>CAWAPP010000005.1:2420000-4310256 GCA_963783935.1 uncultured Actinomycetota bacterium
CTTCAGCTAATTTGCTGGGGGTCTGCTAGAGGCTCGTGCGAGCGGCGGCTCCGGGCCGCCCGGCGTCGCACCGGCCGAGATGAACACTAGGGAACCCCGCCCACCGTGTCAAATCGAATGACCAAACTCCTTCGAAGAGCCACATGAAAGCCCACTTCAACGCTCTAAAACTAATTTTCCTGCTCTACGCCCGGGCGTAGAGACTTGGCTCGACGGCCCGGTTCCTGCGCGCCACGAAGTCGCCCGCAGCTCACGATGAGCCCCGCCCGACGCTGAATTCCGGTGCCCGGCGCTACTGCCAGCTGCCGCCGACAGCAGAGATGCGGACAAGGTGATACCGGATAGTGACCATCTCCTCGGACGACCACATGATCGTTGGTACCTAATGGCCAGGGAAAGTTACCTAACTGATGACATGCCCCAACGGACGATCCGCCAGCATCGAAGCGCGGCCGGAGAGCCAGCCCAGATGCCGACGGCCGGGGGGCTTGGCCGCTCGCAACCCTGGGCGCAAATGGTTACATTTTCTCGGAAGTGACTCGGAGACGGTAGCTCGGCCGGATGTAATTTCGGGCGTGGCGGGATCGCGGGCCCGGGTGGCGGCAGTCGCATCGACCGCATCGATGGGACATCGTTGCGGTCCGGCGGCCGGGCCGAACAGACGTCCATAGCCCATCCGTGCGGCTCTGGCTTCCATTTCGTGATGGTCACGGCGTCAGGTGCGGCGGCGCCGTTCCAGGTGACCCGGTTCCCGGCTCTTTCCGCTCCCGGTGCCCGGTGCCCGCCGTTCAGGTCCCCCGGCTCCTAGCCCACCGGGCACCCCTGGCCGCCAGTCCCGGGCCGCAACCGGCAACTACGATGGGACATCGATGCTGCCCAGCCGGGCCGGGCAACCGCAACGATGACCCATGGATGTCGCTGCCGCAGCAACGATGGCCCATAGATGCGGTTGCCCGCCCCCGGCCGGCAGCATCCATGGCCCATCGTTGCGGTGAGCTGGGCCGAAATATCCGGTTCGCCGGTGCCGCCGCCCAGTTCGCGGCCGCCGCAGCAACTCGCGTGCCTGGCGGCGGACCGAACACGGGCCAATTGCCGGTCTTGCGGGCTGTCCGGGGCGGCTGCCGCAACCAGGACCGGCGCCCCGCCACCCCCGTGGCAGGTCCTGCCTTCAAGCGCCAGCCCATCTGCCCCTGCCCCCACCGTCATCACCACGAAATGCGAGCCAGAGCCATCCATGCTGTGGGTGTGGCTCTTCCTGATGAAGGCTGGGTCAGCGGCGGGCGGCAGGCCCAGCGATGGCACAACGCGGCGGTTCCGAGCCGGGCGGCAGGCCCAGCGTTGTCCCTCTGCGGGGGTTATAGCACCTGCGGAGGGACAACGCTGGGCCTGCCCGGCAGCCTGAAGATCAACTCCAAGCCAACCGGCCCAACTCCATCAGGAAGAGCCACACCCATGTCCATCCATGCGGTCCCGCCCCGCCGGACGTTACGGGCTCTTTGTCCGGCAGGCACCGGCGAGAGGACACCCGCCCCCATTCCATGATCAAATTAACTAACAGGGCAGGGAGGATCCCGCAGCAACCCTGGGCCGGGACACCGTTGTCGCTGCGGGGGCGCCAGGAGCCGCGACGGCGGGACACCGTAATGGTTCGCTTCAAGCTGGCGGGTCCTCTGGTGCGTCGGTGCCGGATCCGATCCGGGGCCTGGGCCGGTCGTCGGCCACTTGGGCGTGGGTCGGCCCGAGTCCGGCGCGGGCGGCGGGCCAGGTCCGAGCCCGAGTCCGGCGCCGCTCGGCGGGCCAGGTCCGAGGAGGCCCGATGCCTAATTAGCCGCGGATTACGATGCCGATGGTGCGCTTGCCCCGTCGCAATACCAGGTACTTGCCGCTCAGGAAGTCACCAGGACCCGGCCCGGCGTCGACATCGGTCATCTTTACGTTGTTCAGGTAGGCGCCGCCCTCGTCGATGGCCCGCCGCGCGGCGGACTTGCTCGCCGCGATGCCGCAGGCGGCCATAAGGTCAGCAATAGACAGCGTGTGCCCAGCCGAGGCCTCCCCCTGGCGAACGTCGCCTTCCTCGGACGCGGGGACCCGCCAGGTCTTGATGGCCCCATCAACTTCCGCGTGCGGTACCTCAAGCGCGGCTGCGGCCAGCGTGCGTTCGTCAAGCTCATGCAGTTCGCCCTGCCCGAACAGCGCCCGCCCGGCAGCGATCGCCTTCGCGGTCTCCTCCGGCCCGTGTACCAGCGTGGTCAGTTCGTCAGCCAGAGCCCGCTGGGCGACACGGGCGGCTGGCCGCTCGGTGACCTCGCGCTCCAGGTCCTCGATCTCGGCCCGGCGCCGCAGCGAGAATACCCGGAGCAGCCCGGGCACCTCGGCATCGGTTCGGTTCAGGAAGAACTGGTAGAACGCGTACGGGCTCATCAGCTCTGGACTCAGCCAGATCGCGCCGCCCTCGCTCTTGCCGTACTTGGTGCCGTCCGGCTTGGTGATCAGCGGAGTAGCAAGGGCATGTACCGAGTCACCGGTCACGCGCCTGATCAAATCGACTCCGGAGACCAGGTTGCCCCACTGATCGCTACCGCCGAGTTGAAGCACGCAATCATGGCGGCGGTGCAGCTCAAGGTAATCGTTGGCCTGAAGGATCTGGTAGCTGAATTCGGTGTAGCTGATCCCGCCCTGTTCCAGCCTGGCCTTCACGACCTCGCGGCTGAGCATCTGGTTCACGGGGAAATGCTTGCCGATGTCACGGAGCAGGTCGATGGCGGACAACTGGGCCGTCCAGTCCAGGTTGCTTACCGCGATCGCGCTCAGTTCGCCCGCCTCGAAGTCAAGAAACCTGCCGATCTCAGCCCGGATCCTGTTTACCCACTCGGCGACCACCTCGCGCGGGTTCAGCGTCCGTTCAACTGACTTGCCGCTCGGATCGCCGATCAGGCCGGTTGCACCACCGACAAGGCCGATCGGCCGGTGCCCGGCTAGCTGGAACCGGCGCATTGTCTGGAGCAGGACCAGGTTCCCGATGTGCAGACCCGGCGCGGTCGGGTCGAAACCGCCGTAGTACGTGACCCGGCCGGAGTCCAGCGCCTTTCGCAGGTCATCCAGGTCAGTAGAAACGGCGATCAGTCCGCGCCAGGTCAGGTCATCGATGATGTCGGTCACCGCTGAAGTCTCCCATCTCGCTGCCCGCCGGTCACACCGGTTATCACGCTCAAGAACCGCAAATCCATGATCACCGCGTCCGGACAGTGCCCGGTCCAGGCTCCCGACCGCACCCAAGGCAGCATCCATGACCTACGGATCTCACTTCGGGGAGTCAGCCGGGATGGCAGCCGTAGCTGCGGCCGGCTGGGGACCGCATCGCTGGCCCATGGTTGTCGTTGCTGGGCTCGCCGTTACCGCAACGATGTCCCATGGATGCGGTCACAGCAGCAACGCCGGGCCATCGTTGTCGTTGGCCTCGTGCCAGGAACAGCAACGGAGGGCCATCGGTCAGGCCAAGCCAGTTGCGGCAAATACCCGGAATGCCGAGCCGACCGGGCCAGGCCAGCCAGCCGACCTCATCACGACCCAGGCAGCAACCGTCCAGCTTCCGACCGCCGCCGCCCCCGCGGAACTTGCGGGCGGTACGCCGACACAGCCTTGTCACCCGTCACCCAGAACCGCCACGGCACCTCAGCCGCGCTGCTGACTCCGACCCGGGGCCCGGCGGCGATCCGGTCGGCGGGCAGGCCAGCGAACCCGTCCGGCGCATAGATCCGCAGCGCGCTACCCGATGAGCACGCGTCCGCCCCGTTTTGCGGTCGGGCTACCCCCAGCGCCTGGCACAACCGGGCCGGCCCGCTGGCGAGCCGGGCGAGCGCTCTGCCGTCAGGACCGCTCGGGCCGTCCGCGCCGGACCGGCCCAAAGACCCGGCTGAGACCGACCGCCTCTCCAGCGCCAGGCCAGTGCCCTCGACTACCCAGCCAGCCCGCAAGAGTACCGCCGACGCATCGCCGGGCAGCTCGCACACCAGGTTCGCGCAGAAGTGCATCCCGTACGTGAAGTACACGTAGACGTGTCCGGGTTCGCCGAACATGACTCCGTTCCTGGCCGTCCGGCCACGGTACGCGTGCGACGCGGGATCCTCGCTGCCCATATAGGCCTCGACCTCGACGATCTGAGCCGCCACCCGCCCGTCCGCATCCTCATGCATCAGTACGCAGCCAAGTAGCGCAGGCGCGACGACCGTGGAAGGCCGCCCGAAGAACGATCGCGGCACCAGGTCCCAGCCGCCAGCCCCCCAGGACGGCAAACCCCCGCCAGGCACCAGCAGCGCCCCGGCACTCGTCAAGCCGTTGCCGCCCACACCGCGTCGGCTTCCACGACCGGCCGCAGCTCGTTGAGCTGCTGCTCAACGCTGACCGGCGCCGTTCCCCCGTACGTATCGCGCGCAGCGAGCGCACCGGGCACGGAGAGTACATCGCGCACGTCGGGAGTGAAGTGCGGCGACACCTTGGCCAGGTCCTCGTCGCTGACGTCCCCGAGTTCGCAATCGTGCACCTCGCACCAGACCACCAGGTGCCCGACCGCCTCGTGGGCCTCGCGGAACGGCACGCCCCGCTTGACCAGCAACTCGGCCAGGTCAGTCGCCAGAGCATGACCCGCGGCGGCGACGCTCACCAGCCGCGCGGTGTTGAATCGCATGGAACTCACCAGGCCAGCCATGGCCGGCAGCACGAGCAACAACGTGTCGACGGCGTCGAAGACCGGCTCCTTATCCTCCTGCAAGTCCCGGTTGTAGGTGAGCGGCAGGCCCTTGAGCGTGGTGAGCAGTCCGGTGAGGCCGCCGATCAGCCGGCCGGCCTTCCCTCTGGCTAGCTCGGCGACATCCGCGTTCTTCTTCTGCGGCATGATCGACGAGCCGGTCGCATAGGCGTCGTCGATCTCGGCCCAGCCGAACTCGTGCGAGGTCCACAGCACGACCTCTTCGCCGAGCCTGGACAGGTGCACCCCGGCCAGGGCCGCCGCGAAGCAGAATTCGGCCGCGAAGTCACGGTCGGCGACGGCGTCCATCGAATTCGGCGCGGCCGCGTCGAACCCGAGCTCAGCCGCGACCGCCTTCGGGTCAAGCGGCAGCGAGGACCCGGCCAGCGCCCCCGAGCCAAGCGGCGAGATCGCCGCCCGCTTATCCCAGTCCCTGAGCCTGGCCACGTCCCGCGCGAAGGCCTGGACATGCGCCAGCAGCTGATGCGAAAGCAGCACTGGCTGTGCGTGCTGGGTGTGCGTCAGCCCAGGGGCCGGCGTAGCCGGATCGGCCAGATGCGTCGCGGCCTGGTCGATCAGCGCCGTCTGCAGCTCCACCAGCCTGGCTGCCACCTGGCGGGCGTGGTCCCGCAGGTACAGCCGGAGGTCGGTCGCCACCTGGTCGTTACGGCTGCGTCCCGCGCGCAGCTTTCCGCCGAGGGACCCGACCCGCTCGAGCAGGCCGCGCTCAAGCGCGGTATGCACGTCCTCATCAGCGACCGTAGGCCGGAACGCGCCGCTCAGGCAGTCCCTGGCCAGTTCGTCAAGAGCGGCCATCATCCGGCTCAGCTCGGTGTCCGTCAGCAAGCCGGCCCGGTGCAATACCCGCGCGTGCGCCTTGGAGGCGAGCAGGTCGTAGGGGGCAAGCCGCCAGTCAAACTGAACGCTGACCGACAGCCGCGCGAGCGCCTCGGCCGGTCCCGTCTCGAACCGCCCGCCCCAAAGTCGCACCGGCGCGGATCCCGTACCTGACTCGCCGCTCACACCAGCTCCTTGTTAGCCCGGGGGGACGACCCCCCGGAGCCCCCCGATGCCGGGGCGCTACAGGCGCCGCCTTCCCTCCTCGCTTGCGCTTCGCGCTTCGCTCGTCAGTCCAGGCGGCGCCGCGCCCCGGCTCATCCGGGGACCCGTGCCTGCTTAGCTAGTCGCCTTGCGATCTCGCGACGCAGCGATCTTACTCGGCAGGCCCCATAGTTCGATGAAGCCCTTGGACAGCTTCTGGTCGAACATGTCACCGGTGTCGTACGTAGCGAGCGAGTAGTCGTAAAGCGCCAGCGGACTGCGGCGCCCGGTGACGACAGCCTGCCCGCCTTGCAGCCTTACCCGCACCTCGCCGGTCACGTTCTTGGACGCCTCGATCAGGAACGCTTCAAGCGCCGCCCGCAACGGCGAGAACCAGAGCCCGTCGTACACGAGCTCGGTCCACCTCTGCCCGGCCAGACGCTTGAACCTCGCCAGATCCCGCTCCAGGCAGGTGCCTTCAAGCTCAGCGTGCGCCGCGATCAGGGTCATGGCGCCCGGCGCCTCGTAGATTTCCCGGCTCTTGATCCCCACCAGCCGGTCCTCGACCATGTCGATCCGCCCGACCCCGTGCGCGCCGGCGACGGCGTTCAGCTCGCTGATGATCTCGAGCGGGGAAAGAGCGCGCCCGTCAAGACTGACCGGCAGCCCGTCGGTGAACCCAAGGACAATCTCCTCGGCGGGCTTCCCTAGCCCTGGATTAGACGTGTACCCGTACACGTCCTCGTGCGGCGCCTCCCAGATGTCCTCAAGGTGCCCGGTCTCGGCCGAGCGGCCCCAGACATTCTGGTCGATCGAGTAAGGCGATCTGGACGTCACGTCGATCGGCAGGCCCTTGGCCGCGGCGAACTCGATTGCCTTGTCTCGAGTCATGCCTGAGTCGCGGACCGGCGCGAAGACCGTCACCTCGGGCGCGAGCGCGGCGAGGCCGACCTCGAAGCGAACCTGATCGTTGCCCTTGCCCGTGCACCCGTGCGACACAATGGAAGCGCCGTACTCCTTGGCGACCCGCGCCAGGTGCGCCACGATTACCGGCCGCGACAGGGCCGAGACCAGGGGGTACTTATCCATGTAGAGCGCGTTGGCGCGCAGCGCCGGCAGGCAGTACTCGGCGGCGAATTCGTCCTTCGCGTCGACGACGAGCGCCTGCGCCGCGCCGCAGGCAAGCGCCCGCTCCTTGATCGTCTCCAGGTCCTCGCCGCCCTGGCCGACGTCTACCGCCAGGGCAATCACCTCGGCGCCGGTCTGCTCGGCGATCCATCCGATCGCGACCGACGTATCAAGCCCGCCAGAGTAAGCGAGCACCACCCGCTGAGTCATTGAACCCTCCTGAGTCGGATAAAGCAGATGCGGCCCGTGCCCGCCGTTCGGCGAGCCGGAGAAACATGGCGGCCAGTTCGTCCCCGCCCGCAGGGTCCCGCGCCGCTACAAACACCGTGTCGTCCCCGGCCACGGTGCCGAGCACCGCGTGCAGTCCCGACCGGTCGATCATCGAAGCCATCAGCTGCGCAGCCCCTGGCGGAGTCTTGAGCACCACGAGGTTCCCGCTCGGCTCGGCGGAAAGCAGCAGGTCGGAAGCCACCTTGCCAAGCGCGGCGACGGCACCGCGTGACAGCCCGCTCAGCACCGCCGCGATCTCCACCGCCTCCTCCAACGGCGAGGAAAGCGGCGTCGAGGGCAGCTCGTCAGCATGCTCGGGCGGCAGCGCGTACCGCAGCGCGCCGTCAGGACCCCGCAGCCGTACGGCCCCGAGCTCGTCCAGGTCGCGCGAAAGCGTCGCCTGGGTAACCCGCACCCCGACAGCGGCCAGCCGGTCGGCCAGCTCATCCTGGGAGTGCACAGGACGATCAGGCGCCCCGAGTATCCCCGAGATCTTCGCGTGCCTAGCTGCCTTCGTCGCGGGCGCACTCGGCGCTGACGTACCGCTCATGAGCCGGGTCCATGCAACTCGGCCGCCCCGGCCAGGATCCCTGGCAGCGCGGCGACGAACGACTCGGCCTGCGCTGGGCTGATAATCAGCGGCGGCGCGATCCTGACGGCATTCGGCTGGACCGCGTTGACCAGGAACCCGGCCTGCCGGGCCGCCGTCTCGACCGCGCCAGCGGCGGCCGACGTCAGCGCGATAGCGAGCCAGAGCCCGCTCCCCCTGACCCCGGCGACCAGCTCGTGCTTGACCGAGCCGATCCCGTCAGTGAAGACCTCCCCGACCTCGTTCACGTTGGCCAGCAGCCCGTCCTTCTCGATCGTCTCGAGCACAGCGAGCGCGGCCGCGCAGGCGATCGGGTTGCCGCCGAACGTGCTCCCGTGATCGCCCTTGTGAAAGGCGTCGCCGTACTCACCGATCCCGACGCAGGCCCCGATCGGCAGCCCGCCGCCAAGCCCCTTCGCCAGCGTGATCACGTCGGGCACCACTCCCGCGGCCTGGAAGGCGAACCACGCTCCGGTCCGCCCGATCCCGCTCTGGATCTCATCGAGTACGAGCATCGCGCCGGCGGCGTCGCATGCCGCCCGCGCGGCCGCGAGGTACCCGTCCGGCGCGGGCACGACCCCGCCCTCTCCGAGAGCCGGCTCAAGGAACACCGCCGCGCACTCGGATGTCACGGCCGCCGCCAGCGCCTCGGCATCGCCGTAAGGCACGAACACGACCTCGACGCCGAACGGCCCGAACGGCTCGCGGATCGACTCCTTGCCGGTCAGGCTGAGCGATCCCATCGAACGCCCGTGAAACCCGTGCTCGGCGGCCACGAAGACTGGGCGCTTGGCACCCTGGCGGCGCCTGACCAGCTTGATCGCGGCCTCGTTGGCCTCGGTGCCAGAATTCGCGAAGAACACTTTTCCTTCTTGACCGAGCAACCCAACAAGCTTTTCCGCCAAGAGCACGCCGGGCTCATGCAGGAAGAGGTTCGAGCTGTGGGCCAGCTTCGCTGCCTGTTCGCCGACCGCGGCGACCAGCGCCGGATGCGCGTGCCCCAGGGCGGAGACCGCTATGCCGCCGATGAGGTCGAGGTACTGGCCGCCGTCCACGTCCCAGACCAGGCAACCTTCGCCTTTGGCGAGCGCAAGCGGCGGGACGCCGTAGTTCGGCATCATCGCGGCGGCGTAGCGTTCTTGAAGCTCCTGGGTACGGTTCACGTCCTGGCCTTTCCGTCCGGCACGACCATGGTGCCGATCCCCGAGTCGGTGAAGATTTCCAGCAGGACAGCGTGCGGCAGCCGTCCGTCGAGCACGTGTGCCTGCGGTACCCCGCCGTTCACCGCGGTCAGGCAGGCGGTCATCTTCGGGATCATCCCGTCGCTCAGCGAAGGCAGCATCTCCGCGAGCTCGGCCGCGGTCAGCTCGCTGATCACCTGCGGCGGCCGCCCGTCCGCGACCGCCTGCTCCATCCCCGGCCAATCCGCGTAGAGCCCCGCTACGTCCGTGAGCACGATCAGCTTCGCCGCCCCGAGAGCGACCGCGAGCGCGGCCGCCGCAGTATCGGCGTTGACGTTGAGCACGTCGGCCGACACCGCGCTGCGCGCATCGGCCGACACCGCGCTGCGCGCATCGGCCGACACCGCGCTCCGCGCGACGCTGGACACGACCGGGATCCGGCCATCCTTAATCAGGACCTTGATCGCGCCCGGATTGACCTGCTCGACCTCGCCGACGTGACCGAGATCGACGGGCTCACCGGCCGCGTTCGTGCCCTGAACCCGGCGGGCGGTCAGCAGGTGCGCGTCCTCGCCGGACAGGCCGACAGCGAAAGGCCCGTGCCGGTTGATAAGCCCGACCACATCCCTATTCACCTGTCCGGTCAGCACCATCCTGACCACGTCCATGGTCTCCGCGGTAGTGACCCGCAGCCCGCCGCTGAACACCGGCTCGATGCCGAGCTTGGCGAGGTGAGAGTTGATCTGCGGGCCGCCACCGTGCACGACGACCGGGTAGAGACCGGCGTACCGAAGGAACACCACGTCCTGCGCGAACGCCAGGCGCAGCGCGTCGTCCGTCATAGCGTGGCCGCCGTACTTGATCACGACGATCTTGCCGTGGAACCGGTCGAGCCACGGCAGCGCCTCGATCAGCGTTGCGGCCTTAGCCAGCGCGCCGGCAGCCGGCCTGCTGGTTATTGGAGGATCCGTATTTGTCAAAACTTCAGTCGTCACGTTGAGTAGGCCGAATTCTCGTGTACGTAAGCGGCGGTTAGGTCAGTGGTCCTGATCGTGGCGGCGGCTGGCCCGGCGGACAGGTCCACCGTGATCGTCACGTCCTTGGGCTTGAGGTCAACGGCGCCGCGATCCTCGCCTGGGCCGCCGTTCTTGCAGACCCAGACGCCGTTGATGGCGACGCCAAGCTGATCGGCGTCGAAAACGGCGTCGGTGGTGCCGACGGCCGCGAGTACCCGGCCCCAGTTCGGGTCCTCGCCGGTAATCGCGCACTTGAGGAGGCTGGACCTGGCCACGGTCCGGCCGACGGTAATAGCGTCGTGCTCGCTATCCGCACCGACGACCTGGATCGAGATCGCCTTGGTGGCGCCCTCTGCGTCGAGCAGCAACTGGTGCGCGAGGTCATCGCAGGCCACGGTTAGCAGCTCGGCGAACTCGTCCGGGTCAGGCTGTATCCCTGAGGCGCCACTGGCCAGCAAGAGAACGGTGTCATTGGTGGACATGCAGCCGTCGGAGTCGAGGCGGTCGAAGGTTGTGCTAGTCGCGGCCCGCAGCGCCTTGTCGAGATCACTCGGCGTCAGGTCGGCGTCCGTCGTCAGCACGACCAGCATCGTGGCCAGGGCCGGGGCCAGCATCGCGGCACCCTTGGCCATGCCGCCAATCTGATAGCCAGAGCCCTGGATCTCGGTGGTCTTCGGCACGGTGTCGGTAGTCATAATCGCGTTCGCGGCCGTAGCGCCGCCGTTCGGGGACGCGGCCATGGTAGCGGCGTCAACTCCGACGAGAAGCTGGTGCATCGGGAGGCGCTGTCCGATGAGACCGGTCGAGCAAACCGCGACCTCGCCGGCCCCGACCGTCAGCAGCCCGGCGAGGTGAGCGGCCGTCTGCTCGGCGTCGGAGTACCCTTCAGGCCCGGTGCAGGCGTTGGCGCCGCCAGAGTTCAGAACCACGGCGCTGACCTGGCCGTCCGCGACTACTTTCTGGCTCCAGCGGACCGGGGCGGCTTTGACCCTGTTAGAGGTGAAGACGGCGGCCGCCGCCTTGGAAGGGCCTTCGTTGATGACAACGGCGACGTCCGGCTTGCCAGAGTTCTTGATCCCGGCGGCGACGCCGGCCGCGCGGAAGCCTTTCGGCGTGGTCACGCTCATGGCGCTACTCCGATCGCGGTCAGACCCGCTGCCTCAGGCAAGCCGAGCATTAGGTTGGCGTTCTGCACGGCCTGGCCAGCCGCGCCTTTGCCCAGGTTGTCAATGGCCGCGACGACGACGGCCCGGCCCGCGCGGTGGTCTGCGGCGGCCTGAAGCTGTACGCCGTTGGAGCCGGCCACGGCACCGGTCGTCGGCCACGTGCCGTCGTCGAGCACGGCGATGAACGGCTCATTTTCGTAGTAGTGCCTAAGCGCTTTCCCTAGCGCGGCGGAGTCGGTACGTCTCGATGCCAGGCGGGCGGTGCAGGTCGCGAGGATGCCCCTTGGCATCGGGACGAGCATCGGGGTAAAAGAAACTCTGACCACTTCAGGACCACTGCCCGCCAGTTCGCTGAGCGCCTGCTCGATCTCCGGCGTGTGCCGGTGCGCACCCGCGACCTGATAAGCGGCGACTGAACCGATCACCTCGCTGGCGAGAAGGTCGGCTCGCAGGCTTTTTCCAGCGCCCGAGGTACCAGAGGCGGCGACAACGACCAGGTCATCGGTCTCGATCAGGCCGGCTTTCACCAGCGGCGCGTACGCGAGAATCGCCGCCGTCGAGTAGCAGCCAGGAGCGGCGACCCTGGTTGCCGCCTTGATCTTTGCCCTCACCCCTGGAAGCTCGGGCAGGCCGGTAACCCAGCGCCCGGCGTAATCACCGTCGTAGTGCCTGGTCCAGGCCTCGGCCTCGGCGAGGCGAAAATCGGCGCCAAGGTCAACGATCTTTGTCTCGTCAGGCAAGCTCGCCGCTAGCGGCGCGGACCGGCCGCTGGGCATCGCCATGAAGACCAGGTCGCAGTCGGCCTGCTTGAGCGCATGATGCGACTCGAAGACCAGCCCGGCGAGCTTCGGGTGCCCGGCCAGGTTCTGATGCACCCCGCCAACCGTCCTCCCGGCGCTGCTATCGGCCGTGACCAGGCCAAGCTCAACCTGAGGATGGCCCGCGAGCAGCCGCAGCAGCTCACCTCCCGCGTACCCGCTAGCCCCTGCTACCGCCACCCGTACCACTACCTAGCCCTCCGCTCGATCCGCCTTGCCCGTCGACCCATCCTGCGAATTATTATGCAGATCGTTGTTTGAATATGCAAGCCGAACCGGCCAACTCCCTGGGGGCGAGCCGGAGCCGAGGATCAAGAGCAAGGCCGCTGCCGTCCGAAACGGACACACCGGACTATTCGCCAGCGCGAACAACAACGAAGTCCCACCGTTGTCGTGTCGCCGCCCCCGACCAACAACAACGCTGGGACATCGATGCTGTCGCAGCAGCATCCATGGGCCACCGTTGCGGTTGCCAGGCCCGGCGCGAACAGCATCGCTGGGCCACCGTTGTCGCCGTGAAGCCAATATGACCGCTATGCACCACATTGTTGGAAGGACCAGCCCTGGCTCCGGCCAGACCGGCCCGACCCGGCCTCCAATGCCGCCCGAACCGTCGCAGCGTGACGAAAGTCCACCTGATAGTGACAATTCGGTCCAGGTCATGGGAATGGGCCTCGAACCATCGGGTTCGGCTCCCTGAGCGCCGGTCGCTAGCGCATGATGTGGGGGCGCAGCCCGTAAGCGAATCCTTGAGGAGAATGGCATGCACCCCGGCGGCCGTTGGAGCAAGATCTGCCTGCTGTCATGCCGCCGGGCCGTACCCGCCCGCATCGCGGTGTTGGTGCTGCTCGCCGGGCTCGGCGCCGGCCTCACCGCCGGCTGCGGCGGGGCGACGCACCAGACCGGCGCCGCCCCCAAAGTTACCCCGTGCGGATCCTCGCGAACGGCGGCGAATGTCCCCATTCACATCGAGGTAGCTAAGGGCCACGTCGGGTGCGGCACGGCCCTGTCTGTTGAGAAGCAGTACGCCGAGGCAATCAGGTCGGGACGGGCGCCTGGCAACGGCGGCGGCGGTCCGGTCAAGGTGAACGGCTGGACCTGCCAGGGCTATTCAACCCCGGTGGTACTGCACACCGGCAAGGCATCCAGGTGCACGCAAGGCAGCAACGAGATCCTCGCGCTCCTGCCATCCACCTCCTGATACCCAGAAACGCCCAGAGGCGGCGGCCCCAGCTAGGGCGCCCCGCCCCGCAGCACCGCCCCGGTCCGCCTCCCCGCCTCAGCAACAGCAGCCTCCCTGGCCACCGCCACCTCCTCGTCAGTCAGCGTCCGGTCCGCGGCCCTGAACCGCAACGTGTAGGCCAGCGACTTGTTTCCCGCCCCGGCCTGCTCCCCGGTGTACACATCGAACAGCCGCACACCCTCAAGCAACGACGCTCCTCCGGAGCCAGCGGCACCAGAACCAGCGCCGCCAGAACCAGCCCCGGCGATCAGCGCCGCCTCAACCTCAGCCGCCGGCACGTTCTCCGCCACCACGAGCGCGACATCCTGCGCCGCCATCGGGTACCCGGAAATAACCGGCGCCTGGACCGGAGCCAGCCCGACCGCGACGGCCTCGATCGCGCTCAAGTCGAGTTCTACCGCACAAGTACGCGGCGCCAGCCGGAACGCCCCGACCACCCGAGGATGCAGTTCGCCCGCATGCCCGACGACGAGAGGCCCGCCAGGCGCCAGGATCACGAACTCGGCACACCGCCCCGGATGCCAGGGCTCCAAAGCACCAGCCCTGATCTCGTAAGGAACCCGGCTGACCGCGAGCACAGCCGTGGCCGCCTTGATGGCGTCGTGGAAGCTAGCCAGCCGCCCTTCGCCCCACCAGCCGGATGCCTCGAACCTCCCGGTCAGCACGCACCCCACCATCCGAGGCTGCACAGGCAAGGCCGCATTGAGCCGCTCGAGCTCCGCCGGCGAAGGGCCGCGCGAGACCGCAAGCACCGGAGCCACGCGAGGCCAGTCAAGGGAACCAGTCAGGAACACGTTCCCGACCTCGAACAACGCCAGGTCCGCGAACCCCCGCCCGGCGTTGCGCCCGGCCACCCGCAGCAGTCCAGGCAGCAGCGAGGTCCGCATGAGCGGCTCCTCCTCGCGGATGGGGTTGGCGAGCCGCACCGCTCCCCGCCGGGGATCAGAAGCCGGAAGCAGCATCCGGTCGAAGTCGGCCGCTGACCCGAACGGGCTGCTGATCACCTCGACGAACCCGGATCCAGCCAGCGCCTGAGCCACCGAGATCCGCAGCCGCTGACCCGCCGTCCGCCCGTGCCCGGCGATCGCCCGAGGCATGGCGATCCCGACCTTGTCGTACCCCTCGATCCGAATGACCTCCTCAGCGAGGTCATTCGGGTCAGTAAGGTCAGGCCGCCACGAAGGCGGCTCCACCTCAAGCAAGCCGGCCGATACCACGACGGAGCATCCAACCTCCCGCAGCCGCCGCACCACGGTATCCACCCCGTAGGCCACCCCGGCGACCCGATCAGGCAGGTCGTCGGCCAGCGAGATCGTCACCGGCGAGATCGGCGCGGTAGCCAGCGAGTACCCGGCCACAGCCGACCCGCCCCCGAGCGAGGCGAGCAAAGACACAGCCTTAGCCGACGCCCGCAGCGGCAACTCGTAATCAACCCCGCGCTCGAACCGAGCCGACGCCTCGCTGAACAGCCGGTGCCGACGGCTCATCCTGGCCGTTCCAGGCGCGCTGAAGTGCGCTGCCTCGATCACGAGATCGCGCGACGAGGAAGAAACCTCGGTCGCCAGCCCGCCCATCGTCCCGGCCATGGAGATCGGCCCCGACGAGTCGGTGATGAGGATGTCGTCGGGATCAAGCTGCCGCACGACATGGTCGAGCGTTTCCAGCTTCTCCCCCTCGCGCGCCCGCCGCACGACGATCGGCCCCTGGAGCCGCGAGCGGTCAAAGGCATGCAGCGGCTGACCGAGCTCGAGCATCAGGTAGTTGGTGACATCGACCGCGAGCGACACGCTCCGCATCCCGCACCGCGCCAGCCTGACCCGCATCGCAAGCGGGGTCGCGGCCGAAGGATCGATCCCCTTCACCTCCCGCAAAGCGAACCGATCGCACGCGGATGGATCCCCGATCGACGCCTGATACACGTCAGGATTAGCCGAGTCCCCGGCAGCGAGCGATCCAGCCGGATCGGTGAAAGGAACCGAGAACGCGCTCGCCAACTCCCGCGCCATCCCCCGAACCGACAGCGCATGCCCCTTGTCGGGCGTCACGTTCACGTCGTACACGACATCCCGCAGTCCGGCCCACGACGCGAAGTCAGCCCCGAGCGGCGAATCAGAAGGCAGTACCAGGATCCCGGAATGATCATCCCCGAGCGCTAGCTCGGCCATCGAGCAGATCATCCCGTCAGAAAGCTTCCCGTACGCCTTCCGCGCCCCGATCTCAATACCGCCAGGCAACGTGGACCCCGGCAGTGCCAGCGCAACGACGTCGCCGACGACGAAGTTCGCGGCCCCGCAGATCACCCACCGCTCGTCGGCAACAGCAGGCCCGGTAGTAACCCGGCAGTACCTGATCGGCTTCTTGTGCCCGGAAAGCTCCTCGATCTCAAGCACCCGAGCGACCACGACGCCGGAGACCTCAGCCCCGACGTGCTCGACCGCCTCGATCTCAAGCCCGATCCCGGTGAGCCGCCGCCCGACCTCAGCCGAATCGACCGGCTCAGGCAAGGGCGCATACTCAAGCAGCCAAGAAAGCGGAATCAGCATCTAAGCCTCCTGCTCGAAAGCGCGCGAGAACCGCACGTCGCCCTCAACCGTGTCCCGGATGTCGGCCAGCCCGTTGCGGATCATCAGCGACCGCTCGATGCCAAGCCCGAACGCGAACCCGCTGTACCGTTCCGCGTCGATCCCGCACGCGGTGAGCACCCGAGGGTTGACCATCCCGCACCCGGCGATCTCGATCCACCCCTGCGACTTGCACACCCGGCAGGGCGCGCCGCCCCGCGTCGACTCCCCCCGGCATACGTGGCACTCCATCGACACGTCGGCCGACGGCTCGGTGAACGGGAAGTAGTCGGGCCGCAGCCGGGTCCGCAGCCCTGGTCCGAACATGGCCTCGACGAACGCGGTAATCGCGCCCCGGAGGTCGGCCATGGTCAGGCCCTCATCCACGGCCAGCCCCTCGATCTGGTGGAACACCGGACTGTGCGTGGCATCAAGCGCGTCCGCACGGAAGCACTTGCCAGGGCTGACGACGTAGAGCGGCAGCGGCCGCGACAGCATCGCCCTGATCTGAACCGGCGACGTATGAGTCCGCAGCACCATCCCTGACCGGGGCGCTCCCTGTGCTGGCCCGGGGGGACGACCCCCCGGAGCCCCCCGCTCAGGTCCCGCCACGAAGAACGTGTCCTGCATCTCCCGCGCCGGATGATCGGGAGGGAAGTTCAGCGCGTCGAAGTTGTACCACTCGGCCTCGATCTCAGGCCCTTCGGCGATCTCGTAGCCCATCCCGATGAACACGTCGGCCAGCCGGTCGGCCAGCGTCATCACCGGATGCCTGGCGCCGGCCGGATACCTGTCCCACGGCAGCGTCACGTCGGCGACCTCGTCGACAAGCACCCGGCGGTCCCGCTCGGCCTCAAGTTCCCGCTGCCGGACTCCGTTGGCCTCGTTCAGCAGCTTCTTGGCCTCGCCAATCCGCCGCCCCGCCTCCGCTTTGGCCTCGGGCGGCAGCGCCCCGATTTCCGAACTGGCCGCGACGAGCGGTGCCCGGCCGCCAAGGTGCGCCAGCCGGGCGTCTTTAAGCTCATCGAAACTGCTCGCGCCGCCGATCGCGGCGAGCCCTTCGTCCAGCATTCGCTGGACTTCCTCAGGCGCGAGCGCGGCAACCCGAACCGGGTCGTAGGTTTTATTCGGTGCTGACATCTCGCATTCCGATCCTGTTCAAGGTCAAGATTTCTTAAGTTCAAATGGCCTGCGCCCATGGCCGGTAGCCGCCGGCGCCCCCAAGCTCAGCTAGCAGCCCCGCCGGCCCAAGCCTCGCCACTTCACGGCTGGCCGACGTGTTTACCTGACGCCCGTCCAGGGATAACCCGCGTGAGCGCCCGCTGACACACCGGAAGCCAGAGCCCGCCAGGCGCGCCGCTCGGATCAGTCGTGATCCGGCCCGCCGGCGGGCATGGTAAATCGGAATTCCGCCCCGCCACCCGGTGCCTGCGTCACGCTGATCGACCCGCCGTGCGCCTCGACGAGACCCTTGACGATGAATAGTCCGAGCCCAGCCCCGCCCCGCCGCTTGCCCCGCCAGAACTGCCTGAACACGGCAGGCGCGAACTCAGGCGCGATCCCCGGACCCTCGTCGCGCACCGAAACCACGACCCCGGCCCGCCGCCCACCAGCGCAGACTCGATCACGGTAGTAACCGTACCAGCCCCGTGCCTGACCGCGTTCTCAATAAGGTTGGCCAGGATCTGATCGATCTTGTCGCCGTCCAGCCACGTCTCAGGCAGCAATCCGGCCACCTGGACCTTGAACCTGGAATCAGATTCGCCCGAGGCGACCCGGCCAGCTACGAGCTTGCGCGCCCGCGACCCGACGTCGACCAGTTCCTTATGCAGCACAATCCGGCCCGCTTCGAGCCGCGACACGTCGAGCAGCTCGGTTATCAACCTGGTGACCCGGTCGGCGTCCGCGTTGACGGTCTGGAGCATGACCCGCTTCTGGTCATCGGTGAACCTCGGCCACTTGTCGAGCAAGGTCGCCGTGAAGCCCTTGACGCTGGTCAGCGGCGACCGCAGTTCGTGCGCCACGGTCGAGACCAGGTCGGCCCTCGTGCGTTCCCGCCTGGCCCGCGCGCTCGCGCTCCGAAGCGTGATCGTCAGCCGCCGCACCGCGCCGCGCTCTGACCGTGGACCCCGGACATAGCCGACGGTGACCAGCAACTCGGTACCGTCGGCAAGAAACAGCGAACGCTCCGGATGCCTTGTCCTCGTGGAAAGGCCGTCATAAGGCCGGGAAAGCCGCCACCAGCACCGTCCCTCGCTGTCGGACAATGGCAGCGCGTTGCGCAGGGTATCTCCGATCGCCTTAGCCGCGCTGATCCCGGTCAGCCGTTCCGCCGCCCGGTTAAAAATGATCACCGTGCCATCGCTGTCGGCCACGATCAGTCCGTCCGGCAGCTCATTAGCGCTGAACAGATCCTCGGCGGACAGCTCATCCCCAGTCAGCTCATCCCCGGACAAGCCGTCGCCAGGCGGCGCGGGCGACTCCCGCACCGCGGCGCTGCTCGCGGTCATCACGTCCACCTGCCGGTCCACCTCGGACTCGCTCGCCCGAATCACTGTCTAGGCAAACATCGGCGGTGCGGTCTGAGGACACCAGTCCGCAGACCGCACTGCCCCGGCCCACCCGGTCTCATCACTTGCGGGTCCGGGGATAACCCGCAGTGACTACCACGTCATAGCCACCATGCGTGACCCAAGCCAAGCTGTCAATGACGCAACGTAATCAAAGCCTAGCGCCTTATCTAACCTGCGCGGCACCCCCCACCGCCCCTCAAGCAAATCCGGCAATCCCCCCGTAGCACCCAGCCACGGCCGCGAGCCCGCCAAACCACGCACCCGCGTGGCCCGAGCCCGCCACTAGCCGCCTAACCCAGCAGATCTTCCTAGCAGGCAGGCAGTGAGGCCCAGCGTTGTCCCTGAGCTGGGGTCCTGGCCCCTGCTCAGGGACAACGCTGGGCCTGCGATCCAGACCGGCGGCCCATCGGGAGACCGGTATGCGGCTAATGTCTGATTCGCCGGGGCGGGCGGGCGGACCCGCCTGGCCGAATTCCGATCCCCGGAGCCCGGCCGCCACCCCACACTTCAAGACAGCCCGCCCAACGAGCCCCGCCGCCGCTCCTCAGTCGCAAGAACCACAACGATGGCCCATCGATGCTGTTACCGCCGGGCTGGCAACCGCAACAATGGCCCATCGATGCCGCGGGAACAACATCCATGGGCCATCGTTGTCGTGGAGTTGCCGGCCCGAACGACATCGGTGGGCCATCGATGCTGTTGGCGCACCCACGCAGACGGCGGCCTGGCGCCAAGCAGCTTGAGCGAAGCCATCATGGGCGGTGGCGCAGTACCGAGCTTGCGGGCCGGCTGGCGCGGGCTGAGGCATACAGGCAGACCGCTGCGGCGGCGGCCAGGTTCAGGCTTTCGGCCCGGCCGTAGATCGGCACGGCGACTGCTTCTTCCGCCAGGGCGAGCAGGTCACCGGGCAGTCCCCATGCCTCGTTACCGAACATCCACGCCGTCGGTCGCTCAAGCTGGCCGGCGGCTTCGAGTTCATCCAGTGTCCGCGTGGCGTTGCCTTCCCCGGCCAGCACCGCCAGCCCGGCACCACGCAAGGCCATGGCGACGTCTCCAGCGGGCACGCCTGTGACGACCGGCAGGTGGAAAAGCGACCCGGCTGACGATCGCACGCACTTGCTGTTATAGGGGTCAACGGAATCACCGGCGAAGATCACGCCGGTCGCGCCGGCCGCGTCGGCCGTGCGCAGCACGGTTCCCGCGTTGCCTGGGTCACGTACGTTTGCGAGCACGACGACCAGCCGGGGCTTCGCCGCGATCACCTCGGCAAGCGGCACGTCAAGGAACGGGCAGATCGCGAGCAGCCCCTGGGGCGTGACGGTCTGAGCCAGCTCAGCCATCAGCTCGCCACCGATCTCAAGCACCGGCGCCCCGGTCCCGGCCACGGCATCCACCAGCTCGCCGTGCCTCGCCAACGCCGCTGCCGTGACAAACAGCTCGGTGACACCAAGCAACGGACCGGCCCGTTCGGGCCGGTCCGCTACTCGATGGAAATTCAGCGCTTCCCTGACTGCCTGTGGTCCCTCGGCGAGGAAAAGCCGGGATTTCTCTCGCTGCGTCCGCTTAGCCAACTGTCTCGCGAGCTTAACTCGCGGCGAGTGAACTCCCGGTACCCGCGTAACGTCAGGCAGCCTGCGTCCTCGGCGCGTCCACGTCGTCAGGAAGCGCCTCGCGCGCCACTGCTACCAGAGCGGAGAACGCCTCGGAGTCGCCGACTGCGAGTTCGGCGAGCATCCGCCGGTCAACGTCAACGCCAGCGATCTTCAATCCCTGGATAAACCGGTTATAAGTCATGCCCTCGGCGCGGGCGGCCGCGTTGATCCGCTGAATCCACAGCCGCCGGAACGCACCCTTACGGTCCTTGCGGTCCCGGTAGGCGTACGTCATTGAGTGCAGTTGCTGTTCCTTGGCCTTCCGGTACAGCCTAGACCGCTGGCCACGGTAACCGCTCGACCGCTCAAGTACTACTCTGCGCTTCTTGTGGGCATTGACCGCCCGCTTCACGCGTGCCATCTTCTCGGCTCCCTACACGTCGGACCGGGTTACAAGCCCAGCAGTTTCTTGGCGGTCTTCAGGTCGGCGGGTGACAACTGCACGTCGTTGGCCAGGCGACGGGTCCGCGTAGTTGGTTTGTGCTCAAAATAGTGCTGGCGGTTCGCCCGGCGGCGCATGATTTTTCCCGTGCCGGTTACCCGCAGCCGCTTCTTGGAGCCGCTGTGCGTCTTCATCTTCGGCATGTCGCCGTATCCCTCGTTCCATGCGTGCTCGCGCACACGTTATCTACACCGTCTCTACTAGCCCGCCGACACCAAACGGCATCGCGGGCAGGCCTTGCGGTACTACCAGCCGGTCTGCCTGTTAGCCTCCGGCCTCAGTCGCTGAACCGCCGTTCTCGGCGGACTTGGGGCTCGGCGTCGGTACCGGGGTGCCTTCGCTCTCACTGGTCGCCGTGGCACGGGGCGCGGCCGGCTTGGGCGCGGCCGGGCGCGGGCCACCGGATCCCATTGGACCCGGCTTTGGCGCGGTCGGCCGTGGTGCGGTCGGCCTCGGCCCGCCAGCCACAGGACCCGGGCGCGGCGCGGCCGGGCGCGGCGCGCCTGCCGGTGCCGTAGCCGGGCCTGGCCTGGGCGCGGCCTGGGCCGAACCCGCAGCGGCCGGCCGGGCCGCCGACCCGGATGCGGCCGCTCCTGACCCGCCGGCCGACAGCCTTGGACCAGGCGAACCAGGTACCGGCGAAGCAGACCTGGCCGCTGGCCTCGGAGCGGAACCCGGCGGAGCGAAATTCGGCGCGACTGACCCAGCAGCAGGCCGGGGGGACGCTGAGCGAGGCGTCGCCGACCCAAGTCCCGCCGCCGACCGGGCCGAGCCCGCACCCGATGAAGCAGCACCAGCCGAACTGCCGGAGCGGGCGGAGCCTGCACCGGCACCCGATGAAGCAGCACCCGCCGAACTGCCGGAGCGGGCGGAGCCTGCACCGGCACCCGATGAAGCAGCACCCGCCGAACTGCCGGAGCGGGCGGAGCCTGCACCGGCATGAGGCGCTGCGGGGCGTGATCCGCTCCCTGAGGCCTGAAGCGTGCTGAAGCCGCCCAGAGTCGCGGCCGGCTGAGGCTCAGGGCGGGCCGTAGCTAGCGGCGCCTGCTCGGATGGCGCGCCAACCTCTGCCAGTACCTCGTCAGAGTCGTCGAGACTAGCCGCGGAGATCGGCGCGGAAGCACGGGCGCTGGCACGCTCGGGAGACTTAACCGGCTTAGTGTCAGCCTTCTTGCGGTGCGGCCCGATCACCATGATCATGTTCCGGCCGTCCTGCTTGGGCGCTGACTCAACGAAACCAAGCTCTTCAACGTCACCAGCGAGCCGCTGAAGCAGCTTGTAGCCGAGTTCCGGCCTGCTCTGCTCTCGTCCGCGGAACATGATGGTGACCTTGACCTTGTCGCCCTGCTTGAGGAACCTCTCGACGTGGCCCTTCTTGGTGCCGTAGTCGTGCGGGTCGATCTTGGGGCGGATCTTGATTTCCTTGATGACGGTCTGGGCCTGGTTCTTGCGGGATTCCCTGGCTTTGAGCGCCGATTCGTACTTGAACTTGCCGTAGTCCATCAGTTTGCAGACTGGCGGGCGCGCGGTAGGCGCTACCTCGACTAGGTCAAGGTCCGCCTCCTGAGCCAGGCGGAGCGCGTCGTTGATCGACACGATCCCGACCTGCTCGCCAGAAGGGCCGACCAGGCGGACTTCAGGTACCCGAATTCGCTCGTTGATGCGAGGTTCAGTGCTGATGTGACCTCCAGAGTCACTGTCACCCTGACCCGAGCCCATCCCGGATCAGGTACTTCGTGCCACCTTACGGAACACGAAAAGCCCCGCAAGGTATGCATGCGGGGCTGCCACCAAGACGACCTCGACAGCTCCGCCAGATCTCCGCGGAACGTCGTGCCGCAGAGACGGCAACGCCATCTCAGCCACCGGCGCTCCAGCTGACCCGCTGCGAAAGCGCGTCACCGGTGCGCCCGGCCAAGACCAGCCGACCCGAAAACCGGCTAGCTTGCCAGCCAGCCCGTCCGAGTCGCCCACACAGCGCCAGCCTCGAAATCGCCAGCACCTGGACTGCCCCTCGTCCGCCCGGCTGATACCGGGTCGTCCGTCGGGGCTGTCTGGACTTCTAACCCGCCGACTCTGACAAACTGAGCCGGCCAGGTGGGAGGTGGCCTAGGTGGTCCTCCGCTTGTTCCCTGTAGACAAAGCCTGTCCGCAGGGCATTAAGTTCTGCGCTTAACATTACCGCATCGCTGCGGTCTAGTCATATCTCGCCCGGTGATATCTCTGGCCTGGGCTAGCTCGTGCGCTTGGCTAGCTCGGCGACGCCGGCCTTGCGCATGGCCGCGACCGGAGCCTGCCGGTCAGTCATCAGCTCGATCTGCCGCGCGGCCTGGTGAAGCAGCAAGTCAAACCCGCTGACCACGACAGATCCGGCCAGCGCGGCCGCGCTAGCAAGCGGCGTTGGCCACGGGTGGTACACGACGTCTAGCACCGCCGGGCGGGCACTGGCCTGTTCGGTAAAATTGGCCGCAAAAAAATCGGAAGCGCCAGCAGGCACAGTAGAAATGACCAGATGCGCGTCGCGCATGCTCTCCGGTGCAAATGACGCGAGCGTGACAGATATTCCCAGCCGGTCAGCCGCCTGCTGAAGATCTGTTGTCCTGGCGGCATCGCGTACCGCCACCGTCACCGATTTCTCGCCAAGCTCAGCGAGGGCGCCAAGCGCGGCGAGGGCCGTGGCGCCGCCCCCGATAATCAGCACCGGGCCGACCTCACCTCCGCCGCCGGGGATCCCCCGCTCGGCCAGTGCGTTTACCAGGCCGGCGACGTCGGTGTTGTAGCCCAGGCGCTGCGCGGCGGCGAAAACCACGGTGTTAGCGCAGCCGACCTGGGCGGCGAGCGGCTCGACTCGGTCGAGCAGTGGCAGCACGATGCGCTTGAGCGGCATGGTCAGCGACAGCCCGGCCCAGTCTGGCCCGCATCCGTCGAGCAGGTCGGGCAGCCTTGCCTCATCGCACTCGATCGCGTCGTAACTCCACCAGGTCAGGCCAAGCTCGGCGTAAGCGGCCCGGTGAAGTACCGGCGACAGCGAGTGACCGATCGGCGAGCCGAGCACTGCGGCCCTGATGCTGCGCCGATCGTCTCCGCTCAGTTTCCGAACTCCGCCTGCCACTGCTGGAGCTGGGTCAGGCTGTTGGTGAAGTGCGTGACATACGGCTTTTTCCTGGTATCCGTGATGAAATACAGCCAGTTACCGTGCGGCGGATGCAGTGTCGCCTGAATCGCGGCAATACCGGGGTTGCCGATCGGGCCCGGCGGCAGGCCAGTGTGCTCGTACGTGTTGTACGGCGAGTTAAACTTCTCCTGCTTCGCGGTGATAGCGGTGCCGTAAATGCCCATCGCGTAGAAGACCGTGCTGTCGAACTCAAGCGGCATACTCTTCCCGAGGCGATTCCACACGACCCTGGCGATCGGCCCGAAGTTGCTCGGACTGCCCGCTTCTTGCTGGACCATGCTGGCCACGATCAGGGTATGCCAGGCATCGGTATTGACCTTCTTCGCCGCCGACACCAGGTCGATGCTGGTTACTTGCTGATTGAACTCGGCCACCATGGCCCGCAGGATCTTCAGCGCGCTTTCGTGCGGCAGGAGGTCGTACGTATCGGGGAAGAGGAACCCTTCCGCCGTCTTGGCCCCGCTTGCCCAGCTTGGCAGGCCCAGCTGGGACGGGTGGTCTATCAGCTCGGTGAACTGACTCACCGGGAGGTGCGTCTTCGCCGCCAGCTCCTTGGCGATCGCGCTGGCGCGCGTCCCCTCGATGATCCTGACCGTGTCGTTCAGCCGGTGCGCGGAACTGAGCAGGTAAGAAACCGCGTCCGCGGCACTCATGTGGTGGTGCAGAAGGTAGACACCCGGCTGCAACGTCTTCGCGGTGCCGGCGGCGGCCGCCGCGCTGTTGAACGGCCGCACCTCCATGATCACTCCGGCCTTGACCAGCGCCGGGCCGAGAGCGCTCAGCGCCGCGCCCTGGGGCACGGTGAACTTCACCTTGCCAGTGCCGGCCCCCGTGTAATCGCCGTAGCGGCTGGTGCGGAAGACCGAGTACTCGTGATACCCGTATTCACCGATCGCGCCCACGATCAGCGCCGCCGCCAGAACGGAGGCGAGCACCGCGACCCGGCCGCGCAGGCGCCTCGGCCGCTTCGTCTTCTTGGTGCGACGGCGAGAGCCGCGACGGCCGCCATCCCCTGGGTCGTCGTCTTCCTCATCGCCGAACCGGCGAGATAGCAGGCTGCTGTCGCCCTCGTCGTGCCAATCGCCGTCCGACTCGTCACCTTCCCAGCCGTCGCCGTCGTCGGCGTCGCCCCAGGGCTCGTACCCGCTCGCGCGGCCTCCGCCCGCCACTGAACCTGAACGAGCAAATGCCCCGGGTTCCGGCCGGCCAAACGAACCCGTATCCGGGCGGGGGAAGGCTGAGCTGTCCGGCTCGTCGTCCGTTCCTGCGCGCGGGCGGGTGAATGAACTGCTGTCGTCGAAGCTAAACGACCCCGTGTGCGGCGAGTCATACGAGCCGGTGTCCTGGCCGGCGAACGAGCCGGTGTCCTGGCCCGTGAACGAGCCGGTGTCCTGGCCGGCGAAGCTTCCGGTCGATGGCTGCTGGTACGCCGAGGTCGCGCCGGGGGGCGCCCAGCCTCGGCGGGCCGTCGCCGCACCGTACCCTTCCTGGGCGTACAGGTCACGACCGTAGGAGTCCTGACCGCCGTCATGCTCGGTATAGCCAGGCGGCCTGTCGCCGGTCTGGCCGCTAGCGGGCTGATCGCGGGTGCCTGAGCCAGGCGAAGTCGAGCCGTAATCGCCATTGCTGTAACGGCTGTAGCGACGATCATCCTGGCCGTAGGCGGAGGCGTCGCCGTTGCCCGGCTGGTCACCGAGCGACTGACCGTGACCTGATCCGTTGCCGCCGTAGTCTTCCCCAGCGTAGGAGGGGCCGTAGCCATTCCCCGGCGCGGCGTCCTGACTTGAGCCATCAAGCGCGTAGTCACCCTGCTGGCCAGAGGTCAGCTCGAGGTAACCGGACCGCGGATAGCCGCCGTGGCTGGCCGGGGTATCGCCGTACGCCGCGCTGTCGCCTTGAGCGGCATCACTGTAAGGCGCCTGATAGTAGGCGCCCGCGGCATTGCCAGTCCGGCCGTAAGGGTCGTCCTGCTCATAAGCGGCCTGGCCGTACGAGCCTTGGGCGTACGAGCCTTGGGCATATGGATCCTGAACAGGCGGGGCCTGGCCGTACGTGTGCTGGCCATACGAACCTGAGCTTCCCGAACCCGGATTATCCACACCCTGATTGTCCGCACCCGGATAGTACGAACTCGGATCCGCGGCCGGAGCGTATGAACTGGCGCTAGCCGGAGGCGAACCGTAGGGCGCCGCGCCGTATCCGTCCTGGCCGTGCGGGTCCTGACTGTAGGCGTTCGGGCCGTACCCATTCTGGCTGTACGTCCCGCCATACGAGGGGCCTCGGTACGGGTCCTGGTCATAGGAACCCTGGCTGTACGGCACCTGGTTGCGGGAATCGCCCTCGTAGGCGGCTATGCCGTAACCGGGGGCATCGCGGTCGGGATTGCCGGGATCAGGGTAGGACTGGGCCGCGCCCTGCCAGTCGTAACTCCCCTGATCGGCGCTATTCCCGTAATGCCCGCCATCAGAGGGATAATCGGGGTCGACTCCGAAATCGTCGGCGCCGTATCCGCCCGCATTCGGACCCGTTCCAGCCTCTGGCGGCCAGTTGCTGCTCATTTAGTGGTCACCCGCCCCTGCGCTGACGAGCTCTCCGGCCGGAGCCCCGGTCAGCCTTTCTGTATCCAGCGCGCTCTGTAGCAGGAGCGCGGCGGCAGCCCGGTCAACGGTTGAGCGTCGCTGCCGCGAGTCGCTACCAGCCGACCGTAGCGCGGAATGAGCGAGCGTGGTGGTAAAGCGCTCATCGACGAGACGGACTTCGACCGGCGACACCACGGCGGCGAGTTCCGCCGCAAATGCCCGTGCGTCCGCCGCCGCTTTGCCCGCATTACCCGACAAAGTAGTAGGCAAGCCCACCACGACCTCGATCACCTCGCGCTCGGCGCCCAGTTTCGCGATCTCAGCAAGGTCGCCAGCCCCGCGCTTTACGGTGCCAATCGGCGTCGCCAGGATCCCATCCTGGTCACAGGCGGCGACGCCGATCCGAACCGACCCGACGTCGATGGCGAGCCTTTTCCCAGATCTCAATACGTCATTCCTGCGCAATTTGGTCTCAGAACGGCTACAACCAGGCTGCGGCATGGTCTCACGTTACGCTACCCGAGCCTCCGATGCCGGCAATAACCGCCTGAATCGCATCAAACGCCTCCTGGATTGCCCGGTCGGTGCGGTCGCCAAGCACCGCGCCGCCGCCCTGAGCGATGTCGTCCCTGCCACCGCCCCGGCCACCGAGCGCCGCGGTCGCCACCCCGATCAGCGCCGGCCGCGATGCCCTGAACGCGAGCCTCGTCGTTAACCGCGACCACGACGGACGGACGGTCATTCGACACCGACACAGCGGCCACAACACCGGGCTGGCCAGGGGGAAGCAGCCCCCTGATGTCGAGTGCGAGCTTGCGCACGCCGTCGGCCGGGGTGCCGTCGGGCAGCCGGTGCGCCACGTAGGCGACGCCGCCGACGTTAACCGCCTGTCCAGCCACGCGCGCGGCCACGTTCGCGAGCTGAGCCGACTGAACGCGCTGAATCTCGCGCTCCGCGTCGCGGAGCTTGGTCACGATCGAGGTAATACGGTCGGCCAGCTCAGGCCTTGGGGTCTTGAGCTGCTCGCTGAGCTGGCTGACCAGGAGGCTCTCCCGTGCCAGGTACCGGAACGCGTCCATGCCGACCAGTGCTTCGACCCGGCGCACTCCCGAGCCGATCGACGACTCGCCGAGAATCTTGACCAGGCCAAGCTGGCCCGACCTGGCCACGTGAGTGCCGCCGCACAGCTCCCGCGAGTACTCGCCGACCTCAACCACCCGGACCTCGTCGCCGTACTTCTCGCCGAACAAGGCGAGCGCGCCCATGGCCCGAGCCTCGCTGATCGAGGTGTAGAACGCCCGGACGTCGAGGTCGTTGATGAGGATCTCGTTGACCTCGTCCTCAACGTCGGCCAGCATGGGCGCGGGTACGGCGCCGACCGCGGTGAAGTCAAACCTGAACCGGCCGGGCGAGTTCTCCGAGCCGGCCTGAGCCGCTGTTTCTCCGAGCGCGCCGCGGAACGCGCGGTGCACCAGGTGGGTCGCGGTGTGCGAGCGCGAGATCGCCCGGCGTCGGTCAACGTCGATCTCCACCAGAACCTGATCGCCGACCGTGATCTCACCGGAACTGATACGGCAGCGGTGCACGATCAGCCCGGCGACTGGCGACTGCACGTCCAGAATCTCGACGGTCGCCCCCGCGCCCGCGCCGCTCCCGATCGCTCGCATGACTCCGGCGTCGGCGAGCTGACCGCCGCCCTCCGCGTAGCAGGGCGTACGGTCGAGCACCACGTCGATTTGAGCACCACCGCCCGCGGTCGGAACCGAGATCCCACCGGACAGCAAGCCGATCACCGTCGCCTCGGCGGTGATCTCGTCGTAACCGGTGAAGATTACGCGGCCAGATTGCTCTAGCAACTGTGCGTAGGCAGAGATGTCGGCGTTCCCGGTCTTCTTCGCGGCCGCGTCGTCCTTGGCGCGCTGGCGCTGCTCCGACATCAGCCGCCTGAACTCGGGCTCGTCGACCTCAAGTCCCTGCTCGGCCGCCATCTCCAGGGTGAGGTCGATCGGGAACCCGTACGTGTCGTGCAACTGGAACGCCTGCGCACCGCTGATCGAGCGCTCATTCCGCCGCTCGGTCTCAGACGCCGCCGCCTCGAACATCGCCGTGCCGGTGCGGAGCGTGCCGAGGAAGGCGCCCTCCTCAGCGTCAAGCACGGTGTGAATATTGGGCGCGTCCCTGATCAGGTCGGGGTAGGAACCGCCGAGCGCGCCGATCGCAACCGAGGCCAGGTCGTGCAGATAGCGCTCGTTCTGACCCCCGTGATGACTAGCACCGTGGCGACCGCCTTCGCCGCCGCGCTGACTGCCCGAGAGCAGGCGAAGGTTCCTGACGCTGCGCCTGACGATCCGGCGGAGCACGTAGCCACGGCCCTCGTTGGAGGGAATCACGCCGTCGGCGACCAGCATGACCGCCGCCCGCACGTGATCCGCGACGACCCTTAGCGACACATCGGTGCGCGAGTCCCGGCCGTACTTCTGGTCAGTGAGATCCGCCGCCCGGTCAAGCACCTTCCAGGTGGAGTCGATCTCGTAGATGTTGTCGACACCCTGGAGCACAATCGCCATCCGCTCAAGGCCCATGCCGGTATCGATGTTCCTCGAAGGAAGCGGACCCTGGGTATCGAAGTCCACCTTGCTCCGCACGGCGCTGAGCTGGTACTGCATGAAGACCAGGTTCCAGACCTCAAGGTAGCGATCCTCATCGGCCTCAGGACCGCCCTCGCGGCCGTACTCAGGGCCGCGGTCGTAGTAGATCTCCGAGCACGGGCCGCCGGGGCCTGGTACCCCCATGTGCCAGTAGTTGTCAGCCAGTCCGCGCCGCTGGATCCGGCCGGGCGAGACCCCGACCTTATCGCGCCAGATCGAGTACGCCTCTTCGTCGTCGGCATAGACCGTGGCCCAGAGCCTGTTCTCGGGGAAGCCGAATCCTCCGTCTGACTCCGGCCTGGTCAGCAGTTCCCAGGCGAGCGGTATCGCCTGCTCCTTGAAGTAGTCGCCGAAGGAGAAGTTACCGAGCATGTTGAAGAACGTCGCGTGCCTGGTGGTCTTGCCAACCTCGTCAATGTCCGGGGTCCTTATGCACTTCTGCATGGACGTGGCGCGGGGGTAAGGCGGCGTGCGCTGGCCAAGAAAGAACGGCTTGAAGGGGACCATCCCGGCGTTGACCAGGAGCAGAGTCGGATCTTCCGCGACCAGGCTGGCCGAGGGCACCATGGTGTGCCCGCGCTGGGAAAAGTACTCAAGGAAACGGCGTGCGATTTCTGCCGACTCCATCAGCGGCCATCCTTAGTGTCTTGAGTCCTGTTGCCCTGTTCTGAGCCGGGCCCTAGCGTGCCGACCGGCCGGACGGGAACCACCAGCCGTCCGCGGGTCTGACCTACGAGGGTAGGGCCTGCCGCGGTGTGCTGCCGATTCAAATTCTGCTCGTGAGCTTCCAGATACTCAGCCATTCCGGCTCGCATCTCGGCTAGGAACCCTCCGACCTGGGCACCTCTCGCCCGGCTAGAACCGCGGGCGGACCGCACCTGCTTCACGGTCCAGATCGTTACGCTCAGCGCGGTGCCCGCGGCGGATCGCTGCGCGGGCGCGGCTAGCAACTGGTCTCCCGCTACCTGGCGCACCGGCGGGGCAACAGCGAGCTGTCCGGTGACTGACCTGACCGTACGATCGAGGCGGCGGTAACCGACGACGCCGAGCACCGCGCCCGCCGCGAGCCAGAGGGTCCTGCGCATCACGGCCTGACCCGGCTCCGGCCGGGCAGTTCTTTCGTCTCCCGGCTAGCTCGCCGGACGGCGAGCGCTCGCTTGACCCCGTGGCTGGCCGCAGCGAACCTGAGCACTGGCGCACCCAGGCCGTTCGCGATCAGCCTCGCTGTCCCCGCCACCGCCGTGACCTGCTCGGACAGCTCAGTCATGCTGGTGCTCACCGCTTCCACGCTCTCGCTGAGCACCGCCGCCCTCGCCAGTTGCTCATCGGCACGGTCGACAGCTGCCTGCGCCCGGCTCAGCAGCGCGTCGGTCGCATCCTGGTAGCCGGTGAGCACGGTGCTCGCCTGCCCGATCAGCCCGGCCAGCTTGACCAGCACGTAGACAGCAGCGAGCACGCCCACAGCGAAAAACACGGCCGCGATCAGCATCGCCAGTTGCCCGGCATTCATCGGCCCGGCCTCCCTCTCCCCCGTCGCGTCACTGAGCCTGCCGCCGACCCTATCGCGCAGCGGCGTCCCGGCCTTGCCCCATGCCGCACAATGCCGCTAAGCGCGCCTCACCGAGGTCTGCGGGCAGGGGCACGAGATCCCGGCAACAGTAATGCCGGGTTTACTGTTGCCCGGCAACAGTAAAGCGGGGTTTACTGTTGGGCCGCTCAGCGCGCGGCTGGCCCTCACGGATCCGGCTGCTCGCCGGCACCCTCCTGCCCTTCCTCAGCCAGGATCGCCCTGATGCGCTCGGCCCGGTCGGCGTATCTGGCCTCGGCCCCGTGCCTGGTTGGCTCGTAGTACCGGTGCCCGGCGGCCGCCTCAGGCAGGTAGGACTGGCGCACGATGCCTTCCGGGTAGTCGTGCGGATAGAGATAGCCCTTGCCGTGCCCGAGGCGAGACGCCCCCCGGTAACTGGCATCCCGCAAGTGCGCGGGTACCGCCCCGGTCCGGCCCGCCCTCACGTCATCGAAAGCCGCACCGATCGCCTTGACCACCGAGTTCGATTTTGGCGCCAGCGTCAGGTGGATCACGGCCTGAGCCAGGTTGATCCTGGCCTCGGGCAGGCCAACGAACTCGACCGCCTGCGCCGCCGCGATGGCCACGGGCAGCGCCGTCGGGTCAGCCATGCCCACATCCTCGCTGGCATGCACGATAATCCGCCGGGCGATGAACCTGGCATCCTCCCCGGCCTCGATCATCAGCGCCAGGTAGTGCAGCGCCGCGTCCACGTCGCTGCCCCTGATGCTCTTGATGAACGCGCTGATCACGTCGTAGTGCTGGTCCCCGGCCCGGTCGTAACGAACAGCCGCCCGGTCAACCGCCCGCTCGAGTACGGCGAGGTCGATCACGCCTCCCGCAGGCAGTCCGAGTGCCGCCGCTTCCAGGTACGTCAGCGCCCGGCGAGCGTCTCCCCCGGCCAGCCGCAGCAACTGTTCTTCTGCTTCAAGATCAAGCGAGACCGAGCCGCCAAGTCCCCGCTCATCGGCCACTGCCCGGCCGATGACCAGACGAAGGTCGGCGTCACTGAGCGGATGCAGCCGCAGCAGCAGTGACCGCGACATCAGCGGCGATACCACGGAAAAAGAAGGGTTCTCCGTGGTCGCGCCGATAAAGGAAACCCAGCGATTTTCCACCGCCGGCAGCAGCGCGTCTTGCTGCGCTTTGTTGAATCTGTGCACTTCGTCGATGAACAGCAGGGTCTGCTTGCCGGTGAGGCCGAGTTCGCTCCGCGCCGCGTCGATCGCGGCCCGCACCTGGGCGACGCCGGCCGACACGGCCGAGATCTCGACGAACTTGCGTCCGGTCACGCCGCTGAGCACGTAAGCCAGCGTGGTCTTCCCTGTGCCCGGCGGACCCCAGAGCAGCACCGACATGGGCGTCTCGTGCTCGGCTAGCTTGCGCAGCGGCGACCCGGCCGCCGTCAGCTTGGGCTGGCCGACGACCTCGTCAAGTGTCCTCGGCCGCATCCTGACCGCGAGCGGCGCGACCGCCGACGCGGCTTCCTCGGCGGCGTCGTCGAAGAGACTCGCGCCCTGCTGGCCCCGGTCGCCGGCCCTGGCCATCAGGTCAGCTCACCCGTCCGCGGGCCGGGCAGCAGCAGCCGGCGCCGCAGCAGCCGGAGCCGCGTCGATCCCGGCCTCCTTGCGCTGCTGAGCGGTGATCGGCGTCGGCGCCCCGGTCAGCGGGTCATGCCCGGACGCCGCCTTCGGGAAGGCGATCACGTCCCTGATCGACTCGCGGCCAGTGAGCAGCATCAGAAGGCGGTCCCAGCCGAACGCGATGCCGCCGTGCGGCGGCGGACCGAATCGCAGGGCGTCGAGCAGGAACCCGAACTGCGACTGCGCCTCGTCCCTGGTCAGGCCGATCACGTCGAACACCTGCTGCTGCATCGACTGGCGGTGGATCCTGATGGAGCCGCCGCCGATTTCCGTGCCGTTGCAGACGATGTCGTAGGCGTTGGCGAGCGCGCCCTCCGGCTCGATCGCGAACTTGTCGGCCCACTCGGGCAGCGGTGAAGTGAACGGATGGTGCACGGCCGTCCAGCCGCCCTCGCCGTCGTCTTCGAACATCGGCGCGTCAACGACCCAGGTGAAGGCCCAGGCATCCGGGTCGATCAGGCCGCACTTGGCGCCGATCTCCAGCCTGGCCGCGCCGAGCAGTGCCCTGGCCGTGCTCGGGGTGCCCGCCGCGAAGAACACGCAGTCACCAGGTGCGGCGCCGACCGCGGCCGGCAATCCGGCCCGTTCTCCGTCCGACAGGTGCTTGACGACCGGGCCGGCGTCAGAAACCGCTCCGTCCGCTCCGATCAGGACATAAGCCAATCCGCGGGCGCCTCTCGACTTGGCCCAGTCCTGCCAGCCATCAAGCTCCTTGCGCGACTGAGCCGCGCCGCCAGGCATCACCACGGCGCCGGTGTGCTCGGCCTGGAACACGCGGAAGCTGGTACCCGAGAAGAACTGGGTCACGTCAGCGAGCTCGCAGCCGAACCTGAGGTCGGGCTTGTCCGAGCCGTAATTAGCCATCGCATCCGCATACGTCATGTGCGGGATCGGGCGAGGCACCTCGTAGCCCGCGATCTCCCGCCAGAGCCGCTGCACCAGGTCCTCGGCGATCTCGACGATGTCGGCACGGGTGATAAACGACATCTCGATGTCGATCTGAGTGAACTCAGGTTGCCGGTCAGCCCTGAAGTCCTCGTCGCGGAAGCAGCGCACGAGCTGGTAGTAGCGCTCGAGTCCGGAGACCATCAGGAGTTGCTTGAACAGCTGCGGCGACTGCGGCAGCGCGTACCAGCTCCCGGGCTGGAGCCGTACGGGCACCAGGAAGTCCCTTGCGCCTTCCGGCGTGGACCTGGTCAGGAACGGGGTCTCTACGTTCACGAACCCGCGGCTGTTCATGACTTCGTAGAGCAGGTAGGCGGCCTTGGACCTGGCCCTGAGCGCGGCGGCCATGTCGGCGCGCCTGATGTCGAGGTAGCGGTAGCGCAGCCGCACTTCCTCGTTCAGGTCGCCGTGCCCGTCGATCGGGAACGGCAGCGGGTCGCAGTCGGAGAGCACTTCGACGGCGGAGGCCGCTACCTCGATCTCGCCAGTCGGCAGCTCGGGGTTCTCGTTACCGGCCGGGCGGAGGCGGACCTCGCCGGTGACCAGCACGCAGAACTCGGCGCGCAACTCGTGGGCGGCGTCCTCCTCGCGCAGCACGACCTGGACTACGCCGCTGGCGTCCCGCAGGTCGATGAACACGACTCCGCCGTGGTCGCGGCGGCGCGCCACCCAGCCGGCCAGCGTGACCGGTTCTCCAGCCTGCGCGGCGCGCAGCGCGCCCGCCTCGTGCGTGCGGATCATCGCACTTTCGCCCTTCTAGTAGTGAATGCTTCAGTGTCAGCCCGTAGGGGCCGCTCAAAGCCCCCGAGACGGGCCGCTCGCTGGTGCCAGGCCGTCGAGGAACTGGTTCGTCGCTCGTTCGACGCCGATCGTCGTCTGCTGCCCGTGGCCGGGCAGCACGACCGTCTCGTCTGGCAATGGCAGGCAAACCCTTGACAGGCTATCGAGAATCGTCCGGTAATCGCCGCCGGGCAAGTCAGTTCGCCCGATCGAGCCGGCGAATAGCAAGTCTCCGGTAAACATCGGCCCGGCCGCCTCGGGCAGCCTGAAGGTCACCGAACCTGGCGTGTGCCCGGGCGCGTGATCGACGACCAGGCTCACTCCGGCCAGTTCGATCGTCATCCCGTCGGTGAGCTCGAGCACGTCCGCGGGTTCGGCGAAAGTGATGCCGCGGAACAACTGCTGGCCGGGAATCCCTGAGAGCCCGAGACCTGGATCGCTCAGCAGCGCCCGGTCCGCCGGGTGAATGTAGGCCGGGATGCCAGCCGCGTCGCACACCGGTGCGATGGACCAGATGTGATCCACATGCCCGTGCGTGGCGAGCACCGCGACCGGGTGCAGCCGGTGCCTCGCGACTATCTCCTCGATGCCGGGCGCGGAGTCTTGCCCTGGATCTATGATCAAGCACTCGGAGCCTGGACCAGACGCGATGATGTAACAGTTAGCGGCGAACGAGCCAGCGGGGAATCCGGCGATCAGCACGGCGGCCTTCCTGGGATCGGCGGGGTCGGGCGGATGGCCCTGCGATCAGGCTACCTACCTAGCCAGGACAGCTTCGCCGCCAAGTCATCGCAAGCCCGTCTGAGGCGCCCGCTAGTGCCCGGCAGTTACAGGACGGCTGCGGTTGGTGCGTCGAACCGATAACAGCCGGCGCATGCACTTGCTTAGCGTCGATACCATGCGCGAAGTTTTGGAAGAGCACCACTACCGGTCTATAGCGGGTACTGACGGGAGGCAGGGCGGGTGGCGGGTAAGCAAGATCGTCAGCGCAAGCTTGCGAGGGAGCGTTACCAGCGACGGCTGGACAGGGAGGCGCAGCGCCAGGCGAACGCGCGCAAGACGGCTAAGATCGTCGGCAGCGGCGCCGCCATCGTCGTGGTTGCCGCCGTGGTCGTCGTCGGCATTCTGGCGCTGGCCAAGTCGCCCAAGCCGGCAGCAGCCGCTAAGCCCCCGGCTACGCCAAGCGCGACCGCGGCCGCGACGCCGACCGCGACCCCTTCGGCGACGCCGTCCACGAGCGCACCGGCCGTCGTCGAGCCGGCTAAGCACTGCGTCTACACCGCGCACCCGCCCGCGTCGCGCAACGTCGGCCTGCCGCCGGCGACTCCCGACTACAAGGCGACGTACCAGGCGACGATCAACACCAACCGGGGTGCCATCGTGATCGACCTGCTGAACAGCAAGGCGACCTGCACGGTCAACTCGTTCGTCTTCCTTTCTGACAAGGGCTTCTACAACAAGACTCCGTGCCCGCGCCTGGTGACGAGCGGCATTTTCGTGCTGCAATGCGGCGACCCGACCGGCACGGGCAGCGGCGGCCCAGGTTATGAGTTCAACGACGAGAACCTGACCGGGGCGACGTACCCGGCTGACACCCTGGCGATGGCCAACGCGGGTCCGAACACCAACGGCAGCCAGTTCTTCCTGGTGTACAAGAACACGCCGTTGCCGCCGTCTTATACGCCTTTCGGGAAAATTGTCGGAGGACTAAACGTCTTGCAGGAGATCGCAAAGGCGGGCGTCAAGCCTCCGCTTAACCCAGCCGGCGGTGGGCACCCCAAGGACGCGGTGACCATCGAAAGCGTCACAATCAAAAAAACCTGATAGGTCGGCCGGGAACTGAAGACCACGAAGCCACGCCAGTCAGGTACTAAGCGGGAGGTAATCGGTGAGCACGGGAAGCCATCCGTGGGGCCGGGTAGCCGAGGACGGCACCGTCTACGTGCGCACCACCGACGGGGAGCGCGTCATAGGCATCTGGCAGGCGGGCAGCCCTGACGAGGCGCTTGAGTTCTATACCCGCAGATACGACTCGCTGGCGACCGAGGTCAGCTTGCTCGAGAAGCGGCTGAGCACCACTGACCTGGCTCCAGGGCAGGCTAAAGCCACCATCGCGCGGCTGCACTCGGCGATCGACGATGCCAAGGCGATCGGCGATCTTGACGGTCTCAAGCAGCGACTCGACGGCCTGACCGGCCAGGCGGATCAGCGCCGCGAGGAGCATAAGGCCGCCCGCGACCGGGCCAAAGCGGACGCGCTCGAGCTGAAGGAAGCCATCGTCGCCGAGGCTGAGCGCATCGCGACCGATGCGACGCACTGGAAGTCGAGCGGCGAGCGACTCAAGCAGTTGCTCGACGACTGGAAGTCCGCTCCGCACGGTGACCGCACGGCCGAGGCGGCGCTCTGGAAGCGCATGTCGGCCGCGAGGACATCGTTCGCCAAGCGGCGCAAGGTCTACTTCGCGTCCCTGGAGTCCGAGCGCGAGGAAATCAGGGATCGCAAGCAGGAACTGGTCACCAGGGCCGAGGAACTGACGTCCTCGACCGACTGGGCGGCCACCGCGGCGTCCTACCGCGATCTGATGGCTCAGTGGAAGGAAGCTGGCCGGGCTGACCGGGCGACAGAAGACGAGCTGTGGAAGCGGTTCAGGACCGCGCAGAGCGCCTTCTTCGATGCCCGTTCCGCCGCCATGTCAGCCAAGGACAGCCAGCTCCGCGAGCGGGCAACCGCTAAGGAGCAGTTGCTGGCCGAAGCCGAACGGCTGCTGCCGATCACCGACCCCAAGTCCGCGCGCAACGCCCTCCGCTCCATCCATCAGCGCTGGGACAAGATCGGCTCGGTGGCCAAGGAAGCGCAAGAGCGCCTCGAAGGCGGGCTGCGCAAGATCGACGAAGCCGTCCGCAAGGCCGAGGACATCCAGTGGCGCCGCACCAACCCCGAGGCGCTGTCCCGCGCCAGGGACACGGTCGACCAGATCAGGCGCACAATCAGTCAGCTGGAAAAGCAGCTCGCCCAGGCCACGGAGCGCGGCGACGAGACCGCCTGCGAGCGCGCCAGGTCCGCCATCCACACCAGGCAGTCCTGGCTGACGGAAGCCGAGAAGACCCTGGCCGACCTGACCGGCTGAACCCGGCTTAGCTGATCACGCGCTGGGCGTCGTAGACGCCGTCCACGCCGCGGACGGCCTTGAGCACGTGCCGCAGGTGCTCTGGGTCGCCCATCTCGAACGTGAACTTGCTGAGCGCCACCCGGTCCCGCCTGGTGCTGACCGTCGCGGACAGGATGTTGACGTGCTGCTCTGAGATCGCCCTGGTGACGTCGGACAGCAAGCCAGTGCGGTCCAGCGCCTCTACCTGGATCGCGGCGAGGAACGTTGAGCTTTCCTTAGGCGACCAGTGCACGGAGACAACCCGCTCAGGTTGCGACTGCACCAGGTGCTGAACATTGACGCAGTCCGTGCGATGCACGGACACTCCGTTGCCCCTGGTCACGAAGCCGGTGATCTTGTCGCCAGGTACCGGCGTGCAGCACTTGGACAGCCGGGCCCAGACGTCGGCGGCACCTTCGACCGATACCCCGGAGTCGCCGGGGGCGAGCTGCGGGCTCGGCGGCCTGGTCAGGCTCGTCGCTTCCGCGATGTCTTCCTGGGCGCCCGCCAGCCCGCCCGCCGAGCTGACCAGCTTGCTGACGACCGACTGGGCGCTGACGTGGCCGTCGCCGACCGCCGCGTACAGGGTAGACAGATCCTGGTAGCGCAACTCGTGCACGATCGCCTGGAGCGCGCTCGCCGTCGCCAGCCGCTGGAGCGGCAAGCCCTGCTTCCGCATGCTGCGGGCGATCATCGCCTTGCCCGTATCGGCCGAGGCCTCGCGGCGCTCCTTGGAGAACCAGTGCCTGATCTTGTTCCTGGCCCTGGGACTCTTGACGAAACCAAGCCAGTCCTGGCTCGGCCCGGCGTCCAGTGCCTTCGAGGTGAGCACCTCGACCGTCTCGCCGTTGCTCAGCGGAGACTCAAGCGACACCAGCCGGCCATCCACCTTGGCGCCGATGGTGCGATGACCGACCTCAGTATGGATCGCATAGGCGAAGTCCACCGGGGTCGCGCCCTGCGGCAGCGCGATGACCGCGCCCCGAGGGGTAAACACGTAAACCTCTTCGTTGCCGACCTCGAACCGCAGCGACTCAAGGAACTCGGCCGGATCCGCCGTCTCCCGCTGCCAGTCAACGAGCTGCCGCAGCCACGCCAGGTCGGACGGGCTGCTCCCGCTCGTCATCTCCTCGCGGTACTTCCAGTGGGCCGCTACCCCGTACTCGGACCTGCGGTGCATCGCCCAGGTACGGATCTGAAGCTCAACCGGCTTGCCGCCAGGCCCGATCACGGTCGTGTGCAGCGACTGGTACATGTTGAACTTCGGCATCGCGATGTAGTCCTTGAAGCGACCAGGCACCGGATTCCACCGGGCGTGGGCCGCGCCGAGCACCGCGTAGCAATCCCTGACGCTGTCCACCAGGATGCGGATGCCAACCAGGTCATAGATATCGTCGAAGCTCTTATTCTTCGCGATCATCTTCTGATACACCGAATACAGATGCTTCGGCCGTCCGGTGACCCGAGTCTTGATCTTAGCCTCGCGCAGGTCGGCCGAGATTTCTTCGATCACTTCCTGCAAAAAGGCCTCGCGCCTGGGCGCCCGCTCTGACACGAGGCGGGCGATTTCGTCGTAGCGCTTCGGGAACAACGTCGCGAACGCGAGGTCTTCGAGTTCCCACTTCACCGTGTTCATCCCGAGCCGGTGCGCGAGCGGGGCGTAGATCTCCAGCGTCTCGCGAGACTTCTGCTCCTGCTTGGGCCTGGGCAGGTACCGCAGCGTCCGCATGTTGTGCAGCCGGTCGGCGAGCTTGATCACCAGTACCCTGATGTCGCGCGACATCGCGACGACCATCTTGCGTACGGTCTCCGCCTGCGCGGCCTCGCCGTACTTGACCTTGTCAAGCTTGGTGACGCCGTCCACCAGGGCGGCGATGTCGTCGCCAAACTCACCGCGCAGCTCGTCGAGCGTGTACGGGGTGTCCTCGATCGTGTCGTGCAGCAGGGCCGCGCACAACGTCTCGTGATTCATGCCAAGCTCGGCGAGAATCGTGGCGACCGCGAGCGGGTGCGTGATGTAGGGGTCACCGCTCTTGCGCGACTGGTTGGCGTGGCAGCGGGCCGCGACTTCGTAGGCTCGCTCGATCTGCCGGATGTCAGCCTTGGGGTGCGTGGTGCGGGCCGTCTTGATCAGCGGCTCAAGCACGGGGTTAACCCCCCCGCCGCGCGCCGAGGCGAACCGGCTCAGCCGACGCCTGACACTCGGGTGCCCGATCCCGCCGGCGTATCCGTTCGCACTTGCCGCCGGGGCGGCTCCGCCTGCCTCCCCGGCTCCGTTCAGGTGGGCCTCGGCGTCCCCCTGGGCCTCGCCGGACACCTGGGCCTCGGGATTCCCCTGGGCCTCGCCGGACACCTGGGCCTCGGGGTTCCCCTGGGCCTCGCCGGACACCTGGGCCTCGGGGTTCCCCTGGGCCTCGGGCATGCCGACAGCCGGGGTCACCCCATTGCCAGCCACGGGCAGCATCTGCTCTTCTGCACCCCGCCCGTCAGCCTCCTGGGTGACTCCGCTCCCGGCCATCCCGGCCGTCGCTACGTCACCGGCCACTGCCGCTCCTCGCGTCGGCTGAAGTTTCAAGTGTATCTAGGCGGCACTAACGTCCGGGTGGTGCTTGCCTGTTCCGTCGAATCCAGGGCTGCCACCAGTAACTCGCCTCGCACCGGACAAAACTAACTAATTGTCATCTCCCCCGCCGACGCCCCGTCTTCGACGCCCGCCGCGACGTCAATCCCCGAACCGGGCACCGCCCCGGCGACGGCGCGCGTCGTAACAGCATCCGCAAGCCATGGGTGCGGCTCTACTCTCAGGAGGGGTGTCTGGGCGCACTGGCTCCGGATCTGCTGTGCGGCTGGTGTCGGTTACATTCAGCGACGAGCCGACCGCAGAACTGGACCTGAACTGGCCCGCCGACAGGAAAGGCGTGCCCCCGAACCTGGATTTCTCCGGGGCCGCTATCAGCACCGCATCGATGTCCCATGGGTTCGTTTCCGCTGGAGTGAGGCGGGGGCCGGACGGTCTTGCCCGAGCACCGGGGGCAACTCGCGGTCGTTTTTACGGCACCAAAGTGCCCCCGGTGTCCACCGCCGGCATGGCGGACTGCCCTGGATGTCAGGAAATGCCGCGAACGGCGGGGAGGCTGAGAGTAGCGGGTCAGTCCGATTTCCGGACTCGGGTATCTCGGACCAGCGAAAGCAGGCAAGCCGGGCAGCCGCCGTTCGCAGCGCGACACCGCCCCGCTCCCCGCCGCCACGAACCGGGCATTAACCGCAAACCGGTCCGCCGCCGGCACCTACAGGATCGGCAAGCCTGCTTTAGTGGAATCCTCAGATGGCATTCCAGTCGAGGATTCCACAATCATGCGGGAGCCTGCCGGCGCACCCCCGCGACAGGAGCCGTCAGGCCAGAACCAGCAAAGCCGGCCACGCCGAGGAGTTGACCAGAACTCACTCCAGCGGAAACGCACCCATGTCCCATCGTTGTCGCTGGCCGGGCGACGACAACAGCATCGATGTCCCATGGATGCGGTGCTGACCGCATTGATGTCCCATCGTTGTCGTTGCCCGGCAGCCGCGAACAGCAACCATGGGCCATCGTTGCTGCCCCGCCCGGCCAGTTGCGTCAAATGCCCGGAATACCGGAATAGGCCAGGGCCAGGCCGGCGCAGAGCCAAGGACAGGAGCCGGGGCCGGGGCCGACCGGGGCCGGGGCCGACCGGGGCCGGGGCCGACCGGGGCCGGGGCCGACCGGGGCCGGGGCCGGGGCCGGGGCCGACCGGGGCCAGGGCCGACCGGGGCCAGGGGTGCTCAGACGGATAGGAGGGTGCGGACGTCCGTTCCTGGCAGGTTCGAACGGCCGTTCAGGAAACCGAGTTCGATGAGCACGCTCAGGGCCGTTACCTGCGCCTCGCAGCGCCTGATCAGGGCGGCGGTCGCGGCGGCGGTGCCGCCGGTCGCGAGCACGTCGTCGATGAGCAGGACACGGTCTCCTGGCGCGAACGCGTCGGTCTTGACTTCGACGGCGGCGGTGCCGTATTCGAGGGCGTAGGTCTCCGTGTGGGTTGGACCTGGAAGCTTGCCGAGCTTGCGGACCGGGACGAAGCCGACGCCGAGGCGGCACGCGACCGGCGCGGCCAGGATGAACCCTCGGGCCTCGATGCCGACGACCTTGTCGATCTCCTCGTGACCGGCCGCCATGGCCTCGATCACGGCGGCGAACGCGGCGCCGTCGCCGAGCAGCGGCGTGATGTCCTTGAACACCACGCCGGGCTGCGGATAGTCAGGTACATCCCTGATCAGTCTGCGAAGCAGCTCGGCTACCTCAGGCGTGCGCAGGGCAGCGCCGAGGGCAGGCGGCGCCCCTGGACTAGCCGCTGTCTCGCTGGCCGGTCCAGGGTCGGTCGCTGGCACTGCTAGTTACCGCCGCTTCTTCTTGCCCGCGGGCCGACGCTGAGCCGACGTCGTACGGCGAGGCTGCTGTCTGGGACCGGCCGGCGTTCTGGCGCCAGAGGTCGCGCTGGCCCGACGTCCGGCCGGGACCGATTCTGTATCCGGCGAATCCTGTTCGTCCGCGGCCTCCGGTTCGTCCTCGGGAACCTGATCCGTCACCGAGGCACTGCCGTTCGTCCGTGCCGCGGCCGCGGAGCCCGCGGCGGCAGCGCCGCCGCCCGCCACCGTGGCTCCGGCCATCGCGGCCTTGGCCTGGCGCTTGGTGCTCGTCGCCCGCTGCGCGATCTGCTTGGCGAGCTGACGGTATTCCTGCTGACGTTCCTTGAGGTCGGCCAGCACTGGCGTCGCGATGGCGATCGAGGAGTACGTGCCGGACAGCATTCCTACGAACAGCACCAGTGACAGGTCCTTGAGCTCACCGTTGCCGAGCAGGAAGATGCTGACTAGCAGGATCGCCGTGACCGGCAGCAGCGCGATCAGCGACGTGTTGATCGATCGGACCAGCGTCTGGTTCAGCGCCAGGTTCGCCGCATCGCTATATCTGGTTCGCCGGGTCGCGAGCAGGCCGGCGGTATTCTCCCTGACCTTGTCGAAGACCACGACCGTGTCGTAGAGCGAGTAACCGAGGATGGTCAGCAACCCGATGACGGTCGCCGGGCTCACCTCGAACCGGCTCAGCGCGTACACCCCGGTAGTGATCACGATGTCGTGCGCTAGCGCCACCAGGGCCGCGGCGGCCATTCGCCATTCGAACGCGACCGACAGGTAAAGGACGATCACGACCAGGAACGCGATCAGCGCCTCGGCCGCCTTCTTGGAGATCTGCCCGCCCCAGCTCGGCCCGACCGACTGAAGGCTGACCTGGTTGTTCCTGAGGTGGGCTTCCTTGGCCAGTGACCGCAGGATGTGGTACTGGATGTTCGTCGCGTTCTTGCCAGTGAACGCCTCGGTCTGGATATCCCAGCCGCGGCTGCCGACCTGCTGGACGGTCAGCGTGGTCGGCGCGCCCGCGCTGGTCGCGGCGCTCGTGACCTGTGCCTGGGTCAGGTGGATGCCAACCGGAGTCTTGAACTGGTAGATGTTCCCGCCCTTGAAGTCGACGCTGAAGTTCAGGCCGAGTATGAGCAGGGCGCCAACGCTGATCGCCAGGATCGCGCCTGAGATCGTGTACCAGAGTTTCTTGCGGCCGACGAAGTCGAAGGAGACCTCACCGCGGTACAGCCGCCCGCCCAGATTTCCTAGCCGGGACATCACGCCTCCTTCGGGGTGGTCCGGGCCGAAGTATTCGCGGCCGCACCGCCGGTAGCCGACCTGACAGGCGCGGGACGCGAGCCCCGCCAAGGCGAGCGCGCCCCAAGCCTAGCCGGATCAAGACCGGACATCCGGTGTCCTGAGCTGAAGAACTTAGTCCTGGCCAGCAGCGTGACCATCGGCTTGGTGAACAAGAAGACCACCGCGATGTCGATGAGCGTCGTCAGGCCAAGTGTAAACGCGAAGCCCTTCACGTCGCCGATAGCGAAGATGTAAAGCAGCAGGGCCGCGAGGAAGGACACGGTGTCGGAGACCAGAATTGTTCGCCTGGCCCGGGTCCAGCCTCGCTCGACCGCGGCCCGCAGCGTACGGCCTTCCCTGACTTCGTCGCGCAATCGTTCGAAGTAGACCACGAACGAGTCGGCGGTGATGCCGATCGCGACGATCAGTCCGGCGATGCCCGCCAGCGTCAGGTTGAAGCCCTCGTAGCGGCTGAGCAGGACGACAGCCAGGTAGCTGAGCGCCGCGGCGGTAAAGAGGCTGAAGACGGACACCAGCGCCAGACCGCGGTAGTAGAAGAACGAGTAGCCGATGACCAGCGCGAACCCGATGAGCGCGGCGACAAGTCCGGCGTCAAGCTGCGCCTTGCCAAGCTGGGCCGACACCGACTGGATCGTCGGGGTATGGAAGCTCAGCGGCAGCGCACCGTACTTCAGGATGTTGGCCAGGTCCGTGGACGACTTCTGGGTGAAGTTACCGCTGATCTGACCTGAACCGCCGGTGATGGGCTGCTGGATGAATGGCGCCGACACGACCCGGCCGTCGAGCACGATCGCGAACTCGTCGAGTACCGACGACGCCGAGTTGGTCGTGGTGTCGTAGTAGGCGTTGTACATCTGGGTCGTCTTGTCGCCGAACTTCTTGGAGGCCGCACCGGTCAGGTTGAACGTGACAACCCATTCGCCATTGGTGGACTGGAGTTGGGCGCTTGGCGACTTGAGCTGGGTACCGAGCACGATCGGAGCCCCGAGAACGTACTTGACTCCCGAACCGTCACAGGCAACGATTTGAGTATTATTGTCATACTTGTATGAATCGTTCCCGTATATAGTCGTCTGCCAGCTCTTCTGACGGCAGTCCAGCTTCTTGAACAGCGCCAGCGTCGCCTTGCTGACCATGGTCGGATCGCCCGCCGTGTACAGGCCACCAGGCGGCGCGGTAGGGGCAGCAGTCGCTGTCGGCGCAGCCGTAGCGCTCTGACTGGCCGAGCTTGACGGTGACGCCGAGGACGAGGCGGACGGCGAAGGGCTGGACTTCGCCGAAGCCGAGGCAGATGGCGAAGCAGCCACCGACGCTGAAGGTGACGGCGACGCCTTGGCACCGCCCGATTCCGCCGCGGTGAGCTGCCGCGCCCCCGATGCCTGCCCGGTGCCCCCTGAAGAGGGCGAGTCGCTGGCCGACGTCTTGGCGGCCGGTGACTTGGACGCGGACGCCTTGGGCGAACCTGAGCCTGACGGGCTTGGTGCTGGCGTCGGCGTCACGGACGGCACCGGCGACGGGACGGTCGTCGGGAAGGCCGGCGGGATGCCAGGACCGGCCTTCGTGCCCACCTGGGCACACTGAGTCGGGCTCTGCGAGGTACAAAGCAGGACCTGCCTGAAGCGCAACTCTGCCGAGCTAAGCAACGGCTGGATCTGCGAGGCGCTCTTGCCAGGGATCGAGATGTTGATCAGGTCATTGCCCTGCTGCTGCACCGTGGTGCCGTTGATGCCAAGCCCGTTGAAGCGCGTCTCGAGGATCGTGATCGCCTGGTTCATGTCGTTCTTGGTCGGGACGCCCCCGTGCGCGGCGACGGCCTGGAGCGTAACCTGCGTGCCTCCGTGCAGGTCCAGGCCCAGGCCAACCTTGAACTTCGAGTGCCAGTCGCCAGGTCGCGCGAACGCTGTCCCGATAATGACAGCGACCATAACGACCAGGAGCACCGCGAGGGCGGCCAGATGCACCCCTGGCCGGGACGGAGGCCCGCTCTGCCGGGATGTACTGCTTCCGCCTGGCCAAGCGCTGCCGCGCGGCCTCGAGGGCCTGTTTGGGGAACTCACCTGTGCCTGTCCCTTACTGTGCTGGCCCAGGGGGGACGAGAAGACGACCCCCTGGAACCCTAGACGTTGCGGTCTTTGGCGTCCACGTCCTCCGAGGAGGCGTCGTCGTCCTTGTGATCCCAGTCATCGGCCGGCGCGGTATCTGACTGCTCGGTCTCGTCGATCGTCTCCGGCATGGGCTGGTCCGCCTGATCGTCGGAAATCACGTCCATCACGGCCCGGCGCAGCATCGTCACCTGCACCCCTGGCGCGATCTCGATCACGACGTCACGGTCATCACCAGAGATCACGGTGCCGTACATGCCCGCGGTGGTCCTGACCCGCTGGCCGGGCATCACCTGGCTCTGGGTACTCATCATCTTGCGCTGCCGGTTCCGCTGCGGACGCATGATCAGGAAGTAGAACAGCCCGATCAGCACAGCAAGGATGACGAACGTGAAGGCAGGGTTGCTGCCTTTGGACTTAGACGCGACAGCGAGCAGCGGTCCAGCGGCGGTAATCATAGTCCCCATCACGGGGCTTCCTTCCGGTTGACGGCACGGTGCGGCCTGCTGACCAAGGTCTGCCGACTGCACCGCCGGTGTTTGCCTGCACCAGGCGGCTGGGAAAGACCAACTGCCGAAGTTTAGCGGCGGGCGGGCCGCGCACAAACAGGCTACGGCTTTGGGGAAGTGATCGTGACCAGCCCGCAACCAGATGTGGCTTTCTCGTCCCGCCGGCTCTTGCGACGACTACAGCTAATCAAACAACGTAACGGGACCTGGCTCATCCCCTCGGCCGCCAGGAACGGGCACGGGAAGACCCAGGTGCTCCCACGCCGCCGGGGTCGCGACCCGCCCGCGCTGGGTTCTGGCCATCAGGCCGGCCCTGACCAGGAAAGGCTCGGCCACCACCTCGACCGTCTCCGCTTCCTCGGCCACCGCGACCGCGAGGGTAGACAACCCGACCGGCCCGCCGCCGAACCCGCGCACGAGCGCGGTAAGTACCGCCATGTCGAGCCGGTCAAGGCCGCTCTCGTCCACCTCGTAAAGCTCAAGCGCCGCCCTCGCCGCCACCAGGCTGACCACCCCGTCGCCACGCACCTCCGCGAAGTCCCTGACCCGGCGGAGCAGGCGGTTCGCGATCCTCGGCGTGCCCCTGGAGCGACGAGCGATCTCGCGGCCGCCATCAGCCTCGAGCGCGACGCCGAGCAGCCCGGCCGACCGCGTGATGATTACCTCAAGCTCGTCAGGATCATAGAAATCCAGGTGCCCGGTAAAGCCGAACCGGTCGCGAAGCGGGGCCGGCAGGAGGCCGGACCTGGTCGTAGCGCCTACGAGCGTGAAGGGCGCGATGTCAAGCGGGATCGCGGTCGCGCCAGGACCCTTGCCGAGCATGACGTCGACCCTGAAGTCTTCCATGGCCAGGTAGAGCATCTCCTCGGCCGGCCTGGCCAGCCGGTGGATCTCGTCGATGAACACCACCTCGCCGCCGGTCAGCGAGGTCAGCATGGAGGCGAGGTCACCGGCCCGCTCGATCGCCGGGCCGCTGCTGATCCGCAACTGCGCGCCGAGCTCGGCCGCGATGATCATCGCGATCGTCGTCTTGCCAAGACCTGGCGGCCCGGAGAGCAGCACGTGGTCGGGCGCCTTGCCGCGCCGCATCGCCCCTTCGAGCACGAGCGTGAGTTGCTCGCGCAACCTGGCCTGACCGACGAACTCCGACAGTTGCCTTGGCCGTAGCGCACCCTCGATCTGCCGCTCGTCCGCGTCGGCGAGCGGCGAGACGAACCGGTCAGTCTCCGGGTTGGTCATTTCCGGCCTAGCGCCCGCAGCGCCGCGCGCAACGCTACGGCGACGTCGACCTGGGCCTCACCGTCCGCCGAACCATCCGTCACGTCGGGCTCGATCGCCGCGATCGCCTGATCGGCGTCCTTCGGCTGCCAGCCGAGCGACACCAACCCGGTCCTGACCTGATCCCGCCAGGTCAGGACTCCGCCCGCCGCGCGACCGGCCGCCAAAGGCAGAGCGGCCGCACCGTCCCCCGGCGAGCCAAGCCGCCCGGCCAGCTCGAGCACGATCCGCTGCGCACCCTTACGGCCAATCCCCGGCACCCTGGTCAGAGCCGTCACGTCGGCGGCGGCCACGGCGCTCCGCAGGGCGTCGGGCGTGAACGTCCCGAGCATCGCCAGCGCGAGCCGCGGCCCGATTCCGCTCGCGGTCTGCAGAAGCTCGAAGGTGTTCCGCTCGTCATCGGTGCCGAACCCGTAGAGCGTCAGGGCGTCTTCCCTGACCACGAGCGAGGTGCTGACCTTGGCCCGCTCCCCCGTTCGCAACCCGGCCAGCGTCGAAGGCGAGCACTGCACGAGCAACCCGACCCCGCCAACGTCGATCACGGCCCCCTCGGGCGCCACGCCGCTGACAAGCCCTTCCACATGCGCGATCATGAACCTGCTCCCCTGACGACAGAAGAGGCGGCCGCAGCCAGCCTGGCCTGCGCACCGCCACGCCACAGATGACAGATAGCCAGCGCCAGCGCGTCCGCCGCGTCGGCCGGCCGTGGCGGGTCGGCCAGCCTGAGCAGCCTGGTCACCATCTGCGTTACCTGTTCCTTGTCGGCCCGGCCGCTGCCCGTCACCGCCGCCTTGACCTCACTCGGCGTGTGCATGGCCACGGGAATGCCAAGCCGCGCCGCGCACACGATCGCCACCGCCCCGGCCTGCGCGGTACCCATCACGGTGCGGACGTTGTGCTGACTGAACACCCGCTCCACCGCAACCGCGTCCGGCTGATACAACCGCAGCCATTCATCGACCTTCGACTCGATCGCCAGCAGCCGCTGCCCGATCTCCGTTCCGGCCGGCGTGCTCACCACGGTGGTCGCGACCAGCCGCAAGGTCACCCCCGGCCCGCCCGCGACGACCCCGATACCGCATCGGGTCAGCCCTGGATCAACGCCAAGCACCCGCATGCGACCCACCCGAATCTGTGCTAGCTAAACCGGGGCGAACAAGTGTTCGGCACAAGACTCTAGCGGCGCCTGCCCGCGAGACCTACTCTTCCGCGCTCAGTTTCTCCATGATGTCGTCAGGCACCGAGTAGTTCGCGTAGACGTCCTGTACCTCATCAGACTCTTCGAGCACGTCGATCAGCCTGAACACCTTCTTGGCGGTCTCCTCGTCGAGCGGCACCTCGACCGAGGGCAGGAACGGCGTCTCGGCCGACTCGTAGTCGATGCCGGCCTCCCGCAGAGCCGTCCGCACCGGCACGAGATCGGTCGCCTCGCTCACGACCTCGTAGGACTCGCCCATATCGTTGACTTCCTCGGCCCCGGCATCAAGCACGGCCATCAGCACGTCGTCCTCGCCGAGCTTGTCGGACTTCGGGACGATCACCACGCCCTTGCGCGAGAACAGGTAAGACACGGAGCCGGCGTCAGCCATCGACCCGCCGTTACGGGTCAGCGCGACGCGCACCTCAGAGGCGGCCCGGTTCCTGTTGTCAGTCAGGCACTCGACCAGCAACGCTACGCCGCCGGGCGCGTACCCCTCGTACGTGATCGTCTCGTAGGCGGCACCGCCCGCCTCGAGCCCGGCCCCGCGCCGAACCGCGCGGTCGATGTTGTCGTTGGGTACCGAGGAACGCTTGGCCTTCAGCACGGCGTCGTAGAGCGTCGGGTTGGCGTTCACGTCAGGACCGCCGCTGCGGGCGGCGACCTCGACGTTCTTGATCAGCTTGGCGAACAGCTTGCCGCGCTTGGCATCGACGGCCGCCTTCTTGTGCTTGGTCGTCGCCCACTTGGAGTGGCCGCTCATGAACGTTCCCTCACCATGTCGATAAAGATCTTGTGCACGCGATTGTCCTGGGTGAGCTCGGGGTGAAACGCGGTCGCGAGCGCCTGGCCCTGCCGGACGGCGACGATCTTACCTGTGCGCGGCTCGGTCGCCAGAATCTCGACCGCGGATCCGGCTTCTTCCACCCAGGGCGCCCGGATGAACACCGCGTGGAACGGCTCGTCCCCGGCCCCGGCGAATGCGATATCGCTCTCAAACGAGTCGAATTGCCGCCCGAAGGCATTCCTGCGCACCTTCATGTCGATCGCGCCAAGCGTTTCCTGCTCTGAGGCCCGGTCAACGAGCTGACCGGCCAGCAGGATCATCCCCGCGCAGGACCCGAACACGGGCATCCCCGAGGCGACCCGCGCCCGCAGCGGCCCGGCGAGCTCGAAGATCGAAAGCAATTTCCAGATGGTCGTAGATTCCCCGCCCGGAATGATCAGCCCTTCCACCGCGTCGAGCTCGCTCAGCCGCCGCACCGGCACCGGCAGCCCGCCGGACAGCGAAACCGCCCGCAGATGCTCGGCCACATCTCCTTGCAGCGCGAGCACACCGACGACAGGCACGCCCGGCCGCCCGGCCCGTAACAGCATCCACAGCAGTGGCTGACACTAAAACCCCTCTTCGAGATAGCGGACACCTATGAGGTTATCCGGACACCACCGCTAGGGCAGTCGAGATACGGCGGTGCTCCGCCTATCTAGCCGCGCGGTGTGCCATAGTCGCGCAACGGGTAACGACCACTGCACGTAACACCACGTTCACCAGGCATTCAGGAGGGCCCCAGATGGGTCAAGTCTGGACATTCGACGGCGCTCCCGCCAGCACCGTCGGCGCGTTCAGCGGTCTGATAACGCTGCTCGAAGGCACGACTTTCTGCATCTCTGAGACCTCGGGCGACATCAGGCCCGGCGCCTCCCAGGGCCTGTTCGTCCGCGACACAAGGCTGATCAGCCGGCTTGAGCTCAGCATCAACGGCCACGTACCCGAGCCGCTCGCACCGCAGTCCCGCGAGCCGTACGCGTGCACGTTCCTGTCGAGGATGCCGCCGTCCGACGGACTGGCCGACAGCACGCTGCTCGTGACCAGGCGCCGGGTACTCAACGACGGCATGGAAGAAATGATCACGCTGCGGAACATGAGCTCGGAGCCGCTGCCGGTCAGCCTGCGGATCGGGGTCCAGGGCGACTTCGCTGACGTCTTCGAGGTCAAGGAAGGCCGCACCCGCGAGCCTGGCGACCTTGACGGCCTTAGCGTGGACGTGGACGACGCCGCGATCAGGCTCAACCGCAAGGCCGGCGCGCACCTGCGCGGCGCCTCGGTCACCGGCGGCCAGGGCGGCGAGGCCGAACTGGAGATCTCGGCGAGCAACCTCACCTGGCACGCCGTCGTGCCCGCGCACGGCATGTGGGGAACGACGCTGAAGGTCACCCCGAGCCTGGACGGCCGGGACCTGATCGAATTCAGGTCAGCCGCGGCCCACCAGTACGTCCAGACTGGCCCCGAGCAGCGCCTGGCCGACTGGCGGAGTCAGAGTCCCCTGGTCAAGGCCAGCGACTCCCGGCTCGCCGCCGTCTTCGCCGCCAGCACGGAAGACCTCGGGAGCTTGCGGATCTTCGACCCGGAGCACGCCGACCGGGCCGTGATCGCGGCCGGCGCCCCCTGGTTCATGACCATCTTCGGCCGGGACTCGCTGCTGACCTCGTGGATGATCCTGCCGCTCGACCCGAGCCTGGCGCTCGGCACGCTGCGCACGCTCGCCAGCCTCCAGGGAACCAGGACCGACCCGGCGACCGAGGAGCAGCCGGGCAAGATCCTGCACGAGATGCGCTTCGGCATGCAGGCGTCCCTGTGGCTGGGCGGCTCGAGCGTCTATTACGGCTCGGTCGACGCCACTCCCCTTTTCGTGATGCTGCTCGGCGAACTGCGCCGCTGGGGCCTTGAGCGCCGGGTGGTCGACGAAATGCTGCCGCACGCCGATCGCGCCCTCGACTGGATCGTGAATTACGGCGACGCGGACGGCGACGGTTTCGTCGAGTACGCCCGCTCGACCGACCTCGGGCTGGCCAACCAGGGCTGGAAGGACTCCTTCGACGGCATCACCTTCGCCGACGGCACGATCGCCAAGCCCCCGATAGCGCTCGCCGAGGTGCAGGGCTACGTGTACGCGGCGTACCTGGCCAAGTCGCACTTCTGCACCGAGCGCGACGATACGGACGGGGCGGCCTTTTGGGGCGAGAAGGCCGAGCAGCTGAAGGAGAACTTTAACCGGGCGTTCTGGTTGCCGGACAAGGGGTATTTTGCCCTGGGCCTGGACGGCGACAAGCGACCGATCGACTCGCTGGCCTCCAACATGGGCCACTGCCTGTGGACCGGCATCGTCGACGCGGGCAAAGCCGCCGCCGTGGCCAGGAACCTGACCAGCCCGGAGATGTTCTCAGGATTCGGCATCCGGACGCTGGCCACCTCCGGCGGCGCCTACAACCCGATGAGCTACCACAACGGCTCGATCTGGCCGCACGACAACGCGATCTGCGCGGCCGGCCTGATGCGCTACGGCTTTGTCCGCGAGGCCCAGATGGTCGCCGTCGGGATACTCGAAGCCGCCGAGTGCTTCGGCGGCCGGCTGCCCGAGTTGTTCTGCGGCTTCGACCGTAACGAGTTCCCTGAGCCGGTCTACTACCCGACCTCCTGCTCCCCGCAGGCCTGGGCCTCGGCGGCCCCGTTCCACCTGCTCCGCACGTTGCTCAGGTTCGACCCGTCGGTGCCGAACGGCATGCTCTGGTGCGACCCGGCGCTGCCCGCCGGATTCCTGCCGCTAAGAATCGAGTCCCTGCACGTGGCCGGGGCCCGGGTAGCGATCGACGTCCAGGAAAACGGCTGGAACCTAGACGGCCTCGGCGAGATCCTGACCCTGGTCCGCTCCGGCCGCGACCCCCTCACGGCAATCGGCCCTTAACCGTCGCGCCGCGGCAGCCGACCTTAGCCGAGGAGCCTGGGCTACCCGCAGAGGCGCGCGTGCCAAGCCAGGGCCGACGTGTCGGTCAGCGAGGCGACCTGGTCCACGATGACCCGCAACCGGCCAGCGTCGGTCGAAGCAACCTCGTAAGCGGGGCGGAACATCGGGTCGAGTGACGCCGGGGCGGTAGCGGCTAGCGCCTGCGCCAGTTCCGTGAGCACGGCGCGCTCTCTGGCCTGGGAGGCGACCGCACCGCTCCGGCCCATGACATAGCAGGCGGTCACCCCCTTGAGGAGGGCGCACTCCAGCCGCTGCTGCCGGGGTACTTCAAGATCATTCGCCAAATTGCCCCGGCGACTCGAGGGGCCTCGTCCCCGTACGGCTTGCACGGTAGCGCGCTGCGCGGCGCCGCAGAACCGGCCGATCAGCTCGCTGGTCAGGTTCTTGACCGCGGCCGCGGTCTGTGGCGCTCCGTCGAAGGAATCCGGCCAGCAGTCGAGCTTGAGCAACTCGTCGAAGACTGCCCTGAGTTCGTCGAGTCCCACGGAGCCCGGCGGACAGTACTCGGCCTGCGTGAGTTCCGCCACGGTGCTTTTTTGCTGATCATCTTTAAGGTTTTCCAGGGTGATCAACCCGGAATGCAGGCCGTCTTCCAGGTCGTGCACCGAGTAGGCGACATCGTCGGCCCAGTCCATGATCTGCGCCTCAAGGCTTGGCCGCCCGGTCGGGGCGCCGTCCCTGATCCACGCGAAGATCTCGGCATCATCGTCGTAGCAGCCGTACTTAGCGTGACCCTGAGAGGCGAGCCACGGGTACTTCAGCGTCGCGTCGAGGGTCGCCCTGGTGAGGTTCAGGCCGGCGCCAGGAACCTTGGCTTCGATCCTGGTGAGCAGGCGCAGGCTCTGGGCGTTGCCCTCGAAACCGCCGCACGGGGCAGCGAACGCCGCGAGCGCGTGCTCGCCGTTGTGCCCGAACGGCGGGTGGCCGAGGTCGTGCGCCAGGCAAGCGGCGTCGACGAGGTCGGGATCACAGCCGAGCGCGGCGCCAAGTTCCCGGCCGATCTGCGCGCACTCCAGTGAGTGTGTCAGCCTCGTGCGCGGGAAATCGGCTCGCCCGACTTCCACGACCTGCGTCTTCGCCGCCAGCCTGCGCAGCGCCGAACTGTGCAGCACCCGGCCCGGTCCCGCTGGAATGCGGTGCGGTCCGAGCTCGGGGCTGCCTTCGCTGGCTCGGGGACGAACCTCTCGGTGTCGTGCTCCCCGTAAACCATCTGTCACCTGCTGTCGCTGCCTCCGGCTTCGTCAAGCGCGACCACCCGGCCTGCCTCCAGGCGGGCCACAGGGACCCGGAACGGCGAGCAGGATACGTAGTCGAGCCCGGCGTGGTGGAAGAAGTGAATCGAGTCAGGGTCGCCGCCGTGCTCGCCGCAGACGCCGATCTTCAGGTCCGGCCTGGTCTGGCGGCCCTCCTCGACGGCGATCTTGACCAGGCGGCCGATGCCGTCGGTGTCGAGCGTCTCGAACGGGGAGACGCCGAAGATGCCCATCTCGATGTACTTGCTGAAGAACGAGCCCTCGACGTCGTCGCGGGAGAAGCCCCAGCCCATCTGGGTCAGGTCGTTAGTGCCGAACGAGAAGAACTCGGCGGCCTGGGCGATCTGTCCGGCCGTCAGCGCAGCCCTCGGCACCTCAATCATCGTGCCGATCAGGGTGTGCACGTCGACGCCGGTTTCCTGCTTGACGTCCTTCAGCACCTGCTCGGTCTCGTCCCTGGCGGCCTCGAGCTCCTGAACGGCTCCGACCAGCGGGATCATGATCTCGGGGATCGGGTCGCCGCCCGCCTTGACGCGGTCGGCGGCGGCGTGAGCGATCGCCCGCACCTGCATGGCGTAAAGGCCAGGGATGACCAGGCCGAGGCGGACGCCGCGCAGGCCGAGCATCGGGTTCTGCTCGTGCAGCCTGCGGACCGCGTCGAGCAGCTTCTTGTCGGCCGCGGTGGCCTTGTCGCCCGCCAGCGCGACCTTGACCGATAGCTCGGTCAGGTCGGGCAGGAACTCGTGCAGCGGCGGGTCGAGCAGCCTGATCGTGACCGGCAGCCCGTCCATGGCCTCGAAGATCTCCACGAAGTCGCCGCGCTGCAGCGGCTCGAGCTGAGCCAGCGCGGCTTCGCGGCCGGCGTCGTCCTCGGCGAGGATGAGGTGCTCGACGAGCTGGCGGCGCTCGCCGAGGAACATGTGCTCGGTCCTGGTCAGGCCGATGCCCTGGGCGCCGAACCGCACCGCGCGGGCCGAGTCAGGGCCGTTGTCGGAGTTCGCGCGGACCTTGAGGCGGCGGCGCTCGTCGGCACGGAACATGATCCGGTGCACGGCCTGGACTAGCTCGTCGGCCTTGGACGGCTCGATGTTGCCCTCGAAGTACTCGACCACGGGGCTGGCCGAGACCGGCACGTCTCCCTCGTACACCGTGCCCGAGGTGCCGTCGATCGAAATGACGTCGCCTTCGCTGATCGTGATCCCCTTGGCGGTGAACTTGCGCGCCTTGACGTCGACCTCGAGCTCGTCGGCGCCGCAGACGCAGGTCTTGCCCATGCCTCTCGCGACGACGGCGGCGTGGCTGGTCTTGCCGCCGCGGCTCGTGAGGATGCCCTGGGCGGCGATCATGCCGTGCAGGTCGTCAGGGTTGGTCTCGCGGCGCACCAGGATGACGTCCTCGCCCCTGGCGGCCCACTCGACGGCGGTGTCTGAGTCGAAGACGGCCTTGCCGACGGCGGCACCGGGGCTCGCGCTGATCGCCTTGGTGATCACGGTGGCCTTGGCGCCGGCGTCGAACCTCGGGAACATGAGCTGGGCGAGCTGGGCGCCTGACACCCGGCGCAGCGCCTCGTCGATGTCGATCAGGCCCTGGTCCACGAGCTGGACCGCGATGCGGAAAGCGGCGCCGGCGGTACGCTTGCCGACGCGGGTCTGCAGCATCCACAGCTTGCCGCGCTCGATCGTGAACTCGATGTCGCAGAGATCCTTGTAGTGGTTCTCCAGGGTCGACATGATGCCCATGAGCTCGGTGTACGACTTGGCGTCGATCTTCTCGAGATCCTGGAGCGGCACCGTATTGCGGATGCCGGCGACGACGTCCTCGCCCTGGGCGTTCTGCAGGTAGTCGCCGTAAACGCCCTGCTGGCCGCTGCCCGGGTCGCGGGTGAAGGCGACGCCGGTACCTGAGTCCGCGCCGAGGTTGCCGAATACCATCGCGACGACGTTAACGGCGGTGCCCAGGTCGGAAGGGATCCGCTCCTGGCGCCGGTACAGGATGGCCCGGTCGGCGTTCCAGGAATCGAAGACCGCGTTGACGGCCATGTCCATCTGCTCGCGCGGGTCCTGCGGGAAGTCGCGGCCGGTCTCGTCCTTGACGATCTGCTTGTAGGTGGTGACGATTCCCTTGAGGTCCTCGGCGTCAAGGTCGAGGTCGTTCTTGGTGCCCTTAGCCGTCTTGGCGGCGTCGAGCGCGTGCTCGAACTTCTCGCCTTCGATGTCGAGCACGGTCTTGCCGAACATCTGGATCAGGCGCCGGTAGGAGTCCCAGGCGAACCGGTCACTGCCCGCCTTCTTCGCCAGGCCGTCAACGGAAGCGTCCGAGAGCCCGATATTGAGCACCGTCTCCATCATGCCCGGCATCGAGAACTTGGCCCCGGACCGCACGCTGACCAGCAGCGGGTCATCGGCAGCACCAAGATCTAGGCCCATGTCGGCCTCAAGCCGCTTCAGGTGATCTGTCACCTCGGCGGCGAGACCCTCCGGCACGGTCCCGTGCTCCAGGTAGTACCGGCAGGCATCGGTACTGATGATGAACCCGGGCGGGACAGGCAACCCCAGGTTGGTCATCTCGGCGAGATTGGCACCCTTCCCGCCGAGCAGGTCCTTCATGTCCCTGTTACCTTCAACGAAGTCATAAACAAGCTTCGGCACTGCACGTTCTCCTTGGATGCCGCGAGCCCCGGCCTTCTGGGCTTACTCAGGCCGGCCCAGGCTCCCAGCGGCTTGTGATCGTTGGCCCTTCAAGGCCCTCAAGAAGACTCTATCGATCCTCGGCGCGTCTACGCTTCCAGTGCCGCCGGTTCCTTCCCTGGGCTACCCAGCACCCGCCGCCGACCCTCCAACGCCGCCCGGTCCAAATCCGCCGCCTCCCGTGAACCATCGGAGCCCTTTTTGGGATGCATGCCGTGCTCAGCCGGGCATACAGCAACATCGGTGGCCCATCGATGCTGTTAGGAGCACGGGCCGAACGACAACGGTGACCTATCAATGTTGTAGTGACAGCATCGATGTCCCAGCGTTGTCGTTGCCGACGGCGCTGGCACAGCATCGGTGGGCCACCGATGCTATAACCCCAGTCGACATATGCCAGGCGCGGCGGTCACGGGTACCCCTACTGCTCGCGCTTGTGTTCCGGACCGGCGCTACGGGCAAGACGAGCGGTTTGGGTGGGGGTTTGAAGTGACTAGGAAATTCCTCCCCTTGAACCGCCACAAGTGGAGTCGTTTACCGTCTAGTACGCATGGAGCAAGGTTCGGGTGCGGCGGAGACCGCTCAGTCGCTGAGCTATCCGCCCGCCCAGGGGCAGTCAGCGGCTGCCGTCACCGCGCTGTACAGCGCGCACGCGCTGAGCCTGATCAGGATGGCGCACCTCATGCTCGGCGACCGGGCAGCCGCTGAGGACGTCGTCCAGGATGCCTTCTGCGGCCTTTACCGGCGCTGGGACTACCTGACCAACCAGGACCGCGCCCTGAGTTACGTCCGGTCATCCGTGCTGAACGGCTGCCGCAGCGTGCTCAGGCGGAGCCGGCCCGGCGAACTGACCGCGGAGCACTCGCCGGTCGCTGTGTCGGCCGAGGCGGCCGTGCTGACCGCCGAGGAACGCAGGGAGGTGGTGCGGGCGCTTCGGCTCCTGCCGGGCCGGCAACGCGAGGTGCTGGTGCTCGGGTACTACCTCGACCTTCCCGACCAGGAGATCGCCAGCGACCTCGGCGTGCGGGCCAGCACGATCAGGTCGGCCAGGCGCCGGGCCCTGGCATCACTGGAGCGCTTGCTCAAGGAGCAGTCATGAGCATGATCGAAAGGCACTTGCCGGGAGCGATGCAAGAGGTGGCGAGCGAAGTCCCCGAAACGGGCGTCCCGCCGCTGCGCCTGCCAGACGGAACGAAGGCGGCTGCCGACGGCGGACTCGTCCGCGGCGGGAACGCTCGCCGGTGGCTGGCACCGACAGCAGCCGCAGCCGCCATGCTGGTAATCCTCACCTCAGTAGCGGTCGTCGCCAGCCTCAGGCATGCGAGTCCTGAGCTGTCGGACACCGGCCGCTCAGACAAGGTGCCGGCGTACTACGTGGCGCTCACCGAAGATTCCGACAGAGACGGCGAACCAGCCCTGATCGGCAAGGCGACCGCGCAGATTTACGCCACCGCGACCGGTCGTCCGGTGGCTACCTTGATACCGGCCTCGCTCAATCTGGGGCCGCCCAACATCTTCACGGCCGCCGCCGATGACCGGACGTTCGCGTTCGCGGGCAGTAAGCGTAACAGCGAGAAGACACGCTTTTACCTGGCCAAGTTCGATCCGGCGACACGCCGGCTGCGCGTCTTCGCGCTACCGCGAGCACTGACTCTGGCAGGCGGGTCTGAACTCGACAGCCTGGCGCTCTCACCAGACGGAACCAAGCTGGCGTTCACCTGCGCGGGGACCTATGACACCAGAGTGCCCGTATTCCAGCTCACCGTCTATGACCTCGCGACCGGCGCGATCCGCACCTGGACAAGCACGCGCGGCGCCTTTACCCAGCAAGACTTTCAGCAGCAGTCGCTGAGCTGGGCTGACGACAATCGCACCGTCGCCTTCAGCTGGTACACGGGCTGGCAGCCTAACCCCGGCGATGGCGCCAGCGGACATCTGCGACGTGGCGCCGGCGTGCGGCTCCTCGACACCTCTGGTGCGGGCGGCGACCTAGTTTCTCACAGCCGCCTGGTACTGCCGTTCACCGAGAAGAATCACGAGGCGGTCACTCCCGCCGGGTATCCCAGCCCTCCTCTCCTGGCCCCAGACGGGAATGACGTCGTGGCAACGATCGTCACGTTCGACCGGCGACACATCGAGATCGGGACCTTCTCGACCGCGACAGGAAAGCTGACTCGTATCGTCGACCGCCGTCCGCTGTCATCTATCGGCGGGCCGCAAACCCTCTGGAAACTTCTGTGGGTCAGCCCCGATGGCCAGACGCTGCTTGTCTTCGCCCCGCCCGGCCACGCAGGGAAGTTCGCGCTCTTCCGTGGCAGCCACCTGACCCTGCTGCCAACCTCTGGCAAGCTCATCTACACCGTCCAAGGCGCGCCGCCGGCCTGGTGACTAAACGGCACCTGTCATCTTCGTGACCGCCGCTGCTGCCAGCAACGTCGATGCCTATGACCAAAGGTCCCCTCCGTAACGTGACTGAATACAACCGTTATAACCACTCGTAATGACTACCGGCGCCCTTCTTGGGATGCGCGCCGGGGCTCGACCAGGCATACAGCAGCATCGGTGGCCCAGGGGTGCGTTCCTTGGGAGTGATGCGGGTCCCCTGACGGTCTCGCCCACCGTTGCGGCTCTGGCTCATATTTCGTGATGGCAACGGTGGTCCGGGTTCGGGCCGTCCGGGTCCCGGCTCCCGGTAAACCGGGCAATTCGCCGACAGCCCCGACCGCGGCAGCAAACGATGGGACATCGTTGCGGCCAGGCCCAGCTAATGCCGGGCCGCGCCGCCCCGGCCACCGAGCGCGGTCAGGAAGCAGCGGATCGGGCGGATCGGAGTCTGATGAGTATGAGCTCATATTCCAAGCCGGTAGCGCTGCCTTCGCCGCCTGCCGACGCCGCGGTCGATGCGCCTGCTGATCGGGTTACCTCGCTCTACCAGGCGAACGCGCTTGGGCTTGTGCGGCTGGCGTACGTGCTGATCGGTGATCCTGGCCTGGCCGAGGACATTGTTCAGGACGCTTTCTACGGCCTGTACCGGCGCTGGGAACACCTGAACGATCCGGAAAAGGCACTGCCTTACGTCAGGTCGGCCGTCCTCAATTCGTGCCGCACCCGGCTTCGCCGACGACTGCCCGAGGTCGCCACTCACCTAGTACCCGAAGTAGGAGAGCCGCTGTCGGCCGAGGCGGTGGTGCTGAGCGAGGAGCAGCGGCGGGCGGTCATGGCGGCGGTCCGCCGACTGCCAGGCCGCCAGCGCGAGGTACTCGTGCTCCGGTTCTATCTCGACCTTTCCGAGGCGCAGATCGCCGCCCAGATGGGGATCGGGCCGAGCACGGTCCGCTCGGCAACGCACCGGGCTCTCACCGCCCTCGGACGCATGCTCAAGGAGACACCATGAACTCAACTGAAGATCTGGTCAGGTCAGCCATCAAGTACACGGCGGCGGAGATCACCGAACAGGATCTGGCGCCACTGAATCTCAAACCTGGTCACCTCACCCCGTTCCGAGGCGCCGGCGGCGAGGCCAGAACGGGCCGGGCCAGGTTCGCGCGCGGGCTGGCACCCATCGGGGCGGCCGCGGCGCTGCTTGCCCTGATCGTCGGATCGGTGGTCTGGCACGGCCATCAAGTACCTCCGAGCATGAATTCGGGCGCTTCGAGGCCGCTCGCGATTATTCCCCGGTATCTGGTGGAACTGGTGCCACCAGAAGGACCTGGCAAGCCAGCGCGGCAGGCGGAAGTAGTGAACACTTTGACCGGCAAAGTGGTGGTCAGAGTCGACTCGCCCAACCCAGGGCTGACGTTCAAGACCGTGGCGGCTGCCGCTGACGACCGGACCTTCGTCCTAGCGGCCCTGAATGACGGAGCTAGCAGCCCCCCCGTCTTGGTGCCGAGCCTGTGGGAGCTGAAGTTCAGCCCGCGAACCTCCAGCGCCAGGCTGTTTCGACTTCGCCCGCGGGTCGCGTCCGGATCGCTCGTAGAAGGACTCGCGCTGTCACCGGACGGCACGGAGGTGGCCGTCGCTACCCAGCCGCCGGCCCAGCAGAAGATCGTCTGCCTGGTATCGGTCTACTCAATGCGCACGGGTGCCGTGCACCAGTTCACCGGCTACGGCGAGATCGGATCCCACGAGTGGGACTCACGGGCGCTGTCCTGGTCAGCCAACGACCGGACGCTCGCCTACTCGCTGCTCCAGCCCCCGACCGCCTACGGCACCGTCGGCCTGCTGAATACGGCGGGACACGGAAGCAGCCTGGCCGCGAATACCAGGACCCTATTCAGCTTGCACGCACCCGGCATTCATCTCGCTTTCGACGCCGACCTGACCCCAAACGGAAAGCTGCTGATCGGGGCGGCCACAGCCCAGCCACCCCACGCGAACCGAGGCGCCGTACAGGAAATCGCTACCGCGGACGTACACGCTATAGCGACCCTGCTACTGCCAGGCACCGGCCGGGGCCGGCTCGCTGACGTGCTGTGGACCAACCGGACCGGCAGCCTGATGATCGTGGAGTACCAGAAGCTCAAGAGCGACCCGCACCCGGTCTTCGTGCTGAGCGGCAGCGGCAAGCTGACGCCACTGCCGGCCGGCTGGCTACGTCGCGCCATCGGACGTGGCATGGTAGCTAGGTGCCAGAACCGCGGCTGCCGTCTCCCTTGCAGCATCTGCGAGACGAGCGGCTGCGGGAAGCGGGCGTTGAGGTCTGGCTGAAGCGGGATGACCTGATCCATCCCGACCTGCCGGGCAACAAGTGGCGGAAGCTGAAGTACAACCTCGCCGCGGCCAGGCGAGCCGGCCAGCGCACCCTGCTCACGTTCGGCGGCGCCTACTCGAACCATCTCAGGGCGACGGCCGCGGCTGGTTACCACTTCGGCTTCGCCACGATCGGCGTGGTCAGGGGCGAGGAGCACTTGCCGCTTAACCCGTCACTGGCCTTCGCCGTCCGGCACGGGATGCGCCTGGCGTACCTGAGCCGGGGCGACTACCGGCGCAAGAACGAGCCCGAGGTGATCGCCGGGCTGCGGCGGGAATTCGGCGAGTTCTACCTGCTACCCGAGGGCGGGAGCAACGACCTGGCCGTGCGCGGCTGCGCCGAGCTTCCCGCCGAGACCGGGCTGGACTTCGACGTCATCTGCTGCCCAGTCGGCACCGGGGCCACGCTGGCCGGGCTGGCGGGCGGACTGGCCGGTTCCCGGCAGGCCATCGGATTCTCCGTACTCAAGGGGGCCGAGTTCCTGACCAACGACGTCGCGGACCTGCAGGTGGCGACTTTCGGCCGGCGCACGGAAAATTGGCGGATTGAACAAGGCTTTCATTTCGGTGGGTACGCGAAACGGACCGTCGGGCTCGATGCGTTCGTCGCGGACTTCGCGGCGCGGCATGGCCTCGTCCTTGACTGGGTCTACGTGGCCAAGATGATGGCCGGCGTGTTCGAGCTAGCGCGAGCTGGCGCGTTCCGTCCTAGTACCAGGGTAGTAGCGGTCATCACCGGGCCGCCCGTCCCTGATTGACGAGCGGCCAGCGACAATGGCAGACGTGGCGGATTCGCAGCGAACGGTTGTCGCGCTTTTTCATCCCGGCGAGATGGGATCGGTCGTCGGACGGTGCCTGACCGGTGCCGGGCACCCGGTGCTCTGGGCGTCGGACGGTCGCGGCGCCGCGACCGCCGCCCGCGCGCAGGCCGCCGGTTTCACGGACGCGGGAACCGTCGCCGAGGCAGCTGCGCAGGCCGAGGTCGTACTGTCGGTCTGCCCGCCGCACGCCGCTGCCGACGTGGCCCGCGCGGTCAGTGGCTTCACGGGTCTCTACGTCGACGCGAACGCGATCTCGCCGCGGACCTCGAGCGACGTCGCGGCGATCGTGGCCGGCAACGGGGCGGTGTACATCGATGGCGGGATCATCGGGCCGCCGCCGTCCGCACCGGGGACCACCAGGTTGTATCTCTCCGGGGACGAGGCGCCCGCCGTCCGCGCTCTCTTCGCTGGCACGCCGCTCGACGCCCGGATTGTCGAGGCCGGGCCGTTTTCCGCCTCTTCGGTCAAGATGGCGTACGCGGCCTGGACCAAGGGATCGAGCGCGCTCCTCCTCGCTGCGCGCGCGCTAGCGGAGGCCGAAGGCGTCTCGGGTGATCTGCTGGCCGAATGGGCGCTTTCCCAGCCGGGTCTCGACGACCGGCTGCGATCCGCGGCCCAGTCGGCCTCGGCCAAAGGCTGGCGCTGGATCGCGGAAATGGAAGAGATCGCCGCGACCATGGCCGCCGCCGGGCTGCCTGACGGTTTCCACCAGGCCGCCGCGGAGCTGTACCTGCGCACCTCGGCCGCCCCGCCCCAGTCCACCAGCGACGCCGCCGTCGCCGCCGTCATCAGCGCTCTCACCGAGCCCGCGAGCGCCAGCGACTAGGTCACCTCACCATCCAGCCGCGCCGGGCGCCGAAGGTGGCGAGGTCGGCCCGGGGCCTGCCCCGCCCCACCCCACCCGGCCCGGCCCGGCCCGGCCCGGCCCGATGTCCCATAGATGCTGTTTCAGCTGGGCCAGGCACCGCAACGCTGGGACATCGATGCTGCGCGGGCAGCATCGATGCGCCATGGTTGTCGTTGCCCGAGTGCCGAGAACAGCAACGCAGGGCCATCGTTGTCGTTGCCGGGTGCCCAGGCACAGCAGTTGAGGACATTGCGTCCCGGCCGCTCCTAGCCTCCTGGCTTCAGGCCGAGAGGTAGGCGAGCAACTGGGACAGGCTGGCTTCCGCGCCGGCGATGACAGTGTCGGCGGCGCCGTAGTAGAGGTGCAAAGTGTCACCGTCGTCGCGGAGAATCCAGCCGCAGGGGAACACGACCTGGCCGACGTCGCCCTGCCGCTCATAGGGCTCGCGGGGACTGAGCAGCCACTCATCACCGCGCGCGAGCACCTTGGACGGGTCATCCTTGTCGAGCAAGGCAAGCCCGGCCCGGTAGATCGAGCCGGCTGCGGTCGACCTGACGCCGTGATAGCACGTCAGCCAGCCATCCTTGGTTAGCAACGGCGGCGGCCCTAGCCCGACCTTGTGGTTGTCCCACCAGCCATTCTTTCGCGCCGAAAGCACTACCCGCGGGTCGCCCCAGTGCCTGAGGTCAGGGCTGTAGGAAAGCCAGATGTGCGACCCGCGCGAGGTGCCCGGCCGGTGCAGCATCGCCCAGCGCTCGCCGGGCTGGTCACCGAATTTGACCGGGAACAGGGCGGCGTCCTTGTCATCGGGACGCATGGCCACGCCGAGCCGGTCCCAGGTGCTGAAGTCCCTGGTCGTCGCGATGCTAACCAGCGGGCCATCGGCCGAGAACCCGGTGTAGACGACGTAATACTCGTCGCCAACCTGGGTGATCCTGGGGTCCTCGACGCCGAACTTCTCCTCGTAAGTGTCCAGTTCTGGCAGCAAACCGCGTTCCGGGTCGACTTTCCAGTCGGTTATCCCGTTGGCGCTGGTCGCCACGGCGAGCGAAGACATACCGTTGCGGTGCTCCACTCTCGCTAGCAGCAAGGTTTCGCCGTCGACAACAGTCGCGGCGGGGTTGAATACGGCGCTGACATTATTCGGGAAGTCTTCTGGACTCAGGATCGGATTGCCGGCGAACCGGCGAACGAGGTCGACCTGGTCGGGTCCGTCACGCATGAGTGATCCCTCCGGCTTTGTTGCAGGGGTGATTGGCGTTGCGTGTGTGGCCGCTTAGGCAAATGAAGCTCCGCGACGCGGGGTAGCTTAGCGGCGCCCAGGTACCTCCGCTCTCAAGAATGGCTAGCGGGCGACAGGCCGAGTCCGGGTTACCGCATCGCTGGCCCATAGATGCTGTTCGGCTGGGCCGGGCGAACAACAACGATGGCCCAGGGATGTTGTTCCCGCAGCATCGATGGGACATCGTTGCGGTTGGCCGCTGGCTGACAACAGCATCGGTGGGACATCGTTGCGCAAGGATCAGCACGATGGGCGATTTGTCCAAGCGAGCACCCTGGTCGAGCATCTGCCAAGGCCGGGACGCCGACCTGGGCAGACCACCGGCCTTGGCCGACCAGCAGCCGGGCAGGCTCCACGGCGGAATTAACAGCCGACGAGTCGCTCGGACAGGTAGGGAATAAGCCGGTCGATGCCGATCCTGTCCTGCTTCATCGAGTCCCGCTCCCGAACCGTGACCGCGTCGTCGTTCAGACTGTCGAAGTCGACGGTCACGCAGTACGGCGTGCCGATCTCGTCCTGGCGGCGGTACCGGCGCCCGATCGCGCCGGCGTCGTCGAACTCGGCGTTCCAGTGCTTACGGACCGAGGCGGCCACCTCGCGGGCCTTCGGTGACAGGTCGGCGTTTCGCGACAGCGGCAGCACGGCCGCCTTCACCGGCGCCAGCCGGTAGTCAAGCCGCAGCACAGTCCGCTTCTCCAGCGTGCCCTTGGCGTCGGGGGCCTCGTCTTCGGCGTAGGCGTCGAGCAGGAACGCCAGCATCATCCGGTCCACGCCGGCGGCGGGCTCGATCACGTAGGGGATGTACCGCTCGTTCGACTCCGCGTCCAGGTAGGACAGGTCCTGCCCCGACGCCTTGGCGTGCACGCTCAGGTCGTAGTCGGTCCGGTTAGCCAGACCTTCAAGTTCGCCCCACTCGCCGCCGGCGAACTCGAACCGGTACTCGATGTCCACGGTCCGCTTGGAGTAGAACGACCGCTTCTCGGCCGGGTGCTCGTAGAGCCGCAGGTTGTCCTCCCGCAGGCCGAGGCCCAGGTACCAGGCCATCCTGGTCTGGATCCAGCGGTCGTGCCATTCCTCGTCGGTGCCCGGCTTGACGAAGAACTCCATCTCCATCTGCTCGAACTCGCGGGTACGGAAGATGAAGTTACCCGGCGTGATCTCGTTCCTGAACGACTTGCCGATCTGGCCGATGCCGAAAGGCACCTTCCGGCGAGAGGTCTGAAGGACATTTTTGAAGTTAATGAAAATGCCCTGAGCCGTTTCCGGACGCAGGTAGGCCAGCCCGCTGTCATCCTCCACGGCCCCCAGGTAGGTCCGCAGCAGCCCGTTGAACATGCGCGGCTCGGTGAAAGCTCCCCTGGTGCCGCAATTCGGGCAGGCCAGATCGGCGAGGCCGTTCTCGGGCTCCCGGCCGTCGTGCTTTTCCTGGTACGCCTCGATGAGGTGATCGGAGCGGAACCGCTTGTGGCAGGACTGGCACTCGGTCAGCGGGTCGGCGAACTCGGTGATGTGCCCGCTCGCCTGCCACACCTCGGGCGCGAGAATCACGCTCGAGTCGAGGCCGACGATGTCATCGCGCTCAGTGACCATCGACTTCCACCACTGGCGCTTGAGGTTGTTCTTCAGCTCCACGCCGAGCGGTCCGTAGTCCCACGCCGCCCGCAATCCGCCGTAGATCTCGCTGCTCGGGTACACGAAACCCCGCCGCTTGGACAGGCTGACAATGGTTTCCATGCGGTCGATGCGACGAGCCATCAAGATTCTCCAGCGCGATTTGACACGATCTGAGACGCAACCGACCTAGCGAGAGCAGGTGGCGGTGCTCGCAAGCTTAGCGTTGATCGACTCCTGCGTGGTGCCGCTATCGTGGTCGGTGACCCGGACAGCCGCAACTGATTAACAGCCGGAAGGACCCGCCCGTTGGCCAGCAACCGTTCCCGCCGCCCGAGGCCGCTCCCGCCGGGCCGGACGTTGTTCACGCCGGACGCTTCGTCTTCCCGGCAGTCGTTCGAGCACCGCAGCGCCACCTCACTGCTCTGGCTGCATCAGCTGCCGCCCTGGCTGGCGCCGGTGCTCGCGGTCGCCCTGCTCATCGCCGGCCTCGCGATCCGCGGCTGGGGCGGTGCGATCGCGCTGTGCGGGCTCGCGGTCGTTCTGGCCTGGCTGGCCGCCATCTCCTGGCCTCGGCTTCCAGCCTCGGGCCGGATGCTGCGCGTCGTCGTCGTTGGCGCCGTTCTCGTCGTCGGCCTGCTGCGAGGTTTGCTCCACTAGAGGCTGGCACAAGCCGCGCCGCGCCTGGCTGGATTGCCCTGCTCAGCGCTATCGCCGCCGTCACTACCCGGCTGCGGCTGGTGGCCGGCGCCATCATCAGCCCGCTACGGCACCCGCTTGCCCTGGCCTAAGACCTCGCCACCCTTGACCGCCTGAGCCACGGCCGCCTGATCGTCCTGCCCACCGTGAGCTGGCACGCCCACCGCCGAAGAGCTCGCGACGGTGAAGACCGCCCTGGTCACGGCCGGCCGCGACCCCGCCGAGTTGGTAGCGAAAGTGGCAGCGCTGAGCGGCAATCCGGGCTAATCGCCGACGCCTACGACATCGGTGGCCCATCGTTGGTCTGTTGCCCAGGCCGGTCTAACAGCATCTATGTCCCAGCGTTGTCGTTGCAGCAGCATCGATGTCCCATGGTTGTTGTTCGTCAGATCTGGGCTACAGCATCTATGGGCCACCGATGCGGTTGGGTTCGGCAAATAGTGAGTTTTGTCCGATGGGCTAGGCTGGGCGGCTTGCTTTCACCTGCTGCCGCGCCGCTTCCGGTGCTCAGGTCGTGGCCGGCCTTGCGCTCCGGGTCGGCTTGCCTCGAAAGTCCTGCTTCTGCGGTCACCGGCTGGGGCCCGGCTGGCTGAGATCGTCTCCGAGCGTGCGGGCTTACCGCGCTTCCCGCTGCGCGTTCCGCTTGGCCACGGGTCTAGCTGTTCGCTGGCCGGCGGTCGGGTCTAACTGGCGTCCGCTGCCGGCGGTGCCGCATCCGGGTTGGGCACCGCACCGCCGTAGCGGCGGTCCCTGCTGGCGTAGATCTCACAGGCTTGCCACAGGTGGCGCCGGTCGAAGTCGGGGAACAGCGTGTCGAGGAAAACGAACTCGGCGTAGGCCGACTGCCAGATCAGGAAGTTGGACGTGCGCTGCTCGCCGGAGGACCGCACGAACAGGTCTACGTCGGGGATGCCGGGCTCGTCGAGGTAGCGCGCGAAGACTTTCTCGTTGATCTTGTCGGCACGGAGCTTTCCGGCCGCCACGTCCGCCGCGATGGCGGCCGCGGCATCAGCTATCTCGGCTCGACCACCGTAGTTGACGCAAAATTGAAGGGTAAGGACCTTGTTCTCTGAGGTCATCCGCTCGGCGGTTTCCAGCTCGGAAATCACGCTCCGCCACAACCGGGGGCGGCGGCCAGCCCAGCGGATGCGGACCCCCATCTCGTCAAGCTCGTCGCGGCGACGGCGGATGACGTCACGGTTGAAGCCCATCAGGAACTTGACCTCGTCCGGTGACCGGCGCCAGTTCTCGGTCGAGAACGCGTAGGCGGACAGGTAGGGGATTCCAAGCTCGATCGCGCCCATGATGACGTCGAACAGCGAGTGCTCACCGGCCCTGTGGCCCTCGGTGCGGGGCAGGCCGCGTTGCTTGGCCCAGCGGCCGTTGCCGTCCATGACCAGTGCGACGTGCCTGGGGACCAGGTCGGCAGGGATGTCCGGCGCCCTGACGCCGGACGGGTGCGGGTAAGGAGACTTGATCGCCTTCTGCGCCGCCCGGCTCACGCGTGCTCCACGTGGCGCAGCGACCTGAGCGAATGCTCTAGGTGCCACTGCACGTAAGCGGCCACAAGGCCACTGCACTCCACCTGGTAACGCCGCTCGCTCGCGTCCGCCAAGCCCCACTCCCCTCGCAGCAGCGCGGTCATCAGCTCGATCGTGCCGACCGACGCCGAGGCGGCCCCCGGCGCGTGACAATCGCGGCACACCTGCCCGCCGGCCGCGATGCCGAAGATGCGCCGCCCCGAGGCCTGTGATCCCTCCGGCGCCTTCGTGCCGCAGATCGCGCATTCGTCTAGAGCCGGAGCGTACCCGGCGACGGCGAGTGACCTGAGCAGGTAAGCGTCGAGAACTAGTCGCGGGGTGTGGTCGCCGTCGACCAGCGTGCGGAGCCCCCCGACGAGGAGCAGGAATTGCCGGAGCGCCGGCTCCTTCTCCACGGTCGTGAACCGCTCGGCGGTCTCCAGCATCGCGATGCCAGTCGTGTAGCGGGTGTAGTCACCGGTCAGGGGATCGCCGTAGCTTCGCAGCGCCTCGGCCTGCGTGACCACGTCGAGCGACCGCCCGGTGTAAAGCATCAGGTCAACGTGGGTGAACGGCTCCACCCGGGCGCCGAACCTCGACCTGGTGCGGCGCACGCCCTTGGCCACGGCCCTGATCCGGCCGTTCTTCCTGGTCAGCACCGTGACGATCCGGTCGGCCTCGCCCAGCTTCTGGGTACGAAGCACGATCCCGTCATCACGGTAGAGGCTCACGCCACCCATTCTCGCCCATCGCGGGCAACTAAGCCGGCTCCCGCCGGACCCGCGCGCCGGGCCGTGTAGCTTGCGGGCCTGGCGGGCTGCTTCGCGTACCCGACCCGGTCCCCAGGCCGATCGCCGCCCTCAGAGGTTCCGGCATTCCGATATTTCGGGCATTTGCCGCAATTGTCCGAGCGGGGCAGCAACAATGCCCCAACGTTGCTGTTCGCAGCCGCCCGGCAACGACAACGATGGCCCACAGTTGCTGTTGCTACCGCATCCATGGGACATCGATGCGGTAGCCCTGGCCGGGTCAACGACAACGATGGGACAGCGATGCTGCAACGCGGCCGCGTGAAACCGGCTCGGGTCAATAAAACTAAGTGCCATTGGCCCAATGTAAGGAATACTTAAGGCAACAACGGCAGATCCGCGCCAGAAGGAATCGCTAATTGCCCGTCCGAGCATTGCAGCCGCTAATCACCGCCCTAATCGCCTTGGGCAGCCAATATCTTGGCTCGCCGGGTGGGGGGTTACCTCGGCCCGGATCCAGCCGTAGCGAACGTACTGGATCAACTCGCGATCGCCGTCGCATCGCTAACGGGCCGGGGCATGAATCCCGCTGACCCGCAGGCGGCCGGAATTCGTACCATTGCCCTGGCTCTAGCCGCCGACCTCACGCGGCCATATTACTTCCACGAGCTCCCCGAACTCGTGGCCACGGTTACCCTGCTTCAGCAGCGCGCTCAAGGCAGGGCTCCGATCGGCGAAGCCATCCTGCTGGCGTTGGCGTAAACTAGCAAGCTAGCCGGCGGCCGCTTCCTCGGTGAGCAAGATCACGTCGCGGGCCTGGGCCTGGCTCAGGCCAAGGTGCCTGGCGACGGTGCCGACGGCCTCGCGCTCGGCGTCGCTGAGCGGTCCGTCAGCGAGGCCGACCTGCACCATCCGGCCGAGAAACCACTCCTTCGCGTGCAGGTCAAGCTGGATGGCGACGGTGTCGATCGCGGTTCGCAGTCCAGGCACAGGACCGCAGGTGACAGGCTTCTCGGCCAGTGGCCCTGGCCCGCTGCCGGCCAGCGCAAGTACCAGATCAGGTTCGGCGTATCTCGGCGAGCCTGCGTTCGTGATCTGCTCGATCGCCGCCCGCCTGGCCGTATTGCTGGCGGCACCTCCGGCCGACAGCATCGCGAGCGAAGCCGCAGTGGTCGCCGCGAGCAGAGCGGCCTGCATTTGCTCTACCGTCGGGACGGCGAGCAATTCGATCCGGTAGCAAGTATGGCAAATTACGCAGCGAAGGTGTTCACCGGTTCGTTCAAGCGGGAAGAGCGGCAGCACGAGCAAGTGGACCCACCGACGGCCCGTCCTGTGCCGGTAAGGCCGGTCGCCGCCGCACCGCTCGCAGTGGAATACTCCCGTCGCGAGCGTGCGATAGTGGATACGAGATCCTGCGTTGCCCAGCATTGCTTCCCCTTCACCCGCACCCGTGCCGGCGCAAGACCGCACGCCAGAGCCTGATCATCACATGACCAGGCGGGGCGCGGCATCGCTTTCGGGAAATTCAAGACTAGGCCGAGATTCTCTGAGATCGAATTCAGGCAGCGGACTGAATTCGCTGGAATAGAATTCCATGCGTCACTCGTAGAATCCAAGTCTGCGCAACTGTCTCGGATCACGCTGCCAGTCCTTGGCTACCTTGATTCGCAGGTCCAGATAGACCCTGCTGCCAAGCAACGCCTCGATCTGCCGCCTGGCCCGCGAGCCGACTTCGCGCAGCCGCGCGCCCTTGGCACCGATCACGATTGCTTTCTGACTGTCGCGCTCCACATACATAATCGCGTGCACGTCGATCAGGTCGTCGCGACCTTCCCGCGGCGCCATCTCCTCGACCACGACCGCAATGGAATGCGGGAGCTCGTCTCGCACGCCTTCAAGGATCGCCTCCCTGATCAGTTCCGCCACCAGCGCCTGCTCGGGCTCGTCGGTCAGCTCGCCGTCGGGGTAAAGCGGGCGGCCGGGCGGAAGGTGGCTGACCAGCACGTCGATGAGCACATCGAGCTGGAATCCGGTGACCGCCGAAACCGGGACGATGTCGGCCCAGTCCGCCAGGCCAGCGACGGCCGCCAGTTGCGCGGCGGTCTGCTCCTTCGACGCTTCGTCGGCCTTGGTGACAATCGCGACAACTGGCGTCTTGCTATGGGCGTTGCCGGACAGCTCCGCGGCCAGGTATTTGTCGCCGGGACCGATCTTGTCGCCCGCCGGTACGCAGAACCCGATCACGTCGACCTCGGTGAGCGTGGCACGCACCAGGCTGTCCAGCCGCTCGCCGAGCAGGGTCCTCGGCCGGTGCAAACCAGGGGTATCGATGATGGTCAGTTCCGCGTCCGGCCTGCGCACGATTCCCCTGATCACCCGGCGGGTCGTCTGCGGCCGGCTGCTCGTGATCGCGATCTTGGTCCCGACCAGCGCGTTCATCAACGTCGACTTGCCGACATTGGGCCGGCCAGCGAAGCAGGCAAACCCGGCGGCGAACTTACTTTCCTGGTCGCCCTGGCTCCCGCGCGCTGGCATCGCTTCCACGCAGGCGATTCTTCCCTACCGCGCGCTCCTGGTCATCTTGGCTACGGCCCGGCCGCACCGGAACGGCCAGAAAAGCAAGTGCGGCGGCCACCAGCAGCAGCCCGGCCAGCGCCGGACCGCTCAGCCGCTCTCCGAGCACGCCGAGCGCGAGGATCGCGGCGACGACCGGCTCGGCCAGGCCAAGTGTCACCGCCACCGGCACCTGAACAGTTCGCAGCCCGTACCCGTAGAGCAGGTACGCCGCCGCTGTCGCCAGCGCGCCGAGTTCTCCGATGACGAGAACACCTCGCCAGCTGAACAGCCAGCTCGCCGATGTTACGACGAAGACGGGCAGCAGCAAGACCGCCCCGGCACCGAACATGATCGCCATCACTGGCCGCTCGGTGGCCCCCGCCCCGATGAGCCTGGCCGCCGTGACCGCGTACGCGGCGTAGCAAAGCCCGGCCGCCAGGGCCAGGCCAGCGCCGGCCAGGTTGACCCCGGCGCGATGGCCGCCAAGTAGCAGGACGGCGCAGCCGGCGATAGCACCTGATGTGGCGGCCAGCCAGCGTCCTGACATCCGCGCCGTGCCGGTGACCTGGCTGATCAGCCCGGTAAACACCGGCGCACTGCCGATCGCCACCATGGTGCCGATGGCCACCCCGGTCAGCCTCACCCCGGTGAAGAAGCAGACCTGGTACCCCGCGACCCCGGCCGCGCCGATGGCAAGCGCGGCGCGCGTCGCCCCGCCCGCCCGCAGCATCGCCAGCAACTCACTACCGCGACGGCCTCGGTCAGCCGCGAAGATCGCGATAACAACCAGGATCCCCCCGCCAAGCACGATCCTGGCGGCGCCTACCGTCGCCGGGCTCGCCCCCGCCGGAGCGAAGTGCGCGACCGTGCCAGTGCTCCCCCAAAGCGCCGCCGCCGCCAGCACAGATCCGATGCCGGCCAGCCTGCGAACGCCGCTCAGCCGACGGCCGATCCGGCCAGCCTCGGACGATTTCGCGGCTTGGGACGGTCGGGCGGAGTCCAGCGGACCGAAGGAGCGCGTCAACTCGGGCGGATGACCCGGCGCAACCCACCGTCCGAGCCCGCGAGAATGATCGGCGCGTCGGGGCCGATGTCCCGCACCGCCGCTTCGTCGTCCTCGCCAGGCCCAGGTCCGTCGCTGACCAGCGCGGCCGCTTCGAGCCCGGCCGCCCCGCTCGACACCGCCATGGCTACGGCCAGGGCCAGTGCCGACAACCGCAGGGAAGGGAGCGCCACCGCCGCCGCCGCGTAGGTCCGGCCGGTCTCGTCCCTAACCGCGGCACCCTCAGCCGCACCCACCCGCGCCCGCGCGGACCGGGCCAACGTGATGATCTTCTGATCTTCCGGCCCCAACTGACCCTCATTCACGCGCCTGAGCTTACTTCGATCTCCAAACTCGGTCCGCTCGGGTGCCGACCCCGCGCGGGCGGGCGGGCGGGCGGGCGGCCGCTCGGGTGCCGACCCGCGGCCGGGCGGGCGGGCGGCGACCCGCGCGGCCGGGCGGGTCGGGCTGAGTGCCCGTTCTAAATGGAGTCTTCGGGTGGCCGGCCACCCGAGGACTCCGCGCTGACCCGTCCGGCAAGAATTTGGGTCCTTCGTACTTCACTCAGGCAACACCAGCCTCATCCGTCAGCGCCCGCCCGCGAACGGGAGATGAAGTTCGCGGGGCGGCGGCCGGGCGGATGTTGGCGGGCAGGGGTCACGACGGGCTGGCAATGACAAATCGGGCGTACTGCCCAGCGCTAGTCGCGGTAGGGACCGGCCTTGCGGCCGGCCCCCCGCGCAGATCCCGGCGTGCGGAATTACCGCACCGGGCTCCTGCCTTGGGTTCTGGCGTCGAAGCGCACGTTCGGGTAGGGGTGCATGATGCGGGCTCGGGGGAGCCACCGGGCTTCGATCCCTTTCATCCGCGCCCAGGTGACCCGGTGCTTCTGGCTGCGGCGCCGCAGCGCCCGGAGCCAGAGCCAGGTCACCTGGTCGCGGAAGGCCTGTACGGCGTCGATGTTGCCGGGCACGGCGTAGTATGCCGTGTGCCCGCGCAGCACGCTGGCCAGCCAGCGGCCCTGCTCAGGTATCGATTCGTGCATGCGGCGCCTGAGCTGGGCCTTGATTTCGGCCAGCTTGGCCCGCAGCCGCTTGGCGATCGTGACGCGCTTGAGCTGGAACCGCCCGTTCCTGTCCGTCCCGCAGATGTGGGTGAAGCCCAGGAAATCGAACGTTTCCGGCCTGCCCCGGCCCCTGGCCGCCCGGTCGCGGGCGGCAAACCGCCCGAACTCGATCAGCCGGGTCTTGTCCGGGTGCAGTTCCAGGCCGAACTTCGCCAGCCGGGGCCGGAGCTCAACCAGGAACCGCCGCGCGTCCTGCTCGTACTGAAAACCGACGATAAAGTCGTCAGCGAACCTCACGATGATCACCTCGCCGCGAGCGTGATGACTACGCCACCACACGGCCCAGAGGTCCAGAACGTAATGCAGGTACACGTTCGCGAGCAGCGGCGACGCCGACGCTCCCTGCGGTGCCCCGGCGCTTTCGCTCCAGGTCTCTTCCTCCACGACTCCCGCGGCCAGCCACTTGCCGATCAGCCGCAGGATCCTTTCGTCCGCGATCCGGTGCCGGAGAAACTTCTCCAGCCAGCCCCGATCAAGCTGACCGAAAAACCCGGGATATCCGCGGCTGGCACCCAGTTCACCTTCTTCCGGTCGATCCCGACCGCCAGCGCGTCCAGCGCGTCGTGGGGCTTGCGCCCCGGCCGGAACCCGTAAGAAAAACCCAGGAAATCCGCCTCATAGACAGCGTTCAGCACCTCGACGACGGCCCGCTGGACAATCTTGTCCTCCAGCGTGGCGATGCCGAGCGGACGCAGCCGCCCGTCCGCCTTCGGGATGTACGCCCGCCGCGACGGACTCGCCCGGTAACGCCCCTGCTGCACCCGCTCGTGCAGATCCAGGAGATTCCGCTCCAGGTCCTGCCCCCAGGCTGCCCACGTCACGCCGTCCACCCCCGGCGCGGCCTTCGGGCTGATCGCCCAGTAGGCCCACCGCAGGCGGCTCACCGTGACATGGTGCAAAAGCGCCGTGAACCGTGCCTCCTTGTCCCTCACCGCTACCTCACGCACACGGTCCAGCCCATTTGACACGCCCAGCCCGGCACTGCGTCCGGGACGTGTTTCACCGTCCGTGTTCCCCTTGGCCGGTCCCCTTTCCTCCCCCGCCTCCGCAGCCGCAGCCTCAGCCCTGGCCTTGTCCGGCAGGTTCGCAGGTACTACGGGACCGTCCGACTTCCCGCGCTCGTTCATCCCAGGATTACCGCCTCAGCGTTCCCCGGGCGGCCCGCCCGGAGATCAGCCCGGCGGGCGAGACACGGGATCTCCCGGTTCTCGCGCATGAAGGTTCCGCACATGCCATGGATCTCTGACCGCGCGGGGCCCCCTGACGGCTCGCGCCTTAGCGCCGCCAGCGGTATTGCCTTCCGCCTTGCGGACAACGTCGGCACCCCGGAAAGATGATTTCGCGGCTCAATAACCCGGCCTGCACGTGCCCATGCCAACGCTTCGCCACGCCCTCGCGGGACGTCGACGCATGGCTGAGGGCCGCCGTGGGACGCTAGCCCTTCGGCGTAGAGCTCTTCCATCTCCTCCTCCATGCCGGTTTATCCCGGCGCTTTCCCGCAACGATGGCCCAGCGTTGCTGTTTGCCGCGAGCGGGCAACAGCAACAATGTCGCAGCGATGCTGCTGGAACAGCATCGATGGCCCATCGTTGTCGGTCACCCACCCCGCTGAACAGCAACGATGGCCCAGCGTTGCTGTTGCTGAGCCCAGGCCCGGCGCGAGGGAGGACGTGCCATGGGTTGGGCTAGCTTCGCCGGATCTGAGCGGGCCGACGATCCGGGCGCCGCCCGGTTCGGGCGCCGCCCGGTTCGGGCGGATTGCGTGAGTCCAGAAAGCCAACCCGTACAAGGTCGCCCTTGAGTCGAGACCTTGTACGGATTGCCTGTCGTCCAACTAGCAGTATGCGTTGTTTGTGAAGTTTAGTAGGTAGGTAACCCGTACAAGGTCGCCGGCCTCCGCTCACCTTGTACGGGTTCACTTTCTGGACTCACTATCGTTGCCGCGAAGATCCGGCCAATTGCTCTAAATGCCCGAAAGGCCGGACCACCGCGCCGGGCCGGACCACCGGGCCAGGCCGGGCCAATCCGGGCCAGGCCGGGCCAATCCGGGCCAGGCCGGGCCAATCCGGGCCAGGCCGGGCCAATCCGGGCCAGGCCGGGCCAATCCGGGCCAGGCCAGGCCGGGCCAATCCGGGCCAGGCCAGGCCGGGCCAATCCGGGCCAGGCCAGGCCGGGCCAATCCGGGCCAAGCCGGGCCAGGCCGGCCGACCGAGACTTAACCGCTGCGGTCTTCGAGTTCGGTGGCCTTCTCGGCTAGTTCGGCGGCGGGGGTGCCAGGAAGGTCGTCAGCGGCCCAGGCCCACTGGTCGGTGTCGGTGTCCTCGGCCCGCGTAGTGCCGCTCCCGGCTCCGGCCCACGCCGACGCCGACGCGCGCGATTCCTCCGCCGACGCCGGCTCAGAAGGCTCCGCCTCCTCGCCAGCGCGACCCCCGCTACCGCCCCGGCGGCGTCGCGTCACCGTTACCGTGCTGATCCGATTCCTGCGGCCGGCCAGGCTTTCCGCTGTCAGCCGCAGTCCGGCCACCTTCGCCGTTGACCCGGCGATCGGCACCCGCCCGAGCCGCTGAGCCAGCAACCCGCCGACGGTCTCGACATCCTCGACCTCGATCTTGACCCCGAATAGCTCGGCTAGCTCGTCAACGGGAAGCCGAGCCGTCACCCGCGCCTGGTCAGGCCAGCCACTCAACGGGCGGACGTTCCTGGTCGTACTCGTCGGCGATCTCCCCGACGATCTCCTCGAGAATGTCCTCGATCGTCGCGAGCCCGGCCGTACCGCCGTACTCGTCGATCACGATCGCCACGTGGATCCGCCTGGCCTGCATCTCGCGCAGCAGGTCATCGACGGGCTTGCTATCTGGCACGAAGGTCGCCGGGCGCATCACCGAGCTGACCGGCGCGGTCGCCAGCCCGTTGGCGTCGTCGTAGGTCGTGGTCACGATGTCCTTCAGGTACGCGATCCCGATCACGTCATCCAGGTTCTCCCCGACGACAGGGACACGGGAGAACCCGCTGCGCAACGCGAGCGAGAGGGCCTGGCGCAGCGACTTGGTGCTCTCCACGAAAATCATGTCGGTGCGCGGGACCATCACCTCGCGCACGATCGTGTCGCCGAGCTCGAACACGGAGTGGATCATCGCGCGTTCCCCCGGCTCGATGACCCGCCGGCGTTCCAGCAGGTCAACCAGCCCTCGCAGATCCTCCTCCTCGCCGGATGGACCGCTGGCCTGCGGTCCGCCGCGGCCGAGCACCCGCCCGGTCGCGAGCAGCAGGGCAGGAAGCGGGCCGAGCATGGCGACGACCGGCTGCATCACCGACGCCGCCCGGTCCGCGATCCCGGCCGCGTACTCGCGCCCGAGGGTCCTTGGCACGATCCCGGCCACCACGTAGATGACCGCCGTCATCAACAGCCCGGCGTAGAGCAAGCCTCGCCACGGCGGCACGAAAAAGTGCACGAAGGCGAACGCCACGAACAACGTCGCCGTGATCTCGGCGGCAATCCTGGCGAGCAGAAGTACCGCGATGTACTTGGGCACCTCGGCCAGGACCGCCTGGAGCGGCGGCGAAGGTTCGCTCGCCGAACTGGCCAGTTCCTTGGCCCCGGCCCGCGACACCCTGAGCAGCGCGGTGTCAGCACTCGCGCACAGCCCGGCGAACAGGACGAGCACGACGGCGGCGAGGACCAGCCAGCCCACCTGGCCTACCCCGGCTCCGCCGAGGCGTCGGTATCCTCGGTTTCAACCCGCCACGAGTTCAGCAGCCGGTCCTGCAAGCTGAACATCGCGGCGTGCTCAGCCGCGTCCGCGTGATCGTAGCCAAGCAGATGCAAGATCCCGTGCGTGGCGAGCAGGTCGATCTCGGCGGCGGCGCTGTGCCCAGCCTGGCTCGCCTGCGCGGCCGCGATCTGCGGGCAGATCACCACGTCGCCGAGCAGCCCGGGAATGCCCGCTGCGTCCGGCTTATCCCTTCGGCCCTGGGTGCCGCCCGGCTGCGGCGGCCGCAGTTCGTCCATCGGGAAGGCGAGCACATCGGTCGGCCCTGGCTCGCCCATCCACCGGACGTGGAGCTCAGTCATCGCGGGCTCGTCGACGAGCAGCAAGGAAAGCTCCGCGAGCGGATGCACCCGCATCTCATCGAGCACGTGCCTGGCCAGGCGGGCCAGGGCCGCCTCATCGACCTCTGCGCCGGATTCATTCGCGATCTCGATGCTCACCTGAGCTCACGATTCCTGCTGACATCACGCCTGGCCCGGTTGGCCGGCAGCCGGTCACCCTCGGCGGCGGCCTTGGCCGCGTCATAGCGCGCGTAAGCATCTACGATGTCGGCGACCAGCTTGTGCCTCACCACGTCGTGAGCGGTCAGCTTGCAGAAGTACACGTCTGGTACCCCGTCAAGGACGTCCTGCACCATCCGGAGCCCGCTGACCTGTCCTGAGGGCAGGTCAACCTGAGTGACGTCTCCGGTCACCACGATCCTGGAACCGAAGCCCAGCCTGGTCAGGAACATCTTCATCTGCTCGGCCGACGTATTCTGCGCCTCGTCGAGGATGATGAAGGAGTCGTTCAGCGACCGGCCCCGCATGTAGGCGAGCGGCGCGATCTCGATTGTCCCGGCGGTCAGGAGCCGAGGGATCGAGTCAGGGTCGACCATGTCGTGCAGCGCGTCGTAGAGCGGCCGCAGGTAGGGATCGATCTTCTCGTACAAGGTGCCAGGCAGGAAGCCGAGCCGCTCGCCCGCCTCGACGGCCGGCCTGGTCAGGATGATCCGGTTGACTTCCTTGGCCTGGAGCGCCTTCACCGCCTTGGCCATCGCCAGGTACGTCTTCCCTGTCCCGGCCGGGCCGATCGCGAACACGATCGTGTTCATATCGATCGCGTCCACGTAACGCTTCTGGTTCAGGGTCTTCGGCCTGATCGTGCGGCCCCGGCTGGACAGGATGTCGAGGGTGAGAACCTCGGCCGGCCGGGCGCCCGACTTGCGGCGCAGCATCCCGACGCTGCGCTCGACCACGTCGGCGGTGACCTCGGTGCCGCTGGCGAGAAGCCTGGTCAGCTCGTCGAACAGTTCGCCGATGACCGCGGCCTCACTGGCCGAACCGGTCACGGTGATCTCGTTCCCGCGCACATGAATATCGGAGTCGAACGCCTCTTCGATGACCTGAAGCAACTCGTCCCGCGAGCCGAGCAAGCTCACCATCGAGTGCGGCTCAGGTATGACGATCCGGAGGGAGGTAGCCGCCTCCGCGGCCGCCCCGTCCTTGCCGGTGCCCTGATCGCCTGGTTGTTTCTTCACTTACCCCCGCCTCAGCCGGGTGACCATGACATCGGCCGGCCGCCGAGCACGTGCGCGTGCACGTGGTCGACGCTCTGCCCGGCATGACCCCCGGTGTTGAAGACCACCCGGTATCCGTCGTCCGCGATGCCCTCGGCCTTCGCTACCTCATGTACCTGCGCCACCAACTCGGCGAGCAGGCTCCCATCTCCTGCTGCCAGCGTAGCCAGGTTGGAGTAGTGCGCCTTCGGGATCACGAGCACGTGGGTCGGCGCCTGCGGATTTATGTCACGGAACGCGAGCACGCGCGAGCTGTCCAGCACGATCGTCGCTGGTATCTCACCGGTCGCGATCTCGCAGAATAGGCATTCGGGCACGGCCACGATCCTAACGTGTGCTTCGACTTCGCCACGGCCGACATATATGGTTGCAACGCAATCAACCCCTCCGATCCCGTGGACCAGGCCAGCACGACTTATGAAGGTGCGTAAACCAGACGGCCATCCCGCGCGTCAAGACAAGGTGACGGAAACCTTGGTGGTCGGTCCCACGTTCGGGCCCGTCCAGGCGCAGCCGCACCAGGTACCCGCACACTTGCCCGCGCCGGTCCCGGCATCTGCCCCTAAACCGTCCGAATCCAGGAAGATAACAGAGGCCGCCCAGGTGAGCGCCGACACGGCAATCACTGAGCTTTACTATGCGCACTACCGGCCGCTAGTTCGCCTAGCGGTACTTATTGTCCACGATATTGCTACCGCGGAGGAAGTCGTGCAGGACTCGTTCGTCGCGTTGCACGCCGGGTTGCACCGGCTGCGTGACAATGAGAAGGCACTGGCCTACCTTCGTGCTGCCGTAGTGAATCGATCACGCTCTGTATTGAGACATCGAGTCGTTGTGGACCGTAACGCGCCCAAGCCCGCACCCGACATGCCAAGCGCCGAGCACGGGGCGATGGCATTGCTCGATCGGTCCGAGGTGGTGAAAGCGCTCGGAGGGCTTCCCCTCAGGCAGCGCGAGGTTGTGGTCCTCCGTTATTACGGGGACTTGTCCGAGGCTCAGATCGCCGACACCATGGGCATCACCCGCGGCGCGGTCAAGAGCCATATCTCGCGCGCGATGGCTGCCCTTCGTTCTGTGCTGGAGCCGCAGACATGAGCAGTCACAGTTCAGAGCCGTTCAACGACGACTTCGACCGGGTCATTCGCGACGCGCTGATGGCGGCGGTCGACTCCGTGGAGCCCGGCGGTGACGGACTAGAACGGATCCGGGCCAAGATCGTCGTCCGCCAGGCGGTCAGGGCCTCGCGCTGGCGGATCCCGCACAGCCGGGGTGCCGCCCGCTGGCGGCCATTTCAACTTAGTGGCGCCTGGCTGACGGCCATGAGCGAGGCGGTGGTTGAGCGCTTCAAGCCTGACCCGAACCGGGCGGGCTGGTTCGGCTGGCTGCGGCCGGCGGCGGCGATCGCTACCGGCGTGTTCGTCGTCACCGCGGCCTCGTGGGCGGTCGCCGCGCTGCCCGCCGCGATCGCTCCGGTCAATAACTCACGCCACTTCTCACCAGGCCCGGCGCCGAGCAGCCTGCCGGGGAAGAGTTCCCGCCCCGGCTATTCCTCGTCGAGCGGTGGCGTAGGCGGCTCCGGCCCAGGCGCTCAGGGCGGCAGTTCCGGCGCCGGCACCCCGAGCTGCTCACCGCCGGCCAGCACCTCGCCAAGCGCGACCACTACCCCGAGCATTACGCCGACTATCACTCCGAGCAGCACGAGTCCGGGCACTTCACCCAGCACAGGCACGCCAACCTCGCCCGACACTACCGCGCCGGAGACGACACCGTCGGATTCGATCTCGGCAGGCCAGAACCCGCCGACGCCAACGACGTCGGTGAGCCCGGCCGCGACTGGCAAGGCGCTGCTTGACGCCGCCAGCTCAGCCGAACTCGGCGTAACCATCAGCCCGGCGCTCCCGACCGCCACGCAGACCCCCGGGCCAGTGGTCTCGCCGGTACCGTCAGCCTCGGTCACCCCGCAGCCAAGCCAGCCAGGCGGCCAGGGACCCTGCGGCTAACCCCACCGGCCGCGCTGGCTCAGCACGAGGGCACCGGCGACCGCGCCGGCCGTTGAGCCGCGGAGCACCGTCGGCCCGAGCCTGACTGGCACGGCGCCGGCGCCGGTCAGCGCTTCGGTTTCGGCCGGACTCACGCCGCCTTCAGGTCCGACGATCAGCACGACGTCGCCAGCGGGCGGCAGCCCCGCCTCGGCGAGAGACCCGCAGGCCGCGGGGTCAAGCAGCAGGCCAAGGCTAGAGCCCTTCAGCAGGCCGAGGACGCCGGCGGTGGTCATTTGGCCGGTCACTTCGGGAAACCAGGAGCGGCGGGATTGCTTGGCGGCCTCCCGTGCCGCTGACCGCCAGCGGCTCAGCGCCTTGTCCTCCCGGTCAGGCCGCCAGACCGCGACGCTCCGCTCGGCCGCCCAGGGCACGATCACATCCACGCCGACCTCGGTCATCAGCTCGACGGCCAGCTCACCCCGGTCGCCCTTGATGATCGCCTGAACTACGACAACCCGGCAGCCAGGCGGCGGGTCATCCGCACGCGATCGAACCTCAAGATCAAGCTCGCCTGGCCTCGCGGCGATAACCGCACAATGTGCCACGAACCCTTCACCATCAGTAATATCTACCAATTCGCCCGGGGCTAGTCTGCGGACGGTCGTGGCGTGCCTGCCTTCAGCACCAGTCAACGTGAACCGGGCGGCTGTCATGATCGCCCGGTCGGCGACGAAGACCGGCGGCGTCAGCGCGAACTCATTTCATCACCGGCCGTTGAAAGCGTCCCTAAGCCGGGAAAAAAAACCCTGCTCCCCCGGCGCGAACCGGCCAGGCGGCGACTCCTCGCCCCTGAGCCGCGCTAGCTGCCGCATCAGCTCTTCCTGCTCAGGCTCGAGTTTGGTCGGTGTCTCCACCGTGACGTGAATGATCAGGTCGCCCCGGCCGGGTCCGTGCAGATGCGAGGCACCCTGTCCGTACAGCGGGATGTTCTGGGTCGACTGGGTCCCCGGCCTGATATCGATGCTGGCCGGACCATCGAGGGTCTGGATCGGCAGGGTGGCACCCAGAGCCGCCGCGGTCATCGGGATCGTCAGCGTGCAATGCAGGTCATCGGCACGCCGCTCGAAGATCGGATGCGGCCGCTGCACTATCTCGAGGAACAGGTCTCCGGGCGGGCCGCCGCCAGGACCGACCTCGCCCTCGCCGGCGAGCTGAATGTGCGTGCCGTCCTCGACCCCGGCCGGGATCCTCACCTTGACGGTCCGCCTCGTCCTGACCCGCCCGTCCCCGTCGCACTCGGGGCAGGGCCTCCGGATCACGGTGCCGAAGCCGCCACAGCCGGGGCAGGGCCGCATCGTCATCACCTGGCCGAGGAAAGACCTCGTGACCTGGCTCACCTCGCCCCGCCCGTTGCACACGTCGCAGGTCGTCGGCTGGCTGCCTGGCGCGCTGCCTTCGCCTGAGCAAGTCGGGCAGACCACGGCGGTGTCGACGGTAAGGTCCCTCGTCGCGCCGAACACGCATTCCGCCAGGTCAAGGTCGACCCGGAGTGTGGCGTTGCGACCGCGCCTGGCCCGGCTGCGCGGGCCGCGGCTGCTACCGGTCGCGCCGCCGAAGAACGCATCCATGATGTCGGTGAACGCGAAGGTCCCTGAGCCGAACCCGCCCGCCCCGCCGCTCGCCGCGAACGGATCGGCTCCGAGGTCGTACATCTGCCGCTTCTGCGGGTCCGAGAGCACCTCGTAAGCCGCGGTGATCTCCTTGAAACGCTCCTGCGTCACCGGGTCAGGGTTGACGTCAGGATGCAGCTCCCTGGCGAGCCGCCGGTATGCCTTCTTGATCTCGTCGGCATTCGCATCCCGGCTCACGCCAAGAGCGGCGTAGTAGTCCGTTGCCACGCTCATCCCCTACGACTCCGCCAGGATCTGGCCCGTGTACCGTGCCACGGCGCGTACTGCTCCCATTGCTGTTGGATAGTCCATTCTCGTCGGGCCAACCACGCCAAGCCTTGCCAGCGGCCGGTCGGCCGAGCCGTACGCGGCCGCGACCACCGAGGTGCTGCGCAAGCCAAGCACATCATTCTCCGCACCGATCCTGACCATGACCGCCGCCTGGTCATCAAGCTCGCCGAGCAGCCGCATGAGGATTACCTGCTCTTCCAGAGCTTCGAGAACCTCGCGGAGCCCGGCGGAGAAGTCGACGGCGGTGAGGTTAGACGCCCCGCCAACGACGATCTTCTCCTCGTGCCGATCGACCAGTGTCTCAAGGATGACAGAGAACACCGTCGCCGCGTTGGCTCGTTCCCTAGGCGCGACCCGCTCGGGAAGTTCGGCCAGGATGGACGCCACATCGGCCAGCTTGCGCCCGTCCAGGCAAGCATTGAGAACGGCACGCAACTGCGTGACGGAGTCCTCGTCAAAGCTGCCGGGCAACTCGACGACGCGCTGCTCGACCCGCCCCGTGTCGGTAATCAGCACGAGCAGCAGCCGGGTGTCGTTCAGCGGCACGAGCTCGACGTGCCTGATCGCCGACTTCGTCAGCGACGGGTACTGCACGACGGCGACCTGCCTGGTCAGCTGGGCCAGCAGCCGAACGGTGCGCATCACGACATCGTCGAGGTCGTACGCGCCGGCCAGGAACGTCTCTATCGCCCGCCGCTCGGCCCTGGAGAACGGCTTGATGTTAGACAGCCGGTCGACAAAGAGCCGGTACCCCTTATCCGTCGGAATCCGGCCGGCGCTGGTATGCGGCTGAACAATGTAACCCTGCTCCTCGAGCACGGCCATGTCGTTGCGGATCGTCGCGGGCGAGACATCAAGGCTGTGCCGGTCGACCAGAGCGCGCGAGCCCACTGGCTCATTCGTCGAGACATAATCCTCGACGATCGCGCGAAGGACCGCGAGCTTCCTGTCGTCTAGCACCCGTTCACCTCCCCTGCGCTCGCAAACACCGCACTGGCACTCGGTGCTTCTGAGTGCCAAGTCTATGGCCGAAACCATACTTGGACAGCCCCGGCCAAGTCACCGTGTGGGACCTGCCGTGTTCCCCGGCGAGTTAGTTTGGTCACTGTCAGAAATTAGTCAGCGACGCAGAGCGACAGAATCTGTCACCAACTAGGAGTAACCGTAATGGGGCCCACCACCGGCCGTTCCGGGCAGGCACCCGCCCGGCGGCAGCGAAGGCACGCGGCCGGCCGGCGGCCAGCCAGTGCGCCCCTAGACGTGCCAGCCCAGCCAGGCCCGACCGAGGCCGAGCACTCGCCGGAAATCGGCTACCGCCCCGGCCTGCCGCCAGGGGCAATCTTCCCGGCCAGAACCGCCCTCCCCGCCGGAGCAGCCGACACCGCGAGGGCCGCCCTCCCCGCCGGAACCGCCCGCAGCCGGGGGGCCAGCGTTCCTGCCAGGATCGCCGCTGTGTCCGGTTACTTGCTCTCCGTGCCGGCCAGCTTCATTCCCCCGGCCCTGATCTGCCTGCTGAGCAGGCGTGACGCCGTCTTCCTCCGCGCGCACGCGTTCCAGGCCATGAACGCGGCCTTCACCACCCTGCTTTACGCCGTGAGCTCGGCCATCCTGGCCGCCGTCCTCGCTCTGGATTCCTTGCGCCTGGGCCTCCAGGTCGGTGCGACCACCCTCATGTTCTGCTGGCTAATCACCGCCGGCTACCTGATCGCCGCGGCCGCCTCCGCCGCCCGCGGCCGCTTCTACCAGATCCCCCGCTGCCTATGCGCCGACCTGCTCAGGCCCTAATGCAGCCGCGGCGTTCAGGCGGAAGGACAACGATGGCCCAAGGGGCCGCAGGCACCCATGGCCCACCGTTGTCGTTGGCCTGGCCTGCGGCTACCGCATCAATGTCCCATGGATGCGGTGCTGACGACAGCGATGTCCCATCGTTGTCGTTGCCGGCCGGGCCAGATGGGCCGATCGGCGAGGAGTTGATCTTCAGGCTGCGCCGGCAGGCCCGGCGTTGTCCCTCTGCGGGGGTTATAGCACCTGCAGAGGGACAACGCTGGGCCTGCCGCCCGCCGCTGATCATGGATCCCTCCAAAAGAGCTGCACCCATGTCCCAGCGATGCTGTAACCGGGCCGGTGCGCCCCCGATCGGAAACGCCGGGCGGGGCTAGTCGGTCAGGTCGCGGATTACGGCGTCGGCCAGGAGACGGCCCTGGGTCGTCAGCACTACCCGGCCCGCCGCCATGGCCGCGCCCTCGACCAGGCCGTCGGCGACAGCGACCTCGGCGGCCCGGCGGCCGCCAGAAGACAACTCGCCCACCGCGCAGCCGCCGGCCAGCCGCGTGGTCAGCAGGATCCGCTCGGTCCTGCGCTCGTTCTCGGTGAGGATCTCACGGGCTTGACCAGGGCTGACCCCGGCCGAGATCCGGCCGGCGTACGCGGAGGGGTGCCGGACGTTCCACCAGCGGACGCCGCCTAGGTGACTGTGCGCGCCCGGGCCGATTCCCCACCAGTTACCGCCGGTCCAGTACAGCTCGTTGTGCCGGCAGCGTGCTTGCTCGCGCGCCGCCCAGTTGGAGATCTCGTACCAGCGCAGCCCGGCGGCGGCGAATTCCGCGTCGGCGGCCAGGTACCTGTCGGCCAGTTCGTCGTCGTCCGGCGCGGCCAGTTCGCCCCGCCTGATCCTGGCGGCCAGCCGCGTGCCCTCCTCGACGATCAGCGCGTACGCGGAGAGATGGTCTGGCTCGGCGGCGAGGGCGGCGTGCACGGACTCTTTCCAGTCGGCCGCGCTCTCCCCCGGAGTGCCGTAGATCAGGTCCAGGCTGACGTGCTCGAATCCTTCGGCTCTTGCCCAGGCCGCGCACTGGGCCGGCCGGCCGGGGGTGTGGGCACGGTCAAGGACGCCGAGCACGTGACCGACCGCGCTCTGCATTCCGAACGAGATCCTGGTGAATCCGGCCGCCCTGAGCTCGCCGAGCGACCGCTGGTCCACGCTTTCCGGATTCGCCTCGGTAGTCACCTCCGCCCCTGGCGCGAGCCCAAACTCACCGTCGATCGCGCTCAGGAGCCCGGCCAGGTCGCGCGCCGGCAGCAAGGTCGGCGTGCCGCCGCCGAAGAACACCGTGCTTACTTGCGGCGGCGCCGGCCCGAGCACCCGTCGCGCGAACCTGATCTCGCCGATCGCCTGCCCGGCGTAGCTGTCGCGCGAGGCACCGCCTAGTTCGGTCGCAGTGTAGGTATTGAAGTCGCAGTACCCGCACCTGGTGCGGCAGAACGGCACGTGGACGTACAGCCCGAAGGGCCGCGCGCCGAGTTCGCCAAGGGCACTGGCCGGCAACAGCCCGTCAGCGGGCACTGGCTGGCCGTCAGGCGGAGTTCCCGGCACGGTCAGACTCGCGCCCGGCCGAGCACAACATCACCGACCTCGTCCCACTTGGAGCCCCGGCCCTCCACGGTCAGCAGGACCCGCATAATGTCGGCGTCACCGTAAAACGCCCGCATGGACTCGCTCAACGTGACCTTCACGTCGGGCTGGCTCAGCACCGTGACCTGATCCCCGGCGCCGATTTCGCCCTCGGCCAGTACCCGCAGGTAGGCGCCGGGCCGTCCGGCGGCCGCGAACCGCTTTACCCACTGCCGCTCGCCGGTCCACTCCTTGAATACCTGACAGGGAATGCGCGGCGCCGTCACCTGTGCGACCACGTCCTCGCCGACCTGCCAGACCTCGCCAATGAACGCGCCGGTCAGCTCGAGCCCTGAAGTGGTCAGGTTCTCGCCGAATTCCCCGTTACCGAACTCGCGGCCCGTCTGCTCGGTCCACCAGTCGAGGTCCTCCCTGGCGTAGGCGTACAGCGCCTGCTCCGGGCCGCCGTGATGCTCGGTGTCGGCTTGGTGGTCACCCGTGAGGCCGAGTTTGCCGGCGAACACGCGCCCTGGCACCCTGCGCTTGTCGATTGCGGACTGATTCGGCCGGCCGGATACTTCGATGTCCTTGATGTCACCTACATTGACAGAGATGATCCGGGCTTTGCTCATGTCCGCAGGCTAGTCGATACAGGGGATACCCTAAGAATGGCTTTTGAGGCCTGGGCCTAGGGAGGGGCCGTGCAGCGATGACAGCTGGCAGTTATTACGGGCGGATGCGGGCGACCGACGCCGATCGCGAGAAGGTCCGTGAGGTGCTGCAGGCCGCTTACGCGGACGGCAGGCTCACTAAGGACGAATACGACAACCGGGATCACGCGCTATTCCAGGCCAAGACCTACGATCAGCTCGCCTCCCTCACCACCGACCTCCGCCGGCCCGTTCCCTACCAGCCTCCGCCCTACCCGGTCGCGATTCCGTCCGGGCGCACCAACCCGCTGGCCGCGGTCTCCCTCGGATTCGGCATCGGGCAGATGTTCCTGCCGTTCGTCGGCGCCATCGTCGCGATCATCATGGGGCACGTAGCTAAGAGCCAGATCAGGGAAACCGGCGACTACGGCGCCGGCCTGGCGACCGCCGGGCTGGTTCTCGGCTATCTCGGCATAGTGCTGCCCATCTTGTTCATCCTGTTCGTCGTGGGTTCACTCTCGCACTAAGGTCGGGCAGGTAGCTAGGCTGGTTGGATGGCAGCAGGCGGATACCGAGGGCGCGCGGGTGGTTCGCTGCGCGCAACCGACGCGGACCGGGACACGGTCAGGTCCATCCTCGAAGACGCCCACGCCGAGGGCAGGCTGAGCTGGGATGATTTCGATACCCGCTCGACCGCGCTGGTGAGCGCCAAGACTTATGACCAGTTGGCCACGCTGACCGCCGACCTGCCGAACCGGATCCCGGCCGTGCGGCCTCAAGTCTTCGATCCCGGCGTTCCCTACCAGGAAGCACCGCTCAACAGCCTGGCGATCCTGTCGTTCTCGCTCGGCCTCGGGCAGATCTTCTTCTGGTTCTTCACCGGCATCCCCGCCATCATCACCGGGCACATCGCCCGCCAGCAGATCAAACGCCGCGGCGACCAAGGCGCCGGCTTCGCCCTGGCCGGCCTGATCCTCGGCTACGCCGGCCTCGGCCTCGCGGTCGTCGTCGGCCTGATCATCACCTTGATCGTCGTCGCCGCGACCGGTCACGGACACCACTAAGGCCGGGCGTCGAGGCCGGGCCGGGGCCAGACCGGGCCGGGTCAGCTCTACCGCATCGATGGCCCATCGTTGTTGTTGCCTGGCCTGCGGCTACCGCATCGATGTCCCATAGATGCGGTTCCAGCAGCATCCATGTCCCATCGTTGTCGTTGCCCGGGACCCGAACTGCTCTTATGGACTCCGACGAAGACCTCAGCCGAGCAGGAACAGCGATGACGACGCTAAGCGATTACCCCGTGCAAGACTCCCAGCCAGCGCCGACCGGTGGCGGGGCGGACGCGACCCCGGCCGGCGGCTGAAACGGCTAGCGGCTCTTGTCAGGAGTCTGATCGGCGGAAAGCGCGGCGACGAAGGCCTCCTGCGGTACCTCGACCCGGCCGATGGTCTTCATCCGCTTCTTGCCTTCCTTCTGCTTCTCGAGCAGCTTGCGCTTGCGGGTGATGTCACCGCCGTAGCACTTGGCGAGCACGTCCTTGCGCAGGGCCCTGATGTTCTCGCGGGCGATGATCCTGGCGCCGATCGCGGCCTGGATCGGCACCTCGAACTGCTGCCTGGGGATCAGTTCCTTCAGCCGCGCGGTCATGGCGAGGCCGTACTCGCGCGCCTTGTCCGTGTGCACGATCTGACTGAAAGCGTCAACCGGCTGGCCTTGAAGCAGGATGTCGACCTTGACCAGGTCCGCCTCCTGCTCGCCGGCCGGCTCGTAGTCAAGCGACGCATATCCCCTGGTGCGGGACTTCAGCTGGTCAAAAAAATCGAAGATAATTTCGCCCAGGGGCATCGTGTACCTGATCTCGACCCTGTCCTCGGACAAGTACTCCATGCCAAGCAGGACTCCGCGCCTTGACTGGCAGAGTTCCATGATCGCGCCGATGTAGTCCGAGGGCGCCAGCACGGTCGCCCGGACGACGGGCTCGAATACCTGCGCGATCTTTCCGGCCGCGATTACCCCGGTACTGGTCGCGACCCCGCCAGGGCCGCTCGGGAACTCGCTGGGGTTGGTCACCACTATCTCGGCGCCCGCGTCCATGACGACCCGGTACACCACGTTAGGCGCGGTGGAGATCAGCGACAGATCGAATTCTCGTTCCAGCCGCTCCCTGATGATCTCCATATGCAACAGGCCAAGGAACCCGCACCGGAAGCCGAAGCCCAGGGCGGTCGAGGTTTCCGGCTCGTACACGAGCGAGGCATCGTTGAGCTGCAGCTTGTCGAGCGCGTCCCGCAGGTCGGGGTACTGGTCTCCGTCAATCGGGTAGAGCCCGGAGAACACCATCGGCCGAGGGTGGGAGTAGCCGGCTAGCGCTTCGGTTGCCGGGTGCGACGCGCTCGTCATCGTGTCGCCGACCCTGGCCTGCCTGACGTCCTTGACCCCGGTAATCAGGTACCCGACCTCCCCGGCCGCCAGCCCGTCGGAAGGGACCGGCTCAGGCGAGATCACCCCGATCTCGAGCGTCTCGTGGATCGCGCGGGTCGAGAGCATCAGCGTGCGCTCCCGGCGGGAAAACTGGCCGTCCATCATCCGGACATAGGTGATAACGCCGCGGTAGGTGTCGTACACCGAGTCGAAGATCAGGGCCCGCGCGGGCGCGTCGAGAACTCCGGTCGGCGCCGGGACTTTAGCCACAACCTCGTTCAGGAGGTCGGCGACGCCCTCTCCGGTCTTGGCCGAGACCCTGAGCACGTCGGAGGGCTCGCAACCGATGATCTTGGCGAGTTCGGCCGCGTATTTCTCTGGCTGGGCGGCAGGCAGGTCGATCTTGTTGAGCACAGGGATCAGGAGCAGGTCGGCGTCAAGCGCCAGGTACAGGTTGGCCAGGGTCTGGGCCTCGATGCCCTGGGCCGCGTCGACGAGCAGGATGGCCCCTTCGCAGGCGGCCAGCGACCTGGACACCTCGTAAGTGAAGTCGACGTGGCCGGGCGTGTCGATCAGGTTAAGTACGTAGTTCTGCCCGTCCTGGCCGCGCCAGGGAAGCCTGACCGCCTGGCTCTTGATCGTGATGCCGCGCTCGCGCTCGATGTCCATCCGGTCCAGGTACTGCGCCCGCATCTGCCGGTCACCGACCACGCCGGTGAGCTGCAGCATCCGGTCGGCCAGCGTCGACTTGCCGTGATCGATGTGCGCGATGATGCAAAAGTTCCTGATTATCGCCTGATCGGTACGGGACGGCTCGGGCAGCACGGCAGCGCCGGCCGCCGCCGTGGCACGGGCGGGCGCGGTACTTGCCGCGATACCGGTCGCGCGGGGAGCCGGTTCGGACGTTGGTGGCACAGTCATCCAGTCAGTCGGTTTAGTCGGCCAGGCCGCAGCGGGCGGCAGGACCCTCGGTCCGGCCGGGCCGCGATCCTGCTGGCCGCGGTTTGTCCTGGCCGCAAAGATGCCGGGTGGCTCCGGCAGCTTTATCCGTCGCCGTCTATGGTCGCATGCCAGACCCGATGCACCGGCCAGCAGCCGGGGCTGTTGCCAGCGCGCCAACCTGGCCGGGGCGCCGGGCCCGGCTAAGCTTCGGGGAAATAGCCGGATGAGCCTGCCTGCCGTCCCCCAAGCCTGGAGCGTCACCCGATGAGCCTGGAGCTGCCCGGACTGGCCGGCGGGCCAGAGCTTGAGGCACCGGCTCCGGCGCGGGCCGGGCTTGACCCAGGGGCACCGGCGCGCGGCGCGCGGAAACCCTGGACGGCACTCGCCGCTCAGGCCGGGCCTGCCCTGGTCGGCGTCCTCACCGCCGCCCTGGGATTTTGGCAGATCTCGCGGTTGTCTTTTAATCAGGATGAAGCCGCGACGCTCGCCGCCGTCAGGCGCCCTTTGTTGTCCATGCTCGCGGTGCTCGGCCATATCGACGCCGTCCATGGCGCCTATTACCTGATCATGCACGTGGTGCTGAAGCTCGGGTCCTCCGAGTTCGTGCTGCGGACGCCGAGCGTGCTGGCCATGGCCGGGGCGGCGGCGCTGACGGTGCTCATCGGGTCGAGGCTGGGTGACCGGCGGACCGGTTTAGCGGCTGGCCTGATTTTCGGCACTTTGTCGCTGACGACCGAGTATGCGCAGGACGCGCGGCCCTTCGCGCTGGCGGTGTTCCTGGCCGTGGCGGCTAGCTGGCGGTTCACCGTGTTGGCCGAGACCGGGCGCAGGCGGGACGCGGCCTGGTACGGCGTTGTCCTGGCCCTGGCCGGGCTGATGAACCTCTTCACCGTGCTTATCGTCGTCGGGCACGCGATCACTCTTGTCCTCGGCCCGGCGCGGCGAGAGCGACTCTGGCCGTTCGCCTGGGCCGGCGGGGCGGCGCTTGTCGTGATCTCGCCGGTGGCGTGGCTGGCCGCTACGCAGGTGGGACAGGTGGGCTGGGAGCGGAGGCCCGGGCCGGCGCTCGTGGCCGGCATCGCGGTCCTGCTCGCGGCGGCGGCGATCGGCTCCGCGCTGCTGGCGAGGAGCAGCGGAGCGGGCGACGACCGGGTCCTTGGCAGCGCTCCGCTGATCAGGCTGAGCGCGCCCTGGCTCGTGGCGCCGGTCACGCTGCTCGTCGCCGTGTCGCAAGTGCCGGTGGCCTCCGTCCCTGGCCAGGGCGCTCCGGCGGCGGGAGCGGGCATCTGGGAGCCTCGCTACCTGCTGTTCTGCCTGCCAGCCGCGGCCTTGCTCGCCGCGGCCATGCTGGCCAGGCTGCCGCGCCCCGCCGCCATCGTGACGACGGTGATCGCGGTCGCCGCCGCCGTTGCCACCCAGCCGCTGGCCAGGCAGGCCGTCAGCCCTGACGACCTCCGCGGGGTTTCCGCACTGATCGGGGCGCACGGCCGCTCAGGCGATGTCGTGGTCTTCCCCGATATCGCCAAGCGCCTGATCACCGACGCTTACCCGGCCGGATTTGCCAGGGTCCGCGACGTCGGGCTTGACACCGCCGCGAAGGACTCGCTGTACGGGCTGAATGTGCCTGAACCCGTCCTCGGGCGGCGGCTGGCGTACGCTGAGCGGGTCTGGGTCGTGATCTTTCCGGTAACGGTACCGGCCGGCCATTACGGCCCGCCTGGCGCTCCTGATACCTTCTGCCTGGTGCGGGACTGGCGTTTTCCGCTTAATCAAGTGCTGCTCTACCGGCGGTGCCAGTCGGGAACTCGCTGATTGGTTTGAGCGAAGCGGTCGTTCTCAGATACCCTTGCTCGTCTGCCGGGCGCAGCCCGACCCTTACACCCAGGAACTAGCGAGGCTTTCGCGTGGCGAACATCAAGTCCCAGATCAAGCGCAACAAGCAGAACGAGAAGGCGCGGCAGCGCAACAAGGCCGTCAAGTCCGCGCTCAAGACTTCCGTGCGCAACTTCCGCGAGGCCGCCGACTCTGGCGACACCGAGAAGGCCAGCGAGGCTCTCCGCTCTGCCTACGTCAAGCTCGACAAGGCCGTCAGCAAGGGCGTCATTCACAAGAACCAGGCCGCGAACCGCAAGTCAGCCCTGGCGAAGCGCGTCGCCGAACTCAACGCCAGCTAGCCCGCTTAGCCGTCGGCCTGGCACTCCACGATCACCCGGATGACGTGCTCAAGCGCGTAGCCGGCGCTGGCGCCCTCACCTTTGACCTCGGCGTCGGCGCGAGCGACGGCGGCGTGGGCGCGGGCAAGGCCGGCCGGGGTCCAGCCCCTGAGCTGCTGTCGGGCCTTATCTACCATCCAGACCGGCAACCCGAGTTCTGACGCCGCGGCCGGGCCGCTCTTCCCTCGCGACACCGAGCCAACCTGGCCCAGGGTCCTTATGCCACGGGCCAGCGCGGAGGTGATCAGCACCGGGGCCGTCCCGACCGCCAGCGCCCAGCGAAGCTGCGCCAGCGCCTGGGCCAGATTCCCCTCAAGCGCCCGATCCGCGACACTGAACCCGGTCGCCTCGGCCCGGCCGCGCCAGTAGCGGGCGACGACGCCGGCGCTGATCACGCCGGTAGTGTCCGAGGCCAGCTGATCACACGCCGCGGCAAGGTCGCGAAGGTCGGTGCCGACCGCGTCGAGCAGGCCGCGCAGCCCGCCATCGTCGGCTTTACGCCCGGCCCTGGCGAACTCAGCGCGCAGGAAGTCCATCCGCTCGCCGAATTTCTTCACCGCCGGGCAGTCGATCCGGCGAGCGCCGGCACCCTGCAGAGCGGTCAGCAGCTGCTTGTTCTTCGCGCCACCCGAGTGCGTGACGATGAGGGTGACGTCGGGCGGGAGGTCAGCCGCCAGCTTGCCGAGCTCGGCCGCCACGGCCGCGCTGGCCTCGTGAGCCGCGCGGACGATCACTACCGTCTCGCCTCCGAACAAGGAAGGCGAAGTCAGCATCGAAAGCTCGCCCGCGGTCAGGTCACTGGCCTTGACGTCGTGGACGTCGGCACCTTCGGCTGGATTGGCGGCAGTGGCGGGTCTAGCGCCCGCGCCGGCCGTAGCGGCCTTCACCGAGCGCTCGACGAGCAGTTCTTCTTCGCCGACGATGAGGGTAAGCGGTGCCTGGCTGGCCGGCGCCGGCCGCGATGTTGGTGCTGCCACCCGTGAAGCTTATAGACGATGTCGGATCGGTGCCGCCGCGATCCGGGGCGGGCCGGGGCCGGGGCCGGGGCGGGCCGGGGCGGGGGGCTGGCCGGGGCGGGCCGCTTGATCGCATCGCTGTGGCATCGATGCGGTGCGCCAAGCCGACCGAACGACATCCATGTCCCAGAGATGCTGTTACTGCAGCATCTCTGGGCCATCGTTGTCGTCACGCCCGCCCGCGCAACAGCAGCCATGGGCCATGGGCATGGCTCTTCCTGATGGAGGCCGGGTGAGCGGCGGGCGGCAGGCCCAGCGATGGCACAACGCGGCGGCTCCGAGCCGGGCGGCAAGCCCAGCGTTGTCCCTCCGCGGGGGTTACAGCACCTGCGGAGGGACAACGCTGGGCCTGCCCGGCAGCCTGAAGATCAACTCCAAGCCAACCGGCCCAGCTCCGTCAGGAAGAGCAACACCCATGGGCCATCGATGCGGCTCTCCCTTAGTGATTAGCTGCGGCCTTCTAGCCGGACCAGGCCGACGTCCTAGGCCGACGCCGGGTATCGAGACCTATGGGCGGTGCCGACCGCATTGACCGATCGCCTGTGGGGCGGCTGCGGTGGCTTCGCGGCCTGATCGCGGATCCCGGGTCACGGCGGGGGCACTTTGGGGTCGTTATAGCGACCGCAGGGTGCCCCCGCTGTCCGGGCGCGGGCGGCCAGCCGGCAGATCCGCGATCCCAGGTGGGCATTATAGGTGTTTTGTCCGACCGAACGCTCGACCAGGGCAGGGCTGCCCAACGCACAAGCCCGAGACGCAAACGCTCCGCTGCCCGACCGGGCGCTCAGAGCGTGACTGGCTCGCCGCCGCGCCAGACCCGGTACGGGCGCAGTCCGTGCGACCAGGCGAAAGCTCCTTCGTGGTCGGCGTCCCAGGCGACGATGTCAGCCAGGCGCCCGCGGCCCATCGCCCCGCGATCGGGGGTGCGCAGCGCCTGAGCACCGCCCACGGTCGCCGCCCTGAGGGCTTCGGTTACGCTCAGGCCGAAAGTCGAGATCGCCATCGTGATCACGAGCGGCATCGACGTAATGCCATTCGTGCCCGGCGAGTGCCCTGATCCGAGTGCGATGTTGGCGCCCCGGTCGAGCAGAGCCCTTACCGGCGGGGTCCGACCGGTCTCCGACTGGTTAGCCGGGCAGACCACTGCGCTCACGTTCGCCTTGGCCAGGGCGACGACGTCGTCGTCGTCGACGCTGTAGAGCAGGTCAGCCGAAGCGCAGCCAAGTTCGGCGGCGAGCTTGGCCGCGCCGAACCTTGACTCGCCGGTCGCGTGGATCCTGGGCAGCAGCCCGGCGGCCCGGCCGACGTTCAGTATCCAGCGCGCCTCGTGCTCGGAGAACCGGCCTTCGTCGCAGTAGACGTCGATGCTGTCCGCGCCCGCAGCCGCCGCGTCATTGCACCAGGTGCCGATCGCGTCCACGTAGTCGTGCCGGCGCCCGAAGAACTCGGGCGGCAGCGCGTGCGCGGCGAAGAAGGTGGCGTGGACCCTGGGCATCCCCTGCTCGGCCTCGAGCGAGCGGAGCAGCCGGACGTCGGCGAGTTCGCCGTCCCTGGTCAGGTGGTACCCGGTCTTAGCCTCGATCGTGGTAGTGCCGCTGAGCAGCCAGTCCTTGAGCCGTCCTCGAACGTGATTACAGAGAGTCCACGGGTCGGTTCCCCTGGTCACCGTCACCGTCGAGGACAGGCCGCCGCCCGCGGACACGATCTCGGTCATCGACGCGCCGCCAGACCGCATGGCCAGTTCGGCCCAGCGGTTCCCGGCGTAGACCGGATGCGTGTGAGCGTCGATCAGGCCGGGCGTGACCAGCGCGCCGCCCAGGTTCTCCACCTGGTCGACATCGACAATGTCATCGAGAACGCCAGGCAGGCTCGACGGAAGCTGGCTCGCCTGACCCGCCCAGGCAATCCGGTCGTCCTGCATCAAGATCGCCGTATTGCTGACGATCTCGGTGCCGGTCCACAGGCGGCCGATGTTGGTCAGGAGGCGGATCATCGGCACGCTCCAGGCACACTTGCCAAGGTCGTCACCGCCACCTCACTTGCCACGCAAGACTCCGGACGCCAAGTTCGCCGGTAGTCCCTGTCAAACAAGCCCTGTTAAAACAAGCACCGCTAAAACAAGCACTGCTAAGACACGCACCAAATCGGATAGCACGATATGTGACTGCACGGTCCACCCAAGGGGAACGCACATACCATATCGGTTGCGTGCGCGTAATGCACTACTCAATCACGACACCGCAACGAACCGCAGGCGCCGGAAGCCGCAGGAGGCGAAGCCCGACGCTAGGCGGTCACCGCGAACCGGTCAAGCTCATAGGCCAGTTCGGGTGGCACCCGCGCGGTGAGTACCGTACCAGCACCAGTGTGCTCCACGCTCAGTACCTCGCCTTCGCTGTGCGCCCTGGCCAGCAGGTCACCGCGGGCATAGGGCAGCATCACGCTGATCTCGGCGGCCGGACGCGGCAGCAGTCGCTCGATCTCGGCGAGCAGTTCCGGCGTTCCCTCGCCGGTCAGCGCCGAGACCACCACCGACTGGGGTTCGGCCAGGCGCAGTCCCTTGAGATCGATCTCCGCCGCGGCGTCGGCCTTGTTGAACACCACGAGTTCAGGTACCTCGCGGGCGCCAATCTCGCCAAGGACCTCGCGCACCGCCGCGATCTGCGACCGGGGATCGGCGTCAGAGCTGTCCACCACGTGCAGGATCAGATCAGCCTCGGCTACCTCTTCGAGCGTGGACCTGAAGGCGTCTACCAGCTGATGCGGAAGATGCCTGACAAATCCGACGGTGTCGGTCAGCGTAAATCCCGTGCCCGAGGGCAGCCTGGCCTTCCGCACCGTCGGGTCGAGGGTGGCGAAGAGCGAGTTGTCCACCAGCACGTGCGCCCCGGTCAGCCGGTTGAGCAGGCTGGACTTGCCCGCGTTGGTGTACCCGGCGATCGCCACCGAGGGCACCTCGCGCCGGCGGCGCTGGCCGCGCTGCACTTCGCGGCCGACCGACATTTCCGTGATCTCCCGCTTGAGCCTGGCGATCCTGGTCCTGATCCGGCGCCGGTCGGTCTCGATCTTGGTTTCGCCAGGGCCGCGCGTGCCTATGCCGCCACCGCCGGCGACCCGGCCGCCACCCTGCCTGGACAGCGACTCGCCCCAGCCGCGCAGCCTCGGCAGCAGGTACTGCATCTGGGCCAGCTCGACCTGCGCCTTTCCTTCCTTGCTCTTAGCGTGCTGGGCAAAGATGTCCAGGATCAGCGCGGTACGGTCGACTACCTTGACCTTCACCACGCCCTCAAGCTTGCGCAGCTGCGAAGGGGTCAGTTCGCCGTCGCAGATCACGGTATCGGCGCCGGTCTCGGCGACCAGCTCGGCGAGCTCTCTCGCCTTGCCCGCACCTACGTAGGTCGACGCATCCGGCCTGCTACGGCGCTGAGTCAGGGCGTCGAGTACGCGGGACCCCGCCGTCTCGGCCAGCTGCGCCAGCTCGCGCAGCGAATGCTCGGCCCGCGCCAGGGTTCCCTCGGTCCACACCCCGAGCAGGACGACCCGCTCAAGTCGCAGCGCCCGGTATTCAACCTCGCTGATGTCCTCAAGCTCGGTCGACAGGCCCTCCACGCGCCTCAGCGCGTGCCGGTCCTCCAGGTCAAGCCGGCCGGCGTCGTAGCGCTCGGCGTCATCATCGGCGAGGTATTCGAAGTCTGCTGTCATCTGCCATCCAGGACGGGACCGCCTCATCCGGCGGTCACTTTGATATTGGAGTTACTTGATGGTGGCACGAGCGGCACCCATCGTCACCTAGATAAACACCGCAGCGAGCCTGGATGTGCCCGCCGGCGAGAATGTGCGAAGGTGAGACCTCAGCAACCAACAAGGAGGCGCGGCGCGATGAGTTACGGCCACGGCGTCGAGATCACCGGCGCCATCGGCGACCGGTACGAAGAGATCCTGACTCCCGAGGCGGTGGACCTCGTAGTAAAGCTCCAGCGTGAGCTGATCCCGCGCCGCGGCGAACTGCTCCTGGCCAGGGCCAGAAGGCAGCAGCAGATCAGCGCCGGGACGAACTTCGACTTCCGTCCGGAGACCGCCGAGATCAGGGCCGACAAGACCTGGCGGGTCGCGCCGCCCGCCCCCGGTCTCGTCGACCGCCGGGTAGAGATCACCGGCCCGACCGATCAGAAGATGACCATCAACGCGCTGAACTCAGGCGCGAAAGTGTGGCTCGCCGATTTCGAGGACGCGAACACCCCGCTCTGGGACAACATGGTCAGCGGGCAACTCAACTTGAAGGACGCACTCGACCGCAAAATTGACTTCACCAGCCAAGAGGGCAAGCACTACGCGCTGCTCCCCGACGAGGAACTCGCGACCATCGTGGTCCGACCGCGTGGCTGGCACCTGGACGAAAAGCACATGCTGGTCGATGGCGGCCGGATGTCAGCGAGCCTGTTCGATTTCGGCTTGTATTTTTACCATTGCGCAAAGCGCCAGCTCGACAAGGGCAAGGGCCCGTACCTCTACCTGGCCAAGATGGAGAGCCACCTGGAGGCCAGGCTCTGGAACGAGGCGTTCGACATCGCGCAGGACACGCTCGGCCTCCCGCGCGGAACCATCAGGGCGACCGTGCTGATCGAGACGATCCCGGCCGCGTTCGAGATGGAAGAGATCCTCTACGAGCTGCGCGAGCACAGTGCCGGCCTGAACGCAGGCCGCTGGGACTACCTGTTCTCGATCATCAAGAAGTTCCGTACCAGAGGCGCTGACTTCGTGCTGCCCGAGCGCAACTCGGTGACCATGACCGCGCCGTTCATGCGCGCCTACACCGAGTTGCTGGTCAAGACCTGCCACGACCGCGGCGCGCACGCGATGGGGGGAATGGCGGCCTTCATCCCGAGCCGCCGCGATCCGGAAGTCAACCAGGTCGCCCTCGCCAAGGTCCGCGATGACAAGACCCGCGAGTCAGGCGACGGCTTCGACGGCTCGTGGGTAGCGCACCCCGACCTGGTCCCGATCTGCCGCGAGGTCTTCGACAGCGTGCTCGGCGACGCCCCCAACCAGCTCACCAAGCGCCGCGACGACGTCCACGTGACCGCTGCGCAACTGCTCGACATCAAGAGCACTCCAGGGCAGATCACCGAAGCCGGCCTGCGCAACAACGTCAGCGTCGGCCTGCAGTACCTGGCTAACTGGCTGGCCGGCACGGGCGCGGTCGCGATCTTCAACCTGATGGAAGACGCGGCGACGGCGGAGATCTCGCGGTCGCAGGTGTGGCAGTGGATGCACAACGACGTCGAACTGGCCGAAGGCCCCAAGATCACGCACAAGCTGATCAACGAGATCATCACCGAGGAACTCGCCAAGATCGCGGAGGCGCTCGGCGACGCCTACGACGAGCATGAGTACCGGCAGGCGGTAGCCCTGTTCAGGGAAGTGGCCCTAGCCGACCAGTACGACGAGTTCCTCACCCTCCCCGCCTACGAGCGCATGCCCTAACCCGCCCCGCGCCCCGCCCCAGCGCCGCCCCGGCCCAGCATGGTTCAGCCCCGGCCCACCCCCGGCCTGCGCCCGGCCCACCCCGGCCTGGCCAACCCCCGGCCTGGCCCGGCCTGGCCAACCCCCGGCCTGGCCCGGCCTGGCCAACCCCCGGCCTGGCCCGGCCTGGCCAACCCCCGGCCTGGCCCAGCGCCGCCAGCCTGGCGCGTCCCTCTGGTCCCGCGGGGCGCAGCAGTCACAACAGTCCCACGGGTCACTGCCGGAGTGCGCAGCGAGTGCTCAGGAGCCGGCGAACAGCAACGCTGGCCCATCGTCGTGGCTCTGGCACACATTTCGTGGTGGTAACGGTGGTCAGGGTTCGGGCCGTCCGGGTCCCGGCTCGCGGTAAACCGGGCAATTCGCCGCCAGCCCCGGCCGGAGCAACAACGATGGGACATCGATGCTGCTCAGCCGGGCCGGGCAACCGCAACCATGGCCCATGGATGTCGTGCCCGCAGCAACGATGGCCCATAGATGCGGTTACCCGCCCCGGCCGGACAGCATCCATGGCCCATCGTTGCGGTTCGCCGCGCGGATATGCACGCTTCGCCGTTGCTGCCGACCAACCTCTGGCCGCCCCCGGCGGCCAGAGAACCCGCGGTCGCGCCAGCGCGGGTGATTTGCCGATTTTGCGGCTTGTGCGGGCGTACTGTCCCCGTTCCACCGGGAGGGACTTGACCCAGCATCGGTGGGACATCGATGTTGTACGCCGCGCCGCCCGCACCCGCCAAGGCCGAAAGTCGCCCGCGCGACGGTTCTGCTCCCCGGCGGGAGGTGACGGATGGTGCTGGTGTTACCTGAGTGCGGTGTTCGCGGCCGGCCGGAGGCCCGGGGGCTGGTCAACACGGAGTCCTCGGGTGGCCGGCTCACCCGAGGACTCCACTTTGAGGCGGGCGCCCACTCCCGCGTTGTGCCGCTCCGGGGTCAGACGCGCGGCACGAGTAACACTGGTCACATTAGGCACTGCCGTCATCGAGTGTCGGCGGGTGCGGTTAAGTTCGAGGTATGCCAACCCAGATTGAGAAGGCCGAGCAGTTCCTCGCCTTGCACCACGGTAAGTCGCCGCTCCTCATGCCGAACGCGTGGGATCTCGGCTCGGCGAAGCTGCTCGCCTCGCTCGGCTTCCAGGCGCTCGCGACGACGAGCAGCGGCTTCGCCGCCACCCTCGGCCAGCTTGACGGGACGGTTACCCGCGAGGAGGCCATCGCGCATTCGGCGGCGATCGTTGGTGTCACCGACCTCCCGGTGTCCGCCGACCTCGAGAACTTGTACGCCGAGGACCTGGAAGGCATCGCCGAGACGGTGCGGCTCGCGATCGGGGCGGGCCTGGCCGGCTGCTCGATCGAGGATTACTCAAGCGGACCCGAGGCCAGCATCTACGATCAGGGCCTGGCCACGGAACGGGTCGCGGCCGCCGCCGAGGCAGCACACTCAGGCCCGGTTCGCCTGGTCCTGACCGCCCGCGCCGAGAACCACCTCCGCGGCAATCCTGACCTGGCCGATACGATCGCCCGCCTGCAGGCCTACGCCGCGGCCGGGGCCGACGTTCTCTACGCCCCCGGTATCACGAAATACGGCGAACTGCGCGAGCTCGTCAACTCCGTCGATCTCCCGGTCAACGTGCTCGCGTTGCCCGGAGTACCTCCGGTCGGCGAACTAGCCCAGCTCGGCGTCAAGCGCATCTCGGTCGGCGGCGCCTTCGCTTTCGCGGCTCTCGGAGCTCTCGCCGAGGCCGGGCGCGAACTGCTTGAGCACGGCAGCTACGGCTACTGGGAGCTAGCCCGCCCCGGCAGCGCCAAGGCTCGTGCTGCCTTCAAATCCTGATCAAGTCCCGATCGAACCCAGCATCAATCTCAATCGTTGTGGATGTGTCACCGAGCGACAGAGAGCTCTGATTCCGCAAGCCGGAGGTTTGGGATGTTTGGTCACGATTGGGAAAAGGCAGAGGGCACGATCATCGCTGCCCGCGAGAAGAGTGATCACGGCGATTACGAAAACACGCCGGGCTGGGAGTTCGTCATCGACGTCCGGCCACTCGGCCAGCCTCACGCCGAGCCGATCATGCGCGCCAAGGTCCATCAGCCCCGTGGCGACGAAGGCTTCTGGCCGCCAGACGTCACTGATACCGTCACCGTTGAAATCAGCAAGGACGGCAAGGTCAGGCTCGACCGCCACGACCCCAGGCTGAGCTATCACGAGCACCTCAAGCGCGAGAAAGAGTGGGAAAGAAACTCTTTCGACGCCAAGCTCAGGCAGCCCCCCGGCACCTGATCAGCTCACTAGCGTCACCGGCAAGTGCTCGAAACCGCGCAACACTATCCCGAACCGCCGCTGCGGCACCCCGGCCAGGGCGAGCCCAGGGAATCGCGAGAATACCCGGGGAAACGCCACGGCGCCTTCGAGGCGGGCCAGGGCGGCGCCCAGGCAGAAATGCGCTCCCCCGCCGAAGCTCAGCGGCCCCGCATCGGGTCGCTGCGGCCAGAATCGGCCGGGATCAAGGAACCGGCGCGGATCCCGGTTAGCCGCACCGGTCAGCACGACGAGGTGCTCCCCCGCCTTGACCGTGAACCCGCCCACCTCGACATCCCTGACCGGCCGGCGATCCTCGGTGAACTGCACCGGCGAGTCGTACCTGAGCACTTCCTCAACGAAAGCCTCAGGCGTAACGTCGCCAGCGCGCAGAGCGGCCCCGAAGGCAGGATCGTCGAGCACGACCCGAACCCCGTTCCCCAGCAGGTTAGTCGTCGTCTCGAATCCGGCCACCAGCAGCAAAATCAGATTCTGTACCAATTCGTTCGCCGAGATCCGCCCCGGCTCGGCATCGGCCACGGCCAGGATCGCGCTCAGCAGGTCATCGGCCGGACGAGCCCGCCGCTCGGCGATCAGTTCGGCGAACATGTCCGCCAGCTTCAGTGCGGCCTCGTCCCCGGCGGACAGCCCGGCCTCGTCGACCAGCGGCTCAAGGGTCAGCGTCAGCGCCCGCGCGAGCGGCCGGAACTCGGCCCGCAACTCGGCGGGCACCCCGATGAGCTCGCAGATCACGGTCACCGGCAGCGCGAACGCGAACTCAGCCATGAAGTCGACCGCGCCGCCGCCGGCCGCGAGCTCGGCCAGGGAATCCAGCAGCCCGTCCGTCAGCCGCGCGACCGCAGGCTCGAGCTCGGCGACTCGCCGCCTGGTAAACGCCCTGGCCAGCATGCTCCTGATCCGCGCGTGCGGCTCGCCGTTGAGCGTCAGCAGGCTGTCCGTGTCCAGCGAGGGGTGCTGCCTCCAGCCGGGGTTGATCTCGTCCAGGTAAGCGGCATCGGGTACCAGGTAAGACTGATCGCGGAGCACCGCGCTGGCGAGCTCGTAGCCGGGCACGAGCACCATGCCGCCGCCCGCCGGGATCACCGGCCCGTGCTCATGCAGCGCCGCGTAGAGCGGATAAGGGTCGTCCATCCCGGCCGGCCCGAGCAGCGCCTCGAAGATCTCCTGCACGTCCACGCCGAAATTCTAGGCCGAGCTGGGACCATGGGGCAGATGGGCGACGTACTCAGCTACCGGGCGCTCAACCGGGCGATGCTGGCCCGCCAGTACCTGCTGGCCCGTGAGCAGGCGTCGGCGAAGAGCACGATCACGCACCTCGTCGGCCTCCAAGCGCAGGCACCGAATGCCCCGTACGTGGCGCTCTGGTCCCGCCTGACCGACTTTAAGCAGTCCGAGCTCATCGAGCTGATCACCAGCCACGAGGCCGTCCGCATCCCCTGCCTGCGCGGCACGATCCACCTGGTCACCGCCGAAGACGCCCGCCTGCTTCGCCCGCTCACCCAGGTCGTGCTCACCAGGGCGTTCAGCAGCCAGAGGTTCGCCAGGAACCTCGAGGGGCTGAACCTGGAAGAACTGCTGACGGCCGCCCGCGAACTGCTGGCTGCGAAGCCGATGACCAAGCCGGAGATCACCAGCCTGCTCGGGGAGCGCTGGCCCGGCTATGACGCCAACTCGATCGGGTACGCGGTCAGCTACCTCCTGCCGCTCGTCCAGGTACCGCCCCGAGGTCTGTGGGGCCAGACCGGCCCCGTCGCGTGGGCACTCGCCGAGCCCTGGCTCGGGGCCGAACTCGACCAGAACCCGGCAATCGACCAGGTAGTTCTCCGCTACTTCGCCGCGTTCGGACCCGCCACCGTCGCCGACCTCCAGACCTGGTCAGGCCTGACCAGGCTCCGCGAGATCGCGGACCGGCTCCGGCCAGGACTGCGCACCTTCCGCGACAGCCGCGGCGCCGAGCTCTTCGATCTCCCGGACGCGCCCCGCCCCGACGAGGAAATGCCCGCCCCGCCCAGGTTCCTCCCCGAATACGACAACATCCTGTTCTCCTACGCCGACCGGGCCAGGGTCAACCCGGCCGGCCACCCGATCCCGCTCGCACCAGGCAACGGCGGCCGGATCGGCACCTTCCTGCTCGACGGTACGTTCGAGGGCTCGTGGCGGATCACGGTAAGCAAGGAAACCGCCGTACTCAAACTCATGCCCTTCAAAGCCCTTTCCGACCAAGAGACCGGCGACCTGGTCAGCGAAGGCAGGAAGCTGCTCTGCTTCGCCGCCGCCGAGGCGGCGTCCCGGTCCGTGCTCGTGGATGATGGAATGAAGTGACCGGGCCGACGCGACGGGAGCGGAGCCGATGACTCAGGACGTGGCCACGCTGATTCCGCGCCTGACGACGATCTGCGGTGCGGACGGGGTGATCACCGACCCGCTTGAGCTGGCGACTTACGAATGCGATGGCCTCACGGCGCACCGCTGCCGTCCCGGGCTCGTGGTCCTCCCGCAGTCTGCGACCCAGATCGCGCGCGTCGTCCGGGCCTGCGCCCGGGCCGGAATCCCCTTCGTGGCCCGTGGCAGCGGCACGGGCCTGTCCGGCGGGGCATTGCCGGCCGCCGACGGGGTGCTGATCGTCACCGCCAGGATGCGCAAGATCATCGAGATCGACGCCGAGAGCCGCCGGGCGATCGTCGAGCCGGGCGTGACCAACCTCGCGGTATCTCTGGCCGCCAAGCCGTACGGCCTGTTCTACGCCCCGGACCCGTCGAGCCAGCAGGTCTGCTCGGTCGGCGGCAACGTCGCGGAGAACTCGGGCGGCGCGCACTGCCTGAAGCACGGATTCACCGTGCACCACGTCACCGGGCTCGAGATCGTGACCCCGGACGGGGATATGACCTGGCTGGGGGACGGGACCGGGCAATCCCCCGGCTACGACCTGGTCGGCGCCTTCACGGGCTCGGAAGGTACGCTCGGGATCGTCACCAAGATCGTCGTCAAGCTGACGCCGATCCCCGAAGCCGTGACCACGCTGCTGGCGGCCTTCGGCACGACCGGGCAGGGCGGTGCCGCCGTCTCGGCGATCATCGGGGCGGGGATCCTTCCGGCCGCGATCGAGATGATGGATGCCCTGTCGATCGAGGCCGCCGAGGCGTCAGTGGCCTGTCATTACCCGCAGGGCGCCGGCGCTGTCCTCATCGTCGAGCTCGACGGGCCCGCCGAGGACGTCCTGGCCGAGTCGGCCGCCGTCCGGCGGATCGCGGAGGAAGCCGGCGCCTTCGAGATCAGGGAAGCGGCCGATCCCGCTGACCGGGCGGCGATCTGGCGGGGGCGGCGGGCCGCGTTCGCCGCGATGGGCCGGATCAGCCCCGCCTACATAGTCCAGGACGGCGTGGTTCCGAGGACGGCGCTGCACGACGTGCTCGACCGGATCAGCGAACTGTCCGCCGCGGCTGGTCTCCGGGTCGCGAACGTATTCCACGCCGGCGACGGCAACCTGCACCCCCTCGTACTTTTCGACGACTCGAGCGAGGCCGAGTCGCAGGCGGCCGAGAAGCTGTCAGGTGCCATCCTGGATGAGTGCATCAGCCACGGTGGCTCGATCACCGGCGAGCACGGGGTCGGGGTGGACAAGTCCAGGTACATGCCCCGCATGTTCAGCGCCGACGACCTCGACACCATGCAACTGCTCCGCTGCGCGTTCGACCCGGCGGGCCTGTGCAATCCTGGCAAGATCTTCCCGACTCCGCGCATGTGCGGCGAGGTCCCCGGCGTCAGGAAAGAGCCGCACCCGCTGGTGGCTTCCGGCCAGGCGGAGATGTTCTGACATGCCGGTGAACTCGATCCCGGCGAAGCTCGCGGACGCGTGCGAGGAAGTCAGGCCCGCCACCGAGGCCGACGCCGTCGCCGGCGTACAGCCGGAACTGGTGGCATCTCCTTCGAACACCGAGCAAGCGAGCGCCGTGGTCCGGGCGGCGGCCGCCCTCGGACTCGCCGTGATCCCGCGCGGCACGGGCACGAAGCTGCACTGGGGCAACCCGCCCGAGCGCGCCGGCCTTGTCGTCGAGACGACTCACCTGGACCAGGTAGTCGAGCACGCGGCCGGCGACCTTGTCGTCACCGTCCAGGCCGGTGTAACCATGGAGCACCTAGCCGACGTCCTCGCCAAGGAAGGCCAGCGTCTGGCCCTGGACCCTCCTCGTTGGCCAGCCCTGTACGGGGTAACCGCCGGGACGATAGGCGGTGTCCTGTCGACCAACGCCGCCGGACCTCTCCGCTACCGCTACGGCACCCCGCGCGACCTCCTGATCGGCATCACGATCGTCCGCGCCGACGGCACGATCGCCAAGTCAGGCGGCAAGGTCGTCAAGAACGTGGCTGGCTATGACCTCGGGAAGCTGTTCGCCGGCTCACGGGGAACTCTCGGCCTGATCACCCAGGCGACGTTCCGGCTGCATCCGCTTCCGGCCGCGACGGCGTACGTCACCGTCGCCTGCGACTCGGCCGCCGCCTGTTTCCGGCTCCTCGGGGCTGCGCAGCAGCCGAAGATCGCCCCGGTCGGCGCCGAGCTTTACCAGGCCAGTCCCGCCGACCCGATCATGCTGGCAATCGCGATAGAAGGCGACTCTCACGGCGTAGCGCAGCGGAGCGAGATCTTGGCAAATGATCTTGCGCTTGAAGGGACCGACTCCGTGGCGGCCGTGGCCAGCCAGCCGCCGGCGTGGTGGGGCGCGGCCCGGCTGCCCAGCCCGACGGAACGGTGATTCAGGCAGCGTTCTGGGCGGGCAAGCTTGGCTCCGTCCTCACCGAGGTCGAGGCGGCCGCGAAGCGAACCGGCCTTGACCCGGTACTCGGAGGCTCAGCCGCGTCCGGGGTACTCGACGTGGCCCTGCCCGCCGACGCCGACCCAGGCCAGGTCGCCAGCCTCGTGACCGGCCTTCGGGCGGCGCTGGGCGAGGACCGGGTCAGCATCGTCGCACGGCAGGCACCGCCCGCCGTGCGGGAGCGGGTGGACCTGTTCGGCCCGGTGCCATCGCTCAGCCTGATGCGGGCGGTGAAGCAGCGGTTCGACCCGGACCGCCTGCTGTCGCCGGGACGATTCGCCGGGGGGATCTAATGGACGAGCTTGACCCGACTGGTGAACTGCGCGACATCACCGGCGACTGCGTGCACTGCGGGTTCTGCTTGCCTTCCTGCCCGACCTACCAGCTCTGGGGCGAGGAAATGGACTCGCCTCGGGGCCGGATTCACCTGATCGCGCAGATGCTTGACGGGGCGGTCGCCAGCGAGGCGGCGGCCAGTCACCTTGACCGCTGCCTCGGCTGCATGGCCTGCGTGCCCGCCTGCCCCTCAGGGGTGCGGTACGACCGGCTGATCGAGGCGGCCAGGGCCTGGGCGGCCGAGCCCGTGCAGGCGCTGCCCGCGAGGTCCGCGCGGGAACGGGCGCTGCGCGCCGCGATCTTCGCGACGTTCCCCTACCCGGCGCGGCTGCGCCTGATGATGGGTCCGCTGCGCGCGGCCCAGCGCACCGGGGTCGACCGGCTCCTCTCCCGCAGTTCGGCCGCCGAGCGGATGGCGCCCGAGCTGTCCGCCGCGCTGCGAGTGGCTCCCGGCCGGTCCGCGACGCCAGTGCCGCGCGGGCGGCTGCCTGAGCGGGTCGCGGCCAGGGGCGAGCGCCGCGCCGTGGTCGGGATGCTGACCGGCTGCGTGCAGCAGGTGTTCTTCCCTGAGGTCAACATCGCTACGGCCCGCGTGCTCGCGGCCGAGGGCTGCGACGTCGTGATCCCGCGCACGCAAGCCTGCTGCGGCGCGCTCTCGCTGCACGACGGGCGTCGCGCCGAGGCGGCTAAATTCGCCGCCGCGCTGATCGAGACCTTCGAGCGGGCCGAGGTCGACGCCATCGTGGTGAACTCGGCCGGGTGCGGTTCGGCGATGAAGGAGTACGGTGAATTGCTGGCCGGTGATCCTGCACTTGCGCAGCGGGGCGCTGCTCTGTCAGGGAAGGTCGCTGACCTGAGCGAGTTCCTGGTCAGGCTCGGACCGGCCGCGACGAGGCACCCGCTCCCGGTCAAGATCGCCTACCACGACGCCTGCCACCTCGCCCACGCCCAGCGGATCACCAGCGAACCGCGTGAACTGCTGGCGGCGATTCCCGAGCTGACCGTACTTGAAGTGGCCGACGCCGGTACCTGCTGCGGCTCGGCCGGCATCTACAACCTGGTGCAGCCGAAGACCGCGAGTGAACTCGGCGAGCGCAAGGCGGCGGCGGTCAGCGCGACCGGAGCCGACCTGGTCGTGTCGGCCAATCCCGGCTGCTCGCTCCAGATCGGCTCGGCCCTGGCGCAGGCAGGCACGCCCCTGCCAGTCGCCCACGTGGCTGAGGTTCTCGACGCGTCAATTCGCGCTATTCCCCTCCGGGACATCGTCGCCTAGTTCTGCCAGACTTTGCCCTCAGGTGCCTTCAGGGTGGCTTACGGCTGGGCTGATGGGGGGTACCTCCCGATCACGCGGAACTCACGTCGGGTCTCCGACCGTTCCCTGTGTAGCAAACACCAATGTGAACAAAAGTCCCCATTCTGACAACGGAAAACGGCACGTGTCCTCGCCCCTGACTGAAGCTGAACCACAGCGAACGGCCACGATCGGCCGGGAGGCTAGTGCCCCGGCGCCGGTCAAGGCCGTGACCGGCCGGCATCCGGTCAGGGTTCACCTGCTGGTGCTGACCGGCTACCTTCTCGCCGGCATCGTGGTCACCTGGCCGCACATCACGTACCTGAGCGGCAAGCTTCCAGACACCCGTGACGCGGGCAGTTACGTGTGGGGCTTCTGGTGGATGGAACAGTCGGTACTGCACCTGAAGGACCCGTGGCTGACGCACGCGATCGCGGCTCCGGTCGGTACCTACCTGGGCATGCACGCGCTGATGCCGCTGGCCGGCGTGGTGATGCTGCCGGTAACGATGCTCTTCGGGCCGAGTGCCTCGTTCACGCTGCTTTCCGCGCTCATGCCGGGTCTTTTCTGCTACGCGATGTGGCGGGTTGCCAAGCTGTGGGTGCCTTCGCAGGTCGGGGCGCTCGCGGCCGGCGCTTTCTTCGGGTTCAGCCCCATCGTCGACTACCAGACCTGGGTGCATCTCAACCTGGCCGCTGGCGCCCTGTTCCTGCCGATGACGCTGGAAGCCGCTGTCCGGCTGAGGCGCCGGCCGGGAATCTGGCAAGCCATCGTGCTCGGCGTGACGGTCGGCGCGAGCCTGCTTGTCGACCAGGAATCAGCGATCCTTTGCCTTGCTCTCGCCGCTGGGGCGACGCTGCCCTGGCTGTTGTTCTCACGCACCTCGCGGGCCTCACGCACCTCGCGGGCCTCGCGGGGGGCGAACGCCGAGGTGATCCCGGTCGAGGTTAGCGCCGCTGATGCGATCGCGGCGCTGCCGACCGTGCCGAGGATGGCGGCTCCGCCCGCGCCGGCGATCGTTCCTGAGGAGCCGGTGACCAGGGATCGTCTGCCGGTCAGGGTGATGGGCTTCCTCCGGTCGCTTCCGCTGCGCGGAGTCCTCCTGATCCGCTCACTGCCCGGCGCGGCGGAGGCCGTGCCCGGCCTGCTCAGGTCCCTGCCGGAACGCGGAATCCTGCTGGTCAAGGGCCTGCCTCGGTTCGCGCGCCGCCTCCCCTGGGCCAAGCTCGGGGTGCTCAGCCTCGCCGGCCTTGTCGCCGTGCTTGTCGCCGCACCCCAGCTGATCGCGATCGTGCGCGCCGACGCGGCCGGGAGCCCTTCGGCGACGCTCAGCGCGGGAGCCTATCTCTTCGGCGACCGGCTGCCCGACCTCTTCCTGCCGTCGCCCAGGATCACCTCGTTCGGCCTGACTTTCACGCACGCGAAGAATGACGGCACCTACGGCGCCCTGCCGACGTTCCTGGCGCTGACCGGCCTGGTCCTGGCCTGGCGGAAGCGCAACGCCCGGCTGCTGGCCGCTTTCTGGCTCGGCGCGGCCCTGCTCGCGGTCGGTTCAGACCTCATCTTGCCCTCGGCGACGTACACTCCGCTGGCGGAGAGCCTGAACGGCGTGCACGTGTCGGCGCTTCTCCCGTTCACCTGGTTCGCGAAGATCCCCGGCTTGTCTGGCTTCCGCGAGCCCTCCCGCATCGCCGAACTCGGCTTGATCCCGGTGGCGCTGCTGGCCGGCTACACGGTGAACTGGCTGCGCTTCCACGCTCGGTATCTCCTTGTTGGCGTGCTCGTGCTCGGGGTTTTCGAAGCCGGCCTGGCTACCCCGCCCAAGGCCGCTCGGACCATGCCCGACCGCCTCCCGGCCCTGGACGCCCCGATCGCCGCCGATCACTCGAATTCTGTCGTCATCGACATACCTTTCGGCTTGCGCGGCGGCACCGGCGTAACCGGACTCCCGTTCAGCCAGGAATCCCAGGTCCTGGCCACCGCCGACGGGCACCCGCTCGCCGACGCCCTGCTGTCCCGCGTCCCCCTCGCGACCAAGCTGGCGTTCCAGCATGAGCCCTTCTACCAGGACCTGATGGACGCCCAGACCGGCCACTACTCGCTGACCCAGCAGCAGTTCCTCGTCGCGGCCAGGAACGCGGTCCACATGCACATCGGCTGGGTCCTGCTCTGGGTCGAGAACAAGCACCTGAAAAACTTCCTCGTCCAGACCGGCTTCAGGTACGTCTACCGCACCGAAGGCGCGTCCGTCTGGCGCCCAAGCGGCTACGCCAACGCCCCCATCCCCAAGCCCTGAGCCCCAGCCGCAGCCCCAGCACCAGCCGCAGCCCCAGCACCCGGCCTAAGCGCCCAGCCCCGGCCCCCGGCCTCAGCCCCGCCCCGGCCTCAGCCCCGCCCCGGCCTCAGCCCCGCCCCGGCCTCAGCCCCGCCCCGGCCTCAGCCCCGGCCCCTCGCCCCGGTCCCCGGCCCAGCGCCAAGCTTTCTTCCTATTTCGTATAAGTCGGAATTAGAGTAATTCGATTGAAGTGACGGCGGCCGGGCGAGCGGCAGTGGCTCGGGCTCGGGTGGGTGTAAGCGAGCTGATTACGACCCCAGCCGACAAATAGGACGTACCGCCGACGCGACGGCAACGATGGCCCAGCGTTGTTGTTCACCGCGACCGGGCAACCGCAAGGATGTCGCAGCGATGCTGCTGCAACAGCATCGATGACCCATCGTTGTCGTTCGCCGACCCCGCCGAACAGCAACGATGGCCCACGGGTGCGTTTCCGCTGGAGTGAGTTCTGGTCAGCTCCTCGGCGTGGCCCGGGCGGGACTGGTCCTCCAGCCCTTTCCGGCCTCAGCCGGGCGGTGGGTGGGTTTGAGTTTCCGGCTTTGCTGGTTCCGGCCTGAAAGGTCCTGTCGCGGGGGTGCGCCGGCAGGCTCCCGCATGATTGTGGAATCCTCGACTGGAATGCCATCTGAGGTTTCCACTAAAGCAGGCTTGCCGGTCCTGTAGGTGCCGGCGGCGGACCGGTTTGCGGTGAATGCCCGGTTCGTGGCGGCGGGGAGCGGGGCGGTGTCGCGCTGCGAACGGCGGCTGCCCGGCTTCGCTGCTTTCGCTGGTCCGAGATACCCGAGTCCGGAAATCGGACTGACCCCGCTGCTCTCAGGCTCCCCGCCATTCCCACCATTCCCGGCATTCCTGGCATCCGGGGCAGTCCGCTGTCCCGGCGGTGGACACCGGGGGCACTTTGGGGGCCTCCGTAAAAACGACCCCGAAGTGCCCCCGGTGCTCGGGCAAGACCCTCCCGGACCCGCCTCACCCCACCAGAAACACACCCATGGCCCGCGGTTGCTGTTGCCGAGCCCAGGCGGGCCGCAGTCAGCTACGCGGGTGGGGCCAGCGGGGTCAACGTGACGGAATGCGGGGACGGAGCAGGAACAGCATCGGTACGGGCGAGCGGAGATCGGCGCACTCCGAGCCCATCGCCGCGCTATTGCCGTCAGTTCGACGTCGCCTTGACGTCAGCGCGACGTCTGAAAGATTTGACGGACGTCAGATTTGACGTCATAATGATGTCATGGAGCTGTCACAGTACGTCGAGGGCTTGCGCCGGGATCTGGGCACCCTGACCCGGTTCGCGCCCGAGGAAGTATCCAGGCTCGCCGAGCAACTGGCCGAGGCGCTTGACTCGTCCGTGCGGCTGATCTTGCTTGAGGTCCTGACCGCCGCGGCGGCCGAGATCACCGAGCGGCTGGACACCGACGTCATCGATGTCCGGCTGAGCGGCGGCGAGCCCGAGTTCGTGGTCATCCGTCACGAAAGCCAGCCGGCGCCTGCCCCGGATCCGGCGCTGGCCGCGGAAGAAGGCACCGCCCGGGTCACCCTGCGGCTGCCGGAAGCGCTCAAGTCCAAAGTCGAGGCCAGCGCGACCGCCGCCGGCGTGTCCGTCAATACCTGGCTGGTCCAGGCGACGGCCAGGGCCGTTGAGCAGCCGGGGGCCGGTGCGCAGGCCCGGCGCATGGTGTCAGGTAACCGGATCACCGGGTTCGCCCGGAGCTAGGAGGAATGCACAATGCCGCACTGGGAATTCGCCAGGACCGAGCCGGTCAGCCTGGACGTGCACTTGACGGCCGGGTCGATCACGGTGACCGCCAAGCCGACCGACCTGATCACCGTTGACGTGCGCCCGTCCAGTCCGGGGCGGTACTCGGAAGAGTCCGCCGAGCGGATCACCGTGGAGCTGACTGATGATCTGCTAAAGATCAGCGAGATGTCGGAGCTGATCTCCTGGCTCCGGGGCTCTGGGCTCGACATTCGGGTCACACTGCCGGATGGCTCGAGCCTCGCGGCGGAGACGGCCTCGGCGGAAATAAGTTGCCTGGGCGAGCTGGGCTCGCTTACGGTCAAGACCGCTTCAGGAGCAGTCAAGGCCGCGACCGTGGCGGGCGAAACTCAGGTCACCAGCATCTCGGGCCGGGTAGCCGTCGCCATCGCGGGCGCAGTCACTGTCAGCACCGCGTCAGGACCGGTCGAGCTAGGTGAGGTGACCGGCGCCCTTGAGGCTACGACCGTGAGCGGCACGGTCCAGGTTGGGATGGCCCGCGGGCTGGTCGTGATCCAGACCAGCTCAGGCCGGGTCAACCTCAGCTACATCTACCGCGAAACCACTCAGATCAACACCATCTCCGGCGAAGTCCGGGTCCAGGTGGCGCCGGAAACGGACGTCTACCTCGATCTGGTCTCCATTTCCGGCAAGGTCAGCAGCGAACTCGAGCCATCCGATCCGGCCGCCCAGCACGGGCCGGCCGCCCTAGCGCTGCGTTGCAGCTCAGTCAGCGGCCCGATCAGGATCGCACGCGCACTGACCGCCGCCGCCACCGCTCACTAAACGAAGGAAGGAATCATGTACACCGGCCAACTCGAGCAACTCGCCCGCCAGCGAATAGCCGAGCTTCCCGCCACTCCCCCGGCGACCAGTCCCGGCCGACCGCCCGTTCAGGCCAGTCCCCGCAAGTCCCTGCGGACAAGCACCGGCTGGGCCATCGTGGCCATCGGCCTGCGGATCGCCTCATCAGGCGGCAGCTGAGACACCGCTCAGCCACCTAAGATCAAGGTCTCCTTCTGCCACAATAACCGCCGGGCCGGTCAGCGTGCTGGCGGTCGCGCTGGGCGCGACCGCCAGCACGCCCCCTGGAACCTGAACCTTCCAGGCCCCTTCGTCCCCTTCTCCGGGCCAGAGGCCAGCCGCCTGAGCGGCCGCGACCGTCGCGGCAACGGCACCGGTGCCGCAAGACAAGGTCTCGCCCGAGCCCCGCTCGTGCACCCGGAGCTCGATAGCCCGCTCCCCGGTCACCCTGACCAGTTCGACGTTGACGCCGTCGGGAAACTGCCCGGCGTCCACCTGCGGCGCCGTAGTGAGGTTGAAGTCGCCAAGCGGCTCGGAGACCAGGCAGGCCAGGTGCGGATTACCCACATTGACGGCGGAACCTGAGCAGCGGCGCCCTCCGATCACCGCCTCGCCGGCGCCGGTCAAGGTCGCCGCTCCCATGTCCACGCTGAACAGGTCCGCGCCGTCCCACCGCACCACGCGAACGCCGCCTCGCGTCCCGATCACGAGCTCGGGGCCAGTCGCCAGCCCTTTGTCGGTGAGGTACCTGGCGAAGACCCTGATGCCGTTGCCGCACATCTCGGCCGCGCTGCCGTCCGCGTTCCGGTAATCCATGAACCACGGCACGCCGTCGCCGAGCGCGACCCTCAGCACCCCGTCGCCGCCGATCCCTGTGTGCCGGTCGCACAGCGTGCGGACGAGCTCCGTCGTGAGCTTCAGCTCGTCATCGAGGTCAGGCAGGATGACGAAGTCATTCCCTGTGCCGTGTCCCTTAGCGAAACGCATAGCACCGATGCTAGTCACCGGCACTGACATCCTGATCGATCGCCGCCAGCGCCACGCTGGCGGCGACCGGAGCGCTCGCCGGGAGCCAGCGGATGCGCGGATCCCGCCGGAACCAGGATTGCTGCCTGCGGGCAAACCTGCGGGTCGCCAGCACGGTCTCGGCCAGGGCTTCGGCTTCGGTCCACGCACCATCGAGGAACTTGATCACCTGCGCGTAGCCGAGCGCCCGGCTTGCCGTCCTGCCCTCGCGCAGCCCCTGGCCAAGCAGCCCGCGGACCTCGTCCACGAGGCCGTCCCGCCCCATCTGGCTGACCCTGGCCGCGATCCGCTCGTCGAGTTCACCGCGCGGGAGATCAAGCCCGAGCTGAGCAGTCGGCCGAACCGCCTCGTAAGCCGGCAAGGTGGCGCTGAACGGCTGCCCGGACAATTCGATCACCTCGAGCGCGCGCACGATGCGGCGCCCGTTGCTCCCCAGGATCGCGCTGGCCGCGACCGGATCAAGCCTGGCCAGCCGTTCATGCAGCGGACCGGGCCCGACCTGGGCGAGTTCGGCTTCCAGGCCGGCCCTGACCTGAAGATCGGTGCCGGGAAAGGTGAGGTTGTCGATCACGGCGCGCACGTACAGCCCTGACCCGCCGACCAGGATCGGGGTCTTGCCGCGAGCGGCGATGTCCTCGATTACCGCCCTGGCCAGCAGCTGGTACTCGGACACGCTGGCTGGCTCGGTAACGTCCCAGATGTCAAGCAGATGATGCGGCACGCCCCGCCGCTCGGCCAGTGCGAGCTTCCCCGTGCCGATGTCCATGCCACGGTAAAGCTGCATCGAGTCGGCGCTGACCACCTCGCCCTCAAGCGCGTCCGCGAGACGCAGCGAGAGCTCTGTCTTCCCCGCCGCCGTCGGCCCGACCAGCGCGATCAGCCGGCTCAATCCGCGACCAGCCAACCCGGTAGCCGGTCAAGGCAGTCCGACCAGCCTTTCGCATGATTCGCGATCTCAGTCGCGGCGAGCCCGCGATGCGTCAGCGTGAGGCTGGTGCCTGTCTCGGCACGCGCCAACTCGACCAGGACTTCCGATTCGACGTCCTCGCCGTCCCACTGCCAGGTGAAGCTGAGCCGACTCGTCGCCCGCACCTCGGTATACCGGCCAGACACGGCAATGCCGACGACCGGGCTCGCGATCCGGTACTGCCCGCCGACCCGAAGCTCAACGCGGGCCTCAGTCGCAAAGCTATCGGGCCAGAACCAGCCGGCCAGCGCCTGAGCCGTCGTGACCGCCCGCCAAACGACCACAGGCGCGGCCGCGACCAGCCGTTCTTCCCTGACTTCACCATCATCGCTCATTTAACATCACCCGTCACTCTCACCACATCGTTGCCGCCGCCAAGCCAGCCCAGGCCGACCGCACCCCCAGCGTTGTCCCTGAGCTGGCGCCTGGACCCCACCCCAGGGACGACGCTGGGCCTAGTCCGGCCCGGCGGCCAGGCGGGCCGGTCAGGCGGTCCGGGCCGGTCAGGCGGGGCGGGCCGGTCAGGCGGGGCGGGCCGGTCAGGCGGGGCGGGTCAGGGCGGGCATGCCGAGCGGAACTGGTGCCGGTTTGGCGCTGAGGTCGTCCTTTCCCTGCCGCGCCTGCCAGGCGTCGCCGCCACGGGTCCGGCGGACCTCGAGCGGCGCCTCGTCGGCGATCAGGTAGTGCGGAGCGGCCCTGGTGACCACGGTCGTCACCACGTCGCCAGGCCTGGGCGGCTCGGCCGTTGCCGACGGGGTGAAGTGGACGAGCCGGTTGTCCCTGGCCCGGCCTGACATCCGGTGCGTCACGTCGTCCTTGCGGCCCTCACCGTCCGCGACCAGCACCTCGATGACATCGCCGGTCAGGCTCTCGTTCTCCGTTCTGGTGACGTGCTCGACCAGCGCGACCAGCCGCTCGTACCGTTCCTTCACCACGGCCGCGGGGACCTGGTCAGGCATGGTCGCGGCGGGGGTGCCCGGCCTGATCGAGTACTGGAACGTGAACGCGCCGGCGAACCTGGCCCGGCTGACGACGTCGAGCGTGTCCGCGAAGTCGTCTTCCGTCTCGCCGGGGAAGCCGACGATGATGTCGGTCGTGATCGCCGCCTGCGGCATCGCCGCGCGTACCCGGTCGATGATCGCCAGGTAAGAGTCCCGGCGATACGCCCGCCGCATCGTCTTGAGCACGGCGTTCGAGCCCGACTGGAGCGGCATGTGCAGCTGAGGCATCACGTTCGGCGTTTCCGCCATCGCGGCGATCACGTCATCGGTGAAGTCACGCGGGTGCGGCGAGGTGAACCGCACCCGCTCGAGGCCGTCGATCTCGCCGCAGGCCCGCAGGAGCTTGCCGAACGCCAGCCGGTCGCCGAACGCCACCCCGTAGGAATTGACGTTCTGCCCGAGCAGCGTGACCTCGAGCACCCCGTCGTCGACAAGCGCCTTGATCTCGGCCAGTACGTCGCCAGGCCGGCGGTCCTCTTCGCGACCGCGCAGGCTCGGCACAATGCAGAACGTGCAGGTGTTGTTGCAGCCGACCGAGATCGCTACCCAGGCCGAGTAAGGGGATTCCCGCCGGGCGGGCAAAACGGAAGGAAAGCGCTCCAAGGACTCGGCGAACTCGACCTGCGCCTGCTGCTGCACCCGCGCGCGCTCGAGCAAGACAGGAAGCGAGCCGATGTTGTGGGTGCCGAAGACCACGTCGACCCAGGGCGCCCGGTCGGTGATCACCGACCGGTCCTTCTGGGCGAGGCAGCCGCCCACCGCGATCTGCATCCCGGGATGGCTGTTCTTCACCGGGAGCAAATGGCCTAGGTTGCCGTAGAGCCGGTTATCAGCGTTCTCGCGCACGGCGCAGGTATTAAAGACGACCACGTCCGCCTGGATGCCGGCGGTCGCCTTGCGGTAGCCGGCTTCCTCGAGCAGGCCGGCGAGCCGCTCGGAGTCGTGCATGTTCATCTGGCACCCGTAGGTGCGGATCTCGAAAGTTCGCTGACCGTCTGCGCCCGGCATGGTCCCTAGGGTAGGCCATTGACACTCGCGCGGTTCGCCTGAAATCGTCGGTCAACCCGGACGACCAGCTAAAGGAATCCATCGTGACCGAGCCTGCCGCCGACTTGATCATCCTTGAGCCGACCGAGATGGCACTCCCCCATTGCCAGCTGGGAGAAGGGCCGCACTGGGACATCCCTACCCAGGCGCTGTACTGGGTCGACATTCCCGCCCGGCAGGTGCACCGCAGGGACGCCGACGGCGCGCACACCTCCTGGGACGTGGGACTGCCGGTCGGGGCCGTCGTGCCCAGGGAGAGCGGCGGGCTTTGCGTGGCCGCTGGCAACGGGTTCTACGCGCTCGATACCGACACCAGCGAGGTCACCGAGCTCGCCCGGGCGCACGGCCTGCCGCACACAAGGCTGAACGACGGGAAGTGCGACCGGGCCGGCCGCTTCTATGCCGGCAGCATGGATAACGATGAGGCACCCGGGCGCGGCACGTTCTACCGGCTCAATCTTGACCACACCGTGACCGAGATTTTCCCGACGGTCGGTCTCTCGAACGGCCTCGACTGGAGCCCGGACGACCGGCTGATGTATTACATTGACTCGCTCGCCTACCGGGTCGACGTCATGGACTATGACCCCGAAACCGGCGAAATAGGTGAAAGACGACTGTTCGCACGGCTCGGATCAGGAGAAACCGTCCCAGACGGGATGACCGTCGACGCCGAGGGCGGCGTCTGGGTTGCGGCTTGGGGCGGCAGCGTGATCCAGCGCTACGAGCCGGACGGGAAGCTAAGCGGGGTTGTGCGCCTGCCTGCCGCGTTTGTGACAAGCTGTGCTTTTGGTGGTCCTGAACTCGACCAGCTGTTCATCACGACGGCGGCCGGTCCAGGACGGTCTGGTGGCGCGTTGTTTACCTGCCCGGCCGGGGTTAAAGGTCTTCCCGCATACCGGTATAGGGGGTAAAGCGGAAGGCCGGCTGGTTGTCGGCATTCGCCGCGATGCGCACAGGGCAGGTAGGGCACGATATCCCTATGACGGACAACGGGACGGCGATGACCGATCAGGCGGCGGGCGCGGTGGGAGCGGAAGAATCTGGATCGACGATGCCTGGGCCAGCGGAGGCGAGCCTCCAGGCCGGCGGGCATAGCGGCGGCTATGCGGAACCAAGCGAGTTGCCGCAGGTGCCTTACGGCGCCTGGCCTTCACCGGTGACCGCGGCTCAGGTCGCCAGCAGCCGGATCAAGATAGCTTTCCCCTCGGTCATCGGCGACAGCATCTGGTGGCAGGAAGACCAGCCAGCCGACCGGGGGCGGCGGACCGTGGTCAGGCGCGACGCCGACGGCACGACTACGATGCTGCTCCCGGCTCCGTGGAGCGCGCGCACCCGGGTGCACGAGTACGGCGGTGTCTCTTACCTGCCGGTTCCGTCGCAGGCGGCTCAGGCCACGCTGGGGACGCAGGAGAGCCAGCCGCCGATCATCTTCGCGAACTTCAGCGACCAGCGCCTGTACCTGGCCGGCCGCGCCGTCGCCGAGGGCACTGGCGAGCCGGTGCCGCTTACCCCGGAACCTGGCCCAGACTCGCAGCGGTACGCCGACTATGTCCTGTCCCCTGACCAGCGCGAGGTCTGGTGCGTGCGGGAGGAGCAGTCGGGCGGCAAGGTGTCACGCGCGATCGTCGCCGTGCCGCTTGACGGGTCTGCCGTCGCGGATCCTGGCGCGATCCGCACGCTGGTGACCGGCAAGGACTTCTTCGCGTTCCCGACGCCGTCACCCGACGGCCAGTGGCTGGCCTGGATCTGCTGGAACCACCCGCACATGCCCTGGGACGGCACCGAGCTGAGGATCGCGCCGGTCGCCGACGGCACGCCGGGCAAGAGCCGCCTGATCAAGGGCAGCAACCGTGAATCCGTTCTCGCCCCGCTGTGGCGCGACAACTCGAGCCTGTACGTGGCGACGGACTGGACCGGCTGGTGGAACATTTACCAGATCGGCCTGCACGGTGAGCCGCCGCAGGCGCTTTACCCGGCCGATGAGGAGTTCGCCGACGCCCTCTGGGAGCTTGGCGCGCGCCCGTTCGCGGTGCTCGGCGACGGGCGGCTGGCCGTGCGGCACGGCCGGGGCGGCTCGAGGCTCGGGCTGCTCGACCCTGAGACCTCTGACCTGATCGACCTGGACCTGCCGTTCACTGAGGTCGTGGTCGGGGTGGCCGCGAGCGGCAGCGTGATCGCGTTCGTGGCGGGCGGCCCGCAGCAGCCGGATTCCATAGTCAAGGCCGACATCGCCTCGGGCGAGTACACCGTGCTGCGGGCCGAGCACTCGGACCTGCCCGACCGGCGGTTCCTGCCCGTGCCGAGCGAGGTCGAGCTTGAAGGCCCCTACGGCCGGGTGGTGCACGCGCTGATTTACCCGCCTTCCAACCCTGAGGTGAGCCCGCCGGCTGGCGAACTGCCGCCCTATATCGTCTGGGTCCACGGCGGCCCGACGAGCCATGTGACCGGGCGGCTCAGCCTGGAGAAGGCCTACTTCACCAGCCGGGGAATCGGCATCATCGACGTGAACTACGGCGGGTCAACCGGGTACGGCCGGCTCTACCGCAACCGGCTGAACCGCGAATGGGGCATAGTCGACGTCGCCGACGCCAAGGAAGCGGCGAGGTCGCTGGCCAAGGCGGGCCACGCCGACGCGCGCAGGCTGGGGATCAGAGGAGGTTCCGCGGGCGGCTGGACGGCGCTGGCCGCGGTAACCACGGGCGCGGTCCACGATCCGGTGTTCAGCGCGGCGGTCGCGTACTACGGCGTCGCCGACCTCCGGCGGTTCGCTGAGCACACCCACGACTTCGAGTCGAGGTACCTGGACGGCCTCGTCGGCCCGCTTCCCGGCTTCGACACCGTCTATGCCGAGCGGGCGCCGATCGGCCACGTGAACTCCAACACCGCCCCGGTTCTTTTGCTGCAAGGTCTTGACGATCCTGTTGTCCCGGCGCAGCAATCTGAGCTCATCGCGGCCGAGCTGGCCGAGCACGGCATCAAGCACGCCTACCTGGCGTTCGAGGGCGAATCGCACGGCTTCAGGCGGACGGACTCGATCATCGCCGCGCTGGAGGCTGAGCTGTCGTTCTACGGCCAGGTGCTCGGCTTCACGCCGCGCAACGTGCCGCAGCTCAAGCTGATCGAACGGAGCTAGCGCGCGTACTCGGTGGCGCGGGATTCCCTGATCACGGTCACCCTGATCTGGCCAGGGTAGGTGAGTTCTTCCTGCACCTGCCTGGCCACGTCCCTGGCGATTACCTGGGCCCCGAGGTCATCGACAGCATCGGGCTTGACCATGACCCTGACCTCGCGGCCGGCCTGCATCGCGTAGACCTTCTCCACGCCCGGCTGGGCGAGCGCGATCTGCTCGAGCCGCTCAAGCCGCCGGACGTACGCCTCAAGTGACTCGCGCCGCGCTCCCGGTCGCCCGCCGCTGATCGCGTCCGCCGCCTGGGTCAGCACCGCTTCGATCGTCCTGACTTCCACCTCGTTGTGGTGAGCCTCGATCGCGTGGACCACGTCCTCGTGCTCGCCGTAGCGGCGGGCGATCTCGGCGCCGATCAGGGCGTGGCTGCCCTGGACCTCGTGGGTGAGGGCCTTGCCGATGTCGTGCAGCAGCGTGCCCCGCTTCAGCAGCACCGGGTCGAGCCCGAGCTCGCTGGCCATCATGCCGGCGATGTGGGCGGATTCGACGAGGTGCTTGAGCACGTTCTGGCCGTAGGACGTGCGGTACCTGAGCTGGCCGAGCAATTGGGTCAGCTCGGGATGCAGATCGGTAATGCCGACATCGATCAGGGCGTCTTCTCCGGCCCTGACGCACAGCTCGGAAATAGCCTGTCGGCTTTGCTCGAATACCTCTTCGATCCTTTGCGGATGAATTCTCCCGTCGGCGACCAGCCGTTCCAGGGTGAGCCTTCCGACTTCCCTGCGCACCGGATCGAAACACGAGAGCAGAACGGCCTCGGGAGTATCGTCGATAATCAGGTTGACGCCGGTCACGGTTTCGAAGGCCCGGATGTTGCGGCCTTCCCTGCCGATGATGCGGCCTTTCATCTCATCGGCAGGCAGGTGGAGGACCGAGACGACGGACTCGCTGGTCTGCTCGCTGGCTACCCGCTGGATGGCCAGGGTGATGATCTTCCTGGCGCGTTGCTGGCCTTCCTTCCTGGCCTCGTTCTCGATGTCCCTGACCAGCGGCGCGGCTTCACGCTTAGCCTGGCTCTCGATCGCGGCGACCAGTTCGGCCCTGGCTTCCCCGGCGGTGAGGCCGGAAATGCGCTCGAGCGCTTCTCGCTGCCCGGCCTCGAACCGCGCGACTTCCGCGGTCCTGGTATCGAGCTCCGCACGGGCCTTGACCAGGTCCCGGCTGAACTGGTCGAGCCCGGCCTGACTCGGTGTCTAGCCGCTGCTCGCGCTCGGTGATCCTGGTCTCGCGCCTTTCCAGGTCACTACGCAAATGCCTGGCCTGCTCGGTCACAGCCTGGACTTCTTCTTCGAGCTTGCGGCGCGCCTGGGCCGCCTGCTCGGCGGCTTGCTCGGCCTTCGCCACGATGGCGGCGGCCTCGGCCTCGGCAGCCGAGATCCGGCCGTCGCGCTCGGCTTCTTGGCTCGGCTCTAGCGGGGTGGGCTGAGCGGACGGGTCGGGGCTGGGGCCGGTTGGGCCGACCGGGGCGGTCGTGCTGGTCGTGCCCGCCGGGCCGGTCGTGCCCGCCTGGCCCGTCAGTCCCGCCGCGCCGGCTGGCGTGGCGGGACTAACGGGGCTGGGGGTAGTCGCGGGGCTGGGGGTAGTCGCGGGGCTGGCGAGGCGCAGGCCGCCTGCGGCGCGAAGGGCGAACACGATCACCACCGCGGCCGCCAGCAGGGCAATCACAGCAACGCCAATCGCCAGGACCAGCGCTACATTGCTTCCCACCGCGGTACTCCCTTCTGCTCTTTAGACTCCTGAACCCCATAAATGGGTGCCAAGAACCTTCCCGCAGCGAGGAATACCGCGCTTTACCTTTCCCGTGCCCAGTCCCGAGAGCCTGCCAGCGCTCGGCGAGACGAAGTGCCGCCAGACGACCTCGTCAGCCGGGCAGGCTGCGCGACGTTGCCCGGAAGATGGTCACCGGTCCTTTCCCTGCCCCTCGCCTCAGCTTGGAGCGAGCCCCTTCATTGCCCGTGCTATCTATCTGCTGGCCGGCCGGCGGCCCAGTTCCGCGTTCACTCATCGCCTGCCTGCTGCCGCCGGCCAGATCACGCCCAACCAACCTGGCGATCCGCGAACTGGCTGCGCCGCAGGTCAGCGTTCGCGCAATCGCCCTTCGTACTCATCAACCCGCTCGTGCGACATAAACCTCACTGTCCCGTGAGGCTAAGCCGGCTACGACATGACGGTCAAGGTCACGACCAAGGCGGAAAATACTGGTGATTGAGCCGGAGCGAGCAGCCTCGAGGGTCTACCGCATCAATGGGACATTGCTGCGGCTCCTTTGGGTGGAGAGGTACAGGCCGGCCGAAGTTGATGTTCAGCCGGCCAGGGCCGCAGGCGGGCCGGGTGAACGACATCGATGGCACACGGATGTCGTTTCCGCAGCATCGGTGGGACATCGTTGCGGCGGGACGCCGTCGGGCATCAGCATCGCTGGGCCATCGTTGCGGCCGGTCCAGCAATTTAGGTGTTTTGTCCGGGCGGTCCAGCCGGGCACCCGGGCACCGGCACGCCAGCCCGTGCGCTACGAACCAAATAGGCCGAGTGGCATTGGTGCGGGGAACAACATCGGCCACCGATGCGGTCGCTGGTAACAGGCCATCCAGCCACCGGCCCACAGGATCCAGAGGCCAGGAGAGCCGAGCCCAGTTCGTGTCAGACAGCAGCGTCCTCGGTGGGATCGGATTGCTCTGGCTCGTCTTCCTCGGCGGCGAACTCAAGGTCGAGCCACTCATCGTCGTCCGACGTCGCTCCGCTCCGGTCCGGCTCTGCTCGGGCGAGCGCCTCGCGGACAACGCTGAAGGCGATCCCGGCCGAGTAGCCCTTCCGTGCGAGCATCCCGGCCAGTTTCCTGACCCGGACGGGGTACGGCTGCCCGGCCGTGGCTGGGATTCGCCGCTCGACCAGCGCGAGAGCCGTCATGCGCTCGGTGTCGGGGCTGAGCTGTTCGACAGCCGCCTCGATGTCGTCACGGTCGACCCCGCGCAGGTCGAGCTCCGCGACCAGAGCCCGACGGCCGAGACCACGACCGTAGTGCCGCGACTCGACCCAGGCGGTCGCGAACGTCGCGTCATCGATCAGGCCGACCTCAGCGAACCGGCTGAGTACTGTTTCAGCCGCGTCAGAGGGCACACCCCGCCGCCTCAGCGCATCAGCAAGCTGCGCCCTGGTCCGCGGAGCAGCCGTGAGCAAGCGCAAGCAGATGAGCCGCGCGATGGACTCGGGATCAGCGGGAACATCCGCCGGGTCCGCCGGGTCCGCCGGGTCCGCCGGGTCCGCCAGGTCGGTTGGGTCACCGAAGTGACTCAGCCGACCCGAGCCACCCGCACCCGCACCCGAGCCCGAACCCGCCGACCGCGAGCCTTGCCGACGCGATTTACCTGGCACCGTCCGGCCCCGGCACCACTTCAAGGCCGCCGCGCCGGGCCGACAAGCCCGACGTGCCCGACACTCCCGTGCCGTTGGATGAGGAACCGTTCGAGCGAGAGCCATTTGACCCGGACCTGTTCGGTCCTGAGCCATTCGGCGGGGTGGCGTCAGCGTCCAGGCGCGGGCCTATCCCCAGCTTCTCCTTGATCTTCTTCTCGATCTCGTTGGCCGTGTCCGGGTTGTCGCGCAGGTAGTTCCTGGCGTTCTCCTTGCCCTGGCCAAGCTGATCGCCGTCGTAGGTGTACCAGGCACCGGACTTGCGGACAATCGCCTGCTCGACGCCGAGGTCGATCAGGCTGCCTTCCCGGCTGATCCCGATCCCGTAGAGGATGTCGAACTCAGCGACCTTGAACGGCGAGGCCATCTTGTTCTTGACGACCTTCACCTTGGTCCGGTTACCGACCGGCTCATTACCATCCTTGAGCGTCTCGATCCGCCGTATGTCAAGCCGCACCGAGGCATAAAACTTCAATGCTTTACCGCCGGTTGTGGTCTCCGGGCTGTTGTGGACTATAACGCCATCGGCGAGATAGTTGTGCGAACCTTCAACCTCTATGTCATAACGACTCTTGATCTGATAATCGAGCTTGGGGCGAATATCCAGGATCTTCGCGGGCACAGGTCGAATAACAGGTTCTACGAACTGCGGCTCCACCGAGAAGCACCCTCTGAACCTTGGCAGCAACTTATATTCCATTGAGGGGTGCACGTACGGAGCGACCAACTTCTGGAATTTCTCAGAGGCTGCGGTCGTAAACTGTATTACAGCTACTTTTCGAACGCCGCGTTCCGTTAGCTTGACGTTCAGCTTGTGAGTGTCTCGGAGATATTCGAGAAGGCGATCACGAGTACCGGGGCTCATTGCCTCGACACAAATCTCGATCCGGCCGCTCCCTCCCCTTGTACGCACCTGTACGCCCTTGGATCGGATAGTGAGACAGCCATCGTCCATGTACCAGACAGCTAGCGCTAGAGGTGTCAGCTTCTTGAGATACTCCCAGCTGAGATGCCGCTTACCATCACCCTGGTACACGACCTCCCGCAACTCCCCGAGTTCTGCCAAGGGCGTGAAATCAGCGAAGATCGCGCCTTTCGCGTTCACTCTTCTGGAATGAGGAACGTTGTCGAGCAGTGCGACCTTCCAGTCAAGGTATCCCACCTGCTTTGCACCATGTCCCATGCGAAATCTCGCGCTTTGAGCCGCAGACCGGACTGGAGCGGACAGATTACCATCGCCCATCACAGAGCCTAGCACTAGCTGCCACTGTGTCTCGCTAAGGTAATGCGGCTGAGCAAGCATGACTCGGTCGCCTATGCGCACATCACCCGCCTCACGCCAACCGCCCGGGGTGCTGATGAGGTGATTAGGAGTCAGGTCGAACGAAGAACAGCCGTTTCCGGCGCCACCTCCAGGACGCCCAACCTTGAAGTGTAGGAATTCTTCGGTTGATCCATTATCGAACCAGTTTATGACCTTCTTCGGAACGATCTTCCCGAGTTCTGGGTCATAAGAGAGAACTTCGACATCCATCTTCTGATTAACGATCTTGCCGATTCTCTCCTTGGTTCCATCGGCCAGAGTCACGTAGGTATACCAGGATGCACACCCGAACATGACACCGATCTTTTCCCTCAGCTGGTTAATAAAGATCGCTGTCGTCTTTGTCTGATTAAGCGCACCGGCGATCTTGCGAAGGGCCTGTGACATCAGGCGGGCCTGGAGGCCGACGTGACTGTCGCCCATCTCGCCCTCGATCTCGGCCTTCGGCACCAGTGCCGCCACCGAGTCGATCACCAAGATGTCGATAGCGCCCGAGCGGATCAGCATGTCCGCGATCTCCAATCCCTGCTCACCGGTGTCCGGCTGGGATACGAGGAGCGCGTCGGTGTCCACACCGAGTTTCTTTGCGTACTCAGGGTCGAGGGCGTGCTCGGCATCGATGAAGGCCGCGATGCCGCCCGCCCGCTGGGCATTAGCGACCGCGTGCAGCGCCAGGGAGGTCTTACCGCTGCTCTCCGGTCCGTAGATCTCGACAATCCGGCCACGGGGCAGCCCGCCGATGCCGAGCGCGACATCAAGCGCGATCGATCCCGTGGGAATTACCTCAACCGGGGCACGGGCGTCGTCGCCAAGCCGCATCACGGCACCCCGGCCGAACTGCCGTTCGATCTGGGCAAGCGCGGTCTCCAGGGACTTATCCCTGTCCCCGGTCTTGATGCCGCTCGCCTTGTCGTTCGGTGCCATGTGAACTCCCGTCGAGGTAGTGAGGCCGCGTCGTCAGCCTTCGTTAAGCCGTGCAACTGCGCCGTGCTAGCTATTAAGGCAGACGCTACGCGCCGCCACTGACATTCAGTTCCGCCAATTCGCCGCCACTCGCCAGCGGGTGCACCTTGGCCCGCCGCGAAGCTGGATAACTCCACTGGCCGGTCCAGCCTAACGAACAGTTGTTCGATCTTGGCGCCGGCTCGCCGGCACGGGCCAAATTAAGTCAAGACACGGCATAAGACAGGTCGCGGCCTTGGCAGCCGGGCGCCTCGCCCGCACCCTGTCGCTGTCGTCACGGGACCCGAGACGCCGTAAACTTGACAAAGAACACATACCGGAACCACGACCGGTCCCGCTCGCCCCGGCCGGACATCGGCCGTACAGCATCGGTGGGACATCGATGCGGTTCGACTGGCCAGGCGAACAACATCTATGGCCCAGGGATGCGGTTCCCGCAGCATCGATGGGACATCGTTGTGGTACGCCACTGGCCAACGACCGCATCGATGGGACATCGTTGCGCCCGCGGCGGACACTATAGGTTGATTTGTCCCGCAGCCCGGCCAGCCATCCGGCCAGGGCGCCCGCGAAAGTCCTCGCGGCGCCTAGCACCGCGCTCCCGATCAGGGCTCGGATCAGCGCAGTCGCTCAGGCACAGGAAACGCCGTGCAGACCGCCCGCCAGATTACCTTCGCGTCCTCGCCGTCAGCGAGCGCCTGCTGCACCGTCCGGTCCCCGAGCCCGGCCAGCACGAAATCCTTAGCGACGCTCTGAGCGTAGGCAGCACCGAACTGCTCATCCATCCGCTGCCAGAATTCGGTCATCCGCACCCGGCCAAGGGTACCGACGCCACCGACCAGGCCTGCCGGCCACGGCCCTACTGGTTGCGGTCAGCCCCGTCGAGCGCCTCGTCGGCCCGCAGTTCATGGTGCCGCCACGCGAGCATCTTCGGCCACTGCCTCGCGTACCCGGCCAGCGGCGAAGGAGGCACTGCGAGCACGGGACACTCCGAGTGCCGCACGCAGTACCTGACAACCTGCCCGTGACCGATCCTCGCTAGCACGCCGCGCCGTCCGGCGCCCACCACCAGTACATCGTCGGCGCGGCGGGCCACGTGCACGAGCACCTCGCCAGCCGAGCCGCGCATCACCACCGGCCACAGGTCCACCCCGTCGGGCGGTCCGCCGAACGCAGCCTCAACCGAGTCGTTAAGTCGCTGCCACGCCGCTTTCTGCCACACCTGCCTGAGCAGCGGATTAGGCGCCCGCCGATCAGCCACTTCACCACCGGGCGGTACCCAGGCGTGCACGGTTATCAGCGCCGCACCTGAGGTAACGGCGAGGTCCCTGGCGTAACGCATCGCGCGGATGCTTCCCGGAGATCCGCAGGTGCCAACGATCACCCGACGTAATGAGGACACCCCGACACACCTTCTTGCCTGCGAAACTCAACTGCCCCCGGCCAGTCAAGACCGGTCACATTCAGGCTATCCAGCGCGCGCCAGGCCGGAGGGCGATTGCCTTGGTTGGAACCGTTCGGCTACAGATACCTCACCTCCGAACGAACATCGGCGGCAACTTAAGCCCCGGTGCGGAATGCGAGCCCCACCCGTGGGCGTTGACCTGCAAAGACCACCCGGCTAGTTCGCAGTCGACTGGCGAGGGAGTCCGATGTTAATGTCGTAGACAGAACGATGTGCAGCACACCGGGGTGTTGCAGCAACTCCCCCGATGTGCCCCCACCGGAGGCCCCCAGTGACTCGCCAGGTTCTCACTTCTAGGCGCCACGTCGACCTCCTGCGCACCTCCAGCGCCATCTGTCGTTCCTTCCGCTGATCGCAAGCCCAAGCCGCATGCGCTCTGGCCAAAGCCAGCGCCGTCAACGTCATGCGCGCCAGGACCCAAGAAGCAGAGGGAAATTCAGATGCCAGCCAAACAGCAGCGCGGCCAGGGTCAGTGGGCGCTCGGCCATTACGAGCCGCTCAACGCGGCCGAGCGCTTCAAGAAAGACGACGCCGGCCTGAATGTCAGGGACCGGATCATCAACCGGTACGCCGTCACGGGCTTCGAGTCGATCGACCCCACCGACCTGCGCGGCCGGTTCCGCTGGTGGGGTCTTTACACCCAGCGTCGTCCCGGCATTCCCGGTGGCCGCACGGGCATGCTCGAGGACGAGGATATCCAGGACAGCTACTTCATGATGCGGGTCCGCATCCCCGGCGGCCAGCTCACGTCGCACCAGCTCAGGGCGATCGGCGGCATCGCCAAGGAGTTCGGCCGCGACCTCGCCGACATCACCGACCGGCAGAACGTGCAGTTCCACTGGATCAGGATCGAAGACGTCCCCGTGATCTGGGAACGGCTGGAAGAGGTAGGCCTTTCCTCGATCCAGGCCTGCGGTGACGTCCCTCGCAACATCCTCGGCTGCCCGGTAGCGGGTATCGACGCGGCCGAGATCCTCGACGCGACCTCGGTCCTCCGGGCCACGGAGGCGGTAGCGACCGGCGACCCTGAGCGCTTCGGTAACCTGCCCCGCAAGTTCAAGACCGCGATCGCCGGCTGCTCCTCGCACTGCACCGTGCACGAGATCAACGACGTCTCCTTCGTCGGCGTCACCGGCCCGGACGGAGTCCCCGGCTTCGACGTCTGGGTCGGAGGCGGCCTTTCGACCAACCCCATGATCGCCAGCCGGCTCGGCGCGTTCGCCACCCCCGAGCAGGTGCCCGCGGTCTGGGCCGGCGTGGCCGACCTGTTCCGTGACTACGGCTACCGCCGGCTTCGCACCCGAGCCAGGCTCAAGTTCCTCGTCGCCGACTGGGGCCCGGAGAAGTTCCGCGAGGTGCTCGAGCGCGAGTACCTCGGCTTCGCCCTCGCCGACGGCCCGGAGCCCGCCGCCCCCCTCTCGGCCGCCCGCAGCCATCTCGGCGTCCACCCGCAGAAAGACGGCAACTACTACGTCGGCGTGGCCCCGCAGGTAGGGCGCACCTCCGGCAGCCAGCTCTGGCAGGCCGCCGACCTAGCCGACGAGTTCGGGTCAGGCACCCTGCGTACCACGACTGAGCAGAAACTACTTTTTCTCGACATCGGCGAGACCCGCGTGGATCAGCTGATCGCCGGGCTGAATGCCATTGAGCTGCAAGCCGATCCTTCGCCGTTCCGCCGTGGCACGATGGCCTGCACCGGGCTGGAGTTCTGCAAGCTCGCCATCGTGGAAACCAAGCAGCGGGCGCGCGACCTGTACGGGGAACTCGAACGGCGCCTGCCCGGCTTCGACACGCCGATCACGATCAACGTCAACGGCTGCCCCAATTCCTGCGCCAGGTTCCAGCTCGCCGACATCGGGCTCAAAGGCTCGATCGTCGACGGCGAAGAAGGCTTCCAGGTCCACCTCGGCGGCTCGCTGGGCACCGACCCGTCCTTCGGCCGCAAGCTGCGCGGCCTGAAAGTCACCGCCGAAGGACTCCCCGACTACGTCGAGCGCCTGCTCCGCGCCTACCAGGCCGACCGCAAGGACGGCGAGCAGTTCGCCCCCTGGGTCCGCCGCGCCGACGAAAGCCTGCTGGCATGAGCGACGAGCGCCAGGTGCCGTTCTTTTGCCCGTACTGCGGAGACGAGGCCCTGAGACCAGCCGGCCCTGACGCGGGCGCCTGGACGTGCGGTTCGTGCACCCGCACCTTCACCCTGAAGCTCGGGGCCGGTCAATGAACGGCTACCCGATCGAGCTCGACCTCGCCGGAAAGAAAGCCGTGGTCGTCGGCGGCGGGCCGGTCGCGCTCCGCCGAACGCAGTCCCTCGTCGGGGCCGGTGCCAAGGTCACGGTGATCGCCCCCGTCATCAGCCCGGAATTCGCCGAACTCAACGTCGCCGTCCAGCGCCGTCAGTACCGTAACGGCGACCTAGCAGGCGCCTGGCTAGCCCACGCCGCGACGAACGACCCGGACCTCAACGCCCGGGTAGCAGCCGAAGCCGACCGGACCAGGATCTGGTGCGTCCGAGCCGACGACGCCGAGGCGACCGCCGCCCGCATGCCCGCCGTGACCAGGCACGGCGACATCACCGTCGCGGTAACCGCCAGCGGCGACCCGCGCCGGTCCCAGCGCCTCCGCACCGCGATCAGCAACGCCCTCGCCCAGGGCAGCCTCCCGGTGCGCAAGCAGCGCCGTCGCCGGGCCGGCGCCGTCGGCCACGTCGCCCTCGTCGGCGGCGGCCCAGGCGATCCAGGGCTGATGACCGTACTCGGCCGGCGACTCCTCGCCGAAGCCGATGTAGTAGTCGCGGACCGACTCGGCCCCCGCGACGTGCTCGCCGAACTAGACCCCGACGTCGAGATCATCGAAGCAGGCAAGGCGCCTGGCGCCCACCGCCTGACCCAGGACCAGATCAACGATCTCATCGTCCGCCGCGCCCTGGCCGGCGACCGGGTAGTGAGACTCAAGGGCGGCGACCCGTTCGTCTTCGGCCGTGGCGGCGAGGAAGCCCTCGCCTGCGTGCGCGCCGGGGTCCCCGTCCAGGTCGTACCGGGCGTGACCAGCGCGATCGCGGTCCCCGCCTACGCCGGGATCCCGGTCACCCACCGGGGCATCACCCAGGATTTCTCGGTCGTGTCCGCGCACCTCGACCCTTCCCAGCCGGGCGCCACGGTGGACTGGGACGCCCTGGCGAACGGTCCTGGCACGCTCGTGCTGATGATGGCGGTCGCGCACCTGGAGGAGATCGCGACCGAACTCATCAAGCGCGGCCGCGACGCGGCCACCCCGGTCGCGGTGATCCAGGACGGCACGACCGAGCACCAGCGAGTGCTGATCTCCGCCCTGGACAAGGTCGCCGTTCAGGCCGCAGAAGAAGGCATCCGCTCCCCCGCCGTGATCGTCGTCGGCGAAGTGGTTCGCCTTCGTGACCAGCTAGCCAATCCAGCCAGGCGAGAGGCAGACGCCGCGTGAGAACCCTGGTCGCCGTCGCGCACGGCAGCAGTCATCCGGAAGCCTCCGCGACCGTCGCGGCGCTGGCCAGGCAGGTCACCAGGCTGGCGCCGGTGATCGACATCAGGGTCGCGTTCGTGCAGCACGCCCGGCCTTCGCTGCCAGAAGCGCTAGCCAGCGCCGGCCGGGACGCGGTCATCGTGCCGCTGCTGCTGTCCACCGGGTACCACCTGACGACTGACATCGCTGCGGCGGCCAGCCCGCCCCACCTAGTCGCCGGGCCGCTAGGGCCAGACGACCTCCTGGTCACCGCGCTGCTCAGCCGGCTCGCCGAGGCCGGAGTCCCCGGCGGTACCCCGGTCGTACTCGCCGCCGCCGGCTCGACTGACCCGGAAGCGGGCATCCAAGTCAGCGCTCAGGCCGCACTGCTGGCCGAGGTCCTCGACGTCCCGGTCAAGGTCGCGTTCGCGGCATCGGGCCATCCAACCGTCCCCGCTGCCGTGGCGGACCTGCGCGCGTCTTCTGGCGCGCAGGTCGCGGTAGCCAGCTATTTGCTGACCCAAGGGCATTTCCATGACCAACTGGCCAAGGCGGGGGCCGGCTGGGTGACCGGACCGCTTGGTGATCACCCAGCCGTAGCCGCCCTGGTCATCGACCGCTACCGGACGGCGGCGTAGCTCACCGCACTATCGCGCTCAGTCGCTGCGAGTTGTTAGGCGCGGCAACCATCGACCTGCTCGACGCCAGCGTCTAATCGCCCGCCGCAGGCGGTCATAAACCGGAGCGCCTGGTGGCGCGTCTGTTCGGTGATGGATCTAACACCGTGACCGCTACCGTCAAGCTCGGCGCCGCCAGCATCGCCGTCGACCCGCGAACGGACACGATCTACGTCATGGGGCCAGAGGGCAGCACGAGCGCGCTGGACGGCCGGACCGATACGGTCATCACCACGACGGCTCCCGCCGCGCCCGTGTTCCCGCCTCCAGGGGGTCCTGACCCTGGCGTCGGGCACGCACTGGGCCTTCCTCCCCCTGCCGCTGCCCGCGTTCCGGTTTGGTTACCCCAGCCGCCTGGCCTACCCCGAAGTCAGGGCCGCGCTAGCCGCCTCCGGGCGCGATCACGATCTCGACCCGGCCGGGCAGGCCGCCGCCGAGGACTCCTGGGAAGAGTACTGGTCAGCGACCCGCCCAGTCGAACTCACGCGCGCCGTCGAGCAGAGTGCCGGCCAGCTCGCCGCCCAGCACTCTCTGCGCGGCGCCGACGCGGTCCACCTGGCCAGTGCCCTCGCCGTCAGCCAGCCGGGCCTCATCCTTGCCGCCTGGGACCGCCGGCTCCGCGACGGCGCCGAGGCAGCCGGGCTCGCCGTTACCCCCGCCAAGCCGGTGCCGTAAGGGCTACAGGCTCAGGTGCACGCGGAGGGCGGCGTCGAGGTCGGTGAGCAGCTCCGCGGACAGGCGACCGACCGGCAGGCCGATCCGTTCGAGGGCGACCGAGCGGATCTGCTCGGCTTGGGCCTTGGAGTCATTTCTCAGCCCGGTTACAGCGGCAGGCAAGAGCACCTGGAACGGGTAGACGCGCTCGGTATTCGAGGTCACCGGGACCACGGTGATAACCCCGCGCCCGAGCCGAGCCGCCGTCGCGTTCGCGGCAGCGTTGCTGACCACGACCGCAGGACGGAGCTTGCTTGCCTCCGCTCCGCGAGCCGGGTCCAGGTTCACGGTGACGATATCGCCGCGTCGCATCTCAGCTCGCGATGCCGTCAGTCGTCACGGCGTCCCACGCTCCGGCGTCGTCCGACGACTCCCACGACGCCCAGGCGTCCGCATAGGAGTTCTCCAGTTCGGAGGCCCGCAGGAGCCCGACGGCCCGGTGGAGTACGGCGGACCGCGAGTCGATGCCCTTGGCCCGGGCGTAGGAGTCAAGGTACCTGACATCATCATCCGGCAGGCTGACACTAACCTTCATACCACTGATACTACCATCCGTCCTACTTGAAGTGCTAGCAGGCAAGCAATTGCCCGCGCCACGTCCGGCCCGGCCGGAGCGGCCGGACTCCCGCCACCGCAGTGCAAGTTGTTCCAGCAACTTCTCCTACCCCTGCGACTGATACAAGCCGCAAAACCGGCAAATCGGCCGCACGGGCACCGGCTGCGGGTCCTCTGGCCGCCAGGGCGGGCCCTGGGCTGGCCGGCGGCAACGGCGAAGCAGGCATATCCGCGCAGCGAACCGCAACGATGGCCCATGGATGCTGTCCGGCCGGGGACGGTAACCGCAACGGTGGGCCATCGTTGCTGCGGGAACGACATCCATGGGCCATCGTTGCGGTTACCCGGCCCGGCTGAGCAGCATCAATGTCCCATCGTTGCGGTTGCGGCCGGGGACGGCGGCGGTCGACCTGGTGCCCTGGCTACCTCGGGCGCCCCCCGGTCACGCGTCGCGCAAGCGCATGACGAGGCCTCCGGCCAGTAGGGCGGCAACGGCCCAGAGGGCGAGCACGCCGAGGCCGGCCCACGGGCTTATCGCCAGGTGCTTGAGGCCCGTCGTCACCTGGATGTTCAGGCCGGCGTTGGTCGGGGTCCAGCGTTCGAGGTGGTGCTGCCACTTCTCGTTGCTGACGAACGAGAGGATCAGCGGTGACAGGTACAAGATCCCGAGCACGGCGCCGATCGCGATCGCCGTGTCTCGCAGCATGGTCGCCACGCCGAGGCTGAGCAAGGCGATCAGCGCCAGGTAGAGCACCGAGCCGACCTCGGGGCGGAGCGCCAGGCCGCTGGCCAGCGAGAGCGCCGGGAATCCGCGCGCGGAGGTGAACCCGTGGCCAGGCAGGACCAGGCGGCCGGCGAGCACGCACCCTATCGCCGCGATTGCCCCGCCGGCGAGCACGGCGACGGTCAGGATCAGCGCCTTCGCGGCAAGGACCGCCATCCGTTGCGGTGCCGCCACGAGGGTGACCTTGATCAAGCCGGTGCTGTACTCGTCGCCGATCAGCAGAACCCCGAGGATCGCGACGACCGCCTGGCCGAGCTGGATTCCGGTCAGGCTGAGCCTGACCGTGTCGACCGGGCACGTCGTATGCTTCGGGCAGGTCGTGGCCGACACGACGGCCAGGCTCACGGCGACGGTGAGCAGGATGGCTCCGGCCAGGAGCCAGGCCGGTCCGCCGACCGTGCGCTGCTTGGTCCACTCCGCCCGCAGGATCGCGATCACGCGTCCCTCCGGCGCAACTGAACCAGCGCGAGCGCGAACAGCGCGGCCGCCCAGACGAGCAGCACGCCGAACCCGGCGAGCGGCACCAGCGGGTAATAACCGGATCCGGGCGCGTTGACGACACTGACCTGCTGATAGTGCGGGATGCTCTGCTGGATCGCGAAGGCGGCCGCCGGGGTGACCCGCAGCAGCCAGGCCGACACGCCCGCCGGGAAGATCCCGAGGCCCGAGAACAGGAACGGCAGCACGATCCCGACGATGCCGATCGTGATCGCGATCGCGCTGCGCCTGAGCAACGCGCCGAGCGATACCGCGAGCACCGCCATGATCGCGAGCATGAGGCCCGTGCCGACGATGACCCGTACTTCCGTGAACGCGGAGACCGGCAGGATGAATAGGCCCTGCGCCTTTTCCCTCGGAGTGCCGACCGCGATGCAGAAGATCGAGGCCACGACGCCCACCGCGAAGGCGGCACCACCGGCCACGACCGCCTTGGCGGCCAGGACCTGACCCCGGCTCGGGGTCGCCGCCAGCGTGATCCTGATCAGTCCGCGCCGGTACTCAGACGTGAAGTACATGACCGCGATCACGACGATGGCGATCAGCGCCGCGAACGCACCGGCCAGGCTCTGCTCGATCACCGTCGTCGGGTAACCGCCGCCCGGTCCGGGCACGAGGGGGGCAATGTCGCCTGACCCGGTAACCCTGAAAGTCCCCGCCGTTTCCGCGTAACCGCCCGGCCCTGATGGTCCCGACGACCGGCCGCCGATATTGTCGCCGGTCCAGGCCCCGGTTCCGGCGTCTCCGGTCAGGCGAATGTGATCAAGGACGGCAGTCGAGGTGCTCGGCCCGCCCTGGATCGAACCGCCGCCGAAGTGGTCGGAGATCACCAGGTACTGCGGCGACGCGGCGAACAACCCGACCGGCACCGTGCGCGGCAGGCCGGCTAGCGTCACTGAGCCGAGGCTGGTCCACGTGGCGCCGTTCGCCGACTCGTAGCCGGTGATCGTGTCGCCGGTCCTGGTGAGGCGCAGCCACCTGGGTGCGGTGCCGGACACCTTCCCCGGCAGGCCGGCGATGTCACCGGTGTAGTTGTACTGGAAGCGAACCCCGTGGCTGCCGGTGGCGAGCATGGCCGCATAGGCGGAGCCTTGCTTCAGGCTGGCCCCGATCAGGACGCCGGCCTTTGCCCACGGCACGAGCACGGGCCGGCTAGGAGCCTGCTGGCCCGGTCCAGGCCCGCCAACGTGGGCGTGGGTGGGTCCGCCCCCTCGCGGTACCTGGGTCAGGCTGGTCAGCGACGTCAGCCTGGCGGTAATCGAGCCGTTGCCGGTGAGCTGCTTGCGGACGAAAAAGAAGTTGTCCTGCACTGCCTCCCCTCCTGGCCCGATCGGAACGCGGGGCAGGCACGCCGGGCCGGTCTTCTGCACGTTCCCGATTACGCAGCCGATGCTGGCGGTCCCGCCCAGGAACACGCCGACGAACGCCATCAGGATCGCGCCGATGACGAGGCCGATCAGCCAGCCGCGGACGGTGCGGAACTTGGTCCACTCGGCCGCGAGCACGTCGCCGAAGCCGTTCACCTGATCACCTCCGGACGGTAGTCGACGACGTCCTTGGTGAGTTCCAGGTAGGCCTGCTCGAGCGTGGCCCGGTGCGCCGAGATCTCTGAGAACGGCACCGCGTTCGCGGTCAGCTCGGCGACGACGTCCTCGCTAGTCAGCCCGGAAACGGAGAGCAGCCCAGGGCCGGCCAGGTCTGCGTCCGCCCCGGCCCGCCTGAGCGCCGCCATCGCGTCCGCTGCCGCTGACGTCCGCACGACCACACGATCTCCGGACGCGCGCGAGAGGATTTCGGCCATGGTGGTGTCGGCGATCACCTTGCCCCGGCCGACGACGACCAGGTGATCGGCCGTGTCCTGCAGTTCGCCCATCAGGTGGCTGGAAACCAGGACCGCCCGTCCTTGCGCGGCCAGCGATCGCAGGAATCCCCGCATCCAGACGATGCCTTCCGGGTCCATCCCGTTGAACGGCTCGTCGAGCATCAGGACTCCAGGATCCCCGAGCATCGCGGCCGCGATCCCGAGCCGCTGCCGCATGCCGAGCGAGAACCCGCCGGCCCGGCGCCTGGCGACCGACTCAAGCCCGGCTTGCCTGATGACCTCCTCGACGCGCTGCTTGCCAAGCCCCTGCGAACGGGCCAGCCAGAGCAGATGGTTGCGGGCCGACCGGCTGGGCTGAAGCGCACCAGCGTCGAGCAGGGAGCCGACGACGCGCATCGGCCGCCGCAGGCTGGCGTACCGGCGGCCGCCGACGAGCGCGGCTCCCTCGTCGGGCGCGTCCAGGCCGAGGATGACGCGCATGGTGGTGGATTTGCCCGCGCCGTTGGGGCCGACAAAGCCGGTCACCTGGCCTGGCTTGACCGCAAAGGTCATGCCGTCCAGGGCCAGTGCCGAGCCGAACCGCTTCCGCAGGCCCTCACATTCGATAGTCGATCGCATGGGCCTTGTTCTACGGAACCGCCCATAACATGGGCCGCACGATGGCAGTTATCTCGTTGTTAGATCGCCAAGGCGGCCAGCTAGCCGGGGGCGCTGAGGCCCGCGACCTGGCGAGCAGGGAGGGGTTGCTGACCGGGCGGCCGTCGAGCTGGCCAGCGTCATGTTCGCCGGGCCGCTGTTTTCGGCCTGGTAGATCAGCGCCCAGGCGATGAATTCGGGCAGGTCCATCCGCACCGCGTCCTGGTACAGCCGCCCGGCCAGCGCCGGGACGGCCTCAGGCTGCTGGCGGGCCGCGACCTCGAGATGACCGAGGCCGACGAAGGCGGACACCCATACGTAGCGGTCAGGCACCCGGTCGCACCGGCGCCGCGCTTCGGTGATCCAGCCGAGCGCCCGGCTGAGTCGCCGAACCTGACTGCCCCGACTATCCAGGCCCGCCGTGTGACGCCACGTGTGACCCGGCGGCAGACCGACTCGCTGCTCCCCTGGCTACCGAGCGGCCTCTCTGACTAGGGCAGGTCCCCTGCTCCAGGCCGAAGTCCGCGCATCCGGATATGTTGTCGGTCGTCTGAGGCGCCTGCCCTGCCGGGCGGTAGATTTGCCTCCGTGACTGAACTCGGACCCGTCGACTGGCCGCCTGAGCCAATTAGGACCGAGCGGCTGGTGCTCCGTGAGCCCGAGGCACGGGACCGGCGGCGTTCATCGAGCTGCTGGCCTCGCCCGAGGTGAGCACCTATCTCGGTGGCCCCCGGCCGCGTGACGAGCTCGAGCGCGAGATGGCCGGGGGCCGGAGCTGGCGCCCCGGCCTTTTCATAGCCGATCTCGCCGGAGCCATGATCGGCCAGGTCGTTCTCAGGCAAGCAACGGGACACGGCCCTCCGGCTGCGGCCGGGAAGGCCGAGCTCGGCTACCTGTTCCTGCCGCAGGCGTGGGGATTCGGGTACGCCGCCGAGGCGTGCGCGGCGGCACTTGACTGGTTCGACGGCGAGCTTCCCGGCACGCCGGTGGTGCTCTTTACCCAGACCGCCAACGCCCGCTCGATGCGCCTCGCGGCGAAGCTGGGGTTCACGGAGGTCGAGCGGTTCGAAGCCTACGACTCCGAGCAATGGTTCGGCATGTGGTCGCCGACCGCGCCGTCCGATTGAGCTAGGGCCCGAGAGCGCTGGCCGCCGAGTTGGCAAATGCCACCAGTTCACGGTCTGCCTTATGCGCAACGCTGGTCAGAAGGTGCTCGCCGCCTACGCAGCGAGGTCATCTCCGCTCCCTTCCTGAGGTTCGCTGGGGCTACGCTGTTCGGCATGACACGTCAGAAGCTCCGCTGGATCCACATCGAGGGCTTTACCTCGATCTATGAAGCTGCCGTGGAAATGCGTGACCTCAACGTGCTCGTTGGCGCGAACGGCGCAGGCAAAAGCAACCTAATCAGGGCTCTGGAAATGGTCGCTCGCATTGTCGACGGCGAGCTTGGCCTATTCACTGGAATTGCTGGAGGTGCGAGCGCTCTACGCAACGTCGACTTCCTGGCCACTGCCCGATTCGTCTGAGACTGCATTTCAGCGATGTAAGCTACAACGCTGACTTGAGCCCGTCCGCCGGAGATGAACTGATCTTCGCCGACGAAAGCGTCTCAAAACCCGGCGGCAAGCTGAACCGACCACGAGCGCGTGGCTACCGGGAAACAATGCTGCCCAATCCGGATGCGCCGTGGTATGCACTCGCCGCAGAGGTTATCGAGGCTATCCGGGGTTGTCGTGTCTATCATTTCAACGATACGGGCCCGCATCAGAGGTAAAGAAGAACGCGTACACGGCCGACAACCAGATCCTCCGGCCGAATGCTGGGAACCTCGCGGCGGTGCTGCGCAGGCTGCAAGATAGCGACTATAAATCGTACCAGCGGATCCTCAGAATGGTCCAGCAGGTCGCGCCATTCTTCCGAGATTTCGTGCTTGAGCCAGAACTCACCCCGAGCGTATCCGGCTGCGATGGCGGCAGGTGGGTACAGAAACAGTCTTTCCTGCGGACGTGTTCTCTGACGGAACGCTCCGGTTCATCTGTCTGGCGACACTCCTCCTTCAGGCGGAACTGCCAAGCCTAGTTGTTCTCGACGAACCAGAGCTCGGGCTCCACCCGTTCGCGATCGTCCAGCTCGCCGAGATGCTCAGAGCAGTGAGCCAGGAAAGCCAAGTGCTGCTAGCTACCCAGTCGGTCACCCTCATGAGTCAGTTCGAACTCGGCGACCGGAAGTGGTCGAGCGCCGGAACGGCACGTCGGTGTTCGATCGGCCTGATCCTGATCAGCTCCGCGACTGGCTAACCGATTATTCGCTCGGGGATCTTTGGGAGAAGAACCTGCTGGGTGGGCGCCCCCGGCCGAGCGCAGCTGAGCCATGCAGAAGCTGCATATCCTGGTCGAGGGGCAGACCGAGGAAGTTATCGTCAATAATGTCATCGGTCCATACCTCTCGAGCGAAGACCTGTACATCACCACCTCGATACTCAAGACCAAACAGCGGCCGGGGGCCGACCCGCACACGCAGGTGGCGTCAGCGGACGAAGATCTTCCGGGAGATAGGGCTCTTGCTGGGCGATACATCCACTACGTTGTTGACGACTCTCATCGATTATTATGGCTTCCCTCATGATGCTCCTGGAATGGCTGATTGGCCCTCGGTTCACCATATGTCCGCGTAGAGCATGTGGAGAAGGCTCTTGCGGACGCGGTGGGCAGCGAACGCTTCGTCCCTCACCTGGTGCTGCACGAGATCGAGGCGTGGGTTCTGGCGGACTGCTCGCGCCTTGCGCATCTGCTGGGCAATTCATCCGAGACCACCCGGCTCGCTCGAGTGGTGGCGGCCGGACCCGGCCAGGAGATGGTCGACGACGGAGTTGAAACTGCTCCGTCGAAACGGATAGTGAATATCTATCGCAGGTACGCTAGATTTTGACGGTCCCCTAGTCATCGCCGACATCGGCCTCGAGAGATAGGCGGCAAGGCGCGCGTGCGACCCTGGCTGACCGCGGTCGGACGCCTTGAAAGAAGCGAGATTCGGCCGACGGCCGAGGACAGGTATCAGATGACAAGCGATTCTGGGCTATCCGATGCGTATCACAGGCTGACGGCCGCCTCTGCTAGCGGCAAGGCCAGCAGTCACGCATAACTGGTCAAGGCGGGCAAGCAGGTCGGGTCTGATGACCATATAAGCTCGCTGGCTCGGCCTAGCCCGGCTTAACCGGCCGTAGCATGGGCCGCACAGTCGCTGTTAGCTCGTTGTTAGGTGGGTCCTGGCATGCTGCTGACCATGAGAAGGCCGCGTTTGTCGGTCAGGTCCCGGCTGACCGGTCTTTACGGCCTGATGTTCGTGCTCTCCGGCGCGCTGCTGCTCACGATTGCCGGCGGGGTCACGATCTCGAAGTCGGCCAGGGAAGTCCAGAGCGTGAACGCGCACCCAGCGGTGCCCGCCGGCACGGCGCTGCGCCAGGCGCAAGCCCGCATCCACCAGCTTCAGGTTCAGGTCGATTCTCAGTCGCATTCCGCGATCTCGCATCAGCTGATCACGGCGTCGTTCATCGCACTTGGCATCATGACGCTGCTGTCGGTCGGGCTCGGCTGGCTGGTCGCCGGGCGGGCGCTGCGGCCGGTGCGGCAGATGACGGCGGCCGCGCAGCGGATTTCCGAAGACAGCCTGAACGAGCGACTCGACGTCGCCGGGCCGCGCGATGAGCTGAAAGTGCTTGGCGACACGATCGACGGGCTGCTCGAGCGCCTCGAAGCCGCGTTCGCCGCGCAACGGCGGTTCGTCGCCAACGCCTCGCACGAACTGCGCACGCCGCTGACCACCATGCGGGCGTCACTCGACGTCGCGCTCGCCAAACCGGAGCCGGCGCCGCCGCAGACGGTAGCGCTGGCCGCCCGGCTTCGCACCGAACTTGACCGGGTGGACGCACTGCTCGAGGCGTTCCTCGTGCTCGCCAGGGCCCAGCATCGCGACCTGCCTGGCCAGGTCGTGCTGCCGCTCGACTACGTAGTGAGCGCGGCCCTGGGCGGAAGGACCGAGGCGATCGCGGCGAAACGGCTCACCGTTCAGGACTCGGCCGAGGCTGGCGGCGCCTGGGTCGCGGGGAGTCCGGCCTTGCTGAGCCGGATGGTCGAGAACGTGATCGACAATGCGATCGGCCATAACGATGACGGCGGCTGGATCGCGATCCGCTCCTTTGCGGGTGCCCGGACGGCCGGCCTGATCGTCGAGAATGGCGGTCAGGAGCTTACTCAGGAGCAGGCTGCCGAGCTAGCCCAGCCGTTCCGCCGGTTCGGAGCCGACCGGACAGGCTCGGACAACGGCTCTGGCCTCGGACTGTCGATCGTCGCGGCCATTGTGGCGGCTCACGGCGGCGAGCTTGACCTTCAGGCCAGGGAAGGCGGGGGCCTGCGGGTCAGGATCGAACTGCCGGCGGCCGCCGGCCGGGAGCCAGCCGGGAGCCCGGCATGAGAGTGCTGGTCGCGGAAGACTCCCGGTCGCTGGCCGACGTGCTGGTCGAGGGCCTGCGCGATCAGGGCATGGCGGTCGACGCGGCTCACGACGGGCTCGAAGCGGCCGAGAAGATCGGCGTCAATTCTTATGACGTCGTCGTGCTCGACCGCGACCTGCCCGGCCTGCACGGCGACCTGCTCTGCCAGATGATCACCGGCAGCGACCAGCGAGCCATGGTGCTGATGCTGACCGCCGCCGACGCTCCCGGCGACCGGGTGACCGGCCTGGCGCTCGGTGCCGACGACTATCTGGGCAAGCCATTTCACTTCCCCGAACTGGTGCTGCGCATCAGGGCGCTGGCCAGAAGGAAACCGTCGGCGCGGGCGCGGGTGCTGCGCGCCGCCGGGGTCGAGCTTGACCCGCTGCGGCGCACCGTGACCCGCGAATGGCCGGCCACTGAACCTGTCGGTCAAGGAGTTCGGCGTCCTCGAAGCACTCCTGCTGGCCACCCCGGCCTATCTGCGCGCCGAAGATCTGCTCGAGCAGGTGTGGGACGAGCAAGCCGACCCCTTCACCAACACGGTCACCGTCACCATCGGCCGCCTCCGCCGAAAGCTAGGCGACCCGCCCGTCATCACGACCACGCCGGGCATCGGCTACCGGATGGTGGTTGCCTCGTAGAGGGGATCGAGGCCGCGGAGCGCGGGAGGCCGACCTTCATCCCGAGAAACTCAAAGACCGGCCGCATCCAGCCGACATCGCGCCTGGCCAGGTACCCGTTCGAGGTCGCCAGGTGCACACCTTGGCTCGTGAGCGCGCGCAGGTAGGCGGGCAGCGTGGCGGTCAGGGTCTTGCCCTCGCCGGTGCGCATTTGGCGAGCATCTGCTGGCGCAGCACTACGGCGTCCCTGATCTGCGGGTCGTGGGGCGCTGGCCAAGCTTCCTCGACGCGGCTTCGCGCACCGTGGCGAACGCCTCAGGCATCAGGTCATCAAGCGACTTCTCCGCCCCGGCAAGCTTCCTCAGTTTCGCCGTCTGACCGCGAAGCTCCCGGTCACTCAGCTGCCGCATGACCGGCTCGAACTCGCCCGTACTCGCCACGACCTGCTGGCAGCGCCGCAGGATGTCCGAGCTGTCCGCTCCGGCCGGTGAGCCGGTTTCTCGTGCCGTCTTCTCGCAGCCCGCCCCAGCTTCCTCATCACGACCTCTTCGGCGCGGCCATCAGAAGCTCACCAAGACAAACGACAATCAGCATAAACCGCGAGCAGGGACCTGCTTCCTCCCGACGCCGACATGACCGGCCTGGCCTTGGCGCGGACGATTACCTGCGCGAGCGTTCCACTCTGAGCTAGTGCTGCGCATCAGGGTTCCAAGGTGAAGGCTTCCGCTATCTATTCGCGCGTCGAGAATCTCGCTCCGTTGATCATGAAGAACCTCCTCGAACGTGACGTACCGCACTTGACTGCCTCACATTTCTGCGAGCTTGTCCAGAGCGTCCCTGTACTTAGTCGCGGCCCGCGCGGTCATCGCGTACGATCGCCTCACGGCCGGACCGGACAGATGAGCGCTGACCAACTCCGTGACGATGTCGTTGACCGACCGGTCGGTGAACAGCGCCAGCATCTTGAGTTCCTGGTGCATGTCCGTCGGAAGGCGAACAGGGATCATCTTCCGCTCTGGCCCTCCCGCTGATGCATTAGTACTGATACGTGGCGATCTCCTCTGTCGGGTGATATCAAGATATCAGATCACTATCGGTCATGTCTAGCAGAGCATCCATAGCTTACTGTGCTTTTCAGACGGAATCGAGGTAGCCAGAAGGTGTTTGCGCCCCCGGCCGCAGCAGCATCGGTGGCTCTGGCTCACATTTCGGGCTCTTGCGCGAATTTTGTGATCCGTGGTTACGCAGGGTGGAGGAGTACGCGTTTGCGCAGGAGGGCGAAGCCGGCGCGGCCGTACATCTGGCGTACAAACGGCACGCAGGCCCGTGATCACCTGCAGTGACGGTGGGAACCGCGGGGCAACCGTCAGCTCCGGGACCACCCGGCCGGCGGTCTCAGCTGGCGCCTGCAGAACCCGGAGGTCATCCGAGGGCAAGCCGACCCGGAGCGCAGGGCCGCCAGGCCCGAGCACCGGAAGCGGCGCGGCAGCATAGATCCGCAGGACAGACGACCGGTCACATTCAGCGACGAGGAGATGGCAGAACGGGACTCGAACTGGCCGCCGACCGGGAGGGCATCCGGATTTCTGTCGGCAGCTATCACCCGGGCCGGCAGCAGCAACGATGGGACATCGATGCTGTTCAGCGGGCGGGCAACGCAACGATGACCCATGGATGTCGTTGGCGCAGCGACGATGGCCCATGGTTGCGGTTGCACGCCCAGCCGGAACAGCTCGGCGGGCCATCGTTGCGGTGAGCCGAGCTGAAATGCCGGATAGCCGGTGCCGCAGGCCGGTTCCGGCCGCGAACCGGCCGGCGGCACCGGGATAAACGGGCATCGGCTCAGCGAGACCGCGACGATGGCCCATGATGTGCGCGGGGCGGGTAACCGCAACGATGGGCCATCGTAGCTGCGGGAACGACATCCATGGGCCATCGTTGCGGCTGCCCGGCCCGGCGAACAGCAAGATGGGACATCGATGCTGCTGCCGCCCGGCACTGGCGGGCAAGTGCCAGCATGGCACCGGAGCGGGGGACGCAATTGCGGACAAAGGGAACCAGGAAGGAACGAGCCGCGAACCGGACACCGGGCAAGATTCTCCGGGACCGCCTCACATAGATGTCGCTGCGCAGCGTGAGGACGCGAGGCAGCCGACGGCGCCGGCCGGGAACCGGCAGAATGGAGAGCATGGCGCCTTGCCCCCCTAGCTCGCCAGAACCCCGCTCGCCGCAAGCTGACGCCGTGCCGCCAGCTGACGCCGTGCGGCAGCGGCTTGCGGCCCGCGTTGTGCTGCTCGATCCGGACAACCGGGTCTTGCTGATGCGTTACGACGACGGCCCGCCGAACGGCACGCACTGGGCAACCCCCGGCGGCGGTCTCGAACGGGGCGAGACTTTCGAGCAGGCGGCGCTGCGCGAACTGGCCGAGGAGACCGGCTGGACCGACATCGAACTCCGGCACGAGGTGCACCAGCGCAGCCACCTGATGGAGTGGGCGGGCCAGATCGTGCGCCAGTCCGAGCGCCTGTTCCTGGCCAGGACCGACCAGCCCGCGAGGAAGATCACTGGCGTCGACGCCATGCACAAGTCCGACAACATCGCGGCCTGGCGCTGGTGGACCCTCGACGAACTCACCGGGAGCACGGACAAGATCTGGCCAGAAGTACTCGCCGACCTGATCCGATCCGAGCTCGGCGATGGCTAGCGAGCAGGGCCGCCTGCCGGCCGAGCCGGACCTCCCAGAAGAAGAGCCGTACCTCCCGCCTCTCCCGGCCCCCGCCCCGATGGACCTCTGCGCCCTGCCGGCGACCCAGATGGCCAAGATGGTGCGGCTCAGGCTGATCAGCCCAGTCGAGCTGGTCCAGGCCCACCTCGACCGGATCGCCGCGACCGAGCCGAAGATCGGCGCGTTCGCAGTCGTCAGGGCGCAAGCCGCGCTTGGCGAGGCGAAGGCGCTCGCGGATCGAGCCACCCTGGCCGACCTGCCGCTTGCCGGAGTCCCCGTCGCCATCAAGGACAACATCGACGTAGCCGGCGAGCCAACCAGGCGCGGGTCAGCGGCGACCCCCAGTACCCCGGCCGAATACGATGACCTCCTGGTCGCGCGGCTCAGGACGGCCGGCTGCATCGTGATCGGGAAGACACAGCTCCCCGAACTGGCTATCTGGCCGTTCACCGAGCCCGCGGCGTTCGCCCCGACTAGGAACCCCTGGAACCCGGACCTCACGCCCGGCGGCTCTACGGGCGGCGGCGCGGCCGCGGTCGTCACCGGCATGGCGGCGCTGGCGCTCGGCTCGGACGGCGGCGGCTCGCTGCGGATCCCGGCCGCGTGCTGCGGCGCCTTTGGCTTCAAGCCGGGCCGGGGCGTCGTCCCCCTGGCCGGCGGCCGTCAGGCCCACTGGCTCGGCCTGACCGAATACGGGCCGATCGCCAGGTCAGTGGCCGACGCGGCCCTCATGCTCGACGTACTCACGGGCAAGAACATCTACCGCGACCCGCAGCCGCTCGACATAGCGATCAGCATTGCCTTCTCCGACAAGCACCCCCTGCCCGGCGCGAAGGCCAGCGACCGGGCGTCGGCCGAGCTCGACTATCTCGCCGCCATGCTCCGCAACACCGGGCACTCTCTTCTCGAAGACTCCCCTAGCTACCCGTTGACCCTCGGCCTGCGGTTCAACGCCCGCTGGCTGAGCGGCATCGCCGAGGACGCGGCCGGCCTCGACTCCGGCGCGCTCGAGCCGCGCACAAGGAAGATGGTCAGACTCGGCCGGTTCCTCGCCCGCCGCGCCAAGCCGGCCGCAGACGACCCCTTCGGCCCGCAAATGGCCAGGTGGTTCGCCCGCTACGAGGCCCTCATCACCCCCACGCTCACCAGCGGCCCGGCACCGATCGGCACCTGGGAAGGCACCGGCTGGGTCAGGACCATGCTCGGCGTCGCGAACTGGATCTACACCCCGCCGTGGAACCTCGCCGGCCTGCCAGCCCTCTCGCTCCCCTTCGGCCACGACGACAAGGGCATGCCGGTCGGCCTGCAGCTGATCGGCCCGGCCGGCACGGAGTCCAGGCTGCTCAGCCTCGCCGCCCAGATCGAGCAACTCCGCCCCTGGCCCCGACTGGCCCGCCCGCAACCCTGATCACTGGCCAGGGCTGTCGTAGGCACGGTGCAGGATGGAGGCATGTCTGCGACCAGGGCGCTTGATGGCTTCAGTGAGCCAACCGCGTCGTGGTTCCGCGCTGCCTTCGCCGAGCCGACGCCCGCGCAGGCCGGCGCCTGGAATGCGATCAGCGAAGGCTCGAACGCCCTGGTCATCGCCCCGACCGGCTCGGGCAAGACCCTGGCGGCTTTCCTGTGGGCCATCGACAAGCTCGCCACCGAGCCGGTACCCGCCGAGCCAGCCGAGCGCTGCCGGGTCCTCTATATCTCTCCGCTCAAGGCCCTCGCCGTCGACATCGAGCGCAACCTTCGCTCTCCGCTGGCCGGCGTCGGTCAGGCTCGGCGCCGGCTTGGCCTGCCGGAACCGGACATCAGGGTCGGCGTCCGCACCGGCGATACCGCCGCCGACGAGCGCCGTCAGCTCGCGACCAAGCCTCCCGACATCCTGATCACCACGCCAGAGTCGCTGTTCCTCCTCCTCACCTCCCGCGCCAGGGAAACCCTCCGCAGCATCGAGACCGTCATCATCGACGAAGTGCACGCCCTCGCCGGCGGAAAGCGCGGCGCCCACCTGGCCTTGTCCCTGGAGCGACTCGACGCCCTGCGCAACTCGCCGCAAATCAAGGGCATCAATCAGCAAATAGCCCCGGCCCAGCGAATCGGCCTGTCGGCGACTGTGCGGCCTCCTGAAGAGGTCGCCTCGTTCCTCGGCGGCGCCCGCCAGGTAACTATCGTGGCACCCCCCACTGACAAGAAGCTTGACCTCCGCATCGTCGTCCCGGTCGAAGACATGTCCGACCTGGAGTCCATGCCCCGTCCGAACGGCGGCGGGGGCCAGATCTTCGGCCCAGCCGAGATCGGCGCCCAGGCCGGAGCCGCGAACCCGCGACCCGGCGGCAGCACGTACCCCGAGCCGAGCTCCGACCCCCGCCACAACTCCATCTGGCCGCACGTGGAAGCCCAGGTACTTGACGCGATCGAGCGGCACAGGTCCACGATCGTCTTCGCCAACTCACGCCGCCTGGCCGAGCGGCTCTGCGCCCGCCTCAATGAGTTGGCCGCCGAACGAGCCGCCGAACGAAACGAGATCGCCGTCCGGGCCGGTCAGGAAGTCCCCGGCGACTCCCCGCCGCCGGTAGTAGCCCGCGCCCACCACGGCTCGGTCTCCCGCGCCGAGCGAACCCAGATCGAGGAAGCGCTCAAGGCCGGGCAACTCCCGGCCGTCGTCGCCACGTCCAGCCTCGAACTAGGCATCGACATGGGCGCGGTCGACCTGGTGATCCAGGTCGAGTCACCGCCATCAGTCGCGAGCGGCCTCCAGCGCACGGGCCGGGCCGGGCACAACGTCGGCGATGTCTCCCGGAGCGTGTTCTTCCCGAAGTGGCAGGGCGACCTGGTCCAGGCCACCGTCGTGGCCGGTCGGATGCGCACGGGCGAGATCGAAGAACTGCGGATGCCGAGGAACCCGCTCGACGTGCTCGCGCAGCAGATCGTCGCGATGACCGCCATGGACGACTGGTCGGTTGATGACCTGATGACGCTGGTCCGGCGGGCGGCACCGTTCAGCGGGCTGACCAGGCCGGTGCTCGAGGCCGTGCTCGACATGCTGGCGGGCCGGTATCCGAGCGAGGAATTCGCCGGGCTGCGGCCCAGGCTGATCTGGGATCGCACGACCGGGTCACTGCGCGGCCGTCCCGGCGGCCAGCGGATTGCCGTCACCAACGGCGGCACGATCCCCGATCGAGGGCTATTTGGCGTATTTCTTGCTAGTGCGAGAGAGACGTCGGGACGGCATTCCCGGCGGGTCGGCGAGCTTGACGAAGAGATGGTCTACGAGTCGCGGGTCGGCGACGTGTTCGTGCTCGGCGCCAGCTCCTGGCGGATCGAGGACATCACCGCTGATCAGGTGATCGTGTCCCCGGCCCCTGGGCAGCCAGGCAAGCTGCCTTTCTGGCACGGCGACGCGCCCGGCCGGCCGGCCGAGCTCGGCCGCGCGATCGGCGAGTACTGCCGCGAGCTCGGTGCCGCCCCGCCCGAGCAGGCGGCGCAGCGACTGAGGGACGCCGGGCTCGACCCGCTGGCGACCTCGAACCTGCTCAGCTACCTGACCAGCCAGCGGGACGCCACCGGCTACCTGCCCGATGACCGGACCCTGGTGCTCGAGCGGTTCAGGGACGAACTCGGCGACTGGCGGCTGATCCTGCACAGCCCGTACGGGTCCAAGGTGCACGCGCCGTGGGCGCTGGCGATCGCGGCCCGGCTGCGCGAGCGGTACGGCGGCATGGACGTACAGGCCATGTACACCGACGACGGCATCGTGATCAGGGTGCCAGACGCCGACGACCCGCCGCCTGCCAGCTTCGCCTTGCTCGACCCCGAGGAGGTCGAGCAGCTGGTTACGGCCGAGCTCGGATCCTCGGCGTTGTTCGCGTCCCGGTTCCGCGAGTGCGCGGCTCGGGCCCTGCTGCTGCCGAGGCGGCAGCCGGGACGGCGCTCGCCCCTCTGGCAGCAAAGGCAGCGGGCGGCTCAGTTGCTCGCCGTGGCGAGCGGGTACGGGACCTTCCCTATCGTGCTCGAGACGATGCGGGAATGCTTGCAGGACGTATTTGACGTTCCCGCGCTGACCGCGCTGATGCGGGACCTTGGCAGCCGCAAGATCAGGCTGGTCGAGGTGGAGACCCCGACAGCGTCGCCCTTCGGCCGGGCGCTGCTGTTCAGGTACATCGGTGCGTTCATGTACGAGGGCGACGCGCCGCTGGCCGAGCGGCGGGCGCAGGCCCTGGCGCTTGACTCTTCGCTGCTCGCCGAACTGCTTGGCCAGGCTGACCTGCGGGAGCTGCTCGATCCCCTGGTCGTCGCCGACTCCGAGCGCGACCTGCAGCGATTGTCGTCCGGGCGGCGCTGCTCGTCGGCCGAGGGCCTGTCCGACCTGATCAGGCAGCTCGGACCGCTTTCTTTGCCGGAGATCGAGGCCCGCTGCACCGAGCCCGCCGACGGCGCCTCCTGGCTGGCCGAACTGGCCGCGCAGCGGCGGGTGATCGAGGTACGCGTCGCCGGGGAGCAGCGCTGGGCGGCGATCGAGGACGCCGGGCGGCTGCGGGACGCGCTGGGCGTGGCGCTTCCGACCGGGATCCCGGTCGCGTTCACCGAGTTGCTGCCCGACCCGCTTGGCGATCTCGTCGCCAGGTTCGCGCGGACCCGCGGGCCCTTCACGGCGCCTGACGTGGCGGGCCGGTACGGGCTCGGCATCGCGGTCGTGACGGGGATGCTGCACCGGCTGACCGCGGATGGCCGGCTCGTGGAAGGCGAGTTCCTGCCGTACCTGGCCGGGCCGCAGTGGTGCGACGCCGGGGTGCTCCGCCTGCTCAAGCGCCGCTGCCTGGCCAAGCTGCGGCACGAGGCCGAGCCGGTTCCGCCGCAGGTGCTCGCCGCCTTCCTGCCGGCGTGGCAGGACGCCACCCGCGATCCGTCCGGCGGCGGTCAGGCTCCGGCGACGGGCCGGCGACGGACCAGGATCGCCGGGCCCGATGCGGTGTACGCGGTCGTTGAGCAACTGGCGGGCACGGCGATGCCGGCGACCGCCGTGGAGTCGCTGATCCTGCCCGCCCGCGTCAACGGCTACCTGCCGGCGATGCTTGACGAGCTGACCGCGGCCGGCGACGTCATCTGGGCGGGGGCGGGGGCGTTGCCTGGCGGGGACGGCTGGCTGGTGCTCGCGCCGGCCGGCTCGGCTGACTTGCTGCTTCCGCCGCCTGGTGAGATCACGCTGACCCCGGTGCACGAGGCGCTCCTTGGTGTGCTTGACGGGGGCGGGGCGCTCTTCTTCCGTGGGCTGGCCGACCGGGTGGTGGCTCGCGTCAGCCCGGCCGGAGACGGGCAGTCACCCGCCGAGCGGGTCAGGACGCTGAACCGGGTCAATGACCAGGCGATCGCCGCCGCGCTCTGGGATCTGGTCTGGGCGGGGCTGCTGACGAACGACACCCTCGCCCCGCTCCGGACCATGCTGGGCTCCGGCCGGACCGGGATCTCGCCGAAGCAGCCGACCGGCGCGGCCCCTGACCTGTCCGCGCCGTCGGCCGAGCCCGCCCCGTCCGCTCAGTCCGCCCCGAACGGCGCCCGGCCCGGTTACCCCCTGCGCGGCGCCAGCGCCGGCCTGCCCTCCAGGCGCCCGAGCTTCGGCCGGGGAGCGCTGCCGTCTAACGCCGGTCCCCCGACCGTGAGCGGCCGCTGGTCCCTGGTCCCCCCGGCCGAACTCGACCAGACCCGCCGGATGCACGCCCGCGCCCTGTCAATGCTCGACCGCCACGGCATCATCATCCGGGGCGTCGCCGCCGCCGAGCGCGTCCCCGGCGGCTTCAGCGCTCTCTACCCGGTACTCCGGGCGATGGAAGAAACCGGCCAGTGCCGCCGCGGCTACTTCGTCGAAGGCCTCGGCGCCGCCCAGTTCGCGCTCCCCGGCGCCGTCGACCGAATGCGCTCCCTGGCCGGAACCGCAGGCGGCGTAGCCGACGCGGTCACCGGAACCGTCGTCGACCAGCCCGCGACCAGACCCGAGCCGGAGCCGATCTGGGTCGGCTCCGCCGGACCCGAGCGGAAGGCACCCGAGCCGACCGTGCTCGTCCTCGCCGCCGCCGACCCGGCCAACGCCTACGGCGCCGCGCTCCCCTGGCCGCCGCGCCCGGAAGAAACCACCGGCGGGCACCGGCCTGGCCGGAAGGCAGGCGCCCTCGTCGTACTCGTGGCCGGCCAACTCGTCCTCTACGTGGAACGCGGCGGCAAGACCCTGCTGTCCTGGACCTCAGACGAGGCCCTGCTCAACCCGGCCGCCGCCGCCCTGGCCAGCTCGGTCCGGGCCGGCGCCCTCGGCCGCCTCACCGTGGAACGCGCCGACGGCGGAGCCGTCTACGACTCGCCGCTCGCCCAGGCCCTGGAATCAGCCGGTTTCCGCCCCACCCCCCGAGGCCTCCGCCTCCGCGCCTGACTCACCCCCGAGCGGCAGAGTACCGGCTGCCTGACAAGCCCGGAGGTGCTCTCAGCACGGGCCGGAACTTGCCGAATCGGTACCGCCTGGGAGGACTTGCCGCGGGACATGACCACAAGGCGTGCCAGGATTCCTGGCTACGCACGCCGCACACGGGCAGTAGGTAGTGCCAAGCTCAAGGAATCGCGACAGCGGCCTAACGGGGCTCCTAGTCTTAGGCGACATCGTCGGGAGCGCCCGGAACAGGCATTCTTGGCGCGGTCGTTACCGGGTTGGTTCGCATTTCCGCGTGGCTGGCGCGGGCACGACCGCCGGTGGCGAGGGCCGGTAACGGATAGCCGGCTCCCCGAGTCTGGGCCTGGAGGCTGTCGGCGAGGCCGCTTCCGCAGCAGGGTTGGGGCGGCGGTTAGAGGCCGAGGGCCTGGCGAAGGCCGCGGTCGACCTGGTGCATCAGCGATGCCGGGAGCTGGCCGATGGCCGGGTCGAGGTCGGTCTTGTCGAGGGTGACCAGGGCGGTTACGTTCACGACCGAGTCCCTAGGCAGGCCGGAGGTGGCGGCCGGGACGAACACGTTGCCGGGCATCGCGGCGAGAGCCGTGCTGGAGGTAATCACAACGGCAAGAGTCGTGTTCAGCCGGCTGGCGTTATAGGAGTCGCCCTGGACGATCAGCACCGGGCGCCGCCTGGCGGGCTTACTGCCACGCGGCTCGCCCAGGTCAGCCCAGCACACATCGCCCCGGCGTATCACCAGTCCTCGCCCGCCCCAAGCCGCGACCGGCCAGCCGACACGGCCGCGGCGTTCGAGTCATCCTCGCCCGCCACGTGCAAAGCAAGATTGATCTGGCTCGTCAGCGACTCCGACGCCAACTCGTCCAGGTACCGGCGCGCCGCGCGGGCGAAGAACTCAGACCTGCTGATACCCAGTTCAGCGGCCTGCCTAGAGGCCCGCTCGAACGTCTCGTCAGGAACAGAAATCGCGGTCTTCACACTTGCTAGTATAACCAGGTAATACCCGCAGAGCTAAGCGCGGCAACATAGCCCCCCCCTACGGCACTGGTCCATCTGCGTCTAGCCGGGCTGGAGCGGCGTTAGGCGGCGTGGGGTCACGAACGCGGGCAACAGGGGCGCTGCGGCTCGCGGGCCAGCCGGACTTGGCAAGCTATGGCTTTATCCCCCGGACTCGTTCGGCTTTGCTCCAGGTGCCGTTCTTTTCGGTCGCGACGAAAGGTTCGTCATAGTGCTTGCCCGCGTAGGACCCGGCAATACCGCAGTCGCCCGGGGCACCGCATGACAGCGTCAGGTAGTCGATGTACGTGCTCAGCGCCGCGGAGCCTGGCAGTTCTTCTGGCTTGCCCCAGCGCCCGTTCCTCTCGGCGGTGACGAAGGCCCTGACCGGGTAGCTGGATCCGACATGAGCGTTGTAGGTGCCGGCGGCGGTGCAGTTGCCTGTCGAGTAGCAGGCAAGTCCGGCTATGAAGCTGTACTTGCCGGAATTCAGGGCGGCGAGGCCGGGCAGGAGCCTGGCGCGGGCCCAGGTTCCGTCGGTCTCGGTGGCGACCCAAGCCTGGCCAGGGTGACTCTTGCTGGTGGCGCCGTACTCGCCGCCCGCGGTGCAGTCGCCGGCCGACGAGCAGGACAGGGACGTGTCCGCGGGGATGGACACCCCGCCGCCGGGTATGGCCCCGATGCCCGCGATCACCCGGCCCGCGTCCCAGGCACCGTAGGTCTCACTGACAGCGAAGACATAGTCGCCTTCGGAGGTGAAGTAGTTCCCTGTGCCGGTGCAGTTGCCGCCCGGCTGGCACGAGAGCTGGTCAATGCCCTCGCCCTGCACCCCGGCCGCGATGGCGGGGAACGTGTGCACCGCGCCCCAGACGCCGTTCTTCTGGCTGGCAGCGTAGCCGCGGAACCCTGCACTCGAGCCGTAACGTCCGGCGACGGCGCAGTTGCCTGGCGATATGCAGGACAGGGCGGTATTGCTGGTGGCCAGGCCGTCATCGAGCGCCATCAGGCCGGGAAGCGGCTCGGCCTTACCCCAGGTGCCGTTCTTCTCGCTGACGACGAACACCTGCCCGACCCGGTGACCCGGAGCGTCGTTGGGCTGATACGTACCAGATGCGGTGCAATTGCCTGCCGAACGGCACGAGATCTGCTGTACCTGCGCGTCCCCGCCCGCGTTCAGGGCGGCCAAGCCGGGAACCGCCTTCGCGGTGCCCCAGACCCCGTCGCGCTCGGTAACCACGAGCGACTGCAGCCCGCTTTTCTCGAAAATTCCGCCGCCCGCTCCGCAGTTGCCCTTGGACGAACACGACACCACCCCCAGCCAGGCGCTTTGGTAACCGCCCGGGAGGCGAACTGTCCCCGCCTTGCCCCAGGAGCCCCCGTTCTCGCTCACCACTAGGGGCCCGTTCGCGTGCCGGTAATAAAGGGTGCCGACCGCCGCGCAACTGCCGGCCGGGAGGCAGTAAACCGAGGCGATCTCACCGCCGACCGGCTGCGCGCCAGCCGCCGAAGCCGGTCCGGCTCCGAATCCGCACATCGAGACCACCGCCGCCGTCACCGCCGCCGCCCGCACAGAAGGAACCAGAACCCGTATCCGTCCCGCCATCGAGACCACCTCCGAATGAATTCGTCGTCGCCTCGTTAGCTGACGCCTGCCGCGCTGCCCGGGTTTACCTGCCCGACACTTGGGTCCGTGCCGGGTGGGCAGCTCTGGCGATCCGGCTGCGTCCCGGAACGGGGCCGCTGGGCGCCGGGATGTCAACTTGATCCTGGTTTCGCGCGTCTTAGGATTGTGGATTGTGGATTGTGGGGCCGGGTTTGTGAGGGATCAGATGAGGCGACGCCGGGTTCTGCTAGGGCTGGCTGGTGCGGTGGCGATGTGGGGTGCCGTTTTACTGGCGGTAGCGGGCGCGGCGGTCGCGGGCGCGGGCTCAGCCGGCCGACCGGTTCCCGCTGGCCGCGCACCGGGCCGGCCGGCCGAGGTGCGCGGCCCTGGCGCTCTAACCCAGGGCGGGCAGAACGCTCAGGTCTACTCGGTGTCGTGCGGTTCGGCGGGCAACTGCGTGGCCGGCGGGTCCTACACGGACGGCTTCAGCGGCGGGCAAGGGTTCGTAGCCAGCGAGCGGAACGGAGTGTGGGGCCAGGCGACCGAGGCGCCTGGCCTTGGCGCCCTGAACGCGGGCGGGAACGCTCAGGTCGTCTCGGTGTCGTGCCCCTCGGCTGGGAACTGCGCGGCCGGCGGGTCCTACGCGGACGGCTCCGGTGACGGGCAGGGGTTCGTAGCCAGCGAGCGGAACGGGGCGTGGAGCCGGGCGGCCGGGGTGCCCGGCCTGGGCGCCCTGAATACGGGCTCGGCCGCTCAGCTCACGTCGGTGTCGTGCGTCTCGGCGGGCAACTGCGCGGCCGGCGGGACGTATACGGACAGCTTGAGTGACGTGCAGGGCTTCGTGGTCGCCGAGCGGAACGGGGCGTGGGGCCAGGCGATCGAGGCGCCTGGCCTTGGCGCCCTGAACGCGGGCGGGAACGCTCAGGTCATCTCGGCGTCGTGCGGTACGGCGGGTAACTGCGTGGTCGGCGGGTCCTACACGGACGGCTCCGGTGACGGGCAGGGGTTCGTAGTCGGCGAGCGGAACGGGGCGTGGGGCCAGGCAACCGAGGTGCCCGGCGCTGGAATCCTGAACCTGGGCGGGAACGCCCAGGTCAACTCGGTGTCGTGCGCCTCGGCGGGCAACTGCTCGGTCGGCGGGTACTACGCGGACGGCTCCGGCCACCTCCAGGGGTTCGTGGTCAGCGAGCGGAACGGGGCGTGGGGCCAGGCGACCGGGGTGCCCGGCCTGAGCGCCCTGAACGCGGGCGGGAACGCGAAGGTCGTCTCGGTGTCGTGCGCGCCGGCGGGCAACTGCTCGGCCGGCGGGTCCTACGCGACCGGCCCCGGTCACTTGCAGGGGTTCGTGGTCAGCGAGCGGAACGGGGTGTGGGGCCAGGCGACCGGGTTGCCTGTTCTTGGCGCCCATAACACGCAGGACGACGCCGAGGTCGTCTCGGTGTCGTGCGCGTCGGCGGGCAACTGCGCGGCCGGCGGGTATTACAGGGGCGGTACCGAGGGGTTCGTGGCCAGCGAGCGGAACGGTGTGTGGGGCCGGGCGAGCGAGGTGCCTGGCCTTGGCGCCCTGAACGCGGCCGGGAATGCCCGGATCGTCTCGGTGTCGTGCGGGTCAGCGGCTAACTGCACGGCCGGCGGGTACTACGAGGACAGCTTCGGTCACGGGCAGGGGTTCGTGGCCAGCGAGCTGAACGGAGTGTGGGGCCGGGCGGCCGGGGTACCCGGCCTGGGCGCTTTGAACTCGGGCGCGGTCGGCAAGGTCCTGGCGGTATCGTGCGTCTCGGTGGCCAACTGCGCAGCGGGCGGATCCTACTACGGTGGCGCGTTCGCGGTCAGCCAGCGGCCCGGCGGGCGGGACCGGGCGATCGGGCTTGGCGTCCCGAACTTCGGCGGGGACGCTCAGGTCAGCTCGATGTCGTGTGCCTCGGCGGGCAACTGCGCGGCCGGCGGGTACTACCCGGACCGCTCCAATCACCTGCAGGGTTTCGTGGTCAGCGAGCGGGACGGAACGTGGGGCCGGGCGACCGGGGTGCCCGGACTCGCCGCCCTGAACGCGGGCGGGAATGCCCGGGTCGTCGCGGTATCGTGCGGCTCGGCGGGCAACTGCCTGGCCGGCGGGTACTACCGGGACCGCTCCGATCCCTTGCAAGGGTTCGTGGTCAGCGAGCGGGACGGAACGTGGGGCCGGGCGACCGGGGTACCCGGACTCGCCGCCCTGAGCACCGGCGGGAACACCCAGGTCAACTCGGTATCGTGCGGGTCAGCAGGCAACTGCGCGGCCGTCGGGTCCTATCCGGGTCGCTATGGCTACTCGCATGGGTTCGTGGTCAGCGAGCGGGACCGGGTGTGGGGCCGGGCGATCGGGGTGCGCGGCCTGAAAGCCCTGAACCGGAGCGATGGGGCCTCGGCCGGCTCGGTGTCGTGCGCCTCGGCGGGCAACTGCCTGGCCGGCGGGTACTTCCTGAACCGCTCCGGTCACGAGCAGGGGTTCGTAGTCAGCCAGCGGAACGGAGCATGGGGCCAGGCGACCGGGGTGCCCGGCCCGGACACCGACAACGCGGACGGGAACGCCCAGGTCGTCTCCGTGTCGTGCGCCTCGGCGGGTAGCTGCGTGGCGGTCGGAACCTACCAGCTCCGCCACGGTCAGGAAGAGGGGTTCATAGTCAGCGAGCGGAACGGCGTATGGCGCAGGGCATTCGAGGTGCCCGGCCTTGGTGCCCTGAACAAGGGCGGGAACGCCCAGGTCGTCTCGGTGTCGTGCGCCTCGTCTGGCAACTGCGCGGCCGGCGGATCGTACACGGCACCCTCCCGCTCCCCCAGTGACTCGCATGGATTCGTGATCAGCGAGCGGAACGGGGTGTGGAGCCAGGCAACCGAGGTGCCCGCCCCTGGCACCTTCACCGCGGACGGGGCCGGGGATGGCGCCGCCCAGGTCTACTCGGTGTCGTGCGGCTCGGCGGGCAACTGCGTGGCCGGCGGGTCCTACAGCTACCACCTAGGTGCCAACGAGCTGGGGTTCGTGGTCAGCGAGCGGAACGGCGTGTGGCACCAGGCGATCGAGGTGCTCGCCCCGGTCTCCTGACGCGCCTGCGCGCCGGGGGACGGCCTGGCTTGGCAGGACCCGGAACTACCGAAACGTTCTGTAATCGGCGCGGCCTGCTCGCCAGTAATCTTGACGCACGGTCGCGTCGCCGCCTGCCGGGTGTTGTGGCAGTCTGGGGGCATGAGTTTCCCGGATAAGGCAGGCTCGCGGAGGTACGCCCGGCCGTACGTGCTGCCAGAGAGCCTGGAGTCGCTGGCCGGCCCGGCCGGCGGCGTCGTCCGCTTGCCACGTCACCTGGCCTGGTCGGGCAGCGCCGTATACGACCTGGACAGTCCGGGCCGGGTCGTTGACCTCTACCGTACCGTGATCATCGAAGCGGCCAGCCCGGAGGACCTGCGCGCCTACCTGGACGCGCGGACGCTGCGGCGGTTGTGGTCCTACCTGTGGCTGCCCCCGGCGGTGCGGCAGATGTGGCAGGTGCGGTTCGCTGACCTGGCGGCGATCGACGCCCTGGCCGCCTCGGCCTAGCGGGCATCGTGGACGAGCGTCACCGCAAGATCGCCCAGATCGCGCTGGCAGCCGCCGGGAAATTCAGCCTTGCCCTGGCCGGCGGCTACGCGATCCAGGCGCACGGCATCGGATCCCGGCCTAGCGGCGATGTGGACCTGTTCGTCAACTGGGCTCACCGGGACGACTTCGACCATGCGGTGAAGGCCGTCATCGGCGCGCTGGAAGCAGACGGAATGGAGGTCTCGGTGGTGGCGCGAGCCGAGACGTTCGCGCGGCTGCTCGTGACGGACCCCGCCGCCGGTGGCGAGCCGGACAAGGTCGAACTCGCCGCGGACTGGCGCTCTCATGAGCCGGTCACGCTGGACATCGGCCCGGTCCTGCACGCCGATGACGCGGTCGGCAACAAGATGGCAGCGCTCTACGGCCGGGCACTGGCGCGGGACTTCCTCGATATCGACGCGATCCTCGCCAGCGGCAGGTACTCCCGCGAGCGCCTGCTCGAACTGGCAGCAGCAGCGGACGACGGCTTCGACCGCCACATGTTCGCCGACGCTCTCGGGGCGCTCAGCCAGATCACCGACACCGCGTTCGCCGAATACGGCATCCACCCAGAGCGCATCACCGACCTACGGCACCGGTTCGCCGCATGGAGAGACAACCTGCTCACGAGCTAGCATCGGACGTTTCCCGCGATCCAGGCGGAAACGGTCTCACCACGGCTGACGTGCACGCGCTGCAGGGACAGCCGGCCGCGGCCGGGGCGGGCTGAGCCAGGGGCCGTGAACGTGCGGGTGCGGGCCGGCTGAGCCGACTCAGCCGATCCCCCGGCCGCAGGTCACCTGCCTGCACCCCGGTCAGCGTCATCGCCGATCAGGCGTCTGGCTCCGGCAGGCTTATGCCGAGCCGCACGGCTTGCGCTCTCGCCTGGTCACGGGTCTGGACCCGGAGCTTGCGGAAGATCGCGGACACGTTGTTGTCGACCGTCCGGCCCGACAAGGTCAGCCGCGCGGCGATCGCCGAGTTGCTCGGGCCGGACGCCAGGTACGCGAGCACTTCCATTTGCCTGCCGGTCAGGCCGGCGGGATTGGCGGCCGTGGCCGGCCGTGGCACGCGCGGCACATCTGGCTCGCCCAGTGCGCGCAATCGCCGGGCAACCACCGAGGCCGCCCGATGCACGCCAAGACCGTCCAGCAGGTCCAGTGCCCGCCGGAGCGCGGCGCGGTCGCCTGAGCCAGCCAGCACCAGCGCCGCGTCGTAGGTGCAGCCCCGTTCTTGCCACCACGCCGCTGCGCCGTCGATGTCGCCGGTAATCTCAAGCCGGTAAGGCTCGGGCAGCCCGGCCGGGTCGCCGCAGTCCAGGCCGGCCCGGTGGAGCCAGGCCTCGCGCTCGCCGGCGTACCAGCGGAGCTCGACTCCCGTGGCCTCGCCTGAGGAACGAATGGCTGCGCCGATCTTGCTAGCGGACGCGCCCTCGAGCCAGGCGAGTTCCGCGCGGGCAGTGGCGATGATCATCGTGGCCTCGGCGAACGGCGACGCCTTGGCGCCATCGGCCGCCTGGTCAAGCAGCGGGACGTAGCCGGTGTCGCCGCCCCTGGCCCGCAGCCGGGCCAGCACGGCGAGCGCCCTGACCCGCGCGTGACTCATCTCGCCAGCGGCGCTCTCCAGGATCGTGGCGGCCGTGCCCGCGGCCTCATCCGCGCGCCCCTGTGCGAGGGCCGCCTCGGCAGCCAGCGCCGCCAGCCAGCCCCACGATGACTCAAGGCCGCGGTCATGGCAGTACGCCAGCCCCGCCCCGATGTACTGACCGGCCAGTACCCACTCCCGCCGGGCCGCGAGTATTGCCGCCAGGTTCAGGTAGGCCCGCGCTACGCCAAGATCGTCTCCGGCCCGTTCGGCCAGCTCCCGGTCGTCCAGGCATCCGATCCGCTCAGCTAGCTCGATCGCCCGCTGCGCCCAGCCTAGGAACTGGTCATCTCCGACCACGCCAAGCACCGCGGCCAGAGTGTTGTAAGCGCGCGCTAGTTCCTGGCCGGGCGGGATCTGTTCCAGCAGCGCCACGGCCTCGAACGCCACCGCCCTGGCCTCGATCAGCCGTCCGAGGGCCGCTGCCAGTCCGGCGAGGCGCCGGAGACCGTCTCCCTGACGCAGCACGTCGCCGCGCGCCAGGTGGATGTCCGCCGCTTCGCGAAAGGCGGCGACAGATTCTTCGATCGCGCCGGTGAAGTACGCGACATCGGCAAATCGCTCGCGACACCGCCCGCTCCCCGCCGTACGAACCGGGCATTAAGCGCAAACCGGTCCGCCGCCGGCACCCAGAGGATCGGCAAGCCTGCTTTAGTGGAATCCTCAGATGGCATTCCATCCGGGGATTCCACAATCATGCGGGAGCCCGCCGGCGCACCCCCGCGACAGGAGCTTTCAGGCCGGAACCAGCAAAGCCGGAAACTCAAACTGACCCACCGCCCACTTTGGCGCCGTAAAAACCACCCCAAAGTGCCCCCTGTGCTCGGGCAAGACCGTCCTGCACCCGCCTCACTCCAGCGGAAACGCACCCATGTCCCATGGGTGCGGCTCCTCTGGATGGAGGGGAGTTCATCAGCGGCCCGCAGGCGCCGGGGCTGGCCTGGCGCGAGCGTTCCGGGCCAGGCCGCCGCTCCCCGGCACACAGGGCATTCGCGGCAACTACTGCCAATTCGCCCGCCCGGCGGCAAAGCCCCGGACCGCCAGCCGGTGATCACCTGTCCCTCCCAAGAGCCCCGCCCATGCGACATGGGCGAGGCTCGTTTTGGGTGAAGAGCGTTGATGGGCCGGCCGGTGCCCCCGCGATGGCACGACGCGGGCGTTCGGGGACGGCCTGGAGCCCCGGCGATAGCACGGCGCCGAAGCCGGGGCACCCGCTGAGGGACGACTGCGGGCCTGCGACCAACCCGCCGAAGATCAACTTCAGCTGGCCTGTACCTCTCCACCCAATGGAGCCGCACCCATGGGCCATGGGTGGGTTTCCGCTGGAGTGAGGCGGGTGCCGGACGGTCTTGCCCGGTGCCCACCGCCGGGACGGCGGGCCGCCTTGGATGTCAGAAATGCCGGGAACGGCGAGGAGGCTGAAAGTAGCGGGTCAGTCCGATTTCCGGACTCGGATATTTCGGACCAGCGAAAGCAGCGAAGCCGGGCAGCCGCCGTCCGCAGCGCAACACCGCCCCGCTCCCTGCTGTCACGAACCGGGCATTCACCGCATACCGGCCCGCCGCCGGCACCCAGAGGATCGGCAAGCCTGCTTTAGCGGAATCCTCAGATGGCATTCCAGCCGGGGATTCCACAATCATGCGGGAGCCTGCCGGCGCACCCCCGCGACAGGAGCTTTCAGGCCGCAACCAGCGAAGCCAGAAACTCAAACCGACCCACCGCCCGGCTGAGGCCGGGAAAGGCTGCAGGACCAGTCCGCCTCAGCTTCCACCGGCATTCCCGGCATTCCCGGCATCCAGGGCAGCCCGCCGCCCCGCCCGCTGACACCGGGGGCACCCTGCGGTCGTAATAACGACCCCGAAGTGCCCCCGGTGCTCGGGCAAGACCGTCCCGGGTCCCTGAGGGTCTTGCGCGGGGAGGCGGGGGCACTTCGCCTAGGTTTTTGCCGATGTAAAGTGCCCCCGCCTCCGGGGGCCTGGCGGCGGGCTGCACCGAATGCCCGGAATGCCGGGATACCTGGGCCGGGACCGGCCGGCGGCATGGCCCCGCCAGGCCCGCGCTGAGGGGTCAACCTGAACTCACTCCCAAAGAAACACACCCATGGGCCATCGTTGCTGCTGCGGCCGGGGCCGACGGCGAATTGCCCGGTTTACCGAGCCGAGGCTGGACGGCCCGAACCCGGACCACCGTTACCATCACGAAATGTGAGCCAGAGCCGCATCAGTGGGCCATGGTTGTCGTTGGCCTGGCCTGAGGTTACCGCATCGATGTCCCATGGATGCGGCACCAGCAGCATCGCTGGGCCATGGTTGTCGTGCCGGGCGGCCGCGAACCACAACGATGGGTCATCGTTGTTGCCCGCCCGGACAGTTGCGGCAAATGCTCTAGATGCCGGAATAGCTGATCGCCGGACCGGGCCGATCCCCGGGACCGGGCTGGCCGCCGGGACCGGGCCGGGGTGACGGCCGGGACCGGGCCGGGGTGACGGCCGGGACCGGGCCGGGGTGACGGCCGGGACCGGGCCGGGGTGACGGCCGGGACCGGGCCGGGGTACGCGCCCGGCCCGATCAGGCTATTTCCGCCCGGCCTAACGCGGGCTCGCCGGCCTCGTCAGGGATGGCTCCGGCGACGCGTGCCGCCGCGGGCTCTGACCCGTCACCGGCCAGGCCGTCCCCGGCTAGACCGTCACCGGCCAGGCCGTCTGCACCAGCGCCGCGCGCACCTGCGCCGTCTGTCGCGCCGCCGCCCGCGCTGACCCCGTCCGCGCCTGCACTCGCCTCATTTGCGCGCTCCAGACCCGCGCCATCAGAGGAGGAGGCGCCCTCGGCGGAGGAGGCGCCGTTAGCGGCTACGCCGTTAGCGGCGGCGCCGTTGGCAGCGGCCGCCGTTGCGGCCGGGCCGGCCGGGGCCTGGGCCGGTGCCTGAGTCTGCGCCGGTCCAGGAAGTGCGGCCCGCGCATAGAACCCGGCCAGCACGATCAGGATCCCGGCGGCGGAGAAGATCGCGTCGATCGCGCCGATGTGGACTCCGACCACCGAGACGTCGAGACCCCGCAGCGCCGTGCTGGCCAGCCAGCCAGCGATCACGACCGACACCATGGACGCCGCCTGAGTCGCCGGCTGGAACACCGACACGATGCGCCCCATGAACTCCTTCGGAGCGGCGGTCATGAGGATGGGCGCCATCGCGGTGTTCAGGATCGTGATCGGCAGGGCGGCGAGGAAGATCAGCGCCACGGCCGGCAGGAAAAGGGCCTGTCTTGAGTAAATGATCAGCAGGAGGCCGCCTACGATCAGCCCGACCCAGGCCGTTCTCTTAGCACCGAGGCTCTGCACCACCCGGCCGGCGAGCAGTGCCCCGACCACGCCGCCGATGCCGAGCGCCATGGCCAGGTACCCGTACAGCCGCAACGGCGAGTGCAGGTTCTGGTGCAGGAAGAACACGTCAAGCGCGCCGAGGGCGGCGACGCCGCACTGTCCGATCATGGCGATCGTGAGCAGCGCGACCAGGAGCCTGCTCCGGGCGAAGACACGCAGGCCAGCTCCGAACTCCTTAGTCCAGCTCGCCTTGGCGACCGGCTTGTCGAAACCGCCCTCAGGGGGCCTGATCAGCCGGATGGTCATGAAGGACACCGCGTAGGAAAGCGCGTTGAACAGCAGGCCCCACTGCAGTCCGACGGTGAACAGCAGCGGCGCGGCCAGCGGCGGCCCGACGATCAGCGCGGTCTGGCCGGTGGCCTGCGCGATGCCCGCCGCCCTGGCCCGGTCGGCGTCGCCGCTCACGATGTCCCTGACCAGGGTGTAGCGAGCGGGCGTGAAGAACTGGCCGGCCGCGTTCAGCGCGAAGACAACGACGACGATGAGCCCGAGCCACACCCCAACGGGAAGGACATGGGCCGGCAGGAAAGCAAACACGGTGAGCAAAAGCACGATCCCGCACCTGACCATATCGGTGCGCAGCATGGTGAGCCGACTGTCCCACCGGTCGACGAAGACGCCGGCGAGCGGCCCGACGACCAGGACCGCGATGCCGACCGAGAGCAGGATCGTGCTCACCGCCGCAGGCGCCCATGGCTTGCCCTTGGCCAGGACGGTCACCACCCAGAGAACCAGGGTCGTGGTGAAGACCGAGTCCCCGATCGACGAGGTCGCCTGCCCGTACCACAAACGGGTGTAGTCGCGATTGATTAGCGTCGGCGGGAATCGGCGGACCTTACCGGGAAGCGAATCAGCTGACATGCGGGCCCCGTGTCGACGAGACGATGACCGACATCAGGATGACGGCGATCGTCGTGTGGTAGCACTTATGGAAAAACTCGCCCGCGGTCGCGGACTCATCGGGCGACTGCGCGGCCGACCGGCCTGGAATGACTCCGTCAGGACGCTGGGCTTGCTCAAGGCATTCGATGGCGGCGAGACCGGACTCCGTGCCAAGCGGGTCCCCGCCGAGGCAGAACAGCGTAATGATCAGCTCGGCGATCAGGTCCCACATGTCCTGACTGACGCAGTAGTCAAGCATCCGGCCGGTTACGTCAGCGGCCTGTGCCAGCTGAGCGGACGTCAGGTCGGGAAGCCTGGAACCGAAATCACTGAGGTAAAAACTGGTGTGCGTGATGGTGTACGTGTCCCGCAAGGTGCAGGGAAACTCGGCCGGCAGGCCGACGAGAATGCTCTGGTCGATCAGCTCCTGATAGGGCTCGATCGAATGGCTGATACCGGCCTCATCCGCGTAGAACCTGGTCTCAAGCCGCAGGTAAGGCGACTTCCCCGCCGAGGTGAGGTAACCATCGCCCGTGAGTTGCGCGATAGTAGCCGCCCGCAGGTCGGTGCCGACGCCGTCAGGCCCGACGGCGACGTAAATTAACTCGTAAGCGGCGGCGTGCTCGGGCTGCGAAACTACCAGCGATTGAAATTCAGCCGACTGCCAGAGCGCCTCCACGAGCACGGCCGGCTTCTTCAGCAGCCCGTCATCCGGGCCTGAACGAGCCCAGCAATGATGAAGCAGCGCTAGTTCGAGCGCTGCCTTGACTTTGCCGTGCGGTGAGGCTTGCGCTTGCGGCGAGAACGGATCGAAGAACGGCAAGCTGCGTCCGAGCCAGTCCACGGCGCCTGCGGTCAGCCGGCCGAGCCGGTCTGGCGCGGAATCACTGCTGGTCATGTTCTACAGGCGTCCCGTCTCCTCCAGGTAATCGATCAGGTTGGCGTCGACCGCGTCCCTGAAGGACGAAATGGCCTGCGCGTCCTCTTCATACTGATACAGATCACCGCATCCGATCCAGCGCTCACGGGTACGGGTTTGCGGCAGGTAACCGTCCCCGGTGGAGCCGACGTTCCAGTCCGGCTTGCCTGCGGTCTCCCAGCAGCTCGACAGGGTGCCGTCGGCGCTCACCACGGCGCCGTAGCGGCCGTCGCCCGAGCCGCAGGTCGCGCACGGCCGGTTGGCCTTGGGACGGGTCACGGTAAAGCCCGCGTCCAGGGCCCGGCGCTGCCACCTGGTGAAATTGGCGACGAGGTCGCCCGAGTGCAGCAGGTCGTTGCCGTAGCCGACGCCCACGTCGCCCACCCTGGCAAAGTAGATCGTGCACCGCGAAGTATCGAGCGCCCCGGCGAGCCGGTCGATCAGCGCGTCGATACCGCCCTGATTGTGATGGGACACGTTGACCCTGAGCAGCCATTTGATCGAGCAAGCCGCGGAAGCCCTCGCGATGTTGCCGGTAATCGCATCGAAAGTACCGCCGTGGGAACGCCTGACCCGGATCTGATCATGATCATCACGGTCGCCGTCGAACGTGATCTGGATGCAGTTGAGCTTGTGGTCCTCAAGCCGTTTCGCCAGCACGGGAGTCAGCAGGGTCGCGTTGGAGATCATCCAGGCTGAGGAGAGGCCGTAGTCGGCGGCCCTGGCCAGCAACTCAAGGCAGCCTCGGGGATTCAGCAGGGGTTCCCCGCCGAACAGCAAGATCCTGAGCTTGTCGAGTTCGGCCGCCGCCATCTGCGTGCTGGTGAAGTCCAGGATGGTGCTGATGGTCGGCGAGGTAAGCCTGGCGTGGGCAATCCTGGGCGGGCGAGTTCCCCCGGAGAGATCCTGGCCGGTGTTCTGGAAGCAGTAACCGCAGCCCAGGTTGCAGTCGGTGCTGGTCAGCACCGTCAGGGAGTAAGTGCGGGCTCGCGGCACCGACAGCAGGCCGGCGTCCCGCATCTGACGCTCTACCTCGGGCTTGAGCCCGCCTTCCGCGGTCAGGTGCCCGTCCTTGAGCTTGGCCACGCCGCCAGGACCGACGAACCACCAGTTCCTCGCGCCCCGCAGGATCCGCTCCCCGGTGATCAGCCGGTCCAGGTCAGCTGTGCCTGCGTCCACCGTTACCCTCCGAATCGACGTATCGCACCACTGACAGACCCCTGACAGGGTCGTCCGGCCCCTCCCGGCACTGATACCGGAAAGGCCGGACGACCCTTCGAGGTTGACTAGAGCGCGCTGTTGTTAAAGACGCACCAGTCGTCGAGTTCCTCGTCGTCGCTGTGGGCGACTACTTCGGCTTCTTCAGCCTTGGTCTCTTCTGGCTCAGGGGTGATCTCTTCGGGCTCGGGCATGTTGGCCTCCTTGCTGGGGTAGCTGTTATTACATTGCTACTCGTTGCCTGAATAGTAAAGACAGGCAGTATGGGAACGCTTAATTTTCGGTTAAAGATCGGTTAAACCGCAGGTCAGAGTCCATGACCAGAGAACTCAATTACGGTTGTGAACGGCCGGATAAAGACACAAGCACGGCCCGTAGAATCACGCGCGTGCCGAGATAAATAACGAGCTTGATCAGCTCGGTAATGACAGGATCAAGGACATGAGCGCAATCGTGACCGTGGTCTGATAGGACTTGCGGAAAAATTCGAGCGCGGTCGCTGACTCCGGCACCCGCTGAGCTGATGAACGGCCAGGGAAACCACCTGAAGGAACCTGAGCCTGCGCGATCAGGTCCAAGGCCTGCTTTCCGAGCGCTGTGTCAAGAGGATCTCCTCCGAGGCAGTGCTGCGCGAGCATGAGCTTTCCCGTGAGATCCCACTCAGACCGGGCGACGCAATGTTCGGTCAGCCTGCTCAGAATGCCGAGCACCCGGATCCGGCCGACTAGATCAAGGCCGGTATCGCGGAAGCCGAAATGACTCAGGTAGAAAACAGTGTGCGTGACGTTGCACACATCGAGCTCAAGCGGCCGATCCAGGGCGGCGTTGCTGCCGAGCGGGCTTGACTGGTAAAGCTCCAGATAGGGCGCGAAGCCGTGGCTCACCCCGGCCAGGTCCGCGTAGTACCTGGTAGCCAGGCAGTCATAGGCCGATTTGCCATCTGGGGACAGGAAGCCGTCAGCCGCCAGTTTCGCGAGCATGCCCTCCCGCAGCCCCCCGTTGCTCCCGGCTGGCACCAGCGCGCCGTACATGAGGCCGAAGGTCTGCGCGAACCTGAGATCCTCGGCGATAAGCCGGATAAATTCAGGACGCTGCCAGATTTCCTCGATAAACGCCGCAATCCCGGCTCTGCCCTCGTCGGCGGGCCTTACTTTCGCCCAGTGATAATGCAGCAGCGCGAGCTGAAGAATAGCTTTCACCCGCGGCATCGGCGGCAGTTCCGCTCGCCCGGAAGCCGAATCCAGATATCCGGAATTACCGCGCACCCAGCGCAACGAGCCAGCCAGTAAAACGTCCAGGCTGTCGCTCACGCGCTCTCCTCGCCAGTTCCGCACCGGTTCGCTGAGCCAGTTTCTCCCCCGCTATCTACCCTGTCCATGCGACTTTCGGGCCACGGCCGGCCAGCCAGCACTCGCTCCACGATCCCAGCCGCACGCTCGGCGCCCTCCGTTGCCGCGAGCCGACGGCCAAGCCCGATCGCGCCGGCTCGCGCTTCATCGTTCCGCCAAATAGCCGTGAGCTGCTCTACCTGGTTGTCGTGGTGCTGGTCGAGCACGTAAGCGGCGACCCCGGCCCGGACGCAAGCCGCGGACAGCAGGGGCTGCTCTGATCCGTTCGGGCACACGCCGAGCGGGCGGCCGCGGAGCAGGGCCGCCAGGACCGGGGCGGACGTGCCGCTGGTCAGCACCAGCCCGGCCAGGTCGAGCAGCGGTCCCATCCACGGCTTGCTCACGAGCAAGATCCCGGCCAGCGGATCCGGCTGCGGCTTCGTCGACCGCCCCTGCTCAACGACGGCCTGGAAGGGGCTGCCGGCGCCGAACGCGGCGTTCAGCGGCGGCCAGCGGCTGTTGCCGCCGAAGAAACGCCCCAGGTGGACGTACACCACGGGCTTGCCGATCCGGTCGAGCCGGTCGCGGATAGCGGCAACCTCGGCCGGATCAGCGGCCGGTTCCCAGCTGAGCGGGCCGACGTGGCCGACCCGGTCGGGAAGCACCGCGCCGGGGTACTCGAGCACGGGATCACCCCGCAGGAGCAGGGCCTCCCCCGCCAGCGGATAACGCGGCCACCTCGAGCTCCCGCTGACGCAGGCCTCCTCCCGCAGGTCGGCGTAGTGCTGCAGGGTGAGCTGAGTCCGGTCTTCCCTGGCCCGGCCAAGCTGCGGCTCGCCGTCGCCGCCCGCCTCATAGTCCCACAGGTGGACGGCAAACCCGATCACCACGACAGGGATGTCGAGCACCTCGGCGGCAAGCACCGCCCCGGGGCAGAGGACCGAGGTGATCAGCAAGTCAGCCTGCGCCTGCCTCGCGGCCCGCAGCGTCGCCAGGTACTGCGCCATCCCGGTCGTGCCCCACCAGGTGGCCGAGAACCCGCTTCCCACGCCGAACTCCTCCGCGGCCGCGAACGGCAGGCCCGCCTCAGCCAGGATCGGCGCGGCGCCGGCCCGGCCGAGCGCGGAGATCTCGTAGCCGCGCCGCCGCAGTTCCCGCCCGACCGCGATCGCCGGGTACAGGTAACCGCCGTCGCTCAGCGGGCAGAGCAGGATCTTCACCTGGCGCTCACGCGAGCCCGCGCGGCGCCAGGCGCACCGGCTCAGTCAGGTCAGGCCAGGTGGCCGCGACCTCGCGGGCGAACGCGTAGGCCAGGGCCGGCAGCTCGTACACCGCGCCGCCCACGCCGGCGGATGTGCCGGAAACCGTGATGACGCTAGCCGCGAGCAGGCTCTCGAGCAGCCGCACCACGGCGACCTCGCCCGCGTCAAGAACCACGGCGGCCTCGGCGGCCGTGAACATGGGCGCGGGCAGCGTGCCGAGCCTGACCACGGCCTGCCTGGCCGGTTCCGGCAGCTCAGCGATCGCCTCGCCCAGTCTGGCCCTGATTGCCACGTCTCCGGCCGTGACCTCGTCGAGCAGTTCTGAAGGATCGGTCAACCTAGTCGCGTAGTCGCTCAGCGAGACGTGATGCAGCAACGACAGCCGCTCGGCTACCAGCCTGAGCGCGAGCGGCAGCGAGCCTGACGCAGCGACGATCCGCTCGGCGGCCGCCCGCTCGGCGGCGACCCGCTCGGCCCCGATGATCCCGGTCAGGAACTCCGCCCCCTCCGCCAGCGCGAAGGGCGGAACCCTGACCCGGTAGGCCGCGTCAAGGCCGGCCAGCCTTGACCTGGCCGTGACCATGACCGCACTGTCGCCGCCCTCGGGCAGCAACGGCCTGACGTCCTGCTCTTTGCGGGCGTCGTCGAGTACCACGAGGGCCCGGTGCCTGGCGAGCCAGAGCTGCCACGCTCGCGGCCCGGTCGGCAGCGGGTCGGGGGTCACCGCGGGCGTGACCGCCCACATCAGCTGGGAGACCACCTCATCAAGCGGTCGCAGGGCGCCTTCGTCGTCCCGCAGCCTGATGAAGAACCGGCCGTCGGGGAAGCTGTCGCTGAGATTGTGGGCGACGTGCACCGCAAGCGCGGTCTTGCCTGCCCCGAGCAGGCCGGTCACCACCACCAGCCGGTTACTGCCGTTGACCAGCGCGTCGGTCAGCTGCCTCGTCTGCTCGGCCCGCCCGGCAAAGACCGGCAGATCCCAGGGCAGCAGGCTGGGCGGGACCGCCGGACGGTCAGGCGAGCCGGCCGCGGTCCGGCCCGGCGGCTCTTCCTCGCGAAGCAGCGACTGATAGAAGCTCACGACGGCCAGACCGGGTGATAGCCCGAGCTCGTGGGCGAGCGCCTGCCGCAGCTCGTCGTAGACGGCCAGCGCCTCGGCCCGCCGTCCCGCCTGGCACAGCGCGGTCATCTGCAAGATCCGGAGCCGCTCCCGCAGCGGATGCTCCGCGGCGATCTCAGTGATCCGCTCGATCGCCCCGGCCCCGCCGCCGGTCGCGATCTCCGCTTCGGCCCAGTCCTCGAACACCGACAGGTACAACCGCTCAAGGCGCTGGGCCGCCGTGTTGATCAGCGGTATATCGCGCATCCCGTCGAGCGCACGGCCACGCCACAGCTCAAGCGCGCCGGCCAGGGTCTGCGCCACCGCGGCCGGCTGCCCCGATTGCCGCAGCCGGTGCCCCGCCTGCGCTTGCTGCTCGAACCTGAGCGAATCAAGCTCGGCGGCGGTCGCGTGCAAAATGTAGCCGCCCGCCTGATAACTGATCCGGGCGCCCGGCCCGGCCCCCAAGCGCAGCAAGCCGCGCAGCACCGAGAGGTAGACCTGGATGTTCTTGCGCGCCGTCCTAGGCGGCTCGTCCGGCCACAACGCCTCAACCAGCGCCTCGACCGGCACGGGAGTATTAGCCCGGCAGAGCAAGGCCGCTAAAACGAGTTGCTGCTTGCGAGAGCCAGGATGGATCTGGAGGTCATTGTCCAATACCTGAAGCGGCCCGAGGATGCAGAACCGGGGCTTTACCGGGCGGGCGACGCTGCCCTGGTCCGGTCGGATGCTCATGGACCGGCCATCGCACTGGGACCGTTTTTAATGCGTGCCCTCCAACCTGGGTGCCAATAACGGCCATTGGCGACCTCAAGCACAGACAACGGACTGCGAGCAAACTACAGTGTCATCCGCCCCCCGCCCCCGCGCCATGCGACCTTCGGGCCACCCTCACCCCGCACTCCGCACTGAACCGCATGGATGGCCCATGGGTGTGGCTCTTCCTGATGGAGCTGGGCCGGTTGGCTTGGAGTTGATCTTCAGGCTCCGCACCGAAGCAGCCCTTAGCAGGGGTCACCTAGCCCTCAAAGCAGGCCGTAGTTTCCGACGACCTCGAATTCGGTGGTCTGGGGTGGGACGTCGCAGCGGGCGGCGATGTCTTCGGTGAAGCGCCTGAAGGCCTCGATCGACGGGAGCGGCGTGTCCTCACCTTCTGAGACCCCGATGTGGACGAAGGTCAGACCGTCGTTCAAGCGGACGGTAGCGTATCGAAATCCGGCCGGCTTGACCTCGGCTAGTTCCTCGTAGACGGCCTTGACCAGCTTTTCGTTGAGTTCGGCCTGGCCAGGCTTGAGCGTGTAACGCACCATGACACGTCGCACTTGCTTACCTCGATTTCACTTTCGGCGACACCATTTTTTACTGAGACACGTTGCTTGAGACACCGTGGCGAACCGAGACTCACCGGTGAATCTTGGAAGATCCTGGTGTCCTTAAGAAAGAGGACGACGACGAGAGGATGCGATCGTGAGCCAGGGCCACGCCACGACGCTGGCGCAGGCACGCGCCGGTGACGAGGACGCTTTCCGCGAGCTGACCGACCCGGTGCGGCGCGAGCTTCAGCTGCACTGCTACCGGCTGCTCGGGTCTGTACAGGACGCCGAGGACATGGTGCAGGAGACGCTGCTGGCGGCCTGGCGGGCGCTCGGCGAGTTCGAGGAGAGATCCTCGGTGCGGGCCTGGCTCTACAAGATCGCGACCAACCGGTGCCTGAACCTGCTGCGCGATAGCGGACGGCGCCCGCGGCCCGCGCCGACGGCCAGTACGGGCAGGCCAGAGCCTAGCTGGCTCGAGCCGTATCCTGACGCGCTGCTCGGCGACCTGCCCGACGTGGCGCCGGGACCAGAGGCGCGGTATGAGAGCAGGGAGGCGCTGGCGCTCGCGTTCACGGCGGGCTTGCAGCAGCTGCCGCCCAGGCAGCGGGCAGCGCTCGTGCTGCGCGACGTACTCGGCTTCCGGGCGGCCGAGGCGGCCGAACTGCTTGACGCCAGCGGGATCTCGGTGAACAGCGCACTCCAGCGTGCTCGAGCCACGTTGAGCGCGATGCTTCCCTCCGACAGGGAACGCGCGCCGCTGCCGCGGTCGCCGAGGGAAAGGGCCGTGGTCGGCCGGTTCGTTGACGCCTTCGAGAGCGCGGACATCGAGCGCCTAGTCGGCCTGCTCGCCGACGACGCGCGCCTGACCATGCCGCCTGAGCCGCTCGAATTTACCGGCCGCGCGGCAATCGCCGAGTTTTACCTGGGCCTGGGATGGTGGCGGCCGGGTGCCGTCCGGCTGGTGGCGACGAGGGCGAACGGGCAGCCGGCCTTCGGCTACTACCTGAACGACGCCCACGCACCGATCGCGCGCGCGAACGGCCTGATCGTGCTGACGCTGGCCGGGGATCAGATCGGCGCGATGACACGGTTCCGCGATAACGGCATCGTGCCCTTCTTCGGGCTTCCGAGGACGTTGCCCGACGCGTGACAAGATCGGGCTATGAGCCGCCATCGCCTGGATCCCACGCCCGCCACCACCGCGGAGGTCTTCAGCGCAGATTTGCCGCCCGTACTCACCGTTGACCCGGGTGACACCATCGTCGTCCGCTCGCTTAACGCCTCAGGTCACCTCGAGCGCCAGCGAGTGCCTGGCGAGCAGGTGCCGCAGATGTTCCCCGACCGCCGCGGGCACTGTCTGACCGGTCCGATCTCGGTCAGGGGCGCGGCGCCAGGCGATGTGCTCGCGGTGAGCTTCACTTCGCTGCGGCCCGATGACTGGGGCTGGACCGTGGCCAGGGACACTCCGCTGACCAGGCGGCTCGGTGCCGCCGAGAACGCGCCCGCGTGGCTGCTCTGGCAGATCGACGCCGACGCGGGCACCGCTACAAGCAACCACGGGCACCAGGTACGGATAGCGCCCTTTCACGGCGTGACCGGGCTCGCGTGGGATGAACCTGGCGAGCACTCGACGATCCCGCCCCGCGCGATCGCTGGCGGGAACATTGACTGCAGGGAACTCGTGGCGGGCTCGGTGCTCTATCTTCCGGTCAGCGTGGCAGGAGCGCTGCTCAGTATCGGCGACGGCCACGCCGCCCAGGGCGACGGCGAAGTAGCGGGAACGGCCATCGAATGCGGCATGACCACCGAACTGCGGCTCGACCTGGCCACCGGGCGGCCGGTTGCGGGCGTGCACGCGGAGACACCGGCGGGCTTGATCACCTTCGGCTTCAGCCCTGACCTCAACGAGGCCATGTACGAGGCGCTCGGTGCCATGCTGACCTGGATGCAGGCGCTCTACGGACTTGACCGGGCGAGCACCCTGGCGCTCGCCAGCCCGGCGGTCGACCTGCGCGTCACCCAGGTAGCCAACCAGTCCTGGGGCGTGCACGCCGTCCTGCCGGCTGGCGCGATCGGGCGTGGCCGTTAGCCGGGTCTTTAGGGGCCTTTAGGGGAAGTTGCCACCGAAGAGGCCACCGCCGCCGCCCTGGTTGCCGAACATACCGCCGCCGCCCTGGTTGTTTTCCTGTTCGCGCTCCTTGTGGATCGCGTCGATCGCCAGTACCACGGCGAGGATGAACGCGTCGTTGATGTTGTCCGCCGTCTGCACGAGGAACTTCTCGCCGAACGAGAGCTCGCGCGACACCATCGCGACCGGCTGTCCCTGCTGGTGAATGTTGTAGTTCCAGCCCCCGAAGTTACCCTTGGCACTGATCCGGCCGAAATGCGAGTCGATCTCGTAGTGATCTCCGAAGAAACCTTCGTGATGGACCTCGGCTACCTTCTGCCCGCCCATGAGAATGTCGTGCTTCGTGGTCATCATGTGCTTCTTGATCGCGGCGACCTCCTGCCCCATGGCATCCCGCATGACCAGGTGCTGGGTGAGGCTCGAGGTTGCCCCGTACGTCGTAGACCGGCGTGCCGGAATCATCGGCGATTGCGAAATGCTCGGTGAAGGACCACTTGCTGTGTATTTGATAGCGCATAGCTGAATACTCGTCTACGCCGAACATCCGCGCCAACCGAATGGCCTCAGCCGCCGGGGCGGCGGGGCCGGCTGGCCGGGCGGGCCGGCGGGCTGGCCCCAGCCCGGCACCCTCCCTAACACGGCTCGCACCGAAAACCGCCGGCCGGGCGAAGCCCGCCACTCGCAGCCAGCCTCTTCTAGCGTTCCGGGGCCGGGGCGCCTTAGCATGCCCTCGGCCGGGGCCGCAGCCCGGCGGCGGGCCGGGCCGGGGCACAGGGGGCCGGGGCCGGCCGCAGCCTGGGGTTAGGGCCTGGGCCGGGCCTGCGCAGCCCGGGTTAGGGGCCTGGGCTTGGTCGGCCCGTGCCGTGATCCTGGTGGCACATTGATGTCTAGCCTGGGAGTGCGTCCAGAAAGCCAGCCCGTACAACGTCGCCGCGCGATCGCGACCTTGTACGGTTAACCGTACCGTGAAAACCCGCAAAACAGCCCATAACCTCACCCGGAAGACACGGCAACCCGTACAAGGTCACAAGACCCCAGCGACCTTGTACGGGTTGTTCACTTTCCTGGCTCACGCAAAACACCCCGAACTACACCGCCAACACCACGCCCCGCCCCGGTCGGCACCACAACAAATAAGCCAACCAGGCCCAGCCGCTCGGACAAAACACTTATAGTTCCCGGACCGAGCACAACGATGGCCCACCGATGCTGCTGCCCAGCCAGGGTCTCACCACAACGATGGGCCATGGATGCTGCGGGAACAGCATCGCTGGGCCATAGATGTCGTCCGCCGACGCGACCGAACCGCAACGATGGGCCAGCGATGTGGCTCTGGCTTACATGACGTGACGGTAACGGCGCTGCCGTGCGGTGGGTGGTCGGGTTGTTCTGGGAGGGTTTCGGCGGTCCGTAGTGTGGTCAGCGTCAGGGCGGAGGGTTTTCGGCGGCTAGATGTGAAGTTGTCGCTTCTGGAAGACTAATCAATGAATTGAGCGGAAAAGTCTTCGAGAAGCGAAAAGTCTACATCGAACAACTGGAAAGTCTTCGTTGTCTTCCGGGCGAGGCCCGGCCCTGCCGGGCCCACCCGCACCAGCCCCGCACCAGCCCCGCCGCAGGCCCGGCCCAGGCCGACCCACCGGCTCCGGCCGACCCTGACCAGACCAGGCGCGGGGCGCGGGTATGTGCCCGCGGCCGGACCGCGAGGCGGTGCACGGCATAATGCTTGGTATGCGTTTGTCAGCCCGAGCCGATTACGCGTTGCGTGCTGCGATCGAGCTCGCGGCATCAACCGAAGGGCACGTCACCTCAGACCAGCTCGCCAAGGCCCAGCAGATCCCGGCTAAGTTCCTTGAGGCGATCTTGACCCAGCTCCGGCGGGCCGGACTGGTGCGAAGCCAGCGCGGCCCCGATGGCGGGTTCTGGCTGGCCAGGCCCGCGGATGATATTTCGCTGGCCGACATCATCAGGGCGATCGACGGCCCGCTGCTCGGCGTGCGCGGCGAGCGACCTGAGAACCTTGGCTACATCGGGGCGGCCGAGCCGCTCCAGACGGTGTGGATCGCGCTGCGCGCGAACGAGCGAGCGATCCTTGAGGAGGTGTCGCTCGCGCACGTGGTTTCCGGTTCGCTGCCCGAGCGCGTTCAGGCGCTGGCGGAGCTGCCAGGCTCCTGGGAGGCCCGCCTCACCCGCTGAGCAGGCAACAGCGGACCCAATGGAAAACGGCCCAAGGGACCCCAGGCAACGGCCTAGTTACACCGGCACCATGTCCGTGATGTCCCTGATGCCGTGAGCCACGCGCGCGACCTGGTCGAAGACCGGATCGTCTAGGCCCGCGCCGATCGGCAGCCGCGACGAACCGGCCGAGACCGTCCTCAACTGCCCGGCCTTGATGGCCCCGGCCTGCTGACGCTGAGCGGGCTGAAGCGAACTCGCCTGCAGCGAGCCCACCCGTTCGGCCACCGCCGTGCCCATCCTGGCCCCTGAGGCAACCGGCACCTGCTCCTCCGCGGTGTCGGCAGTGCCGGCGCCATGCCCGGCTCCGGCGCCGTGCCCGGCTCCGACCACCTCGATGGCGGGCTCCATAACATCGGCGAACACGGGCTCGCTCTGCAGTTCGGCGAGCGCGAAGTTATCAGAGACCTCCCGCAGGACCTGGGAAAGCGGTGCCCCCAGAGCGGTGCAGATAGCGGCCAAGAGCTCAGACGAGGCCTCTTTCTGGCCTCGCTCTACCTCTGAGAGGTAGCCAAGCGAAACTCGCGCCGAGGCGGACACCTCGCGGAGGGTGCGACCCTGCCGCAGGCGCAGGCGCCGCAGCGCGTCACCCAGCAAGTGACGAAGCAGGACCATTGCCGCATTCCTTCCCGAGGAGTGGCCGCTTACACCTCCACCGTACCTGGCCTCACTGACCGTGCGGGAGAGGGCATCAGCGCGTGTTCCACTAGGTAACGCTGTAATCATCGTTTGTCTTCCGCGAGCACATCAGCCGGTGCCGTGCCTGAGACCGGGCGCCGCCGCAACTGAATGGCCCTGACCAGGTAATCGGCGCCGGTCACCACCGTGACTACGACGGCGGCCAGTATGACCGCCCCCTTAATCGGACCAAGGCCGACCGGCAGGATGTAGAGGCCGATCGCGACCATCTGGAGCACGGTCTTGATCTTGCCACCCCGGCTCGCCGGGATCACGCCCCGCCTGATCACCCAGAATCTGAGCAAGGTCACCCCGACCTCGCGCACCAAGATCACGCCGGTGATCCACCAGCTCAGCATGCCGAGCGCGGACAGCGTCACCAGGGCCGAGCCGGTCAGCGCCTTGTCGGCGATCGGGTCGGCGATCTTGCCGAAATCGGTGATCAGGCCGTGGCGCCTGGCCAGTTCGCCGTCGAGCAGGTCGGTGAACGAGGCCACGCCGAAAACCACGAAAGCCGCGATCCTCGAGCCGGTGCTGTCCTCCACCAGGAGCACCACGAACACCGGCACCAGGGCGAGCCGCAGTACCGTCAGCCCGTTCGGCACGTTGATCAGGCTCGGCTGCCGCACTCCAGTCGGGCCGCTCGCCTCGCTGCCAGCACTGGGTTTAGCCAAGGCGCCGCGGCGATCCCGCTCGCTCAAGCGGCACGTCCTGGCCTTCGATGAGATCTGCCACCAGGTCCACCCCCTCGGACCTAGATACCCTGGCGCGAACCAGCTCACCAACGGCAAGAGGCCGGTCAGAAACCACCTCGGTGGTCCCGTCCACCTCTGGCGCCTGATGCGCACCCCGTCCGGTCGCGCGCCAGGCCCCATCCTGACCGTCGCCTAGTTCCTCGATCAGCACCTCGTGCACTTCGCCGATCCGGTCGGCGGCCCGCTGGTCCATCAGCTCATCGGCCAGGGCGGCCAGTTCCTCGACCCGGTCGGCGACCTCCTGCTCGTCAAGCTGGCCAGGCAGCGTCGCCGCCTCGGTACCGTCCTCGTCGGAATAGCCGAAGATCCCGACGGCGTCCAGCCGGGCGTCGGCCAGGAACTTAGCGAGCACCTCGACATCGGCCTGCGTCTCGCCGGGAAAGCCGACAATGAAGTTGGACCTGATCCCCGCTTCCGGAGCCAGCTTCCTGATCTGCTCGATCAGGCCGATGAACCGCTCGGCATCGCCAAACCGGCGCATCGCCCGGAGCACAGGACCGCTCGCGTGCTGAAACGACAGGTCGAAGTACCTCGCCACGCCGGGGGTACTCGTCATGACCTCGATCAGTCCCGGCCTGACCTCGGCGGGCTGGAGATAACTGACCCTCACCCTGTCGATCCCTGGCAGTTCGGCCAGCCGGGGCAGCAGGCCCTCAAGCAGCCGCAGGTCGCCGAGATCCTTGCCGTACGAGGTGGAGTTCTCGCTGACTAGCAGCAGCTCCCTGGCCCCGTGATCGGCCAGCCAGCCCGCTTCCGCGATCAGGTCGGCCGGCGGCCTTGAGATGAAGGCGCCTCGGAACGCCGGGATCGCGCAGAAGCTGCACCGCCGGTCACAGCCAGAGGCGATCTTCAAAGGCGCCACGACTCCGCCGCCAAGCCGGCGGCGAAGCACTCTGGGCCCAGACGCGGGCGCGACCCCCTCAGGCAGGTCAGGGACCAGCGAGCCGGAACCGGGCATGGAGCCGTGCCCGGGCACGTGCGGCCCGCCCGCACCGGGCCGCCCGGCCGGGGCGATCGGCAGCAGCTTTCTCCGGTCTCTCGGCTCGTGGGCCGGCCACCGCTTCCCGGCCAGTACCTCATCGAGCCGCCCGGCGATGCCCGCATAGTCGTCGAAGCCGAGCACCTGCGCCTCCGGCAGCGCCTCGGCCAGTCCGCTGCCGTACCGTTCGGCCAGGCAGCCAGCCGCGACCACGGCCGCGCCCGAGTCCGCCGCGGAGAGCAGTTCGTCGATCGACTCTTGCTTTGCCGCCTGAATGAAGCCACAGGTGTTGACGAGGATTACGTCGGGCTCGCCTTCGTCGGTCAGCTCCCAGCCGCCGGCTTCCAGCCGGGCAGCGAGTTCTTCTGAGTCGACTTCATTCCTGGCACAGCCCAAAGTGACCAGGCGCACCGAGCGCCTGGCCACGGGGAGGGAACCGCTTGATCGCACACCGGCAGACTACCGGGCGCAGCGTAGCCGTCAGGACCGGGAAGAGGCCTTCCCAGGCCCGCCGAGCGCCAGGTTCACCGTGATCGGCGTCTGGGCGCGTGAATGGGAGTGCTTCTTCCCGTTGACGGTCACCGTTATGCCCGCCGGATTGTCAAGCTGCAGGATGACAGCATGCCGCTCGTTCCATTGCAGCGACTGCCCGGCGTACACCATCCCCTGGAAGATCGTCGCGCCGGAGGCCCTGGACGTGAGCACTACCCAGGAATCCTGCGTAGCGGCGATCTTGATCTCGAGGCGGCGCGGCGCGTGAACCTTCGGCGACGGCTTCGGCAGCGGCTTGGAATGCGCGTCCGGAGTGGACTTAACGGTTGCCACCGAGGAGTGCCCGCCGTGCGAATGCTGCGTGAAGTGCAGATAGCCGTAGGTACCGCCGGCGGCCACGAGGGCCACCGCCAGGGCCGCGGTCCAGTTCGGCCGCCGCCTTTCCTTCAGCTTCACGGGCGTGACCGGCTGGAACACGTCGGCGGCGCTGATCGCCCGCGGCGCTCCCATGGTCTCGTCGTATTCCTCGATCAGCGGCTCAGGATCGACGCCGACCGCGCGGGCGATGCTCCTGACGTGCCCGCGAGCGTAGAAGTCGCCCCCGCAGCCGGAAAAGTCGCCGCGCTCGATGCCGCGGATGATGGTCTCCCTGATGCAGGTGCGCTGACTTACCTGCGTCACGGTCAGTCCGGCCTGGCGGCGTCCCGCTGCCAGCGCGTCACCAATGGTCACGCCCCGCCTCCACGCTACTCATCACGCTTGGTCGTCATTAGCCGAAGCCTGGTCAGATTTGAGCACATCGCTATGCTCTCGCTCCCCCGGTTCCCCTTATTCAGGGGACGATGACCCAGTGTAGACACCTAGCGACCATCTACAGACCGCTGGGACGATGTCCGCCGGGCCAATGCTGAGGAGCATTTTCAGAACGCCAGCTTCACCCTCCTCCTGCCCGCCCCCTGGCAGCCAAACCTCAAGCGCGAGCATGGCGTTGGCCAAGAGCGGCTAGCTGCCCCGCAGCGAGTCGAGCAGTTCCTCAAGGTCATCCGGCCTGATGAGGACCTCCCTGGCCTTGGAGCCCTCGCTCGGCCCCACCACGCCCCTGCTCTCGAGCAAGTCCATCAGCCGGCCAGCCTTGGCGAAACCGACCCGGAGCTTGCGCTGGAGCATCGAGGTCGAGCCGAACTGGGTGCCGACGATCAGTTCAGCGGCCTGGAGCAGCAGTTCGAGGTCATCGCCAATGTCCGCGTCGACCTCGCGCTTGGCGCTTTCCGCCACGGTGACGTCTTCACGGTAATCTGGCTCAGCCTGCTTCTTGCAATGGCTGACGATCTCGCGGATCTCTTTTTCCGTGACGTAGGCGTTCTGCAGCCGGATCGGCTTGCTCGCGCCCATCGGCAGGAACAGCGCGTCGCCCTGCCCGACCAGCTTCTCCGCCCCCGGCTGATCCAAGATCACCCGGCTGTCCGTCAGCGACGACGTCGCGAACGCCAGCCGCGAGGGCACGTTCGCCTTGATCAGCCCCGTGACCACATCCACCGACGGCCGCTGCGTCGCCAGCACCAGGTGAATTCCGGCCGCCCGCGCCAGCTGCGTGATCCGCACGATCGCGTCTTCCACGTCCCTGGGCGCGATCATCATCAGGTCGGCCAGCTCATCCACGATCACCAGCAGGTACGGGTAAGGCACGTACACCCGCTCGCTGCCAGGCGGCGCCGAGATCTTCCCCGCCCGCACCGCCTTGTTGAAATCATCCATATGCCGGAACCCTGACGCCGCCAGGTCGTCGTACCGGCGGTCCATCTCCCCCACCACCCAGGCCAGCGCGTCCGCCGCCTTCTTCGGGTTCGTGATGATCGCCGTGATCAGGTGCGGGATCCCCGCATAGGCCGTCAGCTCGACCCGCTTCGGGTCGATCAGGATCATCCGCACCTCATCGGGCGTGGCCCGGACCAGGATCGAGGTGATCAGGCCGTTGATGCAGGTCGACTTACCCGCGCCGGTCGCGCCCGCGATCAGGATGTGCGGCATCTTCGCCAGGTTGGCCACCACGGTCCGGCCTTCGACGTCCTTCCCCAGGCCCACGATCATCGGGTGATGGTCGCCCTCGGCCACCGGCGACCGCAGCACATCACCCAGGCTCACGATCTCCCTGTCCGTGTTCGGGATCTCGATCCCGATCGCCGACTTCCCCGGAATCGGCGACAAGATCCGCACGTCCGCGCTCTTCACCGCGTAGGCGATGTTCTTCGAAAGCGCCGTGACCCGCTCCACCTTCACCGCAGGCCCGATCTCAATCGCGTACCTGGTCACGGTAGGCCCGCGAGTGAACCCGGTCACCTGCGCGTCCACCTCGAACTGGTCGAGCACCATCGTCAGCGCCTCGACCATCAGGTCGTTCGCCCGCGTCCGGGCCTTCGGAGCCGAACCAGGCTTCAGCAGGGCAGCCGGCGGCAGCGTGTAACTCGACGACGACTCAGCCGTCAGCGTCAGCTGCTCGCCCACCCGCTCAGGCGCCGGCATGGACGGGGCCCGCGGTGCCGCCTCAAGCTCCGGCGCCGCCCGGCCGTCAGCATCGAAGTTCAGCGCCTCGGCTATCACCTCGTCGTCAGACCGCCGCCTGACCGCGTCGGCTGCGCTTACCCCGGCGGGAGCATCGTTATCGGTCAGCTCGTCCTCGGTGCCAGGATCCGCTGGCTGGGTGCCCAACCGCGCCGCGGCCGCCGCCTGCCTGGAGGCTCGCCCGGCCGCGCCCCTGAACATCAGCCCGCCGAGCAGCGGCGTGTCGTAAGGCTGGTCCCCGGCTCCGGCCTCGATCGCTCCCGCACTGCGGCGCCGGCCGAGCCACGTCGGCGCGAGCTGGGCGCCTGGTTCGCCTTCCTCGGCTTCTTCCTCGCTACCCCCGCGCAGCTGGCGCATCAGGTAAGCGAATTCCTCGAACCTCTCCCGCACCCGGTGCAGCGGCGTCCCGGTCACGACCAGCAGGCCGAACGCGGCCAGCAGCGCGAGCAGCGGCACCGCGACCCAGGCCGTGAGCAGCGCCCGCAACGGCGCCGAGATAACGTAACCGAGCAAGCCGCCCGACGTCTGCAACGCCTGCTTGCCTGACGAAGGCGACGGGCTGCCAAGCGCGATGTGCACGATGCCGAGCCCTCCGGCCAGCAACGCCGTCCAGCCGATCACCATCCGGCCCGAGTGCGCGTTCTTGTCCGGGTGCCGCAGCAGCCGCCAGGCCAGCAAGGCAAGCAGGACGGGAATGATCCACGCCCCGATACCGAACGCACCGCGCACCAGCGCCGTCAGCGCGTGCCCGAACGGCGAGCCCAGATGCCACCAGGCGGCCCCGGCGGTGATCAGCGCCGCCGCCATCACCGCGAGCCCGATGCCGTCCCTGCGGTGCGCTGGATCGAGCTCACGCGCGCTGGCGCCGAAGGCCCGCGCGAGCCAGCCTGCCCCTCTGGCCAGTTCCATCCAGATCGCCGCGACGAGGGCGGCGGTCCAGCCGATCAGGATCAGGATCGGATTGTGCGAGGCCCGCATCCCGGCGGCCAGCGAACGCTTCGGCTCGCTGTAGCGCGCGCTCCGGTAGTAGGGCGTGGTACCGCGCTTGGACGCCGAACTTCCCCGCTGAGCCGCACCGCCCGCCGGACCCCGGCCTGCCGATGCCCGCGCGGAACCGCCGCGCGGGCTGGACGCGGTGCTTCGGCTCGCCGGGCCGCGCGACTGGCCCGACGCACTCGGAGGGCGCCTCGCGTTCGTGCTCCCAGCCGAGCCGCCGTTCGGCCGGGCCGCGCCTCGCGGTGCCTTCTGGGGCGCGCCCGGCCCTCTCGCGGCTGCACCTTGCCCTTTTGACGCGGAACCTTTGGGGGCAGCGCCGTTCGAAGCAGAGCCTTTGGGCGCACTAGTCGCCATGTTTCACAACTCTGTCAAGAGCTACGGTCCGAACCAAGCACCCGCCCCGGCGAGTCGCGACGTTTGCCGGCCTGCGGTCCGGCTGGCCTCGCTTCGGTAGCGCGAGCCGCCCCGGGCGGTCGCGAGCTAGCCGACGGCACCAGCTAAACGGCCAGGGAGGCCAACAGCATCGATGGCACATGGATGCTGTTGCGGCCCGGACGCAGCGGTGGGCGTGGCCCGTACCTGGGGCGGGTGTTTAAGGTGGGGCTGATGTGCCGGGAGCAGCGCCCGCAGGTCCGGAACCGGCCGGCGCACCGGCCCGACGCCGACAAGACGGAGTCCAGCCGTGGCCTGACCACCTGAGGACTCCGTCTTGAGGCGGCTCGCAGCCCGCACCAGGCTGGCTACGGGTCGCCCGCCGCTGAACCTCAGCCGCATCATCTCAGCCGCGCTTGTCCGCTCGGCTCGCCTCCGCATTACTTCAAGCAGCCGCGACGTCAGGTCGGCTCCGGACAGCCGCTCGGCGAGCACGTCGAGAAGGACGACGCCGCCGGCCTTCTCGAGCACCCGCACCCGCCGGAGCAGTGCGGCCTGCGGACTGGCGTCCGCAGGCCGCACTGCCGATGCCTGCCTAGACACCGCGCTTCATCTGATCCCATGCCTGCGTGCGCCGGTCAGACCTCGATTACCACGGGCACGATCATGGGGCGGCGACGGTAGTTGCTGCTGACCCACTTGCCGAGCGTGCGCCTGATCAGCTGGCCGATCTGGTAGGTGTCGTTGATGCCTTCCGCGGCTGCCCGGTCAAGCGCCTCTTCCAACTGCGGGAGCACCTCGTTGTAGCCGTGGTCGTCGATGCCTGAGCCGCGGGCGTAGATCTCGGCCCGGCGACCAGCTTGCCGTTGGTCGAATCGATCACGACGACGACAGAGATGAAGCCTTCCTCGCCGAGGATGAGCCGGTCCTTGATCGAGCTCTCGTCCACCTCGCCGACCGACAGGCCGTCAACGAACACGTAGCCGCAGTGCACCTTGCCGACCACGGCCGCCTTCCCGTTGACCAGGTCAACCACCACGCCATCTTCGGCAAGCACAATGTTCTCGCGCGGCACGCCGGTCTGGGCGGCAAGGTCGGCGTGCGCCGCCAGATGCCGCCACTCGCCGTGCACCGGCATGAAGTTGGCCGGCTTGACCATGTTGAGCACGTAGAGCAGCTCACCGGCCGGGGCGTGCCCTGACACGTGCACGAGCGCGTTGCCCTTATGCACGACCTGCGCACCGAGCCTGGTCAGATTGTTGATGACACGGGAGACCGCGGTCTCGTTGCCTGGTACCAGAGATGATGCGAGGATCACCGTGTCGCCGCGCGCGATCCTGATCGGGTGGTCACGGCCGGCCATCCGCGCGAGCGCCGACATCGGCTCGCCCTGCGAGCCGGTCGAGATCAGCACGATCTGGTCCGGCGGCAGTTCTTCGGCATCCCGCATGTCCACCAGCAGGCCACCGGGCACCGACGGCACCCGCAGATAACCAAGTTCCCTGGCCACGCCCATGTTGCGCACCATGGACCGGCCAACAAGCGACACCTTCCTGCCGTGCTCGGCGGCGACGTCAAGCACCTGCTGCACGCGGTGAACATGGCTGGAGAAGCAGGACACGATGATCCGCTGCTCGGCGCCGCTGAACACGTCAGAAAGCACCGGGGCGATCGCTCGCTCGCTCGTGACGATGCCGGGCACCTCGGCGTTGGTGGAGTCCGACATCAGCAGGTCGACGCCCTCGCGGCCGAGCCGCGCGAAGCCGCCGAGGTCGGTGAGCCGGCCGTCGAGCGGCAGCTGGTCCATCTTGAAGTCGCCCGTGTGCAGCACGACGCCGGCCCTGGTGCTGATAGCCACGGCCAGCGCGTCGGGGATCGAGTGATTGACCGCGAAGAACTCAAGTGCGAACGGGCCGAACGACTCGACGGGCCCCCGCATCGACCTCGAAGACCTGCGGCGTGATCCTGTGCTCGACCAGCTTGCTCTGCACCAGCGCCAGCGTCAGCTTCGAGCCGACGAGCAAGATGTCAGGGCGGCGGCGCAGCAGGTAGGGCACCGCCCCGATGTGGTCCTCGTGGGCATGTGTGAGCACCAGCGCATCGATGCGGTCAAGCCGGTCATCGATCGCGGTGAAGTCGGGCAGGATCAGGTCGACGCCCGGCGTGTCGGGATCGGGGAACAGCACCCCGCAGTCCACGATCAGCAGCCGGTCCTCGTGCTCGAAGACCGTCATGTTCCGGCCGACCTCGCCAAGGCCGCCGAGCGCGACGACCCGAAGGCCGCCGGACGGCAGGGGCGCCGGCGCGCTTAGCTCTGGGTGGGGATGACTCACTTGAGTTTGACACCGCCAGCGACCAGGTCAGCGCGGAACTGCTCGATTTCGGCCGCGGTCGCGTCCACGAGCGGCGGCCTGACCGAACCGCCCGGCTGGCCGAGCAGGCCCAGCGCCGCCTTCGTCGCGATCACGCCCTGAGTGCGCGTCATGATCCCGGTGTAAACCGGCATCAGCTCGCGGTGCAGCCGCAGCGCCTCGTCGACGTCACCAGCCAGGTAGCCGTCGATCATCTCGCGCAGCCGGTCGCCCACGAGGTGCGCGACGACGCTGATGAAGCCGACGGCCCCGAGCGAGAGCCAGGGCAGGTTCACGATGTCGTCGCCCGAGTAGAAGACCAGGTCAGTCGCGAGCATGACCGTCGAGGCCGCGCCGAAGTCGGCCTTGGCGTCCTTGACGCCGACGATCCTCGGGTGCTGCGCGAGCTGGATCAGGGTCTCCGTCTTGATCGGGATCCCGGTCCGGCCGGGAATGTCATAAAGCAGGTTAGGCAGCCCGGTGGCGTCGGCGACCGCGGTGAAGTGCGCGACGAGGCCGCTTTGCGGGGGCTTGTTGTAGTAAGGGGTGACGACGAGCAGGCCGTCAGCGCCCGCCTCCTCCGCCTGCCTGGCTAGCTGACAGGTGTGGGCGGTGTCGTTAGTGCCTACGCCGGCCACCACGTGGGTCCGGTCTCCGACGGCTTCCCTGACCACTCGGATCAGGCGCGATTTTTCCTCATCGGATGTCGTCGGCGACTCTCCCGTAGTGCCGCTGACAACAATCCCGTCGTTGCGCATCTGACTCACCAGGTAGTCGGCGAGCCGCCCCGCTCCTTCAAAATCGACCGCTCCGTCGCTGTTCATCGGCGTAACCATGGCGGTCAGCAGCCGCCCGAATGGCGCCTGCGGCCGGTGGTCTCCGCCACCGCTGCTCGTGCTTGCTTTTCCAGTCATAATCGAACGCTACTCTGGACGGCCGGCGAGTGACCAGGCGACGCGAACTCGGACGCTACAACGACCCGTTAACAGAGCGAGGCCCCTGCATGTATGAGATGCAGGGGCCTCGCCGTCCGGTCTTCCCGAGCAGGTCCGCTGATTGCCCCAGCGAGCCTTGGTCCGCCGGGGCAATCGGCATTCCGCGCTCAGTAAGTCCGCACCACCGGTCCAGGACACCCGCTGGAAGAGCTGGTTACCCCAGCCCCCCAGCAATCGCCGAAGCGCCGGTTTCCCGGTTCTCCAGCGGCACCCGACTTCCGGTTTCCCGGCCGCCGGGACGCTCCGAAGTTGCCTCCGGTTAGTACCCGTTTTCGCTGGTAGGGATGTTCTACGCCCGGAATCCTGCCAGCACAAGACCTTCTGGCCAGCTATTTCAAGATTCTTTTCTCATCCACCGCTTCATCCACCGGAACACCCCAGTTATCCACAGAACCGCGGCTTATCCACCGCCCCATCCACAGACCGATGCCGGATCATCCAACCCAAACCCAGCTAGTCCCCGCGCGCCCCGCCTGCGACGCCCGCCTGACCCGCAACGCCCGCCCGACCCGCAACGCCCGGCCGCCCAAACCACCGCCCGAACGCCCGGCCCGCGCCGCCGTCGTTCCCGGCCCGCTTGTGGCTGGTGATCGCGTCGATGGCCCGTGGTTGCGCTTCTTTCTGGGTGACGGTGATGTTCGCGGGGAAAGTTTGCCGGTGGCCTGGTCGGCAGCGCTGCGTTAGAACATATGCGGGGCAACCTGGCTGGCTGCGAGGCCCGGCGTTGTCCCTGAGTTGGGGTCCTGGCCACTGCTCCGGGACAACGCTGAGCCTGCGGCCAGGGACACGCAGCCCGGTATGCGTCATATGCCGCCTTCGCGGGAGCGGTGCGGTGCGGAGGCGGCAGCAGCAGCGGCAGCAGCAGCAGCAGCTAAGCGGTCCGGTCTGCCGACAGCTGCCGAGGGAATGTAGCGCCCCCGGCCACCCGCCCCGTGATCGCGGCCACGAAGAAGTCCCGGTACGCGGACATGCCTTCCCGGGTCGGCGGCCAGTTCGGCCGTTCTGCGGCCTGCTCGTCGCTAAATGTGACCGGCCGCCTATGCTGCGGAGCGAAGCTGCCGCGCCACTTCCGGTGCCTGGGCCCGTGCTGCAAACACTGCGCGGCCCTGCGCTCCGGGTCGGCTTGCCCTCGGATGACTTCGGGTTCTGAAGGCGTCGGCTGAGATCGCCGGCTGGGATGATCCCGCAACTTGCGGTCACCGCCAGTTCTCTTCGTCACTGCGGGCGATCGCGGGCTTCGTATCCGCCCAGCTATCACCGCCGACCGCCCAGGCAACAGCAACGGTGGGCCATCGATGCTGTTTCGGGCGGGCGGCTAACCGCATCGATGGCACATAGATGCGGCTGGAGCAGCATCTAAGTCGCATCGTTGTCGTTTGGCTCGCACGCGACACGACATCGCTGTGCCATTGATGCTGTTTGGCCTCCCGGACCGCGCGCCGGTGAATTCACGGGAACCACTGGCGTCACGCCAGTCCCAGATGACCCGTTGTCGGCCTGCCCAAACCGGAGGATCGACCTGGTCCGGGCCCCACGGAGATTGCGGCAGAGGTGACGGGGAACGCCCGGAACGGGGAACGCCTGCGGGAGATCGACACAAGACGGAGTCCTGCGGGGGAATGGCACCAGGGGGACTGCATCTTGACGAACACGATCGGCCCCGGACATGACGAAAGCCCCCGGACATGACGAAGGCCCCCCGGGCATGACGAAGGCCCCCGCACGTATGAGTTGCAGGGGCCTCGCCCTGGCCGAACCGAGCAACTCGCTGATTGCCCCAGCGAGCTTGGTTCACCGGGGCAATCGGCGTTCCACGCTCAGTTCGTCCACACCATTGGTCCAGGACACCCGCCAGAAAACCAGTTTCCCGGCCTTCCAGCAATTCCGCTCAAGCTTCCGGTTTCCCTTGGCTTTCGCGACATCGGGATTCCGGCTGCCCGGCATCCCGAATCTCCCAGAGTTGCCTCTGAGCAGTACCCGTTTTTCGCTGGTAGGGAAGTTCTACGCCATCAAACCACCGAATACAAGACCCTCTGACCAGGTATTTCAAGATTCTTTCTGCGTCCACCGCTTCATCCACCGGACCAAGCCAGTTATCCACAGAACTTCGGCTTATCCACTGGCCCATCCACAGGCAGAGCGGCGAACGAGACGGGGCCGGACGGCGAACGAGTCGCGGCCGGACGGCGAAGGAGCCAGGGAACGCGGCGAGAGCGGCGGCCGGCAGTCAGAGTTCGACTTCCGATCTGAGCACGCTGTACACAACACCGTCGTGCCAGCGGCCGCCCTGGAAGGCCGCTCCGCGCATGACGCCCTCGCGGGTGAATCCGGCCTTCTCCAGTGCCCGTTGCTCGGCGAAGTTCGTGACCTCGGTCCCGGCCTCGATGCGGTTAACCTGCGAATGCAGGAACAGGTACTTGACCAGCGCACGTTGCGCGACCGTACCGTACCCACGGCCACGAGCTTCCGGCAGCAACGCGATCCCGATGTTCCAGCAGAACGAGGTGCGCGCGGTCGGCCGCTTACTCCAGGACACGAAGCCGAGCAGTTCGGTCTGCGGGCTCGCGTCCGCTGACCGAACTGCCGGTGTTTGCTTACACAGTTCCGCCATGAGAACGCCGCCGTCCTCGTTCAGCAGACCGTCGGACTCCCACAAGCGCCGGTACCTCCACTGATCCTGCCAGCCGAACCACTCATGCTCGCCGGTCGCATCGGGGGCGCTGGTGAGCCGGTAAATGACCAGCAGGTCGCTTTCGGCTACCGGCCTGAGCTCAATGGCACTATCCATAGTTCCGGACCCGTAGCGCCTTGATCATGATGAGGCAAGGATTATCAGGCGACCACAGGTCGTGGAGCTCTTCAAGCGGCGCAAATCCGATTGCCTCGTAAAACAGCCTGGTCTTGGCGTAACCGGCATCGGGATGGCTCGGGCCGAGAGTTTTCACGAAAAGAAAAGAAACGTTATCCGCGATCAGGTCAGCCTCGAGGGCGGAAACGAGAGCGCGCCCGACTCCCTGCCGGTGCAGGCTTCGCGAAACACCGAGCCAGTAGATCTCCGCCGACGCCGGAAAATGCCTGGCGACGAGCAACGCTCCGGCTGGCGCACCGCCTGGACCAGCACTGGAAGACGCGGACCTAGCCAGATAGGTCAGCCGGTCCCCGGCAGCCGCCACGTACTCACCATTCGATACCTCAAGGCCAAACCACTCAGGCAAGTCCCTGAGCAGACCATCGATCACGTCGGGCGCTTGCTCACCCCGGGTCACTGACCACGACTGGCCCGCCTCGGCCGGATTCTTCCCCACCGGGCGACAGTAGCAAAGCTGCCCTTTGCTGATCCTAAGGATTTTCCCTGGCAGCTGGCCCGACAGCGGTTGTCAGTACCTCCCGGCATCCTTGGGGCATGGACACAGCGACAGTCATCAGGGAACTCTGGACGCGGACGCAGGCGAGGGACTGGGCCGGGGTCACCGAGTTGATCGCGCCAGACGCCGTCATTGAATGGCCGGTCAGCGGGGAGCGATTCATTGGCCGAGCCAATTACGTGGAGATGAATAGGACCTATCCGGAGGGCTGGGAGATCCAGATCCTGCGGATCGTCGCCGAGGGAGACGAGGCGGCGTCCGAGGTCGCGGTCCCGCACCGGGATCTCGGCGACTTCCGCGTCGCCTCGTTCTGGACGGTCGAAGACGGCCAGGTCGTACGGGGCTCCGAGTACTGGACCAGCCCAGGCTCCGACGTGCCCAACCCCGACCGAGCCCGCTACGTCGAGCGAATGTGAGCCAACCCTGAAGCAACACTTGTGAAATAAATCTTTCGAAACTACTCTTTCACAGTGTGACCTACGAAGAGCAGCCGGCCGAGGGCAAGCCGAGCAGCCGACTTGACCTCGTCAACATCACGGATCCGAAGGCGCTCCGGGCACTGGCCCATCCGGCGCGGATCACGATCTTGCAGCACCTGATGCTCGACGGCCCGGCGACGGCGACCGAATGCGCCGACGTGGCCAAGCTGTCGCCTTCGGCGTGCAGTTACCACCTCAGGGCGCTGGCCAGGTACGGGTTCGTCGAAGAGGAGCGGGCCGCTGGCGCGGACGGCAGGCACCGGCCGTGGCGGGCCACTGCCGTCGGGCTCTCGATCGGCGGAGACGCGTCTCCTCCCCCGGCCGTCAGGGTCGCGGGCCGGATGCTGCTCGAAGCCGTGCAGACCCATCTCGAGGAACGGCGAGCCGAGTACCTTGACAGGGAGGCCGAGTACACCGGCGACTGGCAGCTCGCGGCCGGGCTCTACCCAGGACGTGCTCCACGTGACCCCGGCTGAGCTGAAGGAACTGCGGTCAAAGATCGGCGAACTGATCGACGGCTACCGGCGGCTGCGACGAGAGGACCGGCCGCCGGAGGCGCGGCGGGTCGGCGCCCTGCTCGAATTCACCCCCTGGTTCGCCCCTGACGCCGAGGATGGCGCGTGAGCGGGCCGCTGGCAGTCAGAGATTTCCGGCTGCTCAGCCTGGGGCAGCTCACCTCGACCGTGGGCGACTACTGCTACGTGATCGCGCTGCCCTGGCTGGTCTTGTCCGGCCATGGTGGCCCGGGCCTGGCGCCGTTCCTCGGTGGCGTCGTCGGAGCGGCCGTGGCACTGGGCACCGCCGGCGTGTTCAACAGTTTCGGCAATATCGTGCTGATCACGCTGATCCAGCGGTGGGCGCCGCCGAAGCTGCTCGGCCGGGTCATGAGCCTGATCACACTGGCCGGGTTCGGCACCTTCCCGATCTCCGTCGCCGTCGCCGGGGTGCTAGTCAGGCACCTGCACCCGGCGCCGTTCTTCCCCGTGGCCGGAATCGTCCTCGGCACCGTCGCTCTCGCCGCGCTCACGCAGCCGGCGATGCGCCAGTTCGGGGCGGCGCAGGCCGAGCCAGAGCCTCAGGCCGCCGTCGAGGTCAGGTAGGTCGCCCACTGAGGATCGCCGTCGCGGGCCGCGCCGATCAGCCGCCAGTGCGTACCACGCGGCGCCAGCGGATCCCAGCGCAGCGTCCAGCCAAGCTCCTCGATCAGCCGGTCGGCCTTCCGGTGATTGCACCTAGTGCAGGACGCGACGCAGTTCTCCCAGGCGTGCGCGCCACCCCGGCTGCGCGGGATCACGTGATCGATCGTGTCGGCGGCGGCACCGCAGTACGCGCACAGGTACCCGTCCCTGCGCATCAACGCGGCCCGGGTGAGCGGAACGCGGTTGCGGTGCGGTACCCTGACGAACCGGCGAAGCCTGATGACCGAAGGAACCGCTAGCTTCACCGTGGCCGAGTGCAGCACGAGGCCGGACGCCTCGTTGTGCAAAATCTCGGCCTTCTCGGCGAGCACGAGACCAACGGCCCGGTGCAGGGCAACGGTGGTCAGCGGCTCGTACGTCACGTTGAGCAGCAATACCCTGCGCAATGCCCACCTCCCAGGCGGGGTTGCCCGCTGGCTGCGGGGCACCCGTGACCAGTGTGACTGGATGACGGCCGGACCGCCAACACCAAATTGCCACCTAGTTGCTCCCGGTGTCGCGAACGACAGGCAAACCCCTGGTGACATCCCATCTGAGTTAGCCCGCCGTCAGCCGCCAAGTACCCTGGAAAGCGTCATGGAGACCCCAAAAACCTTCTACGAAGCCGTCGGCGGCGAAGAAACGTTCACCCGCCTGGTCCGCCGCTTCTACGCTGAAGTCGCCGCCGACCCTGAACTCCGCGCGGTTTACCCGAGCAAGGACCTCGGCCCGGCCGAGGAGCATCTGCGGCTGTTCCTGATGCAGTACTGGGGCGGCCCTGGCACCTACAGCGAGCGGCGCGGGCATCCGAGGCTGCGCATGCGGCACGTCCACTTCAGCATCGGCGAAGCCGAGCGCGACGCCTGGCTCAGGCACATGCGCACCGCGCTTGACGAGATCAAGCTCGAGCCAGAGTACGACGAGCAACTCTGGGAGTATCTGGTCATGGCCGCGCACAGCCTGGTCAACGCGCCGCCCTCGGGTCCTCCTGACGGCGGCCGGCCCAGCCTTGGGCTCTCCCCGGCCTAGCCCCAGACACGTTCGGGCCTGATCAGCACCGCGGCCCGCCGCTCGGCCGCCATCACCCGGTCGTACTCATCGAAGTCGTCATGCGTGCCGCCGGCAGCGGTAAAGACCTCACGGAGCAGCAGCCGCAGCCGCTCAGGCCCGACCCCGGCCGCCTGGTCATCGGGCCCGATGATCTCGGCCAGCCCGTCCACCGCCGCCCACTGCCAGCCCGCCCGCAGCACCACGCTCACGTCAGGCCGCTGCCGCAGGAAGGCAAGCTTGCGCGCCCGCCCGTGAATGACGGCCCCCACCACCCGCTCCCCCGTGACCGGATGATCAAGCACGCCGACGTTGACCACCGAGGGCCGCATCCGCCCATCTGCGCCGATCACGGTCATCACCGCAAGCCCGTGCTCGCGCGGCACGAAAGCCTCAAAAGCCGTCAGGTCTGCCACAGTTCCTCCTGCCCGCCCAAGCCCGCCCTCACATCTGGACGCGTTTACTCGACGGATCGTACAGCGGCCGCAGCGACGCGACCGCCGGGTAGCTGGCATCGCCGATCTTGACCGTCCAGTCGCCGGCATCCAGGTACTTCTGGTCAATCGCCTCGTCCGCGTCGATCATCGCCAGCCCGACGGCCCCGCCCAGCGTGAAACCGTAAGACGCCGCCCGGATATACCCAGCTGGCCGGCCACTCCTTGACACCACTTCGGCATGGAAAAGCAAAGGCCCAGGATCTTTCAATAGCACTTGAACCAGCCGTCTGCGCAGGGGGCCAGCCGACTTGCGCGCAAGTACCGCGTCCCGGCCGATGAATCCGCCCGGCTTGTCAAGGGCCACGGCGAATCCCAGGCCGGCTTCCAGCACCGAGTCGGTGTTGTCGATGTCGTGGCCGTAGTCGCGGTAGGCCTTTTCCATCCGGAGGCTGGCGAGTGCCTTCAGCCCGGCGTGCCGCAACCCAAGCGGCTCCCCCGCCGCCACCAGCCGGTCATAGACCGCCACGGCATGCTCGGCCGGGATATGCAACTCGTAGCCGAGTTCCCCGAGATAGGTGATCCTGACGCACAGCACCCGCGCGAACCCGATGTCGATCCAGCGGGCCGCGCGGAACGGGAACGCATCGCTTTCAAGGTCCGCGCTTGTGACCGTCTTGAGCAGCTCGCGCGAGCGCGGGCCTTGGACGTTGAGCTGGGCGAACCCTGACGTCACGTCGGTGACGACGGCGCGGGCGTCGTTTTCGGCGAAGTGCCGCCGCATCCAGGTGTGCGCGTGCCGGTGGGCGGTGTCCGAGGCCACAACCAGGAACTCGTCGTCGGCCAGCATGGTCACGGTCAGGTCGGCCTCGAGCGTCCCCTTTTTGCTGAGCCACTGGGTATACGTGATCCGCCCCGGCTCGGCCGCGACCTGGTTAGCCGAGATCCGCTCGAGCTCACGCGCCGCATCGCGGCCCTGGACCAGGAATTTCGCCATGAACGACATGTCCATCACGATCACGCCTTCCCTCGTGGCGTGATGCTCGGCGGCCCAGAATTCGAACCAGGGCGGCCGCTCCCACGACAGCTCACCAGGGTCCGGGGTCACACCGGGCGGCGCGTACCAGTCGGCGCCCTCCCAGCCGCTGACGTCCCTGAAGTAAGCACCACGCTCGGCCAGGCGGTGATAGACCGGCGAAAGCCGGGCGCCCCGCGCGGATTTCGTTGGCCGGAACGGATAGTGGGTCGCATAGACCAGGCCGAGGGACTCGACGGTCCTGGTCGCCCGGTACTCGGGATTCGCCTGGTAGGGGTGCAGCCGGTCGATGTTGATGCCGGTGACGTCGATGTCGGGACTGCCGTCGATGATCCACTGGGCGACGGCACGGCCGATCCCGCCGCCGGTGAGGATGCCGATCGAGTTGAGCCCGGCCGCGACGAAGAAATTCCTGAGCTCGGGCGCCTCGCCGACGATCGGCAGCAGGTCAGGCGTGAAGCTTTCCGGGCCGCAGAAGAACTTCTTGATCCCGGTGTGCTCGGTGACCGGCACCCTGGCCATGGTCTTTTCCAGGTAGGGCCCCATCCGGTCCCAGTCGGGCGGCAGCTCGCCGAAAGAGAAGTTCGCCGGAATCCCGTCGATGTGCCAGGGCGCGCACACCGGCTCGAACATCCCGAGCATGAGGCCGCCGCCCTCCTCGCGGTAGTACCCGTAGCTGGCCGGGTCCTCAAGCACCGGCCAGGAGCCATCGACGCCCTCGATGGGCTCGGTGATCAGGTAGTAATGCTCGGCTGCCTGAAGCGGGATGCTCACGCCGGCGAGCTCGCCGAGCTGGCGGGACCACATGCCGGCGGCCAGGACCACGTACTCAGCTTCGACGTCGCCGGCTCTTGTCCGGACCCCGGTGACAGTCTTGTCCTTGGTCACGAAGCCAGTTACCGGCACGCCTTCGGCGATCGTGACGCCGCGCATTCGCGCGCCCCGCGCGAGCGACATCGTCACGTCCACCGGGTTCACCCGGCCGTCAGCCGGTATGTAGAAGCCGGCCAGCACGTCGTCGATCCTGGCCAGCGGCCACATCTCGGCGACCTCACGCGGCGAGATCTCGTGGACCTCGACCCCGAGGTGCCGGTTGAACGCGGCCGTCCGCCGGTACTCCTCAAGCCGCCCAGGCTCGATCGCCAGCTCGATCAGGCCGCACTGCTTCAGCCCGGTCGCGAGGCCGGTCTCGGCCTCAAGCTGGCTGTACAGGTCCCAGGTGTACTGCCTGAGCTCGGTCGAGGTCTGCGAAGTTGACCCGAACGTCGCCATCAGGCCGGCCGCGTGCCAGGTAGTGCCGGACGTCAGCCGGTCCCGCTCAAGCAGCAGCACGTCCGACCAGCCGAGTTTGGCCAGGTGATAAGCCACGGAGGTCCCGATGATGCCGCCGCCAACGACGACGACCCTGGCGCGGGACGGGAGGGTGCCGGTACGGGGCTGGTCTTGCCCCCCGGCTGCCTGCGTGGTCATCTGGAGTACACCTCAGGTTCCGGTTCTGCTAGTTATCCGGCCCGCTGAGCATATGCTGGCCGGATTTGCGGCAGTAACAAAGAAACCACACCCGGATGCTCGCGAAATGGGGCAGGCGCTAGTGAACAGGACGTACCGGTGACGGCCGGCCCGGTCGCTCCGGCGACGCCTGGTTCGGCCGCTCCGGCGACGGCCTGCCCGGCCGGCATCGCGGTGCTTGGCGCGGGCGGCACCATGGGCCAGGCCATGGCCGCCAACCTGGCCAGATCCGGCTTCGAGGTCCGCGCCTGGAACCGTTCACGCCCCAAGGCCGAGCCGCTGGCCGCCGAGGGAGTTCTGATCGCGGAAACCCCGGCCGAGGCCGCCGATGGCGCCGGGCTCGTCCTCACGATGCTGGCCGATCTCGAGGCGGTCGCCGCCGCCATGGACGGCAGGCACGGCGCCATCACCGTGCTGGATCCCGGTTCGATCTGGCTCCAGATGAGCACCATCGGCGATGCCGGCACGGCCAGGTGCGCCGAACTGGCCGCGAAGCATCAGCTCGCCTTCTTCGACTGCCCGGTACTCGGCTCCCGCGTGCCCGCACAGGAGCGAAAGCTCGTCGTCCTCGCCTCGGGTCCCGAGGAACTGCGCGACCAGGTGCAGCCCGTCTTCGACGCCCTCGGCCCCAAGACCCTATGGCTCGGCCAGGCCGGCGCGGCCAGCCGCCTGAAGCTGGTGCTCAACGCCTGGGTGCTCACCGTCGTCAAGGCCGGCGCCGAGATCATCGCCCTCGCCGAGTCCTTCGGCCTCGACCCGCACCTGATCTTCGAGGCCCTGGAGGGCACCGCCCTGGACACCCCCTACCTGCGCCTCAAAGGCAAAGCCATGACCGACCGCAACTTCGAGCCCGCCTTCAGGCTGGCCCTCGCCGCCAAAGACGCCGCTCTGGTCGACGAAGCCGCCCGCCAGGCCGGCCTTGACCTCCCCCTGCTCACCGTCATCAGCGAACGCCTAGCCGAAGGCGCCAAGCGCCACGGCGACAAAGACATGGCCGCAACCTACCTAACCTCAACCCGTCCCGACATCGCGCCCAGTAACTAAGGGCTGCCCCCCGCCCCCGGCCCCGGCCCCGGCCAAGCACCCGCCCCCCCCGGCCGCGGCGGCCCTGGCCGAGCACCGCCTTCCTCCGGTCGAGCACCCCCTCCCCGGCCGAGCACCGCCTTCCTCCGGTCGAGCACCCCCTTCCCCAGCCGAGCGCGCGCCCCCTCCCCCGGCCAACAGCAACGATGGGACATCGATGTCGTTCGCGGCCCGTGCCCAACAGCAACGGTGGGACATCGATGCTGTCCCAACAGCAACGCTGCGACATCGTTGCGGTTAGTCGCCCGCCGCCAGCAGCATCGATGGGCCATCGTTGCTCCGGCCGGAGCGATTTATCCCCATTGTCCCCAGGGCGCCCCGGAGGCCGACAGTCTTCCGAGGAGATGTCCGGGCCGCAGACGGCCGCTCAAGTCGCCCAGCTGTCGACCGGCGCCGGGGTGATTGTTCCGGCCGTTGCTGGTGTGACAGAAGTGAGCAAGGAGCCGGGACTGTGATCAGGAGCCGGTCCAGGACTAACAAAGTGGAGTCCCGCTGCGCTATTGCACAGCAGGACTCCACTTAGACGCCGGCCGAGGCACTGCTAGCCGCGGGTGAGTTTGCGGTAGGTGACGCGGTGGGGGCGGGCGGCTTCGGCACCGAGGCGCTCGATCTTGTTCTTTTCGTAGGATTCGAAGTTGCCCTCGAACCAGAACCAGTTCGAACCACCCTCCCAGGCCAGGATGTGCGTAGCGATCCGGTCAAGGAACCAGCGGTCGTGGCTGGTGATGACGGCGCAACCGGGAAATTCGAGCAGCGCGTTCTCCAGCGAGGAGAGGGTTTCCACGTCCAGGTCGTTGGTGGGCTCGTCGAGCAGGAGCAGGTTCCCGCCCTGCTTGAGGGTCAGGGCCAGGTTGACCCGATTGCGCTCGCCGCCGGACATGACGCCGGCCAGTTTCTGCTGGTCACCGCCCTTGAAGCCGAAGGCGGCGACGTAGGCGCGGCTGGGGATTTCCAGCTTGCCTGCCCGGATGAAGGACTCGCCGTCCGAGATCACTTGCCAGACGTTCTTGTCCGGGTCGATCCTTGACCGGTTCTGGTCCACGTACGCGATCTTGACGGTCTCGCCGACCTTGATCCGGCCGCTATCCGGCTGCTCTTCGCCGACAATCATCTTGAACAGCGTGGTCTTGCCAACTCCGTTCGGGCCGATCACGCCGACGATGCCGTTCGGCGGCAGGCTGAAACTAAGGTTCTCAATCAGCATCAGGTCGCCGAAGCCCTTGCTGAGGTCGTCAACCTCGACTACGAGGCCGCCGAGGCGCGGGCCGGGCGGAATCTGGATTTCCTCGAAATCAAGCTTCCTGTTCTGATCGGCTTCGGTCGCCATTTCCTCGTAGCGCTGAAGCCTGGCCCTGCTTTTCGCCTGCCTGGCCCGCGGACTTGACCGCACCCATTCGAGTTCATCCTCGAGCCTCTTGCGGCGCTTTACGTCCTTCTGGCCCTCGACCTTCAGCCGGGACGCCTTCGTCTCCAGGTACGTGGAGTAATTGCCCTCATAAGGGTAGGCGTGGCCACGGTCAAGTTCGAGTATCCAGCCAGCTACGTTGTCGAGGAAATACCGGTCGTGCGTGACGGCTACGACGGTGCCAGGATACTTTTCCAGGTGCTGCTCAAGCCACTGCACGCTCTCGGCATCCAGGTGGTTCGTCGGTTCGTCGAGCAGCAGCAGGTCAGGCTGGGAAAGGAGCAGGCGGCACAATGCGACCCTGCGCTTCTCGCCGCCGGAAAGGACGCTAACGTCCGAATCAGGAGGCGGGCAGCGCAATGCGTCCATTGCCTGATCAAGCTGACTCTCCAAGTCCCAGGCATTCCGGTGGTCAAGCTGCTCCTGCAACTGGCCCATTTCTTCAAGCAGCTCATCGGAGTAGTCAGTCGCCATTTGCTCGGCGATCTCGTTGTACCGGTCAAGCAGTGCCTTAGTGTCCGCAACACCTTCCTCAACATTGCCGAGCACCGTCTTGGTCTCGTCAAGTTTCGGCTCCTGATCGAGCAGGCCGACCGAGAATCCGGGCATCAACCGCGCATCGCCATTCGACGGCAACTCAACGCCCGCCATCATCCGTAGCAGCGTGGATTTTCCCATGCCGTTCGGCCCGACGACACCGATCTTCGCGCCGGGCAGGAACGCAAGCGTGACGTTGTCAAGTATGACCTTGTCGCCGTGCGCCTTGCGCACGGCGTGCATCTGATATATGAACTCAGGCATGTGCCAAGCCTAGGGGCAGCGTGCCCGCACTTTGCACATCGGGAGCTTACGTCCGAAGTCGCGCCGGGGAGCCGGGCGGACTCGAGGACCACCCGGCTCTCCTGCCACGCGAGCAGTACAGCAGCCTAGAACGGCACGGCGACTGGCTCAGCTTCGCGCTCAGCGTCGCTGAGCCGCGGATCATTGAGGAACGGATCGTCGAGGTCGGCCAGTGAGTCAGGCACGGGCATTCCGGTGACCGGCAACTCCTCGCCGTCCGCAGCATCGCGACTCTGCGCTGCCCCCGCCCCGACCGCCGAGTCGAATTGCCCGTCCGGCTGCCGTGCGGTGGCCAGAGCATCGGTGCTGGCGCTACCGGCGGCGTCGATGACGCCATCGACCGTGCCTTCCCCATTAGCGGCCGCATGCTGGGCAGCCGTCAGGCCGGTCTGGGGCCTGGTCCGCTGGAAGATGGCGACGCCGCGAGACAGGTCGTGGCCGACGGCCGTGGCCTCTACCTCGACGGCGATGCGCCGGACGCCGTTCTTGTCGTCGTAGTTCCTGACCGACAGCCGGCCCTTGACCATCACCGGGTCGCCCTTGCGCAACGACAGGGCAGCGTGATTCGCCAGCTTGCGCCAGCAGATCACGGTCGCGTAGGACGTATTCCCGTCAACCCACTCCCCGGTGTCCCTATCCTGCCTGCGCGGAGTCCAGGCGACCCGCATCGACGTGTACACCGCACCGGACCTGACGGTCCGCACCATGGGCTGCGTAGCGACGTAGCCGGTCAGGCTGATCTGGGCGTCGTTCAAGTACATGTGATCCTCCAGGACTAAGCGGCAGCAGCGCGCCGGTCGCGCAGGGACCGCCGCCCCGGCGGCCTCGGCCGCCATGTCGTCCAAAGATCGCAGCGGCAGGGTAACTAGGCGTGGCCTGGCGGATCGGCTGTGGACAAGCGCGAAGCCGGTCCGATCGCTCTGTGGAAGAGCGCAGGACCGCGCTGCCTAGGCGCTAGCCTCCTTGACAGCGACCGCGTACTCCTCACGATAACGGTCGAATTCCGATAGTTCTTGCTCAACCGGAGCGACCGCCATCTCCCTCGCGATGCCCTCGATTCGCCTTCTGATATCGGCCGAGACCTGCGTGTTCTCAGCCAGCGCTCGCTTCTTGACCGTGTCGATGCTCGTCGAGGCCGTAGCAGCGCCGAGACCGAGCGCGACGGCACCTAGCAAGACCGCCCACAGCAAGCTGGTCGGATCACCAAGCAACCAGGGAAGCCCGCTAGCCGCATGAAAAACGCCGAACACCAGGACCGCGACGAACCAGGCGATCGAGATAGCTATCGCACCGAGCAGCACGCCTTGGGCCAGCCCGGCGAGCCGCCACCAGCGCAGAACGCTGTCCTCGGCCGGAAGCGCCGCTCCGATGGCTTCACCTACCGCAGGCGGGATGGAATCGGCGCGCGATCTCGCCGCCGTCCTGACCGTCTGCGACCACGGTTTGATCAGCGGCTCGGCGATGCGATTGCCGAATTCGGTCAGCGAATTGTCGATGGCCGCCTGCTGAGCACCCGCCGGACCCGACGACACCGTGCGCAGGTCGTTCCACAGCCGGCCGAGCCGCTCCTTGCGCAGCGGATCGCGTCCGGTAAGCCGCAGCACCAGCCAGGCGACCGGCCAGCCGACAAAATCGGCCGCGCGGAGTTCCCTGGTACTGCGCAGGGCGTCCCCGACCGCCGTGACCCCGGCGGCGGCATAGAACTGATCGACAAGCTTCTCGATGCTCTCAGCCGGGATGCGCTCGGCCGCGCCGGTGTCCTCAGGTTCCCCGGCGTACGGGGCGAACCTGGCCACGACGGTGTCCACATCGGCCGAGATCCTGGCCGCGGCCGCCTGCCTGGCCGCGACGCCTTCCGCGAGCAGCCGGCGCAGTTCCTCAATTCCGGAGCCAGTCACCGCCGACGTGACCAGAATCGGCACGTCATCGAGTTCTTCGGCGTCAAGCAGCCGCCGCAGGTCACCAGCGCAGTCGTCGATCTGGGCCGTCGTGAGCAGGTCGGCCTGATTGAGCACTACCGCCTGCACATCCGAGTGGCCGGCGAGCGGTATCAGGAACCGCTGATGGACGGCCGCGTCGGCGTACTTCTGAGGGTCGAGCACCCAGATCATTACGTCAGCGAGGCTCACCAGCCGGTCGACCTGGCCAGTGGCGTGACCCATTACCGAGTCATGGTCAGGCAGGTCGAGCAGGACAAGCCCGGCCAGCAGGGACTCACCGCCGCCAAGCGCGCTGGCCCGCGAGTACCGGTTCCGCTGCGGCACGCCGAGCCACTCAAGAAGCGCGCCGGAACCCGAGTCGTCCCAGATGCAGGCGTGGGCTTCCTTAGTGATCGGCCTGGTCACCCCGACGGTAGAGAACTCGGCCCCGGCCAGCCGGTTAAACAGCGACGACTTGCCGCTGCCCGTTCCTCCGGCCAGCACGACCACGGTGTGCGCCGAGGAGAGCCGCATCCGCTCGCCCGCCCGGCCGAGTACGTCTTCGGCCTGGCTGAGCAGCTTCTTGCTGAAGCCATCCCGGCCGCTGCGAGCGGTCCCGATCTGGATCATCCGTGCGAGCGCCATCAGCCGCGCGGACAGCCCGGCGGCCTGGCCTGCGGGTTCAGTATTACCGTCCACCGCCCACGACGCTTCGCCAGCGGCTCCTTCGGCCAAGGCACCATGCTGGCCCGATCGCGAGACCCCGCCGGCAGCCCCGCCCCCCGCCGCACCCCCCGGCTCGGTCCCGAGCCCGACCCCGCCGCCCAGCCCCACACCAGCACCGGCCAAGGCCGGCACCCGCGTCGGCAGCGCTCCCTTGCCGTCACCGCGACCGGCCCCAGCCCCGGCCGCACCCCCGGCACCGGCACCGGCCCTATCCGCGCCCGTGCCCGTGCCACCGGTCCTGGCCGCGCTCCCGGCACCGCCTTTGGCCCGAGGACCAAGCGGCGCCTGCCGTCGTGGACTCATCGCGCAGACTCCAACGCATAACTCGCCTGATAGAGATCGGCCGACAGGCCGTCGTCCAAAGCTCCGACGGCATCGACCAGTGCGGTGAACCGCAGCGCTTCCTCGGTGTAAAGCACGCCGATCCGCTCATGCAGGTCCTGCCTCGCCTGCCCGCCAATGTCCCGCATCAGGCCGGCCCCGAACAAGGAGGTAAGCAGTTGCTGAGGTACAGCGCTCGCACCTTCGCTCACGACCAGGTCACTGGCCCCGTAACCGAGGACGCCGATCGTGAGGACGAGCGCAAGCGCCTCCGGGTCGAAGGTCGCGACTCTCGCGATCGACCGCTTGGTGATGTTCTCGGTCTGCACCAGGCGAAGCAGGTGGTCCTGCCACGCCGCCACGGCCCGGCCAGCCCGGACGGCCAGGTCGTCGCCTGACCGGGTGAGCGCCTCGGTACCGCCAGACGGCAGCGCCGCGGCCAGTTCAGCTTGTCCGCCAGGGAAACCCCAGGTGAGCTCGCCCTCCCACCGCCGGAGCGAGGAGTAAGCGGGCTTGGCGCCATCGGCCGAGGTGCCCGCCTCGTGCGCGTCCTGCGCTCGCTCGAGCAGTCCCGCCCCCGGCGGGCTCGACTGCCACCGTTCCATCGCGTCCTCGGCGGCCCGGTCCGCCAGTGACGCGGCCAGAGCCTCGATGCTCGACCGCAGCGCGGATTTCAGCGCCTTCGTGCGCGCGGGTATCGCGGCGTGCCGTCGCGACCTCCGTTTTTCCTGGCGTCCTTTGCGAATCTCCAGACTGCGCAGCAGGTCACCGGTACCGGCGAATTCCTGCCAGCGCGCGAGCACCTCGCCGCGCAGCAGGGAGCCGTTCCTGATCGCCTCGTCGAATTCAGCCAGCCCGGCCGCGTAAGCCCCCTGGGCCGCCGAGATCAGCTCAGCCGCGCAGGGCGACCTGGGTTTGCGCCTGCTCGGCGAGCGCGGGTATCCGGGCCTCGAACGTGTCGAGCACGCCGGACATGGTCTGGGTAAGAATCGCCGTGCGCCGCTCATCCTTGCGCGCCGTATCCGCCAGCCACGACCTCACCGGCTCGGATACCTCGGCGGGCAGCCTGGCGTCAGTGATCGTGGTCTCCGGGATAACGAATCGATGGACGTCGCCAAGCCCGTTCGCGGCCAGCATCGCGTCGAAGTGAGCCGTGAGCTGCTCTCCAGCCGCCGGAGGCACCCGGGAGAGCACGATCCCGAGCGACGCGCCCCGGTCCCTGGCGACCTTGAGCATCTCCCACACCACCGCGTCGGCATACCGGCGAGCAGTGGTTACGAACAGCCACAGGTCAGACGCGTCGAGGAACTGCCTCGCGAACTGCCGGTGCGCCGCGACCACCGAGTCGATGTCGGGCGTATCGAGCAGCGCCACTCCTGGCGGCATGCCCTCGCTCGTCGCCAGAACGAGCAGCCCGTCCCGGCCGGGCATCGCCAGGCCCTGCTGCCTGACCCTGGGCAGGGTAGGAAGGAACACGTTCTCGGCGAACCACTTCTCGTCGTCCGGGTGACAGGCAAGCACCGGGCTGTTAGTCGTGGGCCGCCTGATCCCGGTCTCGCTGACCGGGCTGCCCACGATGCTGTTCAGCAGAGTTGACTTTCCCGCTCCGGTCGAGCCGGCCATCGCGATCAGGATCGGCGCGCCTGACTGGCGCAGCCTGGGCAGCAGGTAATCGTCGATCTGGCTGATCAGCTGCTGACGCTCCGCCCGCGTCGCCTCGATGCCGGCGTAATCAAAGAGCAACGACAACCGCGCGACCGTCCCGCGCAAGTCGGTCAGGGCCGCCTGAAGCTTGCGCGCGTCCACCCTGGCATGCGGCTCATCGGCCTCGTCCTGGCCCGCGCCGGGATCGGCCGCGAACGACCGGGCCGCCACGGTCCCGTCATCATCCGCCCCACCCCAGCGAAACGACGCGGGCGCTACTCCCTGACCCTCTTTCATCCTCCGGGCCTCCGCTAGAACAAGCTGGTGGTCGAAGCACCCATCCAACCAGGTCATTACCTCGCTGCGAGCCAGTCACTCAGATGCGTGCCCCCGGCGCCGCCAACCCGGGCCTCAAACCCGGGCCTTCAGCCCGCAGGGCAAACGAACGCAGCGTATGTCGCAATTGTGCGCCGCTACCGCAGGGTACCGCCGGCAATGCCCGAAACAGGACGATCATGTTTCGCGTGAGTTGTCTGATCGGTCATCCGGCCGCCAGCAACCCGCACCAAGAACCGCCGGCACCGCTGGTTGATAGCACGCAGTACCCGGTATAACACTCTACGTACATCAGCCTACTGAGGACGCCGCGTAACTCGCGGGCCAAGTCAAGCGTGCTTCGCATCGGGGGCGATAGCACGAAGGTCGACCGATACACTGACGTGGCATCTATGCGCCTGCCCGCAGCGAGCTGACGGGGCCGTCGACCGCCCGCCAGCCGTGAGACGAAGTGATAACTGAGGTCAAGTATCGCGAACCGGGCCGTGAAGCGGCCGGTCACAGATTTCACGTCACAGCGCGGGCGGTACAGGAAGCTCTAGACAGCTTGTCCCATAAAAAGTAGCGAAAAATACTATCCTGTTCAAAAGCCTCTATAACGGCTCTTGAACCCGTAGCGGCTAGGAGCGCTCATGTCGGACGGGAGTCCCTCCCAGGTACTCGTGACAGGTGGCGTCGGCTTTATCGGACGCCGGGTGGTGCGCGCGTTGCTTGACGCCGGTCACCAGGTCACCGTCGTCGACCGGCACGCGTTTCCCGATGAGCGGGTGCGGTCAGTCACCGGCGACCTGTGCGATCCGGCCGTGATCACCGAATCGCTTGGCCAGGGAACTAACGAGCACACCGACGCCGTTATCCACCTGGCGGCGATCACCTCGGTGCTGCGGTCGAAGGAGGACCCGGTCGGCACCTACAAGCTCAACGTCGAGGCCACTTTCAATCTCCTGGAGCAGTCAAGACAGCGCGGCGTGCGGAGCTTCCTGCTCGCCTCGACTAACGCCGTGACCGGCGACGTGGGGTCCGCGACCATCAATGAGCGGTTTCCGCTTCGCCCGCTCGTCCCCTATGGCGCCACCAAGGCCGCCGCCGAGATGCTGCTCGCGTCCTACGTCGGCAGCTACGGCATGACCGGCGCGGCCTTGCGGTTCGCCAACGTCTACGGCCCTGGCATGGAAGCCAAGGACAGCTTTGTTCCCCGCCTGATGCGCGCGGCGAGGGACGGAGCAGGAGTCCAGATCTACGGCGACGGCACTCAGATTCGCGACCTGGTCCACGTCGACGACATCGTCCAGGGAATTCTCGTCGCCTGGAACGCGAAGCACAACGGACCGCTTATCCTCGGATCAGGTGAGTCGGTCACCGTCAACGACATCGTGGATGCGGCGCGCGCCGTCACCGGCGCCGAGATTCCGGCCGAGCACATCCCGGCCAAGTCGGGCGAGATGCCCGCAGTGATCCTAGATATTTCAGCGGCCAGGGCCCTCGGTTACGAGCCCAGGCTTGACCTCAAGGCAGGCATCGCCACGGTGTGGCCAGAGTTCTCGGAGCAAGCCAAGTGACATCGGGGCCGGGCAGCAAAATCCCGAGCAGCAAGGGCAATCGGGCGGTACGCACGCCCGCGGAAGACGAGGCAATCGACGTTGCGGCGCTGGAGGCGTTTACCAACCAGTACGGCGCCCGCGCCACCGCCATGCCCCCGCTCGCGATCGTGATCGCGGCCTTCAACGAGCAGGGCTCGATCGGGCCGGTCATCGAGGCGCTGCCGCCGGAGATCGCCGGCCTCGAGGTGGCCAAGATCGTGGTCTCTGACGGCTCCTCCGACGGCACGGTCAAGGAAGCCGACGCGGCCGGAGCCCTGGTCTGCGACGTACCCTTGAACCGTGGCCAGGGCGCGGCGCTTCGCCTCGGCTACCGACTGGCGCGCGAGGGCGGCGCCGAGTACATCGTGACCACCGATGCCGACGGCCAGTACAACCCGGCCGAGATCCCCGCTCTGCTCGAGCCGATCCTCGCCGGCGAGGCCCATTTCGTATCTGGCTCCCGCACCCAGGGCAGCGAGGAGACCAAGGACCCGGTCCGCAAGCTCGGCGTCAGGGTCTTCGCGCTGACCATCACCATGCTCACCGGCCAGCGCGTCACCGATCCCGCGTTCGGCCTGCGGGCCATGCGGTCAGAGGTGACTGGCGCCGTAGAGTTGCTCCAGCCCCAGTACCAGGCGGCTGAGTTGCTGATCGGAGTCATCGCGCACGGCTACAAGGTCACCGAGCGCCCCGCGACGATCCACCGCCGCCAGGTCGGGCAGAGCAAGAAGGGCCACAACGCCCTGTACGGCCTGCATTTCGCCAAGGTGATCGCGGGAACCTGGTGGCGTGAGAGCAGGCGCAGAAAGTCAAAGGCTTAGATCTACCAGAAAGCACCGGGGCAACTGAAAACAGCCTCAGGACCCGCCTAGGCCCTGAGGCTGTTTCTTGTCCGGGGAGAACTAGGGACGCTGCTCGTCCGACTCTTCTGGCGCCGAAGCCGACACGCTCATCGGCGACAGTGACTCGTTCTCGATCGGCCCGTCCGGCGCCTTCTCGGCGAACAGCACATAGTGGAAGATCAGGAACCTGAGCACGAAGGTCAGGCAGTTCGCAAGGAAGTAGACCCCGCCGATGACCAGGTTTTTCTCCAGGTGCACCAGGTTCAGGTCCCTGGCGATGGCCACGCCGAGCTTGGTGGCCAGGCCAAGTACCAGCCAGGCGCCAACCGACACCAGCCAGAACGGAATCGTCTCGCGCAGCACGTTGGGACGGCCCTTGCGCTGCCACGCCCAGCGGGACAGGACGTAGCTCACGATCGCGCCGAAGATCGCGGCGGTCACCCCTGAGATGCCAGCGGTCTTGTGCAGGCCGTCAATCATGATGCCAAGGACGATCTCGCTGGTGACCAGCGAGGCAACCGCAACTAGCACGAATCTAAGGAACTGGGTCCCGAACCTGGTCTTGAGCTTGCTCGCCAGGGCGGCCGGTAGCCTGTCGATGAGCTTTTGCATTGATGTCCTTGTTGCGTGGAAGCATGCTCGGGATGGAGACACCTATACAGTACGGGAACCGGCCTAAGCCGGGACGAGAACGCCCCATCATGGTCGCGGCCCCGGCACAGGGTAGTACCCCCAAAGCACTGGTCGATGCCATCGCGGGCCAGGCATTGGGCAATCGGGGAGCTAGACCAATGAAGATTTTGGTACTTGGCGGTGACGGCTATCTTGGCTGGCCGACCGCACTGCACTTGTCGGACGCCGGGCATGAGGTCGCGGTGGTCGACAACTTCGCCAGGCGCGGCTACGACTTCGAGATGGGGGTCGAGAGCCTGGTGCCGATCGAGACCCTCCAGAGCCGGATCAGGATCTGGCACGAGCTGACCGGGAAGACGATCGGCTGCTATGTCGGCGACCTCACCGACGCCGACTTCACTTACCACGTAGTGCGGGAGTTCGGCCCCGACACGATCGTGCACTTCGCCGAGCAGCGGGCGGCGCCGTACTCCATGGTGGACCGCAAGCACGCCGTGTACACGCAGGTTAACAACGTCGTCGGCACCCTCAACGTGCTGTACGCGATCGCCGAGATCGACCCCGAGATCCACCTGGTCAAACTTGGCACGATGGGCGCTTACGGCACGCCGAACATCGACATCGAGGAAGGCTGGCTGGAGATCGAGCACAAGGGCAGGAAGGACCGGGTCCTGTTTCCCAAGCGGCCGGGCTCTTACTACCACCTGTCCAAGGTCCACGACAGCCACAACATCGAGTTCGCCTGCCGCATCTGGGGCATCCGCGCCACCGACCTTAACCAGGGCATCGTCTACGGCCAGCAGACCCCGCAGACGGCGAGAGACGAGCGCCTGGCGACCAGGTACGACTACGACGCCGTGTTCGGCACGGTGCTCAACCGGTTCGTGATCCAGTCGGTGCTCGGCCTCCCGCTGACCGTGTACGGCAACGGCAGCCAGGTACGCGGCATCATCGAGATCAGGGACACGGTCCGCTGCCTGCAGCTCGCCTGCGAGAACCCGGCCGACCGGGGCGAATTCCGGGTTTTTAACCAGATGACCCAGTCGCTGTCGATCATCTCGATGGCCGAGACGATCGCGCGGGTCAGCCCTGAGGCCGTGACGATCGAGCGCCTGTCCAATCCCAGGGTCGAAGAAGAGGGCCACCACTACAACGTCGTCCACTCCGGCCTGGTCGACCTCGGCCTCGAACCGCACCTGCTGTCCGACACCCTGATCGAGTCCTTGTTCGGCATCACGAAACGCTACGCCGACCGGGTCAGGCCAGAAGCAATGATCCCGACCATCGACTGGCGTCGCTCGACGAGCCCGATCGGGAACTAGTTCGGTGTTAGACCTACTGCTGGGCTGGTGGGGGGCGTAGCGGGCGGGGACGAGGGACCCCATGTCAGCCCGCGAACGACAGTCGTCCTCACCTGCCTGGCCGACTACGTCAGCACCTTCCCTGCGGCCAGCGCCGACCTAAAGCCGGACAAGCGCGGCAATTCGCAGCCTGGCGCTCCCGGTGGCCGGTCGGGTAGCGCTGAGTTCCGGCATAGCGGGCAATTCCTTCGCCCTGCTCGCGCCGCAACAGCAACGCTGGGACATTGATGCTGTTCGGCCGGGTCGGCTGACCGCAACGGTGGCCCATGGATGCGGTTGCCGCAGCATCGATGGCCCATGGTTGCGGTTGCTCGCCCTGGCCGAACAGCATCTATGGGCCAGCGTTGCGGTTGGCTGAGCTCCCTGCCCGGTTAGCTGGTGCCGTAGGCCAGCTCGCGGCCGCCCGGCGGCTCGCGTGCCTGCGGCGGGGTCAGCCGGGCCGATTTATCGGCTTTGTGTCGCCTGTACGACTGTCGTTCGCGCACTGACATGGGGTACCGGACATCCGCCCGCTACGCCCCCCACCCACATTTGCGGGACGCAGCTGGGCGGCACATGTCCGGTACCCCACCACCGCCGCAGCAGGTCTTGACCTTAAAACACCAACCCCTACGTCACCTTGACCGGCACCGACCAGGCCAGCGCCGACCACGGCAGCCCGGCTACTGCCGCCGTCCAAGCCGCGCCGCCCTTGCCCCGCCAGAAGGCCTGCACCTGGTGGCTGCCGACGGTAGCGAACGGCGCTGACCCGGCGAAGCCAAGCTTGGCCGACGCCGGGGCCTGCCAGCTCAGCACGTTCCAGTTCCGGCCCGGCCGGTGCCTGGTGATGTCGATCTGGTGCCCTGGCCCTCGCCAGAGGACGCTCACCGTGCCTGCGGCAGTGACCGGCCACGGCTGGGACTGTACCTTGCCGCCCAGGTCTCGCGGCCCGCGCCACCCGGTGCCCGGCGTGAAAAAGCCCTCCCAGAGGTAAGGACTCCCCGAGCCGGCCCAGTACACCTCGATGTCACCGTTCGCCTGAGCGGTGGCCTGCGGTGCCCCGCCGAGCGGTCCGAAGCCGAGGTCCGCCGGAGCCGACCAGGTGCCGCTCAGATCCCGGCTCATGACCCACAGCCCGCCACCGGTCCCCTTCCAGAACACCGACGTGACCCCCGGCGAAGAGTTCACCGGGGCGGGCACAGAACTCAGATTCCCGCCTAGTCCCTGCGGCCCGTTCCAGCCGCGGCCGGGAGTGTACTGGCCGTGCCATAGGTGATTGTCGGCACTGCCCCGCCAGAACACGTCGACGACGCCGCCAGGCTGGGCGATAGCACGCGGCTCCGAGCCGAGAACACCCATCATCGTCAGCTCGCGGCGAGAGACGAGAGTGCCGTCGGGCCGGTAACTGGCGACCTGCAAATAGCCGGAAGGTCCCTTGTAGAACACCTCGGTCACCGCCCCGGTCCAGACCGCGGAAGGCGCCGAAGCCGCCCCGCCCGCAGTCAGCGCCGCCTTGCCCCACTTCCCAGGTGCCACGTACCGGTCAAGCCACAGCCGGTCGCTCCCGCCGCGGAAGAACGCGAGAACTGACCCTCCCGGCACAGCCACCGCCGCCGTTGACTGCCCGGTCGTCCTCGGCGCCCGGACCCGGACATTGAGAACGTCCTTGTCCACGTTGAGCCTGGCGCCGCCGAATGTCTGGGTGACATTGCCGCTGTACTGATGGATCCGCTTATGCACCGGCCAGTGTCCGTCGAACATCCCCCGGCCCCCGGTCGACGCCGACCCGTTCCAGAACGCGTCGAAGATCACGTCTGGCATCGCGAATCGATGCCTTGAGTACTGCCTGGCCAGGTCAACGATCCCGGAGTCGGCACTGCTGTACACGCCCGAGGAGTAGCCGAGCCGGTGCAGCCGCCTGGTCCAGGAGGAAAGGAACCGGAGCACGGACAACCGCGATCTTCGCCCGTAAGCCTCCATATCATAGTAAAGCGGCGTACGCGGCCCGAACCCGAGCCGCCTGGCCTGCACGACCGCATCAGAAGCGGCGGCCATGCCCTCTCGCCGCGGATGCCTGAGCTCGCCAAATGCGGCCTGCGGTCCGGCGTAGAGCGGTATGAACCGCCACCCCGCCCGCGCCTCCGCCCGTACCCACCCCTCGTTCAGGTTCGGCTGCGCGCACGCCCGGTCGGCGCCGCCGATGTAGATCCCGACCGCGCGGTAAGGCGAATGGCGCCGCCAGTCAAGCATGTGCCGCCGGCTCGGCGCCGCGCACGCATCGAACCCGAGTCCGTGGTAGCTGGCCACCGCGGCCGGAAGCGGCGGCGAAGCCATCGGATAGTGCATCCCGGTCACCAGCGGCCGAGCCCCGCCCCCCGCAGCGCCGCCCGCAGCAACCTGACCCGCCGCAGCCCTCACAGCAACCCGGCCCGCCGCAGCGCTGCCCGCCGCAGTCCCGCCCGCCACAGCGCCACCACCAGCAGCTCTGCCGATCGCAGCAGCTGGATCGGGCATCCTGATCGCGGGCGCGGGCAACCCGGCATTGGCCAGCATCCGGTCGATGACGGTCGGATCAGTGTCAAACGTCGCGATGATCTGAACCCGCGGCGCCGCGACCGTGATCTGCCTGGCCACCGGATCCTCCGCCGAAACGGCCGCCGCGTGGGCGGAGCCCGGCTGGATCAGCACCGACTCGGTCGTCCCGAGCAGCCAACTCGGGCAGAACTCGTTCCCGCTCACCGACCCGAGATACACCGCGTGCTCGTCGAAACGCACGCAGTCACGTGGATTTCGATTGTTATCGATAACCGGCCAGGCCTTCGGCACGACAAAGCGGTAGCCAAGGTACCTGACGACCTTCACCTGGGCAGTTTTCCCGCTGACCTGAATCTGGTCAGCCTGCGAAGCTTGCGGTTGCCCGCCGACCCCGAACAGCAAGGCGGCAACGGCAACAAGACTGGTAGCCAGCATGACGCCTGACGCACTCTCCCCCCGGTGCAGCGCGCAGATTCCCCCCGCCGAATCTAGGCGGCACTACCCGGCCAAGCCCGGCTCCGAAAACCGTATTTGCCATTCCCTGACGCCCAGGAGCCATTCAATTTGCTCCACCCGAGCGCCAGGCCGACGAGGTGTTCAAAGTCAAGACCTTCAGCCGGGTAGGTGGAGGCACCTGACCCACGCCGCCCGGCTGCTTTCAGCAAATGTGGGTGGCGAGTGGGGGGCGTAGCGGTTGGGGCCCGGCACCCCAGCTAATTCCGCTACGACACCCGCCCGGACAACGCCACAAAACCGGCAATTCACCCACACGGTCCCGGCCGCAAGCACGCGACCCGCCCAGCGCGACCGCGAACCAGCCGACGACCCCCCAGCTAACTGGACATTTCGACTCAGACAACCGCAACGATGTCGCATAGATACTGTTCTGCCGGGGCCGGCAACCGCAACGATGGGCCATCGATGCTGCGGCAACAGCATCCATGGGCCACCGTTGCGGTTGGTCAGCCCGGCCGAGCAACATCGATGGCCCACCGTTGCGGTTGCGCAGCGGCGGCGGCAGTCTCGCCGAAGTTGATCTTCGAGCAGCGCGGAACAGGCAAGGCAAGGGCGGACAGGCGCGGCCGGGGCGTGGAGGCGCGGACCGGGCGGCCGGCACGGCGCGGACCGGGCGGCCGGCACGGCGCGGACCGGGCGGCCGGCACGGCGCGGACCGGGCGGCCGGCACGGCGCGGGCGGGGCGGGGCGGGAACCCGCAGGCCCAGCGTTGTCCCTGAGCTGGGGTCCTGACCCCTGCGCCGGGACAACGCTGGGCCTGCTGTCCAGACGGAAGCCCGGGCCGGAGCCGACGGAGTCGGGCCAGGTCGAATGAGGACGACTGTCGTAGCGGGCTGACGTGGGGAGCCGAACACGTATCGCCGGGCAATTGCGGGACGCAGCCGGGGCCCGCCCGTTACGCGACCCGCCCCCGCCTTCTACACCCCCCACCCACCGCCCATAGCGCACAGGGATTGGTTCTGGAAGGCGCGGCTTAGCCGTCGCGCCAGAGGAGCCAGCGGTCGGCGGCTGGGTCGTGGCAGAGGCGGAACGCCACCGGTGGCACGTTCCGGCCCGGGGCGGCGGTCACCCGCCAGCACCGCCACCGTTCGGATCCGCCCTCAAGGTCGTGATCGTGCTCTTCCGCGGCCGTGCTCTCGCCGGGACGCTGAATTACCGCGAGCACCGTGTACAGCCGTCCTCGCCACACGAACCGTCCAGGCCGGCCATCGTTCATCTGCACCTGGGCCGGTTCCGGCCGCATTGCGCTCATCTGCCCGCGTCCCCGTCTCCGGGCGGCGGGGCCAGACCAGCTCGCCCGCCGCTACGTCCGCCACCTCGGGGAAGTCAGGCAGCCCTTCACATCTATTCGAACGTATATTCGGTAGAACGAGAAGGCAAGCGGTAACGAGAGAATGACTGTTCGACAGGGAAGAACGGCTATGCGATTGGCGCGAACCCGGGCATCGGGAAGGCCGCGAGCAGGTCACGGACATTTCCGGCGACTCGTTCGATGACCGCCTCGTCGTCCTTTTTGGCGGCCGTGATCGCTTCGTCCATCCAGGCAGCGACCTGCGGCATATGTTCGGGCCTCAGCCCGCGCGTGGTAATCGCGGGGGTGCCGATGCGCAGGCCCGATGGGTCGAACGGCTTGCGCGGGTCGTAGGGCACCGTGTTGTAGTTGACCTCGATGCCGGCCCGGTCGAGTGCCTTCGCGGCGGGCTTGCCCGCGATCTCTTGCGCGGTCAGGTCCATGAGGATCAGGTGGTTGTCAGTACCACCGGACACGAGGTTGTAGCCCAGCTCGAGAAGCGCCGCGGCGAGCGCCTTGCTGTTCGCCACGATCTGATGCGCGTACGCGCTGAACGAAGGCGAAGAAGCCTCCTTCAGCGCCACCGCGATCGCGGCCGTGGTGTGATCATGCGGGCCGCCCTGGAGTCCGGGGAACACGGCCTTGTCGATGGGCGAGGCGTGCACCGCGTCGCACATGATCATGGCGCCGCGCGGACCGCGCAGGGTCTTGTGCGTCGTCGTCGTGATCACCTGAGCGTGCCCGACCGGCGAGGGATGCGCTCCGCCCGCGATCAGTCCGGCGATGTGCGCGATGTCAGCGACCAGCACCGCCCCGACTTCCCGCGCGATCGAGGCGAACGCGGGGAAGTCGATCGTGCGCGGGATCGCGGTGCCGCCGCAGTAGATCACCTTCGGGCGCTCGCGGAACGCGATGTCCCTGACCTCGTCGAAGTCGACCCGGCCGGTGTCGGCCCGGACGCTGTACTGCACCGACCTGAACCACTTGCCAGTTACCGACACCGACCACCCGTGCGTCAGGTGCCCGCCCATCGGCAGCGCCATGCCCATTACCGTGTCGCCGGGCGAAAGGAAGGCCAGGTAAACGGCCAGGTTCGCGGGCGAACCAGAATAGGGCTGCACATTGGCGTGGTCGACGCCGAACAGCTCCTGAGCTCGCTGCTTCGCGAGGGTCTCGATCGGGTCAACGAACTGCTGGCCCTCGTAGTACCTGCGGCCGGCGTAGCCCTCCGAGTACTTGTTGGTCAGCACCGAGCCGCTGGCCTCGAGCACGGCGAGCGAGACGTAGTTCTCCGAGGGGATCATGCGAAGCTTGGCGAACTGACGCTGCGCCTCGCCCTCGATCAGGGCGGCGATCTCAGGATCCGTGGCGGCGACTTGCGATATCGGCGGCTCATGCATGCGAAAAGCCTAGCCGGGGCGACCACGCGGGTCACCCCGGCCACGCCAGACACTTTTCCTACTTGGTGTCGTCCTTGTGAATGATGGGCAGGCTCTTGCTGTTGTCGCGAATCTTGGTCAAGTAGATCTGACTATGAGTGATCGTGAACGAGCCGGCCTTGTCGCTCTGCAGCCGGTCGGACAGCACGTCAACCGTCGCGTTGTGGATCACCGAGAACGTGTCACCCGTGGCGGCCGAGAAACTGCCGAACGTCTGCCCGTTCGTCCCGCCGTACTGGATGACCTCGATGCCGACGTTGGTGCGCGAGAAGTTAGACCCGGTCAGGCTGGCGCTGCCCTGATCAAGTACCACTCCCTCGTAACGGTTGTCGACGAAGTCGTCCTTGCTGAATGTGACCTGCGGCTTCTTCACGGCCGCGCCCTGCGGGTCAGCCGAGTAGTAAGCCCCCATGTCGTTGTACGACATCGTGGAGTTCGTAATCGACGTACCGCGAGCCGCCCCGAAGAGCAGGATCCCGGCCGACTGCACGTTCGCGAGGCCGTTGGCGCCGCAGGACGCGGCGTTATCCTCGCACTCGTTGCCTGAGACCGTGGTTCCGGTGATGACTGCCTTGGCTGCGTCACTGACTTGGATGCCGTTCTGGGCGATCGCCGACTGCGGGCCGGCGCCGGTCACCACCGAGTTGCCGATCGCGGCCGTCGACTTCCAGCCATCGACCACGATCCCGTTCTTCTGGTAGCCGCTGATCCACGAGTCGTGCATCTTGAGGTGGCCGACCTCGACCGGCTTGGTGAAGGCCATCCCGGCCTCGATGCCAATGCCGCCCTGGCAGCCGTTCAGCGGGAAGGCCCCGGCCGCGATGATGGACGAGTTGTCGAACGACAGCGTCGCCCCGCCACCGATCACGATCCCGTACAGATTGTCGTTGCAGACGCTCGTCGCCCACGCGGCGTTAACGACCAGGTTGCTGATCGTCACGGACGTGCTCTTGCCGCAGATGACGATGCCGTCCTGGTCAGGCCCGGCCCCTTGGACGTTGTCGCACGCCGCCGTCGAGTTAACGGGCGACGAGGGCAACTGCAGGACGGCGTTGGTCTGCCCGTCGATCGTCACCGACTGCGTAATCTGCAACTGCTCGGTGTAAGTCCCCGCGCAGACCTCGATGGTGGCCCCGGCCGGCGCCGCAGTGATCGCGCCCTGAATGGTATTGGAACCAGGCGCGGTGCAACTGGTGCCATTCCCGGCCACCGGCGTCTCCGGGCTAACCCACAGCACCGGCGAAGCCGCCGTCGCCGCCTGCGCGACCGCCGGCACGATACCGGCCGTCAGCACGATCGCGGCGGCCGACCCTAGGAGAACGCTTATTCTCCGCATCAACCCCTCCTTTTGCTTGCTTCGGACGTTTCCCAAGAAACTCCCTTGCCGCTGGTTAGGTTTGCGGAATCACGGATGTTAAACCCAAGTCGTTACCAAAGCTAAGGAAGTTCTGAGATTGTTCGAGGTCAGATGCCCGGTTTCAACCCTCTGGTGACGAGCCGCTAACCTACGGGACATGCGCATCGGGCAGATCGCCATCGACCTGACCCCGCTGCGCGAGAGCCGGGATTACCGGCTGCTGTTCACCGGCCGGTGCTTGTCGACAGCCGGCAGCATGATCGCGACCACAGCCGCGAACTGGCAGGTCTACAGCTTGACCCACTCCTCGCTGGCCGTCGGCTTGCTCGCGCTGGCCAGCGGCGGCGGCCAGTTCACCGGCTTCCTTTACGGCGGCATGCTCGCCGACCGGCACGACCGCCGTCGAGTCGTGCTCTCGACGACCGGGCCGCTCATCGCGCTCGGGGCGTTGCTCCTGGTCAACAGCCTGCTGCCGCATCCGCTGCTGCTCGCCGTTTACGTCCTGGTGCTCGGCACGGGCGTCTTGTCAGGGCTTGGCTCCCCGGCGACCACCGCGGCGGTACCTGCCGTCGTCGGCGAGGCCAGGATGCCGGCGGCGGCGGCGCTCAACGCGATGGGCGGCCAGGTCGGCAGCCTCGGCGGCCCCGCCCTCGCCGGCCTGCTGATCGCCGGCCCTGGCCTGGCCGCCTGCTACGGCCTCGACACCGCCTGCCTGGCCGTCTTCGGTGTCGCCATGTGGCTTATCCGTCCCCTGCCGCCCACGGTGCAAGGCACCAGGCCGGGCTTCAGGTCGATCGCCGAGGGCTTCAGGTACGTCACGAAGAACAGCGTGGTCGGCGGGATGCTGGCGGTCGACACCAGCGCGATGGTCTTCGGCATGCCTTCGGCCCTGTTCCCCGCCATTGCCAGGATGCACTTCCACGGCGGCGCGGCCACGTTCGGCCTGCTGACCGCCGCGCCCGCGCTCGGCGCCCTGATCGGCGCCGCGACCAGCGGCTGGACCGGCCGGGTCCGCCGCCCTGGCGTGGTCGTGATCTTCGCCGGCCTGGCCTGGGGCGCCGCCATCGTGCTCTTCGGCGTCGCCGACAACCTCGCGCTCGGTCTGCTGTTCCTGGCGCTCGCCGGGATGGCCGACCTGTTCTCCGAGGTCCTGCGCAACTCCCTGCTCCAGCGTTACACCCCTGACCAGCTGCGAGGGAGGGTGTCAGGGCTTTACCTGGCGCAAGTGACAAGTGCCCCGGCCCTTGGCAACGTCGAAGCCGGCCTCGTCGCCCAACTGTTCTCCACCACTATCTCGGTGGTCAGCGGCGGCATCATCTGCGTAGCAGGCGCGCTGCTGCTCGGCGCCGTCAACCCGGCGCTGCGCCGGGCCAAGCTGACCGGCCCCGACGACGAAGACCCGCTAGCGGAACCGGCCCCGGCGACGTAGGTCGGAAGCGCCGGCCAAGCCCAGCCGGCGTCGGTCTGAAAAAATTTGCCGCACAACGTTCCGACCTGGGATCCCGGTCACCCCTCCCCCGCCGTGCGTCGCCGAACCGGCCTGGTAAAGCCCCCGCACCGGCGTACGGAAGTCCGCGTACCCGGCGGCCGGCCGCCCGTGGAACATTTGCCCCATGGTCAGCTCGCCGTGGAAGATATTGCCGCCGACGAGGCTGTATTCCTCTTGCATCTGCTGCGGCCCGATCACTTGCCTGTGCAGCACCGACTCGGTGAACCCCGGCGCCACGGCCTCCATCCGCGCGATCACTCGGTCCGCGTACTTGTCGAGTTCGGCCTGGTCGGTCTGGTCGGCGTAGCCGTAAGGCACCCACTGGGTGAACAGCGACATTACGTGCTGCCCAGCCGGCGCCAGCGAGTCGTCGAACACGCTCGGGATGCAGATGTCGGCGAACGGCAGCTCAGAAGGACGCCCGGCGACCGCGTCTTGATAGGCGCCCTCGATGTCGTCCAGGCTTTCCGCGAGCACGATGGTCCCGCCGTGCACCTGCGGGCGGAAATCCGGGTGGCTGGCGAAGACCGGCAGGCGGTCAAGGGCAAGGTTCAGCTTCACCGTGCCGCTCCTGCTTTGCCAGCGCTTGATATCCGCCAAATAGTCACCGGGCAACTCGCCCTGGTCGACAAGCTCTAGGAACGAGATCCGGGGATGCGCCGTCGTGACGACAGTCGCGGCCGGTATCTCAAGTCCGTCTCCCAGGGCGACTCCCGTTACCCGCCCTTGGCGAATGAGGATCTTCTTTACCTCGGCCCCGGTCCTGAGTTGGGCTCCGAACGAGCGCGCGGCCTGGGCGAGGGCCGAGGTGACCGCCCCCATACCGCCACGCGGGAAGCCCCAGGCCCCGGCCTGCCCGGCGGTGTCACCGATGTGGTGGTGCAGCGTGACGTAGCCGGTGCCGGCCGATCTCGGTCCGGCCCACATGCCGATCACGCCGGAAACCGAGAGGACACCGCGCAGGGCGTCGCTTTCGAAGTACTGGTCGAGCAGGTCGGCGATGCTGCCGGTCAGCAGCCTGGTAAGATCCACGGCCAGCCGGGTGTCGACCTTGCGCAGGTGCCTGGCCAGCGCCGCCTGCCTGATCAGGTCCGCGGGGCGTCGTGAGCCAAGCTTGGGCGGGATCTGGGTCAGCAGCGGGCCGAGGATCGCGGCGATCCGGCGCAGGTCGGCCTCGTAGCGCTCGTAGTTGTCCGCGTCCCGCTCGGAAAACTTCGCGATCTCCGCGTGCCGTTCGGCGGGGTCGTCGGGCAGCCGCAGGTAGCGGCCGTCGGCGCGGGGCGCGAAGTAGCCGCCCTGAGGGTAGACGTGGTAGCCGAACCTGGCGAGGCCGAGCTCGCTGACCAGCGCCGCCGGGAGCAAAGAGACGACGTAGGACAGCGAGGTGATCGTGTAATCCGGCCCGAACGGGTGCTCGCTGACCGCGGCGCCGCCGACGATTTCCCTGCGCTCGAGGACCAGCGTGCGCAGCCCGCGCTTGGCCAGGTAGGCCGCCGCGACGAGGCCGTTGTGGCCGCCGCCGACGATCACGGCGTCGTAGCCCTGTCCGAGCTGACTGTCAGACCCTGCTGAAACCATAAGGCAATGGAATCGCAGACCTTCTCCATCACGCCAGCGGGGCCGTTTTCGCTGGCGGAGTCCGCTTCTCTGCAGCAAACACCGGCCGGCTTCGGGCAACGCTCGGACGATGCCTGGGATGGCGTGATGCGGCTCGCTTTCTGTCTCGACGGCTACGCCACCCAGGTAGGCGTCGAACTCCGGCAGCAGGGCGGTGTGGTGCTCGGTGCTTTTGAGGCCGAGCCCGGCGTCGACCCCGCTGCCGTCCAGCGTCAGGTCGCCCGCGTGCTGTCGCTTGACCACGACGGCACCGAGTTCACGAAGATCGCCGAGCGCGATCCGGTGATCGGCAGGCTCGCCGAGATCGCCCCGGGGCTGCGCCCGCCGCTGTTCTACTCCCCCTACGAGGCCGCGGCCTGGAGCGTGATCAGCGCCCGCCGGCCGGTCAAGCAGGCGATGACGGTGCGGCAGCGACTCAGCGAGGCCCACGGCCGTACGTTCCAGATCGCTGGTCAGCCGCTAGCCGCGTTCCCGCTGCCGGAGGCGTTGCTGACCGTGGAGGCGTTTCCCGGCATCGGCGCGGACAAGCTCGAGCGCCTGCACGGCGTGGCCAAGGCAGCGCTCAACGGTCAGCTCGACGCCGACCGCCTCCTCGCACTCGACCCAGACGAGGCGATGCGCGAACTACAGCAGATCAAGGGCATCGGCCCGTTCTACAGCTCGCTGATCGTGATCAGGGGCACCGGCTTCGCCGACATCCTCCCCCTCACCGAGCCCAAGGCCCTCGCCCTGACCGCCCAGCTCTACGACCGCCCCGAGCCCCTGTCCGACGACGACTTCCGCGCGATCGCCGAGGCCTGGAAACCGCTCAGGACCTGGGCCGTCGTGCTGATCAGAGCGGCGGGACCCAGATTGTTGGCAGCTTAGAGCGAGGTGCCGCCCAATAATCGGCCATGATGCTCCACCTTCGCGCGTACGCTCTCGCTTATGGTCGGCGGGTCGCCGCTACTGCTGGGATCCAGGCTGAACTGCCCCTGCACTCACGCCAGTTCGTCGTAAGCGAATCAGCCTATGAGCCATTGAAGGGGACATTACGTGTAATTACCCGGCGCCCCACTCGAAATCAGTTACCCGACCGCCCTCGACCACGACCGTGCCTGCCGGTGAGTCCGCGTCACGCCAGATGGTGTACTCCCCTTTGGGCAGCCCCGGATAGACCGCGGCGTACACCGGGGCGCCGCCCGCTATCCGCCGCTCCCTGATCAGCGAGTGAGTTCGCGGCGCTCCCTCCCGGCTGATCTCGATCTCCGTGCCGCACAGTTCGGGCGGGGCATACAGGACTAGCGCGCCGATGTCGCCGCCGATCTCGAGGACGGCGTAGCTTTCGGCGTCCGGTCCTGGCGCGGGTGCTTCCAGGCCAGGACCGGCGCTGACGTTCGTCATGACGGGTTGTGGTAGCCGTCGTAAGGGATTCCCATGTAGGGGAATCGGTGCAGCGGGCGGTTCTTGACGCTGAACGGGGTCAGGCCGTCGGTCAGGATCTTGGCGACCGCGTCGACTTTGTACGTGGGATCGATGAGCGGGTAAGTCAGTCCGGCGATGGCACGGAGTTCGATCGTGACCACGTCGTCGGTGATGCGGCGCCCGTTCGGGAAGCCAGCAAGGTCACCGCCGAGCACGCCGAGGATGCTGTAACTTCTCGAACCCCAGCGGGTCGGCGGGATCGAGGTGTTCAGCCGCAGCATGTCGGCCTGGACCGGGCCGGTGAAGTTGGTGAAGCCGTCGATCAGGCCCTTCGGGATGCCGGTCAGCAGGATCGCCTCAAGGTCCGCCCTCGGCTTGCCGGACGCGTCGAGCTTGGCCAGGTTCGGGAAGGCGCCCGCGTAGATCACGGGGAGCAGGTTCGCGAGTTCGGGGTGCGCGTAGTAGTGCGCGAACTGCTTGTCGTGGGCCGGCGGCTGCCGGTTCCAGTAGTCCTTCTGGCCAAGCGCGATCAGAACCTCGTTGATCAGCGGGTTGCCGAGCCTGGACACCTGGGCGAACGGGCCAGTCGGCCAGCCGCCGCTGCCGTCCTCGGCGTCAATGTGGACCTTCTGCCTGCTCGCGGTCGTCCAGACGCCGATCGTCGGCCGCCCGTGACATAGTTCAGCGATCGGCACCTGGATCGCGATCGTGTGCACGTTCAGCCGGTTGGTGGCGTTGACGCCGCGCATGGGCTTGAGGCCGGCCATCTTGCCGAAGATGTTGGCTTCCTGGAATGGCCGCAGGTTGGCGAGGTCGAAGATGGAGCCAAGGTCCACGTAGAACTGCTCGGCCCGCTGGCCGGCGAAGACCCTGATCCCGCCGGGCAGGTTGTGCACGGCTGGGCGGCCCAGGTTGGCCTCGTAGTTCGGCGTCGAGAGGATCCCGACGTTGCAGGGCGGGCAGGCCAGGTTCCGGCCGAGCGGGTGCAGCCCGGCGTGGTCGACCCTGGCGACCGAGTAGAACTGCTTGCTGTTCCAGGTCGGGTCGCTGAGCGACTTGATCGGTCCGGTGTTGTAGAGGAAGCTGCCCGGCGTGGTCAACTTGGTGGTGAACCTGAACTGGTAGGTGATGTCGGGCCAGCCGTCGCCGGTGTTGTCGATGTTGATCTCGTACAGGACGCCTTCGCCGAATTCGTAAAAGTTCGGGCCGCCGGCGGGTTCCTGCAACGGAATGTAATTGGCGATCAAAGTGACCGAGTCAGGGCGGTCGGGGCTGACGAACGCGTACACGTCGGTGCTGTCGGCGACCGGGTCCTTGGAAATGCCTGGTGCTTCCCGATGAGATGACATCGCTACCTCACCTGCTTCGCGGCTTGCACTAGCCGGGCGGCTAGTTCGGTGTCGCGCACCTGGGCGGAACCGGTGCCCTGGTAAAGATCGATGTGACCGGTGCTGGCATCGCGCACGTGGGCGACGATCGGCTCCGATCTCTCTGGTGTGTCCGTCTCTCCGCGCTCGGTCCCGGCCCGGCCGGCCGCAGCGGCCGGAGCGGCAAGCGCCTGTCCCCCGAGCCCGCCAAGCGCGGTCGCGGCAACGCCAGCCGCGCCAACGCCCGCTGCTCCGCGCAGCACAGAGCGACGAGACGGAATCAGCTGATCCCGTGGCATAACTTTCTCCCTTGATTTAAGCGAGCAATCATTGGTGGAGTTAACTTAGCGGTGTTCGTCGATCACTGTGAGTAGCAACGCCGAGAACGGGGGGCGGCGCGCGGGCTGGCCGAGTCCCGCCGCCAGCTTCGCGTCCGCATAATTCCGCGCATCTGCCTCAACTGGCCGGGCCGGAAGCGCAACGATGTCCCACCGTTGTCGTGCTGGTGTGCCGGGCAACGACAACGGTGGGACATCGATGCGGTCAGCACCGCATCTATGGGACACCGATGCGGTAGCTGCACGCCGGGCAACGACAACGGTGGGACATCGATGTGGTATCTGACCCCTGGCGGGGCCGCGCCCACCCCGTATGCGATCGCTGGCGACCCGTCCTGGGGCAATTACACGGTGTCAGCGAAGGTCTTGTTCACGTCGTCCGCGGGCAGCGCCGGTCTCATCGGCCACCTCGGCCAGGTCGGCGAAGACCCCGGACTCTTCAGCGGCTACGAATTCTCCGTGCAGGCCAGCGGGCAATGGCAGCTCCTCAGGAAGTCACAGGATTTCAACTCACCTGACCCCCACGTCCAGATCCTGGCGTCAGGTTCAGTCGCCGCCCTGGCTCCGAATACCTGGCACGCGATCACACTTGGCCTGGTCAACGGCAAGATTACGGCGACGATCGGAGGGCAGCAGGTAGCGTCGGTGACCGACCGCACCTACGGTTCCGGCCTGGCGGGCATTAGTTCCGACTGGAGCCTTGTGCAGTTCTCCGACCTTACGGTTGGCTAACATCACGGGCGACATTTCCTTATCTGCGCTAAATTATTAACGCAGAATTGCCGGGCGCTGATGGGGGTAAGTGATGCCGAAATTCGTGCTCGCGGCGATCGCCGCCGCCGGCGTGCTCGCCGTGGTGGCCGCGACCGGGCACGCAGGCACCATGGCCGCGAAGTTCGACCCGGCCGCCGCCGTGAAGATCAAGAGCACCAGCACCACGGTTCAGAACACCTCGTTCACGATCAGCGGGCAGAAACCGGGCCTGACCTACGACGGCATCGGGGCGATCAGCGGCGGCGGCGCCACGGCCAGGTTCCTCATTGACTACCCGCCCGCCCAGCAGACCCAGATCCTCAACTACCTCTTCGGTCCTGGCGGGGCCGGCTTGCAGGTACTGAAGATGGAGATCGGCGGCGACGCGGCCCAGAACGACGGCTCTGAGCCATCGATCGAGCACGTGCCGGGTCAGATCGACTGCCAGTCGGGGTACGAATGGTGGCTGGCCGAGCAGGCTGTCGCCCGCGATCCGAACATCATCCTGATGGGCCTGCAGTGGGACGCGCCGGGCTGGATCGGCTCAGTGTGGAGCCCGAAGGACGTTACGTACATCATCGACTGGCTGAACTGCGCCAAGTCGCACGGGCTGCACATCAGCTACGTCGGCGGCTGGAACGAGCACGGCTACAACGTGGCCTGGACCGAACTGCTCAGGAACACCCTCAATCTCGACGGCTTCAGCTCGGTCCAGATCATCATGGCCGACAGCTTCCCCGGCCCGCACTACCAGCCGGCCCGTACGTTCCAGGTAGCCCAGACCGCTTCGGCCGACCCGGCGTTCAAGTCGGCGCTCGGCGCCATCGGCGTGCATGATACGTGCGGCCATCCCACTAACGGCTTCAGGTGCTTCTCCACGCCCACGGCCAGGCACCTCGGCCTGCCCATCTGGGAAACCGAGGTCGGCTCGCTCAAGGGCCCGACCGCCGCGGAAGACCTGGCGAGGACCATCAACAACGGCTACATCCAGGCCGACGTCAGCTCGTACGTCGAGTGGCCGATGACCTCCTCGATGTCGCCTGGCCTGATCTACAGCGACCGCGGCTACGTAGCTGCCAGCCAGCCGGAGAGCGGCTACTACGTCGTCAACCCGATCACCTGGGCCACCGCTCAGACGACCCAGTTCGTTCAGCCGGGCTGGTCGCACATCATCGGCGCCAGCGGCACCCTGGGCCAGTCGGGCACCTATGTCGCCTACGAGTCACCCGATGAGACCGACTGGAGCCTCGTCGTCGAGGACGCGGGCAACGCCAAGTACAGCAATGTCGTCAAGCCGGAAAAGATCACCGCCACGATCACCGGCGGCCTCAAGGACAGCGACATCGCCGTCTGGTCGACGAACCTGACGTCGAGCAACCCGTCGACCTGGTTCGTGCACAGGAAGGACGTGACGGTCACCAACGGCACGTTCAGCTACACCATTCAGCCAGGCGAACTGGTGACCTTCACCTCGACGACGGGGCAGTCAAAACTGAGCTATCCGGCGCAGCCGTACTCGCCCCAGACACTCCCGTTCACCACCACGCCGGACGGCAGCAATGAGGCCTGGGCCCTCGACTCCCAGGAAGGTGCCTACCTCTACGAGCCGTGCAAGGGCGGAACGCCGGGCCAGTGCCTTGAGCAAATGGCCCCGCAAACCCCGATCTTCTGGCAGATCCCGCCCGACGGCACCCCGACACCGTACGCGATCACCGGCGCGCTCACCTGGAACAATTACACCGTGTCATCCTCGGTGCTCTTCACGAAGACCAACAGCTCGGCGGGCCTCGTCGGTCGCTGGAGCGACCAGGCGAAGGACCCGAAGAACTTCAACGGCTACCAGTTCGACCTGTTCGCCAGCGGGCTCTGGCAACTGCGCGCCAACTCGACGAACAACGGAGAGACGGTGATCGCCAGCGGCAAGGTCACCGGGATCAAGCTCAACCAGTGGTACCAGCTGTCGCTGAACCTGTCAGGCGATGAGCTCACCGGCTCAATCGGCGGTCACCGAGTCGTCAAGAAGGCCAGCTCGGCTTTCAAGGCCGGCCTTGGCGGCATCGAGTCCAGCTACAGCGTCGTCCAGTTCAAAGGACTCACGATCACCAGTGACGGTACCTGACCTAGTACGACAGGCGGAGCAGCTGGCCCGCTCCGCAGGCTTCCCGCTGACCCGCGAAGAGGCCGGTCCCTACCGGGCCTCGGCCTGCCTTCCAGGCACCGGCCGGTTCCTCGCCGTGCTCGCCGCCGGATGCCGGTCGATCGCCGAGCTCGGCACGGCGGCGGGCATCGGCACCGCCTGGCTGGCGACGGCGATGCCCGGCTGAGTGCCAGCTGATTACCGCCGAACTCGACCCTGACCTGGCCGCAGCCTCGCGAGAACTGTTCCTCGGCGACTCTCGCGTCGAGGTGATCACCGCAGACGCAATCCAGGCCATCGCCGGACGCGGCCCGTTCGACCTGATCTTCGCCGACTACGGTGTCGAGGACGAGGAGCGCTTCACCTACCTGATCGACCAGCTCAGCCCGGGCGGCCGGATTATCATGGACGACCTCACCCCAGTCGGCATCGACGGCTCGCCGATGCCAGTGCGAGACGAGCTGAAGCGCGGCTTCTTCAGCAGCGGAAGGCTGGTCAGCACCGAGGTAGTGCTGACCGACCTCCGCAACTCGCTCCTCGTCGGCACGAGGATCTCCTAAGAACCGCCGCCGCTGCTGCAGTGCAGGTCGGTCGACGGGGCACCCTTGGCTACCCAGGGCCAGGCCGGGCCGCAGAACGACACGTACTGCACGTGCGGTAGCAGGTTCTTGTTGTAGATCCACACGACGTACGTGCCGATGGTGTAGGTACGCGCCGGCGGTCCGAAGGCGCCAAGCAGGCCCTGCCTCGTCAGGCAGATATTTCCGCAGAAGTTGTGCGTGATCCAGATGACGAAGTTCGCCTGGTGCTGCTGCGGGTCGTACCAGTTCTTGTCGCTTTCGAAGTTCGCGACCACGACCCGGCTCTCGAACGTCCGCACCGGTCTGACCTGAACCTGGTCGCCGGTCTCGGCCGTGATGCTGCTCGCGTTCCAGTACCCGGCGAGACCGTAGGTCAAGTGATGCTCGGCCAGCCAGGTCCCGACCGCGGCGTTCGGGTTCGTCTTGGCGGGCGCGGCCGCGTTGTGGACCAGGAGTCCGGCGCAGAGGACGAAAACCACGCCGAGCGCGGGCACCAGCCGAAGATTGATCACCTTGGGGCCGAGTGCGCGGCCCGCGAGCACCGCACCGATCGGAAGCAGCCCGACGATCTCGTTCGAGTCCGGCTTGGTGCCGAAGATGTACGCGCCGAGCACCACCACGAAGGCGACCGCGAGCATCTGCAGGATCTGATCTTCTTCGACGTAGAAGTGCCTGATCACGTTCGCCAGCGCCCAGATCACGAGGGCCAGGCCGATGAGGTGGATCGCCGCTATTACCGCGTCCCGGCCAAGGACGATGCCGAAGAAGTCGGCTCCGTAGATCAGCAGAACATTCTCGATCTTGGTCCAGAGCAGCGTGGCGATCTGATCAGCCGTGCCGAAGGCGGCGATCGGGGTGCGCACGTAAAAGCCGCCCGCCTCCTCGACGACCTTGAGCACGACCTTGGCGAAACCAGCCGACAGCAGCGCGCCGACCACCAGCGAGCCGTCGTACACCTGACCGCGCCACGGTCCGCCCCGCCGGTACATCCGCAGCGCGCACACGGCCGCGATCGGCAGCGCGGCTTCGACCGTCACCAGGGTGTCGGCGACCTGGGCCCAGATCAGCAGCACGGTGATAAGAATCGGCAGCCACCAGCGCGGCCTGACCCGGTCAAGCACGAGGTAGATGAACAGCAGCGGCACGTGCGTGCCGACATGGTCAGGACTGCCCATCAGCAGCGAGGTCGCCGGGCCGAGCGTGGGTGCGAGCATGATGCCGACGGCGATGAGCGCGCGTACCCAGCCTTCCCTGCCGGTGGCCCGGCCCTTGGCCAGGAACGCGGCGAAGACGACCTGGCCGAAATAGCTGAGCGAGGCGGCGATCGCGATCGTGTTGGCGTTCAGCCCCCTGACCAGCTCGACCAGCGCGTACTCGGGCACCTCGGTGGTCCAGAACGAGACATCAGACAGCGACCAGCCGGGCAGCAGCAGGTGCCCGTGCAGCATGTCCCAGCCCTGAAGGGCCTGGGAGGCGCCCTCGGAGATCGTCGCGACGGTCTTGGCCTGCGCCAGGTAGCACAGGCCAAGCAGGATCAGCCCCGCGGTGATGATAGCCGGCTGGAAGTATTTCGAGTCGCGGATCGCCGCCAGACCGGAAGCCGAGTCCGGCGGAGCGCGATGAGCGCCCTGCGCGCCTGATCCGTTCTGGCCACCGGGCGAATCCGGCCCCGGTGAGTCTGGCACGGCCGAACCGGGGGCTGTCGAACCGGGAGCTGCCGTACCCGGTGCTGCCGAACTCGGCGCCGCTGAACCCCTAGGGTCAGGTTCACCTGGTGGCAGGTCCAGCTCAGAGGATGTGGTCACAACGTTTCCTGGGTTGGTAACGGAGAGCGGAGCGCCCGCGCCCGGCACGGCAAGGGCTCTGGGAGTGCCGCGAGGCACCGGGCTTATCGGGTCCACATCATACTCATCAGGTTCGATGACTTACATCCTTCTCGCTCCACCCCATAACGAGTCGCGCGGAGTTGTCCGCACAGCCGCCCGAGATAGGACTGCCGGCCGAACGGCTGCGTACCCGCGCTCACGCCCAGGGAATCCCGCACTCCTGGTAGAGTTCTTCCCTGGTGACGGGGTGAGCCGCGCGTGGCGCTGTGTTCATGCAACAGTGTTCCTGCCACTGTCACCCAGCAGGTGCCGTAGCATGTCGTCCTGCTTACATTTCACCCTAAATCTTTCTGACCCGGAGGTACTGTCGGTGGCGGCTTCTGGTGCATTCTCCCGTGACGTGGTCGTCATTGGCGGCTGCGGGCACGTCGGGCTGCCGCTCGCGATCGCCTTCGCCGACCGCGGGTTGCGGACCGGCATCTATGATGTCAGTGATAGCGCCGTCGCGACGGTCAGCGCCGGCGAGATGCCGTTCGACGAGGCTGGGGCCGCCGACGTCCTCAAGCGAGTCGTGACCGAGGGCAAGCTCGAGGCGTCCGCCGACCCGGCGATCATCAGCACCGCCGAGCACGTCGTGGTAGTGATCGGCACCCCGGTCGACGAGCATCTCAACCCCGATCAGTCGGCGATCCCCGAGGCCCTGGCCAAGTTCGCCGGGCAGCTGAGCAACGAGCAGATCCTGATCCTTCGCAGCACCGTTTACCCTGGTGTCACCGCATTGGTGGAAAAAGACCTCGCCAAATTGGGCCTGACAATGGACGTGGCTTTCTGCCCGGAACGGATCGCCGAGGGCAAGGCCATGACCGAGCTCTTCGACCTGCCGCAGATCGTGTCGAGCCGTACCGACCGCGGCCTGCAGCGGGCGGGTGCCCTGTTCAGTACGCTAACGTCCACCCTGGTGCCGATGTCACCAGAGGAAGCCGAACTTGCGAAACTCTTTACCAACGTATGGCGGTACATCAAGTTCGCAACGGCGAATCAGTTGTACATGATGGCCAACGACCGCGGCCTCGACTTCGAGCGGATCAGGCAGGGCCTGATGCTCGATTACCCGAGAGCCGCCGATATGCCTGGCGCTGGCTTCGCCGCCGGTCCTTGCCTGTTCAAGGACACGATGCAGCTGGCGGCGTTCAATAACAACAATTTCGCGCTCGGGCACACGGCGATGGCGATCAACGAGGGCATGCCGCTCTACCTGGTGCACCGCCTTGAGCAGAGCTACGACCTGGCCAGCATGACCGTGGGCATTCTCGGCATGGCGTTCAAGGGCGGTTCGGACGACATCAGGTCGAGCCTGTCCTACAAGCTGCGCCGGATCCTGGCCTTCAAGGCGAACGCCGTGCTCTGCACCGACCCCTACGTCAAGAACGACCCCAGGCTGGTGCCGATGCGGCAGGTGCTCGACGAGAGCGACCTGCTCGTGATCGCGGCCCCGCACCCCGAGTACCGCGACCTGGTCACCGACAAGCCCGTGGCTGACATGTGGAACGTGCTCGGCGGGGGCGTGCGAGTGTGAGTGAAGAACCGCGGATCTCGATCGTCATCCCGGCCTACAACGAGGACGACGCCATCGTGCCCGTACTTGACCGGATGTTCGAGTCTGTGCGGTTGTCGTGCGAGGTCCTGGTAATTGTCGACTCCGAGGACGACTCGACGGTTCCGGTCGTCGTGGAGTACGCGCAAAAAGAGCCGAGACTGCGTTACCTGGTCAACACCTACGGCCGGGGTCCCGCTAACGCGATCAGGTTCGGCATTGACTCGTCCGCGGCCCCGGTCGCCGTGGTGACCATGGCGGACGGGTGCGATGACCCGAGGCAGATCGACGACCTGGCCAGGCTGGTCGAGCGTGGCGTCGCGGTCGCGGTCGCGTCCCGCTACATGCCCGGCGGCCAGCAGGTCGGCGGGCCTTATCTCAAGGGTCAGCTCTCCCGGATGGCTGGCCGGTCGCTACAGTTGCTCGCGCATACAGGGACAAGAGACGCCACGAACTCGTTCAAGGCGTACTCCACCGATTTCGTCCGGTCCGTCGGCATCGATTCGCGGGACGGCTTCGAGATCGGGATCGAGCTCACCGCCAAGGCCAAGCGCCTGCGGCTGCCGGTCGCCGAGATCCCGACAATCTGGCTTGACCGCCAGGCGGGCATGTCCAACTTCAAAGTAGCCAGGTGGATCCCGAAGTATCTGCGCTGGTACCGGTTCGCATTCGGCTCGCGGCTGACGGCTGATCAGCTGCGCGAGCGAGTGTCACAGAAAGGTAAGTGATGGAGAAGGTTCTGGTCAGCGGGTCGGCTGGCTTCATCGGCGGCTACCTCGTCGAAGAACTGCTTCACCGTGGTTACGAAGTTGTCGGCGTCGACAACTTCTCCAAGTACGGCCGGGTCAAGAAGTCCTACGACGACAATCCGCACTACTCGCTCGTCGAAGGCGACTGCCGCGACGTCGAGCTGATGACCGGGCTGCTCGAAGACTGTGATCACTTCCTCGCCGGCGCCGCCATGATCGGCGGCATCTCTTACTTCCACACCTACGCCTACGACCTGCTGGCCACCAACGAGCGGATCATCGCGGCGTCCTGCGACGCGGCGATCGCCGCGTACAAGTCAGGCGCTGGCCGGCTGCGCAAGGTCACCTACATGTCGTCCTCGATGGTGTTCGAGAGCGCGGATCACTGGCCGTCCCATGAGGGCCAGGAGCGCGAGGTCCCGCCGCCGCTTTCTTCCTACGGGTTCCAGAAGCTCGCCGTCGAGTACTTCGCCCGCGCCGCCTGGGACCAGTACAAGCTGCCTTACACGATCGTCCGCCCGTTCAACTGCGTGGGCACCGGCGAGAGCCGCGCACTGGGCGACGAGGAGATCCTTTCGGGCAACGTCAAGCTCGCGATGAGCCACGTGGTTCCTGACCTGGTGCAGAAGATCGTCAAGGGCCAGGATCCGCTGCACCTCCTTGGCTCAGGCGACCAGATCAGGCATTACACCTACGGCGGCGACCTGGCCAAGGGCATCGTGATGGCGATGGAGCACCCGGAAGCCAAGAACGAGGACTTCAACCTCTCCACCGCCCAGGGCACGACCGTGCACGAACTCGCCGACGCGATCTGGCACAAGATCAAGGGGCCGGACACCGAACTGCGGGTCGTGCACGACGACCCGTTCGAGTACGACGTCCAGCGCCGCGTCCCGGCGACCGAGAAGGCCAAGCGAGTGCTTGGCTTCGAGGCCGAGACAACGCTCGACGAGATGCTCGATGAGGTAATCCCCTGGATCGTCGACGCGGTGAAGGCCGGGACGATCTAGCAGTCCCCCGTACGCAGAGTTACCTGACGAACGGCCCTGGCTCCCCAGGGCCGTTCGTCATCTCACTCCAGGCGGGCTTATCCGCGCGGCGAACCGCAACGATGGGCCATGGATGCTGTCCGGCCGGGGGCGGTCACCGCAACGATGGGACATCGTTGCTGCGGGAACGACATCCATGGGCCATCGTTGCGGTTGCCCTGCCTTGCTGAGCAGCATCGATGTCCCATCGTTGTTGTTGGGACCCGGGACCGGCGGCGAATTGCCCGGTTTACCGCGAGCCGGGAACCCGGACGGCCCGAGCCCGAACCCGGACCACCGTTGCCCATCACGAAATGTGAGCCAGAGCCGTCTCATCACTCCAGGTCGCATCTATCCGGCTCGCCTCCAACTCACGACACGCACTCATGTGATTACTAAACGCATGCATTCGATTACGGAATGTTGCTACCCTCGCAAGGCGCGACAAGATCCGTACGAACCCGGAGGCCCCGTGGTGCCAGATGCACGCGAAGCGCGCCATTTTGCTGCAAAAGGCCGTGAATTTATAAGAGCCGGCCTGCGCGAGACGACTAGCGATCCCAGAGTCTCCGTGATCATCCCGGCCTGCGGTGCGGGCGAAGCCATCACCGACGTGCTTGACCGGTTGTTTGATTCGGTCCGGCTGTCCTGCGAGGTGCTCGTTGTCGCCGACGATCCGCTTGACCCGACCCTGCGCATCGCCGAGGAGTACGCCGAGCGCGAGTCGCGAGTCGGTTGCGTGGTGAACCGGCACGGCCAAGGGTCAGCCGGGGCCATCAGATCGGGCATGGAAGTCGCCTGCGCCGACGTCATCGTCGTCACGATGCCCGACGGCCGGGATGACCTGCGGCAGATTGACGATCTGGCCCGGCTGGTCGAGCGCGGCTGCGCGGTCGCGGCGGCCTCACGTTACTCCCGAGGCGGGCAGCTGGCCGGGGCTCCGAGGGTGCGCGGCATCGTGTCGCGGGGTGCCTGCCGTTCTCTGCAAATATTCACCCGGCTGGGCACCTCCGACGCGACGAACTCGTTCAAGGCGTGTTCGGCGGCGTTCGCCCGGCGAGCAGGCATCGACTCTCGTTACGGCTTCGACATCGGCATCGAGCTCGCGGCTAAGGCCAGGCGGCTCAGGCTGCCGATCGCCGAGATCCCCACTATCGGCGTCGATCACCTGGGCGAGCTTTCCGGCCTGGCGATCGCCCGCTCGATCCCCGGCTACCTGCGCTGGTACTGGTTCTGCTTCGGTCCGCGGCTGACGCTCGCCGAGGTGCGGGCGAAGACCCTCAGGCAATCCTGACGTAGTTGCCTGAGTTATGCTATTGCGAATCATTCGCAACTAGCTAGCGAGGGCCGACATGACCCAGTGGTGGTCTCGGGTCGCCAGGATGTTGACTCCCTCGGAGTGGGCGAGATTCGGCGCCATGGTCGGGGTGATCGTCATCCTGCACGTGCTGGGCTGGGGGATGCTCGCCATCGCCGTCAGCAGGCACTATCACATCACCTCGACCGAGATCTTCGGCTTCGGCACCGGCATCCTGGCCTACACCCTCGGCATGCGGCACGCCTTCGACGCGGACCACATCGCCGCCATCGACAACACCACCCGCAAGCTGGTCAGCGATGGCCAGCGGCCCTTGTCGGTCGGTTTCTTCTTCTCCCTTGGCCATTCGACGATCGTGTTCGTGCTCGCCTTCCTGCTGAACTTCGGCATCCGCGCTCTCGACGACCAGGTCAGGAACAGCGGCTCTGGCTTGCACAACGTGACTAACCTGGTCGGCACCTCCGTGTCTGGCTTCTTCCTTTACGTCATCGCGGCGCTTAACGTCGTGATCCTCGTCGGCATCGTGCGAGTCTTCCGTGACATGCGCACCGGAACTTACAGCGACGACGAGCTCAACGCCCAACTCGACAAGCGCGGCCTGATGAACCGGGTACTCGGCCCCTCGCCCGCCGGGTCGACACGCCGTGGAAGATCTACCCGATCGGCGTGCTCTTCGGCCTGGGCTTCGACACCGCGACCGAGATCGCCCTGCTTGTCCTCGCCGGCACCGCGGTGGTCGGCGGCCTGCCTTTTTACGCGATCTTGTCCCTGCCGATCCTCTTCGCCGGCGGCATGTGCCTGTTCGACACCGCCGACGGCTGCTTCATGAACTTCGCCTACGACTGGGCCTTCGCGCGCCCGGTTCGCAAGGTCTACTACAACCTCACGATCACCGGCCTGTCGGTCTTCGTCGCGTTCTTCATCGGGACCGTCGAGCTGCTCGGGTTGCTCGGCCAGGAGTTCAAGCTGTCCGGCTCCTTCTGGTCGTTCATGGGCAACTTCAACATCAACAAAGCGGGCTACGTGATCGTCGCGGTCTTCGTGGTCACGTGGGTGGTGGCGCTCGGGATCTGGCGGTTCGGGAAGATCGAGCAGAAGTGGGACCTGGGCTCCGGGCGAGGCGCAAGCGCCCGAGAGACCGACGCCGGGCCGGGAGCGGCGGTCGGCGCGGCCGCAGCAACAACGATGGGACATCGATGCTGCTCAGCCAGGCCGGGCCACCGCAACCATGGCCCATAGATGTCGTTCCCCCAGCAACGATGGCCCATCGTTGCGGTTCGGCGACTGGGCCGGACAGCATCTATGGCCCACCGTTGCGGTTCGCTGCGGGAAGTGGGTATTGTGGCTATGAATCACTAAGGGGGGGAGTTGCGCAAATGCTGGACGCGGCTTAATGGCGCTCACAACTATGGGTGGAAACGCGCTGGTAAAGGTTATGATGAAGGAAGGCTGGGAATAGGAGAAGGTGAGCATAGAGAAAATATTAGGAGAGGGTAAGAAGAAAGATAAAGAGGTAGAAGATGATAGATTAGAGGAGTAAAGCAAAGAGCTAGAATAAGAAAAGATAAAGGAAAGGAAAGAAAAGAGAAGCAGATAATATGGCGCAAAGGCTAGAGGAATGCTAGAACAGCATAAAGGCAAGGAAAAAAGATAGCTAGGAGATTGAAGAGATTAAAGAAATATGAAAGTAAAAGAAGGAGGAGGAGCGCAGATAGGAGGGAAATGAAAGTAAGGAGGAAAATGGAAGTGACTGAAGGTAGCGGTAGAGCGAGCTAGCAGGAGAGAGTCGATAGTCAGGTAGGTAATCTGGGTGCGGTAGCAGTACGTTACTTGGTGACGTGATGGTGATGAAGAGACGATTGGTAGCGCGTACGGTAGCGCGAGAATGCGTAGAGGTGTGATAGCTGCTGCGTTCGCTGTATAGTCAGATAGTTGGGTCACGTTGTCACGGTTGGTGGCTGCGGTAAAACAGGTTGGCTAGAGGTGCTACTGCGAGCAGGTGCATGAAGTTGGTGGGTTGGTACGATGAGAGCAGTTTAGCTATGCAGCGTGGTGCGCTGGAGCACGACGCGAACTGCGCACGGCGAGCGCGACGTATATGGCGCGCTGCGGCGGGGCGAGCGTGGCTGCTCGTGATCGACACGTGAGAGAGTTGCTGGCGGGGCAGGCTCGTGTGCGACGGTTGGCTGGCTGCGGTTAGTAAGCCCGGAGTAGCAGGTGGGTACTGGTACAGCGGGAGGGTGGTGGGAGATTGGAGCATTGGTGTTGCGCACGCTGGGAATGCTGCGACGCGAGGCGGGAGCGGTGCTGGGACTAGTAGTATGGGTAGTTGGAGAGGAGAGGGAGTGGGGAGGGGGGAGGGGGAGATGGGTATAGGATAGGGAGATGGGTTGGTTGGAGATAGATATTGATAGGGAGGATGATGGGGTGAGATTAGTGGATAGGTTTGTTATGGTGTTTGGGATGATTGAGTTGAGTGGTAGAGGTGGGATGTTGTTTGTTGTGAGTTGATGTATGAATTGTTGTTATTAGTGAGCTGTGTAGTGGTGTTTGGTATTATGGTAAAGATTGGTAGGTATTGTGGTGCTGATGATTGGTTATGATTGACTTGGTTGGGTATAGTGGTGATTGTGTGTTGTGTTTTATTTTGTTGCGTACTAGTAGGTGGGCGACTGTTGACGGGATATGTTAGTTGGCTGACCGTCTGCGGAGCGGGTGTTACATGTAGAAATGTGGGTTTTAGTAGATGCAGTTGGTTTAGCTGGTAATGCTGGCTCCGCACGCCCAGCAGGTCTTCGAGAGCGTCGCAGCCGACGCCGATAGCTCTAGATGATGATGCGCTTCCGCCTGCCGTGCGGCTTACTGTGCACGCGGTACCTAGCCAGCCAAGGGTTCTACGCGCAAGCGGAAGTCATCTGCCGCGACTCCTCACTACCACAACTCGGGTACACGGTCCCGACCAATAAGGTATGTTGGATAATAGGTATGAAATGTTAGTATGATGGGTATGTAAGGTTATATGTGTGTGAAATAGAATTTGTGATTTATAGTTATTAATTAGAGTTATGGTTTGAGACCCGGACACGCTGATACATCAGGCACGAGATCGCTCGCATGATGGTGTATGCAAGGCCACCACGCCGCCGCCGAAACCGAATACCGCGACATCCTCGCCACCGACTCCGAGTACTCGCTCCCGACGAGCCGGACACGCTGGCCACGGCACGAAATCGCCGCGTGATGGCGCGTGCAAGGCCACACGCCGCCGCCGAAACGAATCGCGACTCTCACCGAGTCGGAAGGAAGGAGGAGAAGAGAGGGAGAGGGAAGAGGAAGGGAAGCGATGCCCGCTTCCGCTAAAGAGCGGATGCTTGGCCCGAACCACCCAGATACGAAGATCACAGCCGGCTGGGTGGACTAGCCCGCTACCGCCACCGCCTCCCGAAGTTCTAGAATCCCGTTCTAGTAGCTTCCAGGGAGGCGCAGCGATGGCGTGGGATTTCTCCACCGAGCCCGAGTTCCAGGCCCAGCTGGACTGGGTCGCCGAGTTCTGCCGCGAGGAGATCGAGCCCCTCGACCTCGTCTTCCCCGGCGCCGCCGACTCCCGCGACCCGAAGGTCAAGGCCCTGGTCGACCCGCTCAAGCAGCAGGTCAAGGACCGGGGCCTGTGGGCGCTGTTCCTCGACCGAGGAACTGGGCGGCCCCGGATTCGGCCAGCTCAAGCTGGCCCTGCTGAACGAGATCCTCGGCCGCTACCGCTCGGCCCCGGTCATCTTCGGCACCGCCGCGCCCGGACACCGGCAACATGGAGATCCTCGCCGCCTACGGCACCGAGGAGCAGAAGGAGCGCTGGCTCGTACCCGCTGCATGAACCAGGAGATCTGCTCGGCCTACTCGATGACCGAGCCCCAGGGCGGCTCGGACCCGAGCCTGTTCAAGACCCACGCCGTCCGCGACGGCGACGAGTGGGTCATCAACGGCGAGAAGTGGTTCACCAGCGCCGGGCTGCCACGCCGACATCCTGTTCGTCATGTGCACGAACGGCATGTTCATCGTGCCCGCGGGACACGCCCGGCGTCGAGATCATGGACTACCCGCGCACGCCACAACCACATCCGCTACAACGACGTCCGGGTCCCGCTCGACCATCTGCTCGGCCCCGAGGACGGCGCGAAGGTGCTGGCCCAGCGCCGCCTGGGCGGCGGCCGGATCCACCACGCCATGCGCACCATCGCCCAGTGCAAGCTGGCGTTCGACATGATGTGCGAGCGAGCCCTCAGCCGGCAGTCGCACGGCAAGGTGATCGCCGAGCACCAGATGGTGCAGGAGATGATCGCCGACTCCTACGCCGAGATCAACATGCTGCGGCTGCTGGTGCTGTGGACCGCCTGGACGATCGACAACTCCAGCACCCGCGAGGCCCGCACCCAGATCGCCGCCTGCAAGTACACCTGCGCCAAGGTGCTCCGGGAAGTCAGCTACCGGGCCCTCCACATCCTCGGCTCGCTCGGCACCACCGACCTGACCCCGCTCCAGGCCATGTGGGCCGGCGCCCCGACGATGGGCATCGCGGACGGCGTCGACGAGGTCCACAAGGTCACCGTCGCCCGCAACGTGCTCAAGGGCTACGCGCCGCACGAGGGCCTCTGGCCGACCGAGTACATCCCGGCCAAGCGCGAAGAGGCCAGGAAGAAGTACGCCGACGCTGCTCGCCGCCGACCCCGACCTCGCCGCCTGGGCCAACGCCGCCGCCAGGCACCACTAACCGGCCATCGGCCGCCGGCGCGGATGGCTGTTTCGCTCCTCGGCGGGCGCGCGAGCCGCCGGGCGGCCACGAGCCACCGACGGTATCAGCTAATCGGGCAGGGAGGATATAGCTGGCGGCAACGATGTGCCAAAGTTGCTGTTCGGCGAGGGGCGGGCAACAGTATCGGTGGGCCATCGATGCAGCGGAAACAACATCTATGGGTCACCGTTGCGGTCAGCCGGCGACCCAGAGGAGCATCTATGGCCCATTGATGCGGGCTCTTTTGGATGGAGGACCATGATTGTGGAATCCTCCGATGGCCCGCCAGTCGAAGATTCCACGATCATGGGCAGCAGATTGGATCTCACCAGCCGCTTCAGCCACACGCGGAACACCAGCCGCACGACACGCCGGAGCTGTGCGCCTGCCCTCGCCGCCTGACCCCCCCACCCGCCAGAGCCACGCCTATGGGCCACCGATGCTCTTGCTGTCCGGACGCCGGGGCGGGTGTTCAGGGCGGGGCTGATGTGACGGACGCGGTAACCGTCAGTTCACGAACTGTCCGGCGCTAACGCCAACCCCGTCCCGCGACCCGCCACCACCCGCCACCGGCCCGCACGCATCCCAACTTCCTGTTGACACCAACTAGTTTGGAATGCAAACTAGATTGCAGAACAGCGAAGGACGGCCGATGACACAGCCTAGGCACCCGACCACCGGACTCGACGACACCGTGCACCAGCGGCACCGCCTCGGCATCCTGGTGATCACCTCCAAGGCCAGGCAAGCCGACTTCGGTTACCTGCGCGAAGCACTTGGCCTGACCTCAGGGAATCTGTCGACCCACCTGACGGTGCTTGAGGACGCTGGCCTGATTCAGGTCGAGAAAGGCTACGAGGGCAAGCGCCCGCGGACCTGGGTGAGCATCACCCGCGAGGGCCGGGCCGCCCTGGCCGACGAGATGACGGCGCTGACTGAACTGGTGAGAGAGCACGAGGAGACGGCGGAATGAGCGAGATCATCAGGCACGGGCCAGCCGGGGACGACGAGGGATCGGGTCCGGCGCAGCTAGTCGAGCAACTGCGATTGCTCAGCAAGCGGACCAGTGCCGCGGCGCGGGCCTATTGGCTGCCCCTGATCTTGTTCGGGGCACTGATCTGCGGATCGCTGCCCTTCTACGAGAAGCTCGGCGCCCAGGGGACGTCCACGCGATTCTTCCGGGGCGGCGACGTGAACTGCCCACCTGATCAAGGTCGAGGTGACGGCTCTTGGCTACTACTGGCAGCTAGCGTTGCTGGCCGGCGTGCTCCTGACCGCCTGGTGGTACCGCTGGCGCGGGCGCCATTCCGGGCTGCGCACGCCAGCCAGGGGATTCCTGGTCACGGGCCTGGTCATCAGCGAGCTCGTGCTGCTGGTCCCGCTGCTCATCGGGCAGTCGGGCTCGCTCGGCGTAGCCAGGCTCGTGCACGACACGCATCAATCCGGGCCCTGTGGCGGCCTGACCGGCGGCACCACCGGCGTAGCCCTGCAAACCTGGCCACGCTTCGCCTGATCGGATCGGTCCCCGGCCTGGTCCTGCTGGCCGCCGGGGTCGCGACCTGGATCAGCACCCGCCGGGCGACTACAGATACAGCCCAGGACTAGCTACGTCGCTGGTCGAAGAGATCGGCGCCGAGGAGTTCCGGCGGGCGTAAAGCTCCGCGAGCGTCGCCGGCGCCGACGCGGCGCCCGGCCAGGCCGGGCCAGGCGGTCGCCTCCGCCGCGGACAGTGGCCCGACCTCGATCTGGGCCAGGCACCGGCCCGGCCGGATGGCGGCCGGGTGCAAGGTCCGCAGGTCCTCGTTGGTCGTGATCGCGATCAGGACCGGCAGGCCCTGGCCAAGCAGCCCGTCGGTGAGGTTCAGCAACCTGGACAGAGCCTGGCCTGACGCCCGCTTCGCGTCGGCGCCGATAAGCTCGTCGCAGTCCTCGAGCAGGAGCAGCCGCCAGCGCTGGCCGGGCTCATCGTCATCGTCGTCACCGACTGCGATCTCCATCAGGTAACTCGGATCGGCGAACAGCGTTTCCGGGTCGAGCACGCAGTCCGTGTGGCACCAAGGCAGCCATTCCCTCGCCAGCGCCCGCAGCGCGGTCGTCTTCCCCGTTCCCGGCGGCCCGTACAGCAAGATGAGCTGCCCGGCGAGCTCGGCCGGCGTCACTGACATCAGCCTGCCCATCGCCCCGGCGACCGGCTGAGCGTAGTTTCCCGCGATCTCGGCCCAGCTTTGCGCGCTGACGGTGCGGGTCGAGCGGTAGGCGCCGCGCCTGGGCGACAAGTGCCAGAAGCCGATCGCCAGCTCGCCTTCGCTCTCGGCCCGCTCCACGGCCGCGTCGGCAACGATGCCGCTGATCACCGACTCGGCCAGTTCATCGGCGACCGCCGTCACCGTCACCTCGGCCGATCCGGCCTGCCAGCGAACCGCCCGCAACGTCCAGCCATCACCCGCGACGAGCACCGCCTCGCGCCCGTGCTCGGACGCCGTCCTGAGCACCTGGCTTCCGGCCGGAGTCACGCCGCCCCTGGCCTGACCTCTTCGAGCCTGACCGAACGCGAGAACGGCTGAAGACCCTCGGCGAAGGCCCCGAGAATATAGGCGTCGATAATGTCGCAGGGCGTGTCACAGTCATCGAAAGCAAGCCCGGCCGGCAGCAGGCGCGCGGGATCCAGACTCGCCGTCTGGGTCAAGGACGCGGGCACGGGCACGAGCCGGGAACGGGCCAGCTGCGGGTTGCTCACAGCCGACTAGTGTCCGGGCTCGCCCGGCCCAGGTCCAGCGAATTTCCTAGCTCAAATACTTGGCGAGCCCGTCGAGCATTTCGGCGGTGCCATCCTGGCGCTGCACGGGGACGTCAAGGCCGTCCAGGTAAGTGCCTTGCTCGGTAACGGTCAGCGTGGTTCCCTCGCCGCTCTTGGCGAATTCGATCGTGGCGACCGAGACCGAGATGCGCGCGTCGCCGGCGTACATTTCGTAGCTGTAAATGATCCGCTGATCGGGCACGATATCGTAGTAAAGCGCGTCGTAGCGATAGGTCGTGCCCTGGTACTCGTTGCTGAATCGTTCCCTTCCGCCAACGCGGAAATCGAATTCGGCTGAACTGTCCTTGACCTCCTCGGCCCCGTCCCCACCCCAGGCGTTTTTGGCTTCCGCCGAGCTGAACGCGGCGAATACTCGGGACGGCGGCACGGGATAGGCACGCTCGATCGTGAACGTGTCATGGACAACTGAGCGGTCGGTCATCACGATTCTCCTTCATTGTCGGCTAGATACTCGCCAAGGCGGTCGAGCTTGCGTTCCCACCGGGCGCGCCGCTGCGCGATCCAGTGCTCGGCCGACCGCAGCGTGGCGGGATTGATGCTGCAGGTGCGGGTGCGACCGACCTTGATCGATCGCACCAGGCCGCTGGCCTCGAGCACCTGCACGTGCTGGACGACGGCCGCGAGCGACATCGCCAGCGGCCGGGCCAGCTCACTGACCGACGCCGGCCCCTCGCTCAGCCGCTCGACCATCAGCCGCCGTCCGGGATCGGCGAGGGCCTGGAACACCCGGTCAAGCTCAGGCTCCGCCAGTTGGTTAAGCACACGCTTGAGTATGCCATCCTGGACACCCAGACAGTCAAGCAGATACTTGACTAATTGACTTCCGAGCAACTAGCCGGGCGCAGCGGCGACTCTTAAGTGTGAACACGAACGTACTCAAGCCCCGAGCGAGCGACGCAAACGCCGACTCCGCGGTGACCGGTCTCTACCAGGCCCACGCCGTGAGTTTCCTGCGGCTCGGCGTAGTCATGCTCGGCGATCGCCAGGCCGCCGAGGACGTCGTCCAGGAGGCGTTCTGCGCGCTTTACCGCAAGTGGAGCGAACTCCGCGAGCAGGACAAGGCACTTGCCTACGTCAGGTCGGCGGTGCTGAACGGCTGCCGTACTCAGCTGCGCTCCAGGATCAGGGCGCAGCGGCGCGCGGCGCGGCCGGCGATCGGCAACACCGGCTCCGTCGAGGACGGCGTCCTGCTGGCGGAAGAGCACCAGCAGGTGCTCGCGGCGCTGCGGTCCTTGCCGCCGCGCCAGCGCGAGGCGCTAGTCCTGCGCTTCTATCTCGGCCTCGGCGAACCAGACATCGCTACTGCCATGGGCATCAGCCAGGGCACCGTCAAGTCAACCACGTCCCGCGCCCTCGCCGCCCTTGCCCGCCAACTCAGGGAGTACCAATGAACTCGATCGAAGACCGGCTCACCGAAGCGACCCACGCCGCCGCGAGCGCCGTGCGCGATGGCAGCGCCCCGCCGCTGCGACTGCCGGAAACGGCTTTTCATCCACCAAGAATCCTGGCCGGCCGCCGGCCGCTAATGGCGCCGCTCGCGGCGGGAATCACAGTAGCAGTGCTCGCGGTGACTGCCTTCGCTGTACGTGACGCGGTGACGAGCGACCGCTCCCAGGCGACCTCAGCCGTGGCCGGTGCCGTCGCGGCTATTCCGCCATACTTCGTGGCAATCGCCGGCGGGCAGGGCAACGAGGCACTCGTGACCAGCAGCGTGAGCGGAAAGGTCGTGGCCAGAGTCGCGGTGCCTAAGCCGGACAATGCCTTCGTCGCGATCAGCGCGGCGGCCGACGACCGCACCTTCGTACTGGCCGCCCAGAAACTCGAGCCCGTCAAATCCGGGCCAGGCCCTCAGCCGGTCCCGCAGGCGCCCGCGACCCGGTTCTTCCGACTCAGAATCGACCCCGGCGGCCGCCACCCGGCTGTACTGAAGAAGCTGGGTATTCCTGGCATCCCGGCCGGCGGTTTCAGTTTGCCAGGTTCCATCGCGCTTTCGCCTTCAGGCACCCGGCTAGCCGTCCAGATCAACGACCCCCATTTGCGGCAGCAACCCACCGGCATCAAGGTATTCGACCTGACGACGGGCAAATCCGGAACCTGGTACGTGCCGCTGCGGCTGGCGACTGCTTCGCCCGCACTAAGCTCACCCGTTTGGGATGCTGGCGACCGGTACCTCGCGGTCATGGTCGCGACGAAAAGTAACCGATGCCGCTTGTCATGCGTGGAACTGCTCGACACCTCACGGCCTGGCGTCTTCCCGCCGAAACCGCTATTCCATACCACGGCCATACCCGCGTACGTGGACTGGAACACCCTCCTGGTCAGTCCTGATGGCTCGCGCCTTGTACTGGCCGGGCTGGCAGGCAAGAAGTACAAGCACGGCGTATCGATCTTCGCCACGCCCGTCCTCTACGACATTTCTTCCAAGACCGGACGTATCCAGTCGCATCTCAGGAAACGTTCCGGCGGGAGCCTGAATCCGCTCTGGACTAATCCGGACACCGGACTGCTGATCATCGCCCGGCCCGAGTCCGACAACCTGCACATTACCGCCCACGTTTACCACCAGGGAAAGCGGATCCCGCTGCCCCTGCCCCCCCACACGACGCTAGCCGCCTGGTAGGCGCAAGCGCCGCTGCGCAACAACGATGGCAAGGCCGGTCGATACTGCGACCTCAGCCGACCCGACCAACCACAACGGTGGCCCAGCGATGCGGTTGCCGCAGCATCCATGGCCCATGGTTGCGGTTGCTCGCCCCGGCCGAGCAGCATCCATGGGCCATCGTTGCGGTTAGCTGAGCTGAAATGATCCGGTTTAGCTGATGCCGTCGGCTAGCTCGCGGCCGCCCCCGGCGGCTCGCGCTAACCGACGCCGGGGCCAGCCGCGCTGCTTTATCGGCTTTGTGTCGTCTGTACGACTGTCGTCGCGCAATGAGATGGGGTACCGGACATGTGTCGCCAGGCAATTGCTGAAAGCAGCCGGGCGGCACGTGTCCGGTAGCCACCACCCCGCGAATGGTCTTGACCTTAAAACACCAACCCATTAATTCCCAGTTATTGTGTCGTGAAGACCGAAAGAGGATGTGGTCACGATGAGGGATCACCGGGCGTTGACGGGAAACCGGTGGTGGCACCGGCCCGGAGCCGGGATTGCCGTAGCCGGCCTTGCCTTAGGCGCGGTCGGGGCGACCGGCGCAAGCCCGGCGACCGGAGCGAGCAGGCGGCCGGCCCGGCCCCGCACCTAACTACCAGCCAAGCCCAGCGGACAGGCGCCAGAAAGACCAGGCCCCGGGCGATCGGGGTCGCCGTCGACCCGGCCACGGGCGGCTACTGGATCCTCAAGGGCAACGGCGGCGTCGCCAGCTTCCACGCGCCCTGGCACGGTTCGCTGCTCGGCAAACTGCCGGCCGGCGCGGTGCCGGTGGCGATCGCAGCGGGCAGGCCGGGCGGCTACCTAGTGCTGACCGGTAACGGCGCCATCTACAACTTCGGCACCCCCGGCTACGGCTCGGACAAGAACAAACTGCCGGCCGGGGTAACCGCCGTAAGCCTGACCGCGGACAAGGCGACCGGCGGGTACTGGATCCTGCGCTCTGACGGCGTGGTCAACGCCTTTCACGCGCCCTCGCACGGCTCGCTGGCCGATCCGGTGCCCTCGGGCGCGGACGTGCTGGCGATCACGGCGGGCAAGCCAGGCAGTTACCTGGTGCTGAAGTCGCACGGCGCGCTGCCCGACGGGTACGGCGACCAGTTCTGGCCCTACATCCCCACGACCCGCAAGGTTGCCGCGCTTACCTTCGACATCGGCGCGGCCAACCTGGGCGGGCTCCCGAGAGTGCTGAAGACGCTGCGCCTCGACCATGCGGCGGCCACATTCTTCCTGATCGGGGCCTGGGTCGGCGCGTTCAAGCACGCGGCGAAGGAGATCGTCGCTTCCGGCGCGGCGATCGGCGACCTTTCGAACGACCACGAGCACTTCCCCCGGATACCGGACAACTCGATGCGCGACCAGGTGCTCAGTGCCCAGAGCATGATCGAGAAGGTGACCGGCAAGCAGCCCTGGCCGTGGTTCAGGTTCCCCTTCGGGGACCACAACCAGCACACGATCACGGTCGTGAACTCGCTCGGCTTCGCCACGATCGGCTGGACCGTGGACACCCTGGGCTGGGAAGGCTCATCGCGAGGCATCACCGTGCAGTCGATCATCGACCGGGTCGTCGCCGCCAGGAGGCCGGGCGAAATCGTGCTCATGCACCCGGCGGCCACGACCGACGGCTCGATCCTTGACGCCCGCGCCCTGCCCGGCATGATCAAGGCGCTGCGCGGCTACGGCTTCTCCTTCGTCACGATCAACGCGCTGCGAAAGTCGATCGGCTTCAAGGTGCCTCCGGCGCTCGTCGACGTGACGGGTTTCGGCACGCCGTCCTACGGCTCGAACGCGAAGTCCCTGGCCCGCGGGGTCACGGCGGTGGCGATCGCGTGGGATCCGGCGACCGGCGGCTACTGGATCGCCAACTCGGACGGCAGCGTGGCCGGGTTCCGCGCCAGGCTGCACGGATCGCTCGCCGGTCAGGTCCCCGCCGGGTACAGCGTTACCGGCCTGGCGGCCGGGCTGCACGGCGGCTACCTGCTGCTGACCTCCAACGGGGGCATCCACACGTTCGGCACGCCGTTTTTTGGCTCTATCGTGAGCCCGTGAGGATTGAACCTGGGCTGAACCGGGAGCAGGTGCTCGCGCTCGCGCCGGACGGAGCGGCCGCGAAGGCCGGGCAGGGACAGGCGGTACGGGCCAAGTGGAAAAGCCTCGGCCAGGACGACCGAGCCGTGTGGGGCGAGTGCCAGGGCAGCGGTGCCAGCCCTTACCGCTGCCAGGTCGCGCGGGACGACGCCGCGGCCCGAATGCTCGTGCCCGAGCAGGAAACTGCCCTGCAAGCACGCGCTCGGCCTGCTGCTGCTCTTGGCCAGCGAGCAGGTGCGGCAGGCGGCCTGCCCTGACTGGGTCACCGAGTGGCTGACCGCGCGCGCCGATCGCCAGGCACATCAGGCCACGAAGGCGAACACGACGGAAAGGAAAATCGAGCCTGACCCAGAGGCCAAGCAGCGCCGGGCCGCGAGCCGGGACAACAAGGTCGACGCCGGCGTCGACGAACTGCGCCGCTGGCTCGCCGACTTGGCCAGGGGCGGGCTCGCGGCCGCCCAGGCGCAGCCCTGGCAGTGGTGGGACCAGCTGGCCAGGCGCATGATCGACGCGCAGGCGCGCGGCCTCGCGAACCGGGTGCGGCGGCTGGCCGAGATCGCGGCCGCGGGCGGGCAGCGACCGGACTGGCCCGAGCGCATGCTGGACGAACTCGGCGGATTGCACCTGATGTGCGAGGCCTGGACCAGGCGGGAGACCCTGCCGCCGGCCACATTGTCAGCCCTACGGTCCAGAATCGGTTACACGATGACCGCGGCAGAAGTGATCAAGGAAGGGCAGCCGGTGACCGATACCTGGGCCGTGCTCGGGCACAAGGTCGACGAGGAGGGGCAGCTGCGCACCCTGCGGCAGTGGCTGTACGGCGAGCGGACCGGCGAGGTCGTCAGCTACCTCGCGTTCGCGGTGACCGGGCAGCCGCTTGAGCCAGGCTTGCCGCCGGGCGGCCGGTCCGAGGCGACCGTGGTCGTATACCCCGGCTCGCTCCCGCCCCGTGCACTGATCGCGGAGCGGCTCGGGGCGGGCGCGACCAGGCTCGGCCGGCTGCCCGGCCACGGCGACTGGGACGAGGCGTTCGGCGCCGGGGCGCGGGTACTCGCCGTCGATCCCTGGGCGCAGGTACTGCCGGTCGCGGTGAGCTCGGTGACGGTGCTGCCGGGCACCGCGGGCTCCCCCTGGCTGCTGCGCGACCGGACCGAGCGGGCCGTGCCGGTCACCGCTCCGCCTGAGGTGTGCTGGCGGCTGCTCGCGGTCTCCGGCGGTCGCCCGGCCGACGTCGCCGGGGAGTGGGACGGGTTCACGTTCAGCCCGCAGGCGGCGGCGCCGGCCGGCTCGCAGGGGCAGCTGATCGCGTGAGCTTCTGGCCGGAACTCGTAGACGCGGCGGTGCTCGGCAGCGGCCGGGCGAAGCCGCCGCAGCCGAAGGCGGGCGTGCTCACCGAAGCCGGTGCCCGCCCGGAACTGCTCGACCTGGCCGCGCTCGCCTCGCGGGCTCGCCGGGCGGGGTACCGGGCGCAGGAGGCGGCCGACCTGCAGGCGCCAGAACCGGCCAGGCCGGACGACCGCCCGCCCGTTCCCGCCGCCGCCGCCCGGCGGCTCGCGCAGCTCCTGGACACCAGCGAGCTTGACCTGGTCACCGAGTGGCTGCGGCTGCTCGCGGCCAGCGGCGGCCAGCCGCCGCCAGCGCTCCTGCCCGCCTTGCTGAGCCTGGCCACGGGCTCACCTAGGGTCAAGGCCGCGATGACGCCGGTGCTCGGCCCGCTCGCCGCCTGGCTGGCCGCGGCTAACCCGGCGTGGAGCTGGATCACCCTGGCCACGTCCGAGCCCGAAGCGAGCGCCTGGACAACCGAGACCCAGGCCACCCGCAAGGACATGCTGGCCAGGCTGCGACGCGCCGCCCCGGCAGCGGCCCGTGACCTCGTGCTCTCGACCTGGTCGAGCGACCCGGCCAGGGACAGGGCCGCCTTCGTCACGGCCCTCGCCGACGGCCTGAACTATGACGACGAGCCGCTGCTCAACCGGGCTCTCGCCGACCGCAGCGCCGAGGTCAAGCGAACCGCGGCCGACCTGCTGGCGAGGCTGCCAGGCTCGGCGTTCTCGCAGCGGGCGGCGGCAAGGGCCGCCAAAGCGGTCCTGGTAACCCCCGGGTCACGCTGGCCGCGAATTGAGGTGACGCCGCCCGCCGACGCGAGCGAAGAAATGCTCGCGGACGGCATCGACCCCAACCCGCCCAGGGGCACCGGCCGCCAGGCCTGGCTGCTTCGGCAGGTCGTGGCGGCCGCCCCGGCCGCCATGTGGCCGGGCGAGCCCGCCGCCCTGCTAAACAGCGCGGCCAGCAACGAGTGGGCTACGCCACTGATGGCGGGCTTCACCGATGCCGCGGTCAGGGACAGGCACCGGCCCTGGGTGGAGGCCCTCCTGGTCCTAGCCGCCCCCGGCCTGGCCAAGAGCGACTACACCGCCAGGAATACCAGGCTGCTCGCCGCGCTCTCCGAGGCTGACCTCGCGAGCTGGCTGGCCGCGAACCCGGACTCTCCGCTGTTCAACTCCGTGGAGCTGGTCGCCGCGCCGTGGCCGCCCGACCTGTCCGCGACGGTGTGCGCCAAGATCATCGATCTAGCCCAGCCGGCCAAGGCCGCTGACCGCCCGATCGGCGCCGCCAAGTTGCTCAGGCTCGCCGCCACCCGCCTCGAACCACTGTCGCTGCCCGACCTGCCCGAACCGTCAGATCCATCCCCCGTTGTCGCCAGAGCCTGGGCCGACCTGATGGCCACGCTGTCCGTCCGCGCGGCGATGCGCCGCGAATTCGAGGAGCAAACCCAGTGACCACTGTCCTGCGCCCGCACGCCGAGCAGCAGTACGCGGAAGAACTCGCGGCCATCGGCGCCGAGGACGACCGGACCAGGCCGCCCTCCTGGCGATTGTCCCCGTGGGCGGTAGTCACCTACGTCCTCGGCGGCACGCTTCGCGACGGCACGGTCATCACCCCGAAGTACATCGGCTCCCGCCGGCTGCTCGAGGTCGCGGTCGCCACCCTCGCGACCGACCGCGCTCTCCTGCTGCTCGGCCCGCCGGGCACGGCCAAGACCTGGCTGTCCGAGCACCTCGCCGCCGCGATAAGCGGCGACTCGACCATGCTGGTCCAGGGCACGGCGGGCACGGCCGAAGACGCCGTCAGGTACGGCTGGAACTACGCCAGGCTGATCGCCGAGGGTCCCTCGCTCGACGCCCTGGTGCCCTCCCCGGTGATGACCGCCATGCGCACCGGGCAGATCGTCCGCATCGAGGAGCTCACCAGGATGCCCGCCGAGGTGCAGGACGCGCTCATCACGGTCCTGTCGGAAAAGACCCTGCCTGTCCCTGAGCTAGGCACGGAAGTCCAGGCCGTACCCGGCTTCTCGCTGATCGCGACCGCCAACGACAGGGACCGTGGCGTCAACGACATGTCGAGCGCGCTCCGCCGCCGGTTCAACACGGTCGTGCTGCCCCTGCCCGACACGGCCGACAGCGAGGTCAAGATCGTCAGCCAGCGGGTTGCAGAACTCGGCCGTGCCCTTGAGCTGCCGGCCGAACCGCCCGCCCTGGCCGAGGTCCGCCGGGTGGTCCAGGTGTTCAGGGAGTTGCGCGAAGGCGTGACCGCCGACGGCCGGGTGACGCTGAAGGTGCCTTCTGGCACCTTGTCGACGGCCGAGGCGATCAGCGTCCTTACGAACGGCCTGACCCTCGCCGTCCACTTCGGCGACGGCACCCTCCAGGCCGACGACGTGGCGGCCGGCCTGGTCGGCGCGGTGATCAAGGACCCGGTGCAGGACGCCGTCGCCTGGAACGAGTACCTGGAAGCGGTGGTGCGGGAAAGGGAAGACTGGCACGACCTGTACCGGGCGTGCCGCGAGCTCGCTGTGTCCGTCGGATGAGAGTGTCCGTCGGATGAGAGTGCCTGTCGGTTGAGCGTTACCGTTCTCGGCGTCCGCCATCACGGCCCAGGATCGGCCCGCGCCGTCAGAGCCGCCCTGGCCAGGCTGGAACCAGACGTGGTCCTCATCGAGGGCCCGCCCGAGGCCGACGACCTGACCAGGCACGTCCCCGCGCTGACCCCGCCGGTCGCGATCCTCGCCCACGCGCCTGACCAGCCCGGCCTGGCCGCCTTCTGGCCGTTCGCCGACTTCTCGCCCGAATGGCAGGCCCTGGCCAGCGCGACCGCCGGGAACCTGCCGGTCCGGTTCATCGACTTGCCCGCGGCAGCCACGCTCGCGGCCAGCGCCGAAGATCAAGATCAGGATTCGCCAGCGGGCACCGGGGAAATCACCGCCGACCCGCTGGGCTGGCTTTCGCGAGCCGCCGGGCACGATGACGCCGAACGCTGGTGGGAAGACGTGGTCGAGCACCGGCTCGGCGGCGACCCGATCGAGCTCTTTGCCGCGATCGCCGAGGCCATGACCGAACTGCGCGCCGCGGCCACCGAGGACGGCTGGTCGCCGTCGGAGCGGGAACGCCAGCGCGAAGCATCCATGCGAAACGGCATCCGCGCCGCGCTGAAGGCCGGCCATCAGCGGATCGCCGTCGTGTGCGGCGCCTGGCACGTCCCCGCGCTGACGGAACTGCCGACCGCCAAGTCTGACACGGACCTCCTGCGCGGCCTGCCGACCGTCAAGACCAAGGCCACCTGGGTTCCCTGGACCTCGCAGCGGCTGACCCAGGCCAGCGGCTACGGGGCGGGCGTCACCTCGCCAGGGTGGTACGCCCATCTGTGGCGGGTGCCCGACCAGATCGCGGAACGGTGGGCCGTCAAGGCCGCTCATCTGCTGCGCCAAGCCGACCTGCCCGCCTCCACCGCGGCCGTGCTCGAATCGGTCCGCCTCGCCGAAGCGCTGGCCGCCGTGCGCGGCCGGTCCCTGCCCGGCCTGACCGAGCTCACCGACGCGGTGACCTCAGTGCTGTGCCTCGGCGACGACACCCCGCTCGCCCTGATCACGAGCAAGCTGGTGATCGGCGAGGAACTCGGCGAGGTACCGCCCGACGTGCCGGTCGTGCCCCTGCAAGCCGATTTCGAGGCGCGGTGCCGCCGGCTCAGGTTCAGGCCGGCCGCGGCCGACCGCGACGTCGAGCTTGACCTGCGGAACGACACCGACCGGGAGCGGTCGCGGCTGCTGCACCGGCTCAGGCTGCTCGACGTGCCCTGGGGCCGGGTCACCCACGCCAGCGGCGAGGGCACCTTCAAGGAAGCCTGGCGGCTGCGCTGGCAGCCCGAGTACCTGGTCGCGCTGATCGAGCGGGCCAGGTACGGCACGACCGTGCGGGCCGCCGCGTCGGCCGTCGTGACCGAGCGGGCGGAGACCGCCGCTGAGCTTCCCGAGATCACCCGCCTGGTCGAGGCCGTCGTCCTGGCCGAGCTTCCGGCCGCGCTGGTCGCCGTGACCAGCGCCCTCGAGCAGCGGTCGGCGCGGACCGGTGACGTGCGCCAGCTGATGCTGGCCATCCCGCCGCTCGCCCGCGTCCTGCGGTACGGCAGCGCGCGGCAGACCGATGCTGGCTTGGTGCGCGGCGTGGTCGACTCGCTGCTGATCAGGGTCTGCGCCGGGCTGGCAGCCGGCTGTGCGTCGCTGGACGAAGGCGCGGCCGCCGACATGCTAGCCGCGATCGAGGCGGCCGAGGAGGCGGTCATACTGGTCGGCTCGGCCGAGCAGGTGGCGGCCTGGCGCGGCGCCCAGCGGTCGGTCGCTGACCTGCGCGGAGCGCCTGGCCTGGTCGCCGGCCGGTGCGTCAGGCTGCTACTCGACGCCAGCCTGCTTGACCGCGAAGACGCCGGCTCCCGGCTGAGCCGTGTCCTTTCCGCGCGGGACGAGATCAAGCTGGCGGTCGCCTGGCTGGAAGGGTTCCTGCGCGGATCAGGCCTGATCCTGGTGCGCGACCTGGTGCTCTGGGATCTGCTCGACGACTGGCTGTGCGGGCTGTCCGCCGGGTCTTTCGAGGAGGCGCTGCCGCTGCTGCGGCGCGCGTTCTCGCAGTTCCCCTGGCCGGAGCGACGGCAGATGGGCGAGCTGGTCAGGTCCGGGCGGGCTGGGGCCGCCCCGGCTGGCGCCGCCCCGGCCGACGACTGGGATGAGGAGCGGATCAGGATGCTGCTGCCGGTGCTGATGGCCGCGCTCGGGCAAGGAGGCTCAGGTGACTGAGCGGGAGCGGCGATGGCGGCTGGTGCTTGGCAGCGCGGCCGAGCCGAGTCCGGGCGGTGGCGGCCTCGGTACCCCTGGCCTGTCCGATCGTGACCTCGCCATGGACCGGGCGCTGGCGGCGGTGTATGACCAGAAGCGGGAGTCTGGTCGTCGCGGGGCCGGGCTCGGCGGTTCGGCCCCGGCCGTGCACCGCTGGCTCGGTGACATCCGTACCTATTTCCCTACGCCCGTCGTGCAGGTGCTGCAAAAGGACGCACTTGACCGGCTCGGGCTCCGCCAGCTCCTGCTCGAACCCGAGCTCCTGGCCGCTATCCAGCCCGACGTGCACCTCGTCGGCACGCTGCTGTCGCTGAGCTCGGCCATGCCCGAGCAGACCAGGCACACGGCGAGGATCGTCGTCGCCCAGGTCGTGGCCGAGATCGAGCGCAGGCTCAAGGCCGAGCTGCACCGGGCCGTGCTCGGCGCGCTCGACCGGTCGGCGAGGAACTCAAGGCCGCGGCTAGCCGACGTCGACTGGCCGGCCACGATCCGCGCCAACCTGCGGCACTACCAGCCGGAGCTGCGCACCATCATCGCCGAGCGGCTGATCGGCTACGCCAGGCGCCGCCGGGCCGCCGCGCTCCAGGACGTGATCCTCGTCGTGGACCAGAGCGGTTCCATGGCCTCCTCGGTCGTCTACTCAGCCGTGATGGCGGCCTCGCTGGCCTCGCTGCGGGCGGTGCGGACCCACCTGGTGGTCTTCGATACCTCAGTCGTCGACCTGACCGAGAAACTCGCCGACCCCGTCGAAGTGCTGTTCGCCACCCAGCTCGGCGGCGGCACAGACATCAACGGCGCCGTCGGCTACGCCCAGTCGCTCGTGACCAGGCCGGCCAAGACCATCATGGTGCTGATCTCCGACCTTCTTGAAGGCGGGGATCAGAGCGCGCTCGTGCGCCGGCTGGCCGCGCTGACCGCCAGCGGAGTTCAGCTCATCGTGCTGCTCGCCCTGTCCGACGACGGCGCCCCTTCCTACGACCACGACCTCGCCGAGGCCTGCGCCGCCCTCGGCGCCCCGGCCTTCGCCTGCACCCCCGACGCCTTCCCAGAACTGCTCGCCCGCGCGATCAAGCGCGAAGACCTGACCAACTTCGCCGCCCTAACCAGCACCCCCTAGCACCCCGGTTCCTGGCCCGCCGGGCATTTCGCCGCCAGCCCAGCGGGGCCGCAACGACAACGATGGGACATCGATGCTGTTCAGGCGGACCGGGCAACCGCAACGGTGGCCCATAGATGCGGTTGCCGCACAATGCCGCTTAGCTTAATTTGATCTTGAAGGCCTGGCTGCCTGACTCGGGTGACCGAGCGGGGCCGTTGTGACTGAACTGATCGGCGGGGTTGCTGTGGTCGGCGGGCGGCGGGGCCGGCCCGGTGGCGGCGGCCGGGCGGGGCCGGGCGGAACAGCATCGGTGGGTCATCGATGCTGTTCGGGGGGCGGGGCTAACGACAACGGTGGCACATCGTTGTCGTTGCCGCAGCATCGATGGCCCATCGTTGCGGTTCCCGGGCCGGCGCGAACAGCATCTATGGGCCATCGTTGCGCCCGGGCCGGCACTATGGGCCTTTTGTGCCGTCCGCCTCCGGCCAGGACACGCCGGCCCGCACTCCATGATCAATTTAAGCTAACGGCATTGTGCCGCCGCAGCAACAATGGCCCATCGATGCGGTTTCCCGCCCCCCGCCGACAGCATCGATGGCCCAGGGGTGCGTTTCCTTGGGAGTGAGTGCCGGTCGCGGGGGTGCCGTCGGTGCCGTAGGGGGTGCTTTCGGTGGAGTCCTTTCGTGTGATGGAGTGCTTTCAGGGATTTTCTCGGACAAGGCTCCATCACGCGAAAGGGCTCCGCGATCATGAATCGCCGCGGAGCGATATCGTCGCCGCCGGATCAGCCGGCCGCCGTAACGCCCGGAATGCCGGAATAGGCGAGCCGGGGCCGACCTGGGCTCGGGCCTGGCCGGGTCACGTCGCCGGCTCGGCCCTGGCTCACTCCCAAAGAAACGCACCCCAGTGCCCATCATTGCGGTCAGTGGAGCGGAATGTCTGGTAAGCCGGTGCCGCGAGCGGAACCAGCGCCCTCCGTGATCAAGGAACCCTGCCCCGCTAGTCCTCCGTAGGCCCGCCCGGCCCAAGATGATCAACACCAAACCCCGCATCCATGTTGATCAACTCCAGCCTCCGGCGACGCTGCTCGCGATCGCTGGCACCATGGGCGCATGAGACTGCTCGTGACCGGAGGGGCAGGGTATATCGGCAGCGTGGTCGCCGCCCGGCTGGTCGCGGCGGGGCACGATGTGGTCGTGCTCGATGACTTGTCGACCGGACATGCCGATGCGGTACCGCCTGGGGCCGCCTTCGTACTCGGTGACCTGCGCGCTGACGCCGCGGCGGTGCTCGGGACCGGCGTCGAGGCGGTGCTGCACTTCGCGGCGAAGTCGCTTGTCGGCGAGTCGGTCGCGAACCCGGAGCTGTACTGGTCGCGCAACCTGGGCGGTACGCTCGCGCTGCTCGAGGCCATGCGGGCGGCCGGGGTGCGCGCCATCGTGTTCTCCTCGACCGCCGCCATCTACGGCGAGCCGGAAACCGTGCCGATCACCGAGGCCGCGCCGCCCCGGCCGACGAATCCTTACGGCGCGTCCAAGCTCGCGGTCGATACGGCGCTGGCCGAGTACAGCCGGATGCACGGGTTCGGGGCGGTGAGCTTGCGGTACTTCAACGTCGCCGGCGCCTATCTGCGGGGCGGGTTGCGGCTGGGCGAGCGGCACGCGACCGAGACGCACCTGATCCCGAACATCCTGGCCGCGGCCGCCGGTGACCGGGGCGAGGTGAGCATCTTCGGCGACGACTACCCGACCAGGGACGGAAGCTGCGTGCGGGACTATATTGACGTCCGCGACCTCGCCGAGGCGCATCTGCTCGCACTGGCCGCCTGCTCCGCCGGGCGGCACCTGATTTACAACCTGGGCAGCGGCAGCGGCTACTCCAACTTCGAGGTGCTGGCGGCCTGCCGGGAGGTGACCGGGGCCGCTATTTCTGCCCGGGTGGCGGAACGGCGCCCTGGCGATCCGGCGGTCCTGATCGCCTCCTGCGAACTCATCGCCCGTGAGCTTAATTGGCGGCCGGAAAAAGATCTTTACGCGATGGTGCGGACGGCCTGGGATTTCCGGTGCGCGGGCCCGGCGGCGCCATGACGGGACCAGAGCTGGGGGCGGCGCGGCGGTACGCGGACGCGTTCGGCGCCGGGCCGGCCGGGGTGTGGCAGGCGCCGGGGCGGGTGAACCTGATCGGCGAGCACACCGACTACAACGACGGTTTCGCGCTGCCTTTCGCGATCGGGGCGAAGGTCTGCGTGGCGGCGGGCCGGCGACCTGACGGGAAACTGGCCGTGACCTCGTGTCAGGAAGGCGCGGGCGAGGTCACCGTCGCGGTCGACGGGCTTGCCCCTGGGTCCCTGCCTGGCTGGGCCGGCGTACCTGGCGGGGGTGGCCTGGTCGCTGCGGGCGGCCGGTTACCTGGTCGGCGGGGCGAACCTGGCCGTCGATGCCAGTCTCAGCGCCGGGGCAGGGCTGTCGTCCTCGGCCGCCCTTGAGTGCGCTACCGCGCTGGCGCTGACCGAGATCTACGGCTTTGCCGTGCCGAGAGCCGCGCTGGCCGTCCTGGCCAGGCGGGCCGAGAACGAGTTCGTCGGTGCCCCGACCGGGATCATGGACCAGCTCGCCGTGCTGCTCGGCCAGAAAGGCCAGGCGCTGCTGCTCGACTGCCGGGCCCAGACTGGTTCCCGCGTCCCGCTTGACCCCTCGGCTGACGGCCTGGAGCTGCTGATCATCGACACCCGCGCCCGGCACGAGCTGACCGACGGCGGCTACGGCAGCCGACGGGTGGCCTGCGAGAACGCCGCCCGCGCGCTGGGGGTGCGGGCCTTGCGCGACGTCACTGACGTCGCCGAGCTTGGCCGGCTCGACGCTCCGGTGCTGCGGCGGCGGGCGCGGCACGTCGTGACCGAGGACCAGCGCGTGCTGAGGACCGCCGGCCTGCTCAGGTCCGGCCAGCTCGGCCTGATCGGGCCGTTGCTGACCGCTTCGCACGTCTCGCTGCGCGACGACTTCGAGGTGTCCTGGCCTGAGGCGGACGTAACCGTGGAGGCCGCTCTTGGCACCGGGGCGCTCGGGGCGCGGATGACGGGGGGCGGGTTCGGCGGCTCGGTGATAGCGCTGATTCCGGCGGACCGGGCCGGGGCAGTTAGGCAAGCGGTGACAGACGCGCTGGCCAGGCGCGGCCTGACGGTGCCGGCGTTCACTGCGGCCGTGCCCTCGGCGAGCGCTGGCCGGGTCTGGTGAGCTCAGGCTAGCTCGCGCAACCGCCGGGCGGCGATTTCCGGGGCCACGTCGTTGGCGAATGCCCCCATGCCTGACTCAGAGCCAGCGAGGTATTTCAGCTTGTTCGGTGCCCGCCTGACCGTGAACAACTCAAGGTGCAGAGCGAAATCCGGTCGCCCGGTTCGAGCCGGAGCCTGGTGCCACGCGGCGATGTAGGGGGCGGGCCGCCGAACAGGCGATCGAAGCGGCGCAAGACGTTGAGGTAGAGTGCGCCGAACTCGGCCCTGGCCGACTCGGGGAGCGCGACCAGGTCGGGGACTCGCTGGCGCGGGTAGAGGTGCACTTCGTAGGGCCAGTGCGCCGCGTAGGGAACGAAACCGACCCAGTGCTCGCCGTCGAGAACGATCCGCTCGGCGTCGGAAATCTCCCTGGCCATGACGTCGTCGAACAAGTTACGGCCGGTCGCCGCCCGGTGGGCGGCGACGCTGCTGAGCATCCGCGCCGTGCGCGGCGTCACGAACGGATAGGCGTAGATCTGCCCGTGCGGGTGCGACAGCGTCACCCCGATCTCCTGGCCCCGATTCTCGAAGCAGTAGACCTGCTCGACGTCCGGCCGCCGCGCCAGTTCCGCCGACCGGTCTGCCCACGCCGCCATCACGGTCGCGGCCTGATCCTCGCTCAGGTCGGCGAACGAGGCCTGGTGATCATCGCTGAACACGACGACCTCGCAGTGGCCCGGATCCCGCAAGGTCGGGAACCGGTTATCGAAAACCACGGTGTCGTACTCGGGGGCCGGGATCTCGGTCGGGCGACCAGGGGCCGACGGGCAAAGCGGGCACTGGTCATCGGCGGGCTGGAAGGTTCTGTCCTGCCGGTGACTGGCGATGACCACCCACTCGTCGAGCACCTGATCGCACCTGGGCTCCGAGGTGACGTGCACGACCGGGAGGTTACGACGGTCCTGGTAATCCTGCGGCCTGCGCGGCCGGTCGCCGAAATAGCTGAGGCTGCGCCCGTCCGCGAGCTTGATCGTAACCTTGCGTACCCCGGTCATGCTTACGGCGCTATCTTCTCCAGGCCGAGGCGGGGAGACGTGACCAGCCTGAAGTCACCGGACTCGGCATCGCGCAGCGGACTTTCCAGCACCGAGGAGAAGTCAGGCATCCCCGGCCCGCCCGCGTCGGCGATCACCCTGTTCTGAACGTTCAGGGCCTCGTCGAGCAACTGCTCGGTGAGCACGCGGGTACTCGCGTCCGTTGCTTCGCGCAGGTCGGAGAGCCCCGTGATGATCTCCACGAAGGACCGTGAGGCTGCTTCATCCTGGCCGGGCTCCGCGCCGACCAGCCGGTCGGAGACGCGGAAGAACCCTTCCTTGCCGAGAAACCGCTCGTACATCACGCTCACGAGAGCATAGATCCTGGTGTAGGCGCGCCGGTAGGAGACCTCGTAGAAGTTACTCGCCGCCTCCTCAGTCACCTCGCCCCGGCAGACCGACGCGATGCAGGCGGCCGCGTTGAGCGCGCTGTACAGGGCCAGGTGCACCCCGGTGGACAGCAGCGGGTCGAGGAAGCAGGCCGCATCGCCGACCAGCATGTACCCGGGACCGCAGAATCGCTCGGCGACATAGGAGTAGTCCGTCTCGGCCCGGACCGGGCCGAGGAATCGCGTGTCGCCGACGAGTCCCTTCACCGCCTCTGAATCCTCGATGAGCTGCGCGTACATCGCCTCAAGTGAGTCGAAGGCCGGACGGCGCTCAGCGAAATGGTCCTTGCTGGTGACGAAGCCGATGCTGGTCCGTCCGCCGGCCAGCGGGATGATCCAGTACCACCCCGTCGGCGCGGAGAGCATGTTGATACCGCCCGGCGGCGTGCCAGGCAGCACCGCGGTGTCTTCCCAGTATCCCCAGACGGCGATGTTGCGCAAGTTCGGCTCGTGCCGCCTCGTGCCTAGCTGCCTGGCGCTGAGCAGCCCGGTCCTTCCGGTCGCGTCGATGAGATAGTCGAAGCCGTCGATCACGAAAGGGTCGCCATCGTCAGGAGAGCACGAGACGGATACGGGGCGCTCTCCGGCAAAAGTGACCTCTTTCGCGGTCACTCCCATGCTGACCTGAACGCCGCATTCCCTGGCGTGCTCAAGCAGCAGGCGGTCGAACTCGTCCCGGTCCACCTGCCACGCGACCACGCCCATGTCCCTGGCCCAGTCGAAGTACCAGGCATCAGCATCCCAGTGGATGACTCCGCCGTGCTTGAGCACGAACCCGTGCTCATCCAGGGTCTTGACGATCCCGATAGCCTCGAGCACGGCCCGGCAAGAAGGGACCAGCGACTCGCCGATGTGATAACGAGGGAAACGCGCCCCCTCAATCAGGCGGACACTCAGTCCTTCCCTGGCCAGCGCCGCGGCCGCCACCGAGCCAGGCCCGCCGCCGATCACCAGTACGTTGTGTCCGGTTAAACCTGCCATAGCTGACCACCTTTAACTCCGCTCGCCGCCCACCTGGTTAGGTGGCCGCGCGATCCATCCACGGCAGTAACGTATAGCTCCAGTCACAAACCTGCCGGGGAAAGGATCACGTTATGACCGACGGGCGCTGGTGGCACGGGGCGGTGCTCTATCAGGTCTACGTCCGGTCCTTCGCCGATAGCAACAGCGACGGTTACGGCGACTTGCCCGGCCTGATTTCGCGGCTTGACCACCTGAGCTGGCTGGGGGTCGACGGGATCTGGCTGTCGCCGACGATGCCTTCGCCCGACCGGGACTGGGGTTATGACGTCAGCGACTACCTGGGCGTTCACCCGGACTTCGGCACGATAGAGGATCTTGACCGGCTGATCGCCGAGGCGGGGCGGCGGGATCTGAAGGTCCTGCTCGACCTGGTGCCTAACCACACCAGCTCGGCGCATCCCTGGTTTGCCGACGCGATCAGCGGGAGGGGCAGCGAGCACAGGGACTACTACGTCTGGGCTGATCCTGGCCCGGACGGGGGGCCGCCGAATAACTGGCTGGACGCTACCGGCGAAACGGCCTGGGCCCTCGATGCCGCGAGCGGGCAGTATTACCTGCACAATTACCTGGCCGAGCAGCCGGACCTGAACTGGTGGAGCCGGCGGTCCACCGCGAGTTCCGCCAGATCATCGAGTTCTGGTTCGCGCGCGGTGTCGCCGGGTTCCGTATCGACGTGGCGCACGGGCTTTACAAGGACGCGAAGCTGAGGGACAACCCCCCGGAGACCAGTCCGGGGCCGCTGACCGGGCGCCACGGCCTGCGCCCCGTGTACAGCGCTAACCGGCCGGAGACGCACGAAGTGTACCGGGACTGGCGGTCCGTCGCCGAGCGGTACTCACCGCCAAGGCTGCTGCTCGGGGAGACCTGGACCGGGGACTTCGCGGCCCTAGCCTCCTTCTACGGGCACGATGACGAACTGCAGCTCGGCTTCAACTTCCCTTTCCTCTTCGCGGAGTTCGGCGCGGCGGACCTGTCCGGCGTCGTCGCCACCACCCTGGCCAGCCTTCCCGAGGGCGCCTGCCCGATCTGGACCGCGTCCAATCACGACGCGGGCCGGTTCCCGACCCGGTGGTGCTCGGATGATTCGCTGCGAGTGCGGCTGGCGCTGACCTTGCTGATGACCTTGCCGGGGACCACGGTGCTCTACTACGGCGACGAGATCGGCCTGCCCGAGGTTGACGTCCCGCCTGCTTCGCGGCGCGACCCCATGACGCTGCACCTTGACTCCCGGCAGAACCGGGACCGGAGCCGGACGCCGATGCACTGGGATTCCTCCGCCGGGGGCGGCTTCTCGGCCGGGCCGGGCGAGCCCTGGCTTCCGGTCGGCGACCCTGGCGGCACCAGTGTCGAGGCTCAGCGCGATGACGCCACGTCGGTGCTGGCGTACTGCCGGGACCTCATCAAGCTGCGCAAGACCGAGATCGGGGCGGATCTTCGCTACCGGCAGTTGCCCTCGCCGGCCGGCGTGTGGTGCTATGCCGTCGGCGCCGTCATCGTCGCGGCTAACTTCACCAGTGAGGAAGCGGCCCTGCCGGAGATCCCGGCCGGCGCGGCGCTGATGTCGAGCCTCGGCGAGGTCAGCGGCAGGACGACCTGGCGTGCCTCGGTGCGGCCGGGCGAGGGAATCGTCGCCCGGTCAGCCGCAAGTTGACAGCCAGCAGTATCAGGCCGAGCCAGCACTCACAGGAACGGCCGCCCGCCGCCGGCGTGCACCTCTTATCGGCCTGACCGCCTTACGGCCGATCATGAGACTAGCCTTGGGGTTGTGAGTGAGCCAGGCAGCGAAATCAAAGGCCCCGCATACATAGCCTATGCTCCGGTGGACAGAGCCGACGGCGAATGGCTATCGCGAACCTTGGAATCGGCCGGCATTCCCGTCTGGAAAGACCTGCTGCGACCGGGCGCAGATTTTTCCCGAACGACCGAGCAGGCGATCGAGCGCGAAGCCGCCGTCTTCATCGCCTGTTTCTCGACGGCGAGCCTCGCTCTTGAGAAATCTGACCTCAATGAGGAGATCCTGCTGGCGGTCGAGCAGTCGCGGCTTCGCAGTCCAGGCGCGACCTGGATAATGCCGGTCAGATTCGACGAGTGCCAACTGCCCGCCTTCCGGCTGGGCGGCGGCCGAATGCTTTCCGGTATCGTTAGCGCGGACCTCTTTGGCGAGCGCAAAGACGCCAATGCCGCTCGGCTCATCGACTCCGTGCGCCGCGGCCTTGGGATGCCCGCACTATCGAACAGTGTCCTTGACGCGCTCTACCGCGCGGATCAGGCGCTGGTCGCGGACAGCATCATCGCGCTGAAGCAAGGTGCGGTGCAGATGCTCGGACCGCAAGCCGGAGAGCTTGACCTGCTCGGCTACGAAGGCGCGCAAGCCCTGGGAGACCGATGGGATGTCCTGCAGAATTACGCTGAGGTTGCCTTTCCCAAAGATCATTCGTATTCGCGGGAGATCATTGACGCGTCCTATGATCCGGCTTGGCGGCAGGCACTTCGAGACTGGGCCGAGCAAAATCCCGGCCTGCTCGCGAGTCCCGTCCCGCCGGGCATCGCGGCGTTCGATTATGCCGCCGCGCTTGATCTTGACCGCTACCTGGGCGAATTCTCTGAGCCATCGGCCGAGTTGACCACCGCGCTTAGCGCGGAACGGCTGCCCTGCTCGCCAAGCCTGGTCACCCATTCACCCGAGCTGGCTAGCGCGGTCATGCGCATCTGGCGGCTGACCAGCGCCGACTCACCGATGCGGCAGACCGCGGCTGCGCTGTCCGCCCAGGGTGCGACCGCTCAGCTGACGGCTGACGACGACCCGGATGCGGCTGACGCTATCCAGCCGGAGACGGAGATCCGGCAGTCAGATCGTCCGGCCACGGCCGCCGATGACGATCGGCACGACAAGAGCCTGACCGACAGTCTCGGGCGCCTGTTCCGGCTGCCGGCGGCCGACGCCGAGCGCTTGCGGCGAGAATCCGTCAGTCAGCGGCTCGGCTTTGTGTTCCGGGCAGAGGCGAGCCTCTTCTCATCGGCCTGCCTGGTGGCGTACAAGGAACTCGATTCGCCGCCGACGCTATCTGATGTGCTCGAACAGATCGCCGAAGCGGACGTGGTCTCGGACGCCGAGCCACTTGACCACTGGATTCTCATCTCGCCGCACCAGGATCCCGACAGCAAGCTGGTACAGCACGTTAAACACTGGAACGGCAAGCACAAATATCCGTTCACCATCCAGATCTGGTCACCGCGATCTGGAATCCGCGAACTTCTCGCTGCCGAACCGGAAGTATATCGCCGCGTATATGGCCAGGACATCTCAGGACTGCACGATGATCCAGAAAGAGTGATCACCGAGTTCGCGGAACGGCTCAGGCCTCCCGCCCGGCTACCGGAGAAGCTGGCCGCTTACGTTGCCAGTGAACTGTCCTTCGTGCAGGCGAAGGAGGTCTCGTGGCTTGAGCAAGTACGGTATGAGATCGAGCGATTCGGTTATGACGAGAACGGCAGCAGGCTCCATAAGCCGCTGAAGACCGAGATACTGTCGGCGTTGTTCGACTCGCCTGGCGGCTCAGATGTCGCTCTCCTGCTTGCGGAATTCGGGGAAGGCAAGAGCTTCTTTACCGTCTCCTTGTGCCTGAAGCTGAGGAACAGCTTTCTCACTCAGCCGGCAGCCGAGTACCCGATACCACTCAGGTTCTTCCTGCGGGACTACCGGCACGTGAGCTCTTCCGTCGAGTTCCTGCGCACCCAGCTCGAGCAACTGGGCCTGGACATGACCGTCTGGCCCGACCTGATTCACAGGAAGGTGCTGATCATCCTGGACGGGCTGGACGAGATGTCGGTCCGGCAGGATCCAGAGACAACGCGGGAAAACCTCGACAAGGTTGGCTCGCTGCTCGAATTGCTCGAAGGCTGCCAGGTGCTGGTCACGAGCCGTCCGCACTTCTTCGCGTCGGCCCCCGATCGCGAGCAGTTCTATGACCGCCTGCGAAGGCCGCATATCTTCAGGCTGGCGCAGCCGGACCGGCGCGAGACCGTCGCCAACCTCAGGGCCTTCGCGAGTTCTCCGGTACTGACCGCCAAGCTCAATAAGATCAAAGAGCTTTACGACCCGGTCGGGCTCGCCGGGAAAGTGCTCTTCCTGGAGATGATCAAGGACACGCTGCCCGATTTGCCGGAAGACAGGTTCGACGAGCTTGTCTTGTATGAAACCTATATCGACCGGGCACTGAAACGGAAAATTCAGCTTCTCAGCGACCCGCATTACGCGATGCATAACGTGGACCTGCGGGCGGAACTTGAGACACTGCTCGAAAAGATCGCCATCGCCATTCACCTCAGCGGCGAGGGCAGCGTGGACCTGAGGCAGTTTGTCGCCGAGTCAGGAGGCGCCGCTAAGCTGCTCTGGCGTGCCGCCGCCTCGGACGACGTACAGGGCGTCGCCAATGCCGACGCCCTGGCGAGGATAGGTGGACGTTCCCTGCTGCGCCGGGTGTCAGGGGCGGAGCAGAAGAGCGACGAGGGCTGGGTAGTCGATTTCTTCCACCGCAGCATGAAGGAGTATTTCGTAGCGAAGGCACTTCGGCGTGCTCTTCAGTCGCCCGATCCTTACTCTTCGATCAGGGCGACGCTGATTAACGCACCCATTCAGCCCGAGATACTCGGATTCTTCCGGCTGCTCGCCCGCGGCCTCGAAGGCTGCGCGACCACCCTGGCCAGCCTCGCCCACTCCGCCCTTGTCGGCTCTGGCCAGGGGCTTCTGGGCGGAGGGGCCATTTCCCTGCTCTGCGCACTCGGGGTCGACGCGAGGGAGTCGGACTGGAAGTCGCTTGACCTGGACGGTGCCTTGCTCGCCGGCGCCGACTTCTCCGGAAGCGATCTGCGGCAGAGCAGCCTGCGCGGCGCCGACCTCGCGCAGATCATCCTGACCGGCGCCGACTTGCGCGAGGCCGACCTGACCGACGCGAACCTGGCGCCCGGAGGCAGCGCCATCGCGTTCACCAGGGACTTCATCCCTGGCCGTTATCTTTGCCTCACGCCTGAACCTGGTATAGGCCGGATCGCCGTGAAACCGGACGGCTCGCTGAGCTTCACCTTCCTGACTCTTCCCCGCTCGCTCCGTTCGCCGCAGGGAGTATTCGCGCTCGCCGAGGATGTCCTGCTGATCACTACGCAATCGGACCTTCTCGTCGTGGATATCGGCAGCGGAGCAGCCGAAGTGGCCGCCCATTTCCGCGTCTCCAATGAGATCCGTGCGCTGGCGGTCATCGATCAGTCGTTGCTCGGGGTGGCGCTCGAGCCGGAGCGAGGACTGTGCGAAGCCGTTCTGCTGGACATTGAGACCGGGCAGGTACAGTGGGCAATTCCGGTATCGGCGCACGGGCGCGCCTTCGGGTGGAGCAGCGACGGCCTGCTGATTTCCTACGATAACGCCCTGGTGTATTACGGGAGCACCGAAGTCCCATCACGAATAGCGACGGACGCCCAGCCTTCTGGATATCAGATTTCCGTCTGCGGTCGCGATGCCGTGATGGTAAGCGGCGACGGACTGGTAACGCGATTCCGCCTCGACCGCGCCGCGGACGCTTACTGTGTGCCGGTTCACAACGGGGCTGGCACCGCTGTTCTGGCGACCGGGAGCGAGATCCTGTCGGCCGGCTCCGACGGCACGATCGCCGTGCTTAGGCCGGACGCCGCCGGCGCGCTCACTGTGGCCGGGCGACTCCAGCGCCGGCTGCAGTGTGCCGGGGCCAAAGTAGATGGACTGCGGCGAGACAGGGAAAGGCTGCTCTTCCTAGCCAACGGAGCGAAAGACGCGGGGTCGGTCGCCAAGGTCTAGCGCTGCTCGAGGGTCGCCTAGGTCCAGAGCCTGACCGTCCGGTCGCGGCTAGCGGTGGCCAGCAGCCGCCCGTCCGGGCTGAAGGCCACGCTAAATATCGGCCCGGTGTGACCAGTGAGCGTTTCGACTTCCAGTCCTGCGGGAACGACCCAAAGCCGCACCGATCCCTCGCTGCTGCCCGCCGCGAGCAGATCGCCGGCCGGACTGAAGGCGACGCTGTTGACGTTGCCTGACCCGCCCGGCAGGAGAGCTATCTGCCGCATCGTCGGCAGGTACCACAGCCTTACGTTCCCGTCGGCGCAGCCGGCCGCCAGCATCGTGCCGTCTGGGCTGAACGCGACGGTCCAGACCTTACTCCCGGTCGCAAGCGCGCCTTCAGGGACTAGCTCTTCCGTATTCCAGAGACTTACCTTGCCGCCGCCTCCGGTAGCCAGCGTCATGCCGGCCGGACTAAATGCGACAGCCCAGGTCGGTATGCTTGCCAAATCTGCGACGCCGGCTATAGCTATGTACATCAGGACAGAATCGGTTACTTGCCAGAGCTTGGTAATGCCGTCCGTACTCATCGTTGCCAAGAGCGTCCCGTCCGGACTGAATGCGACTCCTGAAACCAAGGTATTGTGCGCCTGTAGGTAGTCGGTGTATCTGCTACCGCGGGTATCCCACAGGCCAACGGCACCGCTGCTGTTACCTGTGGCCAGGAGGTCACTACGCCGGCTGAAAACACAGCCCGAACAGGATGGAACTACCGTCACCTACCTGTGCTACCGGCTCGCCGCCATCCACGCTCCAGAGCCGGGCTGTCCCGTCACCGCCACAGGTAGCGAGGAACTTATTATCCGACCGGAACGCCACTCCGTAGACGCTATTCGTGTGTCCATGAAGTACCCAGGCCAGGCGGGCGGGAATGCGCGAATAATTTGTGCTGCCGCGCGGGGTCTCAACATCGAAGATAAGGCCGCTGCCGCGAAGGTAGAGAACCGGCGTGATCCATTCCATCGTCCGGTTACTGCTACCTCGAATAGAAATACGGCCGGACGAGATTGCCTCATCTACGCCCCGGCCGCGGGCGATCGCTGAATAGAAACCGGCAGTGAACGCACGGCTGGCGACGTCGGAGATCGCGTACTGCATCGCGGCTACCGCGTTTATGCCGGCCCGGACCAGCGCCGCCGCGCTGCTGGCGAAAAAATCATCAGAGCCGGCGACCGCGCCCGAACACGTATTCAAGACGACCAGGCGGGGCGCCGGATCGGCCTGGCGGAACAGATCAGCGAACCGCCTGGCCTCGACCAGATCAACGCGGCCATCGGCGGTGCTCAAGGCGAGCACACCGCGATTCCGGACCGCGTCGAAGTCACCGTGCCCGATAAAGTGCAGCACCTCCCAGCGCTGGCTCAGCAAAAGATCATGCAACTGTTCCCAGGTCGCGGAGCTGAGCCAGGTGATCTCGATAAGACCCTCGTCAACATGCCCCGCGAGGGCACGGTTCAGCGTTTCCCTTTCGCTGTCCACGTCCAGCGAAGGAAGACCTCGCGGAGAAGAAATGACACCGAGGATCCGGAGCGGCGGGCGGAAGGCCAGCGGCGCGGTGCTCAGCGCGGCCGGGATATACCTGATCAACTGGTGCCGCAGCCCGACATACGTGCCGGCCGCGTCGTCGTACATTGCCTCCCAGGGCAAGCTAGCCAGTGCGGGGTTGTCGATCGACAGCAAGATGCTCAGCTGTTCTCCAGTGTCAGCCGCTACCGCGAGGGTGGCCCGGTACAGGGCACCGACCTCGCCGGTTCCGAGCAGAGCTACAAACAGCTCCTGGCCCACGTCGCGGATGATCTGCTCGTGTTCCGTCAGTACACGGCGGACGAGAACACCAGAAGCCAGTACCGCGGCCTGAAATCCCTGGCGACCATCTGACCATCTGTCAACGTCAAGCCGAACCTGAGCGGACGTCTGGCCCGCAGGCGACCTCAGGACGTCCACGTGGCAGAGGCCCGGCTCATTGCCTGGGCCGATAGCAACTTCGAACGCGACAGTCATGGTCGGAAACCATTTCAGCAAAGGCCGGCCGGTCGCCTTAGTTTAGGACCAGGCAACGACGACGCGACCGCGCCAGCCAAGGTATGCGTGAGAGGTGGTCCCAGTCAGCCGTCACGACTGGCCGGGGACCACCTCCCGCCGGAGAGAGCCCGCAGCCGCGGTCCCCCCAATGTCCGTTACCTTCGTCCACGCCACCGGAACAATTTGAACGGAACTTCAGCCAGCTATTCCGAGCACCCTGCGTGCATCTGCGCGTGCATTTGCAATGTGCCGAAATAGCGTGCATCTGGGAACAGAGTACTCCATTTACGCGTCGGGCACTAGGGGTGACCTCTCGTTGCGAGTTTGCCTAAGCCCCGGCAAAACGCCCATAACATCACCGAACAGTTGCTGTTTGCCGAGAATCGAGCAACAACACGCGCTGATCAGCGACAAAAACGCCCTGAACCATGCAGCACGCTTGCCACCGGAGTACGTTCCTGATCCAGAAGGCTCGAAGGCGCCTCATTGGCCCCAGAGATTCAGCCAGAAACCCCGCCACCGGTTCAAAATTGAACAAATCAAATGTTCCGAAAGGACAAGATATGTCCCCCTCAGACACCTGTCCGAAGCTGCGAGCGGACCTGACCCCCGAGCGTGACCTGTGAGCCGCCGGACCGCTGGCGGGCTCTCCGACAGCGGCGCCGACCGGCAGCCAGGCCCTGACGCCGAGGCGGCTGCCACCACGAGCGCGCTGGCTGGCTTGGTCAGCCAGCTCAGACGCCAGGGAAACGCCCTGCATCCGCTGGTTCGCAAGCAGTTGCGAGAACTCGGAGAAGAACTCGCCGAACTGCTCGACGAGCCTGACCGGGAACCCGGTCGGCACCGCTCGCCAGACGCCGGACATCCCGCCAATCAGGAAGCACCCGACAGCTCAAGATCGGCTACCAAGCCCGATCCGGACGCGATCCGCACGGTATCGGAGTTGATCGACGGGCTCTGGCAGTACAAGAACTGGTCGCCGAAGGTGTCCTGGCGCAAGATGGCCATCAGGTCCAGGCACAAGGTGGTCCATTCGACGATGTACACGGCGATGCACGGCACCGAGCTGCCCAAACTTGATGCTGTGCAAGCGATCATCATTGGATGCGGCGGTCACGACGAGGATATCCAGGGCTTCACGTCCGCCTGGCATCGCGTCAGTTCATCCCTGGTCAGCGAGGAGGAAGGAACAGGACCCCTCCCCGCACCAGTGCTCGGTCTAGTCACGAGCAGCTAACCCGGCCCAGGATGCGGGGCCGCGGGCAGTCCCTGCCGGGGCTCCGCATCCCGCCACGCCCGCAGCAGGCCTTTGGCGGAAAGGAAATTGTCTTTGCCTCACTCCAGTCGCTGGTGGAGCACGGGCCGTGCTCTATCAGGTGTCGGCCGGCCGGGTGCTGCTGCCGAGCCTCGGCGCGGTCAGCGGTAGGACGACCTGGCGTGCCTCGGTGGAGCCAGGCGAGGGGATCGTCGCGCTCTGCGCCGCACGATGATGGCGAGCAGCAGCAGGACAGCGCCGCCTCCGATCAGCCAGCCGATCGCATGATCGGCGACCGCCGCGAAACCGCAGCCGTGCGCGACCGGGGAAAGGATGAACTTGGTGATCTTCCCGATCTCGCTATTGCACCGGCCATTCCACTGCGAAACCGTGCCGAACGCGAATGGCACGAACGCCAGGATGAGCCCGGCAGCTAACAGGACCACCCCCGATACGGTCAGGAGCACGACCGTCAGACGCCGATTCCCCATCTTGCCTCCCCCTTTGCCATTACCCGGAGTATAAGCGCGTTCTGTTTCGCGGCCCGCTGTCAGTGGCCGACGGTAGGGTTCCTGACATGACTGGTGCACCGATCATCCTGGTTCCCGGATTCTGGCTCGGCGCGTGGGCGTGGGACGAAGTCGCCGCCGCTCTCCGAGCAGAAGGCCGTGACGTTACCGCGCTTACCCTGCCCGGGCTCGAGTCGGCCGACGCCGACCGGTCCGTGGTCACGCTCGCCGATCACGTCGATGCGATCTGCGCGGCGGTCGCCGCCGCGTCCGATCCGGTCGTGCTCGCCGTGCACAGCGCCGCCGGGGCGCCCGGCTACGCCGTGAGCGACCGGATGCCCGACCGGATCGCCGCGATGGTGTACGTTGACTCGGCGCCGGCGACTGGTCCCATCAATCCTGGTTTCGAGGGCACCGAGTACCCGCTTCCCGCTCCGGAGGACCTCGACGAGAACCTGGACGGTCTGAGCGAGGAGCAACTGGAGACGTTCCGCCGGCGCGCCGTGCCCGAGCCGGCCGCGGCACTGCGGGAGGCGGCCGAGCTCACCGACCAGGCCAGGCTCGACGTGCCGAGCTACGTCATCTGCACCGGGGCAGACTCTGACCAGGTCAAGTCATGGCTGGCCGAGGGCTGGGCCTGGCTCGGCGGCCTCGCCGAACTCCGCGACGTCACCTATCTCGACCTGCCCACGAGCCACTGGCCGATGTGGTCACGCCCGGCCGACCTGACGCGGATCATCGGCGACATCGCGGGCCGCTAGCAGGCGCGGCTCTCGACCTGACGCTTGAGCCGCGCCAGGTCAGCCGCGACCAGGCCGGCGTCGCGATCGAACTCCGCGTCGGTCAGGCCGGACTGCCTGCGCAGGGCGAAGGTCACCTCGCTGCCGCCCTCGCCGTCCTTGATGACGCGCATCGGGCAGTAGATGACCTCGCCCGACGCCAGCGTGACCTCGTGATCGAGCACTCCGAACTCATTGCGCGGCGCGAACGCGAAGCCGACCCGGCCATCGGCGGTGTCCACGTACCACTGCCCGTCGATCCGCTCCACCGAGGTCCCGAGGCCGGGCGCCCATTCCGGCAGGTGAGCCGGGTCGGCAGCGTATTCATACACCTCGGCCGCCGGCAGGCTGATCCATTCGCTGAGATGCCTGGTTTCCGATGCCATGACAGCATCGTGGCAGAGGCCTTCGACAGTCTGCGCTCACGCCGGGATAAGAAATGCCATATCGCGTTTCAGCCAGTTGCGGCCTGCGTGGGCGCGGGCTCGACGGGCCCGGCGGCGACGGTAACGCTCCGCGCGTGATGGAGCCTTGTCCGGGAAAACATGATCGCGGAGCCGAAATCAACCCGATGGCACCGTTGGCACCCCGCAACCCGCACTCACTCCGAAGGACACGCACTCATAGGGCATCGATGGTCCAAGGGTGCCTTTCTTTAAGTGAGCTGGTCCGGTGGCGGCTCGGCTTGGGCGGGCGGGGGTTCGCTGCCGCGCGGGGGCACTTTGGTGCTGTTTTTGCAGGCTGCCACTCGTGCCCCAGCCGCCGCAGCCACTCTGGACACACCAGCCCAAATACTAGAATATCCACCCGCAAGCGGGCATAGCTAGCTCGACCCGGCACCGGACCGGCAGGTTTGGTGCCGACAGGTACGGCTACTCGCCATGGATCTCGGTGTACTTAGCGACCTCCTCGACTACTTCCAGCACGGACGCATCGTCCAGCGATTTCAGGATGCACGTCCAGAGAGCGAGATTAACATCACCCCAGTGCTCATATTTCCGCTTAGCCGAGTCTGAATAGAAGTATATTCCGCTTTCTTGGAGCGGAATCTGTTCGCTCACGATTTTATCAGCAAGCTCTCGCAACGATCTGCCAGTCTCACGCATATATAGCGGTGCGAGGACGACGGGTGTTATAGGCAGCGCCTTGAATAGCGTATCCGCATCACTCAAAGCCATAGCTTCTGGCGATATGTCGCTCCCCCGCGAGTTGGTCTCGGCGGTCACCACTATTTCCTCAATCACCGCTATGGCATCATCGGACAAACCCACTTCGCGAAGAATTTTCTCGCGCAGGAAACGGCCCGCTGAAGCGTGGGAGCGAGCTGCCACCAAATAGTTGACGTCATGCACAAGTCCCGCGGTCTCCGCCTGAAGAGCATCAGCGGCCAACTCGGAAGCGAAGCGTCTCGCATTCACCGCAACAAACTTGACGTGATGCCATCCGTGAAATGGAATCTCTTTGCTCTGGCCTGCGTACAGATCTTCCATGGTTAGCCACAAGGAGCCGAGATACTGCCTCAGATCCTCGGCCATCAGGTGTCCCTTCATCTGTTACTCTCCTTAAAATAGGTTCCTGCGCTCTAGCCTAGAGCGGAAACGAACTGCATTACGCGAGTCTCGACCGGTACGTGCCTAACTATCCTCTGGGTACGGAGATCTATCGATACGCTTTCCAGCTTCCATGCGGGCGTCTTGAGCAGCAAAGTCATCGTACCATCGCCAATTTCAACTAAACGGTGGAACGAATCATGGCCTATCAAGGTAATATCGCCAGCGGCAACATCGGTAACTCTTTCGTCTGCACAGTTCACGAAATGACCGGTATCGGAGAACATAACGGCGCTTCTGCTCTCAGTATAACGTCCCGCAAGCATAAGCGACGCAAAAGAATAGCGGTGATTATGGAGCACCTTCGCGTATCCTTCACCGACAACCTCGCGTCCCTTGAACTCGTTTATCACGAGGTGAAAGCCGTTCTTTGACCGATGTATAGGCCAGACGTAGTGAGTCGGCGTCTCCCTTGCTAGGGCGCTGAGCTTGGCGAAGTTCACCGACCTCAAGAGCCAGCCCGCAATGGCTCGCCGCAAATCTGCAAGTTCATGTCCTCCTCGCAAGTCGTCAAATAGTTGCGCTAATTCGCGTAGGTCAGGATTCTGCAGCTCATCTACCCGACTAACGAAGTCCTCGATATCCCCCATTACGATCCTCACTTAAGTCCCGCCGTTCTTGCGAAACTCTCGGCAAACTGACGGAAATCTGCTAGCAGCTTACCGTACTGTTCCTTCGTAATATTATTGCCGGTAATATCCGCGAATCTTTGCAACAAATCTGTCTCGGATACCGATCGAGGGAACTGAATGAGTCGCGCGCTTGGGTGACTTCTGGTTTGAAGGCAGTCTGCCTGCTGCATCAAGTACATCACGGACGAAGACGAGAATCTGAGAGTGCGCGGGAACCTAGTTCCCCTGCCCGGATCACTGAAGAGCGTGACCCAAATTGCGTCACGAAATATTTCGTATCGATCAAGAAGCGGCATGGGAGTGAGAACGAGCTCGACAATCGCGCATCTACGCGCCGCTTCGAATAGCCCAATTATCCCAAGGTTTATGTCACTACGAATTTTTTCCCGAATCTCTTCGATGCCGAGTCCGGGATAGAGTTCGTGACGAATCGCATAGTCGGTTCTCCCCTCTAAGGTACCAGAAACCCTCGGATCGGGAAGAATAAGATGAGCTTGCAAGCTGACATTCTAATTTAAGGACAGACGTGCCGCAGCATAACGGCCCGACATGCCTCGAAACCAGAAAGTGGAAGATCTGGCCAGATCTTGATTGAGTAGTATGTTAAATTGCGGATCCGGCTCCGATGAGGCCGAAAACTCGGTCATCGGATAGTATGCGTTGCTCGACAAGGCAAGACTGCGGCTCACTTCCTCAACCACCGAGGTCCTGAGCATCTCAGTTGCGACTTTGCTTGTTATCAGCGCCTGTGCGATGCCGAACGCGGCCGAGACAAGCAAGCCCGTCGCTACTGCATTCAGGAACTCTTTCCATGTCTTCGACGGCACCAGGGTCGCGGTCCATAAGAGGCCGGTCGCCCCGAGTGCCACGACAGAAAGCAGCAGCGCTTGCATCCCCCGCGAGAGCCTCTTGAGCAGGGCGTTAGCGGCCGGACTTACAGTGGCCATTCGCGCGGCACTCCGATCAAGCAGGTCACCCGTGTAACAGATACAGGATGACGTCTCACAGGCACTCTAGTCTATCTTTTGGCAGATATCGCCAGTACCTAATCGGCACCGTAATTGATCTGCACAAGCCTGCGACGACGATCCGACGTTCCGAGGAGCGGTCGTGACACGCCAGATGGCAGGGCCGCAGACTGGACCCGTGAGCGACCGCGATCTTCAGGAAACGCTGAGGGCTAATCCGGTGTGCGCGGCGATACTCGACGGCGCTGGTTCGCTTGGGCTGCCGCACTGGTACCTCGGGGCCGGCGCCGTCGCCCAGACGGTATGGAACCAGGCGCACGGGTACGCGCCGCAGGCAGGCATAGCGGACTACGACCTGGTCTATTTCGACCCGCAAGATCTCAGCAAAATATCCGAGCAAGCGGCGGAGGACGCCGCCGTTGCGGCCTTCGGCCGGCCAGGGGCGCGCTTTGACGTCACCAACGAAGCGAGAGTGCACGTGTGGTACGAGCGCAAGTTCGGCGTCGCGATCCCGCCCTACGAGTCGGTCGAGGCGGCGATCGGTACCTGGCCGACGACCGCGACGAGCATCGGGGTGACCTGCGCGAACGGGCGGTTCGCCGTCTGCGCGCCGTTCGGTACCGACGACCTTTGGCAGCTGATTATCAGGCCGAACAAGACCCTGGTGACCAGGCAGGTCTACGAGGCTAAGGTCAGCCGCTGGTCGGCGATCTGGCCGAAGCTCACGATCATCCCGTGGCGATAAGGCCGGCGGCCAGAAATCTCGACGGAAAGATGGGGCAACTGCCCCATGCGCGACCTTCCTGCTGATCGGCATGCTCAGTCCCAGCCCGCGGAGGGAACCGCGGCGAGAAGAGCGGGGAGATCCAGTGGCAAGCAAGGCCGTGATCAGCCTGACAACAGGCCTGGAAGACGCGGAGAAGGTGACGGTCGCCTTCCTGGTCGCCGTCGGGGCGGCCGAGAGGGGCCGGCCGACGCTCATGTTCTGCACCAAGGAGGCCGTGCGGCTCGCGCTCGACGGCTTCGCCCAGGGCGTGGCCTGCGAAGGCTGCCCGGACCTGCCCGAACTGACGAAACGGTTCGAGGCGGCCGGCGGCCGGTACCTGGTCTGCCCGATCTGCTTTACCGCCCGGCGCCTGAATGACTCGGACCTGATGGCCAACGCGTCGCTCGGCGGCACCGTACAACTCTGGGAATGGATAGGCGATGAGCCAGCAACTACCTTCAGCTACTGAGACCAGCCCGGCCGGCGAGCGCTTCGCCCGTGCGATTGCCGCCAAGGACAGTTCCGCGCTTTATGCTCTGCTGGCCGACCCCATCGACTTCGAGGCGCTGACGCCGGGCCGTTACTGGCAGACATCGTCGGCCAGCGAGGCCATCGGCGACTGGGTACTCGGCCTGTGGTTCGGTCCCGGACGGGATATCAGGGAATTCGAATCCGTGCGCACCGGCGGGCTGCCCGGGCGTGAGCACGTCTCTTACCGGCTGCGGGTAGGCCTCGACGAAGGCGAGCACGTGGTAGAGCAGAACGCTTACTACAACACCGACGGCGAGCGGATAACGTGGCTGCGGATCCTCTGCTCGGGTTATCAGAAGGTGCCCGGTTAGGTTCAGGACCGCCGCCGCCGATCAGGCCGTGCCTGGCGGCGTAGAGGCTGGCCAGCGCCCGGTTGCTAGTGCCGGTTTTGGCGTAGATGTGCTCCACGTGATGGCTGGCCGTCTTTCTTGAGATCACCAGCCGCTCGGCGATCTCCCGGTTAGAGAGCCCGTGCGCGAGAAGCTGGAGAACCTCGATCTCCCGGCTGGTCAGGCCGTCCGGCCCGGCCGGCCGGCGGGTCGCGCGGTGCCCGGCGGCGGCGAGGACCGCGGCGGCGGCCTCAGGGTCGAACCGGCCCGCCTTGGCCTCCGCTCGCAACCGGGCGGCGGCCTCGCCGGCGTCAGCGGCCGGGCGGTGCGGGCGAGGCTCGGTGCGCGAGTGGTAGAAATCGGCGGCGCCAAGCAGGCGGCCCTCCCGGCTGATCGCGGTGCCCGCTAGGCCTCGCGGGTAGCCAGAGCCGTCCAGGCGCTCGTGATGCGCGGCGGCAACGGCGGCGAGCGGGGCGAGCGCGGGCGAGAACGCGAGCATGCGCTCGGTGAGATAAGGATGCAGGCGTACCCGTTCGGTCTCGGCGTGACTGAGCGGGCCCGGCTTGTCCCAGATGGTATTCGGCACGCCGAGACGGCCGAGATCGTGCACAAGGCCGGCCAGCCTTACCTGCCGGGCGGCGGCCTCATCGAGGCCGGCTTCGCGGGCCGCCTGCCCCGCGAGTTCGGCTACGCCGCGCGAATGGCCGATGGTGTAAGGGGACTTCACATCGATGAAGTCGGCGATGGCCCCGAGCACGGACTCCACCTCATCGGCGCCGAGCCGCACTCCCCCGGCCGGCTCAGCCGCCATGATCGCGTCCCAGGTACTGACCTCGTCAAGACCCGCGCACAGCGTCGGCGCCTCGGCCGCGAATACATCGGCTAGCTCAGGATCGAACTGGGTCCCCCGCCGCTGCCTGGCCACCTCGACCGCGGCCCCGACCCCGCCCGCCCGGTGAAATACCTCGGCGACGTCGGCGATCGCGACCAGCCGGGCGGCGAGCAGGATTCCCTCACCCTTGATCCCCTTCGGAACCCCCCGGCCATCCCACCGCTCGAACGTCTGCTCCACGCAGTCGCGAACCCGCTGCGACAGGCCAAGCCGCGCAGCCAGGCTGTCCGCCGCGCTCCAGTGATTATCGAGCATCGAGGCCGCGGCCCGGCGGCCCTCGCCGAGGAACGTGACCCCGAGCCTGGCCCGCTCGGCGGCCGGCAGGCCCGCGCCAAGGTGCCGCAGCATGAACAGCGGCTTAGACGCCGGTCCCGCGAAGTCGGTCAGCCGGAAATCGGTCTTGAGCGCGCCGTCATCGCCGAACCACTTCGCCTGCTCGTAAGCATCGACGTGGCAGCCCACCCAGGCCACCAGCGCCGAGTAATAGACGACCTCCCGCTCACTCTCGTCCAGGCCAAGCCGCTCCGCCAGCCGCAGCGCGATCAGGCACTGCCGCAGCACATGCTCCATCGGCTGCCCAAGCCCGAGATCCGTCGCCAGCGACAGCACAGCAAGCAACTCAGCCAGCGTCACCCGTGCTCGCCCCGTCACCCTGTCGAATATAGGCACGTCAGGCCGGTCAGTCACGGTAAAGGGCGGTTTATGTCCGGAGATGCCGGTATAACCCAATGCCACTTAGCTTAAGTTGACCACGGAGTGCGGGCTGGCGCGCCCTGGCCGGAGGCGGGCGGCACAAAACGCCCATAGTGCCGGGCCGGACGCAACGATGGCCCATGGATGCTGTTCGCGCCGGGCGGGGAACCGCAACGGTGGGCCATCGATGCTGCGGCAACAGCAACGCTGTGCCACCGATGTCGTTCGCCCCGCCCGACGAACAGCATCGATGTCCCACCGATGCTGTCCCGCCCGGCCCCGCCCGGCCCCGCCCGGCCCCGCCCGGCCCCGCCCGGCCGCCGTCATCAGGCCTGGCCCGACCACGAGGCAGGCAGCCTCATGATCGCCGCCAGGGCGATGCGCGTTCCGGCCGCCAGATTATCCGGAGACCTTAACGCTCGTACCCGTCCCCTGGCAGTCGGCGGCGGGCAGAGGGGTGACGGTGAAGGTGTAGTCGAGCCCGGTGGCCGGCCCACTGCTGTCGTAGACCACGAAGTCGACGACAGCGGGACCGCCGGGATAGGCACCGGTGAAGGCTAGCGGCGTCCTGAAGTTGGCGGGCGAGCTGGAATTGGCCTGGCTGGCGAGCAGCTGACCGTTCAGGAAGACGCCGACCTGGTTGTCGGCCAGTGCGGAGCCGTTCACCTGGGCGCATCCATCGAAGGTGAACTCGGCGTCGTAGACGTAGTAGTTCGGCGCGCCTTCGTTGGTATCCCCACCATTCGGCTGCGGCCCGACCCACTTCGAGCCCGCCAGCGGCGGGTTCGCCCACCCGGGGAACGGCCTCGTGATAACAAACGGGTTAACCGTGCCAGGATCGGTCGACTTGGGCAGCGCCTTGCACTGAGGCTTGACCGGGTCAACCGCGACCGAGGATGGCGCCGGCTCCGGCGCGAAACAGAACGACGTATCCGGATCCAGGCCATTCCTCGTCATCACGGTACCGCTGCCCCGTACCAGGCAGTCGGCTGCGGGCAAGGGGGTGACGGTAAAGGTGTAGTCCAGCCCGGTGGCCGGCCCGCTGCTGTCGTAAACCACGAAGTCGACGACGGCGGGACCGCCGGGATAGGCACCGGTGAACGCCAGCGGTGTGCCGTTGAAGTTGGCGGGCGAGCTGGAATTGGCCTGGCTGGCGAGCAGCCAGCCGTTCAGGAAGACGCCGACCTGGTTGTCGGCCAGTGCGGAGCCGTTCACCTGGGAGCATCCCCTGAAGGTGAACTCGGCGTCGTAGACGTAGTAGTTCGGCGCACCTTCGTTGGCGTCCTCGCCGTTCGGCTGCGGCCCGACCCACTTCGAGCCCGCCAGCGGCGGATTCGCCCAGCCCGGATACGGCGTGGCCACAACAAACGGGTTAACCGCGGTCGGATCGGTCGAGGCGGGCAGCGCCTTGCACCTGGGCCTGACCGGGTCAACCGTGACGGACGACGGCGTCGGCGTCGGACTGAAGCAGAACGAGGTACGCGGATCCAGGCCCCTCCTCGTCGTCACCGTACCGCTCGCCCGCGTGAGCGACACCGCGGGCTTCGCCCCCGACGCGCCCGACGCGCCTAGCGCGAAGGCCGGAGTCGCCTCGGCACCAGGAAGGATTCCCAGCGCCATCGCCGCGACGGAAGTAGTCAAAAACCAGAGATAACGACGCCGGGAAACTTGCGAACCAGAACTAGACATTGAGGCTTATTCAGAGTTCATTCTGTAGAAATACAGTCCGACGACGACTGAGATCGTCTGGGCGAAAGTGGTCAGAGGCCTCCTGTAATCGGTGTGCATGATCCTCCAGGTCTTAAAGTTCGCGATGGCCCGCTCAACGACATAGCGGATTTGGTTAACGGCCTTGTTGAACTTCTTCTCCCAGCCCAGCAAGTCACGGTGAGCAGGTTTTCTGATGGGAGTGATCATTCCGGTCCCGACATAGCCTTTATCGCCTATCCATCGGCCTGGGTCCACGCCGGAAAGTACCTCTGATTCACCGAGGCAGTGCACGTCGTGGCGGCTCCCTTCGACCGGATCGGAAATCCAGGCGATCTCGCCTTCCAGGGTGCAAGCGACCTGCACATTCATTCCGGTGGTCTTATGCTTGCCGGAGTAAAGACCGGGCGATGAGGCCCAGGACCAGCACGGAAGCAGGGATCCGTCCACGATGAGCCGGGAGTTCGGGTCGATCTCGTCTGCCGTGGGCACGAAGCCAGCGAGGACTTTCTCCAAGAGCGGACTGATCGCTGATATCGCGCGGCTGATGGTTGGCTGGGAAACGCCGAAGCATTCTGCTATCTCCACCTGAGCACGGTTGCGGCGCAGGTAGCAAAGTGTCACGACAACGGACTGGTAAAGACCGAGGCGCGGCGGCCAGTCAGCCTTTCCTGTCTCGGCGGCTGCTTGCCAGACTATTTCACAGAGGTCTGAGATCTCGTCGCGGCTGAATCCAGTGGTATGATACATGTGACGGCTCGCGTTCTTGAGAATTGTGTTGTGGTGATTCAATTCTCCCGGAAAGCGGGCCGTCTTTAGTTATTGACACGCCGTTATGGCACGTCGGTTTTGTCCCCTCCCTGAATAAGTCTCATTGTCCTCCCCTTGTTCGTACTGGACCAAAGGCGCCCATCAGGTAATCTGACCATACCTTTGCGCCATTGGTCACAAATTCTGCTCGGTGATTCCGAGCATTGCACAAGCGCCATGAGCGTATAACCGCACGGTAAATAACACGCCAGGAACGCGAGAATATGCGAATGCAGGGCCGTATTCGATCGGGACGAAATGAGTTTTGTGCCGCTTTCACATGACCGAAGCCCAGGCCGCTTTCTGCCCCACCACCCGCGCCATGATCACGGATGTCCGGGCGGGCCATCACCCGGCCGAAGCCCTGTGATCATGGTCAGGGCCATGATCACCCAGGCCGATGCCATGGCAGCGTGTTCCCGTACAAGGCCGCTTAGCTTAAGTTGATCATGGTCTGCGGGCTCGCGTGGCCTTCCCGGAGGCGGGCGGAACAAATCGCCTATAGCGCCAGCCCAGGCGCAACGATGGCCCATGGATGCTGTTCGCACCGGGCCGGGAACCGCAACGGTGGGCCATCGATGCTGCGGCAGCAACAACGCTGTGCCACCGATGTCGTTCGCCCCGCCCCCGGAGTCCCACCGATGCTGTTCCGCCCGGCCGCCGTCACCAGACCTGGCCTGCGCGCCAGCCACACCAGACCCGCCAGTCACCTCAGCCACAGCGGCCCCGCTAGGTCACCCGCGCCAGGGCAGCCAGGCCTTCAAGATCAACTCAAGTCAAGCAACATCGTTCCCCCGGAATAACGTTGACCCACCGCTGTTACAGATACATGCAAACGCATATATCAACCCCAGGAGGCGGCCAGCATGCAGTTCGGGATCTTCTCGGTGAGCGACATCACCAGGGACCCGGTCTCCGGGGAAACCCCGACCGAGGCCGAGCGCATCGACAGCATCGTCAGGATCGCGCAGAAGACCGAGGAAGTCGGCCTTGACGTGTTCGCCATCGGCGAGCACCACAATCCCCCGTTCTTCTCCTCCTCGCCGACCACGCTCCTCGCCTACATCGCGGGAACCACGAAGAACCTGGTCGTCACCACCGCGACCACCCTGATCACCACGAACGACCCCGTGCGCATCGCCGAGGAGTACGCGATGCTGCAGCACTTGTCGAAGGGCCGGATGGACCTGATGCTGGGCCGGGGCAACACCGCCCCGGTTTACCCGTGGTTCGGGCAGGACATCAGGCAGAGCCTCCCGCTGGCCCTGGAGAACTACAACCTCCTGCACCGCCTGTGGCGGGAAGACGTCGTCGACTGGGACGGCAAGTTCCGCAAACCGCTCCAGGGTTTTACCTCCATACCAAGACCGCTTGACGACGTCCCCCCGTTCGTCTGGCACGGCTCGATCCGCACCCCGGAGATAGCCGAGCAGGCGGCCTACTACGGAGACGGCTTCTTCGCCAACAACATTTTCTGGCCCAAGGAGCACTACATCCGCCTGATCAGGTTCTACCGCGAGCGCTTCGAGCACTACGGCCACGGCTCGAAGAAGCAGGCGATAGTCGGCCTCGGCGGCCAGGCCTACCTGGCGCGGAACTCGCAAGACGCGAAACGGCAGTTCCGCCCCTACTTCAACGAGGCCCCGGTGTACGGCCACGGCCCGTCGATGGAAGAGTTCATGGACCTGACCCCGCTGTCGGTCGGCAGCCCGCAAGAGGTCATCGACAAGACGCTGACCTTCCGCGAGCACTTCGGGGACTACCAGCGTCAGCTTTTCCTCATGGACCACGCCGGCCTGCCGGTTAAAACAGTGCTCAACCAGCTAGAACTCCTCGGCGGCGAGGTAATCCCCGTCCTGCGCAAGGAGACCGAGGCCCAGAAGGACCCGCAAACCCCCGACGCCCCTACCCACGCCAGCCTGGTCAAGGCCAAGTACGGCGACGACGCCCCGCGCCAGCCCCGCCCGAACGCGAACCGGGGCGACAACCTCACCGACGGATCGCCCTACCAGGACTCCAAGTGACAAGGCACCCCGCCAACGACGCCTGGGAGTCGCTCCTGACGGCACATTCGACGCTGATGCGCCGTTTCGCGGCCGAGGATATCTGGGCGGACTTGTCGATGCGCGAGTACGACGTGCTCTACACCCTGTCCAAGTGCCGGCACCCGGTCCGCATCAGCGAACTCGATCACCACGTGCTCCTGTCCCAGCCGGCCTTGTCCCGCCTGACCGACCGGCTCGCCGGGCGCGGCCTGATCGAGCGCCAGCCGGACCCCGCTGACCGGCGCGGTGTCCTGCTCTCGCTGACCGGGGCGGGCCGGGCCCGGCAGCGCGAGATCGGCCGCGAGCACGGCCGGAGCGTCGCCCGCGCCATGTCCGCCTCGCTGAGCACCGGTGAGCTCAGGCAACTCGAAGCACTGCTGAAAAGATTTAAGGATCAGCCAAAATGAGCACCTACCAACTCGCCGTAGTAAGCGCGGGTACCAGTGACCCGTCCTCGACCAGGCTGCTCGCCAGCCGGACGGCCGAACGGGTCAGGCCCTGGCCGGAAAGCACGGCCACGAGGTGAGCGTGACCACGATCGAACTGCGGGAACTGTCGAACGACATCTCAAGCGCACTCGTCACCGCGCTGGTCACGCCGAAACTGCAGCAGGCGATTACGGTCCTGGGCGACGCCGACGCCATCATCGCCGCGACCCCGGTCTACAAGGCCAGCCCGAGCGGCCTGCTCACCGGGTTCCTTGACGTGCTCGACAACGATCTCCTGATCGCCAAGCCCGTCGTGCTGGCGGCCACGGCGGGCACCGCGCGGCACGCCCTGGTCGCTGACGATCAGCTTCGCCCGCTCTTCGCCTACCTGCGCACGATGACGGCGCCCACGTCGCTGTTCGCTGCTCCGGAGGACTTCGCCGACCCGGCGCTGAATAAGCGAATCGACCGGGCCGCCCTGGAACTCGTGCTGCTGATGGAGTCCGGCTTCGCCGCCAAGATCAGGGACGAGTCCTGGGAGAGCTATCAGCACGAAATTCGCGACGGAAACCCCAATCGACCTCAACACCGATTTGATGCGCCTGGCGACCGGAGGGTCGGCGAAGTAAGTGGATACTAGAACCATGGCTAATGGTGTTATCCGATGCGAAGGCTGCGGGCAGGCGAACCGCGTTCCCGCTACGGCGAACGGCACGCCCCGCTGCGCCAAATGTCATCAGCCGCTAGCGTGGATCGCTGACGCCGACGACAGCAATTTCGCCGAGATCGCCGACGCCGCGAAAATCCCCGTGCTCGTCGATTTGTGGGCGCCGTGGTGCCAGCCCTGCCGGATGGTCAGCCCCGCGCTCGAGCAAGTCGCCCGCGATCTCGCCGGCAAGCTGAAGCTGGTCAAGGTCAACGTCGATCACGCGCCCCGGCTTTCCCAGCGGTTCAGCGCGCAGGCCATCCCGACGCTCCTGGTGCTGCGCAACGGCCAGACCGTCGCCAGGCAGACCGGCGCGGCCCCACTGCCCGCGTTGCGTACCTGGGTCGATAACGCCCTCGCCGGCTAGCACGCGAGGATCACCCCGTGCCATACGACAGCGATCTGGCCGTACTCGGGATGGGCTTGCTCAGGCTTCAGGCCAAAGCGTCAGCCCCCGAGGTACTCGCCAGCTGGATAAAGCGGCGGGTACAGCGGCTTGAATTCCTCGATACCAGGGCCGTCCGCTGGCGGGTGAGCGTCGACTTCGTGGTACCCGATGACGCGCCCATTCTGAAGGCGGGCGATCAGGAGCTGCGGCTCGTACCGGTCGCGACCCTGGAGAAGAGGAACCTCATCGCGTTCAGCTTGCACGACGAGCATTCGGTGGCGCTTCCGCTGCCGACCTCGCTAGAGACAACTAACCGTCTCAGGGACGCTCTTACCTACTGGGCCATCGACATCCTGGGAAAAGAGCTTCAGATCCCTGAGACCCTGCCTGGTGATCTTTTCCGCATCATCCACGACCTGCCCGCCGATCTGCGGACCCGCCCGCCGTCGTTGCTGGCGGCGGCCCGGCTGATGGACGCCGAGGCCATCGTGGCGTCCTGGCGGGACCGGCGGGAAAGCGCGACAGGGAAACGCGAGCGCCGGGCCGCGGAACGCGAGCTCGCCCAGGCGCGGGCTGCGCATGACAGCGCGATGCGGAACTATGAGACCGCGCTCGGCGCGCTGGCCGGGTGCGAGCGAACAAGAAAGGCCCACGCTGTCCTGCTGCAGGCGGGCAGTTTCCGAAGCCAGGTCGGAGAGCTTTCCGAGAACTTCGTGGTGCACGTCGGCCTGACGTCACCGCCGGGGACAAGGCGGATCGTGAAGCTGACCTACGAAAGCGACATCAGGTTCTCGCCCCCGGAGAAGATGAACGCCCGGCTCAGGCAATTGCTCGGCTGGCGCTGCTGGCAGGTAGCCGTCAAGATCGGCGGTCGCGGCGGTAGCCACCATCTCCAGGTCGCGGCGCCACCGGGAGTAGACATCGTGGGCATTGCCGCGAACCCGGTCGACCCGCCGGCTAAGCCAGCCAGCGAACGCCTGCCCAGGTCACTCTGGCAGCGAGTGAGCACGTGGGATCCGCCGGCCGCGGCCAAGGTCTGGGGCTGCTCGCCGAACGTGCAGCTCAGCCCGCCCGACGGCGCTTTTACCAGGTACCAGGCCGCGATCTATGTCCGGGTCAGCCGGCCAGGGTGGCTGACCGGCTCCTGGCTGATAGCGCTCGTCATCGCCGGCGTCATCCTGACTGGCAGGCTGCGGCTTGAAGCGGTCTTCGCGGTCGGGGACCAAGGACAGGCAGGCACCGCCGCGACGCTTCTCCTCGCGCTGCTCGGCGTGTTCGCGACGCTGCTGGTCGGGCCGGGTGCTCATCCGCTGGCCGCCAGGCTGCTCCTGGCCGCGAGGGTCGCGATTGCCGCCGACGTGCTGGCTATCCTGATAGCCGTGGGCAATCTGGTGCTGCACCAGAGCAGCGACCCGATGCCCAAGTTGCTGTGGACCGGGCTGTCGGCGATTTCGCTGCTCGTAGGTATAATTTTGACTGTGTCCCGGTTCCTGCCGGTGGCACGCAGGCCGCACCTGGAGTGAAAGCTATGACGACGAAAAAGTCGAAGCCAGACTCGGGGGCACTGACGATCTCACCTCCCGATGGCTACCGGTATGGCGATGACCATGCCTGGACCCTGGATGACCAGGCCAAGCTGGTCAGCGACCTCGATGGCCTCTGGCAGGACCTCCGTTCGGCCAAGGAACCCGGCTGATCTCAGTTCGCCTGGTGCCTGCTGGCGGACCGAACTTGGCTTTTCCTGCGTCCGGCCAGGGTGACCGTGACTATCCCGCCGGCGAGTTCAGTGAGCCGCGGGTCATCGGTGACGTCCGGATGAACGCGGCGGTCAGACTGCCTGACCGACGCGACGGCGACGCCCTGGCCTAAGGTGAGGCCGCGCATCGCCGCCCGCGCGCTGGCCGGGTCAGACTTGATCGCGATGACGCCGGGCGCGTGCCGGCCCGGGTCAGAAAGCACAGGCAGGCCCGCCTGGCCGAGGTCATCGGCCAGCCGCGCGCCTGCCTGCCTGAGCATCGGCACCTGCGCGGTGTGGCGCTGCACGGCGTAGGCTCCGAGCAGCGCGACCGCGGGGGCGACGCGCATCATAGGCTGATCGTCGGCAGGCATCATCACTCCGGCCATCAGCTGGCGGACCGGATGCTGCGTCAGCTCCACCGCTCTGGTGTACAGGGCGCGGTCCCTGGTGACCAGGCAGCCGAGCTCGCCCGCGCTCGGCGTCTTGGCGGCGTCGAAGCAGAAAGCGCAGGCGTCCGCGGCCGAGCCCACCGGTTCACCGCCCGGATAGCGGGCCGCCCACGCTCCGGCCGCGTCTTCGATGACCGGCACGTCCGGCCAGATCCGGCGCAGCTCAGGCACGTCGCAGGTGATTCCGTGCCGGTGAACCGCGATCACCGCGGCGAGACCACTCGCGAGCTCAGGCGTGAGCGCGGCCGGGTCGAGCAGCCCGGTCACCTCGTGCACGGGCAGGGCGCGGGTACGGATGCTGAGCAGGCTGGCCGCCGCGCGGGCCGTGACCCAGTCGAGCGCGGGCACCCCGATCGTCGCACCTGGCGGCACGCCCAATGCGCGCAGCGCGGTCGCCAGCGCATCGGTCACGCTCGGCAGCGCCAGCGCTAAGGCGTCGCGAGCGACCCGGATGGCGACCAGCTGCTCAAGCGCGGCGACCACGCCTCCGCCGGTGAAGGACGAGCTCACTCGCCAGGTACGCTGCCTGCTCCACCACTGGCAGGCCGCGGCGATCTCGCCGAGGAGCTCGCGATCGGCGACGTCCGCCCGATGAGCAACCTCAGCGTACATTTCGCGCCTCCATTTGCGAGCCAGCCGTGAGGTGAGCGGAGGGACACGACTCGCGGCGCAATGCGGTCTGCGGATTGCCGTCCGCAGACCGCACGGCCGGAGTTTGCCTACCCAGCCGGGCCTGGATCGCGTGCGCCAGCGAAGGCTCACCGCGCGGTGTTTGCCCACCCGGCGCGGCCGAGGTCAGCGCGTAAAGCAAGCCGCCTGATTCTTCGGCGGGCCCGTCAGCGAGCGCTACGACGCAGCCGATCTCGCGCAGTCCCTCGATGATCTCCTCGACCGCGTCGCGATCCTGGGTTCCGGCCTGATCGACGATGAGCTCGCCGTGGCTGACCCCGGCAATCAGGTGCTCGATGCCGCGGCTGGCCTCAATCCCCGTGTACTGCCCGGCCGCCTCGCCCGCGACGACCGTCACGGTCCAGTTCGCCGCCATCAGCGTGTTAACGACGGTGGAAGCGAGCAGGCGGCGCTGCTCGACGGCGGCCGCCTCAGCGATCGCCGCAGCCTCCGGCGTGGTCAGCACGGAGGCTGCCAGCGTCCCTTCCGGCTCCGCCGCCGGATGAACAACGAGGTCCGCCGGGTCAGAGCTGAGCAGCTCCCTGACCGCGTGCAGCGCGAGCAGTTGAGAGCCGGACAGCGGCTTCCCTTCCGCGAGCGCCCCCGCCGCCGCGTACAGCGATCCGACGTCGCAGGCTAGCATCGCCTGCGCCCGCGTGAGGCTGGGCGTCAGCGGCTGGCTGAGAATGCGGACGAACGTGGCACGGCTCATCGGAGGTTCTCCCTTACCTCACTGGATCCGCGACGGGACGGCCCCTGCTGGTCAAGGTGCGACGCTCACGCCGCATCCCTGACCTGCTCCGGTTACTATCAACGTAATTCAGCAAGCCCATGCCGTTCCCGCCCCCCATGTCCCCTGACAACCGCCGGGCTTCACTAGATCCTGACCGCTTCGCAGAGGCGGTATAAGTCGGCTCAGGCGACAGCTCAACGGTAACATGGCATCAATCGCGAAAAGTGTCAATTAAATGACAGCTAACTCTACCGAAGCCGTCGGCCTAGTGGAACTCATCGAGGCCGAGCTCCATTCCCTGCATAGGGGCCGAGGAATTTCAGGCGGGCGATCTCTCCGGGCGGATCGGCAAGCACCTGCGTGAACTAGCTGACGCGGAATCGGTTAACCTGCGCGAAGCTCTCACCGTCCAGCTCAATAGCTGCGCCGCGCAGCTTCCAGGCGACTTGCGCCTCGCTGTGACCGCCAGCCTGGCGCTTTCCGGTCAGACCAAGGAAATGCAGCACCTCGACGAACGCGTCCAGTGGCTTTCAGAACAGTTCGGCCGCGAATTCCGCACTGGCAAACGGCGGGTCAAGGAAGCTGAGCGGCTGCTCGCTGAGCAAATCGCCGGCGAACTGCAGCGCCGCCGGGGCCGGATTCCGGCCGCGCCCCAGGGCTGGTATCTCGCTGAGGTCCAGGGTTTGCTGCGCCTGGATACGACGTCGCCAGAGTCGCACCAGTCCCGCCGCATCGTCTCTACCTCGGCTGACTTGCGCGAGGTGATGGCCTGGGTGGACGTACCCCGCAACAACGGGCAGAGCGGACCCGTTCTCACGTCCGAGGTGCTGCACGGCGGTCGGCTGATGCGGCGGGAACAGCCTTTCGGCAATCGCTATCAGTTCGTCGTGCAACTCCCCGTACCGCTGCAGCCAGGCGAAGAGCATGAATACGCGCTGATCACCCACGTGAACGGCGGCGGGCCGATGAGCTCTCATTACCTCTGGACTCCGGAGTGCCGCTGCGATGCCCTGGACATGAAGGTGCGGTTTCACCCCGATCATCCGCCGAAATGGGTCCGGCGGGTCACGGGCGAAACGGTCAGGATGTATGAGGAACCGAGGAAGACCGGCGATCTAATCGTTCCCGACGCCGCCGGCGAGGTACACGTCCAGTTCCGCGACCTGGTGATGTACCTGGGCTACGGAATTCAATGGGAACCGTAAAGGCGGGCCGCCTGTCTCCGGCGACCCGCCCTTAACAGCTAGGCTCGCATCAGGCAGGCTAGCGCCTGCCGGTGCGGCCGGTAGCAGGTGAGCACGCGGGCTACCTACCAGGGCGCTTCCCTGCTACCGGAACATAAGCCCGAACACAGCGGTCGTGATCAGGACGATGATTCCGTGCCACTCCATGGGTGCTCACCCCCTTGACTCCCGTCTTCGATCCCGTCCGGCCGGCGCTGATCTGGGATCTGCGGGTTTGGGCGCCAGCCGTGGGGCCACCTTGACTCACCGTCAGCCGCTTACGATTCGCTGGCGAACGGCAGCGAAGACTTGCCGGGTATAGCTGCTCTGAGCTGGGGTTTTGCCGCAACGAAACTGTTCGCTGAGCGATGCAGCGGCGAATTCGCTGACCTGGTCAGGCGGGTGTCGCTCGCCCTGCGGGCTACCCTCGGATAGGTGGAGCCAGAATTGCCGCCTGGACCTGGCCAGGACCTCGTCGAATTGTTCAGGAAACTTCAGCGAAGCAGCTCGCTCAGCGTCGGGCAGCTCGCCGTCAGGACCGAACTGTCGCCCAGCCACGTCAGCGAGGTGCTTCGCGGTCGCAAGTCACCGAGTGCGCGCGCGGCGGCCGCGATCGCCCAGGCCCTCGGGGCCGCACCCAACGACGTGCGGCTCGCCTTTGACCTGGCGGTGAAAACCGCCGATCTCAACCGCTACAACAAAAAGAAGGCAGCCGAGGTCGCGGCCGACCTGCGGCTCACCGCGGACCTGCGGCTCACCGCGGACCCGGCTCTGCCGGCGGACCATCGCAGGCCGCGGGTACGCTGGCTGATCGCGGTAGCTGGCGGTGTAGTGGTGCTCGCCGCCGGCCTGCTCGTGGCCGGGCTGCGGGACTCCTGGTTCACGGGAACCAGCCTGCTCGTCAGCGGCTCAGCGACCTGCGAGTCAAGCCGGCCCGTCGCGGGAGTCTGGATCGCCGCCGTCGACGGCCAGCAGGATTCCGGCTTCGCCCACCTCGGCCTGGACAGCGCGACCGCCGGCAACGTCAATGGCCCGAGCGTGAACTACAGCTACCTGCTCCCGCAGGGCGGGAATTACGTCGTGCACGTCGGCTGCGGCGGCACCGGCAAGCACTGGGACTCGACGAACCTGTCGCCCCTACTGTCCAGCCCGACCGCCCGCCTGCACTGCGACGATGTCTCCTTGCCCAAGAACGGCTACGGCAGGTGCACAGCCGGATAACGGCGTGGCCAACCGCCTCGCCCTCCCCCGCCTTCCCGTCCGCCTTCCGGCCCAGGCCCGCCTTTCGGCCCAGGCCCGCGTTCCGCCGCCCCTCCCCCCGAATGGGACATTTCGCCGCCACGACGACAACGATGGCCCACCGTTGCGGTTCGCGAAAGGCCGACAACCGCAACGATGGCCCATCGATGCGGTTGCCGCAGCATCGATGGCCCATCGTTGTTGTTGCCCGACCTAGCAGAACAGCATCTATGGGACATCGTTGCGGGTCGCTGAGCTGAAATGATCCGGTTGGCTGATGCCGTAGGCAACCTCGCGGCCGCCCCGGCGGCTCGCGGCCTCCGCAGCCCGGCCAGTCTGGGCGAATTGCCGGTTTTGCGCGTCGTCCGGGCGACCGTTGCAGCAGAATGCGCTACCAGACCCGTATCGCCAGGCAATTGCGAAACGCAGCCGGGCACCACCCGGCATATGACACATTCCGGGCTACGTCTCCCCGACCGCAGGCCGCCCGGCCCCGGCAGCTCACCCTGTTTGCTTCTCCTGCTGAGAGACCACGTCGACCGCAGCGGCAAAGTAACGCGTCAGGAACGGTGAATACGAGGGTGAGTCTGACTTGCCGCCGTTCTGGTAACCGCCGGTCTCGCCGAGCACGTCACCGAGCTTCCGACTTGAGTTGTACTCGAAGAACCACGGCCCTCCGCTGGTGCCGGCCCCGAAGCCCGGCGTGCTCGCCTTGCGGGCGTCGAAGCCAGCCGGGCGTACCGTGTGCGACACAGTGTGGTCTATGAGCGCCTCTTTGCTGTTCCCCGGCAGGCCCGCGATCGTCACGGCCACGGTCTTCGGCTCGTTCACGGCCCATCCGTCACTCCCGGTGACGCTGCCGACCGGCTGGCCCTTCAGTTCTTTCAGCACGAGCAAGCCGAAGTCATACCGCGGATTAAAGTCGCAGTGCCCCAGATGGCAGTTATCGGGCCAGAGGCTTGCGTAATAACCCCTCATAATCTGCCAAGTACCAAATGGTGCCTGGTTATCGTGCCATTCTGGTACGAATTTCCAGTCGCCAGTACGGTAAGTAACGTCGTCGAAGTCACCGTACAGGCAGTGCGCCGCTACGAGCACGAGCGCGGACTGACCGGCCAGGGCAGTGATAACCGTGCCCGTGCAATTGAAGCTGACGAGATGCGCCACCTTGAAGAAGAACTTACCGACCGTCGGGTACCCGGTGCCCGCGCCCTGAGTCCCCGGCGCGCTAGCACCCGGTGGCGCGGTCGGCCCGGCGGGAGCCGCGCTGACCGGAATAAGATCGGCCGGCAGGCAGACCTTGACCGGCGCGGGCTTGCCGCCAGTCTGTCCGTCGACGCCGATCATCGTCACGCACAGTTGCGGCGCCGAAGCCAAGGAAGACCCGGCCGGCGACAACGCGATCACCGAGGAAACAACGACCAGAACGCACCAGCGATAGCGCCAAGGGCGCGCCGGACTCAGGAAGCTCACCGGCAAAGTATCCCGTGACCCATCGCCTCGGTCGACAGCCAGGCCGGACGCCGGTCAGATATGCCACCATTTGATGCGTCTTCGGGGTGAGGAACGGCGCTGTAATCTACTGAGAACTCGCAGGCCGCTGGCCGCGCCGGCGCCTAAGCTATAGGCTCATCGCACAAATTTTCGCCGTTACGTAATACGCAGGACTTCCCCTCAATGGAGGCGCTATGTATGAAGGTCCGACCAGGACAAAATTCGGTCAGATAGCCGTTGCCGAACCGCAGAGGTTCGACCTGCTCGCGTTCCACGACGGATCAACGCTCAAGGAAATCGTGCACGACATTCCCATTCCGGTCCTGGACCAGGAAGACTTCGCCAAGCAGGGCATAAACGTCACTCAGCTCGTGACCGGGGCACAAGCTACGGACGCGCTCGGCTCCTGTACCTGCAACTCGGGGACGGCGCACATCGCCGAGCGCTGGGCAGCGGCGGGCAAGGACATCACCGGCCTCACGATCAACGCCGCGTCCGGGCCGGTCAGCCTCTCGGCCACGAACGCCGTGACCGACGAGGAGTTCGCGATTGTCCTGTACCACCTGGTCACTGACCAGACCGGCGACACGGCTCAGGAGTGGCCGCCCACCGACTGCGGGTCGAGCGGCTTGTACGTCTGCCAGGAGCTGATAGGCCTGGGCTTCGCCTCGAGCTACCAGTCCGCGCCGAACATCGTGGCCTGCCTGTCGCTCCTCCAGTCGGGGACGGTCATGCAGGGCGGTCCGTGGTTCAACTCCTGGATGCGGCCGGACAGCGACGGCTTCGTCGACGGTGATGGCAGCCTGGCCGCACTCCACGCCGCTATCAAGTCGGGAGTGGCGGGCGGCCACGAGACCCTGCAGCGCGGAATCGTCCAGGTCGCCCAGACTAGCGACGGGACCGTCGAGCTCAACCAGACGGTCATCAAGGTGCGGAATTCCTGGAGCCAGCAGTTCGCCCTTGACGGCGACTACCTGCTCCACGCCTCTACGCTCAACTACCTCGCCAAGTACTACGACTACAAGGTGGCCGTCGTCTAAGTCCGCTGACCGGCCGGGCGCGGCGGGCGCCGCGGCGCCCGGCCGGTCAACCAGCGGGGCCATTCGCGCGTCTACTTCCCGAGCTGCCACCTGGAGGTCAAACGTGCCAGAAATCAAGCGCCTCAGCGCCCTGCCCGCGCTCTTTATGCTTATTGCCGGTATGGCCGGCGGGCTGGCCATGACGGGCCCGGCCGCCGCGGCAACGGCCGGCCGCGTGTCGGGGACGCTAAACGCGGTGGCCGCGGTCTCGGCCGGGCGGGCCTGGGCGGTCGGTTCGACCGAGGCCTTCACCCCGATGATCCTTAGCTGGAACGGCGTCAGCTGGCAGGAACAGTCGACCCCGGCTCCGAAGGACGGCCAGCTCTTGGGCGTCGCCGCCACGTCGGCGAGCAACGCCTGGGCCGTTGGCAGCGCCGATGGCACTCTGATCCTGCACTGGAACGGCCAGAAGTGGCAGCGCCAGGCCAGCCCGAGTCCTTCTTCGGATTCCATCCTGGTGGCCGTGGCCGCGACCTCGCGGAGCAATGCCTGGGCGGTCGGATTCAACACGGCCAGATCGGCCAACCTGCGGCCGGTGATCGAGCACTGGAACGGCAGGAAATGGACGCTATCGCCGGTACCGGCAGGGATCCCCCGCAGCGAGTTCACTGGCGTGACCGCGACCTCGGCGACGAACGCCTGGGCGGTCGGCAGCGGCAGCAAAGGCCCGTTCGTGCTGCACTGGAACGGCAAGTCCTGGAAGCGGGCCAGCATTCCCGTATCAAGCGCCAGCCTCCTTGGCGTGACCGCGACCTCAGCGAAGAACGCGTGGACCGTCGGCTACGCCTGCACCGCGGACGGCTGCGCCAGCACGGCGACTGTGGTCCTGCACTGGAACGGCAAGGCGTGGAAGCGGACCCCGAGCCCGAATCCGCCCACCCAGCCGCTTGGCGACTGGCTCTACGCGGTCGCCGCGACTCCGCGAGCCGCGTTCGCGGTCGGCGGAACCAGCATCACCAGCGCGGCCGGGCTGAGCCTAGCGCTGCGCTGGACCGGCAAGGCCTGGAAGCGGACCCCGGCCCCGAGCCCGCCCGCCGGCCCAATTCTGTACGGCGCCGCAGCGACCTCGGCCCGCAACGCCTGGGCGGTCGGCTACACCACCGCGAATTCGCCGTTCACCGCCATCATCTTGCACTGGAACGGATCCTCGTGGAAGCGGGTCATTTAAAAGACTAAGGGCCTCTTCTCCCAATAGGCACCGGGCGGAACGAGCACAATAGGGGTAACCGTTCCGCCTGGGGAGCCGATGACAGCGACGTCGTTTGAGCACGCCGATGACGCCAGGGCGGCGCTGCGCTCCGTCGTTTCCGATCCCGCGCTCGGCCCGAGCGTGCTCGACGACAGCCAGGTTACGGCGAACCTCCTGCAAGACTTGCTGCCGAACGCGCCGAAGGAAAGCAGCCTGCTCGTCGCGGCGGTCGGTGCCGGGCTGCCCGCCCTGCTGCGAAGCTATCGATCTCAGGGCATGGACTTCGCGGTGGCCGTCAGCCTCGCCGCCTCGTCTTTCGCTGTGCGGACCGCCTTCACCCCGGAAGCATGTGCCTGGGTAGCCGGCGAGCTAGCAATCGCACTAGACCTCCCCGGCACCCCCGGCCACCCCAGCGCCCCCGCCCCTCCCGACGCTCTCAGTGCCCTCGGTGCTCTCGGTGCCCTCAGCGCATCAGGAGCTCTAGGTGCTTTCGCTGGCGGGCCCGACCCATCGCGCCCCTCTAGGTGGAATCCCGCAATGGAATACCATCGCTATGCTCCACGCAGACGGGCTGGCCGGGCGGCCACGGACGCGAGAACCTCACTCAGGTAACACCAGCCCCATCCGCCACCGCCCGTTCCGGACCGCATTCGCCGCCAAGGCGACGCCCGCCACTCGCAGCCCGCCCGCGCTCCCCCTAACTTCCTGCCATTGCGTTCCAGCAGCATCGGTGGGACATCGTTGCGGTTCGGCGGGCGGGGCGAACGACAACGATGGCCCAGGGATGCGGTTGGCGCAGCATCGATGGCCCAGCGTTGCGGTCGGACGCCGACGGCCAACAGCATCGGTGGGCCATCGTTGCGCCTCGGTCTGGTATTTTACGCCTTTTGTCCGCGTCGGGCCGGGCGCCGGCAAGGGCGCGCCAGCCCGGGCGCCATGGGTCACAGAGGGAAACCGGGGACTTGCGCCGGAGCGACATCTAGACGCCGACGCGGCAACCCGGCGGGCGGGGCGCGGCGAGCCGGAGCCGCGCCGCGCGTTATTCATCCGCGAGCCCGCGACACGGCGAGGCTAAGCGTTACTCCACAGGTGCCCGACGTCCATGGTGATCGCGACGAAGTCGCGCCCGGCGCAGCGCTCGCACGTCCGCTGGTGACGCACGGCCCGGTCAATGTGCATGAGCAGCAGCCCGCCGCCCAGCAGTTGCATCGGGCCAAGCCTCGGACCCATTCTCATCCTGATCATTGGTCCCGCCTCCTAGACGCAAACGCGTACTGTCGTCTTTGATCGTACGCGGGGCGGAGGCCTTTCCGCACAAGACAAGCGGACGGCATTAAATATCGGCTATTTCGGTCTGCCTGGGCGAGACTATTGAGAGAGCGGGCCAGACGGCGGTCCCGCCGATCCAGGAGGCGATGGTCAAATGTCCCAGCGAGCCACGAACCGGGCGCTTAGCCTGAACCACACCCGCGCGGTCAGCCGCGCCCTGAGCATGAACCACGCACGCGCGGTCGACCGGACGCTGACCGTCAACCACTCACGCGCGGTCAGCCGGACGCTGACCGTCAACCACTCACGCGCCGTCGCCGGCGCCTGAACCAGGGAGTAAGCAGTGGCGGTTTCCCCGGCGGACGGGGCAGATCCAGACGGGCTAGCGCCGGTCAGCCGGGAAACCGCCCCTGTCCGGGCAAACATCGACCGCCCTGTGCGGGCCGACATCGGAAACGCGGCGGCGGCGCCGGTCGAGATCGCGTTCGGCTTTCGTGACGAGGCACTCGCTGCCGTCGATGCGGGAGATCCGGTCGCGGCACTCGACCTGGTGCGGCAAGGCCTGGCCGTGCTCGCGGCGGCCGGGCTGCGCGGGCTCGACGAGGCCGCGCTGAGGCTCGCGCTGGCCGAGATCGAGGAAAGCCTCGGTGAGTTCCCGGCCTCCGAAGCCGCGGCGAGGGCAGCGGTGGACCTCCTCGGCGACAGCTGCCCGCCTGAAGAGGACGACGAGGAAGACTGGCTCAGCTTGTGGTGCCAGGCGCAGGAACGCCTGGCGGGTCTTGAGCGGATAGCCGGGCAATTCGATGCCGCCGCAGCCAGGTTGCGGCTCGTGCTTGACCGCGCTTCGGCGGTGTTCGGCGAAGCCTCGCAGCCTGTGCTTTCCGCAGCGAACGCGCTCGGCGTGCTTGGCAAGTACTCAGGCGACTTCGATGGCGCCGAGGCGGCTTACCTGCGGGCCATGGCTGCGCTCGACCTGATGCCTGAGCCCGATCCGCTGGCGCGGGCGGCCCTGCTGCATAACCTGGGCGGGCTGGCGCACTCCCGCGGCGACGCGGCGGGCGGAATACCCGGCGCCGAGCTGGGCACCTCGATCAGGATCTCGGTGCTCGGCGAGCACCACCCCGACGTCGGCGGTGACCTCAACGCGCTCGGTGCCCTTTACCAGCTCGCCGGCCGGTACGCCGACGCGGGCGACGCCTATCGGCGCGCCCTCGCCATCTTTGAGTCCGCCTTCGGCCCTGAGCACTTCGAGGTCGCCATGACGTGCGCGAACCTGGCGGTGCTTTACAGCGACCAGGCCGACTTCACGCAAGCGGAAGCGGCCGGGCGCCGATCCTTGCTGATCATGGTAAGGGTTCTCGGGCCGACCGACGCCGAGGTCGGGCTGACGTTGCTCAATCTCGCGGCGGCGGTGAAAGAGCAGGGCAGGCCGGCCGAGGCCGCCGAACTTACCGCCAGGGCCGCCGCCATCCTCATCGCCAGGCTCCCGGCCGGGCATCCGCACGTCGCGGCGGCGACCGCCGCGCTCGACGCCTTCGGCGGAATTTCATGACGGCCGTCGCGAGCCGCGGGACCCGCGCCGGCCTGCGCTGATCCCGGCGCTGCCGCGAGCGGCCTGGGTGGTGCTCGGCTGCGACTTCGCGTCGGCGGTCGGAAGCGGACTGACCTTGCCCTGCCTGTTTGTTTACGCGCACCTGGTCAGGCACCTGAGCTACGGCGAAGCCGGCCTGGTCGTGGCGACGGTCGCCCTGGCCTCGCTGGCTGGCAATCCGGCCGGAGGCGCGGCCGCCGACCGGTGGACACCGAAGCACGCGCTGATCGCCGGTCTCTGCCTGGCCGCGGCCGGCTCGGCCGCACTCGCGGTCGCCGGTTCGCAGGCCGCCCTGTTCGGCGCGGCGGCGCTGACCGGGCTCGGCGTCGCCGTGATCTGGCCCGCCCAGGACGCTCTGCTGGCCACGCTCGCCGGTCCGCAGGCGTTGTCGGCGGTATTCTCGGTGCGCCACGCGAGCCTGAATGCCGGGCTTGGTCTCGGTGCGCTCGGGGCGGCGGCGGTGGTCAGTGTCTCCCATCCGGGCACGTTCACGGCCGTGTACCTGGCCGATGCCGTCACGTTCCTTGCGATCGTGCCGGTGCTCGCGCGGCTACGGCTGCCCGCGCCGTCCGAGCCGACGCCTTCAGAACCGGCACCGGGCGGCCCCGCCGGGACGGGCGGGACCGGCGGCGGGTTCCTGGCGGTGCTGCGGGATCGGACCTTCGTGCGAGTGTGGCTGCTGACCGCGTTCCTGGTAACCGTGAGCTTCGGGCAGTTCCAGGCCGCTTACGCCGGTTACGCGACCCGGCCTGGCGGCATCAGCACTCACCTGCTCAGCCTGTCCTACGCGGCGAACACCGTCACCGTAGTGGTGGCCCAGCTGTTCGTGCTGCGCTGGCTTGGCGGCAGGCTCCGCACCACGGCGACCGCCCTGGCCGCTACTGTCTGGGCTCTGACCTGGGCGATCGTTCTCATTGCCGGGCAGCTGGGCGACAGCGCGGCCGCCGCGGCCTGCTTCGCGGCCGCGTTGGTCACGTTCGGCCTCGGGGAGACGCTGTTCTCTCCCACGCTGCCCGCGATCACCAACGACATCGCACCAGCTGGGGCAGCGGGCCGCTACAACGGCCTGAGCACCCTGGCGTTCACCACCGGCTTCCTGATCGGCCCGGTCATCGGCGGTGCCGCCCTCGGCGCCGGCCTGGCGACCGGCTTGTTCGGCGGGCTGATCCTTGCCTGCCTGGTCGCCGCCGCGTGCGCTCTCGCCCTCGGCAGGCACCTGCGACCCGCCGTTAATCGGATCACCTCCCCCACCTCGCCAGAGCCACCGGACTAACATGCCGTGTGGCCGAGCCATTCGGCGAAAGGCGGACCCAATGAGCTTCGAAAAGACCCCTGGCGGCACCCGAGGAGCACGAAGCGCGGGCTCCAATCCCGTAGTTCGCACGATGATGCGGCTCATGGCGAGCTGGCACCGCCGGTCGGGTGACAAGTTCCAGGGAATGAACTTGCTGTACCTGACCACGACGGGAGCGAAGAGCGGCCAGAAACGGCAGTCAACCCTGACCAGGTTCGCCGACGGCGACAACGCCTGGCTGATCGTCGCCTCGGCGGGCGGCGCAGCGCACCACCCGGCCTGGTATCACAACATCGCGGCTCACCCTGACCAGATCTCGGTCGAATTCGGCGGACAGGAGATCCCGGTGACCGCAACCCAGCTCGAAGGCGAGGATCGGGAACAAGCCTGGCAGCGCATCACCAAGGCCGTGCCCCGTTACTCGGGCTACCAGCAGAAAACCGACCGCGCCATCCCGGTAATCCGCCTGACCCGCGCAACCTGAAAGCCTGAGCCAGGCGCTCAGAGCTTGAGCAGGGCCTGCTCGACTACCTCGGTCAGGGCCGGGTGGATGTAGAGGACCCCGGTGGCTATCTGATCCACGGTATTGCCGAAGCACATGGCCTGGATGAGCGGCTGAATCAGCGTCGAGGCCTGGGGTCCGAGAATGTGAGCGCCGAGCAGCCGCCGGGTAGCCCGGTCGGCGAGTACCTTGACGAAGCCCGTGGTGTCTTCGAGCGCCCAGCCGTAGGCAGTGTCGCTGTACGGGGCGACCGCCCTGACGTAATAGTCCTGGCCGCGGGCCTGCAGTTCCTGCTCGGTCGCGCCGACTGAGGCGATCTGCGGGTCAGCGAAGACGGCCGAGGGAACGATCGTGAACGGCAGCTTGCGCGGGCTATCAGGATGCAGCACGTTGTACCTGACCAGCCGGGCTTCGGCGTTGGCCATGTGCTTAAGCTGGAAGTGATTGGCGAGGTCGCCGAAGGCCCAGATACCGGGCACGCCGGTCGCGTAGGTCTCGTCGGTGCGGACGTGGCCATGTTCATCAAGGGCCAGCCCGGCCGCGGCGACGTTGAGCCGGTCGCTGTTCGGGACCCGCCCGGTGGCGACCAGCACTACCTCGGCCTCGACCGGCCGGGCGCCCTCAGGCGTGGCCAGCTCGGCGAGGACGCCGCCGTCCTTCGCCGCGATCCGCCGCACGGTGGCGCCGAGCCTCACGTCGAACAACTTCCCGTAGATCTCCGTGAACCTGGCCCTGATCTCCAGGTCGTGCTGCGAAAGCAATTGCGGGCCGCGCGTCACGATCGTGACCCGGGTGCCGAGCGAGCCGAAGACGTGGCTCATCTCAGCGGCGATGTAGCCGCCGCCGAGCACGATCATCGACGCAGGCAGCGCGCCGAGCCGCATCACCGTGTCAGACGTCAGGTAGGGCAGGTCCCCCAGGCCAGGGATATCAGGCACCGCCGGGCGCGATCCGGTCGCCAGCACGAACCGGTCGGCGGTGAGCTCGGTATCGCCGACGCGGATCGAGTCAGGACTGGTAAAGCTGGCGACACCGCGGAATACGTCGACCCCGTGGGCACGCCGGTAGGACACCGCCCCTTCGTGGAGCGGATCAATGCGGTCGAACACGCGATCACGGATCGCCGGCCAGTTCGCCCCGATGAACTCGGCACTGACGCCGAACTTGGCGGCGTGCTGCACCGTCCGGGCCACGTCGGCCGTGAAAACGAGGATCTTTGAAGGAATGCAGCCACGGTTGAGGCAGGTGCCGCCGAACTTGTCGCTTTCCACCACCGCGACCCGCCAGCTCCTGAACTCGTCGGTCAGCAGCATGTTCCCGCTGCCAGCCCCCACAATCACCAGGTCATAGCGGTTACCAGCCATCGCGACTCCCTCCCAGGCGCTCCGCGCATCACCTATCGTGCCACTTCGCTCGTCGCGGCGCCTCGGGTGGATCTCATAGGCTCTACCGCATGAGCCAAACGGCCAAAGCCGCCGGGCACGCCTTCCTCAGCTATGACCCAGCCGATGCCAAAGAGGTCGACCGGCTGCAGCGGGCGCTCGAAAACGCCAGGATCTCCGTCTGGCGCGATACCGATGACTTGTGGCCTGGCGAAGACTGGCGAGTGAAAATAAGGCAGGCGATCGCGAACGACGCCCTGGTTTTCATCGCCTGCTTTTCCCGGCACAGCCTCGGGCGGGCTAAGAGCATTCAGAATGAGCAGCTGGTACTGGCCATTGACCAATTGCGGTTGCGCCAGCCGGGGGCCGTGTGGCTAATACCCGTGCGTTTTGATGACGCCGCGATCCCCGACTGGGATCTCGGCGCGGGGCGGACCCTTGGATCGCTCTATCCGACCGACCTGTTCGCCGATCGTTTCGACGCCGGCGCCGACCGGCTGATCGCCAGCATCAGGCGCCTGCTCGGCACCGGCGAGCCCGCCACTGACGCTGACGCTCCCCGGTCAAGGGCCGGAGCCGCGCCGGGCCCGCGCCAGCACGGCAGCCCTCAGCCGGTCACCATTGAGGTCGCGATCGAGCCAGCCGGAACCACGGGCAAGTTCAGGACCGAGATAGTGCGTTCCGCCGCCGGCGAGGCTTCGGCCATCGTCGCGCTTGACCTCGACGGGCTGGCCGCGCGCTGCCAGGCGCTGCAGAGAGCCCTGCCGGCTTCGGCCGCGGGCACTGGCCGGCCGGCCGCGGAGACGGCCAGGTCAGTCCGCGAAGTCGGCGAGGAACTCTTCGCCGCGCTTCTCGGGACCGATCCGGTAGCCGGGGTGTACCGCAGCAACGTTGCCATCGCGGCCGACCGGGGCCGCGCTCTTCAGGTCATGCTGCGCACCACCGCGCCGCCCCTCGCCTCACTGCCGTGGGAGACCATGTATGACCAGCTCACGGGTGCTTACCTGGCGCGCAGAGACCAGCTGATCAGGAACCTTCCAGTCGCCAGCGTTCCGGTGCCGCTTCAGGTCAGGCCGCCGCTGCGGATCCTCGGCATCGCCTCATCCCCGAGCGGGGCGCCACCGGTCAGGATCGCCAGGGAACGCGGGCTGCTGCACGACGCGCTGGCCGAACCACTGAGCGAGGGCCTGGTGGAAATCGAATGGGCGCCGGCCGCTACCTGGAACGCCGTGCACGAGCTAATGCTCGGCGGCGAGTGGCACGTCATTCACTTCGTCGGCCACGGGGACTTCAGCACCAGCGGGAACGAAGGCGTCCTGGTGCTCACCAGCAAGAATGGCCTCCCGGATCCGGTCGAGGCAAGCAGGTTCACCGATCTGCTTCACCAGGCCCGTCCAATGCCCAGGCTGGTGGTGCTCAACTCGTGCCTGGGCGCAGCCGGGACAACAGAGCCGACCGGCAGCCTTTTCGCAGGGACCGCCTCGGCTCTGCTACGCGGCGGTGTCACCGCCGTCGCCGCCATGCAGTACGAGATTACCGACCGGGCCGCCATTGCGTTCGCCCGCGGTTTTTACAGCGCTATCGCCCGCGGGCGCGGCGTGGACGAGGCCGCGTCAAGCGGCAGGATCGGCATTCTCGGCACGAGCAGCAGCACGCTCGAATGGGTCACCCCGGTCCTGTACCTGCGCGGCGACCAGACCCGCCTGTTCGACCGCGGCTGACCCCACGTACCAGGGGAGGATGATGATGACCGGAGCGTCGCTAGGTGACGCGGGCGACGTAGCGGCCGTGCTGCGTGAGATCGTGGCCGCGTACGGGACCGAGGCACTGTCAGATCCGGCAACGATGACGAGCTACCTCGCCGATATCTTCCCCGGATCACCGCAGACCGCGCGGGCGCTCATCGCGGCGGCAGAAGACAAGGTCGGCGGGATGCTGCTCGAGCGCGTGGCGCAAGGCGTGGACCCGAGTACCGCGGCCAGACTGGTCGCGTCCTCGTTCGCGGTCACGTCCATGTTCCAGCCGGACATCTGCGCCTGGACCGTGAGCGTCATCGCCACGGCGCTCGATCTCGCCGGGCGCCCGCTCACGATAGTGGTGCCGCCGCCGGTGCGCTCCGGCCCGCGCGATGGCGCCTTCCTCCCGCCGACGGAAGCACAGCCGGGCGGAGCGCCGCCCTTGCGGGACGCCGTGCCCCAGGGCAGGCAGTCCCTGCAGGATCCTGTGCCGCCGCGGCCGCCCCGCCCGCCAAGCCTGGTTCCAGGTGCGCTGATCAGCGACCTGCGCCACGTGGCCGAGGTAACGGACGTGGTGTTCGGCAAGGTCGGTGACCGGCTGGCGACCGCGAGCGCGGACACGAGCGTCAGGGTGTGGGACGGCACGGGCCGGGAGATCGGCCGGATGCTTCACGAGCGTGGCATCGCCGGCATCGCACTGAGCCCGGACAGCACCAGGCTGATCTCCCGGTTGCGCCCTCCCGCGATCGGGCAGAGCCGGTGGATCGTCTTGTGGGACGCGACCGTCGGCCGGGAGCTAGGACGGCTGCAGCACGGCGCCAGCGTGGCCTCCGCCCGGTTCAGCAGGGACGGGTCGCGGATCGCGACCGTCAGCGACGAGAAGATCGCCAGGCTCTGGGATCCCGACGGCAGGGAGATGGCTCGGCTATCGCACGACTCCCAGGTCATCGCCGCCGGGTTCAGCCGGGACAGCAGGCGCCTGATCACCCTGGGCCAGTTCTCTGGCACCGCCTTGATGTGGGACGTACCTACGGGGTACCTGGTCGCGCCGGTCCGCCATGAGCACGCCGTCACGGCAACCGCGTTCAGCCCCGACAGCACCCGGCTGGTCAGCTTCAGCTCGGACGGCGCGACCCGGCTGTGGGATACCACCAGCGGCCGGGTAGCTCCCTGGCTCGAGCGCATGGGTGCCTGGGCCGTCGCCTTCGCCCCTGACAGCAAGGTGCTCGCGACCGCGAGCTCCGACCGGACGGTCCGGCTGTGGGACCTGTACAGCGCCCAGCCCCTGGGCATGCTCCCGCACGACAGTCAGGTCTCCTTGCTGGCCTACAATCCTGACGGCACTCGCATCGCCACGGTCTCAGGCTCGACGGTCAGGATGTGGGGAACGGACAATGGCCGGGAATTGCTGCAACTGCTCGACGACGACCGGGTAACGTCAATCGCGTTCAACGCCGACGGTACGCGACTCGTGACCGTGAATTCCTCCGGAATCATCCGCCTCTGGCATACGACTAGCGGCCAGGAGCTGGCCAGAACCCAGCATGGCTATTCCCGGATAGCGACCTTCAGCCCTGACGGCACTCAGCTGGTCACGGCCGGGGCAGACAAGCTGGCCCAGCTATGGGAGTCAGCGACCGGCGCCCTGCTCGCCAGGATGCCGCACGCCGTCCCGGTCGCCGCCGCCATCTTCAGCCCTGACAGCAGCCTGCTCGCGACCCGAGGCGGCAAGTCGGTTCAGCTCTGGGCTACCTGATAAGGCAGCTTTTATTTGGCAGTATGGTCGGTCAAGCGGCGGTAATTTGGGGGGAGGCTGCGATGCCCGATGTGCCCGCGATGAATTCCGGTGGCCGAAAGGCGCCCCCGGGGCTGCCCGCCGGCTCGCGGGTCGCCGGCTATCGCATCGCTGGCTCGCTGGGCGCAGGCGGCATGGCGACGGTGTACCTGGCGGTTGACGAGCGGCTGAACCGGAAGGTGGCGCTCAAGGTACTGTCCGCGGAGCTGGCCGGCGACGACGCGTTCAGGCTCAGGTTCATCAGGGAATCGCGCATCGCGGCTTCGGTCGACGACCCGCACATTATCCCGGTCTTCGAGGCCGGCGAGTCTGACGGCGTACTGTTCATCGCCATGCGGTACGTGCGTGGCGGTGACGTCCATAGCCACGTGCGCGAGTCAGGACCGCTGCCCAGAGGACGGGCCGCGCTGATCTTGTCGCAGGTGGCTTCCGCGCTCGACGCGGCGCACCGGCATCATCTGGTGCACAGGGACGTGAAGCCGGCCAACATGCTGATGGACGTCAGTCCCGGCGGTGACCGGCCGGACCACATCTACCTTTCCGACTTCGGCATCAGCAAGGGCGCGGGTTCCGGTTCTGCCCTGACCAGCACGGGGCTCTTTATCGGCACACTCGATTACATGGCGCCAGAGCAGATCGAGGGCGAGCAGGTAAACGGCCGGGCCGATCAGTACGCGCTGGCCTGCTCGGCCTACGAACTGCTATCCGGGGCTCCGCCGTACACCAGGGACCGGCCGATGGCGATGATCTGGGCTCACGTCAGGGACGAGCCGCCGGCCCTGACGTCCAGGCGCCCTGACCTCCCGCCGCAAGTCGACGACGTGCTCGGCCGGGCGCTTGCTAAATCACCGCAAGATAGGTACGGCACCTGCCGGGACTTTGCCGCCGCGCTCCGCGAAGCGCTGCGGCTCCCGAGGTACGAATCAGGCGAGAGCGCCATCCCGGGGGTGGCCCGAACTCCGACCGAAGCCGTGCCGCCTGCCCCGGTGCCGACCGAAGCGCCAGCCCAGCCCCCGGCGGCGGTCGCGGCGGCGGCCGCCGCTCAAGCGCCGGTTTACGCGCCCCTCCCGCCGCCGACCCGGGAGCCGCATCCCGGCTACGCGCAGCCGCCGCTCCCTCCGTACGCCCAGTACCCCTACCTCTCGCCGACCGGCCAGGCCGGGCAGGTGCCGTCCGGCCTCACGCGGACCGCGCCCAGGCCGGACAGGGCCAGGGCACGCTCCCTGCTCGCGGTCGCGGGCGCGCTCGTGGTCGCGGCCGGCATCGTCGCCGGAAGTCTCGTGCTGCGGACGGGCGACTCCCCGCCGCTCAAGCCTGGCCCGACGACTCCGGCTAGAGTCTCGGGCAGCCGTCCTCCTTCGAGCCCGTCAGCCCGGCCCGAGCCCGCCTCGTTCGCCAGCTTCAGAAGGCTCGAGCCGCTGGGAGCGAGCCCAGGCGTGAGCGCGCTCGCGTTCAGCAGCACCGGCAGCCTCGCGACGGCGGGAAGCAACGGCACCGTCTACCTGTGGAACCCGAGCACCGGCAAGCAGCTAGGGACAGTCAACATCTCGCATGGGGTCAACGCGCTCGCGTTCAGCCCGGACGGCAAGACCCTGGCTATCGGCGACGCGGCAGGCAGCGTCTCCTTGTGGAACCCGTCCGGACCGGCCCAGCCGATCCAGCTGGTACCGGTATCAGGTTCGCAGGTCGAGTCGATCGCGTTCAACCCGGCCGGGACGACGGTAGCGGCCGGCGATGCCAGCGGCGACGTCCGGCTGTGGGACGTCGGCTCGAGAAAGCTGGCGGGCGAGTTCGCCGTCCCCGACGCGACCGGTGTCAACACGCTGGCCTTCAGCCCAGACGGGACGATGCTGGCGACCGGTGACTATTACGGCAACGCCTACCTGTGGCAGGCAGCGACCACGACCGAGATCAGGTCGCTGCCCGTGCCAGGCTCAGGCGTCCTGACGGTGGCGTTCAGCCCGAACGGCAGCACCTTGGCCACCGCCTCGCTGAACGGCTCCACTTACCTGTGGAACACCTCGACCGGGGAAATGACCGGCCCGCCCCTTCCCGACCCCGACTCCAACCCCGGCATCCCGCGACACGTCGAGGCCCTGGCCTTCAGCCCTGACGGGACCGAACTCGCGACGGGTGACTACAACGAGTACACCTACGTCTGGAAGCTCAGCGATGGCAGCGTGATCCAGGAGCTACCGACCTCCGACCACGTCTGGGCGGTCAGCTTCAGCCCGAACGGCCGCCTGCTCGCCGCCGGCGACCACGAGGGCCCGACCTACCTCTGGAAGGGCTAGGGCTTGTCCACTTGGAGCGTCCGGGGCGGCCTGGGCGGGGTGGCGAGGCGGGGGGCGAGGCCCAGCGTTGTTCCGGCGATGGGGTCCTGGCGCCCGCGCCGGGACATTGATGGGCCTGCGGCCGGGGCGCCGGATCGTAGCTGGCCACCGGCACGGAGGAAAAGCCCGCCCGCAGCGAGGCCGGAATCGGCGATTCCTGATGCGAGCCGAGCAGCTCATTCCGCGCGGCCTGCCAGATCTCATGCCCTACCCGAGGGTCGTCCGCCGCGCGCACCCTCGCGTACAAGGCCGCGACCTGGCGTCGCCAGTCAAGCAGCGCCGTCGCGTCCGACCTGACCTGGCCCTCAGCCACCGGCCCTCCCCTGGGTAGGCGCCCGTGAGCGCGGAAAGATCCACCCACGACAGTAGTAAACCGCAACGCTGGCCCACAGATGCTGCTCGCGCCGGGCGGGCAACCGCAACGCTGGGCCATCGATGCTGCTGCAACAGCATCCATGGGTCACCGTTGTGGTTGGTCGGCCCGGCCGAGCAGCATCGATGGCACACCGTTGCTGTTAAGGCATAAGCCCCGCGAGCAAGTGTCAAATTCAATTGCGCGTCGCATTTCCGCGATGAACGCGGAAATCAGCGCGTAATGCAGCAGTTCATGACCGGTTCACCCAGGAGGCATCAAGGTCACTCACATTAGGACAGCCGGCCAGCGCGAGCGCGGTTCGCAACTCGGCGTCAAGTACACCGATCGCGCGGCTGACTCCGGCCTGCCCGGCGGCACCGAGACCGTAGGCCAGCGCCCGGCCAGCGAAGCAGGCACGAGCCCCGAGCGCCAGGGCCTTGACGATGTCGGCTCCGCGCCTGATTCCGCCATCCAGGTAGACCTCGGCCTCGTTACCTACCGCGTCGGCCACGGCCGGGAGCGCGCTGATCGTTGCCCTGGCCCCATCGAGCTGCCGTCCGCCGTGGTTCGAGACGACAACGCCGGCGGCGCCGAGGTCCACCGCCTGACGGGCGTCGCGAGGGTCGAGCACCCCCTTGATGACCAGGGGTCCTTCCCAGTAGTCACGGAACCAGGTCAGGTCCGCCCAGGTCGCGGCCGGGTCGAACTGCTGGTTGGTCCTGGCGCTCAGCGAGGCCGCGCCGGCAGCCGATTCACCAGGAAGATTGCCCCAGCTGATCCGCGGGTTGCGCACGAACTCGTAGGACCAGCGCGGGTGAGCCGCGCCGTGGGCCAGGGCACGGGCCGTGATCCTTGGCGGTACCGTGAAGCCGTTTCTCCGGTCGCGATCCCTGGTGCCCGCGCACGGTACGTCCACGGTCAGGACCAGCACCCGGACCCCGGCCGCCTTGACCCTGGCCAGCACCTCCTTGACCAGTCCGCGGTCGCGCCACAGGTACATCTGGAACCACACAGGCCCCGGTGCCGACGCGGCGACTTCCTCCACCCGGCACGACGACATCACCGACAGGACGCTGATCGAGCCCGGCCTCGTGCATGGCGCGGGCAATCGCCACCTCGCCGGCCGGATTCAGCAGCCCCATAAGACCCATAGGGGCGCTGATCAGCGGCAACGCGATCAGCTCTGAAAGGGCGGTAGTCGCCGTGACAACCTTTGATACATCCACAAGTACCCGCGGCCGGAACTCGATGTCACGGAGGGCAGCCAGATTACGGCGCAGGGTGACCTCGTCGCCCGCACCGCCGTCCACGTAATCGAACACGACTCGCGGCAGCCGCCTGACGGCGGTCGCCCGCAACTCGCGGATCGTGCTGGCCCGCTTGGCCAGGCTCTCCGCGCTCAACCTGGCCAGCGTCCTCGCCGGCAACGCATGAAGGTCGTCCGATACCTGCCGGGCGAGCAACCGGGCGAAATCGTTCATGCTGGTTAGCTTTACCCGCCGACCGCATGATGATCAAGTAAATGTAAATAATTGCCGGTTAAACCGGCTTAGGATGGGCAGCATTTTATTAGTCAGCGCCTGTCCCCCCCGAGGTGTCTGACCGAGGCGGTGCTCACTGAGTGGCGGGCTTAGTGAGCACCGCCGGCTTTATCCCGCGGCGGGACGCCGAGTCGGTACCTACGTGACGCCCGAGCGACGTCCCTGGTTTACCGTGGCAGCGTGGCTAACGTCGTGATCACGGGCGGGGCAGGCTTCATCGGCTCGCGCCTGGCCAGGCAATTGCTGGCCGCGGGCAGCCTTTCGATCGCCGGCGAGGCGCACCAGCTTGACCGGCTGACCCTCGTCGACAGCGCTCAGCTGCCCGCTGACCTGGCCGGTCATGAGCGGGTCACCGAGGTGAACGGCGAGGTCGGGCACGTACTCGGCCGGGGCGGCGAAGGGACCGCGGCCCTAGCCGAAGCCAACGTGATCTTTCATCTCGCGGCGGCGGTCAGCGGCGAATGCGAGACCGACTTCGACCTCGGCCGCCGGGCGAACCTGCACGCCACCGAGTCGCTGCTCGAGTCCTGCCGTGCGCTCGGCCGGAATCCCTTCCTGGTGTTCGCCAGTTCGGTCGCCGTGTTCGGCGGTTCTCCTGACCATCCGCTGCCCGCGGTGGTCGAGGACGAGACCCTGCCGAACCCGCAGTCAAGCTACGGCGTGCAAAAGCTCATCTGCGAGCAATTGCTGGCCGATTACACCCGTAAGGGCTTCCTGCGCGGACGGTCGATCCGGCTGATGACGGTGAGCGTCAGACCAGGCCGGCCCAACGGCGCCGCCTCGGGCTTCCTGTCAGGGATCATCCGCGAGCCGCTGGCCGGCCTGCGCGCCAGCTGCCCGGTGGATCCGGGCACCGAGGTGGCGCTCGCTTCGCCGGCTAAGGCCATCGGCGCGCTGCTCCGCGCGGCGAGCGCCTCTGACCAGGCCTGGGGCGGACGCGGCGCGGTCACCATGCCCGCCCTCACCGTCACGGTCGCCGAGATGGTCGCCGCGCTCGGCCGGGTCGCGGGACCAGAGGTCATCGCCCTGATCGACTGGGTCCCCGATCAGCTGGTGATGGGGCTATTCGCTGGCTGGCCCGGCCGGGTCACCTCGAAGCGAGCAGCCGGGCTGGGGCTCGTCCCCGACCAGAACTTCGACTCGATCATCAGGCTGCACCTCGCCGAGGCTGGCGGTGCTCAGTGAGCGGGCCAGCGGCGACCGGGCCAGCGGCGACCGGGCCAGCCTCGGCCGGCCCCACCCCAGCCGCCACAGCCCCGGCCGGCACGGCCCTGGTGACCGGCGCGGGTTCCGGGCTCGGCCGCGGAATCACCAGGGCGCTGCTGGCCGCGGGATGGCAGGTCGCGGCGGTCGGCCGCCGCGAGCCGCCTCTGCTGGAGACAATCAGCCCGGGCCAATGGTCACCGCGGTCCGCCATCGCCGTGCCAGCCGACGTCAGCCGGCCAGACTCGGTTGCCGCCATGTTCGACACCATCAGCCACCGCTGGGGCCGACTCGACCTGCTGGTCAACAACGCGGGCACCTTCCAGCCCGCCGGCGCCGTCGACGAGATCAGCCCTGACCAATGGCAACGGATCGTTGACGTGAACCTGACCGGCGCCTTCCTCTGCGCCCACCACGCCGTCCGCCTGATGAAGGCCCAGGACCCGCGCGGCGGCCGCATCATCAACAACGGCTCGATCTCGGCCCATTCGCCGCGCCCGGGCAGCGCCGGCTACACCGCGACCAAGCACGCGATCACCGGCCTGACGAAGTCCATCTCACTGGACGGCCGGCCTTTCGACATCGCCTGCGGCCAGATCGATATCGGCAACGCGGAATCAGAAATGACCCAGACAATCAGCAAGGGCGTACTCCAGGCCGACGGCTCCGTCCGCCAGGAGCCCACCTTCGACGCCAGCCACGTAGCCGAGGCCGTACTCTTCATGGCCTCCCTCCCCCTAGCCGCCAACGTCCAGTTCCTGACCATAACCGCCACCAAAATGCCCTTCATCGGCCGCGGCTAACCGCGCCCGCCGGGCTTTGGCCCCAACCGCATCCATGGGCCATCGTTGCTGCTGAGCAGCGGCGACCAACCACAACGGTGGCCCATCGATGCGGTTGTCGCAGCATCGATGGCCCATCGTTGCTGTCGCCCGCCCCGGCAGAACAGCATCGGTGGGCCATCGTTGCGGCCACTCGCTACGCCCCCTCCAATCACGCAACGGCGCGCCGTGTTGACAGCCGGCTACCTGATTGTCGACCATCTTCTCATGGCCAAAAACGTTTCAGTAGTGATCACCGATGATCTTGACGGCTCAGCTGACGCCAAGACGGTTGCCTTTGGTTTTGAAGGCGTGAACTACGAGGTGGACCTCGCCGCGGCTAACCAGGTGAAGCTGGAAAAAGCGCTTGCTCCTTTTATTGCCGCGGGCCGGAGGACCAGGTCCGGCGGGCGGCGCGGCACCGGCCGGCCGGCGGCTCCTTCTGTTGACCGGGCCTCGGTTCGCGCCTGGGCGAGGGAGGCCGGCCTGCAGGTTTCCGAGCGCGGCCGGATCAGCTCAGAAATCATGAGCCAGTACGAAGCCGCGCACTGACCTGCGCGCTGGCAGTGAACCTTCCGGGCCTTGGACTCGGACGCTCGACCGACGCGCGGCTGCCGTCGCGCCCAGCTAGCCTGCCCTGCCTGTTACCGCGTGGCACCGTCATGGCTTGGTGACCGAATCACGATATTGTCACGTCTTGAGTACTCTTTGCGCTGAGCTATTGGCCCGCCGGGACCAGCCGGTCAGGCTGAGGGTTCGTCCGCCGTTACTGGCTCGCGGCAAGGAGAACTCAGGCATGCGAAGGTCCCCCCGGCTGGCCGCGGTAGCGGCAATCCTGGCCTTGGCGACGATTGTCGCCGCTTGTTCAAGTACAACCAGCAAGGTCGGCTCAGGTGCCCCCAAGGTCACAGGGACGCCGCTCAAGGGCGGTACCGTGACGATAGCTGAGGTCGGGGCCTCGCCCAATTTTATTTTTCCTTACGCTCCTTCGACGAACAGCGACGGCTACAACGTCAACCTGACTCAGAGCCTCTGGCCGTTCCTTGTGTATTCGGGTGACGGCGGCAAGTCGATCGTGAACCCGCAGGAGAGCCTATTCAGCTCACTGAAGTACAGCCAAAACAACTCGGTGATCACGATTGTGCTCAAGCCGTGGAACTGGTCCGACGGCACGCCGATCACCAGCCGGGACTTCACTTTCGTCTACAACCTGCTGAAGTACAACTACCTGAACTGGATCGATTACACGCAGGGCCTGTTCCCGACCGACGTGAAGAAGGTGGTCACGCCGAACGCGCACACCGTCGTGCTTGACCTGAACCGCTCTTACAACCCGTCCTTCTACACCGACGACGTGCTCAGCACGATCGCGCTGATCCCGCAGCACGCCTGGGACAAGACCTCGGTAACCGGCAAGGTCGGCAACTACGACGACACCAAGGCCGGCGCCAAGGCCGTGTACTCGTTCCTGCAGAAGCAGGGCAACATCATGAGCACGTTTGCCACCAACCCGCTGTGGAAGGTGGTCGACGGGCCCTTTACGCTCCAGACGTTCAACAGCAGCGGCTACTACGCCTACGTGCCGAACAAGAACTACTCGGGCCCGGCTAAGCCGCACCTGAGCAAGGTCATCGAGACGCCGTTCACCAGCGACACCGCCGAGATGAACACGCTGCGCTCCGGCACCTCCATCGACCTTGGCAACCTCCCGCTGAACGACGTCAACCAGGCGAGCAAACTCGAGGCCGAGGGTTACACGGTCGCCTCGCTGCCGATCGCGGGCGTCGCCGAGATGGTGCCGAACCTCTACAACCCGACCAACGGCCCGCTGCTGCGCCAGTTGTACGTCAGGCAGGTGCTCGAGTACCTGGTCGACCGGCCTGAGATCGTGAAGAAGGTCTACGCGGGCTACGCCGACCCTGGCAACGGCCCGATCCCGGTCACCTACGGCCAGCAGTGGGACTCACCGCTCGAGAAGGCGGGCGGGCCTTACCCGTACTCGGTGTCCAAGGCCGAGGCGCTGCTCAAGAGCAACGGCTGGAAGGTGGTGCCGAACGGCACCGACACCTGCCAGAAGCCGGGCACCGGCGCGGGCGAGTGCGGCGCCGGGATCACCAAGGGCGAGCCGATGCAGTTCCAGTTGCTCTACACCTCGGGCATCGCCTCGTTCGACCAGCAGAACGCCGCGATCCAGTCCACCGAAGCCCAAGCCGGGGTCAAGATCGTCCTCAAGCCCGAGCCGTTCAACACCATCGTCGCGACGACGGCTTACTGCAACGCCAAGGTCCACCCGGTCGCGACCTGCTCCTGGCAGCTACAGGACTACGGCTACAACCCGTACTTCCTCGACCCGTCCGGCGCCGGCCAGTTCAACACCGGCGGCTACGGCAACTACGGCGGCTACTCGAGCCCCGAGGAAAACAAGCTGATCGACGCGACCGAATACAGCGCGAGCTCGTCGGCTTTCTTCGCCTACGAGGACTACACCGCGCGGCAGTTGCCGTATCTCTGGCTGCCGAACCAGTCAGGCCTGTTCGTCTTCAAGAAGAACCTCGCCGGGATCACGCCGTGGAACCCGTTCTCCGGAACGCTCAACCCTGAGGACTGGTACTACACCAAGCCAGGGTCATGACCTGGTACATCATCCGCCGCCTCGGCCAGGCCCTGGCGGTAGTGGTGGGCGTCATGGTGCTGACGTTCATCCTGCTGCACATTGAGCCAGGCAACACGGCGAAAGCCGTGCTCGGGCTCAAGGCCACGCCCGCCAGGATCGCTATCTTCGACCACCTCTACGGCCTGAACAAGCCGCTCTACGAGCAGTTCTTGCTGTACGTTGAGCAGCTCTTCCACGGCAACCTTGGCATCTCGTACCAGCTGCAGCAGCCGGTCACCACGCTGATCGCGCAGCGGCTGCCCCGCGATGCCGTGCTGCTCGGCCTCTCCACGGTGCTGGCGCTGGTCATCGGCATCCCGACCGGCATCTACCAGGCCGTGAACCATAACCAGTTCGCCGACGACGCCCTCGCGGGCACCTGGTTCACGCTGTACTCGGCCCCGGACTTCCTCGAAGCCTTTTTGCTGATCGCCTTGTTCTGCGTGCAGTTTCACGTGTTCTACGCGACATTCAACGGCGGCATTACCTCGGTCGGCGGCCTGCTCACCGATTGGCGGGCGCTGGTACTGCCGGTATTCGTGCTGTCGATCAACAGCGTCGCCGGATTCAGCCAGTACACCCGCTCCCAGGCCATCCAGTCGCTGGCCTCTGACTACGTCAGGACGGCCAGGGCCAAGGGCCTGTCCAGGCGCCTGGTGCTCAACCGGCACGTGATGCGCAATTCACTGCTCCCGGTGATCACGATCATCGGGCTGTCGTTTCCTGACGTCGTGGCGGGCGCGCTGATCGCCGAATCGATCTTCAATTTCCCCGGCATGGGCCTGCTGTTCTGGCAGTCCGCGCTGGCGCACGATTATCCGGTGATGCTCGGAGCCACGCTGGTGGTCGGGATCGCGACCGTTCTCGGGAGCCTGCTGGCCGACATCGCCTACGGAGTGCTCGACCCAAGGATCCGATATGGCACCTCCTGACGGCGAGGCGGCGGGCTCAGCTCCGGAAGGCGGCGAGACGCAGGCGGCCAGGGCACCAACCGGCCTGACCTTCAAGGCGTTCCTGCACAACCGCCGGACGATGAGCGGCGTCGGGATCGTCGTGCTGATGGGCCTGTTCTGCTTCGTCGGCCCGCTCGTTTATCACTCCAACCTCGTTACCGTGAACCTGAACATCATCAACGAGCCGCCAGGCCCCGGTCACCCGCTCGGAACCGACGAGTTCGGGTTCGACATCCTCGCCCGGCTCATGCAGGGCGGCCAGTCCTCGCTCGAACTCGGCTTCGCGGTCGGCATCGCGGGTACCGTGCTCGGCCTCCTGTACGGGGCGATCTCAGGTGTCGTTGGCGGACTCGGCGACGCGATCCTGATGCGGATCGTCGACTCGCTGCTCGCCGTGCCGACCCTGCTGCTCCTGATCATCGTGTCAAGCATGTTCTCGCTGAACCTGTTCGTGATCATCGTGATCTTGTCGGTGCTGTCCTGGCCGGGAGTGGCGAGGCTGGTCCGCGGTCAGGTGCTGGCGCTGCGGACCAGGGAATTCGCCCAGGCGTCCACGGGAATGGGCGCGACCAAGTGGTGGATCCTGGTCAGGCACATGATCCCGAATACCTTCGGCATCTGCGTCGTGACCGCGACATTCGGTGTCGCCGACGCCATCTACGCGCTGTCCGTGCTGAGCTTCCTCGACATCGGCCCGCCGCCGCCGTTCGCCGACTGGGGCACGCTGCTCACCAACGGCGTCGAGAACCTGTTCAACGGGTACTGGTGGCAGGTGTATCCGCCGATGATCGCGCTGATCCTCGTGGTGCTGGCCTTCCGCCAGATGGGCGACGCCATGAACGACATCTCGAGCGGCGGTCAGACCGGCCGGATCTACGTGCGCAGACGGCGCCGCTTCGGCTTCATGCAGATCAATACCCGTTTCGACTTGCAGAACTAGGCTGCCGATCCCCGCTAAACTCATCGAAAAGCCAAAAAAATAGGTCAGCAAATAGGCAGCGTCGATGCCTGAGGCACAGAGCGCCGGCATGCAGGACTACTGGCGGGGCGGCACTGAGCACAGCCCGGCCGACCGGGCCGCGGCTGAGCACGCGATGGCCGCCTATCCTGGCCTGGCCGCATCGGTGCGGGCTAACCGGGCCTTCCTCGGGCGGTCCGTGCGGTTTCTCGCAGGCGAAGTCGGATTGCGCCAGTTTCTCGACGTCGGTACCGGGGTCCTGGCCGAGGGCGGCGTGCACGAGGTCGCGCCAGGCCGCGTTGTCGTGTACTGCGATAACGACCCGGCTGTGGTCGCCCGTGGCCGGGAAGTCCTCGGCGGCGAACCCCGCTACATCGAGGCCGATCTCCGCAAGCCGACGGTCCTGCTTAACCGGGCGGCGCAGGCCGGGCTTGACGTGGCGCAGCCCGTCGCCGTCACGCTGGTGTCCGTGCTGCACCTGGTCCGGCCGGCCACGCCCCGCGACTACGAGGCCGTGGGCCGGTTCTTCGAGAATCTCGAGCTAGTACCGCCCGGCCTCGTGCGAGTGCCGCTCTGGCGGCCGGACTCCGAGCAGGAGGCGGCCTCGCCGTCGACGCAATGGGGCGTCGTCGCGAGCAAGCCCAACTGACGGCCAGAAAGGAACCCGGCATGTGGCTGGGCCTGCTAGGTCCATTGTCTGTCCGTGACGGTGATCGGTCACTCATCGTAACGGCAGCCAAGCAGCGGGTGCTGCTGGCTCTGCTAGCCGTGCACGCGAACCACGTCGTTTCCTTCGACGAGATCGCCGACACGATGTGGAACGGCGCTCCGGCGCCCGGCGCGCACGCGACCGTGCGTAACTACGTCCTCCGCTTGCGCAAGGTACTCGGACCGGATCTCGGCGCCAGGATCGTGACCCGACCCCTGATTGAGGCCCGGCTTCAGGTGCTGGAATCGCGGTTCGAAGCGGCGCTGCGGCTCGGCCGGACCGGCGAGGTGCTGGCCGAACTCGAGACGGCCTCGATCAGAAATCCGCTCAGGGAACCTTTTCACGTCCAGCTCATGCTGGCCCTGTACCGGACTGGTCGGCAGGCGGACGCGCTGGCTATCTACGGCCGGGTCAGGCGGACGCTAGCCGGGGAACTCGGCATCGAGCCAGGAGCCCAGCTGCGCCGGCTGCACGACCGCATCCTGCGGGCTGACCCTGGCCTCATCGGCGAGCCGGCGACCGCAGCCGATCTGGCGGGGCCGCCACGGCAACTGCCAGCGGGAACCGCGCACTTCGCTGGCCGGGCCGGCGAGCTGAAGGAGCTCAGCCGGCTGTTCGATCAGCTTGGCGAGCGGACGGCCGCGCCGGCGGTCGCCCTCGTCGGCGGGACCGCGGGAATCGGCAAGACCACCCTGGCCCTGCACTGGGCGCCTGGCGGCCGACCGGTTCCCCGACGGCCAGCTTTACGCGAACCTGCGCGGGTTCGATCCTGGCGCTCCCCGGTGCGACCGGCCGAGGCGATCCGGGGCTTTCTCGACGGCCTCGCCGTGCCAGCGGCGCGGATCCCGGCTGGCGAGCAGGAGCAGGCCAGCCTGTACCGCAGCATCTTGGCGGACCGGCGCGTGCTCGTGGTTCGCTGGCCATCGCCGCGGCGAAAACCGCTGCCGCCCCCGCTTTGTCGCTGGCAAGCCTGGCGGCCGAGTTGCGCGATTCACCGAGCCGACTCGACGCGCTCGACCTCGCCGACGCCGCGATGAGCGTGCGCGGTGTCTTCGACTGGTCCTACCGCGGCCTTCGCCCGGCGACCGCCCGCGTGTTCCGGCTGCTTGGGCTCCATCCTGGTCCGGATGCGTCGCTCGCGGCTGCGGCCAGCCTCGGCGGGTGCCAGGAAGCGGAAGTCAGGGGACTCCTGCGCGAATTGACCCGCGCCTGCCTGCTCACCGAGCCGGTTCCCGGCCGGTACACGTGCCATGACCTGCTGCGCGAGTACGCGGCCGAACTCGCAGGGAACAAGGAAAGCGAAGCGGAGCGGAATGCGGCGCTGCGGCGCCTGTACGGCTGCTACCTGCATACGGCGTTCGCCGCCTTGCGGCTTAGCCCCAAGCGTCGACCAATCGACCTGGAACCGACCGAACCCGGCGTCAACACCGAGACGTTCACCAGCGAAGCCGCCGCGCTGAGCTGGCTGGACGCGGAACGGGCGGTGCTGCTCGCCGCCATCACCAGTGCCCACCGCCTCGGACTCGGCCGGCCCGGGTGGCAGCTCGCCTGGACGCTGTCTGACTACTTTTCCTACCGTGGCCACTGGCCGGAGTGGCACGCCGCCCTGCGAGCGGCGGCGACGGCGACGCAGCAGGCGGGTGACCTGGCCGGGCAGGTGGTCGTGCTCCGTCACCTCGGCCAGGCCGCTGCCTCCCTCGGCGACTACAACGAGGCCCGCGAGCACCTCGAGCGGTGCGTAGCCTTGTGCGAACAGGCCGGGGACCAGGTGTCCGAGGCAGCCGCCCACCATGACTGCGCGCGGATCTGCTACTTCCAGGGCGAGCTCACCGCCGCGCTCGGCCACGCGCAACGCTCTCTGCACCTCAGTCGCGCGGTCGGTCAGCCAGCCGGCCTGGCCAGCGCCCTCAACGGAGTCGGCTGGTGCCTGGCGCAGCTCGGCGAGCACGAGCAGGCCCTGCGCTACTGCGAGGAAGCCCTGGAGCTGAACCGCGAGATCGGCAACCGGGCGGGCGAAGCGATGACCCTCGACAGCGTTGGCTACATCCACCACCAGCTCAGTCATCATGCGAACCTTTATCGCGATTACTTCAGCCGACCAGGCCGCGTTTGGCGGATTCCATTACCCAGGGCAGGGGTACCGGCACTGGCAGATGACCAGTTCACGCCCTTCGAACACCCCTGCCACGCCGCCGTCGCCACACTCCCTGGCCGCCAGGCTGAGTTCCTGGCCCGCTTGACCGCCTACGAACGCTCCGTCGGGTCGCCCTACGCAACATTCCTCACCGAATTCAGCCCGGCTAGTCCTGACGACCTCCACACCACGATCCTCCGCGCCGTAGTCACTGGTTCTCTCGCCGATCTTTGCCATGATCTCAACCAGAGCCATGGACCAGCTGCCTTCACCCGCCTCTTCAAGACCATCGGCTACACAATGTCGTCACCCGGCAACCTGCTAGCGACGAACCCGCCCGCGCCATATGCACAGCGAACTGATCGATGTGGCTGACAACTGAACTTGGGTCACGCGCGTCTAATTCACGAGATTGTGACGATCTGCCCAGATGTCAGGCGCGAAGGTGGAGTCGATGATGCTGAGCCGGGCGATGGCCGGGCGATGGCCGGGCGACTGGCGCTATGCCTGGTAGCTGCCCTGATGGGGGCGGGCGGTGCTCCGGCGCTGGCGCAGGCGAGTCAGCGCGTGGCGACGCCCGCTCCGGCTTTCAGGCAGGTGCCGACCGCGCCGGTACTTAACGGGCCGGCTCAGTCACCTTGTACTCGATTCACTGAATTGCCCTTCTTCACCACTGCGGTGAATTTACCAGAACAGTGAACCAGGCGCCGCGAGGAACGCTGAGTCACGCGCTCAAGTTCAGGCTGGAACCTCGAGTTCAGGCTGGAACAGAGCCGGTACCTGGAAGCGGAGGCGCCGGGCGTGGGCGACAAAGCCAGGCGGCAGGCCGCCCCGGGCAACACCGGCAGTTCGCCCGCGCCAAACATCCATGGGCCAATGGGCCATCGATGCGCCAAGGTCACTCGTCGAGCCACCTAGCGCAGAAAACCCCGGCCTCGGATGTCCGAAATCGGATTATCCAGGGCCGGGACAAGAGCCCGGACCCGACGCCGGGGCAAGAGCCCGGGCGCCGAGCCGGAAACCTCAGCTCGCGGGCGCGGTTGCCTCCGGGTCGAAGTCGAGTGCGCAGGAGTTGATGCAGAAGCGCTTGCCGGTCGGGGCGGGGCCGTCGTTGAAGACGTGTCCCAGGTGCCCGCCACAGCGGCGGCAGAGCACCTCGACCCGGCGCATCAGCATGCTGTAGTCCGACTTCAGCGTCACCGCTTCGGCGACGGCCGGCTCGAAGAAGCTCGGCCAGCCGGTGCCCGACTCGAACTTGGTGCCCGACTTGAACAGCTCGGCTCCGCAGCCGGCGCAGGTGTACGTGCCGTCGGCCTTGTTATGCACATACTTCCCGGTAAATGGGCGTTCGGTGTGCGCGTGGCGCAGTACTTCGTATTGCTCCCCGGTCAGTTCCTGGCGCCACTGCTCATCGGACTTCTGAATTTCGGCGGCAGCTTCGCCTGCCTTGTTGCGGCGCATTGGCCCTCCAACGATCATGGCCGGTCCCCGTAGACCCGGCCTCTTGATACAACGCGACGAGGTAACCCCTCATTCCGCGCCAATTAGCGGCACACTCTTAGCTATGAAATCCGAGAGGAAACTGAGCGCGACCCTGGCGCTCGTCCTAAGCGCGGCCCTGGGCATCACTCTCGCGGCGTGTTCAGGAAGCTCGGCGAGCAGCTCAGCGCATACCGTGAAGACGACCAAGCCGACCCCGACCGGTCAGCCGACCACCGGGTCAGCTGGCATAGCCGCGGTCAAGTCGACCTGGGTCGAGTTCTTCAACGGCAACGTCCCGATCAGCCGGCGTCTCAAGCTCCTGCAGAACAGCGATAAGTTCACCTCCTTCGTGCACTCCCAGGAGAAGACCTCATTCGGCGCGCTGGTCTTCGAGGCCACCGGCACGGTCAGCGCCGTCGACCTCCAGTCCACCCTCGGCCAGGCGACGGTCACCTACACGATCCTCCTCGCCGGCAAGCCACTGGAAAAGAACCTCATGGGCACGGCGATCTACTCGGGCGGCAAGTGGCTGATCGCGGACGGCACGTTCTGCGGCCTGATTACCCTGGCCTACGGGGCCAAGAGCAAGCTGATCCCCGCCGCGTGCGGGACCTGACCCAGATGGCACGCACGCTCGCCCAGCCCGGCGCGGCCAAAGAAGCATCGCAGCGCCACCCGGTCGCGCTGACCGTGCTCTGCACGCTGCTGTTCCTGACGTTCCTTGACAACACCGTGGTCAGCGTGGCCCTGGCCAGCATCCAGTCTGACCTGAAGGCCGGGGTTTCCTCGCTCCAGTGGGTCGTCGGTGCCTACGCGCTGCCTTTCGCGGCGCTGATGCTGACCTTCGGCATGATCAGCGACCAGTTCGGCCGCAAGAAGGTCATGCTCGCCGGAGCCGGCGTCTACTGTGCGGGCGCGGTACTGTCGGCGCTCGCCCCCGGCATCGGCATCCTGATCGCCGGCCGGGCCGTGATGGGCGTCGGCGCGGCGGCGAGCGAGCCCGGCACGCTGTCCATGATCAGGCAGCTATACCAGGACCGGGCCAGCAGGAACCGTGCGCTCGGCATCTGGGCGGCCGTGTCAGGGTTCGCGCTGGCGCTCGGGCCGGTGCTTGGCGGGGTGCTGGTCGGCTTGTGGAGCTGGCGCGGGATTTTCTGGTTCGACGTGACGTTCGGGCTCGCCGCCCTGGTGGCCGGGGCTATGGCACTCCCAGAGAACTCCGACAAGAACGCGGGCCGGGTCGACATCCCCGGCACGCTGCTCGGGTTCGGCTGCGTCGCCGCGCTGGCCTTCGCGGTCATCCAGGGCGAGGGCTCGGGCTTCACCGGGCCGGTCGAGCTCGTGCTCTACGGCATCGGCCTCGCCGCCGGGGTCGCTTTCGTGTTCTGGGAGCGGCGGTGCGCGCACCCATTGCTCGATACCCGGTTCCTTCGTGTCCCCCAGTTCGTCACGCCTAACGTGATCGCGTTCTGCTGCTATTTTGCAACTTTTGCAATTTTCTTTTTCACCGCGCTTTATCTCGGTGAAGTGGCCGGGTATTCCGGATACCGGATCGCCGGGGTATTCCTGCCGATGGCGGCGGTGATGATCGTGGCTTCTTTGCTGGCCGGGCGGTGGACGACCGCGGCGGGAACCCGGTGGTCACTCGTGGCCGGCTGCGTCGTCTTCACCGGCGGCCTGCTCGCGACTAACGCCGTGCTGAGCGCGCATCCGAGCTACCTGCTGCTCGCGGTCAGCCTGGCCGTGGCCGGCATCGGGCTCGGGGCGTGCGTCGTGCCGATCACGTCCTCGGTGCTCGAGGTCGTGCCGGGCGAGCGATCAGGGATGGCGGCGTCGGCGACGAACACGAGCAGGGAAATCGGCGCGGTCGCCGGCGTGGTCGTGCTCGGGGCGATCGTCAGCGCGCAGCTCAAGGCCGGGCTGATCGCGCGGATGATGCAACTGCACCTGCCGGCGGCGATCCAGAGTTTCGTGCTCTCGTCAGTGCAGGGCGGGGGCGGGGTGGCGGCGCTGGCCGGCGGGAGCGCGGCGGCCAGCAAGGGCGGCATCTTCGGTGAGTTGCTCCAGGCTGGCTACGCCGCGTTCGGCACGGCGCTGCACGATGCGCTGTACCTGTCGGCGGTGCTGCTTGCCCTCGCCGCGGTGCTGGCGGCTACTACCCTGAAACGGTCAGCGTGAGCTTGGCCCGGCCGGTCGTCGGCTTGGCCGCGGTTGGGTCGGCGACGGTGATCATAAGGTGGAAGGTGCCCGCCTTAGCGGGCTTGCCCCCGATCATCCCGTTGGTCGTCGCCTTCAGCCCCTTCGGCAGCCCCTTGACCACCCAGAGATACGGCGAGATCCCGCCCTTCGCCAGCAGGCCACCGTGGTAGGACTGGCCGGCGCGGCCCTTCGCGAGGCTCTTGGTCGCGACCGTGACCGGGGCAAGTGCGGTCGCCTTGACGTTGGCGGCCGGGAAACTCGTCCCGCCGGTCTTGCCGTTATTACCAGGGTCGCCGGGCGATCCGTCCGTCGTCGCGAAACGTCCGCCGGCGCCCTCACTGCCGCCGCAGCCCGGATTGGGGACATTGCAGTCAGGACCAGTGGTCCCGCCCCCGACCTTGTCGCCGCTGAACGCGGTTCCTTCCAGGTGGACCAGGCCGCTGCCGTCCACCGCGCCGCCGGCACCGTCCCCCCCGTCCCCGCCGTCGCCGCCATTACCGCCATCGCCGCCCGTGTTGCCGCCGCAGTCAGACGGGTTGCCCGACGGGCAGAATCCCGAGCCGCCGTCGCCCCCATCGCCGCCGATCCCAGCCGCACCGCCAACGGCGCTGTTCTTACTAAACTGATTTCCTTCCGCCAATAGGCTTCCCGAACTGTAGATAGCACCGCCGGCGGCGTCGCCGCCCTGGCCGCCATCGCCTCCGTCGGAGCCGTCGCCGCCGTTACCGAAGGTGCCCGGCGGAGTCTGGATCTCGCCTGCGGCCCCGCCTGGCCCGCCAGGCCCGCCGAAACCGCCGGCCCCGGCGAACGCGTGGTTGCCGCTGAACGTGCCGCCGATCACAGTGAGTTTGCCCAGGTTGTAGATGGCTCCGCCTTGGGCGGCACCGCCGTCGCCTGCCTGACCGCCGTCGGCGCCTTTGCCGCCATCACCCGCCGGCCCGTTGACCGCCGGCCCGCCCTCGCCGCCGGGCCGCCACTGCCGCCGGCGCCGCCAGGTGCGCCGCTGGCTAGGTCGTCGGTGAAGTTCACGTGGTCGGTGACGAGCGACGCGCCTTTCTTCACGCTTATCCCGCCGCCCTGCCCGGCCCCGCCGTCACCAGCCGCGCCTCCCGGCTTCCCCGGGCCGCCGGCTTGGCCGGGCGACGTCCCTGACTTGCCAGCGGCGCCGTCACCGCCATTGATCGCGGTCGAGCCGATGGCCTCACCGTGGGCGACGGTAAGGTTCTCCAGCGTGAGCGCGCCCGAGACCAGGAAGACGCGGGTGAAGACGTTCCGAGGGTGATAAGCGGTACTGCCGCCGTTGATGATGACCTGGTGACCGAGACCGTTGAGGGTCACGAGGTCGTTGCGCGGGATAGTGAGTTCCCTGGTCAGGTTGAGCGTGCAGGACTGGCGGAAATCGAGCTGGCCGCCACGGTTAAGGGCGGCCTGAAGGGCGTGCTGGTCGCAGGGAGCCGTTGGCGGGCCGTTCATGCTGACAGCACTGGCGGCACCGGTCGCGCCCGCTTGGCTCGCGCCGCCGCCCAGGATCAGGAACAGGCTGGCCGCGCCCGCCAGGAACGTGCCGCCGTGACCTCTGCTCCACCACACAGCTCCCATCCAAGATCGAATCAGTCGCCAGTGTCAATAACCGACGAACCACACCAGCCCCGGCCCCGGCCCCAGCCCCAGCCCCGGCCCAGCCCCGGCGCAGCCCCCGGCCCCGGCCCCAGCCCCGGCCCCGGCGCAGCCCCCGGCCCCGGCGCAGTCCCCGGCCCCGGCGCAGCCCTCAGCCCGGCCAGATGCTGTTGGCGCGGGTCTGCCAACGACAGCTATGAGACACCGTTGTGGTTCTGGCGCTTATTTCGTGATGTGACGGTGGCTGGGCGGCGGCCTGGCGTTCGGTTTCGGGGCCGGGTCGGCTGCGGGTGGCGGATTTCGCCTGGGGGGCGGTCCTGGTCTGGTGCGGTTGCTGCGGAAGGGGCTGGTGTGGCCTGGGTGATGTGGCCGGGCCGACCGGGATTGTGCGGGCTGGTCAGCGCGGAGTCCTCGGGTGGCAGGACACCTCAGAACTCCGCGGTGAGGCGGGCACCGGGGATGCGGTGCCCCGCGGCTCTGCCTGGCGGCGGGGCTGGCCGCCACCGTGCCGTTACCGTCACGTCACGTGACCACGCCAGACCCGGCAGGCACGCGCCCCCAGGCTATTCAGCACCCGCTGTGTCACCAGGAAAGACTGCTGGCCCGTAGGCGGCGCGACCCAAGTCAACAACTTTGAGCACAACGAGATCCTGCATTGGAACAGCACCAAGTGGTCGGTGACCCCGTCGGGGGGCGACTTAGGACCCGCCTGTCGTATCGATCACGCGGACCCCGGGACCGTAGTGCTCGACCGCGGCGGTCAGCCGGCCGCGGTCAAGCACCCAGCCGTTCGCGGCGGCCCTGATGACCGCCACCTCGGGCGGTATGCCCGGAGCCTCCAGCCGGGCGGCGGACTGGGCGCGCCGCCCGCTGTATCGGCCGGTGAGCCGCGGAGCCCCGAGCCGCCGCTGGACGCCGACGCAGTCGAGCTTGCTGGTCCGTCCCGAGAAGACGGCTCGCCAGATGACCACGCCGACGACGTCCTCCCACGGGAACCACCGCGTCGTCGACTTCGGGAACACCGGCGAGGCACACAACGTAACTCCCGTTTCGTCGACGCGGATAGCGGTCGTACGGCGAAGGCTGATGACCGCGAACATGATGGCACCCTCGCCGAAGAATGCGAGGTCCACGATCTTCAGCCACAGCGGGAAGGCAGGCAGCAGCGCAGCGAGGCAGAACAGCAGCGCGATCCCGATGACGCGCACCGACTGGCGATTCCAGCCATATTTGGCTTCATAAGCATTAACGGGCTGATCCACGGATCTCAGTATGTGTACGGCCAGGTTGACCAAGCAAGACCGCAACCATGTCCCGCCGATGCGGTCCCTGCACCCTGGCAACGACAACGGTGGCCCGCCTTGCTGTCAGCGCAGCATCTCTGCGACAACCCCGGGCCACCGATGCGGTTATCAACCGCGCCGAACGGATAATAGGCAGGTTCGGATAACGTTTTGTCATTCGAGGCAAGCGAAATGGGTGGGGATATGGACGTTGCCGCTCTGGCGACGCTGGCCGGGAACGCACTCGTAACGGCGGCGGTGACCGATTTCTTTGAAGATGTCCGGGGCCGGGTCGCCCGGTTGTTCGGCCGGGGGAAGGCCGATGCCGGGACCGAGCGCCGGCTTGACGCGACCCAGACCCAGCTGACCTCGGCCGCGCCCGGTGAGCTTGAGCGGGTCAGAACGACCGTCGCCGCTCAGTGGCAGACCAGGTTCACCGACCTGCTCGATGAGTACCCGGACGCCGAACCAGAACTGCGCGCCCTCGTCGCCGACATCGAAGCCAGGCTCCCGGCCGGAACGGTCGCAGCCACCGATCACTCGATCGCCGCCGGGCGGGACATCAACATCGGCGCGTCCGGCGGCGGCGTGGCGGCGGGCGTGATCCACGGGAACGTCAGCGCGCCGGACCCTTCCTCGCCGGGCCCGGCGAACGGCTAGCCGGGCCCGGCTTCACCGGTACCTTCGGCGCCAACTCGGCCTTGGCCAGCCACGGCGGCACCGCGATTGGCTCCTACGCTGCCCCGCCAAGGCCGGAGGTCGCCCGGCGGCCGGTGTCGCTACCGCCGCGGCCGCCGTTGCTGGCCGGGCGGGAAGGCCTGCTCGCGGACATCCACGCGAAGCTGACCCAAGGCCCGGCCCCCTGGCCGAGGACGGTCGTGCTCACCGGCCTGGGCGGAGTAGGCAAGACAAGCGCTGCCGGCGAATACGCGCACCGGCACCTTGCCGAGGTCGGCGTCGCCTGGCAACTGCCAGCCGAGGAGCCGTCAGTCCTAGCTGCCGCGTTCACCGAACTCGCCGCCCAGCTCGGCGTCCGGGACCTCGCCGATACCCGGAACCCGGTCGCGTCGGTTCACGCGGCGCTCGCGGCTTACCCAGCGCAATGGCTGCTGGTATTCGACAATGTGCCAGACGCCGAGGCGGTGCGGCCGTTCCTGCCGCCGGGCGGGCCAGGCCGGATGCTGATCACTAGCCAGAGCGCGACCTGGCCGGTGAGTCAGGTACTCGACGTTCAGGTACTCGACCGTGACGTGGCGGCGGACCTGCTGGTCAATCGAAGCGGCGACACGGACAGGGACGCCGCCAGGGAGCTCGCGACCGAACTCGGCGGTCTGCCACTGGCGCTTGAGCAGGCAGCGGCGTATGTGCAGACGACTGGCATCGGGCTGGCTCGTTACCTCGGCTTGTTCCGGCAGCGGCACGCCGACTTGCTGAGCAGGGGTGAGCCGACCGGTTACCGGGGAACGGTCGCCGCCACCTTGGCCTTGGCCTGCACCCGGCTTGAGCAGCGGTCGCCTTCGGCCGCCGGCTTGTTGCGGCTGCTGGCCTGCCTGGCTCCAGAACCGGTGCCCGTTGACCTGCTGCTATCCGCTAGCGCGCCGTTCAGCGGCCTGCCGTCCGACGCAGCGGATCTGCTTTCGCCGCTCGCCGGTGACGAGATCGCGCTCGCCGACGCCGTCGCGGAACTACGGCGCTATTCACTGGTGGCGCTGGCCGGGACCGGATCAGTGCTAGTCCACCGGCTAGTCCAGGCGGTTGTGCTTGACCAGCTAACCGACGAACATGTCGATCTCTGGCGGAGAGCGACCGCCGCCTTGGTCGCCGCCGCCATCCCGCGCACCCAGAACGTGGTCGCGAACTGGCCGGCTTACGCCGCGCTGCTCCCACACGCCCAGATGGCTCTCGCCGAGAACAGCAATGCCATGATGTGGATCGCGAGCAACCTCGGCGAGAGCGGTAGCTACCAGGCCGCTCTTGAGCTCTGGGACAGAATCGCCTCCGCATACGAGCAGGCGCTTGGCGCCGAACATCCTGACACCCTGACCACCCGCGACCACCTCGCCCGCTGGACCGGGGAGGCCGGCGACCCCGCCGCCGCCCGCGACCAGTACGCCGCCCTCCTCCCCATCCACGAACGCGTACTCGGCCCCGAACACCCAAACACCCTGGTCGCCCGCGACAACCTCGCCCGCTGGACCGGGGAGGCCGGAGACCCCGCCGCCGCCCGCGACCAGTCCGCCGCCCTCCTCCCCATCCACGAACGGATACTCGGCCCCGAACACCCAGACACCCTGGCCGCCCGCAGCAACCTCGCCCACTGGACCGGGCAAGCCGGCGACCCCGCCGCCGCCCGCGACCAGTCCGCCGCCCTCCTCCCCATCCGCGAACGGATACTCGGCCCCGAACACCCAGACACCCTGGCCGCCCGCGACAACCTCGCCCGCTGGACCGGGGAGGCCGGAGACCCCGCCGCCGCCCGCGACCAGTCCGCCGCCCTCCTCCCCATCCGCGAACGAATACTCGGCCCCGAACACCCAGACACCCTGACCGCCCGCAACAACCTCGCCCACTGGACCGGGCAAGCCGGCGACCCCGCCGCCGCCCGCGACCAGTCCGCCGCCCTCCTCCCCATCCGCGAACGAATACTCGGCCCCGAACATCCAAACACCCTGACCACCCGCAACAACCTCGCCTACTGGACCAAGCAAGCCCAGGCCGAAGACCCGCCACCCAGCCAATCTTGACACCAGCGACCAACGCCTGCTATTCCCTGTGATACGTCTCTGCGAGGGAATAACCGGAGGAACGCATGCGTCCATTACGCGAGCGTTTTCCAGGCCGCAAACCCGGCATTTGGCTCGTAGCCGCAATTTTGCCGCTAACAATGTCGGCAGTTATAGCCATAGGCCCGAATCCAGCAACCGCCTCGACTCCCCCGCAGGCACGACCAACACCCCCGGCAGGCACCAGCACCGGAACCCGTCCCGCCGCCCCGAAATCCCCCCACGGCGCGATCGGCGCCCTAACCCTGGTCTTCGAAAGCGTAGGTTCCATCGGCTACACCGCCGCCGGAACCGGCATGCGCAACCTCGGCAAAGGCTCGATCTCCATCGACGGCGTCCCCAAAGGCGCGACCGTCCAGTCCGCGACCCTGATCTGGGACGTCATCTACACCGAAGGCGACTATTACTTCCGCCAGGGCAACTTCGACGGAACCCCGATCACCGGCCAGTTCGTGGAATACGGCGAGTCCCCCTGCTGGCCGCTCAGTAACAGCGACGACTACACCAACTTCTCCTACGACGCCGACGTCACCAGCCTCGTATCCGGCAACGGCACGTACAACCTCACCGGCTTCGCCACCGGCGAGTCCGACGGCGCCGACCCGTGGGAGGAAGGCAGCGAGCCGCCGTATATGGAAGGCGCCACCCTGCTGGTCGTCTATGAACAAGATTCCCTGCCGAGAACCGCCGTAGAACTCAACATGGGCGCCTTCATGTCCACCGCCGGCAACTCGGCCAGCGCCATCATCACCGGTTTCCAGGCCTCGCCGGATCCCCAGGCCAAGACCACCTATATCGTGGCCGACGGCCAGGAGGAAGGTAACACCGCCACGTTCGACGGCACCACGCTCGACGACGTCAGTTTCCCGGGAGCCGACCACCAGAGCGCGCCCAACTACTCCATGGGCAACCTGTGGGACACCGTCACCAAGGACGTCAGCCAGTACGTCAAGCCCGGCGACGGCGACGCGAACGTCAGCGTCACCGGTTACCAGGACTGCATCGTCTGGGTCGGCCAGGTACTCTCCGTCACGCTCCCGCCCCAGATCCAGCTCGGCGGCCTCAGGTTCGCGGCGGCCAGCGCCACCGCCGACGACACCCCAGGCCTGCCGGTGATCAAGGACGACCGGCCCAAGGAGATCGAGGACCACTCAAGCGGGCCGAAGACCTGCCACGGCCTGGCGAGCCCCCGGAGCTACGACTACCTGGACTGCACGGTCCCTTCCATCGGCACGCCAAGCAAGCAGTGGCCGGTGATCTACGTCGCGAAAAAGAAGCTGACCATCAACCGGGTCGTGTTCTTCTCCAGCGGCCCGCTCAAGAACCCGATGGTCAGCGCGACCGGCGCGACGAGCGGCGGCGAGGAAATGACACTGCCGCCGACGAAGCTCACGCAGACGCCGACCGACCAGGGCTACCAGCTCACCGGCAGTAACCTGACATTCTCAGGAAACCTGCCGCCCACGCCGGCGCCCGGAAATTTCTATTTCACCTGGACAGTCAGCGATGCGGGAGTTCAGGTGCCGGCCGGATCGACCGTCCACCCCGTTTACCTCACCGCGGCTCCGTACGTTAAGCCATCGGGCACGGTCATCCTGCCGCCGTACCTGACCCTGATCGACATCGGCACCGTATGGGGAGCCGGCCAGAAGACCCCGAAGGCGGTATTCAGGGCGATCTGGCAGGAGTTCGCGACCCGCGATATCGCCCACCCGATACTCGACCGCGTCACCGGCGAAGTGACCGACGGCCCCGACATCAAGTACTACGACAATGGCTACACCACGATCGGAGACTGGTGGACTAAGCTGCTCACCCATTGCCCGATGCCTTACGCGGCGCTGGCCGCGAACTCGGGCCACTGCGGTAACTGGGCTCAGTTCCTGGCGAACATCCTGGCTTACCAGGGCATCCACGCCAGCTATGTCGATCTCGGGGACGATCCTGACTTCTATCCTGGCCCGGAACCATTCCGGCGGCTCGCGGCCAGCGACTACGCCTACATGCTGGTCGGATCCTCGTTGTGGTCATTCAGTTCGAAGAACGAAAGCGGCCCCTACGCCTACTCCGACCCGGTCTCGGTAAGCGGCACCGTCATGACCGTGACGCCCAGCCACGTGAAATACAACCCGAGCCGCGCCCCGATCGCCCAGGGTCTCGTTGCTACCCCGCCCGAGCTTTTCAACACCGGCGACCACGCCATCGTGCGCACGCCGTGGGGTCTCGTCGACCCGTCCTACGGAATGCCGCAGGGCACGACGCCATACAAGACAATGGCGGCCTACGAAAAAGCGTCACTCGCAGGCTTCGCCGTCTTCTATTACGAGACCAGCCGCCACGACTTCACACCGGTGCCGCTGCCACATACGCCCGCCGATATCGTCCATTTCTGCGCCGTGAACAAGTGCGAGTTCAGGGCGGTGCCCTACGACGAGTCCGGCGCCCCTTAACTCCGCCGGAACGCCGGCGTCCTGACCTCGCGCAGGATCTCCTCGGCGCCGTGAGCAAGCAACGCCCCGGCCAGGCTAAGCCCCAGGGCCTCCGGATCGGTCCCGCTCACCCGCCCGGCGACCACCTGCCGGCCATCCGGCGACGTGACCTGCGCGTTGAGCCTCAGCTCGCCGGCGTCCCTGACGGCGTAAGCCCCGACCGGCACCGAGCACCCGCCGTGCAACTGCGCCAGCAGGGCCCGCTCAGCCCGCACGGCCGCGTCAGCGTCAGGATCACCGTAGGCATCGAGCATCGTCAGCAGTTCGCGGTCAGCCGCCCTGACCTGAACCGCGAGCGCACCCTGCCCGGGCGACGGCGGGAAGACCAAAGGGTCGAGGAACTCAGAGATGCTGTCCAGCGCACCGAGCCTGACCAGCCCGGAAGCGGCGAGGACGACGGCATCAAGCCCTGACTTCAGCCGAGCCAGCCGCGTAGGTACATTGCCGCGCAGCGGGATCACTTCCAGGTCAGGCCGGAGCGCCTTGAGCTGAGCGATCCGCCGCGGCGACCCGGTGCCAACCTTCGCTCCCCGCCTGAGCCCCTCCAGGCTTGACCCGCACAGCGCGTCCCGAGGATCATACCGAGGCGGAGTCACCGCCAGCGCGAGCCCTTCCGCGCACGCGGTCGGCAGGTCCTTCAGGGAATGCAGGGCGATATCGATCCGCCCGGCGAAAAGCTCCTCCTGAAGCTGATTGGTGAAAACACCGCCCGCATCGGTGCCGCCGAGCTCGCGCAGCGGCGTACGGCGATCCCGGTCACCGTCGGTCACGACGGCCTTGACCCTGAACTTCACGACCGGGCAGGAGCCGAGATGATCAAGCAGCTCCGCGACCATGAGCTGCGCCAGCCGGCTGCCCCGCGCCCCTACGACAACTGTCTCCACCCTTCCGACGATACTCGCCCGGCCCGGCGCCAGCGAGACGAAGTGAAACAAGTGATTAAAGACCTTTATCTGCAAAAAAGCACCGGGCTAGATTGTTCACCTTATTGATCTCGACGTCCGGTCTGCGTACGGTCGAACGTACACACGACCGAGCGAACTGGGGTGAACGGCCCGATGAGAGACAACATCTGGCGCAAGCACTGGCGACGTTACGGCATCCTGGCCCTCGGCTCAGCCGTAACCCTGGCCGCTACGGCCCTGACCGGCACGGCTGCGGCCAGCACCCGCGCAGGCGCCACGCCGGGCACCCTGCTCCCCGGGTCACTCCGCCTCGACAGCGTGTACTGCACGGCCAGTTCCAACTGCTGGGCCGTCGGCGTCCGCGAGTCAAAGGCCAGCGCCCTGCTGAACCAGATCGTCCACTGGAACGGCAAGAAGTGGACCGCCGTGGCGGCGCCCAACCCGGCCGGCGGCAAAATGGGCGACTCCAGCGAACTGGCCGCGGTCCGCTGCACGTCAGCAAGCAACTGCTGGGCGGTCGGCGACTACGAGGGCAAGACGTCGTTCGGCCCGGAGGCGCTGCACTGGAACGGCAAGAAGTGGGGCCAGACGCAAGCTCCCAAGCCTGGCGGCACGGCCAGTGACGACTTCACGAACCTGACCGACGTAGCGTGCACCTCAGCAAGCAACTGCTGGGCCGCCGGTGACTACGGGACCGACAGCATTAGCGATGATGTCGAATTCAACCTCTTGCTCCACTGGACCGGCAAGAAGTGGTTCAAGGTCAAGACCCCCAACCCCGGCGGAAACAGCAACGGTAACTTCAACTTTCTTGACACCATCCGGTGCGCCTCACCCAAGGACTGCTGGGCGGCCGGCTCCGATGGCATCGACTCAACCATCTCCATCGGGGTCAACGAGATGCTGCACTGGAACGGCACCAAATGGACACTGGCCGATGTGCCGAACCCAGGCGGATCCCTGAATGGGGCCTTCAGCGAGCTCAGCGGCCTGTCCTGCACCTCGGCCAGCAACTGCTGGGCGGTCGGCTCCTACGGCGGCGACAGCTCGCTGACCCAGGAGTCAGAGAACGACGCTCTGCAATGGAACGGCCATGAATGGACCCAGGTCAAAACGCCTAACCCTGACGGTACAGCCAATAACGACATCAACGCGCTGAACAGCGTCACCTGCTCGGCCGCGGATAACTGCTGGGCGGTGGGCAATCTCGGAAGCGTCAACAACGGCGGCGCGCAGACCGGCGAGGTACTGCACTGGAAGGGCACGAAGTGGACGCTGACCAAGGTGCCTAACCCAGGCGGCACCGCCGACGGCGACTCGAACTCGCTCAACTCGGTCAGATGCGTGTCCCAGAAGGACTGCTGGATCGTCGGCTACAGCCAGATCAACGACAAGAACGACCTGAACCTGATACTCCACTGGAACAGCGCCAAATGGACGGCCAGCTAGGGTAAAGTCCCCGCCGTTCGGGTGGCCAGCCGGCCGATCCGGGGCAATCGGTCGAGGTTGGAGTGGCCGGAGTGAATGCCGGGATTGGCGGGACCGGAGCCCGCCCCGGCTCCGCTTACAGCATCGCTGGCTCTGGCTCACATTTCGTGATGGTAACGGTGAGGGCGGGGGCAGTTGGGGCTCCGCGCCGGCTGACCGGACAGCTCAGCTCACCGCAACGATGGGACATCGATGCGGTCCGGCGGGGGCGGGCAACCGCAACCATGGGCCATCGTTGCTGCCCGAGTGACATCCATGGGCCACCGATGCGGTAGACCGGCCCGGCTGAGCAGCATCGATGTCCCATCGTTGCGGTTGCGGCCCTGGGCACTATAGGTGTTTTGTCCGGCAGGCTACCGGCACCCGCACTATCAGCGCTGCATTCCTAAATCCTGATTACCTCGACGTCCGGCATAACGTCATAGTCCGCATCTTGCGTCACAATCGGAATGCCATGGGCAATGGCGGTCGCAGCTATCCAGCTGTCGTTAATCGGAGCCTTGCGACCGGCCGCGCGAAGTCGTGAGATGAGCAAGGCCCAGGCATCGGAAACCTGCTCATCAATAGTTAGGGCCTCGAAACGCTGAGCAAGCTGGTAGGTCGACAGCCGCTGGGACGCCGCTTCCGGATCCTTTGCCTGCAGCACGCCGAGTCGCAATTCGCCAAGGGTTACAACAGATATTCCCCACTCGAAGTTCGAGATCTGGCTTCCGTCAAACCGTCTGGTCTCCAGCCCTATGAAAACAGAGGTATCGGCGAGCGCCCGGCGGGCGGTTACCACGGCAAGTCGTCAGTCGTCTGAGTCAGCGTGTCACGCAACTCGTCCGCGAGCCCCGTGGTGTCCGGCCCCAGCGCCATTAGTTCCCTCACGACTTCCGACGCGGGAAGCCACCGTCGGCGCCACGACATGGGGATGATCTTCGCGACCGGACGGTTGTCCCGAAGCACTTCGATCTCTTCACCCGCCTCCACGCGACGTAGTACTTCCGCTGTGTGGTTCCGCAGATCGCGGGCAGGTATCGCAGACATGCTACAACTGTAGCAGATCCGCTACGAACGTCGCGAGAGCTAGTCGCCCAGCTCAGCGCGGCGCCTGGCCACGAACTCTTCTAGCTCGGACCGCACCGCGTCGTCCATGGGCGGCTGCTGATACCCCTCAAGCGTCTTGACGCAGATCTCACCGGCCCGCTCGGCCGCGTCCTTGCCGCCCAGCTTGAGCCAGCGCTCATAGTTCGCCGTCGAGGACAGCAACGGCCGGTAAAAGCAGTCCCTGAACCGCCCCATCGTGTGCTCCGCACCAAGGAAATGCCCGCCGTGCCCGACCTCGGTGTGGGCGCCGAAAGCCAGCGAGTCAGGATCGATCTCCAGCGGCGTGAACTCGACCTCGAGCATCCGCAGCAGTTCGATGTCCACGATGAACTTCTCGTAGCAGGTCACCAGGCCGCCTTCCAGCCAGCCCGCCGCGTGCATCACGAAGTTCGTCCCGGCCAGGAACGTCGGCAGCAGGGTCATCAGGGCCTCGTACGCGGCCTGCGCGTCGCAGGTCTGGCTGGAGTTCAGCCCGCCGCCGGTACGGAACGGCAGCCCGAAATGCCTGGCCAGCTGGCCGGTGCAGAGCAGTCCGATGCCGGACTCCGGCGTTCCGAAACTCGGGGAGCCTGACTGCATGTCGATGTTAGAGAGGAAAGACCCGAAGATCACCGGGCAACCCGGCCTGATCAGCTGCGCCAGCGCGATCCCGGACAGCGCCTCGGCGAGCTGCTGCACGAGCGCGGCCGGGATCGTCACCGGGGACATGGCGCCCATCAGCAGGAACGGCGTCAGCACGACCGGCTGATTGGCCGCGCAGTACTCGAACTGGGCGTCGAGCATCCGGTCGTCCCAGCGGAGCGGGGAGTTGCAGTTGATCAGCGAGATCGTGGCCGGGGTCTTTTCGATCGCCTCCCGGCCGCCGAAGAGGATCTCCGTCATCGCGATCGTGTCGGCGGCGTTCGGTCCTGACACGACGTTGCCCATGTAGAACTTATCGGTCAGGGTCTGCAGGGCGAAGATCATGTCCAGGTGCCGTGAGTCGAGCGGCGCGTCGTTCGGCTCGCAGATCACGCCCCCGGCCGAGTCGAGCTGCGGGAACGACTGCGAGAGCATGCACAGCCGGCGGAAGTCATCGAACGTCGCTTCCCTGCGCACGTCGCCCTCGCGCACGAACGGCGGCCCGTACACGCCACTGAACACCATCTGATCCCCGCCGATGTGCACGTTGTTGGCGGGGTTCCTGGCCTGGACGTCGAACTCCGATGGCGCCTTGGCGACCTGCTCGAGCACGAACTCGGGATCCAGGTGCACGACGTCGTCTTCGACGCGCTGGCCCGCCTTCCTGAACAGCTCGACCGCTTCTGGCTTGGCGAACTGGATGCCGATCTCGGAGACGATCCGGCGCCAGCCCTGATCGAGCACGGCGACCGCGTCAGCGGAGAGAATCTCGTAACGGGGCATCTGGTTACGGAACACGGCTACCTCAGATCTTGGTCCCTTGACCCGCTCATTAGCTAACCATAGAGTCATATAGTAAAACAAGGTTCCACAATATGGGATTAGTTGGCACGGGAACGGGGCCGGGGTGGAGACAGTACTACGTTCGGCAAGCAAAGCAGTCACTATCGGCGGCGAGAACCCTTTCTGCATAATTGGCGAAAGAATTAATCCGACCGGAAGGAAAGTATTCCAGGAACAGTTGCGACGCGGGGATTTGTCGCGAATAGAAATCGATATTGAACAGCAGGTCGCGGCCGGCGCGATGGTGCTTGACATCAACATGGGCACGCCACTGGCCGACGAGACCGAACTCATGGCGCGCGCCGTCGAACTTGCTCAGGCCCGCACCGATCTCCCGCTTTGCCTGGACTCCTCGATCGTCGAAGTGCTCGACGCGGGCCTCGCCGCGTATCAGGGCAAGGCCCTGGTCAACTCGGTGACGGCGGAAGATGACCGGCTGGAAGCTATTTTGCCGCTGGTAAAACGCTATAACGCCGCTGTGATCTGCCTGCCGAACGACGAGACCGAGATCCCCGAGGATCCGAGGCGCCGGCTCGAACTCACCCGCAAGATCATCGAGGTAGCCACCGGCGAGTACGGCATCCCGATCGAGGACATCGTGATCGATCCGCTGGCCATGCCGGTGGGAGCCGACACCACCCTGGTGCTGAAGACGCTGGAGACGATCGCGCTGATCTCGGCCGAGTTCGGCGTCAACCTGACGCTCGGCGCGTCGAACGTATCCTTCGGCATGCCCGACCGCATCGCGATCGGCGCCGCGTTCCTGCCGATGGCGATCGCCGCCGGCCTGACGAGCGCGATCATGGACGCCCGCTCCCCCAACCTCGTTAAAGCCTGCCGCGCCGCCGACCTGCTACTGGACCGGGACCCCTGGGGCGCCACGTGGATCGCCGCCCACCGCGCCGCCCAGCCCTCCCGGTAGTCTCCCGCGCGCCGCGGGGGCACTTTGCTATCGCTAGAACGACCGCAAAGTGCCCCCGCTACTAAGCCAAACCGATCAAGATCGCGCCCGGAGAGCGGCGACCAGCGCCGGAATCACCTCATGCAGATCCCCGATTACGGCATAGTCGGCGCGGGACATGATCGGCGCGTCGGGGTCGGTGTTGATCGCGATCACGTGCTTGGCGGCCTGACAGCCGGCCAGGTGCTGGATGGCCCCGCTGATCCCGCAGGCCAGGTACAGCTCGGGCGCGATCCTTGTGCCGGTCTGCCCAACCTGCTGGCGGTGCGGCCGCCACCCCTGGCTGGTCACCACCCGCGACACCCCGACCGCCGCCCCGAGCAGCTCCGCGAGTTCCTCAAGCGCGGCGAACCCTTCCGCGCTTCCGACCCCGCGCCCGCCGCCGACCACGACCCGCGCCGTGGCCAGCGAAACCCCGCCGCTCACCGCCGGCGACTCGGCCGCCTGAACCAGCAGGTCAGCGGCGGTCAACTCGGGCCGGTGCCGGTGCACCACGGGGTCCGGCGCAGCCGCGGCCGCGGGCACAGGCGCGTCGGTAGCAACGGTCAGCAACGCTGGACGAGCCGAGAGCACCGCGTCCTCGAGCAGGCTGCCCGCCCACCGGTACCGCACCAGCCGGCAAGCCCCGTCCTCGCCCCAGGCCGCCGACACGCAGTTCGCGACCACATCGAGCCCGGCGAGAGCCCCGACCGCCGCCATGACCTCTGACCCGTGATCGGTAGCGGCGGCAACGACGGCATCCGCCGAACTGGCCAGCATCACCTCGGCGACCGCTCGCCCCCACGCCGCCGGAGCGTAACCGGTGAGCTCCTGAAAATCGATTACGTAAAGGTCGGTCACGCCGAAAGCCGACAGCGCCGCCGGCTCAGCTCCCGCCCCGGCGACCACCGCCGCGAGCCCGCCGGACCCGCCGGACCCGCCGGACCCGCCGGAACCGGCCAGCGACCGCGCCAGCCCGAGCGCCCGCACCGACGCATCAGCGACCTCGTCCCCGTCGAGTTCGACCAGGCAAAGCACGCTCACGACAGCACCCCGAACTCCTCGAGCACCCCGACCAGCGCACCCACGGCCGACGGACCGGTCCCGAGCACCCGCGCCCGCTGCTCCTCCCGTTCGGGCAGCCGCAACCCCAGCGTCCGCACCGCCTCGGGCCGCCGGGACGGCGACACCCGCTCGATTACCGCCCGTTTAGCCCGGAGCCGCCCGGGCAGCGAAGGATACCGAGGCAGATTAATGCCTTCCTTCACGCTGACCACCGCCGGCAGTGGCACGTCAAAGGCCTCCGACGTCCCTCGGTACTCCCGCCGCGCCAGCACCCGCTCCGGCGACACCTCAAGACTCTTAATCCCGGTCACCCACGGCACCCCGAGCAAGTACGCCACCCGCACCGGAACCTGATAATCCCCGGTATCGGCCGCCTCATTGCCGAAAAGCAGCAGGTCATAGCTCCCGGCCCGAGCCAGGTCAGCAATGGCGTGCGCGGTCGCCACCGGCCCCCAGTCGGAACCGTCAGTCTCAAGCAGGACCCCGCGCTGGGCCCCGAGCGCCAGCGCGTCCCGCACCTGATCGACCGCCTCGGCCGACCCGAGCGTCAGCACGGTCACGCTGCCACCGAACCTCTCGACCAGACGCACGCCTTCCTCGACCGCGCACTCCTCGTGCGGGCTGATCGTGAATCCCGACATCCGGGTATCGACCTGCTGCCCGTCCCCGGTCAGAACGATCCGGCCGCCCACGGCGGGCACCCGCTTAACGCAGACAAGTATCTCCACCGGACTTACTGTGCCTTAGCGGGCAGCCATTTGACAGAGCCTGCCGTGCGCGTACTCGCAGAGGACCGCGTGCTCGTAGACCATCGCGGGCACGTCCGCGTTGCTGTCGACCCGCACCGGCGGGGCCGTTGCCCACCCGAGAAACGTGCTGTCGCCCGTGAGGCCGGCGATGATCGCGAGCAGCGAAGCATCGAGCCGCAGCGAGTGCACCGCCCGCCGGTACTGCGAAGGCGTCAGGCAGAACGCGAACGGTATGTTCATCAGGCAGAGCGCGGTCTGGATATCCAGGTTAAGCACCCGCCTGGCCCGCCGCTCAGGGTCGATCGCAGGCACCGCCAGCATCCCGAAGTCAAGCTCGTCCGCACCCAGCTTCGGCCCAGCCCCGGCCTGCCCGAGCGCGAGCAGGGCCCGGTACACGTTCAGGTCGTGTTCGATCACCGCCCGGTTGCCGAGCTCGGCGAGCTTCACGGGGCGAAGGCTCACGTCCGCGAGCCCGGCGCCCGTCCCGTTCCTGAGGCAAAAATTGAGCAGGTTAGTCTCAATAATGAAATGCCTGATCAGCAGCAAAACAGCATCGGGCGCGACGAACCTTCGCAGGAACCACAGGCAAAGCCGGTCCATGGTCTCGTGCGCGGAGAACCTGACCGGGCAAAGTCGCTTGCCGACCACGATGGCCGTGACGAGGATCCTGGACAGCACCCGAAGCCACGGGTAGACCAGGCTCCGGCTGACTCGCCGCTGGTCACCGATGACCAGGCGGAGTGTGTCCCGGTCCATCGGCACCGCCGGATCAACGGCCATGACCTCCCACAGGGAAGGGCTGGCCTCAGACATGATCGAGCTCCTCGAGCTGGAGCGCGTACAGCCGGGCGACGACCCTGGCCGTCTTGACGATCCTGGTGATCGCGGCGTCGTCGAGCAGGCCGGATCGTAGCGCGGCGGCGAGGATGCCAAAGTGCTCCTCGTCGCCTTGGCTGTGGTAGCGCAGGAAGGTGAGCTGGTCATCGCGCAGGCCGGCGCTGTCCCTCAGCCGGTCCGCCCAGACCCCGGCTTTGCGCACCCCGAGCCCTTCGATGATGAACATCGCGCCGAGCAGGTCAACCGGGTCAGGCTGGCCGGCCTGGCGGAAGATGAAGGCGGACAGCGCCGCCGAGCCGGTGTTAGGCGGGGTGGCGGCCATGGTCGCCTGGTCACCGCCCACGGCGGCGTAGTCCTGCTCGAGGAGCTGGTAGTCGCGGTGCTCGGCGGCGGCGTGCTGGATTGCGGCGCTGCGCAGCCAGAACAGCCCGGCCGAGAAATTGGCGGCCGCGAGCGAGATCCACCGGCCGCCGTCCACGACCTGCTGCCGCACGTTGAGCAGGAGCCGGCGGTAGTCCTTCACCGTCGCCATACCGTCCTCGATCCGCCGCACGACCGGCACCCGGCCGAGCGCCTGGTCGAACTCGGCCCACACCTCCGCGAGCCAGGTAAAGGCGCGCGCCGTCCCCGGCGGGTCCCCGGCCTGCGGCCGGCCAAGCGGTGACGCGGCCAGCTCGGCCCGGCTCGGGCCCCGCTCAGGCGCGACGCAGGTCAGCTGCGCGAACGCCAGCGTGAACCGGCCGGACTCTGGCACGACGAGCAGCACGCGGTCCCCCGGCCTGAAGCGAGGGAGGGCCGCGTCGAGCATGACAAAGATGCTGGCCGCTCCGGTGTTGCCGGCGGTGGGCAGGTTAGAGAACCAGGTGTCGCCGTCCGGGGCGAACCCCGCTTCGCGCAGCCGGTCAAGCAGCGTCTCCCGGAAATGCCCCGCGCTGTAGTGACAGAGCACGTGCTCAGTCTCCGGATCGATCCGCCCGGCCTTGACCAGCTTGACGTATTCAGCCATCCCAACGTCGATCAGGTCTCCGAGCGCCGACATGTCCTGGCGCAACCTCGGAGCGACCGCGCTTTGATCGAGCCAGGTCAGTCCGGCCTCCGATTTAAGCTCGCGCGGATCGCGGCCGCCGTCCGCCAGCCCCGCGCTCATGCACACCCCGTGCTCGTGCGCGAACGACACCAGGTGCATCCAGTCCACCCGCAAGCTCAGCCCGTCCGGTCGCGGCTCAGGTTCGACCACCACGGCGCCGGCGCCGTCCGACAGCGTCCACCGCAGGAAGCTCGTGTCAGGCTCCTGGCCGTCGTCCCTGGTGAACGACCGGCTGACCAGCTCAGACCCGACGGCGACGGCAACCTGGTGCTGGCCGAGCCGCACGGCCGACACGGCCGCCTTGAGCGCGGCCATACCCGAGGCGCACACTCCGGACGCGGAAAGCAACTCCATCGGCCCCCCGCCGAGCCGCCCGTGCACCATCGAGGCGAACCCGGGAATGAGCAGATCGCCCTGCGTAGTCCCGGTCGCGAGCATCCGCACCGCCGAAGGCGCGAGCCCCCGGCAGGCCAGCGCCAGGTGCACGGCCCGCGCCGCGAGTTCCTCGTTAAGCATCAGCGTCTTGCCGTGCTCATCGGTCGCGTAATGCCTGGTCCTGATCCCGTTCGCGGCGAGCGCCCGCCGGCGCAGCGCCTCACCCCGCCTCGTGCCGTCCCCGAACCTCGCCGCCTGCTCTTCGTTGCCGACCGGGTCGCCGGGCAGGTAAGCGCCGGTGCCGGTGATATATGCCTCAGTCATGCCTACGATTCAGCCAGCGCCCGCGCGCCCGCACATCGGCGCGGCTACTCACCTCCGCGAGCCCGACCTACCTAGCCGCACCGGGTTCCTTCACTCAGCGCAGCTGCGGCGTCATGATCATGTAGCTCTTCCGGTCCGTGAGGTACAGGTAACCTTCCGTGTCGACATGGCCGACGTCGCCAACCGTGCTGGTGATCCCGCCTTCGCGCAGGCCGGCGGTCGTCTTGTCCGCGTCCTCGAAGTACTCGAACGCCGTTGCGCCGCGGAACCAGATCGTCCCGTCTGTTCCCGGCGGGCACTGCTCGCCCTCCTCGTCAAGGATCAGCACTTCACCAAGGATCGCCTGGCCGACGGTACCTGGATGAGCTAGCCACTGGGCCGAGTCGCAGAACGTGAACCCGTTCGCCTCGGTCGCACCGTAGTACTCGGTGATCACCGGGCCCAGCCAGTCGATCATGGCCTGCTTCACGGGGACCGGGCATGGTGCCGCCGCGTGCACGATGCATTCGAGCGAGGAGGTGTCGTACTTGGATCTGACTTCCTCCGGCAGCCGCAGCAGCCGACCGAACATCACCGGCACCATCTGGCAATGCGTAACCCGGTACCGGTCTACGAGCGCCAGCCACTGCTCGGCGTCGAAGTGCTCCATCACCACCGTCGTGCAGCCCATTCGCAGCGAGGCGGCCACGCTGGCCTGCGGCGCCGAGTGATAGAGCGGCGCCGGGCTCAGGTAAGTCATGCCGTCGCGGAACCCGAACATCGCCTTCACGAACTCCATCACCGGCAGCGCCTGGCCTGGCCCGCCGTCCGGCAGCGCTCGCAGCACCCCCTTGGGCTGGCCGGTAGTGCCAGAGGAATAGAGCATGGCCGCGCCGAGCGACTCGTCAGGCACAGGATCATCCGGCTGCCCGGCGATCGCGGCAAGGAACGACTCCCAGCCGGGCGGCGGCTCGCCCGCTCCGGTCAACCGCGGCCGTCCTCGGCGTTGATCTTAAGCCGGCGGGCGGCGAGCCCCAGCGTTGTCCCTGTGCGGGGTCCTAGGTGCATGTTCTGAACGTGCCATTTCGGCGCTGGTCCCTGTGCTGGCTGGCGGGGTGGTGGCGGGTTCGGGTGGTTCGCTGTCGTCAAGGATGGCGGTGAGGGTGCGGGGGGTGGCGGGGGTGATGGTGGCGTAGCAGGTGACCTGGTCTGCGTCGGGGTTGTAGAGAATCTGGACCTGGAACGCCCGGTACAGGTCTTGCTGAAGCCGGACGGGTGCGCTGGCGAGGATGCCGGCGAGGTGCGGTAGCTGGTCTAGCAGGCCGGGGTCGGCGGGGGCGGGGGTTTGGGCGGCGAGCTTGAGAAGCCGGGTGTTGATCTGGGCGCGTTCGTCTTCGAGTTCGGTGAACCGGTCCAGGATGCGGGATCTTAGCGCGGTGACGGCGGGTGATCCGGCGGGCATGGTGGCGAGGTGCTCGACTTCGCGTGCGTGGGCGTTCTCGGCGGCGTCGATGTGGTGGATCCGCTGCCGTAGCTGGCCTGTTTCGGCGTTGCGCTGGGCGGCGGCGTCGGCGGCGTGGTCGGGCATGACGGCGGCGCAGAGCTGCCGGCGTTCGGGACCGAATATGCGCTCGTCGAAGAACTGGGCGATACAGGCCTGCATGAGTTCTTCCCGCACCTGGACGGTGACGGGGTGGTCGGGGTGACTGGCGGCGTGGCGCGGATTGGCGGGGTTGTGGGTGCACGCGTAGTAGGTCAGGCGGGGGGCTCCGGGCCGGCCGGTCTTGCGGTGGCCGGTCATGCGGCGCCGGCATTCACGGCAGAAGATGATGCCGCGTAGCGGGTAGTTGTACTTGGCGGCGGCGAGGGGCTGGCCGGGGTCGCGGCTGTTGCCGTGGGCCTGGCCTGCGGCCTGGGCGGCTTCCCACAGGGCGCGGGTAATGATGGCGGGGTGGGCGGGCTCGGGTGACCATAGCCACTGGTCCGGGGGGACCTTGCGGCCGCGCCGGCCGCCGGCGGTGCGGGTGCGGCCGTAGACGCGGGCGATGCCGGGGTCGGCGGTGAAGGCGTGCTGGATGCGGGAGGATCCTTCGTCGCCCCACATGTGCTGGACGACCTTGGTCGCGGTCTCGATGACGCGGCGGGTGCCGGCGAGCTGGGCGATGGGTTCGGGGTAGGGGGTGCGCATCAGCCAGATCCCTCCGTCCGCCGTGGCCGCGATCCGGTACCGGTCGTCTTCGGTGGCGCGCCGGTGATAGGTGAGTATCAGTTCGGCTCGGCGACGCGTGCGCTTTGAGGTTGGTCTTCATGGCGGGCCGTAGGCCGGGCAGGTGTTTGACAGGACTGCCGCAGGCCCGCACTTGATGGTTGGGGTTTGACCTTGACCTTGGGCGGGGCGCTCGGTGTGCTGGCGTGCTGGGGGGGTGGCTTTGCCGCCTGCCGGTTCACCGGGCGGTGCTGATCGCGGGTGGTGCCGGGTCCGGCGGGCCTGGTGGTGGCGGGTCCGGCGCGGGGCCTGGCCGGGGCCAGGTCATTTCCAGGGTGATGGCAAGGAGCGGGCTGTGTCGGCGGCTGGTGACTTCGAGGCTGGCGGTGAGCCGGGAGCCGGCGTGGGGGGTGGTGAGGTCCGTGGCTGGGGGCGGGACCGAGCGGAGGTTGGTCATGGGTGTCCTTGTGCCGGGGGGTTGTGCGGGGTCAGGCTTGGCTGGTCGGCGGTCTGCTTTCATAGGCCGGCGAGTTCGGTGAGCAGGACGGCGGTGGCTTCGGGGGTGAGGGCTGCGCGGGTGAGGGCTTGCCATGTGGTGGTCATGGCGATGGTGTCGGCGAGGCGGCGGGTGGTGGCGATCTGGCCGGCGGGGCCGTGGTAGCAGCCGGCGGGGTGGGGTTTGGCGGGGAGTGTGAGCAGGGTGAACGGCGGGCTGAGGACGGCGCGGCTGGCTGTGTACCTGATGGCCTGGATGGTGATTGCGGGGCTGGCCGCGAGTTCGGCGAGGTGGCGGTGCTGGCCGGCGGTGACGGGCGCGGGGGCGGCGAGGCGGCGGAGGGCTGTTTCTTCTATGAGGATGTGCTGCTGGCATGGGTGCTGGCGTAGCTGGTCCTGTCGGGCGAGGGTGAGCGCTGCGACGGTTGCGGCGTGGCGGGGGTGGAGGTCGGGCCGGGTGGCGGCGCTGGCGGCCTGGGCGTACCAGGCGGTGTGGAGCTGGTCGGGGATGCAGGCGGGGGCGTAGGTGCGGAGGGTGGTGGCGGCGGCTTCGAGGGCGAGGTACTGGGCTGTTCCTTCGGGGAGGATTTCGTCGTGCTGGGTCCAGTAGGGCTGTTCGTGGGTGTGGCGGGCGAGTTCGGCGAGCTGGCGGCGCTGGTCGGGGTCGGTGATGTCGTAGAGGTCGAGGAGCATGTGCAGGTAGCTGAGGCGCGTGGGGGCCTGGCCGGTTTCGATGCGGGACAGGGTAGAGGGGACTATGCCGACGTGGCCGGCGGCGCGGGCGATGTCGAGGGATGCCTTGCGGCGCAGGGTGCGGAGGTGGCTGCCGAGCTGGTACCGGGCGGCGGCCGGGGATGGCAGTTCTGGGCAGGCGGGCAGGACGTACATGGCGGGTCACTCCGTCGCGGTCTGCTGGTTGAGTGCCTGGGTGGCGAGTGCGTGGAGAGCGTTGCGGTATTCGCCGATGACGATGTGGAGGGCGACTTTGGTTTCGGGAGGGTCGCATGTTCGGGCGAGGAGTTCCATGGCGAGTTCTGGGGTGTAGTCGGTGGGCTCTTCCGGGGCGCGGAGGGCGGGGAAGATGGCGGTGATCCGGTCGGAGAGGCGCAGCCGGGGCTGGCGGGGGCCGGGGTGCCGGAGCCTGATGCGCGCGAACCGGGATTGGCTGCGGTAGGTGGTGTAGATGGTTCGCGGTGTGTCGGGCAGGTCCATTTCGGGTCTCCTTTCCTGCGGCCGGCTGGCCGCTCGGGGTCGGTTGTGTGCATGCGGTCGGTATGACTGTGGGGCGGGTGGCCGGGTCTGGGGGAGGTTGACGGCGGGTTGTTGTCAAGTTCCGTCAAGTGGTCCGGGGGGCCGGGGGGTTGTCCTTCGGGCTGGTCGGGGGGAGATTGGCGGTGTTATGGATTTCGGGATGCTGTTGTGCGATCTGCTGCGCGAGCGGGAATTGTCGGCGCGGCGGCTGGCGGCGCTGGTGCCGTGTGATGAGGCGCTGGTGTCGCGGTTGCGGTGCGGGCGGCAGTTGCCGTCTGTTCGGGTGGCGGCTCGGTTGGATGAGCTGCTGGCGGCGGATGGCGCGCTGGTGAAGGCGGCGGATGCCGGGCGGGCTGCTCAGCGGGCGGTGCCGGTGTGGTGGGCTGATGATCTGGGAGATGATGACGTGAACCGCCGTGAGTTGCTGGGTGCGATGGTCGCGGGGCCGCTGGCGTTGCAGCTTGAGCAGATCAGGCGTCATCTCGACGGGGTCGCCGCCCGGCCGGCGAGTGAGCGGGACGCGGATGAGTGGGAGCAGGTAGCGGCGGAGTACGCGCGGCGGGTCGCGGTGCTGCCGGTGTCGGCGTACCTGCCGCATCTGCTGGCCGACGCGGCGGAGGTAACCGACCGCGCCGCGTCGTCGTCAGGATCGGTGCGGGCGCGGCTGACGCGTTCGGCGGCGCAGATAGCGGCGCTTACCGCGATCGGGCTGGCCACGATGCGCGATGAGATGACGGCGGCGCGGTGGTGGCGGACTGCTGCGCGGGTAGCCGATGAGCCGGGCGACGGCGAGTTGCTTGCGCTGGTGCTCGGCAAGCAGGCGGACATGTCGATTTACGGTCCGTCTGCGCGGACGCTGGCGCTGGCTAGCGAGGCGCTGGCGGCGGCGGGTGGCGTGTCCTGCGCAGGTGCGGCATCGGCTCAGGCGGCTCGGGCTCAGGTGTATGCGGGGCTGGGCCGGCGCGCTAGCGCGCTGTCAGCGCTGGCCGACTACAGGCGGGTCCGGGACGGTCTGCCGGATGCTGATGTCGAGCCGGGTTCTGAGTGGGGGCATCATGAGCGCCGGGCGCTGGCGGTTGAGGCGTATGTGCTGACCAAGACCGGAGACGCGGGAGGGGCTCTGGCGGCGCAGGACGCTTACCAGATGCACGCGGAAAACGTCGGCGGGCGGGCGCGGGTGGCGCTGCTGCGCGCGGAGACGCTGATCCGCGCTGGTGACGTGGACGGTGGCGCCGGATATTGCGTAAGGGTGCTGAAGGCGCTGCCTTCTGAGTGGCGGCAGACGCGGGGCGTCGTAGTGAGGGCGCACGCTGCGTTGGGCGCGGTTCCGGCGCGACTGGGCTCGCGGGCGTCGGTGCGGGACGCGCGTGAGGTCTTGTCGCTGCCTGCCGGTCGCTCGTGATCTTGTCGTGCCGGTCCGGCGCGCGTTTGGTATCGGCGCGCGCCGGCGGCTGGTTTGCTCTTTGCTTCGGGAGGCTGAGCGCCCGCAGGGCTCCGATCATGCGTCTTCTGTTGGCTGGGCGTGGGTTGCGTGACTGCGCCGGCCACGGACGGCCGGGGGCGGGCGGGCGTGCCGCCTTCGTCGGGGCGGATGTTCCTGGTGCGTGGGTGGGGTGAGTGGCCGGGCGGGTTTTGCGGGCCGCGCGGGTCGCTGGCCCGCGCGGCTTCGCTGGTGGCTGGTTAGGTGGTCTTGGTATCGCGTGGCTTGGCCGGTCGGGCTCGCTTGAGGGTAGTTGTCCACTCGATGATCAGGCCTCCGGTGTCGGGCTCGCTGATGTTGTCATGTTCGGTAGATGTACCTCTGGCCCCTGCGCAGGGACATCGATGGGGTTCGGGGCCGGCCGGGCTGGGCCGCCGGTGCCCTTCAACTTGTAGAGTTCCGGGATCTGCAGACCTTCCCGCTCGGAGGCGGACGTAACGATGACGCGGACTTGTCGCTGGCGCAAGCGGATCACTCAAGCAGCAACTGTCCCGCTCGCCATGTCCCTGGCCCTGGCTGTTCTGCTGGGAGAGCCGGTCATGGCGTCGGCCCGCAGCAATGCGGGCCGTGTAGCCGCGCGCGGCATCGACGTCTCGTCTTTCCAGCATCCAGGCGGCGCCGGGATCGGCTGGCGGTCGGTGGCCAGGGCCGGGTACCGGTTCGCGTTCATCAAATCGACCGAGGGCACCTACTACGTGAACCCGTACTTCAGGACCGACGTGGCGCGGGCCGAGGCCGCCGGCCTCCTGGTCGCGGCTTACCATTTCGCCAATCCGGCCAGCTCAGGCGGAGCGGCTCAGGCCAGCTACGCGCTCAGGCATGGCGCTTATCGTGCTGACGGCCGGATGCTCAGGATGATTCTCGACATTGAGCCCGATCCCTACCTGAGCAAGTTCTGCTACGGCCTCACCCGGCACCAGATGGTGTCCTGGATCGCCGCGTTCATGGCCCGCGCCCACCAGGTCACCGCGTTGTGGCCCGTGATCAACACCCAGCCTGCCTGGTGGAAAACCTGCACTGGCGGCACCTCCGACTTCGCGCGCGATCAGCTCTGGGTGCAAGATCCCAGCCGCCGCAAAGCGCCGCGCCTGGCGAAGGGCTGGACCCGCTGGGCGTGGTGGCAGTACTCGATCACCGCGAGAGTCCCCGGCGTCAAGGGCAGCACCGACGTGAACAGAATGACACCGTCGCTGCTGGCTGTCGCCGACCCTGGAAACCAGGACGGCCAGCCGGACAGCACGGTCCACGTCCGGGTCAGGTCGGTCAACGCGGCCGCCGGCCAGGCGCTGCGATACACGGCGGCTGGCCTGCCGACCGGGCTCAGCCTCAACCCCTCGACCGGGGTGATCACTGGCAAGCTTCCCAGGACTCCGAGACGCTCCAAGGTCAGCATCACCGTCTCCGCCCGCGGAGCGACCTCAGTGACCTGGCGTTTCACCTGGACCATCAGCTGACCTGAGGATGACGAGTTGCTGCGTTGCCCTCGTCATCGCGACATAGCGGTCGACCGCTCCTTCGATACCGCTTCCAAAGGAATCAGGGTCGACGAGGACGACCAGGTCGAATTCAAGTCCCTTGGACAGTTCGGGAGTCAGCGACCTGACCCGGGGCGTCGCGGGGAACGCGGGATCCCCGATGACGCAGGCGATGCCTTCCGCGTGCGCGGCGAGCCAGGTCTCCACGATCGAGCCAAGCTCCGAAGCGGCCCCGTGCCTGACGGGGACGCCGGTGCTGCGGATGGAGACCGGTACGTTGGCATCAGGAAGCGCGGCCAGGATCACCGGCTCGGCTTCGGCCATGACCTCTTCCGGCGTCCGGTAGTTGATGCTCAGGGAGGTCAGGCTGATCTGGTCGAACCCGACCCGCTTGAGCCGCTCGGGCCAGGACTCCGTGAATCCGTGCCTGGCCTGAGCACGATCCCCGACGACGGTGAAACTCCTTGACGGGCAGCGCAGCAGCACCATCTGCCACTCCGCGTCGGTCAGTTCCTGAGCCTCATCCACGACGACATGCGCGAACGGGCCAGCGAGCCGGTCAGGGTCGGTGCCGGACAGTACGGCCACATTGATCAGCGCGTCCTGGAAGTCCTCGCCGCGCAGCATCGTCACCAGGCCTTCGCCGTACGCGTCGCCTCCGGCCTGGATCAGGTTGTCGACGACCAGGGCCATCTGCTCGCGTTCAGCGGCGACCGCGGCGTCATGGCGGCGCTTGCGTCCTGAGGTCTCCGGGTCGCCAAGCCGCTGCCTGGCCGCGTCAAGGAAAGGCAGGTCGGACACCGTCCAGGCCTGTGAGTCGCCTCGCTGCAGCTTCTGAACCTCTTCGCGGGTCAGCCAGGGAGCGCACAGGCGCAGGTAAGCGGGCACCGACCACAGGTCCGCGACCAGCTCAGTCGCTTCGATCAGCGGCCACGCCCGGTTGAGAGTGCTGATCAGTTCCGTGTTCTGCCGCAGCGACTTGCCGAGCAGTTCAGCGGAGACGTCGCCGCCGTGCTTGTCGATGAGGATCGTGAGCAGCTCCTCCCAGATCGCCAGGCGCGCCACGTTATGCGGAGTACCTGGTTCTGGCGCCTCGAACGCCTCGGCCCAGTCGTCGGCGCTCAGCCAGATGTCGGACCAGTGGGTCTGCACCGTCATCCCCTCGGCGGGCGGCTTCTCGTAGAACCTGACGGCCGCCTCGATGGCCTTCACCAGGTCAGCGGAGGACTTGAGGCGGGCCACCTCCTGGTCGGTCTCGATCACGGCCTCGGCTCCTCCGGGGACCAGGTCCCGCAGGGTGCACGTTTGCACGCCCTCCTCGCCGAGGCTGGGCAGCACGTCCGCGACGTAGGCCAGGTAGGGCTTGTGCGGACCGACGAACAGCACCCCGCCCCGGCGGTGACCGAGGCGAGGGTCTGAGTACAGGAGGTAAGCGGAGCGGTGCAAAGCGACGACCGTCTTCCCCGTGCCAGGACCGCCGTCGACGACGAGAGCACCACGGGATCCCGCCCGGATGATGGCGTCCTGGTCGGCCGCGATGGTGCTGAGCACATCGCGCATCCGCGCAGACCGGCTGCTGCCGAGACTGGCGATGAAAGCGGACTGGTCATCGAGCGCGGCGTGCCCTTCAAGTCCGTCGGCAGTGAACACCTCGTCCCAGTAGTCACTGACCCGGCCGCGGGTCCACCGGTACCTGCGGCGGCTGGCCAGCCCCATCGGGTTGGCATGGGTCGCTCCGAAGAAGGGCTCAGCGGCGGGGGACCGCCAGTCGAGCAGCAGCCGGCGACCCGCCTGATCGGTGAGGCCAAGCCGCCCGACGTACACGGGCTCAGGATTGTCCGCGCCGACGATGCGCCCAAGACACAGGTCAAGGCCAAAACGGCGCAGGACGCGCAGGCGAGCGGTCAGCCGGTGGATCTCCAGGTCCCTGTCCAGCGCCTCCTGGCCGATGCCCCCTGGTGCCAGGAGCTCGACATCGAGGCGGCCTGACAGGTCGGCGATCGACTGCGTCAGGCATTCCGCGATCGCCGCGAACTGCTGCTCGTCGACGGCGATCAGCGCCGGGTCAGCCTTAGCGGCGAGGCGGGCGGGAAGATCAAACGCGCTGCCAGTCAGCGAACTCACGTCCTTAACTCCGATCCGAAGTCGGCTGCAGCCAGCGATTATGCGCCACGACCCGGGTCTTGCCGCAAGCCCCCCACTACGCTATAGATTAGAGGTGGAGAGGAGTGTTCATCCTCCGGTCTCCTGGATCTCGGCGGCAGACCCCTCTCAACTGGCCCCGGCCGCAGCCTGCCTCCTTGTCCTCACATGATGCCCTATGCAGCGGGCGGATGACTTCTCAGCTGTTCCGAGACCGACAATTCACCCAGACCGGCCCGGCTGAGGGGGCCGCGAGCCGCCAAGGCGGCCGAGAGCTAGCCGACGGCCTCAGCTAACCGGACAGGGATCAGCGAACAACATCGATGGCCCACAGATGCTGACCGGAAACTAACCATGGGCGGATGGCATGGTGGAGCTGCCCGGCGCGGTGGGGCGGGTCGGGCTGGGGGTGACCTGGCGTGTTTACGGTGAGTGGCGTGACACTCCGGATGGTAGCGGGTGACGGTGCGGTTACCGTGTGTCAGGTGTTTTCAGGCGGCCTGGCGGGCTCGGGTGCCGGGGTCTTCGGGGGCGAGGATGACTTTGCGGCCGGGGTTGAGGCGCTCGATCTCGCGGATCTTGTCGCGGGTCTGGCGGGCGGTGCTGCGGGGGCTGTAGTAGTCCGGGCCGGGTTCCTGGTAGCGGGCGCCGGGGTCGCAGATGAGGATCCAGGCGAGTTCGCAGATCACGCGGGAGACCGCGACGATGGCTTTCTTCTTGCCGCGTTTGCGGGCGATGCGGCGGTACTGGGCGCCGAGGCGGGTGTCGGTCTTGGCGGCGGTCATCGCGGCCCGGCCGAGCGCGGCGCGCAGGTACGGGTTGCCCTTGCCGGCGCGGCCGTTGCGGGTGGTGTCCCCGGACTGGTCGGCGCGCGTGGTCAGCCGGGCCCAGGAGGCGGCGTGGCCGGGGGTGGGGAACTGGGAGGGATTGGTGCCGAGCTCGGCGATGACGACCCGGGCGCCGTCCTGGCCTATTCCGGTGAGCTCGTCCAGCCGGTCGGCCAGGGCCAGCAGGGGGGTGCCGTCATCGGCGCAGCCGGGGGCGTGCCCGCCGCCGATCAGCCCGCAGGCGGTGCAGGCCGGCGCGGTCCGGGGAACCTTCGCCAGCTGCTCCCCGATGGCCTCGTCCAGGCGGGTGATCTCGTCGTTGATCGCGTCGATGAGCCGCAGGTGGGTGCTGATCTCCAGCGCGTGGATGTCGCGGAACCGGCCGGTCAGCGCGTCTGCCAGCTGCTGGCGGCTGGCCTTGAGCCGGCGGTCCCCCAGCGCGGCCAGCGCGCGGGGATCGCGCTCCCCGGCGATCAGGGCATCCAGGAACCGGCGGCCGCTGGTCCCGAACAGGTCCGAGATCACCGCCGAGATCTTCAGCAGCGCGTCTTCGAGGATCTTCTCGACCCGGCTCTGGTGGCGTGCCTGGTCCTGGGCCAGCCGGGCCCGGGTGCGGGTCAGCATCCGCAGGTCCCGGATCTCCTGCGGCGGCACGAACGAGCGGCGCAGCATGCCCCGCTCGTTCAGCTTGCAGTGCCAGATGCAGTCGAGCTTGTCGGTCTTCGGGCGGCCGGGCAGGTGCCTGACATCCCGGGCGTTGACCAGCCACACCTCCAGGCCGGCCGCCTCGGCCAGGTAGTACCAGATCCGCCAGTAATCGCTGGTGCTCTCCAGCACCAGCCGCTGAATGCCCTCGCACCGCAGGTGATCCATCAGCGCGATCACGTCCTTGAAGGTGGCCTCCACCCGCCACACCTTCTGCCGCCGCCGGTCCGGCCGCGAACCCGGAACCCGGGTGCACACCATCCCGAACCCCTTCGCCACATCGACCGCCGCCGCGTACCCGACCACCTGCACCAGGTCCTCGGCCACCTCCGCGCCATCGCCGGGCCCGGCCGCCGCGCCCGCAGGCACCCCGCCGTCCGCGTTCCCGTTCTCGTTCTCGTGCCCTTCCGGCATCGCCGCCTCGCTTTCCCATCCGCAACCAGCAGGAACCAGCTGCCCGGGGAGCGGCACAGGAAAAACCGAATCTGATCGGCGTGCTTCGAAGAGCGACAGTACCCCAGCCCGCAAATCGCCCCCAGCGCCAAACTGTTGCACGGGCACTACAGCACCAAGCATCGACGGCGTCACGGGCAGCACCCCGATCATCCCGCGCCCCCGGCTCGACAACCAGCCCCCGCATCCGCCACCCTGGAACCAGTCACGGTGCCGGGCCGGCGCACGGGCAGCACCCACCGCCGCAAACCCGGCCCGTGACCACCCGCACAACCCCGCCACCCCAGTTTCGCGGGAACCCCACGCCGCCAAGACCCACTAACTGTTGCGACCTAGACGCAGGGCCGGCCGACCGTTTACTCGCAGGCAATCCGGATGGCGTCGCTGACCTGGGCCTGGTGCCTGGCGCCTGACCCTCTTGGCGGGAGGAGGGCAGTCAGGTATGCGACGGCCAGCCGTCGAGGCGGATCGGCCCAGGCCAGACAGGCGTAACTGCCGTTATGCCCGAACGTCTCCTTAGTAGCCAGTGTCCCCATAGGCCCTGGACCGCGTTGCTCGCCGCCCAGCTGGAATCCGGTAGCCCAGCGGATCCGCAGGCGAAGGAAGCGGTCAAGCTCTCCGTTCGTGGACGGCGTCCTGGCCACCTCGATAGTCTCCGGCCGCAGAATCCTGGCGCCGTCAAGCTCGCCGCCGTTGAGCAGTGCCTGGTACAGACGGGCGAGGTCGCGGGCGGTGGCCGAGATGCCGGCGGCCGGTATCACGGCCTGCCGGGTAGCCGGCCGGTTCACCATCAGCTTGGTCAAGAACCTGGCCGGATCCCTGCCTCGCACCGGCACCTGCCGCGAGCACAGGTCAGCGGGCAGCCCGAGGTGTTCGTCATGGCGAGCGCATCAAGCGCCAGGTTCCTGGCCACCGGCAGCCCGGCCCGGTGCTGCAGCAGTGATGGCGTCCTTGTCGTGCTGCGAGAATTGCGGCCAGTGCCTGGCAACCGTGTCATCAAGAGCCAACTCACCGCGCTCGGCGAGCAGGTGCACGGCCAGCGCCACGACCGGCTTGCTCGCCGAGAGCAACCAGAACAGCGAATCCCGCCCGCAGCCGATCACCTCGTCGAGCACGACCTGCCCGTCGTGGATCACAGCCAGCTGCGCCGGAACTCCCCGCGCCCGCACCAAGTCCATGACCCGGCCAAGGCCCGGCGGGCCCGGCTGACGTCAACCAGCACGCCCGCGCGCGGACGGTCCGAGTCCGGCCAGCCGGCACTGCGGCCGGGTCAGGGCGGCGACCTTGCCCGTCGCGGCGAAGGCATGCCTGCAGGTGGCCCTGGCGTCGGCGCCGCATTGGTGCATGATGGCCCCGCCCGTAGTGCTCGGCAGCGTGACCGTGATGCAGCCGTTCTTCGAGGCTCCGTATCGGCCCGGCCGGGCGGCGGCCCAGATCCCGACGCCGGCCAGCACGATTACGAGCACGACAAGACCAGCGATCAACCGCCGCTTCTCCCGGCCGGTGATCGGCTCCGCCTGAGGCTGAACCGCAAAGGGCATTAAGCGAATTATAGGCAGCGCGAGCGGGGAGCCGACACCACCCGGCGGGGGATGAGCTGATGCGAAAGGCTGGACAGGCTGCTGCCTGTCCAGCCTCGCGGCGCGAGCCTGCTAGTCCTTGAATGCGTCCTTGACCTTCTCGCCAGCGTCCTTGAGATTGCCTGCGGCCTGATCGCGCTGGCCTTCGGCTTCCATGTTCTCGTCATCGGTCAGGTTGCCGGTGACTTCCTTGACCTTGCCGGTCGCCTTCTGGGCGGCGTTCTTGGCTTTGTCTTCTGTGCTCATGATGGTTCCCCCTCCTGAATCTGCTGTGATGTTTCGGTCACTCGGCCGACGCCGAGGCGCCAGCAGGAACCTCGGTGCCCTGGCCAGCCGCGGGTGCGGAGCCGTTGGACATCGCGCCTGGTTCGGCGGTGCGGCTGGTCGCCGCCCTTGGCTGCGGCACTACTGGCCGCGTCCTCGGCCCGCGACCGCGGATACGCTCGACCAAGCCTGGCCCGCGGTGGCCAGGATCGCTGCCGTTGCCGTTCCTTGCGGGGTCGCTGGCCATCTGGGCACGGGCGTTGTCGCGCTGCTCGATGAGGTCATCACGGTCCTGACTGACCGCGACAGTCTCACGGCGCGACGCCCGCAGGCCGTGGCGCGCTTCGCGGCCACGGCGCGAGGTGCGGCGTGCTCCGGCTAGCAGCATGCTCAGCCCGGCCAGAGCCACTGCCCCGACGACGATCCCGTACAAGAACAAGGTTCCCGTCGAACCGGTCACGTGATAGCCGAACACCGCGAAATTACCGACAGGATGTGTGCTGCCGCTATTAGTGAGGACTCCTGACACCCCGGCGATTACCGCCGCGACCAAGATCACGAGTCCGAGTATGACGATCACGCTAACTCCCTGTGTCTATGGCGTAGACCTACAGTCAAGCACGGTCCTGAAGTTATGTCAACGGTGTAGACCTATGATGATGACCTACAGTTCGGGTATAGTCGGTAGGACAGCAGGCACGGCCGGGAAGGAGCGTTCGATATGACGGTGCGAACTCCCGCTGCCAGCGCCGCTGGCAGCGGCAACAGCAACGGCAAGATCACCAGGGAGGCGGTGCTCGCGGCGGCCCTGGAGATCATCGACAGGGACGGCGTTGACGCTTTGTCCATGCGCCGGCTGGCCCACGCCCTCGACCGGGATCCGATGATCTTGTACCGGCACACGCCCAACAAGGCGGCGCTGCTCGACGGCGTCGCCGAGACAGTCCTGGCCCAGCTTCACGTCGATCCTTCCGACGAGGACTGGGCCGGGCAACTGCGCGCAGTCGCCCGCGGTTTCCGCGCCCTGGCGCTGGCGCATCCGCACGTCGTACCGCTGATCGTCACCCGGCCTCTAGCCACGCCTCTTGGCCTGCGCGCCCCGGGAACCCTGAAGTCGCTTGAGGACATCCTGGCCCTGCTGACCCGAGCCGGGTTCAGCGGTCCCGACGCCCTGCACGTCTACCGGGCCCTATTCGGGTTCCTGTACGGGCACGTACTGAACGAGTTGCAGGAGCTGGTCGAAAATCCCGACGAAACCGACGACCTTCTGAGGCTGGGCCTGCACCGGCTCCCCATCACCCAATTTCCGCTGCTCCGCGGCCTAGCCCCGGCACTGGCCAGTTACGACGGTGCCGGCGAGCTAGAACGCGGCCTCGACATCCTGCTCACCGGCCTGACCAACGCGTACGTCCCTGCAACTCCAGCCGTCGGAGCGTGGCCCGCCGGCTAAGCGACTTGCCAGAACTTGCTATTTCGTCAATGTGGTGCAACAGCGATAAACAAAGGCAAGCCGGAGTCCCTCGGCTTGTACTGCGGCCCCGCGCTACCGGTCGTCGGGCTCGACGTGCGTGGCCGGGAACTCCCATCCCTTGGTCGTGCACAGTCTCGTCAGTCGGCTTCGCCGGTACCGGTTAACCGGCACCTTGACCGTCCCATGGCGGTTGGCGAGCCGCCACATCGGCGGCATCTTTCCTCCGGCGTTGTAAAGCCGCAGCGGTCCGTCAGACTCCCGGTCCAGCGCCAGCGAGTCGTCACGATAATTCACGTAGATGATGCGCTCCGACGAGATCTCCAGCCTTGAGCGACGCCTGAACGCCTGCACCAGTCCGAGTGCGAATAGCGCGATGAACAGGCCGAAAAAGACGATGGCTCCGATCTTGCCGGAAGTCGCTGCCTGATTGGGATAGCTGACCGCGATGGCGAGCGCGAACAGGGCGATCAGCGCGCAGTACAGAACCGCCCAGCCAACCACGCTCTGCCAGATCACCACCGAGTCACCGCTTCCCGCCGGCAGTCTCGGACGTCTCGCGGCCATCGCCAGCCCCAATTCTCTCGCTCCGGCCGATTGTCCTGCCGATTCAGCGCTCTCCGCAACCAGCCCATGGTGCACCAGCAGCCTCGCTGGGCCATCGTTGTCGCGCGGCGGGTCCTACGGATAACTAGACTGGAGGCCGCTCAGGCTGGCCTCAATGCCGGCCACGTTGTGCTTAAGGCTGCCGAAGATCTTCAGGCCGCTCACCTTGGCGGGGCCGAGCCGGCTGTAGTCGAACGTCTCGGTCACCAGCGTCTTGCCATTGGCGAGGGGCGCAAGCTCCCACCGCCAGCTGTGCCCGAGCGGGTGCCGCCATTCCACGACCCGGCCCTCGTCGAAGTCGATGACCTGGCTGGTGATCTGGTACGGAAAGCCGTACTGCTTCATCTTTACCGAAAACTTGGAACCGTCAGACAGCCGGTCAGCGGCGTCGTCTCGATGGTCCAGTACTCACCGAGCGGCAGCGCCATCCTGGCCAGCCGCCAGCTAACCTTCTTCGGCACGCCGCCCGAGGAGCACTTCACCGACAGCGAGATGGCCGCCCTGATCACCGGCACGAACGACCAGGGCTCCACCGACGGCCAGGCCGTCACCGAGGATCTCGGGATCTGCTGGGAGGTAGCTGGCACCTCCGTCATGCATGAGGTCGCCGAGATCGAACCTGAGGGCTCAGGCTCCCCCGCCTTCACCTACACCGCCGCCACGGTCTCTGGCGTCGTCGGCGACCTGCGGCCCGGCGAGTACTTCGTCGGAATGTGCGGTAACAATCAGTCTGCCAATACCACCAACGGCTTCGCCTCGGTAACGGTCATCCTCGCGGAAACCGCCAAGGGCGTGACCATCGGCGGGACCCCCGAGCACGGCCGGCGCCGTCCAGCCGAAGGCACCAAAGTAACATTAAAGCCTGCAAATTAGTCTCAGCTGGTCAAGGAGTTGTCCGGGCATGCGCAGGCTGGTAACCATCTCCCTCGCCCTCGGCTCGACCGCGGCGATCTTGGTCGCGGCGAGCCAGCCCGCCCTCGCCGCGCCCAAGCCCCAGCCGGGCAAGTGGCGCATCATCAACACGGCCGGGGCCGCCGGAGGTTACGGCCTGATCTACGGGAGCCTCGGCCGGATCTGGGTCGGAGATGGCTTCGGCGTCCAGTCGATCACGCCCAAGACCAGCAAGGTCACCACTTACAAGATCAAGAACTTCGGCGGGAAGGTCAGCTATTTCGAGGGCAACATCGCCACCGACAACGACGGTGACGTCTGGCTGATCGGCTCAGTCGACCACGACCTGGCCTCGGTCATCGTCAGGTTCAACGTGAAGACCGGGCAGACCACGAAGTTCAGCTTCCCGAAGTCGTGCACCGGTTTCACCGTCGAGGCCGGGACCAGGCACATCTACGGATCATCGGACAAGCACGTCTGGGTCCTCTGCGATAACGGCATCATCGACCGCTTCGCCGCCAACGGAAAGTCGACGATCATCAAGCCCCTGCCGGACGGCTGGGGGTACTACAGCGAACTGACGCAAGGCGCCAAGGGCACGATGTGGGGCGTCATCTACAACAACAACCTCGGCAGCTTCGGCCTTGCCAAGGTCACCCCGGCGGGCGGGCGGACCATTTACCAGGACCCAGCCGGAACTACGTCGCAGATCGTCGTGGGAAACGGCGCCGGAAAGGTCGACGACGTCACCGCCTGCGGGAAGAACGAAGCGAACACCTGCGTCGAATCTGTCGCCGGGAACGGCAAGCTCACGCACCTCGCCAATTACCCATGGGCGAACAACCTGATCGGCGAGGGCTACGCGATGAGCAGTTCAGGCGTCTTCTGGGCTCAGGACATCAACCCCAACGCCCCGATCGGCGCGTACGCGCGGTACCTGCTCAGCGTGTCCAGTACCGGCAAGACCGCCATTTACCTAATCAAGCTCCCGCGCCCCAACAACACGTCACTGGTCAACGTGACCGGCAACCCGGTCGCGACCGGCGGATCGCTGTTCTGGGAAAGCGACTACCCGAACGCCGGCGCAGACCCTCAGGTTCACCCCATCGAAGTAGTGAAAGCCGGGCGCCGTACTTGAACCGCGTACTTGAACCGCAACGATGACCCAGCGTTGCGGTTCTCGGCCGCTGGGCAACGATCACGATGCCCCCGCGGGTCTGCTTCAGGGGCGAGTCCGGGGCTGGTGTTATCGCGGCCGCGAACTGGCCGGCGGCACCGGCGAACCGGACATTTCGGCTCAGCTGACCGCAACGATGTCCCAGCGATGCTGTCCGGCCGGGACATGCAACCGCATCTATGGGCCATCGTTGCTGCGGCAACGACATCCATGGGCCACCGTTGCGGTTGCCCGGCCCGGCTGAGCAGCATCGATGTCCCATCGTTGCGGTTGCGGCCCAGGTGGCGGCCAGGTGCCCGGTGGGCCAGGAACTGGGGACCTGGACGGCGGAAACCGGGAACTGGGAGCGGAAAGAGCCGGGAACCGGTCGCCGGGAACGGCGCTACCGCACCTGACGCCGTTACCTTCACGTTAGGTGTGCCAGAGCCGCATCGCTGGGCCATCGTCGCGGTGCGACGGCCAGGCGGAACAGCATCCAAGGGCCATCGATGCTGTTCCCGCAGTGTTCCCGCAGCATCGATGGGCCATGGGTGGGTTTCCGCTGGAGTGAGGCGGGTGCCGGACGGTCTCGCCCGAGCACCGGGGGCACTTCGCGGTTCGCGGTCGTTTCAACGGCACCAAAGTGCCCCCGGTGCCCACCGCCGGGATCGCGGGCTGCCCTGGATGTCAGAAATGCCGGGAATGGCGGGGGAGGCTGAGAGTAGCGGGTCAGTCCGATTTCCGGACTCGGGTATCTCGGACCAGCGAAAGCAGGCAAGCCGGGCAGCCGCCGTTCGCAGCGCGGCACCGCCCCGCCCCCCGCCGCCACGAACCGGGCATTAACCCCAAACCGGCCCGCCGCCGGCACCTACAGGATCCGCAAGCCTGCTTTGGTGGAAACCTCAGATGGCATTGAGGCTGTCGGGTGACTCTTATGGTGGTCCTGTCAAGCGGGTTCCGTGAAGCCGCGTATGACAGATTGTTGTCTCGCCGGTTTTGCTGGTGTTCGGGGCGGGTGTTCCGCGCTTTCGCCGGCCCCTGGGTCGGTATCTGGCGTAGCCCGGTGCATGCCAGGCGGGGTCCGGGCCGGGGCGGGGCGGGTCAGCGGGATCCCGGTTCATGATCCAGTTAGCGCGTTTCGCCGGGTTCGCGGCAAACCGGGCAATTCGCCGCTGGTCTCGGGGCCGTGACCGCAACGGTGGCCCATCAATGCTGCTCGGCCAGGCCAGGCAACCGCAACGGTGACTCATCGTTGTTGTTGCCACGACATCGATGGCCCATGGTTGCGGTAGCCCGCCCTGGCCGAGCAGCATCGGTGGGCCATCTTTGCGGCGCGCTGGGCCGAAATGTTCGATTAGCCGGGGCCGCCGGCCGATTAGCCGAGGTCGCCGGCCACCTGGCGGCCATCCGCGGCGGCTCGCGCGCCGACAGCCGGGACCCTTCTGGATGATTTGCCGGTTTTGAGGTTCGGGAAGCGCGCGAGCGCACCCGGACGCGCGCCGACCTGCCAACTCCAGAGTCACCCGACAGCCTCCATTCCATTCGGGGATTCCACAATCATCCAGGAGCCCGCCGGCGCACCCCCGCGACAGGAGCCTTCAGGCCAGAACCAGCAAAGCCGGAAACTCAAACCGACCCACCGCCCGGCCGAGGCCGGGAAAGGCTGCAGGACCAGTCCCGCCCGGGCCACGCCGAGGAGTTGACCAGAACTCACTCCAGCGGAAACCCACCCATGGGCCATCGTTGCTGCCGGGCGCCGGTCGGGCAGTAGCATCGCTGGGCCATCGTTGCTGCCGGGCGCGCGTAACGGGCGATTTGTCCGGACAGCGGACAGCGGCGCGGTAGCCACCGCCGGTTATGCCCTTTCTGCCGAAAGAGAGCGCCCGTACTTCAGCCCGTCAAGTACCTCGTCGAGCAGTTCGACCTGGCGCTCCGGCGGTACCCGGTCGGGGTAGAGCACCCGCTCCGCGCTGACCCCGTCGATGAGCACGACTAGCTGGTGGCTGACGAAGTCGAGGTCGGCAGCGGGCCGGACCTGACCAAGCTCGGCCGCCTCGGCCAGGTGCCGCCGCAGCCGTTCCTTGAGCCGGTCGAATTCGCTGTGCTGAAGCTCGCGCAGCGCGGCGTTGCCGAGCGCCCGGCCCCAGAAGCTGATCTCGATCTGGGCTTCAAGGTCGCGCTTGTCGTCGAGCGGCAGCGCCTCGAGCATCACGACCCGCAGCGCGTCGAGGCCGCTGAGCCCGGCCGCGGCGGCATCCATCCTGGCGCCGACCCGGCGGTGCGACATCACGAGGGCGGCGCCGAGGATGTCGGCCTTGTCGTCGAAGTAGTGCGCGAGGATGCCCGGTGAGCACCCGGCCTCACGGGCGATGGCCCTGATCGTCGCCTTGGCGATACCGTCGCGGGCGATCACCCGCCACGTAGCCGACAAGATCTCGTCCCGCCGCAAACCCCAGTCAACAACCTTCGGCATAACTCCCCACCAGAGTCACTAACTGCGGCACTAGCTCCCCAACCCCGAAGTGCCGGGCGCGGCGGGGGCACTTTGCGGTCGCTAGAACGACACCAAAGTGCCCCCGCGGGTGCCGGGGGGACACTGCTCCGGACGGACACTCGACCCGAAAACGGACAGGCGTAGCTACTGTTTTTTTACCGGACGTCCGTCTAACATCTGCCACAGTGTATGACCTTGAGGCCGACGACCTGCGCGCCGCTCGCGAGCAACTCGTCGCTTACAGCGCACGCCTGCTAGAGGACGGACTGGCCGTCGGGAGCGCAGGCAACCTCAGTGTGCGCTGCGGCGATGTCGTCGCTATCACGCCGTCAGGGATCAGCTATCACGAGCTGAAGCCAGAAGAGATCGCGATCATCGCGCTCGACGGCACCGAGATCGAGGCACCAGAGACGCCGTCCTCGGAAACGCCGATGCACCTGGCAATCTACGCCGCGACCAGCGCCGGGGCGGTTGTCCACACCCACTCCCCCGAGGTCGTCGCCCTGTCCACAGCGCGCGACGAACTGCCAGCAATTCATTACGCGATCACTAACCTGGGAGGACCGGTTCGGGTTGCCCCGTACGTACGGTTCGGCTCGGAGGGGCTGGCTAGCGCAGCGACCGGCGCGCTCGACGGGCGGCGGGCGGCGATCCTGCGCAATCACGGGGCTATTACCTACGGAAGGAGGCTCGCACAGGCGTACGACTACGCGTTGCTGCTGGAATGGCTGGCCGGGGTGTACCGGCGAGCTCTGGATTACGGGGAGCCGCGCATCCTGTCCGAGGACGAGCTGGCCGAGGTCTCGGCGGAGGCAAAGCGGCGCCACTACGGCTCCCGTCGCAGCAGGCCGCCATCGTGAACGGGCGCGGGGCGAACGAGCACGGCGCGAGTCGAGCCGGGACGAGCGGGGCCGGGACGAGCGGGGCCGGGACGAGCAGGGCCGGGGCTAACGAGCTCGGGCGGGTGGTCACGATCGGTGCCCACATCCTCGACGTGCTCGGCTGGCCCGTGGAGGAGATCCCGCCTGGCCAGGGCAGCGCCCGGCTCAGGCAGATCAAGGCAACGGCGGCGGGCACGGCCGCCGGGACCGCCGTCGACCTGGCTAAGCTCGGCGCGGAGGTGCTCACGATCGGGGCGATCGGCGAGGATCTGCTCGGTGACCTGCTGATCGAGGCGATGCGGCGGCACGGCGTGGACACCAGCCGCCTGGTGCGCAAGCCGGGCGTGCAGACCTCGGCTACGATCCTGCCGATCAGGCCCAACGGCGAACGCCCGGCGCTGCACGTGCCGGGAGCAACTAGGTTCCTGACCCTGGACGACATTGACCTTGACCAGGTGGCTCGCGCCCGGGCCCTGATGGTCGGTGCCCCGGACGCGCTCGGCGATTTCACCAGCGAAGGGCTGCCTGAGGTCGTCGCCGCCGCCAAGGGCGGCGACGCGCTCGTCGCCGTCGACGTGCTCCATCCTGGGCGCCCGGCCGACCTGGACCGGCTCTCTGCCTTGCTGGGGACGGCGGACTGGTTCCTGCCCAACGTCGAACAGCTCTCCGCGCTCACAGACACCACTGATGTCAATTTGGCGATTAAAAAGATCTTGACCTTGGGCACTGGCGGGGTGGCGGTGACGCTCGGGGCCGATGGCTGCCTGGTGGCGTGGCCGGGCACCGACCCCGTGCACCTGCACGCCATCCCGGTCACCGTCGTGGACACCACGGGGTGCGGTGACGCGTTCAGCGCCGGGATGATCACCGGGCTGCTGCTTGGCGCCAGCCCCGTGGACGCGGCGTCGCTCGGGATTGCCTGCGGCGCTCTCGTGGCTACCGGGCTGGGGTCCGACGCCGGGCTCACCGGACTTGGGCAGGCCCTTGACCTTTTGCGCACAGCAGCGCCCGCTACCGCTGAGCGCTTGCGTTCTCTTTCCGGTTAGCAAAGGAGCACCGCATGACTGACCAGGCACGGGACCGGACTACGGACACTGAACTGCGCCGCCGGGCCTGCGCGGTCATTCCGGCCGGCATGTACGGGCATCAGTCGGCGAACCCTTTGCCGGCCGAGTATCCGCAGTTCATGGCCGGCGGGAAGGGCGCTCGGGTCTGGGACGTCGACGGGAACTCCTACGTCGACCTGATGTGCAGCTACGGACCGGTCCTGCTCGGGCACCAGCACCCGAAGGTGGAGGAAGCGGCGCGGACGCAGGCGTCGCACGCCGACTGCCAGAACGGGCCAGGGCCGGCGATGGTGGAGCTGGCCGAGTTGTTCGTGGCGACCGTCAGGCACGCCGACTGGGCGATGTTCGCCAAGAACGGCAGCGACGCCACCACCATGTGCTGCACGATCGCGCGGGCGGCGACCGGCCGCAAGAAGGTACTCGTCGCCCACGGCGCTTATCACGGCGCGCTGCCCTGGTGCACCCCAAGGCCGGGCGGGGTGACCGCCGAAGACCGCGCCAACCTCGGCCACTACACCTACAACGACCTGGCCAGCGCCAAAGCCGCGGTCGCCGAGGCGGGACCTGACCTCGCCGCGATCCTGGTGTCGCCGTTCAAGCACGACGCCGGCTTCGATCAGGAACTCGTGGATCCGGCGTTCGCGCGCGGGCCTGCGGGAACTGTGCGACGAGACCGGGGCGGCGCTGATCCTTGACGACGTCAGGTGCGGATTCCGGCTGGCGGTGGGGTCAAGCTGGGAGCCGATCGGAGTCGACCCCGACCTGTCGGCGTGGAGCAAGGCCATCGCCAACGGCTACCCGCTGGCCGCTGTGCTCGGCAACGAGAAGTTCAGGTCCGGGGCGAGCGAGATCTTCGTGACCGGGTCCTTCTGGTTCTCGTCCGTGCCGATGGCGGCCGGTATCGCGACGATCGGGGCCCTGCGGGACGAGGGCGCCATCGAGGCGATGGAGCGGGCGGGCACGGCGCTGCGGAACGGGATCCTCGCCCAGGCCGCGTCGTGGGGGTTTGAGGTGAATTACACCGGCCCGGTGCAGATGCCTTATCTCACGTTCGCCGGCGACGAGGAGTACGCGCTCGGCCGGCTGTTCGCCGCCCGCGCGCTCGAGCGGGGGGCGTACATCCACCCGAAGCACAACTGGTTCGTCTCGGCCGCGATGACCGAGGATGACGTCGCGGCGGCGCTGGCCGCCACGGACGAGGCCTTCGCCACCGTGCGCAAGCATCTTGGACAGTAAGGGGTAACTGCCATGTCGAGTACGCTAGACGACTCCGTCCGCTCCCCCGATGCGGCCGCTGACTCTCTCGTAGAGCGCGCCGGGTACAAGCCTGAACTGCGGCGGTCGCTGAAATTCTTCTCGATGTTCGCGATCGCTTTCTCGATCATCTCGATCACCACGGGGATCTTCCTCAACTACGGTTTCGGCCTGACGAACTGGGGTCCGGCGTCGATCTGGACCTGGCCGATCGTGGGGGTAGGGAACCTGGCGATCGCGCTCGTGGTCGCCGAGCTCGGCACCAGGATCCCGCTGGCCGGCTACGCCTATCAGTGGAGCGCCCGGCTGGTGAACCCGACCTACGGGTGGTTCGTCGGGTTCGCCGGCTTGCTCTACATGGCGGTCGGCGGCGGCGCGATCATGCTGGAGGTGGCATCGCCGCTGCTGCTCAGCGAGTTCGGCATCAACACGCCGAGCCCGCGGCTGGTGCTGTCGGTGGCGATCATCTTGATGCTGCTGCCCGTGGTGATCAACATCATCAGCATCCAGGTCGCGGCCCGGGTCAACAACGTCGCGGTGTTCACGGAGATCATCGGGACGGTTGTGTTCGGCGTGCTGCTGCTGGTGCTCTGGGGTTTCAACGCCAAGCCGACTCCCTACGGCGGCAGCATCCTGACCAGCACGACCTCGGTCGCCCACAACCCGACCTGGTATGCGTTCGCGCTGGCCGGGCTGCTCGGGGCGTTCACGCTCGTCGGGTTCGAGCTCGCCGCCGACATGTCCGAGGATGCCGTTAACCCGGTGCGCAGCGTTCCGCGCGGAGTGATCTGGGCCGTGTTCCTTTCCGCCGTGCTCGGAATGGTGGCGCTGATCGGGTTCACGGTGGCGATACCTAACCTCAAGACGGTCGAGTCCTCGCCGCTGCCTTTGCTGACTATTGCCAGCTACTGGCTGCCCGGATGGCTGGTCAAGGTGTTCATCGCGTTCGTCGTCTTCTCGATGTTCGCGATCCTCGTCGTCGGGGCCGGCGCCCAGGCCCGGCTGTGCTACTCGCTGGCGAGGGACAACATGCTGCCGTTCTCTGGGTGGCTCCGCCGGGTCAACGTCGCGCAGCCAGACCCCGATCATCGCGCTGCTCGTCTTCGCGGTCATCGACCTCGCGGTGATGTGGTACGGCTACCTGCAGGCCAGCGCCTTCGGCGTGCTCGTCGGCGCCACCGCGATCATTCCTTACATCATCTACTTCCTGATCACCGTCGCCTACGCCGTCAAGCGCCGGACCACGGACAGCATTCCCGGAGCGTTCACGCTGGGCGGTGGGCGTGGCCGGTGATCGGGTTCGTGCTCGCTTACACGGTGCTGATCATGGTGGTGCTTTCGCTGCCCTCGGCGTTCCACGGCGCGGACAAGGTAGTCGGCTACGGGGCGATCCTCGCGGCGCTGTGGTATTTCGGCGGGCTAGTGTGGCGCCTGCGGCGCGGGTCCGCCGGCGTCAAGCCGGTAGACGAACTGGTCGAGTGAGGAACGGGCCCGGCCGAGCCGCCCACCCGGGCCGGCTCGCCGGGTTCATCTAAGTGAGCGTGACCGGCAAGGTTTCGAAGCCCCGGAGCACGAGCCGGTCCCGGCGGACAGGTTCGCCCGCCTGAGCCAGGTCAGGGAACCGTTCGAAGAGGCGGGGGAAAGCCACCGAGCCCTCAAGCCGGGCGAGGGCCGCGCCAATGCAGAAGTGCGCGCCGCCGCCGAAACTAAGCGGACCGCCATCGCGACGCCAGGCGTCGAACTTCTGCGGGTCGGCGAACCGGCGCGGGTCCCGGTTGCCCGCCCCGAGCAGCGTAGTCACCCCTATTTCCTGAGTCACCCGGACGCCGCGAAGTTCGGTGTCGTAGCCGACCCGGCTGGTGAGCTGAACGGGCGAGTCGTAGCGGAGCACCTCTTCCACGAAAGCCGAGGGCGGCAGCGACTCGTCGCGGGCCGCCGCCGCGGCGCGGGGTTCGGTCAGGACTAGGCGAAGGCCGTTGCCGAGCAGGTTCGTGGTCGTCTCGAACCCGGCCACGAGCAGCAGCGTCAGGTTGTGCAGCAACTCGGCGTCGGTCAGCCTGCCGTCAGCGGTGTCGCTGACGGCGAGCAGGTCGCTTAGCAAGTCGTCCTGGGGATCGGCCCGCCGCATCTGCGCCAGGTCAGTGAAGTAGGCGAGCAACTCAACCGCGGCCGCGTTGATCACTGGCAGGGTCTCGGCATCAGAAAACTCGAAGACGCCGGCGAGATCACGCGCGACCGGCCGGAATCCCTCCCGGTCAGCCTCAGGAATGCCGATCAGCTCGCAGATCACGGTCACCGGCAGCAGGTAAGCGAAGTCGTGCATGAACTCCACGACCGAGCCATCGGCGCCGCGGTCGGCCATGGCATCGAGCAGCTCATCGGTGATCTTCGCGATCGCCGGCTCGAGGCCGGCGACCCGCCGGGCGGTAAATGCCCGCGCGATCAGGCTCCTGATTCGCGAATGGCGGGGAGCGTTGAGATTCAGGATCCAGTCCATGCCCTGAACGAAGACCGGATGGGCCTCCCAGCCGGGGAAGCTAGCCCCAAAGTGCTCCTCATCAGAGACCCGGAACCCAGGATCACGCAGCACGGCGTTGATGGCGTCGTAACCGGTGACGATGACCTCGCCGGGGCCGGCCGCGACAACCTCCCCCTGCTCTTGCAGTTCCGCGTAGAGCGGGTAAGGATCGGCCCGGCCCTCGGCCGTACCTAGCCGGGCCAGGATCTCAAGTGTCTCCACAAAATCAGACGATAAGTAGTATCGCGTTTTCTTGTCAAGCTATATCGCGTTTAGCGCGACGTGGCATCGATTCACGACCCTGGATAAATCAGCAGGTTGTACGACGCGCCGGCGGGCGGCGGTGCCTCTACGCCCTCGTCGAAGACGGCCCACCTGCTTTTGGTCGGGTAGTAGTAGAGACCGGCCGGGTCGCCGGTCAGCGTGCCGCCCTTGCCTCCGGGATTGAAATCGGGCGTGACGAACGAGATGCTGTCTGGCCGGTCGTTGGACGCGGCGCTGCTGAAGAAAGCCAGGCGGCCAAGCTCGCCGGACGCGGTCGCGGTGAGCACCTTGCTGGTGGCGCCGCCGCTCGCTGAGGTGCCGACCAGGATGTTGAAAGCGGCACCGAGCGGCATCTTCTTGCCGTCCTCGTTGAGCACTGCCCACTTGCGCTGCGCGGGGTAATACCGCACGCCGACCGGGTGCGGATCGAACACGCCCGCACCCTTGCCGCCGGGGTTGAGAACAGCAGTGACCTGGATGACGGCGCCTGGCTTGCCGTTGAGCAGCGACGAGTTGATCCCAGAGCTGTATTGAACGCCCACCGGCGGGAGCGGGGCGACGGCGAGGCAAGGACAGTGCGCGCCCCGGTAAGGATTCGGCGTCGCGAACAGCACGTCGCCGGGCCGGCGGTTGGTGGCGCTTGAGTCGACGAGCGCCGCATCCCCGCTGACAGTCCCGGCGCTCGCCTGCCACTCAAAGTGGATAGCGCCCCGGCCGCCCGCCCCGACTCCGGCCGCGGCCGCCGGGACCAACGGTGCCGCGAATGCCGGGGCCGCAGCGACCGGCCAGGGGCTGAGCGCCAGGGCCAAAGCGAGAACCGCAAGAAGCTTATGTCGGTTATGTGACTATCTCATGGTGCGGATCCCGGTGGATAAGCGCCCGCGGCGACACGGACGAAGGCCAGGTACAGGGTCGGATCTATGCCTACCTGAGCAATATCTCATGGGTACGCCATTTCTGGGCGGCAAGGGTCGTCGCCTGTTCTGCCGGGCTCGGACTCTCTGGCCAGGGGCGATCGAGGCGCCGGAGGTCAGGTCAGATTGCGAGGAGAGCTTGGCGGCCGCACGCGGATGCGATGGCGCGCGAGTTGCTTGTTGAACCAGGCGGCACCGGAGGCGGTGTCGAGGTCTATCGACGACTCTTCGATGAACTCGATGACGTTCGGGCACCGGTCGCCGAACAGCACCACCGCCTGGTGCCCGATGTTCCGCCGGGACGGCCAGGCAATACCCTGGGCGGAAGGCTCTTGTGAGCGCAGCCAACTTCCCCAGCGCCGGGTTTGCGGGTATTCAGCCGGATCGGCTTGTACCAGCCACTCGTCTTGATAGGCCGAAGCGAGATCCTCCGCCGTCATCAGCGAAATCAACGTGAGCGGCTTGATGACCCGAAGGGCAGAAATACGTTGTCGCGCAATTGTGCGCCGCAATACAAGCCTAGTGCCATGATGGTTAAAAGGTATGCTGCGAGCCAGCGTTTCAAGTAGCGCGGTCTCGCGATCGGTCGCGACGTAGAGAAAGGGATACGGATCGGCTAGAGTACCGTCGAAACGGCCTCCGCCGAATACGTCATCTGAAAGTACGGTGTTGAATTCGGTCGCAGCCATATCCTGATGGTGCACTCGCCACAAGATAGCGCCAACATCCAGCGGCGTGACGTCGGGCGACGCAGTGATCCCGAAGGGAGGAGGCACCGAGGGCACCGCTTACTCCTCGCGACGCTCGGCCGGGTCTCCATCGGCGAGGCGCGGCTCATCCGGAAGCTCGGCTTGACTTTCCTTTTCTGGCCTGGCAGTTTCCGGCGGAATGGCCGCCTGGGCGGCCCGCATCAAGTCCGAGTCGGCGACCTTGCCGATCAGGTCGGCGGGCACGCCGCCAAGCCAGGCATTCTCGCCGAGCCACCAGTCAGCTACGCCCCAGGGATCGGACTGCGCGTCAAGCAGCCGGTTGACCGCGGCGACGACCGGAACCGGCTGCCCCCCGACCGCGAACTGGAAGGCGGGAAGCAGATTCCGCTGCCCGGTCCCAGGCAGCCTGATCAAATCGGCTCGCTCTGGCCGCACGCCAAGCTCACGTACCCGCCGCTCGGTGAGAGAAGGCGCGGCAAGCAGCCGGCCAACCGGATCTGGCTCCGTGCGCACGCCGGGCGACAGCGACAGACCAGCGAGGACGTCCGTAAGTCCGGACAGATCACCCGGCCAGGACGCCGCCTCGCTCTCGGGCGGCATCGCCAGTCGTAACGGGTGCGCATCGGGGAGCCTGCCGCGCAGGAAATACATGAGCTCAGCCAGGGCGGCGTGAGCCGCGGCCTGATCCCTGGCCGCGGCCCGCTTGATCCGGTCCACCTGATCGGCGAAGTCAGGCAGGTCATCAGCGCTCAGGCCGGCGACCACTTCGGGCAAGTGCTTGGTCAGGGCTTCAACGAACGGTGTTTCAAACAACTCATGTTCAGCCACCCGGCACCCCCCGTCAGGGACGCAAAGCCAGGCAAAAGGCCCGCAGAACGTTTGCGTATCAATCAGCAGCACTTCGCGCCGCTCTGGCGTTGCGGTCGCAATCTGGACATCGTTGAAGTCCAATACTAGCTCAACCATGGGGCACTCTATTTGTCACGTCTGGCCGCAATTTTCCGCTCATAACCTTGCCAGCGCCTTAATGACGCTCAGTATCCGGTCGCGCTCCACCTCGGCTGCCGTTATCCGAGCCCGTGACCGCCAGAAAATTCTGGTCCACCAACTCCACTGCAAGCGGCCTGCCAGGACTCCCCCGGCGCCGAGGAACTCGATGCAGTACTTGCCGAATCCCTGCTCGTCGGCGGTGTCCACCCCTACGATGCTGCGGCATTGACGATAAGCGATCTCGTGGCAGTCCACTTCTTCGCTGCCCGGCTTCTGGTGACCGGCCGAGCTGAGCACTCCATTGCGATGGACCATAGCGAGAGCGGACTCGTCGATAAGGGCCTCGATGTCACCGAGCCCGAAACTGCACCAACTAACTGCCACTATCTCAGACGGGCTGATCTTGAGTTGATCAAGCAGCCCGGCGAGTCCGATCCAGTCCATCTTGACCGCGTCAAAGTTGACCGGCGCCGAGGTTATTAGCTGATCGAAATGCTCATTTCCGATCACGATTTCTCCCGTCGCTATGGCGCCGCAACCAAAGTTTCAGGTCGTGCGGACCACCGCCGGTTTGGAACACCGTGCGTTTGGGGAAGGGGTGCCTGGTAGTCCAGTGGGGATAGCCGCGCAACAATTTACCGGTTGCCCAAGAGCCGAAGCGTGTCAGATTTTACGCGATTTTCCAGTTATTTCCGGCCCTTGCCAACGACATGACAAACAGCTGCGGGTAACTGTCGGAATGTCAGTCGCCCGGCAGGAACCATAGTCCAGCAAACCTTTGCAGTCCCCCCAGCCGACCCCAAGTGTTCGTCCCAGTCCGGAGGACCGTTTCGCCGGCCGCAACGATGGCCCACAGTTGCTGTTCCGCAGCGGCGACGAACAGCAACGATGTCCCAGCGATGCTGCGCCCACAACTTCGATGTCCCAGCGTTGTCGTTGCCGAGGCGCCCGGAACCACAACGGTGGGCCTTCGTTGCGGTTCCTTTGGCGTAGGAGTGGCCTGGCGGCCTTGAGTGTTGCGGTGAGTATTCAGGTGACTGCGTCGGGCGATAGTGGCGCCTGGCCGGTGCCGCCGGGATACAGGGGCGGCAACATCAACCTCGGGCGCGGCCCGCCCGGTGTGGGGCGCGGCCCGCGGGGCGCGGGGTACGGCGCGCGGGGCGCGGGGTACGGCGCGCGGGGCGCGGGGTACGGCGCGCGGGGCGCGGGGTACGGCGCGCGGGGCGCGGGGTACGGCGCGCGGCACGCGGGGTCAGGCGTCGTCGCCGAGTTCGGCCACTTCCACCGGCTCAGGCAGTGCACCCACGTTGTACTCGAGCAGCCGCCAGCGACCACTGGGGGCGCGCCGCGACAGCAAGCACCAGCAGCAGTTTCCTAGCCCGCCGGTCACCCGCTCGTCCAGGCCGAGCAGCCGCGACATTCCCCAGGTCAGCGAGGCGCCGTGCCCGACGACCACGATCAGCGAATCCGGCGCGGCGCTGTCGGCGATGCGGAGCAGGGCGGCGGCAGTGCGCTCAGCGACCGCTGTCACCGGCTCGCCGCCCGGCGGGTCCCAGGTGGCGAGCTCGGCCGGGTAGCGTTCCCTGATCTCGTCGGTGGTGAGGCCCTCCCAGGCGCCACCCTGCCGCTCCCGCAAGTCTTTATCCTGATGCACCTCAAGCCCGGTCAGCTGCGCAAGTGCCTGCGCGGTGGCGCTGGCCCTGATTGAGTCGGAAGACCAGATCGCGGCGGGCTTGAGCTGCGCCAGATGTCGTGCGGCCCGCCCGGCCTGAGCCAGGCCGAGGGCGTTCAGCGGTACGTCGAGCTGGCCCTGGAACCGGTGCTCGGCATTCCAGGTCGTCTGCCCGTGCCGCCAGAGCACCAGCCGCAGCAAGCTCGCCGGCCCCGCGGCCGCCTCAGCACCCGAGGCCCCAGCGGCACCCGAGGCAGGCCCAGCCGCCCCCGCCGCCGCGGCGGCGCTCAGTGCCGGCCTCGGCTGGCCTGCGCTGCCGCGGCGGCGACCGCTTCAGGGAGCTGGATCTGCGGGCAGTCCTTCCACAGCCGCTCGAGCGAGTAGAACACCCGCTCTTCGGTGTTCTGCACATGCACGACGATGTCGAGGTAGTCGAGCAGCACCCAGCGGCCTTCCCGCTCGCCTTCGCGGCGCACGGGCTTAGCCCCGGCCCTGGCGAGCTTTTCCTCGACTTCATCCACGATCGCGCGCACCTGCCGGTCGTTAGGAGCCGAGCAGAGCACGAACGCGTCGGTGATAACCAGTTGCTCGCTAACGTCATAGGCGATGATGTCGGTGGCCAGCTTGTCGGAAGCGGCGAGAGCCGCGATCTCAACGAGCTCGACGGCCCGGTCGGTGGCAGTCAAACGCTGCGTACCCTCCTTGATTCAGGCTGCGACGGACTGGACCCGTGGCATCTTCAGCGTATCCCGCCACGGCAACCACCCCGGACATCAGCCACTGCGCCGCGCCGCGATTAGGGCGGAAAGACTCCAGGCCCCGACAAGCAGGGCAAAGGCGGCGATTACCGGCAAGCCGGCGGGCCACGAGTTCTGGGTCGCGCCGTAACCTGTCCTTACGGCGGCGTTCGCGGGCGACACGCTCCACACGAGCCCGAGCACTACGGCGGCCGTGCTGGCGAGCATGCTCGCCGCCGGGCGGTTGATCACTGGCGGGTTGCAAACCGCGCCGATCGCCGAGCCGACCAGCAGGCAGATCAGCGCGGCGCCAAGACCACGCCCTAGGTCGGCCAAAGTAGCTCCGATCAGGACGTTGTTTGTCAGCGGCGCCCTGATCACCCCGCAGGTGGCCACTTCCCAAACGATGCCGGCCAGCCCAAATGCCGCCGCGAAGACGAGAGCCGCCGCCAGCGCCGCCAGTTGAGCGCGGCGCGGTCCCGAAGCCGCCGCGACCACGGCCCGCGCCGCCGGGGGCTCGGCCGTAAGCACAGACCGGCTCAGCCAGGCCACGCACGGCACCAGCATCAGCGCGCTCCAGCTCAGGCCCTGCGCCAGGGCACCACCGTGCGCGGCAGCCGGCCCGCCGACCCCGCCGAGCCCGACGACGCCGATTACATAGATGACAGCGGCCGGAATCCACCGGTGCGAGCGCAGCAGCAGCGCTATCTGATACCGGCCGAGAGCGATCACCGCGGCTCCTCTTTCTGGTCAACTGGTTCATGCCCAACATGACGGACATGCACGCCTTCTCCGGCGGCGAGAAGCCTGCGCAGGACGGCGTCAGACTCGGCGGCCGTTACCCGCAAAAAGACGCTGTCTCCGGCCGACCGCTGCGAGATCAGCCCGGCCAGGTCATCGATCAGCTCGGGCGGGCAGCCCGCGACCTCGATCTCGACCGCGTTCACGGGCTCGGCGGAAGGAGCCGGGAGGTGCCCGGCACCAGCCCCGGCGGGCCGGGCCTGACCTCGCTCGATCCGCCACCGATCGGCTTCGAGCTGGCCGAGCCGCCTCGGGTCGTGATCGACAAAGACCACAGAACCCCCCTGCACCAGCCGCTCGGCCACGGCGGAATCGAGTTCCGCCTTGGCCTCGACGTCGAGCCCGGTCCACGCCTCGTCGAGAACGAGCAGCCCAGAACCAGGCAGCAGCGCCTGGGCGACCGCCACCTTCTGGCACATGCCCTTCGACATGTTCCGCAGCGGGACAGCGGCGAATTCGAGGCCGCCGAACCGCTCAAGGCAGGCGTCAATCCTCGCGGGGAGCCGGTCAGCCGGAAGCCCGTGCACCCGCCCCAGGTGCGTCAGGTAGTCGCGGGCCGTGAACGGCAGCGCGGGCGGGAACCTCTCGGGTACGTAGCCGGTAACCGGCCGGTCCGTTACCGTGCCCTTCGTGGGCACCGATACTCCCGCGATCACCCGCAGCAACGTTGACTTGCCCGTGCCGTTCTTGCCTTCGAGCCTGACCAGCGTCCCCGGCCTGATCTCCAGGCTCACGTCACGTACCACCCACGGCTGCCTGAAGCCATACCGCTTGCCCACGCCCTCTAGCCGCACGCCGTCCCTCTCCCCTAATCGCGGTACAGCCTTCGCTTCGCAATGTACTGGACAACGCCGTCAGGCACGAGATAGCTAATCGGCATTCCGGTCTTGATCCGCGCCCGCACCACGGTTGAAGACACCTCGAGGGCAGGCATCTCGAGAAGAGCGAACTGGTCGGCGCCGAGGGTGTTTTCCTCGAGTTGATGCCCGCGCCTCGTGAGGCCGATGAAACGCACCAGCGTCAGCAGCTCCTCAGGATCCCGCCAGGTGCGCAGCCGGCTAAGCGTGTCGGCGCCCAGGATAAAGAAAATCTCGGCCTCGGCCCCGAACTGCGCCCGCAGCTCTCGAGCCGTGTCAATGGTGTAGGTTTCGCCGGTCCGGTCAATCTCGGTCCGGCTCACCGAGAACCTCGGATTGGACGCGGTCGCGATTACTGTCATCGCGTACCGGTCTTCGGCGGGCGCGAGCCGCCGGTCACTTTTCTGCCACGGTTGGCCGGTCGGGACGAAAACTACCTCGTCGAGGTTGAATCCGTGGGCGGCCTCGTTAGCGGCGGCTAGGTGGCCGTGGTGGATGGGATCGAAGGTGCCCCCGAATATGCCGTATTTGATGGGGGGAGAAGTATTTTCCCGGGGGGGCGACCCCCCGGACCCCCCGGGGTCGGGGTCCCAAAGATGCCGTCTTCCCTCCTCGCTCGGCGCTGGCGCGCCTCGCTCGTCAGTCCAGACGGCATCGGACCCCGACGATTCTTCATGCACGTTAAAGACCCTACTCAGCTAGTCCGGCCACGGGCGGCTCGCCTGAGGACCAGCGGACTACGCGGACTGCTTTGCCTAGCTCGGTGCGGGGGACGGTGCCTGGCGGAAGTACGACGACGTCGACCCGGACGCCGAGGGCTTCGCGCAGGCGGGCTTCAAGAGCGGCCCCGTAGTCGAGTGCGCCGGCGGCGGAGCCGGGGGGGTGCTTATTGGAAGAAGAAAGGGGTTCGCAACAGGCAATCAGTCCGCGCTGGGCTGCCCTTTCGTCCACTACCAGCAGGTAATCAGGAGCCAGGGCAGGTTCGCCGAGCAGGATTCGCTCGACCTCGCTCGGGTAGACGTTGACGCCCCTGATCACGAGCATGTCGTCCTTGCGGCCAGTGACCTTCGACATCTTCACCAGCGTGCGGCCGCACTCGCACCGGCCGGGACGGAGCGTCGCTATGTCACCGGTGCGGTAACGCAGCAACGGCATCGCTTCCTTGGTGAGCGTGGTGAACGTCAGCTCGCCGGGGGTGCCGTACGGCACGGGCTCGCCGGTGGAAGGGTCGAGAGTCTCGACCAGGAAATGGTCTTCGTTCACGTGCAGGCCGTCGGCGGCCACCAGGCACTCGCAGGCGACGCCGGGGCCGATGACCTCGGAGAGACCGTAGATGTCGAGGGCGCGGATGCCGAGGAGCTCGTTGATGCGGACGCGCATTTCCTCGGTCCAGGGCTCGGCGCCGAACACGCCGGTGGTCAGCGACAGGCCGGTTTCCCTGGTCAGCCCCGCTTCCGCGAGGGCCTCGCCGAGCCTGATCGCGTAGGACGGGGTGCAGGTCAGCACCTGGGGACGCAGGTCGCGGATGAGGGTCACCTGGCGGGCGGTCATTCCGCCTGACACCGGGACGACGGTCGCCCCCAATTCGATCGCGCCCTGATGAATGCCGAGGCCGCCGGTGAACAAGCCGTAGCCGTAGGCATTGTGGATGAGCGTGCCTGGACCCGCCCCGGCCCCGGCGAGCGCCCGCGCGCACATCCGCGACCAGAGGGCGAGGTCGGCCCTTGAATAGGAAACCAGCGTCGGGCGGCCGCCGGTGCCGCTTGATCCGTGCACGGTGACCACCTCGCTGCGCGGCACGGTGAGCAGCCCGAAGGGGTAGGTGTCCCAGAGATCTTGCTTGCTGGTCGTCGGCAACGCGGCGAGATTGGCCAGGCTGACATCGCCGCCGCCGGTAACGCCGGCCGCCGCCAGGCGATCGCCCTGGAGCCCTCCGGCGGCGATCAGCTTGTCAATGAGGCCCGCCAAGCGCCCGCCTTGCGCAGCGGCGCGCTGTTCGGCCGGCATCGTCTCAGCATCGAAGTCGAAATATATCTCAACCATGAGGGCCACTCCTCCTAAGGGCGCATACCATGACGGCATGAACTCTGCGCCCGAACGCTCGCGCGTTCGTCTGCCGGACATCAGCTCCCGCGCATACGAACACCCCGCCGACCGAACCGCCCTGGTCGCGCTGCGCAAGCTGACCGGCTTCGATGTGATCCTGAGAAACATCGCCAGCCTGTTCAGCGACCGCAGCTTGCGGCTACTATTCCTCGCTAGCTCGGTTCGTGCTTCCGAGCAGCAGTTCCCGCAGATATATCAGATGATGCTTGACGGGGCTTACGTACTCGACCTGCCTCGGGTGCCTGAGCTGTACATCTGGCAGAACCCGGTAGTAAACGCGATGGCCCTGGGCACCGATAAGCCCTTCATCGTGATCACCACCGGCTTGGTCGACCTGATGGACGAGGACGAGCTCAGGTTCGTCATCGGGCACGAACTCGGCCACGTTCTCTCCGGTCATTCTGTCTATCGCACCATGTTGTTCGCCTTGCTCGCTCTCGTGGCGCGGCTCGGCCTTATCCCGATCGCGTGGATCGGCCTCAAGGCAGTGATCTGGGGACTTGAGGAGTGGTATCGCAAGTCCGAGCTGTCGAGTGACCGGGCAGGCTTGCTGGCCTCGCAGGATGTTCCTGGATCCCGCCGGGCGCTGATGAAGATCGCGGGCGGCTCGCGGCTCTCCGAGCTCAGCGCGGACGCGTTCCTCGAGCAGGCGCGCGAGTACGACGCGGTGCCCGACGTGCGGGAAAGCCTGATCAAGCTGATGCAGCTTCAGGGCAACACGCACCCGTTCGCCGTGGTCAGGTTCGCTGAGCTTGACCGGTGGGCGACCGACGGCGAGTACACCGACATCCTGGCCGGTAACTACCCGAGGCGGGACGAGGATCGCGGCGCCTCGGTCGGCGAGGAGTTCAAGTCGGCGGCTAAGTCATACCAGGACTCCTGGAACCGTTCCGCTGACCCCCTGATCGGCGCGGTCCGAGGCGTGGCCGGCTCGGCCGTAGGCGCAGGCGAGCGAATCATGAACAGATTCGGCAACCGCCGCGACGACTCAAACGGCAACGACGACTAGCAGTTGACGGCTGGTGCCCGGCTTCACCAGATTCCGGGCACCAGCTTTTTTGTGTGCCGCTGGTAGGCCACGTAGGGCTGACCTATGACTGCGGCGAGCGCGTGTTCCTCGACGGTGATCCGGCGCAGCACTCCAGCCGCCGGAATGACCAGCAAGGTAATCAGCGACAGCCAGTTCCCCAGCGTCGCGCCGTACCCGAGAGCGATCAGCAGTACGCCCGTATAAGAAGGGTGCCTGATCCACCGGTAAGGCCCGGAGTCGATGACCGTCTGAGTGGCGTCGACCTCCACGGTGGTGCGGAACGACGAGCCGAGCACTACGACGGCCCACACCCGCAGCGCCAGTCCCAGCCACATAAGGCCGAGGCCGACGGCGAGATGCCCAGGACCCAATTGCCAGATGCTGTCGTTTCTGAGCCAGAACGCCAGCCCGGTCCCGGTCACAAAGGCACCAAAAGCCATTATTACCAAAAAGCTCCGGGTGCCTCGATCATTGGCGGTGCTGCCCTTGCCGCGAACGGCGTCGCGCACGAACAACGTCGCTTCAAAGAGCACCCAGACGCCGATAGTGATCGGGACAAGCAGTCGCATGCCCGAAGGCTAGAGCAGGTTAACGGCGGTCGCCATGGGGCCTGTCATGCAATGCGTAGGCCACGTTGATGGCGACAAGCCCCAGCCAGACCACGATCATGGCGACGATTCCGGCGTGGGTGCCCGCGACGATGCCGGTCAGCGGAATGCCAAGCGCCGCAGAAACAATGCCGAGCGCGAACGCGCCCCGGTTAGGGTGCTGGACCAGTGCCGGTACCTGAGCTTGGTATGGAGCCATCGGCTGCTGCGGCGGCGACGGACGGTAGCCGAGCCTGGCGTCGACCCGCGCGTCAATCTCCCGGCCGACCTTGTCGAGGAACGACTCGATCACCGCTGACTGATACTCGGGGCCGAGTTCGCTGTGCGTCTCGGCAGCGGCGCGGATCTCATCGGGGGTCAGCGACGTCGGGCTCACAAAACCAAGATATATCTTATTGGCTGAGCTGAGGCAAGCCATGCTCGCCGAGCGGGCCAATCCGCAGGCCCTGCCGGGTGCAGTCGTCGAACAGCAAGGCCAGCGCGCCGAGAGCCGCCTGAGCGCTCCCGGCCGGTGAGGTGGTGTCCGAGTCGTGCAGCAGCACGGTCGCGCCGCCCCTCAGGCCGGTGCTCAGCGTGGCGAACACCGAGTCCGCCGTCGACCCAGGCGTCCATTCCCTGCCCCAGCAACTCCAGAGCACCGTCGTCAGGCTGAGCCTGCGTGCCGCCACGATCGCCCCGGTGCTCAGCACCCCGTAGGGCGGCCGAAAGAACCTGGGCGCGACGCCGGTCGCTTCCGTGACCACGTCCCTGGTCCTGACCAGGTCGTTGTAGGTGGCGCGGGGACCGCGCAGCGGGAGATAACGGTGTTCCCAGCCGTGCACGCCGACCTCGTGACCGGCCGCCACGATCTCGGCCGCCAGCCTCGGATTCAGCGCGACCCTGGAACCGAGCAGGAAGAAGGTGGCCAGGATGCCGTTCGCCGCGAGGGTGTCGAGGAACAACGGCGTGACCGCCGGGTCGGGGCCGTCGTCGAAGGTGAGCGCGACATGGTCGGCGTGGCCGGGGCCGGACAGTGCCGGAAAGAACGCCCGCCGTACGGGGCCAAGCCCGGTCAGGCCAGGACCGGCCTGGAAGACGGCTATTCCGGCGGCGGCGGCCGGCAAGGAGCGGAGCAGCCAACCACGAGGCGAGCTGGGCATGATCACCGCCATAACCAGTTTATCCGTTGAATCTTTCTTATCTTTTATATCCAACTACTGACCGCCGTGTCGCTGCTGCCATCATGGCACGGAGTCGGGCGAGTCACCCGGCTGACGTCCCGACGTGGCCCGTTGGCCAGGCATGATGTCCTGCTTGCCTGGGCAAGTAAGCCAGTCATGAGCCCTAAGAGGCATGCGGTCATGCTGTCCGGGTCAATCGGGATGGGCCACGACCAACTGGCCGAATCCTGCGCTTCTGCGCTGCACGATGAGAGCTGGTCGACCGAGAAGCTTGACCTGATGAAGCTGCTCGGGCGCGGCGCCGACTCCGTCGGCGACAAGGTGTTCCGCACCATGCTGTCATTGCCAGGGCTTTACGACGCCTTTCACTTCGCGGTGTTGCGGGAGGGCAACCGCCTGGCCCGGCTCGCCGACGTGGCGGCGCGGCAGCAGATCGTCCCCCGGCTGCGCCATCGTCTCGACGCCAGTCCGCCTGACCTGGTCATGTCGGTGTTCGCGACCGGCGCCTCGGCGATGAGCGCTCTCGCCAGCCGGTACCCGGACACCAGGCACGTCGTCTTCTCGACCGACGTCACCCCGCACCGGCTCTGGGTGCACTCCCACGTGGACCTTTACCTGGTCACCTCCGAACCGGCCGAACGAGCCGTGCGGCGGTACTCGCCCGAGGCGCGAGTGCAGGTAATACAGCCGCCGGTGCGGGATGCCTTCTACCGTCCGCCGTCGCAGTCGAGCGCCAGGGAGCGGTTCGAGGTGCCGGCGGAGGAACGGTGCGTGCTGCTGACGACCGGCGCCTGGGGTCTCGGGCCGGTGGCGGAGGCCGCCGAGGCGCTCGGGGAGGCCGGGGTGCACGTGCTGGCAGTGGCCGGCCGGAACGCGCACCTTGAGCACCGGCTTCGTGGCGTCGCCGCGCGGCAGCCTTTCGTGCGCGCGTTCGGGTTCTCTGACCAGATTCCTGAGCTGATGGCGGCTTCTGACCTGGTCATTACCTCCTCGGGCGGCACCTGCACCGAGGCGCGGGTGGTTGGCCGGCCTTTGGTGCTGCTCGATGTGCTCCAGGGGCACGGGCGGGACAACTTGCAGCACGAGCTTGAACTCGGCGACGCGGCCGTGGCGTCCGGACGGGCAGAGGACGTGGTGCGGGCGACGTTGTCGGCGCTCGACCACGCCAAACCGTCGGCGGCCGGGCCGACCCGGTCGCCAGACGGCTGGCGCAGCGGCCTGGCCGCGGCCTTGGCCAACCTCGGTCTCTTAACGGATCCCGAGCATTGCTCCGCTAGGACGGTCACGGCTCCTCCGCGGCCTGATGCTGACGTGGGCCGCGTCGGACCTCGGCGGCGGCGAAAAACACGCCGCCGGAATCCGGCGCACCAGCTGGATGTCATATTTCGCCGCCCATTTCCCGGCTTCCCGGTCACTAGGTTCTGGCTGGACTAGCCACTTGGCGGCACCCCACTCAAGTACGAGCTCGGCCCCGGCGAGCCGGACAGCCGGGTCGCCCATGAGCCGCCGGCACAGCAGCGTAGTCAGCGCGAACGGCGGATTCGCCACCACGTGAAAAGACCGCCGGGGCAGCGGCACCACCCGCAGGTCAGCCTCGACGACAGCCACTGCGGATTCTTCGCCAAAACGCCGCCGCAGCCGCCCGACCAGCGCCGGATCGAGTTCGATGGCGATGACCCGAGCACCCGTGCCGACCAGCGACCCGGTCAGGGCACCGTACCCGGCACCCAGGTCAAGCACCAGATCGCCAGGTCCCACGCCGCTCGCCAGAACAAGCCGCCGGACGAGACCGCGGTCGGTGAGAAAGTGCGCCCCCGGCTGGTTAGCCGGCGGCCACCGCGCGGCGGCCCGGAGATGCTGAGCCCCGGACCGCCGGTGCGCCCGCCCTGGCACGGAAGAACATGACCACGCCCATGGTCTCTCCTTGGCTCAAGCGTCCTGGTCCGCCCGTCACCTTACGGCGATCCCCGATCGCCCAGCCACCTAATATTCGCGCTCCGCCGACGCCGGCGCAAAGCCGACCTCCCGCCAGCGCTGCCACCTGGGTTGGCCCACGGCAGGCCCAGCGTTGTCCTCGGCAGAGTCACCGTGGCTGTCAACCGGGGCGGCTTGCCGCAACGGCGGCGCAAACAGCATCTATGCGCCATCGATGCTGCTCAGCCGGGCCGACGAACCGCAACGGTGGCCCATGGATGCTGTTCCCGCAGCATCGATGGCCCACCGTTGCGGTTGCCCGTCCCGCCCGAACAGCATCTATGGGCCATCGTTGTCGTTGGCTGAGGCAGCGCCGGCGGCTCTTTGCCATAACCGAAGGAAAGCTCTAGTCAACTGGTGTCATTGGTCTCGTCTGCAATGCTGCCAGGTGGCCAGCGATCAGGGCTTTGACGCCCATCGACATGACGCAAAGCGATTCGTATTCGTCCGTCTTTGGTATAGCCGAGAACCAAGCCCCGCAGGGCTGTACCTACTCCGGGCCACTCATCCCGGCCTGGCCTTACATCGCTGACATAATCCGACTCAATCCACCCACGCTCGCCTGAGTCCGTCCGAATTAGCACGCCATAGTGCTGGGCACCAGTGACAGTGAAGTTCACTTCTTCGCCTCGTGCGAAGTGGTCTGTCATCTTACTCTCCAGGAGTCCACGGATAGCGCGGGAACTCGTTCAGCTCGCTGATCATCTCGCGTGGAATAACGTACTCTATTTGCTCGTCCGTCATACCTTGCCATACTTCTATATCTGGTTGCGACAGCCAGCTGCCCGGAACCTCGATACGCATCCCTGTTCCGTATAGTCAGTCAGCCTGATTATTCGCCAATAAACCACAGGAACCGATGCGGTCGCTCCAGGCACTTCTCGCACAGCCCGGTCAAAGATTGGCGGAATCCAGTCGGAATTATTTTTTCATCTGATCTCAGATTATCCATCTCGCCAAGAAGTGTCCGCACTTGCATGCGATTCAGGATCGTATCGCCGTACGGATCAACGTGTCCCAAAATTGGATATTCCATACGATCAACGCCTCGTAGGACTGGATCAAATCTTGTGTCAGCTTCAGCCGACTCGATCATATCGCCGCGCGCAGAACGCACCTCAACCCGGATCATTTATTAACCCTCCAGATCGCCCGGCAGTCCAGGGTGCATCGTCACAAGATCGCCGCCATAACCATCTCGAATGATTGTATAAATATTGGTAAGAATTCCGTTACTCTGGAAAGGCCAGGCCAACCCTCGCAAGCGCTTCGCCCATGGCAGGGTTCGTGAAGGCCGCCGGGTAGTTTGAAAGGATCCACTGGAGTCTCTCGTCCGTAAAATTCTGCACGGCCTCCTTGAGCTGACCGTAATCCACGATGGCGATCCCTGGACGATAGCTTGAAGCAACCAGTGCCGAGCGGCCAAGCAACCGGAAGGAAACGAAGTCATCCGATTCCGAAAACCGGAGCACGCTCGTCTCGTCGTTCGCGAGCCTCCGCACCGAATAGGTAAGACCGATAAACCAGTGCATTAGCGTAACCCAGCCGAACCTGGTACTAAAGTCCAGCTCATTAAGTCGCAATATAGCGTCGCCCATAAACGCGCTTTGCAGCAGATCAGCAGCATATACCCGACTGAGATCCGATTCTTCTTCGACTTTCCTGCCAGTATTAGGATAGCCCTTGATTGCGAATCCAAGCTTAATCGAGTCGGACATCATCATCCTTGAATCGGCCACATGCCGCCGAGTTCGCCATTAGGAAACATCCAGACGCGCACGAAGTTCTCGCCCATAGCGCCTGCCCCTGGCCACGGGATAATATGTTCATGAGTCCCGTAAGAAGGATCGATCACGCCCGTCTCGCTTCCCGCGCTGAATCTGTTAATAAGTCCCTCAAACATGTTGTTCCCATCGATTCCGGCCGCGAATTTCGACCCCTCGGTCGACGTGCCGTAGCCGTGAAGCGACCAAGTGTGAGTATTTATCCGGTCCTTGACCTGATTGTAGTTGAGATCCTCTGGTCCGCAGTTGTGAACAAGCACAGCCACCGAAGGCAAGGTGACGAAGAAGTCGTGGTCACCGGTGATCGTGAGGTCCCACATCCACCCTTCGGCCCTGCCCGCGACATGGCCCCGGCCGCTGTGACACTAGCCTGGCCGGACGTGCCTAGCAGACTGCCCGAAGGCAGCGCCCGGGCCCTGATCCACCGCCGGGCGGCCTGGTCCCAGAACAGGTGCGAACTGGTCGTCTGAATGACGACTGTTCCGTGCGCGGTGCGCACCCGCAGGTCATAACGGTCAGTGTCATAATGCACCAGCACAGCGGCAACATCCTCGGCCCCGGCACGGCCGGTCCTGACGTTGACCGCCAGAACCTTCTCCCCCCGCCGGACACTGCTGATCGGCACGGCCCTGCCGGACGCCAGCAGCACCCTCGTCCCCGCGGCGAACGACTCGCCCCCGCACACCGCCCCCGGGTCCTTCACGCTCAGGTCCGGATCACCGCCCCCGCCGATATCGGCCAGGAAACCCGCGTCCGTCTCCTCCATCGCCACGTACCTGATCTCACCGAGGTCACCGCCCTCGACCAGGCCAGGATCCATGAAAATCCCCAGCGGAGCCTTCGACGCCTCATAATCACCCCAGATCTCATACGTCAGCGACCTCCCGCACAACCCCCCGCCCGCCACGCTCCCGCAATAACCATCCAACGCATCCAGCTCAAGCTCGGAACCATGATCCTCCCCGTTACGCTCCGCGTACCGCTTGAACGCCGCCTGAAAACCCGCCTGCGCCGACAGCGGCAAAAGCCCCGTACCCGGCGCCTGACCACTCCCCCCGTACGACCCCGAATCACCCCAGCCCTCATCACCGGAAGACCCCCCGCTGCTGCTGCCACTGCCGTTATCCTGCACCGGCTGGTCATTACAGGACCCGTTCGACGAAGCCCCCGCCGCGCACTCAAGCCCGCTCGGATCCGCATTGCTTGACGGGTTATCATCCGCGTACGAATAACCGCCCATCGCCTGCGGATCCCCCGCCTCGAACAACGGATCCAGCGACAAGAACCGCCCCGTCACCGGCTCATACCGACGAGCACCCAGCAAATCAAGCCCCGTCACCGCGTCAGCCGGCCTGTTCACGAAACCCAGATCATCCGGCCACGACACCGAAGAACCCACCGGGCTCCCGAACGGATCAAAATACCGCCGCGTCATAGCCTGCGACGAATTATCGGTGACCGAATCCGTCGCACTGCCCTGCGGCGTACCCGGCTGATAGGTCAGCGACGTCGAAGACGCCCCGTTGTCATACGACCGGGTACCGCCGGGGAACTCCCCTTCGCCGCCGTATAAGTGACCTGCTCGGCACCACCATCCAGGTACAGCGTCACCGACGCGGGCGCGGACCCGGAAGCCGGCTCGGTAGCGAACAGCAAGTTCCCCGACGCGTCATAGCTATACCCCGCCGCCCCCGCATTCGTCATCACGGTCGCCGTCTGACCCCGCGGGTTATAGGTAATGCCTGACTTCCCCGCCGGCACCGGAGGCGGGCTTGACCCCGCATGACAAGCCGCAACGTGCTCGTCGATCTGGTCAAGATCCTGAGGGCAACTGTGGACGAGGAAACCTTTGGTGGAGGCGTCCATGTAGAAGTCGTGGCCGCCGTGCAGTGTCGCCGCGAGCCAACCCCCACAGGGACGTGCCTACTTCTGGCCGCGACACCAGTTAATTACCCTCTTGCCCGCGATACGCGCGGAAGATAGATCACGACTGTCCCTCAAAGCGTCTCTCCCCGCTCAGCGTTGACGTCATCACCACCCCCATGAACCACCAGTTCGGCTGCGGCATCATGAACCGACCACTGCAAACCACCGGGAACTCGAATCGACGCGCTGGCTCCGGTGTCCGACGATCGCGCGCTGAGATGACAACCTGTGCTGAAGACGACTCTCAGGGATCCTGATTTAAAAACCACAGCGGAAAGGAACTCAGCCCCCAGGAGAAGGCGCTCCACCACTTCGTCGGAGACACTGCCTACCAGCGAACTCTCCACACCAGGCGCAGCGACGGATCCCACGCTAAGCCGCGCATTACCATTGGCCCTGATCTCGACGCCGTCATCTGACTTGACCACTAGTTCGTCACTCATCAACGAGGCAAGCCCGACGCTGCGACCCCGCAACCGCAGTACCCACCGGTCGTCAAGTTCTTCGAAGAATTCCACGCTGACACCCTATCAGCACCCAGGAGAGATTCTAACAAGAATATGAACGCACCAGGACTTTCTGCTCGACTCTAGCGGCTAGTTCGCCAGTGACGGCCTGGAATACTAAGGCGACTGCTCATTCGTCTGGCAGGTAGTCGAAGATATTGCCGATGCTGTCATCAGCGGTGTCACCATCAGGCAATTGCGGATACACCTCACCGGTTATTGGATTTACTAGGACATCCGGGTTATTCATCGAACCTATTCCTCGCCAGCCCCCGGAAGCTTTTACGGCATGGATTGCCGTCTTTATCTGTTGAACACTGTAACCCGTCTTATCCGCTATCTTGTTTGGCCTGGATTCCAAGTCACCGCAACTGTCGTTGTGCACCAGAACGTCGGCATTAGCGACGGAGACGTAGAAATCGTGGTCTCCTGAGACGGTGAGGTCCCACATCCACCCGGCCTTGTCAGCCGGTACATAACCACCGACAACCCCGACCCGCGTGCCCTCATCCGAGGTCAGGAGACTGCCGGGCCGGAGCGCCCCGGCCTTGACCCACCGCCGCGCTGCCGGATCCCAGAACAAGTGCGAACTGGTCGTCCGGATGACCGCAGTCCCGCGAGCGGTCCGCACCCGCAGGTCATAGCGATCATTGTCATAATGCACCAGCAGCGCGGTCATGACCTCCGCCCGGGTCTTCCCGGTCCTGGTGTCAGCAGCCAGGACCTTCTCCCCCCGCCGGATACTGCTGATCGGGATCGCGGCTCCGGAGGCCAGCAGCACCTTCGTCCCCGCAGTGAACGACTGGCCCCCGCACGAGGCAGCTGCGTCGCTGAGGGCGTCGTCGTCGGCGACGGTACCTGCCTCATCGGTAACCAGGGCACCCACATCGGCCACTTCCAGCGCGTCCGTAGCCGGATCGGCGCCGAGCTGCGCGATGTTGACCACTGTCAGCAAGATCGCGCCGAGCGTCAGCAGCGTCCCGGACGACGGACCAGAACCAGCCGACGACGCACCGGTCGCCGGGGTCGGATCACAACCCACCAGCGTCGCAAACCGCCCGGTGCACATCGGCCCTGAACTCGCTGTCGTCACTGCCGTCCTGGTCGCCGGGGGCGGCGGCACCTGGAACGTCCGGGTCAGGTCCGTCAGGTGCGCGGTGACCGTGTTCCCCGCCGGCTCGGAGTACGTGCCGCCGTACCCGCCATCCCAGTAACCGTCACCCGACGACGTGCTGTAATCACCGTAACCGCTGTCGGTGTAATCACCCGACCCGCCACCACCCCCGCTGGACTGCACCGGCTGGTCATTACAGGACCCGTTCGACGACGCCCCCGCCGCGCACTCAAGCCCGCTCGGGTCCGCATTGCTTGACGGGGTTATTATCCGCGTACTAAATAACCACCCATTCCCCGGCCTCGAACACCGGATCCAGCGAGAGGAACGGCCCCGTCACCGGCTCATACTGACGAGCACTTAGTCAAAGGACGACCGCCGCCCACTCAGCTATATCTACCTGCCTGAATATTATTCATTAAGTCACTGATTTGCTCGAGCAACACTTATCCGGATTTCATAATCCGATCCAGATCAGACCTTCGAATTGTAAGCCTGAGTTGTCCATTAGGCATGGTTCCCTGCACTGCGGCAGTGAGCTTGACTCCGATCCTAGGATATCTATCCTCATTCCAGCAGATAGGGTCATCGTCAAGAAATCTCAGATCGACGGTGCCGTAGACATCTACTTCTTCAAGTTTCAGATCGATACCCCAGGGATGATGTTCCACTACGGTCCCGTGAACAATCCGTCCAGGATAAAGCGCGTTTTGTTGCGGTGCACTGGTCATGAAAAACTCCTGCATGCGGCTAAAACTGGACGATCGTCCGACTTATAGTTAGCTCATTAAATCTGGAAATCAGTTCTCGGGGCAGCTGGTATTCATAACTTTCGGAGCCACCCTCGGGATACTCGAATTTGTAATTAGGATTATTAAACTCCTGTTCGAATTCAGGACGCATCTCGAAGCGAGTGTAGAAGTTTTCATAATTTCCAACACTTGGGTTCGCTAGTGAACGCGCTGCAGCTTCGTCGCCGACATAGGCGCTCTTGTCGCCCGTAGCGAAATTATCTGGATCTAGGCCATTGTCCGCTTCCCCTTGCCCTAGACCGACCCGGGCCGTGCGGTACACCGCACAGCTGTCATTATGAACGAGGACGGATCCGGCCACAGTGTCGATGTAGAAGTCGTGGTCGGCGTGGATGGTGAGGTCCCACATCCACCCGACCCTGCTGACCGGGGAACGACCGCCGGCAACAGTAATGCGTACGTCACCCGCTGCACTCAGGAGACCGCCGGGCCGGAGTGTCCTGGCCTTGACCCACCGCCGCGCTGCCGGAGTGTTGACTGGACTAACGGGTTCTGGGTCATCAACCTCCGGACACTCCGGGACGGCGGTGATTACGGTCGGGTCCCGTGACGAGAGAAGAGACAGACTCGGCCCTGGGTCTCGGATCGCTGGTGGTTCCCGCAGCGGGGGCGCTTGTCGAGACCGGGGATCTGTGGGAGCCGTACTACCTGAGCGGCCCGGGCGGCGGGCGTGTCGTGCCGGTGTCGGAGTTCCTGCGGGACCTGCAGGCGACCGGGCGGCCCGCGACGACGCAGCGGTCGTATGCGCTGGCGCTGCTGCGCTGGTTCCGGTTTGCGTGGGCCGTGGATGTCCCGTGGGACCAGGCGACGAGGGTCGAGGCCCGGGACTTCTGCCGGTACCTCCAGCTCGCCGGCAAGCCCGGGGGGCAGCCGGCCGCGGCCAGGATGGTGCCGGGGAAGCGGCCGTCGTCGGCTGGGTTGGCGCCGTCGACGGTGGCGCACTGCGAGACGGTCTGCCGCAGCTTCTACGCCTATCACCTGGAGGCTGGGACCGGGCCGATCGTGAACCCGTTCCCGCTGGCCCGGCCGGGTCGGGCGCACGCGCACCACAACCCGATGGAGGCGTTCCCGAAGCAGAAGGCGGGCCTGTTCCGCCCCAAGGTCCCGCAGAGGGTTCCGAAGCAGATCCCGGACGCGGTGTTCAACGAGCTGTTCGCCCGGCTTGGCTCGCACCGGGACCGGGCACTGGTCGCGTTCTGGGTGTCCGCCGGCGCCCAGGCGTCGGAGCTTCTCGGCGTTACCCGCTCGGGGCCGATCCCGGCCAGCAGCTCATCACCGTGATCCGCAAGGGCTCGCGGGCGATCCAGCAGCTCCCGGCGTCGCCGGACGCGTTCGTGTGGCTGCGGCTGTATCAGCAGGAGGTGCACGGGCTGGTGCCCGCCGGGCCAGACGACCTGCTGTGGTGGACGCTGCGGCGCCCGTTCCGGCCGCTGACCTACGACACCGCCCGGAAGATGTTCGACCGCGCCAACGACGCCGCCGGGACCGGGTGGACGCTGCACTCCCTCCGCCACACCGCGGCCTACCGCCTGGCCCGCGACCCGGACATCCCGATCACTGACGTTATCTTGAGCTTTCGCGTCAGCCGGGGCTGTGACCTGCGGCGTCCCGTCGTGGACAGTGTCGCCGACGGGACGCTCGCGGCCTGATTCGGATCGTTTCAGTCTTCTGGATCGTTACCTGATCGGGTCCGGGCGGATCGCTGTTCACCGAGTGTGCGGGCGAGCTGCCGGCGGAGCCGGGCGTTCTCGTCGGCAAGCTGCTTGTTGCGGTCGAGGGCGGCGGCGAGCCTGGTGCGCAGCGACGCGTCGGTAGCCCGCTGGCCGGCCGGGATGGCGCCGGCGAAGCCGGCGCCATCTGTCTTCTCGCGCAGCCTGCGGATCTGGCTGCTGATATCGGGCTGGGTATAGAGCCACGACCGTGAAATTCCCGCTTCCCGGGCGACGCGGGCGAACGTCACGGGAGCGCCGGCCCGGTCGAGCTCGCGCAGCGCCTGGACGACCTTGGCCCGGGTCAGCTCATGACGGTGGGCGGCGGCCTCGGAGAGCGGGTCAGGACGCACCGGCGGCCGCCTGCTTATGATCTTGCCCGTCGGATTCGAGGGTGGCGATAATCTTGTCCAGGTTGCCGGCGACCTGCCGGTTCATCTCGGCAACGCGGGCATGCCCGCTTGCCTCGGCTGCGGAGATGATCTGCAACGTGGCCTGCCGCTGGGCATGATGCTGCGGGAGGAACTCCGCAGAAGTTATGAACATCGGGCATGTCAGACAAGAATTCGCATGCGGGCAGGTTTTGACCAGGGGCAGCTGGCAGTAGCCGTTCGGGAGCGCCTGGGTGGCGCGGGAGATCTGCTGTTTCGCCCAGGCGGCGTCGCCGAGCGACCCGCTGGGACTGATCTGGACGGGCTGTCCCTCGGCGTTGACCTTGCGGGCCCTCTCCCAGTGCTCGCGGACGGTCTTGTCGGACAGCCGCGCGTAGTGAGCGGTCATGAGCGGCGAGTCGTGATCGAGTATTTTCTGCACGACGTGCTGCGGGACATCGCGGTTGATCAGGGCTGTCCCGAGAGTGTGCCTCCATTGATGGGGGGTTAGGTGCGCGGGCTGCCCGTGGTCGTCGCGGATGTCGCAGTCTTCAAGCCAGCGGTCGAGTGCGCTGCGGTAGGTGTGGCTGGAGATGGGCTTGCGTCCGTTGAGGTTTCCGTTCTGCCGGGGGAACAGTACCGGGGCGCCGGCGGGGAAGCGCTGCGGTACCCGCTGCTTCTGCTCGCCGATCAGATGGAAGAGCTCGTCGTCGATGGGGACGAGGGCCTCGCGTTTCATCTTGGTGTTGTAGTAGCGCAGGTAGGGGGCGCCGTCGGCGTCGGTGACCGTGCAGTCGAAGGCCAGCCCGGCGGCTGAGGAGATCCGCAGGCCGCAGCGGATGAGGATCAGGGTGATGAGCCGGTAAGCGGGGCTGTCCAGCCGGTCCAGGTTGGCGGGCTGCTCGACCTGGGCCATGACGCAGTCGGCGAGGCCGCGGGGAAGCAGTGCGCTGCGGGCGGGGAAATCTTCCGGGTAGATTGCCGTGGTGGCCGGGAGCGTGTCGTCCCAGCCGTGCCGGCGGACCGCGTTCAGGAAGCCGCTCAGCCCGCCGACGTAATGGCTGTGGCGCACCTGGCCGCCCATTTCCGCTTGCAGGACGGCCAGGTAGCGTTCCAGCAGCGGCCGGGTCACGCCGGCCAGTCCGGCGGGCGGTTCGGGCAGGGCAGAGAGCCAGGTGGCGAACCGGGTCAGGGCACGGGTCCCGGATCCGGCCGTGCTGGCCGACAGCCCGGTGGCCAGCTGCCAGCGGGTGTATCGCTTGGCCAGTTCCCGCAGCCAGGGCTGGGGGATCGCGGTGAAGCTGATGGTGGCCTCGGGCTGGCCGGTGCCCAGGTTGCGGAGCCGCCAGCTGTCCCGCGGGTACTCGGTGTCCCACCCTGCGCCGAAGGCGAGCGCCTCGACGCGGCGCCGCGCGTCGAGGATGAACGGGCGCCAGCCGCGCCCCTTTCGCGGCGGGCTGAGGGCGGTCCACCATTCCTCGGGCTGTTCCAGCAGGGAGGACGCGCCCGCGCCGGCCAGGACCGCGACGAACGGGTGAACTTCCCGGGGCGGCAGTTTCGCGGCCTGCTCGTCGCGGCGGCGCTGCAGGACGTACTGCATCTCCAGCCGGAGCCCGGCGGGCAGCTGCCGCAGGTCGATGTGCTCCTGGCCGGGCCCCGGGTCCTCGCAGGAGGCGGTGAACTCATCGATGCGGGGACGCCCGTTGCTCCTCCAGCGGGTGTCGTGGCCGTAGCAGAACACCGACGTGCCGCGGGTCCGCAAGGAGCAGTAGCCGATCCGGCAGGACAGCGGCGGCCCGTCCGGCGGCAGCGGCTGAGCCTGTGCCTGCCAGCCCGCCAGGTCCGGGCATCCCGCGCGGTACCACCGGCTGAAGTGCCGCTGGCACATCCCGCGGCCCATCGCCCCGTAATCGCATCCGGCGATGACGCACGAATCCAGCGGCAGGTGCCCGTGCCAGCCGGGTTCGGCCGTCGCGGTGAACTCCGCGAGGGAGATCCCGCCGGATCCCCGCCACCGCTGCCAGTGCGAGATGCACAGGCCCCGCCTGCGGTGCGGGCGGTCGCAGCCGCTCACCGCGCACGGCGGCCCGCCGAAGACCGGGTCCCGGGGGTCGAAGATCAGGTCCCCGGCCCGGAACTCCGGGCGCACCGCGGCCATGAGCTTTTCCAGCAGGCCGGCGGGAGCCCGGTACTGCCTGGCCTGCCCCGGTTCCGCGGCGTCCGGGTTCCCCGGGCGGCTCACCGGCCTTCGTCCTCAATGCCGAAGACGGTCGCGGTGACGCTGACCGGGACGCCGCCGCGGACTCCGCGGGCGTGCAGGTAAGCAGCCATCCCGCCCGCGGACGGGGTCTCGGTCACCTCGTCCAGCCCCAGCGCCAGCCTCCATTCGGCGAACAGGCCGCGCCTGCCCGTGCCGGGCGCGAGGACCTGGCCGGACAGGGCGCCGCCTGACGCGGTGACGGTCCACGCGATCACCGGGATGCCCGGGTGCGCGGCCAGGATGGCGGCCAGCTCGGCGGCAGCCCGCTGCTGCCAGCCGGAGCGGTCGGCCTGCGTGATCCAGCCGCTGGTCACAAGGTCACCTCCCGCCCGGTCAGCCAGCCGGCCTTCTCCAGCGCCGCCCGCGCGTCCTCGATCGTCAGGTGCCCGTAAATGGCCGACGTCGTGGTCACCGATGAATGGCCCAGGAGCTTGGAGACGACCTCGATGGACACCCCGTCGCGCAGCCACCTGGTTGCTGCCGAGTGGCGGAACCAGTGCGGGTCGAAGTCCAGGCCGGTCCTCGCCCGCAGCCGCATGACGAGGTCATAGGCAGCCGGATAGGACCACGCCTGGCCCTTCGGCTCCGCCCAGATATTGACGAAGACATAGTCACTGCCGATGCCGCCGTACTCCTCGTGCAGGTAGTCGGCATACAGCCGGATCAGTTCCGGCCCGACCGGGCCCGTCCGCCCTCCGGACTTGGCCCTCGCCCCGTTGGCGTTCTCCCCGGGAACGACGGTGACCTCCTGCTCGGCGGCGGCGATGTCCTCATGCCGGAGGCCGAGGACTTCGCCTGCGCGGCAGCCTGTCTCGTGCAGCAGGGCGATGAAGAAGCGGTCCCGCAGCCTGGTGCAGGCATCGAGAATCACCTGGGTCTCGGCGGCCGTGAGAATCCGCGGCAGCTTCTTCGGCGCCTTCAGCGTGATCGCCCGGCCGCGATACGGCTTTCCCCTGCTGACGTGGTGCAGGAACGGCTTCCAGCCGCCCCGCCCGCCGGTCCGCCACGCGGCCAGCAGGTCCCCGGGTCCCTCATCGTTGCGAGCCTGGTGCGCATAGAACGAGCTCACCGCGGCGAGCTTGCGATTGACGGTTGCCAGGCTGACCTCCGGCACCGACGACGGCAGCACCGCGACCGCCCCGGAACGCCCCGCCGGCGGCAGTTGCAGCCACGCCACGAACTCGGCGATGTCCTCCAGCCGGGCCTCGCGCCAGTCCAGGCCCCGGAACCCGAGGAACTGCCACAGGTCTTTCAGGTCGTGGGCGTAGGCCTTGACCGTGTTCGGCGACCGGCTTATGTCGGTCAGGTAAGCCAGGAACCGGTCGACCGGGACGACCGGCATGTCGTCATCCCCGAGCACGGTCCACGATCGGGTCCCCGAGCCGGGGATCACCACCGGATGCACGAGCATCGGTCTCCTCCTTGAACTGCGTTATGGACAAGGCAGGAGATAACCACGGATGAACTGTCATCCGGGCACGTGAGAACGCTCGTGGTGGACGTTAAAGACACTTCATTTGACGCTAGAGATAACCGACGTGCAGTGGGTCCTCGGCCATGCCCTGCTGTCGACCACGCAGATCTACGTCGTCCCGACCGCCGAGGACGTCATCGAGGCCACGCTGGCCCACCACAGACGGCAGGCGGAGCCCAGGCCCGCTCCTCCCGAGCCGGCGCCGGGCTACCGGCCCGAAAGCATGGACGTGCTGTTCGGGAAAGGCCGCTGGTGACCGCCCCGGTGACCGCCGCGACGCAGGCCCCGCCGCGGCCGCTCAGCGCCGAGGCCCTGGCGGTGATGGAAAGGTTCCCGCCCCGCCCGGTCCCGGCGTCCTGGGCAGCGACCGCCGCGGACCGGTTCACCGTGATGCGGCGGATGCTCGCCCCGCCGTTCGTCCCCGAGGGGCCGGCATCCGGGACTGGCGGAAGCTGTCCATGCTGAAGATCCTCGACTGGCTCGAACTGCACCCCGGGACGACGTGGCAGCAGCGATGGGACGCCAGCGGCGCCGAGACCGGCCAGACCGCGGACTGGCGCGACCAGATGCTGGCCAGCCTTCAGGCCGCCGGCAACTACGGCACCTGGGCAGGGGAACTGCGCCGCAGGCTCGGCACCGGGCTGGCCCAGCTGATCGGCGGCGACGTCATCCGCCCCGGGCTGCCCTGGCTGCTGACCACCACCTCCCCGGCCCGCATCGCCGCCGAGATGGGCCGGACCCGCGACCCCGCCGGCATCACCGCCCTGAAGGCACTGCGGGAAACCGCCGGCACCGGTCACGCCACGTTCGACCCGGCCGTCGAGCGGATCGGCCTGATCATGGCGGCCAAAGGCGGCCTGCTCGCCGACATCACCCCAGGCGACTGCATCGAGCTCCTCGACTGCGCCCTGACCGTTTTCACCCGCAAGCCCCGCACCAACAACCGGCACAGCTCGTTCTTCTACCAGCTCCTGCACACCGCCGGGGCCTTCCCGCCCGGCGCCCCGGCCACGGTGCGGATGATCAGGTCCGCCGGACCAAGGCCCGCATGGACGCCCGGACCCGCGAGCGGCTCCCCGCGCTGCCCGCCCTCGCCGCGGCCGCCGGCCGCAACCGCAAGGACGCCGCCGCCCGGCTGGGCGCCGCCCGCGCAGCCGCGCCCGGCGAGACGTTCACCGCCGGCGGCCAGCAGCTCCGCCGGGTCCTCCTGGCCTACCCGTCCCCCCGCACCTGGGCCGAGGAGCCCGCCAGCGGGGAACGGCGGGACCTGACCCGCGAGGAAGACCACGCGTTCTGGGCCTGGGCCGTCATCGAGGTCCTCAGGCACACCGGCATCCGGGTCGAGGAACTCACCGAGCTCTCCCACCACAGCCTGGTCCAGTACCGCCTCCCCGCCACCGGGGAACTGGTCCCCCTGCTGGCCATCGCCCCGTCCAAGACCGACGCCGAACGGCTCCTCGTCATCAGCCCCGAACTCGCCGACGCCCTTTCCGCGATCATCACCCGCATCCGCCGCCCCGACGGGACCGTCCCGCTCGCCGCCGCCTACGAGACCCACGAGCGCACCTGGAACCCGCCCATGCCCCTGCTGTTCCAGCGGCCCGCCGGCCTGGAGGACCGGCCCATCGCCATCGGCAGCATCCGCGACCTGCTCACCAACGCGCTCGCCGGAGCCGGCATCACCGGCACCGACGGCAAGCCCCTCATCTTCAAGCCCCACGACTTCCGCAGGATCTTCACCACCGACGCCATCCTCAACGGCCTCCCCCCGCACATCGCCCAGGTCATCGCCGGCCACCGCGACATCAACGTCACCATGGGCTACAAGAAGGCGGTCTACCCCGAGGAGGCCATCAACGGCCACCGGGCGTTCATCGCTCGCCGCCGGGCCACGCGGCCCAGCGAGGAATACCGGTCCCCGACCGACACCGAATGGGAAGAGTTCCTCGGCCACTTCGAGCACCGCAAGCTCGCCCTCGGCGACTGCGGACGCGCCTACGCCACCAGCTGCATCCACGAGCACGCCCCGCTGCCCCATGCTCCGCATCGACCCCTCCCAGCACCACCGCCTCGAAGCGATCCGCGACAACCTCCTCACCCGCATCGCCGAAGCAGAACGCGAGGGCTGGACCGGAGAGGCCGAAGGACTCCGCGTCAGCCTCTCCGCCGCCAACAACAAAATCGCCCAAGCAGACATGAGCGCCGCTCGACGCGCCGAAGCCATCAACCTCGGCATCCCCGCCTACCGCGACATCGCCGCCGCAACCCTAACCGCAGGAGATCCCAGTGACAGCTGACGACCTCACCGCAGCGCTCCGCGCTCGCGCCGCCGGGATCTACGCATTCGAAGCCGGCGTCAACCTCCTCATCGCCAACGGCACGTTCCTGCGCCGAGCTGACTTCACCAGCCGGTTCATCAGCCACGGCGCCGGCACCTCGATGGCCGCCGTCAACTGGGACGCTGCGACCGCGGCCCTAGCCCGCGGAGACCTCCCCTGCTCCGGCGGCGAGCGCCGCATCCTGCTGCTGTCGGCCAGCCTCGCAGGCGGCATCCCCATCGACCTCCGCGACGCCGTCACCGGACTCGACAGCGACAACACTGCCCGGTTGCTCACTGCCATCCGGCATGCAGTCGGAAACGACCCTGCAACAGCGGATACCGATAACTTCCTTCAACCCAGAGAAAGCTGACCGACCTAACGTTAGCCGCCGCCCGAGGCTCACAATGACTTACTCGACTACGGCGTTACTACGGCGCCCGCTCCGCGGCGCGGACCGGGAACCAGAATCATCGATCATGACCGGCGCAGCAAATCTATCGCATCACGAGCTTCGCTCAAATGAAACCCTGTCCGCAGGAAGAGCTCCCGATCCCCCAGCCAAGAAGAGGAGACATACTCCAATGCGCTGGCCCATTCAGATATCACGCGAGCAGGCAGCACCGCAACGGCAACAACTCCGAGATCTCGCTCTTCGAGACGAGTGGCCAGCAACGAACCAGCGAGCCAGCCTGCCTGTTCCGCATCCACAACGTCGAAACGCACATGATTGGAGGCGCCACTCGACCGCCTCAGACCCCGCACGATATCGACGAGGCGATCCACTTCCGACTGGGCCAGATTGTAGTCCGATAGACGCTCATGCGGCAGCCAGGACATTTGAACAGTCAGCTGGAAGACCGCCTCGAACTGCTCCCAATCGAGCAGTACCCGGCCGGGCCTGTCATCACTGTGGCTATCGGAGTTCATTCACGAACCAGTCATATCCGTCGGGCGGGGTGAACACTGTCCCCCCAGCGCCGTCAATGCCACGGGCTTAAGCCGGAACGGTTTGAGACCTGATCGTGCTCCCGGTCACGATGCGTTATTTTCCCTGGCTGGCGCGTGTTGTGCCGGTCGCGGGCGAGGCTCCTGCTAGAAGAGGGAGTGCTTATGTCACCCTTCGTCACAGGAGCCTCTGGTGTCTTCATACCCTGTCCGGCCGCGTTCTGCCAGCAACTGCGCGAATGACGGGGAGGTTCCGGGCGGCGGGTCACTCATGGTGGCGGTGCGGCTGGAGGACCTGGCGTCGCCGCTGCGGAACGGCGGGCCGCTGGCGGACGGCGACCGGTCAGCGCTGGTGATCGGGGGGACGGAGAAGATCCGGACCGGCGAGCCGGTGGTGTTCTGCAAGATCGTGGTGGTCGCGCCCGCGCAGGTCAGACGGGACGGGCGGGTCCAGGCGCAGGGCAGCCCGCTGGACCACGCAAGGCTGGGACCCCTGGAGGACTGGCTGGAGGAGAAAGCGGGGCCGGGCGTCATCGGCGGGATCGCCGAGCGGGCCGTGCTGCGCGATCAGTACGTCAAAGGCGAGCGGGAACGGCTGCTGGCCAGGGCGTTCATGATCCGGGCGCTGGTGCTGATGACCATTGTGGCCGGCGAGGGCGTCCGGGACGCGGTGATCGCGCTGGCCGGTGACCTGGCGGCGGTGCCGTGGGCGCGGGCCTGGGTTCCGGCGTCGGAGCGGGCGCTGGGGGACTGGCGGAACGCGCTCGGCCCGGAGCCGCTGGAGGAACTGCAAGCCATCGTGCTGCGGGCAGCATGGGCCGAGCATGAGGACCGGGACTGGCGGGCGGTCATCATCGGCCGGAGCAGGCCGCTGAAAGCGGGGTCCATCGACGGGACGCTGATCCGGGTACCGGACACCCCGGCGAACCGGGCGGCGTTCGGCTCCGTCGGCACCGACGATGACTCCTCCCCGTTCCCGCAGGTCCGGGCGCTGCCGCTGAACGACGCCTCGACCCGGGCACTGCTGGGGATGCCGCACGGCCCGGCCGGCACGGACAAGGCCGCCGCAGAGCAGGCACTGCTGGATGTGGCCCTGGAGCAATATCCGCACCTATTCACCATGGACCGGATCTGGCTGATGGACAGAAATTATCCCGGCGCGGCCCGGATCGCCCGGCTGACCGCCCGCACCCACGTGCTGGCCCGGCTGAAAAGCGACATCCCGCTGAAAATGATCTCCCCGATCCTGCCGGACGGGTCCTGCCTCGCGGAACTGTCCGGCGACAGCGTCACCGTGACAGTCCGCGTCATCGAGTACTGGGTCACCGTGGACGGCCAGGACGTACCGGAGATGTTCTGCCTGGTCACCGACCTCCTGGACTGGCGCGAGTACCCCGCCGCCGAACTGGCGGCACTTTACAGGTGGCGCTGGGACGGGTCAGAGACGGGCCTGCGCGAGGCCAAGGCAAGCCTGCGCGGCTCCGGGCCGTCAGCCGGGCCGATGCTCCGCTCCGGCAGCCCGGACCTGGTCCGGCAGGAACTCGCCGCCTGGGCCGCAGGCACCGAGATGACCCGCGGCGTCGCCCGCGCCGCCGCGCTCGCCGCCGCCCCCGCCAGGAAAGGCCGCCGGGCCGGCAAGCCGGTTCAGGCCCGCGAGATCTCCCACAGCCGCGCCCGCCGCGCCGTTACCACCGCGATCCGCGCCGGGAAAACCAGCTATACCGCGCTGACCAGGGAACTCGCGCAGCATCGCACGGTCATCGACCGGAACCGGCACCGCGCCCGCAAGTCCAAATGCGCCAGCACCTTCCCCCGCGCCAGCGGTGCCGACACAGCAACCCGGACCGCGCCGGCCATCATCACCCTCGCCAACCTGCCGGCCTGACCAGCCGAAACACCGCAAGACAGCCCTCCCCGCCGGACCGTGCAACGGCCGTCACCCGGCACGACACGCCGGCCATCCGCATGCCCCGAAATCAGAAACTACCCACCGTAACCAAACCCAGGAAACTCGCATCAACACCCAAATGCCTAAAGCCCGCGGCATTGCCAGCGCCGTCCTCTACTACAACCGCGCGGGTGGCCGGATCCCAGTAACCGACTCGACCGTTGGAGAGGTATCTGGTTTCGATGCCTGGGACCTCGCCGTCAAGCACCTGGTGAACATGGCCAGGAAGCTCTTGTGGACTAACCCCACTAACATAGTGGGTTCCATCCCCTGCCTGCGCTCTCTCATTAGCATGATTTGCAATATTATTGGCAGTCTCTTCTCCTTCTGTGCAGTTATGGACGAGGACCGCGGTTGCGGCAACAGCCACGTAGAAGTCGTGGTCGTTGTTCCCGGGGACGGTCAGGTCCCACATCCATCCGTCATGGACGGCCGGGACCGAGCCTCCGACTACGACCGCCGACTGGCCGTCCGGCGTCTTGAAATGCATGCCCGGTTTGAGGTGCTTTGCCGGAATCCAGCCGTAGTCCAGTGAAGGATCCCAGAACAGGTGCCTGCTCGTGGTCTGAATGACGACTGTCCCGTGCGCGGTGCGCACCCGCAGGTCATAACGGTCAGTATCATAATGCACCAGCACAGCGGCAACATCCTCGGCCCCGGCACGGCCGGTCCTGACGTTGACCGCCAGAACCTTCTCCCCCCGCCGGACACTGCTGATCGGCACGGCCCTGCCGGACGCCAGCAGCACCCTCGTCCCCGCGGCGAACGACTCGCCCCCGCACACCGCCCCCGGGTCCTTCACGCTCAGGTCCGGATCACCGCCCCCGCCGATATCCGCCAGGAAACCCGCATCCGTCTCCTCCATCGCCACGTACCTGATCTCACCGAGATCACCGCCCTCGACCAGGCCAGGATCCATGAAAATCCCCAGCGGAGCCTTCGAGGCCTCGTAATCGCCCCAGATCTCGTACGTCAGCGACCTCCCGCACAACCCCCCGCCCGCCACGCTCCCGCAATAAGCATCCAACGCATCCAGCTCAAGCTCGGAACCATGATCCTCCGCGTTACGCTCCGAGTACCTCCTGAACGCCGCCTGGAACCCCGCCTGCGCCGACGGCGGCAAAAGCCCGGTACCCGGCGCCTGACCGATCCCCCCGTAAGACCCGGTATCACCCCAGTCCCCGTCACCGGAAGAACCCCCGCTGCTGCTGCCGCTGCCGTTATCCTGCACCGGCTGGTCATTACAGGACCCGTTCGACGAAGCCCCGGCCGCGCACTCAAGCCCGCTCGGATCCGCGTTGCTTGACGGGTTATCATCCGCGTACGAATAACCGCCCATCGCCTCAGGATCCCCGGCCTCGAACAACGGATCCAGCGACAAGAACCGCCCCGTCACCGGCTCATACCGACGAGCACCCAGCAAATCAAGCCCCGTCACCGCGTCAGCCGGCCTGTTCACGAAACCCAGATCATCCGGCCACGACACCGAAGAACCCACCGGGCTCCCGAACGGATCAAAATACCGCCGCGTCATAGCCTGCGACGAATTATCGGTGACCGAATCCATCGCGGTGGAGGCAAACGGCAGCACGCATCCAGCAAACAGTCCGAGATCAGCGAATACCGGTAACGGTGTTTACAACGCAACTTTATTGGCATCGGTCATGAGCGGCGCAGCAGATCTATCGCCTCGCCGGGCCTCGCCGGAATGGCGGACCGGGACGTGGGTGCAGGCCGGGAAGTACGTGACGGCGCTGATGAGTGACCTGCCGCGGCGGAACGGCTGGATGATCGCGCGGTTCGCCGGGGACAGGTCGCCGGACCGGACGCAGCGGCTGCTGAACAGGGCGGCGCGGGACCAGGACGCGGCGATGAGGGCGGTGCGCCGGTTCGCGGTGGCCGGGCTGGACGAGGCGGCGGCGCGGCTGGGGCGGCGGTCGCTGTCGGTGGGGGCACTGGATGAGACGGGGCAGGAAAAGCACGGGTCGGCCACGGCGGGTGTCCAGCGTCAGCACATGGGCTGCGCGGGCGGGGCGGGTGAACGGGATCAATACCGTCCACCTGTCGTATGTCCGCGAGCACGCCGGGCATGCGCTGATCGGGGCCCGGCAGTGGATCCCCGCTGATCAGATCGCTGACCCGGTGCGGTTGCTGGTGATGGCCCTGCCGCCGGGCCTGGAGTTCCGGACCAAGGGCGAGCTGGCGATCGATCTGGTGGCCGGCGCCGCGGCCGGCGGGGTGGTGATGGATTTCATCTGCGGCGACGAGGTCTACGGCAACTGCACGAAGCTCCGCCAGGCCCTGGAAGCCGCCGGCCAGGCCTATGTCCTGCGGGTCTCCTCCAGCTTCCGGATCACTCTCACCGCAGGGATGACCCTGACCTGCGCCGAGGTAGTCCGGCGGCTGGACGGCAGCCTGCGGTGGGAGGTCCGCTCGGCCGGGAACGGGTCCAAGGGCCAGCGGCTGTACGCCTGGGCGCAGGCCGGCACCTCATCGCCCCGGCACTGCCTGCTCGTCCGCCGCCACCTGCGCACCGGCGACCTGGCCTTTCACTACTGCTTCGTGCCCGAGGGCCAGCCCGCCGGGATGACCCGGCTGATCCGCGCGGCCGGACTGCGCTGGCCAGCCGGGGAAGACTTCGAGTTCGCCAAGGACGGATTCGGCCTGGACCAGTCCCAGGTCCGGCTCTACCACGCCATCGCCCGGCACACCGTGCTGGTCATGGCCGCGCTGGCGATCTGCGCCGTCACCGCCGCCCTGCTCAAAGACCGGGCCGGCAGCCAGGCACCTGAGCCCCGCCGGCCCGGCCAGGCACCTCCGCCCGGCCCATGGCTGATCCCGCTGACCGTCCCCGAGATCCGCCGCCTGCACGCCGCCGCCACGGCCCGGCTATGGCCGCCCGGCCACATCGAGCACTGGTCCGCCTGGATGCGCGCCCACCAGGCCAGGGCACGGTGGTTCCATCAGCGCGCCCGACTCGAAAGAGACCAGGAAATAACCATGAAACCCCTGGCTGCATAGCCATTGGCGGCTGCCGTACTAGGAGTGCCCCGGCCTTAATCTCCGATGAACAAGAGCTGCCGATGAGGCTTAGCACGAGCGAGACGACAAAGCCTGATCAGTCCACTGATGTCGGCATCCTCCACCTCCGCTGCCTCCAAGACGTCTTTTCCTTCCCGAAGTTTCATCAATTAGCAGGCCGCACTGAAGGTAGTTCAAAGAAGTATCACCATACGGATCAAGAATTCCCATAACTGGAAATTTCTTGCGATCGACCCGTTTCCGAACCGGATTGAAGTTACGGTCGGCCACTATCTCATCCACGACGGTTCCGCCTTGTTCGATCACCCTTATCGTGAACCCCACTTAATCTCCTCAAGCAGTTTCTCCCTCATCGAATTGTCAAGGCCGAGATATCAGTAATTAGCCTCTGCTGGTGTCGGATTACTATCACGCGATCATACGGCTCCCGCTCCTCAATGGCTTGCCGCGTCCTGAAACATTCATAATATGCCTCAACCTGCCCGAGATGCGACTTCACTATAGTTTGAGCTACAGGGGCTCGATAGAGTTCGTATGAGGATAGCGGCGGACGGAGATTCTTTGCCAGAAATATGGCCGGAGGGTGGTCTTGATTGACATCGAGTCCATCGAGGCTAATCGATCGGGGAACTTCGACGGCAAGCTCGCTTACCTGCCTCAGGCAAATTTGAAGACCCGCAAAAAGAGTCTCCCTCCATGGAACGTAACAGTCGATAAGGGACACGAACGCCGCGACCGCCCTCCCGAGATCCCAGGGTCTCGGGTAATCGTTCCAGAAGATCTCATCAAGATCCCACAACTCCGTATAGCGAGACGGGTCTGCCATCAATTCCTGCCCGGCCCTCTCAGCCCACTCCCGGATCGCCGAGCTGTCAGTATCCATCGGGAACCCCCCACCCATTCTCTAGCAGCCATTCAACCATCTTGTTCGTCAGGTTCGCGTCCGACCCGTCTCCATGTCCCCACGTTCCATCCTGATTCAAGGTAGAGCGCCAGTCATCGAAATGAACATGCGGCTGCGCATCATCCGTGCCGGGGTTAGCGTTGTCAACGCGGTCAATTCCTCTAGGCGCTTGTCCCCGACTCACCTGACGCTGCATTTGATTTGGTGATGTTGGACAGCCATCATTATGGACGAGGACAGATCCGGCCGTGGTGTCGATGTAGAAGTCGTGGTCGGCGTGGACGGTGAGGTCCCACATCCACCCGGCCCTGCTGGCCAGGGAACGACCGCCAGCAACAGTAACGCGCGCGGCGCCTAGCGAGCGCAGGAGACCGCCAGGAAGGAGTGCCCCGGCCTTGACCCACCGCCGCGCTGCCGGGTCCCAGAACAGGTGATTGCTGGTGGTATCGATGATGGCGAAGCCACGGGCGGTACGCACTCGCAGGTGATAACGGCCAGTGTCATAGTGCACCAGGACAGCAACAACGTCTTCGGCCCCGGCACGGCCGGTCCTGACGTTGACCGCGAGAACCTTCTCCCCCCGCCGGATACTGCTGATCGGGATCGCGGCTCCGGAGGCCAGCAGCACCTTCGTCCCCGCAGTGAACGACTCGCCCCCGCACGAGGCAGCTGCGTCGCTGAGGGCGTCGTCGTCGGCGACGGTACCTGCCTCATCGGTAACCAGGGCACCCACATCGGCCACTTCCAGCGCGTCCGTAGCCGGATCGGCGCCGAGCTGCGCGATGTTGACCACTGTCAGCAAGATCGCGCCGAGCGTCAGCAGCGTCCCGGACGACGGACCAGAACCAGCCGACGACGCACCGGTCGCCGGGGTCGGATCACAACCCACCAGCGTCGCAAACCGCCCGGTGCACATCGGCCCTGAACTCGCTGTCGTCACTGCCGTCCTGGTCGCCGGGGGCGGCGGCACCTGGAACGTCCGGGTCAGGTCCGTCAGGTGCGCGGTGACCGTGTTCCCCGCCGACTCGGAGTACGTGCCGCCGTACCCGCCATCCCAGTAACCGTCACCCGACGACGTGCTGTAATCACCGTAACCGCTGTCGGTGTAATCACCCGACCCGCCACCACCCCCGCTGGACTGCACCGGCTGGTCATTACAGGACCCGTTCGACGAAGCCCCGGCCGCGCACTCAAGCCCGCTCGGATCCGCGTTGCTTGACGGGTTATCATCCGCGTACGAATAACCGCCCATCGCCTGCGGATCCCCGGCCTCGAACAACGGATCCAGCGACAGGAACCGCCCCGTCACCGGCTCGTACTGCCGTGCGCCGAGCAGGTCAAGACTGGTTACCGCATCCGCGGGCTTGTTGACGAAACCAAGATTGTCCGGCCACGACACCGAAGAACCCACCGCGTTCCCGAACGGATCGAAGTACCGCCGCGTCATAGCCTGCGACGAATTATCAGTGACCGAATCCGTCGCGCTGCCCTGCGGCGTACCCGGCTGATAGGTCAGCGACGTCGAAGACGCCCCGTTGTCATACGACCGGGTAATCACCGTCCCGTCAGGACCCGGGTAGAACCTCCTCGCCACCGTGTCCGCCGGAGAACTCCCCAGCGCGGCGGTATAGGTAATCTGCTCGGCACCGCCATCGAGGTACAGCGTCGTCGACGCCGGCGCGGACCCGGACGCCGGATCAGCCGAGAACAGCAGGTTCCCCGACGCGTCGTAGGTGAACCCCGACGTCCCCGCGCTCGTGGTCACGCCCGCGGTCTGGCCTTGCGGGTTATAGATGACGCCGGACTCGGGCGCCGGCACCGGCGGCGGGCTTGACCCCGTCGTCGTCACCGCCTGGCTGGTGGTGTTCCCGGCCGCGTCGTAATGCACCGCCGTGCTGTCCTTGGAACCCGCGGTCCCGTACTGGGTCACGATCGACGCCGGCGCATTCGGCTGCGCCGCCGGGGTCGTGCCGTTACCCGGATAGGTCAGCGTCTGGACGATGTTCTGCGACGAGTTACCCGAGGTGTTATAGAAAGTCGCCGACGTGCGGTCGCCCAGCAGGTCATAAGAGAACGACTCCCAGTACTGCGCCGGACCGCCCAGCGACGACGCCGACGGCGTCGAATTCGCGCAGGCGCCGATCCCGGACACCTTCGGAGCGGCGTCCGTCGTGATGCCGCCCTTGTCGGTCCAGGCCTGGGTCAGTTCCTGCTGGTCGTTGTACGCATAGCACTGCGTTTCCGTGCCGCCGGCATTCTGCGCATCCGACGCCGCCGACAGGTCGCCCGCCTCGCTATAGGCATAGGAAACACTGTCCGCCGCCTGCGAGTAGGTCTGCAGGTTCGTGGTACTCGCGGTCAGCCAGTGCGTGCCGGGATCCTGCGTGTAGGTCTGCACGAGCTGCTGCCCGTACAGCCCGTACGTCGTCCGCTGAACCTGACCGAACGGATCGTAGATCGTCTGGTCCAGGTACGCGGTCACCCCGCCCGAGGCGATCAGCTCGCCTTCGAGATCGTAGGAGTAATTCACGGTCTCGGCCGGCAGGCCCTCATCGGCGGAGTAAGCAGTCGAGGAGAGCATGCCGGTGAGCGGCGTGTAGATATTGGTCGTCGTGAACGAGTCACTGCCGGAGGTGCCGGGGACCAGGTCGCCGGCCGGGATCGAGGTCTTGGTTCCGGTCGGCTGGTAGGCCGTGTTGTACCCGGTGACCTTCTCGGTGTAAGGACCGCCGGACAGGCCGCCGTAAGTGTCCATGGACGTCGCCGAGGTCAGCTCGCCGACCGCGTCGGCCGAGCCGCCGTTCAGCGGCGCCTGGTCATAGGTCCAGGCGTCGAGCTCGGCGCCGCTGAGGCTGCCCTTGTACTCGGCGACCTTGCGGCCGAGGATGTCATAGGCGTACGAGATCTCGTTGCCGTCCGAGTCGGTGCTGCTCGCGATGTTCCCGGCTCCGTCATAGGTCCACGTCGCCGCCTGGGTAGTGCCAGGATCAGACTCGCTGGTCTTCTCGCCGAGCAGGTCATAGCCGAAGGTCCAGGTGTTGCCCGCGTTGTCGGAAACCGTGTTCGTCAGACCGGCCGGCGTGTAGGTGTAGCTCGTGACGTCGGCGTCGGCCGAGTTGCCGTTCGGCGCCGCGACGGTCGTGTACTGCCAGCTCGCCGTCGTCTGGCCGAGGATGTTGGTGAACGCGGACGTCGCGGTGCCGCCGGACGGCGGGGTCACGTCGGTCTCGTTCAGGCCCGGATAGGCGGTCGTGGTCTCCCACTGCTGCGTATCGTCGGAGTTGAACGCCGAGGTGAGTACCCGGCCCATGCCGTCGTAGGTAGTCGACGTCCAGCCGGGGATCGAGCCGTCACCGCCGGTGGGCTCGAACAACGTGCCGTCCGGCGAGGTCGTGGAGTCGTAGTACGGATTGTGCACCTTCACGACCCAGCCGTCGCTGTCGTAGAACTTGTCCGTGATCACCCGGCCGGTGCCGGCGTTCGCGGGGGTCGCCTGCTCCTGCCGAAGCTGGCCCATCCCGTCGTAGATCTTCACGTCCGTGCCGTACGAGCCGTCCTCGCGCAGCGTCTGAGTCGTCACCGCCGGCGGTGCCGTGGCGGTCACCGAGTAGGAGAACTTGTCGGTGGGGTCGCCGGAAGCCTGATCCACAGGAGTGATGACCGACGTTAGCCGCCCCAGCGGGTCGTAGGTTTCTGTCGTCTTCTCACCGTTCTGGTCGGTGACCGTCAGCGGCTGCTCCCGGCCCTGGTCATACGTCGTCGAGGTCACCCAGGGCAGACCGGCCAGAGCAGGGAGGCGCTGACCGGGCGCCTGCTGGGCTTGTTCACGGACCCGGCCGCGGGCCGCACCCGGGACAAGACACGACGGCGCGGCCTGACCAAGCTCCTGGACTGGCTGCAACGCCAGCCCGGGGACACCTGGCAGGAGAAATGGCTGGCCAGCGGCGCGGACGCCGCCGGGTCCGGCTGGACCGACCTGCCGCTGAAGGATCGTGTCCCAGCCCGAGGGCACCATCGAGACGAGCTGTGCACCGGGCTGGTCCTGCTCGTGGCCGGGCAGGTGCTCCGGCCCGGCTACCGGTGGCTGCTGCGGCAGCGCCAGGCGCTGATGCTGGCCGAGGCCCGGGCGGCCATCGACCCCGGCGGGTTCCGCAGTCTCGAGGTCCGGGCCCGCCCCGCGATCGGCTGGGCCCGCTCCGATGCCCTCAGCAAGCTCACCTGGATGGTGATCTGCAAAGGCGGCCTGGTCAGCGACATCACGGTAGGCGACTGCATAGAGCTGACGGCGGCTCTGCAGGAGCATCACTTCCGGGGCAGCGCGGGCAGGCCGCTGTTCTACGCGCTGCTCAAGGACACTGGCGTGCTGCCCGCCGGCGCGCCAGCGCGGTTCCGGGCGCTGCGGATCGAAGGACGACGCAGCATCCAGCAGATCGTCGGCAAGTACGGCATCGAGTGCAGGCCCGTACGGGACCTGCTGGCGGACTACTTCACCGAACGCGCGCCCGAGCTCGACCACACCTCGCTGCGCCACATCGCCGACACCATCTGCCGGCTGTTCTGGCGGGACCTGGAGATCCACAACCCCGGCATCGGCTCGCTGCGGCTGGAACCCGCGGTCGCGCAGGCGTGGAAGGAACGCCTGGCACACATCCGGGACGCCGGCGGCCAGCCGGTGCGGCCCCGGGTGAACTTCCGCGGCGAGCTGGTGTTCGTCCGGGCGTTCTACCAGGACATCGCCCGGTGGGCCGCTGATGATCCCGCCCGGTGGGCGCACTGGGTGGCGCCGAGCCCGGTCAAGGGCGCCGAATGCGCGACGAAGAAGTCCAGGTCACGGGTCAAGTCACGGATGGACCAGAGGACCCGTGCCCAGCTGCCGCTGCTGCCAGCGCTGCTGCGCGCCGTCGGGCAGCAGCGCATGGACGCCGGGAAGCGGATCAGCACCGCCCGCGGCATCTCGGCGGGGGACGTGTTCAGCGTTGCCGGGCAGGAGTTCCAGCGCTGCCGGCAAGGCCCGTCAGGCCGCGTCTACGTCACCGAGGCGAGCACCGGCAAGCGGCGCAACCTCACCCACGAGGACGAGGCCGCGTTCTGGTCATGGGCGACCGTGGAAATACTTCGCGCGACCGGGATCCGGATTGAGGAGATGCTGGAACTCGCCCACCACAGCTTCATCGCCTACGAGCTGCCGACCACCGGCGAGATCGTGCCGATGCTGCAGGTCGCCCCCTCCAAGACCGACGCCGAGCGGCTTCTGCTGGTGTCCCCGGAGCTGGCCGAGGTGCTCACCGCGATCATCTTCCGGGTCCGGGCCGGGAACGCCGCCCTGCCGCTGGTGTCGGCCTACGACGTATTCGAGCAAACCTGGAGCGCGCCGATGCCGTTCCTGTTCCAGCGCCGGTATGGCTCGGAGGACCGCCCGATCAACCGCAGCTACATCCGCGAATGCATGGTCACGACCTCCCGGGCCGCGCAGATCACCGCCGCCGGACAGCCGCTGGGGTGGCGGCCACATGACTTCCGGAGAATCTTCGTGACCGACGCCCTGCGGTCCGGGATGCCACCGCACATCGCCGCGAAAATCTGCGGGCACGCCCTGCTGGACACCACCATGGGTTATGCCGCGATCTACCCCGAAGACGTGGTCTCCCACCACCGGGCCTTCATCGCCCGCCGCCGGGCCGAGCGGCCCAGCGAAGAATACCGCGACCTGACACCAGGCGAATGGGATGAATTCCTCGCTCATTTCGAGCTGCGGAAGGTCGCCCTCGGGATCTGCGGCCGCGACTACGGCACCCCATGCGCGCACGAAAACGCTTGCGTCAGGTGCCCCCTCCTCCGGGTCGACCCAGCTCAGATGCCGCGTCTTGAAGAGATCCACGCCAACCTGGGCGACCGGCTCCAGGAGGCCAGAGAACAAGGCTGGCTCGGCGAAGTCGCCGCGATCGAGACCACCCTGGCCGCGGCCGCACAGAAACTTGACGCCATGCGCGACCTCACCACCAGACGCTCCAGCATTCACCTCGGCATGCCTGACGTCCGTCCCTCCGCCGGACGATGCCGTCCAGACTCGTGACGTTCCCAGCCCTGCACGCAGGCAAGATGAGAGGCTGAACGCCCCCAGCCGAGGAGTGCGCCCGCGGAACTGATGGTCACCGGTAGCGGGACATGGTCGACTGCTTGATGTGAACGCACTGCTTACCGGGGTCATCGGCGTTGCAGCCACACTGCTGGGGTCTTTCAGCACCTATCTCTTCCAGAGCCGCACAGCGAAACGCACCGAGGCATTCGCACGCGACGAGCGGCTGCGCCAAGAGCAGCTCGCTGCCTGCAGCGCTTTCGCTGCGGCCTTGACCGAGCTCAAGCAAGGGCTCGTCACCCTCTGGTTCTATCGCCAGCGAGACGCGGACGGAGCTGACTATCACGCGACCCGCATCGAATGCGATCGCCTTGGGGCAAGCGCGGATGCTGCACGCTTCCGCGTCCAGCTCGTTTCGGACGACTCCAGGCTGATGAACCTGGCCGACTCCGCGTTCAAGACCATCGGCACAATCCACGGTGCTTCGGACCTAGCCGAGCTACGCGAGCACGAGAACAGCTTTGAGGCAGCCGTCAGGGAGTTCATTCACGCCGCCGCTCAGCGACTCCGCGCAGCCACTCCATAGGCAGCACACGGCCAGTTCGCCAGCTGGGCGCTGCCAGGTTCCTGATCGCCCGATCTTGCCGCTGACCGAGTGGATCGGCCCGGCGCGGCGACACGCCCGGCTGTCATGCGCTGCCAAGATCCTTTTGTGACTGTGAGTCACGCCAGGCGTCACGGAAGGCTCGCATTCCAACTCAAGATCATTTCGGTTAATCCTGCATCAGATGCCCACTCCTGAGAATCGACCCCGCCCAGCGCCACCGCCTGGAGGAGATCCGCGACAACCTCCACGCCCGCATCACCGAAGCCGAACGCGAAGGCTGGACCGGCGAAGCCGAAGGACTCAAGGTCAGCCTCGCCGCCGCCACCAGCAAAATCGCCCAGGCCGACGCAACCACCGCCCGCCGAGCCCAGCACGTCCACCTCGGCATCCCCGCCTACCGCGACATCGCCGCCACCACCCTCACCACCGAAGGCCCCCGTGAACACTGACGACCTGGCCGCAGCCCTCCGGGCCTGCGCAGCCGGCCTATACCCCCTCGAAGCAGGCACCGAACTCCTCATCGCCAACGGCACGTTCCTGCACCGCGACGACTTCACCAGCAGGTTCATCGACCACAGCACAAGCGGCGGCACCCCGATGGCCGCCATCGACTGGGACGCCGCCATCACCGCCCTCGCCAGCGGCGCCCTCCCCTGCTCCGCCGGGGAACGCCGCATCCTCCTGCTGTCAGCCAGCCTCGCCGCAGGCACCCCTGTCAGCCTCCGCGACACCGTCACCGGAATCGACGACGCCAACATCAGCCGACTGCTCACCGCCATCGGCCACGCAGCCGGGAAACGACAGTGACCAGCGGATGCCGGTGGCACTGCTACTTCTTCTCAACTCCCGAGATTCCGCCTAGCGCCAGCGAGAAGATTCGGACGAGCGCCTTCCTGACATCCAAGTCCCTGTCGAGCCGATCCAGCGATTCGAGTCTCGCAAGATCCAGGTCGATTGTCGCCAGCCCTCCAGAAGGTTCACCATCCACGGCCGAAAAGAGAAGCAGGCACCTATACGAGCGGATAACCCCCGCCCGCTTCTCCCGCATAAGTGTATGGAGAACGGCGTCCTGTTCTCTTGCCTGGCCGCGAAGCGCATCCACCGAGGTCCATCGGGTAGCAAACCTCAGCCTCTCTGCGTCCGACTGGATCTCTAGCAGCGTATTGAAATTGACCAGGCAGATACGGAAGTGAAGTCTGGGTCGGACGGACGAATCATCGACATCGCAACATTACCCATCACCAAGCACTTGGATTATGATCCGCCCCTCCTGAGAGACGACAATCCCCTCTCCCTCATCGGCGTTATTGATGCTGCCCAGAAGATCGTCATTGCTGAGCATCTCGTGATACCACTGCGACGCGGGATCGCGAGTCGACTGGCCCTGAGTGTACTTCCCGGGAAGATCGCCAGCCCTCTCGGTGCGTGTCGAATAGCCCGGAGTCCCGTCGCCGCAGTTGTGAACGAGGACCGCTGTTGCAGCAACTGCGACGTAGAAGTCGTAGTCGTTGTTGCCGGCGACGGTGAGGTCCCACATCCAGCCGTCGCGGGCGGCCGGGACCGAGCCGCCGACACCACGGCTGACTGGCCGTCCACCGCCGACGGCAATTCCGGGCCGCCGCAGACGCCCTCGGCGACCAGGTCGCACCATCACCGAACTGACCGACGACGACCGCGTCATGCTCCTGCCAGTCCTCGACGCCCTCGTCACCAGGACCCGGCTCAAACGCCTCACCGCCAGCTAGGCCAGGCAGCCCCCAGCGCATTGCCGCAGCACCGACAACAACAGCCGGCCTGCCCAACAGGTCGGCCTATCGCATCAGCCTTCACCCAATCGCGACAGCGGCAGGAAACAGCAGCGTTCGCGCCTCTCACCCGTCGATGCGCTTGAGAGCCTTCTTCGCCTCGTCCCGGACGTTCTTATCCGCGCTGCTGAGCATCGCCTCGATCGCCGGGCGCGCCGCCGAGACCTGCATCTTCCCAAGAGCGGCAACCGCGTACGCGCTGACCGGCGGATCATCCAGCAGACCCTGCAGCACGCTTGGGACCCTTTCATCTTTCGTCTTCGGCAACGCCGCAACGATCTGAGTCCGCGCCACGCCGAAGCCCCTGTCCATCGCCAGATCGATGAGATCACCGGCAAGAGGCGGGCCGGCGAAGATCCCCAGCCCGTTCCCGATCACCCACCGCAGATGCTCCCGCGCCGGCGGCGACGTCACCGGCCGCAGCGGATCCTCCACCGCCGGCGGATCCCGGAACAGCCGCAGGAACACCGGCGCGGCCAGCCTCCTCGCGAATGCCACCGACAGCGTCCGCACGATGTCCTCGGACAGCATCAGGTAGCTGACCCTCGGCAGCCACTCCAGCAGCACCGGCACGGCAGCCTCATACCGCACCCCGCCCCGGCGCAGCTCCCCGACCTTCTCCAGGCCGGGGTACCCTGCTGCGGCTAGATCGTCGAGGAGACCCCGCGCGTCCTCGGCATAGAGCCGGTGTCGCTCCTTAACCCGCGGATCCTGCGCCTGCGCCGCCGCCACTGCCCGCCTGACCGCAGGATCAGTCAGCGCGATCTCCACGGCCTGCTTGTGTGACAGCACGGGCTGCGGCGGACCTGCTCCCTCTCCGTCAGTACTCATGGCAATATGTCAACCCGGTTGATCTGGCCAGAGTCAACAAGGTCCTGCAGCGGACCAGACAGCCTGGTGCTCGCCCGGACGTAGAGATTGAAGTTGAGGCTATTCTGCTGAGCATAGGCCAGAGAATCCTTCAGCTGGGTCGAGAGGTACTGGTACCCGACGTTCTTCACTTCCCCGAGCGTAGTGTCGTTCAGCTCATCCGGGATCCGGGTCCGGCCGTTGATCTGGATCGAGTCGGTGTTCTTCGTGATCCCAGCGGCATTCTCACCGGCCTGGCCAGTCTGGACCGGGCACACGCCGCCTATGTTGTGGACGAGGACCGCAGTTGCGGCAACTGCCACGTAGAAGTCGTGGTCGTTGTTGCCGGGGACGGTGAGGTCCCACATCCAGCCGTCGTGGACGGCCGGGACCGATCCGCCGACCACCACGGCGGACTGGCCGTCCGGCGTTTTAAGATGTATGCCCGGTTTGAGTTGTTTTGCCGGAATCCAGCCGTAGTGCGGATAAGGATCCCAGAACACGTGGTTGCTGGTGGTGTCGATAGTTGCGAAGCCACGGCCTGCGCGCACTCGTAGGTCATAACGGTCAGTGTCGAAGTGAACAAGAACAGCCACTACTCTCTCGGCGTGGGTTCTACCTGTCTTCACGTTGACCGCGAGAACCTTCTCCCCACGCCGGATACTGCTGATCGGCACGCTCTTGCCGGACGCGAGCAGCACCCTCGTCCCGGCGGTGAACGACTCGCCCCCGCACACTGACCCCGGGTCCTTCACGCTCAGGTCCGGATCACCGCCCCCGCCGATATCGGCCAGGAAACCCGCGTCCGTTTCCTCCATCGCCACGTACCTGATCTCACCGAGGTCACCGCCCTCGACCAGGCCAGGATCCATGAAAATCCCCAGCGGAGCCTTCGAGGCCTCGTAATCGCCCCAGATCTCGTACGTCAGCGACCTCCCGCACAACCCCCCGCCCGCCACGCTCCCGCAATAAGCATCCATCGCATCAAGCTCAAGCTCGGAACCATGATCCTCCGCGTTACGCTCCGAGTACCTCCTGAACGCCGCCTGGAACCCCGCCTGCGCCGACGGCGGCAAAAGCCCGGTACCCGGCGCCTGACCGATCCCCCCGTAAGACCCGGTATCACCCCAGTCCCCGTCACCGGAAGAACCCCCGCTGCTGCTGCCGCTGCCGTTATCCTGCACCGGCTGGTCATTACAGGACCCGTTCGACGAAGCCCCGGCCGCGCACTCAAGCCCGCTCGGATCCGCGTTGCTTGACGGGTTATCATCCGCGTACGAATAACCGCCCATCGCCTGCGGATCCCCGGCCTCGAACAACGGATCCAGCGACAGGAACCGCCCCGTCACCGGCTCGTACTGCCGTGCGCCGAGCAGGTCAAGACTGGTTACCGCATCCGCGGGCTTGTTGACGAAACCAAGATTGTCCGGCCACGACACCGAAGAACCCACCGCGTTCCCGAACGGATCGAAGTACCGCCGCGTCATAGCCTGCGACGAATTATCAGTGACCGAATCCGTCGCGCTGCCCTGCGGCGTACCCGGCTGATAGGTCAGCGACGTCGAAGACGCCCCGTTGTCATACGACCGGGTAATCACCGTCCCGTCAGGACCCGGGTAGAACCTCCTCGCCACCGTGTCCGCCGGAGAACTCCCCAGCGCGGCGGTATAGGTAATCTGCTCGGCACCGCCATCGAGGTACAGCGTCGTCGACGCCGGCGCGGACCCGGACGCCGGATCAGCCGAGAACAGCAGGTTCCCCGACGCATCGTAGGTATACCCCGACGTCCCCGCGCTCGTGGTCACGCCCGCGGTCTGGCCTTGCGGGTTATAGATGACGCCGGACTCGGGCGCCGGCACCGGCGGCGGGCTTGACCCCGTCGTCGTCACCGCCTGGCTGGTGGTGTTCCCGGCCGCGTCGTAATGCACCATCGTGCTGTCCTTCGACCCCGCGGTCCCGTACTGGGTCACGATCGACGCCGGCGCATTCGGCTGCGCCGCCGGGGTCGTGCCGTTACCCGGATAGGTCAGCGTCTGGACGATGTTCTGCGACGAGTTACCCGAGGTGTTATAGAAAGTCGCCGACGTGCGGTCGCCCAGCAGGTCATAAGAGAACGACTCCCAGTACTGCGCCGGACCGCCCAGCGACGACGCCGACGGCGTCGAATTCGCGCAGGCGCCGATCCCGGACACCTTCGGAGCGGCGTCCGTCGTGATGCCGCCCTTGTCGGTCCAGGCCTGGGTCAGTTCCTGCTGGTCGTTGTACGCATAGCACTGCGTTTCCGTGCCGCCGGCATTCTGCGCATCCGACGCCGCCGACAGGTCGCCCGCCTCGCTATAGGCATAGGAAACACTGTCCGCCGCCTGCGAGTAGGTCTGCAGGTTCGTGGTACTCGCGGTCAGCCAGTGCGTGCCGGGATCCTGCGTGTAGGTCTGCACGAGCTGCTGCCCGTACAGCCCGTACGTCGTCCGCTGAACCTGACCGAACGGATCGTAGATCGTCTGGTCCAGGTACGCGGTCACCCCGCCCGAGGCGATCAGCTCGCCTTCGAGATCGTAGGAGTAATTCACGGTCTCGGCCGGCAGGCCCTCATCGGCGGAGTAAGCAGTCGAGGAGAGCATGCCGGTGAGCGGCGTGTAGGCATTGGTCGTCGTGAACGAGTCACTGCCGGAGGTGCCGGGGACCAGGTCGCCGGCCGGGATCGAGGTCTTGGTTCCGGTCGGCTGGTAGGCCGTGTTGTACCCGGTGACCTTCTCGGTGTAAGGACCGCCGGACAGGCCGCCGTAAGTGTCCATGGACGTCGACGAGGTCAGCTCGCCGACCGCGTCGGCCGAGCCGCCGTTCAGCGGCGCCTGGTCATAGGTCCAGGCGTCGAGCTCGGCGCCGCTGAGGCTGCCCTTGTACTCGGCGACCTTGCGGCCGAGGATGTCATAGGCGTACGAGATCTCGTTGCCGTCCGAGTCGGTGCTGCTCGCGATGTTCCCGGCTCCGTCATAGGTCCACGTCGCCGCCTGGGTAGTGCCAGGATCAGACTCGCTGGTCTTCTCGCCGAGCAGGTCATAGCCGTAAGTCCAGGTGTTGCCCGCGTTGTCGGAAACCGTGTTCGTCAGACCGGCCGGCGTGTAGGTGTAGCTCGTGACGTCGGCGTCGGCCGAGTTGCCGTTCGGCGCCGCGACGGTCGTGTACTGCCAGCTCGCCGTCGTCTGGCCGAGGATGTTGGTGAACGCGGACGTCGCGGTGCCGCCGGACGGCGGGGTCACGTCGGTCTCGTTCAGGCCCGGATAGGCGGTCGTGGTCTCCCACTGCTGCGTATCGTCGGAGTTGAACGCCGAGGTGAGTACCCGGCCCATGCCGTCGTAGGTAGTCGACGTCCAGCCGGGGATCGAGCCGTCACCGCCGGTGGGCTCGAACATCGAGCCGTCCGGCGAGGTCGTGGAGTCGTAGTACAGGTTATGTACCTTCACGACCCAGCCGTCGCTGTCGTAGAACGTATCCGTGATCACCCGGCCGGTGCCCGCGTTCGCCGGCGTCGCCTGCTCCTGCCTGACCTGCCCCATTCCGTCATAGATCTTCACGTCCGTGCCGTACGAGCCGTCCTCGCGCAGCGTCTGAGTCGTCACCGCCGGCGGCGCCGTGCCGGTCACCGAGTAGGAGAACTTGTCGGTGGGGTCGCCGGAACTCTGATCCACAGGAGTGATGACCGACGTTAGCCGCCCCAGCGGGTCGTAGGTTTCTGTCGTCTTCTCACCGTTCTGGTCGGTGACCGTCAGCGGCTGCTCCCGGCCCTGGTCATACGTCGTCGAGGTCACCCAGGGCGTGCCCGGCTCCGGGTCAGGCTCGGTCACCTTCACCAGCGTGGGCAGTTCGGTTGTCCCGCCCGCGGCGTACGCCGGCGTGTACTGCGTCGTGTCCGTGTCCGCGCCTGACGCGTTATTCGGGGTCGGTGTCGTCACCGATGTCACCCGGCCAAGCGGGTCATAGCCCGTCGCCGACTGCGGCTGCCAGTTTTCCGACGAGGTCCACGACACCGCCTTGGTGACCCCGGTCATCAGTCCGCCTGGATAAGCCAGGTTCCGCAGGGCGCCCATCGAGGTGAGCGTCGATGACGGGTCATCGTAGAACGTCTCCGTGTCGGACTGCAGGTTGGTCTTCGTCGCCGCCGGACACGAGGACCCCGAGTAACTGCCCGTGACCACGGTGACCCGGTCAGGATAATCCTGCATCATCCCGTTGCCGGATGGAGGCTGAGCGTACTGCGTGCTCGTGCACGTCTCCGCCGATCCCTGCGGGTCATTGTCGACGGCGGCGACCTGGCCGTCGCTGTTGTAGTACGTATTCACCTGGTCGGTATCCCAGGTAGACCCGGTGAACAGCTCCGAGGTCGTGGCCTGGGACCCCGCCAGCATGTGCGCGGTCAGCGCGGGCAGCCCGCCCGCCTGAGACTGGGACGCGGTCTGGTTATAGGTCCACGGACCGTTGACGACCTTCTCCGCGATGGAGCCGCCGGACTGGGTGTAGGTATCGTCCTCAATCACCTGACCCGCGAGCCAGTTACTGTCGGTCACGCCATCGACCGTCACCGACCGGGTGCCGCCCGTGCCGTTATTGTCGCCGTCCATGCCCTGCATGTAGGTCAGGACAGCCTGCTGCACCGGATCGCCGGGAGCTCCGGTCAGCGTCTTGATCTGCTGGAAGCCTCGGTACTGATCCCAGGTCCGGTTCGCGGAGGCCACCAGCGGGTCGTCGTCGTAGTGCCAGCCGACGTTGCCCTCGTAGGTATACCGCCACTCAAGCGCGGGCGACTCGGCCCCGGTCTGATCCGACTCGGCGACCTCGCCGACCAGGTACTTCAGGAACCAGTCCTGAATCTGCCCCTGGCCCGCCGGAGTCCAGTACACCGGGAAACACGGGAGCGTATTGGAGTACGCGTGCGCCGGCATGACGCCATTGACCCGCGAGCAGCCCGCGGAATCGTAGCTGACCGCGATCGACGCGCCCATCTCGGTCGCGATGCTCGTGATCCGCGGCCGGTCAACCGGCGGTGCCGCCGGGGTCAGCCCGTCCACGCGGTTGTCGAACTCCGTCGTCGTGAACGACACCGACGGCAGCGCAACCGTCCCCGTCGCGCTGCCGTCGTCGGCACCGGTCCTGGTGACCGACGTCAGCGACATCACCGGCGAAGACCCGGCGCCCGTAGGGAAGGCCTGGGTCAGGGCGTACTTGTCGACGTAGGTGTACGTACCGGATTCGAGCACCTTCGCGTTAATCGAGGTCAGCCGCTCCGTCGACCAGAAGGTCGGCGACACGTTGCTGCACGACCCCGAGGATGCGCACGACTCATCCCACGGCACGTCCGGCCAGTAGGTGCTGGTGTGATTCGCGTTGCAGGTCGATGCCGACGACAGGCAGCGAAGCGAGTACCCGAAGTTCACCAGTACCGCCGGGTCGGCGCCGTCGTTCGCGTCGCCGATCAGGAACCCGTACTTGAGCTGGGTCAGGTACCCGCCCCGGTCATACTCAGTGAGCGTGCCTGTACCCTGACCGCCGCCCATCTGGTAATAGTTCGTCTCCGGCGTGTACACGTACTGAGTCAGGTGAAGCTGCGGATCGACAACGTAGTCCAGGTTCCACCGCCAGCCCATGTCACACTCGGACGCCTGGCCCTTGGAAGCCTGGTAGCAAGGATCGGAACTGTTCGGGTTGTACACCGGCTCGCCCCACGCCGCGCCCGAGGAAGGATCAGAGCCGCTGCCGCCGGGAAGATGATCGAGCCCGAAGTAGTACTGCGTCCCGTCCGGCGTCGTGACCAGCCAGTACTCACCGCTCCACAGCCCGTTCGACGCCCCGGTCAGCAATTGCACGCTGGTGCCGTCATCATCGGCCGGATGCCAGACTCCGGTCGTGTCATCAAGCACGAGCGGCGTCGACCGGGAACCGAGCGACAGCGTCGCGTTCTGCCCGCCCCAGCACATGTCCCCCGAGCTCGTGATCCCGTCCTGCGAGCAAGGCTCGTACGACCGCTCAATGAACCCGGGCGAGAAGTCCCACCCGTCCCCGATCATCCCGCCCTGCGTGTTCGACCCCGACGTCTCCGAGTCGATCGACTGCGAGTCATAAGACAACGTCACGCCCGGCGCCGACCCGGCGAGCGGCGCCGGCATCGTGACCGGGTAGGAATAGGTGAAGGCTCCCTGCTGCTCAGCCCACGTGCCAGACGGCCGCAGCGAAGTCGCCGCGTACGTGCCCGTCGGTCCCCCGGGCGAGGAGGTCATCGCCAGCACCGTCCGGCCAGGTCCGCGCCGGGCCGGCACCGTCGCCTGAACGTACCGGCCGCGCGCGTCGTTCACCGACGCCACCGGCGACATCCGCCGGCACGCGGCCCGCACGGGGTCAGTCAGCGCGCAGGCAGGCAACCGCACCAGCCGCAGCCGCCACTCCCAGGAACCGCCGAACATCCCGCCGAATCCGGCGTACGACACCCGAACCCGCACCGGCCCGGAGCCGCTCGCATTATCGGCCAAGCTCACGAGCACCCCGTCGGGCACCCCGGCCCGCGCCGCCGCCGCATGACCGGCCACGCCGACCCGCACCGCGCCAACGTTCGCGCTCGCCTGACCGGGAAGAGCACTCACGCTCACCGGGAGCCGCCGCATCCGCTGCCAGGCGCTGAAGACCCGCGTCACCGACGATCGCAGCGGGCCCCGGCTCACCTCGACCGGCGAAGAAACCACCGCGGTTCCCGTTGCCGCCGCCGGCCACGCCGTGCCGCCAGGACGATAAGCCACCGCCGGAACCGCACCCGGCTCCTTCGGCCCCTTATCCGCCCGTCTCGCCGCCGCCCCGGAACCAGGCGGCAGCGGGCTGCCGGGCACCGACGCCGTCGCCGGCAGCGGATAAGGAGACCAGAGCTGCCCGGTATACGCGGGCGGCGGCATGGCTCCGGTCAGCGAACCCACCGTGAGGGCCAGCACCGAGACCGCAAGCCCGCCCCGCCTCAGTCGACTCGCCATCAGCGAAGTCTTTGCACGCATAATGCCCACCAGTCCCCATATTCCAAGGCGCACCAGCGACCACAAAAAGGCAAACGTCGGTAACTTAACAGGCCACCCCGATCATCACAAGTGGTTTATATCTCTTGAAACTCGCTTCCTTCTCCTGCGAAGTTCTTGGTACGTTCCGGTCGCTAGCCCCCACGTGGCAGGAAGGAAAAACATGAAGTCCGCCATGATCAGGAGGAGAGCGGCGAGCTTTGTACTAGCCGCAGCATTGGCCGGCGCCGCACTTACAGCGACCCAAGGATCACAGATCGCGCTGGCCAAACCGACGACGACTCAAAAACCGGGCAATCAACTTAAAATTCTTCTTCAGCAAATAGCACCCGCGTAATCGCGAACCAATCGCAAACTTCGCAGAAGTACAGCCGATTGACGCAAGCGCATATCAACGCCGAAAGGTCGGCGAGCTCGGAAGCGCGTCAAACCCACCGCCCGGTCGTGGTTTCCTCCCTTACCACGCCGACCTCGATCACCGTGGCTCGCCCCGACGGCAGCTTCACGACGACCGAGCACCTGCTTCCGGTCCGGGTGCGTACCAGGCACGGCTGGACCGCCGTCAACGCGACCCTGCGCCGAACGGCCAGCGGCCGCTGGTCACCGGCAGCCACCCCGTCAGGACTGTCCTTGTCGGGCGGCGGCACCACCCCGCTGGTCACGATGATCAGTCCGGCGGGCGGGAGACTGACCCTCACCTTCCCTGGCCGCCTGCCCGCTCCGCACGTCAAGGGCGCGAGCGCGACGTACCGCTCGGTACTGCCTGGTACCGACCTGATCGTCACCGCGAACACCCTCGGCGGCGTCAGCCTCACACTGGAGACCACCTCAATCGCCAGCGAGAAGCTGGCCCTGAGCCGCCTGAGCTTCCGGCTAGGAGCGCACGCCCTGTCGGTCTCCGCCCGCACCGGCGGAGTCCGCGCGACGGGGCCGTCGGGCGAGCTTGAGTTCTCCGGGCCGGACGCGATGCTGTGGACCGGATCCGCCGCGCAGAGCCCGGCCGCACTCCCCGCCATCGCCGCGAGCTCAAGGGAACTGCGCCCGCTGCTCTCCGGCGGTCGGCTGACCTTCCCGGCCTCGGGAAACTCGCCGCAAGTCTCGCCCGCCCGGCCAGGGCGGATCACCTGGACCATGTCGCCGGACACCTTCCAGTCCTCCACCGACAACGTCAAGAGCGACTCCAACCCTGGCTTCGTTACCACCCAGTCCGGCTGTCCGGGCGCGCAGAACTGGAGGGTCGGGTTCGGCAGTCCGGCCGGCAACGCCATCGGCTACAACTTCTGGCCCGGCGGCTGCGACGGCCAGGACCACGCGTACTACGTAATCGGCCTGGGCCAGCTCAACTCGGCCATGCAAGTGCAGCAGGCGACACTGCAGATGTGGCAGGTCTGGAGCGCCGACGACTCCTGCGGCGACACCTGGCCGGTGAAGCTGTACAACCTGGGCCCGGGCAGTCAGGTCGGCTCGGGTACGTACTGGAACCACCAGCCCGCCCTCACCGGCTCCAACTGGGTTAGCAACCAGCAAGTCAACCCCGTGCACCCGAGCTGCCCGAGCAGCGAAGTCGATTTCGATGTCACCTCGATCATGCAGTGCGCCGTGACCGCGAGCCCGATCTGGTCAGACTGGACCTTCGGCCTCGACGGCGACGAGACGAACGTGGCCGGGCAGGGCAACCTAGGCGCTCCTTGCCAGCCCGCCAGCTCGCAGAACTGCGGTTACCTCGGCATCGGCGAGAACCCGGACGTCATCGTTCAGTTCGACCTCATTCCCGATGTCCCGAGCAACACCCAGGAAAGCGACCAGCCGGTCAAGAATCCGGGCGGCTCGACCGACTGGGGCTGCGACAACTCAGGCTCTTACGGCTGGATCACTGAGCAGGAGCCCAGTCTCATCTCGACGCTCAACTCCAACATAACCGGCGAGAACGTCGGCGCCATCTTCACGGTCACCGATGACAACGCCACGAGCACCAATCAATGGAACGTGTCAAGCGCGTACCTGGCCAGCGGAGATCAGACCAACACGTCGGTCGGCCGCAACCTGCTCAACGGTCATCAGTACTCCTGGACCGGAGTGGCTCAGGTCAGTGACAGCGGCAAGGACAGCGATCCGAGCAATTACGAGTCCGGGTCCTCGCAGTCCTGCACGTTTAATGTCGACAATGTCGCGCCGGCCAGCCTCAGCGTGTCCAGTACCAATTTTCCGCCAGCAAGCAGCGGAGAATCAGGCCAGGACGCCGGAACCAGCGGCACCTTCAACTTCTCCGCTTACGACCCGGTCCCCAGTAATGGCTGTAATCCGTCGCCATGCCTGTCCAGCGACGTATCCCGTTTCTACTACTCGCTCGAGAACTCAGACCCGAGTTCAGGCGGTTCGGATACGTATATGGTGACTGCCAGCGCCAACAGCAACGGGCAAACGGCCACCGCCACGACGCCCGGCCTCGAGATAGGCGACTGGGGTACTAACGTGCTGTGGGTTCAGGCCCAGGACAACGCCGGAAACGTCAGTCAGTCCGTTCCTTACACCTTCTACGCCCCGTGGAACCCGAGCACGGTCGTCACGCCTGGCGACGTGAACAAGGACGGGATTCCCGACCTGCTCGGAACCACGAGCAGCGATCTTGACCTATTCCCCGGTAATACCAACCCGAACGCGACAGCCGTGCCCGCCGGCGCCGAGGCGCAGAGCCCGGACAGCGGCGACGCGTGGGACACGTACCAGATCACGCACCGAGGCTCGTTCAGCCAGTTGGGAGTCGACGACCTTTTCGCGCACGAAAGCGGCGGAAACGCTCTGTACCTGGTCCTCAACCACCCAGGCGACCTCGGCGTCGCCCCTCAGTTCGACAACTATGGCAGCAACCAAGCCACGATCAGCACGCCGACCTGCTCCACGAGCACACGGTCAGGAAACTGCTCAGGTTACGACTCAACCAACTGGAGCGGGGTCACCCAGATCCTCGCTCCAGGTGACGCCTGGACCGGCGCCCCGGCGTGCACCAGTGGCCCGGCCGCCAACTGTGACACCGGCCTGCCGAGCCTGCTCACCGTGCAAGGCGGCAAGCTGTGGCTCTACCAAGGCCAGTTCACCAACGCGCTCGGCGACCCGATCCTGCTCGGATCCTCATCCGGCTCAACGAACTGGAGCGGGATGACGCTCATCGCACCAGGTGACGTCGGCGGCAACCTCACGCTGTGGGCCACCCAGAACTCAACTGGCGCCCTGTACAGCTACACATTCTCGATCGGCAGTGACGGGCTTCCCACCCTCAACTCATCGAGTCCAGGGACACCCGTCGCCGCCACCAGCGGCACTCTGATCCCGAGCCTCAGCTTCCCGTCGTCTTCCTACCCGACGATGGCCTCACCAGGTCCGCTCGACAACTCGTCCTACCCAGGCCTGTACGTCGAGTACACCGGAGGAAACGACCCGGCCGGCGCCTCGTGCGCGAACGGATGCCTCTACTACTACCCCGGCGAGTCAACCGCGGGCGGTGCCTCACCGCTCAACGATAACTGGATCTTCGTCGGCCATCTGAGCACTGAGGTAAGCCAGCTCAGCTAGCCAGGACACCAGCCGGTCGTGCGGCCCGCTCGCTGGCGGGCCGCACGACCAGGCCGGCTCAGGCCGCCCCGGACACCGCGACCGGCTGGGCGACCGCCATCGCTTCCGCGACACCGCCGACCTCGGTGGTGCCGCGCAGCACTACGGGCAACTCGCCGGGATAGATGACGCCGGCGCGCTGGGTAGCCCTCGTCAAGGCGACGTACAGGTCGCCCAGTCCGCGCGCCGACTCCGCAAGGATGGCCGCCGGGTCGGCGACGAGCACAGAATCGAACTCAAGACCCTTCGCTTCCCGCACCGTGAGGACGACCGCCGGCTGCTCAAGGTCGGCGTCCGTCTCAGACTCACGCGCCTGGCCCGCCCCGGACAGGGCGGCCTCAACGGCTGACCTCAGCGCACCAGCGCGGCCAGCCGGGCAGATCACCGCCAGAGTCCCTTCCCCGGCCTGTCGCGCCACGATAGCGGCCGCCGCCTCTGCGGTCTTGGTCGCGAACTCGGCCTCGGTCACCTTGAGCCGCCAGGGCACCGTTCCCGATTCCCGCACCGACCTGGGCGGCCGAGCTCGCGAATCGATCTGCGCCAGCACGTCCGCCGCGACCGCCATGATCTCAGCCGGCGTCCGGTAGTTCACGGTAAGGGGAGCGAGCCGCCACCGGTCCCCCGCGTAGGGCCCCAGCGCGTCCGACCAGGAGGCCGTGCCCGAGATGTCGCCGGTCTGGTCAACGTCGCCGACGATCGTCATCGACTTGATCGGGCACCGCCGCATCACCATCCGCCACGCCATCGGCGAGAGCTCCTGCGCCTCGTCCACGATCACGTGCCCGAACGCCCAGGTACGGTCGCCCGCGGCTCGCTCCGCCGGGGTCAGGTACTCCTCGACGTCGTACCGTTGCGCCAGCCTGGCCGCGTCGAGCATGTCAGCGCCCATCAGGATCTCAGGGTCGTCCTCATCGTCCCGGCCGATGATCTCGAGCACGCCCTCGGCGTAGGTCTCCTCCTCCGCGCGCCTGCGCCTGGCCAGGGCCTTAACTGCCCGGTCGTCCTCGCCGAGCAGTTCGGCGGCCTCGTCGAGCAGCGGCACGTCAGCCACGGTCCAGGCCGAGCCAGCGGTCCGGCGCAGCCGGTCCCGCTCGGCCGGCTTCATCGAAGGCGCCGCCGAGGCGAGCAGCCGCCGCGAGGCGTACAGGTCACCGATGAGCTGCTGCGGCGTCAGGATCGGCCAGAGACGGCCGATGGCCACGCGCACGCCCGGGTCTTCGCGCAGTTCGGCTCGCAGGTCATCGAGATCGGCGTGCCCCATCAGGTTCCCGCCGCCGAGCGGGTTAGCGCCAAGCCGCCGGCGACCACCGTTGCCAGTTCGTTAAGCATCTCCCTGACGAAGACCTGCCGAGCCTGGTTGTGCCGCATCCGCGACCGCCTCGCTCGGTCCCTCGCCCGCGAGATCGCCGGCCGGGAAAGCTGATAGACGTCGCGTTCGAACGTGACCTTGAGCCCGGCCGCCGGCAACGACTGCCGTTCGCGGACCGCCGCCGCGACTACCTTGGCCATCTCGAGCCGACCCTTGATCAGCGCGACCTCGGCCGACTCGGTACCGGTAGCGGTGATACCAGGCATCAGGTCACCCACAGTGGACAGCAGCACGCTGGTCTCGCCAAGGGACGGCAGTACCTGGCCGATGTAGCGCAGGAACGTCGGGTTAGGCCCGACGACGAGCACGCCAGACTTCTCGAGCTGACGCCGGTAGGTGTAGAGCAAGTACGCCGCCCGGTGCAGGGCCACCGCGGTCTTGCCGGTACCAGGCCCGCCCTGGACGACGAGCACGCCGCCGAGCCCTGACCTGATGATGTGGTCCTGCTCCGCCTGGATCGTCTCGACGATGTCCCGCATGCGCCCGGTGCGGCTCGCGTCCAAGGCCGCCAGAAGCGAAGACTCGCCGGTCAGCGCTTCGTGCTTGCCAGGATCGGCCGCGGCGAGGTCGAGAACCTCATCGTCAAGCCTGGACACGGTGCGGCCGCGGGTCTTGATGTGCCTGCGGACCCTGACCTCGCCCGGCGAGGCCGCGGTCGCCAGGTAGAAAGGCCGGGCCGCGTCGGCCCGCCAGTCCATCAGGAGCTGATCGTAGTCGTCGTTCTCGGCGTGCATGCCGACCCGGCCGATGTAGGTCCTGGCGCCGTCGTTGAACTCAAGCCGCCCGAAACATAGCCCGTTCTCGGCTGCCGCGAGCTGGGCAAGCTGCTGCCCGTACATCACGGCCAGCCCTTCCCGCTCGGACCTGGCCGCCGGAGTACCGCCGACCTGGCGCATCACTCCGCTCAGCCGGTCGGCGGCTCGTTTCCTCAGCTCGTCGAGCCGTTCATAGAGAATCGTGATGTAGGTCTGCTCGGTACTTGTCTGGTCCACGATGGACAACCGCGCTCCCTCGACCTGGCGAAAAGTGCCCGCACATTTTAGTAGGACGGAGCCAGTAATGCGAGCGAGCGCTCCGGCGGACGCAACGATGGGCCATGGACGCGCTTGTTTTCGAGTGACGAGTGATCCGTGTTCCGGTGCGCCGCCAGGCCGACCAACCGGAAGGCTAGCCCCGGCTCCGCGAACCCGGCATATGACCTATACCGGCCCGCGTGTCCCTTGCTGCAGGCTCAGCGTTGTCCCGGAGCAGGGGCCAGAACGCCATCTCAGGGACAACGCCGGGCCTCGCCGCCCGCCAGGCTGCCCCACCACAGTCCCGAGCAACGGCTGCAGGCAGGCCGGCCCGGCCGGGCACGGGATCCTGGCAACAGTAATGCGGGATTACTGTTGCCAGGCAACAGTGGTGCGGGGTTTACTGTTGGTCCCGACCGGGCGGGGAAGGCCGCGCCCCCGGACTGCCTGCGGCGATGTCGCGCACGGTAACTACGTGGTTACGTGCTGCCGTTACCGTCCCAGGCAGAATCACGGCAACCTATCGGCAACCTATCTCTGCTGGCGTTCCAGCCTCGGATCGGTACCGCGCGGGCCGAACCCGCTCGCGGCGGGCAGCTTGGGATCCCAGTCGAACACTACGGCGTCGTCTTCCTCGCCGATCAGCACCTCAGCGCCAGGCGCAGCTCCGGCGTCAGCCAGCGCCCCCTCGACCCCGAGCTTCGCCAGCCGGTCCGCGAGATACCCGACCGCCTCGTCATTACTGAAGTCGGTCTGCAAGATCCACCGTCGAGGCTTGACGCCCTTGATGAGGAACGAGTTCTCCCCCATCTTGACCAGCTCGAAGTCAGGCCCGGACACTGGCGCGGGCCTGATTACCAGCCGGGTGGGCAGTGCCTCGGGTGCCGACTTCCTTCCCGCGTCGACAATGGCGGCCAGCGCGAACGCCAGCTCCCGCAGGCCCTCCCCGGTAGCCGCGGACACCAGGAGCACGGCCAGCCCTCGAGCCTCGAACTCAGGCCGCACCAGCTCGGCAAGATCCCGTGCGTCCGGCACGTCGACCTTGTTGAGCACCACGATCCGCGGCCGCCCGGCCATCTCCGAGCCGGTCAGCTCGTCGTATGCGGTCAGCTCAGCCTCGAGCACGTCCAGGTCGGTAATCGGGTCACGCCCAGGTTCGATCGTCGCGCAGTCGATCACATGCACGAGCACCGAGCAGCGCTCGACGTGACGCAGGAAGTCAAGCCCGAGCCCGCGCCCTTCGCTGGCGCCTGGAATCAGCCCAGGCACGTCCGCCATCACGAACTGAACGTCCCCGGCCTCGACCACGCCGAGATGGGGGATCAGCGTAGTGAACGGATAATTGGCGATCTTAGGCCGGGCCGCCGACATCGCCGCGACCAGCGATGACTTGCCCGCGTTGGGAAATCCGACGAGTCCCGCGTCGGCGATCGTCTTCAGTTCGAGCAGCAGATCAGCATGCTGGCCCGGCTCGCCGCGCAGCGCGAAACCGGGCGCCTTGCGTTTTGTCGAAGCCAGCGCGGCGTTGCCGAGCCCGCCGTGCCCGCCTTCGGCCGCGACGAACTCAGTCCCCAGGCCGATCAGGTCGGCGAGCACCTCGCCATCGGCACTCTTGACAACCGTGCCATCGGGCACGCTGACAATCAGGTCAGTCCCGTTCGCGCCGTTACGGTGCCCGCCCGCCCCGGCCTTGCCGTCTCCCGCGCGCCGCAGCGGACGCCGGTGAAAGTCGAGCAGCGTCGCCGTACTGAGGTCAACCTTGAGCACGACGTTGCCGCCGCGCCCGCCGTTACCCCCGTCGGGACCGCCAAGCGGCTTGAACTTCTCCCGGTGCACAGAAGCGCACCCGTTACCGCCGTTGCCAGCCTGAACGACTAGCTGAGCCTGATCAGCGAACTCAGCCATGAGGGCCACGTCCGCCGCTGTCAGGCGTCAGTTAGCTAGCCTTCGCGGTGACGTTACTCGCGACAGGAACGATGCTGATGGCGCGCCGGCCACGCCGGGTGCCGAACTCAACCGCACCTGGAACCAGAGCGAACAGCGTGTCGTCCTTGCCCCGGCCGACGCCGACGCCCGGATGGAAGTGCGTGCCGCGCTGGCGCACGATGATCTCGCCGGCCTTCACGACCTGACCGCCGAATCGCTTGACGCCAAGCCGCTGAGCGTTGGAGTCGCGCCCGTTCCTGCTGGACGAGGCGCCCTTCTTGTGTGCCATCTCAGGCCTTCTTGTCCGTACCGATGCCGGTGATCTTCACCTGGGTGTACTTCTGCCGATGGCCCTGCCGACGGCGGTAGCCAGTCTTGTTCTTGTAGTGGATCATGTTGATCTTGGGGCCGGCCGCCGGACCAAGGATCTCGGCGGTGACCTCGTACCCGCCAAGCTCGGCGCGGTCGCTGATCACCTGCCCGCCATCCACGATAAGCACGGCCGGCAGCGTCACGGTGGAACCAATCTCACCGGCAAGCTTGTCAATAGTCAGGACGTCGTCAACCGACGCCCTTTCCTGCCTGCCGCCGCAGCGAACGATCGCGTACACGAAGAACTCTCTTCTCCCTGGTGCCAGCCTGCCGTGGAAATCGGGGTGCAACCACCCAAGATCAAACACCGTGGCGGCCGAGTCTGCCAACAAGGCGGCTCGCTCGCTGATAAGCGGCCAAGCACGCCAACGCCTGAGTTTATCAGAAAGCGCAGCCTCTCAGACCCCGCGCCCCTCAGCCGCCGCGATCGCCTCGGCCTCCGCTTCGGCTACAGCCGAAGGATCGCCTGACTCAGCCTCACCCTGCCCGGCCTCAGCCTCAGCGTGCCCAGCCTCGGCAGCCTCAGCGTGCCCAGACCCGGCAGCCTCAGCCTCACCTACCGGCTGCGGCTCGACCACGGCCTGCTCCTCCGCGGCTCGCTCTGGCTTGGCCGCATCGGGCGGGCCAGCCTCGCGGTAGGCCGAGCGCCGCACGCGCCGCTTCGGTGCGCCGGTCTCGCCGCCGGCGGGCTCAGCGGCAGCAACTGCCGCCGGCTCGCTAGCAGCCAGGTCAGTCCGAGTCGGCTCAGCAGCCACCTGCTCGGCCGGCTCGGCCGCCTCCGGTCCCGCTTCGTCCGGCGAAGCGGCGGCCGGTTCGGTCGCAGTCGCGCGCGCCTCGGCGCGAGAGGCGTCAGCGCGCTTGGCCCGGGTTGATGCGGAACGCCCGGAAGCTGCCCTCGTCGGTGCCTGCTTGGCCTTGCCCTCGACCGGCTCGGCACCGGCAGCAACGGCCGTTCCCTGCTCGGTTTCAACGGCATCTCCTGCCGCCAAAACTGCGTTCTCGTCCGCTTCGGCACTGGGGCCGTCGGCGCCTGGCGGCGCCTGGACGGCTGCGTCCTGACCGTGATGACCATCGATCGTCTTAGCCGCGACCTGGGCTATCGCCTTGCTTCTCGCCGACCTTGACCGGGCCGGACCTGACGCGCCTGGCTTCAGCGCCGTCTGCTGGCCGTTCCGGCCGGGCGGGTGCGGTAGCTCGGTGAGCTCGGTCGAGATCAGCACGCCCCGTCCGCTGCAGTGTTCGCACGGCACTGAGAACGCCGCCAGCAGCCCGGAGCCCACTCGCTTCCTCGTCATCTGCACGAGTCCGAGCGAGGTCACCTCGGCGACCTGGTGCTTGGTGCGGTCCCTGGCCAGGCATTCGATGAGCCGCCTCAGCACCAGGTCGCGGTTGCTTTCCAGCACCATGTCGATGAAGTCGATGACAATGATGCCGCCGATGTCCCGCAGCCTGAGCTGCCTGACGATCTCCTCGGCGGCCTCCAGGTTGTTCCTCGTCACCGTCTGCTCAAGGTTGCCACCCTGGCCGGTGAACTTGCCGGTGTTGACGTCGATGACGGTCATCGCCTCGGTCGTGTCGATGACCAGCGAGCCGCCGCTTGGCAGCCACACCTTACGATCGAGCGCCTTGGCAAGCTGCTCGTCAATACGGTAGGCGGCGAACAGTTCGTTGTCGTCTGACCAGCGCTCCAGCCGGTCGGAGAGGTTGGGCGCGACGTAACGCACGTACTCGTCGACCAGGTCCCACTCGTTATCGCTAGCGATCACGAGCTTGGTGAAGTCTTCGTTGAAGATGTCCCTGACGACCCTGATCGTGAGGTCAGGCTCGCCGTAGAGCAGGTCAGGCGAACTCGCGGTCTTCGCCTTGCGCTCGATCGCCTGCCACTGCGCCACCAGCCTGGTCACGTCGTGCTGCAACTCGTCTTCGGTCGCGCCTTCCGCGGCGGTCCTGACGATGATGCCGCCTTCCTCGGGCGCCACCTTCTTCAGTATCTGCTTGAGCCTGGTCCGCTCGGTGTCGGGCAGCTTACGGCTGATGCCGGTCATCGAAGCGCCCGGCACGTAGACGAGGTAGCGTCCAGGTAGGCTTATCTGGCTCGTAAGCCTCGCGCCCTTGTGCCCGATCGGATCCTTGGTGACCTGGACCATGATCGACTGGCCGGACTTGAGTGCCGACTCGATCCGCTTGGCGACGCCTTCGAGGCCGGTCGCGTCGAAGTTGACCTCACCGGCGTAGAGCACGGCGTTACGGCCCTTGCCGATGTCGACGAAGGCCGCCTCCATCGAGGGCAGCACGTTCTGCACCTTGCCGAGGTACACATTGCCGACGTAGGACTGGTGACTGGCCTTGTCTACATAGTGCTCGACGAGGATGCCGTCTTCGAGCACCGCGATCTGGGTCCGGTCACCCTGCTGGCGCACCAGCATGACCCGCTCGACCGCTTCGCGGCGGGCCAGGAACTCCGACTCGCTGATGATCGGCGGGCGGCGCCTGCCGGTATCGCGGTTCTCCCGGCGGCGCTGCCGCTTGGCCTCGAGCCTCGTAGAACCCTTGACCGCGCGAACGTCGTCAGAGTCGGTCGCTGGCCTAGGCTCCCGGACGTGCACCACCGTATCGGTCGGGTCATCGGGCGCCGAGACCTCGCCTTCGGCCCCTCCTGAACCGCTGCGCTGCCGGCGCCGGCGCCGGCGCCGACTTGAAGACGGGCCGGCTGAGTCGCCGCTGGCGTCGCCCCTGTCTCCGTCCTCGCCGTCGCTGTCTTCGGCCTGTCCGCCCGCCTGCGCGGCGGACGCCGCTCCGGCCCCGGCCCGGCCGTTGCCACCTTGGCTGTTGCCGCCCTGGCTGTTGGCGCCCTGCCCGCTGCCACCCGGTCCTGAACCGCTCGAGCGACCACCCTGGTGGTTCGCGCCGCCCTGGGCCCCGCCACCCTGACCGGCGCTGCCCGCGCCGTCCTGACCTGAGCCAGCATCGTCCGCGGTACCGCCCTCGCCAGCGGAGCCCTTGCCACGGCCGCGGCCACCGCGCCGACGCCGGCGCGACCCGCTGCCCTGGCCATCGGAGTCATCGGTCGCGTCACCGGCACCAGTAGCTACCGGCGCACTGGGCTCTGGCCGCGTTCTGACCTGCTCAACGGGCTTGCGTTCGGTGAGATCGGGCGGCTGGAACACCACCACGGGCGCCTGGAAGGAAGCGGCGGGCACCGGCGGCGGCGAGGAGTAGTCACGGCGTTGAGCAGGCTCGGCGGGCGGCACGATCGGCACGACCGGAACCGGCCGGGTAGCCCGGCTGTTCGCCGCGCCTTCGCCAGCGGCCCCGGTCCGGCCGCCCCGGCCGCCGCTTGCCGCCGTGGTGCCTTTGCCGCCTCCACCGGACGGTGACGCGCCGGCGGAGGCACCGCCTGACGCAGAACTGTCCCCTGCGGAGCGCTGAGTACCGGCCTGGGCTTGTCCAGTCCCCGGCTGGCTTTCCGCGGCGCCCGAGCTGAAGGGCGGCGAATCCTCTGGCTTAGTTACGTTACGGCGAGTCCTGCGGAGCAGGCCACGACGCTGGCTGCCTTCCTGACCTGAGCCCTGGCGGTTACCTTCCGGCTCATTGGGATCTGGCTGTCGGTTTTGTGGCTCGGTTTCGAGCATTCGGGCAATCTCTTCCGTTGGGCTTCCGGGCGCGCTGGCCAGCCAGCCGGCCCGCTCGCCGCGCAGAAGCTGTTCGTTCGCACGCGCCGGTCCGGCGGGCGCCGAAGCGGCGCTCCCAGCCTCAAAACGCGTTGCCTGGTTCACTGCAAGTCCCTCGGACGTGCGAAGACAGGCTCACCGGCCGTCTGGATCACGGGCGGCTCGGATGTCGCGGATCCTGATGCCGCGCTCCCCGTCACCCCGATCGCGTTCGTCGTCGCCATCCCTGCCTCTGCTACTCCGTCTAGCGGCCCCTGCCACAGCCGGGTCACCACTGGCGGCGACTCAGGCGCGGGAGCCGAAAACTGAGCAAGCGCAGTCAATATGTCATCGGGTCGTACCGCAGGTGTCATCTGCTGAACAACCATTCGAAGTATCGCACATCCGACCGCCTGATCCGGTCCGACATGCCGGTCGACCGTCAGGGCTAGTACGGCCGCCCGCGCGTCGAGCTTTCGCATTCCCTTGCTGGTCAGCCGCTCGACCACATGTTCCGAGGATGCCAGGAAGGCATCGGCGGCCCGCTGAGCCGCTTCCGACGGCACTCCGGGCAAGAGCACCTCCCACAGGGATGCCTCATGCCGAAGGCCGGCGGACTTGCCGTCCACTTCGACAACCTCGACCACGTCAATCCCGTCTGGCAGGGCATCGTCAAGCAGCTGTCCGAGGCCAGCGGGCTCGCAACGCCGGGTAAGCGAGATCTCGAGGTATTCAGCCTCGCTCGCCGCTCCCGTCGGAGCACCGCCAGAATACGAAATCCTCGGATGTGGTGAGAATCCCGCGGAATACGCGACCGGCACTCCGGCCTTGCGCACACCCCGCTCGATCGCGCGGGCCACGTCCCTGTGACTCGCGAATCGCATCCTGCCTCTCTTAGCGTACCTGATCGCCAATCGCTGAACGATCGGCGGAGGCGGCGGGCCATCAGGGACGGGACGGGCCATTTAGCCCCGCTCCAGGGAAGGCGCCTGCTTATCGAGCACGGTCAAGGGCAGCAGCCTCGCCCCGGTCGGGCCGATCTCGATCTGGGTATCGGTCGCGGTGCACGCACCGCACTCAAAGCAAGGCGTCCAGCGGCAATCCTCGACCTCGGCCGGCCCGTCAGGGTCGATCGAGGCCAGCCAGTCCTGCCAGAGCCAGTCGCGCTCAAGGCCGGCGTCCAGGTGGTCCCACGGCAGGACTTCGGCGTAACCGCGTTCCCGCGTGGTGTACCAGTCCAGGTCAACGCCGTATCCGGCGAGCTCGGAGGCCGCGCACCCGGCCCAGCGCTCGTAGGAGAAGTACTCGCTCCAGCCGTCGAACCGGCCGCCGTCCTGCCACACCGCCCTGATGACCTTGGCGACCCGCCGGTCGCCCCTGGACAGCAACCCCTCGATGACAGATGGCTTGCCGTCGTGGTAGCGGAAGCCGATCGACGAGCCGTAGCCCCGGTCGGCCCGCATCGCCGCGCCTAGCGCCTTGAGCCTGGCATCGACGGTCTCATGATCACACTGCGCCGCCCACTGGAACGGCGTGTGCGGCTTGGGAACGAAACCGCCGATCGACACCGTGCACCTGATGTCGCGGCGCCCGCTCGCCGACCGGCCCGCCTCGATAACCCGGTGCGCCACCCGCGCGATCGCGAGCACATCCTCGTCGGTCTCGGTCGGCAGCCCGCACATAAAGTAGAGCTTGACCTGCCGCCATCCGTTGGCGTAAGCCGTCGAAACGGTCTTGATGAGGTCTTCCTCGGTGACCATCTTGTTGATCACCCGGCGGATCCTGTCGGTACCGCCCTCGGGCGCGAACGTGAGCCCTGACCGGCGGCCGTTCCTGCTCAGCTCGTTGGCGAGCGTGATGTTGAACGCGTCGACCCTGGTCGACGGCAGCGACAGGCCGGTATTGGTACCTTCGTACCGGTCGGCCAGGTCCGTGCACACCTCATTGATCTCGCTGTGGTCCGCGCTGGACAACGAGAGCAGCCCGACCTCGGCGAAGCCGCTTGAGGTGAGCCCGGCCTCGGTCATCTTCCCGATCGTCGTGATCGACCGCTCCCTGACGGGCCTGGTGATCATCCCGGCCTGGCAGAAACGGCAGCCTCGGGTGCAGCCCCTGAAGATCTCCACGCTGACCCGCTCGTGCACCGACTCGGCGATCGGAACGAGCGGCCTCGCCGGATAAGGCCAGGCATCCAGGTCCGTGACCGTGTGCTTGCCGACCACGCGGGGCACGCCGGGGCGATTGGGCAAAACCGAGCTGATGGTGCCGTCGGGCGCGTACGCGACGTCGTAGAACCTGGGCACGTACACCCCACGGCTGCTCGCCAGCCGCAGCAGCAGGCCGTCCCGCCCGCCGGGTTCTCCTTGTTGCTTCCAAGCTCTTATCTCTTCAGAGATCGCCAGGACGGCCTGTTCCCCGTCGCCGAGCACCGCCCCGTCGATGAACTCGGCGATCGGCTCAGGATTGAACGCCGCGTGCCCGCCAGCCAGCACGATCGGGTCTTCATCGGTCCGCGCCGCCGAGTCGAGCGGTATCCCGGCCAGGTCGAGCGCGGTCAGCAAGTTGGTGTAGCCGAGCTCGGTGGAGAAGCTGACCCCGAGCACGTCGAAAGCGCGGACCGGCCGGTGCCCGTCGACCGTGAACTGCGGCAGCTCGTGCGTCCGCATCAGTTCCTCGAGGTCGGGCCACACGCTGTACGTCCGCTCGGCGAGTACTCCCTCCTGCTCGTTCAGCAGCTCGTAAAGGATCTGCACGCCCTGATTGGGCAGGCCGACCTCGTAGGCGTCGGGGTAGAACAGCGCCCAGCGCACGTCGGCCGAGTCCCAGTCCTTCACGACGCTGTTGACCTCGCCGCCGACGTACTGAATCGGCTTGCGAACCAGCGGAAGGAGCGTCTCAAGCCTTGGATAGACCGACTGGACAGGCATCATCACAGCGTACCGGCGTCCAGCTCCCCGCCCGCACCGGCCGACCCCGCTTATCTCTGAGCTACCCGGCGGTTACCCCTGGTTTCAAGTCGGGAATAGGGGTTATCCTTCTGCGACAGAACATCGCTTTTGAGCCGATACGGAGCTGACGCCGTGCACGTTGACCCGTACATCATCCTTGGCAGCGCAGTCGTTGGCATGCTCGTCGGCCTGACCGGAGCCGGAGGCGGGGCGCTGATGACGCCTATGCTCATCCTGCTCTTCGGCATTACCCCGTCGTCGGCGATCTCGAGCGACCTGGTCGCGGCGGTGCTGATGCGCCCGGTCGGCGCGCTCGTACACTTGCGCAAGGGCACGGTTAACTTGCGGCTAGTCGGCTGGATGGTGCTCGGCTCGGTGCCGATGGCGTTCCTCGGCTCTTACATCCTTCATCTGTTCGGCAGCGACTCGACCGCGCAGACGAACATCGAGATGGTGCTGGGCGCGGCGTTGCTGGTCGGGGCGGCCGCCATGATAATCCGCTACGTGCTTGACCGGCGTTCAGGCAACCAGCGCCTCGGCACGATCACCGAGCTGACGATCCGCCCGATCCCGACGGTGGCGATCGGGGCGGTTGGCGGCCTGATCGTGGGAATGACCTCGGTCGGGTCAGGCTCGCTGATGATCGTGCTGCTGCTGTTCCTTTACCCCCTCATCGGCGCGAACCAGCTAGTCGGTACCGACCTGACCCAGGCTGTCCCGCTCACGGCCGCCGCCGCGCTCGGCGCCATCGTCTTCGGCCACGTGGTGTTCGGGGTCACGGCTTCGATCGCGATCGGCAGCGTGCCCGCCGTCCTGATCGGCTCCTACTTCTCCTCGCACGCTCCCGACAAGTACATCAGGCCGATCATCACCTTCGTGATCCTCGCGTCGGGCCTGAAGTACGTCGGCGTCGGCACGACCGCGCTCGGCTGGATCCTGTGCGTCGTGCTCATCGGCGGCGGCCTGACCTGGCTGGCCCTGGCCCGCCCGTGGCAGAGCAACGGCAAGGCAGAAACGGAAGCGGAAGCGGGGGCGCCGGATACAGCCGCCGTCGCCGCCGGCGCCAGCGAGAGCGCCTGACCAGTGCCGGCCGGGCTAGCTCCTGAAGAGGCAGCGCCGACGGCGCACCGATTGAAGCAGCCCCACGGCCATCATGTCGGCGAACATGGCCGAGCCGCCGTAGGACACGAACGGCAGCGGCAGGCCGGTCACCGGCATGATCCCCACCGTCATCCCGATGTTCACGAACGCCTGCACGGCGAACCAGATCGCGATCCCGGCGGCGACCAGCGTGCCGAACTGGTCCTCGGCCTTCATCGAGATCCGCATCGCGCAGAACAGCAGCAACCCGAGCAGCGCGATGACCACGCAGGCCCCGACGAAGCCGAGTTCGTTGCCGACGACCGCGAAGATGAAGTCGGTGTGCTGCTCAGGCACGAAACTGCCCGCGATCATCTGGCTGTGGAACAGGCCGGTCCCGTGGATGCCGCCCGAGCCGATCGCGATTTTCGACTGGGCCGCGCTGTAGCCGGTGCCGCGCGGGTCGGCTGAGGGGTTGATGAACGAGGTCAGCCGGCTGAGCTGGTAGGCCTTGAGCAGGTGCAGCTTGGCGACCGCGGCGATCGTGACGGCGGTGAAGGCCGCCATTCCCGCCAGCCAGCGCAGCCGGACGCCGGACAGCGCGACCATGCCGACGAGCAGCAGGACGAGAACGATCGTGACGCCAAGGTCGGGTTCGGCGACGACGAGCAGGATCGGCACGGCCGCGATGCCGACCGCGATGCCGACCGACTTGGCCGCCGGGCGGGTCTGGCCGTGGCGGACGTCGGACAGCAGCATGGCGGTGATCACGATCACCGAGAGCTTGGCGAACTCGGACGGCTCGATCTGGAAGCCGGCGCCGAGCGAGATCCAGGACCTGGCGCCGTTCACGATGCTGCCGAGCGGGGTCAGCACGGCGACGAGCCCCAGACAGGACAGGCCGTACACCACGGGCGCCCAGAGCCTGAGCTGGCGGGCGTCGAGCGAGCCGACGACGAGCATCAGGATCAGCCCGAGCGCGATGTTCAGCAGCTGTTTCAGCAGGAACGAATGCGGGTTCAAGCCCTGCTGGAGCAGCATCGGGGCGGTCGCCGCCCAGATGACCAGCGTGCCGAGGAGGGTCATCGCCAACACACAGACCAGGAGCAGCCAATCGGCTTGCCGCAATGCCGAGTCCCGGCCGGCCAGCCTGGTACCGACCCAGCGGAGCGCCACCCAGGTCGGCGCCGGACGGCTGCGCGGATGCCCGCTTACCCAGCTCAATGCCCTGCCCCCTGCTGATGAGATCCGGTTTTGCCAGGTTTGGGAGCCGAAGGCCCGAACCCGGCGGGCGGCGTGATCTGCCCCGCTTTATTCAGGCCGGGAATACCGGGCAGTTTCCCGCCGGGAAGCGCGGCCTGGTGGCCCTCCAGCCCGTAAAGGCCGTCCCAGATCGCCCGTACCGCGGGGGCGGCCACGTCGGCACCGTAACCGGAGTTCGGGATCATCACGACGACCACGTACTTGGGATGGTCGCAGGGCGCGAAGGAGGCGAATACGGACGTGGACTGATTGCCCTGCACCTGCGCGGTACCTGTCTTTCCGGCCACGCACACCTGACCGAGCGGGAAGCCGCCGAAGCTGCCAGCGGCCGTACCGCTGGTAACCACGCCCGCCAGCGCGTGCCTGATGTAGGCGAGCACCGACTTGCGGACGGGAATGTGCCCGGTCACCGGCGGGGTGATCTTGTGAACCTGGCCGGTCGGGCTGATCAGCGCCTCGCCGACGCGAGGGCTGTAGACGGTGCCGCCATTGGCCAGCGCCGCGTAGGCGCGGGCCAGCTGGAGCGGGGTCACCGCGATGTAGCCCTGGCCGATCGACGCGATCACGGACTGCCCGGCGGTCCAGACGTTGCCGTACCGGCAGTCCTGGTACTCGATCTGCTGGTCATAGCTGCCGTTGGCACGACCGTTCTTGCACCAGTTCTCCCCGGTGTGGGCGTTGTCCTTCCAGAAGTAGTACAGCCATTCGCGGGTCGGGATGTCCCCTGGGTTCTCCTCGGGCAAGTCGATCCCGGTGTCCCGGCCGAACCCCCAGTCCAGCTCCATTTTCTGCATCTCCTGCACGGGGAACTTCGGCGAGGTGACGTCGTCGAGCTTCACGTGGTCGCGCAGGTAAATGTTGTAGGCAAGCTGGTAGAAGACAGTGTCGCAGGACACCACGAGCGCCTCGTAAAAGCTCATCGGGCCGAGCGAGGGGCTTCCGTCGTTCTGGTAGGTGTGCCCGCCGATCGTCACGCCGCCCGGGCAGTTGTACTCGCCGTTGATCGAGTACCCGGCCTTGACCGCCGCCGCGACCGAGGTGACTTTGAACGTGGATCCAGGCGCGTACTGGCCCTGCGTGTCGCGGTTGAGGGCCGGCTCGCCGTCGGCCAGGCTGAACAGCTTCCTGAACTCGCCCTTGGAGATTCCGGCCGTCCAGACGGCCGGGTTGTAAGTCGGGTAACTCGCCATCGCGAGCACCCGGCCCGTCGTGGTCATGACCACGGCCGCGCCGCCGTTGCTGGTCGGGCTGCCGGCGAACTGGCTCTTGCGCACCGCGTTGCTCAGGGCCGCGAGCGTGTCCTGCTGCAACTGCGCGTTAATGCTGGTGACCAGGAAGTCTCCCGCCGTCGGCTTGGCCGCGGTCAGGGTACCGGTCACCTGGCCGGCGGCGTTGACAGCGAGGCGGGTGACGCCGGGGACACCGCGAAGTTCCTTGTCGTATTGCTGCTCGAGTCCGGCCTGGCCGACGAGGTCAACCGCGGAAAATCCGGTGACCGGCAAATTTTCCGCCTTGAGCTCAGTCGCCGTAATCGGCTGCAGGTAGCCGACGACCTGAGAAAGGTCCGTGGAGACTGGCTCGCGGTAATGCGTGACCGACTGGATCGCGGCCGTGACGCCGGGAAACTGCTGCTTATCCTCGAGCACTTGCAGGGCGACGTTGGCCTTGACGTTCTCAGCGACCGGGATCGGCTGGTAGGGCGATCCTGGCCAGCATGGCCGGCCCACTCCGACCGTGCAGAGCCTGACCTCGCGCGTCATGGTCTTCTGCTTGATGTTCAGCAGCGTCGCGAGCCGCCTGAGCACCGAGGCACCGCCGTCGTGCAGCTTCCACAGCGTCGGCATGCTGACCGAGATGACGAGAGCCGGATGGCTGTCGACGATCGGCGATCCGGTATCGGTCAGGATCGGGCCCCTGATCGGCGGCACGATCACCTGCCTGACCCGCTCGGAACTCGCCTGGGCCGCGTACGCGGAACTCGACTTGACCTGCAGGTACCAGACCCTCGTCAGCAGCCCGAGCAGCAGCGCCATGATCACGAAGATCAGCACGATCAGCCGAGGCCGCGAGACCGGGATCATCAGTCACCTCTTCCCGTGGGGTGGTCCGGCCGGGCCACCGTGGCGTGGTCCGGCCGGGCCGCGTCGCCGACCACGCCCGACAGCAACCATGGCCCAGGATCCGGACTGGACCGGACCCGATGGCCCACGAGCCGGGCCGGACCGCAACGACGGCACCTGCTCCGCCCCGGACCGCCGGGAATGCCGGGGGAGGCTGCGGCGGGCAGGGCTGCTGCAATCGTTCTCATCGCCACCACCTGAGCCACGCGGGGATCCGCCGCCTCCGGCGCATCTTGGCGGACTTCGGCCAGTGCGACCGGCTGAGGCCGTAACTTGACGACGTGCCCCCGAGGCTCGGCGCCTTGGCCGGGCCGGCGGGGCCGAGTCCTCCATGACCATGGCCGGCCGACCTGATGCGGGAGCCGACCAGCCAGGAACCGCTCGCTGACCGCCCCGCTCTTGACCTGAACTTCGGCCGCGCCGAACGCCCGGTGCTCGTTTTCGGCCGAGCAGGCAGGCCAGATCCGAACGAGATTCTGGTTGCCTTGCCACGCCTGCTGCCAGGCAGGCTGCCGGTACCGAACGCCGGCTTCGGAAGCGCGCCGTTGCCCTCAGGACTCGATCCGGCGCCCGGTGCCGAACGGCCACCTCGCGAGAACCTGATCTTGGGTGATCCGCGCCCGCGCGACCGGGGTGATCCGCGCCCGGATCCGCGCCCGGATCCGCGCCCGGATCCGCGCCCGCGCGACCGGTCGCCCCCTGGCAGGCCGCCGGTACCGAACGCGATCTTCGGCGTCTTCCTGCCGCCGACTCCGCCGACTCCGCCGACTCCGATGACGCCGCCAGAGCCACCGCCGCCCGCCGCCTGGCCACCGCCGGCGAAGCCGATCTTGGGCTCGCGGCTCGGCAGCGCGGGAGCGGGCAGGCCTTCCCTGGTCGCCGAGCCTGCCACGCCAGCATCAGGGCGCAGCCGGCTGAATCCGGACGGAGCGGCCACGGCCGAGCTGACGTGCTGCAGTCCGGCCGGGCGGCTGCCGACCCAGAAAGCGCCTTTGCGCGGTGCCGCGCCGGTGAGCGCCGCGGTCCGCCTGGCCTGCTCCCGGCGCTGGCGGCGGGACCTGGCCGGTCCGCTCAGCCAGCCAACGGAACCGACGGTCCCCGCTCCGGCCACCGAGTCACCGGTCAGCCAGGCACCGCTGCCTGCCGTCACGCCCTCGCCGCCCGCTCCGGCGAGCCCGGCGTTCGGGGCGCGGCGCAAGCCGAGGCCGGCGAGACCGACCGGGGCGGCGCTGCCGCCGCGCTCGAACGCGGGCGAATCGTCGAGCGGGTTGAAGCTGACGCCGACCCTGACCGCGATCCTGACCGCGATGAAGAGCGCCACCGGGCTGAGCAGCAGATCATAGAGCAGCGTCGCGGGCAGCACCTGCGCCACCGTGGCCAGCGTGACCTGCGGGGTGTCGAGCACAAGTACCAGGCAGGCAACGAAAAGCTCCCCGGCGATCGCGGCGACGGCGGCCGTCAGGAAGGCAAGCACCGCCGACTGGCGCAGCGTGAACGTCATCCGCCCGCAGCCGTAGCCGATCAGGCAGAACACCAGCGCGTACTGGCCGAGCAACTCGTTGCCCGGCGGGGCCAGGTCAAGCGCCAGGCCCGAGCAGAAGCCGGCGACGATGCCCGCCTGGGGGCCACAGGTCAGGCCGATCGCGATCACGCAGAGCAGCACCAGATCGGGGACGCCGCCCCCTGGCAATGGCAGGCCGTTCACGAACGTGAGCTGAAGCAGCAGCGCGACAGCCAGCGCGACGACGATGACGACCAAGCGCTTCATCCAGGTGCCGTTCAGTGCCCGGTCTTCGAGCCGGTCTTCGAGCCCGCCGCAGACCCCGTCGTACGCGTTGCCGATGGCGCCGGCGAAGGAACGGGCTTGGGCGGCAGCACCGAGAAGCGCGGATTCTGCCTGGGCGGCGCCACGACGATGCCAACCACGTTCAGCGTCGCGAAGTCGGCGTAGGGGCGGACCAGTGCCTGCGCGGTCAGGGCTCCCGCCCGGTTCTTCACCGAGACGATCTCACCGACAGGGACACCAGGCACGAAGGGCCGGTCGTGCACCGACGCCGCCGTGACGAGCTGCTCGCCCGGCTTGAGCACGACTCCTGAGTCGAGGATCTGAAGCTTGAGCAGCCCGGAGCCGGTCGCCGGCGAGCCGGCCCCGGTCACCCAGCCGATCTGCCCGTCCGGCGCCAGCCGGACGCCGACCACCGAACTGCCGTCGGTGGCCAGCACCACCGTGCAGGTATCCGGGCTGACCGCGACCACCTGACCCACGAGGCCGTCGCCGTCGAGCACCGTCATCCGGGGCTTGATGCCGTCCGCGCTGCCCGCGTCGAGCGTCACGGTCTGCTGATAGCCCTGCCCGAAAGCGATCACCTCGGCGGGCACTATCCGGTAGGTGCCCGCCCCGGCGAGCCGCAGCAGGCGATTGAGCTGGGCATCATCGGTCCGGCTCAACCTGGCGGCGCTGAGCTCGGCCCGCATCGTCGTCAGCTTGCGCTGAAGCGCGGCGACCTGGCCATCCCCGGAACCCGCTAGTCCTCCGCCGACGAACCGGCCGACCGGCCTCGTTACTCCGCTGACCGCGCGCTCGGCCCCGCCGAAGATCGTGCCCGCCGTCTTCCGCACCGTGCCGAGCACCGACGTCGAGCTGCCGCCGTAACTGACGGCGATCAGGGCCAGGGCGGCGATCAGGGCGATGCCGAGCAGCAGACGGGTCCGTGGCGTATCGCGCACGTGAAGGACCTCCGAGATCAGCGACGCGACTCGGGCACCAGCACCTGGCGCAGCGTGTCGAAGTCTTCCACGCACTTGCCTGTGCCGAGGGCGACTGAGTCTAGCGGGTTGTCGGCCACGTGGATGGGCATCCCGGTGTCCTCGCGCAATCTCTGGTCAAGCCCGCGCAACAGCGCGCCGCCGCCGGTCAGGGCGATCCCGCGGTCCATCACGTCGCCGGCCAGTTCCGGCGGGCACTTGTCCAGCGTCGTCCTCACCGCGTCGACGATCACCGAGAGCGGCTCGGCGATCGCGTTCCTCACCTCGGCCGCCGAGATCACGACCGTTTTGGGCAGCCCGCTGACCAGGTCACGACCGCGGATCTCGGCGCTCGGCTCCTCCGGGGACGGATAGGCGGAGCCGAGCGCCATCTTGATTTCCTCGGCGGTGCGCTCGCCGAGCGTCAGCGAGTACTCCTTTTTCCCGAAGTTGATGATCGCCTGGTCGAGTTCGTCGCCGCCGACGCGGATCGACTGAGCGGTCACGATGCCGCCGAGCGAGATGACCGCCACCTCGGTCGTGCCGCCGCCGATGTCGACGACCATGTTGCCGGTCGGCTCGTTAACCGGGAGCCCGGCGCCGATCGCCGCCGCCATCGGCTCCTCGATGATGTAGACCCGGCGCGCGCCCGCCTGGTGCCCGGCTTCCTTGACGGCGCTCTGCTCTACGCCGGTAATTCCGCTCGGCACGGCGATTACGATGCGCGGTTTTGCGAGACCGCCACGGCGGTGCACTTTCTGAATGAAATAGCGCAGCATTCGCTCGGTCACGTCGAAGTCGGCGATAACGCCATCTTTTAGCGGACGCACCGCGATAATGTTTCCTGGCGTCCGGCCGATCATGCGTTTAGCTTCAAGCCCGACCGCGACGATCTGCCCGGTATTTGTATTCAGCGCGACGACCGAGGGTTCATTCAGAACAATTCCGCGACCCCTGACGTACACCAGCGTGTTGGCGGTACCGAGGTCCACGGCCATGTCACGGCCTAGAAAGGCCATAGCGTTGCTCATCTGGAACGAGAACCTTCCTCAGTCAAACCGGCTGCTGCCTGACACCAGGGTATATTTTGTACATTCGCGCTGACATGTCACATACGGTGCATGTCGCTCATATTACTCACGAGAGATCGGGCGGCGAGCCACCGAGGTCCGCAGCAACGAGAGTACCCCGCCGACGAGGCCGGTCTGCACCGGGAGTGCCATAAGAGTAGTCTCGCCGCTATTCGTGACAATAACATTAGGATGAGCTTTCCACCCGATGACCTAGCCATATTCCGGTTACCCAAAGCATGGCGAAAATTACCCCGAGGATATACATGACGGGAAGCACGACGCCGGACGCGATCACGAGCACCTGAAGCAGGCTACCGCCCACCAGCGTCACGGGCAGTCGCCGCCGCGCCATCCCGGCCAGCACGATCGCGGCCACGGCGGCGATCCCCGCGACCAGCGCGGCGGAGCCAGGGGCCACGTTCGCGAGCTTGATGGCCGGCACGATCGCCAGCGCGATCACCACGGCTTCGAGTATCAGGACAGTCGCACTCAGCCTGCTCATTCGCCCCGGCTCCTTCCAGTCCCGGGCCGGCCAGCAGCGCAAGCCCGCCCCGAGTTACCCCATCGTCGTCCCGGCGATGGTGCCCAGACCCCACCGTCGTGCCATCGCTGGGCCTGCGACCCGAGCCAGCAGACCGCGCGGGCGAGCGGCCGCTCCCCCGTGGCCGGACAAAACGCCGGGCCGACCACAACGATGGCCCAGCGATGCGGTTGCCGGGCCGACGCCAACCGCAACGATGGCCCATTGATGCTGCGGGAACAACATCGCTGGGACATGGATGTCGTTCCGCCCGGTCGCCGCACCGCAACGATCGCCCACCGATGCTGTAAGCACCACCGCCACCACCCAGAACGCGACCCCGCCAGCCCTGGGACCCACCACCGCCACCACCCAGAACGCGACCCCGCCAGCCCTGGGACCCGCCAAAGCCGCCATCGCGGCGACCCCGCCAGCCCCGGCTCTCACTGCTGCCACACCAGTCACGCCAGCCCCGGCTCATTCCTCGTGGCCGGCCCGCGCCGATCATTCGCCGCTGCCTGGCGCTGCCGCTTGGCTCGTTCACTCGGCCCCCCCGAGCAGCAGCTTCGCGTCCCCGGCCGTATAGACCGAGCCGGTGATCAGCACGACCGTTCCGGCGGCGGCGAGCGGCGACACCGTCTCGTCGTCGACCAGCCCGGCCAGCGGACCGCCAAGCGCCGCGGTCGCCTCGTCGGCCAGCCCGACCGCCAGTTCGATCGCGCCGTCAAGCCGGTCGGCCACGTGGACCCGGTCAGGGCCGAACACCACCGTCGCCAGTCCGGCCAGTTCGGGTACCGGCATGGCCCGGGCGGAGGAATTGCTGGTGACCACGATCGAGGCGGCGAATGGCTCAAGCTCACCGAGAACGCCGGCGACATCCTTGTCCGCGCTGACCGATACGACGGCGATCACCTCGGCCGGGCCGAACGCCTCGGTCATCGCCGCGGCCGTCGCCGCCATCCCGGCCGGGTTGTGCGCGGCGTCGACGATCACGACCGGGCTGCGCCTGACGATCTCAAGCCGACCGGGCGAGGACATCATCGCGAAGGCGGTCCTGACGATCTCGTCGTCAAGCCCGCCCGCGTAGGCGGCGGGCACGGTGACCGGCTCTGGATGATCGCCGTTTTCCGAAGCCTCATCCTCGCCGGGCGCGATGGGCGAGCCGCTGGCACCGGAGAACGCCTCGACCGCCGCAAGCGCGCAGGCCGCGTTTCCGGCCTGATAGGCACCGAACAGCGGAAGGAACAGGTCGTGGTACTCGCCGAGCAGGCCCTTGAGGGAAAGCCGCTGCCCGCCGACGGCCAGTTCCCTGCTGAGCACCCCGAACTCGATGCCCTCCCTGGCGACCGTGGCACCGACCTTGACCGCCCGCCTGATCAACTCGGCGGCGGCCTCGACCGGCTGCTGCCCGAGCACGGCGACCGCGCCCGGCTTGATGATGCCCGCCTTGTCCGCCGCGATCTTGGCCACCGTGTCGCCGAGGTGCTTGACGTGGTCGAGGGAAATCGGCGTCACGACCGCGACAACGCCGTCGGCGACGTTGGTGTTGTCCCAGGTACCCCCCATGCCGACCTCAATCACCGCGACATCGACCGGAGCGTCGGCAAAGGCGGCGAACGCCATTCCGACGAGAACCTCGAAAAACGACAGCGGCACTTCCTGCTCAGCGTCGACCAGTTTCAGGTAAGGCTCGATCTCACGGTAGATCTCGATAAACCGCTCAGGGGAGACTGGCTGGCCGTCAATGCTGATCCGCTCCCGCATCGTGATGAGGTGCGGACTGGTAAAGAGCCCGGTACGCAGGCCGCGAACCCGCAGCAGCGTTTCCGTCATCCTGGCGGTCGAGGTCTTGCCGTTCGTGCCCGTGATGTGGACGACGGGAAAGGCTCGCTGGGGGTCGCCGAGCAGGCTGGTCAGCGCGATGATCCGGTCGAGGGACGGATTAATCGAATGCTCGGGCCGGCGGGCCGCGATCTCCCTCTCGATCTCGGCCAGTTCGGCCCGCACCGCGTCAGGCACTGGCGCTCACCAGCGCGGCCAGGCGTTCCTCAAGCCGGCCGATCTCGGCTCGCGCGGCCGCGAGCCGGTCCCGGCTCTTCGCCACCACGTCCGCCGGGGCCCGGTCGACGAACGACGAGTTAGCGAGCTTGCGCTCGGAGACCTCGGCATCGGCGACCGCCGTCGCGAGGTCCTTCTCCAGCCGCCGGCGCTCGGCCGCCACGTCGATGCCGGCCGAGGTGTCGAGCTCGACCACGACCGACTCGGCCTCGACCGACGCATTCGGCCGGAACGACTCCCCCGGCTCAGTCAGCCTCAGCAGCGACCTGATCGACCGCTCGTGCGGCGCGAGCCTGCTGCCCTCGATTCCCGCGAACCTCGCCGGCACCGGCTGCGACGGCCTGAGCCCCTGGTCGGCGCGGAACCGGCGCACGGCGGTCACCAGCCGCATCAGCGCCTCGATCTCGGCCTCGGCGACCGGGTCGGCCGCCGGCCGGACGGCAGCCTCGCCACCGGTCACCAGCCCGCTCGGCCAGTCCGCGATCATCACCGACTCCCCGCCGGTCAGCACGGTCCACAGTTCCTCGGTCACGAAAGGCATCAAAGGGTGGATCAGCCGCAGCAGATGATCGAGCACGTGCCCGAGCACCCGCAGGGTGCCTGCCCGGGGGGACGACCCCCCGGAGCTCCCCGCAGCCCCGCTCAGGGCCGGCTTGGCGAGTTCCAGGTACCAGTCGCAGACCTCGTCCCAGGCGAAGTGGTAGAGCAGGTCGCTGACCTTGGCGAACTCGAACTCGTCGAAGAGGGCGTCGGCCTGCGCGGTCACGGCGGCGAGCCTGGACAAGATCCACCGGTCAGGTACGGAGAGCTCGCCGAGGTCTTGCTCGGCCAGCCTTCCCGCCGGCCCAGCGAGCGCTCCGTTCAGGAGCGCGAAGCGAACCGCGTTCCACAATTTGTTGCAGAAATTTCTTGACCCTACGACCCATTCCTCGCTCAGCGCTACGTCCCCGCCAGGGCTCGCACCCCGGGCCAGGGTGAACCTGGTCGCATCGGCGCCGAACCTGGTGATCCAGTCGAGCGGGTCCACGGTGTTGCCGCGCGACTTGGACATCTTCTTGCCGAACTGGTCGCGCACCAGGCCGTGCAGGGAGACCTGGCGGAACGGCACCGAGCCGTCCGGACCAGCGTCCGCGTTCGCGTACAGGCCGAACAGCATCATGCGGGCGACCCAGAAGAACAAGATGTCATAGCCGGTGACGAGAACGCTCGTCGGGTAGAAGGCGCGCAGGTCAGCGGTGTCGTCCGGCCAGCCGAGGGTCGAGAACGGCCACAGGGCCGAGGAGAACCAGGTGTCGAGCACGTCAGAGTCCTGGGTCCAGCCCTCGCCCGGTGCCTCCTCGCCCGGGCCGACGCAGCGGACCTGGTCCTCGGGGCCGTACCAGACCGGGATCCTGTGCCCCCACCACAGCTGCCTGCTGATGCACCAGTCGTGCATGTCATCGACCCAGTCGAAGTAACGCGCGGCGAGCTGGCCGGGGTAGATCCTGACCCGGCCGTCCCTTACGGCGTCGCCGGCCGCCTTGGCGAGCGGCCCGACCTTGACGAACCACTGAAGAGACAGCCTGGGCTCGACCGTGGTACCGCAGCGCCCGCAATGCCCGACCGCATGCACATAAGGCCTTTTTTCTTCAACCACGCGCCCTTCCTCGCGAAGTGCCGCGAGGACGGCCGGCCTGGCCTCGAACCGGTCAAGCCCCTCGAACGGGCCGTGGGCCGTCACCACGCCGCGCTCATCCATGATCACCAGGTTCGGCAGGTCGTGGCGGCGCCCGATCTCGAAGTCATCGGGGTCGTGCGCCGGGGTCACCTTGACCGCGCCGGTACCGAACTCGGGATCCACGTGCGGGTCGGCGACGATCGGGATCACGCGGCCGGTCAGCGGCAGCTCGACTGACTTGCCGACCAGGTGCGCGTAGCGGGGGTCGTCAGGATGCACGGCGACGGCCGTGTCGCCCAGCATGGTCTCGACTCTCGTCGTGGCCACTACGACCGCGTTGTCGCCTTCGCCGTACCTGATGCTGACCAGCTCGCCGTCGTCGTCGCTATGGTCGACTTCGATGTCGGACAGGGCGGTCATGCAGCGGGGGCACCAGTTGATGATCCGCTGGGCGCGGTAGATGAGGCCGTCGTCGTACAGGCGCTTGAAGATCGTCTGCACGGCCCGGCTGAGGCCCTCGTCCATCGTGAACCGTTCGCGGGTCCAGTCCACGCTGTCGCCGAGCCTGCGCATCTGGCCGAGGATCTTCCCGCCGTACTCGGCCTTCCACTGCCACACCCGCTCGACGAAAGCCTCGCGGCCGAGATCGTGCCTGGACAGGCCCTCTTTCGCCAGCTCGCGCTCGACCACGTTCTGGGTGGCGATGCCCGCGTGGTCGGTGCCTGGCAGCCAGAGCGTGTTGTAGCCCTGCATGCGGCGCCGGCGGATGAGGGCGTCGATGAGGGTGTGGTCAAGCGCATGGCCGATGTGGAGGGAGCCGGTTACGTTCGGCGGGGGGATCATGATCGTGTACGACGGGGCCTGCGAGGTAGCGTCGGCGGTGAAGTAGCCTGCCTTGGTCCAGCCTTCATAGCGGCGGGTCTCAACCTCGCCGGGCACGTACTGGGGCGCAAGCTGGCGCGCCTCGCCCGGCGCATCCGGCCCGTCGCCCGGCGCGCCCGGCCCGTCGCCCGGCCCGGCAGTACGCGGCCCGAGGCTTGGCGGCCCGAAGGGCCCCATCTGGTCAGCGGTTGTCACGTCACCAAAGTCTACGGAAGTTTCCAGCCCAGAAAGCACAGTGCTGGTTTTGCGCCCCCTGCAGGACCTGCCCCCCGGCCAAGGCAGCACCCTCGGCCCGGCCCAGCGGCACCCGGCCCCGGCGGCACCTCGACCCCGGCCCCGGCCCCGGCGGCACCTCGGCCCCGGCCCCGGCGGCACCTCGGCCCCGGCCCCGATGGCTCCCTCACCCCGCCCCGGGAGCACCCATCACCCGCCCCGGCTGCGAGTCCGGCGAAGCGAACATTGCTCGCATTTAGAACGGAGCAACAGCATCGCTGGGCCATCGATGCTGTTCGCATGCGGGCACCTACGACAACGGTGGGCCATCAATGCGGTTGGAACAACATCCATGGCCCATCGTTGTCGTTGGCCGGGACGGGCGAACAGCAACGGTGGGCCATCGATGCGGTTCCTTAGAGCGACCTCTCAAATCCACTGCACCCTGGCTGGCGCCGAGGCCAGGCGTGAGTCGCGTCCAGTCACACCAGCAACATTGGTATCTGTTCGAGTCAGGCAGGCTGTTCGCCGGGCCGTAGGTCCCGCGAATGAGAACGGCCGGGCGGTTCCTGGCCGAAGCCGCAGGCCCAGCGTTGTCCCTGCGCGGGGGTCAGGGCACCAACTCAGGGACAACGCTGGGCCAGTCGGTGCCGCGCGGCGGAGCGGCTCGGCGGAGCGGCTCGGCGGAGCGGGGTTTGTCATTCGGGACATATAGTCAATTGACGTGGCTGTCCTGGTCTAACCTTGTGCCACCGCCTTTGTTGTGAACCGTCGATGGTTGGAGTGATCAATCCGTTGGCCGGGCCGTGGAGCGTGCGCCGGAACCGCCAGCGCGGCAGGCGCCGCCAGGCGGGCAGGTCGTTGTTCCCTGGCGACCTCGCCGGGATCCGTGACCGTTACCCGCAGGGGCGCAAGGCAGGCAGCAATCAGAGTCCGGCGCTTGACCTGGAGATGATCGCCCGCGCCAACGCGCGTTACGGTGTCGTCAGCGCGAGCGTCGCTGGCACCAACGGGGTCGCTGGCACGAACGGGGTCGCTGGCACCAGCGGGGTCACGGGCACGAACGGCCCGGCGAGCACGGCGACCCTGGCCGCGTCAACCGAGCCCGGCCCCGCCAGCGAGACCAGGTACCAGCCAGGAACGAGCGGCGCCGAACGGCTACCACCTCGACAGCACCAGCCTGGGGTCAGCAACCCTGCCGCCGGGCCCCCCGGCGCCAGGCCTCCAGGCACCAGCTAGAGGCAGGCCGACCGAAGTTTTCCTTTCACTGCTCGACCGGGCTGGCGAGTTGCTCAGGTTGCGTAAGTCCCCGCGCAAGCCACGGCGCCCGAACTCCAGGCGACCAGCGAGGCAGCGCCGGTTCGGCGCCAAGGTTGCCGTTCCCGTGCTGCTTGGGCTCGTCGTGGTGGCCGCGGTGCTGGTTGGCGTGATCGTCAAGCTGGCTGGACTCGGTCTGACTACGGCGGCAGGCTCGCCGGACCTGACCAGTCCGCTGGTGAACCCGGCTCCCGCCTACGCCGCTGGCCTGCCCGAGCACGACGAGTCACAGGTCAGCCCGGCTACGATCGCGCTGATCAATGCCTTCACTCAGCGCTTCGAGGCCACCTCTGGCAGTGAAGCTGGTCAGCCTGCTGGCTTCTACCGGGAACCCGGAGCCGTGGATCCGCAGACCGACCAGCCCGGCTGGGTGATGTACCTCGGCTACAACGCCAGTTCGAATCTCGGTTCCCCGGCGGGGACCGTCAGCAAGCTGATGGCCGGTCTCATCAAGACCGCAGCGCCAAGTGCGTCCTGGACGGCTAGCCCCGGCCAGGACGGCGGCGTCGCCCGCTGCGCGAACGCGAACGTGCGCGGCACGGCGGTGACGTTCTGCGCCTGGGCGACCGAGCGTACTTACGGCGCGCTTATGTCGCCTACCTCAGCGGTGGGCGAGGGCCAAGAACTGGCGGCACTCATGCCAGAGATGCGGCTCGATCTGCAGAGCTAGCCGGGATCACCGGGATCAACCGGTTCCCGACAGCGGTCAGGCCGACTTTTCCCTCGGAGTCCGGCGAGCCACGTCGCGCGGCACCAGCGTGGGGTTGACGTTCTCGAGCACGACCTCGGCCGTAATCACGACCCGCTCGATGTCCTTCCTGCTCGGCACCTCGTACATCACGGACAGCAGGACTTCCTCAAGGATGGCCCGCAGCCCGCGGGCGCCGGTACCCCGGAGGATCGCCTGGTCAGCGACCGCTTCCAGGGCGTCTTCAGTGAACTCGAGGTCTACTCCGTCGAGCTCGAATAGGCGACGGTACTGCCGGACGAGCGCGTTGCGCGGCTCGGTGAGGATCCTGATGAGCGCCTCGCGGTCCAGATTGTGCACGCTGGTAATGACCGGGAGCCGACCGACGAACTCGGGGATCATGCCGAACTTGAGCAGATCCTCCGGCATGACCTCGGCGAACTGATCCGAGGATTTGTGGTCAGTCTTGACCCGCAGGACCGCGCCGAACCCCATCCCGCTGCGACCGACCCGCTGCTCGATGATCTTCTCAAGGCCGGCGAACGCGCCGCCGCAGATGAACAGCACGTTCGTGGTGTCGATCTGGATGAATTCCTGGTGCGGATGCTTGCGGCCGCCCTGGGGAGGCACCGATGCCGTGGTGCCCTCAAGGATCTTCAGCAGTGCCTGCTGCACGCCCTCGCCGGATACGTCTCTGGTAATCGACGGGTTCTCGCTCTTGCGGGCGATCTTGTCAATCTCGTCGATGTAGATGATGCCGGTCTCGGCCTTCTTGACGTCGTAGTCGGCGGCCTGGATGAGCTTGAGCAGGATGTTCTCCACGTCTTCGCCGACGTAACCTGCCTCGGTCAGCGCGGTCGCATCGGCGATCGCGAACGGAACGTTCAGCAGCCTCGCGAGGGTCTGGGCGAGCAGGGTCTTGCCAGATCCGGTCGGCCCGAGCAAGAGGATGTTCGACTTCGCGAGCTCGACACCGTCCTCGGCGACCCGCTCGCCGCCTGACTGTATCCGCTTGTAGTGGTTGTAGACCGCGACCGAGAGGCCCTTCTTGGCCTTTTCCTGGCCGATGACGTAGGAGTCGAGGAACTCGTAGATCTCCCTGGGCTTCGGCAGGCTGTCCCACTTGACCTCGGACCGTTCAACGAGCTCCTCTTCGATGATCTCGTTGCACAGATCTATGCATTCGTCGCAGATGTACACGCCAGGACCGGCTATCAGCTTCTTGACCTGCTTCTGGCTCTTACCGCAAAACGAGCACTTCAGCAGGTCAGCACCATCGCCAATGCGTGCCACCGCGTTACTCCCTCTCCCGGACAGTCGGCCTCAGGCCTTGCTTAAACCGTAGCCGCTTCCCTCGGCCTGTCACCACCTTAGGAAGACACTACCTCCGGCTGCCGCTTCAGCATGGTGAGTACGGCATCTACCAGCCCGTACTCCTGAGCCTCCGCTGCCGTAAGAAACTTGTCCCGCTCGATGTCGTGCCGGATCTCTTCCTCGTCCCTGCCGGTGTGCTTTGCGAGCACAGCTTCCATCGCCTGGCGCATCCGCTGGATCTCGCGAGCCTGAATCTCCAGGTCACTAGATTGACCATAGCCGCTTTCTATCGCCGGCTGGTGGATGAGGATCCGCGAGTTCGGCAGCGCCATCCGCTTGCCCTTGGTGCCGGCCGAGAGCAGCACGGCAGCGGCAGAGGCCGCCTGGCCGAGGCAGAAAGTCTGAATGTCTGGCTTCACGTACTGCATGGTGTCGTAGATCGCCATCATCGAGGTCATCGACCCGCCCGGCGAGTTGATGTACATCAGGATGTCACGGTCGGGGTCGATCGACTCGAGCGTGATCAGCTGCGCCATCACGTCGTTCGCCGACGCGTCGTCGATCTGCACGCCGAGGAAGATGATCCGCTCCTCGAAAAGCTTGTTGTACGGGTTCATCTCCTTGATCCCGTACGGCGTGCGCTCGACGAATGATGGCAGCACGTACCTGGCCTCGGCCAGGCCCGGCCGCCCTGAAGAGTTCATGCTCATGAGACTGCACCCTCCGATCGGACCTCGTTGGCGCTGCGCACGACGTGGTCGATGAATCCGTACTCCTTGGCCTGATCGGCGGTGAACCAGCGGTCACGGTCCGAGTCTTTCTCGACCTGCTCGACCGTCTGACCGGTGTGCATCGCCGTGCGCTCGGCCAGGATGCGCTTGACGTAGAGGATCTGCTCGGCCTGAATCCTGATGTCCGACGCGGTGCCGCCAATGCCCCCGTGCGGCTGGTGCAGCATCACCTGAGCGTGCGGCATCGCGTACCGCTTGCCCGGCGCGCCCGCGCAGAGCAGAAACTGGCCCATGGACGCCGCCATGCCCATCGCGTAGGTCGCGACGTCGTTGGGCACGTACTGCATCATGTCGTAGATCGCGAGGCCGGCGCTTACCGAGCCGCCAGGCGAGTTGATGTAGATGCTGATGTCCCGCTTGGGGTCCTCGGCCGCGAGCAGCACGAGCTCGGCGCGAAATCCGGTTGGCGAGCTCGTCGTCGACCTGCTGCCCGAGGAAGATGATCCGGTGTCGCAGCAGCCGCTGGAACAGCGCGTCGCCCATCAAGAACGCGGGGGCCTCCGCGGTCCGCGCGAGTATCCGGGCCGGCAGCTGATCCTCACCCGACGTGGTCACGGTGTCCTCCTCACCTCGATAAGGCATCGCGAACACCGCGCTGCCATCCCGCCAATTACTGGCTGACTCCTGCTGAGTCTTCAGCTGACTCCTACGAATGCGACCCTAACGCGCCGCCAGCGCGGCAACGCCCGCCGCGACGGCCTGTTCGCTCTGGGCGCAGCCGGCCCAGGCCCGTGGCCAGGATGTTCGCTTAGCGCGGAGACCCGGCCACGGCCGGAGAGTCCCGGCGAACCGGGCCGCGCTACTCCGCTTCCGTCTCGCCAGCATCTTCGGCCGGCCCGGCGTCATCTTCAGCCGGCTCGGCATCTTCCTTAGCTGGGTCCCCGGCATCCTTCGCGCCCCGGCGCGCCCTGCCCTTGGGCTTGGCCGGTGCTGAATCGTCCTTGGCCGCCCGCCGGCCAGCGCCGCGCCGGCTCGCGCGGCCCTTCTGCGCGGCTTCGTCGGTCTCGTCAGCGCCGTCAGGCTCTTCCTCGTCGCCTTCCGCAGTGGCAGGCGTGCCGACCTCGATGTTCCGGCCGGACTGGTCGGTCACCCTGACCCGCCGCGCAAGCACGTCGGCCGCCTTGGACCTGATCACGTCGGAAGCGACGGCCGCGAGCTGCCCGGAGTCCGCGAGCTGGCTGGCCAGCGCGTCCGGTGATACTCCCTGCTGGTAGGCGAGCTGCGTGAGGTAATCGGCGAGGTCTTCTTGCGTCAGGTCAAGTTCCTCGGTCTCGGCCAGCTTGTCGAGCAGGAACCTGGCCTTCACCGACCGCCTGACGTCTTCGGCGATCTCCCTGTCCAGATCGGCCGGGTTCAGGTCGCGGCTTTCGAGGAACTGCTCCATGGTCAGGCCGGCCCGGTCAAGGTCCTCGCTGAGCGACTCGTGCCTGTGAGCGACCTCGTGGTCGATGATCGCCTGAGGCAGCGGGAGGTCGACCTGCTCGATCAGGGCCTCGATCGCGCGGTCCCTCGCCTGGCCAACCTGGCCCGCCCGGCGCATCGCCTCCATCTGCTTGCGGGTATTCGAGCGCAGCTCGCCGACTGTGTTCCACTCGCTCGCCGTCTGGGCGAAGTCATCGTCAAGGTCGGGGAGGTTCTTGACCTTGACGTTGCGCACGGTGACCGTGACCTCGGCCGGCGCTGCCTTCAAGCTCGCCGCCGGCCAGGACCGACTCGAAGGTCGCGGTCTCCTCGGCACTCATCCCGATCAGTGCCTGGTCAAGACCGTCAAGTATGGTGCCGCTGCCGACCTCGTAGGAGATGCCGGTCGCCTGGGCGTCAGCCACGGGCTCGCCGTCGACCTGCGCGGAGAGGTCGATCGACACGTAATCGCCGTCTTCGACCGGCCGCTCGACCGTGATGAGCGAGGCGAATCGCTCCCGCAGCGCCTTCAGGTACTCCTCCACCTGATCGACGTCGACGTCGGCGTCGTCAACGACGACCCGCAGGCTGTCAAGGTCGGGCAGGTCAAAGTTCGGCAGGACGTCAACTTCGGCCGTGAAGGCGATCTCGGTGCCGTCGTCAAGCTTGGTGATCTCAAGCTCAGGCTGGCCGAGCGTCGCGAGCTTAGCCTCGCGCACCGCCTGGGTATAGAAGTCAGGAACCGCCTCGTTGATCGCGTGCTCGAGCACGGCGCTGCGGCCAACTCGCTGGTCGAGCACCTGGCGAGGGACGTGTCCGGGCCGGAAGCCCTTGATACTTACCTGGCGCCCGATTTCGCGGTATGCGTGGTCCAGGCTCTGCTTGAGCTCATCGAACGGCACCTCGATAGTGAGGCGCACCCGGGTCGGGCTCAGTTCCTCGACGTCGGTCTTCACGACGTGGTCACTCCTTGGCTTTCCGGCTGCCGCTATCCGGCACATTGGTACTTGGTCAATTGGCACTGGCGCTGCTCGCTGCGGCCTTTCGCGGGCGGGCGCGACGCTGGCGGCCACGGGCGCCAAGTCTATGGCCTGTCAGCCGCATTCGCCTCCCGGCTGCATTCACCTCCCGGCCACATTCACCCGCCACGGGTGGTGATCGGCTCGGGCCAGCCGCCTCACTATGAGTGACAGCGCGGGCGGGCAAGAAAGTGCTAGTTGTAATTTATCCGTTTCGCCGGACTTGCGGCTCGACCATAAGGAGGTCCGCATGACCACTCCCCGTTCCGCCCGAGGTCCAGGCGACCGCTCAGACGACGAGGCGACTGAAGCGACCGGGCCGACCCGGCCAGGAGAACCAGGCGGGACCTGGCCGGACGGGTGGTCAGACGGCGGCCGGCAAGGCGACGACGCCAGGCAAGCCCGGCGCTGGCCGACAGGCAACGCGGCCGGGTGCCGGGAAGGGAAACCTACCGGGGTTCGGTGCCGACCTGGCCTCTGCCGCCTGGCCCGCGTTCCTCGCGGCTGGCATCGGCTGCGTGATAGTCGGCGCGATCCTGCTCGCCTGGCCCAAGGAAACGCTGACCATCGTGGCCATCCTGATTGGCGTGGCGCTGATCGTGGCCGGCTTCCTGCGGCTGCTTGACGGGTTCACCACTCACGAGGCCAGCGGAGGCAGGCGGGTCGCTGGCGTGGTGATCGGGCTGATCGCCGTCTTGCTCGGATTGTTCTGCATCAGGCACTACCACTTCACGATCGCGGCTCTGGCCATCATCGTCGGGTTGTTCTGGGTCATACACGGAATCTCCGACATCGCGGCTGGCCTGTTCGCCGGCCGGTTCCCCGGCCGCGGGATCACGATGCTCAGCGGGTTCCTGAGCCTGGCGGCCGGGCTGATCGTACTGTTCTGGCCGACGATCTCGCTGACCGTGCTGGTCGCGGTGATAGGCATCTGGCTCATCATCTACGGCTTCCTGGCTGGCTATCTGGCGTTCAGGCTCAGGCGGAGCGGGTCTTCAGGCGGCAGCGGGACCCGGCCGCGTGGCCGTCGGTTTAAGCAGGCCAGGTGCGTTTGGCCGGGCAGATCGGGTATGGGTCCAACGGATACTCGCTGGCCGCCAGGGGGAAGCGACAAAAGGCGCCTGCGGGCCAAGGCCGCGAGCTAGCGCTCGTGGTTAGCGAGAGAAGGGGGCGGCTTGACATGAGTAGTGCACATGATCGGCAAGCCGGCACATCAGGCTCGACCATGGGCTACGAGCAGGAACAGGCGCAGGCCCAGGGCCAGCAAATGTCCGGCCAGGGACAGACGCCCGGCCAGGGACAGATGCCCGGCCAGGGACAGACGCCCGGCCAGGGACAGATGCCCGGCCAAGGGCAGATGACGGCCCAGGGCAGGGACTACCAGCCTGCCGACCGCGACTACCAGGCTGGCGGCCGCCACGCAGGCCGACACCGGGCGGCGCAGCGCAGTGATCGGGGGCACCGCGCTGGCGGGCACCCTGATGCTGCTCAGCGGGCTCTGGATGGTCGTGGTCGCGATCGTGGCGCTGTCGCACGGGCACGTGTTCAGCACCGCGCCGGCCTACACGTTCAGGTACAACATCAGGGGCTGGGGCTGGACCGAGCTCGCGCTCGGCATCCTGATCTTCGCCGCTGGCATGAGCGTGTTCCTCGGCATGGCCTGGGCTCGCTACGTGGGCGCGTTCATCGCGGTCCTGAGCGCCATCGCCAGCTTCGTGTTCATCCCCTACCAGCCACTGTGGTCGATCGTCATGATCGCCCTCGACGCGTTCATCATCTGGGCGCTCCTCACTCCGCGTACTCAGAAATATGAGTTTTAGCGCCTTGCCAGGAAGACCAGCAGGGCGCTAGGAAAACGCGGGCGCTGACCACCGCAGGCCCCGTCGCGGCAACCAGCCGCGGCGGGGCCGCCTCTTTCGATCAGGGAGGAGACCACTACGTCGGACGACCGCCGCCAGAGTCAGGGCCCGCAGGGAGGCGGGCGGTACGGGCTGCTGCTGCTGATCTTGCTCTGCACTTACCTCCTGTCCGCCTTCTTCAGGGAGAGGTGGCTAGGCCAGCTCGAGATCGGCCTCTTCACGCTGACCGGCTTGCTCGCGCTGCGGAACTCGCCGATCCGCAGCCGTCGGTGGCGCGCTGCGATCATGGCTGGCCTGCTTGCTTCGGCTGATCATGATCTTCATCTCAGCCAGCTTCAGCAGCGACGGCGGTCGCGGCGCGGCGGCGATCTGGACCGGTCTGCTGCTGCTGATCACGGTGATAGTGCTGCTTCGCCAGATACTCCTGATGCCTGCTGTGACAATTCAGAGCATCTACGGCGCGGTAAGCGCCTACCTGATCATCGGGCTGATGTTCGCGGCTTTCTACTCGGCCGTTTATTTCCTCCACAGCCGGGACTTCTTCGCGCACGGCGAGCCCGGCACCGCGGCTACGTTTCAGTACTTCAGCTTCACCACGCTGACCACGCTTGGCTACGGTGATTTCACCGCGACGGTAGCGGTAGGCCGGTCAGTCGCCGTACTTGAGGCGATGACCGGGCAAATCTTCCTGGCCACCCTCGTCGCCAGGCTAGTCGCGACCTTCCGCCCGCAATCAGGCCAGGCCTCAGCCAGCTCGGCGGAGGAGAACTTACCTCGCGTATCCGACCGAGCGTAGCCAGTACCTGAAGACCTGACCCGTAATATCATTCTGGGTAATCGCGGGCACCTTAGTCGCGGGCACCTGAGGAGCGAACCCCTGCCAGCACAGAAGCCGCCAGCATTGAGCGATGCTCATCCCGCGCTCGTCGATCCGTTGCGCCCGTGGGATCCGGAGCGGATCGGTGGCTTCACGCTTCTCGGGCGGCTCGGCGCGGGTGCGATGGGGCGCGTATACCTGGGCCGCTCCGCCGCCGGGCGGCTCGTCGCGGTCAAGACAATCAGGGTCGAGTTCGCCGAGGAACCCGACTTCCGCACCAGGTTCGCGCAGGAGGTTTCCGCGGCCCGCCGGGTCAGCGGCGCGTTCACCGCGCCGGTCGTAGCCGCCGAACCCGAGGCCGATGTGCCCTGGCTGGCCACGGTCTACGTACCCGCTCCGCCGCTCAGCGCTCTGGTCGAGACCTGCGGTCCGCTTCAGGTAGCGGCAGTAAGGTGGCTGGCGGCGGGCTGCGCCGAGGCGCTCGAGTCCATCCACGGCGTCGGCCTCGTGCACAGGGACCTGAAGCCGTCGAACGTGCTGGTCTCCCCCGACGGGCCCAGGGTGATCGACTTCGGTGTCGCCAGGGCGGCGGAGCGGATACAGCTCACGCTGACCAAAGGCGCCGTCGGTACCCCCGCCTACATGGCACCAGAGCAGGCGCGGGACCCCCGGCGGGCGAGTACCGCCAGCGATGTCTACTCACTCGGGGCGACGGTACTGTTCGCCGCCACCGGGCACGGCCCGTACCAGGGCGACTCGGTCATCGACGTGCTCGTGCACCTCGCCACCGACTCTCCCGACCTGACCAGGTTGCCGGCGACCTGCTCGACCTAGTCGTTGCCTGCCTGGAACGCGACCCGCGCAGGCGACCGACCTCGGCCCAGGTCCTGGCCCACCTGTCCAGTGGCAACGGCGCCGTAGACGGCGAGTTCGCCCGGGCACCGCTGTCGGCGCCGGTACTTGCCATGATCGACACTTACCGCCGCGATCCAAGGCCGACGAGCCAGCCGGGCCAGCACACGGAGGGCGACCTCACCTTCGATTCGCTTCCAGGCGGAAGTTCGCCGCGCAAGCGGGGTGCCAGGCAATCCGCTAAGCCCGCCGCCCCGGCCGGCCGCGGTGCCGCCCCGGCCGGCCGCGGTTCAGCCGCCGGCCGCGGAGCTGCTGGGGGCGCCAGCCGCCGGGTGCTGCTCGGCATCGGCTCGGCGGCCGCGGCGCTGGCACTGCTCGCGGCCGGCGTCGTGCTCGGCGCGTACGTCGCGACCGGCCGCCGGGCGCCGACGGGTCAGAACTCGGAGGCAAGCAGCAAGCGCCCGCAGTCCCCGCCGCTCGTCACCGGCTTGCCGCCCGATCCCGGCGGCAAGCCGGTCATCGCAATAAACCAGCACATGGGCGACTCAAGCACGATCTTCTTGCTTCAGGGCCGCGGCTGGCGGCCAGGAAGCCGGGTAACGATCCGGCTGATCGTCGGCGGGACGTCGGTCAAGTCGCCGATCCGCCCGATGGTGGACCTGGCCGGTACGTTCAATTACGCGATTAATCAGACCCACGAGTTCTTCGCCAAGGGACTGCCCCCCGGACACTATCGCGTCATCGTGACCGGGCCGGGCGGGCGCAAGGAGACGGCGAGATTCATGGTGATGCCGCTACGGCCGCCGCCGCCGCCAGGCGGAGGACCGGCGCAGCCGGCCCCGTCTCCGCAGTGATCGTGGCCTGGGCCAGCGCACCGGCGCCAGGTGCCCGGCCAGGCGCAACAGTAAACCCCGCACCACTGTTGCCAGGCAACAGCAAACCCCGCCTTACTGTTGCCAGGACGCCGTGCCGCCGGCCGGCCGCACGACGAGCCCGGGGCCGAGCCCTAGGTTCTCGTCCACCAGAGATCCTCCTGGCGCGAGCACCAGGCGGGATCGGTCAGCCGCTGAAGGTCGGCGGCCGTGATCACGCCGTTCTCGATCAGCACGCCGACGGCTACTTCGTCTGACAGCCTGACCTCGGCCCTGACCAGGCCGCGCTCGGTAATCTTGCGGCGCAGCACCTTCAGGTGCTCGCCGACCCGCGCCGACAGTCGGTCCCTGAACGCGGGATCGGCGTCGAAGCACTCGATCTCATGATGTGCGTCGGTGACTTCGAGCGCGGCCCTGGCGATCTCTGGTGTCCTCGGAATCGGCGTGCTCCGCGCCGGGTCGATCAGCCAGGGCCGGCACCAGAGCAGGGCCACCAGGAACAGCTTGGTGTTGGGGTCAAGATAGAGCGGCAGCACGGTCACGTCGCCAGGCAGGCCGCCAGGTCCGCCGCTCTCGTCATCCACACCTGCCCGGGCCGGTACGACGAGCCTGAGCGGCTGGCCGTCGTCGAGCATGGACCTGGATCCGACGAGCGCGGTTCCGCGCGCCACGAACCAGCCCCCAGTTGGCTCGCCCGGCTCATCGAGCCTGGGCAGCCTGATCCTGAACCCGTCGCCCTCGGCGTAGAGGGCGTGCGTGAAGCTGATGTTCGCCACCAGCGCCCCGCCCGCCATCGCGCAAATCATCCCGGCCCGCCGGGAAAGCCCCCGGCCCGCCGTGATCACGAGGTCCGCGTCAGGACCGCGCCCGAACACGAGCCTGCCACCGTCAGGGATACCGATCACCCGCCCGGACGGCGTGGTGACGTGCGCACGCGCCGCCGTCGGATCGGTCGCCATCTCCCGCCCATCTTGAACTGCCGGACAACTCGCCCCTGGAAAGCTCACACCGCCGCAACCTCCGGGCTCTGTCCGTACCGCACCCACCACAATCTGACTTTACGGTCGATGCCACTGAGTATGGGGACGCGCGCATTCTAGGCCGACTTCGGCGACCGGACATCCCCGAGTTCGGGGATGGTCAGAAGTGGAGGATTCGCGATTTGCTATTCACAACCTAGGGGGGCAGGCCGGACTGGTGTTCCCGCTGGCGGCAGCCCCGTCAGCGGGGAAACCAGGTTCCCCTCTAAGACCCCCCGCCGCGCCCATGTCGTCGCGCCCAGGCCACTGCCGTTGCGAGACCGATTCTCTCCGTCAAGATCTATCATCGGATAGTAACGGACTGATAGCGTAACGTGAAACGAACCAAACACGCGACGTCTCTACCGGGGGTGGATATATGCGAGTCATGGCCAGGGTCAGCATTCCGGTTCAGGAGGGCAACCGAGCAGTCAGCGACGGATCGCTTCCTTCCCTGATTCAGCGGACCGCCGAGCGCTGGCATCCTGAGGCAATGTATTTCACTACCTTCGACGGGCGCCGGACGGCCTACGTGATCTTCGACATGCCGGGCACACCGGACATCCCGACCTTCGCCGAACCCTTCTTCACGCAACTCAACGCCGAGGTAGAGCTAGCTCCGGTGATGGACAGCGCCGACCTGCAAAAGGGGATCGCCCAGCTGGGCTGAGCGGAACGACCGCCCCGGCCGAAAGCCGGTGTTTGCCCGAACAGTGCGGCTGTCTGCCTGCGCCGGGCATACCCGCGTCGGCCGGGGCGTTACCTCCACGAGACTTGACCTAACTAAAGTGATCTGCTGGCGATAAGTGCCTCTCGGGTTACTGCGGACGGAGGCGAGGTCCCTTGGTCTACGCCCTGGCTTTGCTCGCGTCCCTCGCGAACGCACTGACCAGCGTGTTCCAGCGGATCGGGGTGGAAAACGCCCCGGCCGACGCCACCTTGCGGCTGAGCCTGCTTCGGTACGCGGTCAAGCGCGGCGTGTGGCTGCTCGGATTCGGCCTGATGATCGTTTCCTTCATTGTGCAGGCGATCGCGTTGCACTTTGGCCGGCTGTCCCAGGTGCAGCCGATCCTCACGATCGAGCTGGTATTCCTGGCTGCCATTCTGGCGATCTGGTTCGGCTTCCGAATGGGCAAGAGGGAATGGCTGGGCTCGCTGGCGGTGACCGCCGGGCTGGCCGGGTTCTTGTACTTCGCGCACCCGCAGTACGGCATGCTGCCGCCCCCGGCCTGGCGCTGGGGCGTCGCCGCCGTCGCCTGCGTCGCCGCCATCGTGGCTGCCGTCCTGCTCACCAGGCGAGGTCCGCGCTGGTGGCGGGCCGCCATGTTCGGAACAGCCGCCGCGATCAGCTATGCGTTCACGGCGGCCTGCACCAAGGTCGTCACCGACTTCGCGGCCGCCGACTGGACGCAGCTCTACCGGCACTGGCAGACTTACGCGCTGGCCATTTTCGGAGTGCTCGCGGTCTTCCTGACTCAGAACGCGATGCACGCCGGGCCGATCGTGGCCTCTCAGTCGACCCTGGTGCTCGTCGACCCGCTCGCGAGCATCCTGATCGGGGTCGGCCTCTTCGGCGACGACCTGGCCACTAGCGGGACGGCGGTGCCGCTTGAAGCCATCTGCCTGCTGATCGCCTTCGCCGGGGCATTCGTCCTGGCTCACTCTCCGCTGATCAGCGGCATGCGAGCGGGCGGCGAATACAGCGAATCCCTCTCGGTCCAGGCCGCCAGGGCTCACTCCCCTTCCGCTGACCCGGCCTGACCTCGGCCCGGCCCAGAAATAGACTGATCGGTGTTCAAGGTCACGATCGACGTGGGAGCGGCGTTTCGAATGTCGGCATCATGCGCGCATCCGATGACCAAGTGAATCCAGGTGACCGAACATGTCATCAACTGCCTCGTGAACGGTGCCCCGCCCGGCGGCGATCTCCTCGTCGGCTTCCCGCTCCCTGGCCAGCCACTCAGGGGTGAAGAACCACGCTTGATCAGTGGGGATGGATACATAACCGCGGACAGTGACTGTCTCGTCCTTGTGCACAGCGAACTCGACATCATCGCCCTCACCGATGTGCAGGGCTCGCAGGATCTCCTCCGGCAGGGTGAGCTGCGCCCCAGGCCGGATCTTCATCCTTACCTTCAGACGCGGCTCAGGTTCGATCTTGGCTTCAGGCATATCCATCTGAGTCTCCAATTATCTCTACGCGGGCTGGTCGGTGCGGTGCCTGTCCGCCTCTCGGGCTACCTGCAGGCGGGACTGGGCACCCAGCTTGGCCAGGATGTGCGACATGTGGGTCTGCACCGTCTGCCGTGACAAGAACAACTCGGCCGCGATCGCCGGGTTGGACAAGCCGTCGGCGACGAGAGAGGCGACCCGCAGTTCGGCCGGCGTCAGCGCCTCCCACCCTCTGGACGGGCGACCGCGCGGTCCGCGCTGGCCGGCCGGGCCGGGCCGGCCGAGCCGGATGCCGAACGGGCGCATCCTCGCCTCGGCCCTGGCAATGTCCCAGTCCGCCGCCAGCGTGGCATACTCCCCCATCGAGGCAGCGAGCGTCTCCCGCGCTTGCATGATCTGGTCACGCTCAGCCAGGAACACTGCGGCATTCTCCAAGGCAAGGCCGCGATCAAGGACCCGCCGCCCGCCCCGGTACAGCTCCGCCGCCTCAAGCAGCGGTACGGGATCGCCGGCCAGCAGCCCCCGGCAGGCACCGGCCGCCGCGACCCGCAGCGGCAGCCGCTCCAGCTCGACGTCCTGGTCAGCCAGCCTGGCCGCCTGCTCGGCGGCGTCCCGCTCGCCCACCGTCAGCGCGATCCTGACCAGCTCAGGCGTCCACCGGAACCGGTCCCCGATGTCATAATCCCGCCCGGCATCCAGCATCGGCGCCAGCGCCTCAAGGGCCTGCACCGGCCGCCCGTCCCGCTCGGCCGCCAGCGCCCTGGCCAGCACCAGCCAGGGGCCCAGGTTCCTGATGAGCTGGTCACTGATCGGCATTTGGTCCAGCGTGCGGAGCCGGGCGGCCGCAGTCAGCCGGTGGTCGCGGTGGCCAGCGATCAGTGTTCCGACGCTGAGTCCGACGACGGCGAAGAAGCCGTGCTCCAGACGCAGTTCACCGGCGGCTTCGACCTCGGCCAGCGCGTCGTCCCAGTGCCCGGTGTGGTAGTGCCGCTGCGCCGCGAACACGTGGACCGGGATCTGCGACCGGCCCGATGGGTACTGCCGCGCCAGCGCCAGCATCTCCGCGAACGCCGCGTCGCCCTCTTCCATCCGGCTCATCGCATCAAGAGTCCAGATCAGGTTGGACAGCGCGATCATCCGCTGGCCAACGGCCTGCGGGTCACCCTCAAGTACCTCGATTACCCGCTGACCAAGGCTCGCGGCCTTACCAAGGTTCTTCTGGACGTACAGCCGAGCCTCGGCGCCCAGTGCGAGGCCAAGCGCCAGGCGGTCACCAGTACGCTCCGCGGCGGCATGCGCATCCCGGATCGCGGAATAGGGATCCCCGAGCTGCCGGTTGCCGACCAGGATCCCCGCGCGCTGCGCCCGCGCCCGGGCACCCCACGGGCCCCCGGTATCGTAGGCGAGCGCCTCCCGTATCACCCGCTCCGCCTCCGAAGGGTCGGAATTTGCCACCGTACCTGCCAGGTCGGTGGACATCTCCAGCCGGTGCTCAGCGCTGATGACTTCGCTGGCCAGCGCCGCCCTGGCCCATTGCTCCAGCTCACCGATCCGCATCAGCCGAGAGAGCACCGTCGACATCCAGCCTTCGATCACCTCACGCCGCGGATCCGGCTTGGATACCTGCTCGGCTGCCTTGGCCAGCAGGACGATCACCGGCTCGGACGCCCGGTCGACCAGCGCCGCCCCGTTGTCCGCCAGCCAGCCCACCGCCCAGGAGTCCATCACCCCCGACGCCGCAAGCTGGTCGGCCACCCGATCAGCCGGCACCCCCATCTCGGCCAGCGCGCGGGCCGCCTGCCGGTGTAGTGCCGCCCGCAACCCGGCCGGGACCGCCTCGTACAGCACCTGCCGGATCAGCGGATGCCGGAACACCGTGCGCTCCCCCGAGTCAACCAACACGTTTGCCCGGTAGGCCTCCATCATCGCCTCGGCCAGCTCAGGCACCGGGCGCCCGAACAAAGTCGCCAGCTCCGCCACGGAGAACTCCGGGCCAAACAGCGCCGCCAGCCGCACGATCTGCTGCGTAGCCTCCGACATCGACTCGATCCGGTCAGCGATCGCCGCCCGCAGCGAGATCGGCACCGGCATCTCACCTTCACGCTCGACCTCGGCGGCGACCCCCGGCTTAACCTTCAGCCGCCCCTCCCTGACCAGCACATCCACCAGCTCTCGCACATAGAGCGGATTCCCGCCGGCCCCCACCACCAGCCGGGCCAACCGCGGCCCAGGCTGCGCCCCGACCAGATCACCCGCCAGCGCCACCGCCTGTTCGCGATCCAGCGGGCTCAGCCGGATGAGCACGCCGTCTCGAGACTCAAGCACCCGGCGCAACCCGGCCAGCTCAGCGCGCTGCGGCGCCGGACGGCTGCCCGCCACCAGCAAAAGCGGAAGCTGCGACACCAGCCGGCTCATCTGCACCCACACCGTCAGACTCGGCTCATCAGCCCACTGCAGGTCATCGACCGCCAGCACCACCGGCGAATCGGCGCATAGCTTGTCCACCGCCTCGAGCAGCCGCTCCATGGCCGCCAGTACAGGGTCATAAGAGCCGCTGGCCACGCCGCCCCAGTCACCCTGGGCCAGCGCGGCCATGTCCCCAACCCCGCCAGCGGCGAAGCAATCCAGCAGGACGCGCAGCGGGAACCGGCCGGAGAACTCATCGGCCGCACCGCGCAGCACCCGGCAGCCCAGCTCGGCCGCACCCTCGATGCCAGCCGCGATCAGCGAAGACTTGCCGATACCCGGCTCGCCCTCCACCAGCAAAGAACGGCCACGGCCAGCCGCGACCTCGCGCACCAACTCGCGAATCCTCGCCTCTTCAGCACTCCGACCGATCAAAGCGCTCGTCACCCGCCACCATTCGGCACCGCCGCCACTGCCATTGCCCAGGCCCATTCTGTTACGGATGAGTGATGAGCGCGACCGACGCTGACTCCACACCTCGCCGGCTGCCCATCACGTTCACCCAAGTCTCCTGGCGCCGACGGAAGCTGATAGCGCGGGGTGACGCTCGGCCGCCTGCCGATGCGAGCGCGGCGCCGTTCAAGCCATGAACCTGGGCCTACAAAATTCGCAGGTTCCTTCTTGGCAGGTAAGGGTTCACCGGATCCGGCCGGGCGAAGCCAATTAGTTCAGCTATCTCCTGATGAGAGAGCCCCTTAGAGAGGAGGTTCTCTCCGATCTTAGTTGGAAGTTCAGGATGCTCAATCGATAGTTCTTCGCTTAGCGGCTCTCGGGTGCGCCAACCGCGAGCGCTCATAGACTTGTAAAGACGCGTTCGCTGATCAGCGTCAATCATCTTCAGGTGCCAGGCGCGCTCGATGATAGCTTGAGCGGAGATCTCCCATTCCCTCTTAAGGTCTAGCAGTTTGCCCAACGACGAGGTTGCGCAATTCTGGCCGGATCGCTTCAGCAGGTGCTAGAAATTCAGCACCGAAAGCAGATGCTTCTTGCTCCATAGATCTCAGTGACATCTTGGGAGTGCAGGCACAGATGCCCAAGCTCATGTGCCAACGTCAGCCGCTTCCTATCGGTTGGCGCGGCCTGAGTTGAGCATGATGATCGGTATCTCATCAATCCAATGCGACAGTCCGTCCACACCGGCTGTCCCGAAGTCCTCTTCGATGACCACACAGCCAGCCGCCTCTATCCATTGAGTTAAGAAGCGCACGGGACCAGATGGCATGCGCCACTGCATCCGGACGAACCTGGCCGCGCTGGCCGGGTCCGTGTCGACTGGATCGAAAGATGGAATCCGGTGCTCAGCGTAGACGGAGATTTGGTCGAATAGCCGTCGTGCGTGCATGCGCTGCATGTTCAGGCGAGCCTCAAGCCGCTTCCATTCACTGGGCTTCGCGGTCTTGCGCCTTCGCATATGCGCCTCAACGGCGACAGCGCCACGAATCTTACTAGAGTCTACCAAGAAATCATTGGTTACATTAAGCGCGACTGAGAGCCGGTCGAGGATCTCGGGCTCGGGCTGCCTTGTGCCGAGTTCGTACCGGCACAAGGCAACCTGGCTGACGCCGGCTTTCTCCGCAGTTGCTCCTGCGTCCAGCCATTAGCACGCCGCGCCGTGCTAATCACTAGGCTGAGATTACTCATTTCGCTTCGGAAGAACTAGAAGAACGATCGCTGCCGATGTTTCCGCTGTCGATAACAGGAGCGGGTGGCGTTGGCTTAGCGGGGAAGCTGCCTGAGCCGCCAGAAATGCCAACGGGAACTTCAAGATCTTCTTCCCATTTGATATCGTCGCGGCCATCGCGAAGCGAAATTACAGCACCACCCATTGATCGCTCCTCGCGATCCCAGCGATAGCCCGCGATCAGGTGCAGTTCGTCGAATCCTTCGAGCATCTCGTCGACTTGCGCGAGGAACTCCAGCGCCAGCTGCGTCGGATAGGTGCTTACATCGCCGTCCAGGTGGTGCCGCTTGACGCGGAACCTCATGACATCGGTCTCTGGGCCAACGGAGAACTCGCGCAGCACGCCCTTGTCGGTGATGATCACTTGGGGCAAGTCGACCATAGCGACCGTGATGTGGTACCACACAGACGGTCGTGTATCCAGCCGGCGAGACCACGCTCGCTGTGCTGGGCTACCCAGTTGGGGTGGGATCGCCGGTAGACGCTGAGGTCTTCCCGTGTTGCCCTGACGGCCGTGATCACTGACTCGATTATCTTGTCGCCGAGAGCAGCCTCGACCGTGGGCCAGGTCGGATACTTCCGTTTTGGCCCGGATCTAGAGTCGGATTTCATACCGGTTTTTATACCACCTCAAGAGGTCGGGTGGCGCGAAGCCCCCCCGGGTGTCTGCGGCCGGGACGGCGGACTGCCCCGAATATCGGCAAATACCAGACAATGTTGGAGAGGCCGAGGCCGGGAAGGGCCGGAGGACCAATCCCGTCCGGGCCACGCCGAGGAGTCGACCAGAACTCACTTCAAGGGAAACGCACAATGGGCCATGGTTGGCGCGCCCTGGCCTGCGACTACAGCATCGGTGACCCATGGATGCTGTTCGCGCGCAACGCCATTTAGCTCAATTTGATCTTGGAATGGGGGCGGGCGCCCTCTCGCCGATGCCTGCTGGACAAATCGCCCGTTACGTGCGGCTGGCCGCAACGATGGCCCATGGATGCGGTTGCCTGGCCGGCGCCGAACCACAACGATGGCCCATGGATGTTGCGGGAAAAGCATCCATGGCCCATGGGTGTGGCTCTTCCTGATGGAGCTGGGCCGGTTGGCTTGGAGTTGATCTTCAGGCTGCCGGGCAGGCCCAGCGTTGTCCCTCCGCAGGTGCTGTAACCCCCGCGGAGGGACAACGCTGGGCCTGCCGCCCGGCTCGGAACCGCCGCGTTGTGCCATCGCTGGGCCTGCCGCCCGCCGCTGACCCGGCCTCCATCAGGAAGAGCCACACCCATGGCCCATAGATGCTGTTCCGCCCGGCCGCCGAACCGCAACGATGGCCCACCGATGCGGTTAGCGCCACTGCCGCCACCCGGACCGCGATCCCGCCAGCCCCGGAACCATCTTCAGCCACTCCAGTCACACCAGCCCCCGACTCGCCGCCGCCGTGGCCGGGCAGGTTCCTCAGGAAGCCGGACAGCTCGCCAGCAGCCCAGTGCTCGACCGGATTGAGCCCAGGCCCATCGCCCCGCCCAGCGCGCCGACCGCGACCTGCAGCCCGGTCTCTTTCCAATTCCACTTCTGCTGGATGCCCTCCCCGATCAGCACCCCCTGCGCGATCGAATCCAGCAGCACCTGAATCCCGATCCCGATCAGCACTGCCGACCGCGTGGTTCGGGCCAACCGTCCCTAATCTGGGGTCCAGCTGTTTCATGGCATCACCCAAAGCCGCCCGCGATGTCACGCCCGCCACAGGCCCGCAAGCCGCGCGCGGGGGACCGCCGCACGCCCGCAGTTCCAGGCCCGCCCGGTGCGCGCGGGCCCGCCCGCCGCCGCGGCGGAGCTGCTCTCCGTAATACAGCTGGATCCTGGCCAGGTCGAAAGGCCACCGCCCGGCCCCCTCGACAGCCAGGGCGTCACGGAAACCGGGATGACGGTCATCGCCGGCCGCAGCGCGGACGCGGCGTGCAGCAGCATCCGCAGCCGCGGCGACAACGCCCCCAGGCCCGCGCCGCTGGCCGCGGCAACATGATCACGGGCCTGTTGGCAGCGGCCGGTCCGCACCGCCGCCTCCGCCAGGTCCAGCACCATCCACACCGCGTGCGATGCGAACTCCGGCAGCGTCCCGGTCGGCGCGACCAGCACCGCCTGCTGATACGCCTCATCGAAATCCCCCCGCCCCAGGGCCGACAGGGCCTTGGCGCGAGCGGCCCACGCCCGCACCGTATAAGCGCGGCGGGGCTCGGCCCACTGATCCATCTGCCCGGCGAGGCTCAGCGCCTCCGCGTCATCACCGCACGCCGCCGCCGCGCACGCCAGCAGGAACTTCCCCAGCCAGGCCAGCGCCGGGTAACGGTACTCATCGCACAGGTCCAGCCCCTCGCGGGCGAGCTGCCGCAGTTCCGGCCACTGCCCGGCCTGCCACGCCTCAATACCCAGCAGGAACAAGGCGCAGATAGCCGGGGTGATGTTCTCCCCCCGCCGCCCTCCCGCCGCGACCCGGCGCAGCCCCTCGGCGCACCCGCCCAGCCGGTCAACGTAAATCCCGGCCAGGGCCACCCGGACGATCCGCAGCGGGTCGGACTCGTCAGCCAGCCCCGTGATGGCCGCATCCAGCTCCGGCAGGTCGGACGGGCTCGCGTGGGCCGGATCGGCGAACGTGCTGCGTGCCGTTGCCAGCAGCACGGGAACAGCCGGGTACCTGGCCACCGCCGCGTCGAACCGGGACCACAGCACCGGCCCCCCGCCGAAGAAACACGCCAGCAGCAGCGTGTGCAGCGCCTGCAGCGCCTCGGAGAGCGTGGCATCGGCCGGGTCGTACGGCTCGGGCCGCAAGGCGATGGCACCGCACAGCCGGCCGCACACCGCATCGACATCCCCGGAACCGTAGAGCAGGTACGCCGACCCGGCCACACCCATGGCCAGCGATCCCGCTTCCGGCGCCGCGCGCCGGGCCTGGTCCAGCAGGCGCGGCACGTCACGCAGGTCACCGGTCAAGCTCACGCCCGCGTACGCCGCCTCGGCCAGGCGGCGTGCCCGCTCCGGGCCAGAAGGACTCAGATCGGCGGCGCGCAGTAGCGCCGCGACCGCCGCCCGCCCGTCACCACGGCGGCCCATCGCGGCGGCCGCCCGCTCCACCAACGCGGCAGCCTGCTCATCAGGCGCGCCGGCGGAACAGGCCAGATGCCACGCCCGGCGCTCAGGGACGTCCTCCCACGCCCGCGCCAGGGCACGGTGGGCGCTGCGCCGCTGATCACTGGCCGCCAGGTCCCTGGCCGCCCAGCTTGGCCAAGCGCCGACCGCCAGTGCGCTGCGAACGGGTGCGATGTGAAGGGGCCGATGATCCCGTAGTCACTCATGCCGCCAGCCTTCCTGCATTTGCCCTGATAGCCGCCTCCGCGAGCCGGGCAAGCATTGTCAGATCTATGTGCAGTTGTACCCGCCTGAGCCGCCGCACGCGCGCCCTGTTCTGGGTGTTCGGGGCACCTGACGGGCAGCCCATCGGGGCGCGGTCAGCGTCCGAACTCTTGGGCTTGATGCGCGCTGCTGACCGAACCCGGCTTATGCCGCCCCAGGGGGACGGGCGCTCAGGTTGGCGCTGACGGTCACGCAGGTCAACGAGAAACGGCCCGGTCTGACAGGTGACCGGACCGCCATTGCCTCGGCGTGCGCCATGCCCACATCTTTTGACCACAGCTTACGACCTCGGGTCGCTGCGCTCCCGCATGGTCAGGCCGAGCAGGAGGCACAGGAGGCAAAGGAGGCACCCGAAGGCAGATGACCTCACGAGGGCCAAGGCACTGATTCAGTCAAGCAACGGACACCACGCCTGAACAGCAGAAGATCGCGAGCGACGGCAGCCCGGTCCGCGATAGGAACTTCCGCAACCGGGTCTGGTATCCCGCCATCGAGTCGGCTGGCGTCCGCAGGTTCCCGCCCCGGATCACGCGGCATACTACCGCCTCCTGGCTGGTGCAGGACGGCGTGCCGTTGTACGACGCGCAAGCGTTGCTCGGCCATGAGTCGTTTGCGACGACGCAGCGATACGCGCACCTAGCGCCAGACGCGCACAGCAAGGTCATCGAGTCGTGGTCTCGGCGGACGGCCCGCCGATGACTGTTTGCGCTGCTCGAAGCCTAGTGGCGGCGCGGACCTGGTAGTGTCCGCAGGTCAGTGGTTTCAGGTGATGTTTGCGCATGGTTAGGTCGGCAGGTTGGTATAACCAGGTGTGGCCAGGACGTAGCCTGGATGCAAGACTGAGGTGGTGAACGATGTGAAGACCTCCGCAGACACGATCCAGGTCAGGACCGTGTGGACGGGTGTCGAGTCGGCGCACGCCCTGCACGCGAACCAGGCCATCGCGCAAATAGGCCCTTCCCAGAGTGACGGTCGGCCGGACGGTATCTTCCTGACGTTCGGCAGCGCGGCGAACCCTGCGCTGATGGGCGATGCAGATCCGGAAGGCACCCGTGAGGCGATTGAGCGGATTAAGGCCGAAGGTGTGAAGGTCAACATCCTCGGCCAGTTCCACATCAGCAGGTCTCTGGTCAATGACGTAATCAAGGCTCTGCGGACAGTGGCAGAGATGTATGACGCGGTGGAGGCCGCTGGAACACATGCAGTAAGCCCAGAAGGAGGCGCCTGATGCCTGAGCGAATGGTCTTCTACGTCGGAGGCTCAAGCGGCACGCAGGCCACTGTGCAGGCTTACGAACTCGAGCAGCGGTTCGCCTGGTTGAACGTCCCCACCAGCGCACCTCGGCAGGACCCGTACGTCTCGCCACGAATGGCGCAGGAGATTCGCGACGCGCTGGCCGCCGTCGAGCGCGGGGAGATCGAGGACCTCGGCACCTGGCTGGATGACGAGGACTAATGCCGAGTGCCATACCAGCTGAAGAACGTACCTGGGGTGCAGCAGACGCTCGATGCGCTCAAGAACGGGGACGCTAACGACCTGGCCAAGCTAGAGAAGGTGCGCAAGGCGCTGCGCCTTCTCCGCCAAGATCCACGGCACCCCGGCCTGAACACTTACCGCTATCAGAGCTTTCCTGGGGTCGCCAAGGATGTCAAGGTTTGGCATTCGTACGTCGAGAACAAGACCTCTTCAGCGTGGCGAATCTGGTGGAAGTACGGGCGTGGCCGAGGAGTGATCACGATCCTGACGATCGGCCCGCACGATCTTCGCTGACGGGTGCGAACTTCTGGCGCTCGCGGCACCTACCTGCGCGCACATGGCGCACCGGTGGATGCGGAACCAGCGAGAGCCAGACTCGGGCTGAATCCGCGTCATCGAGGGGCAATGACCTCGGGTCGTTGCGGTGGGCCATGGACAGAGGCGAGCGGGCAGAATCGCGGGAAGTTGATCAAGAAGCGGCGTCGGTCGGAAATTCAAACTGACCCACTACCTCAGTGACGGCAACCGGTTCTGCGTCATAGTCCGCGAAATCGGCTATGACAGTTCGCCCGCCTGGGCCATGGCCGCCGGCATGAAAGCCAGCCCTGCTATATACGATGCGGTCCTCAGCTCGGCCCGTTCCTGGCCGGTCAATTCGGCTTGGGTCGAGATAAGGCCTGGCCAGGTTCAGGTGGGCGCCGGAGCGATGGGAATGGCGCCTGTCTACCTGGCTGCTAGTGGCGCGGAAGTTCACGGATCCTGGGATATCACGGCACTTAAAGATCACATGTCCGTGTCCAGGCTTCACGAGCGCCAGGTGGCTCGCATGCTCGCCTACCGCGGCCGCTATTGCCACGCCACTATTTTCGATGGAATTTCGCAGCTCACCGAACGCTCGCATGCGCGCTTTGACCGGACGGGACTGCGGTTGTGCTATCCCCCGGCCGCCCGGCATTTCCTGCCTCGCCAGCTCGCCTCCGGCGCCGATGTGGTCGAGGGCTTTGAGCACCTCTTGGACGTGGTCACCGCGAGCAGGCCCGTAGACCCGGTGCGGACGGGCGCGCACTTGTCCGGTGGACAGGATTCGGCGAACGTGGCAGTGACGCTCGGAGCGAGGTTCCCGCGCAGACTGACGAGACAGTGCCCCATCGGCCGCCGCGCTGCCGCCGTGGCTGAAGCCGCGTGCCTGCGACCTGGCGACTACGCCCGATGAGGACGCGCCACCTTCGGCAGTACCCGAGACGACCCTTATGGCGCTGGCAGCAACATCGCCGGTGCTGCTGCGGGCAGGAATCTGGCCCGTCGCGCCATTTGCCGATGAAGCGCTCGTCCGGTTCGGTGAGTGGCTTCCCCTGGAGTGGCGGCAGGGGAAACGCCTGCTTCGGGAGCGGCTCGCGCGCCGGGGGTTGCCCACCGAGGTTGCCTATCCGGCCATGCCCGAGAACTTCTCCGCGGTCATGGCCGCAGCGGTTCGCCGCTACGCCGCGCCGATGCTGGCGAGAAGCATCGAGTCCGGGATCCTGGCGGACCTCGGACTCGTCAACCGGCATGCGCTGCTGACGGCGGCTCAACAGGCCATGGCCGAGCCAGGTGCCGCTGATCAGCGGCTCTACGCGGTGGCCGCGCTCGAATGTGCCCTGCGGCAGATAGCCGGTTTGCCAGCCCTGTGATAAGGCGGATGGTTATCAGGGCATCGTGAGCGATCCGGGCCCGAGCAGCGCCTTGATGTCGGCCACCAGGCCGCTGTCAGGAGCTACTTTGTAGCGAGGCAGGTCGAAAAGGACAGGACTGGAGCCGGCTTGCTCCAGCCGGAAGCGGACCGGGATATTACCGCGATGCGCCCCGAGGATGTCCCTGAGCTCGTCCGCCACCTGCGGGGTAAGGATGTCATCGCGGGCGGCGATCACCACCGGCGCCTCGCCGTCACGAGCTGCGGGCAGGTCAAGCAGGGTCAGTTCCATAGCGAAGACGCTCAGCGCGCCGTCGCGCTCGTTCAGCCTGCCCCGGACTGACACCACCGTGTCCTCGGCCAGCTGCGACATGTATTCGGCATAGACCTTGGGGAAGAACATGATTTCTACGGACGCCTCAAGGTCTTCCAGCGTCATGACTGCCCACTGGTTCCCGGCTTTGTTAACGCGCCGGGAGACCGCGACGACCAGGCCGGCGAGCTGGACCACACCGTCGGTTCGCTCGGATGCCAGCAGGTGCGCGATCGAGGTGTCCCGCGCCCGTTCCAGGACCCGCCGCGCTTTGTCCAGAGGATGCGCGGAGACGTACAGGCCGAGCATCTCTCTCTCAAAGTCCAGCAATACCGCCTGCGGCCATTCAGAAGCGTCAGGATCGAGGCGGATTCCGGTCCGCTCGGCCGCGTCGCCACCCATGCCGGAGAAAAGGTCGTCCTGGCCGATCGCTGCCTGCCGCTTGAGCCCGATGACGGCGTCCACGGCCCGGTCCAGTTCATTGACGAGCTGCTGACGCGTATGGCCGAGGGAATCGAAGGCGCCGGCCTTGGCAAGCGACTCGATCACCCGCTTGTTGCACGTGGCGACATCGGCCTTGTCGAGGAAGTCAGCGAACGAGGTGTACCGGCCCTCCTCAGTCCTGATCCTGGTAATCGACGCGACCACTGCCTCCCCGACATTGCGGACAGCACCCAGCCCGAACCGGATGTCAGTGCCAACCGCCGTAAAGGCCAGCCCTGAGTCGTTGACGTCCGGCAACAGCACCTTGATGCCGAGCCGGCGGCACTCGGCGAGGTACACGGCCATCTTGTCCTTGTCATCACCGACCGAGGTCAGCAGTGCCGCCATGTACTCGGCCGGGTAGTTCGCCTTCAGGTACGCCGTCCAGTACGCCACGACCGCGTAGCCCGCCGCGTGCGACTTGTTGAACCCGTACCCGGCGAACGGCACCAGGACGTCCCAGATCGCCTGGGTCGCGTCAGCGGAGTAGCCGTTGGTTTTCATCCCGGCTTCGAACTCCGCCCGGGACGCGTCGAGGATCTCTTTCTTCTTCTTTCCCATAGCCCGCCGCAGCAGATCGGCCGCGCCGAGAGAGTACCCGGCCAGCTGCCGGGCGGCCGCCATGACCTGCTCCTGGTACACTACGAGGTGGTAAGTCTCGCCCAGGATCGGCTCCAGCGCCTGTTCAAGCTCGGGATGAATCGGCTCGATCTTCTTCCGGCCGTTCTTGCGGTCGGCGTAGTTGATGTGCGTATTGGCGGCTATCGGCCCCGGCCGGTACAGCGCGATCGCAGCGGCGACATCGCCGAAGCTCGTCGGAGCGATCAGCTTCAGCAGCGACCGCAGCGGCCCGCCGTCAAGCTGGAACACCCCGAGAGTGTCGCCGCGGGCCAGCATCTGGTATGTCTTCTTGTCAGTCATCGGCAGCGTGCTCAGGTCGATGACGACGCCGCGGCTGGCCTTGACCCCGGCGATCGCGTCGCTGATGACGGTCAGGTTCCGCAGGCCAAGGAAGTCCATCTTCAGCAGGCCCATTGCCTCGGCCTGCAGGAAGCTGAACCCGCTGATGATCGCGCCGTCGTTCTCCCGGCGGTGAACCGGCATCACATCCAGCAGCGGTTCGGAGGACAAGATGACCCCGGCGGCATGCACGCCGATGCTGCGCACCAGGCCCTCAATACCCCGCGCGGTATCGATGACCCGTGCCACCTCCGGCTCAGCCTCGCGCAAGGCCCGCAGCTCGGCGGTCTCCCCGTACCGCTCGTGTTCCTGGTCGAAGATCACCGACAGCGTGATCTCCTTGCCGTTCACCGCCGGGGGGAACACCTTGGTGATCCGGTCGCCCAGCGCGTACGGGTAGCCAAGGACCCGGCAGGAGTCCTTGACCGCTGCCTTGGCCTTGATCGTGCCGTAGGTGATGATCTGGCACACGCGGTCGTCACCGTATTTGTCGGTGACGTACCGGATCATGTCCCCGCGACCGCGCTCGTCGAAGTCCAGGTCGATGTCCGGCATCGAGATCCGCTCGGGATTCAGGAACCGCTCGAACAGCAGGCCATGCTCGATCGGGTCCAGTTCAGTGATGGCCAGCACGTAGGCGACCATCGACCCGGTCGCCGATCCCCGGCCAGGCCCTACAGCGATCCCCCGGCGCCGCGCCTCCCGGCAGATGTCGGCGACGACCAGGAAATAGGAGGGGAATCCCATCTGCTCGATGACCCCGAGCTCGTACTCGACGCGCTCCGTCACTTCCGCCGGAACCTCAGCGCCGAAACGGGCAGCGGCGCCGACCCGCACCTGCGCCCGCAGCAAGCCGGCCTGCGTCTCGCCCTCCGCGACCGGAAACTCCGGCATTCGGTCCACATGGCCGAACACAGGCTTGTAAGAACCGACCCGCTCCGCGATCAGCAGCGTGTTATCGCACGCCCCCGGCACCTGCCCGTCCCACAGCTCTCGCAGGTCTTCGGCGCTTCTGAGGTAGTAGCCTGAGCCCTCGAACCGGAACCGCTTCGGGTCATCCAGGTTCCTGCCCGTGCCCACGCACAGCAGCACCTCATGGGCGCCGGCTTGATCAGAGGTCACGTAGTGACTGTCATTCGTGGCCAGCGGCGGCAGGCCAAGCTTCCTGCTGATGTCCAGCAGTCCCTGCCGGACCGACCGCTCGATCGGCAGGCCGTGATCCATCAGCTCGAGGAAGAAGTTGTCCTTGCCGAATATCTCCTGGTATCTCGCCGCGGCCTCCAGCGCCTTATCGGCCTGGCCGAGCCGCAGCCGGGTCTGCACTTCACCCGACGGGCAGCCCGTGGTCGCGATAATGCCCCCCGCGTTCGCGGCGATCAGTTCTTCGTCCATCCTCGGCTTGCGGTAGAAACCCTCGATCGAGGCCCGCGAGGATAGCCGGAACAAATTACGGAGCCCTTGCTCGTTCTCGGCGAGCATCGTCATGTGCGTGTACGCGCCTCCGCCAGAGACATCCCCGCCCTCGCCGTCAGGGTCGGCGTCCCGCTGCCCGTTCTGCCCCCACAGCACAGGCCGCTTCAGACGGCGGCTCTCGGGCGCCACGTACGCCTCGATACCGATCACGGGCTTGACGCCCGCTTTCGCGGCCTGCTGATGAAACTCATACGCCCCGAACATGTTGCCGTGATCGGTCATCCCGACCGCCGGCATGCCCAGCCTGGCTGCCTCCGCAACCAGCGGCGCCACCATCGCGGCCCCGTCGAGGATTGAGTACTCAGTGTGAACATGCAAATGCACAAACGAACTGCCTGCCACGCCTCTCCCCTCACGCCCAGAGGAACAAGATCCTAGCGGTCTGGCTCTCCAGCCGGCCGCGCGGCAGCCGGCCAGGATTGTCACTATCATGCCGTGCGGCGGGGATCCTTACCCAGCAACACAGCATGGCCCCCAGAGTTGCGCGCCTCGCTCTTCCCGTCTTCCATGGAAGCAAATCCGCTATCAGACCCAGCGAGCCTTCACTGAGCACGCATGCAGCCCGATGAGCAACGCGGCGCGACCGACGCGAGCGCGCCGCCCAGCCGCGCGTCCCACCGCGCGGCCAGCGCGTCCCAGTCGACGGCGCCCGGCTCCTTGCCGTGCCGGGTGGCCATCGTGACCGCCTGCCGGATGTGCAGCAGCTCCCGCCGGTTCGCATGGGTGGCGACCACTGCCTGCACGGCGCCGAGCACGCCCCGCAGGCTCACCGTGTCCAGCGCCCGCCACTTCCCGTCACCCGCCGTCCGGACCATGCGGGCGACCTGGTTGTGGACGTGGTCCTGCGGATCCCCGTCCCGGCTGGTCCCCTGCAGCCACGACGACACGACCAGCAGGCCCTCCTCGAACCGGCCCGGCTCGGCGCCGTTCACCTTCACCACCAAGAAGGATGCAAACACCGCCTGGAAGACCGCCGAGGCTAACGTCAGGGCCGGGAAGCAGGGCGACCCCAGCCGTGGCAAGCAGACCTTCCAGACGTACGTCCTCGACAAATGGCTGCCGCATCACCTGCTGGAGCCAGGCGTTCGCTCGGACTATGAGGGACAGATCCGCCGGCGCCTGCTGCCGTTCTTCGGGCCGATGAAGATGCGCGAAATCATGCCTGAGCACGTACGGCAGTGGGTAACCAAGATGCAGGCAGAAGGTGCCAAGCCGCGGACCATCCAGTACTGCAAAACGTCGATCCTCAACGCGATCTTCACCACGGCACTCGACGACGAGGTCATCACCATTCACCCGAGTCGCGGCGTCAAGACTCCCCCGGTGCCGGAGAAAGCCCGGCGGATCATCACCGCCGCCGAGTTCGGTCAGTTGTATGACGCACTCCCCAGTGACGACTTTCGGTTGCTGGTAGAAACCGACATCGAGAGCGGCCTGCGGTGGGGCGAGCTGACCGAATTGCGGGTCCACGACCTGGATCTGGCCACCCGCATCCTTACTGTCAGCCGCGCGGTCGTCGACATCCCCAGCCGCGAGCGCCCCAGCGCAGGGAGATTCCTCGTCAAGGACTATCCGAAGGACAAGGAGTACCGCCGCTTCAAGCTCAGTGCCCAGATCACCGCTAAGATCGCCGCCCACATCACGGCGCGCGGGCTGGGACCGGATGACTTGCTGTTCAGCTACCAGCCGCCAGATCGGCCGACGACCAGAGGCCGCCCGGCAGTCGACGAGCCGCCCGGCATGACCGAGCCGGACGAGAACGGCCGCCGCTACCGGCACGGAACTCTTACTGCCTACAACGCCGCTAAGTGCCGGTGCGATCATTGCCGTGGTGCCTACGCTACGTACCGGGCCAGCCGGCGAGCCGCTGGGCGGGACAACCCGCGTGCGCTGAGGGCCAGGGACACCGACGGACACATCCCGGCCGACTGGTTCCGTCACCAGGTCTGGTATCCGACCCGCGACGCAGTTGGTCTGGCTGGCCTCAAGGTCCACGATCTGCGTCACGCCCACGCCTCATGGCTGCTCGCCGGGGGCGCCGACCTGCAGGTTGTCAAAGAACGGCTAGGTCACGCGAGCATTGTGACGACCGAGAAGTACCTGCACAGCCTGCCCACCGCCGACGAGACCGCCCTCGACGCGCTCAGCCGGATCCGCAGCCCAGAACTGGCGGTGTCCGCATGAACCCCCGCACCCGCCGCGCCGCCTTGTACGCGATCGGCGTGATCGCGCTCCTGGCCAGCGTCAACGCCTTAACCCACAGCTACGCCGGCCCTGTACGACTGGGCCGTCCACCATCGCCTCGCCGGCAGGCAGGCCATGTCCTGGCCCGCCGAGATCGACGTGTTCCTCGCCATCGGCGAACTGTCCCTCTACGTCGCGTACCTAGATGGCTGGTTGGCGCGGCACCGAGCGTGGCCGTGGGTGACTGCGCTGATCGGCTTGTCGGTAAGCATGGCGTGGAACATCGGCCACATTCAACCTGAACCAGGTCACCTGCGTTTCCCGGTCGGCTTCATCTCCTGGCCACTCCCCCGGAGGATGCGCGCGGCGCCTTGCTGCGCGACGCCGACCTGATCTGGCAGGCGGCAGCCGCCAGCGGAGAGCGGCTCAGCCAGCGAGCGCTGGCCCGCGAGCTTCGCAGCCGGGGTCACCGGTTCTCCAACGAGGACCTGCATGACATCGCGGCCAGCGCTGGCCTGGCCGCCCGGCAAGCCGCCTGAACAGGAAGAGAGAAGCCCATGTCCACCAGCGAACGCGCGAAATGGATAGCGGCCCGGATGGCCAAGCTCGGCCTCTACTTGCTGACCAGAAAGCCGGCCATTTCGTCGCGGCGGGGTTCGAACAGCGTCTCCTTGTAGAACAGGCGTGTTTCGGCGGTAGTCATCGCCCTTCCTTCGCTGGCTAAGCACCCCGAGAGGAGTGTCGTGCGCAATGGCCTTCCGGATCGCCAAGCGCGGCTTCCCGGCAGCAGAAACCACCAATCCCGGTCGGATCTGGCACAAGACAGAAATGCACCTCGCGCACGCGCCTGGCTTGGCGCATGCCGTCAAGGAGATCGTGGCCGTAGGTGCTGTCGAAATCAAACGCCGGCCGTTCCGGTCTGCCCATCGTTGCTCGGTCCCTAAAAACGGGGTGCTATATGGATACTAATCCAGAGTTAAATCTGGAGACGCCTGCTGCGGAAGTGCGATTTGAAGATACTTTAGCATCGCGCCAACTGAAGTAACAAGCCTGGGCTTTTTTGTTAGTTCCGCGCCACGCGAGGCGAACTAACAAAAGTTCACTAGTGTACATAGAATTGGTCATCTTTACGTTGAGCAAACACCTTTTTTACTACCCGCCATGTGCGATAATGGGGGTATGAGTCTTTCGGATGAGCAACTCAGCGAGCTGCGGTCGGCAATCATTCCTGGTATCTATGACGGATCTGTTTCAGCAAGGGCGCAAATCGTCTTGTGGCATCACGAGGGTCGCCGGAAAATTGAGATCGCGGAGATGTCCGGCGCGTCGCGGCCGACCATTGACAAGTGGATCAGCCGGTATGAGATCTATGGGATGGACGGGCTTGCCAGCGGGGTATCTCCTGGCGGGCGCAGGACGATTCCGGGGCGTATCCGGGGGCGGGTGCTCGCGCTGACCCGGCAGACGCCGCCGGAGGAGCTCGGGATTTCGCACTGGTCGGCGGGGAAGATGGCTGCCTATATCAGGAAGACCGAGGGTGTCTCGGTTTCTCAGCCGTGGGTCTCGCGGCTGTGGCGGGACAACGGGCTTCAGCCGTGGCGGCAGGGCACGTTCAAGATCAGCAAGGACCCGGATTTCGAGGAGAAGGTCCGCGACGTGACCGGTCTTTACCTGAATCCGCCGGAGGGCGAGGCGGTGGTGTCTGTCGATGTCAAGTCGGGTATCCAGGCGCTGGACCGGACGCAGCCGATGCTGCCGCTCGATTTCGGGAAAAGCGAGAAGCGCACGCATGACTATAAGCGCAACGGTACGACTGACATGTATGCCGGGTTCGATATTGTGACGGGCAGGGTGACGGTGGAGCTGTCGCCGACGCATAACGCTCAGGATTTCCTTCGGCTGATGAAGAAGATCATGCCGCAGTATGCGGGCAGGAAGAAGATTCATGTAGTGCTGGATAATGCGTCGGTGCATACCGGCGGGGAGACCGGTAAGTGGCTCGCGGAACAGGGTGGCCGGGTCGTGCTTCATTTCACGCCGACCGGGGCGTCCTGGATGAATCAGATTGAGATCTGGAATGGGATAATCACCCGCCAGCTTATCCGTCGGGGGACCTTCCCGTCAGTGAGGGCTGTTAATAATGCGATCAAGCGGTTCGCTGCCGACTGGAATGCTGACGCCAGGCCATTCAGATGGGTGGCAACCGCCGACGAGATTATTGACAAGGTCCGGGCTGTCACCAGCCGGATGAGCAAGCTTCTCGGTGCGACCGAGATCGGGCACGTAATTCCACGTGCAGCGTAAACACGATCAATTCTTCCTACACTAGTAGGGCAGCCCGATGAAGTCGGCAAACTCCCGCATGTCTTCCGTCAGCGTTCTGCGTCGGTCAATCATGCGCCCCACGATGTCCCGCGCATACCTCTGTGCTAGCAGCCACTCGGGCACCTCACCGCGAATCTGCTGCATCACGGCTAGTGCCATTTGGTACTGCCGCAGTTGCGCGTAGGCGCTGGCTACATCGAGGCGGTGTCGGTTCCAGACCCAGGGCAGCGGGTACGGAGCATCGCCAAGCTCCTCGGACACCTTAATCACAACATCGGGACGGCCCGCTATCAGGGCGTTCTCGGCCGTCAGCATGGCCACCGTCTTGGGGCCGAAGGCGTGCAGCAGCCCGTCATCCGAGTTGTGCTCGATACGGCGAATCCCGGTGGCTGCCATCCTGGCGAAGGCCATCGCGTCATCGGCTTCTCCGGGCCGGTTATCACGAATCGCCGACGACGACACTCGCAGCAGCATCAGGCCCCATGAGGCCAGGTCATCGCGCGACGCCCTGGTGACCCGGTTCGGCTCGATCTCGTCGGCCCACCTGATGGCCGTCGCCCGCGCCTTGCCGAGGTCTCCCTGCCGCATGTACCTCCAGCAGTCGGCATCCATGATAGGAACCGCCGACCGTGTATCAGGCGCGTCGTCCAGTGCAAGCCTGATCGCCAAGTCGGCGGTGTCGAACTGCCAAGTCAAGATCATCAGCCAGGCGGCCATCTGACGGACACGGGACCGGAAACGGCGGGCTGGCACGGGCGATGGCGAAGCGGCGTCGGCCAGCACATCGGCGTCAGTCAGCAGCGCGGCAAGCCTTGGAATCAGCGCGGCGAACTGACCGGTACGGAACATCGGTTTCAGCGCGTCGAACTCGGCTTCCAGGTCTGCCAGATCCACCGGTTCAGTGCCGCCTGACCCGGCCCGGCCAGCCAAGGCGCGGCGAACAGGCTCCCATTGGCGCACCTCACCGACCTTGGCGTCCTCAGCCAGGGCGTGAGGAGCAAGTTCGGCCGTCGGCACGCGCAAGGCAATAGCGAGCTTGCGCAGCGTTTCAAGGCGGGTGTCCGTCCTCTGCCCTTGCTCAAGCTGCCGGATAAGCGAAGTGGACACGGCAGATGCCTCAGCCAGTTCCGCCTGCGACATCCCGCGCCGCTTGCGTACCGACCGAATTCGCTCGCCTATCGCTTCGGTCATTCTGGCCACCCCGACCTTCCTGCCCCTCGGACTACCTTCAGTAGCCAGCATACGGCGTGACCGGTGATGTCGCAGTTCAGCCGTATGACCGATGATCTAGCCGACTCCCGTACGGTGGCTCATGAGGATCGGGGTAATTGCGGTATTTGGCTCGCCCCATTCCAAACGTTGATCGCAAAGCGAGAGCGAGGCCTGTCACTCAGGGTAGCCGCAATTGTCCTTTGCTGTTCGTGCACGGCTCACGCGCGCGTCTGCGCGCGTTGGGGCCATTCCCGTGCACTGTGCGCACACCGTGCACAGTCACGGACAGTGAACGTCCTACCCCCCTTGCGTGCCAGGGCCTCTTACTGGATTGCAACACGAACAACACACCAGGCAGATAACGGCACAGGCTCACCCGGCCGGTGCCGGGTGAGCCTGGCTCCGCTGGCCGCTAGGCGGCGCGCGAGTGCGATGGTGCCATGACCAGGACAACCCGCCCGGCCTCGATGTGCCTGAGCACCTCGGGAAGCCTGAAGTCCTAGGCCGACACGATCACAGTCAGCCTTTCTTCATCATCGGCCTGATAGGCATACACCTCTTCCGGTTCCGGCGAACTGGGCACACTGGTCGTGAGGCCTCACCTCCTCCTGCTGGTGACGGCGGCCGGGCTGTCCGCAGCGTGCGCGCAGCCCCGCCCGGTACGGCCCTCGCGCGCGGGGCACACGAGGGGTGTGACAGGCTGTTCGGCCCGGCCGGTCAGGGATGTGACAGGCGAACTGTCACGCCGCCGAATCGGGTCTGTCACCATGGAAATCCGGTTTCCCGGGCCGCTTTTCACCCAGCCGCAGTCACGGAGCCTGGCCTCACCTCACCGGCCCTGGGCCGGGGGTTCCGGCGGGGGTTCGGGCTGGCCGGGCTGACCGGGGTTCCGGCCGGGGGGCCGGCTGAGACGGGAAGGGGCCGGCGCCGGCGCTGCCGCAGCAAGGCCCGGCAGCAGGGGATTCGCCAGCGCTCCCAGACTTGACACCAGGCAGCAAGCCTGACAGCACGATCATCCCGGCAGGCCGGGCCGGGGATACCCCCGCGACCACTCGCCCGGTCTCGCCACGGCATCCGTCCCCGCGCCCCAGAACGCCCAGGACGGACTGAGAGCCCGCACCGCATGTCCCTTTATGCCCATGCCCTCACGGCCGGCTCAGGGACGATCCGGGCGCTCTCGCTCAGGTGTTCGCATCTTAAAGGCCGAGCAGCCTAACCTGTGTGCGTACAACCCGACTTGCAACGGTCATTGTCGACATAGACGACCCGCGCACCGGGCGTGACCTGCCCGGCGACCTCGTGCACGTTTCCGGCGGAGGGAATGCCTGTGCCGATGTCGATGAATTGCCGTATCCCGGCTTCTCCGGCAAGGAACCGCACCGCGCGCTGCAAGAACGCCCGGTTCGCCCGGGCAATCTGAGGCACCTCCGGGAAGTCAGCCAGGATGCGCCGGACGGCGTCCCGGTCAGCAGCGTAGTTGTCGTTGCCACCCAGGTATGCGTTATACATGCGCGCTGTATGCGGCTTGCTCGTGTCGATCTCCGAAGCGGCGAATCCAGGCTTCATTGCATCCTCCCGTCACGGGAATAACTCGCCGTAAGCTTCCATCAGTGCCCGGATCTTCGGAAGAAGACAATCGCGGCCAGTCCGGGACACTGCCTGGTGCCTTATGGCTCCGGCAACGCAGTACTCCGCAATTTCGTGGAAGTCGGTTGACCGTTCTCATCGATGATCCTTCCGCTCAGGCGCTTGATGCATGACGGGGCGAGAAGCGGTCAGCCGAGGAATGTGCGCGGAGCCATAGGTGAGCAACGATTCGGCTCACGGACAGGCGATGCGGTAGGGGGTGAACCGCTCGGCCATGCTGAAGCCGGCGGTCGTTCCTGCGGCGATGTCGGTGGCGCGGATCTGGCTGATGCTGCGCGGGTGGGTGTCGTCGCGTAGCTGTGACTGGTATGCCTGCAGCGCTTGATCCTTGGCAGGCCAGCTGGCGGTGGTGTCGACGAAGACCGGGCGGTGGTCGGGCCTGGTTGACCAGCCGTCTTCCGGGCCGGTGAAGCCGAGCACAAGCCGGGGCGCGGAGCCTGTTATCCCGGTGGGCCGGGCGGCAGCTATGCCGGCCTGGTGCACTGCCTGGTGGTCCTGGTGGAAGCTGGATGCTGAGGGGATGAGCAGCGCGGCCGGGCGTGTTGCCGCCAGGGAGATGTCGCTGCCGCCTTCGATGAGGGTGACCATGTCGCGCAGGTGGAGTCCGGGGGCGCGGGCGCGGGCGCGGTCGTCGTCGGTCCATGCGATCAGGCGTCCCTGGACGCCGAGGGCGTTGCAGGCTGCCTCGAACTCTTTTGCCCTGATCCCGGTATCGCCGGGCGTGCCGGGCCGGGAGTCTTGGTAGCAGCAGACGGCGAGCACGTGGATGGTGATGCCGCTGCGGGCCAGGCGGTGAATTGTGCCTCCGGCGCCGAGGGTTTCGTCGTCGGGGTGCGCGCAGACGAGCAGGACAGTCTCGTCTTCGGCCAGGCCGAGCGGCTGCGTGGTCATGTTCTCGTCCGCCAGCGGGACGCCTTGGGGGAGGCGTGCGGGGCACTGACCGGAGGTGCGCTTGCGATGTGGCCAGGGGTATCCGGGATGCAGGCGAGCGTGCGCCGGGCGGCGGCGGCCATGTGGCTGTCGCCATTGCGGATTCCCCAGGCGAGGTTGGCGAGGGCATCGAGGTGCAGGAGCGCTGTGAGGGCTGCGTGTTCGGTGAGGCTCAGCGTTCTGCCGAAGCCCTGGTAGAAGGCGTCGCGCAGGTCGTGGCGGTCGTTCAGCGGTCCCGCTTCGAGGAGCGTCAGGTCGCGTACGGCGGCCGCGGGAGCGGCTTTCTCGAAGTCGATGACTGCCAGCTGCCGGGTCGCTGGATCCCACAGGAGGTTGCGTGGCTGGAAGTCGCCGTGGGTCGGCACTGCGGGAAGCTGCCGGGCTTGCGTCCTGAGGTCGCGGACCTGCTCGCGGAGCCGTGCGCGCTGCTGCCTGGTTAGCTCTTCGCGGACCTGCCTGAGCAGGTCGCCGGTTTTCGCCGCGAGCCGGTCGAGTATGCGGCTGTCCGGTGCGGGAGGGTTCGCGGAGTGGAGGGCGTTCAGGAGCTGGCCGGCCTGGCGGTATGCCTGGCGTTCGTCTTGCGTGCTGAGGTTCGCTTCTGGCAGGGGGATGCCGGGAAGCATGGTCAAGATGACGGCGCGGAGGGTGCGGTCAGTGGCGAGCAGCCTGGGGGCGTGTTCTGGCAGCGGTCCCGGCGATCTGCCGTGCCAGCACGAGCCTGCCGGACCTGGCCCGGTTCCCCTGCCGGGAGGCCGGCGGGTGGCGCGGCCAGAGTGAGCTGGGTGAGCAGGTGCCCGGGGCTGGCCGGAACGCTGAGCGCGGCGATGCAGGCGCGGGCAGCCAGCCGGTTGCCGAGCAGCTTGGTCATGCGGGTTTCCCAGTGTTCTTCTGGTAAGAGCCAGTTCACGATGTGAGCGGACATGACGATCAGGATTGCCGCTGTCGCCGCGGCCAGGTCGGCGATAGCCGCGTCTGAGCCCAAGGAGCGCTCGGCGCGGTCCAGGGCGGCGGCGGCGTTCTTGCGGTGCGCGGCTGCCTGTTCCGTGAGTGCCCGGGCCCGGGCTGGTTCGGCCAGGCGGTAGTGAAGCTGTGCGACCAGCTGATGGTGGTCAGATTCGGGGACATCGACGATTCCTGGCCGCCGCGCGGAACCGTAGGGGCGGGGGCTGCCGAGGAAGACAGCAGGCCAGGTTGTCAGGGACAGGGTGTAAAGCTCCCGTTCCAGCGGGCTGGCGTGCGGGCGGCTGTGCTCGTAGTCGCAGGTCAACATGCCGTTCCAGGCGATATCCATGCCGTTCTCTCCTTTCTGCTGTCCGCCGGGTGTCAGGCAGTTCGTCTCGCGGTGACCGTGGAACACTCGGCTGGAGTTCCGGCGAGCCAGGGAGTCGAAGTGATCAAGGAAGCCACGGCGAGCACGTTCGTGTTCCGCCAGGACCGGGCCGGGGTGTGGCAGACCGCGCTGGTGTGGCATCCGCGGCTGGATTGCTGGATGCCGAGCGGGGGCCACGTTGAGTGCGACGAGAGCGCGGCGGAGGCGGCGCGGCGGGAGGCCTTCGAGGAGACCGGGCTGGACGTGTGCCTGCTGCCTGGTCCGGCGGTGCCCGTGCCGGCCGGATTCCCGCACGGGACGGTGTGTGCTCCCTGGTGGATTGTGGAGTTGCGGGCGCGGGCCGATAACCACACGCCGGGGCCGCATGTCCACCTGGACCACGTGTTCCTCGCTGTTGCCGCAGGCGGCGGCAGGGCGGGAGCGCCCGCACACGAAATGCGGTGGTTCTCCGGACCGGAGATTGACCAGGCTGGCGGCATCTCCGAAGATTCCCGGCTGCAGGCCAGGGAGCTGTTCAGGCGGGTTCGGGGAATGCCGGCGGCGGAGCTCACCTTGGGTGCTTCCTTCTAGAAGAGGGGCTCTTGGATCAGGTTCTGGCCGGGAGCGGCCTTGGGCTGAAGTCCTGCCGCCGCGTCGAGGCCGGCGAGCGTAGCCCAGAGCCCGAGCCGGGCACCGTCGGCCAGCAGGCGCCGGAAGATCTCGCTGGTGACCTCGGCGTCGGGCATGGCGCGGTGCCTGCCGGCAGGGCGGGGAATGCGGTAGTGACGCAGCACCTCGTCCAGCCGGTAGGAGGGCAGGTGCGGGATGACCGCGCGGGCCATCCGGACGGTGTCCAGCAGGTGCTGGTCCAGGTCAGCTAGCACTAGGGCAGGGGGCCGGGCGCTGGCAAGCATCTGCGCGGTGATGCCGGTGACCCGCTGGTCAAATGCGGTGACGGGGACCTCAGCCGGGGGGCGGATCAGTTCCCCGAACCGGGTCCGCTCGGCTAGTTGCCCGTCCTGGCAGGCGAGGGTGATCGCGGCGATCTCAGTGGGTTCCGCTGGCCGACCGGCCGGGGTGAGGGCCTCGAAGTCGATGACGATGAAGGTGACAGGTGCCAGCCTGGCCAGCAGCGCGACCGCGGCGCCGGCGTCTTTCTCGTGTGCGGCGGATGAGGGCGATGGCACGCCCGCTCGTCTCATGACCGTCCTCTCGTCGGTGCGGCGAGCATCGCATCGAAGCCGTCCAGCGGCCACATGTTCACGCAGTCGACGCTGAACAAGCCGCAGTCGCGGGCCGCGGAGCAGGGCTGAGGGAACAGGAGGCTGGCGTCGGCGTTCCTGATGCTGCGGCGGCGCTGCGCGGGCGTGGCGGCGATCTTCAGGCTGGACGGGCAGTCCCAAACCGACCCGTCCGGCTCGATGAAATACAGGGTGCGGCCGCCGAAGCAGCCGGTCACATGGCCGGCGGCCGAGGTTACGGCAGCAGCGACCTGACCCGGGTAAGAGGGCGCGGGAAGCCGGACAGGCAGGCCCGCCGCGTACAGGGCCGTGAACTCGCGGCGCAGCTCAGCCAGATGCTGGGCCGTGAGCCCGAGAACGGAGGCGAGCTTGTGCCCCGCGGGCAGGGAAACCGGCTGCGGCACGGCGTAGTCGCAGCCCAGCTCGGCGGCCAGCCGGGGAACCGCCGTGATATCGCCGATATTCAGCCGTGTGATCACGCTGTAGATCCCGGTACGCGGCCGGTCTGTGCTTCCCCGGCAGCTGATGAGCGTCCTGATCCCCTGGATGACACGAGGCCACCCGTCGTCGTCGCGTCGTGGCGGACGCCACGCGTCGTTGCGGGCAGGGTCGGCGGAGTCCAGGGATACCGACACGGCGTCGGTGCCGAGGCTGACCAGAGCGTCGCTGATCTCGATACGGGCGAGCGCGACGCCGCTGGTGCACACGACGACTTCCAGTCCCTGGGCCTTCAGGATCTCGATCAGCCCGGCGATAGGCCGCCACAGCAGCGGCTCGCCTCCCGCCAGAAATACCCGCCGCACCGCGGAACCGCCGAGCGTCCGGGCGAAGGCGAAGACCTCAGGTGCGGTCAGGTCGTCCGGCGAGAGGTGCGAGAGCGCTCCGGGTCAGCCGGCCGGGCGTCGCGGTGCTCCTGGACAGTCCCGAAATAGCAGTACAGGCAGCCATGGGACGCGCAGTGGGAGCGGAGTGCCCACAAGAGCGTCAGCGAGCGTCCGGGCATCTGCTCATCCTCCCGCTGGGCAGGACCGCGCTGCCCGCGCGCATTCGTCCAGGACCAGGGCTGTGGCCTGTTCCTCTGAGAGCGCAGCCCTGTCGACGACGGTCAGGCGACCGGGAGCGGCTGGCGGCGGCCAGCTCAAGGTAGAGGTCGCTCGCGTGGGCCATCAGCTGGCGTTCGCTGCTGGTGGCGGGCCGGCCGATGCGGTGCTCGAATCGGCGCAGGCAGCGGGCGGAGTCATCGTGCAGCAGCACGGTCACCGCCGGCAGCGGCCGCCACTGCGTGATCAGGCCGAGGATCCGCTGGGCGGCCGTCAGGGCCTCGCTGCCACCGGAGGATCCTGCGGAGATGATGGCGCCCTGGTAGGCGGCGACAGAGTACGGGCCTCGGTCTTCCAGGACCAGCCGCGCCCGCGCGGGGACGGCCAGGGACTCCCAGCGGTGCACGTGAAGAGCGCTGAGCAGGACCGTTTCAGTTAGCGGCATGCCGGTCCGCAGGAACAGGTCCCCGTCACCGCGCAGGGCCGCGATGATGGCGGCAGGGAGAGTGCCGATTACGGCGTCCGGCAGTTCATCCAGCAGGACGCAGTCATCTCCGAGAATGGCGGACACGTTCCGGGCGAGGCGGGTCTTGCCGACTCCGTTGATCCCTTCGAGGGTGACCCAGGGGAGTTCCGTGCTGATCATGGCCGTTGTCCCGGCTTCGAGGCGCCCGGACCGGGCCGGCGGGTTGCTCCCAGGTCCTGGTGAGGGCGCCGTCGGCGAGTATCTGGCGGGCCTTCGGGCCGTGCCGCAGCAGCAGGTCAAGCGCGGCGACCGGGCCGCCCGGCACGGCGGACCGGTCCGGATACCGGTAGCCGGCCACCTCTATCCGGATGCCGCGCCCGGCGAGGAGCCCGGCGTCAAGATACCGGGCCGCGCCTTCCCCGGTCCGCAGCACCGTCGTGCCGGTGCGGCACGCGAGGTCCGCGAGCATCGCGGTCTTGACGCCGCCGGGCTGCACAGAGCTGGAACGCAGCACGGTCGCGGGAAGCCCGGAACCCGCCAGGAGCATGCGGATCAGCTCCTCGTTGAGATCGGCGAGCCGTGACCACGGCCGCGCGTAGACGGCGCGCAGCGTCGGCTCCCACTGCGGCCAGTAGGGTGCGCTGGCGTAGTTCTCGCGCAGGGTGCGCCAGTGGCGGGCACGGAAACCCTGGTCGGCGATCAGAATCCGGCTGATCGGCGGCCTGCCGCAAGCTGAGACCGGCACCGTCAGGCGGAGCCGCTCCCCGCGCCGTCCTCGCACGAAGTTGCGGTTCTGCCAGCCTCCGGCGCTGTACTGCACATGGTCGAGCAGGACGAGCTGCCCGACGTCCAGCAGCCGGGAGAAATAACCCGGCCAGGGCAGGTAAGCGGGCTGATGGGCGACCAGGACATCAGCCCGCACGGTGATCACGGGCCCTGCCTGACACGGTGCTGGTCGCTGCTCAGCCGCAGCGCGCTGAGCAGCCGCGAAGCGGCAGCCTCGGGAGTGAAGCCGGCCACGCGCCCGGGGGCGGCCCGGCTGGCCTGGTGATAGGCGAGCCCGTCGTCCAGCAGATCCTGCAGCAAGGCCCACAGCGCGCCGGCTCCGCCGCCGGGAGCGCAGGCACGCCCGGCCGGCCCGGCCATGATCGGGACATTGCCGAAGTCGAAACCGATCAACGGGGTGCCGACCGACAGCGCCTCCGCAGCGGTGTGGCAGAACGTTTCCGGCTCGGTCGAGCAGATCACAGTAGCGGCGGCACCTGCGAGGAAACGGGGAACCTGCCTCCACCCCAGCGCAGGAAGCAGCCTGATAACGTCAGGGCGCCGCGCCGCCTGGACACGGCAGGCGGCGATGACATCGCGCTGCATGCCCGGCCAGAACTCGAAATCCGCCTCAGCCAGGACCAGTTCAACCGGCCGGTTCCAGCCCGCAGGGATCGCTTCCAGGAACTCGGCCAGGCCTTTCGCCGGCTCGACCCGGGACGCAATCCGCACCGGCCCGCAGGCACGCAACTGCTCCCGCCTCTGGCAGCTGACCGGCGAAGGAGCCGTGAGCAGGGCGTTCGGGACTGTCTCCCATGCCGCCACATCCAGCCCGCTCCGGGCACCGTCAGCGCGAAGGAAGTCACTAGCCGGGCAGATCACGTCCGCTGAGGCCAGAGCGCGCTGCCACCGATCCTCCGCGCCGAGACGGATCTTGTGGACCATCAGGGCTGAGCGGACCGCCGGCGGAGCCGGACTCAGGTATCCCAGGCCCCACAAGGTGTCTGCCCAGCACACCGCAGAAGCACCATGGCCGGCCAGCATGGACCGGACCTCGGCGGTCACCGGGGCAGGATCGGCGAGCGCCCGCAGCGAACTGGCGCTCATCGTCCGGCTACTGCGCGGCGGCCGCTACACGGACGCGGTTGGCCGGCGCCTGTACGCCCTCGCCGCCGAGGCGAGCCGCCAGGCCGCCTGGGATTCTCCTCCGTGTCATCAGCGAACACGCAGCGCCCGGCCGGGAGCCCGAGGCGGTCCAGGGTCAGCTGGAAGATCGCCGGATCCGGCTTGCGGATGCCTTGCTCAGCCGACAAGACCACGACATCGAAATTTCCCGTCAGGTAATACGGGGCGTAGGGATCGAACGGCTCCCGGCCCAGCGAGTTCGACAGAACCGCCACCCGCACCCCGGCGGCGCGGGCCTCGCGCACCACCCGCAGCACCTCATACGCCGGGAACATCTCGTACAGCAGCCGCTCCATCAAACCCGCAGGCGGGATCCCGAGCAAAGCCCCGAAGCCCTCGTTCCATTCCGCCTGAGTGATCTCCCCCAGTTCCAGGCGCCGGTAAAGATCCCGGCCACGCGGGTCAGCCCACCCGCTCAGGAACAACCCCTTCGGCAGCCTCTCCCGGACTTCGAACGCCTCGATCACCTCCACCATGTTGGTAGTAAGCACCCCCGCCCAATCCAGGATCAGGCCCGAAAACCGACGTTCCATACCCGCCAACCCTACGAGTCCGGTGCCCCCGCGAACAGCGATCCGGTCCGTTGCCGACACCTGAGGAAGGCCAGTCGGGCGGAATCCACATCGCCAGCTTTGCCTCAGGAATTCGCCTGAGAACGGTCGAGCTGAACAAGCCGGCTGTCCTTGAAGGGCGGAGATCATGGTTCGCCGCCGAGCAGCCAGTTCCCTTATCTCGGCAACGGGCTGCCGACTTGGGGCAATATGCACGTAACTTAAGTTGTTTGTCCGGGGAGGTCAGGGCCATAGCTGGCGGCCAGGTCATGGTGACGGTGCCGTGCCGCTTGCGGAACACGCCGGCCAGGTCGCCGGGCGGCGGGATGCCGGTGCCGGCGGGCCAGTACGCGAACACGCCGGCGGGGATGGCCCGGCCGCGGGCGTCCCAGGCCGCGATCTGGGTGGTCAGGGCTGCGGCTGTGGCGTGCGGGCCGAACTCGAACTCCGCGCCCTGGATTCCGGTCTTGCGCATTGCCACCATGACGGAGAACGAGTCGCCGAGCACGCCGCCGAACCCGAACCAGGTCTTGTTGCCCTCGGCGGCGGGCAGCGCCTGGCTGTCGCTGGCGTCGATCCGGGAGAAGCCCGGCAGGAACCCGCCTGCCAGCCACAACTGGAGGTCCTCGAACCCGGCACCCTTCGCGATGGTGAGGCCGGACCAGACAGTGACCGGCCCGGTCTCCAGCGCCCCGTCCAGCAGCGCGGGGTTTTCCGGCTCGGTCTCGTCGCCGAACCGGAGCGTGACGTGCCCGCCTGCCGGGTCGGCCAGGGAGAGCCGCCGCAGCGGAGCCTGCCCGATGCCCCGCATCACGACGAAGCCGCATAGCTGGGCCGAGTCGCTCTGCCAGTGATCCCCGGCACGGCGCAACCCGAGGGACCGGGTGAAAGTACAGCCGGGCGGTATTCCGCGCTGACCCGGCCTGGCACGCAACTAGTCCCGCTCCCGGGGCTGACCGTGAGCCGGGCGCATTTCCGCATCACGATCTCCTGGCCCGCAGCCGAGGCGCCAGAAGGCAAATGAAGTCATCTGTGAAATGGGGAATCCGAAAATGGACGCTGAATTGCTGCATCCCGCAGACGAGACCGGCGAGGACTACTTCGAGCTGGACGTGAGGTTCGCCGACAACGGCCCGCCCCTCACCGAGCTGATGAACTCCACCAGCGACAAATGCGGCAGCACCGGTACCAGCGCGTGCGTCACCTGCGCCGCCGGCTGACCAGGCGACCGGACTCGGCGCGCTGTACCTGACCCACGACCGGGCAGGGTCGAACACTCCGGCCATGCCTGCTTCGAGCTGGGCGTGGAGAGGGTGGGTGGCACTTTGCCGGATCGAGGTCCAGAAGGGATCGCGGGACAGCACGCCGTGCCAGTCGGAGAAGATCACCCGCCGCGACAGCGGCATCTGCCTCATGTGGCTCCCTTGATGCACCGTTGTCCTAGTTGCCGACGGATTTGAGCCGCCGCGCAGTGCGTTAGGTCCAGCAGGTTCAGCGTGGCATCAAGCCAGGCCACACGCGGGGATTTCCGGCCGGCTAGCCGCCGGAAATACGCGCGGATCGCCGCGTTGAATTCTGGATCGGTGTAGATACTGCCAGCCGGGAACTTGCCCCGGTTCCGATCGTGCACGTGGTCCTGCGGTAGGTCCAGGTAAAGGACCAGGTCCGGCCATGCGGGAATAGGCGAGCGCCGCAGGAGCGCGCTCGATGGAGCGAGAAGCCCGACGCCGGTCATGCGCTGGAGGGCGTAGGAATGGGCGAGCAGCGTGTGCACGCTGCGGTCTTCGAGGACGACATCGCACCGGTCTGGCACTCGCGCCAACCGTCCGGCTTCGACGGCGAGGAGCTGGCGCAGCGCCTGTTCACGTTCGGCTACTGAACCTGCTTCCTGCCGAGGCAGGAACCGGCCGCCGCCAGCGTGGTCGGCGTAGCATGGTACGAATGCGACATCGACGTCGCTGAGGTCGCGCGATAGCCGGCCGGCGAACGCGGTCTTACCTGCGCAACACGGACCTTCGAGAGCCACGACGCACGGTCGCGCTGCCATCATGCGCAGGGTCCGCGTTCGGTTTTTCCCGCTCCGGAGCCGCCGCCGAGCAGCCGCATCCAGCCCAGGATGCCGCCCGCCCCGTGAGCCGTGCAGGCGAGCGGGAAGGCTGCGATGCGGGCCGCCCGGGTACTGGCCGGTCCGGGCGCGCCGAGCCACGACTCGGTCAGGATGACCTGCACAGCGCAGACCGTTGCGTAGCAGCCGACGGTAACCCGGATGGGTGGCGTGCCGCCCGCGATGAGAACGCATACGAGGGAAGGGACGATGGCGCAGCCGATCCATTCGGCTGCCGATCCGCACGCGGACGCGGCCAGCATGCTGGCCCGCCAGCCGGGCAGTGTTGCCGGGTCTTTCAGGTAGCGCGCGAACCGGGCCGGCCCGGAAAACCAGCGGGCTGCCTGCTGTACCTGAGCGCCTACGCTGCCAGGCACTTCGGCGGAATCCAGGCTGGGCACCGGGACCATAGGCAGGCCGCGTGAGCCGAGGATGAAGCTGTAGTACATGTCTTCCAGGGGGGAGCTAGCCGGGAACGGCAGCTTTTCTATCAGGGACAGCCGGGCGCATAGCCCGTGGCCGGTCACGTGGGCGTACACGCCTGAGCACAGCGCCCGTTTCGTGGCGCTGACCTGGTCCGAGCCGTTCAGGAGCCGGGGAATCTCGAAGCCGAGTACGAACCGGTTGGCTCGTAGCGCGCCGACCTCGCATACGGCATCGCGAAGTCGGCGCAGCCGTCTTGCCGATGAGTGCTGGCCCGGCCGGAGCTCGAAACGGGAGGATTGGTGAAAGATGTCGGCTCCGGGGTTAGCTGCGATGGCGCCGGCGAAATGTGCCAGGGAATCCAGCGGCGGGCGGGAGTCTGCGTCATAGCACGCCAGGAACGCATGCGAGGAAGGCACGCCGTCGGCGGCAAGCATGCCTGCGCAGCGCGATGCTGCGTAATTCAGCTGGTCGGCGCGCCTCAAGGTCCGACGGCCCCGGCCCCCGGCTGCGGCCAGAACTGTCCTGTCTCAAACGACCTGCCGGATGGCCGATGCCGTGACCAGCGTGGACGGCAACTCTCGCGAGACCGCTACTTAATGTCGTCTCGGCTGTATCTGCTCGGCCGACAGCGCTCCCGCCGCGATGTCTCAGTCGATCTGCTCCTTCGGGCTTAGGACTCCAATGCGATGACCAGGGGGACAGGCTTTCGGCGCTCAGCTGTCTCACTAGATTTGCTGGGCCAGGCCCGCATTGGAGCAACTAGATCGAGACATACGGCAGATAACGGGAGACAGGACAAGAACGCGGCGCCATGGATCGCTGGTGCCAAGTTCGTGTTCAACGAAGGGCAGCGACGCCTAGGCCGTAGCTGTCAGAACAGCCCGGTTCGTGACGATCGCTGCCGCCGGTCAACGTTCAAGTTCACGGTCAAACAACGGTCAGATGATCTTGGTAGCGCTTGTGAGGCTTCGCGACGACGCGCTCACCTGCACTTTCAGTCGGGATGGCGGGATTCGAACCCGCGGCCTCCTGCTCCCAAAGCAGGCGCGCTAACCAAGCTGCGCCACATCCCGTCAGCATGCAGAAGCCTATACCGTCGGCACTATCGCCCGCGCGCATCATCCGCCGCCTGGCCCGCAGCCCTCCGCCGCAGCCAGTGCCACCGAGCCAGGTGATCTTGCACTCCGAGGAAGCAGGGAGAGTCGGGTAAGTACGGTCGCGTTACACCGAACCAGCACCGACCCGGTACGCTACGGCATAACGCGACGCAGCGCGGGCGTAGCTCAATGGTAGAGCCCCAGCCTTCCAAGCTGGTCATGAGGGTTCGATTCCCTTCGCCCGCTCCAACGAGAAAGTCCCGGTCAGTGATCTGTGCAGCGCATTTAGCGAGTGCGTCCAGACGGCGTTGAGTCTGTTCGCGCCACGCACGTGCCCCTTCACATGCCACCAAGCGCGGCTTCTACGGCAGAAGCGTGAACGCATCAGAATGATTAGGCCTGACAACAGTAAAGTGCCGCCTGTCCAGCGTCGCCACATCCGTCGTCTTCAGCCGCTCAGCGACGGCTACCACCGAGGCGTCCGTCGTGCCTAGCGGAAGGTCACCATACGTGATCACGAGATCGGCCATGCGCGCGAAGTCTGCAGTCGTCAGGTCGACCACAACGAAGTCTCCGTCCGCCAGTGAGCGCAGGAACAAGGACTCGACTCGCGGACCAGCTTCGCGGGCAAGCAGGTAGCCGACTTCCGCGACTACCGGCGCAGGGATCACCAGATCCTGTCCGGCCTTATGCAACGACGTGAACAGACCGACACAAGCAGCATGGTCCCGGTCGTTCGACAGCGCCGCAGCCACCAACGGGCCGGTGTCGCAGACAATCACGCCGAGCGGCCGAATCCCTCTGCAAGCAGGTCCTCAGATCGCGCCGCCGTATCACTGAACCTGCCCTCGGCCGCGCTGAACCAGGCTGGCGGCCACGACCGCTCATGGACAAGGCGAAGGTGACGACGCACGTCATCGAGCACGATCGGCACTTCGTCCTCGGACAACTCCTCCACCAGCCGAAGCAGTTCCTCCCGCTGCACGCTCATGCCCTAAGTGTACGCAAACGAAGCTCGCGTGCCCGTTGCGTGCCCGATAGGACAGTGAATCAGGGTGTTTCACGGGCACTCACGGTCACTTGCAAACATGCCCTGACCTAAGTCGGAGCAACTCAGAAGGTTGCGCTCCGCTGGCATGAGCAGCGGGCGTGGCGCTACATCGAACCACTCCACACAACGCGCATGATGACGGTCCTGCTCATTGGCCATCGCCACAAGCGGACCTGTGTCCACGACTATCATGAGGCGTCCTCAGGCCGACCGGCCAAGCTCGGTACGTAGGATCTCATCCGAGCGTTCCGCGAAGTCAGGGCCAGCGCGCAACGCCCCGAACCAGGACGGGCGGCTCCGCTGCCAACTCCTCCCCGCGGCAAGCTCGCGGAGCAGTTCAGTAGCGTTGAGCACCGTCTCCTCGTCAAGCTCATCGACCAGATGATGAAGCTCCTCGCGCGCCACAGTCATGCATCCAAGGGTAAGGTCACGATGCCAGCAGGCAGATCAGCAACGGATCCAGGCATCCGTGTGCCCGTTGCGTGCCCGATAGGACGGTCAATCAGGGGCAATCACGGGGACTCACGGCGACAGCCACATGCCATCTTATCGTTCCGTGTCCGGTCGCTCTGCGCCTGGCCTCAAGGCGGCTGCGCTGCGCTCCGCCGCGTGGCGCGCTCCGCGCCGCGCTCTGGCTTGAGGCCCCGCTTGCGGGGGCGCGCAGAGCTGGGTGCGTTAGCCACGTTCTCTGAGTGGCTCATCCGCTTCTCGATTGTCCGGCGTCGCCGAGATGCTGGCAGCTAGCAGGGATGGCCAGAAGTCGGGCTCGCGAGTGGCACGAAATCAAGTTGCGGGCCGCGGCCCGCCAGTTGCACTGTACTGCCCATGACTGTTGTGCTGAGTGTTCCCGCAAGCCGCAGGTAGGCCTTCCTTGCGCATAAGGCCCTGGCTTGCGGCAGACATACCCGACCTGCTCGCGGCGATGGCACAGGAGTATCCGAGCCGCGGACTCTGGTCGCATCCTGACGTCGATGTTCCGGGAGAGCAACGATGGCGAGATCGGGTACTGGACGACAGCAGACGCCCGCGGTCGCGGCATCGCGTCCGCCGCGGCGCAGGCGGTGACGGCCTGGGCATTCAGTCTGTCGTAAATGATCCCGGTCTTGGCAAGCGGGTCTCATGACCGGCTTCGGTGTTGGCAGGCCGGGCGGGTCAGCCACAGCGGTAGCCCACCCACAGCGGTAGCGGCAGCGTAACGACGCCTGTCACGATATCGTAACTCACGAAGCCCGCCACGATATTCTCACACTGTCTTGGCGTTACGATATCGTCACGGTTGAAGAGAGCTAGGCCCCCTACGAGGTGGATGGAGGATGTGATGCCGGAGGCGTGGGCAGCCGTATATACATCGGAGGACCTTGGTCAGTTCCTGGCCCATGTCAGAGAGAAACGCGGCCTGACACAGGAGGAACTTGCCCTCGAACTTGGCGTAAGTCGTCGATATGTCAGCGAAATCGAGAATGGCAAGCCCGGCCTCTACACAGAGCGCCTGTTTCAGATGCTGCGCCTCCTTGGAGTACGCCTCCGTGCGGAACAAGTCGGATGACAGGCAGGGCGCCGCTGGACGCCTGGCTCTACGGCGCTGGGATCGCCACCGTAGGCGACGGCTCCGATCAAACGGGACTCCGGTGGTCACCGGAAGCCTATGAACGTTGGGGCGCAGGCGGGAGGGTGATGTCGCATCTGCTGCCCATCTCTCACCCGGCCGCGCAACCCCATCACAGGAGAGTACGAGCGTTTCTTGCGGGCTTGCTTCCAGAAGGCAGTATGCGCGAGCGAAGCGCGTTTGCTGCCGGAGTTGCGTCTGACGACATCTTCGGAATGATCCGCGCATATGGAAAAGACACAGCTGGTGCCCTTGTCTTTGTCGATGAAGGCACCTTGGAGCCCTCGCGGCTGGGTTCGCTGGACCCGGTGACAGACGATCAGGTCGGCGCGATGCTTGCCGAGGCCGCTGGAACCGGGCCAGTCATCAAAGAGGACAGGCTCCAATCCACGTCGCTGGCTGGCATTCAACCCAAGATCGTCCTCGCACGGACTGGAGACGGCTGGGCACGATGCCTGGACGGCTACCCATCGACTCATATCGCCAAGTTGGCGCATCCTCCAGACTCAGACGCATCGGACGTGGTGCACACCGAGGTTGCCAGTCTCGACCTGGCCCGCTCGCTCGGGCTCACTACAATACAGGCCGAGCTTATCGACTTTAGCGGTTACCTTGCCATAGTCGTCTCGCGTTACGACAGGTCGATCGACGCTCGCGGTCGAATTCAGCGCATCCACCAGGAAGATGGTGCGCAGGCGCTCGGAATCAATACTGACGACCCTAACAATAAGTTCCAGCGCTCCCGTGAGCTGCCTTCGCTCAAGGCACTGGCTGAAGTGCTGCGTGCTGGTGGCTCTGAACCACATAAACTGCTCGCGCTCACGACATTCAATTTGGCCCTCGGTAACACGGATGCGCACGCGAAGAATATTTCCTTCATCCGTCATGCGAACGGAGATGTATCACTTGCTCCGGCATACGACATCGCGATGCATCTACACCACAAATCGGCTAACCGGATATCCGCAATGAAGGTGAACGACAAGCTCGAAATCGACGAGATCACGGTTGATGACCTGATTGCGGAAGCCAGTAAATGGCCGATGTCCAACCGGCGAGCAGCGCTCACTGTCGCCGAAACCCTGCATAACATGCGGGCCGCCCTAGCAAGCCTTGACCCAGGTCGTTATCCCGGCATGCCGGCCGTGGCCTTGGATATGGTACAAGATCGGACTCGTCAACTCATAAGCCAATTGCCGAGTGATGCGACCGCCTCTGAACAACAGAAACCATAATCTATTCGTCGAACTGATCAGCAAAGAGACTGCTCCAGCATCTTCCTCGGCGGGTAGGACACCCACGCCTATCGTCGGCGCCACCACATGACGCTGCGTCAGACCGCGGCCCTTACGAGCCTGCGCAAGTCAATGCGCCTTCAACTCTGACAGCAACCGGGTCTTTAGCTGCTCGATCTCAGCACGATCGTCAGCGTCGTACAGTTCCTTGTAGCGGGCTTCCCAGCTCATCACCGGCCACATTTCATATTGGGAATCACGCGAGACGGCGTTCTAAGTTATCAGTGAACCAGCCGCGTCGGATCGGGTCCCAGGACTCAGAATCGTCTACGGATCCGCTCAGATCGGGTCGCCGACGTTGACATCGACATGAAAGGGCTCCCTGGCCGTCGCCAGCCTAGCAACTAGCCGGACCCGTACTCCGCTGTATTCGTCATCCTCCCGAATCGTTTCAGCTGTTACATCGCCTAAGTCGAATGTGAGTCCATCATCCAGTTGGTTCGGCAGGACTGTGGATGCAACTTCGGCGACTAGTTGCCGTACGGATTCGACTTCGTTCGAAATCTGAACTCCCGCAAAGTCGACGTCGGTGGTTGGCCTCCGCAACTGGTAGGCCGCAAGCAGCACGCCTCCCTTAAGCACGAACTCATAGACGTGCTGAGAGTTAGCGAGACGAAGCAGGAAACCTTCGAGCGCATACAGTCTCAGATACTCAGCAGTGGTGCGGCCTTCGTCCCTTGCTTTTCTCTGCAATGCCAGGAATGCTCGCCCGCCGGCAGTCGCCTTGGTTGGTTTTGGAATCGTTGGTCTCCTATTCGAGTTCTTGATCTCAGGACATGTGGCAGATCTGTCATGACAGGATCTGGAGCGCGTTCAGAACGGCCTTTCTTGCAGCCGGGAAGTCCTTCGTCATCCGCATCACCTCAGCCGGTCTACCGCCATGACGGAGCCAACGCCTCAGCGCCTCGTTTGCGACGTCCGGTCCGACCTCATAACGAAGCCTGTAGGCATCGACGATGCTACGGGGCGCATCGTAAAGACCGAGAGTGTGTCTCTCATCAACCCGTAGTTTCTCTCGGCCGAGATCGAATGTGGAGACGTCGAATTGATGCCAGCTCACAGGAGCAGAGACGACCGGCTGCCAGACTCCCCGAGGTACAGCGATGTCATGAACAGATGGAATGATGTCGGTCAATTCGTGCCGGGCAAGTGCCGAAAGCAGGCACAAGGTTGGCCGATGCGCTTTCGCTGCGATCTCGACGAGGTCGTAGTCGGCCGGCGCACTGTCGGTGCGCCGGTACAAACCACGCCCGACTCGTTCCACCGAGCCTGATACAAGCATGCCGTGAAGCCGACGGCGCGTAACACCCCGCCGCTCAGCTTCACTGGCGGTGAACGTAGCAGGCAGATCATGGCTTGTGATCTTGATCACCTCCTAGCTTGTACGTAAGCCTACTCAGACCAGGATCCACTGAACAGGATTGCGCGCAGCGGACAAGTGCGGATTCCTTATCAGGTCACCTGCACCTGGAGAGGAATCCGTACAACTTCAACGACGGGGCATTCTCTTCGCCCGCTCCAGCCACGAAATACCAGTTCAGAGGCCATGTCCGGGGTGCCGCGTCCACGGTGGGCCGACACCACCAGCCGTGTCCGTGCCACACAAGTGCCCAATCAGCCCGCATCGGCCGAACTTGCCATGTCCAGCGAGAAAGTCAGAAACTATTCGGTCGCCCGCGGACACCGACCACTTCAACGAGGTCTTCCGTGCCTTTGAAGTCGTCCGGGTTGGCTGTGTAGAGAGGCAGGTCGTTACTCGCCGCCGTCGCCGCGATCATCAAGTCAGAAGCCCGTTTACGCGGCTGACGTCCCGCCGCGCGAACAGCCGCGCAAATCTGCCCGTACAAACGAGCCGATCCCTGGTCGTACGGGAGCGGATCAAAGGTCGCTTCCACATGCTGCAGTACCGCGACTCGCCCGGCGCGTTTCGCCGGATCGTCCGTCGCATGCGGGCCGTACGACAGCTCACCAAGCGTGACCGCCGTCACCAGCATGGTGTCGGGCAACTCCGACGGCTCATAAAGCCTGATCGCGGCGATAATGCTTGTATCCACGACAGCGATCTCATGGACAGTCACAGGCCAGTACCTTCATACGGGTCACGCAGATCCTGGCTGACAGCCTCATCTAGATCGGCGCGCAGCTCGCCAGCATCGATGACCGGAGCCGTAGCGAAGATAGCGAGAACTTCCTCCTTCGGAACCGCGCGGCGCCGACGGATCGGGATCATCCTCGCCAGCGGCTCCCCGTTCAGGGTCAGCGTGTATGCCCGCCCCTGCCGGAGGCCGCGCGTGACCGACCCCGAGTCCGAGACGAACTGGCGGACGCTGATATCAGTTGGCTGCTCAAGTGCCATAGCCCGACTATACCCCTCCGTACCACAGCGTAGTACGGTCAGTGCTCGACTACCTTGTGGGCCCATCAGCAGTTGCCCAGACCCCGCGCATCGCAAGACGCCGACCCGTGCCACATCCGTGCCACACGCCACACGTGCCACACGCGAGCATCACTTCGCCTTCTGCTGTCCGGCTCTTTGCGTTGTCAGATGCAGTGTCGGCCCAGCGGGTGAGGACCCTCGCATGGCCGGGGCACATCGCCGACTGATTAGGCGTAAACCGTCTTTCCGCACCCGATCTCGTTACTTAATCCGACTGTTGCCATCTGGCAAATCCTCCAGACTTTTAGTCCCTGTCACGTTCCTTGAACGACTATGTTTCCGCCGGTACCCATTCGGCCGCACGCCGATCTCCAGACCCGCCTGCAGGCGCTCAACGTTCCAGCCGAGCTGCGCTGTCAATTCCCTTCGCCCGCTCCTATCATCGCAGGTCAGGGAGCTAATTCGTACTATCTGGCCTTGCAGCCAGATAGCCTGAAGCCGTTCGTGCCATACCACGTCCCCGGTGCGCTGCGCTCACCACGGTCTTCGAGACGGTCGGCTAAGCACGCACGAACTGCATGAGATCCGCGTAGTCATCCGTATCGGCGGCCTTGACGAGGGCTGCAATGTACTCCACTCGGCCTGATCCATCGACGTCGAGACTTGTTCCACCCCACGTGAAGGGGCTCGCGCCGACTGAGGTTAGGTACAGATCTGCCATGAGTCGGGTGCACCTGCCGTTGCCGTTAACAAAGGGATGAACGCTGACCAGCCGGCAATGAATCCTAGCCGCGAGGTCATCGGGTTCGAACACTTTCTCGGTGTGCCAGTACTTGGCGTCATCGAGCGTCTGCATGGACTGAGACGGGATAAGTTGCGGCGCGAGGCCGATGTTGATCTCACGTCGTCGTGGTGTTCCGGCCCACGTCCAAACATCACCAAACATGCGACGGTGAAGTTCCATCATGAACCCGTAGGCCAGGACGCCTTCGGGCTGGAGTGCGCGTGCCCGCTGGAGCGCCCACGGCAATGCCTTCGTAATGTTCTCGAACTCGACAACATTCAGGTCGGCCCGGGTGGCGACGAACTCCGGAATGAGGCCCTCAAGATCCTCTGGCTCTAGAGGCGTGGCGCCCGAAGGTTCCGGGCCTACGGTGCGCAAGTTGAAAGCGGAACGTGGTTGATCTTGCCGGGCATCGGTCATACGTCAGCCTTCGATCCTTCTAGGCCAGCGCGCCAGACCTTGCCGCTTACGGTGAGTTGCTGCGCGTACCGGTCGATAGCCTCGTGCTCGCGTTCCTCACCGATTCCTTGCGACTCAAGGGCCATGGTTCTACCGACATATCCGAGCATCTCGGCCGCAACGTGACGCGCCTGGGTCGTGACAGTCTGCTCAAGCGTGGAATGCGGCGCGAGGGCATATACAAGGGTGCAGTCCAGAGCCTCTGCGACCTCCGCCAGCTTTCGGAGGGTGATCCCTCCGCGTCGCTCGGCCTGTTCTAGCTTGTTGACCGCCGCGGCGGACACGCCGAGTCGCCCTGCCAGCACGGCCTGACTCATCCCCAGGGCTCCGCGGATGGCACGTATCCAGCCCAGCCGGGGGATACCCCGGATCGGTTCGAGGTCGGCTTGGTTGAACTTCCGGTCCAACTCGCGCCGGGCTTGAGCGGATCGTTCAGACGGATGCATACCTATAGGTTATCACAACTCCAACCTCTTATAAACCTTTAGGTTGATGACCTTAGATCGAAGGTAAACCTATTAGTAGCTCGCATAGGATTGCGGCTGGCAACTGCTAGATCGCCCCTGCCTAGATCATGACCTAAGAGTCAGCTCCGCTGTGCCACGTACGTGCCACACGCCAAGGTGACCGGGCTCGCTACGCCGGTCTCACGCGTGATACATTAAGAAGATGAACGAAGTGGCAATCCGGGATTTGCGTAACCACGGCGGTGAGATCCTTGACCGTGTAGAGGGCGGCGAGGCCATGACGGTTACCAGGGACGGCCGTCCGATAGCTGAGCTGAGGCCGCTCGCACGTCGGCCGTTGCAGGCGAGTCTGCTTCTCCAACGGTGGCGGAGCCTGCCCGCTATTGACCCGGTCAAGTTGCGCGCCGACATCGATGACCTGCTGGACCCGACGCTGTGACGGAATCGGTTGTTCGGCACCTGCGCGGCGTGCTCGACACGAGCACAGTCATCATGCTGTCGCGTATCACCGACCCGGCATTGCTTCCGGCTGAACCTCTCATTACCACGGTCACCCTGGCGGAGCTAACTGTTGGCCCGCTTGTCGCCACGACCGATGAAGAGCGCGCCGCACGCCAGGCGCATGTCCAGCAGGCCGAGGCGGACTTTGACCCGCTGCCCTTTGACGCGCCTGCGGCCCGCACATTCGGCCGGGTCGCCGCCTCCCTGCGCCAGGCCGGTCGTAAGCCGTCGGCGCGGGCCTACGACGCCATGATCGCCGCCACCGCGATGTCGCAGAATCTTCCCGTCTACACCTGCAACCCATCCGACTTCGCGGACATCGACGGCCTGACCGTCATCGCGATCCCGGTACCTGCCATCAGCCCAGGCCGGAAAGACGCGGTGCCCTAATGTCGGACCCTTCAGATATCGGGACGTAGTTCGAAGTCCCATGCGACGACAGCTGTGTGGCCGCTCTTAGCGGCGTTGGCTGCCTCTCGCACCCAGGGATGGAGTTCCCAGATGTCCGGCGGCCCCGCGGTAAGCGGCTCCGGAAACTCGTCCGACGCGACGATCTGATCGGCGCGGTAGGCCTCTTCGCATGCACGTACGACGTAGCCGTGCAACACCGCGGCGCGGAGATAGTCGCCGAAGCCGTGGTTATAGCCCGCGATGTAGCCGACCCGGCCGTCCTGCGCGTCCTGGACCAGGGGGTACCTGCTCGAGCCGGTGAAGTGTGTACGCGTGTCCAGCACGAGGAGATGCCCGCCGGGCCGCATGACCCGCGCGGCCTCGGCGAAGAACCGGGCCAGATCGGCGACATGGGTCATCGCCAGGCTACAAACGACATGGTCGACGTCCCCTTCAGGCAACGGAACGCTGGTGACGTCACCGAGCAGGAACGTCGCGCCGGGGACGGCTTTCCTGGCTCGGTCGAGCATGGCCGGCGAGAGGTCGATCCCGACCACCTCGTGGCCGCGCGCGATCAACTGGCTCGTGACGGCGCCGGTGCCACAGGCGGCGTCCAGCACCCGCCCCCGCAAGAGTCGATCCAGCATCGGTGCGAGCATGTCGTCGCGCATCGGGAAGCAACCGTTGTCCTCGCCGTCGTACGTGCAGGCCCAGCCGTCATAGCCATCGGCGACCGGCATCGGGAGAACGTCGACGCCGGGGCCGAAGTCCTCGGCCCGAGCCAGCAGCTCGCGGATCTCGGCAATGCGCGCATGAGTGAACGAGCGGTCGTACTCGCCAGCGAACGCGCGCATGAGGGCAACTCCCTCAAGCCCGAGCAGATACGCCAACGGATGCTGATAGATCGTCGCCTCGCTCGGCCCGTCACTCGGCACGAACTCATCGTGGAGTGCCCAGGCAGTCGATCGCAACCGAATTCGAGCGCGGCTCATAACCCAGCGATAACAGGCAGCGCACGCAGCAAGATTACCGTGCAATTAACGTGCAATTAGGCTCGGTCACGAGCGGCCGCTCACGGTGGCTCAGGCACCCGTAACCGCAGGTCGGGCCAGGTAGAAGGTCGGATCGGACAGATTCCCAAGCTGATAGTCCGAACTGGCTCTGCCGGCTTTGTGGGACATACGCGGGATCAGGGCCCTGATCCAAGAGTGCCCGCTGCCTTGGCGCAGGTCACGCCGCATGCGCCAGCAGCAACGGTCATGGACTGCAAAACCGGCGTCGACCCGCCGCCGCGGCGGCTAACCTCAAAACCGTGACAGTCGGCGCTATCGAGCACCAACCGTCGAATACCGCGCTCGATTGGTCTGTTGCGCGATGAACGCCGCGACCGAGGCGTGGACCGCCGCACGTCGAAGCACAACGCGAAGATCTCCGCCCGTTGTCCGGCTGCATCGAGTTCAGACGCGAGTTCCTCAAACAACCGACGGATGTTAGCGGCGGAAAGTGGCCCCTGACTCATACCCGGCTCAGCGCGCCCGCCGTGACGAAAATCCCACGCGTGCGGAAAGACGGAGGAGACTCCTGTAGTCCATCGAGACCATCGAAGCTCGCGTCCGGCGCCCGCCCGGATACGCCGGCGGCCGGTCTGGCAGGTCGATCCGCCGGAACGCATCGACGAACGCCGCGAGGTCCGTCGCCAGCCGGCGTGGGTCGGCGAGCGCGTCGGGGTAGGGGTTCGTACCGGTGAGCCAGCGGTGGACGGACCACTCGCCCCGGAACGCGTCGGTGGGTGAGCCGATCGCCTCAACAGAAGGGATGGCCACAGGCAGGAACGGCGCGAGTGCCGCGAGTTTCGCCTGCTCCCGTCGGACTTCGTCGGTGATCGTGGGCCGGAGCGGCAGCCTTACGGACAGGTCGGTACCGAGGCGGTAGATCGCGTTCACCAATCCACTGGAGTCGACCGGCTCCAGCGGCAACGCGGCCCACTGCGGGAACTGCGCGGCCACCAGCCCGCGGACGAGCGGTGTGTCGATGTCGACCTGGTCGGCGTGGACCTTGCGGGGACTCACGAGCCCAGTCGATTCGTCGGACCCGTCCGCTGTCAACGGGGTACCCGGACAGCAGCGTTGGACTTCGGGCGGCTGGTTGACCACTACGACGCTGGGCGCGTCCCCCACAACCCGGCCGAGAGTCGCCGGTAGGGCAGCTATCGAGGGAACGGGGCAGCCGAGCGCCCATGGTGGTTCCGCGCAACTTCATATCCCGTAAAACCAGTTTCGATGCTGCAACTCCCGGCCCTATGCTGCTCGCCGCCAAGAGCAGCGACAATTAGGAGCAACGGATGAGGATGCACGACGATGAGGTCGACATCAGCGCCGACCTTGTTTGCAAGCTCGTAGCGGGTCAGTTCCCGCTCTTGAGGGACCAGCCGGTAACCGAGTTCGAATCGACCGGCACCGTCAATGCCATTTACCGGTTGGGTAGCGAGCTGTACGTCCGGTTGCCCCGTGTTGAGCGGTGGTGGGCGCGGGGCCTGCAGAAGGAACTGAAATGGCTGCCTATGCTAGCTCCAGGTTTGACGCTCCAGGTACCTGAGCCCCTAGGTGCCGGCCGACCGACCGCAGAATATCCGTTCACATGGGCCATCTTCCGGTGGATCGAGGGCCATACCTATGAGCCCGAACGGGTAGACGATGAGAGCCAGATGGCTGCCGACCTGGCCGGTTTCATAGCCGAACTGCGGAACATGGAGCTGCCTGCCATCGATGACGAGACGCCTTACGGCGGACGGCCTCCCCTCGCCGAGCAAGATGAGGCAACCAGGGACTGGATCGCGCAGGCAGGGGATCTCATCGATGGTGCGGCGGTGATCGCGGTCTGGGAAGACGCACTAAAGGGGCAGGCATGGGACGGCACCTACAGCTGGATTCACAGCGATCTCGCGCCGCCGAACCTTCTGGTTCGCGACGGTCGTCTCCGGGCGGTGCTCGACTTCGGGGCGACCGGCCTCGGCGACCCCGCGACAGACCTTAATCCGGCCTGGAGCATCTTCAGCCAGGATTCTCGTGACGTCTTCCGTGACTTGGTGGGTGCCGACGACGACACCTGGCGCCGCGGCCGCGGCATCGCGATCAGTCAGGCAGTCGGGCTGGTTCCGTACTATGCCGTCACCAACCCAGGGCTGAGCGCGCTGGGCAAGCGCATGCTACGCGAAATCCTCACCGACACCCGACGCAACGGCTAGACGAAATACATGCGGTAGACGGCTCAAGGCCGCAGCGACCGCCGTTTGCAGACTGGTGATGTCGCCTTCGAGGCTGGACGATTCCTGTTCCCGAGCTGACTGCGACGATGTCCATATACACCCGGTACACAGCCTCGCAGACTTTGGCGGCGTCGACCACGGTCGCGCCGTTGTACCACCTGTTCATTTGCCGCGCTTTGCGCCGCCGTCATCTTGGCCACTGATGGTGCCTTGGCCGATGGCTTTCGTAGGTGCCATCCCTCGTTCTGGGAAGCTGCGGAGCCTGGCCTTTCAGACGGGCAGGTTGACCGTCACCGTCACCTAGCTGCCTGGCGGAGCATCTCGTCGACTTCGGGGTCGGGCCCGAACTCCAGGACTTCTTGCGCGCAGCGGCAGGCGACGGCGATCTTGGCAGCCCACTCCAGCGCCTCCCCGCGTGAGGGCACCTCGATGACCGTGAGTCCGCCGATGGTCTCCGGGTTGCGGTTACTCATCGCCTCCACCCCGCCCGCCTGGGCCGCTGTTACGACAGCTTCCACGAGGTGGACGGAATCCCCGACTGCTGTGAGATCATCGCTGCTTCGTTCAGCTCCATGGTGACGGAGTTCGTCAATGATCCGGGTCAGGCTGTGGCCCTGACCTCCCCCGGATAGCCACGTCTGGGTGACGCCTACGAGGCCGCGCCGCCGGCCCGGATCGTGCCACATACGTGCCACACGCGTTTACACCTGCAATCCATCCGAGTTCGTGGCCATCGACGGCCTGACTGTCATCGCGATCCCGGTGCCTGCCATCAGTCCAGGGCGGGAAGACCCGTCTACCTGAATTTCTCGCAACTCAAGCGGCTTCTTCGCCGCCGAGAGGCGTTCAGCGCTTCAGGACGGTGCCACGCTCACGAGCGATGTTCAGAGCTCTGGGAGAATGTGGCCCATGGGACGGGAATCGCTCAAGCAATGGGGTGACCACGTCACTCGGATAGAACCGCTCGCTGGCGCAGTCGCCAACCAGGTGTGGAGCGTGCGCGTCAACTGGCGCTGTCCGGCTCGAGGTACCTCGGGCCGGAGCGCTGGTGGCCTCGGTCGGCGATCGGGTCGTGCCGGTGCGCCTGGTCGACCCGGCCGGCTGCGCGGTGGTCGCGCCGGCTCCGGGGATTCCGGATCGAACCCGCACCAGGAGTGAGTCAGCCATGAACACCGGGGAATCCGCCAGCTCCCAGATCGTCGACCCGTCCCGCCTCCCGTTCGCGTACGAGGACGCGCTCAACGCCGGGGACGCCGACGCCGTCCTCGCGCTGTTCCGCCAGGACGCGACGATGCGCACCTTCACCGGCGAAGTCCTCACCGACCGGGAGGCGCTGCGCGCTGAGACGGTCCACACGATCGCGGCTCAGGCGCGCCTGGCCAACAAGCCCAGGTTCACCCAGATCGGGGGCGACACGGCCCTGATCGTCGTCGATTGGAACCTCGAGGCGACGTTGCCGGACGGCACCCGGATCTCGCCGACGGGAACGACGACGGCCGTCGCCCGCCGGTCGGCCGACGGGTCGTGGCAGTTCGCCGTCCTCAACTGTCAAGGGACAGCTGGAGCTCCCCAGTGGCGGACAACAGAGCTCCCCGCTGGTGGACGGTAAAAGTCCCCAGGCGGTCAGCGGTTTCTCCCAGTGGTCGGGGTCAGTTTCAGGGGGACGACGCCGCGTCCGGTAGCGGCTACGGCGAGCCGGTGGCTGTCGCCCTGGGTGCCGGGCTCTGGCTCACATTTCGTGATGGTAACGACGGGCACCGATGCTGTCGGGCCGGGGCGGGTAACCGCATCTATGGGCCATCGTTGCTGCGGGAATGACATCCATGGGCCATCGTTGCGGCTGCCCGGCCAGCTGAGCAGCATCGATGGCCCATCGTTGCGGTTCGCGGCCGGGGTCCACGTACTCCCTGCCCGGTTTACCGAGCCGCGAGCCGATCCCGGCTGGTCGTAGCGTTTCGGGCAGTTCGGGGGTCCGGCTGAGCCCGATGGTCGCGTACTCCTGAGCGTCCGGTTACTACTCCGTGCTCGTTACGTGCCCAGGCGACCGACGGACGTCCCGGCACTGACCGCCGAACTGAGCCGCGATTACCTCCTTGGCGGCATGTGGTCGACACCGGACGAACGCCCGTTCAGGACCGTGCTGCGCGGCGGGGCGGAGCGGACCGGGCCGATGGGCGAGCGCGACGCGGCCCGGTGGATCGCGAGCCAGGATCGCGGCTGGCACGACGGCGACCGACTGTGCTTCGCCGTACTCAAGGCGGACGATGCCGACGGCTGTGTCCTGGCGGGGAACGTCGGGCTGAAAATCGGGACGAGACCGGCCGGATCGGCGAGCGCGAGACCGCCGAGATCGGCTACTGGACCGCGGTGGCAGCGCGCGGCCGCGGCATAGCTCCGGCGGCGGTCAGAGCGATGACCGACTGGGTCTTCGCTGCGTTCGCCGGAACAAGCCTGCGGCAGATCATGCTCGTGCATGACGATGACAATCCGGCGTCCTGCCGCGTCGCGGAGAAGGCCGGGTACCCGTTCCGGGAGTTCAGCCCGGCGAATCCGCCGCACTGGTTCACCGACGGTCACATCCATATGCGGCTAGCCACCGCAGCGCCGACCTGAAGTAGGGCGCGCAGCAGATCAGCGGGCTGGTGTCCTGATCGCTCGCCTTGCAATATGTCGTACATCTACTTATGATGATAATATGAGTAAAGTGAGGAGGCCTTCGGGCCGGCCAGCCCCAGCGCAGGAGGACAGATGGCACTATCAGAGACCCTGCTGGAGCGCGCTAGGCGACTGTCAGGCTTGTCCAGAGCCGAACTCGCACGACGAGCAGCTACCTCACGTCCGACCCTGGCTGCCTACGCGGCCGGGACCAAGAATCCCACGCTCGCCACAGCTGAGCGCATAGCCAGAGCAGCAGGATTTGACCTGGCTCTCGCTCCGCGTCCGACGTTTCGGGAGGCACCAGTCGCCAACGGCCGAGCGGCGTATGTGCCAACGGTCTTGTCCCGGTTGCCCTTGGATCAGGCCTTTGGCCGAGTGCGCCTGCCGCTGCACCTGAATTGGTCGCAGCCAGAACGGGAATTCGACCTCGCTATCCGCCAGCAACGCGCGCGCGTGTACGAGATCGTGATGCGCGAGGGTACCGCCGAGGACGTAGCCACATACATTGACGGCGCCCTCTTGGTAGATCTATGGCCGGACCTAGCGCTTCCGTTCAATCTACGCCAGGAATGGCAGCCCTTGATCGATGCCGTGCACATCCGGGATGCGGCGTAATGACCACATCCTGGCTCACTAATTTTCAAGTCGAAGTCTCTCAGTTGTTCTTCAGCCTGCCCGAAAGCAGTGGTTTCGCCGTGGCCGGCGGCGCCCTCATCCAGTACGGCTAATCGGCGTTGGCGATCAGGCTCCTTTCGCGGGAGATCGGGCTTCGCGTGGCGCCGGGCGAGCGTGTAGTCTCGGACCCGGCGCGCGGGGCGCCTCCGGGTCCGCGGACAGGGCCGAGCCCACCCGAACAAGTTGTCGCGAATGGTATTGGCTATTCAGCCTCCTTTCGGCCTGACGATGCGGACCGCAGGCGGTGAAAGGGGGTAGGCACATGCCACCCGTATCTCTGCCCGACGACGCCAGCCTGGAGCAGCTCCGCAAGCAGGCCAAGGACGTGCGTGACCTGGCGCGCGCGGGCGTGCCAGGAGCCCTGGAGCTCGTCGCCGAGCATCACCCGAAGGGCGCGCACCCGGTCACGCTGACCGGCGCGCAGCTCGTGGTCGCCCGGCACAACGGATTCTCCTCCTGGGCGCGCCTCCGGCAGTACCTGGAGATGATCGAGCGCTACCGCCGGTCACCCGACGAGGTCGACGAGACTTCCGGCGCGGCGGGCGAGTTCCTCGCGTTCGCGTGCCTGCGCTTCGGCGGCGACGATGAGCCTTCGCGCTGGGAACGGGCGGCCCGGGTGCTGGCCGACCACCCGGAGCTGACCCGCTCAAGCATCCACGTCGCGTCCGCCGCGGCGGACGAGGCGTCGGTTCGGGCGCAGCTCACGGCCGACCCGGCGCTGGCCAGCCGTGAGGGCGGCCCGTACGGCTGGGAACCGCTGCTCTACCTCGCCAGCGCGCGGCACAACCCGCGGATCAGCCAGGAAGCCACGCTCGGCACGGCGCGGGCGCTGCTTGAGCACGGCGCCGATCCGAATGCCGGATACCTGTGGCACGGGCTGTACCCGCCGTACACGGCGGTGACCTGCGTGCTGGGCAGCCAAGACGAGGACGAGCACCCGCACGCCTTCGCGCTAGCCGGGCTGCTGCTGGCCGCGGGCGCCGACGCGAACGACGGCCAGTTGCTGTATGACCGCCAGTTCGGCCGCGACGACCGGCATCTGATGCTGCTGTTCGAGCACGGTCTCGGCCGCGGGGACGGCGGGCCGTGGGCGGCGCGGTTCGGGGACAAGGCCGACTCGCCGCGGGAGATGCTGCGCGGGCAGTTGTGGTGGGCGATCGTGCACGATATGAGCGACCGGGTCCGGCTGCTGGTGCGGAACGGCGTCGACTTCCGCACGCCGTACGCGGCACCGGGCGGGCGGCCGACGGCGCTGCGGAACTCCGACGGGCTCACCCCGGCCGAGCTGGCGAAGCTGAGCGGATACCCGGAGCTGGCCGAGTGGCTGGTCGCCCACGGCGCCGCTCCGCCGACGCTCGACGAGGTCAACTCGCTGATCGCCGCCGTCCTGGCCGGAGACCTGGACACAGCGACGAGGCTGCGGGCCCACGCCGCCAAGGCGCGCGAACGGCGACCCGGCCTGATGGCCTGGGCGGCATCCGGCCGCAAGCTCGATGCGATCGCGCTGCTGGCCGAGCTCGGCTTCGACGTGAACGCCCGCGGCCGCCTCGACATCCCACTCGAGCAGCAGTGGTTTACGCCGCTGCACGAGGCGGCCCAGACTGGCGACGTGGAGCTGGCCCAGCTGCTGCTTGGGCTGGGCGCCGACCCGAACATCAGGAGCGAATGGGGCACGACGCCGTTGGAAAGCGCCCGCCAGCACGGCCAGGAGGCCGTCGCCGAACTGCTAGCGCCCCCGGATAGCCTCATGCCTGCCGCGATTGTTCCGGCACGCTCTCAGCCGGAAGCACCAGGGCACATGCCGTAGCCGCGATAAACACGAGCAGGGTGAGCACGTAGTAGTTGCCGACGATCAATTCCGGCCCGCGCCAGGTGAACTCGACTGCGCCCCTGTTGCCGCGGTTCGGCGCGAGCAGCAGCAACCCGTGCGGCAGCAGCCCGGCCTTAGGGTCGAAACCGCCCTGGCTGCCAATAGGCAGGGGCCACCAGCCAAACAAGCCCACGACTAGCGCGGCGCCGAGGATCCGGTAGCCAAGGCGCCGAGGCCCGTACGCGGCGAGGACAAGTGCCGGTACCACGTAAACGTAATGGTGCGACCACGTGACCGGGGACATCAGCAGGCCGGTCGCGGCGCACGCGACCAGGCCGAGTAGCTCGTGACCACGCCGGCTCGCCAGTATCGAGGTGGCGAGCCCGGCGAGGCCGACAACGACCGCCGCGACCAGCCAGTACGCGTGCGCGTCTGGCCCGGCGCGGGTAAGGCGCAGTATGACGCCGTTAAGGGACTGGTTGTCCAGGTGGAAAGGCTTAATGCCCGGCCGGGCGAACTTCCCGCCCCAGTAGACCTCCGAGGCGTGCGGCAGCAGCGCGAACCCAAGTCCTGCGGTGACCGCGAAGGTCAGCGCGCTGACCGCCGCGGCCCTTACCCGCCGCGTGAACAGCAGGTACGGAATGAAGATCAGCGGCGTGAGCTTGATTGCCGCCGCCAGCCCGACTCCGATCCCCTTGCCCTTGATGCGATCTTGCAGCGCGAGATCGCAGACCACCAGGGCCAGCAGCACGAGGTTGATCTGCCCGAAGAACAGTGTCATCGCAACCGGTTCGAGCCAGAGGCCCACTGCGGCGATCGCAAACGCCGCCGCCGCCCTGGCCAGGCCGGCGGGCCGTCCGGCGAGTCCCAGGGAAAGGTACGCCACCACCGGCAGCAGCCCGATCGTGAGCACCGCCAGCCCGACCTGCCAGGTCACGAACGAGGCACCGCTCCCTACAGCGAACAGGAGCGCGGCGAACGGCGTGTAGGTGAACGGCAGCTTCGCCGCCCCGAACCTTAGCGCGTAGAGCATCGCCGGCTGGTTCCGCGCAGCGATGCCGCCATCCCGGTAGACGGCCGTGTCGATTTGCGTCCAGTAATACTGCGGGTACGCGTGAACGAGAAGGGCATAACCAGCCACGGCCAGCAGGAACAGCGCGACCGCGGCCATGAGCCAGGCGGCTGGCCGTAATAGAGTCACCGCTCAGCCTCCTCAGCCTTGATCCGGCCTAGTCATTTTCGCTGACCATAGCCCGGACCAGGCCCGGCCCCGGCCCAGCCCGGCCCCAGTTTCGAGCATTCCGGGCATTAAACTCAATTGCCCTGGGACGGCAGCAACGGTCGGCCTACGTCGCTGTTCGCGGCGGCCGGGCAACGACATCGATGGCCCAGGGATGTCGTTCCCGCACAATGCCACTCGGCTTAATTTGATCATGGAATGGGGGGCGGGTGTCATCTCACCCGGTGCCTGCTGGACAAAAGGCCCGTAACGCCCGGCTGGCCGCAACGATGTCCCACCGATGCGGTTGCCTGGCGGCGCGGGACCGCAACGATGGCCCATGGGGTGCGGCTCTGGCAGATATTTCGTGTTGGTAACGGCGGTCCGGGGCTCGGGTCCGGGCCGTCCGGGTCCCGGCTCGCGGTAAACCGGTAAACCGGGCAATTCGCCGCCGGCCCCGGCCGCGAACCGCAACGATGGCCCATGGGTGGGTTTCCGCTGGAGTGAGTTCTGGTCAACTCCTCGGCGTGGCCCGGGCGGGACTGGTCCTGCAGCCTTTCCCGGCCTCGGCCGGGCGGTGGGTCGGTTTGAGTTTCCGGCTTTGCTGGTTCTGGCCTGAAGGCTCCTGTTGCGGGGGTGCGCCGGCAGGCTCCCGCATGATTGTGGAATCCCCGACTGGAATGCCATCTGAGGATTCCACGAAAACAGGCCTGCGGATCCTCCAGGTGCCGGCGGCGGACCGGTTTGTGGTTAATGCCCGGTTCGTGCCGGCGGAGTGCGGGGCGGTGTCGCGCTGGGAACGGCGGCTGCCCGGCTTCGCTGCTTTCGCTGGTCCGAGATACCCGAGTCCGGAAATCGGACTGACCCGCTACCCTCAGCCTCCCCCGCTATTCCTGGCATTTCCTTATATCCAGGGCAGCCCGCCGTCCCGGTGCTCGGGCAAGACCGTCCGGCACCCGCCTCACTCCAGCAGAAACCCACCCATGGCCCATGGGTGCGTTTCCCTGGGAGTGATGAGCGACGGTCGGTCCGTGGAGTCGCTGTCGGCCAGGCTGGGGCGGGGCGGCGCCGGGCGATATGGACGGTTTGAGTGAGTCCGGAAAGTGAACCCGTGGTAAGCCGCCCGGCGATCGTGCCTTACCACGTCTTAGCTAAGAAAATACCGGTGCAAACCACGTATAACGATCCGCGGTCGCTAGGTAAAACGTGGTAAGCCGCCGGGCTAAGCCGGCTTACCACGGGTTCACTTTCTGGACTCACTCCCGGCCCGGCCGGCTCTGGGCGAAAACCTCACGGGCTGACCCCGCGAACCAGGCATTAGCCGCATACCGGTCGATGCGCAGGCCTGCCAGCCTGCGCTGCAGGCCCGCCGATCACCGTCACTCCAGAAGAAAGGCACCCCTGGGCCATCGTTGCGGCCGACCGTACGTTACGGGCGTTTTGTCCGGCGGGCACGGGAGGCGGGGGCACTTTGCTGTTGTTTTTGCCGACGTAAAGTGCCCCCGCCTCCCGGGGTCTGGCGGCGGACTGCACCGAATGCTCGGAATGCCGGGATACATAAGCCGGGACCGGCCCGCGACCCGGCCCCGCTAGGACCACGCTGAGGAGTCGACCGGAACTCACTCCCACGGAAACTCACCCATGGCCCATCCATGCGGTCAGCACGCCGCCGCCACCCCCGGGCCGCCAGCCCGGGCCGCGATCTCGCCAGCCCCGAAACCACATCCAGCCACGCCGTCCCGGCCTTCCTGATCGTTACGTAGGGAAGACGAATCTTGGTCGGTTAGTGGTGAAGGTCTTGTTCCACTCGCTGAGACTTACGGTCTGGCGGTAGCCGTGGCGCGCCAGCCACTTTGAAAGAGTCCGGCCGCCGGTGTCGGATCGGGGTAGAGCCGTTCGTAGCAGGGGTGAGGTCCGCCCGCAAGGGGCGCCTGGAACAACAGGAGATGATCCGAGATGCAGTACCTGGTTTCCGTAATCTTTGACACGCCCGGCTCCGCCACGCCGGACGAGAATGCTGCGATTGACGTGTTCAACGCCCGGCTCCAGGAGGAGGGTCGCTGGGTCTTCGCCGGCGGCCTCGGGTCACCAAGTTCGGCGACCGTCATCGACAACCGGGGCGGGGAGGCGTTGTTCACCGACGGGCCCTTCGTGGAGTCGAAGGAGTTTCTCGCTGGCTTCTGGATCATCGAGGCCGCCGACCTCGACGTGGCGCTCAAGCTCGCCGCCGAGGGGTCGAAGGCCTGCAACCGTAAGGTCGAGGTGCGGCCGTTCCTGTGACCACGTTCGATGCGCAGGAGGTGATCACCCGGGCCCATCACGAGGAGTGGGCGCGGGTGGTCGCCGCTCTGACCAGGCGTTTTGGTGACCTCGATATCGCCGAGGAGGCGACGGCCGAGGCGTTCGCGACCGCCGTCGCGCGGTGGCCGGCCGACGGCGTGCCTCCCAACCCCGGCGCCTGGCTGACCCTCACCGCCAGCAGCAAGGCCATCGACCGGATCCGGCGCGAGAACAAGCGCGACGGCAAGCAGAAAGAGGCCCGGCTGTTGTACGACGACGACCCGCCCGAACCTGTCGGCGCTATCGACGACGAACGCCTCCGGCTGATCTTCACCTGCTGTCACCCGGCGCTCGCGATGGAGACCCGCGTGGCGCTGACGCTGCGCATGGTCGGCGGCCTGACCGTGCCGGAGATCGCCCGTGCGTTCCTGGTGCAGGAGACCGCCATGGGCCAGCGGATCACCCGCGCGAAGGCCAAGATCAAAACGGCTCGCATCCCTTACCGGGTGCCCTCCGCCGAGGATCTGCCGGTCCGGGTCTCCGGTGTGCTCGCCGTCCTTTTCCTCGTCTTCAACGAGGGCTACCTGGCGACCGGCCCAGGCACCGACCCTGTACGTCACGACCTGACCGCCGAGGCGATCAGGCTCACCCGTCTGATCCGTGGCCTCATGCCGGACGACGGTGAGGTGGCCGGGCTGCTCGCGCTGATGCTCCTCACCGACGCCCGCCGCACCGCCCGGGTATCGGCGAGCGGCGAACTGGTAACCCTCGGCGAGCAGGATCGGGGGGCCTGGGACGCGGCGCAGATCGCCGAGGGCCACCGACTGGTGCGCGAACGCCTGGCCGCCGGGGTGGCTCCTGGCCGATACCAGATCCTCGCCGCGATCAGCGCCGTGCACACCTCCGCCCGCGAGGTGCGCGACACCGACTGGTCGCAGGTCGTCGCCCTCTACGACCAACTCGCCCGCCTCGACCCCTCACCGGTCATCGCCCTCAACCGGGCCATCGCGGTCGCCGAGCTTGACGGCCCGGAGGTAGCACTGGCGGCCGTCGACCGTCTCGAGGACAAGCTGGCCGGCTATCACGCCTACCACGCGACCCGCGCCGACCTGCTGCGCCTGGCTGAACCGCAGCCAGAAATCGCGTGAAGCGTACGGTAAAGCCATCGAACTGGCGGGCAACACCGCCGAGACCGCCTACCTGACCCGCCGCCGCGACCAGCTTGGATGACGCGGATTCATTCCTGGGCCGGATTTGAGGTGCTGAGCACGGCGCGCTGGGTGTCGAGGAATGCCTGTTCGACCGGATTCGCGGTGAGGGCGCGGGCGGTGGCGTAGGCGGCCGTGGCTTCGGCGGTACGGCCGAGGCGGCGCAGCAGGTCGGCGCGGGTCGCGTGGAACAAGTAGTAGCTGTCAAGGCCAGAGGAACGCAGGGGGTCCACCGCGGCCAGGCCCGCTGCGGGGCCGCGGATTTCGGCGAGCGCGACGGCCCGGTTGAGTGCGACTACCGGAGTTGGCGTGAGCGCGGATAGCTGGTCGTAGAGCGTCAGGATGGCGTGCCAGTCGGTGCTGTCAAAGCTGGGCGCGACGGAGTGGACAGCGTTGATGGCGGCCTGGAGCTGGTACGGACCCGGGCGGCCACGCTGGACGCAAGCACGCACGATAGCCTGCCCTTCGGCGATCAGGCCGCGCTCCCAAAGCCGGCGGTCCTGTTCGGCCAGACGGACCAGTGAGCCGTCAGCGGCGACGCGAGCCGCGCTCCGGCCGTGCAGCAGCAACAGCAGCGCAAGCAGCCCCTGCGCCTCGGGCTCGTCGGGCATCAACTCGGCGAGCACCCGGCCGAGCCTGATCCCCTCGGCGCACAGGTCGAGCCTCATCAAAGAGCCGGCGGTCGCGGCGTAGCCTTCGTTGAAGATCAGGTAGACGACGGCGAGTACGGGTTTGAGGCGGGCGGGGAGTTCGGCTTCCGAGGGCACGCGATAGGGAAGGCGGGTGTTCTTGATCTTGCGCTTGGCCCGGACGATCCGCTGGGCCATGGTTGCCTCCGGAACGAGGAAAGCCCGCGCGATCTCCGGCGTCTCCAGCCCCCCGAGCAGCCGCAGGGTCAGCGCGACCTGGGCGGGCTGGTTCAGTGCCGGATGGCAGCAGGTGAAAATCAGCCGCAGCCGGTCATCGGGCACGGTCTCCTCCTCAGGCGCCGCACCGTACAGGTGATGCGCTTGCGCGTGCCGCTCGTCCCGGATCGACTCGCGACGCAGCCTGTCGATGGCCCGGTTGCGGGCGGTCGTGACGATCCACGCACCGGGATTGGGCGGCTGACCATCCGAAGGCCACCTGGCGACCGCCACGGTGAACGCGTCCTGGACCGCTTCCTCGGCGGCATCGATATCGCCGAGGAAGCGGATCAGGGTGGCGACGCAGCGACCGTACTCACGGCGGAAGACAGCCTCGACCGTCACTGCGCGAGAGCCTGCGGTCGCTGCCCGGTTGTCACTGCTAGTCGGATGCACTAGCCCCGATGGCGTCGTCGAGGTCCCCGTCGAAGAGCGGGCGGACCTCGATCGGGCGCTGCTGCGCGGCCGCGGTCTGCTTGGCCCATTCCAGGGCTTCGTCCAGGTCGGCGGCGTTGATGATCCAGAACCCGGCGAGGTGTTCCTTGGTCTCTGTGTACGGCCCGTCGGTAAGCAGAAAGTCGCCGCCGGACTGGCGCACTACGGTCGCGGACTCGGCGCCACCGTCCAGGCCGCCCTGGAACACGAACGCGCCAGCCTCCGACAGCCGGTCGCCAAGCGCGTTTACGTCGGCCCACACCTGCCGCGTCCGCTCAGGGGGAATGGAAGCCGCATAGTCACGGTAGAGCGTGAGCAGGTACTGCGTCATGACGATCACTCCCGTTTGCCATCCGGGGCCGGTCTCCGGCCGGCCCTCACTCCCGCTACGAAGTCAGACCCGCGGAAATCGACACCTCCCGGCCACGATTTCGGAAACTTACGGGGCGACGGCCGAGGCCAGCACGCGACGGAATTCCACCGCGATCCGGTCGGCCCTGGTGTGCAACTCGGCGGCCGGATCGAGCGGGAACTGCAGGCCAGACAGGGCCCGCCGTTGCAGCTCAAGATCTTCCTCGAAGATCGACAGTTCGTACTTGGCGGCACTCTCGGCCTGCTCGGGATCGACCAGCCCAGGCCCGGTCACGGTCTGGTAGACCAGGCAGGTCCGCTCGTCCTCCGGCGCGACGACGAAGGTCAGGAACTGCCACCCCCCGGCGTCGATGAACTCAAGCAGCAGCGTAGCGGTCAGCGGCGCCTGGTACCTGTAGGTCATCCGCCGTCGCTGGACGGCGGGCCGTGACCCGTCAAGGACAGCCGGATCGGTAAGGTTCGTGAACTGGTGCTCGCGGACCGCGGTGAAGGACAGGTCCTGCCTGGCCACGTCCGCCCTCGGGATGGGCTCTGGCCCGGCCCCGCCGATGGTGGCCGCGTGCACGAACGGCAGGTGAGCCTCATCGAGGAAGTTATCGATCAGCATTGCCGCGTTAGCCTCCACCCGCAACACTGGCAACCTGACCGTCGCCACCCCCTCGCCGGCGAACTGGACGCTGGGCTCCAGTTCGGGCAGCGGAGCCCGCGGCGGCAGCGGGGCCAGCCACACCAGGCCGCCGTGCTCGGTGACCGCGGCTGGCCTCCGCAAGGCAGCGCGCGCCGGGATCTGGGCCGCGTCATCAAGCGCCGGGATGGCCACGCACCGGCCGCCGGCATCGAAGCGCCAGCCGTGATACATGCACTCGATCGAGCCGTCGCGCACAGAGCCCGCCGATAGCCGCGCCCGCCGGTGCGGGCATGCGTCAACGAACGCCGCGACCGTGCCGTCAAGGCGAACCAGCGCCCAGCCTTGCCCGGCCAGCAGGGCCGCGACCGGTTGCTCGCCGACCTCGGCCGACAAGGCCACGGGATGCCAGAACTCCGCCAGCCTCGGATGCATGTTGGTAAATTCCCCGGAAGTCATCCCCACATGACTACCAAGTTCCGCGGACCGTCACAAGACTCCAGCGCCGCGGCCCAGCTACACGTGCGGTCCCAGGAACAGTCGTCGCCAGAATCTCCACCTCCCCAGCAGGCGAATCCGCTCCCGCCAGACCAACGGAGGAGTCGGGCGATGAATACACAAGCCCGCCTTGCCAAGGTCACCAGGGAGCAAGCAGTCGCCAGCGCACTCGCCCAGGCAGTGCTGACAATGACCGACACCGGGCATCGGGATCCTCAAGGCTGCTAGCTAGTTCCCTGGCAGCACCTCAGTCAACACCGCTGCCCCTGACTACGTCAACGGACCAGAACGCCCCTCACCGCATCGCCCGCAACGATGGCCCATCCATGCGGTTAGCACGCTGCCGCCGCCCTGGGCCGCGATCCCGCCAGCCCCGAAAACGGGCGACGATGCGCAACCGGCATGATTGCCTTATGACGGGCATCACGCACCGGCTAGAGCAGCGGATCATAAGTGACTTCCCTGAGCCGGGATCAGCGGCAGGCGTGCTCCGGCTGCTCGCGGAGCTCCCGGGGCGAGCCGGATACGACGAGGACATCCTCACGAGCGAACGGGTCCAGGCCGCCATCGTCCTGCAGGCAAATGGAGACATCGCCCGCCTGCGCCAGATGCTGGATCTGGCCAGTACCGATTGGCGTGACCTCCTGATCGCCGCCGGCCTTGCCGAGGGGGACTGGCCGCTGCGGCTCGACACTGCGCTGATGGCGTGATCTCCTGCCCCAAACCCGCTGGCGACCGCCTAGCGATCGGGCTGCGTTCCGGTTAACCGGCGCGGCACAGGCTGCCGCCGCCCGGAAATGATCAACATCAATGTGCGGTTTGGTGTTTGTTTTCGCACTACCTCGGTGCGACCGGGCCCGTCCTCGGTGAACGTCACCTCGACCCGCGTCGCCTCCGCTTCCGGGGTACCGGCATGCCAGGTAAAGGCCACGCGGTGCGGAGGCTCCAACTCGAAGGCGCGCCGCGGGGCCGCGGGGACAGTCACTGCTTTGCGGACAGGTTCGATCGAGGTCAGGTTGACAGGCATCGGGACGTTTCTCCTATTCAAGACGTTCATCGCGACTGTGCGCCGCCGTCGGCGTCATCTTCACGCACCCGCTCGGCGTAGCGGTCGAGCGCGATCTCCCAGAAACCATCGAGCCAGGCTCCGGACCGGCCGCAACGATGGCCCATGGGTGCGTTTCCGTGGGAGTGAGGCGGGTCCCGTGGGTCTTGCTGGGGAGGCGGGGGCACTTTGCCATGGTTTTTACGTGGGTAAAGTGCCCCCGCCTTCCGGGGGCGGGACGGCGGGCTGCGCCGAATGCCCGGAATGCCGGGATATCCGGGCGGGATCGGGCGGGGACCCGGCCCCTCCCTGACCATGCGGAGGAGCCGACCAGGAACTCACTCCAGCGGAAACGCACCCGTGGGCAATGTTGTCGTTGGCGCTGGCCTGGCGGCAGCATCGGTGGGCCATGGGTGCCTTTCTTCTGGAGTGACGGTGATCGGCAGGCCTGCAGCGCGGGCTGGCGGGCCGACGCGTCGACCGGTATGCGACCTAATGCCTGGTTCGCGGGGTTAGCCCGTGAGGTTTTCGTCCAGGGCGGGCCGGGCCGGGAGTGCGTCCAGAAAGTGAACCCGTGGTAAGTCGTCCGGCGACCGCGACTTACCACGTTTTAGCTCAGAAAATATCGGCGTAAACCACGTATAACGATCTGCGGTCGCTAGCTAAAACGTGGTAAGCCGCCGGACTGAGGCGGCTTACCACGGGTTCACTTTCTGGACTGACTCAAACCGTCAATATCGCCCGGCCGCCCGGCCTGGCCGACCGCTACTCCACGGACCGACCGCTCGTCACTCCCAGGGAAACTCGCCCATGGCCCATTGATGCGGCAAACCCCGCCCCAGGCCGCCAAGGGCCGCGGACCCGCCAGGCCAGTCAGTCTCGCCAGTCTCGGCCGCACCGCGGAGGGCCATGGTTGCGGCCAGACTCGGTAACCTGAAGCCCATGGCACGTGACGAGCGGAGTGTTACCCCGCAAAGCGAGGACTTCTCGGCCTGGTACAACGACGTGGTCTTCCGGGCCGAGCTCGTGGACCGGGGACCAGTCCGCGGCAGCATGGTGATCAGGCCCTACGGGTACCGGATCTGGGAGCTGCTGCAGGCTGACCTGGACGCGTGGATCAAGGCGACCGGGCACCAGAACGCCTATTTCCCGCTGCTCATCCCGCAGAGCTACATGCAGCGCGAGGCTGAGCACATCGAAGGGTTCGCGCCCGAGCTCTACACGGTCACCCACGCGGGCGGCAAGGAACTCGAAGAGCCGCTAGTCATCCGGCCGACCTCGGAAACGATCATCGGCGAGATGATGGCCAAGTGGATCAGCTCGCACCGTGACCTGCCGATGCTGTTGAACCAGTGGGCGAACGTGCTCAGGTGGGAGATGCGGCCCAGGATGTTCCTGCGGACCAGCGAGTTTCTCTGGCAGGAAGGGCACACCGCGCACGCCACCGCGGAAAGCGCGATCGCCGAGACCATGCTGGCGCTCGGTTTCTACCAGGAAGTGGCCGCCGGGAGCGCCGCTCTGGCGACGGTGCCTGGCGAGAAGACACCAGGCGAGCGGTTCGCCGGCGCCGAGCGCACCTTCACCATCGAGGCCATGATGCGGGACGGGCGAGCCCTCCAGGCTGGCACGTCGCACTTCATGGGAACGAACTTCGCGACCGCCTTCGGGATCACTTACACGGGCGAGAGCGGCACGGTCGAGCCATGCCACACCACCTCCTGGGGCATGAGCACCAGGATGATCGGCGGCCTGATCATGACCCACGGTGACGACAAGGGTCTCGTGCTCCCGCCGGCCCTGGCGCCCTACCAGGTCGTGATCGTCCCGATCGGGCGCGGTGACCAGGCGGAGACGGTGTCGGCGGCCGCGGCCGAGCTGGCGGAGACGCTGCGGCGCGCGGACATCAGGACGCACGTCGATGACCGTCCGCAGCTGTCACCAGGATTCAAGTTCAACGACTGGGAAATGCGCGGCGTCCCGCTTCGGCTTGAGCTTGGCCCAAGGGACCTGGCCGCCGGCACGGCGCTGATGTCAAGGCGGCTGAGCTACCAGCAGCCGGACGCCGGCAAGGAGGCGATCTCGCTCGAGACGGCACCGGAGCGGCTGGCGGCCGAGCTCACCGCCTTCCAGGCCATGCTGGCCAAGCGGGCCACTGACTTCCGCGAGGAGCACACGGTCGTCGTGAATTCCTGGCCGGAGTTCACCACCGCAGTAGCGAGCGGCTGGGCACTGGCGCTGCACTGCGGCGAGCAGGCCTGCGAGGACGAGATCAAGGCAGAGACCACCGCTACTCCCCGCTGTATCCCGCTGGCCGGCGAACCAGAACAGGGCCCGTGCATCCGCTGCGGCAAGCCATCCGCCTACGGCAAGCGAGTCATCTTCGCCCGCGCCTACTGAGCCTGCCGGCCCAGCCTGCCGACCCGGCCGGAGGCCCATCAATGTCCCGGCGCGGGTGCCAGGACCCCATCGCCGGAACAACGCTGGGCCTCGCCTCCCGCCGGATCCGGGCCCTCACGGGTTAAGGGTCTTGATCAGGCGCCAGCTGCGGCCGTTCCACAGCTTGGCGAAGGTACGGATGCCCGGTGAGCCGACCGCGAGGCACTGGTTCGCGGCCGCGCAGGACACGGTCGCCAGACCGCCAGGAGACGTCGTCTTCGTCCGACGCCAGGCCTGCCCGTTCCAGGCCCACGCGAGATCGGTCGCGCCGTCGGCGAGGCTGCCTGGGTAGTAGCTGGCGACGGCCAGGCAACTCGTCGCGGTCGGGCAGGAGATGGAGGTCGGTCCGAAGAAGGCATGGGCCGAGGAAATCTTGCTCCGCAGGTTGCTTACCTGCCACGTGGCGCCGTTCCATCTAGCAGCGAATGAAGCGACGAATCTGCTCGTATCGACGTAGTAGAAGCCGGTCGTGGTGCAGTTCGCCGGGGAGAAGCACGACACCGGTCCTAGCCCTTCACCAATCGGCGGCGCTTGGATGAGCCGCCAGCGCCGGCCGTTCCATAGTTCAACGATCGGGAAGATGCCATCATCCACGTGATGATGCACCGCCAGGCCGGTCGCCAGGCAGAAGCTCTGCCTGACACACGACACTCCATTGATGCCGGTCGAGGTCTCGCTATTTCCGGCTGCTGCGAACGGTTTCTCGCGCCATTGCCTGCCGTTCCAGATCTCACCGTTCCTGGTACCAGACTGGCCGGCCACGCAGAAGTCGCTTGACGCGCACGACAACAGGTTCGCGGGCAGGTTCTGCCCGGTAGCGGCCCAGGTCCAGCGCTTGCCGTTCCAGATCGCGGCGCTGAGGCCGGAATTGTGCATGGCCAGGCAGAACGTGGTACTCGGGCAGGACACAGGCGCGAGCACCCCGTCCAGCCCGCTCGGAGACGCGAGCCGGACGGTCTTGCCGTCCCACGCCTGCGCCAGTGTCCTCGTCACATCGGCGGGGCCCAGGTAACCCCCGGTGGTCAGGCACTCTGAAGGGCCAGAACACGAAACCCCGACAACTTCGTCGACGTGCCCGGTCCGCAGTACCTGCCAGCTCTTGCCGTTCCAGGCGACGGCGAAGCTGGCCAACCCGGACAACGTGGCCGGATCGGCACCGCCGACCGCGAGGCAGCGCGCCGGCCCGAGGCAGGAAACCCCGGCCAGAGAGTAAGGCGCGCCCGCCTGGAAGCCAGGGAAGAACGAGTACGTCGCGGGACCGGGCACCCCCAGCGTCCGCCAGCTCGACCCGCCGCTCCACTGCTCCGCGAGGGGCGCGTGCGGCCCGCCTCCGACTGCCATGCAGTTCGTCGCCGAGGTACAGGAGACACTCTGCAGGACCGCATCCAGGGCTGGGCCAGGGACGGTCAGCGTGGTCCAGGAAGTGCCGTTCCAGACGGCCGAGCCGGTTGCCTGCGCTGGCCCCGAGCCCACGGCGACGCAGACGCTCGCCGTCGGGCAGGACACCGCAGATAGGTCGTTCATGCCCGCGGGGCCAGACAGCAAGGTCCAGGCCGTGCCGTTCCACAACTCGGCCAGCGGGAGGTTCACCTCGGTGTCCCCTTGCAGCAAGGTGTACTGGCCAACGGCCACGCAGTTGTCAGGCCCGCCACACGAGATGCCGTTAAATACCCCGTTGACGGAGCCGGCTGGCTGGACCGGCGCCTGAGAACTCCAGGACTTGCCGTTCCACAGCTGAGCGAGCGCGCTGAACGCGAAGAGCTCTCCGCTGCCGCCGACCGCGATGCACTTGCCTGCGGCCGGGCACGCGACCCCGTTCAGCTCAGAGGAAGTCTGACCAGCGAGAACCGGCAGCAGGCGCCAGGTCTTGCCGTTCCACGCGTCGCTGAGCGGCTGGGGGAACGAGGAGGCAACCGGTGAGATAACCCCGACCGCCAGGCAGTTTGAGGCCGAGTCACAGGAAACGCTGTTGAGCGTGTATCCAGAAGAAGACGCTGGCGAGGGAACCCGGACCGTCTGCCACGTCGAACCGTTCCAGATCTGGCTGAACGTCGGACCGGGCGCCCCCTTGCCCACGCCCAGGCAGAAGGACTCGCTGATACAGGAGACAGCACCGAGCGAGCGCGGATTCTGCTGCGGCACCGTCGTAGCGGACATAGGCGTTACAGCCGGCCTGGCGTAGGCCGCGCTAGCCACCGATCCACCCGACCCGGCGACCAGCACGACCGCCGCTGCCGTGAACCCACTCACCCGCGCCAGTAGCAGAGATTTCACTGTGCACACCGCCCATTCAGCCCGTAACTGGAAGCTAGACGCGATTCCCCGGTATTGGGTTGACGTGGGCTGCGAGGATCGCCCTAACGCTCGATCACTCCGGTGCCGACCAAGCCGCGATCGGCGCGCCCGCCCTGATCAGCACTCGGGGCGGAGCGAGCCGCAGCAGCGTGTTCCTGACGGCCTGACGCCAGCCGCCGCCAAGGTCGGCACCGTACCGCGCGACCATCTCGCCCGTCCGGCCAATCCGCTCGCAGCGCGGTCGCCTGACCCGGTCAAAGTCAGCTAGCCCCGCCGCCAGGTCACCTCCCGCCCTTGCCGGCGCCGCGATCATCCGCCCCACGCAGACGGCATCTTCCAGCGCCGTGGCCGATCCCTGACCGGTGGCGGGCAATACGGCATGCGCCGCGTCGCCGACAAACACCACCCGGCCGAGTACATAGGACGGCAATTTTTGGCGGAGAAAATAAACGTCGTGACGCATCAGCTTCTCAGCAGGCGTTGCCTCGACAAAAGCGCGAGCCCAAGGGGCCCAGGTCGCGAACCGCTCCCGTGCGGCCGCTAGCTCATCAGCGAACACCGCCCCTTCCGGATTGGTGAAATAGCCGTACCAGTAAATCTCTTCCGCGCTCACCCGCATCGAGCCAAATTCGGTGCCAGGACCCCACAATTCAGAAAGCCGGCCATCGGAGGCAGTATCAGGAATCACCGCCCGCCAGCTTGTGCTTCCGCTATATGCTGCCTGCACTTCCGGATGCAAAATCGCCCGCACGGCGCTTCGCACCCCGTCGGCGGCCACAATCAGATCCGCGCGGACCCGATGCCCACTCCCCCGCGCCCCCCACGTAACCTCCGCCGCCTCACCCTCAGGCGCACCAGGCCGAACTCCGTTCACCTCGGCTCCGGTCACGAGCTCGACACCATCGGCCGCCCTGGCCGCCTCCGCCAGAACGGCGTGCAGGCGCTGCCGCTGCACCCCCCACAGCGTCGTGACCGGCCCCGCGTCCGGCAGCTTGATCAGCCACCTTCCTTGCTTGTCGGCGATCCCCGCAACAGCGGTCCGGTATCCGGCCGCACGTACCGCCTGGTCAAGGCCGAGGGCGGTCAGGGCCGTCATCCCGTTGCTGGAAACGGACACGCCCGCGCCGACCTCGCCGAACACGGGCGCCCGCTCGAGCACGGTCACCCGCCAGCCCGCCTGTGCCAGCGAAACCGCGGAGGCCAGCCCGGCGATCCCGCCGCCGGCCACCACGGCCTTCAGCTCATCGCTCATCCGAGCACCTCCCACGAGATCCAGACATCGGGTGGTACTTCCGGCAGGCCGGGAACCGGTTTCCGCGTCTCCTCCCAGGCCTCGCCCGCGAACTCGGCCGCGACCCGCCGCCAGAACTTCACGGCGACCTGATTGGTCGGCGCGCCAGGTGCCGGCCGGGCCTGTGGTCTGGTGCTGGCGCTTGCACGGGGCGGTGTGGGCGGGTGGCGAGGCCCAGCGTTGTTCCGGCGAGGGGGTCCTGGCGCCCGCGCCGGGACATTGATGGGCCTGCGGCCGCACCCGCCCTGTTGCCGGCTCTAGTCGCAGAGGTCACGTTTGCTCGCAGCATTCACTCAGGCCCCGAGCCGCTCACGGAGGCCGACCCCGCGCCAGCCTGGTAGGCGAGGAGCCCGATCAAGGTCCCGGCGTTCCAGATCTGCCCGGAACAGATAAGCTCGGGGACGCTGGAAAGCGGTATCCACTCGATCCGGTCCGCCTCACTGAACTCGACCGGCTCGCCCACCTTCTTCGGGTCCCGGCCGGTAAAGACAATGTGCCCTGAGTCAACCGTCCCGATCATCGGCTGATACTCGATCAGGCGCTCGACGTGGGCGGCCTGGTAGCCGGTCTCTTCCGCGAGTTCCCTGACGACCGCGTCCTCGGGCTCCTCCCCCGCGTCGATAAGTCCGCCAGGCAGCTCCCAGCCCCAGCGGTCAGCGACGAACCGGTGCCGCCAGAGCAGGAGAACCCGGTCATGGTCATCGACCAGGACCATGATCGCCGCCCGGTGCAGCCGGACAACGTCGTGCCAGAACCGGTCGCCACCGGGAATCTCCACGTCAACCTGTCCGAGCCACACCCACGGATCGGCGTAGATCGTGCGTTCACTGTAAGTACGCCACCGGCTGCGATCTTTGTCAGTCACGTCCCCGACCGTAACGTCAGGTCACCGGGAGGCAGGGAAGTACCCCGAACAATTCAGGCAGGCCGCCGATTACCACGTCAGCCGCGGTCAGCGCGGTCCGCTGATGCGTGCTGGTCACCGCGACGACGAACGCGCCCGCCGCCTTTCCCGCGGCCACGCCGGCCGGCGAGTCCTCCACCACAACGCAGTCTTCCGGCGGTGCGCCGAGCGCCCTCGCCGCCATCAGGAAGCCTTGCGGATCAGGCTTGCCCGCGCTGACGTCATCCGCGGTCACGAACACCTCAGGTACGGCAAGCCCGGCGACCCGCAGCCGGGCGGACATCAGCTGCCTTGGCCCAGACGTCACGGCGGCCCACTCGCCGGGCCTGAGCGCCGCCAGCAACTCCCGCGCGCCGTCCATCGCGACGACGCCGTCGAGCGCTGCCGACTCCATCGAGTTCACCAGTCGCAGAGCGCCAGCGGCGACCTCAGGACGGAAGAACTCGCCGACCACGTCGACGTCCAGGCGGCCGTGACAGTTAGCAAGGATCGCATCTGCGTCCGCGCCGAATTCCGCGGCGACGTCCCGCCAGACCCGCTCGACTACCGTCGAGGAATCGACCAGCGTCCCATCGATATCAAAAAGGAATTTCCGCATGCGCCGGTATCATATCGCCAACAGCATGAGCGCTCGGATTGGGCATGGCATGGCACTTTCTTCCCCGGCCAGTTCCCCGGCCAGTTCCCCGGCCAGGCGCGCCCCGGCGGCAGTGGCCTGCTGCGCGTCTACCGTCAGTTGTGGTCGGCGGTCTTCGCCCTGGCGATACTTTCCGTTACTATTACCGTCGGTAACAGACGAAGGGGAAAGCGCGCTGGCGCCATCCGCCTTCACGGAAAGTCCCCCGAGACCTGGGTTATTTTCCGGCCTTCCATGGGTTACTGTTCAGTAAGTCGGTCATCCGCAGTCGCCCGCATTTCGTCAGCAAGGCGGGCGCCGAACTATGACATTATTCGGTTAACCGATCGCCCTTCACGGCAGGTGACCATGACGGATCTTGTGCTCCACGCCCTCACCGAACTTCTGCCGTGCGAGGTGCGGCGGGGCGAACTGGAGCGAGCGGGCCGGACGCTGCGCTGGATCGAGGCGGGCTCCGGTCAGCCGACCGTGGTGTTCGAGGCCGCACTCGGTGAGCCAGGGACCCTCGCCTTCGCCGCCGCCGTGCCGGCGATAGCCGCGCGGACCAGGCTGATCGCTTACGACCGGGCCGGTTTAGGCACCAGCGATCCGGCCGGTGAACTGACCCTGGACGTGCAGGTCGGTGACCTCGCCGCCATAGCGGCGCAGGCCGGGGACGGGCCTTGCGTGCTGGCCGGGCATAGCTGGGGCGGCCTGCTCGTCCTGCTCGCGGCCGCCCAGTATCCCGAACTAGTCGCCGGCTTGGTGCTTATCGATCCCGCCGACGAAATTTACTGGGCAAGCCTGCCGCCGGAAATTCATCAGGAAAGCACTGATCAGGCCACCCTGTTCCTGCGACTGCACTCCAGCGGCGAACTGGCCGAGACGATACGCGAAAGTTTTCAGCCCTACGTAGAAAGCCTCACCGCCAGCGAACGGTTGCGGAAACAATTGCTTGACGCGTACGCGTCCAGTTACGCTCTGCGATCACAGGTGGCAATGCTCCAGGGCGAGACCGACTTGTTCATGGACTCGATCTCGCTCATCAATCAGATCAGGGCGGCGGCTCCGCTGCCCGACGTGCCGACTGTCGTGCTCAGCGCGACCACGGGCACAACCCCTGAGATCAGGGCCAAGTGGACCAGGGTGCACGCAGACCTCGCGGCCTCCTTGCCAAGGGCAAGGCACACAGTTCTCCCCGATACGCACCATGCGATCAACGAGGTGCGCCCCGAGGCCATCACGGAGGCGGTCGTCGACGTGCTGGCCGCGATTAGTTCTTGGTCAGCCGTCGACTTAGGACGGGTCAGCCCAGCCCGATAATGGACAGCATGACCGCTGAAAGGGACCGGCTCAAGACCACCTTTGAATCGGCGGCTCATCTTTACCACCAGGCCAGGCCCGACTATCCCGCCGCGCTTTTTGACGCGCTGACCGAACTCGCTGGACTCGGGCCCGGCGCCGAACTGCTTGAGGTTGGCTGCGCGACTGGCAAGGCCACGATCCCGCTCGCTCAGCGCGGATACCGGATCAGCTGCGTAGAAATCGGCCGGGACCTCGCCGCGCACGCTCGCGTCAATCTCGCCGGCTTTCCTGACGTGGAGATCATCGAGCACGAATTCGAGACCTGGCAGCCGGTCAGGCCCGGCGCCTTCGACTTGATCTTCGCGGCCACCGCCTGGCACTGGATCGATCCGGCCCGCGGGTTCCGCCACGCCTGGCGACTCCTCAAGCCGGGCGGTCATCTCGCGCTCTGGAACGCGACCCACGTCTTCGCGAGCGGCGGCGACCCGATCTTCGACCAGCTTCAAGAGGTCTACCAAGAAATCGGCGAGAGCCTGCCGCCTGACCACGTGCAGCCCACTCCTGAGCGGATGCCCGATCACCGGGCCGAGATCGAGGCGAGCGGGTTGTTCACCGACGTCGTGACCCGCTCTTTCGACTGGGAGATCAAGTACACGGCGCAGGCCTACATCAACTTGCTCGACACCTTCTCCGGGCACATTGCCATGCCGCAGGCCAGCCGTGACCGCCTGTACGGCGCGGTCAGGGAGCTACTCGCGGCCCGGCCGGACGGCCAGCTCAGACGGCACTGGGGTGTCGTGCTCTGCGTGGCCACGCGCCGTGAGCGGCCGGATAACGAGGGCCTCAGCCAGCCGGATACCCAGTAGCATCTGCCGGTGACCCCAGACCAGCTGGCCGACTGCGTCCTGGCGGCGGCCGCCGCTGTCCTGGCCGAGCGCGGACTCGACCCGGCCGTGCTGCCGGCCGCGCTCAGGGTCGAGCGGCCGCGGCATCCCGAGCACGGCGACTACTCCTCCACCGTAGCGCTCCAGGCGGGCAAGGCAGCCGGAGTGCCGCCCAGGGAACTCGCGGCCGCCATCGCCGGCAAGCTCGCCAGTGACCAGGCGATCGGCGACGTTCAGGTCGCCGGGCCTGGATTCCTGAACTTCAGGCTCACGCCGACGGCGGCCGGGACGATCGCCGGCGCGATCGTCGCGCAAGGACGCGCCTACGGGCACGGCGGGGCGCTCAGCGGCCAGCGGATCAATCTTGAGTTCGTGTCCGCCAACCCAACCGGTCCAGTCCATATCGGCGGCGCCCGCTGGGCCGCCGTCGGCGACGCGCTAGCCCGGCTGCTCAGGCCCAGGGCGCGAGCGTGGCAAGTGAGTACTACTTCAACGACGCCGGGGCGCAGATCGACCGGTTCGCGGAGTCGCTGCTCACCGCTGCCCGAGGCGAGCCTTCACCACGGGACGGCTACTCGGGTGAATACATCGCGGAGATCGCACGTACTCTCGTCGCCAGGCATCCTGACCTGCCGGGCGAGCCAGACGGACCGGGCCCTCGCCGTGCTGAGCGCCGAGGGCGTTGAGCTCATGTTCGACGAGATCAAAACGTCGCTCGCGGAATTTGGCGTGCACTTCGACGTCTATTTTGCCGAGAAGGACCTGCACGAACAAGGTGAACTCGACGCGGCGCTCGCGCGGCTAGAGGCGGCCGGGAAGGTCTACGTAGCCGACGGCGCCACCTGGGTGCGGACAACAGAATACGGCGACGGTAAGGACAGGGTGTACGTCCGCCGCAACGGCAGCTTCACCTATTTCGCCGCCGACTGCGCCTATTACCTCGACAAGCGCGGCCGAGGCTTCGACAAGGTCACGATCATCCTCGGTGCCGATCACCACGGCTACGTCGGCCGGATGCGGGCGATCGCCGCTTGCTTCGGCGATGATCCTGACCAGACGCTCGAGATCCTGATCGGCCAGTTGGTGAACCTGCTGCGGGACGGTGCGCCGGTGCGGATGTCCAAGCGGGCGGGCACCGTCATCAGCCTCGATGACCTGACCGAAGCGATCGGGGTGGACGCGGCCAGATACGCGCTCGCCAGGTACTCGATCGACTCGCCGATCGACCTCGACCTGGACATGTGGGCCAGGCGCAGCACCGACAACCCCGTCTACTACGTGCAGTACGCGCACGCGCGGATCGCCTCGCTGCTGCGGCATGCGGGCGAGGCGGGGGTTAGCCGGGGCGAGAATTACGACGCCGGGCTGCTGTCAGGCGAGCGAGAGAATGACCTGCTCAAGGCGCTGGCCGACTTCCCTGGCGTGGTCGCGAGCGCGGCCGGACTCAGGCAGCCGCACCGAGTCGCGCGCTACCTGGAACAGCTGGCCGGCACCTACCACCGGTTTCACGACTCCTGCCGGATCCTGCCCAGAGGCTCAGAGGCGTTCGACGAAACCGGGCGCGCCCGGCTATGGCTCGCCGAGGCCGCCAAGACCGTCCTGGCGAACGGACTCGGCCTTCTCGGGGTGAAGGCACCAGACCGGCTCTGAGGTCCGCCCCCGCCATTCCTACTACGGAACGTAACCGATCACATGTGACCTGTACATGATTAACGGGCTATGTCGGCGGGCATGATTCTTTCGGCATTAATAAGGTATGAATACGGGCGTTGGCGACGTCATCGTGGGCTACAGTCGATTGCAGTACGCCGCCCCGGGCTTAAGGAGGCGACCATGACTGCCGTTACGCGACCCTCGGTTAGGGCCGCTACTGTCCGGGACGCGGCAGAGCTTGCGGCCATTCATGTCCGGTCGTGGCAGGCCGCCTACAAAGGACTGCTCCCTCAGGACTACCTGGACAAACTTGAGGTCTCCGATCGGGTCGAGGGATGGCGGCGCACACTGTCCGCTACCGACTGGTCCAGATCTGGCGTCATGGTCGTTCACCCCGAACGCGAGCTGCTTGGTTTCGCGGGCTTCGGCCCGACGAGAGACAATGATGACGACGACAGCGCGGTAGCTGAGATCCGGTCTATCTACCTCCTGCCCGAGGCCTGGGGCAAGGGCTTCGGCAAACGGTTGATGTGCGCCGCGCTGACGCGTCTCGCCTCGGCCGGATACACGCAGGCCACGCTCTGGGTACTCCAGACGAACGGGCGCGCCCGGCGCTTCTACGAGACCGGCGGCTGGACCTACGACGGCGCCGCGAAGTGCGACGACAGCCACGGGTTCCCGATGCAGGAGATCCGCTACCGTAAGCAACTCTCCTAGCACCCAGGTCATTACCGCCGACCGTCCGCCGCTGACCGCATCCCTGGTGCGGGCGGGCCGCATCACCGGTCGGATCCGGCCCCGACATTCCGACATTCCGGGCATCCAGTGCAGCCCGCCGCCGGGCCCCGGAAGGCGGGGGCACTTTACGTCTGTAAAAACAAAGGCGAAGTGCCCCCGCCTCCCCGAGCAAGACCCTCAGGGGAATGAGGGCGGGCGCCCTCTCGCCGGTGCCCGCCGGGACAAAACGCCCGTTACGTGCGGGCCGACCACAACGATGGCCCAGCGATGCGGTTAGCACGGCTGCCGCCACCGAGACCGCGATCCCGCCAGCCCAGGGAAAGCCAGCCCGCCCGCCGCCGCCCGCCGCCAGCCCGCCCGCCGCCAGCCCGCCCGCCGCCCGCCGCCAAGTAAGAATTGCGCCAAGAAGTCCGTAATAGTTTCGTAAACCCGAGCGTTATCGTCATTCGGGAACTCCATTATTGGCCCCGCCCGTTGCCAACACGACGTACACTCGCGAACACGTCAGAATGCTGTCGTGTCGTCCCGCCATTCCGCGCGAGGCCGACCCGCGAGATAACTGATCCCTTTCCCGTACTTAAAACGCGACATAGCACCTCGCGACATATTGGCCTGCCAGAAATCCCTTTCAGGCCAGCCAAGCGCCACCCTGGCAAGCACGGAGAACAATGACGACGGTAACTCCCCGGAAGGTACTTAACGGATCTCCCGCGCCCATTAAGGTAAGTGCTTCCGTAACGTCGGCAAAGCCAGCAGCCGCAGGAACAAATCAGAAAGCCAGGCTGCTCGCAGTCACCGCGGCGGCGAGCATCGCGGGCTCGATCGTCGTGATGATCGCCGCCTCGCTTGATCCTGGTTCCTGGCTGCCGCCGAAGCTGGTCATGCCCGCGATCGGACCGCCGTGGGACGTGCCATCGGCGCGGTTCCCCGTCGGCGTCGTGACGGTGGCGTTGTGGCTGGCGGCTCTGGGCGGAGGGTGCGGCGTCGCGGCCGGGCTCGCCGCGGTGCGGCGGGGCTGGCGGTGCCGGCCCCAGTTGCTCATCGGCGCGGGACTGGTCTCGGTCGCGGTCCTGACTGTGCTGCCGCCGGCTGGCTCGACCGACATCCTCGACTATGCCGCCTACGGGCACATCGTCATGCTCGGCCATAGCCCCTACGTCTGGCCGCCCTATCACTTGCGGGCCGACGGCAGTTCCTTTGGCGCCTTCGTGCCGATCCAGTGGGACACTCACGTCACGCTCTACGGACCGCTAGCGACCTTCGAGCAGTACCTGGCCGCGTGGCTTGGCGGGTCATCCGTCGCCAGGATCGCGTTCTGGCTGAAACTGTGGAACGCGATCGCGTTCGCGGTCGTCAGCCTGACCGCCGACCGGCTACTGCGCGACGATCAGGCGGCCCGGTTTCGCGCGCATTTGCTGTGGACGGTCAACCCCCTGCTCCTGTGGGGTCTCATCGCGGCCGGGCACGTCGACATGATCGCCGCCGGCGGCGGCCTGATCGGGTTGCTGCTCCTCCGCCCCCGTCGCGGCGAGGCCTCGCCGGGAACCGGCCTGGCGATCGCGGCCGGCCTGATCCTCGGAGCCGCCGCCGACGTGAAGATTCCGTACATCATCTTCCTCGTCGCGGCCGCGTGGACGCTGCGCCGGTCGGTGCGGCCGCTGGTGGTGACCGCCGGGACGGCGCTAGCCGTGCTGGTGCCCAGCTATCTCTGGTACGGCCCGCCCGCCATCGAGGCAGTGCTGGAGAGGACCTCCAAGGTAACGGCCGACAATTTCTACCAGCTGTTCTCTGGCCCTGGCGGACTCATCTACCGGTACCTTCCCGAGGTCGCGATCGGAGCGACGCTGGCCCTCGCCGCGCTGATGCTCGCGAGGCTGCCCGAGGCGCGATCGCCGATCGTCGCGCTGCGGATCGCGCTGGCGCTGAGCTGCGCCTGGCTATTTGTGTGGCCATATCAGCTGCCGTGGTACGACGCCATGATCTTCTGCCTGCTCGTTTTCTACCCGGCGTCACGACTCGACTGGCTGGTGCTCGCGCGCCTCACGGCCGGCACTACTGCGCTGATCCCAGGCAATCCTTACCTCGCGGCTGGCCCGTCATCGGCTGGCTCAGTCGGGAGATAATCACTGCCTGGACCCCGGCGATGCTGCTCGCCTGCGTCGCCGGGCTGAGCTGGCTCGGCCTCTCTCGCCGGTGGCGGCTTAGCGCTACCGAGATCACGGCCAGCGTGATGAGCAAGCCGATCCCGGCCAGCACGTAGAGGTTTCCGGCCAGCAAGTTAAGCCCGTGCCAGTGGTACTCGGCGAACCACGGACGGTCACCGAGGCGGTAGTAAGTGCCGGGATTCGTGTTCGGCGCCGCCCAGATCAGGCCGAGCGAGAACCCGCCGAGATCGTTCGCCGCACCCCACAAACTTCCAGGCCAACCAAAAAACACCAGGGTAATGAGGCCCGCCAGGCCAGCGATCGACCAGCGAACAACGCCGCGGGCCTTAGCCGCGCAGGCGACGCCAGTGGTGACGCCAGGCACAATCCAGACCCAGTGATGGTCCCAGCTGATCGGCGAGACAAGCACCCCGGTCAGCGCGCAGGTAAGTACCGCGACCGTGCGATAGCCCGCCCGGTCGAGCAGTACCGCGCTGACGAGGCCAACCCCGGCCGTCACCAGGGCCACCGCCAGCCAGGGATGCTCGCCGCCCGCGACGCTCCCCACCAGCCTGGCAATCAGCCCGTACAGGCTCTGATTACCTGTCCAGCCGACGAACCCGGTCCTTGAACCCTGCCCGAACAGGCCGCCGGCCCACCATCGAACTGAGTCGGCCGGATCGACGGCGAAACCCACCCCGACGGTCAGCGCGAACGTGCAGGTCGCGACCGCAGCCTGCCTGAACCTCCTGGTGAGCAGCAGGTAAGGGATGAAGATCAGCGGCACAAGCTTGACCCCCGCCGCCAGGCCCACCCCGGCGCCTTTCCACCAGCGCCGGTCCGGCTGACCGAGGTCCCACATAATGAGGGCCATCAAGATGAGCTCGATCTGGCCGAGGTAAAGAACTCGCTGTACTGGTTCGGTCCAGAAAAGCGCCGCCCCCACGAGCAGCGTGATGCCGGCCTGGCCAGCACGCCCCCTGACGGGCCAGCCAACCGCCGCGAGCGTGACCCAGATCCCGGCCAGCATCGCGACCGTGTTCACGGCCTGCGACACGTGCTCAAGCAACGCCAGCGGCGGCACCGTCGCCGCGATGAAGATTATCGAGGCAAACGGCGTATAAGTGAATTTCAGGTCCTCATAACCGGGCCACTCGTAAAGCGGCGCCGTCCGGCGGGGCTGATACCACGGCCGCACGTGCGCCGCGATAAGCCCGCCGAAACGATAGACCTTCAGATCTACCGGATCCAGCCAATCGGACACCTGATGGGTTAGCGCATATCCGAAGTAAATTCCGGCGGCGACCGCGAAGGCGAGTACTCCGGCCAAAAGCAGCACCCGCCGCCTGTGCGCAACTGAAACTCCGCCGGCCACGGATTCCTTAATGTCAGAGACCGTCTCCACCTATGAACTGTAGTCGCCATAACTGCGACCGGGCGGATCCCGTTGGCGCCCTGGGGGCACTTTGCTGTCGTTTTTACGACCCCGGAGTGCCCCCGCCGTCAGGGCGTCGGGCTGATTCAGCGGCGGGCAACAACTCCGGCGCGGATAATTGCGGCAAATGCCCGAAATACCATGCGGTCGGGCCAGGACACGGGCGAGGACACCGTTCCGACCAGGTCAGGTCGCGCCCAAATGGGGCCCAGTTCTCGTGCCAGGGAGCCGGCGGCGGCAGAGCGCAACTGCTTAACCGCACCCATGTCCCATCGTTGTCGCTGCCTGGCCTGCGGTTACCGCATCGATGTCGCATAGATGCGGTGCTGACCGCATCGATGTCCCATCGTTGTCGTTGCCGGGCGACCACGAACAGCAACCATGGGCCATCGTTGCTGCCCCGCTCGTACAGATACGGCAAATACCCGGAATGTCGGAACCGGCGCGGGACCGGGCCGACGCGGGCCGGGGCCGGGGGCCGGGGCCGGGGCCGGGGCCGGGGCCGGGGGCCGGGGCCGGCGCGGGGGCGGTCGCCCGTAAGTCGCACGCCGCGACTTTGGGAGCGACACCGTAGGCCGCCCCCCGCGACGGGCTGGCGCGGGGGGCGGACGAGAGATGCCGTTAGAAGTGGACCATGAAGTTGGTGGTGCGCAGGCCTACGCCGCCGCGCCAGATTTCGAAGCCGGCCATGACGCTGGTCAGCCACCATTGCCTGGCGATGAGGTCGTGCTTCCTGGCGACGGCGATAAACGGCCTGACGCCCAGGTTATTGACCTTGGAGGTACCGTGCACCCGCCGGAACTGTATGTAGTTCCAGTGCTTGCCGTGACCGCTGGTTACCCAGTGCTCCAGGTACCAGCGCACGCCTTCTACCTTGACGATCGGCCAACTGCCCGCGTCAAAGTTGTGAGCGTTGAGCCAGATCATCAGCTCGGCGCCGCCGCTTTGCCCGGACTTGCTGCGCTTGCGGTCGAACCAGATGTCGTAGCCGGCGCTCCAGGTGCCCTTGGACTTCGTCTTGGTGTGCCAGGTCGTCACCAGCGACTTGATCCGGTCGACGCGGAGCGGCAGGTGGCTGTGGGACGTGCAGATGCCCCAGTTGCAGCCTACGAAGATGTTGGGGTACGCGACCGGCTCATCCTGCTCGACTCGCGCGCCCGAAGCTACGACGGCGAAGTTCGGTGCGCCGCCATTGTTACTCAAGCACTCACGCAGATGGCCATAGTTGTCGTTGCGCACCACGTACTGCACGCCTTTGTTGCTGACCGTGATGTGCTGGTACGACTTGCAAAGCAGACTATCGCGGCTATCAATACCTTTTGCGTGCGCGAACACGGTGCCTGTAAACACCGCCCCGACGACTGCGGTGCCCGCGACCAGCGTTATACCCGCATGCAGAAGCCTAACCATTCCCCCGCCATTCAGCTCGGCTGCGGCCCGGATAACCGCAGGTGTCAAGAGTGCTTAAAGCAAATGCCAGCGGACCGCTCGTGCTCGCTCTATAGATATGGAGTGCACGTGTTCTGGCCCACGTGCAAGTATGGCTGGCGTCCTTATACTAAGGCTCCTCCGACACGCACTGCTTGCATCTTAGCGAAGAAGTATCTCTCGCTGACAAAACTGTCCGATTTGTTTGTCAGCATGTGCGACCAAATAGCGGCGGCTATCCAGCCTTAGTGGTATCAATTCGGCTGCCCCGGCCGCCGTGGCTGGCCGGGCCAGCCACGGCGAGCCAGCTTGCTACCAGTAGAACGCGAACTCCTGGTTATCCCAGGCCCGGTTCTGGTTTCCCGGTGGCAGCAGGTTCTCCGGGTAAAGCCTGAGCTGGTTTCCAGGCGCGAAAGTGGAACTGTCCATGGTCAGGACGTACGGCGCGCGGAAGTTACTGTCGCTGCCGTTCATCCACGGGCAGTAATCCTCCGAGCCACGGCAGTTGCCGCCGCTGCCATTAGCCTGGTTAGCGATCCAGAGCGTGCGGTCGCTAAGGCCGCATGGCCGCAGGGTGATAGCTTCTCCCGCTTGGTTTGGCTTCGCGACTCCGGCACAAAGATTAGTGCTATTGCCGTAAGGCGCCCAATTGGCCTCGAAGACCGAGAAATTCGAGTCGTGCTGGCAGATGTAAGAGCCGGGTCCGAAGAAGTCGTGAACGTCTGACCCGCAGAACTGCCAGACGTGAGCGAGGAATGACATCTCGAAGTCACCGTCCGGCAGGCGCGAGGCGGCGTTCTGCAGGTTTATCTTGCGTCCGACCTGGCCACCAGAGCCGTCGTTAGCCGCGATGACCGCATTCAGCGTGGCCGTCTCGCCTGACCGGCGCGAGTACATGATGAAGCACGCCGAGCCGCACCTGGCCGCCGCGGCGGCCCCGTGCTTCGCCGCGGCGCCGTGCTCCGCGGCCGGTTCCCGCACCACCTCGTGCGGCGCGTGCCGCACCTGCGGGTTAGCGGCCCGCGCCGCGACGTGGCTGCCACCAAATCCCAAGCTCAAGCCCACACCAAGCCCGGCTGCGGCCACCACCGCCATCGTTGTATAGGTGACTACGTTCCAGCGCTTGCGCATTCCCCTGATCCCCCTTCTCAAGGCTTCCCCGGCCGGACATGCAAGAAAGCCCGCCCCGGGCGTAGCTGGGCGGGCAACTCAGGACGAGCGGCACTCCTCCCCGGCCGGGCCGGGGAGGAGTGCCACCCAAACTTCGGGATCGTTGTCAGCTGACTGGACCGAAGTAGTAAGCCCACTGCTGGTTCGACCGCGCGATGTTGCCGACGAGCAGGAGACGGTTAAGGAAGAGCCCGTTGGTCGGCCGGCTGGTGCCGGTGTTCAGGGTGAGCACCAGCGGCTGGCTGAAGTTGGTGTCGCCACCATTGATCAGCGGGCAGAAGTTGACGGACGGGTCACCGGCTGACACCGGCGGCGATGCCGGGATCAGGCAGTTGGTGCCAAGGGTGCTGTAGTTGCGGTCCGCGACCCATACGGTGTTGGGCGACGTGCCACACGGCTGCAGGGTAACCCTGGCGTTGTTGTAGGCGCTGTGGACGCCTGCGCAGAGGCCGGACTGGTTGCCGAACGGAGCCCAGTTGAGCTCGATCACCGCGAAGAACGGGTAGTGCTGGCAGATGTACGACGTCGGCGAGAAGAAGTCGTTCGCCAGGACGCCGCAGTACTGGAACACGAACCCGGAGATCGACGGCGAGAAGTCACCGTTCGGGCGGAAGTTCCCGGCGACGTGAAGGTTGACCGGCGTGCCGATGTGGCCGCCGACGCCCGAGTCACCTGGGATAAAGGCGTTCATCGTCACGCTCGACCCCAGCTGGTCGCTGAAGAGGCTGACACAGTTCGAACCGCACGCGACGGTGTCCTTCTTGCCATGCGTGGCCGCTGTCGCGACGCCCGCGGTGAGGCCGAGACTGGCCGTCACCACTGCCGCCGCTGAGACCGCATAAAGGGCCTTGGTAAGGCTCTTGCGCATCTGGTTTAGATCCTTCCTTTTGGGTCTGCCGCTGTCGCATTCCGGTCCCTTGGGCGGTCAAGAAAGCCCGGTTTGCGGCTAAGAACGTTCTGGCAACGGTCGCTCTAAGTTATCCCCGCCCTGCCAGTTCACTACGCGACGTTACCACTAACTCGCTAAGGGTAATCGTCAGCGCCGCCGATCCCGGTCCTGTTTTTCTGCCGATCGAGGACCCACTTCATGGCATTTACCTGCGATAACATGGTCACTAACGGCGAGATCACACCGAGCTGGACCAAGGCTTCGGCATCCGGTCACAGTGGCTCAGCGTGATCGGACGTCTTGGCTGAAATAAATACGGAATGTAATTAACAGCCCTCCGGGCTCAGGTAAAGTTAGGTTCACCTAAGCTAGGTGCGGGGCCGCAACGGCCCGCCTGCCGTGAGCACGAGAAAGGTCAGCGAGCGTGCCAGACGCCCTGCCACAACAGATCCGCCAGCGACTAGATGACCCGTTCGCCGAACTGACCGGCCCGCTGGCCGGCACTCGCAAGCTGCGCTTCGAGGTCGTCGAGAACGGCCAGATCTCACCGAGCATGCAGCAGATCACGCTGACCGCGCCTGAACTGGCCGGCTTCAGCTACGCGCCTGGCCAGGACGTCATGCTGCTCGTCGCGGCCGAGGGCAGCCGGCCGATCAGGCGCCGCTACACGATCAGGCACCTGGACAAGGACAGCCTCACCCTGACCCTGAACATCGTCCTGCACGGGCAGGGTCCCGGCGAGCGCTGGCTGCGCACCGCCGCCCCTGGCGACACGATCGAGGGAATCGGACCGCGCGGCAAGATCACCCCTTCGGCGTCCGCGGACTGGCACTTGTTCATGGGCGACGAATCGGCCATGCCGGCGATCTTGCGGATGACCGAGTCGCTGGCCGATACCGCCAAGGCAACCGTCGTCATTGAAGTGCCAGATCCAGACGACGAGCAGCCAATATTTGCCGACGCGGTAATCCGCGAAACGTGGCTGCACCGGCTCGGGCGCCCGGCCGGAGATCCTGAGCTGCTCGCCGGCGAAGCACGGGAGGTCGAACTGGCACCCGGTGTCGGCCAGGCCTATCTATTCGGCGAGGCGACCGCGGTCCTGCGACTGCGCGAGATCCTCGAGTCCCGCGGCCTGCGCCCCGACCAGATGTCACCCAAGGCCTACTGGGGCCGAGGCCGGGCAAACGCCGGTCATGGGGAGCCACCCAGAGAGTGATTCGGCTTTCGTTCGGTTTTGGCGCCGTAATCTTTCATAGACTGGCAGCGAAGCTCGTACTTAGCATCTGACGGGAGCGAGCCAAGTGTCGGCGGCAATGGTGACCGAGGTATCCGCGGTACTCGCCAGCGCGTCGGCTCAGACTCTGACGCTTGGCATTGATGGCCTCGGCATCATCTGCCAGCATGACCGCGCCGCGAGCGACATCCTGGCCGGTCCGTCTGGCTCGCTGCTCGGCACCGACCTGTGCACGCTGATCACCGGGCCTGGCGAGCCGAAACAGACGCTGCGCGGCCTGATCGAGGCGACCAGAGGGGACCGGCAGAGCACGACCGTGCTCACGCTGCGGACAGCCAGCCGGTCGCTGGTCGACGCGGTAGTCACCGTCGAGCCAATCAGATCCCGCGATCCCGACCTTTTCGCCCAGATCACGATGCGCATTCCGGCCCCGGCGGCGGAGCGTTTCATTGATCCCGCGCTTATGCGGCACGCACTGCTCGACGGCGCGGTACGGAGAATTGGCGGCGCGCTTGATATCGATCAGCTCGCGCCCGAACTGGTCAACATTCTCGTGCCGCACTTCTGTAACTCGGCCGGGTTGCTGCTGCTAGAGAGCCTGCTCGGCGACGGCGACGACGAGGGCACCGCCCGAGGTTCTAATCAGCCGGTGCGCAGGCTGGCCCTCGCCTCGGACGACGGTGATGGCGGCTGGGCGGCGGCGTTCCCGGTCGGGGAGATCCTGCGGTACCCGGCGGACAGCCTCTACACCCGCTGCCTGGATACGTGCAAGCCGGTCAGTCAGGTCATGACCGAGGAGTCGGCGCTTGAGCTGGCCACCAAGTGGCTGCGCACTCCGGTGGCGAGGCTGATCGCGGGCTCGTCGATGCTGGCCCTGCCGATCATGGCCGGCGATGCGATGCTCGGGTTCTTCGTCTGCGCCAGGCGGTCAGGATTCCACCGCTTTGATGCCTACGACACCGAGATCGGAATGGAGTTCGCGAGCCGGGGGGCGTTGTTCGTCGAGGGCGCGCGCCGGTACAGCCGGGAACGCGCCACGGCGCTGACCTTGCAGCGCAGCATGCTGCCGACTGGGCTGTCCCATCCGGCGTCCGTCGATGTCAGGCACCGCTACCTGCCTGGCAGCAAGCTGATCGAGGTTGGCGGCGACTGGTACGAGTCGATCGCTCTGCCGGGAGGCCGAGTCGCGCTTGTGGTCGGGGACGTGGCCGGGCACGGCGTGCGGGCCGCGGTCACCATGGGCAGGCTGCGCACCGCGATCAAGACGCTCACCATGCTCGAGCTGCCGCCGGCCGAGACCTTGCAGCGGCTCGATGACCTGATGCACGAGCTTGGCGTGCTCGAGCCGCACTTCGCTACCTGCGTCTACGCGGTCTACGACTCGGTCGACGGTACCTGCGAGGTCGCGTCGGCCGGTCACCTGCCGCCGCTGCTGGTGCGGCCCGACGGCACGAACGAGTTCCTTGACGTGTCGCCGGCGCCGCCCCTGGGCATCGGCGCGAGCCCGATCGTCAGCCGCACCCTCCGGATCGAGGACGGCAGCCTGCTCGTCATGTATACCGACGGGCTGGTCGAGCGGCGGACCGAGGACATCGACGTGGGCCTTGAGCGCCTGCGCGGAATCTTCGGCGGGGACTCGGCCGGGCAGCCACTCGATGAACTCTGCCGCGAGGCGCTGGCCGACGTCTACGACGATCACCAGCGCGATGACATCGCCATCCTGGTGGCCAGGCTCAGCCGGATCAGCCAGGACCGGCACGTGTCGTGGAAGCTGGCCTCTAAGCTCACCGCCGCCAAGCGGGCCCGGTCGCTGATCAGGACTCCGCTGCGGCGGTGGGGGCTGGCCGACCTGACGCCGCTGGCTGAGCTGGTCGTGTCAGAGTTGGTGACCAACGCGGTGCGCTATGCGCAGGGCACTATCGGCCTTCGGCTGGTGTTTGAGGGCGGCCTGTTCATCGAGGTGCTCGACGACTCGGCGGCGCTGCCAAGGCTCAGGCACGCCGAAGACGACGATGAGCGCGGGCGCGGGCTCCAGGTAGTGAGCCAGATGGCCCACCGCTGGGGCACCCGCCGGGCCGGTACCGGCAAGGTCGTGTGGGCCGAACTGGCCGCTCCAGCGCGCGCCGCGTCAGTACATGCTGCGCCAGTACCAGCCGCGCCAGTGCCGCCAGTGACCAGCACCACCAAGCCGAAGCGCCGGACCGCTGTTTCGGCGGCGGCGGCCGGGCAGGCCGGGGACGGGCCGGCCGGGGACGGGCAGGCCGGGGCCGCCGCCAGTGAGGCAGCCTCTGGGGACGGGCCGGCCGGGGACGGGCCGGCCGGGGCCGCCGCCAGTGAGGCAGCCTCTGGGGACGGGCCGGCCGGGGACGGGCCGGCTGGCAGCCCTGCCGTCGCCCCCGGGGCGGTGCTCTGATCCTGGGTTGTGCCGTTGGTGGGCCTGCGGTCCGGTGCTGCCCCAGGCGTCGGCCGTCCGGGACCCGGTCGACCGCACGAAGCCCAGTTGGCCTGCCCGAACACGGCACCCGACGGACAAAACGCCCATAGTGCCGTGCCCGCCACTACGATGTCCCATCGATGCTGTTCGGCCCCGGCGGGCAACAACAACGATGGGACATCGATGTTGCGGGAACAGCATCGATGGGCCACGGTTGCGGTTGGTCGCCCTCCGCCGAACAGCATCGCTGGGCCATTGATGTCGTTCGCCCGGTCTGCCGAACCGCAGCACTGGCACGGGGTTGGGCTCTTGGGGAGGGACGGGTCGGGCAGCGAGGGCGGGCGCACTACCTGCGGCTCTGCTGTGCGGCCGATGTTTCTCGTGCGACTGGAGTGGCTGGTGAGACTGGCCTCCTCCCAGGATTCCATGATCGTGGAAACTTCCGGTGGTCAGAGCATCCGAAGTTTCCACGATCATGGCCCTTCCCCCAAAAGAGCCACACCGATGCTGTCGACCAGGACGCCGCCACCCCGTCCCACGGCCGTCGCCGCCCCGCTGCCCAGCCGTCTCAGTTGCCCACCGTCCCACCAAGCCCGGCCATCACCCCAGTCACACCAGCCCCGGCGCTGGAGCCACCGGGCAGGACCTGGGAAATCGGCGCCGGAGCCACCGGGCAGGACCTGGGAAATCTCGGGGCTGCATCTGACCCGAAGTTTCCCTGATCCGAGTTCCCGGCGACCCTCCAAACCTCACCAGTCACACCAGTCACACCAGCCGCCGCGTCGTCCCAGCTAGCGGCCACCTCGGTCCCGTCCGGAGGTCCCGCGTGCCCCGGCACGGCCAATGAACTGCACCCTCAGTGGTACTCACGCCGTTACCCAGTTTGGCGCGGATCCGATCTCCGCCTATGGCCGGTCACACCTGCGCCACTCAGGCCCGACCAGGCCCGACCAGCCCCGTTTGCCCCATGAACCAAGGCCTGCGAGCATGCGCCGCACCCTGCCCAACACGGGCGGGGTTGTGGCAAAACGTCCTAGTCGTAATGTCTTCTCAAGTCGTCTGGTTTATGCTTCAATAAGCAAGATTATGATCGTTCGCTGGATCTTGCCTGGTCCGTGTTCGATCATGGGGAGGAATCGAACAATATGAGCACTAGCCGGCAGTCACCAGAGTTCACCAGGTTGCTCACTCCAGCGGAGGTAGCAGCCATGTTTCGGGTTGACCCTAAGACCGTGACGAGATGGGCGAAAGACGGAAAGCTCACCTCGGTGCGGACGCTTGGTGGTCATCGCAGGTACCCGGAAGCTGAGGTTCGAGCCCTGCTCGACCAGATCAGCGGTACAGCGAGACCCTAATCTGAACCGCGCTGCCAGCGCCAGGGCTTCATCTTTCATCGTAGATCCGCCTTGGCGCTGACAGCGTGCGCTCAGTAATACCCCAGACCAGCGCGAGATCAGCCGCGCCCCCATCAGCCGCGCCCCCATCAGGTGCCGTTGCACGCGGTAGTCAGGGCCTGGTTGCCGTGGCCTTTCGTGTAGAGCAGCAGCCAGTCGCCGCGCTCGCGCCAGGCCTTGGTGAAGGTGAGCGGCAGTCCCGAGATAGCGTTGCCCTCTACCTGGTCGGCGAGCGTGAGCACCTGCGGGTTAGGCAGGCAGCGGTTGATCTCGACGACCCAGACCCGGCTGACATGCCTGAGCCTGGCCCTGAGCGTGGAAAGGTCCACCGTCGTGCCGCCCAGCGTGCCGGAAGGAATCGCCGCTTCCTTGGTCTGGATGTTGCGCAACGTGCCGAGCCCGTAGCTGTAAGCGGCGCCGAAGCTCGACGAGTTCGGGTTGGTGTAGAGGACGACGTCGCCTGGCTTGGCCCGGGACGCGACGATCTGGTCAAGTGCCCTGACGTTGTCGTAATGCCCGTACGGCTGCCGCTGCGTGACCTGCACGGTCAGGCCGGCTAGCAGCACGAGCACCAGCGCCACCGGACCGGCGACCCGGCCGAGCGCCACCAGTCCCATTCCGCCGAGCAGCGCCATCGCCGGAACGCACATCAGCACGTAGCGCGAAGTGTAGATCGGGTCAACGACTGATACGCCGATCAGGAGTGCGGGCGGAACGACCATCCAGGGCAGGCTCAGCTCGGTGAGCTGCCAGCGCCAGGAGGCCCGGCGCCGGCCGCCCGCGTCGCTGGCGAGGATTAGCCCGATGACGACGATCCCGGCGACGACCAGCGTCACCAGCGCGGAGCCCGCCAAGGTCAGCAACGTGCCGAGCCCCGAAGATGACTGGTTCTTGGTGATCCAGGCGACCTGCCCGCGCTGATCCCAGCCGAGCAGCAGCAACGGGCTAGAAAGCACCACGCCGGCGACCGCGGCGCAGACCCAGCCAATCGCGAGCCGCCTGGCCTCGGCGTCACCGTACTTGCGCCAGTAATGCCGTGCGGTCTGCGGACTGGCGTCCTCAGACCGCACGGCTGGTATTTGCCTATTCAGTGCGACCGTGACCAGGTGGGCGGGGATCAGCAGCAGGCCGAAGATGTTGAGTATGCCAAGAGCCGCGAGACTCGCCCCGTACCAGATCAGCCACTTGCGCCGCGAGGCCTGATCCGCGTTGAGCACCCGGATAAGCAGGTAGCTGGCGATCGCGGCCATCCCGACCACCATCTCGTACGACCTGGCTTCCTGCCCGTACCTGCTCGCGACAGGGAGCAGGGCGAAGAGCAGGCCGGCCGCGAGGCCAACCCAGGGCGAGACCACCCGGCGGCCGATCGCGGCCACGAACGCCGCGATAACCCCGGCGGCGAGCGCCGAGGGCAGCCGCATCACGAACTCGCCCGAGCCGAACAAGTGAACTAGCGGCCACATGAAGATGTAATAGGCGCCGTGCACGGCATCGACGTTGCCGAGCATCTTCATCAGGTCGCCGAACGGCCGCTTGTCGGCCGAGATGGTGGCAGCCTCGTCCCGCCAGAACGACGGGGTCGTGATGCCCCACAGCGATAGTCCGAGCCCCGCGAGCGGCGGCAGCACAAGCGCCCAGACCGGACCGCGATCATAAGGCTCGCCCGCGCCACCAGAACCGGCCGAGCCCTCCGAACCGGCCGAGCCTCCCGGAGAGACCGCCGCCGGCTGACCGGGGTCGGCCTGTCGCTCCTCCTCGCTCACCGCGGATCCGCCGCCGGGCGCGGTGGAGACCGCGTCAGCCCCGGCGGTCTCTCCGACCGCCGAAGGCCCGCTTGGTGAAGTCATGACGTCTCATCCTCCGGGGGGGCGCACAACGCAAACCGGGTGAATCAGGAAATTTAGGTGGCTTGCCAGCACACTGAAGCCAGGGTCCCAATCGTAGTCACGTGGTCACGACCTCACGCCATCTCCTGACGGACCCATGACCTCGTGATAGTCCCTGTGTATCCGCACGATGATCGCGCTACGCCCAGTCACCGGGTCCGATCACGTCATGTAGTCGAACGAACACGGTGAGTTTAGAACCGGGAAAGGCCTGCGAAAACCGGTCTCAGGCATCGCCGATGCACCTGTAATGCCTTCAATCGGCTAGTAAGATCCCAGGTCTGTGCTCGGATCACGGGTAACAACGTCAGCTGTGCGCTGGCTCGATCCCTGAGGACCTACTACCATGCTGCGTCGTCGATCAATCCGCTTGCGGATCATCGTCCTCGTGCTTGTTCCGGTGATCGCGCTGATTGGCTTGTACGGGCTTCTCGTAACGCTCTCGCTCAACAGCTACGTGTCGCTTGAGGAAGCGGAAACGGTACGCGCCGACGTGACGACGCCGGTCACCAGCATCCAGCTCCAGGTCAGCAGGGAGCGCATGCTCGCGCTTGAATACCTGGCCAAGCCCACTCATTACCGCCTCAGTCAGCTGCTCACCCAGGAGGCGAAGTCCGATTCCGCCATCCGGGCGTATGACAGCGTCACCGCAGTAGCGCTGTCCAAGGGCGTGAGCGCCGAGCGCCAGGCGATCAGGTCCTGGTCAGCGAAGCTCGGCACGCTAGGCGAGCTGCGCGGAACCGTCGTCAGCCTTGACCTGAGCCGGTCGGCCGCGGCCAGCACCTACAGCCAGATCGTGAACGGCGGCAACGCCGTGATAATTCAGGCGCTTCTTCCCTTGCTCGCGACGCCAGGGGTGATTCAGGCCAATGACCTCCTGGTGCTCGAGCAGTCGCTCCAGGCGGAGGGCGAGGAAAGCAACCTTTTCCTCGCCGACCTGTCCGAACATTCCTATCCGCCGAACGATCGGCGCCTGATCAATCAGCTCATCGTGCAGCACAAGGAGTTGTGGAACCAGGCCATGGCCGGCCTGGACCCCGCGTACCAAAAGATCTTCACCACCGACATCCCGCCATTGGCGACCACCGGTCTCACCGCGATGGAGAGGCAGATCGAATCCGGCCGGCACGCGGCCCTGCAGATCTCGACGCCAGCGTGGAATTCGACGACGCACGCCTACAACGCCGGCTTCATCAAGGCACTCCGCGGCGCGGCGAACGAACTCAGGGCCTCCGCCGTCAGCCAGGCTCGCGGCCTGGTCCTCAAGCTGCTCCTTGTCGCCTTTATCGGTCTCCTGGCGATCATCGCGGCGGTCACCGTGGCCGTCATCGTCGGCCGTACCCTGCTCAGGGAACTCAATGACCTGCGGACTTCGGCGATCGCGCTCTCCTCGCAGCGGCTCCCGGCCGTGCTTGGCCGACTGCGGGCCGGAGCCGACGTTGACCTCGAGACCGAGACGCCGCAGCTTGAGGTCGACGACAACGAGATCGGCGAGCTCAGGCAGGCCATCAACTACACCGCCCGCGCCGCGATCGGGGCAGCGGTCGACGAGGTCACGATCAGGCGCGGCGTCAACGACATGTTCAGGAACCTGGCCAGGCGCAGCCAGTCCCTGCTCACCAGGCAACTCGAACTGCTCGACTCGATGGAGCGACGGGTACACGATCCCGAGGAACTCGCCGACCTGTTCAAGGTAGATCACCTGACCACGAGAATGCGGCGGCACGCTGAAGGCCTGCTTATCGTGGCCGGCGGCACATCAGGCCGGGTGTGGCGGGAGCCCGTGCCGGTGATCGACGTGATGCGCGCCGCCGTCGCCGAGGTCGAGGACTACACCAGGATCAGGGTGACGACCAGGTCAAGCGCCTCGGTCGCCGGTCATGCCGTCGCCGACATCATTCACATGCTGGCCGAGCTCGTCGAGAACGCGACCACGTTCTCTCCGGCGAACACGCCGGTCAGGATCGAAAGCGACAACGTGGCCAAGGGCCTGATCGTCGAAATCGAAGACCGCGGCCTCGGGATGAACGATCAGCAGATCACGCAGATCAACACCACGCTGAACGACCCGCCCCTGTTCGACCTTTCAGGAAGCGAGCGACTGGGCCTCTACATCGCCGGTCAGCTGGCCGCCCGCCACGACGTGAAGATCACGATGCGGGGCTCGGCCTACGGAGGCGTGATCGCCGTCGTGCTCATCCCGAGCGCGCTGATCGTCGACGCCGGCTACGACGAGCCCGCGACCTTCGTGGGAATACGTGAACTCGGCGGACGGCCGGTGCCCCAGCTTCCTGCGGCTCCTTCGATGCGGCTGAACGGCGAAGCGACCCTGCTCGACCAGGCCATCGCGATCTCCGATGACCGGGCGGCAAGTGCTGAATACGCTGGCAGCACCGGCTACCTGGTCAACCTCGAGGCCGCCGCGACCGCCATCACCGCCCAAGCCCAGCCGAGCACAGGACCGCTCGAACCACTCGAGCCGGCTGACCCGCCGGTAGCGGCCAGCGTGGTCAGCGCCTGGCCACTCGCGGACGGCTCCTGGGCTGACCGCGCCTCCTTCGACGACCAGGGCACGGAGCCGGTCCCTCACCTGCTCAATCTTTCCGCACAGCCAATAAACCAGCCCGAGGTCAGCGATGACGTACAGCCGGTCATTCAGTCCAGCTCGGTGGGCTGGCCTGATCCGGTAGCGAGCACGCCCGCTAGCACGCCGGGCGGGTCCTCCGGGTGGCTTAACCTGCCTGGCAGCCAGCCGGACGACCAGGTCGCCGATCGCCCTGGCCACCTTGAGGGCTTTGACGAGCTACCGCACCGCGAGTCGACGCTGTCCAGTCAAGCACCGGCCTCCAACGGCGACCACGGCAGAATGGACGACGCCAGGGCTCTGCCGAAGCGGCAGCCGCTGCTGCCCGAGCCAGAACCCGACCCCGACAGCCTGGCTCTCGCGGGCTTCGAAGGCTTGCCGGTGCGCGTGCGGCAGGCGAGCCTGGCCCCGCAGTTGCGGGAAGAAGCCAGGCAAGCCCAAGCGCACCAGTTCGTGCCAGCCCCGGACATGCCCGCGGCGCAGGCGGGCATCGCCGAGCCCGGTCAGGATCAGGCCGAGGCCGGAGGATCTGACTCGTCACCGGAGGCAGCGAGGAACTTCTTCTCCGCGTTGCAGCGCGGCTGGGAGCGCGGGCGTTCCGTGGCCGAGCAACTGGACGACGAGCCGGATGGGGAACAGCCGTGACATCCGAGCAGCAAACCGCATTGCGGCTGTTGCCAAACACAGTCGAGGGGGCACAATGAACACTGGTGGCAGCTTGGACTGGCTGCTCGATGATCTAGTCACGAGAGTCGCGAGCGTCGATAAGGCGGTCATTCTCTCAAGAGACGGCCTTGCCATTGGCGCCTCGTCCGGCCTGGCCAGGGAGGACGCTGAGCATCTGGCCGCGGTAGCGGCCGGATTCCAGAGCCTTGCGAGAGGATTCGGCCAGCACTTCAATACGGGCAGCCCCCGGCAGACGATCGTCGAGCTAGAGACCGCTTTCCTGTTCGTCACGGCCGCCGGTGATGGCAGTTGCCTGGCGGTGCTTGCCAGCCTCGGCGCCGACGCCGGCTTGATCGCCTACGAGATGGCGCTGCTCGTCAAGCGGGTGGGCCAGCACCTCGGCGTGCGGCCTCGGCCAGCGGCGCAGGCGAGCTAACGTGCCAGGGTGAGCAGACAGTGATTCAGGGTTGACCTCGCCATGACCCCGAGGCGAGAAGGCAGGGACCGGGATAGCCGTGGCCCAGTTGTCCGGCCCTACGCTGTTACTTCGGGTCGAACCAAGCCGAGCGGCGCCGCCATTGACATGGTGGCGGTGGTGTCGGCGGTTCGCAGTGTTTCAGTGAACGAGCTTGACCCCGAGCAAGAGTCCTCGCTCGGGCCAGAGCACTTCCGGGTGCTCACCTCATGCCGACTACCGATCGCCGTCGCTGACCTTGCGTCCGACCTCGATCTGCCCATTGGCGTTGTCCGGATCCTGATCGCTGACCTACGCGAACATGGCCTGGTCAACGTACGCCAGCCGGCCCCGAGCGGGCTGGCCGACCTATCGATTCTCAAGGAGGTCGCCGATGCCCTACGGAGACTCTGAAGCCGTCGCGGACCGGACCCGCGCGCCAGTAGCGATAAAGATCCTGATCGCGGGGGGCTTCGGCGTTGGCAAGACGACGCTAGTCGCCGCCGTGAGCGAGGTGCGCCCGCTGCGCACGGAAGAATTGCTTAGCGAGCCGAGCGCGCTCGTCGATCAACTTGACGGGGTCGAGCAGAAAACGACTACGACAGTCGCGATGGATTTTGGCCGAATATCTATCAATGAAGACCTGGTTGTCTATTTGTTCGGCACGCCGGGACAGAAGAGATTCTGGTTCATGTGGGATGAACTGGCCTACGGAGCGCTTGGCGCCGTCGTCATGGCGGACACAAGGCGGCTCGCCGACTGCTTCCCCTCGGTTGACTATTTCGAGCGCCGCGGCCTGCCGTTCGTCGTAGCCGTGAACTGTTTCGAAGACGCCAGGCGCTACCCGATCGCGACCATGCGCGCGGCCCTGAACCTGACGATGGACGTGCCCTTGGTGCTCTGCGACGCGCGTCAGCGCGGATCAAGCCGCGACGTCCTCGTCGCGCTCGTCGAGCACGCCGTGACCAGGCTCAACAACGGAAGGCATACGGTCTCCGCCCTCTGAGCTGTCTACTTCCTCCAGATGAGCACCAGGCCGCGGTCGTCGGTGCCTCCGGCGCTCTCCTGCATCGCCTGCATCAGCTGGGTCGCCCCGTTGCTGAATCCAGTCACTACCAGCCGGTCGGCCGCGCCGAGCAGCCGGTCGATCCCCACGTCAATGTCGACCCCCGGCTCCTCGATCAGCCCGTCTGTGTAGAGCATCAGCGCATCCCCCCGCCTTAGCGTGCCGTGCTCGGGCGTGTCGCGCAGGTCAGGTACCACGCCAAGCACGATGCCACGGGCTTGAGTGAGCCGCCAGGATCCGCTAGCCGACTCGAAGTGAGCGGCAGGCGGATGCCCGGCCGAGGTGACCACGTAATTGCCTGAGGCCAGATCGAGTACCAGGTGCACAGCGGTGACGAATCCTTCGGCCGGATTGCCTCTCCTCAGGTAGGCGTTGCACGCGGTCAGGAACTGCGAGGCAGGAACCGAGCCAAGCAAGCCGCCGAACGCACCCGACAGCAGCAGGGCCCTGGTGCCAGCGTCGATCCCCTTACCTGACACGTCGACCACCGCGACCTCGAGGGTCTTGCCGTCACACACCGAGATGACGAAGTCCCCGCCGAACAGCACTCCCCCGGCGGGCCTGAGCACCGATTCGCTTCCCCACCCTTCTGGCAAGACGGGCAGTGCGCTCTGGACCCTGATCCTGTCCCGCAGTTCCATCAGCATCTGGTCCCCGCGCAGGCCCTGAAGTCCCAGCTTGGCCCTGGTCCTGGCCAGCACGTCAGCGAAGACGGCGATGATCGCGATCGTGGCCACAATGCCGAAGCCGGTCCGCTGGTCGGCCTTGGCCACGTCGTAGGCCAGCATCACGGCTACGATGCCGAACAGGATGCGCAGCGCCCTCGGCCACAGCAGCAGTCCGCCGGCCAGGATCGGCAGGATCATCAGGCCGGGCGAGAACCAGGACGCGGAGACCTGCACGGCCGCCACGCCGATCCCGACCACGGTGAGGGCGAGGACGAAGGCGAGCCGCCTGTTCTGCGTGATGAACTGCCGCCTGACCAGGCCGCGGAACGACGATGCCGCAACGCGAGCCGAGAACCAGAGCCGACGCCCGGACTTTGCAACCATGATGGCGAAACTTTACCGTTCTTGAACCACAATTCCAGGGTGAGCCGGGTGCTGAGCGGAAAACAACTCGCCATAAGCGGCCCGCATAGGGTACGAAGACGAGCATGAGTACGAGCTATCCGATCCGGCCGATATCGGAGCCTGAACTACCGCAATTCCTACGTGTCGGTGAGCAAGCGTTCAACTCTACCTGGCCCCCTGAGGGGTTCCTCGAACTCGAGCGGCTGACGTTCGAACCAGAGCGAAGCCTCGCTGCCTTCGACGGTGATGAGCTGATCGGCACGGCCGAGATCATGTCATTTGCGATGACCGTGCCAGGTGGCGAGGTCAGAACCGCGGGCGTGACCGGTGTCGCTGTCCTGCCTTCGCACCGGCGCCGGGGCGTGCTCTCCTCGCTGATGCGCAGGCAGCTCGCCGACATCGCGGCCGGGCCTGAACCGGTGGCCGCCCTGTTCGCCTCTGAGAGCGTCATCTACGGCCGGTACGGCTACGGCCCGGCGAGCAACCGCCTGCACTATAAGCTCAAGCGCGGCGAGGGCCAGGTCCCCGCTGCGGCCGGCGCACCTTCGCTCAAAATAGTCGAGCCCAAAGCTGGTCTCGCGAGCATGATGCCGGTCTTCGAGGCGTTCCGCACCTCAAGGCCGGGCGCCCTGAGCAGGAACCAGGGCTACTGGGAGTCGAGAATTTTCGATGCTGAGTGGATAAGGGATGGCCACTCCCCGGAGCGCTGCCTGGTGGCCGAAGACGAGTCAGGCCCGCGCGGCTACGCGATCTACTCGACCAAACCAGACTGGGGAGCCGACGGCCTGCCCGGCGGAGTACTTTACGTGCACGAGGCCATCGGCCTCGACCTGGCCACGACGAGCGCGCTGTGGGCCGACCTCCTGTCAAGGGACCTGGTCAACGAGATCGAGATCTGGAGCAGACCGGTAGATGACCCGCTCCTTAGCCTGCTCAGCGACCCGAGGCGAACCCGCGCCTCCTACCGGGACTCAATCTGGATCAGGCTGGTCGACCTGCCGGAAGCCCTGACCCGGCGCTGCTACTCGGCTCAGGTCGACGTCGTGCTAGAGGTAACCGACGACCTCCTGCCGGCCAACGCGGGCCGCTGGCGACTCCAGGCAGGCGGCCCGGCCGGCTCCACGAAGCCGAGTTGCGAGCGGACCACAGAAGACCCCGACCTCGTCCTGCCGGTAAGCGCCCTCGGCTCGGCCTATCTGGGCGGCGTCAGGCTTGGCGCCCTGGCCGCCACCAACATCATCACCGAACTACGACCAGGCGCCGCCAGGGAACTCTCGGCCGCGATGTGGTGGGACCCAGCCCCCTGGGCCCTAACCTCCTTCTGACTCCCGCTCCCCCCTCCGTCGCCCCGCCCCCGCCGCCCGCCCCGCCTAACGCCGCCTGCCTCCGTCGCCCCGCCTCCGTCGCCCGCCTAACGCCGCCTGCCTCCGCCGCCCCGCCCGGCCCGCCTCGCGCCGCCTGCCTCCGTCGCCCGCCCGGCCCGCCCCGCCTCGCGCCGCCTGCCTCCGCCGCCCCCGTCCCCGGCCCGCCCCGCCTCGCGCCGCCCCCCGTCCCCGGCCCGCCCCCATCGTCCCGCAGGCTGGGTCGGGGTCCCCGGAGGCGGAAGTGGCTGATGTTAATTTCGGGGCTGGTGGGATCGGCGGCGAGGCGGCGATGGCGCCGGTTACCGCATCGGTGGTTCTGGCTCATATTTCGTGATGGTAACGATGAGGGCACGGGCAGATTGGCTGGCGCTTGAAGGTCAGGACCTGCCACGGGGTGGCGGGCGCCGATCCTGGTTGCGGCAGCCGCCCCGGCAACCCGCAAGACCGGCAATTCGCCCGCGCTGACCCGCCGCCAGGCCCGCGAGCCGCTGCGGGCGGCCGCGAACTGGCCGGCGGCACCGGCGAACCGGACATTTCCGCTCAGATCACCGCAACGATGGCCCAGCGATGCTGTCCGGCGGGGGCGGGCAACCGCATCTATGGGCCATCGTTGCTGCGGCAACGACATCCATGGGCCATCGATGCGGTTGCCCGGCCCCGCTGAGCAGCATCGATGGCCCATCGTTGCGGTTACGGCCCGGGGCTGGCGGCCAGGTGCCCGGTGTGCCAGGAGTTGGGGGGGACCTGAACGGCGGACACCGGGATCAGGGAGCGGAAGAGCCGGGAACCGGGTCACCCGGAACAGCGCCGCCGCACCTGACGCCGTTACCTCCACGTTATGTACGCCAGAGCCGCATCGGTGGGACATCGTTGCGGTGCGGCGGCCGAGCCGAACGACATCTATGGCCCAGGGATGTCACTCGCACAGCATCGCTGGGACATCAATGTTGTTGACCATTGGCCTGGCAACCGCATCGGTGGCCCATGGGTGCGTTTCCGCTGGAGTGAGGCGGGTGCCGGACGGTCTTGCCCGAGCACCGGGGGCACTTTGGGGTGGTTTTTACGGCCGCGCAAAGTGCCCCCGGTATCCACGACCGGGATGGCGGGCTGCCCTGGATGTCAGGAAGTCGGGAAATGCCGGGAATAGCGGGGAGGCTGAGGCTGGGAAGGGCTGGAGGACCAGTCCCGCGCGGGCCACGCCGAGGAGCTGACCACAACTCACTCCAGCGGAAACGCACCCATGGGCCATCGTTGCGAGCCCGGCCTGGCACGATAGGCGTTATGTCCGGCGGCGGCCAGCGAGAACCCTCCGCTCCGCACTCCCCGGCCGACCGGGCCCAACAGTAAACCCGGCACCAGTGTTGCCTGGCAGCAGTAAACCCGGCATTACTGTTGCCAAGACCCGTGGCCCTCCCGTGGCCCTGCATTGCGGTGACTGGACAGGGGCCGGTCCAGCATCAGCGGGGCCTGCGCGGCGAGTAGCCGGACTATCCGATGATCCGGGCCGGTCGCCGCTCCCCGGCCGGGGCCGTCGGCAATCGCGGTACGAGCTAGGATCAAGTGCCCCGGTTGACCACGAACTGCGGCGATTTCTGAACTATGCCGCAGGTTATTTCGCCTGATTTACGGTGACCCGATGAGGACCTCAGAACCTTGATTGGCCCTTGCTAAGTTCTAGATCTGTGATACAAACGCTCTCGTTATGAGATGCGGGGTTGGCCGGATCAATAAACCGATTCGCAATATTGCTGGAATATTGGCCAGGAGAGCTTTATGCGGCATTGCCGGGCAGGACGGTCACTTCTGAGCGCAATAGGTCGAAGGGTTCGGTTAGCTGATCAGGTCCGCGCCAGACCACGCCATAGCGGTCCGCTGGCCCAGGCAGTCAGCGGCCAGCACCGTGTGCTGCGGCTCGCGATGATGGTCGGCCTGGCCGGAGCCGGCTTCTGCCTGGTGCTCGCCATGGTCGGTCTGGTCGTCGCCCTAGGCAGCGCCGGAGCGTCCAAAGCAAAACAAGAACCAGGCGCGCACGGCTCGGCCAGGCGACCGGCCCGCCTCAAGCTGCGGCCAAGCGCCGACTACCGCCCCGACCGCTCTGGACACCCTGCCGTCCCGGAAAGCGGAAGCCTGCCTGACCCAGGTGCCAGGCAGGCCCGGCGGTTTCTAGTCGGGAAGACCATCAAGCGGTTCCACGGCTCAGGCCAGGTAAAGCGTCATGAATTCGAGATAAGCAGGCCAGGGGACTGGGGCGTTTCCTGGACGTTTACCTGTCAGGCCGCAAGGTCTGGAAGCTTCACCATAGGCGAGCACGACGACAAGATTACTAACGGCGTCGAGCTATCCGCATCCGGCCGTAAAGGACACGGCATTGCCTGGCACCTCCACGATCCAGGTAGCCATTCACTGACGATCAGTTCTCAGTGCTCCTGGGTGGTAAGCGTCGTGCTGCCGAAGCACTAGTCGAAGATCGGGTCCCTGGTGCGGCTGCGCTTGAGTTCGAAGAAGCCGTCGGTCCCGGTCACCAGAAGAACGCCGTCCCACAACTTCGCGGCGGCCTCGCCGCGCGGGATGGGCGACACGACGGGCCCGAAGATGGAGGTGCCGTTGACCGTGATCACCGGGGTGCCGACCTCGTAGCCAACCCGGTCGATGCCCTCCGCGTGCGACGCGCGCACGAGCTCGTCGAATTCGGTCGAGTCCGCGGCGTCGGCGAGTTCGGCGGGCAGCCCGACCTCGGTGAGCGCGGCCTCGATCGTAGCCCGGTCACGCTCGGCCTTGTCGTTGTGGAATCTCGTGCCGATCGCGGTGTAGAGGGGCAGCACGTACTCGCTGCCGTACTTCTGCTCAGCCGCGACGCAGATCCTGACCGGACCCCAGGCCTGCTTCATCAGTTCCTTGTACCGGTCGGACAGGTCGTCGTTGTTCTCGTTGAGTACCGCAAGGCTCATCACGCGCCACTTCACGGCGACCGGGCGCACCTTCTCTACTTCCAGCATCCACCTTGAGGTAATCCACGCCCACGGGCAGAGCGGGTCAAACCAGAAATCGACCTGTGAGGTTTCCTGCTCGGTCATTCAAACTCCTGCCTCGCCGTTATCCGGACACGATCGCGGCAACCCGTCGCTCCCCCGCGAGACCCCGGAGCGCCGAACACCACAACTCACCGAATCGATCGTGCATTCCGCGGTTAGGGCGTGACATCATGCCAGATGGGGCGCCAGGTGGCCCTGGTCAAAGACGACTGAACCGCAGGGCAGGAGATACCTAGCGTGGCCGGAAACCTAAGCCGTGACGAGGCCACTGCGCGAGCGGCGGTGATTCGCGTCACGTCCTACCGGGTCGAACTCGACCTGCACGGCAGCGAGACCAGCTTCCGATCGACCGCGACGGTGCGGTTCGGATGCGCTAGCCCCGGCACGGATACGTTCATCGACCTGTCCGCGCTGGCGGTCACTGACCTTGTACTCAACGGCGAGCCGCTGCCGCTCTCGGCCTTCTCCGGCGATCGCATCGCACTGCCCGGCCTGGCCAGCGCCAACGAACTGACCGTGCGAGCGGACTGCGCTTACTCCCGTACCGGGGAAGGGCTGCACCGGTTCACCGATCCCACCGACGGCGGCGTCTACCTTTACTCCAACCTGGAGACCTCCTACGCGCACCAGGTGTTCGCCTGCTTCGACCAGCCCGATCTCAAGGCACCTTTCGAGTTCATCGTGCGGTGCCCGCAGAACTGGTACGTGATCTCTAACCTGGCACCAGAGGCAGCCGCGCGGCCGACCCAGGAGGAAGGGATCGCCGAGTGGCGCTTCCCGCCGACCCCGCCGGTCTCGACTTATGTCACCGCGATCGCGGCCGGGCCTTACCACGCGGTGCACGCCGAGCACGACGGTATCCCGCTCGGCCTGTACTGCCGGCAGTCGCTGGCCAGCTACCTTGATGCCGGCGAACTGCTTGAAATCACCAGGCAGGGCTTCGATTTCTTCCAGGCCGTCTTCGGCATCAGGTACCCGTTCGGCAAGTACGACCAGCTCTTCGTGCCTGAGTTCAACGCCGGGGCGATGGAGAACGCCGGAGCGGTCACGTTCCTCGAGGAGTACTTGTTCAGGTCAAGGGTCACCGCCGCCCGCCGGGAGGCGAGAGCCGAGACGATCCTGCACGAAATGGCGCACATGTGGTTCGGTGACCTGGTCACCATGGCCTGGTGGGATGACCTGTGGCTCAATGAGTCGTTCGCGACCTGGGCCAGCCTCGTCGCGCTCACCGAGGCCACCAAGTGGGCCGACGGCTGGACCACCTTCAGCCAGGATCTCAAGGCCTGGGCCTACCGGCAGGATCAGCTCTCTTCTACGCACCCGATCGTGGCCGACATCCCCGACGTCGAGTCGGTCGAGGTTTACTTCGACGGCATCACGTACGCAAAGGGCGCCGCCGTGGTCAAGCAGCTGGTCGCCTTCGTCGGCCGGGAGAACTTCGTCGCCGGGCTCCGCGCCTACTTTGACCGGCACGCCTGGGGCAACGCGACGCTCGCTGACCTGCTCGACGCGCTCGAGCAGGCCTCGGGGCGGCCGCTCGCCGACTGGTCGAAGTCCTGGCTGGAAACGGCGGGAGTCAACACGCTGCGGCCGCTGTACACGAGCACCCCCCAAGGCACGTTCGGCGAGTTCGCCGTGCTCCAGGAGGCGGCGGAGAGTCAGCCCGAGCTCCGCCCGCACCGCATCGCGATCGGCTTGTACGATCGCCACGACGGGGTACTCAGCCGGCGCCGCCGCCTTGAGCTCGACGTGTCAGGCGAGCGGACCGACGTGCCTGAGCTGGTCGGCCAGCGAGTACCTGACCTGGTGCTGGTCAACGATGACGACCTGACCTTCGCCAAGATCAGGCTCGATGAGCATTCTCTGCGCGCCGTGATCAGCTCCGTCGGCGACTTCGCCGACCCGTTGCCGAGGCCCTGTGCCTGGCCGCCACCTGGGACATGTGCAGGGACGCGGAACTGGCGACGCGGGACTACGTCGCCCTGGTGATCGCCGCCGCCAGCGCGGTAAACGAGATGACCGTGCTTCAGACCATTCTCAGTCAGGCCGCCGCCGCGGTGCGCCGGTTCGCTGACCCGGGCTGGCGGCAAGCCGGGCTCAGCCTGCTGGCCGCTGCGCATCGGGAGTTCCTGCTGAGCGCCGGGCCAGGCTCTGACCGCCAACTCGCCTGCGCCCACGCATTTTTGTCGGTCGCGAACGCGCCTGCCGACCTCGACCTGCTGGCCGGCCTGCTCACCGGTTCGGCCGCGATCGAAGGGCTCGCCGTCGACACGGAGCTGCGCTGGCTGCTCCTGCGGAGGCTCGTCAGCCAGGGCGTCGCCGGCGAGACCGCGATCGACGCGGAGAGGCAGCGGGACAATACCGACGCGGGTGCGAGACACGCGCAAGCCTGCCTCGCCGCCAGGCCGATTCCGGCCGCCAAAAAGGCCGCCTGGGCGCAGATCCTGTCCGGCACCCTGCCCAACGCGACCTTCCGCGCCGTCGTGAACGGCTTCCAGGCGCCTGACCAGGAAGAACTGCTCGCCCCCTACGCGGCGAGGTTCTTCGAGGTTGTCGCGGGCAAATGGCGAGATTGGAGCCCTGATATGGCCCAGTTCTTCGTCGAGCGCTGTTACCCGGTCACAGTGATCAGCCAGCAGGCCATCAAAGAGGCCGGCGACTATCTGGCCCGCAGCCGCCCGCCGGCGCCGCTCGCCCGCCTGATCAGCGAAGGCCGCGACGACGTGATCAGAGCCCTGAAGTGCCAAGAGCGGGACGCCGCCGCCCGCTAATCCTGAGCGCGAGCGGAACGCGAGTGCGGGCTAGCACTGCCAAGAGCGGGACGCCGCCGCCCGCTAGTAGCCGCCGCTACGACGTCGTTGACCAGGCTCAGGTTGCCAAGTTCCTCGATCAGCACGGCCGCGCCTTCGCTGTCGCACAGCGGAATCCGCCAGTTCGGGTACTCATCGGACGTGCCAGGGATGTTCTGGGTCCTGCGGTCACCGACCGCGTCGACGAGCGCCACCCCGGTCAGCACGGACGGCGTCAGCGCGAGGTAGCCGTACAGCGCGACGGTCAGCTCCGCTGTAGTCGGTCGCCCCGCCGACGCCGGAGGGAGCAGTCTTTGCACGGCGAGTGCCGTGTGCCACCGGTCGAGCGTCGCGTCAAGCGCGGCCCGCTCAGCCTCGGCATCGCTGAGCAAGCCGAGCCTGGCTCGCACGGTCACCTGGTCACCGGCGACGAACCCGGCGATCGGCGGCACGTCGTGCGTGCCTACCGTGGCCATGACCGAGCGCCGCCAGCGGGACGGCGGCAGCGGCGAGCCGTCGCCCTGCCGGGCGAACCAGGCCATCTCGGTACCGAGAATGTGCTGGCTGTCCAGGTAATGCTGGATCCAGGGCTCGACCGTGCCCAGGTCTTCGCCAATCGCCAGCACGCCGGCCTGCGCGGCCTGCGCGGACAGGGTGCCGACCGTCAGCCGGTGATCGTAACTGACGTAGGCACCCTGGTCAGGTGAGCGACCTTCAGGCACCCACCACAGCCGCATCAAGCCCATGACGTGATCAATCCGCAGTCCGCCCGCGTGCCTTGACGCCGCGCACAGCAAGTCGGCAAACGGCTTGGCCTGCGTGGCGACCAGGCGCCTCGGGTTGACCGGCGGCTGCGTCCAGTCCTGCCCGCGCTGGTTGAAGCCGTCCGGAGGCGCGCCGACGCTGATCCCGCGCACCAGCAGGTCCTGCCGCGCCCAGGCGTCGGCGCCACCTGGATGAACCCCGACGGCCAGGTCAGCGATGAGCCCGACCGACATCCCGGCCGCCAGCGCTGCTCGCTGGGCCGCCGCCAACTGCTGGTCGGCGAGCCACTGGAGCCAGGCGTGAAAGTCGGCCTGCCCGGCGAGCGGTCCGTTGGCGATCATCGGGCTGACCCGCCGGGGATCGGCCAGGTCGGCCGGCCAGCGTCGCCAGTCCGGCCCGTGGACCTCGGCGAGCGCGCACCAGTTCGCCCAGTCGGCCAGCGTGTCCCCTTGCTCGCGTTTGTACTCCTCGAAGTCCGATCTCCTCGCCTCGCTCATCCCGGCCGACCTGATCAGCCCGAGCGCTGCCCGTTTGGCGGTCAGGACCCGGTTCCTGTCGATGAGGTCAGGGGTGCGGTTCGCGGCTTTCAGCGGCCCGGCCAGTTCGGCGATCTCTTGCCGTTTGGCGCGGGACAGCCGCTGGTATTCGGGAACGTCCTCGATCCGCAGGTAGAGCGGACTAACGAAGTACCTAGTCATCGGCAGGTAAGGCGAGTCGCTGACGGGCGGCACGGGCTCGGCCGCATGCAGCGGGTTGACCAGGAGGAAGGCGGCCCCGAGTTCGCGGGCTGACCAGGTCGCCAGGTCGGCGAGATCGGGAAAGTCGCCGTGGCCCCAGGACTGGCGCGACCTGACCGAGTAAAGCTGCACGGCGAAGCCCCAGGCCCGGTCCCGCGGGCGCCGTGGCAGCGCCTCAGGCAGCACCGCCGGCCCGTGCTCGGTCACGCGATCCCCGGAGCCTCCTGCTGATCCGAGGGCGTCGAGTATGGCCACCAGCGTGTCGTCGGGCACTTGCACCCGTTGATCGCGCCAGTCCAGATAGCTCGCCGAAATCCCCGCGGCCTCGGCTCGCCTGATCAGCTCGGCATCGCTCACCCGTCTATGATCGCCGCGCCAGAAGGTCCCGTCGGCCAGTTAACCCAGATGTAGCCAACCCCACCGGTATTTAGGTCGCGACCGGCCGAACCGTTCTGGCACGATCACCGAGTGACCGCACCGTTCGTGCCAGGGATCGAGCTTGCCCGTCGCTATTACGGCGAGGTAGTGCGGCCGCTGCTCGACCGGCATGCGCCTGGCCTGCGGCACTCCGCCGCGCTCGTCGGCTCGGGGTCAGATGTTCTCGGCTTCGACTCGGCTCGGTCGACCGATCACAACTGGGGGCCGCGCTGCCAGGTCTTCGGCGGTCATCGCGGCCAGGCTCGCCCGCGATGCCGTCCGCCTGGCCCTGCTGATGCGAAAAAACTACCCCCCTTACGCCAAATGGCTCGGAACGGCCTTCGCCCGGCTACCGGGCGTGAGCGTGCTGCACGGGGAACTCACCAGAGCCGTCACGGCCGCGACCTGGCCAGAACGCGAGCGCGCGCTCAGCGCCGCTTACAGCGAGCTGGCCAGGTGGCACAACGAACTCGGCCTTACCGAGCCGATCGATGCGGCCGTCCGCAGGTTCTATGACCGGCCCTACCAGGTGATCGGCGCGGAGCGCATCTCGGCCGCTCTTCGAGAGTCGATTGGCAGCGACGTGCTTCGCGAGCTGCCGCCGATCGGGGCCGCCGACCAGTTCATCGACAGCACCGACGCCGCGAACCGGCCAGAACTGCGCCGGGCGGCCGTCAAGACATTCTTTAACCGGCACTGCGCTACTTAACCGGCAAACCCCGCGTACCGCCCAGTCGCTGACCAGTCGTATGCTGGGGTCATGACAGTACCGTACCCCACTACGGTCATTACCGAACCAAGTCCTCCCGCCGCAGCCAGCCCTTCCCCGACCAGCGCAGCCCCGTCCAGCGCAGCCCCGTCCAGCGCAGCGGCTAAGCGCCCGCTCCTTTTCGCCGGGCTCGGCGCGGCGACAATCTCAACGTCGCCGATCTTCGTGGTGCTGTCTGGCGCCAGCGCGGTCAGTACCGCCTTCTACCGCTCGGCGATCGCCGTGCCGGTCCTGGTCGTGCTCGCGATCCTCGAGCAGCGCAAGTACGGGCGAAGGCCGATGGCCGACCGGCTGCGGGCAATGCTCGCTGGCGTCTTCCTTTCCGTGGACCTGATCTTGTGGACGCACGCGATTGCCGACGTCGGCGCCGGCGTCGCAACCGTGCTCGGCAATCTCCAGGTACTTGTCGTCGTGGGCCTGAGCTGGCTGATCTGGCGCGAACGACCCGGCCGGGCGGTGGCACTGGCCCTGCCGGTGGTGATCACGGGCGTGGTCCTGGTGTCCGGGCTGCTCGGCAAGCACGCCGCCGTGGACCACCCGCTGGCTGGCATCGGCTACGGCGTCGGCATGTCGGTCGCGTACGCCGCTTACCTGATGATCCTGCGCCGCGCCTCGAGCCAGTCACCGCACGTCGCTGGCCCGGTAGCCGACGCGTCGGCAGGCACCGCGTTCACGTCGCTGATCATCGGCCTGTTCCTCGGTGGCCTTGGCTTGCACCCGCTGTGGCCTAGCCTTGGCTGGCTGATCGGCCTCGCCCTGATCAGCCAGGTCGCCGGCTGGCTCCTGATCACCTCGTCCCTGCCCAAGCTCCCCTCCGCCGTCGGCTCCCTGATGCTGCTGCTCCAGCCCGCCGCCTCCCTGGCCCTCGCCGCCCTCATCATCGACGAGCGCCCGACCTTGCTGCAGATCGTCGGCGCCACCCTCACCTGCGCCGGCGCCCTGGCCGCCAGCCTCGCTTCCACCCGCTCTGCCCGCAAACCCACGACCTCCCCGGCCCCGGCAGCCACACCCGCCTAGTCCAAGCGGCGGTCCTCTGCCAGCAACCACCCCGATCCGCCGCCACCTGGCCTAAGTTGATCTTGGTGTCGGTTCAGTTCAGGTGAGAGAATGGCGTTGGCGTGGTTGATGTGACTGGCGTGAATGTTGGGTCCTGGCCGGGTCACGAGTTCAGGCAGCGGCGTCCCGGTCTACAGCATCGGTGGGTCATCGTTGCGGTTCGGCGGGCCTGACGAACGACATCGATGGGACAGCGTTGCGGTCAGCACAGCATCCATGGGACATCGTTGTGGTCCGGCGCTGCCTGGCAACCGCATCGATGGGCCATCGTTGCGGCCGCCGGGGCGATACGGGCGGTTTGCCCCTGACGGCCAATCCTGGTGGCTTATTGATGTCTCGCACAGACCCGACCCGACCCCGCCCTGCGCGCCGGCCTTGCACCTCGGCGGCTCAAATGCTCCTATGTTTGACGCAGCACGTGACGACCGGCTTCCCATGCAACGTCAGTGTCATCGCATCATCATGGTTACGGGTGGTTTGGCTGATCGCTGCGGGGAGAAGGCGTGAACGGAGAACTTGCACAGATCGTCTACCTGGCCAGCCACGGGTCAAGCTGGCTGGCCAGCGATGAGCCTGCCGCCTTGCCCGCGGACCTCGGCCAGGATAGCTGGGCGTTCCAGTTCGTCGGATCGCTCCAGTTCAGCCTGACCATGGGGCCCGGCCAGGTCTACCAGGCGAGCACCGCGAGCGACTGGCTGCTCCAGTTGCGAGAGCGGGGCGCGGCGCGGCTGTGGCTTGCCATCCCTGACGCACGCCCGGTCACGGTCGGCGGCACCGAGGCCGGCGAGCACCAGCTAGCCGGATTCTCCAACGCCGGACGGTGGAGCCTCCTCGCGGCCGGCCGGCAGCGCCCTGAGATCTGGCGCGCCGTCTGGACCGTCGGCGACCGGTCCTCGCCCGATCGCCGGATCTGGTCAGTCAGGTACGAAGGTGCCCGGGTCGACCGGGCCATGCCCCAGTGCCCTGATCTTCAGGCGGCGTCGACCCAGCTGAGCTGGGCGCTCGTCGAAGCCCGTGACTTCGCCGCGAGGCAGGGGCTCGCCGAGTGGTCGGGCTTGTTCGAGGGGATCCTGAGCGCCGATGGCGAGGCCCCCGACCGGGCGCACCTGCTCCCGCCTCGCTACTCGGGCGCCGCCCATCGCCTCCTGGCCGAGGCCGACCAGGCCTGGGTGTTTGGCGGCATGGGCTCATGGAATGATCTCGGATTCCCTGACCCCGCGGTCGAGCAGGAGTACCAGCAGGTGTCCCGCGCCCTCTACGCCGCCGTCCTGACCGCCGTCCTGGCCAGCACCAACTGCGACTTCCTGCACGACGCCTACCGCTGACAGGCGCCGCCTAGCGGGCAGGCCTCGGGGTCAGGGCCGGCCGAGCCACAGACCGGTCAGGCCGAGCAGCATGCTCACCGCCAGCGTGCAGGCGATCGCCACGGCAGCGTAGGCAGGAAGGCCGGCCACAGCGGCGATGACCCGCGCGGTCGCCCCGACCGGCTGGCCGCGAACCGAGTAAAAGATCAGCGTCGCGCCCCAGCCGGCCCCGCTCATGAACATCACGGCCAGCACGGCGCTCCTGAGCCTGAAGTCGCCGAAGCGCACGGCGATCCCGGTGAGGAACCCGGCAATGAGCGGCAGGAACCAGAGCCCGATCATCGCGCCGCCGCCGATCCCGGCCACGCCGACCAGGACCATGAGCACCCAGGCCGGCCCGGCTCCCGCGCGCCTGGTCCGGCCGAACGTCGGCTGGAACTGTCTCGGCGGGGCCGCCGGCCGATTCCCTGCGGCGCCAGCGTGCCCAGCCGGTAAGACCCGAGCTTGCCGAGCCTGCGCAGCTCAGACCGAGTGGCCCGGCTAGCCGGCTTGGTCATGGCTTGAGCTCCCAGCGGACAAGCCCGGCCCCGGTAGTCGGCATGGGCAGGTACGTACCGCCCGACCAGTCAGCAAGCAGGTTCTCATACCAGGGCGACGCCGGGTTCTCGCTTTGCCCGCCTGGGTAAATGCCGACCGCCGTCCCCCGGCCCCGGCCTGATCGCCCCGCCCAGCGCACGATCATCCGCCAGCTCGGCCCGGCGGTAGCGTCAGGCAGCCCGTACGCGGCGTCCACGGTCCACGTATCGCCGCCAGCCGGCTTCGGCCCGTACCCGAGCCCGTCCGGGGCAACCAGCGAAGGGAAAGACCGGCTATGGAGCTTGCCCCACTGCCAGGTCGAAGGCGCCCCGCCAAGCTTGGCGTGCAGCGAGGACACAGCCATTCCGAACGCGCTGGCCAGCACGGTCGCAGCCGTCTGCGCCGCCGCCCCTGGCGGGGTGAACACCGGATCGCGCGGGTCGCGCAGCGTCCAGTGCTCGAGGTCCTGGTCCAGGCTGAACTCCCCCGTCCCGACGGTCAGCCCGTCCGGGTCAAGGTGCACGGGAACGCGGGCCGAGTTCCACCACGGCTGGAACGTCGCGATCACGTAGTCGTTCCACAGCGTCCACCAGATCGCCGCCGGCGCCGAGTTCACGTCCATCGAGTCGTTCCAGCGCCGCAGCAGCTTGAGTGCCTGCGACTGCATCGGCGTCAGCTTGGCTTGCCGCAGCAGGCGGACGATCCTGGGCAGTACCCGGACGGCCAGGTCGTCAACGTCGCTGGCCTGGAGCGCGGCGAAGCTCGAGATCTTCATGCCAGAGCGCCGGTCCAGGTACGCGGTCTCGCGGGCGGCCCGGTAGCTCGGGTCGAAGAAGTTCGCCGTGGTGCCGATGTAGTACGGGTAGGCCGACGTGACCGGCCGCTGATTGGCCGTCACGATCACATGCCCGCGCGGGTCGTAGACCTGCGGAACGGCGCGGTAGGGAATGACACCGGCCATGTCGTCGGCTCCCGTGCCGGGCAAGGGCAACTGCGGGGCACCGTGCTTGACCACCGGGTAATACCCCGCCGAAATCGCGCCGATATTGCCACGGTCGTCGGCGTAGACGAAATTCTGGGCCGGCGCCCGCCAGTTCGCGAGAGCCGCCCGGAACTGGGCGAAGTCCCGCGCCGTGCTGATCTCCTGCAGGACAGCGACGTCCGGCGAAGGGACATTGCCCATCCAGTCGACCGAGACCGTCTGGCCAGCCTGCGTCATCACTGGTCCGTGCACGGTTTCCGCGACGGTCAGCTGCCTTGGCCGGCTGCCTCGCACGGCGATCACGTAATGGAAAAACCGCATTTTCTTCCAATTACCCCGCCAGAAGTACTCGCCCGGATGAGCTGGACTAGTTTTCTCGGCGTAGAACAACGTGGCCTGATTCTGGGTATCGGTCAGCGACCAGGCGATGTGCTTGTTGTGCCCGATCACGATGCCGGGCAGGCCGGGAACGCTGACTCCCGTCACGTCGTAATCGGGCGCCGTCACCGCGACCTGGTACCAGATCGACGGAAGCGTCTGCGGCAAATGCGGATCGCCGCCCAGCATGGCCCCGCCGCCGAGCACCTTGGGGCCGTTGGCAGCCCAGGCATTGCTGTCCGGGTAGGCATGAACCTGGCCCCGCGGCAGCGAGTCGGTGACCGCGAGCATCGAGGCCGCCGCCCGGGCGACTCCCGCCGAAGGGGAGATGTCGTCCGGGGTACTCGCGCCCAGGTGCGCCGTCTTCCTGACCTTCGCCCCGGACGGCACCGGGGTCATGGAAGTCTCGACCGGCGCGATCCCCAGGTTCTTGTACGGGCCAGGGTCGTATGGTGACTGACTGCTGACCGGGAGAACGGGAAACCACGCCATCGTCTTCTTCAGGCCAAGCGACCTCGCCAGCAAGGCGTAGTCGAGTGGCGTGGTCGTGTAGTCGAGTTCCTGGGTCAGGTCGCCCTGGACGGCGAGGCTGTCGACCGGCGTCCACTTGGCCGGGTAAACACCGGCCAATGTGAAGGCAGCCGGCCAGGTGTTTTTTTGCCGATCCTGACTGAGAAAGTCATTGACCCCGCGCGAGTAGCTTTCCAGTTCAAGAGCGGGAATGCTGTTCTTCGGCATCTCGGCCCACTCCCGGCGGGCCGTCCGCAGCAGGCCGAGTCGCAGTTCGAACTCATCAGACGTCACCGCCGAAGGGCCGACAAGCTGCGCGAGCGTGCCTTCGGCCAGGCGGCGCTCAAGGTCCATCTGGGTCAGCCGGAAGCTGGCGTGCAGGTAACCCTCGGCGAGCAAAGCGTCGCCTTCATTGGCCGCGTCGATGCTCGGCACGCCCTGGGCCGTGAACGCCACCGAGACCGGGCTGACCAGGCCGGGCAGCCGCAGCGTTTCCGATCTGACCGGCTCACCGCCGGCGGCCGAAGTCCAGGCGCCGTGCCCGGGGTCGAGCACGCGCCCGAGCGCGGGGATCGCGCGGAAGCCGACCCCGCCGACGACGAGCACGGCAAGCACCGCGCACGTCGCGAGCACGACGTTTGCCACCTGCCTGACCAGCCGCCCCAACGGACTCCCCCCAGAGTCTTTCGACGGGCTGCAGCTTCAGCCCATGTCAGATCGTAGGACTACGGGGGCTCCGTTGCTTGGTTACCAGATGGCCGGGTGCTTGTCCTTCCACGGCCGCGCGGCTTCGACCTGGGCGGAAAGGGAGATCAGGGTCGCTTCGTCACCGATCTTTCCGGCCAGCATGACGCCAATAGGCAATCCTTCCGCGTTCCAGTTCAACGGCAGGTTCACCGCTGGCTGGCCGGAAATGTTGTAGAGCGCGGTATAAGGGGTGAATCGCTTCTGCCGTTCGAAGTTCTCGGCCGGGTCGACCTCGTCGAAATAGCCGACCGGGACCGGCGGCGAGGCCAGCGTCGGGCTCAGGAACGCGTCGTACTGATTGAGCACCCCGAGCGCGGTGCGGGTGATGGCCTGCAGGTAGGCCTCGGCGAAGAACAGCTCGCCGGCGGTGACCTTCAGGCCGCGGTCGCGCAGGTACCTGGTCAGCGGCAGGAGCTGATCCTCCTGCTCGGGACTGATCGGGGCCAGAGTCGCCATCGCGTACCAGAGGTACTCGAACATCGGGACCGCGTCTTCGCCGAAGGGTAGCTCGACGTCGATGATCTCGTGGCCGAGGTCAGCGAGGAGCTTGCTGGCGTCCTCGTAGGCGGCGTGGCAGTCTTCGTGCACGTGGGCGCCGGGGACGACGTTCTTGATCGAGCGGCCGATGCGGAGCTTGCCTGGGTCACGGCGGGCGTGGCCCTGGAAGGTCTCGCCGTCAGGCAGCGGCGGGACCGAGTACAGGTCGCCTGGGTAGCTGCACGTCATCGCGTCGAGCAGCAGGGCGGCGTCTTCGACCGTGCGGGCCAGGGGGCCGTCGGTGGAGAGGCCGAAAAGGTCGGGCATCAGCGGGCCGCCGGAAATGCGACCCCGGCTCGGCTTGATGCCGTAAAGGCCGCAGACGCTGGCCGGGATCCTGATCGAGCCGCCGCCGTCGCTGCCCTGCGCGGCGGGGGCCAGTCCAGCCGCTACGGCGGCCGCCGCTCCGCCGCTCGAGCCGCCCGCCGACCTGGTCAGGTCCCAGGCTGTTCTCGCGGGCGGGCCGATCTTGGTTTCCGTGTAGCAGGGGAGGCCGAACTCGGGGGTGGCGGTCTTGCCGGTGATCACGATGCCGGCCTTGCGGAGCTCGGCGACGACGTAGTCGTCCTCCGTGGCCACGTTGTCGGCCAGGATCGTCGAGCCGAAGGTGGCCCTGACGCCCGCGACCAGGTTCAGGTCCTTGATCGGGATGGGAACGCCGGTGAGCGGGGGCAGCGCGTCGCCGGTCTTCCGGCTGTCAGCCGCCGCCTGCTCGGCCGCGGCCGCCTGCTCCTTGGCCAGGTCGGCGGTGACCGTGTAGAAGGCCCCGGTCTCGGCGTTCAGGCGGTCGATTCTGCCCAGGTAGTGGTCGGTGATTTCTACCGGCGAAAGCTCGCCCGTCCTGATCGCCCCGGCCAGCTCGATCACGGTCAAGTCATGTAGTTCTGCCACGTTACCGAACAGTAGCCCTGACCACGCGGCACAGTCTAGACCGGAGCGTTAGCCGCTCCCCCCTCCCTGGCCATGTTCGGCCGACTCCTTATCGGTTACGCTCAGCATTGTGGACGCCGAGGTTCAGCACGCGGCCGACCAGCCCACCGCGCCAGAAGAGGACCAGCACAGCTGGCGCTCATGGTTTGGCAAAAACAGGCGGGAAAGCGTTCCCGAGAATGCCGCCGACCCCGGCGAGGCGGCCGAAGACCCGTTGCTTTACGAGGGTCCGGCCGTAGACGACGGGGCACTGCTCGACGGCGAAGCGCAGGCCAAGGCGGCCGAGGCTGAGGCCGCCGAGGCGGACGCCGCCGAGGCTGGCACGGCCGCGGCTGGCGGCGAGCCCGACCTGATCGACCCGCAAAAGCGGAGGCAACTGCGGGCCAAGCCGATCTCGCTGCCGCTGGTCAGCAAGCCGCTGATCAACCCGAGACTGATGGCTGACCCCCGCCTGCGGATCTGGATCATCAGGATCGGGATCTGCCTGGCCGCGTTCATCGGGGTCACGATCTGGAAGGACTGGCGGTACGGGCTCACCGCCGTCGTGATCTGCGCCGCGATCGACACGCTTTTCCGCTCAAGGACCACGGGGATCACTCCGACCTCGGTACGGGTAACGACCGCGCAAAAGACCACCGCCCGAAAGCTGAAAATGCTGCAGGCGGCCGGCTACCTGACGCTGAACACGCGCAAGCTGGCCGGCACCAAGTCGGTCGTTGACCATATCGTGGTCGGCCCGAGCGGCATTTTTACCCTGGATTCCCAGCGCTTTGATACCAGGCTGCCGCTCCTGACCAGGGGCGGGGTCCTCTACCACGGCCCCGCCAGCCAGGAATCCAAGTTCGAGCACGCCAAGTACGAAGCGGAAAAAGTAGCCGAACTGATCGGAACCGAACTCGGCCAGCGCGTCCGGGTCCGCCCGGCGATGGTCATCTACGGCCCGAAGATACCCTGGATCATCATGCGGATCAAGGGCGTCGACACGTTCGACGGCAGCCACATCGGCGCCTACTTCAGGCGCCAGTCCAAGGCCACGATCGGCCACCACCTGGACAACGCCCAGATCGCCCTAGTCTTCTCCGCCGCCGCCCACGCCCTCCCCGAGCTGAACTAAGCCCCCCGCCGCCGCCCCGCCCCGCCCCGCCGCGCAGGCCCCCGCCGCGCAGGCCCCCGCCGCGCAGGCCCCCGCCGCGCAGGCCCCCGCCGCGCAGGCCCCCGCCGCGCAGGCCCCCGCCGCGCAGGCCCGACGCGCAGGCCCATCTCGGCCAGCCCGCGCTGCCGTTGGACAAAGCTCACATAAGCCGCGAACGGTCCCGGCCTACCGCATCGATGGGCCATCGTTGCTGCTGTCGGCCTCGGCCCAACGACAACGATGTGCCAGCGATGCGGTTGGCGCCGCATCCATGGGCCACCGTTGTCGTTGGGGTCTGGCTAGCAGCAACAACGATGGCCCATCGATGCGGCTCCTTTGGGTGGAGAGGGCTCATGGGCGCGCCGTGCCCCCGCGATAGTCCCGACGCGGGCACTCGGGGGCGGTCTGGGACCCCAGCGTTGTCCCGGCGTTGGAGCCAGGGCACCTGCGCAGGGACGACGATGGGCCTGCGGCCTGGGATCTCTCCACCCAAGGAGCTGGGCGAGGCTCGGTTGGCGGGGCACTCGCCGGCTGGCGCTAGTCTGTGACGTCTCCCCAAATCGGCACGGGCAGCAACCATGGGCGGCGAAGGTGGCAACGGCGAAGGAATGGGTGGCCGGCACGCGGCCGAGGACATTGCCCGCGGCGGTCGTCCCTGTCGCGGTCGGTTCAGGGGTCGCGGCCGGGTACGGGTCGTTCATCGCCTGGCGGGCGGTGCTGGCTCTGGTCGTGGCGCTGGCGCTGCAAATAGGCGTTAACTTCGCTAACGACTACAGTGACGGCATCCGGGGCACAGACGAGCAGCGGGTCGGGCCGGTCCGGCTGGTGGGCTCCAAGCTGGCCACGCCCCGGCAGGTTCTGGTGGCCGCGCTTGGCTGCTTTCTCGTCGCGGGGGTCGCCGGGCTCGTGCTTGCGATCGTGGTCAACTGGTGGCTTCTGGCGCTCGGGGCGGCGGCGATCGCGGCGGCCTGGTTCTATACGGGCGGCAGGCGGCCTTACGGGTATCGGGGACTTGGTGAGGTCTCCGTGTTCGTGTTCTTCGGGCTCGGTGCCGTTGTCGGCACTGCTTACGTGCAGATGGCCAGGCTCTCCTGGCTGGCGCTCGGTGCGGCGATCCCGGTCGGCTTGCTCGCCTGCGCGCTGCTCGTGATCAACAACTTGCGTGACATTCCGACCGACGAGACGTCAGGCAAGCGGACCCTCGCCGTGGTGATCGGCGACCGGCGCACCCGCCTGCTGTACACGAGTTGCTCCGCCCTGCCGTTCGCGGCCGCCATCGCGATGGCACCGGTAGCGCCGTTCACGCTGCTGACCCTAACCGTGCTGCCGCTCGCGATCATCCCGGCCAGGGAGGTACTCAGCGGAGCGGCCGGACGCGGGCTCATCGCCGTACTCGGCCAGACCGGCCGCCTGCAACTCGCCTTCGGCGTCCTGCTGACCGCCGGCCTGGCCATCAGGATCTAGGCGTGACCCTGGCGGCAGCCTCCTTAGCCGTCGGCCTGGCCATCTGGATCTAGCCTCGGCACGGTGCGCTGCCCGATAGCAGGGGCCGGCGGCATCGGCGGAAGTTGAGGCTGGCCGTTCCTTGGCGGAAGCGGAAGCGGAAGCGGAAGCGGAACCGGCTCGGGCTCTGGCCTGGCGCCCTCGCCACCGCCACTGAACGCGGAGCTCAGCATCCGCAGCGCGCCGGTCAGCTCGCTCGGGATCATCCAGACGGTGTTGCCTTCACCCTGAGCGAGCTGCGGCAAGGTCTGCAGGTACTGGTAGGCCAGCAGCTTCGGGTCAGGATCACCGTCGTGAATGGACTGGAACACCGTCGAGATCGCCTGCGCCTGGCCTTCGGCCCGGAGGATCGCAGCTTGCTTCTCACCTTCAGCGCGCAGGATCGCGCCCTTCTTGTCGCCTTCGGCGGTCAGGATCTGGGAAAGTTGCTGTCCTTCGGCCTGCAGGATCGCGGCTCGCTTTTCCCGCTCGGCCTTGAGCTGCTTCTCCATCGAATCCTTGATCGTCTGGGGCGGGTCGATGGACCTGATCTCGACTCTGGTGACCCTGATGCCCCACTTGCCCGAGGCGTCGTCAAGCACGCCACGCAGCAGGGTGTTGATCTTGTCGCGGGAAGTCAGCGTCTCCTCGAGGTCCATGCTGCCGATGACGCTGCGCAGCATGGTCGCGGCGAGCTGCTCGATCGCATCGATGTAGTTGACGATCTCGTAGTCGGCCGCGCGCGGATCGGTGACCTGGAAGAACAGCACGGTGTCGATGGCCACGACGACGTTGTCCTCGGTGATCACCCGCTGGCCGGTGAAGGAGACCACCTGTTCGCGCAGGTCAATGAGGTCCTTGACCTTATCGATGACCGGGAGCACGAAGTGCAGGCCGGGCTCGAGCGTCTTGTGGAACTGGCCAAGGCGCTCTACGTTCCTCGCCCTGGACGGCGGGATCATCCAGATGGATTTGGCCAGGAAAGCGATGAAAAGGATGATGGCGATGACGACCACCACGAGGATGGCGATCGTAGTTGGGGACATCTTTACTCCCTCGGATATACCAGGGCGGTGGCGCCCTTGATCTGCAGGATGTCGACCGTCGACCCGGTGGGGATGAGCGAGACCTCGTCGTAGGGCCTAGCCGACCATTCCTCGCCGCCGATCCTGATCCGGCCGCCGTGCGGGCTTACGTCCGCGAGCACATAGCCGGTCTGCCCGACCAGCGCCGCCGTCCCGGTGCGGATGGCGGGCCGGCGCCGCAGTCGCCGCAGCGCTAGCGGCCTGATCAGCGCGAGGCCAGCGACGGAGACAACGGCGAACGCGGCGAGCTGGATGCCGATATCGGCGCCCAGGGCGCTGCTCAAAGCGGCGGCCAGCGCCCCGGCGGCTACCAAGACGAGAGCCAGCGTCCCCGTCACCAGCTCGGCCACGCCGAGCAGGACGGCGGCGATCAGCCAGATCACCCAAAGATCCACGGGCCGCTCTTCAGTTCAAGTCGAAATGAATCCTGCGCTGACCAGACTATTCCCTTCCACCGACAATGACATACTTCGCGCAGGCGGCTGGCCCCCGAACTTGGAACCGGGCCGTAAGCCCGGCACGATTGGTAATGCACAGCGGGTTGCCGCCCGCCGCCCGCCGGCCGCCCAGCGAAGGGAACGGGGTCATGTCCTTGCCAGCAACGCTGTCGTACAGCCACGGCACCTCGAGCATTCCGCTGCTCGGCGAGACCATCGGTGCCAACCTCGGGCGGGTCGCGGCCCGGTTTCCTGATGCTGAGGTGCTCGTTGACGCGCCAAGCGGGCGGCGGTGGACCTATCAGGAATTCGACGCCGACACCGACGTGCTCGCCGCCGGGCTGATCGCGGCCGGGCTACAGGCAGGTGACCGGGCCGGGATCTGGGCCCCCAACCGCGCCGAGTGGGTGCAACTGCAGTACGCCACCGCCAAGGCCGGCCTCATCCTGGTCAACATCAACCCCGCCTACCGCGGCCACGAGCTCAGCTACGCGCTCCGCCAGTCCGGCGTGCGCCTCCTGGTCAGCGCGGAAAGCTTCAAGACCAGCGACTACCGGGCGATGATCGAGGAGGCCAGCCCCGGCCTGCCTGACCTGGAGAAGGTGATCTACCTCGGCTCGCCCGACTGGGACGCGCTATTCGGCGCTGGCCGGGCCGACGGCGCCGCCGCCGCTCTCGCCGAGCGCGAGGGCGGCTTGTCCTTCGACGACCCGATCAACATCCAGTACACCAGCGGCACGACCGGGTTCCCCAAGGGCGCGACCCTCTCGCATCACAACATCCTCAATAACGGCTTTTTCATCGCCGAAGGCTGCGGATACACCGAACAGGACCGGGTCTGCATTCCGGTGCCGTTTTATCATTGTTTCGGCATGGTCCTCGGCAACCTGGCCTGCACCACGCACGGCGCCTGCATCGTCATTCCGGCTCCGGGTTTCGACCCGGCCCAGACCCTGGCGACCGTCCAGGCCGAACGCTGCACGTCGCTGTACGGCGTGCCGACGATGTTCATCGCCGAGCTCGCGCTGCCCGACTTCGCCAGCTATGACCTGTCGATGCTGCGTACTGGCATCATGGCCGGCTCCCCCTGCCCGGTCGAGGTGATGAAGCGGGTCGTCAGCGAGATGCACATGAGGGAGGTCACGATCTGCTACGGGATGACCGAGACGTCGCCGGTATCGACTCAGACCACCGCCGACGACGACATGGAACTCCGCGTGTCCACCGTCGGCCGGGTCCATCCGCACGTCGAAGTCAAGGTCATCGACCCGGAGACCGGCCGGGTCCTGCCGCCCGACGTCCCTGGCGAACTGTGCACCCGCGGCTACTCGGTGATGCTGGGCTACTGGGACGAACCTGAAAAGACCGCCGAAGCGATCGATCCGGCTCGCTGGATGCACACCGGCGACCTGGCGGTCATGGACCAGGCCGGTTACCTGAACATCGTCGGCCGGATCAAGGACATGGTCATCAGGGGCGGCGAGAACGTCTACCCGCGCGAGGTCGAGGAATTCCTCTACGCCCACCCGGCCATCGAAGACGTGCAGGTCATCGGGGTTCCTGACGTCAAGTACGGCGAGGAACTTTGCGCCTGGGTCAAGCTGCGGCCGGGTACCGAACTCACCGAGGCCGAGGTCAGGCAGTACTGCCAGGGCAAGATCGCGCACTTCAAGGTGCCCCGCTACATCAGGTTCTCGGCCGAGTTCCCGATGACAGTCACCGGCAAGGTACAGAAATTCAAGATGCGGGAGACTTCGATCGATGAACTCGGCCTCACCGCCGCCAGCCACACGAAGACCGCCTGAAAGACCTGACGATGCGAGGAAGCGAAATGCACGGACACCAGTGGATCCCCGTCGAAGGTACGATCGTCGACGCCGAGCCGGCCCGCGGCCACCACGAGTGCCGCTACACCATCCAGGTCCGCAAACCGGACGGCGCGCTCATCGCCCGGACCATCAAGCACAAGGATCAGGTGCCTTATCAGGTCGGCACCAAAATAAGGGCCCAGATCTCCGACGGCAACGAGATCAGGTTCGACCCGAACTACACCGCCGAAGCCTCGATCCTCGCGACCATGGACATGACCGACCAGATCCGCGCCGCCTCGGAGCAGTTCAACACCGGGCCGGTCTTCGACGGCGGCGCGCGGACAAACGTGGTCCTCAGCGGCAACAGTCAGGGCGCCGCGGCATTCGCCGGGCTGCTCGGAGCGGCCGACGCGAACATCCAGGCGTTCGGACCCGACGGCCAGCCGATTCAGGCAGACGCGGCCGAGCTCAGCCAGCTGGCCCAGACCATGCTCTCCGGCGACCCGGCCGCGCGGCAGGCAGCCGCCGACCGGCTGCGGCAGATCGGGCACGGGACGCGGCAGCCGCTAGACATCGAGGACTTCAGCGGGTAGCCGCCGACGGTATCACCGCCGTCCGTCAGCCCGCCGCGCGTGAGGGGCCGGCTCTCACCTCGAGCCGGTCGAGCAAATCAGCGGTCGCGCGGGCAACGGTGTCCACGGCGGCATTGAACGCCTCGGCGTTGTGAGCGGCGGGGGCGCGGAACCCGCTGATCTTGCGTACGTACTGCAAGGCGGCGGCCCGCATGTCTGCCTCGGTGACCCGCTCGGCGTAGGGTTCGCGCAATGTTTTGATGCTGCGGCACATGCGCCTAATCTAACGCGGACCCGCTGACCCGAAGTTCCCGGCCTTCAGGTGACCGGCTTGATGTTCTCGTTCAGGCTGCCGTCGCTCGCGCCGGGCAAGCTCAGGTCACTGCTGTGGTCAAGGCGGTCGGCGGGCTCACGCCGCCGGCGGAGATAGTGGTACAGCCCCGCGAGAACAGCCATCGCCCCGAATACGGCGACCTGCGGCGCGGGGGATGGCGAGGACGCCGTCCTGCTGACGAGCTCGATCGCGACGCCGGCCGTTAGCGTGAGCGGGAAGAACCAGGTTGGTATCTCGAATCGCTCGGTAACGCGACGGATGCCCAGCATCGCCGCGAACGTTACCGGGATGAAGGCGAGCACGATCAGGCGCTGAGTATTAAAGGTGAACAGCAGCTGAGAGTAGACGAGGATCAGGAACGGCCAGAAGCGCGTCAGCGTCGAGAGCAGGTTCCGCCAGCCGCCGAGCAGCGGCAGCACCAGCCCGAGCGTGCCAAACGAAGTAATTACCTGCACCAGATCCTGCGGCCATATCTGCCAGCGGGCGGAGATCTCTTTCCCGGCAACCGTGAGGAGATTGTAGCTGGCTACGTTTCCGATATCCGATCTCACGTTCGAGGGCAGTGCCGCGACGTAGCCGACGTGACCATTCCAGGCCGAGATAGCCTGGCGGAGCAAGATCAGCTCAGCCACGGCCGGAGCGGCGAGCAGGACGGTCCTGGCGAGGGCACCGAGGTCCCAGCGCTGCCTGGCGGTGAAGGTATAACACAGCGGCGTGACGAAAATGACGCTTTCTTTGGCCAGCACGCCGACAACCAGGCAAAGGACATACAGCGTCAGGCGCCGGTGCAGGAGAGCCAGCAGCGCCAGGGCGGTGAACAGGAAAGCCGTGGTATCCGTGAGCCAGAAGTCACGCAGGTTGAACCTCGTCGCATAGCTCATCGAAAAGAACAGCATCAGCCCGAGCATCGACAGGCCATTGCTGAAACAGAGCTTCCGGAGGATCACGTACACCACCAGGCCGGTCAGTGCCGTGGTGAGCAGAGTAACGCTCTCGAAGCCCTGTTCCAGGCTGAGCGGCAGATGACTGACGATGACCGGGACCAGGATGCGCCAGCACCAGGGAGCGATATGGAAGCTCCCAAGCGGGTGCTTGGCCATGTACACATAGACGTGATCGTCGCCGACGGCCTGGAATCCAGCGCTGCCGATCACGTCGGCGCTCGTGCCGAACCACAAAGCGGCGGTCAGGGCCACAGACGCGGCAAGCGCGATCAAGACAGCAGGTATACGAGACAGATCGAACCAGCGGCTGCCGCCAGAGGCCGAGGGAAGATCGTGATCAACGAGTTCGCTCACGTTTCGGAAATCTCGCTGTCTGGTTAGCTCGCGTTGACTAGCGACCGTTAGTAGTTAAGCAGAAAGCACTGGCCAGCTAGCTTGCTGACCGCACCTGAGCGCACAGTAGCAGACCGTAACAGACCACCGCTGGCCCACGCTAAGCCGCGAAGCCCCGAAGCCGCCGCCGTTCGCGTGCTCTTCACCTGTCGTACGCCCTTCGGAGCCAATTCCTCAGTCGAGCCGGACTTTGCGTAGCATACATAGTATACCAGGCATCGATGCAGTAAAAGTATTCCGAGTCCGAAAGACTAGCGAGAACGGACATACCGCGAAGCCGTAAGCCTACCGCATTCAGCACCTAATTATTGCATTGACAGACAATGTGATGCAATTATAAGCTACCTATAGCCATTGGCCGCCAAACGTGCATATTAGGCGTTTGGCATAATTAGGAAGGAAGCGCATGTTAAGCAGGTTCTTCCGGCAGTCGCGTACGGCATCGGTTCTAGGTGCACTTCTCCTCGGAGTGAGCACCATCATCGCGGCCAGCGGAACTGTGGCCGCGTCGGCCGCGCCGGCTACCACTCGGCCCACTGCGCCAAGACCGCACTTTGGCGGTACCCACAACGGTCCAGCTTCCATAGCCGATTGCCCATCAAACTGGGCCTGCGGATTCGCCAAGAAGGACTACGACGGCGGCTTCGGCGAATGGCAGGGAACAAACAGTAACTTCAACAACTTCTCCAGTGGCGGAGATTGCTACTACGAGTCAGACGGTTCCGGCACGGCAGGCCCGTTCAACAACGGCAGCTGGAACGACTGCATTTCATCGTCAGTCAATAACCTCACAGGAACCGAGACGATCTACTGGTTCCCGAACTCCGGCTGTGCCGGAGATAACCTGGCCCAGGCCAACGGGGCAACCTTCCAGAACCTGGCGAACAGGACCCAGAGCGACGGGAACAGCTGGGACGACGTGATCAGCTCCGATCACGTCGACAGCGACGGTACCTGCTAGCCCGCAGGCAGGATCTCGATGACGCACCGCTTCCCGGCCCGGCTCGGACGACGGATTCCCAGGGAACCGGTGCGCATTGACACCTATGCTGCGCCACCACCCCTGGGAGTCGCGGTGAAAACATTAGCGATCGCGATCGCCGGCATAGCACTGGCCAGTATCGCCGGCTGCTCGGGATCAGCGTCGTCATCTTCTCAGGGCTCCGGTGCGCGCTCCGGCCTTACCCAGCCGACGACCGCGCCCGAGCTATTGCTTAACAGTCGAGGTGCCCTCCGGCTCGAAGCTCAGGTCAGCAACTCGGTACAGCTCCTGACCGCGCGGTGCATGCGCGCTCAGCATCTGCTCTTTTATCCGGAACTTGACACAGTCACAGCTGGCGAATACCGCTCGAGGTCACTTCCAGAGTTCCCGCCATACACGAACCTCGCGTCACGCCGTTCGGACGGCTACGGACTGTACGCTTCCTTTCTCCGCGACCAGCATAGTTCAGGCAGCCCGGGCGCCGACGACGGCACAAGCAGAGAGACGCGGTACGTCCTTGGGCTGAGCTCGGCGCAGGCATCGCGTTACGATTCCGTGCTGAAAGGCGCGTCGTCCGACCAGATCCCGCTGTCCTTTCCAGACGGCGTGCGCGGAAGTATCCGAGCCGGAGGTTGCGAAGGCCGGGCCGAGGCGTCCGTATACGGATCAGTGCGGAACTACGCCGAGGCGTTTACCGGGCTGAGCATGGTCCAGATCGATTACGTAGATCACGTCGAGTCATCCGGTCAATTCCAGGCTCTGTCCGAAACCTGGTCACGCTGCATGCAGGCCCGCGGTTTCAGTTACAGCAGCCCAATGGCTGCCAATGACAAGATCGCCGCTCAATACGCGCGGCATGGCCCTGAGCAGGCAGTGCGCCGCCACGAGATAGCCGTGGCGGTAGCCGACTATCAGTGCGCGAGCAAGGTCTCCCTCGCCAGCCGCACCTATGCGCTTCAGCAAGCGCTGGTCACCAGCATGCCCGCCGCGCTGGAGAGAGACCTGCTGCATTACACCCTCATCTACAACTGTGCCGGGCACCTTCGCAAGGCCCGATGCCGCTAGCGCCGGGTGACCGGCCGCAGGAGCGGGTCCTGGCCTGCCCGAGCACGGTCCCCGACCTGGCACCATGGATACGTCATGACGCTAACCCAACTGGTGCCAGAGTCCACCGATCCGGACACGCTCTACGCGGTGTTCTCGCAATGGGCGGCCGAGCAGGGCCTGGTCCTGTACCCGCACCAGGACGACGCCCTCATCGAGCTCGTCTCTGGTGCCAACGTGATCTTGTCCACGCCGACCGGGTCAGGCAAGAGCCTCGTCGCGATCGCGGCGCACTTCACCGCGCTCGCGGCCGACGAGCGGAGCTTCTACACCGCTCCGATCAAGGCGCTGGTCTCGGAAAAGTTCTTCGCCCTCTGCGACATCTTCGGCCCGGCCAACGTCGGCATGATGACCGGCGACGGCAGCGTCAACTCCGAAGCCCCTATCGTCTGCTGCACTGCCGAGGTGCTCGCCAACATCGCGCTCCGCGACGGCGCCAGGGCCGACATCGGCCTGGTGATCATGGATGAGTTCCACTACTACGCCGACCCTGACCGGGGCTGGGCCTGGCAGGTGCCGCTCATCGAGCTTCCTGACGCTCAGTTCCTGCTCATGTCGGCGACCCTCGGCGACGTCACCAGGTTCGAGCAGGACCTCACCAGGCGCACCGGCCGCCCGACCGCGGTCGTCAGCTCGGCCGAGCGCCCGGTCCCGCTCACCTTCCGCTACGTCGTCGAGCCGCTGCACGAAACCATCGAGGAACTCCTGGTCACCCACCAGGCCCCGATCTACATCGTGCACTTCACGCAGGCCGCCGCCATCGACCAGGCTCAGGCCCTGATGAGCGTCAACGTGTGCACCAGGGAGGAAAAGGACGCCATCGCCGAGATGATCGGCCGGTTCAGGTTCACCGCCGGCTTCGGCAAGACGCTTTCCCGCCTGGTCAGGCACGGCATCGGCGTGCACCATGCCGGAATGCTGCCGCGCTACCGCCGCCTGGTGGAGACACTGGCGCAGGCCGGCCTCCTCAAGGTCATCTGCGGCACCGACACGCTCGGCGTCGGCATCAACGTCCCCATCCGCACCGTCCTGTTCACCTCGCTCAGCAAGTACGACGGCAACGTGACGCGATTGCTCCAGGCCCGCGAATTCCATCAGATCGCCGGCCGGGCGGGCCGGGCCGGCTTCGACGACACCGGCACGGTCGTGGTGCAGGCCCCCGAGCACGTCATCGCCAACGAGAAATCGCTCGCCAAGATCGGGGACGACCCTAAGAAAAGACGGAAATTCGTTCGCAGGAAACCACCACCGGGCCTGGTCTCCTGGGGCCAGCCAACTTTTGACCGCCTGGTGGCGGCCGATCCTGAGCCACTCAAATCCAGCTTCAGCGTGACCCACGCCATGCTGCTCAACGTGATCAGCCGACCCGGCGACGCCTTTAACTCCATGCGGCACCTCCTTCGGGACAATCACGAAGACCGCCAGGCCCAGCGCCGGCACATCCACCGCGCGATCCAGATCTACCGTGCGCTTCTCGCCGGCGGCGTGGTCGAACGCCTGGCCGACGCCGACGACCAGGGTCGCCTGGTCAGGCTCACCGTCGACCTCCAGGAAGACTTCGCGCTGAACCAGGCCTTGTCCCCGCTGGCCCTCGCCGCCGTCGAACTGCTCGACGTCACCTCGCCTGACTACCCGCTCGACGTCTTGTCGGTCATCGAGGCGACGCTCGAGAACCCGAGACCGGTGCTCGCCGCCCAGCTCTCCAAGGCCAAGGGCGAGGCCGTCGCCGAGATGAAGGCCGAGGGCCTCGATTACGACGCCAGGATGGAGTTGCTCGAATCGGTGTCGTACGCCCAGCCGCTCGCCGAGCTGCTTGAAGCCGCGTACTCGCTCTACGCCAGCGGCCACCCCTGGGTACTCGACTACGAACTCCGTCCCAAGTCCGTCGTCAGGGACATGTTCGAGCGGGCGATGACGTTCACCGAGTACGTCAGCTGGCTGAGCCTGGCCAGGTCGGAAGGCCTGCTGCTGCGCTACCTCGCCGACGCCTACAAGGCGGTGCGGCAGACCGTACCCGATGAGCGCAAGACCGAGGAGCTGATCGACCTCATCGAGTGGCTGGGCGAAATGGTGAGGCAGGTCGACTCCAGCCTGCTCGACGAGTGGGAGCGGCTGGCGAACCCGGACGCCGCCGGCCAGGTCGGCCCGGCCCAGCTCGACGAGCGGCCGCCCGCGGTGACCGGCAACGTCCGCGCCTTCCGGGTCCTCGTCAGGAACGCCATGTTCCGCCGGGTGGAACTCGCCGCCCTGCGCCGGTGGGACGAACTCGGCGAACTCGACGAAGAGGCCGGCTGGGACGCCGGTGCCTGGGCCGACGCCATCGAGCCCTACTTCGACGAGCACGACGAGATCAGCACAGGCCCGAACGCCAGGGGGCCGGCCATGCTGATCATCGACGACAGCGATCCTGACCAGTGGCGGGTGCGCCAGATCTTCGACGATCCCGAGGGCGACCACGACTGGGGTTTCTCCGCCGTGGTCGACCTCGCCGGCTGCAGACGAGGCCGGCGAGGCCGTTATCTGGGTCACCTCGGTCGGCCAGCTCGACACGCTGGCCTGCCGCTGACCTCACTGGCCCTGGAAAGCCCCGAGCACGGGGGTCCCGTCGGACCTGAAGGTCAGCACCGCCGCGTACATCACCCTCGCCGCATTGCTGTTCTCGTGCGGTACGACGTTGGGCGGCAGCGGTGTCGTGCTAACCACGTGGTTGCTCTCCTTGACCCAGGCGTGGAAGAAGATCCGGTACTGACCTGGGAGCTCCGAGGTGGTGACATCAGCGCTGCCCGGGCCGCAGAGCCCGGTATTCGAGCTGTCGACCAGCGTCGAGCCGCCGCTGTTGTTCCAGGCCCAGATGTGCTGGGAAGAGCGTCAGCCCTGCAATGGCCGCCACCGCCACCGTCGCCCTCGCCGTCACCCTCGCAGTCGCAGTCGCCGCCAGCCCCCGGCCGTTCTTGATCACACGATTCCTCATGGCTACCATAACGCGACCATAAATCACATTGAATGCCACAATCGGCCGTTACAGCAAACCGCAGCATCAGCCTGAATGGCGGCAACGCCCAGCGCCTGCGCCACAAATGGACAGCGGGGGCACTTTGCGTTCGTGAATGCGAACGCAAAGTGCCCCCGCTGCGACTCGAACGACTTGGCCGCCGACCCGGACCGCCCCGAACCGGCAGGATCGCCAGAGCCGCAACGATGGTTCTGGCTCATATCTCGTGATGGTAACGATGAGGGCACGGGCAGATTGGCTGGCGCTTGAAGGTCAGGACCTGCCACGGGGTGGCGGGCGCCGATCCTGGTTGCGGCAGCCGCCCCGGCACCCGCAAAGACCGGCAATTCGCCCGCGCCAGCCCGCCGGCAGGCCCGCGAGCCGCTGCGGGTAGCCGCGAACTGGCCGGCGGCACCGGCGAACCGGACATTTCAGCTCAGCTCACCGCAACGATGGCCCAGCGATGCTGTCCGGCGGGGGCGGGCAACCGCATCTATGGGCCATCGTTGCTGCGGCCACGACATCCATGGGCCACCGTTGTCGTAAGCCAGGAGCCTCGAACAACAACGGTGGGCCACCGATGTCTTCGTTTCGAGTGGCGAGTGATCTGCCTTCCCGTCGGCCGTCGCCGCCGTCCGCCAGCCGGCCGGACCGCTTACCCCCCGCTTCCACGGACCCGGCATATAGCGCATATCGGACCGCCTGTCCCTGGCCACAGCCCCAGCGTTGTCCCGGAGCAGGGGCCAGAACCCCAGCGCCGGGACAACGCTGAGCCTCGGGGCTTTGACGCTGGGGCTAACAGTGCGCTAGAACGCGTAGGTGCTGGCCTGGTCGGAAGGGACGATGCGAACGCCGAGCGGCAGCAGGGAGATCGGGATCAGCTTGAAGTTGGCCAGCCCCAGAGGAATCCCAATAATCGTGACGCAAAGGGCGATACCGGTCACCAGGTGACCGAGGGCCAGCCACCAGCCGAAGAGAATTATCCAGATGATGTTACCGATCATGGAGCCGACGCCCGCATCCTCACGTGGCGCGGCGGTACGACCGAATGGCCAGAGTACGTAGTTCGAGATCCGGAACGCCGCGATACCGAACGGGATCGTGATGATCAGCACGAACGCCACCAAACCGGCCAGCGCGTAAGCGATCGCCAGCCAGAACCCGCACAAAACAAGCCAGATCACGTTAAGGATCACTCGCATGCCACCAGGCCCCCAGACTTGCCGCACACCCTGGTAACCGCCTACCCCCCTTACGGCAGCCGCAACCGCCCGGCTGACGGCCAGGTCACAGTCCGAGCAGCGACTCAAGGCCGACGGTCAGGCCGGGCGGCAGCGTGGCGATGCCGCGGACGGCGCGCAGCACGCCGGGCATGAATGAGGCCCGGTCAAGCGAGTCGTGCCTGATCGTGAGCGTCTCGCCGGAGCCGCCGAATAGTACTTCCTGATGTGCTACGAGGCCGGAGAGGCGCACCGAGTGCACGTGCACCTCATCGATGACGGTGCCCCTGGCGCCCGGCGCCTGCGTGGTCGTCGCGTCGGGACCCGGGCCGAGGCCAGCCGCCGAACGTGCGGCCTGGATCATCGCGGCGGTCCTGGCCGCGGTGCCTGACGGCGCGTCGACCTTGCCGGCATGATGCAGTTCGATGATTTCGGCGGACTCGAAGAACCGCGCGGCCTGCTCGGCGAACTTCATCATGAGCACGCCGCCGATCGAGAAATTGGGCACGACCAGGATCTTCGGCGCGACCGCCGTTGTTTCCCCCGCCAGCAGTTCCCCGACCGCCTCCAGTCGCCCGGCGTCGAAGCCTGAGGTACCGACGACCACGTTCCTGTCATTTCGCAGGCACCACCGCAGGTTGTCCATCACGGCCGCGGGGCTCGTGAAGTCGACGATCACGTCAGCCGCCTTGAGCAAGTCGAGGTCGTCGCCGAGATCCACCTCGGCGATTAGCTCGAGGTCATCGGCTGAACGCACGGTCTGCCCGACTAGCGAGCCCATCCGGCCACGGGCACCAAGCACTCCGACCTTGATCATCAAGCCCTCCGAGAGAGCGCCGCCAGGGGCGGCCGACCAAGCTCCGGTCAGCCGCCGATGGCGTGCGCGAATGAGTCGGTGTCGTCATATGGCCCCACGACCGCGAGCGCCTTGGGACGGGTCAAGATCGACTTGGCCACGTCCCGCACGTCGTCAAGCGTGACGCCTTCGATGCGGGCGAGTATCTCATCGACCGCCTCAAGATCGGGATAGACAAGCTCAGACTTGCCGAGCCTGGTCATCCTCGATGCCGGGTCCTCGAGCCCGAGCACGATCGACCCGCGCAGCTGGCCCTTGCCACGGTCAAGCTCCTCGGCGGTCAGCCCCGCGTCGCAGACCTTGGCGATCTCCTCGGTGCAGATAGCTAGTACCTCGTCGGCCTTGGCAGGCAGGCAGCCAGCGTAGATCCCCCACATGCCGATGTCGGCGTGCTGGGAGTTGAAGCTGTACACCGAGTAGGCGAGCCCGCGCTTCTCCCTGATTTCCTGGAATAGCCGCGATGACATGCCACCGCCAAGCGCGGCATTCAGAACGCCAAGGGCGAACCTGCGGTCATCGGTGCGCGAAAGTCCGGCACAGCCAAGAACCAGGTTCGCCTGCTCGATCGGCCGGGAAATCAACCGCACCCCGGTGCCCGCGCCGACCTCAGGCCCGGCCGGGCCAGGCAGCCTCGCCGGGGCCGGGTCCGCCGCCCGGTCAAGCGCGGTGCCGAAGGCCCGCCTGGTGATCTCGACAACTTCATCGTGATCCAGCCGGCCGGCCGCCGCGATGACCAGGTTATCGGGCGTGTACCTGGCCGCGTAGTGCTCGGCGATCTGCACCCGCGAGATCGACTCGATCGAGTCGACGGTGCCGAGGATGGGACGACCGAGCGGGGTGTCGCCGAACAACTGCCAGCTGAAGGCTTCGTGCGCGGCGTCAGAAGAGTCGTCCTCGGTCATGGCGATCTCTTCGAGGATTACCGCCCGCTCAGCCTCGATCTCGGCCGGATCAAGTACCGAGTTGGTCACCATGTCGCACAGCACGTCGATGGCCAGCGGGAGGTCATCGTCGAGCACCCTGGCGTAGTAGCAGGTGTATTCCTTGGCCGTGAAGGCATTGAGCTCGCCGCCCACGGCATCGATGGACGCCGAGATATCAAGCGCCGACCGCCGCTTCGTGCCCTTGAACAGCAAATGCTCAAGGTAATGCGTAGCCCCGGCGTGGGGCGGGTCCTCATCACGAGAACCCACCCCGGCCCAGATGCCGAACGATGCCGACCGCACGGTCGGCAGCGACTCGGTGATCACCCGAAGCCCGCCTGGCAGCACCGTGCGGCGCACGAGAGTGTCGCCGCTCGCAGCTACTTCCGTCATGAGTTGCCGGACTCGCGGTCGCGATGACGGGTGCGGTAATGGTCGCCGCTACCGCTGCTGCCGCCGCTTCCGCTGCGGCTGCGGGAGCGATCCCGGTCGCCTCTCGGCCGGTCGCCCCGGTCACGGTCGCCGCGAGGCTCGTCGCGACCGCCGCCGAGATCCTCGCCCGCGGCCTCGCGCTCGAGCACCTCGACCGGCACCAGCGAGAGCTTGCCCTTCTCGTCAACCTCGCGGATCTCGACCTGGATCTTGTCACCGACCTTCATGACATCGTCCACGTTCTCGATCCGCGCGCCGCCGTGCAGCTTCCTGATCTGCGTGATGTGCAGCAGGCCGTCCTTGCCTGGCAGCAGCGACACGAACGCGCCGAACGGGGTCGTCTTCACCACGGTCCCGAGGAACCGCTCGCCGACCTCGGGCACGTGCGGGTTCGCGATCGCGTTGATCGCGGTGCGCGCTGCCTCGGCCGAGGTGCCGTTGGTAGCGCCGATGTAGATGGTGCCGTCATCCTCGATCGTGATCTCGGCGCCGGTGTCTTCCTGGATCGAGTTGATCATCTTGCCCTTGGGGCCGATGACCTCGCCGATCTTGTCGACCGGCACCTTCACCGTGATGATCCTCGGCGCGTTGTCGCTCATGTCGCCAGGAGCGTCGATCGCCTCGGCCATCACGCCGAGGATCGTCAGCCTGGCGTCCCGCGCCTGCTTCAGCGCGGCGGCCAGCACGGACGCGGGGATGCCGTCGAGCTTGGTGTCGAGCTGAAGGGCCGTAATGACGTCCTTGGTCCCCGCGACCTTGAAGTCCATGTCACCGAAGGCATCCTCGGCGCCGAGAATGTCGGTCAGCGTGACGTAGGTGCCGCCTTCGTGAATCAGGCCCATGGCGATGCCCGCGACCAGGTCCTTCAGCGGAACGCCCGCGTCGAGCAGCGACATCGTCGACGCGCAGACCGAGCCCATCGACGTCGATCCGTTGGACCCGATCGCCTCGGAAACCTGGCGGATCGCGTAGGGGAACTCCTCGCGCGTCGGCAGCACCGGGACGAGGGCGCGCTCGGCGAGCGCGCCGTGACCGATCTCGCGCCGCTTCGGCGAGCCCACCCGGCCGGTCTCGCCGGTCGAGTAAGGCGGCATGTTGTAGTTGTGCATGTAGCGCTTGGTGCGCTCAGGATTCAGCGTGTCGATCATCTGCTCCATGCGAAGCATGTTGAGCGTCGTCACGCCGAGAACCTGGGTCTCACCCCGCTCGAACAGGGCCGAACCGTGGACACGGGGCAGAACGCCCGCCTCAGCCGACAGTTGCCTGATGTCGGCCAGGCCGCGTCCGTCGATCCGCTTGCCCTCGGCCACGATGCGCTCTCTGACCAGCTTCTTGGTCAGGGAACGGAAGGCGCCCGAGATCTCGCCTTCCCTGCCTTCGAACTTCCCGGCCAGCCGCTCGGTGACGGCGGCCTGGATCCGATCGGTCTCCGCGCCGCGCTCCTGCTTGCCGGCGATCGTCAGCGCGGCCGCCAGTTCGCTGCTCGCGTCAGCGGCCAGGGCGTCGTAGACCTCCTGGCTGTAATCGGCGAAGGTCGGGAACGTCCCGGTTTCCTTGGCGGCCGCCGCGGCGACCTGGGACTGAGCCTCGCACAGCGTCCTGATGAACGGCTTGGCGGCCTCGAGACCTTCGGCGACGATGTCCTCGGTCGGCGCCACGGCGCCGCTGGAAGAGTCGGCGAGCAGCCTGAGCGTTCTCGGCGTGGACTCGGCCTCGACCATCATGATCGCCACGTCACCGTCGGGCAGAAGCCGGCCGGCCACGACCATGTCGAAGGTCGCGTCTTCGAGCTGACTGTAGGTCGGGAAGCCGACCCACTGACCCTTGATCAGCGCCACCCTGGCGCCGCCGATCGGCCCGGAGAACGGCAGCCCTGACAGCATTGTCGAGAGCGACGCGGCGTTGATCGCCACCACGTCGTACAGGTGGTCCGGGTGCAGCGCCATGATCGTCTCGACGATCTGCACCTCGTGACGCAGGCCCTTGACGAACGAAGGCCGCAACGGCCGGTCGATGAGCCGGCAAGTGAGGATCGCGTCCTCTGACGGCCGCCCCTCACGCCGGAAGAACGAGCCGGGGATCCGGCCCGCCGCGTACATCCGCTCTTCCACGTCCACCGTGAGCGGGAAGAAGTCCAGGTTCTCCTTGGGATGCTTGGAAACGGTGGTGGCGGAGAGCACCATCGTCTCGTCGTCAAGGTAGACGACGGCCGAGCCCGAGGCCTGCTTGGCAAGCTTGCCGGTCTCGAATCTGATTTTCTGTTGACCAAACGCGCCATTATCAATGACGGCTTCCGAAGTATGCACACCCTCCATAGGGGTGAGACCTCCCTCAAAATGAGGTCCCGCGTCTGCCCGCCGCCTTTGGACCACCACTGCGTCCAGCATCAGCTGGGCGCCAGCCGCCGACCGGTCTTCGATCGAAGCCCTCGGTTCACCTGGCCCGTGCATTGCTTGCACCAGGCCGGCGAATCCGAGAACCACTACCGAGGACCGGCCCTCAGGCATGCTGAGGTGATCCGGGCCGGGGCCGCGGGACGTTTCCTGCTAAAGAGACCGGATATCGGTGCTCTATTGTTGGATATGAAATCTTTGGGTTTATTCAGTTATTTCTGCGGCGATACGCAACCGAGCTACCTGCGCAGGCCGAGCCTCTCGATGAGCGCGCGGTACCTGCTGATGTCCTCACGGGACAAGTACTGCAGCAGTCGCCTGCGCCGACCGACGAGCAGCAGCAATCCGCGGCGGCTGTGGTGATCGTGCTTGTGCACCTTGAGGTGCTCGGTGAGACCGTTGATTCGCTTGGTCAGCAGCGCGACCTGGACTTCCGGAGATCCGGTGTCACCCTCAGTAGTCGCGTGCTCAGCGATGATCTCCTTCTTGACTTCGGTGGCGAGCGGCACGTTGTTCCTTCTTTGTTGGTAGTCATCTCGGGTGTCGTCCGGCGGGAGGCGCGGCATTATCCGCGTTAGTATCCCCGCGTCAGACAGCCGGCCGCATGAGGGCGCAGCCAACTGGGCCGGATACTTCGGCCGGTCCCAAAGTATCACGCAACTGGAGCGGACCGTACGCTGCTTCGCGTCACGGACGCCTCAGGTACACCTCGCCTCTACCGGGCCGCGAGCACCTCGGCCGCGGTCGCTACGTCCTGTTTCATCTGGCCGATCAGTTCGGGAACTGAGGCGAACCGTACCTGGCCGCGCAGTCGCTCAGCGAACTCAACCGCCACATGCACCCCGTAAAGGTCCAGGTCGTCCCGGCCGAGGGCATAAGCCTCAACGGTACGGTCGCTGCCATCGAAGGTGGGATTCGTCCCGACGGAGATCGCGGCCGGCCAGCGGTCGACCTCGGCCCCCTCCGCGTCAAGTGCGGCCAGCCAGCCCGCATACACGCCGTCGCCGGGGATCGCCGTGTGTGGCGGAGGCTGGGCGTTCGCGGTCGGGAAGCCAAAGGCCCGCCCGCGCTGCTCGCCGCGCACCACGATGCCCTCGACCCGATGCGGCCGCCCAAGTTCCTCGGCCGCGGCCGCGACCTCCCCCTCGGCCAGCAGTTCCCTGATCAAGCTCGACGACACCGTCACGCCGTGATCAGCGATCAGCGGCACGCCCTCGGTCGCGAAATCGTACTTCTCGCCAAGCTCGCCAAGCAGCGCCACGTTCCCGGCCGCCCGGTGCCCGAACCTGAAATTCTCCCCGACCACCACCGCCGCCGCCCGCAAGCCATCCACGAGCACGGACCTGACGAAGTCATCGGCGGACAATTGCGAGAATTCGTAGTTGAACGGCAAAACGCACGCGGCGTCCGCCCCGAACCGGCCGAGCAACTCGACCCGGAATCGCACGCTGCACAGCAGCGGAGGATGCGATCCCGGCCTGATCACCTCGTCCGGGTGCGGATCGAACGTGACTACGACCAGCGGCAGGCCAAGCCTGGCCCCCGCTTGGACCGCTCTGGCCACGATCAGCTGGTGACCGCGGTGCACGCCGTCGAACACCCCGATCGTGACGACGCACCGGCCCGAGCCCGCAGGCACGTCAGGCAGGCCATTCCACCGGTACACCGTGTATCCCTTCGCTCCCGCACCACGCAGTCCTCACCCAAGCCTGCCATGGCCGCTGAGGTCCCCGGCACCGCCTCGCCTAACTCGCTCCCGGGCAATGGAGCTGGCGGGATCGCGGCCCGGGGTGGCGGCGGCGTGCTCACCGCATGGATGGGACATCGTTGCGGTCCGGCGGCCGGGCGGAACCGCATCCATGGCCCATCCATGCGGTTCCCGCAACATCGATGGCCCATCGTTGCGATCCGGCGCCGCCAGGCAACCGCATCTTGAGCCGAGCTAAGGAACAAATACCGCCAGCGGCTGAAGCTCGGCCTCCCGCTCAGTGACGAGAGCGATGAGGTCACCGTCGGGCCCGAAGGCCGCGATCGGATGCCCGGGAACGTCGGCGTCACCAGATGCGGCCACCTCGACCTCGGAATCCGCCAGAACGGGATCCGCCAGAACGGGATCCGCCCGGCCCTCCCCGGCCACAGCCGACCCCGTGACCGGTTCCCCCGGCCCCGGCATCCGCAACCGTACCCCGTGCGACACGAGCCGGGCCTGATCGGCGCTGAGCCGCATGCTGGGAAACGCAGCCGCCGCCGCCTTGGCCAGGGGGATCAGCTCAAAGTTCGCCGCCAGCTGATCAAGCGTCCGCGCCGATTCGATCAGGTAAGGCCCGACCCGGGTGCGCCGCAGCGCGGTGAGGTGCCCGCCGGTCCCGAGCGCGGCGCCAAGGTCGCGCGCGATCGCCCGGATGTAAGTCCCGCTTGAGCAAGTGACCGAGACGTCGAGGTCAAGCAGCTCCCCGGCCGGGCGCACGTCGAGCAGCTCAAGCCGCCAGACGGTCACCGTCCGAGCCTTGAGCTCTGGTGCGGCCCCCGACCTGGTCAGGTGGTAAGCGCGCTGCCCGTTCACCTTGATCGCGCTGACCTTGGGCGGCACCTGACTGATCTCGCCGGTCAGCGCCAGGAGCCCGGCCCGCAGCTCGGCTTCAGTTACCGAGGAAGCTATCCGGGCCGACGGGGCCGCGACCACCTCACCCTCGGCGTCGTCCGTCACCGTCGCCTGCCCGAGCCTGATCGTCGCCGAATAGTCTTTCTCGGTCAGCGACAGATGCCCGAGCAGCCTTGTCGCCTTCTCGATCCCGATCACCAGGACCCCGGTGGCCATGGGGTCAAGCGTTCCCGCGTGACCGACCCGCCTGGTGCCCGCTATCTTCCTGATCCGCGCCACGACGTCGTGCGACGTCATCCCGGGCGACTTATCGACCAGCACCAAACCCGAGCTTGGCACTAAGGGAACGTCCCCGGATACTGCGGTAGTTGCGTGCGTTGTCATAACTCATCACCTTCATCGGACTCGTCTGCGGTGCGGTACGGGTTCCGCTCCCCCGCGTAGGCCGCACCGGCGCGCGTAGCGGCCAGTTCGGTATCGGCTTTCACTGCCTTAGCCACCAGATCCTCGATCGACTTGGCGCCCTCGGGAAGGGAGTCACGCTTGAACGTAATCGATGGCGTGTGCTTGAGGCCCGTCTGCTTCCCGACCTCAGAGCGAATAACCCCGGTCGCACTGGCCAGGGCCACCGCACTCGCCGCGGCTTCCTCGTCTGTCCCGTAGACCGTGTAGAACACCGTAGCGTCCCGCAGGTCCCCGGTCACTCGGGTATCAGTGATAGTCACGAAACCAAGCCGGGGATCTTTGATTCGCCGTTCCAGCATTTCCGCGACGATCTGCGTAATCCGTTCGTTCAGCCGCCGCGCTCTCGCCGGGTCCATGAGCTCACTCCCCCTCGTCATTGAACAAGCGCTGTCTCGCCGACAGCAACTCCACGCCTGGCCGCGCGGCGACGAAGCGCTCGCACGCGTCGAGTACCTCTACGGCGTGGGATGCCGTGGAGGTCACCACGGCAACGCCGATCTCCGTCCGGCGGTGCAAGTCCAGGTGCCCGGTCTCGGCCACCGCGAGCCCAGGAAACTTCCTGTTCACCTCGGCGATCAACGGCCTGACCGCGGAACGCTTCTGCTTCAGCGACCTGACGTCGCCGAGCAGCACATCAAGGGTTAGCGCGCCCACGTACACCAGTAACTCCCCCGTGCTGCCCGAGCTGACCCGGCGCCGAGAAGGCACCGGGTCAACATCAGCTAAATGCGGTCTCACGTACGAGGCTTCTCCCGCATCTCGAAGGTCTCGATCACATCGCCGAGCTTGATGTCGCCGTAACCGACTCCGATACCGCACTCGAAGCCCTCGCGGACCTCGGTCGCGTCATCCTTGAACCGGCGCAGCGACTCGATGTTCAGGTTGTCCTGAACGACGACGCCATCCCTGACCAGGCGAGCCCGGCTGTTCCTGGTGATCGTGCCCGACCTGACGATGCAGCCGGCCACGTTGCCGATCCTCGGCACCCGGAACACCTCGCGCACCTCGGCGGTGCCGAGCTGCGCTTCCTCGAACTCGGGCTTGAGCATGCCCTTGAGAGCGGCTTCGATCTCCTCGATCGCCTGGTAGATGATCGAGTAGTACCTGATGTCCACGCCCTCGCGCTGGGCCAGCTCACCCGCCCGGCCAGCCGGCCGCACGTTGAAGCCGATGATCACGGCGTCGGAGGCGATCGCCAGGTTGACGTCATCCTGCGTGATCGCGCCGACCCCGCGCCCGATGACGCGCAATACCACGTCTTCGCCGACGTCAATCTTGAGCAGCGCGTCTTCCAGTGCCTCGACTGAGCCGCTCACGTCACCCTTGATGATCAGCAGCAGTTCCTCGCGGGCACCCGACTTCAGCGCGGACTCCAGGTCCTCAAGCGTGACCCGAGGCCTGCGCTGGGCGAACTGGGCGGTACGCTCCCTGGCCTCACGCCGCTCGGCGATCTGACGAGCCACCCGGTCGTCGTCCACGACAAGGAAGTTGTCACCCGCGTCTGGCACCGCGGTCAGGCCGAGCACCTGCACCGGCCGTGACGGCGGCGCGTCGGCAACCTGATCGCCGTTCTCGTCGAGCATGGCCCGCACCCGGCCGTGCGCCTCGCCGCAGACGATCGAGTCTCCGACCTTCAGCGTGCCGCGCTGGACAAGCACCGTGGCTACCGGGCCGCGCCCCTTGTCCAGGTGGGCTTCGATCGCGACGCCCTGAGCCTGCTGGTGCGGGTTGGCCCGCAGGTCAAGCTCGGCGTCAGCGGTCAGGACGACGGCTTCGAGCAGTTCGGCGATGCCGGTCCCGTTGCGCGCGGACACGTCGACGAACAGCGATTCGCCGCCGAACTCCTCCGCTACCAGGCCGTACTCGGTCAGCTGCGCCCGGACCCGAGCGGGATCGGCGCCTTCCTTGTCGACCTTGTTGACCGCGACAACGATCGGCACGCCGGCCGCCTGAGCGTGGTTAAGCGCCTCGGTGGTCTGCGGCTTCACGCCGTCGTCAGCGGCGACGACCAGGATCACCAGGTCGGTGGTCTCGGCCCCGCGGGCCCGCATGGCGGTGAACGCCTCGTGACCAGGGGTGTCGATGAACGTGATCGTGCGATCATGACCGTCGACCTCGCTGGTCACCTGGTACGCGCCGATGTGCTGGGTAATGCCCCCAGCTTCCTGGGCCTGCAGGTTCGTGTGCCTGATCGCGTCGAGCAGCTTGGTCTTGCCGTGGTCGACGTGACCCATGACCGTGACCACTGGCGGCCTCGCCACGAGGTCTTCCTCGCCGCCCTCGTCCTCGCCGAACTCGATGCTGAACGTCTCGAGCAGCTCGCGGTCTTCCTCTTCAGGCGAGACCACCTGCACGTTGAAGTTCAGCTCGGCTCCGAGCAACTGCAGCGTCTCGTCGTTCACCGACTGAGTCGCCGTGACCATCTCGCCAAGGTGGAAGAGCGCCTGCACGAGCAGGGCCGGGTTGACCCCGATCTTGTCGGCGAAGTCACTTAGCGAGGCACCACGGGACAGCCTGATCACCTCGCCCTTTCCGCGCGGGATCGACACGCCGCCGATCGAAGGCGCCTGCATGTTGTCAAACTCTTGACGACGCTGCTTCTTCGACTTCCTGCCCCGCGAAGGACGTCCGCCCGGACGCCCGAAAGCGCCTTGCGTTCCGGTACGCCCGCGCCCGCCGGCACCGCCAGGCCTCGCCGGCCCTCCGGTACCGGTACGCGGCGCGCCCGCCGGGCCACCGCTGCCGCCAGGACCGCCACGACCAGCCCCTGGACCGCCACGACCGCCGCCAGGCCTGGTGCCCGCACCAGGACCGCCGGGACCGCCAGGACCGCCTGACCCTCCAGGACCGCCGGTGCGCGCTCCGAAGGGCCGGGGCGGCATGCTGCTCGGACTTGGCCTCGGTCCGCCAGGACGCGGACCGCCTGGACGCGGACCACCGTCACCAGGACCGCCGGGTCCCGGCCGGGCCAGCCGTCGGGCGCGGACCTTGCGGCCGGGGCCCGCCGGTAGTGCCTGACCCGCCAGGACGTCCGCCGCCCTGGCCGCCGGCGCCAGGCCGGCCGGGCCCGCAGGACCAGGCTGGCCCTGGCCAGCGGGCTGCCCTGGGCGCGGACCACGGCCAGCGGATCCCATGCCGGTCGAAGTCGAGCTGAACGGGTTGTTGCCAGGCCGGGGACCAGGCCGGGGTGCTCCAGATCGCTGCCCTTGTCCCGCCCCGCCGCCTGGCGGGGTCGAGGGCACCGAGGGAACCGGCCTGGTGCCGCCTGGCACAGGACCAGGCCTGGGCTGGGGCTGGCCAGGCACCGGGCGACTGGCAGGACCGGGCACTCCGCGCGGTGCGCTGGGAAGCGGCGCGCTGGGAAGCGGCGCGCTGGGAAGCGGCGCGCTGGGAACTGGCCCGCGCGCGGGTCGCTCTTCGCCATCCTCGACCGGCCTTATCTGGGCAGGCTCAGGCTGGCTGAAAGGAACCTGCGGTACCGATGAGGGCGCCGCCCGGCTTTCATCGGCGCGCGGCGGCTCGGCCGGCTGAGCCGGGCTCGCCGGGACCTCAGCCGCAGGGCCTTCCCTGACCTGCTCAGTAGCAGCGGCCTCCGCCCTGGCGACCGCATCTGTCGCAGCCGAGGGCGCGCTGCTCGGCTGAGCAGGCGGTGCCGCTTGAGCTTGTGCCGGGCCCGGCCGTTACCGGCGTGCCTGGCGCCGTCAGCCTGCCCCGCTGAAGTTGCGGTCTTTGTCGCCGCCGGAGCGTTCGCGAACGCTTCCTTGAGCCTGCGGACGACGGGCGCCTCAATTGTCGATGAGGCTGACCTAACGAACTCGCCCATATCCTGAAGCTTGGCCATTACGGCCTTGCTTTCTACGCCGAACTCCTTAGCGAGCTCGTATACCCGGACCTTCGCCACTACGCTCCCTGCCTCGGCCCGGCAGTCCCGGGCCAGTCAGCCGGTCCGGGGCAGCGCATGCTCCGTCCGGCGTCAGTTCCTGCTGTTCATCGCCGCTTGCTCATCGAGCGCTCATCATGTCTCTGCCTATCTCTTAGGCCTGTCTCTCCGGAAAATCCCGGAAAGTACCGCGCCGCTCGCTTCCATCCCGCCGTGCCGTCGTGTCCCGCCTGCCTGTGCAGCGGCCATCCACGGTCATCACGATCATGCCCAGACTGGCCCCGGTTCAGGCCTGCGAGAGATACCTGGCAAGCCCTTCGTCGGCCAGCGGCCCGGTCACGCGCAACGCTCGCGGAAACGCCCGGCGGCGCCTGGCTCGCTCCAAGCATTCCTGACTGGGATGCAAGTATGCTCCCCGGCCAGGACTGCGCGCCAATGGATCAACAACGATATCGCCGTCAATCGCCACCACGCGGAGCAAGTCGGACTTGACGGCATGAGCCTTGCACCCCACGCAGGTCCGGATCACGGATCCGGGCACAACGAGAGACGAAGACCGCATAGCCGCCCGCCTAACAGCTTACAGGGCAGGCGCGTCCGCAGCACCAGCCACCTTGCCCACTGGCGCGGCTTTAGTGTCAGCGACAGGCCGGCCGCCGCTATTCCCGTCCTCGACGGTACCGCGCCGACCACCAGCATGCGCGTTCGGCCCGCGCTGGCTAACACCATGCGGGCTGGTACCGTGCGGGCTCGAACCCGGCTGATTGTCTGGCTGAATATCGATCCGCCAGCCAGTGAGGCGGGCGGCCAGCCTGACATTCTGGCCCTCCTTGCCGATCGCCAGGGAGAGCTGGTAATCAGGCACGATCACCTGGGCAACCCGGTTGGCTTCGTCAAGTACGCGCACCTGGGAGACCCTCGCCGGGGACAGCGCGTGCCCGACGAACTCGGCCGCATTGTCCGAGTAGTCGACGATGTCAATCTTCTCGCCGTGCAACTCGGCCATCACGTTCCGCACCCGGCTCCCCATCGGCCCTATGCAGGAACCCTTGGCGTTCACGCCTGGCTCACGGGCGATGACCGCGATCTTCGTGCGGTGCCCGGCCTCGCGCGCGATCGCGGCGATCTCCACCGCACCGGACGCGATCTCTGGCACCTCGAGCGCGAACAGCTTTTTCACCAGGTTCGGGTGAGTGCGGGACAGGGTGACAGAAGGGCCGCGGAACCCTTTCCTGACGTGCAGGACGTAGCACTTGAGGCGCTCACCGTGAACGTAGCGCTCGCCGGGCACCTGCTCGGTCGGCGGCAGGATCGCCTCGATCCGGCCCAGGTCAACAAGCACGGCCTTGGGATCTTTGCCCTGCTGGATCACCCCGGCGACGATGTTGCCCTCTTGCCCGGCGAACTCGCCGAACGTCAGCTCGTCCTCGGCGTCCCGCAGGCGCTGCAAGATGACCTGGCCGGCGGTGGTGGCGGCGATCCGGCCGAATCCAGCGGGCGTGTCGTCGTACTCGGTAAGCACAACGCCGGCCTCGTCGGTCTCGGCGGCCCATACCGTGACGTGCCCGGTACGGCGGTCAACCGCGACCCGCGCGGAGGCGGCCGCGCCGTCGGATTTGTGATAGGCCACGAGCAGTGCATCTTCGATAGCCTTGATCACAAGGTCCATCGAGATGTCCTTTTCCGCCTCCAGGCTCTTCAGCGCCGACACATCAATGTCCATCGGGTTCCTCCTCATCGGCAGTGTCTTCGCCCTGCCAGGAGTCCTCGGCGTCGTCGATCTCGGGAAGGCGTCCGAACTCCACTTGCACCCGGCCCAGGCCGAGCTCTTCAAACTTGTAGGTGCGCCGTTCATCGTCCAGGTCGAACGTCACGCCGTCTTGATCAGCGCCGACTACCCTGCCCTTGAACTCAGTGCCCGTGCTTACGTCGGACGTTACGACAAGCCGCCCGGCCGCCCGGCGCCAGTGCCTGGGCTGGGTCAGGGGCCGGTCGACACCAGGCGATGTCACTTCCAGCGTGTACGGGGCCTCGCCCATCGCGTTCTTGGCGTCAAGCCGCGCGGAAAGCTCACGGCTGACCTCGGCGATGTCGTCGAGGCTGACCCCGCCATCAGCGTCGATAACGATGCGGAGCACGACGCGGCGGCCCGCGGAACTGACCTTAACCGCTTCAAGGTCAATCTCCATCGCGGCCAGCACCGGCTCGATCACGCTGGTGAGCCGCTCCGTATCGGCGCTTGGTCGCTGCGCGGGCCGACCGCCGCCCTGACCAGCCGAAGCGGGGGCATAACCGGCCTTAGCCGAGCCCTGAGCCTGGCCACGGCCGGCCGGACGCGGCGTCCGCGTATCACGGCCGGCAGGCCGCCCCGGCGCCCGCGCCGATCGCGGCGCGCCGCGATGAGAGTCCTCACGCATCACGCCCTCCTTGCAAGCGACCTTGTTGCTGTCGTCGTAGTCCGGCCACTAGCCTATCCGGGACCACAGCCCGAGGTTCTGACCTGTTGCTCTTCGTGGCCATCCGGCTCCGCTCAGGGTTCTCCGGGGCGATGTAAGGATGGCGCATCTGAGCAACGAACGGCGTGGCATGCTGGTGCCCGCGATTTGCCAGAACGTTTCGCAGGGAGGCTAGACACGGTGGCGGCGGAGCGAACACCGACTCGTCGGGCTCTCCTGACCGGCGTCGCCGCTGCCGCCGGGGCGGCCGGCCTCAGTGGATGCAAGGGGATAACGGCGCTCGGGCCAGTGCCGAAGACCCCAGCCGACGTCGTCACGCTTGAGCATGTCATCGCCGGAGAAGAGGCAATGGTTGATCTCTATACGTCGGCTAGGCGGCAATCGTCCGCCGCCGGCGAGGTGATCGCCGCCATCCTCGCCGAGCACGAGGCTCACCTGGAGCAACTGCGGACGAGGCTCGTGCTGCCGGCTGAGGCTCGCCCGAACCAGGATCGCCCCGAGCCGGGGCCTGCCCTCGCTGCCCGCGGACCGTACCGGGCTGCTCGGCGCTCTTGCTCTTAAGGAGCGTGCCGCCGCCGCCAGGCTGACCGCAAACCTCGCTCACGTACCGCCAGGACTGGCGCAGCTCATGGCCAGCATCAGCGCCTCCGAGGCGGCGCACGTGGTGTTCCTGCACCGGGAGGGCAGTTCCTGATGGGCGGCTCTCGCGGCTCCGGCCGCTCTAGCGGCGCCGGCAACTCTGGCCCGAGGCCGGGAGTCAAGGCCGAAGTCGATGCCTTGCAGAGCGCCCTTGCGGCCGAAGATGCGGCCAGCTACGGGTATGGCGTCGTCGGGGCTCACTTCAGCGGAACGCGCTTCAGCCTGGCGACCGCCGACTGCGTCCTGCACGAAAGGGCGAGAGACGCACTGGCCGCGATGATCGCCGCCCTAGGGGCAACTCCCCAGCCCGCCGCGGCCGCCTACCGGCTGCCACTGACCGTCAGCACCCAAGCGCAAGCCGCGAGCCTCGCCGTGGACCTGGAGTTCAGCGTGGTCGCCGGCTACGTGCCCCTTGCCGGGGCCAGCGATCCCGCCCTGCGCAAACTGGCCGCGACCCGGATGCAAGACGCCGCGGTCCGCGCCGCCCGCTGGGGTGGTCCCCCCCAGGCCTTCCCCGGCCTCGCCCCCCAGCACCCCTAGTCCCCCCGCACCCCTAGTCCCCCCGCACCCCTAGTCCCCCCGCACCCCTAGTCCCCAGGAGCCACGTTCACTTCGTTAGACATCATGCGCCCCGACAGCCGCATGGGTTGCGAGATCGAGTTGATCTTGATGGCGAAATGGTCTGGCTCGGGAAAGAGGTCCGAGGCTGGCGTGACTGAAGTGAGTGCCGGGGCGGCTGGGATCCCGCACCAGAACTCGGCGGCCGAGCCAACAACATCGCTGGGACATCATTGCGGTGATGCGCTCCAGGGCGAACGACATCGATGGCACAGCGTTGCGGTTCCCGCAGCATCGATGGGCCATCGTTGCGGTGAGACCCTAACCGCCAGCAGCATCGATGGGCCATCGTTGCGCTCTGGGCGAGCACTATGAGTGTTTTGTCCGCACGACCGATCCTGGTGGCTTAATTGGCCCAGCCTGACCCGCGTAGTGCCACTGGCGGGCCTGCGGTCCCGCCGCCGACCGCCCGCGCCAACAACCGAACGCCCGCGCCATCGATCGCCCGCGGCACCGATCAAACGCCCGCGCCACCGACCGCCCGCGCCGCTGACCAAACGCGCCGCTGACGCCAGCCCCCCGCCCGTCCCGCCAGAACCCAGCCGGGGGGACTCTACGGCTGGCCGGCGGTGTCGAGCACTCTGGCGATGATGGTCGCCGCTTCTGAGACCTCGTGGCCGGGGGCGATCCGCTCCGCCCAGGGCCACCAGAACCACCACAAACCGTCCTGGCTGCGGCCGACGTACACGTCTTCCGCGAGCCTGGAGACGGCGGGGTTCACCACGTGCAGGCTGGGCACGCGGCCGGCCGGGCTCATCAGAGAGGTCTGCAGGCCGCGCTGGCCGAGTTCGACGGCTAGTTCTTCGAGCCGATCGAGGAACAGTTGCGGGTGCTGCGTCAGCTCGGCGTCACTGCCGACCTGACCGGCTACCAAAGTCACCATGTCACCTTGTCGCTTGTCTGTCGGTAACCCTTCGCATCCAAAAGAACGCGCAGAGTAATTGGCTAAATTAAGGATGCCCTTGGGAAGGGCAGGACTGCAAGTTCTGCTGACCAATTCATTGGGGACCAGCTGCCCCGCTGACCTGCAAGCGGGCCATTCGCCCTGAATGTCGACGCGGGCGGGACCAGGTCCGGCGAAGTGCTCGGCTAAACCTTACCGTCGTTTTCGCGCAAGATCGGGCAAAGTCCCGATAGCGCAGACAATGAGGTCCACCAAAGGCACAGCCGGCTAGCACTACAGCCGTGGATCGTGATCTGGGCCTGGCCGCTTGTCACAGGCGATCAGGGCTATCGGCGGAATGTTACTTTCATGTCATCTTCCGTCATGTTTCCCGTCATCCGACCGGTACCGGCCGCCAGTCAGGGCAAAGATGATCAACATCAAACCGCACATTGATGCCCGAAAACGAGCACCAAACCGCACATTGATGTTGATCATTTCCGGGCAGCGGGCAGCGGGCAGCGGGCAGCCTGGGCACCGCCGGCTGAGGCGCCTGCCGTCACCGGAAGGACAACGCCCGACGGGTGGTCAGGGTCGTGGTAGACCAACTGGTCGGCGGGCACGAGCTTGGTCGCGGTAGCCAGCGGCTCGCCTGAGCCAGGGTTGCGCGCGTACCTGGGGTGAGCGCCGCTCGAAACCTGGAGCCTGACCCGGTGACCAGCCTTGAACCGGTAAGCGGTCGGCCAGAGGTCTATGGCGAGCCGTATCGCTCCGTCCGGCCCGGCCGCTGGCCGGCCAGGCGAGATCCGCAGCAGCGCATCGCAGACCGCCACCGAGCGCCCGGTCGAGTCGACATCGCACAGCCGGGCGAAGAAGTCGGTGTGCTCAAGGCTCGAGCGAACGTAAAGGTCGGCGGTTACCTGCCCGATCACCTCAAGGTCGGCCGGAAGCGGCGAGCTTGTGTAGGTGAGCACGTCGGCCCTGGCTTCGAGTTCGCGGTTGTCGGCCGGCGGCTTCCGGCGCCCGGGGCTGGAAGAAAGTACCGGGCCGCCGAGGCTCGGCGTTGGGTTAGCCGGGTCGTAGGTATAGGCGTCGGGCTCGGCCGCGACGGGCGCGCCGAGGTCAAGACCACCGTCCGACTGCAGATGCCAGCGCTGCGAGGTCGCGGCGGGCGGCCAGCTTTCCAGGTCGCGCCATTCTTCGATGCCGCCAACGTAGATACGGACCGGAGAGGTACGTGCCTCGCTCTGGTCGCCGAGCAACTGAGCCCGCAGCCAGACGATCGCCTCCTTGACGGATCGGCCCATTCCCTCCTGGTCAGTATGCTGCCAGGGACCGATCAGCAGTTGAGGCTCATGTCCCGCCGCCCGAAGCGCCGCGTAATCGCGCAGTTCGGCGGGCAGGAAGATATCCTCCCAGCCTGCCACGAAACTGACCGGCACCGCGATCTCGGCCCGGCCGTCGGTGAACCGCCTCGCGGCCCAGTAGGGATCATCGGCCTCGGTGTGCGACATCCAGGCTTGCCAGTCGCTGAGCTGATGCCCGACCGCCTCGCGGTCCAGGTCGCCCAGCGGCAGCTGGCCGTAAAGACCAGCCAGCTTTCGCGCGCCGACACCCTGCCGCAGCACCGCGAACCGGCGCTCCTGATGCTCGACGAGATTGACCCAGGTCAGCGATGTCTCCAGCGAGAAGGACCCGCCGGCGAACATGAGGTCATAGGGGTCAGCGCTGGTGACGAGCAACGCCAGCGCCTTGAGCTCGGGTCCGGCCTGCGCGGCGATCGCCCACTGCACGATCCCGAGGTAACTCGGCCCGGCCATGGCGAAAGAACCTGGGTACCAATCCTGCTCGCGCATCCAGGCGATCGTGGCCAGCCCGTCATCACGCTCGAGGAACGCGTCAAGCTGCCCGCCAGAGCCGAATGTGCCCCGGCAGCTCTGCAGCAGCACCTGCAGGCCGCGCTCGGCGAAGATGGTGCCGAACAGCGTGCCGAACATGTTCTTGCGCCCGTAGGGACAGCGAACGAGCACCAGCGGCCCGCCGCCGCTAGCCGGAATGTACCGGTCGGCGAGCAGCACTACCCCGTCGCCCATCGGCACCTTCAGGTCCCGCTCGACCTTGATCGCGCGCGATTCGACCGGCGGCAGCTTCATCATGTTCGCTAAGAACCTGCTCATGACGCTCAAGGCGCGCTCCCCTTCGCCGGAAGGTACGCCGCGTTCAACGGCGTACGTCGATCATGGCCGCTCCGCGCACCAGGATCAAGGTCGCTAGCGCAGCGAGTCGGGCAAAGGCTGCGAATGCAACACGGTAAGGCGCGACACGGCGCGGGTGAGCGCCACGTACAGTCGCTGAAGACCCCGCGCTTCCGCGGCGGCGATGACCGCGGGCTCGAGCACGATCACGTGGTCGAACTCAAGGCCCTTGGCCAGGCCGACCGGCACGACGGTGAGCTGGCTCGCCTCCTCTTCGCCGTCGAGGACAGCGTGCGGAAGCCCGGCGGCCGCGAGCGCGCCGGCGGCAGCGGGGACCTCCGCGTCGGCAGTGATCACCGCGATGGACCCCGGCTGAGCGAGCGACTCAAGGCAGACCCTGACCAGGGCGGCGTCCAGGCCGCGCGGCGGCACGGCGGTGATCACCAGCGAACCGGCGTCCTGGCGGACCGAACTAGCAGGAGATAGGTCGGGAGCGATCCACGGAAGCAGCTTGCTGGCGAAGTCAAGTATCTGCCTGGGCACCCGGTACCCGGTCGTCAGCACCTCGAGCGCGGCGTCTGGCTTGCCGAGGTGGCCGAGCATCTGCTCCCAGCTCCCAGCCGCCCAGGCGGTCGTGCCCTGGGCGATATCACCGAGCACCGTGACCGAGCCAGTCGCGGCCCGGCGCCCGATCGCGCGGCAGGCCATCGCGGACAGGTCCTGGGCCTCGTCGACGACGATGTGCGCCAGGCTGCCGGTCCGCTCGAGCAGGTCGGACACCTCGTCGATCAGCACGGCGTCGGCCGCCGACCAGCGCGCGGAGGCCGGCCCCTTCGGCGGTTTCGCCCAGGCGAGCGCTTCGGCCTCGGCTTCGTTCAGCACGCCCTGGGAGCAACGGGCGATGGCCTCTTTATCGGCCAGCAAATTAAAGACAACCCGCACGGGGTCCGCCTTCGGCCAGATAGCGTCCACGGCGGACTTGACCGGGGCGGTCCGGCGCACTGCCGCATGGGTGCGGTCATCGCAGGTCTCGCCGGCCGCCTCCATCTGAGTCAAGATGACGTGCGCGATCCTGTGGGACAGCATATCGCGGCCGGTGCCGTACCTGACACCGCGCTCGAAGAGCTCCATGACCAGCTCGGTGAGCTGATCGGCCGACATCCGCCAGCGCCTGGACCCCCGGGTGAGCATCATCGACTCGGCCGGCTCGCGCACCCGCTCCCAGAGCGCCCGCCGCAGCACGATCGCCATCCGGCTGTCGCCCTTGATCTTCGCCGTCGTCTCGGTGTCCGTACCGCGGATCGGTACGGTGGCCAGCAGCTCGGTCACCGACGTCTGGGCCGCGTCGAACTCACCGAGCGCGGGCAGCACGTTGCGGATATAGCTAAGAAACGCCCGGTTAGGCCCGAGCACGAGCACGCCGCCGCGGCTCATCCGCTCCCGGTAGGCGTACAGCAGGAAAGCCACCCGGTGCAACCCGACCGCCGTCTTCCCGGTGCCTGGCGCGCCCTGGACGCAGACGGAGAGCATGGCGTCGGCCCTGACGATGTCGTCCTGCTCCGGCTGGATCGTGGCGACGATGTCCCGCATCGCGCCTGACCTTGGCCGTTCGATTTCCTCGATCATGATCCGGCTCATGGCCGGCTTGACCTCGCCCGTTGCCCGGTGCGGGCCAGGCCTGAACAGTTCGTCTTCGTAGGCGGTGAGCTGGCCGCCGCTGAACCCGAAGCGGCGCCGCCGGTCGAGGTCCATCGGGTCAGCCTGGCTGGCGCGGTAGAACGGCCGCGAGATGGGCGCCCGCCAGTCGATCACGGCCGGGTGACCATCGGGATCGTGCACGTGACGCCGCCCGATGTGGAACTCCTCGGCGAGCTGGCTGCCCCCCGCGTAGTCGAGACGGCCGAAGAACAGCGGGATATCTGGCAGGTCGCGCAGCGATTCGGCGCGACGGTACAGGTCGGCTTTGAGGTACTCCTGGGATACCGGGTCGCCGGCGAGGGCGGGCAGGGAAAGCACGTCCTGCCGCATCAGCCGCAAGTACTCCCGAGAGCGGGCCAGGTGCTCGCATTCGGCGATCAGCACCTGATCTGAGTCAGTGTTCTCCTCCGTTGGACAGGCCATGGCTAGGCTCCTTGCTGGTTTCCTTGCCGTTCACTTCCTCGGCACAAGGGCACAGGAGCCTAGCAAGCACACTTGTGTACTGTCATCTGGTTTTCACTTGGCTAACCGACGGTAGTGAGTCAGTAGCGGGAGGTGAAGCAAATGCCGGGTGCGATCCACAACTACTGGCTAGGCATCATGGCGCTCGCGTTCACGCTAGCGATCGTGGCCTGGATTGCCCTGGTCTTCTACGCCGACCGTCACCCGGTCGGCAAGGTGCGGGAACCCCCGCGCCGGGGCGAGGTCATGGGCGGCTCGTTCACCGCGACCGAAGGCGGCCGCCAGGTAATGCCAGAACCAGGCAAGGAGCCAGTGGTGCCCGCCCAGCGCAGCTCGCCCGACCGCGAACCCGAGCGAGCCGGAACTAGAACCGGCAGCTCCGCCTGCTGAACCCGCGCGCCGGTGTTTTCCGGCCTGGGCAGCAGGCCCAGCGTTGTTCCGGCGCTGGGGTCAGAGCACCAACTCAGGGACGACGCTGGGCCTCGATAGCGCTTGCCCGGCCTGCCCAGGGCCGCCCGCGGCCAGTCCGAAGATCATCTTCGGCTCGCCGATCACTTCGACACCGCAACAGCATCGGTGGGACATCGTTGCTGCTCAGCCGGGCCGACCAACCACAACGGTGGCCCATGGATGCGGTTCCCGCAGCATCGCTGGCCCATAGTTGCGGTTGCCCGCCTGGCCCGAGCAGCATCGCTGGGCCATCGTTGCGGTGAGCTGAGTCGAAATGTCCGGTAGCTGGTGCCGTAGCTCGCGGCGCCGCTCGCCACGCCCACCACCCACAGCGCACGGGTTGGCCTTAACACCGGCGAGGTCAGAACAGCACCGACATAAATTCACCGACCTGCGTGAACCCGACTCGCTCATAAGCAGCCCGGGCCGGGGCGTTGAAGTCATTTACGTACAGGCTGACGACCGGGGCCAGCGTCCGGCGGGCTGCCATCACCACGGCGGCCATGCCTCGGGCGGCGTGACCACGGTTGCGCAGCGCCGGGGGCACCCAGACGCCCTGTACCTGGCAGGCGTGCGGGGTTACCGCGCCGACCTCGGCCTTGAAGACGACGGTGTCACCGTCGATGCGGGCGAACGAACGGCCGCTGACAACCAGTTCGGTAACCCGCGCCCGGTAGACGGCTCCGCCGTCAGCTCCGATCGGCGAGATGCCGACTTCCTCGGTGAACATGGCGATGCTCGCCGGCAGCAGGATCCCGATCTCGTCCCTGCGGACCGGTCGCACCAGCGGATCGGGCTCGACGAGCGGGTTGCCTGAGATCGCGAGCAGCGGCTGGGAGTCCCTGATCTCGCGGGGCCGGTCCCAGAACGGCGCCAGCCGTGACCACAGGTCACGCACGGCGCCAGCCTGGCCGGCGATGGAGGAACAGCGGCGGCCCTGCAGCCTGGCCCGCTCGGCGAAGGCCGCCGTGGCAGCGGGCACCGCCTCGACCGGGACCATGTTGGCCCCCACATAGCAGGCCGACACGAGCCGACCACCCTCGGAGTAGCCCCAGACCTGGGCGCCAAGACTGACCGGATCGAGGCCGCTCGACCGGATCCTCGCGCTCACGAAGACGTTCGTGACCGGATCCCGATCGCACAGGGCGAGGGTTTCTGCCCGGTCGCGATCAACGAGGAGGCGAAGCGCCGATGAACGCCCGGCCTTAGTCCGCAACACTGTTCTAGCCTATCCGCACCCATCCGCTTGGTACGGGCGCCGGAACCACCGCGCAGGTCGCTTTGACTGACCCTGATCCAGCCTATCCGCACCGCTTGGTACGGGCGCCGGAACCACCGCGCAGGTCGCTTTGACTGACCCTGGTCCAGAGTATCGGCACTCACCCGCTCGGTATGGGCGCGGGATCCGCCGCGCAGGTCGCGTTGACTGGTCCAGGTCCGGTAGGCAGCGCCCCAGTTGCCAGGTATCGGTCGAGATACCCGTTCGCGCAAACATTGGGCGGGAAGGACAGCGACTGCCCGTGGATGCCGCTTCCTTCCACCACGACCATCTTGGACGTGGACAGCAACCGGTGCGCGACGAGCGCTCCCGCGTAGGGCGTAGCCGGGTCGAGGGTGCCCTGGAGCATCAGGATGCCTGGCAAGCCGGGGGCGCCGATCTTTAGCGGCTGAGCCGGGCCGTGGACCGGCCAGAACGCGCAGGCCGCGTTGAACCACAGGTTGTCCCATGCCTCGACCGGCGCGGTCGCGTAGACCTTCCTGGCGTCAGCGTTCCACTTCGCGAAGTTACGCGGCCAGGCCACATCGGCACATTCGACCGCGTTGTAGACCGCGAATTCGTTCTCGCTTTGCTTGCCCGCCTGGTTGTAGAGAGTCATGAGCTGACTGGTGCCGCCGACGTGCAGGTAAGTCGCAAGGGCCGCGGCCAGGCCCGGCCAGTAACCGCTCTGGTAAGCGCCGACCAGCATCGTGTCGTCGTACTCATCGGCACCGATCACCGGCACGCCGGCCGCGTTCTTGATCGGATGGGCGAGCAGCCGGTTCCTTGCCTCGTACCAGGACTTGCGCACCTCCGCCACCGTCGAGCCGAGATGATAGAGGCTGTTGTACTTCGCCATCCAGGCTAGGAACGCGGTGGCCCGGCCCTGGAAGGCGTAATCCTGGGCGATGTTGTCCGCGTACCAGACGCCGGCGGGGTCCACCGTGCTGTCAAGCACCATCCGCCGGACCCGGCCGGGGAACAGCGTGGCGTAGACCTGGCCGATGTAGGTGCCGTACGAATAGCCGAGGTAGCTCAGCTTTTGCTGGCCCATGGCGGCCCTGATCTTGTCCATGTCCCTGGCGATGTTCTGCGTGGTCAGGTAGGGCAGCAACCAGCCGTACTTCTTCTCGCAATCGGCCGCGTAAGTCTTGGCCCGGCTGATCAGGACCTGCTCGGCGGCCGGGCTGGCCGGGATGTAGTCGGGACGGGCACGGGAGAAGAACGACGGCTCGCAGTGCAGCGAAGGCACCGAGGCGCCAACCCCGCGCGTGTCGAAGCCGATGATGTCGTAGTCGGCGGCGACCGAGGGCGAGAGCCCCTGGGCGACGAAGCTGGCCATGCTGGTGCCGCTCGCGCCGGGGCCGCCGGGGTTGACGAGCAGGATGCCCTGCTGCTGGCTCGCGGGGGCGGTCGCCGGCGCCTCGGTCAGGGCGAGGGTGATCTTCCGGCCGCCAGGGTCGGCGTAATTCACCGGTACCTGGATCCGGCCGCACCGCAGCGCCCCGCAGGCGTGCCAAGTCAGGCCGGCTTGGCTCGCGGGCACCCGGCCAGGAGAGTTCCCTCCTGACCCGGCCGGCGGGCTAGCCGAGCCTGACGGCGAGCCGTAGTGGAAGGTGCACCCGGCCAGCACGGTCAGGCCAGCAACGGTACCTACGGTGACCGCGAGCCTGGCCGCCCGGCCGAACCGGGGCATGCTAAGCGTCCTGCGGAGTCATCGTCTCGGCCAGCTTCATGGCCTCCTCGATGAGGCGCTCGACGATCTTAGACTCAGGCACGGTGGCGATGACCTCGCCGCGGACGAAGATCTGGCCCTTGCCGTTGCCCGAGGCGACGCCGAGGTCAGCCTCCCTGGCCTCGCCAGGCCCGTTGACGACGCAGCCCATGACCGCGACCCGCAGCGGTATGTCCATGCCCTCGAGCGCGGCCGTGACCTCATCGGCCAGCTTGTAGACGTCGACCTGGGCCCGGCCGCAGGACGGGCAGGACACGATCTCAAGCCCGCGTTCCCGCAAGCCGAGCGACTCGAGGATCGCGTTGCCTACCTTCACTTCCTCGACGGGCGGCGCGGACAGCGATACCCGGATCGTGTCGCCGATGCCCTCGGCGAGCAGCGCGCCGAACGCGACCGCTGACTTGACCGTGCCCTGGAACGCGGGCCCGGCCTCGGTCACGCCGAGGTGCAGCGGGTAGTCGCAGCGCTCGGCGAGCAGCCGGTAAGCCTGGATCATCACGACCGGGTCGTGGTGCTTGACCGAGATCTTGATATCGCGGAAGCCGTGCTCTTCGAACAGCGAGCATTCCCAGAGCGCCGACTCGGTCAGCGCCTCGGGAGTCGCCTTGCCGTACTTGGCCAGCAGGCGCTTGTCCAGCGAGCCCGCGTTGACGCCGATCCTGATGGGCACCGACGCGTCCGCGGCGGCCCTGGCTATTTCCCCGACTTTGTCGTCGAACGCCTTGATGTTCCCCGGATTCACGCGAACCGCGGCGCAGCCGGCGTCAATAGCGGCGAACACGTATTTTGGCTGAAAATGAATGTCGGCTATTACCGGTATCTGAGACTTGCGAGCGATCGCGGGGAGGGCGTCGGCGTCGTCTTGCGACGGCACGGCGACCCTGACAATCTGGCAGCCAGCAGCGGTGAGCTCTGCGATCTGCTGCAGCGTGGCGTTCACGTCAGCGGTGAGCGTAGTCGTCATCGACTGCACGGAAACCGGCGCTCCGCCGCCTACCAGTACAGCGTGCGCGCCCTTGCCCACCGTGATCTGACGGGAAACCCGGCGTGGTGCCAGCGGCGCCGAAGCCACTTCGGGCATGCCGAGGTTGACGGTCATATTTATCGCCTTACTGAAGTTGGATCGGGTTGAAGATGTCCGCGGCGATCAGGAGGACGCCGAGACAGACGAACACGAACAGGAAACCAACACTCAGCGGTATGAGTTTTTGCATGTCGATGGGACCGGGATCCGGCCGGCGCCTGAGCCGGGCGAAGAAGGACCTGATCCCCTCAAAGATAACGATCGCCAGCTTGCCGCCATCAAGCGGGAGGAACGGCAGGAGGTTGAAGAGGCCGACGAAGATGTTGACCGAGGCCACGACGAACAGCACGAAGGCAACCTTCGCCTCCCAGCTCACCCCGCTCGCGCTGACGACCTGGCCGGTCGCCTCGCTCACCCCGACCACGCTCGACACTCCGCCGCCGCTCTTAGCCCGGTTCGAAGAGAACAGCTGGGGGATCTCACTCGGAAGCTTCGCCAGACCCGCCACCGAGCTAGTCACCACCTGCCCGAACTCACTTCCGGTTGAGCTCACCGCGGTCCCGAAGCCCTCATGCACGAACGGCACTACCTCGATGCCGAGGAACCCGCCCTTCCGCCAGGGAAGCCTGCCCAGGGTGATGTTCTTCGTGAACCGCGTGCCGTCGCGCGAGATGGTGAACGCTACGGTGGCGCCGTGCTTGTGCTTGACGATCTGATTGGTGAGCTGAGTCCAGTCCGTGACCTGATGCCCATCGACAGCGACAATCCGGTCGCCTGACTTAAGGCCGGCGAGAAGGGCCGGCGACTTTGGCGCCGATTTCGGGCAGCTCAGCTGGGTCTTCTTATGCGGTATGCACTTATCCAGGCTGATCACGTTCGTGTTCTGAGCGCCGAACCCGGCCGCGACCGCGAAGATCAGCAGGAAGCCGATCACGAAGTGCATGAACGAGCCGGCTAGCAGCACCACCGCGCGCTGCCAGGCCGGCTTGGACCTGAAGGCACGGGGCTCGTCCGCCGGATCGACATCGTCGATGTTGCTCATCCCCGTGATGTCGACGAACCCGCCGAGCGGCAGCGCCTTCACCCCGTACTCGGTCTCGCCCCGGCGGAACGACCAGATGGTGCTGCCGAAACCAATGAAGAACTTCGTCGCCTTCATGCCGAAGGCCTTGGCGGTCACCAGGTGACCGGCTTCGTGCAGCGAGATCGACACCAGCAGTGCGATCACGAAGATCAGCACGCCAAGCAGGTAGGTCATCCGGTCTAGCTCTCCTTTCGGCGCGGGCACCGCGCGGCATCGCCGCCCGGCGTACCGCCGCCGGCCCTGCGCTCAGCTTGCCTTCGTTAGCTCACGAGCCCTGACCCGAGCCCACTCGTCCGCCGCCAGGATCTCCTCGATCCCGCTCGCGGGCCCGGCCGAACCGCTATGGTCCGAGATTACCTGGGCCACTGTCCGCATGATCCCCGTGAACGGAATGGCGCCGGTACGGAACGCCGCGACGCATTCCTCGTTTGCCGCGTTGTACACAGCCGGCGAGGTGCCGCCCTTGATCCCGACTTCGCGGGCGAGCGCGACCGCCGGGAAGGCCGTCTCGTCGAGCGGTTCGAACGTCCAGGTGTGCGCGGCGGTCCAGTCGACCGGCGGCGCCGCATCGGCCACCCGCTGCGGCCAGGCGAGGCTGAGCGCGATGGCGATCCGCATGTCCGGCGGACTCGCCTGGGCGATCGTCGAGCCATCGGTGAATTCCACCATGGAGTGGATTACCGACTGACGGTGCACGACCACTTCAATATCAGCAAAGGGAACCCCGAAAAGCAGGTGCGCCTCGATGACCTCGAGACCCTTGTTGACCAGGGTCGCCGAGTTGATCGTGATCACCGGCCCCATGTTCCACGTGGGATGCGCGAGCGCCTGCTCGGGCGTGACTCGCTCGAGCTCCTCAGGCTTGCTGTGCAGGAAAGGCCCGCCGCTCGCGGTCACTATCAGCTTGCGCACCTCGGCGCGGGTGCCGCCCCGCAAGCACTGCGCGATCGCCGAATGCTCGGAGTCCACTGGCACGATCTGCCCTGGCGCGGCCCGGCTCGTCACCAGGTCGCCGCCCATGATCAGGGACTCCTTGTTCGCCAGCGCGAGCACCTGCCCCGCATCGAGCGCCGCCAGGGTCGCCGCCAGCCCGACCGCGCCGGTCACCGCGTTGAGCACCACGTCCGCCGGACGCTTAGCCAGCTCAGCGACCGCGTCAGGCCCGGCGAGCACCTCAGGCAGCGGGGAGCCGCCGGTGCTCGCCTCCGCGAGCGCGGCCCGCACCGCAGGCCCGGCCCGCTCGTCCGCCACGGCGACCGCCGTAGCCCCGAACTCCACCGCCTGCCGCGCCAGCAGGTCAGGGCTGCCCCCGCCCGCGGCCAGCGCGACCAGCCGGAACCTATCCGGGTTGCGCCGCACTATATCGGCCGCCTGGGTGCCGATCGATCCGGTAGAGCCGAGCAGGACAACATCACGCTGAGGAGAACCTGAAGCCGACCGCATGACGCCCATTGTCCCCTACCCGCTAACCGCTCGCCCCCGAACCCCGGCGCGGCGCACGACGTGATCTCGGGGGCGGAACGGCTAGACTTCCTTGTTGGTAACCGGTTGGTAACCGCGACCCCCGATCACTGGATCACTGAGCTGACATGAGCGCGAGCGCGACCGCATCGCTTCAGGACAGTCTTGAGTTCCCGGCTGGGCTTGATGCCAACGATCATCGGCCCTGGCGGGAGCGATGGCCGGAGTTGTCTTCGGCCCAGCAGCCGGACTGGCCAGAACCGGCGCGGCTCGCCGAAGTGACGGGTGAACTGGCGAGTTTGCCGCCCCTGGTCTTCGCCGGCGAGTGCGACCTGCTGACCGAGCGGCTCGCGGCCGTTACCAGGGGTGAGGCGTTCGTGCTCCAGGGAGGCGACTGCGCGGAAACCTTCGCCGGTTCAAACGCCTCGGCAGTGCGGGCCAAGCTGCGCACGCTGCTCCAGATGGCGGTCGTGCTCACCTACGGCGCGAGCGTGCCGATCGTCAAGATCGGCCGGATCGCCGGCCAGTTCGGCAAGCCCAGGTCCAAGCCGACGGAGACCAGGGATGGGGTGGAGTTGCCCGCTTACCGCGGCGACGCGGTGAACGGGTTCGATTTCCTGCCCGAGGTGCGCACCCCTGATCCCGGACGGCTGCTCCGCGCCTACCATTGCTCGGCCGTCACGCTGAACCTGTGCCGCGCGTTCACCACCGGCGGCTACGCCGACCTGCGCCAGGTGCACGCCTGGAACCATGACTTCGTCGCCGACAGCCCGGCCGGCCAGCGTTACGAACGCCTCGCCGGCGAGATCGAACGCGCCATCGCCTTCATGCGCGCCTGCGGAGCCGATCCGACCGAGTTGCACACGGTCGAGTTCTACTCCAGCCACGAAGCCCTGCTGCTCGACTACGACTACGCGCTCTCGAGAGTCGACTCGAGAACCGGCCGGATTTACGACACGTCCACGCATTTCCCGTGGATCGGAGAGCGGACGAGGAACCTCGGCAGCGCGCACGTGGAGTTCGCTAAGTCCATCGCGAACCCAATCGGCGTCAAGATCGGGCCAAGCACCACTCCAGACGAACTGCTCGCCCTGATCAAAGAGCTGAATCCGGACAGCGTCCCAGGTCGGCTCACCTTGATCACCAGGATGGGCGCCGGCCGGATCAGGGAAGCCCTGCCACCGCTGGTTGAGGCCGTGACCAGCGAAGGCACCCCGGTTGCCTGGGTCTGCGACCCCATGCACGGCAACACCTTCGAGACCCCGAGCGGCGTCAAGACCAGGCACCTGGACGACGTACTCGACGAAGTCGCCAGCTTCTTCGCCGTGCACCGCGCCAAAGGCACTCACCCCGGCGGCATTCATATCGAGTTCACCGGCGACAACGTCACCGAATGCACGGGCGGCAGCTACCAGCTCGCCGTCGGCGACCTGCACGAGCGCTACGAAACGGCCTGCGACCCGCGCCTCAACCGCAGTCAGGCCCTTGACCTCGCCTTCACAGTTGCCGAAAGCTACCGCAGCAGCTGAAGCTAGGGCGCAGCGGCAGTCCGGGCACCCATCTAGCCGGCCATCCAAGCCGCAAAACCGGCAAATCACCCACACCGGCCCGCCGCCAGGTATGCGAGCCGCCGGGGCGGGCCGCGAGCTATCCGACAGCACCGGCTACTCGGACATTCCAGCTCAGGCAACCGCAACGATGTCCCATAGATGCTGCTCGGCCGGGGCGGGCAACCACAACGATGGGCCATCGATGCTGCGGCAACAACATCTATGGGCCACCGTTGCGGTTAGTCGGCCCGACCGAACAGCAACGATGTCCCAGCGTTGCTGTTCGGGCCTGATGCCGCCGACGAATTGATGCCTGGTTTGCCGGGAACTGGCAGCCCGACCAGCCAACCGAGCGGCGAGCAGACCGGCCAACCGACCGCCAACCGAGCGGCGAGCCGGGCGGCCAACCGAGCGGCCGGAGCCCGTCGACCAGGACCGCCCTACCCGGCGGCCGGGAGTTCCCAGTCCGGGCGCAGCGGCATGTCCGCCGCTCCGCCCTTGTGCAGCTTCACGCCAAGTATCTGGTGCAACTGGATCACGTTGCGCTCGAAGCCGAGCTGCGACCCTGCCATGTAGAGCCGCCACACCCGGGCGGTGGGCTCGCCGACCTCGGCGACGGCCTCGTCCCAGTGAGCGTCGAGGTTCGCGCACCACGCCGCCAGCGTCATCGCATAGTGCTCCCGCAGGTTCTCCTCGTGCCTGACCTCGAAGCCGTTGTCGTGCATGGCCGACACGAGGTAACCGGGGCCTTCAAGCTCCCCGTCAGGGAACACGTACCTGAAGATGAACCCGCCCTCCACGCTGGCCTGGCCCTTGTCGTCCGGCCTGGTGATGCAGTGATTGAGCAGCCGCCCGCCCGGCCGCAGCTTGCCGGCCAGGAACGCGAAGTAGCCGGGTACCTGGGCCTTGCCGATGTGCTCGGTGAGGCCGATCGAGCTGACCGCGTCGAAGCCGGTCTCGGTGACTTCGCGGTAGTCCAGGTGCCTGACCTCGGCGAGCGCGTCGAGCCCAGCTTCCTTGATCGCCTTCTGCGCCCAGAGGGCCTGCTGCTCGGACAAGGTCACGCCGAGCGCCTTGACCCCGTAGTGCTTCGCGGCGTGCATGACCATGCCGCCCCAGCCGCAGCCGACGTCAAGCAGCCGCATGCCCGGCGCAAGCCCGATCTTGCGCGCGACGAGATCGAACTTGCGCTCCTGCGCCTGCTCGAGCGTCGCGTCGGCGGTCGGGTAGCACGCGCACGTGTAGGCCATGGATGGGCCGAGCACCCATTCGTAGAACGTGTTGCTGACGTCATAGTGGTGCGAGATCGCCCTGGCATCGCGCCCGCGCGAATGCCGCCGGCCGATCATCCAGCTGCGGTTTACCCTGACTTCCTGTGGCGGCGGGGTGATTCTTGGAAAGAGCAATTTCGGTCCGCCAAGATTCCGCAGCAGGGCAAGTTTTTCCCCGGCGCCAAGCGACGTCTCCTGAGCCGTAGCGAGGCGGCTCAACGCCGTGTACATGTCACCATCGACATCGAGATGCCCGGAGACGTAGGCACGGGCCAGTCCGATCGCCCCTGGCGCCTGCGCCAGGTACCGCACGGCCGTCTCATCACGCACGGTCACGGTTACGGGGGGCGTGCCCGGCAGCCCGGCCGTGCTGCCGTCGTAAGCACGGAACTCCACTGGCGCATCAGGGCCAGCGACTTTCTCGAAAACCTGGGCCAGCGTCATCCGGCCTTCCTCCTTCATCTCCCGCCTACACACTTGTCATAAAGATCGGCAAGCCTGCCAGCCGGGTCATACTCGGCCTTGATGGCGGAGTACGCCGTGCCGTTGTAAAGCCGCCAGAAATCATCCGGCGTGTAAAACGACGTCGAATAAAGGCCCTTGTGGCCGTCGAGCTCGGTGACCTTGTCTTCCACCTGGCGGTTGAAGTAGCCGTCGCTCTCGCCGGCGGGCAGCGTCACGTTGCCCCAGAAGCCGAAGTTCACGTACACCCGCCCCGGCGCCAGCGGATAGAGCGGCCAGCCCTGGTCGCCGCGCAGCTTAAGCGGGCACAGCCAGACCGGGCTCATCCCGACGTCGGCCGCGAAGAACTCGTAGAACTCCGCCGATCGCTCGACCGGGATCTCGACGTCCTGGATCACCGACTCCTGCTCGGGCCGGCCGGCGCGAGCCTCGAGCGCACGGGTGAATTTTGCCTGCTTATAAAAGGCCACCAGTTTCCGGTAGACGTCTGATCTCCGGTACTTGCGCGGCCACAAAGCACGGACCATCGGACGCTGCACCCCGAACGCGCGTGAGCACCAGAACCAGTCGGTGTCCCACCGCCAGAGGTAATCGCGGATGGTGAGGAAGTCCTCGGCCGGGCCGCGGATGGACTGGTAGTAAATGCGCTGGCCGGTGTAGTCGCTGACCCAGGGCGCCACGTCGTTGTAGGCGCCGACCGTCAGGTAAATCTCGTCCGGGCTGAACGCCGTGCCGTCGAGGAAGTCGGCCTGGTGGCCCTGGTAACTGCCGTCGCGGGCGATCTCCTCGATCGCGGTCATGGTGTCGGCGGCGCTGGCAAACCTGAAATGGTGCAGGTGCACGTACGGTTTCACCGGCTCGAGCTCGATCTTGAGCCAGAGCGTGTAGCCAAGGGTGCCGTAAGAGTTCGGGAAGCCGCGGAAGAGGTCCTGGTGCGGGCCATCGGGGGTAGCCGTGATGATCCGGCCATCGCCGGTGAGGATCTCCATTTCGAGCACGGACTCATGCGGCAGGCCGTTGCGGAACGAGGTCGACTCGATGCCGAGCCCGGATACGGCGCCACCCAGCGTAATCGTCTTGAGCTGGGGAACGACGAACGGGATCAGCCCGTGCGGCAAGGTGGCGTCGACGAGATCCTCGTACGTCGTCATGCCGCCGACCAGGGCGGTGCGTGCGACCGGGTCGACCTGCAAGACGCTGGCGAAAGCCGAGACGTCCAGCGTGACGATATTGGCTGCGTCAGCGTCGCGGAACCTGAACAGATTCGACGTGGACTTGGCCAGCCTTACCCGCGTGCCTTCGGGAATGGCGGCATACTGGCGCCTCAGCTGAGCCGCGGCCGCGTGCCTGCTAGCGAGCAACGGGCTCGCGGTGGTCTCGAGCTCGGTCACACTGTCTCCCCGTAGGCCATATTCCGAGCGTGCATCGGCCCGGCGAAAGATACAAGACGACCTATCTTACCGGGCGGTAGATTGCCGTTACGAGACCACCAGGCACCAGAGATGCGGCCTGGGTAAGGGAGTTCTTGCTCGTCAGGACAGCTAGGTTCCAGTCATGGCCTGCGATGCCGGGATCCTGGTCCACCGGGTACCTGACGATGACCGGGTAGTCCGGCTTGATCCGGTACTCGCCGTCGGCTTGCTCGCACAGTTTCGTCAGCGCGGCAAGGCTGGTGCGCCGCGTCGCCTTCTGGATGTCGTGCTGCCTGCGGCGCACGGCCCGCTTCGGCTGGATCGCGTCGTACCTGGCCGAGATGTGCTCAACGTCGATCCTCGAGTACCAGACGTCGAGGAAGCGCATCGCCGCGTAGCGGGCTACCTCGGTTCGGTAGCTCTCGGCGCACTTGCGGGCACTGCGATGGCACTCTTGCGGAGAGAACACTTCCCGTGAGGTGGCGAGAATCCCTGGCGACATCTTGCTCATGTGACCACCCGTCCCCCGATCGGCGGTCAGTTAAGCGCCGCCCGGTCGCTCGCCTCGGCTGCCCTCACCGACAATGGGACTATGGCTGCGATTTACTCAGAACTAGACGAACGCCTGATCAAGTTCATCCTCAACCAGCCGATGTTCTTCGTGGCGTCAGCGCCATGCCTCGATGAGTCAGGCACCGGCGGGCACGTCAACCTGTCGCCCAAGGGCTACAAAGACACCTTCGCCGTACTTGACCCGCTGACGGTGGCCTACGTCGACCTCACCGGCAGCGGCTCGGAAACCATCGCGCACCTGCGGCAGAACGGGCGCATCACGATCATGTTCTGCTCCTTCGACCGGTCACCGAAGATCCTTCGCATCTACGGCCGCGGCGAGGTCATCGTGCCGCAGGATCCTCGCTGGGCGACCTACGCGACGTACTTCCCCAGCCTGAGCGGCGGCGGTTCCTCGGTACCTGCGCTTGATGACGCCTTCGAGCGAGGCAGTCAGCGGGCAATCATCGTGGTCAGCGCCGACCGGATCTCAGATTCCTGCGGCTACGCCGTGCCGGTCATGGAACTGGTCGGCGAGCGCGACGTGCTGGCCCGCTGGGCCGACCGTAAGTCGGAGGACGAACTGACCGCCTACCGCGTCAAGCACAACACCACCAGCATCGACGGCCTCCCCGCCCTAGCCTGACTAGGAAGGCGACCCCGCCCGGCCCCGATAGGCCCCGATCGGCCTTGCCTGTCCCCGGCCAGCCCCGCCCCGCCCCAGCCAGCCCGCCCCCGACCCCGGCCAGCGTTGCCGGCCCCGGCCAGCGTTGCCGGCCCCGGCCAGCGTTGCCGGCCCCGGCCAGCGCTACTCTTCGTGGTCCGGGCACTACCTTCCGGCCTGGTCGGGCCGCGGGAACGCGAACGTCGTCCCAGTGGGACCAGCGAAGCGGCCCCGCTTGACCCTTCGCTCTCGAACGAACCGCATCCGTGGGCCATCGTTGTCGTTCTGGCCGGGCGAGGAACAACAACGAAGGGCCATAGATGTCGCCGGCACAGCATCGCTGGCACATCGTTGTTGTTACTCCCGTCCTGGCAACAGCAACGATGGGCCATCGATGCTGCTCTTGGGGAGCGATGGTGCCAGGCAGCGAGGGCGGGCGCGCCGACTCCGGCTCGGTGTGCTGCCGGTGGTTCTCGTATGGCTAGAGTGCCTTGTGAGATCCGGGCCTGTCCGAGGATTCCATGATCGTGGAATCCCCGACTGGCAGGCCATCGGAGGTTTCCACGATCATGGTCCTGACCCGAAATAGGATCCTCAGGTGGGCGCGCGGACCCGGCGGTACCCGGCCGGGCAGTGCTCAAGCTCCGGTTGCGGGGTCCGTTGGGCAACTATTACCGCACAGTGACCAAGCCTTCTGGTCTTATCTCTTATCGTTGGCGCATGCGATTCGCACTGATCAATTCCGGGCTCGGGCTCCTGGCTACAGCTAGCGAGCTGAACAAGCTGCGTCCGGATGCTGATCTGGTGATCGCGATGGATCCTGACGGGATGCCGTGGGGGCCGCGGACGCCGGAGGATATCGCCGGTCGTTCGCTCGCGCTGGCCAGGGCGGCGGCAGCCTATGAACCCGATGTGATCATCGTGGCCTGCAATACCGGGACCGTGCACGCACTCGGTCAGCTGCGGGCGGAGTTCGAGCCCGACATCCCGGTTGTAGGTACCGTCCCGGCGATCAAGCCCGCCGCCGCTGCCGCTCGCACGGTCGCCATCTGGGCTACGGTCGCCACGACGGCGAGTGCCTACCAGCGCAGGCTGATCGCTGAGTTCGGCGGCGGTGCCGACGTGACGCCCGTGGCGTGCCCTGGGCTCGCGACCGCCGTTGACGCCGGCGACAGTGACGCGATCGCGATCGCGATCGCCGACGCGGCTAGCCAGACGCCCGCTAAGTGCGGAGCGGTCGTGCTTGGCTGCACTGAGTACGAACTGGCGGCCGACCTGATCGCCAGCGCGGTGCCTGGCGCCATGACGTTCGGAACAGCCGCTGCGGTGGCGGCTCAGGCCCTGCGCCGAACTGTCAAGCAGCCGGCGGCCGTCACCGGCCGCGATCTCAGCGCGGTCGGCGACGTAGCGACCGGCACTCTCACCGTCCTGCTGAGCGGCCGGGTCGCAAGCCTTCCTCCTGCCGCTGGGCTATACCGCCAGGGCCGCGAACTGGCCAGGCTGGCGTTCGGCCCCGGGCTAGTCCAGCGGGATGCGAGCCGCGACGAGGCTGATGACCTCGCCGTCGAGTCGGCCTCCTAACAACCAGGAAGATGATGCGGGCCGGTCGCTGCTACCGGCCGCGACGGGAGTTGCCCGACGGCTTCCTGTGCCTGGCGTAGGTGGCGGCGACTTGCTTCGGGCTCATCGGCAGCCGGGCGGCCGAAGGCGGCAGGCCAGCGTGCAGGGCTTCGCCGATCAGTTTGGCCATCGAGTACTCGGGGTCGGCGCTCAGCGCGCGCTCGATCGCGATGCTCGCCAGCGCTCCGTCGCCAGATTGCCAGGCGGTGAAGGCGAGCAGCGAAGCAGGCGCGGGCACGAACTCGGCGGGAAGCATGCGGACCAGATGCGCCCAGAGTCGCTGATGCGCCTCGTTGAACTGAGGGTCCATCCGCGCCCACGCGTCGTCCCTGACTCGCAGATCGGTCAGCGCCAGCCCAAGCCAGGCGATCTCGTCTGGATCGGCGAGTTCGGCGCCGCGCCGGTACTGGGCCACGGCCAGTCGGACGGATCGCCGCCCCGCGTCCGCGATGGACTGAAGCACATCACCATCCTCGACGGCGTGCAGCGACTCTTCGATCAGCCGTGCCGCCCGCTGCCTGGCCCGCTCAACCGCCTGCGCCATCGGCTCGATGGCCTCGCTGGCCCTAGCCAGCGTGCTGGCGAGGGCAGCCCGGTTGCTGCGCGCGGCGAGGCCAGCGGCCTCAAGCGCCGCAGCCGCGGGGTGACCGGCCGGGTTGTACACCGCGCCTTCTGGCGGACAGCAATTCGGGTCGGAGCAAAGGTAGGACCAGTAGCGCCCGTCATGTACCCGCAAGACGTCGTGGACGACAACTCGCGCTGTTCGAAGGGCGGGCACTACCACGTCGACCACTCCGGTCACGGCCTGGCCAGAGCCATAGCCGATCACGATCGCCACGGTGAGATGCTCGCGATCGAGCACGGCGGCCGCGTGCGCGGCTATGTCCGCGCTGAGCGCCTGGTCAGGCGGTTCAGGCAGGTCGTAGCGGAAGGCGAGCCTGATGCGGCCGTGCGGGCCGCTGATCCCCAGCACGACCAGGCTGTTCGCCGGGTGAAAGCCGAGCAGGTGCGGTACCACGGCCAGGATTCCCTCGGCCGAGCCGACCTTGACCCGGCAGCGGATGCCGCTCTCGTCGAGATCGTCGGCCGGGCGGGGCGGCTCAGGCGCACGGGGCCGACGGCCCGCGGGTCCGGTCGGCCGGGAAGGATCATGCGCCGGCCGCGGTCGGCGCCGGGGCGCGGGATCGCCGGAAGTGTCGTCTGGGCGGGGTTCATCAGACTGAAGTTGATTCATACAGCAAGGGTGACCGAGGCGAGAGAAGCTGGCACGGCGACTGCTCCCCGCTGTGGATTCAGGCGCGGGCGCCGCCTCGGCTGTGGATAATCGCCCCGGGCTGAGACGATGTCCGGCTTTAGAGTCGGATACCGAGCAGAGCCTCGGCCACGTTCCTGACCAGCCCCGTTGCTGCTCCGCGCCCGCCGTCGGCCAGGACATGCCCCGCCCACTCATCAATCACGGCCAGCGCCCCTGGTGCGTCCAGGTCGTCCGCCATCCGTTCCCTGACGGACGTCAGTACGCCCTCATCGTCCGGGCTTCCGCCGATCGCCGCCGCCGCGCGCCAGCGGGCTAGCCTGTCGTGCGCCGCCCGCAAACCTTCATCGGTCCAGTCCCAGTCGCCTCGGTAATGATGCGCCAGCACCGCCAGCCTGATCGCCATAGGGTCGACCCCGGCTTCACGCAACGTCGAGACGAATACCAGGTTGCCAAGGGACTTTGACATCTTCTCGCCCTGGTATCGCACCATGCCGGCGTGCACATACCGCTGGGCGAAGATCTGCTCCCCTGGCTTTGCGACCGACCCGTTATAGGCGACCCGCGCGTGCGAGGCGCTCATCTCGTGGTGGGGGAAGATCAGGTCAGACCCGCCTGCCTGGACGTCGAACGCCGGGCCAAGCCAGTGGGTGGCGATGGCCGCGCACTCCACGTGCCAGCCAGGCCGCCCGGCCCCGAACCTCGAGTCCCAATGCGGCTCGCCCGGCCGTTGCCCCAGCCACACCCGCGGATCGAGTGGATCCTTCTTGCCAGGCCGACCGGGGTCGCCACCGCGCTCGGCCGACAGTTCGAGCATGGTGGGTCCATCAAACCCGGACACCGACCCGAACAACGGATCAACTGCCCTGGAGGCGTACACATCCGAGTCGAGGTCGTACAGCGCGCCCCGGTCGCTGAGCAGACCGCTGAAGTCGCCGATGACCCCGAGGGCCTCGACCGCGCCGATCAGGAAGTCGGGCGGCACCACGGCGAGCGCGGTCATGTCGGCGCGGTACCTGGCTATCTCGCGCTCGGCCAGTTCCCGCCAGTCTTCGCCATCCCGGTCGGCACGCTCGAGCAACGGATCGTCGACATCGGTGACGTTCTGGACGTAACGCACCTCGTGCCCGGCATCAAGCCAGCTTCTGATCAGCAGATCCCAGGCGATGTACGTGGCGGCATGACCCATATGCGTCGCGTCATAGGGCGTAATCCCGCAAGCGTAAATCGTGGCGAGCCGCCCGCGAGCCGCAACGACCTTGGACGCTCTCGCCGTGGCCCAGACCAGGGGCTCTGGCGCCAGTCCTGGCAGGGCAGGGATGCTCGGAGCAGGCCAGGAGTCCATGGCCGCAAGATTATCGCTCTGCTTGCGTGCTATCGGAGGGAGCGTACCCGTTCGAAGGCGAAAGCCAGCCCGAGTAGCGTTGGCTCACTCCAGGCTGGCCCCATGAACGTAATCCCGACCGGCAGGCCGGCGACGTCTCCGGCTGGCACAGTAATCGCCGGGTAGCCGCTGACGGCGGCCGGCGACGAAACGCCGAACATGTGGTGGTCGCCGAGTACGTAGTCAGTGAGCCAGGCCGGATTACCGGTGAGAACGACGACCGCGTCAAGTCCGTGCTCGCCGAGCGTGCCGTCAAGCCCGGACCTCGCCAGAGTCCTCGCCTCATCGCGGGCCAGCTTCCAGTTCGGGTCCGACCGGCCGCCGGTCGCCTCGGCGGCGACGAAGATTTCCTGCCCGAACTGAGTAAGCACGCGTTCTTTATTGCTGATGTTGAACTTGATCAGCTCGGCCAGCGTCATGGGGTGCTGCCCGCCGAGCTGGGCAAGGTAACTGTTCAGGTCGTCCTTGAACTCCATCTCCAGGGCAGCGAACTCAGGCTTGCCGATCTCGTCGGCGCCGGGCAGCGGCACCGGGTCAATGATCATCGCGCCATGCTCGGCAAGCAGCCGGACGGCGTCGTCAAATACGGCCATGGCGGCGGCGATCGCCTCCTCGCAGCCGTCCCGCCAGACGCCGATCCTGGCGCCGGCCAGCGCTCCCGCGTCGAGGAACCGCGTGTATTCGGCTGGCAGCGAGCCAACTGGAGCTGGCGGCGTATCGGCCGTTGCCGGATCAGCCGGGTCCGCGCCGGCGATCGCCCCGAGCAGTACCGCCGCGTCGGCCACGCACCTGGTCATCGGACCCGCCGTGTCCTGGGCCGAGGAAATCGGCACGATGCCGGTCCGGCTGACCAGGCCGAGCGTTGGCTTAAGCCCGACCAGTCCGCAACTATTCGAAGGGCTGACGATCGACCCGTCAGTTTCGGTGCCGATCGCCAGCGGAGCGAGGCCGGCCGCGACCGCTACGCCGGAACCTGAGCTTGAGCCGGACGGGTTGCGGCCCGGGCCGTGCGGGTTCACCGCCTGGCCGCCGAGCGTCGACCAGCCGCTGGTCGAGTTCTTGGCGCGGAAGTTAGCCCACTCGGACAAGTTAGCCTTGCCGAGGATCACAACGCCGGCCGTGCGCAGCTTGCTGATCAGGAAGGCGTCCTTGGCCTCCGCGGCCAGCAGCGCGGGCGATCCGGCTGTGGCCGGCGATCCCTCGACCGAGATGTTGTCCTTGATCAGCACAGGGATTCCGGCCAGCGCGCCGACAGTGGCCCCGGCGGCGCGCGCCGCGTCCGCGGCTGCCGCCTGCTGCTCGGCATCGTCGCTGACCGAGATGACCGCGCCGAGGTCAGGGTTCAGCTGGTCGATCCGCTCCAGGTAGAAACGGGTCAGCTCGGCCGAAGTGAGCTTGCCTTCGGCCATCGCCGTCGTGAGCCCGGCCACGGTCGCCGTGCCTGCCGTGATGCCCGAGGCACCGATGTTCTCGCTCTGCGGCTGCCGAACTGACATGAAGGAAGACTAGGAGAGCCGACGCATTTGCCCGTGTCCGGGGTCGATTTGCCCCGGTCGCCCGGGCCAAGCCCACTACACGCAGCCGACCCCGCCCGGCACCATCACCATCACGAAATACACGCCAGAACAGCAACGATGGGCCATCCTCGCGCCTCGCGCCTCGACCTGGCATTTTAGGCTATTTGTCCGGTACGGCCCGGCCGGACGGACGCTGGGGCGACCGCGGGGTGCGGTGCCGGTTCCCTAGACTGCGCAGATGACCTTTCACATCGGCATGCTGGACTTCGAGCCTGCACCCGGTTCCCCTGAGTTGCTCGCCGCTCCCGTGGCCGCCGCGCTCACCAGCACTGGCTGGCCGTTTGAAGCCGACGCCGTGGGTGTGGCCGAAATCGACCCTGACCTGGCCGATACCGCCGCGTTCTGCGAGCGCTACGACGTGAGGCTCGAGGAGTCAGCTAACTGCGTGGTCATATCTGGCAAGCGGGAAGGCGAGACAAGGTTCGCCGCCTGCCTCGTGCTTGCTACTACTCGGGCGGACGTCAACAACGTGGCGAGGCGGGCGCTCGATGTACGCAAGGCCTCGTTCGCGCCAACCGAGATAGCGGTCGCCGAGACGGGAATGGAGTACGGCGGCATTACGCCGATAGGGCTTCCGGCCGACTGGCCGGTGCTGATCGACGCCGCGGTCGCCGCTTCCGGGCTCGTGGTGATCGGCAGCGGCGTACGCCGGTCCAAGCTGGCGCTCACCGGAGCCACGCTGGCCGCACTGCCAGGCGCCACGGTAGTCGAGAACCTCGCCCGCTAGCTGGCCAGGACGTTTCAGGACTAAGGCAGCCAGGAAACCTTGCCGTGGAGCGCGGCGTAGCCGAGGAAGGCGCCGGCGTCTATGAGCGTGTGCGCGATGATGAACGGGGTGACCCGGCGCCAGCGCCGGAACAGCACCCCGAACACCAGCCCGAGAACCGCGTTGCCGAAGAACGGGCCGAAGCCCTGGTACAGGTGGTAGCAGCCGCGCAGCACCGCGCTGATCACAACGGCCTTCCACGGCCTGACCTCCAGCTGTTCAAGCCTGGTAAGCAGATAACCAATGACCAGGGTTTCCTCAAGTATCCCGTTCTGCAGTGCGTAAAGCACGAGCACCGGAATCCGCCACCACACGGCCGGCAAGTCCTCTGGAACCACGTTCAGGTTCGAGCCGAGTTTGAACGCGACGACGTAATAGGCAAGGCCGATGCCGCCAATGATCGCGGCCAGCGCGGCACCGCGAGCGGCGTCCTTGCCTGGCTGGCTGGCGTCGAGCCCGATCTTGGCGAAGTCATCCGAGCGAACGAGCAGGTAGATGACCAGCACCACCGGGGCCAGGGCCTCGGCGATGATGGCTAGCTGGAAGGCAAGATCGAGCCAGTTGTTGGCCGCCTGGGGGCCGACCAGCGTGGCCTGCTGGCTGGAAAGCGACTGCTTGGCGAGCAGTGCCTGAATTAGCTGCAAGATCGCATTCACTGCACTTGCGCCAAGCGACACGGCGAATACCGCGAAGATCTCCCAACGGATCAGCCATGGCTGCAACGGGCGTACGCTAGTTTCCCTGAGTGCCACTGAAGGACTCTAGCCCAGAGCCTGTGACGGCCTAGCCGCCGATGAGCGCTGGCGCACCGCCGGTGCTGGCCTACCAGTCCTGGCGCTCAACGCGTGTATTTCGCCGCGAGCGTGGTAGGGCGGGTCTGCCCAATCATGCGGCGAACTGCCTAGTTGCACGGTAGACATAGATCGGTCAGTGCTATCAGACGGAGGGCTATCAGGCGCAGGGCTACCAGGGCAGGCACAGGCCAGACTTGAGCAAAGCAGAAGAAGTTATCGCAGAACGTAGGCAGGGTGGTCCGATGAGTTCAGCAGGCGGCAGCCAAGACGGCAAGCCTGCGTCCTCAGATGCCGGGCAGCCGGCCGGGTCAGGCCCGGACGGGTCAGGCCCGGACGGCCAGGCGGCGCACGAACGCGCCCGCGGCACCGGGGAGTCACCGGCCTCCACCGCCACCGCCGTAGTGGCCGGTCCGGCGGCCGTCGTGGAAAAGTCGCCTCCCGGCGAGCGCCAGGAAAAAGAGCCAGACGAGGAAGCACCCTCGGCGCACCCCAGGACCAGCCCGGCCCGGACAACCTGGATCACGCTGCCGTTCATCGCCACCGGGCGGTTCTTCCGCCGGCAATGGCGGCGCGACTGGTTCAGGCACGTCGTGCTGCTGCTCGCTTACATCGCCGCCGGGGTGGCCACGACCTGGCCGAGGTTCACGTACCTGGCGGCGGGCAAGCTGCCGAGGACCACGGACACGGCCAGCTTCGTCTGGGGTTTCTGGTGGATCGCCCATCAGGTCAGTCATCATTTCGGTAACCCGTTCTTCACCACGTACATGGCGGCCCCGGTCGGGATCCAGCTCGGGTTCAGCACCCTGATGCCGCTGGCCGGGTACCTGATGGCCCCGGTCACGCTGATCTGGGGTCCTTCGGCGGCCTTCACGGTGCTCAGCCTGCTGGCGCCAGGGCTGCTTTGCTACGTCATGTACCGGGCGGCGCGGCTCTGGCTGAACCAGCCGGGGTCGATCGTGGCGGGCGCCCTGTTCGGCCTGTCTTCGATGGTGCTGTGGCAGAACTGGTACCACCTGAACATCGCCCTCGGCCTCATCTTCCTCCCGATCACGATCGAGGCGGCGGTGCGGCTCCGCCGTACCCAGAAGATCGCGCCTGCGGTCTGGCTCGGCATCGCGCTCGGCGGCGCGGTGATGACCAGCCAGGAAGGCGCCGTTATCGCGGTGCTGCTCGCCGCGGTCCTGATCGTCCCCTGGATCGGCGGCAAGCTGCGGCGGGACCGCGAGTCGCTGAAGAAGGCGCTGATCCCGCTCGGCATCGGCGCCGTCGTTGCCCTCGTAGTCGCCAGCCCGCAGCTCGTGGCGATAGCCCAGCAATACCTGTCCGGCGGTGCCTCGGTCCCGGCTGGACCGCTCGCGCTGAACTACACCCAGTTCGGGGTCCCGCTCCAGACGCTGTTCGCGCCGTCGCCGCGCATCTCCTATTACGGCCTGCACAGCGTGCCGTCCGGCTGGGCGTTCGACGCCGCGCCGCAGGGCGGCACCTCGGTCCAGCCCGGCGAAGGGCTGCCGGGGTTCGGGCTGATAGCCAGCGTCCTCGCCGTGATCGGCATCATCATCGGCTGGCGCAAGAAGTACCGCTTCGCCTGGTGGTTCGCCCTGCTCTGGCTAGGCTGCGCAATCCTCGCGCTCGGTACTAGCATCACCATCGGCAGCGATTGCGTCGTCAATCAGTCCTCGGCCGGCCAGTTGTACGGTCGCTCCTGCCAGCAGTTCATGCCGTTCATGGGCCATATCCACTGGGCCGCGTTCAACGAGAGCGGTAAGACCGTCTGGGAGATGGTCAGGGTCTCTAACCTGATGCCCTACACCTGGCTGGTCCGCATTCCCTGGCTTTCCGGGCTCCGCGAGGCCGACAGGTTCGCGCTCGTCGGGATGATTGGCGTGGCCCTGCTGGCCGGGATCGTGGTCCAGTGGATCAGCGAGCGCAAGTGGAAGATCGCCGCCCCGCTGCTCGTCGTCGTGCTCGCGCTCTCGGTATTCGAGCTCGGCTGGCAGGGCGGCACCACCGGACCGCCATTCACCCCGACCGAAGTCATGCCCGACCGGATGGCCTGGCTCGATGCCCCGATCAAAGCCGACAAGTCGAACTCGATCGTTCTCGACGTGCCCTACGGCCTGCGCGGCGGCCTGCGGCTGACCGGTTCGGGCATCTCGGAACGAGCCTTCGTCCTCGCCACCGAGGACGGTCATCCGCGCGCGGAGTCCTACACCGCCTGGGTACCGCTTCCGACGATCAATGCCATCAAGGCACACGCGTTCTTCAAGTACCTCATGGTGTACCAGGGCGCGACCCACGAACCGACCAATAACCAGCTCAAGGCGGCCTCGCGCGACCTGAAGACGCTCAACATCGGCTGGGTCGTCGAGTGGCGGAACTTGTGGCGGCTGAACCACCCTGAGCAACGGATCGGCAAGCTGGTGACCTATCTGCGGGACCTGGGCTTCAAGGAAGTACGGGAAACTTGCCTGGTTGGTACCCCCAAGCCGGTCCCCACCTGCGCCAACCATCCCGAGGAGGTCGTCTGGCTGCTCAAGTACGTGCCGGCCTGGTCATACAAGAACCCGAGCACACTTGAACGCCGCCTGCACCCGTGCGAATGGTTCTGGCGCCGGCACCCAGGTCAGACGTGCCCCGTCCCCAAGTCCAAGCGCGGATAAGCGGATAAGCGGATAAGCGGATAAGCGCCTAGGTCGCGGCCCCGGAAGCGACCGCCGGCTCAAGCTCAGGCTGAGACTGCGCCAGCTGCCCCATCAGCCTCGCCCAGGCCAGGTCCGCGCCGCCGGCCAGGCAGCCATCCACGACCGCGCTGGTGCCGAGCGCGCTGACCCTGATCTCCGGCAGCACCGGCGAGATCTTGGCGAGATCAGCCGACACCGCGGTAGCGAAACCAGGCGCCTGGCCGATGCCTCCGCCGAGCACCACGAGCCCTGGATCGATCACGGTCACGATCGCGCAGATGGCCTTGGCGACCAGCCGGGCCTCGGTCGCGACGATAGTCCCGGCCCGTTCGTCGCCGGCCGCCGCCGCCGCGAACACCTGCCGGGCCGACGAGGCCCGCAAACCGGCCTGGCGAGCCGATCGCACGATCGCGGAAGAAGACCCGTCGGCCTCGAGCGCCCCCCGCCGGCGAACCTCTGAGTCCCCGGCCCCGCTGTTGCCCTCGGTGATCGGCAGGAACGCGATCTCGCCAGCCACGCCGTGCGCACCCCGGTAGAGCTGGCCTCCGAGCACCAGGCCCATGCCGATGCCGCTGCCGATGGAGACGAACGCGAAGCTGGCGAACTCCCGCCCGTGCCCGTGCTCCCGCTCAGCCAGCGCCGCCGCGTCGATGTCGTTCTCCACCTTGAAGTTGGCACCGAACGCCGCCCTCAGCTTGGCAAGAACAGCGCGCCGGTCCCAGCCAGCCAGCCCGCCGGTGAGCACGATCGCGTCCCGGCTCGGATCGTAGACCCCCGGGCTGCCGAGCACGGTCTGGGTCACGTCGGCCCGGCCGATCCCGGCGACCGCGCAGATGCCGTCAGCCAGCTTGATCAGCTCGCCGACCCGGTTAAGCACGCTTCCCGACGGGCTGCGCGCCTCGGCCTTGGCCCTGACTTCCCCGGTCAGGTCAGCCACCGCCCCCCGCAAGTACTCGTGCCCGATGTCCAGCCCGAGCACGTAACCCGCGTCCGGCCTGATCTCGTAGAGCACCGCCGACCGGCCGGGAACCCCGGTCCGCTGTCCCGCCGTCCGCACCAGTCCTGACCGCTCCACGTTAGCGAGCGCCAGTGACACCGTCGGCTTCGACAACCCGGACAGCCGCGCCAGGTCGGCCCGCGAGCAGACGCCAAGCTGGCGGATCTGGCTGAGCAGCAACTGCTCGTTCATCGCCCTGATCAGCTGCGGCCGCGCCGCCTGCGCCTGGAGGTTCTCGGTCATCGGGGAAGCCGGTTACCGCAGGTAGGCGAGATGCTCGCCGTGCTGCTCGACGTAATCGGCGAGGAGCCCGCGGGCCGCCGTGATGCCGGGCACCAGCGGGTGCTGCGCCAGCGCCACCGCCGCGAGATCAGCGTCACCGGCGAGCGCCGCCGCCACGATGCCGCGCTCGTACCCCTTGACGGCCTCGACCAGTGCCCGCGCCGACATAGGCAACTCGGGCTGCGGCCCGAGTGACGTCAGCCCGTCCGCATCGACCCGAGCCGGGATCTCGACCACGTCATCAGGCGAAAGGAAATCAAGCGTGCCGCCGTTGCGCATGTTGACGATCACGCTACCCGGCTCGCGTCCTGACAGCCCGTCAATGACCCGCAGGGCCAGGCCCTCGTAACCGCCGATCTTCTCCGCCTCGACCGGCACCCGGCCCCGCGCCTCCCGCGCCGCCCTCGCGGCGGCCTGCCCGTTGTCGCCCTGGGTGTCCGTCCGCATGTAGGTGTCGCGCCGGACACCGAGCAGCGTCGAGTACGCGGTCCACGCCTCGTGCACGTCGCCGTCGGCGAACGCCTTGCCGATCGCGGTCAGCAGTTCCTCGTTCAGCGCGAGCACGTCCTGCCCCCGGCTGGTGCCGGCTTTGGCGACCCCGTCGAGGTACCGGCGCGAGTCGTAGTAGTAGTACACGTACTCGGTCGGCAGCGCGCCGACCCGGCGCACCTCGCTAGCGTCGAACGGGTGGAACTGCTTCACCGACCGCGCCAGCTCATCGAACTGGTCGAGCAACTCGGGCAGCAACTCGGTGCCGTCGGCGCGGAACGAGGTCACCCAGCCCAGGTGATTGAGCCCGCTGTACCCGGCGCTGACGTCAGCCCCTTCTAGGTGCAAGTGCCTCGTCAGATCGTGAATGGTGCCAGAGGGGGTGTCACACACCCCGACCGCCTTCACCTTGCCCTGCGCGCTGATTGCCTGCGTGATCAGCCCGGCCGGGTTGGTGAAGTTGATCAGCACCGCTTCAGGCGAGCACTGGCTCAGCAGGTCGCAGTACGAAAGCACGACCGGGATCGTCCGCAGCGCCATCGCGCCTCCGCCAGGCCCGGTCGTCTCCTGCCCGACGATGCCCCGGCTCAGCGCGACTTGCTCGTCGATGACGCGGCCGCGGTCACCGCCCACCCTGATCGCGGAGAACACGTAGTCCGCGCCAGTAAACGCTTGCGCCGCGTCGTCGGTCAGCGTCACCGCCCCCGCCTGCCCGAATACCGACGCCAGTTCGCTGGCCAGGCGCCCGGTCGTGGCCCGGCGCACAGGATCAGGCTCGAACAGGCAGATCTCCTCGAACGTGCCCGGCCGCCCGGCCAGCACCGACCGCACGAATCCCGGCATCCGGACCCCGCCGCCGCCAAGAATGGCCAGCTTCATCTAGTCACGCTCCAGATCTCTGAGTAGCCGCCCCGCCCCGCCAGCCCCGCCCCGCCAGCCCCGCCCCGCCAGCCCGGCCCGCCCCGGCCAGCCCAGCCCCGGCCAGCCCCGGCCAGCCCACGTCGCAGGCCCAGCGTTGTCCCGCAGCGGGGGCCAGGACCCCAGCTCCGGGACAACGCTGGGCCAAGCCTCGACTCCGGCGCCGGGCGGATCGCCGGCCACTAGCCACACTCCAGGATTTCTTGCGGTCCGAGGCCACTCGCCGCACCGGCCAGTCCAGAATTCAAGATCATCGGCCGCAAAGGCCACCCGCCACTGCCGACGCCAACCTGACCAATGGCCCCGAGCTGTCCTACCGCCCTTGAGCCGGCGGTGTTCGCCTCGATGACAGCGTCAGTCAGCGAGGCTCCCGCGACCAGCCCCGCGACCAGCGCGCCCGCGAAGTTGTCACCGGCCCCGGTCAGGTCCCTGACCTTGACCGGGGCAACGCCCTTGGTCACCTCGGTGAATGACCCGTCGCCGTGCGAGACCACCGCGCCGGCGGCACCGCGGGTCACGACCAGCTGAGTCCCCCACTTGCTGGCCGCCCTCACCGCGTCCTCGAACGTGCCCGCGCCGGTCAGCCGGTAAAGCTCGTCCGAGTTGGGCACGAAGATGTCGGCCAGCTCGATGCACTCGATGATGACGTCGCCCTGACGCTCGTCGCCGAGCGAGATGTCCAGCATGATCTTGCAGCCGAGTTCGCGCGCCTCGCGAAGGAACCTGGGCATCTCCCGGCCCGCGTGCAGGTAACACCAGGCCGGCCGCTCCGCTCGAAGGACATCCAGCCAGCGGTCAAGCTCCGGAGGCTCGTGGCCGAGTCTTGGGGGGACGTGCGTGACGAAGCCACGGTCCCCGGCGAAGTTCAGCACTACCGTAATGCCGGCGGTCGGCCCGGCGATCTGAGCCGACGTCGTCAGGTCAACTCCGGCCGCGGCGCAAGCCTCGATCGCCACCTGCGATCCGAGGTCGTCGCCGAGCCTGGTGCAGACCGCGGCCTTCGCACCGCCGGCCGCCGCCGCGGTGGCGCTGGTCAGCGCGCCGCCGCAGGAGATCGCGAACTCGTCGGTGAAGACTTCCTCGCCTGGGCCCGGCAGCGCGTCAAGCTGGCCGAATACCAGCTCAAGGTAGACCAGGCCGAACGAGATCATGTCCACGTAACGCAGCCTCCGTAGCCAGCCAGAACCGAGTGTCCGGACACATCATCCAGACTTCATGCGCCAGGTTACGGTTCGGCCACGAACTCTGTTACGTCCAGGATAGTTAGGATACTGTCCTAACAATCTCACAGAATAGCGTTGCCGTACACCGTTACCGGCGCATGAGTCACAAAATTCGGTACAGTTGCAAGATTCGTAATATTCGAGGCGATACCTGGCACTATGTTCCACCTCGCCTACGGGTTCCGCAGGCACCACCGCCGGTTACTCCCCGGCCCCAAGTACCGTCCGGCGCAAGCGCGCGAGCCGGGGCGGCAACCCCCCTAAAGTCAGCGCGCAGCTCAACCGAAGGGCTTAAGCATGAGACGCCTTATCAAGTACGGGGTCGTCCTCGCTTCTTGCGGCGTGCTGGCGGCCGCCTGCTCAAGCAGCAGCAGCGGAAGCGGTGGCGGCGGAAGCAAGGGGACATCGGCCGCATCCGGTGTGCTGACCATTGACAACGAGAGCGGCGGCACCTGGACGTGTGACTTCAACCCGTTCAACCTTTCCGACATCTCCTTCTCGCTCGGCAACGTCTACGAGCCATTGGTTTTCGTCGACACGCTTCAGGACGCGAAGACGACCCCGTGGCTGGCTAGCAGCTACGCCTGGAGCAACGGCAACACGGTCCTGAAGTTCACGATCAGGGGCGGCGTGAAGTTCACCAACGGCGACCCGCTGACCGCCGCCGACGTCGTTTACACCTTCAACCTGCTGAAGCAGAACAAGACGCTCGACATCAACTCGGTGTGGTCGGTGCTGTCCAATGTGAGCCAGCACGGTTCTGACCAGGTGGTCATGCAGTTCAAGGCTCCGGCGGTGACGTACTTCTACTACATCGCCGACCAGATCGGCATCGTGGACCAGAAGGTCTGGTCGAAGATCTCTGACCCGTCCAAGTACCCGGACACCAACCCAATCGGCACCGGGCCTTTCGAGGTCAGCAGCAAGACCTGCACGCCGCAGAACATCAAGTACACCGCGAACCCGAACTACTGGGTGAAGGGCGAGCCGAAGGTCGGGACCGTCAACTACCCGGCGTTCCTCACCAACGACACCGCGAACACGTTCCTCTCCGCGGGCAACGCCCAGTGGGGCAGCCAGTTCATCCCCGACATCAGCACGTTCCTCAAGGCCCAGCCGGCCATCAAGTGGTGGTTCCCGCCGGTCGCCAACGTGTCGATGTTCATCAACCTGAAGAACCCGCTGCTGAGCAACGTGGCCGTGCGCCAGGCCATGGCCTACGCGATCGACCGGCCGAAGGCGTCCCAGCTCGGCGAGTTCGGCGAGGAGCCCCCTGGCAACCAGAGCGGCATCGTCACGCCGACGTTCAGCTCCTGGCTTGACAGCTCGCAGGCGGCCCAGTTCGGCAACAACTACGCATATAGCCCGCAGAAGGCGATCTCGATTTTGGAGAAGGCCGGCTTCAAAAAGGGCTCCAACGGGATCTTCGCCAAGGACGGGAAGCCGCTGTCCTTCACGATCATCAACAACGGCGGGTTCTCTGACTGGGTGAACGCGGTCAACGTCATCGTGGCCGACCTCAAGGCCGTCGGCATCCAGGTGACCGCGCAGGACCTGTCGCAGACCACCTATCAGTCCAAGCTCTTCGCCGGCCAGTTCGAGCTCGGGTACGGCGCCGAGACCGGCGGTCCCAGCCCGTACTTCGAGCTGCGCCAGTGGCTGTACTCAGCGAACTCGGCCCCGATCGGCACCCCGGCTGGCTCGAACTTCGAGCGCTACAGCAACGCGGCGGTCGACAAGCTCATCAATGAGTACCCGACCACGACAAGCACCGCGACCCAGCAGCAGATCGTGGACCAGCTAGAAAAGGTCATGCTGACCGACGTGCCGGTGATCCCGGTGACCGAGGCGGTCGACTGGTTCCAGTACGACACCTCGAAGTTCACCGGCTGGCCGACGCCTGGCGACCCGTACGCCCAGCCCGCGGCCTACAACTACCCCGACTGGGGCCAGGTGATGCTGCACCTGACGCCGACTAAGTAAGGGTGACAGTGGCCGGGGGGATAGGCGCGCCCTTCCCCCCGGCCACCCTTTCGGGCGACGATTGGGTCAGCTCCACCCCGTGATTGGAAGCAGGACATGAGATTCGCGCTTCGCCGTCTGGGCTTCTTTTTGCTCACCTTCTGGGCCGCGCTGACGCTGAACTTCGCGTTGCCGAGGCTGATGCCAGGCAATCCCGCCGTCGCGATGATCGCGCACTTCAAGGGCGGGGTCTCGCCGGAGGCACTCAAGACACTTGAGGCCCAGTTCGGGGTCAACACCAAGCAGAGCGAGATCAGCCAGTACATCAGCTACGTCAAGAACGTCGCGACCGGCAACTTCGGCATCTCGCTCTCTGACTACCCGACGTCGGTCGGCCACATCATCATGACGGCCGTTTACTGGACGCTCGGGCTCGTCGGGATGGTCACGATCATGGCCTTCATTCTCGGCACCCTGATCGGCGTCCTCGGCGCCTGGCGCCGGGGCGGCGTGCTCGACAGCGTCATGCCGCCCGTGTTCGTGATCACCTCGGTAGTCCCGTACTTCTGGCTCGGCCTGGTGCTGATCCTCATCTTCGGCGTGAAACTGCACTGGCTGCCCTACATCGACAGTTACTCGATCACCGACACGCCCGCCTTCACCGCCAGCTTCATCTGGGACGTGATCTCGCACGCGATCCTGCCCGGGTTCACCTTGCTGATCACGACCATCGGCACCTGGATCCTGACCATGCGCAACACCATGATCACGACCCTGGCCGACGACTACGTGCGGATGGCGCGGGCCAAGGGCCTGTCCAGCCGCCGGATCATGTTCGACTACGCGGCCCGCAACGCGATCCTGCCCAACCTCACCGGGTTCGCGATGTCGCTCGGCTTCGTGCTCGGCGGCGCGATCCTCGTCGAGTACGTCTTCAACTATCAGGGAGTCGGCTTCTGGCTGCTCAACGCGGTCAATAACGATGATTACCCCCTGATGCAGGCGCTGTTCCTCCTGATCACCGTCGCGGTGCTGGTGGCTATCCTGCTGTCCGACATCGCGACCGCACTGCTCGACCCACGGACCAGGGACGCGGGGTAACGCCATGGCGATGATCATTCCAGGCAGTACGGCCGAGCCGGCCGTGCCTCTTGAGCTTGGCGACGTGGGCCCGGCGGACGGGCGGCCGGGGCGCAGCCGCTCCCCCGCCCTCCGCGCGCTGGCCAGGATGGGCAAGGCGATCCGCTCCAACCGCAAGGCCACCTGGGGCGCCGGGCTGCTGCTCTTCTTCGTCCTGATCGCGCTGATCACTGCCATCTTCAGCCACGGTGACCCGAACCAGACCGGTCAGTTCAAGCCGGGCCTCGGGTTGTCCTGGCACCACCTGCTCGGCACCAACGGCAACGGCGAGGACTTGTTCTCGCAGGTGGTGTGGGGCACCAGGCCGGTGCTCGAGATCGCGTTCGCGGTCGGCATCGCCTCGACCGTCATCGCGATGCTGATCGGCGTGGCCGCCGCCTACCTGGGCGGCATCTGGGACAACGTGCTCAGCCTGTTCACCGACATCCTGCTGGTCATCCCTTTGTTCCCGCTGCTGATCGTTATCGCCAGGTACCTGAACGGCGCCGGCACGGGAGTGATGATCGCGGTGCTGACTCTGACGGGCTGGTCCTTTACCGCGCGGCAGCTCCGCGCTCAGGCCCTGTCGCTGCGCAAGCGCGACTTCCTTGAAGCAGCGAGAGTCAGGGGCGAGCGGCCGATCTACATCATCCTGGTGGAGATCATCCCGACGATGACCTCGCTGCTCGTGGCCAGCTTCCTGACTAACGCGCTCTACGCGGTGCTGTTCTCCAGCAGCCTTCAGTTCATCGGGCTCGGCGACCCCAACCAGGTGAGCTGGGGCACGATGCTCCAGGCCGCGGAGAACAACGAAGCCTTCCAGACCGGCCAGTCCCTGTGGATCATCGCCCCCGGCCTGTGCATCGTCGCCCTGGGCGCCGCCTTCGCCCTGCTCAACTACGCCTTCGATGAAGTAGGAAACCCAGCGCTCAGGCCACTGCGCCGACCGAAGCAGTCCCGCGCGCTCAGGAGGACAAGTGCAATCGGCTAGCCAGACCGACGCCGTGCCTGAGCAGCGCTCGGGGTCGATTCTCGACGTGCGCGATCTCTCGGTGGAGTACATCACCGACAGCGGCAGCGTGCTCGCGGTTGACCGGGTGAGCTTCTCGCTTGACCCTGGTGAGTTCGTCGCCGTGGTCGGCGAGTCCGGCTGCGGCAAGTCGACGATGCTGTTCGCGGTCGCCCAGCTGCTCTCGCCGCCTGCCGAGACCACCGGCGGCACCGTGATGTTCAAGGGCAGGAACCTGGTCGGGCTGACCGACCGGTCGCTGACCGCGATCAGGTGGAAGGACCTGTCGGTCGTGATGCAGAGCGCGATGAACGCGCTCAACCCGGTCAAGTCGATCGGCGCGCAGTTCAAGGACGCGATGCGGGCGCACGGCGTCACGTCAGGCGCCGAGGTGGCGAGCCGGTCGGCCGAGGTTCTCCGGATGGTCGGCATCGACCCTGTTCACCTGAAGAGCTACCCGTATCAGCTTTCCGGCGGGATGCGGCAGCGGTCCATGATCGCGATGGCCCTGCTGTTCACCCCCGAACTCGTGATCATGGACGAGCCGACCTCCGCCCTCGACGTCGTGGCCCAGCGCTCGCTGATGGTGCAGATCAAGGAGCTTCAGGAGCAACTCGGTTTCGCGGTCATCTTCGTCACCCACGACATGTCGCTGGTCTCGCACTTCTCCGACCGGCTCATGGTCATGTACGCGGGACAGGTCGCGGAAGTCGGGCCGACGAGGAAGCTGTTCGACTCCCCGCAGCACCCTTATACCGCCGGCCTCATGGAGGCTTTCCCCTCGATCAGGGGACCCAGGGTGCCGCTGGCCGGGATTCCCGGCAGTCCGCCCAACCTGGCCAGGCGCACGGAAGGCTGCTGGTTCGCGCCCCGCTGCCCCAAGGTCTTCGACCGCTGCGAGACCGAGCGCCCCGAGCTCTACCCGGTCGACGGTACGCAAGTGCGCTGCTTCCTGTACGACGGGAGCGCGCGATGACCGCGCGGCCGGGCGGGCGGGTGGCTCCGCAGCACCGCCGCCAGTCACATCAGCACCACCAGCACCTAGTTCCGCCCCAGCCGGGACCGGCGCGATCCATTGATGTCCCTGGATTCCATGATCGTGGAAACTTCGGGTGCTATACCGACGCCCGGTGTGCGGGGGCGGGGCGGATCCGGGGCGAAAGGAGCCACGTTCATGACTGAACTGGCGGCTAGGCCGGAAGCCGAGCCTGAGCCGGACGTACCCGAGCCGCTCCTGCGGACCGCGGGGCTGACGAAGCATTTCAAGATCGGCAATGCACTGTCACGTAAGACCTTGCACGCCGTTGACGACGTCAGTTTGTCCATCGGGGAACGGGAGATCGTCGCGCTCGCGGGTGAGAGCGGCAGCGGGAAATCGACCATTGCCCGGCTTCTGGCCAGGATCTACAAGCCGACAGCCGGCGACGTGTTCTTTGAAGGAAGAAAGCTTTCATCCATAAGATCGCGCCGGGACCGGCTGCGATATTCCGGGCTTGCGCCCATGGTGTTCCAGGACCCGTTCGCGTCGATCAATCCGGTGTTCCGCGTCTCGCACGGCGTCCTGCGCGGCCTGAAACTGCACCGGCCCGAGCTGAGCGGCAAGGAAATGTACGAGGAGGCCTGCCGGGTCTTCGAGGTAGTCGGGCTCACGCCCGCCGCCGACGTGCTCGAGCGTTACCCGCATGAGCTCAGCGGGGGCCAGCGGCAGCGGGTGGGGTTCGCGCAGGCGCTGGCGATGCGGCCCAAGCTGATCCTGGCCGACGAGCCGGTTTCCATGCTGGACGTGTCGATCAGGATCGGGCTGCTCAACCTGATGGCGACGTTGCGGGACAGTGAGGACGTCTCCATCTTGTTCATCACCCACGACCTGGCGAGCGCCAGGTACATCGCTGACCGGCTCATCGTGATGTACGCCGGCCAGATCGCCGAGACCGGCCCGATGGAAGAGGTCCTCTCGGCTCCGAAGCACCCCTACACCCAGTTGCTCCTCTCGGCCGCTCCCGACCCCCGGGTACCGCTGAACGTGAGCGCGGAAACCGACCGGGGCGAACCGCCGAAGGTGATCAACCCGACTCCCGGATGCCGGTTCCGCTGGCGCTGCCCCATCGCGATCGACGAGTGCCAGACCATCACCCCGCTACTGATGCCCATCGCGGACGGCCACGAGGCCGCCTGCCACGTCGCCCAATCCGGCGCTGAGGTAAAGGCTTTCTAGAATGAAACTCGCTGTCATCGGCGGAGGCTCCACCTATACCCCTGAGCTGATCGACGGAATCGCCAGGCTGGCTGACCAGGTGAAGGTTTCCGAGCTCGTGCTTGTCGACCCGGACGAGAGCAGGCTGTCGGTCGTCGGGCCTTTCTCGGCTCGGATCATGCGCGCCTACGGGCACCCGGCTCAGGTCCGATGGACCACGGATACCGATGACGGGCTCGACGGCGCGGGCGGGGTGCTGCTCCAGCTACGAGTAGGCGGCCAGGCGGCCAGGCATCGCGACGAGACCTGGCCGCTTGACTGCGGCTGCGTCGGCCAGGAGACGACCGGGGCCGGCGGGCTCGCCAAGGCGCTCCGCACGGTGCCGATCGTGCTCGACATCGCCGAGCGGGCCAGGGCGCGGGCGGCGTCGGACGCCTGGATCATTGACTTCACCAACCCGGTCGGCATCGTCACCAGGGCGCTGCTTGACGCCGGGCACCGGGCCATCGGGCTGTGCAATGTGGCGATCGGGTTCCAGCGGATCTTCGCCGGGTGGCTCGGGGTCACGCCTGACCGCGTCAGTCTCGGGCACGTCGGGCTCAATCACCTGACCTGGGAACGGTCTGTGTTGGTCGACGGGGAGGACCGGCTGCCCGATCTGCTGGCGGAGCGTGGCGGTGACATCGCGGCGCTGATCGAGCTGCCCGAGCCGATGCTGGCTCTGACCGGCGGCACCGTGCCCTCCTACTACCTGCGTTACTACTACTCGCATGATCGGGTCGTGTCCGAGCTGCGGGGGCGGCAGACCCGCGCCGAGGCCGTAGCCGAGATGGAGCGGCAGTTGCTCGAGATGTACGCGGATCCGGCGCTCGACTCCAAGCCCGAGCTGCTCGGGCAGCGGGGCGGGGCGTTCTACTCAGAGGCGGCGGTCGACCTGCTCGCGTCCCTGGTGAACGACACCGGGGATGTGCAGGTCGTCAACCTGCGGAACTCCGGGACGCTGCCGTTCCTGTCCGACGACGCCGTCATCGAGGTGCCGGCCGTGATCACGGCCTCCGGGGCCGCGCCGGTGCCGGTCGCGCCGGTTAACCCGCTGCTGCGAGGGCTGATCGCGCACGCCTCCGCTTACGAGGAGCTCGCCATCGACGCCGCCTTGCACGGCGGCAGGGACCGGGTCGTCAAGGCCCTGCTCGCCAACCCGCTCGTCGGCCAGTACGACCAGGCCACCGAGCTGGCCGACAAGCTGATGGCGGAGAATGCCAGCTTCCTTCCGTGGGTGGCAGGCGACAGGTGAGCACCCAGCCCGCCGCTGTTGTCGCCATCGACGGTGGCAACAGCAAAACCGACCTGGCCCTGGTGGCCGCCGACGGCAGCATCCTCGCGGTCGAGCGTGGCCCTGGCATGCCGATGAAGCTCTCGCAGGTGAACGTCGACGTGATCGCGGGACTGCTGCGGGAGGCCGCCGCGACCGCCGGGCTCGGACCTGGGCTTCGGTCCATCGCGACGGCGACCGTCGCCTGCGTCGCCAACGTGGACCTGCCCGAGGACGAGAGGCAGCTTGAGCGCATGCTGGCCGGCCAGGGGTGGACCTCAACCACGCGGGTGGCGAACGACACATTCGCCGTGCTGCGGGCCGGCCTCGACGACGTGCCGGTCGCCGGCGCCTCCCAGCTGTGGGGCGTCGGCGTTACCTGCGGCGCGGGCATCAACTGCGCGGGGGTGGCACCGGACGGGCGGACCACGGGCTACCTGGCCCTCGGGCAGATCACCGGCGACTGGGGCGGCGGATCAAGCCTGGGCATCGAGGCTCAGTGGCACGCGATCAGGGCCGAAGACGGTCGGGGTCCCGCTACCGTGCTCCGCCAGCTCGTGCCTGCTCACTTCGGGCTATCCGAGCCTTCTGAGGTGGCCGTGGCCGTGCATCAGGGAAGGATCGGGTACGCCAGGTTTGGTGAGCTTTCCCCGCTGGTGTTCTCGGCCGCGGACGACGGTGACGCCGTCGCGCGGGACCTGGTGCTGCACCTGGCTGAGGAGATCAGCCTGATGGTGATCGCTGTGGTGCGGCGGCTCGACCTGACGTCCGCGCCGGTGCCAGTGATTCTCGGGGGCGGCGTGCTGGCCGCCAATGATCCGTTGCTCATTGCCGAGACCACGGGGCGGATAATCGAAGAGGTGCCTGGATGCACGGTGCGGGTCGTGGAGGCCGCGCCCGTGGCGGGGGCCGCCTTGCTCGGGCTGGACGGAATCGGCGCACCGGTCGCGGCTATGCGGAGGTTGAGGGAGTCGTTCGGGTTGAGCCTGAGCTCGGAATCGGGCGGGGCCGGAGCCGGGGCGCCGGTTCCGCCTGAGCCGCTTCCTGCTTAGCGGCCAGGGACCCCATCTCAGTCCGACGACAACGATGGGCCGCTGGAGCGGCTGGTGAGATCAAGTCCTGGCTAGGGGTTCCATGATCGTGGAAACTTCGGATGGCCGGCCATCGGAGGATTCCACGATCATGGTCCCTCCATCCAAAAGAGCCACACCCATGGCCCATCGATGCGGTTTGCCGCACGGCGCTAGCGAATCCCGGACTTACCCTGGCCCACCCGTGCCGCCAGCTGACCAAATTGTCGGTTTTGCCGATTTCGGGGCCAAGGTCGGCAGGGCGGCCGGGAGTACTGACGCCGACGCAGTCGGCCAGTCGAGGTGGGGGCGGCTGTCGTTCGCGGACTGTGACGGGGTCCCTGGCCCGTGTCGCCAGGCAATTGCGGGACGCAGCCGGGCGGTACGGGCCAGGGACCCCACCCACCCCGCAGTAGGTCTTGACGTTTAAACACCAACCCCCAACGGAGCTATCCCGATAGCAGAGGGGATAACAGCGTAATTCGGTAGAGTTGCCGATGGGTCGCTCTGCCCGCATCTGAAGGACGAATCGAAGGACGCCGTGGACATCTCTGGGCTGCACGACCGGGGCAAGGCCGCCAGGCGGCGCAAGCACCGGCTGCGCACGAGGACGCTGGTGGTCCTGGCGGTGACGGCCTGCTTGCTGCTGATGATCGGGCGGGGCACCGCGCAGGTGGTCTCCCGGCTGACGTGCGATAACCAGCCGCTGAACATTAACATCGCGGTTAGCTCCGATATCTTCCCCGCGATCAGCCAGATAGCCAACGTCTTCAACCGGGAGCACAAGCAGGCCGACGGCCGGTGCATCGCCGTACAGGTCAACTCAGGTTCCCCGGCTTCGGCGGCGGAACAGATCGACGGGCAGCACGCGAACGCGACTGGCTTCCCCATCAACGCCTGGATACCTGACTCAAGCTTGTGGATCGACGTGGTCCGCGGATTCCCTAAAGGCGCCCAGACCGTCAACCCGGCCGGGTTCAGCGTGGCCAGGTCGCCGTTGATGATCGTCATGCCGCAGACGGCGGCAGCCCGTACGCCCGGCTTCCGCAAGGACGGGTGGAAGCTGCTGCTGCCGCCCTCGGCCGGCGGCCCCTCCGTTCCTGCCGGGCTCAGGGTCGATCTGCCCGATCCGACCCAGAGCGCGGCGGGCCTCGCCACCCTGATCCAGATGAGCAGGCTGCTCGGCCCGAGCCAGGCGGCCAGGCTTGACTTCACTAAGTTCGCGCACAGCGCCGCGGTGACCTCGTACTTTGATGACCCGGCATCGCTTGCCTCGTTCGTGACGCTCGCGCAGCCTCCGCTGAACGGCGACCCGGTAACTGTCACTACCGAGCAGGCGGTGCTGGCTTACGACGGCGCCAATCCGAAGACGCCGCTCGCGGCAACTTACCCGTCAGGTAACAGCCGGAAGATCGGCGATCCCGAGCTCGACTACCCTTACGTCCTGCTCGCGACCCCTAACCCGGCTCAGCTCGCCGCGGAAACGGTGTTCGGCCAGATGCTGCGCGGCCGGTACGCGGCGAGCGTGATCAGGTTCGCCGGATTCCGCTCGGCCGACGGCTCCGGGGGAACGCCTGACCGGTTCCCGGCCTCTTACGGCCTGGACAGCCAGCTTCTCCAGGTGGCGCCGACCGCCAGCGCCGTCGACGCGCCGACCGCGCTGCAGTCCTGGAACAAGCTCTCGCTGTACTCCAGGGACCTGACGATGATCGATGTGTCGGCCAACATGGGCCGGTCCCTGACCCCTGGCGCCCCGACCTACGAGACAGAACTCACCCAGGCCGCGTCGATCGGGCTCTCGCTCTTCGCCAATACGTCGAACCTGGGTCTCTGGGAATTCTCCACCAACCTGCAGGGCAGCCTGCCCTACAAGAAGCTGGTGTCGATCGGTCCGCTGCCCTCGAACATCGGCGTGACGAGCCGTCGCGAGGAGCTCGAGCACATCTCGGCCAACCTCACGCCAAGCTCCAACCCGGACGTCGCCCTGTACGGCACCATCCTGGCCGGGTACAAGTACATGCAACAGACATACCGGCCAAATTACTTCAACGGCGAGATCGTGCTCGGATCAGGCATCGAGAACGACCCCCATGACATCACCGCATCCCAGCTGCTCAGGACCATCAACCGGATTAACGACCCGGACCGCAAGGTCGTCATCATCCTGATCGTGTTCGGGAACCCGGCGAATTTCCCCCAGTTGCAGCAGATCGCGGAAGCCACCGGCGGTGAGGCGTATCAGATCCAGACTCCGAGCCAGGTCGAGGAGGTATTCTTCCAGGCTCTGGCCCACCGCCTGTGCGGCGCGACCTGCATCTCGCCCTGATTAGCTCGCATCAAGCAGCTGGTGAGCTCGCTCGATGAGCTTGGGCACGGCTGGCCCTTCCCGCTCGAATCCCTCTCCCACGGTTTTTTGCTGAAGGAATCTTGCGTGTATTCCTTCGAGCACCACGGCAAGCTTGAAGCAGCCGAACGCGATGTAGTAGCCGATGGAAGACAGGTCGCGCCCGGTCAGCGCGGCGTACCTGGCGGCGGCTTCGTCCCGGCGCAGGAAGCCGGGGATCGTGGTGATCGAGCCGCCTTCTGAGATCCTCAGCCAATCCTCGTCGCCAGGATCGGTCCAGTACATCAGGCTGAGGCCAAGGTCGGCGAGCGGGTCACCGAGCGTGGACATCTCCCAGTCGACCACGGCCGCGACCGACGTCGACGGGGCCAGGGTTACCAGCATGTTGTCCAGGCGCAGGTCGCCGTGGACCAGGGTGCCTTCGCCTGAGGCTGGCAGGTCCGCTTCGAGGCGCCTGACCAGTTCGTCGTAACCGGCGACCGGCCTGGTGTTGGACAGCTCCCACTGGCGCTGCCAGCGAGCCAGCTGCCTGGTCATGTAGCCGTCGGGGCGGCCGAAGCGGCCGAGGCCGACGGCTTCGACGTCAACACCGTGAATCGCGGCCATGGTGTCCACGACCAGCTCAGACAGCTTCCTTGCCTGCTCGGGGCTCACGTCAGTGCCCTGCTCCCTGGTGCGGAGTACCCGGCCGGGCACGTACTTCATCAAGTAAAACGGAGCACCGGTGATCTCGGCGTCCTCGCAGAAGGCTACGGTGGCCGGGACGGGGATGCTTGTGCCGCTGAGTGCGGAAAGTACCCGGTACTCCCTGCTCATGTCGTGGGCCGTGGGGAGCACGTGGCCAAGCGGCGGGCGGCGGAGCACCAGGGCGTCGGCATCGCCGCCGGCACCTAGGTCGAGCCGGTACGTGAGGTTTGAGCGGCCGCCAGAGATCAGGGAAATGCCGGTGAGCGGAGCCGCACCAGCGACGTTAGCGCTGATCCAGGCCTCGAGTTTGCCTGGGTCTGAGATTCCTGGAACACTATCCACCCCGCTACCGTAGGGCATTATGAACCCCTTTCGAGCACTCTCGTCGACCGAACGAACTCGGCTGCACCGGCTGCGCGAACGCGGCGCGACCGACCGGTCCGCGCTCCACGCCGTGCTCGACGCCGGCTTGATCTGCCATCTTGGCGTGATCACAGGCGGCGGGCCGCTGGTGCTGCCCACCGGATACGGGCGGATCGGCGAGACATTGTATCTTCATGGCTCGTCGGCGAACAGATCGTTCCAGTTCGCCGAAGATCAGGAAGTATGTGTCACGGTGACACTGCTCGACGGGCTAGTGTGCGCCCGGTCGGTGTTCCATAATTCCATGAACTACCGCAGCGCGGTGATCTTCGGTACAGCGAGGCTGGTGACCGACGAGGCGGAACGGCTGGCTGCCGTTGAGGCGATAACTGAGCACCTGATCCCAGGCCGGTGGGAGAACTCAAGGAAGCCGACCAGGAAGGAACTAGCCGCGACCTCGGTGATCTCCGTACCGCTCGACGAGGCTTCGGTGAAGGTACGCACTGGAGAGCCGAAGGACGACGAAGAAGACTACGACCTGGATTTCTGGGCCGGGGTCCTGCCGATAAGGATGACGACCGGGCCGGCCGAGCCCGACTCGCGGCTCAAGGCGGGCATCGACGTGCCCGAGCACATCGCGGCCCTGGAGAGCCCGGGCGCCGTGACTAAGGAACTGGCCTAGGCTGAGATGGTGACTGACCGACTAGTCTGGATTGACTGCGAGATGACCGGGCTCAACATTACGAGCGACGCGCTAGTCGAAGTGGCGTGCGTGGTGACCGATCGTGAGCTTCATGAGCTGGACGACGGCATCGACCTGGTGATAAAACCGCCCGCCGAGGCCCTGGATCAGATGCCTGACCTGGTGCGGGAGATGCACACGACCTCAGGCTTGCTGACCGAGCTGGCCGGAGGGATCACCCTTGACGAGGCGCAGGACCAGGTACTCGGCTACGTGCAGCAGCACGTCAGGGAGTCGCGCAAGGTACCGCTGTGCGGCAACTCGATCGCCACGGACCGCGCCTTCATCGCCCGTGACCTGCCCAGGCTCGACGAGTTCCTGCACTATCGGATGATCGACGTGTCGAGCATCAAGGAACTGGCCCGCCGCTGGTACCCGCGGGCCTACTTCGCCAGCCCGGCTAAGGTTGGCGGGCACCGGGCGCTGGCCGATATTCTGGAGAGCATTACCGAGCTCAGGTACTACCGCGAAGCGGTCTTCGTACCCATGCCAGGCCCCGACACAGCGACTGCCCGCGAGATCGCCGCGAGGGTCGCGGGCACTGTCGCGGAAGGACCTCGCGATCGGGCCGAATCGGGTTCTGCGGACTGAGCGAAGACCTGTATGCTTACGGTGCCGTGGTTGCACCGCGGTCTTGGTGGGCGTAGCTCAGTTGGTAGAGCGCCAGGTTGTGGTCCTGGATGCCGTGGGTTCAAGTCCCATCGTCCACCCCAGTGTGTTATCCAGGGCAGAAGGCCCGGACGGTCGTTTCGTCCGGGCCTTCTGCTTTGACTAAATGTCCGAATTTGGGAGCGAGATGGGAGTGGAAGACCGACCGCAGCCGGGCCGCTGCCAGCCCGGCTTGAGCGTGCCGGCCTGTTTGATCGTGGTGTGCGGGTGGCGGTTCCTTGCGGGAGGCCTGCTGGACAAAACGCCCGCAGCGCCCGGTTAACCGCAACAATGTCCCAGCGATGCGGCCGGCAGGCAGGCGTCAACCGCAACAATGTCTTAGCGATGTCGCGGGAACAGCAACGCTGTGCCATCGATGCGGTTCGGCAGGGCGGGCCAGACGACATCGATGCCAGTGGATCGCGCCAACGGCCCGCCCATTGTCACCGCTTGGCGTGGAGCCGAATGTCGATAAGATCAAGACTGGCGACGATGTCGAGACTCTTCGAAACACTCGCCAGGTTGCTGGCACGGATTCCCCATAGAGTGGAGGGCCGTGCCCGCAAGATCCGCAATGCATGGCTGATAGACGGCCGCGTAGCCAGGCGCGCCCTTCGCGAGCACTGGTAGTGACTATGGATCCGGCAACTGGGACATCATCAATGCCGTCATCGCATTCGCCGATCCAGCCATCACCGGCACAATCACGGCAAAGCACTGGAACCCGGCGACCGGCGCCTGGTCATGAACATACCGGTCGGCAAACCGGCTCTTAGCAAGCCTTGCCGGGACGCCATAGGACCTTGCGGAACAAGATCAACTGCCTCTCGGCTCGACTCTGAGTAACCTCCCCTTCTGACCTGCGACATCGCGTCCTTTGTGTCGGCCGCGAGAGAATCAGGATAGGAGATCAGCAGGTTTAGATCCAGATAAGCACCGGGATACACATCGCTGCTCCGAAGCAGGCAACTACTCCTCGGGCGGTGACGAATCGTTCGTTTCTGTACCCGATCAGCCTGCCAACATGATTGGGTAAAGCGTGAGCACGGGGTCCGCAAAGGGCATCTGCCGCAACTGGCCGGCCACAAACAGCAACGATGTCCCACCGTTGCTGTTCCCGGCCGCCGGGCAACGACAACCATGGGACATCGATGCGGTCAGCACCGCATCCATGGGACATTGTTGCGGTAGCCGCAGGCCGGGCAACGACAACCATGGGACATCGATGCGGTAATCCGCGTTCACGTCCCGCCCGGCCGGCGCCACCGCTCGCCCGCTCGCAAGAAAGGCGCCCTAAGGCCATCGGAGGTCCATGGGACGGCGCATGATCCGGTCATATTCCGGTCATACGTCCGCCCGGCCGGCCTGGACCTGTGGCCCGGATCGCCTCGACGGATTGGATTCGAGAATCAGCGCCTGTCGCCGCTCGCTGATTAGATCAAGCTCAGGGTCGGCTCGTTCTTACGTGGCATGGGTTGAGAGGTCAGTTACCTGGCGTGATATAAGTCAGGCGATGTCGCGGAGCTTGAACGTATCGGGTGTGATGTCAATGTGGAACTCGATGCCGAGTTTTGCCGCCAGGCGCGACAGGGTGGCGAGCGACGGTTCGTGGTCCCCTGCTTCGAGCCGGGCGATTGCCGGCTGGTGCATGCCGAGCACGCGGGCCAGGGCTGCCTGTGACAACCCGTGCGCGGTCCGGTAGCCGATCACTCGCATGGCGACCTCGTGGGCGAGGGCGGTGCGCTCGTGCTCATGGCGGATTTCGGGGTCGGCCAGTTCCTCGGCCGCGATCTGGGCCGCGGTCGTCAGCTCGGACAGCTTGGTCATCACTCCTCCTCCAGGTCTGCCAGCCGCTCCAGCGCCAGCCGCACCGCCCGGTCGAAGCCCCGCGGATCAGACTGAGCCTCCGGACCCACGGCCGCCACTACGAAGACCTCCCCGACTTGCCGGTACAGTGCCCGCCAGGCACTGCGTCCGGCCCTCGGCCGCAGCTCCCGCAGCCGGTCGGCGCCGCGCACCGCGCTGGTGTGCGGGTAGCCCAGTGACGGGCCGAACGCGCCGAGCTTGGCGTCAGCGTTGATCAAAGCAGCCCGCTCCGCGTTCGGCAAGGCGGCCCGCTCCTGCCTGGCCTCGGGCAGGTAAGCGACTAACCACATCAGCTCTCCTCACTATAACACGACTGTTATGGGTCTGTCGCGCGCCCTTTCTGCCGCGCACAGGCCGGCCCTCCACGTCACAACGTCGCTGCGGAAGCCGGCTATCCGGCACGATAACGGGAGGCTCTGACAAGACCCCGTGCGCCGTCTACACCGCGAGGTGCCAGCTCAGGTGTCGGTCAGCCGCACCTGACTGAGCAGGTCAGATGCCAGGCCGGAGCTGAATGCCTGGACCTGGCTGACTGCGCCGAAAGTGCGAGGCGGCGGCTTCCAGGCCGAGATACCGGCGCGTTGCAGCCGGGAGCAGGTCACGAAGTCTCGCGGGCAAGTCCTTGCGCTGACCTTCGCGGGCGAGGTCGGTGAGATGCCGGCGCTGCTGCGGGTCGCTGACGCCGTAGAGGTCGAGAAGGATCCGGACATAGCTCGTCCTTGCCGACGTCTGTCCCGTCTCGATCCGCGACAACGTACTCGGCGCAACGCCGATCGTCGCGGCGGCGTCTTCGAGGCGAAGCGCGGAGGCTTGCCGGAGCTGCGGGAACTGGCGTCCGAGCCGACCTCGGCGGATCGCTGGACTGTCATGACCAAATGCAGAACCGACTGTAGCGGCAGACAGCGCCACCGAATCGGCGGGCTCCTTTGCCGCCAGAGCCTTCGTGGCCGTGCTGGTCATGACGCCTGCCGTTGTCCCACGATTGCCTGGGCTGCCGCGGTCGGATCGGCGATCGGGAAGGTCTGGCCCCAGGACAGGTAGTACATGCAGCCGTCGGTGGTCGCGATACCGGGTCTTGGGCTGAAGATGTGGAGCTTGGGGTTGGTCAGCCCAGACGGTGGGCACGGGCTTGCGTTGTACCTCAGTACGAGCCGGCGAGTGCGCGCCAGAACCGCTTGTACCCTGTGAACGGCGAGCGCTGTCTGGAGTTCGGACAGCAGTTGCATCCGGCGCGATACCTCGGCGTCGGCGAGGATCAGACTGTTCGCTGACGTTTCGAGCACACTCAAACATCCCTTTCATTTCCAGCTGCCACTGCGTGATTCAGGTATTCTTTTCAATAAGGCGATGCAGCGGGATCACGCGGATCTGGATGCTGGCGGTATTTCTTATCTCGGCTTAGTTTCAGGAATATGATCAGTCTTAAGTCAACGACGATCGGCGTCGCTGAAGAAGAGGACACGTGAGGACACGAGCGGACGACATCGGCGCGTCCAAGGCCAGGACCGGCTGATGGCAGGCGAGCTGCCGCAGTGGGCGCGCCGTTTGCGCGAGGAGCGGGTCAAGCGGCTGTGGAGTCAGAAAGCCACGGCCACGCGGCTACGTGACGCCGCAGACGAGCGAACCCGTGCCCGGCTGCCGTCGGTGGAGAGCATCACCCGGCGGGTGCGCAGCTTCGAGTCGGGCGATCATTGCCCCAGCGACCTGTACGCCGAGTTGTACTGCCGTGCCCTCGGGCTGACCCGCGAGGCGCTGTTCGCCGAGCTTCTCCGCGACGGCGGGCCGTCCGCGCCGGCTGCCGGGGCGGGTGACGCGGCTGGCCTGGCGGCCTGGATCACCGCGACCAACATCAGCGACGACGCGATCACGTATTTCGATCAGCGACGACTAGCGCTAGCTCAGGCACACACCCGGCTCCCTCCTGGTCAGGTCCTGACTGACGTCCTCGAGCTGCACAGGCAAGTCCAGACGGTCCTGCAGGGCGGGCGGCAGCGGCTTCGGCAGACCCGCGACCTGTTCCGCGCTGAGGCGGACGTGCTCGCGCACGCGAGCCTGCTGCTCGACGATGTCGATAACCCGGCGGCGGCGCAGGCGCACTGCCGGACCGCGATCCTCTGTGCCGGCGAAGCGGGGAGCAGCCCGGCGCTGGCGCTGAGCGCCCAGGCCAAGACCGCGCGATGGCAGGGCGTCCGCCGGAAAGGCCATGCGAGCGCACAATGTTTTGCCCGGTCAGCCGACCTCGCCCGCCGTGGTTACGAATGCAGTGCCAGAACTCCGGTCAGCGTGCTTCTAGCCGGCCAGGAGGCCAGCGCGGCCGCGCTTCTCGGCGATTGGGCTGCCCCGGCTTCCTTGGAGGCTGTGACCTCTGGGAAGGTTGGGGTTCATGGTATCGAGGAAGCCGCATCCTGATGAGCTGCGGGAACGGGCAGTGAAGTTGGTTTTCGAGGTCGGATTCGAAGAGTGTCAGTGAGCCTCATGCTTAGCCGACGATGACGAGGACAGCACCCAGTCATACGGCGGAGCTGCTCATGGCCGGCTGGCTCAATTGACATGAATATTCCTCTTGCCTGTGCGCCGTCGCTGTGATGCGGTTGCTCAGGGACGGCATCCCGATGTGGGAGCCGCGGGAGCATCACCGGGCAAGGGGCGGGAATGGGCCGAGTCTGGGAAGCTTTACTCGTCGCCGGGACTGCTGTCGTGCTGTGCGCGACAACGGCGAGCGCGGGAGGAGCAGCGCTCTTAACGCCGCACCAGGCATCACGGGCGGTGGCGGCTGCAAGGGCGCGTCCCGCCGACACGGCCCTGAACGGCTGGACCGCATCAGTTCTGCCGCTTCTCCCCGGCTATTCAGTGAGTACCGCGCTACCGAGCACTGGCGACATCGCATGCCTGCGGTCCGGCACGTGCGTGACTGGAGTGTCTTTCAACGGTGTCCCCGGCGGCGAGATCGTGACCGGCTCGGGGACGTCGTGGCAGGCGGTCAAGCCACCGCTCCCGGCGAACTCATACGCGGGGGCGGGCTATGTCGATGCCGTGGGATGCGGGACGACAACCTGCGTCGCCGTCGGATCCTACGACGCGACCTCAGGATCGGGCCTGCTGGTCGAGACCGGCTCCGGGACAACCTGGACGCCAGACGAGCCGCCGGAACCCGCACCCGAGGGGCTGAGCGCTGTCGCCTGCTACACGAAGTGCACGGCGATCGGGCAGGGCCTGCACCTGGAGTCCGGTTCCGGGACGGACTGGACAGCGAGCGTGGCGCCCCAGCCCTCGAAATCGGACGTCAACGCCGTGCTGACCAGCATTGCCTGCGCCCCCGCCACCTGTGTCGCCGCAGGCGGCTACGACAACGCGCAGGGTAACTCCCTCGGCCTGCTCGAGGTGGAGACCGGCGGAAAATGGACGGCGGTCAAGGCGCCGCTGCCACCCGACGCCGACCGCGACCCCTACGTTGACCTCGATGCCATCGCGTGCAGCCCGAGCGGCGATTGCACCGTCGTCGGGACCTTCTGGGCAAACTCACCACCGACCACGCAAGGCGTCTTTATCACCGGTTCCGGTACGCACTGGACGGCAACCCAGATCCCGCTCCCGCCAGGCAAGTCGTCGGTGTACGAGATGGACGACGTGGCGTGCTCGTCGGCCCGGTCATGCACGGCCGTCGGCGGGGACGTCGACAACTCCGGCTTCGAGCATATTCTCCTCACCACGCAGGCTGGACCGGACCTCGTGTCCGCCAACGGACCCGTGCCGTCCGATAACGCCGAGCCAGGGGCCAGCACCCAGGGCCAAATCGCCTGCGTGTCCGCATTGCTATGCGTGACCTCCGGCGGGTACACGAACAAGGCGGGCAACTACGTCCCGTTCGTGACCAGCGGCTCGGGAACGAAGTGGACGTCACGCGCGGCACCCGTTCCAAGCCAGGCACCGAGTGACCCGGACGCCTCCCTCATCTACCTGGCGTGCGCGAGATCTTGCGTCGCCGTCGGCAACTACGATGGAGAAATCCCCTATCTATCGGCTGGCACTCCCGCATCCGCCCTTCCCGGCACCGGATCCCTGCGGCTGGCCGCCCTCGGCGACTCCTACTCATCGGGCAACGGGACCACCGGCGCCACGGGTGACTGCGTCAGGTCGTTCCAGGCATGGCCGGAGCTGCTGCCAGGCAGCGTCGGCTCCAGCGCGATCTCACCAGTGACCATGCTCGCCTGCTCCGGCGCCGACTCTAATGGCACGCGCGTGCACCCTAAGCAGGATCTGCCAGCTCAGATCGCCGAGTTGCGCAAGCTCAAGCCTGCCCCAGGAATCGTCACGCTCACCATCGGCGGCGATGACGGCAGGTCCGAGCATGTGGGCTTCTTCAACGTCCTCGTAGCCTGCGCGCTCAGCGACTCAGCCTGCGCTGTCGCCGTATCGTCGGAACTGAAGTGGATACGCAAGAGCGAGCATGCCTTGCTGCACCAGGACTACAGCGCGATCCGCGCTGCCGATCCGTCAGCGACTGTCGTGGTAGTGGGCTATCCCAAGATCTTTCCGGATGCCAAGTGCGGCGTGTTCACCAAGGCGGAAGGGCAAGTCCTGAACAGCCTGACGAGCACCCTCGACTCGACCATAGCCAGCGCCGCCGCGAAGGTCCCCGGCGTCAAGTACGTGAACGCGGCTGCTGCCTTCGCCGGGCACCAGCTGTGCACGGCCCACCCGTGGGTAGTGGCCCCGCTGCACAGCACCTCCAAGACCGACTGGATGCACCCTGACAATGCCGGCCAGCAGGCGCTCTCCAAGGTGGTGGCCGACTTCATCGCGACGGAACTCTGAGATCCGCAGAGTGCGACCTCGAGTTCACGGGAACCGGTACCACCCCACGCCCACGCGCCTGCCTTCCCTCGGCCGGCCGGTAGGACAGCCTGACGGAAAGCACGGTCGATGTCCCGGACGGGCAGGATCCCCGGCATACCGGTCAGCCGGTGCATATTGACGGCCTCGTCGAAGTAGCGCTGCTTGATCCGCCGGCCTCTCGGATGTGTCGACGTGCTTGAGGATGGCCTTCCGTCTGGATGATTTTCGACCGCTTTCCTGACGAAGGTCTTACGAGAGCCCGCTAGCAGCGGGCCGTCATCCCGCCACCGTGGAGTGTCATAGGTTCGTCTGGGGTTCCGGCGGGCCGCTGACGCTGGTATCCGTTATGTCGGGCATGGAACGGGACTCTACGGCGTCTCTGCAATGCAGCGGCCGAGCTCGGGCCAGCCCGCTCTTCCTGGTGACCGCTGCTCCGGCTGCAGTGAAGGCGGGCCGGCAGTGCCTGCGGGCAGCCATCGCCGCGCTAGCCGGTAGAGGTGATTTTGTTGTCTGCGCCGCGCCGAGAGTGGCCCCTGATCTGGTCATCTGTCGTGCTGGAGCGCTTGGACAGCTTCGGGCTGTCCGGCCTGGCCGAGGATTCTGCAGGCGAAGCGGTATAGGAAGTACCCGCCGGGCATCAGGCCCGGCCGCGCGGAAGGCGCGCAGACATGAACAAGCAATACCTCGTAACCCTAGGGGATACGCCGCTCACCCGTTCTGACCTTCGCTGGGCGATCGACATCCTCCGCGACTCCGCCGCGTTCGAGTTCTGCGAGCCGGACCAGCTGCGCGAGCGGCTTAAGCCGAATGTCTGGCGGAGAGCTGACTTCGCGCTTAGATCGGCGCGGTCGGACCAGACCGTCTACTTGCACAATGGCTTGGAGCTCTGATTATTCGTCGGCTTCCCACTGGCGTCCCATTTGGCGACCGTAGCCTCGAGCCGCAGGCAGTCGTCGGCGTGGCCGCGTTCGGCGTCGGCTGGATGGTCGAACGGGCGGGGTTACGATATCCGGAGCACCATAGCTCATGGCGGTGAGCCCAAAACCAAGGATCTCAAAGTAAAGAATATGGCGGTTGATCTACCAACCTTTGTTCAGGCTACTGAGGAGATCCTTCGTGCCGCGCTCCACAAGGCCCTACAACAGTTGCCAGGGACGAACGCCAGGCTCATCATATCATGGGACGACTTGATTCTTCCCGGCAATTAAAGCTTTATCCCAATTCTTTAGTCTGGCAGGCGTGACCGTAGTTGCCCAGGGGAGTTTCGTGGCCCCTCCGCCTCGGCGGTCATACAATCGTGTTATGACCCAGTCGGCACAGGAACCGCCGCCGCTGCCGTCGCCGTCGGCGGCGCTGCTGCAGTTGGCCCGGCTCAAAGCCGGCCTCACCCAGCGGGAACTCGCCGAACGCGCAGGCGTCCCGGACACCATGATCTCCGCCTACGAGCGGGACCAGCGGCAGCCAACGCTCGCGACGTTGCTGCGGCTGCTGCACGCCGCCGGGTTCGACCTGCGGCTCCACCTAGCCGCTTACGACCCGCATGACGATATCCTGGCCCGCCTCGAAGCCAGCCGGCCCGACGCCGAGCGCATCCAGCGGGACCGGCAGATGCAGGCCTGGCGCGACGCGGTGCCAGCTGAGGACGTCGCATGACCCAGCCTGCTGAACCTGGCATGCCGTCGTTCCGGCCGGCCGCGATCGCGGCCGCGCTCAACCGGCACCAGGTCCGCTACGTGGTCATCGGCGCGTTCGCCGCTATCGCCCAGCAGGCCCCGATCCCGGCCACCCGCGATATCGACTTCACCCCAGAGGACGGAGCCGAGAACCTGGCCCGGCTCTCCCATGCGCTGACAGACCTGGGCGCCCGGATCCGTACCGAAGCTGTGCCCGAAGGGCTGCCTTTCTCACACAACGCCACCTCGCTCGCCGCCGCCGAAACCTGGAACCTGATATGCGACGACGGCGAATTCGACATCGCCTTCCACCCCTCCGGCTTCGCCGCCGGCTACCACCAGCTCGCCGAAAGCGCCCACCGAGTCCGCGTCGCCGGCACCGAGGTCATGATCGCCGACCTCGCCGACGTCATCCGCTCCAAGGAAGCAGCAGGCCGCCCCAAAGACCTCCAAGTACTCCCACTGCTCTACGGCCACCAGGCCACGCGCAGCAGCGAGCGCCAAGCCGAGCTGGGGTAGTAAAGGCCGGGAACCAGCAGCGACGAAACCAAGACAACCTCCCCGCCGCCGGCCACCTCCGCACCGCGAACCGCGAGCGCCCTGGCGATCGCCAGTTCCGCCGGTTGGAACAGCCGCGCACGCTGATCGACGGACCCGTCCCCGCACCGCTCCACCGCCCGGTCCGGGGCACGAGCGCCCGGCTCCAGGTCCGGGCGGCCGTCATCCACGCCATCTTCTCTCTGTTCAGGGACGTTCCCCTGAGTCCTGTCAGCCGCGAAGCGCGGTGACGACGGATGGTTCGCCGGTAAGGCATCCAGACGCTCACGCAACGTAACCCGTTCGCTCTGGCCGCCGCGCTCAGGCCGATCCGGATGACGCACACGGCAACATTAAGCGGTAATTACCGGAGCCGATACGTACCTCACCCCATGAGCCAAACCGCATGACGCCGACAAGGACCGCTTGCCAGGAACCGCGCGGCTGCGATGCCGACGTTCCGGTTTCCAGCAACTGAGACCTGTCGCCTGAGTGCATGTCATGAGGCTGGCGGGTCCTCGACAGGTACAATTGAGCCGCGACGACCGGCAGCTCTAGCGCATGCGCCACGCTTCCTGGCCGAGCCGTCGAACAAATCTTGCGTATCCGCAATACTTTCAGGACAGGGTGCGTTCTTGCTGGGGACCGGCTAGGTATTGCGGAGGAACCCTTGGCTAAGGATAAGGATGTAGTGACTGTCCGGGAGGCGGCAGACCGCCTGGGCGTGAGCACGCAGCGCATCCGGCAGCTCATAAGCCAGGGGGCGCTGACGGGTCGTCGCACCTCAGCGGGCTGGCTGATAGACACGCATTGTGTCGCCAGTCGTTCTCCGGCAGCGGGGCGGCCTGTGAGCTCGCGGACCGCGTGGGCTGTCTTGCGCCTGCTGTCGTCGGCCCTTGAGCACGTTTCGGCTGGGCCGCCTGCTTCGGATCAGGGCGAGGAACCCGCAGCCAAAGGCGGGAGGCCGGCAACAGGACTCGCGCCTGCTGATGCTGCGGCAGTCATAGCGGACCGGCGTTTGCGCTTTCACGCACTTCAACTTCTTTCGGGCATGCCCTCTCCTTCAGACGACGTTGACAGGTGGCGCGCGCTGACGGCTTCACGCGGAGCCTCAGCCCGCATGTGGGCGCACCCAGGGATCATCGAGCGGCTGATCCATGACCCGCTGGTAAGCGAGGGCGGAGCGGAGGCGATTCCGGCCAAAGGTGAGGGCCTGTCTCAAACCTCGAAGCGGGACCTGTATATCAATGAGGGTCACTATGAGGGCCTGGTGGCCAGATACCGCCTGCGCCCGGACGTCGAAGGCCAGATCATCTTGCATGTGATACCCGCTGATGTCCCCCAAGACCTTGCACCGCGACCGGACGAACCAGTTCCCGCCGCCGCTGCCGCCGCCGACTTGCTTGAGGAGGACGACCCGCGCGCAAGCCACGCCGCGATTCTCGCGCTCTCCGCCATGCACCACGCATTCCTTGAACTTCAGCCGGCGAAATCTCCCAGGCCGATCGCGCGAACTACTGATCACGATCTGCTGGGGTCCACATGACCGGCGTCGTCCTCACAGCTATGACGCCAGCCCAGGAGCAAGGCTGGAATGTCTTGCTCGACCCTGTCAGTGCGATTCCCCGCCGGCTGGTGCCTGGTCGGCGGCCAGATGGTGTGGCTGCTGGCCGCCGAACACGGCACCGAACCACTGCGCGCCACCGATGACGTCGATCTTGTCGTTGATATACGATCAGAGCCCGGCGGGATAAGACGGCTATGCCAATGGCTAGAAGGCCAAGGTTTCGACCTCGAGGGGATAAACCCCGAAGGCATAGGACACCGCTATATCAGGACGGCCGATCCAGGACCCGGCAAAATCATCTTCGACATACTAGCACCAGACAAAGTTGGCAGTCGCGCGGATCTCTCGACAACCCAGGGAGCACGAACCCTGGAAGCTCCCGGAACACGGAAAGCTATCGATAACTCCCAGCCGGTCGAGGTAACTCTCAGTAACAGAAATGGGATAGTTCTCCGGCCGACATTGGTCGCCGCCATCATCCTCAAGGCAACGACCACAACTATCCCTGCACGCCTCAATACCGACCGCGACTTCACCGATTCAGCATTCCTGCTGACACTCATCAGCGACCCTATCGCCATCTCCGAGGCCCTCACCAAGTCGGACAGGGCAGGCCTGCAGCCGATAAAGGCACTACTGAACGCAGACCATCCTGCGTGGCGCCCTCTCGGAGACCGTGCCCGCCTCGGCCAGGTCGCACTGGATTTCATGGTCGGTCCCGACAACAGGCTCCGCTAGCGCGGCCACATACCTTCGCCAGGGACACCTGGAATACGCAGCTGAAGTGGAATGGGTAGCCGCGATGCCAAGCGCACGCCGTCACCGGCACCGCAACCGCTGCCTCATAACAAGCCCGCAAACCGCGGAGCTTCCCATTAGAGGCAGTTAGCGACTTCGTCGATCGCTCCGGTCAGAGTCTGCTGCTGCGTCGCGAAGCGCTCGGCAAGTTCACGGCGGTCGCGCTGGCGCTGCGACTCGAAAGCGGCTAGGTCTTTGAGGTCGATGCGACGATCGCGGCCAACGCGATAGGACACGATCTCACCTCGATCTAGTAGTTTGTACAGGTGCGTGCGACTCATGCCAAGACGCTCAGCGGCCTGACTCGGGGTGAGCACGGCAGATCCGGCAGTGACAGTGAATTCCGCACCGTCGCGGACACAACGACTGAGGCTCAGAAGCACATCGCGCAGCTCAGGCCCAAGACTCGTCTGCGCGTACTGCTCCAGAGCCTCAAGCTCTTCAACAGGGATGTTCCTGGTCTCAAGGATCTCCATGGACTATCCTCACAGACGTCACAGATGATCTACCTGCCACAGATGACATTAGCTTACTTTGGGGTCATCAGTCAAGGCGAGATGCATACGGACATCAGCCATCGCCGCAGAGCCCGGCCAGCGTCCCGCCGCCTTGAAGTCTCATGGCCAAACTGCCCCTGGTACGTAGGGCAGTCCCGTGGCCCCAGTACCTACTTGCAGGCTTGGAGTGGCTCCACCGTGGTCGCAAACACCGTCCGAACCCAGGTCTGGACTGTTCACTCCAGCGGACTTGCCGTCTCTCGCAAACTCGCACGGGCCATCACGTAACAAGCCCACCCCACCGCGCACGCGAACCTCATCTGGGATGCAACTGGACTCAGCCGGACAAGATCAACTAGCGTCCTGGATGTTGCCGCCGCCACCGGACGCACTGACCTGCAGAATGGCGATGGCTAACCGCTACGCTCAGATCCCGCGAGAGAATCGCGATAGAAGATCAGCCGAGAACGCGGTTAACGCCGCGTCTCCGCAGTTCAGAGGCCATCCGATGACATGACCAGGACTGGCCTCCGGAGCCGTGTGCACAGGTTCGAATCCTGCTGGGGGCGCATCGAAATTACCAGCGAGTATTTTCTCTGGTCTGCGTCGATTATCGTTTTGGCGTTGATGTCGTTGTCCTGCGGTGTCTCGCTCGCCGACCTCATCCGCTCCAAGGAAGCAGCGGGCCGCCCCAAAGACGTCCAGGTACTCCCACTGCTCTATGACCACCAGGCCATGCGCAGCAGTAGCGGATCATCAAAGTGACATCGAGCATGTATCGAAAGATGCCCGGTGTCACGCCCTCACCTCTACGCCAAAGAATCTCTGAACTATACTTACGATCAGAGCGTGTCGACTTGAATCAGCGCAGATCTCCGAAGGATAAGGGGTTCTCCGATAAATCCAGATACAGACCAAGTTGCTTTGGCTGGCATTATGGCTGAGGTATCTGCCGAGATGAGTCATTCATTCGCTAAGACGAGGTACGCTCTTTCGCACAACCTGAGCAAGGGTGAGGCGGCCGAGGAATCGGTACGCTCGTTCCTTCGCCACTATCTTCCCTCCTCACTGAGCGTAACCAAAGGTCAGATCATAGATTGCCGTGGCGTAAGCAGCAGACAAACCGACGTTATCGTATATGACACGGCACGGACGCCGATACTCTTCACCAGCGACGAGGGCGGACATCAACTCGTCCCTTCGGAAGGAGTGCTGGCTGCCATCGAGGTGAGGAGCTACGTACGACCGCATGACGTGTCGAGCATTCTTGCAAACATGGCGAGCATCAAGACCCTCGACAAGTCAGCGTACTTCGAGCCCAAGGGAATTCTTCGGACGGAAACTTACGTTCACGGCCGCACCTACCTGGTCTTCCCCACGTTGTACTTCTTGTTTGCTTTCGATTCGGCGGACCTAACAGACCTCGGTGCGGGAATTCAACAAGCAGCTTTCGTCGACTCCTGTCGATAAGCGACTAGACTGCGCATGCATCCTCGCTAAGGGTATGCTGGTAAATCGGAATTCGAATGGCACAATCGACGCTGCCCCTGGACCAGGAACGATACTGTCTTCCTACCCCACCGGCAATGCGCTGCTCCTTTTCTATCTGCTAATTACGGCATACCTCTTGCAAGCCCAGGCACTTCCCGTAAATTTGACGCGCTATATTCCCGGCGACTGGGCATTCTGATATGCAGGGCATGCCTGGAACTAATCGCTGCATCGCTTTCACGTCCTAAGCCGAGTCCGCGCTGAGAATCGGAACGCTCAACCCATCTACTTGGTTTACAAGTCGAGCGACGGCCGACATCCATCCGCTGAGCTCGGCGGCTGTGGGGGCCAGGTCGTACGGATGATGGTGACAGGCGTTGCTGAGGGCAGCCCACACGTAGCTGATTTCGCGGGCAAGCCGGGGTTCTAGATAGGTGGGTAGGCAGAGGAGTTGTGTTTTCATGGTGCAATGGCGGAGACATCGTCGAGCGCGGCCTGCTGATCAGCCCGGAACGCCCCCAGATCAACAGCAGGAGCATTGCGCGACATGGCGACGAATTCCTCCCTGGGAACCAGCCGCCGACGCCGCCGCAACGGTATCAACTCCGCGATCCTGTGCCCGTCACGAGTCACCGTAAAAGACTGCCCATGCTCGACCGCGTCCATGATCTCCCGCGATCTCGTACGCAAATCACGCTGGCTTATCTCGGCACTCATATTCACACGATAGCACCAGGTAGCACACAGTGCTACCTGGTGCGGGACAAAGTCCGGTCGGCCTAGGACCCGGCTGGGCCCCGTCGGGGAGTACAGCGCGTCAACCGCGTTCTCTGGTATTCGCCGCTTGCGAGGGCTAGCCGAGCTGGCGGCCGGCCTGGGGACTCGCTCTTCGCGCCTGCCCTGGGGTGTTCAGATGGCTCGGCCTGTGACTGCGGTAGACGCTTGCCGAAGACGCGGAGCACAGGTTCCGGAAAAACGGAAACTGAGATCGAAATCGCGGAAGAACTGAGCGGACCGTCGTCATCGACGTGTACCAGCATGTGCCGGAACTGCTTGACGCTATTAAGGCTCAGCTCTACCGGGATCTTTGGCCAGGCAGATATGTGCTCCGCCAGGCTCGACCCGGTACGCGACGTTGCCGGAGGCCGCGCAGGCGCTGACCGGTCGCGTGGATATCATTCAGGTGCTTCCGCTGTCTCAGGGCGAGATCGACGACGTGCCGGGGACCTTTGCCGCGAGGCTTCTCGATGGCGCGGGCGTCGGGGTGACCTCCTCCCGGGCCGTGACAACTCGCGACGAGTACGCCCGGCGATCGACGTCGGGCGGGATGCCAGTCGCACCCTGGCGGCTGTGCTATTTCGGCGGGTGCCCGCCAGCGGGCTGAACTGCGACGATAGACCTGACCTGGGCCACGGTTTCAGGTTGCCCGCTAGCACAGGTCGCTGACCTGGAAGCTCTCGGTTAGCGGAGGCTCAAGGCGCACTAACCCGATCGGTCAGGCCCTCGTCGCCTGGCCGCGGGCGACGAGTTCGCCCGTCCGTCCCCCTGGCTCAGCGAACCACTCCGTCCCGCAGGCGATCCGGAATACCGGCAGGGGGGATATGGCCAGCGCACGGAACAGCCTGCCCGTCCGGCCCTTGCCGAGCCCATCCGTCCGGTGCGCCGCCAGCGCCGCCCGCTTTTGCGCCGCATAGCGGCGGACGCCGACCCGGTGCGTGATCGCCGATTGCGGCATGCCGTACCCGCGCATCTCCTCGACACGATGACGCGTCACCAGGCGAAGCAGGAGCAGCACGCGGGCGAGCCGGGCCACCAGTTCGCGTGGCACCGTCGCCTCCACGACCCGCACTCCCGCCAGCTCGGCCGCCCGCGCACCGACCTGGTGCACCCGGACATGGTCGCGATGACCGTAGCCGCCGAGCGGATCGTAGCTGAGCAGCAGTTCGGCGTGCTCGTCCGCCAGCAGGCCAGCAAGCTTTCCCGCGGCCTCCTCAACATCGGCCCGCGCGAACCGGGTGCCGCCCGGCGGGTCATCGAACAGGACCGGTCCGTGTCCGCTGTCGGCGTAGCCAAGATGCACGGCCTTGTCCGCGCCGAGGATCGCCGCGCTGGCCCGCAGCGCCGCCAGCCGCCGGCCACGACGCTCGTCAGGCCATACCTCACCGTCAGTGGCCACGACGATGACCACCCGATGGCCCTCGGCCGCGAGCCAGGCGATCGTCCCCCCGGTCAGCAGCACTTCATCGTCCGGATGAGCATGAAACGCAACGATCGTTACCATACGCCACAGGCTAACCTCTACTGCCCCAGCGCGGCCCCGGCTTTCCGCGCCTGCTCGCCTGCGTGAGTGCGCACCAATGCCGGCGGCATGAAAGCCGCAGGCTAAACCGCGCCGGGCACGAAGCGCATATTGCCTGCAACGCTTAGCTGTTGGCGCTCCCACTTCGATCGGCCCTCGCTCTTGGCTATTCCCGCAACTCCCAATCTGCCCAGAACGGGCCCGGAACCCGGCGCATGGACCAGAAATCCCTCATCTAGCGACCATCAGTGATAACTTCCCGTCAGCCATAACAACCATCCTGCTCCGATAAAATACCCTGGGGGGTAATGATATGGACAACTATGCCCAAACCGCCGCGAGCCCAGGAATGCGAGGGAGCAACACCATCACGGCTCCGGCCTCGCGAAAGCCGCTCCGGCTCGCCATTCTTTTGATAGGCGCCATCGTTCTCTTCGCCGTAGGCATCGGCATCGGCGCCACCACATCAATCTCAGCGCAAAGACAGCTCACCACCGCCCGCAGCGAACTCGTCTCAGCGCATAAGGAACTGTCGGCTACCCGTGGCACGTTGGATACCGCCCGGGACACGCTCATCACCATGCGCGGCCAACTGCAAGAAGCGCGAACGCAAGCGAGCCAGGCAAATGCCAACGCAGCCACGAAGTACGCGGCAGATGAAGCCAGGCTCGCCGCGAAACAGCGAATACTCGCCTCCGACGAGCGGGCTCTCAAAACCCTCGAAGGCGACATCGAAGCATCCGCCATCAGCGCCGACGGCGTGTACGTCGTCGGCAAAGACATCAAAGCCGGCACCTGGCACACCACCGGCGACGGCGGCCAGGGCGGCAACGAGTGCTACTACGCCACCCTCAACAGCACCAACACAAGCGACATAAATGACAACAACAACTTCGACGGATCCGAAACCGTCAGCCTGAGCGGCGTCTACGCTTTCCAGATCAGCGGACCATGCACCTGGAACCGGACAGGACCCTGATAAAACTAGCTCTATGGTGACGGTTCGTCTGCTGCGACCGCAGCGGCGACCCGGACACGGTGGCGAGCGGTGAGCCGGTGGCTGCTGCTGGCCGTCGCCGCGCCCAGCCGCCACCACGGGCATCGTCGAGCATCGCGAGACCGCAGCCGTCTTCTTCACGTCCGCGATCGCGGAGCTGACCTCAGACTTGACATCCTCGGGAATCTTCTCCTCATTCTCGGGGATGAACTTCCCCGTCGTGTAGGTGAGGGTGCGGCAGGCTTCGCGTTCGCCGCCGCGCAGGCCCGATCGCAGCGAGGCCTCGATCAGCTGCTCGCGCGCGGTGGAGTCGAGGAGTCCGTGGGACGCGGCGGTCTTGGCCGCGTAGTAGAGGGGGAAGCCAACGGGCCAGCCGGGCGACGGTGTCCCCTTCCAAACCCCGCATCCCCCACGTCAGGCATCATCGCGACCGGCGTGCTCACCGCCGGCGGCAAGATCAAGGCGAACAACGGCAAGAACGGCACCGCCCAGGTCACCCTCCCATCAGGCACCTTCAAGATCACCCACCACACCAAGCACCTCAAGGCCAGCGTGAACCCGCAAACCTGCCTGTTCAGCGTCACGTGGGTCAATGACATCGCTGAGGTCGGCCTTCAGCACCCCAGGGGTTTACCAAGTACGGCGGCGCGTTGTCGGCAGATAGGCCAAGCGGCTGCGTTGCACGCGGGTTTTAGTTCTCATAACGCCCGACCGCGCCTCAGAATGTGAGCATGGCCAGGGAACCTAGTGCGGGCTGATCACGGTCAGCCGCGCCCGGTGCCGCAGCGCTTGATCGCCGAGCGCTTCCGCCGGGCAGGCGACAGGCTGGATCGGGCGATTCTGAAAGAGGTTGCCCAGCAATTGAAGGCCGCTGCCTCTGCCGGCGTTGCTTCGGATGGGGGCAGTGCAGCAGTTGGCGTCGGTCGTCGTGTTCCGGTACACCTGCGGTCGGTTCTCGGTCCCAGCGCCAAGCCGCGCAAACAAGCTGACTTCGGCGCTTACCTGACTCGGTTGAGCAACACCGACTCCGATCCGGTTGTCCTCGAGGTCGCCATTAACTTGCTGACCTCGGCGCTGGCTGGTGCCGGGACGATCGGGCCGATCCAGGCCGAGTGGCTCTCCCATCTCGGCGCTGCTTACCTCAATCGCTTCGAGCGCTCCGGGGCACGGCCGGACCTGGACCGGGCTATCCTCTCCTGCGAACGGGCACTGCAAGCAACCGGAGACAGTCCGGAGAGCCCCCTGTGGTTCACAAACCTGGCCGGGACGCTTTACCAGAGGTACGAACTCGACGGGTCGACCGAGGATCTGGACCGGGCGGTGGAACTTCAGGAGCGGGCGATTTCAGTCACGCCTGCTGGTCACCCGCACTTGGCGACGATGAGCGGCAATCTTGGCCTCTTTTACTCCAGCCGGTACGAACTCGCCGGGATCCCGGCCGACCTGGACCGCGCGATCGATTGCGGTGACCAGGCACTCGCGATCGATTCCAGCCGCTACTTCGAACGGGCCAAGTGGCTGGCTAACCTGGCGAACTACTACATAGCCCGGTTCGGGCGTGACGGCCAGCCAGCAGACATCGACCAGGCCATCGCGCTGACCGAGAGGGCAGTGGCGTCGGCAGGCAAGAGCGACCCGAACCTGGCCGCGTGGCTCAGCAACCTGGGCATGGCGTACCGGAGCCGGTTCGACTGGCAGGGGATACTCGCTGACTTGAATCAGGCCATCGATGTCGGCGAACGGGCCGTGATGGCGACCTTCGACGATGACCCGAAGCTGCCCATCTACCTGAACAGCCTTGGCAGCTCGTACCTGGCCCGGTTTATCCGCACTGAGAAACCGGCTGATGCCGAGCGCGCGATCACCTTCTACACCGGAGCGCTCGACAAGGCTCCGGACAGCCACTCGGCCCGACCCGTCTGGCTGGCGAACCTGAGCCTGGCGCTCCGGGCGAGATCCGACAAGTCGCAGGAGGCAGCCGACGCCGACGCCGACCGGGCCGTAACCGCCGCCACCGAGGCCGTGACCATCTGCCCGTCGGCAAGCCCGTTCCTGATCAATTGCCTGTCCAATCTGGGCGGCGCGCTCATTGCCCGGTACGAGCGGAGCGGCGGACAGGCCGACTTGGACGCGGGCGTCGCCGCGCTTGAGCGAGCGTACGCGACCATTCCTGAAGGGCACCAGCAGCGGGCGGCGGGACTAAGCAATCTGTGCCTGGCTTACCGGCTCGGGTCACAAACCGCCAGAACTCGCCTTGATGAGAAGACCTTGCGCGGACTCGCTGACCAGATCGCCGCTGCGACCGCCGCGCCGCCGGCCGACCGGATCCGGGCCGGTTTCCAGTTCGGCTCGCTGGCCGTCGCCGAGGGTGACTACCGGCTAGCGGTGGAGTCGTTTGACGCGGCCGTGTCGATGCTGCCTTCGGTGGCTCCACGTGTATCCGGCTGGGCGGACCAGGAACACCGCCTGGGCTTCTACCTGGGCCTGGTCACCGAAACGGTCGCGGCCCACTGCGCCGTTGCCGATCCGCAGGGCGCCGTCGAGATAGCCGAGCTAGGCCGGGGCATCCAGCTGGCCGCTCAGTTCGACGCCAGGACCGAGCTACCAGCCTTGAACACGCGGCTCCGGACCTGGCCGCCAGATTCCTGACGGTGCGTGCGCACCTCAACGCACCCGAGCTTCCAGCGGACAGCGGGGAAGCCGACCTCCGACGCCGAATCGAGAACAGGACCAGGTGGTGGCAGGACTACGACGGGCTGGTTGACCAGATCAGGCACCTGCAGGCCGACCGGGGCGCGGACTTCTCAGGCTTCCTGCGGCCGCCCCGGCTGAGTGACCTGCGGCCCGCCGCCGCCGACGGAGCTGTGGTCATGGTCAACGCCAGCGAACTTCGCAGCGACGCCATCATCGTGACCGCGCACGCCGAACCGGTCACCGTCGAACTGCCTGGCCTTCAGCCCGACGATGTCAGGACCAGCGCCCAGGCCATGCTGGCCTTCGCGACGGGCGAGGATCCCGCCCGGCTGACCAGGGAAGTGCTGACGCCGATGCTGGCGTGGCTGTGGGACGTGATCGTCGCCGAGGTCCTGGCGGCGATCCCTGAGCTGCTTGGCCCGGCCGGCGAGCCGCCACGGGTGTGGTGGCTGCCCATCGGCCTGCTTGGTCTGCTCCCGATCCACGCAGCCGGGCATCCCGATCAGGTCAGCGCGCTGGAGAAGATGATCTCCTCCTACATCCCGACCTTGCGCTCCCTCGCTTACAGCCGGGCCCGCGCAGGCGACTTCGGTCCGCAACCAGCTGATCGTCGCGCTTAGGCGCACACCTGGCCTGGCCAGCCTGCCAGGCGCGGCGACCGAAGCGAACGAGCTGCGCGCACGGTGGGACCAGGCCACAACCCTCGCCGACGCCGACGCCACGGTCGACCGCGTGCTCGCGGCGCTGCCCGCCATGACCTGGGCCCACTTCGCCTGCCACGCCCGCGCCGACCTGCGGGCTCCGTCGGCCAGCGGCCTGCGGCTCTACGACGCCGCGCTGGAGGTGCCCGCGATAGCTCGGCTCGGATTGGAGCAAGCCGAACTCGCCTACCTGTCCGCCTGCTCAACGGCGCAGCGCAGCTTGCCGCATGCCGAAGAATCCGTTCACCTCGCCTCGGCGTTCCAGCTCGCAGGCTTCCGCCACGTAATCGCGAGCCTGTGGCCGCTGAGCGACCAGCTAGCCGCCGTCGCCGCCCGCTCCTTCTACCAGCACCTTCCGGCCACCGCCAGCGCCGACCAGGCCGCCGCAACCCTGAATGCCGTGACCTGTCAGCTACGCGCCAGCCAACCTGGCCGACCCGATCTGTGGGCAGGCCTGATCCACAGCGGCCCGTGACAGCCGCCAAGAGGATGCCTTGCACTGGCCCGGCCGCCTCGTAGCGCATTAGAGCTACACTGCGGTATGATCGGTTGTGAGACACGAGGGAGGTCACCATGGCCGCTAGCACATCATTCCGGATCAGCGACGCCGCCAGGGCCAGGCTGGCGTCACGTGCCGCGCGCGAGGGCAGCACCGCTACGGCACTGCTGGATCAACTGATCATTGAGGGCATCGACCAGCGGGACTATCCGGGGATCGTCTTCCGTGGCCAGGCACACGACCGGCGGGCCGCGCTCGCCGCCGGCCCGGACGTGTGGGAGGTCATCGGGCGCCTGCAGGAACTCGACGGCGGCGAGGAGCAGCGGATCAGCGTGCTGGCGGCGGAGACGGACCTGCATCCGCGGCTGATCCGGATCGCCCTGGACTACGCCGCCGAGCACCTGGCCGAGATCCGGGCGCGGATCGACCGCAACCGCTCGATGGCCGAGCACAACCGCGGCGCGGCGCGGCAGCGCGAGGCACTGCTGGCATGACGGGGTTCCTGATCGATGAGATGTTCCCGGTAGCGGCCGCCGCGCTCCTGCGCGACAGTTACGGGCGCGACGCGATCCACGTCGCCCAGGCCGGCCTGCGGGCGGCCGAGGACTCCGACGTAGCGGCAGCGGCCCGCGCGGAAGGCCGGGCCGTCGTCACCGAGAACGTCGCGGACTTCTCCGCCGAACGCGACCTGGTGCTCGTGTTCGTCCTGAAGAAGAACCTGCCCGCCGGGGGCGCGATGGCCGCCGGGCTCGCGAAGATCCTGGACAACTGGGCGCGGGACTACCCGGACCCCTACCTAGGCCCGCACTGGCCAGCGACCTGAGCGCGCCGCAGCCGCCACGAGGCACCAATTCGGCAGATAGACCCCGGCGGAGCCGACGCGGCGGATTAACTATTCGGCACGGGAACGACGACATGACGCCAGTCCCAGCCAAGCGGAACAGATCGGCGGATCAGGAGCGGCATAGCTCCGCACGTGGTCACTTTCCATGACAGATCCAGATGGCCGCACGCACGACGACCGGGGGAAGACTGAGTCCCCTGATGAGCGCATGATGCTCACGTAGCCTTGCCGAAGCGTCCTCACGGCTACGGCCTCATCGGCCCAGCCGCGCTAGGAAGCCTGGCGGCGCAAGCAACTACTCGGCGACCGACTCCCCGACCAACTACACCGACATCATCAATGCCATCATCGCATTCGCCGATCCAGCCATCACCGGAACAATCATGGCAAAGCACTGGAACCCGGCCACCGGTTCCTGGTCATGAACAAACCGGCCGGCAAACCGGCTCTTAGCAAGCCCTGCCGGGACGCCATAAGACCTTGCGGGACAAGATCAACGGCCTCTCGGCTCGACTCTGAGTAACCTCTCCTTCTGACCTGCGGCATCGCGTCCTTTGTGCCGGCCGCGAGAGAATCAGGGTTTAGATCCAGATAAGCACCGGGCTGTACATCGCTGCTCCGAAGCAGGCAACTACTCCTCGGGCGGTGACGAATCGTTCGTTTCTGTGCCCGATCAGCCTGGCAACATGATTGGGTAAAGCGTGAGCACGGGTCCGCAAAGGCAAGGTCTGCTGCCGACCGAACGCCTGGTCAATCTGACGCCGCATGAGATCGCACTTCAGGCAGTCAAGCCGCCAGCTGATGATGAGGACCTTGACAGCCCGGAGTTCCTGACCGCGCGCCTGGCGCCGGAAGGGCCGTTTGCCCGGGTTGACGACAAGGCCGCGCAGCTGAGCGACGGATGGCTCGGCGCGGAGGTGGGCCAGATCAAGTTCACTCGCCTGCGCCGCTCGGCCAGGCTGTCCGACCTGCCCCCGCCGGCGCCTGGCACCCGCCTGGTCGTGTCGCGGCTCACCGCGCTGGCGGCCCGGCGGCGAGGTGACCTGCTGTTTCCTTACGGCGAGCTGAGGGAGCGGGGTCAGATTACCGGCGCGGAAGGGCTGGCCGCGTTCCGTCCTGCTTGGGCGCCGGTCCAGCGGTACCGGGACTGGCGCGCCGCTGCCGCCGTTAACTTGGCCGGGAAGTCGGTCGGCAAGGAGTGGCTGACCGGTCTGCTGTTCGCGATGGCGACGGCGCTGCTCAGCGGTTTTCTCGCGCTGATTCCCGGGGCACTGGACAACGCGGGGCAGCACGGATGGGCTGGCGGTGGTCTGGCCTGGACGTCTTGGTCGAGCGTTTTCTGCCTTGTCGCCGGCGCGGCGGTGATGTTCCTGGCGACCTGGAGGTGGCGCAGGCGCGGCCAGATCCTCGCCGGCCGCGGAACGGCCTACATCATCGACGAGGACGCGATCTCCTGGCAGCACGAAGAGAAAGAGTCGGTGCTCGCCGAGATCCGGAAGGGATTCGCCAGGACGCTGCTGGTTCCCGGCCCGGATGCGCTGGACGAGGCGTGGCACTGGCAAGCTGACTCGCAGTCGGCGCCGCGCTGGGATGAGAACGTCGACCGGCTCGTCCGCTCGTTCTGTGCCGTGCACTACAACGACGATCAGGTGACGAAGAACGCGCTGTTCACCTGGGCACCCTGGCCCGCGGCCATGGCCTTCGGTGCCCGGGCGACCGCACGCCGGCGGGGACTGGCGCTGCACGTGCGGCAGCGCACGAGTCACGGAGCCGGAGCGAACGCGCAGTTCTGCGTGACCGACCCCGCCCACGACTTTCAGCGCGGCCGTCGGCCGGAGCCGCTCCGCGAACTCGCCCCCGACCACGCCGTGCAAGAACTGGACGGGCAGCTAGCGCTCGCCTTCGAGCTACTGCCAAGCAGCCAGCCACGCTCCGTCCGAGCGCCACGTCACAATGCCGCCAGCCGGCCAGTGCTGCTTCTCCTCATCCGGACCACCCACGGTCACATCGGAGCGATATCGATGGACCTGAAGCAAGCCGAGCCGGTGCCGGTGCACGTTCCAGGCTCGCTGGCCGATTCGGTTCTGCCGCCAGGACCGCACGTGGTGCCGACCGCCGAGTGGCGGCTGACCTCCGCGACCGAGCCGGTCCCAGAGCTTCCGTGGCAAGCTTTCCCCGCCGCTGCCGAGGAGATCGCGGACTGGGTCATCGCCCAGCACACTAAGCATCCGGGACACCTCGTCCTGATCGCGACGAGGATCCCGCAGGAACTCGCCATCGGACTGGGCATCCAGCTCGGCCAGCGGCGAAACTGGCCGCCGCAGGCCTACCCCGTTTATTACGCGAACCGGCAACTGGTCATCACTGACCTGCGGCTCGGATCAGAGTCCGTGCCGACGGAACGCTCCTAGGAAACGCGGACATGCCGTCTCGATGGGAAATCAAGCTGGCCGGCCCCGCCGCCAGCGCCATCCCGCTCACCGCCCCGTTCGCGTTCCTCAGCCGATGGCTAGACGACCCCGCCGCAGGATCCGCAGACCCCGCATCCCGACGATCCGGCCACAACGACCAAGTGAGAAAGTGGGCATTCGGCCCCCTGTACGCCGAGCCAGGCGGCGCGAGGGAGGCAGTCGTGATCTTGCAGGTACGCTTCCTCGACGACGATCTCGCTGACCAGCTTCAAGCCACAGCGACGCCCGGTCGCCACGTACGCCTGGGTGAACATCGCTTCCAGGTCGCCCGGGCGGCCACCCTGATCGAACACGCGTCGTGGCAATCCCTGCGCCACTGGTCAGGGACGCGAGCCTGGCAGGTGCGCTTCGACACCCCAGCCTGCTTCCGGCGCGGCAACCGGACCTCACCATGGCCCGCCCCCGAGGCATTAGCACGCGGATTGACCGACCGATGGCAGCGATTGCACCCGCAAACCGCACCGCCTCCGCCCGGTCCGGGCTCAGGCCCGATCTGGGTCAGCGACATCGAAGGCCGGAGCGAAGTCCAGAACCTCAGCCGTAACGTTCAGCGCGACGGCGCCAGGCACCGGGACAACGAGATCGTGTCCGGCTTCACCGGGCGGATCCGCTACGTCTGCGACCGGGGAACCAACAACGAAGCCGCCACCTTCGATGCGCTCCTGGCGTTCGCCGCCTTCGCCGGCGTCGGCTCCCACACAACCTACGGATTCGGCGTCATAACCACCGAGCCAAGCCGGCAATCGCCTCCCACCGAGCCACTGCCATGACGGAGCGCCAACGACAGCAGGGGCGGTCAGCGATCAAGCTCCAGACCCCTCACCTGCGCAAGCCATCGACCAGCCAGAACACACTCCCAGCACCGATTCTTAGCAACACGTCGTCCGCCCAGAGCGGGCACCTGTGCAGCACACGCACATCGTCGCTGGTCACAAGGCCCGCTCCACGGGTAGGGTTCAGAACAAGGTCACGCCATAAGGCGTATGGAAGCGGCATCCTTCTCTCCGTTCTGGAAGCGCGAGGAGACGTTCAGAACAAGGTCACGCCATAAGGCGTATGGAAGCTTGAAGAGAAGCCACAGAATCAGTACGACTATGGCTACCGGTTCAGAACAAGGTCACGCCATAAGGCGTATGGAAGCCCTCTGCCGTGACAATATGGACAGTTCATGTCGGGCGCAGAATAGTGTCGCGCCGTAAGGCGTATGGAAACGCTAGGCGTAGGACGGCGTGTTCTTTGGGTCGGTGAAGGATGGCAGGTTCGGTGTCCCTGACCGGTTTGCGTGCGACGCTGGTTGAGGTGGCCGAGCCGGTGAGGCTGGCTGCCGCTTGGGCAGATGTCCTGGCTTCGGACCTGGAGGACGGGACCCTTGGCGCAGGGGTTTCGCGTTTTGCCGAGAACGCTGACCAGGCTCTGATCGAAATCGCCGGGCAACTCCTCGGCGGCGGCTACAAACCAGGCTGGCTTACTCCAGTCGGCGTGCCCCGCCCGGACGGCCACGAGCGCGTATTGCACGTGCCGACGGTGCGGGACCGCATTGTGGAGCGATCGGTGCTGGCTGTGCTGACTCCGGTGATCGATCCGTGGCTTGGTCCGTTCAGCTATGCCTACCGGCCAGGCCTCGGCGTAGCTGATGCCGTGCAAGCCATAGCCCTGCTGAGAGATGAGGGCCTCGGCTGGGCGGCGCGCGCCGATTTCCACGACTGTTTCGGCAACATACCGCTGTCGCGTTTGCATCGGATACTGCCCGTGCTTATTGATGACGCGGCGCTGCTGGAACTGCTCAATGCCTTCCTGGCCCGCAGAGCAGTGCCGCACACGGAACATCGGTGGGAGTTGTCTGGCCTTCCGCAGGGCTCGCCGCTATCGCCATTGTGGGCGAATCTGGTACTGGCTGATTTCGACGCTCGTGTCGCCATGGCAGGCTATCCGATGGTGCGGTATTCAGACGATATCGTCGCGCTGGCTGAGAATCGTGACGGCGCGTGGGAGGCGATGCGTGTCATGAGTGACGGGGCGGCGGAGCTGGGAATGACCTTCGGCACTGAGAAGAGCGGCGTCATGTCTTTCGAGGAAGGCTTCAGCTTCCTCGGCGAGGATTTCGGGCCGCGTTATCCTCCGGCGCTATCCGGGCACCGGATAGCGGAGCCTGACCGGAAGGTCGTCTACCTGGCGGTGCAGGGCGCGCACGCGCGATTGAACGGCGGACGCCTCGTCGTCGAGTCGGGCGCTGACGTCGAGCTGCTGAACGTGCCCAGCGGGCTGGTTGAGCGGATCGTCTGCTTCGGCGCGGTCGGAATCAGCGCCGGGCTCCGTTCGTGGGCTCTGGCCTCCGATGTCGACCTGGTGTTCTTGTCCCGGCGCGGCACCTATCTCGGACACGCCTGGCCCGCCGCCAGCGGGCGAAGGCTGGCCCGGCTGCGCGCCCAGCTGGCAGCGGCCGACGATACGCAGCGCACGCTCCGGTTCTCGCAGGCTGTCGTGAACGCCAAGGCCGGCAAGCAGAAGATCCTGCTCCAGCGCCTCGCCCGCAGGGACAACCACGAAATCGTGATGGACACCGCACGACAGATCGATCACCTGCTCGGAATGCTCCCTGAATGCACAACTAGAGACGAGGTAATGGGCATCGAAGGAGCAGCCGCCCGCTCCTACTTCGCCGCGCTGGGCGCGGTCATGCCCGATGACCTGCGCTTCACCGGCCGCTCACGCCAGCCGCCGGAAGACACGATAAACGCGGCCCTCTCCTACGGTTACGCGATCATCCTGGCCGAAGCAGTATCGGCGCTCTGCGCGGCCGGGCTGGACCCTGCCGTAGGCATGTTCCACACCGAGCAAGACCGGCGTCCATCACTGGCCCTTGACCTGATGGAAGAATTCAGGCCCCTGATCATCGACCAGGTCGTCGTAGCAGCAGCACGGCGAGGCGAGCTCCGCGCGGACCACGGTCACCACGATGACAACCGCCCCGGAGTTCTCCTGACTAAAGCCGGACGCGAAGTTCTCGTCGGCCAATACGAACGCCGGATGCTCCAGCAGACTAGAGGCGCGCTGCCCGGCCTATCGGGCAGCCTGAGACGGCACCTGTACCGCCAGGCCCAGCGCATCGCCGCCTTCGTCGAAGACCCGCAGGCGACCTGGACCGGCCTGTCATGGCGCTAACCTACGTCGTCGCCTACGACATCAGCGAAGACAACCGCCGCGCCCGCGCAGCGGCAGTACTCCAAGCCCACGGCGACCGCATCCAGCGCAGCGTCTTCGTCTGCACGCTCGAACAGGAAGCCCTGAGCGAGCTGTGCGGCCACCTCGCCGACATCATCAACCCTCGCACCGACTCACTCCACGTATTCCGCCAGTGCAGCTCCTGCTGGCAAGCGCTTTCCGTGTACGGACAGGCAACCGTCACCGACGCGCCCCTTTACTGGGCCGCGCTGTAACCGCGGTCAGCGATCATGCTCAATACCCTTCACCTGCGCAAGCCACCGACCAGCAGCAACACCCTCAGAACCGGCCCGGCGCGAGCGGAACCCGGCCGCAGGGACATGGCCCCGTGCAATCCAGCTAGATCATGCCTGGTCAGGACCCCTCTGACAACGATAGGGTTCCAAAGAAGGTCACGCCGACAGGCGTATAGAAACGTACTGATACCTCCCCAGCCGATTTCGCCGACCTGAAGTTCCAAAGAAGGTCACGCCGACAGGCGTATAGAAACAGCTCTCGTCGGGCCGGTTGAGTTAGTCGTTGATGATGACGTTCCAAAGAAGGTCACGCCGACAGGCGTATAGAAACAGTCACGGGTAAGGCAGTCGTGAAGGTCGTCTAGTGGTTCCAAAGAAGGTCACGCCGACAGGCGTATAGAAACCCCCGAAGCTGGCAAGGATGTCGTCATGGTCGGTGACGAGTTCCAAAGAAGGTCACGCCGACAGGCGTATAGAAACGTGTACGGGCACCGAAGTGCCGGTCCACCAGCAAGTTCCAAAGAAGGTCACGCCGACAGGCGTATAGAAACATGACGATGGTGCCGTTCCCGACCTTGGTGTTGTCCACATATTGTTCCAAAGAAGGTCACGCCGACAGGCGTATAGAAACCTGGTTCTTCTTGGCCTTCTTGGCGGCGCGTTTGCCCCAGGTTCCAAAGAAGGTCACGCCGACAGGCGTATAGAAACTGGTCTGCAGTGTCGCGGAGTTCGATCGCTGCCGTTCCAAAGAAGGTCACGCCGACAGGCGTATAGAAACACGATGGCCTCGGTGTTGCTGGTCTCGACGCTGCCGTTCCAAAGAAGGTCACGCCGACAGGCGTATAGAAACAGTAGGTACGGCAGCGGCCAGGCCAGCGAGAATCGCATTGAAAACGTTCCAAAGAAGGTCACGCCGACAGGCGTATAGAAACTGAACCCCGTCCGGTATGTAGCTCACCCATACCGTTGTTCCAAAGAAGGTCACGCCGACAGGCGTATAGAAACAAGGTCACGGAGAATTCCCCGCGTCCCTGAGCCAATCGTTCCAAAGAAGGTCACGCCGACAGGCGTATAGAAACTCTGAACGCGAGGGTCATCGTCTCCGTGCATGCTGGTTCCAAAGAAGGTCACGCCGACAGGCGCATAGAAACGACATCCCGTAGTGGAACTGCTCGCCTTCGGCGATGATGTTCCAAAGAAGGTCACGCCGACAGGCGTATAGAAACGAGCAGCCCCGCTTCCATGTCCACCGGCTCAGCGGTTCCAAAGAAGGTCACGCCGACAGGCGTATAGAAACACGTACGCGAGCATTGATCCGAGGCCCCTTGCATGGGTGCGGTTCCAAAGAAGGTCACGCCGACAGGCGTATAGAAACCTTGACGCGCGCCATAAACGGGGAGTACCTGGGCTGTTCCAAAGAAGGTCACGCCGACAGGCGTATAGAAACCTGTTGCGAATGGTGTGTTGAGCGTAGGGTAGATGTCGTTCCAAAGAAGGTCACGCCGACAGGCGTATAGAAACTTTTGTCTGGGCCGCCTCGATCCTTGCTTGCCTTGCGGTTCCAAAGAAGGTCACGCCGACAGGCGTATAGAAACCAGACCAGCCGGTCGGCGTCGACGCCGTAGAGGTTCCAAAGAAGGTCACGCCGACAGGCGTATAGAAACTCAGCCAGGACCAGGTCCCGGTCGACGATGCCGTTGATCCAGGTTCCAAAGAAGGTCACGCCGACAGGCGTATAGAAACAAAACTCAGTTTCTGGCCGTGCGTGACGCCGGTTAGCGAGTTCCAAAGAAGGTCACGCCGACAGGCGTATAGAAACGTCATCGGGTGCTGCCGCGGCGCGGATATGCCGTAATGTTCCAAAGAAGGTCACGCCGACAGGCGTATAGAAACCTGTTGCCGACCAGGTAGAACTGGATCACGTTGGTCAGGTTCCAAAGAAGGTCACGCCGACAGGCGTATAGAAACAACGACCGCAGTGTCCTTGGTGGCGTTATTGTTAGTTCCAAAGAAGGTCACGCCGACAGGCGTATAGAAACCTATTGCTGGGTTAGTAGTCGCCAGCTCGTAAAGCTCCTGTGCTCTTTTGTTCCAAAGAAGGTCACGCCGACAGGCGTATAGAAACCTGGTAGTCGAACCGGTACTCCCTGTTCCCAGAGAGCATCCCGTTCCAAAGAAGGTCACGCCGACAGGCGTATAGAAACCTGCCGGAAGGCACCAACGATGTACGGTTGCCCGTACCCGTTAGTTCCAAAGAAGGTCACGGCGACAGGCGTATAGAAACGAGTTCGGGATCCTCGTGGGTACACCGTTAACAACCTCGTTCCAAAGAAGGTCACGCCGACAGGCGTATAGAAACCAAGTACCAGCCCAGCAAGCCGAACAGAATTCCGATGATCGTTTCGAAGAAGGTCACGCCGACAGGCGTATAGAAATCTCCCCGTGTAGCGGGAAGACCCCTACTAGTCCGGCAAACTCGTTCCGAAGAAGGTCACGCCGAGCAGGATCCATCACCTCAAGGAACTCCGCCCCGGGTCAGCCTCGGGTCAGCCGGGCGGTCCGAGATGAGGATTATCTTCGCGTTCGACCCCACCAGGTCAGCGCTGCTCCTGATCGGCGGGGACAAGGCCGGGAACTGGCAGCGCTGGTATCGGGACAACATCCCGGTCGCCGAGCGGCTGTACCGGGAGTACGCGACTGAGGAGGAATAGCAGCGATGCCCAAGCGCACACCGCTTGACTGGGAAGACCTGGAACGGGAACTGCACGCCGCCGGAGTGTCCCCTGAGGAGATCGAGGCTGGCGCGCGGGAGATACTGGCTGGTGCCCGCGGGCACCAGCTTGCCGAGACCCGCAAACATCTGCGGTTGGGCCAGAAAGACATCGCCGCCGCGATGGGCGTGAGCATCGCCCGCGTTTCCCAGATCGAGCACGGCGAAGTTTCCTCCTTCGAAGTCATCGCCCGCTACGTCGAAGCCCTCGGCGGCCGCTTGGACCTCGTCGCCGACTTCGGCGACAAAACCATCCGCCTCCCCGTCACCGGCACCGCAACCGCCGCCTAACGGCCCGCCTGCCCGGTAGGCGGGATCCCGCTGGACTCAGCGGACAAGATCAACCGACTTTCCGATGGCCCAGATAGCCTGAGGAGCTTGAAGACGATACGACTGGTGCGCGATGCTTCGACCTGCGGAAATCTTCATCAGGGCATTCCAGCACCCCTATACACTCCCTGACCGGCGCCGCCGGACACCGGTGCTACTTGTCAGCGTGCAGCGCACTGGCGGCGGTCAGGCCGTCAACAGCCGTGTGCGTACAGCGTCATCGTTACAAGACAGCCAATGTGCCTGAACTCCGGCGACGTCCAGGGCTACCTCGGCCCGCGCCGCGCGATTCGCCGGAAAAGCAGCGAGTCCCCGAGCGGCGGTGCCGGCCGGACGGCATCTGGCGAGCGCGCGGACCGCCTCCGCGCAGGTCCGCCTCACCTGCGCGACGAGCGTGAGGGCGAAGTTCGACGGCATCCGCAGGACATATGCCAAGCCCACATCCTCGAGGAACCCGCGCAGCTCAGTGCCTTGTCGTTCCTCCATGTCACCAGTACGGCAAAGGGACGGAACCGGAGGTGAACGTAGCCTCCTCCAGAATCTCGCGTGTGATCACCACGCTGGTGATCGCTTCTATCAGCGCTGCCACGGTGGCACGCGGATGGGTCGCATCGTCGGTGCCAACGTCGGCTCGATGCATCACATCCGCCAGTTCTCGCGGATCGCTGCCGTCGATTGCGCTGACATCATCGTCGGTCGGACTGTACTCGGCCAGGACGACGCCGCCTTGGCCCAGACGAACGACACGCCGCCATCCTCAGTGCCGCAGAGAGCCACCACGTCGCCCTTCACTGAAAGCTCGCTGGCTTTCAGGTAGCCCACGTGTGAGGGGCTCTCTGCTGCGAGCACCCAGCCTGGCTTGCCTGGCGCGGGGATCACGCCGACCAGAACGTGCTCGTGCCCGTTCCCGTCCGCCAGTGCGGTAACTCCGCTCAGCGTGCCTTCGTCGCCTGGGAGCGATCGCGCACCAATCGCCTTGAGGAACGCCTCCGGAGAGCTGATTCTCGCAAGGGTGAGGGTGAGGGCTTCGCCTAGGTTAGCTTCGAACCATTCGTCGAGCCAGCCATACTTGCCCTCCGGCCCGTCAAACCCGGACGTAGAAGGCATCACTGGGCTTCCCCTCAGTATCCGGTTGTTCCGGTAGAAGCCCGAGAGGATCACTCTCTGCTTCTGATTCTCGTGCCTGGGCACCCATTCCCTGGCCCTGTCGATCGGGGGCAGCTTCGTGCCGCCTTTCGACGTGGAAGCGAACGGATACTCGTCACACTGTGTGTTCGGCGGCCTCTTGAGGCCCTTCGGGCACACCGGCCTGCGGTTGTTGTCTCTCTCCTGCGGGCCAGAGTTGCGATGCAGCTTGCCCGGATAGCCCAGGATGACAGGAAGTCGATCGCGGACCCCTCGCTGCCCCGAGTTTGATTAGACTAGCGATCCTTGGGCGCTAAGGCGCTGAAGTTCCTGTCGGCCTGCCGCCGGGGACGTCTGGCGCAGCGGCATGAACAGGATCAAACCTGCCCTCTCCACAGACCTGCAACGGACCCCCGGCGCGCCATTTCTTGTGAAGTCAGGCGGGCGGTTGCGCCTGCCGGCGTCTAGCCGCATCGATGGCCCATCGTTGTCGTTGCGCGCCGTCCAGTTGCCGCATCAATGTCCCATTGATGCGGTGCTGACAGCAACGATGCCCCATCGTTGTCGTTGCCCAGCGGCCGGGAACCGCAACGTTGGGACATCATTGCTGCTCCGGGTCGGCCAGTGGCGGCACATGCCCGGAATGCTGCGGAACGCGAACCCGGGCCGGCCGATCGGGGCCGGGCCGGCGACTGTCAGCGGCCAGACTTAGTGCGTACCCATGAGCGTTGCCAGCCCGGAACCCGCACGCCAGTGCGGGAGCCCGCGAAACTTCATAATCGGGTTTCAATTCCGAAGAAGGTCGCACCTACAGGCGTACATGATGGGTCCGGGGCTAGCCAATTGCGCGGATAGCCAGGAATGATGGGAAGCTGATCGCGGGCTCTCGCCCCACCCGTCAGAGGTCACACCCGCAGTGGTCGCGCGAGAGACCGGGCACGGGGTGCGGTTAGCTTTCGCCTGGGGTGAGGAACGGGAGTTTCTGGTCTTGCTCGAGGACGTGGGGTAGCGCGAGTCCGGGGTCGGGACGCCCTTGCTTGATTTTCTCGTTGGCGACGAACCAGCGATAGGTTTCGGCCTCGGGCTGGGTCCGGGTTCTGGGGTAGGCGGCGGGTTCAGGCAGTCCTGAGGCGACTGCCCTGAACGCGGCTATCGCAGGCGCGAGGGCAGGGCTGGCCTCGGCCTGGTGCTCAAATTCCTGGGCTAGAGCGCGGACCTGGCTGGCCGCGCATGGTTCGGGTCGCCGCAGGCTGGTCCAGCAGCCGAGGAGCTGACTGCCGGTGCGCAGTTCGGTGGCTTCCCAGTCGATGGCGACGGTGACGGCGCCGAAGCCAAGCGGCTTGGCGGCGCCGAGGCGGAGCGGGCAGCCGTCCTGGCTGGCGAGCCAGATCAGGGGGCCGAGTTCGGGGCCGGGCACGGCGTCGATGAACAGCCGGACGGTGAACTCGGTGTTTTCCTTGACCCAGCCCAGGTGCGATGAGGTCTGGGACGGGGCGACTCCGTCGGGTGCCTGCCATTCGCGGAACTGGCCGTCGACTGGGCTGGTGCCGGGCTGCCAGTAGCCGCCGGGGGTCTGGCTGGGGTACCAGTAGGCTTTGCGGCCGCGCAGGCCGCTGCCGAGCCGGTAGCCCTCGTTCTTGCGCACTCCCGGCGGCATCGGGGTGCCGTCCTGGTCGGAGGCGGCGTAGAAGCGGAACTGGGTGGGCTTGGGGGTGCTGAGCGGGGCGAGGGTGACGCCGGGCGGCGGGAACTCGGTCCGCCAGTCTTCGGTTTCGCAGCGGACGGCGGTGATCCGCAGCCGACCCCGGTAGCCGGAGGCGGCGGCGCGGCCGGGGCGGGCTTGCGGTGCGGCCCACCCGAAGAGCCGGTCAGCGGGCGAGAGCTGTCCCAGGCTGGCGGCAGGGTGCAACGACTCATCGAGCAGTTCTGCGGGTGCGGCCTGGAAAGGCAGCCGCCCGATGTACACCGGCAGGACCGCGGTCACGGTGCCGTCGCGGTCGCGTTCCAGGTACACCAGGTCGCCGTCTTCGAGGCGGTCAGGTACCTTGCCTTCCCTGATGACGTGCCGGCCGAACTCCAGCCCCGGTCCGGGCTGGGCTTCGGGTTCGCGCTGTTCGGCTGCGTCGTGATACGACGCCAGCACCGCGTGCCACATCCGGTGGTGCTCATTTTGGATGTCAATGAGACTTTGATTTTTGGCATCGGGCACGAACAGGCGTTCGCTGGCCTTGTTCCTGACGGACTGGCCGGTGACCGACAGCCAGCCCCTGACCCGAGTGTCATCCTGGCCGCCGAAGCCCAGCTCGTCGCCGGCCAGCGCGACCCTGGCGACCTTTCCTCCCCCGATAGCGCAGGCGACCCGGCGGCCGTGCAGCTCGCCCCAGCCCGAAGCGGCGACGATCTGCCTGGCCTGACCGGTCGCCTCGGCCTTGCGGACGTGACGACCCGGAGGATCGTAGAGCGGTACCCGGTAAGTGGTGCAGAGCTGGAACCTCAGGCTGCCGTTGCTGTCGGCCTGAACTCTGGCCGCCTCGATCTGGCCTTTCTCGGCTGAGGCGGGCCTGCGGTAGGCGAGCGGGCGGTCGTGGCCGCGGAAGACGGCGTACCGGCTGTCGGTGACGGCCTCATACGCCGAGCGGAGCGCGCCCTTGACCGAGGCGCCGTGCAGGAAGGGCCGGCCGTCCGGGCCGGTGCGGACGGGGTAGGTCGGGTGGCCGGCGGCGTCGCGGGTGACGGCGGCGGGGTCGGGCAGCAGCATCGGCGTCGTGGTGACGAGGCGCAGCACCAGCCAGCCTGACCACTGGGTGCCGGGGTCGATGATGCCGTGCGGCGCGGGCTGGCCGTCTTCGAGTCCGGGCGGCAGGCTGGTGCGGGGCGGGGCGGGGATGAAGGTGTAGGGGTTGGGCTTGCCGCCGAGTTGCCCGGCGGACTTGATGCGGCCGGGGTCGGAGGCGGGAAGCGCGAAGACGGGCGGGTGGGCGAGGCGGACGGCGATGACTTGGCTGTCGCTGTCGACGTCGACGTAGATCTCGGTGCGGTCGCCGTCGGAGGCGGCGGCGAACCAGCCGGCCAGCGGGGCGTCGAATTGGGCGGGGCGCCAGGTGCGCTGCTTTGGCTTCTTGCCGTCGCGCGCGTAGGAGAACTCGCCGGTGAGGGTGTCGCCGGATCGCTGCGCCCAGCCGGGCCCGCGCACGTAGGTCTGCCTCGTCATGACCGGCGCTCCTTCGCGGGTTCCGGCCGCAGGCCGGTCAGGAGGGTGTCGATGACGGAGATGTTGCCGTGGTCGTCGGTGACGGCGTACTCGGCGAGGTCGGCCCAGATTTCCTGGCCTTTCTCCGCCGCGACCGGGACGTGGGCGGGGGCGTACCTGGCGGACCTGATCGTGGTCCAGCCGTCGCTGGACTCGGTCACTTTGCCGGCGAGCATGCGGGCAGGTGCGCCGTTCAGCCTCGATCTCGCGTGGCCGGGCAGGAGCGGGTCGCCGGGTGGCAGCTGGCCCGGGTTCTCGGACAGGCTGACCGCCGGGCCGGTGCCTGACTGGCGGTGGGTCCAGCGCAGGTGACGGTGGCCGTCGGTGGCGGTGAGCTCGTAGGCGGCGGACAGGTCACGCGGCCCGTCCGGGCCGGCTGGCTCGGTGCCGTCCCAGCGGAACCATTCGGCGCGGGCGGGTGCGTACACGTAGCCGATGACCTCGGGTCCACTGTCTGCGGCGGCAGGCGTGGCGAACCAGGCCAGGGCGGCGCTGGCGGTGACGTCGCCTGGGTGGCTGACCGCGTGCAGGATGGCTGTCATGGCTGACTCCTTTCCGCCCATGTGGCAAAGGCCCTGGTCACCGACTCCGGGGGATTATCGGTCAGGTCCGCGAGAGTTCGGCCGGGCAGGCCGGCCCAGGGTTCGGGCAGTCCGGCGCCGGTGAAGCTGACGCTGGCCACGCTGATCGCGCCCCGGCCTCTGGTGCCGCCGAAGCCCGGGGCCAGCCAGCCGTCGGCCAGGTCACGAAGGACCAGGAGCAGCAGGGCGAGTGCCTGGTCGCCGGCGCTGCCGACCCGGCGGGTGTCCAGGCTCAAGCGGATCGGCTCCCAGCTTGCCGTCGCTGGCTCCAGCACCGTGAACAGCAGGTTCTCGGCCGCGCCGCCAGTCCACCGGTCGATGGCCACGTGGGTGACCGGCCGCTCGGCGTCCGCGATCGCCGTGCAGTCATGGACAGACAGCGCTCCGCGCCTGCCCCGGCCCTGGTCTTTGCTCCCGGCGAGGCCGAACAGGACGCCGACAGCGCCGAGGCGGTCATCGTTGACCTGATCCAGCCAGGCGTCCGGCAGGTCGGTGAGGTGCAGCATGGTCCGCATGATCCGCTCGGCGTGTGACCGGAGCACGCCCTTGACGGACGAGCCCGGCAGCAGCAGCCTGGTCTGGCCGTCAGGTCCGGCCGTGGTGCGCAGCGGGATGGTGTCGGCGTCGATACCGCCTTCTGGGTCAGGGGCGCTCGCGGCCGACGCCTGGACCATGACGGGGGTGACCGGAGACCAGCTGATCTCGATGCCGAGCCGTCCGTCCGCCGATGGTTTCCGGCCAGCCTGCCGCTCTGGCTCGGGTACTGGCTGAAGACGGCCGCACAGCCAGTCGAGGACCTGAGCGCGGTCGGTCAGGTCGATCCTGGTGCGGCGGATGCCGATCATCGTAACCAGGCCGAGGCCCCTGGTCCGCGCGGCCCCGATCTCCACCCGGCCGTCGGCCAGAGCGCTGAGGATGAGGTCGAGTGCCTGGCCAGCGCGCTGGGGGTCGCCGGGCATCTCGCTGGCGGTGATCCGCACTTCGAACCGGCTGCCGGGCGGAAGTACCTCGTGCTGGTACAGCAACCCGGCGGCCGCCGAGCCGGTACTCCGGTCGATGCCGACCCCGTCGCGGACGGCGGCCTGGACGTCTCCGGTCGCGGTGGCGTCGTCGATCCGGATCAGGCACAGATCGCCGTCCTCGCTGCCGGGCACCAGGTTGCCGAAAACCCGGCCTAGGTCCGGCGGGCTGAACAATGCGGTTCCGCCCGGGCCGGTCACGGATCCGAGCCAGGACCGCAGCGCTCCGGCCAGCGAAGTCCCAGGGATCACGAACCGGCCGAGGCCGTCCCTGGCCACGGTCAGGTCGGCGTTCACCGACGGCGCCCAGCCGCCGACGCGCAGCGCGGTCACCGTTTCCAGTACCCCGGTGATCTCGTGCCTGATCGTGACGCCGCGCCGGGTCGCGGGCCGGGCGGGGGCGGTCATCGCTGCTCCTCCGTGTCCTGGCCGGACTGCCGACCGCGGGTGACGGTCCGGCCGATCTGGGTGATCAGCATCCTGACCGCATCGGGCCATAGAGCCGCGCGGATCGCGGCGGCCCGGTCCGGCGCCAAGGCGAAGTCGTCCAGGCCCGTGCCGTCCAGGCTGAGGACCGCCCAGACCTTGGCCCGGTCGGTGAGCAGGCGCGTCAGGGCGTCCAGCGCGGGCTGGCCCCAGGTGTCGCGGCGCCTGCGCACTTCGCCGGTCTTCGTCAGCCACTGGGCGGCCGCCGCCTGGCCGGATTCGGTGCCGAGCCGGGGAAGCAGTTCGCGCAGTGTTCCCCACTGGGCCCGCGATTCCACCTGCGAGGCGCCGGGGATCACGGCATCGATGCCTGGCCCATCAATGACCTGCAACGCGACCCGCCGGGAAATCTCGTCCGCCACGGCGATTCGTTCCAGGAGGTGCGGCGCCGGCGGAAGCGCACCGGCGATGTCCGCCTGTCCCGAGAGCGCGGCCGCTGCCGCCGGCGTGAGCAATGGCGTCGCGGCGGCTACCTCCTGGCCGCCGAACCTGATCTGACCGAACCCTTCGGCGGTACGCTCGCCGACGCCGTCCCGCTCAAGGCCGGCCAGGGCCGTCGCCGTGACCGGGCCGGCTACTTCGAGAGTGACGACCGATCCGGCGGCCAGCCCGGTCAGGCTGGGCCTGGGCCGGTCCCAGCCCGTGTGGTAGGACTCCCGCCGGGCCGCGCGGTAAACCTGGGCCTGCGGGGCGCTGGGACGCTGATCCACGACGCGGACACTGATGCCCAGGCGCGCGGACAGTTCGGCGGCCAGCCCGTCCGGGCTGGGGCTCCAGGCTCCCTAGGCGTCGCGGATCAGCACGTCGGAGACGCACCAAACTCGGACGCGCTCGCCGGCCCGCAGGCCAGCCGGCCGCGCATCGGGGACGACCTGGACGCTGGTGACAGTGACCTGGCCGAAGTCGTCCTTGCGTGAGCGGCCGAGGCGCAGCAAGTCACCGGGCGCGAGACCAGGACTGACGTCGTCCGGCAGCACCACGTCGCAGCTCAGCAGGCTGCCCGGCGCTATCCCCAGGTAGGTGAACACGCCGCCTCTGACGCTGTCCGGCCGGCCGGTGTCATCGCCGATCACCGCGTGCGTGGACACGGCCAGCTCCGGCGCGAGCAGAGTCCAGGCACCGTCGCCGGCCGGGGCGATATGCCCGCCGCGGAACGGCCTCAGGCGCTCCGCCGGGGCGGGGCGACGCTCAGCGGCGTTGACCAGCCTGCCCCAGGGCCGGTCCTTCGGCCGGTACCAGACCATCGGAACCGGGCGGCCGGGCACGATGCTGTCACCGGATCCCGCGGCCGGCCGGGCGTCGCCCACGACGATCTCCCTGTGCCCGACCCGGCGGCCCAGCCGCCCCAGTATCACCGGCAGGAGCACCGTGCCCGGCAGCCAGTCACGGCTCAGCACCACATTCCCGAGCACCCGGTGCTGTGAGACCACCGGCGTAATCACCTCAAGCGCGACCCGCCACCGGGTGCGTCCCGCCGCCGCGCCCGCCTCGGTTCCTCGCTCGTCACCGGCACTGCCCGCGAAAGACTTCAGCTCGGCGGCCGGCCTCCGGGCTGGCGGCGGCACGCCAGGATCACGCAGCAGGCCAGCATCGGCAGCCAGTTCAGCCAGCCGCTCATCAGCAGGCCGGGCCGCCGCCGGACTCGGAACAGCGTCATCGGTCAGCGTGTCCCCGGCGGGCAGCAGAATCCAGCACCGGCCCGCGCCCCGGTTCCGCTTCCCGCCGAGCGCGTCCACCGCGGCCGCTCCGGCGCGCAGCAGGAACTCAGCCGGCGCCGGCAGCTCCTGATCGGCCAGGAACGGGAAGTCGGCCCGCGATTCCAGCCAGCCGGGCCGGGCTCGTTCCTCAAGCCGCAGCATGTCGTCCCTGGCTACTCCGGTCTGGTCATCGATCGCCACCCCCGGCCGGACCAGGACAGCCGCTTCGATCAGCGCCGGCCGGCCCTGGCTCGCCGCCCGCACCGGCCCGCTGAACCGCGCCGGAGACAGCGCGAGCTGCGCCCGCTGCGGCGCAAGCCCGGCCCGCGCGGTGCGATCGCCGCGCGAGTCTGCCTGCGATCCGAAAATCCAGTCCAGCCATGCGTGCCACGGGTTAACCGGCTCCCCGTCGGCAGTGCCGACGCCGCCGAGCCAGTCAGCGACCTGCTCGCAGCCATCACGCCAGATCCCGGTCAGCGTCTTAGCGGGAATGAAAGGAAAGCCGTCATGACCGCGCCGCACCGTCGCGTCCACGTCGCCGACCCGGCCCTCGCCGGTCCCGACGATCCAGTCGCTCAGCACGCAGACCCGGACTGGGAAGCTGCCCGGCAAGCCGCTCACGACGCCACCGCCGCAGCGCGCCTGGCGATCGCGTTGAGCAGCAGCGCGTCAAGCAGCCGCACCACCCGCTCATCAGTGTCACCGACCTGGACTGGAGCGAGCTGGCGGATCTCGTCTGGTTCCAGCCCGGCGGGCAGGTCAGGAGACTGCGCCGCCAATTCCACCCGCCGGGCGTATTCGGCCATCCCGCGAGTCAGCCCCTCCCGCAGATCGTGCGCCATGGACGAGGACATCTTCGACACCGTCGCCATCGCCGCGTCAAGCTCCCGCAGATCCCCCGGCCCGGCGGGCTCGGCGTCCGGGCCGGCGATCACGTAAGGGCCGCCGTGCCGGACCAGGCCCTCACCGGCCATCCGGCTCCGCAAGGCAGGAAGGTCAGCCAGGGTGGACTCGAACGCCACGTGGAAGTCGACCGCGGACAGCTCGCACGCACCCTGCCGCACCACCTGCTTCGCCGACGCCGTCAGCTGCTCGGCCAGCGCGTACGCCGCGCTGAACGGATGATGCGGCTTGACGTAGGCGATCCCCGCCGCCGCCGTCAGCGGCCCGCCTGCGATCGCGGTCAGGTCAGTCATCTTGGTCTGATCCTCGAAACTGGCCGCGAACGCGCGCACCAGATCAAGGGCGAACCGCGCGTGACACACCACCGTCACGTCGTCACCACCGAAAACGATCGGCAAAATAGCACCAGAGGCCTCATGTCCCTCAGTGGCATCTCGCACGGCCAAGTCCAGCGCCGTCTCCGTCGCCCTCTCCAGCAGGCGGGTGAATCTCCCGAGCCAGTCCTGATGACAGTCAAGCGTGAGTCCAGGCACGGACGCCGAAGCCGTAGCGTCGCCCTCCGCTGCCGCGGCTTTCAATGCCCGGTGCGGGAAATCGGTGAACATCCGGCCGATCCCGTTCCCGTCGGCGTGAATCACCGCTATCCAGCCGTCATTAGCAGGCTCACCATCGGCAGGAACAACGTCCGGCCCCACGCCCGCCAGCAGAAACTCCATCCGCTTACGGGCCTGGAACCTCGCCTGTGCTTTCGCCAGCACCGCCGCCCCGACCATCCCGCCATCCGGATGCGGCTCAAGGCCCGCCACCGGATACCCGCTTTCCCGGCACACCTCAAACCATGGCAGCAAAGGATCACGGAGCAGCGGCGACGGCCGGACCATCCTTACCTGGTCCAGAATCTCGTAAGTACGCTCAAGGGCTTCCACGTGCGTCAGCACCGCATCCTGGCCAGCTGAATCGCTGTCGCCAGGGCGCCAGGACAACGAGGGATCAAAGGGCGGACCCACCACGCCAGTAACCTCAAGACCGGGCGCATCGGCGAGCGCGCGAGAACTGATGATTTGTATCAATTCCCGGCCAGTCTCATGATCGTCCGTCAGCAGCAGCGCCTTACCCGAGATGGCAAACACCACCTCGGCACCGCAGGCCCGCACCGCGTCTCGTACCCAGGTCGTCCCCAGCTCGCGGATAAGGTCAGAGGCACCGACCACATGCCGCAGCCGGTTCGTGCCGAAGATATAAGCCTGATTGCCGCCGGTCTCGATAAGGACCCAATGCCGTGCATTACCGCCGTTCACGCGACTCCCGTCGGCATCGTCTAAGAATGGCACGAAGCCTAACGCAACCAGCAACGTTCTTTCGTTCTTGTCGACCAGTTCCTGTTTTGCGGGATCTGCCGGGGCGGTAGCATCCAGGCGCGGCCCGATGACGAGCGCGAGGATTCTCTTGGCATGGACGGCAGTTCCCGATCGGCCCGCGCCGATGGCCGGGTCACAGCGGACGGGCAACTGAGCCTGCCACTGGAGATCGGCACCTGCCCGTCTCCCCGGCATGCCGGGCCGACCCAGTTCAAGACAGGCAGCGCAATACTGACCGTTTCGGAATGCTTCGACACATACTGGCGGTTCGCCGCTGAACGGCAGCGCATCTTCCACAGCCGGGCCAGCGGGACTCCGCCGCCGTGGACGGCCAATCCGACCCTTCGGCAGCACAAATTCACCAGCGTGTACAGGGCCTCCGACCGGGTCTCCCAGTACCTCATCAGGAACGTGATCTACACCGGTCCGCAAGACCCGGCCGAGGTGCTGTTCCGCATCCTGCTGTTCAAGGTTTTCAACCGGATCGGAACCTGGGAACTGCTCACCCGCCGCCTAGACTCCCGGCCGAGCTGGGCCGGCTACGACTTCCGGGCCTACAGCGACGTGCTAGGTGAGGCGATCAGTTCAGGCGAGCGCATCTACTCGGCCGCCTACATCGTTCCCAACCCGCCATTCGGCGAGGCACGAAAGCACGGCAACCACCTCCGGCTGATCGAGCTGGTCATGACCCGGCTGCCGCACATGGTCACCTCGGCTAGCACAATGCGCGAACTCTACGAACAACTCGCCGCGCTGCCGTCGCTCGGGCCTTTCCTGGCCTATCAGTACGCGATCGACATCGCCTACTCAGCGGTCACCACTGCCGACGAGAACGAGTTCGTCGTCCCCGGACCAGGCGCGCTCGACGGCATCTCCAAATGCTTCATCAGCACCGGCAGCCTGACCCCAGCCGAGATCATCGCGTGGATGCGCGAGACCTCGCACGAGCACTTCGAGCGCCTGGGCCTTCAGTTCGAGGACCTGTGGGGCCGCTGGCCCACCTTGATCGACTGGCAGAACGTCTTCTGCGAAGTGTCGAAATACACCCGCCTGTCCCACCCGCACCTGCGCGGCATCGCAGGCCGGACGAAGATCAAGCAGCAGTTCCGGCCGACGCCCGGCTCTATCGACTACCGCTTCCCGCCGAAATGGGACCTGCCACCCGAGCGCACGGCAGTCCCCCGGAACCGGTAAGCGGCCCGGCGAACACCAGACTGCGCGTCTCCAGATCACCGCGCAATATCCCGCCGCCATGCAGCCAGACCGCCCGCAGGCACCCAAGGCCGGCCCTTATCGCATGCGCCTAGTTGCAGGAGCGGGCAATGGCTTGCAGATATTGCAAGGTACTAAGCCAACAGTGCTGAAACGCGTACACTTCAATTGAGCTATCTGCGCGGAGCAGCCATGGAACCTCAGCGTCCGCGATCATCATCGTCGGCAGCCGACACGCCGATCTGGAAGCAAGCTGGTGCCATCGTGAGGGCAGCGAGGCTCCAGTCCGGTCTGACCCTCGCCGATCTCGGTCGCCAATGTGGTTACTCTGCCTCACAGGTCTCCCGCTACGAGCGAGGCGTGCAACCGCTTACGGACGTGACGTTGCTGCGCCGTTTCGCCGATGCGCTTGCCATCCCGCCGCAGCTGCTCGGCCTAGCCGATATGCGCGAATCACTTGCCTCGCGACACGCCGACGCCAATCAGCGAATTGCCGCCTTCGCCGGGCCTAGTCTTGTCCAGAACTTCCGGCTGGAGGACGGTGATGACCCGGTGCGACGCCGCGAATTGCTGGCAGGCGCCGCCGGGCTCGCGGGTGCCACCGTTCTCGCCCCGGCAGCTAACCGAGCGATGCCGATCGAGAATTTCATCATCCGGCTTCGATGAGCTGCTGTACGGACAGTCGACCAATCCCGTTCCGTCCGCCGCCCTGCGGCAGGCCATCAGGGTCAAACGCCAGGAATACCAGACAGCTCGCTACGACCAATTGCGCGGGACCCTTCCCAGCGTGATCGGCGCTGCCGTGGCGACCCGCCAGTGCGCATCCGGCGGCGAGGAAGGCACGATCAGCAGCCTGCTCGCCGACCTTTACATCATCGCCGCGAACTTCATGGTCAAGCTCAACGATGACCCGATAGCTCTTGCTCTCGCCGACCGGGCGCTCCAGTCCGCGAAGGCTGGGGATGACCCGCTCACGGCCGCCGATGCCCAGCGAACCGTCGCCACGGTACTGCGCCGGACCGGCCGACGAACCAAAGCACAGGACCTGCTGCTATCCGCCGCGGCCTCTATAGAACCAGGCGGGCGGACCACGCCCGGGCAGCTATCGGCTTTCGGCACCTTGCTGGAGACCGCGGCCTACACAGCGGCGGTAGACGGCAACCAGGCTGCGGCCCGCGACCTGATCAGCCAGGCCGGAGATGCCGCCCGACGGCTTGGTAAAGACGCGAATTACCGCTACACCGCCTTCGGCCCGGCCAGCGTCTCCCTTTACCAGATAAGCATCGCCCAGGTTCTCGGCGACAACGGCACCGCCATAGAACACGCCAGAACCCTGAACCCGGCCGCTATACCGACCGCCGAGCGCCAAGGCCGCTACTGGATCGACATTGCCCGCGCCTTCCATCAGTGGAACAAACCAGAACACTGCTACCGCGCGCTGCTCTGCGCCGAACGCGCCGCACCAGCCGAAGTCCGCTACCGGCCCCCAGTCCACCGCATGACCGAAGACCTGCTCAGAACACGCCGCGGAGCCTTGCCCGGCCTCAACACCTTCGCCCGCCGCATAGGCATGCCAGAACTTTAGATTCAGGCGAGATCTCCGCGCAAACTGTAATTCGTTCCAAGCAGGTGTTATACGCGGCCGGGGTCGAACAGGCGTCTCACTGGCTGACCCGTTACCTCGGCGATCAGGTCGTAGTCGTTGTCGACGTGCAGGACCTCGGCGCCGTGCAGCTCGGCGGCCGCGGCGATGATCAGGTCGGGGATCGGGCGGCGGTGACCGTTGCCGCGATGCCGGGCAAGCAGCCGCTGGACCTCAAGTGCCCGGCTCATCACGGCCTCGCTGACCGGCAGCCACTCCAGGGCCCGCTGACCCGCGAGCAGCGCTTCAAGATCAGCCTGGTTCCAGGCCGAATAGCAGATCTCCAGCGCCGTCATGTGACAAGCCGCGATGACATGCTCAGCCCGCAAGGCCAGGAACACCCCTCTCGCGCGAGGGTCACGCCTGGCCCACTCAAGCGCGGACTTATCCGCGAGCAGGACGCTCAATCCCGCCCGCCGTCCCGCCAGGCCCCGCTCAGCGCCTCGTCAGACAGGTCAGTGCCTGTCTCGTCGAGGATCTCGAGCATGCGTGCCGCCGCCCGCTGGTTAGCCACCCGCCGCAGCGCGGCGTTCACCGTCGCCACCTTGCTCTTAGTGCCAAGCTCCTCACTGGCAAGCGACAGCGCCGCCTCATCCAGATCAACCACAGTTCTCGACATCACATCCTCCTCAACACTGATGCCTATCCTAGGTCAGATTGTATATCGAAACACGGCGCAGCAGCGGACGAGACACCACCGGGACCACTGGGATCACGGCGCGAGCGCACTCCAGAACCACTTCGAGTACGGCTTCCTCCGACAGCCCGGCCCGCGCGGTCGCCGCGAGGGTGGCCTCGCTTACCTTGCTCCGGTTCAGTACGACCTCCCTGGCCAGCGCCCAGACCGCCGAGGCAGTCGCGTCCGCAGGCGCCGAACCTCCGCGCATCCGGGTTATCCTCCTCCTCGTCGAAGCCGAACTGGGCGAGCACCGTTGAATGGAAGGCCACCCCGTAATGGTTGTCCACCGCGACGCCTGCAACCTCGCGGAGCACCGGGTCGAGCTTCGCCGAGGCAACCGCGCGGCGCATTCCGGAACAGGCCCGAGGTGGCCAGGTTGCTGACCGAACCCGATTTGCCCCCTGGTCTGACGCCCATCATCGACTTGCGTTTCGAGGTGAACGGCACTGTTGCGTTTTTCTCGCTGGTCTCTATAACGGGTGCGCCCATCGACGTCACCGCCCAGGAACTCCGGGTCGAGACGTTCTTTCCCGCCGCCGACGCCACCAAGAGCCATTGGCCCGAGCTCATCGCCAACCGCGACGCCATCGCCTGACCGGATCAGATGACGCAAATCGAGCCCAGGTATCAGGTCGGGCGGGGATCATCGCGAGACGACAGGCACATAGCAGGGGTTGCTTCTTCTACGATTCAACGACATGGCTGGCACGCAGCCTGCTCAATCTACGGCGAATGCCACGAAGCAGGAACCCTTGTGGGATCGGCGGAAGAGGAGACCGTCATGACACTTGACCGGCGTTTGCCGCGCGAGATCGATGGTAAGGGACGGACGGTCCGCGAGCTGCTGGCGGGGCGGAAGTATTCCATTGATTATTATCAGCGCGAGTACAAGTGGCAGACCAAGCAGGTCACCGAGCTGATAGCCGACCTGGCGGCGAAGTTCCTTGAGAGCTACGAGCCTGGACATGAACGCGCCGACGTGGCCGAGTACGGCCACTACTTCCTCGGGTCGACGATCATCAGCGACAAAGACGGCGTGAAGTTCATCATCGACGGCCAGCAGCGGCTGACCACGCTGTCTCTGCTGCTGATCTTCTTGCAGCATGAACTGCGGGACGCCGAGCAGCAGGCTCAGATCGCCGAGTTGATCTTCTCTCAGAAATTCGGCAAGCGCTCGTTCAACCTCGATATCCCCGAACGCACGGCCTGCATGGAGGCGCTGTACAGCGGGCGGGAACTCGTCGCTCAGGAGCTGCCTGAGTCGCTGGCCAACATCATGGCTCGCTACGCGGATATCGACGAGTTCTTCCCTGAGGAGCTTCGCGGCCTGGCCCTGCCTTACTTCGTGGACTGGCTGATCGAGAGCGTTCACCTGGTGGAGATCACCGCCTACTCCGACGGGGACGCTTACACCATCTTCGAGACGATGAACGACCGCGGACTTTCGCTGACGCCGGCGGACATGCTGAAAGGCTACCTTCTGGCCCACATCACCGACGGTGACGACCGCCTTCACGCCGGCCTGGTCTGGAAGGAACGCGTCAGCGGGCTGATGGAGCTAGGAAAGGACGAGGACGCCGACGGGATCAAGTCCTGGCTGCGCAGCCAGCACGCCGAGACGATCCGCGACCGCAAGCGAGGTGCACTGCCGGAGGACTTCGACCTGATCGGAACCGAGTTCCACCGCTGGGTGCGTGATCACGAGGATCGGCTGGGACTAGAGAAGAGCGGTGACTTCGTCCGGTTCATCGATCAGGACTTCGCGTTCTACGGCCGCTGGTATGAGCGTCTGCGTCAGGCGGCCGACCGGCTGACTCCAGGGCTGGAGTGCGTCTACTTCAACGCCGAGCACAACTTCACCCTGCAGTATCCGGTCCTGATGTCGCCTCTCCGGGTTGACGACGATCAAGAGACTGTCCACGGCAAGGTGCGGGTCACAGCAGACTTCCTTGACATCCTGATCCACCGGCGGATCTGGAACTGGCGGGCGATCGACTACTCGACCATGCAGTACGCGATGTTCATCGTCATGCGCGAGATCCGCGGCCTGGCCATCGACGAACTGGCCGACCTCCTGCGCCAGCGACTTGACGCGGAGACGGAGACCTTCCTGAGCAACGGGAGCTTCCGTCTGCACGGGATGAACGGTCGGCAGATTCACCGGCTCCTGGCCCGGATGACCGATTTCGTCGAGACGCGATCGGGGATGCCGTCGCACTACGTGGACTACGCCAGACGCGGCGGCAAGGGGGGCTTTGAGATCGAGCACATCTGGGCTGATCACCCCGAACGGCACGAAGACGAGTTCGCCCATCCCAGCGAGTTCGCCGAGTACCGGAACCGGATCGGTGACCTGCTGCTTCTGCCGAAGAGCTTCAACGCCAGCTACGGCGATCTGCCTTACGACGAGAAGCTGATTCATTACGACAGCCAGAACCTGCTGGCGCGCAGCCTGAACGAGAATGCCTACGACCACAATCCGGGTTTCCGGCGATTCGTGGAACAGAGCGGCCTTCCGTTCCGGCCGCATGCCACGTTCCGCAAGGCCGATCTCGACGCCCGGCAGGAACTGTACCGTCAGCTAGCCGGGCACATCTGGAGCCCGACCCGACTCGACAAATCCGCCACTGCCTGCAGGTAGGCAGCACCACCGTAACCCCGATCGCTCAGTTGTAGTCCTAACGGGGCTCCGCCCCAGCCCGTCGAGTCATGGCTGAGGGTGGAGGTTTGGGGCGGTGGCCCCGGTCGGCTCGTTGCGGTGACACCATGCGTCCCGTATATGAACCGCCTGTGGCGGTAGCTGGCCTGTGATGGCCTGTCCGACCGGAGCCACTGATGACGCTACCGCGTTCCGCCGCTGATGTCCTGGCCCGCCATGTGGTGTTCGAGCTGGAGTGCACCGGCCGGGTCTACTGCAACCTGTACGTGCCGAAGCTCCAGCGCGACCTCGGTGTCGCGGGGTTCATCCGGGAGCACCCCGGGCAAGCCGGTGGCCTCTACCGCTGTGCTGGCGGAGCGGACCGGGAAGTTTTACGCGGAGGTCCGTGCGTTCGCTGCCGCGCGGGGCGTGGAGATCGCCGGGTTCGCTTCCGGGCAGCGCAAGGACGACGTGATGCGCGAGCGGCTGGCCGGGTTCCTGGCGCAGGGCCGGGCCGAGGGCGTGGTGTTCATCGGGCGGGCGCAGGAGAAGGTCAGCGTGCAGGCCGCCACCCGGCGCCGCGACGCGGAAGGGAAGTCCTATCCGTGGATCGTCCGGGAGAACCGGGTGGTCACGCAGTGGTATTTCTACTGCTACGACACGTGCGCCGGTCCGTTTTTCCTGAAGTACTGCGGCTATTTCCCCTGCAACGCCAAGCTGTGCCTCAACGGCAACGAGTACGCCAAGGCCATGTCGGCGCGGGCCGGGATCGGGTTCACCGCCCTGGACAACGGGTTCGCCGCGGCCGGTGACGTCGCCGCGGTCCAGGCGATCTGCGACAGCTTCGATGAGACCGTGATCTGGGACCTGGCCGCGAAGTGGGCCGCGGTCCTGCCGTGCCCGTTCACGGCGCAGGACACGGCGGCTGGCTACCGGTATGAGGTCTCGGTGCCGCAGGCAGAGTTTTCCCTGACCCAGGTGCCGGGCAAGCCGGTCACCGGGCGGATCTTCTTCGAGCAGGTCATCCGCGACAACCTGGACCTCGGCCGCCCGGACCAGGCCGGGCTGATCTTCGGCCGGCGGATCATCCGCAAGGGACCGCAGGCCACGCCGGGCAGGTTCCGCACCCGGGTCCTCACCGACGGCGTGGTCCCGACGCTGCACATCGACTACAAGCACTCCAAGATCAAGCAGTACCACAAGGAAGGGAAAGCCCTCAGAACCGAAACCACGATCAACGACACCCGCGACTTCGGCATCGGCAAAAGGCCCGGAAACCTGCCCGCCCTGCGGGCAGCCGGCTTCACCGCCACCCGGCGTCTCCCGGGCGCCCGGAAAATCAGCCACGACCCCGCCGACGGCCACGACGCCATCCGGCAAGTCTGCCAGCCCCTCACCACCGAGACCGGGACCCGCGTCGCCGGCCTGCGCCCCGGCGACCCCCGCGCTGGTGCCCTGCTCGCCGCGCTCTGCGTCTTCCGGCTCCTTCCCCGCGGCTTCGCCAACCGCGACCTGCGCCCGATCATGGCGCAACTCCCCGGCGTGCCCGCCGAGTCCATCACCCCGGGGAAGATGACCTGCGACCTCCGGCGCCTGCGGATCCACGGCCTCATCGAGCGCGTCCCCGGCACCTTCCGCTACCAGGTCACCGACGCCGGCCTCGCCCGCGCGCTGTTCCTCACCCGGCTGCACGACAAGTTCCTGCGCACCGGCCTGGCCACCCTCACCGGGCCGCCCGGCACAAACCGCCGCCTGGCATCCGCCAGCCACGCCTACACCACAGCCCTCGACGAACTCGCCCGGCAAGCCGGCCTCGCCGCCTGACCCCCGCACCCCGCCAGCCCGCTATCCCGACCCGCGAACACAGAACTTGACTCAGAATTAAAGACCAAAGTCACCCAAGCTTCCTAGATGCCGTGAGTTCAAGTCCCATCGTCCACCTCAGTCGTTATCCCAGCTAGAAGGCCCGGACGGTCGTAGCGTCCGGGCCTACTGCTTTGACCAATGTCCGAATTTGGGAGTCTGGACCACGGTGAGCGGCCAGACGTTCAGTCATCATGGCACCGGAAACGCCGTTGCTGGGACAGTCCCACCCGCTGAACCGTGCTCCCTGAATTATCAGGGGTAAGGTCGGCTCCTCGCGTTAGATGATCATGTAGGTCGCCATGTAGGCGAAGACTCACGGTCAGTGCTTTAATGGTTGCGACCATTTCAAATGATCCGGATGAGTGACCGCCGTGCCAGCGGTCGCGGGTCCGATCCTCTGGGGGAGGACTTTTGGGGGGATCGTACGAAAGTTACCGGGCAGCTATGCGTGATCCGTGGAAGAGCTGGTGGATCACCTGGCCGCTGGCTCGGAAGGTGGATGTCGGGGACATATTCCACATTGCGGACGGCCGACAGCTTCCAGCTGGCACCCTCGCTTCGCATAACGTCAGATGGAAAATAAGGACGGGTAACCCACCCAGTGACTTCGCCTATGACGCGAATGGCTCGGCTTCAATCACCTTTAAGCTCGCGGGGAAACCACCTCACGGTTTTACTGCGCTAGTCGAGGCCGACGCGGGAGCCCTGGTGACGTTTCGGCGGGCATCCTCGGCGCTGGTGCTTTACCAGGGCCTGACGCAGACCGGCCTAGATAATGTACCGCAGGTTGCGGCCGATATGGCGCGGTTGTACTGGGATGGGAAGTGGACCGCCGAGCTGGTCGTCGTGACCGAGGTGATTGCCGTGGCGTCGGGCACCGCGCTCACGGCGACCGTTAAGGCAGCCTCGGCCGAACTTCGTGCTTCGGCGCAGGCTGGGATCGGGCCAGACAAGCCGATCGACTTGGCGGGCAAGGTCGAGGTAGCGACATCGAAGAACCTGGGCCTGAAATGGACAGGCACTGAGATCACACCGTTCTACCGGGTGTTCAGGCTCAAGACGACGTGGCGAAACAAGCTTGACACCGATTACGGGCCGCGCCAGCCGGGCCGGGGTGCCGTTCCCACTCCAATTCCGCCAAAGGTCATCGATGACGCTCAAGCCAGCCCGGAGTCGGTTATCGAGGATATGCCCGCCGAGGAACAGCCGCTGGCGGTAGAGGATGGGATCGATGAGCGTGGCTGACGGCGGAGGCCGGATCGAGGCGGTCCTGTCGGTGACAGATGCACCTACCACTAACGGCCATCTAATCATGCTATCAGTTAATAGTCCCGATATAGCACATCTTGATAATCGCAAGGCAGAGATCGTGCTGAACGGCGAGCTGACCGACTTCATGAGCGAGTCATCAGCGAAGGACTATCTGCACTCGAGCATGGCACCGCCCGCGCGAATGCAAGCGGGTCATGATCTCTTCAAGGCGACAATTCGCGACGAAGTCGCGCAGCTTTGGGCTGACGTCCAGGCCGCCGCGAGTCAGGACTGCCAGGTCAAGGTCAGGCTTGACGCGGACACCGAGCGGCTGCGGGCCGTGCCGTGGGAGCTGCTGCGAAGCGCATCCAACTGGGTGTTTCTGCTGCGGAACCAGTTCTGGTGGCGTGGTCCGGTACCGCAGCCACCGGCCTCCGGCAAATCCGATGACGGCCCGTTGCGGATACTCGTGGTGGTTTGCAATCCCTGCGATCGCACGCAGCTCGCCAACAAGGAACTGGCCGAGATCAGCGGGGCCTTGGCGGGGGACATCGGCCGCTGCCATCTTGAAGTGCTTGACGGACCGCTGAGACCCAGCCTGTTCAACCAAGTAAGAGAACTCAAGCCGCACATCTTGCATTTCATCAGCCACGGCATGCCGCGCGTTCTTGATGCGATCACCGGATTGACGATCAACTGGGCAGTTAGCGACTCCTGCGGTCACGCCATACATGAACCTTGGGAACTTCCAAGCTATGAGATCAGCGAGTTGCTGGAAATCCGTCCTCGACTAGTGGTCATAAACGCGTGCAGGACTGCCGCAGATTCTGCTGACCCGATGGGCGGACTTTCTACCGCCTTTCTGGACGCAGGAGCGCTGGCGGTCGTTTCCATGCAAGCCGACATCGACTCGAAGGCAGCCGTCATCTTTTCCGGAAAGCTCTACCAGAGCATAGCCCATGGTGACTCGATAGATGTGGCCGTCTCCGCGGCCAGGCACACGCTCCACGACGAGCTTGAGGATGGGTCGTGGGCTCTCCCTGTGCTCGCGCTCAAGACCGATCCGGAAGACGTGCTGAACATCCCCTTCCTCCGGTCGGCAGAGGCAATTAAGCACGCGACGCTGAGCCAGAGATATCGCCCGCTCAAAGACTTCCTTAATCGCTCGCCTGAGCGCCGGGAGGCATGGTGGGCACTCGACCCGATTTCCGATGAAGACAAGATAAGCCCAATCGTGCTGATTACCGGTCAGCCGCTCTGGCGTTTGAAAAAGAAATTTGAACCTGGTAAGACGTGGTTTGCTTCATGGTGTCTCTTCACATGCTATCTCCGCGGGCACAGGGTAACTTACGTCGATCTAAAGGACAAGTTCAGGGACTTGCCGGAGAAATCAAACAAGAATTGGCTAGACTTTATCAGAATCGTCCGTGAGGCGTGCACTGGTACAGCCCAGCTTGATCCGCTGCCCGCTGCCGTCTTCGACGCCTTCAATCGGCGCCTCAACGAACTCGTAGACCCGCACATCGGTGATGAAGGCCTAGCTCAGACTGAGCCGTCCACTACTGACCAATGGCGGTTGTTCAACGATAATAAACGTCATGGGGAAAAGCGGAAGGAAGACATATTCGATGAATTTTTGATGACACTGAAGACACTCGCATACCGTGACAAATGCGCGCATACCATTGCCCTTGACAACGTTGATTTTGTCTTCAAAGACGATTTTTACTCGGTCATATACCCGTACCTGATCGAGCCTCTCGCCAAGGTCGAGGATTCAGCCGTCAGAGTGATGCTGACCGGTGAGCGCTCTTGGCTGCGCACGCACATTCCAGGTGATGGCGAACTCAAATGGATCGATCTTGAGGGCTTCGAACCGGGCCAGTTTATGCGCCTGGCCATGGACTATTGCCATCGGAATAAGGTAAAGTTCGATGACTATGAGGCGGTTCTGACAAAAATGTGCGAAAACTACAAGCAGCCGCCGCAGACGGTTCCCGTACAGCTATTCGAGACTCTGCTGAGCCTTATGCCGACAAGAACGGGACTGACCGGACCATGACGAGCGCTGGTGACTATCATAAGATAGCCGACCTGCTCAGCGCGGGATACGGTATCGCTGAGATTCAGCAGCATTTACTGCCGGCCTCCTGGCAGCAGATCATACGGGTATGCGCCACCGCTGGCCCATTCACGGAGCAACTGTTCGCGGATGCGCTCTGCCCGTACGGCGGGCAGGACGCGCCAAGCCTCACCGACTTGCAATCACGCCGACTGATCGAACCAGTGCCGGGAGCGGAGTCGACCTGGCAGGTTTCCCCGGCAGACGCGGAGGACTGGGTCAAGACGTGGGTCAGCAGGCGGAGCCGGCCTGCGCCAGAGATGGTCCGGCTTGAGCGCGAACTGGCCAAGTGGCACGAAGCCCGCGGCAACCGGGTCGAGCAGGTCAGACATCTCCTCCTGCCTGAGCCCCGTCAGGCCATCGAAATCTGCACGTCCATGTTTAACGAGGCCGACAACGCTCGTGACTTCGCCCGCTGCCAGGACCTGATCGATTTGCTCGCCGATCCGATCAGGGCCTCGATAATCAGGCCGGAAGTAGGTGCGTTCTGTCACGACCGGGCCGACTACCTGCGTTCGCGGTCGTTCTGGTCGGACGACTACAGTCAGTCCGCTCAGTTCCTAATGCCCCCAGGGCTCGCCGAGCGAACGACAAGACTGCTTAGCGACGAAGGACCGCGGGTTTGGCAACTTTTCGCCCCTGGCGGAACGGGCAAGACGATGCAGTCGCGCTGGCTCATCGCTCGGCATTGTGTTACGGCCGCCGTTGACGTTCCCTGCGCCCGAATCGATTTTGATGTCATCGACCCGGTCGCTGCGGTCGACCGGCCCTGGCTGCTCTTGCTCGAGGTCGCTGATCAACTTGAGCGGCGCTGGCCGCGCGGGGTATTCGCCCGGCTCGACAGCTACACGCCTTACCGCAGCCTGCTGCGCCGGACGACCTCCGAGCTTTCCGCCCACGCGGCCAAGGGCATTGAAGACCTTAATGCCACCGTCGCGGAAACCCGCATCGTCGACATGTTCGTGCGCAGGTATAACGGCGCCGCCAACGGGCGCCCGGTCATTCTTATGCTTGATACGCTCGAGCAGGTCCTAGTTGCCAGCGCGGCCGATGTAACAGACCTGAGCCCTCTGTTCGATCTGCTTGCTAGCCTGCTTCGCCGGTGCGAAGGCCTGAGACTAGTACTCGCGGGCCGTTCCGATCTGGGGAAACAAGCCCCGACAGAACTGAGAAAGCTCGGCCAGGTCGAGTCCATCGAGGTCGGCGATTTCACTCAGGAACAGGCCGATCACTACCTGAAGGACATCCGCGGCATTACCCATGAGGAAAGGCGCGCAGCCGTCATCGCACAGGCTGGCGGACAGCCGATGATGCTCGCGCTTCTCGCCGATGACGTGGATGAGGATCCGCAAATCACCGCTGAGAAACTGCGCGAGCACACGGAGCCGGGGATAGAACTCCTGATCGACCGGTTCATCAAGCGAATCGACGACCACTACGTGCGCTGGCTCGTACGGTACGGAGTCGTGCCTCGGCGCCTGCACTGGGATGACGTCCACAGTGTGATGTGGCCGTTTCTGATACGGGGAAGAACTGGCCAAGGCTCGCGTGACAACCCTCGTGATGACAATCATGAAGAAGTTTTCAGTTACGGACCGGAGCCGAAGGATGCCGACAGCCTGTGGAATCAACTGCTTTTCTACGCAAGAACAGTCGGCGCGAAATGGATCTCTCCGGCCGCCGATAAGAAGTCGGTCATATTTCATGTCAACGTACGCGCGCCCATGCGCGGTCTCCTCGCCAGCCAGCCAGTGTTCCACGACTTGCACAAGGCATTCACTGACCGCTACGAAGAGCTCGCCCGCCTCAATCCGAGTAGTCCAGTCGGGTATTTGCGCGAGGTAATTTACCATCGCGCCCAGCTCGCCGATTCCGAACTGGCGACGTTCTGGAATGACCGCATCACAATCTTTCGCGATAATGGCGACCTGAACGCGGTGGAAGAACTTGCTCGCGAGCTGCTGAGAGATGACTACCTGGATAATGACGGCCGGCCGCGAACGCGGGGCGACGGGCAGCCCATAGTGCCCTATGAGACGGTCCTCTCCGCATATATCTATCTCGCGTTCGTCAATGCCGAACGAGCCAGGCGGGCAGAGGCCGGACCATCTGACCCGCTCTGGTCCGCTGTCCGGCGGCAGCTCGCGGGGGCGGCCGATTTCCGCCAGCGCACCGGTATTCAGCTTGTCTCCGCTACCGAGAATGCGGTGTGCGCCGCCGTTTACGTGATGCAGGGCCGTCCTGAAGCCGCGCTCGAACTGGCCAGCAAGGCACTTAATGATGCCAGCCCAGATAGCCGGGTCGACCTGCTTCGCGTCATCGGTGACGCGAAGCAGGCTCGCGGAGATCCTGATGCGACGCGCTGTTACAGCACCGCGCTCGACGCTGCCCGCATCGGACGGCGCAAGGATCAGCAACGGCCGCTGACACTCGCGCTCGCGACCCAATCAGAGGCGCAGGGCCGGTTTGATGAGGCGCTCCAGTGGCTGCATCAGCTCGCCCCCATCGACAAGCTGGCCTCTGACATCGGTTTGGCTCGGGTCAACATCGAGTGTTACGAGCCCTACCTGGCGCTGGAGCTTTTGCAGCAGACCGATTTGCCTGATGTCGCGACGGCGGTGGAGATCGGCTTGCTCAAAGCCAGAGCCAACGCCATGCTGGGCCGCGCGGACCACGCATTCGACGAGCTTCGCGTGGCCCAGAAAAAGGTAGAGGGGACCTCCGCGGAGGACCGGTACGTGCACTTGGCACGGATCCTGCAGCTTCGCGCTACGGTACTCGGTGAGGTGCTCGCCGTCGACGAAGCCGAGGACTGCTTCCAGCGGGCCGTCAACCTGTGGACCGAGATGGGCTTCTCAGAAGGCCATCCGGAATGCGGATACCTTTACCGGCGATTCCTGGTCCGCAATGCGGGCGACTTTGCTGCAGCCGGACGCCTGAGCAAGCCGCCGATGGAATCAGAACGCTTCATCAGCCTGCTCTGGAACGAACTCTCAAGCGAGCTCCGTCCGTCCCAGCACCTCGTCGGCGACCACAACCCGCCTGCGGCGGCCAGCTTTGAACGGCTGCCCCCGCAGCAGGCCGCACGGATAATCGCCGCGTACCTCGCCAGGTCGTGGTCACGCTACCGGCATCTGGTGCCGACGCTGGCCAAGGCGCTGAAACGCGTAACTCCGTACTCGGCCCGCCTGGTGGTGCTCTCTGAACTGCGAAGGTGCGAGATAGCTGATCAGGGCGACCTGGCCACACTGCGCCTGCTACTCGCCGTTGATCCCTCGAATTGCAGCAGGCAGGCCGATGAGGCGCTGCAGTGGAACCTGCTCGCCGAGCTTGCCCGGCTCGACGGTGATCACGTCCTGGCCAGCAATAAGCTCACCGTCCTTATGGCCGGGCTCTCGGCGGCCGATACCTCGCTGGCGCGCTGGCGCTGGCTGCAGGCCAGGGTCAAGCTCAACGTACAGATAGATGATGATCAGCTGCAAGAAGCGATCGGCGCCTTCCTTGAGGTCCGGCAACCGCTGCTCCGCGCCGCCGGCCTAATCACTCTGATCAGCGCCGACGCCGCGGATACACGGACCGATGAACTGCTCCGGCGGGCAAGGGACTGCTGCGAAGGGATTGACCGCCCGACCTGCTGGGCCGCCGATGTCTTCGACCTGTACGGACGGCGAACCAGCGATCAGCTCTTCATCGCCAGGGCCAGAGATTTCAGGCACCAGCTCGGCAGCCTGGCTCCGGACAGATCAAGCGACCGGCAGCCGGTCTTCGCCAACCGGCCCGGCGAGCTTAGTGTCGGATTGCCGCGCCTCAGTTCGAGCGCGACCGATCTCGCTGAGCTGCCGCGCCGGCTGGTCGCCGACTGGCCAGCCCTGCGAAATGAGCTGAGCCGGAAGCTGTTTGGCGATCCTGCCTGGCACCGCAACGACCTATCGTCGCTGCGAGCGCTGCGATTGCAGTCCGACGAGCTCGTACTGCAAGCCATGCCGTGGGAGCTCGCGGTCCCGCCGGAGCGCCTCGCTGAGGTGCTCGATCGCACCTGGCCGACCGTGGCCTATCGCAGCTTGCCGGAAGTGGCCGGGCGGGCCGATACGCGCTGGCTGCAGCGCGGCCTAGTGGCCAGCGGGCACGAGATGCCAGTCGATGGCGTGATCGGGCCGCTCACGCTTGCCGGGCTTCAGCTGTTCGCGCCGCACACGGCCATTCCGATAAGCCTGGCCGCCAGGGAAATGCTGAGCCAGGTGATGAATCGCCCGCCGCGCTACCGGCGCCCGGCCCCAGATGGCGGGCAGCCGCCCGTCGCGGTCGTGCTAAGGCCCGACCCGGTCGCGGTTGGCGACGGCTCGCGGTCCGCGGAACTCGGCGTCGATACGGCTGATGTCTACCGTTTGGCCGGCCTGGAGGTAACGAGCGCAGCTAGCCTGGCCGACCTGCCGTCGCACAGGCATGAGCTTCGCGTCGCGGTACTCCACCTCAGTGCCAGAATGGACATGATCGGCACGGATCCGCACTTCGACTTCTCACCGACCGACTCACCTGATCGCCTGAGACGCAAGGCGCTTGGCCACTATGTGCGGCCCAAGGACGTCGCGCGCTGGCTGCGTGGTCAGACCGCCGGGACAGAACCCCTGATCGTCCTGGACCCGCCCGCTCCGGCGTCGCCTTACGACGTTCCCTGGCAACTGTGGCTGAGGAATCTGTTCGCCGCGGCCCTGTTCACCGAAGCGTCGGGCGCGACCATAATCGCGACCGGGGTGCACAGCGCAAGCAGTCGGCACCTCGGAACGATCGCGAACGGTGTCGCCGGAGCTAGGCCGCTGGCCGCGATCGCTCGGGGACTGCGGCACACCGCCGGCGGAGGCTACCTTAACCGGGCCGGTCACCGGCCTCGGGCCGGATCAGACTGGGGTGAAGCCGCAGACGAGCTCGCGGCCGGGGCGACAGCCGTGTTCGCCGCGCCGACCGCGTTCACGCTGCCCGAGAAGAAGGCGAGCCGGTGAGGTTCGCGGCGAGCGCGGAGCGAACGCGAGCGGAAACCGGCCATGAACTGCGGAGCTTGCGGACCGAGCTTCTCTTCTGGAATGAGCAGGCCGCCAGCCCTGCACTTGAGAAACACCAAAGGCAGATCGACAGCCTCGTCAGGATTCTCCAGGCCAGCCTCGACCAACTGTCCGCCCGCCAGGCCGCGAACATTCCCGAGCGCGTTCTCGATCTGCATCATGTCTGGGATTTCTTCCGGGCCAAATTCGCGCTGCGATATGTGCAGCCGATCAAAGGCTTTCTAGAGTCCGCCGATGAACTCGCCTGGAGTGTCTACCTCCCGGCCTTCCAGGCAGCCTTCCCGAAGCTGGACCCGGTACCTCCGCTGGTATTCCTGAACCGGGAGGCCTCGCCGTTCGCACTGGCCAGCGGCAGCGGCTATCACGACCTGCTGCCCAGAAACGTCCGGACGGAGGTGGGCGCGGAGATCGCCAGGACACTGCCATTCCCGATCATCGGAGTGCCCTGGTACATGACCGGCCACGCGCCGGGACTCGTGCTGGTCGCTCACGAGACTGGGCACCACATCGAGAACGACTGCGGCTTGTCTGGAGCGCTCTTGAAGCAACTGGAGACTTCAGCGAGCCTCGGCGAGCGAAGGGCCAAGATCTGGCGTGCCTGGCTTGGTGAGGTCTTCGCCGATGTGGTGGCCAGCGTTGCCTGCGGCGAGGCCTACCTGAGCGTGCTAGTTGACCTGCTGGCCGCTGCCCCGGCCGGCGGCGCTGGCAGCGACAGCTATCCCCCGCCGAGGGTGCGCGGGCACGTCTGCCTCGAGGCCATCCGGGCCGTGGGCTTGTCGGTGGATGACGAACTCGCCGATGCGTGCGACCGGCTCGGCGAGCCTACAGATGCTGACGGCGAGGCACAGCAAGTGGTCTGCGCCCTCCTGACCGCTTCTTATGCTGATCTCGGTGAAAAGAACCTTGTGACCGTCCTGCTGAGTGGCTCGATCGCGGACGCCGACACTGCCGCCACTAAGCTCCTGGCCGGTACCGTCAGCGGGCAACTCGACGCTCGCGCCATCATCGCTGCGGCCGCACTGGCGTTCGCGCGTGACCCGGATGGCTACGACTCGCGGAGCGTCGGTGACCGGGTCATCCGCGAGACGCTCGCCGTACGGCCGGCCTGCCCGCGCGCTGCCATTGACCTCAGGGCGGAGAAGGCGAGAGACAAGACCGCTGGCCTCCGGCTGCTCGAGTTGCTCGCAGATAGCGACGGGTAGCAGCGTCCCCGATCTGAAACTGAGGCGCCATCGCCCTCCAAGGCTGAGTCGGGAAAGGCGAAATTTCAAGAGCAGATATACTGGGTCATTGCTGGCCTGTTCCAGCTCTTGAGCGGTATCTGTTGGTTTAGGAGGCATTCAGGCGATGAGTAATTTGGTCACGTTTCGTAATGCCATCACCGACCAGCGAGTACAGATCGAGGTAGGGGCCGGGCAGACCGTTCGGCAAGCGGTCGAGGACAGCGGCTTCATTGCCGCTGGCAACGGGTTCAGCGTCCGCGACAAGCTCGGCAATGTCGTCGACGACCAACCCGCTATCCAGTACACCAACACAGTGCTATCGGTCGGGTTGCCCGGTGACCTAGTCGTCGGAGGATCAGCGGAGCGAAGCGCCGAGTAGCGGAGCTGGACGGGTAACGTGGACAAATACGCGCGGCAGCGCGGCCTGGTCGCCCAGGACATTCTCGCCGACGCCGTGATTACCATCCTGGGAACCGGGCCGGCATTGCCATATCTGCTTCAGTGCCTGGTATTGGCGGGAGTGGCGACTCGCCATGGCGAGATACGCCTGAGCTTGCCTGATCGCCCCGTCCTCGAGCCCGACCTTGCCTGGCAGTTCCTGTTGCGGCCGGACGATCTGGGCAAGCCGCTCAGGGAAGCGCTCATTAACCGCGCTAGGGAGATGGATGACGGCGTCATCATGGTTCCGTCCTATCCAGATGAGATCAGGGGAATCGGGGTTGCCGTACCTGCGGCCGGCGAGCTAGACCAGATCCGCGAGGATGCGTCCATCGCGATATGGGGACAGGTGCTGTCCACAGCGATCTTCGTCGGGCCGGCACCGATGCCTGAGGCCGGGCCGGACGGACCGACCGTGTTCACCGCTGCGCTCGCCGCCGTCTGCGGGGGACTGCTGGCTCAGGCTGTCCTGCGTCAGATTGGGGCACTGATCGACGGACCCAGATTCTTGTCAAGCTGGCTTGAAGAACGACTGTGGATTACGCATCCAGGCATCGGGAACCGGGCGCTCGCGGCCATAGCCGAAGGGGCGGAATCACCTTCTCTCCGCGGCCTGCTCGAGTCCCTCATGGCCCCCGAGGTCGCCGAGAGGGTCATGATCGAGACCGACGGCCGGATCGTAGACGCTAGGATAACCGCGATTATCGACCGCGACACAGTCGTGGCAACGGTACCGGCGGCCCGCGCCAGCGAGAGCGCTCGCCTCGCGGTCACGCGATCGCATCTCACGACTCCCGGCCCGGTCCAGCCATTGCTCTGGTCGCCGATCGAGGCTACAGAAAAAGAGAATCTTCCTGACAGCTCCGTACTTCCTAAGTGCCGCGTCGTGCTGTGCGGAGCTGGTGCACTCGGGAGCTGGGCCGCTAGCGTCATCGCCGCTTCCCGGCTGCCGGACGTGGCCATCTCCATCGTGGACATGGATGAGTCAGTCGAGGTACACAATCTCAACCGGCAAGTATTGTTCGGACCGGCGGACATCGGCCAGCCGAAGGCGCGAAGCGCAGCGGCGCGCCTTCATGCGATAAGACCCGATATGGAGCTGACCGCGCATCAGGTGGTGATTAGTCCTGACCTCATTGATGAGCTTATCGGCAATCGGCTTGATTATGAGATTGCCGATCCTGAGCTTATCCCCGGATGGGCGGCCTACCGAGCCAGGATAGCGGCCTTGTCCCAAGATATTAATCGGGCGACCGTAATCCTTTCCTGCCCGGATAATCACCAGACCAGATGGAGTCTCAACGTGCTCTCGGAGACGCTGGGCCTGCCACTTGTTAACGGGGCCGTGGACGGCTTCGTCGGCCGCGTCCATGTGAGCGACCCCAGCGACAACGGCCGGTGCCTGGTCTGCTGGCTCGGGGAATCCATCGCCAGCCAGCCTGAACGTCATTCCTGCACCGATGTGTTCGACCCGGTCCCGGTCCCTTCGATCGTCACTAGCGCTGCAGTCATCGGCGGGGCGCAGGTCGCACTCCTTATCGCGCAGCTCGCCGGCTTGAGCGGACGAGTCAGGCGTTATCATGCCTTCGACGGAATGCACGGCACTCTCACGGGCTACCGCGCCGCCGATCGCGATTCAGATGAATGCCCGGCGCATCTGCTCCGAGAAGGTTCCCATGGCAGTCTCTCCTGACGACTTCAAGATCGCGAACGGCAAGTTCACGAGCCTAGCTCCGCTCACCACTGCTGGTAATGGCTGGATAACGGCGATCGCCGTGACTATTCAGGGCGTTGTCGGCGGAGAGCACCCGATTGGTCGGAACAATCGCATGCAATACCGGCTTCTCGCCTCAGTTAAGAACCTAGAGAGCGGCCTTCCTACCATGTGGGTGGCCTCGCCGCTCGATCTAGATATCAAACACGTCAATATTTTCCGACCGCGGTCCATTTGCCCTTTCGTAGGCACCATGCTTCCGCAGCTTTGCTGGGGAACCTGTGAATCCGCTTGGATGGCAACGAAGCGATCAGAACGGACGCTGGCCAATCTGCTTGAGGTCACTCAGCAGGTACTAGCCCAAGTCAACATGAGCAGCAGAGCGCGCTGAGATGGGTGTCGCGGAGGAGACGATCACGAGGCTTAGGGACCACTATCCGGATATCACGGTCCTGGCCAGGCAGCGTGCTGTCCCGACCAAGTCACTAGTGTGGACCAGCCTGAGGTCGCGGTTGGCCGACCGGGGCAGCGATACCTCTGGTCCCGTCCTGGCGGTGCAGCTTACTGTTGACGGGATTGAAGGCGGTAGAAGCCGGACCCGCTGTCACTATCGCCTGATCATCGATACCGGCGACTTGCGCAAGGCGATACCGCCGGTCTGGGTCCTGTTTCCCGGTGACGACCAGATCAAGCATGTCAATATATGGCCGGCCCATAAGAATTTCTGCCGGTGGACTGGTACTTCATTGCCCAGTTTCTGCTGGTTCCGTTTCGCGGACGGCTGGTCACGGGCACCCGAGCAGGCGAGAACTTTGGGCGCCGCACTGGAATACGTCAAGCAGCTACTCAGCACGGAGAACCATGACAGCCCAGCTAGATAACACGGTCACGTCAGGTAGTGCTGTCGCGCCGGGTAACATCGGCCCGCGGGTCGGCCCCGTACCGGGCCGGTTTCCCGTCTCGGCGCCTGCTCTCTTCGGCCTCATTGGCTGGGTGATTTATTTCACCTCTCTGTCAAGCGTTTATCTGGTCGCGTTCAACCGGCATAACCTGGCCTGCGAGCGGTCCGCCGCCCTGGGCCTTGGCATTTCGCTTGGGTCAGCGCTGCTGGCCTTTCCGGCCGGGCTTTCCTTCGCACTGTTCTCACCGCACTCGCGCAGGCCGAGCCGGCTGCCCGCCTTCATCCGTATCAGCGAACTGCTGTTCGGCTGCCTGCTCGCGGCAGCCTCGGTCGTGGTTATCTGGGTAGCCATCAACCTGACCCTCGCCAGCCAGTCGACTGGCGCCTGGATACTGACTATTCCCGCCGCACTCGCCCCTCTGGCGTGGCTTATCGGTTCGCGCGGCTGGATTCAAGACGAGGAACTCACCGGGCCAAGTACGGAGATAGTGCCGGCTCCACCGTCGGCCGGGCCGGCCGAGGCGCCAGAACCGGCCGTGCCGACTGACGAAACTGAGGCGACTGGCGATCAGGCGGCGGCCGTGGCCGTACTCGACGTGACCTCAGCGCCCGTGCTTGAGAAAGTTTCTGTGCTTGAGCGAGCACCGGACCTGGTCAATCCTGACTGGCCTGAACGACTTGGTGATTCTTCGGTCGCGGTGGCGCTTGACTCAGGATTCTGGCAGGCCGCCATCGCGTGCCTGGCCCGAATGCCCACTGAGCAAGGAGGCGTGGCCTTGGTGATCAGACTCGACTCAGCGCTCGCGATCCTGGCCATGATCTTCCCTGCTCAGATCAAAGCCAGTGCTGTTCGATGCGAGTTCTCTACCTCTGACGTTGAACGAATCAGGATGGCCATGGATGCCGTGTTCGAAGAACCCGGCGACGGAACCAGCCTGATCAAGATGACCTGGGTCCACACCCATCCCCGGCTAGGCGTCTTCCTGTCTGGCACAGATCAGGAGACGGCCCGGCAATGGCGCGAGCTCGACCCAGATTTCACTCCGATCGTTATCGACCCGTCGCGCGGGAAACTCGATGAGCAGATCGGTGTATACGACGCTAACGGCCGACGAATTAAGCCGGTGCGAATCGTTGAAGAGCTGATCAATAAGACCGTGACTAACCGGCTGAAGGTTGAACTACTGCGCGCCTATCGCGCCGATGGACTGCCCGATCCCCTGGTCTTCATGTCAGGAGCCTGATGACCATGAACGCTGAGATAACTGCCGAAAATCCTGTCGAGCAGCCTTCCAAAGTGTTGCTAGAACGAGGACTGGCCGCCACGTTGCTTACTTACCTCAGCGATAGCCGCGACGAGCGCGGCGGAGTCTTGCTAGGGCTGAGGAAAGACTGGCAAATCCGAGTCTCGGCTGCTGTTTTCCCTCCGCAACTCGTCAGCTCGAGCATTGGGTGCGCATTCGATGTCACCTGCATTGAGGTCATGCGGAGCGCCATAACAGCCATGCCTGACCAAGAGGCCGCGAGCAGGCTCGGGGCCATGGTCGGATGGGTACATAGCCATATCGGGCATGGGCTGTTTCCTTCGCGCACCGACATTGACACGCTCAAGACCTGGATGCAACTCGACGACCGGGCCATAGGGCTGATTGTGGATCCGCACATTCGAGTTCATCCCTCAAGGCGCATGGTCTGGTGGGACAGAGCTCAGCGGACCCAGCACGTGGTTATGGAAGACCCAGGATCTGAAGGCGTCGACCTGCGGCAGGCAACCAGTCTCGCTCAAGCTATCAGCGACGTGGCCGCTCCGACCGGAATGTGGGACGTTGTGGCGGCCCGCTGCGTTATTCGGATATTTCCGACGATGCGTAGCGTCGACCAGGATCCGATCGTGGAACAAGGAACATGGCCAAGGTAATTGTCAGGCGGTTGCCGCCAGATATCGAAAACCGTTCATACTGTCAAGCAGATGTTAACGGCCTGTCGCCTGGCAAGCTAATCAAGCTCTCACTTGATACTAACGTTATCTATTGTCGGCTAGGCTGGAGCCTAAATCCACAACCTGAGTCCGCAACGGACCGCGTGGGCCTGGATTCACTGGCAGTCTGACGCCCTAGGCGTGGACACCGAGGCCGAAGCCGAGATCACTGAGCTAAGCTGGCAAGAGCTGCCCATGGCCGACATTGTTGAGCTGCGGAGGCTCAGTTCACCCGAGTCGTCCGCCGACCGCAGCATTGGGCTAACCGCTTTCCTCAGCTCAGATAAGTACCTCGTCTATCCAGGGCTGCGGTTCAGGTATCGCGCTCCAGGCACGAGCGAGAGCAGCGACTACGAGGTCACCGCCGTCACAGCGCGTGGCGATGACGTCGGTGTCGCCAGGGCCGGCGAGACAACCAGGCACGCCATCGCCAGAACTCCGGGACTGCCACCCCAGCTGCCGGCGTATCACCACATCGGCGGCCTGCAGCTAGTTATCGACCTGTTGCGCAGGGAAATCGAGCTGCCGCTCCGTCGCCCAGAGGAGTTCAGGGCAATCGATATCAGCGCAGTATCAGGAGTGCTGCTCTACGGGCCGCCTGGCACGGGCAAAACGCTGCTGGCACGTGCTGTCGCCTTCCATAGCGGTGTCGAGGAAGTTACCCTGAGCGGCTCGGAACTCGCAAGCTGGCCTCGGGCGAAGGCAGAGCAGGAGATCAGGACAGCCTTCGATCCGGCCAACAAACTCGTGATCATTGACGACATTGACTACCTGACGCCCAGCCGAGCAAAAACCGGTAACGCACTTTCCTTGCTTGGCCCGATCCAGCGTCTGCTCGACCAGCCGGGACGCCCGGTCGTTATCGCGACTACGAGCCGCCGCGATGACATTGACCCAGCGATACAGCGGCACGGACGGATCGGACGGCATGTGCCTGTGCCAGCCCCGAACGAGAACGCGCGCCGGGAGATACTCAGGATTCACATTCGCGATCTGCCGCTCAGTGACCAGCCCAAGCGCAAGGACCTGATCGCCGACCTGGCGCAGCGAACCGCCGGGTTCGTCGGGGCCGATCTGGAAGCACTATGCCAGGAGGCCGGCCGACTCGCCCTTCGCCGGGTGTTTCCCGTCGAGGTTCTCGAGAGGCCGATGCCGGAGGCTCAGGCTCTGCCGCAGATCGAGGCCGAGGACTGGAGAGAGGCGCTGACTCTGGTGACGCCATCCGCGATCGGCGGAATAATCTCGGAAACGCCGCCTACCAAATTCAGCGATGTCGTCGGCCTCGACGAGACGATCACCATGCTGAAGGAGCGTCTGGTACTTCCGCTTCGCCACCCTGAGCTGTTCGCCGAAGCGGACGTGAAAATGGAACGCGGCGTCTTGCTCTACGGCCCTCCTGGGACGGGCAAGACTTTGCTGGCGGGCGCTATCGCCAATGAGTGCGGATGCCGGTTCATGTCCGTACGGGGCCCTGAGCTGCTGACCAAGTGGTTCGGGGAGTCGGAGCAAGCCGTTAGGGATCTGTTTGACCGAGCGCGTTCAGCCGCGCCCTGCGTCGTGTTCTTCGACGAGATCGAAGCCATAGCAAGACGCCGGACCGGCAGCAGCCATGATGCCGGCACGGCGGACCGCGTTGTGGACCAGCTTCTGGCTGAGATCGATGGCCTCGTCGACTTGGGCCAGGTCGCGATTATCGGCGCCACCAATGACGAGAAAAGCCTCGACCCGGCCATCCTGCGACCTGGTCGGCTCGGGCTGCATGTCGAAGTTCCGCTACCCGACGGGTCCGGTCGTCAGGACCTGTTCGCGCTCTACCTGAACCAGGCCGAACTCCAGCCTCAGTACAGTAAGTACGCGCAGATGACAGCTAGCATGTCGGGTGCCGACATCAAGATGATCGCGCGCGAGGCCAAACTCAACGCACTCAGACGGGCCGAATTCAGCCGCGTTCTCCCAGTTACTGACGAAGATGTCACTGAAGCGATCGAAACCTCGCAAAACAGACAACAGGCATTGCCGCTAAGCTAACGATCGCTGAACTCACTGGCTTCTGGAGTTATCGTTCCCGCAGGGCGCTGGAAAACGCCCCAGGGACAGAAAGCGCAGCAAGATCTTTTGCGTCGGACGTCGTGTACATCGTGGCTCCGGCTGGCTATATCGGAAAGACCACTAGCTCTCGGCTTTCGCAGTCCTGCTTCGCGTCTTCTATCGTGACTTCAATGCTCCACCTTGAGGCGCAGCACTCGATGACCTGCGCCGCTGTGGCCGCGGCGTTTGGGAAGCCATTCTTCCTGGGCGACTCCGCGTACCGCGTCCAAGATCACCTCTATCACCCGAGGGTCAGGGATGTCTTCGGCCGTGATGGCGAGTAGGCCTCGGACGGATCGGCGGCACCAACCACGGCAGTGACCCGCTGGCCTCCGATCTCTGCCTGCCCAGGTAGAAGGCCGAGCAGAACTCCTCGGGTCCTCAGCCGCGGCGCTCATGCGGGACCAAAGGCCGGGTAACCGCGATCACCCGGACGAGACCGTTCAGACCCGCGAAGTCATCAGGGTTAGTCGTGAACAACGGCAGGCCCTCCGCCATCGCCGTCGCCGCGATCATCAGGTCGGCCAGCCGACGGCGCGGCCTCCGGCCGACCGCGACGACCGCCGCCGTGACCCGTCCGAACAGGCGAGCGGCCTCCGCGTCGAACGGCACCGGGTCGAACTCACTCTCAGCTCGCTGCAAGATCTCCAAGCGCCGAGCCCGCTCCGCAAGCTCGTCGTAAGCGCCCTGCTCGTCATTCCCGCGGACCTCATGAGGCCCAGCCGAGAGCTCAGCCAAGGTAATCGCACTGATCGCCATTTCCTCGGGCAGCTCGCCCGGGTCAACCCACCTGCGCAGGAACACGACGTTCGTGTCCACCATGCCCTGCCGCGGACGCTCACCGGTCATAAGGACTAGCTGCCTCATCGTCGAGCGCGGCCTGCTGATCAGCACGGAACGCCCCCAGATCAATAGCGGGAGCATTGCGCGACATGGCGACGAATTCCTCCCTGGGAACCAGCCGCCGACGCCGCCGCAGCGGTATCAACTCCGCGATCCTGTGCCCGTCACGAGTCACCGTAAAAGACTGCCCATGCTCGACCGCGTCCATGATCTCCCGCGATCTCGTACGCAAATCACGCTGGCTTATCTCAGCACTCATGTTCACACCTTAGCACCAGGTAGCACGCAGTGCTACCTGGTGCGGACCGGCGCAACGACCACCGGATGGCGCTCATTCCGCCGGTGCGGGACAAAGTCAGGCCGGCCTAGGATCCGGCCGGGCCGGGACCACCGAACAGCCCGATGCCGTCATCTGGGCCGTAGCCGTCAGGCAGGCTGTCCGGGTCAGGCGGGGTGCTGCTGCAGGTGTAGGAACTGGTGTCGATGAGCACGAGGTCGGCCTGCTGCTCGCCGGAGCTGAGCTGGAATTGCCGATGCTGAGTTCGGTGCCCGCTGGCAGGGCCGCCGCGTCGATCGTGATGGTGGGCTGCTCAACGGGCTCGCGACGGCGGTGATGATGAGCCCGGCGATCAGGGCAGCCAGCAGCAGCGTCCACCGCTTGCCCGCCCCGGCCAGGACCGCACGTACCTGATCAAGGTGAGGTGAGCCGGATCGCAGCAGCCCAGGGCCGCGCCCCCGGTCGTGACGCAGTCAACTCGGTAACCGCCGCGAACCAGGCCGCGCATGAGCTGAGTGGCGATCCCCGCGCGACGGCGCCCGGCGGCGGCGGCACTGTCAGTCGTGCGGCGTAGTGTTGCCGCGAAATGTCGGCACCAGGCGGAGAGCGATGAGGTTCCGGCCTCGCCACCCGCTCCGGGCAGGAACTGTCAACTCGGAAAGGGGCCCGCCGCTATGAGCGAGCCGAACACGTACACGCTGGAGGCGCCCGGCGCCGCGCTGGCCTACGACGTGCGGGACCTGGCCGGCGGGGAGCACCCGGTCCTGCTGCTCATCGGGGCGCCGATGGGAGCCTCCGGCTTCGCCGCCCTGGCCGCGCAGTTCACCGACCGCACCGTGGTCACCTACGACCCGCGCGGGACCGACCGCAGCCAGCGCACCGACGGCGAGCCGCCCGGCTCCCTGCCTGGCGAGCACTCTGAGGACCTGCGCCGGCTCATCAACGTGCTGGACGCCGCCCCGGCCGATATCTTCGCCAGCAGCGGCGGCGCGGTGAACGCGCTGGCACTAGCCGCCACGCATCCGGAACTCATCCGCACCCTGGTAGCGCACGAGCCGCCCGCCGCACGGGAACTCCCGGACGCCGAGATAGTGCTGGCAGCGTGCGCCGGCATCCGCGACACCTACCCAGAGCAGCAGCTACGGCCCGGCGATGGCCAAGTTCATCGCGCTAGTCAGCCACGCTGGGCCGTTCCCGCCTGGCTTCCCCGGACAGCCCGCCCCGGATCCCGGCGCCTTCGGGCTGCCCGCACATGACGACGGATCACGCGGCGATCCGCTGCTGGGACCGCACATGACAGCCTGCCCCGGCTACCAGCACGACTTCGATGCACTTCGCGCCGCACCCGCCCGCATCGTCCTCGGCATCGGCATCGGCACCCAGTCCAGCCAGATGATGCCCGGCCGCGCCGCCGCAGCCGTCGCCGCACGACTCGGAACCACACCCGTCACCTTCCCCGGCGGGCACAACGGCTTCCAAAGCGACCCCGGCACCTTCGCCGCCGTCCTGCGCACCATCCTGGACAACTGAACTCCCGCGGCTGACGCGGCTACACGAGGATCCACTGCCACGGCGGCGCAGTCGATCTCGATTGGATCCATCGCGTTCAGCCGTTTCGGTAGCGGGCCTGCACGTCGCGCAAGCCCAGAGTAAACCGAGAGTCAAAGAACTGCCGGACCGGCGAGTCCCTGATATCCAGCTCGCCAGTCAGCGCTCGGCGGATGACATAGTTCGCGGGCATGTCATGCCAACGCTGTCACAGTAGCGGGTTAGCCGCGGGCAAGAAGACGCTGGGCTTGCCGTGCCAGGAAATAACAAGCGAGTCCCTGGCTCGGGTCGCGGCTACGAAAAGCAGCGACCGGGCCTGCTTGATCTGCCGCTGATACCGCAGCGGATCGCTGACCCGGAACTCCTCGGCATGCGGACCGGGAATCACGCCGTCGCAGATCCCGGCCAGGACCATCCGCTGGTACTCAAGCCCCTTGAACCGGTGCAGCGTGCCGACGTGCACGGCGTCTTGATCACGCGGCCCGTCTGGCCCTATGACCGTCGCCGGCACGCCGGCCTCGTTCAGCCGGACCTCGATCTCGGCGACATGACGCCGCTCAGGCACCGCGACAGCGACGGTGAACAAGGCGTCGCCCGAACCAGTCCACTCCCTGACCTGCTCGACGATCCCGTCCAGTTCCTGCTGCCAACTCGCGGCCGCGCGGAAGACCGGGCGCGGCCCCCGGAGAACCGACCGGTACCCGACAAGGTCCTCAGTGCCGCCGTCGAGGTCGTCCCATTCCCCGGTGCCGAGGATCGCCTCCGCGGCGGTCAGGATCTGATGCGTGCTCCGGTAGCTCAGGGTCAGCCTGGTTGACCGGCCCCGGATGTTGATCCCGAGGCTGGCGAGGGAGACGTAGTTGTCATAGATCCGCTGGTGCGTGTCGCCGGCGAGGAACAGGTCATCGGGGCCGACGGCGACCATCGCTCGGAGCAGCGTCCAGTGCGCCGCGCTCAGATCCTGCGCCTCGTCGACCACGATATGGCGATAACGGGCGTGCCCGCCGGCTGCGGCCCGCTCGCGCTCGATGCTCGCCGCGCGCGCGGCGACCTGGCGGAAGGTCCACAGGTTCGCGTCGCCGATCCGCTTAGTGAACTGCTCAATGAGCTGCCAGATTTCACCGCGCTGGACTCGGTTGAGCGTCCGGCCCCTTCCCACCCGGCGAGCGCGGAAGTAGTCGGCCCTGGAGTTGATGACCTGCCCGAGGACGACCTGCGACCATTCATCGTGCAGGAATTCGGCCGACCACCGTTCTTCGCCCAGTTCGAACAGCAGGTCACGCCATTGCTGAACGGCCTTCACGTCATCCATCCAATGGCGCCTCACGCCGGGCTCGGCCTCGGCCGCTACTCGGGCCGCGAGCCGGTCGATATTGATTACGTCCACCCGGTCAAGCACCTGGGGTCCGCCCAGTTCGAGCAGCCGGTGACGGAGATCAGCGGCCAGGTTCTTATTGAAGGTCGTGAGAAGTATGTCCTGACCGCCGCCGGCCTCGAGCCGGCCCGCGAGGTGCTTCACGCGGTGCAGGGCAACGATGGTCTTGCCGGTCCCAGGCCCGCCGCTGACGCGCGCCGACCCGTTGTAGGTCCGCTCGACGATCTTGCGCTGCAGCGGATGCAGGAAGACCTGCCAGCGGGCAAACCCGCCTTCAAGCATGGCCCGCAGGTCTGTGTCATCGGTCGTGACCTGCGTGGCCGGGCGGATGATCGCCGCCTCGAAGTCGGTATCGTCGATGGGCTCCGGGGCCGTGACCGGCGCCGTGACCTGGTCGCGCACTTCCTGTGGGCTGCGGCCGTCATACAGGGCGAGCAGCACCTCGGCGGTCAACTGCGGCGCGAACTCAGCGAGGCCGAGCAACTCGTCCACGTTCGTGATCTTCGCGATCAAGGGGAGCAGCGGCGCGGCCACGCCAAGCTCCGTGAGCTGTTCCGCCGGGTAGGCCGCGAACAAGGGCGGCGAAACCGCGGCCGCCGGTACCTGAGCGAGGACGCTTCCTTCGACATACGCGATGTCGACGAATTCGATTCCGCCGGAAACTGGGTTGATCTGGTAGGCGTATTTGTCGAGGTTGTCGTAAACCTCGCTGCGGTGCTTGACCGCGACAAGAAGGTACTCGGCCGCGCTCACCTGCAAAAGGAGCGCACGGTAATCCTGGGTGACCCGGGCCGAGAACAACCGCGAGCCGCCCTTCAGCTGCTTGAAATGCAATCCGGGGTTCGATGGGTCCAGCCGGAATTTGTGCTGGAATTCATAGATAGCGCCCTTGATCGTCCTGGGAAGCTTGAGGATTTCCTTGTCTGCCTTGTCGAGCAGCCGCAACTGGACGGTCATTGGCCAGCTCCCAGGATCTTGCTCGCCAGTTCCTCGGGCGGCCAGTCCTCCGCGGGCCGGGCGTCCCAGCCGGCCGCCGCGTACGCGGCGGCGCACTCAGGCGCCTCGGAGCCGCCGGCCGCGAGAACCGCGAGCCGCTGGTCCTTCCAGGCGAGCTCGGCCTGCCAGCCCTCGTCGCCGGGGAGTTCATAGCCGATCTGGTCAGGTTGCGGCGGCGGCACGCCGAGCGCTCCGAGCCGGTAGATGAGCGTTACCAGGCCGGATACGTCGGGGTCGAATAGGTCGACAACGGCCGTCGGCCAGGTCAGCTCGGCGGTCACGCGGCCGGCATCAGGCGCTCGCCCGGCCAGGTTCAGGCTGCTCAGCAAGCCAACGCCACCGCCGGCGACCAGTGCGGCTGGCTCGAAGTCGTCCAGCGTCGTGTAGGCGAGCTGCGCGCCGTCCCCGTCGCTGTCAGACAGGAACTGGACCAGGTTTCCCCAGTACAACCAGGCGCTCCAGCGTCGGCGGTGTGCGTCCTCGTCGGCTTCGATGGTCTCGTTCCGGTCATCGATGACCGCGAGGGCACTCCAGGCGCCGAGAGGCGCTTCATCTTTGCTGATGTGCCGTGGATCGAGGATTACCGTGAGCGGGCAGCCGTTCAGGTCGGCCACCCTGATCAGGGAGACGGGTCCGCCGTCACGCGGTGGCAGCGGCTGGTTCAGCAAGGCTGCCCTGACCCGCTCGGCGAAGCTGACCGGGCTGGCGTCGCTCAGTTCGGCTCCCTGATGGCGCAGGAGCCCGGCGGCGGCCGCTTGAGCCCGGTGCTTCCAGTCTTTCAGGCCGGGTTGCCCCAGGAAGGCGAACAACGTGTGCACCGGACTGCACCAGATCTTTCCGGCCAGGTCAGCCGGGTCACCGCCGAGTTTCGCGTAAGCGCTGCGCGCCGCCGTCTGAGCATTGCCCTGGTACGGCGGCCAGGGCACGTGCCCGCCGCCCTGATCACCGGCGGCGACGTTGACGTCGTCCCAGTCGAGCTGGAAAACCACGTCACCGCCCGCGCGCAACCGGGCTCGCTTGTCGGCGTCGTCGGCGAGCCGGTTCTTCTTCGGTGCCGCGTGGTAGGCATAGCCGTCCAGGTAGACGGCGACTGTCATCGGAGCGGCGTCAACGCGCTGGAAGACAACATCGGGGCGCGTTCCCTCGATAGTGTTCTGCAGTGTGACCTGCCAGTGCGCGACCTCACCAGCGGACAGGCTGATGTGGAGGTCCGCGGTGCGGCGGCCGTTCCGCTCCCCCGCCCTCGTCCGGTGCCGCGGGGCAGGGTGTCGTGCAGCACGAGGAACCGGCGCCGGCGAAGAGTCTCGGCATCGGGCATGGTCGCGGCGACGACCTCGAGATGGTCGGGGTCTCCGCCGTACTTGGCCGCGACCCCGGCCATCAGCGCCGCCGCGAAGGAGGCCATCCGGTCGTCGATCATCGTCGTGGCGACCGGCAGCAGGATGCGCAGCGCCTCGGTGTCCAGCACGTGCGCGAGGATGAGGTCCACGTGCTCGCCGCCGGTCGGTGAGCGGCGTTCCGGGCACCAGGGCCGGTGGTGGCTGTTCGAGTCGAACTCCGAGCTGACCAGCGGATCGCCGCCGGGAGCCGCCGGGCGATCGGTGGCCGTGCCGCCGCAGGAAAGGCAGGCCCAGAACGGGCTGATCCTGGTCTCCTCGCCCGCGACCACGTCGGTCGGCGGGCGATCGGCCCTCGCGACGCCCAAGTTGAGGTGCCTGACGATCGCGTGCCTGGTGAAGTCGACGCCGAAGGTCTTGTTCGCATGCCGCCACGAGCCGTCCGCGATGTCTTCGGGCGCGATGTCGACCGCGACCGCGCGCTCGTAATAGGCCCGCTTGCGGTCGTCATCGTCGTCGGCGATCCTGGCGTCGTCGCGCCGGTCATGCGAGGTGACCCGCACCGGGCGCAGTACCTTGTGCAGGGCGCTGGCGTCGCCGATCTGGGGATTGTGACAGCGCGGGCAGACGGTGGTGTCCTGGGCCGCGACCACGTCGCGGACGTAGCCGCACCGCTGGCAGATCCGCCAGTGTTCCCAGGCCGGCCGTGAGCGGGTTCCGATGTCGAGCCCGGACACGTGGTGCCGGTAACCGCGGATGTAGAAGTAGTTGGCGGGCGCCAGCTCGGTCAGCGCCAGGCGGGCCGGGCGAGGGTTCTCGCGCAGTTCGCTGTGGGACTGGCGGTCCCCGTCTCCGCCTTCCTCGTGCCAGGTAAGCGTGGCCTCGAGCGTGGTCGCGACGTCGATCAGCGAGTAGTTCGGCAGCAGGCCCAATTCGACTAGCGCGCCGTGCGCGTCGCTGCGCCCTATCTCGCCGATCTGCTTGGCGACAGCCCGGCGCTCGCCGTTCAGTTCCCGCTTCTGCCCGCGCTGGACCGGGTCGGATTCGACGAGCTCGCTGGCGGCCCGGTCGATCGCCGCAAGGCGCTCGCGCAGCTCTTCCAGCCGGCGGTTCCAGCTTTCTTCCGCCCGGTCGACGGCTCCCTTAAGCCCTGTCACCGCGAAGTCACGCAGCTCGATCGCGGCGGCCTCGTCAATGTGGCCAGCGAACAGGCCAAGGAAGCCTGCGGCCAGCCGTTCGCCGTCGGCCGCCGCCGTCGCGCCGAACTGCCGCAGCCAGCCCGACTCGCCGAATAGCGCTGACGCGCGCCTCGGGATCGGCAGCACGCCGAGCTGGCCTCGGGCCGCCAGGTCAACCAGGTGGGCCAGGTACTGGCGGCGCAAGATCTCGATGGCCGACAGGTAGCAGCCTGGCGGCACGATCAGCCCGGCGATCATCTCGCGCGGCTCGGCGAAGTAGTACTGCTCCCGTGCCCTCCGGTCGGCGAACGTGATCACGAAGGCGTTGCCGGTCTGCCTGCCCGCCCGCCCGGCCCGCTGTACGTAATTTGCCGGCCGGCGCGGAACGGAGGCGAGGATGATGGCCGAAAGGTCGCCGATGTCGATCCCGAGTTCCAGGGTCGGAGTGCAGGACAAGACGTTCGGGTCGTTGTACCTGGTGCCGTCCCGGAACGCGCGCTCGACCTGCTCGCGCTGCGCGCGGGACATCGCGCCGATGTGCTCGGCGGTGACGACCTTGTAGGGCTGGGCCTTGCTGTAGAGCTGGCGGTAGTAATCGTTGTCGTAGTCGCGGTCAGTACCCCGCGTGAGGTGCCCGGCGCAGCGGTACCTCGGACACGGCTTGCTCTCCCAATCCGCCCGCCGAGAGGGGTGCACGACCTGCTGCCAGTGGCATGTGTCGCAAGCCAGCGTCGCCCCGCTGACCTGCGGATCTTCCAGCAAGTGAACCTGGACCTGTCCGGGCTGGAGGCCGTCCGGCCGTGCAGGTCAGGCGGCACGACAGCAGACAGCCACTGCGGCGAGCTCGCGCGGTCGATCACGTCGGCGATCAGGTCATTGAGCGCAGCCGGTCCTTCACCCGATTCGAGCACGGCCGCCAGCAGCGTCCGCAGCGAGAACGAGTACGAACGGCTCGCCACGAAACCGGCCCGGTGCGCGGCGTCCTGCACGGCGTCGCTGAACAGCAAGGTCTTGCGCTGCGCCGGCTCGAGCTGCCCGCCGGTGAACAGCTCGGTGATGGCCACGGACAAGAGGCTGGCCAGCCCGGCACCAAGGAACCTGGTCCCTTCGTCCATCTCACAGGCCGGGCACCGGTCGCGCTCGGCTGACCGGGATCCCTCCCGGTCATGGCGCAGGTCGCCAAGCACGAACACGCCCTCAGCCTCGGCGCCTTCGCCCGTATCCTTGGACGGGTCGAGCGGCCGGACGCGGCGGGCGTCGGCCGCCAGCACCAGCACCGGCAGCGCACCCGGCTCGCCCGAAGCGCACGCGCTGACTTCCTTCTCGGTCGCCGCGATGAACGGCCGGACCAGGCGCTTGTCGGACACGGCCGCCCGGTAGATCTTCTTGGGATCGGCGATGAGGGTTTGCGGATCCTTCTCCGGCGAGATCGCGGCCCAGCCTGACCGGCCGCAGTGACGGCAGTAGACGGCAGGCAGCGCTTCCCTCGGGGTGCCGCCCAGGGTCGACTCAGCCTCGGGCGCGGCCTCGCCGTACCAGCCGAACGCGTGCCTCGGACTGACAAGCCGGAGCACCCGGCTCAGCGGCCGTATCCACAGATGGGTCTCGACGTGCAGGAACGGCCGCGTCTCGTCGTCAGGATTCCTCGCCATCGAAAGCAGTGCGACAAACCTGGCCAGAGCCGCCGCCGCGAGTTCCGGTCGCTGCCGGAACGCCGCGCCCCAGCTGTAGGCACCAAAGCAGGACGGCCTTGACGCCCGCCTGACCGCAGAGCCTCTGCCGCCGGCAGTGATCGAGCACGGGGACCAGGAAAGCCTCGGTCTTGCCCGACCCGGTTCCGGTCGTGATCAGCGTCGGCTCAGGCTGGTGCCCGAACGCACCAAGCCGCTGCCAGGCCAGCGCCTGGTGCAGGTATGGCCGAGGCTGGTCAGGCGCCCACTCAAGATGCTGCTTCCAGTCGCCGGTCGCGGCCTTGAACGGCGTCCGGATGCGGAGGTAAGGCCCCCGGAAAATGCCGGTCGCCGGATGATTGAGAAACCGCTCAAGCCCATCCCGCACCGGCCGATCAGCCAGCGCGAACGTCGTGGTGAGGTACTGAGTCAGGTTCCGCTTGAGTTCCTCCGCCGCCAGGGTAGGTTTCACGACCCCCCCTCCTGCACGCTGGCGCAACGCATTAGTACGCTCCGAACTATTTTACGGCTCCCATAGCGCTGAAATAGGTACGGCAAGGAGCCGGTCACCGAAGGGGAGGACGTCGTTGCCTGCGTAGAGCACGACGCCGGAGATGAATTTATCTCCGGTTGCGTCGCGCATCTGGGTAAGCCAGCGGAACCATTCGGGTTTGGCGGTCTGACCGGTCTTGATCTCCAGGGCGACTACTCGCCCGTCGGCGGCTTCGATGATGATGTCAATCTCCGCGCCAGAGCGGTCCTGCCAGTGGTACAGGGTGGCGTCGGTGGCTGCCCAGGTGAGCTGGCGGCGTAGTTCGCAGAAAACGAAGGTCTCGACGAGCTGCCCGGTGGCTGGGTCGGCGGGATCCTCGAGCGCGGCGGCGGTCTTGCCGAGGAGCCAGGCCGCGAGGCCAGAGTCGGTGAGGAAAAGCTTGGGGTGCCTTTTGACCCGTCGGGTGAGGTTTCGCGACCAGGCAGGCAAGGTGGTGATCAGGTGAATGGTCTCAAGCCAGGCGCGGTGGTCATAGACGGCCTGCCGTTCCAGTGGCGCGTCGTCAATGATCCCTTGCATGACCAGTTCGCATCCGGTCCGCGCGGCGAGGAGCCGGAGAAGCTGGCCCATTTCCGCAACCTTGCGGATGCCCGATAGCTCGACGACATCGCGCTCGATAGTGGTCGCCACGTAATCGCGGAACCAGCCTGGCCGGTCTCGGGCCGCCAGGCGCTGGATCTCGGGGAAGCCGCCGGCGCAGACTCTCTCCAGCAGGTTCCTGCGGCTGATGGGGCTGGGCTGACACGAGCCGAAGGCAACCGCTCCGGATAGTGCGCGGTCAACGAAGCTGTCGGAGACACCGCCGAGCTCACCCTGAGTGAAGGGCCACACCTCAACAAATCCGGCCCGGCCGGCGAGAGATTCGGAAATGGTCGGCACGGTCAGGAAGTTCGAGGAACCGGTGAGCACGAACTGGCCAGGCCTAGGATCGTGGTCGACGGTGAGCTTGATCGCCCTGACCAGGGGCTCACCTGCGCGCTGGATCTCGTCTATGACGAGCGGGCGGGAGCCGAAGCCGAGGAAGCCCACGGGGTCGGCGAGCGCGGCGTCGAGAATACCCTGATCGTCGAGACTCCGTAGCGTGCCGCTGCCGAGCTTGCTTTCCACCAGCGTCGTCTTGCCGGACTGCCGAGGGCCGGTCACTACGGTGACCCGCCGCGCCGCGACGGTTTCCTGGTATCGGCCCGCGACGGCGCGCTCAAGCAACATACCGCTATCATACAGAACGCCGAGGTTGAACCATACGGTTCGCCGCGCCTCAACCATACAGTCCGCCAACCGGGACCGCGACTGGCCCCTGTTCAAGGCGGCCAGCCAGCCCGTGGACCGCCCCGGATTTCGTGGAGACTGTGATTTTTGGCAAGGTTGGGGCTCATGGGATCGAGGAAGGCATTGCCCGCTGAGCTGCGGGAACGGGCCGTGAAGATGGTCCTGGAATTGTGTGCGGAGTCTGGTGGCGGCCGGGGTGCGGTCGCACAGGTCGGACGTCAGCTGGGCATTAATCTGGAGACGCTATGCAACTGGCCCTCACGGGCGATATGTACGCGGCCAGGCTCCGTTTCTGCCGGCGGCAGTGATCGAGTACGGGGACCAGGAAAGCCTCGGTCTTTGCCCAACCCGGTGCCGGTCGTGATCAGCGTCGGCTCAGGCTAGTGCCCGAACGCCCCGAGTTGCTGCCAGGCCAGCGCCTGGTGCAGGTACGGCCGCGGCTGATCCGGCGCCCACTCGAGATGCTGCTTCCAGTCACTGGTCGCCGTCTTGAACGGCGTCCGGATCCGGAGATAAGGCCCCCGTAAAATACTGGTCACCTGATGATTTGAGAAACCGCTCAAGCCCGTCCCGCACCGGCCGATCAGTCACCGCGAACGTTGTGGTCAGGTACTGAGTCAGGTTCCTCTTGAGTTCCTCGGCCGCCAGGGTAGGCTTCACGACCCGCTCCCCTCCTGCGCCCGCCTCAGCCGCTCACTGAACGCCGCATGCGCCTGCCGATACTCCCCAATCCGATCCGCCTTGTAGAAGGGCGGCTCGTACCCGTCAGGCGGCGGGTTCTTCGCCGGATCTTCCAGATAATTTTGGAATTTCTTCCAGTGTTCTTTCGCCTGACCGCTACCGAATGTATTCCAATTCCCGGCGATCTTTCGGCCGTTGGCATCGAACCAAGTTACGTCCTCGTAGTCACCGAGGATTGGGTAACGCGCCGGGTAGATGGCTTCCAACAGCTGCTCGCTTATGCCCAACCAAACTGCGACTAGCGCATCGAGTTCAACGAGGGCATCACGACGCTCGTATTCGGTGCGAAACGCTGTGCCGCGGCTCCACATCGCTTCGACATTGGCCAGAGGACGAATAAGTGGCCAGTCAACGACCCAACATTCGCTCTGCCATTTGTGATCGTAAACATCCGACCACAGATCGGTATACGAAGAAGTAATGCAGTTAAGTCGAAGCGCCCGCAGCAGAAGCGCGGCTGCGAGAGGATGCGCCGGGCTCAGTCAAGCCTTTGCGCCAGTAACCGGAATGCTCGGCGGCCGCTCGCCGGACGAAAGCGTGCAGCTCATCGATCGTGGCCCGCTCCCGGCCGGCCAGGTACTCGGCGACCAGCAAGGTGACATGCCCGTCGGTGCGCTGCTCGGGCATTCGCACATCGGCCAGCTCATCCTCGGGGTCGACCATGATGGCGATCCCTTCCGCGCGCATCTCGGGGACCAGCCCGGTGGCCTCGGCGATCCGCCGCGTGATGGCATTTCGCTGCGAAAGAAGGTATCCGCGCTCATCTTCGTCAAGTTCCTCGTAGTACACGACCGGTTCATCAAGCAGCCTTCTGGTCAGACGCCGCCGCAGAGTCTGATTTCGCAGTTCGTCGGTCTCGGCGACCGGCTCAGCGGTCAGCAGGGCCAGCCGGTCATCGAACAAGGCCGCAGCCACGGTGGACAGTCCGCGGTTGCCCGTCAGAAGTGCGCCGAGCACTGGCCTTCGCACGTCGTAGAGCACGTCAGTCCCCGCGGACAGATAAGCCTCCTCATCGCCGGAGACCCTGGCCAGGATGCCCCACCCGAGCAGCAGCCGGACCACGGCCACCAGATCGGACCGATCGGACCGGTTCTCCATCGCGAGAGCGAAACCGGTGGCAGCGAGTTCTGGTTCAGCGGCGGCGTGAGCACATCCTCGGCGAGGCTGCCAAGAGTGGTCTGCGCGTCGGCTCGGGTGAGAGCTGACAGCGCCAGGCACAAGGCGACGTACCTCCGGCGGCCGAACGGCTCCTTGTTGTGCCCGCGCGCGGGATAAGACGCGTCTGACAGCACCGGGGCGGTCTTGAACAGCCGCGCCATCTGAGAGTCGGCGGCCAGGCGCCATCCGGTCTCCCGGCTCAGCCATTCGCGCAACTCGCTCAGATGGCGCCGCACCAGGACAAGCATCTCACCGTCGGCATCGGCGACCAGCAATGGCTTGACGAGCAGGGCGCGGAGCGCGGCCTGGCGCTGTGATCTTTCCTCGGCCCGAATCATGGCGCAGTCAGGTCCGTGATCTCGATGATGTGCTCAGGTCCGGTGAGCAAGCCGTCGGCGGTGCGGATCGATGCTGTCCCGCCCTCAGCTACTAGCGAAAGCCGCACCTCAAGGGTGCCGTCGGTCGTTACGGTCTTCACTTCGGTCTCGCCGGGCTTACGGGCCGCGAGTGCGTCACCAAGCAGAGCCAGGAACAGCCGGAATGCCCGCGGGTCGAGCATTTCCAGGTCAGATAGCAGCGTGGGGCCGGTGGTGCGGAGCCGTCGGCGCGCCGCGGCCGTCTCAGCCGCCTCCAACTCGGCCTGCCGGCGCAAATCGCGCCTGGGACGGATGCCCGGCGTCCCGCGACGTAAACCAGTCGTCAAGCCCGCGCCACCGGTTCCGCCATCCGTCAAGCGCCTGCTTCTGGGCTCTCGCCAAGGCGGCCGCGCCGTCAGGCACCGCGTCGGCGGCCTCTCGCCGCGCGGCGAGTTCGAGCAATCGCTCGTGCCCGGCCCCTTCAAGCTCGCCGAGCAAGACCGCGATCCGCGCACCTGAATTGGCAAGATCCGCAATGAACCTGTTGATGTAATCGATCAGCCGTTCCTTGTAGGCGAGGAATCCGTCGACATCCCCATCGGAAAAATCGATCGCGCGCCGCAGCGCCGACATGAACGCCTGTGCGTTGTCCGCTAGCGACGAGAATCGCTCGGCGACGGACAGCAACAGCAGATGAACCCTGGCCGGGTCGGCCTCGGGGTCGTTAGCCAGCAGAAGGAGCGACCGCAGCAGATCGGCGATATCGGCGAGTGCGACCGACTGGAGCTGCCCGCGCCGTCCGATCGCTTCCTCGTAAAACGCGATCGCCTGCTCGGCCGCCTGACCGGCCGCCGTCAGCTGGTAAAGCGACCGTTTGCGGTAGAAGTCCTCGACGGACGACACGCGGCTCGTATCAGCATCGGCACGCAAGTTCCCCCAGAGCACGAGTTGCTCCAGGGCCTCGGTCAGTCGCTCGTCGGCATCAATGCAGAGCTCGGCCGCTACGTCCTCCGGCCGGAGGTGCACAATGAATCGCTCCTTCGCCCGGGCAAAGGTGCTCAGCAAGCTACGGTAAAGGGCCGCATGAGGGACGCCAAGGTGCGTGAACGGCTGGGGTTCAGCCGACACCGCGTCACCGCCTTTCATGACGGAGAGCTTAGGCTGACCCACCGACACTCAAGCGGAGGATCTGGAGACCTCGACTCGCTCGAAGAGCACATCTTCCACGATGCGCATTTCCCGTTCGACCAAATCAGCCAGGCTGCTGTTGTCATGGAGGACCCCGAGCTCGATGTTGCCGTTTTCCGCGCTCCAAGAGAAGTTGGCGCTGGTCACCAACAGAAAGCGGTGATCTACGATGACGAACTTCGCGTGATTGCGTACCGCCTGGCCGTCAAATGGACGGGATCTGAGCACGATCGCCGGTCGCAGCTGAACCGCGATCTGCTCGGCGGAAGGCGTCCATCCTGATCGCGTCGCGGCCGCGTCGAGGTACACCCTGACGGTTACTTCTGGCCGCTGTGACTGCCGGGCGAGCGCATCCCAGAGCATCGAAGTCCGCTGGAAGTTGAAGGTCGAACAGGTAACCGACTGGCGAGCGTTCTCCACTAGATGGACCGCCGATCCCGTAAGCGGGCCGCCATGCGCCAGATGGCCAGGCATCGTCCAGATCGGCCGCACGAATGACGGCTGTGACCGCGCGCCCTCGATCGCCCTCAGGACGGCGATGGCGACCGGAGCCTGCGAACCGCTTTCGACCGAGATCGTTTCGAGTAGCTCGCGAGCTTGCGGACGGCGGGCGACTGCGACGACCCGCAGCGCCATGGTTAACGTCTCTCCGGCCGCGAGCCGGTCGGCGACCTGCGCGGCCTCGGTGCCAGTGAGAAGCTGACCTATCTCGGTCGCCGCGTCGTCAGCTGGCATCGGCGAAAAATCCGACATCGCTGCGCGGCAAATTGAGCAGAAAGCGCCGGTCAAGGAACCGGTTGGCCCGTTCGCATGACGTCTCTGACGCCATCACGCAGCAGTGACAGGCCGCGCCGTGCAGGAAGTCCTCAGGGTCTCCAGGCGTGCGCATCGCGCAGATCGGGTCGGATGAGCAGCGGGTTGCCCGGCGCAGGGCCTCGCTCACGACCCGTTCCAGCCGGTCAGGCTCACTGAGCTGAACGAGGCCGCCGAGGGTCCCGTCGCTGTCGGATGCGGTCGTGCAGATCAGCAGGCCAGCAGCCGCCGGCCTGCCCTCGGATTCTGGCCAGGCGTAGAGGCGTTCGCTCAGGCTCGCCGCCGAATAACCGCACGTCATGGCCAGCTGGCGGATCAGGATGTGAGCCAGGGTGTGCACGAGCCAGTACCGAGGCGGCTTGAGCCTGGAATCGGGGTCCGTCCGCTCGGCCGTGTCGGACAGCCGCCGGCCGAAGTTCCGCCGATGCGCTTCCCGGTGGGCCCGCCAGGGATCGGTCTGCAGCACCCTGGCCTCCCAGGCCGCGACGGCCTGCTCGCCGAGCTGGAGGAATATCCCTTCACCTCGGTCCTCGGTCGCAACCGCCCACGGCGGCCGCGGATTGCGGGTCAGGGGCGCGAGCCTGCGCGGCACGTCGCCTACCCGGTCGATATCGTCGATCCGGGTGAATCCGACCAACGCGTTCACCTTGCGCAACCGCTCGACCGCCAGCACGCGAGTGATCTCAGGACGGAGCCCGGCTCCGCGCTCACGGCGCGACAGCGTCAGTCCGCTCTCCGCGTCTTCGTGTCTCGGACCGAGCGGGTCTTTCTGCAGGTAGTTCCACTCAGGCACCAGCAGTTCTACCGGATCCCATGCCTGTATCCGCTGGTCGGCCTCCTGCGGCGAAACCGGGGGAACGCTCGCGGTCTCCGCCGCCGCGCGCAGTTCGTCGTCGCTGAGCGCCGTCACATCGACCTTGCCGTCAAGGACATCACGGAGCGTCTCAAGGTCATCGCGGTACTTGGCGAGCCTGTCACCCAGGGTCGTCCTGATCTGATCGGCGATATCGCTGGCGCGTTCAACCTTCGACCTCGGCATCACGATGATTGCCTGAGTCGAGGCGAACCAGAGGTTGGACGCTCCGATAAGCATGAGCTGAGCGGCGTTACCGCATCCGCCTTCGGCGAACGCGTCGAGATGCGGATAGCGGCCGCGGCACTTCGGAAGCTTCGCCTTTCCTGCCTCGCCCTGGGCCTCGTTCATGCCCCGGCGCAGTCCGCACGAGTCGCAGTGAATCATCGCGGACGCGCCCTTGCCCGCCGTCCGGTCGGCCATGCGCAGGGCCGGGAACTCAGCCTTGTCGCAGGGCTGGCCGCGATGCACCCAAAGGTCGTACGGGAACTCGTCAAGATGACCGTCAATACAGGCCAGCAAATATCTAGCCGGCACGGCCGTCCGCCTCGACGCTCCCCGTGCCCGGCTGCCAGGGCGCCCGTAGCACTTGACGTGTTCGAAACACGCCAGGTCGGCGCGAAATGGATGAGTATTGCTGTAGGCGAACTGCGACAGCAAGCCGAGCATGTCGCATCCGGTGCAGCGCAGCCATTGCGGGAAGACCCTCGCCGGAACCCCGAGGTCATTGCCTTCTCCGGAGAAAGTTCCGCGCTTCGGCTGCCATGGGAAGGGATAAAGCTGCAAGTCCGGCGAGCGCAGCAGCATTCGGACGACGTCCCTCAGGCGCTGGGCCTCGATCGGGCGCGGCGGGGCGTCCCGGCGACGCCAGATCCGGTCCCAGTCATCAAGTCCTGCCGGCATGATCGTGAACTGCGGAAGGTCGATAATCGAACCAGGCCCGTAGGTGTAGAGCAGTGACGACGGACGGCCTGAGCCCACTTTCGCCCGGTTGTGCTTGGCTGTCTCTTTCTCCGCCGCCTCCGCGTCGCCGAGCGGGTCGACCGGCCTGCTGCTGTCATAGAGCAGTACCGCTTCACTCGTCATGGTGTCGCCTCCGGCAGCTTCCACTTCGGCGCGCCGGGCGGAGCGCGGTAGATCAGGTTCTCGGGAATCGGGCTGACGAGCAGGTTGATCTCCGGCTGCACTTCCCGCATCGAGTTCGGCACCACGAACGGCGGCATGTCGCGGACGTCGGTCCTGACCCGCGCGCTCTCGGCGCTGATCATGAGCGCGTCGAACCGCGCCTCGTCCGTGACTCGCTCGTACACCAGCGATTTACGCAACTCCGCCAGGTACTGCCGTCGCTTGGCCCACTGGTCGAGCCGGTTGAGCAGCCGCTGGCGGGCACGCTCGGCGCTGTCTTCGTCGCTGGCTCGGAGCACCCGGCTAACCAGCGCATCGACTAGTTTGGACGCGAAGCTCCACTGGGCCTCGATCTGCCCGGCCGCTCGTTCAAAGGACAGTCCGTCGGGAACGGCCGCCTGAAGCACCCGCGCCGCACTGACCAGCACGCCATCAAGGCCGCGCTCGATGGAGGTCGCGGAGAACGGTGTCACCGACAATGCCTCGACCTGCGAGTAAAAGGTCTCGTGGTAGTGCCGGAACTGCTCGAAGTGCGCGAGATCACGCGGCCTGGCCCAGTTCCCGAGCGCGAGTACCAAGCCGGGGCGCCTCGGATCACGTCCGACTCGGGACGTGGCCTGAATGTACTCGGCGGTGTTCTTTGGCTGACCGACGACGAGCATCAGGCCGAGCCTGGTCACGTCAACTCCGACCTGGAGCATCGACGTCGCCAGGATGGCGTCGTAAGGGTGGACCGTGCGGGCGGGAGTCGGCTTGCCCGCCGCTCGCAGCGCGCGTAGCTCAGCCTTACCCTCCGTCGAGTCGAATGCGGGGTCGAAGGAGACGGCCATCTGGTCTAGGGTCGCAGTAATATCGGCGCTGGCTACTCGCGACGTGAGCTCGGCGACGTTGAGGTTCCCGAAGTTCGTTCCGGTACGACGCGGCAGAGCCGACCATGGCCGGCCTTTAGCGAGCGCCGTCTGCACGTCGTCGCCGAGATAACGGGCCATCCCGGCCAGTTCACGAGTCGCACTGAAGTAGCCGACTAGGGACATGTACGGGTCAGCTGCCTTACCGAAGCGGTCGATCAGTACCTGGCCGCCCGCGAGCAGCACCTCGGCGATCCTGATCTCGGCGGTAGTCAGCCGGACGCCGGTCGGACTGACGCCAATGTAGCGGCGCCCCGGCTCGTCCTTTGTGATCGGCAGTTCCTTTGAAAAGAACGTACGGCCGGCGTCAACCACCTGGGGCGGGAAGATCGTGACGTCGCGTCCGTAGAGCGCGCGGACCTGATCGGCGGCATTCCTTGCCGTCGCGGTCGAGGCGACGAGAAGAGGCCGCACTGGATCTCCGCCCGCGGTCCGCCAGGTCATCATCACGTCGATCGCGACCTCGAACAAGCCGACCGTGGTACCCAGCGCGCCCGTGATCAGATGCAATTCGTCCTGAATGACGAGATCGGGTGGCCGCAGCCGGCCTGCCGGGCGGACAGCGGCGGCGCGAGCGCCGTTCTTCTGCGGATGCTTGCTGCCATCTTGGATGTCGCAGTGGGCGAAGTCGGGGTGCACGAAGCCGTGCCGTTCGCACTTTCTTGAGACGTATCCGAATAGGGATGCCGCTTCGCCCTCACGAGCCAGGCGGGCGAACTTGTCGACGGTCGCGATGACGAACACCGGAGCGAGGCGGTAGATCTCCTCGTCCACCGTGAGCACCGGTACCCCGTCACCGGCCGATCCGCCCTGGGAGAAGGGGCACAGGGCCAAGTCATCGCCGCAGTAGACATAAATGCGGCGGCGGACGGAGTCCGCGTAGACGTCTCGGGCCTCAATCTTCGTCCCGCACCAGGGGCAACGCTGAATCTGGAGCACGGTCAGGCGGTAGCCGCCGCCGGCCCGCTTCAACTGCCCGGCCGCTTCCTCGAAATATTTGGGGCTGACGTCAGTTCCCACCCACAGCCCGATGCGGAACGGCTCGCTCCCCCAGATCGCCTCATCGGTCAGCCGGACCAGCTCGGCCGCGCAGACCAACGCGGCCGCACGCTGGAACTGCTGAGCTGTCAGCAACCGCAGCGTGTACCGCATGAGCACGGTAACTCCGGCCGATCCGTCGAGCGGCCCGTCAGCCGACAGCACGACGCCCTGCCGGCGGCGGATCGCGAACGCGAACGCGGCGAGGCCGAGATAGGCCTCGGTCTTACCACCGCCGGTCGGGAAGAACAGCAGCTGTGCCTTCGCCAGGTCACCAGAACGGCGCGGCGAAGCCGGATCGCAAAGCTGCGGAAGCTGCATCAGGATGAAAGCCAGCTGGAACGTAAACCAGGAATGAGCCACCGCCCCTCTGGCCAGTATTGCCTGACGCGCTTGCTCGATGCTCAGGTCAGGCTCGGATGCGCGGAGCTGGGCAACCTGGGTGTGAATACGCTGCTCGGCCATCACGTGGTTCATGAACCTGAAGCACCGCAGCGCCTCGTCGTCGGTCAGCAAAAAGTCCAGGCCATCGCGAAGCTGCTGAGCGACAAGCCGCGCCTCCGCGACCGCGTCGAGCGCGATCGGCCGCAGGTGCTCAGGCAGTTCTTCCGCTCGCTGAAGTTCGCCATCGAGCCACGCGGAGTAATCGTCGGCGATCGGCTCAAGGCCCGCTCGCAACCTCTCCGTGCTCGCCTCCGCGAGCAGGGTCATGTCGAGCAGCGCCGCGCTGACCTCCTCCGCCGCGACCTGCGGCGTCTGACAGGTCGGCAGCCAGGTGGTACGCACCTCAGTCGCGCGCCGGGCACCAGGCTTGATCGTCCAGTCCACCGAGCACGTCCGCCCGATCGCGAACTCCAGCCGGTCGCGATATTGCAATCGGAGCAGGGCGAGTTCGTCGTCGCGCTCCTCCCAGGTGTCGTCCATCGGGTCATTGACCGGCAGGAAAACCGCCGCGCCGCCGGCGCTGACGACGAGCGCGGTCTGGTACATCCAGGCGTCGACCGGGATCTTACGCGGGACGATCATGTCGTTGCACAGCGCGATCTCGACGAGCCGACTGCGCTTACCGGACTGGTGGTGCATGTCAATGCGCAGCACGGCCTTGTCCTTCAAGAGAACCGTGCTCGTCGCTGGTCCGAGGTCGGCGACCGCGATAACCTTGCTGACCTCGATTGACCTTCGCTGGTACCGCCGAGACCCGCCCTTCTCGTCTTCGAACGCCGCCGGCTCGTAGACACCCCAGGATGCCGTGACCGTGAAGGACTCCAGGTCGTCAGGAATCTGACAGCGCAACCCCATCGAGGCCGGCACCATCAGCCCGCGCAGTTGCGCCCCGTCCTCGGGCGAGTCATCGTCGACGCCCGACTCGTTTTCGTCTACGCCGGTGACCGGCACCCCCCGCCCGGCCCGCGCGTCGTCCGCGTCGCCAACATCCGTACCCGCCTCACCGGACTCCGCCTCAACCGGATCACCGCCAGACCCTGAGAGCCGCTGCGGCGCAATCCGCCCGATCAGATACGCCGCATCCGGAGAGCCGTTCAACACCTCAGTCGGTCCATTCGCCGGCCCGAGCAATTCCCGCTCAATAATGTCCGCGAGATCCTCCCGCGCCGTCCACGACCGCCCGTCCGGATCGTAAAGCAGCCGGTAAGAGGAATCCTTAGTCGTGACGTCGGTGAGATCGGTCACTCGTCCTCACCCTCGTCCTCGGCCTCGGCTGGCGGCGGCGCCTCACCTTGTAGTACTGCACGACGATGATTCTCCTCCAGCAACCGATCCAGCACCTCGACCCGCGCAGTGGGGCAGACTGTCCAGCGCTGCATCTGCCGGTAGGTGTGGAACCCGTGCTCAAGCGGCACGTCGCTCCAGCCGTAAGCCGCCATCACAGCCTCGTCCAGTTCAACATGGATCGCGCGAAGCCGCGCCACGTCAGGATCGGCGGAATCCGGCGTGTCCGGATCGTTGACCAGGTTGTAGAGCTTTGTGAGTCCCAGTTCACGGCGCAGCATGATCTCCCGACGCTCTCTGTTGAGTGCCTGACCAGCATCAGCCAATATATGCGTCGGCTTGGGCCGCGGAAATGTCAGGAAGACGTCGGATGGAGAATAACTCACATCGGTACGCATCGTCGCGCTGTACTTAATAACCCACATTTGATGTATGCTTGATGAAAGTACAGCCTGTTCTGCGTATGAGCCCGTCGCGAAGACAATCACCTTGTTGCTGAACACCTGGCCCGTCGGCACTCGCATCGGCATCACGGTCTTGCTCACCACCGCGATGGCAACGACCTCATCCAACCCTGTGATCGCTTTGCGCAAGGCTGGCCGCGTCCTCAGAAACAGCCACCATGGAACGTCCCTCACTGCCTTGGGCTTAATGTCCCGCACAGGTTTCACGGCGTCCAGAACTCGCGCATATGGGACAGGATATCGCCTCGCTTCTCCTTCTGTAAGGCCATTGAAGTCAATAATCCAGCGATGACCTGCCGAGTCGGGCTGCGAATTTAGATCCTCTCCGGTAATGTAGGGAAACAAAATATCGGCGTTCCGTCGATCCGCATCAATCCATCTTTCCGCTTCCTCAGGCTCCAGGATAAACCCCATGCCTTCGATGTAGCAGCCCTGGAAGCCAACACCGGAATTCTCAGATAGTCGCGAGGGCTGACCATCCACACGACCCGCCGGCTCCAGCAGTGTAGATATTCGCAATACTCTGACTTCGTCAGCGACTTGTGGTACCGCTGGAGAGACCACGTCGCGAGTTCCCCATACTGCCGCGTATTCAAGGTTTGCGCTGGAGACAGGCCAGGCTCGGCTCTGGATAGCTCGGGTAATTGTGAATCCATCTTTCACCATCTGATCGAGACCGACTTCGCGGGTATCCCCTTGCGCGATGGTGTTGGTGGCGATGAGGCCGAGGTTGCCAATGGAAGTTAGAAGCGACACAGCACGAAGAAAGAAGAAGGCAACTAGGTCGGCTCTGCCTCTGGTCCCGTCTGCCACAACCTGGACAAGCCAATCTCTTGTATTGGTTCCAATCGTACCGGTAATCTTACGGTCCCCCAGGAACGGTGGGTTGCCGATGATGGCGTCGAAGCCGCCGCGTTCCATGACGTCGGGAACCGCGATCACCCAGTGCAGCGGCTTCCATCGGTGATAGTCCGACCGCACCGTAGGCGTGAGGCCGGCCGCTTCAATGGCGTCGAGCATCGTCCGGTTCGGTGTTGAGCCGTCGCCGGGGTAGGCCTGCTCGATGGCGATCGCTAGGTTCTCGTATGCCGCATGCAGAGCCCTACCTGGCTTGCCGCCGAGCTTCAGCCCGGTGGCTATCACGCCGTCCGCGACATCGGTGAGCTGGGCGGTGATGCCCTGGTAGTCGTGCCACTGGCGGCGCTTGGTCGTCGCAGAGCGCTGCGGGTCGCGGTCGTCAACCTCGGTTGCCAGCTGGCGGCGCAGCCTGGCGGCCCGGCCGAGGATTCCGTCAACGTCAAACTCGAACAGAGTTCCCTGCGGCCCAGCGCTGTCTGGGTCGATGTGCTGACGCTTGAGCTGGCGCACGTTGGTGAGGCCGAGGAGTGAGTTGCCGTGCAGGATCTTGTCGTCGACGAAGGAGAACGGCAGCTTGGGGTCGAGGGAGACGAGCCAGAGCGAGAGCTTGCACATCTCGACGGCCATCTCGTTGATGTCGGCGCCGTACAGGCAGGTCGCGACAACAGTGCGGATCGCGTGCAGTTCAAGTTCGCGCGGTGTGCCGACGGCGACGCCTTCGCGTTTCCAGGCTTCGACGAGCCGGGCGGCGAGGAAGCGGGCCGCGGCGACTAGGAACGCGCCCGAGCCGCAGGCGATATCGGCGACGCGCAGGTCGAGTATGCGGTCTGAGCTGACCGGCTGCCAGCGATCCTGATCGGCCTCCTGGTGCGGGCCGGGCGAGTAGATCAGTGGTTGAAGCGCATACTTAACTATCTCCTCGGCCAGCGACTTCGGCGTGTAGTGCGCGCCAGCCGAGGACCGGGACGGCGTCTCGATGACGACCACGCCTCCGGGCATGACGACGAGCGGGCGGTTTCGCAGGTCCCTGCGGATGAGTCCGATGAACGGGCGGAGCCGGTCGCGCAGGACCGCGTCGCTGGCGACGGCGCGCAGCGCCCGCTCGGCATCCTCGACTTCGCTGGCCGCCCGGATCGCCTTGGCCAGCGCTGACTTTGATGCCGGGCTCGCGGCCGGCTGGTGTTCCTTGACCCAGGCCAGGATGGCATCAGCGAAGGCGGTGTCGCCGGGCTTGGACGCCGCGAGTTCCTCAAGGGCCGCGAGCGGGATCTCGGGTTCCTCGCCCTCCTTGCCGATCAGGCCGACAGTGACCTCGCTGACCGGCGCGCACGAGTAGCCAAGCAGGCCCTCGTAGATGTACCCGATCTGCTCAACGTCGATGTCGCGGAACGAGATCCTGCGGGCCGGCTCTCCGCGGAGCTTGGCGACCTGGACGGCGCCGAGCACCTCCAGCATGACCCGGTCGCTGACTGTAACGACGAGCACGCCCCGGTGATTTATGGTCGAAAGGAAAGAGAACCTGGACGGATCGAACAGCGAACCACCATAGGCCGGCAGGCGGACATCCTCGAATGACGCGCCGCTGTAGAGCGCACGCGAGGTGGCCAGCAGCCTGTACCAGGTGAGATGCGTGGCATCCAGCGCCTCGCTGCCTTCCTCCCTGGCGCGTTCGCCGAGCACGTCCAGTTCGTCGCTGATGCCGTAGCCGCCGGTGAAGATGGCGTTTCCCGGAAGCAGGCCGCGCTCTTCGGCGAAGAGCAGGAATACGACCCGCATCATGACGGTGACAGCAGCCTCATAGACCAGTGCCCGGTCCGCCGGGAGGGGGTCGGGCTCGCCGTGTTCGATCGCGGCTTCGGAGAAGGCCTGGACGAGCAGTTCGACGGCCCGGCGGACCTGGGTACCGAGCGCCTCAGTGACGTCCTCAGCGGCGGCGACCGATTTGCGAAACAGTTCAGTGAGCCGATTGGCGGGGTCGCCGCCGACCAAATACCGGCGTTGCAGCAATCCGACGAAGGCGTTGCGGACGAGCGGTTCCTCGATCCAGGTCTGCGCGTCCACAATGCCCGAAGCCGCCATGGTCCGCTCGCGGGCGCTGACGATGGCCCACCAGCGACCGTCGGTTACCACTCCGATTGGTACCTTGCTGGCCCGCAGAAGTTCTTCCATCCGGTCGATCGGGCTCGCCGACCAGCCGTCGGTCAGCGGATCGCGGAGCGAGCTGACCGGATCGACGACGAGGACGAGCGCTCCGATCAGGTCGCCGTGCACCAAGGCACCGCTGGCCCGCACGGTGACGGCATAGTCGGGAGAATGCACCGCCGGCAGGTCAGGAAGCTCGGGGCGATCCTGGTAATCGCCGTTCCATCCGAGCACCTCGGTGAGCACGACGCGGACCCAGGTATCGCGCGCCTCGCGGTAAGAATCCAGCGCGGCCGCGTTGTCGCGGTCCTGGTCCCACTTCTCCCACGCCTTCTCGAACGGCGGCTTCGCGTCGACGAGTGCGGCGTAGCCGTCGACCCTGATCAAGGGCATGCCTGACGGCCAGGCCTGTCGCAGCGCGGGCACCGCGAGGAAGGGGCCGTCGGCGTCAACCAGTTCAAGCCAGAGCCGGTGCGGATCGTCATTGGGCCGACGGCGGCTCATCGGCCTGCGCGCGCTCATCGAGCGGCTCCGTGCGACTCGGCGTCGGCCAGGGTCAGCGCGAAGACGACGGCGGCGGCCGAGACGTATGGCTTGATGTCGGCGTAACGTTCGCCGATCATCGCGATCTCGCGGCGTTCCTCGTCGTCAAGCGTGAGCAGTCGCTCTCCCATGGTCCGCAGGTCGCGGCGGCGCTGCCCTTGCTGGTCATCGGTGAAAAGCATCAGGTCCTGAGTCTCGATCTCGTGAGCCAGCCGGTCACGAGACTCGGTGAGATTAATGCGGAAGGCGGCAAATATCTGCCGCGCCCGGTCGATGTCGGACTGCCGCCTGGCTTCCAGTTCGCTGGTGCGCTCGGCTTGCCGCGCCTGGGCCTTGCGAGTCATCGCGGTGAGCAGCCGGGTGCGGAGCCGCCCGTTATCGGCGTTGTACTGGCTAGCCAGATCGGCCCGGACCTGCGGACCCGCCAAGCTCAGGTGCTCGGCGTCGAGAGCGGCATCAAGCACGTCCTCGACCCGTTGCGCGGCCAGCTCGTGTCCGCGCAGCCTGATGCCAGTCAGGAACACTTCCTCGTGCAACCTCAGGCCGCCCAGGCCGACGAGCACGAGCCGCGAGACGACAGCGATACAGGACTGCGGCAGGTCTTCGACGACTACCGCGGTGACCCGGTGCACCGGCGATTCGGCGCTGAACAGCGCACCGCGGAGTATCCGGGCCGAGCGCTGCATGATCGCGTGGCCGAGGTGCACGTACACGATGTCGTGCCGGCCTTGTGCAGCCTTGTCGTCGAAGGTGATCTCGCGCCAGACACCGGGCTTGAGCCGCGTGTCCAGGCCCCGCAATGCTGCCAGCCAGGCCGGTGACAGTGGCGGAACTGCGAACACCTGCGCATCGGCGCGGCTGTCGCCGACTTCCTCAAGCGGCGGCTGGCCGGTGAGAGACAGGGCGGCATCGACGACGCGGCGGGCGTTGGCCGGCGTGAGATGCATGCTGGCCTTGCGATCGTCGTAGGTGCGGGAGAGCTCGGTCAGCCGCCGGTTGAGCTCGATCCCGCCAGCGAGCGCCCGTGTAATGATCGCGTCGCCGTTGTCAGGTGCCGCGCGCGAAGCCCGGCGTTTTCGCGTTGCCGACGCAGAAACGAAATGAGCCTGGATCTCGGCATCGATCACCTGGTTGACCGAGCCGAGGTCGGTGGCGACGTTGCCGATCTTGGATGCGATCACGTCGATCAGGAAACGGGCGTCCTTTGCGTACTGCGATTGAGCGCTGTCGGGGGTCAGCTGATGGATCTCCGGCGTCTGCTTCTGCCCGTACCGGTCGATCCGGCCGATTCGCTGCTCTAGCCGGGACGGGTTGAATGGGATGTCGAAGTTGACCAGGCGATGACAGTGATCCTGCAGATCGATGCCTTCACCGGCCGAGTCGGTCGCCACTAGCACGCGGACGTCGCCTGGCTCGGCGGTAGGCTCGGCGACGAACCTCGCCCGGATTAGTTCCCGTTCCTCAGTCGGTGTCGAACCCTGGATCATGGCCAGCCGGTTCTTGTAACCGCGCTGGAAGAGGACGCGCCCCATCCAGTCAAGCGTCGCCGCGTACTCGGTGAAGACGACGACCCGCTCGTTGCTCCAGGTCCGGCTATCAGGTCGGCAAATGCCGTCGAGGAACGTGATTAGTGCTTCCAGCCGGGAGTCAGGACGATTTTCGTAGCGCTGGCCCCAGGCGATCAGGCCGGCAATGTCCTGGCTGGTCGCGGCGACCAGCGGGTCGGAGACCTTACTCTGCCTCAGCGCGGTGAACTCAGGCTGGTCGGCCTCGCCCTCCTCTTGGTCAGACTGGCCGCTGCCCAGTACTTCCCGGTAATACTCGTCCTCGTCGTCGAGGCTCGCTTGGTGCCCTGTGCTCGAGGCGTACTCGTACTGCTCAAGCGTCAGCGCGAACGACCAGGGACTGGACAGGAACCGCTTCTTCAGCAGCATGGCAACGATGCCAGCCGCGCGGCCCTGCTGGTTAGCCCGCGCGCTCTCGGCGAGGATCCGGTCGAGAAGCGCGAACTTCTCGGTCTCCTCCCGAGTCGGCGCGTAGGGGATATGGCGAAGCTGACGCTGCTTGAAGTCCTTCTCGGGAAGCTGGGCCTTGAGGCGGCGCACAGTTATGTCGCGCAGCGCCCGCTCATCAAGCCTCGCACCCCGGCTGAACCTGCGGCCGTCGATCATCTCGAGCAACGCGGTGAAAGACTCCGAGTAGCCGTTGTGCGGGGTGGCGCTGAGGAACAGCCGGTGCTCGCACTTCTCGGCGAGCGACCTGGTCGCGATCGTGCGCAGGCTGTCAACGGCGTAACCGCGCCCGCCCGGAGCATTGACCGGGCTCGCGGGCGCGACATGATGAGCCTCGTCGACGACGAGGACATCAAACGCGTAACGGCGGGCCGACGTCAGGCTCGCGCTATCGGCGAAGACGTCACGGAGCAGGCGCTGCGCCCGCAGGCTAGACAGCCAGGACATGCTCACGATCACGCGGGGAAAGAGCCGGAACGGGTTCGCGTTCAGGCCGTGGGTCCGCCGCACCTGCGCCATCAGGTCGCTATTGACGATCACGAAGTCCAAGCCGAACTTCTCCCGCATCTCGTCCTGCCATTTCAGCGCGAGGCTCGGCGGGCACACGATGACCACTGAACGAGCGCGGTGCCGCAGCAGCAGTTCCTGAATAACCAGGCCAGCCTCGATGGTCTTGCCCAAGCCGACGTCGTCAGCTAGCAGGAGATTTGTCCGTGATGCCTGGAGAGCCCGGCGCAGCGGCTCAAGCTGGTACGCCTCGACATTGGCACCGCTGCGGAAGGGCGCCTGGTAAGAATCCGGATCGGCCGAAGTCACGGCGCCCCACCGGACGGCATCGACGAAGGCGGCGAGCGTATTCGGGTCATCGAAACCGTCGGAGCTGATCGTCTCGGGCAGACCTTGATCAGGCGCAAGGCCATGGCCGACTTCCAGCTCCCAGACCACGGCGAGTTCCTCGCCCAGCCGGTCCTCTTCGAGCGACTGCAGGTAGACCACATGAGTCAGGCCAGGTACCTGCTCATCGGCCGGGCTGCGCGGCAAGCCTTGCGGCTTAGCCTGGGTCACGGCCCACGTAGCACCGCGAACGCTCACCACCTGGCCCGCCTCAGGGACCGGCGGCAACGCTGGCGCGACCCGCTCAGGTGCTATCGTCACGAGAACTCCCCCACCCCACTGCGATGCCCGCTCGGGCACCGCCGACAGCCATCATCACCGAAACTTGCGATTTTCGCAAGTACTCCGCTACGATCACCTTGTGACCGACATCGCAGAACGGGTCCTGGGCCTGATACAAGGTTCAGGCCTGACCCGGCGCGCCTTCGCCGAGCAGATGGGGCTCGACGAGTCCAAACTATCTAAGTCTCTCAGCGGTACCCGCCGATTCTCTTCACTCGATCTCGCCCGTATCGCCGATATCGGTCAGGTGAGCGTCGACTGGCTCATAACCGGCGAAGAATCGGCGCTGGTGATGGCAGCCCGGACTACGAGCGGAAAGGCGAGGTCGGCGATCTCGGTAGCACGGCAGTATTGCACTATGCGAGAAGACATCGCCGGATTGGGCTATCCCCAGCCGTGGCGGCCGATCGGAAATGTCTCCGACGGTAACTACGTAGAGCAAGGCCGCCGTCTTGCTCGTGCCGCGACAGAGCGGCTGGCCGAATCCGGTCGCTCGGCGACCGAAGCCGACCTAGCCGGGGCAGTCGAGACAGCCTTCGGCACTGACGTGGCGATAACGGAGCTTGCTGATGGTTTCGACGGTCTAGCGACATCTTCTCCAGCGGCGAAGCTCATCGTCCTCGGTACGACCGCGATTCCGGCGCGGCAACGCTTCACGCTGGCCCACGAACTGGCTCATCTTCTAGTCGGCGACGATCAGGGAGTTCACCTCGATCAGGATGTCTACGACCGGGCACAGGCCAAGGACCTGAGCGAAATGCGCGCGAATGCTTTCGCGTCGGCAGTCCTGATGCCCGAGGAAACCCTGAGGCGCGCAGTCGGCTCGGACGGTATCAGCCGTGACGGGTTCGCTGCCCTGGCAACCGATCTCATGGTGACGCCGTCAGCTCTGGCTTACCAACTGGTCAGATTCCGCCTGATTGACGCCGGGACCTGCGAAGCGTTCAGGAAAATCAGCGGCGCCCAGGCGGCGAGCATCGCCGACCGGAACGAGGAATTCGCGCAGCGGGTCGCCAGATCGAGCACGAAGCGACCGCCCGGACTGCTCCTGCGCGACACCTACGCGGCCTACGAGTCAGGTGCTTCAACGCTGCGCCCGTACGCGAACCTGCTCGGCGTCGATGCGGATGAATTGCGGGGCCAACTCGAGAACGACGAGGAACTGCCGAGGCTCGATGGCTGAGTTCCTGTTCCCTGACAACACCGTGCTGTGCAACTTCGCAGCGGTGGACCGCCTCGACCTGCTCAGGGCGGCGCTCAACGAGCGCGGGCGGTGGACTGAGGCCGTCGCGTACGAGGCGTCCAGATCGGAAGCGGTGCTGCCCGCGCTGGCGACGCTCAAGACTGACCCCTGCCTCGGGGATCCGATCGAGATCGCCGACGAGAAGGACATGCTGCGCGTGGAGCGGATTCGGCGCGCGGTCTTCGGCGGCACCGACGCTGAACCATTGCGTCACCTCGGTGAGGCTCAAACCTGCCACCTGATCTTGAACGTCAAGGAGTTCGCTGGCTCCTGGTGGATTTCCGACGATGCCGAGGCCCTGCGTTACGCTCGTTTCCAGCACATCACTACCCGAGAGACCCTGGACATCGTGCGGATCGCAGTGGTTAACGGTGACATCAGCGCGAGCAGCGGCTTCAAGTTAATGCAAGAAATGACTGACCGTGATCGTCATCTGACTCTGCCAAAGTCAGCCGACGACTTGCTCCGCTGAACTAAGTCAACTCCAGAAGGATCCGGATTTCTGGTCGAGCAGGTCAATGAGTGCCTGGCCCAGGCTCCTGCCGTCACGCACGTCTCGCCATCGCACTACGCGGCTCCGGCCAGGGATGCTGGCGACATATTGACCCGCCTGAGGGTCTATCTCATCGGCGCTGACGATGATGAGCTACCGACTCCTCGCGAGTATCTTGTCCACGGCGCGCGGCCGCTGGGCTGCCCGACTACCCTGGCTGATGGTTACGCGTTCCCTCAGCCTGGGCCTGGGCGTAAATCGCTGAGCCCATCTTCTGGCTCACCTGGGCGGCCTTCTCGGTCGCGGTGCGGATGGCCTCGGCGTCCGTGCCCTCGAGCGTCTTCTTCAGGTCCGCGATCGCGGAGTTGACCTCAGACTTGACGTCCTCGGGGATTTTCTCTTCGTTCTCCGAGATGAACTTCTCCGTGGAGTAGGTGAGCGTCTCGGCGCGGTTGCGGACTTCGGCCTCCTCGCGGCGCTTGCGGTCCTCTTCCGCGTACTTCTCGGCGTCGGCCATCATCTTCTCGATGTCGTCCTTGGACAAGGCCGAGCCGCCGGAAATGGTCACCGACTGCTGCTTGCCTGTACCAAGGTCCTTGGCCGAGACGTTGACGATGCCGTTGGCGTCGATGTCGAAGGTGACCTCGATCTGCGGCATGCCGCGGGGCGAGGGGGCGATGCCGGCCAATTCGAACATGCCGAGCTTCTTGTTGTACGCGGCGATCTCGCGCTCGCCCTGGAAGACCTGGATCTGCACGGAAGGCTGATTGTCGTCGGCGGTGGTGAAGATCTCCGAGCGCTTCGTCGGGATCGTGGTGTTCCGCTCGATCAGCTTGGTGAAGATGCCGCCCTTGGTCTCGATGCCAAGCGACAGCGGGGTCACGTCCAGCAGCAGGACGTCCTTGACCTCGCCCTTGAGCACGCCGGCCTGCAGGCAGGCGCCGACCGCGACGACCTCGTCAGGGTTCACGCCCTTGTTCGGCTCCTTGCCGCCAGTCATGTCCTTGACCAGGTCGACGACGGCCGGCATGTGTGTGGAACCACCCACAAGCAGGACTCGATCGATGTCACTGCTTTTTATTGCGGCGTCTTTGATCACCTGCTGGAAGGGCGCTTTTCAGCGGTCGAGGAGGTCAGAGGTCATCTTCTGGAACTCCGCGCGGGACAGCTTGGTGTCCAGATGCAGCGGGCCTGCGCACCGTGCGTGATGTACGGCAAGTTGATCTTGGCGTCGACCGAGCTTGACAGCTCAATCTTGACGTCTTCGGCTTTAATCCGCAGCCGCTGCAGCGCCATCTTGTCGTTGCCCAGGTCGATGCCGTAGCTGTTCTTGAAGTTCTTGACCAGCCAGTCAACGATCCGCTGGTCCCAGTCATCGCCGCCCAGGTGGTTATCGCCGCTGGTCGCCTTGACCTCGACCACGCCCACGCCCACCTCGATGAGCGAGAGGCTCAGGGTACCGCCGCCAAGGTCGAAGACCAGGATCGTCGCCTCGCCCGACTTGTCCAGGTGATAGGCGAGCGCCGCCGACGTCGGCTCGTTGATGATGCGCAGCACGTTCAGGCCGGCTATAATCCCGGCCTCCTTGGTCGCCTGCCGCTGGGAGTCGTTGAAGTACGCCGACACGGTGATGACCGCGTCGGCCACCGTCTCGCCCAGGTACGCCTCGGCGTCCCTCTTCAGCTTCTGCAAGATGAACGCGGAGATCTGCTGCGGGGTGAACTTCTTGCCGTCGATGGAGATGGTCCAGTCGGTACCCATCTGCCGCTTGACCGACCTGATCGTGCGGTCCACGTTGGTTACCGCCTGGCGCTTGGCGACCTCGCCGACCAAGACCTCGCCGTTCTTAGCGAAGGCGACCACGGACGGAGTGGTCCGCGAGCCTTCCGCGTTCGCGATGACCGTGGGCTCCCCGCCCTCGAGAACGGCGACCACCGAGTTCGTCGTCCCCAAATCGAAGCCAATAGGTCGCGGACTGGCAGTCTCGAACAGTAGGCGAGCAGCCGAGTCCGGACTTCCGCTCGCGGGCCGTTCCGAACGAGCGATGACAACCTCCGGCTGATCCGGCACGGTCTGCTTTTCCGGCTCGCCAGAGACCGGCACCGGCCCGGCGTCAAGACCCGTCTCGGTACCTATTTCCACGGGGCGATCAGGCACGACTTCACCAAGTGCTCCAGCGGCGCCGGCGGTCCCGGGTTGCTGATGGTCACGGAGCGCCGCGGATGCCGAGGTGCTGACACTTTTGCTGTCGTCATCTGTCAGTGCTCGAGGGCCAACTGGGCCGCGAGCACTAGCCTGCCATGCCCGCCGTTCAGCAGACGGGCCAACTCCTGTACGGCTGCGGCACGGACACCTGCAGGCCAAGGACACCGGTGCGGTCAGCCCGGTCGCCGCGCGGTGGAACGGCCGGAGCTGGCACCGCACCCGCGTGCCCGGCCTGATCCGGTTTCCTGACATCGCCTGCCCCACGGCGACGAACTGCATGGCGGTCGGCAGCGTGGGGCCGGTCGGCTCGCCGACGGGCGTCCCGCTGTCCTGGAACGGCCGGACCTGGCGGCGGATCAAGGTCTCCGGCGGCGGCCTCGACCATCTGTCCTGCGCCGCGCCGGATCAGTGCCTGGCCGTCGGCAATCACGGCATCGCCACGTTCGCCACGGCCTGGAACGGGCACACCTGGCGGGTCGTCAAGACGATCAACCCCTGACGATGCGCAGGCCGGCCGCAGCGCACGAAGTAAACCCGATGACATAGTGGACTGCCCCGCGTCTAGTAACCGGCTGGCGACGCTGCGTCGCGGTTCGCAGATCGAACCCGGTCGAACAGGCCTTCCTCGACACCAAGCGCGCCGCGCTCAGCCCATCAAATCCCGCACAAGAATGAGTCTGGCGTAATGAAGTACGCGCGATGAAGCAATCCGCCCTCACACGTGCGGTGTGGTGAATGAAACCCCATAACCCCGCGCGATCCCCGACCGGAACGTGGGCGGGGGCGTACCTGGCGGACCTGATCGTGGTCCAGCCGTCGCTGGACTCGGTGACTTTGCCTGCGAGCATGCGGGCGGGGGTGCCGTTCAGCCTGGATCTGGCCTGGCCGGGCGGGAGCGGGTCGCCGGGCGGCAGCAGGCCCGGAATCTCGGAAAGGCTGACCGCCGGGCCGGTGCCTGACTGGCGGTGGGTCCAGCGCAGGTGACAGTGGCCGTCGGTGGCGGTGAGCTCGTAGGCGGCGGACAGGTCACGCGGCCCGTCCGGGCCGGCTGGCTCGGCGCCGTCCCAGCGGAACCATTCGGCGCGGGCGGGTGCGTACACGTAGCCGATGACCTCGGGTCCGCCGTCAGCGGTGGCGGACGCGGCGAACCAGGTCAGGGACCGGTCCGTAACCGTCCTTAGCTTGTTGCGCCGTGCCATTCATGCGAACAGCCGATCTGGCGGTGGCCGGCGCCCGGGTTCGGGTGAGGCCTGCAGTGCTTTGCTATCATGGGATATCGCTAGGGAGGCGGTCATGACTGACATGCTGATACGGGACGTGCCCGACGAGGTTCTGGCCGCTGTCGATGCGCGGGCGGGGCGGCTGGGGCTGTCACGGAGCGAGTACGTGCGCCGCCGGCTGGCCCAGGACGCGGTGGCATCAGATGCGGCCGTGACGACCGCCGACCTGATCAGGTTCGGCGAGTTGTTCGCCGACCTCGCGGACCCTGAAGTCATGGACCAGGCATGGCGGTGACGACGTGGCTGATCGACAAGTCCGCGCTGGTCCGGCTCGGCACCAGCCCGGATGCGGACCAGTGGGCGTCGCGGACAGGGCGCGGGCTGGTACGTGTCACCACGCTCACCCGGCTGGAAGTCGGCTTCTCGGCCCGGTCGGGTCCCGATCTGCGGGCCGGGCTGCGGCAGCCGCCGCTGTCGGCCATGCCGGTGGAGTACCTGACCCCCGCGATCGAGGACCGGGCGGTCGAGGTCCAGGCGGTACTCGCGGACCGCGGCCAGCACCGCGCCCCGTCGATACCCGATCTGGTCATCGCGGCCGTCGCTGAACTAGGCGGCCTCACAGTGCTGCACCTGGACAAGGACTTCGACCTGATCGCCGATGTCACCGGGCAGCCCGTCGAGCGCCTCCGCGCCTCCTGACGCCGACCCGGGAACCGCTTCCCGGCCGCCGGCCGCACCGGTGATCTGACCAGAAACCGCTCGCCTGTGGTTGCCCCGGTTCACTGTGACTAGCTACTTGGCCGATCTGGACTCGCGTCTCGCACAAGGCTGTTTCAGCGCTATCGCGGCGGCCAGAGATCTCCGCGAGCAAATCGCCGCGTTCACCAGTGAGCCCGCTGCCCGTGCAGATGGAAAACCACTGGCCGCTACAGCCCGGAACAAACCCCCAGCGAGCACAACTAATCTGGTTCATTCGAACCGGCGGCTATCCACAAGCCACCGAACTAGCGCTACTCGGGCAAGAGCCGCTGGCCGACCTGGACGGCCTGGACCTCGTACCTACTGAATGGCTTCACATCACCACCTTGATCGCCGGCGTCGTTGACGCAGATGAAGACTTCGGGGGTGCGGGCGGAGACTTCGACGGTCAGGGTTCCGCCGGGCTCGCCGGAACGGCCGTGGGTGATGGCGTTGCTGACCAGTACAGGCCGGAGTTGCGGTTGCCGACGCTGAGTCGTTCGACCCAGGCGACGAACTGGCTACCGTCACGCACGCGCAGGCCTCTGTTCGGCGTGTTGACGATGGTGCCGACGCCGCCGAGGAGGCGGGCGTCGTTGAGCCGGTTGAGGGCGGTGAAGCCGTTGCCTGCCTGGCCGTGGTTGTCGATGTCCAGGACGTCAGGTCCGGGCCGGTCGGTCGCGACGGCGACGTTGGCGCGGGGGTGGCGCCGCGACAGCCTCCGCCACTGGGTCGTAGACGAATGCCCAGCAGCGCCAGGCCGCCGTGAAGGGCGATGCCCAAGGTGGCGAAGACCAGGGCGGCACCGTCGGGGATGGCTGGGTCAGCTCCGGGGCAGCCTCCTCAGCTACGTAGCCTCTGGCGGGCAGGTAACCCGCGTGCGTCCTTCGCCCCTTTCGCCAGATCCGGGCGTTGCCGACCGCCGAAGCGCTCTGGGCGGATGACTCGAATGGCTCTGCTTCACGGCGCCTGATCGTGCGGCGGCTCGGGCGGCTGGGCGTAGAGCTGTGCGGCTGGATAGCCGGGCAGGTACATTTATGTGCCACGCGAGGAGAAGAATTCGCGCGAACGGCGCTGGAAGAACAAGATGACAGCGCCCAGGCCGGCTAGCCAGCTCAATCCCCAGCTTATCGTGGGGACGCTTGCTGGGCTTAAGGCCAGCTCGCCAAGCAGCTGGAGCGTATTCAGGCCGAATAAAACAACCGAGACGACCCGCGCCCACTTCCTGCCCCCCTTGACAGCCCAGGCCATCCACAGCCAAAGGCCCGCTATGACAGCCGCGGCTAAGATCAGTCCAAAATAATAGCCAGCCGCGTACGGCTGGCTGTGGCGATTGATGCCATGGCCATGCAGCAGCTGCGGTGCGTTGGAAGGTGATTGGCTAAAACCGTTGTAAAGCCAGCTTATCGGGCCGAGCAGGGCGCCGACGTACATCAGGCGCGCCGCCGCACGCACTTGACGGGGAATGCCCGTTGCGACGGGCCAAGTCGCCAGTGGCCCAGTCGGGAGTTTCGGGAACTCGTCCTGATGTCTCGGCAACAACGGCGGCCTTCCCGGTAGCACCTTCGGTGACGCTGAACACGCAACTCTCAATGTCTCGCTATTTAGGTATCAATGTCAACTCCCGGCCACGGACGCTTTGCAGTTCATCCGCCTGCATGCCCGATCACACGACCTTGCTGCTGATCTGGGCGCTATGGACCAGGGAGGCGTATCGGGCTCGTCGGCAAATCAGTGTGCGAGGCAGCGTCAGGGAACCAGAAGGGCTTCGCCGATCAGAATAGCCATTCCGCATCTGACGATCCGTTCCAGCAGAGTGGCATCCGCAGCGCCAGATCGAGCCGTACGCGCGCGGCAAGATCACGCGAGCTGATCACCGTAAGTGACGGCCGCTGCTGGCTGCTCGCGCCGATCGCCGAATATGCATTCCTATTTAATTGGTAGGCTTATCGGTTGCTGGGCGTTCCGATTAGCTGTTCGGAGCGAGCATGTCGCAGCGATGACGGCCTGTGCCTGTGCGCCGGAGGCGAAAGCATTTGACCGTGTTTTCTCGCCAAGTGAGGAACGTATGAAATCGCTCTCGGAAGGCGAGGAAGAAGGGCTTGCGCGTCTTGCCAGGCGGTGATTAAGCGAGGTTCTTGCGTTTTCCGGTGAGAGCCGTCAACCTGCGGGCCGCGCCGCGCGCCTTAGAGGGAAACGCGTGCTGCGGCCAGCGCTGAGCTTTCAGCTGTCTGCGGCCAGATCCCGGAGGTGATCGACGGTGAAACGACTGTTAGTGATAGCGATGGTTCTGCCGGTGGCTCTCGCAGTGGCGATCTTTGCCAAGGCCAGCGCGTCACCAGTGGCTTACTCGTGCGGTTCCGGTGACGTCTGCGGCAGCGGCACTGGCAGCGGCCCGCCCTGTACCCCAACGTCTGCGTATCTCAGGCTGGCCATGAGCTATGCCCGCTTGTATGACGCGGCCGGGACATCGGGCAGCCACGTCCGCCTCGAACGCCTGGGCGGTCGGCAGCATCGGCCCCGGCCCGGGCGACCCGTCTGCCGTGTCGCCGCTGATCGAGCACTGGGACGGCACCGCCTGGTCCGCGCAGAACTTCGCGGTGCCGACCTCGGGCGGCCAGTTGGTGACCGTGGCCGCGACTTCGGCGGACGACGCGTGGGCGGTCGGCTCCACCGGCGAGGCGAGCGAAGGCACCGGGCAGACCACCCTGATCGAGCACTGGGACGGCAGCACCTGGGCCCAGGTACCCAGCCCGGACCCGGCCGGCCAGGCCAGCGAACTCCAGGGCGTGACGGCCATATCGGCCGATGACGCCTGGGCGGTCGGCCAGACAACAACCGGCAGCGGTGCGTACAAGCCCCTGATCATGCACTGGGACGGCAGCAGCTGGTCGGTGGTGACCAGCCCGGACCCGGCCGGCGACAGTCTCCTGTCGAAGGTATCGGCGGGCTCGGCGGATGACGTCTGGGCGGTTGGTTACACGAGCCAGTGCGGACACGGCGGCGGGAACTGCACGACGGTGGCCATGCGCTGGGATGGCAGCAGCTGGACCACGGCGTCCACCCTGAATCCGTCAAGCTCCTACCTGAACGCCTTCCTCGGCGTGACTGTCACCGGCGGCGATGACGTCTGGGCGGTGGGATCGACCGACTACGACTCCACCCTGATCGAGCACTGGGACGGAAGCACCTGGCGGGACTGACCAGTGCGGAACCGTCCTGGCCGTCCGCGGCATCACGCCGGGGGCGGCCGTGCGGGCGACGCTGCTGCCGGTGGCGTATGGCGATGACAGCGCGATGCACGAGCAGATGGTGCGGTTCGCGGCCGCGCGGCTGCGGGCCGGGCATGACCCGCTGACGTCCTGGTTTCCCTATCTGGGGCTGGGGTCGCCGCAGTTCCTGCATTACCAGAGCACCCCGGCGGTCCTGGCCGGCCTGGCCGGGCTGGTGACCGGGCCGGAGGCGGCGTTCCGGTGGTCGCTGTACCTGCTGTGGTGCCTGTGGCCGGCCGCTGTCTATTTCTCGGCGCGGGTGCTCGGGTTGCGGCCGCTGGCAGCCGGGCTCGCCGGAGTGGCCGCGCCGCTGCTGCACAGCGTGCCGGGAATCGGGTACGAGCAGCACGCCTACCTGTGGGCGGGTTTCGGGGTATGGACCCAGCTCTGGGGGTCCTGGGCGCTGCCGTTCGCGTGGGCCCTGACCTGGCGGGCGATGGCAGATAAGCGGTTCATCGCCCCGGCTGCCGGGCTGGTCGCGCTGACCGCCGCCTTTCACTACGAAACCGGTTACCTGGCGTTCGGCGCGGTCCTGGTCCTGCCGTTCCTGGTGCGGGCTGGCCTGCGGCGGCGGCTGGCGCGGGCGGCCGCGGTGGCGGCAGCCGCGGCGGCGGCCAGCGCGTGGGTGACAGTGCCGCTGCTGGCCTACTCCCGGTGGGCCGCCGTCAACCAGGCGCTGGCCGCCGGGCCGCCGGCGAGCGGGTACGGCGCGAAGGTGACCCTGGGCTGGCTGATCACCGGCCGGCTGCTCGACGCCGGTCACCTGCCGGTGATCAGCGTCCTGGCGGCGGCTGGCCTGGCCGCGGCAGCGGCCAGCTGGCGGCGCGCCGGGCCCGGGCGCGCGCTGGCCGCGATGCTGGTCGCGTGCCTGCTGCTGTCCTTCGGCCGCACCACCTACGGACCCCTGATCAGCGTCGTCCCCGGCCACGCCGACCTGTTCTTCCGCCGGTTCCTGATGGGCGCTCAGCTCGCGGCGATCTACCTGGCCGGGCTCGGCGCCGCGGAAGCCGCAGCCCGCGGCCAGCGGCTCGCCGCCGCCTGCGCCGCGTCCCTTCAGGCCCGGCGGCTGCCGTGGCTGAGCCAGGCACCCGCCGCCGTCCTGCTCGCCGCGGCGATCACCTACCTCGCGCCTGCCTGGGGGTACATCGACGGCTACGACGCGGCGAACGCCGCCGGGATCACCGCCCAGCGGTCCGCCCAGCGCCGCGACAGCCCGCAGCTCGCCGCGCTGGCCGCGCTGCTGCGGCGGCACGGCGGCGGCCGGGCCTACGCGGGCTCCTCGCCAGGCTGGGGCCAGAACTTCACGATCGGGACCGTGCCCATGTACCAGTACCTGGACAGCCTGGACACCGACGAGATCGGATACACCCTGCGCACCGCCTCGCTGATGTCCCAGCCCGAGCACGACTTCGACGACCGCAACGCCGGCAGCTACCCCCTGCTCGGCATCCGCTACCTGATCCTGCCCGCCTCGCGGGCCGCCCCCGCACTGCCGCCCGCCGACCGCCCGGTCCTGCTGCTGCGCAACAGCCTGCTCCAGGTCTGGGAACTGCCCGCCAGCACCTACGTCCAGGTCGCCGACACCACGGGAACCATCACCGCCACCCGCGCCGACATCGGCAGCCAGACCCTGCCCTACCTGCGGTCCGCGCAGCCAGGCCAGCACCGGTACCTGACCCTCGCCTACGCCGGCGCCCGAGCCGCCCCGCCCACCGCACCCGGCCCCGCCAGCCCCCCGCGCCCACCCGGCACCGTCCTGACCACACGCGCCCGCCTGCCAGATGGCACCGCCACCGCGACCGTGCGGCTGCGACGGCCCGCAGTAGCAGTGCTGAGCGCCTCCTACGACCCGGGATGGTCCGCCACCATCGACGGAAGACCCGCAGCCATCCAGATGGTGGCACCCGCCCTCACCGCCGTCGCGGTGCCCCCCGGCACCCACCGCATCACCTTCCGCTACACAGGATTCCAGGGCTACCCCGAACTCCTCGCACTCGCCGTGCTCGCCCTCACCCTCACCGCTGCACTCACCCGCCGCGCCACCGAGCAACCAGGAAACCGGGCGCGGACGTGAGGCCAGACCTCGCCGGCGTACGGCACGCAGCCTGGCCCCGGGACCGCAGCCAGTAACCCGATACAGATCGAGCCCTTGGCGCGCGCAACTTTTTCGTTGGCTGTCACGGTCAGTAATCGTGATCTAGGATCATGGATTGCCCCTCGCACCTAATGAGGGCGAAATGACCTGGTTAGGGACCGAACAGCTGGCTGCGGGAGGTAGCCAAGCGGTGGGCTGCTGATGACCTGCCCCGCCGCCGCGGCGCCTGCCCGCGCGCCTGGGTCCAGCACGTCATCAACGCGGCGGCGCGCCTGTCAGCGAACTTGCGCGTGACCCGCGGCGACGGCGGCGAGCAGCCCGGGGCGCTGGGCCGCGGCGACATCGAAACGTTCCTGCACCGGCTCGCCTACCTCGAATCGGCCGGCAAGGTCTCGCGGGACCACAGGGTGCGGACCTGCCAGGACCTGAGGCGGCTGCTTGACCGTATCCGCGCGCTCGGCCTGGTCGCGCCCGCCCGGCCAGCGGCCGGGCTCAGCCCTGATTTCATGCTCAGGACCTGGTGCTCCTGGTGATGCACCCGCGCAACGGCCGGGATCACGGGACCCGAGTTGGGCCAGCTTTGTGCGCACTCCGGGACTCGCGTGATCGTTTCGGGGATCGCGCGGGGTTATTTTGCGAACCGCGACGCAGCATCGCCAGCCGGTTACTAGACGCGGACCTATGTCATCGGGTTTACTTCGTGCGCTGCGGCCGGCCTGCGCATCGTCAGGGGTTGATCGTCTTGACGACCCGCCAGGTGTGCCCGTTCCAGGCCGTGGCGAACGTGGCGATGCCGTGATTGCCGACGGCCAGGCACTGATCCGGCGCGGCGCAGGACAGATGGTCGAGGCCGCCGCCGGAGACCTTGATCCGCCGCCAGGTCCGGCCGTTCCAGGACAGCGCGACGCCCGTCGGCGAGCTGACCGGCCCCACGCTGCCGACCGCCATGCAGTTCGTCGCCGTGGGGCAGGCGATGTCAGGAAACCGGATCAGGCCGGGCACGCGGGTGCGGTGCCAGTTCCGGCCGTTCCACCGCGCGGCGACCGGGCTGACCGCACCGGTGTCCTTGGCCTGCAGGTGCCCGATCGCCATGCAGTCGGTGCTGCTGACGCAGGACACCGCGTTGAAGTTGTCGTAATAGCCGTCCGGTGCCGAGATGAGCCGCCAGCCCTTGCCGTTCCAGACCTCGGCGAGCACACCGCCGACGTCGGACCCGTTATCGCCATCGAACCAGTGGCCGACGAACATGCAGAATGTGGGCCTGGTGCAGGACAGGCTGCCCAGCGTCATGTGGATATCCGTGCCTGGATGCGACACGAGCGGGCTGATCTGCCACTGCCTGCCGTTCCAGAACTCGGCGTCCGTATACTCGTCGGCGGCCATGCAGAAGGTCCTGGACAGGCACAACACGTCGTCGATGGCAGAGAAGTTCGGCAGGCCCGGTGCCGGCAGGGTCCACCGGTGACCGTTCCACCGGTCGATGCCGGACCCTTCGCCCGCGGCCATGCAGAAGGACAAGCTGACGCACGACACCGCCGACAGGACGCCGCGCAGGCCGGTCTTGGAGACCACCCGCGCGGTCTTGCCGTTCCAGGTCTCGGCGAGCGCCTGGGTCACGTCGGCCGGAGTGAGATAGGTCCCGGTGACCAGGCAGCGCGAGACGCCGCTGCACGAGACGCCCAGCAGGCCGTCGACCTGGCCGGTCTGCAGCACCTTCCAGCGGGTGCCGTTCCACGACACGGCGAAGCCCGCGTACGACGACAGCGTCCCGGTCTCGCCGGGCGTCCCGATCTCGCCGGCGCCGCCGACAGCGATGCAACGGGCCGGGCCGGTGCACGAGACCGCGTTCAGGCCGTATGCGCCCTCGCTGCCGCCACCGGGAGCGAACGCGAACGAGGTCGGACCTGGCACGGAGAGCAGCTGCCAGCTCGAACCGCCAGTCCAGTGCAAGCTCTCCAGCCCGCCCACCGCGATGCAGTCCGTGGCCGACGCGCACGAGATACCGGTCAGGGTGGGCGAGGCGAGGTGGGTCGTCAGTGTGGTCCAGGTACTGCCGTTCCACACCGCCGAACCGCTGTCGCCTACCACGACGCACTCGCTCACCGTCGGGCAGGAGACCGAGGTGAGCTCAGAAGCCACGTCGGACGGCAGTGCCGGCAGCATCGTCCACGTCGTGCCGTTCCACGACTCGGCCAGCGGGTACTCATCGTACGTGCCGACCGCTGTGTACGTGCCGACCGCTGTGCAGTTGTCCGGCCCCGGGCACGAGATCGCGCTGAGCGAGCTGCTCGCCGCCCCGGCCGGAACGACCGGCGCCTGCGCGCTCCAGCTAGTGCCGTTCCACAGCTGAGCCCAGACCCCGGGGCTCCATCGCCCACGGCGATGCACTCGCCTGCGGCCGGGCAGGCCACTGCGAGGAGTTCCGCGGTCAGGACCGGCAGCTCCCGCCAGGTGCGGCCGTTCCATGCGTCGCTGACCTGAGGGCGACCGTACGCGCTGCCGACGGCGACGCAGTTCTTGGCTGAGGCACAGGACACCGATGTCAGGCGGTCCCAGTCGTAAAGGTACAGCCCCGACGGCACCGCCACCGGAGCCTGCCACGCCTTGCCGTTCCAGATCTGGCTGAACGTCGGCGCGTCGACGATCCGGTCGCCGAAAGGACCCACGCCCATGCAGAACGACGGGCCGACACAGGACACCCCGCTGAACGAGCGCTCGACCTGCGACGCGGTCGATCCGGCGGCCGCCTGCGCCGCCGCCCTGACGGGCTGGGCCGCGGCTGGCCCGGCCTGGGCTGCACCGGGAACCGCGACTACCGCCAGGCTCCCGCCCAGTATCGCCACCGCCAGCGCCTTCAATCGCAACGCACGCACCACTGACTCCGCATCACCGAGCACGCCACCCATCACCAGAAAGCCGTGCCAGCCCAGCCGCACCGCGGCGAGCCGGTTACTAGACGCGGACCTATGTCATCGGGTTTACTTCGTGCGCTGCGGCCGGCCTGCGCCACCCCAGTGTGTTATCGGTCGTAACGTCCGGGCCTTTCGCATTGGTCAGATTCCTGTTTGGGGAAGGTGGACGGCCAGGATGCTCCCGCAAACTAGCCGGAGCAGCTGACGGGCAAGCGGTGTGCCTGCCGCGGGTTGTTGCCAGCCAGGAGACCGCCTCCTTGCCCCTAGCGCCCCTGACCGCGACAATGGCCCAGCGATGCGGTTCGCGGCCGCCCGGCAACGACAACCATGGCCCATCGATGCTGCTGCTACCGCAACCATGGCCCATCGATGCGGTAACCCCAGACCGCGCAACGACAACGATGGGCCATCGTTGCGGTAAGGCGGCCGTGCGGAACGGGGCTCGCGCCAGGCGGAAGTCACCCGCGAGCCGCCCGCGAGCCGCCGCCACGCCGGGACTTGCGTTTTGAGTGCTTTGCCCGGCCGGCCCGCGAGCAACTCGGCGTCATCCAGCAGGCCTTGCGCGTTCTCTGCCGCCGCGGCAACGCCAGCGAGGAGCGCGGTGCCGCAGGATACCGGCTGCCCCATCGATCACTCTTGCCACCCGGCTTGGGACAAGTCGCCAGGCGGGGTGACGAGTTCGTCGATCCGGGGCGCCATCTGGTCGATGGACACGGAGACGGCCAGCTCAGCCTGATCGCCTTCAAGCAGCCAGTGCCGGCCTGGCGCGGCGGCAGTGATCAGGCTGCGGATCGCCACCTGCTCGCCGACAGGGTGCATCACGCGCAGGAAGTGCACGCTGGCGAAGCCGGATGCGGCCTGCGCGGAGGGTACCGGGCCGCCAGGCGGCAGATCGGCCCGCCGTCGCGGGGGCGGCGTACATCCGGCCGATCAGCCGCCAGCCAGCCCCCGCGGGGTCGGGCCGGTTCGGCTCGGGCGAGATGAGCGCCTCGGCCACCCAGCACGGCTCGGATCTCATCCGGGTGACGAGGGCCAGGTCGCCGGCGAGGGTCACCGGTCGCACGCCGCCAGGGCTCATGGGGTCGGCCGCGACGCCGCTCAGCTCGTCAGCCAGGGTTCCGGTCCCACGATCCGGCGGACCAGGCCGGATGAACCCTCGCTTCTCAAGTCCGGCGGCCGCGGCGGCGAGGATCTCGGCATCTCGTCCGGTATCTGCGGCCGGTGCAGCCGGTGCAGCCGGTGCCTGCGGGCTCTGGCCTGCGCCTGCGGCCGGGCCGCCGGGCGCGGCGGCGAGCTTGGCCAGCAGCGGGCTGACCGACTGCAGAGCCGTCCCCCGCTCGCGGTCGGGCAGGGACCGCGGGTCGAGGGCGACGCAGTCGAGCTCGGCCTGGGTGAAGTGCTCGAGCACCAGCTCGCCGGCGTCATAGACCTGGCGCCAGCGGTGGGACAACGGCAGCGTCGCCGATGACTGCCGCTTCCCGGACCTGCTCATCGCCCGAACTGTCGCAGCGCGCCCTTGATCGTCGCGGCTGTGTCCTCAGGGTCGGGGACGGAGAGCGTCAGGTACCTGAACTGGTCCCGGCCGTCAAGGTAGATCTCGATCGTCGGCTCCCCGCGCCGAGCGCAGACCAGCAAGCCGCCATGGCGGTCAAGCGGTCCGCCGCCTCCTGGGTGGACAGCGTCACGTGATGCGGGGCCACTGTCACCGCCAGACCGGCCTTCATCGCGGCGGCGACCTGCATGAGCACCGCGAACATCGACAGAAGTACCGCCCACAGCATCGCCCACTGCTGGGCCATCCCGGCAACGCTGACAAGACAAGCCAGACCGACGGATGGCGCTGTGGGACTACTACCCGCACATTCATGCCTGGCATACACCACCTCCGCACCGCAGCGCTGCGCGGCGTCTCGGACCCAGACCGTTCCCAGCTCGCGGATGAGGTCAGAGGCACCGACCACATGCCTCAGCCGGTTCGCGCCGAAGATATATGCCTGATTTCCACCGGTCTCTACAAGGACCCAATACCGTGCATTACCGCCGTTCACGCGACCCGTCGGCATCGTCTCAGAATGGCACGTTGCCTAACGCAACCAGCGACGTTCTTTCGTTCTTGTCGACCAGTTCCTGTTTTGCGGCATTCGCTCTTTCGGTCACTATCCGGCGCGTACGAGACCATGGCTGAGCCTAGGACTTGCCGATCACCTGGCCCGCAGATGCTAAGCCTCAGTCTGTAACGACTCAGCGTCCGCATGGTTTCGTAACCCGCTCAGCGAACTCCGGTCTGCACTGGACTGACAGCGCTCAGTCAGCTTTCTCGGAGCCGACCAAATCTCGCGGGGCCAGTAGGTCGAAGGCTGACAACGGCAATGGCAGCGGCCACGCCGCTAGACGGCCTTCGGGCACCGTGCCACCAGACCGACGGGCCGCCCCATATCTTTGGCATCCGTGGTCACGTCCCGGTTCTAGTCCGAAAACGCGTAGCTCGTAGTACCGTTAGCCGGTTGCAGGATGCTGGAGGAGTTCTAGCTGACGATGAGACTGGATCGTGATGGAGCGGCTGCGCGCGCCGGGCGCCAACTTGAACTAGCTGCCGACCCTGATCAAGGCAGCCGTGTGAGCGCCGGATCTCTTCAAGAGGCTCATGTAATTCTCAGCCTGGTTGAGGCTGGGAAACTGCCCGAGCCGGTTGTCAGGCTGGAAGGTCGGGGTGACTGCACGGATGGATCCGGACAGGACTGGGACGTCAAGGGGCCTAGGGACGACGTGCGACGTCCGCTCTTCGATGTTGGCAGGTTCGTGGAGGGGTACATTCGCTATGAAGTGCAGTTCTGCAAGGAGAACGTCATCGTGGACCTGACTCACCTCGATCCTGGACATCGGCAGGCTCTTCGTGAGGCAGTAGAGAAGGCCGGACTTACGGCGCATGTGAGGTGGTATGAGTGAGTCCTCAGACCACTAGAGCGCGCGGCGCCGACCCAGATGCGCTTGACGCGCTGGCGACATACAGGGCGGCACGTGAGCGCGGTGAGTGGCGTCGGCTGCTGCTAGCTGGCGCTGATCTACGCGGCGTCGACATGTCGGAGCTGAACCTAGACGAGTGTGATCTTTCCGGCGCAGTGCTGGACGGAGCCCGCTTTGTAGGCGCCAGCATGGTCCGGTCAAACCTCGCCGGGGCGAGCCTGCTCGGCGCTGACTTCTCATACGCAAATCTCGATCGCGCCGACATGGAGGGCGCAGACGCAACCGCGGCGTCCTTCGTCAGCGCGACTCTCCGGCGAGCGAATCTCGGTCAGTGCAGGCTGCACCGAGCTGATCTGTCGGACGCCGACATCAGTCATGCGAACCTTTACGAAGCCGACCTCAAAGCGGCCAGCCTTATCGGCACTCTGGCCGGCCAGGCCAACCTTCGCGGCTCCGTCCTCGAAGACGCCGTGCTGACCTCACTGCGGGGTGAACCGCTGTTCAGCGAACTTCCGGATCTGCCGCATGCCACAGCTTCGAGCGGCTGGCCCGCTGCGAGACTGGGCGAACGCCAGCTAGTGGAGCTTGCTGAGATATTTCTGAGTAGCCATGGATGGTGGATTGTCGAGCCGTCATCCTGGGGAGAAGGCGTCGACATCGTAGCCCGGCGCGATGACTCCCTGGTGTTCGTGCAGGTAAAATCCACCACGACACCCTCATCGCAGACCTTCGCACACCTGGCGCAACGCTTGAGGCGCACCGCCGAGGAACACCCCGGCGCCCGGTGGATATTGGTACTGCCAGGGCCGTTGCCCAAGACCATTGAAGAGCTAGCTCGCGCTAATCATGTCAGTGTGCTCGGCGTGTGGATCGACGACAAGACCATGCGTGTAGAAGAAATTACTGGGCTGGACAGCGAACTGCCCGCGTCAGCGTAGCTGCTCCCAAGCCTATGACAGCAGCCATACTTACTTCGAAGAGTCAGCCAACCCTGAACCTGGCCGCCATTCCGACCGCCGAGCGCCAAGGCGCTACTGGATCGACATCGCCCGCGCCTTCCATCAGTGGAACAAACCAGAACGCTGCTACCGCGCGCTGCTCTGCGCCGAACACGCCGCGCCAGCCGAAGTCCGCTACCGGCCCCCAGCGCACCGGCCCCGGCCGCAACAGCATCTATGGGCCATCGATGCTGCTCAGCCGGGCCGGGCAACCGCGTCGATGGCCCAGCGATGTTGTTCCCGCAGCATCGATGGCCCATAGATGCGATTACCCAGCCCCGGTCCGGCAGCATTGGTGGCCCGTCGTTGCCGTTCGCTGCGCGGGTATGCCCGGTTCGCCGGTGCGGTCGGCCAGTCCGGCGCTCTCCCCGGGGGCCAGGGAGATCTCCGGCCGGCACCCGCGCGGGTGATTTGCCGGTTTTGCGGCTTGCCCGGGAGGTACCACCGGGACGGACTTGACCCTGAGCACAGCCCGCTCTATCACTGCCCGGAGATGCCGGGCGTCCTGACTACTGGCGCGGTGTCTTGGCCACGGCGAATTGGGATCATGGACAGGCGCGTTACAGCGCCTCTGACCAGAACCGAATCGTCGGTGCTGACCTCGCATAACCTGAAGATCGAGCGCATCCATGCCCATGACCGGGTGGAACAGCCGGAATACCCAGGGACACGATGACCGGCAACGGTCCGGCGAGTACGCGTCCGGCGTCATTCACGCGATTGGCTAGCTCCTTGGCGGTCGTGCTCCGCTTCGTCCTTGGAGACGCTAGGGACACTCAGGGTAAGTTCAGGTCACGGCTGTCCTTAGGGCTGACTACATGATAGAGGTTCTGAATTTAGCGGCTGAACTGGATGCCGCCACCATTTCACGCGGCCAGCGGGGCGGCCGGGGAACATCTGAGCTTAGCTCAGGACCACGGCTCGAATCTTAGTCGGGACAGCTAGCGTCCGCCAGCAGGCTGGCAACTGTGGATCAATGACACAAACAATGACCGGAACCCAGGCGATGACGGGCGGGCTGGCGGCTCTCAACGACGCCTGGGAGCGTGGCACGCGAAGGGCGGACCATCGCCTGTCGGTCCGGGACCGGACGTTTCACCGCCTGCGATGCCTCCTGTGCCCTCAACTGCGGCACGGCCGCATGCGATGGACGTCCCGGCTCCCGCGCGACAAGAGAAATCCGGCATTTTCGGTGGCCATAACCGGGCCGAAGCGCTGCTAAGCGAGAACGTGGGGCTGCCCGGAAAGTCAGCAGGGAGCGGCCACTCCGTTCAGGTACGCGCCCGAGACGGGTACCTGCCTCCAGGCCGTGCCGTTCAAGTGCAGCATCACCGCGCCCGCGTAATTGTCCCCGGCCGCCCACGCGTCGCGGGCAGAGACGGCGCACACGGCGGCAATCTCGCCGGCCTGCGAGAGGGGGCTGGGCACGCGTCTCCAGGCGCTGCCGGTCCACCGAAGCAGCAGCAGGCTGTTGGCTTCGGTGCTGCCAGCCGCCAGCGCCCGCCGAAGGCACACAGCCCAGCCAGCTTGGCCGCGTCGCCTCGGTCGACCGGGGGGAACCGCAGGATCGCTCACGCTAACGGGCGCAGCGCGAGGATCTCCTCGATGCCCTCGCGAAGGCAGGTCAGGAACAGCGCCGGATCGGTGATGGCCGCCGCGTCCGTGTTGATCCCGATGCAGCAGGTGCCGTCGTGCGAGATTAGCGTGATCATGGCTGCGCAGCCGGGCAGCGGGCCGAACGGGTACATCCGGGTGATCCTCGCGCCGGCCAGGTAGACCGGATAAGGGATCCCGGGCACGTTACTGACCTGCGCGTCATTGGTACTGGTCAAGCTCGCCAGGATCCGAGCCACCAGCGGGCCCGGCAGGTGGCTGAGCGCCGGCGCGAGCAACGCCGCCGCGTTGACCGCAGGCTCAGCCCGGGCAGTAATGACGAACTCCCTGACCTGCCGCATGCGCTCGCGCGGATCGGGCTCGGCCACGGGAGCGGCGAAACGGGCGGCGGCGAACCGGTTGCCGCCGGCCGCGTCCCCTGCTGTCCGCAAGCTGATCGGCATCGCGATCGGCATGGTGTCGACGGGTGCGGAGAAGTGCTCGTGATAGCGCCGGAACCCGCCGAGCACGGCGGCCAGGAACGCGTCGTTGACCGAGCCGCCGACCGACTTCGCTGCTGCTTTCAGGTCCGCCAGCGGGACCTCGGCCGCCTCGAACCGCCACTCCAGGCTCCGCGGGCTCAGCAGCGGCGAGGGGGCTCCGGTCGCCGGGTCGGCCACGCGCCGTAGCGAGGACGCGAATGCGATCGCGTCCTGCGCCGAGCGCGCGGGTGATGTCAGCGCCCGGGCGGCAAGCCCGGCGGCGACGGCCGACAGCCGGACCGCCCTGGCGGGGGCATCCAGAGCCCGCCGTGCGGCCTGACCGGCGAGTATCTCCACTGGCGTGCGCGTGTCGGCCGGCGGTGCGGCCGGTTCCGGCCGGTCGCGCATCGGCTCACGAGAGCGGCTGTGCAGGAGTGCCAGTAGCTGGACGCCGCCGATTCCGTCGGTGATGCTGTGGTGCGCCTTCAAGATGTAGGCCGCCTGGCCGCCTTCGAGCCCGTTGATGACGACGGCCTCCCACAGCGGCCGACTCCGGTCGAAAGGCCGCATGGCGATGGACTGCGCGATTTCGAGTACCTGATGCAGCGTGCCCGGCGCAGGCAGCTGCCTGTGCTGCAGGTGGTAGCCGAAGTCGAGCTCGCCGTCGGTGACCCACGCCGGCGCGCCCAGCGTCAGCGGCGGCTCTACTACCCGCTGCCGGAACCTGGGTACGATGCGCGAGGCCCAGTCGTGCGCCCTGAGCAGCCGGTCGGCGTCGGGAGCCTGGTCCAGGATCTCGACCAGCGTCAATGGCGACCGGAGCCGGGGGTCGGCCTCGGAGCGCCACATGACCGTCTCGAACGGGTCCATCTCTTCGGCGGCCGACCAGGCCGCTCCCGCCGCGACCAGATCAGGCTCCGGCCCCGTCATGCCGGAACCCCCGGACCTGACTCGGGCTCGGGCCAGCAGGCCAGCGTGTCCGCGTAGAGCTGGCGAACCCCGGCGACACGCTCGGTCAGCTCGTCAGCGGTCCACGCGGTAACGTCGATTGCCGGATGGACGACAACGTCGACGCAGCCGGGCCGGATCGTCATCGCATCCCGCCACATCACCTCGCCGGCGTTGCGGATGACGATCGGCACCACAGGAACGCCGGCCTGCATCGCCATGTGGAAGGCGCCCTTCTTGAACTCTCCCAGCGCCGGAGTCACCGACCGTGTTCCCTCTGGCGCGATCAGCACCGAGATCCCGTCGCGCAACCTGCGTACCGCGGGCTCAAGCGCCTCGCGGCCGTGGCCGTGATCGCCGCGGTCCACGAAGGCCACCCCGGCGAGCCGGAAGGCGAGGCCGAACATCGGATCGGCGGCCAGTTCCTTCTTCGCCACGCCGGTGAATCCTTCCCGCAGCAGCTTGCACAAGATCGCCACGTCAAGCTGGCTCTGATGGTTGAACAGGAACACCGCCGGACGCTGATCCCACAGGTACTGCTCGCCGCGTACCCGCACCCGCACGCCAGCCAGGCCCAGGCCGAGCTCTCCGACCAGCGCGGTCGTGGTGTCGAGGCCGATGCGGTGGCTGCGGTTGAGCAAGCCGAAGGCTGCGCCCGTCGCCATGGCGGTGAACATGCCCCCGTACGCCGCCGCCGTCCTGGCAACCTGAACGGCTCCCGGCCGGCCGCGTCCAGCGAACGTCAGGACCGGCCAGTTCTCCGCGCGGGCCCGCGCGAGCAGGTGCTTTCCCGGATTGACCGCCCGCGGATGGCCGACAGCGGACAGGAAAGGCACGTCCTCATCACCGTTGGAATACGCATAGCTAGATCGCAGGCCGACTCCACTGGCCGCGGCGAAGGCGCGCACGGCCTCAGCCTTCCCCCGCCGCCACAGCGTCGGACCGGCGGCCCGCCCGGTCAGGATGCCGTCGGAAGTGACTTCCGCCGGCGTGCACAGCACATGCTCAACCCCGGCCGCGCGCGCCGCTGGCTCTACCTGGAACCGGGACGCCGATGAGGCCAGCACGACGGTGTGGCCCATCCGCTGATGCGCCCGGATCAGCTGCCAGGCCTCGGGAAACAGTCTCCCGGCGATCTGCTGGGCGAAGAGCCGCTCGCCGAGCTCAGTGAGCTCGTCCTCCGAGCGGCCGGCCCAGGCGGCGAAGCCCAGGGCGACGAACCGCTCGAACTCCGCCTCGCTGCTGACCCCGCGCAGGCCGAGCATCAGCGTCTGCGCGGCCTCGACCGGGTCCGATGTCGAAGCTGCGCAGCCGGTGCCGGTAGAAGTCGCGGGCCGAATACCCGTCGATGACGGTGCCGTCGAAGTCGAAGAACGCGCCAACGGCCGGGCCGGCCGGCCCGGCCAGGACGCTGGCCGCTGCCTCAGCGAGCAACACCGGACACCCCCGCCCGAAGCGAGGTGTCCAGGGACTCGGCGGTTCGGATGCGCGCCACCAGGTCGCGCACGTAGGACGCCGACTGCTCACGGCGCGCGGCCAGGTCCTCGCCGCCCGGCTCAAGGAGATCGCGATTCTCGGCGAGCTGCAGGGCGGTGCGGAACAGCTCACGGGAAAGCGACTCCGGTCCGTGCAGGCGTCCTTGCAGCAGCATCTGGCGCCCCACCGCCTCGCACTCATCCAGGAGACCGTCCGGCTCGACGGAGTCACTGGCATCGCGCGCGGCCAGCCGTTCGGCGACGACGAGCTGCGCGTCGACGAAGGAACGCAGCACCCGGTGCGCCATCAGGAAACCCGACCTGGTCAGCAGCTCGCGTACCTGCTCGGCTGATCCGGCGTGGGCGTCCCAGTCAGGCGCGATCAGGCGCATCTCGCCGGTGAGCTCGGCCTCGAACGCGTCCCGCTCGGGAAAGAAGAACTCGAACTTCAGCTGGTCGCGCAGGCGCCTCGCCTCCGCCCGCCCCTGGTCAAGCGGTGTGCCGTCGCCCGCGCCGGCCGCGTGCAGCATCGCGAGCTCGACGATGGCCCTGCTGACGAACCAGTGGATCGCGTTGTTACGGTAGAAAGCGGCCACCATGTGCTGGCCAGGCTCGACGGCGTATACCGGCTCTTCGCCGCCGGAGTAACTGCTGACCACGCCGGACCGGTGCAGCTCACTAAGTACCGCACTGATGCCTGCGGCATCGCGCAGCCCTGTGATTCCTCTCGCCGGAATCTCGCGGATCTCGATGTACCGCAGGATCGGCTCTAGAACCTGGCGCACCTGCGCGAGCGTGAGCGCCTGATCGCGCACTCCCAGCAGGGTGAGGGTGACCAGGGCGTTGGCAGTTACCGGCGCGGCCCGGTTGATGCCGACTGCCACCTCGAAGGCGATCTTCTGCAGCGCGTGACGCTGCTCCCGTTCGCTCGCGTCGGCGCCGGCCAGCCGCTCGCGCATGAGGAAGGCCGGGCCGAAACGGACCTGAGCGACGCCGGCGCTGTGCCGCTGGGAGCGCGCGTACCTGGCCAGCCAGGTCAGCCCTTCCTTCTTCTTGGCCGCCCCGGCCTGCTCGGCGGCCATCTCCGAGACCTCGGCCAGCCGGTCGTAGGTGATCGAGACAGGGACGAGGTAGACGTCGTCCGCGCGTCCGCTCCGCAGCGCGGCGGCAACATAGTGCAGCAGGCCGTAACGGGGCGCCCGCAGCTTGCCGGTCCTTGAGCGGCCTCCTTCGAAGTACCACTCCAGGTTGAACCGTTTGGAGAGCAGGTATCCGAAATACTCCTGGACGACAGTCTTGTAGATCTCGTCGTGGCCAAAGCTGCGGCGAATGAAGACGACTCCGGCGCGGCGCGCCAAAGGGCCGACGGGCCAGATGTTCAGGTTGTTGCCGCCCACGATGTGGTTGCCGGGAAAGTCGTGCCGGGCCAGCACTCCGGCAAGGACGAGGGAATCCGCGTAGGAGCGGTGGGACGGCAGGAAGATCAGCGCATGGCGCTTGTTCAGCTCCCGCAGCCGGCCAAGGCCAGCCTCGTCGGCCTCGACGGTCCAGGTGCCGGCATGCAGCGGGCGCATGATTCCCGACCACAGGTCGATCGCTGTCCGGCTCTGCACCGCGACCAGTTCCGCTAGAGCAGCGAAGGCTTGGGCGCGTACCTCCGATTCGGGCAGGCCGAGGCGCAGGGCGAGTGCGGACAGTTCCGCGCGGAAAGCCGCGCCATCGGCAATCTGCTCGGCGACCAGCCGCGGCACTTTGTAGCGGTCTCCGATCAGGCGCCGCTCGGCCCGCTCGAGCGCCACGACGGCCGCGCGCCGGACGTAGCGCGCGAACGCCTCGGGGTCCGCTGACGCCCCGGTCTCAGCCTGCTGGCGGGTGCGCAGCGCACTGAGCAGGGCCGACTCCCCGACGACGATCCGGAAACGGTCGGGTTCCCGGCTGGCGATGTGCTGCTGCCTGCGTGGCCCCGGCCGGCGGGGATTGGCCAGCAGCGCAAGGTCAGACCAGCGTACGCGGCGCTCGCCATCCCGTTCGCGTGGGAGCCATACGACGCGCACCGGGATCACCAGCGCGTCGGCGCCTGAGTCGCGATAGCGCTGCAGGCGGGCGGCGAAGGTGCTGTCGGCGGCCACGAGTAGCTCGGCTCGCACGCTGCCGTCCAGCTCTCCGCTACCGAGCCACTTCCCGATAAGGCGGCGCTCGTTGCCGGTTACATCGACTGCCAGCGCCAGTCGGGCCGGCTGGGCAACCCCGGGAGCCTCAGCGGCCCTGGCTTGCTCAGGCAAGTGACACCCCCTCACTAGGTATTGCGCTGACCAGTGACTAGATCACGCAACCACTTCTCCTGCGCGATGTACAGGCCCGGACGGCGGGCGTCGTATTCAGCCGGCTGGCGCTGCCGAGTCGCCGCCGGACCGACATCGGCGCGCATGACCGGATCGTGGCCGCCCGACCGGAGCCCTACGGGAGCTGGCCGCGCCTTACCGGTGAAGGCGCGCCGCAGAATGGCGCTTTCGCCGTATACCTCCCCTGTCCTCGCGTTGTAGTCACGCTCGCCGATGTATTGCAGGGTCTTGCGGCTGAAGATCCATTCGGTCCGGTATTCAGCTCCGCCGCTCGTGCTTGTCCAGGCAATTCCGATCCCGCGCTCGCCGACAGCGTTCACCGCGCCGGGAACCAGCATGGCGCCTGGAAGACGGGCCGCGACCAGGTACAAAGCCGCCGCCAGTTTCGGCGGGACGATGTTTTCCCTGATCAGGTCGCCGATCTCGGTCACCGGCCCGTCATTAGTCCACCGCTTTCCTGCCCTGAGGTAGCGTAGCAGCGCGGCCCGGCCAGTTGGCATTGCCTGCATCAGCCGGTAAGTGACATCGCCGAGGTGTCCTTCACTCGGGCACCTGAAATTCGGCCTCGGCTCGTTTCCGGTTCCCGGTGACCGGTCGATCTTCCCGTTCACCACCGGAAATGGCGACAGGGGCGTACGCGCGCCATTCTCAATGAGCAGCCCGGTGGCGCAGATGTTGGCAACCGGAAGCCAGATCTGGCGCTCGTGCAGCTTCTCCAGGACTGACGTCTCATGACCGTGGGCAAAGGTATCGACGGAATAGGCGACCTCGCTGCGGATGTACATGAAGTCGCCGCTACGCACGGCCTGGGCGGGCTCGTGCGCGGCCACGCGGGCGATCTTGGCGAGCAGCGCCGCCGGAGTAGCGGGGGTACCGGGTCCGGTCACGGCGCCATGGCCAGCCCCCGCCGCGGAATGCCCGCCCGGCTTACCCGGCCCGAACCCATTGTGCACGCCAACGACGGCAGCCGCTGTCAGCGCGACCGCCAGGACACTCGCGGTCGCGACGCCCAAGCGCATCCGGCGTCGCCGGACGTTGCGGTCACCGGCCCGGCCGCGGCTGGTATCCATGGAACCTGCGCTGCCGTCATCGCCGCTCCAGGCCGACACCCTCCTCTGATCGATCACCTGCGCCCGCACCTCGTCTCCTCGACACTCAGGGACCACTCCGACTGTTCTGTCCAGCCCGTGTCCCGGAGTTCCCCCTTAGAGCCCTGACTCCCTTCGCAGAACGTGGTCCGCGGCTCGTCTTCAGAAGGTCAAGATCCTTTCCCGCCACAAGACACCCTGCACGAACTCGACCCTTCGTGAGTCACAGCACCCCAAAATGACCGACCGGCCAGAAGTGACTCCTGGCCAGGCGACCCGAACCCCGCCCGAGGCGGACCAGCGGTCCCCCGATCGGCTCAGGTGCGCTGGCCACGAACTGGCCGACAGCACCGGCGAACCGGGCATTTCAGTGGAGCCGACCGCAACGATGGGACATCGATGCTGTCCAGCGAGGGCGGGCAACCGCAACTATGGTCCATCGTTGCTGCCGCAACGACATCCGTGGGCCACCGATGCGGTAGATCGGCCCGGCTGGGCAGCATCGATGTCCCATCGTTGCGGTTGCGGCCCGGGAGCCTGGCGGCGAAGTGCCCGCTATGCCGGAAACCGGGGACCTGAACGGCGGGCACCGGGAACCGCGCGGAACAGTCAGGTCACTGATTTAGCTATTCAGTTTCGAGTAGTTCAATGCGCAGGCGCTTGCGCTCAATCTCGACGATTCGGCGCTCGGCCTCCATCTGGCTGACCGTTGCCTCGGTGGCCTTCAGGTCGGAGACGTCAATGGCGTCGGGTGCGAGTTCCTTGAGTTCGCTCCGCCGGACGTATTCGTCAAAAAGGACCGCTTTCGTCGCGAGGATTTCCAGCATGCGCTGATCTACGCTGTCCACCGCCAGCAGACGGTGCACGTTGACGGTGCGCACCTGGCCCATGCGATGGCACCGCGCGATGGCCTGATCTTCGATAGTGGGCTTCCACTGCGGTTCGGTGATGATGACCACGGAGGCCGCCTGGATGTTCAGGCCGACCCCGCCGGCCTGAATCTGGCTGACCAGGACGGCGGCTCCGTTACGGGCGCTGAATTCGTCGATGAGTTCCTGCCGTTTAGCGGGCGGAACGCTGCCGGTGAGTGGACCGACAGCGATCGGACCGATCACCGACATGGCCGCGTGCAGCACGTCAAGGAAGTAAGAAAAGACGACAACTTTCCTGCCGTTGTCCGCCGCCTCGGCGACGATGTCCGCGAGCCGGGCCAGCTTGGGCGATCCCGTGGTAGCCGGCACGTACGCCGCGCGGCGCATCGCCATGAAATTGCCGGACGCGACCGCGTCCCGGTAGGCGCCGAGGGTGGCGCCTTCCAGTTCGACCCACTCTTGCGATTCGATGCGAGGCGGAAGCTCATCGAGAACATCTGACTGGTTGCGCCGCAGGTAGACAGGTGCGACCGCCTGACGGAAACGGGTCGGTCCGGCGAGCCCGTCCACTGCCTTGATCCGGGCCGCGACGTCCGGGCTGAGATAACGGATCAGCGCCCGGAACTCGTCGACCCGGTTCTCCATGGGAGTTCCGGTGAGGAACAGCGCCCTGTCGGTGTCCGCCAGCCAGGACCGGACCGCTTTAGTGCGCTCAGCGCTGGGATTTTTCACGTAATGCGCCTCGTCGGCGATGAGCATGGCGATCCGGATGCCCTCCGGCTGGGTGAGCGACTTCAGCGAATCATAAGTCGTGATCGCGACCCCGCCCCGACGTTGCCAGGCAAGCAAATTACGCTGGCGGTCCGGTCCGTGCAGGCGCAGTGGCGTCAACTCGCTGTGACGGGAGGTCTCGTGCATCCAGTTGATCAGGACGCTGGCGGGACAAACGACAAGAAAATGCCGATCGCCTTCGGCCGACAGATGGCACATCGCCGCCAGTGCCTCGATGGTCTTGCCAAGTCCCATCTCATCCCCGAGGATCGTCCGGCGCTGAGCGAGCGCGAACTTGGCGCCAAAGGCCTGATAGCCACGCAGTGAGGCTTTGAGCTGGGTCGTGTCGAGCGGATGCCGCCTCACCCGGTCCGCGATACCTGACGGCAGGTACCCTTGCCCGGCCTCGACGTCGGATGCCAGTTCACCGATCTCGATGAGCAGGCCGTTGTAGACGACTGGCCTGGTCTCGTAGTCCTCCCAGAGCTCGATGACTCCCGGTCTCGGCCCGGCCAGCGCCGCCATCGCCTCGCCCAGTTTCGCCCGGACCACTGCCAGGTCGGCCGAGGTCATCAACTGATCAAGGCGAGCGAGCGCCTGGCGGGCGGCATCACGCCGCTGTCCGCCGGAGAAGAACATCCTGATCCGGCCAGCCGCCCTGGGAGCATCGGCGAGCACTTCATCCAGCGAGCCGGCGAGGTTCGAGAGATTCTCCTGCAGCGGCCCGATCGACGATCTGGCTACGTCGAAATCATGAAGCTCACCGAGCAGGGCGGTCTGCGGCGCGGGTCGGCTATCCGGATCGAACCTGACCCTGACCGTCTGCTTCATTGCCAGCTCGATCTGAGACGCGGCCGCAATGACCTGCGATGCCGTCTGCGGCCCGATGCCATTCAGCTGCTCGAGCCGGTACCGTCCGGCCGCAGCCGCCGCGCCAACCGTGCGATAACCGGCCCGTTCGATGGCGCCGAACCTGAGCCGACCCTCAGTGGTTTCCTTCAGCCGCTCAAGCGGCATCGAGTTCAGTTGCTGCCGGACCAGGTCGTCACGGGCCGTGTCGAACGCCAACCTGGCCGCGCGGCGGCGCCTGTTCGGCTCCGCCAGCCCATAACCGATCTGAGCGCGCAACTGGCGGGCATCGGAGATCAGCGCGCGAGAGGCAACTCCTGGCTTGAGTGCTTGTCCGGCCGGGAGTTCGCGTTCCGATATCACGACGGTATCCGTGCTTTCTCGACCAGGGTTTGCCAGCTGACGCTAAGGCTTGCGACGTCGAATGGAGGAACGGCCAGATTTTGATAGGCGTAGCGGAGATATCGCACGGCCGGGCGATCGGGATCTGAGATGTCCACCAGTGCCAGGACCTGCTGCTCAGGGAAATTCCGGCCGACACCAATCTCGCTTCTCGCGACCGAGACCGTCCCGTCCTTCCCCGCGGAGCACTTGACCTGGAGGAAGAGCAGATTGCCTTCGGCATCTCTGCTCTCAATGTCAAACCCGGTGCTAGCAAAGGGTACCTCGGCCGCCTCGCGGCCCAGCGCGCGCTCGGTCTCAAGCACCGCGTCAAGCGCGACCCGTTTACGGCCGCTACGCTCACGCTCACGACGATGGACAAGTTCTGCCCCGTCCCCGCGTATTGACGCGAGCAAGCCAGCCGGGATAACCAGAGCGCCTCCGGCGACAACCGGTGGCGTAGAGGAAAGCTGGCGCTCGGCCTCAAGACCGTCGAGACGCTCACGGAGCCGGGACCGCAGCCCCTCGGCGCGTTCCCGTGCTCTCGCCGAATTCATGCCGCTCCTTGGCAGCTTGCCAGCCCGCTCGCGTTCTGTGAGCTCATTCGACCGGTGCTGCCAGTACTGGATCTGGGACTCAAGCCGGGAGCGGACCGCCTCGGTGGTCCGCTCGATCCGGTCCAGGGTCCGGCGCCGAACCTCCTCGACGTGGGCGCGGCTCAGGCTCACCCCGTAGCCGACGGCCGCATCTTCGAGGTCAGACCGCACCCAGCCGGCCTCGATAACAGCGGAAAGAACCGCTCGTTCCTCGGTAGTCGCCGGCCTGGCAGTCGAGGTACGGCGCCCAGCCTGCGCTGCTCGCGCGTCCTTCGGGATCGACATTAACGAACTCGAAGCGCCGTGAGATCACGCGCCGGTTCCCGGCCGCGTCGCAGCGACCATCAACAACGGCGTGCTGCAGGTAGACAAGTACTCTCGGCGTGCCCCCTGAGTCGGCATCATCGACGAGAACCGCACCGCGCTGAAGAAGACCTTCATAACGCTCGATGATCAGGTCAATAGCGGCGGCCAGCAGCGGATGCCCGGGCGCCAGGTATTCAGCTTGCGCCCGGCCAGGCACTGTCACCAGGGCTTTGTCGAACGTGACGTTCTCGTAGCGTTTCGCGAGCGGCCCGCCGGACCCGATCGCCTACCCGATCGCCCTGTCCCGCCGCCTGAGCTCCATCGGAACGGCGGTGATTTCGAATCGCCCCGGCTCACGTTCCCTGACCGCGCCGCCAAGATGCACGAACGCGGTCAGGAAGAAATCGCGGACAAAATGCGGCTGAAGCTTGCGGGTCTCGGCGCGGTCCTTCTCGTCCTTGATCCGCTCGACCTCGGCTGCGGTCATGACATCACTGACGAGCGCGCGATCATGCACCACCGCCCGGAGTTTCTCACCAACTGTGTGATCAACGACTGTGGTGAGGTGAAGCAGCCGTTCCGGCTGCTCGCCATAGCGGATCGCATCGATGAGCATCTCGCGCAGGCTGCGGCCGCGGAACGCCTCGCCGAGTACGTCAAAGACCTGGCCGCCGAGCGCCCGCCGCTGCTCGTCGAGTTTCTCGAAGAGCCGCGCGAATACCTGGCCCTCGCGGGTGTCTTCAGACACCAGGTTCCACAAATGGCACACCTCGGTCTGCCCGATCCGGTGGACCCGCCCGAATCGCTGCTCGATGCGGTTCGGGTTCCACGGCAGGTCGTAGTTGACCATGAGGTGAGCGCGTTGCAGGTTGATACCCTCTCCGGCCGCATCGGTCGCGACCAGGACCAAGACCTGCTTGTCCTGCACAAAGGCTTTCTGTACCAGGCGCCGTTGATCGCGCGGCATCCCGCCGTGGATCGAGACGACCGCATCAGGATCGCCAAGCAGAACCTGGATCTTGCCCAGCAGGTAGTTCAGTGTGTCGCGATGCTCGCTGAAGATGATCAGCTTGCGCCGGTCACCTTGCGCATCGAACATCTCCGGCTGGCGCTGAAGGATGCTGGCCAGTTCCTCCCACTTGCGGTCCTGGCCGGAGTCACGCAACTGGCGCGCCAGCTCCCCGAGGTCGGCCAGCGTCTCGATCTCCCGCTCCAGCTCTGAGATCGTCTGGGCCGCCGACGCTTCGTCGACCAGCTGCTCCTCAAGATCCTCAAGCTCGCCATCAGGAAGATCGTCGGCATCGAACCCGCCGTCTTCGTCCGCGCCGCCGAACTCGGCCGGAATCCCTGGCGTGCCCACGGCGACCGCGACCTCGTCTCCCCGCCGCCTGATGCGCTCCTCAGAGATACGGTTTTCCAGCCGTCGGCGACGGCGGACCAGGGACTGATAAATCGCCTCAGGCGAGGACGCGAGCCGACGCTGCAAGGTGGTGAGCGCGAAACCTACGATCGCGCCCCGCCTTCCCTCTCCTTCCGCCTTCAGCCGATCGGCCCGGTTCATCTCTTCCTGTACGTACTCGGTCACTTTCTTGTAAAGCAGCGCCTCAAGATCCGACAATGGATAAATAGCCGTATAAGAACGGCGTTCAGGGAAGAGCGGCGTGCCGTCAAATTTCAGCAGTTTTTCCTTCACGAGCCGGCGCATCAAATCCGAGGTATCAAGCGAACGCGACGCGTCACGCGGCCTGCCCTCGAACCGATCGCTGTCCAGCAGGGCAAGGAACAGCTGGAAATCCTCCTCGATGCCCGCGTGCGGCGTAGCCGTCATAAGCAGGAAATGCCGGGCAACCGAGCCGGCGAGACGCCCGAGCTTGTATCGCTTGGTTTCCTTGACCTCACCGCCAGCAAAGTGAGCCGACATCTTGTGGGCCTCGTCAACGATCACCAGATCCCAGTCGGTGGCAGCCAGCTTCGCCTGAAGATCCTCATTACGCGCGAGGTGATCAAGTCGCGCGATCAGCCGCGGCCGCTCCGCGAACGGGTTGCCCGTGCGAGCGGCCTCAATGGCATCTCTGGTGAGGATGTCGAATTCCAGCCCGAACTTCAGCCATAGCTCATCCTGCCACTGCTCGACCAGGCTCCCCGGCGCGATAACTAGGCAACGCTCCACGTCGCCGCGGACCATAACCTCCTTGCAGAACAGTCCCGCCATGATCGTCTTGCCCGCGCCAGGGTCATCAGCGAGGAGGTACCGCAGCGGCTGGCGCGGCAGCATCTCGCCGTAGACTGCGTCGATCTGATGCGGAAGCGGATCTAGATTCGACGTCTGCACCGCAAGAAACGGATCAAAAAGATAGGCCAGCGAAATCCGCCTAGCCTCGGACACCAGCCGGAACAACTGGCCATCGCCGTCCATTGACCAGGCAAGGTCAGGTTGTTTCACCGTCAGCCGTGCCTCGTCTTCGCGGTACAGCAGATCCTGGTCGGCCCGGCCGGTCGCGACATCGGTGTAGGTCAGGGTGACCGCAGCAGACCCATGCCACGCCACATCCACGACCTTGACAACCCGCTCGCCGAGCACCCCGCGTACAAGCGCACCCTTCGTAAGCTCCTCAAGCCGCGCCATCTGTCACCTGCCGCCTCCCCGCAAATCTAAGAAGACAATAGCGACAGGCCCTGCCAATCCGAAGACCGACAACATCGGCCTCGCAATACGTTTCACCATTCCGCCCGCACCACCACCGACCTCGGCCAGGACGTCGCCGTCCCCGACGTTGAGCAACTTTGTCGTGGCCGAGCGCACCTAGCTATTGGCTGCTCAGTTCACTTTCCAGGTGACGCCGTCCCAGTGCAGGAGGACGGTCTTGTCGGTGAACCGGCCGGTTTTATGCCGTCCCAGTTCACGATCACAGCCTGCCCGGTGCCGGCACTGCCGACAGCCCACACGTCCTTAGCGGACACGATGGCGACCGACCACAGGAAAGGATCGTGCGGGACGCGGACTCCCGTCCAGCTAGTCCCGTTCCAGTGCAGCATCCGGTCAAAGCCGGCCGCCCACGCATTCCTCGCGGAGGTCGCGGTCACGGCATACAGGAGGCCGAACGTGCCAGCCGGACGAGTCTCGGGAGGCAGCCGATGCCAGGAAGCGCCATTCCCGCGCCGGATCAAGGGGTCGCCCTCACTTGTCTGGCCCACCGCCCACACATCCCCGGCCGAAGTCGCGGCCAGGCCGTTGAGCATCCCGTCCGCCGGCAGCGGAACACCCGCGCCAGGCCGAACGCTCGCCCCGGCACCGCCCGTGCCGGCCAGGCCAGAGGCAGCCAGAATCAAGCCCGCCGCCGCGACCGACACCGTCCTTGACACGACACCGTGAGGTATAACCCCACTGCCCTTAACTTCCGGGACTTACGTCCGTTTCCGGGAGATTTGACGGGACGATCGTGAGGGTGTACTCAGCTTCTTCGGTGTGCCACTTCCGTCGTTCAGCGGCGGTGCGGCCGGAGGTCCGCTGGCGGTCAGCGCGGCCGGGCGGGAGGGCGAGGATGGCGGCGTCGAGGCTGGCGAGGGGGGCGTTTTCGCTGGCCGGGCGCTTGCGGCAGTGGGGGCAGCAGGTGTCGGCGGTGACGGCGGCGCGGGCCAGGGACAGCACGGCGGTGAAGCAGATCTGGCCGGGGGCAAGGCCGACGGTCGCGGCGGCGCGGGCGGCGAGACCGGCGATCAGGTTGTGTGCGAGGAGCAGCGCCCGGGTTTCCTGGCGGACGAGTTCCGCGGAGCGTCCGCGCAGGACGCGGCCCGCGCCGCGGACCGTCCTTTTCAGGTGGAGGAACGCTATTTCGATGAGCCATCGTTTCTGGTGCAGGGCGGCGAGCTCGCCGGCCGGGTACAGGTCCGGGTCCAGGAGGGTGGTGAGCAGCCTGATCCGGGTGGTTTTCGTGCGGCCGCCGCGGGTGCGGGTCAGCACGGTGAAGCAGATCAGCCGCGCGACGGTGTCCGGCAGGGACGGCAGGGCGGGGTCGGCGGCGGTCTTGCGGCGGCGGGAGCGCATGCCGGCGCTCTCGCGGAGCAGCACGAGTTCCGATCCGTCTTTCAGCGGCTTGAGGGTCTTGAAGGGGACGGATTTCGCGCCGTTCTTGACGCGCCGCAGCAGGTGGGCGCCGGTGCCGGAGAACCGGATGAAGCGGTCCATGGACATGAAGCCCCGGTCGGCCAGGTTCAGCTGCCCGGGGCCGAACGCGTCCTGCAGCCCGTCGGCCAGGGCGTTCTCGCCGCCGGGGTAACGGCCGACGACGGCGGCCTTCCAGCGGCGGGTGCCGGAGTGGAGCAGCCCCACCAGGCGGAGCAGCGGTTTCGCGCCGGGAGCGGGGATCCCGAACTCCTGCGCGAGCAGCGGGTCGTTGAACAGTTCCAGGGTGGTGCCGTCGATCCGGGTGATCTCCAGGCCGAACGCGGTCCCGTCCTGGCCTGCGGGAAGGCCGTCCCGGGCCGCGTCATGCAAGAACATGGCCCGGGCCGGGGCCTCGCCGGACCGTTCCCGCGCCTTCGAATAGGCAGGGCCGGTCGGCACCGGGGTGCCGGGCCTGACGGGCACGCCGGGCATCTTGAATACCAGGGCCAGGACCGCGTCGTAGCCCAGGACCGGGAACAGCGCCCCGGTGACCAGGCACAGCGCCGTGACCTCGGCGTTCAGCGCCCGTTCCAGTTTGTGACGGTGCTCTGCCCCGGCCGCCGCGGCGATCGCCCCGCCGGCCAGCAGCGACTCCAGCAGGCTCTCGCGCCGCAGGCCAGCCAGCCATTCCCCGTCCTCCCGCAGGCCCGGCCCGGCCGCCACCCGGGCGGCCAGGCCCGCCTCCGGCGGGCCCGCATCATCGCCGGCAGTGGACGGGACGGCGACGGGCATGGCAAAATTCGCAGGCAACGAGGCTCCTGTGACTGGCTCCGGATTCGACACCCAACGTCATAGCAGGGGCCTCGTCGCATTCACCGCCGCATCAGGGTCCCAGCCCTAATCGTGACCCACCCGTAACGCAAAGCTAAAAATCGGTCACTTAGGCACAGAAGTCCTGGAAGTAAAGGGCAGTGGGGTAGTGTGTCGCCCGCAGCGCTCGCCTGTCCCGCAGATCGGAACCTCCCAGGCGAGGATCTCCAATCGGACGGGAGGCAGTGGCATCCACAGTTGCCGAAACTTGGGGTTGGGTCGTCTTCACTGTTTGGCGCTGGTTCTGGGAATGTCGTGTTCGTTTGTTCGGCTATGCGGCGATTAGCCCGGACTAGGCCTTAAGCGATTGAAATGTGAGCAGTGGCACGTCGAACAGTTCCGAGTTGCGAGGACGTGTCATCGTCGGCGCGTCGACCTCGACCACAACCAGTTCCGTCAGGAACTGGACCGTGGCGCTAAGCAGATGACTGGTGTGCCCGGTTGCTGAATGCTCTTTGAGCCCGACCGAAGTGTGGATATGCGGCAGGATGCCGTCGGGGCCGTCGCGGGCGATGGTGCCGCAGCCGAGGGCCTCGACGTTGGTCAGGTGGACTTTTGTCCAGACCGGGGCCTTGGGGTCTTCAAGCTTTTCGCAGGTCCCGACGATGTCGACTTCGGCGATGAACATCGGGATGTAGCCCTGGTGGAGGTCGTTGTCTTGGCAGAAGCGCGACAGCGAGGTCATGAAGTCGTCACCGTGATCGAACGTGACGGCGAAGGTCCGGCCGGTCTTGAGTTCGCTTGACTTCATGACCCGAAAGACTCTCTGATCCGGTAGTCGTCGGCGCCTTCGGCGAGGAGAAGGTGCAGCAGCAGGCGGGCCTTGACCGGGGACAGGTAACCCGCGCTGACCAGACCACGGGAGAGCAAGTCGATTTCCGAGCCGGGAAAGCTGTACGTCTGACGATGGACTGGGCCTGCCCCTGTACGCGAGGCGAGGACGACGGGTACGCGCGCGGCGAGCTTGGCTAGGACGGGCACGACCAGATCGGGCACGTGACCAGCGCCGAGGGCGGCGATGACTAGGCCGTCGATGTCGGCGCTGATGGCCTCAATGAGGCTGCCGTCGTCGCCCAGCGTGATCGTCACCAGCGCCACTCGCGGTGAGCGGGCAGGGTCTGGGTCCAGGAGTGGAGCTGGCTGGCGGAGGCTGACCGGCACGTCTACACGGCCTTCCACTACATGGCCGACTGGCCCAAAACCTGGCGAGGCGAACGCAGCAGGGCTGCCAGTGTGGGTCTTCTGCACCCAGCGGGCAGCGTGGATCTGGTCGTTCATGACCACCAGGGCGCCGAGCCCGCGAGCGGTGTCGCTCGCGGCGACCCGGATCGCAGCAAGGATGTTCGCGGGTCCGTCGGCACCGGCGAGCGACGGGTTGCGCATAGCTCCGGTGACGACGACCGGGCAGTCTGAGGAGATGACCAGGTCCAGCAGGTAGGCCGTCTCTTCGATCGTGTCGGTGCCCTGGATGACGACGGCTCCCGAGCAGCCTTCATCGAGCGCGGTCCTGATTCGCCCGGCCAGGTCAAGCAGTTCCGCGAACGACAGCGAAGCTCCCGGCTTGTTGGCTACCTCGTGGATCGTTAGCTCTATGTCCTCGTGTTCGAGGCCGGGGACGGCGGCGAGCAGATCGGAGGCTGACAGGCTCGGCACCGCGCCAGCGCCGTCGGCTGGCCGCATGGCGATCGTGCCGCCGAGCGTGAAGATTCCTACGCGCGGTGAGCGCGGCTCTCCCATCAGCGGTCCTCTCCGGCCTGAGCCACGAACGCGCAGGCAACATCGACGCCAGCGGTCGAGATATGGCGGCTGCGCGGTCGCAGCAACCCGGCGGTCCCTGTCTCGGCGAGTTGCCCGCAACGGCGTTGCAGCCAGGGCCAATCTATGCCGAGATACCCCGCCAGCGCCTGAAGACGGCCACGCGCCGTAGGGGCGTCGATCACCGAATGCGCGCCCGCGTGACCGGCTGCCTCACGAAAGCCGCTCAGCACCGATGCCCGCCGCGCGGTGTCGACATGCCAGATGAACCGCTCTCCGGTCGCGCGGAGGTAGGCGTACTTGTGGTCGAACAGCAGCCAGGGACATGCCTCGCTGCCGGTCTGCTCGCGGGTCCAGAAGACCGGGATCTCGGACAGCCTGGTCATGTTCCGCAGGATGTGACGAGCGCAGAAGTCAGAGCCGAGCCACTGGTGCGCGGTCGCTCCGAGGCTCGCGGCTGCTTCCCGGCTGACCGCTGACGAGGGCAACTCCTCGTAGGGCGCCAGCTCGGCTGCTGCGGTGGTCAGTTCCTGGTCATCAGCCTGGAGTCCGTTGTCGAGGCTCGCGCACGACCACAGCAAGGCGAACGTCAGGTCGTCAAGTTCGTACGCTTCCGGAACCTGGACAGTGGCACCGCCGTGCAGTGCCGCCCGTCGTCGGGCTTCCCGGCTGTCGATGACGTAGAACCGCGACCGTCCGTCCTGAGAGCATGCCGACACGAGCAGAGCGCGGCCGTTCGCACGGGCGAACTCTTCCCATCGGAGCAAGTCCTTGACCGTCGTCACGGCTTTGCCGGCCGTTAGTTCGGCTTCCTGGAGTTGGACGCTGACCGTCGTGCCTTCGACAGCTTTGCTGACCGGGAGGAACGCCAGATAGTCGATGCCGTGATCGGGATGCGGCTTAGCGAGGTGAGTGCCCGGCCAACGTTCCCGGACGAAGAGTCCGAATCCGTACGGGTCTGCCTTTGCTGCTATTGGCGGATACGAAAGTGTCTCGCCCGGTTCGGAGTGGCCTGCTTGCGCGAGCAGCGCGGCGGAAGTGCCCGCCAGGAACGTTCTGCGGCCGATCGTGGCCCACACTTGACCCTCCTCGTCTACGTGGAGAGTAAGTTTTCCTGAGGTCAGGTCATCGGTCGATGGCAGTTCGATGGCATTACGACTTTGAAATCCAAGTTGCTCGAATGGCCGTCCGGTGAGCGCGGTTAACGCCCGCTGGTAGGCAGGGCGCGGGCACCCGACGTCGCCGTCTTCCCATCGCGCGACAAGGCGGGCGTCGCAGGCCAGGTGGACGTCACCGAGTTGCCGGCCTGCTGCGAAGAGGGCAGCCGCGAACTCGTCTCGTGACTCGCGCCGTTCGGTTTCCCGGATGAGGCGCAGCACGAGGTTTGGTGACTTGGCCCTGCCGTTAGCCAACGCACGCCTGGCGGTCTCCAGTGGTGGAAGCAATCAGCAGGCCAAGGCCATGATCATCAGGAACAGCCGCCTTCCACTCGGGCTTCAATCAGCAGCGAGGAGAAGGTAAGAGGCCTAAATAGGTAGTATGTCCGCTTCCCGTCGTCTGGACTTCCATGATCAATTGCTTCGACCGGTTGTGATCAAGCTCCTTAAGGCAGCACAATGAGAGACAGCGGAAAGCGGGGCAGGAGGACGAGTCGCACCGGCGGAACCCTTTGGCCCAGGTGCGACGTGACCAATTGCAGTTCTCAGGCGACGAACCTGGGCAGCACAGGAGCCGGAGACCATGCATGCGAAAGCTGGGCGCCTTAAATTCACGGTCGGCATTGGCCGACGCTTTGCATATTCGGCAGGATGCAAGTACCGCTGGCTACCTCGATTCCTCGGTAGATCACTTCCAAACAGCTTTTAGCACGCGACAAGAATTACTTTTAAGATTAGAGGGGAAGTCGCCTGCCGATGCGTCCGTACTTTCGTACTTTAAGTACCTACAAAGATCAACCTCGTAGAAGAGTGAGTGTATCCATTCGAGTAAGAACCGGGTCGAGGCATTGGCTCGTTCCGATCGCAGTCGTGGCCAGTTTTCTGGGGCTGGCGGCGGGTAGTTCAGTACCCGCCTCAGCCATGGTTGCCCACACCAGGGCGGCGCCAGCGGTGAGTCCGTGGCGCACGATCAGTGGTGTCGTCGTGTCCCCCAATGGGAAGCCTATGCCCAACGACAGGGTGTTCGTTTACCCGCTGGACTCAGACTCGTCCACTCCGGGGCGCATCGGCACCGTAACCACGGACGCGAGCGGAGCGTGGAGCTTCACCCTGCCCGCGAAGCTCCCCTTCGACTCGCAGGCTGAGGCTAACCGCAACGGCGGCTGGCTGAATGTCATCGCGTCCGCATTCGGGGCCGACGCCTCTGGCGACCCGACGGAGGCGGACGGGCCCACTTTCGCCTGGACCGGACAGGGGACACCCTCGAATATCACCACCTCCACCCTGGACAGGTCGCCCATGATTATGGTCATGGGGCCGCAATGGCCGGGGAACCGCCCATCACAGGGGCTGTCGTCCCGGCTATTGCCAGTCGGCTGCCACAGAAGTGCAAAGATGACAATGGCAACTGGCGAGTGAAACTCGTAACCGTCTGGAATAAGCACGAGTGGACCGATGTCGGCGAGTACCACACCTGGTGGGAGGCCAGTGGCGGTTACACCTACACCAAGGGTGCGATGACAGAAGTATCCACCGACTCCAGTGTGGACGGTAAGATATGGAAGATCGGTTTCGGTGGCCACGAAGGGACCGTCTACGACAACCAAGCCGCCAGTAGCGACGGGCTTGCCGGCGGGCCATTTAAGGCTAATGTCATACAAATTACAATGAAGTACCGTGAGCAGGATAGATATGATTATCCGTGCTCAGCGAATAATGAGACTTGCTCGCCCGACGTGCACTGCGCTGATCACTTCTGGATCGTGCAACGAGGGTTGTACAATCCAGGACACGGTTGGCAGTACATTCGGTCCGGTCCGTCGGTCCTAAAACTGGATGGCATGCACGGATGGCGTTGCTGTGCCCAAAAGAAGTACTGGAACGGGTTTCCTCCAGGGAGCAATCACAACAACAGCCAGGGCCAAGGTATTACCTATGAGAAAGGTGCCTCGATCAGCCTGGGGCCGATAACCGTTGAGATAGAGACAGAAACCGGCAACAGCACCGAATCCGAGCAGTCTATTGCCTTCAGCGATTCGACAAAGAAGAGATACAATGAGATCCGGCATATGAGGACGGACGAGCATGAACTCTGGGGTAACGATGCCCCAGTGTCTAGTTACCCGAATGTGTTCTACAACTACTAAAAGGAGGCGGCGTGAGCGCGAATAGGCAAGCGCCGCCACGGGCCGTGGCGCGGACTGCTGTACTCGTGATTCTCGCATCTATTTCTGCTTGCAGTCCGGGCAGTACCGGTGCGCCGGGGCCACAGCACAAAAACGTGTTTGGCCCCAGGGATTACAGCGATATTCTTCGAACTACTACCGGCAGCGAGGACGATGTCGGCATTCCCCAGTTGTATAACGCAGGCGACCAGACGGTCCGCATAATGTCTGCCCGACTCTGGTCAGCGGCACCAGAGGTGGTCACGGATAGCGTCCGGGCCTACAGTAATGCGAATGGCAACACCGAGATTGGCATTGGGAACTTCCTCAGTAAGTACTGCCGTAAGTCTAACATCCCGCACCCGGTCACCGACGACGTGACCCCCCCGCATTCCATCGGAGATTGGTACATCCTCATTGGTTTCCACATAGCAAGCCCAGGCACATACCATCTCACATGGGTCCGGATAACCTACAAGACAGCAGGACACGAGTACTGGCAGAATGTGGGCATCCGCCTGACGGCCCACGTCACAAGGGGCGGAGGCCTGCCATCGTCCTGTTGAGCGATCCGAAGTCCCAGAAGTCAGTACATGCCGCGAAGCATTGCCTTCCTCCGCGAGCGTGATCTCGAACCAGAACTCGCCCAAGACGGCATCCAGCATCGCTTCACGCGGAAAACCGACAACGGCGAATTTAAAGTCGATGCCCAGGCACTGGAGTGCTGCAGTCCGTACGCGTATGTCAACGAGCAGATCACCGCCGGTTGTGGGCCGCATATCTGAGCGTCCGTTTTCCAGGTCATGCAGCATCACCGTCTGGCCGCCGACCAGGCACCAGTTATCGGGATGCGCCTTGGAAATTCGAACAGCAGTTGCCCGACATGTCTCAGCGAGGGATCTAGCTGAGAATGGCCAACGAGCCACAGAGTCTGCGGGGCGGCGTCCGCAGTGCCGGCAGCAGGTATCGGCGGTGACGTGGGCGCGGATGAGGGCGAGGACGGCGGTGAAGGGGATGAGGCCGGGGCTGGTGCCGGCCCAATGCCGCGGGCTTTAGGCATTTGGGTGTTGATGCGAGTTTCCTGGGTTTGGTTACGGTGGGTAGTTTCTGATTTCGGGGCATGCGGATGGCCGGCGTGTCGTGCCGGGTGACGGCCGTTGCACGGTCCGGCGGGGAGGGCTGTCTTGCGGTGTTTCGGCTGGTCAGGCCGGCAGGTTGGCGAGGGTGATGATGGCCGGCGCGGTCCGGGTTGCTGTGTCGGCACCGCTGGCGCGGGGGAAGGTGCTGGCGCATTTGGACTTGCGGGCGCGGTGCCGGTTCCGGTCGATGACCGTGCGATGCTGCGCGAGTTCCCTGGTCAGCGCGGTATAGCTGGTTTTCCCGGCGCGGATCGCGGTGGTAACGGCGCGGCGGGCGCGGCTGTGGGAGATCTCGCGGGCCTGAACCGGCTTGCCGGCCCGGCGGCCTTTCCTGGCGGGGGCGGCGGCGAGCGCGGCGGCGCGGGCGACGCCGCGGGTCATCTCGGTGCCTGCGGCCCGGGCGGCGAGTTCCTGCCGGACCAGGTCCGGGCTGCCGGAGCGGAGCATCGGCCCGGCTGACGGCCCGGAGCCGCGCAGGCTTGCCTTGGCCTCGCGCAGGCCCGTCTCTGACCCGTCCCAGCGCCACCTGTAAAGTGCCGCCAGTTCGGCGGCGGGGTACTCGCGCCAGTCCAGGAGGTCGGTGACCAGGCAGAACATCTCCGGTACGTCCTGGCCGTCCACGGTGACCCAGTACTCGATGACGCGGACTGTCACGGTGACGCTGTCGCCGGACAGTTCCGCGAGGCAGGACCCGTCCGGCAGGATCGGGGAGATCATTTTCAGCGGGATGTCGCTTTTCAGCCGGGCCAGCACGTGGGTGCGGGCGGCCAGCCGGGCGATCCGGGCCGCGCCGGGATAATTTCTGTCCATCAGCCAGATCCGGTCCATGGTGAATAGGTGCGGGTACTGCTCCAGGGCCACATCCAGCAGTGCCTGCTCTGCGGCGGCCTTGTCCGTGCCGGCCGGGCCGTGCGGCATCCCCAGCAGTGCCCGGGTCGAGGCGTCGTTCAGCGGCAGCGCCCGGACCTGCGGGAACGGGGAGGAGTCATCGTCGGTGCCGACGGAGCCGAACGCCGCCCGGTTCGCCGGGGTGTCCGGTACCCGGATCAGCGTCCCGTCGATGGACCCCGCTTTCAGCGGCCTGCTCCGGCCGATGATGACCGCCCGCCAGTCCCGGTCCTCATGCTCGGCCCATGCTGCCCGCAGCACGATGGCTTGCAGTTCCTCCAGCGGCTCCGGGCCGAGCGCGTTCCGCCAGTCCCCCAGCGCCCGCTCCGACGCCGGAACCCAGGCCCGCGCCCACGGCACCGCCGCCAGGTCACCGGCCAGCGCGATCACCGCGTCCCGGACGCCCTCGCCGGCCACAATGGTCATCAGCACCAGCGCCCGGATCATGAACGCCCTGGCCAGCAGCCGTTCCCGCTCGCCTTTGACGTACTGATCGCGCAGCACGGCCCGCTCGGCGATCCCGCCGATGACGCCCGGCCCCGCTTTCTCCTCCAGCCAGTCCTCCAGGGGTCCCAGCCTTGCGTGGTCCAGCGGGCTGCCCTGCGCCTGGACCCGCCCGTCCCGTCTGACCTGCGCGGGCGCGACCACCACGATCTTGCAGAACACCACCGGCTCGCCGGTCCGGATCTTCTCCGTCCCCCCGATCACCAGCGCTGACCGGTCGCCGTCCGCCAGCGGCCCGCCGTTCCGCAGCGGCGACGCCAGGTCCTCCAGCCGCACCGCCACCATGAGTGACCCGCCGCCCGGAACCTCCCCGTCATTCGCGCAGTTGCTGGCAGAACGCGGCCGGACAGGGTATGAAGACACCAGAGGCTCCTGTGACGAAGGGTGACATAAGCACTCCCTCTTCTAGCAGGAGCCTCGCCCGCGACCGGCACAACACGCGCCAGCCAGGGAAAATAACGCATCGTGACCGGGAGCACGATCAGGTCTCAAACCGTTCCGGCTTAAGCCCGTGGCATTGGGTGCCGGCCAGGGCTAATGATAGGTACGGGAATTAAAGAAGCGACGCCCACAACTCGGCGCGGGCCGACGCAGGAACTTTCCGCGCTGATTTCAGTTCGTCGAGGACCAGGGCTTCTCGGATCTCGGCCAAGTCATGCGTAATGATCGCGTACAGGCCAGGGTGAGCAACGTTCTTACGTCTGACATCTTGTATCACGCATGTGACGTTAGGAGCTCAGACTCCACAGGTCGACGTCCTGGGTCGGCGGGCAGATACTTGATTACAGCGTCTAACTGACCCAGAGAATGTTAAAGATGCGGAGCACCTCGGCGACATCATCGACCCGGAACGACAAGAGTCCGTAGCCTGCGCCGAACACAGTCTGCCGGTACGCGGGATTGTTGGCAGGCGGTATCACCGTCGCATCCCACGGCTCGTCGACCAGGACAGCGACACGCTCAACTAAGGCGTCGAAAGCAACCGGCGGCAGGCCATTGAGCTGAACCAGCGCGTTGCCTTCGAACTCGGGCCGGTAGCTCACTCGGCCGCGCGCCGACGTCTGACGGCCGCAAGCCGTTCATCCCAGTCCGGGACGACGTCCTCGATCGGCGTCCCCCGCCTGCCCGTGCGCACCGCGTCTTCGACAGCCTCGCGCCTAGCCTCAAACCCCGGATCGGAGAACGCGACCGCGCTCAGCCGCCACAGCCTCAGCAACTGGTGCAGCTGCCTGTATTGCTCCGGGCGCCGCGCACTCGCGACCGCAGCTTCGTACTCGGCCAGGAACTGCTCATGGAACCGAGCAGGCAGTACCCGAAGGATCTCCACCGGATCATCCGGGTCAAAATCATCAACCGGCAACGCGACCATACTCACCATCATCGCGCATCCCGGCGAAGAACAGGGTCCAGACACCCGCTGACGACACCGCTTCCGCCCGCTAGCCGAACTCCTGCTGTCCCAAGATCGCCGCCCACACATGAGCAATACCCAATCGGTATCCCCCAGGACAATCCCGGCAGGTCACAGGGCGCGCCGAACATCGAACGGCAGTGCTGCTACTGCCCGCTGACGGAGAAGCAATTGACAGGAGGGACCGGACAATGCCCGAGATGACGCGGTATGAGCACGGGGTTCCGTCCTGGGTAGACATCGGGACCCACGACCTGAGCGCCGCCGTGCGGTTCTATTCCGACCTGTTCGGCTGGGAAGGCCAGGACATGGGCGAGGAGGCCGGGCACTACACGATTGTCACGAAGGACGCCAAGCAGGTAGCGGCCATCTCGCCCGCGCAGGATCCTGGTCCGCCCCGCTGGACGACCTACATCAACGTTGACAACCTCGACGAGGTCACCAGCAAAGCGGAGGCGGCGGGCGGCACGGTCGTCGTCCCGCCCATGGACGCCGACATCAAGAAAGCAGCCGACCTGGGCGCCAGCGTGGTCGCGGGCCCGATGGACATCCCGGGCACCGGCCGCTTCGCCGTGCTCACCGACCCGCAGGGAGGCGCGTTCGCGCTGTTCCAGGGCTAACCAGTGACCGACAGGACGCTTTTCCCGGCGGTTTTACCAGTTCTGCGGGAGCTTGGCCGGGTTGAAGAATTCGCCGCCCTTGCTGTTCGCGTACTGCCTCGCCAAGTCGTCCATCGGGAACAGGCACCCGCACCCCGCGCACGCGCTGAAGTTAACCCGCTGGCGGACCTTGCCCGCCGTGGCGGAACCGCGCTGGTCGAAGTAGGCACGGACGACCAGTTCGTAGTGGTCCTGCACAGTCCGCGTCTTGCATTTGACGCAGTCAGCGACCAGGCGCTCCTTCCGCGTCGCCGGGGTGTCCCGCCCGAATACGCCGGTGCGGCGCGGGTCGGGTCCGTGCGCCCAGCACAGATCGCCGCCAGCAGGTCACGACTGTCGCCGCCGGCGGCCGGTCGCCGGCGGCGGCGCCTACGGACCCGTCATCTACTACGACCCCGCCGGCGCCGACACCACCTGGACAAACAACACCTGGGACACCACCGGAACCACCATCCCCACCAGATGCGGCCTGCGCGAGCAGGTCGCATCAGCCTTCCGCCGAGTCTGGCGCTGGCTGGCCGCGGGCCGGGATAACCTTACCCAGCACCTTGTGATAGGTAGCAGAATACGAAGATGAGCGAGATGGCTTCGGGCGGCAGAATCAGGGTCTTCCTGCTTGACGATCACGAGATCGTCCGGCGCGGCGTGCGTGAGCTGCTGGAGGCCGAGGCAGACATCGAGGTCGTGGGCGAGGCCGGGACAGCGGAATCGGCGCTCGCCAGGATCCCCGCGCTGCGGCCGGATGTAGCGGTGCTTGACGTCAGGCTCCCTGACGGCAACGGGGTCAGCGTGTGCCGTGATATCCGGTCGAAGATGCCGGAAGTCGCGTGCCTGATGCTGACCTCGTTCGGTGACGACGAAGCGCTGTTCGATGCGATCATGGCCGGCGCGGCTGGCTACGTTCTGAAGCAGATCCGGGGTACTGACCTGGTGGGCGCCGTGCGCTCGATTGCCTCCGGCGCTTCGCTGCTCGACCCTGAGGCGGCCAGCCGGGTCATGCGCCGCATGCGAGACCAGGCTGTGAAGAAGGACCCTCTCGCCGGGCTCACGCCCCAGGAGCGGCGGATCCTTGAGCTGATCGGCGAGGGACTGACCAACCGGCAGATCGGCGAGCAGATGTTCCTGGCCGAGAAGACGGTGAAGAACTACGTGTCCGCGCTGTTCGCCAAGCTTGGAATGGAGCGGCGGACCCAGGCTGCCGCTTTCGCGGTCCGCACGCGCGGTGAAAGCGAGCACGATCACTAGCCGACTTACCAGGTCACGCTGGGAGAGAGACAGCCCATTCGAGCCGCGTACCTTTGCCCTGAGCGGTGTCAACTTTCAGCTGCCCGCCCAGGGCCTCGGCTCGCTGCTGGAGGTTGGCGAGGCCGCTGCGGCGCCCTGTCTCACTCATGCCTGCGCCGTCATCTTGCACTGTCAGAGTGAGCTCGCCGTCTGCGCGTACGGTTACCTCCACCTTCGAGGCCTGTGCGTGGCGGGCGGCGTTCGACAGTGCCTCCCTGAGCGCCAGCAGAAGATCCTGCCCGATGCGTTCAGGAACCGAGACGTCCAGGCTTCCTTCGAATCGCAGCGAAGGCTGGAAACCGAGCGCCAGCGTCATCTCGTCGGTCACGGCAAGAATCTGGGCGCGAAGACCCGGGCCGCTGGCATCCGGCCGTGCTTGCAGTGTGAATATCGTCGCGCGGATGTCGCGGATGGTCTCATCAAGGGCATCCACAGCCTGCGAGACCCGGCCGGCCGCCGGGCCGTCCGGCAGCATGCCGGTAGTGGCCTGCAGGGACATGCCGGTAGCGAACAAGCGCTGGATGACAAGATCGTGTAGCTGCCTGGCGATCCGGTCGCGGTCAGCGAACACGGCGACTCGCTCGGCGTCGCGGCGATGGTCGGCCAGTTCAAGACCGATGCCTGCCTGCGCCGCGAAGGTGGTCATCATCTCGACCGCCGCTGCGGACAAAGGCCTGGATCCCGGCCTGCGCCCGGCGGTCAGGACGCCGCGCACGTCGCCCGGCGGGCCGAGCGGGAAGACCACGGCGGGCCCGAGAGCCAGATGCTCGCGCGCGGCGGCGGCCACCCGCGAATCTCCGCTGAAGTCATCCACGAACAATGGCTCACCGCTAGCCATCACGATGCCCGATACCGAGGCCTTGACCGGGAGCGTCAATCCGATCGCTTCCCCGGCCCCTACGCCGCTGGCATGCTCGATGATCAGATGACCCGGCGTATCGGCAGGCAGGGCCAGGACCGCGAGATCGGCCCCCGCAAGCTCTCTGACCAGGTCGGTGATCAGGCTCAGAATCTCGGCTGGCGGTGACTCGGAAAGCAGCTTCCTGGTGACCTCGGAAGTCGCTCGCAGCCATTGCTCCTGGCGCCGCGAATCGGCATAGAGCCTGGCTTTATCGACGGCCGCGCCTGCCGCTGCGGCCAGCGCAACGACGAGGGCCTCGTCGTCTTCGTCGAACCCCTCGCCGTTACGCTTGTCCGTGAGATACAGGTTGCCGTAAACCACGTCCCGGATCTGCACAGGTGCGCCGAGGAACGTCCTCATCGGAGGATGACCGGCCGGGAAGCCTGACGACTGCGGGTGGGCGGCGATATCCGGGGTCCGCAGCGGCCGCGGCCGGCTGATCAGCTCGCCGAGCAGCCCCTTGCCCTCAGGCCAGTGATCGATCGCGGCGATCTGCGCCTCATCCAATCCCACCGGGATGAACTCGGCCAGCTGGTCATCATCGCCGATCACCCCGAGCGCCCCGTACCTCGCATCGACCAGCTGCACGGCCGCCTCGACAATCCGCCGGAGCACAGACTCAAGCTCAACTTCAGAGCCGATGCTGACGACTGCCTCAAGCAAGGCATTGACCCGGTCCCTAGTGTCCAGGACAGCCTGCAGACGGACCTGCAACTGGCCCAGCAGGTCATCCAGCTTCAGGTGCGGCACAACCAGCGAGCCGCGATCCGGAGTACCCACGAAGTCACTCCTGCCCTGTCCGCCGGCCGGCTGACAGCCATGCTACAGCCAGGGCCTCGGCAAGGACTTGCTGGCGGAGGCCAGCCTGATCCGCGCGCGAGCGCCCTCAGGCCCAAAGTCCTGCCGAACCGTGCTCTCCGACCCATCCCGGCGGCAGCGAAACGCGCGAGGCTGGCATGACGAGGACAGAGCGGAGGTGCGGACATGAAAGCCAGAGCAGGGGACCAGCTGCTGACAGCATCGGGCAGCACCGCGCTGATCCTGGACATCGTCGGGGCTGACGGCCACCCGCCATATATCGTCAGATGGACGCGCAGCGGCCACATCGCCATGGTCAGTCCTGATCTGTACGCGCGCATAGTCCCGGCCGCACTCCCAGCCAAGGCTGGAGCCGCGCCCGAATAACCATCGCACTATGCCGCGCCGCTGAAGATGCGCAGACGGACATTCGATGCGATCGTGACGGCGGCTGCGCTCAGGGGTGCCTGATGAACCTCCAATAGAACGCCAAGAACACCAGGACAATCCCGACGTTTACTGCGAGTCGCGGCCAGAACTGGTGCCTGAAGAACAGGACGTCCACGCCGACCACGACGGCTACCATCGCGAGCACGTAGAAAACCACGGCTGCCTGTCTTCCCATTTCTTCTTCCTACTAGGTGCGGCGGCGCGGAGCAAGAGCGGCGCTGCTCTCAATGAAACACCTGTACGCGATGAACCAAGGGATGCGCTGCCAGGGTTGCCCCACATGCAGCGCCTGGCCCGCGTTGATCCGGTCTTCTGGACCTGAGAAGGCGATCCGGAGGTGCTCATGGCCTGCTCCTTTGCTGACTGTCATCGTGATGCTCGCGGACGATGACGACTGGGCACCTGGCGTGGTGCGCGCAGTGCTGGCTCACCGAGCCGAGCAGCGCATCGGTGAAGGTGCCGTGTCCCCGGCTGCCTACCACGAGCAGGTCGGACCCGGCTGAGGCATCCACGAGGACCTGGGGTGGGTACCCTTCAACGACATGCTGCTCGATCCGCGTCGCCGACTCGGGCCTGGCAGCCTTGCTGACCGCTTCGGCGAGAATTTTCTCGGCGCCAGCTCGCAGATCCAGGCCATTGTCGGTGATTACCGGCGCCCAGCCGTAGGCGCCGACCAGCACCGGAAACTGCCAGGCGATGACGGCCTTGATCACGTCGCCGGTGAGTCCGGCCTCCCTGACCGCCCAGTTCAGTGCCGCGTCAGATGACGGAGATCCATCGACACCGACCGTGATATAACGAACTGCGTTCCCGGATGCTTGTGACATTTTCCTGTCCTTTCCTTGGCAAGCCTGCTCGGGTTACCGCAACTGCCGCAGGAACGGATCGTGCGGTTGTGCGGGAGTGAGGCTGATGCGGGCATCGACGGCGATGCAGCCGTCGGCGCGGGCGATGACGGGGTTGAGGTCGAGTGCGGCCACTTCGGGCAGGTCGTCGGCCAGGCGGGACACTCGCAGCAAGACACCGGCGACCGCGTCGAGATCGGCTGCCGGCGTGCCGCGGTAGCCGTCAAGCAGGCGGGCGACCCGCGTGCCGGCGATGAGTTCACGGGCGTCGGCATCCGTGAGCGGGCTCAGCCTGGCCGAGTGGTCGCGGGCAATGTCAGCCGTAAGGCCGCCGGTCCCGAAGACGATCAGCGGGCCGAAGACTGGTTCCTGCGCGACTCCGATCAGCACCTCGGTGCCGTCGCGCACCATGGGCTGCACCAGGACGCGACTCAGGTCCCGGCCGAACCTGGCAGCCAGATCGCGGTAAGCGGCGGCGACATCGGCAGGGCTGCGCAGGTCGAGCCGTACCGCCCCGGCGTCGGTCTTGTGGACAAGGCCCTTCGCCTCGGCTTTCAGCACGACCGGTCCGCTCATGCTCGCGGCGGCGGCCACGGCGTCCTGCTCGCTGCTCGCGAGCACCGTCCTGACCTGCGGGATCTGGTAACAGTCGAGCAAGTCACGGACGGCCGCAGCGGGCAGCCAGCCACCTGAGGAGTGCTCGGCCAGGAAGCTTGTCACCAGCATGCGGGCATCATCAGCCCGCACATCGGGCAATTCGGGCACATTTCCTGGCTGGCGATCGCGCCAGATGCCGTAGCGGGCCGCCCGGCCGAGCGCGCGGGCCGCGCATTCCGGGTAGGCGTAGCAGGGAACCGCGCCGGTCAGATTGCCGTCAGTGCACGGACCCGTCCCGGTCCTGGCGAGCAGGCGGACAGCGGGTTCCTGATCGAGCAGCGCGGCGGCCAGTGGCTTCGTCAGGCTTGCGGCGATCATTGCCTGGCCTAGGTCGGCCATGGCAGTCGGCGCGGCCACGCTGATGACGGCATCGACGCCCTCGTCCGCGGCGACCGCCTCCAGGCAGGCGCGGAAGGTTTCCTCGCTGACGGCTGCGGTGGTATCTACCGGGTTCGCGATTGTCGCTCCGCCGGGAAGCAGCTCGCGCAGCCGGTGCCGGGTCGGCTCTGACAGCGCCGCGAGCAGCAGGCCGCTGTCGGCGCACGCATCTGCCGCGAGAACTCCCGCCCCGCCGGCATTGGTGACTACCGCCACCTGCCTGCCCCGCGGATGCGGCTGGCAGGACATGAGAGCCGCGACCTCGATCAGCTCGCCGAGGCTGGACGTCACCACGATCCCGGCCTGGTCGAAAAGCGCTTCCCTGGTCACCACCGGGGTAGCCGCAGCAGCCGTGTGGGACTGCGCCGCCCGCTGCCCGTCCTGCGACCGGCCCGCGAGCACCGTAAGCACGGGCATCGCACGGCCGACCCGGCGGGCTGTCCGGCCGAACCGGCGCGGGTTGCCGAACGACTCCAGGTACAGCACGGCCAGCTTGGTCTGCTGATCCTGCTCCCACCAGGTCAGCAGGTCATTGCCTGACACGTCGTACTTATCGCCCATCGAGACGAACGAGGACACGCCGATGCCGAGACTGGTCAGATGCTCGGTCAGCGAAATGCCGACCCCGCCCGACTGAACCGCCAGGCCAGCGGTCCCGGCCGCGGCCCGGTTGCGCCCGAATGTGGCGTCCAGGCCGATGCCCGGCATCGCGATACCGAAGCAGTTAGGCCCGACCAGCCGCATCCCGTGACGGCGGCACGTCTCCAGCAGCCCGGAACCGGCGTCACCGAGCCCGGAAGTGATGACCACCAGGCAGCGGACACCCCGCCGGCCGCACTCCTGCGCCACCTCAACCACGGCCGGGGCAGGCACGGCCACGATCGCGACATCGACCCTCGGCGGCAGGTCGGCCGCCGAGCTCACGCACGGCAAGCCGCAGAGCTCGGCCGCGTGCGGGTTCACGGGATAGATCGCGCCAGCGAAACCACCCTCCACGACATTCCTGAGCACCTGGGTGCCGACGGCCAGCTCCCGGCGGCTCGCGCCCACGACAGCGACCGAGTTCGGCGCGAACAGGTGACGCAAGCTGGCTACGTCCGCGCGGCTTTCCCTGCGGTCCACCGCTTCCAGGTAGCGGGAAAGGCTCCCGCCGCCGTCACCGGACGGGAGCGGGATCATCAGCTCGACGACGCCGCGGGAAAACGTCCGGTGAACCGGCAGTCCGGCAGCGGCGAAGACGCCGAGCATCTCCGCGTTCTCGGCCAGGGTCTCGGCCGTGAACGCCCGCACGTGGCACTGCCTGGCGATGGACACCAGATGATCAAGCAGCAGCGTGCCGATGCCATGCCGGTGCATGCCGTCCGTGACAGTGAACGCCACCTCGGCGGTCCTCGCCCTGCCGCTGGCCTCCGCGCCGTTCATTTCGTAGCTGGCTACGCCCACTGCCTCGCCGTCCCGCCAGGCGACCAGGGCGACGTGATCAGGATCAGGTGCCCGGCAGACCCGGCGGGCTTCCCGCTCGGCATTCACCGGGCTCAGGCTGAAGAACCGCAGGTAAATGTTGTCCGGCGACATGCCGGCATGCAGCTCGCGGATAGCCTCCGCATCGCCCTGCTCCGCTGGCCTGATCTCGACGGTGCTCCCGTCAGTAAGCAATGCGTACCGGCCCGGCTCCCGGCCGGACCTTCGGCTCCCGGTCGTCATCGCGGATGCACGACGCCGACCGGGCAAGGTGACAGGCAGATCAGCGCCTGGCTCACGGAGCCGAGCAGCATTCCTTCCATGCCGCAACGACCGCGAGATCCCACGACGAGCAGCTGGGCTTCCCTGGCCGCTCTCATCAGCTCTTCACGTGGGCTTCCTATAGCCACGTGACGCACGACTGGGGTACCTGGGTGCGCCTTCTCCGATTCGTCAATCGATCGCTGGAATTCTTCCTCAAGGCCGCGGGCCCCGGCCAGGCAGCCGGGTGCGTCGGCAAGGGCGCAAATCGCCAGGACGAAGGAATCCCGCAAGGATGCCTGCTCGAAGGCGAACTCAACCGCGGCCCGAGATGCCGCGGATCCATCGGCACCAACCGCAATCGGGCCAGGCGCGTACCCAGCCGCTGGCCGCCAATGCCCGCGCACCACGACGACCGGCGCAGCCGAGCAGGCCGCGACTTGCGAACTGACTGACCCGAGAAGCTGCCCGGCAACTCCGCCGTGACCTCTGGAACCCACTACGACCAGGTCAGCGCGGTGGCTTTCCTCGCAGAGCACTGCGGCTGCTGGTCCCTCGATCAGCAGCGAACGAACCGCCGCGGATTCCGTGCCGTCGCCGGCACGCCGCATTCCCCCGGTGATAACCTGCTCGCCGCATTCGCAGGCGAGCCGGCTGATCGCGGTCTCCTGACGCGGCACGGTGAATCCCACTGCCCACGCGTGGCACACCGTGAGAACCGATCGGCTCAGGCGCGCCTGCCTAGCCGCCCAGCTAAGGGCCTGGTTGCTATCAGCTGAGCCGTCATACCCGACCAGAACCCCGTTTTCAGAGCCAGTCATGGCTATCCCCTCCTCCGCGAGCTGTCCTAAGCCTTCCTCTGCGGTCAGAGAGCTAACAGAGCAGGGAGTCACCGGGGAGCGGGACTTTCGACCCCTGCGCATCCCTCCCCGGTTATGGGCATTGGGACAGGCCGCACTGGCGCGCTCCCCACTGACCGTGGTGTGCGTCAGCCCCGGCGACGCCAGTCGCGCGCCCGGCCAGCCAATGCCGGCTCGTGCCGCGCCTGCTGATGAGGCCGGGCTGGTACATGCCCGCCAGCTCGCAGCGGAAGCAACGGCGAAAGCCAGGGCTCAGCTGCGGCTCACCGGGGCTGAATCACCCGTGATTGCTGTCACGGCGGTGAGCGGCTCGCCGGCCAGAGAACTAGTCGAAGCTTCGCGCGACGCCGACCTGCTCGTAGTCGGCACGCATGGACACAGCGGATTCCCCAGGCTGCGCCTGGGATCGGTAAGCAGCCAGGTAACCCATCACTCCGATTGCCCGGTCGCAGTTGTGCCTTAGCGGGCCAGCGCTGGCCCTGTGGCCTTCAGTCAGGGAGCATGACCGGCCGGGCGCCCCGCCAGACGTGTTCTGCTCCGTGCGGCCGGATCACGTCGAGGGCCTCGCGCAGGCCGACGGCATCACCAGCATCCGCCCGGCCTTGTGAGGTATCTATCATCGTCGCGGTGGGCCAGGGCGCCATCTTGTCAGCCATCCGCCTGGCAATGGTGCTGTCAGCGTCCGAGGCGCCAGGCTTCCTGGTTCTTATCCGCTCCCTGACCAGCTCCTGCGGAGCCGTACAGCACAGCTGGACCAGCTGCGCGCTGACGTCGCCGGCGACGGCCGCAGCGGAGGCACGGTGACCGTCCGAGACCCATGATGCGTCAGCGATCACCGACTCCCCGTTGCCGAGCAGCATCCGGGCACGCCGCAGCAACTCGTCATAGCAGCGTTCGGTCCAGGCAGAGCTGTATATGCCGGTGCCATATTCCGATGCGGCGCTGCGCTGCGGCGACAGTCCCGCCAGTTCCTTGCGAATCAGGTCACTGGACAGGACGGTCCAGCCGAGGCGGTCGGCGACCGCGCCGGCCAGGGTAGATTTCCCTGTGCCAGGCAATCCCCCGATCAACGCCAGGGTAACGGCGCCGGCACGCAGGTGCCTGAGCGTCAGGTCGGTGAGCAGGCGCGCCTCACCGCCTGCCGCCCGATCACCTTGGCCGTGCCTGATAGCTGACACCTTCGCGCGAACGAACGCGCGGTAGGCGACATAGTGATGCCGTAGCGCGGCCGGTGCCGGGTCGCCGGAATATTCGGCATACCACTCGATGAACCGCCTGGCCAGGTCCGGAGCGCCGAGCCGCTCAAGGTCCATCGCCAGGAACGAGGCGTCATCAAGCCCGTCAAGCCACCGCAGCCGGTCGTCAAAGTCCAGGCAGTCGAGAATTCGCGGTCCGTCATCCAGGCAGTAGATGTCATCAGCGAGCAGGTCGCCGTGGCCGTCCACGATGTAGCCGCCGCTGACCCTTGCCGCGAAGAGCGGCCCGCGCCCGGCCAGGAACCGGTCCGCCAGCCGGGCGACTTCGCTGATGACCGACTCGTCCATAAGCCGCGCAGCCGCCTGCATGGTCTGCTCGATGTTGTCATCCCACCGGCCGCGCAGCGCCTCCAGGCTGCCCTGGTGGTCGATCCGCACCGAGCGGGCGGCCGAGGCGTGCTGCCCGGCGAGAGTCCTGGCCACCATGCGGACTGGTTCATCCTGAGCCTCACCCGCACGAACCAGCGCAGAGAGCTGCCGCGCGGCCGGCATTCGCCGCATCACGACCAGATGGTCGCACAGCTCTCCGTCCGGGCCGCGGACCTCGGCGATGCCAAGGTAGACATCGGGCGCGAAACGCCGGTTCAGCTCGGTTTCCCTGGCACACGCCGCGGCCCGCGCCGGCACCGTGCTGAAGTTAAGGAACCCCAGATTCACCGGCTTCTTCAGTTTGTACGCGCGGTCGCCAGCGAAATACACCACTGCCGAATGAGTTTCCGCCACAGCCGCGTACGGCGGCCGCGGCGGAAAACTGCCGCACCGCATGCCTATGTGCCCCCGCCGGTCAGCTCTGCCATCGTGCCCGATACATCATCCGGCGCTAGCCTGCCCGCGCATGCGCTGCCGAATCCTGCTTCGCACCATCACGGCCCGCGAGATCGGTGACGTGGCCGGCGTGCTCCTTCAGAAGTCCGGCTGTGACTTGCCTTCCTCCGGCCGCGCCGCGGTCCACTCACGGTAGGCCTTTACCGCCATGGGCAGGGTGGGGAAGAGCAGGTCCGCGCCGATCTTGCTGGCTAGACCGAACGCGGTCAGCCTGGCCAGCAGATCTTGCTTGATGCGGGCGAGAGCGAACACGGCGCCCTGGCGGTTGATTTCCGCGCGCAGGGCGTCCATCGCCTCCAAGGCGGTGAAGTCGACCTCGACGTTAGCTTCGACGTTCAGCACGAACCAGCGCAGCGGAACCGGCTGACTGGCTGCCGCAGCCAGCGCCCGTTGCCGGAAGTTCTCAGCATTCGCAAAGCACAGCGGCGCATCGTATCGGTACACCACGAGCCCTGGAATGATATGCGCTTGCGGATAGTCATCCACGTCGTGCATGCCCGCCAGCCCAGGGACAACCCCCTGGGCGGCGTCATGCGGCCGCGCGACCCTGACCAGCAGGTCGGCTACGGACAGGCCGATCGCGACAAGGACCCCGTACAAGATATTGAAAGCCAGCACTCCAAGGCAGGCAACCACCGCGATGAGCAGTTCCATCCGGCGGAACGTCAGCAGCCGCCTGAATGCGGTGATATCAATCAGGTTGAGCGCCGCGAAAATCACGATCCCGCCGAGAGCGGCAGTCGGGAAGCGGGCGAGCAACGGACCGGCGAGCGGCACAACCGCGATCAGCGTGACGGCCGTGACTAGCGAGTAAAGCTGGGTCCTGCTGCCGCTGGTCACCGCGATCGAGGTCCGGGTGGAGCTGCTGCTCACGGGGAACCCGCGAACCAGGCTTGAGGCCGCGTTCGCGACCCCGAGTGCCAGCAGTTCCCGGTTCGCCTTGATCCTCTCGTCCCTCCTGGCGAACGCGCGCGCGGTCAGCACATCGTCGGTAAAGCCTACGACCAGCACGCTGAACGCGGGCAGCAGCAACTCCCTTACGTCATGCGGACGCAGGTCGGGGAGCCTGGGGAGCGGCAGGCCGGCCGGGATGGCACCGACGACGGACACGCCGTGACGGCTCAGGCCGGACAGCGCGACGACGGCGGTGGCCAGGAGCACGGCCAGCAACGGTCCCGGCGCACGCGGCCAGCGCCATCGGAGCAGGACAAGGAACAGCAGCACTCCGAGCGCTAGGGCAACGGTCGCCAGATGGAGGTGCCCGAGGCCGCGCCAGAACGAGCCGAGCTGGCCAATGAAATCATTCCCGGTAACCGGGACCGCGGTCACCCGCTGGAGCTGCTCAGCGATCATGATCAGCGCGACGCCCGCCATGTAGCCGACCAGCACCGGCCGGGATAGCAGATCCGCCACGAAGCCAAGCCGCAGCAGCCCGGCCGCGACAGCCATGACGCCCACGAGCAGGGCCAGGGTCGTGGCTAGCATGGCGTAGCGCGCCGATGCCCCGGCGGCCAGCGGCCCGATCGCGATCGCGGTCATCAGGGCCGTGGTGGCCTCTGGCCCCATGGACAGCGAATAAGACGATCCGAGCAGCGCATAAGCGACCAGGGCCGGCAATGCCGACCACAGGCCGGCCGCCGGAGGCAGGCCGGCGACGGTAGCGTAGGCCATCACCTGGGGAACCAGGTACGCCGTGACCGTCAGCCCGGCGAGCAGATCGCCTCGGAGCCAGCCGCGCTGATAGCCGCGCAGCCAGGCCAGCCCTGACGTCACTGACCGCGCCGTCGATCCGCAGAATCACTCATCGCACCCATGGTGCCCATGAGAGGCAGTCACATGCCTGATTATGGCCATCGCCGTCTTGAGGAGCACCAGGCGGGACTCAGGTCCTCTGGCCTCGGTTACTGCGACTGGGATGTACTGGTGAGGGACGACGTTACGGGATAGGAATCAGGAGTTGGTACCACCGGCCGGCATCGGACTAGGACAAGGACAAGGCCATATGAGATCACGTCCGCTATGACGGCCCAGGCCGCGGACCCGCTTGAGCCGCTCGCACAGCTGTTCCGCGACCTGCGCAGCTCGCAGGACGGCCTGACCGGCCGCGAGGCGATGCGGCGGCTGGAAGTGTACGGGGCGAACGAGCTGTCCAGGCGCGGCGGGCGGCGCTGGCCAGGTGAACTGGCCCGCCAGTTCACCCAGCCGCTCGCGGTTCTGCTGGCGTTGGCCGCCGTGCTTGCCTGGGCCAGCGGCACGCCCCGGCTCGGCATCGCGATCGTCGCGGTCGTCTTCCTGAACGCCGGATTCGCGTTCGTACAGGAAATGCAGGCCGAGAAGGCCGTCGAGGCGCTGGCCGCGTTCCTGCCCGACCGCGCCAGGGTCAGGCGCGACGGGAAAGCGCAGGAGATCGAGGCGCGGCTGCTGGTTCCTGGCGACGTGCTGCTGATCGAGGAAGGAGACAGGGTCTGCGCGGACGCGCGGCTGATGGCCGGCTCGCTCGAGGCGGACCTGTCCACGCTGACCGGTGAATCGGTGCCGGTCACCCGCGAGCCAGGGCCGCCCGATACCAGAGTGCCGCTGCTGCAGGCCGCGGACGTTGTCTTCAGCGGTACCGCCTGTACCGGCGGGCAGGCGGAGGCGCTGGTCACCTCGACCGGGATGCGCACCGAACTCGGGCGGATCGCCGCGCTCAGCCAGCGCGGCGGGCCTGACGAGAGCCCGTTGGAACGCCAGGTCAAGCGGGCTACCTGGCTGATCGCCTTCGTGGCTGTGGGTGCCGGGATCGCGTTCCTGCCGATCGGTCTTGCCGCCGGGCTGACCGTCACTGCCGCCGCGAGCTTCGCCATCGGCCTGCTGGTCGCCAACGTCCCCGAAGGACTGCTGCCCACGATCACCCTCGCGCTGGCCGTCGGAGTCCGCGAGATGGCCCGCCGGGGCGCCCTGGTCAAACGACTATCCGCAGTCGAGACGCTCGGCTCGACCACCGTGATCTGTACTGACAAGACCGGCACTTTGACCCAGAACCGGATGAGCGTCACCACTGCCTGGACGCCCGACGGGGCAACCGAGCTTATGCCGCCCGAGGTGGCCGGCGCCGCTGCCGCGGTTGACGGCAAACCCGGGCTGGAGGCCCTGGCCCGGATAGCGGCCGCCTGCAACAACGCCGACGTGCACGGCCCCGGAGGAAAGCCGGCCGGCGACCCGACCGAACTGGCGCTGCTTGAGCTCGCCGGAAACTGCGGCGCGGACATCTCCCTGGCCGGAAGGAACGTCGCCCGGCGGAAGCTGTTCAGGTTCGACCCGCGGCTCAAGCTCATGACCACCGTCGACGAGTCAGGCGGCGGCCTGGTCGTCCGCACCAAGGGCGCCCCGGAAGCGGTACTCGCCCGCTGCCAGGCCATCCGCCGGGGCGGCCAGGATCAGCCGCTCGCCGACGCGGACCGGGACGAGGCCACGCAGGTCATGACTAGCTACGCCCAGCGCGGCCTGCGCGTGCTCGCGTTCGCCGAGCGTGCGCTGCCGGCCGGTTCCGGCGTCCCGGCTGACCGGGAGGACGCCGAGCAGCACCTGTGCCTGACCGGGATGGCTGCCATGCTCGACCCGCCCAGGCCCAGTGTCCCCGCTGCCATCGAGCGGGCACACCACGCCGGAATCCGCATCCACGTCGTCACCGGGGACAACGGGCTGACCGCCGCCGCGATCGCCAGAAGCGTCGGCATAGGCAAGGGCGGCATGCAGGTGGTCACCGGGACCGAACTGGACAAGATGACCGAGGCGCAGCTCGACGAGGTGCTCAGCTCAGGGAAGGAAATCGTCTTCGCCCGCAGCTCACCGGAGGCCAAGCTCCGGATCGCGGACGCCTTGCGGGCACTGGGCCAGGTTGTCGCCATGACCGGCGACGGCGTCAACGACGCCCCGGCCCTTCGCCGGGCCGACATCGGGGTCGCCATGGGCCAGTCCGGCACCGACGTGGCCCGCGAAGCCGCCACCATGGTCCTCACTGACGACAACTTCGCCACCATCGCCGCGGCCGTCGAGTCCGGCCGCCGCATCTACGACAACGTCCGCAAGTTCATCTGCTACATCTTTACCCACGCCGTTCCCGAGGTCGTGCCGTTCCTGGTCTTCGCCCTGGCCGGCGGCGCAGTGCCGCTGCCGCTGACCGTCATGCAGATCCTCGCGATCGACCTGGGCACCGATACACTGCCCGCCCTGGCCCTGAGCCGCGAGCCCGCGGAACCCGGCCTCATGGACCGGCCGCCCCGGCCCCGTACCCAGGGCGTGATCAGCCGCGCGATGCTCGCCCGCGCCTGGGGATTCCTCGGGGTCATCTCCGCCACCCTGGTCATGACCGGGTTTTACCTCACCCTTCGTCACGCGGGCTGGCATCCCGGCGCCTCAACCAAGCCAGGCAGCCCGCTCAGCCACGCATATCACCAGGCCACCACCGTCGCCTGGCTCGGCATCGTCACGTGCCAGATCGGCACCGCCTTCGCGGTCAGGACCGACCGGGCATCGCTGCGCTCGGTCGGCCTGTTCACCAACCGGTTCCTGCTCGGCGGTATCGCATTCTCGTTGGCCTTCGCCGCACTTCTGATCTACGCGCCAGTCATGCAGCCTGTCTTCGGCACCGCGGCCCTCTCCCCCTCGCAACTCGCCACCGTCGCGCCGTTCCCTTTCATCGTCTGGGGCGCCGACGAACTCCGCCGCTTTATCGTCCGTCAAGATCGGAGATGAACTGGACGATCTCAGGCAGGGCGAGCAAAGCTGCGACCTGCCCGGCGTCATGCCCAGGTGATACCTTGATGGAAACCATGGGGTGTAGTCCCTTGGTCCAGGCCCCCGGAAGTGTTTGCCGCACTTTCGGGGCCGCCTTTATTTATTGCGGGAACAGTTTCGTCGATCCCTCCTAGTGTCCCGCGTCTTTGGATCATCCAATAATTAATTTAGGTCACATAGCGTGACCGTGTGTTATAACTGAATGTGACTGTCCATGTCGGTAGAGTAACTGACATGGCAAGGACAGGGCGGCCTAAGGCCGAATTGACGCTTTCCGATGACGAGCGGGCCACTCTCCAAAGATGGGCGCGACGGGCGAAATCCTCACAGGCAATGGCGCTGCGAGCCAAAATCATCCTGACCTGCGCGCAAGGTCATGACAATAAGGAAACCGCGGCGTTGCTCCGGTGTAATGAATCGACGGTCGGAAAATGGCGCAAGCGGTTTATCGTCATGCGCCTGGACGGGCTGGCTGATGAGCCGCGTCCTGGGCGCGTGCCTACGATCACCGACGAGCAGGTAGAAAAGGTCGTCGTCGAGACACTGGAGGAGACACCGGATGACGCGACTCACTGGTCGAGGGCATCCATGGCGAAACGTTCCGGTTTGTCCAAGTCCACTATCGGCCGGATCTGGAAGGCTTTCCACCTTAAGCCGCATATCGCCGACACGTTCAAGCTGTCATCCGATCCGCTGTTCGTAGAGAAAGTCTACGATGTCGTCGGACTGTACCTGAATCCGCCCGAGCACGCTGTTGTGCTGTGCGCGGACGAGAAGTCCCAGGTCCAGGCCCTTGACCGGTCTCAGCCGGTACTGCCGATGATGCCCGGCATGCCAGAGAAGCGGACGCATGACTATGTCCGGCACGGCACTGTTGATCTTTTCGCGGCGTTCGACATTGCGACTGGCGTGGTGATCGCGAAAACCTACAAGTGCCATCGCGCGAAGGAATGGATCAAGTTCCTGGAGAAAATCGACAAGCAAGTGCCGCAACTGGCAGAACCGGGCGAGCCCGGCGGCGAGCCGCATGTGCTGCAGATCCACATCGTCGCAGACAATTACGCTACCCATAAGACCCCGGCTGTCCAGCAATGGCTCGCTAAGCACCCACGATTCCATGTTCATTTCACGCCGACCAGCTCATCCTGGCTGAACCAGGTAGAGCGCTGGTTCGGGCTTCTGACCGAGAAACTCCTGCGCCGCGGCGTCCACAAGTCGGTCAGGCAGCTCGAAAAGGATATCCTTAACTGGGTGGACACATGGAACGAAGATCCCAGACCATTCATCTGGACGAAATCTGCGGAAGAAATCCTCGAATCACTGGGGCGACTTTTGCAGCGGATCAAAGATCCAGGACACTAGTAGCGCGCACGCAACCTCATCCGAGCGCCGTCGGCGCGCTCGAGTTCGTCTATCGCTAGCACAGTCCGGTCCCTGGCCTGCTCAAGGCCGGGGATCAGTCGGTCCTTGATGGCCCGCAGCCGCACCCGCGTCGCGGCCGTCTCGGCCTCGACAACTTCAAGTGCACGGGCCGCGGCCGCGTACCTGACCGCGGCGCCGAGTGCGGCGCGGTCAGCTTGCCGCGCTCGCGTCACCGGCGCACTCGCCCAGGGGACAGCCTCTTCCGGCCAGGTGCAGGTGGCCTCGGCTGGCCGCCGCACGCCCATCGTCATGACGTAGCGAACCGAGATGTCCGCGTAGCCGGCGTCGGACGCCAGCCGGATGGCGCGCTGGCCGCCGAGCAGCGAGGCGATGAGCAGTGCCTGGTCGGCAGCGGCCGCACTCTCGCGCCACTCCAGTTCGGCCTGTCCTGCGGTCGCCGTCAGCTCGCCCAGGTTGGCCTGCAGGATGCGCAGCTTGCGGTCAAGCAAGTCGGCACCGCGACGGGCGGCCAGCAGGCGCCGCTCGAGCCACAGCCGCCCGGCCCGGCCTGGCGGCGCCGAAATCCTTGGCCCGCTCACGGGTAGTACCTGTCGATAACCTGGGCCGGGATCATAGTCAGATCGCGCTTCGGCAGCACGCCTAGAACTTGCCAGGCCAGCCGCAACGTTTCCGCAAGTGGCCTGGACTCGGCCTGGCCCTGGTTCATCAGCGTGGTTTCGAACGCCTGCTCGAGCTGGATGGAACGGCGGTCCGCGTCGCCGAGCGCGGCCGACCCGATGAGCTCGGAGAGCTCGCCGGGCCCGGCGCGCGGACGCCAGCGCGGCCAGGGTCTGAGCGGCTACGTCGAGATGATCGTCTCTGGTGCGCCCTGATCCGGCACCATGCCGCATCAGCCTGGACAGCGAGGAAAGAGCGTCGACGGGCGGGTAAATACCCCGAGAATGCAGATCGGCGGAGAGAACGATCTGCCCTTCGGTGATGTAGCCGGTCAGGTCAGGCACGGGATGAGTAATGTCGCCGGCCGGCATGGTCAGCACCGGCACCAGGGTGAGCGAGCCAGGCAGGCCCTGGATCCGGCCGCACCGCTCGTACAGCGACGCCAGGTCGCTGTAAAGGTAGCCGGGATACGCGCGCCTGGCAGGCAGTTCGCCCCTGGCCATCGAGACCTCGCGCAGGGCCTCGCAGTAGCTGGTCATATCCGCCATCACGACGAGGACGTGCCTGCCGAGCGAGAAGGCGAGATGCTCGGCCACCGTCAGGGCCAGGCGGGGAGTGAGGATCCGCTCGATCACCGGGTCATCGGCCAGGTTCAGGAAGAGCACCAGGTCGCCCGCCGCTGACCGCTGTTCAAGTGTCGCCCTGATCGCCGCCGCGTCCGCGTGAGTCAGGCCCATCGCCGCGAAGACCATGCTGAACGGCTCACCTTGCGCCGACGCCTGAGCGGCGATCTGACCTGCCAGTTCGAGGTGAGGCAGCCCCGCTACCGAGAAGATCGGCAGCTTCTGACCTCTGACCAGGGTCATCAGCTCGTCGATGACCGAGATGCCAGTGAGCACCGGCTCAGCCGGAGGCAGCCGCAGCGCCGGGTTGATGGGGAAGCCCGCGACCGGCATGGTCAGCTCGCCGGTCACCGGCGGACCGCCGTCCCTCGGCTCGCCCCGCCCGGTGCAGACCCGGCCGAGCCACTGGCCCCCGACCGCGACTCGCAGCGGGCGGCCAGCGAACTCGATGCTCGTACCCTGCGGATCCATGCCTGAGGTGCCTTCCAGAACCTGGATAACCGCGAGGTCGTCGTCAACTTCCAGAACCAGGCCATGCCTGGTTTCCCCGCTCGCTAGCCTGACCGTCGCGAACTCATCCCAGCCGACAGCCTTGATACCGCGGGCGATCAGCAATGGACCGCGCAACTGCTCTACGGCGGTGAACTCTGGCCTGGCCAAGTCAGTCATGGCCGCCATCCGGCCGCGGTTCCTGTCTGGCGGCCTCCGGCCGCAGTGCCTCGAGCTCGGCCAGCAGCGCGTCCGCGATCCCGCGCACCTGCTCAGGGGCAGGCGCATCTTCCTTTGCCCGCAGCAGCGGCGAGAAATCCTGGTCCTCGATCTGGCCCGGCGGCGCTCCGAGGCCGGCGAGCTCCAGGCAGCGGTCGGACACCGCCAGCACCGCGTCGGTAAGTGCCGCCGTCCTGGCCCGATCGCAGTAGGCGTCGGCTGGGCTGATCGCGCTCTGCTGCAAGAGCCCCTCGCGCACCAGTCGCCCGGCGAGAATCGCCATGCGCTGTGAAGGCGGCAGCGCGGTCACGCCCATCAGCTCGGCCAGTTCGCCGGCCCGGTCCGCCTCGACGAGCAGCCCGGTGAGCCGGGCGCGCCGCGCGGCCCAGCCGGGATCGCCGTTCCTCGCGTGCCAGCCAGCGATCAGGTCCGCGTCACGGGCGAAGGACCCGGCCCAGGAGATGGCCGGATAGTGCCTGGCGTAGGCCAGGTCGCGGTCAAGCGTCCACAGGGAACGGACGTAGCGCTGAGTGTAGGCGGTTACCGGTTCTGTCAGGTCGCCGCCGGCGGGCGAGACCGCGCCGATGATGGTAATCGAGCCTTCGCTGCCGCTGAGCGTGGTGAACCGTCCCGCCCGTTCGTAGAACGCGGCTAGTGCCGACGCCAGGCTGGCTGGGTATCCCTCCTCGGCGGGCATCTCGCCATTGCGCGAGGAGAACTCGCGGAGGGCCTCGGCCCATCTGGACGTGGAAGAGGCCGAACAAGGTCGCCGCGACTCCGGCTCCGGCCACGAACGGCCACGCGGAGCGGTAACGCCTGGCCAGCCCTGGCCAGCCGGCGGCCATCGCGATCGCTGCGGCGATCAGCAGCAAGCCATCGCCGGCGTCGCCGAACATCATCCCGAACATGAGCGCGTAACTTCCCCAGGCCAGCCAGGCGGGGTTCACGTCACGGTAAGGGACGGTGCCGTATGCGGACACGAGCGGAGTCAGCGCCCGCTGTCCGGCCGAGCCTCCGGTCAGCGTAGGCGGGTCCGCGGTCGCTGGCCACTTGAGCGGGACAACGGCGCCGCCGACGCCGGCGAGCGCGGCCCTGAGCGAGGCGACCTGGCTAGTGGGCATCCAGCCGACCAGCGCTCCTGCTTGATGCTGGCGCACCGCCCCGGCGGCGTACTGTCCGAGCCCGGTCAGCCCGCCGCTGTCGGCCTCGCCAGGCGGCTGGGCGGTGTCGATCTCCACTGTGCCTGCTTGTCCCACCCTGGCCAGCAGGTCGCGCAGCGATCCTGCGGGCGCCACCAAGGCGACCCTGGTCATCCTGGCCGGAACCGGCAAAACCAGGTCAAACCACCGCATCGAACACCTCGATCGCCGCGCCGCCACGAGCGGCCAGTTCAAGCGCTGACCGCACGCGCCTGGCGTCGGCCGCCAGCACCACCGCCGCGCCGATGACCGGCTTGCGGTCGAAACCGGTACCGGCCAGGAGCTCCTGCCCGTCCCACTCGACGCGCCGCCACCAGGCCACCTCGCCCTGCCAGGGCTGCCAGCCCTGGTCCGGGTCACCGAGCACCCAGGAGGACCGCGCGGGCAGGGCCCGCGCGAGATCGGCGACGGTTCCGGCGATCGCTGCGGCTGGCCCGAGCAGTGCCGACGCGACGGTTTCCAGCACCGAGTTACCAGGTCGGCCGTCCGACAGCAGTTCGCCTGCCAGTAGCAGTGCCACCGCTGCCTCGGCCCAGGACTTCGCCGGGTCGCCAAGGGCGGCGATTCTTTGCGCCCATCGGGCGCGCAGGCCGACGGCCAACTCGCGGGCAGTTTCACCGGCAGGATCCTGCCAGGCGGACGCGGCCAGCACTGACCGCAGGTCTGCCAGGTTCTGGCTGTCGGCCAGCCTGGTCCAGGCCGTGGCCAGGGCACCTAGCTCGAAGTACTCGGCCCGGTGGCCGCCGGCCAGTTCAGCGAGTCGCTCGTCGAGATTGGCGATCTCGAACCAGCCCGCCAGCACCCGCATGAGCGGCGTGCCGCCCTGGGGCAGCCAGCCCGCCAGGACCCGAAGATCCCAGAGCAGAGCGGCGCCGATGGCGTGCTGGGCGGCAGAAAGCAGTTCGCTGGCGTCGGCGCGGCCCGGCGGTCTGAGTTGCGGCGGCAGCCGGTAACCGGTCGCGTCGAGCACCGACAAGGCGGAGGCCAGCGAGTCGCAGCCGACTACGCGCCTGGCTTCGCTGGCGCCGATCCGCCGCCCCGCGAGAACCCGCGCCCTGACGGTGCCAGCCACCCAGCCGGAACTCAAGGCCCTGACTCAACGAACTCGATAGCCTGCCTGATCAGGGCCTGAACCTCGGCTTCTGATGGCGCTGGCCTGGCGCGCACGGCCTCGGCGGCAGCCTGCCGCAACTGCCCTTCCTTTGCCCGCGCCGTCGCCATGACCTGATCCGCCGCTGCCTCCCGCGCGGCTTCCGCTCGATGCCTTCCCTCGGCGGCGATCCGCGCGGCCTCGGCGGTAGCCTCGCTCATCAGCCTTGCGGCTTCCCGCTCGGACGCGGCGATCACCCCAGCGCACCATTCGTCGGTGCCGGCCAGCAGGGCGAGCACGGGATCAAGCTCGGCGGCCAGCGCGGCAGCCTTGTCAGCGGGCACCGCCGCGATAGCGGCCGAGCCCGGCGCGCCGACCGGCCTGAACCGGGTAAGGAAATCGCTGAGCTGCGGCACCGCGCCCTCCACTAGTGGTGCTTCCTTCGTACCAGGAAGCATCAGACCAGCTTTACCAGGCACGCGACACGGGCTAAGGAATCTTACGGACGGGACCTTCGGCCCGGCCCGAAGTGACGATCAGCAATGGCACGACCGCTGGTCGCGGCCGGACTATGGTGCCAGGTCATCCCGACGCTGGTCGGAAGGCTGGACGGTGTCGCCTTGCGAGTGCCGGTCGAGGATGGCTCGCTCACTGACCTGACGGCCGTGCTTGGCAGGCAGGTCACGACCGGCGACGTGAACAAGGCCTTCCGGGCGGCGGCGGAGGGACCGCTGGCCGGCCTGCTGCGCTACAGCAACGACCCGCTGGTGACCTGGCCGCCATCGTCGGAGCACGGCTCTGACTGCCAGAAGGAATGAATTCCGCAGAAATGAGGATGAGTAACCATGGCCAAGAACATCCTGCTGGCCGTAGACGCGCAGCAATACGCCCCGGAAGCGACCGAGATGGCACTCGGGCTCTGGCACGGGCCCGAGGACAAGATCATCTTGTTGCATGTACACGAATTCGCGGTGGGTCGCTGGGGCAGGCTCCAGGTTGACTGCCCGGAAGGCGTCGCCGAACGGCTGATCACGAACATCGAGACCAAGATGACCGACTCCGGGGTCAACGTGAGCGCCGAGATCCGCGAGACCCACGTCGGCCACATCGCAAGGGCCATCATCGAAGCGGCCGACGAGCACGATGCCGCGATCATCGTGATCGGCTCAGCCCGCAGCACCGACCTGCCGTACATCCCGTTCGGCAGCGTGAGCCACAAGGTGCTGCACCTGGCGAAGGTGCCGGTCATGGTAGTGCCGAGGCAGGCCTCGCGCCCGCCGGCCACGGCTGATGAATCCGAGCCGGACGTCGCCACGGCGGCAGTTGGCTAGCCGCTGGCGAGTTCGGTTAGCACGGCTTCGGTCAGGCCTGGCAAGGCGGCCATCACGGCGCCGGACAGACCCGAGCCAAAGCCGTAGTCGTCCGCTTCGACCATGAAGAGCACCAGCCGCCCTGGCAGGCGGTCAAGTACCTGCCCGAGCCGCACGGCCGCCACGATGCCGAGCCCGTGGGTGCTTGCCGAGCCGGCGTAAGGCCAGGCTTCCGCCTGCTCACTGCGATGCACCCGGCCGGGAACAGGCTGGTCACACCACAGGGCGTCGACCACGATCGCCAGGTCGGCGTCGGCCCAGGCGTCGAGCAGGCGGCTTGGCTCGCCGTCGCAGCTGACGACCGTCACGTCGGGCAGCTGACGTTCGCTGATGATCGCCGCGAGGGCGGTCCCGATGCCGTCGTCCCGCCGGAACGGGTTGCCGACGCCGAGCACTACCGAGCTCACCGACGGTCGACCGTCAGCTTGAGGAAGTGGGTGGAACAGGAGATGCAGGGGTCGTAGTTCCTGATCGTCCGCTCGCACCGCGCGGCGAGTTCGGCGTCGTCGAGATCGATGCCCGCCGCCGCCACGCTGTGCAGGTCGGCTTCGATCGCACCCTGGTTCTGTGACGTGGGCGGCACGATCACAGCCGACTCGATCCGGCCGGCCTGGTCGAGCCGGTAGCGGTGATAGAGCAGCCCTCTCGGTGCTTCGCTCACCCCGTGGCCGGTGGCGGAAACGGGCGGGACGTCGACGAACGGGGGATCTGGCGGCTGGTAGCTGCCGATGATCTCGAGCGCCTGGTCCACGGCGTACACCGTCTCTACTGCCCTTACCACGATGCTGCGGAACGGGTTTCGGCAGGTGTCACCGAGTCCGGCCGCCGCGGCGGCCTGCCGGGCAACGGGCGAGAGCCTGGCCGAGCTGATCGTGTACCTGGCCAGCGGGCCAGTCAGATAGGGCGCGCCGTCCAAGGTCGCGTGCAGTGCCGTCGAGTGCGGTACCTGATGCTCGGTCACGCGCTGTCCGAATTCGGCGGGCGGGCAGGCGAGCCCGCTGGCGGAAGTGAGCTGGCCTGACTCGATCGCGTACCGGTCGGGCTCGGCGGCGGCCAGCAGGTCGCAGCCGAGCTCGCGGTCGGGAAAATCGAATCCGGCCACCCACGCCGTGGTGGCCAGCGCGTCGCCAAGCGCCCGCCGCAGCTGCTCGGCCAGCAGCCTCAGGTCGTCGGCGGCCGGCGCACGGTAAAAGCCGCCGACTCTGGTGTTTACCGGGTGGATCGCCCGGCCGCCGACGGCCTCGAGTATCGAGTTGCCTGCCTTCTTGAGCCGCAGGCCGCGTTCGACGATGTCGCGGTGGTCGCGGGCCAGCGCGACCACGTCCGGATAGCCGAGGAAGTCGGGAGCGTGCAGCAGGTAGATGTGCAGCGCATGGCTGGAGATCCACTCCCCGCAGTACAGCAGCCGGCGCAGCGCGGCGATGCCGGGGGACACGCTGACTCCGCAGGCGTCCTCGATTGCCTGCCACGCCGAGGTCTGGTACGCGACCGGGCAGATGCCGCAGATCCGGGCGGTGATGTCGGCGACCTCGGTGTGCTGGCGGCCGCGGAGGAACGACTCGAAGAACCGGGGCGGCTCGTAGATCCGCAGCTGCGCGGCGGTGACCGCACCGCCTTCGATCACGATCCGCAGCGCACCCTCGCCCTCGATCCTGGCCAGCCCGCGTACCTGGAGTTCCCTGCTCACCTGTCCTCCCGCGCGAATCCGGGCGCGGCCACGTTGAACGTGCTGAACACCAGGTCGACCTCCCTTGAGCTCAGGCCGCACTGGTGCAGCTGCCGGGTCAATGCGGGCAGGTTGGCACCGGTCATCGGGCCGAAACAGCCGTAGCAGCCCCGGCTCACGGCCGGGCAGAGCGCGCCGCAGCCCGCGTGGGTCACCGGGCCGAGGCACGGCGTGCCGTGAGCGACCATGACACAGGTCAGCCCCCGGCGCTTGCACTCGGTGCAGACGCTGGTGTCCGGTATCTCCGGTTTGCGGTCGGCCAGGAATGCCGTGATCAGCTCGAGCAGCTGACGTTTGTCGATCGGGCAGCCGCGCAGCTCGAAATCGACCCGAACGTGATCGGCGATCGCCGTGGAAGTGGCCAGGCTGTCGACGTACTGAGGGCTGGCGTAGACGGCCGCGCGGAACTCCTCGAAATCAGCGAAATTGCGCAAGGCCTGGATGCCTCCGCTGGTCGCGCAGGCACCGATCGTGACCAGCACCCTGGACTGCTCGCGGACCTCGCGGATCCGCGCCGCGTCGGCCCTGGTCGTGATCGAGCCTTCGACCAGGGACAGGTCATAAGGCCCGGGCAGTACCTCGCTTGACGCCTCGAGGAAGTGCGCGATCCGCACCTTCCGGGCCAGCGCGAGCAGTTCGTCTTCGCAGTCGAGCAGCGTGAGCTGGCACCCGTCGCAGGAAGCGAACTTCCAGACCGCCAGGGTCGGCATCTCGTCCACTGACCTCAGAGCTCCCTTACCGCAAGCAAGGGCTGCGCCTGTCCGTAGTCCACGACCGGCCCGTCCCGGCACACCAGCAGCGGGCCGAGCTGGCAGTGCCCGCAGAGACCGACGCCGCACTTCATGTTCCGCTCGAGCGAGATCCTGATCGCGGTCGCCGGGACCCGCTTCGCGAGCAGTGCCTTGGCCGAGAATCGCATCATGGGCTCGGGACCGCAGAGGAAGGCGATGGTTCGCTCCTGGCTCACTCGCAGCCTGGCCAGCGACTCGGTCACGAACCCGACCTGGCCCTGCCACTGCGCCGCGGGCTGGTCGATCGTCACGATGACTTCAAGGTCCGCTCCGGCTGTCCAGGCAGCGAGCTGGTCACGGAACAAGAACTCCTGCGGGCTCCTGGCGCCCGCGATCAGCACGACCCGGCCGAACTCCGAGCGCCTGGCGAGAACGCCGAGCACGACCGGGCGAAGCGGCGCAAGGCCGACTCCGCCGGCCACTATGACCAGGTCATGGCCAGCCGCTGAATCCAGGTCCCAGCTTGTGCCGAACGGACCGCGCACGCCGACGATGTCTCCAGGTTCCGACCGGCACAGTGCCCGGCTCACCGCTCCTACGTCTCGGATGGTCTGGGTCAGCGAGCCGTCCCCGGCCGCCGGGTCACCGCTGACCGAGATCGCGATCTCGCCGACCCCCTGCCGGTACAGCATGGTGAACTGGCCAGGAAGGAACGGCGGCAAAGTCTCGCCGACGGGTTCGAGCCGCAGTGACACCGAGTCCGCGGTCTCGGGTGTAGTGCCAGTCACCTGATAGCGGGCAGGCAGCATCGGATCAGCGTTCACGCGGGTTCCCGTACAAGTCAAGCAGTCGTGACCTGGTGCTCTGCAGCCGGGCCACCACCGCCTCGAACAGCGTGAGGGCTAGCGGGAAGCCGAATACCGGATCCGCCTCCGCGAGCGCCAGAAGTTCATTGGTGTCGAATTCGAGCGCGGTTACATCGCTCAGCGCGGTCGCGGTGAAATGCCAGTAGTACGGCGGCACGAGCCAGGACCAGCCAAGCAAGTCGCCGGGCCCGAGGGTCTGGACGACCACCTGACCCCGGCCGGGATTCTCGGCGCCAAGCGCGACGTGCCCGGACTGGATCAGCCAGCATCCGGACGCCGGCTGCCCTTCGGTGAACAAGGTCGCGCCGGCAGGAGACAGCACCTCGGCGGTGGTCATCGCGATCGCGGCGCGGTGCTCAAGGGTAAGCCGGTCAAATGGCGGGAAGCCTGCCAGCAGTTCAGCACTAGTCATCGCGATCGACCTCCTCGCCGTCTTCCTGCCGCAACGCGGCCAGCGTGGCTATCTCCTGCGTGATGTCGATTCCCACCGGGCACCAGGCGATGCAGCGGCCACAGCCGGTGCAGCCTGACCCGCCGAACTGGTCGTGCCAGGTGCCGAGCTTATGGGTGATCCACTGCCGGTACCTGCTCTCGCCCGATGACCGGACGCTGCCGCCATGCAGGTAGGAAAAGTCAAGCTCGAAGCAGGACGCCCAGTGCTGCCATCGTTCCGCGTGCTCGCCGGTCAGGTCTGAGCTGTCCTCGGTGGAGGTGCAGAAGCAGGTCGGGCAGACCATCGTGCAGTTCCCGCAGGTCAGGCACCGCTCCGCGACCTCTTCCCAGGACGGCGAATTCCGGCTCTCGGCGAGGAGTTCCCGCAGGTCGAGGGCCGGCATCTCGCGCCCCATCCGGTCGGCGGCGGCATCGACGGCAGCGCGTGCGGCCGCCACTTCGGTGTCGTCGGCCATCCGATGGCTGAGTCTGGCCAGCATCCGCTCGCCCGCTGGCGTGCCAGTTTCCGCGATGAAGCGATGGCCGTAGTCGTCGATCCGCTCGGTCAGCGCCAGGTCGTAGCCGGGACCTGGTCGCGGGCCAGTGCCCATCGAGGCGCAGAAGCACACGCCGCCCGGCTCGGTGCACCCCACCGCCACGACGAACAGGCCCTGATAACGACGTCCGAAGCAGCGGTCAGGATGGGCGCCCTGGCCGAGCACCCCGTCCAGGGTAGCGATCGCCGCCAGGTCGCAGCCGCGCACTCCGATGAAGGCGAACGGCCCGGCGGGCTCTTCGGCGGGGCAGAAGCCTTCGCTGTCCGCCGACCAGAGCTTGCGGCGCGGCGGATGGAGGAACTGCTTCCACGACTGCGGCCCGGCTGAGTGACAGAACACCGCGTCGTCATCCCGCCGGCGCAACCGGTACTGCCCTGGCGCGGTATCGACGCCCCAGCCGGACGCGAGGTCTGCGCCCGAGCGCAGTTCGGCGAGCACAATCGCCTGATCGCGGACGACCGGCCCGATGACGCGGTACCCGTCACCGGCCAAGGTCGCGATGAGCTCGTCTAGGTCTTCCCTGGTCAGGACCGCCGGCGGCGCTGTCATAGCTCATTAGCTTGGCGCAGGGACCTGGTCTTCGTCAGGGCCTTAGGTCCGTGGCTGACCAAGATTATCTACAGCCGGCGTTGCGGACCTTGGTCCCTACGGTCGCGGCGGCCAGCACGGTAGCGTCGGAGGCATGGCCCGTATCGGAGCACCCGGAGATCGCGACCTGACGCCGCTGGTCGACCTGCTGCAAGGGCGGGCTTCGACCGGGCCGGTCAGGGATCGGCGGCCGGTCTATGTTGACCTGCTGCCGCCCTGTAACGCGGGCTGCCCGGCCGGGGAGAACATCCAGGCCTGGCTGGCGGACATCGAAGCGGGAAGGGCGCAGGAAGCCTGGCGGCAACTGGCGGCCGACAACCCGCTGCCGGCCGTTCACGGCCGGGTGTGCTACCACCCGTGCGAGACCGTTTGCAACCGGACCAGCCTGGACAGCGCGGTCTCCATTCACGCCGTCGAGCGGTTTCTCGGCGACCTGGCCATTGACCGGGGCTGGCGATTCAGCCACCTCGAAGCCGAACGGCGGGAGGGCGGCTTCGACGCGCTATTCGCAGCGGTGGGCGCGCACCTGTCCAAGCGCGTCGACATCCCGGCGAAGGACGCGGGCAGGATCGTGGACGCCTTGTCGTTCCTGCACAGCGTCGCCGAAGGCGAACGGCCGGCGATCGGGCGGCGGGTCGCCGTGTACGGCGGCGGCAACACCGCGATGGACGCGGCCAGGGTAGCCAGGCGCCTCGGTGCCGACGACGCGCTGATCGTCTACCGGCGTACTCGGCCCGGATGCCCGCGCACGAGCAAGAGGCGGAGGACGCCGAGCAAGAGGGCGTGCGGATCAACTGGCTGCGCACGATCACCGCGTTCGACGGGCCCGACCTGACCGTCGAGGTAATGGAACTCGACGAGCACGGTTTCCCGAGGCCGACGGGCAGGCTGGAGCATCTCGCCGCGGACATCGTCATCCTGGCCCTCGGCCAGGAAACAGACTCCAGCTTCCTGCGCCCGGTGCCCGGCGTGGAGTTCGAGCCCGCCGGCACGGTCCGGGTATCGCCTTCGATGATGACCGGGTGCTCAGGCGTGTTCGCCGGGGGTGACATGGTTGCCGCGGAGCGCACCGTCACCGTAGGCACCGGCCACGGCAAGAAGGCAGCGGCCAATATCGACGCCTTCCTGCGGGGCGTGCAGCCCTCGCCAAGGGACAAGCACCCGCTCGTGTCATTTGGCGAACTGAACTTGTGGTTTTTCGGCGATGCCGCGCAACGCGAGCAGCCGCAGGCACCACCGGGGCAGCGCACCAGGGACTTCACCGAAGTGACCGGCGGGCTTACCGAAGGCCAGGCTGCCTACAAGGCCGGCCGGTGCCTGTCCTGCGGCAACTGCTGTGAGTGTGCCGGATGCCTGGAGGCCGCGGCCTCGGTTGCCTACCGGCTGAACGAGGTCTGCTGCATCTACCCGATTACGCCGTCCTCGCCGATGGCCGAACTGTCCGATGAGTGGTCGAGCAGGAAGCGGCCAAACCTGTGGGGCACCGTCCCGGTCGTGATTGAGATGCGGAGCGAGGGCGGCGCGGCCGGAGCCCTGCATGGCGCGCTCCAGGGGGGAGCGCTGGCCACCACGTTCACGGCCTCGCAGGGCCTGCTGCTGATGATCCCGAACCTGTACAAGATCGCCGGGGAGCTGACCTCCGCGGTCATCCACGTGGCCGCCAGGTCACTGGCGGCGCAGGGATTGTCGATCTTCGGAGACCACAGCGATGTGATGGCGGTCAGGCAAACCGGATTCGCGCTCCTCGCCTCAGCCTCGGTGCAGGAGGTGCGCTACGACCCCGTGCTGCGGGCCGGAGGCGGCAACCCGTTCCTGCTTGATTCGCCCCGTCCGCGCATCCCGCTGACCGAGTACACCGGCAGGGAGCTGCGGTACCGGTCGCTGGCCAATACCGATCCGGCCGAGGCTGAGCGTCTCGGCCCGCTGGCTCAGCAGGCCGCGGACCAGCGCTGGGACACCTATGAGGAGATGGCCAGGCGCGGACCGGCGCGCTTCCAGGCCGACGCGAGAAAGGCTGGTGAGAGCTAAATGGACCTCACGACCAACTACCTGGGCCTCGAGCTGCGGAACCCGCTCGTCGCTTCGGCATCACCGCTGTCGAATACCATGGCGAGCATCCGCCAGCTAGCCGACGGAGGCGTTAGCGCGATCGTCCTCTACTCGCTCTTTGAAGAGCAGGTACGGCGCGATGCCGAGCGGAACGCGGCTAGGGCCGAGGCCGGAACCGACAGTTTCGCCGAGTCGCTGTCGTATTTCCCTGACGATGCCGGGACTGACACGGGACCGCGGCAGTACCTGAGCCTGGTACAGCGGGCTGTGGCGGCCGTGGACATCCCGGTGATCGCCAGCCTTAACGGGATCAGCCCAGGCGGATGGACGGACTACGCCTCGGCGCTTGAGGATGCTGGCGCGGCGGCGATCGAGCTCAACCTCTACCCTGCGTTCGGCAACCCGTTCCTGCCGGGACGTGACATCGAGCAGCGCCAGATCGAGATCCTGACAACGGTCAAGGCGGTGGTCCGCGTGCCGGTCGCGGTCAAGCTCCACCCGTACTTCAGCTCGGTCAGCGAGTTCGCCCAGCGGCTCGATAAGGCCGGCGCCGACGGGCTGGTGCTGTTCAACCGATTCCTGCAGCCGGATATCGACCCAGAGACCCTGACCGTCACCGCCGGCTTTCACCTGTCAAGCCCGGATGAGGCCCGGTTGCCGCGAGCCTGGATCGCCCTGCTTTACGGCCGGGTGCAAGCCTCGCTCGCGGCGACGACCGGAGTCGAAGACGCCGCCGCCGTGGCCTCCTACCTGCTGGCCGGAGCCGACGTCGTCATGACCGCATCCGCGCTGATCAGGCACGGGCAGGCCTACGCAGGCACGTTGCTTGACGGGCTGAGCGCCTGGATGGCGCGCAAAGGGTTCGCGAGCCTTTCTGAGCTGCGGGGCTTGCTGCACGTCCGGGCCGACGCCAACGAGCCTGAGCGGGAAAGGGAGGGTTACGTCACCTTCCTCCAGAGAGCTAACCAGGGGTTCGGGCCTTGGTGACTTTGGGTAAGGCAGCAGGGCCTAGGCCCTGCTGCTCAAGGTCCTTTGGCCCTGATGCCTGACGGCCTCACCAGGCGATGCTGACGGTACGTTTCCGCAGCCGGATAGGGAGAACCCGATGAGCACATCTGAGACGTCCTCTGGCGTCATGCCAGACCAGGCGAGCACAGCCGCCGAAATCGCCAAATTTGTGGTCGAGACGGCGATCAACGCACCATCGGTTAATAACACGCAGCCTTGGTGGTTCTACGGCATCGACCGTGAGATTGGCCTGCGCGCGGACGATGAGCGAAGGCTGCCCGTCGCCGATCCTGACGGCAGGGAGATGATGATCAGCTGCGGCGCGGCGCTGTTCACCGCCCGCGTGGCGTTGCGCAGCCGAGGGATCGTCCCGCGCGTCCGGTTGCTGCCAGACGAGGATCTGCCCGACCTGGTCGCGAAGATCAACTGGACCGAGACGGTCCCTCCGGTCGAGCACGAGCTGGAATTGTTCGCTCAGATCTCCAGGCGCCGTACCCACCGGGGCGGCTTCGACTCCGAGCCTCTCCCCAAAGGGATGCTGACCGCCCTGATCGCCGAAGCGTCCAAGGAGGACGCGAAGCTCCGGATCCTTGACGACGAGACCCAGCGGGAAGCGCTCGCCGCCGTCGTCGAGGCAGGCGACTATGCGCTGCGGCACGATAAGGCACGGGCTCGCGAGCAGGCCCACTGGGCCCCGGCACCGGGCAGCAAGCGCCGTGACGGCGTCCCGCCGACCGCGTACGAAGCACGGTCGCCCAGGATCGAGCCGAACTTCCCGGCCAGGGACTTCGCCCGCGGACACGGCTGGGGCCTGCCGCCGAGCGGCGAAGGACAGCTTCCCGCGTCCGCCGGTGTGGTAGCGCTGCTCACGACCAGTTCAGACAGGCCGAGAGGCTGGATCAGCGCCGGGCAGGCGTTGCAGCGCACCCTGCTGTTCGCCACCAGCTGCGGTCTCGCGGCCGCCCTGCACAGCCAGCCGCTTGAGATACCCCAGCTCCGCGACTTCATGAAGATCCACTTCTGCGACGGCGCCTATCCCCAGATGGTGCTCAGGTTCGGCCGCACCGGCCAGACCGAAATGAGCGTCCGCCGACCCACAGACGACGTCCTTTTCTGAACGGCAAATGCCCCGCACCACCTCGATGCGGGGCATTCGCGGCGCTGCGGGAAGCGATCGGCGGCGCTCCGTCGCAGTGCGCCTGCTACCGGTTCGCCACTAAGCGCCGCGAGCACAGCGAGGCGCTGGCCGATTTCATCGACCGCGTTTTGGCGAAGCTCCAGGTCGCCAAGCCCGAGATGGGCAAGACGGTCGCCAAACCCTGCTAGGGGACGGCGTCCTCGCTTGGACTGGCGAGGATGGCGGCGATGTCCCTGAGCATTGCCAGCACTGTTGCCGTGGCGACCTTATTCAGCAGGACCCGGTCAAGGCTGGCACCGACGCCGCCGAACGGCGGCCGGTAGGCGCCCTCGATCATGAGGATCGCGGTGTCGTCGGCGGCGGACGCTACGACAATGATGTTGGCGTCAAGCACAGGGAACAACTTGCCCGATATGCCGGTTGCCTCCCATCGCATGCCTATTGTTACGATGTTGTCGCGGCGGACCGGTTCGAGGAACAGCACGCGGACCAGCTTGGAAGACCAGGGCACGTTACCGAACGGGCCGAGCCTGATGATCTGCTCAACTCCCGCTTCGTAAGCGGTCCGCGCAGCGTTGCCGAGATAGCCGTCAGTCGCCAGCATTGCCAGCCGCGCCTGGGCCATGCCGGGGGTGACCGGCAGCGAGACGTGCTGGCTGACAAACATGCCTCCAAGGCTGGCCCATCAGCAGCCTGTTTCCGAAGGGACGAAGGTCCTCATAGGTCCAGGCCAACGGCCTTCGGCCGTGCTGTCCGCAGGGCGCCGATATCGTGCCAGATGACCGGTTAAGGACGTCTGCCCTGCCCGGAGGCGACGAAGTTCCCTGCCCAAACCTCACAGGTCCAGCGACAGTTGCATCAGCCGACGTGCCTCTGGCTGAATGAAATCACATAGATAGAGCAGGAGACCTATATGTATAGCTTCGCGCCGGGGGGGCGGGAAACCGGGGTTATCGACCTGAATAATCCGAGTCATATTCTGCAATGGTCTTTTATCGATATCACGTTGGCCAACCTGATCGTGATCGCGGTCATGGTCATAATCTTCCTCGCCGCCCTGGTGATTCCCTTCCCGCACCGGGCCAGCTTGCCGCCGGCGGAGAACGCCGAGGAAGAGGCGGCTGCGATCGCCGCCGCCGCTGCTGCCGCGCAAGGTGACTCGGACATGTGGACCGCCAGGCTCAGGACGGCGGCCGCCAGAGCACTGCCGCCCAGGAAACTCCTGCCTGACCGGCAGCCCGCCTACGTGGCATCGTGGATCTACACCTTCGGCGTCGCCTCTCTGGTCGCGCTGGGCATCGTGATCGCGTCAGGTCTCGGCCTCGCACTCGGCGGTTCCGATTGGTGGCACACCAACCCCGTCGGCCACTTCTTCAACAGCCTGCACCTGTGGTCAGTCGAGCTGTTCATGGCTTTCCTGGTCATCCACCTGTGGGGGAAGTTCTGGATGGCCGCCTGGCGCGGCCGCCGCGCAATGACCTGGATCACCGGAGTCGTCGCCTTCATGGCCTCCATAGTGACCGCATTCACCGGCTACCTGTCGCAGCAGAACTTCGACTCCCAGTGGATCTCGACCAGCGCTAAAGACGCGTTCAACTCGACCGGCGTAGGCGCGTTCTTCAACCCGATGAACTTCGGCCAGATGTTCATGTGGCACATCGTGCTGATGCCGCTGGTCCTCGTCGTCATCGTCGGAGCCCACATCCTGCTGGTCCGTTCTCGCGGCGTAAGTCACCCGCTTCCTGAGTCCCGCCCGGCCGACCGGGCCGCCCGCCGGGCCGCTGCGCGAGCCGATGCGGCACCGTGGCGCGGTGCCACCCGGCGCTACGACATCGTGAAGGAGGCCACCGTCGCCACCGTGATCGTCGGTGCGCTGACGCTGATCCTGGCCGGGCTACTGTCCTCACCTGACATCCCCGCCATCACAGTCCAGGCCTGGGCGCAGCACGACCAGCTCGGCTTCGTGAATACCGCGGCCACCGAGCTCGACGGTTCAAGCGAGACCGCGACCTACGGCCCGCCCTACAACAACGGCACCGGCTCGCTACAGCAGCTGGGACCAATCAGCTGGCAGAAGCTGTCCGGCATCACCCAGCGCATCGACGCGGCGCAGGCCTTCGTGCTCGGGCCGTTGTCCTCCCTGGCGAAGACCACGCCCCGGCTGTCGGCCGCGCTGACCGCCTACACCAGCGCGTCGACAGCGCAGCAGGTGAGATGGTCGTCCGCCTACGGCCAGGCGACGGCGGGAACTGTCACCAAGGTCCCGTTCAACGACGGCGACCTGAACCTTCCGGCGGCCGGGCCTGTTCCGGTGATGATGTCTTACGAGCTGGCCATGGCCAGCAGCGGTGCGCTCGACACCGACCTGCTCGCGCAGCGCCAGTTCTACGGCACCGACTTCACCAAGCCGTTGCTGTTCCTTGAGGACGGCGCGTACTTCGGCAACCTGGCGACCGCGCAGCATCTGCAGGGCAGCCAGTGGGGCGTGATGAACGAGACAGGAAACTACCCGGGCCAGCCATGGCTCTGGCTGTATCAGCTTTGGTACCAGATCCCGCCCGGCAGCACCTCCTGGTCCGCCAACGCCGACGTCTGGGCCGTTATCGCCACCGGCGCCTGCACGCTCCTGCTTTTGCTAGTCCCTTTCCTCCCAGGACTACGCGACATCCCCAGGGTGATACCGGTCTACCGACTGATCTGGCGGCCCTGGTACCGGTCAGGAGACCACCTCAATAGCAAATAGCTGCCGCTGGCCAGTTCCGGCGCTGAGTGCCTGCGGCTGATCGCAACCGACCCTTGTCCTGACCGTTTCCTGGCTGGCTTGGGCTGGCTCCAAGGGACTTTGGGGATGTGCGCGTAGTGACCTTTGACCCGCTGTTTCCGGGACGTCCGCTCCTGACTGTGCCGCACCGTACAGGCGCAGGCTGTGAGCAGAGCCCGAAGGAACCGGGCACTGAGAGCAAGGAAGAAGACGATGACGATGACAAGCCCGATTGAGATTCTCGGCGAGCCGTCCAAGCGCAGTAACCCGGCGGCGTGGGAATGGGTGAAACAGTCCAAGGTAATGGCGGTCGGCTGGACGGCCATGCGCGTCTGGCTGGGAATCATGTGGATTCAGGCCGGCGCGGCCAAGCTGTGGGGAGCGGAGAACGCCGGATTCCTGCACAACGGCGGCGCCGCGGTGGCCGGATTCGCGGCCCACGGCGTTCCTGCCTACACCTGGTGGGGCAGTTTCCTGCACAATTTCGTCGTGCCCAACGCGGGCCCAATCGCGGTCTTGGTGGCCGTCGGCGAGTTCGCCATCGGCGTCGCCCTGGTGGCGGGCCTGTTCACCCGCGTCGCGGCGCTCGCCAGCCTGGCGCTGCTGTTCACTTATGTCATGTCGGGCACGGCCAGCGTCTGCGCCTTCTACGCGCTGTTCGCCATCGTGATCCTGACCATGTGGCGGACCTCGAGCTGGCTCGGCGTCGACGGGCTGACCGCCAGCTACCGCCAGCACCACCCAGGCCGGACCTACCTCCGCCCGCACAAGGGACAGGGCACGGCCGGGACCGTCACCCCGGCGCACACTTCCTAGACGGTCCGTTCCTCGGCCAGTCCCAATCAGTGCGGCCCGCCAACCGGCGGGCCGCACTGCCATGCCGCCAGCGCACCACTGGGTTGGTCACCTCCGGCCGAGGTCGCAATCCAGCTGTGAGCCAGGTGATAGGTCGCGACGGCGGTGATGAGCCCGACGATCAGAGCCGCCAGCAGCAGCGCCCATCGCTTGCCCGCCCCGGCGAGGACCGCACGTGCCTGGTCAAGGTGAGGTGAGCCGCCCCGCAGCAGCCTCGGCAGCCGCGGGGCGTACCACAGGACGTGAATAGCCATCGCCGCGAACCAGACGATGAAGAACGCCTTGTGAGCGAGCAGCCAGAACCCGTAGCCGGGGCCGACCGCAGCCAGCACCACCCCGGTGCCCAGGACGCCGACCGAGGTCGTCATGACTACAGGTCCCAGTAGCCGCAGCGCGAACGCCGGGCGGGCCTTTGCGCACGTACGGCACGGCACCGGTGTAGTAGCGCACGAACCGGTAGCCAGTCGAGCTCATCTTCAGCAGCACAGGACCGAGCAGAAGCATGCCTACGAAGAAGTGAACAGTCAGCAACGCGTGCAGGCGCAGGATCGTGAGCCCTTCGATGGCCAGCAGCACCAGCAGCACCGAGCCGGTCATCGCGGTCAGCCGCTCATTGCCCTCGGCCCCGCCGGTGGTGTCCGATGCTGCCCGGCGATGCCGGGCCGGCGTCTCGCTCTTCATCGTGACGTCCGATCGAGCCGCAAGGCGAGCGCCGGGCAGGCCCTGACCGCGCGCTTGGCGAGCGGCACCAGGTCATCGGGAACAGAGTCGGCGGGCAAGATCGGATATCCCCATTCATCGAGGCGGATTAGTTCGGGCAGCAGTTCCGCGCAGAGGCCGTGACCAGTGCACGCGATCGGGTCGACCGCTAGCGAACGCTTCACCGCCACCCCAACGCGGCCGGCCGGGTCGGTACCGGCAGGACCTGTGCGTGCGGGGACGGGCTCCGCGGGTAGAGGCAGCGGCGCCCTGACTCGTGAGCGCGGGCGTCGGCCGCGAATACCGACAACGCCGAGCGAGCCAGGCGTATCGCGCCGTCGGGATGGGCGCAGGCACCGCGGCCGCCGATGGTGCCGAGCCTGCGGTCCAGCCGGTCGAGGAGCCTGCCTTGCGGCCGGCCGGCCGCGAGCTGGGCAAAGTCGTCGGCGATGGCCGGGAGGCCGAACAGGCAAGGACCGCACTGCCCCGCTCCCTGCCCGGCTAGCCACCTCAAGACCCTGGCCGTCTCGGCAATGCCGCAAACGCCAGGCGGCAGCGCGACGAGGACACCGGCTCCCGGTGACGCCCCGAGCCTGCCCAAGGCTGGCCCGGCCAGCGGCACCGTCCCGATGGCGGCGAGGTCGTGCCAGGTGCCGAAGTATCCGCCGATGAGGACGTAGCGCGAAAGCTCGTGTGGCCTGGCCCAGCTCAGTGCCACCTCAACCGGCGTACCGACCTCGATCTCGTATACGCCAGGGTCACTCACCGCACCCGAGATCGTGGTGAGCATGCTTCCCGGCGCGTCTGCCTGCCCCATCCGTCTGAACCAGGCAGGCCCGAACCGTGCGATCAGCGCGACGTGCGCGAGCGTCTCGGCGTTGCCGATGAGAGTCGGCCTGCGGCCGACGCCTTTCTCGAAGGGCCTGGGCGGGGTCGCGGTCGGCTTGGCTGGCCCGCCGTTCAGCCAGTTCACAACGGCCGTCTCAGAACTGGACACGTAGCCGTGCGGCAGTTCGTGCAGCCGGACCGTTACGGGGTCAAGACCTGCCTGAACCCGCTCGGCAAGCGCGTTATGCACGGTCGCCAGCAGCCGCCGCTTGTCGCGTGGCAGGCAGACATGGACCTCGTCCGCGCCGACGGCGGCCGCGGCGAACACCGCGCCGTCAAGCACGAGGTGCGGTGCTCGCCCCAGCAGGGTCTTGTCCTTGTCGCTGGCCGGCTCGCTTTCCATGCCGTTGGCGACGACCACAGCGGTCCCGCGCCTGCTGGCGACTGAGCCCATTTTGACGCCCGTCGGGAAGCCGGCTCCCCCTCTGCCGGTCAGGCCGGCCGTCGGTCACTGCCTCGATGAGCCAGCGACTGCGCCCGGCCTCAGGCCGCGGCCCTTCGCCGAACCGAGCGACATGCGCCGGCAGCGAGGCCGGCCGGTCGCTTTCACGCCACCCTGAGGTGAGGCGCCTCGCCAGGCCGGACGGCTCGGGCGAATGACCTCTGGCCGATGCGGCCGATCTCATCGTCAGGCCACCGCCCTGGTCAGCGAGAGCCGCCACAACGCCGCAGTGACGACAGCGAGAACGCAGGCAGCGTCGATGGCGAGCACCCAGCTGAGCCTGGTATCGGTACCGGTGCCCAGTCCGTGCCAGAGCGCGATCGGCCAGCAGGCGTACACCAGCAGGTGCACGCCGTGCCAGGCCCGGCGCGTGAGCCGGTCCCGCAGGAGGCTGGTCAGCAGTACGGCCAGCAGCAGGTCAAAGGCGATCGCCCCGAGGCTTAGCCAGATCGGCCGGTAACTCGACGCGAAAGGAATGAATGCCGCGGCCAGGCTGATCGGAGCGTAAGGATCGAGCACGGTCGTGATGACGTGCACCGCCACCAGCGCGGTCGAGGTCAGCGCCAGGTTCCGGTGCAGGCCCGCCGTGACGACCCGAGGCCACCGTCGTGTGGCCACCCGGCCGGTGCCGAGCACGCCGAGCACGATCGTCGCGGTCAGCAAGATCAGCGCGACGATGCCCGTAGCCCTGGTCAGGTACCAGAGTGCCTGGCTGGTCATGAGCCGCCAGAAGAGGTCACCGGACTGCTAGCTGATCCCGACGGCGGCCGGGACGGCGGAGTCAGCCCGCGCGTCCTCGGGTGAGCGCCAGCTCCATGCCTGGCCTGCCCACGTGAGTGCGTATTCGCGCCGCGAGAAGAAGCTGGACCGGCCGGCCTGCCCACCCCGTGACTGCCTGACGCCGCGGTGTGCCCGGGAAGGACGGCACCGAGTATCCCGGCCAGAGCTATCGAGGCCGCGCAGGCCCCGCCTGAGATCCACAGGGACAACCGGCGAGTGCGGGCGAGCTGGCCGTCTCGCCTCCTGATCGCGTTGCGCAACGACGAGCCCATGATCGCGTACCCTCCCCCTCACCAAGCCTGGCCTGTCGTAACTGACTGTCATCCAGCATCACCGGCAGGGAGTGGAGAACCAGTTCAGTAACTCTTCAGAACTGCTTAAGATTCGGGTTCGTTTCCGCCGGTCCAGGCCGACGGGATGCACGGCCACGCCTGCTGGCGGGCAAATCAATCGTGACGGTCAGGCCGCCGCCAGGGGTGTCCGAGAGCGCGATCGTGCCGCCGTCAGTGGTCACGAGCCGGTGCACGATGGCCAGGCCCAGCCCGGTTCCGCCCGGCGTGGCCGTCACGTAACGGCGCAGCGCGGCGCGGCGCTGCTGGGCTGTCATCCCCGGTCCGTCGTCCGCGACTACCATGCGGACCAGGCCGTCGGCCGGCGCGACGCTGATCTGTACATGACCGCCGGCCGCTACCGCCTCAAGCGCGTTCGCCAGCAGATTGTCGAGCAACTGCTCAAGATGACCTTCGCCGAGCCTGGCCCATAGGGGTGCGGTCGATACCGTCTCCAGAGCGACTTCCTTCTCCTCCGCCGCGGGCCGCCAGGCCGCGGTCCGCTCGGCGATGACAGCGTCCACGGCCACAGCTACCGCCGGGCTGGTGACGTTCTCAGCCCTGGCGACCGCGAGCAGGCCATCGACCATCCGCGACAGCCGGGCGACCTCGTCCTGAGCACCAGCTAGCTCGTCGGTGAACTGGCCAGGCGCGGCCAGCGCGAGCACGTCAAGCCGCAGCCGCAAGGCAGCGAGCGGGGTCCGCAGCTGGTGCGACACATCAGCGATCATCACTTGGTGCCCGCTCAGCAGAGTCTCAAGCCGGCCGGCCATCATGTTGAAGTTGTCAGCAAGCCGGCGTACTTCTGGCGGCCCGATCGCGGCCGGTGCACGCGCATCGAACTCCCCCGCGCCCAGGCGCCGCGCCGCGGCTTCGAGGCCGCCGAGCGGCCTGCTCACCCAGCGAGCAAGCGCGATGGCCGTCACAATGGCCGCTGCGAGGCCGGCCAGGGAGATCAGCGCGATCCAGCCCCACAAGGTCGCGATCCGGTGTTCCAGCGGCTCGGTCGACCGGGACAGTACGACGACGCCAATACTGACCGCTGTCTCGTCCTTAAGCACCGGACTCAGGACTACGAGCCGGTCCTCATCCGGACGCGTGGCGTAGTGATGACCGGACAGGGCCCGGCCGATCTGGCGTTGCCCCGCTCCCGGGATCATCCGGTCGCCAGCGACCTGCCGGCCGTTCCTGTCATAGACCGCTACCTGGTCACCTTGCCGCTCAAGCTCGGCCACCGCCTGCCGGAGCGACGCAGCCGGCTCATGGTCATCGAGATGCTCCTCGGCCACGCCCGCGATCGCGGCGGCCGCGGAGAGGGTCTGGCTAGTAAAGTCGCTGCCGTCCTGGTCGGCTGTGTGCAAGCCAAGCGGTACCGCCACAACACCGAGCAGCACCGTGACCAGTGCGATCACGCTCAGCGTGATACGGCGGGCCATGGAGTTCTTTCCGTGTCCGCGTCAGGCATCGGCCAGCCGGAATCCGCGTCCGTAAACCGTCTCAATCAGGCCGGGAACCCCGAGTTTCCGCCGCAATGCGGCGACATGGACATCAAGCACCTTCGTCGGCCCGTACCAATGCGAATCCCAGGCCGACTCCAGGATCTCCTGCCGGCTCACGACGCGGCCAGGGTCAGTCGCGAGGCATTCGAGTATGTCGAACTCCTTAGCCGTGAGCGCCACTCCCTGGCTGTTGACCGTAACCTTCCTGGTCCTGACGTCCACTGCCAGCGGACCATGCTTGATCATCTCGCCGCCGCCTGGCCTTACCCGGCGCAGCACGGCCCGGATCCGCGCCTGCAGTTCGGCCAGCCCGAAAGGCTTGACCAGGTAATCATCCGCGCCGGCGTCCAGAGCGCTGACCCGGTCGGCCTCCTCGCCGTAGGCGGTGATCACTATGATCGCGGCGTCTGTGCGCTCGCGCAGCTTCCGGCACACGCCGACGCCATCTCCGTCGGGCAGCTCAAGATCAAGCAGCACAACCTCGGGGGCACTGCGAGCCAGAGCCTCGCCCCCGGTCGTGACGCAGTCAACTCGGTAACCGCCGCGAACCAGGCCGCGCATGAGCTGAGTGGCGATTCCCACATCATCCTCAACGATCAGCACGTCGAGTCCAGGCTCGGCCGGCCACGATGAGCTCACTGGCGCGATCATGTCACCGAGGTTAGCCACGATCCGAACCCGGCCGGGCCGGATGACCTACCTGGCGCTTCAGAACGTGAAGACGATCCGCGCCTGCCCGGGCAGCGGCGGCGGTATTCCCCGCTGTCCGCGGCGGCGGGGCTGGTCGCCGAGATCTTGCCGGCCAGTCCTGACCCTGGCGGCGTGGCCGGCCCGCAATCCGGCCGGGGCTCACATGCCTATACCCACGACGGCTGGATCAGCGTTCTCCCACTAAATCGGCTCTGGACATAGCGACCGCCCCGAACCGTCCGAGCAGCAGCCCGCCCGGTGTCGCCGCGATCCAACCAGCGACAGCTGCCGCCGGTGATCAGCTTCTCCTTCTGTCATGGACTCGGGCGGGCGGGAGTGGGATATTCCTGCAATGACCGATTCCTTTGGTGACCTGCTGCGGCGGTTCAGGGTATCGGCGAGTCTTACCCAGGAAGCTCTCGCGGAGCAGTGCCGGATCAGCCCGGCGACGATCGCGGCGATAGAGCAGGGACGGCGCACCGCGCCAAGGCTGTCGACAGTGCGGCTCATAGCTGAGGCGCTTGAGCTGCCTGCCGCGGACCGGGAGTTGCTGGCGCGGGCGGCCGATCACGGCGAGAGTGGCGCCGGGCCGCTTAGCGGCCAGCCCGGTCAGCCCGCCGCTCGCGCCGTGCCCACCATGGCCGTCACCGTTGTGAGCCCGCAGTTCATTGGCCGCAGAGAGCAGCTCGCCTCCCTGATCGCGCTGCTGAACAGGGCACGGGAGGGTGAGCCAGGGTTCGCGCTGGTAGGCGGTGAGGCGGGGGTTGGCGAGAGCCGGCTGGTGAACGAGTTCGCGGCCCAGGCGGCCAGCCAATCTGGATTCCGGGTCCTGACCGGCCAGTGCGTCGAACTGGGGGCTGAAGGACTGCCGCTCGCCCCGCTCGTGGACGCGCTGCGGACGCTGACGCGGGGCTCGAAGCCTGAGGCTCTGACCGAGGTGCTTGGCCAGGCCGGTACTGGCCTGGCCCGGCTGCTGCCCGAACTTGGCCTCGTCAGCGCGCACGACCAGCCGCCCGGGGACCTGCAGAAGGCACATCTGCTTGAAATGGTCCTTGGGCTACTGCATCGCCTCAGTGACCTGCGCCCGGTTCTGTTTGTCATTGAGGATCTGCACTGGGCCGATCAGTCTACGTTGGACCTGATCGCCTTCCTGGCCCGATCGCTGCGGGAATCGCGGGTGCTGCTCGTGGCTACCTACCGCTCTGATGAGCTTCACCGGCGTCATCCGCTGCGACCACTGCTTACCGGTTGGGAGCGGACGCGCTCGATCGGGCGGATCGAGCTGCGCAGATTCGAGCGCGATGAGGTTACAGCTCAGCTCGCGGCGATCCTCGGCGCTGAACCGGCGCCGGACGTTGCGGAGGTCGTATTCGACCGTTCTGGCGGGAACGCGTACCTCGTCGAGGAACTCGCCGGGGCGGTGCACGCCGACGGCGACTCGGCTGACCTGCCGCCATCGCTCAAGGACGTGCTGCTCAGCCGGGCGGATGCGCTCAGCTCTGGAGCGCAGCGGCTGCTGCGGGTCGCGTCGGTTGCGGGACGGACCGTGCCTGAGCGGCTGCTGGCCGAGGTGGCCGGGATCGGCGAGGCTGAGTTCTTCACCGGGCTGCGCGAAACGGTGGACAGCCACTTGCTCCTGGTCGATCCGAGTGGTCAGGGTTACGCGTTCCGGCACGCTCTGACCAGGGACGCCGTATATGAGGACATGCTGCCAGGCGAGCGGGTCCGGTTGCACGCCGCCTACGGCGCGGCGCTGGCCAGCGATCCTGCGCTGGTGGGTGACAAAGCACGGCTGCCCGCTGCGCTGGCTTACCACTGGTACGCCGCGCTTGATCTTCCCCGCGCCCTGACGGCGGCGATCGAAGCCGCCAAGCACGCGACGATCGCTTATGCGCCGGCCGAGGCGCTGCGCTATCTGGAGCGGGCTCAGGAGATCTGGCCGCAGGTCGCGGACGCGCCGCAGCGCACTGGCATCGATCAGGTTGAGGTAAGCCGCCTCGCGGCGGACGCGGCGTACCGGTTTGGCGCGCTGGACCGGGCGCAGTCCCTGCTGGCCGATGCCCTGGCCGAACTGCCGGCCGGAGCCGAACCGGCGCGCCGGGCGCTCCTTCTCGAACGGTACGCGCTGGCGCAGCGAGAGGCAGGCCGGCCGGACGCGGCGATCCGGTCGCTTCGGCAGGCACTGGCGCTGCTTCCCGCCGACCAGCCGAGCCGCGCCCGCTCGGTCGTTCTGGCCGCGCTGGCCGCCACGCAGATGCGGGGCGCGGAAATGGTGGAGGCCGCCGAGGTGGCCGGACGGGCGATCGCCGCCGCGCAGGCCGCCGGAGCCAGCGACGTGGAGGCCGACGCGGCTATCACGCTCGGCTGCGCGAGTTCCTATCTCGGCCAGGCCGAGGCGGGCCTGGGCCCGCTGAGTTCTGGCGTGCGGCTGGCCCTTGATCTCGACATACCGTTTACCGCGCTTCGCGGCTATATCAACCTGTCCGACGTTCAGGAACTGCTTGGGCGCCACCTCGATGCGGCCAGGACCGCGAGCGAGGGTCTCGAACTCGCTGAGCGAATGGGCATGGCCCGCACGCTGGGCTCCTACCTGGTCGGCAACCAGGCCGAACCGCTGCTGCGCCTCGGCCGGTGGGCGGAGGCCGACCGGCTGACCGCGCGGGCACTTGGCTGGCAGCCGGAGGGCGTGTTCAGCGCCACCTTGCACCAGCTTCGCTCCGAGCTCGCCGCCATGCGCGGCCGCTACGACGAAGCCGTTCGCGAGCTGCGAGATGCCCGGCGCGTCTTGGGCCAGACCACCGACATTCAGTTCACGCAGCCCATGTGGTACGCCGAGGCCTTGATCGAGCTCGGCCGGGGCGATCTGCTGGCGGCCAGGGAAGCGGTGACGACCGGGCTTGCGGATGCCGAGCTGCCGGAATCCGCTCGATTCGTCTGGCCAGTGCTGTGGCTGGGAATGCGGGTCGAAGCCGACGAGGCGACCCGCTGTCGTGACCGGCGCGAGGACGTTCCCCCCGAAGTCGCTGAGCGCTGCGCCGCGCTGGCGCGGATCGCGGCTCAACTCGCCAGCCCGGCGGCGTCGTCGCACGGCTATCGGGCGCTGCTTGGGGCCGAGCACCGGCGGGCCGGCACCGATGACGCGGGCGCCTGGGCCGCCGCCGTGGCCGCCTGGCAACAGGCCGACGAACCCTATCCGCTGGCCTACGCGCTGCTACGACTCGCGGAGGCCCACGGCGAGACCGGTGCGCGGGAGCAGGCCGCCGAGGCGGTACGGCAAGCGCACGCGCTCGCGGAGCGGATCGGGGCCGCGCCAGTCGCCGCCGAGGCCGCCGCCTTCGCCCGGCGGGTCCGCCTGAGCCTGGACCAGGCGGCCATCGGAGAACACGACAGCGCGCAGCCGCAGCCGGCCGATGAGCTGGCCAGGTTCGGGCTCACCGAGCGGGAGCGCGAAGTCCTGCTGCTGCTCGCGGCGGGCCGATCCAATCCCGAGATCGCGCGGGCGTTGTTCATCAGCGCCAAGACCGCCAGCGTGCACGTGTCCAACATCCTCGCCAAGCTGGGCGTGAGCGGCCGCGTAGAAGCCGCGGCGGTCGCGCACCGCCTAGGCGCCGGCACCTGAGACCGGCTAAGGCCCTCGCCCGCCGCATCTGAGGCTCTGAGCGTTCCCGGCTAAGGAGCTTCCCGGCCAATCTGAGGACAGGCACCAGCTCGATTACCGCAGCCGCCCGATGCACAGGCCTGCCACTTAGCCCGACCGTGGAGTTACTTCGATCACGGGAAAGGGCACCTCAATGAGCACGCAGAACGCGCCATCAGGCACCATCAGGGCCGCGCTTGGCTATTCTCAGTTCCGCCGGTTGCTGGCGGGGCTGGCCGTGTCGCAGATCGGCGACTGGCTCTACAACCTGGCGCTGGTGACCTTGGTGTATGAGCGCACCCACTCAGCCATGTGGGCGGGAATTGCCGCCGCCGCCCGGGTGGTGCCGATTGTGGCGCTCGGCCCGCTCGGCGGGGTGATCGCCGACCGGTTCGACCGCCGCCGCGTGATGGTGGCCAGCGACATTATCCGGCTCGCACTGATGGTGATACTGGCCATCGTCGCGACCACGCACCTGCCCATCGTGATCATCCCGCTGATCGCCGCCGCCGCGACCGCCGCCGCCAGCCCTTATCTGCCGTGCGCCGCCGCCGTCACGCCTCAACTGGTGCCCGACGTTGACCTGCCCGGCGCGAACGCGTCCCGGTCAGCCGTCATGAGCCTGGGCCTCATCATCGGCCCGGCGATAGGCGGCGTGTTGCTGCTGCTCGGGGCGCCCTGGCTGGCGTTCGCCGTCAACGCCGTTACCTTCGGCCTGTCCGCGCTCGCGGTTCTGGCCATTCCAGCCAGCCCCGCCTTCCGGCCCGCGCGTTCGCCGGAGCGGCCAAGCGGGCTGCTCAGGGACGTGGCCGACGGCGCTGTCGTCCTGCGAGCCCACCCGCGGGTGCTGCGGCTGGTGGGCGCGGACATCATGTGCAGCCTGGTCTACGGTATGCAGACGGTGCTGCTCATCGGAGTGGCGAGCCGGGCTGGCCTCGGCTTGCACGGCTATGGCTACCTATTCGCCGGGATCGGCGCCGGTGCGCTAGCGGGCACCACGCTGGCGGGCCGTGCGCTGCGCTGTCCTCATCCGCGCGCCGTCTTGCTGGCCGCCCTCGCCGCGGTCGGCCTGCCGATGATGACACTGGCCGTCGTGCACTCGGGCCCGGCGGCGATCGTGCTGGCTGCCATCGCCGGCACCGGTGCGGTCCTGGTCGAGGTAGTCACTGAGACCAGCCTCCAGCGAACCCTGCCGCCTGAGGTCTTCGGCCGCGCTTACGGGCTGGCGCTGCCAGCATCCCTAGCCGGGATTGTCGTCGGCTCGCTTATCGCGCCTCTGCTCACCAGTGCGCTCGGCGGAGCCGGGGCGCTGATCACCTGCGGCGCTGCCGCAGTCGCCTACGGCGTGCTGATCAGCGCCCCGCACCGCCAGCGCAGCGCGCTCGCTCCGCAGCCCAGTTGATGGCCGACGGCGGACGCTCGACACCGGGCTGGTCAGTTCACTTTCCAGGTGGCGCCGTCCCAGTGCAGGAGGACGGTCTTGTCGGTGAACCGGCCGGTTTTATGCTGGCCGGCTGCCCAGCCGTTCCCGGCCGAAGTGAAGGTCAGGGCGTTAAGGGCACCGGAGTCCGGGGCCGCCACCTGCTTCCAGGCGATCCCGTTCCAGTGCACGATCAGGGCCCTGCGGTTACCCCCGGCGGCCCAGATGTTCCGCGGCGAGATGGCGGCGACGGACCTGAGTTCGCCGTGCGGAGCAGAAACCGGGCCAGGAACTCGCGCCCAGGTCGCGCCATTCCAGTGCAGGATCAGCGGGGTCTTCCTGAAGCGGGTCGCGCCGAAGGCCCATCCGCTGTCAGCAGAGGTGAAGGCGACAGCCCTGAGACTAGTTCCCTCCCCCGGCGTCGGACTGGAGAACCGCGTCCAGGCGGCGCCGTCCCAGTTCACGATCACAGCCTGCCCGGTGCCGGCGCTGCCGACAGCCCACACGTCCTTAGCGGACACGATGGCGACCGACCACAGGAAAGGATCTTGAGACGACTGCAGGTTCAGGCCCGGCACCGCCCGCCACGCAGTGCCGTTCCAGTGCAGCACGAGCGCACCGGACTGGTCCGCCTTGTTGAAGTAGTAGCCGACGGCCCAGATGTCGCGGGCCGAAGCGGCAGCCAGCCCGAGAACCCAGCCGCCGTGCGGGACACGCACATCCGTCCAGCTAGTCCCGTTCCAGTGCAGCATCCGGTCAAACCCGGCCGCCCACGCATTCCTCGCCGAGGTCGCCGCCACGGCAGGCCCTCCGCCATCTCTGCACGATCTCCAGGCGCCTGGCACGCTCCGCATACTCGATCTCGTACGCAAATCACGCTGGCTGATCTCTGCGCTGATAGTCACCTCAATCCGCGAGGCCGGCAATTCGCCCGCGCCGGCACGCCGCCGGGCACGCGAGCCGCTGCGGCGGCCGCGAACTGGCCGGCGACGCCGGCGAACCGGACATTTCAGTTCAGCTGACCGCAGCGATGTCCCAGCGATGCTGTCCGGCGGAGGCGGGGAGCCGCAACTATGGGCCATCGTTGCTGCGGCAGCGACATCCATGGGCCATCGTTGCGGTTGCCCGCCCGGCTGAGCAGCGTCGATGTCCCATCGTTGCGGTTGCGGCCCGGGACTAGAGGCCATGTGCCCGGTGGGCCAGGAGCCGGGGACCTGAACGGCGGACACCGGGAACCGGGAGCGAAAGAGCCGGGAACTGGGTCGCCCGGATCGGCGCTGCCGCACCTGGCGCCGTTACCTTTACGTTATGTGCGCCAGAGCCAACGATGCTGTTGCCTGGCCCCCCGCGCATGACATCGATGGCCCGCAGATGCTGTTCGGAGACTGGTCGGTCGGGGCAGGTACTTTACCGGCTTGAGGCGGCCAGCGAGGTGCTTCACTCGGGCGTAGTCTCCTGACGTGGTCAGTACGGCGATTTTCGGGCGGCGCCTGGAGCGGATTGCGGGGATTTGTGATTCAGCGGCCGATTCGAGGACGCTGCGTCTCTGGCTCCTTGATGAGATCCGGCAGGCGGTACGCTTCGACGCTTACGCCTGGCGGCTGACCGACCTGGAGACCTTCGCCGACAGCGCACCGCGCGAAGCTCTGGGCACGTGACGCACTCTATGGACGGTTCCCGAATCCTGATCGTTGGCCGTGACAGCGAACTGGAAGCTATCGGGCGGTTCACGCTCGGCATATCTGATGGTCCGGCTTCGCTGGTGCTCGAGGGGCAGGCGGGAATCGGGAAGACGGCCATCTGGACCGCTGCTGTCACTGCCGCGCGGACGACAGGCCTAGCCGTACGCACGTGCCGTTGCACCGAGTCTGACGCTGGCTGGGCATTCGCCGGCCTGGGAGACCTGCTTGACAGCCTGACCAGCGACTTCACGAAGGATCTGCCGGAGATTCAGCGACAGGCGCTTGCGGGCGCATTGCTGACGTCCGAGGTTCCAGTCGGCCAGTCAGGCGACCGCGTGGTCGCGGTGGCAGTGCTTGGGGTGCTGAGGGCGATGGCTCAGACTGGGCCGCTTTTGCTGGCCATTGATGACATTCAGTGGCTGGACCCGAGTTCGCGCAAGGTTCTTTCCTTTGCTCTGCGACGGCTGCGAGACGAGCCAGTCCGGCTGCTCGCGTCATGCCGGACCGATCCCACGGCGGCCGTCGCCCAGGAGGCGGACCTGGGACTTCCCGGCGAGCGGCTGCTCGTCGGCGCGGCCAGTACCGGAACGCTTCAGCGCATGGTTCAGACCCGGCTCGGCCAGTATCTGTCGAGGCCCACCCTGACCCGGCTGCACCGGGCAACGGGCGGGAACCCGATGATGTTCCTTGAGCTGGCCCGCGCCCTGCAGCGCCGCGGTCGTGAGCCGAACGCGGACGAGCCGCTGCCTGTACCAGCGGACCTGAGGTCGCTGGTGACCGAGAGGCTGCGGGACCTGAGCCCTCAGACACGTCAGCTACTGCTGGTGACCGCAGCCCTGGCGCAGCCGACCCTGAGCGGCGTTGCTTCGGCAATCGGTGACGCAGGTGAATACCGCCGGTCTCTTGCCGAGGCACTCGACGCTGGTGTCCTTGAAGCGGACGGCCAACGGCTGCGGTTTGCCCATCCGTTGATCGCGTCGATCCCCTATGAGGACCTGGCGCCCGACGCCCGGCGCCTGCTGCACCAGCGACTGGCCCAGACGGTGACCGACCCCGAGCAGCACGCCAGGCATGCGGCACTCGGCGCGGCGGAAGCGTCTGCCTCAGCCGCGGCCGCACTCGACGTCGCGGCTCAGCATGCCCGCGCTCGGGGGAGCCTGGATAGCGCGGCCGAACTGGCCGAGCTGGCCGTGGCGATGACGCCCGCTACCGAGAATCGCGATCTGCTCAGCCGCGCGGTTGCGGCGGCGGAGTACCTGTTCTTGCTGGGAGATCCGGCGCGAGCACGCACGGTCGTGACCGCCGCCCTGCAGGCGGCTGCCCCTGGTCCGGCCCGGGTCCCCGGGCTGTTGCTGCGAGCCACGATCGCGTCCTTGGAACATGGGGATGCGACGGTTGCCGGGTGGTGTACTCAGGCCCTGGCTGAAGCTGGCGATGATCCGCTGCTGCGGGCTCGCAGTCATGCCACCTTCGCCGAGACCAGTCCGTCCGGCGCGGAATCGGATCTGGCCCACGCGCAAAGCGCGGTAGACCTGCTCAAGGCCATCGACTCGCCGCCCAGCGACCTTCTGTCGAACGCTCTTACCAACCTGGCGCTGCACGGGTGCCGGCTCGGCCGCGGTCTCGCCGTGACGACCCTCGAGCAGGCAGTCGCCTTGCAGGCGCAGGGACCACCGCCACCAGTCAGTGACCGGGCGGGCATGGCTCTTGGCATGTGCCTGAAGGTCGTGGACCGATTCGCGGATTCGCGGTTCTGGCTACACGCGATAAGGACCTCCGCCGACGACGAATGCGATGACAGCGCGCTGCCCAATACTCTCGGCCATCTCGCGATTCTCGAGTGCTGGGCCGGGGAGTACCAGCTCGCGCTGAAGTACGCGGTGCAGGGCCGAGAACACATGGAACGCATCGGCGTCCGGGCACCGATGCTGGCTTCGGCCCATGTCCTGGCGCTGGCGCATCTGGGGCGCCTCGCCGAAGCCCGCGACCTCGCCGAAGGTGATCTCGCGTCCGACGAGGCGCTCGGTTACGACACGGCCGTGGCGCTGCACCTGCGAAGTCTGGGGTTCACCGAGCTGGCCGCGGGTAACCCGGATGCCGCCGCCGTCCACTTCCTGCGAGCGGTCACCATCTCCCGCAAGACCGGCATCCTCGAGCCGGCGATCATGCGGCTGCACCCTGACGCCGTCACCGCCATGGTAGCCGTCGGCAACCTCGATGAGGCGAACCGCCTGACCGCCGAGCTGGACGCGAGCGCCAAGCGCAACCAGTTGCCCTGGGCGACGGTGATGGCCGCTCGCTGCCACGCCTTGCTCTGCGCGGCCTACGGCGATCTGACCGCCGCGATTGACGCGCTTGAGCAGGCGCTGGCAGATCACGAACGCCTTCCGATGCCATTCGAGGCGGCCCGCACCCGGCTGCAGCTCGGTACCGTCCTGCGCCGGGCCGGCCGCCGCAGCGACGCCAGGCGTGAACTACAAGCAGCCCGCATCGTATTCATCCGCCTCGGCACGCCGGTACAGGCAGAGCAAGCTCGCGTGGAGCTAGCCGGGATCGGCGGCAAGCCCGGCAGCGACGGGGACCTTACGGCCATGGAGCAACGGATCATCGCGCTAGCCGGAGCCGGGAAGACGAGCCGTGAAGTCGCCAGCGAGCTGTTCATGAGCGTGCGGACCGTCGACAGCCACCTCGGCCATATCTACCGGAAGCTCGGGCTGCGGTCGCGCACCGAACTTGCCCTCTGGGTCTCGATGCATCCGCGGTAGCCAGGAGATCAAAGGCCAGTAGTTCTACCGACGCCAGGCAGATTTCTCGCCTCTAGCGTCGTGAACGTGGACAACCTGCGACTTCCCGAGCCCGGCGGGCCAGCATCGGCCTTCCTTGTCGAGCGATACCTCCCGGCCAGTGCCGCAGGCGACCTAGCCAGGTCGGTGGCCCGCGTTGCCCGCATCTGCGCCGGGCAATCCGGCGGAACCGCAGTCCGCTACCTCCAGTCCATCTATGTCCCGGCGGAGGACACCTGCTTCTGCGTCTTTCAGGCGCCCTCTAGTGATGCCGTCCACGCGGTTAACGACGCCGGCCACTTCTCACTGGACCGGATCACCGAGGCAGTACTGCTCATCACCTGACCCCTGCTGTTCCTAAGGAGACCACCATGATCACCATCCCGCGATCCGCGCTGGCCGTCGGCGCGGCTGCGCTGATCTGCGCCAGCCTGGCCGCCTGTTCAAGCTCAGGCGGCCCGACTTCGGCACCGACCAGCAACTCCCAGCCGACCAGTGCACCGAATCCATCATCGGCATCGGGGGCCGCAGCCACAGCGAGCGGCTCCGCCTGCGGGCTGGTCACCGTCAACGAGGTCACGACGGCCACGGGTAAGCCAATGGCGGCGGGCAATGGCACCGGCGACTTCTGCACCTTCTCCGCTACCGGCGACCCAAGTCTCATCGTCTACATCCAGGTCTACGCCAACGCGGAAACGCTGGCGGTGGCAAGACAGGAAGAATCCAGCGGCCAGCATGTCACCGGGCTGGGTGACAGCGCCTTCTGGACGGTCGCCGGAAACCTCTTCGTGCAGAAAGGCGAGCGGGGATTCACCATCACCTTGCCCTCTCTTGCCCTCACCAGCCGCAAAGCGCCGCCAAGGATCGTGACGCTCGCCACGGCCGCGCTAGCGCGACTCTGACCCCATCTTCAATCCGCAGGTCCGCGAAAGGAACATCAGCATGAACAGAACAGCCGGCTCACTTAGGGCCGTCATCGGGCGGCGCCGGACGAGCCTAGTGCTCGCCAGCGCCGGCCTTGCACTAGCAGGCCTGGCGGCGTCCGCCGTTCCGGCCTCGGCCAGCCCGGCCGCACCACGCAGCGGGATCGGCACCTTTATCTTCGCCAGCGGCCCAGGGCACCTGAGCGGCGGCGGCCATAGCTGGAGCCTGGCCGTCGGCGTCGAATCCCTGCCCCTCGGCAGCGGCACTGCCCTGAACCTCATGGAACTCGGGATCAACACTCCCCACCTCGGAGGTATCGAGAACCACACCTGGGGCGGACAACTAGGATCCGGCGACATGTCGGTTAGCTCAGCCGCCGTCATGACCATAAGCTCGCGGTCAAGCCTGTCGCCAGTCGCGTCGCTGAACCTGACCTTCAGGCCCGCATTCCGCACGACCTCGACCCGGGGCTGCGTGACCGGCAAGGAGATCGTCTACACCGGTACCCTCAAGGGCTCAGTGCGGCTCAGGACCGGCCTGAAGGGCCTGACGCTCAGTGCGGCGCACCTGTCGTTCGGCAGCCGCAACACGCTGACGGTGATTAATAATTGCGTCTTTTCACAATGCCACTTCACGTTCTGGGACTCCACCTCCAGCCCAGGCGAAACCGCGGCATTTGCCGCCGGCACCAGCTCTGCCGTACCCGGCCACTCGGCCAACGCTGTGATCATCCAGCGCGCGATCACGCTGCCTGGGAAGAACGGGCTCACCCGCTCTGATATGTGGTCAATCACAGCGAATGCACCGGTCTTCAAAAAATCGTCGAAGTCGCTCAGCGTTACCAGCAGCTCTTCGGGCCTCATCACCGGCGCGGCCGTGCTCTCCCACGCCAAGCCAAGCGGCTCACCGCCAGGCACCTCAAAAATCTGCTACCTCAACGGAAAGAAATACGCCCAGACTGACACTCAATACCTGGATGCCCGTTACGAAGCCTCCAGGCCGTTCGAGGCGCACACGATACTCAACGGCACCGTCACAGTAAAGCGGTCAGGAACCGGGCGCTTCGACATAGTCACGCTGAAGCGCAAGTAGTTAGGCCTTGGGGCGACGAATCGCGCCGATTCGGAGAGGACCTGTTCGGCTTGCCGGGGAGCCCTCCTGGCCGTAGCGCCCGGTTACCCGCAGCAATGTCCCAGCGATGCGGCTCTGGCTCACATTTCGCGATGGTAACGGTGATCAGGGTTCGGACCCGGGCCGTCCGGGGCCAGGCTCGCGGCAAACCGGGCAGCAATTCGCCGCCGGCCCCGGCCGCAGCAGCAACAATGGGACATTGATGCTGCTCAGCCGGGCCGGGCCACCGCAACGATGACCCATAGATGTCGTTCCCGCAGCAACGATGACCCACTGGCCATCCGCCGCCTCCTCCCGCCTCAAGCCAAGGGCACCCGGCAGGCAGGAATCGGTTGTTAATAGGAAGTAGCCTGACCGGGCGGCGGCAGTTGTCGGTTGGCTGGGCGACCGCATCGATGGCACGGGGGTGCATTTCTCTTGGTGTGAGCATGCCGCGGGCTGAGGGGTCAGGATCCCGGCAACAGTAATGCGGGGTTTACTGTTGCCCGGCAACAGTAATGCGGGTTTTACTGTTGCGCCCGGCCGACCGCGAAGGGCAGCGTCCTTGGTTGTCCCGCCCGTGATCTCGCGCACGGCGCCGGCGTGGTTACGCGCTGGCACTACCCGCCCCGCACCAACCCGCCTCTCACACCAGAACAACCGCATCGATGGCCCAGCGTTGTGGTTACGGCCGCCTGCGATACCGCATCCATGTCCCATAGATGCGGTGAGAACAGCAACGAGGGGCCATCGTTGTCGTTGCCGGCAGGCCAGGAACAACAACGCTGGGCCATCGATGCGGTTGGCTTCGGCAGTTTGCGGTAAATGTTCGCAATGCCGGGAACGACGTTAGCCGGGCCGGGTCGGTTGAGATGCTCGGGGCCGGGGGTGGTTGAGGTGCTCGGGGCCGGGGTGGTTGCCTAGCCGGGCTTGGTCGCTGACTTGAGGAAGGCGAGCTCGCGCTGGTGCATCGCGGGCTCGTCGAACTCCGGGGATCCGTGCCCGGCACCGGGGACAACATTTAGTTCCGCCCGCACCCCGGCGGCCACTAGCGCGCTATGCAGGCGCCGGCTCTGCCCGATGCTGACGACACCGTCGGCGTCGCCGTGCGCGATCAGGAACGGCGGGCTCGCCGCCGAGGCGTAACGGCATAGGTTCGCCTGGGCGGCTTCATCGGGCTGTGGCTCCTCCGCATGGTCAGGGAGGGGCCGGGTCCCCGCCCGATCCCGCCCGGATATCCCAGGGCATTCCGGGCATTCGGCGCAGCCCGCCGTCCCGCCCCCGGAAGGCGGGGCACTTTACCCACGTAAAAACCATGGCAAAGTGCCCCCGCCTCCCCAGCAAGGCCCACGGCACCCGCCTCACTCCCACGGAAACGCACCCATGTCCCATCGTTGCGGTTGAGGCCCGGGGCTGGCGGCCAGGTGCGCACGGGCCGCCAGCCCCGGCCCCGGCCCAAAGTCCGCCGCCGGCATCACCGTCACTCGGAAAGAAACGCACCCGTGGGCCATCAATGCTTTAGACGGGCCTGCCTTGGGCCGCTAGTTCGTGCTTAGCCCTCCTGCGGCACGGCCATTTCGCCTAGGGATGACCAGCCTTGCTGGGGCAGGTTCATGTTGACGATCTCCGGTGTCCTGGCCAGGTGCGGCGGAAGAGTGTGCCGCGCCTGCTTGAAGTGATCCGACTGGACGTGCGCCGCCCCGGCTTCGTCGTCCCTGAAGGCCTCGACCAGCACGTACACGGTCGGGTCATCCACGCTCCTGAACCAGTCGAACCACATGCAGCCGGGCTCGGCCCGAGTAGCCTCGGTGAAGTCGGCGGCGATCTGCGGCCAGTTCCCTGCGTCTTCCGGCCGGACGTAGAACTTCGCGGTGATAAAGATCATCAGGTCTCCTGCGGCTCGGTTGTTCCGCTGCTGATACTTCAGGCGATGAGCGCCTCGCTCGCCTCGGCTGCGCCGCAGTAGGCGACGACCTCGTCGAGGGAGACGCCGACCGCCGCCGCCAGCGCGGCTACGGTGAAGAAGGCGGGAGTCGCGATGCGCCCGGTCTCGACCTTGCGCAACGTCTCCGCTGGGACGCCAGAGGCGGCCGCGATCTCGGTCATGCTCCGCGAACCTCGTGCCTGCCGCAGGAGCGCGCCGAGTCGCTCGCCACGGGCCCGCTCCTGCTCGCTCAGCGGTGGTCTGACCATACTGTGATAATAATACCGGTATAGTTATCCCGGAACTTCGGGGAGGTTTGCTGGTGGTCGAATACAAGACGCCTGGCGAGATTGACGCCATGCATGCCGCTGGCCAGGTGGCGGCCAGGATCCTGGCCGCCGTCCGCGCGCAGGCCGCGCCGGGGGTGCGGTTGGCCGAACTGGATGCGACGGCACGGGATGTGCTTGAGCAAGCCGGAGCCACGTCTCCTTTTCTCGGCTACCGGCCCTCGTTCGCGAAATCGGCCTTCCCCGCGGTGATCTGCGCCTCGGTGAACGACGCGGCCCTGCACGACATCCCTGGCCGCTACCGTCTCGCCGACGGTGACTTGCTCAGCATTGACTGCGGCGCCGTACTAGACGGCTGGGCTTCCGACGCCGCGATCTCCCTTCAAGTCGGGCATCAGCGCCGGTCAGACACCCGGTTGATCGCCACGGCCACGCAGGCACTTCGCGCGGGCATCGCCGCCGCCGTGCCAGGAGCCCGCCTGGGTGATATTTCCGCCGCCATAGGAAACGTCGGCCGGGCGGCCCGCTACGGCATCTGCACCGACTTTGGCGGCCACGGCATAGGCCGGGCGATGCACGAAGATCCTCACGTCCCCAACGCAGGCCAGCCGGGACGGGGCCAGGTACTGAAACCTGGCCTGGTCATTGCCATAGAACCCTGGTTCCTCGCGGGCGGCACCGACGCCTGCAAGATCGACCGCAACGGCTGGACTATCCGCAGCACCGACGGCAGCCGCGCCGCCCACGTGGAACACACTGTCGCCATCACCGAAGCTGGCCCGCGCGTCCTCACCGCCGCGACGGCCTAGCGGCGGTGCCCAGGGTGGACGGGGCTGGCTTGACTGCAGTGACGGGCGTGAAGGCCGGGCCTGGCGGGGAACCCTGCCTGCGGCGGGCCGTCCCGGTTAACAGCATCGATGTCCCCTGGGTGCGTTTTCGCTGGAGTGAGTTCTGGTCAACTCCTCGGCGTGGCCCGGGCGGGACTGGTCCTTCAGCTCTTCCCGGCCTCAGCCCCCGCCATTCCCGGCATTTCCTGACTCCTGACATCCAGGGCAGCCCGCCATCCCGGCCGTGGACAACCGGGGGCACCTTGGGGTGACGGGTCAGTCCGACTTTCGGACTCGGATATTTCGGACTAGCGAAAGTAGTGAAGCCGGGCAGCCGCCGTCCGCAGCGCGACACCGCCCCGCTCCCCGCCGCCACGAACCGGGCATTCACCGCATGCCGGTCCGGCGCCCGCACCAAGCGGATCGGCAAGCCTGCTTTAGTGGAATCCTCCGATGGCATTCCAGTCGGGGATTCCACAATCATGCGGGAGCCTGCCGGCGCACCCCCGCGACAGGAGCTTTCAGGCCGGAACTAGCAAAGCCGGAAACTCAAACTGACCCACCGCCCACTTTGGCGCCGTAAAAACCACCCCCAAAGTGCCCCCGGTGCTCGGGCAAGACCGTCCGGCACCCGCCTCACTCCAGCGGAAACGCACCCATGTCCCATCGTTGTCGTTGGCCCCGCTGCGGCTACAGCATCGATGTCCCATGGATGCGGTGCCGACAGCATCGATGTCCCATCGTTGTCGTTGCCAGGCGGCCGGGAACGACAACGATGGGACATCGTTGCGGTTCCGCTCGGCCGGTTACCCCGAATGCCCGGAATACCCCGAATAAGCGAGGGCCGGGGCCGGGCCGATCGGGCCGGGCCGGGCGGGGCCGAGCCGGGCGGGGCGGGCCCGGGCCGGGCGGGGCGGGCCCGGGCCGGGCGGGGCGGGCCCGGGCCGGGCGGGCGCTGGGGCGGGCGGGCGCTGGGGCGGGCGGGCGCTGGGGCGGGGCGGGCCCGGGCCGGGCGGGCGCTGGGGCGGGCGGGCCCGGGCCGGGCGGGCGCTGGGGCGGGCGTGAACCGGTCCGGGGGGTCGCGACGTACTTTGATCTGACAGGGATCGGAGCCGGCGGCGGGCCGGCTCGGGCTTAGGCGGGGAGATCTGGTGTTCGCGACGCAGGTCGGGGGGCAGGCTAGCGGGACGGGGTATCTGCTCGAGTCGTGGCGACGGCTCAAGTTGTCCTCGTTTGTCCTGGCCGCGATCACCGTTGCCATCGTGTGGGCCGCCGTCACGAGCCTGCTCAGGCAGGGCCGGCTTGAGGCCGTGCTGTCGGCCGGCCGGGCTGAGCTAGCCGCGCCGCTGCTCGTCGGGCTCGTCGTGCTGACTGGCATCAGCGAGCGGATCTGGCCAGCGGAACGCCGGCCCGTCCTGGCCCGTGGTCACGTGCAGGACGCGCTGTACCTGGTTTTGCATGCGGTCGTGGTGATCCCGCTGATGACTTTGCTCAGCGTCGGGGCGGCGACATTGGTAGGGACCTATGCGGGCTGGATCGAGTTGCGCCCGGTCGAGAACTGGTCCCTCTGGGTGCTCGTGCCGGTCACGATCGTCGCGATGGACGGTGCTAACTGGCTGGCCCATTATGGCGATCACAAGCTCGGTTTCCTCTGGCGCTTTCACGCCCTGCACCACAGCCAGGAGGAACTCAGCGTCCTGACCTCGTTCCGTGCGCACCCGCTGATGCACACGACCGGGTTCGTTCTCGCCACGATCCCGGTCATGGTCCTGATGCCGTACCGCGCGATCGCGCCGGTGCTGATCACGATCTATGTGTGCATAGGCACGCTCCAGCACGCGAACCTGCGCTGGACCTTCGGCCCGCTTGGCCGGGTACTCGTCAGCCCGGCTTATCACCGTTACCATCACGCACTCGAGGCCGAATGCGTGAACCTCGGGGTCGTGCTGACGATCTGGGATGTGCTCGCGGGCTTCGCGAGACTCCCTGCCCGCGGCGATCTTCCTAACCCGACCGGCCTTGAAGGCCGCCCGGTGCCAGTCGAGCAAGCCGACCAGGCGCCCGCCTTGCGTCTCGTAGCCGGGCAGCTAGCCCAGCCGTTCCAGCCGCAGCGCAGCCGGGACCGGCTCAGGTAGCGCGGCGATGCCGAGCCCGATCCCGCTCGCACCGCCGGTGATGACCGCGACCTGCCCCTCCAAGCTCCTCATGTGGTCCAATGTAGATCTTGTGAAGAATGCCGAACATTCCGGCGTCGTGACGACAGCGCGACTGCTGGTGCGCCCGCCGCAGGAGCCCGACCGGGCCCGGTTCGTCGAATTGTTCCGCGACGACGAATTCATGGTGTTCTACCCGCGCACTTTCACGGCGCCGGAGGCCAGCGACCGCTTCGATCACATGCTGGCTGTCTGCGCGACGGTGCCGTTCGGCAAGCAGCCGGTGATCGAGCGCTCGACCGGCGAGATCGTGGGCTATACCGGGGTTGACTATGTCGAGTTCGAGGGGAGGACGTGGCTGGAATGGGGATGGCGGCTGGTGCCGAGGTGCCGTGGCCGCGGGTATGCCACCGAGGCTGGCCTCGCCCTGCTGGCCAAGGCCCGGCTGGTGTACTCGGGCGAGTTGCTGGTCATCATCGACCTGGAGAACCTCCCGTCCCAGAACGTCGCCCGCAAACTCGGCTTCGCCTTCTGGCAGCAGGCTCCCATCTTCGGCAGCGCCAAGAACCTTTACACGATGACTGTCGGCACCTGACGCGGCCGGAGCCGGGAGCCGGAGCCGGGAGCCAGGCCATCAGGATAAACGGACAAAACGCCTTTAGTGGCCCGGCCGGGCCGCAAGTATCCCGCCCACCGAAATCGCGTTGCCGGAAACCGTGTCCGCCGCCTACCGTGGCGCGCGTGGCTGATCTCACTTCCAATGAACGTCGTCTCGCTCAGCTTTACGATGTCGAATATCACGACCGCAGCGACCTGGACGTTTACGCGGCGATGGTTAGCGAGTTCGGCGCCCGCAGCGTACTCGACATCGGCTGCGGCACTGGGACTTTCGCCTGCCTGCTCGCCAAACGGGAGCTAGCTGTCACAGCCGTGGACCCAGACGCGGCCTCGCTTGAGATCGCTCGGGCGAAACCGGGCGCCGATCAGGTCAGCTGGATTCACGGCTACGCGGCCGACCTGCCCGATCTTCAAGTCGACCTGGCGACCATGACGGCCAACGTCGCGCAGGCCATCGTCGCCGATGAGGACTGGGGCTCGACGCTGCGGGCCGCGTTCACGCGACTCCGTCCCGGCGGACGCCTGATCTTCGAAACACGTGACCCGGCTAAGCGAGCCTGGCTGACCTGGACCCGCGACGAGTCCTACGAAGCCGGAGACCTTCCCGGTTTCGGCATCGTCGAGCGGTGGTTCGAGCTGATCGACGTCGTTGAAGGACTGGTCACGTTCAGCGGAATCTGCGTTTTCGGCGACGGTACGAGACTGACCTCGACCTCGGCCCTGCGGTTCCGCACCGAGGCCGAAGTGTCGGCTTCGCTGACCGCGATCGGATACGTCGTTGACGAGGTACGCGATGCGCCCGACCGCCCTGGCCGGGAACTCGTCTTCATCGCCAGCCGCCCGTAGCGGTCAGGCCACCCGGCACGACACGCGCGGAAAGTCATGCGCAAAGCGCACGCTGATTGGGTGATATTCTCAAGCATCCGCCTTGCATTCGTTGACGTTTGGATGCATATTGGCTTAATAACGCAAGGAGAGCGATTAGGTACAGTTTGACCGGGGTGTCCGCTACGTCAGGAGGTAGTTGTGGTCGCGCCGCCTTATCCAGTTCTCGCTATCGCCAAGTGGTTTGTTGCCTGGGCCGAAGCGGAGCAGGAAGAACTGTCAAATCTGAAGCTTCAAAAGCTGCTGTATTACGCTCAAGGCCATCATCTGGCCGAAGGGCGCGGACCGCTCTTCACTGAGAGCATCGAAGCATGGGCGCACGGCCCGGTAGCCCCCCGCGCCTACGCTATGATGGGAAGCTTCCTATGGCCGGCACACGCATTCGCGATGTCTACCATGTTCTGTGGATTGAACCTGAGTTCAATGAACTCTACGACCACAATTAGATAACGGCGGGCGAGACCAGCCCGGCCTGTCCGGACAGCGCGGGCGACCGGCTGTCGCCGCAGTCGACGACGAATCGACGACCTCGCGCTATGGCTGGGCCTGGACCTCCTTAGGTGAGTGACGAGGGTTACTGCCCGAGCGTGCGCAGCCCGGCCAGGTGAATGTCGAGGAACCGCTGCCACGCCCGCGGGTCCTGGTCGCTGCCGGATCGCACCAGACCGCGCATCGCCGAGACAAGCGCCATCACGTCCGCCCAGCTGACGCCAGGACCAACCGTGCCAGCGGCGACCGCACGAGCGGTCAGCTCGCTCGTCGCCGCCCTGATCTCCTCGGTCGCACGAGCGTCGGGCTGGCGTTCCATGAGCAGGTCGGCGTAGCGCGCGTGGCTGGCGAACGACCGCCCGAACGCACGGAGCAGCTCTTCGAGCCCATGCCCGTCGCTGCGAGCCAGCGCAGCGCGGGCCGCCCCGGTCAGCTCGGCCATCGCGACCCGCAGCAACTCATCGATCAGCGCATCCTTGCTGGCGAACCGCCGGTAGACGGTGCCGACGCCGACCCCGGCCCGCGCCGCGATCTCTTCCATGCAAGCGTCGGCACCTGACTCGCCGAACACGTCCCGTGCCGCATCGAGAATTCGCTCCTGGTTCCTGACCGCGTCCCGCCGCAAGCGCGTTTACTCGCTCTCGTCCCCGGCTATGGTCCCGCCGGCCACCATCGCCAATTCAGCGTGCACGGGCTCCTCCGCGGCACCCCGCGCTTTCAGCACCGACGGCATCAGCAGCCCGGCCAGCGCGGCCAGCAGCAGCCCGCACGCCATCACCGCGAACCCGGTCGTGTAACCCGACTCCTTTGGCAGGCCGGTCGGCTCGAGCTGGGAGGTCACGATGCTGGCCATGACCGCCGCGCCGATGCTCCCCCCGATCGTGCGGATATTGGCGTTCATGCCCGTCGCCACGCCGGTCTGCGAGGGCGGTACCGCCGCCACGATCAGGGCCGACATCGCCGAGAACGCGAGGCCGAACCCGATGCCCATCAGCCCGCTCGAGGTGTAGACCTCCCACTGGAACTGGTGCGCGAACGCGAGCATCGTCATGGCGCCGCACCCGATCAGGCAGCCAGCGATGAGGAGTACTTTTCCCCCGAGTTGGCGCGCCAGCCGCCCGACGAAGATCCCGATCACGAACATCGTGATCGCCGAAGGCAGCAGCATGAGCCCCGATTTCGTGATGCTCGCCCCGAACCCGTACCCGGCGATCGTCGGCGTCTGCACGAATTCAGGCAGGAACGCGAACGTCGCGTACATTCCGATCCCGATCAGCAGCGCGACCAGGTTATTCGTCCACACGGCGGTCAGCCGCATCATTTTCAGATCGATCACGGGCGTACTCGCGCGAAGTTCAGCCAGCAGCCAAAAGGCACCAAGCACCACGGCTCCCGCAAGGAGCCCGAGCACGCGGCCGGACCTCCAGCCCCAGTCCGGCGCTTCGCTAAGCGCGACGAGCAGGGCGACCAGCCAGGCAGATAGCAACACGGCCGGGAGCCAGCTGATCCGCCCGTTAGTGCGCACCGGCGACTCAGGGACGAACGCTATCGCGCACCCGGCCGCGACCACCGTGAGGATCAGCGGCAGCCAGAACAGCCAGTGCCAGTCAAGCGCAGCCACGATCGGACCCGCGAGCACGATCCCGAGCCCGGCCCCCACCGCGGTCAGCGCTGCGATGACCCCGACCGCACCTGACACCCGCTCGGCCGGGAACTCGTCGCGGATGATCCCGAACGCGACCGGAAGCATGCCGCCGGCGAAACCCTGGATCACCCGGGCGACGATCATGAGAGCGATCGACGAGGCGACCGCCGCCAGCAGCGAGCCGACCGCCAGCGCCACGAGCGTCGCCACGAACACTCGCTTCTTGCCCGCCATGTCACCGACCCGCCCCAGGATCGGCGTCATGATCGACGCCGAGAGCAGGTAAGCGGTCAGCACCCAGGTAACCGTGCTCTGCGACGTATGCAGGTCATGCTGGACGGTCGTCAGCACAGGGATCACCAGCGACTGAAGCAACGCGAACGCGCCCACCCCGAGCGCCAGCACCCCGAACGTCACCGAGGGCCGCCCGCGCAGCCTCCCGGCCCCGGTCATCCCGGCCGGACCTGCTCCAGCCACGCTTGTCCCCGCCATCCGTACCTCCCGTTAACCGGAATCTTTATTCCGGTTAAGCGAAGCTTACCCTGAGCAGCGGACGTGAAGGGATCCCAGCCGGGAAGGGCGGCGCCGCTGCTCGCGGGAACCGGCTGGTGTGCCCTTGCCGGGCGCCCCGATTGCACAAAACTCGTATAACGCCCGGACCAGGCACAACGATGTCCCTTCGATGCTGCCGCGGGGCCAGCACCGACCGCTACGGTGTCCCATCGATGCTGCGGCAACAGCATCCCTGTGCCATCGATGTCGTTCGCACTGCCCGCCGAACCGCAACGATGGCCCATCGATGCTGCTCTGGCTCATATTTCGTGATGGTAACGACGGGCATGGATAGAAGAGCTGATGTTCAGGGGTCAAGTGCCTCCAGGCGACACCGGGACAGTCCGTACAAGCCGCAAAACCGGTAAATCGCCCACGCAGGCGGCCCGGGACGGCTCGGAGCGGCCCGGGCGGCCCGGGCGGCCCGGGCGGCCCGGGACGGCTCGGAGCGGCCCGGGCGGCCCGGGCGGCCCGGGACGGCTCGGAGCGGCCCGGGCGGCCCGGGCGGCCCGGGGCTGGCCGGCGGCGACGGCGAAGCGGGCATATCCGCGCGGCGAACCGCAACGATGGGCCATGGATGCTGTCCGGCCGGGGGCGGTAACCGCATCTATGGGCCATCGTTGCTGCGGGAACGACATCCATGGGCCATCGTTGCGGCTGCCCGGCCAGCTGAGCAGCATCGATGGGCCATCGTTGCGGTTCGCGGGGTGGAAATGTCCGCTTTGCCGCTGCCGCCGGCCAGCCCCGGACCGCCGCCGAGCCTGGGGTTAGCCGGCAGTAGCCGGTAGCTGGCCTAGGGTGACCTTTACGGTTTCCTTGCTGCCGTTCTGGCGGGTCACCGAGACCTCCGCTTGGTCACCGGGACGGAGGCCGACGAGGACTGTCGCCAGTGCCTGAGCGCTGGGGGTGGCGACCCCGTTCACAGCAGTGATCACGTCGCCGGTCTTGATGCCTGCCTTCGCCGCCGGGCTGTCCTTGGAGAGGCCGGTCACCCCGGCGCCGGACGCCTGGCCGTTCGGACCGCTCACCGTGACGATCTCGACGCCGAGCGCGGCCCGGCCGGAGTTCGTGACCTTGCCGGTCCTCACGAGCTGACTGGCGATGAGCTTGGCGGTATTGGACGAGATCGCGAACCCGATGCCGCCCGCTGGGCCTCCAGCCTGCTGGTCGGTCGCCGCCAGGGTAGGAATGCCGACCACCTGACCGGCCAGGTCTACCAGCGCTCCGCCGCTGTTGCCAGGGTTGATGGCGGCCGAGGTCTGAATGGTGTCAGGCAACGTCGCGCCGGCCATTCCCGGCTCCGAGGGCTCAGCAACTGTCCGCCCGATGGCCGACACGATGCCCTGGGTGGCGCTGCTGGTCAGGCCAAGCGGCGTGCCGATAGCGAGGACGAGGTCGCCGACCTCGAGCCTGGACGAGTCGCCAAAGGACGCCGGGCGGAGCCCGGCCGCGTCGCTGACCTTGATGACGGCGAGATCGTCCGGCAGGTACTTGCCGACCAGCGTCGCAGTCCTCGTCGTCGCCGAGTTCGACAGCAGCACCTTGAACTGGGTAGCTGAGCCGACCACATGCGCATTCGTCACGATGTCGCCACCCGAGTCGTACACCACGCCCGAGCCGAGACCGCTGCTTGTCCTGATCTCGACCACCGAAGGCAGCAGTCGCTTGATGACGCTGACGTAGGTCTGCTCGAGCGCGCTGGCCGAGCTGGCCGGAGGCGCGGACGCCGACGGCTGCACTTCCATCGTGGTATTGCTTCCCGAACTGCACGCCGCCAGCGCGGCCACGGCGATGACCGCCATCGGCACCGCCGCCCACCGTGATCTGAGATCCACCCGTCGCCCCCCCGGCTTTGAGATCGCGGCTAAGTCAAGCGAGTGGCTGGCCAAAATGCAATCTTGCCCGGCTGAAATCGCCGACCGGTGGTGCCAGCGACCCAATTAATCTGTCTATCGCAGCATGTGGCGTAAACGCTGCCGGATTGCCACACTAGGCAACGGAGGTGGGGGTGGGGGTGGACGACGAGATCTCTGAGCGGCATGGCGACCTGCTTGCCAGCTTCTCTGTGGGCTCGCGGATCGCGAGTTACCGGCTAGAAGAGCGAATCGGCGTCGGCGGCATGGCCGTGGTATTCCGCGCGTCCGACGAACGGCTGGGACGCCAGGTCGCGCTCAAGGTGCTGTCTCCGCCGCTAGCCCAGGATGAGGACTTCAGGCAGCGCTTCAATCGCGAGTCGCGCATCGCGGCGTCGGTCGACGACCCGCACATAATCCCGGTCTTCGATGCCGACGAGGCTCAGGGTGTCCTCTATATCGCGATGCGCTACGTACCAGGCGGTGATGCCCATACCCTGCTACAGCGAGAAGGCAAGCTGCCGCCAGATCGCGTGGCCGCGATGGTCTCGCCGATCGCGTCGGCGCTCGACGCCGCCCACGCGAAGAACCTGGTGCACCGGGACGTCAAGCCGGCGAACATGCTGCTCGACGTGCGTCCCGACCGGCCGGACCACGTCTACCTGTCCGACTTCGGCCTGACCAAGAACTCACTCGCGACCGACGGGCTGACCGCGACAGGCACCATACTCGGAACGGTCGCATACTCCTCTCCTGAGCAGCTCAGCGGCCGGCCCGTTGACGGTCGCGCCGACGAGTACTCGCTGGCCTGCTCGGCCGTCGAATTGCTCACCGGCACGGTGCCGTTTCCGCGCGACGCGCTTACCGCCGCCATTCTGGCGCATCTCACCGATCCGCCGCCTTCGCTTTCCGAACGCGTACCCGGCCTTCCGGTCGCAGTGGATGAGGTAATCGCCCGCGCAATGGCCAAGGCGCCCGACCAGCGATATCCAAATTGCACCGAATTCGCCGACGCGCTCAGGGCAGCGCTCGGTCTCCCCGGCTACCGCCCTGGCGCGGACGCCACCAGGAATCAGCAGCCTCCGACCAAGAACGTGCACGCGCAAGAGACGGTTGTGCCCGCGAATCCGCCCGTGCCGCCCGTGCCGGAGCGACCCCCGGGAACACCGCCGCCAGTAGTACCTCCACCGGTAACGCCCACGCCAGTCGACCCAATCCCTCCGCCTCCGCGACAAAACCGTCGGGGGATGACCTCCCTTCCCGTGCTCGCGGCCGTCGTCATCCTCGGCCTCGCCGTCGTCGTCGGCGCTGGCGTCACGGCCGATAAGCTGCTTGCTGGTCCCGCGCCCGCACCGACCCGCAGCATCACGCCGACGCCAACTCCAACTCCGACGCCTGACCCCAACCCGGCCGTTTCGCCGTTCGCCGGCCTAGCGGGCGTGATAACCCCCGGGCACCAGGTCACGGCAGCGGTTTATGATGCCAAAACTCACCGCACCTGGCTCTTTCATCCAGGGATCGCTGTCCATGCCGCAGGAGTCATCAGGATCGCTTTTCTCGCTGACGCACTTAAGAATAACCGGGCCGCAAGCCTGCAGTTCATGCTGCAGTCGATGATCGATGACAACGATAACGGCGCGACAACGACCGTTGAGGAACAACTAGGCGGACCGAGCGCCGTACAGGAATTCGTAGCTGAAGCCCGCCTGACCCGTACCTTGGTGTCCACAGACGAACTGATACCCGGATCAACTGATCTGCCCGGCTGGGGCTGGTCGACGACAACCGCACTCGATCAGGTCAATCTCATGAAGGATTTCGCTTACCCTAACCCGCTTTTGACGTCAGCGGAAAGAGCGACCGGCCTTGATGACCTTGAAGACGTCAATTCGGCCTACACGTGGGGAGTCACCGCAGGCGCGCCGCAGGGAGCCAGCGTCGCGCTGACAAACGGCTGGCTGCCTCTTGAGGTTAGCGCCGACACCGACTATCAGATGAACACAGTTGGCTGGATAGACGGCAACGGCAGCAACTACGTCCTGGCCATCTTCGATCAGGGGAGTTCCAATTACAATTCGGGGATAAGCGCGATCGACCAGCTCGCCGAGGTCGTCAACCGCAACCTTGGCGCCGATGGCTAGCCGCCGCACCTGAACTCGTGCCGATCTTCGTCTCGATCGCGTCCTACCGCGACTCCCAACTCGGTCCCACGGTCACCGATTGCCTGGACAAGGCCGATCGCCCGCAGGACCTGCGCTTCGGTATCTGCTGGCAGCACGCTCCTGATGAGCCATGGCCGCTTGGCAATGACCCGAGGTTCCTTGTCATCAACGTGGACTACCTGGCGAGCCGCGGCGTGTGCTGGGCCAGGTCACGAATCGCCAGCCTGGTCGACGACGAGGACTGGTACCTCCAGCTTGATTCTCACCACCGGTTCGCTCCTGGCTGGGATACCGAACTGATCGCCATCGCCGAGGCCGCGCCGAGCCCTAAGCCGCTGATCACGACCTATCCGACTGGTTTCAGGGTTCCTGACGACGGCTCGCGCAACCCGGCGCCATGGCAGATGGCCTTCGGCCGGTGGAGTTCGGAGGGCATACCGCTTTTCCAGCCGGTGCCGATACCGGATTGGCGAAACCTCAACCGGCCACTGCGGGCACGCTTCCTGGGTGCCTGTTTTGTTTTCACCAGGCCGCAATGGCTAGCTGAAGTGCCCTACGATCCTAATATCTATTTCTACGGCGAGGAAATCACGCTGGCCGTGAGGTCATTCACCTCTGGCTACGATTTGTTCCATCCGGCGAAGACGCTGGTGTGGCACGAATGGACGCGTTCTTACCGGCCGCAGCATTACGCGGATCACGTCCGCGAGAAGGGCGCCACGACGCCCTGGTGGGAGCTGCAGGCCCAGGGGAATCAGCGGGTGCGCGAGTTTCTGCGCCACCCGCATACGGGCAGGTACGGCTGCGGGACGCAGCGGAGCTTCGCCGACTACGAGGCTTACAGCGGACTTGAGCTGGCCCGCTGCCGGGTCCACGAGTACACGCTCAGAAACCTCGAACCTCCCAACCCGCCGGCCGAGCCTGCCTGGTCGATCACGCCACGGCCATGGCGGGTGGTGGTCAATCTCAAGCTGGCGAGGCTCAAGCCTGAGTTCCTTGCGTCTGGCTCGGCGTGGGAACTGCACCTGCGCGACCCCGATGGCGAACTCATCGAGGCGGCGACTTCGCCGGCCGCAATCGCGCCAGGCCCGGCGACGAGGACGATGCCATCGCCGTGGAGCACTCGTTCGCTTCGGCGCGGACTCCGGTGAGCTGGACTCTCAGCACCAGGGATCAGGATGGCGGGGAGGTTCGGATCGGCGGGGCGGTGCTCGGCGCCCGGCGGCGGCTGGCCGATCACTGCGGCTACATCGCTGACCGGCTGGCTTAGCTGGCCGAGCCTGCCAGAGGAGCGGAAGTCAGCCGCTCGATCTGGCAGGCTCAGGCAGCCGGACCGCTAGAAGTTACGGAGGAAGGGGGTTTGCGCCCTGGCGATGTACTCGGAAGTCAGCCCGCTCGAGCAGGACTGCGCGCCGATGGGGTTGGGCTTCAACCAGGCGTCGAAGGCAGGTCCGGACAAAGTCGGATACGAGCCGGCGATCGAGCCCTTCAGTTCCCAGTACGGACCGCTTTCCGTAACGGTTACCACCCCGTAGCTCGGATCGATCATGGGGTTCGGCACATCCGGGTAGTTATAGGTCAGGTGCAGCTGCCCTTTTCCTAGATACCCGAATTGCGGGCAGACGGTTCCCTGGACGGCCTTGAAGACCAGGCTGCCGATTACGGTCCTGGGCAGCGGCTTGGCTCCGGTTGTTGATCCGCCAGCGCACTTGGTAGCCACGAACCAGATGCTCACCCACTCCTTAACCTTTTTCGATCCCTTCGACGAAATCGTCGGCGAGTACCCGACCTCTCCGGTCGCCACGAAGCAGTTGAATAGCCCTGCTCCGACGATGTCCACGGTAGGCACCACGGCCGGGAACATCGGACTGCGCACATCCCCGGCCGGGCTTGCCGTGCTTCCCGCCGCTAGCGAGCCGGCCGCGCTGGCACGCTGGCTGCTCTGGACGGCGGCTGATGCGGATACGGGAACGAGCAGGGAAGCCGTGGTCGCCAGCATGGCGCAACTGGCAAGGAAGGAAACGGCCCCGGCGACGCGGGTGCGATGCCGCGGGTGGACGCCTGGGCGTACCTCGCCGCCGCACCGGTCAGATGGGAACGGGTTAGTCATGACATTCTCCTTGATCCGCCGGAGCGCCGCCGTTACGGCGTCGCTGAGTTAAGAATCAAGGGGAGCTTTCGTATTCACCACACATGTTTCGCACAGGATGCGCACATGATGACCTGATTGCCCGCTCGGTATTATGACTGCCATGCACGGTTCTGCCGAGAACACTCCCGGGTTGCCCGGCACGGGATCGTCCGGCTTGCTCCGGCGGGTTGCGGAAATTCTGCCTGGTTCGGGGCTGGAAGGCACGGCCGAGGGCGGTGGCGAACTGTGGTTCGTGATCAGCGGGACTGGGGTCCTGCGACTCGGGACCGGACCTCAGCTCGTGCTGCGTCCTGACCGGGGAATCTGGCTTCCGCCCGGTGTGCGTTACCACGCGAGCGCCGATCCGGCCGGGGTCCGGTGCGACCGCCTCACGTTGCCCGCTGGCGGTGCCGCAGGTCCCGCACTGCCGCTGACCAGCGACTTCGCGGACCGCGAGATCGAGACAACCGGCGACCGGCGGTTCCGGGTCATCTTCGGGCCGAAGACGGGCTACGAAGCGGCCACTCAGTTCGTCGGCGAGATCCCGCCGGGCCGGGCCCCCGAGCACAGTCACCCGTACGACGAGACGGTGCTCGTGCTCAGTGGCGACGGAGTCATTCACATCGGCGGCGCCAGCCATCCGCTGATGCCTGGCACCTGCACCCACCTGCCTCCCGGCGTGCCGCACTGCCTGGAGAACACCGGACCTGAGGTCCTTCGCGTGCTCGGCGTGTTCCATCCGGCCGACAGCCCGGCCGCGAAACTGCCGCCTACAGCAGGTCAGCTAGGTTGATCAGGTCCTCGGCGACTAGGTCGGCACTGGCCGGAGCCGCCGTCGCGGCGCGACCCGGCCCCTTCGGGCCGGCAAGCCTCGGCCCTCGGCCGGCAAGCCTCGGGCCCCATTCCAGCGATCTCGGCACGAAGGCCGTGCGCAGGCCAGCCAGCTTGGCGCCGTCCAGGTCACCTGGGTGGGCGGCGACCATCAGCACCTGCTCAGGCTCGACCCCGAAGTACTCGCAAGGCAACAGGTAAACGCGCGGGTCTGGTTTGTAGCTCCTCGCGAGCTCAGCCGACAAGATGCAGTCGAACCGCAGGTCAGCTGCCTTGGCGAGCCTGGTAAGCAAGCCGATCCCGCCATTAGACAACGACGTGAGGATGTGCCCTTCGCGCAGCGCGAGCAGGCCGGGCCCGGCATCAGGCCACGGAGCCAGGCGGTGCCACGCTCGCACAAGTTCGGCCCGGTCGGCCGGCCCGAGCCGGTCAAGGCCGAAGCCGCCCGCGATCTCGTCGAGCATGATGGCATGCAATTCGTCGAGCGGCTGGTAGTCACGCTGACCGGCGAGCACCGAGTGCAGCGTCGGCGCGTACCTTGACCGCCAGGCGTCAGCGACCGCGGGCCAGTCCGCCGTAAGCCCGGCTCGCCCGCCGACCCGCTCAAGTTCGGCGGCGATGCTTGACCGCCAGTCGACAAGCGTCCCGAAAACATCGAAAGCAATGACGTCAACGTCCATATGGTCAGGCTAAGCCGGCCCTCACCGAGGGCCGGCACCGACTCGCCGATCTGGGATAATCCGCGATCGGACTATCCCAGATCAGATATCCGCGACCAGGTCCGCCTAAGGGAACGCGAAGTAATGAAGGCTGACGAACGCCGGATTCCCGACAGCTCCCGACACGAACTCCAGGTACACGTTATGAGTACCGGTCACCGTGGAGATGTTCGCCGGAACGGTCCGCCACGTGCTCCATCCCCCGGTATTAGCCACCGAGAATGACCCAACCGGCGCATTGGAAGGATTATCAAGCACCACCTCGACCAGCCCGCTCACCCCGCCAGCCGCACCGGACGCGACCCGAGCGTCGAACTGATTAGAGCCCGAGCTGCCGAAGTTGATGTTGCTGTACTCGAGGTAGTCCCCGTTGGACAGCTGAGCGGCCTGGTTCCCGTCAACGCCAGCCGCCGGGTTAGTGTCACCGGTCGCTGCTGTAATGGAGATAGTCCCCTTGCTCGCGTTGTCACAGTCGGCCGAGATATCGGCGGTCGCCGTCGTCGTGCAGGAAGTCCCGCCGCCCGGAGAGGAGGAACTCGGCGAAGGACTAGGTGACGGACTAGGTGACGAACTGGAGGAGGTCTTCTCATAGGCAGCGACGTAGGCCACGCTCATCGACGCGCCGGACGTGGTCGAACTCGTCGGCGAGGTGGGGGCGCCGACGTTCGCCGTATTAGTCTGGATCCGCCCCGAGGTCCACGCGCCGCCGGAGTTGATCGCCTTGATCACCAGGTGACCACTGCCATCGAGGAAAACGTTGCTCGTGGAGTTCGTCATCGTCTCGATCTCGCCGGTGCCGAAGCTTGAGCCTGGACCGGTGTCGTACTTCCAGTTGCCCGCGTTCACCGGCGAGCCAGCCGAGCCCGCGAAGCTGTCGCTGAACACGGTCGTCCAGCCGGCAGGCGGGCCTGGCACCGTCGTCGCCGATACCGGCTGTGCCATGAGCGCGATCGCGCCGAGAGTTGCCGCCGCTAAGGCCGTAACCAGTCCCGCTAAGAGCGCGGTGACCCGTTGCCTAGCCGCTAAGTGCTCAGAAGTTGCCTGCTTTGTCCTCCACATTGGATGCCTCCTGTTTCGATCGGAGAGGCGACTATCTTCAAACCTTGATTTAAGTTTTGAAGTAAGCCCATGTAAAGCACTCCGTGTCCGAGCCTCCGTGTCCTATTATGGCCTCAGGTAACAGCCAATACGACGTTTCCGATCTTCTGCCCGGTCTCAACGTAACTGGCCGCCGCCGCGGCGTCACCGAGCGGATAAGACCGGTCGATCACGGCCCGGTACTTCCCAGCCGCCAGCAGTTCACCCAGGAAGACCACGTCTTCTTTCTCGTACTTTGGCGGAACGGGAAACACGACCAGGCGCCCGCGCACCCCGCCGAAGCGCCGCGACCGCCACGCCAGCATCATGTTCTCTACCAGATCGGTCGCCAGGTAGCTGCCACCCGGCTTAAGCGAGCGCAGGCAGCGCCTGAACCGCAGCTTGCCCACGGCATCGAAGATCACGTCATACTGCTCGCCATTAGCCGTGAAGTCCTCCCGCGCGTAGTCGATCACCTTCCCTGCCCCGAGCGACCGCGCCAGCTCAAGATTCCCGGCCCCGCACACCGCCGTCACGCCGAGGCATCAGCGAAGGAAACGCCATCCGGCAGATGCGCGACCGGCGCCCCGGCCGCCAGGCACAGGTACTCGGCGTGGGCGCCGAAACTCCCGGACCCGAGCCCCGCGTTTGCCCCGAACACCAGGTCCCCGGCCGCGAACTCGCTCACACCGGAACCGACGGCCTCGACCACCCCGGCGAACTCGTACCCGAACACCCTCCACTTCGGCCGCCGCACCCCGGTAACCACCCGCCCGAAAACCGGCACCCCCTTGCGGAACTCGCAGTCCGTCCTGGTCATAGTCGTAGCCTGTACCTTGACCAGCACGTCGCCCTGGCCGGGCACTGGCTGCTCAATTTCGGCGACCCGCAGCACGTCAGGCCCGCCGTAACGGTCACACACGATCGCGCGCATTACTCCTCCTCGCCCGCCCGGTCCCTTAGCGGGAACCTGATCGGCGCCCCGTGCCGCCACCGCCGCCCGGCGCGGAACAACTCGGCCGGCTTCCCCCGGCCGCCCCCGGCTGCGCGCGCCGCCCGGTCGGCACCACCCAGCCGCTCTCGGCCAGCACCCGGCGCCGGAAATTAGCCCCGTCAAGCCGCACCCCCCAGACCGCCTCGTACACCGCCCGCAACTCGGCCAGCGTGAAAGTAGGCCCGGCGAACTCGGTCGCTATCCCGGTGCGCCCGAGATCGGCCCTGACCCGCTCCACCGCGTCCGCCACGATCCGCTCGTGATCGAAGGCGAGCCCGGTCCGCCCGCCGAGCACCTCGGTCACCGAGATAAGGGCCGCCTCCGCGGCATCGGTCCCGGCCACCACGGCCCCGACATCCCGCAGCACGGCCAGGTACGCGACCGTCACCACGTTCATCCTCGGGTCACGCCCCGGGTCGCCGTAGGCGCCAAACTGGCTGAGCAGGCTCGCGCCGTCCACCCCGGTCTCCTCGGCGAGCTCCCGCCGCGCGGCTTCGTCAAGCGTCTCGTCCGGCCGCTTGAACCCGCCGGGAATGGCCCACTGTCCCTCGAACGGCGCCACCCCGCGCCGCACGAGCAGCACCTTGAGCTCCCCCTCCGCCATGGTCAGAATCACCACATCGACCGTCACCGCAAAGGCGGGAAACGCCGAAGCGTCGTACCCGGCAGGCACCCCATCCCCAGTTATAGTCATCACGACTAAAACTATAAAGCCAAAAACTTCGAGCCGCCAATAGCCCCATCCCGCCCAGCCCGACCCGGACCCAGCCGACCCCGACCCCGACCCAACCCGATCCCGCCCCAGCCCGACCACGCCCTCACCTTTCCGGCATTCCGGTTATTTGCCGCATCTGGCCGGGCAGGGCAGCAACGATGGCCCACGGTTGCTGTTCGCGGCACCCCGGCCACGACATCGATGGGACAGCGATGCGGTCAGCGCCGCATCCATGGGACATCGATGCGGTAGCCGCAGCCGGGCCAACGACAACCATGGCCCAGCGGGGCGGTTCTAGTGACAGCGGCCACCAGAAATCCAGCGGCGTGACTGTCCGACCCGGGAGCTATGGTGGGGGCTGATGACTGCAGATAACCGGGCTGAAGAGACGACCCTGCTAGAGACAACCCTGCTCAAGCTCGCGCGCGAGGGCGACGAGGTCGCCTTCGGGCAGCTGATCGAGACGTATCGCGGCGAGCTCAGGGCTTACTGCTACCGCATGCTCGGCTCAGTGCACGACGCCGAGGACGTCCTGCAGGACGCGCTGCTCCGGGCCTGGCGCGGACTGCCGGGATTCGAAGGGCGCGGCTCGGTGCGGTCCTGGCTGTACTCGATCGCGACGAATGCCTCGATTGACCTCACCAGGCGCCGGTCGAGACGGGAGCTGCCCGTTCACTTCGGCCCGGCGGCTCAGCCTGGGTCAGGTTTCGATCCGCCGCTAGCCGAGTCGACCTGGCTTGAGCCGTTCCCTGGCCAGTGGCTTGCCCAGGAGTCCTGGCATTCCCCTGAAGCTCATTACGAGCAACGGGAGAGCATAGAACTCGCGTTCGTGGTGGCGCTGCAACGACTGCCGCCGCTTCAGCGCGCCGCGCTGATCCTGCGGGACGTGATGGGTTTCTCGGCCGCGGAGACCGCGAGCCAGCTCGGGACTTCCCTGGCCGCCGCCAACAGCGCGCTCCAGCGGGCCCGCGCTGCCATCCGGGGCCAGTTGCCCGACCGCAGCCAGCAGTCCGTCCTGCGCTCGCTTGGCGAACAGCGCACCAAGGCTATGGCCGCCAAATACGCGGACGCTCTCGAGCAAGGCGACGCGGACACGCTCGTGAGCATGCTGACGCATGACTGCACCTGGTCGATGCCGCCGGTTCCTACCTGGTTCCGCGGCCACAGTGCGGTACACAAGTTCCTGACCAGCTTCCCGCTGACCCACCGGTGGCGGCACCAGGTGGTGGAGGCAAACGGCCAGCTCGCGGTCGCCGCTTACCTGTTCGATGCCGACGTAGGAGACTATGTTCCCTTCGTCATCGACGTGCTCACGCTAGAAGGCGACCTGATCGCCGCCGTAACCGCCTTCGTGGTCGGCGACTCTTCGCGTGCCGAGGTTCCTGGCAGCACCGAGGAGGTCAACGGCGCCGCCGCGGTCTTCGCCCGCTTCGGCCTGCCTGCGCAGCCGCCAGCGCACTGACCCAAGCCAGCCCCGCCCACCCGCCCGGCCTCCCCCGCATCGAGCACCTCCACCGCAGCCAGGACGGCGTCGGCGCGGACCGGAGCCCCCGCGATGGCACGACGCGGGCGTCCGGGGACGGTCTGGAGCCCCAGCGTTGTCCCGGCGCTGGGGCGAGGGCACCTGCGCAGGGACGACGATGGGCCTGCGGCCCGGGTTGGGGGAGTGCTGCACAGACAAGGACCTGGCGGCGCGCAATCGCTCGTCTTGGGGAACCAGATCATCAGCTATCAGTTCTAGCCACATTAATCACATTATGCACGCCGCAGCACGCCGGCCGACACCGAAAATCTGGCCATTAGTCGGGGCTATCGGCCTGCATTCTGGCTAATGCCTGCCTACCATGACGTGTAGCGCGGTGCCAGTGTTACCCTTCCCGAGCCCGTCGACCGCGCATCGCCAGGAAGGAACTTCGTGCTCTTATCTGCAACTGATGCCGTGCTTGCACCTGTGACGTCGATTGACGGCTTTCTGCTGGCCTGCCTGATTGAGCCCTCAACCGGCATGATCTTGGCCTCGGCGCCCGGGCCGGGAGAAATCAGCCTTCCCATTGCCGCGGCCGGAGCCGCCGATATCGCGTATGTGCTCTCGGTGCTATCGGCCAAACTCGCCGCGAACGAAGAGCTTGACGACGTAATAGTCACGTTCAGTAACCATCTGCACCTGATCCGTCCGCTGAAGCACGAGCTGGCTCAGCGTGCCCTGCTGTTGGTGATCTTGGACCGCCGTCGGGCGAACCTCGCCATGGCGCGCCGTGAGGTGCGCAATTTCTGCGCCAGCGTCTCGTGACTGAATCAGCCCAGAGGATAACGGCGGGACTGTGCTCAGATTAGCCCTGACTTGGAAAACGGTGAACGACTACAATAAGAGTATAGCCGCCCGGCTTAATAAACTAGCCGCAGCGGAAAGCACCGGCCTGCTGCCCATTACCGGCTCGACTGCAGGAGCCGTTTATTTCCAGGACGGCGCGGTTGTTTACGCCGAGTCATCGGGTACCCAGAACCAGGCGGCGGGCCGACCGTCGTGGGCGGGGGTACCGCACCACCTGGCTGGGGCAAACGGGCTCGGGACCGACCAGCTCGGCTTCGGGCTCGGCGAGGGGACCGTCGACGCGGCCCTCGACTTGCTGTCTAGCCGTTCGGCGTGCTCGAGATTCCGTTCCGTGAAGCTGATCTCGGCCCAGCCGGCCGCGTTGAGCATCTCGGTCACCGAACTGCTGACCGAGGTTTTCCGTCGGCAGCGACTGCTCAGGCAGCTAGCTGGCATTACCGCCGATACTGCGATGATGCGCTCGATCTGCCTTGACCTGCCCCGCGTCCAGGTATCGGCAATGGACTGGGCGCTGCTGATCCGGGTAAGAACAGGGTCCACGCCCCGCGACCTGGCCAGGGAGCTTGGCCAGAGCGTGTTCAGCACGACCTCGGAGGTCCATCGGCTGATGAGCCTGGGCCTGCTGTCCATCGCGGGCGAGGGTTCAGGCGGGAAGCCTGCCAGTAGTCAGGCCAGGTCATTCCTGCGGGCATTGTCAGATGAGAAAGGCGGCCGCGCCGTGCCCAAGGTGATCAGAACCGGTTCGCAACGGCGAGGTGGCGCCTGATGGTCGCGCCACGGAGCACAGTGCCCGTCGATGAACTTTTACGGGGCGAACTCAGCAAGATCAGGGAGAACATCGCCGGCGTTCACGGCAGCGTCGTCGCGACCAGCGACGGCTTTTTAGTCTCGCATGACGTTCCTGACCTGGACCCGACCGACATTGCCGCACTGCTGTCCGCGACCCGCGCGGTTGCCAGCCAGGGCGTCGCCGCGAGCGGCCGCGGGCAGTTCAAGGAGGCCATCTCGCGCGGCACGCTCGGGTACCTGGCGGTCTACGCGGCCGGAGACAGCGCCATCGTGGCCGTCATTGGCGACACCGAACTGAACATCGGGCTACTGCACTTGCGCGTGCGCGACATCATCGAACGGATAGCTGCTTACACGGCTGAGTTCCGGCGATGGTCGGGCAGTCCCTCCCAGTCACCGACGGCCCAGCCCGTCGACGAGGCGCCACTGGGGCCATCAGGATTGCCGCTGCGACGTCGCCGTTCGAACTAAGCAGCACCCCCAGGCCACCCGTCAAGTCCGACGGGTCAGGTCAGCCTCCTGAGCCCGTCAAGTACCCGGCGCAACTCCTCCGCTGAAGGAGGCGCCTGCCGGTCCTCGCTGTCGTCGCCGTTCCCGGTCGCCACCGCGTCCTGGCGAGAGCGGCCAGCCGGAATTTCCGGCACCCGGCGCACTACTGGCGAATTGCCAGCGACCGGTACTGCTTCCGCCAAGCCGGCGCTTTCCGGTATTCCATTGCCGCTAACTACGGTAACCGGTGGATCAGGCCGAGAAATTGCCCCTTGATCAACGCCAGGTATCACCCCAGGCCCGCACATCTCCTTTTTAACCAGATAACCAACGCGCTCGATAACCTCATGCAAAGGAAGGCCGCTGAAAAGGGCCAGATCCCTTATCGAGGCGATCCCGTTGATCCGGCTCGCGACTTCCCAGTGCTCGCGCTTTATCACGGCCCACCGATGGCGAAGGTCGCGCAATTCAAGCGGGTCGGTAACTCCGATTTTCGCCTGGTCAAGCACGGCGATTTTCTTCGCCGCGATAACCCGCAGTGATTCAAGCCGCTGAGCCGAGTAGGTCCCGGCCCAGTGCGTCTCAAGCGCCTCGAAGCGAGTGCCTGAGACCGAGGTCTCGTCGGCTAGCGGCATGGTCAGCACCAGCAGCGCGTCGAGCAGCACCGACCTCAGGATGGCCCGAAGGCCCGCTCGGGTCAGCTGCTGACTCTGGATCAGCGCCAGGCCAAGATCACGGTCAGGCCGATCACCGTCAAGCACGGCGCCATCGACCAGTTTCACCAACTCGGGCCTGCCGCGCAGACGGGCTGCCAGCCCTGGAGTCCAGGAAGTCTCGGCGTAGGTGAGCTGACCATGGTCAAGATAGATGGCGCCGCCGGGATCACCAGTGATCCGCAGGACGCCGGAGACCTTCTGCAGGACCAGGGCCTCAAGCACGGCGGCCACCCGAGGCCCGGCCGGCTCATGCGGCACGGTCAATCGAGATCACCCCTTCGCGTAGCTCGCGCCTTGTCGGCACCGCAGAGGATCAAGCGGACATCCGCTCGCAGTCTACCGATCATGGCCCACGAATCAGCACGGCGGCTATCGAACGCAATAATACGTCAGGAATAACCGTTTCTCGCACCATCTGAGTTCATGAGATGGCGATATCCGGCACGGCGGTGCGTTCGAGCCTTGGCTCCTCGCTATTTCACCAGATCCGGCGATTTCACCTGCGGTCAAGGTAGGCCGTTGCTACCGTACCTACCGCTACCGTAACCAGTGGCAATCGTCGCGAGAAGGGCAGGGACATGAACATCGAGACGGCTCTCAAGGAAGCTATGGCCATTGATGGCGCCATTGGCGCCTGTTTAGTAGATTGGGAGAGCGGCATGTCGCTCGGCTCCCTGGGCGGCGGCAAGTACCTGGATCTCGAGGTAGCCGCGGCGGGTAACACCGAGGTTGTCAGGGCCAAGATCCGCACCCTTGAGTCACTGCGCCTCAATGACAACATAGAGGACATCCTGATAACTCTCGGTAAGCAATATCACCTGATCAGGCTGCTCAAGAACTCCCGAGCCGAGCACGGCCTTTTCCTGTACCTGGTGCTTGACCGGAACAAGTCGAATCTGGCGCTAGCCCGCCACAATCTGAAGCGCGTAGAGTCCGAGCTTAGCTTGTGACCCCAGCGGACGGCCGTGGCGTCAGGCCCCTGACGCCCCGGCCCCCGAGACCCCGGCCTCCGAGACCCCGGCCCCCGAGACGCCAAAGCTCAGCAGACCGTCGTCGACATCGACGGTCACCTCCTGGCCGGGGCTGAGCTGCCCGCCGAGCAGCATCCGGGACAACTCCGCACCAGGGCACCCGGATCGGCCCCGGCACTGGAGAGCAGCTGCCTGGCCGGGCCGCTCATCAGCCTGGTGATCTCGATGCGCTGCCCGGGCCTTGGCGATCCGCCGACCCCGTAGATCCTAGCCAGGAACTCATCGAAAGGACTCGAGCCCTCAGGCCCGTAAAAACCGCCGCTCATCCCCGCACCCCCCGAGAGCGCTGTCCCGCCAGGCAGGACACCCGGCCTCGGGGTTAGGCCCTACCCCCGCCCCGGCCTGGTCACCCAGGGAACTTGCTCGCCAGCGCTACCACGGGAACCGCCCTACCGGCCAGAGATCATCATGACATCTCAGTAAACATTAGGTTACGTAAAGTTAGCATATTGGCGGACATTCAGCGTGGCTACTTCAATTCCGGGCTAACTGCCCAGGATGCTAACTACGTGGGCAACGACGTTCTTCTTGTCATCGTAGTCATCACCGCACTGTCGTTCGACTTTACGAACGGCTTCCACGACACCGGCAACGCCATGGCGACCTCGATCGCGACCAGGGCGCTCAGCCCGCGAGTCGCGGTGGGCCTTTCCGGAGTGCTGAACCTGGTGGGCGCGTTCCTCTCGCTGAGCGTCGCGGCGACCATCGCCAGCGGCCTCGTCGACACCGGCATCGTCACGCTGACCGTGGTGGTGGCCGGCCTGGCCGGCGGCATCATCTGGAACCTGATCACCTGGTTCTTCGGCATTCCTTCCAGCTCATCGCACGCGCTCATCGGCGGAGTGATCGGCTCGACTCTCGCTGCGGCAGGCGGCCACGCGGTCCAGTGGCACAACCTGTTCGCCAAGGTCATCATCCCGGCCGGATCTGTCACCCGTCGTCGCCGCGCTGGTAGCGGCGACCGGCACCTTCCTGCTCTACCGGATCAGCCGCAACCTGACCGAGGGCTCAAGAACCCACGGGTTCCGCATCGGCCAGATCGGCTCGGCCTCGATGGTGTCGCTCGCGCACGGCACCAACGACGCCCAGAAGACCATGGGCGTCATCACCCTGGCCCTGATCGTGAACCACACGCTGCCGTCAACGGTCGCTAACCCGGCCGGCGCCGTTCTGGGTGATCCTCTCCTGCGGCCTGGCGATTTCGGCCGGAACCATGGTCGGCGGCTGGCGGGTCATCCGCACGCTCGGCAAGGGCCTGGTGGAGATCGAGCCGCCGCAGGGCATGGCCGCCGAGTCCGCTTCGGCTGCGGTCATCCTCATCTCAAGCCACTTCGGCTACTCCCTGTCCACAACCCACGTCGCGACCGGCTCGATCATCGGCACCGGCCTCGGCAAGAAGGGCGCCGAGGTCCGCTGGAACGTGGCCGGCCGGATGGCGACCGCCTGGGTGTTCACGCTCCCCTGCGCCGGAGTCGTCGGCGCCGGTGCTTACGCCCTAGCCCACGCGATCGGCGGCGACGCCGGCGTGATCGTCGACACCATCATCCTCATCGCCATCGCGGGCGGCATCTACTGGCGGTCCCGCAGCACCAAGGTTGACCACAACAACGTCAACGCCGAGTGGACCGGCACCGTGGCTCCGCCGACCGAGCCAGCCGTCCCCGAGCCGGCCGCCGCGTAACCGAGAAAGCTGGAGAAACCGATGCTGATGGCAGCACCGCCAACACCCCCGCCACCGTGGGTCAACGTCACCGCTCTCTGGCAGATCGTGGTACTCGGACTGATCGCCGGCGCGGGCCTGCCCGCCCTGTTCGCGATCGGGCTTCGCGTCATCGCGCTGCCAGGCGGCGGTCGCACTCAGACCACCGAGGGCGACTCCGACCGCCTGGTCGGCGGAAACCCGCTCGGCCTGGTCGCCGGCGGCCTTTGCTTCCTGATCGTCCTAGCCGCCATCGCGTGGAGCATCTGGGCGATCTACGAGTCGGGTCACCCCCACTAACAACCGGCTCCACCGAGAGGACCAGAGCACATGGACTTGCCGCCAATCCTCAAGTCGGTCGTCGGCTGGCTGCGGGCCGGATACCCGGAAGGCGTGCCCCAGCACGACTACTACCCCATCTTCGCCCTGCTCGGCAGTCACCTGACCGACGCCGACATCAACGCGATCGCCGACGAACTCGCCTCGGCCGCCGACCCGGTAACCGCCGAGGCAATACACGCCGCGGTCAAGGAAACCACCCACGGCCAGCCGCTCAACGTCGACCTGGCCAGGGTGAGCGCGCGCCTCGCCGCCGGCGGCTGGCCGCTGGCCGCCCCGGCCGAGGCCGAGGCGCGAAACCGAGCACCGGAGCTAGCCCGCGCTAGGGGGTGAGGTACTCCCGCCAGGAGTGATCAGGCTCGTAACCGAGAACCTCGCGCGCCCGGTCGATAGCCAGCAGCGTGCTCGTGCCAGGCACCGGCCTCCGCAGCGGAACTCCGGGAAAAACCTCAGCCATCAGCTCCTCCGACGGCCTCGTCATGACCGTGTCCGCCGCCGCGATGATGAAGCTAGCGCTGCCCGTGACCTCGGCATCGAGCGCGAGCCGGCACGACTTGGCTACGTCACGCTCATCAACGTATCCCCAGAGGTTCCATTTGCGTGCCTGCGGATCAGCCCAGCAAGGAGGGAGAAACGGATAATCCTCGGCGCCGAAAATATTCGAAAATCTCAAGCCGACAAATGGTATTCCCGACCACTGTGCCACGTGGCCGGCGACGGTTTCACTCGCGACCTTGGAGAGCGCGTAAGTCGTAGTCGGCACCGGATAGTGATCTTCGTCGACGGGCGCGTACCTGGGCGGCACATCGAACGGCAAGCCGAGCGTCGTCTCGCTCGACGCCCACACCACCCGCCCGAGGCCAGCCTGCGCCGCCGCGTGGAACACGTTGAAATTCATGGTCATGTTCGAGTTGAACGTAACAGCCGGGGTGCGCAGCCCTGGAGCCGGAATGTTGGCCAGGTGGATCACCTTATCGATGCCGGCAAGGACCTCGGCCGCCTGCCCGTAGTCGGTCAGGTCGGCCCTGATGAAGTCCGCCGCCTCAAGACCGGGAACCTCAGGCGCGATGTCAGTCTGAAGCACCTCGAACCCATGCTCCACCAAGTCAGCCACCACCGCCCGCCCGGCCTGCCCGCTCGCCCCAGTCACGCAAACCCTCACATCGCCCTCCATTTCTGGCCGTCCCGAGCAACAGGTATATCAAGGAGACCGTTGCCCGCCTGCCGACCGGGGCGGGGTTGGGGGTAGCGGGTGGGGACCAGGGACCCCATCTCAGTCCGCGAACTACAGCCGTACATACGGCACAAAAGCTGATGAATGAACTGAGCTAACCCCGGCTTCGACGGGAGCCGCCTCCGGCGGCCGGGAGCTGGCCGACGGCAGCAGCTACACGGGCATGGCAGCCCGTCGCACAGCATCGATGTGACATCGATGCTGTCGGCAGCTGCCCGGAAACCGCATCGATGGGCCATCGTTGCGTTTCCGTGGGAGTGAGTTTCTGGTCGGCTCCTCGGCGTGGCCCGGACGGAACCGGTCCTCCAGCCCTTCCCGCCTCAGCCTCCACCGGCATTCCCGGCATTCCCGGCATCCAGGGCAGCCCGCCGCCCCGGCCGCTGACACCCGGTGCTCAAGCAAGACCGTCCGGGACCCGCCTCACTCCACCAGAAAGGCACCCATGGGCCATCGTTGTTGCGGGAACAGCATCCATGGGCCACCGTTGCGGTTGGTTGGCCCGGCCGAGCAGCAACGATGACCCACCGATGCGGCTCTGGGCCGATATTTCGAGATGGTCACGATGGGGAACAGGCCGGGCCGCGCATGGCAGGAGTCAGTCCGGAAAGTGAACCCGTGGTAAGGCGCCCGCGGCTGCGCTTACGCACGTTTTAGTTAAGAATATACCCGTGCAAAGTACGCATAACTCCCCGGATTTCCCGGGATAAGACGTGGTAAGCCGCAGAGCCGGGACGACTTACCACGGGTTCACTTTCCGGACTCACTCAAACCAGCCCATATCGCCTCGCCTGCGGCCGCGCGGAGCGACCTGCCTGGCTGGTTCCGGCGCCAGATGCATGGGCCGCGCCGGCTCCTGAACTCCTCCGCTAACGCCTACTCCCGGACCCTGACCGCCCCCGTTACCATCACGAAATATCAGCCAGAGCCACCGATGCTGTTTGCGGCTTGGGGCCGGGACTTGGGGCGGGTCCGACGCCACCGGGGACTCGGAGCGCCCGGGCGTGCGGAGGCACGGGAATCGGGAGCCGGGTTACCGGATCCGCGCGACCGGGAGCCGGAAGGAGCAGGAGCCGGAAGGAGCAGGAGCCGGAAGGAGCGGGAGCCGGAAGGAGCGGGAGCCGGAAGAGGCGCGAGTTCGGGCCGCCCGCCGCGCGCAGGCGCGCTCTGGACCGCGGCCACTAGAGTCGGGTCGTGATCTCGGCCGATGATCCGCGCGCTCCTGATGTCCGGGCCTTGCTGGCCAGGCACCTGGAGTTCGCGCGAGCGACGACACCACCGGAAGGCGTCTTCGCGCTTGACGTCGATGACCTGCTTGACCCGGCGGTCACCTTCTTCAGCTACCGCGAAAGCGGAACGCTCCTGGCCGTGGGCGCTCTCAAGCAACTCGACGAGACCCACGCGGAGCTGAAGTCCATGCACACAGCGGAGGCCGCCCGTGGCCAGGGCATCGGCCGCGCCATGGTCGAGCATCTCATCGAGGAAGCGAGAAGCCGCGGCGTCACCAGGGTCAGTCTCGAGACCGGGTCCATGCCCGCGTTCGCTCCGGCCAGGTCCCTCTACGCCAAGACCGGTTTCACCCCCTGCGGCCCGTTCGGCGACTACCCGGCCAGCGCCACGAGCAGCTTCATGACGATGGAGCTGAGCGCGGCGGGCTGAACGCGGCGGACCTGAGCTAGGCGATGATCTCGACCGCTCCGGTATCCAGGTCGTAACGGCCGCCGACGATGAGCAGGCCCGCGATGCCGGCCACGAACTGATCGGCCTTAAGCTCCTGCACCGTCAGTCGCACCTGCGCCCGCACCATGTTCTCGACCAGTTCCCCCGGCTGCCCGACCGCGGCGTCATAGGCCGGCCGCAGCGCCTCAACCACCGCCTGGATGTGACCAGGCGCCGGCACGCCGCTCTTGATCGACTCGATCGCCGCCGTGATCGCGCCGCATCGCTCGTGCCCGAGCACCACGATCAGGCGGCAAGACTCGAACTCGACCGGTCCGAACTCAATGCTGCCGAGTACGGCGAGCTGATCGAGCGCCTGACCACCGGTCCTGACCACGAACACGTCGCCGACCCCGCGATCGAACACGATCTCAGGCGGAACCCGCGAGTCGATGCAGGAGAAGACGAGCGCTATCGGGTCCTGGTGCGGTGCGACCTCAAGCTGCCGCGCGTGGGTCTGATCCGGGTGCTGAAGCTCACCGCGCACCCAGCGGTGATTACCTTCGAGCAGAAGTCGAAGGGCCTCCCGAGGGTCGGTCACGCGCTAATTATCCCCCCGCGCCAGCCGGGCCAGTCCGGGTAACCAAGCAATTCGAGCGCGGCCACCAGCCAGCGCCGCGCGTCGGGATCAAGCCGCGCGGCCGCGAGGTCAGCGCGGTCCTTAGCCCGGTCAAGGTGCGCCTATTCTTGAAGATCCACTCGGACCCCCAGGGATGCAGCAAGAGGTCAAGCCGCCAGGGCTGATCCGCGTTCCGGCGCATCCACAGTTGCTCCCGGCCAGCCGACAGCCGGTCGCCAGGCAGCAAAGGCCGCAGCGTCCCATCGTGTGCTTCCCACAGATCCCAGTCGGCCAGGTGCCGCCGCAGTTCACCAAGGCTAGCCAGGTCCACGACGACGTCAGTGTCATCGTGATGCCGCGCAGCCGCGCCGATCCGCGCCGCCCGCCCGCCCGCGATAAACCAGGACACGTCCAGGCCAGCGAACAGCTTCGCGACCTGCGAAGGGACGAGCGGATCCCAGCGGCCGTACAGCGACTGAAACTGCTCCTCTTCAAGTGCGTCAAGTACCCGTGCAAAGGCGCTCCGCATGGCGGCAGTCTGCCGCTGCCGCCAGCGGCGCGCGAACTTTATTTGCTCGGCTTGGGCACGGTGCAGTGGATCTTCGGGTTCACGCCGACGTAGTTCAGCGGTCCGGCGAGGATCGTGACCAAGATGGTGCCGGCCTTCGCACAGGACACGTTGCCGCCAGAGTAATAGTTGCGCTGAGCGCCCGCGATTACGCCAATGATCAGCCAGATGACAAGAATGATCGCACCGATCCGCATGTGAGCCTCCGATCACGCGGACGGTCGCCGTGACCGCCCGGCCGGTGCGCAAGCCCGGCTCCCCGCCAGCCGTTCCTGCCGCCTTCGGCGTCAAGAAACTACCACCACCTCTGCCGGATAAACGCCGATACGCCTCCAGGCCAGCCGGCGGTTCTGGCGCCATGTTTAAGCACGGCTATTAGGGCAGATGAGTGACCGTCATTCAGTGTCCGTCACCGGGGAAGGAACCGGCACCATGCTTCTCATCATCGCCGTGCTCATACTGGCTGTGCTTCTCGCGGGCCTCGGCTTCGCGCTGCATTTGCTGTGGTGGCTCGCGCTCATCGTGCTCGTCGTCTGGCTGCTCGGCTTCGTGCTTCGCGGCGCGGAGAGTTCAGGCCGCTGGTACCGGTGGTAGCGGCGCGAATCTGCGCGTGGCTGGTCGCTGGCGGAGTCTTGCTCTTCGCCGTCAGCGGCCATCCGGGCTTCCTTAATCTCCGCGTTCTCGGCCTGATCCTGCTCGCCAGGGGCGCGGCTGGCTACTGGCTGGCCCTCGGTCCTGACCGCAGGGCGGCCTGCATCAGGCGGCTGCGGACCGCCGCCATCGCGTTCGAGGAATATACCGCCGCCCTAACCGGATACGGCGGCCCGCGAGTTTCGCTCGATGACCTTATGTCGGCGGAAGCCAAGGAGAACGGGCAAAGATGAGAACAGCAACCGGCCTTACCCTGATCGCGATCGGCGCGATCCTCGCCTTCGCCATCACCGCCAGCCCTGGTTTCCTAAACATCCAGACGGTCGGCCTGATCCTGATGGCTACCGGCGCCGTCGGCCTGGCGCTATCGCAACGCAACCGCAACTTGCTGCGCCGCCGGGTCGTCGTGCGGCGAACCCCGGTCCGGCGGCAGCGGCAACGGGCAGTCAGGCAGCTGCCGCCGCCCGCGCCTGCCCCGGCCGCACCAGAAGATGAGACCAAGCCGATCGAGCGCGAAACGTTCGACGAGTACGTCGAGCGGTGAGCGGCCGGCGCTCGGCCGAACTGACCGCTATCCCGCCATCCGCGAGTATGCTCCGGGTCGTTAGCGAGATCCGCGAAAGCATGCGAGGAAAAAGCCGAATGTACCGGATCGGACCGGCGGATGAGAGCGTCACGCCGGTGATCACCGTGCTCCTGGTCGAGGACGACGAAGGCGACTCGATCCTGACCACGGAACTGCTTCATGATACCGGGTTGCCCGTGTCGCTTACCTGGCGGCAGAGCATCGGCGCGGCGGTGCCTGAACTGGCCACGTCGCCCGCCTGCGTGCTGCTCGACCTCGGCCTGCCTGATTCCCAGGGGTTCGACGGGCTCCGCCGCGTGCGCGAGCTGGCGCCAGACGCCGCCGTGCTGGTCCTGACCAGCGCCAACGACGAGTCGCTCGGGATCGCGCGCCGTCACCGCCGGCGCCCAGGATTACCTGGTCAAGGGCCAGGTCGACGGCGGCATGCTCGGCCGGTGCATCAGGTACGCGATCGAGCGGAAGCGAGCCGACGAGTCCGCCAGGCAACTTCACGATGCCGCGATCAGGCAAGCCGAGTACGCCCGGCTCGAGCGGGGACTGCTCCCCATCCCGATCCTCAACGACGAACGGCTCTACCACTCCCTCAGCTATCGGCCTGGTCGCGACCAGGCCCTGCTCGGCGGCGACTTCTATGACCTGATCGAACTCGACGACGGCATGCTGCACGCGCTGATCGGTGACGTGGCCGGGCACGGGCCGGACGAGGCCGCGCTCGGCGTGTGCCTGCGGGTGGCCTGGCGGACGCTGGTGCTTTCCGGCCTGGCGGCCCGACCAGACGCTGGCCTGCCTTCAGGAAGTGCTGGAAAGAGAACGGCACAGAAAAGAAGTGTTCGCGACAGTTGCCATGCTGAGCCTCGACGTGGCCAGCGGCACTGGCAGCCTGCGACTAGCCGGTCATCCCCCGCCCGTCATCCTTGACAGCACGCCGCGCCTCCTTTCCACCGAGCGGCCAGGTCCGCCGCTCGGGCTCTTCGACGTGCAGTGGGCGCCGATCCCGGTCTCGCTCGGCCCGGCCTGGGCGTTCATGCTCTATACCGACGGCCTCATCGAGGGTAAGGCCGGGCCTGGCCAGGAAATTCTCGGTCCAGAAGGACTGGTCGAACTGATCGCGGAAGCGACCCGCACCAGCGGCCCAGACCGGCCTGGCTTCGCCGCGTCGCTGCCTGACACGCTGGTCAAGCAAGTCGAGCGCCTCAACGGCCAGCCCCCGGCCGACGACATCGCCGTCCTTGTGGTCGGACGGCGCCCGTGACCGATTCGCCGACCGCGACCGCGGCCCGCCCAGGCACCGGCCCAGAGGCCGTCGTGAGCACCTGGGCCAGGACGAGGCAAGGGCTGGCTGGCGGGGGCTGGTCATTGCTCCGCCGCCTGACGCTCGCGTTCGTAATCGGCGGGCTGCTCTTCGCGGCCTTCGGCGTAACGTTCGGGCTCGGCCTGACGAGCACGATCAGCGCGGTCAACCTGCAAGTCAACCGGCTCGACCCGATCTCGCGTGATACGAGCTATGAATACAACGCCCTAGTCAACGAAGAAACCGGAGTCCGGGGCTACGCGATTACCCGCCAGCAGGATTTTTTGCAGCCTTATAATCTTGGCTCTTCAGACGCTCCCGCCGACGAGCGCATGCTCAGGAACCTGGCTGCCCCTTATCCGGTATTGCGGGCCGAACTGAAAATCATGCTCGACCGGGCGGACCTCTGGCACAACCAGTTCGCTGTTCCCTCGATCGCCGCCATCAAGGGCGGCGGCCAAGTATCGGTGGCGCAGGAGCAAACTGGCAAGACCGAATTCAACGCGTTCAGGTCCGCCGTCAAGACCTTCAAGGCCGAGGCGAGCGAGGAGCAAACCGCCGCGCTCAAGCGCCTGCACGGGGCGATCAGGGTCACCATCATCGAGGCCATCCTCGTAGGCCTGCTGATCATCGCCACCGCGATCGCCGCCTGGATAGGACTGACGCTCTGGATCAGGCGGCCGCTCGAGTCCCTGCGCAAGGAAGCACAGACCGTGGCCGCCGGCGACCTGAAGCACGAGGTCGTGATGTCAGGCTCGCGGGAGATCAGGGAACTGGCCGCCGACGTCGAAGGGATGCGCAGGCAGCTCATCGCCACCCTGGACGAGGCGTCGTTCAAGGCCTCTGAGCTTCAGCGCTCGAACCGCGAGCTCGAGCAGTTCGCTTACGTGGCCTCGCACGACCTGCAAGAGCCCCTCCGCAAGGTAGCCAGCTTCTGCCAGATGCTCGAGTCCAGGTACGCTGACCAGCTCGACGAGCGGGCCAGGCAGTACATCGCTTTCGCGGTCGATGGCGCCAAGCGGATGCAAGGCCTGATCAACGACCTGCTCGCCTTCTCGAGAGTCGGCCAGCCTGGAGCGGCGTTCCGCCCGGTCGACCTGAACGAGGCCGCCGGGCAGGCCGTATCGGAGATCGAGGCGGCGATCGAGGACAGCGACGCCACGATCACGGTCGACCACCTGCCGACGGTGACCGGGGACCGGACCTTGCTGATCCAGCTCTTCGTCAACCTGATGGGTAACTCGATCAAGTTCAGGCGCGTGGACGCACCGCCCGTCATCAGGATTACCGCCGAACGGAAGGATGACCTGTGGGAATTCTCGTGCCAGGACAACGGCATCGGAATCGAGCCCGCGTACCGGGAGCGAGTCTTCGTGATCTTCCAGCGGCTCCATCCGAGGGACGCCTACCCTGGCACGGGCATCGGGCTGGCCCTGTGCCGGAAGATCGTCGACTTCCACGGCGGCACGATCTGGGTGGACGAGCATGCGCAGGCCACCCCCGGCGCCACGATACGCTGGACGCTGCCCGCCGCCGCGAAGCCCCAGGGAGGCTCCGATGGCTCCTGACGAGGCTGGAGTCATGATCCGGGTACTTCTAATAGAGGACGATCCCGGCGATGTCCTGATCACCAAGGAAGCGTTCGCGGAGAACAAGGTACGCAACGAGCTCAGCGTCGTCAGCGACGGCATCAACGCCCTCCGCTTCCTGCGGCGGGAGGACGAGTACGCCGACGCGATCCGTCCCGATCTGATCCTGCTCGACCTCAACCTGCCGAGAATGGACGGCCACGAGGTGCTGTCCAAGATAAAATCCGACCACGATCTGCAGCGCATCCCCGTCGTCGTGCTCACCACGTCGGACGCCGAAGAGGACGTGCTGCGCAGCTACGACCTGCACGCCAACGCCTACGTCACCAAGCCGGTCGATTTCGAGCGCTTCCTGTCCGTCGTCCGCCAGATCGACAACTTCTTCGTCACGGTAGTCAAGCTGCCGAGGCAATGAGGGCGGGCGGCCAAGCATTTAAGAGCAATTCACATGCCGCCAATAAACCAGCTCGACGAACTGCTCGCCCGGTGGCGCGATGACCTCGCGGCCTGGGCGATTCCCGACGCCATCCTCGCTGCCGCCGGCGAGTCGCCGTGGGTGCTGCCCACTGGCGTGTTCGCCCGCCGGACCGACCGGGTGAGCGCGCAGCCCTCTGGGCAGTCGTTCGAGCGTGCGTTCGCCGCGCTCGAACCGCCTGGCACCGTGCTCGACATCGGCGCGGGAGCAGGCGCGGCCAGCCTGCCGCTCCGGCGCCCGGCTGACCGGCCTGACGGCGGTCGACTCGAGTCAGGCCATGCTCGGCCTGCTCGCCGACCGCGCGGCCGCCGCCGGCCTGCCGGCCAGGTGCGTGCTCGGTACCTGGCCGGACGTGGCCGCCGAGGTTCCCGTCGCCGACGTCGTCACCTGCCATCACGTCACCTACAACGTGCCTGAGCTGCTGCCGTTCCTGAGCGAGATGACCAGCCACGCGCGCCGGCTCGTCGTGGTGGAAATGACGGCGCTGCACCCGCTAACTTCCCTGAATGAGCTCTGGCTTAAGTTCCACGGGCTGACCAGGCCGCAGCGGCCGACCGCCGAGGACGTGCTCGCCATCCTGACCGCGGCCGGTGTCGAATTCGGCTCGGTAGCCTGGCCGCGTCCTGGCGGATCCGATTACCCGAGCATGGCCGAACTTACTGACGTCACCAGGCGCAGGCTCTGCCTGGCGCCCGAGCGGGCCGGCGACGTCGCGGCGGCGCTGGTCGAGGCCGGGGTTGATCCGGACGCACCACAGGACCTCGGCTCCTCGGGGCGCGAGGTCGTGACGATCTGGTGGAGTGGCACCGATTCCGCCGCCCCGGCCCGCGACGGAATTAACGAATTATGGGCCAGCCGATTTGGATGATGCGGCGTCATGTTGTAGAGACGATGAGACAGCCTGAGGCGATGGTGAGGCAGTAACCATGACGGACTGGCCGGACGAATGGTTTCGAGCGGGTGGCGCGGGCGGCGGAGCGGCCGGTGCCGAGCCGCCGACAGTCGGCAATCCCACCCCTGGCCGAGCGGCGGGCGGTGCTCCCGGGTACGGCTCCCCCGGCCAAGCGGCGGGCGGGACTCCCGGTTACGGCGCCCCCGGCCGGGCGGCGGGCGGGACTCCCGGTTACGGCGGCCCTGGGTACGGCAGCCCGGCCGGGGTCACTCAGCCGGCGGCCGCGCCGCCGTCGCAGCGCCCGGGCGTGCCTTACGGCGGGGGCGGAGGTGGCTCGGGGTCGCCCGGCAGCGCGTGGCCGCAGCAGCCCGCCCAGTACTCGCCGGGCGGTGGCTCGCGAGGCGCGGGTTCCGGGTACGGCGGCCCGCCGCGCCGGACCGGGTGGCGCCGCTGGCTGAGACCGCGCCGGATCGCGCTCGCCCTTGCCGTGATCGTCTCGCTCGCGATCATCGGCACCGTCTCCACCTACTTCTACGTCGACTCCCAGCTGGTCAAGAAGAACGTGCTGGTCAACTACGCTGACCGGCCGGTCCAGGGCGACGGCACGAACTGGCTGATCACCGGCTCGGATAGCCGCCAGGGCCTCACCGACAAGCAGATCAGGCGCCTGTCCACCGGCTTCGACGTCGGCGGCCAGCGCTCGGACACGATCATGGTCGTGCACGTACCCGCTGGCGGCGGCCGCCCGCTGCTGATGAGCATTCCGCGTGACTCGTGGGTGGATATCCCCGGCTACGGCAATAGCAAGATCAACGCCGCCTACGCCTACGGCGGCCCCGCCCTGCTGGCGAAGGTCGTGCAGAACCTCACCGGCCTGCGCATCGATCACTACATGAGCATCGGCTTCGGTGGCTTCGTCAACGTCGTCAATGACGTCGGCGGCGTCCACCTGTGCCTGAAGGCACCGCTGGATGACCCGGCCGCGGGCCTGCACCTCAAAAAAGGCTGCCAGACCCTCTTCGGCGCCGCCGCCCTCGGCTTCGTGCGGAGCAGGCACACCTACAACACGCAGGACCTCCAGCGCATCCAGAACCAGCGCATCTTCCTGCGAGCCCTGCTCGGCAAGCTGACCAGCAACGGAGTAATCCTCGACCCGTTCAAGAGCTTCCCCGCCGCAACGGGCGTAGCCGGCTCGCTGACCGTAGACAAGGGCACCAGCCTCTACCAGTTGCTCCAGGTAGCCGAGGCACTCAAGCACCCGATCACCACCACGGCCCCGATCTCCAACTCAAACTACGTAGTAGACGGCCAAGACGCCCTGCTCCTCAACACCCAGGAACTCAGCGAACTAGCCAAAGCCCTAAACACCGGCACCAAGATCCCGAAGGGCATTATCACGGGCTCCTCCCTCGCCGGCTAACCCCGCCGCCGGGCCCCGCCCCCGGGCCCGCTCCCCCGGCCCGGCGCGGCCCGGCCCGAAGCGCGGCTCGACCATGCCCCATATCCGAAATTTCGTTTATATACGGTCAATCGAATTTGGGCTACAGTATCGGTGGCACATCGTTGTCGTTGTGGCCGGTGTTCCAGCAACAACGATGGGCCATCGATGCTGCGCTAACGACATCGATGGCCCACGGTTGTTGTTGGGCTCGGCCTGAGCAACGACATCGCTGGGCCATCGATGCGGTTCCTTCGCTGAGATCCGGCCGTGAGGGCGGCGAGGAAGCGGGCGCTGACGCCGGTGCGTGGCCGGGCAAACGCGCCGGGTGAAGCCCGTCAGCGGAGGCGGTCAGGTCTGTTTCAGCCTGGCTTCAGGTAACGCTCAGGCAAGGGGCTGATACTAGTTAGATGAGCACTGCGGTGAGTGAACGCCAGCAGCCGTCGGCAAAGCTGCTGGTCGTCGAGGATGAGCCGAACATCCTTGAACTACTCGCCGCGAGCCTCCGTTATGCCGGATTCGAGGTCGTGACCGCCGCCGCCGGAAGCGACGCCGTGCAGGCCGCGCAGCGGCACCGGCCTGACCTCATTGTGCTTGACGTCATGCTGCCCGACATGGATGGCTTCGAGGTATTGCACCGGCTGCGCGGCGGCGGAACTCGCACTCCCGTGCTGTTCCTGACGGCCCGTGACTCCACTGAGGACAAGGTGCGCGGCCTGACCCTCGGCGGCGATGACTACGTTACCAAGCCATTCAGCCTCGAAGAAGTCATCGCCAGGATCGAGGCGGTCTTGCGCCGCACCCGCGGCGGCTCGGTCGAACCATCGCCCCGCCTGTCCTTCGCCGACCTGGAACTCGACGAGGACAGCCATGAGGTCTGGCGCGACGGCGCTCAGGTGCAACTGTCACCGACCGAGTTCAAGCTGCTCAGGTACTTCATGCGCAACTCGGGCCGGGTGCTGTCCAAGATGCAGATCCTTGACCATGTCTGGGACTACGACTTCCGCGGCGACACCGGCATCGTCGAGTCCTACGTCTCCGTCCTCCGGCGCAAGATCGATACCAGGGAACCGCACCTGCTGCACACCCTGCGCGGGGTTGGCTACGTCATGCGGCTGCCGTCTTCGTAGCCCGAGTTACCAGCATGGTCAACGAATCAGGCACCGAGACCGTATGGCAGCACCTCAGCAAGCTGCCAAGCCGGACCCCGCTGCGAATCAAGCTAATCGTGGCCGTAGTCGCGCTCGTCACCGTGACACTGCTAGTGCTTAACCTCGCGGGCACCATCGTGCTGCGCAGTTACCTTATCGGCCAGGTGGATCAACAGCACCTGCAGGCGGACGAAATCGACGGCCTCCCCCGACTGGTCAGCACGTATCTGGCTTCTGGTCAGCAGGCGATAGACAATGGCTTTTCTGTCCAGTGGCTGCCTCAGTCCGGCCCGGTCGAAATTGTCGCGTACGAAACGAAAGGCACTCCTGACGGCCAGCCTGGCCAGACAGTTCCCGGGCCAGCCGTCAAGAACGGAGATTCCTGGCTACGGTCGGGCCTTAACCCGGTTACCGTGAGCTCGGCGTCAGGCGGCGCATCCTGGCGGGTAGTGAGCTTTCCTTATACCTTTGGCACCTTTAACGGTCAAGGTCGGGTAAGCGGCACCATTATTTTCGGGTACGACGTAACCGCGATTTACCGCACAATCGATGAGCTTAGCCTTATAGACCTGACCATCAGCGTCCTCATGCTCATTGTCGTTGGCGTTCTCGGAATAGCTCTCATCAGGTCCAGTTTGCAGCCGCTCACCGATATTGAGCACACCGCCGAAGCAATCGCGGCCGGCGACCTAAGCCGCCGGGTGCCGGAAAACGAACCTGACACCGAAGTGGGCCGCCTCGGCCGGTCACTCAACCTGATGCTTTCCCACATCGAGACGTCCTTCCGGGCGCGGGCCGCGTCAGAAGCGGCGGCGCGGCGGTCAGAAGAGGCAGCGAGATACTCGGCGATAGTCGCCAGTCGCTCCGAGGACCGGATGCGGCGCTTCGTGGCCGACGCGAGCCACGAACTGCGCACGCCCCTCACCGCCATCAGAGGTTACGCCGAGTATTACCGCCAGCGCGGCGGCATCGGGCCCGTCCGCGCAAGTGCAGGGAACGGGATCGCCGCCGGCTCAGGACTGTCTAGTGCCGATCTTGACCATCTGATCCAGCGGGTAGAGCAGGAAGCCAAGCGAATGGGCGTGCTGGTCGATGACCTGCTCCTGCTCGCCAGGCTCGACCAGCAGCGCCCGCTGGACTTCCGTACGGTTGACCTGCTCGCCATCGGCGCCGATGCTCTGAACGACGCCCGGGTGATCGCACCGAAGCGTGCCATCAACCTGACCGTGGCCTCGCCCGAGGCGGCCCTCGTTGTCGGCGACGAGGCCGGGCTGCGCCAGGTAGTCGGTAACCTGATGAACAACGCCATGACGCACACCCCCGACGGCACCCCGATCGATATCACGATCAGAGTCGGCGAACTCACCACCGACCGTGCCCCGGCCGAGACAGAGCCCGCGGTCATACTCGAAGTAAGTGACCACGGTCCCGGCCTGACTCCCGAGCAGCAGGAACACGTCTTCGAGCGCTTCTACCGCACCGACCGCGCGAGGAGCCGCACGGCGGGCGGCACTGGCCTTGGCCTGGCCATCGTGGCCGCCATGATCGAGGCACATCACGGCCGGGTCTGGGTCGACGGTCGGCCTGACCAGGGCACTACCTTCGGCTTCGCCCTCCCCCTAGCTCCCGAGGCCAGAGTCGCTCCCAACGACGACGACCCTGACGATGATCCACTCTCAGACACTCCCAAGTCAGATAATCCGATGCCCGGCTAGTCCTGGATCAGATAGTTCGATTTCTGATCATCCGAAAATGGCGAGACTCGGGTTGCCGGTCAGGCCAAAGCCGGAGCCCTGAGCTAGTTCTAGTCGATGTTGGCCTGGCTCGCTGGGCGGGCCCAGGTTGGCGTGACTGGTGTTAGTGCCGAGTCCATTAAGCCCCGATCCGCCGGCTGGCCGCCTCTGCGCCGGGACAGCGGGGGCACTTTGCGTTCGCAATAACCACACCAAAGTGCCCCCGCTGCGGTCCCGGATCCGCGACAAGCCTGCCAAGTCAGCCCAGCCGCCGCCGAGCCATCCACCAGCCAGCCTGATATCGCCCACTCGCCCTGATATCGGACACGCGCCCGGGGGTCGGCCGCCCCCAGGCAGCAGCCCGGCAGAGCGCGACCCCGGCGCGGCAACAAAGCCGCCACTCGCGACTCCAGATCAACCTGGCACGCCGCATCGGTGGGCCATCGTTGCGGTTAGGCGGCCTGGGCTAACAGCATCGATGGCCCAGCGACGCGGTTCCCGCAGCATCGGTGGGCCATCGTTGTGGTCGGCCGCTAGCCGACAACAGCATCGCTGGGACATCGTTGCGCCCAGGCTGGCAGTTTAGGTGTTTTGTCCGGCAAGCCCCGGCAAGCCCCGGCGCGGCCCGGCCCGGCCCCGGCAGGTCCCGGCACCCCGGCCCCGGCCCGGCCCGGCGCTACGCCGCTGCTAGCCGCGCAGTGCGGCTTGCGCGGCCGCCACGGTTGCCCCGGCATATCCGGCGCCGAACAGGCAGACGTGCACGAGCAGCGGGTGCAATTGATGCAGCGACACCCGTGCCTGCCAGCCGTTCGCCAGCGGCGCAACCTCCCGGTACGCCCCGAGGATGCGATCAAGGCAAGGTGCGCCGAACAACGCCAGCATCGCCAGGTCGGTCTCCCGGTGCCCGCCGTGCGCCGCCGGATCGATCAGCCAGCCACGTCCGCCGGAGAACAGCACGTTGCCGCTCCAGCAGTCGCCGTGGATGCGGCTCGGCGGCTCGGCTGGCCCGGCCAGGTCGCCGATCCGGTCGGCGACCGTCTCGATCAGGGCGACATCGTCCGGGCGAAGCGTTCCCGCGTCGCGGGCAAGCCGACAGTAAGGCAGCAGGCGCTGCCCCGCATACCAGTCGGGCCAGGCACTGGCCGCGGCATTGGGCAGCGGCAGGCTCGCGATGAAGCCGGGCCACGGCGCCCCGAACGTCTCCGCGCCCGTCGCGTGCAGGCGAGCGAGATCACGCCCGAAGCGGTCGGCGCCCGCCCGGTCCGCATGGCCAGACGGCACCCACGTGACCGCGAGCAAGTCGTCGGCCCCGAGGAGAACTTCGGGCACAGGAACGGCACCGGCTTCCCCGAGCCACCGCAGGCCGCTGGCCTCGGCGGCGAGGGCGGCCGGGGCGACGCTGGCCGGGGCGGGGCCAGGCGGAGGGGGGACGGCCGACTTGATGAACAGGTCCCGGCCGTCGGCGAGGGTCGCACGGTAGTGACGGGCACCGTGGCCGCCGCCGATCAGGCGATGCTCGCGCACGGCCATCCCGGTTGCGGCCGCGACACGGTCCGGCCAGTCGTCAGTCACCTGGCTCGCCGGACAGCAGCACGGCCAGTTGCCCGACCAGCCCGCGAGCGGCCGCGTCGATGAGCTCGTAGGTCTCGGCGAACTCGGCCTGGCTACCGCCGTAGGGATCAGGCACCTCAGAGTCGCCCGGTGCTTTCTGATCGAATGACCGAAGCAACCGTATCCGGTCAGCAAGACCAGGCCGGCCCGCCGCCATCGCCCGCAGATTCCGCAAGTTTCGCAGATCGGTCGCGAGCAGCAAATCGAACCGGTCAAGCCAATCAGGGCCGATCTGCCTGGCCCGGTGCGCCGACCCGTCGTGGCCGTGCCTCGCCAGCTCCGCCCGCGCGCTGCGGTCCATGGGCTCGCCGAGATGCCAGTCCCCGGTGCCCGCGCTCTGCACGCTCACCCGGTCAGCGAGCCCGGCGCCGGCCAGCTCAGACCTGATCAGGGCCTCGGCCATCGGAGAACGGCAAATGTTGCCGAGGCATACCACGCAAATCTCATATATATTCTGCCAATTCCTCGGGGCGGGCGGAGTAGCCAGGGCGTCATCGTCATCGGGCATGACACCCAGCATGGCCGGCCAGCCATCCCCGACACGCACATGGGACGGTAGACAGATGAGTGAGGCCACCAGGTACCGGCAGTTGTCGTTCTGGCACGACTCGGTGCCAGGGACGCTCGATCCGGGCCCAGGCTTGGCCGGGAGCGTAACCGCGGACGTCGCCATCGTCGGTGCCGGGCTGACCGGCCTGTGGACGGCTTACTACCTGAGTCAGAACGCCCCTGGCCTGTCGGTCGTGCTCTGCGAGCGCGAGATCGCCGGGTACGGAGCCTCAGGGCGCAACGGCGGCTGGTGCTCGGCGTTGTTCCCGGCCTCGCTGACCAAGCTGGAGCGGATGGCCGGGCGTGAGGGCGCCATTGCCATGTACGAGGCGATGCAGCAGACCGTCAACGAGGTTGGCTGCGTGACGATCAAGGAAAACATCGACTGCCACTGGGCCAAGGGCGGCACCGTCCAGTTCGCCAGGTCGCCAACTCAGCTTGAGCGGGCCAGGGAAGAAGTCAGCGAGGCGCGACACTTCGGCTTCGACGAGATCGATATCCGGATGCTGTCCGCTGAGCAGGCCCGTGATCTTGGCGGCGCCTCGAACGTCCTCGGCGGCGTGTACACGCCCCACTGCGCGGCCATCCATCCAGCCCGGCTGGCCAGGGGCCTCGCGGCCCTGCTGCGGGCCCGCGGAGTGGCGATCTACGAGCAGACCGAGGTTCAGCGGATCGAGCCTGGCCGGCTGATCACCAGGACCGGAGACGTGAAGGCCAGGTACGTGATCAGGGCAACCGAGGGCTACACCCCTGAACTACCCGGCCAGCACCGGGCGATCGTGCCCGTGTACTCGCTGGTCATCGCCACCGCGCCGCTATCCGAGCGAGTCTGGGAGCAGATCGGCCTGGAGACGAGGCCCACGTTCAGCGATCTGAGGCACCTGATCATCTACGGCCAGCGGACCGCGGACGGACGGCTCGTGTTCGGCGGCCGGGGAGCGCCCTATCACTTCGGCTCGGCGGTACGGCCGTCGTTCGACCAGGTTCCCGAGGTCTTCTCCGCGCTGCGCAGCACCTTGATCGAACTGTTTCCCGTACTCGGCGACGTCGTCGTCACCCACACGTGGGGCGGGCCGATCGGTATCGCCAGAGACTGGTGCGCGTCGGTCGGGCTCGATTCCTCGACCGGTATCGGCTGGGCGGGCGGGTACGTGGGCGATGGGCTGTCCACCACGAACCTGGCCGGGCGTACTCTGGCTGACCTGATTATGGGGAAGGAGAGCGAGATTACGAGGCTGCCGTGGGTGGGCCACCGGTCACCTCAGTGGGAGCGCGAACCCCTGCGCTGGGTCGGCATCAACGCTGGTCTGCGGGCCATGACCTGGGCGGATCACAGTGAGGCTCGGACCGGGCGGCCGTCGCGCGCGGCGTCGGTACTCGGCCGGTTCCTTGGCGGCTGATTGGTTCGCGCCTAGGGGGCAAATCCGGTACCATCACTGAGTCACATGCGCCGCTAGCTCAATTGGCAGAGCAGCGGACTCTTAATCCGCGGGTTCGGGGTTCAAGTCCCTGGCGGCGCACCCGTCCTGACCTGGGGTTTTACCCCGATAGCTGTCCACTCGTGAGGGCCGGTTCTTAGTCGTGGTTGCTCCACGTTTGCTCCTGTGTCCTGATCTTGTCGCGCGGGCCGATCCCGGTGCACGTTCGCGCAGCGGTTTCACCGATAACTGACGACAGTTCGACGGTGTACTGGTGGAGGGCCGCATCCAACGGTCAAGACATTTGCGGCACTGGACTGTGATGTGGCCGCTGCGGGCGGCGGTCGGATCAGCTACGTGTCGAGCCCCCCGCCGAAACTCACACCAGCGTCACCTTGGCATCTAGCGGCAGCTCCTTAGCCGCAGCCGGAGAGGCTAGGATCGACGGTACTCAAGAAACTGAGGGACTAGCGATCCTTGGTCGCTAGGATCTTTAGTACTACAGCCGTTGATCGTGATCTTTGGATTCCGTTCGGCCGCCCGGCGGGCTTCGGGATCCCACGGGGGCTGGAGATGATCAACATTGATGCGGGGTTTGGTGTTGTTATCCAACATCGATGCGACATTGGTGTTGATCATCTTGCGGCCGGCCAGGCGGCCGGACCTTGCGGGCGGCGGCGATGCGACGAAAGGCGACCGGGTGCGGACGATATGTCACGGCCGGTTGAGCCACCTGATCGCCGTGGCAAGCGGCGAGGACTCCGGATCACGATCTGCGGCTGTAGTACTAACGGGGCTTCGCCCCAGCCCGACGAGCCGCGTGGTGTCGCCGGGCCTGGTTGACATGGCTCCGGCCGGCGACAGACGGTGACATGTGTCCCGTTATCTGACCGCCGTGGCGGTAGGTGGCCGCTAGGGCCGAGTCGCCCGGCCTGCGGCAGCTCACCGCAGAACTCCGCGGCCTGCCCGCCGTCACGACCGGACAGATCACCTACGACCTGCGCCGGCTACGCAGCCACCATCTCATCGACCGGACACCGAAAACCCGCCGCTACCGCGTCACCGACACCGGACTCCAGACCGCCATGTTCCTCACCCGCCTGCACGACCGCATCCTGCCCGCCGGGCTCGCCCAGCTCACCACCACCGCACCACCCGGCAAGCTCCGCGCCGCCGCCACCGCATACCAGGCCGCCATCGACGACATCATCCGCGACGCCGGACTCGCCGCCTGAACCACGAGCCCGATACCAGCGACCACAAACTTGACTCAATAAAAACGACTTCGTCAAGGTCACCTCAACCACGGGGTATCGGCCCCGGGTCACCTGCTCGCCGTCGCGGTCGCGGATGGTCGCGAATTGCCCGGTCTGGCGCGGCGGGTAGTCGTCGCCGTGGCGGTCGGCCATGAACCATGCGGGCTTGCTGTCCACGTGCCCGGTGGCGCCGCCGTCAGGGGTCTTGGTCGCGGTGATGACCACACCGCTGGCGGCCAGGGAGAACACCAGCCGGCCACCGGGCCGCAGGGCCGCCAGCCAGGACGCCGGGATGGCCGGCAGCGACACCATGGGCACGATCCGGTCGTAACTGCCCGGGAGTTCCGCGCAGGCATCGCGGGCCAGGATGGCGGGGTGCAGGCCGCAGTCGGCCAGGCGCGCGGCGGCTGTGGTGGTGAGGTAGGGATCAACGTCGACGCTGGTGACATGCTGGCTGCCCAGACGATGGGCCAGCAGAGCGCAGCCGTAGCCCGGCCCGGTGCCGACGTCCAGGACGTCGGCACCGTCGTAGAGCCTGGCGAGCCGGTACATGGCGATGACCAGGCGCGTCAGTGTCGCTGACGAGGTAGGCCAGCCTTGGTACCCCGTGCCGGGCTCAGCATGATCAGCATGTACCGGGCCGATCCTGGTCACCAGGGTTGTCCCGGCATCGTAGGCCGGCCCAGCCAGGCGTCGTGGTCAGAGGGAACATCGCGTATTGCGACAGGCATTGCACGTCAGTCTGTTGACGGCGCCTTGTTAAAGTTAGTAAACGATTGTCATTTCGCAGTGTTCTCGCGTGACGATCTGAGCACTTGTGTTCTCCGGCCGGGGGTCGCGGGCGTCGCGGGTGGCCCGGCAGAGCGCCTGGACCAGCCCGGCCCACCCGTGACAGAGCGACGCGTCGGTGAGAAGCCCGGTGACCCGCCGGTCAAGGACACATCCGGCGAGGGCGTGCTCAGCTACGCGCATTCGCTCCTGGTCGTTGAGCGCGAGGCCCGCGAGTTGCTGCGCCCGCGCGTGCCGGGGGTGCCGTAGCACCAGGACGGCCGGGTCTGGCGTCCTGAGCTCGGCGTCCCGAGGCTGTATTCGCTACGCTGCCATTTGCACTGGTCGAGGTATCCGGCTTCGTGGCAGATCATTCGATACAGCATAGTGGTCTATACGCTCACGACCATGTCCTATCAAGTCCGCGCCGACGGGACCTGACCCAATGGGACCTGACCGCTCTCAGTTGTGTCACACACCGGCGCTATTGACAAAGATGTTGAGCGTAGACTAAAGTACCCATACGGCCCAGGCATGCACTGCATGGACGTTTGCGGCTGCTGGCGCTTCAGAACAATTCAAGAGGAATGTAAATGCCGAATCCTTCACACGGAAATATCCGGCGCATTTTGACATTCTTCGCCTTGGGTGGCTTGGCAGGCGCTTTTAGCGTCATGGCGTCGCTTGCTCTCGCCCCAGCTCAGGCAGCACCTCAATCGTGTGACAATCATCACGCTAACGTCGAAGGTACTGACGCAGGTGGCAGCCATTACGGCAATGCTGCCGATATATATATATAAACACAAGCTCCACGCTGGACAATCTGGACGGCGCCATATATCGGAGCATATTTGTCACCGATGGAACATCTGGCGACGACGTAGAGGTTGGCTGGACCGCCAACAGCAACGGCCACGCTGGTCCGATCGTCTATGCCGAGTGGGTAAATAATGGGGTCGACAGCGAGCCGCAATACTATAGTGATTACTCGCTCGACACGAATAGCTTCCAGAAATTTTCCGTTTTTAATTCGGGTCATCAAGAGATCTTCAGATTCAGGGTTCCCCCTCAGACCTCACCATTTAACTACAGCCCCAATATGAATTTTAATCTCGGACCGCTGCTCACGAATTCTGAGCACTGGAATTCATGTGACACTATGTACACCGAGATGAACGGCCTAGCCTATTACGACAGCTCTGGCAACTGGAGTTCCAGCTACAGTGATCTAGAATGTTACACGGACACCTCAATTAATGACTGGCTTTTCAATCTACAAGACAATTCATCATTCAAGGTGGACGAGGATTCCGGAATCACTTGCTAAGGCCTAGACCGCAGAACGGAGTATTGTCATGAATCTACCGAGACGCCCGCTCAGGGCGCAGCCGACCGTCTGGGTCATATCGGGCTGGCTGACTGTAACGATCACGGGACTGGCAATAGTGGGTTTGGCTGGTGGGGCACGTTCAGGGACTCTGGGTAACTCGTCTCACACTGGCGGAACGCTTGTCGGCCTCAGTGCCGCGTACCCCTTGATGGGCGGCGCGCAGGTCCCACTTTCAAGCTTGACCGACCTTGTTAGCTACAGCGTCCCTGTTCCCAGCACTTCCATAGCGAACCAGAACAACCTGACCGGCGTCTGGGCAGTCGCCTCCCGGCGGCAAGCCGCTCTGGTCTTCGATCAGGGCGCACTTACGATTGTATTTAAGCCAGCCGCCTACCAGGATCCGACTGCCCAATATCAGACGTTCGTCTCCGAGAACAACGTCGAATCGTCCATCGATCAGGTGAATGGTCTTCCAGCCTTGGTAATCAGCCCCGATACGGACTGTGCTAAATCAAATCCGGCATGGGTGGAATTCGATATGAGCGGGACAGATGTCAGCATCTTCAGTTCGACCTATAGCGCTGACCTACTGCTTGACGTAGCCGACAGCATGGCCCAACCAGCATCCTCGGCAAGTCCGTCACCTTCAACCGGGAGTTCCACCGCTCCGACCTATGCTTCGCCTTCTGACACCTCCCTGCCCGCCCCGTGCACGTCGTCGAGTTCTGGCTGACACGGGCATGAAGCGACGCTCCAGGCAGCTATGCGATACCTAAATAGGCTCTTTGCTTTCATTGTCGGCGTTATAGTAATAATCGGCTCAATAATTGGCGCGCTTACCATCCATGCTGCGCCGGAAAGCTGCTCAGAACTCGCCGGTTCCACGGTAAGGTGCCCTCAGCCGTCTAATCACCTCGATCTCGTACGAGCATTCGTCGTCCTCGGGGGTTTCGTATTGGCACTTCTCATTTACTGGCTGTGTCAGAACCTAGGCAAACGGCACCATCGCTAGTCGGATCCTGGTGTCCCGATCGGCGAGTCCGCTCGAACCTCAGCGGGCGTTCGACATGTTGGGGCACGCATATAGGCGCTGGTCTGAGCGGTGCGCGGTACCGGGGAAGGACAAGAAAGCACGTTTAATGCCGACGGCGACGAGATACCTACGGCCTGGCTCGCTGACCTCCTCCTGCGGATACTTCTGCACACCCAGCTGACCAGCGAGCGCGCTTGAGCCGTCGGCGACCTCGACGGCGAGCTGCTTTGATGTGCGGAAGCATTTGCCAGGAGCTGCTCTACCTCCACCGATTCTCGGGATATTCATTCAGGCCTTCCAGTTCGGTGAGCGCTGGCATGGCGGGCCGCCATTGCGCATCGGGAATGTCGATGGCGTGGCCAGCTCGTATCAGCAACTGGAGGTGCCGCTGGTGACGGCGCGCCGCGTCCAGCATGAGGCCAGGTGCGGCTGCGGCGAGGTGCACGTGACCGCGCGCCCGACGGGGTTGCCCGCCACGGCGGTGAGCATCGGCCCGAACCTGCGTGCCCTGGCCGTCTACCAGCACGTTCCCGTGCAGCGGTGCGCGGAGCTGATCGCTGCCCTGACCGGCGCGGGCGTCTCGGCGGGGTTCATCCATTCCTGCCTGGCCAGGACAGCCGCCGTGATCGCGGACGTGGTCCGGCTGATCAAGACGCTGATCACCACCGCGGCGAGCCCTGGCACCTCATCGTCCACGAAGACATCCTCATCTTCCGCGCCCCCAGCCCGGCGCCAGCTCCAGTGATCCCGCCGGACCCGGCCCGCCCGCGCCATGACCGCGCTGGAGCAGCGCCCGCCAGGCAGCTTCCCCTGCACTGGGATGCGGCCCGGCAGCCTGTGCACCGGCTACGGCGGCCTGGACCTCGCCGCCGCCGCCGCCGTCCTGGGCACCGCCCTGGCGTGGTGCGCCGAGCCTGACCGGCACGCCGCCGCTGTCCTGGCCGCCCGGTACCCCGCACTCCCCAACCTCGGCGACATCACCGCCGTGGACTGGGCGTCCGTCCCGCCCGTTGACTGATCACCGCCGGCTGGCCCTGCCAGGACATCTCCTGCTCAGGGCAGGGCGCCGGCATCAGGGAAGGAACCCGCAGTGGCCTCTGGCTGCACATCACCGCCGGCCTTCGCCAGCTACGACCCCACTACGTCTTCCTGGAAAACGTCGCCGCCCTGCGCGCCAGGGGCCTCGGCCGGGTCCTCGCCGACCTGGCCGCGCTCGGGTATGACAAGCAATGGCTCTGCATACCCGCTTCCCACGTCGGAGCCCCCCACCGACGCGACCGCACCTTCATCCTCGCCAACCGGCAGGACCGGTAAGCCCCGCGCCCGACTGCTGCCCACGCCCGATACCGGCACCACGCCGAACGGGCACGGCAGCCGCGGAGGCCGGCCCGGCAACGGCCACCAGAGCGGAAGCAGTCTCGACGCCGCCGCCAGAACCCTCGCCGCCCCCGGCTGTCCGGCGCCCGGCAGCGCAGCCACTGTGGCGTGGGGCGATTACGAGCCAGCCATACGCCCGTGGGAGCAGATCCTCGGCTGCCCGGCCCCGGCCCCCGCCGAACCCGGCCCCGCCGGACGGCCCCGGCGGCCACGACCAGCACGCAACCCGGTGCATGGCCGCCGCCGTCGCCAACCAGTCCAGGTCACCGCCCGTCTCGCCACTGTTCGCAGCCAGGGCACGGGGCCAGCACGCCGAAGCGTTCCACGGCTGCCCTGCGGATCATCGGCAACGGCGTCATCCCCAGGCGGCAGCCGCGCTGCGCTTCCTGACCGAGTCCGCCGCTCACCGCGGCTCGCCACCCATCGCGGCCCAAATACATGGTGCAAGCGTGTCACCCCGCCCATCACGGCCACACGCGCCTCTGCGGGCATCCCTGCCGCGCCCAACCAATGCTCCGCGATGGATACGCGCCATTGCTGCGCCTGCGCCGACTGCCTATGAGGACGGACGTTACGGATTGGTGATCACTCCTCGCGCTGCTTGGCCTGCCCATCCCCGGTGCCCACTCCGCAACAGCAATGCCCGGCTCCTGAGGGCAACGAACAACGTCCGTGGAGCGCGGGCTTGACGCCGCGCGGCGAGCCAAGCGTGGATCCACCCCGACCAGCGGACTCCGGCCAGCCCGGCACACACCGGAGACCCGATCCGCCTGGTCGCCCTTACACCCATTAAGGAAGGCTCCACATGGCTGCAGCGCCGCGGCAATGGCAGTACGCCTTCATCACCTTCCCCGGCGATACCGGGGTGACCTCGGAGGCCGCCACCGCGCTGGCCGCCGCGCTCGCCGGGCGCCGCTACCACTTCACCCGCAAGGAGGCCGGCTTGCGGCTCCGCACCCGGGAGGACGCCGGCGGACTGCTTAGGGGCCTCGCCGCCGACGGGCTCATCGCCGGCTGGCACGAGCGCATTTACGAGCCCGAGACCTGGGCATTCGGCGGCCCCAAGGGCATGGCCATCGCGCACGACGTGTTCTGCGCCGACAGCCCGGCCGGCCTCGCCGAAACCGGCACCCCGGGCAGCAAGGAGCGTGCCGTCCTGCTCATCGCCGCCATGACCCGCGCCGCCGCGCTCGACCCGTTCGAGACGGGCGACGTCTGGGCCAAGCTGGCGGCTCTCCGCCCGCAAGTGGACGCCCCGCCCCCGGACCGCCGCGCGGACGCGGTCGCCGCCATGCGCCGCCTCCTCACCGCCGACGCCGCCCAGCGGCACGACGCCGAACCCGGCTGGGCCGACCGGGTCACGGCGTTCGAGGACGCCGGCCGCCAGCTGGCGTTCCTGGCCGCCGGCGGACAGCTAACCCGGGGCCTGCGCGGCGTCCTGGCCCACCACCTGATCTTTGCCCTCAACCGCGCCGGGGTACCCGCACGCGCGCAGGCAGCGGCTGCCTGGCTCGCCGTCCAGGCCGCCTTCGGAGACGACAACCCGGCCGGCGCGTTGACCCAACGCACTGCTGCCGCTACTCCTACGATCGGCCGAATGGAGACCGTCATCACCACCACGACCCCCGATCCCGCCCGGCTGCGCGCCGCGATGATCGGCTCGCTCACCGCCGGAGGCCACCTGCGCACCCCGGCGATCATCGATGCCTTCACCGAGACCGAACGGCACCTGTTCCTCCCCGGCACCGGCCTCGAAGCCGCGTACGACAACGACGCCGTACCGATCAAGCACGACGACGACGGCACCATGATCTCCTGCATCTCCGCCCCGTCGATCGTCGCCACCCAGCTGGAGCAGCTCGGCGTCCGCCTCGGTGACGTCGTCTTCGAAGCCGGCGCGGCCACGGGATACAACGCGGCCCTCCTCGCCCGGCTGGCCGGCCCGGCCGGCCACGTCTGGTCGGTCGACGTGGACGAAGACCTCGTCCAGGGCGCCACCGCGCACCTGAAGGCCGCCGGCGTAGCGAACGCGACCGTCGTCCTCGGCGACGGCGCCGCCGGCCTCCCCGGCCAGGCGCCCTTCGACCGGGTTCAGTTCACCGTCGGCAGCGCCGACGTCCCCCCGGCGATCCTGAGCCAGGTCGGCCCCGGCGGGCGCCTGGTCATCCCCATGCGGGTACGGGGCAGCATCTCGCGCTCCTTCGCCTTCGAGCGCGACGGCGACGGGCCGGCGTGGACGGCGATCTCCCACGAGATGGCGACGTTCGTCCCGCTGCGCAAGTCCGCCGCCGATGACGCCCGCGCCCGCATCCCGGTGGCCGGCGACGGCACCGTCACAGTGGAGGGATGGGAGGAGCAGAATATCGACCGAGATGCGCTGGCCACCGCACTCGACGCACCCGGCGCCACGCAGTGGACGGAAGTGAAGTTCCGCAAGGGCGACCCCTGGGAGTGGGCCTACCTGTGGCTGGCCACGGTCATGCCCGGCGGCATCTCGCGCATGCCCGGGAAACGCCCCGGGTACACGCCGAACTTCAGCTGGGGCTCCATGGCCGCCCTCGACGGCGCCACCCTCGCCTACCTCACCGTCCGCGAAGGAGACGACGACGCGGGCCGGTACTGGGAGATCGGCACCACCGGCCACGGCCCCCGCGCCGCAGACCTCGCCCGCGACATGGCCGGCGCGGTCCGGGAGTGGAACCGCGACTACGGCAACCAGGCACCCGCACCGGGAGCCCGCCTGATCCCCGCCGCGCACCGGGACCTGCTCAAGGCCGCAGACCCCCGGTTCGTCATCGACAAGCCCGCCAGCCGCCTGGTCATCGACTGGCGGAGGTAAGGAGGCCCGCGCGATGGGCACAGCGCTCGCCGCCCGCATCCCGCTCGTCTGCTCCCACCGGCCGCCCGGGGCACCGCTGAGCGAGCGAGTCGACTACCTCACCGCGCAGGCCAGCCAACCCGGCGGCGCGAGCCACCGCGATCAGGTGGCCCGCGCCGCCGGGGTCCTCAACTTCGCCGCTCTCATCGCCTCCGACACCGGAATCCCAGGGCTCGCCGCCGAACTGTGCTGGCGGCAGCACGCGATCTTCGCCAACGTGGACGCCCTCCCGCCGGACATCGCGGTCATCGCGCTCATGCCGCTGGTGAACATCGCCCGGCAGCAGGCCCGCCAGGGCGACGGGAACACCGCGTTCAGCACACTCAACTGCGTTTACCGCGCCGCCCGGCAGCGCGGCACGGCCACCATTGCCGGGCACCGCGTCAACCTGGCCCCGCTCACCTGCGGTCCAGCGCACCGGGAGACATGCAGGGAACTATGGGCCGTCCTGCTCACCGACGGCGCCAGGGCACTGGCACGCGAGGCCCGCTGGAACGACGCCGCCGAGACCATGGCCGCCCACCGCGGCATCGGCACCCGGCTCCTCGACGGCCGGCAGATCAAGATCATGTCCCTGCTGGAACAAGGCCGCCACCGCGAAGCCGCCGCCATGATCGACGCCACCGTCCCCGCAGAGCCCTGGGAGACCGCAGTCACCGCCATCCTGCGCGCCTACTCCCAGCAGCAGGCCACGCCCGCCACACCAGCAGAACCCAGCGACGCGATCGAGAAGACCATCGAACTCCTCGGGCAGGGCGAGCCGACAACCGCGGCATTCCGCTCCCGCGCGGGACTCGCCGCACTGGACCTGGCCGCGGGCCAGCCGCAGACAAGCACCGCCCAACTGCACGACGCAATCGCCAAGCTCGCGGTCACCGACGCCTACGCCGCACGGAACGCACTAGGCCACCCAATGATGCGCGCACGGATGACCTGCCACCAGGAACGACAGCTCACCAGCGTCATCACGGCAGCAGGCTTCGGAGCCGGCCACCTGCCGCCTGGCCGCATGGACGCCATCACCACCGCCGTCGGCCAGGCCGAGGAGTACTTGCGGGTCCTCCTGCGGCAGCGGACCAGCCGTGAGGAGGCTAAAACGTTTCTAGTTCCGGCGGCCGACCGACCCATGAAATGAGTCAGGAACGGCGATCCGCCTGGAGCCAGGATCAGCCCTCGCGCAGGTATTCGCCCGCTGTGAGGGTCTCCAGAACACGATGACACCCGAACACACCCGGAGGACTAGCTCGTGACCAGCACGACAGTTGTTGATGACCCGGCAGCCCGCCAGCTGCGCGACGCCCTTGCCAGCTCCCTGATGGCGGGCGGCTGGATCACCAGCAAGCACATCGAGACCGCGTTCCGGGTGGTTCCCCGGCATGCGTTCGCGCCACCGGGCGGTTCGCTGGAGGCCGCTTACGCCGACGACGTGATGCGAACGAAGTTCGATGCCAGCGGTACGTGCATGTCATCGGTGTCCGCGCCGTGGTTGCAGGCCCAGATGGTCCGTCAGGCCGGCGTGCGGCCGGGGATGCGGGTCCTTGAGGTCGGCTCAGGGGGCTACAACGCGGCCCTCCTGGCCGAGATCACCGGCCCTGGCGGGCGCGTGGTCTCGATCGACATCGACCCCGACGTCACGGCCCGCGCCGCTGAGGGACTGCGCGCCGCAGGCTACTCGGACAGAGTAGAGGTGGTCACCGGGGACGGCTGGTGCGCTGTCGACGGCCCCGGCTCGTTCGACGCGGTCATCGTGACGGCGGGCGCGTGGGACGTGGCGCCGGCATGGCGCTCGCAACTCGCCGCGGGCGGGACGATCGTGGTGCCGCTTCGCCTGCACGGCGGCTGGACCCGGTCCATCGCGTTCCGGGCCACCGGGAACCATCTGTCCGGCATTTCCGCCCAGGTCTGCGGATTCGTCCCGCTTCAGGGGGCTGGCTCGCTCATGGAGCAGTCGGTTGCCTTCGAGTTTCCCGGCGGCGGGCACGTCCTGGTCCGCTGCGAAGACGCCGGAGTCGACCTCAGCGCGCTGCCCCCAGAATTGTTTTCCCAAGGCCCGTCTCACCACTGGTCCGGGATCGTCCTCCCGCCGATGACCTCCCACGCCGACCTCTACCTCTGGCTCGCCGGATTCGAGCGGAATTTCTGCCACGTCACCCCGCACGACGATGCGGCCCTCCCCGGCGACCCCGACCGGCCAGGCAAGAACAGGTACCCGGCAGCGGTCATCCGACACGGCTCCCTCTCCTACCTGACCGCCCGCATGACGCCGGACGAGAACTGGGAGTTCGGCGCATGCGCGTACGGCCCTAACCCCGAAAGGGCAGCTGACGCCCTTCTATCCTCCGTGGCGGACTGGAACCGCCACGGTCGCGACCTCACCCAAGACGCCTTCGGCTACTGGCCAGAAGGAGCCACGCCCGAGGTGTCCTCGCCTGGCCCGGTCTCCCTGCTGCCCAAGCGATTCGGAGTGGTCTCCATCCGCTGGCCTGCCGCTCGGCCGGACACGACATGAGCTAAGCCTGGCTCCCGGCCACCCGGCACCACGCACCAAGCGGTGTTGCCAAACCCGGCGAGAGCGTGGAGTCGCTGGTCCTCGGAGACCGAAAGGCCGCGCCTGGCTCAACCATCGTCACCGGCCGTGGACCGTGCCTGCCCGTGCTCGCCTGGACGACTACGGACCCGGCATGAGGCAAGCGTCACCCAGTGACCCGGCCACGGTAGCTTTCCGACCTTGTACCCCGCCCGCTGAGGAGACAGCATGATCATCGAGTCGACATCGAGCGTGTTTATCCTCCGCCGAGACAGCGAGGACTGCTGGCTGGCCGCCCTGGTGTGGCATCCCCGCCTCGAATGCTGGCTCCCCGCCGGAGGGCACGTGGAGGCAAACGAAACCGCCGCGCAGTGCGGCATCCGCGAGGCCCTGGAGGAGACCGGCCTCGATGTCACCCTGGTTCCCGGGCCTGCCGCCACGGTCCCGGCCGGGTTCCCCCACCGGCTGGTGCCCGCACCCTGGCTGGTCGCCGAAGTACCCGCCGCTCCGGACCGACATACAAGAGAGTCCCACGTTCACGCCGACCACGTGTACGTCGCCACCGCCGCCACCCCCAGCCCCAGCCCCGTCAGGGAGCCGGAACATCAGGTCCGCTGGTTCACTCCGGCTGACATCGCCTCGGCACCGGGTATCTCCGAGGACTCCCGGGTCCTGGCCTCCGAACTGCTCGCGCTCGCTGCACGGCAACCCCGCTCCCAGTTCCGCTGGCCAGCTATGCGTGTGCGGACATCTGGTCTATGACGACTTCGATCTGAGGTGCCCACTGTGCGCCTGCCGGGGCCATCGGCCAGAATTGCCCGTGTCCGGACTTGCGTTATGCCGTCACCGCAGGCAGGTTGATCCGGCCAGCATGCGAGCAGATTCCGTCGGCGGAGATCCGGGCACTGGAGCGCGTATTCCGGTGCCAGGGTGACCACGGCACCACCAAAAAAGGCGACGCCCATAGCGTGTCCGCGCGTTGGTCCCGTGTGCTAACCATCCGACGTGACGCTGCTGGCTAGCCCGAACATGGAGGCACAGCGGCTGAACCCGGCGATGACGGCTCGCTGTCCGTTTCGAGTCTGCTGCCATCTTTCCCTGGTGAGGCGCAGGTGGTACTCGGTGATCTGCCCGCTGCCCTCGCGGTAAGCAAGACGTTCGCCGTTGTTCACATAGCCGAGCTTGCGGGACACTCGTTCGGAAGCGATGTTGCCGTGGCAGTACTCGGTTCGGGCTTCGCCGGCCATGAGGCAGGAGAAAGCGAACTCCAGGACCGCTGACCGGGATTCGGTCCCGAAGCCTTTCCCCTGCCGGGACCGGGTGATCCAGGAACCGGTTCCCACCGACCGCGCCCGGACGAAGTCGCTGGCCCAGATGTCTTGCACGCCCACCGGTTCGTCGTCCATGTAAACGGCCATCAGCAGATGCCAGCTCTCCGGCTTCCAGTGTGCGAGGGAGCGCCAGTACCGCTGCACAAGGTGATGCTCCATTGCTGGTGACGGCTCGTACATCCACGGCATTTGCAGGCGCGGCTCACCAGGTCCGGCGATCTCCCGGGCTGCCTGGGCCAGGGCGGGCAAATCGCTCTCGCGCGGCAGCCGCAGTACCAGCCTCGGCGTCCGTATGACCAGGCCGAAAACCGGCCAGATAGCCGCAACTGCGTCGGCTGATCCCATGTCCGCGTCTTCCCTCGTTCGTGTTCCCCGTGTCGTTTCCCCGGCTGGTGATGGCATTAGCGCTATAGTGCTCTGCGTCACGGGTCGCCACCCGGCGAACGCCGACACCATCGGCCCACCCACTCGCCCAGCGTCCGAGGGCATTCAGCTCGCGGACGCCAGCATGCCCGACATTCCCCTTTTGCTTATAGACGGGCACAACCTGCTGTTCCGGGCCAGCTTCGGCACCCCGGCCCAGATCTGGTCCCGCGACTTACAAGATGCGAGCCGCCAAGAGGGTCAGGCCCAGCCCGGCGACCATCGCTCCCCACCAGGTCCAGGGCCCTGCCACCCGGCTCCTGAGAGGAATGTGAGGATCACGGCGGCAAGCGAGGTGGGGATCAGGCGTGACCACCTGCTCGATGCCGCTACGAGGGCGACCGCAATTGCCGGCCACACGTAGTAGGCGACCATCACGGGCTCGAACGCGCAGCGGATCGCCAGTGCCGCTGCCACCCACCACAGCAGATCCTGGAAGAATTCAGGGCTCCACGCGGACGCATGCCGCGCCCCTGGCCATCGGTGCCGGACGATGATCGCGCATCCGCAGGCTGCAAGGATGGCGAGCGCCCTGGAGGGGCCGGCGGAGACCGCTCCGCCGCTCATGTGCGGGACGAGCGAGACCCACGGCGTGGTGTGGTCGACGGCTGGCCAGTTGGGCTGGCTGGTCACTGCCCTGAAGGTGGCCTTGCCGTTCGCGGCTGCGGCGATGCCGAGCAACAGCGCGGCGGGGGCAGCGGCCCTGGTGAGATAGCCGGCCAGCCTCCTCGGTTCGGTCACCGCCAGGATGACCGGCAGCGCGAGGAGAACGACCGGCTGGACCGCGACCGCTGCCCCCACCAGCCACGCGGACCGTCTGTCTCTTGCGTTGGAAAGCGCCAGGATTCCGGCCAGGAACAGCCCGACAGCGACGGCGTCCTCGGGGTGTCCTCCCGCCAGTGAGACGTTCCCGAGGACGATTGCCCCTGCCGCGGCGAGTAGTGCCCGCTTCGGCTGGTTCACGTTCAGGCGTTCGGCGATGGAGTCGGCGGCCAGCAGCGCCACGCCGGACAGAGTCATCTCATAGGGCCCGGCGAGCAGCCACGTGCTTGGATGAGGGTTGACCGCGCTCGGAGCCGCAAGCCCGAATCCCGCCGCTTGGATAAGGGCAGCGACTGGGACAAGTATCAAAGCCGCGCCGGGAAAGGAAACCAGGGCGGTGGGCGTGGTGTACAGGCCCCCGAGGTCTAGGTGCAGGACGCGGTGAGCCGCGATCAGCGTTGACCACAGGTCCGCCGGCAGCGCGAAGGCCGGCTTACCTGTGAGCTGGGCCTCCCAGGTCCTGGTGAGAGCGGACCCCCACGTCGTTGTGAACATCCCCGCAGCAATCAGGGCCGCCATGGCCAGGAGCGGAAACCGCCGCCTGCCGAGCCACGCCCTGAACGCGATCAGCCCGGCACCCGCTGCGATGCGCGCGCACCGCGCTGCCCCGATCCGGCTCACGCGTCGCGCAGCCGCAGCAGCAGGCCGCCGGCCAGCATCGCTGCCGCAGCCCAGGCGGCGAGCACGCCGAGGCCCGCCCCCGGGCTGACGGGCATGCCGCGCAGCCCGGCAGCAACCTGCTGTTCCGCGCCTGGTTCGGTTTCCCCGCCCGCATCAGGAGCCGCGACAAGGCCAGGGACCTGACCGGCGTGTTCGGCTTCTTCGCGCTCCTGCGTGTCGCCGTCCGCGACGAGATCCCCGCTGACCCCGAGATGATCGTCGTGTTCGACGGCGAGCTGGGCAGCGCGGCACGCCGCGCAACCGACCCCGCCTACAAGGCGCACCGCCCCGGCGGCGAGGCCGCGCTGGCCCCGATCAAGGCGCTTCCCGACGTCAAGCGCGGCCTTGACGCCGTGGGGATCAGCTGGATCGAGATTGTGGACGCCGAGGCCGACGACGTCATCGCGACCCTGGTGAGCAGGGTGCCAGCCGGGCGGGACGTCCTGATCATGTCCGGGGACCGGGACATGTACCAGCTCGTCACCGACCAGGTCCTCGTCCTGAACACCGCCATGCGCCCCGGCCACCGCCTCATCGGCGCCAAGCAGATCGAGGCCCGCTACGGGGTGCCGCCCAGCGCCTGGTGCTGCCGGGCTGGCCTGGCCGGAGACCCGTCCGACGGGATCAAGGGCGTCCCCGGCATCGGCCCGGTCACCGCCGCCCGCCTCCTCCACGGCGGCCTGCGCCTGGAAGACCTCCCCGCCTCCGGCCAGGCTCACCGGCCGGACCGGGCAGCGCATCCTCGACAACATGGCAACTGCCATCCGCTGCCGGGATCTCGCGCGCATGTGCACCGACGTCCCCGTCGCGCACGCCACGGACGGCCAGCCGTCCCCCTCGCTGCCCGCGCCCGCCGACGTGATCACGCTGCTGGACCTGTGGTAGCAAGACGCTCCCGGCCGACGCCTGGCTGGAGCAGGTCATGGATCGGTGGCCCTGCCGCATCGCCATCGTCGGGCAAGGCACTCGCGGGGCAGCCATGGCCGTCCGCGGCGACTGTGACCTGCACTAGGTTCCGGCCGTCGACGCCGGGCTAGTCGCCAGCACCCTGGGCAGCGACGACGCCCTGTGCGCCGACTTCTCGACGGCTACACCCGCGGATGGCACTGTTCCGTGCCAACGCCTTCGCCTTGCTTAAATCCGCCAGGCCGACGGTGCCCAGGGACTGCCCAGCAGCAGCGAACTCGACCAGCTCTGCGTCATAGCCCCACCCGCGTATTCACTGGGTCTGATTGGCAGAGGCACCCTGGGCTGCGTGTACAAGGGAGTCGTACGTCTCGGTGGTGCGGGCTGCCGCAGTGCCCAGGGACTCGATGAGCGCGGCGAGCTCGGCCTGGATTTCCCGGGCGTCGGCGTCGTCGGGCACCATGCGCTCGGCTTCGACAAAGCCGCCGACTCCTTCGAGGTCGTCGATGCACAGTGAGCATCCGGCAATGCTGGCTGTTCGCCGTACCTTGATGATGCGGACCGTGGGCCGGTAGCCCATGTGCAGCGTGGCGTGGTGCATGGCCTCGCGGTCGGTGACTTCCGTCTCGTACTCCAGGCACGCCTGGGCGTTGTCCGCGGGCTGCTTGAGGGTGAAGTAGTGCCGATTCGCGACGGTGCGCAGGCGGAGGAACGAGACGCCGAGCTTGCTGTCGCCGAACTGCCACCCGGCCGGGGCGTATGCCTGGTCGTCCTGGTGAACAGGGTCGCTCACCTCAATGCCCCGGGACTTCAAGGCCGTAAGAATGCCTTCCAGGTCATCGACTCGGTACTTGACCTCGATCTCACGCACCAGGCTGCCTCCCCGCTCGCAAGCGTGGCCAGCCTTGCAGCGGTCAGGCGGACAGCGCAGCCCGACGCGCCGGCCGTGACGGTTCCGTTATGAAATGGGGAGAGGAATGAGGAGAGGGAAGGTGTGACGGGCGAACCAAGCCTAGAAGAGCGTGTCCGGCTCGCCGACGGCTGCCGGGTCGCCCACGGCCAGGGCCTGCGGGGCTGTCAGGTCAAGGCGCAGGACAAGCGCGGAGTGGTCGGAGAGCTTGTCCGAGCGAGGCTGGTGGACGTACTCGCAGGACGTGACGCGTCCGGCTAGCTGCCGGGAGCAGAAGGCGTGGTCGTAGCGGTAGCCGTCGCCGGTCCGGCCGACCCAGCTGTACTCGGCGGCGTCGGGGTGAAGGTCCCGGAACGCGTCGGTCAGGCCGTGCGCGCCGGTGAGAGCCTGGTAGAAGTCGTACTCGAAGGGGGCGAAGAACGGGTACCGGGGCTTGTGGCCGGGTTCGAGGATGTTGAGGTCTCCCAGCAGGAGCGTCGGCTGCCCGGTGGTGCCGGCGAGCGCGGCATCGCAGCAGGCTAGCCACTTGCGCTTGCGTTCGGTCTTGTCGGGGCTGGCGTCGCGGGAGGGCGCGTACAGGCCGATGACCCGCAGCGGCCCGTCCGGCGCAGGAAGCGTGACGGCTGCGGCGCGGGCAGTGAGGTAGCCGATCGCGTCGCCGAACGGATCCGGGGCAGCGGCAACCCGCGCGACGATCATGGTGCCGTACTCGCCGGGACCGGGCTGAGGGAAGCAGACGGTGTATCCGGCGCCGGCGAAGGCGTCGGCGAGGAGCTTGCACCCGGCGCTGGCCTTGGTCTCGGTCAGGACGAGGACCTGCTCGTCCCGGCTGGCGAGCCAGGCCAGCTGCCGCTGGGCACGTTCGGGCGAGGGGTTGCCGATGTTGAAGGTCAGCAGCGATAGGCCGGGCGGGTTCATGGCTGCTCCGGGGGCTGGGCGGTGTGCAGGGCGAGGATCCGTTCGCTGACTATCATGGCGGCCTCGCGGGCGGTTCGCGTGGTGACGTCGACAACGAGCACTGGCCACCCTTCCCGGGTTAGCCGCTGCGCGGTGTCGTGGTACAGGCTTGACTCGGTGTGCGAGGATCCTGGCTGCCGCTCGAAGCGGCTGTGGCCGCCGCGGGCGTTGAGCCGGGCGGCGATGACCTCCGGTGCCGCGTTGAGGATGACCGCGAGACCTGGCAGCTCGGTGCCGTCGTTGAGCTGGCGGATGACGTCCCAGCTGATGCCGTCCATGCGCTGCAGGACCAGGCTGGAGGGCACGTACCGGTCGCAGAGCACGACCTGCCCGGCGGCCAGGGCAGGGCGGATCTCGGCGGCCAGGTGGTGGTGCCGGTCGCCCGCCACCAGGCAGGCCAGGGACATCCCCGCGTACTCGTCAGTCCCGGCGCGGATCAGCTTGCCCAGGGGCGTGCGGGTCGGCTCGGTGGTCTCGCAGACGGCCAGGCCGTGCCCGATGAGCAGTTCGGCGATGATCGCAGCGACGGTCGACTTCCCGGATCCGCCGGGGCCGTCGATGCTGACCAGGATCCCGCCCTGGCCGTTCACGCCGGCATCAGCGGCAGGAGCCGCCGCGCCCCGGAGGTCACCGGACAGACCTCTGCGTCCACCGCCCCGATCCGCTCGCCTGCCGCGATGACCGCCGCCGGGCAGCCCTTGCCGCACTCCCCGGCGATGCCGCACGACCGGCACGTCGGGTTGCCGCCGGGCTGGTAACGGTCGCCCAGGCTGTAGCCGTCCAGGCGGGTGCTGATGTCTGGGTCGGCGAAGATGTTCCCGACGATGAACTCGCCCGGGTCGTGCCGGGACTGGGGCGTGCGGGCGGCGAAGACCAGGTACGGGCAGACGGTGACCGCACCGCCGGTGAACACGTAAATGATGTTGCCCGCCTCGCAGCCGGCCAGCGGCAGGCCGTCGTCATTGGGAAACCTGATGTGCACGATCTCCAGGCCGGGGCCGCTGAACGGCGAGGTCAGGTCGTGGATGCGGCGCATGTGCTCGTCGGTGCCGGCCAGCCTGCCCCGTGACTTGACGCCGCGGCCCATCGAGGACAGCGGGTTCATCAGGACGTAGGCCGCGCCGCTGGCGACGGCGAACTCGCACAGCTCCCGGTATTCCTCGTCCTCGGCAAGGGAGTTCGGCGTGCACAGCAGCCCCTGCAGCAGCCCGGCGGCGGCCAGTTTCCGGACGGTCGCCACCGTGACGGCGAAGCTGTCGCGGTCGCCGCGGAACCGCCCGTGCGACTCGGGCCGGAACCCGTCCAGTGAGACGTTCACGTGGACACCGCCGATCGTCGCCAGCTCGCCGACCTGCCTGTCGGTCAGCGTGGTCGCGTTGGTGCAGATCCCGACCCCCATTCCGGCCGCCCGGAAGGCGCGGACGATGCCGGTGAACTGCGGGTGGATCGTGGGCTCGCCGCCGGTCAGCGTAACCCGGTCCACGCGGCACGCGGCGAGCCGTGGGATCAGGACGCCAGCGATGTCGTCGTAGGGCATCGAGTTCCCGGCCTTGGTCGCCGACACGAAGCAGTGTGCGCAGTGCAGGTTGCACCTTTCGTCCACCTGCACGAGCGCCTTCCGGGCGCCGCCGTCCGCGGTCGTCCGGAAGTAGCACGAGGAAGCCCTGCCGGTGCTGGTGATGCTTCGGCTGCTCATGAACATCCCTTCACGACATTCCCTTGCCGATGGTGACTGTCCCGCCACCAGATGGAGTGTCCGTCCGGACATTTATCCTTGTCTAGCTAATCTCCCGGACATATTGGAATATTCTGAGCGGGAACTGTCCGCATTTCCCGCTCACGTGCCCGCGAGGCCACCAACGGAGGGAAGACCGTGACCACAGGCCCCGTGCGGGTACCCCCGGCTGGCCCGCTCGCCGAGCTGCTCGCTTCCCCGGCCCCGCTTTTGGACATCACGCTCGACCAGCTCCGCACCCTGCTCGCCGTGCGGGAGTCCGGCTCCCCGCTGCGCGCCGCGGCCCTGCTCGGCCGCGAGCACTCCTCGGTCCGCAAGCAGCTCGACGCGCTCAACCGGACCTTCCTGGCGGCGTGCGGCGAGGCAGTCGTCGTCAAGCAGGGACGCGGCCAGGACTACCTGTTCACCCCGACCGGCCAGATGGCCGCCGAGATAGCAGCGGGAATGTTCGGCGACTGGCTCACCGGCATCACCGAACGACGCCGCCGCCTCGGCGCCGTCGTCACCGTCGCCACCACGGAATTCACCGTCCAATTCCTCGCCCAGGTCTGGCCAGCCATCGAAGCCGAATTCACCCGCCGCGAGATCGAGCTGAACATCGTCCACGTCCGCACCCGCGACTTCTGGACCCAGCTGGAGGCAAAGAACGTCGACCTCGTCTGCGGCAGCATCCCCACCACCCCCGGCCCCGACCCCGCCCTCGACCCCTACGACGTCATCGAATGGCAGCGCGAAGACCTCGCCCTCGTCACCAACCTCCCGGTCAGGGAACTGCCCGTCGACAGCGTCACCCAGGACCGGCTCCCCTCCGTCCCGCTCCTCGCGCCCGCAGCCGGCCTGATCGCCGATTTCCTCCGCCGCTGGTACGGCCACGACTTCCGCACCCGGCTGCACATCACCGCCGAGATCGACAGCATCTACTACGGCCTGGCACTGCTGCGCTCGCGCCTGGTCCACGGCGCGCTCATCTCAACCAGCGCAGCCGCCCAGGCCGCCGTCGAAGGCAGGCTCCCCGGCGGCCCCGGACTCAGGCTCATCCCCCTGGCACCGGGCTTCAGCCCCCCGCTCCAGATCCTCGCCGGCATCTTCGCCCGCAAGGGCGAACGCGCCCTCTACCACCCCGAGCACCCGCTCAACCTACTGTGGGAAGCCTTCGACAGCCACGCACGCAACCGGCCCTGACAGCGCCGACCGCGATCACACGCGGGGCGCGTGCCCGCAGCGCGAGTGGCTAGTCAAGCTCGGTAGCCGGGGGATGTCCGAATCGTGGCTTTCCTGGCAACGGAGTGATCGGGCTGGCCGCTCCCCGCGCCCTGGCCAGCGACCAGGAATCACCGCTGATCGACGCCGACGGTCTCAAGGCCGCGGTCACCGAACTGGAGACCGGCCCTACGGCGAGGCCCCGTGGAGCAAGCTGGTCGAGGTGATCACGCTGGGCCAGGCGGCACTGGCGTTCCTTCCCTGAACCCCGAGCCGAACCAGGGCGAGAGGTCCAGCCGCCCGGCCTTCCGCGCCAGCATGTACAGCCGGGCGTGGGTCCGCTGCTCCTCGCGCACCAGGTCAAAGCCCTGAGCCTGGTCATAGGCCGCGACCTGCGGGACCTGGGCGTGCCGCCGGACCCAGGGCACACCGTGCCGGGCCGCCAGGTCCACCGCCCACCAGGCCATCAGCGACCCCGGCCGCAGCCCCTTCGCGGCCGGGTCGGTGACCGACCCCGACAGGTACAGGGCAGGCTCGGCCCGTTCAGCACCGGTCCAGCCGAACGGCGGCCCTTGCCGCTGGACGACGGTCTGCCCGATCACCCCGGCGGCCTCGTCATTGAGCACCCACACGTCGCCCTCGGGGTTGTCGCACTGGGCCACCAGATCGTCCCTCGCTCCGCGCCAGGACGGCAGTTCCCTGGCCTCCATCCAGTCGCAGCGGGCATCGATGACCTGGGCGACGGCGGCTTTGTCCGATGGCCGGGCCAGTCGCATCTGCAGCACGCGCTTATTCTGGCCCCGGCTCCGGCCCGCCGCAGCCGTGGCCAGAATAAGCATCGGCCCGGAGCCAGCTCATGGCCCAGTTACCACAGCGTGTCGGCAGGCGCTGGCCAGGTGCATCTACGAGCCTGAGACCTGGGCATTCGGCGGCATGGACGGCATGGCCATCGCGCACGACCTGTTCTGCGCCGACAGCCCCGCCGCCCTCGCCGCAACCGGCACCCCGGGCAGCAAAGAGCGCGCCATCCTGCTCATCGCCGCCATGACCCCGTCCTGCTCACCGACGGCACCAGGGCACTGACCCACGAGGGCCGCTGGACCGACGCCGCCGAGATCATGGCAGCCCACTACGGCATCGGCACCCGGCTCCTCGACGGCCGCCAGGTCAAGACCATGTCCCTGCTGGAACAAGGCCCGCACTGGACGAGGCCGCAGGCACCGCGCTTTGCGGTGCCTGCCTCGACTTGCTGAAGCCGTTCAAGGCGCTCCCTGCCGGGTGGATCCCGTTCAGGCGGTCGCTGCCCTCCATGTCGCCTTCAGATGCCCGGCGAAGGCCCTGATCCGCAGCCTGTCGCCAGGGAAGGCCCCTTCCCAGTCAGATGACAGCGGCGTCCACGCGGCGGGCTGGCGGCTCTCCCCGGCAGGGGCGAGAGAGCCGTCGAGGACGGCCGCGTATGACAGCCCGAGCGTGGGCGTCCAGTCCTCCCGGTATGCGCGCACGGTCACGGCGGCGGGAGTCTCCAGCAGGCGCCCGTCGAGCCCGGTCTCCTCCCGGAACTCCCGCAGGGCCGCCTCCCGCGGGGTCTCCCCGGCCTCGACCCTCCCGCCCGGCGGGACCCAGCCCCGCCAGCGGTGCCTCACCAGCAGCACGCGCGTGAATGACTCATCGAAGGCCCATACCTCGGCCGCGATCGGCTCCATCGGCCCTTGCACCGCGACCTCCAGCCAGGCCAGCGCGTCATCGTACTCGGTCGCCGCCGCACGGGCATCAGCAAGGCAGGCGTCGAGCGTGCGCTGGTCAAGTCCCGTGGGAGTCACCTGGACACGGTACAGGCACGGGCCGCCCAGGCCCGGCGTCCCACCGCCGACGCGGCCATGAAGCCACCGGGCGCCCCCGGGCGACGAGCTTCACCACCTGCCGTTCCCCGGGTAGGTAACTGCCTGTCGCGCTGGCGCTCGCGGGCGGCCACGACGCGGGCTGGAACGCGCACCGCCAGTGCCCAGGACATCGGGCCAGACTGGCCGCGCTCGGCGGCGGTGTCGCGGATGCGGGTGAACGGCCCTGCCCCGGCGATCACCGCGAGCAGGCGGCGGCCCGCGCTCACCAGCCGTCCCGCCGTCCTGGCCGTCCCGGCGGGCCGTCCCCGCCCGCGTCGGGCCTCACGCCTGGTTACCTCCTGAACGCACGGCCGGCCCTGACCCTGCGGGCGGCTGCGTGCCGTCTGCGACGGAGGGGCGCCGTCCGGAGAGTTCCGGCCGGCTAGTCACTTCAGCGTGAGAGGCGCCGGCGGCGGCCCAGAGGCGAGGATGCCCCGGAGCAGTTCGGTGAGTTCGGCCGGGTAGACAGTCTGGCTGGTGGCGGTGAGTTCCGCCAGGGACCACCAGCGCCACTCCTGGATGTTGTCCGGGTTAGCAGCGGACTGCGGGTCCACGTTCTCGGGCCGCACCCGGGCCAGGTAGTACTGCTCGGCCTGGCGGACGTCCCGGCCGGCGACCTGGTGGTCCTTGGTGCGGGTGGCCAGGTGCGGTCCGAGGTCGACGTGGCGGACGCCGAGTTCCTCGCGCAGTTCGCGGATGACGGCCTGGCGGGGGGTCTCGCCGGGTTCGAGTGACCCGCCCGGGGTGGCCCAGAAGCCACCGTTCTCGTCGTAGCGCAGCAGCATGACGCGGTCGTCGGGGTCGAGGAGGATGGCGCGTGCTGCTTCCCTGAGTGCTGGTGTGGTCACCCGGCGATGATCTCATGTCAGGTCTTTTCCGCGAGGTAGTCTCCGATGCACAGCGCGTCCAGGTCGCGGCCCTGGAAGGTGGCCAGCGCGTGAGCCGGAGTCTCCACGATGGGCTCGCGGTCGTTGAACGAGGTGTTCAGGACGGCGGGCACGCCGGTGATCTTCTCGAACTCGCGCAGCAGGGCGGCCAGACGGGGCGAGGCGTCCTCGTGGACGGTCTGGACGCGGGCGGTCCCGTCGACGTGGACGACGGCGGCGATCGAGGCGGCCCTGCCTGGTCGTACGGGCGGGGCGAGCAGCATGTACGGGGAGGGCACGTCGAGGTCGAACCAGCCTGGGGCGCGGCCGGCGAGGATCGCGGGGGCGAAGGGCCGGAACGGCTCGCGGTGCTTGATGCGGTTGTTCAGCGTTTCGGCGGTCTGGGTGGTGCGGGGGTCGGCGAGGATGCTGCGCTGGCCGAGGGCGCGCGGGCCGAGTTCGCTGCCGCCCTGGAACCAGCCGACGAGCTTCCCGGCGGCGATCATCTGGGCGGCCGCGGCGGCGATGTCTTGCTCGCGGCGCCATGCGAACGAGACCCGGCGCCGTTCCACGAGGCCGGAGCGGGGATCGCGGCGCAGCGCCCGCTCGATCTCCTCATCGCTGTAAGGGCGGCCGAGGCTGTCGGCGGCCAGCTGGCGGCGGGGTAGCTGGCCGGTGAGCTCGTGCCAGGCGATCAGGGCGCAGCCGAGTGCCTGGCCCCGGTCGGATGCGGGCGGCGGGGCGAAGTAGCCGCGGACGGCGGGCAGCCGCCGGACCTGGTCGGCGGCGACGCAGTTCAGCGCGACCCCGCCGGCGAGGCAGAGGTCGGGCAGGCCGGTGGCAGCGACGCAGCCGGCTGCGAGCTGGCACAGGGCGAGGGTGGTCTGGGCCTGGAGGTAGGCGGCGGCGTCGGTGCCGCGCGGGTCGGTGCCCCGGCTGCCCGGGGGGCCGAAGTCCCAGCGGGCGCGGGCGGCCAGGTCAGCTGCTCCGCGCTCGTGGGTGTGCCGGAGCCGTCCAGTGACGGCCCGGCCGTCGGTGTCGAAGAGGGGGTAGGCGGCCGGGTTGCCGTAGGCGGCCAGGGCCATGGTCTTGCCGGCTTCCTGCTCGTGCCAGCCGAGGTAGTTGGTGAACGCCTCGTAGGTCGCGCCGATCCCCGCGCTGCGCGGCCGGCCTGGCGGATTTCCGCCAACGCGGGTGACCTCCCCTCTGGTGGCGGCGTACCAGGTCTCGGTGTCGCCGTGGTTGCCGGCGCCGTCGACGACCAGGATGGTCGCCTCCTGGAATCCGCTGAGGCAGTACGCGCTGTAGGCGTGCGCGAGGTGGTGGTCGACCGGGCGGATGCGAGCAAGGCCGGTCCCGAGGTGGTGCAGGCCGGGCTCGCCCGGTTCGGGTGGCTGGTCGCCGATGCCGCTGACGGCGACCAGGTCGACGTCGGCGAGGCTGAGCCCGGCGGCTTGCAGGCAGTACAGCAGGGACGTCTGCCAGCCGGGGCTGTAGCGGGTCCGGTTGAGGCGCTCCTCGCCGATGGCGATCATGCTCGTCTCAGTGACGATCGCGGCGCCGCCGTCGTGGCCCAGGTTGATCCCCGCGACGCAGGGGGCCTTGCCGGTCACGGCCGGGCCGCCGTGCCGGGCCGTGCGGCGGTGAGCGGGTCCCACAGGCGGGCCTGCCCGCTGCTGTCCTGGTACAGCGCGCCGAGCTGGAACATCTGCACTTGCCCTCCGCGGTAGGGGTACGGCGTGGTCAGCGGGTGGCCGAGGGCTTCCAGCCCTCCGGCCTCGGCGTACAGGTCGCCGAACACCGGGTCCACCGCCGGGCGCTGCGCGCCCGGGGAAGACTGACCGGGCGGCGGGCTCCCGGCGGCCGGGCCGGGCAGGAGCTGCTGCACCTGCTGGGCCACGTCGGCCGGGGTGAGCTGGTCTGTGTCGATGACCAGCGGCGGGCTGGGGCACAGGCCGGGCGCGGTCCCGGCGTAGAAGTCGCGGAGGCGGCCGAGCAGGTCCCGGCTGAACCACTGCTGCCAGCGGGGCCGCTCGGCGGCCCCGCCCCGGCGTTCCAGGCTGACGTCGGGGCTGACCAGGAGGATGACGGTCTTCAGCTCCGCCGGGAGGTTCGGGGCGATGTCCTGCTGGTAGCAGGCCAGGGCCTGGTCGTAGGGAAGCGCGTCTCCGGCGGTGGCGGCATGGCAGAACGCGAGGACGCCGAGATGGTTGCGGTCGCAGAGGATGAGCCGGGTGCGCGGGTCCCGCGACAGGGCCGCGACCTGGCCGGCCCGGGTCTGCTCGTGGCGCAGGAACCAGCGGGACAGGTCGGCGGCCGAACCGCCCTCGGGCGCGGGCAGCGGCCCGGCCAGGCGGGCGTTCGGCTCGGTGAAGAAGGTGCAGGCGTCGCCGTAGGCGGGCGCGATGCGCGCCAGCAGGGAGGTCTTCCCGGCGCCGGGCGGGCCGTCGACGTGGGCTGGTCCGTGGCCGTCCGTGGAGTGGTCCGTGCCCGTCCGTGGCCGGTTCACCCACGGTCCGTCGACCGCGCGGACCCCGAAACCCGGAGCCCACGGACACATAGCGGACGGCGGCGGCCCGCAAACGCACCTCGAACGGCGTCCGCGCTGGTCAGCGGGGGGTGACTCGGGTGGAGCGAGCGGGCTGTAAAACCGTCGGCTCAGCCTACGTTGGTTCGAACCCAACACCTGCCACACCCTGCGGAAACGGCCCGCTGGCTGCGGAAACGCGGCCCGGCGGGCCGTTTCCTTCTTGTCACGCCATGTATCAGTGTGGGTCACTGCGGGTCGATGCATGGCAGTGTGCGCGTACATATGGTGTACAGCGTTCGGGCAAAACTAGCGGTGCGTATAACCGCTCGCTTTGCCGATCCGTGCCCGTTTTGTCCGGTTATGCAGGGCATGCGGACTGCTTGCCTGACTGGTATATGCCGTGCCGTGCATCGGGCCGAGCGGTTCTCCGCTGTCCTGCCCGCGCCATCCTCCATCGACGCTGCCGCGGAGGCGGTGACCGAGTGCGCCTCGCTCCGCTGCCGGTGGAAGACTGGCACGGTGCCGTGGCGAGCGACGCTGCGCGCGTGTCCGGACGCTGCGCGAGCGGCGGCGTCGTGCCGCGAGGGCGGCCAGGCGCCCCCTCGGGAAGGCATCTAGTTGAGCCGGTAATGCACCTGTCGTGTACCCGCCGTACACCTGCGCTGGTAGCAGCAGTCAACTAGCAGTCTGATTGCACTCTCATTGCAGATATGCAATCAGAACGCTAGGATCATGCTATGAGTACAGCCACGATCTACGCGCGGGTTCCGAGCGAGCTGAAGGAGGCGACCGACGAGTACGCCTCGCGAAAGGGGATGTCGCTTGCCTCTGCCGTGACCGACCTGCTGGGCCGCGGCCTGGAGGCCGCGGAGAACGAACCCTCTGTCCGCGCTCTCGAAGCGCGCGCTCAGGAGGTCGAGCAAGGGCGCGTCGCTGCTGAGGCCATGCAGGAGAGGCTGAAGCAGGTGCTCGGCAAGTGCGCCTGCGGGACTGACCTGACCGGCCGTGACCTGCTGCTCACCGGTCACTGCCCGAAGTGCAACCGGAGCGTCGCTGGGCTCATCTCGGGCGCGGGCGGTGCGGACGGTGACGCTTCGGTCAACCGCAACGAGGTGGCGCCATTCATCGCGGGCGTCGGCGTCGCGCTTGCCGTGATCTTGATCGCATATGCCGCAGCCAAGTAAAGGAGAATAAGGATGAAGAAGATCATCGTTTCCGCTGTCGTCGGCGCGGTGGCGAACTGCCTGGCCGGTCACATCATGGATTGGTGCGCCTTCAGGGCATTCGGCATGCGCTGTCCCCGCGAGGGAAGCTGACCTGCGTTCTTGTAAACGGGAAGGCAGCTCGCAGGCAGCTGTTCCAGGCGTAGCCTCCGCTGCGGGCGGCAGGACGGTTAACCGGAGCGCACGCCAGCTAGCGCTGACCGTAGAACGAACCAGAAGACGGGAAGGCCCTACTGCTCAGCTCAGCGACAGGCTCTCCGCGTTCGCAGCGGAGTACTGATGCCTGCTCCGGCCGCCAGGCATGCGTATCGCCTGCGGAAATGACCGGTATGCGCGTTCTGCGCCGGGGCCGACTCGGCGGCCCTGATCCGTGAATATGCCCAGTTGCGTGAGGTGACATAGTTTTCGGCCACCCCACACGGGTGGGGGCTGGTAGTTATGTTGCCCGACGCCGTGATGTATGCGGTCGGATTGGGCACCTATGGTTCTGAATGTCGAGCTTGGCGCGTTGGTGATACATCAACGGGGTGGCCGGACGGCCCGAGTAACGGCCGCGTCAATGTCCTGCACGTGGACCGCGCGCCGCTCCTGGTTCGGGCTGAGCTCCCCAACGCGATCTTCGATCACCCTCCTCGCCTGCGCCCGGCCCAGTTCCACACGCGCGAACGAAGAGCCCGCCTTCGCACAGACCTAGCACGGATCTGGTGGCAGGCGGGAAACTCCGAACAGACGGCCTTCGAGCTGCTAGCGCGCACAAGCAATCATCGGCAGAGGTGCTCTGCAGGCCGTCAATCCGCTAGGTCGCCGACGAGATCGTGATGCATCACCCACGCACCCGAGGCGCAGCGGACCTCAGCAACATTCTCAGAGCTCATGCACATGGAGGTACAGTGCGGCTACGGCATCAGTGAGCCTATCTACCCAGCGTGGTGTGAGGGTGAGAGTGGCGCTGATACCGTCCCGGTTCCAGGCGCGGACCTAGGGAGCATTCCAGATCTGGCGTTCGCCGCGCGCCTCCACCACCCCCGGCCGGGCTTGCGGTAAATACGGTCGGGTGCCAGCTCTCGTTTCCCTGCATCGCTGTCGGCTTGATGACAGCGGAGCAGGATCGGGCCGTGCTGGTTGCTGCGCGGTTGAGGTTGCCATGGGGCTGAACCGTAGCTGGCGGCTGGCCGCTTTAGTGGGCACCGTCGCCGTCGCACCGCTTGCCCGTCGGACTGCCGGAGTGAACTTGCCGATAAGTAACCGAGACATCTCAAGGGCACTCGCGAGCTACCTGGAGCACTATCCGGACGAGACCGCGTTGCTGTCTGAGCCCATGCGGTTGCTCTCCCAGGGAGGGGATTTCGCATGCCGGCGGAGTTTCCCGATGCATGTTACCGCCGGGGTGCTGCTGGTCCGCGGCGCTGAGATGCTGCTTGTCGAGCACCGCGCGTATGGAATTGTTCTGCAGCCCGGCGGCCATCTCGAGCCGGACGATGTCTCACTGGCTGGCGCGGCGGAGCGTGAGCTGGTGGAGGAGACCGGTATTGACCCGGCTACGGTGGTTCTCCTGTCGCAGGTCCCTGCGTACATCGAGTACGGCAGGGTTCCGGCACGGCCGGAGAAGAATGAGCCAGATCATTTTCACCTTGACTTCGGGTTCGCCTTTGCGACGGCAAATGGTGATGTCGGGAGCATCCAGGAATGCGAGGTGACGGGGGCCGGCTGGTACCTGCTCGCCGAGGCGGAGCGGCTTGTCGGGCACCGCATCAGGCGTGCCTCTGCATGCCCGCTGAGATAGCCTGACCAGGCCGCGTCACGCGGTTCCCGCCCTCGCGAGGATCACGGTCAGCCGAACGACGGCTTACGGTCCCGGCTCCGCTTGAGCTCGAAGAAGTCGTCCGTCCCAGCGATCAGGACGAGGCCCGTCCAGCCCTATCTGGCGAGATAGCCAGCGAACCCTGCGAGGACACAGTCCCGTGGAATAATCCGCTTGTGGACTTCCTGATCATCGGAAACGGGATGTTCGGCGCGGCCACTGCCCGGTATCTGGCTCCGCACGCTTCCGTCACGGTGATCGGCCCCCCGGCATCCGCGGACCGCACCACGGGCTACGGCGCGCATCATGATGAGGGCCGGATCATCGGGGACTTCAGCCGGGACGCCGTAAGGTCGGAGCTGAACCGGCTCGCCCGCGCCGGCATCACTGAACTCGACCCGGACCTGATCATGCGCTGCGGGGTCCTGACCGCGACCACCAGCAACAGCGCTGACCTTGGCGTCGCCGCGCGGCTCCGTGAAGAGCATGGCACGGACATCTCGGTCCTGACGTCCGGCGAAGCGCACGCCTGTTTCCCGATGGCAGCATTCGATTCCGGCGAAGCGGTTCTTAGCCAGCCGGATGCTGGTTACTTCAGCCCTCGCCGCTACGTCACACTCTGCCTCCGGTCGGCGCGCTCTTGCGGAGCTACGGTCGTTCCGGGGACCGTCCAGGCCCTTGGTGTCTCCGGCGGCGGGGTGGAAGCGGGGTTCGAAGATGGCCGCCAGGTCCACGCCGGGGCGGCGATTGTCGCGAATGGCGCGTTCGCTGCCGGGTCGCAGCTGCTGCCGAGACCGGTGGCGCTGCGAGCCAGGTCCGAGATCTACGCCATGGCCGAGGTGGATGAGCAGCAAGCTGCCGAATTGGCTGGGATGCCATGTGTCAAGCGCACCATCGAGCATCCGGAGCTCGCGGACCTGTACGTGATCCCGCCGATCCGCTACCCGGACGGGCATTTTTACATCAAAGCTGGCGCGAACACGACGATGGATCAGTGGCTGACCGGCCCGGCCGCTGTACGCGCGTGGTATGACCACGGCCACAGTGATGGTCCGCTGTCCGCCTTGCGTGAGCTTGTCACCTTGTTGCTGCCCGGCATCCGGGTCTCCTCCTGGCACACCAGGCGCTGCGGCGACGCCCACACCGCACATGCGATGCCCTACATCGACGTCCTCGAACCTGGCCGGCTCATCGTCGCGCTAGGGGGTAACGGCCGGGGAGCCCGGCATGCTGACGCTGTGGGCCAGCTGACCGCGGATCTGGCCCTGAACGGCGAATGGCAGTCCAGCCTTCCCCGCGACGTTTTCCGTCATGTCCCGGCCGGCAGTGGCTGGATCGGCATGCCTCTGCTCCGGGAGCAGAGGCGGTAGGCAGGCGTGCCCGCTTGCCACGGCGCCGGCGCCGCCCTTCGGCCTGCCGCCGGTGCTTGACCGTCGAGGCCGCCACTGGCCGCTCGGCCGCGGATAGCCCGGTCCGGTCCGCATGCCCGCCAGGCTCAGGGTTCCGGCGTGTTGCAGCTTCCGCCTGCCCTGGGCTGTGGCACATTGTCAGCGGAGATGTGCCCGCGCAGCCCGCTGGCGGGTCAGGGAGATGTCCGGGATGGTGTCATGATCAAGCACGCGACAGCCGGAACGTTCGTATTCTGCCGGTTCCCGGATGAGTGGCGGCTGGGGCCGATCGAGCATCCCCGCATGAACGTTCTTGCCTGCCCGGGCGGCCATGTAGAGCCAGACGAAACGGCTGACGCTGCGGCCATCAGGGAAACCGAGGAAGAGACGGGACTGCGCGGGATCAGGCTGCTGGAGTTCCCGGCGCCCGGGCTGCCGGCAGGATTCCCCCGGAGCCACACGAGATTGCCGTTGCCCTGGTGGACGACTGAGATCCAGGTTCCTCCTGGGCACGGAACATGGCGATCTGTGACCTGGCATCTTGAGCGCGCTTACGAACGGCCTTGAGCCGTCGTCGCCTCAGCAGGCCGGGTCGTCAGCATAAGCCCTGATAGCGGTGAGTGCGCCCGCGCGCCGGGCCTCACCGTGGTTCCACGTTCACCCGAACCATGGCTTGCGGTCCCTGCTTCGCTTCAGCTCAAAGAAACCGTCGGTCTTGGCAATCAGCACGAGGCCATCCCATAGCTGTCCGGCGGCCTCACCACGGGGCGCTGGCGTGACGACAGGACCGAACAGGGCGGTGCCGGCGATCCGGAGAACCGGTGTCCCGACGTCCAGGCCGACCTCGTTGAACGCCTCGTCATGCGAGTTCCTGATGAGCTGATCGAACTCAGTGCTCGCCGCGGCCGCAGCCATCGAACCAGGCAGTCCCGCCTCTACCAGGGCTTCGGGGATGACGGCTGGGTCATCGCGGCGCCGGTGGTTGTGGAGGCGGGTGCCGAGCGCGGTGTAGAGCGGGCTGAGGATCCCGTGGCCATGGTGCTCGGCGGCTGCTGCGCAGACCCGCACCGGACCCCATGCCCGGACCATCAGGTCCCTGTAGTCGTCGGTGAGGCCCTTGCCCTCGCGCTGGATGAGGTTCAGGTAGGCCAGCGACATGATCCGCCAGTCGGCGCGCACCAGGCGGACCTGCTCGACCTCCAGTATCCACCGCGACGTGATCCATGCCCACGGGCACAGCGGATCGAACCAGAACGGGACATCTTCGCGTGGTGGGTCCGGAACCGGCGCGTTCCCAGGTTGCATATGCCAGCCTCCTTACCGAAGTCGTTTAGAACAAGTGGGCTTGGGTGGGGATGTTGCATTTCGCTGTGCGCCCAGCTGCTTTCATCAGGGCCGCGAGACCGCTGAACTCGGGCATGTCGTCCGCGGCGCGGATGAGCCGGAAAAACAATTGCGCAGTGACCTCAACGTCGGCGTAGGCCCGGTGACGATCTACTGGCTGCTTGATGGAGAAATGGGCCAGCAGCATGTCGAGCTTGTGGTTCGGCAGATCCGGGACGACCTGCCGCGCGAAAGCGACTGTGTCGATGAGATCCACGCAGGCCAGCGCCGGGCAATGCTCGCGCTGGTTGTAAATGATGCCAGCTTCGGTGGCGGCGTTGTGAGCGACCAGCAGGTACGGGGTGCCGGCGGTGAACCGCCGGTCAAGCGCGCCGAGCGCCTCGGCCGGAGCCGGGGCCTGGGCGACCTGCTCAGCGGTGATGCCGGTCTGGGCCGTGTGGGCGGGGGTCACCGGGGCGAACGCGGGCGGCTGAATCAGAGATGTGAAGCTGCCGGCTCGTGTCCACGCGCCTTGCCGGCAGCGGAGGGCGAGCACGGCGACCTCGACGGGCTGGGCCGGGTGGCCAGCGGGCGTTGTCGTCTCGAAGTCGATGACGACGAACGTGGTTGCCAGGAAAGCGGGATCCTCAGTCAGGCTGCCCATGTATCCACCGTTCCGTACGTTCGCGGCACGGCCGCCAGGGCCGGGCGAATCGATGAGCACCAGACTGCCCGAGCGGCTGCCATCTTCGCGCCTTGTCAGCAGCTTGTGATGCGACGTACCGCCTGTGTGGCGGTCTGGAGATCTGGCGCGTTCCAGATGCGCTCGCCGGCCCATGCCTCGCTGAGGGACCGGTACATATCTGACATCGCTGGTATGAAACCTGGCGGGAGCGTCGCGGGCACCGGCCATCGGCTCCGGGGTATGCCCGAGATCATGTACCTCTGCCAGAGGCAGCGGTGAACACGCCGCAGCCGCTGTAGGTGGCAGTCGGCCCTGACCGCGACGCCCAAGACCACGCTCCAGAGCGAGGACGGCCGCTACTCCTGGGGTTCCATAGCGCGTCAATAAGCAGGTCCGCGCTGACGGGCTTTCCCCGATGAAGCGCCAGGAGGGCCAGGACCCGTTCGCTGCTTGGCGCCCCGGACCGATACCGGCACGCCCCCTTCTACTGCCTCGAACTCGCCGAAGAGCCTCACCTGCACACGTCCACCCTGCGACCACCGGCACGCCTGAGCAGCTTCCGGCCGTGAGGTCCCGACCTCAGCGCCACGGCAGTCCCAGCTCAGCCACCGGGCGCAGGCTGCCATCTAGAAGAACCAGCCAGAAATGCCCAACGCCGCATCCGATAAACCGCATCCGCGAAGGAGACCGAAATGACCGCCACCCTGGGAACCGCGACAGCCAGGCGAAAGACCTGGGCGCGAATCGCTGCCCTGCTGGTGACCATCGTCCTATTGACGGGACTTACCTACCTGCGATTCTCGTCCAGCCCGGAAACGGTCTCGGTCTCGCAGGGGGCGCATGCCGGCCAGCTGACCATGCACCCGTGCACCTATCCCACCGAGAACGGCGCCTACCGCGCCGACTGCGGAACGCTCGTCGTGCCCGAGGACCGGGCAGACCCCCGGTCGCGCCTGATCGCGCTGCCGGTGACCCGGATCCTCGCTCGCTCATCCCACCCGCTGGCGCCAATCTTCCACCTCAATGGCGGCCCTGGCACGACCAACATGACGTTCCCCCAAGCGAGCCGCCTGGCCGCCCAGCACGATGTCGTCATGGTCGGCTACCGCGGCGTCGACGGCTCCTCGGTGCTGAACTGTCCCGAGGTGACGGCGGCGCTGGAGAACTCCGGGGACTACCTCGGCAAGGCGTCGCTGAGTGCGTACTCTCAGGCCTTCGCCTCGTGCGCGAAGCGGCTTGAGCGATCCGGCGTAGAGCTCGCCGGCTACACGCTGGCGGAGCAGGCCGATGACATCGAGGCCGCTCGCGTCGCGCTCGGCTACAAGAGCATCGACCTGCTCAGCGAGAGCGCCGGGACCCGTCTCGCGATGATCTACGCGTGGCGGTACCCCAACAGTGTCGACCGCTCGGCGATGATCGGGGTCAACCCGCCCGGGAACTTCCTGTACAGCGGCGCCGAGATCGATCAGGGGATCGAGCGTTACTCGGCGCTGTGCGCGCAGCAGTCTGCCTGCCGCGCCCGCACAGGCAACCTCGCCGCGAGCATGCAGCACACGGCGGCAGACATGCCGAGCCGTTGGTACTTCCTGCCGATCAATCCGGGCAACGCCCTGGTCGGGACGTCCCTCGGGCTCACGGAGGCGACCGCGGCGGATGGGCCACTGTCCGGGCCGGCGACCCTCGACTCGTGGATCTCCGCCGCGCAGGGCGACCCGAGCGGCCTGTGGCTGCTAGCGCTGACGGCCGATCTCATCGTCCCCCAGTCGTTCACCTGGGGCGAGTTCGCCAGCATCGGGACGGCCGACGCGCAGGCCGCCGAGCGCTACTTCAGCTCCGGCGCGGGCGGGGGCTCGATCATCGGCAATCCCTTCACGGAGTTCCTGTGGGGCGCGGGAGGCCTTGCGCACGCCTGGCCGGCCAACCCCGGCGAGAACCAGTACACCAGCGTGCAGAACTCGAACGTCCCGACGCTGCTCATCGGCGGGACGCTCGACTTCCAAACGCCGGCCCAGAACGCCACGAAGGAGCTGCTGCCGCACCTCCCCAACGGGCACCAGGTCATCCTGTCCGGGCTCGGGCACGTGGACGACTTCTGGTACTACGAGCCTGGCGCCGGCACGCAGCTGCTGACCACGTTCTACGACACCGGCCAGGTCGACACGTCCCGCTACACCCCGAACAAGGTCAGCTTCGCCACATCGCCCACGCAGACAGCGATCGCCAAGGGCCTCCTCGCGACGGTGATCGGCTTCGCCGCCCTGGCTGCCCTGTGGCTGCTCTGGGTAGCGCTCCGGGTACGCAGGCGCGGTGCCGCAGGGCGCAAGACCAGCGTCGCGACCTGCACCGTCGTCCCGCTCGTGCTCGGGCTCGGCGGCTGGCTCGGAGCAGCCCTAGTCGTCCAGACGCTCTGGCCCGCGCTGTCCCTGACCAGCGAACCGCTCCGGATTCTCACCCCCAGCGTGCCGATCGCGCTGGGCCTCTACCTGGCCTGGACTCACCGCGACTGGGACCGTGCCACCAGGTCACTCGGGCTCCTGGCCGCAACCGCCGGCGCCCTGCTCGGAGGGTGGCTAGGGTTCACCGCGACATCCGGGCTGTTCGCGCTCGTCACCACCATGATCGGGGCTGCCGCAGGAGGCAACCTCGCCCTGATCGCCGTCAGCGTCCTGCGCGAGCGGTCCGCGCGCGGCCATGGCAACGACCCCTCCGCATGCTACGCCGTGGCGCCTGCTCCGGGCAGCCTCGCACCTCACGCGGCATACCATGGCGACGCCCACCACGGCTCCGCAGAAGGCCCGTGACGCCGACCGTCATGATCCTCAGGGCCGGGATGCGATTACCGGCCACCGGGATCGTCCTGACGGCCCGCGAAGGCCTTAAGCAGACCCCGGCCCCTTGCGCGGGGCCGGGGTCAGCCTCCTGTCTGACGGGCCCGGCTGCGCGTGCCCCGGCGCTGGACCGGTGGCTGTTTCCCAGCCCGCTGCCGCGCGCCAGTCCCGTGGGCACGTCACCCCACCTGCGCGGGCCGGGCGTTGAAGGCCAGGGCCGCCCAGTGAGGCAGGCGGCCCGGCCGCTCGCGGGCCGCCGCACGAGCGGGCGGTGCCATCGGCGATGCACGCCGGCCAGTCAGCGGACCCGTGGCGCGGGCCGCATTAGCCAAGGTCAGGCGCCCGCCGCGGGTCCCAGGCGCCAATCAGTTCGGGCATCCACCGAAGGAGCACGGAAATGGAACAGATTCACAGCGGGCCGATGACCGGCCGGACGGTGCTGGTCACCGGCGGCAGCAGCGGCATCGGCCGGGCGACTGCCCTGGGCCTGGCCGCGATGGGCGCGCACCTGGCGATCACCGGCCGGGACCGCGAGCGGACCGAGGACGCGGCCCGCGAGATCCGCGCCGCCGGCGGCGGGCAGGTGGACATGTTCATCGCGGACCTGTCCTCCCAGGCGCAGGTGCACCGGCTGGCCGGCGAGGTGCTGCAGAGCCTTTCCCGGATCGATGTGCTGGTCAATAACGCCGGGGGGTACTGGAACACCCGGCACGTCACCGCCGACGGGCTCGAGCGCACCTTCGCCGTCAACCATCTCGCGCCGTTCCTGCTCACTAGCCTGCTCCTGGACCGGCTCAAGGACAGCGCCCCGGCCCGCGTGGTCACGGTCTCCTCCAACGTGCAGGCCATCGGGCGGATCGACTTTGAGGACCTGCAGGGCGAACGGTCCTACTCCGGCGCCCGGGCCTATAACCAGTCCAAACTCGCCAACGTCTTGTTCACCTACGAGCTGGCCCGCAAGCTGCCGGCCACCCTGGTCACCGCCAATGCGCTGCACCCCGGCGTGGTGCGCACATCTTTCGGGGCCGAGGACCCGGGCGGCGTCCAGCGGCTGTTCACCCCGTTCATGCGGCCCTTCATGAAGGCCCCGGGCCGGGGCGCCGCCACGTCCATCCACCTGGCTTCCGCTCCCGATCTGGAGCAGGTGACAGGCCGCTACTTCGCCAGCAGCAAACCCAGGAGATCCTCCAGCCGCAGCTACGACCAGGCCGCCGCGGCACGACTCTGGCAGGTGAGCGCCGACCTGGCCGCGGGCGCGGGCAGCCCCGGGTGGTGAGCGCTGAGGACTCGGTGCTGCTGCCGGCCGGCCTGACCAAGCTGCTGGAGAACGCCGGCTTCGACGTCGCGGCCGCCGCGGGCGAAGCCTCCGGCTGCTTGTCACGGTGGAGCGTGAACAACCGACGCGGACCAGAGTTGATCACGCAGCGCCATTCAGCCCGGCGTGCGGGAGGCGATGGCCTTGGCGTCAGGGGCAGCCCTGCCACGCGGTGGCGTGGCAACCGGGAAGCTGGCCGCCCAGCTCGTCAAAGTCGTCGTCACTCGCCATAGGCCCTCGGAGCCGGGCGATGATCCGGATGGCGAGAGGGTCGCAGCCGATGCTGGCGAGGTGCTCGCGGAGCAGGTCAGATGCTCGCGTGACGTGGCCCGCTGCCGCAGCGGCGATCACTTCGATGTGATGACGTTCCCAGCTCATCGGCCGGCGACCGGGAAGGCGGCCTGCTATGCCGGTGATGGCCGCCAGATCGGCGGCGGCGACCGCGAAGTCCGGGTCGGCGGTGACGGCAAGGCGCAAGGCCATAGCGGCCCGGCGCGGGTCAGCGGCTCGCTGCGCCCGCCGGTACCACGCGGCCGCCTGATGGTTGGCAGTGACCACCCGGCCGTGGTCCTCGACCGCGGGCCCGGTGGCGGGCAGATGATCGTGGTGGCTGGGGCGCTGGCTTGGCGATGGCGGCATAACGGCCAGGTTGCCCGGGCGGCCTGAAGCGGCGCTGAGGTGAGGCTGAGGTCAGCTGAGGCGGGCGGCGAGCGCGGCCACGTCCGGCTCGTCGGTCAAAGAGCGGTACGCCGGCCCGCGGGCACGTCGCCCGGCTAGGGCGACGAAGGCCTCGACGTGGTGACGGATCGGGTCCGCGATAGCGTTGACCGCGGCCACGGCGGTCTCGGCCAGGAGCTGGGTGGCCGGGTCTCCGCTGGCTGAGGCCCCTTCGGCGGCATCAGCGGCGAAGACGGCAGCGTCCTGGAGGTGGCCGGCGGCAAGCGCCCACCAGGCCAGGCCGGCGAGCACGCGAGGCGGGCCGGCCGGAAGGTCGATGTGCCGGTAGTGGCCGGCCGCCCCGTCGAGCAGGGCCCGGGACCTCGGCAGGTCACCGCAGCGACGGGCGACCGCCGCCTGGCCGATCATGGCGTCGGCCGACACCCACGGGTTGAAGCTGCACTCGATCACCTCGGCGTAAAGGCTGTCGGCGGCGGCGTCATCGCCTTGCCTGGCCCGCAGCGAAGCCAGGGCGACCAGGCTGAACGGCACCTGAAGGGGCTGCCCGGTGGCCCGGCATCGCTGCACGAGCGCTTCGTAGGCCGCCGAGGCTGCCTCGAGGTCCCCCCTCGCCTCGGCGATGCTGGCGAGGGCGTTCAGCGGAGACACAACCACCAAGACCTCGCCGGCGGCGTCGAACCGTTCCAGACTCGAGCGGGCGACTGGCTCCGCGTCTTCCAGCCGCCCCTGCGTCACCAGGTTCCAGGCCATGATCAAGTCATGCACAGCCAGGAGCCAGCCGTGGCCAGCCGGTTCCAGCAGGTCCCGCGCCTCGCCCAGAGCGTCACCTGATCGGTCGAAATGATTGGCGAACGTCAGCACCGTCGCGGATACCACCAGCGCCTCCGCCAGGCGAATCCGGTCGTCATTGCCCCTCAGGACGGCAACGGCCTCGTCGCATTCGATGGCGCCCGCTGCCGGGTCAGTCGACATGCCCACGCAATAGCCGTGCCAGAGGCGGGCGGTTGCTTCCACGTGCGGACGGCGTGGCCCTTCGGCGCCCAGCGCAGCGCCGAGCCAGCGGGCTCCTTCGAGGAAGTCGCCCGTGATGAACCACAGCCAGGCCATCCCCGCGGCCAGCGAGAGCGCCGCGTCAGCATCGCCGGTGGCGATGTACCAGTCGAGCGCGGCCCGCAGGTTGCCCGACTCCGCGGCGAGGCGGTCCCGCCACACCGGCCCGGCAGGGCCGCGCAGTCCCTGGTGGGCTTGCTCGGCCAGCTGCCGGTAGTACTGCCCGTGGCGGGCGCGCATGGTGTCGGCTTCCCCGGATTCGGCGAGCCGGTCCCTGCCGTACTGCCACAGGGTCTGGAGCTGGCTGAAGCGGGCCTCGCCCTCGTCATCGGGGGCGATGACGAGGGACTTGTCGACCAGCCGGCTCAGGACATCGAGGATCTCGCCGGCGGATACCTGGTCGTCGGCGCAGACGGCCTCGGCTGCGGCGAGCCCGCAGCCGCCGGTGAAGGCGGCCAGCCGGAAGAACAGGCGGCGTTCGTCCTCGAACAGCAGGTCATAGCTCCAGTCCACCACGGCGCGGAGTGTCTGCTGGCGGGGCAGGGCGGTGCGGGCGCCGTGGCTGAGCAGCTTGAAGCGGTCGTTGAGGCGTTCGGCCAGGGTGGCCAGTGGCAGCGCACGGAGACGAGCGGCGGCGAGCTCGACGGCCAGCGGCAGGGCGTCGAGCCGCCGGCAGATGTCCTCGATGACGTCGCCGGCCGGCCCGTCCGGACCGAAGCCGGGCCGGACCGCCCGGGCGCGATCGACGAACAGCTCGACGGCGGCCAGCGGCGCCAGGCCGCCGACAGGGACCAGGGTTTCCCCGGGGACGCCGAGCGGCTCGCGGCTGGTAGCGATCAGCCGGAGACCTGGCACTGTCCCGGTCAGCGTGTCGGCCAGCGCGGCCGCCTCGCCGATGACGTGCTCGCAGTTGTCGAGGACGACGACCAGCAAGCGTCCGGCCAGGTGGCGCACGATCAGGTCCGTGGCCGATCCCGCAGGCCGTGCGCCCGGGAGGGCAGCGGCGCCCGCGCCGAGCGCGGCGGCCGCGGCCGCCGCCGGGCACGCAGATTCCCGGCTGGCGTCGGCGGCGCGGCCGTCGGGACCGGAGCCGGGCTGGCCGGGGCAAGGGAGGGGTCCTGGGCCAGGATGCTGGCCTGGAGCTCCCGCAGGGCCGGACCGGGGTCGATGCCCAGCTCGCAGACCAGCCGATCACGGACCTCGGTGTAGGCAGTCAGGGCCTCGGCCTGCCGCCCGGCCCGGTACAGGGCCAGGATGTGCAGCTCCCACAGCCGCTCGCGCAGCGGGTGCTGCCGGCACCAGGGCTCCAGCTCACCGGCGAGCTCCCCGTGGCGGCCCAGCATCAGGTCAGCTCCGGCCCTGGCCTCGACCGCGATCAGGGTCAGCTCGTCCAGATGCGCCCGCTCGGCGTCGGCGAACCCAGCGCCTGCGAACTCGGCCAGCGGCTCGCCCCGCCGCAGGCCGAGCGCCTCGCTCAGCGCGGCGGACGCCCGCGCCGCCTCGCCGTCTCCCGCCAGCCGCCGCCCCTCGCCCACCAGCTGCCCGAAGCGGACGACGTCGACGTCATCGGGACCCGCGGCGAGGGCATAACCGGCTTCGCTGGTGAGTATCGCCGCCGCTCCGAAGATGCGGCGGAGCTGGCCGATCTGGGCCTGCAGGGCGTTGGCCGGGTTCGCCGCCTGCCCGTCCCCCCACAGCAGGTCGATCAGCCGGTCAGCGCTGACCGGCCGCCCCCGCTGCAGCGCCAGCAGGGCCAGCAGCGCCCGCTGCTTGCCGCCGCGGACCGGCACCGGCACGCCGTCGGCTAGCGCTTCGAGCTCGCCGAACAGCCGCACCTGCATGACCTCACCATAGGTCCCGCATCAGCGCCGCGACAGTGCCATCTCAGTTCCCCGGCGCAGGCTGGCGGCCAAGACACAACCGGTCAGGGGAAGGACGAACAATGATCGAGGCGCAGCACCTCACCAAGCGCTACGGCACGACGGTCGCCGTCGACGAAGCCTCCTTCGCCGTCCGGCCCGGCCGGGTGACCGGCTTCCTCGGCCCCAACGGGGCCGGCAAGCCCAATCTAGGAAAATGACACTTCTTTTCTTAGCCATCAGCGCAACCCGGGCAAGCGACTACGATACGCGCCGGGCGATTCGCTGGCTACCACTGCGTCACAGTTCGCCGGGCAGTCGGGCTCACGGGATGCGCATCCCAGGCGCAGGACGACATCCTGACCGTCCTGTCACGCCTCGCGAACTTCCCAGGCGGGGGTGACCGGTTCACGGCTTCTCCCGCTGTCGGCCCGCATCGATCGGGCTCTCCGTCTGCGAGCGCACGGCCGCGCAAGCTCCGTGCCAGCGGTCCGGCGCGGGCGGATGAAGACGACATAGATGCCTATGTCAAGGCTGTCGTCGATTCCTTACCTCCGCTGACAGACAGGCAGCGGGACCTGCTCGCGCTGATCTTCCGTCATAGGTGAGATCCGTTGGGCGGATGGGTGGTCGGTCGCCGATGGACCCTGCGCCGGATGGACGCGGACAGCGAAGTGCCTGCCGCTGTCTCTGCCTCCGCCTGATTGCGGCTAGTCCCGGCAGCAGTCGGCTCGCGCAGATAAATGGCGCAGGCATGAACTCGCAATTTCAACACGTAGATGTCCGGCCGACGAGGGTCGTCTGAGCAGCCCGCTGGCCGTTCGCGCTCGGGCAATTCAAAGGGTCACGTGCGGCACCGCTGGTCCGAGATGGGTTCCTGGCTCGTTTCGGAAGCATCGCCCGGACGGAGGCATTGCGGGGGCACTCGGCAGGATGTGCGGGCGTATCACGTGGAATATGCCAGGATGGCATTAGCACTGGGCCCGCTGCCGTTGTGACCGTGACGGCAGCGGGCCGGCCTTTACGCGGAAGCCTCACGCCGACCGGCGCTCATGCGCGGGCCGCCTGACCGGCTTCTGGTTCCGAAATGCGCGTACACCGACGTAGGCCGTGTCCGGCGGAAAGCCGGGGTGCGTTTCCGCCCGTGCTCGATATAGAAGCTGACCACCTGCTTTAGCTTGGCGTGGTTGTCTTCGCTGAGATCGATCTCGAAAATCTCGCCGTCCAGGCCGAACCGCACGGATTTGGCTCCCTCGGTGCCGCAGGGCGACCCGCAAAGTCTTTTCGGCTGGTCATGAGGGGTTGCTGAGGCCGAGAATGCTGAGGAGCAGGGCGGTGTCGTAGCGGATCTGGCGGATGGTGGCGGCTATCTTGGTGTAGCCGGCCTGGCGGATGAGCCCGATCGCGAGGTTACGGAGGGTAGCCATTATGCGCGGTTTGGGGCCGGTCCGGACCTGGGACGAACACGGAACGTGACATCACGGACCCAGTGGACCTTGTTCTCGATAGTCCAGTGACCGCGGACGTAGCCGGCGATGTGCTCCGGGGCGGCCTCGCGGGCGTCCAGGCTGGTGATGACGAAGACCGCGACGGCGGACTTGACCTGCTTCCTGACCCAGCGCTTGCCTTTCCTGACCCGGACGGTGCGGGTGACGTACCGCTCGACCAGCGCGACCTGCCGGGCGTGCGGGAACCGCCGGGCGATGTGCGCGGGGGCGGTCATGACCTGGATGGTGCGGCGCTCGCGCCGCCCGTGGCCTTTCTCCTCTGTCACGTGCTGCACCGGGACCGGTGCCCAGTCCAGCGCGTCGATCTCGTCCCGCAGCGCCGGGGTGTTCTGCCTGACGGTGAAAACGTAGTGCGCCAGGAGCTCTTCGCAGATCAGCTTCGCGCGGGCCTTGACGGTGCAGTCGGCGTCGGCGGTGATGACGTGCCCGGCCAGGGGGCAGTACCCGTTCAGCTCGCGCAGCAGCGGCGCGAACCCGGGGACCTCGCTGGTTTTCGGGCCGGCCATATGCCCGGCCAGCACGGTCCCGGTGCCGTGGGCGGCGGCGGCCAGCAGGTACGGGATGAGGCCGTCCGGCCCGGCCGCGCCGCGCACGGCCTTGCCGTCCACCGCGACAGCGGGCAGCCATCCCGGCCCGGCCAGGGGAAACACGGCCGGGCCAGGGCCCGCGCGGCGGGCCAGGCACGCCCCGGCGCAGTCCGCCAGCGACTGCGCGCCCAGCGCCGCGAAGATCCGCACCACCGTCTCCGGATGCGGCGCCACCCGCACCCCCAGCGCGTTCTGCCTGGCCCCGGCCGCGGCCAGCACCTCCTGCGGCGCCGCGTGCACCCACGCGGTCACGTCCTCCATCGCGGTGTTCCCGCACAGCACCGCCCCGGTGCACAGCGCCAGCACCGGCGCCAGCGGGTGCCGGACCCCGCGCGGGTCCCGCGGATCACGCACCGCCGCGAAGCACTCCAGCAGGTTCCCGCCCGACGCCGCCGCCAGCGCCGCGGCCCGGCAGGCAAGCTCCCCCGGGGCCTCCTCCGCCAGGGCTTCCGCAGCGGCGGCGGGCACGGGCACGGCAGACTTGACGGGCAACCGGACCTCCGGCAGGGAAAGTGACATCGCAATCCCTTGTCCTGGCCGGAGTCCCGCTGCCCTGCCCGCCACGACACGCGCACCGCCCCCGACGTGACTGAACCGGGATAAAGCCAGCCGCACGGCCGTCACCGCCCGTATAAGAAAACCGCCGCACCCACGCCGCGAACCCCAGCCTCGCCGGTCACCTGAAGTAACGCAAAACACCGGCACCCAGCCTCAGGACAGATGCAACCCACCCGCCGCACCCGGCAGGCCAGCTGACGGCCAGATAACACCTGACCTGGGAAGACGACTTTGCGGGTCACCCTGCTCGGTGCCGTCCAGATCGTCAAAGACGGATATCTGCTCCTGCCGCATCACGCTCCTCCAAATCGGGATGGCATTCCGGCGCACTGTGGCCGGCGGTCTCGGTGCGGTAGAGGCGCCGGTCCCGTGTCAGCGAGTGAGCCATGTGGACAGGTCTTCTGGTTCAAGTACGCCGAGGTAGGCGCGGATCGACCGCTCGGGTATTCGGACCACCTTGCCAATTTTCGTTGACTTCAATTCTTTGTCCCAGACCAGCCGGTATATCGTCATCGTGCTTACTCGCATCAGCTTGGCTGTTTTCTTTCACCGTCCAGAACTTAGGATTGGCTAGTGCTGTGCTATTCGGGTCTGTCATGGCTTGAATCCTGTCTGCCTTCCCCTTCACCGGCATCCCGGTTACCGAGGTCGGTGTGCTGGTGCCCGGCCGTTGGCGGGGCGGAGCTGGACGCCTTCGGCTTTCAGGCGGTGGTGGATGACGACGTAGTTGACGCCGAGGGAGGCGGCGAGCTGGCGGATGGACTGGCCGTCCTGGTAGCGGCGGGCGAGTTCGGCGCTGCTAATGCCCAGTTCTATCCGGGGCTTGCCGGAACCGGGCACGGCCGGCCGGCGGAGCTTTCCGCGAGCGCGGCGGCGGGCGGCGATGGTGCGGTTGGCGCCGGCCAGCGGGCCGTCATCGGTGCTTCGCCGCCAGTCGTGTACCCAGGGGCGGGAGGGCAGTTCGCCTTCGTGCCACAGGCTCAGGAACTCGCGGCGAGCCTGGCTGATCCGGCCGGTGAAATGGCGGCGGGAGATGCCGAGGGCGTCGGCGGCGAGGCCGTAGTCGTCATGGTCGGTGAGCGCGGTGATTGCCTTCTGGTTCAGGAGGTGGAGCCGGGGCAGGATCTGGGCCAGGGCGACCCGGTCGGTCACGGTGGTTTCGGGGCTGGGGCTGTGGCTGGCTGTGGTGTGCCAGTACCGCTCGAACCCGGCTGTGGTTGTGCCGGCGTACCGGTCGTGGGTGTTGCGTCCGTAGAACCGGTGCATCTGCTGGATGTCCTGGCTGACGGCGTATTCGGCGGCGCGCGCCACGTCGGGCATCGCGGGCGGCTCGCTGGCGGTGTAGAGGTGCTCGATGATCGCGTGCCAGGCGACTTCGAGCCGCTGCTCGAAGTCCACCGACTGATACCACGTCTGCCGGGTGACCACGGCCAGGCTCAAGGCCCTGACCTGCGACACCGTGTAGCCATGACGCAGCTCCTCATCGCCGGACGGCGGCCTGAACATCAATCGCTCCTGGAAATGGGGGGTTGGGCAAGTTACATGCGGTGGGCGAGCACAGCGCTGTCGACCGCGACCTGCGTATGGCTGATCAGCTCGCGCAGGCTGGGGTCTACCTGCCGGACTCGTTCGGCTAGCTGCTGGCGCGCTCCGGGCGGGCCGTAGGCCAGCAGGCGCGGTCCCAGGCCGCACGCCACGGCTAGCCCGGCCAGCGCCGTGCTCTGCTGACTCGCCGGGCGCGCTGGATCGAGCGCCGCTCCCGCGCGGATCACCGGGGCGAACGCGCAGTCAGCATCGACGGGAACCCACCGCGCGGCACCCCACGGGCGCCGGGACTGCGTCAGGGCCAGATATCCCGAGTGTCCGAGCCTGCGGGCGACATCCCCGGCCGCGCCCTGCGCCAGGAACGTCAGCCAGTCCCCAGCGCAATACCGCTGCCGCTCGCCGAGCACCCGCAAGTGGACCGCGCGCATCAGCCCGTCCTGGGGGCGGACGCGATTTGTCGCCGCGATTCCATCGCGGGACACGCGGATGGCCCTGATGAATACCAGCTCGGCGAGCAGCGCCCCAGCCAGGCCCAGCCCGGTCGCACGTGGTTGCAAGAACGGCCTGCCGCTGACCTCATGATGCGCCAGCAACCAGATGTCATCGGCGAGCCGCCCGGTCCCGGTCAGCGCGGCCATGAGCCCGCCGACGCTCGCGCTGCCGTCGCTATCGTGCTCAGATGCAGGCTGCATCCACTACCACAAGGCGCAGCATCGGCGGCAAGGCCGTCGATCACGGCAAGGATGCCGTCGTCGCCGGATGGCCTCGATACGGCACTGTATTCCTCGGCCCGCGCAGCCAGACCGGGGCGGGGCTGGCTGCGCGGGTGCTCGTGAGGTGTGGGTAAAACCGGGAACGTTGCTGCCAGCGCACCTAGCTGCGCTTCTGGCGGCACGAGCAGTGTCGGCAGAGATGGTTGCTGAGCATGCGTCATCGCAGCTCCGTCTTTTCGGAATTCGCCAAACGAGTAGGGACATTGGCCACTACAGCACAGAAGCTCCGGAAACCGTCATGTTCATGAACCCAGAAAAGGGATGACAGCGCTTGGACCACTTCAAGACCGCGACCGGACTCGCTGTCGAGGCCGAGTGCCTCGGCGGAAGGACAGAACGGCCCGCCTTCGTCGGTTACAACTACCCCGGCCCGTTGATTGTCTATTACGGCCAGGCGTATGACGAACCGGCCGCCCGGCAGGCAACTCGCACTATGGATAACCGAGTTCGTCGCAAGCTCGGACGCCACGATCACGGTCTCTTCCGCAGCGCGGTGCTCGACTAGGCTGTCGTGCACAAAGCGCCGCACCGCCCGTACTTGAAGAATGTTGCCGGGGTATGTCTGTACCAGCCAGCCAGACTCAGAGGGCAGATTCATTCGACGGTTGACTTCTGCCTCGTCGAGTATCAGCGGCACGACAAATACCTCTCCGTCCCAGGTGGCCGTCAACGCCAGCCGGAGGCTGTGACTTTTAGGTCCCTGGCGGAGAGATTAAATCGATGAAGATCGTCAGCACAATGGCAAAATCATCATGCCGAATCCGGAGCGCAGTCGGAAGTAACAATGAGCGTTACTGTTTGTCATCGGCTTGACGTGCAAAGGCGCCGCATGCTCGCCTTTTGTCAGTTTTGGGATGAGGTCAGCGGAAGTGACAATCAGCGTTAGTACGGCAGGCCGACAAAATCAGCCATCTCGCGCATTTCTGCTGTTAGGGTACGCCGACGGCTTATCACGTATGACATTACGTCTCGGGCATACCGTTGCTGCACGAGCCATTCCGGTGCCGCTAGTGCCAACTGACGCATCTCGCCGAGTGCTGCCGGGTAGTCGCGCGTCTGCGCGTAGGCATAAGCCACGTCCAGGCGGTGACGGCAGCGGCTGGCCGATGATGGATGCAGCGCGGTCACCGGGACTGCGCTCGCGAAGCTGAGGACCTTGTCTGGCTGGCCGGCGACCGCGAAATTTTCGCACTTGATCATCGCCACTGTGGTCGGGCCGAAGGTCCGGGTTGTGCTGGCATCGGACTCTGTTTCGCGCCCGATACGGTCCGCTGCGGCGCTTGCTAGCCGCAGCGCGTCTTCGGCTTCCCCGGGTCTTGCGTCGCGTATGGCTGCGTTGCTTACTCCGAGCATGAGGCGTCCCCACAGAGCCAGTTCGGCGGTGGTCGCGCGGGAGAACCGAGGCTCGATGTCGTCAGCCCAGCGCGATGCGAACTCGCGGGCGTCAGCCAGCCGGCCCTGACGTAGCAAGGACCAGCAGTGCGTGTTGGCGGCTGCGGCAGCATCGAGCCGATCGTCAGCAGCGTCCATCGCGAGCATGACTGCGTCTTCGGCGGCCTTCCATTGCCGGGTCTGCACTAGCAGCCAGGCAGTCAGGTTGAGAACCCGAGAGCGCACCTTGCGGCCGTCACCGTTCAGCGCATCGCAATCCCGCAGAATGGCTGGCAGCTCCTGCCGCGCTACGGAGTAGCGATTGGCGGCTATCGCCGGGCGCAGGGACGCAAGAGCAGCAAGAACGCCTTCGGCGCTGGCTGGCTCATCAGGCTGAGCGGAGGGCTCGAACATGGCGCGGCGAACTGGCTCCCACTGCTCAACGTCGGTGACCGCAGCGGCATCTGGGGAGGGGTGCGGAGAAAGGTAGGCCGTGGGGACGCGCAACGCCATGGCGAGTTTGCGTAGCGTCTCCAGCCTGGTGTCCTCGCGCTTTTCCTGCTCCAGTTGCCTAATCAGGGAAACTGACACACCGGACATGCGGGCTAGTTCCTGCTGACTCAAGCCTCTGCGCTTGCGGACTGACTGGATGAGACTGCCAATAGTCGCAGGTTCAGACATTGCTAAGTGACCTTCCACAGCTGGGATAGGCGTCCTCACCCACAGCATAACGGGCGTGACCGACCTTCCAGATTCACGAGCTGGCCCCGCGCCCGGCCGTCTTCTCAGAGTCTGCTGGCGCAGACTAGGCCGAGGTCGGTCAGCCCTTCGGAATGGCACAGGCGGTCGGACGCGCCGCCAGCCTCGGTTTGCAGGAGTTGGTAGGCGGCCTGGTGTTTCTGGCCCCACTGCATAGCGGCCCGCCAGAGAGCGCGGCCGAGGCCCTGCCCGCGATACCCGGGCAGGATGCCGAAGTACTGCGGTAGCAGCCTGGCTATTCCCCGGCTGTCCGGCATGGTCTCCATCGGGCCGATCGCCCCGACGATCTTCCTGTCCCGCCGGCAGGTCAGCACCGGGCCGGTGGTGCCGTTTTCGCGTATCCGGGCATCGAGGAACGCGAAGCCCTCTGCGGCCAGCTTCTCGGCGAACGCGCTGAACGTGGCCCGCTCTGGCCCGCCGATGTCATCCAGCGGGACAATGCGAGCCGGCTCGGGTTCCGTCGCGGGAACGTGCTGGACTGGGCCGAAGGTGCGCATCTGGATGCGGGTGCATGCCGCGACCGGGTCAGGGTCACTACCCGGCGGCAGGAACCAGATGAGCCGCCCCTTCCCGGTGTCGTGCTCCTGGCATAGTCGTTTGCCCAGGTCAGCGGCCCTGGCGAACGCGCCGCGCGGGTCCTGGCTGTAGATGTGGATCTTAACGCAGGAGCGACGGCCGGTGCTCAGCGTGGGGACGAGCACGAGGCCGGGTTCTTGGGTGATCGTCCCGGCGAGTACCTGCTCGTTCTTGCGGGCAGCCCAGCGGCGGTCTTTATCGTGCGGCAGGAACCGGCCCGTCCCGGCGACCTGCTGCACGTCGGCGAACAGGCCGCTGGTGATGGCCTGCGGGTGAGTAGGCCCGAGTGTGGGCACGTACGGGGCCGTCACTACGGGTTGCAGCCAGTCCCACCGGATCCCCACGGCGGCACGCTACTGGCCCCGCCGATAGGAAAGCGGGTCCTAGCGCAAGACACGCCGGGACCCGCTCTCGGGATAGTCGTGGGGTGATCAGTGGGGGTTGTCGTCGCTCGCGTTACACGAGCAGCTCGTTGACTCCATGAGGTCGTCCAGTTCCACTATCGCCGGCTCGGTGACCTCCGGCGCGGCGTCCACGGCCGGGCGGGTCGCGTAGAGGGTGAGGGGTGTTGCGGTCATGCTGGCCTCCTGTCGTTGTCTGCGTGCTGGCAGTAGTAGGCGAGTGGGGCCTTCGCTTCCTGGAACTGCTTGGCCAGCGGCCGGCACACCCGGCAGGTGCCGGCGAGCTGGCAGCCGGAGCAGCCCCCGGTGCGAAGCATGAGGCTGTCCGCGATACCGCCGAGGCGGCTCAGGCCGGACAGGCCATCGCGCATCAGGTCGATCTGGTCGTCGCGGCCGACCTTGCAGATCGACACCAGGCCGTGCGGGTCTGAGTGGAAGAAGATATGCCCCGCGTTGAAGCCGGTGAACGCCTTGCGGGTCCGCAGGTGCTCGGCGGACTGGGCCAGCAGCGACTCGCCGCCGCCGTAGATCGTCGGGGTCATGTTCGTGTACAGGTTGTGCGGCAGGCCCCAGTCCTCGGCCAGCGCGACCATTTCCAGCGTCTCGGCGGCGGAGACGTCGGTGACGACTATGTTCAGCCGCACAGGTAGTCCCGCTTCGGTCGCGGCAGCGATGCCCCGGCGGAACGCCTTGTATGACCCCCGCCGCCGGGTGAGCCCGTCGTAAGCCGCTTCGGTGGCGCCGTACAGGCTGACGACCAGCCGGTACGGCGGCAGCGCGGTGAACAGGTCCAGCAGGCCGGGGTTCCATAGGCGGGAGCCGTTCGTGGAGACCGTCAGCATCATGCCCGGAGAACTCCTTCAGGCCCAGGTAGCAGTGCGAGCAGCGTAGTTGCAACCCAGGTTGATCTCCCAGCTCGCCCGTCCGTACTCGTACTCCGACTGCTCGCGGACCAGCACCCGCCCGTGCATCGCGGCGGCGGGCGGAAGCTCAACCCGCCAGCACGCACGGGCTAACCCGGGCAGCCAGGACGGGTACGAACCGCGTCCGGCCGCAGCCCGGGCGAGCTGGTCGAAATGGCTGGGCGGTAACTGGACTCCGGCGGTGCTGCCGGGCCGCAGCAGCAGGTACTGACCGAGGAATGGCGCAGCAAGAAAGTCGTACACCCGGGGCCTCCACTACGAAGAGTAAGACTGCCGTGTGCCCCGGTAACCGTCATCATGCGCCTCCGGGCAGGGAAAGGCAAGACCACGAACGGGCCTTGACGACCCTCCAGCACGCGATCTCTTGCTCATCCCGGCAAGCCTTATTCTGAGTCGCGAGCTGGTCGCGCGCTCCCCCAGTCGCTCAGAGCATGCCTGCGTCTCTTCCGCGACGAACTGCCACGTCGGTCCCGTGCGGCCCGCTAGGTTTCGCTTCGCCTTTCCGGCAGGTCGAGCACTACGCGCTGGCCTTCCCGGCTGACGAGCAGCCGGAAGTGCTCCTCGCCCGGCTGGCCGACTGTGAGCCAGGTTTGGTAGGTCGTTTCCAGTTCGTCCCACAGTCGTCTGTGTCCGTACTGGGTGACTATGTGCTTGCCGTCGGGCTGGGAGTCGCAGGCTGCCCATGACCTGTCGGGGTGGCCGGCTTCTGCGAGGTGGAGGGATAGTGATCCGTCGTCGTCGGCCCAGGTGGTGATCACGAGGCCGGGGATTTGTGTGAGGGCCACGTGCCGCTCGCCCCAGTGTTCTGCGATGTCATGCGGGTCGAGGCTCGTGGTAGTGGTGTCCGCGTTGTCGGCGTGGTGTGGATGCCACAAGATGGTGCCGGCCCGCTGCGGGCGGGCGGTCATGAAGTTGGCTGGGCCGTGGAACGTGCCGACCGCTGATCCTCCGCTGGCGGTGAGGCGGACTTTGTAGCCGGTCCATCCGGCTGGCTGCCATGGCAGGACGGCGACGCCGCCTGGCTGGAGTTGCTCGATCCAGGTGCGGGGGATCGTGGTGATGCCGCAGGTGACGTGGAGCCGGTCGAATGTCTCCCCTGGGCGTCCGTGCAGGCCGTCGGCTTCGACGATGGCGGGTGAGTATCCCGCCGTCGCCAGGTTCGCGCGGGCGGTCCTGGCCAGGTCCGGGTCGATTTCGAGTGAGGTCACGTTGTCCTGGCCGATGCGCTCGGACAAGAGCGCGGCGGTCCAGCCTGTCCCGGTGCCGATTTCCAGCAGGCGGTCCCCGGGGCGTGCGTCGAGCAGGTGGAGGAAGGGCAGCACGACGGATGGCGCGGACAGCGCGCAGGACGGTGCTCCAAGGTCGATGGCCGGATCTGCGGCCCCGTCGTCGCGCTGGGTCACGATCGCCATGTCGTCGTAGACGGCGGTCCACCAGTCGCCGGGGCTGGCGTCCCGGTCGATGGGGCGGGCCGGCGTGCCGTCTGCCTTGCCGGGCAGGGCATAGGCGCGGGGCGGGGTGAACAGGTGGCGGGGTACCGCGTGCAGCACCGGCCGCCAGGACTGGTCGGCGAGGTCGCCGCTAGCGGTCATCCGGTCTGCCAGCGCTTCTATCTGCGCGCTGACGTCGGTCACTGCGGGCATGGGTCTCCTGCCAGGAGGTCGGCCAGTGCCGTGGCGATCGGGATGCCGGTTTCAGCGGCAAGCCAGCCCCACTCCCCGGCCTGGTTAGTTTCCAGGAAGATCCAGTTGCCCGCCTCGTCGCAGATGAGATCGGCAGCGCCGTAGACCAGGCCCAGGCGCTGATGCAGCTTCACCAGTCCGGCCGCGACATCCTGCGGCAACTCGATCCGTGAGTAGGCTAGCGCGCCGTAGTCGCTGCGCCAGTCCGTGCGCCCCGCCGAGCTGCCGGCGTCGATGCGGACCGCGAATACCCTGGTGCCGACGATGGTGACGCGGGCCTCGAACGCCTTGGGGATCTGTTCCTGGAACAGGTGCGCGGTCTTGCCGAGCGCGGGGTCGAGCAACTCGTGCAGGTCGTCTACCGGCGAAGTGTAGATCACCCGCACTTGTCCCTCATCGGCGTGCCAGACGCCATCGAGCGGCTTGTAGATGATCGGCCGGGCGAGTTGGCGTGCCCATTCGTAGGCCGTGCGCGGGTCGCTGGTGATGATGGTCTGCGGGATGCGCAGCCCGGCCGCTGTCGCGGCGGCGAGCTGTACCGGCTTGTATTCGGCGCGGGCGGCGGCCATCGGGTCGTTGACCCACAGGCAGCCGGACAAGGCGGCGAGGATGCCGCCGTAGCCACGGCGTGCTTCTCCGTAGGCGAATGCCTTTTCCGGGCCTGACATGGAAATCCGCATCGGGATCTCGGCTTGGTCGAGCCGGGCGACCTGGACCCCACGCAGGGCAAGCTCAGCGATCACGCGGTCTGCGACGCTGTCACTGTCGGTGGTCAGGGCCAGCACGGTCACGCGGTCAGTCCTTGCCCTTGTCCTCTGGGTCCTGGCCGTCGCTGTTTCCGGTGCCGGTAGTGGTGTCTGAGGTATCGCCCTCATGCTTGCCCGCACTTGGCGGAGGAACACGAAGGAAACGCATCCCCCAGGGCCGCGCGGTGGTCGCCGGCTCATCGATCCGCGAGCGCTGGTGAGCAGATGGGTCCATCGGGAAGATGTCCCCGACCCGGTAGAGCTTCGCGCGGCTTTCTCCATCGGGTGAATGGGCCAGCAGATCGAACGTGGTTAACCGGTCATCGATCTTGATCGTCATTACTGATTCCCTTCTCGCAGTGTCATCGTCGGTCGCTGAGTGAAGTCAGTCAATATCAAGGCTCCGGCTTGCTGGTGATTGCGGGGCCAGACGTGAATTTCTGGGCTGGCTGGCGGATTTAGAGGGTGTACGGGGTGGCTGTGGTTGTACGGGTTTGAAGATTTTTGGCTGCGGGCGTCACAGATCGGGGGGCTGGTGGCTCCTACTCGTGTCAGGTCGGGCGGTGGTGATCACGGCCCGCGAGAGTTCGGCTGAATGCGAGAGCTTATGGCACTTACATCGGTACTTCTGAGTGAGGAAACCCAACGCAGGCTGGGTGAGGTAGGGCTGGATGAGCTGACCGGGTGCATGTGGCCGGTGGACTGCCAGACGTGCGGGACGATGCTCGGCGATGATCCGCCCGCGTTGTGCGTCGATGAGCTGGCGGTTTCGGTGTCGGCGTCGCTGCATCACCAGGCGTGCAGGACTCCGGAGTGGAACGACTCGGGGACGGTGCGGATGCCGCCGGGTGACTTCATCAGTTTCGTCACCAGGATGGTGCTGCTGCCGATGACCGGCCGGCGGGGCGAGGAGTCGTGCCCGCTGATGGTGGTGAACCCGGGCCTGGAGTACGTGCCGCTGGTCCGTGCCGGGGCCGGGTGGCGGGTCGGGCCGCCCGCGTTCGCGGCGGCGGGCCTGGTCAGTCCTGGCCGGGATCTGCGGATCGGCGTCCCTATCGGCGGCGCGGTGGCGCGGGTGATGGAGTCGGAGGTCGCGGTGGCGTTCCAGGATCCGCCGTTCCGGGTGTACGAGGCGACTGCCGATGGAGGGATCGCCGAGTGCGCCCGCGCTCGCGGCGGGCTGCTGTTCGGGGTGACGCATTTCCTGCACCCGGGCAGCTTGTCGGCCGAAGACCTGTACGCGGTGATCGGGAACCGGCAGATGCTGGCCGGATGGGTCGGCGTCCACGGCGCCGCCCGGCCGCGTCCGAAGCGGACGGGCCGGCGGCAGGTGTGCATGCTGGTCTGGAGTCCCCGTCAGATGACGGTCGGGAGGCTGACCGGCGTGGCGCCGGCCCGGTTCGGTGAGGATCGGGCAAAGGCGTGGGCCGGGCGGCTGATCGGCCGCGAGCGGGGAGGCCCGCTCCACGAGTGGAAGTTGATCGATGCCGGTTGCCCGGATGACGGCTGGCGGGTTATGCAGGCGTTCTCGGCGCGGCAGTATTTCCTGTTCCGGCACGAGGACGGCTGGAAGCTGGTCTTGTCGTACTCGCACGTGGCGGGCGGCGGCTGGGCCGAGACCGACAACGAGGCCGAGGCATGGGCAGCGGGTGTCCTGAGCTTCCGGGCCGGGCTGACCGGCCTGGACTGGATACCGGGGCTGGGCACACCGGGTTCGGTCACCTTGTATGCGAGGGCGCGATGAGCGCCGCCCGCCCGGCAGCCGGGTTCCCGGTCCGGGAGCAGCTCGCGGAGGTGGCACGAGTGAGTTTCGAGGACGTGTACAAGGCCGAGCGGTCGGGCCTGGTCCGGTACCTGATGACGATGGGCGCCGATCAGTACCAGGCCGACGACGCGGTGCAGGCCGCGTTCGCCCGCGCCTGGTCCGGGTGGGACATCATCGGTCATCCCCGGGTCTGGCTGTACAAGGTCGCGCTGCACGAGTACTACCGGGCCGACCGGCGCAAGCGCGAGATCCCGGCCGGCGACCTGCTGCCCGACGTGCCGGCGCCGCTGGACAGCGGCGACATCGTGGTGCTGAACGAGGAAGAAGAGATGGTCCGCGCCGCTGTCGCGGCCCTGCCCGGCCGGCAGCGCCAGGTCATGGCGTTACTGCTGGCCGGGTTCACCACCGCCGAGATCGCGCAGCAGCTTGGCTGCGACCAGGCCGCTGTCCGGCAGAGCCAGGTCAGGGCACGCGACGCCCTGGCCCGTCAGCTAGGCATCGACAGGAGGAACCCGCGATGACCCGATACGAACCCGAACACCCCGCATACGACGATGCCGAACTGGACGACCTGCTCAGCCGGACGATGACCGGCATCGGGACCAAGCTAGAAGCCGGATTCGACCCCGCCGCCGGGCTGGCCGACATCTACGCCCGCAGCCAGGCCGACGCGCCCGCGCCGCCCCGGCCGGACCACGCAGAGCGGGCACAGCCTGGCGCGATATGGCCGCGCGGCGCGCGGCCGGCTGCTGCCAGCCCTCTGGAGGAGGCGTGCGGGCAGATCGACGTGCTCCGCGCCGTGATCGCCGGCGCGGTCAGGTCCGGGCGGGACACGCCGTTTGCCGGGCTGGCCTACCTGGAACTGGCCGGGGACCTGCTGACCGAGCTGCGGACCGGGCTGGCCAGCCGGTCGATGGACCGCCGCCGGGCCGAGGACCTGCTCGCCCGGGTCCGCCAGCACCTCGACCAGGCCGGCCGGCTGCTTTCTCATGCGGGGGCATCGCTGGATGACCTGATCCGGGCGGCCGGGGCCGCGCCGGGCCTGCCGGTCGCAGAGCTGGCGGACATCACCCGCGAGATGGTCCTGCGGCTGTTCTCGGCCCCGGGCGACCGTTCACTGGCGGCCCGTTGACAGCACTGACCACCGGGCACGGATTCCCGGGCAAGTGCGCCGCCCAGTACCTGTGCGACCCCGGCGGCTGGATGGGTCGGCTCGGCCACGGGACCGGGCAGCACCTGGCGTGGCTGGCTCACCTGGCCTGGCCCGCCGCGCCGCTGGCAGCGGCCGCGGTCGGGGTCGCAGCGGCCGGGGTCCGCCTGCTCGCGGGAACGCGCCGGGAACAGCAGGCCCAGACGGCGCGGTGGGTCGAGATCTCCTGCCCGCCCGAAGCTGGCCAGGACGGCGGCGCCGTGCTGTGGCGGCTCCTCGCGCCCCGGATCGGAGCCGGCCGGATCATCCGGCGGCGCCGTACCATCGCCTGGGAAGCGCGGGCCACCCCAGGCGGGGTGCGGCTCGGCGTGTGGGTACCGCCGGCCGTGCCGGCCCTGGCCGTGGCCGCTGCCGTGCAGGACGCCTGGCCCGGAGCACGCACCCGGACCTGGCCGGCCGACCGCCTGCCCGAGATGCCGGGCCAGGGCCTGACCGCAGTCCGGCTGCGGCCCCGGGCACCGGACTGGTTCCCGGTCTGCGCCCTCGACCGGCACCCCGGCCGCCACCAGGGACCGCCTGATACCGACCGCTCGGCCCGGCCCGGCTGCGAGCCCTGGCCGCCAAGGCCGCCGCCGGCCCGCACTACGAAATCACCATCCGCATCCTGGCGACCGGCGCCACCCCGGCCATCCGCCGCAGCCTGGTCCGCTCCGTCGCTGCCGGGTTCAGCCTGGTCACCCTCGGCGCCCCGGTCCCGGCCGACCTCGCGGCCCGGCGGTCCTGGCGGCCGGCCGCGCCGGCCCGCACCCGCTGGGCACCCGGCCGGCACTTGCCCGGCCGGTGGTCCTGTCGGTCGCCGGCGCACGGCACCACGTGCACGTGATCGGCCATACCGGGGCCGGGAAATCCACCGAGTTGCTGCACCTGGTCCTGGCCGACGCCCGCGCCGGTCGCGGTGTCGCGCTGCTCGACCCGAAAGGAGACCTCGTGAACGACGTGCTGGACCCGCTGCCCGCCCGGTGCGGGCAGCGGCTGGTCATCATCGACCCGGCCGAAACCCAGGCCCCGCCCGCGCTGAACATCCTCGACCCTGCCGGACGCGACCCGGAACTCGTCACCGAGAACGTGGCCGGCGTGCTGCGCCGCCTGTATGCCGAGTCGTGGGGGCCGCGCATCGACGACACGCTGCGCTCCTGCCTGCGCACCCTCATCGGCTATCCCGGCGTCACGCTCGCCGACGTGCCGCTCCTGCTCACCAGCCCGTCATTCCGCCGCCGCATGACGGCGCCGCTGCGCCGCGACGACCCGGCCGAGCTGCGGGCGTTCTGGGACGGCTACGAGGCCCTGACCCCGGCAGGAGCGGCCCAGGCGTGCGGGCCGCTGCTGTCCCGGCTCCGCCCCATCCTGGGCCGCCGGTTCGCCGCCCAACTGCTGGGTACCGCCGCCAGCACCTTCACCATGACCAGCATCCTCGACGGCGGGATACTGCTGGCCCGCCTGCCCAAGGGCGTGCTCGGCGACGACGCCTGCCAGCTTGCCGGGTCGCTGCTGCTGGCCCAGCTCTGGCAGGCCGCGCTCACCCGCGCCGCCGTCCCCGAGAGCCGGAGGCTGGACGCGGCCTGCTACGTCGACGAAGCCCACAACTTCCTGCACCTGCCCATCGGCCTGGACGACGCCCTCGGCGAGGCCCGCGCCTACCGGCTGTCCCTGGTCCTGGCCCACCAGCACCTCGGCCAGCTCACCCGCGAGATGACCGAGGCCTTGCACGTCAACGCCCGCAACAAGATGTTCTTCACCGTCAGTCCCGCCGACGCCCGCCACCTGGCCCCCCACGCCGGCCCCTACCTGGACGCCGGAGACCTGCACCGGCTCGCCCGCTACCAGGCCGCCTGCCGGCTCGTCACCAGCCACGGCGCCAACACCCCCGGGTTCACGCTCGCCACCCGGCCCCCGCCCCCGCCCATCCCCGGACGGGCCGCACGGCTCCGTGCTGCCGCCCGCGAATGGGGCCTGACCCAGGCCGACCGCGACCGGCAAGCCAAACGCCGCCGCTACCAGGCCGCCTCCGCCCCGCTACACGGTTCGCCGGCCGACGCTGGGCCGCCAGGAGAACTCGAATGACAGCTAAGCCGTATCCGCCGCTGGATGCCCTGCGGCTGCTCACCGAACGCGACCGGCACGTGCTCGCCCTGGTCACCGAGCATCAGGTACTGACCACCAGCCACCTGGCCTGGCTCGCGTTCCCGTCCCGCGACCGGGCCGAGCAGCGGTTCCGCATCCTGGCCCGCCGCGACGTCCTGACCCGGTTCCGGCCCCTGGTCCGGCCCGGCTCGGCCGAATGGCGGTACGCCCTCGGCTACACCGGAGCCGCCATCGCCGCCGCCCGCCAGGGCACCAATCCGCCCCGCCCGGCCGCGCACGCCGCCCGCGTCCTGCGCCTGGCCCAGAACCCGCGCCTGGATCACCTCCTCGGCGTCAACGGGTTCTTCGCCGACCTGGCCCGCCACGCCCGTGACTGGCCCGGACAGGCCAGCCTGGAAACCTGGTGGTCCGAGGCACGCGCTACCCGGGCGTGCGGGAGCCTGGCCCGCCCCGATGGGCTCGGCCGTTGGCGTGAGCACGGCCAGCAGATCCGGTTCTTTCTCGAATACGACACCGGCACCGAAACCATTGACCGCCTCATCGCCAAGCTCGACGGCTACCACGACGTGCAGGAGGCCGGCGGACCGGCCGGTCCGGTCCTGTTTTGGCTGCCCTCAGCCCGCCGGGAGGCCAGCCTGCGCCGCCGCCTCGGCCCCGCGCCCCTGGTCCCGGTCGCCACCGCCACCGCCGAGCACGCCCGCGCCGTCGGCACCAGCCCGGCCGACCAGCTCTGGCTGCCCGCCGGGCACGACACCCGCCGCACCCTCGCCGGCCTGGACGCCACCAGTCACCAGCCCGCATCCCGCCAGCACCCGGGAGCCGCCGCATGACCAGCATCACCGCACCACGCCCAGCCCGCCGGCCGGAAGAAGACCTATGACCGCACCCCTGGAAATCAGCCTTGAAGCAGCCGCCTTCCTCGGCCCGGACACGCTCGCCCGGGCCAGCGACCCCCAGGCCGTCCCGCCCTACACCTGCCCCGTCTGCGACCACCTCGGCAGCCTCGCCGACCCGGCCACCCCGGCAGCCCTGATCGTCTGGCACTACCTGCCAGCCCGCACGGCCCGCATCCGCTACGCCCACGCAGCATGCAGCCCGTCCGCCTACCTCACCATCAACGCCAGCCCCCCGCCGGACAGCACCGCCAGCCCGGCAGAAACCCAGGCCGCATGACCCGCCTGACCGTCGCGGACCTGGACAGCCTGCCGCCTGCCATCGACCTGGCGACAGCCGCCCGCGTCCTGGGAATCGGCCGCACCACCGCCTACCAGCTAGCCCGGCACGGCAAGTTCCCGTGCCGCGTCATCCGCGTCGGCGGGCTTTACCGAGTCGCCACTCCCGACCTGATCAGGCTCCTGACAGCCGCCAACCGCGACACGCCCGAGGCTGCCGACCAGTGACCACCCAGCCACACGCCGGCCCCGCGACCGCACCCCGCCCAGGCCCGGCCCGCCGCGCCTCCGCCGTCCTGGACTACGCTCCCGTCGTCCTGCTCGCCATGATCGCCGGCGCCGGATCATTCACCCACATCCGCGACACCGCCGCGCAGCACGGCCAGCACGGTCCGATGTCCTGGGCCATCGCCGTGTGCATCGACCTGACCTGCGTTATGGCCGCCCGCGAACGCCGCCGCGACCAGCGCCGCCGCCGAAAAACAAGCCGTCACCGAAGCCGAGGCGGACCAGCCTGTATCCGGAACGTCGACAGCGCTGGTCCTGGCCAGCCGGCAGCAGGTCATCGCCGGCCGCACGCGGGCCGCCTACCCGGTCACCCGTAAATCCGGTGTCACTTACAGCGGCAGCGGCTACCGGAACGGCTATACCAAAGGCACCCAAGCCAACCTCGGCGGAAACCCCGTCACCAGACACCAGCGCCCCAGCCTCCGCTGAAAAGCAAACCGACGCCCTGGCGGCCGGCGCCGCAACTCGCTGGCCACCGCCATCATGACTCTGATCGTGAACAACGACCCACCGGTCCCCTGCGGACCAGACTGCGCCTACATTGACGGTGCCTGCCGCTGCCACCACGGCGAACCCGCCGCACCCAACCCCGCCTGGTGGGCTGATCTGCATCCTCTCTACTGACCGGTTTCCGGTGTGGTCGCCCGGTCGGATGCCGGGCGAGCACGTCCGGCAGGGGACGTCTGCGGCGCGGTTACTTGGTGACGGTCAGGACGTAGACAGTGCCGTTGAACTTGACTCCGTCTTCGCCGGTGTCGTCTCCGCTGACCGACCGAGTGACCTTGCGCTCGCTTACGTCCCAGCCCCAGTTTCCGGCTGCGGTGACAACATCGTCTGCGAAGTCTTTGGCGCCGCGGTTGTAGCCGTCGGAGAAGAAGCTCCCCGGCCCGCCGTCGACGCAGTGCCACAATTCCATGGCGCTGGTCGGATGCTTGTCCTTGCTTTTGAATGTGAACAGCTTGAGGTGCAGGCTGACGCACGCGGTTTCGTAGCTGGCGGTGATGAACCACGCGCCGAACGAGCCGCGTTCACTCGAAGGCTGGTTCCAGATCCTCACATGGTTCTCAAGGCCAGGGAGCGAGAGGATGTTGCCCCCGACGCAGCCGCGGAGCCGCCACGCGGCATCCTGCCTTACGTAACCGTGGCCCGCTACGTCGGCTTTCTCAGGCGAGATGCAGCGGATGCGGAGGGTGTGGAAGGTGATGGTTGCCGTGTCGCTGACCGTGCTCCATTTGCCCAGTGCGACCTCGATGTCGCTCAGCGGGACGGTCGAGCAGCCGCTGATGACCACGTTCACCGGCTCAACGTAGTCGGCGATTTCCGGGATGGGTGACTTTGCCTTCTGGGTGTCCCAGCTGACGGGCTTGTCGTAAGGCTTGTGGCACTTGGCCGGGGGGCACGTCCCGCTGGCCTCGCACTTGCTGGCTGGCGTCGCCCTCCAGACCCCGTTCTGCCCAGGATAGGTGTACGTCCCCGAGATCTGCTCGGTCGACCCGTTCACGGTGCCGGTGTAGTCCCCGCCGTCAACCGAGAACTTGAGCTTGCCGCCCTTGAGCGTGCCGGAAAGCGACCCGGTCCCGCCCAGCGGCGGGTCCACCGTCATGTACCCCGACACCTTGCCTGACTTATGCACTGACATGCTGGTCAGCGACCCGTCGGACGTCTCGGAATAGGTTAGGTTATCGAAGTACATCAGGTAGGTCCGGGACAGCTTCACCGCAGCGGCATCGTCCTGCCTGGCCATTCCCGCGATCCGCGCCACCGGCCGGCCTCCCGTGGCTGCCACGGCAGGGGCCTGGCCAGCCGCCAGTGCGCTCCCGCACAGTGCCATCGAAATTACGGCTACGCCCAACCGCGTCAGCACCCCGCCCATGATGTCCCCCCCGGGTCATGACATCACCGCCCGGATGCCCTTGACGCTCAGGCTCTCAGGCAAGCTCAGGCGGTGCAAGGCAAGAAAGATGACACGTGCAGGAGCGCCAGGCAAGCCACTGTCCGGTGCCATCGGACATGAGGCAGGCCAGGCCTGCTGACCTGGGGTGCCTCAGACTGGGCAGCGGGCGCGGGTACTGGCCTGCCAGTTGATGTGAGGCACATGGCTGTGCCGTTGGCTGATGCGTCACAGCGCGGTGTACTGGCGGGTGAGGTGCAGCCGGGCGCCGGACCCGGTAGCGGTGGTCGTTACCAGTGACCTGGGTGCTCGGGGTGGCGGAGATTGCTGGGCTCGTGTTCGTCCTGATACGGGCTTGCGCTAGCACCTGCGGCCGAGTACCTATCGCATAGGACCGCTGGTTATCGGATTGTTTTCCTTCCTATACTTTTAGATCGTGGACCTCACCGACCCGACTCGCTCCGTCACGGCCACCCTGGACGGCCCGGTGCTCGCCGTCCTGGCACTCGCCGGCAAGCCGCTGACCGCAGGGGACGTGGCGGCGCGGATGCCGCGCGGGTCGGAAATCGGCGTCCGGCGCAGCTTGGAGCGCCTCGTCGGGCAGGGCATCGTGCGTGCCACTGAGATGGGCCGCAACAGGGTGCACGAGCTCAACAGGGACCATGTTGCCGCGCCGGTCGCGGAGCTTCTCGCCGGTCTCCGGCTTGAGGTCTGGAAGCGCCTGCGTGCCACCTTGAAAGCATGGAATCCCGGGCCTGTCTACGCATGCGTGTTTGGCTCGGCCGCACGTGGCGACGGCGACTCCGACAGCGACATCGATGTCCTCCTCGTGCATCAGCCGTTCCCTGGCGACGCGGATCCGCGTCGCAGAGCCGGCACGATCAGCGCTCAGGTGGCCGGGTACGCGCACGAGTTCATGTCCGTGCAGCTCACCTCGCGGCAGGTCGGCAAGTGGCGCCGCCAAGTCGATGAACTCCAAGATCTGGTCAGGGCATGGACGGGTAACCCGCTGCAGGCCGTCGAGATGTCCAGTTTCGAGTGGGCCGACCACCAGCGCCGCCGCAGCACCCTGTTCAGCGATATCAGCCGGGATGCCATCAACGTGGCCAGCGATACCGACCCGCTCGCCGCGCTGCTGACCGGGGGCCACTGAGAAATGCCCAAGACCGCGCGCACGGCGCCGTGCTCGAAAAGCGAAGCACGCGCACGCCTGAGGACGGCCCGCGCATATCTCGAGGTCGCCGCCTCGGTGCTCGGCGAGAGCGACCGGGACGAGTACCTCAATGTCGCTGCGGGCCTCGCTGTCCTGGCGGGCATTGCCGGATCAGATGCCATCTGCGGTGCCAGGCTCGGCCGCATCCATCGTGGCGACGACCATCGCGCCGCCCAGGAGTTGTTGCAGCAGGCGACTCCTGACGGCAAGAAGCTCGCCACGGTCCTCGGCCGCCTGCTCAGCGTGAAGGATGCCGCCCACTACGGCGTGATCGTCGTCTCGGCGCGGAATGCGACTGACGCGAAAAAATGGGCTGCGCTCCTGATCGAGCGAGCGGCTGAGGAGACCGAGCGCTAGAGCACAGCACTGCGCTCTGTAAACCCAGACCAAGACCCGGCCAGCGGATATGCCGCCGACCTCAGGCATGCGGCCGACACCGTACCTGGCCGCAGGTTGGAAAGGGGCAGGGCCGCCCGAAGGTGGCGAGCAGAGGACCTCACGTTCGGTCTGGCATGACGGGCTGTTTAGTCCGGTGCTCGCCGATCGGCTGGTTGCCCAACATAACGGCAGCACTCGGCCGCGCGCGTGGCGGGCCCAGCTGAAAGGGCTGTGGTTTCTATGCCCTCGATGTCGGGCTGGATTTGCGACACGGCCTGCTTAAGGTGCCAGCGGGCGAGCGGGTGCGGTTTCTATGCCCTCGATGTCGGGCTGGATTTGCGACGCGTCGAAGGAACTCTCAGTGCACTGGACACGATTCGTTTCTATTACTACAGCCGTTGATCGTGATCTTTGGATTCCGTTCGGCCGCCCGGCGGGCTTCGGGATCCCACGGGGGCTGGAGATGATCAACATTGATGCGGGGTTTGGTGTTGTTATCCAACATCGATGCGACATTGGTGTTGATCATCTTGCGGCTGGCCAGGCGGCCGGACCTTGCGGGCGGCGGCGATGCGACGAAAGGCGACCGGGTGCGGACGATATGTCACGGCCGGTTGAGCCACCTGATCGCCGTGGCAAGCGGCGAGGACTCCGGATCACGATCTGCGGCTGTAGTACTATGCCCTCGATGTCGGGCTGGATTTGCGACGAGCTGGGTTAGACACGGTATTTCTCATACTTTCCGGGCGGTTTCTATGCCCTCGATGTCGGGCTGGATTTGCGACAACTAGTGACAGCGTACGTTGAGCAGGCTCACTCGGTTTCTATGCCCTCGATGTCGGGCTGGATTTGCGACGCTGAACGACGCCAAGCGCAAGAAGCTCATCGTCCAGTTTCTATGCCCTCGATGTCGGGCTGGATTTGCGACTACGCCGAGAAGCGGATGAACGAGGGCAACGAGAACCTGTTTCTATGCCCTCGATGTCAGGCTGGATTTGCGACGGTGATCTGCGTGGCCGAAGCCCGCGGGGTGCCGCGTTTCTATGCCCTCGATGTCGGGCTGGATTTGCGACGCGATCCGCTAGCAGCCAACCGCGCCACCTCGCGGATGGTTTCTATGCCCTCGATGTCGGGCTGGATTTGCGACGTCACAACCTCAGCTGGAAACGCGCACGCGCGAGACCGCCGTTTCTATGCCCTCGATGTCGGGCTGGATTTGCGACGCGGCTGACGCAGGATCAGCTGGGCCATGAGAACCCGTTTCTATGCCCTCGATGTCGGGCTGGATTTGCGACGCCCTACTTGCCAGATGAGCCCGCAGGCCAGCGGCAGCAGTTTCTATGCCCTCGATGTCGGGCTGGATTTGCGACGTGCGCGATCGTTCCGAACGAGTTGAGTCTACGTAGCTGTTTCTATGCCCTCGATGTCGGGCTGGATTTGCGACCGGTCATGAGAAATCAGGCCATGCGCGCGGCGCTGGACGTTTCTATGCCCTCGATGTCGGGCTGGATTTGCGACTGATCAACGCGATACAACAGCTTTTCCAGGGCTTCTGACCCGGCATACCGTAGGCAACTGCGAACGCCATCCATCCGCGGACAGCCGCTCAGCCCGCACAACATCGCGATCGGAGTCACGTATGGTGACCAGGCCGACCAGATCCGGCAGGCACTCACTGCTGACATTCCGGTCGTGGCCGGAATGATCAGGGTCGACGCCGGTAACCGTAGCTATTCAGCCTGAGTGGGCTTGGGACGGTCTGCGGACGAGGCTTGGCTGATCTTCGGCTGGCCGGCCCGGCGTGGCGGCTTGATTACAGCGCGGATGTGCTGATCATGGTGGCTTGTGCCCGATATGCCGTCCGTTCCGCCGCCTGCCGAAATGGCGTTGCGTGCGCGGATAGCGGAGCTGGAAGCTGCGAATGGCGCGCTGCGCGAGGCGGCCGCAGCCCGGGAAGAGGTGGCAGCCGCGCAGCTCGCTGCCAGGGACGCGCAGCTGGCGGCGCTGGCGGCGCGGGTAGAGGAACTGGAACGCCGCCTGGGCAAGGACTCCTCCACGTCCTCGAAGCCCCCGTCCTCGGATAGCCCGTACAAGAAGAAGACCAGGGACCGGTCGCTGCGGGGCCGGTCCGGGCGCAGTCCCGGCAAGCAGCCAGGCGCGCAGTCCTCGACTCTGAAGCAGTCCGCTGACCCGGGCGAGACGGTGATCTGTGCCCCGGCGGCGTGCGGCTGCTGCGGCGCGGACCTGAGTGACGCCGAGGTGACCGGGATGCAGAAGCGGCAGGTGTTCGAGGCGTCGCCCCCGCCGCCGCCGGAGGTGATCGAGTACCAGGTGCAGGCCAGGGAATGCGGGAACTGCGGCGCCGTCAGCATCGGGCTGGCGCCCGCCCATGTCACGGGCCGGGTCCAGTACGGGCCGGGGGTGCATGCCCGGGCGGCGCTGGCGGTCTGCGCCCATTACCTGCCGGTCGGCCAGGCCGCGGCCCTGGTGAGGTCCCTGACCGGGGTGAGCGTCTCGGCCGGGTTCACGGCCGGGGTCCGCAGCCGGGCCGCCGCCCGGCTGGATCCGTTCATGGACCGGGTCCGGGACCTGCTCCGCGAGTCCGGGGTCCTCTACGCGGACGAGACCCCCGCCCGCACCGCCGGGACACTGCACTACGTGCACGTCGCCTGCACCGAGTTCCTCACCACCCTGCACACCGGCGGCCGGTCCGCGCAGGACATCGACGCCGGCGCGATCCTTCCCGGCTACGCCGGCACGATCGTCCGCGACGGCTACGCCGGATACGCCCACCTGTCCGACGCGCTGCACGCATGGTGCGGCGCGCACGGACTCAGGGACCTGCGCGGCGTTTACGAGCCCGACCCAGACGGGCAGGTCTGGGCCAGGTCCATGGCCGACCTGCTCATCTGGGCCAACGCGAAGGCCACCGCCGTCCGCGCCGCCGGGAAGCCCCGCCTGGATGACGCGGTGCTCGCCGAGATCCGGTCCTGGTACCGCGGCGCCGTCGCCAAGGGCATTACCGGCAACCAGAACCGCCGTGGCCAGGCCGGCAAAGACGGTCTCCGCCTCGCCCGCCGGTTCCGCGACCACCAGGACATGATCCTCAGATTCACCACCGACCTCGCCGTCGGGTTCACCTCGAATCAAGCTGAGCGCGATGTCCGTCCCGTCAAGGTACAGATGCGCACCTCAGGTGGCTGCTGGCGCACCCTTCAAGGACTCGCCGACTTCGCCGTGGTGCAGTCATACCTGTCCACCACCGCCAAATGGGGCATCGACCACCTCGACGCACTCACCCAGCTCTTCACCGACGGCCCATGGCTGCCCGACGCCATCCGGCCTGGTTAAACAGAACACCGCACCGACCCATCACCTATCAGCCGATCCCCCGCCCGCTGATCGCATACCCCAAGCCCACCCAGGCTGAATAGCTACCCGGTAACCAGCTTCAATGCGCTGAGTTCGAGGTCACCATCATCATCCTGCGCTCCCGCTCCGGCCGACGCGACGCGACAGCCTGCTACCTGAAAGCCGACCGTTAGGTTTTGACTACCAGACCGCTTGGCGATAGATATGCGTACCGACGGGGACAGCACGGGTCCATTTTAATATTCCTATACGCCTTGGGACGGCGCTATGATGCCTGTACGCGTCAACCAAGGGCTGCGGTTGGAGTGCGACTTATACTTTTTGATATCGACTGAGGCGCCGGCCATGCTGGACGTTCAACATTGGTGCGCGGTGGTGATGCCCTGCCTGAACGAGCAGGACAACCTCGCTGCCGCTTGCCGGTCGCTGGGATTTGGCAGTGCCCAGACAGTGCCGGAGAGATGTTTTCTAGTTTTGGTTGATAACGGCTCGACGGATGCGACCCTTGACATATGCGAAGGTTTGCGCTCCGAGGCTGGCGACGTTGTTGAGGTAGTACAGGAGTCGACGCGCGGGCATGTTCCAGCGCGCCGTTGTGGCAATGTGGCGGCGGCACATCTGGCTAGCACGCATGGGATTTCACACGCGGAGCTCATTATCGTCCAGGCTGACGCGGATACCCAATATTCGCCCAGGTACGTGGAAAGGATGCGGGAGGCGATCTCCTCCGCACCTGCGGGAAGCCCTATCGGGCAGGCCATCAGCCTGCTCTCGCTGGATGTTAGAGCTTCGTACCCGCGCGTTGTTGCCGAAGTTGATTTGATCGACGAGGCAGTCGAATCACGGTTCCGTTCACCGCGGTACGACGTTGTCGTTGACGATAAGGCGTGCGGTTACCGACTCGGCGACTACGAACGGTGGGGCGGCCATCGCCGCGAATATTTCGGTGACGGCGATGAGCTGCTGGCGGAAACCACGCGGCTGATGATTGCGGGCCTGACACACGGAGCAACGCGGATCGATGTCGCCGACGCGTCGGTGACTCATTCCCAACGACGGCTGCTACGGGACGCTGCGCAGGAACTGGCGGCGGCTGGCTTTCCCTATGCGCGGCGTCGGATCTTTCCTGGAGTCCCACCCGTGATGTTGAATGATCTTGAGCAAAGAGCCGTTGCGGGTGATCGGGAGCTTCTGGACGCAATTGGTGCAATCAGGGCATCGCACCTGCTGGCGCTCACGGTGTTGCTGCCAGCTCAGCTGGCTCGGGCACTGACCGGTGAGATCCCCACGGACTCGAGCGTGGTGAGCGCTTTGGAACGTCTGCCCCGGCGTTCAGTCCGCGAAGCAGCGACTACGCCCGGGCTTCTCCTCAGCGATGTACTCGATTTCGCATTGGCCAGCGGATCGTTGGTGGATCTTCTCGATCTCTCGTGGTAGTCGCTGAGAGATCGCCCACAATAACCTGGAGAGAAACGGCGCGACGAGCCTGCGGCCGAGCTGCAGATCCGGCACGAGGTTCGTCGGAGTGCGGTCTGGGCTCACCCTCGCGGTCGGCCCGGGCTGATCGCGAGCCGGTCGAACTGTGAGCATAGCGAGGATGGGCCTTCCGCGTCGCGTAATAGTCCGGCATCATGGTCAATGAGCCCAATTTCCCGGACCGTCGAAGATACGGACACGGAGGACACCATGGATGATGCCGACTCCGCTAGTTCCCTTGCACAGCGGGCAAGTCTCGTTGATGAACTGCGCGAGCATCTTCCCGACCACCCCGTCTTGGCGCGTGTTCATAGCCGGCTGATCGACACCGAGGATCAGCAGATCACAAGCTATGACCGGATGCACCACCGGCACAACCGGTCTTAGAAGATCGGTCGATGACGCCACTGTGAACGTTCCATTGATACGGAACATGCCGGTAGCGCAGACCAATCCGATTCAGTTCACGACGTTTCTGCTCAAGGTCGCGTCCCGGTGCAACATCAAGTGCGACTACTGCTACATGTACGAGCACCGTGACCAGAGTTGGCGGGAGCAGCCGCACCTGATGAGCGCGGCCACGCGCCAACACGTGGTCGATCGGCTCGCCGAGTACGCCGCTGCGACCGTCATACCACGCATGCTGGTGATCATGCACGGGGGCGAACCGCTGCTCGCGGGCGCACCGACCCTAGCCGCGTTCGCCAACGACATCCGGTCACGGCTACCCACCGCGACGAAGGTCGACTTCTCGCTGCAGACCAATGGTGTCCTGCTTGACGACCACGCCTTGGATGAACTCGCCAGGGCGGGCATCGGGGTGTCTCTGTCGTTGGATGGTCCACGGTCGGCCAACGACCGCCATCGTCTCACTGCGGCCGGAGGTAGCACTTTTCCCGCAGCCTCAGACGCGTTACTCCGGCTGGAGCGACGGCCCGACATCTTCACCGGTGTCATCGCCGTCATCGATCCCGCGGTAGCACCCGAGGACGTGTTCGAGTTCTTCGCCTCGCGGGCCTTGCCGGCACTTGATCTGCTGCTACCGGACGCGAACCACCTGACGCCACCGCAGGGCCGTGACATCGAAACCAACCTTTACCGCGACTGGATCATCCGGGCGTTCGATCTGTGGTACGACCAGTACCCGCACCTGCCCCTCCGAACGTTCGATGGGCTTTTTGCGACGCTGGCGGGCTTGCCGGGGGGGACGGATGCCTTCGGCTTCGGTGATGTGAGTCTGCTGACTATCGAGACCGATGGCAGCTATCACGACCTCGACGTCCTCAAGATCACAGATGAAGGGCAGACCTCACTCGGCGCGGACGTCACCGCCACGCCGATCGGCGAGATAGCCAGTTCACCCAAGCTGGCCTTTCACCGGCGGCTGCTCACCATGGATGGCCTGTGCGACACATGCCGGTCGTGTCCGGTCGTTGACGTATGCGGCGGCGGCTCGGTGCCGCACCGCTACTCCAGCAGCAGCTTCACCAACCCGACGGTGTACTGCGAAGAAATGCTCACCCTGATCGAACACGCCGAACACCGCATGCGCTCAACCATGGTCGAGGAACGCCATCGGCGAGTTGCCCGCGGCACCGCTGACCACCTCGACCTGGACGCGTTTGAGCAAGCGTCCACTGCACGTTTCGTCGTGGACATGCTGATCCAGGACTGGCGTCGAGCAGCCTTGACCGATCTGCGGGCGGTAACCACGCACATTCTTGCAAGCGGCGACGTCAGCCACGCAGTGCTGCGCGCCGTTGAGGTCCTGGCCGCAGCGCCGGATCACCTTCTGGGCCGGGTCGTGGTCCGCCCCAGCGTCGTGCTGTGGACCCGGCTCGGCTCCGGCGAACGGTCCGGCGCGGCGCTGCGCCGCCTGGACGGCACACCGGTGCGTTTCGATCCGGCCTACGCCATCACGGTGGCGCAGATGCTGAACGAGCCGACGGATGCGCCCGTACGAGTCCACCGCGACGACCCGTGGCTACGGCTGCCGTTTGGCGCGCCGATCGAGTTCGCCGGCGAGGCCGAGGCATCTCACGGCCGCGAGCTCGCCGCCCAAGCTCTTACGCTGATTGACCAGTTTGACGCGGCATTGGCTGCCGAGATCCGGTTGCTCAGCCCAGAAATCCAGTTTGTACGCGATACGTCCGCCCACCCCGATAAGGTCGTTTCGTTCAGCGACGATGTCGTCCCCGGGGCGCTCTACCTGGGCCTGGGCAACCGCTCCGGCGCCGTCGATGTCTACGACCTGGCCGACAGCCTCATCCACGAACACCGCCACCAGAAGCTGTACCTGCTCGGCCGGCAAGTCGAACTGATCGCCGCGGACCGGCCGCTGGTTGCATCTCCGTGGCGTGAGGAACCGCGCCCGCCCAGCGGTCTACTACACGCGGCATGGGTGTTCGTGGAACTGCTGCGGTTCTGGCGCTACATCGGCCAATACTCTGCACAGGATGTCCGCGCACGCGCGACCGCACAGATCGCCACGACGGAGCATAGGCTGGCTCAGGCATGGCAAACGCTCGCGACGGTTCAGCTCACCCCAGCAGGGCGGCACCTTGCCGGGCTGCTGCGGGAGCGGACCCGACCGTGAATCCGCTGGCATGGTCCATCCCGGCAGGCCTGCTGTCAGAAGAGCCCGCGCTTCGCGACCAAGCCTTGACCCAGTACTTCGCCGAACGGATCCCCAACTCCGTTCTCGATCGCAATGGCGACGGCGGTTGGCGCGTCAGTCTCGGCGTCCCGCCTACCGCCGATTTCTACATTGATCCACAGCTTGACCAGGGGCTGACGTGGTGGGGTTGTTCGGTCACGGACATCCCGTTCGCGCACCGGACGATGCAAGGCGTCTTCGTCAGTCTCTCCGACGCATGGACGCTCCTGTCGGCCAGCCGATGGCTCGCCCACCGAGGCTCCTTCCCCGCTCACCTCACGATCATCCACCTCGACGACCACGACGACTTGATGTGCCCTCGACTTGCCGCGCACGAGGAGCGGTTCGCTGACCTTCTCACCGGCCGCCCGGTGGACCTGCGCGATCCGTCCTCGGTCGAAGCCGCGATCAACAGCGGCGCCATAGGAATGGGCAGCTTCCTCGTCCCCCTCCTACACACCCTGCCATTCATTGACATACGTCACCTATGCGATACGGACTACGCGCGGGAGCGGACCGGCCGTTACTGGCTCGTGCGCACCCACGAGCCAGACAACCTCCTTGATCCCCTGGCGCGTCGGCCGTCAGTTCGCCTTGACCCGATCGTCGACCCGCTGGCCATTCCTCACCAAATTGCCGGCACATACGAGGTACGGCATGACGAAACAGCGCTGCTGGCCGACCTTGGAGAAGGGCCGATTCTGCTCCATATCGATCTCGACTTCTTCAACAACCGGTTCGACGGGGATTCCGACTGGACAAGCCACGTCCACCGTCATGATCCCAACAAAGATCAGATAATGCGGCGGGTCGATCGGGTCGTCGTCGCGCTAGCATCGCTTCGCCATAGAATCGTTGACGTGGCCATCGGAATCTCACCTGGATTCTTCCCCGCCGAACTGTGGCAGCTCGTCTGCGGGACGCTTATTGATCGACTTGCCGACTCCAATCGACTTGAGACGTAGACGCTCATGGCACCAGGTAAGCCAACCTCCGGCCGACTACCGCGCGCGACAAGCGCCCGCGGACGCAGCACCCCACCACCGCCGACTAGTGTGCGCAGCGGTAGCCGCCCGCCAGCCGATCCGGACGAGATACGGCTGGAGAAAGGAACTGGAAGCGCGGGTCGGGGAAGCGGACCAGGCGGGGGGTTCTGGCACATCTATATCGGCACCATGCGCGCCGGGGCCGTCTACATCAACGTCATCGACGAACCGCCGCTGGGAACGCACGCCAGCATCCAAATCCAGGTAAACCAGAACTGCCAGGGACGAGGAATAGGACGCATAGCCTACAAGCTTGCCAGCGAAGCCAGCGAACACGACACCGTCTACGCCCACATGCGCAAATCCAACCTCGCCTCCCGCAAGGCCGCCGAGTATGCCGGATATGTCATCGCTGACGACCTAACCGTCCCGCAGCTCATCATGGTCTGGAAACGGCCAGCCAAACACCGCTGATGGATTGGATCGATCTACCCTGGTCCGACCTGTCGCCCAGTGTCTGCGTCGACCTTCTCGGTGTCCACGCATACCGAAAGCCCGCCCTGCGCATCGCCGTGCGTGATGCCGCAATCGCCGCTCGCACCACCGTCGCCTTCACCGATTTCGGCTGGGCGTCCGCCCGCGACAACGAGTATTTTGTCGCGGCACCGACCGCCCAAATGGCCCGACACATTCTCGAGGTTGATCGCAGGCGGCAGCCTCATGCCCTCGAACTGGGCCTACTCCTCGGCTACCCGGAATGCTGCGCCCGTGCAATCGCAGGCATCGGCGAGGAGAACATCGACGACCACGCGGCACGTCTCGGGGACGACTGTGACCGTGAACAAGCCCGCCATCTCGACCCTCGCGGCTACCTGACGGGTGTCGCTCTAGTGCCCTACTTAGCCTGCTCGCCACACTGCTCCCGCGCAATGCTCCACGCAAACGCTGCCTGCGCCTACATCGCCCAGACCACAGCCAACACCGCCGTGGACCAAGAGCCCTGGATTACCTGGCGTCGAACGCTTGACTGGGTGTTCCCTCCGCGTGACTGATGGGAGGCGGCAGGGTGGCGCACCTGGCCGAGTGAGCCCAGTAATCGTTCGACACGCGACTCCAAGTTCCGGCCGTAACGGCGGACGGTCACCTGAACTTGCTATTCAGCGTCATGAGAACTCCCTTCCTGCTTCCGCAGGCCCGCTGCCGAACCCAACTTTCGTCACGGGCGAGGCGAAATGACGGTAGCTGTAGGTACATCCGCGCCGGGTAGCACCTATCACCAGTTCCATAACCCCGAACTCCGCAACCCGGCACAAACGGGACAGATTCTCGGGGTCGAGGGGCACACACTGGTCGCGGGCGAGCAGCGATCCGAGTCACCCCTGGAGGCGCGTTCGAGCAGATGCGCTCGTACGTCCTCCGTTGTACCGTGGCGTGCGGGTACGGCAGTCTTTCTTGCTTGACGGTGTCTACTTCGACTGCGTGACAGAGCATTCGCAACCCACCACGCTGGCCCAGGGCATCAAGAGGATCGCGAACCCGCCGCCTCCCGCCGCACCGCCGGCCGGCTCAGCGCCTGGCGGGCGCTTCGCGGGTCCCTGCTCACTCTAGGACTGAGAGACCCTTACGGCCGCGCGATGTCGTGTCCTGCGGGCACCATCTCCATGCGCCGCCTGTCACTGGGCGACCTGACCAGATTCCCGACACTAGCCGCCTACTTCGCCCAGGCGCCCGCCGTCTCGCCCCGGCGGCAGCCGACGTCGCAGGAGCACCGTTACGCGATCGGCACGCAGAAGGCCGGGAATCAGGGCCCGGCTTCGTTCGTGGGCGCGGATTCCATCTTCAACATCTGGAACCCCCAGGTTCCGCCTAACGGAGACGACTCGATTTCGCAGATGTGGCTCTCGAACAAGAGCAAGGACACCGTGCTGCAGACCGTCGAAGGTGGCTGGATAAATTACCCGCCCTTGTACGGAGCCCGGTCAGTCCCCTTCGTCTACTACACGGCCCACGACTACGACACCAACTTCCCGGGCTGCTGCCACCCTGCGGGGAGTCGGGGTCTTTGCCGAGGAACCGCGGCGCCATGGGGTCTCCTATGCCGACGGAGGGTCGACGCGCGTGTACAGCCATGCTGTCCACGGGCACGCTAACCTCAATTCGGCGTGAGTGTCCATATGCGGTCCGCAACAATCTGTTGCGGGCAGACCGGCACAGCCGCTGCCGGCCGGTGACAACAATTCGCCGTGAAATGACCGGCACGCGCCGCTTCAGATTGTCATCACTCCGGCGTTGCCCGGCCGGCGGGGTAACCGGCACGCTGCGGATGGGCATGAGGGCTTCTCGGTGCCCGGCACCTCGTAATTGAGGGACCTCGCCCGCGGAACAGACATGGATTCTCGCATCCGGGAACTCGCAGCGCAGTCGCAGTCAAGGAGACCGCTGATGACCATGAACCGTCCTGATCGCCCTGCTTACGTCGTCGTGCTCGCTTCGGGCGGCCTGGACAGCACCACGCTGGCGTACCTTCTGCGGGACATGGGGGCAAAGGCCCGGCTGCTTTCCTTTGACTACGGGCAGCGGCACGCGCGAGAGCTGGAGTGCGCCAGGCAGGTAGCGGGAGGTCTGGGGGTTCCCCATGACGTCGCGGACCTGCGGTCGGTTGGCGGCCTGTTGCGCGGCAGCGCGCTGACCGACCCGCGCGTGCCGGTCCCTGACGGGCATTATGCCGCCGAGTCGATGCGCGCCACGGTGGTGCCCAACAGGAACGCGGTGATGCTCGACATCGCGGTCGCGGTGGCCATCGCGAACGGGTGCGATGCGGTGGCCTTCGGCGCGCACGGCGGCGATCACGCCATCTATCCGGACTGCCGGCCCGGGTTCGTCACGGCGTTCACGGCGTCGGCCATGAGGCGTGCGCGTGGGCTGCGGGCACGGGCGCGGGGCTGGCGGTGATTACGGGCGGCGAGCCGCTGGGCCAGCAGCGGGCCGTCACCGGCCTGGCGGGCGCCCTGGCGGCGGCCGGGCTGCGGGTGGAGGTCGAGACTAGCGGGACGGTCATCCCGGCGCGCGAGCTATGAGCGGCGGTCAGCATGTTCAGCGTCTCCCCGAAGCTCGCGAACAGCGGGGTTCCCCTTGAGCGGCGCATCCGCCCGGAGGCGCTCGCGGCGTTCGCGGCGTGCGGCAAGGCGGTCTTCAAGTTCGTCGCCTGCGGCACGGGTGACCTTGACGAGGCCAGGGAGCTGGCGGCGCAGTTCGGCCTGGCGCCGGTGTGGATCATGCCCGAGGGCACCACCGCCGGCCGGGTGCTGGCAGGGATGCGGGAACTGGCCGACGGCGTGCTGGAGCGCGGGTGGAACCTGACGGGACGGTCGCATGTCCTGATCTGGGGAGGTGCCCGTGGCCGGTAACCGTACCCAGCCAGACGGGCCTGAGCGGGGCCGTCGTTCCTGCCGCCCCGGGCCGCGCGTGTCTGGTAGCAGGCCCTTGCCTGGCGAGGGCAGCGGGATCGTTCCTGCCGCTCAGGCTCGCATCAGGGTAGCGCCGAGGCCCGGGGCCGTCCAGGGGCACTCGCTGATGCCGCTGGTGTACGGGGAGGCGCACCTGAGGCGGGCCGCCCGCGCGTGCATGCGGCGGTGCTCGGCCCCGGGGGCCGACGAGACAACGTGGGCGGACTGGCGGGACGGCGCCGGAGAGCGGATCGCGGCCCTGAGCCAGGCGCTGCGCGCCGGCACGTGGACTCCCGCTCCGCTGCGGCCGGTGCTGATCACGAGCTACTTCGGCAAGCAGTTCAAGGTCTACGTCCCGACCGCGGAGGACCGGATCGTGCACCGGGCGATGCGCAACGCGGCCGAACCGGTGCTGGAGGAGCGGGCGTTCCGGGACTGGGTCTCGGGGTACCGGCCGCGGCGGAACAGGCTCACGGCGCTGTCCCAGGTCATGGCTCACATGGCGGCGGGACGGACGATCGTGGCCGACATCGACGTCGCCCGCGCCTCCGCCGGGGCCACCGCCCGGGAGGTGACCGGCTGGCTGGCGGACTACGTCACCGACGGGACGTTCCTGGCGATGTTCCGCACGGTCCTGTCGGGGCCGCCCGAGCCGATCGCCCCTGGGACCGGCCTGGCGCCGCTGCTGATCAACCTGCGGCTATCGCGGGTCGATGCCCGGCTCGACGGGCTCGCCGTGGTGCGGTTCGGCGACAACTACTGCCTGCTCGCCGCCGCCCCGGCGGCTGCGGAGGATGCGTTCGCCCAGGCCACCGCTGCCCTGGCCGCGGAGGGACTGGCGCCGAACGCTCGCAAGAGCCGGATCCGCGGCCACGCCAACCCCGAGGACCTGTTCCTGCTCGAAGGATAGGAGCCAGCACGATGAGCGACAAGTGGCTGATGGTCCCCGGCGGACTGTGCCGGTACGGGGGCAACGCCCGGCCGGTCGGCATTGCGCCGCTGCTGTGGACGGCAACGCCAGTCACCACCCGGCATCTCGGCGAGCCCGGCCCCGGCCTGCCAGTGACCCGGGTCGGCCACGAACAGGCGGCCGCGATCGCCCGCGCGCTCGGCGGCCGGCTTCCCAGGTCAGCGGAGTGGGAGTGGATGGCGGCCGGCCCTGGCAGGCGCCGCTACCCGCGGGGCGACGCCGAGTGGGAGCCGTCGCTGGCCAACCTGCTCCCAGCGGGCACCAGCGGCCCGGTCCCGGTGGGCCGGTTCCCCGCCGGGGCCACCCCCGAGGGGATGCTGGACGTCGCGGGCAACGTGTGGGAATGGACCGCGACGGCGACGATGGGCAACGGCTACGTCATCCGGGGCGGCTCCTACGCCTCGCAGCCCGCCTACGCGAGGACTACCTTCCTCAACGCCGCCCCGGCCGGGCTGCGCTCGCCGGGCCTCGGCTTCCGGGTGGTGCGGGACTCATGGCCGGCCATGACGCGGCCCCCATGGTCATCGCGGGCTGCTCGCGCCGCAAGCTCCAGACCGCCGTGCCGGTGCCCGCGCTCGACCTGTACCAGGGCGGCTGCATCCCGGCGCTGCGCGCCCGCGCGCGGGAGACCGGCTGGCTGCGGTCACGGACATGGATCTTGTCCGCCGAGCACGGCCTGGTGCACGCGAACACCCCGCTGCTGCCGTATGACCGGCGCATGGACGGCCAGCGCGCCGCCTAGCTGCGCCCGGAAGCCAGCCGGCACCTGCGGGACGAGTTCACGCAGCGCGGAATCCCCCGCGAAGTCCTGGTCATCGCCGAGCCCCCGTACCAGCTAATCCTGGCCGACCTCGCATCGCTCGCCGGAACGGACCGCGTCCGCTGGGTCAATGACCCGGCCCGCGAATGGGAAAAGGCCAGCGCAGTCATCAAAACCTGGAGGCCATGCCCATGACTCCCGATCCTGCCACCCTCCGCGACGCTCTCCGGCGCAGCAACGTCTACGACGACTACGTCACCGCGTTCGAGTCCCGCACCGGCCTGGCGTGGCATGACCCGACCCCGGCGTCCGTCTCCGGCGGCAGCCTGTCGGTCGTCATCCCCGCCCGCAACATGACCTACATCCTGCCCACCGTCCTTGACGCCCTCGCCGCCCAGGAGATCGCCGAAATCCCCGAGGTCATCGTCGTGGACGACGGGTCCGACGACGGCACCGCCGAGACGGCCAGGCGGCACCCGCTGCGCCCGGTCGTCGTCGCGATGCCCCGGCGGCGCGGCCCGGGTGCCGCACGGAACGCCGGCGCGTTCCTCGCCGCCGGCGACACGGTCGTCTTCGCGGATGCCGATATGCTGCTGCCGCCCCATGGGCTGGCGGACATCGCCGCCCGCGCCTGCGACGGCCTGGTCCTGACCGGCTTCCGGCACAACATCGCCTGGCAGCCGGCCCCCGGCGGCCGGGCCGCCCGCCCGCCGTGGCCCGCGGACCTGGAGGCCGACCACCGGGTCCGCTGGCGCGCCGCCGCCGGGCAGCGCCTGCTGTATACCGGGATCACCCTGGACGAGCCTGTCGAGGCCAGCCCGCTGCGCGCGACCGACGGGTTCCGGCAGCTCGGCTACGGGCGGACATTCCACGACTGGGACCTGCCCCGCATGGTCGTCACCGCGCTCGTGGCCGTGCCCCGCCGGGCGCTGGCTGACGCCGGCGGGTTCAGCCGCCGGTTCGACCAGGCCGGATGGGGCTGCGACGACACCTACGTCGGCGCGGCGCTGATCGGCGCGGGCCTGATGGTCGCGCCGCTGGAGCAGCTTGTCTGCTATCACGTCAACCCGGCCGACGAGGCCGGGTCGTGGAAGGCCAAGCTGGCGACCTGGCCCGCCACCATCGCCCTGTACCGCGAACTGCTGGAGGAGCCGCCGCCGCGTGGCAGGGCGGAAGCGTTTTCCAGGGAGGCCGAGGCGCTCCTGGCCGACTGCCAGGTGAACCGGTAATGCGGCGTGTCTTCCGGATCGACGCCGCCGACGGGCAGGTAATCGCCTACGACCCCTGCACCGGGGCGACCCGCCTCGCCCCGCCCGGAATCATCCCCGGCAGGCACGAGGTAGACGACGAGCAGGCACGCGAGTGGCCGGCTATCCACCCGGCCGACCTGGCCCGCAGCATGCCAGTCTCGGCGTGCTGGTCCCCGCTGGTTCGGTGCAACCTCGCCTGCCCGCACTGCCTGGACGACACCTCCGTTCCTGCGGGGGATGCGGGCAGCAGGGCAGCAACCGCCGGGGTCCTGGCGGCCTCGGCTCTCCTCGGCATCGACATTTCCGGAGGCGAGCCCCTCCTGCTGCGCGACCTGCCGCAACTGGCGGGATGCCTGGCCGCCGGTGGGCTGGCCGTCAGCGTCACCACCAACGGCTGGCTCCTGCCCCGCCGCGCCGCCGAGCTGGCAGGCCGCGCGGACGCCATCAGGGTCAGCCTCGACGGCCCCGACCCCCGAACTCACGACGCGCTTCGCGGTCAGGGATCGTTCAGCCGGGCAATCGTCGGCATTGCCGCGAGCAGCGCCGCCGGGATACCAGTTCAGGTCCAGTCCGTGCTCATGGCCGCGACCGCCTCCCGCGCGCAGCACATGGTTGACCTGGCGAAACGAACCGGAGCAACCGGCGTGACGTTCCTTCAGATGCTGCCCCTCGGCCGCGGGCGGGAACTCGCCAGCCGCGAGATGCTCACCGACCAGGACGCCACGGAACTGGTCAGAAACCTGCGGGTACCAGAGGGAATTAACGTCCGGCTCCGGACACGGCAGGCCGCCGACGGGTTCACCGTCATCCGCGCCGACGGGCAGGTCTGGCGGAACGCGCTCGGAGCCCTGGCGATCGGCCCCGCCCGGCCCCTGGCCCGGCCCTGGGACCTCGTCCTGACCACCGCGGACGGGTCAGCGTGACCGGCCGCGCCTTCAACCGCGACTTCGCCTGGCAGATGACCGGTCCCCAGGCAGCCGCGGCGGCAGCATTGCTCAGCGGGGCAGCAGCCAGGGGCGGTCCTGTCGACGCGGTGATCGCCATCGCGCGGGGCGGCACCCAGCCCGCCCGCGACATCGCCGCCGCGCTCCGCGCCCCGGTCCGCACCATCCGGGCCAGGCACAACCCCACCGACGCCACGTACACAGAGGCGACCGGCCGCGTCTGCTGTGACGTGGCGGAGGCAGGGCCGGTAGGCGGCCGGGTCCTCGTCGTCGACGACATCTGCGGAACCGGGGCGACGCTCATCACCGTGACCAGTGCGCTGACCCTGCTCGCCGCGCCCGGAACGGCCCTGGTCACAGCGACTATGTGCCGCAACGCGGGATCGGCCTACCGGCCGGACCTTACGGTCTGGGACGACCTGCGGGAGTGGGTCATCTTCCCCTGGGAAGCCAGTCCCCCGGACGGGCTTCCCGCCAGGTACCTGCCCGATCCCGGACAGGCGCTCCTCGCATGACCACCTCAGCGGTACCGCCGACCACTGTCGCGTTCGTCCTGGCGTCTTACCGGCCGGACGAACCCGCCGGGATGGAACGCGCAGTCGCTGCCATGGCATCCGGGCTGCGCAAACTCGGCCACCACGCGGTCATCATCACAGCGGCGCCCCAGCCACGCGCAGATCCCGGCGTGGTCACCCTCAGCGAGCTTCCCGTCGCGTTCCCGTGCGACGACGGCACCCTCCGGGACGCCATCAGGTCCGCCGGCCCCGCGCTGCCCCGCGAGATCGAAGCCGCTCTGCGCCAGCATCACGCTGACGTCGTCGTCTACGTCGACGCACTGTGGGGCCTGGGCATCCTCGCCTGCGAGGTACGCCACCCGGCCCGGCGGGTCCTCGCCGTCCACGTCGTCGGCCATGACGCCGACCTGCGCACGGCACTCGCGGCGGCCCACCGGGTCACCGCGCCGTCGGCATCAGTACTGGCAGAGGCCCGCCACCGCGGCTACCGCGCCGATACCTGGCAGGCGGTGCCCAACCCGCTGCTAATCGATCCCGGCAACGCGTCCCCCGGGCGGGAACAGCGAGAGCATCTGCGCCTGCACGGCCCGGTTCGGGCCGTCGCCAGGCTCGGCGCGGAGAAAGGCGTCACCGGGCTGCTGGCCGCCGCGCCCCTGGTGCCCGGCAGGCGAACGGAAGTAGTGCTCGCCGCCGCCGGGTTCGAGGCGATGCCGGGAAGCCAGGCGGACCTGCTCGCCGAGTGCCGGGCACTGGCCCAACGCAGCGGGGCGGTCCTGCTGCCCGCGCTGACCTTGAAGTTTATTGCCGCCGATAATGTTCGGCGAATGGCCGCCGATGCCGGTGAATCGCTGTCCGGGGCTCCGCCTTCGGGATTCCGATTGGTGCTGACGCTCGTTCAAGATGTGCTGATTCCTGGCAGACGATCAACTAGAAGCCGGCGAGCCCAGGTCAGAGGACAGCCTGACCCGCGGCCAGCTGGCCGCACTCTGACGGCGGACTTGACTGCGGCAGCCAGGGGACCGGTGTACTGGCAGTGTCAGGGCGTGCCGCCGGATGGGCGCGGCGGGGCTGCGAACCTGAACTGGGCGAGTTCGAGCAGTGCCTCGGGAACGCCGCTGCGGACTGCCGCGGTCAGGAAGGCATAGCTCTCGTCCAGGGCTCCTGCTAGCCAGGCCTGGCCCGATATCTGGTGCGCGAGCCTGGAGAGGAATCCCGCGCTGGCTGGCGGTCAGCGCGAACTCGATCGTGCTTGCCAGGGCAGCAATGCCCGGCGGGGCGGCCAGGCGGCGCAGGGCTGCTTCGTCGATCACGGTCCACAGCCGGGCGGGCGCGGGGCGGCTCAGGATCTGCTGACGCCGCAGCCGAAGTCCCAGGCGCCGGCGTATCTCCCGCTGGGTTATGGCGCTCGTGGTCGCGGCGATGGTCTCGCGGGCGTAGTCGGCGGTCTGGAGCAGGGCGGGTACCTGGTGCGGGGCGTAGCTGCGGATCATGCTGGAGGCCTGTTCCAGGCCGACGTAGCACTCGAGCCAGCCTGGTATGACATCCCGGTAGGGGCGCCACCATTCGCTGCTGCTCGCGCGGTACGCCAGGCCAAGCAAGGCGGCGCGCTGGGTCAGGTCGCTGACGCCGTAGGCGGAGTACAGGCCGGCCACGTCCCACATCCGCGGGTCGGCTGCGCCTTCCTCGATCTGCCTGATGACCTCGGACGGGACACCGGTCGCCGTGCTGGCCTCGGCGGTGCTCATGCGGGCGTCACGGCGGAGCCTGGTGAGCGCTTCGCCGAGCGCCAGCCTGGCGGCCGTCGCCCCGCCGGATGCGGCCATGGTTTCCTCGCGACCGCGCAGTACTGGTCGATCGGCTCGGGCTCGCCGAACGGCGAGGCTTCGGGCCGCCACCGCGAGGACGGCACGACGCCGGGATCGACCAGTTCAAGTCCGTCGAGCAGAGCCGCGATCCGGGCCGGAGTCCGGGCGGTGCCGTGCGCGTGCCAGTAGGCGATCGCGTCGGCCATCTTCTGGCCGGATACTTCCAGCGTGGGGTGAGCGACGGCCAGGTAACTGCCCGGAGCCACCGCGGACATCAGCCGGCCCAGGATCGCCGAGGCCTCGCGGTCATCCAGGACGTGCCACAGCACGCCCAGGATCGTGATCGCCACGGGCTTGGCGAAGTCCAGCGTCATCGCCCCCTCCCCCCCGGCCAGTATGTCGCCGGGGTCGCGCAGGTCCGCGTGCAGGTAGCTCACGGTGCCCTGCGGTGCCGAGGTGAGCAGTGCCCGCGCGTGCAGCAGCACGAGCTGGTCGTCTGCTGCCACTCCAGGCAGCAGGCCGAGCAGGTCAAGGCACGGCCGGCGAAGTGGCTGGAGCCGAGGGGGCTGGCCTTCAATGAGGCCAAGACCCGGATCGTCGCGCTGGAGGAAGGGTTTGACTTCGTCGGATTCAATGTGCGCCGTTATCCGAACGGCAAGCTGCTGATCAAGCCGGGCGCCAAGGCCATCAAGAGGTTCCGGGAACGGCTCGCGAAGGAGTTCCGCGCGCTTCGCGGGGCCAACGTCGCGGCGGAACTGGCGAAGATCGTCCCCATTGTGCGGGGCTGGGTCGCCTACTACCGGACGGTGGTGTCGTCCAGGGTGTTCAGTGCCCTGACCGGCTACCTGTGGAAGCTCACCTGCAAGTGGGCATGCTGGAGCCACCCGAACAAGCCGAAACGCTGGATCGTCGGCCAGTATTACCGGAAGTTCGAGAAGTTCAGGGCCGACCGGTGGGTGTTCGGCGACCGGATCACCGGCGCTTACCTGCCGAAACCGTCCTGGACGGCTATCGTGCGGCACACCCTGGTCAAAGGCGGGGCATCACCCGATGACCCTGCCCTGGCCGGCTACTGGGCGCAGCGCCGCCGCAAGGTGACGCCCCCGCTGGATTACTACACCGTGCGCCTGCTGTCCAGGCAGGACGGCCGGTGCAGCCTTTGCGGGGAGAACCTGCTGATCCCCGACCAGCCACCCCAGACCCCTGAGGGCTGGGAACGCTGGTTCCTGCGGGTCACCAGGAAGGCAATCGAGGCGGACTACCTGGTCCACCACGACGCGCCCGACGCCGCCCGACGCAACCGGACGCACCTCGTGCACGCCACCTGCCACCGGACGCGACGACCGGCCCGGCCGCGGGCGGCACCATGTTGCAGCAGATGACCTGAGCCGCCCAGGCGGCTTGCTTGGGCCGCGTGCGCGGACGACGCGCATGCGCGGTCCTGAGGGGGCCCCGGCGCAGCAATGCGCCGGGGCTACCCGGCGAGTGCTGCACCAGCGTGCGTGACGCTGAGTCGATTTGATCACGTGACGTGCTCGTGGATGTCGGCCAGTGGCGCTGCAGGTGCTGCCTTGATCCTAGAAACGGGCAAACTCGGCAACGTCGAAGACCGGTCGCAGCTGCGGAATAGCGCACGCAGCCTGCCAGGCCTGCCCGTACATCTGACAGTTGGCGCCGCCGGGTCTGCCTGAAGAGGCCGCACGCCCGGCGGCGGCCAATTACCGTCCAGGCATGAGCGGGCCTGTATCGGCGGGGGCTAAGATCAGGATTCTGTGACAGTGCGTGTTGGCGGTGACATGCCTTGAGTTCCCGAAGTTCTCAGCCCTCAGCGGCTTGATCGCGGCCATAGCTGACCGTGTGACGTTCTCGATGCGAACTAACGGCAGCGTGGTCGTCCGTGGTTGATCACGCAAGTCGGGTTCGTCGCGGGTGCAGCGTCCGCTGCTGGCGGCAGTCCGCCGCGCGGATGCTCACTCATTGCTAAAAATTACCGCCGAAATAGCTCCCATTGGCGTTTACTATCTCCCACGACTTCGGCTTCGCCCCGAACCAGCAGGTCTGGCTGGGGGTGTATACCTCCCCGCCGGTACCAGAGCCCCAACCCGAACCTCCGCCACCCACCGGACATGTCAAGATAAACTCGTAATCGACATATCCACCCCCGGTCTTGCACCATCCCCAGTAAGTGCTCCCGCTTCCTGCCCATCCGGAGTTCGACGAATTGCAAGTGGTCGTTGTCGTGGCTGAGGCGGCCGCCGTAGTTATGCTCATTAAAGCCGCGGGTATGACAACGAGCGATGCTACGGCAAGCATTGCCGCACGGGGCAGACGTTTCATGAACAGCCTCCGAATGAACTACCCAGTTTCGCCAATAATCTGATTGGATTACCCTGTTAGTTCCCGTTCCGATCCCGTTTGAAAGTACCACCATCCACGCGGCGGCGGAAGAGTTCCTCTTGGCGGCCCGGTGACCGCGCCAGCTCCAGCTGCCGGGTACGGCAGCAACGGCGCCGACATTGCCAGCGCACTTCACCTCACCCGTGCCGTAGGCCGCCTTGAGCAACTGGCGAATCATCCGGGACCGGGCCGCGGTCGAGAAGTCCATTTGGTGAGCCGGAGCAGGACCGGCAGCGTTCTACTTGACGCAGCGGCCCGGTGTGCGGCTGGTGCGGCCGGCGGGTTGCTCGGGTGCATGACATTCCGTCCTGGCTGGGGCCGGTCGCGGCGACGTCGCCTGCGCCGCCTACCAGGCCAGCCTGGACTGTCCAGAGCGGCTCGCCGCCGCTGACCCCGCCGACAGCGGTTAGCGGGACCTGTCCGTCGTACCGCAGAAATCGATAACCCCTGGCAAGAGTGTCGATGAGGGCGACAGCCGAGGTAGTCAAGCCGAACGTGACGCGTCACACATAACGGTCCTGGCGGGCAAATATGCGCTCGGGCGGCGGGCCATGCAGGATGAGAGCGGAAAGACTTCAGCCCAGCGCTGGTCAGTGAGCCGATCGAGTATTCGGGCGGCACAGGCGAACTCGACCTGATGTGCATTTAAAACTACCCATGCTTAGCTCTATTGGGTAGGATTCAATACATGGCTGGTTCTGAGGAGCGCCTGTCGCAGCGGCTCTCGCACCTTCCGCCGACGTTCACCGCGCGCGGCGCGTCCACCGCCGCCCTGTCCCCGCGCGACCTGGCGACGCTCCGGGAGGCGGGTGAGATCGATGAGCTCTCGCGCGGCGTATACCGGCACGCCGGCGCCGAGCCCACCGCGCACCTCGACCTGCTCGCCGTCTGCACGAGGGCCCCCAAGGCGGTGGTGTGCGGAGAATCCGCCCTGAGCCTGCACGAACTGATCGACGACACCCCCCACGAGGTGCACATCGCCGTGCCCCGCGGCTCCCACCGCCCCTCCATCAGCTACCCGCCCGCCAAAGTCTCCCAGTACGCCGCCGGCACCTTCGACTTCGCGGTCGAACGCTTCGAGGTGGCACCCGGCGAGACGGTACCGGTCTACAGCGCGGCCCGGGCGGTCGTCGACGCCATGCGCCTGGGCCGAGCCGAAGGGCGCAGCCTCGCCCTGTCCGCACTCAACCGGTACCTGCGCCGCACCGGCCAGCAAGGCGCCGCCGACCTGCAACGGGCAGCACGCGAACTCGGCGGGATGCCTGCCATCCGCCCGGCCATCGAAGCGGTGCTCGCCTGATGCCCAGCCCCGCCCGCGACACTACCGCCGGCCGCATCTACAACGACCTGCGCAACCTCGCCCGCCGCGAAGGACCGGCTGTGGATCGCTGACCGTAACTTCCCCGGCGCGGCCCGGCTCGCCCGGCTCATCGACCGCACCCACGTGCTGATCCGCCTGAAAAGCGACATCCCGCTGAAGCGCGTCTCCCCGTTCCTGGCCGACGGCTCCTACCTGGCGGACCTGTCCGGCGACGCCCTCACCGTCCGGGTCCGGGTCATCGAGTACTTCGCCGAGATCAAAGGCCAGGAGGTCCCGGAGATGTTCTGCCTGGTCACCGAGCTGACTGACATCCGGGAGCACCCGGCGCCGCTGCTCTCCGGGCTTTATAAATGGCGGCGGGACGGGTCGGAGTGCCGCGCTCCGCGAGGCGAAAGCCTCCCCGGCATCACGCCGATCGCTGGCTGATGCCGCGCGTGCCGGTTTTCCGGGCTTGGCCTGCCTGGACCCCGCTGCCCGGCTGCTCAGCCATGCGGCAGAAGCACGGGAAACCGGCCGCCCCGAAGACCTGGCGAAAAGACAGGTCTGGCAAGTACTGGCCCCGCATGCGGCGTACGTTCTGGATGGCACTTCGGCACAACGGCACTGCCCGGCCGCCGCGACGTAGGCAGCAGCCTCAGCAGGCCACCTGACTGCCCGCTTCCTGCACTGGCAGGGCTTCCACCGCCCCGCCGAGGCACTGCACCGGCAGGTACTCACCGCTCAGCTGCCAGCAACTAGGACCCGGCCACCAGGACACCCTGACGACACGGCTGTGGATTGCCGCAAAGATGGCGGCACGCGGGAATCACAGCGGCGCCGTGGCAGAACTGGACGAACTGCCGGCCGCGCGCCTGCGCATCCTGGGACCAGACCACCCCGGCACCCTGGACAATTCGGACGCCATTAATAACCTTCAAACAGGAACCGCATAGAAGGGATACGGAAGCGCGACCTCGTTGGCTACTCTCCGTGAGCGGTGAGGAGTTACATCGCCAGGGCCGCGCGGAAACATTCGTGGAAACATGATTCCGATCCGATCTGTGCATTCTGGGCTTTCCGGGCAATCAGTGGATCGTTCTGTGCAGGCTGAGCGCCCGGCGCGCCGAACCAGCGTGCTCTTAATCCGCGGGTTCGGGGTTCAAGTCCCTGGCGGCGCACCCGTCCTGACCAGCACGTTCCTTGATCATGACCTGTGTCCGTTCGTCTCCGTTTGCCTCGGTGTGAGCCTCGTGTGAGCGCCCGTCCCGCTGTCCCGCAACGATCATGACGCCGTCTCCGGTTCAAACGACAGCTCGCACTCATGCGACAGGCCGGCCGCCAGCTCCCAGCACTCACCGTCGGCTCAGCCTACGTTGGTTCGAACCAAACATGGCCATCTGATCATTGACGGGTCAGTCGGCGGCCACTGGCTGCACGAACTGAATCGCCGGGCGGTACCTGCACAGCAGCGGAAGCTTTCTCCGCGCTGATCCGGCTGCCTGGCCGCCAGCGGCGGGCGAGGGTCATGTCCCGCTTTACCTATCCTGCCCCGGAGCACGAGTCGGGGCCAGCGCACGAACACCTGCAGGCCCGCGCAATGGCTTGCTCCCAAGGAACGAGGCCTAACATCGGCGGCGGGTTGCTCATGCCGTGGCGCGTGATCTTTGGGTGCGTCTTGGCGGGCTCAGGTCGGCGAGAAAGCGGCCGATAACAGGGACGGCGAGCTCCGCCTGTTCAGCGTGCGTGTCGATCTACAGGTTGTAAGGATCTGAGACGGACCCGACGGTGAGCCGGCCTTCCAGGATCTTCTGGGTGATTATGGTGCCGGTGATCACTTCGAAGAGGGCCAGCGCGGCGGCGCACGGCTCGGCCGTGCCGTCGGTGCCGAGTCCGGCTGTGCGGAGCGCTTGCAGGAGGCGTTGCGGGTCGCTGCCGTCGATGCCGGCGTCGGCGCCGTCGGTCAGGCTGAACTCGGCGATGGTGGTGCCGTTGCTGGTCCAGTTGAACCTGGCGCCGCTATCCTCGGTGTAGTGCAGGGCTGCTGCCATGCCGCCTGCCGCGGAGAGCTGTGCGGCTTTCCAGTAGCAAACGCATGTGGGGCTCTCGGCTCCGAGGATCCAGCCTGGCCCGCCTGGTAGCGGGGCGACGCCGATCAGCGCCTGGCTGAGGGTGCTTGCGTCCGCTAGTGCGAGAACGCCACCGGACTCGTCAGCGGGACGCGGCTCCGCGCCGACCAGTTCAAGAAATTTCCCTGGAGAGCTGATCCTGGCAACGGTGAGGCCGATGGCCTCCAGATAGGTGTCCACCCAGGGGTCGAGCCAGGCGTGCTTGGCGTCAGCCGGCATTGACATAGTAGGCATCCCCCGGGCTGCCGCGGAGGACCCTGTTGTCGGCATAGAACCGCTTCAGGATGGCTCCTGCAGCGAGTTCTCGCGCGCCGGAACCCAGCCTCTGTACCTGTCGGCAGGAGGCAGTTTCGTGCCGCCCTCCCAGGCACTGGCGAAGGGGTACTCGTCGCATTGATCCCCAGGAGGTCTCTTGAGGTGCTTCGGGCACACTAGGTGGCGGTTGTTATTCGTCTCCCGCTGGCTGGAGTTGCGATGGAGCGGATGGCTGCCGCCTGGCCTACCGTAGTGGCCGCCACGCTTTTGCACCGCTCGGATGTTCTTAGCGATGATTTTCAGCCCGGACATGTCGACGATCGGGATGAAGGCCGGGAACACGCAGCCTGGCTTTCGCCAGGCTGCGGGGTACATGTGGTCGCAGCGTATGACCGGCACGATCGGCCACAATACCGTGTTGGATTGATCGCCGCCGTACTCGGCGTAGAGGCTTATCTCTGGCTTTGGCCAGACCACGTGATCGGCGGGTGTTACTGCCTCGTTGCTCGCTCTGCCCGTGGCGACCTGGGGAGTGCCCACTGCCAAGACCTGCGGAGACGTGTCCGTGCACGGCCGGTCGCACTGGGAGGTGATGGTGAGGGAGGGATCCAGGCCCGGATCATCCCCGGATGTGCTCAGCCCGACCACCGCGACGTCGATGTTGAAACCGGTGGATTTAGCGGACAGTCCGACTTGCGTCTGGACCAGGAAACTGTAGGTTTCCTCGTTCCCGTCGGGTGCGCCGTCCTCCAACTGAAGCACTTCGACCGCTACCGGAAATGCCAGGCACAGGTCTTCCCGACCGAACCCGAGGATCGGGGGGAGGCATGCGCCTGCCTGCGACGCTTCAGGATCAGCGATCTTCGGGCCTCGGGTTTTACCGTGCTTTCTTACCTTTATCTTGTAGGTCTTCGTCTTCTGGGCCGATACCGTGACGGTGCGGCTCTGATGCGGAGTACCCGTGCTTGCCCTGGCGCAGGCCGGTAAAACCATTGCTAACGCGGTGGCGGTCATCGCGGCAGCGATAGGCGCGCGTTTGAACGGGTTCATTCAGCTCTCCTTCACCCGTAGATACTTGTCACTCGAAGCGCTCGTCGATGGCCGTCGTGTGCCGCAACGCTCCTCACGACAGGAGCTACCTGGGCTGCGGCTCGCCGTGCCTCAGCGAGGTCCGCGGCCGCCGTTGCCAGCTCGTACTGAATCGGTGCCCTCACCCCGGTCGGCGCCGCCGCGGCGGTCACGGTGCCGCAGCCGCACCGGCGGGCGATTAGCTGATGCTCGGTGACCACCGGCCGCACCGGCGGCACGTCGGTCACCTGCCGCCGGATCATTCCAGCGGCGATCTCGGTTTCCTTAGCCCCCATCACCAGCCAAAGCCGGGCATTGGCAGCCCGCAGCGCGGCTACCTCATCCAGGACAGGCGGGACATCAGGCACAACCCGCAACCCACCACAGCCGACACACCGTAGTCAACACAACACGCACGGCCGAATCACATTAACCGGCAGAAAGTCAGCCACCAGCCAATCCTGGAACGCTAGACCTCATTGTCATTGCTCATCCGTCGCCGAAGTTGAGTGGCCTGCTGATTACGGATTCGGCGATGTTGAGGAGGTTGTCGAGCTGGTCTTTGTGGTCGGGGTGGAGGGATCCCTGGTCTAGTCCGCAGTCGTCGATGAGGCTGGTGAGCTGACGGAGTTGCGAGCTGCTGGCCGCATGCCGGCAGCGGGGGTGGGCCAGGACGTCGCGGGCGGCGTAGCCGTCGCTGGCGGCGTGGCGGATGAGCTCGACGGCGATGGAGTGGCTGGCTGGCTGGCTGGCGCCGCTGAGAGCGTCGATGAGGGTGAGGCCGAGCCGGGTGCGGAAGACGGCGTGGCATGGCTGGCTGGGATCGAGTCCGCGATACAGGGCCTGCGCTTCGTGTTGGCTTTCGCCGTCGCTGGCTCCGCCGCATGGCATGCTGAGGCAACTGGTGACGGCGGCTTCCCACGGTTCGCCGGGGTGCGTGGTGCTCAGTAGTTCGCGTGCCTGATCGTGGCGGCCGGTCAGTGCGTGGGCGATGACTGCGATTTGCCGGCCATCGAGCATCCGGTTCCCGATGCCGTGGTGCGCGCCGAGGCGGCGGCGGGCTTCTTCCCACCGGCCGGCGGTGGCGAGGGCGTGGGCGCCGGTGGACAGCAGGACCGTCCATAGCCAGTTGCGCAGCTCATGGTGGGCTTGCGGCGTGCGGGTGAGGTCGGCCACAGGGATGTTGATGCCGTCGATTGTGATGCTGGCGCGGTCGGTGGCGGCCTGGAGCAGTTTTTCGAGCAGGGTCCAGGCTTGCAGGCCATCGCCAGCGCGGATGTGCAGGCGGGCGATGTTTACTACCGGTTCCAGGGCGTAGCGGCCGTCGCGGCAGTTGGTCAGGGTTGCCCTGGCGAGCTGGTGGCACCACTGGCGGGCCAGGCCGGGCATGCCGCAGTCGGAGGCGAGCAGCGCGGCGAGGTTAAATACGGTGCTCGCGGTGCCGGCGTCGCCGTTGAGGGCGGCTTGGCTGGCTGCGGCCTTTACGGAGGCGATCCGCTGGGGGATCGGGGTGCAGGCGGGCCTGGGCCGGGCGATGAGCGGGAACCGGCGGGCAAGGGCGGTGTTCATCGTGACCCCGTGGTACTGGCGGGGCCGGCACGGGCGGGGTCGGGTCCGAAGATGATCAGTTGCGCGGTGGCCGCGAGCACGGCGCCCGTAGTCGGGCATGCCGCGGCGGTTCCAAGCGAAGATGACGTGGTGGGTCAGGACGTCGCGGAGGCCGCGGTGGAGGTTCCCGGCGTGATGGATGCGGCCGAGCGCGGCGCCGGCGCGGTGGTAGGCCCCTATCCAGCTGCGGGCGAATGGGCACCAGCGCTGCCCGCCCCGGCCGCCGCGTTCCCGCCGCTCAGCGACGACATCACCGTTGCCCGGCACCGCGAACTGGCCGCGCAGCTCATGAGCCAGGTGAGCCGTGGCGACACGTACGCGGCCGGGGCGTGGCTGCGCCGCCTGGCACGTGATCCGAGCGTGCACCCGTGGCTGCTGCTGGACCAGCTCACCCTTCTGTCCAGCAAGAACTCGCGTCCGCTCGGGGGGAGCGGGGCGCGTCTGGTATCCGTCGGCGGTACCGGACGGGGGCGGGCTGGATGACTGCGCGATAGGGGAGATCACGATGTGCGGCACTATCGGCACCGCCAGGCAGGCGGGCGGGGACGCTCGTCCTGCCGTCCGGCCGCCTGGTACCCCGGTGCGGATTCCGCCGCTCACCGACCCGCAGGGTAACGACGTCACCGGCCGCTGGCCGCTGCGCAGCTTCCTGGAGCTGGGCGCGCTGCCCGGCGCCGTGCCGTGCGCCCGCCTGCACACCCGGCAACTGGCCTGGGAATGGCAGCTCACCGGCCTGAGTGAGGACGCCGAGCTGGTGGTCGCCGAGATCATGACCAACGCGATCCAGATCACCCAGGCGGACGGGCGGACCGCCCCGGTACGGCTGTGGCTGCTCGCCGACCGGGCACAGCTCCTCATCCTGGTCTGGGATGCCAGCCCGCTGCCCCCGGTGCTCGTGAGTACTGGCGACGACGAAGAGAACGGCCGCGGCCTGCTGCTGGTGGACACCCTCAGCGCCCGGTGGGGCCACTTCCTGCACCACAGCGGCGGAAAGGTGGTGTTCGCGCTGCTAGAGGACACGACCTGACACGCTCACCGGATCATCCCCGGACAAGCAAACTTCCCCTTCCCAAGCCCAGGAGGCGACTACCGATGGCAGAACGAAGCGAATTCACCGTGGATACCGGGCGCGGCCATGAGATCACCGGCCGCGCGTCGGTCGATCATGACAACGGACCCCCCACGCTCGACATCGTGCTCCGCCGCGCGGACGGGCAGCCGTTCAAGGACGGGCAAACGGAGTACTCCGTCACGCTATCGGTCGATGATGACCTGACCTGACCAGAACAGGGGGGAAGGAAAATGCCGAACCTGCGGGACCTGACAGCCGATGAGCTGGACAACGCCGAAGCCGCCTGTGACGTGCTCCTGGACCTGCACCGGCGGCACGGCATCCTCGGCCAGGAGACGTGGAGCAAGATCGACACCTTGCATGCCGACATCGCTGCCGCCCAGGAAGACGCACGGCGCAAACGGGTGTGACGACTCCCCTCACCTGACGCCAGGGCCGGACGCGCACCAGCGGGTGAGGGGTCAAGCCGGACCCTCGGAGAGTGGCTCGGTTACTCCTTCCCCCGGGGGCCACCACCTGGCACAAGCTCCCTCCCGCGTACCGCCAGATTCCTTGCGGGAGGGACGGCAACCCCGGTACCTGGTCCCCGGCTTCACGGTGCGGTATCGGGGTTGCCCCCAGGCTTCCCGTGCAAGGTCTGTGACTAGCACGGGAAGTGCCGCGCGTAGCGTGACTCTCGGTTCGGGCACTCCGCGCCCTGGGCGCGTTCTTCTGCCCGCCGGGCTGTCGGCGGATGCCAGCGAGGACGCTGAGACCGCGCTGTCGGCTGCTGGCCGAAGCCCTCTGCACACGACGGGATGCACTTCCCGGCCCGGCCTGGGCGGGAAAGGCATGTTGGTGCAGGTACAGGCGGAATTATCCCGTGCAGCGCTCTGCCTTCGCGGCCCCGTTGCGCCTGGCTGGTGAGCCTTATGAGATGGCTAGCGTAGCCGCGAAGTTCTCCAGGCCGACTGAGCGGGATGCCTTGATGAACACGATGTCATCGGGTTTGAGCAGTCCGGGCAGCATGGCGTGGAGCGCTTCGGGGGTCTCCGCGGATTCGATGACAGGCGGTGCCGGGCTGGACTGCGCGGCATGGGCGAGGTCGTCAGCGTGGCCGTGCCCCACGGTGATCAGCAGGTGAATGCCCAGCTCGGCGACGAGGTTGCCGATGGCGTGGTGGGCGGCTTGGGCGCCTGGGCCGAGTTCGCGCATCTCGCCGAGGACCGCGACCATGCGCCGGCTTGCGGCGTAGGCGGCGAATGAGCGCAGTCCTGCGGTCATCGATTCGGGGTTGGCGTTGAACGCGTCGTTGATGACGGTGATGCCACCGGGGAAGTCCAGGATCTGGAGCCTGCCGGGCGAGGGCTCGGCGGTGGACAGCGCGGCGGCTATCTGCGCGGTGCCCATCCCGAGGGTGTACGCGGCGGCGGCGACGGCCAGGGCGTTGTGGACCTGGTGCGCGCCGAGCAGCCGCAGGCTCACCGGGGCCGTCCCCGCTGGGGTGTGCAGGGTGAAGCCGGCCCGGCCTGCGCTGAGGCTGATCCCGGCGGCCCGGATATCCGCCTGGCTGGTCCCGTAGCTGACAATCTTCGCGGCGGTGCGGGCGGCCATGGCGGCGACGAGCGGGTCGTCGGCGTTGAGGATCGCGATACCGCCGTGAGCGGCACCGGGCAGCGCTTCGACCAGTTCGCCTTTGGCCTGGGCGATGGCCTGGCGGCTGCCGAACTCGCCGATGTGCGCGGAACCCACGTTCAGGACGATGCCGATCTGCGGCGGGGCCAGCGTGGTCAGGTAGCGGATGTCGCCGAGGTGCCGGGTGCCCATCTCCAGCACGAGGTAGCGGGTGGTGCGGTCGGCTTGCAGGACGGTGAGCGGCAGGCCGATCTCGGTGTTGAACGATCCTGGCGGGGCGATGACCGGGCCGTGCTGGGACAGGACGTGGCGGAGCATGTCCTTGGTGGTGGTCTTCCCCGATGAGCCGGTCAAGGCGATGACCGTCGCGTCCGTGAGGTGGCTGAGGACGTGCCTGGCCAGTGCGCCGAGGGCGGCGGTGACGTCGGGCACCACGACGGCCGGGCCGTCCACGGGCCTGGACGCCAGGACGCACACGGCACCTGCCGCGAGCGCCTGGGCGGCGAAGTCGTGCCCGTCCGCGCGGGCACCTGGCAGGGCGGCGAATATCCCTCCCGGGGTGACGTGCCGTGAATCGCAGGCAGCCGGACTGGTGGCCTGCGCTGACGGGTCGGGCGCGTCGTGGAGGGTGCCGCTGGTGATCGCGGCGATCTCGGCGAGGGTCAGCGGGATCATGAGTGCTGCCTTCCGGCTCGTGCGGGCATGGGCGTGAAGGTGATGCACCGGCCGGTGTAGGAGGCCGACAGCCGGGCCAGCGGTACCCGGTCGTGGTCCTGGCCCCAGGCGGACGGGTCGCGGATGAGGATGTCCGGGCCGCCGTTCGCGGATTGTGTGATGCCGCGCGCCACGACCAGGTGGCCGCCTTTGCGGCCGTCGTCGGGGAATTTCTCGGTCACCGAGATGATCACGGGGGCAGCGGCCAGCCGGGCGGGCAGCCCGCCGGCGGTGACTGCTTCAGCGGCGGCCGGTATGCCGAACCCGGCGGCGAGGCGGGCGATCCCGGCGTGCAGCCAGCCTCGTCCGGTGAGGGCGCCGTCGCGGACGCCGGTCTTGACTAGCTCGGTCAGCGGCGGCGCGTCGCCGAGGTAGGCCAGCAGGATCATCCGCAGCGCGGCCATCCCGCAGGCCCGGTCGGACCATTCGGCGCGGTCGCCGAGCGCGGTGCCGCCGTGCGCGTCCCACTCGGCCGGGTCGATCCGCTGGCGGCACATCGGTACCTGGTGGACCTGCGACAACGGGCGGGTAACCTCCCCCGGTCGGGCGTCATAATTAGCGGTGCTGCACGGGCCGGCCGGTGAAGTCGGGCACCGGCAGGGGTGCATCGTATCGCGGCCGGGTGAGCGCTTCCCGCAACATCGCGATGACCACATCGGCGTGACTGTTCAGGGCCACTGTGACCGGGGCGGGCAGGGCCGCCTGGGTGCAGGTGACGGTGCCTTCGCCGGCGGTGTCCAGCTTGGCGTCGGCGTCATAGAAGTCCCCGTCGTGCACCTGGGTGGCCAGCGGCGGGAAGATGACGATGCCGCCGGGGAGTTCCAGTACGCCGACAGTGACCGGAAGGCCCGGCAGGTGGTCTTCGATCAGCACGCCGGGCGGGTCGCTGGCCTGGGCCGCGGTGATCGCGGCCGCGAGGTCGTTCTCGCGGCGGATCAGGCTCATGCCGACGCTTGATCCGCCCATGCGGGGTTTGACCATGACCGGGCGGCCCGGCCACGCGGTGTCCGGGCCGGGCCAGGTGCGCCAGGCTGGGGTGGGCACGGCGAGGGCTTCCATCATGCGCTTGCACACGATCTTGTCCGCGGCGATCGCGGAGGCGGCGCCGCCGCTGCCGCAGTAGGGCACGCGGAGGTAGTCCAGCAGCCCTTGCAGGCGGCCGTCCTCGCCGAACGGGCCGTGCAGGTTCGGCAGGGCCACGTCGAAACGGGCCAGGTCGCGGATGAACGATGGCTGGCACGGGTCCAGCACCTCATAGCGGACGCCCAGCCCGGTCAGCGTGTCCGAAAGCGCGGTGACCGAGAGCTGCTCGGGCGGGCTCTTGCTGATGTAGAGCTGATCCTCGGCGGAGACCCCGCCATAGACCAGCGCGACCGAAACCTGGCCGAGTGTGCGGTCAGCCCAGGCACCCGCGTCTGCCATCTGCTGGTCCAGCGTGGCGGGTTCAGGGGCCGGGGGCATCAGATCCGTCCCGTGAAGACGATCGCGGCCGGGCCGCTGACCCAGAACGTGCGGCCGGGGCTGGCGGGGTCAGGCCGCACGGCCAGCGGTGCCTCCGCCCTGTTGCGGACGATTACCGCGCCCCCGCCGGTGAGCTGGCGGGCTCGGGCGGCGACGACGGCGGCGACCGCGCCGCTGCCGCAGGAGAGGGTCTCCGCTTCGACGCCGCGCTCGTAGGTCCGGATGCGCAGCACGCCGGGGCCGGCAGCCTGCACGAAGCTGACGTTCGTCCCGGCCGGGGCGAAGCTGGCGTGATAGCGGACGATCCGGCCCAGGCTCCCGGCATCGACCGCATCAACGTCGGCGACGAACGTGACGGCGTGCTCGGTGCCGGTGTGCACCGCATCGAACTCATAGACCTGCCCGTCATCTTCGACCACGGCGGCGGCGCGGAGTACCGGGCCGGCCTCGGCGGTCACGGCCACCTCGCCACCGCGCACCTCGCCCCGGTGCCGGACCCCGGCCATGACCATGGCGACCTCGGTGTGCCCGTGGTCGGCGGCGGCGCACAACGCGGCGCAGCGCAGCGCGTTCCCGCACATGGTCGCCTCCGACCCGTCCGCGTTGAGGCACCGGACCTCATAAGCCGGCGGGTCACCGGAGAGCGGGGTGCTGATCACCAGCCCGTCAGCGCCGATCCCGGTCTGGCGGGTGCACAGGTCCCGGGCCAGGCCGGGCAGGCCGGCATGCTCGAATGGCCCGTTGATGAAGATGAAGTCGTTGCCCGCCCCGTGGACCTTGCGGAACTCGACGCAGGCCCGGGACGCTGCCGGGGCGGTGGCTAGGGTGGTGCTCGGCATCGCGGCTTCTCCTTGTCCGCCTGGACGACCCTCCCAGCGCAGTGCACAGGTTTCCGCTGGTCAAGGTGGTTCAGGCGCGTACCAGCTTGGCTAGGACCAGTCCACCGTCACGGCGTGGCGTGTCATAGTGACAAGTAGGATCATCCGGGTACGCGCCGTCAGGCTGCTGCTACGCCCGGTGTGGCTGATGTGAGGTCATGCAGGTGATGCCGCGGATTGACGGCCAGGCGCTGCGAGCCTGGCGCCGGTCACAAGGCTGGGACGTGCCGAAACTGGCCCGTCATATGCGGCAGGCCGCTGACGGCGAGGCCGTGCCCGCGCACGACAGCCTGGTGCGGATGATCCGCGGCTGGGAAGCGGGCCGGCACCGCATGTCCGAACGGTATGAGCTGCTGTGCCGTAAAGCCGGCTTCCGCGCGCCCCAGCCAGCCGGCCAGTCATCCAGCAGGGCACCCACGTCAGCCAGATCAGCGGGCGGTTCCGGCCCGGCCGCCGTCCCGGCTGACGGGGCGGGGGACAATGGAGACGTGCAGCGCCGGGAATTCCTCGCAGCCTCCGCCGGCCTGGCCGGGCTGCTGACCGTACCGCCCCAGCTCGCCCACCTGGCTGCCGGCCGCACCATCGGCAGCCACGTCCCCGGCCTGCTGCGGCAGCGGCTTGCCCGGCTCCGCCGCCTCGATGACTACCTCGGCGGAACCGACACCTACCGGGTCTACCTCGCCGAACTCCAGGCCACCCAGACCCTCGCCGCGCAGGCCGCCTGCACCCAGGCGACCCGGGCGGAACTGGTGACCCTGATCAGCGAGCAGGCCCAGCAAGCCGGCTGGGCCGCGTTCGACGCTGGCTGGCACCCAGCCGCGACTGCCCTGTACGAGGAAAGCCTCACCGCCGCCAGGACAGCCGGGGACCGGCCGCTGGAAGCCAACGCGCTGGCCCTGCTCGCCTACCAGAACCTCACCACCGGCCAGCCCGCGGCCAGCCTCGCCGAGGCATCCTGCCAGGCAGCCGGGACGACCGCGCCGCCCCGAGTCCGCGCACTGCTGAACGAGCGGCGTGCCTGGGTCATCGCCTGCGAAACCGGCCTGAGCGAGGCACCCGCCAGGCGTGCCCTCGACATCGCCGCAGCAGCCCTCCACGACGACCAGGCCGCGCCGTCACCGGACTGGGCATCGTGGGTGGACCAGACCGAAGTCCAGATCATGACCGGCCGCTGCCTGACCCGGCTCGGCCGCGCGGAGCTGGCCATACCCGTCCTGGAGGCCGCGCTGGGCAGCTTCGATGACCGGCAGGCCCGCGACAAAGCCCTGTATCTCACCTGGCTCGCCGAGGCGCTCATCGTCACCGGGGACATTGAGCACGCTGCCGCCGTGACCGGGCAGGTGATCAGCCTGGCGAACGGTGTCGCGTCAGTACGGCCAGCTCAGCGGGTCGTGTTCCTCCTGCGCAGCCTGCGCGCCCGCTCATCGGCACCGTACGTGACCGAACTAGCCGACCGCGCGGCCGGGATCACCCCGGCGACGTGGCACGAATGACCCACTCCACATACGGTGGCGACCCTGCCGTGATCTCCAGTGCCGTCACCTCGGGCCTCTGCCACGGGTGGCGCTCCACAATGTGCTCTTGAAGCTCGGGGAACCGGTCCGCGGTGGTCTTGAAGAACACCTGCCACTCTTCCCCCTCGCCGTACTCGCCCTCATGCCAGAACGCCGACATCGCCGGGCCGAACACCTGCCCGCCCGCCGCCAGCTTCGCGTGCACCGCCGAACGAAGAAGCTCCGCTGCCGCATCACGGCTTCCGGCAGTGGTCGACACGAGCAGCAACCCAGGCATGGGCTGAGCCTAACCGATCACCATCCCCGGTTCTGCCCCGTGCAAGGCGCGGGCATGGGTCTTGTCCTCGCCGTCCTGCGGCGGGTACGGCCCGTCCCAGGCCCGGACGGAGCGCCGCCCGGTCAGGTGGCCGAGTGCTCTATGACCAGGTCCGCGCCGGGTTGCCGGGCCGGCGGACGTGAACAGCCAGGGTCGCCGGCAGGCAGGTCAGGAACCAGTCAGGCTCGAATATTGAGTTACGTTGTCTGAGCTTGGCTTACGCGGCGTGGTGATACTCGTTGATCATCCCAGCGACGACGGGTTTTCGGCGGACGGATCGCAGGTCGGCTATGTCCCGGACGGGCTGCGTCTCAACGTCCGGGGGCCGCTCTCAATCGATCCCGAAGGACATCCTTCTCGCAATAAATCAATATACATATAACTGCATCGGGATATCTGCCGATAAGAAGGTCTGCAGTAGGCCTGTCACCCACGATCAATATGTGACTGCGGTGGGCACTCAAGGAGGTCTGGATTGCATCGAGTTGTATCCCAAACCATTCACCGTAACTTTGGAAAGCACGAACCCCGGTCACTGGAAATTGAGTTTTCTCGACAAAAATAAAGTCTGACTTATCCTCGTCTGCTCCACGCCGGGCACGGGTAGTATATTTTGGCGCACTGTCAGCATTAAGACACTTCTTAAGATATAGTTTAACTGACGACTTTCCTACACCGGATGGTCCAATCAAGATGATCAGCAACCCCCCGCCCGCTGGGGCCTTCATGCCATACCGCCAAGCTTCAGCATGGATCCAATCACACCAGCGCAGTCAGCAATAGCCATACTCGGCCTAGATAGTGAATACTCAGGATTGGTAGTGATAATCAAGGCTCGGTCATTGCTTGCTTCCGCCAGGTCACTCCACCCCTGATGCGTATAGGCCCCGACGATTGCGATGCAAGCACCGCGCGACCCCGACGCGATATAGTGCGGAATTTTGCCCCACTTAGTCTGCTCGTCGAGTCTTCCTTCGCCAGTGATGACGACATCGGATTCCTCTAGATCAGCGATTAGGTTCGTGCGGCGAGCAAAGTGCTTTGGCGTGTGTACGAGCTCCGCACCGAGAAAGGCGCTAGCCGCCGCCGCAAGGCCACCGCTTCCCGAGCCCATCGGCATCCTCGCGACGGCGGGGCGATGGCGGCCTCTCACCCCATCCGGCACGACAGCAGCGCCTCGTGGCGCACTCCCAGAGGTCATCGCCGCCACGAAAGCCGGGGCGGTCCAGCGGCGACTTCGTCAGCGTAGACGCGGATCAGGTCGTGCATCCGTCAGCGCCCGTACACCGCGCCCCGCACGACAAGGTGTGCGCGGGCCAGTGCCTTTAGCAAGTGCCGGGGTCGTACGGGTACAGCAAATGATGGTAGCGCTTCTCAGGGACCAGTCGACCCGCCACGCGGATCGGGCGACCGACCTCGGCGCCCTCGAAGAAATCCGTGAAAGCCAGACCGCTAGGGCCGTGCCTCATGATGGGAATGCCCGTCCATCTCCGAACGGCACGGCAGCTGCGACAATAAGGACGTTCCGGATGAACCGAACATCCATTCTGGCCTGGCGGACTACACTTCCGATCCGCGTGGACGGCTGCAGATTGAGCCGGGTAAGCGCTTCGGTCGCGGTGTATGTTCGCTGGGTACCAGTTCACGAGCAGTGGGCTGATTGACCATTGTGTTCGAACGGCGGTGGCTGGTGACCGGCAAACGCAGGTCAGTGAACGTACAGGTCAGGCAGATCATGAGACGACGAAGGCCCGTTGGGGGGGTTGTCGGCTCGCTGGTGCTGGTGGCTTCCTCAATCACGCTGGCGTGGAGTTCAGCGCCGTCGGCACTGGCCGCGACCAGCGCTTCGCTCATGCCGGCGGGCGGGCAGTACATCAGCGTGCCGATGTTCAAGGCACTTGATACGACTGACGGCACCGGCGGCGTGCCGGTTGCTCCGCTGGCGGGCGCGGGGACGCTGACTTTCAGCGTGGCCGGGACTGGCGGCGTGCCCGCCGGCGTTCCTGACGTCTACGTCGAGATCTCCGCGCTGAGTCCTGCCGCTTCCGGCGCTCTGGAAGACTACGACCCCGACGACTCCAACCCGGGAATCTGGACCGTTCCCTTCAATGCCGGGGAATCGGTAACTGTCGGCGATATGGTCCGGGTCAGTTCCGCTGGCACGATCTCGGTGACGAACGCGAGTTCCGGTGCGACGGACGTCCAGGTCAGCGTGCTGGGATACATCCAGAACTCCGGCACTTCCATTACCGGCGACACTTACCTGCCCTTGCCGTACGCGGGGCTCGTCGATACCCGGACCGGCTACGGCGCGCCGCAGGCCCAGATCCCGGCTGGCGGTAATCTGACCGTCCAGATCACTGGCGGCGGAGGCGTGCCGTCGGACGCCGCCGGCGCGGCCTTGTATCTCGGCGCTGCCAACGCCACGCATAGCGGCTGGATATCGGCGTACGCTCCCGGCGGAACTGACCCGGCCCTGCGGGCTCTCAGCTACTCGCCGGGCCAGAAGGTCCGCAACCTCTACCTGGGCCCGGTGTCGTCGTCAGGCACCCTGACTCTTGTCAACCACGGTTCGGCTGCAGTGGACATGATGGTGGCGGCCCAGGGCTACCTGGTCAGTCCGTCAGCTTCAGAGGCCGGATCTACCTACCAGGATGTCCCGCAGAGCCGGATCATCGATACCAGGAACGGAACCGGCGGGGTGTCCGCGACGCCGATTCCGGCCAACGGATCAATCACGTTCACCGTCGTCGGCGACGACAGCATTCCCTCGAACGGCGTGACCGCGGTAGCGGAGACCGTCGCGGCCATGAACGCGACCGCGAGCGGTTTCCTGTCGCTTTACCCGGCAGGCGGAACCGACCCGGGCAACGCCGCTGTTAACTTCACCGCTGGCGACAACCAGGACAATGACCTGACTGCGGCCGAGGTTTCGGCGGTCTCGGTCACCGGGCAGCAGACGATTGCCAACCACAGTTCCGGCACCGTGGACGTGGTGGTGGCGGCGCGCGGGTTCTTCGTCGCGCCGTACACTCCCGACGCGCCCGCCCCGATATCGGTGACTACTTCCGGATCGGCGGCCACCGTCTCCTGGGCGCCGACGGGCGACGGCGGCGCGGCGATCACCAGCTACACCGTTTCGGCGTCGCCGGACAGCGCGACGGTCACCGTGTCCGGCAATGTCACGCAAGCGACTTTGACCGGACTGGCGAACGCGGCCGGGGACGCGTTCACCGTGACCGCGACGAACGCCGTGGGTACCGGGGACGACGGCGTCTACGCGCCGCCGGGCGCGGTCACCGGCACCGTGCTCGCGCCGAACGGCACGCCCGTGGCCGGTGACCAGGTGACGCTGTACGTGGCTGATCCTCCGGCCGACGATCCGTCAAGCTGGACGCCAAGCGCGGTCGGAACCGCGACAACGGATGCGAACGGGATCTGGGTGTTCCAGGTGCCGTCATACTCGGCCTTGCCCGCCGATGCCCAGTCCGCAGCAGACAGCAACGGCGGCTGGCTCAACCTCGACGCTTCCGCGACGGCCTTCTCGACCGTGGGCTCCGTCACCTACAGCGTCGGCGCTGACGCCGAGCGGTCAGCCTGGGTCGGTTCCAGCGCTCAGCCCTCGGGACCGGTGCAGGTGTCCTCGCCCGCAGGAGGCCAGCCGGCGATGATCGTGACACCGGACCAGGCGGACTTGTCATCCGGGGACACCACCAGCGGTGAAGACAGCACCCCGAACTACGAGGCGAGCCCGACTCTGACGGACGCGAACAACGACATCGTCGGCGATGCCCAGGACGCGTACGACGATCCGTCGGAGGACTCGTACGGCTACGAACCGCTCTTCGGCACCGACGGCAACTACAGCCCGTACGTCGCTGCCGACGGGACTAGCCTCGCCGGTGCCTCCGCCTCTCCCGACTCTCCCGCCTCTCCTGACGGAGTCGTCAAAGGCTGCACCAATCCGAAGAACCATCCCGGCGACGGCTACGTGAGGAAGAGATTCGTCTTCAAGGTCTGGGAGAAGCACGCTTACACGATCTATGGCGAAGTCCACTCCAACTGGGACACCACCGGGAGCCTGACGTTCGACAGCGACGCGGCCACCAGCATCGGGGTCGACATCAGCGCCGACGCCCAGCTGTTCCACTTCGACTACTACAAGACCTGGAGCAACTCGCAAGGCAGTTCGGCTGGGCTGAGCGTCCCCGCCTACACGGCCGAGCAGCTCTCGGTGTCGCTCAACTACGAGGACGCCAAGGTGGTCGACGCGGACGTGCCGTCCGGCGCGCCGTACTACCCGCCGGTCGGCGGCGAGACCGCTTACGTCTGCAAGACCCGCTGGACCATCGGCAACGCCGGTATCTACAACCCGGGCAACGGCTGGCAGCCGCTGAAGACCTCGGCCAACATCTGGGGCGAATTCCCTCCAGACGGCGAGTTCCAGCCGGACGGACGGCCGCACGAACAGTCGAATGTCGGTTACGACGGCTACAAGGGCTACAGCTACATGTACCCGGACAGCTCCCTCTGGTCGAACGCGTACGGCAACAACAACGGAGCCGGCGGCCTTGCCTACTGCGACACCAAGGGCAAGGGATTCGTCTGGGGCCTCGCCGCTTCCGTCGGCGGGGTGGGAATAACGGTCGAGCAAGACCATTCCACCGACGCTTCCCAGTGCATAAACTTCGGCGGAGCGACGCGAACTAATGAGATTAAAGGCACGAAAAATAGTGGATTGCACTACATCTGGGGTAATAACGGCATAGCCGGGCTGGGTCATTTCCCGGAAATGTTCTACTCTTACTAATTCTGCGGAGGATTCGGCATCATGAAGCTGCGGGCGACTATGACCTGCCTGGCCCTGGCGCTCATAGCCGCCGGCTGCTCGCCCGCGAAGCCGGCCGCGACCGAACGCAACGTCTTCGAAGTCGCGGCCGGCTTCTCCCAGGGCGGCCCGGGAGTCCCCACGGAAATCCTCGACATCGGACTGCCCGCGCTGCTGAACACCACCGGCGACCGGGTCAAGCTGACCGGCATCACCCTCGCGGCGACCACCAAGGGAGTGCGCATCCGGAGCATCACGGCCTTCAGGTACGACACCCAAGATGCAGCCCTGGGTCTCGGTACCGGCAACGTCAGGCACTGCCCGGGCGCTCAGCCCCTGAGCGTGGTTTCCGCGGCGCCTCACCAGCAGTCCGCGTGGTTCGTGGTCATCGCCGTCACGTTCGCCGGCCCCGGCCGCTATTACATCGGCAAGGCCAGGATCGGCTACACGGCGGGCGGCGTCAAAGGCTGGCAGTACCAGAACCTGTTCACCACGATGAGAATCAACAAGCTCAGGGCCGGCCAGAAACTCAAGTACTCCAACCCCTGCCCCTGACCGGCTGGTTAGGCAGATTAAAGGACTAGCTGCCTGGACACGGTGCGGGCCGGTGAACAGACGAGTGCCTTCGGGGCCGAGGGCGGCGGCGGGCGCGGTGCCAGGTGAGTCCGTAAAGGCTTTCGCTGGGGATGCCGCCGCGGGTGCCGCGGAACAGGCGCCCGTCGGGTGCCGTGCCGTGGTCGGTGAGGTGCCGCCGCAGCAGGGTGACCAGGACCGGCGGGATGGGCACGAGGCGGATGGCGACGTCGGGCCGGTGCTTGAGGCCGCGGGCCTGGCAGGGCGTATGGGTGCTGGTCCAGGCGGTGCCGGTGCGGGGGCAGGCGGCAGTGAGGGTGAGGGTTCCCGGGCCGTCCGGGGGGAGGTGGCAGTCGCGGCGGCGGAGGGCGGCTGCTTCTTCGGGTCGCAGGGCGGCGTAGTACAGGCAGGCGAAGAACGCGGTCAGTCCGGGGCGGATCCGGGTGACCTGGTCGAGGATGGCCTGGACCTGGCCGGGGCCGGGGACGGTCCGGGGGTCGATGGCGGTGCTGGCGGGCGGGGTTGTGCCAGGTGAGGTGGTCCAGGGGGTTGGCGGGAAGCAGGCCGGTTTCGGCGGCGTGAGTCAGGGCGTTGTGCAGGACGGCGTACTTGCGGCTGATGGTGGTGGCTGCGGCGCGGGTGCCGTCCTGGCGCAGGGTGATCGCGGTGAGGGCGGCGCGGAGTATCTGCGGGTGGTTCAGGCTGGTGATCGGGACCGATGCGCGGTGGAGCCGGGCCAGCGTCCGGGCGGTGGCGGAGGTCGGAAGGTTCCGGGTGGGCGGGGTTGAAGGCGTGCTGGTAGAGGGCGGCGCGCTGAAGGGTCCGCGGGGGCGGGCGGGTGCCTTGCCGGGTCAGGGCGGGAGTGACCGTGGCGAGCGGGTCGGCGGTGCTGGCGCGGGAGTGCGGGCCAGGTGCGGCCATTTATCTGCCGCGCAGGCGGTCGCGTGCTCCAGCCACGTCGTGGCCGCGGCCTCGGGCACGTCCTGGGTGGCCGGGCTCCCCGGTGGTGCGCGGGTCGAACTCGCGGCCCTGGCGGGCGGCCCGGACCAGCTCGGCGCGGTAGCTGTCGGCCAGACCCCTGGTGATGAACGACCGCGACCTGGCCCGCCCGGCGGCGTGCCACCGCACCCCGAACTGGCTCCGGCGGTCGCTACGGCGGCGGATCGCGTGAACGCGGACATCAAACCCGTTCATGACTATCCCTCGCTCTCAGTACGGGAACCCAAGGGAGGCATGAGGCGATCGTGAAACACCGGCCGCGAGCCGGCATCGCGCGCTGCCCGCTCTCCGGCGGGCCAGTACCTGGCCGTGCAGTAAACCCGTTCGCATCCCTCTGGGAACCCGGCGCCTGAGCCTGAAGCGGCCAGGCGCCAGCCTGGACGCGCCAGAGGCAGGTACGGGACAAGCTCCGGATCAGGCATGGTGAAGGCGCGGGATTCCACCTGCAGCCGAGCCTCCGCCGGGAACCTACGCAATTACTAAACGTGATCACGCCAAAGAGCGGAACGCCCAGATCGCTTAATACACGGGTGATCCGTGTGGCTTCCGGCGACTGAGCCGACCACACCCCAGGCGAACGCATCCATCCTGTGACCATACGCACTCAGCACCCGATCCGGCGAGACGGTGATGGATCATGACAGCAAACACAACGGCCCGGCGCGGCGAGCGGGGTGCGGAACTGGCGCAGGTACGTCATGTCCGACGGGATTAGCGGGTGGTATGCGAGATTTAGAGGCGTCCCAGACCCGATGACAATCATTTGCACTTGAGCCCTAAGGCCTACAGGGCATTCCGAATTAGGTTTGGCTGAGAAGCTGCGCAGGTTGTTCCACCAGATACCTGCCACGGTCCTGGCGTATACCGCTCGACCCAGCCCGAGAGTTGCGCACGCCTGACGAGCTGGCCCAGCTCGGTGATGCCGTGACCAAGGCGTCGCCGAATGATGGGGGTGATTGGATCGAATGGAAGTCCGGCTATGACCTGACCGACCGGCCCACACAGGGCACCATTGCCCGGCACATCCTCGGGATGGCGAACCGCAGGCCTGATCAAGCCCGGCTCACACCTCCCGCCTGCTGGCCAAGGTGGTCGACCCCGCCCACCGGGACCGTTCGCCTCAAGGCGACGGTAGCCGACGCGGACGAACAGGCGCTTCATGACCTGCTCGCCGGGCAGCTCGCGGGCCTTGGAGAACGCCGGCCCGGTCGGCACTCCCGTGCCCGGCTTGAGGTTCAGGCCGGGCAGGCCGAACGCCGCGGCCAGCACCGTGTCGTATCCCGCGCCGGGGAACAGGCAGGCGACCAGGACGCAGATCACGGTCATCTTCCCGGTCAGCGTCCGGTCATGGGCATGCCGGTGCGGCGCCTCCTCCAGCGCCCGCGCGATCACGCCCTCGGCCAGGAGCTCCTCCAGCAGGCTCTCGCGCTGCAGCTCCCCTAGCCAGTCCAGCCACAGCCCTGGCCCGGACAGCACCCGTTCCGCGAGGTCCGCCCCCGGAACGCCGTCATTGTCCCCGGACGGTGCGGGCGGGATGGACGACGGCGTGATCAGCATGGCAGACTGGGCGGGCAGCAAAGCTCCAGGTATGGCGAAATGGGTGTCGACAACCCTGTCCTACCAGGAGCTTTGTTCTATTTCAGGGACCGGCGCGCCACATAACGCCACCGCGATCAACACGCCGCCAGACCGTGACCTAAGCCCAGAAAACCGGACACCAAGCCTCAGAACTCCGGAAAGTTAAGGGCAGTGCCTAGGCGGCTGAAGGCCCGCCCGAAGTCCTTTCTGGATCTCAGCCATAGCCGATGCTTGCCGGGCAAGGATGCCGGAGACAGGATCACTGCGCCGGATGATGTCTGCCGGGTCGCGAAGCTCTATGTACGGAACGTCGCCGCGAAAGTCGCTGAATGCCTCAGGATCTATGGCCTTGCGAATGGCGGTGTGCAGGGCCTCGGCTGCGGCCAGGAGATCCTGTGTCTCCCACATGCGGCCACGGTAGGAGACGAACCAGCCATGCTCGCCGCTGGCGAAGCCGAGACCGCCACGGATCTCAAGGTTCTGCCCGTGCTCTAGTACATGGCGGACGTTAGCTATCGTCGGCGACTCGTCCGGCCCGTGCTCCGACAGCGGTAGGCCCGCGGTCTGGTCGCTGAACATAACGATTGCCTCGGGTAGCACGTTCCTCGGGTCAGCCACGTCGGCCGCCAGGTCTGCCACCGTTGACAGCCGGTGAAGGCTGACTACGAATAGGTCTACGTCAATTCGCCGCTGAACCATGATGGCTCGCGGGTCGCTGAAGATGGCAGGGCCAGGGTCCATGATGCGGCGGTGCTGCATTTGGCATGCGATCCAGTACGAGTCAGCGTCATCGCGGATCATCAGTGCTCGCTGGACCGGATGCGCCTCCCGCCAGAGCCTGATCTCTCGCTTATACGTCACCATGCGCTCAGTATCGACCCGCGAGGCGGGGGGAGCCGATTGATTTTCGATCGGCTCCAGTCCATCCGGTGCGCTCAGCCACCGATGGCGCTGCGCCCCGGCCCGCCGTATCGCTGCCGACAAGGCCGCGATGCTGGCGCTGCCGCCGGCGACCGGGTGGCGGTTCTCTTGCCTGGCTGGCCCGCGATTATTACGCACCCGGCCGCTGCCGCGCGGGCTGGTCACCGAACTGCTGCCTAAGACCAGCAGCGAAGCTCATGCGCTGGAAGTTGTTGCCCGCCCCCAAGTAAAGCGAATTGTCACCACTGCATCCACGCCCTCCGCTCAGGCTGACAGCAAGGTACCATTGATCTGCCGCCGAGGGTACGCGCCTGCTCTCCTGTTTTCGTCTGAATCCTGGCCTTATTAGCCAAAGAACCGGCAAAGCCGCCCCAGGCACCCGGCTGGTCGGTGGCCGCGCACCGCAGCGAGCAGGCGCCGCAATTATAGATGTCATTCATAAGCAAAATATTATATATCAGTTGAATTCGTTCAGTTACAGCCAGATCACTCGATTCGGTCATCCTGGAATAACCAGTTTTCAGTGCGTTGGCGTCCAGATTGGACAGGTTCGACTTCGTCTCGGCTGATGGAGGCTCTATTGTGACTTCATGGCTCCTAGGCCCCGATGGTGGCATCAACTGCAGGCATCAAAGAGAGAGGCTCTGCTCGCAGTTGACCTCTACAACCGGTCCGGTCAGGATCGGCAGCTTGAGGCATTCATCGTTCATATGTCAATGGCCTGGCTGAGGCTTCTCCAGGCACGAGCCGAGAAGGAGGGCGACGATCTCTACATACGCGATGCTCAGGGGCATCGCATCCGCTCGCAGGACGGTGACTGGCTGTGCAAGCCGCTCAAGACGCTAGTCGAGGACTTTTTCCCTCAGAAAGATCCGCGAGTCGCCAACCTGTTGTTCTTCATAACCCTTCGCAACAAGATCGAACACAGGTGCGAACAAGACATCGCATCGCTAGTAGCTGGGCGGACGCAAGCTCTGGTCCTGAACTATGAGCAAACACTGACAGAGTTGTTCGGTAACGACGAGGGCCTGAGCAACCGATTGCGCTTTCCCCTGTTCTTGTCGTCAATAACGCAAGACGCCAGGGACGCCCTCAAGGCAGTGCGAAAGCGGATCCCAAGAAGAACCCTTGACTGGCTGCAGGACTTCGACGCCGCTCTGGAGCCTGACCTGGCAGCACACCCTTCCTTCGACTTCCGGATATATCTCTTGCCGCAGACCGGTCCGAAAACTGAAGCAGATGCGGCGATGACATTCGTCCGCATGGAGGAGCTGACCGACGAGCAGCGCGCCACGATGGATCAGGTCCAGACAATCATCAGGGACAAGCAAGTCCCCGTCTCCGACCTCGGCGCGCTCCTGCCCAAGCAAGTCGCCGCGAAGGTTGAAGCCGCCATAGGCCGGCCGTTCAACCCGAGTACGCACCATGCACGCGCCTGGCATCACCACGGTGTGCGTCCACCTACCGGCGCTCCAGATCCCGCCAAGACCAAGAGTGACTTCTGCCGATGGAACCCGGCCTTTAGGCAGTACGTTTACACTGAAAATTGGGTTAATTTCCTAATCCGTAAACTTAGCGATCCACGCCAGGCTCGCGGGGGTCGTGGCGTCCGGCTCGATGGGCGACCACACGTTGGTGTAATCGGAATCGCTTGAGTACTTGTGCCGCACTATCGCCGCCACGCGGACCGGGAACTTGTTGCTCAGGACAATGGCGCAGGGAACGTTTGCCCCGTCCCATGGCCGTGACGTCACTTTGCCCTACAACCAGAACGCATACATCGGCAGCCACAACGCGTACGCGAACTTCGGGACCGGGTTCTGGTACGCGCAGCAGACCAGTTCGGTCGCGACCCAGCTCGCGATGGGCGCCACGACGCTGCTGCTGGACATCTGGTACCACAACGGCGACATCTACCTGCTGCACGAGGGCGTCGCCAGCGCTCAGCCGTTCTGCGAGCCGCAAAAGCTCTCCGACGCCCTGCTCTCCATCAGGCAGTTCCTTGAGCTCCAGTCACGTGACCCGGTCACTGTCATCTTCCAGGACGAGGTCGACGCCGCCCACCAGAACCTGATCAGGCAGGCCTTCGTGACCAGCGGCACCTGGGACATGACGTTCAACCCCGACACCCACAACGTGGCGCAGAACGGTTGGCCGACGCTGGCCGGATTCTTTACCCTGACGATGCCGCTGATCGTGCTGACGTCGAACAGTGCCTCTCCTGATTTCGCCTACCAGTGGGCGTACATGTCCGAGAACGTGCACGGCAATCCGAGCCACCACGCTGCACGGCGTCGGTCTGCCGGTGCTCAGGATCGAGAACGGGCGTGCCATTCTCACCGAGATCGATCACAGCCGGCTGCTGCGAGGCAACTGGGCCAGGGAGACCGGCTGGATCGACCGCCACTTCGCCGAGATCTGTCCCCCGCCTGACCCGGACCGGCCAGGACCGCTCATTCACCAGCTCAACGACGCCGTCAACCTCACCCTGGTCGTCGCCACCGTGAACTCGGTCCTGCCCCCTGGCGAGTCCGCCGTCCGAAGCTGGATCGGCAAGACAACCGGCCAGCTTGTCCGCTACCTGCTCGACATCGAGCCGACGGTACGCAAGGCGCTCCTCACCGACACCGCCGTTTCCGACGAGCTGTGCGCGATTCCCTACCTCCTGATCGAACGCGCCGCCGGGATCACCTTCGAGGTCACCGCCATCGCGCGCCGTCGCGTCCAAGCCGCCCCGTCCGCCGCGGGCCACGACCAGCTGCTCCTGGCCGGGCTGGCCGGCCAGCAGGGCGCGGATGCCACGCTGGCCGGCCTGCTCACCGCGACAGGCGCTGAACTGCACGCCCCGAGCGCCTCACGCATGTACGACCTGACCCACGAAATTCTCTATCTGCACCACATCAGCGCGGGCACCCCGACCGCACCGCTCATTGCCCGCCTGGAGAAACTGCTCACCGAGGTCCTCACGTCCAATCAAGACCTCGGAGCAGAACTGCTGACCTGCTACTGGATCGCCGGAGGCACTGCCGGCGCCGCCAGCCGCGCCGCCACCGAACGGCTCAAGGCCTTCAGCGAGGCACAGCCATCCGACTGCCAGACCGGACGCGACGGCGAATGCCGCTGCCCCCGATTCAAAGAACAAATCCACAACCGGCTCACCATGGTCCTCGGCCTGGGCACCACCCTGGCGATCGCCGGCGAAGTCCTCAGCGAAAACCACGACGCAGGCCCGAAGCCCCCCTCACTCGCCACAAGCACGAGCGGCGGGGGCGGACATCGATGAGGATGTTCGCTGGCTTGATGTCGCGGTGGATCAGGCCGGCGGCGTGCGCGGTGTCCAGCGCCGAGGCGACCGGGGAGATAATCGCGGCGGTGCGGGCCGGGCTGAGGGGGCCTTCGCGATCGAGCAGTGTCCTGACGTCTCCGCCGGAGACGTAGCGCATGGCGATGAACAGCACGTCGCCGGACTGGCCGGCTTGGTAGATAGGAATGATGTGCGGATCGTCGAGCGCGGCTGCCACGTCGAGATCGGGGGTGCCGACGCCGGTTCTCTTCTTCCAGCTCCCACAGCCGTGCTCGCTCATTTATGGTCAGCGGCTTTTCCGTTGGCCTTTCCCGCTTGCTTCGCCCTTGCCGCCCAGCTCCCCAGCGTTCCCTCGTTAATGCCCAGATCCCAGGCAATTTCCGCCATCGGCCGACCCGAGCTTACTACCAGCCCGACAGCCTCGTCCTTATATTGCTGGGTGTACTTCTTGCGGGCATGTCCCATTTCCGGTTCTCTCTCTACGAAACCGGTAGAGGTCCAATCCGGCAAGTCGGCCGATCATGGACGGCGTGTCGGCTTCGGGCGTAGCGACGCCCACGGGACCGGCCCGGCAGGGTCACAGTTCGCGCCGATGACCTGACGGAGGCGGCTGCTGTCAGACACAGGGGCGGGTCGTCTTACGGAGCTGGTGCGGCTAGCGTCCAGAGGGCGGCTATCGGGATGGCGGTCAGCCGCGGGCCGAAGGAGAGCTGCTGCTCTCCGGCGTAGAGCACGATCCCGGTCAGGAAGCGGTCGCCGAGCCGGTTCGCCAGGTGGCGCAGTCCGCGGAAGTCCTCGGCCCGGACTGTCTCCGCGGCCTTGACCTCGATTCCCGCAACGGTGCCGGAGGCATGTTCCAGCACCATGTCAACCTCCACTTGGTCGCGGTCTCGGTAATGGAATAGCTGCACCGGTTCTTCGGTCCAGGTGAGCTGGCGTGCGACCTCGCCGATCACGAAGTTCTCCAGCAGCGGTCCGACCGGGGCAACCGGGTCCTTGGCGCGATCTTCTGACATGCCGATGAGTCGGCCGCCGAGTCCGGAGTCGGTGACGATCAGCTTGGGCGTGGAGATCGCTCGCGTGGTCAGGTTCGATGACCATGCCGGGATGCGCTTGATCACAAAGATAAGCTCGAGCAGGTCCAGATAGCGCGAGAGCGTCCGCCGCGGCAGTGCGACGTCGTTCGCCATCGACTGGGCGACGGCGAGTGTGCCCATGCGTGCCGCTACGACGCTCAGCAAGCGGCGCATCTCAGCTGGCCGCTCTATATCTGATAGCTGCTGAACGTCGCGGGTCACGAGATCGGTGACGTAGGAATCGAAGAACCGCGCCCGGCGACGTCCGGGATCACGACGCAAGGCTTCCGGGTATCCGCCGCGCAGTGCCCGGGTGACGTAGTCCCGCTTGGAGAGGGCGCACTGCGCCATCTGGACATGGCCGTCAAGCCTGAAGATGGCGTCGACGAAGCCGTCCGGAGCCGAGTCGATCTCCCCTTGTGAGAGCGGCCACAACTCGATGGTCTCGGTGCGCCCGGGCAGCGCGTCAGGCAGGTCCCGCAGACCGAGAAGGCGGGCCGATCCTGTCAGCAAGAACCGGCCCGGGCGCGGGTCTCGATCCACCTCGCGCTTGATGGCCAGCAGTAGTTCCGGAACCCGCTGGATTTCGTCGATCATCAGCAGGCCGTCATGCCGGACGAAAGCGCTGGGGTCAGCTTCGGCGGCCGCGCGGACTGCCTGGTCGTCAAGGTAAAGCTGGCGTGCGCCAGGAAACCTGGTGACGATCAGTTCGGCCAGGGTGCTCTTGCCTACCTGCCGGGCACCGTTCACCACCACGACGCGGGTATCCGCCAGCGCCTCGGCAGTCATCCGCTCCGCATGCCGCAAGAAGAGGCCCGTTACATCGCTCACGCTGGAACACTACCTCTGCAGAGCGCGACAGTGGCCGATCTGCCGAGAGATATGCGCGCGATCTGCCGGATGCCTGATGGCCGGTCTGCCGACTGATGTGTGCCACAGACCGTGGTGACTAAGGGGTCAGGGTCAGCGCCTTGTGCGCTTCCCATTTCGTGCCGGAGAAGGTGTTGACCACCACCCCGCTCGCTGCGGTACTGGGCGAGAAATGGCCGGTAACCGGTATCCGGACACGTGATCCGCGAGTGCGGAGCGCGAATGCGCCAGAGGTGATCGTCGCGGCGCCGTAACCGGTCACGAACCAGTTCAGCGACTTAGGCGGGGTGCGGTGTGCCGACGGGCCGGTGACTGCGGTGAAGCTGAATCGTCCTGCGGTGTGATCGATCACGACATCATGGAAAGTGATGGTGAGGCCGCCGGGGTCGGTGACAAGGCCGGTCGAGCCTTCTCTGAGAATTACTCGCGGCCGAGCCGGGCTGACAGTGGTGTCGTAGAAGGTTGCATCTTCGGTGAGCCGGAACGAGGTTCCGTACGGCGGAACGTCAGAAATCCGGGCCCGCATCATCATCGGGGCGGTGTTGGTCCAGCTGCCGGCCTGCTTGCCGCCCTTGAAGACAGTGATCGTGAAGTAGAGATGATGAGTGGCCATCGCCGGGAAAAACGGTTCAGCGGACTTCTGATCCGAGACGATGATGACCTCAGACTCACGGTGGCGCTGAGCGGTCAGGATTGCCGTGCCCGTGCCTGGAACCGTTCCGGTCAGGCAGGTGGACCGCCAGATCGCGCGCAACTCAGCAGGGCTCACCGCGAATACGTCAGCCAGGGCACTGCCCGCCAGCTTGACCCGGAAGTGCCGCCCGGACCCGACGTCATACCAGGTGCACAGGCCGGACCGTGATCCGCCGCAACTCCGGTCGTCAGAGCCGGCCTCCTCGTCGGCACCCCCAGGGTCAGCCCTGGCCACATCCCGTGCGGCCGGGCCGGCCACGGCCGCGCCGGCCGCCGCCGCACCCACAGTGCCAAGGAAAGCGCGCCGGGACAGCCGACTGCGCAGCACACCCCAGCCGACATTCCAATCAGCCATGGCAACCATCTCCGATCGTCCAGGGTTGGCGCCATTATCCCCCCAACCGCACCATCGTATCCCAGCAAATTCAAGGCGACGGCGAGAGGGCTGAGGGCTTCCTGGGCGGGGCGATTGCCGCCGAAGTCTCGCTGGCTCTATGAACTTCGCCGTTTATTTGCCATAGTTTTGCTCATCACGACGAGTGGCGCCTTTAGCGGTTGTATGCCCAGATCGCTTTGACCGCCGCTTGTGGGCACGGGCTGCGGTCATGGGGCTGGCCCGGTTGTCGCGGAGGAGTCAGAGGCATGAAGGTTCAGCGTTTCCTGCCGTCACGGCGGCTGGCCGTGGTTCTGCTCGCAGCCGGCTTCGGCGTCGGCTTCGGGCTGTGTGGCACAGCTCAGGCCGTGGGCCGGCAAGTTCCGCGGATGACCTCGCAGACCCCGCTGCCCGTTCGTGACGGGGCCGCCGCGGATCTCGGGGCATACAATCCGTCCCAGACCATCCGGCTAGCCATCGGGCTGCGGCCCTCCCACCCGGCCGCCGAGCAGAACTTCCTGCGTGAGCTTCAGGAGAAGTCCTCGCCGCTGTTCCACCAGTTCTTGACCAGGGCGCAGTGGACGGCCCGCTTCGGCCCGAGCCCAGCCGCGCAGCGGGCAGTCGTTGCGTGGGCCTCGGATGCCGGCCTGACAGTGACGCATCTTTATCCGAACCGCCTGGTCGTGGACGTGGCCGGGTCTGTCAGTGCCGTCGAGAGCGCGCTGGGCGTGCAGATCAACAGCTACCGGCTCGGCTCGAAGACCTTCTTCGCCAATGACCACGATCCGGTGATCCCGGCCTCCCTCACGGGCATCGTGGAGTCCGTCGACGGCCTGAGCGACCTGCAGACCATGTTTCCCGCATCGGCTGGCCCGCACGAGCCTGCGAGTCCCGCATATGTCGCGGGACCAGTCGTCGCGGCTGGCCCGCGCGCGGCGGCGAACGGCAGCCGCGCCAAGCTCCGCGCGGCGATGCGGGCGTCACGGGGCACGCGGCCGGACATCACCAACGGCAGCTACGATCCGACAGACATCTATAGCTCGCAGGCCTACGATTTCAACGCGCTTTACCGCCAGGGGCACTGCTGCAACTCGACGGGCAACGTCGGCAGTTCGCCGGCCCAGTCGTCGATCGCCATCGCCAGCTTCGGCTCGCAGCAAATCAGCGACCTGGTGGGATTCCAGGCTAAGTACTCGTACCTGGCGTACAACGTCCAGGAGGTCTACCTCGACGGCACCCCGGCGTGCTGTGACGAAGAAGGCACGATGGACATGGAATGGTCGACCGCCATGTCCAACAGCTTCGGCTCCTACCAGGACACCGCCAAGGTGTACATGTACGACGGCGCGAACTTCAACAACTCCACGTTCACCGACATCTACAACAAGATGGTCAGCGACAACGCCGCCAGGGTGTTCAGCACGAGCTGGAGCTGCACGGAAGTCTACGGGTGCTCGACGAGCACGATGAGCACCAGGGACGCCATCTTCGCTGAGATGGTGGGCCAGGGATGGACGCTCGTCGCGGCGTCCGGCGACCGGGGCGCCTACGACGACTGCTCTCATCTGTCGGTCAGTTTCCCGGCATCGGACCCGAACGTCACCGGCGCCGGCGGGACCGAGCTCAGCCTGAGCTCGGAGTCGGTCTATGCCAGTGAGGTTAGCTGGAGCGGCGGGCCGGACGGCTGCGGCTCCAACGACGGCGGCTCAGGCGGCGGCTGCAGCTCGCAATTCTCTGCCCCCGCGTACCAGACCAACCAGCCCTGCGGCAGCGGGTCGCGCGCAGTCCCAGATATCTCGCTGAACGCGGACTGGTACCACACCCCGCAGAACATCTACTACGACGGCGCCTTCAGCGGGAACGGCGGGACCAGCGTCGTCGCACCTGAGCTGGCCGGGTTCTTCGCCCAGGAGGATTCCTACCTGCTGGCCGAGGGGAGCATCTGTGGCTCAGGGTCGTCACCCTGCGCGCCGCTCGGCAACGCCAACTATGCCCTTTACGAGTCGGAGCTTGACTCCACGCCGCACAATCCGTTCTACGACATCACGTCCGGCTGCAACAGCAACAACGTCGGCACCGGGTACTGCGCCGGCACCGGCTACGACCTGGTGACGGGGCTGGGCTCGGCCAACATGCTCCAGCTCGCCTGGGCGATCAACTGGCACACCCTTGCCGATGATGGCAGGCCAGGCGTCACGTTCTCCGGGCCATCACCCCATGTGTGGTACCACACCGACCAGACGGTCGGAATCACCGTCGCGGACACCGGAGGCGGCAAGCCTGCCAGCGGCGTCGCCGGGTTCAGTGCCGCCTGGGACACTGACCCTGGCGATCCTGCCAGCGAGGCGACGCCGGGCTCTGGCAACTCGTTCTACGACGGCCCCGAGTTCGTGAACGCCACGACCACCACACTCGACCTGGCCGCCGAGGGACAGGGCTGCGACACGGTCAACGTCCAGTCCTGGGACAACATGGGTCTTCAGTCCGGCGACATCACAGACGGCCCCTTGTGCTACGACTCGGTACCGCCGAAGATCACCGCGAAACCCGCGGTCACGCTTAAGGACCAGGCCGGCCCGGTCCGCTCCACGGTCCCGGTGACCGTGCACTGGAGCGGCACCGACGCGACCAGCGGAGTGAAACACTACGCGCTCTACCAGAGCAAGGACGGCGGCGCGTACACCCATGTCGCCACCACCACAGCGACATCCGTGGTACGGAACCTGGCGCCAGGACACAGCTACAAGTTCCAGGTCACGGCAACAGACAACGCGGGCAATACCAGCGCCGCCAAGGCCGGCAGCACCTACAAGCTGTCACTGCTCCAGGAGAACTCCCGCGCCATCAAGTACTCGGACGGCTGGAAGCACCAGAAAGTCACCGGCGCCAGCGCCGGATCGGTCGAGTACGCCACCACGGCAGGGAAAACGGCGACGCTCACCTTCAGCGGGGCCCAGGTCGCGTGGGTATCGACCGAGAACGCCAAGCAGGGCTCCGCGTCCGTCAAGCTGGGCTCCGGCAGCGCGGCGACGCTCAGCACGCACGCCAGTTCGACCAAGACCGCGGAAATCGTCGACGTGCTGCATACGGCTGCTGGTCCGCACAAGCTCGTCGTCACGGTGCTCGGCACTCCAGGTCATCCGAGGATCGATATCGATGCCTTCATCGTCCTGACCGGGTAGCCAGGCCCGCTCCCGCTCGGCCAGCCGCACCGGGCCCGGACCGCTCATCGGCTACTAGCTCGTTATGCCACCGGAGTATCGACGCGCCGACTCCGGCGACCAGCGGTGGGCGCAGGAACGTGTAGTGGTCGCCGTCTACGCTCACCGTGCGAACCGGTCCGGCCAGTACTCGCGGCCAGAGCGCCGTGGCCTTAGCGTTCGGTGAGCGGCTCGCGCTGACGATCAGCGTGGGGGCGCGAAGAGCCGGCGTGGCCCGCCGGTAGCCTGCGAGCAGGCGGCTGTGAGCAGCGAATACGTTGAACCGCTGCCGCAACCGGGCGGTGATATCGCGGTCATCGGCGGTCTCGCGGTCGCCCGTGCGGAGGCGATCCGCTAGCCAGCCGAGCTGCTCGGTGGCAGTCGACGTGGCCGGGTCGGGTGGCTGGTTCCCGTCCCAGCCGAGAATGCGGGTGGCGTCGGCGACGAATTGTCCGGCTAGCTGGGCATCATCGATCTGTGCCTGGCCGGGCTTATGGGCATCCGGTATGGCGAAGGGCGGGTCGAGCAGCGCCAGCAGGCAGACATCGGTTCCCTCTCGCTCAAGGTGCCTGGCTACTTCGAACGCGACGACGCCGCCCATTGACCAGCCGGCCAGCCGGTAAGGACCGTCAGGAATGGCCGTGCGGATCAGCTCGGCGTAGTTCCCGGCCAGGTCGGCGACCGAGCCAGCGATAGCGCCTGGCTGGCGGATGCCAGGGGCCTCAAGCCCGTAGACGATGAAGGTCCCGGCTAGCTCGCGGGCGAGCGGCGCGTAGCCGAATACGGTACCGCCGATCGCGTGGATCAGGATGAGTGGCACATCGGCAGGCCCGCTGGTCAGCTTGACCAGCGGGCCTGATCCGGCGCTGGCGTCGGCACCGCTGGAGCTGGCGTCGAGGTGCGCGGCGAGCTCCCGTATGGTCGGATACAGGAAGACGCTGGTCGCGGCGATCTCGGTGCCGGTTTCCCTGCTGATCAGGTCGACCAGCCGCATGACCTGAAGCGAACTGCCGCCGAGGTCAAAGAAACTGTCGGCGGCGCCGACCTGGCCGACGCCGAGCACGGTGGCGTACAGGCCGCTCAGCGTGGTCTCGGTGCGGGTCGCAGGAGCCTGCCCTTCGGCGGCGGGGGCCAGTGCCCGGCCGGGCGCGGGGAGCGCGGAGCGGTCGACTTTGCCGCTGGCGGTGAGCGGGAACTGCTCGACGACGACGAGGTACGAGGGGGTCATGTAATCGGGCAGGGTGCGGCTCAGGTGGGCACGGATACCCGCCAGGTCAAGCTCCGGCGCCTGGCCGACGGCGTCGGCAGCGGGACGCAGATAGGCAGCCAGGTGCTTGAGTCCCGCCGGGTCGGTGGTGACCGTGACAATGGCCTGGGCGACGGCGGGGTGGCGCGCGATCGCGGCTTCGACCTCGCCGAGTTCGACGCGCAGGCCCCGGATCTTGACCTGGTGGTCGATGCGGCCGATGAAGCTGATGGCGCCGTCCGGCCGCCGGCGGACGAGGTCGCCGGTCTTGTACAGGCGACCGCCAGGGGTGAATGGGTCGGGGATGAACCTCTGGCTGGTAAGTCCGGGGCGGCCCAGGTAGCCGCGGGCGACGCCAGCGCCGCCGATATGCAGCTCACCGGTGACGCCCGCAGGGACCGGGTTCAGGTCGGCGTCGAGCACGTAGACCTGGTGGTTAGGCATGGGCAGGCCGATAGGCGGCGGAAGCGGCGTGCTTGGGTCGAGTTCGGCGTAGGTCGCGATCACCGCCGCCTCGGTCGGGCCGTAGGCATTGACGAATCTCAGGCCAGGCCGCAGCCAGGGGCCGACCAGCTCGGACGGCAGCTCATCGCCGCCGGTCAGCAGAACCCGCAGATCAGGGAACTGCTCATCGGAAATCAAGCCGAGTATGGCCGATGGCAGGAGCGTGAACGTGACGCCAGCCTGGCGGATCAGGCCAGCGAGCCGCCGCGGCGAGTCCCGTGCCTGCGGCGGGGCGAGCACCAGCCGCGCCCCCGCGAGTAGCGGCATGAACATCTCCATCACCGACGCGTCGAAGTTCAGCGAAGCGAACTGGAGCACGGCGTCGGCCGGACCGATCTGCCAGGTGGCGATCATGCCGTGCAGGAAGTTGAATAGCTGGCGGTGTTCGACGACGACGCCCTTGGGCTGGCCGGTGGAGCCTGAGGTGTAGATCACGTACGCGGTGCTGGCCGGATCGGCGCCGGTACCAGCGGTATCTCGGTGGCTGGCCTGCGCCGAAGCTGGCTCGCAGGGGTCGGTGTCGAGGCAGAGGACCGTGGCGTGCGTGGCTGGAAGACTGGTCATGGTGGTCTGGTCGGTGAGGATGACGGCCATGGCGGTGTCGGTGATCATGAACGACAGCCGGCTGGCGGGCAGCGCGGTGTCGAGTGGCACGTAGCCGCAGCCGGCTTTCCAGACGCCGAGCAGTGCGGCGATGCGGGGGATGCCTGTGCGCATGCAGACACCGACCAGGACATCGGGTCCGGCGGCCGCGCGGCGGAGCCGGCTGGCGATCAGGTCGGCCTGGCGATTCAGCTCGGCGTATGAGATCGTCTCGTCGCCGAACTGTACGGCTGCCGCCTCAGGCGTGGCAGCGACCTGGCCTTCGAAGCGGTGGTGGACACAGGTCACCGGGAATGGCGCGGCGGTATCATTCCACTCGGCGAGTTCCCTGTGCCGCTCATCGCTGGTGAGGACAGGCAACTCGGACAGCCGGGCCGACGGACCGGCCACGACTCCGCGCAGCAGCACCTCGTAATGGGCGAGCAGCCTCTGCATCGTATCGGCGTCGAACAACGCCGTCTTATACTCACAGCCAAGCCACAGGCCATCAGCGCGGCCTTCGGCCAGGAACGCGAGATCGAACTTAGCCGCGTGGATGTCGATCACCAGGTCGGTCACCGCGAAGTCGACGCGAGCGGCTCGCACCGGGGTGGTGTCGCGGTCGGCGTAGGTCAGCACGATCTGGAAGACCGGGGCCCGGCTCGGGTCACGGCCGACCTTCAGCGACTGCACCATCTTGGCGAACGGCAGGTCCTGATGGGCATATGCGCCTGTGGTCGCCTCGCGGATCCTGACCAGCAGATCAGCGAACGTCGGGTCGCCGCCGGCGTCGACTCGGATGGGCAGGGCGTTGACCAGGTAGCCAATCAGGGGTGCCAGTTCGGCCCTGGTCCGGTTGGCGGTCACGGTGCCGACGACGAGGTCGGTCTGGCCGGTGTAACGGTACAAGAGTGCCTGGAGCCCGGCCAGGAGCGTGCAGAGCAGCGTGGTGCCCGTCCGCCGGCTCAGTTCCCGCAGCTCGCCGGCCAGGCCGGGATCTAGCATGCGCTCGGCGAGGCCTCCGCTGAAGTCATCGATGAGCGGGCGGCGCCGGTCGGTGGGGAAGCGCACGGTCGCGAAGCCGTCCATGGTCCGGCGCCAGTAGTCTTCGAGATCCGCGAGAACCTGGCCGCGCAGCCGGTCGCGTTCCCACAGCGCGTAGTCGGCGTACTGGATCGGCAGGTCGGCGAGGCCAGCTGGCTCTCCGACGGCTTCATGCCGGTACAGGGCCACCAGTTCCCGCATAAGCACATCGGCGGACCAGCCGTCGAACACGCTGTGGTGGACCACTATAAGCAGCATGTGCTCGTCAGCGGTCAACCGGGCCAGCCAGATCCGCAACAGCGGACCTTCGGCGAGGGTGAACGGCCGGACCGCCTCGGTGTCGAAGAACTCGCGCAGCCTGGCCTGCCGCTTGCCAGCTTCGAGCCAGGCCAGGTCGATGACCTCAAGTGACCGTGGCGCTGGCGGGTCGATCACCTGGACCGGCTGGCCGCCGGCGCCGGTGACCAGCCTGGTGCGCAGTGCTTCATGCCTGGCAATCAGTGCGTTGACCGCTCGGCCAAGCGCCGCGGGGTCGAGCGGGCCGGACAACCGCAGCGCGTGCGGGACGTTGTAGATGGGCTGATCAGGCGCGAGCCGGTCGATGACCCACAGCTGCTCCTGCCCGTAAGACAACGCAAGCTCCGCCAGCCCGGCGGGGCGGCGGCCGATATCGCTCGGCGCGTCGGCTCGGCCACGCCGCAGCCGCGCTGTCAGTGCCGCCCGCTGCGGGTCGGTCAGCATGTTCGCATCCCTCTTATCCTTTCGCGCCCGGCGCGGCGCGGCCAGATTGCTCAAGTTCTTCGATGCTCTCGTCGTCGAGGTCGGCGTCGTCGAAGCCGTATTTGTCGCGGAGGTGGGCGGCTAGCTGCTGAGCGGTCGGGGCCAGGAAGACGGCGCTGACGTCCAGGTCCACGGCCAGCGTGTCGCGCAGCGCGGTGATGAGCTGCATGGCTTGCAGGGAGCTGCCGCCCACGTCGAAGAAGCTGCCGGCCGCGCTGACGTTCTCGTGACCGAGCACGGTGGCGTACAGGTCGACCAGGGCAGTCTCAAGCAGGGTGCGAGGCGGTACCAGGCCGGCGGCATCGCTTGCGGCCAGCGGCGCCGGCAGCGCGGCCCTGTCGACCTTGCCGTTCGACGTCAGCGGGAACGCATCGACGGTTATCAGGTAGGCCGGGAGCATGTAGCCGGGCAGAAGGCCCGCCAGGTGCGAGCGCAGCTCAGCGGTTCCAGGCGCCGGCGCCACCGGGTCCGTGGCCGGCCCGTGGGCGCGTACGTAGCCGGCCAGCTGCTTCTGGCCGGCCTGGTCGGTGATCATGGTCACGATGGCCTGAGCGATCGCCGGATGGCTGGTCAGCGCGGACTCGATCTCGCCGAGCTCGACGCGCAGGCCGCGGATCTTGACCTGATGATCGGCCCGTCCGGCAAAGACCAGGGTGCCGTCGGGGCGGCGGCGGACCAGATCCCCTGTCTTGTACAGCCGGCCGCCTGGAATGAAGGGGTCGGGGATGAATCGCTGCCTGGTCAGCTCGGGCTGGTTCAGGTAGCCCCTGGCGACGCCTGCGCCGCCAATATGCAGCTCGCCGATCACGCCTGCCGGAACCGGGTTCAGGTGCTCGTCGAGCACGTACGCCTGGTAGTTCGGCTTCGGGCGGCCGATCGGCGGCGGCAGGGGCGTGCTCGGCTCAAGCCGCATGAACGTGGAGCCGATCGCGCATTCGGTCGGGCCGTAACCGTTATAGATCTCCAGGCCGTCGCGCAGCCAGGAACGCAGCAGCTCGCTGGTCAGCTCCTCGCCCGCCGACAGCAAGGTACGCAGGCCAGGGAAGTCCTGGCCGGTCAGCAGGCTGAGCACGGTCGGCGGCAGGCAGGCGAACGTGACGCCGCTGTCCCTGATCAGCGCGGCCAGCCGGGGCGGGGAGTGCAGGGTGGATGGCGGGGCGAGCACTACCTTCGCTCCGGCGAGCAGCGGCATGAACATGTCCATTACCGAGACGTCGAAGGTATAGGCGGCGAACTGCAGCACCGCGCTGTCCGTGCCGATGTGCCAGGCAGCGATCATGGCGTACAGGAAGTTGATCGCGTGCCGGTGCTCGACGACGACGCCCTTGGGCTGGCCGGTCGACCCGGACGTGTAGATCACGTACGCCACGTTCTCCGGGCTGACGCCCGTTTCCGGCGGTTCGGCGCCGACCAGGCTGGAGATCGCCGGCCAGTCCGCGTCGAGCGACAGCACGGCGGCGTCGGTGACCGGAAGGCTCGCCGCGCTCGGCTCGTCGGTCACGACGACCGCCATGTGCGTATCGGCGATCATGAACGATAGCCGGTCGGCAGGGATCTCGGGATCGACTGGCACGTATCCGCCGCCGGCCTTCCAGATCCCGAGCAGCGCGGCCAGCCGGCGTAGCCCGGTCCGCATGCAGACGCCGACCAGCACCTCGGGTCCGACGCCAAGGCCGCGCAGCCGCTGCGCGATCTGACTGGACTGCCGGTCAAGCTCGGCGTAGCTCAGCGGCTCGCCGTCGAACTCGGCCGCGATCGCGTCAGGTGTCCGCGCCGCCTGCGCCTGGAATCCTTCGTGGATGCAGACCTGCGGGAAACTGGCCGCGGTGTCGTTGCACTCGGCCAGCTCCCAGGCCAGCTCGGCCCCGGTCAGCATGGGCAGCGCCGACAACCGCGCTTGCGGATCGGCGGCCAAGCCGCGCAACAGCACCTCAAGATGCCCGAGTATCCGCCGTACTGTCGCGGCATTGAACAGGGTCGTCTTGTAGGAGCATTCGAACCACAGGCCAGCTGGCCGGGCTTCAGTCACGAACGCCAGATCGGCCTTGGCCGCGTTGAAGCCGACGATCAGCTCGGTGTTGGCGAAGTCAACGTCGGCGCCGCGCACCGGGCTTGTGTCGCGCTCGTCGTAAGTGAGCGCGATCTGGAACACTGGGGCGCGGCTCGGGTCACGTTCCACCTGCAGCGCTTGCACAAGCTTGGCGAAGGGGAGTTCCTGGTGCATGAACGCGCCGGCGCAGGCTTCGCGCGTCCTTGCGAGCAACTCGGTGAACGTCGGATCGCCCGACAGGTCGACGCGGATCGGCAGCGTGCTGACCAGGAAGCCGATCAACGGCGCCAGCTCGGGTCTGGTCCTTGTGCTGCTCGCGGTGCCGACCACGATGTCGGTCTGCCCGGTGTACCGCAAGAGCAGCGTTTGCAGCGCGGCCATCAGCGTGACGAAAACCGTCGTGCCTTCATGCTGGCTCAGCTCTCGCAGCCCGGAGAGTAGTTCTGGGTCGGTCAGGTGCTCGACAAGGCCGCCGTCGAAGTCCTCGATGACCGGGCGCGGCCGGTCGGCGGGGAACGCCAGCGTCTCGAAGCCAGCCATCACCTCCTGCCAGTACTGTTCAAGTTCCGCGAGCGTCGCGTCCTGCAGCCGGTCGCGCTCCCACAGTGCGTAGTCCGCGTACTGCACGAGCAGCTCAGGCAGCTCAGCCGGCTCACCGGTGACTTCGGCGCGGTACAGGGCGGCAAGGTCACGCACGAGCACCCCGAGCGACTGGCCGTCGAACACCGTGTGATGGATCACGAGGAGCAGCATGTGCTCCTCCGCCGCGAGCTCGGCTAGCCACAGCCTCAGCAGCGGCCCGTCCGCGAGCGAGAACGGCCTGAGCACTTCGGCGCCGATGAACTCACGCATCCAGGCGTGCTGCTTGTCCGGCTCAACCCAGGGCAGGTTCAGTGGCTCGACCTGGATCGCCGCCGGCGGGTCAATGATCGCCAGCGGGCCGCCGCCGGCGCCGGTCACCAGCCTGGTCCTGAGCGTCTCATGCCGGGCGGCGAGCTGGTCGATAGCGCGGCCGAGCGCAGCGGTATCCAGCGGCCCGGAAAGCCGGACGGCGTGCGGGAGGTTATAGGTCCCCTGCCCGGGAGCGAACCGATCGATGAACCACAATTGCTCCTGCGCGAACGACAGTGGCAGATCGGTCAGCCCGGCGGACCGCGGCGGAATCTGCTCAACCAGATCTTCGCGACCGCGGCGCAGCCGGGCCGCGACCGCCGCTCGCTGAGTGTCAGACAACATAATGGCTCCTCTTGTGCCTCATGGAACCGCTACCTGATCGGTGATGCAGGCGGCCATCCGCGCGGCCATCCTTAGCTCGTACAGCCGGTCGAGCGTGATGGTCACCCCGAACTGCTTACGCACGCCCGTGCAGACCTTCGCTCCGGCGAGTGAATCGCCGCCGAGTTCATAGAAGTCGCTGTCGGGGCCGATAGCATCAACAGGCACCCGCAGGACCGACGACCACAGCTCGATAAGCCGGTTCTCGACGTCGGTGTTCGGCCCGGTACCTGGGCGGTCAGGCGCCGTCCCGCCAGCCGCCGGCGAAAGCCCGGTCAGCTTGCCCCTGTCGACCTTGCCATTCCTCGTCAGCGGCAGGCTGTCGTGCCAGACCACGCTGGACGGCGTCATGTAACCGGGCAGGTATTCGCGCAGCGCGCGCGAGATTTCACCCGCGCTTGGCCTGGAATCACCGGCAGGGACCAGGTGCGCGACCAGCCGGTCACCGCGCGCGCCAGCCTGCCTGACGACCGCTGCCTGCTTCACGGCACCGATCGCGGCCAGCCTGGTCTCGACCTCGCCCGCCTCGATCCGGTAGCCGTTGACCTTGATCTGGAAGTCGCTACGGCCCACGATCTCGATCGTGCCGTCAGGCAGGTACCGGCCGAGATCACCGGTCCGGTAGAGGCGTTCGTGCCGACGCTCGTCGAACCAGAACCGCTCGGCCGTGAGTGCCTCGTCCGCCCAGTACCCGCGAGCGAGGCCGGTGCCCGCCGCGCAGATCTCGCCGGTCACCCAGTCAGGGCAGTCCATGCCGTCGGCACTGATTATGTAAGCCCGGTTGTCTCGGTTAGGTTTCCCATACGGGATCACATCGGCGGGCCGCGGGCCGGGTCTATCGGGTGCGATATGTTCCATATCGTGGTCTCTGTCGGACCACCCAGTGACTGAAGTCGCAGCGCGGGCTTGACCCGCCAGAGTGCGCCGGGCAGTTGCGGCGGAATCCGGTCGCCGCTCAGCATCACGAGCCGCAGTGCGCCCAATGCCGACGCGCCGTCGGCGGCAGCTTGCTCAGCCAGGAGGTCGGCGATGGCTGGCACGGAATTCCAGATCGTCACCCCGAACCGGTCGCACAGCTCCAGCCAGTGCGCCGGATCGGCGGCGCGGTCGGCGTCAGGCAACACGATGGCCGCGCCCGCTGACAGCGCGCCGAACACGTCATACACCGACAGGTCGAAGTTGAATGCGCTGAGCCCGATGAACCGGTCACCAGGTCCCACGGCGAACCTGTCGTTGCAGTCGGTGATGACGTTGACGACGCTCCGGTGGCTGATCATCACGCCCTTTGGCTCGCCGGTAGTGCCCGATGTGTACAGCACGTACGCCAGGTCGTCCGGGTTGGCGCCGGGAAGCGGCTGCCAGTCGCCGGTATCCGGCGCGGGCTGGCTCGTCTGGCCGAGTTCAAGCGTCATGACCTCGCTCAGCTCGTCACGGTGCCAGCCGGGATCACCGTGCCAGCCGACGTTGCTAAGCACGAGGCGCACCCCGCCGTCACGCAGCATGTATCGCACCCGCTCGGCCGACAGCCCGGCGTCGACCGGCAGGTAGGCGGCGCCGGCCAGGATCGTGGCCATGATGCCGACGATCTGCTCAGGGCCGCGGCGCATGATCAGCCCGACCAGCTCGTCCCGCCCTGCCTGCCGCGCCCTGAGCCATGCGGCGGCACTGGTCGCTGCCTTCGCGAGCTCACCGTAGCTGAGCGTCCCCGAAGTGCACAGTACGGCGGGTGCCTCCGGATTGCTCGCGGCCCTGGCGAGGAAGCCCTCGTGCAGCAGTTGCCCGCTCGGCTCCGCGGCCGTGGCGTTCGCGGCGGTCCTGCGCTCCTGCTGGTCGGCCGGCAGCAGGTCGAACGTGGTAGCCGACCAGGCCGCGTCGCCCGTGACCAGGCTGTCGAGCAGCCTGGAGTAGGCGCCTATCATCGCGCCGATGATCCCATCGGGGAACAGCCCGTTCACCGCATCGACTTGGACGACGGCGCCGCCGCGACTTTCGAAAGCGAGCGCGTTCAGCCATACCTGGGGGGTCTGGCTTGAGGTATAGACCTCCGGTCCGAACAACTCCGCGGCCGCGCCGTCGACATCCTCGCGGATATAACCGATGGTGCTGCTGTATGTATACGGCATCCGCGCGTCGGCGCCGCTGTCACGGTGCGCGAGTTCTCTCAGCACCTCGATGCCGGAGAAGTGCCGGTGCTCCAGGTCGCGACGCAGCCTGGCCCGCAGTGCCTGCGCCCGCTCGGTGAAGGTCTGGCGCCGGTCGATCCCGATCTCCACGAGCAGCGTGGACGAGAAGTTGCCGAGAGCGTTGGCGATGCCGGGGTGGATCGGCAGCCGGTTCGCGACCGTCGTCGTAAGAGTGAAGCGGTTGCCGGCGCCCCACCAGGACAGTACTTCGGCGTAGGCGGCCATCAGCACGGCAGTCGGGTCCAGTCCCGCGCTCGCCGCTTTGGTCTTCAGCGTGCGCCATGACGCCTGGTCGAGCCTGGCCGTGTACTGCGTGAATCTGGGACGGGTGATCGCGGCCGGGTTGGTGCGCAGCGGCAGCGCCGGATGCGGCGGCAGGCGGTCGAGCCGGTCGAGCAGCCAGTAGGCACGCGACCGGCGGGCAGCCGGATGGCCGCGCGCGGCATCGAGCGCGGCGATGTAGTCGGCGAACGGCACGTCATCGCCGGCCTGGCCCGGTGTTAGCCAGCACGGGGCCTTCCGTATAGCAGCGCCACCAGTCGATGAAGAACATGTTCATGCTGATGCCGTCGAGGACCAGTCCGTCGGCGCTGACGTGCAGCCGCATGAGGTCGACGGAGAACAGAGTCACGTCGACGGCGATCAACGGTGCCCGGTCGACGGGCAGCATCCGGTGCGAACGCTCTTCCCGAAGTTCGGCGAGCCTGCCCTGTTGCTCGTCAGGCGGCAGGCCCCGCAGGTCAAGCCGCTCGATCCGGACGTCGACCGCCGGCTCGGTCACCTGGCGGCCGTCGTCGGTGAACCACGTGCGCAATATGCCGTGCCGTGCCACTACCAGGCGCAGCGCCGACTCAAGCCGGTCGATATCCCAGTGCCCGTCGTACTCGTGGTAGACGTGGCTGGCCACGTTCCCGATCTCGACCGAGTCGCTGCGGCCGATCAGTAAGCCGCGTTGCAATAAGGTCAGGCCGAAGCTGTTCTGCCTCGCCGCCGCTGACGCGGTCAGGTGCTTGACGAGTTCGGGCTTGGTCGACCTGATCCGCTCGACCAAGCCGGCGTCGACTCGCTCCCGTGGGCCTTGCAGCTTCAGGTCGGCGCCGACCACGGTCAGGCTCAGGCCGCGCCGCGTGACCTCACGCAGTACATCCAGGTACGGCACGGCGGCATTTGTCACACTGCCACCGCCTGGACGCTGTCCTGCGCCGCCTTCGTTTCCTTCGTGCCGTGGTCCTTGGCCAGCGCTTCGCCGAGCCTGGCAGCGAACCTTGGCCTCAATGCCGCTGAACGCAGCATGTCGGCACGAGTCGAGAGGATAACGGAACGCGATGAGTGCGCCTTTTCGAAGGATTCATGCCCGAATCGTACCGCGATGATCATGCAAAGGCGATGGCTTACTGACTGCCGTAACCATCAGTAGCCCCAGGGAACCTGGGAGTGTTGTCCCAGGTCAAGGTACCTTTATGGCCTTTTTGAGCCGAAGTTGAGGTGGTCACGCCGACGACGATGTCAAGGAACTGAATTGCCCGGGGTTTCTTGAGGCCTCAATGTGGCGGACGGCGATTTGGCCAGCGGGCCGGTGGCGGAGTCAGAACGGTCCTGCACAGGCGCGCCGACCGGCGCGGAAGTAACGGGCCCCGCGCTCGGCGGTTCCTGCTCAGGCGCCTGGTTCGGCTGACGGACCGCGATCAATGCCAGCGCGGTCGCCAGCGCTGAGCCGAGCGCGAGCACGGGCCAGGCGCCGTGGCCGAGCCTGATCAGGAGCCAGGCGCCGACGGCCGGGCCGCAGCCGTGCCCAGCCCGAACATGAACTGGAAGCTGCCGATGTAGTGCCCTTTCAGGCGCGGTGGGGCGATCATGCCGGGATAGGCGAAGGTCGCGGGACCGCCGATGATCTCACCGAGTGACCAGACCAGCGTGCCGCTCAAGATCACGGCCGGACCGAAGGGCAGTCCGTACATCGCGATACCCACCCCGAGCAAGCCGAAAGTGAGCGCGATGGACAAGCGCATCGGCCAGGACTGGGTGACCTTGGTGACGAAGAGTTCGAACGCGATCACGATGAAACCATTGAGCGAGACCGCGAAGGTATACCACTTGATCCCGATCCCGGCCGACCTGATATCCAGCGGCAGCGTCGACAGGTACTGGACATAGACGGCCGAGTGCACGCCGATCGCGAGCAGGTACAGCACGTAGCGCCAGTCCCCGAGCATCTGCAGGTAGCCGGACGACAACCGGCGCTGCCGCGGCCGAGCCGCTGGATCGCTGGCCTTTTTGGCGTAATGTTCCGACTTTGATTTGGGGGGCAGCGCGATCCGGGCGAGCACGGCGTAGCCCAGGGCGATCAACGCCTCGGCCCAGAACACGAGGGTGTAACGGTGACCGGCGAGGTAGAACAGAGCGAGCCCGAGCAGCGGCGCGGCGGTCGCGCCCAAGTTGAGACCGAACCGGTAGAGCGCGAACGTCATCACCTGGCGGTCATCCGCCGTCAGGTCGGAAAGCAAGGTCGCCGAGGCTGGCCGGTACAACTGGCTGATCATGGCCACGACCACCGCCGCCACGAGCAGCACAGGGTAGGACGGCAGGTAGAGCCATGCGCCCATGATCAGAAAGGTGCCGGTCATGCTGATGACGGTGGCGTTGCGCGGCCCGAGGCGGGTGGCCAGCGTTCCGCCCATCAGCACGCCAGCGACCGCCCCGGCGCCGTAGGCGCTTAGTGCCGTGGCCGCCTGCTCGGTCGAGTACCCCTTCGAGGTGAGGTACAGCACCAGGAAAAGGCTCAGGAAGCTGCCGAGGCGGTTGATGAGTATGCCGATCAGGACGACCTTGACCGGCAGTGATGACTCGGAGAACGCGGCCCTTACTCCGACCTGCGGAGCCCGCTTGGTGGTGTCCGGCATTGGCGGTCAGGGATGGGTCGCGGTCGTGATCGCTGACCGGACGTTTTCCTCGAGTTCATCGAACTGGCCGACGGACGGCGCGTCAGTGAAGGACGTCGCCGCGCGGTCGTCCGAGTTCGTCAGCTCGGCCATGTGCCGCACTCTCCTGTTCGAGAAATGGCGCGCGCTCGGGCGGCTGTCCTGCTCTAACAAGCGCCCGGATCGCCGTAAATGTGACGCTGGCATGATGATGTCACGGATTGTCTACCATGACTAGGAATACATGGTATTAACTTAGGGATAAATGGCCGCTGGGAGTTATCGCCAATCCTAACCTGCATCTTTCCTGATCATGGCTGCCTGGCTACCAGTTCGACGTTCACCTGCGCGCTGTCATGCATGAAGAACATCTCCACTGGATGCAGCACGGACCTGTCTGCGCTGAAAGGAATGATGCCCAGCTTCACCGACGGCATCGACATCGCGGACCGCAGGTGCTCAAGTTGCTCGCGGAGCACGGCGGGGCCGCCGATCCGGTGCCGCAGCACGTTCTCTTCCAGCACGATCGTGAACCGGTGATCGCCTTCACAGGTCACGTGCTGGGTGGCGACGCGGACCTCGACCGCCTGCTCGATGTCATCAGCAAGGTTCGGGCGGCGATCACGCTCCCGGCAAGGCAGCTGACTATGGCCAGCACACGATCCTCACGGCGCTGAATGCCCTGCGCGACGCGGTCGGCCCCTACCGCGCGCACTCCATCCTCATCGCAGGTCTGGAACCACCGGTCTCAACCCTGCGTGGCGCCCGCGCCCTGGCCGCCGACGGCATCTCGCCGATCGTCAATGTCTACCACAGTGACCGCCACTCAGCGCTTGGCCTGGCCATCCGGCCGTCCTACAACCAGCTCGCCGAGATCGCCGTCGGCCTGCAGCGCGCCCGTACCGGATGCCGCAGCATGATCGTCTGCCTGGAAGGAATCAACGGGGCCGGGAAGACAACACTGGCCGCAGCCCTGGCCCGCCAGTGGCGGGACGAAGGACTCGGAGACGTCGGCTTGGCTGATCCGCTCCGGGCGACCGGATACGCCCGTCACCTCCGCGCGGCGGTCATGACGACCGGTGATCTTCCCCCGGATGCCGAAGCCCTCGCGTTCGTCAGCGCCCGTCTGCACGCCGCCACCACGCTCCGCAACTCGGCATTCGCGGGCATGCTGGTGATGGAACGATGGGCCGGAGCGGTAGCCGCCTACGGCGCGGCCGCAGGCACCAGCCCCGACCTGCTGCAATGGCTAGAAGGAGCGCTCACAGCGGCACTGCCGATCGCCTGCACGCTGCTCCTGGATGCACCTGCCAACGTCGTCGCCGGGCGGCTCGCCCGGCTCGCCCGGCTCAATCGCTTCGAATCCCAGGGCAGCGGATATCTGGAAGCGGTCCGCCGCGAATACCTCGGCTGGGCAACCGCCCAAAATGTCCCGATCCTGGACGCCACAACACCGCCAGCCATCTTGGCCGACAAGGCTTTCAGCATCGTCAGGTCGACCCAGCACGACAAGCTATGGAGGGAACAGCGTGAAGCACACCGAGGTGGAACTGAAATACGCACTGCCCGACCCTCAGGCGCTCATTAGGCGGCTGGCCGACCTTGGCGCCCAGCCGATTGGCCAAAGCAGGCAGATCGACACTTACTTCAATGCGCCTCACCGCGACTTCCTCGCTGGGGACGTAGTCTCGGACTGGCTGCGGCTGCGATCCGAATCCACCGATGGCCAGGCCGCACGTGATTCGATTAACTTCAAGCGATGGCTTCCGGTCGGCGCCGCCGACGCGACTCACTGCGACGAGTTCGAATCCATCCTCGGAGACAGCGAAGCCGTCCGTATGCTCCTTCAAGCCCTCGGCTTCAGCACGATTGTGACCGTCGACAAGCTCCGCCGACAGTGGCGACTAGGCAACGTGATCATCGCCGTCGACACCGTGGAGGAACTCGGCGCTTTCGCCGAGTTCGAGTACGCCGGCAACGCGGCCACAGTCGAAGAAGCCACCAGTACGCTCCGGGCTACCATCGGCAATATCGGTGTCGAGCTCGGAGAGCGCGATCATCGCGGCTACCCGTACCAGCGCCTCAACCGGGAGCGATAACGGCCGACGCGGCGCTCGCTCAGGTCACCCTGGTGCCGCCCTCCGGCTGCCGCCAAGCGGCGGGCTCTTCCAGCTAGCGAACGGGGCCTCCGACCACGACGCGCGTCGCACCGCCGGCTCAGCGGTTCAGGCCGCTGGACAGCTGCGGCGCCTGACTTCCGCTGTCAACAACCGTGAGCTACGCGGCAGGGCGGACCCGTACTGGCTGCACGACGCGCTCAGCACCGGCCACGCCCGGCCGGCGACCGTGCGCTGCCATCACTACCTCTTGCTCCGCCGTGAAACACGCTAAACCGGGCTCGTGCCTTCCACGGTAGGTCATAGCGGCCTGTGCTGACAGGTGGAGGTCGGGCGGGTCAGGGAAGCCTTCGGCTGATCGCGGCGGAGCGCGCCGGGCCAGCCGGCATCGGTCCTCGCGGTCATGGCGCGCGGTCACCGAGCACGAGGCCGCCCGGATGGCCGAGGCCGCAGCCGGCGCTGCCATCCTCGGCGCCAGGCTCGCCATCCTCCCCGCCCCCGTCTCCCCCGCGGCGGTAGCGGACCTGATCACCGAGGTCAGGCCCGACGTGCTGATCACGCACCCCCTCACCGACGCCCATCCCGGCCACCGGCAGACGGCGGAGGCCGTGCTCGCGGCCCTGCCCCAGGTAGTCATCTCCACCGGCCGCCCCATGCGCGCATATACGACCGACACGTACAACTCCCTGACCCTCAGCGGCCCCGTGACCGCACCGGTGATCATCGACATCACCAGCACCTATGAGCAGAAGCGCGCGGCGCTCGCCGCGCACGCCGGAACCCAGCCCATCGAGAACCACTTCGGCCCCATGGCAGATACCCTCTCCCGGCTCTCGGGTGCGCGTATCGGCGTCCCGCGCGCAGAGGCATTCACCCCTGTCCCCGTCCTGCGCCGCCTATCCGCTACCGCCGCCAGTAAGCCGGCCGGCCCGCCCGGGACACATCATGCGAGAGTTCGTCCATGACGGCGTCCCTTCCGGGAAGCAAATCCCGCCGCAGGGAAAGTCGTGCTCACGGCCGAGCCGGGGCGTGGCGGCGCGGCGAGCCCGACGACTACTCGTGGCTGCAGTGGCGGCTGGAATGCTCCGCTCGCGCTCACGGCAATATCGCGGCCGTGCTGTCTGAGATGAGAATGTTCGCCGCAGCCGAAGCGGAATACCGGGAGGCGGTCCGCCTCAATAACGGGCGTGGCCGGGCGTACCAGAATCTCGTATTGCTATTGCTCTTCCAGGGAAGTTTATTGCCGCCGATTATGTCCGGCGAATGGCCGCCGATGCCAGCGTAATCGCTGTCCGGCGCTCCGTCGTCGGGATTCCGATTAGCGCTGACGCTCGTTCACTGCGAAACAGTTACTACTGCGTAAACCTCGGCAGGTTATTGCCGCAGGACCAGCGGACTTGACTGCGGCAGCCAGTGGACGGGTGTACTGGCAGTGTCAGGGCGTGCCGCCGGATGGGCTCGGCGGGGCTGCGAACCTGAACCGGGCGAGTTCAAGCAATGCCCCGGGTACGCCGCTGCGGGCTGCCGCGATCAGGAAGGCATAGCTCTCGTCCTGGGCTCCTGCTAGCCAGGCCTGGCCCGATATCTGGTGCGCGAGCCTGCCCAGCACGAGCGTCGTCGGTATGCCGTGCGGCTCGTGCTCGCGGATACGCAGGGTTTCCAGGAGGTCGAGCGCCGGGGCGTAGCCGGTGCTAGCCACGTCCAGCAGCAGGGATACGGCCTTGTCGAGGCGGTTGTTGGCGGTGCCGAGCAGCAGGGCTGCTCGGTAGCGGTCACGCGGATGCCCTAGCTCGGCGCGAGCCGTCAGGAGCTTGCCGTGCGGCCCGTGGCTGGAGAGGAACCCGCGCTGGCTGGCGGTTAGCGCGAACTCGATCGTGCTTGCCAGGGCAGCAATGCCCGGCGGGAGCTGCCTGGCGGGTTTCTGGCCCTCGGCGTGCCGGGCGCAGATCGCGGCCCAGCACGGTACGATCGCGGCGCCCTGGTCGCGGCGGCCTTGCCTCGACGTGATGGCATAGCGCTGGCATGACAGAACCAGGCTTGCTGCCGGCGGAAATGCCGGGAAACGCTTTCGCCTGCCGGCCAGCGTGTCCGACACTGTTGTCTTTGATATCGCCGGGACCCTGAACCGCGTTTCCTCGGGCAAGACGATTTCCCGGCAGATGGTCTCGGAGATGCGAGCTAATGGACGGCAGCCAGGGCGTCCGCAATCGATCCAGAAACTGTTAAGAGCGTAGATGAACTCATCTTTAGCCGTGCCGATGCCCGTACATTTGCGCCCCGCATCACTGAAGATGTCCAGGGTTCGTATGCGTTGTTTTCTGGCATGGATGCGCATGATGCTCAGCGGCCCGGCGGTCGCCGGGTGGGCGCCGAGCGCGAACGGCAGGATGCTGATGGTCACGTTCGGCCGGTCGCACATGGTGATGAGGTGGCGCACCGTCCCCGGCGCAGGAGGGCACCGGTGGACGCTGACTGGCTCAGCGTCCAGCTCAGCGCCGCGCTGGACGGTGCCTGGGCTGCTCTCCTGACCGGATCGCTGGACTTGCCTCAGGAACGGCCGAGGGCGCTCAGCTTGGCCGCTGAGCTGGCGATGCAAGAGGGAGACACGGCTCCGAGGAGCCCTGATTGAGGAGAGGTGAGAGGAATGCCCGGAATAACCGGCGGGACCACGATGGGCAGCGAGATCGCCTCAGGCGCGGGCAAGCCGGCCTGGTTACCGTGCCCGTGCGGCACCTCTCGCTGCACGGGCCTTCCATTTCCTGATTAAGAGGTGACGATTGATGGCGACCGCGTTCCGGCGGCTGTGATGTGGCTGATTGAGCCCGTGGAGCTTCCCGAGACCACCTGACTGCCCGGCTTCACCGTGCTCCGGAAGTTGCGAGAAGGTGCAACAGCAAGCAACTGCCGGACGGAAGGCACGGGAATGAAGTTAACGTTCATCCGCAAGGAGACCAACAACACCGGGTCGCCCACTCTGTGGGCGACTGACAGGACCGACCGCCCGACGTATGTCGTGCGCGGCTGGGCAGTTACCGATCCGGAGGCACTGGCCGCCATGGGCCAGCCACCGGACGGCGAGCTGGACATCGAGATTCCCGCCGGACTCATCAACCCCGAACTCATCAACCCCGAGGACCCCCGCGATGGAGACGTTCAGCCCTGACCGATGGCGGGAGCTGTTCACCGGGTGCCACGACTCCGCAGCCCACCTTGAGATGCGCGACAGCTATTCCGTGGAGGGCGAGGAGGAGCAGGTGGCAGCGTTCCTGGCCACCGGCACCCTGGACCTTGGTGACGAGATCCGGGCCGACCCGGAACGGTCCTGGTTCCTTGACCTGGTGCGCGGCTGCCGGGCGCGCGGCGTGAGCCTGCGCCGTGCCCGGATCATCTCCGAGCCGGTCACCAGCTACATCCGATACGAGTACGCCGGCACCCCGCTCAACATCATGGCGGGAGAAGAAGTCCGGTGGCTCCCGAGAACCAGGGCCGCCCGGTTGCCCCTGCCCGGCGCGGACTTCTGGCTCTTTGACCAGGAGGTGGTGGTGTTCAACCACTTCACCGGAGACGGCGGCTGGCTCGGCAACGAGCTGGTCACCGGCGACCCGGGGCTAGCCACGCTGTGCTCAGGCGCGTTCGAGGCCGTCTGGGCACTGGCCACCCCGCACGACGAGTATGACCCTGCCTAGACCGTGGCCAGGACCGTTGACGAGGCGCGGCAGGCGCTCGCGAGCCGGCTGCGTGACCTGAGGCTGAATGCCCGCCTGTCCGGCCGCGAGCTGGCCGGACAGGCGGGCTGGCACTTCACCAAGATCTCCAAGATCGAGCACGGCACCACCATGCCGTCCGAGGCCGACCTGGAGCGGTGGTGCTTTCACTGCCACGCCGAATCGGAATATCCCGATCTTGTCGCGATGGCGCGAGGAATCGAGCGCATGTACCGTGAACTGCGGAAACTGGTGCGCTCGGGCACCGCCCACTACCAGAAAACGGTGCTGCGGGAGGAGGCCGAGGCCCGGCTCTACCGGTCGTTCACCGTCGATATCCTGCCGGGCCTGCTGCAGACCGAGGCGTACGCCACGCTCGTGCTGTCCCGCGTGTGCGGGTTCCTCGGCCTGCCCGACACCTCGGCCGAGGCCGCCAGGGTGCGGATGGAGCGAGCCGGCATCCTGGCCGACAGCAGGCGGCTGTTCCACTTCGTGATCTACGAGAACGCGATCCGCACCGCGCTCGCGCCCCCGGACATCAAGGCACCCCAGCTCCGCCACCTGCTCGCCGTCGCGGCTCAGCCGAACGTGCACCTGGGGATCATGCCGATCCGCACCGACCATTACGCGATCATGAACGAGTTCACCATCATCGACGACAAGACCGTCGATGTCGAGACCCACACGGCCATCAGCAAGGTAGAGCAGCCCGCCGACGTTGACCTGTACAGCCGGCTCTTCGCGCACTACTCCGCACTCGCCGTCTACGGGCAGCAGGCACTCGAACTCATCGATCACGAGTTGAAGCAATAACAAGCAACTCCGTTCTGAGTCACTAGCCCGTCAATCATGCTGTCCGCATGGCCGAGCGCGCGCATCAGCCGGCGGCAGGCATCCCGGCATCGCCGGCTAGCCGTCCCGCCCCGGCGCGGCTTGACTCGCCATTTACGTTCCCGCGAAGGATTCGCGGCGCGATGAGCCGCCTTACCGCTGAGAGAACTGGAACCGTGACCAGCAATTCTCCGATCCTTGGAACTGACGAAGTTGACCGCCGGATGGGAGCGCTCGCGAGCCTTCAGTCCGCGCTGGAGGAGCTAGGCGTTGACTCGGTACTGACCAGAAGGCACCGGATCGTGCTGCGTTACAGCGAATCCCCGTGCCCGCCCTCCGGTCTTACTGATCCCGAACTGCGCATCTTCATTGCCGGCAGGCAGGCGCTGGCGACTACGGATGGCGCGTGCTACCGGCTGGGCAGCCGCCAGCAGTTCCCGGTCAGCAACCCGGCCGCCGCAGCAGCCGGGATCTGCGAAAGCGGCTAGCGCGCTCCTGAAAGCCCCGGCCCGCGCCCTCCACCCCCCTTCACCGGTCACGCTCTGGGGGCGCGAGCCGGTCAAGACCTTGCCCCGCGAAATCATGAAAAGGACAACCCCGGCATGCCCTCTCTCGCCCCGTCAGCGCCGGATATCGCGCCCTCTGTCGCCACGATCGCTATTGCGCGAGCGGCAGGCTCATGGTCGCGCTGACCGGGACCGGGCGGCTGGCGGATGACGTGTACCTGCTGGCGCATCACGAGGTGAGCGGCAGGCCGTTTCTCCGCGCCCGCGCTCTCGGGCTGGGACTGGCCGGAGCCTTGCTGGCCGAGCTGGTCCTGGACGGGAAGATCCTTATCCGGCCTGGCGAGGTCGTGGTTGCCGATTTCGCGGCGTGCCGGGACGAGTTAACGCGGCGCGTCATGAGCCTGGTGCTCAGGGAGTTCGGGGGGCATCCGGTTCGCGAGTGGCTGGAGTTCCTGGCTCGCACCACGCCGCGTGATGTCGCCGGCCGGCTGGAGGCGTCCGGGTACCTGGCACGCTCGGGGCGCGGCCGGCGAGCCTGCCGCTGGCTTCCCGTGAACGCTGACTGCGCGTTCGCCCCGCTGATCCGGGTGCGAACAGCTCTTGATCCGTCTCGCCGGGCGGCTGAGGAGTGCGTCGTGCTGGCCGGCCTGGCTGCCGCGTGCGGGCTTGGCTCAAGGTTCCTGCCGTACGGCCCGCCCAATGCGCGCCAGTGCCTCGATGACGCCATCCGGCAGCTTGGCCCGGACCTGCGTGACCTGATTGCCCAGACCCAGTCTGCCGTGGACAGCGCCGTGCTCTCCCACCGAATGTAGCCCGCCCTACCTACCCCCCAAGGAACACGATGTTCAGGCCGCCAGCCGGCGATGATGAGTTGCGCCATGGCTTCACTCTTTCGCAGGTCAGGGCTCTCAGCCTGGCCGTGGTCACGAGGCAGACCTGGTATCAGTCGGTCGACTTCGACCAGCGCCTGGAGGTCGCTTGGCACGCGATCATCGAGCACCTGTACACCGCCAGCGAGCCGCCCGCGATGCCCGACGTGGCCCGCGCCGCCGAGTACGCCGTCAGCCAGGACGTCCAGCAGATGCACCGGTTCTACGGACGCAACACCCACGACCGGTACGCCGGCACCACCACAGCCGGGTTCGAGCGGTACTGGCGCACCGCCGCCACCCTGTCTCCCGGCCACGAGACCACGGTGACCGACCGGGTCGCGCTGGCCCAGATCCTGTCCCGGCTCCGCCCCCTGAACCAGCAGGCAATCACCGCGCTCACCGACTGGGACGACTACGGGCTCGCCGCTGAGGCCCTGGGCATCTCCCGCCGCCATTTCACCGGCCGGATCAGCCAGGCCCGCCGCGAGTTCCTGAGCCTGTGGCACGAAGGCGAACTGCCGTCGCGCCCCTGGGCACACGACTGGCGGCGAGGCACCGATGACGGCCCGCTGGCTGCCGCCAATCGCACCATCGCCGCCCGCCGCCGCGCTCGCGGGAAGCTCCGCCGGCCTGCGTGCCCGGTTCCGGCAAGCCCCGGATAGAGCTGGGCATCAGCAGCGCCGAGCTGGCCCGCCGCTACCAGGACGGCCAGTCCATCCGCCAGCTCGCTGCCTCCCTTGGCGTCAACACCGTCGTCGTCCACCACCGCCTGAAAGCCGAAGGTGTCCAGTTCCGCCCCGCCAACGGCCGGCCAGCACGGCTCCGGTGACAAGGGAACGCACCGATTCAGAAGCATGGCGGCAGAGCAGAGCAATCCATCGCCTGATAATGGCGACGACCACGAAGACCTTGACGAGGTCGTCGGTGACGGCCAGATGCACGATGCATGGACAACCCTCCCGGCACCGGAGCGACGCGACTATGTGCTCAGTGAAATAGGGGCAGGGCGCTGGCTCGGCCTGCTCCGCCAGCCGGTGGACAGCGACCTGCTCGACTGCATCGCCGCCGTCCGCGCCATCCAGGCCGACGACTACGACGCGCTGTCCCTGATTCTCCGGAACGGCAACGCGGGAGCCATGTTGATCACAGCGCTCAAGATGCTCAGCGAGGCAGCCGCAGATCAGGGCATCAGCCCTGATTTCCTGGCGGTCTGGGGGTCACACTCCTTGGCGCGCTCGTCATGACATCGCCGCCGTGCTGTCCCGGCCACGAGCACCTGGTGGACGCCGGCGAGCTTGCGCGCCAGCAGGCAATGCGGCAGGCGTGGGAACGGCTCAAGGCGAGCGTGGATGATCTGCTCCTCATCCAGCTCAGCGCCGGGGCCGCAAGCGCATCGGTCGCGACCCTGGTCCTGCAGCATCCTGATTTTATCGCGCATGCCAAGCGCGACCTGGCGCCAGATACGAGGAACTTGATTCACGTACGGCAGCTCCAGGAATGGCACCGCGACCTGGACGTGCCCGGCGACCCGCACCGCCAGGACCACCAGCGCGCACTGGACAAGCTCGGGCCGGATGCGGTCAGGCGAGCCGACATGACCGAAGCTCTCTTGCGCCTGATAATCCAGCCCGGCATCGAGCTGGCCGCCAGCGAGCGGAGCCACAGTGATTCCGAGTTCCTGAGACTGACCGCAGAGGCCGTCGAGCATGACCGCCGGTCCCGGCAGTTCCAGGTCCAGATTCCCACCCTCAGTCACGGGCCGACGAGGGACCGCCTGCACCTGGCCGGGCACAGAACTGAGCGCAAGATGCTCGGCTACGGCAGGAGCCACCGGCTTGAGCACGTTCCAGAGGTTGAGGAGACGGACGCTCAGCCGGAGCCAGAGGTTACGGGGCGTAATCGTCGCGATAAGCGGGCTCAAGGCCGCAGGAGCCAGCTGAGGGACGCGAGCAAGGGCAAGCCGGCCGGAAAGCCGCGAGGCCGGCGGGTACGGTGAGCGCTGTCCGCAATGCCACCGACGACGAGCTGGTCGCTGAGCTGATGCAACCACGTCCACATCCTGAGAACCCGTATGGGGGGAGCCCCTACAGGGCAAAGCCCGACCTTACTAAACACTGAGAGCTACCAAGCACTGATGGTACTAATCCTTCTTTCATTGAAAGAAGCAAAGAGCGCCGAAGTCGGGGAGCAAAGACCGCTCCCCTCATCGCCGCGTCTTGCTTGCGCAAGATTTAAACCCGCCACGGCCTCCAGGTACAATGGGAGGTGGCTGCATACCTCGCAGTTTAAACGGGCTGAGGAGAGATAAACCCGGCAGCTAGCTACTGCCGGGCTCCTCTACCGGGACTGATGAGCGCCAGACGCCGCAGGATCAGCCAAGGGATAACCCGATTCTGCGAGGTGTAACAGCAATGGCGGTACGACGCGGGCACCGTCCCAAGGGAGCAAGGTTCACGAATATGCTCAATGATGTAATCGAAGATTCCCGGCTCAGCTACCGCGCGCTCGGCATGCTCGCTTACCTCCTGAGCAAGCCTGAGGACTGGGTGATACGGGAAGCCGAGCTGGCAAAGGCACACGGGTGCGGCCGGGATGCGGTGTACTCACGCTTAATGAGCTTGAGGCTGCCCTGGCTACCTTGTCCGCGAGCGCACTCGTGATCCTGATGCGGGCACCTGGAAGCCAGTCGAGAAGATCGTCTACGACCTGCCGCTCCACTGGAATCCGAAGACCGAGCGGCACCTTGAGGCGGGTTGAAGGCCGGCATCGACCCGACGGTCCCGACCGCGGCACGGATGTATGACTACTTTTTGGGTGGTCATGATAATTTCGCGGCCGACCGGATCGCCGCGCTGAAGGTTATCGACGCTGCCGCCGACGCCCCAGTGGCGGCCCGGGCGAATCGCTGCTTTCTCGGCCGCGCTGTCCGTTTCCTGGCCGCCGAGGCGGGCATAAGCCAGTTCCTTGATCTAGGCACCGGGCTACCGACGCAGGGCAATGTGCACCAGGTAGCCCAGCAGGTTAACCCGGCCGCCTGGGTCGTCTATGTCGACAATGATCCGATGGTGCTGGCCCATTCGAGGGCGCTCAAGACCGGGCCTGGTACCGCCGTCATTCACGCGGATCTTCGTGACACCGATGAAGTCCTGCGTCACTCCGACACGTGCCGTCTGATCGACCTCGGCCAGCCGGTCGCGATCTTGCTGGTCGCCGTGCTGCATTTCGTTGCCGACCCCGACGCGGGCGCGGCCGTCGCCCGGTACACTGCCGCAGCGCCTCCGGGCAGCTTCCTGGCGATATCGCACGTCACGGCCTCGCCCGAGCCTCAAGCAGTACGCGCGCCAGGCTCCGTGGTCAAGGCAGTACCGCTGGACTGCATTACGGAAAGACCTCCGGGTGCCGGGGACTTGTGTCGTGGTCACCGAGGATCTTGACGAACTTACCTCGCAGCACGATGAGCCTGGCAGCCGCCCCGGGAGCAGTTTCCGCCGAGCGCAGCTCCGTGCTCGTGTTATGCGCGGTCATGCAGGTTCCCGGCGGATCAGGCCGATGGCGGCAGCGACGCGCCGGTCGTGGCGTGCGTCGCTGAGCGCGTGGTGAACGGGGGGTTCCTGGGCGGGCAGGACGGCGTCTATGCGGCTGGCTTCTTGCATGAGGTCGCGGGTGAAGGCGGGGATCTCGGCGGGCAGGTCGCTCATCGGGCCGAACAGCTGGCATAGCACAACTGTGTCGAACGGGGAGTACCAGGCCCAGATCTCCGGTTCGGCCTGCCGGGCGAGGAACTCCTGGACCTCGGCGGCGATCTGCGCGCGCGGTTTGACGTGAACATGGTCGGGATGCGCACTGTCCCAGCGCCAGCCGGCCGGGGTGACGGTGATGGGCAGGTGGGGGATGACGTGGGCGCGGAGCCATGGGTGGGCGGTGATCTGGGTGATGTCGCTGTCGGCGCAGATAGCGTAGTACTCGGCGTGGGCCTGGCTGACCAGGGCCAGGCTGACGGGTTCGATGCGGCGGCCGTCGTCGAGGAACTCGGTGTCGAGGAAGATCTTGGTCATCTGACGAGTCACCACAGGCCGAGGCGGTCGAGGATGTCGGCGGCTCGCGGCATGGCGCTGGTGGCCTGGCCGGTGATCAGGCCGTGCGTGAGAGGGATGCGGGGGTTGAGCCGGATCATGTCGCGCCAGGTGAGCAGCTGCTCCCAGCTGGCGTGGACCGTGCGGCAGCGCGGCTGGTCGAGCCTGGGCGATCCGCGGAGCTGTTCGAGGTGGATGCCGCCTGCTAGCAGCGCGGCGGCGGTCTTGGGGCCGATGCCGGGGATTCCGGGGATGCTGTCGGCGGGGTCTCCGGTCAGGGCGCGGTAGTCGGGCCACTGAGGCGGGTGCACGCCGTGCGAGCCGTCGTCGGCGCTCTCGCTGCGCAGCCGCAGTTCGCCTGGCTGGCGGCAGGCCGGCGCATCGGCGCGGACGTGCCGGACCTGCTGGCCCGGCGGCTTTCCCGGCTCCGCCGCCTCGACTGCTATCTCGGCGGAAGTGACACCTACCGAGCTTACGCCGCTGAGCCAGAGGCCACGAAAATACTCACGCGGGAGGCAGCCTGCACCGGGAAAATCCAGCAGCAGCTCCTGGCCATCATCAGCGAGCAGGCACAGCAGGCGGGCTGGGCCGCATTCGACGCTGGCTGGCAGCAAACCGCCCGCGCGTTGTACCGGGAGAGCATGGATGCTGCACGCGCCGCCGGCAGCAAAGCCCTCGAAGGCAATACCCTGGCTGCTCGCGTACCAGAACCTGACCACGGGCGCGCCAGCAGCCGGGCTGGCAGAGGCATCATGCCAGGCCGCAGGACGCGGCACGCCGCCCAGCGTGCGGGCACTTCTTCATGAACGCCGCGCATGGGTCATCGCCCAGGACGGCACCGAGCCAGACGCGGCCAGGAAGGCGCTTGATATCGCCGGCGCGGCTCTTGCGGAACGCGATCCCGGGCATGCGCCCGACTGGGCCGCGTGGGCCGACAACACCGAATTGCAGATCATGACCGGCCGCTGCCTGACCAGGCTCGGCCAGCCCATGGCTGCAATCCCCGTCTTGCACGCAGCCCTGGACGGATTCGACGACACCCAGGCCAGGGATAAGGCGCTCTACATGAGCTGGCTGGCGGAAGCGTATCTGGATGCGGGCGAAATCGATACTGCCGCAGCCGTCGCGGGCAACGTCTTCGCCCTGTCCGCAGACGTCGCATCGGCACGCCCCGCTGAGCGCCTGCGCGTCATCGTCGGGCGGCGAGGTCATCAGCGTGACCGCGAGGCCGGGCGCGACGATCAGGTGGGTTATCGGCCGCTGCAGCGGGCTGCCCGGACGCTGGCATGACGATGATGAGAACTACCCTGACTGGTTCGTGGTTGCAGGCGGCGGCGTTCGCGGCGGGTTCTCCGGGTGCTGCCTCGGGCGGGTGGCGTGCGGCCGAAGCTGCCGGGCGGGATCTGGAAGGCGTGACTGTAGTGGAGCCGGTACCGCTCGGAGATGCCGCCGCCTTTCTCCCAGCGCTGGATCATGGTGCTGAGGCATCCGCTTTCGGGCACGGTATCGCCAGCGGCCTTGGCGGCTTCGCGGATCTTGCGGGCCATCTGCTGGATGTTCCAGCCGCGGGCCTGGCGCTGCTCGCGCAGCCAGTGGCTGCGGGTGCCGGGCTGGGGAGTCGTCATCGTCGCCAGTGCCTCGCGGTGTCGGCGGGGGTACAGCCGGGTGAGGGCGGCGATCAGATCCGCTGACTCGCCTGGCGGCAAGGCCGACGTGGCCAGGGAGTCGAAGGTCGCGTTCAGGTCAGTCAGGTCAGCCTCGCGCGTGGTGCGGGTCACGCGGCCGGCCGGGCCGGGCTGGCAGGCAACGTCTGGGCTGGCCGGATCGGTGAATCTGAGCAGGGCAAATACCCAGAGCCAGACCGGCCAGTGCCGCGACCTGCACGGTCACGGCGGGCATCGTCACCATGGCGGCGAGGTGGTCAAGCTGGGCGTCTATGACCGCGGGCGTCGCTACCTGGCGGTGCAAGGCCGACTCGTCGAGGATCAAGTGGAAGCGTCGTCGTCTGTCGTGCAGCATTTCCTGGCGCCGCAAGGTGACCGTGACCAGCATGCTGACAATGCCCGCGTCCAGACCCGGCCGGCAACGCGGATCGCGACGGCGGCGTAGCCAGGGTTCTGTAGCAATCCAGGCACGATCAGCGCGGAAAAGGCCATCACGGCGCAAGCTGCCTCTTCCAGGCCGAGATAGGTACCCATGCCATAAAAAAAAAAAAAAAAAAAAAAAAAAAAAAAAAAAAAAAAAAAAAAAAAAAAAAAAAAAAAAAAAAAAAAAAAAAAAAAAAAAAAAAAAAAAAAAAAAAAAAAAAAAAAAAAAAAAAAAAAAAAAAAAAAAAAAAAAAAAAAAAAAAAAAAAAAAAAAAAAAAAAAAAAAAAAAAAAAAAAAAAAAAAAAAAAGGCGACGTCTTCCAGCCGCATCGACCGCGCCTCGCGGATGCTCCTGAGCCTGGCTCCCAGGCGGTGCCGGACGACCGCCTGCCTCTCCCGGCTCCCGGCCACGACCTCAGGCTCCGTCCTCCCTGCGGACGGGGGTTTCTCGCTAATCAATGGACCGTCTCCCTTTCTGAGTGCGGGTTATCAAGAGATCCCAGGTCAGGCAGGAACGGGCGGCGGCGCAGACCCGCCGGGACAGTTCGTCCATGACCTGCTGCTGGCCGGGGTCAGGCCCGGGAAGTCCGTATCCGGTCCATCGGGTACGCCGGAGGTGTAGGTGATCGAAACGCAAGGTTCACCTGGCTGATCGAGCCGTTGCGGTTCGCGCCACATGGGCCAGAACGGAGGGCCGTCGTCCGGCAGGTAGAAAGGCGCGTCTGGTCTGAGCCGATATCCGTGACGCAGGTAGAGGTTCCGGCTCTGCTCGCTGGAAGCCTCAAGGTATGCCGCCTGGCCATGCCGGTCGAGTTCATGGTGCCAGGCGTCCAGAAGCGCGGTGCCTGTGCCGTGGTCCTGCCAGCCGGGGCGGACGGCGAGCATGGCGAGATGGTAGTGCGGGGAGTCGGCCGGGTGGTGGGCATCGAGTGCGCTGTCGAAGGCCAGGAACCGGCTAGCCCACCGGCCGGTCACAGCGGTCAGCCGGGACCGGTAGCCGGGCGGCGGCTCGCCGGGCACGGGAAGCCATAGCGCGGCGGCGCTCCTGTCCGCGGTGGTGTGCACGACGCCGCGGGCAAGCGCGTGCTCCACGTAGATCTGGAAATAGGCCGGAAGATCTGACGGCGAACGGTGTCGTCCGCGATCAGCCAGTGCGATGGGGGCAGGTCGTGGAACGCCTCGGCGATGACGGCGCTGACCGCGCTGTTGTCGGCGCCGCTGGCCGGGATGACAGTGGTCATCGTGGCTGACCGGTTCTGGCGTCGGCAGAGCCGAGGCGGGCAGCGACCGCCCGGGGTCCGAGCCCGACCGACGCGTATCGGTCCGGGCGGCGGGCTTTGAGCAGCAGTCCCCATCCGATCCCGGCGAACGCGACAGCCGCGTAACTGGCCGGCAGCGCCCAGGCGGCGGGGTCACCCGGCCGGACGCCGAGCAGGGTGGCGTAGTTCCGCAATGCCAGTACCACGATCCCGGTGAGCAGAACCGCGGCAAGTGCCGGGGCTATGAGCCGTCGCCAGGCGCTCTCTCCGTGCGGGTTCCTCGCGAAGAACGCTATGACCGCGATGGCAGTCAGCGCGAGCAGGAGAAGTATGCCGAAGCCTCCGGTGGTGCCGAGCCAGAAGAAGAGCCTCGCCATCGGGTCCTGGCCGGTGACAGCGAAGAAGACGATTACGGCCAGGCCAGTCGCGCTCTGGGTCAGCGACGCGGCTTTCGGGATGTTATTGGCGCCGGTCCGGCCGAGCGCGGCCGGCAGCACATGCTCCCGGCCGAGCGCGAACATGTAGCGCCAGACCACGTTATGAAAGGCAAGGGCGGCGGCGAACAGCGAAGTCATGAACAAGAACTGGGCGGCCTGGGACAGCAAGCCGTCCCCGAGGCCGAACAGCAGGCCTGGACCTTGCCGACCAGCCGCGGCCACGACGCCGCCGGGTCCGGCATGCACCGCCATGGCCCAGCTCACCCCGGCGTACACGATCGCGATCAGGCCAAGCGCCAGGTAGGTGGCCATCGGGATGGTCCGCCGGGTGTCGCGGGCTTCTTCGCCCAGCACCGGCGCCTGCTCGAACCCGACGAATCCGAGCACCGCGACTACGGCGAGGACGCCGAAAGTGCCTGGTCCATGTTCCAGCAGATCAGCTGGTGACAGGGTGCTGAACGTCAGATGACCGCCAGCCGGGTGCGACAAGCCGACGATGGCCTCGGCAACGATCACGGTGAGCTCCGCGGTGAGCAGTACTCCGAGTACTCGCCCGGTGATGTCCACCCGGAGCAGGCCGAGAACGGTTATCATCGCCCACGCTGCCAGCGCCCACGCCCACCACGGGGCGTTCAGGCCCAGATGCGCGGAAGCCTCGGCGGCGGCCGCAGGACCGAGCGCGCCGTAAAGGCCGATCTGGAGGCAGGAATAGGCGAGCAGGGCCACCAGGGCCGCCGCGACGCCGATAACCCGGCCGATGCCCTGCGACACGAACGCGTAGAACGCGCCGGCCGAGGTCACGTGACGGGCCATCGCGACATACCCGGCCGCGAAGATCGCCAGGATCACCGCTACAGCGAGGAACGCTGCCGGGATTCCCGTCAGCCCGGTTGTCTGGTACGCCGTCGGGATGACTCCGGCGGCGACGGTGAGCGGCGCGACACCGGCCAGGACGAAGAACAGGACTCCGGCTATGCCGAGCCGGTCCCTGGCCAGCGCCCGCGAGACGCCGGCCGGCCTGGTACTCGTGTTTCTGGTCACGGACATCAAGTGCCTCCTGGGTTTGCGCGGAATGTCGCGGTCATCTGCGGTGTGACAGCACGGTGGTGTCCACCGCAGAACGGGTCTGCGCGATCAGTTCGCGCAGGTCGGGGCTGAGCTGACGAACCGCTCGGTCGAGGCGCCCGCGAGCATCAGGCGGGCCGTAAGGCAGGATCCGGGGCTCAAGTCCGCTGGCCGCGGCCAGGCCGGCCAGCAGCGCGCCGGGAACGGTGACGGGCCTGCCCTCGTCAAGCACGGCGCAGACCCGGATCAAGGGCGCGAACGCGCAGTCGGCGTCGGCAGGCATCCACCTGGCGGGCTGCCACGGCCACCGGCTTGCCGTTCGCATCAGGTACCCAGCCCGCTCCAGCCGATGGGCTACCTGCTCGCCAGAGCTAGCGGCGAGGAAAGCGAGCCAGGTCCGAGCCGGAAGCGGCTGCCGCTCGTGATACAGCAACCTCAGCACGCACCGGGCCAGATTGTCGGCGTCAGGGGCTAAGCCAGCCGGGATCACCTGATCGTCCTGTATCCGGATCGCCTCTTCGACGGCCAGTTCAGCCAGCAGCCCGGCGGCTAGCCCGATGCCGAGGGCGCGCGGTTGCAGGAACGGCTTGCCGCTGAGGTCATCGTGCGCCAGCAGGTACAGGTCGTCCGCTATCAGGCCAGTGCAGGCCAGGCTCGCCATCGGGTACTTTCTCCCATCGTCGCCGTGTGTGACTCATGTCCCGGATATCGCTGCGGGCCGGTCATGGCTGTTACTCCAGGGTTTGGCTGAGGTTGTCGAGGTAGGTCCTGGTCGCGGCGGGGGCCAGGGCCGCGTCGCGGATCTGGGTGAAGGTCGACTTGTAGGCCCTGACTTCGTCTGGCTTGGTCACCTCCTGGATCGCGGTGTCGTTCTCGAGGTAGACGATGCTGGGCTCGTCGTCGTCGGGGAAGTCGAAGATGTTGATCAGGCTGCTCATGCCCGGATGCGGGCCGCCCGGCGAACCGGACCATCCGCAGGTCCACGTTCGGCCGGCGGCTGGCCGCGGCCAGGTGCGCGACCTGGGCACGGCGATCGGGCACGCTTCCCCACTGGTACTGCAGAGACGCCTCGGTGATCACCGCGACCAGCCGGGGGGCGGTGCCGTCGGCCCGCTCCAGGATCTGGCGGCGGCGCAGCCGCGCGGCCAGCGCCCGCTCCCGCCACCGCTCATCCCACGGCCCGACCGCCAGGATCGCCCGCGCGTACGCCTCGGTCTGCAACAGCCCGGGCAAGACCAGCGGCATGTACACGCTGACCCGCGCCGCGTCATTCTCAAACCCCGCGAACTCATTGGAGAAGATCCGGTTCGTCTCCTTGTCGGGCTCGTGCCACCACAGGCGTGCCCTGGCCCGGACCACTAGCTCCTCAAGCTCGCCGCGCTCCTGCTCGCTCGCTCCGTAGATCCTGGCCAGGTCCCTGACATGGCTCGCGTCAGGCAGCCGCCACTGGTTGGCCTCGAACCGGTTGAGCCGGCCGCGGTTCCAGCCCAGCTTGTCGCTGACCTCGTTCAGGCTCATTCCCGCCAGGTGCCGCAGCGCGACGAGGCGACGGGCTAGTTTCCGCTTCGCCACGGTCGCCCCGTAGCTGCCCTCGTCAGTCATCACCGTCTCCTTCAGCAACTTTCCGAAATCGGTAGTCCGGTTACGGAATTTATACCGCACAGATTCAAGGGTCACTAGTATTACCGGCAGACAGGAACAGATCGGTCCAGTGCCGCTGCGGGCGTCCCAGGTCAGTGCACCGCCCGCCGCCTGGGCCGGCGAGATCTCGCCGGGAGGCGCGCATGAACGACGTAAAGCCGGCTCCGCCCGGCGCGGACCCGGGCAAGCCGAGCCCGGCCCGGATGTACGACTACTACCTGGGCGGCACCGCGAACTACGAAGCGGACCGGGAAGCGGCCCGGCGCATCATCCAGCTGGTGCCGGAGATCAGGGACGCGGCGTGGGCGAACCGGGGGTTCCTGCAGCGGGCGGTGCGCTGGATGGCCCGGCAGGGCATCACCCAGTTCATCGACCTGGGCGCCGGAATGCCGGCCCAGCGGTGCACTCATGAGGTGGCCAGGGAGATACTGCCCGGCGCGCGAGTGCTGTACACCGACAACGACCCCGGCGTCATCGCCCATGGCAGCGCGATCCTGGCGGGCGTGAGCGACGTCGCCATTGTCGAAGCCGATTTCCGGCGGCCAGAGCAGTTGCTCGGTCATCCGCTCACCGCCCGGCTGATCAATCTCCAGGAACCGGCCGGCTTGCTGATCCTGGCTGTGACGCAGTTCATCCCCGATGCCGATGACCCCTGGCAGATCGTCGCCAGCTACGCCGATATCCTCGCCCCCGGCTCCTTCCTTGCGCTCTCGGCACCGACCGCGGACTACATGGCGGACTGGAAGATCAGCAGGATCGTGGACGTCTACGCGACCAGCACCGTCCCCGTCGTGGCGGCCCGCACCAAGGCGGAAGTGGGCCGGTTCTTCGGCGGCCTGGAGATCGTGCCGCCATATCAGGACGCCAGGCCGGAACTAGTATCGACCGGGCTGTGGGGCTGCGAGGACCCGCAGGCAGCCGAAAGTGACGGCGCGCACTCCTTCTACGCCGCGGTGGCCCGCAAGCCCGGCGCGGTCGTATCCGGCAAGCCAACCGTCGCCGAACTCGGACTGGACCCGGGCTCGCTGAGCTGGCAAGGCTCAAGCGCTCAGCCGGGCGCGGTCCAGGTCGCGTTCGCGTGGGCACTCGGGCAGCGCTGGACGCTCATGCGGCTGGCGGGAGATCCAAGTGGCCGGGTCAGTGTCTTCACCGCGTTCGAGTGGGAGTGCTTCCTCGACGGCGCCAAGAACGGCGAGTTCGACGACGAAGAGCGTTAACCGCGCGGTGACCAGGTTGTCCTGAACTGCCACTTTGATCAACCCTGACTGGCCAGCCGCGCCGTTTGCCCTATCATCAGGCGATCGACCGTAAATCTGTGAAGCACAGATACGTGCACTGGTAAGCTGGTGTTCGCGGCTTGTCAAGGAGGAAATTCCGGTGGTCAACGACGCGTACGGTGCGACGCTGGCGAAAGCCCGGCTGACCAGCCGCCTGGTCGTGCTGCGCGAGCGAGCCCGGATGAACCTGAACGAGGTGACCGACAAGCTGGGCTGGAGCCGGGCCGGCTGGACCGCTACGAACGCAATGAGTGGCGGCTGCCTGACGCGAGCCACATCAGGGACCTGGCCAGGATCTACGGAGCCAGCGACAGCGAGCGGGCGGAGCTTGAGGAACTCGGCCGTCACGCCCGCGGGCGCGTCTGGTGGCGGGCGTACGAAGATGTCTTCGGCAAGGGCAATGAGTTCGCGGGGTTTGAGAATGACGCGGCGCGGGTCAGCGTGTACATGCCGCTGGTCTTGCCCGGGCTGTTGCAGACCGAGGCGTACGCGCGGGCGATCCTGGCGGTCGGGCCGTGGGATGAGCGGTGGCGGGAGCGGGCGCTGGCCGCGCGGCTGCGCCGCCGCCAGATCCTGGAGCGGGCCGACGGCACCGCCCCCCGGCTGGTCGCGGTGATCACCGAGGCAGCGCTGCTGTACCGGTGGGGCAGCGTGCCCGATCGCCGTGCCCAGGTCGCGCACCTGGCCGCGGCCAGCCGGCGGCCGAACGTGGACCTGCGGATGGTGCGGTTCGCCGGCGGCCCGCATCCGGGCATGAGCAGCGTGATCAACATCTTCGACTTCCCCGACGACGACGAGCCCAGCATCGTGTACCTCGAGAACGACACCGCGATCCAGGAGGTGACCAAGCCAGACGAAGTCAGGGCCTACAAGTCGACCTTCACCCAGATCCGCGACGCGGCCCTGGCCCCCGCCGCGACCAGGACCTACCTCGACAACCTCAGCCAAACCCTGGAGTAACAGCCATGACCGATCTAGCTCACGCGCACTGGCGCAAGGCGTCCCGCAGCACCTCGGGTAACGGCGGCTGCGTCGAGATCGCCGCTAACCTGCCTGACGTCGTCGCGATCCGCGATTCCAAGCGCCCGGAAGACGGAGCGCACGTGGTTGCACCAGCAGCCTTCGCCGAGTTCCTCACGGACGTGAAGGCCGGCCGCTACGACAGCTGACTTCTCTTCCCGTTACTGGGCGTCTTTCCGCAAGGAGGGCGCCCAGTAACGTTTTGGCCCTTGACCGTCGCTGGCCTCCTGAAGAGGACAACGCCGACTCGGCCATCCGACTTGTACGGGCATGAGCAGAGCTATATTCTGACCTCAGAATTTGCAAAACACACTTTCTGTTCTTGGAGTTCGCATGCGCACGAGTACGGACAATCCGGTCGTAGGTTGTCGGGTAGTGTGCACTCATAGGGCGTGATTCCGGGAGGGTCGGTCAGATGAGTCTAGGCGCGGGGTTCGTGCGGGTCAGCACGGCCAGCCAGGATGAGGCTAGCCAGGTCAAGGTGATCACTGCCGAGTGCGGGCAGCGCGGGATCACGATCGTGAAGTGGTTCAGGCTGCATGGCTATTCGGCGTCGAAAGGCGAGCAGGAGCCCGCGCTGCGTGAGGCTATCGCGGACATGGAGCGCGGTGATTACTCGGTTCTTGTGGTGACGGAGTCGCGGAGCCTTGACCGCAGGGAAGATCTCGATGCGCAGGCTGAGATCTTGCTGGCTATCCGCCGGGCGGGCGGGGACGTGATCTCGATCGCCGAACCGCAGTTCGGGAAGACAGATTTCGCCGGTCGGGTGGTCACGCTGGTGGCGCAGCACGCGAACGCGGAGAAAAGCAGGACAGTCAAGAACACCACGTATCGCGGGATCATGATGATTCGTGATAACAGGGCGCATCACGGCGCGCTGCCCTCGTTCTGGGCAACGAAAGGCGTCCGCTATTCCAGGCAGGCGTACTGCGACAACCCCGCCGCTGTCGCCGATATTTACGAGCGCGTTGCCGGCGGCGAGTCCCTTTCTTCCGTCGGCCGCGTGCACGGTCTTTACCCGCAGTCGGTCAGGAACGTGATCCGCTTCGCGGCGAATCATGCCGGCGTCATCGAGTGCTCGTACACGCATGACGGGCGGACCGAGACGTGGGCGCATGAGGTCACGCCGGTCGTGGGTTCCGCGCTGTGGTGGCGCGCGAACAAGGCGCTGAACGCGAGCAAGGCCGGCGCGGGAGCGAGCAAGGGCGGACGGCCGGTCGCGCGTCCGGCGAACTGGATCAGCGGCGTGCTGGACTGCCCGGAATGCGGGGGGAAGCTGTTCCTGAACGCCGGCCTGACGTCGTCGAGGAACTCTCGCACCGGCAAGCCCCTCGCTCAGAAGCCGCGTACCCCGAAGTTGCGCTGCGCCGGCACCGCCCGCCGGCGTGTGGCCTGCGGCCGGTTCAAGGGAACCGACGGGCAGCCGGTCATTGACTTGCTCACGGCCATGTTCGCCGGTGACGGCACGCCGGTTCTGGCGTTCCAGCGGGTCGCGGGGAACGCCCACGAGCTGGACTCGATGCACGCTGAGCTGCGCAGGATCCAGGCCCGCCTGTCGGCGACGGAAGATGATGACGAGCTGGACGCGCTGGTGGCCGAGCGGAAGGCGGTCAAGGCCCGCATAGAGGCGTTCGCGGTCGTGCCCGATCGTTTCGACTACGCGCCTGCGGGCCAGACCGTGGCCGGGATGTGGAACGACGGAGACGACACGGTCAAGCGCGGGATGGTCCGGGCGGTCAGGCAGGCGTGGGGGCTGTCCCTGGCGCGGCAGGGCGGTCAGTGGGGTCTCGCCGTGGGCACGGCCGGGCCGCGCGGCACCGGGGACGCCGGCGGGATCGTGGATCTCGGCGGCGGGCTGTGCTTCCGCCGCGCGGCAGCGTGACACCGGCCTTCGCGGCGGTGTGACAGTCACGCAGAGTTTGTCTCAGCCTCGCGCGCGCCCGCGCGCGCGTCCGCGCGCGTGGGGGACGTTCTGGCCGCTGAGACAAGACAATGAGACAATCACTCAGCGTCACACGCGGTGGCACCAGCGAGCCAGTTCAAGATCACGAAGATGCAGGCTAAGGCGGTAAAATCAGGACGACACTCTGTACTGCTCTATGAATTCGCGTACGCTCTGGACGTCTTTATAGTGCCGAAGCAGCTTGACTAGATATTTCAGGCGCTCGTCTGTACGGCTAGAGTTGGCCCGGTTCTTTAGTTCCAGGATTTCGGTGGATATCCCTGCGGCCTCGTCGATATCGCCGAGGAGTATATAGTCTTCCGCAAGCCAGCTTAGATAGAGAACATTTTCTCGAATGAGGGTGTCGCTGTATGTGGAAATAGCATTTCGCAGAAGAGGCTCTGCCCTGGCGGGGTTTTTTAGCTCTGTGTAGCAGCGGCCCGCCATAACGTCTATCTCATTTCTGTTCAGCCAATATACCCAATCCGGGTCTTCGTCGGGATTGGCGCGGCCGAAATCATCTTCGACTAGCCCGAGCATGCGCTCGCAATTGCTTAGGTCGCCAGACTTGGCATCTGCCCAGGCCACTCTTTCGAGGAGCAATGCTCTTGTCGTGGCGGTGGCTTCGCGGTGGCCGCCCGCGTAAGCTGTGCGCGCGAGCAGTGCCGCTTGTCGCGGATTTCCTGTATTCGCTAGCTGGTAGCTCAGAGTCGATATGATATTTGCCGCAAGGGCAGGATTATCTGCGGCGTGTGCGGCCAGGACACCGCTTTCCGTGTACTTGGCTGCATTCCTGTACAGACCCGCGTCGGCGGCAACCCACGCCGCTAGCTGAGCTAGCTCGGCAGTGGCCGTGAGAAGCCGGCGAGACTGACTATCGGTCAAGGCTGCCTTATTGAGCAGATCGGATGTTGCCATAAGCTCCTGAAGTACCAGCGCGTGAGAATCCCGACCCGAGATAAAGTCGTCGGCCCGGCGCAACTGCATTACTCGATGCTCAATGGCTGTAACGAGCGAATCTCCAATGCGTCGGCCGGCGCTCAGCTCAATTAGCTGCGGCTTGTTAGCAGAGAGCCACTCATGCGCTAGCATCTCAATATCTGACAATGCGCAGCGGGACACGGCCTCGTCAAACAATGCGGACAGGCTTGATATGTCGTCCCTTGTCCATCGTTGCTTGCCGATAAGATTTACCGGGATATTGTTCTGGCCGTTTGAGTCAGCGGGCAATTCTTGTCCAGTGAAGCCGAGTTCGGCCGGACTTGCCATGAAGAGTTCGCATAGTAGCGGTTGATAAAACACTGGCAGGACATGACCGTTTTCCCACCGCGAGATCTGGGTCTTGAGGCTGTCGGCCGACGCAACTCCGATCTGCGTGCGTTGAGCGAGCCTCCGAAGCTCATGTGCCAGGCGGGCTTGTGACCAGCCTGCGGAGAGCCGGGCCGTCTTGAGAGGGTTTGCCATGGGATGACCAGAGACCTTGTCCGTTTTGAGGCATCGTTCGCCATCCCTATGTTAACCCTTGTTAACGCCTGTCATCTACCTTCGGCCTATCACGCCGTGATTCGCTCTAGGGGTGGGAACGAGTCCGCAGCCGCATCCGGAATATGGCGAGTACGTCCAAACTCGGCGTAGCGCCATCTGTCAATGTTTCTGCGTGCACTACAAGCTTGGACATGTTGTGCATTCGTGCGCGCATCCCAGGCACGGGGAGTAATGAAGCGATCCGCATGGCCAGATGGGACCCCAGATGCATAGTCGCCTCGCCGCGCCCCCGGCCCGCGTTCCGGTAATCCTTCGTGCAGGTCGGCGCGGGCTGACTCAGAAGAATAACTGCGGCCAGCTTTCCGGGCTGTTTCGATAGGTCAGATATCAAATGTAAGAGGAATTAGTCATGAGTATGCCGGTGAGTGTCGTTGCGGGAAGTCCGGCCGTTGCGGGCGGGCTCCTGGCCATGGTGGCCGGGGAGTTGCCTGGTCACGGGGTGGAAGTCCGGCCAGCGGGGCTGGGTTCGCTCGCGGTCACCGTGCCCGGCGGGGCGGGGAGCGTTCTGACGGTGTCGGAGAGTGCGTCGGTGGAGTGGGAATGCCGGGTGCCGGGCGGTGCGGCTGATGCCGCCGTGATTCTCGCTGACCTTGCTGCCTGCCTTCTGGGCGGCGGGGACAGCGACCCCGGCCCGCCGGGCGGTCCTGGCGCGGGCGGGCTGTCGCTGACCAGCGTCGAACTGGACGCCTACCTGACCCAGGCGGCCGGCGAGCGGCTCGGCGCGATGGGGCTGCGTCCCCGCCTGGTCACCGCCGACGCGACCGGGGTACTGGACACCAGGGGCTGTGACAGGCTGGTGGCGACGACGTCGGTATGGCGAATCCCGGTGAGCTGGCTGAGGGCGCTGCGGCCCGGCGGCTGGCTGGTCACGACGATCTCCGGCACGGGGATGATCATCAGCGCGGGCAAGACGGCAGACGGCGGCGCGGCGGGGCAGGTCGAGTGGATGTCGGCCGGGTTCATGCCGGTTCGCAGCGAGAGCGACTACCCGCCGGCCTTGCGGCGCGACGACGAGCCGCTGTCCGAAGGGGAAGTCTCGCGCGGGAGCTATCCGCTTCCGAACCTGCCCGCGACGAGGAACCTGCGCACCATGCTCCAGTTCGCCGCACCCGGCATCGAACACGACTACCGGCGCACCGCAGACGGGCTGCGGACCGCGTCGATGCTGCATCCTGACGGTTCATGGGCTGTCGCAACGGCTGAAGGGCTGGAAGCACCGCTCGTCCGCCAGGGAGGGCCGCGCCGTCTGTGGGACATGCTCGATGAGATCCGCAGCCGGTGGCTGGCCGAGGGATGCGAGTTCCCCTTCCACGGCGCCACGGCGAGGATCAGGCCTGACGGGACCTGTGAGCTGACCAGGGGAAGCTGGAGCGCCACGATTGCGTAAAGCGCCCAGGCAACGGACGGCCGGCCGCAGCGGGGACCCCCGGCCTCGTCGCCGCAGCCGGGACGGCATCCCGGTGACTCAAGAAGCAAACGGAGGATCACGAATGTTATCGACAAGCACCACCGCCGCGCCGGCGACTGCGCCTGCGACGCTCAGCCCGGCGGGGCTCCGGTTCCTATGGCTCGAGGTGACCGGCCGTTGTAACCTGACCTGCCGACACTGTTACGCCGATTCCGGGCCTGACGGGACGCACGGGCTGATGACCACGGCCGACTGGCTGCGGGTGATCGGGCAGGCAGCCGCGCTAGGCACCAGGGCAGTGCAGCTCGTCGGCGAGCCGACCCTGCACCCCGATCTGCCAGAGTTCGTCGGGCATGCGCTCGGCAAGGGCCTGGCTGTCGAGGTCTACAGCAACCTCGCGGCGGTCAGCGGGCGGCTGTGGGCAGTGTTCCGCCAGCCGGGCGTGTCACTGGCCACGTCATGGTACTCGGACGACCCCGCCGAGCATCAGCAGATCACCGGCGGCAGCCCGCGGGCCCACCAGCGCACGCTCGCGAACATCGGGCTCGCCCGCGCCTACGGAATCCCGGTCCGCGCCGGGCTGGTTTCCTTCGGTGACCGCCAGCGGGTGGAACCCGGCCTCCGCCAGCTCGCCCGCCTCGGGATCACGCGCACGAAGGTCGACCACGTCCGAAGCGTAGGCAGGGGCGGCAACGGCGGCGACCCGGACACCGCCGCGCTGTGCGGCCGCTGCGCCGACGGAAGACTCGCGGTCCTTCCCGACGGAAACGCCTACCTGTGCGTTTTCAGCCGGTGGCCGGAACTGCTAGCGGGCAGCGTACTGACCCAGTCGCTTGAGGAAATCGCCGCCAGCCCGGCCACCGCCGCGATCCGGCACGAACTCCAGGCCGAATTCGCCAGACGCCCCCGGCGGGAGTGCGACCCCGACGACGGATGCGACCCCGCCCACTGCGGCCCCGACTGCGACCCCGGCCCGTGAATGCGCCAGCGGGACGGGCCGGGTGACCCCTGTCGAACTCGCTATCAGGCTCACTGTCCGATTCAGTGTCCGGCTCACTATCCGGCTTAGAAACGAACACTGAATCGGACAGATGCCTCAGCCTATCTTCGCAGATCAACGGCCGTGACAACGCGGAAGGCAGGTTCCCGACTGGCCTTACAGGCCAACTTGCCGCCGTCCCTCCCGGCCTTGCGCAGATGATCTTGTGCACGTGCACGGCTCGCGCGTGTCTGCACTTAGCGATGATTTCACCCCCCGTGCACAACGCCCGTGCACAAGATCACCTGGCCAGACCCCAGCGGTCCCCCGGCCGATCGCGCAACCCGCAGCCTGCCCCTTACGGTACAGAACACGAAGGAGCCGTGCGCGTGCGCGCTACCAGCCCCAGGATGCCCCAAAGCGACTGCCGTTCTGGCGCGGCTCAAACTTGCCCTTGATGTAGTACGGAAGACCTGGTATGGTAATCCACCCTGATTATCGGAGCGGATAGACGGCCGGTTAGACGGTTACTGATCGTGACTGGAGCTGTCCGTGCTGCCTCGCGCGCGCCTGCGCGCGTTGCGGCCGTTTCCGTGGACTGTGCGCACTCTTGCGGACAGTTACGGATGGTGACTGTCACACCCTGGCGTGCCAGGGCCTCATTTCGGAAAGGAGGGATGCCCGCCCGGCTAGTCCGAAAGGAGGTGATGCTTCACGACGAGCAGCGCCGCCGAAACGCCATTACCGGAAGAGGTGAACGCCTATCAGCCAGCCGACCCGCACGCGCGTGAGCCGGTGATCCTGCCAGCCCGCGACATCAGGCTTCCTGACCTGCTCCGCTACATCGAAGCCGGCCACATTGTCATCATCGTTCCCGCACCAAGCGCCCCGCCCCGCTAACCCGGCCCGGAACGCGCCCGCAAGCCGAACCGCCCAACCCCGAGAGCACAGCCAGACCGCCCCGTGACCGCATCCCTGGTCACGGGGCGGCATCCTTCCCGCCCTGGCATTCCCCGCAGCGCGCCAGAACGCCCCAGGACGGCCTGAGAGCCGATCCCCCATGCCTTTCCATGCCCCCGCCCTATTCGGCAGCCCAGGGACGCTCTGAGCGTATCGCTTCGGTGTTCGATTCCTCCCGCTGAACAGCCCCGAACGTGTGTGCACAACACGACTTGCAATGGTCATGGTCCACGTAGACGATCCGCGACTCGGGCGCCAGCCGCTGCGCCACCTCATGGGTGTTCTCGGCGGTGGGCAGCCCGGTTCCGATGTCAAGGAACTGCCCGATGCCCTCGGCCGCCAGTTCGCTCACCGTGGTACTCAGGAAGCGCCGCAGCGACCGGGCCACCAGCGGCAACGCGGGCATGGCCTTAAGCACCAGGTCGCCGGCCTCACGATCGACATTGAAGTTGTCTTTGCCGACCTGCGCCGCCATTCCGAGGGTTCGCGAACAGCTTAGCTAGCTTGGGTGCCAAGGCTTGCGGCAGGCTGAGCGCCTCCGGATGTCTCGGCCGCCTTTATCTCTTGCCACCGGTCACCGACGGCCCCGGTGGCGGTCCCCGATGCCGGTCCTGCGAGCCGACCCGGGAGCGCGGCCGCCGGCAGCCTCGGGCTAACCGGGCAGGGAGGATCAGCGAACCCGGCTGCAGCATCGGGAGGCATCACCGGACGCGGACAGCGCCGACATCGCTGCGACCCCGCCATACGGCACCACCGACCATCTCTGGACCCTGACGGCAAGCTGACCATAACGGCATCAGCGGCGAGTCAGGGAATCCGGGCGCCGGCGATGCGGAGGGCGGCGGCCGCGTTGAACTCGCTTAGCTGCTGCGGGGTGAGGTGGTGGCCAGGGCGGTACCAGCGGGCGACGTCGAGGCAGAGGGATAGCACGGCGATGGCGGCGGAGCCGGGGTCAGGGATGTCAAAGTCGCGCGACGTTATTCCGTCCGCGATTACCTGCCGGACGATCTGACCAACCTGCCGCTGCCTGGCGGTGATATCGGCCAGGTGGGCTGGGCTGAGCGCGCCGGTCTGGTACAGGACGACGTGGGCGACCTGGCTGTTGTAAGTGGTCCAGAGGGTCAGGACGCGGGCCAGCCCGGCGAGCCGGTCGGCCGGTGAGCCAGGTCCGCTCGCTTCGGTCGCGAGGACCTCGATGGTGAAGTCCAGGGTCGACGCGACGATCTGGTGCAGGACTTCTTCCTTGGAGCGGAAGTAGACGTAAAGCCCGGCTGGACTCAGCCCGGCCTGAGCGGCGATGTCCCTGGTAGTGGTGGCGTGGAAGCCGCGTTCGGCGAAGGCCGTCGCCGCGGCGAGCAGGATGCGCCGTGGACCAGAAGGGAAGTGGTACCTCCCGAAAAGGCGCTCCAGGGCCGCGGTCGTGCCGTCAGCGGCAGGGGAGGTCGCGTCAGCACCGGTCTCGGCCTGCGGTGCTGCCTCGTTAGTCACGGAGTGGTTCCTTTCTCGTTCCGAACGGTACCTGATGCGCGAATTTGGGCTCTAGCCGACAGGCGATACCCGGCGTAGCTTACTAAGCAAGCGCTTAGTAAGCGATCTGCCCCTCGCCCCCGAAGGAGCCATCCATGCCGTCCGCCACCGAACCCGAAGTCCGCCGCCCATACTGGCGAGCCGCCATGGTCGTGCTGACCGCCGCATCCTGCCTGGCCCTGGCCACATCAGTCGCACCCAGGGCCAGAGCCGTCACCGCACCGTCAAGCGGCTGCGCCGCAGTGAACATCATCACGGCGCGCGCCTCCACCGAGGCAGCGGGAGAAGGCGTCACCGGCAGCCTTGTCACCCAGATCGTCAACAGCAGCACGCAGACGGTCAGCCACGAAGCCGTCGTGTACCCGGCCACGCTGACGAACTACACAAGCAGCGAGAGCCAGGGCGTGACCAACGCCGAACAGGAACTGACTACAGCCGTGCAGAACTGCCCGAACCAGAAAGAGGTCCTGCTCGGATACTCGCAGGGCGCTGAAGTCTCCATGGACGTCATCGCCGGGAATGCCGAGGTCGGCGGCACCGTAGCGCCGGTCAGCACCTCAATAAGCAGCCACGTCGTCGCCATCGCGAACTTCGGCGATCCGGGCCACGTCGTCAGCGAGCCCTGGGATCTCGGCACCGCCACGCGCAACGGCCTGTTCCCGCGCAGCTCTTCGCAGCTCCGGCTGCTATCCGCATTCGGCAGCAGCAAGATCTCGGCCTGGTGCGACTCCAATGACCCGTACTGCGCGTCCGGCGCCAACCTCGAAGTCCACCTGACCTATCTCAACCGGTACCAGAACGCGGCGGCCAGCTTCGTCCTGACCAAGATCGGCGGCTGACGCCGGATCCGCCAGAACGCTGCCGGGCCGCGACACTCGCGGCCCGGCAACTCCCGCAGGTGCTGGCGGACCGATGACGCGGAACAAAAAGCCCGTAACGCCCGGCCGAGTTGCGGTAGGGACCGGTCTTGCGACCGGCCCCCCGCACAGATCCCGGCGTGCGGTACTACCGCACCGGGCTCCTGCCTTGGGTTCTGGCGTCGAAGCGCACGTTCGGGTAGGGATGCATGATGCGGGCTCGGGGGAGCCACCGGGCTTCGATCCCTTTCATCCGCTGCCAGGTGACCCGGTGCTTCTGGCTGCGGCGCCGCAGCGTTCTGAGCCAGAGCCAGGTCACCTGGTCGCGGAAGGCCTGTACCGCCGCGATGTTGCCGGGCACGGCGTAGTATGCCGTGTGCCCGCGCAGCACGCTGGCCAGCCAGCGGCCTTGTTCCGGGATCGAGTCGTGCATGCGGCGCTTCAGCTGGGCCTTGACCTCGGCCAGCTTGGCCCGCAGCCGCCTGGCGATCGTGATGCGCTTCAACTGGAACCGCCCGCTCCTGTCCACCCCGCACGCGTGGGTGAAACCCAGGAAATCGAACGTTTCCGGCCTGCCCCGGCCCTTAGCCGCCCGGTCCCGGGCGGCGAACCGCCCGAACCCGGTCAGCCGGGTCTTATCCGGGTGCAGTTCCAGGCCGAACCCCGCCAGCCGGGGCCGGAGCTCGTTCAGGAACCGCCGCGCGTCCTGCTCGTACTGAAAACCGACGATAAAATCATCGGCGAACCTCACGATGATCACCTCGCCGCGAGCGCGGCGCCGCCACCACACGACCCAGAGATCCAGAACGTAGTGCAGGTACACGTTCGCGAGCAGCGGCGACGCCGACGCTCCCTGCGGTGCCCCGGCGCCTTCGCTCCAGACCCCTTCCTCGATGACTCCCGCGGCCAGCCATTTCCCGATCAGCCGCAGGACCCGCTCGTCCGCGATCCGGTGCCGGAGAAACCTCTCCAGCCAGCCCCGATCAAGCTGACCGAAAAAGTCGCGGATATCCGCATCCAGCACCCAGTTCACTTTCCTCCGCTCGATCCCGACCGCCAGCGCATCCAGCGCCTGGTGAGGGCCGCGCCCCGGCCGGAACCCGTAAGAGAAACCCAGGAAATCCGTCTCATAGACGGCGTTCAGCACCTCGACGACGGCCCGCTGGACAATCTTGTCCTCCAGCGCAGCGATGCCGAGCGGACGCAGCCGCCCGTCCGCCTTCGGGATGAACGCCCGCCGCGACGGACTCGCCCGGTAACGCCCCTGCTGCACCCGCTCGTGCAGATCCCGGAGATTAGCCCCCAGGTCCTGCCCGTAAGCCGCCCACGTCACCCCGTCTACTCCCGGCGAGGCCTTCGGGCTGACCGCCTGATAGGCCTGCCACAGGCGATGCAGGCTGACATGGTGCAAAAGCGCGGTGAACCGTGCTTCCTTGTCCCTAACCGCTACCTCACGCACACGGTCCAGTTCGCTTGACACGCCAGGCCCGGCACTGCGTCCGGGACGTGTTTCACCGTCCGTGTTCCCCTTGGCTCGCTCCCTTTCCTCCCCCGCCTCCGCAGCCGCAGCCGCAGCCCTGGCATTGTCCGGCAGGTTCGCAGGTACTACGAAGCGATCCGACTTCCCGCGCTCGTTCATCCCAGGGTTACCGCCTCGGCGTTTCCTGGACGGCCCGCCCCGGTGATCAGCCCGGACGGGCGAGACACGGGATCTCCCGGTTCTCGCGCATGAAGGTTCCGCACATGCCATGGATCTCTGACCGCGCGGGGCCCCCTGACGGCTCGCGATAGCGCCGCCAGCGGTATTGCCTTCCGCCTTGCGGACAACGTGGGCACCCCGGAAGGATGATTTCGCGGCTCAATAGCCCGGCCTGCACGTGCCCATGACTAACGCTTCGCCACGCCCTCGCGGGACGTCGACGCATGGCTGAGGGCCGCCGTGGGTCGCTAGCCCTTCGGCGTAGAGCTCTTCCATCTCCTCCTCCATGCCGGTTTATCCCGGCGCTTTCCCGCAACGATGTCCCACCGATGCGGTTGCCCGGCGGCACCGAACCGCAACGATGACCCATCGATGCTGCGGGAACCGCATGGATGGGCCATGGATGCTGTTCCGCCCGGCCGCCGAACCGCATCGATGGCCCATGGGTGCGTTTCCGCTGGAGTGAGTTACTGGTCAACTTCCTCGGCGTGGCCCGGGCGGGACTGGTCCTGCAGCCTTTCCCGGCCTCAGCCGGGCGGTGGGTGTTTGAGTTTCTGGCTTCGCTGGTTGCGGCCTGAAAGCTCCTGTCGCGGAGGTGCGCCGGCAGGCTCCGCATGATTGTGGAATCCCCGGATGGAATGCCATCTGAGGATTCCACTTAAGCAGGCTTGCCGGTCCTGTGGGTGCCGGCGGCGGGCCGGTATACGGTAAATGCCCGGTTCGTGACAGCGAGGAGCGGGGCGGTGTTGCGCTGCGGACGGCGGCTGCCCGGCTTCACTGCTTTCGCTAGTCCGAAATATCCGAGTCCGGAAATCGGACTGACCCGCTACTTTCAGCCTCCTCGCCGTTCCCGGCATTTCTGACATCCAGGGCGGCCCGCCGTCCCGGCGGTGGGCACCGGGGGCACTTCGCGGTCAACTCGCCGTCGTAAGAACCGCCCCGAAGTGCCCCCGGTGCTCGGGCAAGACCGTCCGGCACCCGCCTCACTCCAGCGGAAACCCACCCATGGCCCATCCATGCGGTTAGCACGCCGCCACCACCCCCGAGCCGCGATCCCGCCAGCCCCGAAATCACATCCAGCCACGCCAGTCACACCAGTCCCGGTCCCGCCCCGGCAAGCAGACCGCGCCATCAAGATCAAATAAGCTCAGTGCCATTGTGTACACACCCACATGGACACGCCAGAACCGAACTCCCAGCGAACGCCAACTTCAGCTGGGACTTGGAGTTCGTCGCACCCAAGCCGGTCCGCCTGTTACCAGGCGTGCGTGGTCCTGGGTGTACTGTTCACGATGCTGCCCTCCCAGCCCGCGTAGCCGAAGATGGACTTGATGACCGCCCGGCCAGGTCCGTGCAGCTTGATCCACATGTAGTAGCCGTTGCCGCCGCTCGCCTTCTCGGTGTGCAGCGAGGCGTGAACCGACTGATCCTTCCAGACCAGCGCTTCTGGCTTGATGAGGATGACCTCATCGTCGGTCATATCCCTGATGAAAGTGCTGCCCGGCACGTGCAGGAACAACAGGCCCGGCGTATCTCCCGCGGTGAACCGGTCGACGTACCGGCCGCCGAGCGGGTAATGGGTAATCCTTTCGTCTCCCTGCTTCGAGGTGAACCACAGGTCGGCCTGACGCCAGTCGTAGCTGACGTCACCGGTGACGGCCAGGAAGCGGTGCTCGGTCACATCCACGCTGCGGCCGGGCGGCAACGGCACCGCGATGATCGCCCCGGGCTCGTTGGCACTGATCGCGAGATAACCAGGGCCGCGCGCGGTCATGACGTAGACCGGCAGCCCGGCCAGTGACCGCTGCCAGCCGTCGGGCATGCGCCTGAGGTCAAGGGCGACGGCCGGATCGGCATGCAAGAGCCCGTGGTGCACGAAGCTGATCGAATCGGCCTGGTCAAGCCGCATCTCGGCGACCGGTGCGTAGGTGCCGCTGATCTGGCAGGACGAGTGACTGAAATGCAGCCTGGTCAGGTCCCTGACGGGCGGTTGCTCCAGCCAGCCAGAAGCCGAGGTCCGTTCCCGCACGTCAACCGGCGCGCCGCAATGCGGGCACGCAGTCGAACCGCCGGCCGACTCCAGCCGGCAATACCTGCAACGATATTCATCAACCACCGGTCACCCCCCTGCCGGACAATCCTGCCAGACCTGTCTACTCCCAGTTCCCGCCAGATGCGCGGAAACACGGCAAACCCGTCAGGCAGATGCCGAAGCCAGGCCCCCGGCAGCGGGCAGGTAGATGCGGAAGACGGTGCCCTCGCCTTCCCCGGATTCGACGTCGATCATGCCGCCAAGGTCCGCGATAATGCCGTGCACCGTAGACAGCCCGAGGCCGGTGCCGGTGCCGGGGGGCTTGGTGGTGAAGAAGCGCTCGAAGATCCGCCGGCGGACCTCGTTGCTCATTCCACGCCCCGTGTCGGCCACGGCGAGCTCGACGTAGCGCCGGGGACTCAGACCGGGATCCCGGCGGGCGCGTTCCGCGTCGAAGTTCGCCGGGCTGGTGCTGATCGTCAGAGTGCCCCCCTCGGTCATCGCGTCCCGTGCATTAATGGCCAGGTTAAGCAGCACCTGCTCGAGTTGACCGCGATCCGCGAGCACGGCGGGCAGGCCAGCAGGCCACGGCTTGAAGATCACCTGGGCCCGGCCGCTCATGCTGACGCTCATCAAGTCGGCAATGCCGGCCACCAGGGCATTGAGCTCAATCGGCTGCGGCCTGGATCTTGCCCGGCTGCTGAAACTGAGCAGATCACTGGACACGTGCACGGCGCGGTCGGCGGCCAGGTGGATCTCCCTGAGAATTCGCCGCAGCTCAGGGTCCAGGTCATTGCTGACATCTTCCGCCATGTCGGCATAACCGACGATGACTCCGAGCAGATTGCCGAAGTCATGGGCAATGCCGCTGGCCAGCTGTCCTACCGTCTCGAGGCGCTCGGCCTGCCGCAGCTCGGATTCCAGAGCGCGGCGGCTTGCCTCCGCGCTGACCAATTCCTCCGTGCGCTGCCTGACTCGGTCCTCAAGTTCCGCGTTCAGAGACTGAAGCAAGGTCGCTCGTTCCTGTTCGGCTCGCTGGCGGAAGCTGAGATCCACCACGTAGGTCGCCCAGCGCAGCGGGTTCCCGCCGATTACCGCCGCCCCGAGGAGGACGGGCACGAGATGCCCGTCGCGGTGCACATACTCCTTCTCGTAGGGCCGGAGCGTTCCTGTCCGGCGTATCTGCTCGACCGCGTCATCGTCGGATGCGGCCCATTTCTGCGGCGTGATCGCGCGCCAGTCGATCCGTCCGGCCACCATGTCGCTCCTGGTGCGCCCGATAATGTCGAGATAAGCGTCGTTCGCGTCGTGAATGCCCTCGTCGCTTGACACGACGACACCGAGGACATTGGCCTCCCTCAGCCGCCCGAGCAGGAGATTGTTCCGCTCCACCGCGACTTCGGCCCGGTGCTGCTCGGTGATGTCGGTCGCGATGACGTAAGCGCGCTGCGGTTGGCCCTGCGCATCGCGCGCGTCCGGCACGGCGGTGAGTCGCAGCCAACGGGTCTCACCGGTTCGCCCGTGCGGCACTCCGGCCACGGCATCAGCGACGATCTGTCCGGTGCGGAGGGCGACATTAACGGGAACTTCGTCGGCCCGGTAAGCGGTGCCGTCCTCATGCACGGCCTGAGTGGCCTGGACGAGCGGCCAGACTGTCATAGCCTCGGGCGCCAGGCCCAGGATCCTGGCCGCTGCGGGATTGGCGCCCAGGACCGAGCCGTCAGCGTTGTAATGGATGACGCCATGCGGGAGCGTCTCGAACAGGGTGCGATACCGCTCCTCGGTGACCGCCAGCCGTTCGGCCAGTTCCTCCTGCCGTCGCCGGTCCCTGACGTGGGCGGTCACGTCCGTGATGTACAGCAGCACGCCAGTAACGCGGCCAGATTCGTCGCTCAGGGGCTGGTAGGCGAAGTCAACGAACAACTGCTCGGGCTCCCGCCCATGCTGACGGATCCATACCTCAGATTCACGGCCACGCAGCGCCCGGCCGGTCCTGGCCACCTGCTCAACCCGGGTAAGACGTTCAGACGACAGCTCGGCCAGCGCTTCGCGCAGCGGAAGGCCAAGGAGCGGACGTCCGCCGACAAGCCTGCTGTATTGCTCGTTGGCGAAGAGGAATACCAGGTCAGGCCCGGCGAGATACGCCGCCGCCGTCGGCAGGTTCCGCAGGATCTCGCGCATCAGCGTGACATCAAGAGGGCCTTCATCCCGAGGCGGCCCGGCAGCAGAAGCCATCATTTGTCCAGCAATCCCCAGCGATCGGTAAAAGCTCCCCGGCGAGTCGCGCAGCACGCGATATAACGCAGCGTATCAATCTAACTGCGTTAAGTAGTAGTACTAGCGGTGCGACAGCGCGGAGATAGGCGCTATCGCCGACACCCACAATGCCGGCGTGCCGTTGTAAACGACGCAGTCGGGAAGATTGGTGACATCGTTCGGCAGCCACGCGGACAGCGTCGCCCCAGCCGATGCCCGTGGCGGCGATACGCGTATGGTCCGGTAGGTCTGGCATAGGCCGGCGAAGTGCGCTTCGGACCGAAGCCGCGCTGCAGGCGCAGACCACCAGGCTGGCCAGGCACATCATCGTCACTGCCACCGGTCTAGCCGACTCGCCTGTTCTCATCTGACCCTCGCTTCGCCGCCGCGCCCACCTTAGAGGGCATCTGATTTAGGTCAGTGATGGTTCGCCGGTTTCGGCGGGGGCGTCTCGCCAGGTTGGGGTGTTTTCTCCGGTGAGGCGCCTGCTCATGTTGTCGATCATCGCCCAGTAGATCATCGTGGCGGAACGTTCCGGGAGGGTCTCGTAATCGCGGACAAGCCGCCGGTGCAGGACAAGCCACCCGAAGGTGCGTTCGACGGCCCACCGGCGGGGAAGCGGGGCGAAGCCTTTCTGACCGGGTTCTTTCGGAACAATGGCGAAGGTGATGCCGGCTTCGGCGGCGCAGGCCAGGAACCCGGCCTTGTAGCCGCTGTCGGCCCAGCCGGCGGTCACCGCCGGGTGCCGGGCGGCGAGCTGGCTGGCGACGTCCTTGCCGCCGTTGGTGTCCTGGACCGACGCGGCGGTGATCACGACGGCCAGGAGCAGGCCGAGCGTGTCGATCGCTATATGCTGCTTACGGCCTTTCGTCCGCTTCCCCGCGTCGTATCCCTGGGTGGCCTCCGGGACGTTTGACGACGTTTTCACTACCCGTGCGTCGATAATCGCGGCCGTCGGCTCCGGCGAGCGGCCGGCCTGCTCGCGGGCCTTGCGGCGGAGCAGGCCGTGGATCGCCCCGGTGGTCCCGTCGGCCTCCCATTTCGCGTAATAGTCGTACACGGTCTTGCACGGCGGGAAATCGTGCGGCAGGTACTCCCACGCGATCCCTGTCCGGTTCACGTACAAGATCGCGTTCACGATCTCGCGCAAGTTATGGACCGGTTCGCTCAGGCCCAGGCCGACGCCGGCCCGCGCCTGCCGCCAGGCAGACAGGACCGGCTCGATCAGGGCCCACCGGGCATCGGACAGGTCACTGCGATAAGCACGCCGACTGGACATGATCGTGATCTATAGCACGCGATTTCGCAGGACCGTGGGACCTCGAAGGTAAAGAGATCCCCACGCTCAGACAGACCGGCATCACCCAGGATCAGATGCCCTCTTAGGACGCTTCGCGAACGACTACCGTTGTAGCCCGTCCCAGGACCATCGCGGGATCGCCAGGCGCTCTGGGACCTCAGCCTCGGAGTGATAGCGGGTCATGGTGACCGTGGTCGCCCAGGCGAAGTAGTCGTGCAGCACCTGCCGCAATGGCTCGGCGATAAGGCCGACGTCTGTCAGCGCCTGATCGAAACAGGCGATCGCCCGCTGGTCCATCTCCTCGTGCGGTCCGTCGCAGCTGTGTATCCGCACCACCGACGTCTCGTCACCGTAGAGTTCAGAAAACTCAGATTGCCCGCCAAGGGCCTCCGCCCAGTAAGCCGCCAGACGTTCGCTATGCCGCGGATGGTAGCCGTGGCTGAACGCATGACTGACGATCTCGTCGGCCAGCACCCGCTCGTGCCACGCCCGCGCCAGCCTGAGCATGCCATCAATCCCGCCGGCGGCCTCGTACACACTGTCCATGCGACCCAGCATGCCAGGCCGCAGCGCCGGTGGACCGGCGTGGCTGGATGTGATTTCCGGGGCTGGCGGGATCACGGCCCGGGGTGGGCGGCAGCGCCTGGCCGGCAAGAGCCGGGACTGTCAGAGGTCCTGCGTAGTGTTGGCTGATGAGCGAACCCAAGACGTACAAGCTCGAGACGCCAGGCGCCGTGCTGGCCTATGACGTAAGGGACAACGACAGCCGGGAACATCCGGTCCTGCTGCTCATCGGGTCCCCGATGGGAGCCTCAGGTTTCGCCGCCCTGGCCGGGCAGTTCGCCGACCGCACCGTGGTGACCTATGACCCAAGAGGGACAGAGCGCAGCCGGCGCACCGACGGTGAGCCTCCTGGGTCCTTGCCCGGCGAGCACGCCGAAGACCTGCGAAGGCTCATCGAGGAGCTGGACGCCGGGCCGGCCGACGTCTTCGGCAGCAGCGGCGGCGCGGTCAACGCGCTGGCCCTGGCGGCCGCGCATCCGGAACTGATCCGCACCCTGGTGGCGCATGAGCCGCCTGCGGCCAGGGAACTTCCGGATGCCGAGACGGTGCTGGCCGCGTGTGCCGACATCCGCGACACTTACCAGAGCAGCGGCTTCGGCCCGGCGATGGCTAGGTTCATCGCCCTGGTGAGCTACTCCGGGCCGATCCCGCCCGATTTCCCCGGCCAGCCCGCTCCGGATCCCGGTGCCTTCGGCTTGCCCGTACAGGACGACGGATCCCGCGATGATCCGCTGCTCGGACCGCACATGACCGCCTGTCCGGGCTACCAGCACGACTTCGCCGCGCTCCGCGCGGCCCCGGCCCGCATCGTCCTCGGCGTCGGCACCCAGTCCGGCGCGATGCTGGCCGGCCGCTCGGCCACGGCTGTGGCTGAGCGGCTCGGCAGCATCCCGGTCACGTTCCCCGGCGGTCACGACGGCTTCATCACCGATACCGGCTCTTTCGCCACCGTACTGCGCGAGGTTCTGGACACCTGAGCGGAAGGAGACCTATCCGATCAGGACAAGCCGCGCGTTGTTCGCACTGCTTACGAGCGGGCCGACCACGAAGACATGCTGGCCGACGGCAAGGTCGGTGGCGGGCTGGAAGTGCAGGGCTTTAATGACATCGGTGTTGCTGCCCGGCACTCCGGAAATGACATTCCAGGTCATGGTCGTGCCGTCGGCAGCCTGGACCGTGAAGGACGTCACCGTCTCCGGGGTTGAGCCCGAGGCGGGAACCGTCGTGATCGCGGTGATGAAGCCGCGCTCGAAGGCAAGAGTGGCGAAGGCCGGCGGGTTGCTGCTTGTCTTGTAGGTCGTCGCGCCGTAGCGGCCCTTGAAGTCATTCCTCAGGCGCTTCTCGCAGCTGGCGAGCACCCTGCGGGCAGCCTTGTGGTCGCCCGCCTTGCCGAGGTTGTCAGCGGCCGCGAAGCACGCCTTGAGCCGCCGGTACTCGGCCGCGACGCCGTGACCGGGGTGGAGCTTCGGCGCGGTCGCGTTGCTGATCAGGATGATCCTGGCGTTCTGCGAACTGCTGGTCGCGGGGCCGACGATGAAGACATGCTGGTTCACCGCGAGGGTGGTGTCGGCTTGGACGTGCAGGTTCTTCACGACGTCGGTGTTGCTGCCTGGCATCCCCGACACGATGTTCCATGTAATGCTGGTGCCGTCAGCAGCCTGCACCGCGATGGACGTGACGCTCTCCGGCGTGGTGGAGGTCGGCGGCACGGTGTTCACGGCGGTGATGACGCCGCGCTCGAAGCCGAGAGTGGCGTAGGTGGGCGGGCTCTTCTTGGTCTCGTACGTCACGTCGCCGTGCAGGCCCTTGAAGTCACGCCGCAGCCGTATCTCGCAACTGGCGAAGACCCGGCGGCCAGCCTTATGGTCACCCGCCTTGCGAAGGTCGTCGGCGGCCTTGAAGCAGGCTCGGATGCGCTTAAGTTCGGCGGCGACGCCATGGGCCGGATGAGTACGGTGGACCTGGCTACTGGCCAGGGCAGCTGACCCGCCGGCTGCCATCGCGCCGAGGATGACCGCGGCCGTACCGAGGCCAGCGACTGCGCGCCGCACGCCTGCGCGCATGATCACATTCTGAGAACCGCCGCTCGGCGGAGTAATTGTGTTCATGGCCTAGAACCTGTCGCTGCCGGCTGAGACGTCGGAAGGCAGACGATATGAGTTCGCTGGGAACTGACCTGATTTCAGATAAGGACTTCCCGTGACCGGGCACAGAAAGGCACCCGCTCCGTGACCCCAGTGATGACCGGGGCTCGCGGGATCGGCTCGCTGCCCGGGCCGGCCCGGGCTGAGTTGCGGTAGGGACCGGTCTTGCGACCGGCCCCCCGCACAGATCCCGGCGTGCGGAATTACCGCACCGGGCTCCTGCCTTGGGTTCTGGCGTCGAAGCGCACGTTCGGGTAAGGGTGCATGATGCGGGCTCGGGGGAGCCACCGGGCTTCGATCCCTTTCATCCGCTGCCAGGTGACCCGGTGTTTCTGGCTGCGGCGCCGCAGCGCTTTGAGCCAGTGCCAGGTCACCTGATCGCGGAAGGCCTGGACTGCCGCGATGTTGCCGGGCACGGCGTAGTATGCCGTGTGCCCGCGCAGCACGCTGGCCAGCCAGCGGCCCTGCTCCGGGATCGATTCGTGCATGCGGCGCTTCAGCTGGACCTTGACCTCGGCCAGCTTGGCCCGCAGCCGCTTGGCGATCGTGATGCGCTTCAGCGCGAACCGCCCGTCCCTGGACGTCCCGCAAATGTGGGTGAAGCCCAGGAAATCGAACGTGTCCGGCCCGCCCGCGCCCCTGGCCGCCCGGTCCCGGGCGGCGAACCGCCCGAACTCGATCAGCCGGGTCTTGTCCGGGTGCAGCTCCAGTCCGAACTTCGCCAGCCGGGGCCGGAGCTCGTCCAGGAACCGCCGCGCGTCCTGCTCGTACTGAAAGCCGACGATGAAATCATCGGCGAACCGCACGATGATCACCTCGCCGCGAGCATTATGACGCCGCCACCACTCGGTCCACAGGTCCAGAACGTAATGCAGGTACACGTTCGCGAGCAACGGCGACGCCGATGCTCCCTGCGGCGCGCCCGCGCCCTCGCTCCAGACCTCTTCCTCCACGACCCCTGCGGCCAGCCACTTGCCGATCAGCCGCAGGACCCGCTCGTCCGCGATCCGGTGCCGGAGAAACTTCTCCAGCCAGCCCCGATCAAGCTGGCCGAAAAACCCGGGATATCCGCGGCTGGCACCCAGTTCACCTTCTTCCGCTCGATCCCGACCGCCAGCGCATCCAGCGCGTCGCGGGGCTTGCGCCCCGGCCGGAACCCGTAAGAAAAACCCAGGAAGTCCGCCTCGTATATGGCGTTGAGCACCCCGGCGACGGCCCGCTGGACAATCTTGTCCTCCAGCGACGCGATGCCGAGCGGCCTCAGCCGCCCGTCCGCCTTCGGGATGTACACCCGCCTGCTCGGCGACGCCCGGTAACGCCCCTGCTGCACCCGCTCGTGCAAGTCCAGGAGATTAGCCTCCAGGTCCCGCCCCCAGGCACCCCACGTCACCCCGACTGCCCCCGGCGAAGCCTTCGGGCTGATCGCCCGGCAGGCCTGCCGCAGGCGGCTCACGGTGACATGGTGCAAAAGCGCCGTGAACCGTGCCTCTTTATCCCTTACCGCTACCTCACGCACACGGACTGGCCCACTGGACACGCCAGGCCCGGCACTGCGTCCGGGACGTGTTTCACCGTCCGTGTTCCCCTTGGCCGGTCCCCTTTCCTCCCCCGCCTCCGCAGCCGCAGCCTCAGCCCTGGCCTTGTTCGGCAGGTTCGCAGGTACTACGGGACCGCCGGGTTCCCGCGCTCGTTCATCCCAGGATTACCGCCTCGGCGTTCCCCGGGCGGCCCGCCCGGAGATCAGCCCGGCGGGCGAGACACGGGATCTCCCGGTTCTCGCGCATGAAGGTTCCGCACATGCCCTGGATCTCTGACCGCGCGGGGTCCCCTGACGGCTCGCGCCTTAGCGCCGCCAGCGGTATTGCCTTCCGCCTTGCGGACAACGCCGGCACCCCGGAAAGATGATTTCGCGGCTCAATAACCCGGCCTGCACGTGCCCATGACTGCGCTTCGCCACGCCCTCGCGGGACACCGGCGCATGGCTGAGGGCCGCCGTGGGACGCTAGCCCTTCGGCGTAGAGCTCTTCCATCTCCTCCTCCATGCCGGTTTATCCCGGCGCTTTCCCGCAACGATGACCCATCGATGCGGTTCGGCGGGCCAGGCAAACGGCAACGATGGCCCCGCGATGCTGTTGCCGCAGCAACGGTGGGACATCGTTGTCGTTGGTCGCCGACCGGCAGCAGCAACGGTGGGACATCGTTGCGCTGGCGTGGTCACTATAGGTGATTTGTCCGCCCGGGCGCCCGGTCGCCCGGCAGGACACGCCAGCCTGCGGTTTATCCGGCTGATGCATATAAGCTGCCCGAATGCCGGGAATTAGCACTGAGCGACTGACTATGCGCGGCTGGCGGGAGTCTGATCTTGAGCCATGGGCGGCGATGAACGCCGATCCCGAGGTCAGGCGGTACCTCGGCGGGCCGCTGACGCCCGAGCAGGCCGCCGCCTGGGTTCTGAACTTCCAGGATGACCTGGACCGCTTCGGTTACGGTTTCTGGGCGCTTGAAATCGTCGCTACCGGCGAGTTCATCGGCTACACAGGACTAGGCAATCTAGACGAGGAGATGCCAGTTTCCGGCGTTGAGCTGAGCTGGCGGCTGGCGCGGCCGGCGTGGGGTCACGGTTACGCCACCGAGGCCGGTTTGGCGGCGCTGGAGTACGGTTTCGGCACCATGCGGCTACCTGAGGTAATCGCTGTCACCATGGCCAGGAACCTGCGTTCACAGGCGGTCATGCGCCGGATCGGCATGACGACCGATCCCGCCGAGAACTTCATTGACCCGGACGTGGACGAGGGCGCACTGCGCCAGCACGTCGTCTACCGGAAAAAAGCGACGCCGCAGGCTTGATACGGTCCCTGCGGGTCCGGCGGCGGGACAGCCTGGCGGACCGGTGACCAACCCGGCGCGAACAGGAGTGGCTTAGATGGATGGGACTGGCGGCACCGGACGGCTGCCGGGCAAGTGCGCTCTCATCACCGGCGGCACGACCGGCATCGGCTTTGCTATTGCCGAGAGATTCCTCAGGGAGGGCGCGATGGTCGTGGTGACCGGGCGCGATGAGGAGCTTGGCCGCCGTGCGGAGGCGGCCCTCCGCGACCGTGGCCAGAGCTGGTTTCTCGCCGCCGACGCTGGTGATCCTGAGGCCGTGGAGCGCTCGGTCGACCAGGCCGCGGCGCGGCTCGGGGCAGTCGATGTGCTGGTCAACAACGCTGGGATCGGAGTTGACGCGAGCTTGCTGCGAACTCCGCTGGTAGACTATGACCGGGTCATGGACGTCAACGTGCGCGGCTACTTCCTGTACGCGCGGGCCGCCTATCCGCACCTGGTGCGCCGTCGCGGCTGCATGATTCACCTCGCGTCCGACGCCGGCATCTGGGGTGAGGAGTCCATCGGCCTCTATTCAGTCTCGAAGGCAGCCGTGGTGATGCTCGGGAAGATGCTGGCACTCGACGCCGGCCCGGAAGGCGTGCGCTCGAATGTGCTCTGCCCCGGGGACACCTGGCCGGGAATGCGGCACCTGGCCCCGCCAGGTGAACAAGACCGACAAGAGACCGGCGACTGGCCGGTCCCGCCGATCGGCCGGATCGGGGCAGCGGGCGACGTAGCCGCCGCGGCCGTCTTCTTCGCCAGCGACGAGGCTGAGTTCATCACCGGGACAACGCTCCTCGTCGACGGCGGCATGACCGCCGGCTATCACCAGCGAGAGAAGAGCGGGTAATGACGACCGTTTTCGCCAACGGCTTGTTCCTCGATGTCGAGACCGGCGGGTACCGAGAGGGCGACCTGCGGGTAGACGACGGGATCGTGAGCGAGACGGGCGCCAATCTTGCCGTGCCGACAGCCGCTCAGCGGGTCGAGCTGGGCGGCGCTTACGCACTGCCCGGCCTGATCGATTCTCACGTGCATGTCATGGCCAGTACGGCCGACCTGGCCGACCTGGCCAGGTGGCCGGTCACGTACAACGCGCATCGCACCGCGCGGCTGCTTGGCCAGATGCTCGACCGCGGGTTCACGACCGTACGTGACATGGCCGGCGGTGACTACGGCACGTGGCGCGCTCTCGAAGAGGGCCTGATCCGCGGCCCCAGGCTCTTCTACGCCGGGCGGGCGCTGAGCCAGACCGGCGGGCACGGCGACCACCGCGGGCCAGGTGAGCACCTTCTTGACGCTCATCCCGCCTGCGGCGAGATGTCCGCCATCGTCGACGGAACCGACGAGGTGCGCAAGGCCGCCCGCGAGGAACTGCGCCGCGGGGCGCATCACATCAAGGTGATGGCCGGCGGCGGGGTCGCGTCGCCGACCGACCGCATCGATTCGACGCAGTTCTCCATCGCGGAGCTCGAGGCAGCGGTCGAGGAAGCAGAGGCGGCAAACCGGTACGTGGCCGCCCATGCTTACACACCTGAGTCCATCTCAAGGGCGCTTCATGCCGGGGTCCGCACCATCGAGCACGCGAACCTGCTCGATCCGGCCACCGCGGAACTCGTCACCCAGAAGCAGGCCTTCCTGGTCATGAACCTGGTGACCTACTGGGCGCTGCACACCGAGGGTCGCGAGCTTGGCCTGCCGGAAGCATCGTGGCGCAAGGTAGCCGACGTGCTCGACGGCGGGCTTCGCGCACTCGAACTCGCCTATTCGGCCGGAATAAAGATCGGTTACGGTACGGATCTGCTCGGCGACATGCACCGACACCAGAGCAGGGAGTTCGTGATCCGCTCCCAGGTTCAGGCCCCGATAGACATCATCAGGTCAGCTACGACCATCGGCGCGGAGATCGTCGGCCTGCCTGGCAAGCTCGGCACGCTCGCGCTGGGAGCCTTCGCCGACCTGATCGCGCTGACCCGCGATCCGCTCGACGACATCGCGGCCCTGACCGACCCGGCGGCGATCAGGTACGTCGTCAAGGGCGGAGTCATCGAGCTGGCTAACCTCGGCTAGCCCGCGTGAACGCCGGGACAGCGGGAGCCGTGATTCCTGGCAAATAGCCCGAAAGGCTGGAAGACATGGCGAACGGCGTCAAGGTCGGCGACAAGGCTCCCGACTTCACCCTCCCGTCGCAAACCGGCGACCAGGTCAGGCTGCACGATCGGCTTGGCGAGCGGGTAGCCGTGTTGTACTTCTTCCCGAAGGACGGCACGCCTGGCTGCACAGCGCAGGCATGCGCCTTCCGCGACAGCCACGAGGTCTTCACCGACGCCGGCGCCGAGGTCATCGGCGTCAGCTCGGACTCAGTCGACAGTCACGCCACCTTCTCCGGTCGGCACGAACTGCCGTTTACGCTGGTCAGCGGCAGCCGCCCGGATGAGTCACAAGACCGGCAAATCGCCCAGACCAACCCGGCCGCAAACGCGCGAGCCGCCGCGAGCTTTCCGGTGGCCTCAGGTAATCAGGCATTTCGCCTCGGCTAGCAGCAACAATGGCCCAGCGATGCTGTTCGGCCGGGGCGAGCAACGACAACGATGGGCCAGCGTTGCGGTAGCAACCGCATCCATGGGCCATTGTTGTCGTTCGTCCGGGCCGCCGAACCGCAACTATGGCCCAGCGATGCTGTTGCAGCGCCAGCAGGGCGCGTGAATTGCCCAATTGCCCGCTATGCCGGAACCCAGCAGTCGCCGACCGGCCACCGGAAGCGTCAGCATGACTAATTTTCGCATTTGTTCGGCGGAGTCGGCGTCCGCCGCCGAGAAGGCGCTGAGGCGGACAGTCTGGCGAGCGGCGAGACCCAGCGACACGCCGCCCCGTATATGCCGTATGCCGGGTTCGCGGAGCTGCAGGTGGAACACGGCGGGTTGATGGTGAACTTCACCGGGCCCGCGAGCGCGGTCGAGCGGACGTTCGGCACCGGGCTTGAAAGGTACCGGCTGGCTAACGGCAGGACCGGCCACAACACGACGGGTGCGATCCGGCTCCCAGCGGCGCTCGCGGCCACGATCTCCTCCGTGGTCGGCCTTGACGACCTGGTAAGACCGCAGCCATTCCCCGTGCGCAGCGCCCCGGCCAGGACCGGCCCGGCGACCCCGGCGAAACAATTCGCGCACCCGGCCGGAGCACCCGATGCCTGTCCGAACGCCCAGGCGACCGCCAACGAGGAAGGCGGGCTAACGGACGATCAGCTCGCCCGTTCCTACGGCGCCTTCGGCCTGTACAGCTCAGGCGACCTGGAAGCCGGCCAGCACATCGCGGTGTTCGAGCTTCAGCCCTTCTTCCGGTCTGACATTCGCACCTTCGACACCTGCTTCTTCGGCGCGACCGCGGGCCCGGCGAACGGCGGTACCAAAGTCACCATCAACGGACGCGACCTCGGCTGCGTCAGCGGCGTGTTCTTCGGAACTGTTCCGGCTAAGAAAATCCATAATCCGACAACTTTCGGCCACTGCGGCTCGACTACGCAGATAGTGGCGACCGCGCCGGCGGGAACGCCAGGCCGCACCGCGAAGGTAACCGTCACCACTATCGAGAGCGAGTTCACCGGGACGGGCCGGAGCAAATCCGCCGCGACCTACACCTACCAGCCCTGATCTGATCGGCCCCTGCGGGCTCGCGGCGGAATTTCCGCGGCCCGCGGGGCCTTGCAAGGGATCGTGGAACCCCGGATCAGCCAGAAGGTAGCGGTCGGCGTCGTCTTCGTCGCGGCCATGTTCATGTCGATCATGGACGCGACGATCGTTAACGTCGCCCTTCCGACGATCGGCCGCGAGTTCCACGTCAGTCCGACGGCGGTTGACAGCATCGCGATCTCGTTCCTCGTCAGCCTGGCAGTCTTCATACCTGCCTCTGGCTGGCTCGGCGACAAATTCGGCGGAAAGCGGATACTGCTGATCGCGATCGTGGTGTTCACCGTGGCCTCCGCCCTCTGCGGCCTCGCTACCTCCATCGGCGAACTGGTGGCGTTCCGGGTCCTGCAGGGCGCCGGCGGCGGCATGCTCGCGCCGGTCGGCATGGCCATGCTTTACCGAGTGTTCCCTCCCGAGGAGCGGGTCAGGGCTGCCGCGATCCTCACCGTGCCGACCACGCTCGCGCCCGCGCTCGGCCCGGTGCTCGGCGGGCTGCTGACCACCGAGGCATCCTGGCGCTGGGTCTTTTACGTGAACCTGCCCATCGGCGCCGCGGCGTTCCTGTTCGGAGTGCTGTTCGTGCGGGAAAGCCGGCAGCGTGACCCAGGGCGCTTCGACCTACCCGGGTTCCTGCTGTCAGGGATCGGCCTCGGCTTGCTGATGTACGGAGTATCAGAAGGGCCGGTCAAGGGCTGGCACTCGTCCGACGTGCTGGCCACGATCGCGGCCGGGGCCGTGCTGCTGGCCGCGATGGTGGTGGTCGAGCTGCGCACGCCCGAGCCGATGGTGAACCTGCGGCAGTTCAGCAACCGGCTGTTCCGCTCGAGCAGCGGCGTGATGGTGCTTGCCTCGATCGCGTTCCTCGGCACGTTGTACGCGATCTCGCTGTACTTCCAGGACGGTCGCGGCCTGAGCGCACTTGGCTCCGGCCTGAGCATCTTTCCTGAGGCACTTGGCGTCATGGGCGGTGCCCAGGTGGCGACCCGCTGGCTGTATCCGATGTTCGGCCCGCGCCGCCTGATCGCCGGCGGCCTGGTCGGGGTCGCGATCTCGATCGGCCTGCTCGGGCTGCTCGGGCCGGGCACGAGCCTGTGGTGGCCCAGGCTGCTGATGGTCACCCTCGGCCTGGCGATGGCCCAGGTATTCGTGCCCGTGCAGGCGGCGGCGTTCGCCACGATCACTCCTGAGGCGACCGGCCGGGCGTCGACGATGTTCAACACGGTCCGCCAGCTCGGCGGCGCGATCGGCGTCGCCATACTGACGACGGCGATCGTGGCGGTGGGCCCGGTGCACGTCGTCGGCGGCCACCTGGTCGCGAACCTGACCGCTTACCGGGTCGCGTTCGTCGTCGCCGCGGCGGTCGCACTGCTCGGCGCCGCCTGCGCGCTGACGATCAGTGACTCAGACGCGGCCCGCACCATCCCCGTGCGCAAGCAGCGTCCGGCGGTGCTCGCCCCGCCGGACGCCGCCCCGACCCTGGCCGACTTAGCGCCGTCGGCCTCAGGCCTGGCCGGGGACGCGTGACCGGCGAACGAACACGGCCTTGCGGGCTGCCTTGGCGACGACAAGCATTCCATGCCAAAGCCGCCGCCGGGACCAGAGCCGGGCGATACTGCTGACGGCGCCTGGCCGGCGTACTCTTTGGCGGCGAAGAATTGACCCTGGAAGGAAGGGCGGGACTATGGATGCCGACCGTTGCTTTGAGGTTGCCCTCGACCATTACCGCAAGGGCGAGCACCTCCTGAACTACCCGGAAGCGGTCCTAGCCGAGGAGCAGGCCCTGCACTTCGCCCGCGCCGCCGCCCATTTCGCCGCCGGCAGCCTGGCCATGGCCCTGGGCCAGGCCCAGGTGGACATCAGCGCCGCCCCGGCCGAAGGCGAAGTGCAGTAGGAGGAGGGCTGGCGCTTAAGGTCAGCGCCAGATTCCGGCATAGCAGGCAATTCGCTGGCCCCATTCACGCGGCAACCGCAACGATGGACCATCGATGCTGTTTGGCCGGGCTGGCTGACCACAACGGTGGCCCATCGTTGTGGTTGCCGCAGCATCGATGGCCCATGGTTGCGGTTGCCCGCCCCGGCCGAGCAGCATCTATGGGCCATGGGTGAGTTTCCGCTGGAGTGAGTTCTGGTCAGCTCCTCGGCGTGGCCCGGGCGGGACTGGTCCTCCAGCCCTTTCCGGCCTCAGCCGGGCGGTGGGTGGGTGGGTTTGAGTTTCCGGCTTTGCTGGTTCCGGCCTGAATGCTCCTGTCGCGGGGGCGGGCGGCAGGCTCCCCCATGATTGTGGAATCCTCGACTGGAATGTGATTATTCCAAAATAAGGTGAGTTTTCGGCGTGTCGTGTGGCAGGGTTGTGTCATGGGCGGTGGCGCGGGTGTCGCGGAGCTGATGGTGGCGGAGCTGGAGCTGGTGCTGCCGGTTCTGGATGAGAAGGCCAGGCGGCTGGTGCTGGGGGCGGTGGCGCGGGCGGCGGGGGATGGCGGCGTGTCGGCGGTGGCGAGGCTGGCCGGGGTGTCGTGGCAGACGGTGGCGGACGGGGCGGCGGAGGCGGGTTCGGGGCCGGCGGTGCCGGCCGGGCGGGTGCGGCGGCCGGGCGGGGGCCGCAGGAAGCTGGCCGTGACTGATCCGGGGCTGGTGCCGGCGCTGCTGGGCCTGGTGGAGGAGTCCGTGGCCGGGGATCCGCAGTCGCCGCTGCTGTGGACGACGAAGAGCGCGGGGAAGCTGTCGCGCGAGCTGACGGCGGCGGGGCATCCGTGCAGCCCGCAGACCTGCTGGCGGATGCTGCACGAGCAGGGGTTCAGCACGCAGGCCAATGCGCGGGTGAGCGAGGGCAGGCGGCACCCGGACCGGGATGCCCAGTTCCGGTACATCGCCGGGCAGGCCGGGGAGCACCTGGCGGCCGGGCAGCCGGTGATCAGCGTGGACGCCAAGAAGAAGGAACTGGTCGGCGAGTACGCCCAGAAGGGGCGGGAATGGCGGCGGGCGGGAGACCCGGTGCAGGCGCGCAGCCATGACTTCGAGGACGAGGAGTCCGGGCACGCGATCCCGTACGGGATCTGCGACGTGGGCGCGAACACCGGGTTCGTGAACGTGGGCACCGACCGGAACACCGCGGGCCTGGCCGTGGAATCGATCCGCCGCTGGTGGGACATGGCCGGCCGGGAAGCCTACCCTCAGGCGGGCCGCCTGCTCATCACCTGCGACGCCGGCGGGTCCAACGGGTGGCGGAACCGGGCCTGGAAAGCCGGCATAGCCGCCCTGGCGCAGCAGACGGGCCTGCAGATCACCGTCTGCCACTTCCCGCCCGGCACCTCCAAATGGAACAAGATCGAGCACCGGCTGTTCTCCCAGATCACCCTGGCCTGGCGCGGCCGCCCGCTGACCAGCCACGACGTCATCATCAACACCATCAGCGCGGTCAGCACCGCCACCGGCCTGACCGTCACCGCCGTCCTTGACACCAGCCCCTGCCCCAAAGGCCTGCACGTCAGCGACCAGCAGATGCAAGACCTCGAAGACCGCGCGTTAACCCGCCACCGCCTCCACGGCGAATGGAACTACGCCTTCCTGCCCGTCCCCCGCCCCGCCCCGGCCCGCCCGGACCCGCCCGGCCCGGACCCGGCCGCCCTCGCCCGCCCCGCGATCACCGGCATCGGCCCCGACGGCCTCGACAGCCTCGCCGCCGCCATCGAAGTCCCCTACTTCGCCGCCCGCGAGCAGCGCCTCCACCTCGCCCGCGCGGCCCCCGCCGCCGGCCCGGCGGCCCCGACGACCGGGTCAAGCTCCCCCTGCGCGCCGGCCTGCTCGCCGCCGTCTACCGCTACCGCCTCGGCACGACCTGCCAGGCCATCGCCGAACTCCTCGCCGTCGACCGCTCCGTCATCAGCACCGCCACCCGCGAGATCCGCGACCTCCTCACCGCCGCCGGCACGCCCCTCACACCCGCCCCCCACCGCCTGCGCACCACCGCCGACCTGCGCCGCCACGCCGCAGCCGCCGGCATCACCATCCCCTAGGCCACCCAGCCGACACGCCCCCAGAACGACACGCTAACAGCACCCGCCACACCGCAAACTCACCTTATTTTGGAATGATCACAATGCCATCTGAGGATTCCACTAAAGCAGGCTTGCCGGTCCTGTGGGTGCCGACGGCGGGCCGGTATGCGGTGAATGCCCGGTTCGTGGCGACGGGCAGCGGGGCGGTGTCGCACTGGGAACGGCGGCTGCCCGGCTTCGCTGCTTTCGCTAGCCCGAAATACCCGAGCCCGGAAATCGGACTGACCCGCTACTCTCAGCCTCCCCGCCGTCCCGGCTGTGGACACCGGGGGCACTTTAGTGCCGTAAAAACGACCCCGAAGTGCCCCCGGTGCTCGGGCAAGACCGTCCGGCACCCGCTTCACTCCAGCGGAAAAGCATCCATGGCCCATCGATGCGGCTTTCCGGAGTGATGAGTGGCGGTCTTCTGGCCAGGCGGGGTCGAACCGGTGCGGGTCGGGAAGACTGTCCGCGAAGCACCTGGGCAGCATGCACAGCACCTTTGAAGGCCGTCTTCGCCACACCAATGACCGGAACGCCGTACTCGGCGTGCACATGGGCGCCCAGGCCGGGCCGACCATCGGGATCGAGGTCAACGTAACCGTCGATCACGATCATTGCGAGCTCCCCGGCTGGCGGGATGACCGCCCGCAGCGGCGGTAGCTCACGCAGATAGAACTCCCCAGGTCGATACGGTGCGTCCACCGGAACCACGGCCGTTTTGGTGGACACCACTTGGGAGAAGGTTCGCTCATGCGCGGCGGCCAAGGCCGCGCGGGCAACGCCGTCGTCAAGATAATGAACATCGACGGCCGCGAACAGCATCCGCGTGACTATACCCCGTTAGCCGGCTAGGGCGAGTACAATCTCGGTCGGCTGACAGCACATCTGGGAGGGGTAATGCGGCGGCTGATGCTGGCGATTCTGATGATGCTCTTCGTAATGGCGGCCGGAGCTTCCTCGGCGATGGCCAGCGGCGCTGCGGCTAAACCGAGACCGCACGACCTGACGATCGCGGCACCGTCAACCTTGTATCTGGCCGCGCCGCCTTATAGCGACGCCGAAGGGATACTGACCTACGGCGATCAGGCCACTTTGGAGCAGGTCAGGGATAATGCGAACGCTGTCAATCCTGAAGTCTCCAAAAAGCCAGAGAGCCCTGGTCGCGGATTCCGCTGGGTCGGCCTGAAGGTAAAGTTCACTGACACCGGGTCGCTGGACAGCACGTTTCCCGTTCCGGTCGTGACTGGCTCGGACGGCCAGTCCTATTACGGCTCGGACGCGACCATGCCCGGCTGTGCGCAGCTCGCGACCTCGCCCCCGAGGACGGTGGCGCCGGGCAAGACCGTCGTCGCATGCGACGCTTACGCCCTGCCGGTCAAGATCGCGCCCCGGCTCGCCGCGATCAACATCGGCTTCGCTAACCCGGCGGCGACCGGCTTCTGGCAGATCGCCGCACGGCCGCTGGCCAAGCCTAAGTTCCCTGCCTCTTACGTCGCCCTCGGCGACTCCTACTCCTCGGGCGAGGGTTCCGGCGACTATGACGCGAAGCTGGAAACCTGCCATCGCGGCGCCGATGCCTGGCCCCGGCTCGTCGCCAGGGAGCTGCCGAAACTGATCAGGATGCGACACTGGTCACTGCTTGCCTGCTCGGGTGCGACCTCGGAGGCGCTCAACGGGAAGGTGGAGGGGCAGCCCGATCAGGTCGCCCTGCTGCACGACGACGTGCCCCGGCCGACCCTGGTCACGATCACCATCGGCGGCAACGACATCAAGTTCCCGACGATCCTCGGTAATTGTGTCTTCCCGCCCGCTGGCTGCCTGTCAGACGGCACGCTTGACCGGGCTGAGTTCGCTATCGAACACGAACAGCACACGCTGGTCACCGACTACAGGAACATCAAGTCCGCCGACCCGAAGGCCACGATTCTCGTCGTCGGGTATCCGAGGCTGTTCCCGCAGACGCAGGCCGACGTCGTCACGACCTGCAAGCTGTGGCTCACCGACGAGGTGCGCGCCAGCCTGAATCAGCTCGACGCCGACCTGAACGCCGTAATCCACGCGGCCGCCGCGCGGGCGGGGCTGAGGTTCATCGACGTCACTGACGCGCTGAACACTCATGAGGGCTGCTCGGCGCACTCCTGGCTTTCCCCGATCGCCCGTCCTTGGGGCCAGGAACGAGGTCACCCCACCAAGCCAGGTCAGCGAGCCATCGCGGCGATCGTCAGGGAATACCTGACGGGCTTGCGGCGGCTCAGGGGACCGGCACAGCGGTAACTTGCCAGGTCTTCCCGTTCCAGCGCTCGGCGACGGGGCGCATGTAGCTGTTCTTGGTGCGGTTGAAGCTGCCGACGACGACGCAACTGCGGGCACTGCCGCAGGACAGGCTGTTCAGACGGGGAATCCGGCCATCGATCTTAGCGGCCGCGGCGGCAGTCCAGGTGGAGCCGTTCCAGGCCAGGGATACCTGGAGCTGCCCTGGTACCTGCGCATCGAACACCGGCATCAGCAGGCAGGACCAGGTGGTGCCGCAGGACAGGTACCCGCTCAGGACGCAATTGGGCAGGCCGTGGCAGGCGGTGGTCAGATTCGGTGAGGCGTCCTGCCAGGTGTTGCCCCAGTCGCGGGTGAAGCTCGCTGACGCGGGCGGTGAGGTCCGCATGCAGAAGCTAGCGCCCGTGCAGTCCCTGGACGGCACGTTATAGAAGGTGGAGGGCCGCCGCGCGACCGCGTCAAAGGTCCCAGGGGTCTGGTCCCATTCGTGCCCGTTCCAGGTGACGTCATAGTCGACCGTAGAGTCGCAGTCGCCGTCCTGGCAGGCGGTGCCGTTGGCATAGCAGTTGGTCGCCGATCCGCAGAACACGCCGTGCCAGGAGCAGTCTGGCCCGTAATCGCAGGCTCCGCCGGGCATGTCCGCCCAGCTCTTGCCGTTCCAGCCGAGGAGCTGGGTCTGGCTCGAGCCAATGACAAGGCAGAATGAAGCGGATTCGCACATGAAGAAGGACGAGAGGGCCGGGGGCTTGACCTTGACGTTTTTCCAGTCATGGCCGTTCCAGGTCACCAGGTGCCGGGAGATCGTGCCGAGGCAGAACGAGCCGGATTCGCACGAGACGATGCCGAAGTCCCGCCAGGACTCGATCTGCCACGTCTTGCCGTTCCACTTCTCGACCAACTGGGCGCCGGAATGCCCCGGCACGGAGTACTGACCGGTCGCTATGCAGAACGACGGCCCCTCGCACCACACCGTGGACAGTGACCCCCGCAGCGGCACTCGGGCGCTTGAGGCCTGAGCGGCCAGGGTAACCGCCGGGATCAGGCCGAGAAAGACAGTAGCTATTGCCGTGACGACGCCGGCGCGGGCCATCTTGCCTGTGAATGACGAACCGCTCATCTGTCATCTCCGCCTGGCTCAGTTACTGGATTCACGCATTAGACGTCCCAGGTCGCGGACCCGTTGACCGCTACGACCGAGAATGATTAGCCCGGTTACCGGCGGGTAGCGAAGCTCGCCAGAATGACCCGCTGGCGGCCAGGGCCGGCGGGCCGGCGGCCGTGAGGACGGATCATGAACAGAGCGGTGCAAGTACTGGCGCTCGCTAGCTGCGGTTTGGCCCTCATGGGCTTCACCGCGTCGAATAGCGGAGGAACCCGCTAAGTCCCTCGTCCGCGTCGGCCGGCTGACCAGCCTCACCGTAGCCGCCAAGGCTCACGTGGAGCTGGCCGTCAGGGAATTCGCTCGCGACCCGGTGCGCCCAGTACAGCGCCAGCGCGGTCTTTCCGACCCCCGCCATCCCGCTAATGGTGAAAACAGCCGACCCGACGGCATCTGTCCGCGTTTCTTCCAGCCATTGATCAAGCCGGGCAAGCTCTGCCTCCTGGCCGGCGAACAGCGCTACCGCTGGCGGCAGTTGCGCAGGTATGGCCACCGGGGTCGCCTCGGGCGAGCACTGCTCAGGTTCCCCTCGCGTACCCGCGCCCGCGCGCCGCCGGAACCTGGCCCGCAGGTCACTGCTCGCGCTCTCGGAAAGGCCGAGCGCGTCCGCCACCATGCGCAATGACCTTGGATGCGGCCTGCGGACGCGATCGCTTTCCAGGTTGCTGATGGTCCGCATCGCCAGCCCGGCGAGTCCGGCCAGTTCCTCCTGCGTCAGGCCCTCGGATTCCCTGAGCTGCCGCAGCCACGAGCCCGCGGACTCGGCACCGCCCCTATCCCCGGACATGGCACCTCGTTCCGATCGCCAATAAATACGCCGCAGCCCAATGACCATTATTACCGCCAGGCCGCGACCCGCTGGTACCCCGCTCCGATACCGCGCCGACCCGGCTGCCGGGCAGGCTCGTACCCGGGCGGCCAATAAGCTGTTGAGTCATGAGTGACCAGTACGAGGTCAAGGGCCACGCCTTCATCTCGTACGCCCGCGAAGACTCGCGCGCCGCTGACCAACTGCAAGGAATGCTGCAAGCGGCGGGCGTGCCGATCTGGCGCGACGCTGACAGCTTGTGGCCAGGGCAGGACTGGCGGACAAGAATCCGGCAGGCTATCACTGAGAACGCGATCGTGTTCATTGCCTGTTTCTCAGAACGGAGCACCAGCAGGCAGGCGAGCTACCAGAACGAAGAACTCATGCTCGCGATCGAGCAGCTTAGGTTGCGCGGGCTTGAGCAATCATGGCTTATCCCCGTGCGCTTCGACGATTGCATTATACCTGACTGGGAAATAGGGGCGGGCAGGACACTCAATTCACTCCAGCGGGTGGATCTTTTCGGGGATAGCCGGCCGGAAGGCATAGGACGACTGCTGACGGCTGTACTTCGGATTCTCTACCGGAATTATCCTGCCGCTGATCCCGCGAGACTGCGCGACGTGCCCGCGAATACCGATCGCTGGCGGCTGACGCACGCGGCCAGAGATGTACCCGCGATCAGTGACCTCGGAAGTCACGCCTTCGGCCACCAGGCTTACGCCAGGACCGCCGAGCGCACCCCGCCATGGGTAAGGACCAGGGCCGCCGTTGCCTGCGGTGCGCTAGGCGAGAGTCCGGGATGGCAGGTTCTCAGGAACGAGTTCCTCGGTCTGCTGATGAGAGATCCGGTCATCGATCTCATCGGCGAACTGAGCGAGCTCAAGGCTGACGCCCGGTGGCGGCCGCGCGGAACAAGTCGCCGCTCCCGGCTCGAAGCAGACCTGGCGACCGAGAGCGGCGCTTTAGCCCCGATCGCCTCCGCGAGCCTGGTCCTGCCTGAGGCGCGGGAACCCGGGCGCCCCGGCCCTGACTTCGCGTCCCTCAGCTTGCACATCGACTTCGCGCGCCGCCGCCCCCTTACCCTCTCAGGACAGCGGAGCTATAAACGACCTCGGTACTGGCGCGCACGATTCGCCCAGGCCCTTGCCCTGCCCGGCGAACTCGACTCCTGGCTCAAGCAGCGGATCGGCCTGGAAACGTCAGGCTCGGCCGCGGCTCAGTGCGGAGTCATGCTCAGAAACATGACGCCGCTCACCGATCTGGTCGATACAAAAGGCATAACGGCCCTCTCGGCGCCCGCCGCTGAGAACCAGTTCACCGGCTGGGTTGTCGCCGACATAAATGGCAAAGCTATTCCTGAGCTAGCTTCCCTGATGATGCTCGATCTCGCCGAGCGGCTGCTGCATCTGGACGGCACGGTCGAGCAGATGTCGGGGGACGACTAGAGCGCCTAATAGTGATCTTCGATTTGGCGTATGCTACCCGCGTGGAATCGCTTCAGTTCCCGCGCTGGGACACAGACCTGGACCTGCCCAAACGGCGTGCCCAGCTTCTCAGTGAGCTTGACGCCTGGATCAAATCACCGGTCCTCAGTGATCTGGCCGCCACCTGGAATGGCTCGCCTTCCTCGACGCAAGCGCGGGACCTCTTTGACTGGTATGACGAATTCTCATCCCAGCGCTGGGACCGCAGGGCTGGGCAGGAGCGCAATCTAGCCGCTGCGGCCGACCTGACCAGGGCTCAGGAAGCGGCCACAATGACAGTGGCTGACTCCATAGGACTGCTGACGTCCCGTCCGCCGGAAAGAACCCGCTACGACTTCATGCTCATCCTCGGAGGGCTAATCCGTGCGTGCGTGACCCGCCCGCGTTACGCTCGCGAACTTCTCGACTCAGGCATCGACGTCGGGCACGTGACCGCCCTGGGCGGCTTTCGGCCGCTAGCTGGCGACGAAGCGGACCTGGCGCGAATTCTTGACGTCACCGCCGGCAACGAGTTCGAGGCCATGATCGCTGGCCTCAAGGCCGCCTTCCCTTCACTGGGACCGGAAAGCGTCAGCACCTCGGCCGCCGGTGAACCTGGAAACGCGGACTGGGCGATCGCGAAGTTCAGCGGAGACGCGATGACCGTCATAGCGGCACCTTCCCGTCAGCCGGAAGATCGGCGGGCGAATACGGCGGACACTTTCGCCTGGTGGGCGGCGAGTATGGACGATCTACGCGGAAAACACGTACTGCTCGTCACAAATCCGATCTACGTTCCTTATCAGGGCGCGGCCGCGACTGAGAACCTGGGCATCAAATTCGACGTGACCGTGGAGACCGTTGGCATTTCGGCCACGGCGGCGGACCTCGGCGACCAGACGCAGCCCTTCGGCCCGTCGAACTACCTCCAGGAGATCAGGTCGGCGATTCGCGGCTACCATTCGCTCTACGCGACCGCCGCCCGGCTAGCAGCCGGGGCCGAGTGATCACCGGCCTGCTCCTCTGGCTGGCCGATGTCGTATTAGCGGCACTCACGCTGGTAGCTGCCCGCAGCATGCTCGGCCGGAAGGTCAGGAGAGCGGGCCGGGAACGCCTCGGCTTCCTTGACGACGCCATTCGTCATCTTGAGCAACTACCCAAAACTGAAGCTATGAGGCATGCCTGGCGCACGATCTTGAGCCGGCCTGTCCCCCCGTCTGACGCCGGCGACCCGCTGGTCTCGGCTATTTACGCTCTGGAACACTCATACCACGCCGCGGTCGACGCTCTGCGCGACGCGGTGGTGCCTCAAGTTAACCTGATCAATAAATTTGCCGAACTCGTCGACGAAGGGCTCGTGCGCCCTAAGGACGTCGCCAGGCTCTATCCAGATATTCATCTCAAGTTGCTTAGTCACCTAGCCCTCATAGAGCCATTTATCTGGTATGAATCCATTTTCCAGGGGCGCGGGCGCTGGGGATATCGGGCACTGCGCCTTAAGATGGTCTTCGAGAAGCTGCGCCCGATCACCGCGTCTGGGGCCATACGCTCACCTCTGGTACTTGAAATCGGCGGTCTGTTCTTTCTGGCCTTGCCGAGCGTAACGACGCTCGAACGAATATGGGCAAGTCTTCGCCTGTCCGTGCGCTCGCCGACGATAACGTCGCGGTCCAAGGTTGCCCAGGTTGCTCAGCGGAACAACCTGGGAGCAAGATTGCGTGACGCTGGCCTGACGGTGCTCCGTAGTGCCGGCCCGGCAAGGGCGGTCGACTGGTGAGCCCGCTTTCAGGGATCCTCAACCAGCCAGGCGTGGCCGCGGCGGCGGGCGGCGCTTTAACTGTCATCTTGACCCTGTGCTCGCTGGATGAACCGCACTGGCGCCGAAAGTTTGCCCGGAGCATCAAGAACCACCGGATCCGGTCTGAACTGATCGCGCGGCACTACCAGCAGCGTCCTCTGCAACTCTATGTTCTTGTATCGCACCTCGCGTTGCGAGCGCCGATAGAACGCCGTACTGACAGGTTCCGCCTGAGAGCCCAGCTCGCGGCCGATCTTCCTGAACCACTGCGCGCTAATGCGGTACTCGCCGCCCGTCAATGGATAGCTACGGTAGGAAATCTCGCGCAGCAGGCGGCCGCGACGAGGGTAGATCTTCGTCCATTCCTCGGGACCTATCATCTGGGCGTGGTCCGCGAGGGGGTGATAGCTGTCCCGATAGCTATGAGCATGATGGCGGAAGGAGATCTTTCTGCGGAGGAGATCGATCGCCTTGGCTGGGGGCTCGCACTTGTGCAGCTTGCGGCGGCTTACAACTCTCGCGCCCGGCAGCAGCGCGAGGACATTTATTTCGCCGCTGCCGGCCATGAGCCTCCGATAGGCCCCATACTGCGAGCGCCAGTAAGGTCAAGGCGCAAGCTCTATGACATTATCGAATTTTTCGGGCCGAATCTGCGGCTTCCGCGCTGGGGACGCTGGCGATGGGACCGATGGCTCAAGGGAATCGACCTGAAGGTGCCGGCCGAGTGGGCCGCCGACAGCTAGTCCCGACCGTCGAGGACCCGTGCCCCGACATCACTGCCCGGTTCCGACCGAGTGCCCGGCGCGGTCCGGCCGTGGCCGGACTGGCTACCCGGGCTCCCGGCGCCGCCTGGAGTTTCGCGGCATTCCGGGCAAGTGCGGCAACTGACGAGGCAGAAACAGCAACGATGGCCCACCGTTGCCGTGCCAGCGTGTCGGGTAACGACAACGATGGGCCATCGTTGCGGTCAGCACCGCATCCATGGGACATCGATGCGGTAGCCGTAGCCCGGGCAACGACAACTATGGGACATGGGTGCGTTTCCCTGGGAGTGACGAGCGACGGTCGGTCCATGTAGTCGCGGTCGGCCAGGCCGGGCGGCCGGGCGATATGGACGGTTTGAGTAAGTCCGGAAAGTGAACCCGTGGTAAGCCGCCTTAGTCCGGCGGCTTACCACGTCTTAGCTAGCGACCGCGGATCGTTATACGTGGTTTACGCCGATATTTTCTGAGCTAAAACGTGGTAAGTCCCGGTCGCCGGGCGACTTACCACGGGTTCACTTTCTGGACGCACTCCCGGCCCGGCCCGCCGTGGACCCAAAACCTCACAGCCAACTCCGCGAACCAGGCATTAGCCGCATACCGGTCGAGCGTAGGCCCGCCAGCCTGCGCTGCATGCCGCCGCGGGCAGGCCGCTCACCGCCGCGGTCATCGCCCCGGCGACCTGTTCGGCGGCGTACCCGTCCGGCAGGTGCAGCAGCAGCACGAACCGGGTGGACCGCTCCACCAGGGTGCCGATCGCGGACACCCGCATCTCCAGCCTGTCCGCGAACTCCCGCTCCAGCATCACCGAGATCTGCCCCGGCGACCACCGCTCCTCCAGTTTGTCCTGCACCCACTGGCGCAGCTCCGCGTTCCCGGCCAGCTTCGCTGCCCTCGGCCGCGCCGCCCGCCGCTGCGCCTGGCCCTGCGCCGCCACCGCGCGATAAAACCGAGGCCAGCACCGGCCGCCGAGGACCCTCGCCGGCGCCGCGCCCTGACATCACTGCCCATCCTTGCCCTGGCGGCAATTATTCTGCCAAGGTCATGATGAGGTGATTCAGTGCTACTCCGCCTGAGCCGTCCGCCACGGGGCTGGCGCCGCGCGGCCGCGGCGACCGCCGTCGTGCTGGCTGCCGCGCTGACTGCCTGCCAGGGTCCGGCCGCGACACCGCCCAAGCCAACGACCTCGGCCCGGGTCCAGCCGCGGCCAAGCCCGAGCGAGGTTACCCCGGTCGCAGCCAGCCAGCCGGGCGGCTATCCGCGGATCATGATCATCGGCGACTCGATCACTCAGGGCAGCGCCGGGGACTATACCTGGCAGTACTGGCTCTACCATCACCTGCGGGCCGACGGCGTCAAGCCGACCATGGTCGGCCCTTACGGCTGGCTGTTTAACAACGTCATGGGTGCCCAGCACGATCAAAGTTACGCCAACCCTGACTTCGAGCACGCCAACGACGCCTTCTGGGGCCTGACCCTGTTCCATGAGAAAACCGTGATCGGCAGCGAGGTCACCACCTACCGGCCGGACTACCTGCTGGTCATGCTCGGCCTCAATGACCTCTTCTGGTTCGGAGTCAGCCAGGCCGGCATGACCGCGAACCTGACCGGCTTCATCGCGGCCGCCCGTGCCGCCGACCCGCACATCAGGTTTGTGCTCGGCCTGATCCCGCCGGACATCCATGAGCGAGCCAATCCGGCTTTCGCCGCCGGCGTCGCCAGCTTCAACCGGACGATCTCGCTAACCGCCGCGCAACTGTCCACGGCGGCGTCACCGATCGCCGTTGCCGACGACGGCGCCCACATCAGCATCGTCGCCGACCTGTGGGACGGCACGCACCCGAACACGAACGGCCAGATCAGGATCGCGGCCGCGTTCGCTGACGTGCTCGCCCGCCGGTTCCGCCTCGGCAAGCTCTACCCGACGCCCTTCCCGGTCATGCCCACCGGCCCGCTGATCGCGCCCCACCTGATAGTGCGGCCTTCGTTCACCCCGCGCCAGGCGAGACTCCTGTGGACCCTGTCACCGGGCGCGGAAAGCTACTACGTCTACATCAAGGACGTCACCAAAGGGAGCGCCACCTTTAAGCGACTCCCTTATCCGCTTTCCCCGAAGCAGGACCCGTGGACCGCCGGCCTGCTGATCCCCGGCCACATTTACGCCTTCAAGCTCCGGGCCTGCAAAGGCTCGGACTGCGGCGTCTACTCGAACCAGGCCAGCGTCAAGGCCCCGTAACATGACTGCGCTCACCAGCGACTTCCGCAGGCTCGTCTACGTCTCTGGCGCGCCCGGCTCCTGGACCGCTGGCCTGGGTGGCGACGACCTGGCCGCCAGCCCCGGGCCGCAACCGCAACGATGGGACATCGATGCTGCCCAGCCGGGCCGGGCAACCGCATCTATGGCCCATGGATGTCGTTGCCACAGCTACGATGGCCCATAGATGCGGTTGCCCGCCCCCGCCAGACAACATCGGTGGGACATCGTTGCACTTCGGGCAGGCACAATAGGTGTTTGTCGTGTCTCGGCCGACACCCGGCAAGGCGGGGCTGCCGCTCTTATCCGATGAGCGTGCTGAGGCTGAGGCTGTTGTTGGTCAGTACGAAGTCGGGCGTCGCCGCGCTGAGGCTGGCTACCAGCGTCGATGCGCCCTTCTTCGCGGCCGTCAGGGTCAGCGTGAGCTTGACCGGGTGACCGGTGCGGACCGTCGCGATCGTGCACGTCACCACGCCCGAGCGGGTGGCGCACTTCGCGGCGGGGGCGGCCGCCTTGAGCACCTTGTAGCCGGCCGGAAGCGTGACTGTGAGCGTGCCCTTCGATGCCGCCGCCGGGCCGCCGTCGCGAACGGTCAGCACGTCAGCGAACTTGGCGCCGGGCCTGGCCCTCTTAGGTGCGCTGCCGGTCAGCCCGAGGTCGGCCCACGGCCTGGAGATCGGCACGGTCAGGTTCGCCAGGCCCAGAGCACCGTTCTTCTGCGCGATGGTCGCGTGCACTGCGATCGTGCCGGTCTTGGTCTTGCGCACCGGGACCAGCCCGAGCGTGAACTTGGCCTGGCTGTGCGCGGGCAGCGACGCCCAGGTGCACGTAGCGGACTTGCCGCTCTTGACCGTGACGGCGACGCACCTGGCCTTCGGCCCGGATACCTGCTTGATCGACGTGAAGTCCAGGGACCTGGAGATCGTCGTGACGGCCTTGACCTTGGTCGCGCGCGTCGCGCTGTAGTCCCCGACCGTGATCAGCGCGGTCGCCGGGTAGCCGGCCGCCGCCGGTGACGGGCTCACCGAGGCGGCGACGCTGACGTCGGGGAAGCTGTCGGTGAACGCCAGCACGGCGGTGTGACTGGTCGCCGTGCCGTAGGCGTTCTGATAGATCACCCGCACCAGGTCCTTCGGCACCGCCTCGGCTGCTACCGCCGGTGCCGACGGCGTCTTCGGCAGCGAGAAGGAGATGTCGGGGCGGCCGGACTCGAGTACCTGCCAGGTCGCACCGCCGTCCAGCGAGATCTCCCAGGTCGGCACCGGGGCCGGGTTGCCGGTTGCCGTCGAGGAGAACGAGAACGCCTGCCCTCGGTGCAGCGACTTCGTCGATACCGGGTTCTTCGTGATTGCCGGTGCCGCGACCACGCTGAGGGTTCCCCACTGAGTCGTGCGAGATCCGCTGGCATTCTTCAGCACGGCCCGATAGTCGTAGCCGTTCTCGGCGGCACTGACCGCAACGCTATAGCTGCTCTTCTTCGCGCCGGCGATGTTCGACCAGGTCTTCGCGCCGTTCCTGGAGACCTGCCACTGGACCGCCGGGGCCGGACTGCCCTTCGCGGCCACGTTGAACGTTGCCAGGCCGCCCGCGCCGGCCAGTGCGTCCTGCGGCTCCCGCGTGATGGCGGGCGCGTTCAGCCAGGGCTCGCTGATCGCCGGCGACTCTCTCCCAGACCGGCGCACCGCGCCCGCGGTTTCCGGTGGCAGCGATGCATTCCACCAGCCCTTCGATTCGCCGTCCTGAGCCCGGAACTGGAGCGTGTTGCTGTAATAGCAGCCGCTGGTGGGCGGATGGAGCGAGTTCGCCGTCGGACTCCAGGTGCCGCAATCGGTGCCCGCTTTAAGCCCGGTCAGCTTCCAGATGTCGAACTGGAAGTCCGTCGGCGCGGTCGTGCAGCCGTCACCGCACGGCAGCGTGAGCATGCCGCTCTGGTCACCCTGGGAACCGTCGGCTGGATTCATGAACGACGTGTACGCGCTGGTGTTGAAGAAGTCGCAGTCGTTGCCGTCTGAGCCGCTCAGGCACTCCGCGCTTGACGTCAGGGTCAGGTGCGTGTCGTCGATGACGCTCGCCACCGTGCGGACGAAGGACCGAAGTCCTCCGGTGCCGTTTCCTGACGCGTCGTTCGGCGCCTCGAGCAGGATCTGGTCGCCCGGCTGGAACTCGCTTAGCCAGTGCGTGCCGTTGCCCTGCAGGCAGGTGGCGTTGGCGGCACCGCTCACCTGGCTACCGCAGTTGGCGTCGATCCCGGCCGTTCCCGAACTGAAGGCGGCGGTCTCGATGTTCAGCAGGCTGTCCGTGCCAACCGAGGAGGGAACTCGCCACGCGGTCCAGAAGCTGCCGAAGTACGACTGGTACCTGATGCTGGGCGTCAGCACCCAGGAAGCCGCGTCCGGGGTAGCGTCGCAGTTCGGGTCGCCGCCTTCGACACCGACGTACTCGATCTGGAACAGGCTGTCGACCGGGCTTGCCGACTGGCATTCTGGAGCGACGGGGAACGGCTGCGGCTCGGGCGAGCTGACCTGGTCGCCCCACCCGAAGGTGTCGTTCTGGCTGCAGGTCGCCGGGTCGTTGACGCAGACGTCGTTCTCCTGCATCGGCCAGATCTCCTGGCTCGTGATGTTCTCGCCGGCCAGCGGGATGCCGAGCAGCGTGAAGACGCAGATGCCGCCGTTGCCGCAGGTGTCGGTGTGAGCGGTGAATTCCGGCACCCACCCGCCGAGGTCGCCCTTGACCATGATGTCGAAGATCACCTGGTAGTCCGGCGGCGCTCCCTTGTTGCCGTCCGGCTGGTCGCCGCTGACCAGCACGTCGGTGCCCAGGTGGGTCGCGAAGTTCCAGTCGGTGCACGGGCCCTGGCCCCGGTCGCCGGCCGGGACGGCCGGATCAAGGTCGGAGGCGTCAGGACCTGAGCACGCCTCCTGCGCGAAATCGGTCGGGTCGGCGTTGACGATGGCCTGCTCGACCTCGGAGTCGGTCGGACGCACGGTCCCGTTCGAGTCGGCCGACACGGTAAGGTTCGCGGTCCTGTGCTGCTGCCCGTTCGCGCCGTTGAAGGTCAGGTACCAGGAACCCGATGCCGGGTAGAGCGGCGGCGAGGACGGGCCATCGAGCAGATAGCCAGAACCCGGCGCTCCCGGCGAGCCGTAGGTGACCTCGGAGACCGGCCAGTTCGCGCCGATCCTTGGCGCGCCTGGACCAGTGTCCCTGGTCAGGGACCAGTCGATCACACCAGGATCGCTGATCTCGCCGCTCTGGTTGCCAGCGTCGGTACGCGCGCCGCCGAGAACCGGCGCCGAGTACGAGTAGTCGGCGGTGCCCGACGGCGTCACGTGCTGCACCGAATAGGTCGCGTCCGAGCCTGCCTGCCCGGGCGGCGTGAAACCGTTATGGGTCTTGTCGAGCTGACGGCAATCGGGGTCATTGCCGGTAGCCCCGGCGTTTTGCCTGGTGTGCAGAGTCAGGCCAACGAAGTCGAGCGCGTAGCTCGTCGCCAGTCCGGCATAAGCGCGGGCCAGTACGCTATCGCGCAGCGCCCCCGGCGGTGCCTGCCCGAGCACGGTGACCGCTTCGTGCTGAGCTGACCTTCCCTCGATGAACTGGCCGAGGGCGCCTCGCTGCTTGCCGAGCTTGGTCAGCACCCGGCCCTGCCCGACCTGGTCACCGCTGTCACGGTAAATCGCCAGCGCCTCGCCGAGCGCGGTCAGGGCCTCGGGGCCCTGGCTTGTGTCGCCGACCTGTCCGGCGAAGCTCTCCAGCAGGCCAGCCCGCTCGGCCGAGTCCATCAGGTCCGCGAACCGCAACGCCCGCGCGAACTCGCCGACGGCTTCCCTGCGCGCCCCGGCCGCGATAGCGATCTTCGCCGCGGCCGGGGCGTACCTCAGCACGGCCTCGCCGTCCCCGGCCGCCTCGGCGTGATGGGCCAGCCTGGCCACGTCCGCGTGGCCCGCCGGTGCCCTGGTCAGCGCGGTCAGCGCGGCGCGATGCAGTGCCTTCCGGCGACGCGGGGGCAGCGAATCCTCGACCGCGAGCCTGGCGATCTCATGCCTAAAGGCGATCCAGCCTTCGCTGGCCGTCAGCATGCCGCTGACCAGGCAGTCATCCAGGGTGTCGAGCGAATCCTCCGCCAGCTCGGCGACCAGCCATTCCTCGGCCCGCCCCGGCACCACGGCGACCGCGTCAAGCAGGTCAAGCGCTCGGGGATCCAGGGCGGCGACCCGAGCCAGGACCGCGTCTTTGACGGTGACAGGGATGAGCTTGCTCCCCGAGGCGAGCACCTCAGTGACGAAGAACGGGTTACCACCGGTTCGCTGGTGCAACTCGGCCCCGTCGATGCCCGCCGGCCGCGCGAGAAGGCCGACCGCTTCCGCCGAGAGGGCGCCGACAGTGACGCGGGTGACTGGCCCGCACTTCGGCAGGTCACCGAGCACTATCCGGAGCGGATGCGACCGGCCGAGCTGATCGTCACGGTAGCTCAGCGCCAGCAGCATCGGTGCCTGGTCAAGACGGCGGGCGAGCAGCCTGACCACGTCCAGGGTCGCCTCATCCGCCCAGTGCACGTCCTCGAGCACGAGCACCGTCGGCGGTCCTGGCGTGAGCGCCGCGAGGAGACCGGCCGCCACATCAGCTGGCCTGGCCCCCGCGCTCGCCAGCTCGGCAAGCTCCTCGCAGGACTCGGCTAGGTCGAGCAACGGTCCGAGCGGCCTGGGCGTGAACAAAGGATCACAGGCTGCCAATATCATCCGGGCTGGCGTTCCAGGGAAAGCGCAGAACTCGCGCAGCAAGGCTGTCTTGCCGGCCCCCGCCTCCCCCGACAGCAACACGATCCGGCCCGCCGAGCCGCCTGATACTTCCGCGAGCGCCGCTCGCAGATCGCTTAGTTGTCCAGGGCGCTCAAGGAGCACCTGCCCTCCCCCTGGCCTCAGCGAAATTCCAGGCCGTCGAAGGTTCCTGAGGTCCGCCAGTTCTCGATGTAGGCGAAATAGGCGTTCGGGCCGTAGGGGTAGCCCTGGCCAAGGAATGACCTGGGTTCCTGACCCTCGTTGTTGTAGTAGCCGGGCGTGCAGTCCGCACCCCCGATGAGGCTCGCGGGACTCGCCCCGAGCAGCGTCAGCCAGGCATCCTCGGCCTCCCGGCTGGGCTCAACCGCGACGAAGCCGTTGTCGCGGGCGTGCGCGACGATCAGCGCGATCGTCCGCGCCGAGTCGGTGATGTTGTGAGGCACGTTCGAAATCAGGTTCGCGCCCTGGGTCGGCTGGACGAAGAATAGATTAGGAAATTCGCGTACGTGGATCCCGTGCAGCGTGCGCATCCCTTCGGCCCAGTGCTCCGACAGCGTGCGCCCGCCCCGCCCGGTCACCTCGAACCCGGCCCGGCGGGCATAAGCGGTCCCGACCTCGAAGCCCGAGGCGTAAATGATGCAGTCGAGCGGGTACTCCCGCCCGGCGACTACGATGCCGGTCGCGGTGATCCGTTCGACGCCCTTGCCGTCGGTGTCGATCAGGTGCGTGCTCGGATTGTTGTAGGCCTGCAGGTACTCGTCGTGGAAGCAGGGCCGCTTGCAGAGCTGCCGGTACCAGGCCTTCAGGTCGCGCGCCGTCTCTGAGTCGGTGACGATGGCGTCCGCGCGGGCGCGGATCTCCTCCATCTTCTCGAAGTCGGAATCCTCGACCGCGGTCAGCAGCGCGGCCAGGTCACGGGCGTCGGGCGGCAGCGCGGCGACCTTCGCGCGAATCCGCCTGGCGATATCGGTCCAGCCGTCCATCACCAGGTCCTCGGCGGCGTTCCCGCCGGCCTGGTTGGCGGTGAAGTTCTCGAGCCACCGCCGCTGCCAGCCGGGCGTCGCGATCTCAGCGAACCAGCCGGGGTCGATCGGGTGGTTACCGCGCACGTCGACCGAGGAAGGGGTGCGCTGGAACACGTAAAGGTCCCCGCAAGCCCGCGCCAGGTGCGGCACGCACTGGATGGCGGTGGCCCCGGTGCCGATGACGCCGACCCGCTTGTCCGCGAGCTTGTCCATCGGGGCACCGTCAGCGTCGCCGCCGGTGTAGCCGTAATCCCACCGGCTGGTGTGGAACGAGTGCCCGCCGAACGAGCCGAGTCCGGGAATGCCGGGCAGCTTGGGCACGCTGAGCGGGCCAGTACCCACGACCAGGAACCTGGCCGTCAGCCGGTCACCCCTGTCCGTGCCGATGATCCAGAGCGACTCGGTTTCGTCCCAGGTCAGCTCGGTGACCTCAGTATGAAACAGCGCGTCGGCGCAGAGGGCGAACTGCTTTCCTATCCGCTCGCAGTGCGCGCGGATCTCCGGGCCGTGCACGTACTTCTCGGTCGGCATGTGCCCGGTCTCTTCGAGCAGCGGCATGTATACCATCGACGCGGTGTCGCACTGGGCGCCCGGATAACGGTTCCAGTACCAGGCGCCGCCGAAGCCGCCGCCCTTCTCGATGACCCTGACGTCGATCCCGGCCTCCCGCAGCCGGGCCCCGGCGACCAGGCCGGCGAAGCCGCCGCCCACGCAGGCCACCGTGTGGTGATCGGTGAGCGGGGGCCGCTCGGCCTTGGCCACGTACGGGTCCTCGACGAAGTGCGCCAGGTCTCCGGTGAGCCTCAGGTACTGGTCGTTGCCGTCCGGCCTGAGCCGCTTGTCCCGCTCCTGCCGGTACTTGCGGCGCAGCGACTCTTTATCCACTTTCTGACTGTAACAACCACCGTGCCGACGCCGGAGGACGTTATCCATGCTCATACGGCAACTGGCCAGACCGCGCAGGATGCCGCATCGCTGGCTCTGGCTCACATTTCGTGATGGTAACGACGGGCAGTGACAGAACGGGCTGTGCTCAGGGACCAGTCCGTCCCGGTGATACCGGACAGTACCTCCCGGACAAGTCGCAAAACCGGCAAATCACCCGCACTGGCGCCGGCCGCGGAACTCCTGGCCTCCGGGGACCGCCCCGTGCTGGTCGGCGGCACCGGCGAATCGGGCATATCCCCGCAGCGAACCGCAACGATGGGCCACCGATGCTGTCGGGCCGGGGCGGGCAACCGCATCTATGGGCCATCGATGCTGCGGCAACGACATCCATGGGCCATCGTTGCGGTTGCCCGGCCCCGCTGAGCAGCATCGATGGCCCATCGTTGCTGCTGCGGCCGGGACCGCCGGCGAACTGCCCGGTTTACCGAACCCCGATCACCGTTACCATCACGAAATATGCCCCAGAGCCGCAACGATGGCCCATGGTTGCTGTTCGCGGCAGCCCGGCGGTTGCCGCAGCCCAGGGCCAGCGACAACTACGGGACAGCGATGAGGTAAACCGGCCGCGCGGAACGTCCTGGGACGACCCGGCGACCCATGGCCCAGCGATGCCGGTCAGCCGAAGAGGAGGTCGTGCGGAAGGTAGTCGTGATCTGATGGACCAGATGACGACGAAAGGGGTGACCGGGTGAGCGACTGGGACAGGCAGATCGGGGCGATGACGCTCTTCGTTCCTGACCTTAACCAGGCCAAGCGTTTCTACCAGGAAGTATTCGGCCTGGAAGCGCTCGGCGGGGACGAGGAAACGGTCATGTTCCGGTTCAGCGAGCTGTACCTGTTCCTGCACTCGGCGGCCGCGGCGGCCGAGCCGCTGCCCGAGGTACTCGAAGAAGCGCGCAAGGGCGCCGGGCAGTTCGCGATCATCGTGAACGACGTCGACGCGGTCTGCGCCGAGCTAGCCGGGCGCGGCGCGGAGCTGCTGACCGGACCGGAGGACCGGCCCTGGGGCATGCGGACCGCTACCTTCGCCGACCCAGGCGGGCACATCTGGGAGATCGCTCAGGAAGTGCCCGCTTCCGGGTGAACTAGCAGCCCGGCCACGACGACTGAGATCAGCCGGTCGAGCATCTCCCGATCGGCCGGCCCGGTACTGACGGCCATTACCAGGCCGTGTGTCATTCGGGAAACGTCGCTTCCGCTGATGTCGGTCCTGGCCACGCCGGCTTGCTGTGCTCGTTCGAGAACGGCGTTCGACGACTCGTTGATCACCGCCTTGCAGAGCGGCAGGAACGGCGAATCGGCCATCAGTTCCCGGCTGAGGCCGCGTTTCGTGACACCGAAATCGACCATCGCGCGTACCCAGTCGGCAAGGGCCGCTCCGGGCGATTCGGCCGTGAGCAGCTTGCCCGCGAGCACGCCGAGCGCCTCGACCTGGTCGCGGTAGACGGCTTCGAGCAGCGCCGGCCTGGTCGGGAAATGCCGGTAGAGGGTGCCGATGCCGACGCCGGCCCGGCGCGCGATCTCCTCGAGCGAGACGTCATCGCCCCCCCGCTCGGCGAAGGCAGCGGCGGCGGCCGCGAGCAGGCGGTCATAGTTGCGCTTGGCATCCGCGCGCATGCCCTGGTCGGGGCGGCCCGACCTGAGCTGGTCGAGGCCTTCCGCGACCGCGCGGGCCGAGGTCGACTCGACGGCGCTCATCGTGCATCCCATCTTTCAGCTTGCAAACCGGAGGGGTCCTCCGTATAGTTACCGGAGGAGACCTCCGTTTCAGGCTAGCTCATCCCGGCCGCGTTGGCGAGCGATCGCGCCAGCGGGACCACCGCAGATCATGTCTTCAGGCCAGGTACGGCCTTCGAAAGGACATCATGTCGTCTCAGACAACGACACATCCCATCTCTGATCTCGAACCCCAGGCGCCGCCCGCAGGTACCGGAAAGGCCGCGGGCGGCCAGGCCCGACCTTCCCGGCTGGGCATCACGCTCGCCATCGTGCTCTGCGCTCAGCTGATGATCATCCTGGACGCCACCGTGGTGAACATCGCGCTGCCCAACATCGCCCACGGCCTGCACATGTCCGCGACTGGCCTGTCCTGGGTGCTGAATTCCTATTCGCTGACCTTCGGCGGCCTGCTGCTGCTCGGCGGCCGGGCCGGCGACGTCTTCGGCCGGCGCCAGGTGTTCCTCGGCGGCCTGGCACTGTTCACGCTGGCCTCGCTGGCCGGCGGGCTGGCGACCAGCGCGCCTGAACTGCTCGCCGCGCGAGCGCTCCAAGGCATCGGCGCCGCCTTCGCCACCCCGGCTACGCTGGCGACGATCGTGGCCAGTGTTCCAGAAGGCCGGGCCCGCACCCGTGCACTCGCCTTGTTCACCGGCGTGATCACCGGCGGTGCCTCGCTCGGGCTCGTGCTCGGCGGCCTGATTACCCAGTGGGCGTCCTGGCGCTGGGTGTTCTTCGTCAACGTCCCCGTGGGCATCGCGGTGCTGCTTCTCGGGCCTCGCTTCCTGCCGGAATCCGCGCGAAAGCACGGCCGGCTCGACATCCGCGGAGCACTCACCTCCACGGCGGGAGTCGCGGCACTGGTGTACGCGTTCATCAGGGCGGCCTCGAATGGCTGGAGCAATCCGCTGACGCTGGCGGCGTTCGGGCTCGCGGCCGTCTTGCTCACCGCTTTCGTGCTGATCGAGATGACTGCGCCTGAGCCGGTCATGCCGCTTCGGCTGTTCGCCGACCGCACCAGGGTCGGGGCCTACGTCGCGCGGGTGCTGATCGTCGGCGCCATGTTCGGCATGTTCTTCTTCCTCACCCAGTTCCTCCAGGACGTACTCGGCTTCAGCCCGGTCAAGGCCGGCCTGGCGTTCCTGCCGATGACCTTCCTGCTGTTCGCCGTGTCCCGGCTGGCCCCCAGGCTGATGAGCCGGATGGGCACGAAGTCCCTGATGCTGGCCGGCCTCGCGCCGGCGATCGGCGGCCTGGCCTGGCTCGGCCAGCTCACTCCCGCCACGACCTACTGGCCGGGCGTGCTCGGCCCGATGCTGCTGATGGGCTTCGGCATGGGGCTCGCCTTCGTCCCGCTGACCACGATCTCCCTCTCGGGCGTCGCGCCCGCGGACTCGGGCGCGGCTTCGGCGATGGTCAACGTCACCCAGCAGGTCGGCGGCGCGCTCGGCCTCGCCGCGCTGGTCACGGTCTACGGGCACGCGGCTCATGCGGTGCCGCACGCGGCCGCCAGCACCCTGAGCCAGGCCCAGCAGATCTTCGCGCACGGGGTCGCCGCCTCGTTCGCGACGGCCGCCGTGTTCGACGCGATCGCCGTTCTGGTGATAATCGCCGCGGTGCGTCTGCGGACCGTAACTGCTGGCACCAGGTAGGCCAGTTTCTGCCAGTCCGCCGGGGACGCTCATCGAGCGCGCCACCGGCGGACTGGCTACTGTAGGTACACCTCGCCTTCGCATGTGCCATTGGCGAGTACTTGGCCGTTTCGAGGAGCAGCAGCACAGTGCCGACTGACGATGTCCTTGACTTCGGTGAGAACGACCGGCTGGAGCTGGCAGTCGAATTCGACTCGCTCGGCCGGAGCGTCGGCGTTGAGTACGAGGAGCTACATCAAGACATCATCGATCAACCGTTCGATCCAGAAAAAATCGATGTCGTTACCCGTACGCCGACCGTTGACTTGCTCCTGTCTCGAATCCGGCGTGGTGTGCTCGACCTGCAACCGGATTTTCAGCGGCTCGCTGGAATCTGGACCGAGCGCAATCAAAGCCGCCTCATCGAGTCCATGCTCCTGCGCATCCCGCTGCCCACCTTCTATGCCGCTGAAGCACGCAATGACAACTGGATCATCGTCGATGGTGTCCAGCGGCTAACCACCATCGCCCGGTTCATTGAGCCCGAGAGCATCGAAGCACCACCTCTTGCGCTCAGAGAACTTGAGTATCTGCGACAGTACGAGAGGAAGCGCTTCAAGGAGCTGCCTGGACGCCTCCAGACGCGACTGCTCGAAACGGAACTCGTGCTGCATCTCATTCGCCAGGGAACACCTGAGCCAGTGATGTTCAACATCTTCGCCAGGATCAACACCGGCGGGCGGCCGCTCACTCGCCAGGAACTTCGCCATGCCCTGATACCGGGAGTAGCGCGCGACCTGCTCCGCGACCTCGCTGCATCGCCAGCGTTTCAAAGTGCCACGCTCGGGTCGGTGTCTCCAGCACGTATGGACGATCGTGAGATGGTGCTCAGATTCATAGCCTTCTGGCTAACCGATCCCTATGATTACAGGCCCGAATTCGATGATTTCCTCCGCGAAGCCATGCACGCGATAAATAATCTGAACGAGAAAGAACTCTGGCAAATCGAGGACGCCTTCACCCGGGCAATGAAGAGCGCTGCGATCATTTTCGGACCGTTTGCTTTTAGGAAATATTATCCTGACATGCGTCGGCGCGGGCCCATAAACAAGGCCCTGTTCGAAGCGGTCTCCGTAAACCTCGCACATTGCCCTGAGGATGATATTTCACGACTATCAGCGCACAGGGATGACGTACTTCACCTTTTCGCCCAGAGATTGACACTCGATCAAGACTTTGAACGAGCCATCTCCGTTGGAACTGGTGACGTCGCCAAGGTGCGCACACGATTCAGCATCATTGATGACCTGCTGACGGAGGCGTGTGGTGCTTGACCGGCTCGCGGTCACTAACTTCAAAGCATTCGCTACTGCGGACATCTCGCTGGCGCCCTATACATTGCTGACTGGTCTTAACTCAAGCGGTAAGAGCACGGTTATGCAGGCCATAGCTTTGCTGAGGCAGTCGCATGATTTGCTTGAGGATAGCGAGAGCGGATTTTTGCTAAATGGCGATCTTGTGGATCTTGGCACCGGCAGGGATATCCTTCATGAGGATTATGTCTCTACCGGCGCCGACTCCAGCGCCCAGATTACGCTGACAGTGGACTCAGCCGGGACAGCGCACTCGTGGTCAGCAGAGTATGAGCAGGATGCGGACATTCTCCGGCTAACAGCCCGGCCGACGCCTGACGCAATCGGGGGCCTGTCGATATTCGGGCCTGGGTTCCAGTACCTGAGAGCTGACCGGATCTCACCGTCGGTTACCTACCCGCGGTCACACGAGGTCGCGATCAGACGTGGCTTTCTGGGAACACGCGGCGAACATACTGTTAACTACCTATGGCATTTCCAGGATGAACCGGTAGAGGATGAGCGGTTGCGGCATCCGGAGGCCCGTTCGCCGCGCCTGCTCGATCAGGCCGAGGCCCACTGCCCTTAACTTCCGGGACTTACGTCCGTTTCCGGGAGATTTGACGAGACGATGGTGAGGGTGTAATCAGCTGGCTCGCTGATCCATCTCCGTCGTTCGGCGGCGGTCCGGCCGGATGTTCGCTGGCGGTCAGCACGGCCGGGCGGGATGGCGGTGATCGCGGCGTCGAGGCTGGCGAGCGGGGCGTTCTGGCTGGCGGGGCGCTTGTGGCAGTGCGGGCAGCAGGTGTCGGCGGTGATGGCGGCGCGGGCGAGGGACAGCACGGCGGTGAAGCAGATCTCGCCGGGGGTCAGGCCGGCCGTGGCGGCGGCGCGGTCGGCGAGCCCGGCGATCATGTTGTGCGCGAGCAGCAGCGCCCAGGCTTCCTGGCGGACCAGGACGGCAGAGCGTCCGCGCAGGACGCGGCCGGTGCCGCGGACGGTCTTCTTCAGGTGGAGGAACGCGATCTCGATGAGCCATCGTTTCTGGTACAAGACGGCGAGCTCGCCGGCCGGGTACAGGCCCGGGTCCAGGAGCGTGGTGAGCAGCCTGATCTGGGTGGTTTTCGTGCGGCCGCTGCGGGTGCGGGTCAGCACGGTGAAGCAGATCAGCCGCGCGATCGTGTCCGGCAGGGACGGGAGGGCGGGATCGCCGGCGTTCTTGCGGCGGCGGGACCGCATGCCGGCGCTCTCGCGCAGCAGCACCAGCTCCGATCCGTCTTTCAGCACGTCAAGGGTCTTGAAGGGGACGCACTTCGCGCCGTTCTTCACGCGCCAGGCCAGGTGCGCGCCGGTGCCGGAGAACCGGATCCAGCGGTCCATCGAGAAGAAGCCGCGGTCGGCGAGGTTCAGCTGCCCCGGGCCGAACGCGTCCTGCAGCCCGTCGGCCAGGGCGTTCTCCCCGTCGAGGTAGCCGCCGATGACGGCGGCTTTCCAGCGGCGGGTGCCCGAGTGCAGCAGCCCGACCAGGCGCAGCAGCGGCTTCGCGGCGGGGGAAGGGGTGCCGAACGCGTCCGCGAGCAGCGGGTCATTGAACAGTTCCAAGGTGGTGCCGTCGATCTGGGTGATTTCCAGGCCGAACGCGGTCCCGTCCTGGCCCGCGGGAATGTCGTCCCGGGCCGCGTCGGCCGCGAACATGGCCCGGGCGGGGGCCTCGCCGGACCGTTCCCGCGCCTTGGAGTAAGCCGGGCCGGTCGGCACCGGGGTGCCGGGCCTGACACCTGCGCCCGGCATGGCGAATACCAGGGCGAGGACCGCGTCGTAGCCCAGGACCGGGAACAGCGCCCCGGTGACCAGGCACAGCGCCGTGACCTGCGCGTTCAGCGCCCGCTCCAGCTTGTGACGGTGCCCGGCCCCGGCGGCCGCGGCGATCGCCCCGCTAGCCAGCAGCGACTCCAGCAGGCTCTCGCGCCGCAGGTCAGCCAGCCATTCCCCGTCCTCCCGCAGGCCCGGCCCGGCCGCCACCCGGGCGGCCAGGCCCGCCTCCGGCGGGCCGCCCGCATCATCGCCGGCAGTGGACGGTACAGCGACGGGCATGGCAAAATGCGCAGGCAACGAGGCTCCTGTGACTGGCGATCATGGATTCGACACCCACGTCATAGCAGGGGCCTCGCCGCATTCACCGGACGCGCCGCAGCGCCGGCCGCAATCGTGACTCACCCGTAACACAACACTAAGAACCGGACATGCAGGAACAGAAGTCACGGAAGTAAAGGGCAGTGGGCCGAGGCCTGGCTGCAGGCAATCTGCCCTGGTGTAAACCTTCAGGCGGACGCCATCAGCGGAACGGACTTTGTCAGGCTCAGCTTCAGGTTCGGTACGGCTGGCCTGTCAGCCACCAACCGGTATCGCCCGACGAATGTCGGCTTCGGGCTGACTTATGTGCTTCCGGTCATCGTTGCCTGCCTCACCGCGCGACCCGGCATCCTAATGATGATCGAGAACCCAGAGGCTCATCTGCACCCGCAAGGCCAGACCTCGATGTCTGCGCTTACGTGTGCGGCCGCTGCAGCCGGAGCGCAATTGATCGTTGAAACTCACAGCGATCATGTACTGAATGGCGTACGACTCGGAGTCAAACGCGGCGTCATACAATCCTCCGACGTCCGCCTGCACTTCTTCAGGCGGACTGAGAAAGCAAGTATCGAGATCGTGACGCCCGCTATCGGATCAGACGGAATGATCTCCGAATGGCCAGCTGGATTCTTCGACGAGTGGGAGCGCTCGCTGGATGAACTCCTGGACTGAACCAGGCTGAAAGGAAATTATCGCCAGTGCCTGTACTGCTCTGTCTCAATGACCTATCTTGCGGTTTAGCGGTCCCTGATAGTGCGGCCAATGAGGCAATGAATGAGTTCGTCGGCCTGCTGCGGTCGGTCCGCAAGCTAAGCCTGGACATCACTTTAGTCACACACGTCACGCTAGCCTCTATGGAAATCGCGGAGGGTTACTATATACAGCAGTGGATCGGCGCTGATCCGGCGAACAAAGACCGCTGGCGATTCATACGGGCTATACAAAACCGAGCGCCTTTCACTGCAATGTCACCTTCGGACCTTCAGAACGGCCTTGAATATTTTCGCGATGGAAGACGCTCCGATGGACTCGGGCTAGCTGATCTGCTTGACGGTCTCGCGATCAGCCTGCCCCTTGACAAACAATGGTCCGAGCCTTGGCTCCAGGTGACCCGCTCGGCTCTCGAAGAAGATGATTCCGGCGAGATCACCGTCCAGACCGAGGGCAGGTCAGTTCGGCATGCGTCGGGCGACGAGCATGTAATCCACCACAAGCAGTGGATTGCCAGTGCTGGGCGGAATGAAATAAGTGTAGGCATCGACATCTGGCGAGCAAAGAACGACCTGTTCCCGAATTTGACGTTCCTGCCGCGTGTCGAACAGGATCTGCGTAACTTGCGCCGCGACTGGGTAAGACCAGCGACTGAGCAGTTGCGCAAACTAGAGGTATCCATTGCCGCATGGAAGGAGAGCCGGACGGCATTGCCGCTGTGGCATACGAAAATTACCGGTGAGTACGAGCGCCGTGAACACGGCTGCGAGTTTACTGACCTAGACGGAGTTGTGCGGGTTTTCGAACTCCATGCCAGGATGACCCCTGGAGCGGGACGACTTCATTTCCGTTTGGTCACCGAAGACCGAACAGTTCGTGTCGCTTACATCGGCATGAAGATCCAGTGATATCTAATAATGCGAATTAGCGGAGTAGGGTAAAAAGTCCGCGGGGACGACGGACTAGCGGAGCCTGCCTTCCCGAGATCGCACGACAGAATCGATGAGTGTCAGTACAGTTACCCTCCGTAATCAGTAGAGGTGAACGGCGGGTAGTTGCTCCTTACCGCGCCCGCCATTCCCGTGCAACGACAGGACGGTAAATCATGGCATTCCGATCCCGGATCGCAGGCCTGGCCGCTGCGGCCGCACTGGCTCTCCCGGCCGCCGTGCTGGTAGCGGCCCTGCCCGGCACCGCCGCGCAGGCAGCGAACAATTGCAACGACGACACGGCAGCGATCACCCTCATCGACGGCCAGACCATCTGCCAGGGCTATGGCACCCAGACCTACAACGACAGGAGGGGCGACATGATCATCACGAAGATCTGTGCTGGCCCCGAGGTGCTGGTCCAGACTCAGCCCTATGGGCTTATCGGACCCATTTTCCCCAACCAGTGCCAGGAAGGCCGTCCCTTCTTCGGCATTCCGATCACGGTATCGGTGCTTCCGTTCTGACGTTCGATTGCCCGTTTAATCCGCGTGTCATCGCGGCAGCCTCGCCTCGTCCCGACGGGCGGGGCTGCCGCAACTGGCTCGCTCGCCCGACCTGAGTTTGATCAAACTAGTGCGCTCGTCTCCAGGGCCGACCGGGCAGGCGAGCGGTGGCGCCAGCCGAGCGGGACGTGAACGCGTCTTAACGCACCGATGTCCCATCGTTGTCGTCGCCCGGCGGCCAGGAACAACAACGGTGGGCCATCGATGCTGTTCCTGGCCGGTCGGTTGCTGCGCATGCCCGGAACGCCAGGTCGGTTATGACGGCTAGCTCGGTATGTCACCCTTCACCCGGCTGGTCAGTTCGCCCGGTTGCCGAAGGCGGCGGCGAAGGCGAACGCCAGCACGGAGTTGGCGGTGTAGTCGTCAGCCGACTCGACCGAAGGCCAGCTGACCACGTTGTCCTCGTAGCCGACGGTCTTGGTGCCGAAGGGCTTGAAGTTGCCCGAGTGGCAGGCGCGCATGCCGCTCACCGTGCCGAGGCCGACGAAGTTGCCCGCGCTGCTCGGCCCGTCGGTGGTCGCGCCGACCTGGATGTTGCCCTTGCCGGTCAGCGAGCCGGCGAGGTTCGCGATCTCGCTCTGCATGCAGTGCGGGAACGTGTCGCCGGCCCCGACCGTGAAGCTGGTGCCCCAGGGGTTGGCGCCGAGCGCGAAGTTGAGCTGCTGCTGGGCGAAGGTGAAGTACTTCTGCCCCCCGCCGTTGAGCTCGTACAGCGCGTCGGTGATGTAGAGGCCGAACGCGTGCGGGCTGGCGTCGGCAGGACCGAGGTCGGTGCCGAGCTTGAACGGGTCGCCCTTAGCCCACTCCTCCCCCACCTTGAGCTGCGCCGCCAGGTCGGCGAGCACCGTCTTCAGCGGCACCAACTGCTCGCCCGCCCCGCGCATGGCCGTTAGCAGGTCGGCCTCGCCGAGCGCGCCGGTGTCATACAGGTTGAGGGTGTCGCCGCCGGCCGGGTGGCCTTGCGCGATGTAAGCCCGAGCCCAGCGGGCGGCGACCTTCAGGTCGGCTGAGACCTGAGCGTGCGATCCGTGCAGCGCCTCGTCCGCGAGCGTAATCTCGTCGGCTCCCCAGAGCAGGTCGCTCTTCCATTCATAGCCCGGGTAGAAGTCGTGCGGGTACGCGGTGATGATGCTGTGCACGTTCGTGGTCCTGGCCATCGCGAACACGCCGCGGGCAAGCTGACAGCAGGTGCCTGGCCAGTGCCGGGTTGGTCTTGGCGTAGGTCTGGGCGGCGAGTCCGAAGTCGGCCGCGAACCGGCCCGCGAAGTCCGGATCGATCTTCTGCCCTGGCGGCGCGGCTTCCAGCACCGGGCGGTACTTGACGAAGTAGGCGGTCGGGCCGGGGTTCCCGCCCTTGCTGACGTTCAGCTTGTCTTCGGCCTGGGGGAGGAACCAGAAGTTGTAGTCGCCCTGGATGGTGTTGCTGGCGTTGCCGTCGCCGATGCCGACCTGCATGTACAGGACCTTGCGGGCCGGGTTCCACAGCTTCTCCAGCCAGTTGAGCCCGAACATGGCCTCGGGGTTGAGCGCCGGGTACTTGCCGGGGAAGTCACGGTCGGCGGTCAGCAGAAGGCCGTCGGCGTAGCTCGCCGTGTAGGCGAACTTCTCGTAGCCGCCGCCGGCGTCGAACCAGCCGCCGGACACGTTGACCGGCCCGCCGATCTTGGTGAGCTTGCCGGTCAGATTGTCGTTGTCGTCGAAGTGAGGTGACTTGTAGACGAAGGCATGTTCGTCGGTGAGGTTCGCTGGCTTCCGGCTGAGCACCGAGTGAACCACGTCGGCGCCGTCCCGCTCGGAGGTGAAGTACCTGACCCCGTTCAGTACGAGCTGGTGGTACAGCTTCGCGGAGGAACCAATCCTGAACACGGGCGACCGCGCGTACTCGCTGCCCGCGGTCACGCTGATCCGGTACGTCCCCGGCTTCTGCAGCCCGGTGAAGTTCAGCTGGTACACGGCGCCGTAGCCTGAGTTCCAGCCGCCCAGGTCATCGGTCGACCGGCCCACGTACACCAGGCCTTTACCGACCACGGCGAACCTGACCGCGCTGACCTTCGCCGGGAGCATCACGAAGGCGACCTTGGCCCCCTGCGGCGCGTACCCGACCTGATTGACCCTGACCTGCGCCGGAACGGCCTTCGCGGCGGCCGGCGCTGCGCCGAAGCGGCGGCACCAGTCCCGGCCAGCGCCGCGACCGTAGCGCCGGCCGCGATCAAGGCCATCATCGGCGCGCCATGCGCACCCCGCCGGGGAGAATCCGCGTAACCCACCCGAATACCTCCAGCACTCGCAAAGTAAAGTATTCGTTAGGAAAGTTACTAAACAAATTTAGCTCGCACAAGGTGTAGGCGACGAGCGCGGCAGGCGTCGGGGCCGGGGCCGCGGACGTCGGGGCCGGGGATCGCAGGTGGCGGATGCCGGGTCGCAGGTGGCGGGGCTGGGTCGCAGGTGGCGGGCGCCGACCGGAGCCCGCGGCGCGCTCAACCGCAGCGATGGCCCAGCGATGCTGTTCGCGGCCGCTAGGCAACAACAACGATGGCCCCGCGTTGCTGTTCCGGCAGCATCGATGGGACATAGATGCGGTAGCCGCAGGTCAGCTAACGACAACGATGGGCCAGCGATGCGGCAGCCGGCGGGAACCGCGCCAACCCGGTGCCCCCGGATCACAGCCAGCCCGGTCCGCTACATTGTGCGGAACCTGCCAATCAGCACCGGACGGCAGTGCGCTTACGGGTAAGGGACAGCCTGGAAGTAGCAGGCGACGTGCGGCTGGGGCGCGCACTCCGTCGCTATGCGGGCGGTGACCTTGAGCGGGATGAGCTGGTTGCCGACCTTCTTGTAGATGACGGCGAAGCCGGCGATCGCGGACTGCTCGTAGGCGGGGAATTTGCTGTACGGCACCGTGGTCTGCGGGTTGCCGTAGGAGGGGTCGACGTACTGCAAGCGAGTCGCTGCCGGAGAGGCTGACGCCGACGATCGCGTGGTCGCCGGTCCTGAACATCATCGGCGGGTCGGTGACCGGGCCCTGGGCTATCGGCGTGGCCGATTTGTAGGTGACGCCTGAGCCGGTGATCGAGATCTTCCCGCCCCGGCTGACTTTCAGGTTGTCTCGGTAGGGGTAGTTAGTGGGAGCGTTCTTTTTCTTGCTGAACTTCCACAGGCCGGAGCCGACGAGCATGTAGGCGTAGTCACCGGGGCCGATGCCCTTGGCCGGGTCGGGGCCGGGGTTGAAGTTGGGGTAGAACGACTCCTTCCCGTTCTCGTCGAAGCTCGCGAGGCCGATCGCCTTGGCCGTGATGCCCTGGAAGGCCAGCACCCCGGCGAGGAACTCGGCGAAGTTGCCGCAATGGCCGGAGTCGTCGGTCAGGAACTTCGTGAAGGCCGGGCAGTATCCGAACGGCTTGTTGAACCAGTCGGCGATGTCGGGGTACTGGTCGTCGTAGTACTTGAAGGTGGGTCCGTCGGTGACCGCGCCGGTCTTCGGGTCCAGTATCGGGTGGGCGATGTCGCGGGTGGCGAAGGCCTTCCAGATCGCGTCGAAGACGCCGCTGCTCGGTGGTCTGGCCGGCGGCTGCGACCGTGCCGACGTCGATGAGCGACTCGTAGGGCTCGTCGACCTCGTCCGCGCCTATGCTGCCGTCGAGCGGTGGCGCGTAGGGCGCGGCGGGCACGTAGACGGTGAAATGCTCGTCACCGCCTGCGAGGTCGATCTGGGTGTCGCCTTCTGTGATGGTCCAGGAGATATAGAGCAGGTCCCGGCCGGTCAGGTTGACGGGCAGGGTGCCGCCGGCGAAAGTCAGGTCCTTCGCGGTGAGCTCGTAGACGTTACCTTTCTTCTGCACCGTCATCGGCGCGTCGGCGAGGTCGGGGTAAAAGCCGGATCCGGGAACCGACACGTTAGCGGTGAGCTGCGGATCCTTCACCGGGCCATTGGCTACGAAGACGACCTTGTTGACGCTGAACTTGCTGCCCACCGGGAAGATGACCGGCCATTCCTTGTCCGACGGCCCGCTCAGGCCGGGAACCGGTGACTGGCAGGCGAGGTAGTCGTAGCTTTCCGGCTGGGCGACTCCGTCGCATTTATCCGGGCCGTCGAGAGTGTCGATCTTGGTGCGCGGGCCGTCGTCCTTGATCACGGCCAGGCCGGGGGTGGTCAGCGCCGTGCCGGAGAGCGGGGCGAACCGCAGGGCGGCGAGGCCGACGGCGGGCGTCAGGTTGAACGTCGGGGTGGCGCCGACGGCGGAGCAGGTGACTTCGCTCGGGTCGCTGTTGCCGGTCACTATGCCGCTGATGGTCAGGTGGTAAGTGTCGGGATTGGTGCTGTCGTACTTGTGCGTGAAGGTGTACTCCAGCGTGCCGGCCGGCCCGCCGTTGACATCAACGGTGTCGCTCTGGCCGTCACCCCAGACGGCGGTCCACTCGAACGTGCAGGTGCTGGTGTCCGTCAGGTTGGTGATGTTGCTGTACACCGACGGGTCGCTGCTTGAGCACTCCGGGTAAACGTAGAAGCACTCGATGCCGCTGACTGAGGCCGGGCGAACGGCGTGACTCGCGCCGGCGCTCGGGCCCGCCTCGGCTAGCCTCGGCGGCGGTGCGGCGTGCGCCGCCGGTCCGGCCGGACCGAGGCCGGCGGCGAGCGCCAGGGCGACCGCTATGGCCGACATTGTTGCCAGGCGGCGCAGGAATGCTGATGACATGATTTGCCCTCCCCGATAGAGCCCGGCAGCCAATACCGGGCCTCGGGCTTCACCTTCGCGGGCGGGCGGCACACCAGCGGCACACGGGCGGGTCAGACCGCGATCATCCGCTGGCTTACCTGATGCTCAAGCTCGAGCAGCGCGGGCGGCGGTCGCACGCCGAGTTCGCCGACGACCGCCCTGGCCTGGCTCAGCTTCGCGCGGGCGGCGCCCCGGCGGCCCTGCGTGAGCAGGTGCCTGGCCGCGGTGAGATACCGCTCCTCCTGGTCGGGAGCCAGCTCGGTAGCGCGTTCCAGGCAGCGGACGGCCTCGTCGAAATCGCCGGACTCGGCGGCCGAGCGGGCGCACAGATCAAGCAGGGCCAGTGCCTGGCGCCGCGATCGCTCTCGCGGCAGTTCGGCCCACGCCTCGTACCGGTCATCGGGCAGCAGGTCACCGCCGTAGCGGGACAGCGCGGCCCGTGCCGCCGACACCGCCTCACGGGAACGCCCGGCCGCGAGCGTACTCGCCTGCCGCGCGTTGTCCTCGAACGCCCGCAGGTCGGTGTGCACGTCCTCGCCGAGGCACAGGTCCCTGTCCTCGCGGATCACGAGCTCGCCGGCCGCGTCCTTGAGCCGGTTGAGCACGGTGCGCAGCCGGTTCGCGCTGACCAGCGGGTCGGATTCCGGCCACAGCGCCTCGATCGCGGCGTCGGCGGGCAGCCGGCCGCCGCTGACCGCGACCAGCTTGACGAGCTGACGTCCCTGACCAGGCGGCACCGGTACCGGCTGGCCGCCTCGGGTCACGCTGAACTCGCCGAGCAGCCTGATGACGACGGGGAAGGTCATCGCGGCGAGGCTGGCGGCGAGCGGGTGGCCGGACGCTGCGACGAGACCGAGCACCCGCTCGGCGGCGGCCCGCTCCGTGATCAGCGGCAGCGCGGGCAAGCCGAGCCTGGCCGCCAGTTCGAGCGCGTCGAGTGCGAGCGCCAGCGCCTCGGGGTCGCCCCGCCGCTGGGCAGCGACCGCCCGCAGCAACTGCACCCGCCATCGTTCGGCTGGCTCGCACCACGGCGACCCGGCCAGCGCGACGAGCCGCCGCTCGGCCTCTTCCGGGTCGCCGCTCCTGGCGCAGATCGCGGCCTCCGCCCGGTCAACCTCGAAGTCCTCGTGCTCGGACTGCTCGCGGGCCCGGTCCAGGTACTGCCTGGCCAGGTCTTGGTAGCCGACGCGGTCGAGAAAATTAGCCGCATCGGCGAGGAACTCACCGCCGCAGCCGTCGAACCAGTCCGACTTGAACGACTCGGCCGAAGTGATCGCCGCCAGCGTTCCCGGCGCGTCGCCCTGCTGCGACAGGCTGCGAGCGCGCTCCCAGGCCGCGTAAGCGCGAACCCGCACGTCGCCGATGGCTTGCGCGATCTCCTCGGCCTCGGCCAGGTTGGCGAACGCCTCCTCGTAGCGTCCGGCGAACCCCAGCGCCTCGGCGCGGAAGGTCAGGAGCACCGCGCGCTGCTGCCGCCGGTCGGGAATAACCGCGAGCGCATCATCAAAGGCCGCGACCGCCTGGTCCGCGGCGCCGCGGGCCAGGTGCACCCAGGCCCCGAGTATCGCCAGCGTGTAGGCCAGCCAGCTCCACAGCCCGAGGGCACGGTAACTCCGCGCGGCCGCGATGAGCTGGTCGGCCGCCTGCGCCAGGTGCTCATCGTCTTTGTACCTCGCGGCGGCCCGGCCAAGCACCTCAAGCAGCCGCGCCCTCGTGCGTTCCTCCTGCTGGCCGATCTGAGCCAGGGCCTGCGTCGCGAGGGCCAGCGCACCCTGCGGATCGTCGTCGCGGGCCAGGTCGCGCGCGATCTCGGCCTGGATCTCACGGGCCAGCTCAGGATCGGCCGGCGGCTCGCCGAGCGCGGCGAGTCCCCGCTTGAGCGCCTGCGCCCGTCGGTGAATCGAGGCCGAAGGCTCGCACTCGCGGGCGAGATGCAGCAGAAGCCGGGGATGATCGTCCAGGCTGGCCGACGGCAACCTCGCGATCAGGGCGGAGAGCTCGTCCAGGCCGAGCCGCTCGGCTTCCTGAGGGCTCATGGCGGCCAGCAGTCTCGCGGCCTCCCTTGGTTGCCTGGTATCGATCAGCAAGCTGGCCGCGAGATCGAGCCGGCCGTGCTCGGCGTAGGCGGCAGCCGCGCCGGTCAGGACCGGTCCTTCGGCCGGGGCTCGGGCGGCCAGCAGGTCCTGTACCGGGCCGATGAGCTGGTACCAGCCGTCGCCGCCCTGGAGAGGCAGGCCGGCCCGCCCGATCGCCGCCAGCAGTCCTGGCTGGCCGGTCGCCCGCGTCACGACGGCGTCGTTGAGCAGCGGGAGGTGCGCTAGCTGCTGGACGGCCGACCTGGCCTCGGCGGGCAGGGTCCGCAGGATCTGGTCGGTCAGGCTGGCCAGTACCAGAGCCGGGGCGGTCGCCTGAGCCTGATCGGCTAGCAACGGGCGGCCAGAGGACCGGGCCTGCGCGGCGGCCAGCACGACCGCCGCCGTCCAGCCGCCGGTGGTTTGCCTCAGCCGCGCGGCGTCCGCGTCGGCGACGGCCAGGCCGAAGCCGTCCCGGCCAAGGATCGCGATCTCTTCGGCCGTCATGGCGAGGTCGGCCGTGCTCAGCCAGGCGGTACTCGCGGACCGGCGGAGCCGCTCGAGGCAGGCCGGCGCGTCCCGGCCGAGCAGCAGCAGTCGCTGGCCCGCCTCAAGCTGCTCAGCCATCCTGGTCAGCAGGGCGACCGCATCCGGCTCGGCGTTCTGGATCTCGTCCACGACGATCAGCGCGCCGGACCCGGCGAGTCCCTCGAGCATGGCGTCAAGCGCGCCCGCAGGCCCGGCGGCCGCCGCCTGATCCATCTGCGCCGCGAGGTCAGACAACCCGGTCCTCGCCGCCGCCGAACGCAGCCGGTAAGGCAGCAGCGCCCCGGCCACTCCGCTTGACTCAAGCACAGTTCTGACAGCAGGCACCTCAAGCCGGTCCCGGCTCTCGGCGGCCAGCGCCGACTTCCCGAACCCCGCTCCGCCGACGACCACGGCCACGCTCGCACCAAGCACCCGGTCCGTCAGCCGCGGCCGAGCCAAATGATAACCAGGAAGCGTCAACGTTCCTCATCGCGGATGTGATCAGGTTAGTCGGAGCGGATCAGTTCGGCTTGCAGCAATTCGGCCGTTTCAATTGCCTACGCATGAGACAAGACGGCGAGCCGGTCGGTCTCGTCTTCGGGCAGTTGGCTGAGCTCGGAATCGAGGGCTCACCCGCCGCACGGCGGCTCGCGGTGTCCAAGTCGCTTGTTGCCCGGTACGTGTGCCCCAGACGACAAAGGACGGCCAGTCCACCGATAATCGTTGCCTTGCGGCTGGTCATCTTCTCAAGTTCGGGAATAGCCTGGACGATCGCTAGCATGGACGTTCCGCCAAGGTCAACACTGGGAACCTCGGGCGCTCTCATAAACTTGCCGATGTCTGTCACCAGACACGCTGCCATTGTCGCGGCGGCGTCCAGCCGTCAAGAATCTCGCGACCCCGGCCAGGATCAGTCGCTAGGTCCAAGGCAACAAAGAGGGGATCGGCCAAGGGCCATTCGGTGTTACCGGAAGCCCACTCCCTAGCCTCAGAGTCGGCCGCATCAACTCTTTGAGCGCACACCGCAGGGACTGGTGCGATCCGAATATTGGCACGACGCCGCGAGGGGTCCGGCGCAACGCCCAGCAGGCGAGTCGCTCGCTTCAATATGGTGGCACTGGGCACATAGAAATCTGGCGGATAGTCCGAACGGGCGGCGACCGGAGCTCCATAGACGGCGGCGGCTAGCGTGCCGGCGAGAGCCCAGCCCGGCGCAGACGTCACATCATCGAACCCAAGTTGCAAGGCCGCGTTCACGGATGCCTCTCCTGCTTGCGGTATTGGCAGCGCCGGCGGAACATCACGTATTCGCCATGCGTTGGCCGTAGCCCAGAACAAATCGGGCAGAACCGCAGTGCTATCGGCCTTGGCAAGACCATCCAGGCGGAGTGCGCTAAGCACTTCAGAGACTATGCTTGGTGAGCGCGACAATATGCGCGAGAGTTCCCGTACTCCCCGAGGGATCCCTGGTCTAAGCAGCAACTCACACGCGACCTCAAGACCGACGGTGCCGGAGAAAGCGTCCGAACGGCCTGCTCGATCGTTGACGGGCGGGACTTGAGCATCGACGAAGACGCCGTTGCCCGCAAGATGAATGTGGCCTCGAAGATCTAGCCAACCCCAGCCGTGGCTTCGCAACTGTGCCCGGACGGCGTCAGTGATTCTGTTAGCGACCAGTACATGAAGCGTGTTCGTGGACACGCTGGGTTCTCGGATACCTGCAAGATCGGACACTTGGGCCGGCGTTGGACCTGCCATCCGAACAAGCTGCACAGCAACCAGTCGGCCATCGACGTCCAAGAAGACAAGATCAGGACTGGCAGGATGACCGCCATGCGTGGCGAGCAGCCCGAGCGGCTCAAGCAGTTCGATGAAGGTCTCAGCCGTCTCCCAGGCGTCAGTCATCATGAGATGAGCTTACTCCAGCGTTCGGTGTTCGGTACGCACCGAACACCGAACACCGCTTCCAATTCGACGAGCCTGGCTCTAGCCGTTGTCGCCGAGCACTGGCATGGTTCCGCTTGGCAGTCGCAGGTACCTGACCGACAAGTACCTGTCGCCTGGCTGCCAGGATGCTACCTGCACCAGGCCGCCCGGCCGGGCCAAGGCGGCCTGAAGCTGGTCGCCGCTGGCCTGCCAGCCGAAACTCTCGCCGACCAGCGAACTGACCGCCGTTCCCGGCAGGATCGTCAGCCGTCCGCTGGCGGTGCTGACCACCGCCAGCCGCGTCGCATCGCTGAAGGCGGTTACCTGGACGGTGGTACTTACCCTGACCGCGAGCAGCCGGTCATCGGCGCTGAAGGTGCCCGCGCCGGCCCAGGCGCCGGGACCGAAAGCGCCGAGGGGAACCGTTCGCTTTGCGCCGGTGCGCAGGTCGAGTATCGTCAGCGGGCACTTGCCAGGGCACGGATCCCAGGCAACCCGATCCGCGCTCGCGGCGATCACGCCGGGAAACTTCCCGCTTACCCGCCCGGTGGCAGGGTTCCAGAGCTCGGCGGTCGTGAGGCCTGGTCCCTGGGCGTATGGCTCTAGAAGCAGCCCGCCTTTCACTGCCCGGTCGATCACGTACCCGGCTGGCAGTTGCGACGTCGGGCTGATTACCAGGCCGCTCGTGGTGACCATCTGGGCTGTGCCCGACGCGGTAAGGAGGTCCGCGTCAGGCAGGTAGGCGGTGACCCACAGCTGACCGGGACTCGCGGCGGCTACGGCGTCATAGGCGGCGGCAACGTACCTGGCCCGCCCGCCGCTGTCGGCGACGAAGTAGATCGCTGGCGGGGCGTCGCACTCCTGGCAGTTCGCCTGAGGCGGGCTGTACTTCTGGACGACCCAGCCGCCGGAGACACGCGTGAACGTGTACCCAGTCGCTGACCGGGGCAGCCCGGCTACCGGCTGGAATCGCCCCGCTCCCGTCAGCCACCCTGGACGCGGGCCCGTCAGCAACAGCCTGGTGGCGCCCGATCCTGCGGCCCGGCCGACGAAATGGCCGTCTTTCTTCGGCCCGAGAGTGCCCGTGACACCGGAGGGGAGCGGCACCAAGCGGGCGTGAACGGTGGGTTCGGCCGCCCGCGGACGGGCCGCTGGCCGGTGGAGAGCGCCGCGAACCAGCAGCGCTACGATCACGATCACGATCCCGATCACGGTCAGCGCGAGCGGCGAGGTCCAGCGCGACGGCTCGCGGTCCGGCCCGCGGGTCAAGGTATCCGTCATGCCATCCGGCCCTTCAGCTCTGTCCTGACGGTATGCCGAAACCTACGGCCATCGCACCAGGTACCGCTCTAGCATCGCCTGTCATGCCCAATCCGAAGGGACGGTAATGGCCAAAAGCAGCAAGCGGCGCAAGCTGCCAGCGAGTACGCCGTCGCCGCGAAGGCCTGGGTGGACCGTGTTCTGCCGCTCGATGGCGAGCGCTGGAAGGCCGCGGATTCTGACGGGGTCATCAACCTGCTGTCGGAGCGCGCATGGCTGACGGTAGCGCTCGATCACGTCGTCGGCGACGTGGATGACCAGGAGGCCAGGTTGCGCCAGCTCGAGTACGAGGCCGACCTGCTAGCCGCGGAAGGTAGAGAGGGCATCGATACGGCCTGGCTGCGCCAGGAACTCTACCTGGATCCGTCGTTGCCGTCCCGGCGGCCGACGCTAGCCTTCGCCTATGACAGTTAAGCCTTTCCGGTTCGCGGCGCAAGGTACGCCGCAAGACAGCGATCAATGGCTGGCCCTGGCCAGGCGAGCGGAAGAGCTCGGGTATACCACGCTCCTGATGCCCGACGGCATGCAGCTGCTTTCCTCGTTTCCTGCGCTGGCCGTGGCCGCCGGCGCCACCAAGTCGCTGCACGTCGGCACCTTCGTAACCGCCAGCCCGCTGCGGCATCCGAGCCTCGCCGCCTGGGACGCGCACACCTTGTCTGTCCTGACCGGCGGCCGGTTCGAGCTCGGCATCGGTACCGGTCACCCCCAGGTCATCAAGCAAGCCGCCCGCCTGACCGGCCAGCAAGCTACCGCGGCCGAGCGCCTGGCCCTGGCCGAGCAGTGCATTGACGAGCTGCGCGCGCTCGACGGCGACCAGCACACGCCGGTCATGGTCGCGGCCTCGGGGCCGAAGGCCAGGGCGCTCGCTGCCGCAAAGGCCGACATCGTCACGCTCGCCACCGGCGCGCTGGCTAGCCGCGAAGAGATCGCCAGGCTGATCACCGAGATCAAGGCCGCCGCCGGTGACCGGTCCGGTGAGCTTGAGTTCGCCACGCCCGTCTTCATCGTCGGCGACGAAGCCCCGCCCTGGGTGACCCGCTTCCTCGACACCGACGTCGCCACTCTCGCCGCGCATGAATCGCTGCAGCTCCTGCGCGGCACCACCACCGAGATGGCTGATGAACTGCGGCGCCGTCGAGACACCCTGGGCATCTCCTACTTCAGCATCAACGCGGCGTTCATCGAGCAGTTCGCCCCGGTCATCGAACTCCTGGCGGGCAGCTAGGACAGCGACTGCCTGAACCTGAACCTGAACCTGAACCTGAACCTGAACCGCAACGATGGGCCATGGGTGGGTTTCCGCTGGAGTGAGTTTCTGGTCGGCTCCTCCGCATGATCCGGAAGGAGCCGTGTCGCCGGCCGATCCCGCCCGGATATCCCTGCATTCCGGGCATTCGGCGCAGCCCGCCGTCCCGCCCCGCGAGGCAGGGGCACTTTACCCCCGTAAAAACCATGGCAAAGTGCCCCCGCCTCCCCAGCAAGACCCACGAGACCCGCCTCACTCCCACGGAAACGCACCCATGGGCCATCGATGCTGTTCAGCGGGCCGGGCGAACCGCAACGATGGCCCAGGGATGCTGTTGCCGCAGCATCGATGGGACATTGTTGCGGTTCGACGGCCGCCCGCAACAGCATCGGTGGGCCATCGTTGCGGGCGATCTGGCACTTTAGGTGTTTTGTCGGCATTGTCCAGCCGGGCACCCGGCCCGACCGCGCCGACATCGGACTGGCCGGTACTACGCTTGCTCCGCGGCATACAGCAATGCTAGCGTTGAATGCATTGCAAGCATTGGAGGTGATGGGCATCGCGACGCTGACGATCAGAGGGCTCGACGCGGATACGCACGCGCGGCTTCGAATCGAGGCGGCGAGACACGGGCGCTCGATGGAGGCGGAAGTGAGAGCGATCCTCAAGGAGCGGCTAGCGGCCGGCGACAGCGAATACGGCCTTGGCAGCAGGATCCGCGATCGTTTCGCCGGTCTTGAAGGACAGCTCGAGGTCCCTGACCGTAGTGACGAGTTGCCCCGCGCGGCGGTATTTGACGAGTGATCGTCCTCGACACCAACGTCATCTCCGAGCTGACCAAGCGCGAGCCCGCACCCGCCGTGATCTGGTGGCTTGACTCACTGCCTGTGAGCGACGTCGCCACTACCGCGATCACCGCGGCCGAACTGCTCTACGGCGTCGCGAGACTGCCCGACGGTCACCGCAAGAGAGAACTGGCCGCAGCGATCGACGACATCCTGGGCGACGAATTCTGCGGCCGGATTCTACCGTTCGACAACCGCGCGGCCGAGAAGTACGCGGAGGTCGTCACCACAAGGGAACGGCTCGGACGGCCGATCGGGGTAGCCGACGCGCAGATCGCCGCCATCTGCCAGGCCCATGACGCCACGCTCGCGACCCGTAACGCTGACGACTTCAGCGAGACGGAGACCAGGCTGATCAACCCGTGGAAGCCCTAGGACAGTGCTTCCCTGGCCAGGTCGCTCGTCACCAGCGGGTACGCAGGCAGGAACTGGGAGCAGGTCATGCACTGCGGCGCAGGTTGCATGGTCGCCTGCCGCTGGTCAACCGGCACGCTGCAGTACGGGCAGATAGCGCCAACCAGCCACGGCGGCCCCGAGTCCGGCTTCAGCGGCTCATCGCTATCCGGTGCGGCCGCCCAGGCTTCGCCCGCCGCCGTGTTAGCCGACATGCTGTTCCGCGGGTCGGTCATATCGAAGCGAGTCTCGCCAGAGGCCGGGTCGAAGAGGAAAGTCCTGACGTCGCCGATCCTGGGAAAGTAGAGGTCCTCTTCCCAGTGGTGCCGGTCCCAGGGAATGAGGTCGACCTTGGCCTGGAACGGCGCGGCCCCGTCCGGATGCAGTTCCACGGTCACTATCTTCGCGTGCGGAGTGCGCGGACCAGGCACAACTTCCTTGCCGAGCACCTTCCCCGTGACCCGCACCGATTGGGAGAACGACGGAAGGTGGTGCTTGTGCCCGTGAAACATGACGTTCTCCTGCCTGCCTTTTACCTCGTCCCTTGTAAGGTACGCACGCTCGCCAGCCATGTACGTACCGCCGGGGTATCGGCCTGGTCTCGCAATAGTTTCGGCTTCTTCAGGCGTCGTAGTCGACCGTCAGCGTCTCGGAGACCGGGAGGGACTGGCAGGTAAGCACGTATCCGGCCGCCAGTTCCTCGGGTTCGAGCGCGTAGTTCCTCCGCATCCGAACCTCGCCGTCCCGCAGCAGCGCCCGGCAGGTGCCGCACACGCCGCCCTTGCAGGCGAACGGCAGGTCTGGCCGCACCCGCTGGGCGGCGTCGAGCACGGCCGTACCCGGCGGCACCGTCACGGCGCTGGCCCGCCCGTCGAGAATCACGGTCGCCTCGGCCCCGGCCCCGGCCGGCGCATCCTCGTGGTGCACCTCGGCCGGCGGCACGTCCTCGACGTAGAACAGCTCTCGGTGAACCCGCGCCCGCGGTACCCCGAGTTCGCCGAGCACCTCGATCGCGCCGCTGGTCATTTCGAAAGGCCCGCAGATCCACCAATGGTCCACCGAACCGACCGTGACTGTGACCGGCAGCAATTCCCGCAGTTTGGCTGCGTCAAGCCGGCCCGTAAAGAGCTCGACTTCCTGCGGCTCACGGGACAGCACGTGCATCAGCCGTACCCGGTCGGTATAGACGTCCTTCAACTCGGCGAGTTCGTCAGCGAACATCACGGTGTCGCTGCGGCGGTTGCCGTACAGCAAAGTGACCCTAGTGTCGTCCCGCGACTCCAGTAGCGAGGAGGCGATCGACAGCACCGGCGTGATGCCGCTCCCGGCCGCGATCAGCACGTGCTCGCCGCCCACGCCGAGATCGGGAGTAAATGAGCCTGACGGCGCCTGCACCTCGACGACGTCCCCGGCCCGCACCTGGTGCACCAGCCAGCCGGACACCAGCCCGCCCGCGACCTCGCGGACGCCGATCCTCGGAGGCCGCCCGGCCGGGGCGCAGATCGAGTAAGACCGCCGTTCCTCCCGGCCATCGACTTTCCGCCGCACGGTCACCGACTGGCCAGGCGCGAACGCGAACCGGTCGCGCAGCGAGTCAGGCACCGCGAACGTCACCGCTGCCGCGTCGCTGGTCAGTTCGTCGACCCGGTCGATCGAGAGCCGATGGAACTCGGTTGCCGCGCTCACCCGTGCTCCTTGACGTACTCGAACGGCTCCAGGCAGTCCTCGCACCGGTAAAGCGCCTTGCAGGCCGTACCGCTGAACTCGGCGGTGAGCGCCGTCCGGCGCGAGCCGCAGCGCGGACAGGCCACGGGCGGCCGGGTCGTCAAGGTAAGCGGCACCAGCCCCGCGCGGCGTCCGGTCGCCCCGCGGCGGGGCGAGACCGGCCTCAGCGAGCTTGCGCCGCCCCTCAGCGGTGATCCAGTCACTCGTCCAGGGCGGGGCCAGCCTGGTACGGATCTCGACCACGGGGTAACCAGCCGCCACCAGCCGGTGCCGCAGGTCAGCCGTGATCTCGCGCAACGCCGGGCACCCCGAGTACGTCGGCGTGATCGTCGCCGTCACCCGGTCAGCTTCCTCGGCAACTTCCCGCAAGATCCCCAGATCGGCGACGGTCAGCATCGGCAGCTCAGGATCAGGAGTAGCGGCCGCGACCTCCCACGCGGTGCCGGTCACCACGTCGCGTCCGGGTAAGCACGGGGCAGCGACTGAAGCTCGGCGAGTACGTAGCCAAGCGCCTCGGTGTGCACGCCGTCCCGGCCCTGCCGTCCGCTGACCGCGCCGAGCCCCGCCACCTGAGGCCGGTCAATCCCGGCCAGCTCGAACACAGCGTCAAGCACCCCGTCGACCTCGGAACGGACGCTGCTTACCGCGACGACCTCGTCCTGGTGGTCAGCGAAGAGCTCATCCACGAGCGGCCAGACAACCTCAAGCGCTCGCTGCATCCGATCGTGCGACAACTCGGTGCCGTCACCCAGCCTGACCACCCACTGCGCCGCATAGTCGCGGTGATAGGCCAGCTCAGGCACGCCCTTGGCGGCGATCGCGGCCAGCACAGGATCCCGGGCGTCCCGCAGCCGCTCGAACAACGCCAGCCGCCAGCTAGAGAAGATCAGCAGCCTGCCGACTAGCTCAGCGAAGTCCCGGTCGGCCCGCTCGACCAGCCGTACGTTCCTGAACTCACCTTCCTCGCGAAAGAACGCGAGCCGGTCTTCGTCGGCGCCGGTCGACGGATCCGCCGAGGCGGCCCGCGCGAGCAGCAGCCGCGCCTGGCCGAGCAGGTCAAGCGCGATGTTGGCGATCGCGGTTTCCTCCTCGAGCTCGGGCAGGCTCGTGATCCACTGCTGCAGCCGGTGACTGTAGATCAGCGCGTCGTCGCCGAGCATCAGGCAGTACCTCGCCAGCGCCGCCACGTCGATGTCGTCGGGCACGGCGGTGTCCACGCCGGCCAGCGGGTCGGTGAACCCGGTACCGTACGCCCAGCGATGATCGTCTCCGTCTTCGGCGGTGAGGAGATCGTAGGGATTGTCGTGTTCGCTCATCACATGTGCGGTACGTCGTCGGGGATCGGGTAAAAGGTCGGATGCCGGTAGACCTTGTCGCCGGAAGGCGCGAAGAACGGGTCCTTCTCGTCCGGGCTCGACGCCGTGATGTCGGCCGACCTGACCACCCAGATGCTGACGCCCTCGTTGCGCCGCGTGTACAGGTCACGGGCGTGATGCAGCGCCATCTCCGCATCGGCGGCGTGCAGGGAACCGACGTGCACGTGGTTAAGGCCGCGCTTGCCGCGCAGGAACACCTCCCACAGGGGCCAGTCCGCAGACATCACGCGGCCTTCTTCCGCTTGGCGGCGTAAGCGGTCGCGGCCTCGCGCACCCAGGCGCCTTCCTCGTGGGCCGCCCGCCGTCTTTCGATCCGCTGGGCGTTGCACGGGCCGTTGCCCTTGACGACCGCGGCGAACTCGTCCCAGTCGACGGGGCCGAAGTCGTAGTGCCCGCGCTCCTCGTTCCACCGCAGGTCAGGGTCGGGCAGGGTGACGCCGAGCTTGGCTGCCTGGGGGACGGTCATATCGACGAAGCGCTGCCTGAGTTCGTCGTTCGTGTGCCGCTTGACGCCCCAGGCCATGGACTGCGCCGTGTTCGGCGAAGCCTCGTCCGGCGGGCCGAACATCATCAGCGACGGCCACCAGAACCGGTTCGTCGAGTCCTGCACCATCTGCCGCTGCGCGTCCGTGCCACGCATCATTGTCAATAGCAGTTCGTACCCTTGACGCTGGTGGAACGACTCTTCTTTGCAGATCCTGATCATTGCCCTGGCATAAGGCCCGTACGACGAGCGGCACAGCGGTACCTGATTGCAGATGGCGGCGCCGTCCACTAGCCAGCCGATCACGCCGACGTCGGCGTAACTGAGCGTCGGGTAGTTGAAGATAGAGGAGTACTTCTGGCGGCCGCTGATCAGCTTCCCGGTCAGGTCGGCCCGGTCGGCGCCGAGGGTTTCCGCCGCCGAGTACAGGTACATGCCGTGGCCGGCCTCGTCCTGGACCTTGGCCAGCAGGATCGCCTTGCGGCGCAGCGAGGGGGCGCGAGTGATCCAGTTGCCCTCTGGCTGCATGCCGATGATCTCGGAGTGGGCGTGCTGGGCGATCTGGCGGATGACGGTGGCCCGGTAGCCGTCAGGTACCCAGTCGCGCGGCTCGATGCGCTGGTTGCGGGCGATCGTAGCCTCGAAGTGGTCCTCGACCGTCGTCATTGCTTCGCTCCGTCCGCCGGGGGCCACTCCTTGGCCACCATGGTGAGCACGTCATACTGGGCGGCGACCGAGCCGTCCTGCTTGGTGATCTGGGTGTCCCAGCGGACCTCGCCGTAGGCGCCGTCGCGGGGGCTGATCTGCTTGCAGGTCAGCGTCACGGTTAGCTCGTCGCCCGGATAGACCGGAATGAGGAAGCGCAGTTCGTCGATGCCGTAGTTAGCCAGGACCGGTCCGGGGTCAGGGTCGACGAACAGGCCGGCGGCGAGCGAGACGACGAGGTAGCCGTGGGCGACGCGGCCGTCGAAGAACGGGTTCGCGGCCGCGGCGGCCTCGTTCATGTGAGCGTAAAACGTGTCGCCGGTGAAGTTCGCGAAGTGCTCGATGTCGTCGAGCGTGACGGCTCGGGGGCCGGCGACGACCGTGTCGCCAATGCTTAGTTCAGCGAGCGACTTGCGGAACGGGTGCCCGCTCGTTGTGTCGCGAGCGGCGCCCTTGGTCCAGCGGCCGGTGATCGCGGTCAGCATCTTCGGGCTGCCCTGGACGGCGGTGCGCTGCAGATGATGGAACACGCTCCGCAGGCCGCCGAGCTCCTCGCCGCCGCCCGCCCGGCCGGGGCCGCCGTGCACCAGGACCGGCGGCGGCGCCCCGTGGCCGGTCGACTCGGGCGCACCCTCGCGGTCGAGCACCAGGATCCGGCCGTGCCAGGGAGCTAGCCCGAGCACGACCTCACGAGCGAAGTCCGCGTCGGCGGTGACGACCGAGCCGGCCAGGCTGCCGCGACCGCGGGCGGCGTAGTCGATGACCTGGGCCGTGCTCTCGTAGGGCAGGATCATGCTGACCGGGCCGAAGGCCTCGACCTCGTGCGGCTCGGGTCGCTCGGGATCCCCGGCGAGCAGGATCGGCGAGATGAACGCGCCCCGCTCGGCGTCGGCCCCGGTGACCTCGACGTGGTCAGGATCACCGAACCTTAGGTGGCCCGCGTTGGCCAGCGCCTTGATGCCGCGCCTGACTTCCTCGCGCTGCTCAAGCCCGGCGAGGGCGCCCATCCGCACCGACTCGTCGGCCGGGTTGCCGATCACGATCTTGCCCAGGCCGGCGGCGGTCGCCTCGATCACGGCGTCGAACTGGCCCCTTGGAACGAAGGCGCGCCGGATCGCGGTGCACTTCTGCCCGGCCTTGACCGTCATCTCGTTGACCAGTTGGCCGACGTACAGGTCGAACTCCGGCGTGCCTGGCACCGCGTCGGGCCCCAGAACCGAGCAGTTCAGCGAGTCGGCCTCGGCGCTGAACCGCACCGCGCGGCCCACGACCGCCGGGTGGGCTCGCAGCTTGCGCGCGGTGGCGGCCGAGCCGGTGAAGCCGAGCAGGTCCTGCTCGGTCAGGTGATCGAGCAGGTCGCCGGTGCTGCCGCAGATGAGCTGGATGGCCCCGTCCGGCAGCAGGCCAGAGTCGACGATGAGCTCGACCAGCCGCTCGGTCACGTAGGCGGTGAGCGAGGCCGGCTTGATCAGGGTAGGCACCCCGGCGATCAGGGCCGGGGCGAGCTTCTCCAGCGGTCCCCAGACCGGGAAGTTGAAGGCGTTGACCTGCACGGCGACGCCGAGCAGCGGCGTGAGCACGTGCTGACCGCCGAACAGGCCGGTCCGGCCGAGCTGCTCCACGGGACCTTCGACGTAGAGGTGGTCGTTCGGCAGTTCCCTGCGGGCCTTGCTGGCGTAGCTGAGCAACGCGCCGATGCCGCCGTCGACGTCGAACTTGCTGTCGTAGAGCGTGGCCCCGGTGCGGGCCGACAGGGCGTAAAGCTCGTCGCGGTGCTCGCGGAGCATCGCCCCGACCGACTTGGCCAGGGCGGCCCGCTGGTGAAACGTCAGCTCGCGCAACGCGGGACCGCCGGTACGGCGCCCGTAGTCAAGCGCGGCCGCGAAGTCGACGCCTTCTGAGGAAACGCGCGCGACCTCGTCGCCGGTGACCGCGTCGTGAAGAGGCTGGCCGTCGTCCGGGGCCTGCCACCGGCCGCTTACGTAGCTGCGCAATACCGTCATCTGACCTCGCCGCCTATTTACCGACCGAACGTTCAGTTATTCTACCCTGATGACGACTGCCCGACGAGGCCGCCCCGGCTACGACCTCGGTTCCCTGCTCGCGGTCGCCGTCGAGGTCTTCAACGAGCGCGGCTACGACGGCACCAGCATGGAGGACCTCGCGCGCCGGCTCGGCCTTTCCAAGTCCAGCATCTATCACCACGTCGCCAGCAAGGAAGAACTCCTGCGGCTGGCGCTTAACCGGGCCCTCGACGGCTGGTCGCACGTCGCCGACCAGGCGAGAACTCTGGACGCGCCCGCGATCGACCGGCTCGAATACCTGGTCAGGGGCACGGTCGGCGTGCTGCAAGCCGAACTCCCCTACGTGACCCTGCTGCTGCGCGTCCGCGGCAACACCGAGGTAGAAAGGGCCGCGCTCGACCGGCGCCGCGCTTTCGACCACCTGGTAGCTGACCTGGTCACCGAGGCCGAGCGCGAGGGCGACATCCGCCCGGACGTCGACCCCGCGACTACTGCGCGGCTGCTGTTCGGCATGGTCAACTCCCTCGTCGAGTGGTACCGCCAGGACCGGTCCGGCCCGCACGGGTCCTCGCTCGCCGACGCGGTCTGCGCCATAGCCTTCGACGGCCTCCGAGTTCGCCGGGTGGACCGAGTGCACCCCTGACCGGGGCTGGCGTGACTGGCGTGAAGGCCGGGGCTCGCGGGATCGAGACCTGGGACGACCGCGGCCCGACAACAGCAACGCTGGGACATCATTGCGGTTCGGTGTGCCGGGCGAACGACATGGATGGCCCACCGATGCGGTTGCCGCAGCATCGATGGGCCATCGTTGCGGTTAGTCGCTGACCGACAACAGCATCGCTGGGACATCGTTGCGCCTAGGCCCGGCGCTATAGGTGGTTTGTCCGGCCCGGCGTCGGCGGTGGGGGTCAGTTTGATTTTCGGACTCGGAATATTTCGGACTAGCGCAATGAGTCACGCCGGTTAGTCGTCGTTCGCAGTGCGACACCGACCGCTCCCGCCGCCACAAACCGGGCTTCAGTGCATGTCGGCCGGCCGCAGGCACCAGAGGATCGGCAGGCCAGCTTGCGTGGAATCCCCAGATGGCATTCCAGTCGGGGATTCCACGATCATGCGGGAGCCTGCCGGTGCTCCCCCGAGTCGGGCTCGGGCTTACGATAAGTTTCCCCCTATGACCGACATTGCCCCGGACGTTCCCGCGCCGTTCGACACCGGCCAGCCCAATATCGCTCGCGTTTACGACTATCTCCTGGACGGCAAGGACAACTACGAGGCCGACCGGGCACTGGCCGAGCAACTGCTTTCGCAGCAGCCGGGAATCCAGGTCAACGCCCAGGCTAACCGCGCCTTCATGCAGCGGGTCGTGCGGTTTCTCGCCACCGCCGGGATCGATCAGTTCCTGGACATCGGCACCGGCCTGCCGACCGGTGACAACGTTCATCAGATCGCCCAGTCGGTGAACCCGTCCGCGCGGATCGTCTACGTCGATTACGACGAAGTAGTGGCCGCGCATTCGCGCGCCCTGCTGGCGTCCGACCACGGCGTCGAGTTCGTCCAGGCCGACCTTCGCGATCCTGCGGAGATCCTCGCCCACGGCGAGCGACTGCTCGACCTCAGCCGGCCGATCGCTCTCCAGTTGATCAGCATGCTGCACTTCGTGCCCGACGACGCGCAGGCGACCGCCATTGTCCAGGCACTGACCGCGCCGTTGACTTCAGGCAGTTACCTCGTCGTTTCGCACTGGCAATACGTACCCGCCGACGAGGACCTGGCCAAACAGTACTCAGGTGCCGTTCACGCGATCGCCAGGCGTGGCCGGGAGGGCATCGCCGCGCTGCTGCCGCCGGACTGGGAGGTAGTCGAGCCCGGCTTGGTTCCGGTCAGCGCCTGGCATCCGGAGAATGACAGCCCGGCCAGGCAAGACACCGTTCAGTTCATGGGCGTCGTCGCCCGCAAGCCCTAACCGCCTACGGCTTCCCGGCTACGCCTGACCACGCGGTTACCTGGTCAGGGGCGGCGCCAGGCTCCGGTCGCCACTGCTGCGGCTGGACCAGGCCAGGCTCAACCAGTTCAAGCCCGTCGAAGAACCTCAGGACGCCGTCCTTTCCCGCATCCTGGCGCCCGGACCGGTCATCCGGTCATTGACCCGCTTGGTCATCTCAGCCATCTGCGCCGCGCGGATGTCGCTCGCCGGGTGAGCGAGCACCAGGTAACTGCCTGAAGGCAGGACCTCCATCAGCTTGGTCACGATGCCGCAGGGATCGTCGGCGTCAGGAATGAGGTGCAGGATGATCAGCAGCATGAGCGCGACGGGCTGAGTGAAGTCAAGCGTTCCTGCAGCTTCGGCGAGGATGGTCGCGGTATCGCGCAGGTCAGCTTGAAGGTAGGTCGTGGAGCCTTCCGGGGTGCTGGTCAGCAGGGCTCGCGCGTGCGCCAGCACGACCGGGTCGTTGTCGACATAGGAGATCCGCGCGTCCTGGGCGGTCGCCTGTGCCACCTCGTGAGTGTTGCCCGCAGTGGGCAGCCCGGTGCCGATGTCAAGGAACTGCCATACCCCGCACTCGCCGGCCAGGTACCACACCGCCCTGGCCAGGAACGCGCGGTTAGCCCGCACGTCGGCGAGGATCCCAGGATTGGCGGCGATCGCCTGCTCGGCGGCCTCCCGGTCGGCGGCGTAGTTCTCCTTGCCGCCCATCCAGTAGTTGTACACCCGTGCCGAATGGGCGTGGGCAGCGTCAAATCCCGGCTGCGAATCGCCGTCCTCGTCAGGCATGCGGCAAACGTAGCGGCTGCTCCAGAAAAACCCGCCAACCGAACGACTCGCAACACTGTCCTACAGATTGCCTCAGTTGACGCGGGCGCCGGGTCTATTGTGACGCAGGGGTGGTATGGAGTGAAGCCGACACGAATTCTGCTCGGCCTGTCCGCGGCGGCGATCGCGGTGGCCGCATGCAGTCCCGCCGGTGCGCAGGCGACCAGATCCAGCGGCCCTTACGTCGCGCGCACGCGCCCTCCGGCCGCCTGGGTCTCGGTCCTGACGGGCGGGCACGCCACCCTGACCGCCGACGTCGCGAACAAGCTGTACGCCTTCGCTCCGGTCGCGATCGTCGCCAATTCAGGAAGTCACCAGGCCCTTACCGCCGCGATGCACCAGGCCGAACGGCTGCACGCGCCGATGCTGCTCGCGTCGGAGCGCTCAGGAACCGTGCAACTCGGTGCCGCCGTGCGGACCGAACTCCGGCAACTCAGGCCGCAGGCGGTTCTCGCGGTCGGGCTTTCCTCTTCCGCGCTCGCCGCTAAGTTGCACGGGCTGGCCGTGGTAGCGAATCCCAGCCAGCTCCCCCGCACCAAGGCAGCGAAGCCCCTGCGGACAGTGGCCCTGCTGGTACGCACGAGCAAGCCAAGCGCCGAGGTCGACGCCTCGACCGCGACCGCGAGAGCCGCGGGCGCCCGAGTGATCTTCGTACGCGCCGACGATCCGCGCGCGGATCCCAAGACCATCACCGCGCTCGCCAAGATCAAGCCTGACCACGTGCTCGCCCTCGGCCGCGGATTCGGTCCGGCTAGCCAGCTCGCTGGCCGGGTCACGGTCGCGGAGACCGGCGTCCAGCTTCCCGGCGGCGGCGAGGTCCTGTTCCCGATGCACCGGATCGTGTGCCTCTACGGCCACCCGGATTCCGCCGTTCTCGGCGCCCTCGGCGAGCAGGACCTGAGCGCCAGCATCGAGCGGGTCAAGAACCTGGCGGCACTTTACCGGCCGCTGAGCAAGGTACCGGTCGTCCCGGCGTTCGAGATCATCGCCAGCGTGGCCCAGGGCACCAGCGAGCCGGAAGGCGGCACCTACTCTTACGTCACCCCGCCGGACGAGCTCGAGCCCTGGGTGACCGCGGCGACGGCGGCGGGGATGTACGTGGTACTAGACCTCCAGGCCGGCCGGGCCAGCCTGCTTGACCAGGCCAAGGAGTACCAGGGCCTGCTCGAGCGGCCCAATGTGGGACTCGCCCTCGACCCGGAGTGGAAGCTCACGTCCAGCCAGCTGCCGCTCGAGCAGATCGGCAGCGTCAGCAGCGCGAAGATCAACCAGGTGACCAGCTGGCTGGCCAAGCTCACCGCCAGCCATCACCTGCCGCAGAAGCTCGTGGTGCTCCACCAGTTCAGGCTCTCGATGATCACCGACGAGCAGGGCATCGATACTCAGCACGATGACCTGGCGATCGTCATTCACATGGACGGCCAGGGTACGCCGGGCGCGAAGGAAGAGACCTGGGACGCCGTGCTCGGCGCCGCGCCCAAGGGCGTGTACCTGGGCTGGAAGAACTTCTTCACCAAGGACCACCCGACGCTGACCCCGGCCGAGACAATGGACAGGAAGCCGCAGCCGGTGATGATCTCCTACCAGTAGCGCCGGTCGTCAGCGCGACACGTCCAGCCGCCTGGTCCCTGAGCTGCCCCCGAACAGCAACCCGCGCTGCGGGTAACTGGCCGCAAGGAGATGGTGACCAAGCTTCGACGGCCGGAACGAGCACTGCCCGGTCGCTGTGCCCCCCGAGCCCGATAGCTTCCCCCGGCACACCGGGTCGTCGGAGTAGCTGACCGTGACCTCCCGCAAGGGAGTCCCGTTCGTTCCGTTCCCGGCGGCGGTCACCCGGAACTTCACCGTCACCTTCTGCCCGCGCCGGACCGACGCCGGCGCGGAGGTGATGACCGTGGTCGTCGGCGTGAGCACCCGGCCGACCTGGACAACATTCGCGCCGCTAACGGCGAGGCAGATCGTCGTGGTCGGGCACGAGACCAGGCGAGCCGAAAGACCGGCTGACTGCCATTCCCCGCTCGCCGGGTCCGTCGAATCGACCAGGAAGCCGGCGATGCTCGCCAGGCACAGCGAAGCCGACGGGCAGGAGATAGCGGTCCCGCTCTGGTCAGGACCGTTGCCGTCGCCAATGGGCACGGCGTGCCAGCCAGGGGAGCTTCCGCCCGGCTGGCGGGTCGAGTAGATCACGGCCTGCGGACCGTCATTGACGCTGTACACGTACTCTCCGACGGCCACACATAGCGAAACGGACGGGCAGGCGACCGGGCCGATGCCATTGGCGGCCGGAATGCTCGCGGTGACGGGCCAGGCGCTCGCGCCGCCGGCCGGATCGGTCGAGGTAAGGATCGTGTTCTTACCGGTGCTGACGCAGAAGGTCGCGCTCACGCAGGTCACGTACAGCGGCCCTGGATCGCCGGGAAGCGTCGCGACGTGCCAGCTGGACGCGCCGGCGAGCGGATCCGCCGAGCTCACGATGTTCCCCGCCGAATCGGCGGCCACGCACAGCGAATAAGTCGGGCAGTCCACGGACGTGATGCGGTTCGACCCGTCCACGTTAATCAGGTGCCAGCTGGACGGCTCCCCCGGATCCGGGGACGCCCACAAGATGTCGCCCTGGCTATCGGCGGCCACGCAGAAGGTAAACACGGGACAGCTAAATGCCGTAAAGACTCCGTTCGTTCCGCCAATTGGCAGCCGGCCGAACGTGGGGCCGCCGGCAGCGGGATTCGTCGAGTCGAGAAGGTTCCCTTCGTCGTCACCGCCGAAGCAGAACACCAGCCCCGCACAGTAGAGGCTGGCGATCGTGTTGACGCCGTCTATCTCGGCCGGGTTCCAGGCTGAAGGTCCGCCGCCCGGACTCGTCGTGGTGACGACGGAACCGCCGGTCACGGCGACGCACATCGCCGGACTCGCGCAGGCCAGTCCGCCGAGGAAATTGCTCCCGAGCACGTCAGTGTCGTGCCAGGTACCGGCCCCGCCGGCCGGGTCTGAGGTGGTCAGCACGTCGGTCCCGGTCCGCGTGTAGCAGAACGACGAACTCAGGCAGGTCAACGAGAAGACCCCGGCGGGAACAGAAGCCTGGTGCCAGGCCGAGGCGCCGCCGGAAGGATTAACTGAGTAGAGCAGGTTTCCCTGCCCGTCAACCGCGGCGCAGAAGGACGGGGAAGCACAGGTCGGACCGTCGATCCCAGCCGTATGGTCGACGAAGGCGGACTTCCAGGCCTTCGCGCCGCCAGTCGGGTCAGACGAGGTGTAGACATTGCCGGCGTTGTCAGTGGCGACGCAGAAGGATCTCGTCGGGCACGACACCCCGCTCAGGTCGGTGAGCTGCGACAAGGTGATGGTCTTCCAGACCGACGACCCGCCCGCGGCGGGGTTCACCGAGTAAATGAGGTGATGACCCCAGGTGGACGCGCACAGGGCCGAACTTGGGCAGCTGATCTGCGGCAGCAGCGAGCGCCTGACCTGATGCCAGGCGGTGAATCCTCCGGCCGGGTCGGTCGAGGTAAAGATGCTGTAGGGCGCCGACTCGTTCTGCGACACCGCTGCCAGGCAGAAACCCGCCGAAGGGCAGATCAGCTCGGCCACTCCGGTCAGGTCGTGATTCTCGTTGCGGAACCCGCTCGCGGTTTGCCGCCAGGCCGAAGAACCCGCCGCCGGAGCGTTCGAGACCAGCAGGTTCCCGCCCTGGTCGCCAGCGAGGCAAAACTTGACCGTCGGGCAAGCGACCGCGCTCAGCGAATTAGGAACGGCGAACGGCGCGCTCGTGTCCACCGCCCTCGGGGGTGACCAGCCGATGGGAGCGCTGGCCGCCGCCGGAGTCCCGCCGGGGGCGGCCAGCGCCGTCCAGGAGCAAGCAAGCGCGACGACGCCCGCCGATATCCCCGCCAAAACCCTGAGCCCGCGCATCGGTTCCTCCTCGCGCCGCCAACGACCGGAGAGTAGACGTTCCGAACCCGGGCGCGGTTGTCATCCCGAATTGCGCAACCCGGACATCAGTTGCGGCAGCGTCGTTCCCGGCCCCCGGTTCCCGGCTCTTTCCGCTCCCAGATCCCGGTGTCCGCCGTCCAGGTCCTTCCCGCTCTTGACTCCCCAGGAGCACTTGCCGCCAGCCCCGGGGCCGCAACCGCAACGATGGCCCATCGATGCCGCTCAGCCGGGCCGGTCAACCGGAACCGTGGCCCCCATGGATGTCGTTGCCCAGCAACGCTGGCCCATCGTTGCGGTTGCCCGCCCAGCCCTAGCAACAACTATGGGCCATCGTTGCGGTCGCTGAGCCGAAATGCCCGGCTAGCCGTTACCTCGGCCGTTCGCCACTCATCACCATAACGGTGACCCGGAAGGAGACTTCAAAGCCAGGCCAAGGCGGCGCTCCCCCGGGCTTGCCGGGAGGCTAGGCGGAGCTGCGGGCTGGGCTCTGGTCTCCTGGTCAGAGGAAGCGCGGCCAGCGGGGCCTGGGCGGCTGCGGTGGCCGAGGCGGCCGAGGGGGACGCGGGGCCCTGGGCGGATGGTGGCCGCCGTGCGGTCCGCCTGAGTGCCAGGGGGGCTCGTCCTCGTCGTCGGGGGCCTCGTCGTCTCGCTCGTCGTCGCCGAGCAATTCCTGCGCCTCGGAGGCCCACTCTTCAGCCTGGTCAGCGCGCTCTTCGGCCTGCTCGGCCGCTTCCTCGGCGCGGTCGGCCCGCTCGCGGGTACGGTCGGCAGCCCGCTGCATCTCGTCGGCCTTGTCCTGGGCCTGGCGCTGGTCGGATTCTTCCGCCCATTCCTCGGCCAGGTCAGCCGACGCCTGGGCGAGTTCGGCCCGCTCCTCGGCCAGGCCCGCCGCTTCCTCGGCCGCATCGGCGCGTTCTCTTGCCCGATCCGCTTCGCGGCGAAGCTGCTCGCTCAGGTTCCTGGCCTGGAACAGCGCGCGGGTCGCCGCGAGCTCGTGGGGCGGGGCTCCGGCTTCTTCGGCCTCGCGCACGTACCGCTGCTCGTAGGTCTCGCTCTGGCCGGGGGCGTCATCGTCATCGTGCTCGGCCGGTTCAGCTTCGAGGGCGCGGCTGGCGACGCTGTACGGTTCGCCAGTTTCCGCCATGCGGCTGCGGATAGCGGTCTTGCGGGCCTTGTCACTAGTCATTGGTTTCACGCTTCCCGGCGAGTCCGCCCGCGACTGCTCGCCAAGGCGTAATGACCTGACGGTGAAATACCCCCGCGAGTCCGGGACCCTTGTCCTCGTCGCCACCAGACGGCGCGGGCCGTCGGCAGCTCGGAAGCGGGCAGGCGGTGCGCTGCCACTGGCAGTGAAGCTACCACACCCGACCGCGCCAATCAAGATATGTCGCGAGCTAGTCAGCCGGTGCCCCCGGTTTCGACGAGCGTGACGACGACCCCGGCGACTCCGATCCTGGCCCCGACCTCGGTGCAGCGGCCAGACCCGCAGGAGATGCCGCTGAGCAAGTCCTGCGTGGTGCTAGCGGGGACGGCGGTGGCCTGCAGCGACCAGCGCCCGCCTCGCCAGGCTTCCGCGAAGCCAACGGCAGCGCCGGGCGTGTAACCGCCGATGGCCGTGCACGAGGCGGAGCCGTCACAGGAGACCGCGTTGAAGGTCACTCCGCTCAGGCTGGCCTGGAAGCCGGGCGGGGCACTGGTGGCCTCGACCCGCCAGGACTTGCCGTTCCAGCGTTCCGCCAGGGGCTTGCCATCCTCGCTGAAGCTCGTGCCGACCGCCGTGCAGGCAGCCGGCGCGGTACACGACACGGACATGAAGGCACCGCCGGGCGCGCTGGCGGCGAAAGGCACGCGCCGCACTCTCCAGGCCGTCCCGTTCCAGGTCTCGGCGAGCGGCCTAGCGGTGGCGCCGCCGTTGTCCTGGTAACCGACGGCCGTGCAGTCGCGGACCGCCGGGCAGGACACCCCGAAGAACCAGGTGAGCTTCGCTGCCTTCGGAAGGGATTCGATCCGCCAGCGCGCACCGTCCCAGCGTTCGGCCAGCGCGATCGCGTTTCCGGCCTTGTTGTCGTAGAAGCCCGTTGTGGTGCAGGCGGTCGCCGAGGCGCATGAGACGGCGAAGAGCGAGGTACCGGTGTTATGCGCGGGTTCAGGCACGGCCTGGATGGCCCACCTGGTTCCGTTCCACGTCATGGCGAGAGCCTCGGCCAGGCCGGTGCGAGACATCGCCTGGCCCACGGCCACGCAGGCGCGGGCAGCTGGGCAGGACACGGCCGCGAGCGCGTTGGCGGATGCGCCGGAAGGTTAGGCGTCGCCTGAATGCGCCAGCTCGACCCGTTCCAGTACTCGGCCAGGCTGTCGATCACGTTAGCGTTCTTGCCGTAGAAACCGACCGCGACGCACTCTCGCCCGGTCGCGCAGGAGTCCGCCCGAAGTTCGGTGGCGTTGGCACCGAGCGGGCTGGTCGCCTGCTGAGCGGCCCACTTGGTGCCGTTCCACGACTCGGCCAGCGCGAGAGGGGCCTGGCTGGTGCTCACGGAGTAGCTGCCTACGGCGGCGCACGAGGTCAGCGAAGGGCACGACAGCCCGTCAGCGTCACTCCCGGTCCGCTTGGTCCGCCTGATCGTCGCCCGTACTCGCCAGCGGGACCCGTTCCACTCCTCCGCGAGCGGGCTCACCGTACCGTCGTTATCGCTCTCGGCACCGACCGCCAGGCAGGCGCTCGCGGTCGCGCAGGACACGGCCAGCAGTTCTGTGCTGGTCGCGCCTGCCGGGCTGGAAGGTTCGCGAGCGCCGACCCGGCGCTGTCCGACCCCCCGGCTAGGCTGACAGTGCTGCCCGACAGCGTGTCCGAGCTCCCGGTAGCCGTGCACGTGCTGGCCGAGGTGCAGGAGATCGCGGTGAAGCCGCTGCCCGTCGACGCGGCCGCGCTGGAACTGTCTTGGCTGGTCCAGGTGAGGCCGTCCCAGCTGAGCACGAGGGGGACGCTGGTGCCAGTGCTGTTGTCGTACGCTCCGGCCGCCGTGCAGGAGACCGGCCCCGTGCACGAGACGCCGAGCAGCGTGGCCGGACCGGGGTGAGGCTGATCGGCGTCGGCTGGACGCTCCAGGAGCTGCCATCCCAGCGCTCGGCCAGCGTCAGCGAGGTCCCGGCGCTGTTGTCGGCGACGCCGACCGCCGTGCAGGCCGACGCCGTGGTGCAGGAGACGGCGAACAGGCCGTTGTCCGTGGTCAGGCTGGCCACTGGCAGCAACCGCCAGCGGTGCCCGTTCCATTGCTTGGCGATGGCGCTGACATCGCCGGCCGCGTCAACGTCGTAGCCGACCGCCATGCAGGTCCGACCCGAGCACGAGACGCCGGTGAACAGGCTCAGCACCGCCCCGGTCGGCGTGGCCGGCCTTGGACCCGCCACGCCGACCCGTTCCACCGTTCCGCGAGGGCCACTTCTACGCCGGCCGCGTTCTCGTAATCGCCGACCGCGGTGCAGGCCGAGGTGTTGGCGCAGGATTCGGCGGCCAGCGAGCCGTTCGGCAGGGCCGCCACGTTCGGCGCTGTTTCCAGTCGCCAGCCCCGTGCCGCCGGCGCGGCGGGCGCGACCAGCGAGCCCGGCCGGGCCACGTGCGGCAGTCCACCGCCACGCCGGAGCAAGCCAGTCCGCCACTCCGGCGAGAACCAGCCAGGACTTGCGCCCTGAAGCCGAAGCACCTGCGGGAGCGGCGCCCGCCGAGGCTGGCTCGCACGGGCGGCCGGACCCAAGCTCACTCCGATCACGGCAGCTAGCAAGATGACCATGGCCCAGCCGACGAACTGAGCCCTATGTATCCGAGCACTCATCGGGACACTCCCGGGTTCGGCATATTTGCCACTCATTATTAACGCTTTCCTGCCTATCCTCCGGCGACTTGACTGCGAGTGGACACAGCTGTGACAAGTGGGATGAAATTGAGTCCCCCGAGTCCCAGGAGCGTACGTGGCTGATGACGAGCCGGAATTCGGCACCCGCGCCGTCGACCGGCTGACCTTTTTCTCCGATGCCGTCGTCGCGATCGCGATCACGCTGCTCGCGATCGACCTGCCGGTGCCTGGCGGGCTGACGGCTGGCCGGTTCTGGACCTCGGTGCAGCACAACAGCGGGCACTACGCCGCGTTCCTGATCAGCTTCTTCGCGATCGCGGCGGCGTGGAGCCATCATCACGACATCTTCAGGTACGCCGTCAAGATGGACTCGCGGCTGCGCCGGATCGACACGGCCTGGCTGCTGATGATCGTCCTTACCCCGTTCGCGACCAAGTTGCTGACCAGCCGGGGGCACGAAGACCTCGACGTCCACGCCTTCCGGTTCGGGTTCTACGCGCTGCTCCAGGCGCTGGAATCGGGGGCCATGCTGCTCATGCTGCGCCGGCTGATCTCGAAGAAACTGGCCCGCGGCCTGCCCGCCGGGCTTCTCGGCGACACGACGTGGGAAGCACTCGGGCTGGTCATCGGGTTCGGCCTCTCCGTTCCCGTATTCTTCGTCACCAGCTACGGCTGGGTGCTCTGGATCGCCGCCCCGCTGACGGTCGCTCGGGTGTACCGGCGGCGCGTGCGGAAGCAGCCGGATCCCGAGCCTGTCAGCCTGGCTAGCTGCGCTGTCCGACCCAGAGAATTCTTTCGCCCTTGATGGCCAGGTCCTGACGCCGCAGGATGCTGGCGGGTCCCTCGTCGGCCAGGATCACGTCGAACGCGGCCAGGTCATCGGCGGCGAGCGTGTCATTGAGTTCGCCTCGCAGGCGCCGGAGGAAGCCCTGGGCGTAGCGGCCGGCCGACTCGGGCAGTGGTGAGTGCAACTCGATGGCGAAGGTCCGCTGCGCGATGACGGTGAAGCCGGCCCCGGTCATCAGCTCTCCCCAGTCGGCACCGAGATAGGGAAGCTCGGCGGCCCGGCGCTGCGCGAGAGCGGCGTGGCAGCGTGCTTCTAGCCCCGGTCGGCCGACGCCGAGGTCATCAGGCAGGAAGCGGATCTGGGAGTCCATCTCGGCGACGGCGGCCAACCCGCGCTGGCTGGTCGTGGCGAGCAATTCGGCCAGCCCCCGCTTGGGGTCGGCGAGGTGGTGCAGCGCCAGCGAGGTCCAGGTCAGGTCGATCGGGCCGAGGTCAGGCCAGGCGCCGTCCAGGTCGGCCTGGGTGGCGCTCAGCCGGCCCGCGAGGTCTTTGCCCTTCGCCTTGAGCCGGCCGAGAAACTCGGGGGTCTTGTCCACGGCGACGATCTCGGCATCGGGGAAACGGCTGGCGAGCGCGAGAGCGGCGTTGCCCGTGCCGCAGCCGAGGTCAAGTATCCGCCTCACCGACTGGCCGGGCGGCCAACTCGGCCACCCAGCCGGTCGCGTCCGCGAGGTAGGAGGCGAGCACCTCGCCGTCAAGGTCAAGCAGGTCGGCCATGACCGCCGGGTCGTCGCCAGCGCCGTGATGATGGTGATGGTTCATGCTGACGAGGTTATGACTCCTATGCCGTTATCGCATAGGGTCTTGCCTATGAAGCAAGAAGTCGTCGGCACCGACCTTGAAGCCATGGTCAGGCAGCGGATCAGGGGACTGCGGCTGGCCCGTGGCTGGTCCCTCGACGACCTGGCCCGCCGCTGTCACCTGAGCCCGTCCAACCTGAGCCGGATAGAAACCGGTCACCGCCGGCTCGCGCTTGACCAGCTCACCGTGATCGCGCGGGCGCTGGGGACCTCACTCGACCAGCTGGTGGAGTCGGCCAACGACGATGACGTCGTGATCAGGCCGCAACGGGATGTCGTGCGTGGTGCGACTACCTGGATGCTGACCCCGCCCGGAGGAGGGCCGCACGGCGTGTCGGTGGCCAAGCTGCGACTTGAGCCCGGCCCGCCGCGCGGCTCCGATGAACTGCGGGTCCATCCAGGCCGGGACTGGTTCACGGTCCTGTCAGGCACCGCGAGGCTGCAGCTCGGTGATCGCGTCATCCTGGTGAAAGCCGGCGAGTCAGCCGAATTCTCGACCATGACCCCGCACGCGATCGGCGCCGAAGGCGGACCGGCCGAGGTCCTCTGCATCCTCGACCACGAAGGCAACCGCGCCCACCTGGGCCCGGACGAAACTCACGAGCACGAGTAGCACTGCCGAGCCGGGCCGAGCCGAGCCGGCGGCCGGCCGGCCGGCCGGCAGAGCCGGGCCGGCAGAGCCGGGCCGGGCCGGGCAGAGCCGGGCCGAGCCGAGCCGCCCCGGCGCCGCGCCGGCGCGGCGCCGCGCGGGCCGCGCGCCCCCCGCGCCCGCCGCCCCGCGCCGCGGGCGCCCCCTCGGCGCCCGCACTCCGGTCCAGCAGCATCAATGGGCCATCGTTGTCGTTACTGCCCGGAGGACAACGACAACCATGGGACATCGATGCTGCTGGGACAACATCGATGTCCCATCGTTGTCGTTACTCCCCCCGGGGAAACAACAACAATGGGCCATCGATGCGGTGATGGTTTAAGGAAAGGAGGCTTGGCGCGAGGCCGCGATATCAGGCGGGAACTCGCGGGCTAATTGTCAGTGCCTCCCGGCATAGTGGGCTTGTCCATTACCAGGGAGCAGGGAGCGAAGATATGTGCTGGATGTGTGATCATCCCGGTGCGGGCAGGGAGGACTACCTCAGCCGCATCGAATCGGTGATCGCCGAGTGCGGCTGGGCGGTACAGGGGATAGAACGTGACCGGCATCGTCCTCCGTATGCCTATACCGTGGGGCTCACCGCACGCGGCAAACCTGAACTCGTCATCACGGGGATGCCATTGCTGCGGGCGGGGGAATTGCTGAACGAAGTAGCCTCGCATTTCCTGCACGCACCTGATCCCGAGCCGGGCGAGCAGGTGCCTCTGATAGGCGGCCCGGTTATCGAGTTCATCAAGGTCGAGGTGCCTTCCGCGCACCTCCCCATAGCCAGCGAGTTGTACGGAGCCGAGCTGCGGGCAATTCAAGTCGTCCATGCCGATGACCGGGGGCACTGGCCCTGGGAGGTCGGCTATCGCGGCGTCAGGGGCGGGCAGCCGGTACTCGGACCGCGCGTCAATCGGGTCTCTACCCGACCGGACTAGCGGCTAGCGGCTAGGGCAGCCGGCCGTACGTGACCACCCCGGTCGACGGCACCGTGATTGTTCACGGCGTCCGCGCGCGCCTGGTCAGCTGGAACGTTTCGAGGACGCTGTAGGAAGGAGTGCCGGTCGTCTGGGTCGGGGCGTGGTAGTAGGTCACGGTGATCGTCGTATTCCCGCCGGGTTCGCCGGGATCGACCTGCGAAGTACGCGATCCCGTAGGCGTCGGCTCGGGTCGGTCATCGCCGACCAGTTCGGCCGGCTCGGTCGCATCTGCGGCCGGCTTGGTCGAGCCGGTGCGAATTTGGGTAAAGGTCGTGGCATTGGCGACCTTGGCGCCGTAGACGTTGTCGCGCTTGTTCGTCCCGCCGCCGCCGAGGACCATGTAGACGGTGCCCTTCGAGGTGTCGAACGGGCTGGTCTCGTCCGTCGTCACGACCTTGGGCGTGAGCGTGTTGACCGTCTGGCCCTTCGTCGACGGCAGCGTCACGGTACCGGCGGCATTGGTGACCGCGCCGCCCGCGAACGTCGAGGTTCCCAGGTTCGGCGTGAAGCCGCGGACCGGGAACGAGCGCTCGTAGTCATGGTCGTGCCCGTTCACGACGAGATCGACCTGGAACTTGTCGAACAACGGCACCCACGCCTGGCGGATGGCGACGTCGCAGCCGTTGTCGGTGGACGACGATAGCGCGCACTGGTGCATTTGCACGACGATCCAGTCGACGCGTGGTGCTGGCCGGGCCGTGGTCAGCGACGTGCTCAAGCCACTTCGTCTGGGGGTTGGGCGTGTCCCGCCGGGGACAGCGTGCCGTCGCTTTCTGGCGTGAAGGCGCCCGTGTAGAACTGGTTGTACTGGTGGGCGGTGGCCGAGACCGGGTTGCGCGCCGCGTCGGTGGTCGCGACGACTCCGGGGTTGAAGGCGCCGCGCGCCCTGGTAGCAGACGTCGTTGGCGTCGAGGGAGATGAACAGCACCGAGCCGACCTGGAACGAGTAGAAGTTGCCAGGGAACGCTGGTGTGGTTGCTCGGGCACCAAGTAGCGGGTGTTGTAGGACGCGTAGCCGCTGGGGGCCGTTGTCGAGCTCGGCCTCGTGGTTGCCGATGCAGGGCATCCAGGGCCGGTTCGCCGCCGAGCGCTGCACGTTGAGGCCAAAGTCCCGCCAGACCTCAGGGGCCGGCTGGGCTCCGGCCGACGCTCGAGACGTGGCGCCGGTCGCGGTGATCGTTTCCTTGTCGGCGTAGCACAGGTCACCGTTCAGCAAGTGGAAGAGCGGGGCGAGGTTCTCGACCTCGCCGACGGCGTTGTAGGCGTTCCACTGGGATTCGCTGTACGTCGTCGAGGTGACCGTGGACCCGTCGGCGAGCGTGTAGGTCGCGCCGGCTCCGGGCGTACCGAGGTCACCGAAGCTGGTGAACGCGAACGGGAATCGGCCTTCGCCTGCCGTGCGGAACGAACTCGTAAAGGTCACCTCGGGAGTCGCCGCGTCGCGGACCACGTAGGCGTACTCGGTGTCCGGCGAAAGGTCCTTGAGCGGCACGTGGTACGCGTGCGCTGTCTCGCCGCTGATCCCGTCCGTATAGGAGGCTCGGATCGCGTTGTAGGTCTTGAACGCCTTCTTGCTGTGCGGCGCCGGGTATACGAGAAGCTGCGGCGTCACCTCAGGTGCCGCCGACGCCCAGGAAACCGTCATGTCCTTGGAAGCGTCGGCACCCCAGGTCAGGTGGATCTGCTCCGGCGTGGTCCCGGCGCCGAGTCCGCCGGCGGCGCGAACGGCCGCTTGCGAGTAACCCTCGGGGAAGCCGGCTGAGGCGAAGACGGTAGCGACGCCGGCCCCGGCCGCGGCCAGCATGAAGTCACGACGGGAAAGAGGCATGCGCCCAACCCTGGGCCGGGCAAGTGAACGCCACCTTTCCGTCACCCGTAGCTCAACTGCCAAAACCACAAATCTCGGTGCATCAGTAGCAGATACGCTGTAGCGGCACATTAGGGTCGGCTTCGGACGGGGCTGGACGGCGGCCGCTGTTCGGCAGGCCCGCCGAACAGCATCGATGGGCCATCGTTGCGGTTCAGCGAACTGAGCGGACGACAACGATGGCCCATCGATGCTGTTTGCGCAACATCGATGGGCCATCGTTGCGGTTAGTCGCGGGCGGACTACAACATCGATGGGCCATCGTTGCGCCTGACCTGCGCATTCTGGGCGATTTGACCGGAGGGTCCGCGCCGGCCGCCATGTCCGCAGCCCGCAACGCTCGCCCGGCCACCGGCCCGAATGTTCCGATGCCAGACGACACCTGGACGGAGTAATCTAAGCACGCCCGAAGACGAGCGGACCCGGTCGCAGGTACCCCGTCGGCGGCTCACCGCACTCCCTGAGCGCGGATCCACCCAGAACCAGCTTGAAAGGAGCACCGCATCTTCATGGCCGCCACGCTTGCCAAGATCCTGCTCGCACCCGGCACCCAGCCCCAGGTGATCAGCGACTGCCTGACCCTGATCGATCAGGAGGTCGCCGAGAAATCGGGGGTGATGAAGCTGGCCTACAAGACCGCGAAGGCCTTCGCCCCGAACTATCTGCACAACACGATGGAGTCCGTGCTCCCCGACGTCGTCGAGAAGCTCCAGCCGTTCTGGGCCGACTTCAACGAGTCCGGCGGCTCCGACTTCGGCGACTACCTCAGCAAGCGCGGCGAAGAAGTGTCAGAAGCCCTGCTCCAGATGGCCGACCACCGCGCGAAGCTGTCCGACCGCCCGATCATCGTCAAGGCCTACCAATCCGTCCGAGGCAGCGCCGCCAAGCACATCGAGACCGCGCTCCCCCAGGTCGGCGCGCTAGTCGCTAAGTACGCGGCCGGCTAGCTCGCGCAGTTCGACGCGCCTGACCTTGCCGGTAGCGGTCGTGGGGTACCCATCGGTGACGATGACCCGGCGGGGCCGCTTGAACGCCGGCAAGCCGGCCCGGCAGAACTCGATCAACTCGTCCTCGGAGGCGCCGGCCCGGCCCCGGCCTGGAGCACGACGTAAGCGACCGGCTTCTCAAGCCCGTCCGCGTCAATCCCGGCTACCACGACCGCCTGGGCCACCGCCTCGTGGGCCAGGAGCCGGTCCTCGACCTCGGCGGGCGACACCCAGATCCCGCTGGCCTTGAGCATGTCGCCGGTCCGCCCCAGGCACGTATAGAACCCGTCCGAGTCAAGCACGTACGTGTCCCCGGTCCGCAGCCATTCCCCCTGAAACACCAGCCGCGACGCGTCGTAACGAGACCAGTATCCGGTCGCGGTCGACGCCCCCCGCACGAACAGCGTCCCCGGCGTCCCGACTGGCACGAGCGCGCCCGACTCGTCGAGGATCTTCAGGTCATATCCCGGCACGGCGACCCCGGTCGTCCCGGCCCGCACCGAGCCCTCCCGGTTGGACAGGAAGATGTGCAGCATCTCGGTCATCCCGATCCCGTCAAGGATGTCCACCCCGAAGTGCCCGGTCCACCGCTGGTAAAGCGCCGCCGGCAGCGCCTCCCCCGCCGAAGCCGCGAGCCGCACCCCGGCGAGCGAGTCAGAGGCCAGGCCCGCGCGCAGCATGTTGGCGAAGAACGTCGGCCCCGCGAAGAACAACGTAACCCCATACTCCGAAGAACGGGCCGCCACGACCTCGGGCCTAGCCGGTGCGGGCTCGAGCACCGCCGCGGCCCCGGCCGACAAAGGAAAAAGCAGCGAGTTCCCGAGACCGTAAGCGAAGAACGCCTTGGCGGCCGACAGGCACCGGTCATCCGGCCGGATCCCGAGCACCTGCTGCCCGTACGTCTCGCACACAACCTGGACCGAACCATGCCGGTGCATGGCGGCCTTGCTCTTGCCGGTAGTGCCCGAGGTGTAAAGCCAGAACGCCGGAGAGTCAGCGGTCGTCGAGTACACAACATCCAGCGGTGCGGAAGACGAGCAAAGAGCGTCAAGGTCGTGTACCGGCACCGGCACCTCTGACGGCAGCGCGGCTGACGCCAGCACGCCCCCGGCCGAGAGAATCCCGGTCAGCTCCGGTGCGGCCAAGGCGGCTTCCGCCACGAGCCCAGCGAACTGCGGCGTCACTGCCGCCAGCCGGGCCCGCGAATCGACCAGCAGCTCAGCGAGCCCGTCCGCCCGCAGCATCGTCGACACCGGAACGGGCACCGCCCCGATCCGCATCGCCGCGAGGTAGACGGCCACGAAGTCCGGGCTGTCCGCCATGCACATCAGCACCCGCTGCTCAGGCTGCAGCCCGAGCCCAGTCAGCACCGAAGCGGTCGCAAGCACCCGTGCGTGCAACTCCGCGTAAGTCAGCGACCCGCCAGGCCCGGTCACCGCCAGCCGGTTACCATCACCGGCTTCCAGGCGCCGGTCAAGCAGATACTCACACGCGTTGAAGGCGCCCATGCGGTGCTCCAAAAACCTTAGGCCAGGTGAACATACTCGTAATCAAACGGCTTGCCATTAATACCGTGCCGGGGCGGCGCGATCCAGGCCGCGATCTTTCCCCGCTCGTGCACCGGCTGCATCAGCGACCTGACGTGCGTCTTGTCGACGTCGGTCGGCAGCCACTCCCCCTGCCGCCGCTCCCACTCATCGGCGGACAGCAAAGCGCCATCCGGTGAGGCCTCAACCGAGGCGAACGCTCCGACCTTCCGGTTGAACGCGATATGCGGCAGCTTGAGCCGCTGCGGGAGCCCGGCCTCGGCCAGGATCTTGTTCCACCGGTTCACCCCGCCCTGGCAGTCGCTGATGTACTCCCGCCGCAGGTCAGAGTTCAGCCCGGTCAAGGCGGGCACCTCCGCCTGCCCAGCAACCCCGTCCACCAGCGCATCCACCAGCATGCCGTCATCGGTGAGCTGATGATCGTCTTTGCGCCGGTCTTCCATCCAGCGGCCCTTCAGCCCGGCCGTGTAGTAGTTCGCCACATTAGTAGAGGTCTCGCCGCCGAACAGGTCGAGCGACACGCTGTAATGGAAATTCAGGTACTTCTGGATCACCGGGAGCGGGACGGCTCCGTGCGGCCCGGCGTCGTCGGTGTCATGCTCCGTCATGAGCTGGGCGGTGCGCTCCACGATCCGGTCAATCCCGGTCGTGCCCACCATCATGTGGTGCGCCTCCTCCTTGAGCATGAACTCGCAGGTGCGTGAGAGCGGGTCGAACGCCGACTCCTTCAGGGTGCCGAGCTGGTACTTGCCGTCCCGGTCGGTGAAGTAGGTGAACATGAAGAACGACAGCCAGTCCGGCGTCTCCTCGTTGAACGCCCCGAGGATCCGAGGCGACTCGGCGCTCCCCGAGTTCCGCCGCAGCAGGTCCTCGGCCTCCTCCCGGCCGTCCCGTCCGAAGTAGGCGTGCAGCAGGTACACCATCGCCCACAGATGCCGGCCCTCTTCCACGTTCACCTGGAACAAGTTCCGCAGGTCGTACAGGCTCGGAGCGGTGGCTCCGAGGTTCCGCTGCTGCTCAACCGAGGCGGGCTCGGTGTCGCCCTGGACCACGATCAGCCGCCGCAGCTCAGACCGGTACTCGCCGGGAACCTTCGCCCAGACCGGCTCCCCCTTATGCTCGCCGAACCCGACGACCCGCCCGGGGTCCCGCTCGGCGAGAAAGATCCCCCACCGGTAATCCCGCATCGCCACGTGCCCGAACTGCGCCCAGCCTTCCCGCCCGACGTTGATCGCCGTCCGGAGATAGACGTCCTGGGTCGGCAGCGTCGGCCCCATCGAGTCCCACCAGTTGATGAAGTTCGGCTGCCAGGATTCGAGCGCCCGCTGCAGCCGCCGATCCTCACGCAGGTCAACGTTGTTGGGGATCTTCTCGGTGTAGTCCATGGTTACACCCGCTCCCGGTCGAAGTCGGCTCGCTGTCCGGTGCCGTATTTCCGAAGCGCCCCTTCAGGCCCGGACGCGTTGGGCCGGATGAAGATCCAGTTCTGCCACGCGGTGAGCCGCCCGAAGATCTTCGTCTCCATCGTCTCGGCCCGGCGAACCGGTAGTTCGCCTCCATCCCGGTCAGCGCGTCCGGGCTGAAGCTGGCCCGCTCCTCGATCGCGATCCGCACTTCCTCGTCCCAGTCCAGGTCGTCGGGGGTGAAAGTCACCAGACCGAGATCGGCGGCCTCTCCCGCGGTCAGAGCAGCGCCGACGCGGTCAAGCACAAGGTCAAGTGCTTTTTCATCACCAAAAAACCTCGTGGCGAGCCTGGACAGCCCGTTACTCATCGGCAGGGTGCCCTTGTTCAGCCCGGTCAGGGTTATCGTCGGCCGGCTCGGCGCCGGGGTCGGTCTCCTCGAACACCCCGTCGAGCATGAACGTCCGGTCAGCCGCCAGCGCCAGCTCGAGCAGCAGCCCAGCGAAACAGCTCCCCGGCTCGATCAGCGCGATCAGGCTCCGGCTGGTCACGTCGAGCCGTTTGAGCGTCCGCTTGGCGTACAGCCGGATCTCGTTGGCCAGCCAGTCGTCCCGGCTCAGCCATTCGTCGTAGGCGAGCACGAGCGCGGGGTCGCCTTCCGTCCTGAAGGTCCAGGTGCCGAGCTCATTCTCGTTGCTGCGCAAGTCAAGAATCAGGTCATCGAGCTCCCTGATCACCGCCAGCGGCCAGAACCGGGCGTCAATCTCGGCCGGCGGCTCGGCGTCTGGCCCGCGGACGGTGATCGCCGCTTGCCGATTGTCATGATCAAGCAAGGCGCTGACGTAACGATATGAGACCGTATCGTCGGTACGCTTCTTCGCCAGCGGGGAAAGCGCGATCCCGGCCTCGTGCGCCGGACGGACCGACCTGGCGGCGAGCTCAGCCGCCCGGTCCGCCACGGCCTCGTCCCACCTGCTGCGCGGCACCACCTCGTCAACGAGCTTCCACTCCGCTGCCCGCGCGCCGCCGATCCCCTCCGACTTAGTAGAGAAGTAGTCGGCCAGGTCCCTGCGCACATGCCGCTTGTCGGTCACCCTCGTCAGCCCGCCGGTCCCCGGCAGGACCCCGAGCAGCGGCAATTCAGGAAGCGACACCATGGAAGACCGGTCGTCAACGAGCATGATGTGCTCGCAGGCCAGCGCCAGTTCGTACCCGCCCCCCGACGCGGCGCCATTGAGCGCAGCGAGGTACACCTGCCCTGAGCGGGCCGTGGCGTCCTCGATCCCGTTTCTCGTTTCGTTGGTAAATTTGCAGAAATTGACCTTCCAGGAATGCGGGGACAACGCCAGCATCCTGATGTTCGCGCCCGCGCAGAAAATCTTGTCCTTGGCGCTGGTCAGGACGACGACCCGCACCTGGGGGTGCTCGAACCGCAGCCGCTGGGTGGCGTCGTAGAGCTCGATGTCGACGCCGAGGTCGTAGGAGTTCAGCTTGAGCTCGTACCCGTCGCGCAGCCCGCCCGCCTCATCCACGTCCATCGCGAGCGTCGCCACCGGCCCGTCAACGCTCAGCCGCCAGTGCCGGTACCGCTCCGGGCAAGTCTGGAAACTGACCCGATCATCCATGCGTTCATTCTACAGAGTCAACTACCATCCGCAAGATTCAAGTAGAATGACGTCCTGAGAGCGCGGCCCACGAGACGCGGGAGGCGGGGTGGTGATGGGCGGCGGTCCGATTCTGTCGCGGCGGCACTCCGCAGGCGCCGAGAGCGCGCGGGGACTGCTGTTCACCGTGCTCGGCGAGTTCGTGCTGCCGACCGGGGGCACGGCGTGGACTTCGGCCTTCATCGAGGTATTCGCCCAGCTCGGGATCGAGGAAAAGGCGATCCGCCAGGCGCTGGCGCGGACCGCGGCCGACGGCTGGATCAGCCCGGAGCGGGTCGGCCGCCGCACCAGGTGGTGCCTGACCCCGGCGGGCGACCGCCTGCTGACCGAGGGCACCGAGCGGATTTACGCGTTCGCCAGCTCGCAGCCCGGCTGGGACGGCCGCTGGCTGCTTGTCCTGGCGCGGGTACCGGAAAGCGACCGCTCGGCACGGCACGTGCTCAGGACCCGGCTGAGCTGGGCCGGGCTCGGCAGCCCGGCGCCGGGCGTGTGGGTGACCACGCACACCGAGCGCCAGGACGAGGTCGAGCAGGTGCTGCCCCCCGGCAGCCAGGTCTTCGTCGCCGAGCACCGAGGCGGTGAACTCGCCGACCTGGTCGCGCAGTCCTGGGACCTGCCCGCCATCGAGCAGAAGTACGAGCAGTTCCTCGCCGACTTCGCCGAGCCAGCCGAGCCGATGACCCGCTGCTCCGGCTGACCGACCTGGTGCACGCCTGGCGCCGCTTCCCGACGGTCGATCCCGGCCTGCCCGCCGAACTGCTGCCCCCCGACTGGAGCGGCACGAAAGCCGCCGAACTGTTCGCGGCCAGGCACGCCGACTGGTCGCCCGGCGCGATCCGCCAGTGGAAAGACCTGAACGCGACTCAAACCGCCGCGAAGGCCAGCGCAGCTGTCCCTCGCGCGGGTTAAGTTATTGGCATGGAGGGTTTGCTGATGCGGTCGTTGCCGTTAGCAGTGGTCGCCGTGACAGCGGTGTTGGCGCTGGCCGCGTGCGGTGGTCACAGCCAAGCCCACGGACGGCCGGGCAGCAACAGTAATGCGGGCATTGCTGTTGCCAGACAACAGTAATGCCCGCATTACTGTTGATCAGCTCCCCGGACAACCGGCCCCGACGGCCGCAGCGGACCTCAGGAAGATGACCCGGCCCGGCTGTCCGGAACTGACATCGGGATACCGGCGACAACGCGGCTGGCGTCCGGGCCCGGCCTGAAGGCGCGAGTCCACTCGGAGAACCCGTCGTCGTCGTGATTCTCTTCCGACCATCGTCCCGCTGGGATATAGCCGCAGCTAACCAGCCAGCCGGTGAGTTCGCGCTGCGCTCCGCGCACAGATAGCGAGGTGATGTCCGGATAGCTAGCGCTCTCGTCCTCGAACACGAGCGTGCCCGTGATCTCGATGTTCTTGCGGGACAAGATAGCCAGCAGGGCTTGCGGAGCCCATTCCTTAGTGTCCGTCATGATCTTAGTGTAGCTAGTGTTCTTAGTGTCGGCAAGTTTCGGCGAACGCGAAACCACCCGAATCCGTCAGCGACCCCTCACCGCCCCAGCGCGAGCCGCCGCGGGCGGCCCACAGCAAGCCGACGGCATCAGCTATCCGGACATTTCGCCTTAGCTATCAGCAACGATGACCCATGGATGCTGCTCACACCCGGCGAGCAACCGCAACGGTGGGCCATCGATGCTGCGCGAGCAGCATCTGTGGGACACCGTTGCGGTAAGCCGACCTGGCCCAACAGCATCGATGGCCCAGGGATGCGGTTGCAGTGGCCGCCGCGGCGATGATTGCCGGGATTATCGCCAGGATGAGCGCCGGGCGGCGGAGTGAGCACTGCATCCGGTCATCACGCGGTCGCCGCGAATTCGGTGAATGCCGCCTGAGCCCGCTCAATGGTCTCGGCAACGTCGGCCTGAGTGTGGGCGGCGGACACGTACCAGATTCCGCGCCTGGCCACCCAGACTCCGTTCGCGATCAGCAGGTCAGCTAGCTGCGGGTACTCAGCGGAGCCGGCCCGCGCGAGTTCGCTGTACCTGGTGATCGGCTCCGCGACCTGCGCGAAGCTGGCGTGGAAGGCCATCGGCAGGCCTTGCAGGTGCAGCGCGGGCATGGCTGCCCTGAGTTCCGCCATCAGGCCGGTCCCGACCTCGTTGATCCGCTCGTAGACTTCGCCGCTTTCGAGTTCGTCGAGCGAGGCGAGCACGGCCGCGACCGCCACGGCGTTGCCGTTGAAAGTTCCCGCGTGCGTCACCGCACCGCTCGCTACCTCGTCGAACAGGTCACGCCGTCCGGCGATCGCGGCGCACGGCCAGCCCGCCGCCATCGCCTTGCCGTAAATGGCCAGGTCGGGATGCACGCCGTAGCGGCCAGCGGCCCCGCCGAGCCCGACACGGAACCCGCTGATCGTCTCGTCGAAGATCAGCACGATGCCGCGTTCGCCGCAGACCCGGCGCACGGTCTCCAGGTAGCCGGGCTCAGGCTCGATCACCCCGGCGTTGATCATGATCGGTTCCATGATCACAGCGGCCAGCCCGTCTCCGTACTCGGCCATAGCCTTCTCAAAGGCCTCGGCGTCGTTCCACTCAATCATCAGCACGTCGGCCAGCGCCGAGGGAAGCTGTCCCCGGCTCGCCTGCCCGGGACCATCGGGACCAGGCCGGGCGTAAACGTTGTCGATCCAGCCGTGGTAGTGACCGTCGAACATGAGCAGGCCGGCCCGGCCGGTGGCCGCCCGCGCCATTCGCAGCGCGGCCTGCACCATCTCCGTGCTCGAACTGCCGAAGCGCATGGTCTGCGCCCAGCCGAGCGCAGCGAGCACCCGCTCGGCCGCCTCGATCTCCCGCACGTGCGTCGCCGCGAAGATGACCCCGTCGCGCTGGGCGGCGGTCACTTTCTCGACCACCCTCGGCGGCGCGTAGCCGAGGAAGTTCGGCCCTTGCCCGAGCAGATAGTCAATGTACTCAGTGCCGCTGACATCCCACAGCCGGCAGCCAGCCGCCCGCTCGGCGATCAGGTGCGGGTTGAGCAACCGGGTGTTGCTGCTGACTCCGCCCGCTAGCGCGGCGTGCGCTCGACTTCGCCATTCCTGCTGCCGCTCGCCCCCGGTACCAGCACCGCCCGAACCTTCAGACATCGGTACCCTCCTCGTCGTCGGGTGGTACCGGGGCTCGCTCGTCGAGCAGCCCTTCGTTACGCAATTCCTGCCAAAGGGCACCGGGGACTGCCAAGTCGAACATGGCGCAATTTTCTTGCAATTCCTCGGGCCGCCTGGCGCCGGTCAGGACCGCCGCGACCGCCGGATGGGCGGCAGGGAACTGAATCGCGGCCGCCTTCAGGGGCACGCCGTGCCTCTGGCACACGGCCTGGAGTCGCTGCGCCCGGCTGATCAGTTCCGGCGGGCCGGCAGGTAGTTGTAGTGCGTGCCGGGACTCGGGTCGGCGAGGAGCCCGCTGTTGTAGGCGCCGCCGATGACCACGGCGATGCCCCGCTCCAGGCATAGCGGCAGGAAGGAGTCGAGCGGCTCCTGCTCGAGCAGCGTGTACCGGCCTGCGAGGAGGAACACGTCAGGATCGCTGTTCCGGGCGAACGTTTCCAGCGCCTGGTACTGGTTCATGCCGGCCCCGACCGCGCTGATCACGCCCTGCTCCCGCAGTTCGATCAGGGCAGGGAACGCGCCGTCCAGGGCTTCGCGCACGTAGTTGTCCGGGTCGTGCACGTAGACAATGTCGAGCCGGTCCTGCTTGAGCCGCGCCAGGCTTTCCTCGATCGAGGCAAGCACGCCGTCCCTGCTGTAGTCGTACACCGTGGCGACGGCCGGGGTGCCCTTGTCGAAAGGCTCGCCGTCGGGGCCGAAGTCGTCCGGGTTCGGAGCGGCCTCGACGCGCAGCAGCCGCCCGACCTTCGTGGAAAGCACGTACTCATCGCGCGGCCGCCCGGCCAGCCCTTCGCCGAGCCGCCGCTCTCCGAGCCCGAGGCCGTACTGCGGCGCCGCGTCGAACAGCCGGATCCCGCTGTTCCAGGCCGCGTCGACGGCAGCCTGGCCTTGAGCGTCCGCGACCTCTTCGTACATGCCGCCGATCGCGGTCGCGCCGAACCCGAGCCTGGTCACCGCCAGGCCGGTCCGGCCCAGCCTGACTTTACGATCGTGCCTCATGCCACCTCCCCGTCTGGGTGAAGGACGTTCACCCGGTCCACGCCCTCGTAGCTGACCGCCGTGACCTCGGTCGTTTCGGTTTCCCCCGGAGCAAGTACACGGGCGCGGCCTGCTAGGACCGCTTCATCAAGCGGGCTCGGGTATCCGGTCCACGGCTCGACAAGCGCCTGGTAATAGCCCCGCCAGCCGCCATACACCAGACAGAACCAGACCACGGAGAACAACTCGGCGTCAAAGCAAAGGCCGAATCCGCGCCGGTCCTTCGTGTCGGTGGCGGCGATCCAGCCGCCGGTCAGCCCGGTGAGGTAATGCAGCGCGAACGCGCCCCGGTCAGGTCCCAGCGCGTCCCGCAGGTCGACGCCGTTGATCACCGGCCAGGCGTACTCATCGCCAGCCTGGCCGAGCAGTTCACCCCCGGCCTCGTCGACCAGGCCCCTGGTCGCGGGGATGTCGAACCGCCAGGTCGGCTGGACGGCCAGGCAAGGGTGGATACCCCAGTTGTAGTCGAAAGGCAGGTATCCGGTGTTGCGAAGCTCGTAGCTCAGCGTAAACCTGGCCTGACCAGCCCGGAGCGTGATCGTCCTGGTCAGCGTGGCCGGGGTAACCGGGGTGGAGACCCTGGTGGTCAGCGACACCGTGCCGGCATCCGGCCGGCCGATCCTATAGTCAGCCGCCTGGGTCCACACCTCTCCCATATAGGGCAGCAGGTCGCCGTACCGGTTGCGGCTGGCCCGGCCGCCGGGGAAGGCGTCGTCCCAGCCGCCGGCCCAGTGGTCGTCGAAGTCGGCGTGAATCGCGGCCAGGTGCGGCTTTACCCTTGGCGACTTCCACAGCAGGTCGAGGTCACGCGGCTTGTCGATCAGGCGGAAGATATTCGCGCCCCGCTCAGGCAGCACGTCGAGCGCCAGGAACTCGTTCTCCAGCCTGACCACTGTCAGGCCGTGGTAGGTCCAGGCGTCATCGATCGTGACCGGCATCGGCTAAGCCTCCTCGAGCTCGGCGGCCGTCTGGGCGATCTTTCCGACGCCGAGCGCGAGCCCTTCGTCGTTCGCCAGCCGCTCGCCGATCCTGGCCGCCCAGCCCGGCGCGACCACGATCGCGATGATCGCGGCGATTACCCAGATCAGCGCCATGATCGCGATGACCCGCCCGGCTAGGGTCGCCGGCCAGGGCAGCACGTTCCTGTACAGGGTGTACCCGAGCACGATGAGGCCGAGCACCGGGACGACGAAGTCGAGCCGGTTGGCGGCTGGCCGCTGCGGGGCCCCCTGACGCACAGGTAGTACCAGGCGCCGGCGGTGAAGACCGCGTAGGCGACGAGAAGCACCAAAGTGCCCACTGTGCCTGACCAGGCGAAGAGGTTAAAGGCGACGTGGTTGCTCACGGCGAGGATCAGCAGGATCACCACGACAGCGGCGACCGAGATCGCGGTCGCGGCGACGGCGGGCACGCCTGACTTCCCTGAGATCTGGCTCAGCCGCCGGTCACCGACGCCGCCCCGGCTCATCGCGAACAGCAGCCTGGCCGCCGCCACCAGCGTGGCCAGGCAGCAGCCGATCGCCGCGATCGTGGTGCCGAGCGTCACGATGTCACCGACGGCCGGGGTGACGTACTCCGCGCCCAGGGTGCCGAACAGCGAAGACGAGCCGGCGAACGCGGCTACGCCCTTGGCCGTGGTGCCGAAGCCGAGCATCTCGACCGCGGTGCCGATCGTGTAGAACACGCCGCCGAACAGGGCCGACCCCGAAGATCGCCCGCGGGATCGCCCGGCGCGGGTCGGCGGCTTCCTCGCCGAGGGTCGCCGCGGCCTCGAAGCCGGCGAAGGACAGGAAGCCGAACACGATGCCAAGGAACAGCGTGCTAGTACCGACTCCGGGCGGAACCGTGAACATGTTCAGCGTGAACGGGTGGTGACCAGGCGCGTGCCCGCTGGCCACCCGCACGATCACGACGGCCCCGATCAGCACGATCAGCGACGCGGTAAGAACCTCGACCCAAAGCAGCGTGCGCATCGAGGTCCTGACCGGCGACAACGCCATGACCAGGCAGACCGCCACCGAGAACAAGGCGATCAGCCACGGCGCGATCGTCGGCGTCGTGTTCCAGAGCCCGATCGCCTGGAGGAAGTTCGCGCCGAAGATGCCGGCCGTCATGGACGTGGTGATCGTGAACGCGAAGTAGGCGCCGAGCAGCGACCACCGGCCACCACGCCCGCACGCGGCCCGATCGTCACGCCGGTCAGCCCGAACACCGAGCCCGCGTGGCTGAGCCGACCGCACACCCGCGCGAATCCGTAGGCGACGAGCACTACGCCGACCGTGGCGAGAATAAAGGTCAGCGGGACCGCCCGGCCGACGGTGGCGCCGGCTCCCTGCGGGTTAATGTTGACCGCCAGGCTGGCGCCCATCGCGGCGATGGACAGCGACACCGCCCCCCACGTGGTCAGCGTCCGCCGCAGCACCGGCGCTTGGGATCCCGTCAGGGGATCTCTCGTTGCCGTCATCTGTTCGCCCTCCCCAGGGTCGGGGGTAACGGCCGAGGTCAGCGGCCGTGCTTTGTCTGAAACCTAGAGATACAGGCGCTTTCAGACAACGACGAAGCTGTCACGTGATTGTTCGGCACCCACGAATAATCTTCGTTAATGTCCGATCGGGGGGCTGGTGTTTTAAGGTCAAGACCTGCTGCGGGGGTGGTGGGGTACCGGACACGTGCCGCCCGGCTGCGTCCCGCAATTGCCTGGCGACACATGTCCGGTACCCCATCTCAGTGCGCGAACGACAGCCGTATAGACGACACAAGGTGGCAAAGCACCCTCAGCTGGCCTCCGCCGCAGGCACGCGAGCCGCCGGGGGCGGCCGCGAGCTTTGGCTACGGCATCAGCTAGCCGGACATTTCAGCTCAGCCAACCGCAACGGTGGCCCAAAGATGCTGTTCGGGCGGGGCGGGCAACAGCAACCATGGGCCATCGATGCTGCTCGGCGGGGGAGGGCAACCGCAACCATGGGCCATCGATGCTGCGGCAACCGCATCCATGGGCCACCGTTGCGGTTCGTTGGCCGGGCTGAGCAGCAACGATGGCCCATCGTTGCTGCTGCGAAGCTCGCGACCCCTGGGTGAATTGCTCGTTTGCCGGAAGCTCAGCGCCGTCGCCACTACGTGTCCGGTACCCCACCCACCCCGCCATAGGTCTTGACCTTAAAACACCAGCCCCCGCCTCAGTGCCCGGCTGCTATCTCACGAGCGACCTCGACCAGGTCAGCGACCGCTTCGGCACTCTCCGGCCACCACGCCAACGCGACCGAACAATACGGAATATCGGAAATCTGCCGGAACACCACCCCAGGTCGCGCGTAGTACCGGCCAGCACCCGCCGAGGTAATGCTGATCCCCTCGCCCCGCGCGACCATGTGCAGTTCAGCGTCCCTGGTCCTGGCCTCGCCCACGACCGGCGGCGGCGGTCCGGTAGTCGGTGAGCAGCCAGTAGTCCCGCCAGGGCCCTGGCGACACCGGCGCCGCGATGATCGGCTCCGGCAGCAGTTCGCTGACCGTGACGACGTCTCGCCTGGCCAGGCGGTGCCCTTCCGGCAGGCAGGCGACGCGCGGCTCGGTGGTCAGGTCAAGGGTGGCGATCCCGGCGAGGCCGAGCGGCGGACGGACGATGGCCGCGTCGACGGCGTGGTCGCGCAGGCCGGCGGTCGGGTCGGTGAAGTCGTACTCGACGGTGTGTAGCCTCTGGTCAGGGCGCCGGTCGAGGTAGGTGCGCACCAGGCGGGGCAGGAGGTCAAGACCGGCCCCGATCACGTAGCCGAGGGTCAGCGCCGGCCCCGACCTTGCGGCCATCCGCTGCGCGACCCTGACCGCGTCGTCGAGGTCATCGAGCACGTGCGCGAGCAGGCCGGAGAACACCCGGCCGGCCTCGGTCAGCTCGACCGACCTGGTCGTCCGCACGAAGAGGGTGACCTTGAGCTGGTGCTCGAGTTCTTTCACGGTCTCGCTCAGCCACGGCGTCGACACGAGCAGCCGCTCGGCAGCGCGAGTAAAGCTCAGTTCCTCCGCCACTGCGAGGAACGCCCGCAGTTGCCGCAAGGTGATGCTGGCGCTGGACATTGTTCACCCCGACCGAATAGTCCGCTGGCTAGTTCGGCATTGCCCCTGCTCGCGCCCGCCCCTACCGTGGCTAGAGCCGGGCGCCAAGAGCACTGGAGGTCGATCATGCTACCCGCGAGCTGGGGTCCGCTCGATGCCAACATATCCATCTTGTTCACCGAATTGCCGCTGCTAGAGCGGCCGGCCGCAGCCAGAGCGGCGGGTTTCACCGCGATCGAGGCGTGGTGGCCGTTCGGCTCCGCGACTCCGGCGGACGCGGAGGTCGCCGAGTTCGAGCGGGCGGTGAAGGACGCCGGGGTTGAGCTGACCGGGCTGAACGGTTACGCCGGCGACATGGCGGGCGGTGACCGGGGCATCCTGTCCTGGCCGGGGCGGGAGCGGGAGTTCGCCGACAACCTTGACCTCACGCTCGAACTCGGCACCAGGCTCGGCTGCCAGCGGTTCAACCTGCTCTACGGCAACCGGCAGGACGGAGCCAGCCCGGAGCAGCAGGACGAACTGGCCCTGGAGCACCTCACCAAGGCCGGCGCCAAGGCGGAGCAGGCCGGCGCCCTGATCGTGCTCGAACCGCTCAGCGGCACGCCAAGCTATCCCCTCAGAACGGCCGGTGACGTGCTCAGGGTGATCGACCAGCTTCCGGCGGGCGTGGCGCTGCTCGCCGACCTGTATCACCTGTGCGTCAACGGCGAGGACGTGCCCGCCGTGATCGGCCGGGTGCACGACTGGATCGGCCACGTTCAGCTCGCCGACGTTCCCGGCCGGCACGAGCCGGGGACCGGGACCGCTGACCTGGGCGGCTGGGTGCGCCAACTGCGCGGGCTCGGCTACGATCGGCCGATCGGGCTTGAGTACGCTCCCCTGGAATCCACGCTGGCGAGCCTGGCGAAACTGGGAGAACTTCAATGAAGGCAGCATTCATCGGCCTCGGCATCATGGGCAGCCCGATGGCGGTCAACCTGGCCACGGCCGGCTTCGAGGTCACCGGGTACTCACGGCGCCGGGAAAGTGCGGACAAGCTGCTCGACGCCGGCGGCCGCTGGGCGGACAGCACCGCCGAGGCCGTGGCCAGCGCGGACGCGGTCATCACGATGCTGCCTGACTCCCCCGACGTCGAGGCGGTGGCGCTGGCCAAGCACGGCGTGATTGAAAGCGCGCAGCCGGGCGCGCTCTACCTGGACATGAGCTCGATCCGCCCCGAAGTCGCCAGGAGAGTCGCCGAAGCAGGAGCAGGCAAGGGACTGCGCTGCCTGGACGCGCCCGTGAGCGGCGGCGAGCGCGGCGCCATCGACGGGACCCTGTCGATCATGATCGGCGGGGCGGCCGGTGACGTGGCGGCCGCCAGGCCGCTGCTCGACGCGATGAGCGCCACGATCATGCACGTCGGCCCGTCCGGGGCCGGCCAGGTCGTCAAGGCGGCCAACCAGCTCATCGTCGCCGGCAACATCGCCCTCGTCGCCGAGGCCCTGGTCTTCCTCCAGTCCCAGGACGTCGATACGCAAGCCGCGCTCGCGGTGCTCCAGGGCGGCCTGGCCGCCAGCACGGTACTTGCCCGCAAGTCGGCCTCGATGCTGGCCGGCGACTTCACGCCGGGGTTCCGCATCGAACTGCACGACAAGGACCTGGCCATTTTCGGCGCCGCAGCCCGCGAAGCAGGCGTCGTCACGCTCCTCGGCGCCCTCCTCGCCCAGCTCACCGGAGCGGCGCGCGCCCAGGGCGACGGCGGCCTCGACCACTCCGCGCTGCTCCGCGTCATCCAGCGCCTCTCCGGCCAGCAACCGTGAGCAGTTCCGACTGGGTCGCGATCAACACATCCGCAGCTCGTGATCGACGCTGTCCAGGCGGTAACTCGGGCCACCCGGGGGCCGCCATGGCCCTCGCCCCGGCCGGCCATGTCCTCTGGAACGACGTGCTCCGCTACGACGTCGCCGACCCGGCCTGGCTGAACCGCGACCGGTTCGTACTGTCAGCCGGCCATGCTTCCATGCTGCTGTACTCGCTCCTGCACCTGGCGCAGGTCAGGCGGGCCGGCGGGAGCGAGGAGCTGGCCGTGCCGCTGGCCGACATCAAGCGATTCAGGCAGCTTGGCAGCGTCTGCGCCGGGCACCCGGAACACGGGCTGACCGCCGGCGTCGAGTGCACGACCGGACCGCTCAGCACCGGGGCGGGCACCAGCGTGGGCATGGCGATGGCGGGCAAGTGGCTGGCGGCCCGCTTCAACCGGCCGGGCTTCGAGCTCTTCGATTACCTGGTCTACGCGGTACTCGGTGACGGCTGCCTTATGGAGGGCCTCGGCGCCGAGGCCGCGTCGCTGGCCGGGCACCTGGCCCTTGACAACTTGTGCTGGATTTACGACAGCAACCGGGTCACCATCGAGGGCCCGACCGACCTGGCGTTCTCCGAGGACGTCGCGGCCAGGTTCCGCGCCTACGGCTGGCACGTCAGCCACGTCGCCGACGTCAACGACCTCGACGCCTGCGCGCGGCGCTCAGCCGAGCTCCCCGGCCGGCCTGGCGCTCATCGTCGTCGAGAGCGTGATCGGCATCGGAGCTCCGGCGAAGCAGGGCACGGCCGCCGCGCACAGCGACCCGCTCGGCGACGGGGAAGCACGGGCGGCGAAACGCTCCTACGGGTGGCCGGAAGACGCTAGCTTCCTGGTCCCGGACGAGGCCTACGCGCGGTTCGCCGCCGGGGTCGGCGAGCGCGGCCGCCGCCTGCGCGAGCGGTGGAACGCGACGCTCGCCGGCTACCGCGAGGCGTACCCGGACGCTGGCTGCCGAACTCGACCTGATGACGCCGGCGAGCTCACCGGACGGCTGGGACCTCGAGTTGCCCGTGTTCGACCCGGCGGACGGACCGATGGCTGGCCGGGACGCGAGCCAGCGGGTGCTCAACGCCATCGCGGCGAAGGTGCCGCGGCTGCTCGTCGGGCGCTCAGCGATCTCGCCCCGTCGACGCGGACCAGGCTCACCTTCGACGGCGCCGGCGATTACCAGGCACCAACCGGGCCGGCCGCAACCTGCACTTCGGCGCCCGCGAGTCGGCCGCGGCCGCGGCGGCCAACGGCCTCGCCCTCTGCGGCCTCCGCCCGGTCCAGGCCGGTTTCCTGGTGTTCTCCGACTTCCAGCGCGGGCCGCTGCGGCTGTCAGCGCTGATGGGGCTGCCGGTCATCCACGTCTACACGCACGACTCGATCTCGATGGGCGAGGACGGACCCACCCACCAGCCGGTCGAGCACCTCGCCTCCCTCCGGGCCATGCCCGGCCTCGTCGATCTCCGCCCGGCCGACGCAACGAGATCACCGAAGCGTGGCGGACGTTGCTGCCGCTATCAGGCCGTCCGGTCGCACTCATCCTTTCCAAGCAAGATCTGCCAATAATCAGCCGGCAGCGGCTATGCCCCGGCCGCCGGCCTCGCACGGGGTGGTTACATTCTCGCCGACCCCTCTGACACTGAGCCTCCAGAGGCGATCATCATCGCCAGCGGCAGCGAGGTCGCCCTCGCGATCGAGGCCCACGAACTGCTGCTCGCCGAAGGCACCGGGGCCCGGGTAGTCAGCCTGCCGTCCTGGGCGCTGTTCGCCGAGCAGGACCGGGCCTACCGCGACCACGTGCTCCCGCCTTCGGTGCCGGCGCGGGTCGCCGTCGAGCAGGCCGCCACGTTGGGGTGGGAACGCTGGACGGGCGACCAGGGCACGATCATCGGCCTGACCACGTTCGGTGCCTCCGCCCCGGCCGGTCAGCTTCGCCCCCATTTCGGTTTCACCGCTGCCGCGATAGCCGGTGCCGTGCGGGTGGCTGTCGTCAGGACGTAGCCGGGACGCGCGTTGGCTGAGTTCCCCGTGCTCGGAGTCGTCGTGCCGCCGCAGTTGGCGGCTGAGGATTATTTGCCGTATGTGAAAAGGGTTGAGAACCTCGGGTTCGACGAGGCCTGGCTGCCTGAGGACCTTTTCCTGCACGGCGCTTTCTCGCTGGCGGCGACGGCGCTGGCCGGTACGGGCTCGTTGCGGGTGGGGCTGGGGATTCTGCCGGCAGGCGCCCGCAACGTCGTCTTCGCGGCGATGGAGATCGCCACGCTGGCCGGGTTGCATCCGGGGCGGCTCACGGTCGGCGTGGGGCACGGGATGCCTGGGTGGATGGCGCAGGCCGGGGCCTGGCCGGCAGTCCGCTGACGTTGCTCCGCGAGTACGTGCTGGTGCTGCGGCGGCTGCTGGCCGGGGAGTCGGTGAGCTCCGGGCGGTATGTCCGGGTGCGGGAGGCGCGGCCCGTACACCCGACGGCGGTGGTGTCGCCGGACGCGGGGTGCGGGGGGCAGGTCGCTTGAGTTGTCCGGGGCGGTCGCGGAGGGGACGGTGCTGGCCGAGCCGGTGACGCCTGAGTATCTCGCGGTCGCGCGGGAGCTGACGGTGCCGGGCCGCACCGGATCGTCGCTTACAACGTGGCCGCGGTGGATGATTCGCGCACTGTCGCTCGGGACCTGGCTAGGGGGCGCTCGCGGTGGCGGGCGAGCCTGACTGGGCGGCGCACGTGGCCGTGCTGGACTTTGGCGCGGAACTCGCGGCGCTGCGGGAGACTGGCCGGGTCGGGGGCGGCGTTCGCCGCTGCGCTGCCGGACGAGTGGGTGGACCGACTCGCCGTCGTCGGGCCGCCTGAGGTCGCGCGGGAGCGGCTCGCTGAGCTCGGGCGGGCCGGGGCCGTCGGGTGGCGCTGATCCCGGCCGGGCCTGATCCTTTCGCGGCGCTCGAGTCAGCCGACCGGCTGCGGATCTCATAAGGATTCTGGTTTGGCTGGTGCCCGGTGCCCGATGACGTGCTCGGTCATGGCTTCCAGGTCGCCCGGGTCGCCGTAGCGCACCCAGAGTTCCCGGTGGAAGCGGTACTTGTCGGTCTCTTCCCGGCTGGGCGGCTCCGGGTCGAGGAGGCCGGCCAGCATTCGCGCCGCCTGGGCGGCGTCCTGCGCCAGGTCGGCGACGGCCCGCGCGGCCTCGGGTTCGCGCAGCGCCCTGAGCGCGTCCGCGACCTGCTTCGCCCGCTCGGCTACGTCGGTGATCATCGCGATGGCCTGCACGTAGGACCATTGCTGTGGATCTGGATCTGCGCTTGCCATCTCCCGTCCAATATATTCAGCGACAGTATTCACGACCTAGCTCCGGAGTGATCATGCGCATTGGTGCCGGACTTGACGGGCGGCTCGGGCTGACGTTCGACGAGCTTCGCGAGGCCGGGCGGGAGGCGGCCAGGCTCGGGTTCGAGAGCCTGTGGACGCCGGCCGGAGGCGTGCCTGACGCGTTCCACGTGTGCGCGGCCTGGCTGCGGGACACCGACGGGCGGGCCGGGATCTCGGTGGTGCCCGTGGCGAGGATGTGGACGCCGCTGGCGCTGGCGATCCAGGCGGCGACGGTGGGACAGATCTCGGACGGCCGGTTCGTTCTCGGGATCGGGACCGGCGGGTACGGAGCCGGGTTCTGGTCCTCGGTCGGGCTGCCCGACCGGCCGATCGCGGTGATGCGGGACTACCTGACGATCGTGCGCGGGCTGCTGGCCGGGGAGACTGTGACCCACGAGGGCCTGGTCAGCGTGCACGGCGCCTCGCTGGGCGTGCACGGGCTGCCTCGGGTTCCCGTGCAGCTCGGGGCGCTCGGGCCGCAGATGGTGCGGCTGGCGGGCGAGTTGTCTGACGGGGCGTTGCTGAACTGGGCGACGCCTTCACGGATCGCGGAGAGCCGACAGTTGGTGGCCGAAGGGGCGGCCAGGGTCGGGCGGGATCCTGGCGAATGTCCGCTGGTCATGTATATCAGGGTGTGCGTGGACGATGACGTGGCGGCGGCGCGGCGGGCGCTGGGCAGGCAGGTGCTTCTGTACGCCATGGCCAGGCCGGGGATGCCGCTGACCTCCGGGTACCGTGCGATGTTCGGGCAGATGGGGTTCGGCGACGAACTGGGTGAACTTGAGCGGCGGCAGGCTTCTGGTGAGGGGCTTGACGCGCTTGTCGATGACGCGCCTGATGAGTTGCTCAGCTCGGTCGGCTATTACGGGCCGGCCTCGGGCGCGGCGTCGGCTTACGCGCGGCTTTCGGCCGGGCTTGACGAGACTATGGTGCGGGTCGTGACCGCGCGGCCCGGACTCGAGCCGGTCGTGGCCGCTCTGGAGGCCCTGACCCCGGCGAAAATCAGGCTGGGATACTGACGTCGACAACGCTTCTGTGCAGCACGAAAGGACAGGTCATGCCAGCGAAGGGCAGTGCGGAGTGGAAGGGCGACCTTCAGAGCGGTTCTGGTACGTTCACGGCCGGGGACACGATCAGCGGTGGGTATACGTTCAAGTCGCGATTCGAGGACGGGCCCGGCTCGAACCCCGAGCAGCTGATCGCCGCTGCGCACGCCTCTTGCTTCTCGATGGCGCTCGCTAACATGCTGGCGCAGGCCGGCAGCCCCGCCGACTCGGTGCGGACCAACGCCACGGTCACGCTTCGGATGGTCGAGGGAGTACCCACGATCACCAAGATCGCGCTCGTGACTCAGGGCAAGGTCCCCGGTCTCGACGAGGTTGCCTTCGCCAAGCACGCACAGGCCGCCAAGGCCGGCTGCCCGGTCAGCCGCGCCCTGGCCAGCGTCCCCGAGATCACCCTGGACGCGACCCTGGTTTCGTAACGGCCAGCGCTCGCTCTGGAGCGGCGGGGCGGCCGGGCGGCGGGCGGCGGGCGGCGGGCGGCGGGGCGGCCGCGCAGGCGGCGAGGCCCAGCGTTGTCCCTGCGATGGGGTCCTGTGCCCCGCTCCGGGACAACGCTGGGCCTGCGGCTAGGGACGGGAGGCCCGGTATGTGTTATATGCCGGGTTCGCGGATGCGAGGCAAGCGGTCCGGCCTGACGATTGCACCCGACGGGGCCACAAATCACCCGTCGCTCGGAAAGAACCGCATCGATGGGCCATCGATGCTGCTCGGCCCGGCCGACCAACCGCAACGGTGGCCCATCGATGTTGTTGCCGCAGCATCGATGGCCCATCGTTGCTGTTGCTCGCCCGGCGCGAGCAGCATCGATGCGACACCGTTGCGCTTGATCAGGCATTATGGGAGTTTCGTCCCGGTGGTACGACGCCGGGCCAGGAGAAGCCGGGCCAGGGAGGCCGCGCCGGGGAGGCCGCGCCGGGGAGGCCGCGCCGGGGAGGCCGCGCCGGCGGCCGGGGCCGAGCCAGGCCGACGGGCTAGACCGGGCGATAACCGGCAATGACCGGACAAGGCCGGAGAATCGCCGGCCGAGGCCGACTGAGGAAACTTTTCGGATGATATCCGCCATTTTGCGACCACGCTAGGTGGCCGAAAGGTTACATTGGGCCACGGAGTGCGGCGGACGCGGCGGATGGGTTCCTTGTGCGGCCTCGCTCGCCCGCGTAACGTCATGGGCCGGGAGACGGGGCGTGCCTGCGGGTTGCGTCCACGGGGGCGACGCAAGCCGCAAGGCGCCCGCCCCCAGGCGAATTCTCGCGTTCCGCGCGTTCCGCTGCCCCTCGCTACGCCTCGGCACGTCTCGCCACGTTCCCCCAAGCCCGGCAACCCCGGCAATCCCGGCATTCGGAATATTCGCCTTCGCGGCTTTACTTCTGCTCACAAATCCCTGGCCGTAGCGCGAGCTTAGGGAGAACTCGCACTGCAATTTTCACTGAGCCGTGCTTTAGCATTTCTGAATTCATTTAAACCACCTTTCAGGTAAGGAAATTAATGCCTATACGCTCTAGCTAAGGCGCTCTTCTTGCACGATGGTTGGAATAGCAGGACAGCGAGGGAGAGACAGCCATGACATCCATGACTACGCCAGCGAGCTCGGACAGCTCCACCACCGTTGCCGCGCCCATCAGCATCTACGAGCAGATCGGCGGGCACGCCTCAGTTACCGCGGCCGTCGACATCTTCTACGCCAAAATGCTTGCTGACCCGGTGCTCAGCCAGTACTTCCCCGACGGTGTCGGAGCCGTTCACCGCAAGCACATCGGGACACTGCTCTGCCAGGCTATTGGCGGACCTGAGGTTTACCACGGACCTGATCTGGCGGAAGCGCATGGTAAGCACCGCATTTCCAATGCTCACTTTGACATGACCGCGGGCCATCTCGCCGCCACGTTGACCGAACTTGGCGTTCCCGACAATCTGACCGGCCAGATTATCGAGATCGTGGCCAGCCTGCGCCCGGTCGTCGTCACCGGCCCATGAGGTAGAACTCGGGGTTGGGCCGCAGCGCGGTCAGGTGGGCGAGGCGGTTCGACGCGGCGAATAGCGCCGTGATCGCGCCGACGTCCCAGATCTCATCATCGGTCAGCCCGGCCGCGCGGGCCCCGGCGAGGTTGTCCTCGCCGAACAACTCGGGCGTGCGGGCCAGGGCAAGCGCAAGGTCGGTGATCGCGCGGGCGCGCGGTTCGAGCTCCGCCTGCCAGGGGTTCGCGGCAACCTGGTCAGCCAGTTGCGGATCCTTTGACCTGATGCGCAGGATCGCTCCGTGGGCGACGATGCAGTAGGTGCAGTGGTTCGCACCTGACGTCGCCACCACGACAAGCTCGCGTTCCGCCTTGCTCAGGCCGTCAGGGCGCTCCATCAGCGCGTCGTGATAGTCGAGAAACGCTCGCAATTCGGCGGGCCGGTGCCCGAGCGCACGGAAAATATTCGCGACGAATCCCGATTTCCCTGCGATAACGCCGATCCGTTCCCGCAGGTCCTCTGGTAGCTCCTCAAGCTCGGTCACCCCGAACCGGCTGTCCGCCATGCCGCCTCCTTCGCAACGTCCACTCGACCGTACATGTCTGAGCGGATCGGCCCTAACGTCAACTTCTCGCTCGGTAGAGTGCGACAAGGACAACAGCACCAAGCCGGGAGGGCAGATCCGTTGGAACTGAAGTCGGTTCGCATTCAGAACTACCGGAGCATCGATGACTCCGGAGTGGTGCCGATCGCGGACATCACCTGCATGGTCGGGAAGAACGAGTCGGGTAAGACCGCGTTCCTGCACGCGCTCCACCTGCTGAACCCGCTGCACCCGATCGGCGGCAAGACCAGGTTCGACGATGTCATGGACTTCCCCAGCAAGCGGTTCTCCGCCTACCGCAAGGTCAGGGAGACTTCGCCCGCCGACGTCGTGACCGCGGTCTTCGAGCTCAGCGACAACGAACTCAAGGTCATCGAGGAAGACCTCGGCGCCGGGGTGCTCAAGAGCCGCGAGATCACGGTCGTCAAAGGCTACGACGGCCGTCGCCGGTACATCTCGTCCTACGCCGTCGAGAAGGCCATCGAGCACCTGGTCTCCGGGCTCGAGCTCTCGGCGACCGACAAGCAGCCGGTCCAGGCCGCCGGCACGGTGCCAGAACTGATCACGGCGCTGACCGCGATCTCGGGGCCGCATGTGACGGTCACCGAGCTGCTCGCCCGGCTCGGCACCTGGCGGGACCATTCGCTCGGCGTGTACCTCGTCGACAACTACCTTGACGGCTGGCTGCCCAGGTTCTTCTACTTCTCCGACTACAGCACCATGCGCGGCCGGGTGTCATTGCCTGAGCTGAAGGCCAAGGAGGCCGCCGGCCTGACCGACGAGGCCGATCGTACCTTCCTCTCCCTGCTCCAGACGGTGGACGCCGACCTGACCGACTTCGAGGAACTCGACTTCGAGGCGCTGACCCGCGACCTTGAGGGCGTCGCCAACGGCATCACCAAGGACGTGTTCTCCTTCTGGCGCCAGAACCCTGGCCTGCGCGTGACGTTCCAGATGTCACCGGGCAACCCGGCCGCCGATCCGCCGCTGAACCGCGGACCGGTCGTGAACCTGCGGGTTTACAACCCCAAGCACTCGGTGACAGTGCCGTTCGATGAGCGTTCCCGAGGTTTCGTCTGGTTCTTCTCTTTCTATGCTTATTTCAGCAATATTCCGCAGGACCCGCGGCGCAATACCATCCTCCTGCTCGATGAACCAGGGCTGAGCCTGCACGCGACCGCCCAGGCGGACGTGCTCGCTTTCATCGAGCACAAGCTGTCGCCGAAACACCAGGTCATCTACACGACGCACTCGCCTTTCCTGATCGACCCGCAGCGGATCGACCGGGTACGCACCGTGCAGGACGTCGACGACCAGGGCACGCTCATCAGCGCCGACAACTACAAGCGGGACAGCGAGACCCTGTTCCCGCTGCGCGCGGCGCTCAGCTACGAACTGGCCCAGCCCCTGGTGACCGGGCCGAACTGCCTGCTGGTCGGCTGGCCGTCTGACCTGATCTATTTGCAGCTGCTCAGCCAGGCCTGCCGTGAAGTCGGCCTTTCCACGCTTGACCCTGACTGGGTGATCACTCCGGTCGGCGGAGCTGACAAGGTGGCGGCGTTCGTCAGCCTGGTCGGATCGCCGTCGCTTAACGTGGCCGTGCTGGTCGACGGCGGGACCGGCGATCAGCAGCGGATCAAGGCGCTGGCCGAGAACGGGCACGTCGAGACCAAGGCGCTGATCCAGATCAGCGAGTTCACCCCCGGCAAGGAAGCCGACATCGAAGACCTGCTCGACACCGCCTGCTACTGCGCGCTGGTGTCCGGCGTCTACGGCAAGCACCTGCCGGCCGGCGTGCTCAAGCCAGCCGACATCAGGTCACGCGTCCCGCGCGTTGCCGCCAGGGTCGAGGCGTACTTCAGGGACAACGACCTCCCGGTCAAGGCTATTGACCGTTATCAGCTCGCGGTGTACTTCCTGCGGGAGCAGCAGGCCCTGCTGCCCAAGCTCACGACCTCCTCACTCGAGCGCGCCGCGAAGCTGTTCGAGCGCATCAACAGCTGCCTGCCGTAGGGAAAGTACTCACTTGGTGATAAAAACGCAGGTCAGGATCAGCCTGATTTGACAAGTATTTACCGCAAAGAAATGAGACTAGGCGAGATTCGCTAGGGTAGCTCAGTCGTCCTGTTCGCCAAAAAACGGACAACCAAGATCAAAGGGAGGCGGATTCATGACGATAGGGAAACACACCCTAGGCGTTCTGTGCACTGCTGCTGTCACGGTCGCCGTCGTCGGCCTGAGCGCAGCCCCGGCCATGGGCTCGACCGGCACGGCGATGCTCACGGTGAAGGTCAGCGGTGGCGGGTCCTACACGGCCACCACGAGCAAGACCATCCTGAGTGACAAGGGAATTAATGTCACCTGCACGACCAAGGGCAAGACGGCCGCGTCAACGGGCTCAGGCAAGATACCTAACGGCACGAGTCACGGTTCGTCGCCGGTGAAAGTCGGAACGGTCGCGAAGCTGTCGTTCAACAACTGCGTCGGCCCGCTCGGCAAGGTGAGCACGACGATCAAGTCGACTCCGTACACCGTCAGCGTCGATTCGAAGACGAACAGCAAGGGCCAGACCGCCGGCCTGATCAGCGGCGTGAAGGTCGCTGTGAAGATGAAGGGCTGCTCGTTCATGGTGACGGGCTCGGCGCCCGGTTACTACACGAACGGCAAGCACACGCTGAACCTGAACCCGAAGCTGCCGCTCAAGGCGCTCAACAAGGCGCAGCTTTCTGTCTCAGGCGTGTCCGGCTGCTTCGGCCTGGTCAAGAACGGTGACCACCCGACGTACGTCGGCACCTACACGCTGAGCCGCAAGGGCACGATCAAGTCCAGCTAACTCGCCCGGCTAGAGCAGCAGCGCGAGGAACGCTACAGTGCCTCGCGCTGCTGTTCGGCTAACCCAGAACAAAGGACTTACCTGGTGTTCCGCGCCGCCCGAGGTACCGCGCTTGCCAGCGTGATTGGCGCTGGCTTGCTGGTCATCACGGGCGGAATCGCGGCCTACACGCCCCGCGCCGCCGCGGCCCAGGCGACGCGCACCGACCTCGGCTACACCTGTTCCTTCCCGGCGGGCAACTTCGCGGTCAGCGTGACGATCACCGCCACCTACCCGGCCTCGGTTCCGGTCGGCCCGCCGGCCGCTCCGATCGGCGTGCGGATCAGCTCGCTGGTGCCGAAGGCCGCCCTGGCCGGATCGGTCTTCGCCCGACCGGGAACGGTGATCGCCGGCAGCACCGACGTCCTCACGGTCATCGAGACCAGGCGGTCCGCCGCCCAGCCGCTTCACTGGCAGGCCAGCGGCTCGCGGGCCAGGCCGACGGCCGGCGGTCTGCTCGCGCTGACCGCCTCGGGAAGTTCAGGGCCGCTGCCGGCCAGCGAGCCCGCCACGATCACCTTCACCGCGAGCAGCCTGGCCATCTCGCTGCGCAGCCGCGGAGCCACGCTGAACGCTGACTGCGTGCCAGGCAACGGGGCCGGCGCCAGGCTCGCGACGATCAAGGTGAGTCAGGCCAGTCCCTCAGCATCGCCCACGCCAGGGCAAGGACAGCGAACCGCAAGCAAGACGAAGTTCCCCCAGGGCTGCGGGAAGATCAAGGTCACCGGTGACGGGGTCGCCACTTGCGCTTACCTCACCGGCTACGCCGACGTCACCAAGCTCATCGGCGCGGCGCTGCTGCAGCCCAGGCGCCCGGCCAAGCCCGGCCTGGTAAATGTCGACATCGGCCAGCGCCACGCGTTCAAGAAGGGCAAGCTCGTCGAGTACTCCACCGGCCAGCTCTACTACAAGGGCCGACCTGAGCTCCCGCCGGTCACGGCCACCTTCCTGGCCTTCAGGTTCGTGCCGGTCACCGCGACGCTGCACATCACCGAGTTGTCGTTCATCGACATCGTCTCGGTATCAGGCGTGATCGCTCCCCCGTACCCGATCACGGTGGACGCCACGACCAGGATCTCGATCAGGGTCAGCGGCGTCCGGGTCAACGGCCGCCCGCTGGACGTCGGCACCGGCTGCCGCACCGCGTCGCCGGTGACGCTGAAGCTCGTCGGGAAGGGCAAGAACCTGCTTCCGCCGGTCGGGTACACGCTGCCGACCGGCGGCCCGCTCCTCGGCAAGGTCACGATCCCGGCGTTCACCGATTGCGGCGTGACCGAGAACCTGGATCCCTTGCTGACCGGGTCTATTTCCGGCCAGGGCAATTTCGTGAAAATGACCCAGGGCGAACTGTGCGGGCCATCGCAGCCGCAAAACTGGGTGTGCCCGCCGCCCATTCCGAAACCGAAGCGCTAACGATCAAGAAAGGCCTGCGGCAAAGCATTGCTGGAAAGGAGAATGGCATGACAGGAAAACTCGGAGCGTCCTTGACCAGGCCGGCGGCCGCGCTCGCGGCAACGGGGGTGCTGACGGCAGTATCGCTCGCCGCCCTCGCTGCTCCCGCCGAGGCCAGGCCGACCGCCAAGCCGGTGCACGCGAGTTACAAGGTAACCGGCAGCACCTTCCTGAAAGGCCCGAACTTCACCCTTGCCCTGGGTCCGGGCAAGCTATCCTCCGATTTGAACCCAAGCAACGGTAAGCTCACGGCCACTCTGACGCTGCCTCCTGCCACCGGCTCGTTCAAGCAGGCCGGCGTGATCCCGGTGACCTCGACCACGAAGTTCCTCAACGACGGCCCGACCACGGGAAAGGTAAACGTGAATACCGGCGCCGTGAAGACCACGTCTAAGATCACGCTGCAGATCACGAGCCTGGTCGTCGCCGGCATCCCCGTCCCGGTCGGCAGCAAGTGCGAGACCAAGGACCCGGTCGTCGTCAAGCTCGCCAGCGAGAAAGGATTCAATCCGCTGGACGGCGGCAAGGTGACCGGCAGTTACACGATCGGCGACTTCCAGCATTGCCTGCTGGCGACCTCGCTGATTAACGTGACGATTCCCGGATCAGGCAACACCATCACGCTGACCCTCGGAAAGGCCAAGATCAGCTGACGATGAGCGCCCGCGATGTAGCTGCCCCCCTGCGGCAGACCGGCATGCTGTTCACGCTCGCGGCCAGCGTGATCCGGCTGACCTTCAAGCGCCCGTTCCAGTTCGCCGAGTTCGTCGATCAGTTCTGGTTCATCGCGAGCGTCACCATCCTGCCTTCGATGCTGGTCTCGATCCCGTTCGGCGCCGTGATCACGCTCCAGGTCGGCTCGCTGACGACCCAGCTCGGCGCCGAGTCGTTCACGGGTGCCGCGAGCGTGCTCGCCGTCGTGCAGCAGGCTAGCCCGCTGATCGTCGCGCTCCTGATCGCGGGCGCGGGCGGGTCGGCGATCTGCGCTGACATCGGGGCCCGCACGATCAGGGAGGAGATCGAGGCCATGGAGGTGATGAGCGTCTCGCCGATCCAGAGGCTGATCGTGCCGAGAGTGCTCGCCGCCTCGGGCGTGGCGCTGCTGCTCAACGGACTCGTGTCGGTCGTGGGCGTCGTCGGCGGCTACTTCTTCTTCGTGTACCTGCAGCACGGCACGCCGGGCTCGTTCCTGGCCAGCTTCTCTTCCCTGGCTCAGCTTCCCGACCTGTATATCAGCGAGATCAAGGCGCTGATCTTCGGTTTCATCGCCGGCGTCGTCGCCGCGCACCGGGGCCTGCACCCGAGGCCGGGACCCAAGGGCGTCGGGGAGGCGGTCAACCAGTCCGTGGTGATCACCTTCCTGCTGCTGTTCTTCGTCAACCTCGTCCTGACCGCGATCTATCTCCAGATAGTGCCGCCCAAGGGAGCCTGAAGGGAGCCTGATGAGCACAATCGGCACGAGGCTCGACCGGTCACTGAACTGGCTTGACCCGCTCGGAGACCAGTTGCTGTTCTACGGCAAGGCACTGGCCTGGCTGCCGCGAGTCCTCAGGCGCTACCCGAAGGAGATCCTGCGGATCTTGTCCGAGGTCAGCTTCGGCAGCGGTGCGCTGGCCCTGATCGGCGGCACGGTCGGCGTGATGATCGGCATGACGCTGTTTACCGGAACGGTCGTCGGACTTCAGGGCTACGCGGCTCTCAATCAAATCGGCGCGTCCGCGTTCACCGGCTTCGTGTCGGCCTACTTCAACACCCGCGAGATCGCGCCACTCGTCGCCGGCCTCGCCCTCTCCGCCACCGTCGGCGCCGGCTTCACCGCCCAGCTCGGCGCGATGCGGATCAGCGACGAGATCGACGCGCTCGAAGGGATGAGCATCCCCAGCCTGCCTTACCTGGTCACGACCAGGATCATCGCCGGGGCCGTCGCGGTCATCCCGCTGTACGCTATCGGCCTGATCAGTTCTTATTTCGGCTCGCAGGTGGTCACGGTCTACTTCGAGGGCCAGTCGCCTGGCACCTACAGTCACTACTTCAACCTGTTCCTCTCCCCCACCGACGTCCTCTGGTCGTTCCTCAAGGTGCTGATCTTCAGCGTGGTGGTCATCCTGGTGCACTGCTACTACGGTTACCGGGCGCAGGGCGGCCCGGCCGGGGTCGGCGTCGCGGTCGGCCGGGCGGTCCGCACCGCGATCGTCATGATCAACATCATCGACTTCTTCATGAGCCTGGCGATCTGGGGCGCGACGACTACTGTGAGGGTCGCGGGTTGACCACGACAGCACGCCGGCGTCTGGCGGGAGCGGCCTTCCTGGTCGTCCTCGTCCTGCTGGCGTGGCTGTCGGTCGCCCTGTACCAGAAGAAGTTCAGCCCCGTCGCGATGATCACGGTCTACACCGGCAACGTCGGCAACGAGATGCACCCGGGCGCCGAGGTCATGGTCCGCGGCGTGCAGGTAGGCGAGGTCAGGCAGGTCACCGCCAACGGCGCGGGTGCCCGCCTGGAACTCGCGATCCAGCCAAATGCCCTCTCAGAACTGCCCGCCAACGTCTCCGCCGAGATGCTCCCCACGACGCTGTTCGGCCAGCGCTACGTCGCCCTCATCCTGCCGGAGAACCCGGTCGCGGCGACCCTGGCCGCCGGCAGCGTCATCAGGGAGAACCGCTCGGCCGACGCGATCGAGCTCGAGGACGTGCTCAACAATCTCCTGCCGATGCTCAACGCGATCCAGCCGGACAAGCTCTCCTTGACCCTGACGGCGATCGCCGACGGGCTCCAGGGAAGGGGCAAGCGCCTCGGCGAGACCCTGGTCACGCTGAACTCCTACCTCAAGGACCTGAACCCTGAGCTTCCCCAATTCGACACCGACATCAGGCGGCTCGCCGCGCTCAGCCGGGCCTACAGCGCCGACCTGCCCTCGGTGCTCGCCGCTTTCAACGACTTCAGCAAGACCGGGCAGATCATCGGCAGGCAAAGTGCCAACTATGCCGCCCTGCTCACGAACATCACGGTCGCGTCCGACGACCTGCACTCGTTCCTGAACGCGAACTCGCAGAACATCATCAAGCTCAACTCCGACAGCCTCCCCACGCTGGAGATCCTCGCGAGGTACTCGACCGAGTTCCCTTGCACGCTCCAGGACCTCGCGAACTTCGTGCCCAAGGTCGACAAGGCTCTCGGCGCCGGCACGAACCAGCCAGGCCTGCACGTCCGCGTCCTCGTCGTGCCTTCGCTCGGCGCCTACGAGGCGAATAGGGACGCCCCGGTCTACGACGATGACCTCGGCCCGCACTGCTACCTGGTCCCGTTCAAGGGCATCCGCCTGCACGACACGCGGGGTAAGGCGGGCAAGAAGTGAACCGCCGCCTGACCGCCCCGCTGATCAAGTCGGTCATCTTCGTCGTCATCACCGGCACGATCACCGCCATACTCGGGGTCAGCATCGCCTCGTCGGGCACGCCGGGCACCACCGGCTACCACGCCGTCTTCTCCGATGTCACCGGCGTGCAGGTCGGCAGCGACGTGGACATCGCCGGCGTCCGCGTCGGCCAGGTCACCTCGATCAGCGTCTACCACCGCCACCTGGCCGAACTCGGCTTCAGCCTCCAGGCCGGCCGCCAGCTACCCGCGACGACGACGGCCACGATCAAGTACCTAAACCTGGTCGGCCAGCGCTACATCGAACTCGGCCAGGGCACCGGACCGGTGAGTAAAACCCTCCCGCCCGGCGGCATGATCCCGCTCAGCCGCACCACACCCGCGCTGAACCTCACCCAGCTGTTCAACGGCTTCCAGCCGTTGTTCCAGGCCCTGTCCCCCGGCGACGTGAACGAGCTGTCCAGCGAGATCATCACCGTCTTCCAGGGCGAGAGTCCCGACATCACGGCGCTGGTAGCGACCATCGGCTCGCTGACGACCTCGCTCGCGACCAAGGACCAGGTCATCGACGAGGTGATCGACAACCTCAACTCGGTGCTGCATACGGTCGCCACCCGCAGCGGCGAGCTGACCGGCCTCATTACGAGCCTGTCCGAGCTCGTGTCCGGGCTAGCCGCCGACCGGGAGTCGATCGGCACCGCGATCGACGCGATCGGTTCGCTCACCAGCGCTACCGCCGGCCTGCTCCAGGTCGGCCGGGCCCCTGCAGACCGACATCGTCCAGTTGCGGCGGCTCGCGACCAACCTGGCCGACAACTCGCCGACCGTGAACACCTTCCTCGAAGACCTCCCGGCCAAGATGCAGGACATCGCCAGGATCGCCTCCTACGGCTCCTGGCTGAACTTCTACCTCTGCGCCGCCACGGTCAGCGGCGTCACGACCGCCCCAGGCGGCGGCAAGCTCCACGCCGGCATCCCGGTCACCGCGGCGAGGTGCCAGTCGTGAAGCCGCTGAAAGAACGCAACCCGGTCTACGTCGCCCTCGCCGGCCTCGCCATTCTCGCCGTCCTCGTGCTCGCCGTGTTCTACTCCGATGACCTGCCCTTCATCGGCGCCGGAACCGGCTACACGGCCTACTTTTCCGAAGCGGCCGGGCTCGCCCCCGGCAACGAGGTCAGGATCGCCGGCGTCCGCGTCGGCAAGGTCACCGGCGTCGCGCTCGCGGGCGACAAGGTCGCGGTCACGTTCCGCGTCAAGAACGCCTGGGTCGGTAACCGCACGACGGCCGCGATCGAGATCAAGACCCTCCTCGGCGACAAGTACCTGGCCCTCGACCCGCGCGGCGGCGCGTCCCAGAATCCCTCAGTCCCGATCCCGCTGTCCCGCACTACCTCGCCCTACGACGTCACCCAGGCGTTCAGCGCCGTCGGGGGCCAGATCAGCCAGATCGACACCAAGCAGCTGGCCCAGAGCCTGGAAACCCTGTCCGCCGCGTTCGCGACCACCCCGCCCTACGTGCGCAAGGCCCTGAGCGGCCTCGCCGCCCTGTCCGCGTCCGTGGCCGGCAAGGATCAGGAGGTCACCACGCTGCTGGCCAACGCCAAGCGGGTCACCAGGGTCCTGGCCAGCGAGGACGGCCGGTTCGACGCGCTGATCAACGACGGCAACCTCCTGCTCGCCGAGCTGCAGCAGCGCCAGCAGGCGATCCATGACCTCCTGCTCGACACTCAGGCTCTTTCGATTCAGCTCACCGGGCTCGTCAACGACGACCAGACCACGCTCGGCCCGGCCCTGCAGGCTCTCGATGAGGTCACCTCGCTGCTCAAGACCGACCAGTCCGACCTCGCCGAAGCGATCGCGCTCGCCGGCCCCTACTACCGCCTGCTCGGCAACGCCCTCGGCAACGGCCGCTGGTTCGACATCTACCTGTGCGGCCTGATCCCCCATTCCTACGTCCCGGATAACACGCCGGCGACCGGCTGTGAGCCGCCGAAGTCATGACAAGATTCAAGAAGCTCCTCACCACAAGGCGGGACCGGCTCGTGCTTGGCGCCGGCGTCGCCTTCCTTACGGCGGCGCTGATCGCCGGCGGTGTCCTTGTCTACGGCTCGCTGCACCCGAGCAAGACGGTCACCGCCTACTTCGCCGAGACCATCGGCGTCTATCCGGGCTCGACGGTCAGGATCCTCGGGGTACCGGTCGGCACGGTCGACTCCGTCATCCCGGTCGGCACCAGGGTCCGCGTCGTGATGACGCTGAACAGCGGCGTGCCGGTCCCGGCGAACGCCGACGCCGTCGTCATCGCGCCGAGCGTCGTCGCCGACCGGTATATCCAGCTCACCCCGGCCTACACCCGAGGGGCGCAGCTCGCCTCGGGTGCGGTCATCCCGGTGACCAGGACCGCGGTCCCCGTCGAAGTCGATCAGGTCTACGCCAGCCTCGCCAAGCTGGCGAACGCGCTCGGCCCGGGCGGCGCCAATAAGAACGGCGCGCTCACCGACCTGATCAAGACCGGCGCGGCCAACCTGAAAGGCAACGGCGCCTACCTGCGCAACATGATCACCGAGTACAGCCAGCTGTCCAAGACGCTCGGCGGCTCGGCGAACAACCTGTTCGCCTCGGTGGTCTACCTGCAGCAGTTCACCTCCATGCTCAAGGACAACAACGGCCAGGTGAAGCTGGCCGAGCAGCAGCTAGCCGAGGTGTCACAGTTCCTGGCCGCTGACCGCCAGGACCTGGCCACCGCCCTGACTGACCTGGCGACCGCACTCAACCAGGTCAAGACCTTCATCGGCAGTAACCGGGCGCTGATCGATTCCAACGTGAACAACCTGGCCTCGGTCACCACGATCCTGAGCCGGGAACGGGCGTCGCTGGCCGCGGCGCTCGATGACATACCGCTCGCGGCCGACAACCTCGTTGGCGCCTACGACTCGACTACGCACACGCTGGACGGCCGGGGCGACCTGAACGAGTTCGATATGGGCAAGGCCGCCTTGACGGACCTGATTCCAGTGCCCAGGTCGAAGACTGACTCCCTGCCGCCCTTGCCGCTGCCCGTGACCGGCACCGAGTACGGCACGCCCTCGGCGGTGGGCCGATGAGGAAGCTGCTCGCCGTCGTGGTTGCCGCCGCCGCGCTGGCCGGGTGCAGCTCGTCTGGTTACAACGGCATCTACGCCGTGCCACTGCCAGGCGGGGCCAATCTCGGCAGTCATCCCTACCAGGTCACCGCCGAGTTCACCGACGCCGGCGACCTGGTGCCGCAGTCGGCAGTCATGGTCAGCAACGTGGCCGTGGGCCGGGTAACCCGCATCTACCTGCCGCCGCACAGCTGGACCGCGCACATCACGATGCTGGTCAACGGCAACGTTCGCTTGCCGGGCAACGCCATCGCCGAGATCGAGCAGTCCAGCCTGCTCGGCGAGCAGTTCGTGGCGCTGTCGGCGCCGGCTGGCATTCCCCCGTCCGGGCGGCTGGCCAATGGCGCGCTCATCCCGGTGACCAGGACCACGAGCAACGCCACGGTCGAGCAGGTGCTCGGCGCCCTGTCGCTGCTGCTGAACGGCGGCGGTATCGACCAGATCCACGTCATCACCACTCAGCTCGACGCCGCGCTGAAGGGCAACGAGCCGCAGATCCGGTCGCTGTTCACGCAGCTCCACACGCTGCTGGCCAACCTGAACAGCCATAAGCAGGACATCATCTCCGCCCTCACCGGGCTGCGGAAGCTCACCGCGACGCTGGCCGCCCGCGACAAGCAGATCGGCCACGTGCTCGATCACCTCACGCCTGGCCTCGAAGTACTCGCGGCCGAGCGGTCCCAGCTCGTGACCATGCTGAACTCGCTAAGGAAACTGACCGGGGTCGCGGTCAGCACGATCAACGCCAGCCAGGCCAACCTGGTCGCCGACCTGAACGAACTGGCGCCTACGCTGCGGGAGCTGGCCGACGCGGGGACGGCGCTGCCCGACGCGCTCCAGGTACTGCTCACCTACCCGTTCACCAACCAGGTGCTGAACGACGTGAAGGGCGACTACCTGAACGTGTACCTGCACCTGCGGGCCAAGAAGGGCACCACGGTGATCCCGACTATCCCGGTGCCCAAGCCCGCGAAGAAGGGCGGGCACTGATGCTGACCAGGGGAACCCGAGTCAAGCTCATCGTCTTCGGTCTGCTCGCCGTGCTCGTGATGGCGTTCACCGGGTTCCGGTACGCCAACCTCGGCCGGTTCGTCGGGCTGCGCGGGTTCTACGTGGTCCACCTTGATCTGGCGAACGCGGGCGGCATCTATCCGGACGCGGACGTCACCGACCGGGGAGTGTCGGTCGGCCGGGTCGGCGCGATGCGGCTGACCAGCACCGGCATCCAGGTCGACCTGGATATCAGCGACTCGGCGCCGCCGATCCCCGACCGGCTGCACGCGGCGGTCGCCGACCTGTCCGCGGTCGGCGAGCAGTACGTTGACCTGCGGCCGGACGCGTCCCGCGGCCCGTACCTGACCGGCGGCAGCGTGATCGCCGAAAGCGACACCGAGCTGCCCATCTCGGTAACCAGCCTGCTGACCAGCCTGAACTCGCTGGCCACCTCGCTGCCACTGAAACAGCTCCGCGAGGTCACGAACGAGCTGGCGACCGGCTTCGCCGGCCAGGGCGGTAATCTACAGGCCCTCATCGACGGAAACAGTGAGCTCGCCCGGGCCGCGTTCGCAACTGTTCCGCAGGCCACGACGCTGATCAGGGACGCTCGCACGGTGCTCGCCACCCAGCTGGCCGAGAGTTCTGAGCTAAATTTGTTCGGAAAGAACGCTTTGCTTCTGGCGAGTCAGCTCGACGAGGCTAATGGCAGCTTGCGAGAGCTGCTGGTAGCCGGACCGCAGGCGGCCGCGCAGGTCGCTGACGTCCTCGCCGAGACCAACCCTGGCCTCGGCGTGCTGATCGCGAACCTGCTGACCACCTCGGACCTGACGCTGACCAGGGGCGCGGCGCTCGACGAGCTGTTTTCCTTGCTGCCCGCGGCGATCGCGATCGGCTCGACCGTGATCACGGACAAGGGCTCGCAGTTTGGAGTCGCGCTGACCTTCTTCGACCCGCTGCCGTGCACCGCCGGCTACGGCGGCACGACGCACCGCAACGGCCTGGACACCTCCCCCGCACCGCTGAATACCTCGGCGCAGTGCACGCTGCCCGCCAAGAGCGGGACCGACGTGCGCGGCTCGGCGCAGGCCCCGTCCGGCGGGGTGCCGCCGGCCGCGAATCCCGGCCTCGCGTCGCTGCTCGGAGTGTCGGGGTGAGCACCGCCCGGCGCCGGCCTGAGCCGGTGCTGCTCACGGCGCTGGTGCTGCTGGCCGCCGCCGCGGTTTTCGCGGCCGTCGCGGGCTGGTCGTGGGCCGGGGCGCCTCGGGTTCCTGCCGCGGCCGCCGTCAGGGACCAGGCGCTCCAGGCCGGAGAGCAGGCGGTGCTGAACTTCAACACGCTCGACTACCGGCACGTCGGCGCCGGGCTGAAGCTATGGGAGGAATCGTCGACCGGGTCGCTGCGCGCAGGGATCGTGACCGGCCGGGCGGCGTTCGAGAAGCAGATCGCGGCGGCTCAGACGATTACCACCGCGAAGGTCCTCGACGGCGCGCTGACCAGCCTGAACTCCCGAGCCGGCACCGCCGCGATCATCGTCGCCCTCCAGCTCACGGTCACCCCCTCGAGCGGGGCGCCGGTCGTGAAGACCAGCAGGCTCGAGGGCGAGCTGACCAGGACGGCGTCGGGCTGGAAGCTGAGCTCGCTGAGCCAGGTACCCGTGCAGGGTGCGTCATGACGTCAGAAGTCAGCGCCGATGCCGATGCCGCCGCCACCGCCGGGCCGACCGCGGCCGCCGCGCCGCCACGCCGCCGGCGGCTGATCCTGCTCGTCCTCTGCGCGGTCGGCGCCGTGCTGTTCGGCAGCTTCGGGATCTGGGCAACAGTCACCGCGCACGACCTGCGAAGCACTGCCGCCGGGGCGAACGCCGCCCTGACCGACCGGCCGGCTACGGCCGCCGCGGAACACGCCGTCACCAGCGCGGTGAACAAGATCTTCTCCTACGACTACACCGACGTGGCCGCGACGAAGTCCGCCGCCCAGGCCGTGCTCACCGGCCCCGCGATCAGGCAGTACAACCAGCTGATCGCCGTCGTCGCGCAGCAGGCGCCGAAAGAGAAGCTGGACGTGACCACGAAGGTGACCAGCATCGGGGTCGAACTGCTGACCGGCAACCGGGCCAGGCTCCTGGTCTTCGCCAACCAGCAGGACACCCGCGCCGGAACAACGCAGGCCAGCTACGGCGGCGCGATGTTCGCCGTAACGGCGATCCATGTCCGTGGCAACTGGAAGATCGAGAGCATCGACACCTTCACCGCAGGCTGACGCCGAATGCGCGCTCGCCTTCTGATTATCGCAGCCGATTCGGAACAACCAGGGAGTGCACATGACCAGCTACGGCCTGCTGATCTTCGACGGTGCCGAAGAACTCGACTTCGCCGGTCCCTGGGAGGTGTTCGCTACCTCGCGGATGCTGCGCAAGGACGACGACCCGGTGGTGCTCCTCGCCGAGAGCCTTGACCCGGTCCGCTGCGCCAAGGGCATGCGCGTCCTGCCCGACCACACTCTGGCCGATCACCCGCCGCTCGACGTACTCCTGGTTCCCGGTGGCCAGGGCACCCGCCGCGAGGTCACGAATCCGGTTGTCATCGACTGGATCCGCACCACCGCCGAGACGGCCAAGTGGGTCACCAGCGTCTGTACCGGTTCGCTGCTCCTGCACGAGGCGGGTCCGGCGCGAGGCCGCCGGGTCGCCACGCATCACTCGTTCGAGGACACGCTGGAAGGGCGCGGCGAGGTCACCGTCGTCAGGGACGCCAGGTACGTCGTCGACGGCAACCTGGCCACCAGCCAGGGCGTCTCGGCCGGCATCGACCTGGCCCTCTGGCTGGTCGGCAAGCTGCACGGCCGGGACCACGCGCGGGCCGTCCGCCGCCACATCCAGTACGACCCGGCGCCACCTTACTTGGCCGAAGAGTAATGATGGAAAGATGGATTACTTGCCGTCAGCCGAGGCCAGGGCTAGGTTCCGGGCAGGCCTCCGGGTGCCAACCGCAGGCGTGGCCAGCGGATTCACCCAGGCCAACCTGATCGTGCTGCCGCTAGAGGCAGCCGTCGACTTTGAGTTGTTCGCCCGCCGCAATCCTGGTCCTTGCCCGCTGCTCGACATCACCGAGCCAGGCAGCGCGGTCACCATCCTGGCGCCTGACGCTGACCTGCGCACCGACTTGCCCGCATACCGGATCTGGGAGCACGGCCGGTGCATCGCCGAACCCGCCGAGGTAACCGGCTACTGGCGCGGTGACCTGGTCAGCTTCCTCCTCGGCTGCAGCTTCACCTTCGAGCGCGCGCTGCTTGGCGCGTGCGTCCCGGTAAGGCACATTGAACAAGACCGAAACGTCCCGATGTACGTCACGAACCGCCGCTGCCAGCCAGCGGGCCGCTTCGCCGGTCCCCTGGTCGTCTCGATGCGCCCCATCCCGGCTTCCCTGGTCGGTACCGCGACCGAGATCACGGCTCGCATTCCGTCCGCCCACGGTGCCCCGGTACACGCCGGCGACCCGTCCGACCTCGGCATCCGCGACCTGTCGAAACCAGATTTCGGAGATCCGGTCCTTCCCGAACCAGGCGACGTGCCGGTGTTCTGGGCCTGCGGCGTCACCCCGCAGGCCACCCTAGCCGCCGCAGAGCTCCCCTTCGCGATCACCCACTCCCCCGGCCACATGCTGATCACCGACCGGCCGGACAGCGATCTTCGTATGGTCAGCGAGTCATCCCGCTACGGAGTATCGGGCTTCGGGTTATCAGCCCGCCGCAACGCCTGGGCCGGCCGTAGCGCCGCCTGAGCGACCGGCCGCGACCTGGGCGTGCGGGCCGATCGCCAACTGCTCGACCTTGTGCTCAGGCACGGGCTTGCCGACGATACGGTAGACTTCGGCGCCGTCCACCGTCTCGCGCTCAAGCAGGAGGTCGACTAGCTGCTCAAGCTCGTGCCGATGCGCCTGGATCACGCCGATCGCGGTCTGCTCGGCCTCGCGGAGCAACCTGGCCACGTCGGCGTCGATCCTGGCCTGGGTCGCCTCGGCGAACGGCCGGCTGGAGAGACCCTGTCCTCCCCCGCCAAGGAACACCGAGCCACCTTCCGGGTATCCGATAGGTCCGAGATCGGAAGAAAGCCCGTACTCACGCACCATCTTGGTAGCGAGTTCGGTGGCGCTGGCCAGGTCGTTGGCCGCGCCAGTCGAGCCCTGGCCGACCTCGACGAGCTCGGCCGCGCGCCCGCCGAGCCGCACCGCGAGCGCGTCGCGCAGGTAATCCTCCTTGTACAAGTGTCGCTCATCGAGCGGAAGCTGCTCGGTCACGCCGAGCGTCTGCCCGGCGGGCAGGATCGTGATTTTCGCTACCGGGTCGGTGTGCTCAGACAGCGCGGCGATCAGGGCGTGGCCAGACTCGTGCACCGCGACCTCGTGTTTCTCCTCTGGCAGCAGCACGTTGGAGCCCTCGCGGCGGCCGAGGATGATCCGGTCCCTGGCCGAGTCGAAGTCGGCGGCGGACAGCACGTCCCTGTTCTCCCGCACCGCCACGATCGCAGCCTCGTTGGCCAAGTTGGCCAGGTCGGCTCCGGAGAATCCCGGTGTCCCCCGCGCCACGACCCGCAGGTCCACGTCATGGCCGAGCTTCTTGTCCCGGCAGTGCACGGCCAGGATCTCTGACCGCTCGGCCAGCGTCGGCAGCGGGATCGTGACCTGCCGGTCGAACCGGCCAGGCCGCAGCAACGCCGGGTCGAGCACCTCGGGCCGGTTGGTCGCGCCGAGCACGACGATTCCCTCAGCCACGTCGAACCCGTCCATCTCGGCCAGCAACTGGTTGAGCGTCTGCTCCCGCTCGTCGTTGGCGACGGCCGCGCCTGATCCTGACCGGCGCTGCCCGATGCCGTCAATCTCGTCAATGAAGACGATCGCCGGGGCCCGCTTGCGCGCCTCATTGAACAGGTCACGAACGCGGGCCGCGCCGACGCCAACGAACAGCTCGACGAAACTCGACCCGGTGACCGAGAAGAACGGGACAGAGGCTTCGCCGGCCACGGCCCTGGCCAGCAGCGTCTTCCCGGTGCCAGGCGGACCGACCATCAGCATGCCGCGCGGCGCCATCGCGCCGGCCCGCTGGTACCGCCCTGGACTGCGCAGGAAGTCGACGACCTCGCCGATCTCCGACTTCACCCCGTCGTACCCGGCCACGTCCCTGAACTTCGTCTCCGGCCGTTCGGCGTCGAACACCCGGGCCCGGCTCTTGCCCACTCCGAGCACGCCTTGCAGACCCCCGCCCGAGGCGCCTGCTTTGGAAACCCGTCGGATCAGCCAGAAAACAAGGAGGATCGGCAGCAGCAAGAGCAGCCAGTAAAGAATGTCGGTGCCGATACCTGAACTCGGCGCGTCCGCCGTCACCGACTTCACGCCGTCGGCGGTGAGCTTATCGCTGAGGGCCGCGTTGGGCTGGCCTGGGATAACGGTGGTGTAGGACTTGCCGCTGGTCAGGTCGCCGTTGGCGGTCGTGTTTGAGCCGCTTGACCCGTTGCCGAAGGTGACGGTCTTGATCTGGTGCGCGTCGGCGCGGGAGATGAACTGCGAGTAGCTGAGGTTGACCGGCGTGTTGATATTGATCCCCGGCAGGAAAACATAGAGCAGCACCACGCCGAGCAATGCGACCGGCCAGAGCCAGAACCGCCAGGCTGGCGGTGGCGGTGGCGCGGAACCTCCGGGTTTGTCCCCGGCCGGGGGCGGTGTCGGCTGCTTGCTCATTACCCAGGTCGTACCCCGGTGGCCGAACGCAACGCACCCGGACGATCACTTTGCGCAGTCGCAAGCCCCGGCATCCGCCCGGCACGGGACGAACCGGGATCACCCTGCCCCGGCTGCCGTTCGGGCTGGCACCGGTCGACGAGCGCCTGCCGGGAACACGGCCGTGAAGCTGCGGATCGCGCTGCTGCAACTGGAGAATCCTGGCGCGCAGACTTCGACCTCGCCACTCTTAACCGCCCGGAACTTGCTGATCGCCAGCCCGGCCGCGAACCGCAACGATGGGACATCGATGCTGCTCAGCCGGGCCGGGCCACCGCAACGATGGCCCATCGATGTCGTTCCCGCCGCAACGATGGCCCATAGATGCCGTTTCCCGGCCCGGTCGAGGCGTCGGGGTGCACGCCGACGGCGGGTACCCGCGTGACTGGCTACCAGTCTGTCGGGGGGCTGGCGGCGGAGGCGGCGTCGGCGATTACGTGGACGTCGGGGTGCTCGGCGGCGAGGGTCGCTGGGTAGTCGACGGTGGGCTCGGCGAAGAGCAGGATCCGCAGGATCGTCTGCTTCCAGGCTCCGCTGTCGGTGTACAGGCGGAGACGGCGGGCGGCGAGCAGTTCTGACATGCCGAGAGTGACCGCCATCGGGGGGATTCCCCAGGCGTTGCCGCCGAGCGAGCGCTGCGAGTGGGCGATAAGGGTATCGGCGGCGATCGGGACGATCCTGGTGCGGGAGGCACGAAGCTGGGCGAGCGAGATCGGGGTCCACCGGGTCGCCGGGGGTTCGTTGAAAGCCAGGTGGCCCTGGTAACCGAAGCCGCCGTAGGTGGTCGCGATGGCACCTGGCTCGCCGAGGGGCGGTACCCGGTGCTCGAAGGCGAACGGCGAAGGGAAGATGATCTGGCTCTCTGGCGGGCGCAGCGCCGGCCTGAGCTGGTCGATGAACAGGCGGCGGAACGTGCCCTGGAGGCTGAACCTGTGGCTGAGCGGGAGCGGGCGGCATTCCCAGTCCAGCCATTCGTCCATGCCGAAGAACGTGACGTGATCGAGTTCCAGGCCGGCCTCGTTGATCAGGCCGGCGAGCAGCGGGTACTGACCGGTCGGGCCGACCGGCACGATGAGGTGCAGTTTCTCTCCGGCCGCACGGGCCGTGCTGATCTCGGCGAACAGGTCATCGGCGAAGCGCTGGTGCACGTCGGCCGGAGCCGGCAAGATGGTGACCGGGATGCGGGAACGGCTGGCCAGTTCGTCGGCGGGCACGCCCAGCCAGGCCCTGAGCGAGTCGGGTGAGATGGCTTGCTTCATGCGGATCCTCGCGTCGGGGTCAAGATCGAAAGATGACTTCTTTCGGCAGCCATCATAAGATGTCGTGTCATGGTGAGCGCAACCCCCGACGAGCTAACCCGAGATCGACGACCGGCGATCGTGCGCGTGTTCGATGCCGCGTGCGATGCCGGGCCGATCGCGCGGAGCAACTTGCGGCGCATGGTAGGGACCAGCCCTTCCACTATCTCGGCCGCCGTGCAGGATCTGCTCGAGGCCGGCCTGGTCAAAGAGCACGGGCGCGGACAGTCGACCGGCGGCAGGCAGCCGACGCTGCTTGACCTTGACCCGCGCAGCGGCGGGGTGCTCGCGGTTGACGTGGGCGGGCACGCGATCCGGGCCGCTTCGGCGAACCTGCGCGGCGACATCCTGGCCAGGGCCGAGCGGCGGACGCCGCAGTCACCCCAGCCGGCGCGGCTGCGCAGCGCGGTTGACGGGCTGCTCGACGAAGTGGCCGGGGCGCTGGCCGGTCCGGTACGGGCGATCGCGGTGAGCGTGGCCGGGGTGGTGCGACCGCAGTCCCGGACCGTGACTCTGGCGGTGAACCTGCCGGGCTGGCGGGATGTGGATCCGGCCGACTGGCTGGCCAGGTTCGGTGCGATCGTGCTGGTCGAGAACGAGGCCAACATGGCCGTCATCGGAGAGCAGGCCCGAGGCTCGGCCCAGGGCTGCGAGAACGTGGTGTTCCTGGCCATGGGGGCAGGAATCGGGGCCGGGCTGCTGGTCGGGGGAAAGCTGTTCCGTGGCAAGCGGGGGGCGGCCGGCGAGGTCGGGATGATGGTGACGGGAACGGGGGGCTCTGATCTTGAGCGGGCCGCCGACGCCGGCGGGCTGGTCGAGCGGTTCGAGCTAGCCGGGGGCGGCGAGGGCAGGACCGCCGCGGAGATCTTCGCGGCGGCGGCTTCCGGGGCCGAGCCGGCGGTGGCTGTCGTGGCCGGCGTGCTCGACGCGATCGCGGTCGGGATCACCAACACGGTCGCACTGCTCGACCCGGACATGATCGTGCTCGGGGGCGGGTACGCCGGGGCCGGTACCTGGCTGGTCACCGAGCTTGGCAAACGGGTGAACGGGATGCTTCCAGGGCCGCCCCAGCTAGTGCTCGCGACCCTGGGCTCCGAGGCGGCGCTGGTCGGGGCCGTGTTCACGGCCGTGACGGCGGCACGGGCAGAGCTCGCCGTCATGCTCGAGGGGACGGCCGTGCTTGGCTAAGATCACCGAGCGCCGGATCGTCGTGGTCGGTGCGCACTGTCCTGGCCTGCTGATGCGGGTCAAAGCAGTTCCCAGGCCGGGCGAGACCGTGCTCGGATGGCAGCTTGAGGAGCCGATTGACGGAGGCAAGGCGACAAATCAGGCCGTGGCGGCGGCGAGGACCGGTGCGCCGGTCAGCCTCGTCTCCGTCGCGGGAGACGACGAGCGCGGTCAGGCGCTGCTCGCGCTGATGGAGGCCGAGGGGATTGACGCGCGGCACGTCTGCCTGCTGCCGGGAGCGACCGATATCGGGGTGGTGATCCTGCCTGAGGACGGGATCCCCGCGATCGTGAGCCTGAGCGACCGGAGCCAGGATCTTTCCGCGTCGTTCGTGGCGGGTGCCGCTTCGGTGATCAGGTCGGCGTCGGTGGTGGTGTGCCAGCTTGAGGCGCCGCCCGAGGCGGCCCTGGCCGCTTTCCGGCTTGGCCGCGAGGCGGGCGCGCTCACGGTGCTTAACCCGGCCCCGGCGGCCCCGCTCGATCCTGAACTGGTCGCGCTGACCGATGTGCTGGTGCCGAACGAGTCTGAGGCGGCGGCGCTGGCCGGGCGGGACGGGCCGCCGGATGAGCTCGCCGCGACCCTGCGGGATGACCTCGGCATTGACTGCGTGATCGTGACCGCCGGGGCGCTCGGGGCATTCGCTTGCCTGGGTGCTGGCCGACGGCTGCACGTGGCGGCGCCTGCGGTAATGGCGGTGGACACCACCGGAGCAGGCGATTCGCTGGTTGGGACGCTGGCCGCGGCACTGCACCGAGGCGAGTCTCTCGAGGCCGCGCTCGCGTTCGGGGTCAGGGTATCGAGCCAGTCGGTCACCCAGCCGGGGTCGATTCCTTCCTATCCCCGCCTCGGCCTCCCGGTGCCGCTCTAGCTCGGGATCGCCCCGGCCGCGGCGGGGCGATGATCCCGCTTGCGGCCGCCGCCCCGGACAACCCGAAGACCGGCAACTCGCCCCGCGCCGGCCCGCCGCCAGGCACGCGAGCCGCTGCGGGCGGCCGCGAACTGGTCGGCGGCACCGGCTAACCGGACAGGGAGCCCAGCCGCGACGATGATCTATGGGTGCGTTTTCCTGGGAGTGACGAGCGACGGTCGGTCCGTGGGGTCGCTGTCGGCCAGGCCGGGCGGCCGGGCGATATGGACGGTTTGAGTGAGTCCGGAAAGTGAACCCGTGGTAAGCCGCCTCAGTCCGGCGGCTTACCACGTTTTACCTAGCGACCGCGGATCGTTATACGTGGTTTACGCCGATATTTTCTGAGCTAAAACGTGGTAAGTCGCGGTCGCCGGGCGACTTACCACGGGTTCACTTTCTGGACTCACTCCCGGCCCGGCCCGCCCTGGGCGAAAACCTCACGGGCTAACCCCGCGAACCAGGCATTAGCCGCATACCGGTCAACGCGTCGGCCCGCCAGCCCGCGCTGCAGGCCCGCCGATCCCTGTCACTCCAGAAGAAAGGCACCCATGGGCCATCGTTGCGGTTCGGCGCCGCCATGCAACCGCATCTATGGGCCATCGTTGCTGCCCGAGTGCAATGCCAGGAACTTAAGGCACCGGATTCTGGCAGGTTTCGGGACGTTTGCGCTGGTCACGTGCCGAGAGCGGACCGCGGCGCCTGGGCGGGCACTGCCCGGGTCGGGTGAGGAGCGTGATATGGGAATCCTCGCGTCGTATGTTGCACCGGGAATTCCCAGATAACCGGGCTGGTCAGGGGACCTGCCCAATTGCGGTTGCCCGGCCCGGCTGAGCAGCATCAATGTCCCATCGTTGTCGTTATCGGCTAGGGCTGGGCCGGGAGCCGGACCGGGCGATGCCGGGTCTTCGATATTGAACATGCAGAGTATACAGTGTATTGTCTGTGTGTTTAGCGCTCAGCCGGACGGACGGACGGGGGCAACTGGACGTGGACTTCGACGATCGGTACGCAGGCTGGGCGCGACGGTCAGGGGAGCTGTTCGGCGAGGCAGGAAAGGTGATCCCTGGCGGGGCGGGCAGCAGCGCGCGGACCGTCAAGTTCGGCTGGAAGCCTTATCCCCCGTTCCTCGTCTCTGGTACCGGGTCAAGGCTTTACGACGTCGATGGGCACGAGTACGTGGACTACCTGCTCGGTCTCGGGCCGATGATCCTCGGCCACCGGCACCCGGTAGTGACGAAAGCGGTCACCGATGCCATCACCGAGCTTGGCACCTGCTTCGGCCTGCCCTACGAACTGGAAATCGAGGCGGCGGCGAAGGTCGTCGACGCCGTGCCTGGCATCGACCTGGTCAGGTTCACCAACTCGGGCAGCGAGGCCGTGGGCACCGCGGTCCGGCTGGCGAGGGCCTTCACCGGCCGCCGCCTGATCATCAGGTTCGAGGGCCATTACCACGGATGGCAAGACACGGTTTACTGGAGCAACCACGTGGACTCGCGGCTGGCCGGGCCTGCCAGTCGTCCCTTGCCTGTGCCGGCCGGACCCGGCGTGCCCGCTGAACTTGCGGGCACGCTGATCTCTCTGACCTGGAACGATCCGGAGAGCTTCGTCAAGGTCATGGCTGAGTTCGGTGACGAAGTCGCAGCCGTGCTGACCGAGCCCGCCGTCTTCAACACCGGCTGCATCCTGCCGGAGCCCGGCTACCTGGAATTGCTCAGGGAGGAGACGAAGCGGTACGGGGCCTTGCTGATCTTCGATGAGGTAATCACCGGGTTCCGGTTCGCCAGAGGCGGGGCGCAGGAGCACTTCGGCGTGACCCCTGATCTGACGACGCTCGCGAAAGGGCTCGGCGGCGGCTTCCCGGTCGCGGCTATCGGCGGATCCCGTGAGGTAATGGCCATGATCGCGGAGGGCCGGTACTCGCACTCAGGCACCTACAACGCCAACGTCATCGCCTGTGCCGCCGTGTCCGCGACCATGGACCTGCTCGCCGAGGAAGGGCTCTACGAGCGGCAGCGCCAGCTCGGGGAATCACTGATGAAAGGGCTGCGCACCCTGGCCGCGGACGCCGGCCTGCCGGTCATCGTCGAGGGGCTGGGCACCGTGTTCCAGCTCTGGTTCAGCGAGCGGCCGATTCGTAACTGGCGAGACGCCGAGCGCTACGCGGACGAGTCGCTGTTCACCAGGTGGTGGCAGGAGATGCTGTTGCGCGGCATCTTGTTCCACCCGAGCCAGTACGAGAATTTGTTCCTCTCATTGGTTCACGGCCATTCCGATGTCGACGCCATGCTCGGCGCGGCGGAAGAGTCGTTCGCCGCGATAAATCACCAGTCGGCCTAGGGTTGAATAGCAGCATGGTGCTCGATCTTGGCGGCGTCCGGCGGAACCGGCCCGGCGGCGCTACGCCGCCCGACCGGTCCGGCGCCCGGCTGCTCTACGAGCAAGTCGTCGACTACGTCGAGAAGCTCATCTCCGAGCGCGGCCTGATTCCCGGCGACCTGCTGCCCAGCTACGCGGAACTGGCCGAGCTGACCGGGGTCAGCCTCATCACGGTCCGCCGCGCCCTCGAAGAGCTCGAGCGGGCGGGCAAGGTACGGCGGCACCAGGGCCTTGGCACGTTCCTGGCCCGGCCGCGCATCCTGACCGAGCCCACGAGGACCGGCAGCTTGCTCGAAACCCTGGCCCAGAGCGGCAAGGCGCAGGCCGTGGAAACCCTCGCCACGAAGGTGCTGCGCATGCGCCGCGGCCTTCCGCCCCCTGATATCGCCCAGGCGCTGCGCATCCCGGTCGACGCGCACGTCTGGCAGCTGCGCAGGCAGCGGATGATCGACGGTCACCCGGCGGTCATCGAGACCTCGGTTATCCCTGTCGCGCTCGCTCCCGGACTCGACGAGCTGGTCAGCGAGCTTGACGGATCGCTTTACGACCTGCTCAACCGGCAGTTCGGGCTCGATGACGCGTACGAGGAGCAGTACCTCGAAGTGATCATGCCCGCCCAGGAGGAACGGCGGCTGCTCAGCATCCCGCCGCGTACTTACGCGGTGCGCATCAGGGGGCTCAGCCTGGACAAGGCCGGGCACTCCTTTCGACTGCTTCGAGCAGCTTTACCCGGCCGCCGAGTTCGCGTTCGCGATCTCGGGTTCCACCTCGCGGCACCTGTTCCCGACTCCGGGATTCCAGAACTGGGAAGTCAGGCCGCTGGCGGCGCAGGCGGGGGATGCCTGAGGACCGGGGTGCCGCGGAGGACGCCTACCTCGGCCTCGACCTGGGCACTTCCGGCCTGAAAGGCGTAGCGCTGAGCGACTTGGGAGTGGTGCTAGCGCGCGCCAGCGCTCCCTACCCGACTAGCCGGCCGGAGGCGGGCAGCGCCGAGCAGGATCCCGGCGACTGGATAGCCGCCGTTCGCTGGGTGCTCAGCGAGTTGAGCGCGAGCAGCGATCCGTCCCGCTGGCGCGGCATCGGGCTGGCGGGCATGGTCCCGACGCTGGTGACGGCCGGGAGCAAAGGAACACCGACCGGGCCGGCGATCACCTGGCAGGACAGCCGGGCCGAGCGCTACGGGGACGAGTTGCGGGAGCGGTGCGGCGCACGGGCGCTGTACCAGGCCACCGGTCAGTGGGTGGACGGACGTTACCTGCTGCCCATGTACCTGCGGGTCGCGGCGGCCGACCCTGGCCGGGCATCAGCTACGGCGAAGCTGTTGAGCGCGAAGGATTACCTGTACTGGTGGCTGACCGGCCTCGCGGCCACGGACCCCAGCACAGCTTCAGGTTTCGGCTGCTATGACCTGCACACAGGGGACTGGAGCCAGGAAGTCAGCTCAGGATTGGATCTGCCCGAGCTGCCGCCTGTCCTCCCTTCGGGGAGCGCTCGCCCGCTGCTGGCCGAGATCGCGGGCCAGCTTGGCTGTGAGCGGATCCCTGTGTGCCTGGGAGCGGCCGACTCGGTGCTCGGCGCGTTCGGGCTCGGGATCCGCCAGCCCGGCCAGATCGGCTACATCGCCGGGACGAGCAACGTGATTATCGCCGTGACCGACCGGCTGGTGCTCGATCCTGAGCACCGTTTTCTCGTGACGCCGATGACCGAGTCAGGGCTCTGGGGCCTGGAAATGGACCTGCTGGCGACCGGCGACAGCATCAGCTGGCTGGCCAGGCTCACGGGCAGCGCTGGCCGCGAAGCAGACCTGGTCAGGCTCGCCTCCTCGGTCGATCCTCGGGATGCGCCGATCGCGCTCCCCTACCTGAGCCCGGGCGAGCAAGGCGCGCTCTGGGATGAGCGCCTGGCGGGTACCTTCGCCGGGCTTACCCTGAGCCACGGACCGGCCCACTTGGCGCGCGGCCTGCTGAACGGCATCATCATGGAAAGCCGGCGGTGTCTGCGGGTGCTCGGGGAAACCGGCGGTTTCGGCCGGGAACTGCGGCTGGGCGGCACCAGCGCGTCTCATCCGGCCTTCCAGTCCGACCTCGCCGACGCGACCGGCCTGGCGATCACCGCGACATCCGGCTCCGACACCTCGTCATCGGCGGTCGGGGCGGCCAGGCTCGCCGCGCGGACCATCGGGGGATCAGAGCCCGCGGACCAGACCACCGGCCTGGTCCAGATCCGCCCGGACCCCGATCGCGCCCAACTCTGGGACGAACTGTGGGCCGGTTACGAACGAGCCAGAATCGCAATGACCTCGTACTACCACGATCCAGGCAACAGTAATGCGGGGTTTACTGTTGCCTGGCAACAGTAATGGCGGGTTTACTGTTGCGCCCGCGCCGCTGGAGAAGGCTGCCCGCTACGAGGTGAGGGCGGACCGGTCGAAGTCGCCGCCGTCTTCGATCCACTCCCGGACTGCGGCGGTGAAGTCACTGGTGATCTCACGGTCCGACGCGACCGTGTACCAGAGGCCGGCCTCCCGCACCACGTCCGGCAGGCGGCGGAGCGCCTCGGTGACGTCATCCCAGGTGATGCCCATGTCGGACGGGCGGTAGGGGATACCGATCCGGTCGATAACCGCCCTGATCCGCTCGGGTTCGTTGTCCTGGAGCGCGCTCATCACGCAGATGCCGAGGGACACCGCCTGGCCGTGAATGAACTTCCGCCCGGTCACGGCTTCCAGCGAATAAACAGGAAGTGCTCGGCACCCTCGATGTGCCTCGGGTTCCAGCCGTCGTACCCGAAGGCTGACCCGCCCCACTTCAGCGACTCGGCCAGCGCCCTGATGCCGTCGTCGGTCTGTTCCCTGATGCCGTCGGCCGCGTCGATCACCCTCCGCATGGCGATGGCGGCCTTGTCCGCGAGTGCCTGGTCGAACGGCCAGCGCGCCTCGCACTTGCCGCGCTCGGCGGCCATCCGCCAGTCCCAATGCGCGGTGTGATAGCAGAGAATGTCGCCGGCGCCGCAGCGGTTGAACAGCGGCGGCGCGCTCCTGAGGATGTCCCAGTCCATCCAGACCGCCTCGGGCAGCGCCCAGCCGACGTAACGGACCACGCCGTCCTCGCGGACGCCGGCCCGGTGCGAGAACGGCGCGTTCACCGACAGCGCGGTCGGAAGCTGGAACAGCTGGATGCCGAGCCGCCAGGAGAAATATTTGGCCGCGTCAATGGCCTGACCCCCGCCGAGCCCGATGACGGCGCGCTGGTCACTATACCGGTCGGCCGCCGCATCAAGATCCCGCCGTTCCAGGCTCTCCACGAAGTGCACCGCGCCGAGCCCGCTGCTGAAGTACCGATCGAACCTGGGCCACAGGTCCGCCATCGTCACGACCAGGTAAGGACGGTGGCAGATGACCTGAAGCTCACCGGCCAGCTCACGGCCAAAAAACATCGGGAACTGATCCATGTTCTGCTCCGCTCTGCTCCGAACCCCGGCGCTCCTTGACCCTCCCTGGGAGGTATTGCTAGCTTTACCACATCTCATACAGTGTATGCCTTGCATAACGACTAGAGCGAAGTTAGCGGGGTCCAATGTCCGCTGCGACCAGCGATGTCGCCCCGCTACTCGCCGACCTGGTGCGGATCGAGTCCGTCACGCCGTGGCTGGTACCTGGCGGCGCAGGCGAGTCGGCGATCGTGGCGCACTTGGCGTCTTTCCTCGACCGGCCGGGCATTGACGTCCAGATCGAAGAGGTGCAGCCGGGCCGGCCGAACCTGATCGCGACGGTCCGCGGTCGCGGTCCAGGCCCCACGCTCTGCCTGAACGCGCACGCCGACACGGTCGGCTACGAGAACTGGCGGGACGAAGCGCTCAGCCCGCGGGTCGAGGGCGACCGGCTTTACGGGCTCGGCTCCTGCGACGACAAGGCCGGCTGCGTCGCCATGATGCTGACATTGGCCGCGCTGGCCGCCGACCCGCCGAAGGCCGGCACCTTGCTGGCCGCCTTCGTCGCCGACGAGGAAGCGCTGTCGATCGGCACCGAGCACCTCGTGAAGCGGACAGGTATCGACGCGGCGATCATCATCGAGCCGCACGGCCTCGGCGAGATGGTCGTGGAGCACCAGGGCTTCGGCTGGATCGATATCACCACGCACGGCGTCGCCGCGCACGGTTCTGCGCCCGATCAGGGCGTCGACTCCATCGCCCATATGTCGGAGGTGCTAGCCGGGCTGCGGGCGCTTGACCGTGACGTTTACGCGCCGACCAGGGGGCTGCCAAGCGGCAAGACCGTTTTCCACGCCAGCAAGATCGGCGGCGGCACTGACTACGCGACCTATCCGAGCCGCACCACGCTCGGGATCGAGATCGGCACCCAGCCCGGCGAGCGGCTGGCCAACCGGGTCAGCGAGATCGAGGCGATCTTCGCGGCCATCGCCGAGCGCGAGCCGGCGTTCCGGGCCGAGATCACCGTCCAGCTTGAGCGCGATCCGTTCCGCTCGGCCGGTCACGAGCGGCTGCGCCAGCACCTCAACGCGGCATTCGAATCGGTCACCGGCCGCGTGCCTGTCGAAGCCGGCCTTAATGCCTGGACCGACGCGGCCCTGATGCAATCGGCCGGGATCCCGACCGTCCTGATCGGGCCGGAAGGCGGCAACCTGCACGCACCCGGCGAGTGGGTAAATCTGACGGAACTGGCCCAGCTCTGTGACATTCTGGAAGCTACCGCGAGGACCTTCCTGGCATGAGCACCGACATGGCCGGGCAGGCCAGGGAACTCCACCGCACGCTGAGCGAGCATGGCGTCACGGCGAAGCTGATCGGCGGCCTGGCCATCGCCCTGCGCTGCCCCGGCATGAACGGGCACGGCCTGGCCCGCGAGTACCACGACATCGACGTCTGCGCTAGGGCCAGGGACGCGAAGCGGATGGATGCCGCGATGGCCGCATCCGGGCTCGAGCCGCACAAGCATTTCAACGCGATGAACTACGGGCGCCAGATGATGTACAGCGACCCGGTGACCGGCCTGCACGTGGACGTTTTCCTCGACGTGCTGCGCATGTGCCAGGAACTGAGCTTGTCCGGCCGCCTGACCGTGGATGATCATCCGTCGCTTCCGAACGCTGACCTGGCCCTCAGCAAGCTTCAGATCGTCGAACTGACCGAGAAGGACAAGACCGACCTGCTCGCGCTTCTGCTCGAGCACGACCTGACGCCCGACGACGCGGGCCTGAATGTGACCAGGGTCACCGAGCTCTGCCGGGCGAACTGGGGCTGGTGGCAGTCCTCACGGGTCACGCTCGAGGCGTGCCGGGGCCAGGCGGCCGGCTGTCTCGCGGCCGGCGCCCGCGACATCGTGTCCGGCCGCATCGACGCCCTGCTGGCGGCAATCGATGCCGCCCCCAAATCAGTGAAATGGAAGGCGCGGGCCCGAATCGGGACTCGTGCGAAATGGTACGAATTGCCGGAAGAAACGCAGGCTATTCCAACGGAACAACAGCAATAACAGGGAGAGAGCATGGCCACTGACACGTCGAGCGCCCCAGGGGTGTTCCTCCGTCAATCATCTGGCGTCGTCCGAGCCATGTCGCCGCGAGACGGCATGTTCTTCGGCTATCTGTCCGCCGCAGGCCTCTACGGCGTCACGCTGTTCTTCTTCCTCGGCCCAGGCGAGTTCCCCGGCGGCAGCGTTCTTGTCGCCTGCCTGCTTAACCTCGTGATCGGCGTGGCGATCTTCGGTGCCTACGCCATGCTCGGCAGCGCGATGCCGCGCAGCGGCGGCGACTACGTGTACCAGAGCAGGCTGGTGAACCCGGTGCTCGGCTTCACCTCGACCTTCGCCGGGCTGGCGTTCTGGCAGTTCTTCTACGCCTTCCTCGCGGCCAGCACGGTGATCACCGGCGGCCTGGTGCCGCTGTTCAGCGGGATCGGGGCGATGTCGGGTGCGCACGGCTGGATCAGCGCGGCCAACTGGCTCGCCAACTCGCACGTGACGCTGATCTTCACGATCGTGCTGCTGCTGATCTCCGGGGTCATCATGGTGCGCGGCATGGGCCTCTACCTGGCCATCCAGAAGTATTTCATGATCGCTTTCACCGGGCTGGCGATCCTGCTGATCGCGATCGGGTGGCTCGCGGTGTCACATTCCACCTTCCTCGCGCACTTCGACAAGTTCGAGCACGCGGTCGGCGGCCTCACCGCCTCGCAGGTCGTCAGCAAGGCGACCGCGCTCGGCTACCACCAGCACGTGCCATTCAGTTGGGGCAACACCCTCGCCCTGACCGCGCTGCTTGGCATCGGCTCGTACCTGTCCTGCATGTGGCAGACCGAACTGCTCGGTGAGATGAAGAGCGCGCGTAACCTCGGCCGGCTGTTCGGGTCGATGATGGGCGCGGCGGTCATGCTGACCATCACCTACCTGATCGCGTTCGTCTGGACCCAGTCCTACGTCGGCCAGCCGCTGATGGGCTCCTTCGCATTCCTCGCTTTCGGTCACTCGTCGGTGCTCGGCGGCGGCTGGGCGTTCCGCGGGGTCCAGTCGTTCTTCCTGATACCGTTCCTGAACGTAATTTTGGCAATCCTGATCTTTCTCGGTTTCCTCGGCCCGATCTCGCAGAGCATGTTCAATACCACGCTCGCCTCGTCAAGGATTTACCTCAGTCAGTCCTTCGACCGGGTGCTGCCCGCCTGGATGGGCGACGTGAACAAGCGCGGGGCGCCCGCGCACGCGATCTGGTTCGGCACGGCGGTGTCGGTCGTCCTCGCTATCGTGTTCTCGTTCCGGCCGACGCTGACCGAGGCCCTCGCGGCCGGGTACATGTTCCTGACTATCGCGCTGATGTGGAGCCTGCTCGGCGCGATCCTCTTCCCCTACCGGATGAAGGAGACGTACGAAGCGTCGCCTGCTTCCCGCTACAAGGTCGGCGGCATTCCGCTGGTCAGCATTCTCGGGGTGCTCGGATTCGCGTTCATGATCTTCACGATCGTCGAGTTCCTCACTCAGTCGGCTTTCGGCATTCTCGCCAGCAGCGCGGTGGTCTCCTGGGTCACTGCGGGCGTGCTCGTCGTCGCGACGCTGATCTACTACTTCGTGATCAAGTCGGTGCGCAAGCGGGCCGGGATCGACCTGAGCTGGGCGTTCCGCACAGTGCCGCCGGAGTAGTTGGTGCCTGGTTTTCGCAAGAAGGGCGAGCGGGCGGGGCCGCCGTTGCGGATCTTCTACGCCAGCGACTTCCATGGCTCGGACACGACGTTCAGGAAGTTCGTCAACGCCGGGAAGTTCTACGAGGCCGACGTACTGATCTGCGGCGGCGACCTGATGGGCAAGACCGTGGTACCCGTCGTCAACGGCGCCGGCGGTACCAGGTACGCCTACCTGCACGGGCAGCGGCAGGAGTTCGCGTCGGACCCGGAGGTCAGCGCTTTCAAGACCGCCCTGGGCAAGTCAGGCGCTTACACGTTCGACTGCGAACCTGGCGAGTACGAGAGCCTGGCGGGCGACACCGAGGCAATCGAGCGACTGTTCAACAAGCTCGCGATCGAGCGGCTCGCGGACTGGGTCGGGTTCGCGGCCGAGCGGCTCGCGGGGACGCACGTCAAGTGCTTCCTCGGCGGGGGGAACGACGATACCGATGAGTTCCTCGAGCAGCTGGCCGACCTGCCTGGCGAGAATCTTGTCTACTCGGAGTCTGGCGTCCACCCGGTCGACGACCGGCACGTAGTGGCGACTGTCGGCTACTCCTCGCCCACGCCGTGGAACACTCCTCGGGAGAAGTCTGAAGAGGAAATCGAGGCCGCGATCACTTCGGTCACCGCCGGACTGCCCGACCCCGCAGCCGCCATCTTCAACTTCCACGTCCCGCCCATCGACTCCACGCTGGACCGGTGCATCAAGCTGGACGACAGCGTCTGGCCGCCCGCGCCGATCGTCGAGCGCGGCCAGCCGGTCTTCTTCGGCGCCGGCAGTTCGGCGGTGCGGACCGCGATCGAGACCATGCAGCCAGTCGCGGGGCTGCACGGCCATATCCACGAGTCGCGCGGAGTCGTCAAGCTCGGGCGGACGCCGGCTTTCAACGCCGGCAGCGAGTACGGCGAAGGCCTGCTCCGGGGCCTCATCGTCTCGATCCGCGACTCCCGCGTCCTCGGCTACCAGTTCACTTCCGGCTAACGGCCCTTACCCGGCCGGTTGGACGGCATCGATCTCACCGGTATCAAGGTGGGTCATAGAGACGGTGAGTCTGGTCAGCGCTACCGGCCTATGCAACTCGAATGGGCGCGCGGCATCCGGGGCGCATCAGCGCGGGGGTCTGACGATCAATTTAGCGACAGGGCTGCCCTTCCCGTAGCTGGCAAGGCGGCCTGTAAAACCGTCGGCTAAGCCTACGTTGGTTCGAACCCAACACCTGCCACCATGTAAAACCCCAGGTCAGATACCATCTCTGCGGTCGGGAAGCGGAGAAACGGGAGCGGTGCACCGCGCCGTCAGCTGAGGCTTGGGCTTCGTGTTCTTGCAGGTCAGGGGATAGTGAGTGGCAGTAGTGCCACGCGCGGACGGTGTCTTTCGCGGCAAATACACGCGGAAGTCCCGGCCTGCTCGCTCCGGGCTCGGGGAGGTGCTCACGACGGCTGGGATCAGCAGCCCGGGCGGTGACCAGCGCGGCGGCGGGGTCTGTTCGGGACTGCCTGCCGCCTGCTTGCGCGTTGGTCCGGTTGCTCGCGCCATGGATCGACATCGCTTCCGGTACGAGCTAGTTCCCGGATCGGCGTCGTGCGGCCCTTGGTCGTGGTTCGCCTATTAGTCGGCGGCTGGGCTGCCGAGCAGTTCGGCCCGTGGTGCGTGGCGCAGGAACGTGGCGCGGGCGGGTTCGGTGCTGAGGACCAGTGATCCGGCGATCCAGGCGCGGTCGCCGCGATGGCACTGGCCTGCTTCGATAGTCAGTGCGCGGGCGAGCGGGCGGACCGCGGTTCCGGCAGGGTCGCTGTCGTAGGGGTAGCTGCCCCAGGCGCTGGCCTCGGCGGCTGTCGGGTGAACCCAGAAGGCGTCCATGACCTGCCAGATCGCGGGCCTGATGTCGTCGTCAGGGATCGGTCCTGCCGTGGTGAGGGCTGAGCAGAACGCGTGGAGGGCCTGGCGGTACAGCGGCAGTCCCCAGGCGCGGGCAGGCGGGTTGTCCGGAGCGGCCAGTACCGGGTCAACCCGGGAGGCGGCGGACCGGCGGTAGCCGGTGACGATGCCGTGGTCGCCCATGCAGAACGTCTCGACCGCGAACGGGGCGTCCGGTACGCGCCAGCGCGTGCCCAGGCCGGTCGCGGTGTTGTACATGTAGGCGGCGACGCGGCCGGGGTCAGTCCAGCCGTCGGCTCTCGGTTAGTGGCCCCAGAACAAGATATTCGGCCGGGACATGCCAGCCTGCTCGCAGACCCGCACCAGCGCGCCGGCCATCCGCCCGGTCCAGCCCGCGTCGACCAGGGCGGTGCCCGGGTCAGCGAGCCGGTGCTGCGCCGCGTAGTCCACCACCAGCTGGCGAGTACGGCGGATCCGCAGCGCGGCGGCGCCGGTGACCTTAGCGTCATCTGTGATGCCCTCCAGATGACACAGCGCCGCGGCCCGGTGCAGCCGGGTAGCGCAGTCCTGCCCTCGCCGCTGATCCAGGCGGGCGTGACAGGCAAGTGCCCGGGCCTGCCATTGTCCCAGTTCGGCCGTGCGCCGGCTTCCCACTCGAGCCATGAGCGTGCCACCAGTCCTCGCGGTTTCACGTTGTCTGTGCGGCACATGGCATGAAAGGAACTGATGGCCTGCGGGACAGTCCAGCCTCGTGCGAGCCGGTGAGACTTGAGCGGACTGAGACCGCACGTCTTGATGATCTCGATCGCGAGCTGATTCAGCAGATTGTCGGTGCACGGCGGCTACGCGCCTGGACTGGTGCACGGCTTTCGGGACTGTGCAGACCGTCCTCATGGATCAGAAGCCCATCGGGACGGCAACGGTCGATCAGGTCGACTACGCGTCCTGGAAGGTCAACTCCCGCAGGTGGAACGACACCGTCCAGCTCTTCACGGAGGTGGACTCGACGGGGGAATTGGTAGGGAGCCGGTCACGGTCACCGGAGTCAGCACCTGCAGACCAGGCTGCCGCATCACCTCCGGTCGCGTGTTCACGCTAGTGGCCCCGGAAACCCCGGCCATCACTACCGAGAAGGTCGGGGTGACCTCACCGGGCACCGTAACGGCCACCGGCCGGCTGAAGACAACATGGGAATACACAGCCATGGGCATTCCGGCAGTGCCGACGCTCGATTCGACCACCGTGGGTGTTCGCTGCGACTCTCAGCCTGGCTACCGCTACCCGGCCGGCTGCGCCAGCCCTAGTTTCACGCCAACCTATGTGCTCAGCTCAGCCCGGTATCCCGCCATCGCCAAGTTCGACAAGGCACAGCTCGGGCCGAAGCTGCTGCCGGCCTGCAAGACCTGCTCGCCAGGGGATTCCCCTCTCCAGAAGACCAGGTCGAGCCGCTCCCTGAACTTCGCGTTCCGCCGCCGTCTCGCGGCCTTGTCACGGTCCCAGGCCACCACCAGCAGCCCGGTCTCCCCCGCCGGGACGGTGAACCGGTAGTGATCGGCGCTGTCCTCAATGTCAGTGATCAGGATGCTCCCGCTGGTGAGATGCGTGACAGCGACAGCATCAGCCGTCGCGGGCAGGCCTGATGGGCCAGCCGCCACCTCCAGCGCGGCCGCGACCGTTCCCGTGCACACCACCCGCACGCACACGTCCGCCTCGCCGAACTCGGTGCCCACTTCGACCCGCGCCAGTCCAGGCAGGTTGGTGACCAGCCCGTTGACCCGGGCGCTGGCCAGCACCATCCCCTCGTGCCACTGCCACGGCGCCGCCACACCCTCGTCACGAAGGTAAAATCCGTGATAGCTAGCCGGCACACGCACCGTCTCTCCCAGCACTAGGAGTGTTTGGCGAAACTAAAACCGCTGGTCAGCGATAGGGCGGGAGCCTAGTTGATCTTGCTGGCCCCCAAGATCCCATGATCGTTACCCCAAGATCGCACTCGACGTTGCACCTGCCTGCGTCAAGATCATCGCAAAGAGTGCTCATATGACTACGCTCATCTCATCAGTCATAACTGCCACAAATGTCATAGCGAGGGGCGGGCACTATGGCAGGGCGAGCGAGCGCTCAGGGCGACAAAAGCGTAGTTCAAGGTGCTTACGGCGAGGCTTTCGTGGTCGCAATTGCTGCGGCGGCCGGCTATGACGTCGCCTTTCCTCGGCTCGGTCAAGGAATCGACATCTTCGTTTTCGAGCGCGGACCGAAGGGAACCGGTTCTACTCACAGCGTGGCGCAGTAGAGCGCGAGTTCGGCGTCCTCAGGCACCAGTGGGGCCTGCTCCCGCTGCGCGTCCGCCGCATCGCCCGCGTCAAGTTACACGTTGACCTGACGATCCTCGCCACGCTGGCCCATGCGGCGCTGGCGGCCTGATCAGTTCAAATACCGGCCGGGCGGTCGCGGTTCGTAGTACGGGCCGGCTTGGGAGCGCTCAGCCGCTCGCATTAAGCCTAAGAGTTCCGATGCTGACCGCGCTTGGATGGGCTGGCCGTCCGGCGCCCCGTAAGCCCAGAACCGGCGCGTGTAATAGCCGTAGACGGCAAGCCAGCCGGGACACTTGGCGGTGATGATCTCGGCTTCGTTGGCCCGCTGGCGCTCGTAGGCGTCGGGCTGCCACGCAGTCACTGCGGATCACCGTGGCGCGGGTCAAGGGCGCGGGACTCCATGACGTGCTTGACGAGATCCCCGGCATGCCAGAACGGGTGCTCGCGGCTGGTGTCGCATGAGCAGAAATACCGGGACTCGCCCGGCTTTGTCTGGCGCGGCGCTGCGCTTGGCGGGGAGTCCATGCAGGAAGGATCGTTCGGCAGGCCCGGACAGCGCGACGCCAGAGTTAGACATCTGGCGACATCTCGCGGACGTGCGGTTGGTGCGAAGCCGTCTTATACTGTCGCGATGGTCAACGAACGGCTGCGCCGGTCCATGCTCCGCGCCGGCTACGATACCGCGACCCTGGCTGAGGCTGCCGGGGTCTCGGCCAAGAGCGTCGAACGGTGGCTGGCCGGGCAGGTAGCGCCCTACCCGCGCACCCGCTACCGCGTCGCCGCACTGGTCAGGGAAGACGAGACCTACCTGTGGCCGGGCGGGGACCAGGCGGCGCTGGCAGCCGCCGAACTCGTGCGGGCATGGCCCCGCCGCAACGACGTGCCGCCGGGCCTGTGGACGGACCTGCTCCGCGACGCCGTTCAGCACGTGGACGTGCTGGCGTTCGCCGGGCTGTTCCTGACCGAGGATCACGGCGCGTGGCTGCCGCTGCTGCGGGACCGGGCAGCCGCAGGAGCGCGAATCCGGCTGCTGCTGGGCGACCCGCGCGGCGCCCAGCTCGCCGCACGGGACCGGGAAGCCCGCATCGGCGGCGGCGTCGGCGGCCGGGTCGCGGCAGTGCTGGCGCACTACGGGCCGCTGCTCGACATCGCGGAGGTCAGGCTGCATGACACGCCGCTGTACAACTCGATCTACCGGTTCGACAGCGAAATGCTGGTCAACGTCCACGCCTACGGGCTGCTCGCCGCCTATACCCCCGTGTTCCACCTGCGGCGGGTAGACGGCCAGTGGTTCGAGACCTATACCGAGAGCTACGAGCGGGTATGGGCGAGTGCCCGGCCTTACGAGCAGGATGAGGCGGCATGAGCAGGCGCGACTACTGGCGCGACCCTGACGCGCCCAAGGCCACCAGCCGCAAGCCGTCCGCCAGCGTCTACGTCACCGACAACGCCGGCGCGGTCCTGCTGATCCGGCGCACCGACACCGGGCAGTGGACCATGCCCACTGGCGGGCTGAAGAAAGGCGAGACGATCAGCCAGTGCGCGGTGCGCGAGTGCCGCGAGGAAACCGGGCTTGACGTGGAGATAACCGGGCTGGTCGGCGTGTTCTCCACTCCCGATCACGTCATCGAGTACGGCAACGGCGAAGTTCGCCAGCCCGTCAACGTGTGCCTGCGCGCCAAGGTGACCGGAGGACATGCCGCGCTCACCGACGAAGCTAGCGAGATCCGCTGGGTGCCACCCGGCCAGATCGGCGGCTACGACATCCACCCGGCCATCCTGCGGCGCATCCGGCACGCCATCGACTCAAAAGCACCGCACGTGGACTGAGGAAACGATCATGAAGAGTTTCGCCAATCGTTTCGCCAAGCCCTCCTAGGGGCGCCGCCGGGCCGCTGGGCGGCGGGGGCTCCCCCGCAAGGGCACGGGCGAACCCGCTGCGGCGGGTGACGCCTGCGCCGCCGGGCGCCGCAGGCGGGTGACGCCTGCGCCGCCGGGCGCCGCGCCGGGCCAAAGCCGGATGACGATCTCCTCTGCCGGCTTCCTCAGCTCGCCCCGGTCGTCGCGGTGCAGAACTTCTACAACCTGGCCGTCCGCGCAGACGACGCCCTCGTTGACCAGTGCGCCGAGCAGGGGCATCGCGTTCGTGCCTTTCTTCCCGCTCGGCGGGTTCCGGCCGCTGCAGTCCGCCATGCTGGACGAGGTCGCCGCCGGGCTGGGCATCTCCCGCACGCAGGTCGCCAATGTACTCCTGGATCACCTGGTCGGTTCAGCGCCGCGCCCCCCTCAAGACGGCCTTCGCGTCTCAAGCCGCCGATGCCGTCGCCCTGACATGTCCACGGCGATCGCACACCGCTGCTGCGACCTCCGATGCGCCTCCAGCCGAGATCTCCTTCTGATAGCCGGGCCACCCGGTGAGCTATGCCAGAGCTGAGCGACGTTAGGCTAGATATCTCGGTCGTCAGTTACTGAATCTTGCTGACGGTTAGAGAGGGCGTCTGCCACGACCAGAGACGCTTCCATCCGCACCATCGGCCGCGAATGGATATACCGAACAGTGAACAGACCCGAAGGAAAAGTGCCCTCCGAGGGGAGACTTCAAGATAACACTGAGAATGCCGATTATTCACAGAATTCTTGGATTGCCGTCTCCGAGAGCCATAGCACAGCACCAGCAGGATATCTGCACATCATCAGCCGTCAATATACTCTGCCCGATGGTCGGCAAAGCGACTGGGACCTAATTGCAGGCGGCAGAACGATCGCTGTTCTCGCACTCACGGAGCAGAATGGCGTTCTACTCGCGCGTCAGTACCGCCCAGGTCCTGGTCGCATTCTTAACGAACTGCCAGGTGGAGTCGTCGAGCAGAGCGAGGAGATTCTTCAAGCCGCGGCACGGGAACTGCGAGAAGAGACTGGCTATATCGGTGAAATGCAAATCGCCGGGCAGTCATGGCTTAGCTCGATAGCTACAACTGAGCGATTTGTGGCGCTCGCAAGAAACTGCCGATGCATTGGGGATCCAACGCCCATGGGCGCTGAATTTTGCACTCCCGTAGTCATACCGTTGACCGAGTTCCGCCAACAGCTTCGTCGTGGCGAACTTACTGATGTAGATCTCGCATACATGGCACTTGATTTCGCCGGTCTGCTGTGACCGCATGCGCCACCAGCCGGGGCCGGGCTGCTGCGAGCAGCGCGGCGGACAAGTCGGCGCCGATCACCCTGGCCATCGGCAGCCGGGCGGCGAGCAGGCGGGTGGTTGTGCCGCGTCCGCACCCCAGGTCCGCGACAATGCCGGTGCCAGCTCCTGATGCCTGAGAGGCGAGGTCGCAGATCACTTCGGCGGCGTGTCGGCCGGATACCTTCGCGCGGTGCAGCGAGCTGGTGCGCCTGGTCAGCCGGGTCGTACAGCGCCCCGCTGACCTGACCGGGATCAGTGAACGGGCTTGCCTCGCTCTTCACCGGCGGTTACCGGCCGGGCGGGGACCGGGGCCTGTGCTGCTATCACGGCGAGGTAGCCGCGCGCCGAGCGGCGGTCGCGGAGCATGGCTACCTCCGCGTGCCCGGCGTGGTCGGTGATCAGCTGGCGGACGCGCGGTGCCATGGTGCGCCGGTAGCCGAGGATGTAGCGGACGAAGTTCCAGGTGATGCGGTCGTAGACGCCGGAATCTTTGTGCTGGCCGCCCCGGTAGCGCAGGCGCCGCCGGATGATTCCGGTCAGGCAGGTCCAGCCGGGCAGGTCCAGGAAGATGACGGTGTCGGCCGCATGGAGCCGGATCGGCAGCGTAGAGGCGTAGTTGCCGTCGATGATCCACCGGGGGGCGGTCACCAGGTCGTGCTGCAGGGCGGCGAACTGTTCCTGGCCGAGCGGTTTCCAGTCCTGGTCGTAGTACAGGCCGTCGAGGTGGACGGGGCTGATCCCGAGCAGAGCGCCCAGCGAGCGGGCCAGATGGGATTTGCCGCTTCCGCCGCAGCCAACGATCGCGATCCGCTCCACGAGCCGCGACCCTAGCGACCGGCTCGCGGTTAAGGGCTCGGACACGCGGGAGCGTCATCAGCGAGCCTCCTCAGAATCTGAGTGATGGTGGCGATCTGGCGGGAAAGCCGGAAGATGTGCAGTCGGCCGACGCAATTAGCAATGAGTTCGGCGTGCCGGCTGGTTCCGGCAATGGGCAGCAGTTCGGTAATCCGGTCGGCCACATCCAGGCCTGTGGCGGCGTGCAGGTCCGGAGGCGTGAACGTGGCGGCGAACCGCAGCGTGGCCGGGGTGAAGGGCAGGCATCCGGCGAGCACGGCTTCGAAAAGCCGTTGCGTCATCTGCCCGGCGCGGGCATACCGGTCTGGCTAGAGCAGCACCGTGGCGAATGCTGATTCATATATGTCCCTGACCTGAGGGAACGCGCAGCGGCCGGTGAAGTTCACGTGCGGCCAGCCGTCGGTCCTGGTCCATTTTCCTGCCACGCGGTGGTCATGACGTGCAGCTGCGGGCGCGAAGAAAGCGCTGAATGCTTCGTCGCGGTCGTATTGGTTGCCGACGTAGACCAGGGGCAGGGGCCGTGGCTTCGAGGCGAGGTACTCGGGGTCGGCGCGATCCAGGTCGTTGTCAGCGACCGGGAACAGCAAGGACTCCGCTCCTGGGCTCGGTGCTAGCGCGGCCTCGCAGATGACGAGTTTGGGCAGCGAACGGAGAGACGAGTCGGCGGGCAATTGCCGGTCTTTGTCCCACAGGATCGTTGGGACCTGCTGCCCGATGGTGTACCGGGCGACAAGTTCGCTTTGGCGGTGCAGGTCGCAGGTATGGCCGGGCGTACCGCACGGGATGTTGCTGCGGCCCGGCACTGGCCACCGCCATTCAAGGAACAGCGCGTCTAATTCCGGCAGCCCTGCGTCCCAGGCGTAACTGCCGCGCAGATCATGGCCGGCTTCGGTCAGGTCACGGTTGTCCTGCAAGAACACGATGCCGTGCCCGGCTGCCCGCAGTCCGTCGATGAGGGTCCGGCGGTGGCTGCGGCCACCGTCCGGGGTGTCGGTGATGCCGGGGCCGAGGAACCCCCAGAAGCTGTAGCCGAGCTTCATTTGCTGATCCACCAGCCGCCATCGAGCATCAGCCCGTCGAGACCGCTGGATGCCAGGCACTCGATCGCCATCTCCGGGGTTCCGCAGATCGGCTGGCCTTTGACATTGAGTGAGGTGTTGATCAGGACGGGCACCCCGGTGAGCCGGGCGAAGTGGCTGAGCACCGAGCCGAGGAGCGGGTTGTGCTCGGGTACCAGCGTCTGCACGCGGGCTGTGCCGTTGGCGTGAACGACGGCAGGGATCCTCGCCACGGCCAGGCTCGTCACGGGAGCCGCTATCGACATGTACGGGCTGGCCTGGGCGAGGCAGAAGTATTCAGCGGCGCGATCAGCGAGGACTACCGGGGCGAAGGGCCGGAACGGCTCGCGGAATTTCACGGCTGCGTTCAGCCGCCCGGCCACATCCGGTGTCAGGGGGGACGCGAGGATCGACCGGTTACCCAGTGCTCGCGGGCCGCCTTCCAGCCTTCCCTGGAACAATCCGACGATCTTCCCAGCCGCGAGTTGCCCAGCTAGGAAAGCGGCCGGCTCGGGAACCCGGCGCATCGCCAGGGCTGGCGGTAGCACGGCGGGAGTGAACTGAGGATAGGCGGGCCCAAGGTAGCTGCTGCTGAGAGGGCCATCGGGCATGGAACCACGGATTGCCCTGTGGGCGGCGAGCGCCGCGCCGATCGCGGTGCCGGAGTCGCCAGGAGCAGGCGGGACGAATACCTCGCTGAAGTGGCCGTCGGCGAGGATCTTGCCGACGGCTACGCAGTTCATGGCGACGCCTCCAGCGACGCAAAGCCGGTGAGCGCCAGTTAGGGCGCGAGCGCGCCTGGCCAGGTGAAGGATGACTTGCTCGGCTCGTTCCTGAAGCGCCGCCGCGACGTCAGCGTGAACCTGGGTGACTTCCTCCTCGCTGCCCCGAGAAGGACACGTCGCGGCGACAAAGGCGGGCGTGACCCTTGCCCAGCCGTGGCGGAGCACCCGTAGCGGGAACAGTTCGGCGTTGAGGGCGAACCCTGTTCGTGTCAGCGGAATCGCCTGCGCGAACACGTCGCGGAATGGCCGAAGAAGAACGGCTCTCTGGTGTCAAGCACACCAGCCACTACCCCGACGCGGCCGTGGAATGGCTGCTCGGCGAGGCTGACCTCGGGGCTGGCGACATTGACGTCGTGGCCTACAACTTCGCCGGCGGATGGTACCTGGCCGGACTTGCCGCTGTCCCCTGGCACCTGGCCCGGACGTCCACACGTTCACGTGCGCTGCCGCGCGCGGCCAGCCTCATGGATCCTCGACCGCCTCGACCTCGTGCTGGAAGTTCGGCTACGGTGATGGCAATCTAGGGCGTCTGGCGCAGTGATGAAGTGGCCGGGCTTTTGCTCCGGTGGTGCTGCCTGTCCGGTTGTGGCCCAGGCGCTGAGCAGGATCGGATGAGCGACTAGGGCCGCGTTCGTGTGAAGCTCGCTGGTCAGCCGTTCCAGCAGAGTCTCGGCACCCCGGTGCGTTCCATGAGCGGTGCCGCGCTGCGGACCAGGTCGGCCAGCAAGGCGGCGCCAGTGGGGTCACCGGGGCCAAAGTACGGCTGCACGCCCATCATGCCGAGCGGCCGGAGCCCGGCCCGGTCAGCACCTGCCATAGCCGCAATCCGAGCGACGCCTGTACCCCGCTCCTGATGAACCCTTCGGTAAGCCAGGTCATCAGTTGTCCGCCTGCGGGGACCTGCCTATGCCCAGGACAGAGCCTTCGGTCCCGGCCAGTATGGCGGCTAGGAAAGCTACGTCTCCCGCCCCGCTGCCCAGGTCGAGGATGCGCATCCCTTGCCCGATGCCGGCGGGGGCGAACAGAACGCGGGTCGCGGGCTCTCGCAGGGAGTCTCGCTCGCGAATTAGGCGGGGGTTCTGGCGAGCTTAGTCAGGATTCAGGACGGCGATGCCGGGCAGGTCGCCGAAGCGGGCTTTGGCATCCTTAGTGAGCAGCAGACGGCCGGTCTCGGCAGCGTGGGCGGCGATGATCAGGTCGTGGGCGCCGCGCGGGCTTCCCGATCGGCGGACGTGGGCGAGCAGTCGCGCGTGGTGTGCCGCAGTGACCTGGGTGTAGTCGAGCACGTCAATGACCGAGGTGATCGCGGCCAGGGCTCGCGCCCGTTCGGCTGCGCGTTCCGGGCTGTCGGCCAGTTCGATCCCGGTGCGGTACTCGGCGATGGTGATCGAGGCCACGGCTAGTTCGTCATCGTCGAGAGATGACCTGTCGATGGTTCCGCGCTCATATGCGATGAGGATGTTGGTGTCCAGGATCAGGCGTCGGCCCACGGGTCGGGCACCTCCGATGTCACCAGTGCCAGGGCCGCCGAGATATCGTCGGCGAAGGCATCGTCGGGTGGCGTGCTGTTGTCCAGCGCCATCCTCAGGTCAGCGCCGGTGCGGCGGTGAGCGGGGCTGATCTCGGCGATCGGGTGATTTCCCCGGAGGATCGTCACTGTTTCGCCGCGCTCGACCGCGTCCAGCAGATCGGAGAAATGTCGGGACGCCTGAGTGGCGGTCATGGTTCTCATGATGCCCAGTGTATCTGATTATCAGATCTCCCGGCGCTGACGTAGTCCGGCAGCTGCGGGTGCCGACCAGCCCACCCGCCTTGGCCGCGCGGCCGCGGCGGCAGGCAAGCCGCATAACCACCTGCCTCGGCGACCATGATGCTTCAGAGCCGAGTTCGAGCACGCGGGGCCATTTGCCCTCCTATCGACAAGTGACCTGATGAGCGGCGGATCCGATGCGGAGATGGCGTTGCCTCAGTCAGGGCTACTGCTCGGAGAACAGGTTGGCGAGCACGCCGTCTTGGGTGGTGAGGGTCCTCAGCGCTCCGGCCTGTCGGGACGGCCCGCGCGGCTCGGTCGTTTGCGCAATCTGGCGTGTTGGAGTGCGCCCGGCCCTCCTGACGGGTCTGCTCGGCCCTTCATAGCCTGGCGAGTTCCGCGCAGAGGCCGCCCCGATCTTCGCTGCGCTGTCTGGCGTCTGCCAGGAGGCGCGATAATCGGCTGGGCAGCTAGTCGTTCGCCGCGAGGGGGCAGGCATGATGGATGATGGCGCGAGGAGCCTGGGCTTTGCCCAGGTTTCGATTCCTGACGGCTACGACCGGTTCATGCTGCGCCAGCTGTTCGAGCCATGGGCCGCGGAACTGGTCGCCCGCGCGGGGATCAGGCCGGGCGATCGCGTGCTTGACGTCGCTAGCGGGCTGGGCCCGGTCGCCCGGCTGGCGGCCGGGGCGGCCGGGCCCGGCGGCTTGGTGGTGGCCAGTGACATCAGCGCTGCTATGCTCGCGCTGGCGGCCGCTAGGCCGGCGGATCCGCGGCAGGCGCCGATTGAGTACCTGGAATGCCCTGCGTCGGCAATCACCGCTCCCGATGACAGCTTCGACGCTGTGCTCTGCCAGCACGGCCTGCAGTTCTTCCCGGACCGCGCGGCAGCGGCACGGGAAATGCGCCGGGTTGCCCGGCCCGGCGGCACCGTCGTGCTGTCCACGTGGGCAGCCGAGCATCCCCTCGGCCTGTTCGGCCCGGTAAACGAAACCCTGCGCGAGGCAGGCCTGGCCGAGCCGTTCCCGAAGGCATTTGACCCGGACAGCTACCGGGTCAGCGTCGCTGACTTGCAGGAACTGCTGCAGATGGCCGACCTGCGTGATGTCCGGGTCGAGACGGTGATACTCGACGCGAAGTGGCAGACGGCGGAAGCCGCGACCGCGACGCTTCTGGGGACGCCTTTCGGCCCGCTAGTGTCGGCCCTTCCCGCAATCGCGCAGGAACAGATACGCGCACATCTGGCGAGCAGGCTTTCCGCATCAGCCGGTGGCGTCACCGTCCGCACCGCGAGCAACATCGCCCGCGGGCTCAAGTAAACCCGGCCGCCCAGATCGGCGGCTCGTCACTGCGCAAGCTCGCCACGCCGGCGGCCGTCAGGCGGGTCTGCGGCGCAGCCGCTCAGCACGAGCGGCACCGGACGGGCAACCTGCGTGGTCGGCGGCCGCCTGACGATCATGGCCGCCTGTAAATGCGCTGCCGCATGCCCGCGTGCCGGCCTGCAGTGAGCGCGCCGCGGCAAGATCTGTCCTCAGTATCAGGAAGGAGGGTAGTCGCGATGTTTGCTAATCGTCAGACGCCTCCGGGGGCTGCTCTCTAGCTTCCTGGAAGCACTCTGCGGGCACCCGATTGCGCGCTTGCAGACGGCGCACACGCCGTCGCCCGACGACAGGACAGGTACGAGGAAGTTCTCGTATGGTGTGCTGACTTCGCGGACGGTGACCACGGTGAATCAGGCCCAGATGAGTTCCTGGTCGTCGGCAAGTGCGGGCTGAAGGTGCTGGATGACGTCGCTGACGTCGCGGACGACGACTGTGTTCGGCCGCTGGGCGTAGTCGCGGGCCCAGTCGTTGGCCAGGAGGGTATCCAGCAGGAACACCTGCCTGCCGTGTTCGAGCGCGAGCCGGGCTTGCATGCGGGCGCCGCTGCGGTCAGGGGCCTCGACGACGACGGTGGCGGCGCTGTAGCCGCTCATGACCGCGTTGCGCATCGGGAACGTGGTCTTGGCTGGCGGCGCGTCGGGCAGGAACTGGGACAGGACCAGGCCCGCTTCGCCGATACGCTGCTGCAGGCCGGCGTTCTCCCTCGGGTAGCTGCGGCCGAGCCCCGTGCCGATCACCGCGACCGCGCGGCCGCCGGCTGACAGTGCTGCGCCGAGCGCTGCGGTGTCGATTCCGGCGGCCAGCCCGCTGATCACGGGGACTCCGGCATCGGCCAGTTCGGTGGCGAGCTGGCGGGCCTGGCGGAGCCCGCGGTCCGTTGCCTTCCTGGTGCCGACGACCGCGACCCCCCGCGCGTCCGCTGCGCTCGGCGCGCCGCGGGTCATGAGGAACGGGGGCCGCTGGTGCACTGTCAGCAACTGCGCCGGGTAATCCGCGTCCAGGACGGCGAGGAACCGCATCCCCTGCTGTTCCCAGGCGGCTATCTCCTGCTCAGCGATCTCAGCGGCAGCATCAGCGTCGTTGTCGGCTGGCAGCAGGCTGAGCTGCCCGCCCGCACCTTCGCGGAGCACCTGAAGTGCCGAGCCCGCAGACTCCACCTCGTCGGTTACCTGCGCCCAGGATCGTCCCGACGTCCTGAGCAGCGCCAGCAACGCCCCTCGCTCGGTCACGGCCATAGACTCAGCCTATTCGAATATCTGATCGAATGACATGAAGCGATCGCCGTGTCGTCATGACTGCGATGATGCCCTGCCTAGTCCCCGAAGCAACAGCAGCACCTAGATACCGAGCGGATCAGGCGGTGACGTAGTCAGTGTCGGGATCGCAGCGGTCGGTGAGAGCCCCTCGACTGGCAACGTGTGGGACCGACAACGTGCCGTGCCGTGCCGCTCCGCTGCCGCTGCCTAGGAGCTGTTCGCAACACGGCGCTAGCGTCGGTGCGAGCGGACGGACCGGACCCGGGCGGTTTGGCCATTCAGGTCGTGGTCGGCGGTCTGACCATAGATGAGCTGAGAGAGCGGGTTCTTTGGGTGATCAGACCGTGCGCTTGTCTGGGCCAGAATGGTTTAATTGGCGCAGGAAAATGATCTTGTCATCTTGGGGGAAGCATGGGGTTCTTCTCAAGACTGCTCATCCCGCGTAGCGTCCGCCGCGCCGCACATCCGGTGCGAACTGTGAAGAGGGCAGTCACCCCGAAGGCGGTCAAGAGGGCGCGCAGGGCTCTGCATCCAGTTAGCAACGCGAAGTACTCGGTTGAGCGATCCATCTCGACTTCCCTGAGATCCGGCGGCAAGCCGAAAGCCGAGGTGTACCGGCATGGAAGTTGCCCGATCAAGCACCGCAGCGCGGAGACGGCAGCGAGGTGCAGGAACCGGTAGGTTGCGCATTCGCGTTGAATGGTTCACCAGTCGCAAGTTTATTCTGCATACAGATGCGGCTGGCCGTATTCGCAAAGGCCAGGTGCGCAGCCTGCTGAGGCAGTGATCGCTCGCTGCCGGGACGAAGAACCTTAGCGCGGACGAGGAGGGACCACGATGGGGCAGGACGAGTCCAGGCGCCTCAGCCTTGCCGCAGCGGAGGTCAGAGGAGTCTCGTAAGTCCTAGCGGCTGATGTTCGGCGTAGCGACAGACGATTCGTCGCTTATATTCGTTTCCTAATGTTGCCGCAGGTCAGCGCTGTGAGTCGAGACTTCGGCTGAGCGGCAGCTGACTCGCTCGGAGAATACGCGGAGAAGTTTGCCGGGCAGCAACCGGGACGGTTAGTCGGCGGCGGGGCTGCCGGTCAGGTCGGCCGGCGGTGCCTGGCGCAGGAACATGGTGCGGGCGGGTTCGGTGCTCAGGGCCAGTGACCCGGCGATCCGGCGGGCGAGCGGGCGGATCGCGGTCCCGGCGGGGTCGCTGTGGTAGGGGTAAGCGCCCCAGGCGTCGGCTTCGGCACGGGTCGGGCGGGTCCAGAAGGCGTCCATGACCTGCCAGATCATGGGCCTGGCGTCGTCGTCGGGGATCGGTCTGGCTGTGGTGAGGGCCGCGCAGAACGCGTGGAGGGCCTGGCGGTACAGCGGCATTCCCCAGGCGCGGGCAAGCGGGTTGTCCGGGCTAGCCAGAACCGGGTCAACCGTCAGGTCGGCGGACTGACGGTAGCCGGTGACGATGCCATGGTCGCCTATGCAGAATGTCTCGACCGCGAATGGGGCGTCGGGTACCCGCCATTGCATGCCCTGGCCGGTTCCCGTGTTATACATGTAGGCCGCGACGCGCTGCGGGTCGGTCCAGCCGTCGGCTCTTGGTTCGTGGCCCCAGAACAAGATGTGCGGCCTGGCCCAAGAGACCTGTCGCCGAGGAAGTAGCAGGTCAGCAGGTTGGTGCAGGCGACCAGGAGGTACCGCTTGCGGGTCTTCGGGCCGGGGCCGACCCGGATCGGCGTCTCGTCGGCGCAGACCACCCCTCGCGGCGACGACCAGCGCCCGGATCAGCAGGCACGCGCCCCGCACTGCGCGGGCGGCGCGCTCCAGCAGCGAGTGCACGAAGCCGTCCGACGGCCTCGCCCGTGAGCGCTTCCAGGATGCCGGCGCACCGCTCGACCGGGACGTGGTGCATGACCAGCAGGAACACTGCCAGGGCCTGCACGTTCAGCCCCCAGGCGACGGTCCCCGGCCGCCCCGCGCCGGGGACGGCGGCGGCCTCGTGGACCTTCCCGCAGCCGCAGCGCACCGCGTGCTCGTCGTACTGCGTCACGGTCGCGGTGGCCAGCGGCACGTCGATGACCTGCCAGGACGCCACGACTCCCAGGTCAGCCGCCCGTGAGGTCCAGGCCGCACGGGCACGAGCCCTCCGGGAACAGCGCCGCCGTCTCGTCCGGTGTCTGCGACCAGGCAAGATGTGCGCCCGGGTCACCCGGCTGCTTGCCCGGCCTGCGCCCGCTGCCGGCAAGAGGGTCGAACGCCCCTGACGATCACCCCCGAGACCCCGGACTTGCGGGGATTCCGGCGGCGAGTATGGCGGCCTGTGCTGCCAGCACCGCGTGGTAGCGCTGGAAGTCATCGATGATGGCCTCAAGCGCGGCGGGTGGGCGGGGCAGTGCGTGGTTCTCGGCGAGGTCGAGTCGGATCTGGAGTGCTGCCGATGCGAGTGCGGGGCTGCCGTGGCCGATGGGCAGCAGCGAGACGAGCGAGGAGAACGGTGCGAGCGCTCCTTGGACGGTGGCCATGACCACCAGCGCCGAGACGAAGGCCAGTGCCGTCACGGCGCTGCCCGATACAACAGCGGTTGTGGTGGTAGCCAGGCGCGGGCGCCCGGCCCGCAGCAGCGAGCGCCACAGGATCTGCGCGAGCCAGCCAAACGTGATCGTCAAGCCCACCGCGAACGCTGCTTTGGCCAGGTGGTAGCGGCGCCAGTAGGCGACAAGATCCGCGAGCGCCGACGGGTAGCCGCGCCGTCCGGACTGCCAGTACGCGGTGAACGCTTGGCTCGCCGCGGCGCTCAGACTGTGCTGATGTGTCGGGCCGGCGCCGGTCAGCGCCCTGGGTGCGAGCACGAACCCGGCTGCGAGCGGCACGGCCAGGGCGGCGAGGATCAGCACCGCGGCGCGATCCCGGCCGCTTAGCAGCCTTCTGACCCCGGCCGCGGACTGTGTCTGTGGTCGCTTGTGGTGCACGATTGACCTCTCGTTTCTCGGTAGCCCGCGTCCCGGCGATGGCGCCGGTGCGATGAGGTGCGCCCTCCGATCCTCGGCCGATGGCTGCGCCTGGTCACCGGCCGGCCGGACAGTCTTGGCGCGGCGGTTGTCCTCCTCAAGGAGGAGGCGGGATTACCTCGGGGGCGGTCATGCTGAGGGCATGACAGCACCAGAGCAGCGGGGGGCGCTGCAGCGCTGGCAGGCGTGGTGGCTGCGGGAGCCGGTGCGAGGCACGCCTGGTCCGGTGAGCGCGCGGTGGGCAGCGAGCTTCAGTCAGGTAAAGCGCAGCCGCGCGATGGCCATAGGGGCGCCGGTGCTGCCAGCGTTGTTCGTCGCCGCAGTCGCCGCGGCTCAGCTGGCACACCGCGGCGGTTCGGCGCGGGCGCCGCTGGCGGCCGCGATCGTGTTCAGCTTCCTGCTCGCCGCTCCGCTCGTCTGGCGCCGGCGTTACCCGGCGGCGACCTTCGGGTTCTTGGCCGCGATCGCCCTGATTCAGTGGACGGCTGATATCCGGCTGCTGGCCGACGTCGCGCTGCTTATCGCGCTGTACGCGATGTTCGAACACTCGGCGGCACGGATCAACTGGCTGGCCGCGCTGGCGCTGGAACTCGGCGCGGTACTCGCCGTCCTCCGGTGGGAGCGGTCCGGATACCGGCTGCAGACGCTCTTGCTGCTGGCTGTGACTGCTGCCGCCGCGCTGTTCGCCGGGATCGCCGTGCGCAACCGGCGCACGACCCTGGCCGCCGCGACCGAGCGCGGCGAGCGCCGGGAACGCGAACGCCACCAGCAGGCACTGCTCGATTTCGCGGCCGAACGGGCCAGGATCGCCCGCGAGATGCATGACATCGTCGCGCATAGCCTGTCGGTCATGGTGCGGCTGTCTGACGCGGCGGCAGCGAAACTAGCGGTCGATCCCGGCCGGTCGTCCTCGGCGATGGCTCAGGTATCGGCGACCGGCCGGGAGGCACTGGCGGACATGCGCCGGCTGCTCGGAGTGCTGCGCACCGAAGGCGACGGCACGACCTTGTGTCCCCCTCCCGGCCTCGCGGATCTCGACGCACTGTTTCAGCAGGTCCGCACTACCGGCCTCAAGGTCGAGCCGACAGTGACCGGCGCGGGATGCGGGATCGGGCCTGGCGTCGAGCTTGTCGTCTACCGCACCGTGCAGGAGGCTATGACCAACGTTCTCAGGCACGCTCGTAATCCAACCCGCGTACGAGTAGCGCTGACGTACGGCTCGGAGCCGACCAAGGGCTGGTAAGGGCGGGTTTCCGGATGATCCTGGAGGATCTGCCTGATCTAGAGATCGTCGGCGAGGCATCCGATGGGGCGCAGGCGGTACGGCTCGTCGAAAGCTACCAGCCCGACGTGACGCTGATGGACATCCGGATGCCGGTCATGGACGGGATCGAAGCCACCAGGCGAATCGTCAGCCGCGACCCGTCCGCGCGGGTCCTGATACTGACGACCTTCGATCTTGACGAGTACGCCTTCGCCGGCTTGCGCGCCGGCGCGAGCGGCTTCCTGCTGAAAGACGTTCTCGTCGATGAGCTCGCCAGCGTGATCCGTGTCATCGCGACCGGAGACGCGGTCGTGGCGCCGCGGGTAACCCGGCTACTCCTCGACACTACGCTCACCAGTTCCCCGCCTCTGGCGACAGTATTCCCGGCTCTGCGCCGCGCGGGCTGGATCGCCTCACGCTACGTGAACGCGAAGTGCTGCTCCTTGTCGCCAGCGGACTGTCAAATGCCGAGATCGCCACCAGACTCACAATCTCAGAGACCACCGCCAAATCGCACGTCGCCAGCATCCTGACCAAGCTCAGCCTCCCCAACCGCGTGCACATCGTCATCTACGCCTACGAGAACGGACTCATCACGAACTAGAGCCCTGCCAGAGCCCGTTAAGTGCCGCTCGGCTGGCGGTCAGGCGGCGGCCTGCCAGTCAGTTCGATCAGGCCGAGGAAAGCCAGCAGGACGAGTGCGATGACAAGGACCGTCATCCAGGTTGGATTGCCCGAGAAGACGAAGATCAGTGCGGCGAGGGCAACGGCACCGAGCCGCAGCGGGTTGCGGTATGCGCGGACCCGCTCTCCGAAGGGGCCCGTGCTCAGACCAGCGCGTTCCCCGGTGCCGCGGATCGCCGCGAAGCCGGACGTAAACGCGTTCCTGGTATGGACTGCCGTGGCAGCTGGCCCGGTGAAGAGGCCGGCTATGGCCACGACCAGGCCAATCACCAGCAGCACGCGCAGGCCCTGCCTGATGAAGCGGACAATCGTGTCGAACGCTACGGCGGCCGCGTCGGCTGGGCTGTTCGGAGGGAGTTTGCTGAGGTAGGCGACGCGGCCGAGGGCGAGCAGGGCGCCGAGCACCAGCATGGACGTCGCGAGCCCGAGGCCGGCGCCGATCAGTGCCCGGCGGTGCTGCCTGGCGACGTAGATCCCGGCTGCGATGCACACCAGCGCAAGGATCGGCAGGACCCATTTGAGAGTGTTCAGCACCCGGTACAGCGACTGCGCCTGGACCAGGTACTTGGCGGAGAACAACGAGAAGGTCGGGTTGACCGGCGGCAGTTTACTGACGATATTCAGGCCGCGCCCGGCCAGGTCGCGCTTGACCTGGTCGATGATCGGGCCAAGGCCGACCACCACCTGACCGTGCGACACCGTGATCGAGCTTTTCTTTCCGGACAACGCGAGCACCAGTTGCTGGTGAACGACCCGGTTACCTTGCACCCAAAGCTTCCGCACCTGGTGGCTGGTCACGACCTCCGCGACAGCACTGTGAATGGAGCCGTTGACGCCGCTGGCGATGGTTCCCGAGATGTCGGACAGCAGTGAACCGAGCTTCGGCTGGCCATTGCCGCTGAGCTGGGCAGCGACCTGCTTGGTAAGACCCTGGACGTTGATCTGGTCGCTGAGCGAGGTGCTGATGCGGTCCGTCAGCGCCCTCCGGACAGCGGGCTGAGTTATCAGCGGCGAGGTGTTCGCGACGTACCTGCCGGTATTCGACACCTCGTTGGCGGTCCACACTGCCAGCACGGAGATTGGCGCCAGCACACAGCCCACGATGATCAGCAAGGCCGCGACGGCCGCACGCCAGCCCCGCCGTGGCCCCGCATCCGACGCGCCCCCGGCGGCAGCGGCTTCTCCTGCCTGATCGAGCTGAGCCGTCAGATCGGTGACTTCGCGGCGCAGCCGCTCGAGTTCCTGGCCGCTGTCCTCGGTCGCCAGTTGGTTCTCCTCAGTGTCCGGCGGTGCGGTCCGGCGGTGTGCTCCGCACGCTGACAGGCTTACGCTCAGCGACCAAGCCTGGCGTCACCCCGACCGGGCGATCTTCAGCGATGGCCTGCTGATGCTGCCACGGAGAATACGTCGGGGTCAGCGAGCGCGCGCTCGGCGGCGTGCAGGGGCGCGGCCTCCGAGGGCCATCGCCCGATCGCGATGGCGGCGCCCTACCGCTGGGCGATGTACGAGGCCGGTGAGCGCCAGCGACTGACCCAGTGGCGGGGTACCGGTGCGGAAATCCGCTAGCGTGCGCGGTAGGCATCGGCGCGGTGGGTAACGGACGTGATGACGACCGTTACCTGCTCGTCCTCGATCAGGTAGAGGACGCGGTACTCGCCGCGCCGGGCTGAGTACTGCGGCGCCAGCGGCGCAAGGAGCGGTTTGCCGACCCGGTGCGGGTTCTCCGCGAGCGGCCCGTGGATGAATTCCCAGCAGGCGGACGCGATCTTCTCGGGCATCCGCTGCAGGGCGCGAGCCGCGGCCGGGCGCAAGATGACCCGGTAGCTCACCGCTCCTGCCGTCGGCGGGCCGAGATGAGCGCGTCCAGTGTCGCCATGCAGACCGCGTCCGGCAATCCGCGGGCGTGCATCTCGGCGACAACGTCTGCGTCGTCCCCGAGGTCGGTCCCTCGCGCGCGGGCCGCGAGGATCTTCTCCATCTCAGCAGCCGTCAGGTACCGGCCTTCCTCGGAATCCGCTCGCGATTGGGCCACATCCCGCATGGCCTCCGCGTCGGCGAGCACGTCGAGCGTCTCCATGATCGACTCGAAGTCATCGTCGGCGATCATCCAGATCGCGGGCACCCCGTTACGAGTCACGAGAACCCGCTGGTGAGTGGCGAGCGCCTCGTCCACGAGCGCCGAGAAGTTCTGCCGGGCCTCGGCGAGGGGAACGGTTGTCATGTACAGAATTATAGCCTATCTGGAGCCGCGGCCCGCTACCTCGGCGCGAGCGGCCAGGCTGAGTGACGGTGCCGCGATCAGGCGCCGAGCGGGATGAGCGAACGGACGGCAGGATGGACGAGACGCGATCAGGGCTGCGGAGAATAGCCGGAGAATCCTGGATGGCAATGGCGTAACCAAGCTTGCTAGGGGTGGTGTGGATGAGTGCGCAGGCAGCCAGCAACGAGGCGGCAACTGACCTGCCGGAAGGCAGCGAGCTCGCTGAGGTCGTTGACTTCGCGGCCGCGCTGGCGCGACGGGGCGTTGCTGTGCCGGAGCCGCGGCCTGCGCTGGTGGACGTGGACGGCAGTCGCCTGGAGTTGCCGGAGTCGCTATTCGAGGCGCTGGTTCAGGTGGCTACGGCCATGGCTCGCGGCCAGGCGGTCACGGTCATGCCGCACAGCAGCCTCTTGACTACCCAGGAGGCCGCTGACTTGCTGGGCATCTCGCGGCCCACTCTCGTGCGGCTGCTGGACGGCTCACCGACACCCGGCGTGGGCTGGACGAGGCAGGAGCGGGCGCGGACCGGGTAGTCAGATGCGATATCCAAGGGCTACGGCTGGCGGAGGAAAGTAAGACAGCTTTAGCAGCTGTGCTGGCTCGCTGCTGTGATGATATTGGCGAAGTAGTTCTTTGCGACGTAGCTGCTCGCGGAGTCGTGATAATAGACCAGGATGCCCCGCGATGTGGCGCGCGCAGGGGTGGTGGCGATTATGCCGAGCGCCATTCCGAATGTCCTGCCTGGTGCTAGCCGGAAGCCATGGACGGGCTGGCGGTGCTTCCACTCAGGTGGTAGTGGCGCTACGGTCTGGCCCGGCGGCCAGCCGCCACGCGCGCCAACCTCCGAGTTGCCTGGGACTGCATAGGAGCCGATCAGGCGCTCGTGGTGCGGATGCAGCAGGGCGACGCGATCCAGGACCACGACGGTACCGCCGTAGTTGGTGAATGTCTGCTCGCCGAAGGTCTCAGGCCTGCCCCCTGGTACGCATTCCGAGCCATCGGGGATCGGGCCGTACCTGCTGTTGCCGCTGCTGAGCGGGCCGTCTGCAGGAGGACTGCTGGCGCCCTGGCATCCGGCCAGGGCTGACGCCAGCGCGAGCGTAATTGCCGGCACCCAAAGCAGCGGCTTCACGCGCATCGGTCCTGTCTGCAATGTTCCACCCTTTCCCAACCCCTTTGCGGGCTGTCTCCTGTTCGGAATGGTACGTCCGCAGCCTTGTCGGGCCGCTGGCGGCGTTTGGGCCAGCGCCTCCGGATACCGGATCAGGCTGCGGGCCGCGGAGCTTGTACCGGCTGGCCGTGTCCTGGTTATAGGTGGCGATGGCCTGGTTCAGCGCAGGGTTGGTGTCGATGCAGTCGCTGATGGTTAGGTAGCTGCCGGCTGGCAGCGGTTCCAGCAGCCTGGCCACGATCGGAAAGCTGCGGTTAGCTGCGGCGGTCAGCAGATGCTGGTTTCCTACTGGATCCGCCAGGTCGGCGGATGTGGGCGGGTCGTCCGGTCAGTGCCGACCAGGTTCGTCAGTCTATCCAGGGGGCGTCAGCCTATCCAGTTGACCTGGATGAGGACGACGCGTTCGCCTCGGACGTCGGTGAGGTAGACGAGCATGAGGGGGCCGCGCTGGATGGTGCGCAGGCCGGGTGGGTCGCCAGTAAAGGCGTGACCGTCCAGGAAGACCATCGATTCGCGGACGGCCAGTTCCTTGCCGAGTTGTTCGACTGTACGCAGGGCGTCGGTCGGCAGGCCGTCGAGCAGGTCATCGGTGATGGGCTCCCAGTGCCATTCAGCCACTCGCGACCTCGCGGTAGGCCGCCTGGACGATCTCGGCTGCTTCCCGGATTGCCTGTTCCCGGACATCAGCGTCGGGGTTGGCGAGCGCGTGCTCGGCGGCGTGCAAACGGGCGGCTACCGATGGGCGGCGCTCGATCGCGATCGTGGCGCCCCAGCGCTGGTAGAAATGCCGGATCGGGAACACGCTGTCCTCGTCGCCGGCCTGGGTGAAGGCGTCCTGGATTTCCTGGAAGAACTCGGGCAGGCGGGAGGGCACGACAGTCGCCACCGCCTGCCGCAGCGCGTCGAGTGTCAGCGCGGGCATGGCGATCAGCGGCTCATCACCTGATACATGCTGAGCCGTCATCCGCAACGCCTCCTCTCGTCCTGGCAAGAATAGCCGGGCCAGGTGCCGCAGGGCCTCCTAGAACCGGATCGCTCACGGCCAGACAGGATGCTCGCAGTGTCGCGCCGACGACTGGGCCGAGCAGGTCGGCTGTTACCCGGCCATCCGTCTAACCCCGGCGGCAGACAACCAGCTGGGCCGAACGCTGATGCTGCCCTGCTAGCGTTAGTGCAGCCACTGACTAGGCGGCGCCGTGAATCCTTCGTATCTGCCCCGGTGGCTGTTCCAGTATGAGATGTCGAAGACGGCGGTGCCGGCGACGGTCGAGGTGATGAATTGCTGGTAAAGACCGCCTAGGTAGATGCCTACCTGCGCTTTGTTGCTGGCGCCGAACCAGACTAGGTCGCCTGCCTTAGGAGTCGTCGAAGGACTGTGAACCTGGCCGCGGCGCTTGAGGTACGAGTAGCCTTCGGCTGCGGATGTCGCCGGAGGGTAGGCCCAGGTGCCGCCGTTAGTCCATCCGTAGGTGGATTCTGCGAAGTCGAGCGAGTCATTCGGGTACAGGTCAGTGCCCAGTCCCCGGTAAGCCCGCACGATCGCTGCGGCGTATTTCCTGCTGGTCAGCTCACCCCAGGTGCCCGATCCGCTGCTTGCCTGCGATGGGCTCGGGTCGCTGTACTCGGTAGTGGCGAGGCAGCCGTGCGAGGTGCCGCCGTCGGCGGCGCAGGCGTGCTTAGCTTCCTCTTCAGATGCTGAGGCAGTGCCGCTCCAGCCGGTACCCCATGGGCGGTGGCCGGCGCGTCCTGCTTTAGCGTCAATCGCGATCGAGACATAAGCGCTGACGGCCCAGTCAGCGAGGGTGCAGTCTGACGCCCCGGCGCGGTAGCACTTTGTCAGGGCCGCGGCCTGCGCCAGCACTCCTGTGTCGGTCACGCCGTCGCCGTTCGTGCTAGCGGATGATCCGCCGAAGTACGCAGTTGACCGGATCGGCGAATAGGCGATCGCGCACCCGTCGCCGCCGCACCTAGTGGTTCCCGGGCTTGGTTTGAAGGCGCGCGCGACTGGATTGGCGGCACTTGGGTGGCCATGGGCCAGCGCAAGGCCCACCGGGATGCTGATGACCAGCGCAAGCACGGCTATCACGACGGCGGTGACGGCGCCGCTGCGGCGCCGCCGAACCGGAGGCAGATCCCGGGGAACGATTAGCGGCCGGGCCGGGATCGCTTGCCGACGAGCAGTGGCTGGTCCCGGGGGTGCGACGGGGGCCGGTTGCGGGCGGGGAGACCCGGCGATCACAGTCCGGGCCGGTTCAGGTCGCGGTTCAGTCTTGTTGATGGCCGCGCTTGGTGCGTCGGCGGTTGCCGCCTGCTGACCGGGCGGGTAGCCGAGGGCGGTCGCGTATTCGCCGGCCACCCAGGTGCAGAGATCCGGCGTGAACAACGTCGCGTTCGCTAGCACGGATGCGGCCAGCCTTATCGCCGTCGCCGCATCAACCCCGCGCTCCACATGGTCGCGGATCAGCCGGCCGATCCGCTCTTCTGCCGCGGCGACTAGCAGTTTCGCTACGCTGGGAGCTTCGGGCAGCAAGTCTTGCAGCATGTTCGACATCATCACGGGGTCGGACAGGCTGTCCGGCCCGTGGTAATCGACGATCTCGCCGAGAGCTACCCGCGCTTTGGCAGCGTTTTCCTGCGAAATAACGGCCATTTACTCCCCCGCCGTTGTGAACCGACTGCCATATGATCCCAGGCGAGTACGGCAACCCGTGCTCAAACGGTACTCCGTCGCAATCTGCACGTGCAGGCCCAGCGAGCGTTAAGTCCCGGCTACGGGTTCAGGCCAAACGCGGATGGTTCAGGTTCAGGAAGTCGTCGACTCGCATTCTCATGGATTTGTCCATCTGGTAGGTGCCAGCCAGCGGCGCGACGATGAGAGTGGTTCAGCTGATCGAAGCGGACTGGTCGGAGTCGGGCGCCGTCGCAGGCGCAGCCGGGGAAAGTCGAGGGTAATACCCGATTCGTTAGCAGTGGTCAGAGCCATACCGTTGCCGATGACGTCGTCGTGGTCGCGAGCACCACACCGCACGGCGGATGCGATGTCTATCGTCGACCAGGATGCGAGCCCGCCATGGCTATCAACCGCGCTCATCAGACCGCAACGGCCGCGCTGGCGGCCGGGTCGCTTGTCGTCCTCGCCCTGGCGGGCTGTTCCCCCAAAAGTGCCGGCGGCGGGGCTGCGCCCGCACCGGTGTCCACGTCGGCCGCCTCGAGCGCGCCCCCCGCGACGGCGCACGCAAAGCTCGACGGCGTGCCGTCGGCCTGTCCGCCTGCGGCCGTGGTTATGTCAAACCTTCACCAGACGTCATTGGTGGTGCACGGTGGCGACCCGAGCATCTGCGAGTACCTCTTCAACGGCAGCAAATCGGCGCCCTACGTGGCCATCACCTTCAACGCCAACCCTGGCATCACCGTGGCCCAGGTCAAAGCTGGCTTGGAGCAGGAGCACAAAGACGTCAAGCCGGTGCCGGGCCTCGCCGACGCCGCGTTCAGCTTCGCCGCGCCCCCCGGCCGGGGCCTGACGTTCCTTAGCGGCGACACCATCTGCAGCATCGTCTCGGTCGTGCCGACCACGACCGCTGACGAGGTTGCCCTCGCCAACGCGATCATCCGGGGCTAACGTCGCAGGCCACAGTGTGGCCGGACGCTTTGGCGGCTATCCTCCGTACAACGGAGGACAGCCATGCCGTATCGGATCGTCGGGCGTGATGCCGAGCGCGCACGCATCTCCGAGTGGCTGGCCAGCCGGACGGCGGCAGCTAGCGCCGTCGTCATCGGCCCGGCCGGGACGGGCAAGACAGCGCTATGGGACTGGGCGGTCGGCGAGGCGGCTGGCCCCCTGCTGGCATCTGATCGCGCTGGACGACATACCGTGATTGCCCAGAGCAGAACGCGCGTCGATGATCTCGCGGAAAGCTCGAGCAATTGTGGAGTCTGGCGGATCCAAGGGACAGATCGGAAGGTGAGCCTCTAACTCGGTTCAGGCCGAATCCGTCTGATCGGACGCCGCGAAGACGTAGCGGATCCGGTCGACCAACTCGACCGGCAGGCGCACTCCATCTTTCGCGGCTCGAGTTCGAGCGTCCTCGAGCACGGAGGCATCGCCAGCGAACTGGCTCAAGATGGTGCGGACTGCCAGCTCGACAGGGAGGAACCGTGGTGGCAGCGCGGATAGCGTGGTGTAGGCCGCGAACGCGGCAGCGCCGCTATGGAGCCGGGTGATCGCCGGCAGTTCGTGCCAGTTCTCTGGCCACGATCCGGCCCAGTCCTGCGCGACGAGGACCGGACGCCCATGGTCGCGCAGCAAGCCCAGCCGGACGAGTTGCCACACGGCGGCCAGCATCGGGCAGGACCAAGTCCGGCGGCCGCCATGTTCGTCCCAGAGTTCGATGTCGACGAAGATCGAATGTCGTCGGCGCGTACTCTCCGTGGGTGGCTGCCAGGGCTTGCGCTTAGTCATCGCCTCGCCGCGTGAGGTGCTCGGAGACCGCTGTCCGTTGGTCAGCCAGCCGGTCTCGGTCAGCGGGGGGCGAGACCCTGTAGTGCCCGCGACCGGCTCGGTCACGAGGCGACCAAGCACAAGTTCGGCCGGCATGCTGTCCTCCGTTTGCGCGCAGGCTGACTCTCTGGCCAGGTAATCGATCCGCAAGCCCGCGCTCTCGGCCGCCGACATCACCATGGGAATCACGTCGGCAGGCGAGGAGAGCCGGCTGAAGTAGTCGTCGATCAAGAAGCACGAGCTCATCCGGACCGATGGCTTGTCGCAGCCGATCGACTGCGGGATCTGAGCCGCCCGTACCCACGGTGCCACCGCGGCGAACGCGCCGCGGATAGCGGCTTCGCCTTCAACGAGATCTTCCATGTAAAGGTGGCCGAGTTCGATAGAAACATGGGACAGCGGAACCGATTCAATCTTGAGATCCGCGCTGCTCTCTAGGAGCTCGGCTTTGACCTCGCTCACAGCTGTTCCCATGCCGACACGTCGACGACGCTCTTCGCGATCGCGTCGAACGCTTCGATGGTGGCTTGATTCGCGACGTGCCTGGCCCAGACATCGCGCTCCCGGCCGTAGCTCTCACCGATGTCGAGCAGGCCACGCTCGCCGTAGACGAGCCCTGCGGCTGCCATGACGTGCTGGCGCGTCCACCGGTGGAAGACCAGCCACCGGCTGTGCACACCAGAAAGCTCTGGCGCCGCTGTCGCCGCGATCACTATCTCCGCCGCATAAGATCGGCCGGCACTAAGGTCAATCAGCACGACCTCGAATTCGCTGTGCAGCCGAAGAAGAAGGTAAATGCAGCGTTCGACTGTGCCACCGTCGAAAGCGAACTCGCCGCCGCCGGCATCCCCAGGAACGAGCGTCAGTCGGCCGGTGCCGGGCGGCCGCTGCCGCAGGCTCATCCGATCGGAATGCCGCCAGACGTCCCACAGTTCCTCGACCGCGGACCGAATCTGCAGGTAGGAGTGGATGCCACTGCCCGTCGTGGTACCGCGGTTGAGCGCGCTGATGCCGAAGATCGCCCCCGAGGTCGGGGAACTGAAATCAAAGTCGACGTAACAGACATCGCTGCCCTGCAGGGCGCGCCTGTACATCACGTTGCACCCGGTGACCGATCGGCCAGTACCACCTTTGTCCGAGGTCGCGAACAGCAGCATCCTTAGGTCATCCTGGCGGTGTCCTGGCGGGCAGCGTCCACCATGTCGAGATCGCGCAAGACGTCGGTGATCAGGACGCTCGCGGTGCCCGGCCGCTCCTTGAGCAGTTCCCTGGCCCGGCGCAGCTTCGCGCTGATCACCTGGAAGCTTTCGCGCATCTGCTCCCCAGCGTCGCCGGTACCGCGCAGCCGTTCGCGGTCGAATAGATGCTCAGCCTCGGCGAGCAGATCCTCGGCATGCTCGGTAAGCTTGGCCGTCGTGGTCCGGGCGGTCTGGGTCACATTCGCGGCTGCAACGAGCGCTGACCTGGTCACCTCTGAGTGACAAGCTGGCTTTTCGCGATGATGATGGCAAGGTTCGGGTGCTTGACCTGTACGGCGACCTGGGCCAGGACGGACAGCTTCCATCGGAGACGCTGGAGACCGGGAGCGCTATGGCGTTCGCACCAGACGGAGACCGGCTCGCCGCTCTCGCGCTGTCCTTACCAGGCAGGATGACACTGACCCTGCTTGGCACCGACCGCATGGCCATCTCGCAGACAGTGCTGGCCAGAAACCGGATGTTGAGCAACCGCTCCGATGGAGTGAACCTGGCCTGGTCGCCCAACGGAAAATGGCTGGCGTGCACCACAGGCACATCGTCCATATGGCTGGTCGACGCCGCTGACGGATAGGTGGTGGCCGGTAATCGGCGCCGCTGTCGGCGGTATCCAGGACCAGATCACAGATGGCCAGGCCGCCGGTTGACTGGCACGGTCAGCGCAGATGGGTGCTGTGCTATTAGCGGTCTGAGGTGAAGTCGCGTATGCGCGTCCAGGTTGCGGAGCGGCCAGTACCGTCGGGCCGGATCCTGCCTTCATTGCGTAGCTGTTCCAGGACGAGCCGAATCGTCTGATCGCTGATGCCTGGCACCGCTGCCCTGACATCTGCGAGCCGGAATGTGGCCGGGGCATGGCGCAGGATGTGATCCCGGATGCGGTGTTGCTTGGTTCCCGGGGTTCTGGCCGCGGCTGCGCGGTCGGCGAATAGGGCGTAGGCGCCGGCGATCACGTTGGTGAGATAGCTGAGCCAGGGCCACGGGTTCGCGGTGGCTTCGTGCCAGCCATGGGTGGAGTCCAGGAGCGCTTGGTAATAGGCGTCTGCCGACTCGGCGATCGCCTCTTCGATGCTCACGTAGCGCCCTACCGTGTAGCCGTGCTCGGCGAGCATGGCGCCGGTTAGCAGGCGAGCCACTCGGCCGTTGCCGTCCTCGAAGGGGTGGATGACGAGAAGGTCCAGTATGAACAAGCCGGACAGGAGAACCGGATGGTGGACGCCTGCTGCAACTGCCGTCTGGTACCGGCCGATCAGATCGTCCGCGGCGAACGGGGTTCTCGCAGCGGGCACTGGCTTGAAGCGAACAGTGGTCGAGCCGTCTGGTGATCGGTCTGCAACTAGGTTGTCCTCTGTCTTGAAGGCTCCGCCGGTCATGGCCGTGTGAGCGAACAGCATGCGGTGCAGGTGCAGGATGAGGCCGGCATTAAGCGGGCGCCAGTCCTCCCGGAATAGATAATCCTGGGCGTCGCGGTAGCCCGCCAGTTCTTGTTCGCCGCGGTTGCGCAGCGTGGTCGTCCGCCGGTCGATGATCCGCTGGGCGCGGTCGGCGTTCGCTACGACGACGCCCTCGATCGCTGAGGAGGCGGTGATGCTCAGAACGCGCGCCCGGTCGGCAAGCTCAGTGAGCAGTCCTGGCATCTGATCCCGGTACAGCGCCTCGGAACCTCGGCCGAAGTCGATCGCGCTAAGCGAGTTGACGACGTGTGCGGGCACCAGCCCGATGAGTGCGTCCAGGTCATCGAAACTTCGCAAAACGAACCTCCTGACGAACCTACTAAACTACCTAATCCTAGGGTCGTTTAGCATGTTTAGCGGGTTAGTTAGTAGATTTCTCAGCTGTCGATCGAGCCAGCGTGCTAGGCGCCATTGACGGCGAGCATGGCTGGGCGGGGCCACTGCGGCGGTCAGCGGGTGCGGGTCTCGTACTGGATCGCTGCGGTCGGCGGATCATCGTGCTGACGGTGTTCACCAAGACCAGGATGCGCGAGACTGCTGAAGTCGAGCGTGCTGAGGCCGCTATGGTTCGCTGCCCGGATGAAGGCCACATAGCGGACGAGGAGGGATGACGGTGAGCCAGGATGAGTCCGGGCGCCGGGATGACTCAGCCGGGCATCGCGCGGTTCGTGGCCAGGGGCACTACTCCGACGCTGCCGCTGCTGGAGCGCCTCGCGAACGCGCTGGGCCTGACCTTGAGTGTCAGTCTGGCTCCTGCCGAGCGTCAGTCAGCGTGATGCGGGATGCTACGGGGAATAGGCGGTGAAATCGTAGTAGCGAGAACATAGCCGCAGGTCAGGCAATGTATGGGAGATGTCTGTAAAACCGTCGGCTCAGCCTACGTTGGTTCGAACCCAACACCTGCCACTAGCTGCGAAAACGCCACTTGACCAGCGCTGATGTTGTTCTGGTGCTGGTCTAGGCATGTCCGGTCGTGTCCGGCTCGGACCGCAGCGGTCCCACTCAATGCCTTAAGAACCTTGGCACGCCCCAGCTTCTCGGGCATCGGAGACGAGGCGCCGGGTCGGAGAAGACAGCCAGCCGCCGGCCGATTACCACGGCTGCGGCGGTTATCACCCTGTCCAGGTGACCTGCGCTGCTCATGCGAGTCAGCTAACTACTGCCTTCACGGCGGGTGCGCCGTCTGTATTGACCGCCCATGCGATGCCGTTTGAGCGAGCCGACAAGTTCAACGAGGAGACCTCGATGACCTTTATGTTAGGGCCGTAGCGGCAGTTCCGGTCGAGCGAGGATATTCCGGCTGCGGGCACAGGAAGGGGCACGACATCGTCGACTTCCCTGCGCGACCTGCTAGCTGTAGTCATCAGCAAGTTTGCGTCGTTGTTCCCCTTGGTGTGCTGCCGTACTGGAGATAGTCCTGGCGGATACGCGATAGGCGGACAGGGCCGTTCGGCGTATCGACTCGCCAGAAGTCCCAGCCGTTCCATGACCGGACGTGGAGTGCTGCGATCGCCGCTGCCGATGGCGCATCAAACTCTCCACCGGTATCGAGTCGGATTCGGCCTTCGGCTGTCACGCTTGCAGTCACCTGCTGACCGGCGCGCGCACCCGTCAGACCCGCGCCAGGCGACACGAGGCCCGCGTCTACCAGTTGGCGGAACGAGACTCCGTAGCGGCGCGCAACTGACACTTCCACTGCGCCGGATGCTGCGGGCTCAGGCACGGCCAGGCCTAGTCCGGCCGGGTTCCAGATCGCTGCGCACAGTGCCTCGTAAAGCGACTGCCGCTGCCGTATTGCTGACATGGTGAACTCGGCCGGATGCGATTCGAAGGGCAGGTCTCCGTTGGCAGCGAGTCTGACGAACTGCGGGTTGTTGTCGTAACAGCGCGGGTGAAGTGATCTGGCGAGAAGGTTGTGCGAGTAATAATGCGGCAGCTTCTCGCTGTACGGCTTGTCGCCGTAGCTGGCGTTGAATGATCTCGGCAGCAGTAGCAGTGCACCGAACTGATTCCGCTGGTCGGCGAAGTCCTGCTCTGAGCTGAACTCTGGGTGCCGCTCTGGGTGGTTGGCCCAGATGTGCTCGATCTCGAATGGGTCCTTGCCGTTTCGGTTCATGAGGTCAGCGAACGTGGTCGTGCCGCCGCACTCGCTTTCGAGCCAAGCTGTCAGGCGCGCGAGGAGGTACTTGACGTGGCTGCCGTTGCGTTGGTGCATGCGGTAGTTGCCAACAGCCGAAAAGTCACCCTCAAGGTCTGCGACCCTGGCCCCGAGCGTGTCGGCGAGTTCGCCTGGGTCAAGCTCCCTGATGTCTTTCATCAGGTTGAACATCGTGTACTGGACGGTGTTGTAGCCAAAGTTGCGGAAGCTGACCATGCGGCGCGCGACAAGCAGGTCAATGAAGCCCGCCACCATGCGGGTCTTAGCTTGAAACGTAAGCATTCAGGCCCGTCGGCATGACCGTTTGTTTAGTTACTCCTGAGTCGCTGTGCGTAACGGGTTCTGGGCGCGGTTCAGGCGCCGGCGGTGACGGGTGGTATCCAGGGGTTGCCGGCGAGGGCGTCGTGGATGGCGGTGAAGGCGTCGTGTCCGTTTTTGGCGGCGGTGGATGCGTAGCCGCGGATGGCGTACCGGTGCCGGGTGGTTTTCTCCGAGCGGAGCCGGCCGCTGATTTTCTGCTGGGTTTTCGCGGGCCTGGCGTCGCGTTCGGCCTGGTTGTTCGTGGCGGGTATCGCGGTGTCAGTGAGGAAGCGCAGGACGTCGGCTTCACGATTTTTGAGGCATTCCAGCAGGAGCCGGGCCGGTGGCTGCTTCTTGTTCGCGCCCTGGACGCGGCGGACCTCGGACAGCCCGGCGAGCACGCCGTGCCGGAACAGCCTGCGGTGTTCCGCGATCGCGTCTTCGGGCACGGCGGCCAGGCCCTGCTCGCGGGCGAGGTTGGCCTGGTGGATGAGAGCGCGCAGCTCGCGGGCGATCTGGGCCGGCCAGATGGCGTCCGGGTATACCTGGGCGGCGTCCTCCAGGTCGCGAAGCAGATGGGCGCGGCAAAGCTGATGACTGACGCCTTCGAAGTGATCGTAATTTTTGTACCGGTCGTGCACGACGACGGTGCCGTGCAGGTCGGGATAGACGAAGTCCTTGAAGGAGGACAGGCTCCGCTCGCCGAGGAAGTAACAGGTGAGCAAGCTGGTGCAGGCGACGTGCAGGTACTTTTTCTTCGCCTTCGGCCCGGGGCCGCAGCGGATCGGGGTCTCGTCTCCGCAGACCACGCCAGCCAGGATGATCAGCGCCCGGATCGTCTTGTTCGCCGCGGCGACCGCTTTCGCCGCCCGGGCCAGCAGGGCGTGCACCCACCCGTCGGACGGGCGGGTCCCGGTCATCGATTCCAGGATGCCGGCGCAGCGTTCCACGGGCACGTGGTGCATCACCATCAAGAACACGCACCAGGCCTGGAAGTTCAGCCCGCAGGTCACCGTGCCCGGCGCCCCCGCCTGCGGCGGCGCGTCTGCCGTGTGCCTGCGGCCGCAGGAGCATTCCACCTCGTGCCGGTCGTGCTGGGTGGTCTGCGCCCTCGCCTCGGGCAGGTCGGTGACCTGATGGGAGTACCGCACCCCCAGGTCGCGGGCGGCCGCGAGGTCGCCCCCGCACGCGCAAGCCCCCTGCGGGAAATGCGGCACCCTGGCGTCCGGGTGGTCGTTCCATGCCAGGTGCGCGCCCGGCGCGCCGGGCTGCTTGCCCGGCTTGCGCTTCCCGCCGTCCCGCCGCGGCTTCGGCTCCGGCGGCGTGCGGCCGGGCAGGTCGTCAGCCGACGGCGCCATCGAGGAGTTGCCGCTGTTGCGGCCCAGCTGGCGGCGCAGATCGCGGACCTCTGCTGCCAGCGCCAGCACGTCCGCCTTGAGTTCCCCGATGGCCTGCCCTTGCCCGGCGATCAGCTCATCGCGGGCAGCGCAGGAGGCGCAACCCGGTGCAGCAGGAGGCAGAACGGCCATAACCAGCAATCATCATCGCCGGCCCTCCGTAGTCAACACGACACGCTGGGCCGGCCCACACAAAGATCGCAACACGGTCAAGCCCCCGCGAAAAGTAAGCTCGCACGCGGGCCAGGCAGGCGGCCTGAATGTTTACCTTGAAACGTCTCGTCGTCATCGACGGGCGTCACTGCGGCGAGAATGAGCGGATACTGAAGCGTGAAGCCGTTCCAGGCGTTATAGAAGACCTCTTCGAAGCCGACTGTAAGCGCGGATGCGGCGTCCATGAGCTGCAGGAAACGGGCTGACAGTCTTTTGAAGTCCCGGTTGACGAGGTCGGCGAAATCGCCAGGTTTGCGCAATCCCATGTCGTCGTGCCTGTCGCGGACCCATTTGTTGGGTGCGGTGCCGATTATATCGAAATCCAGTGGTACGGCATCTTTTCGGCGTTCACGGATCGTTTGAGCGTATTTGGCTCGAAGCCAGTGCTTGATGAAGTCGGTCTCCGTCTTTCCTTCGGCATGGCACAGCTCGGAAACTCGTGCCCGCCATAGCCGGTTCGCGTGACCGATGACGACGCTGTCCTCGACATTCGCCAGCAGATAGCTCTTGAGCATGTCTGTGGTCGTGAGCCGCAAGCCGCGGTCGTTCATAGACTCGAATATCTCGATTGCCATCTCCTGATCGGAGGTTCCGATCTCCACGACAATCACGCGGTCGAGGAGCCAGTCGACAAAGAACGGTAGCGCCGTGCCTTTGAGTTCCTCCGGGAAGAACTGGGCCAGGTCCTGGTAACGACTCCACAGGTTAGCCACCGAGTCGTCCTCAGGCGGCTGGTCCGGGCTGTGGTCATCGAGCAGTGCCTGCATGCAGGCCGTCCGCTCCTCCACGTCCAGGACGAAGCTGTGCCTGCCAAAGCGGGTCGAGGCAATGAGATCCCGCACGTCGACGCGTTCGCTGTCGTCGCGGCCCTGCTGGAGGTGGTGAAGGAGGATAAGCAGCAGCGTTAGAGTCGTCACTCGCTGCTGGCCATCGACCAAGAAGAGCGTGCCGGCGCGGATATCGGTGACGATTGGCCCAAGAAAGTACGGACGGTAAGAGGAAACAGCAAACCGCTCATGTGCCGGTTCCCAGCTACTCAGAAACCGGCCGGACAGATCATCGATCAGTTCACGAACGTTCGCCTCCGACCATGCGTATTCGCGCTGGTAATAGTCGACGCTGTAACGCCGACCTACGAACAGCTCTCGCACAGTCCTCGGTTTGCCGTCGATCCGGTCAACCTCTACCGCCTGGTCCACGTCGCATCCCCATTCAGGCGTGATTCTGGATGATTCCTAGCGCCAGTTTCCGGATTACTAACTCTGTTTCCGAAAGCCAAGGGAACATTGCCCAGCTTGACCCCCGACCTTGCCAGCACTGCCCAAAGATTATCTTTTTACGCCTAGTACGGCAGCATAAGTTAGTGATCTCGTTTGCTTCGCCGCTGGTAGTGGCATTGGCGGGCGGTGGCCTGGTGGCGGCGTCGCCATAGTGACCAGTGCAGGTGGTGTTCTGGCGGCCAGTCGGGGCGGCAGAAGATGGCGTGCATCCGGCGGATCTCGTTGACGCTCAGGCAGGTCAGCGCCTTGCCGTCGCTTCCCGTGGTCAGGCGGTTACCGCAGTGCGGCGCCGGCCCGGATTTTTGTCCACAGGCCAGGGTCCCCCTCTCTGGCCCGGTCGCTGTCACCGTGCCCGCCGTCTGGCGGCGTTCGGGGCGGCCCTGCCCGGGCGGCGGTGACGGCGAGCCAGGCGCAGGCGACCAGGGCCAGGGTGACGTGCCGGTACCAGGCGACGTGCTTGCGGACCTGGTAGTGGTCCAGCGCGGTCTCGTTCTTGGCGGCCTGGAATGTTTCCCCGGCCGCCCGCCGGCGACCCTCACCAGTTCGGCCAGGCTCGCGGGCTTCGGTGACCAGCACAGGTAGAACGCCAGTTCGCCAGTGCTGAGGGAGCGGCGGATCAGCAGGTGCCGGCCGTTCCCGGCCGGGGACAGCGCCCAGTCATGCAGCCGCTCGCCTTTCGAGCCCGGCCCGCACGACATCGCCTGCCAGCCCCGCCCCGGCACCTTCGCCGCCAGCGGTCCGCGCGGATCGTCTTCCCGGGGCCGGCCGGGACCAGGGTGTCGCAGGCCACCGCCACGGCATAAGAGATCCCGGTCTTTTCCAGCCACTCCCTGACCTTGCCGTTATCTCCGTAAGCCTCGTCCGCGGTGAACCAGGCGAACGGCAGCCCCAGCTCCCGGACCCGCTCGATCATCGCCTTCGCCAGCGGGGGCTTGGTCGCGAAGGTCACGTCCTCCCCGATCCCGGCTTCCCCGCAGCGGTCCCGGTCACCAGTCCACGATTTCGGGACGTACAGCTCGCGGTCGACCAGCACCCGCACGCCCCTGGCCGGGACGGCGTAGGCCAGGAACACCCCGACCTGGCAGTTCGTGATCTTCCCTGCCGTCCCGGTGTACTGCCGCTGCACCCCGGCCGAGAACCTGCCCGACTTCTCGAAACCTGTCTCGTCCGCGATCAGGACCCCGCCGGGATCACCCGGCTCCGCCGCCACGTACCGGACCAGCCGGTCCCGGACCTTGTCCTGATCCCACACGGCCTGGTTCAGCAGCCTTTGCATTCCCAGCGGGCTCTTATCGCCGGCGAACTCGGCGATCGTCCACCCGTTCGCCCGCCCCAGCCCCGCCGTCAGGCCCAGCGGGTACGCTTCCGCCCGCAGCCGCGGCTCCCGCCGGTAAACTCCGGCGCCACCACCCGCCCGAACAAGTCATCAAACCATCCAGCCACCCGGCCGGATCTATATCGCCCGCACTCGGCGCAGCGGCCGCAACGCGACTCATCAGGACTGTCACAAGCCAGATGATCACGGAGCGGCCGTCCTCATGTCACAACGCGACGCCGCCTCACCTAACTAACTGATGCTGCCGTACTAGTTCCTCAGTGTCTGTTCGACCTGGTCAGGGCCGGTCGTGCCTGGTCAGTCCAAATCAGGACTCGGCAGTTGTGCCAGGCCGGACAGTGCCTGGGCCTTTGCTCGGGGGCGTTGAGGATGTGGCAATTCCGATGGCTTGCTCGTAGCGGACCTTTGCGCTGGCTGGGTGCTGCTGAGGATTCCTCCCATGATGATGAGTGCGAAGACTTCGGCGTGCTGTGCCCCTATCTTGTGGTACAGGTGAAGGATGCCGGTGGCGTTGGCTAGGGCTTCGGCGTGGTGGCTGCTGGCGTGCTGAGCGGCGGCGAGCTGGTGAGTGCGCTGGCCTGGCCGATCCAGAGTCTGGTGTCGCGGTAGAGGATCAGGGCTTGGTGATGGCTGACCGCTGGTTGCCGATGGCGTGGTGTGCTGCGCCGAGCGGGCTCTGGCGAGGCCAGCGTTTTCTTGCAAGCAACGTGGGCGGTCAACCGCTCGCCGGCTTTGCTGATGGCGGCAGCGGCGTTGTGGCTGGTGATGAACAGGATGATCGCCGCTTTCGTGTCGCGCTAGGCGGTGCGGCCATGTTTGGGTTGTATGCCGATCAATACGTCCGAAGGTGATCGAACGGAATATACCTCGGCAAAGCGCCGCTGGGGGCTCCGCGTTGCTGTTCCGAGGCAGCGCCTTGTAAAGGTGACGGTCGACGACAGGCCGCGCCTACATCCGCACCGAGGTCGAGGCAGACCGGGCCGTTTAGCGTTCTAGTCGCCGGTAGGCTCTTACAGCCTCCGCGCGTACATAGCACGGCTTGCCTGAACGAAGACGAGTTCCAACGCGTCGAATGCGCCTTTGCGCCCGAGAAGGGCACTATGAGCTGTTTCGCTGGCGAAGAAACGAACAGGGACCTCCGTCCATTCTCCGCACAGTTTAATATCTGCATTCCATGCTGGATCCGTGAAGTACCCGTAGACGCTTCCCCCCGCGCCTTTGCCTTGGCGCGGAGTCAGGTCGGCGAGTGAGTAGCCAAGTACCTTGGCCCAACGCCTGGGCAGAATGGTTACGTCGGCACCAGAGTCGACAGTAAACATCTGCTGGGAACGAGAGAACTCAGGGGCGCCAACTCGCTTCAAATATAGAAGTACATCCGGGACCGGGATCCCTCTTACGCCAACCCGGCTGTATTCACGATAGTGATCCGGCCGACAATCATATGGTGAGGCGAGTCGTGCAAAGTCGCTCATCAAGTACGGTCTTCGGCGTCGGGGATTTCGATGAAAAGCAGCAGCGCCCTCCGTGCCTGCCATGCCTGCCAGTCGGCTTCATCGTCTGCTTCCGCTAGGAATCGGCCAGCGTCGGCATTAATCGCTACCCAGTGCCCCTCGTGCTGTCGGGCCTCGTCACTGTCTAGCCATGCTGCTACCGGGTCACGCTGACCTGGCGGTGGCATGAGCACTCCTGTGAGCGGACGCACCACGGGCCCGACTACGCCGCCCACCGACGGTACTGCCACGTTGGTCGAAACGGTCCCGCCGCTGTAAACGTAGACCGGCTCCGTGCCTCTGCTTGTAGTCATCGCGCAACCCCGGAGGGCAGTGCACCGAATCCAGTCTCCCAGGCGCGGACGGCATCGCTAAGACTCTCGGCCAGCGCCTTCGCGTGCATGGGCGACATGATTACGCGGGCTACGCGCTCCGTAGCGTAAGCAGCCTCCGTACCCGGCTCCGAGGGGATTTCGCCAGCTGGCGTGCTGAGCAGCAGGTCAACGGTCATGTCCCACTGCGTGTAGTCGATGCGGACACCGTTTACGTACAGCGCCGCGGGTGACGCTGTGCCCGCTTCGTAAGAAGCTACCTCTGACATGGTTCCCACCCCCTCGCTGGCTCACGCTCACAACGGTAGTCAGGGGCCGCCGGACACGCCATGCGTGAGATGACCTGGCGACGATAAACCCACCGTGACAAGGGTACCCTCCAGACTGAGATCTCACGGATTCTGAAGTGATGATCTATTTCGACCCAACCTGACGCGGCTCGCTGTGTACAGAGATCTTAGAGGGCATCTGATCCTGGGTGATGCCGGTCTGTCTGAGCGTGGGGATCTCTTTACCTTCGAGGTCCCACGGTCCTGCGAAATCGCGTGCTATAGATCACGATCATGTCCAGTCGGCGTGCTTATCGCAGTGACCTGTCCGATGCCCGGTGGGCCCTGATCGAGCCGGTCCTGTCTGCCTGGCGGCAGGCGCGGGCCGGCGTCGGCCTGGGCCTGAGCGAACCGGTCCATAACTTGCGCGAGATCGTGAACGCGATCTTGTACGTGAACCGGACAGGGATCGCGTGGGAGTACCTGCCGCACGATTTCCCGCCGTGCAAGACCGTGTACGACTATTACGCGAAATGGGAGGCCGACGGGACCACCGAGGCGATCCACGGCCTGCTCCGCCGCAAGGCCCGCGAGCAGGCCGGCCGCTCGCCGGAGCCGACGGCCGCGATTATCGACGCACGGGTAGTGAAAACGTCGTCAAACGTCCCGGAGGCCACCCAGGGATACGACGCGGGGAAGCGGACGAAAGGCCGTAAGCAGCATATAGCGATCGACACGCTCGGCCTGCTCCTGGCCGTCGTGATCACCGCCGCGTCGGTCCAGGACACCAACGGCGGCAAGGACGTCGCCAGCCAGCTCGCCGCCCGGCACCCGACGGTGACCGCCGGCTGGGCCGACAGCGGCTACAAGGCCGGGTTCCTGGCCTGCGCCGCCGAAGCCGGCATCACCTTCGCCATTGTTCCGAAAGAACCCGGTCAGAAAGGCTTCGCCCCGCTTCCCCGCCGGTGGGCCGTCGAACGCACCTTCGGGTGGCTTGTCCTGCACCGGCGGCTTGTCCGCGATTACGAGACCCTCCCGGAACGTTCCGCCACGATGATCTACTGGGCGATGATCGACAACATGAGCAGGCGCCTCACCGGAGAAAACACCCCAACCTGGCGAGACGCCCCCGCCGAAACCGGCGAACCATCACTGACCTAAATCAGATGCCCTCTTAGGGCTTGTGGCCTCGGGCTACGGCCGAAGACCGCGCTGTGCGACTCGACACAGCACTCTGGACGTCGGCGCACGCTTTGGTTTGGACGAAGGTTGCGCCGCTCGGATCGCGGGTCGCCGAGATTAGGGCGAACCTCGCGCGCCTAGTTTCCAGCCGTGCGGCAAATACGCGCGCAACCCGTCCGCGAAGGCGTGTTTGCGCAGGTCAGGACTTTGCGGTGCCGGGTCTGTAAAACCGTCGGCTCAGCCTACGTTGGTTCGAACCCAACACCTGCCACCACCTGGGAATATGTGCTCTGACCAGCGCTGATGTAGTGCTGGTGGTGATCTTGGAGTGTCCGGTCTTGTACGGCTGGGACCGGCCTTCTACGGCTGGTCCCCGGAGAATACGCGGAGAAGTTTCCCAGGGGGGAAGATCCAACCCTGGGGTGCCCGTAGGCGCCGCAGGGTCGCTGACGCATCTGAGGACTTGGCTCGCATTGGGTGGGCATCGCAATACCAGCTGGGAGCTGACGGCGGAGCACCGGCCTCGCACGATGTCGGCAATAGTTGCGGTAGGGACCGGTCTTGCGACCGGCCCCCCGCGCAGATCCCGGCGTGCGGAATTACCGCACCGGGCTCCTGCCTTGGGTTCTGGCGTCGGAGCGCACGTTCGGGTAGGGGTGCATGATGCGGGCTCGGGGGAGCCACCGGGCTTCGATCCCTTTCATCCGCGCCCAGGTGACCCGGTGTTTCTGGCTGCGGCGCCGCAGCGCCCGGAGCCAGTGCCAGGTCACCTGGTCGCGGAAGGCCTGGACGGCGTCGATGTTGCCGGGCACGGCGTAGTATGCCGTGTGCCCGCGCAGCACGCTGGCCAGCCAGCGGCCCTGTTCAGGGATCGATTCGTGCATGCGGCGCTTCAGCTGGACCCTGACTTCGGCCAGCTTGGCCCGCAGCCGCCTGGCGATCGTGATGCGCTTCAGCGCGAACCGCCCGTCCCTGGTCGCCCCGCAAATGTGGGTGAAGCCCGGGAAATCGAACGTGTCCGGCCTGCCCGCGCCCCTGGCCGCCCGGTCCCGGGCGGCGAACCGCCCGAACCCGGTCAGCCGGGTCTTGCCCGGGTGCAGTTCCAGGCCGAACTTCGCCAGCCGGGGCCGGAGCTCATCCAGGAACCGCCGCGCGTCCTGCTCGTACTGAAAGCCGACGATGAAATCATCGGCTTATGCCGACCTCCGGATTATGCGGCGCATCCGAGCCGGAGAATCACGTTTGTCCAGCTCAGGGTAGGTACGGGGCACTTAGGGAGTCGGCATAATCCTGATGCCCGAGCTACCTCTCACCCGGTCGGCTGCGCATGACTGTCCCGGCGCCGAAGCGCATTCCTGCTGGTAAGCAGCGGGCTGCTGGCGTCGCGTCGGCATCATGCCGCTCTCCGCCGCGGCCCTGGCCGTCCCTCGCAACCGCTGATTATGCCGACCTCACGACCACGGGTTCCCTCGCTAGCAGTGACTTCAGCCACCACGTCGGCATAATCCGGAGGTCGGCATAAGCGGATTTATGCCGACGTCGGCATAAGTCGGCGAACCTCACGATGATCACCTCGCCGCGAGCATTATGACGCCGCCACCACTCGGTCCAGAGGTCCAGAACGTAATGCAGGTACACGTTCGCGAGCAACGGCGACGCCGATGCTCCTTATGAACAGTGCCGGATTATGCGCAGCGCTGGCCTGTCGGGCCTGTCAGGGGCCGGATCGGCGAGCGAGCGCTGCGCATAATCCGGGCGGGTCAGCAGCAAGCGAGCCAGCTGAGCAGTTCCGGGTTTGGTTCCATTCGGCCACGCCGGCGGTGACGAAGCCGGCGCAGACGGCTTCCAGACGCACAAACTCGGCATCCAACCCGGACACCAGTTCGGACACCGCCGCCATCGCGGCCGACCTCCGAACACGAAGGCCCGGCACCATGCCGAGCCGCGATCGGAGTCCCGCCTGCATTATGCGCAGCGTCCGGCCGCTGCCACCGGCCCTGCCAGCGTCAACCGCCGGGTGCTCCGCATAATCCGGCACTGTTCATAAGGAGCATTATGTTCAGCTGAACATAATGCTCCCTGCGGCGCGCCCGCGCTCTCGCTCCAGACCTCTTCCTCCACGACTCCTGCGGCCAGCCATTTTCCGATCAGCCGCAGGACCCGCTCGTCCGCGATCCGGTGCCGGAGAAACTTCTCCGGCCAGCCCCGATCAAGCTGGCCGAAAAACCCGGGATATCCGCGGCTGGCACCCAGTTCACCTTCTTCCACTCGATCCCGACCGCCAGCGCGTCCAGCGCGTCGCGGGGCTTGCGCCCCGGCCGGAACCCGTAGGAGAAACCCGGGAAATCCGCCTCGTAGACGGCGTTCAGCACCTCGACGACAGCTCGCTGGACAATCTTGTCCTCCAGCGCGGCGACGGACGATTCATATTGCCCCTCCTGCAGTCGCGTGTCGGGATGTTCGGGGGGTGTGGTGCGGGTTTGCGCTGGCCAGGGCCGCGCGTTTACGGGTTTGCTGGTGTGATCATGTCAGGCAGTGCTGACAGTTACGCGGGGGCGTCGTGCCGCTGGGGCGTGTTCCGTGGCCTGGTGCGCCGGGCGGCGGGGTTCAGGTGGCCGGATCCGGCGATACGGCGGCGGCAGGCGGCCTCGATGGTGCTGGTCCACGGGATGCACAGCCTGCCGCCGGGGCCGCGCCGGGCCTCGAGCTGGGCGGATTCGATCCAGTAGTAGATGACGCCGGTGCCGCAGCCTCAGCCGGCGGGCGGCTTCGGCCACCGAGATCTCGCCGCCGGCGTAGGGGGCGGGGGCGGGGATGTCGTAGGCGTGGCGGATCCACTGGACGGCCTTGACGTCGAACGGACGGCCGTGGCCGGTGGCCAGCCCGCCGGCGTTGAGCCGGCGGGCTAGCTCGTCGTTGCTGGTGGCCGGTCCGAGCTGCCGGACGAGCTCGACTGCGGCGGCCGGGGTGCGCCTGGCTGTGCCGGAGTGGATGGGCCGGCCGGCGGCAAGTTCGTCGGTGGCGCCGGTGTGCCAGCGGATCCCGATGCGCACCTGGCCGGGTTGCTGCTCGGGGAGCATGGTGATGTCGGCGATCAGGGTGCGCAGCAGCCGCTTGCGGTCCTTGCTGCTGGTGGCGGGCGCGTGCCAGAGCCCGGGCAGGTCGGCGGCGAGTTTCTCCAGCTCCGTCCGGCCGGGCAGCGGCGGCAGCGTGTCCCGGGCGGCCTGCAGCGCCTGCTCGGCCTCGGCGAGGGCGGCGAGCCTGTCCTCCCAGCGGGCTTCCAGGCTGCGGGCGACCAGCCGGTTCTCCGGCTCGACCTGGCAGAACGCGCGCTCGGCCCGGCCGGCCTCATAGCGCGCCCGTTCCGCGGCCAGCTCAGCGGCCCGGCTGATCCGCTGGTGCCGGCCCGCGACCTCGTCGGCGGCTGACAGCGCCAGGGCGACCTGCTCGGGGGTGAGCGCGTCCAGCAGCACGCGCGCGACCGCGTCGTCCACGGTGGCGGCGGTGACCGACCGGCAGGCGGGCGTGGTCAGCTGGTCGCGGTGGGAGCTGCATTCATAGGACGGCCGGGCACCGGCGTGGTAGCTGGTGCGCATCGGCTTGCCGCACGACCCGCAGAAGATGATGCCCTGGCACAGCGCGCGGCCCTCGCGGGGCGGCCGTGCTCCGGCGTTGGTCCGGTTGGCCGCCAGCCTGGCCTCATTGGCCAGGTAGTCCGGCCAGGTGATGTATCCCTCGTGGTGGTCTTTGATCAGCACCGGCCATTCGGCGCGGGGCCGTTCCGCCAGCGCGGTGTGCACGGTGCCGCCGGGGTCGACGGTGCGGCGGGAGGTGCAGCGGCCGAACACGTACGCGCCGGCGTAGCCCGGGTTCTTCAGCACGCCCAGGACGCGGGCGCGGGTGAGCCGTCCCCAGCGCAGCTGCCCGGCCCAGGCCCCGCCGTAGGCGCGCGGCGGGAACTTGCGGCCCGCGAACGCGGCGACCACCCCGTAGGCGGACCCGCGCGCGGTGAACGCGGCGAACAGATCACGGACCGCGGCCTGGACCTCGGCATCGGGGTCGGTCACGATCTCCCCGGCGTCGTCGTGGACGTAGCCGACCGGCAGCGGGGTGCGCAGCTCGCCCCGCCCGGCCGCGGCCCGCTTGCTGGCCTGCAGCCGCTGGGCCATCACGTGGAGTTCCATCTCTCCCATGGTGCCCTTGAAGCCCAGCAGGACGCGGTCGTTCACGTCGGCGGGGTCGTAGACGCCGTCGGGGTCGATCAGCAGCGTGCCGGTGATCCGGGCGAATTCCGCCAGCCGGGCCACGTCGGCGTTGGACCGGGCCAGCCGGGTGATCTCGATCCCGAAGATCGCCCCGACATCGCCCCGGCACATCCTGGTCACCAGCTCGGTGAACCCCTCCCGGGCGACGCCCCACTTGCCGGAGATCCCCAGGTCGGTGTCGATTACCTCGATCGAGGTGCGGGCCCGCCCCAGCTCTGCCGCCGTGTCCGCCAGGCCGTACTGGCTCCTGGTCGACTCGGCGTGCTGGCGGACCTGGGCCATCGAGGACTGCCGCAGGCAGATCAGCGCTGCCCGGTCCCGGTGGCTGCTCGTGATCTTGTGCTCGCCGTTCACCGCAACCTCCCGCCCCGGACCGCAGTGCCGCGGCCGTCATGTTGGCCAGCGCCGCCACTGCCCCGGCCCGCGCGGGCCCGGACAGGACCCGAACCAGCCCGCCCCGCCACCGCCGCCGCTGACGCCGTCCACGCCGTTCGCTTTACCGGCGTTGCCGCCCGCACCGCCGGCCGCCGCGCCCGGCGAGCCGTCACCGCCACCGTCACAGCCCGCGCCGCCCGTGCCCGGCGCCGTCGAGGTCGCACCGTCGCCACCGCCGCCGTCGGACCTGCCACCGACGCCGCCGTCGCCGCCGCCGCCGGGGGTCGGGGTACCAGCGTTTCCTGCCGTCCCGCCGAAGTCGCCAGTACCGCCGCCACCGCCCGCGACCAGCAGCCGGGAAGCCCGAGTGCTGCCGGCCGCGCACGGCTGACCGCCTGAGGTCGGACAGGTACGCACGTCCGACTCGCCGCCGCCCGCGCCACTGTCGGTGAAGCCTTCGATCAGTGATCCCGCTGCCCCGCCGAGGATGCCGACCTCGGCGAAGATCACCTGCCCAGGCGTCACGGAAAGCGTGCCGGTCGCGATCGCCCCGAGCCCGCCGGGGTTGCCGCTCCCAAAGTCCTCGCCGCCCTGGCCGCCGACGGCGGTCACCGTTACCGAGGTAACCGAGGCAGGAACCGCGAACTGGTGCTCGCCGGTCGTCGTGTACTTGCAGGTGACTGTCGCGACTGACTGAGTACAGCCGGCAGGCAGCGCGGGCGCGGCCGGAGCGGCGGCCCTGGCGGGCGACTGGTCACGACCTGGTTGGGCTGGAATGATCTCCGGCATGACGATGCCCCCCAATGACTCCTTCGGTCCGCCCAGTGACCCGCTCTGGCCTGCTGATGACCCTTCCGCACCGCAGGCGTGGATGATCATCGACGACGTGTTCCATATCACCGGCCGCGGCACGGTGGTGACCGGCCAACTGCAGGGCAACGTCCCGCTGAGCGTCGGCGACACCCTGGTCTGCGAGGGTCAGCGCTGGAAGGTCAGCGGGATCGAGCAGTTCCGCAAGCAGACGAACACGGCCGAGCCAAGCTCGCAGATCGGCGTTCTGCTTGGCAAGGGACCCAAGGCGGACGCACTGCGCGGTCTCATGGCCCAGTTCGAGACCAAGGCCGGCGCGTCAGGGAGTACACCGAACCCGGCCGAGCCGCAGTTCACCGTACTCCCCGAGAAGAAACGCCGCTGGCGCCACTGACGCCGGCCGGTCAGGCTGGCCCAGCCGACAGGTAAGGCACATCCCCGTCGTAAATGCCGACGGCGTCGCAGGCCTTCGGGCAGGCCAGCCAGAACAGCGCGGCCAGCGGGTTAGACGGCGCGCCCTTCGGAGCGGGCAGTTCCTTCGCGGTCCATTTGCTCCCGGCCCCGGTCAGCACGACCGCGTGCTCGTGCCGCGACTTGTCCTCATAGGCCCCGACCGTGACGCAAAGCTTGGCCGACGGGCATACGACCTGGCCCTCGATGAGGACCGACTGGCCGTGCCCGACGTTCAGGGCGTTGGATGGCGCCGGGGCCGTGATGGAGGTCAGCTTCTTACCGGACCGGACGGTGATCATCATGTGCCCGAAGCCCGACTTGTCGACATAATCGCCGACCGCGGTACACGCGCTCGCCGCCGCGCAACCCACGTAAGCCGGGGTTGGCCCGCCGCCACCCTTCGGCACCAGAACCTTCGCCGTTGACCAATGCGTTCCTGAGCCGGTGATGAACTCGGCCTGCCCGGTACCGCCGGTGCCCAGGTAAGTGCCGACGGCCGTGCACGAGGTCGTCGCGGGGCAGGCCACGGCGTGCAGGGTAACCTCCTGGCCCGCGCCATCGGCGTGCGCGGGGATCGGCGCCGCTACCGCCTTCCACTTCCCGCCTGACTCGACCTCGAGCAGGCCCTGGATGCCTCGGGTCTTGGTGGCGTAGCTGCCGACCGCGACACAGTTGCCGCCGTGGCAGGCGACCGAAGTCAGGGTCAGCTCGGGAGTCTTGCTGGCGCCGGCCGGTGCCGGGGCGAGACTTTCCGTCCACTTGGTGCCCAAGCCGAGTTCGAGAAGCGGGAACGTGCCCTTGCCGCTGAGCGCCACGGTGCCGATCGCGGCACAGGTCGTGCCGCAGGCGACCTGGTTAAGCTCGGCCTGGAGCGTGCCAGCCGGCGTCGGCACCTCGTCGGGCGTCCACGAGGAACCCGAGCCCGTCTCGGCGAGCAGCCCTTCTCCGGCTGACGCGAGATAGGCGCCGACCGCTACGCACTTCGTCGCCCCGCAGCCCACGGCGCCGAAGGACCCGTCGCCTGATTTGGGGCCGTTGAGGTCATTGGCCGGGACCAGCGGTACGACCGATTTCCATGAGGATCCGCCGCCGACGGCGAGTTCGCCGCCAGGGGCACCGTTGAACTCGACGGCACTGACGCAAGTGCCCGACGGCAGGCAGCCGACCTCCGTCGCCTGCGGCAGCACAATGTCGGTCTTATCACCGGCCGGCAGCGGGAGCGTCCGCGCGGTCCACCCGGTCCCCGCCGCTTGGCTCGGTCCGGCCTGCTGAGCCAGCGCGCCGGGAGCCGATGCCGCCGGCGCCGAGCAGCAGCACCGCCATGATGACCGGGAATCCCCCCATACGCCGAGTCCAGTGCCCGCGATTGCCAGTCATCAGCTCCCCGCTTCCCAAATCATCGCCATTCCCAGCTAAACCCCCACCCGAGACCAGACTGTAACAGCCGGCCGCCTAAGTCTGTCCAGCCCGTAAAAGTGACATTTAGCGCAAGGGTGATGGTGAATTTCCGGCAAACCGGGAAATTTCTTCAGGGGGTCGCTTCGCTGTCTCAGGCGTGAACAGCATCGGTGGCCCATCGTTGTTGCTGGGCAGGGCCGAATCTATGGGCCATCGTTGTTGATAGCTGAGGCAAAATACCCGGTTAGTCGCGCTGGTCAGCTCAGGAGACTCGGCTGGGCCGGCGGGATCGCCGGTAGCGGGCGGGGAGCCTGCCGGTGACGCCCGGGCGCAGGCGCAGCAGCGCTCCCGCCGTCGGCTGGCGGGCCAGTTCGGCCGGGTCGAGCGCGCGGGTCGCGGACGTGACGTAAAGCTCATCGAGGTCAGGTCCGCCGAAGGCGACGCTGGTCGGATGGCTGACCGGCAGCGGGATCTCCCGGTCGAGCCGGCCATCAGGAGTGAACCTGACGATCTTCGACCCGCCGAACAGCGCCAGCCAGATCCCGCCTTCTGCGTCAACGGCCAGCCCGTCAGGCCCGCCGTCAGCGGCGTCAACGAAAGCGAACGGCCGACGCTCCCCCAGGTTCCCGGTAGTCGTCGCGAACTCGAACACATCGATCCGCCCGGTCACGGTATCCACGTAGTACATGAGCGTCCCGTCGGGCGACCAGTCGATGCCGTTGGACACCGTTACCCCGGTCAGCATCCGGACCAGCGGCCCGCCGGGAACCCGGCGCCCGGCCGAGGGACCGAGCCGGTAAAGCGCCCCGGTACCCGCCGCGCGGTCGTAGCTCAGCGTCCCGGTCCAGAACCGGCCGCGCGAGTCGCACGCCCCGTCATTGAACCGTTGCCCGGGCAGCGCCACCGGCGCGACCAGGGAGCGGCGCCCTGACGCGGGATCGAGCGCCACGATCTCGTTCGGCAGCGCGAGCAGCAGGTCGCCGTCGTCGCACAGGGCCAGCGCGCCGAGGTCGTGACCGGCCGCGATCGCGTTGACCGCGCCGGTCGCCTGGTCAAGCCGGTGGATGAGCCCGCTGAGGATATCGATCCACCATAGGCACTGTCGCCGATCGTCCCACACCGGCCCCTCGCCAAGCCTGGCTCCCGGCGCGGTCATCACCTCGATCCCGGTCATCGGGCGCCGCCCGTCAGCGGCGCCACCCCGAGCCGCCCGGCCTCGGCCGCCAGCTCAGCCAGTACGGCGGCTTCGTAGAAGATCCCGGCCGAAGCCTGGGCAAGAGCCGCCCGCGTCTCCGGATCGCCGGGCACCAGGATCTCGCTCACCCCGGGCGCCGGCCTGGCCGAGCGCATCAGGTCGGCGAGCGCACCGGCCCGCACCGCGAACTCTCCAGGGTCACAGAATCGCCCGACGTCAAGGGCCAGCATCCAGTGCCCCACGTTCTGCGGCGTCGCGAAATCCGTGAAATAGTCACCGACGTCGGTTCCGGCCGCCGCCCCGCCGAGCACCCCGGCCAGCAAGGCCGTCATGAAGCTCAGTCCGTACCCCTTGTAGCCGGCGAACGGGAGCACAAGTCCGCCGAGCGCCGCCACCGGATCGGTCGTTGCCGCCCCGTCCGCATCGATCGCCCAGCCCTCGGGTATCGCCGCGCCAGTCTTGCTGGCCTGCAAGATCTTCCCGTTGGCAACCACGCTCATCGCCAGGTCGAGCACCAGCGGCTCGGGCTCGCACGGGACCGCGATCATGCTGCAGAACCCGTCGATCCAGACCGTACCGCTGAGCGTGGCCGCGTTCCAGGGGCCAAGGGTCACCGACCAGACCGGGGTGGCGGCCGTCGCGTTGCTGGCCTGCCTGCCGGTGCTCGCCGCCTACCTGTTCCTGCAGCGCCGCCTGATCGAGGGCCTCACCGCCGGCGCCCTCAAGGGCTAGCCGTTGGCCTAACGCATTACTCGTCCCGGAACTACGCCCGTCAGGCGACAACCCCCACGCCCAGCTGATGGATAAGGATGATCTCGATCTCTGATGAACCCTGACCCCGCTGCCAGAAGACATACCACTCTTCAAGCCGCGCCGGGGTTGCGCAAACGCCTCCGTACTGATCCGTCATGAACTGGGTCGTGCCCAGCCGCGGATTGAAGGGATCGGCGCTCAGCCCGACAAGCACACGGTCGACAGCCTTCAAGACCGCCCACAGATCGGGATGTGCCAGGTAGCCAGTTCGCCAGCTACCAGGTGCCCATCAGGAATAAGGGAACGCTAGGCGGCCCGGAAGTCCGTCGGCTCACCACCCAGGACTCCAGCCTGGCGCGCCGACGGACTGCCGGGCCGCGCTGACATTTGCTGTTCTCAGGCCGGCGGGCGGCGGAGCGGCGCTGAGCAGCCGGATTCCCTTGTTCCGGGGGCCGAGAGTTACCGACCAGACCGGCATGGCGCCTGTCGCGTTGCTGGCCTGCCTGCCGGTGCTCGCCGCCTACCTGTTCCTGCGGCGTGGCCTGATCGAGGGCCTTTACCGCCGGCGCCTCAAGGGCTAGGTCAGATCGGGCTGATCGGGCGGGGCGGGCGGCGAAGCGGTGGTGAGCAGCCAGAGTTCCTTGGTCAGGACCTGGAGCGCGCCGGCGGCGGGGATGGCGAGCAGGGCCGCCACGAACGCGCCGAAGATGCCGCCGATCCAGTCGCCGATCGAGGCGCCGACGAGGATCGAGACCAGCACGAGCAGCGGGCTGACGTGCACGGTCCTGCTCATGATGATCGGGTTGAGCACGTGGTTCTCTACCTGGGTGTAGACGAGGAACACGATGAGCGTGATGATCCCGGCGGTCAGCGAGTGACCGGCGGCGAACAAGACCGTCGGGATACCCGCCAGCGCGCCGCCGATCATGGGCAGGAAGTCCACCAGCGCCACCCAGAGCGCCCACAGGAACGGAAAAGGCACCCCCAGCAGCCAGAGCGTGACCAGCACCACGAGGCCGGCCGTGATCGACGTAAGAAGGTTGCCCGCCATGAAGCCGGTCACCGAACGGCTGACCTGGCCGGCGACCTTCGTCACCTCGGCGGCGGTCCTTTCCGGCATCAGGTGCAGGATGCCCTTGCGCATCCTCGGACCCTCGAGCAGCAGGAGCAGCACCAGGATGAAGATCGTCACCAGCGTGAGCAGCAGCGAGAACGCGCCCTTGCCGAGGGAGAGCGCCGGCTTGGCCAGGTTCTGGCCCACGCTGAGCAGCTTGGGCACATTGCGCTTGACCCAGGTCTGCACGTGGTAATGGCGCACTAGGGGACCAACCGGGCCCTTGCCGTGCTCCGCCTGGTTGACGTAGCCGGGCAGCGTGTGGGCCAGATGGGCGAAGCCGTTGGCCAGCGGGACGCCGAACACCACCGCGAGGCCGAAGAACACGGCGAGACCGAGCACGGCCACGACGAGCACCGACCAGGCCCTGCTCTTGATGAGCCGGTTCTGCAGCGCCGCCACGACCGGGTTCAAGATCACCGCGAGGAAGCCGGAGACCAGCATGATCAGCTCTACCTCGCGGAGCCGGTAGACGACCTTGGCCAGGAGGTAAGCGAGGCCGATGACGGCGACCGTGACCAGAATCGTCCGCAGCGGGATGCCCCTGGACTCGGCGGCGACCCAGAGCCTGGTCGCCCGCGAAGGCGGCGAATCGTCCTGCATCCGGCCATCATGGCAGGCTAGGGCAGACCGCGCACCTCGTCAGTCTCCGCCACTCCGCAGGAAGTCGTTCTGGAGCGCCGCGCAGTCGATCTTCTTGTCCGGCGGCACCGGCCAGTGCACGATCACCGTGTAACCCTGGTACGCGGGCACCAGGTGAAAGATCCCGGTGAGCTGCTGCACGATCTCCTCTTTGCCGCACGTCGCGAGCGCGGCACTGTGCTCAGCGTTCTTCAGCGCCCGCGCCTCGGCTAGGGCGAGTTCTGGTTTCGTATTCACAGAAACTACCGGCAGGTGAAACAGCGAACCGATGAAACCGGAGATTCCGGTAGCCACGGCCGTTACTGGTCCTTCTTTTTCCTGCACCCCGTTGACCGCCGAAATGTAGGTGGTGTTTTTTCCGATCTCCGGATCCGGCAGGGACAGCGTGATCGTGCGAGCCTTCCGGTCGACGGTCGCAACCTTGGCGTCGACGGTGGCGAAGTCGATTAGCCCGTAGACCGCTACCTGCGCGCTCACATCGGTGGTCTTATGCACGAGGTAACTGGTGACATGGCCGAGGAAACCGGGTGCCTTCAGCGCCGCCGTCACGCTGACCTGCGTGTTGTAGACGAGCGCGTTAGTCCGCAGGCCGTCATGCCCGACCTCGAGGCCGACCGCCTTGATGCTGTTAAGGTCGACAGTTTCCACTCGGGTGCGCAGGAAGAAGAACGACCCGAGAAAGAGCGCCCCGGTGACCACCAGGATAATGGCCGGAGCGAGCACTTGCTGGCGCGGTTGCCTGACCAGCCGGAAAATGAGAGCGGCCAGCGCGACTACGGCTAGGGCGGCGAAAGTCCACAGCGCCCATTCGGCGAAGGTATAAGCATCAGATAGCACGCGGACGTTTCCCGCCTTTGTTCAAGCGCCCAAGGGTTACCCAACGACTCTGCACCCAGCTTTCCCCGATCTGGCCAGGTAAACCTTTGAGCTGGTAACTTCCTGGCACCGACCGGGAGTGCGTTATGAGCGAGCCAGAGACAATCGCCATGGTAGAGGCCGCCGGGCTCAGCGTCAGCCCGGTGGTGACCCAGAAGTTCAGGTCAGAGGGGCCGTTCGGGCGCGACATCGTGAGCAGGACCGCCCGGCTGGCCGTCGCCGCCTGGGCCCTGGCCGTGAACGGCGACGAGGCCACTCTGGCCGGCCTGGCGGAGCCTTCGGTCAGGCACTTCATGCTGCACCCGGCGATGGAGAAGTGGGTCGTGGCGCCCGGGCCGGTTGTGTCCGCCATCGACGTCTGGGCGCTCGAACCTGACGCGGACCCGCCCGAACTCAAGCTCAAGCTCGAATTCGCCGGGCGACAGCGGTTCGACGATCCGGTCAAGCCGGATCAGGAGACTCTCTTCGCCGGCCTGTTCAGCCTGGTGCTCGCCGAAGGCGGTAACTGGCCCTGGCGGCTGACCTCCGGCTACATCGCCACGCTCGATGGGTACCTCGGCTACGTATTCACCAGTCGCCGCGAATCGCCCGAGGAGTACTACCAGCGGACCGCGGCCGAAGGCAACCGGTCCGGACGGTGGTTCCGTATTGTCGCGGGTTTCGCTGAGCACGACGAGAGGCTCGGCGCCTCCGCGTCGGTCGAAGTGGAGCGGGACACCCCGCCGACCAGGTACGAAGCGGCCGACCTGGTCTGGCCGGCCGTCTGGGACCTCACGGTCGCCAGCCTGGGCGAGGGTGACTGGCGCCCGTCCCTGAACTGGGTCGACCTAATCGAGTTGCGCGACCGCGACCCCGGCCCTCGCGGCGGGGGCACTTCGGCTTCGTAACGACGGCAAAGGATCGTCTGGAGCGGCCGGTAACAGCTGGCCGGACACAACAGTAAACCCCGCATTACTGTTGCCAAGCAACAGTAAACCCGGCATCACTGCTGCCCGGATCCCGTGCCGTTCGGCAGCCAGGCCCGGCCGGCCCGCGCTGGGACCGAAACGGTAGCCGCCGCCCCGCGACGGCCCCGTCCCGCTCATTGTCCCGCCGCCCAGGTTCATCCCAAGGCGGCCAGCAGCTGGGCCGGGGTTTCGAGTTGCGGGACGTGGCCGGTCGCGGGAAGCAGGCGGAACTCGGCTCCGGGGATGGCTGCGGCGAAGGCGCGGCCGTAGCCGGGGTCGACGATCCGGTCGCTCTCGCCCCAGAGCACCAGGACCGGGACGCGGACCGACGCCAGCCGCTCCTTCAGGCTCGGGTCGGTCATGCTCGCTCCGTAGACAGCCAGCGCCGCCCGGTTGCCCGCCATCGCTGCTGCCTGATCAGGACTCATCGAAGCCGGGTCGATCCTGAACCGGTCGGGATCGTGATAGCTGAGCTCAGCGACCTGATCGAGCGTGAGCGAAAAGAAGTCAGCAACCGGATGCGCGGGTACCTCAATGCCGACTGCGTCAACGAGGACCACGCGACCGACCCGGTCCGAGCCAAGCAGGGCCAGCTCGGCCGCGATCCAGCCGCCGATCGAATTGCCGATGACGGTGACGTCGGTGAGGTCTAGCTGGTCGAGCAAGCGCGCGTACACTTTCGCGAGGCCGGCGGGCGAGACAAGGCCATCGGGCCGCGCGGTACCGCCGAAGCCGGGATGCACGGGAACGATTACCCGACCGGGCCCGGCGTCGGCGAGCTGATCCGCGAAACCGGTCACGGACAGCGGCCCGGCACCGCCGTGCAGCAGCAGGAAACTCCGTCCTGATCCGCGCTCGCTGTAGGTGACCGGCACGTCGCCGATGCCGTCAACGGTCAAGATCGCCATCGCCGTCGTTGACGCGGTCACCAGGGTGGTGGCGTACCTGGCCATGGCGGCGGTGATCGCCGGGCCGGTCACGGGCTGGCCGGACGCTGCCAGGGCCTTGAGGTCGCGGAAGTACTGCACGTACAGGTCAGGCGTGAATGTGTTCAGCAGGACTGCGGGCTGGTCAGTGGCGTTCGCGAACGTGTGCGGCGCACCCGGCGGCACCATCACCAGCGTCCCGGCCGGCGCGTCGTAGGACGCGTCGCCGACCGTGAACCTGGCCGTGCCGGCCACGACATAGAAGCCCTCATCGTGCTCGGCGTGCCGGTGCTGCGGCGGCCCCTCGGTGTGCGGGGCGATAGTGATCTCGCCGATGCCCAGCCGGTGCGAGGTCGCCGCGCCGTCCTCAAGTATCCGCATCTGAACCGGCCCGGACAGCACGATCTCGCCCTCACCAGGCCCGGTAATCAATACGTCCATGGGTCCTCCCGTTATAAGAGTCTCTCTCATGAAGAGAGTAAGTTCTCAGTTTACTTTACGCAAGTCCACTCTCATAATGAGAACTGTGAGCACGAACAGCGGCGGGATCGGCCGCTCAAATCAGAAGCAGCGAACCAGAAGCGCGATCGTGGCCGCCGCCCGTGAAGCTGTCGTCGCAGGCAAGGAGATCACCATGCCTGACGTGGCGCGGCGCGCACTGGTATCCGAGGCCACGGCGTACCGTTACTTCCCCGACTCGGGCTCGCTGCTGCGGGAGGTACTCGCCGACGTCTGGGACAGCCCGGAACTCACCATGGCACCGGTCGCGGACAGCGACGACCCGGTCGAGCGGATCGGCTTCGCCACCGAGGCACTGCTCCGCGAGGTACTCGACCGCCAGGCCGCGGTCCGGGCCATGATCGCGACGTCCATCACCAAGCCGGACCTCACCGGCTTGCGTCCGGCTCGCAGGCTGGGCCTGATCGAGGTAGCCCTCCGCCCGGTCACCGGCCTGGAGCCGGCCAAGCTGGAGCAACTCAAGCTGAGCCTGGCCGTGGTTGTCAGCGCCGAAGCCCTCTTCACGCTCATCGACCTGTGCGGCCTCACCCCCGAGGACGCGATCACCAGCGCCGCATTCACGGCCCGAACCCTGACCAGCGCCGCCTTGGGTCAAGAGGCCGCGTAAGGCCCGTAGACCGGTGGGCTAAATCATTGCGTGATCGCGTGAGGTGCTAAGCAGCGCAAATCGCGGGCACGCGCTCCGTGCTGACGTGCGGCAATACCACCATAGGACCAGGCCGGAAGTAGGCCAGGAACTGGGCGGCTTCCTCTGCCGGGATGTCGTAGCTGACCAGGAACTCGTCAAGCGGCCATGGGTGGGCAATCGAGATCACCTCGACGCCTACCACACCCCCAGCCGCGTCCAAGTCCACGTTCACGTTGTCACCGAGTTCGCGCGTCCTAGTGACCTCATGGTCAGTGATCTTGATATAAAGCGCCCCGGCGTGCAGGTCGTACTTAAGCTGCATAGCTTCCTCACCCGCTACTCGTCGGGCCAGGCCAGCGTAATGATTTCCTTCTGGTCCGGCATCACGCTTTCGGGTCGTATCTTTAGCTAATTTTGGCACTCTAGGCATCTGAGTGCCAAAGCGACGCGCGGCGCGGTCTGCCAGGAACACCTACATTCGATCGTTGCGATTGCCAGAAACCACAAGCGCCTCGCGCAACTCGTCGGCGAGGACGTGCCCGGCCGCCTGCAACGCAGGTTTGTCCGGGCCGGCGGCTAGGAGCGACCTTGATGCGCTTGGGATAACACGGTCGGGGCACGCCGCGAAGGTCCTGGCCACGTCGTCGGTGGTCGCGCCCTGGGCACCGACGCCGGGCGCGAGAAAAATGGCGTTGGCGGCAACGAGGTCCAGCGCGGGATCTAGGTGGGCCGGACCGACGACGGCGCCCACCGGCCCGACCTGTCCCGGAGCCAGTTCACCGTTCAGCCGGCCGATCTCGGCCAGCAGAGCCGCCTCGACGCTCAAGCCGTCGTCCCCGCAGGCCGCCTGCACGGCGCGGCCTTCCGGGTTCGTTGACCTGGTCACGACCAGCAGGCACGCACCCGACTCGTGCGCGAGCGTCACGAACGGGTCCATCGCCCCGAGGCCAAGATAAGGATGCACGGTCATCGCGTCCGCTTCCATCGGCGCGCCCGGCCCGAGGTACGCCTCCGCATAGGCGGCATTGGTGGTCCCGACATCACCGCGTTTGACGTCAAGTACCGCCAGCAAGCCCGCCGAGCGCAGGCCAGCGAGCAGCCGCTGCAGCGTCCTGATCCCCCGCCACCCGTGCCGCTCGTAGAACGCCGACTGCGGCTTCACCAGCCCCACGACACCGGGAACGGTGTCAAGCATCAGGTCAGCGAAACGGTCAAGCCCGTCCGGCGAGTCACCGAGACCCCAGGAGCCGAGCAACTCGCCCGAAGGATCAAGACCCCAGGCCAGCGGCCCGAACTTCGCCCGCACCGCCGCGAACCGTACGGAAAATGGCTCAGTCAATTGGCCCCAACCCCGTGCCGACCGGACGAGTCGTAAAAAGCATGAAAGCTCCAGCCGCCCTTCTCGTCCCCATCATTTCATCCGCCGCGCTCCTGCTCGCCGCACCGGTCGCGTCCTCCGCGACCCCCGCGAACGCCAATCCCCGTCTGGAGACGGCCGCGTTCACCAGCCCACAGCAAGGTTACGGACTCTTCACCGCGAGCACGGGATCGGCCAAAATCTGCCGCCTTGATGTCGCTCGCACCACCGACGGCGGCCGCCACTTCAGCCGGCTGGCCTCCGCCGCCAGCTGGCCGTGCGACAACAACCCGCCGGTTTCCTCGATCGCGGCCGACACCAGCGGTGACGTCTTCGCTTACGGCCCGGCGCTGCGGGTCAGCCACGATCACGGCCGTTCCTGGACGATAGCCAACCTCAAAGGCCACGTGCTGGCGATCACGGCGAGCGGCCGGTCGATCTGGGCCGTGACCACAAGCTGCACGCGCACTGGCAGCACCTTCGACAAGTGCCAGGTGCTGCTCATGGTCTCGGCTAACGGCGGCGGGTCCTGGCATCTGGCCAGCGATCAGCCCGCCGGCGCCACCACCAGCGGTTTCGGCCAGAATCCGGCCAGCAACGCCGCGCTGACGCGGACCAGTGCCCAGCACGCCTACCTGCTGGTCAGCTCGGTTCTCAGTGCGCATAGCCAGCCAGTGCTGTGGACCACGACGAACGGCGGCTCCTCCTGGCGCAGGCATTTCGTCTCCTGCCATCGCAGCTCAAGCGCGGCCCTGGCCGTCGCCCCTGGCGGCAAGATCTTTGTCGCCTGCGCGGGCGAGCCGACCGCCGGCTTCCAGTCCAAGACCATCGTCACCTCGGCCAACGGCGGGCGCAGCTGGAACTCGCGGGCCAGTTGCGACTCCACGTCTTGCGGGCCGCTCCTCGACGGCTACCTGAACCAGATCGCGGCCGTCTCTGACCACACCGTCTTCCTGACCGGCATCCGCAGCCCGCTCATGATCAGCCACCACGACGGCGCGCGGTGGCACATTTACCGCCCGGAGATCGGCGACGCCGGAGGTGGCGCTTACCAGGTCAGCTTCTTCGGAAGCCGCGGAATCGTCATCGGGTCAGACCCGGCTAACAACGAAATCCCCGCGATCTGGCACTCGACCGACGGCGGCGCGACCTGGCAGGTCATCCACCCGGTAATCCCCTAGTCCGGCGGCCAGGCCCCGCTGCATGCCCGGTGGCCGTGATCTTGCGGCCACAGGGGCGTTCGCCTGGCTTAACCGGGTGACCGCCTGATCGTGGCCAGCCAGGCCTGCGCGCTGTCCGTACCGAAGCTCCGGTTGACCTCGAAGGCGGCAGCGTCGATGCTGCTGATCGTCCAGCTGTCGGCGAACGCTTCGCGCAATTCCTCCTGTCGGACACGGCGCGGGCCTTGGTCGCCGGGCTGACGGTCGCTGAAGCACATGAGATAGCAGGTGCCGCCGGGTTCGAGCACCAAGCCGAGGCTGGCCACGTAGCTGGCCCGGTCGTCGTCACCGAAGACGTGGAACAGGCCGCTGTCGATGATCACGTCAAAACGCTGGCCGAGGCTGGCCAGGTCGCGGCTGTCGGCGACCTCGAACCCGACCCGCACTCCCCTGGCATCCGCCTTGGCGCGCGCCTTCCTGATGGCCTCGGGCGCGATGTCCACACCGGTCGCCTCGGCACCGGATTTCGCGGCGAGGATCGTGTGCTCACCCGTGCCGCAACCCGCGTCCAGCAACCGCCCCGCGAACCTTCCCTCTTCCGCGAGCCCCACGAAGACAGGCTGCGGACGGCCAATATCCCACGGAGCGGGCTGGGCCCCGGTGTAGGAGTCGTTCCAGTCCGGATGCGTGCGCTCGGTCATGGTCGCAAGGATAGTCACGGGCTCCAGCCCCTAGTCGTCATCCAGGGCGTAACTGAGGTACCGGTCGGCGGAGCGACGGACGGCTTCGGCGCCGTCGGTGTACACGATCCGGTTCCACCAGGCGCCGTAGACCCGGCTGAACGGATAAGGCTCGAGCAGCCGCAGAGCCCGGCGGACGATGCGGGGACGCTCAGGAATGTAATTCGGGTAGCTGTACATGAAGCTGACCCAGTCGCGGTCCGAGACCACCTGGACGATGTCGCCAGAGAACAGCGCGCCGGCACCGTCCTCGGCATCCGCCCAGTGCAACACCTGGCCGCCGTCGAAGTGCACGCCGGCGTTGATCAGCGTCAGACCGTCACCAAGCGACATCGTGTCGCCGGCCCAGAACCTGACGGCGTCATCGGGGCGGGCCACCCACTGCCGGTCCGCCTCGTGGATGTACACCGGGGCACCGAAGGCGTGCGCCCACTCGATCATCGTCCCGTAATAGTGCGGGTGACTGATCGCGATCGCCGTGACGCCGCCGAGGGCACGGACCTGCCCGGCCAGGTCATCGTCGAAGTAGGTAATCATGTCCCAGAGCACGTTGCCGCCGGGCGCGCGGACCAGGAGGGCTCGCTGGCCGATGGCGGTGGGCGGGTCCGCTCCGATGCCGGTGATGCCCGCGCCTTCTTCGGCGAGCTTGCCCCGGTGCCCGGCGGCGCGCAGTTCGGCCAGAGTCGTCCACTGCTGACCGCCCCAGCCGACGTACTGCCGGTCGTCCTGGCAGATCGGGCAGTCCTCGCGCGGAGCGCCGTACTGAACCCCGCAGGTCTTGCAGATGGGCAGGTCTGCTTCCATGATCACAGATATATCAGCCGGGCACCCAAGGACTCGGCAGCGACCGTAGCTACGTCGTGGTGCGGCTCGAGGTCGACCTGCGGGCGGAGATACTCCACCCGGACGGCGAGGTCACCGTGCGGATAGCGGTCGAGCGGCTCGGCACCACGAGCCTTACCACCCGCGAGACCATCCTCGCCGCGTCCGGCGAGGTCGCCGCGCAGGCCAGGGTGGTAACGGTCTGCTGGGACGCCGAGCGCAGGAAGCCGGTGCCGTGGAGCGATGCCGAGCGCGCAGGCCTGACGGGGCCGCTGGCCGGCGAAGGGCGGTAGATAAAATAGAGCCGCTATGACTGAGCGTAAACCGCCCGGAATGACCTTCGGTTCATGGATTGACCAGCAGATCAGCGAGGCGGCCGAACGAGGCGCCTTCGACAACCTGCCAGGCGCGGGCAAGCCGCTCCCCCGGCGCGACGATTTCGCGGGCGATGCCTGGGTCGCGGACTGGGTGCGCCGATCTGGCGGATCGCCGTCCGACTGCCTGCCCGCTCCGCTGAGACTGCGCAGGGAAAGCGAACAGCTGGCCGCGACCGTCGCCGAACTGCGCTCCGAGCAGGAAGTACGCGACCGGGTCACCGAACTCAACGACCGGATCAAGGCCCACCGGCGCCTCCCGGAAGGCCCGCCGGTCTTCGTTCCCCTCGTCGAAGCGGAATCCATGCTCGGGCGCTGGCGGGCGGCGCACCAGGCACCCGTGCCCGGGCCGCCGCCGGCCGCTCGGGTTCCGGCCAGGCGCCGCCGCTGGTGGCGCCGCTGATCAGGTTCAGAGCTTGCCCGCCTGCTCGGCGAAGGCGGCGGTGTCGACGTTCCTGGCGGTCAGGTACTCGAGCACGGCATCGAGTACCAGGCGCTCGATAATCTGACCGTACTTGTCCACGTCCAGTTGGCTGAGATACGAGCCGATCGCATCCGCGGCGCCGAGTTCGCGGACGCTGAGGGTCGCGCCGAAGTCAGCCTCCGCCGGATAGCGAGCGACGGCTCTGCGCGTCTTCAGGTAGTCCCGCCAGATCAGCCGCTCGGTCTCGACGATCGCGGCAGGCGCGCGGACCGTGGCGGTGAGCAGCGTCCTCGCCGTGGCGGCCAAGGCCCTGAGGTAGAAACCGGGAGCCGACGGGGCCGGCAGGAGATCGGGGAGCCTGTAATCCGGCCTCACCGGTGGCAGCGCGGTCCTGACGAACTCCAGGCTGAGCAGCCGCCCCTCGACCGCGACGTGAACGAACGCCGAAAGGGTCACGCTCGGCTCCCGGCCGTCGACGACTGGCTGCCCGGCGCTAAAGACCGGCTGGCCATCGTCACCGGCGGAGATCCGCTGGAAGTAACGCAAGCGGGCCCGCGGATGCCGGATCAGGGCCTCGATCGCCTGGCCGCCTGCCTGCGAGTAAGGCGCCTGGCTCACGCTGTCGATCAGCGGGCTGGCCCAGGGCAGGACACCCGGACCGGTCACGTGGTCGGTCACGGTCAGGGTCGGTGTCCGCTCACCGGCCGGCCACGCGGGATCAGCCAGCGTGAGCACCCGTCCCCTGATTGCTTGCTGTAGTTCGACCGGATCGACTCGCCGCTCGTTTCCGCCCTGCCCGCGATCTAGTTCAATCGTTATCAGCCAATGAGCACGGCCGAAGCTGCCAGCGCCGACGAATGGGTCTTCGCCCGCGTAAAGGGTGACGTTGCCCCACTGCGCGGCCTCGATCGCCCGGATCCGCGCGTCGGCGGGCTCGTCGCTCCGGCTCCTATGGCGGTTCGGGTCTGGCGGCAAGCCAGGCCGCAGCTCGCGGCTGAGGATAAGGAAGGCCAGGATCTGATAGCCGAACTGGACGGCGGCCAGCAGGCAGGCGAAGATGACGCCGGCCAGCCAGGGCGAGACCGGGAACAGGACAGGGACCAGGTGCCGAACGGCGGCGATGACCAGCAGGACAACGACGACCGCGACCACGGCGGTGCCGGTCAGGACGGCCGGGAGCTTGCCGGCGGGGCGCCTGGCCAGCGGCATAAGAGCGCCGGGCAAGAACGCGATGATCAGCACACCGGCGAAGGGCACGGTCGCGATCAGCAGCCCGAGCACCGCGACCACCACGAGCAGCATGTCGCGGACCAGCGCCAGTTTCCTCGCGGTCAGGCAGTGCCTGAGCACCGGTCCGAGATCGAAGCCCGCCGAAGGCACGACCGCGCGATGCGGAGCCAGTACCTGCCTGATGACCTTGCTGGCGAAACCGGGCTCGACGTAGGCCGCGGCGCAAAGATAGCGGGTAGTGCTGCTCGGCTCGGCCGCCGGCCGGGCCTGGGCGTGCCAGAAGAAACCGCTCGCACCTCGGACCGAAGGGCCCGGCGCCGGGCTTACGGCGCCAGCCGGGGCCGAAGGATCGGGCAGAACGCGGCGGAGCGGGGGGACGGTGTCGTCGGTGGCTGCCGGGGCCGCCGGGATCCTCTCGGCCGCCCACACCGCGGCAACGGATCGCATCGGCTCTGGCAGCACCTGATCAGGTGACGCCTTCTTGCCGCAGTTACCGCAGAACAGGTCCCCTGCGACTAACTCGAAGCCGCAGCCAGGGCAGGTGTCCTCGCTAACAGTCACTGTAAGCCGGTTTCACGGTCGACGGGCCGAGCAGATACTGGCCACTGTAATCCTCAAGGTAAAGGGTCACCGATTCCCAGTCGGTGCACTCGGAGTCGTTCGCGCTCTGGGAGGCCCTCTGATTGCTGGTGAAACTCAGGTCGACGTCGAGGCCGCCACTGACCAGTGAGATGCTGTTGATCGTCTCGTTGAAGTCCCGGGTCGAACCGTAGCCGGACTGGAACTCCGTCAGCGAAAGCGCGGACGCCTCGGCTGGCGTCAGGATGTTCTCGTACGCGGAGTAGTCGTGCGCGTTGATGGCGCTGAAATAGCTGGTGACGAACGCCTGGACCGCTGATGCCTGCGAGTTGCCCGCGGCACCCGGCCCCAAGGTCACCTGACCGCCGCCTGAACCGCCAGACGGCGGCTGCGTCGCCGGCGCCGATGACTGCGGCAGCGGTGACACCGTCACCGTCACTGGCGAGTTCGGCGACGTCGAACGCGAGGTGCTCGCCGGTGAGCTAGCACTGGTCCTGCTCGCGTGAACCTGCGAGACGCTGGAGTTCGACGGCTTGTTCACGAGCAGCCAGGTAGCCACGCCGGCCCCGATCGCCAGAACGACAACGACCGTGACGAACGTGGTCAGCGCACCCGACCTTCTCGGCCCGGTCGGTGAGGCCGGCGGATACCCGGGCGGCGCCAGCGCGCCAAACGGGACAGGCGGCGGCAGCAGGAGGCCAGGCTGGCCAAGCGGCGAGCCCGGCTGCTGGCCAGGCGGCGGGTATCCGGTAGAGGGCGGCTGATTCGGCGCCGCAAAAGGCGGGGGCTGATTGGCGGCCATAGTGTTGGCGTAGCTGACCGGGCTGCTCGGAGGCACCGGCACCGGCACCGGCACCGGGCCCGGCCGGGCGAGAACGGTCATCGGAGGGTAGGACGTCTCGGGCGGGCCAGGCGATTCAGCCGGGAATTGGTCGCCGGCCGGTTCAGGTGCCAGGGGTTCTGGTGACGGCGCTTCAGGTGCCAGCGCGGCGATTGTCGCAGGCGCGGCCCCGCTTGAGTCAGAAGCGGGTTCATCAGTCGCTTCTTGCTCGGGTTGCTCGGGTTGCTCGTGAGACTCGGGAGCCGCGGAGACTGTCACGGGCTCCGCGCCTGAGGCTGGCTCAATTGCCGGCGCGGAAGGCTCAGCAACCGCATCGTCGCCGGGCTGACCGGCGAGGGACGTGCCGCATTCGCCGCAGTACTGCTCTGAGTCGCGCCTTCGCCGACCACACACCGTGCAGAAGTTCATGTCCCCCACCCGCAATCACACGCCCGGCGGCCAGCGGCCACGTCAGCCGAGTCCCCGCTTTTACCCTTCGACAGTTAAGTCCGCCGGATCTCACTACTTGTATGGTTTACCGCAATTGTCAGCAGCTCTCACCCCGGTCGCCAAGCGAAACGCATCAGAACGTTCCTGGATGCTTGCGGCGCCGGACTGGCGGGTCGCCGCGGTGGCTTTAGTGCGTCCAGAAAGCCAACCCGTACAACGTCCCCGCGCGACGTCACCAGACCGCAGCGACCTTGTACGGGTTCACTTTCCGGACTCACGCAAAACACCCCGAACTACACCGCCAAGGCCTCACCCCGCCCACCCGCATAAGCCGCAAAACCGGCGAATCGTCCCCGCTGGCGCCGACTGCGGGTCCTCTGGCCGCCGGGGGCGGCCCCGTGCTGGGTGGCGGTAACGGCGAAGCGGGTATTTCGGCGCGGCGGACCGCAACGATGGGCCATGGATGCTGTCCGGCCGTGGGCGGTAACCGCAACGATGGGCCATCGTTGCTGCGGGAACGACATCCATGGGCCATCCTTGCGGTTACCCGGCCCGGCCGAGCAGCATCAATGGCCCATCGTTGCGGTTACCGGCCGGGGCCGGCGGCGAATTGCCCGGTCTACCGCGAGCCGGGACCCGGACAGCCCGAACCTGAACTGCCGTTACCACCCAGAAAGGTGAGCCAGAACCACATCGCTGGCCCGGCCCATCGTTGTCGTTGCCCTGAGCAGCGGCTACAGCGTCGACGGCCCATGAATGCGGCCCGTTTGAGTGGGGAGGGCCTCATGGGCGGGCCGGAGCCCCCGCGATGGCACGACGCGGGCGTTCGGGGACGGCGTGGAGCCCCAGCGTTGTCCCGGCGCTGGGGCCAGGGCGCCTGCACCGGGACGACGACGGGCCTGCCGCCGGGCCGACTGAAGATCAACTTCAGCCGGCCGAACCCCCTGATTGCGGCAAATGCCCGGAATGCCGGACCGGGCTGAGGACTCGGACCCCGCTGAGGCCCGCACCAGCCTGAGGGCCCGGACCGGGCCGGGCTCAGGAGCATGACGCGGGTGCGGCTTCTCGCCCGGCTAGCAGGCGCGATCGGTCGGCGCGTAGCCGGGCGGTGCCTGGCTGATCAGGTAGTGGCCAGAGGAGTCCTCGAGGAAGAGCGTGATGTTCCAGTCGGTGCATGACTCGGTGCCGGTCGGGCTCTGGCTGGGCTTCTGATGGCTGGTGAACGTGATCTGCGCGCCGGTGAGCCCGGTGCCGGAGGTAAAGATCTTAATAACGGTAGCGGCGGAGTCGGCGGATGAGCCGAAGTCACGCTCGAAGGCGGCGCTTGACTCGTCTGACCGCAGGCTGGCGGAGAACAGTTTCGCGTAGCGCTCGAAGCTGTGATCGTTGATGGCCGTGAAGTAGCGCCTGACAAAGGCCAGCACGGCCGACGCCCGCGGATCGGCGGCCACCGGGGAGTTGATCCGCACCAGTCCCTTCGCGGCGACTGGCGGAGTTGAACCCGCCGCCGGCTCTGGTGAGGGCGTCGGCTGGCCCGATGGGCTGCCGCCCGAGCCGCCCGAGCCGGCCCCGCCGCCCCCGGCGGACCCGGATCCCGGCGTCGCCACACTGGCGCCAGGTGACTGGCTGGCCGCAGGAGAAGGTCCGGCCCCACGGAGCGGGGAACTCGCCTGAACGGCAGGCAACGCCGCCTGTTCGGCCTTCCGTTGCCGCAGTATCCACGTCACGGCTCCGGCCCCCGCGAGCAGCACTATCACGGCAATGATCATGGCCACGATCGTGTCCCGCCGTTTTCTATCCCGAGGTGGGCGGGGGGCGGCAGGCGGCCGGTCAAAGGGCCTCGTGCCGAACCGGCCGCGTCCTTGAGCAGGCGGGCGAGGCGACACCAGGCGCGGGGTAACCGGCGCCGCCGACGCGGCCGGCTCGGCGAGCGGCGGACGTACGGCGGGCCCTGGACGGGCGAAAGCCAGGCCGCATCTGGTGCAGAACTTCACCGAGCCGCGCCGGGGCTGTCCGCATCCCGCGCAGACGTCCATTTCCCGCACCTTCAGTCGGAGCCAGCCCTGTCTTCCATCATCACAGATGGCGATCAGCGGAGCTACCGTCAGATACTCGCCTGGTCAGGGCGCGTACGGAGGTTCCTGCTGCCAGGGAAACCAGTCGGGCAGATCTCTGCTTGGCGCCATTGACCAGCGGGCCGGGCGCTTTTCAAGGAACGCGGTCACCCCTTCGGCCGCGTCGGGCATTCGCCCGGTATCGAAGATCGCGCGCGAATCGAGCCGGTGCGCTTCCATCGGATGCGCCGCGCCGAGCATCTGCCAGATCAGCTGCCTGGTCAGCACGGCCGACACGGGCGCGACCTTACTGGCCATTTCCCGCGCCAGGCTGATCGCGACCGCGATGACCTCGTCCGCCGGGCAGACCGTCCGCACCAGGCCGCCGGCGAGCGCCTCATCGGCGGTGAAGACCCGGCCGGTGAGGCACCATTCGAGGGCCTGGCTGACGCCGACGATGCGCGGCAGGAACCAGGTGCAGGCTCCGTCAGGCACGATGCCGCGGGCGCCGAACACGAATCCGACTTTGGCGGTGTCGGCCAGGATCCTGACGTCCATCGGCAACGTCATCGACGCTCCCACGCCGACGGCCGGGCCGTTGATGGCGGCGATGACCGGCTTCCTTGAGCGGAAGATCCTGAGCACGACCTGACCGCCAGAATCGCGCGGCACCGGCCCGGCGCCTGACCCCTTGTCGTGGCGGAACGTCGCCGCCCCGGACCCGAGATCGGCTCCGGCGCAGAAGGCGCGCCCGGCACCGGTGACGATCACCGCCCGCACCGCGTCGTCGGCGTCGGTCTGGTCAAAGGCCTCGATGAGCTCGGACATCATGGTCCGGGTAAACGCGTTGAGCCGGCCCGGCCGGTTCAGCGTGATCGTGGCGACGCCGTCACTGACGGCATACTCGATCGTCTCTGCCATCAGGAAAGGTTACGCCCGCGCTTGGAGCAGATCGGTTAGGCAGGTACGATCCGGGCGTGGGCGCACGTGAACCCCGGCTCGGGATTGACATTGGCCAGGTCATCATCAATGGCCCCGCTCATCCGGGCGGCGGCGATACCGCCTTCTTTGAGGGCGACGAGCCCACGATGCTCGCGACTCCGGAAATAGACGGGGCGGTCGCCGCGATCCGCCGGCTAATGACGGTATTCGACGGCCAGGTCTGGCTGGTCTCCAAGTGCGGTCCCCGAGTGCAGGCGCGTACCCTGCGCTGGCTCCAAGGGCACGACTTCTACCGCCGCACCCGGCTGCCGGCCGACCACGTCAGGTTCTGCCTGACCAGGCCGGACAAGCGGTTCCATTGCCAGGAACTTAGCCTGACTCACTTCGTGGACGATCACCCTGAGGTGCACGCCGCGATCCTTGGCACGGTCGATCACCACTACTTCTTCGGCCCGCAGTCTGAGCCGGTGCCTGACTATGGCACCCACGTATCGAGCTGGGCCGAAGTCGAGGATTGCGTCAGGAAATCGCTCGGAGATTACCCGCCTAGGCCATTAACTCCCGCCGGAGCCGGGCACCACGAGCCCTGATTCGTACGCCGTCACGACGGCCTGGGTGCGGTCGCGCAGGCCGAGCTTGCCGAGGACCCGGCTCACGTGGGTCTTCACGGTCTCCTCCGTGACCACTAGCTGCACCGCGATCTCCGGGTTCGACAAGCCGGCCGCGATCAGCCGCAGTACCTGCGTCTCGCGCGGAGTCAGCGAGGCGAGAGCAGCCGAGCGGTGCCCGGTCGGCCGGGCCCGCAGCCGCGCGAACTCGCTGATCAGGCGGCGGGTCACGGCCGGCGCGAGCAGCGCTTCACCGGCCGCGACGACCCGCACCGCGTCGAAGAGCCGCTCGGCGGTGACATCCTTGAGCAGGAAGCCGCTGGCCCCGGCGGCAAGCGCGTCGTAGACGTACTCGTCCAGGTCAAAGGTGGTCAGGATCAGGATGCGAGGAACCGGCGCGCCGACCCCGGCCGACGCGAGCTGCCTGGTTGCCTCGATCCCATCGGTACCTGGCATCCGCACGTCCATGAGCACCACGTCGGGGCGCACCTGAAGGCACATCCGCACGGCTTGCGCACCATCAGAGGCGGTGCCGGCCACGGCGAAGTCCGGCTGGGTGTCGAGCAGGGCCGCGAACCCGGCCCTGACCACCTGATGATCATCAGCGACCACGATCCTGACCTGGCCAGCGGTCACCGCAAGCTCACCTCCGCCGCGCTCGGCGCGGCCTGCGCCACTTCCTCAGTGACCTGCCCGGCCGGCAGCCTGGCCTCGACGACAAACCCGCCCCCTGCGGCCGATCCGGTCCGCAGCTCGCCGCCAACCGCGGTGGCCCGCTCTCGCATTCCGAGCAGCCCGTGACCAGCCGCCTGATCACTGGTACCGGGTCCCGGGCCGTTGTCTCGGATCCTGACCCGCAGCCCTGTCCTGGTGTAGCCGAGTTCCACGTCCACCGCGGCGCCAGGAGCATGCCGCCTGGCGTTGCTGAGCGCCTCCTGCACGATCCGGTACGCGGCGAGTTCCACGCCAGGGTCGAGTCCGACCGGACCGCCGCTGACGATCAGCCTCGTGCCCGTGCCCGACACGTTCCTCGCCAGGTCAAGCAGGTCATTGAGCTGAGCGAGGCCAGGCTGCGGCTGCCGTTGCGCGGCGACGTCCCCGATGCCTGGCGTGTCCTCGCGCAGCACGCCGAGCAGCCTGCGCATCTCGGTAAGCGCGCTGCGGGCGGTGTCGCCGATGACCGAGAGCCGCTGCGCGCCCTCGGCCGGCATTCCCGGCGTCGCCAGCCTGGCCGTCTCGGCTTGCACGGCGATCATGGAAATATGGTGCGCGACAACATCGTGCAGCTCACGTGAGATGCGGGCGCGCTCCTCCCGCGCGGTGTGCTCATGCAGCCGGCCGGCGATGGCCTGCTGCGCGGTGCTGTGCTCGATCGCGCGGTTCCTGGCCAGCGCCGCCGATCCGGCCCACGCCGCCATCGGGCCGAGCGAGCTGGCCAGCACGCAGACGATCCGGCCGGGCAGATCCTGATGGGCATCGGCCACGGCGATCACCAGGAACGGCACCGCCAGCAGGGCGGCGAGCAACTGCGCTCCGCGCCTGCCAAGCCGGTAGAAGACGACGAGCTCGGCGATCAGGCCGCCGACGGTGAGCACGCCGAAACCGAAGAAGGACAATACGCTGGCGGTCACGACCACGGGAGCCGCCGCGACAGGGTACTCCCAGAGCAGGCCGGCTGGCAGCGTTGCGGCCAGCGCGAGCAGCAGCAAGGCGAAGTCACCCGGCGCGTTGCTGCCGTCGAGCGAGGCTACCGCGCCCGCCGCGTGCACCCGCACCTGCACGACGGCCAGGACCGCGAGGACGCCCGCGACCGCGACCGGAGCGTAGCGGCTGTTAGCGAATCCCACATCTCACATTGTCGCCGCTGCCCAGCGTGGTCGCGTCCCCCGCTGGGCTAGGGACGGCCGTCCCCCGCGCGGGGGACGCGCCCGCCCGCCGTCACTCAAGACAGCCACGGCCAGGACGGCTCGGCAGCGTGACGACAGCGTCCAGCCTCGTTCCCTAGCCTTCCTGGCATGGAAGCAACGATCGAAGTTACCGGGCTGACCAAGCGATACGGCCCGGTCCTCGCGGTAGACGACCTTTCCTTTACCGTGCCGCCCGGCGAGATCACCGGCTTCGTCGGGCCGAACGGCGCCGGCAAGTCAACGACCATGCGGGTCATCGTCGGGCTCGACGCGCCCGACTCGGGAAAGGCACTGGTCGGCGGCCAGGCTTACCAGAGCTTGCGCAACCCGCTCAGTCACGTCGGGGCGCTGCTCGACTCCGGCGCTTTCCAGCCCGCGCGGCGCGCCCGCGACCACTTGCTGTGGCTGGCTCACTCGCAGGGACTCGGCGGCCGTCGCGTTGACGAGGTGATCGAGCAGACCGGGCTGCGCAGCGCGGCCAGGCGCCGGGCGGGCGGGTACTCGCTCGGCATGCGGCAGCGGCTTGGCATCGCCGCCGCGATGCTCGGCGACCCGCCCATCCTCATGTTCGACGAGCCGTTCAACGGCCTCGACCCCGAGGGCATGGCCTGGATGCGCGGGTTCCTGAGGGAACTGGCCAGCCAGGGTCGCGCCGTCCTGGTCTCCAGCCACTTGATGAGCGAACTGCAGGATAACGCCGATCACCTCCTGGTGATCGGCCGCGGCCGACTGCTCGCCGACACCAGCGTCGAGGCGATGCTCGCGGCCGCTTCCAAGGACCGGGTCACGCTGCACACCAGCGCACGGGACGAGGCGATGAACGTCCTGGCCCGGGCGGGCGGGACCGTGGCGGTGACCGGCCAGGACACGCTGACGATCTCCGGGCTGACGGCGACGCGAATCGCGGCCGTGCTCGGCGAGCACGCCGTGCCGTTCTCTGGCCTCGGCGCCCACCGGGCCACGCTCGAAGAGGCCTACATGGAGCTGACCAGGGACGCGGTCGAATTCCGGCCAGCGCCGGCCGTGCCGGAGGAGATCCGATGACCACCACGCTCACCCCCTACCGGTCAGCGGGCCAGGCCGGCCGCGACGGCTTCGCTCAGATCCTGCACGCCGAATGGACCAAGTTCAGGACGATTAATGGATGGCTCATCGCGGTTGTGGCGGCAGCCGCGCTGTCCGCGCTGCTGCCAATCGCGATCTCGGGAACGGCCAATAACCCGGTGGAGGCCTGCGCTGGCGGCAACTGCCAGGTGGAAGGCACCACCGTCGCCACCGGGCCTGGCGGCGAGGCCGTCATCGACGAGTTCTACTTCGTGCACCAGGCCATGGAAGGCAACGGCAGCATCACCGCCCTGGTGACCGCGCCGCAAGGCAACGGACCGAATCCGCATGTACCGCCCGGCTACGCGGCGCTGCCGGCCACCCAGCCCTGGGCCAAGGCCGGCGTCATGATCAAGGAGAGCACCAAGGCGGGCTCAGCCTACGCGGCCGTGATGCTCACCGGCAGTCACGGCGTCCGGATGCAATACGACTACACCCATGACACCGGGGGCGGCGCGGGCGGTGCGGGCACGAAGGCATTGTGGCTGCGGCTGGCCAGGTCGGGCAGCCTGCTCACCGGTTACGAGTCGGCCGACGGCACGCACTGGAGCGCCATCGGGACGGCCACGCTGCCGAAGCTCACTTCTGTGGTGCAGGCCGGCCTGTTCGTCGCCTCTCCTGACTTCACCCTGAGCCAGTCCGGTTTCGGTGGCGGTGACGACTCGGTCAACGGACCGACCGAGGCGAAGGCGACCTTCACCCACCTCACCGTGAGCGGCAGCGCGACCGGCGCGAAGTGGGCAGGCACCACCATCGCACCGTCCTCCGCCGGCATCACCGGTCCCCTCCCGCCTGTGCCGCCCGGCGGCAGGATCACCACGAAATGCGGCGGCCCGAGCTGCACTGCCCCGATCCGTCAGGGCTACGTACAGTCAGCCGGCCGGTTCCAGGTCCAAGGCTCGGGTGACATCGCCCCGTTCGTGCCGATCGTGACTCCGCTCCAAGTCTGCCTGTACGGCGTCCTGTTCGGCCTTATCACGCTGATCGCGATCGGCGCGCTCTACATCACGGCCGAGTACCGCCGGGGCATGATCAGGACAACGCTGGCCGCGAGCCCGAGGCGATGGCGGGTCCTTTTGGCCAAGGCGATCGTCATCGGGGCGGTCGGCTTCGTGGCCGGCCTGATCGGCACGACGATCGCGTTCGTCGTCGTGGAGCGGAAGCTCAACAAGCAGGGCTGGGGGCCGCCGGTGTGGCACATCCTGTCGGCGACCAGCGGCATCGGGCTCCAGGTGATCATCGGGACGGCCGCGATCGCGGCGCTAACCGGCGTGCTCGCGCTGGCCGCCGGGGTCATCACCCGGCGCAGTGCGGGCGCCGTGGCCGCCGTGATCGGACTGATCGTGGTACCGCTGGTTCTCGGCATCGTGCTGCCGGTGACGCCCGCCCGCCTGGTGCTGACGATTACCCCGGCCGCCGCGTTCAGCCTTCAGCATGCGTTCCCCAGGTACAGCCAGGTCAGCACAACCTGCGCGCCCTATCACGGCTGTTTCCCGCTGGCACCGTGGACCGGATTCGCTGTCCTGTGCGTGTGGGCGGCGGCTGCCCTGGTCATCGCGGCCAGGCTGCTGCGGCGGAGGGACGCGTGATCAGGGCCATCCACGCGGAGTGGACCAAGCTGCGGACCATGCCGGGGACCGGCTGGCTGCTGCTCGCGATCATCGCGGCATCGGTCGCGGCAAGCTGGCTGGCGTCGGCGGTCGTCAAGTGCCCGGCTTCGTGCGGCACCGACACGACCAGGCTGAGCCTGACCGGGATCCTGCTCGGGCAGGCCGCCGTGGCCATCCTGGCCATCGGCGTGATCGCGCCCGAGTACAGCACCGGCATGATCACGGTAACGCTGACCGCGGTGCCCAGCCGGGCGCGGATGCTGGCCGCGAAGGCGGTCGTCCTCACCGCATTGGTAGTCGCCGCGGGGATCCTGGCCGTGCTCGGCGGCCTGCTGGCTGGCCGGATCCTTCAGCCGGGCAACGGCTTCAGCGCGGCCAACGGCTTCGCCGCGCTGTCCCTGACCCACGGCCCTACGCTCCGCGCCGCGATCGGCTCCGTGCTCTACCTGGCGCTGATCGGCCTGCTCAGCCTGGGTGCCGCCAGCGTGCTCCGCGACTCGGCCGTGGCAATGACCGTGGTACTCGGCCTGCTCTACCTGTTGCCGCTCTTCGGCAACGTGGCGCTGAGCCACACGTGGCAGCACCGAATCGACCGGTGGGCTCCGGCCAACGCCGGGCTCGCCATCCAGGTCACCAGGAACCTGGACAGGCTCCCGATCGGACCCTGGCCAGGACTCGGCGTGCTCGCCGCCTGGGCCGCAGGCGCGATGCTGCTCGGCTACCTCCTGCTGCGCCTGCGGGACGCGTGACTCACTCGAACCGCACGTTCTCCAGGCCGGTGAGCCGCCCGAGCAGGGCAGCGTGGCCAGGATGACGAGCAGGGAAACGACAAGCCCGCCGCCGATCGTCAGGTAGTAAACGAAGCCGAGCGACGGCAAAGGGGTCCCGGCCGGGCCAGCTTGCTGAGCGTCAGCAGCGAGACGCCGTAAGCGACCCCGGCCGCGACAATGGTCGCCGCCGCGAGCGGGAGCACCGCCTCGGTCAGCACCACCCGGTTCAGGGTCGCCGTCGGGGTGCCGCTCAGCCGCAGCATCGTGAACGGCCGCTTCCGCTCGACCAGGCCGCCGCCGGTCGCGACCGCCAGGCCGCAGCCGGCTACCAGCAAGGTCAGCGCCACCGCGACATCGATCAGCCGCTCCACGGTCGCCGCCACCCCCAGCCTGGCCTGCACGGCCTCGCCGAACGTACGCGGCGCGGTCCCAGACACGGACTCCCTGGTGTGCGTGATCAGGAACGTCCTGACCCGCTCGAGGGCGGCCGCGCCCGGCACCTTGACTAGCACAGCCTGGAGGTAAAGACCGCCGGTGCCGCCGGGAGCCGCCGGGCTCGACGCGCCGACAATGGCCTGGCTGGTGTCGAGAGGGTTGTCACCGTACAGGCTCTCCGAGGTGGCCCCGGCGTACCTGACGCCGGGCGCGCACGTCCCGAGGGCACGGATCGCCGCCATGTCGGCGCAATCGACGACAGCGGTGTACTGGCCTGGGTTATCAGGACTGGAGTCGGCGGGTACCGACCACACCGGCGCCACGGTGATGCCCCGGAACGCCTTAAGGGCGGCCAGCAGCCTCGCGCCGGCGGCCGGCGGCAGGCCTTCGAGCTCCGTCTTGGTCAGGCTCGCCGGCCCGGTACCCGGCTGGGCCACCGGGCCGATCGTCCCCGTGCAGTTCACCTCGTTGCCGCAAACCGGGCCGATCTGGAAGCCGTCGAGCAGCACGTTGTTCAGCGCGACCGCGCTCGGCGTCGCCGTCGTCGCGTTCACGGCCGGAAGCAGCGCCGCCACCATCGTGCCAAGGAACACCGCGAGCACCAGGCCGCTCACCGACCGGAACGCCGCCCTCGGGTCGTCGGCCAGCCGCCGCGCCGCGTAGATCGGCGAAGCGCCGGTCGTGACCCGCGGCAGCAACCTGGCCGCGCGTTCAGTCAGCCAAGGCCCGCCGATCACCAGCCCGATCATGATGATCAGCAGGCCAGGGAACGCCGGCGCCCCGATGTTCTTGCTGTTGGTGAGCAGCATGCCGGTGACGAACAACGCGATGCCGAACAACAGCGGGACCAGCCGCCAGGCGCTCGGCGCCGGCGGCGCGATCCGCCGGCTGACCCCGAGCGGCGTAATCCGGACCCGCCGCAGCGCGACCAGCGAGCTGAGCGCCGCCGCCAGCGGCACCCCGGCGAGCACCGCGAGATACCGCCACCAGGCCGGCGACACCTCGTCAGGGAAGTACCTGGCACTGGTGATCGCCGTGTCCGCCAGCACCGGCAGCAGCGCCTCGAAGAGGATCAGCCCGCCCGCCGCGCCGAGCAGGGCCGTGATCATGGCCTCGGCCGAGGCGATGTAATTGATGTCCTTGCTGGTGGCGCCCACGAGCCGGAGCGCCGCGTACCGTTCTTCCCTGCGGGCAGACGCCAGCTTGGTGGCAGTGCTAAGCAAGATCAGAATCGGCAGCAAAAAAGCAGCGGCGCCGGCCACGAAGGCATCGCGGAAGTAGTGGGTCCACACTTGCTTGCCTGGCAAGGTATTGATGTGATCGACCCGGATCGTGGCTGGCAGCTTGGCTAGCGCCGACGGCTGGTCGCCGACGTAGACCACCAGTTCACCGGGCCCGGTCAGCGCGGCCTGGCCAATCGTCCCCGCCAGCCGGCCCGGAAAGCGACCGCCGAGCTGATCGCGCGGCGTGGTCCTGAGCAGCGCCGCCAGCGCGGGCGAAGCGTAGTACCGGCCGGTGCCGGGAAGCCGGGACACACCCGGCGGGACCGGCGCGTTCGGGCCGAGCGCGGCAAGGTCAAGGCGCTCGATGGTCTGGCCGCGGAACACCTCGTCGCTGTAGTTCCACAACTCCGAGCCCTTCTGGCCGGCAGTGGCTTGGGTACCTTCCCAGTTCGGCCGGTGATTGGTCACCTCGAAGGCGTGAAAGTCGGCGAGCACGGCGAGCATGATCGTCACGCCGATCGCCACCGCCGCGGCGGTCACGACGAGCCGGACGAGGGCTTCCCTGCCGCTCCGCACCGTCAGCCGGAATCCGAGCCGCAGCATCAGGCCACGCCCCCGACCTCGGCGACGGCATCCACGCGCCCGTCGGTCACCAGGACCTGCCGGTCGGCGTAGCCGGCGACCCCGGAGTCGTGGGTCACCAGCACCACGGTGGTGCCTTCTTCCCGAGCGATCTCCGTCATGACGTCCATGACCTTGCGCCCGGTCACCGAGTCAAGCGACCCAGTCGGCTCGTCGGCGAACAGCGCCTGCGGCGCAGCGACCAGCGCCCGCCCGATCGCGACCCGCTGCGCCTGACCGCCGGACAGCTCCCCGGTCCGCCGCCCGCCAAGACCGTCAAGCCCGAGCCGGTCAAGCCAGGTGCCCGCCCGCTGGTAGGCCGTGCGCCGGCTGACCCGGTTAAGTATGAGCGGCATCGCGATGTTGTCGGCCGTGGTCAGTTCGGGAATCAGCTGCCCGAACTGGAACACGAACCCGAAGGCAGTCCGCCGCAACTGCGACCGTTTCTTGTCGCTGAGCTGATCAACCCGCTGCCCGCCGAACCACACCTCGGGCCGGGCAACCGCAACCATGGCCCATCGATGTCGTTCCCGCAGCAACGATGGCCCATAGATGCGGTTACCCGCCCCCGCCCGGCAGCATCCATGGCTCATCGTTGCGGTCCGCCGCGGCGATATGCCCGCTTCGCCATCCCGAAATATGAGCCATAGCCACGGGTGCTGTTCGCGGCACCGCGTTCAAAGTCCGGCTTTCACGATATAGGTGCGTCGCGCCTCGACACGCGGGCTATTCCGCGAGCGGCGCTAACAGCAGCGACGCTGGCGCCGGCGACGACCGTGACCAGGTAACCGTCAAGGGCCGGGCCGTTGTGGTACGCGGCGAAGCCGGCTGACCATAGGCACAGGCCCGTGGCGGCGATGCCGCTGGCCAGTCCGGCTGCGGTGATGCTAGCCGCCGCCAGGCCCGCCGCCCTGACCGCCAGCCGGACGGCCGGGCCGCGCGGGCTCAGCCGTTTCAGCGCCAGGATGGGGCCAGCCGCCGAGATCCCGGCCGAGGCGAATCCCGCGATCGTGAAGCCGATGAACCACCAGGGACCCGACGCCTCCGGATGATGCACCAGGGCCAGCGTCCCGATGGCCGCCGCGAGGTAGACCATCGGCACGACGACCGGAAGCAGCAGGCAGGCGAGGTCACGGCGGCGGCGTTCCCGGCGGGCCTGGCGCAGCATCGTCAGCCAGAGCGGCACCGAGCCGGCCACGATCACCAGCACGGAGGCACCGAGGGTCACGTCGAAGATCGCGTAGGACCACCCCACGACCGGGTGCCGGGGCGGGGCGAACCCCTGCTGCTGGGTGAACATGACGAAGACCAGCGCCAGACCCGTGAGGAACGACCAGGCGGCCAGCACCGTCGAAATACTGGCCCGCATCCGGGCGTCGGCGTCGTACAGGTGCCGTGACGGGCAAACCCACATCGGCAGCGCTTGCCAGGCAATGCTCGCGACCGCGCCGAGCCCGCCGCCCGAGTCATCAAGCAGACCGAGTACCTCATCGCCGTACCTGGCCCGCCACGCGGCGGGATACAGCGCGAGGGCGGCGCGGGCGAGGAGGGTCTCGCTTGGCCGACTCATGCGCCCGACCATCCGGGCCGGCCGTGCAGCCGCGCCTGGGCTAGCGACGCGACCACGCTCATCCTGGCCGTCTGCCGGTCGAGCTCGGCCACTCCGGCGCTGGTGATCCGGTAGGGCCGGCGCCGGTCGGCGGCCTCAAGCGGCTCGATCAGGCCGCGGGACTCCAGGCGGGAGATCACCGCGTACAACGTCCCGGCCGACAGCCGCACGCCCATGGCCTCGGCGACGTCGCGGGCGATCGCGTAGCCGTGCTTGGGCTCCTCGGCCAGGCTGGCCAGGACCAGCAACGGCGGATCGGCCCACCGATCCAATGAGTTGGCCACTTTGCTCACCCGCACCCGGCACGCCACTACACTGTCACGCGTTATACCGTCGCACGGTACAACGCCGGTCATCAGGCAGGAGGACCATTATGGCGCATGCCATCCCGCGGACGGGCCGGCGTGAGCCACTCGCGGCCAAGGTGCCAGAGATCACGTTCCTGTTCTGGGTCATCAAGCTGTTCACCACCGCGAGCGGCGAGGCCATCTCGGACTACCTGGCGCTTCGCTATCACCATAACTACGAGATCGCCGGCGTGATCGAGGTCGCGATCTTCCTGGTCGCCCTGATCTGGCAGTTCAGCACCCGCCGGTACGTGGCAGCGGCTTACTGGTCCCTGGCGCTGGCGATCGCGATCTTCGGCACCGGGGCGTCCGACGCCCTGCACCTGATCGTCGGCATCCCTTACGGCGGGACCACCACGCTGTGGATGATCGTTCTCGCCCTGATCTTCTGGATCTGGTACCGCAGCGAGGGCACGCTGTCGATCCACAGCATCACCACCACCAGGCGGGAACTCTTCTACTGGGCGACGGTCTTCGCCACCTTCGCTCTCGGTACCGCCCTCGGCGACTTCACCGCCGCCGTACTGCACCTCGGTTACTTCGGATCCGCGGTGCTGTTCGGCGTCATCATCATGGTCCCGGCCCTGGCCTGGCGGTACTTCAAGATGAACGCGGTCTTCGCGTTCTGGTTCGCCTACGTGCTCACCCGCCCGCTCGGCGCCTCCTTCGCTGACTGGTTCTCCAAGCCCCGCGACCTCACCGGCCTCAACTACGGCGACGCCACCGTCAGCGGGCTGACTCTCATCGTGATCGTCGCGCTTGTGACCTACCTCTCGTTCGCCCGCAACGACATCCAAGCCATCCGCCAGGAACCCGCGACCTAACCCGGCCCGGACTTGCTCAAAGGACCGGGTTCACTAGCACTGTCCTTGGCACGGTGCACACTGTCAGCCGAGTATCTCGATCAACCTGACAGTGGATCGACGGGCATCGCTGCAACCGTTCAGCTAGTGAGCTAGCCGGTCCGATCCGCCGCAGCCCGCCTGACTATCGGTCGATCAGGCAGTACGCCAACGAGTTCCGAAAACACGAACGGTGGCTCCGGAGCAGGAGACGGACCGCTGATCGTGAGGTCGAGTGACATTACGCTCGCCAGGGAGATCACCGTGGCGAGCGTCGGATTGGCTGGGCCCGCGCCGAGCAACCTGCGAACCACTTCCGGTCGCATCCCCGCTTGCCGCGCCAGTTCAGCTTTCGACAGCCCGAGATCCCGCCGCCTCTCATCCAGAGCGCGCACAACGCTATCTATCGCCGCGACGCGGGACCGGGCGATTTCGAGTGCGTCGCGATACTCAGTGCTTTTAGCCGCCCGGCCTTCGAAGTAGCGTGGCGCGCCGGTCATAGGTGCCATGATCACAAGCGTAACATATAAGTCACGCAAGAGCTTCGGCTCTGCCGTCGAGGAAACCATCATCCATCCCGGTCGGGGCTGGAGTGGCTGGAGTGAGTACCGGGTCTGGAGGGGTCGCGGGCCGGGGTGGCGGGCACGATTTACCGCATCGATGGGACATGGGTGCTTTTCCGCTGGAGTGAGGCGGGTGCCGGACGGTCTTGCCCGAGTACCGGGGGCACTTCGGGGTCGTTTTTTCGCGGGCACCAAAGTGCCCCCGGTGTCCACCGCCGGGACGGCGGGCTGCCCTGAATGTCAGGAACTGCCGGGAATGGCGGGGAGGCTGAGAGTAGCGGGTCAGTCCGATTTCCGGACCCGGGTATTTCGGGCCAGCGAAAGCAGCGAAGCCGGGCAGCCGCCGTTCCCAGTGCGACACCGCCCCGCTGCCCGCCGCCACGAACCGGGCATTCACCGCATACCGGCCCGCCGCCGGCACCCACAGGACCGGCAAGCCTGCTTTAGTGGAAACCTCAGATGGCATTCCAGTCGAGGATTCCACAATCATGCGGGAGCCTGCCGGCCCGCCCCCGCGACAGGAGCATTCAGGCCGGAACCAGCAAAGCCGGAAACTCAAACCCACCCACCGCCCGGCTGAGGCCGGAAAGGGCTGGAGGAACAGTCCCGCCCGGGCCACGCCGAGGAGCCGACCAGAACTCACTCCAGCGGAAACGCACCCATGGGACATCGTTGCGGTTCGGCGCGCGCGGTGAGAACGACATCGATGGCGCAGGGATGCTGTTGCCGCAGCATCCGTGGGGCATCGTTGCGGTTGATGGCCGCCTGCCAAGTCGCGGTAGGGACCGGCCTTGCGGCCGGCCCCCCGCGCAGATCCCGGCGTGCGGAATTACCGCACCGGGCTCCTGCCTTGGGTTCTGGCGTCGAAGCGCACGTTCGGGTAGGGGTGCATGATGCGGGCTCGGGGGAGCCACCGGGCTTCGATCCCTTTCATCCGCGCCCAGGTGACCCGGTGCTTCTGGCTGCGGCGCCGCAGCGCCCGGAGCCAGAGCCAGGTCACCTGGTCGCGGAAGGCCTGTACGGCGTCGATGTTGCCGGGCACGGCGTAGTATGCCGTGTGCCCGCGCAGCACGCTGGCCAGCCAGCGGCCCTGCTCAGGTATCGATTCGTGCATGCGGCGCCTGAGCTGGGCCTTGATTTCGGCCAGCTTGGCCCGCAGCCGCTTGGCGATCGTGACGCGCTTGAGCTGGAACCGCCCGTTCCTGTCCGTCCCGCAGATGTGGGTGAAGCCCAGGAAATCGAACGTTTCCGGCCTGCCCCGGCCCCTGGCCGCCCGGTCGCGGGCGGCAAACCGCCCGAACTCGATCAGCCGGGTCTTGTCCGGGTGCAGTTCCAGGCCGAACTTCGCCAGCCGGGGCCGGAGCTCAACCAGGAACCGCCGCGCGTCCTGCTCGTACTGAAAACCGACGATAAAGTCGTCAGCGAACCTCACGATGATCACCTCGCCGCGAGCGTGATGACTACGCCACCACACGGCCCAGAGGTCCAGAACGTAATGCAGGTACACGTTCGCGAGCAGCGGCGACGCCGACGCTCCCTGCGGTGCCCCGGCGCTTTCGCTCCAGGTCTCTTCCTCCACGACTCCCGCGGCCAGCCACTTGCCGATCAGCCGCAGGATCCTTTCGTCCGCGATCCGGTGCCGGAGAAACTTCTCCAGCCAGCCCCGATCAAGCTGACCGAAAAAGTCGCGGATATCCGCGTCCAGCACCCAGTTCACCTTCTTCCGGTCGATCCCGACCGCCAGCGCGTCCAGCGCGTCGTGGGGCTTGCGCCCAGGCCGGAACCCGTAAGAAAAACCCAGGAAATCCGCCTCATAGACAGCGTTCAGCACCTCGACGACGGCCCGCTGGACAATCTTGTCCTCCAGCGTGGCGATGCCGAGCGGACGCAGCCGCCCGTCCGCCTTCGGGATGTACGCCCGCCGCGACGGACTCGCCCGGTAACGCCCCTGCTGCACCCGCTCGTGCAGATCCAGGAGATTCCGCTCCAGGTCCTGCCCCCAGGCTGCCCACGTCACGCCGTCCACCCCCGGCGCGGCCTTCGGGCTGATCGCCCAGTAGGCCCACCGCAGGCGGCTCACCGTGACATGGTGCAAAAGCGCCGTGAACCGTGCCTCCTTGTCCCTCACCGCTACCTCACGCACACGGTCCAGCCCATTTGACACGCCCAGCCCGGCACTGCGTCCGGGACGTGTTTCACCGTCCGTGTTCCCCTTGGCCGGTCCCCTTTCCTCCCCCGCCTCCGCAGCCATGGCCGCAGCCCTGGCATTGTTCGGCAGGTTCGCAGGTACTACGGGACCGTCCGACTTCCCGTGCTCGTTCATCCCGGGATTACCGCCTCAGCGTTCCCCGGGCGGCCCGACCGGAGATCAGCCCGGCGGGCGAGACACGGGATCTCCCGGTTCTCGCGCATGAAGGTTCCGCACATGCCCTGGATCTCTGACCGCGCGGGGCCCCCTGACGGCTCGCGCCTTAGCGCCGCCAGCGGTGTTGCCTTCCGCCTTGCGGACAACGTCGGCACCCCGGAAGGATGATTTCGCGGCTCAATAACCCGGCCTGCACGTGCCCATGCCAACGCTTCGCCACGCCCTCGCGGGACGTCGACGCATGGCTGAGGGCCGCCGTGGGACGCTAGCCCTTCGGCGTAGAGCTCTTCCATCTCCTCCTCCATGCCGGTTTATCCCGGCGCTTTCCCGCATCGCTGGGACATCGTTGCGGCTAGACCCTGAGCAATTGCGGCAAATGTTCGGAAAGCCGGGAGGGCCGAGCCGGGCCGGCCGGAGCACCAGCCGGGAGCACCAGCCGGGAGCACACGGATGCTGCTGAGATTCGGCCCCGGCAGTTACCCCGTCGCCCGCTGCACCCTGGTGACTACCGCGCGGTGCACGGCGCGGCGGAACTCGGTCATCTCGGCCAGCCGGCGCGCCGGGTGCACGGCGTTGGCCAGCAATACGACAGCGACGTCGAGCACGGGGGCGATCAGCAGCGACGTACCGGTGAATCCCGTGTGCCAGATCGTCCCCGTCGGCCAGCGGCCCCACCCAGACACGGCCGGTCGCAGGCGCCACCCGATCGCCCGCATGTCGTCGCCGGACCCGGCTTGCCGACTCATCATCAGGGAGATGGTCGACGTGCTGAGCACCGGGTGGCGCTCGGGCCGGAGCAGCGCCTCGGCGAAGCGGCTCAGGTCGGCGGCCGTTCCGAACAGGCCGGCGTGGCCGCTGACGCCGCCGAGCGCGTACGCGTTGCCGTCGTGCACCTGGCCCCAGATCAGGCCGGGTTCTAGCCGCTGGTCGCCGTCGGCCTCGGTCGCGGCGATCCTGGTCCGGCTCGCCGCCGGGCGGTATCCGGTCGACGCCATTCCGAGCGGGCCGAGGATCTCCCGGCTGACCAGCACTTCCAGTGGCGAGCCCGCGCACTCCTGCGCCGCCCAGCCGAGCAGCATGTACCCGAGGTCGCTGTAGCTGACTGGCCCGCCGGAGGCACTAGGCAGCTCGGCGACCACCGCCGCCCTGATCGCGCCCTGACCTGTAGCCTCGGCGAAGAACGGCCGGTGCGGCACCAGCCCGGACGTGTGGGTCAGGCACTGCCTGATCGTCGCCGGGCTGCGCGGCGCGTCGGGCAGCCAGCGGGCGATGGGGTCGTCGATGCTCCAGGCGCCGCGCTGGTGAAGCAGGAGCACCAGCGGCACGGTGGCCACTACCTTCGTCAGGGACGCGAGGTCGAACAGCGTGCCGGAATCGGCCGGAACGGCGTCGATGACATTGGCCGAGCCTCCGGCGGCGGCATAGAGGAGCGATGAAGGCGTCGAAATCCGCATCGCCACGCCGGGCGGGACCCCGGCATCGAGGCCGGAGAGCAGCAGCCGCGAGACCTCGGTGAACCCCGCGCCGCGGTACTCGGCATCCAGTCTCACCCGAGCACCTTGACCAGCCTGACTTCCTGCGCCTGATACTCAGGCTCGACCCGCTCGGTCCCGTCAGGGACGTAACCAGACCGATCGTACAGCCGGCGCGCCCGCTCATTAGCGGCAAAGACATACAGCCAGACCCGCTGGCTGCCCGTTTCGGCGAGACGCGCTTCCGCGTGCCCGAGCAGCGCCCGGCCGACCCCGTACCCGGCGGTCTCCGGATGCACGTACAGGCCGAACACGTGCCCGCCCTCCTCATCGGTCCCGTACCTCACGAACCCGATCACCCGGCCGTCGCGGACGGCCACGTCGGTGCTGCCCTGGACCCGGTTAGCGATCAGCCCGGCCAGCCACGTCTCGGTGCGGTCAAGGTCAAGATCAGCCAGCACGTCATCAGGCACCACCCCCGGATAGGCCTGCCGCCAGGCCGCCACAAACACCTCGGCCATCGCCTTGGCATCCGCCGGAACAGCCGACCGGATCGAGGCGGCTGAGCCCGCCAGGTGACACGCCGCCTCGTGCTGGCCGGCCACCGCCCGCAGCGCCGGGTCCTCCGTCACGCACCGCGAGATCCTGATCGGGCAGCGCGGATAGTAACGGCAACCGCCCGCAGGCGGCGGCGAAGCATCCTGCACCGCGTCTTCAGGGCTGAGCAGCAGCCGCCCGTCCGGGTCAGGCTCAGGAACGGCGTCGAGCAGCGCCCTGGTATACGGGTGCAGGGGCGCGGACAGCACGTCGTCCCAGGGACCCCTTTCCACGAACCGAGCCAGGTACATGACGCCGATCACGTCACTGAGCTGGCGGATGACGGCCATGTCGTGGCTGATGAAAAGGTAGGTCAGGGACAGCCGGTCGCGTAGGGCGGCCAGCAGGTTCACCACGCCCGCCCGGACCGAGACGTCCAGGGCCGAGGTCGGTTCGTCAAGCACCAGGATCCTAGGCTCGGCCGCCAGTGCCCGCGCGATCGCGACCCGCTGCGCCTGCCCGCCCGACATCTGGTGCGGCAGCCGGGAAGCGAACGCCGGACCCAGGGCCACGAGGTCGAGCAACTCCTCCGTGCGGGCAGTGAGGTCGGCGGACTGGCGTCCGCCCACCGCACTGCCGGTGCTGCCAAACACAGCACTCTGCTGCTTACTGGCCGCCCGATTGTGAACTTTGAGGACTTCCGCGATGGCGCTGCCTGCGGTTAGCCGGGGATTCAGCGAGGAAAAGGGGTCCTGGGAGACGAGCTGGAGTTCCCGCGCCAGCTCGGCCCGCTGGTACCCGGCGAGGGGGCGGCCGCGCAGCAGCACCTTGCCTGCCGTCGGCCGTTCGAGCCCGACGAGCAGCCTGGCCAGGGTGGACTTGCCGCAGCCGCTCTCCCCCACGACGCCGAGGCAGGTACCTTCGGCCAGGCTCAGTGACACCCCGTCAAGCGCGGTGACCGACGAGTAGACCTTCACCAGGTCGCTGGCCTCGAGGATCATCACGGCCGCCACTCCGCGGCCGGCACCAGGCACGCGGCCGCCGAGCCGTTCTCCCGGTCGGTGAGCGCCGGATCCACGTCGGCGCAGGCCGGCACCGCTTGCCGGCAACGGGGCGCGAACGAGCAGCCGGGCGGGAGCTGGCCCGGACCTGGCGGGGTGCCGGGAATCTGGCCGAGCCGCTGCCTTGGCCCGGTCGCCAGCGGGACGGCGGCGAGCAGCGCCGCCGTGTACGGGTGCTGGGGGTCGGCGAACACGGCCTTGGTCTGGCCCGTCTCGACGACCCGCCCCGCGTACATCACGGCCAGGCGCTGGACGAACTGGGCGGCTACGCCGAGATCGTGGGTGACCCAGAGGACGGCCAGGTTCCTTGCCTGCTGCAACCGGGCGACCAGCCGCAGGATCTGGCGCTGGATCGTCACGTCAAGCGCGGTCGTCGGCTCGTCGGCCAGCAGCAGACTCGGGTCGCCGGCCAGGGCGGCGGCGATCATGACCCGCTGTCGCATGCCGCCGGAAAGCTCGTGCGGGTAGGCCGGCGTTGACGCCGAGGCTGGCGGTGATCGCGTTGCCGGGCAGGATCCGCAGCGCGCAGAACACCACGACCGCGACCCCGACCAGGGTGACCAGCGCCTTGCCAATCCGGCCCGCGAGCCGGACGGCAAGGGCGCTGGTCATGCTCGTAGGCTCCTTAACCGACGCTAGTCGTAGCCAGCGCGCTGAGCTGTTCGTTGGGGAGGGGCGTGTAACCGTGCATGTTACCCGCCAAAACGGTGTAATCGTAACTGTCGAACAGCCAGATCCACACCGCGTTGCTCGTCAGGTAGCTGGTGATCTGGTTGTAGAGCTGACCGCGCGTAGTTGCTGAGGGATCTTCGTCCGAGCGCGTCAGCAGGCTGGCGAGGGCCGGGGAGCTGAACCCGGCCGGGACGCCCAGGTTGGCGCCGGGACCGAAGTACCTGCCGTACATGATGTAGGGGTCGGGGTTGGCGCCGTTCTCGGCGAAGGCGCCCTGGAACTGGCCCTTGAGCCAGCGCTGGATGTAGTCGTTCTCGCCGACGTTGTCGATCGCCATCTTGATGCCGACCTTGGCCAGGTCACTCTGGGCGGTGACGGCCTGAGCCTGGCTGGTGGCGTCGAGCGCGTCCGACGTCATCGCGGTGAAGCTGAACCCGCCCGGCATCCCGGCCTTGGCCAGGTACTTCTTGGCGGCGGCGAGGTTCTGGGTACCGCAGGGGCCTGCGCTCGGGCTCGGCGCGTACGGGCCGAGCGGCACGGGGCCGACGACCTTGCCTTGTCCGAGGGCCGCGTTCGCCAGGATGTCGGTCCGGTCAAGCGCGCAAGCGACGGCCAGTCTCGCGTCGGTGTTCGCGAGCGGTCCCTTGCGGTCCTGGAGCATGAGGCGCGGTAGTTCAGGTCCAGCGTGTGGTCGACCTGGAGGCTGGAGCCGGCGAGCGTCTTGATGATTGTCAGGATATTACGAGTGTCGTACAGAAGGTGTCAACAAGCAACATAGCGACCAGAAGCGGATCCGCAGGCGGGCCGGGGCGTGCGGGCGGGCCGGGCCGGGGCGGGCGGGCCGGGCCGGGGCGGGGCGGGCGGGCCGGGGCGGGGCGGGCGGGCCGGGCCGGGCGGGCCGGTCTGGCACCGAATCCAGCAAAAGACCTATATTGCCCCGCCCGCGCAACGATGGCCCATCGATGCTGTTCAGCCGGGGCTACCAACCGCAACTATGGCCCATAGATGCTGCGGAAACAGCAACGCTGGGCCATCGTTGTCGTTTGTCCCGACCGCCGAACCGCAACGATGGCCCATAGATGCTGTTAAACCGCGCCTCCCCGGCTCCGATCACCGTCCCACCAGGCGCAACATTCACTCAGGTCACGGCAGTCACACCGGCCGCGCGCGCCGACCTCAACCAGCCCATCGTCTACCAAGATCAACTTGGAATTCCCTCGGGGCGCGGCCGCCCCGAGGCTCAGGAGGTACTGCGGCGCCTGACCCGGCGGCGCTTCGCCTGGGCCGCTTCGAAGGTACGCTCGAGGGCCTGAGTGCTATGGGGCAGTTCGTGCTGTGCCAGCACCACGAACAAGCAGTCGACCACGGTAAGCTGCGCGATCCTGCTCGTCATCGCGCCCGACCTGAACGCGGTCTCGCGGGCGGCGGTCAGCAGCACGTAGTCAGCGCTGGCCGTGACCGGCGAACGGGGGAAGTTCGTGATCGCAACGGTCTTCGCCCCGTTTTCCCCGGCCTCGCGCAGCGCGTCGATGGTATCGGCGGTGGTGCCGGTGTGCGACAGGGCGACGGCTACGTCGGCCGGGCCGAGCAGCGCCGCCGAAGTAATCGCCATGTGCGGGTCAGGCCAGGCGAAGGCGGGCTTGCCGATTCGCTGGAGCTTTTGCTGCAGGTCGAGCGCGACGTAGCCGCTGGCGCCCACGCCGTAGATGTCGATCCGGCGCGCGGCGGCCAGTTCACCGACGACCCTGACCAGCGTGTTGATGTCGAGATGCTTCGCGGTGTCGGTGACGGCCATGGCATCGGCGTGGGCGATCTTCTGCGCGATAGCCGCCGGGTCGTCGTCGAGGATGATGTCGTGGGTCGGCTCGGCCCCGCCTGACCGTGACTGCGCCGCGGCGGACGCGAGCGCGATCCGCAGTTCCGGGTAGCCGCGCAGGCCAATGGCGCGGCAGAACCTGACCACGGTGGTAGCCGAGGTACCGCACATGGCGGCCAGTTCGGAGATCGACTGCATGGCCGTGCCGAAAGGATCGGCAAGCACCTGCTGGGCAACCCGCTGTTCTACCCGCGCCAGGCTGGGCAGCAGCGCCCGGATCACGACCAGGACATCCGTGCCTGGTTCAGGTCCGCCCGGTTCAGCCTGACCCTGGAGTCCCGCCATCGCCCCTCCCGACTGACAGCGCCGCCGCTCCGTCGAGCGCGCCTCGCACGCTGCCGCCCGACGCCGCCAGCGCCGCCGCGCCGGTCTTCGGATCGAGTCCGGACAGCAAGCACAGCAGCGCCAGTCTCAGATCGCCGTCGCACCGCGCAAGTTCGGCCCGGCAGCTCTCCTCGGCAGCACCAGATGCTTCCATAAGGATCCTGATCTGGCGCCCCCGCAGCTTGGAGTTGCTACCGGACAGCGAGACCATCAGGTTCGAGTATGTGCGCCCGAGCCTGATCATGACGGCGGTTGACAGCGAGTTCAGTACCATTTTCTGCGCTGTGGCCGCTTTGAGCCTGGTCGAGCCGGCGATCGCCTCTGGCCCGGTATCGGCCAGCACGCAGAAGTCGGCCAGCGGCGCGAGCGGCGCCGCCAGGTTGCTGCTCACCAGCACGGTCACAGCCCCGGCCGTCCGCGCCGCGGTCAGCGCGCCGGCCACGTAGGGCGTCCGCCCGCTGGCCGAGAGCCCGACGACCACGTCCGCGCCGGTTACGTCCGCCGCCGCCTGCATCCCGAGCGAGTGCCGGTCCTCGGCACCTTCGATCGCCCGCCTGACCGCGTCCTCGCCGCCGGCCTGGTGCGCCACGAACGTGCGCGGGTCGGCACCGAAGGTCGGCACCACCTCGGCCGCGTCGAGCACGCCGATCCGGCCCGACGTCCCGGCGCCGAAATAGTGCACCCGTCCGCCCGCGCGCAGCCGGCTGACGGTGACGTCCACCACCTCGGCAAGAACCGGCAACGTCGCCGCCACCGCCCCAGCGACCAGCGCGTCCTGCTCGTTCAGCAGCCCGAGCAGCTCAAGCGTAGGCACCGTGTCGATATCGGTCGTACGATCGTTGCGCAACTCGGTCGTCGACTCGAGCTGCACGGTGCTTTCACCCGTGCTGGCTTCTACTGGCCGCGGTTCATCGCGCACTGCCGCCATCCTCGTTGCCGTGGTCCAGGCCTGTTCTCCCGGCGAGGGAGCCATGTTACTGTTTTCCGTCGTGAGTCCACGAATTGTTGCATATTCACATGACCGGCAGGCAAGGGTACTCGGCTGCATGTCGGGAACCTCGGTCGACGGCATCGACGTCGCCTGTGTTGACCTGCGGCTTCACGGCACCGAACTCGGCTGCTCCTACCTGGGCGTGCTGAGCCTCCCCTTCGAGCCCGCGCTGCGCGACCGCATCGTAGCGGCGCTTCCGCCCGGCGAGCCGGGCGCCGGGGAACTGTGCCGCCTGCACGCGGAACTGGGCGCAGCCTATGCGAGCGCGTTCGGCCGGGCTCGCCAGGAGCTCGCCGACGGCGAGGCCGATCTCGCCGTCCTGCACGGCCAGACTTTCTTCCATTGGGTCGACGACGCCGGCCGGGCTCTGGGCACGCTGCAACTCGGCAACGCGAGCGCGGTCGCCGAAGCCCTCGGCGTGCCCGTCGTCAGCGACCTGCGCAGCCGCGACGTCGTGGCCGGCGGGCAGGGCGCGCCGCTGGTGTCCAGGTTCGATCAGCTCCTGCTCGGCGGGCGGCCAGGACCGGCCGCCGCGGTCAATCTCGGCGGAATCGCCAACCTGACGGTCGTGGACGACGGTGAGGTGGTGATCGCCTACGACCTCGGGCCGGCCGGCGCGCTCATGGACGCGGCCGCCGCGCTGGCGACCGGCGGCGCCCGGCAGTACGACAAGGACGGCGCGCTGGCGGCCAGGGGCCAGGTCGACGAGCGGCTGCTCGGCCGGCTCAGGTCTGAGCCTTATTACCAGCTACCGCCGCCACGCAGCACTGGGCGCGAGTTGTTCAACGCCGCGTACTTGGAGGGGGTGCTTGACGGGCTTGGCAAAGTCGCTGGCGAAGACGTCTGCGCGACGGTGACCAGGCTGCTCGTCGACCTGCTCGCCGAGGCCGCCAGGCAGCACGGCCTGCGCGAGCTCGTCTTCTCCGGCGGCGGAAGCGAGAATCCTGTCACCTTGCGGTCGCTGAGGGAGACCGTGCCTGGCATCAGTGTGCTGACCACTGCTGACCTAGGCGTCCCCGCTCAGGCGAAAGAGGCGGTGGCGTTCGCCGTGCTCGGCTACCTGACCTGGAATGGCCTGCCAGGATCAGTGACGGCTGCCACCGGCGCCAGGCACTCCTCCATTCTCGGGTCCATTCAGCCCGGCGATGGCCCGCTAATCCTGCCCGCCCCGGCCGAGCTAGCCCCGCGAACTATCCGTCTTGAATAGTTGACGAGGGTAGTCCCCCCGTGGGGCTGACTCTGACGCCGGCGAGGTACTCAGGCCCGACGCGCCCAGCATTCTGCGCGGCCTCACCGGTCAGCTCCCTGACCACCGAGCGGCCGCGAGCCGCATCCCGCGCCAGGGCGGACGGCGGAACCGCGATGACCGGCCCGCGGGAATGCGACAGGCAGTACCTGCTGACGTGGCCGTGCCAGATCCGCGCCGGCCAGCGGCGCCGGCCGGACCCGATGACCAGGAGGTCAGCGGCCTCGGCCAGGTCGACAAGCGCCGGGCCAGGCTCGCCCCTGACTATCACGCGCCGCATGGAAATCCACGGCCGGCCGCCGCCCCAGGCCGCGTCTATCGCCTCGCGCAACCTGACCTCGGCCGCCTCGGCCCAGATCTGCCGCAGGTAGGCCGACGGATAACGCCGGTCGGCCAGGTCACCCCCCGGCGGTACCCACGCGTGCACGGCGACGAGCTCAAGGTCCTCCCGCAGCGCGATGCCGCCCGCATACCGCAGCGCGGGCAGGCTGCCCGGCGATGCGCTTACTCCCACGACCACCCTTTGTGCGCCGGACACAGCGACGCTCCTCTCCCCGTTCCCCGATTCTCATTCCATGAAATAGGAACGCCGGAGTGAGAGCCGCCAACCTAACGGAGTCCTGACGCAGTCTTGACGACAACCTGTCAGCCAGCTGACTACCGGTCGGCCCGCCACCGCACCAGCAGCACGCAGGCGATTACCGCGAACACGCCGGCCGCGACCATCGCGACCATCGGCCGGGGGTCATCGATATTGACCCGCCCGGCGGCTTGCCTGGCGTTCCTGGTCACCGAGCCCCGCAGTTTCCCGGCCTGCCTGGTCAGCTGCTGCTTGACGTCGGTCTTGGCCGCGAGCTGCTGTACCGCGTCGCCAAGCTGCTGCCTGGTCTCCGTGATCTCCCGCTCAAGCTGCTCGGTGCTCGCGGGCGGTTCTGCGCTGTTCATCGGTGCACCTTCTCTTTTATTTTCTTAACGTCAGCTTGCACGCTGTCGATCGCCTGCTTGGGCATCGGCGGCGTCGCGCGCTTAAGCCGGTCCACCCCGATCAGCGAAGCGATCGCGCAGACGGCGAGGAGAGCGACGCCGACGATAAGGGCGGAAAGCCAGGCCGAGATCACGCCGCTGATTGCGATGATCGCCGAGGCGAGCAGGCAGCCAATCGCGTAGAGCACGATAATCCCGCTGCCGCCGAGCAGCCCGGCCCCGATCCCGGCCTGTTTGCCCTTGCTGGCCAGCTCGAGCTGGGCCAGCTTGAGTTCCTCCCGTACCAGCCTGGGCACGAGCCCGCTGATTTCCTTGACAAGCTCACCAGCCGATTTCTCATCCACGTCCACGGCTCACCTCCGTCCGGTGCCAACTACCCCGCACTTGGCCTCCCAAGCGGAACGGGCTCGCCACGATCACACAAAGCGCGCTTACGCCAGCCGCGAAACACCTTTCCCGCCGCCCGGCACCGCGGCTACGGTGCTATCACCCAGGTGAGGCAGAAGGAGCCGCGATGTCAGACCCGATCGCGCTCGGCCCGAGGCGCCCCAGGCGACCGCTGCTGCGCACGACGCTCGGTGGCGTGCTGCGCCGGGTCCGGCTAGAACAAGGCCGAACGCTGGCGGACGTGGCCAAGGCGGCCAAGGTTTCCATGCCCTACCTGTCCGAACTTGAACGGGGCCGCAAAGAGGCCTCCTCAGAAATCCTGGCCGCGATCTGCACCGCCCTGCACCTTGACCTCGCCGACCTGATCGACCTGGTAGGCCGCGATCTGGCCGGATCAATGCCGGCGAGGCCAGCCGAGACGACTGTCGTGCGGCTCGACGTGATTGATGGGATTAGCCGGATTGGCCCGCCCGAGCGTCCGGACAGCGCCAGCCCGGTCTGCCTGCTCGCGGCTTAAGTTCGGCCCCCGGTCGTCGCGGCGACTCGTTCAAGCGAGCCTTTCCGGCTCGGGATCACCTCGTCGGCGAGGCCGTACTCGACCGCCTCGCGAGCGCTGAAGGTCTTGTTCCTGTCCGTGTCACTCCTGATCTTGGTGACCGGGTGCCCGGTGTGCCTGCTCAGGATCTCGTCGACCTCGGCCCTGACCCTGACCACTTCCTTGGCCTGGATCGCCAGGTCAGGCAGCGCGCCCTGGGCCTGGCTGGACGGCTGGTGCAGCAGGACCTTAGCGTGCGGAAGCACGGCCCGCTTGCCGGGAGCCCCGGCCGCGAGCAGGACCGCGGCCGCCGACGACGCCTGCCCCATGCAGGTCGTGGCCACGTCGGGCCTGATGAACTGCATGGTGTCGTAGATCGCCGTCAGCGCGCTGAAAGACCCGCCAGGCGAATTGATGTAGAGGCTGATCTCAAGATCAGGACTGACCGACTCAAGGTGCAGCAACTGTGCCATCACCACGTTGGCGACGCCGTCATCGATCTCGGTGCCGAGGAAGACGATCCGCTCGGACAGCAGCCGGGAGTAAACGTCGTAGGCCCGCTCCCCGAGCGGCGTCCTCTCCACGACGGTAGGAATCGTGTACTGGCCCATGGTTACAATCCCGTCTTCGTCGTCACCGCTGGCCTGATGTCATCGAGGCGTTCCACGATGTGGTCGATGAACCCGTACTCAAGTGCCTCCTGCGCGCTGAACCAGCGGTCTCGCAGGCTGTCCCGCTGGATGGTGGCTACTGGCTGCCCGGTGTGCTCGGCGGTCAGCCTGATCATGGTCTGGCCGGTGCGGTCGAGCTGTTCGGCGTAGATCTCGATGTCGGCCGACGTCCCGCCGAACCCGGCCGATCCCTGGTGCATGAGCACCTGAGCGTGCGGCAGGCTGTACCGCTTGCCCTTGGTGCCCGCGCAGAGCAGGAACTGCGCCATGCTCCCGGCGAGTCCCATGGCGAGGGTGCTCACCTCGTTGGGGATAAGCCGCATGGTGTCGTACATGGCGAGCCCGGCGGTGACCGAGCCGCCAGGAGAGTTGATGTACAGGCTGATGTCGCTGCGCGGATCCTCGGCCGCCAGCAGCAGCAGCTGCGCGCAGATCCGGTTCGCGACCTTGTCGTCGACCTCGCTGCCGAGCACGATAATGCGGTGGTAAAGCAGCCGGGACATGAGCTGGTCTTCGATGGTTTCCATGCCTACACAATCACCTGCCGCCGGGACTGAACCCAAGCCAATCTGCTGCCAGCAGATCAGCGGTTACGCCAGGCCGGCCGCCGCCCTTCGGCCAGCGCCGCGATCCCCTCGGCGGTATCCGCGCTCATCATGAGATCGTCGAGCACGTCGCTGAGGTCCTGAACTCCGGCAAGGATCCGCAAAGAAGCAGCAACAGCGGTCGGCGAGCCTTGGAGTACCTCAGCCGCCAGTGCCAGGGCGCCGTCCAGCGCCCGTCCCGTCTCGGTCACCCGGTTGACCAGGCCGTAACCCAGCGCCTCGGCCGCTGGCAGCCGCCGCCCGGTCAGGATCAGCTCCATCGCGATCTTCGGCGGGACCATCCTCGGCAGCCGGTCCAGCCCGCCTCCAGCCGCCGGAATCCCGGTCCTGATCTCGCTCAGCCCGAACTCGGCGGCCGCGTCGGCGACGATCAGGTGACAGGCAAGCGCGATCTCGAACCCGCCGCCGAGGGCAAGCCCGTTGACGGCCGCGATCACCGGCTTCGGTAGATGCCCCCGGCCCGCCAGGCCGGCCAGCCCGTTCTTCGGCACCCAGGCCGGCCAGAGGCTGCGTACCCGAGGTCGGTGCCAGCGGAGAACGCCTGCGGCCCGGCGCCCGTGAGGATCGCCACCCACAGGTCGTCGTCCGCGAAGTAAGCGTCGAAGACCTGATCGAGCTCGTCGTTGGCCATCGGGTGCAGGCAGTTGGCTACCTCGGGCCGGTTGATCGTGACCTCGAGCAGGTGCCCGTCCCGGCGGGTCAGCACGTATTCGTAGGAGTCCCGCAGCCCGAGCGGCCGCGGCGGGAAGAGCGCATCCATTCGGGCCGGCGTCGCCGTGACCCGGTTGCCGAAGCCGAACGAGCGGACGTAGACGCGCTCGCCGACGGGCTGGGGCGAGCCGAGCAGCGCCAGCATTTCCTGGTCGTCGTCGCTGCGGGCCACGAACCGGCGCCCGTCCGCTTCCAGCCGCCCGATCACGATCCCCGTGCTCGCGGCGTCCCGGCGGTGCTTGATCGTGTAAGTCTCGATCACCGCCCAGCCGTCCGCGTACTTGACCTGAGCCTGCGCGGGCCAGCCGTCTATCTCGGCCTGCAGTTCCCCGCTGGCGTCCGGCCGCCACGGGGCCGGTGTTGTCGAGTACACCCCGGCCGAGTACTTGCCCATGATGCCGCCATTAGCACCGACGAAGCCGTAACTGCCGGGGTTGGCCCGTGCCCGCTGCACGGTCTCGGCGATCGCGTGCATCGAGTAGTTGTTGCCCGCCCCGCCGAAGAAAGGCAGACCACCGGTGACGGTCAGGCCGCGGGGGTCATCAGGCGCCAGGCCGAGCCCGTCGCAGATGTTGAACACCGGGATAGGGAAGCAGCTGTACAGGTCGACCGTCGCCAGGCCAGCGACGCCGACGCCGGCGACCTCGAGCGCGTGCCTGGCCGCCAGCACCGCCGCCGGGCTCACGGACAAGTCCGCGCGGTCGAGCAATTCGCGTTCCCGCAGGTCAGCGTGCCCACGTAGGAAGACAAGCCGACCCGGATCAATGCCAAGCCCGGCCGCCGCGCCAACCGACATGAGCAGTACGGCCGCCCCCTGATTGACCTTTTCCCTGGCGACGATGTAACGGGTGTAAGGGTCGGCGATCGGCCGGTTCGCCTCAGTAGGCGTGACCAGTTCGGCCGCACTCCGCACAACCGGCGCGGCCGCATGCGGATTGGCGGCCGCCACGGCAGTGAACGGGGTGAAAAGGCCGCCCATAGCGGCGGCGTAAGCCTCCCGGCTCAGCCCCAGCCTAGCTCGCCGCGCGTTCTCAGCTAGCGCGTACTGAGTAGCCGCGTCGGTGAGACCGTGCGCGGCGTTGTGCCTGGAAGCGAAGCCGCGCAGCCCGTAGCCCCGGTCCTCAAGATCGCCCTCGGCGTGCTCGGTAAAGTCCGGCCAGTCCTCCGCCCCGGCCCCCGCGCGGTCCTCCGGCCCGGCCCCCGGGCGGTCCTCCGGCCCGGCCCCCGCCCCCGCCGCCCGCCCCGCGTAGTGCTGGATGGTAGAGATGGCCTCGGCTCCGAAGATCAGCGCTGCCTGCGACTCTCCCCTGGCGATCGCCGCCGCGAGTTCGCTGACCAGGTGCTGCGGCGCCTGACCGCCGGTGATCTCAAGGATCGCCCGCCGGGGAGCCGCTCCGATCCTGGCCGCGACCGACCTCGGATAGTTGTCAGACCGCCCGAGCGGCGCCCGCGCGAAAGCACTGGAAATCTCGAACTGCCTGACGCCAGCGACAGTGTCAATAGCGGTAGCGTCCGCGAGCCCGGCGTCGGCGATAGCCGCCCTGGCCGCGTCGGCCGCCAAATTGACCGGAGACCGGCGCTGGTAGCCAGGTTCGCCGAGGCGCTCAGATACTTGTCCGACGCCAACGACAACCGGAGTACTCGGATCAAGCTCACCGTCGGCGGAATCGGGCATAACGCGATCGTAGAACGCTCGTAGCGCAGCAACACCACCCCGCTGCCAAAGGTTCTGACCTCCGCGAGCCCGAGCCCGACCTGGGCGTCGGACGGCCGGAACAACGGGCGCCCCCGCCCGAGCAGCACCGGATGGACGTAGAAGCGGAACTCGTCGATCAGGTCGTGACGCAGGAAACTGGCCGCCAGGTCCGCGCCGCCGAGCACGAGATCCCCGCCGGGCTCCCGCTTCAACTCCAGGATCTTGCTCGGGTCAACCTCGGTCCTGACGGTACCGGCCGGGCCGCAGGCCCATCGTCGTCCCTGCGCAGGCGCCCTAGCCCCAGCGCCGGGACAACGCTGGGGCTCCAGACCGTCCCCGAACGCCCGCGTCGTGCCACACCAGGTTGCCGGCCTTCAGGGTTCCCGGCCCCGGGCACACCTGGCACCTGGCCGCCAGCCCCGGGCCGCAACCTCACCCATGGGACATCGATGCTGCTCAGCCGGGCCGGGCAACCGCAACCATGGCCCATAGATGTCGTCGCCGCAGCAACGATGGCCCATCGTTGCGGTTGCCCGCCCCCGCCGGACAGCATCGATGTCCCATCGTTGCGGTGAGCCGAGCTGAAATGCCCGGTTAACCGGCACCGCCAGCCAGACCGCAGCCACCGCAGTGCCTCGTCGGCCCGGCGACGGGCCGCCCCAGGCGAATCGCCCGCCTCGCGGGCTGCCGGGGCAGCTGCAGCAAGCCGGATCGGCGCCCCGCCACCCCCCGCGGCCGGTCCTGACCTTCAAGCACCAGCCCATCTACCCCGCCCTCGCCGTTACCATCACGAAATGTGCACCAGAGCCACACCAGTGGGCAAATGGGTGCGTTCTTCTGGTGTGAGGCGGCTTTGGGTCGAAGCGGGTAGTGCCAGCGCGTAACCACGCCGACGCCGTGCGCCAGATCACAGGCGGGACAACCGGGACGCGGCCCTTCCCGGCCAGCCGGGCGCAACAGTAAAACCCACATTACTGTTGCCGGGCAACAGTAAACCCCGCATTACTGTTGCCGGGATCCCGACCACCAAGAGCAATGCACCCGTGGGTCGTCGTTGCGATGAGTCGGGCACTATAGGCACGGTCCGGCTCATCGCTCGGCTAAGTCCGGGAACGCCGCCGGGGCCGCGACCATTCGCTGCTGCTAGCGAACGCCGAGGGCCCGGGCGAGCTCGGCGCGGCCCATCTTTGACCGGCCAGGCAGATCGCGCCGCTGCGCCATGGCGTAGAGCTCGGTCCTGGTCTTGATATGTGAGCCGTTCAGGCCCGACTTGGTCATCTTGGCGGCCTTGCCGGCCGGGCCGGGCTTGCCGGCCGGGCCGGGCTTGCTGGCCTTGGCGGCGGCGCTGATCTTGCCCGGCGCCCCAGCCTTGGGCGACGGGCTGGTCTTGGCCGCTGCGCTGGTCCTGCTCGTCGCGGTGGTCCGGTTCATCGCGGCCGCCCGGCTTGGGGCGCCTGCCTTGCCGGCCGAGCCCGGCTTGCGCGCGGGACCGGTACCGGCCTTGCCGAAGGAGGCGGCCTTGCTGGTCTTGGCGGGCGAGCTTGCCTTGGTCAGGGTGCCTGACTTGCGTGTTGCGGTGGCGGCCTGTTTCGGGAGGCTCGCGATCGCCTTCTTGCTGGCGGGTGCGGGCTTGCTCTTCGCACTGGTTTTGCTGACCCCGCGCTTTGCCGCCTGGGATTGCCTGGTCGTGGCCATGAATGTTTGCCCCGTTCGAAATCTCGTAGTGCCACCGACAGGTCATCTACTGCCCAGAGGGATTCACGCTTAACTCCCCGGTTGATCAGCGGAGAGTAACTAATTCGCCGGTTCGGGTTAGCGGAGGGCTACTGGTCGACGGTGATTTCCTGCGGGGTCAGCAAGGCGTCGAGCCGGACCCAGATCTGGGCCGGCTGACCGTCGACCAATCCGAGCAGCTTGGCGTAATGCGCGTCGAGCGAAAGATGCGGCGATCTGGCGCTGATTCTCCGGCCATTGTGCTCGAAGTCGAAAGTCAGGCGACCGAGCCTGGTGTACGGGCGGCTCAGGTCGATGCCGATCGCGCCGGCCGGTCCCTTGAGCGCGCCGAACAGGTCGATGCCCGGTCGCCACCAGATCGCGGCCACGTGCCCGATCTCGCGCCATTCCCCCGGCCGGTTCCGATCGTCGTACAAGGTTCCCTTAGTCAGCGCGCCCTTGGCGGTGTACTGGATATCGGGCGACCACAAGACCCGGACGGTCCGGGTGTTCTGGCTGCCAGGATCACCGGCAGCGAAGGTAAAAAACTTCGCCGCCCGCAGGTCAAGCGAGGCATAGCCGGGGGCCGCCTCGCCAGTCAGCGGGTCCGGTTCCGGCCCGCGCGCGGAGGCGCTTGGGGTCTTGGGCTCGCCGGTGCCAGCCTCGCCGGTACCAGTCTCGTCAGCCTCGCCAGAACCGCCGTCGCAGCCGCCCCAGCCAGAGTCGCCAGCCTGGCCAGGGGCCGAAAGGGGCGGGCCGGCCCCGGTGCCTGATACGGCTGAAGAACCTGGGACGGCTGACCTTTTTTTACCGCGAGTTCGGTCACCTCCCCGTCAAGCGGCGAGCCCGACCTGGCGGCGAGCACGGCCAGGCTGCCCGTCTCGGCGAAGGTTCCTGTCTCGACGAGCTGATCGGCGTCGGCGGCGGTAGCGAGCAGGTTGAGCACCAGAGCGTGGCCCTGATCTCCGCTAAGCAGCCCGGCCGCACGGGCAAGGAACAGCGAGCGGGCCTGTTCGTTGGCCACCCCACCGGTCCACGTCGCCGGCTCGCCGCCACCGCCCTCAGCAACAACGTCAGGACCGCCGCCGTAGGCGGAAAGCACAGCCGCCGACGCCTCCTGCCTGGTCTCCTCTCCCGAACCGGCCAGCAAACGCTCCACGACCTCTTGCGGCAGCCGCTCATCGAGCGCCCGGCCGGAAATCGAGCCGCCCCCGCCAGCGGCCAGGTCAGCGAGCGTCACGGCCAGGACAGAAAGCACGAACCGCTCCCCGGCCGGCTCGTGCGGGCCTGCGAGCGCCAGGTTGAACTGGATCGGACGATCGGACAGGTCGCGCCGCGCCGAGGAGATGCCCGCGAGATAGGCCCGCCACGAGCCCGCATCCGACTCAAGCAGGATCGTCGGTCCCTCGGTATCGGTCCAGGCACGGTACTCACGCCACCAGAACTCGGCCGGCGCCTCACCGAGGAAACGGTAGTCCTTCTCCAGGCCGCGAGTGCGCACGTAGATGTCCACTACAGCTCGTAGACCCTTGGCCCGTACCGATCGGCGGCGATCCGGTTGAGCACGGTGTCAAGAGCCGCCACGCGATCCCAGGCGTCCTTCGATTCTTCGGTACGCTGCTGCGCCATGTCCTGCCTGGCCTGGCGCTCGCCGTTCGCCCACAGCCAGATGTCGCGGAAGAACCCTTCCCTGCGCTCGGCGTAACGCCACGCCTGCTCCGCCTGCCCAGTGAGCACCTGGCCCTCGGCGGCGCTGAGCACCCGGCGGCCCTCCACGAGGTGCTTGCACAGGGCCCGCATGACGTCGTCGACGCCCTTGCGGGAGACCCTCGCCGGGCGACGGACCCGGTACTCGGCGTGGAAGGCATGGTCCTGGCTGCCAGCCGCCAGCGGCCAGGTCGCGTCGATCAGCTCAACACAGCCGATCGTGTCAATCGGGGCGTAGATCTGGTTCGCCTTGGGCGCCTCGCTGGTGATGGCAGCGAGCACGTCGCCGTAGGTCTCTTTGAACCTGGCCAGCAACTGGATCGACTTATCCCGCCTGCCGCCGTTGTCCTTGAAGTAGGACTCGCACTTGACCGGGCAGAAGACCACCAGGGCCGGCTCGTAAGGCTTGCGGTTGCGTTCCCTGGCCCAGTCCCTGGCCACCTGCTCCACTTCATAGGTGGTGAGCAACCTGGGCAGCGCCCGTTTCTGTGACGCCAGCGACGCCTCCATCAGCAGGGCGGCGTCGACGGGGACGAGCAAGACCGTGCTCTCGGTGATGAACCGCAGGCAATTGTCCCAGTCGGCCGCGTACTGCGCTGGCCGCTCATCGGCCACCAGCCAGCCGCCGGGAAAATCGAGCAGCTCGAGGTTGATCTCGGACCTCGGCACTCCCGGGTCAAGCTTGAGGTGGAAGATGAACGGCTCGACCGTGCCCTTCAGGCTCTTGGACTGGAACTCCCCGGCGAGGAGATCACCGTCAAGCTCCTTCTTATTGCTGGCGATCTTCGCCTCGGTCGCCACGCCCACGGTGCGCATCGCGACCCCGCTGCCGGCCAGCAGCGTCTGCGACTCGGCGAGCAGCGCCGTGATCAGCGAAGTCTTTCCGATGCGGGTCGGGCCAACCAGGCCGATCTTGAACGTCACCGCGTCAGCCATGCTGTTTCCCCCTTCAGCCAAGTTCGCCGGTGATCGTCTTGATCAGCCGCGCGACCTTCGCGTAGCGGGCGTGGCCTTCGGTCACGCCCGCGAACTCACCCGGCCAGAGCTCGTCCCGGTACGAGCGGGCGAAGCGCCGGAACTCCGCGTCGGACTGGCCAGAGCGGATGAAGGCGTCCTCGAACTGCTCGGTCGCCGAGTAGACCACGAGCAGCGGCGTGACCTCCTCGGCCAGCAGCGCCTTCTTGGTGTCCCAGGCCGCCTGCCGAGCCTGCTCGTAGGTATAGAGGTAAAGCTCGTGCGCCCCCTCCTGGCTCGCCTCCTTGACCACCACCGTCGGCTGGCCGGTCATCGGGTCGTCGAACTGGATCTTCAGGTCGCTGAGCTGGCCACGCATCTTCGGCTGGAGCTGGGTGCGGTACTCCAGTTTCAGGCTCAGCAACTGCCTGAGCGCGCGTTCCAGCGTCGGGCAGGGCTCCGAGGCCTCGGCCAGCAGGTCGGCGGCGCGGGTCAGCACGGCCGTCCCGCCGTTCTCGGCCTCCAGGTCGAGGTCACCGAGCAGCTCGCCGAAGTTCGACGTGAGCACCCGGCCGACCCGGCGCCTGCCTTCCTCGATCTGGTGCGAGAAGAAGTCGTCAAGCGAGGAGTACCTGGTGCTGATTTCCACCCTGATCCGGTTGAACTCCTCACCGCCGTAGTTGACCACGTTCTGGTGCACGACGAACGAGCGGTAGGCCCGCTTCTCCCACTCCTCCTCGCCGACCCCGAACCCGCTGTCGATCCAGTCCTTCACGTTGCCGTAGGCGGCATCGACCGCCGTGACGTAATCGGGATCGTCGTCATCGGCGGTGGCCTGGTTCTCGAGCTCCCTGACCAGCAGGCCAAGCTCGACCGCCAGGTCGGCCCGCAGTTCCCTGGCCCGGCCTTCGAGGTCCTCGATGGCGCCCGCGGATCCGGCCCGCAGCCGGGTGAGCGCACCGGACAGCTCGCCGAGCTCACGGCGGATGCCCGACGCGACCTCGGCCGCCCGCTCGGCCGCCCCGGTAAAGCAGTCCTCGTCCATGCCGGGCAGCCGCTCAGCGAGGGCGCGGAACAGCGGCGCGAGCACCGCTTCCCGCACCGACGCAGAGTCCGCGACATCAGCGGGCAGCAGCGAGAAGTGCTTGCCGGGCTCGTTGTCATTGACCTGCCGCTGGATATCGGCGGTCAGCGCCTGCGCCAGGTCGGCGTCGCCAGCGCGCTGATTCACCACGATGTAAACGAAGTCGCCCCGGTCCCGGATGGAGCCACGAGCCTCGTCCAGGAGATTAATCGCCTGCGCGTCGCCCGCGCTCCAGTACGCCATGCCCTCGGCGGCCCGCTTCACGAGCAGCACCACGTCGACGTCGTGCCGCAGTCCGGTCACGTGCTGCCGCTCGGCGTCGGCCGCGATCTCGCCCAGGCCAGGCAGGTCGATGATGCCGAGCTGGTCCACGTCGGTGTAGGGGAACGGGCAGTCGATCCGCACGTCCTTGACCGCGAGGTAACGGTGCTCGACCTGGCCGCCGGCCGCCCGCTCCGCGCTGGTCGGGTACGCGACGTAAGGCCGCAGCTCGTCGAGCTTGACCGCCTTCTCGCCGCCGCTCAGGTCGCCCTGATACGACCACAGCGCCTGCTGCATGTCCCGCAGCCGCACAAGCAGCGCGACATCGCCGGCCCTGATGCCGGCGAGATCGGAATCAAGCGGATACTCCCAGCGGCGGAAATCCTCCAGCGTGGCGGGCACGCCGGCGATCTTCAGCGCGTTGTGGTAAGGCCTGATCACCTCGTCGATGAAGCTCTCGGGCGAGTGCAGCCTCAGCACGGCCATCCGCTCGCGCGGCGAGTGATAGATCCGGCTCCTTACCGCCGTGACCGGAATGTCGCGGCCGGTGGGGATCTGCTGATCCGACAGGCCGGAAACCGATTGAAGCAGGGTGCTCTTGCCGACCCTGGCGCTGCCGCTGACCCCGACATTGACCGTATCCCTGCTGAACCTGGCCTCGACCGCCGAATACAGGTCAATCACGTCGGCGATGCTGGCCCTGATCTCATGCAGGGTAGGTATCACCAGGTCGGCCGCGTCTTCCTGGCTCACCGTCGGGTGCCGGCGCAGGTCAGCCAGGGCACCGCCCAGAGCCGCCAGGTCGGTGTCCACCTGGCGCCAGCGGCCGATCTCGGCCATGACCCTGGGCAGCCGCTCTTTCCTTGCCCGCAGCAATTGCGCAATCCGGTCAGTCAAATCCGACGGCATGCGGCCAGCATAGCCGCGCCTTTACCCAGCCACGGTTAAGCGAAAGCCGCGATGCCGGTTATGTCGCGGCGAGGCCCGCCACGGTCGGCGTGAGCTTGCGCAGCGCCGTCATGGCCCGTGCCTCGGCAGGCTCTTCTGCCACTTGTCCATCATGGCCTCGTTGTGGTCGGACGACAATCGTTCGGTCAGCTGCGTGAGGACCATGATCGTGAACCCGGTGAAAAAGACGCCCTCGATCACGCCGCCGAACCGGTTAAACAGGTAGACGAGCCCGAGCAGCGGGTAGGCAACCGCGGCAGCGACCGCGAGCAGCCGGTAGATCCTGGCCGACCTGGTCCGTTCAGCGTGCGTACGGCGGAGCGCGAGCAGCAAGGCCAGCGTGATTCCTGCGAACTCGAAGACGCCGGCGCTGTCGTGGACGTACTGGCTGAGCGGCAACTGGAAATGCCATTCGGCCCTCATGCAGGCGGGGCTGATCCCGTCCGCGCAGACCTGGGAGAAGAGGCCGCCGATGAGCCCCGCGAGCGCGAACACCACCATTCCGAGCCACTCCCGGTGGCCTCGGCCGATGCTGTTCGGGCCTGCCAGCAGGAACGCGGACAGCACAAGCAGGCCAGAGGCCACGTCGGCGTGCGCCATGAGGTTGGCGTAGGGCTGGCTGGCTACTTCGAGGTTGCTGAAAAACTCATCGGGGGACCGCATCAGGCCCGGTTTGAGAGGGACAAGCGCCCACCAGTTGTAGAGGATCATCCCCGCGATGCCGGAGGTCCAGGCGGCCGCGCGACGGGTTCTGGGGTGATCGGCGGCTACCTTCGCTGGCGTCTTTGCCAGGACAGGTGCCGGTCGGATGGAGCGAATGGTGACGTTCGGGAGCCTGGGGCCGTAGCTCGGCCGAAGAGATCCGTTTTGACGCATGTAATCGACGCTCCTCTAGGCCGCTCCTCTATCGCATCAGTCGGATCACTGGAAGATGCCCTGGATGGTTCCCGACCCTGCCTCTACTCATCTGAAGTCCATCCGTCAAGTGATTATCTGGAGTCCTGCCTCCACTACTATCGTAACAGAATCCGGAGTAACGCCTCCGGATCCCCTACCATGGGCGAATGAAGGTGCACGACGAGCCGCGTCCGCTCCGGGCCGACGCGACCCGCAACCGGGACGCGATCCTGGCCGCGGCCAGGGAAGTCTTCGCCGAGCACGGGCTCGAGGCGTCCCTGGAAGAGATCGCCGCGCGCGCTCGGGTCGGGATCGCCACCCTGTACCGGCGCTTCCCTTCCAGGCAGCATCTGGTCGGCGCGGCCCTGGTCGAGAAGGTGGCCAACTACGTCGACGCCGCCGAGGCCGCGCTCGTGATCGCCGATCCCTGGGAAGCTTTCACGACCTTTATTCACGCGATGTGCGAACTGCAGGCCGGCGATCGCGGGCTGGCTGACCTGCTGTCCATGACCTTGCCGGCCGATGAGCACGTCGAACGGCTGCGCCAGCTAGCTAACGCCCACGTCACGAAGCTCATTGACCGGGCCAAGTCGGCCGGCGTCCTGCGGGCCGACTTCGTCAGCGAAGACCTGCTGATCCTGCTGATCGCCAACGCCACGATCGTGCACGTGACCAGAGCCACCGCGCCAGGTGCTTCGCGCCGCCTCGTCGCCATGATGCTCGACGCCTTCGGCCGCATGGACGCGCCGGCCCTGCCCTCCCCGCCGTCGAACGCCGAAATGGCCAGCGCGATGCGCCATCTGGCCGCTGAACGCGGTTGCGGCGCGGGATCCGTAGCGATCAGGCCCGCGCCGCCAACGCGTTAGCCTCCCGGGCACTTCCGGCAAACCAGACAATTCGTCGTCTCCTTGAGGCCGCAATAACAACGGTGGGACATCGTTGCTGTTGGGCCGGGCCGATCAACCACAACGGTGGCCCATGGATGCTGTTGGCGCAGCAACGCTGGCCCATCGTTGCGGTTGCCTGCACCCAGCCGAACAGCATCGCTGCGACATCGTTGCTGCCAGCCGAGCTGAAATATCCGGTTAGCCGGTGCCGTCGGCTAGCTCGCGGCCACCCCGGCGGCTCGCATGCCTGCGGCAGCCGGTCCGGTTCCGACCACCCGCGCGGCGCACCGCTGTCGGACACTTAGCAGAAACCGCCAATTCGCCAATCAGTGTCGTTTTCGCACGTCCTTGCGGTGGACGGCGCCAGCTTAGGGCTGGCCGGCCGTTTAGCTGCGGCTATAGTGCGGCTTGCGCATCGAGCCTGGAGGTGGCCCGCGTTGCCAGAGAGATCAGCTAGAAAACGAGCGGGGCTAGCGGCCATCGCGGCCCTGGCGATGGCCCTGCCGCTGCTGGGCTTCACCAGTCAGCCCGTCAGGTCGGCCGGCCAGCCGACCGCGGGCAAGCCAGCGCGCGGCGGAACCCTCCGGCTGGTCGCGGCCTCAGGACCCGACCATATCGACCCGGTGCCCGCCTACTTCACGGCCGACTACATACTGGAACGCGCGTACGCGAGGGAACTGCTTTCCTATCCGGCCTGGGCCGATCCCAGGATCGGCTCGAAGGGCTGGACCAAGGATATCACCCCGGCACCTGATGTCGCGACCGTCGTGCCAACGAAGGCGAACGGCGGGATCAGCGCCAGCGGCAAGGTGTACACCTTCCACCTGCGCACGGGAGTGGACTGGAACACCAGCCCGGCCCGGCCGGTCGTGGCCCAGGATTTCGTGCGCGAATTCAAGGCGTTCTGCAATCCGGTCAGCCCAGTCGGAAATCTCAGGTACTTCATCGCCAGCATCGTCGGAATGCGAACCTACTGCGATGAGGAGTCGGCCCGCTTCGCGAAGGTCAAGCACCCCGCCGCCGGGCAGATCACCAGCTTCCAGAAGCTTCACGCGATCAGCGGCATTACCACGCCAAATTTCCGCACGATCCGCTTCCAGCTGATCTCGCCGTCGTCGGACTTCAACTACATCATGACGCTGCCATTCACGGCCGCCCGCCCGGTGGAATACAACAGTTACCTGCCCGACAGCCTGTCGCTCGACGAGCACACTATTTCCGATGGCCCGTACCAGATCACGTCTTACCGTCCCGGCCGGTCGATCGTCCTGGCCAGGGACCCAGCCTGGCGCCAGTCGAGCGACGAACTCAGGCATCAGTACGTGAGCCGCATCGTCGAGACCATCGGGGTCACCAGCAGCGAGACGGAGGTCGCCGACCTGCGAGCAGGCACCGAGGACCTGATGACGGACCTCCTGCTGCCGCCGGAGGACCTCCGCCGCCTGCGCTCAGACCGCGACTTCCACGTCTGGCCGAGCAGCTATCTGTCGCCCTACCTGGCGTTCAATTTCCGCAGCCCTAATTCCGGGCACGCGATCGCGAAGCTCGACGTCCGCCGGGCCGTCGAATACGGTATCAACAAGGTCGCCATCCAGCAGGCGCTCGGCGGCCAGGCCGCGAACCAGATACTCAACTCCATCGTGCCGCCAGGCAATTTCGGCTCCCTCAACCGGAACCCCTATCAGACGCCAGGCAACCGCGGAGACGCCGCTAAGTGCCGGGCCGAACTCGCGAAGGCCGGCTTTCGCCACGGACTCTCGCTGATCTACGAGTACCCGAACGACGAACAGGACGTAAGCATCTTCAACGCCGTATCTTCCAGCCTGCGCCAATGCGGCATCAAGTTGCGCGGTCGGCCAGAGAACGGGTCTATCTACTACAGCGAACTGAGCAACACCAGAACGTCTGACGAGCCAGGCACCTTCGACCTGGCCAGCGTCGGCTGGTACCCGGACTGGTTCGGTAACAACGGCCGAAGCATCGTCGTTCCGCTCTTCCAGACTGACTGCCTGCCGAACACCAACAACTACGGCTGCTACAACAGTTCCTTCGTGGACAAGGCGATCGGCCTGGCCGAGCAGGCCAGGACCGCGAGCGCGGCCAGCGCCTTCTGGGTCAGGGCGAGCGCGCGGGTACTCAACGACGCGGCCATCGTCCCGCTTATCGACCTCCAGGGTCCGGTCCTGTCGAGCAGCAGAGTGGCCGAAGCCGGGGTGCGGCACGGCATCGTATGGCTGCCCAACCTCGGCGGCCCTGACGTGACCAACGTCTGGCTCAAGAAGGGGTAGCGATGTACTCCAGTTGACCGGGCCGGGCGTCTTTGCTGCATGAGAAGTCTGCGATTCCGGCGGATGGCCCCGTCACCTTCAGGTTTCATCCAGCAGAACCGGCACCTGGAAACTCTGGACTTGGTCGACTTTACGTTGAGCATGGCCGCTGGCTTCGGGGCCATGCTCATTCTCTTCGGCACGTTCACTAAACACTGGGTACTGGCCATCTTGCTTATAGCCACCACCTATCTTCTCCTGCGCGCCTTTATCTAAGGATTGTTCAGGGCCTCGGGCCTCTCCCCGGCTGCTCGGAAGGATCGGCATCACGCAACTCACGAAGCTGGGCGGCAATCGCCAGGGATTCCGGCGTAGCCGAACGTTCCGGGTGTTCGAGCCACCAGCCTTCACCCCAGCGCAGATTCTTACCGTACCGGCTGAGGATCAGGCCGTTCTCGAAACCGCGTGCGGACAGTCGGACCGACCGCACCACCGGATCCCGGTCACGGTCTGCCTGGTAATGGCCCGCCTGAGGATCGTAACGGCGGGTGATCTCGGCCTGAGCCTCCACGAAGACCCAGCCATCGGACGGCCGTGAGGACGCGTAGCACAAGATCCTGCGGTCCACGACCAGGCTGGCCCGGCCAAGCTTTTGCTCGGCCTCGCTGAGCCGCAGGTCCCGTCCTTCGATCAGCACCGGCAGGCTGGCGATCATCTCGGCCCACCGATCCGGGCTGACTTTAGGCTCGACGTCCAGGTATCCAAGCCGGCTGAACACTTCTGAATAGACAGCCGCGACCTCCGCCTGGCACTGATCCAGCCCGAACATCGCCGCGAAAGGCCCGGCTACCCCGCGCTTGCCGTAACGGCGCCGCAAGTCCTCGCGAATCTTCTCGTAGTCCTCGTCTCGATCATCGAGAAAACACAAGTCGCTCAGCAGCGTGCCGGCTGCCAAGTCCATTTCACCGCCAAGAGAGGCGTACATCGACGGCCGGGCGGTCAGGTGCGGGATCAGCTCAAGCCAGCGATTCCTCAGTTCCTCAGCTGATCGCATGCGGCCATCCTATTCCGCCCCGGGCGCAGGCGTGCCCGCCAGCAGGAGGCCGACCATGGTACTCAGGAACAGGACGGCGATGCGCTGAACCTCGAGACCTCAGGAGCACACTTATGGTCGCCACCGCCTATCTCAGCGTCAAAATTAAGATCATCTTCAAATTCCCAGCTCGCTTGATAATCGCTGTTATCCTTGCCGCCCTCACCAGTCCAGGAATCGTATGAGCGCCCGTCCTTCTCTACGTAATAATGATCCTGATAAGTGTTGTTTGGATCCTGCGTCGACGGCCCGAGAAGCTTCGCGTGATGCTTGCCAAGAATCTTATGGATCTTTCCGCCGATTATTTTCTGAATTTTCTTCGCGCAGTCGAGGCAGTTGTTTCCGTCTGATTGCGGCCATCTCTGCAGACCCGTCGGATCAGAGGAGCTTACTGGGTCGCCGCCGGCATAGGCGTAGGGCTGGAGGGTCTGGGCCACAAGCGGATCAACCGACGTGAACTGCCCGGTTTGGGGGTCGTAGTAGCGATTGATGAGGTAAACAAGGCCGGTCGGATCCGTGTAGCCCCCGGCGAACCCGAATGGGGTGGTTCCGGTGAGACCGCCGCTGCTCTCTGGATTGCCCCACGCATCATAGTTAGTCGTCCCGGTGACACTGCCAGAAGAACTCACCGTCCCCCGGACCGAGCCGAGCGAATCGGACACCAGGTAGGTGACAGTTCCGCTGGTCAGGCTGACCTGCTCAGCGGGTGCCAGCCCGCCGTCATAAATGTAGGCATTGGCTGAGTCCATGAGGACTTCGGGCACTTCGGGAACGGTGTTCCAGACGAAACTCTGCGTCCCGGTGCTGGTAGAGGCCGCTACCCTGTCACCGTCCCCGTCATAGGTAGCGGCTGTCAGGGTGGCCACCGGATCGCTGTAGGAAGTCAGCTGGCCGGCGCCGTTCCAGCTTCCTGAGGCGATGGTGCTAGCACCTTGGCTGGCCGCCAGCCGCTGTCCGTCCGCGTTGTAGGTGTAGTTAGTCGCGGTTCCTGACAGCGTGCTTGAGGTGAGTTCTCCGGCATTGTCGTAGCTGCCCGTAGCTCCGGTGGGCAAAGTTGTCAGGCTACCGGAGGCGTCGAGCCCGTAACCAAGGGTCGAGCCGCTCCCTGGGGTCATGGAAGTTACCCGGTCCTGAGCGTCGTAGGTATATACCGCAGGACTCTGGGAGCTGCTCGGCGTGTCCGTCTCAGTGAGGATGTCGCCCGCAGGACCATCGGAGTAGCTGAACGACTGCAAGGTCGCAGTGCTGTTTTTAAGCTTAATGAGCGACGGCAAGTCGTTGCTGCCATAGGTCGTGGCGACAGAATCCCCTGTGGTCCCGAAAGTCACCGCGTTAGGCAGCCCGTCGGCCGTGTCGCCGATCGCGATCTGGTTGCCGTTGAAATCGGTCACCGAGGTCAGCCGGTCGGCATGGTCGAACGCGTAGGTCACGCTGTCCGATGTTGGCCAGCTCGCTGCCGCAGGCAGCGGATAAGTGACGGATGTCACGTCACCATCGGCGTCGTACCCGTACCCGGTGGTCTGACCGGCGCCGTTGGCATCGGAGGTGAGCTGGCCGAAAGCGTCGTAGCCATAGCTCGAGGTGCCGGAGGCGTCGGTCATCGCGGTCCTGTCACCATTGGCGTCGTACGTGTAGCTGACCGAATGGGCCGAGCTTCCCGAGTAGCTGACTGTCGCCGACTGACCAGCCGGCGTATAGGTCCGGGTAGTAGTCACCCCATCCGGATCCGCGGAGGTCAAATTGTTCCCGGCCGCGTCGTAGGTGTACGACGTGATCGCGCCCGAGGGGGCCGCGCTGGTTGCTGGCCTAGTCGTAGCGGCCAGCTCACCGGCCGAATCGTAGCTGTAGGTAGTCTGGCCCGCGGCCTGGGTCGGATAGGAAGACGACGAGACTATCCAGGGCGACGACGACTCACACGATGCGACGCCAGAAGCGTTCCCGTCGGGGTAGACCGATGAAGTGACGTCGCCGTCCGGGTCGTAGCACCAGCTGACCGTGGAAGCCGCGCTGGTACCGTAACCGGTTGTCTGAGCGGCTAGTTCGCTGGCCGCGTTGTACGTGTCGGCGGTGACTTGATTCGATCCGCCGCTCGTCGCGGGCGGGGCGGTGGTAGTCAGGAGGTCGCCGTCGCTGTCGTAGGTATAAGTCGTGGTTTCGTGCCCAGACTGCCCGGCAGGTGCTGGGGTGGTGACAGAAACCTGGTTCCCGTTGCTGTCATAGGTGGCAGTCGTGGAGTCCGAGGCCAGGCGGTCACCGTAGCCGGCGGGGTAGGCCGCTGGGCAGGACGCCGGGCTGAGGCTGTTAGCGGCAACGCCAGCCGGCGGCACGGTCTGGGTGGTGTCGCCGTCCCCGTCATAACAGGTGAGCGTCGCGTTGCCATCCGGATCGGCGACAAGGGCGGGCTGGTCATCGGCGTCGTAGGTCGTCGTGGTGGTATACCCGCGGGCATCGTCGACCGTGGTCTGGTTCCCGTCCCCGTCATAGCCATACTGAGTGATCCGCGGAGTCACCGTGTGACCGGAGCCATCGCCCTGGCTCACCGAAGTCTTCTGGGCATCGCTGTTATAGGCGACAACGGTGGTGTAATTCCCGGCGTTCGCGCCAGTCAGGTTTCCGTCCGGTGAGGTCACCGAGGTCTGCTCGCCGTCGGCGTCGTACGTGTAGGTAGTAGTGGCGATTTCGCTGCCATTGCCGTCAGGGGTCGCGGAGGTCTCTAGCAGGCCTGCGTAAGGACTGGTACTGCCGTAATAAGCAAGCTGTGTGACGACGCCGTCCGGGTTGATCGTCGCGCACGGCAGGGAAGCGGACGGCGGCGTGGCGCCGCAGGAGATGTTGCTGCTGCCCAGGATGACAGTGTTTCCTGAGTACAGGGTGTAGCTGGTCTGGGAGTACGAGGCAGAACTGCTGCCAGGCTCATACACCCCGGTGATGGTGTAAAGCTGGTTACCGTAATTGTCGTACAGCGTGTAGGTCAGTCCCTTGGGCGGCGCGGACGAGGGCGGCGTAATCGCGCCTCCAGGAGTTACAGGAGACGGGCCTGGACTCGCGGAGCACGTCGTCGAAGCTTCATCGGTCGCGCCGCAGCTCGCTTCCTCCAAGGCTGTATAGCCGCTAGTTGTCGTCGCGGTTTGCGAGCCGGCACCGTCAGGTGCGGTAACGCTCGTCGGATTGCCGTTGCTGTCATAGCTCGTAGATGTCAGGTTGCCGTTACCATCTAGGTCCGCGCTGTCGAGCTGAGATCCCGACCCGCTGCCCGTGACTGACTGGTCAGGAGCAAAGGCCTCGGTCGAGGCGAGCGTCGCACGTGACCAGAGCCACCGCGCCCGGTGCTTCGCGCCGTCTCGTGGGCATGATGCTCGACGCCTTCGGCCGCACGGACGCGCCGGCCCTGCCCGCCCCGCCGTCGAACGCCGAAATGGCCAGCGCGATGCGCCATCTGGCCGCCGAACGCGGTTGCGGCGCGGCATCCGTAGCGATCCTGCCCGCGCCGCCGACGCATTAGCGTCCGGGACGGGACGGGCCGGGCCGCGGCGGGCCGGCCGGGCCGCGGCGGGCCGGCCCGGGCCGGGCGGGCATCCGGGCGTCCAGGCCGCGGCTTCCGGCAAACCAGGCCCTTCGCCGCCACCTTCAGGCCGCAACAACAACGGTGGGACATCGATGCTGTTGGGCCGGGCCGATCAACCACAACGGTGGCCCATGGATGCGGTTGCCGCAGCAACGCTGGCCCATCGTTGCGGTTGCCCGCCCCCAGCCGAACAGCATCGCTGCGACATCGTTGCTGCCAGCCGAGTTGAATGTCCGGCTAGCTGGTGTCGTCGGCTGGCTCGCGGCCACCCCCGGCGGCTCGCGTGCCTGGCGGCGGGGATCAATTCGCCCATCAGTGTCGGTTTCTCACGTCCTTGCGGCGGACGGTGCCGACTTACGGCTGGCCAGCCGTTTACCGGCGGCTATAGTGCGGCTTGCGCATCGAGCCGGGAGGTGGCCCGCGTTGCCAGGGAAACCAGGAAGAAAACGGTCGGGACTAGCGGCCGTCGCGACAGTAGCGGTGGCACTTTCCTTGCTGGGCTTCACGACCTCGCCGGCTGAGGTCCGCCAGCCAGCCGACCGCAGGCAGGCCGGTGCGCGGTGGCACCTTGCGGCTGGTCGCGGCCTCAGGACCCGACCATCTCGACACGGTGCCCGCCTACTTCACGGCCGACTACATACTGGAGCGCGCGTACGCGAGGGAACTGCTTTCCTATCCGGCCTGGGCCGATCCCAGGATCGGCTCGAAGGGCTGGACCAGGGACATCACCCCGGCACCTGATGTCGCGACCGTCGTGCCCACGAAGGCGAACGGCGGGATCAGCGCCGGCGGCAAGGTGTACACCTTCCACCTGCGCGCGGGCGTGGCCTGGAACACCAGGCCAGCGCGCCCGGTTGTCGCCCAGGATTTCCTGCGCGAATTCAAGGCGTTCTGCAATCCGGTCAGCCCGGTAGGAAACCTCAGGTACTTCGTCGCCAGCATCGTCGGAATGCGGACCTACTGCGACGAGGAGTCGGCCCACTTCGCGAAGAGCAGGCACCCGACTGCCGCGCAGATCACCAATTTTCAGAATAAGCATACAATTACCGGCGTTACCACGCCGAACTCGCGCACGATACGTTTTCAGCTGATCTCGCCGTCGTCGGATTTCAACTACATCATGACGCTGCCTTTCACGGCCGCCCGCCCGGCCGAGTACGACAAGCACCTGCCTGACAGCCTGGCCCTTGACCAGCACACTATTTCCGACGGCCCTTACCAGATCACCGCCTACAGTCCCGGCCGGTCGATCGTACTCGGCCGGGACCCGGCCTGGCGGCAGTCGACCGACCATCTCAGGCACCAGTACGTGAGCCGCATCGTCGAGACCATCGGCGTCACCAGCAGCGAGACGGAGGTCGCCGACCTGGGAGCAGGCACCGAGGACCTGATGACGGACCTCCTGTTGCCGCCGCAGGACCTCCGCCGCCTGCGCTCAGACCGCGACTACCACGTCTGGCCGAGCAGCTACCTGTCGCCTTACCTGGTGTTCAATTTCCGCAGCCCTAACTCCGGTCACGCGATCGCGAAACTCGGTGTCCGCCGGGCCGTCGAATACGGAATCAACAAGGTCGCCGTCCAGCAGGCCCTCGGCGGCCAGGCCGCGAACCGGATCCTGAACTCCATCGTGCCGCCAGGCAATTCCGGCTCCCTCAACCGGAACCCCTACCAAACGCCAGGCAACCACGGAGACACGGCTAAGTGCCGGGCCGAACTCGCCAAGGCAGGCTTCCGCCACGGACTATCGCTGATTTACGAGTACCCGAACGACGAACAGGACGTAAGCATCTTCAGCGCCGTATCTTCCAGCCTGCGCCCGTGCGGCATCAAGCTGCGCGGTAAGCCAGAGAACGGTTCTATCTACTACAGCGAACTGAGCAACACCAGGAGTTCCGACAAGCCGGGCACGTTCGACCTGGCCAGCGTCGCCTGGTACCCGGACTGGTTCGGTAACAACGGCCGCAGCATCGTCGTTCCGCTCTTCCAGACGGACTGCCTGCCGAATACCAATAACTACGGCTGTTACCACAGTTCATTCGTGGACAAGGCGATCGGCCTGGCCGAGCAGGCCAGGACCGCGAGCGCGGCCAGCGCCTTCTGGGCCAGAGCCAGCGCGCGGGTGCTTAACGACGCGGCCATCGTCCCGCTTATCGACCTCCAGGGTCCGGTCCTGTCGAGCAGCACAGTGGCCGAAGCCGGAGTGCGGCACGGAGTTGTGTTGCTGCCCAACCTCGGCGGCCCCGACGTGACCAACATCTGGCTCACGAAGGGGTAATCGCCGTCAGCGAGGCCGACAACGCTGCCGCAGACGCCAGGGTCTGGTAGACGACGCAGTACCGCTCGGTGAGCCGAAGCAGGGTGTCGAGCTGATCTTCACTGGCATTGGTGCTCAGCTGGAAGATCAGCCTGATATCGGTAAATCCCACCTGAGCGTCCTTGGCCACCCCGAGGGTGCCGCGAAAGTCGAGGTCGCCCTCGGCGAGGACCGTCCCGGACGCGATGGAGATCTCCAGCGAGGTAGCCACCGCCCGCAGGGTCACGCCCGCGCACGCGACGAGCGCTTGCAGCAGCATGTCGCCTGAGCACAGCAACGTCCCGTCGCCGCCGGTGGAAGGATGCAGGCCAGCGACCGCCATCGCCCGGCCCGTCTCCACCGAGCAGCTCACGCTTTCGCGGCCAAGCTCACCCCGAGCGCGCAAGGTCACCGCCGCTCGAGCCGGGTCACTGCGGTAGGCCTGCTTTAGCGGCTGCTGAACCGCCCGGAGTTCTCCAGAGCCGAGGTGCTCAGCGTTCTCATCCATCACAGCAGCTTAGCGGCGTACTCCAATTGACCGGGTCGGACGTCTTTGCTGCATGAGAAGTCTACGATTCCGGTGGTTCGCATCGCGACCACCTTCGGGTTCCGTAAAGCGGAATTGGCGCCTGGAAACTCTCGACTTGCTCGGACTTACACTGTTTCTTGCCGCTTGGCTTGGGGTCGAAGCCATTCTCTTCGGCGTGTTCACTAGACACGTAGATGTGCTCGCAGTTGCCGCCGAATCTGCGGTGGCTACACTGCTCGCAACCCTGCGGCTAGTCAGCCGGCTGAGAGCGATGATGCGGTTGCGCAGGCACGGGCAGCTGGCGGACGCGAAGATTACCGGCCTGCGGGCGATCGAGTTTGATCAAGAGCTGCCCGACGTGGGCATCAATCGACGCGTAAAGGTCACGACCGTCAGGCTAAGTTTCAGTGACGCATCAGGAAATCAGATTTCCGGCCAGTACAGGCGTCCGTCGGCCGTTCTGCCGCAAGAACAGATCGGCCGCGTAATCAGGATCGTCTACGATCCCAGGCACCCGCGAAGGTTCAGTCCGGTCGAGGGCGACTACCGTAACGCCGACCTCAAACGCCACACCTGGGCAGTCGCCATCTTGCTTATAGTCACCACCTATCTTCTATTGCGTGCCTTTATCTAACCCGGCTCAGCTCCACTTGCGGCCATTCCAGTGCAAGAGGATCGTCTTCTTGGTGGGTTCGAAGACACTGGCGCCGCCAACTGCCCACGCACTGGACATCAAGGCGATAGCGATGCCGGACAGGACGCCATCCGCTGGCTGGAACCTAGCGGTCTGGCTCCAGTTCGTGCCGTTCCACCGCAGCAGGAACGTCCTGGGGTTGCCGCCGGACTTGGTGTAGCTTCCTACCGCCCAGCCACTGCGCGGAGTTCCCATCGCGACGCCCGACAGGATCGCCGCGCTCAGGTTCTTGGTCGCGACGGTGAGCCACTTGCTGCCGTTCCAGTGCAGGATCAAGGCGCCGTTCAGGCCCGCGCCGACCGCTGTAGGTTGTCGCGCCGCAGCTGACAGACATCACCGACGGGCTTCATGCTGTATCCGGCGATGAGAACAATCGCATGCTAAGGATTGTTCTAGTGTAAGAAGAAGCTCACGTGCGCACTAACCTTCTTGAGGAGCGGGAATGGCGGCTCACCTCGTGGTCAGGACGGAAAAGGCCGCCAGGTTTCTGAAGGCTGCTGTCGAAGCCTACGGGTTCGCCACGCTGACCTCGGCGCCGGGCGGCGGCAGCACGGATGCGGACTTCGGCCGCCAGCTCTTCTGGGAGGTTTTCGGCGGCCAGGGCTCGGCCGAATCGCTTCACGCGGCACTCACCGGCCCCTATGAACGGCCGGGGGAAGACAACCTTTCCGGCAGGCTCTTCAGCTGGGTCTATCAATTGCTGAAAGCCGATCCAGCGATCCAAGCCGCCACTGTCCAGGCCCTGGAGGAGTTCTACCGCCGCCAGTTCGAGGCTGGAAATGCCAGGGCAATGTCGGAACTCGCAGATCTGCTGCTGTCCCAAAGCAAGCGGCCAGAAGCCCGCGCCGCCTACCGGCAAGCAGCCGACGCCGGCTACAGCCGCGCGCTGATCGCGCTGGCCAGGCTTGACCACAACGACAGGTACGATCCCGAAGGCGCCAGAGCCACATGCCAGGAGGCGATCAAATCGACCGACCCTGACGTCTCTTCCGAAGCTCAGCTCCTGCTCGGTTTCCTGCTCTCCAAGCACCACCACCAGTATGCCGACGCGGCGGACATCTACCACCGTGTCATCGACGCAGGCCGCCAGCCGTGGGCGCTGACCGCCCTTGAGCGCCTCGCCGGCGTGCGGCACGAGCAAGGCGATCTAGCCGGCCAGCGCGCCATCTATCAGCAGATCATCAATTCAGGCGACGCGGAGCGGGCGGTGCACGCCCTGGTCAGTCTCGGAGAGCTGCTGGAATCTCAGGCGGACACGGACGGCGCGAAGACCGCGTACTGGCGGGCAGTCGAATGGCCGACTGGCGACAGGGAGGTTCATGGCTATGGCGGCTGGGCTGCTTATGCACTGGTGAATCTAGTTAACCTCCTTCAAGAACAAGGCGATCTCGATGCTCTGCGGACCGCTTACCGCAAGGCGGCCGAATCCGGGAATTTCGAAGCCCCGTACGCGCTAACTGCTATCGGCTCGCTCCAGGAAGACTAGGGCGACTTTGCCTGAGACCGTGATTCCTAGCGACCAAGGATCGCTAGAAGGTGCACTGTTCGGCTTTGGGCTCGGTGTTGCACAGAGCTTTCCCGGTGCGACCAGTACTCTGTTTAATATTCTTAGTATGTTCTTTACAATGGGCGCAGGTTGCGCTCAGCTGCACGCCGAGAATTATGTACTGGCCTTCCTGATCGTCGTCTCCGTATTGAAGTTTAAAGCGCTTCGTCTTAGCGTCAAGATTGAGAGGGAACGAGCGCGAACTGCAGTCTACGAACGCGCCATTAGGATCAGTGTCTCCGCATATCGCAACGGCCCGTACCTTGAAGTTCTTCAAGAACAGGTGCACGAACGTTTCCTGGACAACATGCCAGCTGAAATTGGCAGACTTATAAAGGGGCTGTACCCCTGAATCCCACTTCCAGTGAATCAACGATAGTATTGAGGAAATTGCTGTATACTGAAACTGACACATACAGGGCGCACCAGCGGGTATCGCCGTCGCATGAGCGGCCCCGCTCCTTCCAGTCAATTGCGGCGAGACCCTGCGGATCAATGGTGCTGACTGGATTGTCGTCGACATAGGCGTAGGGCTGCAGGGTCTGGCTGACGTCCGGGTCGACCGAAATGAACTGCCCGGTCTCGGGGTCGTAGTAACGGTTGATGAGATAGATAAGACCCGTCGGCTCGGTATAGGCGCCGGCGTACCCAAAGGGCGTGGCCGAGGTCAGGCCACCCGAACTCGCGGGATTACCCCAGGCGTCGTAGCTGGTCGTGGCGGTCAGGCTGCCGGAGGAGTTTACTGTTCCGCGGACCGAGCCGAGCGAGTCAGCTACCAGGTAGGTAATTGCACCTGTGGTCAGGTTAACCTGCTCGGCTGGCGCGCTCCCTGTGGCGTAAATATAGGCGTTGTCCGAGTCCATGAGCAGCGTCGGAAGATCGCCGGCAGCGGTCCAGGTGAGATTCTGAGTGCCTGCACCGCTGGTTGCGGTTGCGAGCAGCCCATTGCCATCGTAGGTCGCGGCGCTCATATTCGCCGCGCTGTCATCATAGGACGTAAGCAGCCCGGCGCCATTCCACGTGGCGGACGCGATGGTACTGCCGCCCTGGGCGCCCTGAAGTCGCTCGCCGTCGGCGTTATAGGAGTAGGTGGTGGTTACGCCTGCCAGGGCGCTGGAGGTGAGTTCTCCGGCATGGTCATAGCCATTGGACGCGTCGGCGCCGCCGGGCAAAGTGGTCAGGTTACCTGACGCGTCGAATCCATAGTCCTGCGTTGTTCCGCCGTGCGGAGACATAGAGGTGACCCGATTCGCGGCGTCGTAGGTGTAGGCGGCTGAGGGGCCAGAGCATCCTGTTGCGACGTCGCACTCGGACAAGATGGAGCTGGACGGCGCCTCGGTGTAGCTGAATGTCTGGAGAGTGCTGCTGGCGTTCTGAAGGCTGATCTTGGAAGGGCTGCCAGTGCTGTCATAGGTGGTGGTGATCGTATCCCCGGTTGATCCGAGACCGACTGAGCTGGGAAGCCCGTCGGCTGTGTGTCCGACGGTGATCGCATTGCCGTTGAAGTCGGTGATCTTGGTCAGGACGTCAGCGGGGTCGTAGGTATCGGTGGCAGCGCTGGTGGTGGCCCACGTCGCCGCTGCGGGCAGGGGATAGGTGACCGAAGAGACCAGGCCGTCGGCATCGTAACCGTATCCGCTTGTCTGGCCGGCCCCGTCGGTGGCAGAGATGAGCTCGTCAAACGAGTCGTAGAGATAGCCGGATGTCCCTGTGGCGTCATTCATGGCGATCAGGTTGCCGTCTGCGTCGTAGCCGTAGCTGACGGCGTGTGCCGAGGATCCGGAGTAAGCGATGGTGGCCGCTTGGCCCAGAGGCGTGTACGTCCAGGTCGTGGTCACGTCGTTGGGGTCGGTGCTGGTAAGCGTGTTCCCGGCCGCGTCATAGGTTTCCGACGTTGTCGCGCCGTCAGGTGCTGCGCTCGTGGCTGGCGCGGTGGTAGAAACCAGCTCGTCAGCCGAGTCGTAGCTGTAGGTCGTCTGGTAAGCGGCTTGCGCCGGGTACGAGGCCGCTGACACGTCCCAGGGCGAGGAGGTCTCGCATGGCGCGACGCCCGACGTATTGCCATCAGGGTAGATCATTGAGGTCTGGTCGCCGGACGGGTTGTAGCAGTAGCTGACCGTGGAGGCCGCATCGGTCCCGTACCCGGTAGTCTCGGCGATCAGTTCGTCAGCGGAGTTGTACGTGTCGGTGGTGACCTGGCTGGGACCGCCGTTAGCTGTCGGAGGTGCCGTCGTTGTCAGCACATTCCCGTCGCCGTCGTAGGCGTAGGTAGTTGTTTCGTAGCCGGACTGCCCGGCCGGCGCCGGGGTCGTCTCTTGAGTCAGGTTCCCGTCCGAGTCGAAGGTGTCGACGGTGGCGTCGGAAGCGAGTCTCGTGCTGTACCCGCCGGGATACGAAGCCGGGCACGAGGCGGCGGTGAGGCTATTCGCTGCGACGCCAGCCGGCGGGATGGTCTGGACGGTGTTGCCGCCCCCGTCGTAGCAGGTGAGCGTGGCGTTATCGTCTGGGTCGGTGACGAGAGTGGCCTCGTCGTCCGCGTTGTAAGCCGTCGTCGTCGTATAGCCTCGGGCGTCATCGACAGTGGTCGGGTTGCCGTCAGCATCGAAGCCGTAGCTCGTCGTGCGCGGTGTCACCGTGTGCCCGCTGCCGTCACCGTCGCTGACTGACGTCTGCTGGCCGTCGTTGTTATAGGTGCTGATCGTGGTGTAGTTCCCGGTGCTGGCACCGGCGAGGTTTCCGTCTGGTGAGGTTTCTGAGGTCTGCTCGCCGTCCGCGTCGTATCCGTAGGTGGTCTTAGCCGTCTCGCTGCCCGGGTTCCCGTCCGGGGTGGAGGTGGAGGTCAGGTCGCCTTCGGCGTTGTACGCGAGCTGCGTGACTACCTTGTCGGCGCTGATGGTGGCGCAGGGAACCGATGGTGACGGCGCGGAGGCGGTGCAGGTGATGTTGTTTCCGCTGAGGGTGACGCTGTTGCCGTTGAAGAGCTGATAGGTGGTCTGGGAGTAAGCGGCAGTACTGCTGCCGGGTTCGTAGACCCCAGTGGTCGAGTAGAGCTCGTTGCCGCCGGTGTCGTACAAAGTCCAGGTGATCCCCTGCGGAGGTGCCGACGACGGCGGCGTAATTACACCGCCGGGCGCGACGGGGGGCGGTCCCTCGCTGGCGGAGCAGTTGCTTGACGCTATCTGGGCCGACGAGCAGTTTGCCCGGTCCAGGCCCGTGAACTGCTGGGTGGCGGCAGCGGACTGGGTGCCGACTCCGTCAGGTGCGCTGACGGACGTCCGGTTGCCGTGGTTGTCGTAGCTGACGGTGGTGATGTTGCCGTTGCCGTCGATGGTCGCGGTGTCGAGCTGAGACCCCGAGCCGCTGCCCGTTACTGACTGGTCAGGAGCAAAGGCCTCGGCCGAGGTCAGCGTCGTTCCGCCAGTAAGGTCGGCTTCTCCGGTGAGTGATCCTAGTGAGTAGGTGTCGACGGTGGTGTCGCCGTCGGGGTCGGTGACGGTGGTGGATCCGGTGTCGGTGGCTGTGTTCAGGCAGCTACCGTCGCCGACGTTGACGCAGTAGTTAAACGCGGTGAACCAGCCCTTGGGGTCGGTCTGGCTGGTGACGCGGCCGTAGGCGTCGTAAACGGTGACGGTGTCATCGCCGACATCGGGGCCGCCTGGCTGGGCATTCGGCTTGGTAATGGTAAGCAGGTCGTTGGCCAGTTGCGGGTTGCCGGTGGAGCCGGCGCCGTAGGTGTAGCTGGTCTTGTTGCTCATCGAATCGGTGGCCGAGGTCAGGTCAGAGCTGGTGTAGCCGTAAGTCCAGCTGCGCGCCATCGGGTCAGTGACCGAGGTAACGAGGTCCGCGGAGTTGTAGCCGATGGTCAGTGCCCGGCCGGAAGCGGAGGTCACCGTCTGGCACCAGTTGGCCGAAGACGGGCAGTTCCCCGATCCTGGCGAAGGGCTGCCGTAGCTGACTAGCAGGGTGTCGCCCGCCGCGTCGCTCTCGCTTCTCAGAGCTCCGCCGGAGCTGTAAGTGTAACTTTCACCCGGCTCAGGTGAATAGGTGTAGGTGCCCCCGCCTCCCGAGGAGTACGACAACGTGGCGGCCACGTTTTCAGGCAGGGTGCAGTAGCCACCAGAGCCGGCCTGCACGTACGGGGCAGTGCAGTTGCCGCCGGACTGCGGGTAGAACGTGACCTGGGAGCCATCGGCCTGACTGACCGTGACGCCGTCTCCGGTCGGGCTGGTCCCGAACGGGGTATCGGAATTGGAGATCGCCTCGTCGACATCATTGTTGAAACGGTCGGCGATGAAAAGATCGCCGTCCGGGTCAACCGCGATGCCGTACACGTAGTAGAACTGGGCCGCCGTGCCCGGGCCTCCCATACCGCCCGACCCGAAGATACCAGTGGCACTGCCAGCGACTGTGTAGATGTCGCCCCCGGTCATTGCCTGGCCCCGCTGGATGCCGTTGTCGGCGGCGATCTCCTGGACGCGGTTGTTGAGAAGATCGGAGATGTACAGGTCTCCGGAATTGTCGACAGCGACAGCGACGGGGAGGTCGAGTAGCGCTGCGGCCGCAGGTCCGTCGTCGCCTGAATACCCGGAAGAACTAGCACTGCCAGCGATGGTGTAGAGTCCACCCGTAACCCATCGACCCAGGCGCACCAGCAGGCACCGGCGATCCGGCCACCGTCTCCTGCCGCGCCAGTTGCGCGTCATACGTTCGCGTGAAATTGAGTGCAGGGCCGAAGGTCGGAATCTGCGAGTCGGTGTCCGACTGGGTAAAGTCGCCATTCTCGGTGTTCACCGGGTCTCCGGCGGTGTCAGACGACACCCCAGGGGCGGCCGGATTCGACCCGCCGATGTCCGCGTTCTGCGGCACCTGGCCCCCGATCGCCGGCGAGAGCCCCAGGGTCAGCGAAAACACCGTGCCGGTCAGGATGTACGGCTGGCCCGTCGTCGCGTCCGACGTCGTGAACGACGCGGGCGTCGCTGCCGCGTCAATGGCCAGCCCGGTTACCGCGCCCGACCATGCGTTGAACGTCTCCTCTATCGCGCACGCCGGCGACGACCAGGGCCCGATCGACGACCCCGCCAAGCCGATAAACGGCGAATCCGCCAGCGCCTGCGACGCGTTGACCGCGCCCGAGTTCGACGGGCAGCTAGCACTCTGACCGGTCACTTCGAAACCGCCGCCCGCCACATCCGTCAGCAGCGAAACCGCCGTGTCGGCCGACGCGGACTTATATTCGCAGTTCAGCGACAGGTACAAGCCCGTCGCGCTTGACCCGCCTGACACGCCTGACACGGCCCAGGTCATCGCGTCATCCAAGAGCGCCGACCCCGCGCTGCCGGCCAGCACGGGTGCGGTCCCCAGCACGGCGATGTTTCCGCTCACCGCCGGACCCCAGTCGTCCGCGTAGGTCAGGGCGTCAGAAGGAACGGTCGCCGAGCATGACGACGTCGACGGATCACCGATGATGATCGCGGTGAAGCCGCCGAAATAGGTCACCATCTGCGCCTGGGTCATGCCGCTGACATCCGATGACGAGAACACAGTCACCGTGCAGCCAAGTGACGCCGCCTCCGCCGCCTCCGCCGACGACGAACCCCCGTTCACGCTGTCAGGGAACACCAGCACTGATCCAGAGCACGGACCGGACGCCCGCGCCTGCGCATGCGACACCGCGACGCTCACCGCCGTGATCGCCGCCGCTCCGCCAGCCACTATGCCGACCGATAGCAGACCTGACCCCGCTACCAGCGCCGGTGCCGTTAACAGGGTCAGACCACTGCGCACCATGGCCCGACGCGACTTTATACGCGATCGCCGCAAGTTCATCAGCCGTCCTCGCCTAGGCACAGTACAAAACCGCGCAAACGCGCGGCTTCCCCCCATATACTCCGGCGCCGGCCGCGCCCGGTCAAGGCACCCCGGTTCCACCCCGCCTGCACACCGATCGGACGGCACGTGAACATGCCCGCAGTCGAGTAGAGGTTCGACAGGACCGGACAGACTGGAGGTAACGGCCGTGGATCTGATCGGCAGCCACGACGCCAGATACGACGAGGCCAGAGCGGTACACAACGCGATGATCGACCGGCGGCCAGCAGTCATCGCGCAATGCGCTACGCCGCTCGACGTGGCCCACGCACTTGAGCTCGCCGCTCGGGAGGGCTTCGCGGTCGCTGTCAGGGCCGGGGGGCACTCAGTCGCCGGCATGTCGGTGAACGATGACGGAATGGTCATCGACGTCCGCCCGATGAAGTCGATCGCGGTTGACCCGGCCAGCCGCACGGTCAAGGTCGGAGCCGGGGTTACCTGGCGTGAATTCGACGCGGCCACCCAGGAATACGGCCTGGCGACGACGGGCGGGCGGGCTTCGACCACGGGCGTGGCCGGCTACACGCTGGGCGGCGGTTCCGGCTGGGCGGAGCGCAAGTACGGCCTGGCCTGCGACAACCTGATGTCGGTTGACCTGGTCACCGCGGACGGCGCCCAGGTCACTGCCAGCGCCTCCGAGCGCCCTGACTTGTTCTGGGCCCTGCACGGCGGCGGCGGCAACTTCGGCGTGGCCACCGCGTTCGAGTTTGAGCTGCACCCTCTCGGGCCGACGGTGCTCGCCGGCCTGCTCGCCTGGCCCCTGGCCGAAGCCCGCGAGGTGGCCAGGACTTACCGTGACCTGGCCTACGACTCCCCCGATGAACTGGGGTCCGGCCTGGTGCTCCTCAGCGCGCCGCCGGAAGAGTTCGTGCCCGAGCACGTGCGCGGCCAGCCTATCGCCGGCCTGGCCCTGTTCTGGGCCGGCGATCCGGCCGAAGGCCAGGACGCGGTCAAGCCGTTCATCGACCTGCGGCCAGCGGCCAACCTCGTCGCGCCCATGCCGTACACCGGCTTCCAGAGCATGCTCGACGAGCCGTCAGGCCTGCGGAACTACTGGACCGCCGACTTCTACGACGACTTCAGCGATGACGCGATCGACGTCTTCGTCAAGTACGGCGCCGACCGGAAGTCGCCGCTCACCCAGCAGATCCTGCTCCCGTGGGGCGGCGAGGTCGCGGCCCGCAACGACGAATCGACCCCGCTGGCGAACCGGTCGGCCCGCTGGATCACGCACCCGTTCGCCGTCTGGGAGAACTCGGCCGACAACGAAGCCAACATCGAGTGGGCCCGCGACTTCCGCCGCGACATGGCCAGCTACACCAACGGCGGCACGTACCTGAACTTCCTCGGCGACGAGGGCCAGGACCGGGTGCGGGCGGCGTTCGGACCGGAGAATTACGCCCTTCTGGCGGCGGTCAAGGCCGACTACGACCCACGCAACGTCTTCCGAGGCAACCAGAACATCCAGCCAGCCTCCTAAATTCAAGGTCCCATCCGACAAATCGCTACGCTGGACCGATGCCGAGCGTCGTGATCCCAGATCCGGCGCTGGTCATCCTGGTCGGCCCGTCGGGCTCGGGCAAGTCATCCTGGGCCGACTCAACGTACGGGGGCGCCGAGATCGTCTCGTCCGATCAGTTGCGCGGCGTCGTCGGCAGCGGCGAGCACGACCTGGACGCCTCGGCCGACGCGTTCGCCGTACTTGACCAGATCGTCGCTGCCCGGCTAAAGCGAGGCCTGACGACCGTCGTGGACACGCTTGGCTTCGACGCTGATCGCCGCCGGGCTCACCTTGAGCTGGCGAGGCGAGGCGGCTTGCCCGCGGTCGCGGTCGTGTTCGCCGCCAGTCCGGCGGAATGCCGGGCCAGGAACCGCCAGCGCGATCGCCAGGTGCCTGCCGCCGTCCTCGACGCCCAGTTCCGCCGGATGCGGACGATCGCCGACGAACTAGCGAGCGAGGGCTGGATCGTAGCCGAGCCGGCCACGGGGCTGGTCATCGAGCCGTCGCACAGCGCAGGCAGCCGGGAAGCCGCCGCCAGCCAGCATGCATCACCGACCCGGCTTGAGTTCATTCTCCAGGTCTCGAGATTCCCCTGGGGCGACGACCCGGCGGGCTGGCTCACCTCGATCACCACCGCCGCCGCCGAGACAGGCCTCGCCGGCCTCGCCCTAATGGATCACCTGATCCAGATCCCCCAGGTCGGCCGGGCCTGGGAGCCGATCCCTGAACCCTGGGTCACTCTCGGCCTGCTCGCTGGCCTGGCCCCGGGGCTGAAACTCGGCACCCTGGTCACGCCGGTCACCTACCGTGCTCCCGGCTTGCTGGCCAAGATGGCCGCCACGCTGGACGCCTTGAGCGGTGGCCGGGTCTTCTGCGGGCTTGGCGCCGGCTGGTGGGATCGCGAGCACGCCGCGTTCGGACTGCCTTTCCCTCCGGCCGGCGAGCGCCTGGACCAGCTTGAGCTAACGATCGAGGCGCTGCGGGCACTGTGGGCCGCGGGCACCAAATCCTTCACGGGGCAGCACCTCACGCTGCCGGAGACCACCTGCTACCCGCGCCCGTTCGGGCCGGTGCCCATCATCGTCGGCGGGTCAGGCGACCGCACGCTCGCGATCGCCGCAGCCCTCGCCGATGCCTGCAATCTGCCGGCGAACCTCGAGACGCTCGACCGCAAGCTGCCTGTCTTGCGAGCCGCCTGCTCGCGGGCTGGCCGAGATATCGGCGTGACGGTGCTCGACGTTCCGGTCATCGGCCGTGACCGCGCCGACACGGCGTCGCTGGTCGAGCGCCTCAGGGGCCGGACCTCGGCAGCCGCCTTCGGCCGAAGCCACCATGCCGGCACCGCCGCCGACCAGATCGGCCGCTACCGCCAGCTCGCCGAACGCGGCGTCAGCACCGTCTTCGTGGCGCTGCCCGACCTGGCCGGACCGCAGGACGTGCTGAAACTTGCGCCGGTCACCGCCGCGTTCGCGACGTGAAGTGCTCGAGCAGGTGACTAAATGCCCACTGCGGCTGCTTGATGCCTGAGCACAAGTTGCTGTCGATAGCACCAGGGCAACCGCCGTTGTCCCGCTGCAGCGCCCAGATCGACACGAAGTCCATGCCCCTGGCCTTGGCGAACCTCAGCATGAGCTGGGCGTCGGGCAGGTGAGTCACCTCGGTCTTGCGGGGGTAATCGTCGATACCAGGAAGCATCGTGAAGCCCAGCTTGTGCCAGATCTGCCTGCCGGTGAGGTGCGGGTAGACCTTGAGCAGCTGCTGATGCACGCTGTTCGCCGACTCGATCCCCAGCGCCCCCATGTCAAGCGGCTTCTTCTCGGTGCCCAGGTAGTAGTCGAACACCATGAGGTTGATCGAATTGACCGTCGCGCCGTTCTTGATGGCGTTGCGCAGGATAGCCAGCGTCGGCGCGTCGAAGCCGCTCGGCTCGACGCCCAGCGTGAACTGGATCCACAGCGGTATCCCCCGCTTGCGAGCCCAGCTTCGCAGCAGCGCGATCGCCTGGTCCCTGCGGTTGATGCCGCCCTTATTGGTCAGCGAGTTCGCCTCGATGTCCATGTCGAGCCGGTGAATGCCGTACTCGGTCACGACCTGCTCATAGGCCGCGGCGATAGCCTTGACGCTGTGACAGGCGTCGGCGATCTCGGTTCCGCCGTTGTCGGCGCTGAACCCGCCGAACGACACGATCGCGTCACCGCCCCTGGCCTTGAGGGCGTTGATGCCCGCCAGGTACCCGCCCTTGCTGATCGGGTGGTTCCGGCCCCCGTTCCAGGTCAGCAGGCACGCCTGCCCCGGCTTCTTCCCCGCCGCCTGGGCGAAGGCCAGCGTGACGTAATGAGCACCCGCGTTCCCGGCGACGACCGACACGCTGCCAGGCAGGTACGCCTCGAAGTAAGGCGCGTACACCTGGGCCACGCCCGCGCCGCGGCTCGCCGAGGCCGCTGCGGGCACCGCGCCCGCCAGAATCAGGACCGACGCCGCTGCCCCTGCCGCCGCCGCGTATCGAGCTCTCACCCGGACATCTCCTCCTGAGCGCCTCGCGGGCCGAAAGAAGCGCCCGCGAGCCCAAGCCAATCACAACCTTGTCGAATAGTTCGTATACTTTCCAAACAAATGCGTCAAGACCAGCCGCCCAAAGGCGTCCGGGCCCTTTCCGAGAACCCGAGCGAAGCGGCCTGAACGCGAGCGGACCCGAATGCGAGCGGACCGGAACGCGGACGGACCTGGGCGGGCGGACCCGAACGCGGACGGACCTGGGCAGGCGGACCCGAACGCGGGCTGTTTGCTCCTGGCCGGGCCGGGATCCCCTGAATTGGGCCTGAGAAAGGGCAACCTGGCGGGAGGCTAGGCCCACCGTTGTCCCTGAGTTGGGGTCCAGGCCCCTGCTCCGGGACATCGGTGGGCCTGCAGCCCGGTTCACGGCGGCCCGGTATGCGCTATATGCCGGGTTAACGGAAGCGAGAGCAGGCGACCAGCCGGCCGCACGTAACTGCTTTGCCGCTTGGGTGTGGCTCTGGATTCCCTGATCATGGAATCCCCGGACAGGGTCGGATCTCACCAGGCTCTCCAGCCACACGAGAAGCACCAGCCGCACGGCAAGCCCGAGCCAGTGCTCCCGCCTCGCCGCCTGACCACCTCCACCCCACCAGAGCCACACCCCGTGCCACAACGATGTCCCATCGTTGTTGCTGGCCTGGCCTCGGCTACCGCATCGATGTCCCATGGATGCTGCGCTGACCGCATCGATGTCCCATCGTTGTCGTCGCCGGGCGGCCGCGAACAGCAACCGTGGGCCATCATTGCGGCGCTGGCCTGGCGAATTGCGGCAAATGCACGAAATATCGGGATCGAGCAGCGGGGCGGGGCCAGGGCCGGGGCGGCGCGCTACGCGGTCGGTCCCTAAGTGCGGCTTGGGAATGGCGTGGGGGACGGAGTGGGTGGCGGGGTCCAGTGATAGCCCCGATGCCGCTGATCGTCAGTTTCGCCACTGAAGGTCTTGCTGAGCGCCCGTCCGTGCAGCTTCGTGGCTAGCACCACGGCCCGGTAGGTCCGGTTCACCTGGCTTGCGTCGATCGGGAACACGGCCAATCCGTCGCGGTGGAACTGGCTCGTGCCGACGACGCGCCAGTGTCCGCCGTGACCGCGTACTTCGAGTTTCGCGGTGTCACCTGGGGCGGCTCCTCGGCAGCCGACGAGCACGAAGGGCCGGTCGTCGCCGTGCCCGTGCCGCCCGCCGGGCAGGATGCGAGCGAAGACTTGCGGGATGACGACGATGGTTACCTTGCGGCTGTGCACCGATCCTGGTCCGGTGACCTCAAAGGACACGTTGGTCCACAGGAAGGGCACGGTGAAGCTTGCCTGGCCTTGCGAGTTCGTCACCATCGGCTCAATCGGCCGCCATTGACCGTGCGGCGGCCAGGTCGGGAGAATGAGCAAGCTCAACCGCACGTTCGGCTGAGGCCGGCCGTGTTTGTCGAGCGTGGCGGTGAAGCGCACGCTGCCGCCCGCCTGGACCCGGTGAGCCAAGGGGCTGAGGGTCAGGCCGCCGTGGTGGTGCGGCGCTGGCCGGGCAGGCTGGCGATGGTGCGGGTGACGACTCGGGCGCGGCGAAGGTGAGGCTGGCTGGGAGTGGCCGCGTCCCGGTGCTGGCGAACCGGTCCTGAGCTGATGGTGCCGGGAGCCGCCAGTTGCCTTGCTCGCCGGGACCGAAGGGCTCGCGTGGACCCTCGGGAGCGGTCCTACCGCATCAGGCACGCCGAGATAGCCGAGGAACTGGTGCGCCAGGCGCTGCAATGGCGCGGGCAGCGCGGCCGCGTAGCTGGCCACCGTGAACCCGGAGACGAGGGTGACCACTGTCGCCGCGGTAGCGAGCCTGACGCCGAACCTGACCGACCTGACCTGCTTGCGGTGCGAGCGGGGTGCCCGGGCCCGCCCTGGCGCCTGGACCTCGGCCCGGGCGGGATTGAAGGCGCTGAACATGGCCAGCGCTACTTGCTCCCGCGCGAGCTCGTCTTCACTCGGAGCGCTGACCAGCGCGTTCAGTAGCTCCCTGACGCCGGCGTCGCGGGCCGCCATTTCGTCGAGCGGATCTCTGCTCATCGCTCACCTCCTCGGCCTGCGGGGTCCCTGGCCAGATCCTGAACATCGGGATTCTTGGCGAGGGAACGCAGGCCGCGATGTAGCGCGACCCTGACCGAGCCCGGCGATTTGCCGAGGATCCCGGCGACGGCCGGCGTGTCCAGGCCGGCCAGCACCCTGAGTGCTACCGCTTCAGCCTGGTCCGCTGGCAGCGTACCGAGCAAGCTAACTGCCCTCCTCGCGGAATACGCGTGGAATACCTGGTCCTCTACCAGGTCATGATCGGCCACGGCGGTTATCGTCTCTGGCATCGGAATTGTCGGCCTGCGCTTGCGAGCGCGAGCGTCATCTATGGCCCGGTGCCGGCCGACGGTAAACAGCCAGCGCCGGAAGTCTTCCTCGCCGCCCGCGAAACCGGGCAGGTCGCGTACTACCTGCAACCACGTCTCGCTGGCGACGTCTTCGGCATCTTCACAACTCAAGACCCTCAAGTAACGCAGCAAGCGGGGCTGGAGCTGCCGCCACAGCTCAAGAAACCCCGCCTCATCGCCTGACTGGGCGCGGGCAAGCGCACCGCCCAAGTCATCAGTCCATATCACCATCGCGCCTGTTAGGTTCGCATGCCGGCGGGCGGCGCGGGGTCGCTTCGGGGGGGTTAAGCGAAACCCGCGCTGGGCCCGCCGGCGTGCGAGGGCCTAGCGGATGCTAGGCCTTCGGCGCCCTCAGGACGATTACCGCACTGTGGGTCCGCCGGTGGGTGGCGTCGCCCTTGAACACGAGGACGTAGGCGGTCCTCGCGGTCGGGGTGACGGTGAAGCTAACTACACCGTGCTTGCCGGTGGGCGCGGAACTAACTACGGCCCACTTGGCGTGCGCGACCCGGCTCTCGAGAATGACCGTTGCCCCGGCCAGACCATGAGCGTGCCGCGCATGTCCGCGAGTCCTGAGCAAGCCAAGGATCACGTCGGACTTATGCCCGGTCTTGGGAACCGCACGGTGCCTGATCCACAGATGCGTCGGCGCCTTGTGCACGTGGTTCGTCGCGGCCCCCGCGGCTGTCGCCGGCGCTAGCACGCCGGCGGTAGCCAGTCCGGCCGCCGCGATCGCTGAGCCCGCGCGAACCAGCATTGACACTCGGGATGAACGCATAAATCTCCTTCGGTTTTGCCTCTGCGTGTTTGCGACAGTGGTCGCTGCCCCGAGGCTCCTCCGCCAAACACTTGTACAGCGCCGGGACGTCCTGATCTGTTACACCTTGCGCCCCAGAAACCTCAGAAAAACTGAGAGCCAGGTCACAATCGGCCAAATCGCCTGGTAGATGCACCGCTGGTGCGGTCACCATCGAAATCCCTGCAAGCTAGGCACGCGAAGGGTACGCAGATGAACCGCGATCCCAGGACGTCATCCGTCACAAGAACCAATCAACTCGCCGCGCCCGACAACACGACCCGCCGCCGGTTCCGCCGGCTCGCCGCGACAACCTCCGCCGTGGTTGCCGCCTCAGCCTTGCTGATCACCGGCCAGGCGACCAGCAGCGAGGCCGCCAGCCCGGCTACCGCTCCCGCCCTCGGGCACCTGACCAAGCTCGGACTCAGCCAGACCGCGCCGGCCGAGGTGTGGCTCGCGCCGGACAACCGGGGCTGGATCGCCTGGTCGTCGAACAAGAACGGCCGCTATCAACTCGCGATCATGGCTCCGGACGGCAGCATCGCGACCCCGCCGAAGACCATCATCAACGGCTGGTCGGGCGTCTCGTTCCAGCCGACGCTGCTCGGCTCTGGATCCGCGCCCTTGCTGGTCTTCTCTGGCCAGGACAACGTCAAGGGCCCGCTTTCCGATGGATGCGTCGTGGGGGCAGAGCCGCAAAGCGGCGTTTGGCAGATCCAGGGCTGGTCTTTGTCGAGCAACTGCGTGTTCTCGAACGTCGGATACGGCGACACCGCGGCCAACGCGAAGGGCACGCTGTCCGCGGCGTGGGCCGGCGGCCTGGGCGTCGAGTACCGGATCGGCAAGTCGCCTCAGATCCCGGCCATAGGCTCTGACCAGCAGATCGCGCTCAGCACCGGCCACGCGAACGGGGTCGCCGAAGCTAACGACCGCTTCGGCAACGGCGACTTCTACGCCGCCTTTTACCGTTTCTTCTCCAAGAACAAAGCTAGCGACGGGGTCTACGTCAAGAACCTGAGCACCGACGGCCCGGTGATCAAGGCTCCGAAGTCCGGCACCGAGAGCGTTACCTACCCGGCCCCGCCGCAGCGGGTAGCGATGGCCAATGTGTCCTCGAAGGGCGGGGGCACCTATCTGGCCTACTGCTCGAACGCCGGCACCTGCAGCACGTTCCTGCTCTGGAAGGTCGGCACGAGCAAGACGCTCCCTGTGCCGCACACCAAGCTGGCGATCGGCCTGGCCATGTCACAAGGCCCGGCCGGGAGACTGTGGCTGGCCTGGTACGACGAGCAGAATAACCGCGTCTACACGGTGCGCACTAACGAGAAGGACAGCAGATTCGGACCGCCGGCCTCGTTCCCGGCGACGCCATGCATCGAGGACGGCAATACGCACCTGGCGCTCAGTGCCGGCGACTCCGGGCGGCTCGACGTGGCCCTCGAATGCCTGGCGGCGAGCAACGCCAAGGCGACCGTCTACGTGACCCAGGCCGAGGCAGGTCTGAGCATCAAGGCCAGTCAAGGCAAGATCACTAACAAGCACGCGGTCAGCGTCACCTTCACGGTCACCGACGCCGGGGATCCGGTGTCCGGCGCGAAGGTAGCTCTCCGCGGCGCGGTCAAGCACACCGGCAGCAAGGGCACGGTGACGTTCACCTTCGCCAAGGACGTCGCACCGGGAACCTACAAGGCGACCGCGTCAGCAGCGAGCTATCTCAGCGCCGCCACCTCGGTGCGCGTCACGAGCTAGGCCGTTCTCTTACCGATCACGACGGTGGCGGCGAACTCGTCGGAACTGGCCAGCCGCGGGCTGAGTCCAGTCCCGGCGAACGCCGCCACCGCGGCCTTCGCCTGCCGGTCACTGATCTCGATCAGCAAGTGACCGCCTGGTGCCAGCCATTCCGCCGCCCCGGTGGCCACCCGGCGGGCAATGTCAAGCCCGTCGGCGCCGCCATCGAGCGCGACCCTGGCCTCATGCAGGCGGGCCTCGGCCGGCAGCAGCGGCACCTCGCTGCCCGGCACGTAAGGGACGTTCGCCGTGATGATGCCGAGCCGCCCGCGCAACTCGGGTGGGAGCGGCTCGAACAAGTCTCCCTCGTAGACCTGCCCGCCCGCCGGCTCGACGTTCCGGCGCGCGCACCGCACCGCCACCGGGTCGATGTCCGCGGCGTGCAGCCCGCCGAGGCGCGCGCGCGCCGCTAGCGCGACCCCGATCGCGCCTGACCCGCAGCACAGATCGAGCGCGATCGTCCCCGGCGGCGTGCGGCTGGCGGCCTCCGTGACCAGGAACTCGGTCCGGCGACGCGGCACGAACACCTTCGGGTCCACCGCGATCCGCAGGCCGCAGAATTCGGCCCAGCCAATCACCTGCTCAAGCGGGAATCCGGCCACGCGGCGATCCACCATCGCGTCAAGCTCGGCCTCGTCCCGCGCCGCGGAACTCAGCAACTCCGCCTCATCCTCGGCGAACACGCACCCAGCCGCCCGCAACCGCGCCACGATCCGCTCATCCACGTGCTCGCCCGGCGGCGGCCCTGACTACAGCGGCTTCGACGGTGTGGCGCATGAGGAGGATGGTGGTGACGGGACCGACGCCACCGGGAACCGGCGTCAGCGCGCTCGCCGCGCCCGCCGCGTCGGCGTCCACGTCGCCGGCCAGGCCACCTTCGGGCGTCGGGTTGGTGCCCACGTCGATGACGACGGCGCCGGGCCGGATGTAGGGAGCACCGATCAGCCCGGCGCGGCCGACGGCCGCCACCAGCACCTCGGCCTCGGCGCAGACGCCGGCCAGCTCCCTGGTGCGGGAGTGACAGATGGTGACGGTCGCGTTCTCGGCCAGCAACAGCAGCGCGGCCGGCTTGCCGACCACGACCGATCGCCCGACCACGACGGCCCGTGCGCCCGACAGGGGTACCTGCTCCCGGCGCAGGATTTCGAGCACGGCCGCGGCGGTCGCCGGGGCGAAGCTCGGCCGCCCAGCCGCCAGAAGGCCGAGGCTGACCGGGTTCGCGCCGTCCACGTCCTTGGCCGGGTCGATGCGAGCGCCGGCCTCGGCCAGGCTGACCCCGTCGGGCAATGGCGTCTGGCAGATGATCCCGTGCACCGCCGGATCGCTGGAAAGCCGGCGCAGCCGGTCAAGTACCTCGTCGGTTCCGGCCCCGGCCAGCTCGTGCACCTCGCAGCCAACACCAACCTTGGCGGCCTGCCTCTGCAGAGAGCGCACATACCAGCGCGCCGCCTCGTCCTCCGCCGGCAGCACCACCGCGAGGCTCGGCGTCGTTCCGGCTGCCCGCAGGCCGGCGACGGACTCAGCGACCTCATCCGCGATCGCCTTCGCGATCGCCCGCCCGTCGATCAGCCGCATCTATCCGTCCTGCCCAGGGTTGATCTTCGCCCGCACGGCCGCCACGACCTGATCGGCGACGGCAGCCGCCGGGAGGTGCTTATCAAGCTCGGCCCGCAGCGGCGCCCGGCTGTCGGGATCCCGCAGCGCCGCGAGGTTGATCTCCACGTTCACCGCCGCCGCGTCAAGCGCTGCCCGCGCGGAAGAGGCGGCCACGGCCACGTCAGACAGCACGTTCACGTTCGAGCCGTCAAGAATGCGCTCGGCCAGCCCTATGACGGCCGCCGCGACCGCCGCCGTCCGCAGCGGAACCCCGGCCGCCCCGACCAGTGCGACCTGGATCGCCTCGGTTCGCGCGGCCTTGTCGGCGTCGGTGTCGCGCGGCAGCTTGTAGGCGTCGCTGACCGCGCCGAAGACGACGGCGTCCTCCTCCGCGAGCCGCGCGGCCAGATCGCGCAATTCCGTCGAGGAAACGAGCGCGGCCCGCATGGTCTCCTCGTGCTCGGCGTACTTCGGCTTGCCGATGGTCAGGTTGCATACCATGCCGACCAGCGCCGCCCCGACGGCCGCCAGCATCGCCGCCGCCGCTCCCCCGCCCGGCGCCGGAGCAGCCGACGCGAGTTCGTCAAGCCAGGTCCCGACTTGTTCATTTAGCACGGTGACTATCTAACACGAGGAGCCGCGCCGATTCTCCCGGCCCACCCCCGCTTCCGCTTGCACGCGCGTGAAGTGCCTCAGTAGTGATAGAAAGGCTGCCATGTCGGGCACCGATGACCATCCCACCTTCGACACCGGCGTTCCGCACATCGCCAGGGTCTACAACTACTGGCTGGGCGGTAAGGACAACTACGCGTCCGACCGCGAACTGGCCGAGAGGTTCATTCAGGCCGACCCGCAGGCGATCGCGGGCGTCCGCAGCAATCGCGCGTTCCTCGGGCGCGCGGTCGAGTTCCTGAGCGCCGAGGCGGGCCTGCGCCAGTTCCTCGACGTCGGTACCGGCATCCCGACCGCGGACAATACCCACGAGGTCGCCCAGCGGTACGCGCCGGACAGCCGGATCGTCTATGTCGACAACGACCCGATCGTCCTCGCCCACGCTCGCGCCCTGCTCACCAGCGACCCGGCCGGCGCCACCGACTACATCGACGCCGACGCCCGCGACACCCGGACGATCCTCGACCAGGCCGCGAGGACGCTTGACTTCAGCAAGCCGGTCGCCGTCATCCTGGTCGGCCTGCTGCACTGCATCCCCGACGCCGACGACCCGGCCGCCCTGGTGGCCAAGCTGATGAACGCGGTCCCGCCGGGCAGTTACCTGACGATCTCCCATCCGGCGTCCGATATCCACGCCGAGGAGATGGCGAGAGGCGGGGCGATGATGAACAGGTCACTCGCCAACCCGGTCACGTTCCGCCCGCGCGAGTTCGTCGCCGCCCTGTTCGAAGACCTCGAACTCGTCGAGCCTGGCCTGGTCACGACCACCGAGTGGCGTCCAAGGCCGGGCGCCGACACCACACCGATGCCCGGCTGGGTCGGGGTTGCCCGTAAGCCCTAGAAGAATCTGGCGACCCGCGGGTGCAGGCTCCTGGCCGACCAGGCGATCGTCCGCCAGCATCAGGCCGTGACCGCAACGATGGGACATCGATGCTGCTCGGCCAGGCCGGCTGACCGCAACCGTGGCCCATCGATGTCGTTCGCGCAGCAACGCTGGCCCATCGTTGCGGTTGCCCGGCCCGGCTGAGCAGCATCGGTGGGCCATCGTTGCGGTGAGCTGAGTTGAAATGCCCGCTTAGCCGAGGCCGTCGGCCACCTCGCGGTCACCCCCGGCGGCTCACGTGCCCGCAGTCGGGACCATTTCGGATAATTTTCCGGTTTTGCGAGTTGTCCGGACAGTAACGGACCAGCTTGATTGACCTCACCGCGACTGCCCGTGATCACATAACTCCGTCGGGTAGTGGTAGAAAGAGAGTCTCTAGTGATCCAGGGGACAATCGGGGGGTGCGATGCCGGAGGGACTCCCGGCCGACATTAACCCGAATGTGCCCCATATCGCCAGGGTCTACAACTACTGGCTCGGCGGCAAGGACAACTTCCCGGTCGATCGCGAACTGGCCGAACGATTCATCGCCGCCGATCCTGGCGTGATCGAGGGCGTACGCGGTAACCGCAGGTTTCTTGGCCGGGCCGTGGAGTTCCTGACCAGGGAAGCGGGGATCAGGCAGTTCCTCGATATCGGGGCCGGCATCCCCGCCGCGGACAACGTGCACGAGGTCGCGAAACGGAACGCGCCCGACTGCCGGGTCCTCTACCTGGACAATGACCCGATCTCCATCAGCCACGGCAGGGCGCTGCTCGCCGACCATCCAGCCGATGGCGTCACGTACATCGAAGGCGATCTGCGTCGGCCTGAGGATCTTCTCCTCGCAGCGGCGGACTACCTGGATTTCAGCCAGCCAGTCGCCGTGATGCTGCTGAGCATCCTGCACTGCGTGCCCGACGCCGACGATCCGGCCCATCTGGTGGGCCAGCTGGTCGAGGCGGTTCCGGCCGGCAGCCATCTGGCAATTTCACACCCGGCCTCCGACATCCACGCCGAGCAGATCGCCGCGGGAACGGCCGTGCTCAACCGGTCGCTGAACCCGCCGATCTCCTTCCGCCCCTACGACCAGATACTGAGGTTCTTCAACCAGCTCGAACTGGTCGAACCTGGCCTGGTGACGCACTCGCGATGGCGCCCGCGCCCCGGTGCCGACACCAAGCTGTACTCGTCTTGGGCTGGTGTTGCCAGAAAGTTAACGAAAACAGTAACGTCCGTTTGATGACGGACGCGCACGACCAGAAGATCAAGATGACCGTGAGCGAGCGCAGCGCCGAGTCGCTCACGGTGGCGCCGCGGGACTGGCTGGGTACCAGGCTCGGCCGAGATCGACCTGAGCTGGTTCATCTTCCAGCACCGCTTTTTCCAGGACATCGCTGAATTCTTTGAACTGCCTGGATTGCCCGACTTCCTGCACCGGTCTGACGTGGAGCGCAAGTACACGGAACTGACCGGCTACGAGCCGCGCGACCTGGACTTTTACCTGACGTACGCGGCCTTGCGGCATGCGATAGTGATGTCGCGGATCAAGCGCCGGATGGCGCATTTCGGCGAAGATGAGCTCCCCGAGGACCTGGACGACTACGTCATGCACCGGGCCAGCCTGGAGAAACTGCTGGCTGGTCCTCGGTCGCATCGGGGCGTCCGTCCAGACGCAGAGTCAGATCGCTGGACAAGTAGATGGACAAAGTAGTAGTGCGTTAGCATATATTTGCAGTATGCGGACCTACGAGCAGACCCACCGTTGGCTCGACTTCACGGCTACTGATGTCAACGAAGTGCAGCCCCGGCACTGGATGCTGGTCGGGGAAGCCCGCTCAAAGTGCGAACACCTCGCGGGCACTCCCCTCAAGCCCGATGTCGCCAAGAAGTTGTACGGGGTCACGCTGGTGAAAGGTGCCCTGGCGACTACTGCGATCGAGGGCAACACCCTGACCGAGGACCAAGTTCGCGGCATCTTCGAGGGTTCCTACAAGGCACCTCCTTCTCGGCAGTACCAAGAGCAGGAAGTTCGTAACGTGATTGATGCCTTGCAATCACTGCATGACCGCATTGTTGAGGGCGAGGCAATACGGATCACCCCGGAACTGATCTGCGAGTTCAATCAGCAGGTCCTAAAAGGGACCCAGTACCGCGACGGAGTGATCCCCGGCGTTATCCGGACGGAATCGGTTGTCGTTGGCGGATACAGGGCGGCCCCTGCCGAGGATTGCGCCTATCTGCTGGAGCGGCTGACGGACTGGCTCAACAGCCCGCTTTTTGAAAGCGATGATCCTGAGATCCAGTTGGCACTCACGCTCGCCAAAGCGATCTACGCGCATCTGTATATCGCATGGATACATCCATTTGGTGACGGGAACGGCCGTACTGCCCGCTTGCTCGAATTTCTCATTCTCGCGCGATGCGGTTTCGTGCCCGTTCCCGCCGCGCATTTGCTATCAAATCACTATAATCTCACCCGCGACCGATACTACCGCGAACTAGCTCTATCCAGCAAGCCGGGGCAAAGTACGCTTGGCTTCCTCAGTTACGCAATCGAAGGGTTCATCGACGGGATCCGGGAAACCATCGGCATGGTGCGCGAAAGTCAGCTCGCCGTAGCCTGGGTCAACTACGTGCACGAACGATTCGCATCACAACCGAACACCAAGGCTACGGCCCGGCAGCGTACACTTGTGCTCGCGATGCCTATGGACACTGTTGTTCCACGCGAAGATCTGGAAGGGCTTACCCGAAAAATAGCCAGGTTGTATGCCAGCGCGGGACCACGGACATTGTCGCGCGACCTCAACACACTGGCTGCGCTGGAACTAATTCTGCACGTTCGCGGCGGATACCGTGCCCGATCAGAAGTCGTCCAGGCATTTCTGCCGCCAATGGCTGCTTGACGGCGGACCAAGGCCGCACAGAACCTCTACGTATCGATATTCGGACTGCCCGGCCCAATCGGGATCAGTCGCTCCGGCGGGTCTGGCACGGCGATGAAGGACTCTATGCTCAGGTCGGGCTTGACGTGGATCAGCTCGCCTGGGTCGAGCATCCGCCAGCCGGTCTCGCCGTCCAGCCGTTCCGAGGCGATCAGGACCGACGGCGTGCTGCTCAGGTCTTCGCAGTGGTACGAGGACATCGAACTGCGCGCGGCTAGTTCGGTCGTGGCCGGGCGTTCGAGCACGTGCAGGGCGTGCTGGCCGGGATAGCGCAGGGCCCAGAGCTCGCCGGGGGCGGCCAGGATTACGTTGAGCGCGGCGACCGGGAGATTGGCGGCGATCCAGCGGGCGGCGGCGGTGATGCCGGCCGCGACGTCGCCTCCGCGGGCGTCGGTTTCCTTGGTGATCAGGGCGAAGAAGCGCTCCGAGTCGGTGTCGCCTTGCACTAGGTCGCGATAGTCGCCGAGACGTTCTTCGAGCGGGCCGAGCTCGCCGAAGCCGCCGTTGTGGGCGAAGATCCGGCCGTTCATCGTGAACGGGTGCGTGTTGGCCATGCTGCGGCCGCCGGTGCTGGCCAGCCGTACGTGCGCCACGAACGTCTCCGACTCGCAGTCCCGCGCGGCGTGCAGGAAGGCCGGGTCCTCGAAGGCGGGCTCGGGTTCCTTGTCGATCACCGGCGCGCCGGCCGGGTCGAAGTAGCCGATGCCGCTGCCGTCCACGTTCCTGTGGCTCTGGGCCTCAAGCGAGTCGGGGGCGTCGAGGAGCCAGAACGTAGCCCTGACCCGCGTCTGGCCTGAGTTCAGCCCGAACAGCCGGCACATCGGTAACCTCCATTACATGGAAATCCGGGTCGGCCCGCCCACCATTACCATTCACGCCGACGATCAGTTCTGCGTCTGCACGGCTAACGCCGAGATGTCGAGCACTCAGGAACAAGGCTATTTCGCCGCCGACACCCGGCTGGTCTCCGGGTACCGGCTGAAGCTCGGCGGCGCCCGCGCCGTGCTGATCAACTCGGCCGCGACCGATCACCACTCGGCGCGGTTCGAGTTCACCAACCCGCCGCTGGTGCAGCCCGACGGCGCCAAGCTGGACGCGAACTGCATTCACCTGCGGCTGGACCGTACCATCGGCTCCGGGATTCACGAGGACTACGAGCTGACCAGCTATCACAGGGACGAAGTCGAGCTTGACCTCGAAGTCAGCATCGAATCGGACTTCGCCGACCTGTTCGACGTGAAGGCGCATCAGCCGTTGCTTCGCGGGAGCCTGCAGGGTTCCTGGGACTCCAGAAGCGAGCGGCTGACCGTTGACTACCAGAACGAGCGGTTCGAGCGCGGGCTGATCATTGACCCGGCCGAGTCGTCTTCGCCCGCCAGGTACGCCAATGGTGGCCTGTTGTTCAGGATCACGCTCGAGCCCAGGCAGCGCTGGCACACCTGCCTGCTGTGGCGGCCGGTGCTCGACGCCGCCATTGGCGTGCCGCCTGAGCGGTGCCATGACCTGGTCGGCGAGATCGGCAAGCCCGAGCAGAAGCGGAACTGGGTGAACCGGGCGACGACGTTCCTGACCAGTTCGGCCCTGGTGACCCAGACCGTAGGCCAGGCGGTCGATGACCTGGCCGGGCTGCGGATGCACCGGCACGACCCACTTGCGTCGTCCGTTGAGTCGGCCGACTCCTGGGTGCCCGCGGCTGGGGTGCCCTGGTTCGTGAGCCTGTTCGGGCGGGACTCGCTGATCGTGTCGCTGCAGACCCTGGCGCTGTCACCCCGGTTCGCGGTCGGCAGCCTGAACGCGCTGGCCGCCCTCCAGGCGGACGGCTACGACGACGCCAGGGACATGCAGCCGGGGAAGATCTCGCACGAGATCAGGCACGGCGAACTGGCCGCCCTGCACCTGATCCCGCATACGCCGTACTACGGAACGCACGACGCCACCACGCTTTACGTGCTCGTCGCGGCGGAGGCGTGGCGCTGGCACGGCGACCGGGAGACGCTTGACCTGGTGCGGCCGCACGTCGACCGGGCGCTGGCCTGGATCGACAAGGACGGCGACCCCGACGGGGACGGGCTGCAGGAGTACCAGACGCGGGCCCCGCACGGCTACTACAACCAGGGCTGGAAGGACGCCGAGGACGCGATCCTAGACGACGACGGCGAGATGGCCGAGCTGCCGATCGCGTTGTGCGAGATCCAGGGGCTTGTCGTGGCCGCCAAGCGCGCGTGGGCGGACGTGCTCGACTCGGTCTACGGTGAGTCAGCCGAGGCCGGGAGGCTGCGGGACCAGGCCGCGCGGATGACCGACGCGATTGAGACTCAGTTCTGGTGGGAGGCCGAGGGCACTTACTACACCGGGCTCGACGGGCGGAAGCAGCCGATCCGGTCGGTCACGTCCAACCCAGGACAGCTTCTGTGGACCGGGGTCGTCGATCCCGGCCGGGCCAGGCGAGTCGCCGGGCGGCTGCTTCAGCCGGACCTGTGGAGCGGCTGGGGAGTGCGCACGCTGTCCGATCGCCACGTCGCCTACAACCCGTTCTCCTACCAGCTCGGGTCGGTGTGGCCGCACGACAACGCGCTGATCGCGGCCGGTTTCCGGCAGTACGGCCTCGACGCAGAAGCGGCTCAGGTCGCCAGGGCGCTGTTCGACGCCGCCGAGCGATTCTCGGACAGGCGGCTGCCTGAGTTGTTCGCCGGGCTTGGCCGTGACGATGGCGGGTTCCCCGTCCAGTACCTGGGCGCCAACGTGCCCCAGGCCTGGGCCAGCGGGGCGGTCATCCACCTGATGGCGACGCTGCTCGGGCTGGGCGCTGACGCTTCGGCCGGCGTGCTTCGGCTACGGCCGGCCCTGCCTGACTGGCTGCCGCAGGTGCGGCTCGAGCAACTGGGCGTCGGCACGGCCTGCACGGACCTGACCGTGGAGCGGACGGCGGCCGGAAGGCACCGGGTGACCGTGGCCAATCTTGACGGTGATCTGACCGTGATTGCCACCGAATCGGATGACACGCCAATCCCGCTGTAGTAGATATTCCAGACATGCGACTTGCGTGGATATCTCTAGCCGTCACAGCGCTGGTGCTTAGCTCGGGAACGGTTGCCTACGCGGCCCCGGCTAAGCCGACACCCTCGGGACCCGCGTTCTTCAACACGCTCAAGCCGGGCGCCAAGCTCCCGTCCGGCGCGCAGTGCGCCAAGTGGGTGCGCTCCCGGCCACTCAAGGAGAACAAGGGCGTCAACCGCAAGTACAACAAGACCAAGGGCCAGCACGTCGGCAAGCACTTCTTCAGCGGCGACACGCCGCAGGCCAACAAGCTGATCGCGCCCCGCGTGAACGGGAACTTCACCGGCACCACGGCTGAGATCCTGCGCTGGGCCGCCTGCAAGTGGGGCATCAACCAGAACATCGTCTTCGCGCAGGCCGCGGTCGAAAGCTGGTGGCGGCAGACTACGAAAGGCGACTGGGAGACCAGCGGCTGCCCGCCCGGCCACGGCCCCGGCGTCGACGGCACCCCCGGCCAGTGCCCGCAGAGCTGGGGCATCCTGCAGAACCGGTACCCGTACGAAGAATCAAGCTGGCCAGGCATCATGAAGTCAACCGCGATGAACGCGGACCTGGCATACGCGATCTGGCGCACCTGCTACGACGGCTACGAGACCTGGCTGAACACGGTCCAGCACAACGGAACCTACGGAGCCGGCAATGCCTGGGGCTGCGTCGGCCGCTGGTTCGCCGGCCGCTGGCGCACCCAGCCAGCCGAGCAGTACATAGCGAAGGTCAAGCAATACCTGAAAGAAAAGATCTGGACCACGCCGGACTTCCAGGAGCCGTAATCCCTCGTCGGCTCTCAAAGTTCAAGACCTGCCGCGGACTCTCCCGGCGCCCGGCCCCCGCAAACCGAGCAATTCGCCGTCGACTTCAGGTGCAACAGCATCGGTGGGCCATCGTTGCTGCTCGGCCGGGCTGACCAACCGCAACGATGGCCCATGGATGCGGTTGGCGCAGCATCGATGGCCCATCGTTGCGGTTGCCCGCCCGGCCCGAACAGCATCTATGGGACATCGTTGCGGGTCGCTGAGCAGCTAGTGCCGTCTGCGTCTGTACGGCTGTCGAGCGGCACCCTAACTGGCAGGCCTCCGGTGCACCGGCTCGCGGCCGGGCGGCTGCTTGGGGCTGGTGCGTACGGTGATTCTCGGGATCGGGCGCTCGGCCGGCTTGTCGGTGCTGACCGTCAGTTCCTCGCCGTGATGGGTGATCGTGAAGGGCTCGCCGTCCTTGAGCGTGTACTTGGCGGCCGTGCGGGTCACCTCGACCACCAGGTGCCTGCCCTGGGCGAGCACGTTGAACGTGATCCTGGCCAGACCGCCGGGCAGCCGCGGGGTGAAGGTGATCTCGCCGTCCTCGTGCCGCAGGCCGCCGAATCCGCAGACCAGTGCCAGCCAGGAACCAGCCAGCGAGGCGATGTGCACGCCGTCGCGGGTGTTGTGCTCCAGGTCATGCAGGTCCATCAGCGCCGCCTCGCCCAGGTAGTCATAGGCGAGCTCCAGGTGACCGACCTCGGCCGCCATGATCGACTGGGTGGATGCTGACAGCGACGAGTCACGCACGGTCAGTGGCTCGTAGTAGTCGAAGTTGTGCAGCTTCTGCTCGTTGGTGAAGGCCTTGCCGCACATGAACATGGCGAGTACCAGGTCGGCCTGCTTGACGACCTGCTTGCGGTACAGGTCGAAGTAGGTGAAGTGAAGCAGCAGCGGATACTGCTCGGGCTTGGTGTGCTCGAAGTCCCACGCCTGGTACCTGGTGAATTTGTCGGCCTGGGAATGAACACCGAGGGTCCGGTCGAACGGGATGTGCATGTCCTTGGCCGCGTCCCGCCAGCTGGCGGTCTCCTCGGCATCAACTCCAAGCTCGCGGGCCCGGTCCGGATACCGGTCAGCCACCTCGGCCGCCGCGATCAGGTTCCGCTTCGCCATCAGGTTCGTGTAAATGTTGTCGTCGGCGATCGCGCTGTATTCGTCCGGTCCCGTGACGCCGTCGATATGGAACCTGCCGAGGGTGTCGTGGTGGCCGAGCGAGCGCCACAGCCGGGCGGTTTCGGTCAGCAGTTCCATGCCCTGACCGCTGTCGAACGCCGTGTCGCCGCTTGAGTCCACGTATCTGACTACGGCGTCGGCGATGTCGGCGTTGACGTGGAAAGCGGCGGTGCCGGCCGGCCAGTAACCCGAGCACTCCTGTCCAGCGATCGTGCGCCAGGGGAAGGCGGCGCCGGCCAGCCCGAGCTGCGCGGCGCGTTCTTTGGCCAGCGGCAGGGTGTTGTACCGCCAGCGCAGCGCGCTGGCGGCGGCGTCGGGAGTCGTGGAGATCAGCACGGGCAGCACGAAGCTCTCGGTATCCCAGAACGCGTGCCCGTCGTAGCCCGGCCCGGTCAGGCCCTTCGCGGGGATGGGGCGGCTTTCACCGCGGGCGCTGGCCTGGAGCAGGTGGAATAGCGCGAACCTCACCGCCTGCTGGACCTCGGTGTCGCCATCCACTTCGACATCGGCCCGGCTCCAGAAGTCGGTGAGGAAGTCCCGCTGGTCGGAGATCAGGCCGTCCCAGGTGGTCTGCCTGGCGCTGCTGAGCGCGGCCCAGACCTGATCCCGCACGGCCGGCAGTGAGCGTTCACCCGACCAGCCGTGCGCGACGAACTTGACGACCCTGAGCGTTTCGCCTGGCTTCAGCGGCGTGGCGGCGGTGACCAGGGCGCCGTCGGCAAAGGACCTGGCCTCGGTCAGCACTCCGGCCGGGCCGTCGATCTTGTGATCCATGGCCGCGCCGACCCGCAGCCCGCTCTGCCTGGTCTGGTGCACGAGAACGGCAGCCAGGTCGACGGCATTGTGGTACTCGCTGACCAGCGGCTGGTCGAGCGCGGCCGCGGCCCTCGGGTCGCCGGTCATGATCGGCACCGGTTCGTTGGCCAGCAGTTCCGACTGGACCGCGACCCGTACGTGCGCGTCGAGCGGCGTCACCTCGTAGCTGATCGCGGCGATCGCCCGCTGGGTGAACGACACCAGCCTGGTCGAGGTGACCCTCACCGCCCGCCCGGCCGGCGACACCCATTCAACCGCGCGCTTCAGCACCCCGGCGCGGAAATCAAGCACCCGCTCGTGCGAGCGCAGTTCGCCGTATCTGACATCGAAAGGCTCGTCGTCGACGAACAGCCTGATCAGCTTGCCGTTGGTGACGTTAATGACGGTCTGGCCCGATTCGGGCAGGCCGTAGGAGACCTCCGCGTACGGGAGCGGCCGCAGCTCGTAAAACCCGTTCAGGTAGGCGCCAGGCAATCCGTGCGGTTCGCCCTCGTCCAGGTTGGCGCGCCAGCCCAGGTGCCCGTTGGACAACGCGAAGACCGACTCGCTCTGGGGCAGCATGTCAATGTCGAGCCGGGTCTCGCGCAGCGCCCAGGGCTCGACCGTGAACGCGCTCTGCTTGATCACAGCAACTCACCCAGGTCCTTCACGACGATGTCGGCGCCGTGCTCGCGCAGCGCCTCGGCCTGCCCCACCCGATCGACGCCAACCACGTAGCCGAACCCGCCAGCCCGCCCGGCCGCCACCCCGGCGAGCGCGTCTTCATATACGGCGCACTCCTTCGGGTCCAGCCCGAGCGCGCGGGCGCCGGCTAGGTACGTATCAGGAGCCGGCTTGCCGTGCAGGTGCTCACGGGTGGCGACGTTCCCGTCAACTACAGTGTCAAAGAGGGCAGCCATGCCTGCCGCGGCCAGGACCGCCTTGGTATTGGCGCTTGAGGAGACCACGGCGTGCGGCAAGCCGGCCGCGATCACGGCGTGCACATACCTGACGGATCCTTCATAAGGCTGAACGCCGTCATCATGTATGACCTTGAGTACGAGTTCGTTCTTGCGGTTGCCTAGGCCGTAGACGGTCTCGGCAGCCGGCGGGTCGTCGGGCTTACCCTCGGGCAACTCGATGCCGCGCGATTCAAGGAATGACCTGGTGCCTTCCTCGCGCGGCTTGCCGTCGACGTACTCGTCGTAGTCTTTGACCGGGTCGAAGGGCACGAAAGGCTGCCCGGTGCTTTTGGCCCTCTGCCGCAGGAAGTCGTCGAACATCTGCTTCCAGGCGGCATCATGGACCTTAGCGGTCTGAGTCAGCACCCCATCGAGATCGAATAGGCATCCGCGTACGCTATCTGGTAGTCCGAGCACGGGGACCAGCCTACGAGCGGACTGGTCGGCAGGTGACCATGCGGGTCGAAGTCAGCGACGAAGCCGCCGCATTCGTGTCGGCAAACGGCGGAACTGTCTGGATCTGGGCACATCGCCCACCCGGGTGCTGCAACGGCACCCCGGCCATGCTGCGCGCCAGCGTGGAACTGCCGCCCGACCCATCGGGATTCGACCCCATAGCGGCGAATGCGATCGATGTACGTTTCCGTGCGCCCGGCGGACGCTGCCCGGACGTACTCGAGGTTGGCATGCACGGCCGCCGCCAGTCCGAACCGGATCGACGTCGGGCCGGGGGGGCCGGCATGCCGGGGGCCGGGACGGGTAATTGGAGAGTTATGCGCGCGATACGACTGCATGAGCCCGGCGGCCAGGTCAGCCTTGAGGAGGTCGTCGACCCCATCCCCGGACCAGGCGAAGTCCTGATCGAAGTCCACGCCGCCGCACTGACAGCGGGCGAGCGGCAGTGGCCAAGGCACTGGCCCGCAACGCTCAGCCACGAAGTCGCCGGAGTAGTCACCAGCCTCGGCCCGGACACGCAAGGCCTTCAGGAAGGCCGGGCCGTCTTCGGCCTCGTGAACTTCGCCCTGGACGGCGCCGCTGCTGACTAGCTGTGGCCGACGCTGCGCCCAGGCGGCACCCTGGTCGGCATCGCCAAAAAGCCTGACCAGGCCGAGGCGGACCGGCATGGCATCACGGCCACGTTCTTCATCGTCGAGCCGGACGCCAAACAGCTCGCCGAGCTGGCCAGGCTGGCCGGCAGCGGAGTCATGCGGACCATCGTGAGCCGGGTGTTCCCGCTCAACGACGCGGCCCTGGCCTTCGAAACGCTCGAGCACAATCACACCAGGGGCAAAGTCGTACTTGAGGTCCGCCCCGACGCCTGGTCAGAGCCCCGCCAGACCGAGGAGCCCTGGTCCAGGTCAGGAAGGTCAGGCTGAGACACCCGGCTCCGCGAAGCTGGCGGTCACCGTGCCAAGGCCGGCGAACGTCGCGGTGACCGCCTGCCCGGCCGCGACCCGGATCGGCGCCGTGATCGAGCCAGGCAGGATGACGTGCCCGGCCCGCAGCGTGACTTCCTGCCCGGCCAGGGTGTTCGCGAGCCAGATCAGCGCGTTGAGCGGGTTGCCGAGCACCGCGCCGCCAGCTCCGGTCTCCGCCAGCCGGCCGTCACGCGACAGCAGGCATCCCGCGGCAGAAAGATCAAGGCCTTCCAATTTGCTCGGGGTACTGCCGAGGACGACCCGCCCGACGATGCGTTGTCGGCGACAGTGTCCGGCAGGGTGATCTTCCAGTCCTTGATCCGCGAGTCGATCAGCTCGAGCGCGGGCAGCACGAACTCCACCGCCTGATCGCGTCGGCGGCGGTAACCGGTCCGATCAGGTCACGGCCAAGCACGAACGCGACCTCAGGCTCGATCCTCGGCTGGAGGTAGCGGGACACGTCGATCGGCCCGGCGTCGACGTGGAACATGTCGTCCATAAGGTGCCCGAAATCGGACTCTTCGACGCCCATCTGCCTGCGCATCGGGGCCGAGGTGAGCCCGACCTTGTGGCCTTTGATCCGCTTACCTTCCGCCTCCAGGCATTCACCTGGTGCAACTGGATCCGGTAGGCCTCTTCTAGGCCGAACTGACCGAAAGTCTCGGTCAGCGGAGCGATAGGCACGCGGCTGCGGTAGGCATCGAGCAGCAGGTCAGCCGCCTTAGTGGTGTCCATGATCCGGTCCGTTCAAGCGGTGCGGTGTCGCACGGGGAGCCTCGATCATGACGTAGCCGGTCTAAATCGGCAATACGCTCAGACTGTGAGCCGGGACGGCGAAACCTACCTCAGATCCCTGGCGGAGGCCGAGCTGCGGCGCGCGATCGCGCAGCCAAGGCGGCATCCCTATAACGTGCTGTGCCGTGTCCAGATCATCACCATCGCGCTGACCGAGGTTGGCGCGATCAGCACGGAAGTCGCCGATTCGGTGGTCACCGAACTCGAGGTGGCGCTAGCCGCGAGGCGACGCCTGGGCGACAATTCCTTTGAGTCCCTGATCGAGCCTGACTGGCGGCGTGAGCAGGAGGAACCGCCGCACCGCGTCAGATTCGCTCGCACCGATCGTACGGGGGATGAGATCAGCGCCGCGTTGCCGCTTAGCTGGCTGGTCAGGATCTGGGCGGCGGGCCTGGCCGTCGTTGAAGGCCGCCTCGTGGTGGATGTCGCCGAGGTGACCTGGCCTGCGGCTGTGGTCCTTGCTATCAGTGAGCCTGGCCAAGAGCCTGAGCGATTGAGCGTCTGGTACCGGGACAGGCGATGGTCAGCAGCGACGTGACCCCGGCCGAGCGCGCTGAGACCTGGCTCAGGCTGCTGGCCGAGACGGAGCTGCGCGAGGCGCTTAAGACGCCGAAAATCCGGATCCCGCTCCGGAGCCTGGCTCGGGCTAGTAGGGCGGTCGATTCTCTTGCTATGGCCGACCCTCCGGCGCAGGCCGCGCCGGGCGGGGGTCCGGCTTTGGTTCCTGCGGCAGCGGCGATTCGCGAGTTTCGTCATGATGCACCAATCCGGACGGCACGCCGCCGGCTCGGGCCTGCGGCGGCTGTCGCTCGCGGCCGACGTCCTGGTCGCGACCGCCGGGGTCGAACCCGAGCACGCCGATGCCATCGTGCGCGCTCACGAACTCTCGCTCGCCTTCAGGCGCCGGATGAGCGGCGGGCCGTTCGGCTTCGGCTGGGTGACCAGCCCCCGGCCGACGCTCCGCCAGCACCAGGCCGGACCGTTCACGGCCATTAGCATCGGCGAGCGCGTGCCTGTGACGGTCGACAGCCGCCCGGCTGAAGTCTTCCTGCTCGCATTGGTATCCAGCCCTCAGCGCGCCGAGATCACGTACCTCGCGAGGCTGCCGCCGCTGGATCAGCCGACCGGGGCGCGCGACGAAGACGAAGAGGACGACCGTCATCTCATCGTCGATTTCTTCTCCGACATCACCGTCACCGACGACCACCTCGGAAGTTATGACCTTTCGTGCGCCTCCGACGACTACGACGGCGGCCTCTTGACCGGGAGGTTCTGCCAGGGGAAGACCGCATTGCCAGGACTCGACGTCGTGGCGGACGACCTGCTCAGGGACGACTCGCCGTCAGAGGCCGACCTCGCCTTGATCGTCACGACGCTGACGGAGACCGGCGTGATCGCGCCTGACGACCAGGCGCTGCTCAAGCTAGGCGCCTGGCCAGTACCTGAAACTGTCGTACGCGAACCGAACGACGCGAACTGCCAGAGCTACGAGCGCTGCAGGGCTCGATAGCGAGCGAGGGCGTCGCCGCCGTGCTGCCTCAGGCGGACGACGCCCGCTGGGCGCTGGCCGGGCTGCGATCGACCGCGGACTCGGCCCGGCTCTTTCTGCACGGCTGGAACTTCGTCATTGACGACGATCGGCGTCGGCTGATCGGCCGTCATTCTGCCTTGGTGCCCGCGTGGTACTCGATCTGGGCGCGTGATGACGCCGGGCGCTGGCACTACGCCAGCGATCTCGACGGGGAGTGGGACAACAGCGAAGGCAGCTTTGAGGTCAGGCTCGAGCCGGCGCTGCATCCGCGGGCGACGAGCCTCGACGTCTTCATCACCTCCGAGTCGGCGCGGATCGCGGTCACGATCCCGCTCGGCTGGCAGGAGGTGCCATCGTGAAGAACCCGTGGTGGGAGGCTGCCTCCGTCACCGCGAGGTCACTGCGGGTCGGACCGCCGCTTCCTAAACCCTACCCAACTCCCCCCCACCCGAAACCCACCCCCACCCCCCCCCCCCCCCCCCCCCCCCGCCCCCCCCCCCAACCCCAAAACCAAAAACTCACCCCCAGCGCAACCCCACCACCAACCCCCCCCCCCCGTCTCTATGCGATCACGCGGCCGCCCCCCCCCACCCCCCCCCCCCCCCCCCCCCCGGAACACCCCCCCCCCCCCCCCCCCCCCCCCCCCCCTCCTCTTTCCCCACCCTCCCCCCCCCCCCCTACGACCCCCCCCCCCCCCCCCCCCTCACCCCCCCCTCCTCCCCCCCCCCCCCCCCCCCCCCCTCGCGCCCCCCCCCCCCCCCCCCCCCCCCCCCCCCCTGGGCAAGGGGAATCAGGATCGAAAGCCCGTCTAGCCCGTGAACCGCGCCCATGGCGAGGCCCGGCGTCGTCCCTGAGCTGGGGTCCTGGCACCAGCTCAGGGACGTCGGTGAGCCTGCGGCCGAGCCGGCGGACCGGCACAGGAACTTAGTTGCCTCGCTCCCAGGTGTTGGTGAACGTTCCGGCAGCGGTGATCGGGCTCGGGGACACCATGACCCGGCCTTCGCTGTCGACCATCTCGACCGCCGTGGGGTTCTGCTTGCCCAGGGAGGTCCCGTTCACCGTGCAGTTGGTGTAGATGATCGCGCCGAAGTTCGTGAGCGTGGGGCCGCTGCCGGCGCCGCCGCCGCCCGGGCCTGACGTTACGACCTCGGCCGAGGACCTGCTGAGGCCAGACTCGCTCTTGGTGACTGTGTGCGACCAGCCCGCGGTCGTGTCGGCCAGAATGAGCGTGTAGGTCGTCGTGCCGCTGAACGTCACCGACGCGCTCATCGAGTCGCCGGGGCTCAGCTTGTTGCTGAAGTCGACCGGAGCCGCCGGGTAGACCTCGTACCACCCGAAGTAAGTAGCCGCGCCGGCCGTGCAGTCCGCGTCGAAGCCGATCTGCTCGATGCTGTCGCTTGACACGCCGTCGAGGCCAACCCAGAAGCCGGCGTCCTGCGATCCTGTTGCCTTGCATTTGGCGGTCGGCACCGTGAATGACGCTGACACGCTGTTATACGTGCCGACGGCACCGTTGAGGAAATAGCCCGCCCAGCTAGTGGACTCATCGGTAGTAGCGGGTGCCGCCAGCGCCGGTGCGCCGGCTGCGAACAGCAGGGCCGCACAGCCAAGGCCGCTGACTAATGATCCGATAATCGTTAAACGTCGCATGCAATCAACGTACAAAGCGGCCTGTCGGCTGTAAATGCGTTGTCAGTACAGCGCGGCTGCGCTAGTCAGAACAGCGCGGCAGGATCGCCAGCGCCGCCCAGACCGCCTTGCTGCGGGCGCCGAGCATCATCCAGCCCCAGGTCGCGGCCAGCGCCGCGACGACCTGCAAGCCCCGGCCCGACTCGGCGTCGGAATCAGCCTCGCTCAGCGCCGGTGGCGTCGGATTCCTGTCGGTGACCATGCAGATCACCCGGCTCGCCTGGCGCTGCCAGGACAGCTCCACCCGGCCAGATCCAGGCTCTCCTTCGACACGGGCGCAGCAGGCGCCGTGCCTGATCGCGTTCGTCACCAGCTCGGAGGCAATCAGCGCGGCCTCTTGTACCAGACCGTCAAGTCCCCACTCGCGCAAGGTGGACTTGGTGAAGTCGCGCGCAGCCCTGGCCGATTCTGGCCCGATCGCGAGGAACTCCTGCCGCAGGCTCGACGGGCTCGCCGTGCCGAGTCCCGGAGGCATGGACTCGGTCCCCCCGGCGTTCGTCTCCCCTGGCCTCGTGCCCGCAGGCGTTGTGCCGTCGGGCGCGAAATCCTCTGGCCAGCACTCCTGCGGCCCGGTGTTTCTCACCACGGTGTCTCTCACCACGGCCGCGATCACCGGGGACGGGCTCGGGGCAGCCCGCTCACCGGTGCTGAAGCTCACGTCCCAGGTCTGCGCGAATGTCACCTGAAGTCCCTAGCAGCTCTCATGTGCAATGACGTCGTGATGCGTGGCCCCGCCGATGCGGGCGCGAGACCAAGGTGAGCCCGTTCGTCCGTTACGATGCCATTAATGACGTGCACATGCAAGTGCTGTTGCACAGAACGGCTTCAACCAGTGGTTATCTGACGTGGCGGTCGCCTCAGATCGACACTAGGAAGGGATCGACAAAAGTGGACGTTGCTTACAATGGAGTACAAGCGTCGAGGCTGCGCCGAGCCGCCTGGCGAAAGAGTCACTACAGCAACCCGAGTGGCAACTGTGTCGAGGCCGCGGGCCTGCCCACCGGCGGGGTGGCCGTGCGCAACTCCAGGTATCCTGATGGACCGGCGCTGGTGTTTACGCGCGATGAGTGGGAGGCCTTCCTGCTCGGAGCCCGGGACGGCGATTTTGACAATCCGGACATGCGGGTAGGTTAAGCACCTCCCGCCGTGGTAGTTACGCACTGCACTTCCAGCTGCACAGGGAGTTTTCGGCATTCGACTGCCACTTAGGCCCGGCTTGTAGCCGAATGGCCCGCGCCCGTGGGAGACTCCTTTAGTTGGCTCCAAAATGACTTCCATTACCGGGTACTCGGGATGGTTGGAGGGTGCATGGTCGCGACAGCCGGAACCGAGGACCGCCCGGTGAGCAATCTGGTCGATCATTCGGGCAGCGGTGGTCCCACCGTGCTCAGGATCCTCCTCGGCGCCCAGCTCAGGAGGCTGCGCGAGGGGAAGCGAATCTCGCTGGAAGAGGCGGGCAACGTCATCCGTGCCTCGCACAGCAAGGTCAGCCGCCTGGAGACCGGCCGGGTCGGGTTCAAGGACCGTGACATCGCGGACCTGCTCACCTTCTACGGCGTCACCGACGAGAGGGAACGGCAGGCCCTTCGTGAGCTGGCCAGCCACGCGAACAAGCAGGGCTGGTGGCACGACTATTCCGACATCCTGCCGAACTGGTTCGAGGCGTACGTCGGGCTCGAAGAAGCCGCGACTCAGATCCGCGCCTATGAGGTGCAGTTCGTGCCCGGCCTGTTGCAGACCGGCGAGTACGCCCGCGCCGTGACACTGCTCGGCTACCCGAACGCTCCTGAGCGCGACCTTGACCGGCGCGTCGGCCTGCGCCTGGCCAGGCAGGTCGTCTTCACCCGGCCAGAGCCGCCGAACATCTGGGCCGTGCTCGACGAGGCCGTGCTGCGCCGGCCGCTCGGCGGCGCCGAGATCATGCGGGGCCAGATCAAGCACCTGATCGACATGTCAGCGCGACCGAACGTGACTATCCAGGTGGTACCGTTCGAGGCCGGCGGGCACGCGGCGGCCGGAGGCCCGTTCAGCATCCTGCGCTTCGCCGAGTACGACCTGCCCGACGTGGTCTACCTTGAGCAACTCACCAGTGCGCTTTACCTGGACAAGCCAGAAATGGTGGATAGCTACCTGATGGTCATGGATCGTCTGGCCGTCGAGGCTCTGACCCCGACCAACAGCGTGAAGGCGATGCGAGCGCTGCTCAAAGAGCTTTGAAGGTTCGGATTCTAAGGTCAAAGACCTTCTGCGGACCGGACGACTCACAAAACCGGCAAATCGTCCAGACCGGCCCAGGCCGTAGGCACGCGAGCCGCCGGGGGCGGTCGCGAGCATAGCTACGGCATCAGCTAACGGACATTTCAGCTCAGCTAACTGCAACGATGGGACATCGATGCTGTCCGGCGGAGGCGGGTAACCGCAACCATGGGCCATCGTTGCTGCCGCAACGACATCTGTGGGTCACCGTTGCGGTTGCCCGGCCCGGCTGAGCAGCATCAATGTCCCACCGTTGCGGTGAACCCGCGCGTCCGCCCGCAATCCCCCTCCTCTCATCCTCACCGACACCACCGGCCTCAGCGCCGGGCGGGACGCTAGACGCTGAGGACCGGGCGGCGCCTGTTGGGCGGCTCTGTGCGGCTCGCCCCTGTTTTCTCCCTCCTCTCCCCCCCCCCCCCCCCCCCCCCCCCCCCCCCCCCCCCTCCCCCCCCCTCCCCCCCCCCCCCCCCCCCTCCCCCCCCCCCCCCCCCCCCCCCCCCCCCCCCCCCCCCCCCCCCCCCCCCCCCCCCCCCCGCCCCCCCCCCCCCCCCCCCCCCCCCCACCTCCCCCCCCCCCCCCCCCCCCCCCCCCCCCCCCCCCCCCCCCCCCCCCCCCCCCCCCCCCCCCCCCCCCCCCCTCCCCCCCCCCCTCCCCCCCCCCCCCCCCCCCCCCCCCCCCCCCCCCCCCCCCCCCCCCCCCCCCCCCCTCCCCCCAACCCCCCTCCCCCCCCCCCCCCCCCCCCCCCCCCCCCCCCCCCCCCCCCCCCCCCCCCCCCCCCCCCCCCCCCCCCCCCCCCCCCCCCCCCCCCCCCCCCCCCCCCCCCCCCCCCCCCCCCCCCCCCCCCCTCCCTTCCCCCCCCCCCCCCCCCCCCCCCCCCCCCCCCCCCCCCCCCCCCCCCCCCCCCCCCCCCCCCCCCCCCCCCCCCCCCCCCCCGGTCGGCCCGGCTGTTCGCGGCGGCAGTTCCAGTTTCCATAACACCAGGTTGCCGCCCGGCGACTCGCACCGGATGCGTCGCGGCACTCGGTCGCGCTTAATGAGCTACTCAATTCGGGACTGAGTATGTGGTTCCGTCAATGCGCCAGATCATGGGATTATCGCCTCGTGCCCCCGCACGCTTCCCGACCCCACCTCGTCCGGCCGCAGGGCCGCCCCGCCCAGCTTCTCCTGCCCGCGCCGAAGAGCTTGCATGCGCCGCTTTGGCGGTCGATCGCGGCGTTCCGCATCGCCTCGCTGGCGTACGCGGCGATCTTGCTCGGGCTTCGCCGCTACGCGTACGTGCACTGGGGATGGGCCTGGGCGGTGCTCGCCGGAATGGCCGTGTGGACGGTCGCGACGACATTGTTGTATTCGACGCCCAGGCGCCGCGGGTGGCCGCTGCTTCTCGCCGACCTCGCCGTGACCGCCGCGGCCTTGCTATCCACCGATCTGGTGCAGCGCCCGGCCGAGATCCAGCACGGCTTTATGCCGGTCACCGCGACCTGGCTGGCCGCGCCCGCGCTGGCCTGGGCGGTCGCCTCCGGCGTCCGGGCCGGGGCGATCGCCTCCATCGTCCTCGGGGCCTGCGTCGTGCTGCTCAGGAACATCCGGCCCGCGAAGGTGCTGCCGAGCACCGACCTGGACGGCCCGGTCATCTTGCTGATGGCGGCCATGCTGGCCGGCTACATCTCCAATCTTGCGACCAGCGCCGAGAAGGCCGTGCAGCAAGCGGCCGAGGTCGAGGCGGCCAGCAGGGAACGCGAGCGCATCGCCCGCACGATTCACGACTCCGTGCTCCAGGTGCTCGCCATGGTTCAGCGGCGCGGCACCGAGATCGGCGGCCAGGCCGCGGAAATCGGCCGGCTGGCCGGCGAACAGGAGGTCGCCCTGCGGGCACTGATTACCGCGGGCAGCGACCTGGCGCTTCCCGAGGGCGAACTCGACCTCAGCGCGGAACTCACCCGAGACGCCCGCACGTACGTGTCGGTGATCACCCCGGCGACGCCCGTCTTGCTGAACGAGAAAACCGCCGGCGAGACCGCCGCCGCTGTGCGCGAGGCCCTCGATAACGTGCGCAAGCACTGCGGAGAATCAGCGAAAGCCTGGGTACTCGTCGACGACGAGGGCGCCGAGGTGAGCGTCACGATCAGGGACGACGGGCCCGGTTTCCTGCCGAGCCGGCTAGCCGAGGCGGCGACCGAAGGCCGGCTCGGCGTCAGTCATGCGATCGCCGGGCGGATGCGCGACATCGGCGGCTCGGCCGACGTCAGCAGCACGCCAGGCGTCGGCACCGAGGTCAGGCTGCGGGTACGCCGATGAGGGTCATGATCGTCGATGATCACCCGATGTGGCGGGACGCGGTCGGCCGTGACCTGACCGAAGCGGGATTCGAGGTCGTCGCCACCGTCGGCGAGGGTGCGCAGGCCCTGCGCATCGCCGCCTCGGTCCGGCCCGACGTGGTCGTGCTTGACCTCCAGTTGCCTGACATGGCCGGGGTCGAGGTCACTAGCGGCCTGGTCGCCGCGAACCCGGGCATCAGCGTGCTGATCCTTTCCGCGAGCGGCGAGCACCGTGACGTGCTCGACTCGGTCAAGGCCGGGGCCACCGGCTACATCGTGAAGTCCGCCAGCCGGGAAGAACTGCTCGAGGCGGTCAGAAGGACCGGGGCAGGCGACGCGGTCTTCTCGCCCGGCCTGGCGGGCCTGGTACTCGGCGAATTCCGGCGCCTGGCCGTCAGCCCGGATCCAGATACGCCCAGGCTCACCGATAGGGAAGCCGAGATCCTGCGGATGGTCGGCACCGGCCTGTCCTACAAGCAGATCGCCGAACGGCTGGTCCTTTCCCACCGCACCGTGCAGAACCACGTGCAGAACACCTTGAACAAACTGCAACTGCACAATCGCGTCGACCTGGTCAGGTACGCCATCGAACACGGCCTGGACTCCGCCCCCGACTAGGGCGTCGCGACCAGCCGCCGGCGTAGCGCTACAGCATCGATGGGCCATAGGCGTGTTTCTCGTGGAGTGAGGCGGGTCCGGGACGGTCTTGCCCGAGCAGCGGGGGCACTCCGGGGTGGTTTTTACGGCCCCAGGGTGCCCCCGGTGCCCGCGACCGGAGTAGCGGAATGCCCCGAATGCCGGAAATACCGGAAATGCCGGGTACTGAGGCGAGGAAGGGCTGCCGGACCAATCCAGGCAGGGGCCGTGTCGCCGGCCGATCCCGCCTGGATATCAGGGCATTCCGGGCATTCGCCGCAACCTGCCGTCTCGCCCCGGGAGGCGGGGGCACTTTACCCTCGTAAACACCAAGGCAAAGTGCCTCCACCTCCCGGGCAAGACCCACGGGACCTGCCTCACTCCCAAGGAAACGCACCCGTGGCCCATGGGTGCGTTTTCAGACCGGAAGCGGCCCGGTATGTGCCCTATGCGCAGTTCAGAGAGGCCGCGGACGGCGGCTCGCCCGGCTGACAGCGGCCAGCGGGGAACGCAAGTCACTGAGCACTAGAAAAGAAACGCAACCATGGCCCACCGATGTTGTTCGGAGCCGGCGGCTAACAACAACGCTGGGACATTCATGCTGCGGGGACAGCATCGATGTGCCAGCGTTGCGGTGACCGGCACGCCGGCAACAGCATCGGTGGGACATCGATGCGGTTTGTTCGAGACGGCGGGCGCGGAGCCGTCGGCGCGGGCCTGCGGGCACGGGCTTGCGGGCACGGGGCGGGCGCGGGCGGGTCTTGGGGTGTTCGGGGGGCCGGAGTCGGTCAGCGTGCATAATATCGGCCAATAGGCTCCTGGCGTCGTGAGAGGTGCGAAAATGAACAAAACTTCACCTATCCGGCGATTCTGGCTGAGCGCGAGCGTGAGTTGCGCCGCCGCAATCACCCTCGCGGTCCCGGCGACACCGGCCGGCGCGGCGGCTCCCTGGAAAACCCACGTGTACTCGGTCAGCTACGACGGCGGCGGTTCTTTCAGCTACACCGCGCAGGGCGCGAACGGCGACACCGGCTGCCACATGACCGCCAGCGAGAGCGCCAGCTACGGCTTCGTGCAGCTGTGGACCGTCAAGATCGCGTTCCAGAGCACCGGGCCGGGTAAGTTCAAGGCCAAGGTCGTCTCGATCAACCACGTCGACGGCCCGGCGACCGGCAACGACGGCTCCGCCAAACTGCACGGCGAGCAGACCGCCCTCCCGGACGAGAACTGTTCTCAGATCACGATCCTCCACAACACTGGCAAATACGGCTGCCACAGCGACTCGCTCAAGTACTTCGTGTATCCCGCGCCGCAACTGGCCATCACCAGGAACGGGGCCAGCCTGGTCTTCGTGGCCAGGGCCTTCATCGACGGGAGCTGGAAGTTCGCCGGCACCGACAAGATCCCCGGCGACACGGACGGCTGCGCGACCTACGACGACCAGATGAACTACGGTTCAAGCCTGGCGCCCGGCCCCTACGCGTCGGCCAAGATCTCGCTCAAGGTCAAGAGCCTCGCCGGGCTCAAGGCAGGCAAGCACGGAACCAGCGTCAAGGTGAGCCAGGGTAAAAATACTGACTATAAGCAGCCAAAGGGCTGCACGGCTGTGTTCGGCACGCCGAACTCTTGCGTCGTGCACAGTGAGAAGTTCGCCGCTACGTTCCAGGCCAGCAAAGTCAAGTAGGGCGTAGTTAGTTCCGTTACTCGTTGACCGTCTAGAGGCGGCATGTGTAACGTTTCCGACATCCACTCGCCAGCCGAATCGAGGTGCCAAGTGACCGCTTGGACGGCCGAAGGACCGATCGCTCTCAGCGCCCCGGACCGGGTCAGGCGCGTGGAACAGGCGAGCGAGGTCGTAGTCAAGCTGGGCGACGCCGGGGTGACCATGGTCGCGCTCTGCTGGGTGGACAACACCGGGGTCACCAGGGTCAAGTCCATCCCGGTCAGCCGGCTGGAGCGGGCGGCCGGCTGGGGCGTCGGCATGTCACCGGTCTTCGACGTGTTCCTCATCGACGACAGCATCACGAACAGCAAGTACATCGGCGGTCCCGGCGGCGACCTGCGGCTGATCCCCGAGCTCGACCGGGTGGTGCCGCTGGCCGGGCAGCCGGGCTGGGCCTTCGCGCCGATCGACCGTTACACCCAGGAAGGCAGGCGCTACCTGGGCTGCCAGCGGACGTTCGCCAAGCGCATGGTGGAGCGGGCGGCCGAACTCGGGCTCACCGTCCAGGCCAGCTTCGAGATCGAGTGGGCGGTCGGCACCGACGAGGACGGCACGTTCATCCCGGCCTGCGAGGGACCCGCCTACAGCATGACGAGGCTCATCGAGCTGTCCGAGTACGGCCGCGAGGTCGTGGCGGCGCTCGAGCACGAGGGCATCGTGGTCGAGCAGTTCCACCCCGAGTACGCGGCCGGGCAGGTCGAAGTCTCGATCGCGCCAAGCGACCCGGTCAGTGCCGCCGACGACAGCGTGCTGGTACGGCAGACCATCAGGGCCGTGTCGCAGAAGTTCGGATACCAGGCCTCGTTCGCGCCATCCGTCGTCGCCGGCTACGTAGGCAACGGCGGGCACGTGCACCTCAGCTTGTGGCGGGACGGGGCGAACTTGCTGGCCGGCGGACCGGGCCGGTACGGGCTGACGGCTGACGGCGAGGCGTTCGCGGCGGGGCTCCTGAGTGAGCTGCCCGCGCTTGTGGCCGTGGGCGCCCCGAGCGTGGCCAGCTATATCCGGCTGGTTCCATCGCACTGGGCGGGCGTCTACCAGTGCTGGGGCCGGGAGAATCGCGAGGCCGCCCTGCGGCTAGTGACCGGCTCCTCGGGCGAGCAGGATGTCCGGGCCAATTTGGAGATTAAATGCTTTGATCTTGCCGCGAATCCCTACCTGGTCGTTGGCTCTCTGCTGGCGACCGGCCTGGCGGGGCTGCCCGTTGGCGGCACCTTGCCGGAAGAGATCTCTGGCGACCCGGCCAGCCTGGCCCCGGATGAACTGGCCCAGCGCGGCATCCTGCGGCTGCCGCAGTCGCTCGGCGAGGCGGCGGACGCGTTCGCGGCCAACGAGGTACTGCGCGAGGCGATGGGCGATCCGCTGTTCGAGGCGATGCTCGCGGTCAGGCGGGGCGAGTCTGACCTGTTCGCCGAGGTCAGCCCGGACGAGGTCGTAGCGCGGACTCGCTGGCGATGGTGAGCGGGCCGACCCGCCGGGAGGCGACCGTCGCCGAGCGGCTGCAGTTGCGGCACGACCTCACCCCGGCCGAGCGCAAGGTCGCGCGGGTCCTGCTGACCGAGTACCCGGTGCGCGGACTGGCGCCGATCGCGAAGCTGGCGGCCGACGCCGGGGTCAGCGCGCCGACCGTGGTGCGACTGATCAGCAAGCTCGAATTCGACAACTACGCCGGGTTCCAGGAGTCGCTGAAGTCCGAGGTCGTGGCCAGGCTCTCGTCGCCGCTCGCCATGCACAGCGAGTCGGCGCCGGACTCTGACGCGCTCAGCCGTTCTGAACAAGCGTTGTGCGACGGGATCTCCGCGAGTTTCTCCCGGCTGCCCCGCGCCGAGTTTGACCAGGTGGTGACCCTGCTCGCCGATCCAAGGCGGGGGGTGACGCTGATCGGCGGCCGGTTCAGCTCGATGCTGGCCGAGTACCTGGCCGCGCACCTGCGGATCTTGCGGCCCAATGTGCGGGTGATCTCCGCCATGGGCGCCGACCGAGTCAGCGCGTTGCTTGATATCGGCCCTCGGGACGTGATGGTCGCGTTCGACTACCGGCGCTACCAGCAGGACACCGTGCGCCTCGCGGACGCGGCCGGGAAGCAAGGGGCGACTCTGGTCCTGTTCACCGACCCTTACCTGTCTCCGCTGTCGGCCCACGCCGACGTAATCCTGACGACGAGCGTGCAGTCGCCGTCGCCTTTCGATGCCTTGACCCCGGCCGTCGCGCTGGTAGAGGCCCTGATCGCCGCGCTCGTTGACCGTCTTGGCCCGGCACCGCTCGCCCGGATGGCGAGGTACGACACGTTGTTTGCCGACACATTGTTTGCCGGCACAGCGTTCGCCGACACAGCGTTCGCCGACACAGCGTTCGCCGACACAGTAGAGGAGGAACCGTGACCGAGCCCGTTATCGGCCTGATCGACCACCACGTCCACGGTGTAGTGACCGCCGACCTTGACCGGGCGGGCTACGAGTCGCTGCTCACGGAGGCCTCTACTCCGGCGCCTCCCGGCACCACGATGTTCGACAGCCAGCTCGGGTTCGCGGTGCGGCGCTGGTGCGCGCCCGTGCTCGACCTTCCGCCGTTCGCCACCGCCGGGGATTACCTTGAGCGGCGGGCCTCGCTTGGCTTCGCGGAAGTAAACCGGAGGTTCCTGACGCAGGCGTCGGTGGCGATGTGGCTGATCGATACGGGATTTCAGGCTGACCTGCTGACCACGCCTGAGCAGATGGCGGTGGTCAGCGATACGACGGCCAGGCAGATCGTCCGGCTCGAGTCGGTCGCCGAGGAAGTGTTCACGGGCGGGACGACCGCAGCCGGGTTCGCGTCGTCCTTCGCTGCTTCGCTGGCCACGGCGACGACCGCGGTGCAGGCTGTGGGCTACAAGTCGGTCGTCGCCTACCGGTACGGGTTCGACTTCGATCCTTCCCGGCCGAGCGACGCCGAGGTGACCGCGGCCGCCGGGCGGCTGCTTCGCGAGCTCGGCGCCGATCCTGACGCGGCGAGAGTCGCCGATCCCGTGCTGCTCAGGCATCTCATCTGGACGGCAATCGATACCCGGCTGCCGGTGCAGTTCCACGTCGGGTTCGGCGACACGGACGTGCGGCTGCACCGGTCCGATCCTTCGCTGCTGCACGACTTCCTGCTCCAGACCGAGCCGATCGGGACGCCGGTCATGCTGCTGCACTGCTATCCGTTCCAGCGGGTCGCCGGCTACCTGGCGAACGTGTTCAGCCACGTCTACATGGACGTCGGCGCGATCCTCAACCACGTGGGCGCCAGGTCCACGGCGGTGCTTGCCGAGGCGCTCGAGCTGACGCCGTTCCACAAGATGCTGTACTCCTCGGACGCGTTCGGGCTGCCTGAGCTGCACTATCTCGGGGCCATCGGGTTCCGGCGGGATTACGCGAAGGTGAGCGGCGGGTTCGTCGAGGACGGGTGGTGGACCCCCGCGGACGCGGCGCGGGTCGGGGAGCTGATCGGGTGGGAGAACGCGGCGCGGGTTTACGGGGTTGGGCGGGAATGACCCTCTCCGAAGGGCTCAGGGCGGGGCTCGCGGCGCAACTCACGGCGGCGGTCGCACTGCGGCACGAACTGCACGCCGGGGCCGAGGTTTCTGGGTCTGAGGTCGCGACGTCCGCGCTGGTCGCCGCCGCGCTCGGCGATCCTTCGGCGGAGACGGTCGCGGAGACCGGGCGGCTGGTGCGGATCGGGCGGGCGGACGGTCCTTGCATCGCGGTGCGGGCCGAACTCGATGCGCTGCCGATTACCGAGGAGACGGGAGTGCCGTGGGCCTCGTCCACCGGCGCCATGCACGCCTGCGGCCACGACGTCCACCTCGCAGCGCTGACCGCGTTCGGCCGGGCGGCGCGGCTGGCGGACGCGACCGGGGAACTGCCGGTGCCGGTGCTGGCCGTGCTGCAGCCAAGGGAGGAGACGATCCCTTCTGGGGCTAAGGACATCGTTGCTTCCGGTGCACTGCTTGCCCATCGGCCGGCTGCTATCGTCGCCGTCCACCTGCAGCATCAGCTTCCGGCCGGGACCGTCGCCGCCGCCATCGGCACCGTGAACGCCGCGACCGACGATTTCGAGATCCGGGTGGACGGCTCTGGCGGGCACGCCGGGTATCCGCAACTGACGGCCGACCCGGTGGTGGCGTTGTGCCAGACGGTCGTGGCCTTGCAGCAGATCGTGAGCCGCCGGTCCGATCCGACGCACGCGGTGGTGATCTCGGTGGGGATGATCGAAGCGGGTCAGGCCGCCAACGTGATTCCCGGGTTCGCGATCGCGCGGGGCACGTTGCGGGTACTCGACTCCTCCGACCGCCCCCGGCTGCACGGTTTGCTGCGGGAGATCGTCGAGCACACCTGCCTCGCTTATGGCTGCGTGGGAAGCGTGACTATTGATCAAGGTGAACCTGCGCTGGTCAACGATGAGGAGCTTACGGTGGCGACGTGGCCGTGGCTGAAGGAGGCGGGGTTCACGGTCGACAAGTCCCTGCGCTCGTGCGGCGCCGACGACTTCTCCTATTACACGGGCAGCGCGCCGACTCTCATGCTGTTCCTCGGCACCGGCGGGCCGTTCAGCCTGCATCACCCGTCTTTCCTGCCTGGTGACGAGACGGTGAGTCAGGTGGCTAGCGCCATGCTGGCCGGCTACCTTGGCGCCCATTCACTGATCGCGCCGCCGGCGTTGCTGCCGCCGGCCCCGGCCGGTCCCCCGGCTTCGGTTGAGCCTGCGAGGTTAGCCTGTGTGTAATGGCGGTGCTGTCCCGGCGTCGCCCGGAGTGCCGCACGACTTCGAGCCCGAGGTCCCCATCGCACTGGCCCCGGTGGAGTCGGTCGAGCTGACCAGCCTGATCGACAACGTCGTTGACATCTACATGCCCGACCAGGGTCCGGCCCGCCGGGTCGGGCCTGGGTTCGGCGCCACCCTGAGCGCGCCGCTGATGGAGTCGGGCTGGAGCGGAGACCCGCTGGTAGCCGAGCACGGCTTCGCGATGCTGGTCACGGTTGTCCGGGACGGCCGCACGCACCGGCTGCTCTTCGACACCGGCACCAGCCCGGACGGTGCCGTCTCGAATATGCGCCGGCTAGGAGTCGACCCGGGCTCGATCTCAGCGATTGTCTGCAGTCACGGCCACTTCGACCACACCACCGGCCTCGACGGCCTCATCCGCGCGGTCGGCCGGGTGAACCTGCCGGTCCTCATCCACCCGGACTTCTGGCACCGCCGCCGGATCACCATCGCCGGTCGCGACCCGATCGAGATACCCACGACGAGCCGCCGCGGACTGACCGAAGCTGGCTTCGACATCATCGAGAACCGGCAGCCAAGCTTCCTGCTCGACCAGTCGGTACTGATCACCGGGGAAGTGCCCAGGGTCACCGGCTACGAGCCTGGGTATCCGGGCCAGGAGGCGTGGCTGGCGGGAAACTGGGTGCCTGATCCGCTGCTGCTCGATGATCAGGCGCTGATCGTGGACGTGGCCGACAAGGGCCTGGTCGTAATGACCGGCTGCGGGCACTCCGGCGTCGTCAACATCTGCCGGTACGCGGCGCGGCTGACCGGCCAATGGCCTTGCTTTAGGGATATTTGTCCTGGTCAAGCACATAAGTTCTGGTACAGCACGTGGCCGCTGAACTGCCGCTGAACTGGGGTCCCTGGGGTTGTCACACAGCGTAGTGTGATGTAGATCACATTAAATCGGCTTAACGCAAGGCCATTGGGCTGACCGGCCGGCCAGTGCATGCTGTTATCGGCGGATTTCATCTGAACGGGCCGGTGTTCGAGCCGCTGATCCCCCGGGTGCTCGACGACCTGGCGGAACTTCGGCCTTCGGTGGTAGTCCCGGCGCACTGCACCGGCTGGCGAGCCAGCCACGCAATCGCCGCCCGCTTCGGCGACGCGTACATCCCCAACAGCGTAGGCACCCACTTCACCATCTAACACTACAGCAGCGCTTAATGATTTCTCGTGCTCGCGGACGCCGGTCCCGGCCGGCGTCCGGCCCCGGCGGGGCGGGCCGGCGCTCTAGGAAACCCGGCGAAACCGGCTAACCGGTTCAATTTTCGCGGAGAGTTTTCGTGTCATGGAGACTTTTCCAGGATAATCCCGGAAAAGTCTCCGTCAAGCGAAAACTCTCCACGAAAAGGGGAACAGGATTCCGCTTAGCGGGCCAGCGCCGCGCGAAGACCGCCCTGTTTCGTCCGGCATTATTCGATATATACGTTCCAAGGATCGCCGGGCTAGCCGCGCCCCGCAGTGCCGCACGCCCTGACTCCATCACAGCCCGCCACTGTAGTACTAAGCGCCCCCACCATATCCATCATTGCCACTGGATGAATTGGCCTCGGCTATGGCCCTAGCTAGTACTGCATACTGGGCATCGGTCAATCTTCCCTGGTCATATGCCGCCACAACGTCATCGTAAGACCCTGGAATATACGGATCTGGGTCTTCAAGATCAGCCGCCGCTACGTCACGAAAAGATTGCGGCCGGGGCCTTTTACGACTGGGCCAGGATCGTTGCCTGAAGCGCTCGGCTACGTCATCGAGCGACATAGTACCCAGATGAAGAGCATCCAGAAGTTCAGCTACATCGTTAGTCACACTTCACGCTCCGGTACTTCCGAGGGCTTCCTATCGACCAAGACGGGCTGTCGACCATCTACCGAATTATCATATATCGACCAGCTAGCGAACTGATCCTTTAGCTGTTCAAAAGTTCGGCGGTTGGTAGTCCCGAATTCGGCATCCGCCTTCTCCTGGATGAGGTCGGGAGGTACATATCGGCCTCCAAGCCCCATGCCCGCAAGGTATTGATCGTGCCCGCGTCGATGGCGCTCCTCCGACCTAGTAAGACTAGTTTCTACTGGTATGTCAACAAAGACGGCAGATATTTGGTCGTAACCAGCATCCTTAAGCTCCTGTATGCGTCGCGCGGTAGATCCCTCCGAAGACATCGTTATATCCCAGATGACGTTCTTCCCATCAGCCATAGCTCTCAGCGATAGTCGACGAGCTATATCAGAGGATTCTTCATGGTAAAGCGTCGTCGTTTCCATTGGCGAAACGTTCGGCAAATTCTCAACGAGTCCGCGTTCAGCGAGACTCTGCTTGAAGTCGTCCGGGTTGATCATTAGATATTGCGACAGATCAATACCCGCGAAATTCTTGAGCACTGTAGTTTTACCAGCCCCTCCCAGGCCTCCGGCAATTATGGCAATGCGATCGCACGGGACGTCCCTAGCCTGAACATAGGTCTGCGACGCGATCTCGGCGTGAACCTTGTTTCTTTCTGGTGTCCAGATTTGGCCCTCTCCGTCAATTGAGTGCTCGGCCCCGATCGGCGGGTCCGCGAGTGCAGCATGGCCAAGCCCTCTCACAACATCTCGCACGTGCGCTTTATAGTCGGCGTCGCTTAATGGAGGGACGGGATCCCCAAACTCAGATAGGCGGGGAACTGGCGGTTTGGGGCTTCCGTCCTCTTGCCAGGGTGAGGACGGGTGGCCGGGCTCGAGTTGGTCGAGGCGGGCCTTGAGTTCGGTGCGGTTGGTTGGCGGGTTTTCTAGCTTCGCTAACCGGTCGACCCAGCGCTGCTGCTCGCGCTCGCGGATTGATTGCGGAGGGCCGGTGACCTCGGGGCGGGCAGAGTCGCCGGGGCGATTGACCGGCTCGCCTGTCCTGGCTTGTGCCGACGGCTTGAGTTCGCTGGGCTGGCGGGCCCGGTCCGCGTCCACCGTAGGTAATTCCATGGCGCACATCCAATCAGGATTGGCGGCGCTAAGTCCATGTCTGGCCTAATTTGCGGGTCAGTAGGGCAATGACCTGCATTCCTCGGCGACGGGGGCAACTGTCGCGCGCTGGAACCAGCAACATGGAGTACTCGGGTGCTGGCGGTCACGAAAATTCTCAGTTGGAAGGGGGTTGATCATCGAACGTGGTGAAGGGAAGCCGCGAAGCCCGCGGGTTCGGAGATGCCATCAGCCGTCGCCCCGGCCCGTGACCACAGAACCGGGAGCCTCGATGGCAAGCCGACCCGGAGCCCAGGGCCGCCAGCGGCCCGAGCACCGGAAGCGGCGCGGCAGCCAATCCGTGCCGCTTCGGTGTCACATCCGCAGCTGAGCCCATCAAAGTGGAAACCTCAGATGGCGGGCCATCTGAGGTTTCCACTTTGTCGGGGTGAACAGTTTCCCGGACGTTGATCAACTCGCGGAGCCAAGTGCCCGGGGCCAAATAGGGGCCGATCGGGGTACCCGAAAACGAAAACTGGGCGACCACGGGGCTAACAACATCGGTGGATCGCAGGCAGGGGCTCTTGGGGAGGGAGGACCATGATCCGGGAGTCCTCGGGCCGGCGGTATGTGAGCCGAGGATCCCAGATCATGTAGTCCTGGACAGGACCGGATCTCACCAGCCACTGCAACCACACGAGAAACACCGACCGCACAGCAAGCCGGGGTCGGCGCGCCCGCCTCTCGCTGTCTGGCACCCGCTCTCCCAGAAAGCCCACATCCATGGCCCATAGATGTTGTTGCCGACAGTGGCGCAACGACAACGATGGGACAGCGACGCTGCGATAACAGCAACGGAGGGCCATCGTTGTTGTTGCGTGACCGCTGGCAACAACATCTATGGGCCAGCGATGCTGCTGGGAGCCCGGACCCGGCCGAAACTGGCATCCCGGGGACCGCTTGACGTGCTCGCAGGTCGGCAGAGATGCCGGAAACAGTGATCAAATACTATATATCTGATTTGTTCTAGTGGAGGCGGCTGTCCTCGTGGAGACGACTGACCGTTGTGCCGGGCTGGCAGGGCCACCGGGCCGGGGCCGGCCTGCCAGGGGTGGCCATGAGGTCTACCAGCCGCGCAGGTCGATCGGCCACACGTCGACTACCTCTTCGCCTCGGCAGAGATACGCGCGCTCGTGATACGCCATAGTCGGGTCGATGTGCGCAGGGACCAGCATGACAAGGTCGCCGACTGGGCGGGGCGGGGAGAAGACCGTGTGCTCGTCGGAGCAGTACCAGAGGTCGGCGCCGTCTAGGGACGGGTTTCCGTGGTCCATGCCGAAGGCCTTCAGGCCGGCGTTGGCGACGGACCACTGGTCGTTGCTGGAGATCAGCGTCGCCAGTACGAACAGCGCCTGGCCGAAGGGCAGGCCGAGCTTGCTGTAGGCGGTGTCCATCAGCGCGTACGAGCCGGCCTGGATCTCGTTGACCCAGGTGTTGACCGCGTAGGTCCCGGTGCCGCCGCCAGAGATCATCTCGCCTCCGACGGAGGCGTGAGCGGCGACCAGCAACTCCATGCACTCCCGGCACTTCGAGGCCCGCTCGGCGGCGGACTCGAGCCCGACTACGTGACCCTCGTACCCCATCACGCCCCGGACCGAAAGACCAGACGAACGAGCCAGGTCAGCGAGCGGGCCAGCCTCAGAAGGGGCGACCCCGCACCGGGGCAGCCCGACATTGACGTCAATAAGAACCTCACGCACGCCGCCGGCGGCAGCCGCTGCCACAGTCGCAGGGGAGTCGACTGCCACCGTCACCCGCGCCCCCGCCGAGACCAGAGCGCCGACCCGGCGGGCGTCGAGCACCTCGTTCGCGAGCAGCAAATCCGTGCCGAGCCCGGCCGCCGCCATGCCCTCGCACTCGCGAATCGTCGCACAGGTGAAACCGAGATGACCGGCGGCGGCCTGGCGCTTGGCCAGGGCCGTGCACTTGTGGGCCTTGACGTGCGGCCGCATTCGAGAGCCCGGCAAAAAGGCCGCCATTTCGGCGATGTTCGCGTCGAGGACGGCCTCGTCGATGATCAGCGAAGGGGTTGGCAGCTCGGAAACAAGAGTCATAGGTACCTGCGCTGGTGTACTCGGGCGGCTTGGTAGGCCTGCTCGGCCGAGTTGACCGAGTCAAGTCCTGACACCTCGGCGATGGGGACATCCCACCAGGACTGGCTGTCCGGAGCGGGCACGAGCGGGTCGGTCTCGATCGAAATCAGCACCGGGCCATCGGCGGCCTTCGCGGCGGCCAGCGAATCCCGAAGCGAGGCGATAGAAGAAGCACGGAAAACCCGGACGCCAAGGCTTTCCGCGTTCAAAGCCAGGTCAACCGGCAGGCGATCCCCGTCAAGGTGCCCAGAAGAAGCAGAACGGTACCGGTAAGCAGTACCGAACCGCTGCGACCCGACCGACTGCGACAACGAGCCGATCGACGCGAAGCCGTAGTTCTGGACGAGCACGACGATGATCTTGATGTGCTCCTGGACGGCCGTCACCAGCTCGGACGACATCATCAGGTAAGACCCGTCACCTACCATGACGTAAACATCCCGGTCAGGCGCAGCCAGACGAACGCCAAGACCCCCGGCGATCTCGTACCCCATGCACGAGTAGCCGTACTCGACGTGGTAGCCCTTAGGGTCTCGAGTCCGCCAGAGCTTGTGCAGGTCACCGGGCATGGAGCCGGCCGCGCAGACTACGACGTCGCGCGGGCCGGACGCCTCGTTGACTGCCCCGATGACCTCGGACTGCGCGGGCAGTGGCGCGTGCCCGAGTGCGTAGGCCGCGGAGACCGACTCGTCCCACTCGCGGGCCAGAGAGGACGAACGGGCCCGGTAGGAGTTCACGACCGACCAGCCGCGCAGAGCGGAGGCTATCGACTTGATGGCGGCGCGGGCGTCGCCGATCACGGCCAGCCCGGAGATTTTGGCGGCATCAAAAGAAGTGACATTGACGTTGATGAACCGGACGCCCGGCGCGGCGAAGGCGCTGCGGGACGCGGTCGAGAAGTCCGACCACCTGGTGCCGATGCCGATGACGACGTCGGCCTCGCGGGCCAGGGCGTTGGCGGCGGTGGTGCCGGTCGCGCCGATCGCGCCGACCGACTGGGGGTGGTCGTAGGGCAGCGAGCCCTTGCCGGCCTGGGTTTCCGCGACCGGGATGCCAGTGGCCTCGGCGAAGGCGCGCAGCTCCGAGGTCGCGTCGGAGTAGATCACGCCACCGCCGGCGACGATGAGCGGCGCACTGGCATCCCGGAGCAGGGCGACGGCCCTGGCGACGGAATCTGGGTCGGGCACCGGGCGCGGTACGTACCAGACCCGGGGTTCGAACAACTCGGACGGCCAGTCATGCGCTTGCGCCTGCACGTCCTCGGGCAGGCAGATGGTCACCGCACCGGTCTCGGCCGGGTCCGTAAGCACCCGCATCGCCCCGAGCAGCGCGTCGGGCAGCTGCTCGGGCCGGTCGACCCGGTCAAAGAACCGCGACACGGGGCGGAACGCGTCGTTGGCGGACACATCCCGCTGGCTCGGGTGCTCAAGCTGCTGAAGGACCGGATCGGCGACCCGCGTGGCGAAGGTGTCGGAGGGCAGCAACAGGACCGGGAGCCGGTTTACGGTCGCCAGCGCGGCACCGGTCACCATATTGGTGGCGCCGGGGCCGACCGAGGAAGTGCAGGCCAGGGTGGACAGCCGGTTCCGCATGCGGGCGAAGCCGACGGCGGCGTGGACCATGGCCTGCTCGTTGCGGCCCTGGTAATAAGGCATGGCACCGGGGGTGGCCAACTCGGCCGACAGCAGGGCCTCGCCGAGGCCGGCGACGTTGCCGTGCCCGAAGATCCCGAAACAACCCTCCACGAGCCGGTGCGACAAACCGTCCCGCGAGGAGTACTGCGCTACCAGGAACTGGACGACGGCCTGGCCAACGGTGAGCTTCACGACGGACTCCGGTAGAACGGCAGCCGAGGATCAACCGCTTCGCTGACCCAGGTGTCCCTGACCCACCCGTGCACCGGGTCGTCGCAGATCAGCCACCGGCGCTCCCCCGGACCAGCCATCACGTTCAGGTAGTACATGTCGTACCCGGGCACCGCCATCGCCGGCCCGTGCCACCCGTGCGGGACGAGCACGAGATCACCGGACCGTACCTCGGCGAGCACGTCGACCGGGCGTTCGGCCGACCCGTACACCCGGTGGTACCCGATAGCCCTCGGCGAGTGCTCCGCGAGCGGCTCCCGTCCCCCGTCGGCCAGCTCGAAGTAGTAGATCTCCTCGAGCACCGACTCCCCCGGCCGGTCCTCGTCGTGCTTGTGCGGCGGGTAAGACGACCAGTTCCCGGCCGGCGTGATCACCTCGCAGGCGATCAGGCGGTCGCACTCGAAGGCGGACTCGGTGCAGAAGTTATTGACCTGACGGGAGCAGTTCCCGGCTCCGCGCAGCTCGATCGGCACGCCGGATGCCGGGCCGTACCGCACCGGGAGATCACGGGAAGCCCGCGCACCCGGCAGGGCGTACCGGCCGCCGTCCCCCTCGGCGGACATGTGCACCGCCGAGTTCCTGGGCAGGTACACGAAGTCGGTCACGCCCTGGAACACGCTCGGCCGTCCGGAGAGCTCGACCACGGAGGACCCGCAGGTCACCACGCAGGAGCCGGCCAGCGGCAGCACGAGCATCTCGTCCGCCCCGGTCTCGAACTCAAAAACCTCGCCTCGCCCGAGCGCCAGCACCCGCAGCGACGACCAGTCCCACCCCGCCTTCTCCTGCGACAGGTCGATCTCCAGCTGTCCCGAGGCCAGCGAACCACGGGGCCGGTGCAGGCTCATCGAAGCAACTCCTCAACCTCGTCCGACGTCGGCATCGCGGTCGAGCATTCCAGCCTGGACGCCACGATCGCCCCCGCCGCGTTAGCGAACGCGAGCACCCGCTCAAGCGGCCATCCTGCCAGCAGCCCATGACAAAGCGCTCCGCCGAACCCGTCGCCGGCCCCGAGCCCGTTAAGCACCTCGATCTTCATCGGCGGCACGGTGACCGATTCGGATGCGGTCATCGCGAGCACCCCGTCCGGCCCTTGCTTGATCACGGCGAGCTCGACCCCGAAGTCCAGGAGGGCGCGCCCCGCCTCGGAAGGCGAGGACGTGCCCACCGCCGTCAGCGCCTCGTCAAGGTTCCCCACCGCCACAGTCACATGCGGCAACGCCGCCGCGACCTGCTGCCGCGCCGCCTCCCGCGACTCCCAGAACATCGGCCGGTAGTCAAGGTCGAGCACAGTGAACCGGCGCCGCCCCCGCACCGCCCAGGCCAGGTGATGTGCGTCCCGGCTCGGGTCCTGGGAAAGCCCGGTCACGGTCGCCCAGAACACCCCGGCCTCGCGCACCGCGTCCAGGTCAAGCTCACGCGGGTAGATCTCCAGGTCTGGCGCCTTGGGGAACCGGTAGAACCAGAGCGGGAAGTTGTCAGGCGGGAAGATCTCGCAGAACGTCACCGGCGTCGGCAATCCTGGCACCGAGCTCACGAACGCGTCGTCCACTCCGAGTTCCCGCAGCGCGGAGTGCACGAACCGCCCGAACGGATCGTCCCCGGTCCTGGTGATCACCGCCGCCCGCCGCCCGTGCCGCGCCGCCGCGACGGCGACGTTGGTCGCGCTGCCGCCGAGGAACTTGCCGAACGTGGTGACGTCGGCCAGCGAAAGCCCGGCCTGGAGCGGGTAGAGGTCAACCCCGACCCGCCCCATCGTCAGAACCTCGTACGTCACCAGCCCCGCTCCCGCAGATAGACCCGGTTCGCCGCCTGCTCGGCCGCCGCCTTCACGTACCCCTGCGGACTGCCGGGCAGCACGTCCTGCTCCACCAGGATCCACCCCGAGTAATCTCCAGCCCGCAGCGCGGTCAGCACCTCGTCGACCCGGCCGACCCCGTCCCCGAGCGGGCAGAACACGTCACCTTCCCAGAGTTGCATCGCGTCCGAATACGGGCCGGCCGACGACGAGTCCTTCAGGTGCACATGGGTGACTCTTTCCCAGAAATTCGACAGGATTGTCAAAGGGTCCCCGCCCGCCGCGATCAGGTGACCCGTGTCAAGGCAGAGCGCCGCCCCGGTAGATTCGAGCACCCTGACCACATCGTCCTGGGTAGCGAGCTGGGTCCCGACCTCGTTGTGCAGCACCGCCTCGTAACCGCGAGCGTCACACGTGGCAACCACCTGACCGACCACGGACTCGATCCGGTCCCAGCGGACCGCTGCTTCCGGGGCGCCGATCAGGGCGACCGTCGGCCGGGGGCGGAACAGCTTGTCCACCCCGTCAGCCACGGCGTCGATCTGATCACAGACCGCGGCCAGTTCGCCGAACCCCGCCGCGCCGGCCTCCGGCGAAGAAACGTCGATTTCCACGTACCCGCCGCACAGCAGCAGCCCGCGCTCATCGAGTGCCCTTTTAAGCTCGGGACCGAGCCCCAGGTACCCGACCGGCCCGAGGTCAATGCCGTCGTAGCCAGCCGCCTGGACCGCGTCGAGCACCTCGGTCGCACTAGGCACGCCTTCGCGGATGCCGACCGTTACCTCGAACGCCCCGTAGCTGACGGGCGCGTTGCCAACTTTGGCCCCGCCTACTTTGTTCATGGTCCTATTTCTCCTTAGCCATTTCAGCGACCTTCAGCGCGGCGACGGCGTCGGCCGCCCGCGCCCCGTTGCCGACCCTGGTCCACACCAGCCGCGCGAAATCCTCCGCCTGAAGCCGCAACGCCTCGAGAAACACCACGTCACCCTCGGCCGGATCAAGGAACACCGAGCTGACGGTGCCCTTGGTCCCGTAGACCTCGACTTTGACCAGGTCACCGGCCGGATGCCAGCGCCCGAGGCTGACCATCGCCGTGCTGCCGCCGTCAAGCTCGCACGCGAGCTGCGCGCACTCGGGGTCGCCGTCAACCGTGCCTGGCACGGCCCGCGCCCCGCACACGGTCGAGAACTCCTGCCCGGTCAGCCATCTGATCTGGTCGAACTCATGCACGCCCATGTCGGCGTAGATGCCGCCGCTGCTGGCGCGGAACGCCGCGGAAGGCGGCGCCTCGTCCCACTGGGAACAGTTCACGGCGAGGATCTCGCCGAGCTCGCCGTCCTGAATTCGCTGCCGCAGCGCGACCAGGGCGGGGACGAACCGGCGCCAGTAGGCGATCTGCAGCGGCAGGCCGGTCTTTTCGGCCAGCGCCGCGTTCTCGCTCGCCTCGGCGACGGTCAGCCCGCAGGGCTTCTCGCAGAGCACCGGCAGCCCGGCCCCCATCACCTGGGCGAGCACCGCGACGTGCTGGTCGGTCGGCACCACGACAAGCGCCCCGTCGATCTCCGTCGCCGCGAGCAGCTCGTCAAGCGTGGCAAAGGCCGGGATCCCCGACGCGGCGACGGCCTCGCGGGTCGCCTCGAATGGCTCGACCACCCCGGCGACCATGACCTCGCTCGAGCCGCTCATCGCCTTGATGTGGGTGCGCCCCATGCGCCCGGCGCCGATCACTCCGATGCTGAACACGTTCTCTCCTTATTTCTCTTCTAGACGTAGCGAAGCGTCGGCCATCCTGCCGTTCGCCACCCAGCGGGCCTCGAGCTCGGAAACCAGGCTGTTCAGCCGCTCGGCGTACTGCTGAATCCAGCCGAGCCGCACCGGGATCACCCGGTCGGCGAGCTCGGCCTCGGACGCGCGCTGATCCACCAGTGCGCCGCCCTGCTCGTCGGGGAACGCGAGCGCGTCGAGCGCCCTGATGATCCGGCGCCGCAGGTACTCCTCGGTCCCGGCGACCCGCACCGTGCGGCTGCCGAAGTACGGCCGGCCGCTGCCGTCAACCGCCGTCGCGGTGACGGTCAGGTACGGGTCATCGTCGCCGGACACGGTGCTGATGTGAGCGGCCGAGGTTCCAGGGCGAGACTGCCCGCCTTTGACCAGCCACTTAACCTGGCTCAGAGCCTCGCCCGCGAGCTGTCCGCCGTCCACGTACCAGCTGACCTCCTGGCCCGCGCCGACCATCTCGCCCTCGCCGATGTACTCGCCCTCGCCGCAGACCGGACCCCGGATCTGCAGCGCCCGGCAGCGCAGCCGGTCGATCACGTTGGCGGTGATCTGGCTGACCGCCGGATCGCCGAGCCCGAGCGGCCAGTCGGTCGTGCCGACCGAGAACGTCATCCCGCCCGACTGCGCGGTCCTGATCACGATCGCGGCGTTAGCCTGCTCATACCCGGCCACCCACCCCGCCGACAGCTTCCCCACCGCCAGCAGCGCCCGCCCGCCGCTGCCCCCCTTACGGTGCTCACTCATCCTGGGCGGATCAGACGCTCGCTCCAGCCGGACCCCGTCCGTCTCGTACCCGATCACGGGGGTCTCCGCTCCCCCGCTGATCCCCCCTTCTGGCACGGTGACCCCGTCGAAGATCCAGTGATCGGCCACGACCGGCTGGTAGGCCTCGATCGACCTGATGCCGTCCCACCAGCCTCCGCCGTACGCCCCGCTGTTCAGCGTCAGCCAGTCCTGCGGGTCGTGCACGTGCCACAACGCCCCGGTAAGCCTGGACGCCACCTCGGGCGACTCCCCCGCCATCTTCGGGCAGAACAGCCGGTCCCCGGCGTCGGAGTACTCGATCTGGAAGCAGGCCACGTCCCCGGCGAAGAAGCACATGCTCCCGCCCCGGTCGACGAACTGAAGCACCCGCAGGCGCATCGTCTCGCTCCAGTACTCGTCGTGCCCGGCCGACAGGACGACCTCGGCCCCGTCCAGCAGTCCCTCGTCGAAGTGCAGGTCAAAGTCGGTGCAGTAGCTGACCTCGTACCCGTGCGACTCCAGCCAGGACACGAAAGGCGCGTCCCAGTGCCCGAACACTTGCCGTCGCGACCCCCGCGCGTACGGGTCGGGCGCGTCGCCCTCCATCACCCGCCCGCCGACACCGCCGTTTCCTGGCCGTTGCAAGCTGGCCACATAGCCCTGCGCGGCCCAGTCCCGCACCCAGTAAGCGGCCGCGTACGTGCTCGCCCCGCCAAGCTGGTTGTACGCGGCGTACGTCGCCGTCGGAAGCTTGACGAGAATCTCCCTGGTCCTAGTTCTTCTCAGGATCAGCAAAGACGCATCCCGGCGCACCGCCAGTTCGGGGCCGACCGGCACGGGCTCAAGCTGGCCGTCGTCGGTGGCAGGCACCGGCACGGCGACGTAAACGCCGTCGGGCAACTCAAGGTCAAGCCCGATCGTGTACCGAGGCCAGCCCCACGCCTCATCAGGCCGCCCCAGTGGCAGGTCATACCCGTCGAAGACCTCAGCCGGTCCCGCCACCTCAGAGACGCTCGCCCCGTACCTGAACAACCGCACCCCGAACCGCCGGTGCTCAGTCGAGACGTGCAACTGCAAGTCCTCGCCGGCCCTGACCGTAAGTGGCCAGACATAACTCCTGGTCATAGCCGCCTCCCCCGTGAAGTGAACGTGACCCGCCCCGCAAGCTGATCCCCGAACAAGCGACTTCAACCGCTCTAGGTGCTCCAAGTGCTCTGAGACCACCGAGACCACCGAGACCACCGAGACCACCGAGACCACCGAGACCACCGAGACCACCGAGAGCTCTTAGGTCGGCAGCACTGGGGGCGGGCGCCTTACCGCATCGATGTCCCACCGTTGTCGTTGCCTGGCCTGCTGCTACCGCATCGATGTCCCATGGATGCTGTGCGGACAGCATCGATGTCCCATCGTTGTCGTTGCTCGGGTACTCCGAACAGCATCGCTGGGACATCGTTGTCGTTGTCGGCCGACCGTGGGCTGCCGATGCGGCGCCGCTGGCGTGAGCGGTGGCCTTGAGCGCCCGGATGCCGCGCTCAGTGACCATACAACTGCGCCGAGTGAGAGCAGCGACTAGCCGACGGCCACGTCGGCGGGGGATGGCAACATCAATGTGGACTTTGGGTGCCGGATTCCAACACCAAACCGCACATTGATGTTGATCAACTAGGCGCGAGCCGCAACTCCTGGTCATGGCAGCTCCGGGTAGTGGCAGGCGACCAGGTGAGGGCCGGTGCCGTTGGTGGTGGCCAGGAGCGGGGTCTCGGTGGCGCAGCGGTCGGTTGCCTTCCAGCAGCGGGTCCTGAAGCGGCAGCCGGAGGGCGGGTTGGCTGGGCTTGGCACCTCGCCGGAGAGGAGGATGCGCTGGCGGCTGCGTTCTCTGGGCGGGTCGGGGATCGGCACCGCTGACATGAGCGCCGTCGTGTAAGGGTGCGCGGGACTGCGGTATACCTGGTCGGCCGGGCCCTGCTCGACGATCTTGCCCAGGTACATGACGGCGACGTCGTCGGCGACCTGGCGGACCACGGCGAGGTCGTGAGCGATGAAGAGGTACGCCATGTTGTGCTCGCGCTGGAGTTCACGAAGGAGGTTAAGCACGCTGGCCTGGATCGAGACGTCCAGGGCGGAGACCGGCTCGTCGAGGATGATCGCCTGCGGGTTGAGCGCGAGCGCGCGGGCGATGCCGATACGCTGCCGCTGGCCACCGGAGAACTCGCCGGGGAACCTGACACTGGCGCTAGCGTCGAGGCCGACGCTGGAGAGGAGGTCGCGAACCTGGGCGGATCGGTTCGGTACCTTGTGGACCAGGAGCGGTTCGCCGACGATTTCGCCGACCGACAGGCGGGGGTTCAGGGCGGAATAAGGGTCCTGGAACACCATCTGGATCTGGCGCCTGATCGAGCGAAGCTCGCCGTCGGGCAGGCCGATGAGTTCCTGGCCGTTCAGCTTGACGCTGCCCGAGGTCGGTTCCTCCAGCCTGACCAGCAGTCGCGCCAGCGTGGACTTGCCGCAGCCCGACTCGCCGACCAGGGCCAGGCACCGGCCGGCCCGCAGGTCAAGGTCAACCCCGGACACGGCCTGCACCGTCGCGAACGACCGGAAGCCGCTGCCTCGTACCCTGAAGTCCTTCCTCAGGTTGCGCACCTGAACGACGACGTCGCCCTCTGGCTGAGCCGCGGCCGCCCACGGCGCCTCGGAGACGCGCTCCCGCACCGAGTGCCCAGCGAAGTGGCAGGCCGCCAGGTGCTCAGAACTGGCATCCGGCGACGAGCCGACGCGCCTCAGGCCGGCACCGGCCGCACCCGCCGGACCGACTCCCACTGACCTCGCCGGGTCGACTCTGGCCAGGGTCGGCTCGCCCGCGCAGGGTTCGGCCGCTAGGGGGCACCTCGGCGCGAACGCGCAACCGGGGCCGTAACCGATGCCGGAAGGAGGGATGCCCTGAATAAAGGAGAGCCGGCTGCTGCGCTCGTCGAGCGAGGGCAGCGAGGCCAGCAGGCCTCGCGTGTACGGCATAGCGGGATGGGCGAAGACGTCGTCGACCGGCCCGACCTCCACCGCCTTGCCCGCGTACATGACCAGCACCCGGTCGGCGACCCCGGCCACGACGCCGAGGTCGTGACTGATCAGGATCATGGCCGCGCCGGTGCGCTCGCGCACCGAGTGCAGCATGTCAAGGATCTGGGCCTGGACGGTGACGTCGAGGGCCGTGGTCGGCTCGTCGGCGATCAGAAGCTCGGGGTCGTTCGCGATCGCCATCGCGATCACGACCCGCTGCCGCATGCCGCCGGACAGTTCGTGCGGGAACCGGCGGGCCAGTTGGGCGGGCTCGGGCAGGCCGACCTCGCCGAGCAGTTCGACCGCGCGGGACCAGGCGGCACGCTTTGAGCCGGCCCGGCGGTCGGTCTTGTGATGCAGGCGGACGCACTCGGCCACCTGCCAGCCGATCGTGTACATCGGGTTCAGGGCCGTCATCGGGTCCTGGAAGACCATCGCGACCCGGTCGCCGCGTACCTGCCGCCACTGGGCGTTGCTGGCGCCAGTCAGTTCGGCGCCGTCCAGTTTGACCGACCCCGTGATCTGGGCCGATCTCGGGAGCAGGCCGAGGATGGACAAGGCCAGCATGGTCTTGCCCGAGCCTGACTCGCCGACGATGCCGAGGGTTTCGCCCGGATCGACTGACAGGCTGATGCCACGTACGGCCTCGACCGTGCCGCTCTCGGTCGGGATCGAAATGGCCAGATCCTCGACTTCAAGCAGCGCTCGCCGGGCCGACGGCGCGGCGGTTTGGGCCGCCGCGCCGTCGCCCTGGTGCTTATTGGACATAATGGTTATTTGATGTAAAGGGTGTTGTAGTTAATGGCGTCCATTGCCTCGCTGTAGACGTAACCCCCGAGGCGCTTGGACACGAAGTCGAACCACTTCGGGTTGAAAATCGGGGCGTAAGGCGCCTGCTGGGCCATGACCTGCTCGTCAAGCTGCTCGTAAGCGGCCACGCGGGCGGCACCGGTCTTGGCCAGCACGTTGGTGAAGGACGGGATGAAGGCCTTGTCGCCCCAGCGGGCCATGTTCGGCGGCGCGTTCGGCTGGGTCGGGTCGAGCCCGGTGTTGATGATCGCCTCGCCGTCAGGGAAGTCGAGCGACCACGGCTCGATGCCCATCGGGACGTGCGCCTTGTAGTTAGAGATGAACGAGCTGTTGACGCTGTTCGGCGTGCCGACGATCTGGACGTTGATCCCGATCGGCTTCAGGTTCGCCTGGATCACCTGGGCCATGTTGATGAACCCCGGAGTGTCGTTCTGGGTGCGCAGCTGCAGCGTGACCGGCGTCTTGACGTGGGCCTCCGCCATCAGCTTCTTCGCCATGGCGAGGTTCGGCGTGTTGGGGTAGATCGTGTACTGCTTGTAGTCGGCCTGGCCGGCCGGGATGATCTGGTCGCTCGGCGCGCCGGCGAGGGGGCCACCCCACTGGGCGAGGATCGCGGTCCGGTCGATCGCGTAGTTGATCGCCTTGCGCACGTCCACGTTGTTGAGCGGCGGCACCTCGTTGTTGAGGAAGATGTAGGTCAGCGACGGCCTGGGCGAGTCGTGGACTTGGCCGGCGAGGGCCTTGTTCTGTGACAGCTTGATGATGTCGGCGGTCGCCAGGTTGGACGTGTTGAAGTCAAGCTGGCCAGCCTGGATCTGGAGCACCGCCTGCGTGGACTCGTCACCGATCGTGAAGACGATCTTGGCGACGTGGCCGCGGGCGCCGAGGGCCTGGTCGTAGTTCTTGTTGAAGACCAGGACGAGCTGACGTGACGGTGAGTAGGACTGGATCTTGAACGGGCCGCTCGCGTAGTTCATCTCCAGCGAGCCGTTCTCGATCGGCTTCATCGGCGTGCCGACCGGGACCGGGCAGGTCGTGGGCAGCGCGGCCTTGTAGAGGAACGCTCCGTCGGGCTGGCTGAGGTGGAACGCGATCGTGGTCGCCGTGGTGACGATGCCCTGAATGTTGTTCGACTGGCCGGCCATGTAGGCGTTGGCGCCGATCAGGCTGGTGAAGTAACCACCGGTTCCGGTCGCGACCTTGGGGTTCATCAGCCGCTCGAAGCTGTACTTGACGTCGGCCGGGGTAATCGGCTTGCCGTCGGAGAACTTCGCGCCCGGCCGCATCGTGAACGTGTAGACGAGGCCGTTGTCGGTGACCGCGGGCAGGCTGGCCGTGCCGGGGACGATCCCGGTGCCCGCGACGCCCGGCTTGTCGGCGTACCTGACCAGCGTGGTGCACAACGCGTTGGACAGGCCCCAGGTGACCGCGAACCACCAGCGGTTCGGGTCCATGCTGTCGATCGCGCCCGAGGACATCGCGCCCGTCAGGGTGCCCGTCGCTATACCTGCCTTCGGTGCGCCCGAGGTGCCTCCGCCGCTGCCGGCGCCTGACCCGCTTGATCCGCTGCCGCAGGCCGCGACGAGCAGGGCGGCTACGGCGGCGAGCGCCGTCCCGCGAAGCGGGATTCTCTTCCTGGCCATAAACTTCTCCGATCCATTCGGATTCCCCTGTCTTTCTTTAAGCCCCGGCAACACGCCGGAGCCGCGGGTCGAGCACGGCGTGCAGGAGATCAACAACGGTGTTGGCGAGCACGGCGATGACTGCGGCGACGATGATCACGCCCGTGATCACGGGATAATCGAGGTTTTCTATGGCCGACAGGCCGGTGTAACCGAGGCCGGGAATGCCGAAGACAGTCTCGACGAAGAAGACCCCGGTGAGCGCCGTCGCGATGTCGGCGCCTAGCAGTACGGTGACGGTTGGAGCGATGTTGCGGCCCACGTGGGTGATGAGCACGCGGCCGGTGGAGGCGCCCTTGGCGCGGGCAGTCCTCGCGTAGTCCTCACCGAGTTGCTCGGCGGTGAGAGTTCTGATGAACCGTATGTAGACGGCGGCGAAGCCGATCGCGAGCGTGAGCCAGGGCAGCAGGAGATGGTAGGCCCACTGGAGGGGGTTCTGGCCGAAGTCGGTGTAGCCCTGGATCGGGAAGATGGTGGTGCCGACCGGGAGAATGGGCAGGCCGAAGAGCTCGCCCTGGGTTGGCTGGTAGCCGAGGAAGTAGGCGATCATGGGGGCGAGCCAGAAGACCGGGATCGACATGCCGAGGATCGCGACGGCTCTTCCCGCGATGTCTCCCGCGCTCCGCGGGCGGAACCCGCCGTAGCCGCCGACGGGCGCGGCGATCAGGAGCCAGACCGCGGCCGCTCCGAGCACCAGGGAAGCCGTGGCCCTGGTGGCGGGCCAGATGATTGCCGACACCGGGCGCTCCTGGACGTAGGAGAAGCCGAGGTTGCCGTGGATCAGGTGGTTCATGAAGATCAGGTACTGCTCCCAGTACGGCTTGTTAAGACCGAGCAGCCTGGTCACCAGCTCGATCTGGGCATGCGAAGCGGTCTTGCCCGCGATCCGCTGGGCCGGGCTGGCGCCGGTGAACTTGGCGATGACGTAGAAAAGGAGCCACGCGAACAAGGTCACGATGATGATCTGGACCACGGCGCCGAGCAGGCGACGCAGGATCACCCGCCTCATCGGCTGCCTGCCTTCGGGTCGAGGGCGTCCCTGATGCCGTCGCCAAGGAGGTTGAACGCGAGCATCGTGATCACGAGGGCGAGGCCGGGGGCCAGCGCGAGCGTGAGGTCGGTCTGGTACATGCCTGAGGTGACCGCGTCGGACAGCATCTGGCCCCAGCTCGCGGTGGGCGGCGGGACGCCGACGCCGAGGTAGGACAGGCCGGCTTCGAAGATGATGTTGTTGGCGATGATCGAGGTCCCGTAGACCAGCAGGGGACCCCAGACTTGCGGCAGCAGGTGCACGATCAGGATGCGCCTCGGCCGCGCGCCGACCGTCTTCGCGGCCGCGACGAACGTCATCCGCTTGGTGGAGATCGTGGCGCCGCGGACGATCCGCGCCGGGTAATACCAGGTGAACAGCGCGATGATAATCACCACGTTGAGCAGGCCAGGGCCGATAACGACGGCGATGCCGACCGCGAGGAGGAGGTTGGGAAACGCCATCGCGGTTTCGGTCAGCCGGTTGACGATGCTGTCGATCCAGCCGCCCTGGTAGCCGGCGAGGAGGCCAAGCGAGATGCCGATGATCAGGGCAAGCGCCGTGGCCGAGGTGGCGACGAGCAGGGAGATCCTGGCCCCGTAGAGGACCCTGACCAGGGTGTCTCTTCCCAGCGCGTCCGCGCCGAGAATGAACAGGCTGCCGTGCGGATCGTGCTTGACGCCGCCGGCCAGGTAGGTGCGCTGCATGATGCCGATCGGCTCGGAGTTAGCCGCGAGCGCGTTGGCGAACTGCTGGTTGGCGCCGTGCCCGGTCAGCCAGGCCGCCAGCGGCCCGCCGATCGCGGCCGCGAGAACCAGGAGAATCAGCAGGCTGAGCGCGAACATGGAGACCGGGTCGCGCCTGAGCCTTCGCCACGCGGTAGCGGCCAGTCCGGCCGGCCGGGCCTTGTCCTGACCACCGGGATCCAGGTCGATGGCTTGCATGCCGGTTGTCATGTCGCCGCGCTTACCTGGGCAGTCGACTCCCTGATCACCAGTTCCCCGTCGAGAATGAGGGCCGGGGTGCCCGGTGCTCCTTCGGCTGGCCGGGCGAGCACCGCGTCAACGGCCAGCGCGCCGAGCCGGTACTTCGGCTGGGCCACGGTGGTGAGGGCCGGGTGCGTGTACTCAGCGAACTGGATGTCGTCGATGCCGACGATCGACAGGTCCTCAGGAATCCGCCAGCCGGCCCGGTGCGCCGCCCGCAGCGCCGCGATCGCGGACATGTCGTCGTAGGCGACGAGCCCGACCGGCGGCTCAGCCTCGGCGAGGAAGGCCCTGACCGCTGCTTCTCTCGCCCGCAGGTTAGCCGACGTCGAGGTGAGCACAGGCTGCGGGTCGAACCCGCGTTCGGCTAGTTCCTGCCGGTAGCCGAGCAACCTCAGAAGGCTTGAGGTGACGTCAGGCCCCCGCAGGTGCACGAAGCGGCGATGGCCGAGATCGGCCAGGTAAGCGACCGCCAGCCGCCCGGCCCCGACATCATCGAACGCGATGTGCTTGATCGCCGGGGCGGGCTCCCGCCTGGCCGCGAGCCTCGCCGTGTCCTCGTCGATGTTCCCGGCCGCGACCCCGCCGATCAGCTTCTCTGGCACGGTCTCGTCCCCGTTGATGACCGCGACATGCATGCCCTCGGCGACCGCGCGCCGCAGCAGCTCAGGCTTCCCCGTCGGCGACACCGCGATCAGCTCGGTGACCTGTTCCGACAGGAACACGTCAAGCGCCTGCGACTCGAGATCGGCCTGGCCTTCGGCCGCGAAGAACAGCGGCTGGTAACCAAGTTCGCGCGCCCGTCCCTGGATCCCGAGCACTACGGCTCCGATGTAGCCGTCACCCAGGCTCTGCACGACGACGCCGATCAGCGAGGTGGACTTGGTGCGCAGCCTGCGGGCGGCCGCTGAAGGCCGGTACTGCACCCGCTGCGCTACCTCGACCACGGCCCGCCTGGTCGCCACGCTGATCGCCGGGTCATTCTTGAGCGCCCGGCTCACCGTCGCCGTCGACACCCCGAGCACCGCCGCGACATCCTTCATCGTGACCCGCCCGCTCACCAGACCCCACCCGCCCCGCGGCACGGCCCAGGGCGGCGCGCAGATCTAGGCATGACGAGCCCCTTCTGGCCTGCGGAAACGCGGACGCGTGCCTGTCTGGATTAGCGGCTATCCGAGCTCCACTGGCTGGTTAATCGATTGCAGGTTAAACGATTACATCCTGCGAAAGAGCGCTGTCAACCCCCGAATGCCATATCGTTATAGCAACCAGACATATAACGCACATGTTAGGTCGCGAGAGCGGCGGCGCGGCGCGGTCCGCGGGACCCGGCGCCCGGCGTCCGGCCCCCGGCCCTGGCCCCCGGCCCCCGGCCCCGGCCCCGGCAAGACCCTCAGGGAGCCGCCTCCCCCGCAGGAAACGCAACCATGGGCCATCGATGTGGCTCAGCGGGCCGGGCGAATCACAACGATGGCCCAGGGATGCTGTTCCCGCGACAACGATGGGCCTGGCTGGAGGATTTTCGCACCGGTACGGCGTCGCGCTCGTCTGCCAGCGGGATCGCGTCGCTGTACCAGCCTTGCCAGTTCCCGGCTTTACCGCCAGCGACCAGGAATAGGCTCGCGCCTGAGGGTCGAACGCGAACAGCAGGCGGATCTCTGTACTGCCGGACGATGGCGGGCGAGATGAGAGGTGTCGGTCTTGCTGCCGTCGATGTCACTAGCCCTCGTTAGCGTAGAGGAGTGCCATATTTCCAGTCGTTTCCTCTTGTCCGTTGGCTAAGCCCGCGACGCCAGTCAATCGAGGCCCTGGCGCAAGCTCATGCTCAGTTCGGAAAGATTGGCGGCCCCGGCAGACCTCTTGAGATCGGGCGGCCAGTTGCCCTGGGCACGCGACAGGTTGCCTGGACTGGACCGAACCGCACGTGCGCTGGATCGCATCGTGTGGGACCATCTTCATAGTGCATTCGGAGGAGATCCCTGGTGACTAGCGAGCATCGACATGTGAAGGTCGGCGATCTTGTCCTGATCCCCTGGGGTCTTGAAGAGCCGGTCCGGGCTCGCGTAGTCGAAGTGTGGGGCGACCCGCCATCTCAGGTACGCGTGCAGTTGCTGGCCGATGACGACGAAGACCAGCCTGTCATCCTGGTGCCCGAATCCATCCTGAACCCGGCTGCCTGAATCTCAGCTCGGCCTGTCTCCCACCTCCGGGGTGTCCGCTTAACCGCGGGCAACAATGACCAGCGATGAATTACGGCGGCGGCCGTGAAGACGCAGCGCTGGTGGCCAGTCTGGTAGCCAACGACCACATGATCCAGGCGCGTCCAGCTGCTCCCGGGTCACGTTGGAGGCCATCGCGGCGTTCGCCTTCAGCATCGTCCCGTCCCCGGCCACCACCTCCGGGGACACCAGGCCCTCCCGCGCGCACGCCTTCACCGACTCCGGCAGCAGCGCCAGCGCCGCGCCGGAGTTGCGGCGGACGAACTCCGCGACCGTGGAGTGATCGGGGTGCAGGCCCCCGCAGCAACCGTGGGCCATCGTTGCTGCGGTCCCTGGCCTGTCGTACCAAATGCCGGGAATGCCGGGACAGGGCCGGGGCCTGGGCCGGCCGGCCGGAAGCTTCCCAGGTGCCGGCGAGAGTTATTGCGAGGGCTTACCTGAAGGCCAGGATCCTCTCCCTATGGGATTGGACCTTGACATAGATGTATTAGTTAGCTTATGTTCGGCGATGGCTTAGCCAATTGCAGTGGAAGTTGCGTGCTGCAATTAGTAGTTTCGGCCAAATATAGCGAACCATAACTTCCCTTAGCGGCCAGCGCAGACTATTACGCAAAGGGGTCATGTGAGCATAAAAGTCGCTGTTTGCGGCGAACATACGTTCACGCGGGCAGGCGTTCGCGCCTTGCTCGAGTCCGAGTCCGACATGAACGTCCTTGAGGTGTCCTGCGCTGGCCGGAGCGCGGTCAGCTTAATCGTGCGGCACTCCCCGCATGTAGTGCTGGCCTGTGCCCTGATGCCAGCAGTCGAGATCGTACGCGGCCTGCGGGAGCGCGCGGCCCGCGCGGGCCGGCCGGAGACTGGCGTGGTCGCGCTGGTCGCGGCCGACGAGGAGCAAGACATCGTCGAAGCCTTGCGAATCGGGGTCAGCGGGATAGTGCGGAAGGATGGCGAACCCGCAGAACTTGTGCAAGCCGTGCGGGCGGTGGCAGCGGGATACGCCGCACTGACGCCGACGTCGGCGCGGGTCCTGCTTGACTGGGTCGCGATGGCGGCGCCGCCGCCGTGCAGCCCGCCCGCCGCCCTTGGCGTACTTACCCCCGCGGAGTTACGAGTCCTCCACCTCCTGGCCACAGGGATGACCGGACTTGAGATAGCCAAGCACCTGGGCGTGACCAATACTACGGTGCGCTCGCATGTGCACCATCTGCTGACCAAGCTCGGCCTGCGCAGCCGGTCAGAGGCCGTCGTCTACGCCTTCAGGCACGGCCTGGTCAACGGCAAGCCGCCCTGAACGCGGGAAACAAACGCGGAGAGAAATAGTTTGCGACCGCACAGCGACTATGCCGGGCTGTCCGTCGTCCTTGGTTATGAGAAAGAGAGGGAGGGCGGGTGCGACAAGACGGCAAGGGAGCAGACCTCGAACTGTTTCTTGTCCTCCGAGGCGACGCTTTGCTCCAGACCGCTGTGCTGCTCGCGGGCAGCAGGCACGGCGGTGAGGACCTGCTGCAAGAGACCCTTGAGCGCCTGGTCAGGCACTGGCAGCGGCTCGACGGCGACCCAGAAGGCTATGCGCGGCGGACGCTTCGCAACCTGGCCATCGACGGCTGGCGGCGAAGGCAAAGGCGTCCTGAGGTGCTCGGCCTGCCGCTGACGGTGGCGGTGCCTGACCCGGCTGAGCAGGTAGACCTCACGGTCACGATGCTCAGCGCCCTCTCTCAGCTCTCCCCGAGACAGCGCGCTGTCTTGGTCGTTCGCTACTGGGAACAGCTCAGCGAAGCGGAAGCGGCCGCCGCGCTTGGCTGCACGGTCAGCGCGGTCAAGGCCGCCGCGGGCCGCGGCCTGCGAAGGCTGCGCGAGCTGATGGACCCGGTCGCGACTCCCGGACAGAAGGAAGCTGAGGAGCAACCGGAATGACGCCTGATGAGTTCCGCGCTGAGGAACGGCTGCGCCGGGAGATGGAAGGGTGCGTCACAGATCTCCGGATCCCCCCCAGCCTGATCAGCGGCACCCTCCGCCGCCACAGGTGGCGGCTGCGGCGGAGAAGGACGGCCCTGGTCGCGGGCCCGCTCGCCGTCGCCGGCGTAGCGGCCGGCCTTGCTATCGCGCTGGCCGCGGGCAACGTTAACCCGCCTCCCGTGGTGTCGCCTCCTGTCCGCCTGACCGCCTCGTACGTCATCATCCGCGCCGTGCACAGCCTGAGCGCGGGTAGCGGCCAGCCGATTACCGAGGTCCGCGGAGCCGGCCCTGGCTCGCTGCGCTGGATTCAGTGGACCGATCAGGCGACCGGCCGGCGCAGCATCGAATGGCTCGGCCGGGACGGCAGGCCGGCGAATGAGGCCGTGCTCACCTCTTCGGGGAGCAAGTTCCAGGTCACCTACATTGATTTCCGGCAGAAAACCTGGACAAGAACGTCGTACTCACAGCCGCAGGTACCGTCCGCGCCCTCCACCGGACACGCATTCCAGAGCCTGCCGCTTGACCGGGCCGGATTCCAGGCCGCGATCAGCTCCGGGCGAGCGGTGATCGCCGGCTATCAGAGGATCTACGGCACTGACACCATCAAATTGCGCATCACCCGCGAGGACCAGGCCCAAACCGTCTGACTCAGGTATGGATCAGCAGAAAAACCTACCTGCCGGTCAGGATAAGCATTGTCAGCACCGATCCTGACTGGACCGTGACCGAGAACATCGCCTGGCTCCAGCGCTCGCAGGGAAATCTCAGGCGCTTCACGGTCAGCATTCCGCCTGGCTTCATCCAGGTCCATCATTCACTGCCCGGCGGTACTGGAGGCGGACAGGGATGAGGCCACCGAGACTTCCGCCAGCCGTTCAGGCCACCGGCGCTCATGTCAACGAACGAAGGACAGTCGCCAGAGAACCACACAAAAGTGGAGGACCGTAGCCCAACTTTAGGACGATGACGCACCGGATCCCATGCCAGGAGGTTGTGCAGTACGCGGAAGCTGCCGTAAAGCACGGCAGGAATCTACGACGGGAGACGGTATGAGAACGCTCAGCAAGATCGCAGTTGCCCCAAGTCTCGCCGCAGGGCTCATCGCGGCGGGAGTCGGCGTTGCCCACGCCTCTGTCCTCGGCGGCTATAACGGCAATGGCGTGTATATCCGCTCAGGTGCCTCGACCAGCCACAAGGCGTACGGCCAGGGCCAGTCGAGCCAGGAGGCCTGCCTCTACTACTACGTGTCGGGGCAGAACATCAACGGCGATCCTTACTGGGACTACAACAAGGATCTCGACACCAGCGTCCGAGCCGGTTACAGCGCGGACTACTACATGTACTCGGTTGGCCGCGCCTGCTGACGTCAGGGCTGGCCGACCCAGGAAACCCCGCTGAGCCGGGCCTGGCGGTCCTCGTCCGTCGGGCCCGGCGAGGCAGGCCAGCGCAAGCACGGGAGATACCACAATGACCCGCGTTACCAGCCAGCTCTCATTGTTTCTTGCCTTCACCGCCATCGCGGCTACGGTCACCGCCTGCGCGTCTGCGGCAAGCTCCGCCGGCGGACAGCGTTCCGCCGCGTCCGGAAGCCTGCCCCCCATTCACGCCGTGCCGACCGCCAACTTCGCGCAGGTCGCGGCCACGCTCCCGCTGACCGCCTATGCCCTCTCCGTGCAGGATCTCGCGACGATCAGGAACGCGAGCGACGTGCTCATCCAGCGCTGCATGCAAGCGAAGGGCTTCGCCTATCCGGTCACCTTGGCCTCGGCCGGAGCGCCCTCGCCAGTCGGCGAGCCCTACGGCATCACCAGCGCGTCCCAGGCGACGAAATACGGCTATGCCCAGCCTGGCTCGGTCAGCACCAGTTCGGGAAGCACGCCAGCAGGCGGCTCAGACCCGGCCGCGAGCAGCAAGCTGCCGAACCTGACCCAGTTGCAGCAGCAGCACGGCCCCGCCTACATCGCGGCGCTATTCGGCACTACAACCGGAGCGACGGGAACGACGTCGGCCAACGCCTGCATCAACGCCAACAAGGCGCTCTTCAGGCAGAGTTCGCAAACCTCAAGCGACCTTAACCTCGTCGGCGAGCTGACCACGCAAAGCGAGCAGCTCACGGAGTCAGACCAGCGGGTGAGCAAGGCCGAACGGGTCTGGTCTTCGTGCATGAAGTCCAAGGGCTTCAATTTCGCCACGCCGATGGCGGCGCAGGCGGCGGCCTGGCCGACGACACCTGACTCATCGGAGATCGCCACGGCGGTCGCCGACGTACGGTGCAAGGCCAGGACGCAGCTGCCGGGGATCTGGCTGGCGGTCGAGGCCGCGTACCAGCGCAGGCTGATCAGCGGCAGCGAGTCCCAGCTGGCCGAGCTCCGTATCGAGCTGCAAGCCGAAGTCAGCCTGGCGGCCAGCCTCCTTCGCGGCAAGCAGGGCTGACATGAAACGGCTGAACCCGCGGAAGGCGATCGGCGCGCTAGCCGCGTGCTTGTTACTGACCGCCGTTATCTCCTGCGGCACCAACCATGAGCCGCCGGCGTCCGCGACCGTCAGGCAGGACTACCTGGCGTACTGGGATTCGCTGATCGCCGCGAACAGCATTCCCGACCCCGGCAGCCCGCTGCTGGCGCGGCACGCGGCCAGCTCTCAGCTCGCGATGCTCAGGCGCGACCTCTCGATCGACGTCAGGACTCACATCTACGCGGCCGGCCGCGTAGCGCATCACATCAGGTCGGTCACGGTAAAGGGAACGCTCGCCTACGTCGTCGACTGCGTGAACCTGGACGACTGGCTGCTCTACCGCCAGCACACCAGGACCTTGATTCCGCAGCTCAAGAAGCGCCCGCGGCAGCTCGCCATGTTCACGCTGGCCCAGGACGGCCGGATCTGGAAGGTAACCGAGAGCACTGTCTACGGCAATTGCTGAAGAAAGGTCGGATCAGCGTGACATCCGAGATCGGCGGCCTGCTCACCGGCGCCGATGCCAGCCCGGTAGTGGTCCTCACGGCGGCCAGGTCAGGGTCTACGCTCCTGCGCCTGCTGCTTGACCAGCATCCTGACATCGCCTGCCCGCCGGAAACCAACATCGTCAAGACCTGCACCAAGCTCGGTGCCGCCTGGAAGACGATACATAACCAGGAGGAACTATCCGGACCTGCCATCGGCGTGATCAGGTCGGCGGCCGAGGGAATCTTGGCGGATTATCTCAGGCGCCGAGGCAAGACGCGGTTCTGCGATAAGTCTCTCGGAACGGTAGAGGACGCGGAAGATTTCCTTGAGATCTTCCCAGGGACGAAGTTCATCTGCCTGTACCGGCATTGCCTGGACGTCGTTTTCTCCGCGATGGAAGCCTGTCCCTGGGGCGTAGCCGGATATGGTTTCGACCCCTACGTCACCGCGAGTCCGGGAAATGACGTCGCCGCGCTGGCACACTACTGGGCCGACTACGCCGCGGCCATCGCCGATTTCGAATCCGGGCACCCTGAGATCTGTCACCGGGTGCGCTACGAGGAACTCGTCACCCAGACCGGGGCCGTGTGCGAAGACCTGGCCAAGTTCCTTGACCTGACTACTACGACGTGGGACTGGCCGCAGGCGCTGCGGACGAGCAAGGAGATGTCCGGTGCGGCCGACTACAAGATCTGGTCTACGGGCGAGGTCAGCGCGGAATCGGTCGGCCGGGGCGTCGCGGTACCTGTGCGCATAATGCCTCCGCCGGTGCTTGCCGCGGTCAACCAGCAGCTCGGCCGGCTGGATTACCCGCCGGTCGACTTGAACTGGAATCAGCTATCCCGCTCGGACGTGCTGCGAAGATGGCAGCCTGATGACGACGAGGAAGCAGACAGGTCCCGCGAGCTCAGCGAGACCGCGAAGCTGATCTCCCGCCGGATCGCCGCCGGACTGAGCGGACTGTCGGCTCGCTCAGGACGATGGCAGGATTTCGACGGCAACAGGTACGTCGTGATCTCTGCCTACAGCGGCAAGGAGCGCAGCCGGCGGGTTGAGTGGCTGATCGATCTGGAGAAATTCGAGAGCTCGGGGAGCAGCGATTCTCTCGTAGCCGGATCGGACGTCGCCTGGTTCCTGACCGGTGAGGCAGCGGAATTCAAGTCAGTGCTCAGCGGACAGCTTGACCTGGCGGTGGCCTTGCGCCGGGGAAGCCTGCGCATACTCAATCAGCTGAGCGCGCGCGGTGAGGACGAGGGAGCGCGGATTTCCCTCGCGGCTCATCTCCTGGCGCTGGCGCCATGAGCGAACAGGGGCCGGCCTGGCCGCTGCTTGTCGTGGCGCAGGCCCATCCGGCCGCTGGCTTCCTGCGGTCGCTGATGGCGGCGGATGGCACCGTGGCCTGCACCGAGAGCACGGGGCTGCTGCCTCTCTGCGACCGGGCTGTCCTGGCGTGGCGGCTGGCGGAAGGCCGGAGCGGACCGCCGTCGGCCCTGGCGGTGAAAAGCCTGCGGTCAATGATCAGCATGATGCGGGCGGTGGTGCTTGCCCGGCTGGGCGGTCAGCAATGGTGCGAGATCTCGACCGCGTCGGTACAGGCGGCCGAGGCGTTCCTCTGCCTGTATCCGGAGGCGAGGATCGCCTGCTTGTACTGCCATGTGACGGCGCTCACCGGCACGCCTGACCGGTCAGGCCGGCCGGGCCGGCCGGACCGGCCGGGCCAGGCGACGCTCCTTGGTCAGAAGATCTGGCTCGGGGCCGACGAGCTGAGCCGCGCCAGCTACTGGACGGTGAGCGCGGCGGCGATGCTGGCCTTCGAGCAGAAGTACCCGGCGAACTGCCAGCGTTTCCGCTACGAGGATTTCATCGAGCGGCCCCGTTCTTCGCTGTCTGAGCTTCGCGCGTTCTTCTGCCTCCCCGGTCAGTCGCCGGGTCAGCGAGAACCCTGGCCGCTGGCTTCCGAATCCTGGCCGGGCGCCGGGACCGGACCGTCAGGCACGGCGATACAGCGCAAGGAGCTGCCGCCAGAACTGCACGGTGAGGTTGAGCGGATCCTGGCCGCTCTTGACTACGCGGAATAGCGTTCGGGCGCTACTTTCCTGTCGCCACTGTCGTAGGTGAGAGTGATGACTATTGACGTGACGCGCACCGACGTGACGAACACCGACGTGACCAGCGTGGCGGAGGCGCCGCCGGTGAGCCGGCCTGGTCGCCGGCTGCGCCGTGCGCAGTGGGTGCTGCTGGCCGTAGTGGCGGCATCCGTGCTGATGTCAGCCGGCGGCCTGATCGGTGCCGCCTGGGTGAAGTCACCCGCGCAGATCGCCGCGCAAACCCGTGCGCCTTCGCCTTCCGTGCTGACCGCGAAGGTGACCAGGCAGGTCGTCAGCAAGACGCTGATCAGCCGCGGCCTCGTGATGGCCGCGCACCAGGTACAGGCCACCCCCGAGTCCGAGCCCGGCGCCCAGCGGCTGGTCATCACGGCCGTGGATGCCCGCGCGGGCAGCACCGTGTACAGCGGCGATGTTCTGCTTACCGTTTCTGATCAGCCAATATTCGTGCTCGCCGGCGCGGTTCCCGCCTGGCGGAACCTGGCACCAGGTGAGTCGGGCAGCGATGTCGCTGAATTGCAGGCGGCCCTCGCCGAGCTTGGGTTCTCATCGAGCCCGGACGTGAGCGGAACTTTCGGCGCCGGCACCAAGAACGCGGTCTCGGCCTACTTTTCGCATATCGGGTTTCCTGTGCCGAACGCGGGCGAGTCAAGCGCCGACCTTGTACGAGCGCAGCAAGCCATCGTGACGGCGGAGGACAAGCTCGCCGCCGACCAGCGTCTCGCGGCGAAGGGCGGTACCGCCGGGCTGGCCGCGAAGGCCAGGCTGCCCGGCGACGAGTCGGCGGTGACCGCCGCGCAGCAGTCCTACGACAGCCAGGCGGAACGGTCGGGTCCGATGGTGCCGATGAATGACGTGGTCTTCGTGCCGTCGTTCCCGGCAACGGTCGCCGTCGTGTCCGGCCAGCGCGGCGCGGTGGTGCAGCCGCCGCTGGTCACGATCGATTCTGGCCGCCCCGACATCGCCGGCCAGTTCGACCCGTCCGACGAGTCGCTGATCAGGCCAGGCCAGGCGGTGACCGCGCAAGATCAGGCGTCCGGCTGGCAGGCGGCGGGGGTGGTCCAAGCCGTCAGCGCGGTAACCACCGGGCCGGGCAAGACCAGCGGCTCAAGTTCGGAAAGCGCCGCCTATCTCCCGGTAATCGTCCGGATGGCAGGCAAGGTACCGCTCAGCGAGATCGGCCAGAACGTGGAGCTCACCGTCACTTACGCGCACAGCGCAGGAAAGGTTCTCACCGTACCTGAGGCGGCGATCAGGACCGACGCCGGCGGGCACACCTACGTGATCACGATCGGCGCACGGGGGAAACAGCAGCGAGTGCCGGTAACGACCGGGCTCACCGGCAGCGGCATGGTCACCGTGCGGGCAAGGGCCGGAAAGCTGTCGGCTGGACAGCGGGTGGTGACTGGGTCTTGACTGGCGCGGCTGGCTCGCAGCCCCCGGTCGTCGAGCTTGACCGGGTTTCCCGGCAGTATCCGGGCCGCCCGCGGTGACCGCGCTGCGCGAAGCGACCCTGTCGATCGGCGCGGGCGACTACGTGGCGATGGTGGGGCGTTCGGGCTCAGGCAAGTCGACCCTGGTGAACATCATCGGCTTGCTTGACCGGCCGACGGGCGGCCGGTACCGGCTTGACGGCACCGACACCGGATCGCTGTCAGCGAAGCAGCGGGCGAGCTTGCGCGGCACCAGGGTCGGGATCGTGTTCCAGGCGTTCCATTTGATGGCCTGGCGGTCGGCGATCGACAACGTGGCCCTCGCGGGGATGTACGCCGGGGTGCCGCTCGCGATCAGGCGGGAGACCGCGGCCGAAGCGCTCCGCCTGGTCGGTCTTGACCACCGGCTCAACGCACTGCCCACTACGCTATCCGGCGGCGAGTGCCAGCGGGTCGCCATTGCCCGTGCGCTCGCGCTCAGCCCTTCGCTTCTGCTGTGCGATGAACCTACCGGCAGCCTCGACAGCGTGTCGGCCGACATCGTGCTCGAGCTTCTCGGGAAGCTGAATGAGGCCGGCGTCACCATCCTGGTGATTACCCACGATCCGGTCGTGGCGGCACGCGCTCGCCGCACGATCACCATTGCCGACGGCGTGGTCTGCGAGACCGCGGCGGTCGCCGCCGGCCGGGAGCCGGCGTCGTGGTGACCGGGCGGTCGCGGTTCAGGACTTCTGACCTGGTCCGCGAGTCGCTGGCAGGCATTCTTCAGCGCCCTGGCCGGTCGGCGCTCACCATGGCGGGAACGATGCTCGGCATCGGCGCCTTCGTCGCGATCCTTGGCCTGACCACGACCGCGGCCGCCCAGATCGGCAGCCAGTTCTCGGCCTTCGCCGCCACCGGCATCACCGTCACCGACGTCGGCGACTCAGCGAACCAGCCGGCGATGGATTTCCCCCCGGATGCCGACGCCCGCATGGACTCGCTGCACGGCGTGGTCGCCGCCGGGGTGTACTGGCAGGTAGACGTCGGTCAGAGTCAGATCGGCCTGGCCCCGGAGACCACCGCCACCCAGGGCGTAGGCCTCGGCGTCTATGCGGCGACCCCTGGCCTGCTGGCCGCGACCAGCGCCCGGCTCAGCGCGGGCGTGCCATTCAATTCGTTCTACGAGAACCATGGCCAGCCCGTGGCGCTGCTCGGCTCGGCCGCGGCCGCCCAACTCGGCCTCACCAGCCTGCGCGAAACTCCCGTGGTCTACATCGGCGAATCGCCGTACACCGTCATCGGCATCGTCTCCGCCGCGCCCCGCCTCCCCGCGCTGGCCCTGTCCGTGATCATCCCGGCCTCGGTCGCGCTGGCTCAGTACGGCGCGCCCGACCCGTCCACGCCGGCTCAGATGATCATCCACACCCGGCTGGGCGCCGCTCGCCTGATCGCCAGCCAGGCTCCCGTCGCCCTCCGCCCGGACAATCCTGACCTGCTGGCTGCCACCTCCGCCCCCGGCCTCTCGCACCTGCAGCAAGGTGTTTCCTTCACCGTCAACAGCCTCTTCCTGCTCCTAGCCGCGGTCAGCGTCGCTGTCGGCATGCTCGGCATCGCCAACATGACCCTCGTCGCCGTCATCGAGCGCACCGGGGAAATCGGCTTGCGCCGCGCCCTCGGCGCCCGCCCTCGCCACATCGCCGCCCAGATCCTCGCCGAGTCGGGCACCGTCGGCCTGGTCGGGGCCCTCGTCGGCACTTCCCTCGGGATTCTCACCGTGCTCGCCGTCGCCCTGGCCAGGCACTGGACCGCGGTGCTCGACCCGGTCGCGGTCTTCCCCGCGCCGGCGGCGGGCGTGGTGACCGGCTTGCTGGCCGGGGTCTACCCGGCCCTCCGCGCCGCGACCATCGAACCAGCGGCCGCCCTCCGCCGGTGACCAGCGCTAGCTATCACGCCGCGTTCAGGCGGTCGAGCAGCGACACGCAGGCGTGAATCGCCCGGACGTGCGGCACCTCGATCCCGTGCCGCGCGGCCAGCTCAACCACCGCTCCGGTCAGGCACCCGACCTCAAGCCGCTTGCCCGCCTCAAGGTCCTGCAGCATCGACGTCTTGTGATCGCCCACCGCCAGCCCAGCCTGAAGCCGCCGCTCAAGCGGAACAGGAAACCGGACCCCAAGCCGCTCAGCCACGAGCGCGCACTCACCGAACATGGCCCGCAGCAGTTCGACCATCGAAGGCAGCCAGCCAAGCTCCCCGAGCGTCGCGCGAGTCAGCGCGGTCACCGAATTGAACGCTACATTGCCGACCAGCTTCAGCCAGATCTGATCAGCCAGCCGCGACTCAACCGGCGCCTTGAGCCCGCCGGCCGCCAGCGCAGCCGAGATCTCCCGGCAGCGCTGAGACACCGACCCGTCCGGCTCCCCGATAGTGAACCTGGTTCCCTCAATGTGCTTGATCACCCCCGGCGCGACGATCTCGGTCGAGGAGTACACCACGCATCCGACATTGTGCTCAGCCGGTACCGACGCGGCGATCACCCCGCCAGGATCCACGCTGTCCAGACCAGGCTGATACCACCAGGGGATACCGTTCTGCGCCCAGATCACCGCGGCGCCCGGCGCGAGCAACGGCCCGATCGACGGCGCGATTCCCGGCAGGCTGTACGCCTTCAGCCCGACGAACACCACCTCGGCCCCGGCGATAGCGGAGAGGTCGGACGTCACCGGCGGATGAGCGGAGAAGTCACCGCGCGGCGAAAGAACCCGTACCCCGTCAGCCGCCATCGCCGCCCCATGCGCGCCCCGCGCGATCAGCGTGACATCAGTCCCGCCCCGCGCGAGCGCCGCCCCCACGTAGGCCCCGATCGCGCCGGCACCCAGCACGACGACCCGCACCGGCTAGCCCGCCCGTTCGGCGACCACGGCCGCCACCATCCGCCGCTGCACCTTCCCGGTCGCCGTCCGCGGAATCTGATCGAGAACGTGCACGCTCGACGGCACCTTGAATGCCGCCAGCCGCTCCCGGCAATGATCAATAAGCTCCCGCTCACCCGCCTCCGCCGTCAGCGTCACCGCCGCCCCGACGAGTTCACCGTACTTCTCGTCACTGACACCGAAGCAGACCGCGTCCCGCACGGCCGGGTGGGAAAGCAGCACCTGCTCGATCTCGACCGGCGAGATGTTCTCCCCGCCCCGCAAGATCATCTCCTTGAGCCGCCCCTCCAGGTACAGGTAGCCATCTCGCAGTACCCCGAGGTCGCCCGTGCGGAACCAGCCACCGTAGAACGCCTCAGCCGTCGCCGCCGGATTGGCCACGTACCCGGACATCACCCCTGGCCCTCGGATCACGACCTCCCCGGCCTGCCCTTCGGGCAGCAGCGCCCCTCCAGCGGCGGCGACAGCGATCTCCGTCCCCGTCGCCAGCCCCACCGACCGGGGAATCCGCTCCCCGGGCGGCAAGGGATTAGAGGCCATCTGGTGACTGGCCTCGGTCATGCCGTACGCCTCGAGCATCGGCACGCCGTAGGCCGCCTCGGCCCGTTCGAGCAGTGCCGGCGACAGCGCCGAGCTGCAGGAACGCGCGAACCGTAGCGTCTCAATGGACCCGGACCCGGCATCGAGGATCATCTGGTGCAGCGTCGGCCCGGCCGACAGCCAGGTCGCCCCGTGCTCGCTCGCCTGCCGCCAGAACCGCTGCGGCGTGAACCGGCGCGGCACGACCACCGAGCCCCCGCCAAGCAGCGCCGCCAGCGTCGAGGCGACCAGCCCGTGCACGTGGAACAGCGGCATCACGCAGAACGACACGTCATCGGCACCGAGCTCGTAATGCCCGGCGATGGTCCGCGCCGACGCCATCAGGTTCCGCTGCCGCAAAGGCACCTGCTTCGGGCGGCTCGTCGTTCCGCTCGTGTGCAGCACGACGGCAACGTCGTCGGCCTCGCCAATCTCGGCGTAACTGGTCCAGGAGACAACTTCCTTTTCTTCCAAATAAAGCGCAGGGGGACCGCCGGCCCGGACGTCAGCGAGCAGCAAGCTGACCGAGCATTCCCCGGCGGCGCTGACGATCGCGGCGGGCCGGCTGGCCGGGATCAGGACAAGCCTGGGTGCGATGTCGGTCAGGTAGAAGACGAACTCGCCGTGGGTATAAGCCTGGTTCAGCGGGGCCGCGGCGGCGCCGAGCAGCGTGATCGCCAGGAAGAACTGCACGAACTCGGGGCCGTTCGGCAGCACGAGCGCGACCCGGTCCCCGCGCCGTACTCCGGCGGTAGCGAGCCGACCCGCCAGCAACTCGACGCGCTCGGTGAGCTGGGCGTGGGTGATAGCGCCGCCGTCCTCGGCCACGATCACGGCCGGGCTGACCGGATCTCCCGTACTGAGCAGCTCACTGAGCGGGCTGCCTGTATTGCTCATTTCGCTAGCTCCCGTCTGCTCAACCGCCATTCTTCCTCCGCCTCGCCGATCGGGGTCGACGCAGGCCCGCGCACGAACGGCCAGATCTCCTCGGCGATCGACCGCCAGTCGGCTGTGGCCGCCAGTTCGCCGAGCACGGCGAACAACCCCAGGTTGATCCGCTGGAGCACCACGTAGGAACGCGGGATCGAGACGTACTCAGCGACCGGGCTCCGGACGTCGAAGAACTTCCGCACCACCGCCGAGGCGTATTCCGGCGTCATCGTCAGCCGCTTGGGCTCCCTGATCGTCGCGTAAAAGACGGCCAGGTGCTCCACCACCTGCTCGGTCGTCAGCGGCGAACCGGGGACCAGGAACCCGGCGATCTCCATGCTGCGCCTGAACTCGTCAGGGTCGTTCTTCACGCACAGGTTCTTCGCCATGTTCATCAGCGGGTTCAGCTCAGCGTCGCTGAAGTGCTTGACGAGGCCGAAGTCAAGGAAGGTCACCCGGCCGCCGCCGTGGAACAGGTAGTTGCCGGGATGCGGGTCGCCGTTGAACGCATGCAACTCATACAGGCTGCGGAACACGAACCGGTAGATCGTTTCGGCGGCGAGATCTCGCTCGTCCTGCGACCAGTGCTCAAGGTCGGCGAACTTAGCGCCGACGGCAAGGTCGCTGGTGACGACCCGCCGGGTGGACAGTTCGGGCACCACGTGCGGCACGATGATCGTCGGGTGTCCCGCGTAGTACGAGGCGAACAGCGCCTGATTGGCGGCCTCGCGCCGGTAGTCGATCTCCTCAAGCACGCGTTCCTTCAGCTCGGCGAGCAGCCCGTCGACGTCCTGGCTCGGCGCCGTGATCCGCAGCATCCGGCGCAGCAAAGCGACGTTCTGCAGGTCAGCGGCGATCGCCTCGGCGATGCCCGGATACTGCACCTTGACCGCGACCGCCCGGCCATCGCGGGTGATCGCGCGGTGCACCTGGCCGATCGAGGCCGCCGCGATCGGCTCAGGGTCCCACTCGGCGAAAAGCTTCTCTGGCGGCTGGCCAAGCTCTGCTTCGATCACCTCGGCGGCAAGCTCGGCACTCATCGGCGGGACGCTGTCCTGGAGGCGGCTGAGCGTGCGGCGGACGGCGGGAGAGAGGCCCTCGTCGATATAGCTGGCCATCTGGCCGATCTTCATCAGGACGCCCTTCATCGCCCCGAGCGTCTCCGCGACGTCTTGCGCCGTTTCCAGGGCCAGGTCCTGGCGGAGCTGCTGCCTGGCCTCGCCGGCGGCGGCGAACAGCCTCGGCGCGTTGCCCGCGTACCTGGCGCCGCCCCTGGCGACCAGTTGCACCGCCGCGAGCCCGCGCTCAAGGCGCAGGTTCGGCCCGCGCTTGCGGCGATGACGCACCGCCAGCCCGGCGAGGATGCCGGCTCCGGCCGCAAGAGCCGTGCCAGCCAGCAATCTTCGTCTCATGAAGCCAGCGTACGTACCCGGCTCGCCGGCTGACCCTTCGGGCTTTGCCGGAAATCTGCGCACTAGGCGGGTCTGGATGCTAAAAGGAGTGCTCATGAACAAGAACGCGGTGCCGATCACGATCGTGGTCTGCTTGCTCATCGTCGTGGCCGCGGCCGCGGTTATCGTGCTCAAACTGCACAAGTCGGACTCCGGCTCGCCCGGCTCGACCAGCACCGTGACCATCACCGCGAGCGCTCCGCCGAGCACCGCCCCGCCGACCCAGGCCACGACTCCGGTGACGACCCCGACCGTAATCCCGGCGTCCGACTTCACGGTCTGCATCACCCCGACGGTCGGCTGCAACGGCGAGCTGCGCACCCAGCCGCCGCAGATCATCGTGTCCGGCGACGGCTCGGCCTTCATCAAGGACCTCAGCTGGACTGGCTGGGGCTCAGATGGCGCGACGGGCTCAGGCACCCTGGAGCTTGACAACTGCGACCCGAACTGCGCGCAGGGCAAGGACTCCCCGTACCAGGCCACGGTCACGCTGTCCGGCCTGACCGCCTATGCAGGCGGAAAGCAGGCGTACGCCGATATGACGGTTACCGCGCCTGGCTCGTCGTACGGGACGCAGAGCTACCACGGCCTGCTGCCTTAACGAGGGCGAAGACCCGCTGGCGGGCCTCGAGCACGCCAGGCTCGCCGAGGTACACCGCGTCGAGCACCCCGAGCGCCTGCCTGATCTCGGTCCGCCGCTCCGGCGTCAGCGAAGGCCGCTCATAGCCATAGAGCTCAGCGGCCCAGTCAGGCAGGGAGCCGACGGCGCCGTCCCTGATGTCCTGCCAGATCTCGGCGAGATCTTCATCAAGTCCCGGCGGATCGAGCAGGTACGCCATCGACTCAGCGGCGGCCGGTCCGCACACCAGCACCGGCCTGACCGAGTCGATGTACGAGGCAAGCTCGCCCGCCGAGGCAGGCACCTGCTCCCGAGGAACCCCGACCAGCTCGGCGGCGACCACCATCTCAGCGATGTAGGCGTCGGCTTCGCCGTCTTTGAGCTGGGTCCCGAACAGCTCCCGCGCGATGAGCGTCGAGTCGACCAGGGCCACGTGTACCCAGAGCAGCAGCGCCGGATCACTAGCCGCATAACCCAGTCCCGTCACGGGGTCAGTCCCGGTCACCCGCTCATGGATCCGCCGAACCCGCGCCGCTGCCTTCTCCGCCGCGCCCTTCTCCCCGAAGCTCACGGTCGCCAGGTACCGCGAGGTAGCCGCCAGCCGCCCGACCGGATCCGCCCGCCAGTCACTATGCTGATCGACGCCGGCCATGGCCAGCGGATGCAGCGCCTGCATCAGCAGTGCCCGCAGTCCCCCGACCGGCGAAGACAGATCGCCGGTCGCCCGCCAGGTCACGCTCGCCGGGCCGAAGAAGCCGTCGTCGGCCGGCTGCTCGGGTACCCCGGAGGCATAGGCGGCCGCCGATCGCCCGACGAGTCCGGTCGCGTCCGCGTAAACATCCATGATTTCAGGGTACGTCGCCGACTGAGACACTGGCCTGGTGACGATCCGGATTGTGCGGTACAGCGAGGAGCCGGCGCTCTGGGACGACCTCGGCGACTTGTTTGATGACGTCTGGCCCGAGTACAACGTGCACGGCGACAACCTCAACCGCTACTGGAGCGGGCTCTACGACGAGTTCGCGCCGTTCCAGTTCCTGCTGTACGACACCGACTCGCGGGAGGCCCTCGCCGAGGGGCACACGATCCCGGTGAGCTGGGACGGCACCGACGCGGGGCTCGGTCCTGGCATCGACGCCGCCATCGCCGGCGGTTTCTCGCTGGCGGTGCAGGGCGGCAGTCCGACCGCGCTGTGCGCGCTGGCCGCCGAGATCCCGCCTCGTCACCGCGAGCGGAGGCTGTCGCGAGTGCTGCTGGAAGGGATGGCCGGACTGGCGAGGGAGGCCGGGCTGGCGCACCTGATCGCGCCGATCCGGCCGAACCTGAAGGAGCGCTACCCGACGATCCCGATCGAGCGCTACGCCACGTGGACTCGCGCGGATGGCTCACCGTTCGATCCCTGGCTCCGTGTGCACACCAGGCTCGGAGCCAGAATCGGCCCGCCGATCCCTGAGTCCATGCGGATCACGGGCACCGTCGCCGACTGGGAGTCCTGGACGTCGATAGAGTTCCCCGAGTCCGGCGACTACGTCTTCCCGGCTGGCCTCGGCCTGCTCCACGTCGACCATGACCGCGACGCAGGCGAGTACTGGGAACCCAACATCTGGGTAATCCACACAGTCTGACCGCTCCCACCCGACCCGACCCGACCCGGCTGAGCAGCATCCATGGCCCATCGTTGCGGTCCGCCGCGCCGATATGCCCCGCTTCGCCGCTGCCGTCGGCGAGGATGGGCCGTTCCGGCGGCCAGTGTGGGTGTTTTGCCGGTTTTGCGGCTTGCCTGGGGCTGTGCCGGTGCCACCGCGAACTACTTCCCCTTGGTGCCCGTGCTCCAGAGCACCTGGCCGGACGCGCTCTGGACGACCATGTCGCCGCTGTTCCGCACGATGAGGGAAGCTCCATCGTTGCCCTGAGTCCCGCTGGCCCAGACCGGGGAGCTGGAACTGGTATACAAGACGAAATTTCCGTCTCCTTGCATGACCGCCTCGTCCGCGCCGGAGCCGACCGTGTTCGAAGCCCACAACGGGCTGCCGTCCTGGTACAGCACGAGGTTCCCGTCGCCTTGCATGGTCAGTGTGAAGTCGCCGTTGCACGAGGTCAGCGACTGCCCTGTTGTCAGCTCGTGATTGGCGGTCAGAGTGCCGCAGGGTACGGGGGCGCTGTCAGCGCAGTTCGAGGGCGCCGCCGTGCCTTTGGGTGCCGGACCCCGCACGACGGTCCACTCGGCGATCGATGCGGGGGGAATGTTCGCTTCGACGCAAATGCCGCGTGAAGCTGCCTTCTGGGGCAGTGCGCTGCCGCGGGCGTTCACGACGTGGTACGTGCCTGAGACAAGACCAAGGCCAGCCGGGCTGACGGTGATTGAGTCGTCGTACGTGGTGCCAGGGGTGACGTTCGCGAGCGTGAGCTGGGCCTTGGTCCGCGCGGACGAGACGACCGGGACAATCTGCACACTACCGCTGGTAGCCAGGCTGGCGTAGGCGCGAGCGTACTGCGAGAGCCCCGCCCCGGTCGTCAGCACCTTGCCGCCAGCATGCTCATAGGCTCTCAAGCTGGCGTCAATGCCGTTAGTAGCCAGCACTGCCTTGTAGCGGGAGAGCCTGACGATACCGCTGTTTACTTCTCGGCTCGTGACCACGGCGAAGCCGGCCTGGTAGCTGTCCCACAGGGCGCTGATTTCGTTCTCTGGCGCGGCTAGGCTGCCACCGGAGGCGTTCCCGTAGGCCTGGGAGTAATCCACGTACACGGCAACTGGCTGCTGCGGGTAGGAGCCGGCGAGGCGCTTGATGTTCTGGAGCCAGTTGATGTAGATAGGGAAGCCTACTTGGTCTTTCTCGGTCCCGTCGTGGATGAAGAAGTCCTCACCGCCGCCGTTGGGCAGTGCCACGCCGTAGTTGTCGATCCACTGAACCACCTGGGCGGCTAGCTGGCCGCTGTCGTTCGGTGCGGTCCATTCCATAGCGACCTTGACCCCGTAGGCGCGGCCAAGGCTGCCAAATAGCAGCGCGATTCCGGGCGACTGCGCGGCGTCCTCGATGACCGTAACTCTGTACTTTCTGGCCAGGCCGAAGAACACGTCAGGGATATTCGCGTAGGTCTGTCCGTTGCCGATGTGGCCACCGAAGTAGTAAAAGAGTGGCGTATCCTTCGTCACCCGTCTTACCCGCGAGGTCAGCTGTCCATAGACAGTCTGGACACTCCATACCCGGAACCGCTGGTATACGCTCGCCAGGCGCTGGCCTGGCCTGGCCGCCGGTACCTGCGCGAACGAGGTGTATGACGTATGCAGCTTCGCGTTGAACTTACTAATGCTGCTGTAAGTATCAGGTAGGTAGACCCGGTGGAATTCTTTAATATCGTCTTGCGCCAGCCGCCAGCCTGCCCAGTTCCGTCGTCCCATTGGGCGTCGAGTTCGCCATAGTCCAGGACGCTGCCCCCGTAACCGGCTCTGCGAACAACATGCCCAATCGTGTCGGTTACGTACCTGATGTAAGCGGGCTCAGCGACCGGATCCCACCAGGCAGGTACCGTGCCCTGACCGCCGCTGCTGTTCACCTCGTGGCTGGTCACCCAGGAAGCCGGGCTACCGCCCCAGCCCGCGGACCAGAATATCAAGACAAGCTTCATTCTCGCTGCCGCCGCGTTCGCCAGCTCCCGATCCAATTCCCCGAAAGAAAACTTGCCGGGTGACGGCTCGATCGTACTCCACGGCATGTCAATCTCAGCGGTGGTCAGGCCATCCGCCCTCAGAGACTCGAAACTGGACTCAGACCACGGCGTGCCGTTGTCATCGAAGTCGAGCTGAGTAGACCAAAAAGAGGTCGCCCACGGCGGCTTGCGCTCGACCGAAGGCATAGCGGCAGTCGGATCGGCCGACAGAGTAACGTTGGCCGAGCCAGCCGATAGGGGGGTAGCGTCAGATCCCGCAGCCCTCGTAGCGGTGAGGCAGCCGACCACGACTATAAGCATGGCGGTCGAGGAAAGCCACGAAACCGAACGCACCGATCGGCTATGTCGCGCAGAGCACCGTCGCCCCTCGGCCGGCCTTCCGCCTAGACCGAAACGCTTTCTCGCGATTTTCAAAATGCCCGATCCTTCCGCCCGGATCCGGACCACGCTCGGCTTATCCGCTATGCGGCCGGATTGCGCTGTCCACCGGCTGGCAGCCCGCTGGCAGCCCTCACCTCTTGACCGTTTGCGTGCAATATATCAGATGAATGACCAGATGTCGCGTCCGACTTTCAGGTCGATAGCCACCAGATGCGGAATGGTGGTCGTGATACCAACTCAAAGTGAGAGAGCTGGCGGTGCTTTGTCTGAGGCCCATCCTTTGAAGCGATATCGCCTTGCGCACGGCATTGAACCGACGTGGCGGACGACGCCAGGAACGGCGGCCGAGGCGGCACCCTCATCCAATACAGGTCCGCCGAGGAGCACGAGCAGCCGGGAATCCGGCGCGGTATCTGAACCTTGCCAGGCGCGGGTTGCGTAGACCTAGACGGGCCTGCCTCCGCTGCCTCTGCCTGCCGGCCGAAGCGGACAGGACGCGTGCCGGCTCCGGGCGCCGATACGCGGCGGCGTCAACGCACTGCTAGAGCCCAGCCCTTCTTCTGTCTTCGTGCTCGGCAGCGCTGAGACACCCTCTCCTGAGGAGGCGCGATGAAGCTGACCATCGCCGATCGGATACCGCACCCAAACCCGACCGGCACGCCGTGCCGTCGCCTGGCCTATGCGGCTCTCGCCGCCCTGCTCGGGCTGGCCGGCGCGCTCGTCCCGGCGCTCCCGGCCACCGCCAGCGCGCCGGACACGACCGTCACCATCAATATGTCGCGGACCGGGAGACCCCCCACCCACGCCGGAGCCGGCTTCCTCTACGGACTCACTCAGCACGGCTCCGGGCCGGCGGGCAACTGGCTGCAACCCCTGTCACCGACGCTGTTCCGCGGCGGCGGCGCCGGACTCCCCGGCGAGGGCTGGATCGGGGACCATTACAAGGCGGGCCACGGCTTCCGCGCGCGCATCAACTCGGCCATCGCGCAGGCCAGGCGCGTCACGGCGGCTCCCTACCATGCCGATACGACCTGCTGGTATCCGACCTGTACGGGGCAGGCAGCTCCCAGCCGGCCAACACCGTCGAGCCTTGCGACAACGGCGACTGCTCGAACTGGAAGTCCTTCGTCGACCATGTCGTCGGCGACATCAAGGCCGCAAGAGTCACCGTCGCCTACGACATCTGGAACGAGCCAGACGGCACCAGCTTCTGGCAGCGCGGCGTCAACAGCCCGCAGTACTTCCAGATGTGGGACACCGCGCGGTGCATTCCCGACCAGACACCACTATCCATGCCGATCACGGTCTTTAACTCCGATGTCGCCATCAAGGACGGCAGCATCAGCTTGCCGGTCACTTTCCGGTCAGGTACCGACGCCTTCTGGCTCGTCCTGTCGCCGCACGGGGTGGCGGCGCCAGCGGAGCCGGGCGGATCGGGCGGAACGCAGACGATCGTTGACGGAAACGAGATCGGCACCGGCAACGATCAGTTCCATTACGACGCGAACTGGGGCCTGACCTCGGGCGTACCCGACATGTACGCGGGTACCGCGAACCATAGTCAGGCCGCGGGCGCGACGGCGACGTTCCGGTTCACTGGCCTGCAAGTCTCGTTGCACGCCGTCCGCGACGTCGACCAGGGCATCATGACCGTCGCGGTCGACGGCGGAACGCCGCAGACTGTCGACAACTACTCTCCCACGCGCGACGCCTCGGGCATCGTGTGGAACAGCCCAGTGCTCAGCCGCGGAACGCACACGCTCACGATCGTCAACACCGGCCAGCACAACACGGCCAGCACCGGCACCAATGTCACCATCGACCGCGCCGACGTCACCCCGGACAACGAAGTCGTCATTGACGGGAACGTGACCGGCAAGGGCAACGACCACTTCCATTACGGCCCGCACTGGGGCCTCACGACTGGCGTGCCGGACATGTTCGACGGCACAGCGAACTGGAGCCACGTGGCCGGCGCGACCGCGACGTTCCGTTTCACCGGCACCCAAGTCGTGCTCCACGCGGTCCGGGACCCTGACCAGGGCGTCATGACGGTCGCGATCGACGGCGGGAAGCCGCACAGCATCGACAACTACGCCCCCATTCGCGATGCGGCAGGGATCGTCTGGACCAGCCCTGTGCTCGCCGCCGGACCGCACACGCTCACGATCGTCAACACCGGTCGGCGCAACCACGCCAGCACCGGCATCAACATCACCATTGACCGGGCCGACATCAGGCCGGCATAACAACTGATCGCCTAGTCATTGCCAGGTTGGACTTGCCCTCGGCGACGAGCGAGGCGATCCGCGGTTCGGCCGGGGTCAGGGCCTCCCATCCGCGGGCGGGGCGGACTCGCGGCCCGCGGGGCGTCGGCAGGGGCGCCCGTGCGTTTCGTTCCCACCCGTCCTGGGCCAGAAGTTAGGGGTGCCTCAGGAGGATGGCGGCGGGCCGAAGACTTCAATGTCGCAGCGGGCAGCGCCGCTGCGGCCGATACGGGCGTCGGCGGTGACCAGGGGGACGTCGAGAAACTCTGCCAGGGCGACATATTGGGCGTCGTAGGCGGACAGATTGAGGTGCAGTCTTTTGATGCGGGGCCACAAGGGGATCACATCCTGCCGCTCGATGGGGAACACGCGATAGTTGGCGACCGCCGCATCGGCCTCCCGTTCGGTGATCTTCCCGCCCCGCCTGAGCCCGAGCAGCGCGGAGATGACCTCCCCGTCGATTATGCAGGGCGCGTACAGGATCTGCGATATGCCCAGCCGTTCCGCGATGGACTCTCCCGCCTGGGTCTTTGCCGCAAGCAGTTCGACCATGGCGGAGCAATCCACGACCGTCAACGTCGGGCCCGGCCCTCGTCGATGGCTGCGAGAATGTCAGCGGTGCTGATGCTGGCGGTTGCCTCTCTCCGGGCTCGCTCGACGGCTTCGGCGACAGTGGGCCTGGCGGCTTCCCTCTCGATCAAACCGCGGAGATATGCCTGCAAGGACTGCCCGGCCTGCGCCGCGCGGATCTTCATCGTCCTCACGGCGTCGTCAGAGACATCCCTGATGGTAAGCGCGGTCATGAAGTGATCATAGCGGCATTGAAAGCATTATGCATTCAAGGTTCGCCACCGCGTCCCGTCGCACCCCGCCCCGCCGCCATTCCGTGAGCCGAGAAATCGGGTGGACTGGGCGATTAGGCTGCTTATGTGCCTTCCAACAGTCAGATCCTGGCGTTCGCGGTGCTTTCGTTCCTGCTGATCATTGTTCCCGGACCTAACGTGCTGTTCATCATCAGCCGCTCACTGATGCTCGGCCGCGCCGCCGGCCTCGGCACCGCGCTGGGCGGGCAGGCGGGCGCTTACTTGCAGGTCGTGGCGGTGGCGTTCGGGATCGGGACACTGGTGGCGCGGTCGGTAGCCGTCTTCACCGTGATCAAGCTCGCGGGCGCCGCGTACCTGGTGTACCTGGGCGTCCAGGCGGTGCGGCACCGTCGCGACCTCACCGAGGCGCTCGGCGCGGCGGTCGAGCCAAGAAGCGTCGGCCGCATCTTGCGGGACGGGTTCGCCGTCGGAGCCAGCAACCCCAAGCTCATTGTCTTCTTCACCGCCGTCTTGCCGCAATTCGTCGACCGTCAGGCCGGCCATGTCCCGGCCCAGATGCTCGTGCTCGGCGCGATCTTCGTCGGCATCGCCATCGTGTCGGACGGTACCTGGGCGTTGGCGGCCGGAACCGCGCGAGCCTGGCTCGCGCGATCGCCTCGGCGGCTTGAGGCCATCGGCGGCGCCGGCGGGCTCGCGATGATCAGCATTGGCGCGAGCCTGGCCTTGAGCGGCCGCAAGGATTAGGGCCGCGGCGTTACGCTCGCAAGGGCGACAACGGTACCCCCGGTCGTGAAAAAGTCAGGGCTTGGCCCACACGGAGACGTGCTTACTGCTCTCGCTCGTGAACGGCGCCCCCGACCAGTCGGCCCAGCGGTCGCGCAACTGAAGCCCGGCCAGCTGAGCCATCAGGTCGAGTTCGGCCGGCCAGGCATAGCGGAACGGAATCGTATAGAAGTCCCACGTGCCGTCGGCACGCTTGGTGAAGTAGTTCGAACTCGATGCCTGCGTCGCCGGGTCCATCCAGTCGAACGCGTACTTGGACTCGCCGACCTCGAAAGGCACGGCGTTCTGGCCATGCGGCAGCCAGCGCAGCCCCGGCACAGCCACATCAATCAGGAAACAGCCGCCCGGCTCAAGGTGCGCGGCAGCGTTTCGGAAGCAGGCGACCTGCGCTTCCTGGGTGGTCAGGTTCATGATCGTGTTGAACACGAGGTAGACCAGTGAGAACGTCCCTTCGACCCTCGTCGTCGAGAAGTCGCCCATGGTCACGCCGATCGCCTCATGACCTGGCTTGCCCCGCAGCCGGGAAACCATGGCCTCCGACTTGTCGATCCCGTGCACCGGCACGCCGCGCCCCGCCAGCGGCAAGGCGATCCGGCCTGTCCCGATCGCCAGTTCAAGCGCCCGGCCCTCGCCGGCCAGCCTGGCCAGAACGTCAACCGTGGCCTCAATGACCTGCGGCTGGAACTCAGCGTTGTCTGCTGCGTCGTAGCTCGCCGCGATGTCCTCACCGAAGTAATCGCGCTCATCCACAGCCGGGACAGTACCTGGGACCGGCGGCAGAGCGCACCTGGGTTTCCGGCCCGGTCAGGCGGCGTAGGTTCGCACGAGTTGCAAGGCCAGGTCGCCGTGCGGGCCGGTCGCCTGCAGGCTTGATCGCTCGGGCGCTAGTCGCTGCGCCGCCACCCGGCAGAACTCGGCGGCCATCCCCGTGATGCCTGACTCCGCCTCAGCTGATCCGTACTCCCAGACCGCGAGACCGTCGGGGGTGATCAGCCGGCAGTGGATCTGCTGCGGTTCCTCCCCCGCGAGCGCGAACGCGTACCCGAGCGAGCGATGCGCCAGCCAGGCGATGTGGGACAGGCGATTAGAGTCAGGGAGGTCGAGGCCGAGCGGCTCGGTGATGTCCAGGGCGTGCGTCCAGGTCTCGGCCAGCCTCGTCGTCGCCATCGTGGCCGGCTTGAGCGGTGCCTCGATCCACTCAAGCGGCCGGCCAGGATCGGCCGAGCGAAGCGCGGCGACGGCCGCCAGCCTGGCCGTCTGCCAGCGCTGAAACACCTCGGCCGGCTCGGCCCGCTGAGTGGCGACCAGGTAGTCCATCGCCTGATCGACACTCATGCCAGCCGGCGGTCGCTCCCCGATGCCCGCTCCCGAGCTCGATGCGACCACGGATTCCTCGCTCCGGGCAAGATGGAGCACCACATCGGACACGCTCCACCCGTTCGCCAGCGAAGGCGCGGCCCATTGATCGTCACTGAGCCCGGCCAGGATCTCGTCCAGCTGGTCCTGCTCGGCCTCAAGATCATCGAAGATCGTCATAACAGGACTATGCACGGGAGCGCCAGGCGGCACAATGTCGGGCATGGCTAAGACCGCGTTGCTCGTGATGGATGTGCAGCAGGGGATCGTGGCACGATTTGGCGACGACGCCAGTTACCTTGAGCGGCTGTCCGCGGCCATCGGCGCGGCCCGAGTGGCTGAGATCCCGGTCATCTACGTGACGATCAGCTTCCGGCCCGGCCACCCGGAGATCGCCGCCAGCAACCGCACCTTCTCCGCGGCCGCCGCCGCGGGCGGCTTCGGTCACGACGACCCGGCGACCCAGGTCCACCCCGCGATCGCGCCCCAGCCGGGCGACATTGTCGTGGTCAAGAAGCGAGTCTCGGCCTTCACCGGCAGTGACCTCGAGGTCGTGCTGCGCGGGCTCGGTGTCGGCAAGCTGGTGCTGACCGGCATCGCGACCAGCGGCGTAGTCCTGTCCACCTTGCGCCAGGCCGCCGACCTGGACTACGAGCTAGTAGTGCTCGAGGACGGCTGTCTCGACGCCGACCCCGAGGTACACAGGGTGCTGACCGGAAAGGTGTATCCAAGGCAGGCCGAGGTCACCAGCGTGGCGGCGTGGACGGCTTCGCTAGCTGACGCCCTCACCTGATGCCGGCGGCGGCGGGGTTAGCCTGGCCTGATGAGTGAGCCCGTACCCAGGATCGAAAGCGGCGGCATCGTCGGCCCAGTCGACTCGACTAAGCTGCCGAGATTCGCTGGTCCCCCGACGTTCGCGAGGCTCCCGAGGCTCGACGAGGTCAGCCGGGCCGACGCGGCCGTGCTCGGGGTGCCGTTCGACAGCGGCGTCACCTACCGGCCGGGGGCCAGGTTCGGCCCCGCCCACATCAGGGAGTCCTCCCGGCTGCTCCGCCCCTACAATCCGGCGCTCGGCGTATCGCCGTTCGCCAGGCTCCAGGTCGCCGACGCCGGCGACCTCGGGGTGAACCCCTTCAACATCGACGAGGCCATTACCACGATCGAGCACGGCGCGCGGGCTCTGCTCGAGCGGGTGCCGTACTTGCTCACCCTCGGGGGCGACCACACGATCGCGCTCCCGCTGCTGCGTGCCCTCGCGGCCACCCACGGGCCGGTCGCGGTCGTGCACTTCGACGCGCACCTCGACACCTGGGACACCTATTTCGGCGCCGCCTACACCCACGGCACTCCCTTCCGGCGCGCGTCAGAAGAAGGGCTGCTCGACCACGACGGATGCATTCACGTGGGCATTCGCGGGCCGCTGTTCTCGGCGGACGACCTCGACGCGGACGCGGACGTCGGCTTCCAGGTGATCTCAGCGCCGGAGGCCGATCACCTGGGCATTGCGGGGATGGCGGAGCGAATCGCCGAGCGGGTCGGTGACCGGCCCGTGTATGTCTCGGTCGACATCGACGTGCTCGACCCGGCGCACGCACCGGGCACGGGCACCCCGGAAGCTGGCGGCCTGACCAGCCGCGAACTGCTCGGACTGCTGCGCACCTTCGCCGGCCGCCGTCTCATCGGCGCCGACATCGTGGAAGTAGCCCCGGCCTACGACCACGCCCAGCTCACCGGCATCGCAGCGGCGCACGTCGGATTCGAACTCCTGTCGGCAATCGCGGATGGAGGCTAGCCTCCATCCGCGCGTATAGGTAGCTCACCGATCCGACCATATATGAAGTATGCGCGTCGCCGACCTGAACTGCGGTAAGGCCGCCGCGTCACCGTCCGGCTTTCTTCCACGCATCTATGAACTCGCGGTAAAGGAAGCGCTGATAGGGCTGGGCCCCGTATAGACATATTGTTTGCCAAGATTGCGCGCGCTGAACCAAAGGCCGCTGACCTTAGGAATGCCCGGCGCCGCGCTTGCCACCGAAGCGACGGAGTCGACGAGTTCCCGCTCGACGCTAGACAATTCAACCTGGCGCAGGCCCAGCCGATCGAGCAACTGACGTGGCAACCGAATCAAGGACCCCCCGCAACATCACTGACGCAGCCCGAGCCCACTGGCCAGACTTTCCTCAAGAACGGCCCAGAGCCGATCGACAGACATGTTCTGAAGCCCTCACGCAGCGGTCAAGAGAACCTGACGCAAGTGCGTCACTGATGGAAACACTCGCACAGCCTGAGACCCATTGCAATGCCACCGGCAAACGAAGACCTATATCCCAAGGATGACCGATTACACCGCCGATACCTATTATGACCTAGCCACCAGCATAGGGCACGACAGACGGTTTTCAAGTATACGGCGTGACGACGCGACGCGTCCGCCCGCGAACCCGGCACCGCATCACCGGGCACTCACAGCCGGCGCACCACCTGGCCCCCGGAACCCTGGCCACAGGCGTGACCCCCGCGACGACACCGCCGCCCGGGCTCACCGGCGCGTTCCCGCGGACCAGGGCCATGCAAGGACCACGAGCAATGCCCGGCCCCCGCAGGACGCCGGGCTCACCGGGACTGCCGGGCCGAGCGAGCGGTCTCCGGTTCCTGCCCGAAGCGCACGGCGCGGAACCCGGAGTCGTCGCCGAGGTGGAAGTACAGATGCCCCTGAAGCGAGCCGTCACCGGCCAGTACCACCCAGCCCCGCCCGCTGACCTCATCACCCTCGTCATAACCGTGCCAGCTGAACTCCACGCTGGCACGCCCGTCGCGCTCGCCCGGGCGGCAGTCCATCCACCCCCGCACCGCGATGAAACCGAACCCGCCGGTCCCGTCGCCGCCGAACTCGATGAAGCCGGGCGCCACCAAGTCGATGGCCTCCTGATCCCACAGCTCCATCTCCGCGATCCGCCACCTGCCATCCAGCTGCACCACTCGCTCGTCCTCCCGCCCCAGCTCACCACCGGCCACGAGCGTAACCCTTCCGCCCGCCCCGGACAGGGCCCGCGGCAACCCCCGCCGCGCCCGGCGAACTGCTCGCTGCCCGGCCGGACCGCACGCCGTAACGGCCCTGCAGCACCCCTCACGACCGCGGCGGCGCGATCGCCCGGCACGACAAACCCGCAGCCACCACCAGCTGCCCCGCTATCAGCGAACCGGCCGACACCCGCCCGGACGTCTCATCGCCATACCCGGCCAGATAATCGCGTCGTCACCGCACCAGCGGCCAGTCCCGCTCAACCCAAGGGGATCACCGAATACTTACCACAACGCTGGCCCATAGATGCTGCTCAGCCAGGGCGGGCAACCACAACGATGGGCCATCGATGCTGCGGCAACCGCATCCATGGGCCACCGTTGCGGCCAGCCGCCCCAGCCGAACAACAACGATGTCCCACCGATGCTGTTGCAGCATCAGCCCAGGGAGAGAATTGCCCGCGACACCGGGACTCAGCGCCACCGGCTGGCCGCCCAGAGGCCCAGCCGGGCGAATTGCCGCAGTTGTCCAGCGGAGGTCCACGCCGGCCAAAGGGGGAAGAGCGCCGACGCCGACGCAGTCGGCCAGGCCGGCTGAGGACGACCTTTTGTTGCGGGCTGACATGGGGTGCCGGATACCCACCCGCTACGCCCCCCACCCACCACCCACATTTGCTGAAAGCATCCGGGCGGTACGTGTCCGGTACCCCACCCACCCCGCCATAGGTCTTGACCTTAAAGCCCGCTCACCTCGCCGACCGAGACCCACCGCCCGCCACTCGCCGACAGTTCCATCGCGTCGCAGATCGCTTGTACCTTCGCGCCCTGGGCGAAGTCCGGCGTCCACGCCGCGTCCGGCCAGCCTTCGAGAAGATCGGCGACCTGGTTCGCGAAACTTGAGCCGTAGCCGACACCCTGCCCGATCGGCCACCACTGAGCCGCATAGGGGTGGCTCTCGTGCTCGGCCCTGATCCTGGTCAGCCCGTACTGGCGGGGGTCGTCGTGTGCCGAGCCGTACCAGAGCTCGTTGAGCCTGGCGTAGTCGAAGACGATCGTTCCCGTGCTCCCGTTCACCTCGACCGTGAAGTCGCACGGTCGCCTCACCGCCGAACGTGCCATTTCCACGGTACCGCGCGCGCCCGAGGCGAACCTGATCAGCGCGGACGAAGCGTCGTCGACGGTGACGTCGGCGACGCCCACCTCGGCGACGCCGTCGTCGTGCAGCGAGCGTTGCCTGATGAAGGTCTCCGACTGGGCGCAGACGTCGCTGATGTCACCGGCCATCCACAAGGCCAGGTCAAGCAGGTGACTGCCGAGGTCCGCGATCGTGGTACCGCCCAGGTCGCGGTCGAACCGCCAGTCAAACGGCGTCGCCGGGTCGGTGAACTCGTCGGACAGCCAGGTCGCCCGCCACAGCCTGACCGTGCCGACCGCGCCCTCCTCGATCATCCGGCGCATCAGAGCGACGGCGGGGAGCTTACGGTAGTTGAAGCCGACGGCGTTGCGCACGCCTGCGGCCGCCACGGCGTCGGCAGCGGCCCTGGCCTGCGGATAGGAGACCGCGAGCGGCTTCTCGCAGAACACCGCCTTGCCCGCCTGCGCCGCCGCGACCGCGATCTCAGCGTGCGTTCCTGGCGGCGTGCAGATGTCGACGACGTCAATGTCGTCGCGGGCAACGAGCACCCGCCAGTCGGTGACCGTCTCGGGTACCCCGTACGAGGCCGCGGCCGCGGAAACGGCGGCCGCGTCCCGCCCGGACATGACCGTCACCACCGGCGTGACCGGCAGCGCGCGCAGCATCGGCGCGACCCGGTAGCCGTAGCAGTGCGCCCGGCCCATCATGCCGTAGCCGGCGATCCCGATCCTGAGCTCAGGGGCGGCGTAAGCACGTCCGGCCATAAGAATGTCTCCTTGCTCGGCCCGGTCGGATGAGGTATCGGTTCCCGGCGCCGGTAGCACTCGATGATCGCCTGGCAGAGGGCGATGTCGGCGAGTCCGTCCCGGCCTGAGGTCACCGGGACAGAACCGGTGACCACGCAAGAATGGAACGCCTCAAGCTCGCGCCGGAAGGCGCTGTCGTAGCCGAGGATTTCCTCGGTGCGCCAGGATCGCGCGGTCCCGGCATCACCGCCCTCGGTGATCAGCAGGCTCGGCTCGTTGCGCAGGAACGGTGAAGGGAACGAGAGCGTGGCCCGCTTGTCTGGCGCGAAGGCCGCGAACTCCATTTCGTATCTGGCGATGCCGGGCAGGTCCGTCCACAGGATCGCGACCCGCAGGTCACCGTATCGCAGCAGGACCGTCACCGCCTGCTCGGACAGGTCCGCGTAGTCAAGCTGATCGGGTTCGCCGAGCAGGCCGCGCACCGAGTTGATCTCGTGAACCAGAGTGTCGAGCAGTACGTTCGCGTAGACGCGCCGCTCAAGCTCGCCGCCAGGGCCGATGGCCTCGTTAACGCTCGCCGCCGAGGCGGCGAGAAGCTGGCTGGCGACGTCTTCTGGCGGCCGGACCGAAGGGAGCAGCGGGTAGTGGGCGATGTAGGGCCACAGCGGCGACTCCAGCGTGGTCACCCTGAGCAGCCGGCTGTCGTCAAAGTCAGCGACGAGCCGCGCGAACCTGGCATAGGCGGGGTCGTAGCGCTTCGGATAGCCGACCATCAGCGTCACGCTGTTCTTGTCGGCCGCGTCGACCATGGCCTGGCCCTCGGCTACCGAGAAGCACATCGGCTTCTCGGTGAACACGTGCTTTCCGGCCTCGGCGGCGGCGATCGCGATCGGAGCGTGGCTGCCGGAGGTGAGCACGAACACCGCGTCAACCGGGCCGGCGATCAGCTCGCGCCAGTCGCCGTAGGCGGCGGGGATGCCGTAGCGGTCGGCGCACGCCCTGGCGTTCGCGCCGACGATGTCGCAGATCGCGGTGACCTCGAAGAGATCGGAAAGCTCCGCCAGGTAGTTCAGGTGCATTACCTGGGCGATGACGCCCGCGCCTACGATCCCCACCCGGACCTGTCCGCTTGCCATCGGTCTCCTCCCCCGCGCTTCACCAACGCTACGTTGCCCGACACCGCTCACGACCACCTGGTTGGGCACCCGATGTCGCGAGAGTATGTCAATAACTAATAACATATAGATCAGTAGCGGTAGCGGGCGGGAGGAGCCACCTGGTGCTTGACGAGCAGCGGCGCATCATCAGCGAATCCAGGGCGACGAATCCCGCCGCGATAGCGGCGGCGGCGGGGCCGCGCAAGCGCCGGCCCTTCCTCGGCGAAACCGGCCGGCTGATGATCATCGCCGCCGACCACTCGGCTCGCGGCGTGCTCGCGGCCGGCGACCGGCCAATGGCGATGGCGGACCGCGCCGAGCTGCTCGACCGCATCATGCTGGCACTGGCCCGGCCGGGAGTCGATGGCGTGCTCGCCTCCGCTGACATCGTCGATGACCTGCTGCTGCTCGGCGCGCTCGACGACAAGGTCGTCCTCGGCTCGATGAACAGGGGCGGCCTGCCTGGCTCGGCCTTCGAGATCGACGACCGGTTCACCGGGTACAACGCCGCCTCGATCGCCGCGGCGGGCCTGGAAGGGGGAAAGATGCTGCTGCGGATCGACCCCTCAGACCCGGCGACCGCCGCCACGCTCGAATCCTGCGGCGCCGCCATCACTGAGCTCGCCGAGCGCGAGCTGATCGCGGTGATCGAGCCTTTCCTGGTGAAAAGGACCGAGCAACGGCGAGTCAACGACCTCACCCCCGACGCCGTTATCAAGTCGATCGCGATCGCGTCCGGGCTAGGCGCGTCTTCCGCATACAGTTGGCTGAAGATACCGGTCGTGGATGAAATGGAGCGGGTCGCTGAGGCGTCCATGTTGCCTGCGCTGCTGCTCGGCGGCGAGGTCGGCGATAATCCTGACGAGATGTTCGAACGCTGGCGGCACGCGCTTTCGCTCCCGAACGTGCGCGGACTCGTCGCCGGGCGGAACCTGCTCTACCCGCCGGACGATGACGTGGCGGCGGCCGTGGACATCGCGGTGAGCCTGCTATGACCAGCCCGCAGGCCAGCGCCGGCGCTATCACCATCGATAGAGCCAGTCCGGTTCCGCTGTACTTCCAGCTCGCCCAGCATTTCGAGACCGCGATCAAGTCGGGCGCGCTCAAGGCGGGCGCCCGGCTGGACAACGAGGTCGAACTGGCCGAGCGTCTCGGCTTGTCCAGGCCGACCGTGCGGGCCGCGTTTCTTTACCTGGCCAACAAGGGGATGGTCGTGCGCAAGCGCGGGGCCGGCACCCTGGTCGCCAAGGAGCGCATCGACCGGGACGTCGAGCTGACCAGCTTGTACGACGACCTGGCTGCCGCCGGCCGGCCCCGGTGACCCAGATCCTTCGCAACGAGCTAGGGCACGCGAGCGAGCAGGTCGCCGGCGCACTGCAGCTGCCAGACCGGGCGCTGGTGATCTGCCTGGAACGGATCAGGCTGGCCGACGGCGAGCCGATCGCGCTCATGCACAACTACCTCCCCGCCGCCCTGATCCACCTGCCCAGCGAAATGCTAGCCGAGCACGGCCTGTATGAGCTGCTGCGCGCGTCAGGGATCAGGCTCGGCTCGGCGACCCAGCGCATGTCAGCCAAGAACGCCTCCGCGACCGAGGCCAGGATCCTCAACGAGACCAGGGGCGCCGCCTTGCTGACCATGGAGCGCGTCGCCTTCGACGAAAACGACCGTCCCGTCGAATTCGGCCAGCACCTCTACCGCGCCTCCAGGTACGCGTTCACCACCCACATGCCAAGCTCAGCCCGCTAGGTGCCGGCGGCTTCTTCCTCGGGCTCGTTGTACCAGCGGACCCGATCGCCGACCCGGTCCCGCATCCGCCACTTCATCGATTTCGGCTCGGCGTTGATCCGGTCGCGCAAACTCGTTAGGCGGGCAGCTACCAGCATCCGTTCCTCCGGCTCGAGCGCCGATTTCTCCAGGTTGCCCAGCGACCTCTCCAAGGTCAAAATACAGGTCCGCCAAAGGCCCCAGTCGCCGGCGCACAGCCCGGCGATGAACCCCGCGTCGATGCCGGCCGTCCCGTTCACCGCCCCATCGGCACGAACGTCGTTATGGAACAGCAGGTTGAAGATATCGCCCTGGTCGTTCTCGGTGAGCTGGACGATCTGCAGCTTGGAAAGCAGCAGTTCCTCCCTCGGCACGATGAGCGGCTCCCGGTCAAGCCGCGCCATCAGCGGCAGGTCGTGGCACATCGAGAACTCGCCGACGAACACGTCCAGGTGCCGCCCGTTATTCGGATCGCCGAACAGCAGCCGCCGCGACCCCCGCAATGCGTTGAACATCTCGTCGCCGATGTACCCGGCCTCGAGCATCACCTTGATCGTCGTCTTGTGCGACCCCTTGACTGCCGCCAGGTCGATGTCCTTGCAGATCCGAGTCAGCCGGGGCTGGCCGTCCGGAGCCTGCAAGCAGACGGCGACCCCGCCGAGCGCGCGCAGCACAAGACCACGCGACTGGGCCAGCCCGATCAGCCGCTGCGCTTCAGCGACCGGGTCGGAGAGGGTTCCGTTCACCCTGTCGTCAGCAGGAAGTCCATGCACGTGCCATCCTCAGCGAGATCGACTACCGCGCCCCGCAATACGCCTGAAGAGTAGTCGCTGCCTGGATTGATGCATAGAGTCCGGCCGATCTTCTGCACGCCGCGGGACTCGTGGATATGCCCGTGCAGGGCCACGCCCGGCTGGTACTTCTTGATCGCGTCGCGAACCGCATGGCTGCCGACGGGGACGATGCTCGGCCGGCCGCCCCTGATCACCGGCTTCAGCGTCGACAGCAGCCGGCACGCCTAGCTCTCTGACCAGGCCCGAGGTCTGCCTGATGAACAATCGCCCAGACTCGCCGCCTTCGGCCTTCTGGGTTCCTACGTCACTGCTTGCCACTTAGCCGACCTCCTGTATTCGGTGCCGGAACGCTGCCAGCCACAGGTGCCGCCGCACCGGTCAGATGTGCGGCGTCGTCCCGTGCCAATGCCGCCGGACCGGGTCGGCAAATCGGGACCTTCCGGCGACTCGTGACCCATGGTTTAGGTTCTTACATGAGATTGTCAATACCTACGAACATATGGTGTTGCGCAACGATTTATGCAACGGATGGCTGAACCAGGCAGATGGCCAGTTCGTGGACTAGTTGGTCGGGCTTCGGCCGCTCGGTCCTTGGCCCAGCACGGCACCACCAGTCACAGCGGCACCAGGGAGACTCATGTCGGCCATCGCTCTGCTTGCCTGGGTTATCACGCTGCTTGCCGGGCTGTTCTTGCTGGCCATCTGGCTCATCGAGTACGACCCGGCGATCCAGCGCTCGGCGGCGACAAGACTGCCCGTGCCAGTGATCTCCGGGCACGCCCTGCTCGCGCTCACCGGAATGATCGTGTGGATCGCTTACCTCGTCACCGGCGAGGAGGTGTTCGCCTACGCCACGCTGGCGGTGCTGGCGGCCGTGGTCAGCCTGGGTATCACGATGGCGGTGCGGTGGGCTCAGGTCCGGCGAGCCAAACCCGATCCGCTGGTACCGCCGGAGCGGCACTTCCCGCTGCCGGTCGTCATCGGGCACGGCGTGTTCGCGGCGACTACCGTCGTGCTGGTAGTACTGACCACTCTCGGAGTCGGCGGGACTTAACTGTGCTGACCCGGGGGGACGACCCCCCGGACCCCCCGCCGGGCCGGCGCGCTTTAGGGCGCCGTCTTCCCTCGTCGCTCGCGCTTCGCGCTTCGCTCCTCAGTCCAGACGGCGCCGCGCGCCGGCTAACTGCTTTCGGGCTCTTGCTGGTGGTCGGGGATGTCGCGGAGGCGGCCTAGCGGGGAGAACAGCACCCAGAAGCCGGCCGCCCAAGAACCCACTACGCCGATCCAGAGCGTCGGCCGGATGCCGAGCACCGCGGCGCTGCCGATGACCCCGCCGATCACTCCGCCAAGCGGGAGCGTGCCCCACACGATCCAGCGGATGGCCGCGTTCATCCGGCCGAGCAGTTCCGGCGGCGTGATGAGCTGACGGTAGCTGAGCTGGGCGATGTTGTAGACGATGGCGGCAAAACTGAAGGCGAACAGCGCGATGGGGAACAGCACGAGCCTGGGGCCTGCCGCGGTAAGCGGCAGGACAATCGGCAGGGCACCGAAGACCAGCAACGAGAACCAGATGATCCGCGCGCTCCCGATCCACTTGGCCAGCCGCCCGGACAACATTCCGCCCGCTATGCCGCCCAGACTGCCGATCCCGAACAGCAGCCCGATCTCGGCCGGCTTGACGTGCACAACCCGGACAAGAAAGATCACCTCAAGGGCCGAGTTCATGGCCCCGAATAGGTTCGCCGAGCCAGTGCAGGCCGCGATCTTGCGCAGCACCTTATGGCTGAGCACGAAGACCAGACCCGCGAAGATCTCCTTGCGCATGGGCGGGCGCTTGCCTTCTGGCCTGGACACCGGTGTTTCCCTGGTCCTGATCAGAAGCAGCGAACCAGTCGAGAGCGCGTAGGACAAGGCGTCCGCGCCCATCGCCCCGGCCCGCAGCAGCGCGAACAAGGCCCCGCCCAGGCTCGGCCCGACCACGCCGGCGAAGGCCATCGACCCGGCAATCTTGCCGTTGCCGTCATGAAGCTGGTCCCTGTCGATCAGCGAAGGCACATAGCTCTGGTAAGCGACGTCGAAGAACACCGTCGCCAGCCCGGCGAGAAGCGCCACGGCAAAGAGCTGCGCCAGGGTCAGTACGCCGAATGCGGCGGCGACCGCCACCGAGCCGATGATCAGCATCCTGGCGACGTCGCAGCCCAGCATCAGCCAGCGCTTGGTCACCCGGTCAACCACCAGCCCGGCCGGCAGCGCGACCAGCAGAAAGCAAGCGGTGCTCGCCGCCGAAAGCAACCCGACCGCCAGCGTCGACGCATGCAAGACAACGACCGCCGTCAACGGCAGCGCCACGAAGGTCACCGACGAGCCAACCTCGCTGACCGTCTGCCCGACCCAGAGCGCCATGAAGTCCCTGTGCCGCCAGAGCCCGCGCTTCCCGGCCGGCGCGACCTGCGTCGCAGCTTGCTCGGGTACCGCGTCTACTACATCCGACATGATGCCTTCGCTATCGCTAGCCTCGATCACCGGTCAACTCTTTTACCGCCCGATCACGCGCCCCGCCCCAGCCAGCAGCAACGCTGGGCCATCGATGTCGTACTGGCGCGCCGAGCAACGACAACGCTGGGCCATCGATGCTGTGCGGGCAACAACGAAGCGCCATCGTTGTCGTTCCGCCGCTCCCTGCTACCGCAACAGTGTCCCCGCGATGCGGCTATAGATCCGCCTTCCCGGCAATTTGCTCCCTGAAATAGCGCACAATCCGCCCGGCCTGCTCATGACTGACTTCCACCAGCTCACGCTCGTAACTGCCGTGTTCCCACTCAACGATCAGCGGGGTGAAGTTCCAGCTCAGGTCCTTGGTGAGCGCCTCATCCGAGGGCCCGTCGTCGTGCTCCAGGCGACGGAGCAAGCCGAGGGGCCGTTCGATGTCGGTGCCAGGGTCTACGATCGCGAAATAAGTAATCTTGTCAGCCATCTAGCTCCTTCTTGACGTCCGGGATCCTCGCGATTTCGCTTGGTGCGGGTACCGCCGAGCTAACGGCAGCTTGATACCGGTAGAGCTCCTTCCGCTCTTCTCGACTAGCGTCTGGTGACCTTAGTCGCTGGTAAGACCGGTGCGTGAGTTCCTCCTTCGCGTGGAAGCTCTCGGGTGTATGGAACTGCACCTCGAACCGGTGTCCTTCCGGCGTGACCCATCGAGTATTGACGCCTTTGAATTGCGGATCACCGACCCAGCGGTTCTTGCTAAACACCATCTGGTAGCCAGATGCCTCAAGTCGCTGACTCACATCACCGTAACCACCCACGTAGGCGTCTCCGCTGAAGCAGAACGTGTAGCGGATCGCGTCACTTATCTTCGCGAAGCTCTCTGGCCCCAGGCCTATCTCAGCTTTCGCGGCGTCCGCGAGCTTCTCTTTGAGGCGGTGGTCGCCTTTGACACGGTGTTCCAGGCCGACCAGGTAACCGCCCTCTGCGCTCTCTAGCTCGATGCGCTGAAGATCGGCGGTGATGGTTTTCTCTGGCTCGCGGATCCTGGCTATCAGGTCGTCCGCGCGGGCGTTCTGCTCGGGCGCCAGGTACCGTCCGCCGTCGCCGCGCCACGAGCCTGGTGGGGCGGCGTCGGGGGCGGGCGCCTTGTCCTTCGGCGGGTCCGGCCAGCGTTCGACGTGGCGTTGCCAGAGTTCCTCGAAGTGGCCGACCTGGTCCCAGTAAGACGGTCCGTCGCTGTCGGGTGGCTTCGGCGGTCGCGAGTCGCCGTGCGCGCGCAGGTGATCGGGCAGACGCTCGGCCAGCTCCTCGCGCAAGCTCCCTTCTGGGCGCGGCTGGGCGGCGTCGGCGGTAGTTAATCGCTCTATTCTTCTCGGCAACCTCGGGCTGCTCCCGTCTCGGGAAAGCTACGCGACGTTTCGCAAGTCTAGGTTCCACAAGTCGCGCAGCGCTTGCTCGCCGGCCGGCGTGATATCGACAGCGCGGCTGCCTTTGGTCCTGGCGATCCAGCCGCGGTCCAAGAACTGGGTGCAGAGAGCCGCGCCGAGCCCGCCGGCCAGGTGGGGGCGGCGCTCAGTCCAGTCCAGGCAGGAGCGGACAGCCGGGCGGCGGGCTCGCAGCAGGGCAGGCACGTCAATAGCCAGCTTGGCGTCGAGCCAGGTTATGCCGTCAGCAGTGAGGCCGAAGTACGGGTGCGGGTGCAGTACGCCCGATGCGGTCAAGGCATCGGTGACCTCTATGCCGAGCCGGCCGGCGAGGTGGTCGTAACAAGTGCGCGCGCGCTTGATCGGCGCCGGTGCGGTGCCAGCGGTAGGAGAGGTCACGCTCTCATGATGGCCCACGGCCGGCGGCGCTTAGCGCGAAGTCCTCAGGTGCATGAAGACCCAGGGCAGCGGTGGTTCTGCGGGAGCCGGTTACCGCATCGCTGGCCCACCGTTGGGGCTCTGGCTCATATTTCGTGATGGTAACGACGGGCATGGATAGAACGGGCTGATGTTCAGGGTCAAGTGCCTCCAGGTGACACCGGGACGGTCCCGTACAAGCCGCAAAACCGGTAAATCGCCCACGCAGGCCGCTCGGAGCGGCCCGGGGCGGCCCGGAGCTAGCCGGCGGCAACGGCGAAGCGGGCATATCGGCGCGGCGAACCGCAACGATGGGCCATGGATGCTGTCCGGCCGGGGGCGGTAACCGCAACGATGGGACATCGTTGCTGCGGGAACGACATCCATGGGCCATCGTTGCGGTTGCCCGGCCCGGCTGAGCAGCATCGATGGGCCATGGGTGGGTTTCCGCCGGAGTGAGTTTCTGGTCGGCTCCTCCGCATGATCCGGAAGGAGCCGTGTCGCCGGCCGATCCCGCCCGGATATCCCCGCATTCCGGGCATTCGGCGCAGCCCGCCGTCCCGCCCCGCGAGGCAGGGGCACTTTACCCCCGTAAAAACCATGGCAAAGTGCCCCCGCCTCTTCAGCAAGACCCACGAGACCCGCCTCACTCCCACGGAAACGCACCCATGGGCCATGGGTGAGGCTCTTTTGGGTGGAAGTGGTCAGGCGGCGAGGTCGAGGGTGCCGGGGTTCTGGTATTTGCTGAGGTGGTTGCGGTGTTTTTCTTGCTGGAGGTGGTAGGCCCAGTAGGTTCTGGCGTCGCCGCTGGCGTCGATGGCGCGGTGCCACAGGACGGCCTGGGCGCCGTCTGTGGTCCAGCGGGCGCCGGTGATGCCCATGCGGTCCTGGACGACGTGGCGGCAGGCGCCTTCGATGACGCCGGTGGCGACGGGCCACCCGGCGGCGAGGGCGCGGGGGTAGTCCAGGTAAGGGATTTTGGCGCGGAGGTAGCCGGTGGTCCTGGCGATGTTCTTCGCGTGCTCGGGGCTGCGGGGCGGGTTCGCGGCGGCGAGGGCGGCGATCCGGTCGGCGACCTGGCCGGCGTGGCCGCGCAGGATGTCCAGGACCTGGGCGGCGGCCCATTCCTCGATGGCGGGGTCGCGGGCCGGGAAAAGCGCCCAGCCGGCTTTCCAGATGTACTCGGCGACGTGGATCACGTCGATGAGGAGGGTGACGGTGACGCCGCGGCGGGCGGCTTCTTTCCTGATCAGGGCGATCTGGTGGTTGTCGCCGCCGGCCAGGACGATCCGCTCTCTTTCGCGGGCGGGGTCGCGGCGCCCGGCCTCGCCGGACAGCCATTTCACCGATTCGGACCGGTCCGCGGCGATGTCGGCCCGGTAGCGGCGGTTCACCGCTTCGGGGGCCGGCTTCTTCCCCTTCTTCTTTTTCTTTGCTCCTGCCGGGGCGGGCCCGGCCGTCCCGGCGCCGCAGTGGCTGGCCATGACTTCCTCAGGGGTGCGGGGCACGGGGATGACGTCGAACGCGCACGAGACCTGCGCGATCCGCTTGGTGCCTTTCTTCTCCCCGGCCACGGCCCGTTTCTGGTACGTCTGCACCTTCTTGCCGGGCGCCTTGGTCCGCTTGCGCCGTGATCCGGGCCGCATGCTCACGCCCTTGCCGTCCGCCGACAGCGCCAGCGGCAGCACCGCCTCCCCGCCCGGCCCGCCCGGCACCGGCCCGCCCGCAGGCAGCGCCAGCGGCAGCGGCACCGGCTCCCCGTCCCGCCCGGCATCGCAGAAAGCCTCCGCGTCGGCCGAGGCCGCCCGCATGACCTGCTGCAGCTGCCGCTTGCCCACCGTGACCCCCGTCACCGCCGCCAGCATCCCCCGCGCCTTCTCATACGACACCTCCCGGCAGAACATCACCACCAGCTCCGCCAGCTCATGCGAATACGACGACGCCGGCAAGTTCAGCACCCCGTCCAGCGGGAACAGCATCGGAACCCCCGCCACCGCCGCCCGGTACCCCATCCGCCGCACCACCAGCCGCCCCACCCGCGTCACCACCTTCCGCCGCCGGCCCCGCTCCACCCGAGGCCGCCGCACCCCGTCCGCGCCCGTCACCCCCTCCACCCGCACCTCGTTCTCCGCCATCCAGTCCAGCCCCAGCTGCGCCACCTTCCGCTCCACCTCCCGCATCCCCTCCACCACCCCCGTCACCAGCTCATCCAGCGCCTGAACCCGGCACGCACCCTGCGCCACCCGCGCCACCGCCACCACCAGCGGCCCCAGACCCGGCGCCACCGCCTCACTCCACCAGAAACGCACCTATGGGCCATGGGTGTGGCTCCATTGGGCGGAGAGGGACGGGTCCGGCTGAAGTTGATCTTCAGTCGGCCCGGCGGCAGGCCCATCGTCGTCCCGGCGCAGGCGCCCCGGCCCCAGCGCCGGGACAACGCCGGGGCTCCAGACCCTCCCCGAAGGCCCGCGTCGTGCCATCGCGGGGGCTCCGGCCCGCCCATGAGCCCTCTCCACCCACCCAAAGGAGCCGTACCCATGGGCCATCGATGCGGTCAACGGCAGAAATTTACCGGTAATGCCGAATTGTTGAGCGAGGGCCCGCCGCGATCGAGCGAGGGCCCGCCGCGATCGAGCGAGGGCCGACCGCGATCGGGCGGGCCAGCCCCGGAACGTCAACGCCCGCCGCGCAGCGTGAGGTTAGGCCCTTCGATCCGGAGGATCGGCTCTTGGGCAGGCAGGCGCCGACGAACCAGCGCGGAGTCCCTAGAGGCTGCCGTGGCATACCACCCTGAGGACCCCGCGCTAAGGAAAACCGGGCTTAGTTCTCCGCTCTAGCCGTCCTTGGTTTCGGGCGACGGGCGTGGCCGTGGCGGCAGGCCTGGTCCGGTCCTGGGCAAGGGCGGGAGCCGCGGCCGCTGCCCGGACACCCCGGCGGCGCCTGATCAGCATTAGCAGCAAGGTGAAGAAGATCAGCCCGCCAAGCACCATCAGCGCGATCGCCCAGGCTGGGGTGGTGGGCTCTGGGAGCGACACGTAAACGCCCTTGGCTGGGTGGTAGGTCCTGGTCGCGACCGTGGACGCCAGGCTGACCCGGCCCGACCACCTGACCAGGCTCCCGGTGTCAGTGCGCAGCCGCACCTGGCAAGCGAAGGAGCCGACCTGCAGCCCTGGGGCGTTAACCGGCAATGCCGCGCCGCCCTCCGGCAGCACAGTCTCCATGGTGACGCCGTACGAGTGCGTCCGGGCGCCGGACAGGCACCTGATCTTGCCGGTCGCGCGCACGAAAGTCTGGCCGGTGTTCGCGACCGGGATGTTCAGCCTGGGCATCGTGCCGATCCACTGGGTTGACACCTGACCGATCCGCAGCCGCGTAGTCAGCTTGGACAGGTCGCCGATGGTCAGCGCGACGCCTACCGTGACCTCGTCGATGACTATGGCCTGAGCGGAAGAGTGGCCGCGCTTCCCGACCTGTACTGCCTTGGGATTCTTCGCGGCCAGGACCGTGATGCCAGTCAGGTACTGGCCCCGACCGACGAAGGATGGCACGCTGACCGCGAATCCGACGAGGCGCTGTTCCTTAGGCGCGAGCACGATGGTGGGCGGCAGGCCGGATACCCAGCAGCTTGGCCCGACGCACCGGCCGTTGACGTTCTCATACGCCGAACCTGAGTTGGTGGCGGTCACCCCCTTCGCTACGGTCATCTGCAGCCGTTCGTAATTGTGCGACAAGTTCGTGACGACAACTGAGTCACGCACCGTCTGCCCTGGCCGCACGCTGAAGTTGAAATAAGATCTCGGCTGGCCGGACGCGGCCGTCGCCGGGGTCATGCCGAACGAACCGAAGGTCGGCCCGGTCGCCGGGGCGGCGACCCCGGACGTGACGCTAGCGGCCAGTGCGGCCGCCAGCGCCGTGCAGGCGACGGCCGAGCGGACTACGGCGCGGCCCAGCGGCTGGATGGACGAGACTCTCATAGGTGCGTTCCTCCGGATTAGGTCGAGGGTTCACTTGGTCAGGGCCCGGACACCACGGCGATGGTGATCGTCGAGCTGTAGGCGCCCACGATCGCGGTGGCCGGCACTCTGAGCCACCAGCCGACGGGATTGGCGGCGCCGCTGCCGCCGATGGTCATGGGGCCAACGCCGGTGCCGGCGGCGGCGTTGAAAACGGTGGCCGGCGTAGGAGAACTGGTCGCGGTCGTAATGGCGACCGGGTAAGTCGTCGACGTCGCCGGAAAGGTGCATGAGGAACAAGACGCGGTCGGCGCAGTCGTGGCGGTAGCCGACGTCAGGCTCCCGGTGAAGCTGAAGGTGCCCAGGTCAGGAAACGTTTTGAGGCTGACGGAGGTAAACGTGGTCGCGGCCACCGTGATATGCCAGCCCGCCGCGCTGCCCTGCTCGTCGTCGAGGGTGAACTGCTGGTCGGCCGACGTCGGGTCGACGGTGGTGTACGCGGTCCCAGTGATGGTGCCTGCCCAGCTCAGCGTGGCTGGCGACGTAAGCGTCAGGCCCCCGCTGAAGGTCACCGATGCGGTGACACCCGATGCGAGGATCGAGCCGAGCACCGGCAGCGCGATCCCGGCCACGATCTCTGAGGTGTACGTGCCCGCGGTACCGGTATTCGTCAGCCCATTGATCGCGATCGAGACCGTGGTGCCGAGTCCGAGGCTGACCCCGGAAAATGTCAGCGTCGTTCCTGACCGGCTCACCCCGCCGAGCGTGATGCCCGTGGTCGTCCCCAGGGTCGGCGTCCCGGTGGTGCCGGGCGGGACCGTGGCCGTGAGCGTGGTAATCGCCGTCACCAGAGAGGTCGAGAAGCCGTAGGTGTACGTCACCCCTGAGGCGCCGGTAGTCGCAGCGGACACCGACCAGGTCGGGCTGCTCAGCGCGTCAGCGGTAAAGGTCGCCGTTCCGCTGGTGCCGCTGTCGACCGAGCCGCCCGGGTTCTCCGTCGTGAGTACGGACGTGCTACCACCTGCGGTGCCGGTGTTCGTGATGCCGCTGATCACAATCGTCACCGCCTGGCTAGCGGTGACCGGGGTGAGGGTGAACGAGTAAGTCAGCGTCGTCCCGATCAGGGAGAACAGTGCCGCCGGCGATGCTCGACGGGGTGACCGACGCCACCACCGGGCTGCCGCCCGTCCCCGAAGGCACGGTCATGGTGACGGAACTGAGCGACGCCGAGGTCGCGGTCGTGAACCTGTAGGTGTAACTGGTGCTCGTGGCACCCGTCGTTGATTTGGAAACTGTCCAGATCACGCTGGTCAGGCTCGCGGCTGACGCCGGCGAGGCCACGACGAGCATCCCGGCGAGACAAGCCGCCGTGCCGGCCAAGGCCAGCCACAGCCAGCCAATGGCCATACCTGGCTTAGTGCGAGAGAAATTGCGACGCATAACCGGCGGTCCTCCCCCAAGTCCCGGTTGTTTCGGGTCGGGCGGTCTGTCCGGCGACGTCCCGCCCCCGGACAGACCGCTGTGAACTCCACCGGCTGCCCGGCGACGTCCCGCCCCCGGACAGACCGCTGTGAATTTGAGCCGGTCAGGGCCCGGAGATGATCTCCATCGTCACCGTCGTGGTGTACGCGCCGGCGATGGCCGTGGCCGGAACGTTGACCCACCAGCCCACCGGGTTCGCCCCCGGGAAGCCGATGGTGATCGCCCCCAGGCCGGTCCCCGCTGAGGTGTCGTAGACCGTAGAAGGCGTCGGCGATACCCCGGCGGTCGTGATGCCCACCGGGTAGACGGTGGTGTTCGTCGGCAGCGTGCACAGCGCCACGCACGTCGCGGTCGGCGCGTTAGTCGAGGCGACCGACGACGTGCTGCCGTTGAACACGAACGTCCCCAAGTCCGGGAAGGTGCTCGAGCCGTTGGTGAAGGTCGTCGCCGCGGTGGTGATGTGCCAGCCGGCCGCGCTGCCGGTCGCGTCGGTCACGGCCAGTACCTGATCGGTCGTCAGGACATCGACGATGCTCTGGGCGCTTCCGGTGAGCGAGCCGGTCCAGGTCAGGGTCGCCGGAGACGTCAGCGTCAAGGTGCCGCCGGTCAGATTGACCGTTCCTGCCGTCGTGCAGGACGTCCCAGCCGCCACCGGGGTGCCGCATGCCCCGGCCAGCGCGGCCGACGAGCCAAGTGCGACTCAGCCGGCCATGGCGGCCGACGCCAGCAACACCAGGGTTCCACCTGCGCGCAGTATGCGTCGCATTTTAATATCACTCATCCTTATACCGAAAAGGCAAACGCGCCAGCCAATGCGGGCAGGCGGCTTTACCTATTCTTTGCGAATCAAGCCCCTGGTCCCGATGACCAGTAACGGAATGTAATCACGAAGCTAGTGTACATAGAATTGGTCATCTTTACGTTGAGCAAACACCTTTTTTACTACCCGCCATGTGCGATAATGGGGGTATGAGTCTTTCGGATGAGCAACTCAGCGAGCTGCGGTCGGCAATCATTCCTGGTATCTATGACGGATCTGTTTCAGCAAGGGCGCAAATCGTCTTGTGGCATCACGAGGGTCGCCGGAAAATTGAGATCGCGGAGATGTCCGGCGCGTCGCGGCCGACCATTGACAAGTGGATCAGCCGGTATGAGATCTATGGGATCGGCGGGCTTGCCAGCGGGGTATCTCCTGGCGGGCGCAGGACGATTCCGGGGCGGATCCGGGGGCGGGTGCTCGCGCTGACCAGGCAGACGCCGCCGGAGGAGCTCGGGATTTCGCACTGGTCGGCGGGGAAGATGGCTGCCTATATCAGGAAGACCGAGGGTGTCTCGGTTTCTCAGCCGTGGGTCTCGCGGCTGTGGCGGGACAACGGGCTTCAGCCGTGGCGGCAGGGCACGTTCAAGATCAGCAAGGACCCGGATTTCGAGGAGAAGGTCCGCGACGTGACCGGTCTTTACCTGAATCCGCCGGAGGGCGAGGCGGTGGTGTCTGTCGATGTCAAGTCGGGTATCCAGGCGCTGGACCGGACGCAGCCGATGCTGCCGCTCGATTTCGGGAAAAGCGAGAAGCGCACGCATGACTATAAGCGCAACGGTACGACTGACATGTATGCCGGATTCGATATTGTGACGGGCAGGGTGACGGTGGAGCTGTCGCCGACGCATAACGCTCAGGATTTCCTTCGGCTGATGAAGAAGATCATGCCGCAGTATGCGGGCAGGAAGAAGATTCACATAGTGCTGGATAATGCGTCGGTGCATACCGGCGGGGAGACCGGTAAGTGGCTCGCGGAACAGGGTGGCCGGGTCGTGCTTCATTTCACGCCGACCGGGGCGTCCTGGATGAATCAGATTGAGATCTGGAATGGGATAATCACCCGCCAGCTTATCCGTCGGGGGACCTTCCCGTCAGTGAGGGCTGTTAATAATGCGATCAAGCGGTTCGCTGCCGACTGGAATGCTGACGCCAGGCCATTCAGATGGGTGGCAACCGCCGACGAGATTATTGACAAGGTCCGGGCTGTCACCAGCCGGATGAGCAAGCTTCTCGGTGCGACCGAGATCGGGCACGTAATTCCACGTGCAGCGTAAACACGATCAATTCTTCCTACACTAGTTCCAGAGTAAGGAAGCGTGGCAGTACCGGCGTGTCAGATGTAATTCACATTCCTTTCCCTGATTAAAAGGAACAGACTCGCGATCGGCGCGCGATTGCCTTAACGTTGCCAGCATGCCGACAGATCCGAACGAACTAATCACCGACGAGACCAAGGTCCTGGCGATCCTGGCCGACCCCGGCTACGTCGTGCCGCCCGCTCCCCCCGTGCCGGTCACCGAGCAGGGAACGCTGGCCTGGCTGCGCGCCCACGTGGCCAGATTCTGCGACGGCGAAGTACACGACCGCCGCCGCGAACTGGTCGAGGACGAGCTCGCAAAGCTTGACCCCGGTCTGCTCAGGACGGCCGCCGCAACCCTGGCCCGCGCCGAGCTAGGCCGCGTGCCTGGCGGCGAGCCTTTCGACGCGATGATCATCGCGAAGCGGGTTCCGGTAGCCGTCCTCGCCGAGGCCCTCGACGTCCCGTCAGAAAGCACGCAAGAAACCACCGACGCCGTGCTGGCGTCCGCCTCCGGCTATCCCAATCCCGACCTGGCCGGGCCTGGCGCCGACGCGAGCGTCCGGCTGCTCGCGACGGCGCTGGGACCGGCCGACACCGAGTTGCTCGCGAACCGGATCGGCCTGCTCGAGCAAGCCTGCGACGCCACCGCGGCCCTCATCGGGAACGCCCTGATCAGCGCCTTCGCCGACGAAGAGGACGCGAGCGCCGACGAGATCATCGGAGCTGCCCTCAGAAGCGACCCGCCCGTGCGGCGGACCAGGAGACTGGCCCCGGACGGCAGCACCGTCACGCTGGACATCAGCTCCTGCACCTTCGGCGCCGGACGCCGGCCTTGCCCAGGAGCTGACCAGGCGGTCGCGCTGGCGGCCGGCGTGCTCGACGCTCTTCTCGGAGCCTGCGAACTGGCCGACCAGCAGCTCAGCTACGTACCCTCGCCCAACTTGCGGATGCCAGCCCAGTTGCTGATCACGCGGGAGAATGGGTCATGACCGATTCGAGGGCGGCCGTGCTGACCGAGACCGGCGGCGAGTGGGAGATCTGCGACCTCACCGTCGAGCCGCCCCGCGAAGGCGAGGTCCTGATCAGGCTCGCCTACGCGGGCTTGTGCTACTCCGACGAGCATCTGCGGCACGACGCCAGGGCCAGGCTCCCGATCGTCGGCGGCCACGAAGGCGCCGGCATCGTCGAGGCCACCGGGTCTGGCGTCACGACCCTGCAACCCGGCGATCACGTCGCGCTGACGTTCGTCGCCATCTGCGGTCGCTGTCACTGGTGTTCCACGGGCCGGTGGAGCCTCTGCGAGAGCGGCGGCCGGTCCAACGTGGGCGCGATGAGCGACGGCACGTTCAGGTTCCACGGCGACCCGGACACCGGGGAAGGCTTCGGCGGCTTCTGCGATATCGGCACGTTCTCCCAGTACGCGGTCGTCTCGCAGAACTCCTGCGTCAAGGTCGACCCGGCGGTCCCGCTGCGCGCGGTCGCGCTGGTGAGCTGCGGCGTCATGACCGGCTGGGGCTCGATCGTCCACACGGCCGGTACCCGGCCGGGCGACACGGTCGTGGTCGTCGGCGCCGGCGGCATCGGCCTCAACGCCATCCAGGCCGCCAGGCTGGCCGGCGCCACCACGATCATCGCCGTCGACCCAGTGCCCGCCAAGCAGGACCTCGCCCGCGAGTTCGGCGCCACCCACGTCGCGGCCAGCGCCAGGGACGCCGCCAAGCTCGCCGCCGAGGCCAGCCCGGCCGCTAGGGCCGCCAGGGGCGCGGACGCGGTCATCGTCGCCGTCGGCAACCTGACCGCCGACGCCGTGACCGGTGCGTTCCGTGCTACCGGCAAGGGCGGCATCACGGTCATCGCCGGCCTGTCCCACGACCCGCTCGACCTCAACGTCCAGCTGCCAGGCACGCTGATCGCGGTCACCGAGCGCCGGATCGCCGGTACCTTCTTCGGCTCCTGCAACCCCGCCGCCGACGTCCCCGTGCTCCTCGACCTCTACCAGCGCGGCCTGCTCAAGCTCGACCAGCTCGTCAGCCGGGAGTACTCACTTGAGGAGGTCAACACGGGCTACGCTGACCTGGCCGCCGGCCGCAACGCCCGTGGTGTCATCGCTTTTTAAAGTACCAAGACATTTGTCAGCAAGCACCCCGGCTGAGCGCTCGCGCCCCGTGCTCAGTGACCTCGGCGAGGAGCCGGTCGATGTCGGCTTCGCGGGAACCTGGGTTGACGATGCAGGCCCGCAGGGCAGTTGCCCCGTGGACAGTCGTCTTCGCGAGAAAGGCCCGCCCGCCGAGCTGTACCGCGCTGGCCACGTGATCATTCAGCTCATCAAGCGCGCTGTCGTCGCCATCCCAGCCCGGCGGCCGGTACCTGAAGCACACCACCGAAAGGCCGCCGGCCAGGAACTCAAGCTCGCTGCTCGACTCGACCCGTGCGCGCAGGTAGCCGGCGAGCCGGAGATCGCTGGTGATCAGGTCCCGGTAGCCGGCGAGGCCAAACTGCTGGAAGGTCATCCAGAGTTTGAGCGCCCGGAACGGCCTGGTTTGCTCGAACCCGTACTCGCTGAACCAGGGTTCCTCACTGTCGGTCCGCAGGTAAGGCGGCACCAGGCTGAACGCGTCCCGCGCCAGCTCGGGCTCGGCGAACAGCACGACCCCGGCATCGACCGGGACGTACAGCCACTTATGCGGGTCGATCCCCACGCTGTCGGCCCGGCCGAGTGCGCGCCTGACGCTGGCGAACTCATCGAGCAGAAGCACCGGGGGGCCACCGTAGGCAGCGTCGACGTGCAGCCACGTGCCGGTCCGCGCGCAGACGTCGGCGATCTCGTCAATCGGGTCGATGGCGCCGGTGTTCACCGTGCCCGCCGACGCGACGACGGCGACCGGCACGTCGCCGGCCGCCAGGTCACCGGCCAGCATGACCGCGAGGTCGGCGGGCCGCATCAGGAATTCGGAGTCCATCCCGACCAGCCGGATGTTCGCCGACCCGATGCCAAGCAGCTCAGCCGCCTTGCGGACGCATCCATGGGCTTCAGTCGTCGCGTAAAGGAGAGCCCGCCCGCGGTTATTTTGGAGACCGGAAGTTCTTACGTCCACGCCAGCCGCAGCCATCGCCCGGTACCTGGCAACCGCCAGCCCGGTCAGCGTCGCCATAGACCCGCCGCTGGCCAGGAGCCCGCCCGCCCCAGGCGGCAGCCCCGCCAGCTCGGCCAGCCAGCGCACTACCTGCCGCTCCAGGTGCACAGCGGCGTGGTCACCGCCGGCCGCGCTCGAGTTCATCGCCGCCGCGAGCGCCTCAGCGACAACGCCCATCAGGGCGGGCGGGGAATTCACCCAGGCGAAGAAGCCGGGATGGCCGTTGCCGAGCGGGTATCCGGCGATCTCGCTGGTGAAGCGGTCGAGGATCTCCTGCGCCGGAACCGGTTCCTGTGGCGGCGGCTCGGCGGCCCAGGCTTCCCTGAGCCGCGGCGGCACGGGCTGGCGGACCGGGCGTTCCGGCAGGTCACTCAGGTATCCGGCGATGATGCTGGCGACCTGAGTCCCAAGCTGCTCGATCTCTTCTCTGCTCGGGCGCCATTCGCTCATGCAAGTTCAGCGCGCAGGTGCGGGCTAGTCCAGTCAAGTACCGGGCCCTCAGGGACGATGCGGCCAGGGTTGAGGTGGGAGTGGGTCATGTAGTAGTGCCGCTTGATGTGGTCGAAATTAGTGGTCTCGCGGAACGCCGGGCGAGAATAGAGGTCACGGGCGTAGCCCCAGAGATTCTGGTACTCGGTTAGCCGCCTGATGCTGGCTTTGAAATGGCCGTAGTACACCGAGTCAAACCTGACCAGCGTGACCCACAACCGGACGTCGGCCTCCGTGAGCGTGTCGCCGAGCAGGTACCTGCGGTCGGCCAGTCTCCGCTCAAGCTCGTCGAGCGTAGCGAAGAGGCCGGTGACGGCGGCGTGGTAGGCCTGCTGGTCGGGCGCGAAGCCGGACTTGTAGACGCCGTTGTTGACGGTGGCGTAGATCTTCTCGTTGAGCTCGTCGATCTCTGGCCGCAGTTCGGGCGGGTAGAGCTTTACTTCGGGATCGGCCCAGGCGGTGAACTGGGTGTCCAGGTCGATGGTGATGTCAGGGAAGTTATTGCTGACGATGCGGCTTTCCTGCTTGTCCCACAGGACGGGGACGGAAATGTGGCCGTCGTAGCCTGGCTCGGTTTGCTCGTAGGCTTCGGTGAGGAAGGCGAATCCGTTGACCTCGTCGAGGCCGTGGTCGGGCCGGGACGGAACGCCCAGCCCCGGCCGTCCCTGATCGGGTCGACCACGCTCAGCGAGATCACATCCTCGAGGCCGAGAAGCTGCCTGACGATCGCGGCGCGGGTCGCCCAAGGGCAGGCCCAGGAGATATAGAGGTGGTAGCGGCCAGGCTCGGCGGGGTAACCGCTTGAGCCGTCTGCCGTGATCCTGCCCCTGAACGGGTAAGGCGCCCGGACGAACTCTTTCTCCTTCTCGGCCTTCTTGCCCTTGTAAGCGCCGTAGTCGCCGTAGGTGGCGAAATCCACAGGGCTGGCGCCGTGGGCGCGTTCGCTGATCGCAGTCATGGTTGACCTCCCTGGCCCAGTTAAGCCGCCCGCACCCCGGAAGAACAACCCACCCCCCTCGACAGTCCCGACCCGGACTGTCCGGGGTCCGACATGGCCGCCTTCCGCAAGGTGCTTCAGGCACCGACCGAGGCACCCAGGTAACGTTCGCCCTTTGTCGCGGCCGCTAGCATGCGGCGGGCTGGGCGGCCGGGATCCCGGCAACAGTAATGCGGGATTTACTGTTGCCCGGCAACAGTAATGCCGGGTTTACTGTTGCTTCCCGGCCGGCCGGGAAGGGCCGCGGCCCACGGGGTGCTGTTCGCGGCCGCCCGACAACGACATGTCCCCGAGCCTGGCCGTGCCCCGTCTGCCGGGACCGCGCCACCCTTTGGGGACCGCGCGACTCGCGGGGGTGCCCGTTGGCGGACGCTCGGCCGGATTCCTCGCGGCCGGGCTGAGCGGCCTGGAGAATAGTTAGCCAATGAAATAAGTTAGGAGCGCGGGGGGTTCTCAGTTGGCGTCCGCCAGGATCCCGTGCGGACACCAGTCATCAGTCAGACCCCATCAGTGTGAGGCTCAACTAACTTGGCTAGGTCAGATAGCAGGCACGGAGGCACCGGGCCGGATCCCAGCGCGAACGGCGGCTCGCCGAACGGCGGTGCCGCGAACAAGTCTTCCGCCAGCAACGGCGCGGCCAGCAACGGCTCGGCCAGCAACGGCTCGGCCAGCAACGGCTCGGCGGCAGGCAGCGCCGCCAGCAACGGCTCGGCGCTAAGCAACGGCGCGACCTCAGTAGCGGGCGAGGACGCCAAGCGCGGGCTGCGCGGCGCGTCCTACAAGTGGACGGCGCTGTCGAACACGACGCTTGGCATCCTCGCAGCGACGGTGAACGCGTCGATCGTGATCATCTCGCTGCCGGCGATCTTCCGCGGCATTCACCTGAACCCACTCGGGGCAGGCAACATCAGCTACCTGCTGTGGATGCTGATGGGGTACCTCGTGGTCTCGGCCGTGCTGGTCGTGACGCTCGGGCGGCTCGGCGACATCTTCGGCCGGGTGAAGTTGTACAACCTGGGCTTCACGATCTTCGGGCTCGGGGCCCTGGCGCTGCCGTTCGATCCGCTCAAGGGTCCCGGCGGCGCCTTGTGGCTGATCGGGTTCCGCATCATCCAGGCGGTCGGCGGCGCGATGCTGATGGCGAACTCGCCGGCGATCCTGACCGACGCGTTCCCCTCCAACCAGCGCGGCATGGCGATGGGCATCAACCAGGTCGCCGGCATCGCCGGCCAGTTCATCGGCCTGATCCTCGGCGGGATCCTCGCCGCGGTGGACTGGCGGCTGGTATTCATCGTGTCGGTGCCGATCGGCATCGGCGGCGCCATCTGGTCGTACATCAGCCTGCGCGAGATCGGCGCCAGGACCCCGGCGAAGATCGACTGGCTGGGCAACGTCACGTTCGCGGTCGGCCTGATCGCTCTGCTCACCGGCATCACCTACGGGATCCAGCCGTACGGCGGGCATTCCATGGGCTGGACCAGCCCGACCGTGCTCACCGGCCTGATCGGCGGGGTCGCGCTGCTGACCGCCTTCTGCTTCATCGAGCTTCGCGTCAACAGCCCGATGTTCGACCTGCGGCTGCTGAAGATCAGGTCGTTCTCGACGGGCGTCACCGCCGCGCTGCTCGCCTCGATCTCCCGAGGCGGCATGCAGTTCATGCTGATCATCTGGCTTCAGGGCATCTGGCTGGTGCTGCGCGGCTACGCGTTCGCGGACACGCCACTGTGGTCAGGCATCTTCCTTCTCCCGCTGACCGCCGGTTTCCTGATCGCCGGCCCGCTGTCCGGGATCCTTTCCGACCGGTTCGGCGCCAAGTTCTTCGCTTCCGGCGGGCTCCTGGTGTCGGCGGTGGCGTTCTTCGGGCTGCTCCTGATCCCGACGAACTTCAACTACGCCATCTTCGCGGCGCTCATCTTCATCTCCGGCGCGGGCATGGGCCTGTTCTCCGCTCCGAACGCCGCCGCGGTGATGAACAGCGTGCCGGCCAAGCAGCGCGGCGCGGCCGCCGGCATGATGGCCACGTTCACGAACTCAGGGTTCGTGCTGTCCATCGGCATCTTCTTCTCGCTGATGATCGCCGGCCTGGCCTCGACCCTGCCGACGACGCTGACCAACGGCCTGCTCAAGCAGGGCGTGCCTTCGGTCGCCGCGCACCAGGTCGGGAACCTTCCGCCAGTTGGCAGCCTTTTCGCCGCGTTCCTTGGCTATAACCCGATCAAGACGCTGCTCGGTCCGACCGGGGCCCTCAACCACCTGCCCAAGCACAACGTCGCCGTGCTGACCGGCCGGCAGTTCTTCCCGCAGCTCATCTCGGGCCCGTTCCACCACGGCCTCGTGATCGTGTTCGGGATGGCCATGACGGTCCTGGTCATCGCGGCGCTGCTGGCCCTGCGGCACAGCGGCTCCGAGGTCGTCCAGGAGCGCGCCGCCGTCGACAGCGCCTCCGCGCGGGCCGTCGGCGCCGCGCCGGCCGGCGGAGAGCTGGCGGAAACCGCCGCCGCCGAGGATGAGATCGTCGAAGCCGACACGATCCACTCGGCCGACTAGCGATCGCGAAGGCTTGAACGGCGTCCGGGGCTGGCCTGGGCGCCGTTCGGCTTTCAGCTCAGGAAGCTGATCGCCACCCTGGACAAGATCTCGCTCAGCTTGCCGATGTCGCTGATCGACGCCCACTCGCCCGGAGAATGGGCGTTTCCCCCGGCCGAGCCCATCAGGAGCGTCGGAATGCCGGCGGCCTGCATCAGCGCGGCGTCGCGCCAGGCGTTCAGGCCGGTCACGTGAGGCTTGTCGCCGAGCACCTGCACCATCGCGTTCTCGACGTGTTCCTGGAGAGCCTCGTGTCCCCTGGCCATGAACGGCTCGCGGTCGAGCACCACCTTGATCTCGCCGCTGAAGCCTGGCTCGGTCTTGGCTACCTCGGCGAAGATGGCCTCGATCTCGGCGACCCGGTCGGTCAGGCGCTCGCCCGGCTGAGTGCCGATCGCGATGCCGACTTCGGCGTAGTCCGGATAGGTCGCGTAGTGGGTGCCGCCCTTGATCGTGGCCGTGTGAAAGACGGCCCGGCCGTTCAGCAGGGAAGGATTCGTACCGAACTTGGTGCGGTCGAGCCGGTGCAGCCTGGTGATCACCTCGGCGAGATGGACGATCGCGTCGACTCCGGCCTCGGGCGCGGACCCGTGCGCGGTGACGCCGCGAGTGATGACGTTGATCCAGCCGAACCCCTGATGCTCGATTACCAGCCAGTTGGTCGGCTGTGGCTCGATCACGATCGCCGCGTCAATGCCGCCCTGCCCGGCCAGCTGCTCGGAGCCGATCGAGATCCCTTCGGCGTCGGCGACCAGCGCCACCACCAGGTCACCGCGCAGCCGCACCCCGGACTGTGCCACCGACCGCAAGGCCAGCATCGCGGCGGCGCACCCGGACTTGTCGTCGGACGCGCCGAGCCCGTACATGCGATTTCCGGTGATCCTCGGAAGCAGCGCCTCTTCCGGCCAGCCTTCGTAACCCACCGTGTCGGTGTGCGCGTTCAGGCACAGCGTCGGCCCGCCTCCGCGGCCACGCAGCCTGGCGATGACATTAGGCCGGCCGGGCTCGGCCTCCGCGAGCTCGATGTCGGCCGGCGTGCGGGCCAGCCAGTCGGCGATGTAATTGGCGATCGACTGCTCGCCGGAACCGGAAGGAACAAGAGACGGCGTCACTGACTCGATCCTGATCAGCGCAGCAAGCAAGTCAGTGATCTGCTTCGCGGTAACCGGCATGCTTGCCCCACGGTAAACCTTAAGGATCGATTCGCGGCCTACAGGGTAACCTAACCGATCTCCCTGGCCAGCAGGTCCTCAAAGGTTTCCCTTCGCACCGCGACCCGCGCGGTTCCTCCCTCGCAGAAGATCACCGGCGGCTTGAGCACCGCGTTGTAATTGTTGGCCATCGTGAAGCAGTAGGCGCCGGTGACCGGCACCACCACCAGGTCTCCGACTCGCGGGTCGGTGATCGTGACCCCCGGCGTGATCACGTCGCCCTCCTCGCAGTGCCGCCCCACCAGCTCGGCCACGACCTGCGCCCCATCCCACCGCCCGATGATCAGGGGGGCGAACCTCTGCCCGTAGAGCGAGGCATCCAGGTTGTCCCCCATCCCGCCATCGACCGCGACATGGCATCGTCCGCCGCGCTTCACGGTCACCACCCGGTACAGCGTGATCCCGGCCCTGGCCACCATCGACCGGCCCGGCTCGATCATGATCTCGATATCGCGGCCAAGTTCCCTGTGCGCGGCACCGACCAGCCGCGACACGTACTCGCCGACCGAAGGTGACGGATCCTGCGGCACGTACCTGGCCGCCAGTCCGCCGCCAAAGTCGTAGACCCCGAACCGCTCCAGGCTGGCCAGCGCGGCGACCGCCTCCTCGAACTGGTCAAGCGCCGCGATCTGCGAGCCGATGTGAGCGTGCAGCCCTCGCAGTTCAATCGCCGGAACGGCCCGCATCCTGGCGATGGCCTGCGGCACCTGCTCGACCGCCGAACGGGCTGCGGCCCGGCCAACCGCATCGCTGGGCCCGCGAGGCCGACCCGCTGCGGTCAGGGGATCACTCCCACTTCGTAGGTCACCGCCCGGTAGGAAACAATCGCCGAGCCGCACTGGTCATGGCCGGCCTTTTTCAGGTGCCCCGTGATACTGGTGGTGTAGTTGCCGCTGTAACGGAGTCCCTTGTACCAGTTGGTGGCGTAGAAGACAGAGAACGTCCCGGTCTGCTTGGCCGTGAATACGCAGGTGGCCAGGTCCGGCGGGTTCTCTGAGGTCGTCAGCAGATGCCGGTGAATCGCGATCCGGCCGTGCGGGAAAACCAGGCTGGCTCGCTTGCGCCAGAAGTAGCCCTTGGCCTTGAACGCACCTGTCGCTGTCGCCACGGCGTGAAAAGGCCCCGGTTTGGTATCGACGATCTTGAACGTTTCCTTGCCGTGCCTCGCCGGCCCGCCGGGCCCGTTCGCGAAGCCGGCCGTGCAAACGACCGCGACCGCGACCCCAGCCAAGACGGCGAGCGTTGTCCGTGGCATTTGTCCTCCTTAGAAGTTGCGCACCGCCAGCACGGCGGCGATGCAGGCGACCGCGAGCAGCACCGCGCCGTCCACCCGCCTGGCATAGACGATCTTGAGCAAGAGGTCCAGTTGCGCCGCCGGAGCGGACCCCCCGCCCGCTGTGACCGGCGCCGGCCCGCCCGGCCCGCCCGCTCCGCCCGGCCGTGCGCCAAGGTCGGTCAGCAGCGCGACGGCCCGCGCCCCGCCGTGTGCGAGCCCGATGCCGACCCCGAGCGCCACGGCCGCCCCAGACCCGGCCAGCCCCATCGCGGCCAGCCCGAGCGGCAGCATCCCGAACCCCGCGTACGGGTTCCTGGTCAGGAATCCCGGCCCGAGGATGGCCCCCCACACCAGCACCCGCCGCCAGGGCGAAGCGCTGATCATCATCGTCTGGGGCACCTGCCAGCGTCGCCCGGGCGCCCTCAGCCCGCGAACCCCGCTGACCTCGGTCAGCCCGTAGTACGCCCCGTAGCCGACCGCCAGCGCAATCCCGGCCTGAGCCAGCGGCACTGAGCCAAGCACAGCACCGGCCAGCGCCCAGACCCCCGCGGCTGGCACCGCATAGGCCGCCACGACCAGGCACCGGACCAAGGGCCTCCCGACCGGAAGGCCAACCGCCAGCGAAGCGGCCGAGTTGACGCCTCAAGGCGAGAACGCCTTGGAGTACCCGTTGACCAGCGCGAGGATCACGGTCAGGCAGGCGAATGCCGCGAACGGGATCATCACACCAGGTCAAGATGCTGCAACCGGTGCTGCTCGACCCGGATGTCGGCCGGGCTGGCGCAGTTGCAGCAAATGCACTTGGTCAGGCAGGTGCACCAGCCCTCGCATCCGCTCGCGCCGATGCAGTCGTAGCACACCTTGTAGCCGAGACCCTTGCCGAGCCCCATGCAGGCGATCCAGTTCCCCGACGGCCACTCGCACCGGTATCCCTGGGCGTTGAAGCAGTCGCTGGAGAACGACCCCTTGCACAGGTGGTATCCGTGCGGGCAGCCGACTTCCGGGCATTTCTCGCACCGCCGCGTCGGACCGCAGGCGCACGTCTGGGCCTGCGCCACGCTGTTGCCCGCCGCCAGCGCCGCGAGCCCGGTCGTGCCGCCCATGACGACTCGCCGCAGCGCGTCCCTGCGGCTCACTCGCCTGGCGACCCGCTCGGCCACCGTTCCTGACTTACCAGGCCTTTTCAACTTACCTCCCCCTCAAGCGCGGCAGCCGACTCAAGAGCCCGCGCATTAGCCGCGTACTGTCGTACTTCGGCCGGCCGGATCGCCGACCCGGCCGCCCTGACTGCGCCGAGCCCGTCGACAGCCACGAGCAGCGGCGTCGCCGCGACCCGGTACGCGTCGAGTTCGGCCGCCTCGGCCGGCCTATCTCAAGTTCGGTCGCCTCGAAGGCCGGCGAGATCCGCAGGTAGCTCACCGGATCAGAGACCAGCAGCAAAATTCGCACCCCGGCGAGTTCGCCCGCCGCGTTCAGCGAGCCGAGTACCCGAACCAGTTCCTCGCACGACGGGCAGGTCGGGTCCACGAAGGCGAGCAGCAGCGGCTGCCCGGCTCCCGGCCGCAGGCGCCTGATCTCAGGCTCGCCTGGCCGCACGTAGTTAAGCGGCGCGGCCTGGCTTCCCGGCACCGGGCCGAGCCCGGCCGCCTTCGCGCTGCCGCTGGTCAGCTCGCCAAGCTGCCTGAATAGCAGGAAAACGAAGATGCCGAGCCCGCCGAGCAGCGCCCACTGCGCTACCGCCAGGTAGAGAGGTATCCGTACCATCAGACCGCCCTCGGCCGGGAATCCGCCTTGCCGCCACCCGCGGCGGCCGCCGTCGCCGCGCCGAACGCCGCCGCGGCGACCAGCACGGCGCAAGCGAGCAAGGCAACCGAAGGCCCTGCCCCAAGCTGAACGGAGCTCAAGGGCACCCGCACGGTCGCCACCAGCGCGGCCAGCACCAGCCCGCCCGCCCGCAGCATCCCGGCCGCACTGAATCCCCGCCGTGACAGCGCGCCGAAACACCGGCAGGGCCGGCCACGATGCCAGAGGTAACCGGCTGCGGCGACCGCCAGGAAGCTAACGCAGATCGCCAGCACCACTACGTTCAGCCACCGCACCAGCGGTACCGTCAGGCTCGCCGCCCCGGCCGCCAGTTCCCCGGCCGCGATACCGCGAGCCAGCGTGGCCGGAAGCCAGTCCCCGGTACCCCTCGGCAGGAACAGCCTGACGCTCGCCGCGAACCCGCGCAAATCGGCCAGCTTGGCCCCGCCGGCGGCCAGCAGCAGCACGGCGATGCCCGCCTTGCAGCCGAGCACCCCGACTTGCAGCACGGTATTGGTGACCAGCACGGCTACACCGCCAGCCGGAACGCGGTGCTGGGCAACTGGCCAGGCTCATCCTCAGAAGGAGGAATCGCCGCGATCTGCCGCAGCTTGACCAGCTGCCAGTCATGGTTCACCAGGCTCGACGCCCGGACCAGGCCATCGGAGCCGACGAAGATCGCGAACGGCATAACCCTGACGTTGTACCGCCCGTACAGCTTCGGCGACCCGGTAAGCACGGGAACAGAGCCAAGGCCGAATTGCCCGAGTAGCTCGGCCGCGCCATCACCTGGACCCCTCGTCACGACCACGATTTCCAGCCGGGCGTCTCCGTCAAGTACCCGGAGGCCTTCGATGACAGAGGGAAACGACTTCAGGGAGTGATCAGCGAACATGATCAGCTGGAGCGAACCTGGCGCGGGCGGCGACCGGCGGCTCTTGCCCTCGCCGCCGGCCAGCGTCCAGCCAGGAGCGGGCCGCCCCCTGGCCAGGCCGTCGCGCTCGAGCGCACTTGATCCGGATAGCGCGAGCTGCCCTATTCCAAGCCAGGCAAGCACCCCTGCGACACACAATATTATTGTAATTCCGATAAAAAGGATTGCATTAGCTATCACGCGCGCACCACATCTGACCAGCAGGAGTTCATGCCCTGAACCCAACCATCCACGGCCAGCAATGGTCAAGGAGGGCGAGTCAATCAGGTCCCATGCGCCGGCAATTAATTCGGCTGGCTTCACAGCGTCAGTGCCGCGCCGACCACCGAGGCCCGAAGCACGCCCATTCGATCGCCCAGTAAGCCATCCGCCGCCGGTTCGCCACCCACCTGACCGCGCAGCCAAGCCCGAACACGGTCATCGCCAGCCCTACGGCCGCCAGGATCTCGACGACCATGACGCGGAACGTGACCGCCTGCTCGCTGAGCGGGGGCAGGAGGCTGATCATCCCCTGCCGGTCAGCCCAGACCCTGACGCTCGAGCCGGCCGGCGTACCTGGCGCAACGGGCACCAGGCCGGTCCGCAGACCGCCAGACGGCGCCTGCCACTGCCCAGGCACCCATTGCAGGCCGGGCGAACCGTACCCTTGCATCCGCGCCGGCGCTGAACCGCGCACCACGACGTTCACCTCGCGCCAGGATTGCTCCTGCTTGACCAGCCGCGCGTTCGCCGACCAGGTCAGGTTGCCAGCAAGCGGCACAAGCACGGGAACGGCGACCAGGAACGCCAGCGCGAGCAGCACCCAGAGCGCTCGCTCTACCCGGTCTATGCCGCGCCGCAAAGGATTGCCGTCCATCCCCGCCAGGCGAGCCGCCCGCCTGACCGGCCTCGACGGCATCCATCGTCGGCTAAGGGCCCCCGTCCGTCGCACAACGGACAGCATTCCCATCCGATCTGGACCAACACCTCAAGCGCGGGTGCTGACGGCGGGCGTGGCTCCACCGGTGCCTGATCCACTCCTGATAGCGTGCCCTGCGAAGACGGGGGGTCAGCGGTTGTACGGGGGGCCGAAGACCGGATCCTTGCTGGATCCGCTCAGGACCAGGCGCTTCTTCCTTGCCGGCGTCGCTGTCGGGGTGATCATCATGTCAGCGGCCGGCCTGGCGGCAGCGCGGTTGATTGAATCACCGGGGCAGCTCGCCGCGCGGTCGGCGGCACCGGTTCCTTCGGTGATCACCGGAGTCGCCAGCACGCGGGTGCTGCGCGACAGCATCGTCGTGCCTGGCACCGTTCGCGCCGGGCACACCGTGGCGGTCACCGCCGCGGCGCCCTACCACGCGCTCATCGTCACCGGCATGCCGGCCAAGCTCGGCCACCGGGTCTGGCCCGGGCACGTGATCGCCGAGATCGACGGCCGCCCGGTCCTGCTCCTGCGCGGCAAGCTGCCGCCTTACCGCGACCTGAGGGAAGGCGACACCGGCCCCGACGTCGCCCAGCTTCAGGCCTCGCTGACCGGCCTCGGCTACGACAACTTTGACGAGGCCGGCTACTTCGGCCCGAGCACGGCGCTGGCCGTGCAGCTTCTTTACCAGAAGCTGGGCTACCGGGCGCCGCTCTACCGGCCTCCGGCACCCAAGCACGCGCCGCCAGGCACGCCTCGCCCGGCACCGCAGGTGTACCTGCCGATGGCCGAGGTCAGCTACATACCGACCGCGTCCGCACTGGTCGTCGGCGTCAACGCGAAGGCGGGGACGACCCTGTCGGCGGGACAGGTCGTGCTCCGCCTGGCCACCGGGGACCCTTACGTGACCGGCATGCTCAGCGCGAGCCAGGCCACGCTCACCAAAGTCGGCAGCGCGGCCCAGGTCAGGCTGGCCGCACCGCACGTCGCCGACACGGGAACGGTCACCGGCCTGAGCGCGATCCCCGCCTACGCCGGCCACGGTCGCGGCCGGGTCGAGTACCCCGTGGACGTGACCGTGGACCGGCCGCTGTCCGAGGGACTCATCGGCACGACGGTCAGGCTGACGGTTTGGTCACCGATCACCACGACCCCGGTACTCACCGTCCCGCTGGCGGCCGTGTTTCACAGCCCGCCTGGCAAACCGGGTAAGACCGGCAAGCCGGCCGCTCCCGTCACCTACGTCACCACGGTCACCGCCGGCCGTCGCACCCGCAGGGTTCCCGTGCTCACCGGCCCGGCCGCCGGCGGGTTCGTGGCGGTACAGCCCGCCAGCCCGGCCGAGCTCGGGCCGGGCGATCACGTCGTGATCGGGGTCGGCCGGTGACGGTCAGGCTTCTGCCGGATCCTGGCTGGCCGGAAGATAAGGGCAAGGAGCCGCCAGCAGGCACCAGGCGGCGGTCAGACCGGGGCGCGACCGGCCAGGAACCACCGCCCGTCATCAAGCTTGAGGCGATCGGACTGCGCCAGGCCGAGGCTCCTCGCTGGTCAGGCCGACGTGGCCGCCAGCGCGGCTCAGGCAGCCTTGACCTGATTGTCTGGCCGGGGGAACTGGTCATGCTCACCGGTCAGCCGAGGTCAGGCCGTTCGGCGCTGCTTAACGTGCTCGGCCTGCTTGACCGGCCCGCGGCCGGCCGGTACCTGCTGAACGGCATCGACACCGCCAGGCTCAGGGACAAGCAGGCTTCGGCGCTGCGCGGCCGGATGATCGGTTTCGTGTTCCAGCGCAAGATCCTGCTCCCGACCAGGTCAGTGCTCGACAACGTGATGCTGCCGCTGCGGTACTCAGGCTCCCGCAGGCGCCTGCGGGTCAAGGCGGCGCTCGACTGCCTTGACCGGGTCGGACTGGCCGACCGCGCGCAGCTGATGACCTGGCAGCTCTCCGCCGGTGAGCTGGCACTATGCGCGATCGCGCGGGCGCTGGTCACCGGGCCGAGCCTGCTGCTCTGCGACGAGCCAACCGCCGGAGCCGAGCGAGAGGCGGCCGCGAAGATCATCGGCTTGCTCGCCGGCCTGCACAGGGAAGGCAGGACCGTGATCATCGCCACCGACGACCAGCTCGCCGCCGCGTACAGCTCCAGGTCGGTGCGGCTCGGCCAGCCGGCCTCCCACCAGCTCGAAATGGCCCCGGACACCGAGGCCCTTGCCGGACCGGTGATTAGCGGCGCGGGCATCATCACCGCCACGGGGATCACCGGCGAGCAGGCGGGCCAACCGCGATGACTAAAGTACTGACCAGGTCAACCGTTCTCCGGCCGCCCGACGCGCTCGGCGAGGCGGGCACCGCCATCACCGCCCGCCCCCTGCCCGCCATCGCTACTTGCGCCGGCGTCCTGCTCGCGGTGGCCTGGTTCGTCGCCGCGCTCGGCCTCATCAGCACCGCGAACGGCCAGGTGGCTTCCGCGTTCGCGGCCAGGCTGCCGACAACGGTCAGGATCACGGCGCCGGCGTCACGATTGCCTGACCCGCCGTTCCCTTACCCGGCGAACGTAGCGGCCCGGCTAGCCGCGCTTCCCGGAGTCGTGGCCACAGGTGAATGGTGGACCGTCGGGCGCAGCGGCGGGCCGGTTGCCGTCACCCCTGCTCCGGTCACCGGCGGCCCGGCGGCGGCCGGGACGAGTTCCCCGGTGATCGCGGCCACGCCAGGCTTCCTGTCCGCGGCCGGCGTCCAGATCAGCCAGGGCCGGACGTTCGACGCCTGGGATCAGGCCCATGCGGCCGACGCCTGCCTGATCGGCTCGTCGCTGGCTCGCGCGCTCGGCCTCCGCGGCACGAGCGGCCGGCCGCTTGTGTACCTGGGTGACATGGCCTGCACGGTGACCGGGATCGTGAGCAGCGCACCGGCCCAGCCGGCGATCCTGCGCTCAGTCGTGCTGCCGGCCTCGACCGCGCTCGTGCTGTTCGGGCCGCCGGACGAGCTGGCCGGAGGCACGCCGCAGCTACTGATCCGGGTCAGGCCGGGTGCGGCCGGGACCGTGGCCAGGCTGGCCCCGTACGCGATCAACTCGGCGAAGCCGCACCGATTCGGCGTCAGCGTGGGTCCCGGCCAGGGCCAGCTTGGCCGCCAGGTAACGGCGACCCTCAACGGCTTGTTCCTGACTGCCTGCTGGGCGGGAGTCGCTTTCGGGCTTATTGGAATATCATGCTTTTCGGTTTTCAGCGCGACTCAGCGCCTGCCCGAGTTCGCTCTGAAAAGAGCCCTCGGCGCGCGGCGACGCCATCTCGCGGCGCACGTTCTCACCGAGTCGGCGCTGCTCGGGCTGCTCGCCGGCCTAGCCGGGGCCAGTCTCGGCGTCGCCGTCATCGTGCTCGCCGCCAGGGCCGCGGACTGGACGCCGGTAATCCAGCCGGTCACATTGTGGTCAGCGCCATTGGCGGGAGCGGCCGCCGGGATTATCGCTGGGACAATTCCCGCCATGCGGGCGGCCTGGGTCAAACCATCGCGCGGACTAAGGAAATTCCCCCCGGTATAGCTAAGTTAACGACTTCGCCAATTCGCTCCCGCGCACGTTCCCGACTCGCCCTGCTTCCCGAAGACTTTTCCGCCCATATCACTCAGCTTACGTCCGATACCCTCTCGCCGTTCCCGCTCGACGCGGCCCCCGTGGCGGCCCGGTTCCGGTTTACAACATCGCTGGGACATCGTTGAGGTTCGGCGGGCCGACGGACGACAACAATGGCCCATGGATGCTGTTCCTGCTGGACAAAACGCTCATAATGCCCGGCCGACAGCAACGATGGCCCACCGATGCGGTTGCCAGGCGCGCACTAACGACAACGATGGCCCATAGATGCTGCGGAAACAGCATTGATGGGCCATCGTTGTCGTTCCGCCCGGCCGCCGAACCGCAACGATGGCCCAGCGATGCGTTTCTTTGGGAGTGAGTTCTGGTCGACTCCTCAGCGCGGTCCGGGCGGGCCATGCCGCCGACCGTCCCCGGCTCCGGCCCCGACATTCCGACATTCCGACATTCCGGGCATTCGGTCCACCCCGTCGCCAGGCCTCGGGAGGCGGGGGCACCTTACGTCGGTAAAAACAGCAGCAAAGTGCCCCCGCCTCCCGAGGAAGAGCCTCAGGGACCCGCCTCACCCCAAAAGAAGCGCACCCAGGACCCAGCAATGCGGCCGACACCGCTGCCGCCATCCGGGCGGGAATCGTTGCGGTCGCCAGCCGGCACGGAAACCCAGGCACCTATCTGCCCGCGTGCCCGTTTCGCGGCGACACGCCATTTTCGCTGAGCTAGGCGCCGGGGCCGTCGTTTCCGCCGGTGTGGGTAAATTAACGCCTTCGCCGATTTGGGCGACACTGTGATTGTATTCTGGCGCGTCACGTCGCAGATCATTGAAGCGGCCATCATAATGTTCTAGGCTGCCCGTGACTAATTGAAGTCACTTGTGACCGGCGGCAAGTCAGTTATGACCTGTGACTTCAGTATCCTCGCTCCGCCGTATAGGCAATCAACGGCAGCCGAGGGACATAGATCAGTGCTCACCATAAGACAGCCATGGCCGTGTTTCAAACATTGGCCGTGCGCAAACATCGGCGGCGCGCAGATCCGGCGCGAAGGCATTCAGGGAAGGGAGGAAGTGCCCGGTGGGAAGTCACTCCTACGGGATGCAATTGCCATCCGCCGCGCGCGAGCCCGCTGGCACGGCTAGCCGTGGGGCCGGCCGGGGGCGGCACGCGGCCGCTCCGCGCCGGCGGCGGACTACGAAGCTTAGCTACGTTCCGGTCGCGTTTCGGCTGGCGTCGGTCACGTCCTGGTACCGCGCCGTGATCTGCGCCGCCCTCGGCACCTGCACGGCCATGCTCTTCCTGTTCCAGTACCGGTTCAGGCACGCGGAGGCGGTGGCCGCGTCGGCCGTGTTCAGCCTGGTCACGCCCACCCTGGCCGCAACGAAGGCGCCCATCGTCTGGTTCGGCCTGGCGACTCCGCATGCCTTCGGGCTGATGATCACCCCCGACTGCTCCGCCGCGCTGCTCCTGGTGCCCTTGCTGCTGCTTGGCATGGCACTGGTAGTGCCGGTCCGGCTGCCGCTCCGGCGAGTGCTCGGCGCGCTCGGCTGCGCGGCGGCTCTGCTGGTCGCCGGGAACCTGCTGCGCATCGGCACGATCGCGATCGCCGTCCGCATCGCCGGCCCCGGGATCGGCTACGAGGTCGGGCACCTGGTAATCGGCTCGGCCATCAGCGTCATCTTCATCGGCTCGAGCCTGATCCTGATGACCTTCATCATCACCTCACGCCGCGCACGGACGCGGCCGACCGGGAAGGATTCACGTGTTTAGCACAATCCTCCAGGTAATCATCGCCGCCACGCAGGCGACCGCGCTGCTGATGAGCGTGGCGTTCATCACTTACGTGATCGTGCTAGTCCGGCCTTTCATGCGCGACAAGGTCACGCCGGCCGGCGATTCACATGCCTTGTCCTGGCACCTTTTCGTGCCCGCTCTGAACGAGGAACGGGTAATCGGCCAGACCATTGACTACCTGCGGGCCAATTTCCCGCAGGCCGATGTCTGGGTCATTGACGACGCCAGCGATGACAACACGGCGGCCGTCGTGAAGCGGTGGGCTGAAAACGATCCTTTCGTGCACATCGTGTCGCGTCAGCTGCCGAACGCCAGGACCGGCAAGGGCGACGCGCTGAACGCCGCCTACCAGTTGCTGGCCGACTGGCTGCCGACGAGGGCGGACCGGAGCCGCACCATTATCGGCGTTGTCGACGCCGACGGCCGACCCGCGGCCAACTGCCTGGACGTCTGCGCCGGGCGGGACCTGTTCGGAGACGACAGCGTCGGCTCGGTCCAGGTCATGGTGCGGATGCTCAACCGGGCTGACCGGCGGCCTTTTCCTGACCGGGGCTGGTTCGTGAACTTCACCGGCCACGTGCTCAACCGACTGCAGGACCTTGAGTTCCGGGTGCCGATCTCGGCGATCCAGATCACCAGGCGGCACACGGGAACGGTCGGCCTCGGCGGGAACGGGCAGTTCAGCAGGCTGTCGGCGCTCGACGTCATCGCTGACGAGAACCGCAGGCCCTGGCGAGGGGCGCTGCTCGACGACTACGAGCTGAGCCTGCACCTGCTGTTCACCGGGCACCGTAACGCCTACACCCAGGACACCTGGGTTGACCAGGAGGCACTGCCCGACCTCAGGCGGCTGGTCAGGCAGCGGACCAGGTGGGGACAGGGCACCATGCAGTGCGGCACCTATCTCAAGCACCTGTGGACCTGCCGGCATGTCTCAAGGATCGGCGCCCTCGAGGCGACCTATTACTTGTCGCAACCCTGGCTGCAGCTCGCAGGCACGTTCGTCTACCCGGTGCCGCTCATTGTCTTCGCCGCCAACTATCTCGCCAATCCGGCCGCCATGACCTCGTGGACAACGTCGGGCGGCTGGATGGCGGTCATCTACTACCTGATCGCGGGCCTCGGGCCGTTCGTGCTCTGGGGACCGCTCTACCGCAGGAAGTGCGAGCCAGAGCTGACGGTCATGCAATCGCTGGGTCTTGGCCTGGCCTACGCGGCCTACATCGTGCTCTTTTACGTCACTTCCTGGCGAGCTTTCACGCGAATACTGCTCGGCAGAAAGGAGTGGTTCAAGACCAGAAGAAACGCCGAGTTCATCGGTGACTTCAAGATGGCAGTACCAGGTACCAGAACAGTACTCAGAGAAATGACGGGGGACACTCAATGACACGCAGGATTCCTGGCTTCGCCAGGATCGCCAGCACGGTCGCGCTCGCTGGCGCTCTCTCCACGATCGCGATCATGCCCGCTTCGGCGGCCTCGCCCAACGAGGCTTGGGCGGCCGACGCGACGGGTCTTATCACCGCATCACCGATCGGCGAGGCGACGTTCCCAGGCACCTCGCCGGTGACCCTGGCGAACGCCAACATCCTTGGCCTGCTCACGACCGGCGTTATCACCGACACAGCTAGTAACACGGCCGCGTCGGCGACGATCGCCGATATCTCGGCATCGCTCACGACGCTGGTGACGCTATCGGCGACCGCGGTTCAGTCGTCTTGCGTGTTCAACACCAACACCGACATGGTCGGCGGGACCACCACGATCGCCGGAGGCGAGATCGTCACGCCGCTCACGACGATCACGCTGGCGAGCAACCCGGCAAAGAACACGGTGGTCGCCGGGCTGGCGGGGATCGCGACGGTGACCCTGAACGCGCAGTCGACCGCGGGTGACGGCACGCTGACCGTGACCGCCATTCAAATCACGCTGCTCGGCAGCACGCAGACCCTGAACCTCGGTACCTCGGTCTGCAACGCCGCCGACCTGGCGCCGGTGCCGGCGCTGCCCGGCAAGACCATGCCGGTCGCTCTCGGTGCCGCGGGCATGCTCGGCCTCGCCGGGGCTGGCCTTCAGCTCCGCCGGCGCCGTGCTGGTACCCGTGGTTACGAGCACAGCGCCTGAACGGCTCAGTTATCCGCGATGAAGGAACGGCGGGAGAGCAAGGTTTGTTCGCGCGTTTACGCGAGAACCGCCGCAGAGGTGCGGCAATGCGCTCGCCCGCCGTTCTTTCAACGATAAGAATCGAAAATTACGGGGGATATTTGATGACACGAAGAATTCCTAGTGCGGTAAGGATTACCAGCGCGGTCGCGCTCGCTGGAGCGCTCTCCACTCTGGCCATCATGCCCGCTTCGGCGGCCGCGCCTAACCTGGCCTACGCGACCCTGGCGACAGGGACCATCAGCGCGGGCCCGGTCGGCGAAGCCTCCTTCCCGACGGGAACCTCGCCGGTCACGCTGGCGGACGCCAACATCGCCGGCGTGGTTTCGACTGGCGTCGTCACCGACACGGCCGACCCCACGAGCGCGTCGGCGAACATCGCCAGCATGTCGGCGAACATCATCAGCGGGCTGCTCACCTCGACCGCCGACAACGTCAGCTCATCCTGCCTGTTCAACACCAACACCTCGAAAGTCAGCGGGACTACGTCGATCACCGACGGCCAGGTCACCGTACTTGGCTTCACCGCGGCCCTGGCGTCGAGCCCGGCGCAGAACACGGTGGTTGCCTTGCTGCCCTCGTTCGTGACGGTGACCCTGAACGCGCAGTCAGTCGCGGGCGACGGCACGCTGACCGTGACCGCGATGGAGATCCAGGTCGACGGCCAGACCCTGGATATCGGCACCTCGGTCTGCAACGCCGCCAGCCTGGCGCCGGTGCCAGCGCTACCCGGCAAGACCATGCCGGTCACGCTGGGCGCCGTCGGCCTGCTCGGCCTGGCCGGAGCCGGTCTTCAGCTCCGGCGGCCGCGTCAACCGGTGACTTGAAGCTGGCAGAACCGTGCTTGGCTTCACCGCGGCCCTGGCGTCGAGCCCGGCGCCGAACACGGTGGTTGCCTTGCTGCCCTCGTTCGTGACGGCCGGCTCAGCTCGGTGCGGGCCGGCCAGCGTTAGCTGATCGGACCCGCACCGAGATTTGCCATCCGCGACGGACGGAACGGCGGGAAAGCTGGTTCCTCGTGCGCTCACGCGAGGAACCGCCGCAGCAGTGCGGTGATCCGCTGGCTCGCTGTTCCGTCCCCGAAGGGACATGGTGTCGCGGCCAGGCGCTCACTCAGTTCGCGGTCGTCGATGAGCCGCCTGGCCGCCTCACCGATCGCCGGGCCGGGCTGAACCAGCTCGGCGAACCCGGCCTCTACTGATTCAGGCCGCTCAGTGGAGTTCCTTACCACGATCATCGGCCGTTTAAGCACCGTGCATTCCTCTTGAACGCCACCCGAGTCCGAGACGATCAGCCGGGCGTGCCCGGCCAGGGCAAGGAAGTCGCGATGGTCGAGCGGCGGCACCGTCCGCAGCCGGTCAAGTGACTCGGTGAGGCCGTGCCGCCGCGCCGCCAAGGCCGTACGGGGATGCACGGTAAAGAGCACCGGCAACTCCAGCTTCGCGAGCTGGTCGAGAACGGCGCTCAGGTTAGCCGGATCGTCCGTGTTTTCCGGCCGGTGGATGGTGGCGAGCACGTAGCGGTCCGGCTCGAAGCCGTACTCGGCCACGATCCTGAGCGCGTCCGGCTCGGATGGCAGCATCGCCAGCAGGGCCTCGACGATCGTGTTGCCGGTCAGCGCGATCCGCTCGATCGGCACCTGCTCGGCGTGCAGGTTGGCGGCCGCCCTGAGCGTCGGGGCACAGTGCAAGTCGGCGACGACCCCGATCAGGCACCGGTTGAATTCCTCTGGCATCGCCCGGTCGAATGACCGCAGGCCAGCCTCGACATGCACGACCGGCACGCCGCAGCAGTTCGCGGCCTGGGCCGCCGCCGAGGCGGTATTAGTGTCACCCTGGACGACGACCGCGGCCGGCGGGCTCGCGGTGAACCTGGTGCCGAACTGCTCGATCATGCGGCCGATCTGGGCGTGCCTCGGCTCGCCGCAGATATCGCCGAGTGAGTCAGCGACTCCGATCCCGGCGGCGGCGAGGAACACGCCCGACAGCTCCTCGTCCCTGTGCTGACCCGAGTGCAGCAAGACGCCCCGGTCGCCGAGCAGGCGCGCGACCGGCGCGAGCTTGATGATTTCCGGCCGCGTGCCGACAACGACGGCTACGCGCCCGTCCGCCGTCGCTTGCCGCATCGCCAGTGTCCCCCGTCACTCCCGTTCAGCAGTCCCGTCACCTTACCAATTACTCATTGCATCTTGACGACTACTTTAAGTAATTGACAGGGCGGCGGACCCGACCGTTCCCGCGCCGCGAGAAGATGACGAGATGGCTTGCACCGTGCACCTCGCCTGGACAGAACGGCTGATCGGCTACAACTTCGGACCGGGTCACCCCCTGGCGCCGATCAGGGTGGAACTGACCATGGAACTTGCGCGCGCCTTCGGCGTGCTGGACGCCGAAGGCGTGCTCGTGAGCCCGCCGGACCCGGCGACTGACGCCGAGCTTGAACTCGTTCACGACCCGGTGTACATCGGCGCGGTGAAGCAAGCGGGTGCCACCGGTTCACTCCCGGCGCGCGGCGAGATTCGGGCTCGGCACGCCCGACGACCCGATCTTCCCCGGTATGCACGAGGCGTCGGCTCTGATCGCAGGCGCGACCCTGGCGGCGGCCCGCGCGGTCCTGGCGGGCACCGTCGAGCACGGCATCAGCATCGGCGGCGGACTGCACCACGCCATGCGCGGCCACGCCAGCGGCTTCTGCGTCTACAACGACCCGGCGATCGCGATCGCGTGGCTGCTTGACCAAGGAGTCGAGCGGATCGGCTACGTCGACATCGACGTCCACCACGGCGACGGCGTGCAAGCCGCCTTCTACAACGACCCTCGCGTGCTCACGATCAGCCTGCACGAGAGCCCGGCGACGCTCTTTCCCGGCACCGGCAGGCCAAGCGAGACTGGCGGCCCCGACGCGGCGGGCTCGGCGGTCAACGTCGCGCTTCCGGCCGGGACGTCTGACCCTGGCTGGCTCAGGGCATTCCACGCCGTGGTCCCGCCGTTGCTGCGCGAGTTCCGGCCTCAGGTTCTGGTCAGCCAGCACGGCTGCGACACGCACTGGTCCGATCCGCTGGCCAACCTGGAACTGACCATTGACGCCCAGCGCACGGCCCACGCCGCCATTCACGCCCTCGCCCACGAAACGGCCGGCGGCCGTTGGCTCGTGACCGGCGGCGGCGGCTACTCGCTGGTCCAGGTCGTCCCCCGCACCTGGACCCACCTGCTCGCCGAAGCGACGGGACACCCGATCGACCCGGCCGCCGCCACGCCGCAGCGGTGGCGTGATTACGTCAGCAAACGCACCAGGGCAACCGCCCCTGAGCTCATGACCGAGCAAGCCCCGGCGACGTACACCCCGTTCGAGCGAGGCTACGACCCGGCCGATCCCGTCGACCGCGCCATCCAGGCCACCCGCGAAGCCGTCTTCCCCCTCCACGGCCTGATGCCCTGAGGGGCGGGTTAGGCCGCTGCCAGTTCGTCGGTGAGGTCGTCGAGGCCGAGGGAGCCGAGGGAAAGGGCGGCCATATGCCAGGACTTCAGGTCGAAGTCCGCGCCCCTAGCCGACTTGGCCGCGTCGCGGCCGGCCAGCCAGGCGCGCTCGCCGAGTTTGTAGCTGATCGCCTGGCCGGGGATGGTGAGGTAACGGATGATCTCGCTGTCAAGGAACGCCTTCGGGCGGCCGCTGTGCTGGCCGAAGAACTCCCTGGCCAGATCCGGGGTCCAGGTCTCGCCGGCGCCGACCGGGGAGTCGGCGGGGATCTCGGCCGCCGTGTGCATGCCGATGTCGATGATGACCCTGATCGCCCTCGCCATCTGGGCGTCCAGGTAGCCAAGCCTGGTGCCAGGATCGGTGAGATAGCCGAGCTCGTCCATCAGCCGCTCGGCGTACAGGGCCCAGCCTTCGCTGCACGCGCTCACGCTGCCGGCGCTGGTCTGGTAGATCGAGAGCCGGTCGCCCAGGTAGCACCAGTTCGCGTACTGCAGGTGATGACCGGGCACGCCTTCGTGGTACCAGGTGCTGACCAGGTTCCAGAGCGGGAAGCTGGTCCGGCCGAGCGTCGGAAGCCAGGTGCGGCCGGGCCGGGAGAAGTCGCGCGAAGGCGCGGTGTAGTACGGTGCCGCCGCGCTGCCGGCCGGGGCGATCCTGGCCTCAACCGTCCTGACCGGATCGGCGATGTCGAAGCGAGGTCCCGTCGAGCTCGGCCATGGCCTCGTCCATCATCAGCTGCAGCCGGTCGCGGATCTGCTCGACTCCTTCGACGGCCTCGCCGTGCGCGTCGAGGTACTCGTACGCCTCCCGCACCCCGGCGGCGTCCGGGACGATCTTCCTCGCCTCGCTGAGCATCTGATCCGGACAAGTCCCGGTATTGCGACCAGCCGTAGGCGTAAGCATCGGCCAGGTCAAGGTCGGCGCCGGTATAGGAGCGGGCGCAGTACCCGGTAGCGCTCGGCACCGACGCCGTCGGGCTGGCCGTCGGTACGCGGCAGGTAGTCGGCGGCCAGCCAGTCCCGCAGTTCGGTGATCGCCGCGATCGCGGCCGCGGCCGCCCGGTCAAGGTCGGCCCGCAGCGCCTGCGGCACGTCCGCCCCGGCGGCGAACTGGGCGAACCAGCCCTTGCCATCGCCCGCCGCGGCCCAGTCGCCGTACTGGCCGATCACCGTGCGGACCGCGCGGGGTCCTGAGATCAGGCCCCGGCTGAGCCCTTCGGCCAGGGTCGCCCGGTAACCGTCCATCGCTTGCGGTACCCGGCCTATCCGAGTCGCGATGGCGGTCCAGTCGGCCTCGGTGCTGGCCGGCATGTCAAGGAAAGTGTTGCGGACTACCTGCGGCGGGCCGTACAGGTTCGAGATCCGGCGGAAATGCTCACCAAGGTCGCTCATCGCCAGTTCGGCTTCGAGCCGCTCGCGCAGCAACCGGGCGCAGCGCCGGTCGTCTGGATCATCTGTGCTGGCTTTCGCCAGTTCGGCGAGCGTGGCACTGGCCAGGTCATCGGTGGCCTCACGGCCAGCCGGTGAGAGATCGGGCAGTCGGTCCTCGCCAGGCCGAAGGCCAAGCCTCGTCGACAGCACCGGGTTGAGCTCGGCCAGTTCGGTCACGTAGGTATCGGCTACCTGGCGTGCTGTGAAGTCCGGCATGAAAGCATTCTGCCTTATTCGCCTCGGTAACCGTGTCGGCGAATCACCCGGCCGGGATGATCCCCGCCGGACGGCGGCCGATCACAATCCGTCTGGTGACCAGGCCCGACACCACCACCGCTAACCCGGAGGCGCTGCTGCGCTCGCGCGGGTATCTGGTACTTCTCGGCTTCGCCGCCGTTCTCGGCCTGCCCGTATCGGCGGCCGCGTACGGGTTCCTTGCCCTGGTCAGCTATTCGCAAAAGGAACTCTTCGTCCACCTCCCGCACGGCCTCGGGTTTACCACCGCGCCGCTGTGGTGGCCGGTGCCTGTGCTCCTAGTCGGCGGCGTGCTGGTCGCGCTGGCCATTAAATACCTCCCCGGCGAAGGCGGGCCTTCACCCGCGTACGGATTCAAGCTGCATCCGCCGCCCGCTCCTGCCCAGCTTCCAGGGGTCGTGCTCGCGGCCCTGGCCACGCTCATTTTCGGCCTGGTGCTCGGGCCTGAAATGCCGCTGATCCTCCTAGGCGGAGGGCTCGGGCTGCTGGCCACGAAGCTGTCAAGGAAGCCGCTGCCTGAGCAGGCAGTCACCGTGATCGGCGCGAGCGGCAGCTTCGCCGCGATCAGCGCGCTGCTCGGATCGCCGATCGTAGGGGCGTTCCTGCTGATGGAGGCCTCTGGCCTCGGCGGTCAGACGATGCTGCTCGTCTTGGTGCCAGGCCTGCTCGCGGCCGGCGTCGGAGCGCTGATCTTCACTGGCCTGGGTGCCTGGACCGGGCTTGGCTCGTTCTCGCTGGCCATTCACGGGTTGCCGCACGTGGGGACGCCGACGGTGGCCGAGTTCGGCTGGGCCGTGGTCATCGGCCTCCTGGCCGCGTTCATCGGATCGGGAATGCGACGGATCGCCCTCTGGCTGCGCGGTCGGGTGAGCGCGCGGACGATGACGGCGCTGCCGCTCGCCGGTCTCGCGGTCGCCGGGCTGGCGATCGCCTTCGCCGCCGGATCCGGCAAGGGCGTCTCTGAGGTGCTGTTTTCCGGGCAAACCGAGCTCGGGCCGCTGATTACCAGGAGCGCTAGCTTCTCCGCGCTCGCGCTTATCTTGCTGATCGCCTGCAAAGGGCTTGCCTACAGCGTGTCGATGAGCAGTTTCCGCGGCGGGCCGGTGTTTCCCGCCATGTTCACCGGGGCCGCGATCGGACTGGCGGTGTCGCATTTCCCAGGGCTCTCGCCGGTCGCCGGAGCGGCCATGGGAATCGGGGCCATGTCGGCGGTCATGCTCGCGCTGCCGCTGACCTCAGTCCTATTGGCGACCCTCCTGCTCGCTTCTGACGGCATCGTGCTGATGCCGCTGGTCATCGTCTCCGTCGTCGTGGCCTACCTGGCCGCCGCCCGCGTGATGCCGCCCGTGAGCGGGGACACCTGATCAAGGCGGGGGCACATTGCCTTCGTTTTACCGAGGCAATGTGCCCCCGCCTGCCGGTCAGGGATAAGTGACGACGTCGCTCGGGCCGCCGAAGCTCGAGCTGACGGCGGCGCCGGTGCCGTTGATGACTGTTTCGATACCGCCTGATCCGTTGAGGAAGACGGTGAGCAGGTCGTGGAGGACCACTCCCGAGGTGTCCGGGGCCTGGAAGGCCATCGCGTTCTCGATCGCTACGCCCTGATTAAAGAACCAGTAGCTGCCCATGCCGTAACCGGTGAAGGAAGTGACGCTATTCGGGATGTAGAAGGCCGGGTAGCCGTCCTGGGTGGGGCTTGACATCCAGGCCGACTGGCTCGGCACCTCGTACGGGTTCTCGTTCTGGAAGAAAATGACCTCGCCGCCCTGGCCATTCCAGATGACCTCGTCTTGCTGATAGTGCTCGACGAAGAGGCCGTAGGCGGTGACGTTGCTGCCGTTGACGATCAGGCCGGTGTTGCCCTGGTCGCCGGTCCAGGAGCCGGCCCCGGCACCGTGGTCGGCGCGCCAGGCCCAGACGTCATCAATGATGGAGTTATTGCTGTTGTCGATGAAGCTGGTCGCGGCCGTGCCTGCCTCGGCTCCGCCGACGCGGAAGAACACGTCATCGATGGTGACGGGGTCACTGGCGTGACTGACCGTCGAGCCGGCGGTGCCGACCTGGAGCAGCGCGGAGGAACTGGTCGGGCCGGCGTCGAAGATGATGCCGGAGATGTTGACGCCGCCCACGTCGGCAACGTTCATCGTGATGTTGCCGCTGGTCGGGATCAGGGTCGGGAAGCCAAGGCCGATGATCTTGGTGTTCGCGTTGGTGACGTTAATCGTGGAGCTCAGGTTGTAGACACCGGGGGTGAAGATCAGGTTGTCCCCGGCGGCCAGCGCGGAGTTGATCGTGGCGACCGAGCTTGACGGGGTGGCCACGTAGAACGTGCTGCAGGCCAGCGAGGTGCCTGGCGTGTTGCTGGTGGCTGACCAGGTCGGGCCGGACGAGTTGGTCTGCACGGAAGGCACGAACACGTGGTAGTTGCCGGAGGAGTCCTGGTACAGGTAGGGCTCTTCCTCGGTGACCGGGCAGGTCGACAACGTCGTGTAGGAGCTAGGCCCGCCGCTGTCGCCCGAGTTGCTGGCGAAGCTCTGCGCCGGCGCTCCCGGGTCGCCGCAGAAGACCTGGTTCCAGACCGCGTTGCTCCACCCGTCCAGGCTGGAGTTCCTGGTCATGAACTGCTGCTGGATGCCGTTGGTGACGGTGCCGCCGGTGAACCTGGAGTCGGCGATGAAGCCGCCGCTGGCGTAGTCGGGCGAGCCGTTGCAGTAGTCCATCAGCGACAGGTTGCCGTTGATCTGGACCCGGCGCATCGGCGCGGCCTGGGACACCGCCCAGAAGTCATCACCCGCCTCGCAGCCGGTGTTGCCGGCCAGGTTGATCGTGAGGTTGGACATGGACCGCCAGAAGTTGTCGGTCGCGTTGCAGGTGGTGCCTGAGCACTGGTTGAACGCCTGGATGGCGCCGTTGATCACCACCTGGCTCGGGTTCTGGCCGAGGCCGGCGATGGACTCGTAGTAGCCGACGGTGATCATCAGCGGGTCAGAGGACGACCCGTAAGTGCCCGGCTCGAACAGCAGGGCGTAGCGCTGGGTGCCGAACTGGTTGCCGACCTGGGCGTTGCTGATCGTGTTGACCTCGCTCTGGATCGAGCTCTCCGACTCGCTCGGGGTGAACACGATCACGTTGGAGCCGAGGCTGCCGCCGGTCGCCGGTCCGGGCCCCGCCGCCGCCGCCGCTTTGGTCGGTGTAGACGGTGAACTCGTCGATGGACCACCAGCTCGTGGTGCCTCCGGCGGTCAGCACCACGCGGATGTACTGCGCGGTCTGGTCGGGGAAGCTCACGATCTCCGGCGAGGCGGTACCCGTGCCGGTGGCGACTGAGGTGAACGTGCTGCCGTCACTGGAGACCTCGACGTTGTAGCCGCGGGCGTAGTCAGTCGGCGAGTTCACCGAGTTCATCTCGATCTCGTTGAACGTCTGGGACGAGCCCAGGTTCACCTGGAAGTACATTCCCGACGCCTGGACGGCATCGGAGCTGTACCTGGTAGCGAGGTTGCCGTCAATGGCGTTGGCGGGCACGTCGGCCCCGGTCGAGTTGGTGTTCGCGCTCGCCGTCCAGCCCGTCTCGCTGAGCTGAGTCTCCGGCGTGCCGTTGTAGACGGTGAACTCATCGATGGACCACCAGCTCGTGGTGCCCCCGGCGGTCAGCACCACGCGGATGTACTGCGCGGTCTGGCCGGGAAGCTCACGATCTCCGGCGAGGCGGTACCCGTGCCGGTGGCCACTGAGGTGAACGTGCTGCCGTTGCTCGAGACCTCGACGTTGTAGCCGCGGGCGTAGTCGGTCGGCGAGTTCACCGAGTTCATCTCGATCTGGTTGAAGCTCTGAGCCGAGCCCAGGTTGACCTGGAAGTACATCCCGGCGGCCTGGACGGCGTCGGAGCTGTACCTGGTGGCGAGGTTGCCGTCAATGGCGTTGGCGGGCACGTCGGCGCCGGTTGAGTTGGTGTTCGCGCTCGCCGTCCAGCCCGTCTCGCTCAGCTGGGTCTCGACGGCCTGCGCCGCTGGGGCGACGGCGATGAACTGCGCCGTGGCCAGCGCGAGTAGGGTCGCCAGCGCCGCCATGGCGCCGCCGGCTAACCGGGTTCGTGTGATCATGTGGCACCACAGCCCTTCATGGTCGGTGGAGATACTTTCTCTAACTCTTGAACTAACTCGTGAAGTTAGCGAAGTCAAGAGCCGATATGCGACGTGGTGTCCAAGCGGGGCGGCAGCCCCGGGCCTTGAGTGCGGGCTGCGCGCCTGGCCGGGGATCCGGTATGCGGCTAATGCCCCGGTTCGCGAAGCGGGCGGGGGTGGGCGGGCTCGGTCGGGCAGCGGGGAATCCGGGGGCGGAGAGGGCCGGGCGGCGGGAGACCGGGGACAGAGGGGCCGGCGGGCGCCGCAGGCAAAGGCCGGCGGGTCGGACAAAGTCGCCCATAGTGCCCGGCCACAGGCGCAACGATGGCCCAGCGATGCTGCTGCCAGCCCGCGCCCAACCGCAACAATGTCCCACCGATGCGGCTGGAACATCAACGCTGGGACATCGTTGTCGTTGCCTGCCGACACCGAACAGCAACGCTGGGCCATCGTAGCGGTCAGACGTGGCTAGATGCCGTGAATAGCCGTAATGCCGGGATAGCGGGCCAGGCGGGGCCGGGCGGGCCAGGGCGGCCGGGCCGCGCCCGGCGGGGCCAGGCGGGCCAGGGCGGCCGGGCCGGGCGGGGGCCGGCGGGCCAGGGCGGCTCAAAACAAGGCCAACCGTTTCGTAGTTTGTTCAACTCTTGAACTAACTCGTGAAGTTAACAAAGTCAAGAGCGAATCACTACCGGGGCAGCGCAGCGGCGATGAACTGCTGGTACCACCGGGCACTGGCCTTGGGGATCCGCGCCTGCGTGCCGAACTCGACGAAGTACAGGCCGAACCGGCGACTGTACCCATCGGCCCATTCGAAGTTGTCGAGCAGTGACCAGACGAAATAACCCCGCACGTCCACCCCGTCGGCCATGGCCTCGCGATCTCGGTCAGGTGCTCGGCCAGGTAGCCGACCCGCTCGGGATCATTGACCTGTCCTTCGGGATCCACGAGTCGAAGAACGGGGCGCCGTTCTCGGTAATGTACAGCGGAATGGCCGGGTACTCGTCGCTCAGCCGGCGCAGCACCCGGCCAAGGCCAGCCGGGCGGGCATCGATCCCGTTGGCGGTCAGCGGCCCGCCGCAGCCATCGGCGCCGCCGGCAGCACGCTCGCCCGATGGAAAGGCTCGCCATGATCGCAGAACGGTCTTGGTCTCGTAGAAGTTGATGCCGCTGAAGTCCATCGGCGCGGCGATCACCTTAAGGTCGCCGTCGCCGATGAAGTCGATCGGCACCTGCCCCGCGTACCAGTCGAGCTTGTCGTCGGGGTAACTCGCGCGGAAGACCGGGTCGAGGAACCAGCGGTTCTCGTAGCCGTCGAGTCGGGCGGCCGCCTCGCCGTCGGCTTCGTGGCCGAGGCCGGGTGGATGTCGGAGAGCAGAGCCGAGTTGCCGACCCTGCCTTCCGGCGCCAGTTCGCGCACCAAGCGTACCGCCTCCCCGTGCGCGAGCATCAGGTGAAGGGACGCGGCCAGCGCCGAGTGCAGGTCGGCGAGGCCGGGCGCGTGCCTGCCTTGCAGGTGGCCGATCATCCCGGCGCAGAATGGCTCGTTAACAGTAATCCAGAACGGCACTGCGCCCCGATCGCCTCGAGCACGGCGGTCGCGTAGTCGGTGAACCGGGCCACCGTATCGCGGTTGGCCCAGCCCCCGGCGTCCTGCAATGGTTGCGGCAGTCCCAGTGAAACAGCGTCACCATCGGCGTGACGCCCCGGGCCTCCAGGCCGTCGACCATCCGCCGGTAGAAGTCGAGACCGCGCGCGTTCACCGATCGTGCGCCGTCGGGGACTATCCGGGGCCAGGCGATAGAGAACCGGTAACAGTCCAGGCCGAGCTCGGAGACCAGGTCGAGGTCGGACTCCAGCGGTGGTAGTGATCGCACGCAAGGTCACCGGTATCGCCGTGGGTCACTTTGCCCGGCGTGCGGGCGAAGGTGTCCCAGATCGAAGGGCCCGGCCGTCCTCGCTTACCGCACCCTCGATCTGGTAGGCGGACGTGGAAGAGCCGAAAACGAACCCGGGCGGGAACTCCCCGCGAAAAGGCAGCACTCCTAGTTCGGTACTTATACTAAGGTTCGACAAAAGGAAGGATTTGTCAAACTCCCCTTAACTGTAAAGGCTGGACGGCGTTCGGCCCTGACCGGTACGGTCATCGCACCCGCGCTGAGCAGCTTCGCGATCGGCAGCGTGGCACCGCCAGGGCGACCGCGTCCTGGCCGAGCTCGGCCTGGACGATCTCGACCCCGCTGAAGGGCAGGCGCAGCGCGTTGGCCCGGCCGCCTCGCTGATCTCGGCAGGACCGGGGCTGAGGGCCTGGCCGAGCCAGCCGCCGACCACGACCCGTTCGGGATTGAAGAGATTGACCAGATTGGCGAGGCCCCCGAGATAAGTGACGACCTCGTCGATGACCTGCCCGGCCGCGATGGTCAGCTGTCGCGGCGGCGATGATCTTCGCGACCGTCGCTTCCAGGCTGGCCGGGCTCGCGGTGTACTCGGTGCCGGTGAACTCGGCGTACCTCACCGCGATCGCCGCCGCGCCCACGTAAGCCTCCAGGCAGCCGTCGCCACCGCAGCGGCAGCGGCGGCCACCGACCACGACAGTGGTGTGCCCCCACTCCCCCGCGCTGCTCGTCGCGCCCCGGTACACCTCGCCGTTGCTAATAACGCAGGTGCCGAGGCCCATGCCGAGCAGCACGATGATCGCGTTATCGGTGCCCCGGGCGGCGCCGAACCACTTCTCCGCCTGGCCGAGCGTCTTGGCGCCGTTCTCGACGAGGACAGGCAAGTCCACTAGGCCGCGCAGCATGCTCTCGACCGGGACCGCCTCCCAGCCGACGCTCTGGCCGTGCACGACGGCATCAGCCCGGTGCTCGACCAGGCCTGGGACCGCGACGCCAACGCCGAGAATGGATCTTCTTCGGCGCCTGATTGCGCGATCACCGCCCTGATGCCGCTAGCGACGTGACTGATCGCGTCCTGCGGATCGAGTACCGCCATGTCCGTAGCCGACAGGTGCCGGGCCCGGACCCCGAGACCGAGGTCGAACAGTTCGACCAGGAAGGCGGTCTCGCCCACGTCCACGCCGATCACGTAGCCGTACTCGGGATTGACCTGGAGCAGCCCCCGGGGCCTGCCGCCGTTTGAGTCCTCGAGGCCGACCTCGATGATGACGCCCTCGGCGACCAGGTCGGCGACCAGGTTACTGACGGTGGCCGGGCTGAGACCGGCCTGGACACCGATTTCCTGCCGGGTCAGCGGCCCGCTGAGAAAGACCTGCCAAAGGGCGCGGGAGCGGTTGCTGCGGCGGAGATCCCGCACGGTCGTGGCGCTGGACACGGCCATTTGCTACTCGGTACTGAACAAAGGCGACATAAGGACTTAGGATAGTTCACGCCGTGAAAAAAGTCCGAACCCGCTGTATCCCAATCCCCGGCACGAGCCAAAGGAGGCATCAGCATGTTGAGGCCGATCGCCGATTAGCCCCGGAATCTGCTCCGCTTCGCGCGGCTGGCCGCCGCCCTCGCGGTGGCTTCTTACGGAGTCGCCGCGCTCACGCCGGCCGCTTATGGCGCGAACGCGGCTCGTGCCTGCGTCTTAACGCTCCCCGTCGTGCTTCGCACCAACTCCGTGTGACCGCCTCGGCAGGCCACGTGCGACCGGTGCTTCCCGCACGGGCAGTTCGCGGCGAGCCCGATTTGGGGGCGAATGTCTACGTCTTTACGCCGTCTATGCCCCAGAGCCAGGTTCAGTCAACGGTCAACTCGATCGCGAACCAGCAGGTCTCTAATCAGTTCGGGACGCAGCGGTACACGCTCCTTTTCGAGCCGGGCACGTACGGCACGCCGAGTGACCCGCTGATCTTCCAAGTCGGCTACTACGAGCAGGTCGCCGGCCTTGGGGCGACGCCAGGGGCCGTGGTCATCAACGGCACCGTCGATGTGTACAACCAGTGCTTCGCCGCCAACAACTGCATCGCGCTCGACAACTTCTGGCGCTCCCTTTCGAATCTGACGATCAACGTCGCGGGCGGGACCGGATGCCAGACGAACACCGAGTTCTGGGCCGTGTCCCAGGCGGCGCCGCTTCGCCGGGTGGACATCAACGGCGGCGTGTCGTTCATGGACTACTGCAACGGCTCGCCCGACTTCGCGAGCGGCGGGTTCGTGGCCGACTCAGACTTCACCGGCGGTTCGATAGTCAACGGGTCGCAGCAGCAGTTCGTGGTGCGGAACAGCGACCTGGACGGCTGGTCGAACGGGGTGTGGAACCAGGTGTTCTCCGGTGACAACGGCGCGCCGGCCCAGGCGTTCGGCACCTCCGGCGGAGCCTGCCCTTACACCACGATCGCGGCCAGCCCGGTCACCGAGGAACAGCCGTTCCTCTACACCACCCCGAGCGGCGCCTACCGGGTATTCGTGCCCGCGACCAGGCGCGATTCGGTCGGACCGTCCTGGACTGGCGGGGCGGAAGCCGGGCGGTCAATCCGCATCGGGCAGTTCTACATCGCCAATCCAAATACTTCAGTCAGCAAAATTAACTCAGAACTGCGGCACCATAACCTGATTCTGACCCCAGGGGTCTACAACCTCTCGGCGCCGATCACCGTGAGCCGGGCGCACACCGTGGTGCTCGGGCTCGGCTTCGCGACGTTGATTCCGACGAACGGGACCGCGGCGATGACGGTCGGGAACGTGGCCGGGGTCAAGGTGTCCGGGCTGATCATCGACGCGGGGCCGGTGAACTCGCCGGTGCTGCTGCAGGTCGGCAATCCGGGCGAGCCGGTTAAGGACGGGCACAAGCAACAACCCGACCCTGCTCTCCGACATCTTCTTCCGCATCGGCGGGGCCGAGGCCGGCCCGGCGACGACCAGCCTGATCGTCAACAGCTCCCAGGTCATTCTCGATGACGTCTGGGGCTGGCGGGCCGACCACGGCGCCGGTGTCGGCTGGACCGACAACACGGCCGAGCACGGCCTGATCGTGAACGGCAACTCCGTCACCGCCTACGGCCTGTTTATCGAGCACTACCAGCAGGAGCAGGTGGTCTGGAACGGCGACTACGGCACGGACATCTTCTTCCAGAACGAGATGCCTTACGACCCGCCGAGTCAGGCCGCTTGGATGGAGAACGCGACGACTGACGGGTATCCGGCGTTCGTGGTGTCGCCTTCCGTGCGGCACTTCTCCGGGTACGGCCTCGGCAGCTACTCGTTCTTCGAGCTCGGCATTCCGATCGAGGCCTCCGAGGCGTTCCAGGTGCCGTCGCGACGCGCCGGGTGTTTCCATGCACGATCTGCTGACCGTGTTCCTGACCGGGTCAGGCGGCATCGAGTCGGTCGTGGACGGGACCGGGGCCGCGGTCAGCTCGGGCAACGGCGGACCAAGCGACGTGGTGTCGTTCCCCTAGAGGCGCAAACCGGGCATTTCGCCTGGCCGGGCAGCGGCGGCGGGTTCGCCGTTGCTGCCCGGCCGACAAATCACCTATAGTCCCCAGCGCTGGCACAACGATGTCGCATAGATGCTGTTGGCGGCCCGCGACTTACCGCAACGATGGGCCATGGGTGCGTTTCTTTGGGAGGGAGTTCTGGTCGACTCCTCAGCGTGGTCCTAGCGGGGCCATGGCACCCTCCGGCCCCGGTCCAGGTATCCCGGCATTCCTGGCATTCGGTGCAATCCGCCGCCGGGCCTCGCGAGGCGGGGGCACTTTACGTCGGTAAAAACAACAGCGAAGTGCCCCCGCCTCCCGAGGAAGACCCTCAGGGACCCGCCTCACTCCAACGGAAACGCACCCGTGGCTCACTGGTGCCTTTCCTTTGAAGTGATGCCGGGCGGCGGTCTCGGCGGCGGCCGGTTCTTGCCATGATTGTGGAATCCCCGACTGGAATGCCATCGGAAGTTTCCACAAAAGCAGGCCCCCCTATCCTCCGCGGCCGGCGGCCGGACCGGTATGCGGTTAATGCCCGGTTCGTGACGGCGGAAACGGCAGCGCTGACGACCCGGCCTTGCCATCCGCAGACGACGGAACCGCCTGCCGGCTTATCCGGGTCCCGCTACTGCTACTGCGCATTCCGGGCATTTACTGTAATTAACCGCGCCGGAGCCGGTGCCCGAAGATCAGCCGGACCCGCCGACCCCCAGCCAGTCCACCACCGGGCGCCGCTCACTTCAAAAGAAAGCCACCCATGGGACATCGTTGCTGCGGGAACAACATCCCTGGGTCACCGATGTTGTTCGCCCGGATCGCCGAACTGCAACGATGGGCCAGCGTTGCTGCTGGGCCGGGGCGGCCGGTAGCTAAGTCCAGTCAGCTTGCAGTTCCGCTAGCAGTTCCTTGAGGGCGGAGGCGGCTCGGCGGAAGTTCGCCGGGCCGCTGAAGCCGCCGAAGCGACGGGCGGTTTCCAGGTGCGGCTCAAGCGAGAGGTAGCCGTCGAAGCCGTCTTCAATGAGGGCGCTGAGGGTTTCGCGGACCTCGCCGTCGCCTTGACCGGCCGGGACCACCTCGCCGGTCTTGGCCAGGGCGTCTTTGATCTGGACGTATTGCAGGTACGGGCGGAGGAGCTGGCAGCCGTCGGTGTGCGGGCGGATGCCGCACTGGACGAAGTTGGCGGCGTCGAAGGTGGCTCTCAGGTTCGGTGATTCCACGCTGGTGATGATGTCGGCGCAGCGCTCAAGGGTGTCGCCGTAGATCAGCTTCTCGTTCTCGTGGGCTAGGACTAGGCCATGATCTACGGCGATCTGGGTGAGCGCGGCCAGCCGGTCGATGACCTTCAGGCGGTATCGTTCCGGCGGGTCGCCGTCCGGGATAAAGAAAGAGAAGACCCGGACCAGGTTCGCGCCGAGTTGGCTGGCGATCTCGGCGATGCGCAGCATCCTCGCCAGCTCGGGCTCGAAGGGGTCGTTGATGCCGATCTTGCCAATCGGCGAGCCAATCGCCGAAACGCCGACCCCGGCGCCGTCGAGGGCCGACCGGAACGCCGTCACCTGGGCGTCGGTGAGATCAGCCACGTTCGTTGACCAGGCGCCGCGGAACTCAAGGTAGCCGATCGACTCGGCGGCCAGCAGATCGAGCTGCTCGGCCGGATCGGGTGAGATCTCATCGGCAAACCCGGTAAGCACAAACGTCATCGGCAATCAGCTCCCGTCATCAGGAAAGGAACGGTGCCCACTGGCGCACCAGGCTCACGGCGACCCCCTTCGGTCCGGCGAGGCACAACAGTAAAGCCCGCACCACTGTTGCCAGGCAACAGTAAGCCCCGCATTACTGTTGCCGGGAGCTTACCTATGGCCCACGGGTGCAGCCCGGTGGCAGTTCGGCTGCGGCTCAGCGGGTCCCGCTGTCGCAGCGGGGGCACCCTGCTGTCGTTTTCACGACCGGAAAGTGCCCCCGCCATCAGGGCGCCGACCGGATTGGCTCCGGGGCTGCCGTTCCGCAGTAGTTAATTACGTCAAATGTCCGGAAGGACGGGCAGTCAGCCACCGCTTGGGCCAAAACACGGGCCGGACCGGGTCATGTCGCGGTCTCGACCAGAACTCAGTTCAAAGAACCGCATCGCTGGGACATCGATGCGGTTGCCGTAGCCTCCGCTACCGCAACGATGGGCCATCGATGCGGTCCCAACAGCAACGCGGGGCCATCGTTGTCGTTGGCTGGATGCTAGGAACCGCAACGGTGGGACATCGATGCTGTTCCTTTGGAGCTAGGGTGGCACGGCGCCGGGGTCGGACGGCAGCGGGAGGCGCACGGGCTGGCCGGTTCGCGCGGACTCGTAGACCGCCAGCACTACCTCCAGGGCGGCGCGGGCGTCGGCGGCGGCCGGGCTTGGCTCGGTCTGCGAGTCGACGGCGCGGAGGAACGCCTCGAGCTGGGCGGCGTGGCTGGCCGCTCCGACGAGCGGGCTGCTCGCTCCGGCGACCGGCGCGGACGACCCGGCCGAAGGCGCGGACGACCCGGCCGACGCCGCCGCCGATGTCGGCGCCGCTTCTGTGCTGAGCCCGCGCTTGGTGATCTCGCCGTCGGTTACGACGATGGTTCCGCTGGTGCCGGTGACCTCGAGGCGCTGCGCGAAACCTGGATACACCGAGGTACTGGTCACGATCGTGCCGAGGGCGCCGGAACGGAACTTGAGCAGCGCCAGGGCCACGTCTTCGGCTTCCATCTGGTGCGTCTGGGTCGCGGTGAGCGCGGTCACCTCGGCGACCGGGCCCATGGCCCAGAGCAGCAGGTCTACGTAGTGGATCCCCTGGTTCATCAGCGACCCGCCGTCGAGGGCTGAGGTACCCCGCCACGCGGCGCTGTCATAGTAGGCCTGGCTGCGGATACCATTTCGTGCTCGCCTCGCCGAGCAGCATCCGGCCAAGCGCGCCGCTGCTGACCAGGGCTCTTCAACTCGATCAGGCCCGGATCGAACCGGTGCTGCGAGATGACGGTGAGCCGTACCCCCGACCGCCCCGGCCGCCTCGATCAGCCGGTCGGCGGCCGCCAGCGTCACGTCGATGGGCTTCTCGACCACCAGGTGCTTCCCGGCCGCCGCCGCCCGTACGCCGACCATCGCGTGCAGACCGCTAGGCACGCAGACCGACACCACGTCGATGTCGTCGCGGGCAAGCAAGGCGTCCAGGTCGTATGCCGCTTCGCCGCCGTATTCCGAAGCGAACCGCCGGGCGGTGCCCGCTCCGGTATCGGTGACCGCGACCAGTTCGGCGTTGGCTAGCCCGGCGATGGCCTGAGCATGCGCAGCGGCAATGATTCCGGCGCCAGCGATCCCGAACCCGTGCACCCAGGCAGACTAGCTGAGCCAGGATCGCAGCACCGCCAGGTGCTGCGGCAGGGCCGTTTCCGGTGACTCGATTTCCGGGTGCCAGCGTTTCTCCCACTCGACCGAGACCGGTCCACGATAGCCGCCGTCGACCAACTGGCCGAGCATCTCCCTGACCGGCACCTCGCCCTCGCCGAGCAGCACAAGCCGCCAGCCATCCGGCCGGTCAGGTGCCCGCACGGCGTCCTTGACCTGAGCGAGAAGCAGCCTCTCGCCGAGGTTAAGGTAAACCTGTTCCGTACGCTCGCCCATCCGGTATGGATGGTGACTGTCCCAGACCGCCCCGACCGAACCAGAGTCGACGAGCGCGAGCAACTCGGCGACGACGGCCGACGCTGAGAATGAGTCGTGGGTCTCGACCGCGATCGCGACTCCGAGGCGCTCGGCGATGGGCGCATGGATCTCGAGCACTCGCGCCGCCGACTCAAGCCCGGCCCGACGCATAGGGCCCGACTCGGGAAGCGCCCCGCCGAACACCCGGACCACGGGGGATTCCCAGTCGCTGGCCAGTTCGAGGAAGCCGCGAAGATCCTCGCACAGTTCGGGATCGAGCAGGCGTATTGAGCTGTCGACGGCGACGACAGGCAGCCGGGCCATGGCCAGCGTGCGCTTCACGTCGGCGCGCGCCGACGCGGGCATCGCGGGATCGACGAGTTCGCCGTCGATCAGCCTCAGCTCGATGCCGTCATAGCCGCAGTCCCGCCCGAGCGCTGCCGCTGCCGCCAGGCTGGCGTCAGGGAAAGCCAGGGTGCTAAAGGCGACCGGCAGGCTGCCGCGGGGCGTGCTAGTAAGCACCGCCGTGTCCCTTCCGCCGCAAAGCACACACAATAACACCGGGCCAGCGGTTTCCTCAGGTATCCGCTGGCCCGGCCTACGAAGGCTGTCCGAATCCGGTCAGGCCTTCTTGAACGTGGCGAGGTCGAGCTCACCGAACCCGGAGGCCGGCATCGTCAGGCTGCCGACCACGAAGGACTTGGCGTGGAGGGTATGGCCGACCGGACTGGTGAAATTGACGCCGTCGTAGAAAGTGGATGTCTCTTTGTAGGTCGCGCCCTTCAGGGTGCACTTCGAGCTGACCGGCTTGAGGTGATGCGTGCCCGTGACCACGATGGAGCCGGTGATCCGGCCGGATCCAGCGTCGACGGTCAGCTTGTGGTGAGCGCTGTTGTACGACTCCGATTTAGGTTTCTGAGTGACGATGATGTCCTCGGCCGCGTCCGCCGGCTTGGGCAGCGGGATGACGTCACCCAGGCTCACCTCGAAGCTGTGCTGCCCCGGCAGGCCGGGGTCGTCTCCGCTGGCGATTACCTGGCCGCCGGACGATCCGCCCTTGCCGAAGGCGCCCCAGACGCCCGCGCCGCAGGGGTTGCCCTTCACGATGCAGCCTCGGTCGACGATGACCCGGCCAGGGCCGAACTTGGCGTGCGAGGAACTGAAGGCCAGTTTCCCGTTCGCGACCAGCGAGATCGATCCGGTCATGGTGCCGGTGAAGAGCGTCTCGCTGCCCTTCGAGCAGGAAGCGGCCTTGTGAGACGTCGCCTTGAACTTGACGTTGGCCGAGGCGACCGGCGCGAACGCGCTGTGGCTGTCGAGCGAGAAGGCGCCGGTGCTCGCGTTGGCGCTGACGTCAGCCTTCGGCGTGCCGTTGAACACCCAGCCGTCATTTTCGCCGGTCGTCGAGAGTCCGAAGACGGTCGTGTACTGCTGCCCGGCGATGAGGGGCGCTTCGGCGGCGACATTCAGCCTCCAGGTGTGGCCGTCGGCCTTGAACGTAGCGAGCCCGCCGAAGAGAGAGGTCTCCGTCAGCGGCTTCCCGCTCGTCGCCGCGCTCGCCGAGGCCAGGCCGGCCAGCGGGCTCATTGCCAGGGCCACCGCACACCCCACGCCGAGCACCCGCCCAGCCACCCTCGGACAACAGCCTTTAATACTGCCCAGATTATCCCGGAACGTCATTCTCTTCCCCTCTCGCAACAAGCAGGAATTTAACCGTAAACAGGGTTAGTCCTGGCGAGGAAGGTTGAGCTGCGCAGCGTTACCGAACTCTGAGGAACCTGGCCCGCCCGGACGCTTGCGCCCGGGCGGGCCAGGGTGGCTACTTCCTCGGTGAAAGGTGCAGGATCACTACTTCGTCCGTGCCTGAGCCAGGTCCGTTGTTGGTGCCTGACGGCTGGCCGGTCTCGTAGGGGTTGGTCTGAGTCGGCCAGCCGACGTAGTGCTGGCTGTCGTACTCGAACCATTCTGAGGCGGTCGTGGTGGGAATGATCGGCAGGTCAGCGGCGACAAAGTCCGCGATCGGAGCCAGGTCGGCGGTCTGCTCGGCGGTCGTGCCCGCGCCGGCCAGCTTCGCCAGGTCGGCGTCGATCGCCGGGTTATTGAGCCGCTCGAAGTCGCCGGTCGCGGCCTTGCCCTGACCCAGGACACTGTCGAGCCAGCCTTCGTACATGTTGTAGGGGGTGAGTCCGCCATTCGACCAGTGCATGGTCATGTCGAAGTCGCCGTCGGCGACGTCGGTGTCCCAGGTGGTCACGGCCTGGCCGGAGAACGTAGCGTCGATGCCGGCCGTCTTCAGTTCCGAGGCGACGATCGAGTCATCTTCGGCGTAGTCGGTGTAGGCGGCGGGGTCGGTGATCGTGATGGCGACGACCTTGCCGCCCTTCTCGAAGAAGCCGCTGCTGTTCAGGGTGTAGCCGGCTGCCTTGAGCACGGCCTTGGCGGCGGCCGGGTCAGCGGTCGCCGAGTTGGTCTTTGAGGCTACCGGGCCGCTCCAGGCGGCGAAGGTCGGCAAGGTAAGGCCGGTCGCGTTGAGCACCGGGTCCTCGAGGCCGGCTTCGCCTTCGGAGGCGATCAGTGAGCGGTTGATGGCGAGGCTGATTGCCTTCCGCACCGGCAGCTGGTTAGTCGGCCACTTGTTGAGGTTAGGCATCAGGCTGTTGGTACCGCCCGGCGCCTCCCAGAAGTGATGGAAGGACGGATTGGTGTCCACGAAGTCCTTCTGCAGGCCTGGAATGAAGTTTCCGGTCCAGTCGATCTGCCCGGAGAACAGCGCGGAAAGCGCGCCCGTGTTCGACGTGTAAACGGGGAAGAGCACCTTCGGCACCTTGACCTTCGATGCCTGCCAGTAATCCGGGTTCTTCTTCAGCGTGAAGCCCTGCGAGGTGAAGCTGTCGAGCACGTAAGGACCGCTGCCGACCGGGTTCGGGTCGGTGAAGGTAGCAGGATTGCCGGCCTTGCTCCAGACCGACTGCGGGACGATCGCCACGCCGGCGATTTCTTCGAGGTTCGTGTACTGCGGGGTCGGGAACGTGAGCGTGACCTTGCTGCCCGACGTGGTGACACTCGAAATATTGAGGCCACCGAGGTTTATCGCGGTATTTTTCTTTACCAAATTGTACGTAAAGGCAACGTCGGCCGGAGTGAGCGCGGTGCCGTTGCTCCACTTGACGCCCGAGCGGATGGTGAACGTGATGGACTTACCGCCATCACCCCACGAGTAGCCGGTCGCCAGCCACGCGTAATACTTCGGCGGCGCGGCGAGGTTAAATTCGATCAGCGGTTCGTAGATGAGTCCGGTGGCGCCCATGCCGTACGCGGCCTGGGTGGCCACGAACGGGTTGAACGCCTGGGTGATCGCGGTTTCCGGTGAGCTTTCCATGACCAGGGTGGGCCCGGTCGCGACGGCGGACTTCCCGCCGCCTGAACTGCCACTGCTCGCCGTGGAGCACGCGGCTACCCCAGCGGCGATAACGGCGACTGCCGCGAAGCTTGCCAGGCTCTGGCGCCTAAGCAGTCTTGTCATACTTCCTCCTGCAATACTCGACGGCGACTTTGTTGTGGGTGAGCGACGACACCCCCCGCGGCTGCGTCCAGATGCCAGCAAGCGGCCGACCGCAGGTCAGAGACCGGCTGCGGGGACGGGTTCTCCTCGCGGCAGAGGTCGTCAGCGAACGGGCACCTGGGGTTGAACGGGCAGCCTGCCGAGGCCGGACCGGTGGCTTCCGGCGGGGGCTTGAGCCGTGGCCCGCTCGCCCCGCGCAGGGCGCTCCCCAGGTTGTCCGGGTCGGGCGCGGAAGCGACCAGCAACTGGGTGTAGGGGTGGGCGGGCTGCTGCGTCAACTGCTCGGCGGGACCTCGTTCGACGATCTGCCCCGCGTACATCACGAGGATCTCGTCGGCGAAGTAGCGGGCCGACGCGATGTCGTGCGTGATGTACAGCATCGCGAGCCTGAACCGCTTGCGCAGGTCATCGAGGAGGCTGAGCATCTCGAGCCGGATCGAGACGTCCAGCATGGATACCGGCTCGTCGGCGAGCAGTACCTCGGGACGCGCGGCCAGCGCGCGGGCAAAGGAGACTCGCTGACGCTGACCGCCGGACAACTCATGCGGGTACTTTCCGGCGAACTGCTCGGCAGGCGTCAGGCGCACCTGGTCAAGCAGCGCGGTGACCTCCTTTCCAACCTCGGCGGCCGTGTGCTTGCGCTGGTGGAGGCGGACCGGGCGCTCCAGGTGATAGCGCACGGTGTGGATGGGATTGAGCGAGGCGAACGGATCCTGGAAGACCAGCTGGACCTGGCTCTTGAAGCGGCGGAATTCGCGCCTGGTCGACACGTCGACCGGCTGGCCATCCAGGGTGATGGAGCCGGACGTCAGGCTTTCCTGGCCGGCGAGAAGCCTGGCCACGGTCGACTTGCCTGACCCGCTCTCCCCGACTAGCGCCACGACGGCGCCCCGGTACAGGCCGAACGACACATCCCTGACCGCGGGCAGGATCTCGCCCCGGCCCAGCCTGAAGTCCTTGTGGAGCGACCGCGCCTCCATCACCAGCGGCCCGCGCCCAGCCGCCGCGGACTCGACTTCGGCGGTCATTGAGCTACCTCCGTCGCGACTGGCTCTGGTTGCCCAGGCAGCGGGTCGGGCAGGACGAACGGGCAGCTTGTGACGTGCTCGGGGTCGGCCGAGGTCCTGACCTGGGCCAGGGTCATGTCAATGCTGGTGCAGGCGTCGGTGCCGTGCGGGCAGCGGGGCAGGAACGGGCAGCCGGGCGGGAGGCTGCGCAGGTCGGGCGGCGAGCCGGGGATTCCGGCCAGGTCGCGGCGCGGGCCGTGCAGCGAGGGGAACGAGTTCAGCAGGCCCTTGGTGTAGGGGTGGGCGGCCCCGTGCTGGATCTCGGCCGACGAGCCGACCTCGAGCAGGTGCCCGGCATACATGACCGCGATCCGGTCGGCCAGCTCAAGCAGTAGCGACAGGTCGTGCGTGATGAACAGGACGGAGAAACCGAGTTCCGCCTTCAGTTCGACGATCCGGCTCAGGATGTCGCGTTGCACCACGACGTCGAGCGCGGTCGTGGGCTCGTCCATGATGACGATCTCAGGATCGACCGCGAGCGCCATCGCGATCATCACCCGCTGGCGCATGCCGCCGGACAGTTCGTGCGGGTAGCTGCGCAGCCGGGACCTGGGGATGCCGACCAGGTCGAGCAGCTCGCCGGCCCTGGCGAGCGCGTCGTGCCTGGACAGCTTCAGGTGGGCGTGAATGACGTCGGTCAGCTGGTCCCTGACGTTGAGCACGGGGTTCAGGGCGTTCATCGCGCTCTGGAACACGATCGCTATCTCGCGCCAGCGCAGCCGTTGCAGGTCACGGGTGCTGAGCCTGGTGATGTCGACGGGCTCAGGCGTACGGCGTCCCGCGTAAAGAACGCTGCCGCCGGTGATGACAGCCGGCGCCCGAAGCAGGCGGCAGGCCGCGTAAGCGAGAGTGGACTTGCCCGAGCCGCTCTCGCCCGCGATGCCAACGACCTCGCCTGGACTCAGGTCGAGGCTGACTTCGTTGACGGCGCGGACGTCGCCTGACTCGGTCGCATAGACGACGGAGAAGTCTCGGATCTCCAAAGCGGTCATCGCTGGCCGCCTCTGGCGGGTCGGCCGCGTGGCTCGTCAAGCAAGGAGGCTCGGGTGAACGGGCGCAGAGCCCTGGTCAGCGGCCCTGGCCGCTCGTGGTTTATTGGCAGAACCGGGGTTGGATCCGCGGGCCGTTGCCGGTGGCCGTCTACGCGCATGGCACGGGCCGCGTCCCTCAGCCTGGGGTTGCCGAGTTCGTCGATGCCCGTGTTCAGCAGGACCAGGGCGGTGCCCATCAGCGCCACGGCGAGTCCAGGGGGCACGAACCACCACCAGGCGCCGAGCTCAAGTGCCTGCTGGCTTTCCGCCCAGTAGAGCATGGTGCCGAGGCTCCAGCTGTTCAGGTCGGCGAGGCCGATGAACGCGAGGGCGACCGAGGCGCCGATCGCGTAAAGGACGGTGTTGACGAAGCTGGCGGCGATCAGGCTGATCTCGTTCGGCACGATCTCGAACGCGATGATCCGCCAGGTCTTCTCCCCGGTTTCGCGGGAAGCGGCGATGAAGTCACGGTTCCTGATGGCCATGGTCTGGGCCCTGATGACACGGGCACCCCACGGCCAGCCGAGGCCGGACAGCACCAGGATCGTCACGAACTGCCCTTTTTGCGGCTGGAAGCCGAGCAGCAGGATCAGCAACGGCAGCGAAGGGATCACGAGGAAGACGTTGCTGGTCAGGGACAGCAGGTCGTCCCAGAGGCCGCCAAGGAAGGCCGAGGTCACTCCGACGATGACCGACAGGGCGGTCGCGACCACGCCGACGATCAGCGCGAGCTCCAGGGTCAGCCTGATGCCGACCAGGAGCTGGGAGAGCACGTCCTGACCGCTCTGGGTGGTGCCGAGCAGGTGGGCGGCGCTTGGCGGGTTCAGGGACAGGGCCGGGTTCTGGCTCGAGAAAGAGGGGTCGTACGGGGTGACGAACGGGCCGATGATCGCGGCGAGCACGAAGAAGCCGAGCAGGATCGCGCCGACCTTGGCCTTGAGCGACAAGCGGCGCCAGCGACCGAACGTCCTCGGCTTGAATTCGACCGGCGTCGCCGGGCTGACGACGATAAGCGGGGCAGCAGTCATGTCAGGACGCCTCCCTGGCCCGCACCCTGGGATCGACGAAGACGAGTACCAGGTCGACGATCAGGTTGGCGATCAGCACCGCGAAGGTGATGACCAGGAAGATCGCCTGCATCATCGGGTAGTCGTCGGCACTGACCGCGTTGAGCAGGAGCAGGCCGATGCCCGGATAAGAGAAGACGATCTCCATAATGATCGCGCCTGATACCACGAAACCAAGCGCGAGGCCGAAGCCCTGCAACTGCGGCAGCAGGGCGTTGCGGGCGGCGTAAGTGAAGACAACCCGGTGGCTCGGCAGGCCTTTGGCCTGCGCGGCGACGACGTAGTCCTCGCCGAGCGTGGTGATCATCACGTTGCGCATCTGGAGCATCCAGCCGGCCAGCGAGGTGATCACGATCGTGAAGGCCGGGAGCAGCGAATGCCAGACCGCGCTTGTGATGAAGGCCAGGTTCCAGCCGGGGATCAGGCCGCCCTCGTAACCCTGGCCGACGGGGAAGAGATGCAGGCGGGCGGCCAGCACCTCGATCAGGATCAGGGCGAGGAAGAAGTAAGGAATGGCCTGGAGGAACATCAGGCCAGGCAGGGCCCGGTCAAGCCAGCCGCCGTGCCGCCAGCCCGCGATGATCCCGAGCAGCGTGCCGACGAGGAAGGCGATGACCGTCGCCGTGCCGACGAGGGCGAGGGTCCAGGGGATGGTCGCGGCGAGCAGCGTGGTGACCTTGGCCGGGTACTGGAATGAGTCGGTGCCGAAGTTGAGAGTGAAGACGTCGCCCAGGTAGGTCAGGTACTGATGCCAGAGTGAGCCAGGGTGGCCGACGCCGAGCATGGCCTCAAGGGCACGGTAGGCCGACGGCTGGAGGTCGGGGAACTTGGCCATGATGGCCTCGACCGCGTTCCCAGGCACCGCGCGCGGGATGAAGAAGTTCAGGGTCAGGGCCACCCAGGCGGCTACTAGATAGAAGGCCAGGCGCCGGAGGATGAATCTCATTGCGGCGCCTCCCTAAGCGCTTCCTGGCGGCGGCCCCTCGTGGAGATGCGCCTGATCGGCTCGCGGAGCTCCGTGCCTGGCGGGCAGCCGCAGCTTGACCTGATCACCAGTTCCGTGGGCAGCAGTTCGACCTTCGGGCGCAGGTCAGGACGGGCGATCCGGTCGAGCAGCCTGGTGCAGGCGTGCTCGCCGAGCAGCCGCATCGGCTGGTGCACGGTAGTCAGCGGGGGGTCGCAGAGGGTACCTGGGAAGATGTCGTCGAATCCGACTACGGCTACGTCCTCTGGGACCCGGACGCCGGCTTTGGCGAAGGCTTGCAGGACGCCGATGGCCATCTGGTCGTTGGCGCAGACAACTGCTTCAGGAAGACGTTCGGCCGCGAGGATCTGCTGGCCGGCCTCCTCTCCGCTGGCGACCGAGAAGAGTCCTAGCGAGGTGCCAGTCAGTTCGCAGCCCTGATGGCTGCGCAGCACCTGGGTCAGGCCGCGGCGGCGCTCCATCGCGTCCGGCGCGGTCGCCGGGCCGTCGACGTAGTGCAGCCGGCGGCGGCCGTGCACTTCGATCAGGTGGGTGACCAGGGCGATCGAGCCTGCCCTGTTGTCGGCGGTGACGACGTCGGCGGAGCGCTCGCGGGGATTGCCGGCCACGACGACGAGCGGGAGCCGGTTCGCCAGCCTGGTGACGAACGGGGCAGGCACGATGCCCTCGCCGACGAGCAGGCCGTCGACCTTACCTGACAGGGCGAGCAGCCTCGGGAGGTCGGCACCGCTGTCTTCCTCGATGTAGGTGATCAGCAGCGACCAGTTCTGGTGCCTGATCTTCGCCTCGACGCCGCGCAGGATCTCGTCGTAGAAGAGCAGGCTCATGGCCTCGATGTCGTACTGCTTCTTGGGCGCACTGGTGTGCTGGACGCCGACGAGGCCGATCACGTCCTTGCGGCGGCGGGACAGGCTCTGGGCGGCGCCGTCGGGGACGTAGCCGAGCTGCTCGATGACCTCGAGCACGCGAGCGCGGGTCGTGTCCCTGACCCGGTCCATGCCGTGGACTACCCGGCTGACGGTAGCGGTGGAGACTCCGGCCTTGGAGGCGACGTCGTACAGGGTGACGCCACTGTCCTTGTCCCCGGCGCCTTCGCCCGTCGCCTGCCGCATCGCGAGTCGCTCCCATTTTGCGTGAGCGGTTACATCGCGCTTGTCTAAGCGCTTGCATCACCAAAATCTAAGCGCTTACTCTAAATCTCTGGATAAGTGCCGTCAAGGTACCGCAGAGCCAGCGCCGCCTGACCCCGGCCTCACCGCCAAGGAGCAGCTTGATGACAACGCCGGACTCAATGACCAGCCAGAATGGCGCGATAACGTTCCCGGCTGGCTTCACCTGGGGCGCGGCCACCGCGTCCTATCAAATCGAGGGCGGCGCCTTCACCGACGGCAAGGGCCCTTCCATCTGGGATACCTTCAGCCATCTGCCCGGCAAGGTGCGCGGCGGAGACACCGGCGACGTCGCCTGTGACGCATACCACCGCTACGCCGGCGACGTCGAGCTGATGCACTCGCTCGGCCTGAACGCATACCGGTTCTCGATCTCCTGGCCGCGAGTGCAGCCGGGCGGCCGGGGGGCGATGAACCAGAAGGGCCTCGACTACTACCTGGCGCTGCTCGACCGGCTGGCCGAGCGCGGCATCGCCGCTACGGCGACGCTGTACCACTGGGACCTGCCGCAGGAGCTTCAGGATGAGGGCGGCTGGACGGCGCGGGACACGGCGGCGCGGTTCGCCGACTACGCGGCCGCCGTCGGGCAAGCGCTCGGTGACCGGGTCTCGCGGTGGATCACGCTGAATGAGCCCCAGGTGGTCGCCAATCACGGCTACCGCACCGGCGAGCATGCCCCCGGCGTGCGAGACGCCTCGGCGGCGGTCGCCGCCACCCATCACCTGCTGCTCGGACACGGGCTGGCGCTGTCAGCCCTGCGCGGCGTGCTGCCGTCGGGGACGCCGGTCGGCATCACGCTTGACCTGCACCCGGTGAAGCTGCTCGGTGACTCGCGCCCAGTTGTGCTCGAGCAGGCCGCGCTGATCACCGATGCGGGCATGAACGGCCTCCACCTGGAGCCGATCCTGCACGGGAGCTATCCGGCCGACGCTCCGGCGGCGATCCTCCCACCCGAGTCACTCATCGCCAACGGCGACCTCGTCACGATCAGCCAGCCGATCGACTTCCTCGGCGTGAACTACTACTCGAGCGTGTACCTGCGGGCCGGCGATCCAGACGACCTGCGGCGGGGCGAGAGCCGGTCCAGGTACCGGCTGCCCGGGGTGGTCGAGTACCGCCCTGCTGACCTTGAGCGGACCGCCATGGGCTGGCTCGTGGATGCTGACGGGCTTTATGAGCTGCTGATGCGGCTGTCCAAGGACGCGCCTAGCTTGCCTCTGTTCATCACCGAGAACGGGCGGGCGGCTGAGGACTACGTGAACCCGGACGGCGTCGTCGACGATGTGGAGCGGGTGCGGTACCTGCAACAGCACCTGACCGCCGCCGCGCGCGCGGTCAGGGACGGGGCCAATCTGGCCGGGTACTACGTGTGGTCGCTGCTCGACAACTTCGAGTGGGCCTGGGGGTATCAGAAGCGGTTCGGGATCGTGTTCGTCGACTTCGGCACCCAGGAGCGGATACCGAAGTCAAGTGCCAGGTTCTACTCGGACGTCATTAGGGGGAATGCGATCCCGGCACCAGGCGAGGCTGGTTAGGCGGGCGCTCTGGCCCGACGCCCGAATAATCGTGTTTGTCGATTCCGCCCGGTAAAGCGACCTAAGCCGGTGCCCAAATTGGCAAGTTTTTGTCAGTCCTCTCCGGATCGAGTCCCTCTAGACTAATGGCGGCAACAGGAAGCAAGGCACTCGGAACGGACGGTCATGCTCAAGGATCTCCCGCCAGGTGAATTCCGCACCGCTGGGCCTTACCATGCACTTGGAGTACTGGGCACGGGCGGTTTCGCCACCGTGTACGCCGCCCATAATCATGAGCACCTAGCGGAGGGTCTCTGCGCCGTCAAGGTGCCCGCCGAGTCAATGTCTGACCGGCGATTCAAGGCTGAGATCGAGGCCGCGCAGAAGCTTCAGGGCGGCTACTTTCCCATGTTCAAAGGGCATTGGCAGGATTTTTCTCGTGGTTACGCCGCCGAGCTAATCCGCGGCCTGTCGATCACCGATCTCGTCAAGGCGCCGATGCTCGTTCCGCGAGACCGCGATCTTGCAAATCGGCCATGACGTTGCCTCAGCACTGATCGCAGTCGAGAACAGCGGCATGCAGCACCGGGACGTGACGCCGAGCAACGTGCTGATCACCGAGGCCGGGACGAAGATCATCGACTTCGGCCTGGTCAAATTCCTCGACCGTTCGGCGAGCCCTTCCTCGACCAGGGTCGCGCTCGGCACCTTCAACTACGCGGCGCCGGAGCAGGTACTCAATTCGGCCGCGGTCGCGGGCATATCAAAGGCCAAGGCGGACGTCTACCTTCTCGGCGCCACGTTGCTCTATCTCGCGACCGGGCACCCGCCGAGGGACGGGAGCACGTACGAGGAACTGATGAGGCAGGCGAGCGAAGAAGACGCCGACCTGTCAGGTCTTGACCCGTATAGTCCGCTTTACGGCCTGCTCGAAAGCTGCCTCCGTCGCCACTGGGACCTCAGGCCGACCATGGCGCAAGTGCGCGACGACTGCGCCAGAGAGACGGAACACGGACACGAGTTCGCTGAGCTGCTTGAACCTGAGGTACGCCGGGCGATCTCGAAAAACAACCTGAGACTTGACCGGCTGGCGGCAGCCTGCCAGGGAGGGCCAAGGCCGGCCAGCCTGGATCCCATTGCCTTTCCGCCGGTGAGCGAGCCGCACCAAGGACTCAAGCACATCGACCCACGGGCCTCGTTCTCCGCCGGACATCACCTGTGGGCCGTTGAGCTACCCGACTGGATCCAGGCGGGCGTCACGCTGGTCGACAGCGTGGTGATCATCGCGGCCGTGGACGGTACGGTAGCGGCCCTCGACAAGGCGACCGGCGAGGTGCGCTGGTCGTTCAACCTGGACCGCGCGATCAGGTCGGCCGCCGTGCCGCTCTCTGACCTTCCTAACGGGCCGATCCCAGTCGGCGAGGTGTGCCTCGGCGACGCGGAGGGCGGACTCTACGGGGTCTCGGTGGAGAGCAGCCGGGCCCGGCCCTTCCTGTACGCCGGCGGAGCTATCGAAGCGGCTCCGGTCGTGCTGAGGAACTGGGTTTATGCGGCGAGCCTCGACGGCTGTCTCTACCGAGCCGATTACCGTAACTACCGGCCTGGCGACAGCGGTCCGTTCTTCCACGGCGACGCCGAGCTCGGAGAGCTGGCGGCCGCACCGGACACGATCTACGTGTCGACTCTCGGCGCTCAGCTTCTCGCGATCAACGCTCAGACCGCCCAGCTGCGCTGGCGGCTAGCTACTGGCGGCCGGGTTTGCGCCGCCCCGGTCCTAGCGGACGAGAAGATCTTCTACGCGACCGCGAACGGAATCGTCGGAGCGGCGGACGCTGCGGGCGACCTGCTCGGCACGACCGAGCTCGACGCCGCTGTGCACGCCGCACCCGTCTGCCACGGCAAGCAGCTCTACGTCGGCTCCTCCGATGGCCAGCTCAGGGCCTTTCCCGTGTCAGGCGACTGGAGCGGCGGAGTCGCGCCCACCTGGAAGGCCTCGGTTGACGGCGAGGTGCGCGGCCTGACCGCTGAAGGCGACCTCCTCTACGTCGCGGCCAACGACACGGTGGTCACGCTGCGGGCGAAGGACGGCACCCAGGAGGGTGCGGTCTACCGGATGGATTCGCTGATCGCCGCCCCGCCAGTCGTGTCGGATGGCCGGATCTACCTCACCGGCCTTGGCGGCGTTGTCCGCTGCCTGGCCATTGGCTAATGACATTTTTCTGTCATGTTCAGATCGAATTGTTAGGCATTTGGCCTGTTTTCGGTGATCCCGCGTCGCGGTAAAGCGGCTCTCGGTTAGAAACCGTAATAAAGCGGTCTCAAGCCTGCCGCTTAGGCGGGTTACTGGTAAACCGAGCCGTTTGCGCTCATTGCCTGCCCAGGACTAATATAACTTTACCTTGCGTCAGATAGGACGCAGCGACGCCGGAAGGGGAGTTCTGGCGGGGGGAAGGCGCGTCGCGCTATCCACCAGCGCGATTGTTAGCGCGCGGCAGTTTACTGTCCGCGTCGGCATACCCACCCGCTCAGGGCATGCCTGAGGCCGCTGCGGCGCGGCCGATTCAGTGAGAGGAGTGAGCACGGTGGCCTTGGCCACAATGGCCGGACGGGTCCGTGGGGGGCACGAATTCGGCACCGGAGATCCGCTAGTCGTGCTTACCGGCTCGGGCATTTCTGACGTGTTTGTCGGAGCCGATTACCAGGAGCGTCCGCTCGACCAGTCGCTATGGCACACCCTCAAGGGGGGCGGCTTCAGCCGGGTAATATTCAGCGCTCCGGCCGACGCTATCTACACTCTGGACGACGAATCGTCCGAATTCGTCGGATCGCTGGCCGGGTCCGCCGAGACTCGCGGGATCGAGGCGCAAGCTGGCACGAACGCCGAGTCCGGCGCCTGGAGTCCAGGTTCGTCTTCCGTACCCTTGCTCAACGCCTGCCTGCACGTCAGCGACGAGCCAACGGCCGTGGTCATTATCCAGGCCGAGGAGTTTCTGGATCAGATCAGCCCGCAGCGGACCTACGTGGAATGGCTCACCGAGTGGACACCGGCAACGGCTACCCACGACAACCTATGCGTGCTCGCCTTCACTTTACGATCGCTCGAGGACGTGCGGCAGCTTGTCGGCTCGCTGCGCCTGAGCGCGCTGACCTCATATCTGGAGCGGCAGGCGAGCAGGCAGACCGCCCGTGCCGTCACTGAGATCGCCGAACCAGACGCGGTCGAGACCGAGCGGATCATCCACGTGATCCGGCTGGAAGAGGGCCTGCGCCTCGCGGACTGGGAGGAGCTTGACCGGCTCGCCATGGCCATGGCGGCCCAGCCGGGAGTGCTCGCCGCCATCTGGCTGCGCCGCCTTCGCACGCTTGCCAGGGAAGGAAAGGAGCTCTCGCTCGCGGAGCTCAAGGAAAACAAGTGGATCCAGGCCCTCCCCTCCGGCCAGCCTGCTTTGGACCGGCTGCGTCAGCTCGTGGGCTTGGAGGAGGTGAAAGAGCACGTCAACCGGCTGCGCTGGCTCGCGGAGTCGGAGACGAAACGACGCCGGGCGGGCCTGCTCAGCGATTCGAGCGCCCTGCACATGGTCTTCACCGGCGGTCCTGGCACCGGAAAAACTACCGTCGCCAGGCTCATCGGCGAGCTCTACCGCGAGATGGGCATGCTCAGGCGCGGGCATGTCTGCGCGCCGGAGGCGGCCGAACTCATCGGAATGTACGTCGGGCACACCGCCGTGCAGACTAACCGGGCCGTGGACGCGGCCCTTGACGGCGTGCTGTTCATCGACGAGGCCTACCGGCTGAGCGAACAGCCAGGCGGTTACGGCCAGGAAGCCATCGACGCGCTGGTTACGCGAATGGACAACGACCGGGATCGGCTGGTGGTCATCGTGGCCGGCTACCCGGACAAGATGGAAGCCTTCCTGCGATCCAATCCCGGCCTGCCCAGGCGATTCCCGCGCGGCAATATCATCTCTTTCCCTGACTACGAGCCGCGGGAGCTGATCGCCATTCTCCTTGGCATGCTCCGCGATCGCGGGCTGACCTGGGAACCGGGTCTCGTGCCTGTCCTGCGGCGACTCGTCAGGACCATGTACGACTCTCGCGATGAGACCTTCGGAAACGCCGGCGAGATGCACAACCTGGCCCAGGAAATCGAGACCAACTGGGCGGAGCGCGTCGAAGCGGTGATCTCCCGGCCGGTTACGCGGGCCGATATTCCAGAGGCTTACCTGGGGCACGCATGAACGAAGCCAAGCTAGCGAAGCCGTTCGGGCTCACCTGCCCCGTCTGCAGATGGCCTGCCCGGTCGGAGACCAGGTGCCTGACCTGCGGATGGCAGCTCAGGAGCGAGCTGATCCTAGGGCCGCCCGACCAGGCGGCTAAGGACCGGCTCGCTCGGGAGCTGAGAGAAAAACGGCAGGAGTACGACCTGCGATGCGCGATCCTGGCCAGCTCCCTGGGTACCGGGCCTGATGATGACCGACTGGCCAGGCTGGCCGGGCTTGCCCGCGGCGGGCCGCCGCGGGACGACGTCTTGCGCCGGGTTACCAAGCAGGTCGTCGATGACCGGCCGAAACCGGGGAAGCGGCTCAAGGCCGGGATCGACTTCGCATTGGTCCGGCTGGTATCGGCGCAGACTCGCGGGATCACGTTCCTTGAGGTAAGTCCGGACGGGCTCGCTGTCCAGCCGCTAGCCGTCGACAACCTTGGGCTGCCGGTCGTGCTTTCCGCCGGTCCCGCGCTGTCCTGGCCCGAACTGTTCCCCGTGCTATCAGGCGCCGACCCCGACCAGCGGAGCTTCTGGCTGGCTGGTGGGGTCGGGTCGGGTGACACCCTGGCAACTAGCGAGCTGCGGCGGACTTTGGAAGACGTAGTTGCCGGCGCCTTTACCGAACTAATCGGCGCATCGGAGCAGATCCTGTCCAGATCCGCACCCGGCAATGGCCCTACGTCCCCGGTCGACATCGTGCTGGTGTCGCGGGCGCACGGCTGGGCTGTGCCTGACATCGCGACGCGGCTCGCGCATCGAAGCGGATACCCGGTCACCGAGTTGTTCCAAAGGCAGCATGAGGAGTCGCTGGCGGCGATGGTCAGCGGGCTGGCCGACCGGGCACCGCTGCGCTACGCCTATGAGCTCATGCTGGTCAAGATCGAATCGCCCGGCGACCGCGTGGAACTGGATCCCAGGCCCCTCTTCGCCGCCGGTGAGACTGTCCAGTCTCAGCGTGGTCAGGAAAAGCACTTCGAGCTGATCCCGCCGCCATACGCCGCCGACGTTCTCGCGCTTCCCGTCGTCGCCAGACGAGGGACGAGCCCAGAGGAATGGGCCCGCGTACGGGAGGTCTGGATGTCGGGGACCGGTACCGACCCGACGAAGCTCTCGGTCCGGCTGCTCGGCCCCGGCAAGCTGCGGATAGTCATCACTCCCGAGTCACCGGCCCGGCCGCCGGGTGCCCGCGCGTGGCCGACCATTCTCGTTGGCAGGCCAAAGAAACTGCCCAAGCTCGACCGGGCGGTCGACGTCGGCTTCCTCATCGAACTCGGCGGCAAGCCCGAGGTAGTGAAACGCCGGGTTCAGCTGGTCAGAGACCTAGTTGCGGCGCTGGAAGCCGACGCGGGCTCGGCCCGCACCGTCCTGGCCGCGGTTTTCGGTTACCGGGAGCACGAGTCACATCAAACGAGCAAGGTCATGAATCGGAGCAACAGTTTGCTCGTCGGCCGGGGAATGGGATCGACCAGCGAAGTCGGCCAGATCCTCGGCAAGGAGGAGTTGTGGGAAGCGGTCCCGCCCAGGAACGGCCGGGTCGCCCCTCTGGAAGACGCCCTGGCCAAGCTGGCCGCCGAGGGGGCCTGGCGCCAGGACGCGCAGCACGTGATGTGCGTCATCGGCAGCAGGCCGCCCCATCCGCCCTGGGAAGGCCCGCACGGCGGCTTCGATACGCCTTGCCGGAACAAGGTCGAGTGGGAACCGCTGCTCGGGGCGCTCAAGGTGGATCACCACGTTCAGTGCCTAGCCGTCGTTGACGAAGACCCGGCCGAGGACACGCCAAGCGAGTACGCGGCCATGTCGTGGGCCAAGCTCGGCGCCAAGGGCAGATTCCCCGCCGCAATCAGCCCTCAGCGCCTGGCGCAGTCCGTACGCATCGCCGCCAATGGGGCCGTCGCGCGGATCGGCCTCGCCGTTGACCTGCACGCTCATCAAAGGAGCAACCCATGAGCGATGAGAAGCCGGACCAGCCGGCCGCGAACAATGGGCGCGCGCCCAGACGGGAACCGTCTCCGCCGCCGTCTTGGTCCGCTCCTGGCTCGCTGAACCTCGACAAGGCCTTTCCCGACCCTGAAGAAGGCACAGAACAGCGAGAGCCGCCTCCGGTCCGGCACGGCTCCGATCCGGCTGCCCGGGCCTGGCCCCGGCGGCGGCGCGGCCCAGGCCGACGCTGCTCAGAACCGGGCAGCCGGAGCAGGCGCCGGCCAGCGGGCCGCCGAGCACCCCGCACCGGTCGCGCAGCCGAGGGTCGCTCAGCAGGCCGCCCCGCAGCAGGCCGCGACCCCTGGTGCACAGCACGGCCAGTCGCCCGGCCATCAGGCTTCGCCAGCGCAGGCGGCCGCTGGCAAAGCTCCAGGCGCCCTGCGCCAACTGGAGACCGTTCCGGTCAAGATCGGGCTCTGGGGTTCGAAATCGAGCGGGAAAACGACCTATCTGGCCTCTCTCAGTCTCGCCGTGGGCATTCCGAACCCTCGCATCGGAGAGTGGGCCATTCTCGGGGACGACCCGGCGTCGACTCAGCTTCTCGCCGATCTGAAATTCCGGATGGTCATGGAGTGCAGGTTCCCAGAAGCGACGCTGATCGGTGAAGACCGAGAGCTATCCTGGATATTCGTAGGGGATGTCGCTAATAGCGAGTTCGCGCCGCGGAAAATTATTCGGAGAAAGCGTTCGGTCATCAACCGCTTCCGCCTCGAAGTCGTCGATTCCAGCGGCGAAGTATACGACCATACTCAGGGCAAGATGCTGCCGACCGCAGAAAAAGCGGTGCAGACTCTCTCAGAGGCGCAGGGCCTCATCTACCTCTTCGATCCTATCACTGATCACCTAGACAGGAAATCCGCCGGTTCCATAACTAACACCCTCACTCAGCTCGGTTCCCTGATGAAAGACCAGATGATCGGGAAGTACCTGCCACAGCATCTGGCTGTCTGCATCACTAAGTTCGATGATCCGCGAATCGTCCAGCAAGCTCGACGCCAGAACCTCGTCGGCGAGGAGGACGGTATGTACCGAGTAACTGGCAATAACGCTGAACGTTTCTTTAAAATGCTGTGTAACGGTCAGTTCTGGCAGGGAAGTGAAGAAGACCATGAAAGGACTAATCCAGGAGCCAAATTCATCCACGATCAGGTACTGGCGCACTTCGATCCGGAGCGCACACGTTATTACGCAATCTCCTCAGTCGGTTTGCTCCGTGGTCGTGACGGCAGAGTCGATAAGGATGACTTCAGCAACGTCAAAAAGGCCGAGCTGGACAATGGCGAGGAGGAGTCGGTAATTCGCGGCCCGATCGAGCCGATCAATATTCTTGAACCCCTCATCAGCCTGCAGCAGCGCATCCTCGGAAACCGCCGGGCCGATGTCTGAGTCAGCGACGGCCGCGTTCATGCCGGTAGGCAGGGCGCCGATCGAGGTCGAGTGGGCCCTAGTAACCAAGCAGCCCGACTCGGGCTACGCTATTCAAGATACTTCGGACGGCGCCCTCGACTTCGATGCGTACGTCGGGGCCTACGTTACCGGCACGCCGAATACCACCCTGGGCGATCACGATCCTGGAGCGCTGCCCTGGGTCACGTTCGGCACGTTCGTGAACCCGCCGATACTGGCGGTCTCGATCAACGGGCCTTTCGAGGGCCGCAGTAACGATCAGCGCCGCATCCTGCCGCGCAAGGTGTTCCTTATCAAGTATGCCGACCTGAGGCAGACTGGCCTGACTTACCGGCGGCTCTGGGACGAGCTTGAAAACGTCACGCTACCCTGGCCAGGCGGCAGGCCTTACCCGATCAGAAGCGTGCCGTCAGATCCGGTCGGTGCCCTGCTCACGGCGATCGAAAGATACGGACTCGACCAGCTCGCGTCCCTGGCCGGACTCGTGCTTGACAGGCCGGTGGTACTGGCCGGCGCGGACTACCTGCGGCGGCACGACCGCCTTGACCTGCTTGACGCACTGGCCGCGTTGCTGCCCTACGGCTTTCGGGCCAATTTCTCGGCCGCCTCCGCCGCCGATAACACTGTGACTCATAACCTGGACTTCGTGTTCGCCGATTTCTCGAATCCGAGAAACAATCAGGTTAAAGTCCATTACGGCGAGGTAACCAGGGAGCATCTCCTCGAAGGGAGTCTCGGGCGGACCTACGCCGACCTTCTGCTCGAACGGATCGACCTCTGCGATTTGGCTACGGTCGTTGATCATCTCTGGGGGGCGCGGGGACCTTATTCAAGATCTCAGCCGCAGCAACTGCTCCTGCGCCTCGCGGAACTGGGTTATAACGAGGGACTGCGCCGCAACCTGGAAAATAAGACGGCTACCTTCCAGCAGCTCGAGGACTTCCTCAAGCGAGACAAGGTACAGGTCGAGAAATTCTGGAAGAGCCTGACTCAGAAACAGGAGAGCTTCGCGTTCAAGACGGTGCTCGGACGGCCCGCCGAGGCAGTAGGTCTGCTGGCAAGGAACTGGCGGGCGGTCAACGTGGGCCTCAGGCTCGGCGCCACCAACAGGCTCGACGATGACGATCCGAATATGGCCTTCCAGTGCCTGGCGATCGCAAGAAAGGAGAGTCCGGGGGCGGTCGACAGTTTCCTCGCCGAGCTGATCGATCCGCAGGACCTGCCGCGCGACAAGGAAAAGATCGCGCACCGCCAGAGTTCGCTGGTAACCGTCTTTCAGCAGAGCCCTCTGCCCGGTCCGCACGATTATCCCGCGACTCTTGGGATCGCCCTGACTGGCTACGAGCACAAGAGCTGGCCGACCGTGGTGTTCCGTGACTTGCTGAACAGCTATCGCCTGCCAGGTGCGAGCCAGGAAGCCGCGCTCACGTGGGCCCGGTGGCTATGCGGCGGGGGTCCCCTGCGGGAGGAGCCTCCCTGGGTCAGCGAACTCCGGCTGGCCGTTGGGCCGGGTGAAGGAACCAGAGTGCTGCTGGATCCCGAGGATCTCGACTGGCTGCTGCTGCTCCTGTGGCTGACCGGGGGTGCCCGGCGACTACGGCCGTTCTTCCGGCATGCGCGCGAGGAGCTGCTCATAATGTCCAAGGCCCTGACGGCGCCGGATCGCCGATCCGAGCAGGACGGCAAGCGGCGGCAGAAACTGCGCGAGGCCATCGGCATAGAGCTGTGGGCGGCGGGAGTCGAGCCCAGCGTCATCCCTGACGTGGACGTGGCCCGTGCGCTGCTCGGCGGCGATCCGGCCGGCTTCGCCGCAGATAACGACGAGCATGACACCTACGAGTATTTCACCAGGCTGGACGCGGTAATCAGTGACCTGGATCCGCAACCGCGAGAAGTAGTAGCACGCAAGATGCTCGAATACGCCGTACCGCCGCGGGTGGAGCGGACTCGGACGCCGGGTTCGATCCGGTTGCTCAACACCTGGTCCGACGATCCGGTACTGCGGGATGTCGTAGCCGAGCACATCACTCGCCTGCACGCTAACTCCCGCCCGGTCGAAGCTGACCTCAAGCCGGTTTACTGGGAGAACCTCAAAGACCGGCCCGGACTGGAAAGCTACGTATCCACTCAGCGCCTTGGAATCGTGCTCGACGAGGCGGTTGCCCCTGGACACGCGGCCCTGATCCGGCCGTTTACCGAGAACGGACTCAGTAGCTCTAAGCTGGCATATACCCTTTACGACGTTTTCGGCCCCGAAATGGACGCCGAGCGGATGGTCCAGGTCTTCGCCGTCCACCATATGGAGCAGCTCAAGCCTTATCAGCTCAATGAGGTACTGGTGGAGTTCCATGACCTCCTCACCCGCGACCGGACTTCCCCCAAGCGGGCCAGGCTTCCGTCCGAGAAGGCCGACCTCGAGCTCCAGAATGCCTACCTCGCGATCTCGCTTGGCGGCCTCGGGAAGGCGTACGGGAAAGAATTCGAGCAGTACCTGAGAAAGCGATTCCCCCGTGATATCGGGGCTCGCCGTAGATTCCTCTGGATCCTGACCGCCAGGAAACTGGCTCGCGCATTCGGACTCAGGAAACCCAAAGCGGCTGCCCCAGCTGGGCTGGTGACATCGTGACGACCGCCATCGGGCTGGACTTCGGATCCGGGCTCACCAAGCTGGCGCGGTGCCGACCGGATGCTGGAAACGGACCCGCCGAGCTGATCACCTGGCCGCCGACGCCCACGGCGGTCGCCTTCCACGATTTGTCGAGCGAGATACCGGGCCTGACCGACTTTCCCGCTCCTGAAACCGGAGCGGCACGCTCGGTCAGGTGCGACGGCTTCCCGGCCATGCTGGGACCGGCGGACAAGGCGCCGTCGTTCCACGGCCGTACCAGCGGCGAGCTGTCGAGAGAGTTCCTGCGGCTGCTGTTCGCTGCCGCCGGCGTACCGACCGATAAGCCTGGGAACCCGGTTCCGCTAGTCGTCGTCGTCCCTCCCGAGCCACGCGGTCTCGACGGTCCCGACCCTGGTCCGATCGACAGCGATCGGATGCGCACGCTGCTCGTCACGCTCAGGCGACCGCCGCGCCGCATGCTGGCCTCACCAGTCGCCACCATCTTGTACTTGCGTCATCGCAGTCGTGACCTGGCCGATGTTACGCACTTCATCGTCGCCGACGCGGGGGCGGCCGTCATCACGCTGTCGCTGTGCACGGTCGAGGACGGCCGAGTGCGCGTGCAAGAGAGTGCGCGGATCTTCGGCACCGCTCCCTGGAAGACCAGAACCCCGGCGAAGGAGGCCAAGGAGTCAAAGGACCGGCGCGCGCTCCTAGCGGAGGCGCTGATCTCGGCCATCGCGGGCGAGAAGGCGACGCCGACGACCAGCGCCCGGCAGATCAAGCGCTGGCGGGCGCTGGAGAACGAACTCGCCGACTCCTCGAAGCGCGAGCGCCTAGACGCGGTACTCACGAAGGCGGCTCGGGATCCGCGCCGGTTCGGCGTGACCCCGGCCCTAGATCTGGGCGATCTGCGGGCCACGGCCGAGCAGGTGATCGCCGGCTGCGAACCGGTCGCTGCCGGGGCCTCAGAAGAGCTCACCGACCTGATCGAGCACTGGCCTGGCCCGGCTCAGTCGGATGTGAGCCGGATAGTGCTTACCGGCGGGTTAATGGCGCTCCGTCCGCTGCGAACGGCCTTGCTCAGCGCGGCCGGTCTTGATCCAGACGAGCACGACGAGCGGTCCGTGCCGCTGGATCACGACGAGCGACTCTCAGCCGCGGCCCGAGGCGCCGCCTTGGTCGCGGCCGGCCAGGCTGACCCAGGTGACTTGTACCCGCACGGCCTGAGGCTGCTCATGCACCGCCAGGTCGGTGACCGGCTGGAGGAATCCAACGCTGAGCTCTCTCCTGGCACGGTCGATACCGACGCAACCGATCCGGTCTTTCTGCGCGACGATGACGGCCGCCGGCTTCAGGTAAAGATCTGCGAGAGCGGGTCAACGGCTCCGACATCAAGGCCGATCCCGGTCGAGCTCGTGCGAGGCGCGCACGCCGAGCCGGCGCTCTTCCTTTCCGCCCGGCCGCCCCAGGCCGGCAGCTACGAGATCGGCGTCGCCGGCGGTCCCGACGGTACCTCGATCGTCCTCGAGCCCGCTGACGGCGGCGATCCGCTGCGTTTCCTGCTCCGTGACCCAGTGGCCAGCTACGAAACCGACGATGCCGATGACTGAGGAAAGTACCCGCCAGCGACCGGTCGGCCCGGCGGAAACGCCGACTGGCACTCGGTTCCCTGTGCCTGGCGGGGAAGATGACTTCTCGGTCTTTGCCGACCTCGCTGCCGTCCTCGAACGGGCCATTGCCGTGCTGAAGACGCAGGCTGATTGCCGGCCGGCGGATGCCTTCCTCCTCGTCGCCGCCGCCGACGAAGCGCTGGGGCGGACGCCGTCCCTGCTGGAAGCCCTGGCGCCAGTCATCGACGCGGCCAGGCCAGGGCCTTTCATCACCGACGAGCTGAACCGCTACCGAGCCGAACTGACCAGGCTGGTCGACCTGCTCCGCCCGCTGCGGGCCGAGCTGGCCGGGCTTCGTGAGTCGCGGCACCGCTGGGAGTCTCTGGCCGCCGAGCACGATTCGATCGTCGCGGAGATTGCCGAACTTCGTGACCTGGAACGTCTCGCCGAGCCCTTAGCTGAGCTGCGAGCACAGCAAGAGACTCTCAGGGAACGGGCGAAGGATCTGAGTCGGCTCCTCGCCGATCCGCAGAGTGAGCTGGCCAGTGATGGCCGGAGCCTGATCAGGCTCAGTCAGCAAGTACAGCGGGTCATCAGGAAAGACACCCGCGACGTGCTGAAGGACGTCGCGGAACAGGACCAGGCCCTGCGGAAGCAGATCACCGACCGGCACATCGCGCATGAGCACGCAAAAGCTCAGTTGCAGGGTGTTAAAGACCGGCGGTCCGCCTTGGATGCCGAAGTCGCGGACGCGGAGGCCGAGGAGAAAGAGGCTAAGCGCGAGCTTGAGCAAGCGGCGAAGGCCGCTAACCAGCGAGTCACCAGGCTGCGCCGGTACGCCGCCGCGGACCGGGCCATCAGCATCGCCCTATCAGGACCGCCGGCCGACTCTGACGGCCAGGAATCAAGTCTGGCCGCGGTCGGCGCGGCCGACCTCGATGACATCGAGAGCAAGCTCGCCGCCATCGACGCGGAGCTAGCGAAGCGGCTCACCGAACTGCGGCGGAGACGCCAGTTGTCCCGCGGCCCTCGGCGTCCGACGCCAGTGGACCCCGATCAGGCTTCCCTCACGAAGGAGTAACGAGATGCCAGTATTGTCCAGGCCGCGCCCGGGCGCGGCGCGCCGCGCGCTGACCAGACTGGCGCTAGCCGGCAGCCTGTCGCTGATCGCCGGCACGGCGATCCTTGCCCAGCCCCCGCCAGCGATGGCGTCGTTGTCGCCGCACACCGTAGCCGAGCGGCTTGGCGCCACCAACATCCCGAGCGAGCTCGTCATCCTCGTTGACAACTCGCAGTCCATGGGTGGTACCGACGGGCTGTATTACAAGGTGCAAGCACAGCTATCTATTTTCCTGAAAGCTATAGCACACCAGGATCCGAACGTGACGGTCGATATCAAGACCTTCAGCAGCATGGAGGATATTACGCGGGTCTTCCGAGGTCACCCGAAATCAAATACCAAGATAAAATGGCCGGCGCTCGCCAATGCTCCTGGTTCCGACTTCGGGGCGGCGTTCCAGAGCGCGCTTAGTGATCTCGCCGACCCCCCGCCTCACACCGAGGCCGGCGGAATCATTCTGGTCTCCGACGGTCAGCTCTACACGAAATATGATCGCCAGTTCCGCACTTATCACTCGCCCGGATGGAAGCCGCTGCAATACCAGGCTTCACACGACGGCCTGCCGATTAGCGGCTTCCAGATCCCGGTCACCAATAGTCAGACCAATAACAACGTCACCAAAGCGTTGTCGGAATTGTTCCCGCACCAAGTCAATATGTTCTCATCCACGGACGTCGGCCTGAAGGCCGAATTCCAGAACGCCGAGTCGGCCGTCATAGCGCGGCAAGTCGCCGTCGAGGCCAAGCCCGACATAGGCCACGGCGTGCGAGCCACCTGGATCGGGCTTCCCGGCTACGGAGGGAACTCGCCGCTTAACCTTAGCTCAGGTCAGACCACGGCTGAGCTTGAGCTCACCGCGACCACCAGGAAGATCCCGCTGACCGTGAGCGACCTTACGGTCAGCGCCAGCGGTTTCCGCGTGCCTGTTTCCGCTAGCGTGCAATATAAGCAATACGCGGTGGCGCCAGGGCATCCGGCAAAGGCGCTAGTCACCTTTACCTGGCGTCCGCAATCTGCTGGTCATGCCTTGTTCGGCGGCTCGGTACCTGACCATGGCCAGCTCAAGGTGACCGGCACGGTCAGCTCGCCTTACACGGGCGATATCCGTATTATCTATCACGACAAGGCCTTTTACGTCGGCACGACGCTCAAAGGCGAGCTGAACCCGCAAATGACCGCCGGGATCCATAAAGAAGTCGAATGGCTCTACCTGCTGCTAGCGCTCTTGATCTTCCTCGCCCTAGGTGTCGGCATCATGTACCTGGTGCGGTTCTTCCTCACCAGAATGAGCGGTCAGCTCGCCTTCACCTCGGTCGATCGTCACGTCAGGACGCTCCCGCTGCCAAGCCGACCGGGGGGCAAATGGTCCACCAAGGATCTGGTGAACGCTCAGGGAAGCCTGAGTGTAACCGGTCTCGCCCGAGGCAAGAAAGTGCGCATCAGGCTGAAGCTCGAGCAAGGCGAGGAGCAGGACTTTACCCTCGCTCCCGGCGAGGAGCGGATGGTCGAAGGAATCGAGATCAGCTACCGGGCTCAGGCTGAAGCCGGGCCACCGCCCGAGCCCGTGTCCGGGCCGGAGCCGATGCCCGAACCTGAGCCCGAACTCGAGCCGGAATCGGAATCCGAGCCGGAGTCTGCCGACGCCGGCGCCGAGTACGGGACCGGCTGAAGCGACATGCGGCCGACCCGCCGTGCCGTGACGGTACTAACAGCGCTCCTGGCCACTGTCGCGCTGGCCGGGAGCGCGCTGGCCGGAATTGTGCTGGCCTGGACGCTAATCGCCGGGACCGCTCAGGCCATGGGACCGCCGCACGTTGACGGCAACGAGGCAGGCGAACCAGGAGCGGAGCCGCCGCCAGCCTCACCCCAGCCCTACCCGATCTTCAACCCCACTGACGAGTGGCCGCTCACCGACATGCACGCTTCTTCGCTGTGGATGACCACCCGGGGATCCGGGGTGATCGTCGCCGTGCTCGATACCGGCATCAACATGGATCAGCCCGACCTCACGGGCGCACTGCGCCACTACAAAGCTAACCTCAGCGGCTCGGCGGACGGCGGCTCGGACGAGTCAGCGACCTCGCACGGCACAGCCATAGCGGGCATTATCGCCGGACGGGGCTCAACGACCTCGCCTGGCCGCATGGCCGGGCTCGCGCCGCAGGCCTTCGTGCTCGATATCCGCATCAGCGTCCAGGCGAGCCCGGTATCAGCGGAAACAGTCGCGCTCGGAATCAGGCTCGCGGTGAAGCACCACGCGAGCATCATCAACATCTCGCTGCCGGTCGAGAAGCCAGAAAAGCCCAGCCTGGCGCTAGCCCGCGCGGTCGCCGACGCGACCAGGCACCAGTGCCTCATCGTCGCCAGCGCGGGCAGCAAAGGAACGCCGCAGGCTCTCGTGGGCTACCCGCAGGTGCTGATCGTGGCCGCGAGCGACAAGAACTCCAAGCCGGTGCCATCGAACCCGGCCGTGGGGCCGTTTAGCCTCCTGGCCCCTGGCGCCGACATCTTCTCAGCGGGTGAGCCTTCCGGTCAGGGTTCCTCGCACGGCGGATACGTCCGCGACCAGAACGGCAGCGGCTACGCGGCGGCCTACGTCTCGGCCGCGGCGGCTCTGCTGCTCAAGGCCAAACCCGGCCTGACCGCCATCCAGGCCGGGAACGATCTGCGGAGTACTGCCCGGCCAGTCCCAGGATCAAGTTCGGGCGAACTCGATCCCGCGAAGGCACTTGAGCTGGTCAACCCGACCCCGACTCCGCCGCCGACAACGCCGCCCACCACGCCCCCCCATCCGAGAGCCGGCGGGGGATCCGGTTTCGGCGCCGCGGACGTATTCCTTTTCCTGCTCGTGGTCGCGGCTATGACGGTGTTCGGGACCGGCTTCGTCTTCTGGCGACTCCAGCGCCAGGATGCGCTGACGGCGGCAGCGGAGCGCCATTCCGGTGCGTCCTGGGGCCGGTGGTGACCGGGCTGGCCGCCGCACCTGCCCGGCGTCAATTTTGCGGCGAGATTCCCGGAAACTGGGAATTCTGGAGTTTACGTTTCGCGGGCGATCATGAGCTCGGCGATCTGCAGGGCTCGCGAATCAGGTTCCTTCTTCAGCGCCTCGATCACATTCACCCGGTCCTGGTCCGTCCGGTTCTGACTCAGCTTTTCCTTGGCCTCGACTTGCTCTATGACCAGCTCCATGCCGACGATCGCCCGCAGCTGACCCTCGACGAACGCCTCGGGCGCGTCGGTCATCCACCACCGGTCCGCGCGCCCGCCCTCATACCGCTCGGTCAGCCTGGTCACGATCTCCCTGAGCCACTCAGGCTCCCGGTGGAACGTGACCTCGCCAGTGAAGTGCACCGAGGTGTAGTTCCAGGTCGGCACGGCACGACCGTGCTCCTTCGAGCTCTGGTACCAGGACGGCGACACGTAGGCCTGCGGCCCGTCCACGATCGCCAGGGCCTTGGCGCCGGGCAAAGCCGTGCTCCACTGCGGGTTCTGCAGCGCGATATGGCCAAGCAGCCGCCCGTAACCCGAGCCGTTCCCGGTGCCGGACCGGTCCCAGATAACCGGCAGCAGCGTAGCCACCGGCCGGGTCCCGTCAAACGTCACCAGGTCGGCGCTGCTGACCCGCTCGACAAAGGCAGCGACCTTGTCCAGGCCGCCGTTGGCCGCGAAGTGCGCAGGAATGTACATATCACCAGGTTAACCGCTGGTAGGCCGCATTCAAGGCGCGGCCTGCCAGCGTCGCACCGCCAGGCTCCCGCACACCACCACGAGCCCCACGACCCAGCAGCCAAGCACGAACAAAGGCCACGCCGCTCCCCCGCCGGCGGCCAGCGCCCTGATCAGGTTCGTCGCCGCCGTCACCGGGCTGACCCGCGCGATCGGCTGCATCCAGGCCGCCAGGTAGCCCACCGGCGCGAACGCTGAACTGACGAACGACAGCGCGATCGCCGGGAAGTACAGCACCCGCTCGGCCGTTTCCGCGTCCCTGATCGTCAGCGCGAGCCAGGCCGACGCCACGCTGATACTGAGCCCGAAGACAACAGCGACCGCCACGATGGCTACCCCGCCCGCGACCCCGGTCCCGACCCGGAACCCGAACGCGAACGACACGCACAACAGCAACGTCACCTGGGCGGTAAACACGACCGCGTCGGAGAACAGCCGCCCGATCAGCACGGCCGACCTCGACATGGGCAGCGACCTGAACCGGTCCGCGATCCCGCTGCCAGCATCCCGCAGCAGCGCAAGCCCGGTGACGGGAGCGGTCAGCGCCGCGTTCTGGATGATGATGCCGGGTATCAGGAACTGCCGGTAAGCACCGGGGATCGGATGGCTGCTCGCCGCGAGATTGCCGAACACCGAGATAAACAGCACGAGGAGAACGAGGGGCTGCACCAGCGGATAGATCAGCCGGCCTGGATTCAGCCAGAGCGCCCGCTGGTACCGCCCGGCGATCAGCAAGCTGTCCCGCAGTGCCGACGTCAGGCCACCGTCCGCCCGGCGCATCGCTGGCGTGGCCGTCACGTCTGGCCTCCCGCCGTCAGCGCCAGGAACGCCTCGTCGAGCGTGGGCTGGCGCAAGCTGAGATCGGCAATCCCGATCCCTTCATCGCGGAGCAAGGTCGCGACCCGGAGCAAGGTATCGGCCCCTTCACCGGCCGCCACGGTCAGCCGGTCAGACCCGGGCTGCGCCCGAATCGTGCCCAGCGCCATTTCCGCTGAAAGCACCCGCACCGCACCCGGCCCGTCCTCGGCCCGCTCAAGCACGACCTGCACCACCCGGTCAGCGACCCGGTCCTTGAGCTGGCCAGGAGTGCCCGAGGCAATGATCAGGCCGTGGCTCAGCACGTGCACGCTGTCGGCGAACCGGTCCGCCTCTTCCAGGTACTGGGTGGTGAGCAGCATCGTCGTGCCCTCGGCCCGCAACCGCGCCAGTGACTCCCACAATTGCTGCCGGCTAGCCGGATCAAGCCCGGTCGTCGGCTCATCAAGCACGATGAGCGGCGGATTCGCCATCAGGCTGGCCGCCAGGTCAAGCCGCCGGCGCATCCCGCCCGAATAAGTACGCACCGCCCGACCGATCGCGTCGGCAACCCCGAGCAAGCTGGCCAGTTCGGCCGCGCGCTCCCTCGCCCGCCGCCGGTCGAGCCCGGCCAGACGTCCGATGAGCACCAGGTTGTCCCGGCCGCTCAGCCAGTCATCGAGCCCCACGTACTGCCCGGTCAGCCCGATCCTGGCCCGAACTCGCGCCGATTCGGAAAGCGCGTCGAAGCCGAATACGCTCACCCGCCCGCTGTCCGGCTTGGTCAGCGTCGCGATGATCCTGACCAGAGTGGTTTTCCCGGCCCCGTTCGGCCCGAGCAGCGCCGTGATGCTGCCCGCCCTAACCAGCAAGTCCACTCCGCGCAGCGCGCTGACCGAGCCGAACTTCTTGGCCACGCCGACGGCGTCCACCGCCGCTCCGCCTTGCGCGGTCCTAGCCTGACCCATATCATGAGGTTAACACTTAGTGAGGGAACCGGACAATATGGCAACCTCAGCTATTGAGGAACCTGACCTTGAGCTGCCAGTCAGCGTGGTCGGACTGCTGTTCCGGCTGGCTCCAAGGCTGGTGGACCTGATCGACCTCGGCGCCCGCGATTACGGCCTCGGCTTCGCCCGCGGCCGGGTTCTCTGGGCGCTGCGCGACTCAGGCCCGATTGTGATGCGGGCGCTAAGCGACTCGCTGGGCGTGTCACCGCGCACCGTCACCGGCTTGGTCGACTCGCTAGAGGCGGACGGCTGGGTGACCAGGAGCCCGCACCCCACCGACCGCCGGGCCACGATCATCTCGCTGACGCCGGCCTCGGAGACCACTCTCGACCGGCTGACCGAGTCCTACGCCGCCCTCGCCCACGACCTGCTCGGCGACGTCGCCCCGGCTGACCTGAAAATCTGCCGCACCGTCATCCGCCAGCTCGAAGACCGCCTCGACTCCTCCGTCACCAGGCGAATCGCCGCCTTCGAAGCCAGATCTGCACCGTAAACCGCGCAGCAGCGGCGCAGAACGTCGGTTTCTTTACGAAACATCGCATCCATTGCCAATTTCGACACCTAGTCATAGTGGCGTTTCAAGGTTCGAGTTCTGGCGACTCACCGTCGTCTTAATAGGCGGATGCATGCGGCATATGTCTAACACAACTACCATTTCTCAGGTGGCAGCTAACGACCGGCTCGCAGGGATGAGAGCCAACGTGTACATAGACGGCTTCAACCTGTACTACGGGTCAATCAAGGGCAAAGGTTCTGGCTACAAATGGCTCGATCTGGACGTTCTGTGCAGTAAGTATCTGATTCCTTCCAATCCTATCAATCGGATTAGATACTTCACCGCCAGGATTTCTGCACGTCCTGGAGACGCGGGCGCACCAGCGCGGCAGGAAACCTACCTTCGAGCCATCGCCACGCTGCCGAGCGTCAGTGTCCACTTCGGTCATTTCCAGCAGACCAAGGTTCGGATGCCACTCGTTAATCCTGCGCTTGGCCACGAAAAACTAGTAAAAGTCTATAAAACGGAGGAAAAGGGCAGTGACGTAAATCTGGCCACCTACCTTCTCCTTGATGCCTTCCGTCATGACTGCGATCTGGCGGTGGTCATAAGCAACGACTCAGATCTTGAGGCACCGATCCGGGTAGCGATGAAGGAGCTAGGCATACCCGTTGGGTTGCTGAACCCTCACCCAGCCTGGTCCCGAAGCCGTGACCAGCTCAATCTAGGACCAGCGTTCTTCAAGCAGATCCGGGCGAACGCTATCAAGGCCAGCCAGTTCCCTGAAGCGCTGTCGGATGACAACGGAACCTTTCGACGCCCAGCCGGCTGGTGAAGCGATCAGTACGGCCCTGTGGCCATAAAGCAAGGACCCCGACCGTATAGGACGGGGTCCCGCGCCCACCCACCGAAGCGAGTGGGGGGATCGCTGCAATATAACAACACCTGATGCCATCTCGTCAATTCCAAGCAGCTAACTGCGAGATAAAAGTTCCTGCCGGTCGCGGACGTTTCGGGCGTTTTATCCGACATAGCTCCGCTGCTGCGGCCTGACCCGGGGCAGGCATAGACGATGCGGAACCGGGGAGGACCTGAGGAACACACGACTCGGGGGGATCCATGAGAGCGGTAGTCGGGGACGAGCTCACGGTCAAGGGCCGGCACCAGGGCGACGGCGATCGTCACGGCCAGGTCGTCGAGGTCCACGGGCAGGAAGGCAGTCCGCCGTACCTGGTCCACTGGCAGGACGGGCACGAGAGCGTCTTCTTTCCTTCGGCCGACACGATCGTGGCGAAGCACAGGACCGCAGGGAAGCGGCCGGCCAAAAAGTAGCGGGTTACCCGAGGAGGACGCCATGTCCCGTACTGGAGTCGACAGCCTCGACCGCAGCATCGATACGACGAATCAGTGGCTCAACGACGTCGCGAGCGGTTTCGACACCCAGGACCGCCGGATGGCCTACCGGGTGACCAGGTCGTGGCTGCATACGTTGCGGGACCGGCTGCCCGTCCCGGTCGCCGCGCACCTGGCCGCCCAGCTCCCTGAGCTCCTGCGCGGCGTCTTCTACGAAGGCTGGAATCCGAGCCGGGTACCGATCAAATATGGCAAAGAAGAGTACCTAGCGCGATTTGCTCAAAATGCTCAAATTCATAAGACATCGGCCAAGATCACGGGGCAACTCGTTACTGAAGCTATGCGGAAGCACCTGTCGCCCGGAATCATCAGCGAGGCATTCGGTGTCCTTCCGGCCGACATCAGGGAGGTGCTCGAAGCGCCGCCCAGCCTTGGTCCGGGGGAGGCAAGGTCATGACGGCCGGGACGAAGGCCGGCGAGCTGCGCGCCCAACGCGCCACCACCACGGCCGTGATCTCGCTCTACCTGACCATCCCGGTCGACCTGGCCGACCATCGCGGGCTGGTGACCAGGGCGCGCGAGCTGATCAGGGCTGCTGGCGGTGCGCCGGTTCCGGCCGACACCGAGGCGATCACCGAGGCTATTACCGCGAGCGCCAAGGACTGGCTCGGCCGGACCATGGCGATCTTCGCCTGCGCCGAGCTCGACCTGCTCGAGGTGATCAGCCTCCCTGGACCCGCCGCCGACCGCGCCGTCGTAGCGGCCAAGCCCTACATCAGGCCGCTCCTCGCGTCCGTCCAACGCCATCCGCCTTATCAGGTCGCGGTGATCGACACCAAGCACGCCTGGCTGCTCGGAGTGACCGGCGACGAGATCGACATGCTCGCCGAACGGACCGGGCGGGAGGTGCCGAGCACCAGGTTCGCCGGCTGGTACGGGCTCGAGGGCTACCGGATCGAGCAGCGCATCATGGAGCTGTCCAAGAAGCACTATCGCGACACGATCAGCGTGCTCGCGGGCCTGACCAGCCCGCCCCTCGTGCTCGGCGGCCACGAGATGCAGATCAGCAACTTCCTCCAGATGCTGCCGCCGCCGGTCAGGCAGCGGGTCGCCGGCACGTTTAGCCTTGACCTGCAGACCGCGACGCCCGCGCGAGTACGAGAGCTGTCGGCCCCGGTGATCGCCGACTGGACAGACGCGAGCGAGGCTCAGCTCGTCAACGACGTGCTGGCCGAGCCGCCTGACACGGCGGTGACCACGGATCTTGGGCGGTGCCTGGCCGCGGTGCGGTCCCGCGCGGTCTCTCAGCTTGTGCTGGCCGACGACGATACGGTGCCCGGCTGGGCCTGCGACGACTGCGGCGCGCTCGGCGTCGGGCTGAGCGGCTCCTTGTGCGACTGCGAGAGTCCGGGCTCTTCCGGGCGGCCGGTTCCTGACGTGCTCGACGAGCTGACCAGCCAGGCGCTTGATGGCGGAAGTGAAGTTACGGCGGTGCGCGAGGCACCGTTCACGGCCGCGGCGCGGCTCAGGTTCACTCCGGCCGGGATCTGAACAGCCGGTCGGCCAGCGGCCAGATGACAAGCAGCAAGCCGAAGCCAGCCGCCGCGAGCACCGCGCTGAACCAGAACAGCCGCTGCGGCAGCAGCACGAGCGCCAGCGCGGTCCGCAGCGCGGGTACCGCGAACAAACCGGCAAAGACCGCGGCGAGGGCAAGGATCATCGCGCCCCGCCAGCTCGCCAGCGGCCGAGCCAGCGCCGCGAGCACGAGCAGGCTCAGGCCGACGGTCACCACGGTGGTGCTTGTGCGGGCCGCCTCGACGCCGAGACCCTGGCCGCGCACGGTGAGGAACGCGGCCAGCGCCGCGGCGGCGATCACGATGCCTGCCGGCACAGCGAACCGCAGGGCCCGGTTCAGGAACCCTGGCGCGACCCTGGCGGCGTTCGGCGCGAGCGCCAGGAAGAAGGCGGGCACCCCGATCGCGAGGGTAGACACGATCGTCAGGTGCCTGGGATAGAACAGGTAAGGAAGCGAGCCGATGCTGACCCCAATCGCGATCAGCAGCGCGTAGCAGGTCTTGGTCAGGAACAGGCGGGACACCCGGTCCACGTTCCCGATCAGCCGGCGTCCCTCGGCGACGACATCAGGCAGGGTCGCGAACTTGTCGTCGAGCAGCACCAGCCTGGCCACTCCGCGGCTGGCCGGCGTGCCTGACCCCATCGCGATGCCGACGTCGCAGTTCTTGAGCGCGAGCACGTCGTTGACGCCATCGCCTGTCATCGCGACGACGTGGCCGAGCCGCTGGAAAGCAGCGACGATCGCCTGCTTCTGCCTAGGCGCGACCCGGCCGATGACGGTAGCGTCACGGACTGCGGCGGTGAGTTCTCCGGGGTCATCTGGAAGATCACGGGCGTCAACCGGATGGTCAGCACCGGGCAGGCCGAGCCTGCGGCCGATCGCGCCGACCGTCTGCGGATGGTCACCGGAGATGACCCGCACGCCAACCTTCTGGCTGGCGAAGTATTCGAGGGTGGCGCGGGCGTCCGGCCTGATCCGCTCTTGCAGCGCGACTAGCGCCACCGGGCTTACCTGGGCGGGGACCTGCTCATTTTCGATCTGCCCTGGTGAAGTGGCGAGGAGGAGCACGCGGTTGCCCTGAGCGGCGAGCTGACCGGCCCGGTCGAGCACGGGGCCGGTCTCCGAGACGATCATCTCGGGAGCACCGATGAGCCAGGTGCCCTCGCCGTCGAAGCGGGCGGCACTCCACTTGCGAGCGGAGGAAAAGGCCGTCGTCTCCGCTGGCTGCCAGCCGGGGTCGGCGAACCTCGCGCCGAGCGCCTCGATCGTCGCGTTGCGCTTGGGGTCAGCGGCGGCCAGGGCGCCGAGCACGTCATCGGCGGGACCGGCGCCGTCAAGCGGCTCGACGGCCACGACGTGCATGCTGCCCTCGGTCAGCGTCCCTGTCTTGTCACAGCAGATGAGGTCGACCCTGGCCAGGCCCTCGATCGCGGGCAGGTCCTGCACCAGGACCCGCCTGGACGCCAGCCTCACCACCCCGACAGCCATCGCGACGCTGGCGAGCAGGACGAGGCCCTCAGGTACCAGGCCGGTAAGACCGGCCACGGATCCCCTGAGGGCCTCGTGAATGCCCTGGCCCAAGCTGAGCTGGGTGGCCACTAGGAGCGGCCCGACCACGATCAGCGCCCAGCTGATCCAGGTAAGCACCCGGTTGATCGCGTCCCTGATCTCTGACCTGGCCGGCGAGTAGCCGCGGGCCTGCCTGGTCAGCTCGGCGGCGTAGGAGCCGGCGCCGACCTTGGTCGCGGCCATCTCCCCGTCGCCGGCGACCACGAAGCTGCCGGACAGAACGTCGTCACCAGGTTGCTTGCCGACCGGATCGGCTTCGCCTGATAGCAGGGACTCATCGATCTCGAGACCAGCGCAGGAAAGCACCCGGCCGTCGGCGACGACCTGATCACCGGTTCGCAACCGCACGACATCGTCGCGGACCACCTGCCCGGCCGGGATATCGGCGGCACTGCCATCACGGACCACGCGAGCGGTGGGAGCGCTGAGCACGGAGAGCCGGTCCAGCGTCCGCTTGGCCCTGAGCTCCTGAATGATGCCGATCCCGCTATTGGCGACCAGGACCAGGCCAAACAGGGCATCCTGGAGCGGCCCGACGATGATGATCACGACGAGCAGGACGGCGAGGATCGCGTTGAACCTGGTGAGGACGTTGGCGCGAAGAATCTGCGCGATAGTCCTCGTCGGCTGCTCACCTTGATCGTTGGTGAGGCCTGCCGCCTGGCGCTCCGCGACCTGGGCTTCGCTGAGGCCGGTGAGGGCCAGCGTCATCGCTACGCCAGGGCGAGGAACAGTCGTTCGAGCTCGTCTGTAGTCAGGGCGGACTCACCGGACAGGCACTGCCGCATATTGCTGGCCACAATCTTGAAGCCTGCCCGGTCAAGGGCGCGGGAAACCGCCGCGAGCTGAGTGACCACGTCGCGGCAGTCCCGGCCGTCCTCGACCATCGCGATCACCCCCGCCAGCTGCCCGTACGCCCGCCGCAGCCGGTTAAGCACCGCCACCTGCGCCTCCTGGTCCTCAGCAGGCACGGTCTCAGTGGCCATGCGGCTCAGCGGCCTGGTCCTCAGAGTCATGGTCGTGGTGATGCTCGTGCTCGTGCTCGTGCTGATGCTCGGCCAGGTCGGCTCGCACCTGCTCCATGTCCACCTCGCGAGCCTGCTTGATCAGGTCCTCGAGCGACGGCTCTGGCAGCGCGCCTGCCTCCGCGTACAGGATGACCTTGTCCTTGATCACCATCAGAGTCGGGATCGAGCTGATGCTGAACGCTTCCGCGAGCTCGGGCTGCGCCTCGGTGTCGACCTTGGCGAACACCAGATCAGAGTGCTTGTCAGAAGCACGCTCGAAGATCGGCCCGAACATCCGGCACGGCCCGCACCACGACGCCCAGAAATCCACCAGGGCCAGGTCAGCGCCACCCACGACCTCATCGAAGTTCTGGGTGGTCAGTTCCACAGTTGCCACGGTCAATGCCTCCATTCGCCCGGATTTGCGAGTCACGGGACGGTTTCGCGGGCATCATCCCCATGATACCCATAGGGGTATCAACCGTCGTTCCTCCGCAGGCATTCCCGCCCTGGGCGGCTCGCCGGCCGAGGCCCACAGTCCCGACATTTCCGCTCAGCTCACCGCAACGATGGGACATCGATGCTGTCCGGCGGGTGCTGGCAACCGCAACGATGGCCCATGGATGTCGTTGCCGCAGCAAGGATGGCCCATCGTTGCGGTTGCCCGGCCCGCCTGAGCAGCATCGATGGCCCATCGTTGCGGTTGCGGCCCGGGACTGGCGGCCAGGTGCCCGGCGCGCCAGGAGCCGGGGGGACCTGAACGGCGGACACCAGGAACCGGGAGCGGAAAGAGCCGGGAACCGGGTCGCCCGGATCCGCGCTGCCGCGCCTGACGCCGTCACCTTCACTTCATGTACGCCAGAGCCCGTGATCGCGGAAACCTGGTGCGGTGACCGGCGCCGGCCTCCGCGGTCACGGGCGCTGCCCGTGACCGCGGAGCCACCGGGCAGCCCGCCCGGACCATCCGTTCCCGAAGCGACTGGACCGCCCCGCGCCGCACTTACACCGACGCACCAGCGCCGCCAGGCCGGCACGGATGGGCGCTGTTGGAAATCGATGGCATATTGAGTTGCTAACTCTTCTTCTCGATGGTCACGACAGCGACCAGGTCGTTGAACTTCGGATGGCCGAGTGGATCCTTGTCCGCGAACGGCGGCGAGCCGGCCGGATATTCATGCACATAAGTGACATCGACCGAATAGCCAGGCAGATTCTCCAGGTCATCGGCCAACTGCAGGCGCCCCTCGTTATAGCCATCCGGCGTGATGCAATGCCAGCCTCGTTTATCGTCTCCATCCTTTATCTTGCAGAACTGCTCCTGACTGACCGCCAGGAACCAGGCGCCGGTAGCTTTCTGTATATATCCGCGCACATGATTGGTGGTGACGTCCTCGATGAGCTTCGGGTTCAGGCAGATTTCTGGCGAGACCCGGCGCCAACTGAAGTCCTGCTTGGAACGCGTCGGATCGCCCGACTGGACGGCCGCGTTTTGCTGACTGACGCACCGGCCCCTCACCGCGTCCCCGATGCCGCTGCCAATTCCGGTCGTGAACCACGGCGCGTTGTTGTCGCTCAGCGCGGATGCCAGACTTTCGTCCGTAATGCTGGCCGCGTCGACGGTATATCCCTCTCGCAGGATCACCATATTTATCGGGTCCCAGCCCGGAAGCGGCGAGGAAGGCAGGGTGTACGACCGCCAGGCATCCTGCGGAATGGGGATGAAGCCCGTGCCGGCTACCTGAAGCACCTGACCGACCCAGACTAGGCAGTCTCCGTTCCCGCCTCCGGTCACTGCCATCGACTCTGAGGTATCACCAGGACTTACCAGAGAATCCACGTTCGCCGTGACCGTGTCCCACAGATTTCCCTGGGAATAGTTCGGGACAGCCTGAGGATCGGCGCCAGGGAAGCCGACACCGGGCAGAATGGTTCCGTTGAAGGCACCGGTATTTCCGGACTCTTGCCCGTCCGCCACGATGTATGTGGTCTGCGCGGTGGCTTGTGAATCGACTGAGAAGCCGCTGAGAGTCGCGTCGACCTCGTCGCCGCCGGTTTCTGAGGCGCCCTCGGCAATCTGAACGACTACGTGCGGCATCGACGCCTTCTGATAGATGACGACCAGGCTGGCCCCTTCGAGCAGTGGCGCGTCCGAGCCAACGTTCCACGGATCCTGCCCGTTGGTGTCTCCAGAGGCAAAGTCAGCGAGCGAGTACGAGCCATTGCCAGTAACGAGGCTCGTGACGTCCGCTTCGTAAGACCAGTTAGCTGCGACCGGCCAGCAAGGACTAGCTCCCGACGCCCAGAGATTTCCGGCTATCGGCTCGCCATTGAAGGTTCCCTGCGCGAACGAAGGATCGGAGGCATCGGCCAGTACGTCCCACAGCAGGGTCGCCGACTTGACTTTGGCTCCCGCCGGAACTCCGTCGATGGAGATCGTTCCGGAGCCGAGATTGCGCATTCCTATGCCGGCAGCAGTATAACCACCATGCACTATCTCGGTGTCAACGGTAGTGAGGGCACCGGTCGCGCTCGAGTAATCGTGCTCGGGGCCCGCACCTTTCACCGGCCGTTCCTGCGGATAAGCGTTACGAGTTCCCAGTTCACCCCGGCCCGGCGAAGCGCCGGGCGCGACCGCGACCGCAGAGACACTCGACTGAAACCTGCGCTATCTCCGCGGATGACTTTATCAGCGCATCACAGAAGTTGCACTTTCTCATAGTAGCGAGAATGCGCATCCGAAGGCCTAGGCCAATCATGAGAATTCCCAGAATCTCGTCTTTTTCGCCGGAATGCCGGAATCTCGTATTTTGCTACCGTTTCAGATAGCTATTGTCACCGGCGACCGCGCTTGAAGAACGCTTCGCCAGTCTTTTCCCGGATAGCCGCGGAAATTATTCGGGAGAAACATGTTTTTGACGGGATAATCTCGAAGAATGTTTGCGGGTCACGCGAGCCCTCCGCAGGACACGCGACTCAGCTGGAAGCTGAGGAACCCAGACCGCTGGTCCCGATGAGCCGGCCGACCCGGACAAGCAATTGCTCCGCCTGGCCAATGCTCACGGCGGCGTCAGGCTCAAGGTCGCCCAGAGAATACGCGGCCGCGAAACCGGCATCGGCAACTTGTTCTTGAGTCAGCAGCAGCCGACCGGCGACGGCGACGACCGGCACCCCGTGCTTCGCCGCCGCCCTGACCACCCCCAAGGGGGCCTTGCCGCCGAGTGACTGCTCATCCAGGCTGCCCTCGCCGGTGATCACCAGATCCGCCTCGGCCAACGCCGCGTCGAACCCGATCAGGTCAAGTACCAGATCGACCCCTGGCACAAGGCGCGCCCCGAAGTAAGCCAGCGCGGCGAATCCTGTCCCGCCGGCCGCTCCTGCCCCTGGGGCGGTCGCGACCTGGCGGCCGGTCACCGCCTCGGTGATCTCGGCCCATCGGGCCAGCGCCTGGTCTAGCTCGGCGACCTCGGCTGGCGATGCTCCCTTCTGCGGCCCGAACACCGCCGCCGCGCCAGAAGGACCGAGGAGCGGATTATCGACATCGCTGGCGACCAGGACCTCGCACCGACCGGGACCAAGCCGCGGATCGAGCCCGGAGACCTCCACGCACTCAAGCCGGGCCAGCGCCGCTCCCCCGCGCCCGACCTCGGCACCGTCAGGTCCGGTCAGCCGTACCCCTAGGGCCTGTACCAGGCCAGCGCCGCCGTCCGTACTCGAGCTGCCGCCAATGCCGAGCACAATAGTGCTCGCGCCGTAATCGAGCGCAGCGGCCATGACCTGCCCGACCCCGTACGTTGAAGCCGTCAGCGGCGCCTTCGCCCCCGGCAGCAGTCGCAATCCAGTCACGTCGGCCAGTTCAACGACAGCGGTACCGACATCGGCGCGGAAGGCGAACCCCGTCCTGACCGGCTCGCCGACCGGCCCCTCGGCCTCGCAAGGCACCAGTTCGTACCCGGCCGACAAGGCGGCGGCGATGGTCCCGTCTCCCCCATCGGCCACGGGCAGCGGCACGACCTCAAGATCAGGCCTGACCTCAAGAAGACCGGCCGCGAGAGCGGCCGCCACCTCCGCCGCCGAGCCGCTCCCCTTGAACTTGTCCGGCGCGACGATGACCCGCATCGGCTACTCGCCAAGCCCGAGGGTCGCGATCAGCCCCCGCGCCACCGCCCCGCCGGCTTCCTCGGCGATATCAAGCGCGGCGCTCACGTCGAGGTCGTCGCACAACGCCGCCGTGACCGCGCCGGTCGCGGCCGACGAGTTACCGCCGCCCCGTCCGGCCGCCAGGTAGAGCCGTTCAAGCCGCTCGGTCGCGGCCTTGAGCCCGTCCGGCGCGTAGTCCCACCCGGCCGACCAGGGCCGGTCCACGAGGCACAACCGGAGCGCGGCCGGCGCGTAGTTCTCGAGTACGTCGCTGACCAGGACCAGGTTGCCGGTCGACTTCGCCATCTTGGCCCCGTCCAGGCTCACCACGCCCACGCCGAACCTGGCTCGCGCGAACGGCCTCACGCCGGTGACCGCCTCGGCCATAGCCACCTGGTAAGCGTGGTGCGGGAACCGCAGATCATCGCCGCCGCAGAGTACGTCAACGGCGAGTCCGAGCACGGAAAGGGACATCGCCGCGCACTCGGCGTGCCACCCAGGCCGGCCAGTCCCCCACGGCGAAGGCCAACCAGGTTCCGTCGCGGCTGACTGTCGCCAGATGGCGACATCAAGCGGGTCGTCTTTGGCCGGATCGTCAAGGCGTGCACCATATTCGGCCGCCAGCACCGCTGCCTCTTCGCGACCAAGCCCGGCCCGTTCCGCGACCGAAACTCCGCGGAAGTACACGGTACCGTCGCGCTGGTAAGCCGCCCCCGAGCCCAGGAGCGCCGACGCGAGCCTGATCACCTGCCCGACGTTCCGCCTGGCCCGCGGCGCGAACTGCGGTTCGCGCACCCCGAGAGCGGTCATGTCCTGGTCGAACCTGAACTGCTGCACGGACGCGAACGCGTCGAACGCCGAACCTGACCGCTCGGCCGCCGCGAACAGGACGTCGTCCACGTCGGTGACGTTGCGGCACAACTGGGCGCTTACGCCGATCGAGGCGAGGACCCTGGTGAGCACGTCGACCCAGACGAACGTGGCTGCGTGGCCTAGGTGGGTTACGTCGTAGGGGGTGATGCCGCAGCAGTAGATCCGGGCTCGGTCGAGTATCGGGAGGTCAGTACCACCTAGGCGAAGGTCTGTGGTCATGTTAGAGAGTATCTACCCGGGGGGACGACCCCCCGGACCCCCCGATTGCCTCCGCGCTCTATGGCCCCGTCTTCCCTCCTCGCTCGGCGCTTCGCGCCCTCGCTCGTCAGTCCAGACGGCGCCGCGCCTCGGCTCTGTGGCTCGCCTTAAACCAGCTTCCCTGGGGCGTTGCCGTTCTACCCACGCTAGTGTCGCCAACGGATACTTGCTATCGAGGGGACTTGTGAATTGAGCACTCCGCTGCGCAGGCCAGGCCTGGGCCGCGCTGGCCGAGCACCACGACAAGATCAAAGACTTGCATCTGCGTGACTTGTTCGCCGCCGACACCGGCCGGGGCGAGCGGCTGACCATCGAAGATTCGGGCACCGGCCTCTTCCTGGACTACTCCAAGAACCGGATCACCGACGAGACGATAGGGCTGCTGTTCGAGCTGGCCAGCCAGTCAGGGTTGTCCGAGCGGATCGAGGCCATGTTCCGCGGTGATCACATCAACGTCACGGAGAACCGCGCGGTCCTGCACGTGGCGCTGCGGATGCCCAAGGGCACTCACCTGGTCGTGGACGGCGAAGACGTGGTCGCGCAGGTCCATGAGGTGCTTGACCGGATGGGTGACTTCGTGACGAAGGTCAGGTCGGGCGAGTGGCTCGGGTTTACCGGCAAGCCGATTACGGCGGTGATCAACATCGGCATCGGCGGCTCTGACCTCGGCCCGGTCATGGCCTACGAAGCGCTCCGCGACTACTCGGACCGCGACCGCACGTTCCGCTTCGTCTCGAACGTGGACCCCACTGACTTCGCTGAGGCCACCCGCGACCTCGACCCGGCCCAAACCCTGTTCATCGTGTCATCCAAGACCTTCACGACGCTCGAGACGCTCTCGAATGCCAGGTCAGCGCGTGATTGGGTAGTCGGCGCCCTCGGCGACGAGGCCGCGGTCGCCCGGCACTTCGTGGCGGTCTCGACCAACGCGGAGAAAGTCTCTGCGTTCGGGATCGACACCGCCAACATGTTCGGCTTCTGGGATTGGGTCGGCGGCCGGTACTCGATGGACTCTGCCATCGGCCTGTCCACGATGATCGCGATCGGCCCTGACCAGTTCGGCGAGCTGCTGGCCGGCTTCCACGCCATGGACGAGCACTTCCGCACCGCGCCGCTCGCCCGCAACCTGCCCGCGCTGATGGGCCTGCTTCAGGTCTGGTACACGGGCTTCATGGGCGTGGGCAGCATCGGCGTAATGCCCTACGAGCAGTACCTCAAGCGGTTCCCTGCCTACCTGCAGCAGCTCACGATGGAGTCCAACGGCAAGCACGTCACCCTGGACGGCACCCACGTCGACTACCCCACCGGACCGGTCTTCTGGGGCGAGCCTGGCACCAACGGCCAGCACAGCTTCTACCAGTTGCTGCACCAGGGCACCGAGCTGATCCCTGTCGACCTCATCGGCTTCGGCAAATCACTCAACCCCATCCGCGACCAGCACGACCTCCTCACCTCGAACGTGTTCGCCCAGGCGCAGGCCCTGGCCTTCGGCAAGACGCTTGAGCAGGTGCTGGCCGAGGGCACATCGCCGCAAGTGGCGCCGCACCGGGTGATGGAAGGCAACCGCCCGAGCAACGTCCTGCTGGCCGAAATCCTGACCCCGCGCCTGCTTGGCTCCCTGGTCGCGCTCTACGAGCACGCGGTGTTCACGGCCGGCACGGTCTGGGGAATCGACTCCTTCGACCAGTGGGGCGTCGAACTCGGCAAGGCTCTCGCCGCCGCGATCGGCCCCGAGCTGACCAGCGAGACCGAACCAGAGCTGAATCATGATTCGTCAACGAACGCCCTCATCCGGCGTTATCGAAAGATCAAAGGAGCATCAGCAAAATGACCACTGAGCACCCGATGCAAATAGGCATGGTCGGGCTCGGGCGCATGGGTGCGAACCTGGTCCGCAGGCTCATGCGCGACGGCCACACCTGCGTCGTCTACGACGTGAACTCCGCCGCGGTCGACGCCCTCGTCGCGGAAGGCGCGACCGGCGCCAAGGATCTCGACGACTTCGTCGAGAAACTAGAGCAGCCAAGGACCGCCTGGCTGATGCTGCCCGCCGCGATCACCGGCCGGACCCTCGATCACCTGGCCTCGATGATGGACCCTGGCGACACCGTGATCGACGGCGGCAACACCTACTACCGCGACGACATCAGGCGCGCGAAAGTACTCGGTCCCAAGGGCATCCACTACGTGGACTGCGGCACGTCCGGCGGCGTCTGGGGGTTGGAGCGCGGCTACTGCCTCATGATCGGCGGCGAAGACGAGCCGGTCACCAGGCTCGACCCGATCTTCAAGACCATCGCCCCCGGCAAGGGCGACGTCGAGGACACGCCTGGACGCAAGCCGGGTGGCACGGCCCAGGAGGGCTACCTGCACTGCGGCCCGCCCGGCGCCGGGCACTTCGTCAAGATGGTACACAACGGCATCGAGTACGGCATGATGGCTGCCATCGCGGAAGGCCTGTCGATCATCAAGCACGCCAACGTCGGCATGGAGGAAACCGTGACCGACGCCGAGACGACCCCGCTCACCGACCCCGAGTACTACCAGTTCAACATCCCGGTCCCCGAAGTCGCCGAGGTCTGGCGCCGGGGCTCGGTCGTCAGCTCCTGGCTGGTCGACCTGACCGCGAGCGCGCTGGCCAAGTCGCCCGACCTGAGCGACTTCGCAGGCAGGGTCTCCGACTCGGGCGAGGGCCGCTGGACGGTGCTTGCCGCCGTCGAGGAAGGCGTACCCGCGCCAGTCATCACCGCCTCGTTGTTCCAGCGGTTCGAGTCCCGAGGCCTAGGCGAATTCACCGACAAGCTCTTGTCGGCCATGCGCAGCGAGTTCGGCGGGCACGCGGAGAAGAAAAGCTAGGTAATCGGTTGGTGTTTTAAGGTCAAGACCTACTGCGGAGGTGGTGGGGTACCGGACATGCCCGGCTGCTTCCGTTATACGTAAGTGTGTTCGAGGGTGGTTGACGGGCCGTCCAGCTCCGGGACTCGGGAGCTGCCGGGATCGGCTGTGACAGTGACTGTGGGTGATTGTCTCAGGTGTCCGGACAGTTCGCGGATGTGGCCCCACGCGCGCAGGCGCGCGCGAGCCGCGAACAGTTCCGGCGGGGTGTGACAGTCACGGTGGGTCACTGCGCAGGGGGGCGGCGCCCGATCCCTGGGGCCGGCGGCCGTGAGCGCGTCGCAGGGGTCTCGGGCCTCACCGGGGTGGGGTCACAGGGCTGTTGGCGGGGGCGGACCGCCTGGGGGGCGGCTGAGGGCCGCCGGCGGCGGACTGGTGGCCGTGGCCGACCGAATCTGCGGCGAAACCTGTGATGCCGCCTTGGCCAGCCGATTAGACTTTAGTGCAGGCCCAGAACCGGAATAGGGGGGTGGGCAGTTTGGGGCAGGCACGGGGCGCGCCGAATCTCTTACTGCGCCGTATCCGCGAAAGCGAGCGCGGCGAATCGCGTGAGCAGTTCGCGGAAGCCATGGCGGCGGTGGCACGCGATATGGGTTACAATGTCATCCCGGACGCCAAATATGTCGAATCGCTGGAGTCCGGGAGAGTCGCTTTTCCGGGACCGGCCTACAGGAGCATCCTTTCCCGGCTGTGCGGCCGACCAGTCGCGGAACTCGGGTTCCGCATGCCCCCGGTATCCGTGAATGCGCGCGAGGCGAATTCCCGGTTGCGCGACGCGATGTTCGCAAACGGAATCGAGACGAGGGCACTAGCGCGCAAGGTGGGGGTTGACCCTAAGTCGGTTGAGCGGTGGATGACCAGGGGGGTAATTCCCCGCGCGGGCCACCGCCACCTTGCCTCCAAGATCCTCAATTGTCCCGAATCCGAGCTATGGCCGGAAACAACCCGTGTATATAGCGCCGATTCAGCATCTCGCGAACTCGAAGTGCCGTCTGAGAACGCGTCCATCCTTGATTCTGGCTGCTTGCCACGAAGGCGCGTTACGGCTGCTGACATCGAAGTAATTGAGGATTTCACGCAGACCTTTCGGCGTTTGGATAATAAGTTCGGTGGAGGACATGCTCACGGACTGGCCGCTCACTATCTTAACTCAAATGTGTTGCCTATATTGCGTGAAGGCAGTTGTACTGACGAGGTCGGGCGGAGATTGTTCGGAGCAGCAGCGCAGCTAGCCCATCTCATCGGTTGGACGGCTTACGACACCGAAAATCATGGTTCCGCCGAACTTTATTTCAGAAATGCTCTTGAGTTCTCGGCTGCCGTTGGTGATGTCGCTTTTGGCGGTGAGATTCTCGCGGCAAAGAGTCATCATGCAATCCACCTTCACCGTCCGAAAGAAGCGCTACAGTTGGCCCGAGCGAGCGCGAACGCGGCAAATGCGGCCGCGATTCCTGCCCTCCGCGCGGAAGCGTGTGCTCTAGAGGCAAATGCGTACGCAGTGCTAGGGGACAAGAGGGCATGCGTATCTTCGCTCGATCGCGCCGAGATTGCATTCGATCTCATCCGGACAGAAGATACGCCGGATTGGTTGCACTATCTCGACGAATGTTATCTTGCCGCCAGATTCGCGCATTGCTTCCGCGATCTTGAGGACTGGAGTCATGCGAGAGAGTTCGCTTCCAGGGCTGCCGGACTTAACGCCACGCTTACCCGATCCCATGCTTTTAATACAATCGTGCTGGCAACCACCTATATCGAAACAGATGTCGATTATGCCTGTCATATTGGAAGCCAGGTCTTGAACGTGGCCGCGAGCCTCCAATCCTCGCGGATCGTAAATTATATCGGCGCCTTCAGCCGACGACTAGCCGAACGTCATAAGACCAACCCGATAGTCGGCGAATTCATCGAGCAAGCTAACGAGATGCTAGGAGTCCTCTAAGCAATGCCAATTTACCATATCGCGTATCAGGCTGACTGGGCGAAGGCGACCCAAGACGGCGAGTACAGGATATCTACTCGCGGCAGGACGCTGGATGATCAAGGTTTCATTCACGCTGGCGATGCTGGGCAGGTAGCGCCAGTTGCGAATCTGATATATGGGTCAGATGACGGGCTGATTGTCCTTGTGATAGATGTAGACCGCCTACGGTCAGAGGTTCGTTATGAAAACGTCACGGGCTGGGATGATCCCTTTCCCCATATCTACGGATCGATCAATGTTGACTCAGTGGTCGAGACCCTTCCCTTGGACCGTGACGCGAATGGAAAATATGTTTTCTCAGTTTAAATCTTCCGGTGAATCTCTAGTGTGTGGCAGGGGTTTGCCAAAGTCGGTGTGACAGTGAGTGACTGACAGGGCGGGTGTGCTGCCGTGCCGGCGGGGCGTCGATGGTGGCGGCTGCGCGGCTGGCGGCTACTTTCCGTAGCGGTCTTCCGGGGGCGGGGCGCGACACGCGGTGCGCGGGGCGGATGTGCTTGACCAGGGGGCGCGGCCCGTGGTGACGATTCGGGTGCTAACCATCAAAAACGTCACCGTGAAAGGCCGCGCCCGTGGATCCATCATCGCTGATCGAGGCTGTCCGCCGCCACCTGGGCGGCGGGGATGCGCCGGAGCCGGGGGTTCTGCGGCGGGCGCTGGAGGCGCGGCTGACGGATCGGCGGAACCGGCGGGGGCTGCGGCATGAGCTGGGGCCGGCGGTGTCGGTGCTGGTGGCGGGCGTGGCGTGCGGGTACCAGACCGCGCGGGCGATCGGGCAGGCCGCGGCGGGCTGGGGCCAGGAGCTGCTGGCCGCGCATGGCTGCCGGGTCAGCCCGGCCGGGGTGCGGGTGGCGCCGTCGGAGCGGACGCTGTACCGGATCCCGCAGGTCCTGGACCCGGACGAGCTCGAGGCCGCGCTGACCGGGGCGCTGGCGGATGCGGCGCTGGACCCGCAGGTCACGGCCGCCGCCGCGGCGAAACGGCGGGCGGAGCGGGGGAAGATCACGGTGAAGGCGAAGAAGCGGAAGCCGCCGGCCGCGCAGGCGTTCGGGGAGGTCAGGGCAGACGGCTGGTTCCGGCCGCACCCGGTGCATCCCTGGCTGGACCCGGCGGTCACCGGCGATCCCGGGCACGTCCCGGCCCGGCACGGCGTCGCCGTCGACGGCAAGGAACGCAAGGGCGCCAAGGCCGGCGGGAACAAGAAAGTGCACCTGCTGGCGGCGGTCACCCATACGCCCGGCATCGTGATCGCGCAGGACAGGGTCGCCAAGTCCGGCAAGGCTAATGAGATCAGTCATTTCAGGCCGCTGCTGGAGCCCCTGCCGCTGGAGCACGCCGTCGTCACCGCCGACGCGATGCAGGCAAACCGGGGCAACGCCCGCTTCCTGCGCGAAGACAAGGGCGCGGACTACCTGTTGCCGGTCCTCGGCAACCAGCCGGTCCTGAACGAGCAGCTGAACGCCCTGCCCTGGGACAGCACCCCGGTCGCCGCCGCCACCAGCGAGATCACCCGCGGCCGGATCGAGACCCGCACCGCCAGGGTCCTGCCCTGCCCCGCGGGCACCGGATTCCAGGACGCGGCCCGGGCTGTCCTCATCGAGCGGTACACCACGTACAAGAAGAAAGGCCAGTGGCGCACCCGGGCCGAGGCCGTCCTCTACCTCACCAGCCTCGCCGAAGACCAGGCCACGCCCGAAGACCTCCTCGCCCACGTCCGCGGCCACTGGCGGGTTGAGCACACCCACTGGCTACGCGACGTGATCTGGAAAGAAGACAAATCGCTTATACGCACAGGAAACGCCCCGCAGGTCTGGTCCGCCCTCAGCAACCTCGTCATCAGCCTCTTCCGGATACACGGAGTAACCAGCTGCACCGACGAAACCCGCCGCTGCGCCCAGGACCCTCGCCGCGCACTTCAGATCCTGGACCTCATAGCACTCTCACCTGGCTAAACATCACACGCGACTTTGGCAAACCCCTGTAGTGTGTGGTTAGAGGAAGTTTCCGCCCGGCTGCTTTCAGCAATTGCCTGGCGACACATGTCCGGCACCCCAGGTCAGTGCGCGAACGACAGCCGTCCTCACCTCGACTGGCCGACTGCGTCGGCAGCGGCGGCTCTCCGACCGTCAGCCTCGTCCCCGAAACCGACAAATGCAACAATTCGCTGAACGGGTGCTTCTGGCGCATTCCCGGCATCCAGGGCAGCTCGCCGCCTCACTCCACCAGAAACGCACCCGTGGGCCATCGATGCTGCTCGGCCGGGCCGACTAACCGCAACGGTGGCCCATGGATGCGGTTGCAGCAGCATCGGTGGCCCATGGGTGCGTTTCCCGGGGAGTGACGAGCGACAGTCTGTCCGTGGAGTCGCGGTCGGCCAGGCTGGCGGTCGGGCGATATGGGCGGTTTGAGTCAGTCCAGAAAGTGAACCCGTGGTAAGCCGCCTTGGCCCGGCGGCTTACCACGTTTTAGCTAGCAACTGCGGATCGTTATACGTGGTTTACACCGGTATTTTCTGAGCTAAAACGTGGTAAGGCGCGGTCGCCGGGCGACTTACCACGGGTTCACTTTCTGGACGCGCTCCCGGCCAGGCCCGCCCTGGACGAAAACCTCACGGGCTAACCTCCGCGAACCGGGCATTAGCCGCATACCGGTCGATGCGCAGGCCCGCCAGCCCGCGCCGCATGCCCGCCGATCACCGTCACTCCAGAAGAAAGGCACCCGTGGCCCATCGTTGCGTTGCCCGCCCGGCCTGAGCAAGCATCTATGGGCCAGCGTTGCGGTTGGCTGAGCTGAAAGGTCCGGTCAGCTGGTGCCGTCGGTAAGCTAGCGGCCGCCCCCGGCGGCTCGCGCTACCGAAGCCGGGGCCAGCTGAGGGTGCTTTGCCAGCTCATGTCGTCTGTACGGCTGTCGTTCGCGCACTGACCTGGGGTACCGGACATGTGTCGCCAGGCAATTGCGGGACGCAGCCGGGCGGCACATGTCCGGTACCCCACCCACCCCGCAGTAGGTCTTGACCTTAAGACAGCACCCGATGCTCGACCAACTCCCCGCGAGCTATGAACACATCAGCCGTATACGAAGGCTCAAACAGCCCGTGCCCGACGACGCCAGGGATAGCGGACAGCCACGCCGCCAGTTCGGAAGGGTCCTTGATAGGTCCTGTGTAGTCGGCGATGATTCCGCCGTCAGGGCTCGGCGGCCAGCCCTCCCTGATCACAGCATGAGCCAGTTCCCGCAGCGTCGCAGGCAGCCCGAAAGTGAGCAGTTCAAGCGGCACCGGCGGACGCAGCGCATCGACCGGCTTGGTCGAGTCGCCGATGACCACGAACCTGGCCGCCGACGCGGCGACGATCTTCTCCCTGGTGTGCGCGCCTCCGCCGCCCTTGATCAGCCAGCCCTCCAGCGTCACCTGATCGGCGCCGTCGATCGCGATGTCGAGGTGGTCAAGCGTGTCGACCAACTCGACGTCAAGACCAAGCTCGGTTGCTTTCTGCTGCGTATGCACCGACGTCGCGACACAGCGGATCGCCAGCTTCCGCTCCGCCAGCGCGGGCAGCAGGAACGCCACCGTCGAGCCCGTGCCGAGACCCACGGTCATGCCGTCCTTGACAAGCCCGGCCGCCGCCTGCGCGGCTAGCTGCTTTTCGCGGTCAATGCTCACGTGGTCAGTCTTCCCGTTGCGATGACATGGCACTATTGGCCCCATGCAATCCAATAACCATGGGAACAAGCACCCAGACGACCATGTCATCGTAATCTTCGGCGCGACCGGTGACCTCGCGAAGCGCAAGCTGCTGCCTGGGTTGTTCCATCTGGCCAAGTCAGGATTGCTGCCGGTCGGATACCGCATCATCGGCTCGGCCCCGCACAACTGCATCATGACCGACGACGAGTTCAGGCAGCACGCCAAGCAAGCCTGTTCGCAGTTCGGCCTCGCCAAGCCGAACGGTGCGGCCTGGAAGGACTTCGAGAGCAAACTGCACTTCGCCTGCTCTGATCCTGAGAATCCGAAGCCGCTCGTGGACGCCGTGGCGACCGCCGAGCAGGAGATCGGCACCAACCCGAAGCGCCTCTACCACCTCGCCGTGCCCCCGTCGGCGTTCGGTTCGGTCATCTCCATGCTCGGCGACACCAAGCTGTACCAGAACGCCAGCGTGATCATCGAGAAGCCGTTCGGCTACGACCTGCCCTCCTGCCGCCAGCTCACCGCCATCGTGCACTCGGTCTTCAGCGAGGACCACGTTTTCAGGATCGATCACTTCCTCGGCAAGGAATCGGTCGAGAACATCCTGGCCTTCAGGTTCGCCAACGGCCTGTTCGAGCCGATCTGGAACCGTGACCACATCTCGCACGTGCAGATCGACGTGCCCGAGCACATCAACATCGAAGGCCGTGCCTCGTTCTTCGAGAAGACCGGCACCTTCCGCGACATGATCGTGACCCACCTGTTCCAGGTGCTCGGCTTCGTGGCGATGGAGCCGCCGATCACGTTCGGCGCCAAGGCGCTGCGCGACGAGAAGTCCAAGGTCTACCAGGCGATGCGGCTGATCGACCCGTCGAAGGTAGTGCGCGGCCAGTACGCGGGCTACCGGGGCGAGCCGGGCGTCGCCCCGGACAGCCAGACGGACACCTTCACCGCCCTGCGCGTCGACATCGACAACTGGCGCTGGTCGGGCGTGCCTTTCTACCTGCGGTCAGGAAAGTCCATGGCCCAGCGCAGGCAGACCATCACGCTCGGGCTCAAGGAACCGGTACTGCGGATGTTCCCGGTCGCGGCGCGGACCAGGCAGGATCAGCGAGGCAACGAGGTCGTCATCGACTTCGACGACCCCGGCTGGATCTCGGTGCAGTTCATGACCAAGCAGCCGGGGCCGCAGATGCGACTCAAGGAAGTCGAGATGGTCTTCAAGTACTCGGACTCGTTCCACCGGATGCACGAACTCGAAGGCTACGAGCGGCTGATCCTCGAGGCGATGATCGGCGACCAGTCACTGTTCACCAGGTCAGACGAGATCGACCGGATCTGGGAGATAGCGACGCCGCTGCTCGACAACCCGCCGCCGGTCGAGTTCTACGAACCAGGCACCTGGGGCCGGAGCCGGCGATCAAGCACCTGATCCACCCCCACCGCTGGCACCTCCCCGACAACCACAAGGAGTAGAGCCAGCGCGAGCTTTACATCACTGGCCAGGAGTGCACTGGCTCGCCGGTTGTCATCAGCTCCAGGTAGTCCTGGGTCATCAGGCGCAGGGCCTCGTCCCTTTCTATGCCGCGGCTCTGGAGCCGGCGGGCGGACTTGATCTGCCAGGTCGCCCCGTTCAGGCCGGTGACACAGCGGCGCTCGATGATTGACAGCAGCCGGTTCGCGTCGGCGCTGTCCACCCCCCAGCGCGCCAGTCCCCGGGCCGCCATCGGGAGCAGCCTGCGCAGGATCAGCTCATCCACCGGCACCATGCCGACGCCCGGCCAGTACACCTCGGCGGCCAGGCCTTGCTTCGCCCCGGCGACCAAGTTGGAGGCGGCGGCCGAGAACGACATCTGCGACCAGATCGGCCGCTCGACCTCGGCCAGTTCTCCGACGAGACCGTAGTAGAACGCCGCGTTGGCGATCGAGTCAACGACGGTCGGCCCGGCCGGAAGCACGCGGTTCTCGACCCGGAGGTGCGGCTTGCCGTCGACAACCGCGTAGATGGGCCGGTTCCACCGGTAGATCGTGCCATTGTGCAGGGAAAGCTCAGCTAGCTGCGGCGCCTCGCCGCGTTCGAGCACGGCGACCGGATCCTCGTCCTCACTCAGCGGCAGCAGCGCGGGGAAGTATTTCAGGTTCTCCTCGAACAGGTCGAAGACGGAGGTCACCCACCGGTCGCCGAACCATACCCTCGGCCGCACCCCCTGCTCCCGCAGTTCTTCAGGCCGGCTATCGGTCGCCTGCTCGAACAGGGTGATCCTGGTCTCGTTCCACAGCTCGTGGCCGAAGAAATACGGCGAGTTGGCGGCGGCGGCGACCTGGATGCCTGAGATTGCCTGAGCCGCGTTCCAGTAGCTCGCGAACGTCTCAGGGCTCACCTGAAGGTGGCACTGGAAGCTCGTGCACGCCGCCTCGGCGACGATGGAGTCCACGTAGGTAAGCAGCCGGTCCTGGCCCTCGATCAGGATCCTGATCTCTTCGCCCCGCGCCGCTAGGATCTCGTCATTGAGCAGGTGATACCGGGGGTTGATTGAGATCGTTTCCTCGCTCACGTCGCTCTCGCGCAGGCTCGGCAGGATCCCGATCATCGCCAGCCGGGTGCCGGTCGGCTCGACCACGTCCGCGACCTGCCGCAAGATCCGGTTTAGCGAGGACTCGAGCGCCGTGAACACGCCGCCGCCCAGAGCCTCGGGATCGCCGGCCAATTCGACGTTGAACTTGCCGAGCTCGGTCGCCCAGGCTTTGTCAGCGATCCTGGCGAGCACGTCGTCGTTAGTCATCGTCGGATTACCGCTTTTATCGACCAGGTTGAACTCGATCTCCAGCCCGACATGCTGAAAATCCGTCTCAAATCTGGATTCGTGCAGCATCCGGGCCAGCACGTCCAGGCAACTGCGCACTTTCGCGCGGTACGTTCGTCTATCCGCGCGGCTTATCGTGATCGCCGGAACATCCCTGCCCATCAAAACCCTCCACCACGACCAGCCGCCAGGTTGTTTACCCAGATTTACATGGAAAGGGCACGCTGACCAGGTCCAATGTGCTATAGACCGGCATAGAAGGTTGCGCACACAGGTGGTTCATGCGCGTTCAGGGCCGACTCGGGCATCATTTGGTCGCGCTTGACTCGCCGTTGACCAGCAGTTCACTCAAGACCAGGCCGCCGCGATCATGTCCTTGGCTATGTCGGTCGGGCGGTTGCCATCACGAGAGACGTACAGGTCGTTCCCGCCGATGTACAGCAGCCACTTCCCGCTCGGGTACGCATCCAGGCTGTAGTGATCGAGGTTGGAATACCCGATCGCGACCTGGTGAACCAGTTCGCCGTTGAGGTTGATCTCCCACAGCAGCCTGGAAGTGTTCTGGATCGGGACGCCGCCGCAGCAGGCCCGGCTGATGAAGAAGTTGCCGTCAGGGAGGAAGATGCCTTCCCTGATGTAGCTTCGCTGCGGGGTCGGCCCGCCCGACAGCGGGATGTCGGTGAGGCCGGCGGTCGGCCCGACGTAGTACCTGGCGTTGCCGACGACGACCACGGCCAGGTTCCAGCCCTCGTTGTCGGCCACCGCCGACGTGGACACGGCCAGCGCCGAGTTGTCTGAGGACCAGGACAGGTGCGAGATCGGCGGCAGCAGCTGGCTGCGCAGCACCTGCTTCGGCAGCCCGATGATCTGGTCGCCGCCCGTGCTGAGGGTCCTGACCACGATCTTGTACTGGGTGGCCACCGACGCCTTAGCCGGGTCCGGGACGCAGTTCTCCGACATCACCGGCTCGGTCGTCCACGCGAGCTTGACGCCGTCCGGGCTGATCGCCGGCAGCTGCCCTGGCGCGATCGCGGTGAGGTCGCCGCCGCTCAGGTTCACCGACTCGACCTCGGAATGACAGCCAGCCCCCTCGGTGAAGTACACGGTCGACCCGTGCGCCGACACCTCGTCTCCGAGTACCCCGGACGGCACCAGCGTCTGGATCACGCTGCCGCTGGCCGGGTCAAGCTTGACCAGTGCCCCGGCCGTCGTCACCGCGAGAATGTCTGGCTCCCCGCCCGGCGCCGGCGAGGATGAGCTGCCCTGACCTAGTGAGGATGCTCCGGTCGTCGTCGCGGCGGGACTAGCCGACGCGGTCACCGTCACCGTGGGCTGCGCGCTAGAACCTCCAAGCCCATTGCAACCAGCAAGCAGCACGGCTGGCGTCGCCAGCAGAACAGCAGTCAGCGAACGACTGAAGACAGCACGACGAGCAGCCATGTCGACCTCGGGGGAGCAAATTAACCACGGAAGGACGAAACAGTATCAGCGCCCGACCGTCGCCGCCATCCGCCGCACGGCCTCAGTCACCAGCTCAGGCGAGGTCCCGATGTTGAGCCGGGCGTGGCCTGCCCCCTGACTGCCGAAGTACGTACCTCCGGTCAGCGCGACCCGCCCCCGTTCGAGGAACGCGACCTCGGGATTGTCGCCGAGCCCGAGCCCACGGCAGTCGAGCCAGGCCAGGAAGCTGGCCTCGCCTGGCACGTAGCCGACTTCGGGCAGCCGCTCCGTGAGCAGTCGCGCCAGCAGGGTCCGGTTCTCCTCAAGCTGGTGCCGTACGGCGTCAAGCCAGTCGAGCGCCTGAGTGAACGCCGCCGCCGACGCCAGCACCCCCAGATGCGAGGCGAGCAGCGCCTCCCAGAGCTCGGCGTAGAGCTCAGCGGCCGCGTCGGATCCGGCGACCGCGATCCCGCACTTGAGGCCGGCGATGTTCCAGCCCTTGGACGCCGAGTTGAACGTCCAGGCCCGCCGCGCCATCGGGTGATCAAGGGAGGCGAACGGCACGTGCTCGGCCCCGGCCAGCGTCAGCGGAGCGTGGATCTCGTCGACGAACAACTCGACCTGATGCCGCTCGCACAACTCCGCGACGGTCAGGAGCTGATCACGGCGCCAGACCCGGCCGAGCGGGTTGTGCGGGTTGCACAGCAGGTAGGCCGTTGCCTCGGGTCGGGCCAGCGCCGCGTCGAGCACCTCGAAGTCCAGGTCGTAGCTCCCGTCCTTGGCCCGGCGAAGCGGCGCCTCGACGACGGGTCGCCTGAGGTAGCCGAGCCGCAGGGAGAAAGGCCCGTACACCGGCGGGTTGATCACGACGCCAGCGCCGTACGGGGTAACCGCCGACAAGATCTCCACGATTCCGCTCATCACGTCAGGAATCGCGAACACCCGGTCAGGCCGGACGTCCCACCCGAGCCGCTCCCCCGCGAACTGCGCGAAAGCCTCGCCAAGCTCACCGGCCCACGGATACCCGGTATCACCGATGTCCAGGGCCGCCCGCACCGCCGCCGCGATTGGCTCGGCGACCATGAAGTCCATCTCGGCCACGAACGCGGGGAGCACGTCCGGCGGGTAGGTCCGCCACTTGTCGCTCTTTCTCGCGGTCAGGTCGGCCAGCGTGAAGTTCCCGAGTAGCTTGTCCACTCCTGCGATGCTACGTGCGAGCTAGACGATCGGGTAGGGCGATCTCCCCGGTGAGGTACCGCTCGACTGAGGGGCCGACCGTGGCCGCTAGTTCGCCGATGCTCGCGCTGCTCACGGCGGGCAGCCGCAGCACCAGCCTGGTCAGCGCGAGCCCGATGATCTGCGTCGCGACCATCGTGGCCCGGTACTCAGCCTCGGCCGGACTGCCGAACTGACGCAGGCCAGCGGCCCTGACAATCGTGCGCAGGATCGTGTCAGCGACGAACTCGCGCAGCATGAGCGCCGCCTGGTCGCTGGTCATCGCCGATCTGAGCAGGCCGAGGAAGGTGTCCCTGACCCCGTCGGACTCCCACATCGTCAGCGCGGTGCCGACCATGCGCTCGCCGAGCCCGCCTGAACCCTCAGCGAACACGCCCGCGATCACCTCGCTCGGCACCACGGGCAGCCGCATCGCGGCGGCGAACAGGGCTTCCTTGGTGCCGTAGAAGTGGTGCACGAGCGCGGGATCGACTCCGGCGACCCCAGCGATTCCCCTGATCGTCGCGCCCTGGTACCCATGCGTAGCGAACTGGGTTCTGGCGGCGTCAAGTATCGCCTCGCTGGTGCCGCTGTCTCCTGACCGGCGGCCCGATCTGACCGGCTTGCCAGGTTGAGTCACGCTTGCGGGCCTATTGGAAGATCGGAAGGCTTGTGACCTTGGGTGACCAGCTCGAAGAAGCGTTCCTCCAGGGTCGCGGGCACCTGGGTGACGGTAGCATCCAGGTCGCCGAGGGCGGCCGTGACCTGGGCGGGGGTGGCGCCGGGTACGCGGAGGGCACGGCCCGCCAGCGCGACCTCGAGGCCAGCGTGCTCGAGCCGGCCGAACGCGGCGGCCCAGGACTCCGTCGCGACGGCAGTGACCTGGCGGTCGCCGACGATCGACTCGGTCGTGCCCGCCGCGACGACGACGCCGTCAGCCATGATCACCAGTCGGTCGCACTCGGCCGCTTCCTCCATGTAGTGCGTGGTGACCAGCGCGCCCGCGCCCCGGTCGGCCGCGGCGCCGATGGTCTCCCACAGCCTGGCCCGCCCGCGCGGGTCAACGCCGGACGTGGGCTCGTCGAGGATGAGCAGGTCAGGGTCGTGCGACAGCGCCTGGGCGAAGGCGACCCGGCGCTGAACGCCGAGCGGGAGCGCGCCGATCAGGTCGTTCGCGTAGGGGGCGACGTCGGGCGGGATCCCGGGCGCGGAACCGAAGGCGGCGGCGGTGAAGCGCAGGTTCTCGGCCGTGGTGAGGTCGTCGTAGAGGCCAAGGCCCTGGGGGACGTAGCCAAGGCGGCGCCGGGTCTGACGCGACGGCTCCTGGCCGAACAGGGCGACCGAGCCCGCCGTGGCGCCCGTCAGGCCGAGCAGCATCCGGATCAACGTGGTCTTGCCCGCACCGTTAGCGCCAAGCAGCCCGACGATCTCGCCTGGACCGACCTGAAAGCTGACGTCATTGACGGCGGTGAAGCCGCCGAACTTCTTAACGGCACCGGAGACCTCAACAAGGTTGACGCGCCCGCCACCGCCGCCGGCGCGCGGCGCCGTCTGGACTGAGGAGCGAGGAACGAGCGAGGAGGGAAGACGGCGCCCTAGAGCGCGCCGGCCCGCGGGGGGTCCGGGGGGTCGCCCCCCCGGGCTAACACCGCGCCAGTCTCCGGGAATCTCATCCGCAAGCACCGAACCTTCGCTGAGGGCAAGGACTGCGCCGCAGCGGTCGGCTTCGTCGATCGACGTGGTGGCGACGACGGCAGCGCAGCCTTCGGCGGCCGCTCTCGCGATCAGCCACCACAGGCCTGACCGGCTGACCGGGTCCACGCCGGTCGACGGTTCGTCGAGGATGAGGAGTTCCGGCTGGTGCAGCATGGCTGCGATGAGGCCTAGTTTCTGGCGCATGCCGCCGGAAAGCTGGCCGGCTAGGCGGTCTCTGGCGTGGGCCAGGCCGGTCTCCTCGAGAAACCGCTCCGCGCGGGCTCTCGCCTCCTGCCGTGGCATCCGGTAGGCGCTGGCTCGGAAGTCGAGGTTCTCGGTCACGGTCAGGTCGGGGTAGACGCCAGAGGTCGCCGGGAGATAGCCGATGTGGTCCTTGGCCGGGCGGTGTACCTCGCCGCTGGCCGGCGTCAGCAGCCCGGCCAGGCAGCGCATCAGGGTGGACTTGCCGGCCCCATCGCCGCCGGCTACGGCGGTCACCTCGCCTGGCCTGACCGTGAGGGTGACGTCCTTGAGCGCTGGTTTCCGGCCGTAGCTGACGCTCAGGCCTTCCGCGCCCCACGTCTGGGTGAGCTGGGTGGTCACGCGCTGACCTCCTGCGGCTTCGGCTCGGCGCCGGCTGGGTGCTGGTGCCTGGCGTGCCTGCGACCTGAGGGGGCGAGGTAGCTGGCGAACCGCAGGGTGGCGCCGGTGACCACGACCGCGCCGAGGATCGCCAGGTAAACGAACGGCTGCCAGAGCGCCCCGAGCGGCTCGGCCCGCAGCATCACGCCACGGGAGATCTCGTTGAAGTAGGTCAGCGGCAGCAGGTAGGCGATCCAGCGCACCCCGGCGGCGATCGAGCTGAGCGGGAAGATCAGCCCGGACAGCAGTATCTGCGGCAGCAGCGTCATCATCGCGAGCTGAATCGCCTGGCCCTGATTCTGCGAGACGCTGGAGATCAGCACGCCGAAGCCGAGCGTGACGAAGAGGAACAGCAGCGCGCCGAGCGCGAACGTGAACGGCGAGCCTCGGAACGGCACCCCGAACACGGCGATGCCGACCGCGAGCACGATCGCCAGGTCAACGACCGCGACGCCGAAGTAGGGCACGATCTTCCCGAGCACGACGTCTCTCGGCTTGAGCGGCATGACCGCGAGCTGCTCCAGGGTGCCCGACTGGCGTTCCCTGACGACGCCGAGGCTGGTGATGATCGTGCCGACGAAGACCAGGACTACCCCGCACAGGCCGGGGATCATGATGTCGGAGGTGTTCAGGTCCGGGTTGTAGAGGACCGTGACCTTGGGGATTACCGACTGCGCCAGCCCGGGCGAGCGGCCGGCCGAGCCGGCGGCGGCGTTTTCCCTGCTGGCCAGGGTGGCGAGCGCGGCCTTGGCGGCGAAGATCTGACTGCCGTCGATGAAAACCTGAGTGTGCAGGCCGCTTGGCGTCGTCACGAAGGCGAGGTCGGCCTTGCCGTCGCGGAGCTGATCCTTAGCCCAGGCCCGGCCCTGGCCCGGAGCCGACTCGACGACCTTGAACGGCGCGCCGAGATCCTGGCCGACGTCGCCCGCCTCCGGTCCGGCGGCCGCGACCGTGATGGTCTTGACGTCGAAGCTGGCCGCGTAACCGAGCACGACGAGCAGCAGTACCGGCAGCACGATCATCATCGCCAGCGTCCGCCGGTCCCGGCGCACCTGCCGGAACTCCTTCACGATCATCGCCCACATAGCGGTTCCTCCGTAATTCAACGTACGATGAACTCTACAAGCGTTGAATTAGTCCGTCAACGCACAGTGGCCGGTAAGGAACGGGCTGAGGTAGGGCAGCCGGGCGGACGGCGAGGCCGAGCGTCGTCCCTGAGCTGGGGTCCTGGCCCCTGCTCAGGGACAACGTTGGGCCTGAAGTCGGGGACAGGCTGCGCCCCGGCCGTTCCAGGCTTCGGGTAGACATGGGGTATGGCGCTGACTCGGCATGCCGGAGTGTGGACGATCGACGACAAGTGCTCGTCTCCGTGGCACTACTTGCCGGTCGAGGTGCCGCCGGGATCGAGCGCGTTAAAAGTTGATCTTGAGTACAACGCGGCCGGGGCCGGGCTCGATCTGGGCTGTTTCGGTCCGGCCGGGTTCCGTGGCTGGTCAGGAGGCGCCCGGCGGTCGTTCACGATTACCGCTAAGTCGGCGACGCCCGGCTACTTGGCGGGTGAGCTTGAACCTGGCGAGTGGCAGGTGGTGATCGGGCTGCACCGGATTCCGTGGGACGGGGTTGGGTACCAGCTCACGGCCGAACCTATGAGCGCTGCATTCGCCGACGCCGACCTCGCTCAGCCCGTGCCGTTGGCTGACCGGCCGGCCAGGCGGGAACTGCCTGCGGCGGCGGGGATGCGGTGGCTAGCCGGCGACCTGCACTCACATACCGTGCACTCGGACGGCGCGCTTACGGTGCCTGAGCTGGCCAGGTTCGCGGCCGAGCGCGGACTCGACTTCATCGCCGTGACCGATCACAACACGGTCAGCCATCACCCCGAACTCCCGGCCGCCTCGACCGCGCACGACATCGTGCTGATCCCCGGCCAGGAGGTCACTACCGAGCAGGGCCACGCCAACGCCTTCGGCGACCTGCCCTGGGTGGACTTCAGGGAGCCGCCCGATGCCTGGCTCGACCAGACCGAGCGCGGCGGCGGGCTGCTGTCGGTGAACCACCCTTACGGCGGGCAGAATAGCTGGATCGCGCCGATGCGCCGCCGCCCGCCGCTGCTCGAGGTGTGGCACTGGAGCTGGCTCGATTTGCGGTGGACCGCGCCGCTGAGCTGGTGGCTGGCCTGGCATCCAGAGGCGATCGCCGTCGGGGGCAGCGACTGGCACCGGCCAGGCTCCGACGCCCCGCCCGGCTCGCCGACGACCTGGGTCCAGTCCTACGCCGCCGAGCCCTCCGCCGTCCTCGACGGGGTCGCGGCCAGGCAAGTAGCGATCTCTGCGAGCCGGGACGGGCCGGTGCTGCTGCGGGTGGAAGGCGAACTGATCGCGATCGATGCCGACGGCGCGATCCTCGTCGGTCCCGACGGGCCATTGCGGCGAGTATCAGGTGACCGCGTGCGGCTCGGCGACGCTCCGGGCTGCCACCGCATCACCGACCCGAACGGAGCGACGCTGGCCCTGTCCAACTAGCACGCCGCAACGAGCACGGTGGGCGCCGGCACGGTACCCCGGCACGGTACCCCGGCACGGTACCCCGGCCCTGCGGCCCGGCCCCGCGGCCCGGCCCCGCGGCTCCCGGCAAACCAGGCATTTCGCCGCCAGCTTCAGGCGGCAACCGCAACGATGGGCCATCGTTGCTGGTCGGCCGGGCGGGGTTACCGCTACGATGGGCCATGGATGCGGTTGCCGCAGCATCGATGGCCCATCGTTGCGGTTGCGCGCCCCGGCCGAGCAGCATCTATGGGACATGGTTGCGGCGGGCTGAGCTGAAATGCCCGAATTGCTGATGCCGTCGGCCGGCTCGCAGGCGCCCTCGGCGGCTCGCGCGTCCGCGACGGTACTGGTCTAGGCGAATTGTCGGTCTTGTGAGTGGTCAGGCCAGCGCCCACCAACTAGGGTCTGCTCATGACTGAGCGCTGGGGACTTACCGTGCCGCTGCACGGGCACTCGCTGCCTGAGCAGCGAGAGATCGTGACCTCGCTGGCCGACCTGGGATATACCGACCTGTGGTCGGCTGAGCTGAACGGCATCGACGCGTTCACGCCGCTCGTGCTCGCTTCCCAGTGGACGGACCGGCTGCGGTTCGGTACCGCGATCGCGCCGGTCTATACCCGCGGCCCGGCGTGCCTGGCGATGACGGCGGCGACCCTGGGCGAACTGGCGCCAGGCCGGTTCATGCTCGGCGTCGGCACCTCTACCCCGGTCGTCGTGCAGCAATGGAACGACATACCGTTCGAGGCACCGTACGCTCGCTCGCGGGATACGCTGCGGTTCCTGCGGGCGGCGCTCGCCGGGGAGAAGGTAACCGAGCAGTACGAGACGTTCCGCGTCAGCGGTTTCCGGCTGGAGCGGCCGCCGGCCGAGCCGCCAGCCCTGGCGCTGGCGGCGCTGCGACCGCAGATGGTGAAGCTGGCCGCCGTCGAGTCGGACGCGGTGATCACTAACTGGCTGTCACCGGCCGACGTGCCCAAGGTCAGGGCGGCGGCCGGGCCAGGCACCGAGCTGATCGCGCGGATCTTCGTCTGCCCGACGACCGACGCCGAGGTGGCCCGCGCGATCGCCAGGCGGGCGCTTACCGGGTACCTGACCGTTCCCGCGTACTTCAAGTTCCACGAGTGGCTTGGCCGGCGCGAGCTGATCCAGCCGATGATGGACCTGTGGAACGCCGGCGACCGCAAGGGCGCGGGCGCCGCGATCCCGCAGTCGGTCGTGGACGACCTGGTCATCCACGGCGACTTCGACAGCTGCCGGGAGCGGGTCGACGCCTACCGGGCCGCCGGCCTCGACACCCCGGTCATCGCCATCCTGCCAACACCTGGCGTCGACTCGATCGACGCGGCGCGAGGACTCGGCTGGTAAAAAGGACCCGTGCCCACAGAAACCGCGCAGATACGCCCGTATCAGCCGGCTGATCGCGACGAGCTTTACCTGGTCTGCCTGCGAACCGCCGCCAACGGCGAGGACGCGACGGATCTGGTCAGCGATCCTCGGCTGCCAGGGAACGTCTGGCTTGGCCCTTACCTGACCGTTGATCCTACGCTAGCTTTCACCGCGGAGGACGCCGACGGGGCCGGCGGCTACATCGTCGCGGCGCTCGATACTCCCGCGTTCGAGGAGCGGCTAGAACGGGACTGGTGGCCGGCGTTGCGCCGGGAGTTCCCAGAGCCTGCCGCCGAGGAGCTGGCGCTTCTGCCGGACATCGCACGGTACGCGGTCCACGACATCCATCATCCCTGGCACACCCCCGACCGGCTGACCGAGCGCTACCCCTCGCATCTGCACATCGACCTCCTGCCCCGGCTGCAGGGAGGCGGCAACGGCCGGCGCCTGATCGAAGCCCTGACTAGACGGCTGCGGGAAGCCGGCTCCCGAGGCGTGCACCTGATGGTCGGCCGCGACAACAAGCGTGCGATCGGTTTCTACCAGCACGTGGGTTTCGCCGAGTACCCCGCCGCGGCCCTCCCGCCCGACTTCCCGTCCGGCAACCTGCGCGTTTTCACGATGAAGCTCGGCCGACTGGCGACGGCGGGGTAAGACCGCGCGCAGCGGGGGCACTTTGGTACTGCAAAAACGACAGCAAAGTGCCCCCGGAGTCCGTCCCCGGCCCGCGATCCGCCGCCCGCACGCGCGGCGCGGACATAATGATCGGGTGGCCGTGACGCGCAAGACCAAGCCCGCCGGGACGGAGAAGTCCGCCCGGCGGGACGACGTGGTCCGCCTGGCCGGCCAGTTGTTCGCCCAGAAGGGCTACCGGGCCACCACGGTCAGGGAGATCGCCGACGCGGCCGGGATCCTGTCGGGCAGCCTGTACCACCACTTCGATTCCAAGGAGTCGATCGGCGACGAGATCCTCGCCAGCTTCCTCGACGAGATCCTGGCCGACTACCGCGCGGCCGTAGCCTCAGGCGGCGACGCCCGCGCGGTACTCGAGCAAATCGTCCGCACCACCAGCAAAACCCTGGCCCGCAACCGCCCCGCCCTGGCCATGCTCCAGAACGACTGGAACTACTTCACCAGCCAGCCACGGTTCGGCTACCTCCGTCCAGCCCTCCGCGAAGTCGAGCAGACCTGGATCAGCCAGCTCGAACGCGGCATCGCCGAAGGCGCGTTCCGGGCCGACCTCGACCCGGTTCTTACCTACCGGCTGCTCCGCGACGTGCTGTGGATCCCGGCCGCCAGGCACCGGTCGGGCCGCTACAGCACCGACCAGGTCGTGGACGCCTTTCTGGCCCTGCTCTTCAACGGGATCACTTCCTAGGCTCACCCCGGTAAGTACCGAACGACCACCGGTTACCTTCCGGGTCGGCCGCCGCGAAATCACGTGATCCGTAGTCGGTCTCGTGCAGCCCGTCCAGGATCTTGGCCCCGGCCGCCGAGGCACGGGCGAACAGCGCGTCAGGGTCGTCGGTCACCACGTAAGCGCTGAACCGGCCGGAATCGGCGTCCTCGCCAGCCGAGCCGAGCATCACCCCGCCGCCAGGCGGCCAGGACAGCTGGGCATGATCAACCTGGTCCCCTTCGCCGTACACGACGGTCTCCTCGAAGCCGAACGCGTCGACGAGGAACTTGATCAGGCCGCGGGCGTCTTGGGCGCGCAGCGTGGGCCACACTTGCGGTGGCGGAGCGTTGTTGTCTGTCATGCCTCCAAGCCTTCCGCTCGGGCCACGCCGAGGGCTTGGAAATTTCGGAACTCCTCGGCGACCCAGGTGCTCGGCGGCGCGCCCGCCATCTGCCGGAAGTCCAGGTCAAGATGAGCCTGGTCGTAGTAGCCGCAGCCGACGGCCAGCCCGGCCAGGTCCAGCTCAAGGCCCGCCACCGCCCGCCGTTGCAGCAGCCGCCTGGCCTGGTGAAACCTGATCACCCGCGCCGCCGCCTTCGGCGTCAGCCCGATCTCGGCCCGGAACACCGAGCGCAGGTGCCGCTCGCTCCACCCGGTCTCGCCCGCGAGCGCGGACACCCGCATCGCTCCCCCGGCCGCGAGCAGCCGCCGCCACGAGTAGCCGACCTCGGGACTCACCGAGCCTTCGATCCCGAATAGCCGTTCGCACAGAACTTCATCGAGCACGGCGAACCGTTCTTGCCAGTTCCTTTCCGCCAATAGGCGGCTGGCGACTCGATCAGCCAGGGGCCCGAGCACGTCGGTCCCCTCCACGTCGATGGCCGCAAGTTCGGCGGCCGGCACGCCGAGCAGCATCCGCGCCCCGAGCGGGCTCATCGCCAGCTGGATGCCGGACTGGCGCCCCTCGTGGGTGACCAGCGCGGGCGTCGTGTGCAGTCCCCCGGCCAGGGTCACGTGCACGGAGGCCGACTGCCGCGGATCGGGATGCTCGGTGATCACCAGCGGCTCGTGCAGCGTGAAGATCACCGTCAGGTAAGGCGACGGCAGCCCGCGGTGCAAGGCGGGCTCGACGCCCGCCTGCCGGTACCCGCTGTAGTAGTCGATGAACGGGCGCAACGGCTCGGCGGGCCGCCCGAGGACAGCCTCGTTGACCTGCATGCGTCCTATTAGACGCGAGCGGTGTCCCGCCTGAACAGCAGCACGGCGCCAGTCACGAAGATCGCGAACCAGGCGACGGCGTTGATGACCCAGAAAATGTCGATGCCGCCGCCGAGCAGCGGTGCGTGCACAAGCTGGTTCAGCCCGTACATCGGGGTCCACTTGGCGATGTCCTGCAGGATCGGCGCGGCCTGGTTCAGCGGGTAGAAAAGGCCGCCAGCGAACGAGATCGCGGCCATCACCAGCCCGATGAACTGCATCACGTTCTCCGAAGGCAGCAGGTAACCGATGAACAGGCCGAGGGCGGCGAAGACAAGCGCCCCGATCCAGACGCACGCCGCGCTGACGAACCAGAGGTAGACGTAGCCGGAGGCGAAGTGCGGCACGCCGGTCGCCCGCCCCACGATGAAGATCGCGAGCACGGAGCTGAGCCCGAGCACCATCGCCACCATAGCCTTGATGACGATGTACGACGTCGGCGACAGCGGCGTGATGCGCAGCTGACGGCTCCAGCCCTGGGCCCGCTCGATCGAGACCATCGCCCCGCCCGCCGTGGTCGCCAGCGCGGCCCCGTAGAGCGCCATGCTCACGAGCAGGTAAGCGGACACGTTGGCGTGAGCCGGCGTCGTCTGCCCGACCACGCCGGCCGCGTTAAGGCCGGCGTAGCTCTTGTTGGTGCCGACGAATAGGAACAGGACGACCGGCAGGATCAGCGCGAAGATCAGCGTCCGCCGGTTGCGCAGCAGCCGCCTGATCTCGATGCTGAGCACGGTCAGGTTGATCCCGGCCCGTGTCTGCAGCGGCCGGTCGGTGGCGATCGGAACCGAAGGGGCGCTCATCGTGAGCCTCCTGCCGGGGTAGTCGATGCTTGAGTAGTCGCATCGCTGGTGAGGGCGATGAAGGCGTCTTCGAGCCCCTGCGCGGTGATCTCGAGATCTTTCGCCGGCGTTGACGTCAGCAGGTACCTCGCCACGGCGTCGCTGTCGCTGGCATGAATAAGAACGGTATCGCCGCGAAGCTCGACGCTTTCCACGCCGGGGATCCTGCGAAGCCCGGCCTCGTCGGCGCCGGAGAGCGTGGCCCTTACCGTCCGGCCGACCGCCTGCGACTTGACCTCGGCGCTGGTCCCGTCGGCCACGACCAGGCCGTGCCGCAGCAGGATGATCCGGTCCGCGTAGGCGTCGGCTTCCTCGAGGTAGTGCGTAGCGAACACGACGGTGCGGCCCCGTTCGGCGTCCTGCCTGATCGCGGTCCAGAATTCGCGCCTGCCCTCCACGTCCATGCCGGTCGTGGGCTCGTCGAGGATGAGGAGCTCAGGGTCAGGCAGCAGCGCCATCGCGAACCGCAATCGCTGTTGCTCGCCGCCCGAGCACTTGCCGACCCTCCGGTCCGCGATCGCGCTGATCCCGGCCCGGCTGAGCACCTCGTCGACCGGGCGCGGGCTGGCGAACAGACTCGCCGTGTACTGGGCGGTCTCCCTGACCGTGAGGTCCTTGAGCAGCCCGCCGGTCTGGAGCACGGCCGACACGAGCCCGCGCTCGATCGCCTCGCGCGGCGGGTAGCCGTAGACCGTGACCGAGCCAGAGGACGGCTGGGACAGGCCGAGGATCATGTCGATCGTCGTCGTCTTGCCCGCGCCGTTCGGCCCGAGCAGCGCCACGATCTCGCCGGAAGCGATGTCCAGGGTCACGCCCTGAACGGCGCGCACTTCCTTGAAGTTCTTACGCAAGTCGCGGAGGTCGATCGCGGCCGGGCCCGCGTCGCTCACAGTCGCGGGCGCTTGGGTCAGGTTGCCCTCGTCGCTGTCAATGCTCATCGGTGGCAAGGATCCCATTCTGGTGTCGTCCAAACCGATCATTTTGCCGCGATCACGATGCTACGCGAACCGGCTGCCGTACGGGGCTGGTGTTCCGCTCGGCGCGCCCCTGTTATCCTCGCCCAAGCAAGCGTTTGGTTGTGGCGAGACGAGGCACGTGACATGGGTCGACTTGATGGCAAGGTGGCGCTGATCACGGGCGGCGCCCGCGGGATGGGCAAGTCCCACGTCAGGAACTTCGTCGCCGAAGGGGCGAAGGTCGTCTTCGGTGACGTGCTCGACGACCTGGGCGAAGCGGTCGCGGCCGAGCTTGGCGACGAGTCCTGCCGCTACCTGCACCACGACGTCACCAGCGAGGCCGGCTGGACCACCGCCGTCACTACCGCGACTGAGACCTTCGGCCGGCTCGACATCCTGGTTAACAACGCCGGCATCCTGGTGCAGGCTCCCATCACCGAGATGCCGCTGGCCGAGTTCAAGCGAGTGCTCGACGTGAACGCGGGCGGGTGCTGGCTGGGCATGAAGAACGTGGTCGAGCCGATGAAGGCCGCGGGCGGCGGCTCGATCGTCAACATCTCCTCGATCGAGGGCATGACCGGCGCCGCCGACTGCACCGCCTACGCGGCGAGCAAGTTCGCGATCCGGGGCATGACCAAGGCCGCCGCCCAGGAACTTGGCCGGCACGCGATCAGGGTCAACTCGGTGCATCCGGGCGGCATCCTGACCGCGATGGTGTTCGACACCGCGCAGACGCTTGACCCTGAGCGGGGCGAGCGCTATATCAAGGCTCTCCCCCTCGGCCGGTTCGGCAAGTCGCGCGAGGTCAGCAAGCTGATCATGTTCCTGGCGTCGGACGACTCCTCGTACTGCACCGGCGGCGAGTTCCTGATCGACGGCGGCATCTTGTCCGGACCTGGGTACTAAGGAGCAGCGTTGATTCTCAGAGGCCGCACCGCGATCGTCACCGGAGCAGGAAACGGCCTTGGCCGGGCCGAGGCACTGGCGCTGGCGGCGGCCGGGGCCAGCGTGGTGCTCAACGACCTGGCCGGACCAGCGGTCGACAACGTGGCCGAGGAGATCAACGAGGCGGGCGGCGTCGCCGTGGTCTGCGCGGGCGACGTCTCGCAGTGGTCAACCGGAGAGGCCCTGATGGCCGCCGCGATCGACAACTTCGGCAGCCTAGAAATCCTGGTCAACAACGCCGGGGTACTGCGGGACCGGATGATCTTCTCGATGTCCGAGGAGGAGTGGGACACGGTTATCCGGGTCCACTTGCGCGGGCATTTCGTCACCAGCCGGCTGGCCACGGCCCACTGGCGGGACCGGAGCAAGGCGGCTAGCGGCCCGGTGTACGGCCGCATCATCAATACCTCGTCCGAGGCCTTCCTGCTCGGCTCGGCGGGGCAGCCGAACTACGCGGCGGCCAAGGCCGGGATCGTGGCGCTGACCCTGGCGACCGCGCGAAGCTGCGTACGCTACGGCGTCCGCGCCAACGCGATCTGCCCTCGGGCGAGGACCGACATGACCGTCGCGCTCATGGGCGAGGCACCGGAAGACCAGGTTGACCCGCTGGCGCCCGAGCACGTCGCCCCGCTGGTCACCTACCTGGCCAGCCCGGCCGCTGATCGCATCAACGGGGAAGTCTTCGTCGTGCACGGCGGGGTCGCGGCGGTGCTCGCGCCGCCGACGCTGCGGACCGTGTTCGCCGCCCGCGACCATGATGAGCCCGGCGCGATGTGGACGCTCGACTCGATCACGGCTGCGCTCGGCCCGGCCTTCGACCCGCTCGACGACGACACCGGCTTCGTCTGCGAGGCCACGCTCCCGCTCGCGGACTACACGATCGGCGAGTCATGAAGCAGCGCGATAAGGTCGCGATGACCAAGGCTGAAATCGCTGAGCTTCTGGCCGGCCAGCGCAAGGTCCAGTTCGCGACCAACGGCCACGACGGGTTCCCGCACCTGGTGACCATGTACTACGTGGTGGTCGACGGCCGGATTACGTTCTGGACCTACCGGACCTCGCAGAAGGCGCTCAACCTGGACCGCGATCCCCGGATCAGCTGCCTGGTGGAGACCGGCGAGCAGTACTTCGACCTTCGGGGCGTGCTCGTCCAGGGGACGGCGCACCGGATTGAGGATCCGGCTGCCGTTGCGGAAATCGGCCGCCGCATCGCAGGTGTATTTGCGGATCCAAAGCTTGTCAGTGCATCGGCTGAGGCCGGCGATTCTGATCCGATGGCCGAGTACGTGGCCCACGCCGCGCGCAAGCGCTTCGCCTACGCGGTCGAACCGTCCCGCGTCATCAGCTGGGACCACACGAAATTGATCTGACGCGTCCGGCACCACGTCGTCACCCACGATTGCTGCAAACGTTTGCGCATGATCGTTTCGCGTCTCCCGAGTGGGTCCAATCACCCGAACCGCCCCAGAGATCGGCCCGCATTCGCGCAGCTCCAGCTGACCGCACCTTCGCAGGAACTGGTGCGGCCCGCGTAGTTCAGCCGCTAGTGGGGCTGGGCACTGTTGACGTGAGGAGGGACAAGGTTATGAGCCCAGTTACGCGCGGATTCCACGGCAAGCGCCGGGAGGTACCAGGAGAGAAGAACCGGGTGCCGCCGGGGCAGTACGTGACCGAAGGGTTCCCTGTCCTGTCGGCGGGCCCGACGCCGCATGTCAAGGAGCAAGACTGGTCGTTCGCGATCCGGTCTGGCGGCCAGGAGCTGAAGTCCTGGACCTGGCCGGAGCTGCAAGCCCAGGCGACCGAGCAGGTCACGACCGACATTCACTGCGTGACCAGGTGGTCCAAGCTGGACACGCACTGGCAGGCGGTCTCGATCGACACGTTGCTCGCCCAGGTGCAGCACGACGCGAAGTACGTAATGGCCTATTGCGACGGCGGGTACACGACCGACCTTCCGGTCGCCGACGTGACCAACGGGCAGGCCTGGCTGGCGTTCGGCTACGAGGACAAGCCGCTGGCGCCTGAGCATGGCGGTCCGGTACGGCTGCTGGTGCCGCACTTGTACTTCTGGAAGAGCGCGAAGTGGGTGCGCGGGTTCGACCTGCTCGATCGCGACCGGCCAGGATTCTGGGAAACCTACGGCTACAACATGTACGGAGACCCATGGAAGGAACAGCGGTACGCGGGCGACTGACCTGGCAGGCCGGCACCGTCACTTCGGTTGCCGACGAGACGCCCACGACCAGGACGATTACCTTCGAACTGGCCGACTGGGCCGGGCACCGGGCCGGGCAGCACCTCGACGTGCGGCTGACCGCTGAGGACGGCTACTCGGCCGAGCGGTCATACTCGATCGCCTCGGCGCCGGGCGAGCCGGTCGCGATTACCGTGCAGCGCATCGACGAGGGCGAGGTCTCGCCTTACCTCACCGAGGAATTGCGGGCGGGCGACGAACTCGAGGTGCGCGGGCCGATCGGCGGGTACTTCGTGTGGGATGGCGGGGACGAGCCTGTGCTGCTGGTCGCGGGCGGGTCTGGAGTGGTGCCGTTGCGGGCGATCTTGCGGCACAGGGAACTTACCGCCGCGGATACGCCGATGACGTTGCTGTACTCGGCGCGGACCGAGCCTGACGTGATCTACCGGACCGAGCTCGACGGGTACGCGCGCGGCGATGCCTCGGTGATCTACACGCTGACCAGGGACAACCCGCCTGGGTGGACCGGCCGGACCGGGCGGGTCGACGCCGGGATGCTCGGTTCGGTCGCGTGGCCTTCGGCGCGGAGGCCGGTCGCGTTCGTCTGCGGCCCGACGCCGTTCGTTGAGGCGGTCGCCGAGTCCCTCGTCGCGCTCGGGTACCCGCCCGCCCTGGTCAAGACCGAACGCTTCGGCCCGACAGGAGACGTCAATGGCTGACCCAACCGTGCTCGACGGCAACGCGATCGGCGGCCTGCTGCTCGAGATCTTCGGCCGCGACCTGACCGCCGAGGTCGGCACCTGCGCTAGCTGCGGCGCCCGGCGGCAGGTAGCCGAGTTCGTGGTCTACGTGAACGCTCCAGGCACGATCGCCAGGTGCCGCGACTGCGATGCCGTCCTGATCATGATCACCAGGCACGAGTCGATGAAGTGCGTCGACCTCATGGGCCTAGCATCCCTGACCGCCTGACACGCGAGTCCATGCAGATGCGCGAAGGTGGCAAACAAAGAGCCAAACGCGTAAGACTCTGACGTATTATTAGGGCAGGATGCATCCCTGATACCTACGGGGGAACCGTGCTGCTCAGATTTGAGGCCAGCAACCATCGATCTATCTTCCGGCAGGCCGAACTGTCGATGATCGCAGTTGACCTTGACAGGGCGGCCGCCCGGGGGTTCGAACTGCTCAGCGAACGCGTGCTGACCGTCGCGGGGATTTACGGGCCGAACGCCTCAGGAAAGTCCAACGTCCTCGAAGCGCTTGCCTGGCTATCAGCAGCGGTCTCGACATCGCTTCGAGGCTGGGCGGAAGAAGTTCCCAGGGATCCGTTCAGGTTCGCACCTGGGCCAAGCGAACCCTCGGCTTACGACATACAGATGATCGCGGGCGGCGTTCGATACGCATACCACGCAGAGGTCAACGACTCCGAAGTCCTGTATGAATCGCTGTACAGCTATCCGGAAAGACGGCGTCGCATTTTGTTCGAGCGTGAGGGGCTTGAGGTCGACTTCCGGCGCGGACTCGGCGCCGCGCTTGCGGGCGGCACCCGAATGCTGCTGACGCCGACGACGCTTGCCTTGTCGGCAATCTTGCGGCTGAACCACGCCGAAGTGGAGCCGTTTGCCCGTGAACTTGCCGGCGTGAGGACGCTCAATGTCGGGATATCACGCGCCTGGCGGAGAGCATCGAGACGCCTGTCCGTACGGTCTCGTCAGATGACAGAGCAGATATTCATGGCAGGTGACCCGCAGCGGGACGATCTTGCCTCCGAAGACCGAGAAGACCAAGTCCTCGAACGAAAACTGGCGCTTGAACTTCTCCGATTCGCAGACCTTGGGATCGACGATGTGCATATCGTCAGTGACGACGACGAACGAGAAGTTATGCTTATTCACCGCGCCGCAGACGAGGAACTGCCCTTCGCCTTGTCAGACGAGTCAGCCGGCACCCGCTCCTGGTTTGACCTCATAGGCCCTGTTCTCACAGCCTTCCGATTCGGGCAGGTATTGCTAGTCGACGAGATTGACGCTCGTCTTCATCCCAAACTCTCCGCTCGCCTGGTCGAATTGTTTCAAGATCCTGCGACCAATCCGCGGAATGCTCAATTGATCTTTACGACTCACGACACTAGCCTGCTTAATCACCTCAATCGGGACGAGGTCTGGCTGACCGAAAAAGGTGCTGACGGCGCTACGACGCTGACAGCGCTCGCCGAATTCGGCGGAGACAAAGTTCGGCGATCTCTCAATCTTGAGAAGGCGTACCTGCAGGGCAGGTTCGGCGCCGTACCAGAACTCGACCAGGCTAGGTTGCGGCAGGCTCTCGGCGTGCTTCCCGGCGAGGACTGATGATGGCGAGGTCGCACCGAAACAAGCCGAGCTCGCTGTCACGAAAGGTCGCCATCCGCCAGCCTAAGAAGACACTGGTAATATTTTGCGAGGGCGAGAAGACCGAGCCCGTTTACCTGGGGGCACTCAAACGGCAGCCTGAGATCAAGGATGTGGCAGCCGTGGATCTTCGGATCGAGGCACAGCACGGAACTCCGTTTGAATTGGTGTCCTCGGCTATCCAGGCTCGGGAGAAATCGGATGACGAGGAGGGTGAGGTCGACGAGCAGGTTGCGAAGCCAACTAGACGGAAGCAAAGATAAGAATCTTGATCCCGTGAAATACATGCCTTGTATCGATAAGGCCGCCAACCGCGCAGCCTCGCTTAGCAAGCGTCATCTCGGAAATGGCACTAAGTTTCCTTACGACAATCCCTCATCCGGAATGCACCTGCTTATCGCGAGTACTGGCGCCGAGTGGACGCGAACCTAAAGCGCCGCGCCAACGGGTCAGTGCCAGGAAGCCGAAATGATTAATTCCGCCCACGGCCATGCACCAGGACACGCTGACGCAGGACACGCTGGTCAGTTGCTCTACGGCGGTCCGCAGTACCCGCCAGCTTTGGCCGTTCCAGAACTCGGCCAGGCTGCCGCCCACGGCCATGCAGGCCGATGCGGTCACGCACGACACACCGGAGAGACTGCCTTCGGCGGTCGGGGCTTCCATGATCTGCCAGTCGCGGCCGTTCCACGCCTCGGCGAGAGCGAGCGTATGACCGCGGACAACCTCGATCGCGGAATCGCCTACCGCGACGCAGAACTTGGCGGTCACGCAGGAGACCGAGTTCAGGGCGTCGCTGCCAGGGCTGCCGGAAACCTGGGTCAGCGGCGCTGCCGTCGCTGATCCGGCCGGCATCAGCCCGGCCAGCAGGATTGCGAGCGCGACTGCCATTGCGCGGCCGCTCATGACCGGGCCGAGGCTACGTAACATAATCCAGCGTCCAATCCGCGCGGCATCTAGCCGGACCCAAAATAACGATCAAAGGCGGGCCAGGCTACGACGTCAGACGCGCGCCTGGGCGATCTGGTTGTCCTGTCGCGGGCGACCTGCGTATCGTGCGAGTGAATAGCTGGTTTCTGGCGGGAGAACCGGTATGTCGATAGGCACTGCGAGCATGAGGCGTCGGATTTCGGTGTTCGGGGCGGTGGTTCTCGCCTTCGGCGCCCTGTCCGGCTGGGCGCCGTCGCACGTCGAGGGCGGGCAGAACAGTCCTCGGGTACTGCTAGTCGGCTCTTTCGACGGCGTCGCGGGCGGTTACCGGACGATTCAGTCCGCCGTTGACGCCGCTAAGCCGGGGGACTGGATCCTGATCGGCCCTGGTGATTACCACGAGAAGGCCGACGAGTCCGGTCGTCACGGTAATCCTGACGACGGCCAGATGGGCGGCGTGTACATCGCCAAGTCGGGCATCACGCTGCGCGGCATGAACAGGAACTCGGTCATCATCGACGGCACCAAGCCAGGCTCGGCGCCGTGCAGTTCCAAGCCGGGCGCCCAGAACTACGGTGCGCACGGGACGGACGGCAAGCCCGTCGGGCGCAACGGCGTCCTGGTCTGGAAGGCGAACGACGTGAGCATCGAGAACCTCACGGTCTGCAACTTCCTCGCCGGCACCGGGGATTCAGGCAATGAGATCTGGTGGAACGGAGGAGCCGAGTCTGGCAAGATCGGCCTGAGCGGCTACTGGGGCAGCTACCTGACCGCGACGTCTACGTTCTTCAGCAACGAGACGACCGCCGCCGAGTACGGCGTCTTCGCCAGCAACTCGGCCGGCCCGGCGAGCTGGAACCAACTGTACGCCAGCAACATGAACGACTCTGGCACCTACGTCGGCGCCTGCCTGCGGGCGTGCGACATGACCATGGACCACCTGTGGATGGAGAACAACGCGCTCGGCTACTCGGGCACCAACTCGGGCGGCATCATCATCATCGAGAACTCGCGCTTCGATGACAACCAGGATGGCCTGGACACCAACACCCAGGTCGTCGGCGACCCGCCTGCGCCGCAGGACGGCCGCTGCCCGAACGGCGGAACCAGCCCGGTAACCGGCACCGATTCGTGCTGGGTGGTCATTCACAACCGGCTCGACGACAACAACAACCCCGAAGCCCCGGCCGCCGGGAGCGCGGCCGCCGGACCAGTCGGCACCGGAATGACGATCTCCGGCGGCCGGTACGACACGGTGATGGACAACACCATCACTGGCAACGGCGCCTGGGGCATCCTGTTCGTGCCTTACGCACAGGAGGGAAAGCCCAGCCTCGGCCAGACTTGCGGAGGCTCCGGCGGCCACGAATTCCCTGGCTTCGGCTGCGTCCTCGACCCTGAAGGCGATGCCCTGCCGCACAACACCTTCCGCCATAACGGCTTCTTCGGTAACCCGAGTAACTCTGACTACGGCCAGATCACGTTGTTCGGCGGCGAACCTCAGAATTGCTTCGCAGGCAACAGCGCCCCGGACGGCAGCGCGCCCAAGAACCTCGAGAAGACCGAGAAGAAATGCGGAGCCAAGACCAAGGCGGGCAACGCCGGCGGCAACTTGTTCCCGCAGGTACTCTGCGACACCGGCCTGGCCGCGTGCCCGAAGGGTGCCCACTACCCGAAGCCGAACGGCAAGGTCGTGCTCAAGCCGCTGCCGGTCGGTCTCCCCACCATGCCCAACCCCTGCCAGGGCGTACCCGCCAACCCCTGGTGCCCGAGCGGTTGATCAGCGCGGTAAAGCCTTACTCACGAAATGCTGACAGCGGTCGGCTGTCGACGATGACCTGGTATTGCTGTGCGGTCTGCTGCATGCCGACGGGGACGACAAAGACCGATATCTGACCTCGCCGGGCGTGACTGACGGAATACGTTCCCTGCGATAGCACGGGCCGGAACGCGGCGCCGGTGAAGATGAGGGAGAACTGCCTCTCCGCATCGGGCCTGACGCTCGGTTTCAGATCGCTGACCTGCAGCAAGGTTACGGGCAGCGTCCCTGCGCCATGACTGATCCTGAACGTCTGGCCCAGCAGGGGAAGAAACGCCGACCGGCGCAAGGCGAGGCGCCTCAGCGTGGCCCGTGCGGTCGCCGCCGCAGCGCTCGGCGCTAGGACGCCTGCCAGTCCGGCTCCTGCCAGCGCTGCTCCGCAGGCGAGAAACGTCCTTCTTGATGAGCCAACACTCATGGGACACCCTTTTCCCGGCTGGCGCAAATATCCTGAAACATGAATAGCACAGGTAATAACTCACTGTCGATGACTCAAGCCGCTGCCGATCTGGGCTCCTCGCCGTGGCCAGCTCCTGCCGGGGCGCCCGGCCAAACCACGGTGCCTAGAACCAACTAGCCAATCCGGTCAGATGCGTTCGATCGCGTGGGCGACAATTTGCCCCAGCTGGAATGGCCAACTGACCTTTTGTACCTGCGGGAGGCCAGTAACCAATCCGGTGACCTGCGAGTATGCCTGCAATGGCATAAGTCAGGCCTTCAGGAGCAGAGCATGCGGCCGGCTCCCCCCTCGGGGTGCCAGCACGGTAGACGCGGCAGCTAGTCTCGCCCTCCGCCTGGAATCGGGCTGGTTGGCGGCCAGGAGCGGGGTCCTCTCGCCTGCGCAGGCTCCGCGTCAGCACGACACCGAACCGGGTGATGCGATGGCGGAGTGCCGCGTGCGCCTCCGTGCGCATCTGATCGGTCATGTCGGCAGTGACGGAGGGGTGCGGGATCGGTGCGGCAGCCGGGTGCTCGAATCGGGCATCATGCTGTTCCTGCTGCGGGCGGAGGATCGTTATCCGGCCGCCCGGCGGAGCATCGCCGGGTACCTGCCAGCGCGCGGGCGTCCGGTATCCGGGGCGGGACGGTGCCGCGCTCGGCGCGCTGGAGAGGGCCCTGATCGGCGCGGTGCTCAGGGATCGGCCGAGCAGCGCGGACTCGGCGTTGGCGTTCCTTGATGCCTTCGACCATTTCACCTCGCCGCGCAAGCGGTTCATGTTCCATACCCTGCTCGCCGAGCTCGGGGCGGCCGAATCAGGTGCGCGGTTCGATCTGGCGTCGGTGGGTTACGGCGAGTACGCGACCTGGGTGAACCTGCAGATGTGCGCGCTGAAGATCCTGCGGGCGTACCAGTGCGGCCGCCCGGATCTCGCCACGGCGGCTGACCGGGATTTCCTGATGACGCAGCTGGCCAGCGGCAGCACGCGGCGGATCTTCGAGGCGGACGTGTTCGCTCATCTGGTGGCGCTGCTGGCCGCGCGCCGGGTCCAGCCAGGCACGCCGCTGGTCTCGGCGGGGATCGAGTACCTGCTGCGGGCACAGAACCCGGACGGCGGGCTGCCGTTCATCGCGGGCTGGGAACCGTTCGTGACCGCGGTGTCCGCGCTGGCCCTGGCCGCGGGCGGGGCCGGTACCGAACTGACCGGGCAGATGGCGGGCTTCGTGGCCGCGCACCAGGGAGAAGACGGCGGCTGGCCCTACGCGCCGGCGGTGCGCCAGAGCGATGCTGATTGCAGCCCCTACTGCCTGCTGCTGCTGCGCGCCGCGGCGCCGGGGCGGTTCGCCGGGCAGATCCGCGCGGCCGAACGGTACCTGGACGCCCTGGTGAACGAGGACGGGGGATTCGGCACGTGGGCCGCCGCCGGGTAGCGCTCGAAGACATCGAGCTCGACGGACACCTCATCCGCGCCGGAGACGGCGTCATCGTTTCCGGCGACCTGTCCAACCGCGACCCTGAAGTCTTCAAAGACCCAGACCGGCTCGACATCCACCGCGACGCGAGCCGCCACGTCGCCTTCAGCTGCGGCGCGCACCAGTGTCCTGGCCAGTCACTAGTCCGGGTCACGCTCCAAGTCGCCTACAGCACCCTTTACCGAACCCCTTCGACCCGGTACCTGAACTACTCGCGCTGCGCGATACCGGCAGGCTCACCCGCCAGGCCGCGCCTAACGGCGAGCTCGTATGGCTGGTGACCCGGCACGCGGACGCGCGCCTCGTGCTCAGCGACAAGCGCTTCAGCACCGCGCTGACGCCCAGCACCCTGGTCAGACCGCAGGCCACCGGACGCGCCTCCGTCGCCAGCCCCGCGCGGCAGCCGGGCAGCTTCCTCGGCTACGACCCTCCCGAGCACACCCGGCTGCGCCACATGGTCGCCGGAGCGTTCTCCGCCCGGCGCATGCAACTGCTCGGCGACCGCATCGAGCACATCGTGCACGACTGCCTCGACGCGATGGCACGCAGCGGACCCCCGGCCGACCTGGTCACCGCCTTCGCCGAGCCGGTGCCTTCACAAGTGATCTGCGAACTGCTCGGCGTGCCGCAGCAGGACCGCGAGGACTTCCAGCGCCGCGCGCACCGGGCCTTCGACCAGACCCTGGACCAGCAACAACTCATCGACACCTTCACCCCGATCTGGGACTACATCACCAGCCACGTGGCCAGGCAGCGCGAGAACCCCGACGACACCGTGCTCGGCGCCCTCGTACGCGAGCACGGCACCGAACTCACCGACACCGAGCTGACCGGGATCAGCAACCTGCTCCTGATCGCCGGCCACGACACCACCGCCAACATGCTCAGCCTCGGCACGCTGCTCCTGCTGCGCCATCCCGAGCAACACGCCGCCGTCCGCGACCCGCAGCGCACCGACGCGGCCGTCGAGGAAATGCCGCGCTACCTCTCAGTCGCCCAGACCGGCCTGGTCCGCACCGCCACCGAAGACGTCATGATCAGCGACCAGCCGATCAAGGCGGGCGAGCACGTCATGCTCTCCCTGTCCACCGCCAACCGCGACCCGTCGCTCTACCCCGGCCCCGACCAGTTCGACGCCACCCGCGACGCGGACCACCACCTCGCCTTCGGCCACGGCACCCACTTCTGCCTCGGCGCCGCCCTGGCCCGCCAGGAAATGCGCGCCGCGCTCCCCGCACTGCTGAACCGATTCCCCAGCCTCCGCCTCGCGATCGAATTCGAGCAGATCCCCTTCCGCAGCTTCGCCACCGTCTACGGCCTGCGCTCCCTCCCAGTGACATGGTGAATGGCCCGGTGCGGGTACTGATCCCGCTCAGGCCCGAGCCGGCTTGCCCGACCGGCAACGCCGCTACGAAACAGACTCATGGACAGATAAAGAACACGAGAGGCTGTACACACCAGAAAACCCCAAACACCTAAATTCCTTGGTGTTGGCTCTCCTAGGCGGCGAGCTGGAATTCATTCTGAACCTTTTCTCCGTTGCGAGCGTAGATCTGCCTGGCAGTTCGTTGTGGCCAAGAGGAAAGGAAGACTCAATGCACGTGCCCAGCCGTACCAGGATGTTTTCGCCGATGCCGATAATCATGGGGGCGCTTCTCGCCGCTTTGGTGACCAGCATCTCGGTATCCGCGCAAGCTGATGTAACCCATGCCGCCCGACCTTCCAGTACTACAAGACACGCAGGCCGGATACTCGCCGCGGATGCCGGCCTATCACGCATCAGTTGGGCCACGCCGGGCCGGAGCCGGGCGGGCGATACGCCCGCGAATTGTCGGCCCAACTGCAACTGACGGTGTGGTCAGGTTCGGTAGCCTTAGCCGGCTTTTCGAAGGTAGCCGGGATGCTGTCACCGTCTGATTACTTGGGGTGATGGATCGCGTGGCCTGGCTTCTTCTGCGGTAGGCGTGTCGGCGGGACGACGGTGCCCGCGGCTTCTACGATCTTGGTTGTTGCGACAGATCAGGGTCGTCAGAAATCCGCGGGCATCGTGTTCGAGGATGCGGTGCCCGGATTGACCTGGTCCCCTGGAGGATCACCAAACCGTGTTCCGCGCGAGGCCGCGCAGGCACTGGGTATCCCCGAGGGCACAGTCAGGTCCCGAATGTTCTACGCGCTGCGTGCGTTCGCCGTCGTCGCCGTCCGTGGATATTTCCTCGGCTTCAGGCATCCCGCAGCCGGCAGCCGGATCTCCAGGTCAGCGCACATCGTGTCAGTCAGCTTCCGGATCGGCAGCTATGACGGCACGCCCGTGCCAGCGAGCCACGCCCGTAACCTGCGATTGAAAGTGACACTGAGCCGGGCAGCCAGCGCTAGCACCTCAGGATCGGCGTTGGCGGCCAGCACGGCTAATCGCTGCGGGGGTGCATGCAGGACGTGCGCCCGATCGCGTCAGCGGACGAGCTTGCCTTCTCGGCGTTTGAAGGCAGGTCAAGTTAGACATGTCGAACGTGTCTTCGCATAATTGAACCTAGGAGGACGCGATGAACTTGCTGGAAGCGCGCCAGTGGAGACATGGGCATCATGCTGCTTACCTCCATCCCTCAAGTCACGAGGCAGTTTCGCTGACCCGCGTCCGTACGTCACGGCTTTCGATTGACGCTAAAGTGCCTGTAGCTGGCGACCGCCAGAGGACACTTACCAGGCAACTGTGCCTACTCGAGGGCTATATGCTCGATCTGGATGGCCACCAAGGACGTTATGGTGAGCACTTCGCGCAGCTTATAGCCACTGCGGCTGGCTACACGTGTTATAAACCTGACGACACGGGTGATGGGATCGACCTAGTCATCACTCACACGCAGCATGACGGTAAAACATACCGACCGCCGAACATCGAACTCCAGGTTAAGACCGTTCGGTCGCCGTCCATTGTGGCCCACGGAACTGAACTCTCATACGACCTGGAGGTCCGTCACTATAACGCCCTTCGGGCGCCTGGACCAACGCGACGTTACCTAGTGGTTGTGATCGTGCCTGGCGAGAGGCCGAATGATTGGTACGAAGAGGGACCTGATTTCACGGTTTTTAAAAGGGCCGGCTACTGGCGAGACCTGCTCGACGCTCCGGACACTACAAACACTGCCAAGATCGCAGTTCGAGTGCCCCTCGCAAAGCGCTTTACGCCGCAGGTCGTTCGGGACCACATGTCTGATGCGCGAAGAGCATTCCTTGCACAGTTTGGTCAGGCGGGAGAGCAATGATTGAGACCGGTGAACTGCGCTGGCTGGCTCGCGCGCCGTTCAGTGCAGCTGCCTACATGCATGCACACGGTTGGCGGATGCTCGGAGCTACGTCGGAAGAGAGCCTCTGGACACTTGAGTCCGATGGGCAAACCTGGGAGGCGTTGCTACCGCTCGACACAACCCGCAGCGACAGTAGTCGACGTATCGGCGAGCTGCTCACAGTGCTGAGCGCAGTTGAAAAACGCAGTCCGAACGACTTGATTCGTGATCTAAGGACGGCTCAGTCGGACGTCATACGCGTTCGGGTTACGCCAGATTCAGAGTCTGGGACGGCACCTATCGAGGATGCATTGCAGATCGTTGCCGGATCACGTGAGTTGCTTCTCTGCGCGGCGGCGGCAGTAGATTCCCCGAGGGCTGTACTCGGCAAACGCAAGCCTGACCGGGCGGTTGAGTTCGTTCGGTCAGTGCGCCTCTCCACTGAGCCTGGCAGCTTTGTAGTAGCGATGGAGACGCCGATAGCACCTGACATGGAAGGTGCGCAGATCGCGGCCGTAACCGGTGACGAGGCGGACGCCGACCAGGATGCTCTCTTCCCCGATCCTCAAGTGCCATTCGCCCGCCGCGTCACAGAGCTGCTCGTTAACGCTATCGATCATAGTCTGAGGGCATGCGCAGAAGTCGCTTCTGGCGAGCATCTGACGGCGTTCGATTCGACTGTGCCAGATGGCGTGTCCGCAAACCTACTCGAAGCACTGGTTCGGCTAGGGGGAGGCTCAGAAGTCGGCCTCCCTCGCGAATACGGTGTCGCCGTCCGGTGGTCATACGGGCGTCGTGCGCCGGAACATCGTCGGTCATACGTCATTACTAAGGATGCAATCCCAGTCTTCTCGGCAGCCGCAGCCTCATTGCGTGCCCGTCAGCCGGAGCCGGAGGTGACCCTTGTCGGAACTGTGGTCGGATTGCGCCGTGACGACCTACTGGGGACCGACGCAGTCACGCTCAGCGCGCACGTCAGCAGTGGTGATAGCGGACGGGTGCGAAACGTGCGCTTCATTATCGAGGATGAGGAGCGCCACCAGATCGTTAGCCGCGCATACGAAACTCGGGAGGCAGTGATAGTCAGCGGCGATATCCAGCCCACTCAAGGCCAGCTCACGATGAATCCGGTCACGGATATCAGACCACTGAGGTCGGCGGACAGCAGCGCATCAGGCGCCAGTTGACCGACGTCGCACCTCCAGCCTGAGGCCACTGCTCGTCCAGAGCCAGCCGCATCTGCGGCAATACGGTCACGTGCCGCCCGCCAGAACGCGGCCGGACTGCGCAGCCGCGGTCACCGATGAGGACTCTCGCTGACGTGAATTACCAGGCGCCCACAGCTACGGCACTCACTTCTGCCTCGGCGCCGCTCTGGCCCGCCAGAAGATGCGCGCCGCGTTCCCGCGCTGCTGAGCCGTTTCCCCGGCCTTCGCCTGGCGATCGAATTCGAAGAAATTCCCTTCCGCAGCTTCGCCACCGTCTACGGCCTGCGCTCCCTGCCAGTGACATGGTGGCCCAGGGTGGCGTTTCTTCTGAGTGACGGTGATGGCCGCAGCGGAATCGGGACCGGTAGCCCCGGAGCCGGGACAGTGACGGGCAGCCTGGCGCGCAGTGAGCCCCGGGACTGGCGGCCCGGTATGTATTATATGCCGGGTTCGCGGTGGGCGCGGCGGGCGATCCGGCCAAGACCGCGCTCCCGGCGCGGCTCATGATTACGGAGCCTTTTCGGGTGATGGAGCGTTTTCCGGGAAAATCCCTGACACCGCTTCACCACGCGAAGACTCTCCACCGAAATCACCCCCAAAAGCGACGAACGGAACCGCCAGCGACCGTAAGTTCCGGGACCATTCCAGTCGGCGATCTCAGCCAGCGCCTGCAGAACCCGAGTTAATCCGATGGCAAGCCGACCCGGAGCGCAGGGCCGCCAGGCCCCGAGCACCGGAAGCGGCGCGGCAGCATCGTTCCGCAGGACAGGCAGCCGGTCACATTCAGCGACAAGCTGGCTGCGGAACTGGAATCGAACTGACCGCCGACCGGGAAGGCCTGTCCGCTCCTCAGCGTGGTCCGGGCGGGCCATATCGCCGACCGGACCCGGCCCAGATATCCCGGCATACCGCGCATTCGACGCACCCCGCCGCCTTGCCCGGACGGCGGGGGCACTTTACGTCGGTAAAAACGAAGGCGAAGTGCCCCCGCCTCCCTCGGGCAAGACCCTCCGGGACCCGCCTCACCTCAAAGGAAGGGTACCTGTGGGTCATCGTTGCGGTGAGCTTCCCGGTTAGCCGAGGCCGTCGGCCATGATCGTGGAATCCACGACTGGAATGCCATCCGAGGACTCCACGCAAGCCGCACTGCCGATTCCTGGGGTCCTGACCCACTACCAAGATTCGGCTGACGGGAACCTGGACATTATTAACAAAGGCACAAAAGGCGGAACGTGATCACCGAGCTAAGGCGATGTGCGATGAGCGGAAGCACCCAGCATGATGTCCTCGTAATTGGAGGCGGGCCAGCCGGCTCGGTGGCAGCGGCAGCGCTGGCCCGCGAAGGGCTCAAGGTCCGACTGGTCGAGCGGGCCCGTTTTCCCCGGTACCACGTCGGCGAGTCGCTGACACCGTCGTGCCGCACCGTGCTCGACGCGATCGGGATCGCCACGACCTTGGACGAGCACGGATTCGTCCTGAAGTACGGAGGGGCGATCCGGTGGGACGATGACGCGTGGTTCTTCGACTGGGGAAAGATGGGGGTGAACTCCTGGCAGGTCGACCGGGCCGAGTTCGACCAGTTACTGCTCGACCATGCCCAGGCCAGCGGGGCCGACGTAGCCACGGGCGTGACCGCCAGGTCAGTGTCCTTCGACCAGGGTCGGCCGGCCGCGGTGACCTGCGTGCCGGACGACGGCGACGCTTTTGTCATTGACGGATTCCGCTACCTGATCGACGCCACCGGCCGGGCTGGCCTCCTGAGCGTCCGCCACCTGGACAACCGGCACCCAGAACCGACCCTGCGCAACATCGCGATCTGGAGTTACTGGCACCACGCCGGAGTCCTGCCCGACACCCCCAAGGGCGGCATCAACATCATCTCATCCCCCGACGGCTGGTACTGGATCATCCCGCTGGCGGGCGACCGGGCCAGCATCGGCTTCGTGACCCGCAAGGACTGGTTCGGTGAGCGACGCCAGGCGTTCGAATCGGCCGACGCCTTGTACCGCGCCCTGATTTCCGAGTCCAGTGCGGTCCGGACCTTGCTTGCTGACGCCACCTATCTCGGCCCGGTCCGGGTGGAGACCGACTACTCCTACACCGCCGAACGATTCTCCGGGCCGGGTTACATGATCGTCGGCGACGCCGCCTGCTTCCTTGACCCGCTGCTGTCGACCGGCGTTCACCTGGCCCTGTACAGCGCGATCAACGCCGCGGCCGGCATCGCCTCAGTACACCGGGGCGACGTCACTGAACAGGCCGCGAGCGACTACTTCGAGTACGCCTTCCGCCGGGGCTACACCCGCCTGTTCGCGCTGGTGAGCGTCATGTACCAGCGCTACCTGGGCAAGGAAGGCTTCTTTCGCCTGTCCGACGTGCTGGCCGGTGCCTCGGCCGGGCCTGCAGACGGTACAGGGAACCAGCCATCGCCGGAAGCCTTCGCCGAGGTCATCGCCGGGCTTTCCGATCTGCGCGAGGCAGCGGACGCCAGCACGCGGGTGCTGACCGAACGGCTGGTAACCGAGGCGCTCGCCGCGCAACGGCAGGCCATGACGGCGAGCGAGCCCCGCATGCCCGACTTCTCCTCGGTGCTCGAGAACCCCCTCCGCGACGCCGAATCCTCCGAGTACCGGCTCGTCACCACACCCAGGCTAGGCCTGGAAAGAAGTTCGAGCTGAGCCAACTATCAGAGTGCGGCAACAGCATCCGTGGCTCTGCCGCACATAACGTGAAGGTAACGGCGCCAGGTGCGGCAGCGCGGATCCGGGCAACCCGGTTCCCGGCTCTTCCGCTCCCGGTTCCCGGCGCCCGCCGTTCAGGTCCCCGGCTCCTGGCCCGCCAGGCACCCGGCCGCCAGCCCCAGGCCGGAACCCCAACCCCAACCCCAACCCCAACCGCAACCCCAACCGCAACCGCAACCCCAACCCCAACCCCAACGGCAACCGCAACCGCAACCGCAACGATGGGACATCGATGCTGCTCAGCCGGACCGCGCAACCGCAACAATGGCCCACCGATGTCGCTGCCGCCGCAACGATGGCCCACCGTTGCGGTTCCCGCCCCGCCCCCGCCCCACAGCATCAATGCGACATCGTTGCGGTGACCTGAACCGAAATGCCCGGTTCCCCGGAGCCACCGGCCAGCGCGCGGCCACCGCAGCGCCCCACGGGCACCGCGGCCGGCCGACACGGGCGAATTGCCCGCCTTGCGAGTTGTCCGGGCCGGCAAGCCCGTCCCGGTGGTACCGGACAGTACCCCCGGACACGCCGCAAAACCGGCAAATAACCCGCACTCGCGGCGGCCGCGGATCTGCTGGCCTCCGGGGACCGCCCCTGGCTGGCCGGCGGCACCGCGAATCGGGCATATCCGCGCAGCGAACCGCAACGATGGGCCACCGATGCTGCCGCGGGCCGGGGCAGGTAACCACAACGATGGGCCACCGTTGCGGCGGGCACGACATCCATGGGCCATCGTTGCGGTTGACCGGCCCGGCTCAGCAGCATCGGTGGCCCATCGTTGTTGCTGCGGCCGCGGCCAGCGGCGAATTGCCCGGTCCACCGAAGCAGAGATCATTATCCTCGCGGCCGCTTCCATTACTGACCTCGCGGTCCGGCTCGGCCCGCATGCGGCCGTGAACTGGCCGGCGGCACCGGTGAACCGGACATTTCAGCTAGCTCCCCGCAACGGTGGGCCTGAGGCCGAGATCATCGTCTCACTAGTGTCTAGCGGTCGCGCTTTCGGTGCCGCGATCTGGGCCAGGAAGGCCGGAGGCGACGGTTCGCGCGGATTGAGATGTGTTAGCATCAGATGTATGCGCACCACTCTGGCTATTGATGACGACGTTCTCCATGCTGTTAAGGAGAGGGCCAGGCGAGAGCGACGTACCGTCGGCGAGGTGTTGTCCGACCTGGCGCGTGAGGCGCTGACCGGCCCTTACCGCGCCGGATCGGAGGCCGCGCCTGATGCCTTCCATGGTTTCGAGCCTTTTCCCCACCGGGGCCCGGCCGTTTCGAATGACCTGATCGACCACCTTCGCGAGGAAGAGGTCGCGTGAGTCGGGCGCTGCTCGACATCAACGTGCTCCTCGCGCTCCTGGATAGTGATCACGTAGACCATGAGCGAGCCAGGGCGTGGCTAGAGCAGGAAATCCCGTCAGGGTGGGCATCGTGCGCGATCACCGAGAATGGATTCGTCCGGATCATCAGCCAGCCGCGCTATCCAAGTCCGGTTCCGGTAGCTCAGGCGATCGCGCGACTGGCGCAGGCCACCAGCACCACTACTCATGAGTTCTGGCCGTGCTCTGTCAGCCTGCTCAGTGAGCAGGTCGTGGAGCGTACGCGCCTGCTCGGCCCGAAGCAAGTGACTGATGTGTATCTCCTGGCGCTTGCGGTGGCCCACGGCGGGCGTTTCGCGACTTTCGACCAGTCAGTTCCGCTGGGTGCCGTTCCCGGCGCCGGAGCGCAGCACCTTGCGGTCCTATAGAACTCCAGCCGACGCCCCGAGGGGCGACCGGGCCAGCATCGGCTTCGTGACCCGCAAGGACTGGTTCGGTGAGCGACGCCAGGAGTTCGAATCGGCCGACGCCCTGTACCGCCTGTCCAACGTGCTGGCCGGCGCCTCGGCCGGGCCTGAAGACAGTTGCAGGGAACCCGCCATCGCCGGAAGCCTTCGCCGAGGTCATCGCCGGGCTTTCCGATCTGCGCGAGGCAACGGACGCCAGCACGCGGGTGCTGACCGAACGGCTGGTAACCGAGGCGCTCGCCGCGCAAGGGCAGGCCATGACGGCGAGCGAGCCCCGCATGCCCGACTTCTCCTCGGTGCTCGAGAACCCCCTCCGCGACGCCGAATCCTCCCAGTACCGCCTCGTCACCACACCCTGGCTAGGCATGGAAAGAAGCTCCAGCTGAGCCATCTGCCTGAGGCTACAAAACGCTACAGCGAGCTACACTGGACTACATGAGTCAGCCGCTAAGCGTCCGCCTGAACGACGCCACCCTCACTCGCCTGGGCAACCGTGCCAAACGCGCCCAACTCCCCTCCCGAACGCTCGCGCAGCGGTACGTCGAAGAGGGGCTGCGGATGGATGAGCATCCTCTTCATCCGGTTCGCTGACGGCCCGGCCGGCCGCCGCGCCCGCCTCATCGGCACCGGCAAGGACATCTGGGAAATCATCGCCATCCTCCGCGACAACGACGGCGACCCCGCCGAAGCAGCCCGCTACCTCGAACTCCCCCTCGGCCTCATCCAGGCCGCCGTGGCCTACTACGGCGCCTACACCACAGAAATCGACCAGCTCATCGACCTCAACGACCAGGAAACCACCGAAGCCCACGCCGCCTACCTCGCCGGACAGGCAGCCATCAGACGGTGAAACTCCTCCTCGACGAAATGCTCTCCCCCGCCATCGCCCGCGACCTCCGAGACCGAGGCCACGACGCCGAAGCCATCGCCGGCCACCCCGACCGCCAGGCCCTGTCCGACCCCGAAGTCCTCGCCCTCGCCCAGGCCGAGCACCGCGCCATCGTCACCAACAACCTCCGCGACTTCCGCCCCCTCCACCACGAGGCCATCACCCCCGGCGGACCCGGCCACTACGGCATGATCTTCATCCCCGCCACCTACCGCCGCACCGGAAACGACACCGGCAAAATCATCACCGCCCTCGAACAAACTCCTCGACCAGTACCCCGGCGAAGACGGCCTCGCCAACGGCGCAGCCTGGCTATGAAACCAGAGCTGGCTCAGGTTACTTCTCCCTGATGCTGATGATCTCGACCTCGTCGCGCGTGTGGATCACCCCGCGCTCGCTGCGGCCCGTCACGACGGTGCGGCCGCCGAGCGTGAACACGTCCTCGATCGGGTCCGATGGCGGCAGGGCGTTCGTTAGAGTGCGGAGCGCGTCGGCGAGGCCGTCGACCGTATTACCGAGCCCGTCTACCGCGAGCTGGGTGAGGCCCGACCCGGCATAATTGACGAAGATCTCGGCCCCGTGGCGAAAGGCGTCACTGACCGTGTCAGCCTCGCGGGCATCGAGATCCGGCTGCTGCCTTCGCCGCTGGAACTGATCGAGCATCTGATCGAACGCTTCGCGGTAGATATCCCGGTGCCGCTCCAGAGTCTGTGCATCGGCCGGGGCCGGCTGGGGCATCACGGCGCCGCTAGCCTCCGGCACCTCGGTCCACGTCCGGACCCGCTCTGCCGTCGTCGCGCCTTGGTAGTGGCTGCCGTTGTACACGATGTAGTGTTCCGGCGACTGGTCCTGCGGGCCCAGATGGTAGGTGTTCAGGCCGATCATCGTCATGGGCAGCCCGGCCAGGAGCGCGAAGGCCAGCGGGATGTTGTCGCCGATATCACTGTCCCAGTAGCCGCGCAATTTGATCTGTGTCACCACGTGGTTGAGCCAGGCTGTCTCGTCGGGCTGGGAGCCGTCCAGCGGAACGGGGAAGTAGCTAGCGAACTGCGAGTCGGCACCGAGGGCGAAGTCCGCCTCGAGCCGACCAGCCAGCCAGTTACGCAGCTGACCCGGGGTCGGCCGGAGGTCCGGGGCCTGCGGGAGGTCCGGGATCCGCACGCTGAGCTGGTCGCCATACATCTCGATTACCGAGTTGAAGAAGCAGTTCCCGTCCGATGCCACGTTCACGAGCGTGGCCCCGAGGTCACGCAGCAAAGCCGGGATGGAGTCGACTCGCTGCTGCCGCGCCGCGGCCTGGTCGGCCCGCCGCTGCTGGCGCTGCGCGCGAAGCTCCCCGAGCGTCTCGCGGCGGGCAGGACCCTGCCGCGCACCGCCCGCCTTCTCGTCTTGGGCTGCGGGCTTCCTCTCCGGCGACCGCTCCTCCCGCGTGGAGTCATCCGGCGTGGCATCCTCCTTGCGGACCCTCTCCCAGCTATCGGCGAACCCAGGGTGCAGCGGCAGCTCCCGGACCTGCTGCGGGGTGAACCAGCCATGGCCCGAGGACTCCCAGTCCGCATCCGGCTCGCCACCATGCGGCGCGAACTGGCGGGGGGAATCCATGACCACCGTGTGATACGCCCAACCGCCGTGATCATCTATAAACGTGCGGTGATGACGCAGGTCACCGGGCAGCGGGCCGAGTTCCTCCTCAGCCTCCCGCATTGCGCCCTGCTCTGGCGTCTCGCCGCGCTGCAGCGCCCCGCCCGGGGTGGACCAGGTGCTGCCGTGATGGACGTACTGGGACCGGAGCTGGAGGAGATAGCGGTACTGGCCATCGTCGCCCCGGTGGCGGATCAGCAACCCGGCCGCACCCGCCGTTCCCCAATGGGAGTGTCCTTGGGAACACGTGATGTAGTTGTCGGTGTCGGCGCGCGGGCGCGGGCGCGCGGCAGGCAGAGCGGGAAGGCCGGGCGGCGGGCTGCCAACTAGCGATAGCTCCACGCCCACGTGGAGGCCCCGCTGGCGGGCGTACGCCTGGATGCGGTCCTGTTCGCGTGCAGCCGCGTCTCGCGAGCCTTCTTGATAGCTGATCGTGACCTTTTCCAGGTCGGACCAAAGCAAGTCACCATGGATCTGGGCTTCAAAGTATGCATTGAAAATCCTATCACCATAAGCGAATACATTGATAACATAACCCGCAGCCAACAGCGCATGAAGCTCATGGTCGTAGGCAAATCCCGTAGCTTCCGCATAGACAAGCCGAAGGAGATTGCTATGGCCATACGCGAGCAGCGGATAAAGATGATCCGCGTCGGTAACGCTTCGCGGTCCCCACACGTTGTCAAAATTTACGCTATCCATCGGGGTGAATGTGCTCCGAGCACGGACATCCGCGTTCCAAGTGAAGGCTATCTCGCCGTATGAGGCCAATCCAGCGGGCAGTAGCGGTGACGACAGTGCAGCATATTTTGGCAGATCTCGCGCATCTTCATCTGGAGGAAAAGCCTGCAAGTCTTCCCCGAAGCTTGCGGCATACCCTATGTTCTGCTCGGACGCGGTGCGGCGAGTATGGAAGAGCGCAAATTCTTGCGCGGCTTCGGCGTGTAGCCTAGTACGGCTCTCCCAAATATTACGGATTCTTTCCTCAGGGTCGGACAGCAACGCGTCGAGCCGCCTCTGGCGCATCGTCGTTACCAGTCGCCCCGTCAAGCGCAAGTGCTCATGTCCTGTTCGCACAAGTTGCCCCAGATCGAGGCCCGCATAATTGGGCGCCCAGCCTTCGTAGTTCAGACGGGTGACCGCAGCTTGAAAGTCGCGGTCCGCGGCTTGCCGGCCGCGACGATTTACCACAACCAGCGCGGCGACCTGAGGCTCGCGCAAGCGTGCCCAGACATGCGGGGAACGCGACCGCATCTCGTTAAAGAGCTGCAGGTCTTCCTCTGCGCGCTCGATGTTTGATTCCCACATTCGTGCGAGCTCCGCCTGCGAGCCCGACGCACCGGATGTTCTTATTTGCCGACTCAGACCAGCCCGCAGCAACCCCAGCTCATCGTGTGCCTTCGCTACCTCAGCATCCGGAGTCTTCGACAGCAGCCACCGAGCTACCTGCAGATCTCTGCCGCTGGCGACCATGCGCTGCGTCGCCACGACAGCTCCGCCAAGGGCGCTGGCCTCATCGTCAGCCGGGTGAATGGCGAGCTTCATCCGTGCACCGGCCGGTGGAACCCCGACAAGGGGAGGAAGGGCGTGCGTCTGCCGGGACAGCCATGCCTGCCAGGCGGGCTGGGTCACCGTGAGAGCACGAAGCTCATCTGCATCGCCGATCCACATGGCCGCCTGGGCGTAAAGCAGCCTCAGCATCGCATCCAGCGCCACCACCCCATGCTCTGCCGCAGGGTCCGCGATTCCCTCCCTGGCCAACTGGTCGATCAACGCCTCCCAGGCACGCGCCATCCACGCCGCCGCCCGCGCCTGCTGCCTCGGGGGCAGCGCGACCAGGCCTTGATGCAAGCTAGGGGCAGCGAAGGCCAGCGCCGCGCGGACACGACCGAGCACCTCGGGCGTCAGAGCAGCGTCGGCACCGACACCGGCCAGCTCCGGGCCTAGCATGACGGGACTGAACGGCCACGGCGGATAGACGTCCGCCCGGACCTGGCCCGCGTCGTCCAGCCGATCGTCACGGAATGCCTCCAGCCGGCGGCGCAGCAGCTCATCTCCAGCAAGAACCGCCTGCTCAAGCAACTCCCCCAGCCCTCCGTCGTACAGCCGGGCCAGCTGCCTGTCATCGGCACTTCCCAGCAGCGCCAGCACAGTCCTAGCCGCCCGCGCGCTGACCGGGCCGGCCAGCAACCACCTGACCAGTGACCGCAGCTCCAGGTCGGCCAGGCCAGAGCCCGGAGCGCCGGCCAGGTAACGCAGCACCAGGTCGACCATTTCCTCCCGGACACCGCGCACCCACAGCTCGGCCCGTTCCTCCTCCGCAGCAGGCAACCCCAGCGAGCGGGCGATCGCAGCATCCGGTCGCCCGGCGAGCACCGCGCCGGCCACCATCACCTGCCCAAAGGCCAGCTCATCGCCAGCCCCGGCAAACGCCAGGAGCCCGCTGATCATTGCCGGGCTGAACACCCTCACCGGATCAACGGTGACCGCCAGACTGCCTTCCGGGAAGGACAGCCGCCTCCTGTGCAGGGGGGCCAACTGGTCGCGCAGCTCGCTCCCGTCAGGAATCGCCTGCTCCAGCAGCTCCCGCAGGCCCTCGTCATACAGGCCCGCCAGCTGCCTGTCATCGACCCGCCCCAGCAGCGCCAGCACCGCCGCCGGCGCCCGGGCCGACCGCGCGTCGGCCGGGCCGGCCAGCAGCAGCCTGACCAGGGACCACAGCTCCGGGCCGGTCAGGCTAGAGCCCGGAGCGCCGGCCAGGTAACCCAGCAGCCAGTCGACCATGGCCTCCCGGACCCGGTGCATCCACCACGCGGCCCGTTCCCGCCCGGCCGGAAGGAGGCCAAGCGACTCTGCGACCTCATCGGCCGAAAGTCCGGCAAGCGACGCGCCGGCCATCATCACCTGCCAGGTGCCAGCACACCGTCAGCCTCGGCACCCTCCAGCAGCTCGCTGATCATCTCCGGGCTGAACCACCGGCCCAAGAACTGGGTCCAGCCGGGGCAGCGCGATCAGCAGACCCGGGCCGAACCCGGTCACCTGGGTGCCGTCCGGCCGGTACAGGACCCACTCAGCACCTGGCTCGCCGGCGCCAAGGCCCGGGCGGTGACGAGTTCTCCGCTGTTGAAGTCAAGTACAGGTCGGCCTTCGGTGCAATCACCGAACCGGTCGCTCAGTGCCGCCAGGACTGCCGCCGCGTTCGGGACCTGGGCGGGGTCCGCGGTCCCGGCGGCGAAGAGGATCAGGGCCAGGTTCCGTTCGATGCCCAGCCGGTCGATGACGTCCCGCTGAAACTCCCGCGGCGTCAGCCACCGGCCGTCCACCACGAACAAGCCGTCCTGGAAGAGAACGTAAAGCGCGACCGCGCCAGCGAGCGGCGGCAGAAGCTCCGCCTCGGCGATCACTGCCTCGCGGTCGTCTGCCGGGAGCCGGCTGTCCGGGATGTAGAAACCCGAGCGCGTCGGCGTCCCGACGACGGGCGGCCGCAGGATCCACCCCGCACGCTCGGCCGCGGCCCCGGCCAGCCGCATGATCGTCGCGCTGTCGCCAGTCCTGCCCGGGCCGCCGGCGAACCGCGGCACGGCGGTGCGCGCGGCCTCGTACCACATCCCCAGGTCCGTGACCCCCGGCACCCCGGCCGGCCCGCTGATCTCCGCAACCGACACCTCGTCGATGCCTGCCCGGACGCCCCCCAGGACGACCTCGCCCAGTGACCCGCCGGCCGCGTCGAGCAACAGCGGGCTGCCCATGTTGCCCGGCACGCCGGATCCGCCGGGCTCGGTGAGATAGCTACCGTCCCGGTTCACGGCGACGGCGCTCTCGGGCAGGCGCTCGAACGCCCGGGCGACGCGAGCCCGGACGACATCGGCGAGGTGGTCATGGGTCAGCCGCTCGCTCGCGGCCAACCCGGCCCGGGCCTCGGCCGCGACGCTGACCAGCCAGCGCAGGTCGTCTCTGGCGACCTCGGCGTCGGGAACCCAGCCGCGCAGGCGCCGGACCTCCGTCTCCAGGTGCCCGGCCGCCTCCCGCGGCCCGGCCGCCGACGGCGCGAACGCGTCGGCCAGCAGCTGGAGGTTCGCCAAGGCCGGGCACGTCATCGCCGAACACCCCGGCCGCCAGCTCAAGCAGCCCGAACACCTGCCGCCTGGTAACCGAACTGCTTTCCGCGCCCTCAGGGTGCAGCCCGACCGCGCGGCCAATCTCGTCGAACCACGGCACCGTCGCCCGGCCTCCCGGAGCCAGCCGGTCCGCCAGCCTCACCACCGTCGTGAGCTGATCATTACTCAGACCGTGGAGGTCACCGAATACCGTTATCGCCCGTCTCCGCAACTCCCGCACATCGTTCCCAGCCGACCTCGCCGGCCCGTCGATCTGCCGCAGCAACTCCGCCGCGCTCATCCGGGCGGCACCAGACCAGGTCCCAACCGGTGACACCACGGTCGGGACCGCCGGCGCGGGCCGCCGGGCGGCTGCGGAAAAGTTCCACGCGATGCCCCGCGCCGCATCTGCGCCACGGATGTGATGTGGCCGCGGACCGCGGCGTCCACCTCGTCTTGGCCGACATGCTCGACTGGCGTCGCGGGGCTGTTCACGTCTGTGCCGGGGTCGCTCCACAGCACCGCCCGCTGCGGCGGCTGGTAGTCCGGGTGGTCGCGCAGGAGCGCCGGTCGTCTTGGGCCGCCCGGGCGCCCCTGCACCACCGGGGCTGCCACTCCGGCCGGCAGCGATGCGGCCAGGCGCCTGGCCTGGCGAACCAGGACGTCGAGCAGGTCGTGGCCGAACTCTGCCCGCTCGCCAGCAGTGAGCAGCACCCAGTGCCCCCGCGCGGTCGCGTCCAGGACCGGCCGGCTATCAGCGTCAAGCCCCGACCGGGCGGTCACGACGCGCCCGCCATCCATAGTGAACGCCTCCGCGTCCGCGCCTAGCACCGGCCGGTCTCCCAGGCCGGCCAGGAGCGCGACAGGGGCCGGACCATCCGGCGGCACCAGGGCGCCCCAGCACGCGACGACGATCAAGATCTGACCGGGCGGCTGATCCAGGTGCCTGACCACCTGCTCGTGGAACTCGCCTGCGGTCAGAGCGCGACCATCCACCATGAACCGCCCTGCCTGCTCCATGTGCACGTGCAGCACCATCGCCCCGCCCACGGCCGGGAACCAATGCGCCGCAACCAGGTCGGCGCCATCATCGGCCGCGTCCTCGGCTCGGCTTCGCGGGATGAGGTAACCCGACCGGGTGGCAATGACCCGCGGCTGGCGGCCGTCGGACAACTCGGCTGCCGGGGAGACAGCGCTCGGCGGAGCCGGATCATCGGGGTCGGGAACGAACCTGTCGACGGTCACGGCGGTGGCGTCCGGGAACGGCGGCCCGCCGCGCAGCGGCCCCGCCGTGTTCCGCACCGCAGCCGACAGCGAAAGGCGAGCCCCGAGACGCGGGATCGTCTCGTTCTGCCCCTGGCGCAGCGCGGCGACGATATTGTCCAGGGTCCAGCCGCCATTGAACATCGCGCCCATGTCGGGGTGAATGAATGGCTGGAAGCCATGCTCAAGCAGCAGCCGGGGCAGCAGCAGGTACACATTCACCCGGCCGTTAGCCTCATCGAACAGATGCATGACGTGCAGCCGGCGAATCAGTCTGGCGATGGCCAGAAGCCGCCCGTCTCCGTCAGCGGCCGCGCTTACTTCTTCGTAGTAGCTGCTGAATGCCTCATCAGCCAGATCCCGAGCAGCAACCCCATCGGGGTAATCCGTCCTCAGGTACAGGCGACCGTCGCGAGACTTCAATACCGTGACGGCGGATCTGCGGCTGCCGTCGATCACCACCAGGGCGTGGCCGAGAATGGTATCGGCAAACATCTCAGAGGTGACCTCGACGCCGACACCGAATTCCATGGCTTCGCCGTCCTGTCCGTTCCATCGGGACAGCATGCCTGAACCTGAAACGACCAGCTCGTGCATCCGCTTGTACCCGTCCGCGTCCAGGCGGCCATACCGCCGGTCGGCAGGGTCGAGAACCTCCCTGAACGCGAGCAGCATGCCGCGGCGGAACCCTTGGTCATGCTCGCTGTCGTAGAGGCGACCGGGATCGTAAGGGAACTTCTCCAGAGCTTCAACGTGGTTCGGCTGAGCAATCCAGAGCTGCCACCAGTCCTCTTCAGCCACGACATCCGACAGCCGCCGGGGGGCGTCAGCCAGGAGCACCCCAGCCCCGCCCGCTGATCCCGACGCCGACCACACGGCCACGACCTGATCACTATCCAAGGTCTCTGCGAGCTCCGCGTCCCAGGCGATGGCACGGTCAGGAGCGGGTTGGTTCCAGGCAACATTTCGGGCGCCGCCGGCCATCGGGGTGCCGCTCGGCCGCAGGAATGCGGGATGCCGTTGCCCGCCAGCACCTGAAGCGGAAGATCGAGATAGTGAGCGGCCACCTCCGAAGTAGGCGCCGTATGGCTCTCGGAAGCTTCGAGCCGGCGCGTCGCCTCTACCAGGCCTGTATTAGTCCACGTGTCCTCGTAACCCTCGTAAATGTCGGCCGCATCGTCCGAGGCGAAGAAGTCGGGCCGGAAGCCGACGGGGTCGTGCTCCATCAGGTAGGCGAGGAACAGCCGCAGATGCTGCCCGGTCACCGGTGCGGCCACCTCGACGAGCTCGCTGATTACCTCAGGCGACAGCTCAGTGCGCGCTCGGTCCACCGCCTGGCGGAGCAGCCACGCGACGCCGTCGGGTTCCCCCAGCGGCACCTGAATGCCCACTCGCTGCGCGGCCTGGAGCATGCGGCGGCGGACGTCGGCCTGCGGGACCATGAAAGTCACCGCTATAAAGGAACAATCCCCGTTGGCTTCCACCCACCGGACCTGAAGCTGGTGCTCATCGAGATAACGGCGCTGGGCCGGGGTCGGGCGGTATAGCCCGTCCCTGCCGGTTCTGGCCCCGGACAGCTCCGCGGACCACCAGCGGTTGGCACGCTGCCACTCGGCGTCGTCTACTTCAAAGTCGTGATACGGAGGCGGCGCGAGCCGGTCCAGATGCGCCTGAATCGCCGCGACGGTGGCCGCCAGCCGGTGCTGGCTGACCTCCATATCCGGCGCCGTCACCGGCCTGATCGCGAACGGGCGCCCCGCCAGCACCGGGGCCAGCGCGGCCGCGATCATCCGCGGCGAAATCGAGTACACCTGCTGCTGCCCGCGTCGCTGGGGTGGGTAGTGCAGGCCGAGCGAGCCATCGGAGAAGGCCAGCAGGAACACTTGCACCTCCTGCGTCCCTGCTGGCGTCACCATCGCGTCCGCGTACCTTTGCGCGCTCGGAGGCAGCGACAGCAGCCTGACCCCGCCGGTGTTGTCCGTCTCGAATCTCAGCGTCGGCGGCCACGGGCGGAAGACCGCCCGGCCGACGGACAGGCTTCGATCGGCAGTAACGGAGACGATCGCCTCGACGGGTGCCTGCAGGAGGTCGGCGATTTGCTGCACGTAATGCTCAGGAGCCGGTGCCTCGGGCCACGGCAGCCCAAGGCCAGGGACCAGCAGGATCACTCTGGTGCCAGGTGTGTACCCGTCGGCTGCCCTGATGAGCTCGGCCAGCCATTCCGGCGGCACCGGCACCATCCCCGCTTTCCGCCCGCCAGGACCCCGCACCATCCCCATAACCGTGTTGCCGGCCCCGCCGTGCGCGACTACGACGAACTCGTCATCTTGGACCTGGTCAGCTGACCAGGCGGTCTCGCCGGGTCCTGGCAGCACTAGCCTGCGGCCAGACTGCTCGACGACCAGGTCGCTCGGCGACGCGGCCAGCGACCCGATCCCGGCACCGTCCGCTCCCCGCAGCGGGTTGGCACCCAGGTCCTCCGGCACCACCAGCCCGGTGACCTCATCGACGACCTGCAGTGGCGCGGCCGGGAAGGTGTCCGGCGCACCCGGCTCGAAGCTCCGCCAGGCACCGGCCGTGTAGTCCCCGAAATGAGCGTTGAAGCGTTCGCCCTCCGCCAGGAAGACGGTCGCCCCAATCCTCTGGGCCAAGCTCTCGGCCCACTGGTGGAGGCCGCTCCCGAGCTGAACGTTATCCAGCGGCCGTGCCAGCAGCCGCACCGGCCCGCGGCTGTCATCCAGTTGCTCCTGCTCCCACCCGGAAGCTGTCAGTGCCCCCCGCCGCAGCCGCGCCAGTTCCATCACCGCGTCGGCCACCGCCTGCGCGGGCAGCGGAACCCCGGCGGAATCTACCGGGCGCCCGCCGCGCGTCGGCACCACCACGGCGGCCAGCCCGCCGCTGTTGGACGCGTATCTGTTATAGCGATCTCGCTCGCCGCCGACCCGGTTCGCGGGCTCGAACGTGATCAGGTTCCCGAAGGTGCGAAGCCCGCGGCCGCTGGCCGACCTGACCAGAACCCCGTCACCGTCCGTTTCGAAGTACAAGGGCAAGGCCGCATGGTCGCCGTTCGCGCCCGGCCACACCAGCCGCCACTCGATCGCGTCCCCGTGCCCCCCGCCGCCCCGCGCCGCGAACGCGTGCCTGGCCTCGTGGTAGAGCACCGTTGCCCCGGCCGAGCCGACGATGTAGACGCCCCGGCCGAGCTGGTCAGCGACCTGCTGGGCGTCCCGCTGGAAGATGTCGTACTGCGCCTGCGTCTCCGGCGCGGTCAGGATCTGGAGTGCCTGCGACTCTTGCCGGTAGCCACTACCCATGATCAGGTCGAGGACCTGGGCGGCCGTGGCGGCCGCCACCCGCCAGCCCGGTTCGGCTCCTCGGGCATCAGCGAATACCAGTCCGAGGTTCCCGGTATCGGTCAGGGGGACATCGGCGACGAAGACCCGCAGGTCGCGAGCGTCCCGTACGCCGGCGTGGTACGCCTGCGAACGAACACGCATCATGTCCTCGGTCGGTGACGCGGCTCCCCTCCGCAACCGGACGCCGTCGACCGTCCGGCTCCCGGACAGCGTCAGGGAAAAAAAGTCGCCCTCGGACAGCTCACGCAGCCGGCCGACCGGATCCTGCCCGAACCGCGCTGGCCGCGCTGGCGGATCCCGCCGGTCCCAGCGCGGATCGACGCCGGAGGTCACCGCAATATCGTTGTCACCGTAGACCTGCGCGATCGACCCTCGTTCGGGGAAGAAGACGGTTACCCCCTCGTCGCGGGCAACCCCGGCGAACGCTTCGGTGATCGCGTCCCAGCGCTGATTCTGCGCCTCGTCTGCCTCATTGTTGAAATCGGAGAAATTAGTGTAAATCACTATGTGCTGGTCGCGCGTCCAGCCATGCGCTTCCAGCAGCCGCGGAAGCTCGCGGAAGGGACGGCTGGTCATGCTTCCGTCGAAACGATGCCGCTGGAATCTCGGCAGATCTCTGTCGATGTCGACGTTCACGAGGTACAGGCCGACCGGCGGCAAGCCCTGCGGCTCCGTACGGTAGTAGTTGTAGTCCGTCTGGTGGGCCAGCACGATCCCGGCCACGTCGCCAGAGGGCTCGCGCAAGTACTCGATGATGGCGTCTCCCGGCCGTGGCCGGAAAATGCCCGAACTCGTGTCGTACCACGGCGGAGAGGCATGCACGACGGGACCGGGCAAGACCTGCTCCCAGGCGGCCGGCGCGCCCGTCTCCCGGTCGGTTGCGACGAGCCGGCCGGACTCGTCCACCCTGACCGTGGCGCCGTCCGGCCTCACCCAGACCGGCCTTTCCAGTTCCAGCGCGAGGTCAGCGGCCGTGTCGTGCATCGGCTCCCCGTCAGGCCCTACAACCCGGACTTCGCTTAGCTCGCGGGACAGTTCCGGCAGGTCCAACGGGACCACGAGCTCGTCACGCTCGTCACGCTCAAGCAGCAGGTCGAACAGCCCGAGCTCGGGCTGGAGGAGATGCAACCGGTCCAGGATTGCCGACGCGTCGATGCTCGCGAATCCCTGCGGCAGGCTGTAGTGGACGGAAACCTGCAGCCAGTCACTCAAGTCCCGCAGCCGGGCGCTGACACCATCTTCTGGCCAGCGCCGGGTCACCAGGACGATGGTCTGGCGATCATCCCACCCCAGATCCCGCAAGTAGTCAGGCTCAGCCGACCCGATGGCGAACCCACCGCCCTCGCCGTTGTAAAACAACATCAGCCCGCCGGGACCGGCGTGCAACCCAACGACGAATGCGTCGCCGAAAGGCATCCCGGCGGCTACGATCCGGTTGCCGTGCTGGTATTCCCAGCTATCCTGCGGCCAGGTGACCTGCCAGGGAGCAATCTCCCCGGACAGGCCGACAGGGATGATGTCCGCTCCTTCCTGATCGTCCCAGCTCATCGCGGTATGGCTCAGACTGGCACCCAGTGGAGTAAGCAGCACCGGACGCTGCCTGAGGTCGGCCAGCTCGGCCATCATGTCCGCGAACCGGATCCCGCCGGGCGTCACCAGGCGGATGGCGTTACCGTCAGTCGCACCCCACTCAGGCAGCCGTCGCGCCAGCTCGCCGGTGCCCAAGGGTTCATCCGGGCTGCCGTCGCGGACGGTGCCCAGAGCACCGTCGATATCCGTCAGCGCTAGGTCGAACACCCCGGGAACACGCAGGCGTTCTCGCAGCCAGGGGTCGAGTTCGGTGCGGACGGTGTCGGCAACCGAGATGAACGCCCCGTCAAGACGGATTCCTCGCGGGTCGGAGTGGGCCCATCTGATGGTGGTCGGGGGCGGAGCGGGGAGGGGGCCGTGGGTGGGGGTGATGTTGAGGTGAGTGGTGCGGCGGTTGTTGCGGAGGCCGGTGATGAGGTCGAAGCCGAGGGCCGCGGCGGGTCGCCCGTCGGGCCAGGCGGGTTGCCATTGGCCGGGGTTGTCGGGGTCGGGGAGGGGCCGGCCATCGGGGTCGTAGCTGGTGCTGGCGGTCAGGATTTGCTGGGTGGTGGTGGTGAAGGCATCGTTGGTAGCGCCGACGACGAGTCCCCGGGTGAGGCTGGCCATTTCCGCTGCGACGGCGGCGGTCTGGCAGCCCATCAGGATGAGGGGCTGGCCGGGGGGCAGGGCCAGGGGGCCGAGGATCTGGTCGTGGAACTGGCCGGGGTCGAGCTCGCGGCCGTCGACGGCGAACTTGCCGTTGCTGACGTGGACGTGGATCACGGTGGCGCCGTCGAGGCGCAGGAGGGACCTGGCGGCGTCGAGTTCGCTGGCCTGGGTGCCGGCGGTCACGGACGGCCCGGCGGGGAAGTAGTAGCCCGACGGGGTTTCCTGGCCTTCGAACGGGAGGCTGTTCGCTGGCTCCCGCAGGTCCCCGGACCGGCCCGGCTGGCTGGCGCCGGGCGCACGAGGTGAGAAGGCCGAGTGGCCGTTCCAGGCGGGAGGCTCCGACAGCAGCCGCTCGATCTCGTCCGGCAGCGCCCCGCCGAACAAGCTGTTCCTGAACCGGCCGGCCGCGGGCAGGGCATTGAGCCTGGCCACTAGTGCGGCGACCTCCCGTGCCGACAGTGGCGCCCGCGCCGAGTCCCTCATAAGCACGGCGATCTTGCCCACGTCCCCGAGGAAGAACGCCGCGAGAGGGTTGCGCACGTCGCCCAGAAGATCGATCAGCCGCATCACTTCGGTCATCGACCGATACCGGCCTTTGGCCGGATGCGGCATCAGGCCTGACGGCAACGGCGGGCGGACGGCATAGGGCCCTCGACCGCGGCGCGCACCTGCGGGTCACTAGTCTGGACACCCGACCACACAATCTCGGTCAGAAGGCTGACCAAGCCTTCCAGCAGCGTGTTGTAGGCATGGGTGCCAAAGCCGAACTGGTCAACATAGCCAAGGAAGACTGCGTGCGTCAGCAAGTGCAGGTTCTCATGGAGCAGAACTTGGAAGATGGACCAGAGCTGACGCTGGTTCTCCACGGAGTCCTGCGCGCGGAAGACCTGCACCCAGACGTCCTGGTTGAGCGGCAGCGCGCGGCCGGGCCAGTTCCGGTAAATGTCCAGCACCTGACCGAGGATGCCCTCCTCGGAGAGCAGGTCGTCGATCACCGCGCCGATCATCGACGCGTCCTCGTTGAGCGGAGTGCCGTCCCGCCCGAACCGGGGAACTACGTGCTGTTCCCGCAGCAGATTGGTGATCGTGCCGCCAATGGTCTGGTACTGGAGCAGCTGCTCCCTGGCCAGGACGCGCCTCTCGGCCTCGGTCATCGACGCGATCTGCCGGTCCGCGTCCGCGTACAGGTCATGGATGTTGCCGCGGAGGCCGGGCCGGTCGGCGATCAGCGCCGGGCCGGTGACCAGATGGCCGAACACCTCGTCGGTGAGCTTCTTGGCCAGTTGCGCGATGGTCCCGATGTGCTCCATCGAGTACAAGTTGGCCGGATCCCGGTCCGCTGGCACCCGCCCGTCCGCGTGAAGTAGGAAAAACTGTTCGACATCGTGCCGGTACGCTTGGAGAAGTCGGGCCGTCAGCTCCTCGTTGTGCCCAGAGCGCGGCTCGGCGAGCGGTGGCGGATGCTCGCCGGCGTCTCTCCCCGGAGGATCAAGCGCACGGCGCAGTCGCTCCGCCCACTCGTCAGGCGGGCGCACCGTGAGCTGCCGCAGCCGGGCGGCGTCGGGGATCTCCTGAGCGATGGCCCGGTACAGCCCGTCCAGCAAGGAGTCCAGTCCCCGCGGATCCCGCCTCGGGGCCGCATCCCGCGTGTGCAGGGCGACCCAGACCCTGGTCAGCCACCGGGCGGCGCGGTCCCGCTGCACACGGGATAGCGCAGCCAGCTCACGGGACAACTGCGGCAGGTCGGGATGCTCGGCTATAGCCGCCTCGATCCGGTCGAGCTCCCTCCCGCCGAGTTCCGCGGTCGGCGTCAGGGCGGCCAGCGATGGGTCAAGCAACCCGGGCGTGAACTTCCTGGCGGGCTCGCCCCGTGCCGTGACCTGGCCGGCGGCCAGAGCCGCGCGGCCCCCCTCGAACCGCTGGCCAAGGAACGTCTCGAATTCCTCCGCCAGCCTGGCGGGGATGCCTTCAAGTACCCGCAACATGCGCTGGGCTTCTTCGAAGATGATGGCCAGTTCGTCGTCATCGGCGGCCTGCAGCAGCTGCAGCGCCAGCCACCACGCGTCCGGGCTGGCCAGGCCGGACACCAGCCCCGCGATCAGGTAACACTGCTCGGCCGCGACGAGGTCGGCAGCGGGATCGCCGGTCAGGTAGGCCAGCGCCTGGTCCTCCCAGCCGGCCCGCGCTCGCACTTGCTCCAGCCACCAGGCCGCCTGCGCCTGCTGCCCAGGGGGCATCGGCGCTAGCCTCAGCGCCAGCTCAGCGTCCGCGAGGCTAATCATCGCCTCGTCGGCCCGCTCGGCCTGCTCGCTCGTGAGCTCTCCGGTCGCCGGAAGGTCAGCTAGCTCCGGGTAGATCCGCGCCGGGGTGAACTCTGCCGGCGGGTAGACCTCCAGCGGCTGCACGGTACCGTGCTGCACCGCCTGCTGGCCGCCGACGAACCGCCGCTCATAGAACAGCGCCAGCTCCGCGCCAAGCACCCGATCGTGAGCCAGGCCCGCCGTGAGCGCCGCCGCTAGCTCGCCGCGGGCAAACAGCTGTGCCAGCTCGGCGTCGTCGGCGGCACTCAGCACCACCAGCGCCAGCGCCCGATCTGGCCGGCTGGCCCCGCCCAGCACCAGCGCTACGATCAGCCCCCGCAGCTGGAGAGGGTTCAGCCGTGCGGCTGGGTCACCCGACAGGTGACCAAGCGCTTGGTCGGCCAGCGGCCGCGCGGCCACCGCGCGCATCCGCCGCAGCCACGACCAGCCGCGTGCCCGCTGCACCGGCGGCAGCGGCTCAAGCGCCTTCGCCAGCTCCGCGCTGGTGCTGGCGGCCAGCGCCGCCTGTGCCTGTACGGTCTGCTCCTCGGTCAGATCCTTGACCGGAAGGTCCGTCAGCTCGGTGCTGAACAACTCGGGGCGGAACCGTCCCGGCCGGTAACGTACGAGCAGCCGCACGGTACCCGCCCGCATGGCGGCCCGGCCGCCAGCGAATCGCTGGTCCGCGAACCGTTCCAGCTGCTCGCGCTGGTGATCGCCGGGCGGAAAGGCGGCGTCAAGCAAGGCCAGCATCCCCGGCCCGGCGGCGAAGACCTCGCCGAGCTGGCGGTCGTCGGCGGCGACCAGCAGGTCAAGCACCGTCTGCCTGGCCACGCTCTGCGCCAGCTCGGCGACCATTGACCGCAGCTCGGTCCCCGTCAGCTCGACCGCCGGGTCACCGTCCAGGTATCGCCTGGCCAGCTCGACAAACGGGGCGACCGAGGTGACCTGCAGCACCCAGCTCTCCGCCTCCCCGCGCGCCGGCGCGGGCATTACCGCCAGGACCGGCGCCAGATTCCCCTCGGTCCGCAGCCCTGCCAGTACCCCGTCCGCCAGCGAGATCTGCTCCTCCGTCAGGTCGCCGCGGCCTAGCTCAGCCAGCCTTGGGCTGATCAGCCTGGGCAGGAACGGCTGCGACACGACCGTCGCCGCGGCCACCGGCCCGGGCACCGCGACCGTCTGCTCGGCGATCAGCCCGGCGAGCGCAGGCGCGGCCGTCATGCCGATCACTTGGGCCCGCAGCGCTTCTCGCTCCGCAGGCGATACAGCCTCCAGCGCCGCCCGCACCACCTGCCACACCTCCGGCGGCGCCCGGTGACCCGGCGCGCCGATGACCACCAGCCCACCGGACTGCGGTGCCGGACAGGCACCGGTCACCCAGGCCCTGCTGTCCGCGCTCACCGCCACCGGTCGGATCCACAGCCCGCCCGCGAACTGGACATCCGCCACCCATCCCGCCGGCAGGCCCGTGACCGCCGCGTATACCCCGGCCACCGCCTCACCGGCCCCCCGCACCCGGTCGCGGGCCTGCTCGGCTACGCTCAGCTGTTCCTTGAGCCGGCTCGCCTCCTGCCTGGCCCGGTCGGCTTGCCCAGCAGCATGGCGCCACTGCCGATACTCGCTCGCGGTGAGCACAGCACGGGGATCAGTGGGATGCTCCTCGATCGGCCCGCGGCGCCGGGCCAGCTCGTCACGCTTGGCCTGCGCAGCCCGGCCGCGCGCGGCGCCCTCGGCGCGGCTGATCACGGCAGCGGCCGCAGTATCGCCATGGGCGGTGATCCACGCTGAGTCGGCCGAGGGCCTGATCCGCCTGGCTCGTTGCACGGCCGCGGCGCGGGCGGCGTCCGCGGCAGGCTGGGCCCGGTCGCGCGCGGCGGCAAGCACCGTCTCCTCAGCGGCCTGCGCCGCCCGCTCCGCGTCCTGCTCTCGCTGCCTGGCCTCCGCCCTCACCGGCTCCGACAGCCCGGCGGCAACAGACTCATGCCGTGCCACCGCGGCCAGCTCCGCAGTGAGCCGCCCGCGCAGCACCTCCTCGCCGGCGAACCGCCGCGCGGCCAGCGCCTGCCTAGCAGCGGCTTCCGCCACCGGCGCCCGCAGCCGGCCCGCCAGATCGTGGCCAAGCACCCGCTCATACGCCGCCTGCGCCGCCGGCCGCGCCGCGGACCTCGCCGCGGCGGCCAGCTCCCGGCCGCGCTGCTCCCGCACGCGCCCGGCGGCCTCCCTGGCCTGTGCCTCGTCCCGGCCGCTAGCTCTTACTTTCCGGTATTCCGCCAGGCCCGCCGCCCTGCCCTGCTCACCGATCCCCTCCTGGCTACGCTCGAACACTTCAGCGCTGGCACGCTCGGCACGGGCGAGCACCTCCTGCGTGGCGTCAGGGCCAACAGCGATACTGACAGCCAGCCTCGGGTCACCGCCCGTAAGCGCGGCCACGAGCGCGCGCACCTGCGCGAGGTTCCCGTCCAGCGCCTCCCCGTCGGTCACCGCGCCGCCCACCGGGACCGACCGGATCACGAACTGCCTCCCACCCGCCAGGTCGGCGACCGCCGCCGCGACCGCCCACTCCGGCGCAGGAAAGGCCGAGCCGCGCTCATCCTCCCCTGATCGCACCCCGTCTGGCACCGGCCAAGGCAACCCCAGCGAGCCATCAGCGAACACCGGAACAGTCACCTCGGCAGCCAGGCGCCCCCATGGCTGCCGTACCCCGCCCAGCCGTTCGACTTCCACCCCCATCGCCCCGAAGTCGTGCCGCACCGGCGCATCGGCCAGAACCCCCACCACGCCGGCCGACTCCGGCGCCGCCCAGTCACCCGGCTCGGCCACCACCTGGCCCTCGGGCCCGATCAGCACCGCCCAAGCGGCCACGGCCTGGCCTACCATCCCGGGCCGATCTTCGGTCGGCGCACCGCCACGCGGGTCAGCCCACTCCAGCCCCGCAGCGGTCGTTCGCAGCATCAGCGCGTGTCCCTGCCGCTCACCCGCGAAACTCAGCAGCACCACCGCGCTGGCGCTGCCGCCCGCGACCGCGACTGCCCGCTCAAGCCGCTCCGGGGACGCCATTCGCGCCCACCCCGGCCCAGGCACCAGGCCAGCCCGCACGCCGGCGACACCGCCCACGCCCATGACCGAGTCGTCCGCACTGCCCGCCCGCCCAATCCGGCCCCGATACCGCGACTGCAACCATGTCCGCACCACGCTCACGCAATCGGCCAGCGACTCGGGCGGGAGTTCGATTTCACCGCTCTCCGGATTCGGCTGCCACCGTTCTGGTTCGCTGATCACATCAGACAGCCGCAGGTCGTAGTTGTAACTGACCGACCTGCGCGCGTTGTCAGGGGGCGGGTCGTCGTCCTGCGGGTCGTCGTCGTCCTGCGGGTCGTCGTCTTCCGATTCGTGCGTGGTCACGCTGCCGACGGCGCGGGGATGGTCAAGCACCACGACCCGGCGTCCGCCCTCGACCGAGTCTGAGAACACCTCGAACCGGGTACCCGGCGGGAACATCAGGGTTCCCGTGTCCTGGCCAGGCAGGCCGGACAGGTCCCTGGCCTCGGGCCGCCGCACCACGAACAGCGGGTCAGTCGTCGTCCCGTCTCCTGACCCGGCCCGCCCGGGCACCGCATCGGCGACCGTGAACGCCAGGGGAAGCTGACCGGCATCGATACCAGGAAGCCGCTCAATATGCGCCGTGTCCGCCGTCGCCAGCGGAAGCAACCGCAAGCCCCTCTCCACCAGCCCTATCCGCAGTTCAGGGAACTGGCTGCTGCCGAACTCGCCTGCCGACTCGTTCCGCACCGCCTCAAGAGCCGTGCGAGCCTCATCCGCTGTCACGTCCCACCCGGACAGGCGCTCGTTTACGAACTGCTCAATCGTGCTAGCGGCGGGACTGTCAGCGATCAGAACCCCGAACTCCAGGTTCGTGACGACGTTCCGGTATTCGGCGTAGATAGCGCCCGCCTGGTCTAGCCGGACGAGCGACGGCGGCCGGACTTCGCTGATGAATGCCCAGAAGGACGATGCGAGCCGGTATCCCTCGTCCGCCTGCTTGGAGTCCCTCACCTCGGCGGAAACTTGGGTCACGACCGCGAATCTGCCTTCGAGAGCCTCGAACGCGGTCGCGTAGGTCCGCAGGTTGCGCCGCAGTTCCTCCTGTTCCTGCGGGTCGGCTGGCGGCTGCTCCGCAGCGGTCGCGCCAACGTCGATCCGCTGCTGCCTGGCCGCCTCAAGCGCGGCCGTGTCCAGAGTCCTGGCCAGCGGACCAGAGGGTACGGCCGGCCGACTGTCAGTAGGCAACGCGGCTCTGTGACCATGCCGGTAATACAACAGGTAGATGTTCCGCACATTGGTACCGGTGTTCCGCAGCGCCTCGAGGGCCATCCGCGTCATGTCCTGCGGGGTCAGGTCGTCCGATTTGAAGAGGTCGCCAGCAAGGACGGGAAACGCCACGCTCGTCAGTTTGGGCTGCCCGGCTCGTCTGTCGGCGGACATTTGGTCGGCCTGGGCCAGCGTGTTCCGGTAGGTCTGGGCGAGCAATTCACGGTTGGCCTGGGTATTTCCTCCTAGCGCCCTGAAGTTCGGCGGGACCGCGTGAAGGATGTAGTCCGCGTCGATATTGGGAGCGGAGGTTACCACGACCTGGCCAGTAGGGATCCCTGTGCGGTAATCATTCTGAACCGCGATGATTTCCCGCTTCAGTTCCTCGCCGCCGCGGGCCTGGATCTTCCCGCTGATTCCGCTGGCCTGTCCGCCCATGCGGATGTCCGAGTTGGCGGCGTTGACGATTGCTCCGACGTGCTGGGGCAAATTGATTAGGTCCGCTGAAACGTGATGCACCCACGCCCGGCCGGGCCCAGTGGGAGCGTAGGAGATATCACCGAATGGTGGGCCCTGCGGTGTGGACAACGACGGCCCAGCTGAGAGTGGCACCGCCGAGAGTGGCACCGCCGAGGATGGCACCGCCGAGGATGGCCCAGATATGGGCTCATCCGGCCGCTCGGGCAGTGGCTCAGTGGCCAGGTAATGCCCGCCTCGGAGCACTAGCACGTACGGGCCTGCGCCAGACTCTGCCGGGGAGGTCTCCTGAACCCCGTCGGGCCCTGGCCGCACCAAGGTCAGCCGCAGTCCGAACTCGGCCGCCAGCATGCGCGCCTTCAACGTGGCGCCGGTTTCAGGATTCGGGCTTGGTTCCTGTTCGACACCGATATGCCCGATGTACTCAAACCGCTCATCGGGCGGGATCAAGTCCCCGTACCGGGGCTCCGGCTGCGCCACGTCAGCCTTCAAGACGTTCCCCAGATGTTCGCGCAGCTCGTTGGCCGTCGTTATCTTGCCGAAGTGGGAGCCAGCGACCCGCAGCAGGCCGTTATAGGTGCGGTCCTCGTTGTCAGCCACAGTGACCAGCCGGAGGCGCTTGACCGCCAGCCACTCATCGATCTGGGCCGTCCTCGCGCCCTCTCCGGTGGCACCCGATGCGGCCAGCGCAGGCCTGCGCTGGCCGAACTCACTCGTCCCGCGCCGCTCCGCGCGCTCGAGTTGGTATCCGCCGCTCGGGCCGGTGATCTCGGTAACGCGCAACCTGGTGCCTGAGGCGAGCATGAACCGGCCGGAGTTGTCACCGGCCAGCCGCGAGATGTCCGGCGCGCCGGGGTACGCGATGACGAAGCGGTCGGCGTGGTCGGGCACCGAAGCCGGACGGATATTGCCGAGGGCCGGCGCGGTGAGGGAGAACTCAGGTCCGACGCCGTCGAAGCCAGGGAGGGAGACCGCGTAGCCCACCGGGCTCGTAGTGGTGGGGAGCAGGCGCAGGCCAGCGTCCACGAGCTTTTCCCACTCTAGTGACCGCTCGCGCGCCTGCCCGCCGACCTGGATGCTGGCCTGCGCCAGCACGGCGGCCAGTTGCTCGCGTGCGGCCTGATCCGAGACGCCGCGCGGCTGGTTGACGGACAGGTAGGTATCAACTCGCTTGCCGAAGCCACTGAGCGCGCCTTCCAGTCGCTGGGTGTGAGGGCTCGAGGCCGGATCAGCGTCGGCGCGCCGCCGCGTGGTGACCAGCGTTCCGAACGGAGTCTTGACCGCCTCATCCGGCCGGTCGGGCAGTGGCTCAGTAGCCCAGTAGTGCTCGTCGCGGAGCACCAGCACGAACGGACCTGGTCCGTCCTGAGTTATTTCGGTTACCTCAGGCCTATCGGCCCCTGGCCGCACCAACGTAAGCCGCATCCGGAACTCGGACGCCAGCAGGTGCGCCATCAGCGTGGCAGCGCGGTTAGGACTCCAGCTTGGTCCTCTTTGGACGCCGACGTGATCGATGAACTCCTGCCACGCCTCGTTTCGGGACTGATGGGGTGCCCGGAAGATCAAACCCCCGTACCGCGTCTCCTGCCCCTGAATTTCCCGGACGAAGTCGGCCTCCAGGACCGCCTCCAGGCGACCGCGCAGATCGTCGGGCGTACTCATCTCCAGGCCGCCCAGGTGGTCGCCGGCTACCAGAAGCAGCCCGTTATAGGTGCGATCCTTAGTGTCATCCACCTCTACCCGCCGGCGGCTGCTGTTCGCCAGCCAGGCATCGATCTGGGCCCTGGCCTCCCCTTCGGTGAGCCGCAAGATTGGCTCACTAGGCTCGACGATCGACTCGTCCTGTAGTGCGTCAACCAGGTCGGTGTCGCTGCCACGAGGGGCGACCGATGGCGAGCCTGAAGAATGCCCGGAACGCCGGTCAGGGAACAGCAGGCTGCCGTACGAGCCTGCGGGCGGGCCGACGATCTTCGTCCACTGCCCGAGGAAGTACGCCGCCAGCACACCTTCGATTCCCACCCTGGCGACCACGCGCATCGCTTCCGTCTCGGCGGCGTAACGTCCGCGGGGCAGAGCCAGTACCTTCTGAGCGTCAGTGCTTGTGTAATAATCGTCCAGGATGATCCTGCTCCACTTCTCATAGTTTGTCCGGCCGTCGTCACCGCTCTCCTGAAAGCGTCCTACGGCCTGCGCGAATACCATCTCGGCCAGCAGGGTCGCAAAGCCCTCGGTCAGCGTGAGCCGCTCGTGAAAGGTGAGTCGCTCGCGGCTGTCGTCCACGCCTTGAAAAGACTGCGTGAATCGGGCGTAGTCAGGGTTCTCAAGGAAGTGCATCATTTCGTGGATGAGGTCATAGGCCGTTTCCGCCCAGAGTTTAGCTACGTCCTTGCCCTCCTCGCGGTAGAAAGAAAGCAAGATCTTATTTCTCACCAGATCCGTAGAACCCCCCCGGTTGCGCTCGATTTGATAGATGCGCCGAACCAGGTCAGCATCGCGCACCAGGTTCTCCACCACGGAGTCGGCGATGCGGGTCTCGTCGTTGTATGGCCAGGTAAAGGAAAAGTCCGCGTGATGTTTGGCCGCGACAGAAGCCGGCTTGCTTCTTGGTCGTTCGCCGGTCAGGAATTCACGGAGATAGTCGCGGGCATAGGTGCGGTAGGTGCTGATGTCTACCGCACTGAATATCCCTTCCTCGTAAGAGAAACTGTCATAGATGTGGCCCTCCTGCCCCGGCTCAGCCACGACCAGTTCCCCCGGCAGATTAACAAAGCCGCCAATGACGTCGCGTATCCACGTCAGCACCAGATCCGCTATCCGCTGGTAATGATCCCTTGAGTACAGGTTCCCTAGCTTGGCGCGCTCGGCCTGACCTCGCCCGCTCACCAGCGTGCTTTCATCGTCCCTGAACTGTTCGAGGAACGCCTCAGTCAGCCGGACCCGGAAGCCATGGTCCTCGTCGGGAAGCTGATCGGTAAACTTGTTCCGAACGGCCTCGTGGGTGGGGGTGAGCGCCCGGCGCAATTCCTCATGCACGCCGTAGGGCGGGGTGACGGTGAGGTCGTTCAGATCGCCCCGGTCAGTAATGAGCCGGGCGGCCGCCGCATAGAGCCTGCTCAGGGTCGCGTCCAGTACTCGCATTTCGTAGTTCGAGGCGGGATCGTCGTTTCCTAGCGCGATGAGCCGGTCGGACAACTCGACCCGGACGCCGGTCAGCCAGGCCCTGGCCTGTGCCTGCTGCAAGACCGGCAGCCGGGCCAGCTTGTCGTGGATGGACGAGTTATCGAGGAGGCTCGCCCCCGTTTCCTGACTGTAGCCGGAGAGCGCCGCCGTGACCTTGTCGAGTACCTCAGGCGTCAGGCGATCGTTAATCCTGACGTGGTCCAGCTCTTTGCCGAGAAGGCCGGGGTGGAACGACTCTTGGGGCTGGAACTCCGTGCTCACCTGGCCCGCGTCATCGAACCGGGTGCGGAAGAGTTTTTCCAGGCGGGGGCGCAATTCATGCTCGGGTCGATCCGGCGCCCGCGGAGGGATCGTTTGCTCAAGCCGCTCCCTCAACTGGAGATCGAACTGCCCGGTGACCTCAGCGTCGTCCTTGAACAGCGATGCCAGCTCAGTGTCGTCGACCCTCTCCAGCAGGGCGAGCACGGCCCTGGGGACCCGGTCAGAGACCGGGGCTTTCAGTAGCCAGTTGACTAGCTGCCGCGTCTGCTGGGCGTCCAGCTCGTAGCCAGGAAAGGCCGGCCAGATGACCCAGAATCCAGTCGACCATGGCCTCTCTGACCGCGCCCAGCCACCGGCGGGCCCGCGCTTTCTCCAGCGGAGGCAGCTCAAGCGACCTGGCGACCTCCTCGGCGGAGCGCCCGGCCAGCGCCACAGCGGCCACCCAGAGCTGCGCCGGCTTCAGCGCGTGGCGAACGTCGAAGTCGGTTAGCGTGGGACTGATCAGGCGAGGGTGGAATGGCTTGGCGGGCTGAACACCCGTGTTCACCTTGCCGTCGGCGAACCGCTTGCGGAAGAAGTCAGCGAATCCGGAGCCTAGCTGGAGCCCGGAGCGATCGTCAGCGTAGCTGGCAGCCGTTCGCTTAAGCAGCCGCATTGAGTCCGCGGCCTGGTCGGTGTCACCTTCGAACATCCTGGCCAGCTCAGTGTCGTCGAGGGCTTCCAGCAACTTCAGTGCATGCCGGTGAGTCTGCCTGAATTGGAGCAGCTCGCTAACGACCGACCGCAGGTCCCCGAAGACAGCCAGGTTCCCGTCCAGGTATTGCACAACATCGTTCGCCAGGCCGGCCGGTATCGCAACCTCGCGGTCCCACCACCCAAGCCGCGCTTCCTGCACCCGCTGGCTCAAGGGCAAGTCGACCACGATTCCGCCAGTCATGCTTCTGGCGATCGCTGCTCCCACCTTCTCGAGTTCGTCAGGTTTCAGGTCACTGCGAACACCCATGCCAGCCAGACTCGGGCTGATCATTGTGAGCTTGAACGGCCACTTCGGGACGACTGGCGTCATCACCTGCCCGCTAGGGAGCCGCAGGGCGCGGAAACCGTCGGCGCGTTCGCGCAATGCGTGGCCCGAAGGGAACGCCTTTTCCAGTCGGTCAGTCAGTTCCTTGCCGACCAGCGTTTTCAAGTCATCGTCGTTGATATCGTCAAGCAAGGCCCACGCCTGCGCGGGGACAAGTCCTTCCAGCGCCGCTTCGATGACCCGCTGCTGCCCAGCCTGATCAAGTTCTTTGTCCGGCTGACCGCTGAAGTGGCCATCGATCTCGAGTTGCCGCTGGACTGCCGCATGGAACCGATTTAGCCAGGACACCGCTTTCCTCCGCTCCTCGACCGACAGGCCGAGCTTTCTGAGGACTGCGTTATCGTTGCGGGCTGTCCCTGGGTCGAGTTCAAGTCCAGAAGGACCGGCTATCGCGCCAATCGCGTGGCCGAACTGCTCGACGGTCAGGGCGTCGTCAAGGCCGACGTCCAGGGACGCGTGGATCAGCCGAGGGCTGAAGGTCCGGTCGACCGGATCCGGAGGCGAATAACGCCGGCCGAGTTCGATCCTGGCCGTTCGTCTCGTCAATTGCTCAGGCAGCACGGCGAACCGTTCCCTGGTGAACTCGGTCAGCTGAGGTCGTAGCGGGTGATCAGCGGGAATCGCGGAAAGCAGCTTCTCCGCTAGCCCTCGGTTACCGAACATGTCCGCTAGATCCTCGGCGGAGCTGGCATTGAGCAACTGAAGGACCGCTTGGAGAGCGCCGCCGGTTTCGTCACCTAGCAGCCCCCAGATCAGGACTAGCCGGTCCTGCTGCCTAAGGTCCTGCCCGGTGGCCTCCAGGTACGTGCGCACCTGGACCAGCCTGTCCCTGGCGCTGGCCAGTCGCATCAGGTCGGTGTACCTCACCTCGCGCCGAGTCGCCCTGACCTGCCCGACCTGCTCTACCAGCTCCTTCAGCGAAGATCTGGTTACCGGCGGCTGAGTCTCAATGTTGTGGAACTGCCGGTACTTGGCCTCGAGGTCGGCCAGGGTGACCTCCGGCGCACCGGTCTCGGCCCTGACGATGTCAGCCAGCACGCTCAGGTTAGCCAGGTCACCGAGCGTCACCGCACCTCTGGCGCTGACGATCTCGGTGGTCTCGTACACCTGGGTGGCCAGGTCGAGCACCGCGTACAGCCGCTGTATCGCCGGCTGGTCGGCCGGTGGGCCGACCGCCTCGATGTCGAAGTCGTCCGGATCGGGCAAAGCGATCCGGCCGGCCAGCCAAGCGAAGCGCTCCGCGTCCGTCTGGGCCTCCCGGCCGGCCGGGAGGCTGTCGACCAGGTCCATCACCCTGGTCACCTGCTCCCTGGTCGATGTGTGATCCCGGCCAAGCAGGGCCTCGGCCCGGCACCATGGTGTCGCCCGCAGGACTACCTCCAGTTTCTTGGCGGCGACGACCATGTCCTCCAGCGTCGTCCCGACAGCGGCGAAGTCAGTCGTCGCCGGTTCCGGCTCCTCCTCACGCCGGAAGTGTGGCCGCGCTTTTTGCCAAAGCTTGGAGTACTTGTCGTGCGCTTCGATCAGCGTGCCTGGCCGCTCGGCCACTTTCGGGAACAGCCTGTCCACTTCTGTCTGCGTGCGTTCATTCAGTTTTTCCCAGTGCTCCCAGCTCGCTTGTGCCGTGGCGAGCACTTTGTTCACGGCGCTGTTCAGGTCCTCCGTGGCGGCACGAAGTTTTGCTACTTCCTCGGCTGGCCGAAGACGTTCTGTCACTTCCTCGGGCAGCGGCAGCCGGTACGCGTCCAGATCCGTTGTCCTGACCCTGTCCTTCCCTGCCTCCGGCAGCCTGGGTTGCCTGACCTCACGCGAAGTCTTCACCGCATCCTTCAGGCCTTCGGTCAGCTCCGCCTGACTCGGGTCGTTAGGCCACTGCAGTGCTTGGGCCAAGGCCGAGCGTTTCATGGCGGTTTCAGCGGCTTGCCGCGTCGTTTCCACGAAGGCATAGGCCGCGCTCAGCACCTCCCGGCTGGCCTGCTCGACCCGGGTCACCCCTTGGAGGGCGGTAGCCGCCGCCGTCACTTCCAGCGCCGTCGATGGCGGCTCGGCCGGCAGTCTCGCAAGCAGTCCGGCGCGAGCACCTTCCTCCAGGTCGGGGCCCAGCTTCGGCAGGTTCGGCCCGATGCCATCGCCAGCTTGCTTAACGAGGTCGGCCAGCAGCGCCTGCGCCGAACTGACCAGCGCCGGGGCGCCAGCCACGCGCTCCCGCAGTCCGTCCGTGACCTCTTCGACCACCCGCCAGACGTCTGCCTCGAAGGTGGTGATCCGGTCGAGGTCGCGGCCAGTCGCTCCCACCCCGGCCAGGGTGGCCGGACGCACCTGTTGTCCCTGGAGACCGCTCGCCTCCTTGCTGGCGTGGTCGAGTGCTGCCTTCAGACGGACCTGATGCACGCCGGCGTACTGCAGCAGAGCACGGGCAGGCCCCGCTATCTCCGTAACGGAACGAGCCCGCTCGTCTATAACCTTGTTCGCGGCGGTGAGCACGGCCGTTACCTCGTCGTTCAGAGCCAGCGCGGCGGCCTCGATATTGGCCCGTTCGGCTAGCGCCTTCCTGGCTGCCCGCAGTTCGTCAGCCGTGACCAGGTCGGCCCCGGCCACGGGCAGCCGGCCAAGCCAGTCTGGCCCTACCAGGGCCGCCGCGCCGTTTAGGCGGTCAGCCAGGGCGTCCTGCTCTTGGCCGGTGTGCCGCAGCAGCGTTCGCGCTGCCGCGGCGAGGAACCCGGCTTTCTCCGCCGACTGCCGCCGAGCGTGGACCTGGCGAGCGAGGTCGGTCGCCGCTATCTTGGTGGTGGCCTCCAGTCGCATCACCTCGGTCATCGCCTGGCCGAAGCCACTGACGTCATTCGGACCCAACGGGCGCTCAGGCAGCCGGCCCACTGCCGTCCGCACCTTTTCGATGTCCTCTGGGTGGACAGCATCGCCAGCGGCCCCGCCCAGTTCGATGGCGGCCTGCGCCCGCCGGCGCAACGCGATCGGGTTGAGTACCCGGCGCAGGGCGGTCAGCGCGGTCGCACCTTGCCGCACCTTGTCGGCATCCAACTGTCCATCGTCAGGCACGTTCCTGATGTGGTCGGTGAACATCTGTAGTTCCTGCCGCTGCCCGTCGCGCAGCGGCGGCAGCGCGCCAGCCTTGGCGAACGCCGTCTCGGCGGCCTCCACCAGGGCTGGCAGATCCGCGGTCGCCTGCGTGAGCACCTTGGAGATCGCTGCCCGCATGGCCGTCACGCCGTCCAGCGCCTGCCGGGCGGAACGGATCGCCGCACCGGTCGTCGCCGGTGCCGACCTCGGCCAGAGGGCGCGCGCGGTTTGCCTCGCCGTGGTGAGGCCGGCGCGCAGCGCCGGAGGGACACCCGCCAGCAGGCCCTCGGCCGAGGGAATCAGGCTCATCAGGGTCATGGCTCGCTGCCACGCGGTGTCGTTCGCCACCTCGGCCACCCGGTAGATGGCCGTCTCAAGCTCAGTAACCGACGCAACCGCCGAGATGACAGCGGGCATCTTCTGTGCCTTATCCGCGTCATTCAGAGCGGACAGCGGCTGAAGCTGACGCTGGAGGCCGGCGCTGTCGGGGAGCCGTCCCAGGGCCTGCTCTATGGCCGTGACCAGCTCAGCCCGCAGCTCGCCGGTCGCCGACAGCAGGTCCTCCTGGTCCTCGACTGCCTTCCGCAGCTCTGCCGCCTTCTGGTCCCAGCCGTCGACGTCGATGGCCTGGAGCAGGTCGGCCACGACGTTCTCGACGACCTGCGCCACTTGCCCGAGGCGATCGGGCAGGTCGGCGTTGTCCGGCCGCCGGGCGGCCTTGACCTGCTCGAGGGTGACGGGTGAACTCTCGCTCCGTAGCCACCAGCCTGGCCTGATCTCCCGCAGCTGTCCGGACGCCAGGTCCAGTTTGTCGGTGAGCGTACGCTGACTGCCACCGGTGTACGGCAGCAACGCCAGCGCATCGCTGGCCAGGCGCTCCGCCCCTTCCACCCTCGACCGCAGAGCGTCGGCGTCGGCAGTGGCCTTGGCGAACAGCCGATCATTGGTTTTCGTGAGCATGCTGAGCCAGTCCAGCCGTTTAACGGCTGCCCCCATCGCCTCCGTGAACTTGGTCGTCTCCGCCTCCGACGGTGGCCACTGCGACAGCGCAGGCGGGTCGTCCGCCTTCCCCTGTGCTTGCTCCTGCCCAAGGTGCAGCGCGTCCCGCCGCTCAAGCGCCGCCGTGGTTTGCTCGGCCAGGGTGGCGTTCACCTCGGCGATCACGTCGGTGGCGACCTCCTGAGCGGCCGCCACGCTGGCCAGCGCCTGGCCCACCGCGTCAAGCGCGGCCGCTCCCGGTGACGGCGGCAAAGCCGGCCGGCTGAGCAGGCCGCTGTCCGCCGACGCGAGTGCCTTGTTCAGCGCATCGCGCCGAGGCGCGGGCAGCGCGCTGCCGCCGGCCAGCAGCAGCGCCCGAGCCTGGCTGACCAGGCCAGTCAGCTCAACCACGAGCGGCTGCCACCCAGTCTCGAGCACGTCCGCCATGGCCGCCGTGAGGCCAGGGAACACGGTCCTCAGTGCTCTCAGCCGGGTCAGGCCCTGCGACAGCGCCTTGTCAAGGTCCGCCATCGGCCGCGAGGCGACCGGGTCAAGCGCGGGCGAGGAGGCGGCCGGCAGGTTCCGCTGCTCAAGGAGGCGGGCCCGTGCCTGCTCGTTCACGTGGGGCAGCAGGACCTGCAGTTGCCCGGCCAAGTCGATGGCGCCCTGTACTACTCGCATCGGCTCATCGAGTACTACGGCGATCGTGTCCATGATGGCCTCCTCCACCGACTGGTTGTCAAAGGTCACCCAGTCGAGGTCCGACGCCGCCGCCTCCATCTCGCGGACCGTCAGAGGCGCTGGCAGCGTTTTTAGCCGCGCCGCGTGGAGCAAAGCGGTCCGGCTGGCCGTCGCCAGGCCTCTCGGAAGCAAATGCCGCTGTTCGGTTGTCTCTTGCAGCCCGTCCAGCCGGCCACACAGGGCCGTGGCGGTCGCCATCCTCGTCGACCACTCCGCGACCGAGGTCTGAAGTACGCGCCTGACGACGTCTTCCAGGCGCTCGGCCGACCCTGCGAACGTGGCCTGTTCCTGCGCGGCCACCTGGACCTGCGCCTTGACCGCTGCCGCCTCCTCCGCCGTGGTCGCCCGCAGCTCTGGCCAGCGCGGGGCGGTGAACTGGGTTCCGGCGGGGGTACCGCCGGCCCTGAAGAGGGCAAGACCAAGGGCACCCTGCTGGGCGCCAATGCGCTCCAGCAGCAGGTTTGCCATCCTGACCAGGCGTTCGAGCCGCGCGGAGGCGTCGTTGGCGCTGGCGGCCACGGCGCCGGCGGCGCCCGCAAGCTCCTCGATCGCCTCCCTGAGCCGCCCGGGCCTCTCATCGGACAGCCACTGTTGGGCCTGATCGATCTTGTCCGCGTTGGTCAGCTCAGGCCCGCTCGCCGGCCACCAGTCCGGCCTGTCCCGTTTCAGCCGCGCCTGTGCTTGCTCCAGGCCGTGCCGCAAGTCGTCCTGCTGCTCGCTGGTGTAGGGAAGTATCTGGTTCGCCGCTTCGAGCAGGTCAGGCGCGGCAGCCACTCGGGCTGGCAGCCCGTCCAGCTTGGTGGCGTCGGCGATCACCTCCCAGAGTTCATCTTCCAGAGCAGCCACCGTTTCCAGTCGCCGCTGTTGGTCTTTCGCCTCTTGCAGTTCACTCCTCGCTTTAGTGAGTCTTTGCCGCAGGTCGGCCGCATGCTCGCCAGTGAAGCTGAGCAACCCTTCCGCCGCGACGGCCATGTCGCTGGCGGCCTTCACCCGCTCGTCCAGCCCCTTGAACGCCAGGGTCATCACGGCCTTGAACGCCTGGTCGGCGTCGACTTGCGCTTGCCGGCCTTCGATTCGCGCGATCGCCGAGACGGCGTCCGCTACCTCCGAGGCAGTGTTGGGAAGCCCGGCCGGAGGCCGGGGGATCGCGCGCACGGCCGCGTCGAGCCGGTCCAGCGCGTCGTCCAGCGGGTTAGGCAGCGCGTTGGCCAGCTCAGGTTCAGGCTTGCCATTGCGCGGCAGCAGCCGCCTGGCTTGGCCCGGCAGCGCCAGGGACGCCTCGATTTGCTGCTGCCACCTGCCCAGAGCGGCGCTCAGCGCGTCCGCCACCGCCTGGCCAAGGTCACTCGCGGCACCAGAGAACCGGTTCAGGTCCTGCCATAGTGGCGCTCTCTGGGCCGGGTCCGGCAGCGCGGCCGGTGCTGCGGGGACGGCCCGCACGGCGGAGTCGGCCCGCTCCAGCTTCGCCGTCAGGTCGGCTTCGCGGTCGCCGGTGTACCGCAGCAGTTCGCGGGCCTGCGCCGTTAGCTGGCTGATGGCGATCGCGCCCGCTCGCCATTTGCCGATCGCCCCCTCCGGGGTCTCGAAGGGATAATGCACGTCGCGGCTGGGCGGGGGAACCAGCGCTGGACGGCCGCCGGTTCGCAGGGTCAGCCCGTGGTCATCGCGGGCCGCGCGGATCGCGTCTTTCAGGTCGCTGTGCGGTAGCTTCTTCGCCGCCCGGTTCCGGTTCCTGGGATAGAACAGCATCCAGTGGCCTGGCTCCCATTCGGGCCCGAAGACGGCGGAGTCCGGAGTCGGCCGGGCCACCGCAAGCACCCGGCCGTCCCTGGTGAGCGTGTAGCCGGGGTAGGGCGCGAACGCGGGCCGGTCGGTGACGTCGGCCACGGCCTGGGCCGCCGTCACCGTGTGGCCAGGCGTGATGACGGCCGCGTTGGGCGCCATAATTACGAGGGGGTCGTCGGGGTCGTTCAGTTTCGTCGGGGCGGGCGGCGGCAGCTCCTCCGCAGGGGTATCAGGGGCAGGCGGAACTCCTAGCTGGCTAAGCCGGGTATTGATGGCGGCGCCGAGTTCGGTGGCGTCGATCCGCCGGTTGCCGACCAGGAAGTGATCGCCGTCCCAGTCGATCTGCACGCCGAACGCGCCCTCAAAGAAAGGAACGGAGAACGCGGCGCGCACCAGGTCCCCGGTGCTGGCCGGCCGGCGTACGGACGGCGGCGGGAAGAAGGTGCCAGAACCGACCGGGATGCCGTCCGGATGATAGACGTCGAGGTCGATGCTGACTTCCGGGCTGAGGGCAAGCTCGAGCGCGTTGCGCACCTTGAACCGCACGGCGACCTCGCCGCCGCCTAGCCAGGTCCACAGCTTTCCTGGCTGGATCCAGTCGCGTTCGTTCCGCGCGGTCAGCGTGACCGTGATGAGCGCATCCGGTGACACCCGCAGCCACGACAGGGCGCGGTTCAGCGCGTCCACTCTGGGCATCGTCTGCTGGATGGCGCTGCTTGACCTCTCCGCGCTGCCGCCGGCATCGACACTGGCTACGAAGTCGGTGATGTTCGGCGCCGGCGGATCGGCCCGGTGCTGGTCCCCGCTCCGCCAGCCGGCCCCGCCGGTAGCGCCGAGAGCCCCCGCGTGGCCTCGCGAGCGCTGCCGTCCCTGCTCGTTGAACGTGGAGTCGACCCCCTCGTCCCAGACGGTGTAATTCGAAAGGACTAGCGGGTTAAGCTCGAACTCCACTCGGACGCTGAGTTCACCGTGAGTGTCGGTCCAGGTGCCGCCCTCGCGGACCAGAGGCGGCATGGTCATGTCCTGACCCAGCTGCTTGTCCAGGTAACGGCTGAACATCGGCTGCGAGAGCATGTAACGCAGGCCGTCCTGGGCACGGGTGCCGTGCTCGGTCAGACGGGCGACCGCATGGCTGCTCTGGCCGCTGACCGGCCGCTCGTTGCCAGCCAGCTTCGCCATCACCTCGCCGAACAGCACCTGCAGCTTTTCGTGGTCGTACCCCAGGTTGAGCACCCGGCGGGTGCGCAGATCCTCGGCGGTGATTTTCAGCGTGGCGGGAGCGGGGTCAGCTCTCAATGGCACTTCTTCGACCGCCACGATGTCGCCGTCGGGAAGTTCAAGCACGACCTCGTGATGGATCAACGAGTGCGGGATCAGGACCCGCTCCTTGAGCGGGACGATCGCGATGGGTCTTTCCCGGCGCTGATTGGCGGTGTCCTGCCGCCAGGCGGCGACGTAGTGCGGGACGCCGAGGGTGTTGGCCAGCATTGACGGCCGCCGGGTACTTTCCACCGAAATCTCGAAGACAATGTCCCCGCCGTAGCGGTCGGACCGGCCAGCGGCGAAAATCGTGTCGCGCTGAGCCTTCATCGACTGCTGGTAGCCGCCTGCGCTGGAGGACTGGCTGACGGCCCCTTCCGGGTGAAGCTCCCAGGACTCCAGCCCGAAGTCGGACTCGCCGTTGGACTGGCCCGGCCGCGCGCCGCCAGCTCCCGATGGCCCGGTCGTAGGGTTGTGAATGGTGGGCTCGCCGGTCTGGGAGGCAGCGGTACCCATGCCGCCGCTCTTGAGCTTGGCCCAGTACTTGTTCTTGAGATCGAGGCCGACCATATAGCGGACGGTGTTGCCTTCGATGCTTTCCAGGTAGGCGTATCCCAGGCCGGTAGAGTCGCGCCGGGCCTGCAGTACGATCTGCAGCCGGTCGTTGTAAGCTGGCCCCGACTTGATGGGGTGCAGCACCAGGCCAGGGCCGAGCAGCAGGTCCATCATCGTCGTCAGGGACTGCAGGTTGAGCACGTTCCCTAGCCGGGTGGGTACCTTCTTCTCGCCTTCGCGGGGGGCATCGCTCTCGACCGTCCAGTAGCTTTCCAGCGCCCAGGGCGAGTGCCAGTACAGCAGTTCCTGTACGGCGTTAAGCACCGGGTTGCCTCCGACGCTGGCATCGGACGATCCCGCCGCCGGTGCCTGCCGCTCCTCGATCAGCGGGTTCGGCCGCTTGTATGACTCGTCGGATCCCGTTGATTCGCTTGATGGTCCCTCGTCGAGGAGCTTGATCCGTCTATCCAGCGGGTACAGTCGCTCGGAGGCCGTGGCGGGCGGAAGGAGCGGCACCATGGGGATCTTGCGGCGGTCCTGGCGACTCGCCCGCATCTCTGGCACCCGGCGCATCCGCGGCATCTTGGCCACATTCGCCGCCTTAGCCTGGCTGCCCCCTTCCGGCTGGCGGGCGATCAGCATGACAGTATCGGGATCGTGCGGCGGATCGGCCGCGTCGTTACGGGGATCGGCGGCTGGCTTTTCCAGAGTCAGGTAGCTGATTCCGTCCTTGACGCTGACGATCTTGCCGATGTACTCCACGTCGCCATCGGCCGCGAGGCTCTTGTTCTGAGCGACCACGTAGGCCCGGTACACCACGTCGGCCGTGGTCTCCAGGTACGTACGGGTCGCCTGGGTGAGCCGCCCGCCGGTCAGGGCCAGGCTTTCCGCCGTGCCCGTGGTGAAGTACCAGCCGTGGCCGTAGGTGATCTCCTGCAGCCAGTTGAAGGCGTTCTCGCCGAAGAGCCAGCTCAGGCCGGGGATGCCGATGTTGAGGCCGATCAGGATAACCTTGTTTTTGGCGGCACTGACGATGGGCCCGCCCTCGGCCACGTGCATCTGGAACAACTTCACCGGGTTCGGGCTGGCCTGCCGGGCATTGGTCGGGAATCCCTCGATCGTGAGCACCGCGTGCCGGTCCTGAAGTTCCCCTTTCAGTAGGTTTCCCTTCCTGACGAAGGTGTGCTTGATCGGACCCGGCCGAATTCCGCCGATCGCCGCGGCCAGGTTCGCCGGCTCGGTGAGAACCGTCGGCAGGTCGCGTACCGTGTCCTGGTCAAGGCCAGCGTCTATGAGCAGGCCATGGACGATCTTGCTGAGGTCGCCGCTGCCGAGCGCCCCCATCACCTGGTCGTCCGGGTTGATCACCACCTGACCGTCGCCCAGGTAGCCCCTGATGGCCGGCAGTACGACCGGGGTGGCCACGCCGCCGACCTTGGTCCCCGCATACTTCTGCCGCTGGGCGAATTTAGCGAGTTCCCGCGTCTTTCCGACCTCGGTCACGTCGGCCGGATCTACCGGGTGCTGGCGGGCGAGTTCTTCGTGGCTGATGAACTGGACCGAGCCGGTCAGCGTGTCTTCGCTCGCTGCTCCCTTAGGCTGTTCGGCCTCCACGAGTGCCGTATCCTGGCGCCCGCTCAGGCTCTCGAGCCTCGCCTTGACCGGGTCGAGGATGACGTGGTAGAGCCATTGGGCCAGACCGGGCACGCTAAGGCTTGCCTGATGGCGGATATTGATCGTGATCAGGTATGTGACGCCGTTGAAGGTGAACAAGCAGGCCGGCCCCTCGTACAGCATCGCCTGGAGGCTGAACCCGGAAGCGGCGGCGCCGAAACTCGCGCTGACGCTGCGCGCCAGGACCGCCTGGGCCAGAATGCCAAGCCCTTTGGCCCTGCTCTTCGCGCCCAGGGCTATGGTGGCGGTGAAGTTGGCGTTGAAGTTAAAGCCAGAGCCCACCGTGTCCTGGCCACCTTGCCCGGCGAACCCAGAAGGCATCACCTCAAGCGTGGCGTTCGCGACCCGTCCAAGCGCGGACGTCTCCGACCCGTGGGTGGCTTTCACGGTCACCGTGATAACTTCCCAGCCTGACCTGGCCGGACGGAAGATCTCCACCGGAACGCCACCGGGCTGGAACACGAAGCTGGCGTGAGCGGTCAGTGCCTCCTTGGTGAACCGGGGGGTGAGCTGCGATTGCAGGTAGACCTCCTGGGCCGGGCGTCCAGTCCGCCGCCCACGGCAGGTTCCGGTCGGTATCGCGGATCATCTCAAGGATCCGAGGCAGGACTTCCTCGCTGCCCTGCAGGTAGACGGCCATCGAAAAGCCGATGCCCTGGCCGGCGACCATGGCCTCGGCGGGGTAGCGGAGCGGCCTGGTGTCGTCAGGCTCGTCGTCGACCGGCACCGGGCCCGGCGGGGCCTGGCCGGAGAACGCCTGCTCGAGCAGGTACTTCCACCTGTCCAGCTGAAGGCGCGGGATGCGCACGCCTAGCTGCACCGGGAACTCCGTCTGCTGGACCGACTCGTACGTGTCGGTTGGCCGGACGAACTTGACGCTGAAGAGCGCCTCGACCCGATCTAGTTCGCTTTCCTTCCAGATCACCATGCCCCGGATATCACCTGATCCGGTATCGACGTCCTCGGTCCTGGTGGCCGACACCGAGCCACCTATCTGGATCCCCCCGCTTAGTTCTGAGTGCTGGCCGAGCTCCTCCGGCGGGCCGCCGCGCGGGGCGCCTGCGCTAACCCCGCTGCTCAGGGTCAGTACGGCCGCTCCGCCTTGCTCCTTGCTGTCCTCCACGCTGGTGAATCGCTGGGCTTCCTCCTTCATCCCCAGCTCGCCGATCCAGGAGGGCTGGACAGTCCGCAGCCGCGCGGTGACCACTAGCTGGCCGACAACCTCCCCCTTCGAATTCCTGATCTCCGGCGAGATCGCACCAGGGCCGAACATGTCCGCGTAATTGCGCAGGACCGACGGCTCGCTGAGAAAGAATTCCACGGCCTCGGTTACCTCGTCATCGACCTGATCGTCCGGGCCAAGGATGCCGAGAACCTGGTCACGGAGCTCCCATAGGCCAGCGCCGGCCCACTCCGGTTCGGACAGGACATGATGCAGGATCTTTTCGACCCGCTTTGCTGCCTCCTTCCTGCTTCCGTCGGGATCGTGCTTCAGTTCGTCGTGGGAGTAGCCGTATGATTTCGACTCGGGCAACCGACGAGGTGTTTCCCTGAACGCTCCCGGCGGGTCATCCGGGCCCTTGACCGGGGTGACTTCGATGGGAAAGCCTGCCCGCGCGGATATCGGAATGGCGCGGTCGCGACCCACTCGACGTTGACCAGGCCGCTGGCCGACCGGCGTGGCTTGGTAGACCTTTGTCCGCAGCTTTGCCACGCTGAAATCGAAGTACGCCGAGTCATGTTCGTACCTCGGGATGCGCTTGGTCGCCTCGACGTTGTCATAACCGGTGGTGTAGGACACCGAACTGGTCCCGGTAAGGGCGCCGCTGAAGGGGACGACCACGCCTAGGTTCCCTGGACCGACCGGCGTCAAGGTGTCGGGTATGACGGTGAAGTTGCGCTCGTTGGCCGTGGTGCGCCGCGATCCTCCGATCATCTCGTGGTCGGCTTCGACCGCGTGATGCTGCTTCTGGCCGACTGGCGTTCTCTCGGTGTCGAGGTCCCGTACGTGCTCGACCTGGTTCATGTCCAGCTCAAGGTTGACCTCGACCGGAACCCGCATCCTCCGCCCGCCGGTGACCACCTCCACGTGGATCTTCAGGCCGCCTTCCAGCAGCCGCTGGGTGAACGCGTGACGGCCTTTGTCTTTGATGAAGGCCTCGATTTTGGCGCGCACCGGCTCGACCAGGTGGTCATCCTGGGTGGGCAGAGCGCTGGCGACCAATTTGGCGATCCCGGCGCCGTCGGTCAGCGGGACGTCCCCGAACCGTTCGAACCGGCCCTTATGGCCAAGCGGGTAGCGGCGACGGCCTTTGACTCGCACGCCGAAGCCGGGCGGCAGCTCCCGGCTCGGAGACTTCTCATTGAACGCCTTCCGCTCGGCGAGGCGCCGGGCGTGCCACTCCCTGGTGGACTGGGCCTGGTCCAGGTTGTCCTGCGCCGCGTCCGCCTCGGTGGTCGCATGGAGCTGCGCGGCCCCCATCAGCTCACCGCCGTCGGCTAGCTCCCGCGCGAACTGCCCGTCAGCCAGCTCATCGATCCGCCCGCTCAGCTCAGGGAGGCGGCTAGCGAGGTCAGCCGACCCGGCCCCGCCCGCTCCGCCCGGCTCGGCCGTTTCGGCCGCTTTGACTGCTGCCAGGTGCCACCTGGCTAGCTCTGCGCTAATCTCGCTCGGCTGGCTCGGCTGGCTCGGCTGGCTCGGCTGGCCCGGCTGGACACTGGTCCAGAGGCCGGGGTCCGCCAACTCGGCCATCGCCCTCACTCGGGCGGCCGCGGCCGCCAGGGCGGGAACGTCCGTCCGCTCAGAAGCAGCCAGTGACGCCGCCCGCAGGTACTCTTCCTTCAGCTCAGCCGCCCGCCGCGTAAAGCGATCCGACTGGGTGACCTTCCTGGCCAGCCGTTCAAATCGGTCCGCCGCCTCGATCTCGGCCACGATCGGCGCCGCCTGCGCTGCCTGCGGTCCGTCGGCGAGCACCTTGCTGATCGAGTTCGTCACCAGTGACTTCGCAGCCGCGCGCCTGCCCGCCAGGTAGTCCATTTCGGCCATCCGGCCGACGAGGGCGGGCTTGTCAGCTTCCACGGGCAGCAGCGGGCTCGCTACCAGCCGACTGGCTCGGGCGGCATTACCAGGGATCAGGTCAGCCCCGGCCAGCTGGCGGATCAGATCCTGCCAGCTCTCAAGGCTTTTCTCGATCGAAGCGCGGAAGACCGCGTCCTTGTCCTTCCCTGCGACCTGAGAGGCATCGGCGGCATCGGCGGCCTGGCTATAGGCGACTTCCAGCTCGGCCCAGATGCCTTCGCGGCCATAAAGGTCAGCCCTGGTCGCCGCCTTGTCGGCCGCCTGAATGTCCTCGGCCAACTCAGCCAGGCTCCTGAGGTAGGCGGCCGAAATGGCCGCTTGAGCTTTGGCATCGCGCTCGTTGTCGTTTTGCGGCGCCGCCGCCTGGCCCACCGCCTGTACGTACTCCTCTGCTACCTGCCTACTGCGGGCCCGATTAGAAGTGAGCACAGCCTGGATCCGGCTCAGCCGGTCGACCCTGGCCTCGATCTCCGCCTGCTGCCCTGGCCTGGCCGCACCCCGAACCTGCCGCCGGGAAAGGAGCAGCTGCCGCAAGTTCTCCCGCAGTTGCGTGATGGCCGCGTCGGGTACCTCCTTCAGCAGGTCGGCCGCCGCTGCGGCGAGGAAGTTCATTTGCGCCACCAGCACGACCGGGCTGTGCTCCACGTTGCCAGTGAGCTCAGTCTCTGACCCCTGCTGACTCTTCGGCCGACCTATATTCCGCAACGGAAGGTCGGGGTGGGCCCACCTGACGGTGGTCGGGGGCGGAGCGGGGAGGGGGCCGTGGGTGGGAGTGATGTTGAGGTGGGTGGTGCGGCGGTTGTTGCGGAGGCCGGTGATGAGGTCGAAGCCGAGGGCCGCGGCGGGTCGCCCGTCGGGCCAGGCGGGTTGCCATTGGCCGGGGCTGGCGAGGTCGGGGACGGGCCGGCCGTCGGGGTCGTAGCTGGTGCTGGCGGTCAGAATCTGCTGGGTGGTGGTGGTGAAGGCATCGTTGGTAGCGCCGACGACGAGTCCCCGGGTGAGGCTGGCCATTTCCGCTGCGACGGCGGCGGTCTGGCAGCCCATCAGGATGAGGGGCTGGCCGGGGGGCAGGGCCAGGGGGCCTAGGATCTGGTCGTGGAACTGGCCGGGGTCGAGCTCGCGGCCGTCGACGGCGAACTTGCCGTTGCTGACGTGGACGTGGATCACGGTGGCGCCGTCGAGGCGGAGGAGGGACCTGGCGGCGTCGAGTTCGCTGGCCTGGGTGCCGGCGGTCACGGACGGCCCGGCGGGGAAGTAGTAGCCTGACGGGGTTTCCTGGCCGCCGAACGGGAGGTCGTTCGCTCGCGCCGCCCATGCAGCCACGGTCTGGCCCCAGGCGATATTTCGTGTCGGTGGCCGGCCTTGCTGCAGCGCGGAGAAGGCGACATGCTTGGCGGGCGCCTGCCGCCTGGCCCGGGCGGACTCATCGGCGGCCAGCTCAGCCACCGGGCCAATCGGCCACCGAGGCTGGAGAGTCTGGAGTTCGATTGGCTGATCGGGCAGCAGCCGGATGTCTGCAGGCTGCTCTCGGGGTGGGAACTGGCGTTTTGGTGGCCAATTGAGCAAGGTGTACGCGCCCCGCAGCGAGGGGGTGCGAAGGTCGACCCGCTGCCGGCCGGCGTGGAGGACGAACTCGCCGGTCACGGCCACGGGGTGGCCCTCCGCTGACACGGCGCTGAGCTGGCCGGACAGCACGTCGCCATCCGGAGTAACGATGAACTGCCGGTCGCTGGCGAGGATCGGCAGGGGTTCGCGCCGGCCGAGGGCCTGAGCGCTGAGGAGATGCACACGCCGGGCGTACTCGTCGGCGTCGCACAGGCCAAGCACCAGGCCCTCGGCACCGCGCAGCGCCTGCCGCACCACTTCGATCTGCAGAAACTCTTCCGGGCTGATGACGATGTCACCGGAATAGAGCTGGGCCTGGCGGCCGTGCCCGCCGATCACTACCCAGCCGGGCAGCACGGGGACAGAGCCGATGGCGCCGACATCCAGGCTGGTGGAACGCTCAGGGGCAGCCGTGAAGTAAAGCCCGCTGACCGTATCGACGATCTCCCCAAGCACCTCGCCTTGCTGGAGCCTGGTGTAGATGCTCGACGCGCCGATCGTGGACGCGGCCGCGCGCGCCGGAACGGTCAGCAGATCGGGAACGACCGCAGCCGGGGCAATAAGGTCAGCCTGCGCTATCTCCTCTGGCCGGGCGGCACCCCAGCGGACGACTGACAGCGACGGGCGGGCGGCGGTGTCGAAGAGGGGCGGCGGGTCGTTGCCAATGTTGGGCCTCAGCGTGGGCCATAGGTCTTCAAGTACCTTCCGGAGGTCCGGGGAAATGTTCAGGACGACTGGTTCGTCATCTGACTTGCCACGCGGGCGCGCTAGCTCATACGCACGCCATCTCCTGCGCTCCCAGTTCCCGGCATCCGGGCGGCTGTAGCTGTCGTATTTGAAGTTCCACGCGTAGGTCGCGCCGTCGGGTGTGCTGATGACGTCGGCGCCGGGTTCAGGCGCGACCAGCAGGCGACGGTTGGAAGCCTTGGCCAGCGCCCGCGCCCGCTCCTCGCTGACGCCGCTGGTAACCAGCACCAGGGGTATCCGGCGCCGCGCGGGTACGTTCATCCCCATGTCATCGAGAATTCCGGCCAATTGCGCCTCGGTGAGGTCACTGCCGCCCACCATGAACTTGCCCTCATGCGATGACACGTGCAGGACGTCCATGTCGGGAAGCCGAGGGAAGGCGAAGGCGGCGCGCATCCGGTCATCTGTCTGTCCTGACCGGTAGTCGGGGAAGTACAGGCCGGAAGGTGTCGGCATGGCGGGGGGCTCGGCAAGTCCCGTCCGCGGCACGAACCAGGGGGCCACGGCTAGTTCGACGGCGTCGTGGACCAGGACGGTCGTGATCGTCTCGCGGGAGGTCGGGGCGAACATCCAGTCAGTGAGCCGCCACCGCTCGTTGCTGCCGACGACAGCAACAATAAGTGCCAGGTCCGCGGCCACCCGAAGGAACGGCCCTTCCTGGGCGCGCGCCACGGCCTGTGTCATCAGCTTCTGGCCGGACTCGCCTGACCTGCCCCGGCCGCGGCTGAGTGCCACGTTGCCGACCGCGGTGAGCTTCTGCTGCCTGCGCGAGCCGGGCGGGGCCAGGATGCTGCCGCTGGTGCCGGTGCTGGCGGCGGTGAAATCCGCCCCCTGCGAACTGCTGACAGCCTGCGCCTGACCCTGCTCGTCGAATTCATACTCGACCCATTCGTTCCCGGCAGGGAAGTAGCTTTGCGACCTCGCGTTCACGAGCGCGGCCGCGACGACGACCCGCGCATGGTTGTCGCTCAGCAGCGCGCCTTCGCGGAACAGGCCAGGAAACTCCACGACACCGTCGAGCATCCGCGGCAGATACAGCGCGATCATTCCTGGCGAGAAGATCGTGTGCAGGCCGTCAAGGCCGGCGGTGCCTGGCGCGAGTACCCTCTTGGCAGCCGAGTTCCGCGTCCACCAGCCCGTGGACTCGGCCGGGGCGCCGCCCCTGAGCGGGTAGCCACTGACCCGGCTGATCACCAGGTCCCTGACCAGCCGCATCTTGACGGGGTCCACACCGGTGACGATGACGCCGCGGTTATCGATGTCCGCACCGCTGATGCGAAGCCTGGGCAGGTTGTTTCGGCGCTGAACGCTTATCTCCTCGACGGCGACCGCCGGCGGTATGGCCACCGTCAGCCCGTCGTCAGCCCGCGGCGTGCCGACCAGCGGCTCGAGGTCGGGCTTGTCCAGGCCAGGCGGCACTAGCGCTATCTCGGTAAACCGGCCGGTCGCCGTGGTATCCGGGTCGGGAGCTTGTGCCGCGAACGGGTCGCCTGGCTCGTACCACTGGTCCATTGCCCGCCGCGCTGCGGTGAGGGTGGCCGCGTTCAGCAGCGGTCCTGGCCCCCTGACGCGCCGGGCCTTAACCACGATCTCCAGCTCACCGGCGAGGTGGTAAGCCTTCCCCTCTTGGCCCTGGCTCAGGAAGATGGTGTTCCTGGTAGCGCGGGTGGCGACCCGCGACGCCGCCGAGTTGAGGTTACGGGCCGAGGTGAACTGCGGCGTCACCGCGAAACCGGCGTACCGCCCCGCGAATGGCGGGCTGTCGGCGATGCGGAGGGCGGCCTGCGTGGACAGCCCGTCTTGCCTTACCCGCTGCTTGGCCCGGCGGTCCAGCATGAACATGTACCTGGAGACCGTGGAGTCCGGAACGTACTCCCTGAACTCGTAGCCGAGGCGGTCCGGGTCACGCCGCGCCGTGATCTCGAGCTCCACCCGCTCGTTGAATATCCCCAGCGAGCGGGTGGAGCGCAACCGGAGCCCGTAGAGCAGGTCGACCATGAGCGAGGCCAGCGTGCCCGGCCGGAAGAAAGCCTCCAGGGTCACCGGGGCCGCGGCCTGCGCCTCATCGCGGCCGACCGGCTCCCAGCGATCCTGGAGTGTCCCTGGCGCGACCCGCCGCAGGACGGCGCGGATCATGGCCAGCAGCCGGTCTTCGGCTGTCGCCCGTTCTTCGGCGCCAGCGCTGTCGCTGGGCGCGGACACCGCGACATGTTTTGCTGGCGGTCCTGGCAGGATCAGGGAGTCGGCCAGGTATGGCACGAGCGGCACTCTGGGGATCTCCGCCTGGCCGAACTGCGTCGCCTTGATCAACGGGATAAGCCGCTGACGCGCGACCTTCTGGCTAGCCTCAAGCGACCGGAGGGGCACGGCCTTGACGAGGCGCGGCGCCGGCACGGCCGGGGCGGGCGGATCTTCCAGGTCTACCTTGATCGGCTCCTGCTTGAGGTAGGTGATGCCTTCGCTGATCGTGAACAGGCTCTGCCGCGCGACTGACGCCGCTGCCCCCAGCATGTTCGTGTCCTGGCTGATGACCGTGATCCGCCACATCATGTCGGCCACCTGCTGGCTGAACGGGCGCCGCTGCTGTACCAGGCCGCCGCTGGTGACCCTGGCCGTATGCGACGTGACCAGCTGCATGTCGCGGCTCGGCGGCTGGACCGTGAAACGGGGATAGAGCTGAAGGGGAGTTGAAGGGCCGTACCTGGGGACGGCAGCTCCGAAGTACAGACTGCCTATCGGACTCTTCAGCCGCCTGACCGGCAGAACCGCCCGGGCACCGGTCAGCTCAGGCCCGCCCTCGTGGACGCTCATCCGAAGGAAGCTGAACGGCTCGCCGTCCTCGAAGGCGTTCACGGGGAACCCTTCGACCACGACGGTCGCTTGCACGTCCTGCAGGTATCCCTGGCCCACGACGCTGGCGAGAATCGGTGACGGGCCGTTGGCCGCGGCAGCCGCCTGGAAGTTGCCGCCCGTTACGGTCCACTTCAGGGCGCTCACGTCATGGTCGGGCAGCCCGGCCGCCCGCAGCAGCCCGCTGAGCTCAGCTTGCAGATACCCGCCCCCGAGGGGCTCCATCACCACGTCGTTGCGCGTGATCCTGGCGTACTGGGCAGCGTCGCGGGCGGGCGGCCTGAACAGGTCCCGCACTTCTCGCGTCGGCTGGCCGCGCACGATCGGCCCGTTCTGGGGCGCGCCGATACCCGACGTGCCTGCCCGGCGGACCTTCCGCGCGACCGGCTCAGGGAAGGCGTACTTGACCTCGCCGCCCAGGATCAGGTCGGAACGAGCCTGCGGCCTCGCGGGGTCCTCAGGCGGCTGATGCTCGAGGTTGGCCAGCCAGTTCCGCACCCCGGCGGGATCCCGCCAGGCCGCGCCCACGAGCGTCGTCGCTTCCCGGCCGGGCAGGAACCTGACCCGCACCGTCACGTAATAGGCGGCGCCTTCGTAGGGGAACGTCCTTACCGGCCCCTCGTACAACATGGCCTTCAGCCGGAAGGCCGACGTCTTCGTGGAAATCGCCGGCTGGCTGGCCAGCCCGAATACCATCTGGCCCGACGGTGCTACCTGGTCAAGCTCACTGTGATTATTATCTGAGGCCGTCCCGAACGCCGCCTGGACGGCAGGGGACACGGCGACCTCGGGCGCCAGGCTGTCGCCGCTTTCCGCCCCGGAGAAGTCAGCGGGCATCAGTTCCACTTTCGAGCCCGCGATCCGGTTAACGGCGGACCAGTCCCGCGGGCGCAGCAGGAAGGCTTCGACCTCGATGAGCTCGACGCCGCCGGTGATGCCGCGGGTCAGCACGTCGCCGACGCCGGCATCGCCGAACAAGTCGGGGCCGTTGGTTAGCGCCTGCCTGCCGTACCTGGCGCTAAGCAGGCGCCGGATCGCCGCCTCCTCGAGTGGCGACCACGCCTGCGCCCACGGAGCGGTCGCCTCGGCCTCGGCCAGCAGGCGCATGACCGTCGGGATGATGCGCTGGGCGCCCGCTAGCTGCTCGATGACAGAGAATCCGCGAGTCAGCGGGAGGCCAAGGTCAGGGACCTGACCGACCCCAAGTTCCTCCTCAAGCTTCCGCGTCATGTCAGGGCGCAGCGGTGCCAGCGCGTCCACGGCGGCGGGCGGATAACGTTTCTCCACCGGGTCATCCGTCGGCCCTGGCTCGGGATCGGAGGCCGCGGGCAGAATCGCGGTCGCGTCCTTGTAGGCCTGGCTGCGCGGTTCAAGCTGTGCCCGCTCGATCAGGGCTTCGAACCGCGCGGCCTCGTGCAACGGTATCCAGACGAACACTGGCAAGTCACGGTCGGCCAGATCCCCGGCGACGTCGGTGCTGTCGGAAAAGGCGCTCACGGTCATCCGGAACGTGAGCTTGTAGCGCACCGAGCTCAGGTACACCAGACCGCGCACCTCGCCGCCGCCCACGTTCGCCGCCGACGCCCGGCCCGCTCCGAAGTTCACTTCCCAGCTGCCCTGCACGGCGAGCTGCTGCGTGTGCCCGAACGGCGCATTGGGATCGCCGAATGTCCAGCCGGGACGCCCAGAGCCACTGAGGGTGGCCTTGCCACCTTCGGTCACGGCGGCGGCCGGGCTGTTCACCCAGCGCTGGTGCTCGTTCTTGACCCCGACCGGGTCAAGTTCGGCGGCGGAGTCCACCTCCTCGTCGCTCATAGTGCGCTGGGCATTCAGCACGACCGCCCGCAGCATCAGGTTGACCGACATCGATTCGTCACTGGCCTCGAGGACCGGTGAGATGGCGCCTTCCGCGATGATCTCGTCCAGGCGAGTCCTGATCGTGTGCTCGCTGAGGAAGTCCGCGATGCCGTCGTGCAGGCTCACGCGCTGCTCCTGCATCGGAGCCGGCTTTACCGCCTCCTCTGGCATCGTGCCAGTCACTTGCCTGGCCAGGTAGCCCATCCCCGGGGCTGACCCAACAATCTTGCTCACTAGGCCAAGTACCTCGGTCATCCTTTCGATGGCTGCCTCGGACTTGGCCGTCAGTGTCGGGCCAAGCACCGGATTGCCGCGCCAGGCCGGGGACTTGGCCAGCACCGGTTGCGCGTGGCGCCAGTCCATGCGCGGCGCGAACTCCCTGGGAAAGCTCAGCCGCAGCGAGGTCAGCGCCTCGCGGTTCATGGCCGTTCCTGGTTGCCGACGCTGCGACCACCGCTGAACCGTCATGGTTATCAGAGCACGGGGGATCTCGAACCTGGCTCGCTCGCCGCTCAGCTCGAAAACCTGCTTCATCGCCGATACGCTGTCACCACCTGAGGAGACGCCCGCGCTGCTCTCGCCGGCCGCGCCGACCTGAGCCGTTACCCCGAAGATCTGGCCCAGGGTGCCTTGCAGCGGGATCAGGTTGTTTGATGCCAGGGAAGCCGAGCGAGCGGCGGTTTTGGAGACCCGCGAACTGGCGAGCGCTTCGTGCGGCGCCTCGACGGGAACGTGATGCCGCTGGCCGAGCAGGCTGTCGTGCACCGGCGCGCTCTTGCCGTCCCGGTGCGAGTCGGCGGCCGACAGGTAGGTGCCCAGACTGAGGGAGGGTTCCAGGCTGATCCGCACGACGTAGTCCGTGCTGAGGAAGCGGATGCGGCCCTGCTGGCGGTCGCCTGTCTCAGCGAGGACGTTCACGGCAACGCCGAACTCCAGGCCGCCTTCTAGCATCCGCTGAGCCACCGATTGCGGGCTGAGCCCGGCAAGCTGCCTGGGCAGCTCAGCCGCGATAGCCTGCCGAAGCCGGGTTGTCACGCCGGCTGGCATCGCCAGCAGCAGCTCCCTGGTGACCGCGTCGTCATCGGAGAAGTCCGCGCTGCCCAGCCGCTCCACGGCTCCGTCCGGGCCGAGCCCGAAGCCCCGCTTTCCGTCCGCGTCGGTCTCGCCGAAGCCTGGCGGCAGCAGCCGTGGCGGCTCCCGGTCGAGTCGGGAAAGCTGGGCCCGCCGTTCGAGCAGCCGCCACTCGGCGGCCCTCTTGGCTGGCTGGCGCACCCGGTCAGTCGCCTCATCCTCGGCCTCGACCGCCTCATTCCGTACTTCCCTGAAGACGCCTCTGAGCCAAGCGCGCTCGGTCAGGGCGCTGTACACCAAGGGAAACAGGCCACGGGCTGTCCGCGAGACCATGAGGTCAGCGAACTGGCGGTAGACATCCCGACTGGCCTGCTCCGCCGTCCGCTGCTGAGCGAACTCGTCCCCGCCAGCAGTGGCTTCGGTGTCCCGTGCCGCCTTAGCGGCCTCTGCGGCCTGCACCTGCGCCGACTCGCGGCTAGCCAGGATTTTCCGGTAAGTGGGCATCTCGTACTCGAGAGCAGCGAGGTCGGCGTGACTGAGCTGCTGCTGACGGTCCCTGGAAGTGATCTCGTCGGCCTTCTCGAGCAGATCCTCCGCCAGTTCGAGCCGAGCAGCGAGCTCTGCCACGGCGGAAACGTAAGCGGGGCGCTTCCAGTCGTCAGGCCGATCTGGACCTGTCCGCACGGCCGCTGCTATCCGGTCGGCCACTTGGTTCACCATTTGCCGGTTTTCGGCCAGGAACAGGCTTTCCTCGGCAACGTATTCAAGCACCCCGAGCTGCCGCCGGGCTTCCTCGCTCTCGGGAGACTCGGGCCGCAGCGCTCGCGCGATGATCTCGCTGAACTGCTCCCGACGGTGTCCTCCGGCCAGCAAGGACGCAGCATGGTCGCTGACGGCTGCGAAGCGGGCCACGTCCCCCTCTCGCTGGATCGCGGCGAAGTTGTCCAGGATCGTCTGCTCGGCCTCCTGGTCGATTAGCGCGACGGACGGCTCATCGTCCACCTCCTCAGGCGCCGGCCATCGCTCTGGCGAGGGCAGGGAGCGTTGCCTGAGCGCCGAGGGCGAGTCAGCGACAGACCGCGCGCCGGTGAAATGGTGGCCGGGCAACTGGACCAGCATCAGGTCCCGGCCGTCGGGACCAGCGGTGATGTGGCGATCAGGGATATCCCCGGCCGGGTGGATCAGCCCGTGCGTGCCCATGAGCACGAGCCGGAGGCCAAACGTGTCAGCGGCCAGGTGCGGCGCGAGGGCCGCGAACACCGCGGGATCCCGTACCTCTTCCTCCTCGCGGAGCTGGTTCCGCAGGAATGGCAATCCCCGGCCCCGTGGCAGGAAACTCGCATAGCGCGGCGCCCGGCTCTCCAGATCCAGCGTCAGCGCGTCCGCCATCGCCTCGCGCAGCATGACCTCCGTCGCCGGCGGCGCCGCCCCGCCCGGCCGGGCGGCAAACCAGGCATCGAGCTCCGGCCGGGCTGCGTTCAGCAGCGCCGCGAAGAACGATCGAGGCGCGGCAAAAGTGAACTCGTAGCCCAGTTCGTCCAGGGCTGACCGTTGCTGACGGCTGAGGGTGACGGCCGCCCTCGACGGGATCCGCCGCCCCTCAACTGGCGTTCCCGCGTCGACCTGGCGCGGCGCCAGATCCGGGTTGGGCTGTTCCCACCTGGTCCACGTGTGCACCCGGTTCCGAAGCACGTCGAAATTCCTTCGGCTCATGCTGAAGCCGGTCCTCGTGTCGCTGGTGATGGTCTCAGGAGGTATGAACCGGCCGCCGTGCCCCGCCCCGGCGCGCTGCCGCTCGTGGCCTAGCCGATGCTGGCGCTGAGCCCGCCGGAGCGCGTCAGCGCGGCTGAGGTCAAGGAAGACCGCCTCAATCCGGCCGTACTTGGCTACCTTGAGCTGCGCGATCCGGCCTGCCGTCAGCACCCGGTCGCTCATGTCGTCGGGGATCATGACATTGCGCCGCTCCTCGATAGCGCGGACCAGCAGCAAGTCCGTGATCCGCCTGACCTCATGCATGACCAGGTGCGCGGCCTCAAGCGGCGTCAAGCTTTCGACGTGAGGAATTGCGTCGCGTTCGGCCAGTGCCCGCTCGATAGCTTGCGGGTCAATCAGCAGGTAATCGGTGCCAGGATCGAAGACCCACTGTGCTAGCGCGGTCGCGCCTGGCACCCAGGGGCTGCCAGCGATCACCGCCCGGCCATCCCGCGGCACCTCGGATGCCGCCGCGTACAACTCGGCTACGATGTCCTGGTGCTGGCGGGCCCGCTCTGGCTGCCACGAACCATGTTCGGTGTGTGTCAGGAAGGTCGTCCGCCCCAGTTCGCGGGCCTGGAGAAGGCTGGTATCCACCGCTTCGACGTGCGCACTCCATTGCGCATCGGTCAGCGGGGACGGCGTTTCCCTGTCCCCTCGGCTCAGCAGGTAAGGGGACTGATCCGCGGCATCGCGTCGGTAGAGTTCCCATTGGTCGAACCTCTGCCGGGTGTCTTCGAACACCCGCCGGTTCACGCTGCCGAAGTCAGGGTCGCGTTCGAAGACTGACGCGGGAATGTACTGACCGCCATGCCCGAGACCGCCCCGCCAGTCCTCGTGGCCGCTCCGGTGCCGCAGCTCGGCTGACGCCGCTGCGCCATCGACCGGCATGTCCACGAACAACGCGTCGAAGCGGGTGTAGCCGGCCTGCCTGAGAACCTCCATGGGCCCTTCGATCAGCTCCGGCCGTCCCATGGTGGTGACGATGGCCAGGTCAATCCGCTCCTGCGCGGCGCGGCTGATCAGCCGGTCCCTGATGTGGCGGGCCTCGGCGCGCACGAGCTCCGCTGCCTCCCTCGGGGACAGGCCCTCGACCTCAGGAATGAGGTTGCGCCACGACATGACCGAGACGATGTCGTCCAGGTCCACTAGCAGGTAGCTTGGCCGGTCACCGAGGTAGAGCCTGGCGACCAAGGTCGACTTGCCCGCCGCTGGCAGCCCGCCGACAATCAGTGCCCGGCCCTGGCGCGGTACGTCAGGTGCCCGCGACAGCCCGGCCACGATCTCGTCGTGCACGCTCGCGCGTTCCTGCCGCCATGCGCCGTCCTGCCGATGCGTCAGCTCGGTCGACCGCCCCCGCTCCTCGGCCAGCCGTTCGCGGACGGTGACGCTGCGCGCGGTCCACTGAGAATCCGTCAGCCGTCTCAACTGGGCGGCGGAGGTGCTGACCTCGCTGCGCTCGTTCGAGATCTCGCTGGGGGTGTAGCGCTCCCGGTCGAGCCTGAGCGCGTCGGCGACCCGGCCGCCGCCCAGCCGGTCGCGTACCGGCAGCAGGGCGGCGTCCTGGTCGAAGAGCGGCGCGAACTCGGCGCCGCGCCAGTGCAGGTGGACGACGGGGGTGGGCTGGTCGTCCTCGTCGCGGGCCGGGCCGGTGAGCGGGCTTGCCAGGATAGTCTGCGTCCCGGCTGGCGTGGTGATGTCCTCGAACACCTGAACCCGGATACCGAACCCGTTCGTGAGGGTGGGCAGGACGCTCCAGGGGGTGATCTCCTCGGCGCCGGATGGCGAGCCGGGATCTTGAAGCGAGCGGCCGCTTTGAGGCGAGCCCTGGCTTAGCAAGGAGCGTGGCGGCACGAAAGCGGTCTCGCTGCCGCTCGCCTGCGAGCGGATTACCCGGAGGTTTGTTTCGAGGCGTTCGAGGTGCTCGCGGAGATGGTCATTGTTGGTCTGTGTCACCGCGGACACGAGGAAGTGCTCGATGCCCTTCCTTATCTCCTCCGCCTGGTCGAAGACATTGGTCAGCGGCAGCCGTCGCCTTCCCGGGATGCTTTCCCGCGCCTCCAAGAGATCGTCATCCAGCCGGATGAACGCTTGGTAGTAGCTTTCGCGCTGGAGTTCAAGTTCCGCTGGTCCAGCCTGAGCCCCTGGCCGGCTCTCAACCGGCCGCGCCGGGCCGCGGCCGGACTCGACCAGGATGATGCGGCGGATGAAGCGGGTCCGGACGCCGCCGAGAGCTTCTCGAGCGGCTTTCAGCATCTGCGCGAAGGTCTGGCCGCCGCGGTATTCCTTCCCGGATAGCACGGGGAAGACGACTGTTCGCAGGCTGCGCTCCTCGGCCTCGCTGAGGCTCGCCCGGCGGGCTCCAAGCCGGGCGGCCGGCGGCAGCCCGAGCCTGGTCGCGTCTTCGTCGCTGTAAAGCGGGGTTCCGTTGTAGTACGCCTCAAGTGCCCGGTCCGCCTCGGCAACCGCGTTCCTGTAGGTGTCCGCCAGGTCGTCCCAGGCTGGCCTCAGAAGGCTGGCCGGCGACGCCGGTCCCCGGAAAGACCGGGGATAGCGCGTGAACCGCGAACAGCGCGTTCATCGTCTTCTGGTTGCCGTGCGTGGTGACGGCTTCTGTGGTGCCGATCCGGGTCCCGTCGGACCGCACGGGGAACCGTGCCATTACCTCCCGGCGCAGGGCAGCGCCGCCATGCGTGACGAAGAGCCCAGCGACCCCGCTGCCGCCAAGCATGGTGGGGTTCTGCGCGTTGACGACCGCCCCCGCCCGATAGTCCTCGCCGAGCACCGCCTGCAGGGCGAACATGTCCCCCCGCACGACATCGAAGTCAGGCGGGCCGGCCTCCACCGCGGCCGACGCGGTCCGCCACGGCGCGAACGCGGCGAGCGGAGCCAGGGCCTGCCCCTCCGGTACGTCCAGCTCGGGCAACGCCGGGGATCCTTCCCGCGACACGTACTCCAGGGCCGGCGGGGATTCTTCCCGCGGCTCTTCCTGTGCCCGCACAAACGGCAGGGCCTCGCTGTCAAGCGGCAGTCGGCCCGCGAGCCACGCCGCCAGGTATCTGGGTGTCATCTGCGGCCGCTGCTCGGGAGGCAGGATCTGCCGCAGCAACTGGCTCAGCGAATCGATCAATGAGCCCACGTCCTGGCCGCTGGCTTCACCCAGATCCAGCGCGGCCGGCGGCGAGCCTGGCTCGCCAGGCCCGTTCCACACCCACCGCCGACCGTCCTGCGCCAGCAGCTGCTGCCAGCCCAGCTCGGCGGGCACTCCCTGCACCCCGCCGGTCAGCCCGCCGTGGCTCGCCAGCCACGCCACGAGATCCTCCCGGCTAAGCCGCGGCCGACGCGCCAAAGCCCTTAGCTCCCCGTAGCCCAGTTCCGTATCAGCGCTGATGACGGCGTTCTCATCAAGCACCGTCCCGGTGCCCAGGTGCAGCAGGGAGGTGCCGTGCTGAACCCAGCCTTCAACCAGGGGCAGCACGGTCCGGTCGGCCAGCACGATGACTCCGGTCGCGAGGTCGACGGCGTAGCGGCGACGCGCGCCGGCCGCAGTCCGCCACCTAGCGGAGTCAGTCGCCGGCCGACCTGAGCCGGACGGCACGGCGAGCCCGCGGTCCTGATCCAGCCAGTCCCAACCCAGGGGAAGCTCTTCGGCCGGCTCGCTGATGACGATGGCCGGGATGGGCAGGGCGGACTCGGCAGCGGGTACCTCAGCGGATACAGCCAGCGGCCGGACCGCCAGTGGCCGTGCTTCGGCGTCCTCGCGTGCAGTCTGCTCGGCGAGGACGGTGATAGGCCCGAGCTGGTCGCGGAGCGTGGTGAGGCCGTTGACTACGTCTCGCAGGGGTACGGCGACCTCGGCCGCGGATTGCGGGTTGATCAGGCTGCTGAGCTGGTTCCAGGTCTGGTTGAGTCTATTGGCCTCGCCGGTTATCTCGGCCAGGACCTGGTCACCGAGTCGCCCCTGAGCCTGCTCTCGCTGCCGGTTCAGTACGTAGCGTTCGCGGTCGAGCCTCAGCATCACGGCGAACGCCTCCGTGCCGGCGCCGAGTTCCCGCTCCGGCAGGCCGGCGCGGCTGGTCGCCTGGCGCTGTAAGCAGCGGCTGGAAGTGCGCGCCGTGCCAGTACAGGTGCAGCACCGGGGTGGGCTCGCCGTCCTGATCGAAGGCCGGCCCGCTCAGCCGGTGCGGCTCAAGCCCGCCAGGACCGTGCTGGAAGACCTGCACCCGCACCTGGAACATGTTGGTGAAGACGTCCAGCGTGCTCCACACATCGACCGTCTCGCGGCGCAGGATCTGGCCGTAAGCCTCGTTGTCCTCCGGGAGGTGGTCCTTGAACCAGTCGGTCAGGAATTCCCTGGTCATCTGGGCTCGCTGTCCCTCGGGCAGGATCTCCCGCAGGAGCTGGCGGAGCGAGTCGATCAGGCACCGCATGTGCTCGCCGCTGGCTTGTCCGAGCCTCAGCGTCTCCGGGAGCCCCTTAGCCAAGTCCGGCCCGTTCCACACCCACCGCCGGGCGCCGCTGTCGTCCAGCACATGCTGCCAGCCCTCCCCGGTGGCGATCCCCGGCACCTCACCGGACAGCCCGCCGTTGGCCACCAGCCACGCCAGCAGATCATCCCGGCTGAGCTGGACGTCATCCTGTACCGGGTCGACCGTCCGCAAGTCGGCTAGCACGGCTGCGTCGGGCTCGCTGATGGCCGCGCTGCCGCCGCGAAGAGAGACCCCCTCGGCGACGTGGACCAGGTCCGCGCCGCTACGGACCCAGCCAAAGGTCAGGCCAAGCACACTGCCATCGGCCAGCACAATCGTCCCGCTGGGCAGGTGCACTACGTAGTCGCGGCCCGCGCCGGGATCGGCCGCCCGCCATCGCGCGATGCCGGGCACTGTCACCAGGTGCGGAGCCGGGTCAGCCGGAACAGCCAGGCCCCGTTCCCTGTCCAGCCACGCCCAGCCCGGCTCCAGCCCGCCGCTGCCGACCCAGGCAGGCGCGTCCTCCGGAGCGAAGCTCACCTCCTGGCCGGGGAAGTAGTCCTCAGGTTCGGGAAGATAGTCTTCCGCCTCATCTTCCGCCTCGGCGTCTTCGGTACGCTGCTGGCTGCCCGTCAGCGTTGCCGCGCCCTCCGCCGACAGCACCCGGCCCGCTACGGCCGCCCGGCCGGCCTTGACATCACCCGCTGTCAGTACCAGCCGGACCATCTCAGGGGCCTTGGCCAGCTCGGCCAGCCGCCCGGCCTGTCCGTCGAGGAAGACCACGCGGCCCTCATCGGAAACCACGCTGAGGGCGTGATCATGCTTCTGGCCCTGCGACCGCAGCAGCACGATCCCGCGCGCACCCTCCCCCGCGGCTCGCACCGCGTCCACCACGGCCTTGTAACCGTCCACCGGCAGCAGCGACTGCCCGGCATACTTCTCAATGTCAGTTACCGGAAGCAGGCCGGCCGCGCCGGCCTGGAATGGCTCACCCTCGGCCAGCGACATGTCGACCGTGATCGCGGTCAGCGCGCAGTTCGTCGCGAAATCGCCGCGCTCCTCCCGCAGCGGGTTCACCTCGTCAAGCAGCCCGGTATATCTGTCCGCCAGATCCCTGTGCTGCTCAGCGACCTTCCCCCCGGTTCCCGCGTGCACCACGTCATCGCCAAGGACACCGGGGTCAAGGATCCCGGTGCGCGAGACTCTGCTTGTGGCGGCGGTGATGGCCTCGATCGCCACGTTGATCTCGGCCAGCCGGTCGCGCAGGAACATGCCGGCGCCGGGGGTGAGGATGTCGGATTCGAGCTCGGCGGTGATTTCTTGCTGCTCGGTGCGAAGCTGGCGGAGGTGCTGCTCGCGGGAGCTGGCTGCCGCGTCATCGGCGGAAGTGCTGATGTCGGGTGGTCTCTGAAGCGGGGGCGGAGTGAGGGTCGGGGGCCAGGAGCTAGCGGGGGCGGAAGACGCGCCTCCGGGCGGGGCATTGGCCAGGTAGGCCGGTATGTGCATGCCCATGCGCGCCGCCGCCTCGGCTTGGACGACGGGGACCAGGTCCCGCAGGGCTTGCTCGGCGTCGGCGAGCACGTGGCCGGTCTGGGCGACCGCTTCTTCGCGGCCGGAGCTGACTGCCTCGTTGTGGGCGCTGGCCGCGCCGGTGTACTGGATCACGGCGAGGTGGACGTCGGGGTTGGCGGACAGGGCGAAGGCGTCGTCGTCCGGGGAAGTGTAGTAGGTGGCGGTGCCTGGGCCGCCGGAGCGGGCGCCGCGGTTCTCGACCTGGATGTCGATGTCTACCGAGATTCCTGAGTGGGCGGTGACCCGAATTTCCGGGCCGCCCAGTTCATTGGTCTCGTCGGACCAGGGAACGTCGAGACCGCGGCTGCCCTGCATGTTGATGATGGTTACCGCGCCGCGCTGGCCGGCTTTCTTCATCGCTTCCTTGAACGCCGCGTCTCTGTTGAGGCCCTGCGCCAGGAACCACTTGGCGTCGATCGCGACGTGCTCGACGCCAAGCGCGGTGAGCCGGGCGGACAGGTCGGCGACGAGGTCGTTGCGGTGGGTCACGACGAACTGGGCCGGGTTCCTGCTGCTGGCCTGCATGGCCGCGATGTCGGTCGCCATCTGGTCGAGTTTGGCGCCGAGGTTGGGGCTGACCCGGTCAGCGTTCCTGACCAACCGGGATTTGTAGTACCGGGGGATGTCCACGACCTTCGAAGACAGGCCCTGGGCGGCGAACCGTGCGCCCTTGCCGTTGGCGGTGCCTGACGCGCCGGTTACCCGTCCGTAGGCATCCTGCTGGTACAGGTCGCGGGCGGTGACGCTGGTACTGGTCTCCGGGTCGTCGCGGACGGTCAGGCCGTGCTTAGCCTCGATGGCCTGCGCCAGGCCGCCGTTCCACCGGCTCTCGGTCGAGGTCTCTGGGTTATACAGCACGTCATGGGTGGTCTGATCGATGATGTAGACCTTGCCGTCGTGCAGCACGTAGTGCACGTTCTCGACGTACTCGAACTCGGCGGTGGCCGCCATGTTCACCCGCTTCAGCAGGTCGCCGGGCAGCTGGCCGTCTTCGAGAGTGACGCCAGCCATCGCCGCGACCTTGGCCTGCCCCTGGATGGTGAGCCTCGCCGGGCCGCCGGCCTGGCCCTCGGCGCGGCCGAAGTCCGCCACCGTCAGATGCCCGGTGGCCAGGCCAAGGCGGACGATCTGAGCCGCCTGCCCGACCATGGCGGCGACCGCTGCCGGCGCCGCGCCCTGCACGCCCTTGCTGATGATGTAAGAGGCGTTGGCGTAGATGAACGCCTCGTCGATCTCATCTATCCCGGCCGCGATCGCAACGCCGGCCTCCTGACCGGGGACCTTGCCGTGCCGAAGGTAGGTGAACCCCACATCCTGGCTGGTGCCGACGTAGATCGTGGGGCGGCCATTGACGGGCTCGGGCGGCGGGTTGTCGGGGTTCATCCTGTGCACGTCGAACCCAAGGGGGACAAGCAGGTCACGATAGCGCTCAAACTCGCGATCGGCTAGGTTTCCCCTGGTCGTGATCACGTGCACCGCGCCCACGTCGTTCCTGACCGCCTGACGGACGGCGTCGACGAGGAAGAGCCAGGACTTGCCCTCCCCGGCGGCCATGTTCACGATCTCCCCGCCGTCGAGCGCGTGCGAGGCCGATATCTGCGTCCACCGGAGCGTCACCTTCTCGGTACGACGGATCCACTCGTAGATAGCCGCGGCCGCGTCGTCCGCCGAGCCGCGCAGCAGGTTCCGCAGGCCCTCAGTGCTGATAGTCGTCAGCCGTTCCGCCTCAGGAAGGCCAGGATCCGACCGGTCCGCGATGTCATACAAGGTCCGCGCCGCCTCATGCGCCTGGTTCGCGCTCGCCAGCCACGCCTCGAACCGCACCGGGTCCACCGGGACCTCGGTCTGCTTCCAGCCGTCGCCATCCGGCAGGAAAACGCGCGGCTCACCGCGGACGAACTGCCGGTAGGCCACCGGGGTACCGTTGTCGAGCACCTGCTCGCTTTCCCGCGGCAGGTGGACCGCGATCTTCCCGTCCGCCGAACGCAGCCTGACCACCTCGCTGGTCTTGACCACGATCACCTCGCCGGGGTGCTGGCGGCCGACCGACCACGCCCCGGTCAGGCCCCGCTCGTAACTGATCCCGTCCGGCAGCACCACATAACGCAACTCGCCCGAGCCGTCGAGCACCGCCCGCGAATCGGTCGGCACCGGCACCGGCAGCCCGCCAGCGTCAGGTCCGCGGTGGAGCGACCCAGGATGCCCGGACACGTACCAGCCGTCGCCGTTCCGCGTCCACTGCGTCCCGGCCGCTCGCAGGACCGGCCTGGTCGTTACGGCATCGACCGCATCCGGCTGGCGCTTGGCAGCCTCAGGCTCACGCCGGGGTTCGCTGACAGCGGTATGAGCCGTCGGCGCGCTGTGGCTAGAGCTAGATGCCTGGGTGGCCGTCTCATCATCGCTTTGACGGGCCGACGATGGCACTCCTGACCCAGATGCCGAGAGCGCCTGGACGGCCTGCTGCGGATCAGCCGGCGTCGCGGACGTGTCCGGAGCGAGCACCGCAAACTGATCGGCGCTGTCCGGCAACGGCTCGTCAAGCGGCGACTCCGACAGGCCGGAGTCGGGTTCCAATGGCTGGACAGGGTCGGCCGGGTGCGGCGTGTCCACCAGCGCGTAGGCCGGCCAGCTGCTCCTCCTCAGCCCTAGCAGGCAGCGCGGCCTGCGGAGTACGGACGACCGCGGCCATCTCTGGGCTGGTCGTCATCGGCGGCAGGGTGGCCATGACCGGCCTGGCGTACAGCGGGTGGAACTCCGCCGGGCCGATCGTGGGCACGAACCCGGTCCGCACCGCGATCGCGTAGGCGGTGTCCGGCCCCGGCGTGATGCCGACCGCGCGAAGCAGCTGCACAGCGGGAGGCTCGACTGGCGGTGGCTCCACCGGCAGTCGCTCGACCGGCAGTGGCTCAACCAGCAGTCGCTCAACCGGCAGTGGCTCAGCCGGCAGTGGCTCAGGCAGTGGCTCGGCCGGGTCGGCCGATTCGGCGGAAGGTGGTTCGGCCGCGCCCTTCTCCATCCCGGAGCCAGGACCGCCCGGCCTGATGCCGCCCGTCGTGCTACCGGACTCAGGCAGGGCCGTGCCCGCGCCGCCAGAGAGCGGCTCGGCCGGAGCACGGGCGATATCGTTCAGCATCGACGGGGTCACCGACCCGAGCGCCCCCGCCAGCAAGTTCTCGGCCGGCACCGGCAGGCCGAACACCATCCGGCCGCCGGACCCGATCAGCACCCCGAGCGGGCGGGTAACCGCCTGCGCCGCGCCGCCGGCGAACGTCCACCAGCTCCACGTCGCCTGACCGGTCGTCATCAGGTTGAACAGCGTCTCGTGACCAGCGTTGTGAACGCCGCCGATCACAATGCCGACCGGGATCTCCGCCAGCTTCTCGATCAGCCATTCCTTCGACCCCACCGCCGCGGACGGCGGCGTCCACCCCGGCTCATCCGCGGGCGGCTTACTACGCCGGCGGCGGCTCATACGCAGGCGGCGGATCCACCGCCGGATCGCCGTCCGCCGGCAGGCCGTCCGCCCGGCCGCCGTCCGCCGGACCGCCGTCCGCGGGCACGCCTTTGGGCAGGTCCCCGCCCGTGTCCCCGGCAAGGCCTTTCGCGGCGCCGCCGCCAGGCACACCGCCAAGGTCGCCGGCCGCGCCCTTCACCAGGTCACCGGCCAGGTCGCCGCCGTCGTGGCCGAGGAGGCCTTCAAGTATCCCGGCCAGCCCATGGGTGGCCCATTCCTCAACCGGGTGCAGCGCCAGCCCCATCGCCCCGCCAAGCGCGCCCACCGCCGCCGACATCCCCGTCTCGGCCCAGTTCCAGTTCTGCTGGATCCCCTCTCCGATCAGCACTGCCTGCGCGATCGAGTCAAGCAGTACCTGGATCCCGATGCTGATCAGCGCCGCGGACAAGATGTGCGCGAACACCCGCCCGAACAGGGTGTTCAAGATCAGCCGGACCGCGGCGAACTCGGCCGCCATCATCTCCAGCCCGACCTCAGGGAAGAAGAACGAGATCACCGCCTCGATCACCAGCGACGCGATCAGCGACGCCAGCGTCGCGATCGCCTCCACCTTCAGGTACTCGACCTGCGCCGCGGTCGAGACCGCGTAGTCACCCATCTGCCGCAACTGCGCCGATGTCGCAGGGAAGTAGCCGGGATCCTTCGACGTGTACTGGGCCAGTGTCGCGGCGAACGCTGGCGAGACCGCCGAGTTCATCCCGGTGAGCACGTGATTGACCACCTGCTCGATCAGCGGCGACAGCTCGCTGTCAATCCGGTCGGCCGTATCGTTCGCCAGGTCGCCGGCCTGGTACAACGTCTGCGTCGCGATCAGCGGCGGCCGCATGCCCGTCAGGACCTCGAACAGCTTGGCCTCTTGCTCGTTGAACTCGATGTCGAATGACACGGCTTGACCTCCGCGAAAGTGGCTCAGGCGGCCCGGCGCGCGGGTTCCGGCACCGCTGCGCCCAGCTCCAGCCGCAGGATCCGCAGCGCGTGGCGCAATCGGGAGAACGCGGTGCCGTCAGGGATTCCCAGTCGCTGCGCCGCTTCCCTGGCGGTGAAGCCATTCAGGTACACCTGCTCGAGCACCTCGCGATGGCTGGGGCTGAGCCGGGAAAGCGCGTGCCGGACCTGCAGCGCGGTCACGACCGCGTCCGCATGGTCCTCAAGCAGCCCCTCGACCGCGGATTCCTCGGCCACCTCTTCTGGCCGCGACCGGCGCATCCGGACCTTATCCATCGCGATGTTGTGCGCGACCCGGATCAGCCAGCCGCGTATCGAGCCCTTTTCCGGGCTGAGCTCGTCGCAGTGCCGCCACGCGCGCAGCATGGTCTCCTGAACGACATCTTCGGCGAGGTATCGATCCCTCAGCAGTCCGGTGACGTAGCTGAGTACATAGCCGCAGTTCTCGCGATAAAGCTGGCTGACCTTGGCTTCGGCGTCAGCGGAAGGGATGCTATGCAACGGCGTCGGGCATGCTTCACTCATCGCGGTCTCCATTTCGAACGCGCGAGCTCATGGCCCGCGGGGAGCGTCCTCGCGCGCTCTAGGTGATGGCTTTGCGCCGCGCGGGTATGACTACGAAAGGAATCGCGTGCGGTTCAACGCACCCTGCCGATTAGGGGTCAGGCGGTCGACCGGTCCGGGGGCGACGCGTGCCTTAGCGACGAGCGACCGGGCGCCTGCCTTGAATAACTAAGTGCCGGGCCTGGCGGGATCGCGCACCTTTGGGTGGAGTGGTACAGGTCGGCTGAAGTTGATCTTCAGCCGGCCCGGGCCGCAGGCCCATCGTCGTCCCTGCGCAGGCGCCCTGGCCCCAGCGCCGGGACACCGCTGGGGCTCCAGACCCTCCCCGAACGCCCGCGCCGGGACAACACGGGGGGCTCCGGCCCGCCCACGAGCCCTCTCCGCACAAAGGAGCCGCACCCATGTCCCAGAGATGCTGCGAGAACATTGCGGGAACAACATCGCTGCGCCATGGATGTCGTACCGCTCGGCCGCCGCACCGCAACGGTGGGACATCGTTGCTGCGTGAGTGACATCCATGGGCCACCGTTGCGGTTGCCCGGCCCGGCTGGGCAGCATTGATGTCCCATCGTTGCGGTTGCCGGTGATACCGGCCACGAGAAAACCAGGTGCGCGTACATGCCCTCCTGGTCGGTGGCCAGTTCGAGTCCAGTCCCGCTGCCAGCTCGTCGCCGACTGTGACCGGTCGTTTGCAGTGCGCCACGGTCGACGGCGCGTACTTCACCCAGCCCAGCCGGACCATCAACACCAAGCCCAGCCGCCGCGGCCGGGTCGGCTGTCGGTGACGCCTGAAAACTGACCCCTTGTGGTCACCGGGCGTGGCAGAAGGGGCTGGTGATTACTTTGGATGAGGTGGGCGGAGATCCGGTGGTGGCTCTGCCGGGTCAGCTCGCCCGCCAGGTGCAGGGTCGACTTCGTCGTCCACCGCAGCAGGGACATCGGATCGCCGATCTTCTCCGGCTCGACCAGCGCCAGCAGCGCCGGGAGCAGCTCCGGGTCCACGTCAGCGGCCCGCTTGCGGCCCCGCCCCGCCGCCGCGCCCGCCCGACGGCTCCGCGCCCGAGTCCAGCTCATCCACCGCGGCCGCCACCGTTGCCTCCCGGACCCCGGCCGCCCGCGCCAGCAGCCGGATCCCCCCGCGGCCCAGCGCCCGCGCCTCCTCCCCCAGCAGCGCCGCGCTGGGACTGTCTTGCGGCGAGTAGCCGGCCGTCGAGGTTCCTTGCGAGCCGTACTGGCCTGCTGGCGAGCGGTGCTTGCCGACCGGCCGCCGTGGTGTCAGGCTTGATCGTCGCGGGGCGGCAAGGTGAAGCTGGCTCCGCCGGTCAGCGGTCGCACGGTAGCGAAGTGCTTGTGGTCCAGCGACAAGATCCAGGTTGTCTTGTGCCGGGCCGCTTGCACGACGATCGACGCATCGGTCAGGCCCAGCTGCATATCGCCGTACTTGATCGCGACCTCGGACGTCAGCTGGAAATCGTCGTCGGTGAACCCGGCCAGCCGGTAGGCCGGGGACCTCAGCTCAGCCAGCACGGTCTTCTCGGCCTGCGCACCGACCCTGGCCAAGACGAAGTAGTCCAGTTCCGCCAGGACCAGCGCCGGCAAGACCACCGGCAGGACGGGGCCGGTCACCTCGGCCAGGATCAGCCGGACGCCCTCGCGGATCAGTTCGGCCTCGGACTGATGCCGCTGCCGCGCGGCGGCCTTGAGTGCCTGCATGTCGGCATCCGGCAGGTATACCGTCGTCTTCAGCATGCCAACGGCTTACGATACATGCCATATGCCGGGCCGGGCGCTATAGGTGTTTTGTCATGAGCCGAGATCCTGGTGGTAAATTTGCGCCCGGCTCGGGGTGCATCCAGAAAGCCAACCCGTACAACGTCGCCGCGCGATCGCGACCTTGTACGGTTAACCGTACCGTGAAAACTGACAAAATTGCCCATAACATCGCCGGAAAGCACTGCAATCCGTACAACGTCATCCGACCGCCACCACCTTGTACGGGTTCACTTTCCGGACTCACGCAAAACAACCAAACTTTCAGCCCCGCCACCCAGCCCACGCACTCCCGGGCCGACCCGCACCCCTGCCAGCGACTTCACCCGGCACCTCCGCCGGCACCACAACAAAATAAGCCACCAGGATCAGCCGACCGGCGCCTGGCAAGGCCAGTAACCCGCACGCCAAGATCAAAATAGGCTAAAGCGGCGCGGCTGCGGTCATTAGGAGTCCGGCCGAAACGGGCTGGGCACATCCTCACCAAGTCCTGGGCTGGCCTCGAGTCCAGCCGACGCGAGAAGTCCGCAATCACCGGCAGCGACCCCAGCCGTTTCTCCAGCACATCATCCACCACCGCGATCTGCGCGCGCAGGTCGCCCGGATCGGAGGTGACGATGTCGTCCCCGTCGGCAGCGAGGCATACCACCGAGGCGTCGATGGGGTCTGACTGGCCGCTGCGGGCCAGCAGCACTCCCGCGCGGCGTCCCAGCGCGTCGTCGATTGCCGCGACCTCCACTCCAGCGAGCAGGCGCGCGACCTCGACCTGCGGTCCGCGGCCGCCGCGCCAGATCTGGGCGACCACTCCCCGCTGATCACCGGCGGCAGGCCGGCCAGCCGCTCGCGCTTGACGAGCGCAGCCACATCGCGGTCACCACGATCGACCGCGACGAAGGCTCCCGCGTCCAGGACCAGCATCAGGCTGCTCCCCGCCCCGCACCACAACCGCCCGACTGCGAGCGCGACGCGCCGCATCTCGCATGTCGTCCTCGGTAATCTCGCCATGCTCAGCTTCGTAGGCAGCCAGGAAGTCATCGATGGCCCGCAGCCGCAGTTCGTGATCGGCCTTCAACCGCAGCGCATCGTTCATCTACTGCGAACGTAGGACAGCGGCTCGCCCAGTGACACAAGACCCTTCACTTAGATTCAGGCGGTCGCCCGGTCAGAAGAGGACGCGTGCCTGCGCGCCTCGGCCGCGATCTCGACCCGCGACTGCGCGCCCAGCTTGGCCAGGATGTGCGACACGTGCGTCTGCACCGTGTTCCGCGACAAGAACAACTCGGCCGCGATATCGGGATTCGACCGCCCGCCCGCCACGAGGCCGACGACCTTCACTTCGGTCGGCGTGAGAGCACCCCACCCCGACACCGGACGACCGGAGTCCGCGGACCGCCTGCGCCGGATTCCCAGTGACCGCAGCCGCGCACTCGCGCGTTGGATATCCCACTCGGCACCGAGTGCCTGGTACGCCGCCATAGCTCCCGCCAGCGCCTGCCGAGCCGAGGCGAGATCATCCCGGCGGGCGGCCAGCACCGCGGCGTCCTCGAGGGCGAGGCCATGGTCAAGCAGTCGCCCGGCCGCACGGAAATAGTCAGCGGCCGCCAGCACCGGATCTGGATCGCCGGTCATCAGTCCGCGGCACTGATCAGCTATCGCGATTTTCACGGGAAGCTGCCATTGCTCCGCTTCCTGCTGCGCTGTCGATACAGCGGCGGCGAGCGTCGCTTCATCGGCCAGCTCAAAAGCGCCCCGCGCCAAAGCCGGCAGCAGTGTGGATCGGTTCGACATCAGCTGAGCGACGTCCGGGTCGATCGCCATCGACAAGATGCCGACGGCCTCCCCGTAGCTGCCTGCTCGCTCCGCCAGCAGCGCACGCGCCAGCAGGATGTATTGCGCGTTCGACACCACGTCGTCACGGATGCCCGACCGGTCAGGCAATCCGCTCAGGTGATCCTCCGCAGTCTCCCAGTCCGCCCGGTGGGCCGCGATCAGGGCGATCAGCCCGTGAACAAGCAACGGCATGTACTTCGGGCCGGGCAGGCCAACGGCCGGATCGACCTCGGCGAGAGCGTCGTCCCACCGGCCGAAAGAGAAATACAGGTTGGCGAGCGCGGAACGGACAGTGGCCAGGCGGGGCGTGCCAGCCTGCTCGGCGAGCATCAGCGTCTCGCGGGCGGTATCGATGGCCTCGGCCTGCCGGTCGAGTTGGCCAAGCACGGTAACCCGGTTGGCGAGCATCAGCAGCCGCAGGTCGGAGGCCTCCGGATCACCACCGATCGCGGCCAGTCCGCGGCTCGTCAGATCCAGTACACCGGCCGTGTCCCGCCGGATGAGGCTGCGCAGCGACAGCGCGTGGAGTGAGTAGCCGATGGCGAGCCGGTCACCTGAGCGCTCGGCGACCGCCAGGGCGTCATCGAACACGCTCGGGCCTGGTCGGGAAGCCCCAATACCATCTGTATGACGGCGCTGAGCGCGGTCAGCTTGGCGGTCCACGCTTCACTGAGCCCGGCCCGGCTGAGCGCTCCCCTGACGGTCAGGGAAGCCTCGGCGCCACGGCCGGTGCGCATGAACGTATTGCCGATGAGCCAGGCCATCTCGGCGACACGGTCGGGATCGCGAGCCTCGGTCAGCAATCGCCGGCCAACCCGCTCCACTTCGTCGTGACGCAGGAGCAGGAAGGCGACAGTCACCAGGCTGGCCTCAAGATCCTCCCGCCGCGGGTCGGTCCGCGAAAGCTGCCCCAGGACGTCAGCGATCAGGTCAGCAGCGACAGCAGGAGCCAGATACGTGAGCGCGGGCGCGGCGCCAGCGAGCCACTCAACGACCCAGGCCTCGAAGCCAGCCCCTGGGATGTGCTCGGCGGCCGCAAGCTGAGCAGCGACTCGGGCCGGACCGCCGCCCGCGTCGGCCAGTGCACGGGCCGCCCCGACATGAAGCGCGGCCCGCAGCCCGGCCAGGCATCCTCTCATACAAGACCTGACGGATCAGACCGTGCCGGAACCGAAGGCGCGGGCCGGCCTCAACAACCACCCCGGCACTGAGCGACGCCTTGACAACGCCAAGCAATTCCCCGGTCGGCAGGCCCGACACCACCTCAAGATCGGCAACGGAGAACTCAGCGCCAAGAACCGCCGCCCACTGCAGCGCCGTAACAACATGATCGGCCAGCCCGTCCAGCCGCTCGCCGATCACCTCCGTCAGCGAAATCGGCACCGGTGCCCGCACCGGCTGATCCGCCAGCTCCACCACCCCGGCCGCGAGCTCCACCTGGCCTTCACGAAGCAGCCCGTCCGCCAGCTCCCGCGCATACAGGGGATTACCGCCCGCCCGGCCAACGAACTCAGCCAGCCGCTGCCCAGGATGGCCGCCCAGCAGATCCCCCACCAGTTCGGCGACCTTCCCGTCCGGCAACGGCCCGAGTTTTACGACCCTCCCGCCGCGCGATGCCACCGCCCGCCGCAGCCGGCCAGGATCCTCTCCCCCCGTCCCCGACCGCCACGAACCCGCCAGCAGCAACGGCATCTGCCCCGCCGCCCGGCACAACCGGTACCAGACGAGCACGCTCGCCTCATCAGCCCACTGCAGGTCCTCGGCCACAAGAACCACGGGCGACTCAGCACACAACCGGTCAACCACGGTCAGCAGCCGCTCAATCCCGGCCAGCACCGGATCACCAGCCATCAATCCGCCGCTGCCGGCCCAAGCCCGCCGGGCTGCCCAGGCTCCGCCGCCGTACCCAGGCACTCCATCATCAGCTGCAGCGGAAACCGCTGCCCGAGCTCGTCGGCCGCCCCCCACAGCACCCGGCACCCCGCCGCCTCAGCACCCGCTAGCCCCGCCCGGAGCACCGAGGACTTCCCGATCCCCTGCTCCCCCTCTATGAAGACGACACCGCCAACGCCCGCTGATAGCCCGCCAACGAGCCCGGCCAGCAATGCCAGCTCATCACCGCGTCCCACGAGCTCGCCCGCCACAACTGCGATCGTAACCGCACGGGCCCCGAAGCTTCGCGCCCCTCGGGTAGGACGGTCGCCCGGTCAGAAGACGACGCGTGCCCGTGCCTCGGCGACGATCTCAACCCGCGACCGAGCGTCCAGCTTGGCCAGGATGTGCGACACATGCGTCTGCACCGTGTTCCGCGACAAGAACAGCTCGGCCGCGATGTCGGGATTCGACCGCCCGGCCGCGACCAGGCTCGCGACCCTCACCTCAGTCGGCGTGAGCGCACCCCACCCCGACAGCGGGCGATCGGAGTCCGCGGGCCTCCTCCGCCGGACTCCAAGTGGCCGAAGCCGCGCGCTCGCGCGATGTATATCCCAGTCGGCGCCCAGCGCCTGGTACGCCGCCATCGCACCCGCCAGCGCACGCCGAGCCGATACCTGATCATCCCGGCGGGCGACCAGCACCGCGGCATCCTCAAGCGCGAGACCATGGTCAAGCAGCCTCCCGGCCGCACCGAAGTAGTCGGCGGCCGCCAGCACCGGGCCTGGATCGCCAGTCATCAGCCCGCGGCACTGATCGGCTATCGCGGTTTTCACGGGCAAGTGCCCTCGCTCCGCCTCCTGCTGCGCCGCCGCTGCGGCGGCGACGAGCATCGCCTCATCGGCCAGCTCCAGAGCGGCCCGCGCTAGAGCCGGCAGCAGGACGAATCGGTTCGTCATCAGCTGTGCGACGTCCGGATCGATCGCCATCGACAAGATGCCGGCAGCCTCGCCATAGCTCCCTGCTCGCTCCGCCAGCAGCGCCCGTGCCAGCAGGACGTAGTACCCGTTCGCCACCCCGGCGATGCGGTCTGCCTGCCGGTCAGGCTCGCCGCTGAGGTGGTCTTCCGCTGTCTGCCAGTCCTGGCGGTGGGCCGCGATCACCGCGATCAGCCCGTGGACAAGCATCGGCAGGTAGTTCGGTCCTGGCAGGCCGACCGCAGGATCGAGCTCGGCGAGAGCATCGTCCCACTGGCCGAACCAGAAATACTGGTCGGCGAGCGCGAACCGGGCTGTGGCAAGGCGGGGCGTGCCAGCCTGCTCGGCGAGCACCACCGCCTCGCGCGCGGTCTCGATAGCCTCGGCTCGCCGGTCAAGCTCGCCTAGCACGTCAACCCGGTTCGCGAGAATCAGCAGCCGCAGGTCGGTAGCCTGGGGATCACCGCCCGTCACGGCCAGTCCGCGGCCCGTCAGGTCCAGCATGCCGACCATGTCTCGCCGGATGAGGCTGCGCAGCCACATGGTATGCAGCGAGTAGCCGATGGCGAGCCGGTCACCGGAGCGCTCCGCCACCGCCAGCGCCTCATCAACGACACCCATGTCCTCGTCGGGCATCCCCAGCGTCATCTGAATGAGAGCGTGAAGCGCGGTCAGCCTGGCAGTCCACGCCTGACTCAGTCCGGGCCGGCTGAGCGCCGCCCGGACGGTTAGCGAAGCCTCAGCGCTCCGGCCAGTCCGCATGAGGGTGTAACCGACCAGCCAGGTCATCTCCGCGACCCGGTCAGGATCGCGGGCGGCGGTCAGCAACCGCCGGCCCACGCGCTCTACCTCGTCATGCCGAAGGCGCAGGAAAGCAACAGTCACCAGGCCGGCCTCGAGACCTTCGCGCCGCGCGTCGGCGTAGGGAAGCCGCGCCAGGACGTTGCCAATCAGGTCGGCCGCGACAGCAGGAGCCAGATACGTGAGCTCCGGAGCCGCGGCGGCTAGCCATTCGACGACCCAAGGCTCGACGTCAGTCCCCGGGGGACGCTCGACGGCAGCGAGCTGAGCAGCGACCCTAGCAGGACCGGCACCCGCATCGGCCAGCGCACGGGCCGCCCGGACATGAAGCGCGGCCCGCAGCGCGATCGGCATCCTCTCATATAGCACCTCGCGGATCAGGCCATGCCGAAACCGAAGCCGCAGCCCCGCCTCAGCAACCACCCCGGCACTGAGCGCCGCATTAACGACACCCATCAGATTCCCCGTCGGCCGGCCCGACACCACCTCAAGATCGGCGACGGAGAACTCAGTGCCAAGCACCGCCGCCCACTGCAATGCGGCTACCACATCATCGGTCAGCCCATCCAGCCGCTCACCGATTACGGCCGTCAGCGACACCGGCACCGGCCCCCGCGCCGGATGGTCCGCGAGCTCCACCACCCCGGCCGCGATCCTCACCTGGCCCTCGCGGAGCAGCCCGTCCGCCAGCTCCCGCGCATACAGCGGATTACCGCCCGCCCGGCCCACGAACTCAGCCAGCCGCTTCCCTGGACGCCCGCCCAGCAGGTCCCCCACCATCTCGGCGACCTCCCCGGCCGGCAATGGCCCGAGCGCGACTACGCTCCCGTCCCGCGACGTCACCACCCGCCGCAACCGCCCAAGTTCCTCCCCGCCCGACCCCGGCCGCCACGAACCCGCCAGCAGCAACGGCATCTGCCCCGCCGCCCGGCACAACCGGTACCACACCAGCACACTGGCCTCATCAGCCCACTGCAAATCCTCAGCCACAAGAACCACAGGCGACTGCGCGCACAACCGGTCAACGACCGCCAGCAGCCGCTCAATCCCGGCCAGCACCCCGACGCCCGCCGACATGCTGGCCACCAGCCCTGCCAGCAGCGCCAGCTCACCACCGCGCCCCACGAGCCCGTCAGCCACAAATGCGATCGTAACCATCTCGAACGCGCATGGCACCGAGCCGCGCCATCGACCACGGCACAGCGGCCGAAGAGATAGGCGTCGCCTGGCCAGCGGGCGGAGAGGTAACAGCCCAGCCTTGATGAGCCAGCCGACAGGCCTCACCGCAACGATGCCTGAGCTGAAGTGCCTGGATAGCCGGTGCCGCCGACCAGTGCGCGGCCGCCGCCGCGGCTCGCGGGTCCGGCGGCGTGCTGGCGCGGGCGAGTTGCCGGTCTTGCGGGCTGTCCGGGGCGGCTGCCGCAGGCGCCGGCGTTGCTGTTCCCGCGGCATCGGGGACATCGTTTGTTGTTGGTGCTGGCCTGGCGGCAGCATTGTCCGTCACGGATACCCGGGCTGCCGCCTTAAGCTCCTGGGGCATTGCGTGCTGGCGCCCGCGTCGTGCCATTGTGGCGCCAGTTGCGGGCGATCTCAGCCAGTGCCTTCAGGACCCCGAGGTCATCCGAGGGCAAGCCGACCCGGAGCGCAGGGCCGCCAGGCCCGAGCACCGGAAGCGGCGCGGCAGCATCGGTCCGCAGGACAGGCGGACGGTCACATTCAGCGACGAACTGGCCGCAGAGCTGGACCCGGACTGGCCGCCTACCGGGAAGACATGCCCGCGTACCTGGATTTCTGGTGGCCGCTATCAGACGGATGGCTTTAGCCGCACCGCGAGCCGGTTCCGCGCGGCCGTTTTACCGCATCGATGTCCCATCGTTGTTGCTGGCCCGGCCTCGGCTACCGCATCGATGTCCCATGGATGCGGTGGGAACAGCAGCCGTGGGCCATCGTTGTCGTTGCCGGCGGTCGCGAACAGCAACGGTGGGCCATGGGTGTCCTTTATCGAAATGAGCCTCCGGAGGTGGGCCAACTGCGGCTCGCCGGGGTCCGGATGCCGTAGCGGGGGCACTTTGCTGTCGTTTTTACGACCCTAAAGTGCCCCCGCTGTCAGGGCCGGGACGGGTGCCGGCCGGTTCGCGTGCCGGGCAGTGATTACGGCGCGTCCGGCTGCGACAAATGCTGAGAATGCCGGGATGCAGGGCCAATTGCGCCTTGGCCAACCTCCTCGAATCGCTCCTACAGGTGAATGATCGGCGGCGGGGCCACGGACTCCGTGTTGACTATATTGGATTTCTGATAGAGCGCGGCGGTGTTGTGCACTTTGCTGGCCACGCCGGCCATGCCGTCAACGAAGCCCACCATCATTGCCTTGGCGCCGTCGACAAGGGAATTCCACTGCTGGCTGAATAGCTCGCTGACGGGGTCGTTGTCCGGAAATTTGATCAGCGCTGCACCTTTCGCGAGGGAGCCGTATATCGAGTAGGCCACGCTCGCCAGGTTATTGAATTCATCGCCGTTCTTGTCGAGCTGGGTGGCGTCAACCTCAAGGTCTGCCATCTCTTATCCTTTCCTTGTCAGAACACCAGGTGCCGGGCGAGTCTGACCATCGGCCATAATCGCCTCCGCTTGGCGCACCGCGTCATCGAATATCTTGTTTGCATTGAATTTGCCGTTCATGATGCCATCAATGTCCATACCCTTCGGGAACATGGACTTGTAAGCATCGATCACTCTTGACCGCCCTTCGCCGCGGGCCCGGCTTATAGTTTCCACAAGCACTGCCCCTAGTTCCGCCGGAGCCATCCGGCGGAACTTGGCGGTGTTGAATGAGATGGATGTCACTTCGCTGCTGCCGTCCAAAGTTACGGTGACCAGGCCGTCCTTCGAGGTGACCTTGGTCGCCTTGCTCTGCAGCTCCCCGCGAAGCGATTGCAGACGTTCCTGGGAGCGGCGTAGTTCGTTGACGGCTTCCTCAAAAGATTCATGTGGCTGCGCACTCATTGCATTCTCCAATCTGTCACTGCGTTTTCCCGTTGCTCAGTCTCACTTCTGGCACCGATGCCCGCGATTCGGGCTGGAACGGCATCGAAAACTTGCTCGGTAAAGCTGTCATCGTCGCCTTCGGCGGTGCCGAGCGATGTCACCAGATCCGGCTCCGTTCCCCAGTACTGAGGGTCTTGCGGAAGGTACGAGAGCCTCTGCCGCTCGACGCGGCCAAGGCCGGCCCGGCGCCGGCGCCGCCCGCGCCCATGCCGCCCATCGGCGGCATCGCCAGTCCGCCTTCGACGTCGGTACCTCCGGCACCGGCCGCCTCGGTCGCACCGGCCATTCCCGGCCTGAGTTCGCTGCCATCGCCGAGCACGACGGTGGTGCCCCCAGAGGGTGCCTGGGTACCGGCAACCTGCGTACTGGCAATAGGTGCGGTGGCTGGCGGTCCTCCAGCCGACGGCCCGGCCGTAGCGGGAACTGTCCCGCCGGGCGCTTGTACTGGCTGGACGTTGATCACGCTGGAGGTCACTGCGGGCGGCTTGGTCGCGATCGCCGGTACGGCTGACTGCTCGAGCACGACGCCACCCGGACCGCGACCGAGCGAGAATCCGGCCGCAGGCGCCGTCAGCGGTGCCGGGCGCGCCGTTCCCCGGCGAGGACCCGCAAGGCCACCGGCAGCCTTGCGGCGCCTGTCGTTTCCTTCGGCTGCCGCTGGGCGCCCGATCGCGCCGGTGAACCCTGGCAACCCGAGATCCGTCGGCAGGTCGCCGACGAACCCGGTAGTTCGCGGACTCGCACCGATGGACGACGACGAACTGGCGGCCGAGCGGCCGGATATGGCGAGCTCCGCGCCAACAGCGTCCGCACCACCAGCATCCGCGTGCGCCGTGTCCGGGCCAACAGCAAAAGTGGCGGCGGCCGGGGCCGCTTGCCGTGCCGGGCCCGACACGAGAACGCCGACCACGGGGAAGATGACGGGACTCGGGTTTCCGCCCGGCGACAGCGGAGCTGGCCCGGCCGACGTCCCCCCACCACCAAAGCCGCCAAGGCTGCCCGCACCGCCAAGCCCACCTGCGCCACCAGCGCCACCAAGACCGCCCGCACCACCAAATCCGCCAGCACTGCCAAGACCGCCCGCACCGCCAAGACCGCCAGGACCGCCACCGCGGGAGGACTCGACCAGCAGCTTTGGTGATGGCTGGGCGCCAGGTGGATTCGCGGTGCCTCCGCTGCCAGGCCGGGGATTGGTCACGTCGGTCTGGCCAGACCCGCCGCCGTTGGACCTAGGGTTTACCGGATTCTGCGTCAAGCGCGGCGGTGCCGGGCCCACGACCGGTGCCAGCGCGGTGGTCGTGGCGGCGAACTGGCTGATCATCTTGTTCAGAGCGGTACGGCCGAGCGGATCGAGTCCGGCGAAGCCGGCTGTACCGCCGGTCAGCGTGCCGGTCCACAGGTTCTTGGCCTGCTGCTCAACCGCCGCCCACGACGAGGCGACGGTGAGGTCACCATAAGGGGTGTTCTGCGGGTCGGGAATCACGTAACCGCCGCCAGGCCCCTGCGTCGCGATCTGTTCGAGAACGGTCACCACGGCACCGAGCGGAGAGTGCGCCGCGGGCTGGATCCATGAGGAATGAGCAGAAAGCAGGTCGGCCAGGAACGTCGTGGCCGATACGCCGGCCGCTTCGATAGAGTCGGCGTAGTTGACCGGCTCGGTCATCTGCTGATGCAGGCTCACCGTGACTGTCCGCAAGTGGCCGAGCAGCTCGCTGACCACGGTGGCCAGGTTGCCCTGGAACCCCACGATGGGTCCAGAGGTCGCGTTGCCGTACATCACGCCGAACTGCTCAGCCGCCGACTCCCAGAAGTTCGTGGCGCTGGCTACCACCAGGCTCGCGCCGTCGAAGCTCGGCGGAACCAGCGGAAGGCCGGCATACTGCCCCGATGGCACTCCGGACAGCGCCTGCGGCGGGGAATTCAGAAACCGGTCCCAAGCTCCGCCAGCCGTATACAAGGCAGGGCTGAGATAGACCTCAATAGAGGTGGCGCCGGAGTTCTTATTCTGGTCCCAGCCTGCCGTCCAGATCAGGTGGGAGCCGCCGCCCTGACCGTCCTGGCCGATCGTCAGCCACGGCTGACCCGTGACCTCGCTGCGATCGGGGATCGGGATGCTCAGCACGGACGCCAGCACGGCCTCCCACTGCCAGGCGGAATAGTCAGCGTTGCCAGCAGCGGCCTCTGGCGTGCTTGTGCCGGTACCAGAGAGCGGCACATCGGTAACGGTCGACAGCGAGTCGGATTGCTGGTAGTGCGCCACTCACGCCACCTCCTTTCTAGTTCGCGGCCAGGGACCCAGACCGCCGGTCAATGCGCACCTTGCCGGTACTGGGGGCGCCGGGACCCGGCGGCCGGCTCAGCGAAGTCGTCGTAGCTGTCGGCGTCATCGTCCAGGTCGGCGAAGTCACGCCCGATCGAGGCTGGTCCGACGGTGGGCTCGGTGCCCCAGATGTCCTCGTCCTCAGCCAGCCAGGTCGTCCGCTCTCGCTCCTGCTGACCCTGCTGACCGCCCGCGCCCGCGCCCGCGCCCATGCCCCCCGCCATCGGCGGGTAGAACGGCACCGCGCTGGAGCCAGCGGGCGCCGGCGCCGTCCCGGCCGGCGATCCGGTAAACCGTCCGCTCGATGCCTGCGCGGCCGGCGCCCCGCCGGGGAGCCCGGTCAGCCCGTTGGTGGCCGCCGACCCAGTTGACCCAGCCGGCGCAGTCCGAGGAGTGTTGCCAAGGCCGCCCGTGAACGCGGGTCCGCCGCCAAGACCACCGCCGCCAAGACCACCGGCGCCAAGGCCGCCACCGCCCGGGCCGCCACCGCCAAGCAAGGCGTGCAACGACGACCCGCCCGGCAGGCCAAGCAACCCCTGTCCGGCGGGGAGCCCGAGTCCTGGAACGACGGGAACGGGTTCCGCGGGGACCCCGGCACTGGTCAGGGCCTGACGCAGGGCAGAACTCAGGTTCCTGCTCCCGCTCAGCGCCGATTGCAGCTCGGCGTGCAGCGGACCGGTCGCCGGGATCTGGCCGCTCGCCAGCGCCGTCGTCAGATCGTGCTGCACGGCCCTGTTGTCGGCCAGCGCGTGCTGAATCGAGTTCAGGCTCGGCGAGCCTCCGCTGGCCAGCGCCTGGTCAAGCGCCTGCCGTGCCTTCTGGCTCTTGGCGAGCGCGGATTCGATCGCGTTATGCAGGGGACCGGTTCTGGGTATCTGCCCGCTGTTCAGCATGTGCCGAAGGGCGCTCTGCACCTTAGCGTTGTCGGTGAGCGCCGCGTGGACGGAGTCTCCGCCGGGCACGGCATTGCCGAGCGCGTTGTGCAGGGCTGTCTTGGTGTGGGAGTTGTCACCCGAGGCTTGCTGGAGCGCGGTCCGCAGCGGGCCGGTCTTCGGCACCAGGCCGCTATCCAGCGCTTGGTTCAGCGCGGACTGCACTTTGCCGTTGCCGTTAAGCGCGGCCTCCAGCGCTGTCCCGGCTGGCGTAGTGCCGGCTAGCGCGCTCTGCAACGCCGCTTGCACCGCGCCGTTGTCCGCCAGTGCCTGCTCAAGCGCGTTATGCAGCGGGCCAGAACTCGGGGCCAGGGCGAGCGCCTTTTCCAGCGCCTGCCGTTGGGCGGTGTTATCGGCAAGGGCTGTTCCCAGCTGGGCGGTCGGCGAGCTGCCGGGCGCTCCGCCTCCAAGGCCGCCCAGACCGCCCCCGGTGCCGGGCAGACCGCCGACGGCACCCGGCATCAGCGGCCCTGTGGCCGGACTATTGAGGCCGCCACCGCTATTGAGTCCGCTCAGGCTGTTAAGGCCGCCCCCGCCATTAAGTTCACTTCCGCCATTAAGACCACCCACGCCATTTAGACCGCCGACTCCCCTGACGTCGCCGAGCGAATTCAGGCCACCACCAAGCCCGGTGCCCAGGTTGCCAAAGCCGCCGCCCAGACTATTCAGGCCACCTCCCAGCCCGGTACCCAGACTATTCAGGCCACCACCCAGTCCTGTGCCCAGGCCACCCAAGCCGCCGCCCAGACTATTCAGGCCACCATCCAGCCCCGCGCCAAGGTTACCCAAGCCGCCGCCCAGGCCACCCAAGCCGCCGCCCAGACTATTCAGGCCACCATCCAGCCCCGCGCCCAGGTTACCCATGCCACTGCCGAAACTATTCAGGCCATCATCCAGCCCTTTGCCGAAACTATTCAGGCCATCATCGATCCCGGCGCCCAGATTGTTGAGATCACCCGTATCAAGACTGTTGAGATCGCCCGTATTCAAACTGCTGATCTGAGCGAGCGTCGGAGCTGTTAGCGGCTTAACTATCCCCGCCGTGGTCAGATAGGAGACGCTCAGGGCGTTTATCAGCGTCTGCGCGCTCGTGTCCAGCGTTTCCGCGATAGCGTTAAGCCAGAGCTGCTTGGCCTGGCTCTCTATCAAGACCCAGGTAGAATCGTCGAGCAGGTTGCCAAATTGGCCAGCGTCAAGGACATTGGGAATTTGATAGCTGCCCGGCGACCCTGATACGACCGAGCCGTCAAGTAGCGCCTGATAGATCGCACCGAGAGGTGAATGATCGAGCCGCTCCTGCCAGCCGCCAATGGTCTGCCAAATCCCCGTCACGAACGTAGCGGTGTCGCTGCCTGACTGCGCGAATCTCCCCCCGTAGCTAGTAAGACTCAAGGAATTGCCCATCTGGCCGGAAATCGACAGAGCTGACGTGAAGAGGTTGTTAATGAGGTTATAGAAGGCCTCGCCCGCCTGGCCCTTGTACTGCGACGCCTCACTCTTCAGGTCAGAGCTCGTGCCGTAGAAGTAGTCAGCCGCGTTCAGGTAGAGATCCTGCACGCCATCAAACGCCAGGGCTGCCGAGCCAAACGTACGCGGATCGACATCGATAGTGGTGTAGTTCGGCGGCGATGAAGAAAATATCTCCCCGAAATGATTGACCGGGGTGTTGTAGTACTCGTCCCACGGTCCGCCCGAGCCCTGCAGGTCAGGAGTGAGATAAACAAAAAAATTGCGCTCGAACAGCCCACCATTGAATCCGAAGATCTGAAAGAGGGAGCCGCCTTCGTCGTTACTGTCCGTAACGGTCCACCGAAGATTGGTTATCAGCGAGCGGTCGGGCAGGCTCAGTCCGAGTACTCCGTTCAGCACCTGCTCCCAGTTCCAGGCGGTGTAATCGTCACCGCCAGGGGCGTTGATGGGAGTGGCGGCCGGCGTGTTGTTGCTGTACCCGTTCGCGGGAGCATGGTTCGGCTGATTGAAATTACCTGGCGCAGGACCGTCGTTGTATTTCCCTCCGCCGTCCGGGGAGGTGTTCCACGGGACGTTTTGGTTAGTACTTACTTTCGGAACGCTATAAATACCGTTATAAGGACCCATGGATACCTCCTTCTAATGCGAACCCGGCCGAGCCCGGCCGGGGCCGCTTCTCAGCTGGCAGGTGTCGTATTCGGATTAGGCGAGGACGACCCCGGACTGCCCATATCGTTGATGGTATTCTGGAATTCGGTCATCAGAGTGTCCACGGCGTCATTATTGAGGCTTTCTGTGCCGTGGAGTGAATTTATGGTGTTCGTGATCTCAATGATCATGTCCTTGAGCACCTTGTCCAGCCACTGAAGCTGGTCATAGACGCTGCCCCCGGCGGTCTTCAGCGCGTTAGCGATCGCCGCGCCCGCGTCGAATCCCGGCCCGCCGGCCAGTAGCGTGAGATCGTTCACCGGGTTGATGTAGTTGGTGGTTTCAGAGCTGCTGCTCGGGCCGATACCTTTCAACTGAGCCTCGACCTGTCCGTCCACCTCCTCCAGTTGAGCCTTGAGTGTGTTCAGGTAGTTAGTGTCGATCTGGGTGACGGCCGCCATTGCTATTCCTCCAAATGAGCAGGTGAACGGTACTTCGGCTGTCCGGCGCGGGAATGCGCCGGACGGCCGACATCCTGAGGTGATCAGGTGATCGAGGACCACTGATTGGCGAGATTGTTGTCCGTCGACCCGTAGTTGACGGTCATTTCGTCGAGCGTGTTCCTGTAGGTGCTGAGCAGGGCATTCATCTGGCCTATGTCGTTGTTCCACCTCGCCTGCACTGAGGTGTACTCGGTCTCCGAGGCGCCGGACCAGCTCGCGCGGAGCGGGTTGATGACATCCTGGAGCTGGGTCAGCACCTGCTGGATCTGCGAATCAGCTTCCTCGAGGGACTGATAAACATTGCCTACCTTGCTGTAGTCGACGTAGATCTGGCCGTCACTGACTGCCATGAGATTTCCTTTCTCGTTATCGAACTTTGCCTGCGGCCTTTCGGGCTGGAGCCCGGCCGGCCTGTTAGTTAGCCGACGAAGCCGCTCGAGCCGAAGGTCGGCAGCGCGGCGGCCATCTCGGCTCCCTGCTGGTTGCTCCTTTGCAGCTGCTGAGCGGTGTCGCCGAGTTGGGTTGCCATCCAGTTCAGGGTGGACCTGAGGTCTTCGAAGTCCTCCGTCCACTGCACGACCGCTGTGCCGAATCGCTCGCCAGCGGTCGTGACCATCCCGTTGGTCGTGAGCTGCTGCTGCGACTCGAAGACTCCGGTAACGATCTGGTTGAGCGAGCTGACTGCCTGCTCGAATGCCTGCTGCGCCTGAAGCGTGACGTTGATCTCGTTCTGAGTCACCGGCGCTGAACTGCCCATGGGCATGACTGACTTCCTTTCGGAACTAGTTTTTATCTGGAAAAGGGACCGCTATCGGTCATCGCATCCGGTAACCGCTCACCCCCTCATCGGTGCCAGGTCGAGCGCGGGCCCGGTCGGCAATAGCCCGAGCAGCGACGCGGGCATCGCGACCGCGCGGCCCGCCCGGTATCCCAGGGCCGAGGCCGCGCTCGCCGACGGCACCGCGAACTTGACTCCGGCTTCCGTCACGAGGAACAGCGACTCGCCGCCCACACCGGGCGCGGCCTGTGATCTGACAAATGCTCCGCCGCCTGGCGCCACGTTGACCAGGTTCGCGGTCTGCGGGCTGCTGCTCACGCCAGGAGAGTTCAGCGCCGGCGGCGCGCCTGGCGGCGGCAAGGCAAAGACGAATCGTGGTGGCGCGCCTCCGGCGCTGGCGTAATCGATGCACGGCAGGCCAGGACCGGACTGGTCGGCTCGCGGCGGGGCCGACGGCGCGCCGGCCGTGTCCGGCAGCGTCCGGCGGACGAGGGGTGCGTGAACCATCGCGGCCGGGCTGACCGGGACCGGTGCCCCGGCCGCGCCTGGATAGGCCGCGGCACTTGAGGGATCGCCGAGAACGATCGCCGCCTGCGCCGCTGTAATGGGAACCAGCCCGCCTGCCTCGGTGAGATAAAACTCGCCCGGGCTGCTGACGTTGCGGGTGACCAGGACCTGGCCGATGGTGGTGCGCACGCCGCCGATCACCGGCCCCGGCGCGCCGCGTCCGGCGACGGTGATCGGCCGCAGGTCCGGGCCGGCCGGTACCGCGTTCAGCCAGGCCGGGCTGACGTCGGCGACCCTGGCCCGGCCGAGTCCGAGCGCGGCCGCGATCCACGTAGCGTCCAGCTTCAGCCGCTGACCGTGCCAGACCAGGTACTCAGCGCCAGGAACAGCCACGAGCAAAGCGCCGTTCGGCGGCGGCGTACTGACCACACTTTGGATGCCAATGGTCACCGACACTTCCGGATGACCGGCGCTCAGTGCGCAGACCAGCCAGGAGCCCTTGTTGACAGCGCCGACGGCCGGGAGCGTGTCGGGCGCGCCGGTGATTCCGACCGGCTGACCCTGCGGGATGCCGGCCAGGGCCGCGGCGGGCACCGCGGTCATCGCCGTATTACCGCCGGTCAGCAGCAGCGCGGAGGACCAGTTCAGCACCGGCCGCAGCTCGTGACCGGCGTACACGTAGCGGGCGCCGGTCTCCTTGGCCATGACCAGCTCCCCGGCGGTCAGCGCGGCCGGCTTGTCGCCGGCCGAGATCAGCCCCCAGACCAGGAACGCCGCGACCGCTAGCGTGCCGAGCAGCAGTCCGCCGAACGTGCCGAGGCCGGTCCGGCGCAGCGGGCTTTCCGGAGCGTCAGGGTCTCCGTGCACCAGCGCGGAGGTCAGGCGGGACACCACGTAGGCGTGGGCCTGGACCTGGTCACGTCGCGATCTCATGTCCGCGCCCCCCTCATCCGTGCCCGGTCCGGGCGAACTGGTACAGGTTGAGCAGCCACAGCACCGCCGGGATCATCGCCACCGCCGTCACCGTGTGCAGCACGTCCCCGACCCGGCCCCAGTGCGGCAGCGGCCGGTACCCCGGCAGCGACCGCTCCCCCGCCAGGAGCAGCCCGGCCACGATGACCGCCGCGGCCATGACCACTGGCCAGGCACCGGCATCGGCCCGCAGCCCGGCAACAGCGACCAGCGCCGCCGCGCCGCAGACGGCCGGGATGACGACCGCGAGCCGGTGCCGCGCCGACACGAGCACGCGGGCGTGCAGCAGCATCAGCACGACGACATCCAGCGCGACCAGCCGAGCCGGCCACCCGGCCGTCAAGGAGAGCACAACCAGGCAGCCGGTGATGATGACACCGAGCCCGCCGTACAAGCCCGTCATGTACCGGTCAGCCAGCGCCGTGCTCTCGAGCACCCCCCGGCTGGGTACCGGATCGAGCCCGGCCTGCAGTTCCTCCGGCGTGCCCGGTGTCGGGTCAAGCCGCATCCTGGCCAGCCGGAACGAGATGACCGGCACATAGCCGCCCAGCGGCAGCATCAGCGCCAGCAGGACCCCGGCCACCGCGGCAGCATCCAGCCGGGCGAAGGTGGCGAGCGCGCCACCGGCCGCCACGAACACCGACCCGGCCAAGACGGCGACCAGCGCCGGATGCCGCCCGCCGCGCACCCAGCTGACCGCGATCGCCACCCCGGCCAGGGCAGCACCGCAAGCCAGGACCACGGAAGGCAAGCCCGTCAGCGCCGCCGTGCCGCCGCGCAGCATCGGCAACTCGGCCCCGGCCAACCCCGCGTAGCAGATAGCCGACCCCCCCAGGACATCAGCCGCCCGCAGATCGCCGAAAGCACGCGAGAACACGGCCGTCAGGCCGGTCAGGACAAGCGCCATAATCCCGGCCAGCAAGCAAGAAAGCACCCCAGGATGACCCGCCAGCACGGCGAGCCCCGCCGCCAGCGGCGAGGCGAGCACTCCGGCCAGCAACCGCCGCGACAGGTCAGGCTGCCAGCGATCGGACCTGGCGGAGATTCCCGTGGCGATGCCGTCGATGAGATCGTCGAAGTCGAGCGGCGGAAGCTGCTCGGCCCTGGGCCTCAGGTGCACCACGTCGCCATCGCGCAGTCCAAGTACCGCGACGCTCAGTTCCTCCCGCAGCGGCGGATCACCCAGCCGCTGCAGCACCCACCCGCCATGCTCAAGCCCGGCATCCGCCAGACCATCACCCAGATGACCTACCAAAGCCGGAAGCAAATCGATCAGCGGCACGTGCACCGGCACCGCCAGCTCAGCACTCCGGCCAGGCCCGCAGATGGTCAGGCGGCACAAGTCATCACTCATCGCCGGCTGGCGTGCCTGCTCGCCTGCCCTCTCAGCGGCATCCGCGGCCAAACCCCGCGCCATCCCGGCACTGATCTCTGCGTTCGGCGCGGTACCGGCAAGCTGGCTGCCGCTTACGCTCCCGGCCGACTCTGGCGTATGTTCGCTCACTCCACGCTTACGCACCTGCCGACCGGGCTGCATCAATACCACCTGGTCGGGTTCTCTCACCAGATCCGATGTCACTGACTCTCGGCTTAAGCGTCACTGATCTCACGGATGTTGTGCCCAGGGGTCATCGAACACGATGGCAGAAGTCCGAAGGCACAGGTTCTTCGGCCGGACTCAGGAGGACGAGAGTCATGAACGCTGCCGTACTTGACCAGCCGCGCGTGGCGGGAAGCCCGGCCAGGACCCGCAGCGAATCGATGGACGAGCTGTGGCGGATCCACAACCCGGTACTGACGCGGTTCGCGCTCAAGCTCACGCTCGGCAACCACTATCGCGCCGACGAGGTCATCCAGGAGACCCTGCTTCGCGCCTGGCGGCACCCCGAGGTAGTCGACGGCCACGCGCACACCATCAGGCCGTGGCTGTTCACGGTGGCCCGCAATGTCGCTACCGACCTGTGGCGGACCCAGTCGCGGCACGATAGCGTCATCGAGCACCACCCGCAGGACCGGCCCGACGCGGTGGATGGCATCGATCAGGCCGTGACCGCCATGGACGTGCGGGCCGCGCTCGCGCAGCTGACGCCCGAACACCGGCAGGTCATCGTCGACATCTATTACCTAGGCCGGTCGGCGGCCGAGGTCGCCAAGCTGCTGAACATCCCGGAAGGCACGGTCAAATCACGGACCTACTACGGCCTGCGGCAGCTCAAGCGGCTGCTCACGGCGGCATCCGCCGAACAGGCCGCGTGAACTCCCCTGGTGAAGGCGGGCTGCCAGCGCGCCGGCTGTAACCGGACGACGCCGAACTTGTCAGGTGGGCTGGGCGGCGGCGAGGCGGGTGATGTCGACGCGGCTGCGCTGGCCGAGTTTGGCCAGGATGTGGGAGACGTGGGTTTCGATGGTGCGCCTGGACAGGAACAGGGTGTGCGCGATCTCGGGATTGGACTTGCCGTCAGCGATCAGGCGGGCGATCCGGGACTCGGTCTCGGTGAGGCTGGCCCAGCCGGTCGCGGGGCGGTCACGGGCAGCGTGCGATCCGGTACGCATGCCGTACTCGCGGAACCGGGCGCGCATCCGGTGCAGGTCCCAGGTCGCCGCCAGGTCCTCGTACAGCCGCAGCGCTTGGACCAGGTGCGGCCGGGCAGCGGCCGTGTCGCCGCCTTCGGCCAGCACGATCCCCAGGTCTTCGGTCGCCTGCGCCAGCTGGAACTTCTGCCCCGCCGACCGGTAACTCGCCACCGCCTCCGCCAGCAGCCCCGGATCCCGGCCGGCCAGCCCGAGGCACTGCGCGCGCACCCCCGGATGCAGCGTAGGCACCTGCTCGTTCCACCGCAGGACCTGTGCCACCGCCTCGCGGTCCCCCAGCGACACCGCCAGCCGGGCGGCCTGAACCCGCGGCGAGTAGTACGCGTCAACCCACCACTGGGCAGCGGGTTCCTCGCCGGTCACCAGCCGCTCCAGCGCTTCGCGGTCGCGGCCGGCCCGCTGCAGCTGCAGCGACTGCACGTTCGCCCAGTGGACCATGGAGCCATAGTTCTGCCCCAGGCGTTCGGCCGTGCCGACGACACGCCGGATATAAGGTCCGGCCCGCTGCTCGTCATCGCGGTGCAACGCCGCGATCGCCGCGTGCGCTGCGGCGCTAGAACTCGGCCAGCCGAAGTCGTCGACGGTGTCCGCCTCGGCCAGCAGGTCGTCCCAGCGGCCGAACTGGAACAAGCACACCGCGGTGTAGTGTGCCGCGTGCCCCGCGTGGCGGCGGTCACCGGCCCGTTCCGCGATGGCCCGCACCTGCCCGGCGGCCTCGGCGCACTCCGCGTACCGCAGCGCTCTGCTCAGCACTAGCAGCCGGAATAGCTGCAGATCAAGCTGCAGCGCCAGCAGTTCCGGGTGCCCCTGCACGGCCAAAAGGCCGCGGTCGAGATAGCGCAGCAGCTCGTCGAAGACGAGCGTGTCGTCGCCCGTCGGGTGATACTCCGCCGCTGCAAGCCACAGCGATGCTACCGCCCAGGGGTCGTTGAGCTGCTCCGCCTGGGGAAGCAGCTCTTGTACCTTGGTCCGTCCTTGCTCAAGGAACTTCACGAGGTTCAAGCCGGCTGCCCGCAGCCGAGTTACCTGCAGCCGCAGCCGCTGGCCGGGGTTCCATCCGCGTTCTGCCTCGGCCCGGTCCAAGACCGCCCGCGCCTGGACGTCCATCCCCCGGTCCCGCAGGTTCTGCGCCATCAGCACATACAACGTCAGGGCGTGATCGGCATCGACGAGGCCAGGTCCCGGCGCCAGCGCCTGCTCCGCGACCTCATCAGCCTCCTCATACCTGGCCGCCGCATACAACGCCGACGCCAGCGACACCGCCAGCGGCAGCCGCCGCGGATCCCCCGCCGCGACCTGCCCGAGCACCTGCCGGTACAGCGGAATCGCGACCGCCACCGCCCGGCTCGCCAGCACCGGCCCCTCCGCCACCAGCCAGCCGGCCAGCCAGCCAGAACCCGGCAGCTCCGCCCCGCACTCCAACGCCGCGGTCAGCTGCCGCGCCACCGCCACCGCATCAGCCCCCTGCCCGGACAGCACCCGCGCCAGCTCCACATGCCAGGCCCCCCGCACCCCCGCCGGCACCTGCGCGCACAGCACCTCCCTGATCAGCGGATGCCGGAACACCATCCCCCCGCCCCTCGGCGCCACCACCCCCGCCGCCTGCGCCTGCGCCAGCATCGGCGCCAGCTCCCCCACCGCCCGCCCCGACGCCACGCCCAGATCCGCCACCGAGAACTCCACCCCCAGCAACGCCGCCACCTGCAGCACCTCCCGCACCGGCGCCGCCACCGCAGCGAACCGGCCCGCGATCACCTCCACCAGCGACCCCGCCTCATACCCCTGAACCGCCTCCACCCCCCCGCCCCGCACCACCAGCGCATTACCGCGCTGCAAACTCCCCACCAGCTCAGTGGCATACAGCGGATTCCCCCCCGCCGCCGCCACCACCTCCACCAGCCGATCCCCCGGCCTGCCCCCCACAAGCCCGGCCACCAGCTCCACTACCGCCGCCGCCGGCAACGCCCCCAGCTCCACCAGCGCACCCCGCCCGGCCGCCTGCAGCTCACCCACCCGCCGCCGCATCACCCTCAGCTCATCCCGGTCATAACCCGGCCGCATCGCGCCCAGCACCAGCAACGGCATCTGCCGAGCCGACCGCGCCAGCCGGTGCCACACCCGCAGCGACGCATCATCAGCCCAATGCAGGTCATCAAACACCAGCACCACCGGCAACCCCGCCGACAACTCCTCCACCCACCCCGTCAGCCGCTCAGACGCCGCCACCACCGAATCAGCGACCCCGCCCCCATCATCCAAGCGCCCCCGCAGCAACCTCTCAATATCACCCCGCCCCCGCTCCGCCGCCGCCTCCACCAGCGGCAGCAAAGGAAACCCCTGCCCAAGCTCATCACCAGTCACCCACACAAGCTGGACATCACGCATCTCCTCCAGCAGCGCCGCCAGCAGCGACGACTTCCCGCTGCCCGCCTCACCCACCACCAGCCCCGCACCACCCGCCCCCGCCCGCAACGCGACGACCAGCTCACCCAGCGCCGCCCGCTCACCATCCCGGCCCACCAGCAACCGCGGCACCGCACCGACATCCGCTGCACCGACATTCACCGGAGTCACCGTCCAGCCTGCCACTCGGCAGCCTCGCCCGTCCCATGCTCGCCCGGCACGGGAGAAAGTATGCGCTTCGGGTCCTCCGTCAGGCAAGCCAACAGATAGAGAGATATGCGCCGCTCCGACGGCATTGCTGCGATTTACCACCACGGATTCGCCAGGGGCCACCGGAAGCTGACCTCCGCCAGCGCCGGTACCGGGTCCCCGGCGACCGCGCCGGCCCGTGCGCGATCAGGCTGCGACGGGGCGAGCAAGGGCAGGGGCGGGCATTCCGGTGCATGTCCTGGTGCGGGTGGCTGGCCTCTTCGCGGCCGGGAAAGCGGTGTCAGGCCGGGTGTGCGGCTGCCCGGCTGGCTGGGCGTCCCAGCCGCAGGCGGAGAAAGGATCGCCCGCCGCGATGTGCCCGAGCGCCACCCGGCAGTAGCTGATCATGGCCTCAGGCAGCTCGTCGAGCGAGAACCAGCGCAGCTCGCCGCACTTGTGCAGCTCGCGGTTCACCGGGATGCCCGTCCACTGCCGGGCGCGGAAGAAGAACGAGGTGCGGCCGCCGGTCACCGGGCTGTGCATGACGTGGACGAACTCAAGATGCTCAGGGTCGATGGTGACGCCCACCTCTTCCTTCGCCTCGCGGATCGCGGCCTGGACCACCGACTCGCCCGCCTCAAGGTGACCGGCCGGCAGATGATAGGTGCCGTCCATGAGGCCGGTGTTCTGGCGCAGCAGGAACAACGCCCGCCCGGCCGGATCCTCCAGCAGCAGGTGGACGTCGCCGATGAGCTTGTAGCTACGGGTATCTGAGCCGTGCACGTCGGCAGACATTGTCGTCATCGAGCCTTTCGGGTCCATGGGGCACCTTCGCTATCCGCTTGGTGAAGCCGTTCTCACCAGGAATACGGTGCGCCGCCGCCGACGGCATCTGGACGTTCGCCCATGTCACAGGACCAGAACCAACGTTCACTGAGGCCAGGCCGCAGCCCCGCGCCTGGTCTCACTGAGGCTCAGGCCCCGCATGGCGTTCGGCTCACTGAGCCCGGTCACGTCCATGGCATTCGGCTCGCTGAGACCGCGTTTCCGCGGCGTGCACGCTGCCGCTGACGGACGCTGCTTAGCAAAAGACGAGGTCAGGCGGTCGCCCGGTCGGGCGGCGGCGTGTGTCGCTGCGCCTCGGCGGCGATATCGACCCGCGACTGCGCGCCCAGCTTCGCCAGAATGTGCGACACGTGCGTCTGCACCGTATTCCGAGACAAGAACAGCTCAGCCGCGATATCAGGGTTCGACCGACCGCCCGCCACCAGCTGAGCGACCTTCAGCTCAGTCGGCGTCAGCGCACCCCACCCCGACACCGGGCGGCCCAGGTACGCGCCCCGCCGGAGCCGGACCCCGAACCGCTGCAAGCGCGCGCCCGCCCGCCGGATATCCCACCCGGCCCCTAGCACCTGGTACTCCGCGATCGCTGCCGTCAGCGCCCGCCGCGCCGCATCCATCTCACCCCGCCGGGCCGCCAGCACTGCGGCGTCCTCCAGCGCCAGCCCATGTTGAAGCACCCGCCCGGCCGCGCCGAAATAGTCAGCGGCCGCCAGCACCGGGCCAGGATCCCCACTCATCAGCCCGGCGCACTGATCAGCCACCGCTGTGCTCATGGGCAGTGGCTCGTCGTCCGCTTCCTGCCGTGCCACCGCCGCAGTCGCCGCGAGTATCGGTTCATCTCCCAGATCGAAGGCCGCCCGCGCCAGAGACGCCAGCAAGGGGTACCGCCAGTTCAGGTCCGGGTCGACCGCTACCGACAGGATTCGGGCGACCTCGCCGTACTCGCCTGCCCGCTCCGCGAGCAGCGCCCGCGCCAGCAGGACGCCGTGCACGCTCACCACTGCGGAGTAACGGATAGCATCCTCGTCGTACTGTCCGCTCAGGTGGTCGTCCGCCACCTGCCAGTCCTCGCGGTGGGCCGCGATCAGCGCAGTCAGCCCGTGGATAAGCATCGGCTGGTAGTCAGGGCCGGGCAGGCCCACCGCCGACTCAAGCTCGGCCAGTGCGTCGTCCCACTGGCCGAACTCGAAATACTGCTCGGCGAGCGCGCAACGGACGGTGGCCAGGCGCGGGGTACCTGCTTGCTCGGCCAGCACCAGCGCCTCGCGCGCGGTCTCGATGGCCTCGGCCCGCCGATCGCGGTCGCCCAGGGCCGCGACCCGGTTGGCGAGGATCAGCAGCCGAAGGTCGGTAACCTCCGGATCGTCGCCGATCACGGCAAGTGCGCGGTCCGTCAACTCAAAATCGTCGGCCGTGTCGCGCCGGATAAGGTCTTGCATCGACATAGCGTGCAGCGAGTAGCCGATGGCAAGCCGGTCACCGGAGCGCTCCGCCACCGCCAGTGCGTCATCAAGGATGCCCATGCCCTCATCGGGCAGCCCCAGCACCGACTGGATCAGGGCGCGGAGCGCGGTGAGCCTCGCGGTCCACGCCTCGCTCAGCCCGCCCCGGCGCAGTGTCGCCTGCACGGTCGCCGCTGCCTCGGCGAGTCGGTTGGTCCGCATGAAGGTGTAGCTGACGAGCCAGGTCATCTCAGCGACCCGGCCCAGGTCACGGGCCGTGGTCAGCAACCGGCGGCCAACCTCTTCCACCTCCGCATGCCGATAGAGCAGGAACGCGACCGTCACCAGGCCGGCCTCGAAATCCTCACACCGCGCGTCGCCCTGGGGAAGCTGCGCCAGAACGTCCCCGAACAGGTCAGCCGCGACAGCAGGAGCCAGATACGTCAGCGCCGGAGCTACCCCAGCCAGCCAGTCAACCACCCACGGCTCCACCTCCGCCCCCGGCGCGCGCTCCGCCGCAGCGAGCTGGACAGCGACCCTGGCCGGACCGGCGCCCGCGTCAGCCAAAGCCCGCGCTGCACGGACATGAAGCACCGCCCGCATCCCGGCCGGGATCCGCTCATACAGCACCTGCCGGATCAGCCCATGCCGGAACCGAAGCCGCAGCCCTGCCTCAGCCAGCACCCCGCCGCTCAGCGCCGCATCCACCACCCCCATCAATTCTCCAGCAGGCTGGCCCGAGACCACCTCAAGATCAGCCACCGAGAACTCGGTGCCCAGCACCGCCGCCCACCGCAACCCCGCGACCACGCCATCAGCCAGCCCGTCCAGCCGCTCACCGACCACCCCCGCGAGCGACACCGGCACCATCGCCCCCGCCGATCGCCCGGCCAGCTCCGCCACCCCCGCCGCCAGCCGCACCTGGCCCTCGCGCACAAGCTCATCGGCCAGCTCCCGCGTATACAGGGGATTACCGCCCGCCTGCGCCACGAACCCAGCCAGCCGCTGCCCAGGAGGCCCCCCTACCACACCCTCCACGAGCTCTGCGATCTCTGCGTCGGGCAACGGCCCCAGCTCCACCACACTCCCGCCCCGCGACTCCACCGCCCGCCGCAACCGCCCCGGATCCTCACCCCCCGCCCCCGTCCGCCACGAGCCTGCCAGCAGCAACGGCATCTGCCCCGCCGCCCGGCACAACCGGTACCACACCAGCACGCTCGCCTCATCGGCCCACTGCAAGTCCTCAGCCACCAGCACCACCGGCGACACCGCGCACAACCGGTCAACCACCGCCAGCAGCCGCTCCACCCCCGCCAGCACCGGATCACCCGACATCACCCCGCCACCGCCAGCCAAGAACCCGCCCGCCTGGCCTGCCTCCGCACCCAGGCACTCCGTCATCAACTGAAGAGGAAACCGCTGACCAAGCTCCTCAGCCGCTCCCCACAACACTCGGCACCCCGCCACCCTCGCAAGCCCAGCCCGCAGCACCGACGACTTCCCGATCCCCTGCTCCCCCTCCACCAGCACCACACCGCCAACCCCCGCCGACACTCCCGCCACCAGCCCCCCCAGCAGCCTCAGCTCACTACTCCGTCCAACCAGCGCATCCGTCACAAACCCATCGTAGTGAGCCCGAACCTGCCCAACGCCCGGAACCGCAAGGCGAGCAGGGATAGCTGATGAGCTTGGGCATGTCACTGAGTTCGCGGCTTAAGCGTCACTGATCTCACGGATGTTGTGCCTAAGTGCGTCGAGCACGATGGCAGAAGTCCGAAGGCACAGGCGCTTCGGCCGGACTCAGGAGGACGAGAGTCATGAACGCTGCCGTACTTGACCAGCCGCGCGTGGCGGGAAGCCCGGCCAGGACCCGCAGCGAATCGATGGACGAGCTGTGGCGGATCCACAACCCGGTACTGATGCGGTTCGCGCTCAAGCTCACGCTCGGCAACCACTATCGCGCCGACGAGGTCATCCAGGAGACCCTGCTTCGCGCCTGGCGGCACCCCGAGGTAGTCGACGGCCACGCGCACACCATCAGGCCGTGGCTGTTCACGGTGGCCCGCAATGTCGCCACTGACCTGTGGCGGACCCAGTCGCGGCACGATAGCGTCATCGAGCACCACCCGCAGGACCGGCCCGACGCGGCCGATGGCATCGATCAGGCCGTGACCGCCATGGACGTGCGGGCCGCGCTCGCGCAGCTGACGCCCGAACACCGGCAGGTCATCGTCGACATCTATTACCTAGGCCGGTCGGCGGCCGAGGTCGCCAAGCTGCTGAACATCCCGGAAGGCACGGTCAAATCACGGACCTACTACGGCCTGCGGCAGCTCAAGCGGCTGCTCACGGCGGCATCCGCCGAACAGGCCGCGTGAACTCCCCTGCCAGGCGATTGACAGCTGCGCGGCTGAGGTGCCTGGCACTACGATCCAGGTGTGGGCGGTGAGTGGTTCGTAGGACGTGGCGAGGAGCTTGACCTGCTCAGAGGGTTGCTGGCCGGCGTGGTCGCCGGGGTCGGCGGCTCGGTGCTGGTGGAGGGTGAGCAGGGGATAGGCAAGACAGCGTTGCTCGGGCACGCGCTGTCGGCGGCGGCGGACCGGTGCCGCGTCGCGTGGGCGACGGCCGACGAACTTGGGCAGCAGTTCCCGCTCGGACTCATGTCCGACTGCTTTGGCCCGCAGGGCCGGCGAACGGCCGCGGGCGAGCCAGCCGGCCAAAGCGCAGGCGGGAGCCATTACGTGCTCGCCGGCGATCCGGTACTTGCCGGGGTTGAGCGGATGCTGGTGCTGGCTGACCGGCTCTGCGCGGCCGGCCCGTTAATGGTGGTCGCGGAGGATCTGCAGTGGGCCGATGAGGCGAGCGTGCTCGTATGGCACCGGCTGAGCCGTGCGGCCAGGCAAGTGCCGCTGCTCGTGATCGGCTCGCTTCGGCCGGAGCCGACCAGGGACGACCTGGCGCAACTGCGGCGCGGGCTAGCCGCACGCGGCGGACATCTGATTACGCTCGGGCCGCTCGCGGCCCCAGAGATCACCGATCTGGTGGGCAGGGTCGTGGGAGGCCAGGTGGGGGGCGAACTGGCCAGGCTCGCCGACCGGGCCGACGGTAACCCGCTCTATGCCAGGGAACTGGCCGATGCGCTGGTGAGCGGCGAACAGGTGCGGGTCACCGCCGGAGTCGCCGAGCTCACCGGCCCGGCCGCCGAGGTGCGAGTACCGGTGTCGCTGGCCGGGGTGATCAGCGCACGGCTGGCGTCGCTCAGCGAAGACGCGGCCACTGCGCTGCGCTGGTCCGCGGTGCTCGGCCAGGAGTTCTCGGTCAGCGACCTCGAGGTCGTCACCGGGCTAGACACCCGCCATCTGATAAAGGTGGTGCAGGATGCCGTCGCCGCCGGCGTGGTCGCCGAGGCCGGACCGCGGATGCGTTTCAGGCATGGCCTGATCCGCGAGGCCGTGTACGAGAACATGCCGCCTTCCCTGCGGTCGGCGCTGCACCTTCGGGCCGCACGAGCGCTAGCCGACGCGGGTGCCGCGCCGGAACGAGTCGCCGCCCAGTTGGTCGCCGCGCCAGATGTCACCGACCGCTGGGTTCGCGACTGGCTGACCACGGCAGCCCCCATCCTGGCCTACCGGGCACCCCAGGTCACTGGCGACCTGCTGCGCGGGGTGCTCGCCCAGGTGGCCAAGGATGACCGGGACCGCGAGCTGCTCGAGACCGTCTTGGTGCAGGTGGAGTTCCTGCTACTGCACGATGAGGAAGTGGAGAGGGTCGGCCGCCGGCTGCTCGCCAGCACGCGCGACCCCGACCGGGTCGCGGAGATCGCCTGGCTGGTGGCCTACAGCCTCATGCGGACGGCGCGGCCTGGTGACGCGGCCTCGATGATCGAGCAGGCGCTGAGCCGCCCGGGCCTGAGCGAGGTGCGCATTGCCAGGCTGAATGCCCTGTACGCGATGACGCTCGTCGGAACTGAGCGCGTCGAGCAAGGTGTGGAGGTGGCCGGGCAGGTGCTGGCCAGCGCTCGCGCGATCGGGGAACGGTTCGCGGCCGGCTACGCACTGCAGACGCTGATGTGGCCCGTCTATCACGCCCAGGACTACACCGGGGTGATCGACCGCATAGACGAGGCACTGAACGTCATCGGCGATGATCCGCAGACCATCGACCTGCACCTGCTGCTGCTGATGAACCGGTTCGCGATGCTCAATACCCTTGATCGCGTCCCTGAGGCACTCGCCACAGCGCAACAGGCACTGGCGCTCGGTGAGCGGGTGGGGACGTCGCGCCTGAACGAGATCCGGTCCTTCCTCGCGGCTGTCTACTATGACACCAGCCAGTGGGACGAGGCGACTGTCCAGCTGGAAGCCGCCTTTGCCGTATCGGAAGCCGAAATCCACCGGGTCATGGCCCGGGGCCTAGCTGCCCTGATAGCAGGGCATCGCGACGACTCCACCGCGCTGGACGAGCACCTCACTGCCATCAAAGGGATCCCGGTAAGCGACATCGCGTGGGCCAAGCCTGTCGGCGAGGTATTCCTGGCGCGGGCGCTGGCCGCCGAACGCGCGGGCCAGCCCGACGAGGCGGAGGCAGTACTCGCGGAGTACGTGGACCTGAGCCTGGCCAAGGCCAACTGGGAGCGGAACGGGATAGTGCTGCCGATGCTGACCCGGCTGGCGGTCGCGGCCGGGCACGACGATGTCACGTCCGCGGCCTACGCTTACGCGCAGGCAAGGGAAAACGAGAGCACGGTCGCTCATTGCCGCGGGCTAGTCGAGGCTGACCCGGCTGCGCTGATGGCGGTAGCAAAGATCTATTCGCCCGCTGACCGGCCGTTTTTCCGCGCCCTTGTACTAGAGGATGCGGCCGTGGTGTACGCCGGACGGGCCGAACTCCAGGCCGCGCGAGCGGCTTTCACCGAGGCGGTGAAGCTATATGAGGCCCTGGACGCGAGCTGGGATATCCGCCGCGCCGGCGCCAGGCTCCGGCCGTATGGAATCCGCCGGAATACCCGCTCGAGCCGCCGCCCGGACTTCGGCTGGGACGCCCTGACCCCCACCGAGCGCACCATCGCTTACCTGGTAGCCGACGGCCAGTCCAACCCCGACATCGCCGCCGAACTGTTCCTGTCCCGCAACACCGTGCAAACCCACGTCTCCCGCATCCTGGCCAAGCTCGGCGCCCGGTCAAGGACCGAGATCGCCAGCGAGGTCTCCGCCCACCCGCGCACCACCCAGCAGACCGCGACAGGATGACCAGGGCCGAAACGGGCACTATGCGGGACCCGACCGGCCATCAGAATTTGAGCGAGCCCTGACCATCACCGAACAGGCGGACGCCTACCGGAGTGAGCCGGGGCTGGCGTGAACTGGCGTGGCTTTGGTGACTGCCGGGGCTGGCGTGGTTGGCGGGGTCGCGGGTCGAAGTGGCGGCGGTGCTGGTGACCGCATCGATGGCTCTGGCTCCTATTTCGTGATGGTAACGGTGGTCCGGGTTCGGGCCGTCCGGGCCCGGCTCGGTAAACCGGCCAATTCGCCGCCGGCCCGGCCGGTAACCGCAACGATGGGCCATGGGTGGGTTTCCGCTGGAGTGAGTTTCTGGTCGGCTCCTCCGCATGATCCGGAAGGAGCCGTGTCGCCGGCCGATCCCGCCCGGATATCCCGGCATTCCGGGCATTCGACGCAGCCCGCCGTCCCGCCCCCCGAGGCAGGGGCACTTTACCCCCGTAAAAACCATGGCAAAGTGCCCCCGCCTCCCCAGCAAGACCCACGAGACCCGCCTCACTCCCACGGAAACGCACCCATGGGCCATCGATGCTGCTCAGCCGGGCCGGGCAACCGCAAGAATGGCCCACCGATGTCGTTCCCGCCGCAACGATGGCCCATCGTTGCGGTTACCGCCGCCGGCCGGACAGCATCCATGGCCCATCGTTGCGGTCCGCCGCGCGGATATGCCCGCTTTAGCCGTTGCCCCAGGCCGCTCCGGCCGGCCAGTGCCGGTGATTTGCCGGTTTTGCGGCTTTGTGCTGGACTGTCCAAGCGCCACCGGGAGGGACTTCACCCTGAACACCAAGCCCGTTCTATCGCTGCCCGTCGTTACCATCACGAAATGTGAGCCAGAGCCGCATCAGTGGGCCATCGTTGAGGTCCGGCGGACCAGGCTGACGACATCGAAGGCACAGCGTTGCTGTTCCCGCAGCATCGATGGGCCATGGGTGCGGCTCTTCCTGACGGAGCTGGGCCGGTCGGCTCGGAGCTGAGCCTCAGGCTGCCGGGCAGGCCCAGCGTTGTTCCCCTGCAGGTGCTATAACCCCCCGCAGAGGGACAACGCTGGGCCTGCCGCCCGCCGCTGACCCGGTCTCCATCCACAAGAGCCACACCTATGGGCCGCCGATCGGGCATTATGGGCGTTTTATCCTGAACTCAGGTGGTGGGGCCTCGCCGCGGCGCGGGACTCGGCATGTCGGGGGCGGACTGTTTGTGGGGGCGGTAGCGTCGCGGCATGCGTCCTGTGGCGCTGACTACAAACTTGGCCGCACGCATGCACTCGCCGTCGCCGTAGCGGCCTACCTTCGGGTAGTACGCGGGAACTTGCCGTCGGCTCGCCCGCCAGGCCGCCCTCGCCCGGCGCGCCGCTCGTCCCCCGGAGACCTGTTGACCAGCACGGGCACAAAACAGGCAGGACAGCACCAAGACCTGGGAAGCGGAGCCGCCGGCACCGCGCTCGCCCGCATCGCCGCCGCGCGACTCAGGCGTGCCACCAGCGACGCCCTCGACCCCGGCCGCTCCTGACCGCGCTGCGCGAAGCACAACGAGGCATGGAAGAACTGCTCACCCGCGTAGGCCCCCCGACCTCAAGCGGGCTCGTCGAAGGAACATCCGGCCTGACCCCGGACAAGGAGAAGCGATGAACGTGACGGCACCGGCCGCCAGCCCCGACCACCTCAATCAGCTCATGATCGACGCCATCGCCGACGCCCGGCCGGTCGGTACTAGCGACCCCCGCGTCCTCAACGCGATCCGCGCCGTGCCGCGCCACGCCTTCGAAGCCGGAGCCGGGACCGGGTGGAACGCCGCGCTGCTCGCCGCCCTCGCTGGGACAGGCGGATACATCAGCACCATCGACATCGACCCGGAAATCTCCGCCCAGGCAGCATTCAACCTCGAACGAGCCGGGTTCCCCGGCGTGCACGTCGCCACCGGGGATGCGGGTCTCGGCGTGCCGGAGAACGCCCCCTACGACAGGGCCATCATCACCATCGGCAGCCTCGACATCCCGCCGGCCTGGTTCAGCCAGCTCAGGCCCGGCGGGCGGCTCGTCGTTCCTTTGCGCTGGCGCGGCCAGACCCAGTCCGTCGCACTCGTCCTCGGCGAAGACAGCTTCCTGCGCTCGGACACCGTCTTCCTGTGCGGCTTCGTCCCGATGATCGGACAGGGCTGGGAACGCTCCTCGACCCTCGACTCCGGTAAGCTGACCTACGTGCACTGGGATGCCGATCAGGACATCTCACCCGGCCTGCTGTCCGCCCCGGTCATCAGATCGCGCACCATGGCCCTAGCCGAAGGCGACTCCATCGCCTACCTCGCCGCCCAGCGCCTCCAGGCACCAGAGCACGGCGCCCGCCTCGGCGCCATCGGCCAAGGCCCGGACGGCGCCAGCCTCGCCGAACGACTCTGCCACCCGGTAGGTGCTGGCCGGCCGTCGTCGCGACGCGGAGGACATTGCCTATCTGGTCAAGCATCTTGATCTGTCCAGCTCAGGCCGCTGTCACCAGCGGGCTGTGCACCCCGGTCATGAGCCCGCGCAGCTAGGTAGTTACGGACCCGGCGGGGGGCGAAAATCGCGTGAGTGCCAATCCGCATCCAGATAACGTGGGGCTCGCGCGGCGCGCCCTTGAGGCCTGCGCTCGGGCGTCCTTTAGTCGACCGGGTTGAGGGCTCATCGGTCCAGAATCTGAAGGAGTTGCGTCCTGCTCGTTGCGGGGGATAAGGCCGGACGCTGGAAGCAGTGGTACCGGGAGGCGATTCCGCGGGCCGAGCACCTGCTGGAGATCTATCTGAAGGAACGGGCAGAGGAAGTTCGGGGCGAATGATGCATACACGAAGTGGTCTGATATCCGCGGGGAGCACATCGAGCGGGTTGGTCGGGAGGAGTTCGAGGCTGGCAAGGAGCGGATGCTGGCTGAGGCGCGGGGCTGGCGACTGGCTGAGATTAGGCGGCGGAGGGGATTCACGCAGGCTCAGGTAGCGGAGCAGATGGGGGTTGGCAAGAGCCGGGTGAGTCAGATCGAGGCAACGGGATCCGCAACGATGGGCCATCGTTGCTGCGGGAACGACATCGATGGGTCATCGTTGCGGTTGCCCGGCCCGGCTGAGCAGCATCAATGGCCCATCGTTGCGGTTCGCGGCCGGGCTGGCGGCGAATTGCCCGGTATACGGGTGCCGGGACCCGGACGGACCTAACCCGGACCACCGTTAACACCCCGAAAGGTGAGCCAAAACCACATCGTTGCGGTCACCCTGGGGCGTTACGGGCTTTTTGTCCAGCAGGCACCGGCGAGATAACGCCCGCATGGCGCACGACCTCGGACTGCCTCGCCGACCCACCACGCGGGTCGGTCCTGGTGGAGGGTGAGCAGGGATCGGCAAAACGGCATTGCTCGGGCAGGCGCTGTCGGCGGCGGACCGGTGCCGGGTCGCGCGGGCGGCCGCCGGTCGGAACCCGGCGGCTACCCCGGTCACGACCCGGCGAGCGTCGTTACCAGGTCCGAAGGTGGTGCCTGGCGGGTGTCCCCTCGGCGCCGATGCCGATCCCCGACCCGCCGGGGTTGTAGTGCGCGGTTCCGACGTAGAAGCTCCGGTCGGGGTTGGAGTTCCAGATCCCGTACACCTTGATCGGCTTCCTGCCGCCGTGGCCGCTTACCAGCCCCACCTTCGAATGCCAGCATTTCCCTGGGGTGATCAGCGTGGTCTCGAATCCGCCGAGGGCGGCCGGGAACTTGGCGTAGGCCGTGTACTTGCCCTGGGCGCACACCTTGACGTGGTGACGCGGGACGGTCGACGCCGAGGCGGAGGTCACGGTGGCGCCAAGCACGGCGCCGCTGACCGCCCCGCTGGCGGCGAGTGCGATAGCGACCCGCCTTATGGTGGCCGGAAATCTCATATCACTGCTCCTATTCCTGAACGACGATCGGTTCATAGGTAGTACTCGCGAACCAGGCATCGCGCTTCGACAGGGCAGCCTCGCAAACCCTCCACGGCAACGGCGGATAGTTTCCGCTACCGGGGGTGAACTGCGACGCAGGTGCCGGAGTAGCCAAGGGGCAGACGGCCGCTACGGCATCAGTCCATTGAGCGGGAGGGTCTCTCGTGCACGATTACGCTGGCCGCAGCGCGGCGGTCATCACCGCACCGTCCGCTGACGATTGCGAATCGCCATCCGGCTCGGCCGCATTGGCGACTGGGCGCTGGCTCAGTCATGTCCTGGACGACTATGAAAGCAGGCACCGGCCCCGGCCACCGGCCGGGTCTTGCGCCGAGCGGGCGACAGCGCTGCTCAGTGAGTTGCGGGCCGAACTGGCGGCCGCGGCCCGTGCGAACGCCGCCGGGGCGGCCGTGCCTCCATCAGCGTGGGGCAAGATACCCGACGGGGCGGTACTCACCCCGGCCGGGGAGGTCATCGCCGGCCCGACCGCGGACTGGCTCCGCCGCAAGGCCAACGCCCCGGTCCTGACCCCCGGCTACGAAGCCGAACTAGCCCGCCGCACCGGACCCGACCTCTTCGGACACCTACGGCTCCCGCCCCCGCCCCCCTTCCTCGCCAGAACCCGCCCGGAAACCCTCCGCCCCCACCACATCGCCCCCCTCCTCCGCCGCATCAGCATGACCAGGCCCGAACCCCGCGCCGCCGACCTCACCCCCGCCGCCCTCAACACCGACCCGGGACCCGTCTCCGCCCACCACCGCCGACCCCGCCAGCGCCACTGGGAACAACCCCCCGGCACCCCCCTCCTCCCCGCCGACACCCTCATCCCCCACGTCATCCACGCCATCTGGCTCGGCGGCCCCATCCCACCCGACACCGCCATCCGCACCAACTACGCTGACGCCGCCGACACCCACCCCGACCACGACTTCGCCCTGTGGACCGACATCGACCGCGAGGTCTTCCACGCCGCCGACACCACCCCGCCCCCGCCACCAGGCACCCCCGACCCCCACGCCCCCTACCGCGACATGCTCACCTGGGCCCGCACCCACCACATCGCACTCATCAACATCCACGAAATCTTCCACCACGACCGCCCCATGACCCTGCACCGCCAGTACACCGCGGAAACCGCCAAGCAACTCCCCCGCGGCTACGCCGGCGCCAGCGACCACCTCCGCCTCGACATCATCCACCTCCTCGGCGGCACCTACCTCGACGGCGACAACACCATCACCACCGACAACCCCGCCGCCCTCACCACCCTGATCGACAACGTCGCCGCCTCCCCCCACGGCTTCACCCTCCACATGCTCCCCGCCGGCATCAACAACGACCTCATCACCGCCCCCGCCCGCCACCCCGCCATCACCCTCTGGCGCGAACTAGCCCGAGGCAGCTACCTATTTCCGCAACGGGACATCTTCGGCGGCCTGGAAAACATGGCCGGCCGTTACGTCGGCCGACCCGCTGACCAGCTATTCCTGCGCTACACCGTCCCGATGCGATCGGCCCGCCTGCAAGGGATGCTGTTCCAGGCCCTGGGGATCAGCCTGAATGACAAGCGGATGGTGCGGGCCGCGCCCGCGATCACCCACGGCAGCGAACTGTCCTGGTCCAAACCCGCCGCCCCGCCACCCCCCGCACCCCTGACCCCCGCCCAGATCACCGCCACCCTCACCCGCGCCGCCACCACCCTGGCCCGCCAGCTCACCACCCGCGAAGGCAACCTCCACCTCACCGCCATCGCACCCGTCATCACCGCCCTCCCCGACCCCGACGCCGCCTGGACCGCCCTCATCACCCTCCTCGCCGAACTCACCACCACCGGCACCATCCCCCCCTGCACCTCCATCACCCAATTCCGCTGGAACGACGACGGCACCCCCAGCCACGTCACCCTCCCCCCCGAAGCCGAAGCCCACATCACCCGCACCCCCCAGCCACAAACCACCTGGCTGCTCGATGAGGCCGTGGTCCCGGCCGGCCTGACCACCCGGACTCAGCCGACGATGGCCGACGGAGTGCTACAGCAGGCAGGTGCGGGCACGACGGTTGGCCGGCGGGTTCGGCAGGGCCGACGGGAGCGGGCCGATCGGGCGGCGGTGGTGCTGAGCCAACTGCGCAGCGAACTTGCGGCCGCCAGCCGGGCCAGCATCACCAACCCCGGCCCGCCCCCGGCGGCCTGGCAGAAGGTCCCCGGCGGAGCAGTCCTCACCCCGGCCGGCGAACTCATCACCGCCCGGACCGCGGAATGGCTGCGGAACAAGACCGGCGCCCCGGTCCTGACCCCCGGCTACGAAGCCGAACTAGCCCGCCGCACCGGACCCGACCTCTTCGGCCACCTCCGGCTCCCGCCCCCGCCCCCCTTCCTCGCCAGAACCCGCCCCGAAACCCTCCGCCCCCACCACATCGCCCCCCTCCTCCGCCGCATCAGCATGACCCGCCCAGAACCCCGCGCCGCCGACCTCACCCCCGCCGCCCTCAACACCGACCCGGGACCCGTCAGCGCCTACCACCGCCGACCCCGCCAGCGCCACTGGGAACAACCCCCCGGCACCCCCCTCCTCCCCCCCGACACCCTCATCCCCCACGTCATCCACGCCATCTGGCTCGGCGGCCCCATCCCACCCGACACCGCCATCCGCACCAACTACGCTGACGCCGCCGACACCCACCCCGACCACGACTTCGCCCTGTGGACCGACATCGACCGCGAGGTCTTCCACGCCGCCGACACCACCCCGCCCCCGCCACCAGGCACCCCCGACCCCCACGCCCCCTACCGCGACATGCTCACCTGGGCCCGCACCCACCACATCGCACTCATCAACATCCACGAAATCTTCCACCACGACCGCCCCATGACCCTGCACCGCCAGTACACCGCAGAAACCGCCAAGCAACTCCCCCGCGGCTACGCCGGCGCCAGCGACCACCTCCGCCTCGACATCATCCACCTCCTCGGCGGCACCTACCTCGACGGCGACAACGCCATCACCACCACGCCCGCCGCCGTGACCGGCCCCGACGCCCCCGCCCCCACCGCCCTGACCAGCGCCCACAGCCTGACAGCCCTCTTCGACGCGGTTGCCGCGTCGCCGCACGGCTTTGCCCTCCACCTCCTCCCCGGCCGGGTCGTGAACAACGACCTCATCGTCGCCCCCGCCAGGCACCCCGCCATCACCCTCTGGCGGGAACTGAACCGGGTCAGTTACCTGCTCACCCAGCCGCAGCTCTTCGGCGGCGTCGACGAGATGGCCAACCGGCACGCCGAGCGGCCAGCGACCGAGCGCTGGAAGCGCTACACCGTCCCGAGGCGAGCCCGGCCGGGTGCACTGCCGCCTCGTCGAAGTTCTGGGCATCGCGATCGATGACGAGCGGATGGTGCGGGCCGCGCCCGCCATCACCCACGGCAGCGAACTGTCCTGGTCCAAACCCGCCGCCCCGCCACCCCCCGCACCCCTGACCCCCGCCCAGATCACCGCCACCCTCACCCGCGCCGCCACCACCCTGGCCCGCCAGCTCACCACCCGCGAAGGCAACCTCCACCTCACCGCCATCGCACCCGTCATCACCGCCCTCCCCGACCCCGACGCCGCCTGGACCGCCCTCATCACCCTCCTCGCCGAACTCACCACCACCGGCACCATCCCCCCCGTCACCTCCATCACCCAATTCCGCTGGAACGACGACGGCACCCCCAGCCACGTCACCCTCCCCCCCGAAGCCGAAGCCCACATCACCCGCACCCCCGCCCCCGACACCCCCTGGCTCGGCCACACCACCACCGCCCCCGGCCACCCCGCTCTCCTCCTCGACGAAACCATCACCCCCGCCACCCTCACCACCCGCCCCCACCACACCAACCTCCCGCCCCTGCGCGTCCTCGCCCAGCCCCTCACCGACCCCCACGGCACCACCATCGGCCTCCGCATCCCCGCACCACCACACTCACCCCCCGCCCCCGCACCCCCCGCACCCCCCGGCCACGCCATCATCGAACTCGACACCCAATACGGCCACGCCTGGACCGGCCACCACCCCATCACCCCCGACGACCTCGCCATCCTCCTCACCGAACACGGCCTCCACACCCAGCCACTCCTCATCACCACCACCACCCCAAGCCCCCACACCCCCCGCCAACTCGCCACCCACCTCACCCACCTCCTCCACCAGCCCACCCTCACCACCGACCACTTCACCGATAGCGCGGATCGCGGCCAGGTACGAGAGCACGCGGATGCGGCCTGCCTGCAAGCCGCCAGCGCGGCCGTGGCCGAGGCGATCGCTGATGCGAAGGGCCTGGCAGAGCTCCAGGCCATCGGACGGGAGGCGATCGAGCGCGCGAAGGACGCGACCCTGGGATCCGGCCGGCTGCTCCTGGCTCTTGATACCCACGGGCTCGCGGCAATGCTCGCTGACGCTGAGATGATGACCGCGCGCGTGCCAGAGCGACGCGACGCCGCCCGCCAGGCGACCTCCGGTCAAGTGCTCAAGGCCTACGGACTGCTATGCGATGAGGGCTTCGGCCATTTGCCTTCCTGGCCGGCTGCGGTCGAAGCGTCCAACGCGGCCGGAGCGGTGGCGGGAATCCTGGCCGCGGACGCCAGGCTGCGTGACCGTGACCGTGCGAACGCCGTCAAACGATGGCGGGCAAGCCTGACCTCGGACCCGGGCATCAGCCGGGAGATAAAGGCCGTCAATGGTCGCTTGGCGTGCGCGAGAAAAGAACAGGTCCAGGACGAACTGCGATCGGGCAAATGGCCCAAGCTCGCGGCGAGGCTTGACTTGATCCGGCAATCCGAGCGCCATGCGCATGCCGCTATCGGGGTGCGCGCCGTTGCCGCGGCAACGCATGACCGTCGGACGGCCGGCGGCTACGCTCGGCCGCTAGCTCCGATCGACCAGGTAGCCGAACCTCAGGCCATCGAACAGCCGGACAGTGAGCCGTCACTGGCCATTGCCGACATCGAGCAGCGGGTCCGGCGGGGTCAGCGGGAGCGGGCCGATCGGGCGGCCGTGCTGCTCGGAGAGCTGCGCAGCGAACTGGCCGCCGCCAGCCTGGCCAGCAGCACCAACCCCGCCCCGCCCCCCGCGGCCTGGGGCAAGGTACCCGCCGGAGCAGTCCTCACCCCGGCCGGCGAGGTCATCACGGCCTCCACCGCGAGCTGGCTCAGGCAAAGGACCGGCGCTCCCGTCCTCACTCCCGGCTACGAAGCCGACCTCGCCCGCCGCACCGGACCCGACCCCTTCGGCCTCCTCCGCCTCCCGCCCCCGCCCCCCTTCCTCGCCAAAGTCCGCCCGGAAACCCTCCGCCCCGAACACGTCGCCTCCCTCCTGCGCCGCATCAGCATGACCCGCCCCGCCCCCAGCGCGGCCGACCTCATCCCCGCCGCACTCAACACCGACCCAGGACCCGTCAGCACTTACCACCGTCGCTCCCGACAGCGCGACTGGGAACAACCCCCCGGCGCTCCCCACCTGCGCCCCGACACCACCATCCCGCACGTCATCCACGGCATCTGGCTCGGCGGCCCCATCCCGCCCGACGCCGCCATCCGCACCACCTTCGCCCACGCCGCCACCGCCCACCCCGACCACGACTTCGCCCTGTGGACTGACATCCCCCGGGCCGCTTTCGACGCCGCCGACACCGCCCCGCCTTCGCCACCCGGCGCCCCCGACCCCCACGCCCGCCACCGCGACATGCTCGCCTGGCCCGCACCCACCGCATCCACCTCATCAACGTCCACGAGATCTTCCACGCCCGCCGCCCCATGACCCTGCACCGGCAGTACACCGCCGAGATCAGCAAGCAACTCCCCCGCGGCTATGCGTCAGGCAGCGACCACCTCCGCGTCGACATCATCCATCTCCTCGGCGGCATCTACATCGACGGCGACAACAACTTCACCGCCGAAGACCCCGCCGCCCTCACCGCCCTGATCCACGCCGTCGCCGCCTCCCCCCACGGCTTCACCCTCCACATGCTCCCCGCCGGCATCAACAACGACCTCATCATCGCCCCCGCCCGCCACCCCGCCATCACCCTGTGGCGCGAAATAGGGCGTCACAAATACCTGACTAACCAGCGCGAGCTATTCGGCGGCCTCGACCGCCTGACCAACCGCTACGTAGGCCGCCCGATGACGCTGCTGCGGTACTCGGTCGTGCACAGAACAGGCCGGATGCATCACGAAATGCTGAAAGCCCTGGGCATCGCGATCGATGATGCGCGAATGGTGCGGGCCGCGCCCGCGATCACCCACGGCAGCGAACTGTCCTGGTCCAAACCCGCCGCCCCGCCACCCCCCGTACCCCTGACCCCCGCCCAGATCACCGCCACCCTCACCCGCGCCGCCACCACCCTGGCCCGCCAGCTCACCACCCGCGAAGGCAACCTCCACCTCACCGCCATCAACCCCGTCATCACCGCCCTCCCCGACCCCGACGCCGCCTGGACCGCCATCATCACCCTCCTCGCCGAACTCACCACCGGCACCAGCCCCAGCGGCACCATCCCTGCGGTGACCTCCATCACCCAATTCCGCTGGAACGACGACGGCACCCCCAGCCACGTCACCCTCCCCCCCGAAGCCGAAGCCCACATCACCCGCACCCCCCACCGCCCAGAAACCCCCTGGCTCGGCCACACCACGGCCGCCCCCGGCCACCCCGCCTGGCTCCTCGACGAAACCATCACCCCCGCCCATCTCACCACCACACCCAACCCCACCAACCTCCCCCGCCTCCGCGCCCTCGCCCAGCCCCTCACCGACCCCCACGGCACCACCACCGGCCTCCGCATCCCCGCACAGCTATCACCCGCCCCAGCCCACCCCGCCGCCCCAGCCCACCCCGCCGCCCCAGCCCACCCCGCCGCCCCAGCCCACCCCGCCGCCCCAGCCCACCCCGCCACCCCAGCCCCTGCCCCCGTACCCCCCGCGCCCCCCGGCCACGCCATCATCGAACTCGACACCCAATACGGCCACGCCTGGACCGGACACCACCCCATCACCCCCGACGACCTCGCCATCCTCCTCACCGAACACGGCCTCCACACCCAACCACTCCTCATCATCACCACCACCCCCAGCCCCCACACCCCCCGCCAACTCGCCACCCAGCTCACCAACCTCCTCCACCAGCCCACCCTCACCACCGACACCTTCACCGCACCGTGAACCGGCGCAGTGACCGCCAAGCAGCTAGCGGGATGCCCCGGCGCCGGCCGGGGCCGGGGCATAACGGGCAGGCACTCGCGGGATACCGCGTTGGTGTACCGCCGTTGTCGTTGCCCGGCCCCCGCAGCCATGACAGTGAAGTGCCCCGAGTGCTGTTGTCGCGACGGCGGGGGCACATCACTGTCCTCGCCTCCGAGCCTGGGCACCGCACTGCGCTCCGGGTCGGCTTGCCACCGGATTACCTCGGTTCTGCAGGCGCTGGCTGAGATCGCCGGCTGGGCTAGTCCCGGAACTTGCGGTCACTGGCGGTTCCGTTCCAGCCAGCCCCGATCAAGCTGGCCGAAAAACCCGGGATATCCGCGGCTGGCACCCAGTTCACCTTCTTCCGCTCGATCCCGGCCGCCAGCGCATCCAGCGCGTCGCGGGGCTTGCGCCCCGGCCGGAACCCGCAGGAGAAACCCGGGAAATCCGCCTCGCAGACGGCGTTCAGCACCCCGGCGACGGCCCGCTGGACAATCTTGTCCTCCAGCGACGCGATGCCGAGCGGCCTCAGCCGCCCGTCCGCCTTCGGGATGTACACCCGCCTGCTCGGCGACGCCCGGTAACGCCCCTGCTGCACCCGCTCGTGCAAGTCCAGGAGATTAGCCTCCAGGTCCCGCCCCCAGGCACCCCACGTCACCCCGACTGCCCCCGGCGAAGCCTTCGGGCTGATCGCCCGGCAGGCCTGCCGCAGGCGGCTCACGGTGACATGGCGCAAAAGCGCCGTGAACCGTGCCTCTTTATCCCTTACCGCTACCTCACGCACACGGACCAGCCCACTGGACACGCCAGGCCCGGCACTGCGTCCGGGACGTGTTTCACCGTCCGTGTTCCCCTTGGCCGGTCCCCTTTCCTCCCCCGCCTCCGCAGCCGCAGCCTCAGCCCTGGCCTTGTCCGGCAGGTTCGCAGGTACTACGGGACCGCCGGGTTCCCGCGCTCGTTCATCCCGGGATTACCGCCTCGGCGTTCCCCGGGCGGCCCGCCCGGTGATCAGCCCGGCGGGCGAGACACGGGATCTCCCGGTTCTCGCGCATGAAGGTTCCGCACATGCCCTGGATCCCTGACCGCGCGGGGTCCCCTGACGGCTCGCGCCTTAGCGCCGCCAGCGGTATTGCCTTCCGCCTTGCGGACAACGCCGGCACCCCGGAAAGATGATTACGCGGCTCAATAACCCGGCCTGCACGTGCCCATGACTGCGCTTCGCCACGCCCTCGCGGGACACCGGCGCATGGCTGAGGGCCGCCGCGGGACGCTAGCCCCTCAGCGCAGAGCTCTTCCATCTCCTCCTCCATGCCGGTTTATCCCGGCGCTTTCCCGCAACGATGGGCCATCGTTGCTGCGGCAACGACATCCATGGGCCATCGTTGCGGTTGCCCGCCCCGGCTCAGCAGCATCGATGTCCCATCGTTGCTGCCGCGGCCGGGCCGGCGGGATAGGGCCGGGTCTCACCAGGCCTACTCAGCCGGCCACGGCCGCCTTGTCCGCGTGGCGGCGGAGCCAGGTTTGCGGCTCGCCTGACTCGGCGGCGATCGCCCGCCAGGTCAGGCCGGCCGCCCGGCGCTGGCCTACGTAGTCCCCGATCGACTGGTAGCCGAGCCTGGCCGCCACTTCCGCCGCCCGCTGATCCGCCTCGTGCCGCTTCGACGCGTGCGCGATCCGCGCCAGGCCGTGCCGCCGCAAGGCCGCTTCGAGAGTGTGCCTTGACACCCCGAGCTCTGCCGCCATCGCCGATACGGTCTGGTGCTGCTCAAGGTGCCGCTGTTCCAGGTAAGAACGCACATCCGGGTACCCGAGCGACCGCACGGCCGGCAACCAGCGCAGCTCAGCCTTAACCGGGTCCACCTGGGCGGCTGTGGCCGCGGCGGCCGGGGCGAGCCGGCGCAGGTGGCGAGAGAGCCAGTCCTTGTGCAGGCCGGCCTCGCGGCTGATCGTCGCCAGGCTGGCTCCGCATTCCAGCCGGTCAGCCACGTACGACTGAAGGTCAGGGTAACCAAGCCTGGCGGCAGCCCCGGCCGCGACAGCGGACAGGCGCTGATCGGCCCGGTCCCTGCTGGCCCGGGCCACGACCGCGGAGGAAGTGGCCCGCCTGGCGACCGAGGCCTTCTTGCGCCGCTGCTCGGGGAAGGAACGGCCACGGGCGGCGGACGCGGCGTCGGCGGCGAGCGCACCACTCCTGGCCCGCGCCCGCCCGGCGGCACTGCCTTCCCTGATCGCCGCGTCGAAGATCAGCCGCGCGGACAGCGCGGCGGCCCTGAGCTTGCGCGTTTCCACGCTTTCCAGCGGCTGGCCCCGTTCGAGGCCGAAGGCGGCGCAGTACCTTTCCTTAGTCCACCCGTGCGAAGCCAGGTGAGCGGCCACCGACCGGAACGACCGTCCGCACAAGTGGCATACCACCAGGGCGCCGTCAGTCAAGACCTCGCCGACTGGGGCGTAGCACACCGTTCCGTCGTCAAGCACCCCGACAACCGGCCTGACCGTACGGCGGCGGCGCCCGGCGACCTCAGGCAACCCGGCCAGCCCAGGTACTGCATCCTGGCTGATCACCTCGGCAGACACGATCAGCCTCCCCAGAGAGCCCCAGTCACCCGAGCACTAGTAACAAAGAGACTACTGCTCCGACGTCCCACGCGTCACTACCGGGTGCTTGCCCAGCCGGTGGCCACTTCTTGGCCCTAGCGCTAACCGCTGCCGGGTAGGGACGCTGAGACTATCGGGGACGGGAGCATTTCCATGCGGTCAAGGAATCCGGTCAGCCGTCGGGCGGCCAAGGCAGGACTGGCGGCCATTCTGGCCAGCGGCTGCGCGCTTGTCGCTTCGTGCAGCAGTTCGACCTCGAGCGCGGCGGCCGGCTCAGGCAAGGTGACCGGCACGGTGGTCGTCTTCGCGGCCGCATCGCTGAAGGACGCCTTCGACAAGATCGGCACCCAGTTCGAGAAGGCCCATCCCGGTGTCCACGTCAAGTTCAACTACAACGGCAGTTCGACTCTGGCGACCCAGATCGGCCAGGCCGCTCCCGCCGACGTCTTCGCCTCGGCGAACACGGAGAACATGGACAAGGTCACGAGCGACAACCTGGCCAAGGGAACGCCGGAGATCTTCGCCAAGAACAAGCTGGAGATCATGGTCGGCAAGGGCAACCCCAAGAACATCAAGACAGTCGACAGCCTCGACAATAAGGACGTCAAGGTCGCCGTCTGCGCCCCCGCCGTGCCCTGCGGCGCCTACTCCAAGGACATCTTCAGCAAGGCCGGCATCACCGTGCACCCGGTTACCCAGGAAACCAGCGTCAGCGGAGTCGTGACCAAGGTTTCCCTCGGCGAGGCCGACGCCGACATCGTCTACGTGACGGACGTCAAGGCCGGCGGCGACCAGATCTCCGGCGTCCCGATCCCGGCCAAGGACAACGTGACGGCCAAGTACCCGATCGTGACTCTCAAGATGGCACCGAACGAGAAGGCCGGAAAAGCCTTCACGGACTACGTGCTCAGCCCGTCCGGGCAGAAGGTGCTGGCCAGCTTCGGTTTCATGGGGAAGTAAGGCAAGTCACCAGTGGAGCGGAGACGGCAGCTCGGCAACCCGGTCATACTTGGCCTGGCAGCGATCTCGGCCCTGTTCTTCGTGCTGCCGCTCACCGGCCTGATCATCCGGGCGCCCTGGGGCAGCATGACCAGCGTCATCACCAGCCAGACTTCGCTTGATGCTCTCTGGTTGTCGCTGATCGCTTCCCTGGCTACCACCGCGCTGGCGCTGGCCTTCGGCTTCCCGCTCGCCTGGACGCTGGCCCGTGGCCGTTTCCCCGGCAAACCGCTGCTCCGCGGCCTGACGACGCTGCCGATGGTGCTGCCGCCCGTGGTCGGCGGCATCGGGCTCCTGCTCGCCTACGGCCGCAAGGGGCTGATCGGCGAGCCGCTCGGCCTGTCCTTGCCGTTCACCACGGCCGGCGTGATCGTGGCCGAGGCGTTCGTGGCCATGCCGTTCTTCGTGATCACGGTCGAGTCAGGGCTGCGGACGATGAACACCAAGCTGGAAGACGCGTCCCGCACCCTGGGCGCGAGCCGGTTCACTACGTTCCGGCGGGTCACCTTGCCGCTGATCGCGCCCTCGCTGATCGCCGGCTCGGTACTGACCTGGTCAAGGGCGGTCGGCGAGTTCGGCGCCACGATTACCTTCGCCGGAAACCTGCCCGGCGTCACCCAGACCGCGCCGCTGGCCATTTACATCAGCCAGACCCCCGACCGGCTCGACGAGGCGATCGCGCTGAGCCTGGTGCTCGTGGTCATCAGCCTGATCGTGATGATCGGCACGCGCAGCCGGTCGAAGACGAGCTGACGATCAGGGATGCTCGACGCGGACATCAGGCTGAGCCTGGAGCGGCTCGATCTCAGCGCCGCCTTCTCGACCGGCTCGGGTGAGGTGCTGGCCGTACTCGGGCCGAACGGCTCGGGTAAGTCGACCGTCTTGCGGGCGCTGGCTGGCCTGCTGCCGCTCGCTTCCGGGCGGGTCACGCTTGATGGCATGGTGCTCGAAGACCCGGCCGCGCGGGTCAGGGTCGGGCCGCAGCACCGTCCGGTCGGCCTGATGTTCCAGGACTACCTCTTGTTCCCGCACTTGTCGGCGCTGGAGAACGTCGCGTACGGCCTGCGGGCCCGGGGCATGGACCGGCGCCTGGCCAGGCAGAAGGCCGCCACCGTGCTCGATCACCTCGGAGTGGGCAAAGTGGCGGCCGCGCGGCCAGGCGCCATGTCCGGCGGGCAGCAGCAGCGGGTCGCGATGGCCAGGGCGCTGGTCACCGAGCCTTCGCTGCTGCTGCTCGACGAGCCGCTGGCGGCGCTCGACGTGTCGACGAAGACCGACGTCCGGCGGCACCTGCGCGGCCTGCTCCGCGAATCGAGGGCGGCGAACGTGCTCGTCACCCACGACCTGCTCGACGCGGTGGCGCTCGCCGACCGGATGATCGTGATCGAGAACGGCGCGATCGCCCAGCTGGGGACGCCGGCCGAGGTGACGGCCAGGCCGAGATCGGCGTACGTCGCCGACCTGACCGGGGTGAACCTGCTCGCCGGCACGACGAAGGGCCGCACGCTCGAGGTCACCGGCGGTGGCCGCCTGGCGATCGGCGCCGACCGGGAAGGCCGCGTGCTCGCAGTGGTCCAGCCCGCCTCGGTAACCGTCTCCAGGCAAGAACCCGCGGCGAACGGCACCAACACCTGGGCGGGGCAGATCACCGCGGTTGACCTGCTCGGCGACCGGGTCAGGGTCAAGGTCGACGGCGTCCCGCCGATCACAGCCGAGGTCGCACCGCACGCGGTCGATCAGCTCAGCCTGGATAACGGCGGCCAGCTCTGGGCATCACTCGCCGCTAGTGCAATCAGCGCTTACTCGTAAGGCAAAACCGATTAAACATCTGCAAAGGAGACCCAGAAGTGCAACTCAGCGCACGTAATCAACTCAAAGGCGTCGTGAAGGGCGTTAAGTCCGGTTCAGTGATGGCCGAGGTGGAAGTCAGTGTCGAGGCCGGGCTTGTGACGGCAGCCATCACGGACACCTCGCGGGAGAGGCTGAACCTGAAGGAGGGCGACGAGGTCTCCGTCGTGATCAAGTCAACCGAGGTCATGATCGCGAAGGGCTAAGCCGTACGGGGCTGGTGTCCGCCCCCGACGCGGGGGAACGAAGCCCGCGGAACGCGGGGGAACGAAGCCCGCGGAACGCGGGGGCACCTTGCTGTTGTTTTTGCGACCGCAAAGTGCCCCCGCTGCGCGCGGGCACTTACGCTTGGGGATTGTGATGGCGGACGAGGATCCTGGCCTGTCGCTGGCCGAGTGGCTGGTGCTCTGCCTGGTGCGCGAAGAGCCTACGCACGGTTTCGCGCTCGCCCGGCTGCTCGAATCCGGCGGAAGCGTCGGTCGGATCTGGCGGGTGCCTAAACCGGTCGTCTATCGCGCGCTGCAACGACTCGAGCAACTCGGGCTCGTGCGTTCCGCGCAGGCGCAGCGATCCAGCCTCGGCCCGGCGAAGTCACCGGTCGACGTAACTGACGCGGGCCGCGAGCTCGCCGCCAGCTGGCTGAGCCTCCCCGCCAGCCACAACCGGGACGTGCGGTCAGAACTGCTGATCAAGCTCGCGCTGCACGACCGCTCTGGCAGTGATCCGAAGGAACTGCTCATCGCCCAGCGTGACCATCTCCTGCCGGTGGCCCGAGCGCTGACCGACCGGCTGGGTTCCTCTTCAGGGTTCGAGCGGACGCTGGTGCTCTGGCGAAGCGAGACCGTCAACGCCACGCTCAGGTTCCTCGACGCGACGCTGGTAAGAGAACTGGCGCCGACTTCGGCTCAGTAAGCTCGCTTAGCTCCGCCCTTGTGCCTTGACACCTTCCGTAGTCTCATTGTGACTACCGTTTCCGGTCCCAAACTGCCATCCGTCCGTGCTCGCCGAGGTAATGGCCGAGGCGGGCGTGCCCGACGGCGTCGTGAACATAGTGTCCGGCTTCGGCGAGACCGCGGGCGCTGCCCTCGCCGCGCACGACGACGTGGACAAGATCGCCTTCACCGGCTCGACCGAGGTCGGGAAGCTGATCGTCCAGGCGGCGGCAGGCAACCTGAAGAAGGTCACGCTCGAACTCGGCGGCAAGAGCCCCAACATCGTCTTCGACGACGCCCCCGAGGACGCGATCGCCGGCGCGGCCAACGCTATCTTCTTCAACCACGGCCAGTGCTGCGTCGCCGGTTCCCGCCTATTCGTGCAGGAAAGCCGGTTCGATGAGGTCGTCGACGGCGTATCTGAGATCGCCAAGTCGATCAAGCTCGGTTCCGGCATGGACGAGAGCACCCAGATGGGCCCGCTCGTCTCGGCCGAGCAGCTCCAGCGAGTCACCGGCTACCTGGACGCGGGCCGCGCCGACGGCGCGACGGCCGTCACCGGCGGCAGCCGCTTCGGCGACGCCGGCTACTTCGTCGAGCCCACCGTCATCACCAACTCCAACCCGTCGATGAGCATCGTGCGCGAGGAGATCTTCGGTCCTGTCGTCGTGGCGGCGCCGTTCGAGTCCCTCGACCAGATCGCGGCCGAGGCGAACAACACCACCTTCGGCCTCGGTGCGGGAATCTGGACCAAGGACATCTCCAAGGCCCACGCGCTCGCCAAGAAGATCAGGGCCGGCACGGTGTGGATCAACTGCTACAACGTCTTCGACGCGTCGCTGCCATTCGGCGGCTACAAGCAATCGGGCTGGGGCCGGGAAATGGGTCACGAGGTCCTTGAGGCGTACACGGAGGTGAAGTCCGTCGCGACTCAGCTGTAGTCAGTACCGCGCCGGGGCCTCGCGGCTACCGCTGGCCCCGGGGCAGTCGGCCGGTCGCCGACCGAACAAAACGCCCATAATGGCTAGTCAACCGCAACGATGGCCCAGCGATGCTGATGCCGGGTCAGCGCTAACCGCAACGATGGGCCATGGGTGCGTTTCCCTGGGAGTGAGGCGGGTCCCTGAGGGTCTTGCGCGGGGAGGCGGGGGCACTTCGCCTAGGTTTTTGCCGATGTAAAGTGCCCCCGCCTCCGGGGGCCTGGCGGCGGGCTGCACCGAATGCCCGAAGTGCCCCCGGTGTCAGCGGCCGGGGCGGCGAGCTGCCCTGGATGCCGGGAATGCCGGGAATGCCGGTGGAGGCTGAGGCGGGAAGGGCTGGCGGACCGGTTCCGTCCAGGCCGCGCCGAGAAGTCGACCAGAACTCACTCCCACGGAAACGTACCCATGGGCCATCGATGCTGCGGGAACAGCATCCGTGGGCCATAGATGTTGTTCGCCCGGCCCGACGAACCGCATCAATGGCACAGCGATGTTGTTCGGGCGGGCCGCCGCCACCTGCGACGCGCAGCCCCGGCTGGCTCAGGCCGACTCGGCTCGGCGGGCGAGAAGTTGGCGGCGGGCTCGGTCGGGGATGTCTTCCTGGCTGATCAGGTCCCAGCCGGGCGGCAGCAGCGACCCCGGTTCGCCGGCGCCGAGACACCACTGCGGCGGAATTCCCGGGCGGACCTTCAGCACGTCGGTCGTCAGCGCCTCCCAGGCGAGCAATCCCCCGGACCGGACGGCCCGCGTGGCAGCGGGGAACAGCTCACGGTCCCAGTAGCCGATGCACACCACCAGCGCGAACGCGCCGGGCTCGGGACGCCAGGTCCGCAGATCCGCCTGAACCAGCCGCACCCGGTCACCGGCCTGCCGCCGACGGACTTCGGCGCCGAGCAGCGCAAGTGCCTCATCGGAGACGTCGACTCCGACCGCCAGCCGCCCGGCCTCGGCCGCCAGGAGTGTCGTCCCCGAAGCACCGCACGCCAGGTCGAGCACCGGCCCGTCGGGCAGTTCCATCGCAAGAGCGAGCGCCGCGAGCGGATGCGGCTCAAAGGACGGGGGGTGGTCGCCCGCGTATCTCGCGTTCCAGCGGATCCGGTCGGGATTGCCGCTCAGGTCGGGGTTCATCCCGACCATCGTGCCAGCATGGCTCTATGATCCTCAGCGAACCGTTCCGCATCATCGGCGTCGTCAGGACCGGTCGGCACGAACTTGAGCACACGCCGATCCAGGCCGGCCTTAACCGGGCTGAGCACGGCACGATCGAGTTCGCGGCCGAGTTCGCGGACGGCCTCGACGGGCTGGACGGCTTTGAGTACGCCTGGCTGATCACCTGGCTCAGCTCGCCTGACCAGCCCGAACGCCAGATCCGCCTGCGGCACGTACCGTTCCTGCTGCGCAGCCAGGGCCGTGAGGTCGGCATCTTCGCCACGAGGGGACCCCGCCGGGTCAACCCGATCGGCCTCACCTGATCCAGCTCATCGACGTCGCCGCCAAGCAGGTCACGTTCGCCGGAGTCGACCTGCTCGACGGCACCCAGGTACTCGACCTCAAGCCGTACGTCACCCCCTTCGACCGGCCGCCGGGCGAACCGAAGTGCGGCTGGTTCGACCAGGTCGCGATGCCGGAAGGCGCCACCCCCGCCAGGCTCGGCCCGTCAGCCGAGGTCGCCCAACCCACCGAGGCCGACAGACTCTAGACCTCCGGCGCTCCCCGCAGAGTTAGCACGGGACCTAGCAATTGAAATACACCGTCGTTGACGTTAGCTGAGAAGGCGCAAGCCGTGATGCTCGCTGAAGTCCTGATAGTCCTTGAGGTTCAAGGTCGCGAGCGGCACTTCGTGGGTAAGGCAGCATGCCGCGATCTCAGCCCACTTGGTGAGCTCGCCCAGAGTCACAAAAGTGATCAGCGGCTCCCTGCCGATCAGCCTTGTCGCCAGCGGCCCGGAGAAGCTTGCGCCGATGCAGCCGGGAGGCAACATCAGTGTCAAGGACGACAGGGCTCACGTTAGGAACTCAGGCGAGGTCGCGGTGACGTTCGGCGTAGGTGAACGCCAGGAAGTCTTCCAGCTCCTGATCCGACTCGAACGTGTCAGCTGCCAGATCGTCCAGCGACCGGATTGGCTGGGTCTGCTTGGTGGCGAGCAGCTGGGAAACCGACAGCCGGGGCCGCATCGGCCTGCTGGCCTGCTCCGGAAGTACTCACAATAACCTCCCGGCAACCCGCGTGCTGTCCTGCTCACGCACCTCAGGCCAACCATCATACGCTGCCAGTTACCCGAGCACGCGTTAGACGATACCGGCCAGATGGGAAGGCGAACGTCGTTGCGAGTACGTCGGCGCGAACTTTCAGGCGGGGTTAGCTGACGTTCCAGCGCGCTGGCTCGACCGCTCAGCGAGGACCTCGGCCAGGCTACGACCAGGCCGGCGCCCGAGGTGCGCCGCCTGGGTCGCGCAGCTGAACCCGTCGATGATCAGCTCAGCGTTCGCCGGCACCCCGGCCAGCAGCGGCAGGAACCGGTCCGCCGCGATCTGCCGGGACAAGCCGTCATGCTCGCGCCGGAACCCGAACGAGCCAGCCAGCCCGCAGCACCCCGTATCAAGCACCTCCACCGCGTACCCAGCCCGCGCAAGCACCTCACGGTCCGCCGCCAGCCCACCGATCGCCCGCAGGTGACAATGCGGGTGAACATAGGCGACGCCACCGGCGACATCCCCCGGCTGCCACCCGATCGCCACCAAGTGCTCGCTCAAGCTCCGCGCCAGCCCGGCCAGCTGCCGCGCCCGCGGATCATCGGCCAGCAACTCAGGCAGCTCATCACGGAACACCGCCAGGCAGCTAGGCTCAGGCACCACCACGGGCACCCCGGCCGCCACCCACGGACCGAGAATATCGAGCACCCCTGACAACGCCCGCCGAGCCAGCCCGAGCATCCCGAAGTCGTACAACGGCCGCCCGCAGCACCCCCACCGGGACGGCACCGCCACCGACTCCCCGGCCGACGCAAGCACGGACACCGTCGCGGAAGCCCGCCCCGGCCAGAACGCGTCGCTGAACGTGTCCGGCCACACGACCACGGTGCCGGACCCCGCCGCAACGCGCGGAACCGAACGCCGGAACCCAGTACGCGCGAACGACGGCGCCGGCCGAGAAGCACTCACCCCGGCCAGCCGCTTCCCCAGCCGCCCCGCCGGATGATCGCCGAGCACGGCATTCGCCAGCCGAGGAAAACGCGTACCCGCCCTAGCCCACCACGGGATCAGCCCCAGCGCATACGCCGACGCCGGTCGCAGCCGCCGCTCGTAGTAATGCGAGAGAAATTCCGCCTTATATGTCGCCATGTCGACTCTCGTCGGGCAGTCGACCGCGCACCCCTTGCAAGACAGGCACAACTCAAGCGCGTCGAACACATCCTGGTTCCGCCAGCTCGAAGGCGTCGTTTCCCCCTGCAGCATCTCCCCGAGCAGCTTCGCCCGCCCCCGCGTCGAGTGCAGTTCGTCCTTGGTGACGCGGAACGACGGGCACATCACCCCGGTATCAGACCGGCGGCAGGCCCCGACCCCGACGCACCGCGACGTCGCCGCCTGAAGGCTGCCGCCGTCCTTGCTGAACGCGAACCTGGGCGGCGAAAGCTCGACGACCCGGTGCGAGGGCCCGTAGTGCAAGTCAGCATCGAGCGGCCGCGCGTCAACCAGCTTGCCGGGATTCATCCGCCCGTCAGGATCCCAGGCCGCCTTGAACTCGCAGAACGCTTGAAGCAGCTCAGGCCCGTACATCTTGACCAGCAACTCGCCCCGCGCCTGCCCGTCGCCGTGCTCCCCGGACAGCGACCCGCCAAGCTCCACGCACACGTCGGCCGCGTGCTCGACATAGGACCTGAACTTCGCGACCCCGGCCGCGCTGGAGAAGTCAAAGTTGTTCCTGGTGTGCACGCACCCCTGCCCGAAGTGCCCGTACCAGGCGCCCGAGTACCCGTACTCACCCCACAGGTCCCTGATCCGCCGCAGGTACTCGCCCAGCCGGGCGGGCGGAACGGCGGCGTCCTCCCAGCCCTCGTGGTTCGGCGACTTTCCTTTCGGACGGGAGGTTGCGCCGAGGCCGGACTCCCTGATCCGCCACGCTGCTTTCTGTCGGATCTCATCGGTAAGCAGCAGCACGCTGACGCCCGCGTGGCGAGCGGCCGAAGCCACCGCCTCAGCCCGCGCCTGAGCCTCCATTTCATCGTCGGACCCGACCTCCGCCAGCAGCCAGCCGGTCCCGGGCGGCAGCAGCTCAAGGTCGGCGACGTTCAGGCCGGCGTCGCGCATCTGGCTGGTCAGGACGGCGTCGAAGCCCTCGAGCCCGAGCAGTTCGTGCGCGAGCAGTTCGGGCACGTGGTCGGCGGCGGTGTAGATGTCTGGGTATCCGAGCACGACCAGCCGGCGGTGCCTCGGGCTCGGTGCCAGCGTCAGCGTCGCCTCGGTGACCAGCACGCAGGTCGACTCGCTGCCGACCAGCGACCTGGCCACGTTGAACCCGCCCTCGGGCAGCAACTCGTCCAGGTTGTACCCGGAGACCCGTCTGGGGATCCTCGGGTACCGCTGCCTTATCAGCTCCCCGTAACGCTCCGCGATCTTTTTCAGGTCAGCAAATATGCTCCCGCCTGCCGCCGGCCTGAACGGGTCGGCCGACCACCGGGCGACTGCCTGGCCGACCTCGAGGCGGGTGCCGCCGTAGGTGTGCACGATCAGGTCGATGACGTTGTCGACCGTCTTGCCGGTATACAGGGCGTGAGTGCCGCAGGAGTTGTTGCCGATCATGCCGCCGATCGTGCACCAGGCGTGCGTGGCTGGGTCGGGGCCGAAGGTGAGGCCGTGCGGCTGGCAGGCGGCGCGCAGGTCGTCGAGCACGACGCCGGGCTGTACCCGAGCCGTCCGTGCGTCCGGGTCGATCTCGATAATCTTGGTGAGGTGCCGGCTCAGGTCAACGATGACCGACTCGTTGCAAGCCTGCCCGGCCAGGCTGGTCCCGGCACCACGGCCCGTGACAGGCGCGCCGGCTTCCCGGCACAACCTCAGTGCCTCGGCAACGTCGTCCTCGTCCGCCGGGCAGACAACGCCCAGGGGGACCTGCCGGTAGTTAGACGAGTCCGTGGCATAAATCGCCCGCCTTCCGCCGTCGAACCAGACCTCCCCGCGTAGGCTGCCCCTGAGCTCGGCTTCCAGCGTGATCACGGTTCTACGTTAGGTCAAGGCCTTCTGCGGGGTGGGGTCCGGCCCGGCTGGGCCCGGCTTCGGTAGCGCGAGCCGCCCCGGGGCGGCTGCGAGCTGGCCGACGGCGCCGGCTAAGCGGGCATTTCAGCTCAGCCAACCGCAACGCTGGCCCATAGATGCTGCTCGGGCGGGGCGGGCGACCGCAACCATGGGCCATCGATGCTGCGGCAACCGCATCCATGGGCCATCGTTGCGGTTGATCAGCCCCGCCGAACAGCATCTATGGGCCATCGATGCTGTTGGCGCCTGGGCACGGCGGCTGATCCTGTGGCGAGGCACCGGTCCTGCGGCGGGTTAGGTGGCGCGGAGGCGGGACCAGGCGTCGGCGCCTACGGCTAGGAGGAGGATCACGCCTAGGGCGATCTGGTCGTAGAGGGGGTTGAGGCCTAGGAGGTCGGAGCCGTTGCCGATGAGGGCGATGAACAGGACGCCGACCACGGTGCGCCAGATGGCGCCGTCGCCGCCGAGGATGCTCGTGCCGCCGACCACGATCCCGGCGAGCACCGTGAACGTGAGCGTGGTCTCGCCGTTCGAGGCCTGGGCGGACAGGACGCGGGACGCGTCGATGACGCCGCCGAGGGCGGCGGCACCGCCGCTGAGCACGAACGCGAGCAGCCTCGTCTGCTGTACGCGGACGCCCGCGAGCCTGGCCGCGTCGGCGTTGCTGCCGGCCGCGTACATGTAGCGTCCGGCCGTGGTCCGCGACAGCACCACGCCGAACAAGATGACCACGACGATCATCGTCCAGGTGGACGTATTCACGCCAAGGAATGTCGTCCGGGCGAGATCGGCAAAGCCAGGCTTGGCGTAAGCGATTACCAGGTTCCCGCTCGTGACCAGGCTGGCGAGCCCGCTGACGACGAACGACATCGCCAGCGTCGCGATCAGCGAGTTGATGCGGAACGTCGTCGCGATGACCCCGTTGACCAGCCCGACGACGAGCCCGGTCCCGACCCCTGCGAGTACGGCCAGGAAAGGACTAGTGTGCAGCGCCAGTTCGGTCGCCGTCACCCCGGCGAGTGCGTACGTCGCGCCGACCGACAAGTCGAGGCAACCGCTGACCAGCACCATGGTCCCGGCCGTCGCGATGATGAGAGTTGAGGCTTGCTGGTCGAGTATGTCGAGCAGGTTTACTTTGCTGAAGAATGGTGCGCTCGTGGCAGAAAGCACGATGAAGAGCACGAGAAAGGGCCAGACAATGCCCGCCTTTCTGGCCAAGGGCATTAGCTCTGTCATCATGCACCCCTTCTGGCCGCGCCGAAGGCGGCGCTGAGAATGGCGGCCTCGGTGATTTCGCTGCCGGTCAGCTCGGCGGCGATTTCGCCGAGGCGCATCACGAGCACCCGGTGGGCCAGGCCGAGGATCTCCTCGACGTCCGAGGAGATGAGCAGCACGGCGAGGCCGTCCGTGGCGAGCTCGGTCAGCAAGTCGTAGATCGCCCGCTTGGAGCCGACGTCGACGCCTCGGGTCGGCTCGTCGGCGATCAGCACGGTCGGCTCGCGAAGCAGGACCCGCGCGAACAGCAGTTTCTGCTGGTTGCCGCCGGACAGCGTGCTGGCGAGGGCGCGCGGCCCGGCCTGGCTTCCGAGCCGGACGCCGGCCTTCGCCAGGGCCTCGCTGACGGCGCTGCGCTCGGTGCGGCGCTTGACGAGGCCGCCGCGATGGAACCTGGAAAGCGCGGCCAGGCTCACGTTTTCGGCGACGGGGCGGCCAAGCAGCAGGCCGTGCTCCTTGCGGCCCTCGGGGATCAGGGCAAGCCCCGCCCTGAGCGCGTCGCGGGGGCTGCTCGTGCGGTGCAACTGGACCAGGCCGCTGCGACCGGGCGCGGACACGGTGATGACGCCGGCCTGGGCGCGGCTGGCCCGGTAGACCGCCGCCGCCAGTTCGGTGCGGCCGGCGCCGACCAGGCCGGCGAGACCGACGATCTCGCCGGCGCGGACCTCAAGGGACACGTTGCTGACGCCCGCCGCGCTCAGGCCCTGGACCGACAGCACTACCGGCGCGTCGGGCGGGGCCGGCTGCCTGACCGGGAAAGCGGTGCCGAGCGGGCGGCCGAGCATGGCCCTCAGCAGCGAGTCCTCGGTCTCGTCGATGGCCGGCGCGGTCCGCACGAGGTTGCCGTCCCGCAGGACGGTCACCTGGTCCGCGAGTTCGAGCACCTCACCGAGGAAATGGGAGACGAGCACGATGGTCGTGCCGGAGGCGGCGAGCCGGCGGATCACCTCGTGCAGCCGGTCAACGTCGGGGCGGGACAACGCCGCCGTGGGCTCGTCCATCACGATCAGGCCGGCCTCCCGGCTGAGCGCGCGGAGGATCTCCACCTTCTGCTGGTCGGCCGTGCGCAGCGCGCCCGCGTTGAGGTCGCCTTGGAGCGCGAACCCGGCGGTCGCGGCGAGCTCCTCGTAGCGTTTGCGCAAGGCCCGGCGACGGACGAGCGCGCCGCGCCTTGGCTCGGCGCCGAGCAACACGTTCTCGGCGACCGTGAGCGCGGGCACGATCGAGAGTTCCTGCGCGATCAGCACGATCCCGCGCGAGATCGCGTCCCTGGGCGTGTGGAACCTGACCGGGCTGCCGTCGAGCGTGAGCTGCCCGCGGTCAGGCGCCAGGACGCCGGCGATGATCTTGCCGAGGGTCGACTTGCCGGCGCCGTTCTCGCCGATGAGGGCGTGGATCGAGCCCCGGCCGATCCGCACATTGATCGCCTCAAGGGCGCGCACGCCGCCGAACGACTTCCAGACGTCGGTCAGTTCGACGTGCGCGTCCTTGAGGTTCTGATCCGGCATGCCTTAGCCGGGCCACTCGGCGGTGAACTGGTCCACGTTCGCCTTGGTCACGATCCCGCCGTCCGGCAGCCCCGCCACGGGGTCGATGCCGCCGCTGTTCTTGCCGGTCTCGATGGCCGCGACCAGGGCCTGAACCGCCAGCCTGCCTTCGCTGGCCGGGGCCTGGGCCACGTCCGCGTACCACGCGCCCGACTTGACCCCGGCGAGGGCGGCGGCACTGGCGCCGTAGCCGACGAGGATGATCTTGCCGGTCTTCTTCGCGGTCGCGACCGCCTGGGCGCCGCCCTCGATGCCCTGGTCGGAGCCGACGATCAGGTTGAGGCTCGGGTTGGCCTGGAGCATGTTCTGGACCGCGGTGAGTCCTTCGGTCGGGCTGAAGAAGCTCTGGCCCTGGGCGACGACCTTGACGCTCGGGTCGGCGGCGATGGCCTTGGCGAACGCGCCGTGGATGGCCACGTCGAGGGCGGAGGCCTTGATGTCGTAGAGGTAGCCCACGTTGCAGGGCTTGAGGTTCTTCGACTTGCAGGCCTGGACGACGAGGTTGCCGAGCTTGGTGCCGATTTCGGTCGGCACGAACGCGACGTTGGCCGACAGGCCGGGTACCTGCGGGGCGTCGGTGGACAGGTCGGGGCCGAGGATCTGGTCCATGTTCACGACCTTGATCCCCTTGGCGATAGCCTGCTTGACCAGCGAGACCAGGCCGGTGCCGAAGATCGGCTGGACGATGATGCCGTTGTACTGACCTGAGGCGATGACATCCTGCAACTGCGAGTACTGCGTCTGCGGGCTGTTGTTGGCGTCGAAGACCTTCATGGTCGCGTGGTTGTCGTCCGCGACCGCCTGGGCGGCAGCCAGCATCGGCGCGTCGTAGCTATTCTCGACGGCGAAGGAGAGGTAAGCCAGGTTCAGTGGCTTCGTGCTTGACGCCGATGGCTTCGGCGCGGACGGGGCGGAACTACTGCTTGTGCTGCTGCTTCCGCAGGCAGTTAGTACGAGGCCGACCACGGCGATCGCCGGGATCGTGAGGCGCTGACGGCGCTGCCGCCGTGCCCTGGACATGCCTGTCACGGCTAGACTCCTTGTGCTTGCTCACTGCAGGGTGGGTGGGTGAAAGCCGGTGGGTCGGGTGGCAGCCCGGCCCACCGGGTTGACAGACGTCAGCTACCCGGCGCCCGTCTCGTTGTCCTCAGGCACCTGTCTCCTTGTCTTCGTAGGTGTAGGTGTACGGGTTCTCAAGTACCCGCTTCTCGGGAATCTCGGGGTGCATGCCTGCGGTCCAAGCTTCCTCGCCCATCTCGCTGATCAGGTACTCAGTCGTGTCTTCTGTGGATCGCCGTGCCTTCTCCAGGTCGATATCCACAAGCTTGTTCGCGTGCTTCAGCACCCGGCCATTGACCACGACCGTGTGCACGTCACCGCGCTGGGCCTGGAACACTACGTGCCCGTAGGGGTTGAGCAGCGGGAACATGACCGGCGAGGCGTCGTTCTTGATCAGCACGACGTCGGCTCGCTTGCCAGGCTCCAGGCTGCCGATGACGCTGTCGAGGCCGAGGGCCTTGGCGCCGCCCCTGGTGGCAAAGTCGACGACGTGCTCGGCGCGAAGGTGGTGGTGAGTGACCGTGTCCTGCTTGTCGTGGGCGTTCAGGTGCTCTCGCAGCCGGTCGGCGCTGAGCGTGGACCGCATGGCCGAGAACATGTCACCGCTCCACCAGACGCTGGTGTCCATCGACAGCGACACGGGGATGTCGTGCTGGCGAAGTTGCCAGGTGGTCGGGTAGCCCTGGCCGGCGCTCTGCTCGCTCTCGCTCGACACCGAGACGGAGCCGCCGGTCGCGGCGATGCGCTGGTAGGAGTCCGGGCTCAGCGTCGACGCGTGCACGTAGATCGTCCGCGGGGTCATGAAGCCGTTCTCGTACATCAGCCTGATGCCGTTGTCGTTGGTGACATTCCAGACCCCGGCGTGCGTCGTCACGGGAGCGTCAAGGTCCCTGGCCACCTCGAAGGCGGCCCGCTCGGGAAACGCCTCGTCTCCGGGAATGTCAAACGCCATCTGGAAGCCGAGCATGTCATCGCCGCTGAACGTCCTGCTCACGAACTCACGGAACTCCGGCGCGGCCGACCACTCCCACGGCCCCTGCTGGATGTTGCCGTACGCGAGCACGAACCGGCCTGGCACCTCCCTGAGAGCCGCCACCGCCGCCTCGGCGTGGTCCACCGTCTGCAATCCGTGTGACCAGTCAACCGACGTAGTGACCCCGGCGTCGATAGCCTCAATCGCCGACAGCAGGTTGCCCGCATAGACATCCTGCGGGCGGAAAAGCTTGCCCGACTGCAGGTAGTACCAGACAAAGTACTGCGTCAGCGTCCAGTCGGCACCGTATCCGCGCATCGCGGTCTGCCACATATGCCGGTGCGTGTCGACCATCCCCGGCATCACGATGCCGCCACTGGCGTCAATCTCAATCGTGCCCTCAGGCACCTCCAGGGCAGGCCCGACGCCGACGATCGTCTGGTCCTGAATCAGCACGTCAGCGCCGTTCAGTACCCGGTGCGAGTCGTCCATCGTCAGGACAGTTGCGTTACGGAACACAATCGGCCGGCCGGGCGCGAAGTCAGGTCCTTGTGCGGCTGTCAATGAGCTACCTCCAGTGTGATCAGAGCCGTTCAGAGCGGCAGCGGCAGCGGCAGCGGCAGCGGCAGCGACGGCCGAGGCATCGCCGATGACCAGGCATAAGATCCGGCGTAACCGCGGACATGATCCGCCTCTCGCTCGAATGCCCATAGCAAGAACGTGCTCAGCAGTCTAGGCAGGCCCCGGAAGACTGTAAAGAGACACTGAAAACTACTTAACAAGACGCGTTCACCAGCTATTACTGTTCTGTCCTGCTTCGCGAACCGCACCCGGCCCCGCCTCGGCCGCCGCACCCGGTCCCGCGCCGGCCTCCTCCAGCATCGATGTCCCACCGTTGCTGTTCCTGGCCGCCCGGCAACGACAACGCTGGGCCATCGATGCGGTCCCAACAGCATCTCTGGCCCATCGTTGCTGTTCACCGCCCCGGGCAAACAGCATCGGTGGGCCATCGTTGCGGCTCGTGCGGAGCGACGGCGATCGGCCGGCTGGAGTTGATCTTCGGCTGGGCGCCAGGCTCCGCATCGTCCCCGCGCGGGCGGTAACTTGCGGGTGCGAGCCTCATCGTTGTCCCTGAGCTGGTGCCCTGACCCCAGCGTCGTGCCATCGGTGGGCCTGCGGCGCCGGCCAGCGGGGCTTACGGGGCGTCGGGGTTGGCGACGAACCAGACGCCGATCGCTTGCTCCGTGCCTTCGTTGCGGTAGCGGTGCGGAGTCGACGAGGCGAAGCAGATGGCGTCGCCTGGGACGATCTTGTGCTCGCTGAAGCCGAGGGTGACGGTGAGCTCGCCGGAGATCAGGTAGCCGTACTCGGTGCCGGAATGCCGCATCAGCTGGTCGGTGCTTGACGAGCTGCCGCCGGGCGCGTACGTGATCAGCAGGAAGTCCACGTGCGGACCCGGTACATGGCCAAGACGTTCCCAGGTGACCCCGGAGTCCAGCTCGAGCGTCTCGCGGTCCCGCGGCCCGACGACCGGCCCGACCCGCCGTGCGTGCTCGGACGCCAGCGCGACCAGCGCCGCGGCAGCTCCCTGGCCGAGGCCGCCGTGAAGGTGCGCCCGCCCAGGTACCGCGGCGTCGGATACGGCAACGGTGCCGGGTACGGCGAGCGCCCCGGCCGGGCCGGCGCCGTCCGCGCCGCCCGCCCCGCCGGGGCCAGCGTCACCCGCGCCGTCCGCGCCGCCCGCCCCGGCGGGGCCAGCGTCACCCGCGCCGCCCGCGCCGCCCGCCCCGGCGGGGCCAGCGTCATCCGGGCCGTCCGCGCCGTCTTCGGCGTCCGAGCCGGGTCCGCTGGTCAGGCCCGCGCCAGTCCCCGATCCGGCACCGAGCCCCGTCCCGCCGCCAGGCCCCTCGAAGATGTCGTCGATCGAGACGCCAAGGACAGTCGTGATCGCGTAGAGCGTGCTCACCGACGGGCGGCACTTGCCCGTCTCGATCTGGGAGATGTGACTGGCCGAGACGTTGACCGCGCGGGCCAGGGTACGCAGGTTGTAGCCGCGCCTGAGCCGCTCTTCCCTGATGCGCTGACCAATCGGCGGCTCTGCCTGCGTTGACACCGGTTCGTTAACCTCCCCTGTGTCATCGTACACAATTGCTTAACACCTGACTCAGGTCAGCATCCAGCCACAGTCCACGTACAGGTCCACGCCGTTCACCGACCGGTTGCGCAGCAGGAACTCGGTCGCCTCCGCGACATCGGCCGTCGTCGGCAGTTCGCCGCCTGGCGTCCGCGCCCGTACCCGGTCAAGCGTCGCCGGCGGCTGGGCGGCCCAGTACCAGGTGTCACCCACGATGCCAGGATGGATAGCGTTCACCCGCACCGGGCTCATCTCGATGGCCAGCGTCTTCACCATCCCGGTAATTCCGCCGTTCACGGTCGAGACCGTCGTGGAACCCGGATAAGGCCGTTCCTTAGCCAGCCCGCCAAACAGCACGATGGCGCCGGTCGGAGTCATCCGGGACTTGAGCGCGTGCACGACTTCGGTGTAGCCGACCAGCTTCATCGTACTCAGGCGCAGCGCCCGGATCAGGTCGTAGTCGGCGACGGTGTTCTGGTCCCTTTCGACCGCCGTTATCACCAGCTGATCGACCTCGCCCAGCTCAGCCAGCCCGGCCGCGATTCCCTCAGGTTCGGCGATGTTCACGGCGAAGCCGACCGCCCCGCCGCCAAGTTCCCCGGCAATGGCGCTCGCCCGCTCCTTGTCCCGCCCGGACAAGTGCACCTGATCCCCTCGCGCCACGCCCCGCCGAGCGATCTCAAGCCCGAGCCCGCTGGTCCCGCCGATCACGACCAGCGTCTTCCGGTCAGCCATCAGTCTCTCCCTCTCCCTGGCGATCAGAACCCAGAGCCTCCGCCAAGTACTGCCAGTCCCGCGCGAAACGATAAGAATGCCGCCCAGGCGGCTGCGGCGACTGCGTCTCCAGCCACCGCACCGGCCCCTCCCCCGCGTTCGTGAACCCGTGCACGCAGCCGACCCCGGCCCAGGCGATGTCGCCGACCTCAAGCCGGTACCGCTCGCCGTCGAACTCGGCGTCGGTTGCGCCCTCGAGGATCAGGTAGGTCTCGTCGAACGGGTGATCATGCTGGCCGGCCCGGCCGTCCGGGTCGTACTGCACCATGAACATCGTGGTCAGCTCGGCCCCCAGATCGGAGTCGACCATCATCTTGACTCCGATCCCGCTGTACACGAGAAGCGCGGTCCGCATGCTGGCCGAGAGAGCGAGCAGTTCCTGGCCCTGCTTGCGCGGGTCCATATGATCGCCCGTGATGTTGCCGAACACCCGGTTGCGGGGGTCCCGCACGTCAATCGGCACGGGTTCGGGGGACGCGAGTTGGACCAGGTACGTGTCGCCGCCGAACCTGGACCGCGGCGCCGGTCCCTGCATCTCCGCGAACCTAAGTTCCTTTCTTCCAAAATTCTGCCAGGCGTGCGGTGTTCCGACGGGGATAAGCCCGTAGTCGTCGGCCTCAACCTCAAACGCCCCGTCCGGCAAGCTGAGAACCCCGCTCCCGTCGAGCACCAAGAACGTTTCCTCGAACGAGTGCACGTGCGCGGGGACGAAGCCGTCCGGGGCCAGCGAGCAGACGCCGAACCCGGTACTCGGCGCGCCGGTATCCTCGCCAACGACCGACCAGCGCCGGTAACCGCTAGCCCCGGCCGCCCAGCCGCCCGGTTCCCGGTAATCAGCGTCGGCGGCCCGGGCAACGAGATGCCGAGACGACATTCGCAGTGCTCCAAACTTCAGTAATCCAGCAGAGTCCTGGCGGCCGTCACGACCTTCGCCGCCGTCGGGATGACCTGCTCTTCCAGGGAGTTAGCGAACGGCAGCGGTACGCACTGCGCCGCGACCCGTTTGACCGGCGCGTCGAGCAGTTCGAACCCTTCCTCGGCGATGATCGACACGACCGTGCCGCCCCAGCCGCCCTGGTAAGGGTTCTCTTCCACGGTCAGCACCCGCGAGGTCCGCCCGACCGACGCGAGCACGGTCGCCATGTCAAGCGGCACCAGGCAGCGCAGGTCGATGACCTCGGCGCTGATCCCCTCGGTTGCCAGCTGCTCGGCCGCCGCCAGCGCGATCGGCACCGTGTAGGCGAGCGCTACCAGTGTGAGGTCAGTACCTGGCCGCACGACCGCCGCCTCGCCAAGCTCAACCACGTGCCCGGGCGGCGCGGGCTCGCCCTTGCTCGCGAACAGCCCCTTGTGCTCGAAGAAGATCACCGGGTCCGGTGACCTGATCGCCGACGCCATCAGGCCGACGACGTCGGCCGGCGTCGACGGGGCGCAAATCTTCAGTCCAGGCACGGTGAGCGCCCAGTTCTCTACGGCCTGTGAATGCTGCGCTCCAAAGCCCAGCCCGCCGCCATTTGCTGTCCGAACTACCAGCGGAACCGTCACCTGCCCGCCAGTCATATAGCGGACCTTAGGGATCTCGTTCGCGATGTAATCCCAGCAGCAGGCGAGAAAGTCGGAGAACATGATCTCGGCGACCGGTCGGAGGCCCGTCAGCGCGGCGCCCATCGCCGCGCCGACGATGGCCTGCTCGGAGATCGGGGTGTCCCAGACCCGTTCTGGGCCGAACTCCTTGAAAAGCCCGGTCGTCGTCTTGAACACGCCCTCGGCGGCCCCGATGTCCTCGCCGAGGCACACCACGGAAGCATCACGTCGCATCTCCCGGGCAATGCCCTCGGCGACGGCTTCCCTGTAGGTGATCAGGTCCGCCACGTGGAGCTCCCGTCCGCCCAGAGATCAGTCAGTGCCGTCGCCGGGTCGGGCTCGGGAGCGGCCTTGGCTTCCGCGACGGCGTCGCGTACCTCGCGCTTGGACTCTTCATCCCAGCGGTCGATCTCGGCCCGTGGTACTCCAAGCGCTTCGAGCTCAGCCCCGGTGACCAGGAGCGGATCGCGCGCCAGCCACTCCCTGACCTCTTCTTCCGGCCGGTACTTAGCCGGGTCGGTGCGGCTGTGCCCGAAGTGCCGGTAGGTCGCCGCCTCGATCACGGCCGGGCCCTCGCCGGCCCGCGCCCGCTCGGCGGCTCTCGCGACCGCCGACCTGACCGCGACGACGTCGTTGCCGTCGACGAGCTCGCCCCGGAGACCGTACGACGCCGCGCGGTCGGCCGCCGGATAGCGCACGGCCGTCACCGACGAAATCGGCGTGTACTCCATGTACAAGTTGTTCTCGCAGATGAACAGCACGGGCAGCTTCCAGACCGCCGCCAGGTTCAGAGCCTCGTGGAAGGCGCCGATGTTCGTCGCCCCGTCGCCGAAGAAGGCCACCGCTACCTGGCCAGTGCCGCGCAGCTTCGCCGACCAGGCCGCGCCCGCCGCCATCGGCAAGTGCGCCCCGACGATCGCGTACGAGCCGAGCATGCCGTGGTCGGCCTTGGTCAGGTGCATCGACCCGCCCTTGGCGCCGCACACCCCGGTCGCCTTGCTCATCAACTCGGCCAGGCAGCCGGCTGGGCTCGCTCCCCGGGCAATCGCGTGATGGTGACCTCGGTACGTGGCGAACACGTAGTCGTCGGGGCGCAGGGCGGAACTTGCCCCGACCGCGACGGCCTCGTGCCCGGCGGCCAGGTGCGTGGTCCCCTTGACCAGGCCGGCCAGGAAAAGGTCGTGCGCGGCCTTCTCTGTCTCCCTGATCACCGCCATCTGCCGGTACATAACCTCAAGGTCGTACGGGGTAACTGTCTCCATCAGGCCGCCCCGCCTTTGGACCCGGACCCGGCCTCCGTATTCAGGTGCGACTGCGACTCCCGCAGCGTGTTCAGCGCCCCGCCGGCCGTCCAGTACTTGCGCCCGGCGACTAGGAGTTCCTCGGCGGGGAACTTGGTGATCACCTCGCACCCGTCGGCGGTCACCACGACCTCTTCCTCGATCCTGGCCGCCGACCAGCCATCCTTCGCAGGCCAGAAGGTCTCGAGCGCGAACACCATGCCTTCTCGCAGCGTTTCCGGATGATCGAGCGATACCAGCCGGCTGAAGATCGGCTTCTCCCAGATCGACAGCCCGACCCCGTGCCCGTACTGGAGCGCGAACGCCGCCAGCTCGTCGGGGAACCCGAACTCCTGCGCCGTCGGCCAGACGCTGACGATGTCGGCGGTGGTCGCTCCCGGCTTCACCAGGGAGATGGCCTCGTCGATGAACTCCCGGCAGCGGGTGTAAGCGTCCCGCTGGGCCACCGAGGCGCTCGAGATCGCGAACGTGCGGTAGTAGCAGGTGCGGTAGCCGAGGTGGCTGTGCAGGATGTCGAAGAACGCGGGGTCGCCCGGCCGCAGCAGCCGGTCGCTGTAAACGTGGGGGTGCGGCGAGCAGCGTTCGCCCGAGATGGCGTTCACTCCCTCTACATACTCGCTGCCCAGGTCGTAAAGGACCTTGCTGACCAGCCCGACGCACTCGTTCTCCCGCACTCCGGGCCGCATGAACCCGTAAAGCTCGTCGTAGGCGGCGTCGACCATCGCGCAGGCCTGGCTCAGCAGCGAGATCTCGTCCTTGGTCTTGATGGCGCGAGCCTGGAGGAAGATTTGCTGCCCGTCAACGACGTCGATGCCCTCGGCCTTGAGGGCGGCGAGGACTGGCATCTCGGCGAAGTCGATCCCCAGCGGCTCGCCGACCATCCCGTGTTCCCTGAGCTCGGCCGCGATCTTCGCGGCCAGGTCGGCGGCGATGCCCGCGTCCGGGTTGAAGGCGCCCCTCAGCGTGGAAATGCCGGCCCGCGCGCCGGTTCGCGCCGCGCCCTCCGGCGTCGGCGGGCCTTCGGTGTGGTCAAGCCAGGGGTTGTACAGCTGGTGATGCCTCGCCGCGGACCCGAAGTCCCATACGATCGGCTCCGCTCCCCTGACCAGGAGCGCGAACCTGATCAGCTTGTCCATCGCCCAGGTGCCGATATGGGTCGCGGTCATGTACCTGATATTGGCGAAGTCGAAGGCCAGCAGCGCACCGAGTTCCGACCCGTCGAGCGCCGCCTTGAGACGGTCAAGCCGGTCCGTCCTCAGCCGGGCGAGATCGACCCGGCTCTCCCAGTCCACGGCTGCCTGGCCGAACGTGTGAATCGCCAAGTCACATCACCTTGCCCGGCAGCATTCCAATAGTGAACAGGACCACCCAATCACAGGTCAAGTAGCAATGAACACCCGGCCTGCGCGTAGCCGTCGGGTTTCGTCTAGCTTGACGCCGCGCACCCTTAGAGCCTGAACTCGGGGTTCGCCCACGGGAAGTCGTTGGGGAACGCGAAGTTCGTGAAGCTGATGCCGATGCTCGGCTCGGTGCACTCGACGTGATGCCACCAGCCCGCCGGGATGAACAGCGCCTGCCCGGCCGAGGTCAAGATGAAGCTGGGTGGCGTCGGCGAACAGCGGATACCTGGCGTGGTCAGGGGCGAGCGGGTCGACGTCGCTGAAAACGTTGACGCTGTTGTACACGCGATGGATCTGAAGCGCGGGAATCATGATCACGTGCTGCCAGCCGTCGACCTGGCACGACAGCATGTTCTTCAGCTCGTGCCGGAGCGGGGTCACCGAGCCGGCCGCGCCGAGGCGCAGGGTCGCACCCGGTTCGGGTTCGGGCTTCAGATAGCGCTCGTCGAGAGTGAAGTCCTCCCGTAGCGGGGCGGCCGTCTCAGCGGCCAAGTCCAGGCTTTCGAGCGGTCCAAGCACTTCGGCGAGATATTCAGGGCTCCACAAGGACCTCGCCGGCCAGTCGTCACAGACGTCGGTCAGCACGACCGGCTCGTTCCTCGCATAGTAGCGGTCGAGGAACTCGTCCCGGCTGACGCCTGACCGCCGCTCGAGGTCGGCGGGCGGGCCGGCGACTTTCTCCCGCATCATCAGCACGGACGTCATCTTGGCCAGTTGCCCAGCCAGCCACCGGCCGCCGTCCATGGCCGGGCTCTCGTAAAGCGACGCGCACAGAAGTACGGCATCCCTGGCACCGAAACCCTCGGCGTCAAGCACGTTGAGCACCTCGGTCACCGGCGTGCCACGCATCAGCGCCACAGCCGCCCACCGACGCCAGCGCACCGGTATGCCGTCAGCCTCACCAGGCGGATCCGCGCCCTCACTCATGGGCGATCACCTTACTTCTTGCTGACCTCCTGATGTGCTGCGGGCACCGGGCGCGGCGGCGGGCGGGGGCGGCTCGGTCTACCGCATCGTTGAGTCATCGTTGCGTGCGGCAGTCCGGACGAACAACATCAATGTCGCAGCGATGCTGTCTCCGCAGCATCGGCGGCCCATGGTTGCGGTTGGCCGTCGGCTTCGCATCAGCATCGGTGGGCCATCGTTGCGCCCAGGCCAGGCGTTATGGGCGTTTGTCCGGCACTAACCTCCGTAACCCCGGACACCCAAACTCGCAGCCCCTGCTCGTCTGCCTCAAGTACCTGCCCAAAGCTCGGCAAGTCTCGCACGGTGGACTCGGATTCCTTGGCGTCCCGCTGAGTCGGCGGGTAGCGAATTACACCTTCGAAGGCGGGCGCCCCGGCAAGTCTTTTGCGAACGATAGCCTTAGCTTCGTCCGTCAGGCGATACATGTCATTGACCACCGTCTCAAGCTGCGTCGCCGCAGCGGACATTTCATCGAATGTGCCGGTGGTCACGGCATTGACAATACGCTCGCCGACATTTGCGAGCAAAGAGATCGAGTCCCGATCAGCCGGGAAAGGAAACACTTTGACATATCGGATCGATATGTTACGCGTAGGCTCATTCTCGTCTATCCAGCAAGACGCCAGCCCAGATCCGAGAACAGCCATAACCGCACATTGGCGATGCCAGTCCGAGAGAGAAGCCCAAGGTCCCCAGTCGGGACGTGGAATAAGCGAGATAAACGACTCGCGAACGACTATGCCAATAGGATCGTAGCCGACGTTCAGCCGCCACGGATTGTCGGCGGAGAAATGTTTGCTCACTACTATCACCTTAGCAGCGCGCACTCGCTCGTCAGTCGCTCGCACGTGGTGATAGTCATCCGGATACCGGACAGGTTTCAAGCTCTCCTGAAGAGGTGGTGAAAATGCCCTCAGATCCAAAATCGAACTGAGTTCCATATGTGTGGCGTCACTTACCAGTCGCGGCTGTCGGCCAGATTGCTGTGACCAGCCAGTGTAGACATCTGCAGCTTGATCCAAGGTGACAAAGCCCTCTAGCCCCGCCAGTTCACGGCTAAGCGGGCCGGCCGCAAGCTTAGAACCGTCAGATCCGGGCTCGACTATATACGCCTCCCCGGCCCGACCGGTATCGAGGAAGTCCTGAGTATCGGAATTCCGGACGGTCTTAAAGACTGCAAGGTGCGGCCGATAACCACTCTCGGCGTGTTTCCTAGCAACTATCACAGCGGGGGCAATGGTTGTACCAGTAGAGTGGAACAAATCGGCGGGAAGACGCCAGACTTCAAGTAGATCAGATTGTCTCAGAAGCGACGTTCTAGATCGTCTACCATGGTGTTTATTTATCCAACTCAGCGGAACAACGCATGCTAGATATCCATCATCGGCAAGATTGGCAAGCATCCAGGTTATAAAGACATTTGCGCGTTCCTCTGGCGCAATGCCTGCACGGCGAAAACGCCAGGGCGGGTTGCTTACAATCACACTGGGCCTGCTATCGGCGTTAAGCTCAGCCGCAAGTGTGTCTAGAGTTTCGACGCGCCAGCTGTTTCCGATGGGCATGGCGGTCATCAAGAGACAAAGCTTAGTTATTTCCGAGGCTAGCGAATCGCTATCATATCCGCTAATGTGGCTTACTAGATAATTGTGGAGCGCCGAAGAGTTCGCCGCGGCCGGTTGGGTCTGAGTTAGGCGATCCGCAGTGGCCAGCAACAAAGTTCCGGAGCCGCAGGCTGGATCGAGCACGGTTCTCCTATCGGGCTCCAGACTTTCGAAAGGTATTACAGAAAGCATCTGCTGGGCTAGCTGCGGTGGAGTGTAAAATGTGCCTTGTTCGCGTCGGACGAATTTATCCACCAAGGCTTGTTCATAAACATCGCTAACCATCGCAGGCTCGATGCTGGCGAAATTTATATCTGAACCGAGATAGTCAACTATTGAGATGAACGATTGCATCTCTCGGTCTGTAATATTGTTCAGCCAGTCAAAATATCCATGGTGGCGCTGCTGCGCGACGTCGATGAGAGCACCGACGCCGACGTCGGTAAGGGCAGCCGTTGGGGTCTTGTCCCGGATCATGAGAATAGCTAGCGCCCCGATGACCAGCCGGGCGGCGAGATCCTGCCCGCTTGCTCTTTCGCCCGCCCCGAGGCTAAGTACGTACTCCACCTGCTGTGTCAAATAAGTACGCGCCTGCTGCCGGGAACCATTGAGGACGTCCAAACCCAGCGGGAAGAGGCTCCGAGCATGCCCGGCGCGCTTCGCTCGTGCGACGGCTTCAGGTTTCAGATTGGCTGTCCGGCTCACCAGCGTTCCTGGTGCAGTGATTGGCACCGACAAAATCTCCGCTACTGCGGCTATATCGCGAGCCGTAGTCCAAAGCGTTAGGCGGTCTGGTAGCGCGACTAGCATTGCGGGAGCACCGAGGGCCACCGCCGCAGGAAGCCAGCGGGACGTGATATCGGCACTGGTGTCGACAACCTGGGCGAGGATCGCGCTTGTAGCCATGTCCCGCTGCTCATGATGAGTGAACGCCACAAAGTCCGCTCGCAACCGATCACGTCTGCGGGCCGGATTCCATATAGGAAATCCTTCCGAGATGGCTCCCGCGTAGCCCCACCCTTCTAGCGCTGAGCGAAGGGAGCCCAGGCGCTCCTGGTACGTCGCAGTCGCCAAAACTTAGCCTCCTACGTGCCTCGCAAAAGGCGCATGTGGATCGAGGTAGGTAAAGCATTCCGTCGGACACATTGGACTTGCGGAAGTTTACCTCAGCAAAATCGTGTTTTGTGGATGACGCGCGGACCGGGTCCTGCTTATCAGGACACGCGTCTGGACGTTTGATGAGGGTGTTGCCTCCGCCCTCCTACGGGTCCGCGGGGAGACCCGTACTCACCTATGCCGGATACCAGCTCTACGCACTGTTCCAGCAGGCCTGGTTCAGCCTCGAACAGTGTGCATCATCAGCCAGCGACTCGAAGGCGCCCGCATCGAGTTCACCAGCCCTGCCACCGATCAGCGGCAGCACTTCCGCTGGCCGGACGGCTCTGGCTAGCCCGATCCGAGCCGACGGCAAGGCCAGAAGTACCTGCTGGACCGGCGTGACGGCGAGCAGGGCATGGCATGGCGCCGAAACTGGAGTTCTGGTTGCTCGGGCCCGTAGTGGTGCGCCGAGGCGTTAGCGGCACAACTCACCCGGGTCGCTGCCGACGCCGACGTTCCGATCAGCGACGCAAATTCCGTGACCGAGGTGGAGGTCCCCTGTCCCGCCCTCGTCGCCGCGGATCTGCACTTGGTGGTGTGGCGTGTGCCGTGCTCTGTCACCTGTGTGCCGTGCTGGGCTGCACTGTGGTCGGGGATTCGAACCCCAGGCGCTGCCCGCCGCGCCACCAGGAGGGGACCGAATTGCCCGTCGGCCCACGGGTTGCGCACGCTTCCGCGAGGACTACCTGCTCCACCTCTGGCTCGCTGTCAGTCCAGCAGATCGACCTCCCAGTTGGAGCGCTGAACACGAACGTCGAGTTCTCGCAACTCGCGAGCGATCCCGTCGGCCTGGGCGCGCAACTGGGCTACTGGCAGTGCGGCGAGCATCTTCAGCTCGGACCTGAGCTGCCGCCCCATCCCGCCGGCGTGGCTGCGGCCGGCCGCGGCGTCCGCAGCCGCCGATACGACGGAATGCCTCAGCCGGAGCACATCCCGCCGGGCCAGCGCGTCGGTAATCGTGCCATCGGCGCCGATCTCCGCCGCCGCGTTCGTCCGGTTGATCCTCCGGATGAGAACCTCAAGCTCATCCAGCGCCGCGCCGGCCTCGATGAGGAGAGCAGGCGCGTCCTCGGGCGGCTCCTCGCCTTCCTGGTACCGGGCGCTGGCCACAATCCGCGCCCGCAACTGCTCGACCCGGCGCGCGGTATCGGCTCGAAGCGACAAGGCTTCCGCTAGCTTCATTCTCTGCCTCCCTCCTCGACTGGAACGCGACCATTATGATCGCAAAGCTAAGCGCGAGCATCTGAAATACCTGGCCGGTGAGTTGCCGGCCTGACCAGGGCCGGGCCTGGCCAGCGCGAAGGAGCAACCGGTTGGCTGAGACATCCAGTTCGGGTCCGATCGTGATCGTGGGTGGCGGCATGGCCGGAGGTAACGCGGCCGTGACGCTCCGCGAGGAGGGTTTTCGCGGGCGAGTTGCCCTGATCAGCCGGGAACCTGGCGTCCCGTTCGGCCGGCCGCCCCTGTCCAAGACTTACCTGCGGTCAGAGGAGAATCTCGAGGGCTGGTATGTCCGGCCGTCCGGCTGGTACGAAGAGCACGACATCGACCGGCCTTCCCTGGCTAGCGCGGCGATGGTCGACGCCGGCCCGCACACGGTGCGCCTGAGCTCTGGCGAGGAACTCCGATATCAGAAACTCCTGGTCGCGACCGGCGGGCAAAACAGGAGGCTCACGGTCCCCGGCGCCGAGCTGCCCGGTCTGCATTACCTGCGCACGGTCGCGGATTCCGACGCGATCAAGAGCGAAGCCGCGGCGGGGCGCCGGGCGGTCGTAGTGGGCATGGGCTTCATCGGCTGCGAGGTCGCGGCGTCGCTGACCAAGCTCGGGGTTCAGGTGACCGCCATATTCCCTGGCCGGGCTCCGCTTGACCGGGTGCTCGGCAGTGAAGTCGGAACGGTGATCGGCGCCATTCACCGGGCGAACGGCGTGGAACTGCTGGCGGGAGACCGGATCGCCGCGTTCGGGGGCACGGGGCGAGTTCAGGAGGCGATCACCGCGGGCGGTGTCCACGTACCGTGCGACTTCGCGGTCGCCGGCGTCGGCATCGATCCTGACGTGCCCGCCATCGCGGGGCCGTCGGCTCAGCAGGACAACGGGCTGCTCGTGGACGAGTGGTGCCGGACGACCGCGCCTGACATTTACGCGGCCGGCGATGTCGCCAGCCATCTGCATCCGGTATTCGGCCGGGTCAGGGTCGAGCACTACAACAACGCGGAGAAACAAGGCCGCGCCGCGGCGCGGTCCATGCTCGGCTCGGCCGAGCCCTATGACTACATTCACACCTTCTGGTCCGACCAGTATGACCACAAGCTGGAGTACGTAGGTCATGCCGCGACCTGGGACACGTTCGTGGTCCGCGGCAGCCTGGCCGAGGGGAAGCTGGTGGGCTTTTACCTGACTGGCGGCGTGGTGCACGCCGCGGTTGGCCTCGACCGGGGCGGCGACCCGGAACTTGACCGGGACTCCGAGATGGCAGCGTGCGCCCGGCTGGTAGCCAAGCGAGCCCGGCCAGCCCCTAACCTGCTCGCCGACGAACGAACGGACTTGTGGTCGCTGGCCGGCTGACGCCGCCGCTAGTCCGGCTGGATGTTCGAGAAGAGCGGGATGTTCGCTCCGCTCGCCGGGGCGAGCGGACTGTCAAGCAGCGCGAGAATCAACTCCGCGACGTCGCCGGGCGTGAGGCCGGGGCGCAGTTCAGGGTTGGCCTGGCGAAGCATCTCGGTGTCGACCGCGCCCGGGCTGACGCAGATGGCGCTGATGCCATCCTGCTTGCCCTCGACGGCGATCGCCTCGGTCAGCCCGATCACTCCGTACTTGGAGACGTTGTAGGCAGTCAGGCCAGGGAATTTCTCGGTGCCGTAAATGCCGGAGAGCGAGGCGATATTGACGATCCTCCCTTCGCCCGCCCTGCGCATGCCCGTGAACGCTGCCTGACAGCAGAGGAACGTGCCGGTCAGGTTGACCCGGAGCGTCTGTTCCCAGATGTCGGGTGTGGTCGCGGCGAACGGAACTGAGGTAAGCACGGCCGCCGCGCAGACCAGGGCCGCAGCCGGGCCGGCCTCGTCGGCGACCTTAAAGAGACGCTCGACATCGCTGGCGTTGCTGACGTCAGCCGGGCAGGACCAGGCCTCGCCGCCACCGTCCCTGATGGACCTGGCGACCGCACCGAGTGCGTCGCGATCACGGGCCGCGAGAACCACGCGCGCACCGGCGGCGGCAAGGGCCTGCGCCGTAGCGGCCCCGATACCACGGCTGGCGCCCGTGACGACGGCGACCCGGCCTGCCAGCCAGTGCTCTCGGTCAGGCACTGGCGGCCCGGCCGGCACCAGACCTGACGACCCGCCCGTAAAACTGCTCATGCGCGTCCAGGCTCCGTTCCAGGTCAAGATGACTTACGGCATGGTCGCGGCACGCTGACCTGGATAGGTCAGCCGCGAGCCCGACGCACCTGGCGGCCGTCTCGAGGTCGTCGGGCGTGACGAGGAACCCGGTCCGGCCAGCTGAGATGACCTCGCCGAGGCCGCCGCGGTTGAACGCGATGACCGGAGTCCCGCAAGCCTGCGCCTCGGCTGCGGCCATGCCGAAAGGCTCGTCCCACCGGGACGGGCAAAGAACCACGGCCGCGCGGGACATGACAGCCCACAGCGAAGTGCGGGTTACCGCCGGGTGGATGGTGACGCCAGGCAGGTGACGCCGAGGGCCGATCTGCTCGCGGGCATAGCCGACGTCATAGGCATCGCCGTACACCTCGATCGCGATCCCGGCGGCCTGGGCGATATCGATGGCCTCGGCCGCGCCCTTCTCCGGGCTGAGCCTGCCGGCGAAGACGGCACCGTCGCCGGCGACTGGCGCCCACGGGATGTCACGGGTCGGGACATACGGCGGCAGGACCGCGTCTACCGTGACACTCTGCCGCCAGCTGGCGGCCTGGAACTCCGAAACCCCGGCCACGGCCGGCGGGCAGCCGTGCGTCGCGGCATCGCGGAGCGCCGCCAAGACGGCAGGCTCTGGCGGCAGATGCAAGGTGTGGACAACGGGAACGTTCAACGAGCGGGCCAGGCTGATAGCCGGGGCGTCGAAGGCGTGATTGTGAATGACGTCGTACCGGGCTCGCCTGACGACGGAGTAGACGCGCGCAAAGGCACCCTCGGCACCCAGATCCCGCGGCTCCCGGCTAGCGGCCCGGTAGAGCGTCGACTGGAGGGAGGCCGGGTCGACTCCGGTGTCGATCGCCGTAACTCCCGGTATCTCAGAGCCACTCGCCGCATAGACGTGGATCTCGTGCCCTCGGCCCGTGAGCCCGCGAGCGAGATCGGAGACAAAGGCCTGGGAGCCCCCGCCCTGCGGCTCACGGATGCACGACACCAGGGGTGCGACAATCGCGATCCTCATCGCGACATTTCCTTGAACATGAGATCTCGCGGCGGATTGATGCCTATTAGCTCGTAAGGAACGCGCGCGCTGCCCTGCCCGCGCACCTCGCGCACGGCGTCCGGATAGAAGATCTCGGCCATCTCAACCGCTTCCCTGTGGGACTTGAAGTCGACGGTCATCGGCCCAGGGAAGCTGACGTACTGGTACCCGTGCCCGGCCAGCCAGCCGACGTTGTTGGGCCAGACTATGATCACGCAGCCGCCTGGCCGGCAGATCCGCTCCATCTCAGCTAGCCCCGCCTCGCCACCATGCGCCGGCGAAGGAGTGAGAACGGAGCACGCGACGACCAAGTCGGCATAGCCGCTCCCGACCGGCAGGTCATCGAAGAAGCCGCAGGCCACCCGAGCATTGTGGCTCCCCGCCTCCCCGGCAAGTTTGCGCTCCAGAATCCGCCGGAATGCCGCCACGGGCTCGATCGCCACGATCTCGCGACCAAGGCCGAGAAGTTCCAGTGTCAGCCGTCCGGTGCCGGCCCCCACCTCGACAATCCTGTTCGCGGCCCTGGGCAGCCAGTCGAGGATGCCGGGATGGAGCCGCTCCGCGGTGGCGAGCCGGTCATAGAGCTGAGGCTCGAGCCGGTAGAGCAACTCCCAGGCCAACTCGAGGTCGGCCTGCGGATCGGCGCCTTCAGCGGGCGCGAAACGGCCCTCCTCCGCACTGCTGAGCACGGCGAGATCGGCGGCTGTGTAACGCCAGCGCAAGTCCTTCGCCCGGCCGGCCGCGCCCTCAGACGTGATTACCGACCTCGGCCCAGTTATTGTCGGTCTCGAAAACCCGAACCGCCCGCAGGAGCCGCTCGGGCAATTCGGGCTTAAGTCGTTCCCAGAAAGCCAGGGCGAGGTTCTCGGCCGTCGGTATGCACCCTTTCAGCCACGGCACATCGGTGTTCAGGTTACGGTGATCAACATCCTGGATGACTTGCCGGTGCATGATGTCAGAAAGCTGCTTCAGGTCCCAGACATAGCCAGTCGCGTCATCGATCTCGCCTGCCAGCACGACTTCCAGAACGTAGTTATGTCCGTGCAGATTCATGCATTTCCCGAACAAACGCTGATTCTCGGCGTCTGACAGGCCCGGCCGCCGCAACTGGTGGGCAGCGTTGAAGGACTCGCGGCGGCTGACCGACGCCTTGAGCAGGCTGCTCAAGCAGGCCGAGCCTGGTCCGAGATGCGGAAGGCAAGGTCGCCTTGCTCGTTTACCTGCGCTTCGAGCGCTTTGTTCTCGAGTACGGTCGCGACGGCGTCTTCGAGGAACACGCGTGCCCCGCTCTCTTCGACCACCTGATCGCCAGCCGCCGGGCCTTCGGTGAGGGCGAGCTGGAAAGACCGTGATCCTTCGTCCTGCCTCATGATGCGCAAGCCGGTGTCAACGGGCAGGTCAGGCTGCGACGTAAGAGTGCGGATCGCAGAGACGGCACTGTCGGTGATAGTGAGCATGGCCAACTCCTTCCTGCGGTGTCCGGCATTGGACTTTGCGGTACCCAGTCTTAACCCGCCGAACCCGCCTGTCCGGTTCTCGCCCCGGCGCTTGCCATGGTGGAGGTCCCCTGTCCCGCCTCGTCGGCTGGGCGAAAGCACCTGAAATACCTGGCAGCCGCCTGGCCGTCGAACGGTGGATCGTCTTAGAGTTCCGGTTACGATGCCTGGGATGGCTGAGTCTTCCGGCCAAGATCGGCTGGCCGCGGTCCGGGCTTATGCATCTGAGGCGATGGGCTGCCCTTCCGAGGCCATCACGGCCGTGGCCCCGTTCGAGGATGGCAACCGCCATGCGGTTCACCGAGTCTCCTATCGCGACGCGTCCTCCAGCACCCCGGCCGCATCCCGGGCGGCGTCCGCGCCGCCCGGTCCGCCGGACCGGGCGAGCAGGTCCCGGACGGCGGGCGCGGACAGCACCGCAGCCGGCACGGCCGCGCCGTCGAGCATCGCGGTGACCGCGAGCAGCAGCCGGGCTGTTCCGCCGGCCGCCAGTTCCCCGGCGCGGTCAGCCGACAGGACCATGGTGACGGCTGCGGGGGCGGGCGGGCCGCCGCCGGGCCGGGAGGCGGCCAGCCGGTCACGGGCGGCGGTGAAGCGGGCCAGGTAGTCGCGGCAGGACCAGCCGGCGGTGGTGATGACGGCGCTGGCCTGGGCCAGCGCGAGCGGATGGCCCTCCAGGGCGATCGCGAGGTCGATCGCGCCGTGCCGCTGATCCGGGTAACCGGACAGCCGGGTCATCAGGTAGTTCAGCGCTTCCCTCGGGCTGAAGCCGCCGACCGGGACGACCAGCGCCCGCGCCTGCCCGCCCCGGTCGCAGACAGGCCGCTCGGCCGGGGCAGTGATCAGGACGCGGCCGGCCTGGCCGGCCGGCCAGATCCCGTCCAGGATGGCCGCATCCCGCAGGTCATCGAGGACCATCAGCCACGGCACCGCCGTCGCGGCCAGCCAGCGTGCCAGGCGGGCGGCGGCCTCCTCGGCCGGGCCGCCGGTGCCGGTCCCGGCTGCCCCGGCGGCCTGCACGAACCCGGTCAGGGCCGCGGCGCGGCTGCTGGCATCGACCCAGAACATCAGCCTCACCTGCCCGTCCCGGCAGGCCGTCCCGGCATGCCAGGCGGCGAGCTGGGTCTTGCCGCACGCCCCGGCCGCCGGGCCGGGCGCGGCGGGGACCAGCGCCACCGCCGTGCCCGGCTCCTGGACCGCCTACAGCGATGTCTTCACCGGCTCCTACATCGGACTGGAATCCGAGGCCAGCGCCATCAAGGTCAACGCCCACCTGGTACCCGGTTTCCTGCAGACACCCGGCTACGCCCGCGCCGCGATCACAGCCACCGGGCCATGGCTCGACGCAGCCAGCATCGACCGGCGCGTCAGCGCCCGCACCGCCCGCCAGCAGGCCCTGCTCGACAAAACAGTCCCGCCCCGCATCCACGTCGTGCTCGACGAAGCAGTGCTGCACCGCGTCATCGGCGGGCCGGAGGTCATCGAAGCCCAGCTCACCGCCCTCGCTGCCGCCGGGCCGGCCATAACCATCCAGGTCCTGCCGTTCGCAGCCGGCGCCGCCGCCGGCCTCGACGGCGAGTTCGTCATTCTGAACTTCCCCAGCCCCGAAGACCCGCCCGTCGCTTACGTGGAAGATCCCATGGGCGACATCTATCTCGAAACCCCCGACGAACTCGACCGCTGCAACCTCGCCTGGACCAGCCTGGTCTCCCAGGCCGCAAGCCCGGCCGAGTCCGCGGCCATGATCACCGCCATGACGCCGTCCGCCGCTGCCCGGCCGCAGTGATGACGATATGCAATAACGCCGACATTGCGGCCAGCCGATCGGCACGGCAGCATCGGATCAGGCATGACCGGAAAGGACTTAAATGACTGCGGGCACCCAGCTCCCCCTCGCCGACGCGGACTGGCGCAAATCCAGTCACAGCAACTGGAACAACCAGCGTCATTAACCTGCCATGCCGCATCGCGCACCGGACGCAACTCGTTAAGTACCCGCGTGGATTTCACTCCAACTCCCAGGACTGCCAGCACAGCCGTCGCCTCGCTTAGTGCACCGCTCCTGTCGCCTTCGGCCGCAAGCGCCGCTGCCAGCCGAGCATGAGCACAGGTCCGGTTCCGCACTGCTACATCGGGCGCGGCCAAACTCATGCCGTACAGCTCAATCGCCGCACGGTAATTACCCAGATTCGAATGTCCAATTGCTTCCTGAGTGCTGATTTCCGAGTGGTCGACGAACCGGATCCACTGCGGATCATCAGCGCCGAATCCCCGGTCAAGCTCGTCACGCGCACGGCCGATAGATGCCCTGAAAATGTGCTCGTCACCCAACAGCGACGCGGCATTCGCGCGCCGGAGCGCTATCAACGCATGAAATCTCGGCAGGCCTCGTGAGTCGCCGCGCTCGCAGCTTGATCTGCTAGCCGGAGTGCTTGGCGCGCGTGCCCTTTCCCGCCTTTCGATCCAGCCAGATGCGAGGAAATCTGGGCCGATGTCTGGAGGACGTGTGCAATCAGACCAGAATCGCCCGCGCTGCCCGCCAAACCGACTGCTTCAGCTTCCATCCGCCTGGCCAGGGGGATGTTCGCAGCGTCAAAGGCGAGCCAACTAGCGGTGACGGCCAGATTGCCGGTCACGCCGAGCAGTTCCCGGCCGACCTGTTCGGTGTAGTCGGACTCGTCCAGCATGCGCCGGGCCCGCTGCCACTGTCGGATGGCCTGGTTCACCAGCGCACCACCGCCGGTCACCTGGTCCCGGCTCCTCAGGTTGTCGTCACAGGTCTTGAGGTACCGGACGTGGGACGCGGTCACCTTCGTCGGCACGGCCAGCTCCGGCAGCATTGCTGCCGCCGCCGCGCCGGTCATCATCGCCGCGAAGCCGCGCCGGTCCAGTTCCACACAGCTCTCCTCAAGCCCGTCACCTTCGGCGAGCGGAACATCCGCCAGCCCGGCGCTGGGCAGGGCTGCACGGGCGTGCCCCATGACTAGGGGCAGGAGTGCCTCGCGCGGCATGTCCACGGCGTCGGTGAACCGGAGCAGTTCCCGGATGTCATAGAGCGTGTTCCGCTGGCCGCTTTCGAACAAGCTTAGACTGCTTTGCGACCAGCCGATGATGTCGGCCAGCTCATGCTGAGACAACCCGGCCGCCGCGCGGAACACCGCGACGAGCGCGGCTAGGTCGACGCGTGCCAGCGCCTCGCGCATCAGCAGCGAGTCCCAGAGCCAGGCTAGCGTTACCGGCTCGGTGAGCTGCGGGGCGACTTGAGACGCCCGCATGCTCGGCGCGCACAGGGGGTCATGGTTGTACCGAGATAGCCGTGTCTTCTTGCACGCCGGGCACAACCGGGCCTGCGTCATTGCCGTCTCCCGGCTCTTGTCGTTCCCCGAATGACAAGTCTAAAAGAGATCTCCGCAGGCAGCCGATTCCAATGTGTCATCACTTCGGCAGCGTCACTGATGACGAGACGGAATTGAAGCGGCGCCGGCGAACGGTCAAGCTTGCACTCAGCCAGCACTCCTGGTGACCTCACCTGGCAGGACCATCCAAGCATCGTGGAGACCGGCACCTTGGCTAGCAAACCGTCCGCTCCGCCGGGCATTGACCCGGCGGTCGCGACTGCGGCCCGGATGTATGACTAAACCGGATACTGAAGCGGACAGTGAATCCCGCATGGCCTAACCGTGCTCAGCGAGACTCGGCGGCGATGAGCATGAAGAGCGGTCGGGTAAATTTCTCCCGCCACCAGGGATCGTTTCGCATTTGCTCAACTGTCGGGTGCGGCTCCACGAGAGCGGTAACAGCCATCGACGAAAGGCGGAGTTGTTCAATGTAATATTCCAGCGGTCGGAACCATGCAGTATTACCAGCCGGTGATGTTAGCCCGTCTACCTTGAATGTCTGGCAGATACTGCGCTCGCTAAAGTACGACGCAGCTATAGCGTGACTCACTTCCTGATTACGGTCAGCGTGGCTGCTGTAAAAGCACGGGTGAAGCATGAGAATGATCAGGCGCCCGCCCGATCGAAGGACTCGCGCAAATTCACGGATAGCGATATCCGGGTTCTCCAGGTCGTTTATCGCGTGATTGCAGACCACCAGATCAAATGCCTCGGTCGCGTAAGGCAGTTCGTATAGGCTGCCGACGTCGAACGTGGCATTCAGACCATCAGCGCTAGCTGATTCCCTGGCCGCTACGACAAGGGATTCACTCAAATCTATACCGGTAACCGTCGCTCCTGCCTTAGCAAGGATGCGAGATAGATAACCCTCTCCGCATCCGGCGTCGAGCACATTCAGTCTCTCGGCAGGACCGATGGCATTCAATACGGACGGGTCGGTTAGCTCGGTACGGTAGCGGTCCCTTCCTTCTCGGATTATTTGTATCCAAAAATCCGAGTTAACGTCCCATGTCCCTGAAACAGATGCGGCCCGGATGTTCATTCGCCTTCCTCCAACTTGTCAGCGAGTTCGATGCAAGCGCGGCTCACCATGCTTTCTTCGCACCTCTCGGCCCGGCCAGTAAGTACGATCCGTAGTTGTTTTGCTTTCATTCCGAAGGTCGGATCATTCGCCAGAGCCAACGGCAAATATGTAGTACATAGGTAGAGCAGGTAGGCCTCAGTGTAAGATTCAGCTTCTCTGAGAACCTCGCGCGCTGTCCGGCGGAGCAGAATTGAACCTGGAAGGCAGAAGTCTGAATTCGGCCTGCTGTCACGCGTATAGGTCGGGAAAGACCACTCTTCGATTATCGACAGAACTGGTGTTTCTCGCACCATGCGCGCGTAACGGTCGGCAAGATCAAGATCGCTGGAATTAATGAGGAGTCCCATTACTCCACTGCGCACCATAAAAGCAGACTGCCGGTCTGTTATGGCAGACCTGAAACGGCTGTGCAATTCGCCGGTGGCGATTCCGAGGTGGTGAGCGAACGTTGCTCGCGCCAGTATCGAGTGAAATGAATACTTCTTCCGGTCCAGCCGGGGCGCCATATCGATAGCCGCTGAGAACAACTGCTGAGGATTGCGCAGAAGAGCGCGATCGCCTTCTGTGGCAAACAGAGACTCAAGCGCACGATTCTGCTGGAGACCCCAAAAGCGAGCCAGATACGCCGATGCCCGACGTTCATCGCCCCGCATAACGTTCAGCGCTGCTTCGAGAGCATTTATCAGGTATTGGTGCGGAACATCTGATGTTACGGACAGAAGCAGCGCGGCACGATTGACCGCCAATCCTTCCGCTTCGAGTTGCCCTACGAGACTGTCACGACGCGCGAGCACCGAGTGTGAGGCAAAGTATTCAGCGACGCCGGGTACGGAAGCTGCAAGCGATTGTAACGACTTGACTTCGGCCTCTGAAAATGCGTCCCAAGCCTCAACCAGCGCCCCGCCTGCATTAAGAGTCTCGTCGCACCGGATCGCTAGGTCCCGTAGAGGTCGCCGTTCGCCAATCTCAATCCGCTGCAAAAGCGCGCCGCTAACATGCACGAGCGCGCCGGCGCGTTCCTGGGAAAGTCCGCGCGCCTTGCGCCATTTGCGCAGCTCATACCCGAAACGGTGCAAAGGGGAACGTTCCGGGTCGAGCTGGCGCTCTGGCCGACTCAGGCTTCATCATCTCCCTCCGCGCAAGCCTCGGATAGTAGGCGTCAATATCCAGTCAGTATTTCGTCGGTAACACCTCCTGAATGGCAGCCATAACCTTTAAACGGCGCTGACAGCCACTTCATCTACTTTACCTGGTGACCTGTCCTTGCCGCGTGCTGACTCCGAACGGAGCACACATATCTGTGTTTGATCGATTACGGAGAGTCATATTTATGCGTTTCAAGAGTCGTATGGATAGTTTCCGCAGGTCAAATGGTGTAGTAGATGTGCATTAGAAAAATTATGGTGGTGGCCACGATGGCCTACTACCGCCGCCGCGTCATGTCCGGGGCGCGCGACGCGGTCACGCTCGGCCTGCTGCCCCTGGCCGCCGCCGCGTTCCTGGCCTACGTCCTGGCCAGGTCCGCGATCGCCGCGCCCGCGTCCCAGAACCTGGCGCTGGCAGGCGTCGCCGCTTCCGGCCTGGCCCTGATGGCCTTCGCCCGGTACGGCCTGAAATCCCGGTTCTTCGCCGTCCCCCGCGAAGCCGATCCGGGGAGGACACCATGACCGGCAGGACCGGCACCGTCGCGGCCGGACGTCGGCCCGAGCGTGGCTCCGGTGCCGGGCCTGCCCTGGGGGCGGGACCGGAGCGGTCCCGGCAGGCCGCGCGTGGTGGAGTCACGCAGCGCCGCCGGCTGCGGCGCCAGGCGGGCCGGTCCCGCCCGCCAGCGTCATGACGCGCCCGCGAAAGGAGGCACCCGGAGATGACCGACCCCTTATCAGGCACGACCCGCCTGGGATGATCCTGCGGCCGGCCCGGCCCTGCCGTGGATGCCGGACGTGCCCGGCACGGACATCGCCGACGAGATGAACCTGGGACTGCTGATGATCGCCTACCCGCAGTTCGCCGTCACGGCCCTGGCCTGGCCGGGCCGCAGCCGGTGGCGCTGGCAGGTCATCCGCCGCAACCCCGCCGACCCCGGCCTGTACGCCATCATCACCCCCGACCTGACCGAGGCGTACCAGGCGATGGCCGCCGATTCCCCGCCTGTAGTGCCCGCGCCGGCCGCGACCCTGACGCAGGCCCGGCCATGACCCCCGCGCCTGCCACCCCGCCGCTGCCCGGCTGCCCGGCCGTATCCGGCCGGGGCACCAGCCTGGACACGGCCAGGTTCACGCTGATAGCCGACGACTGCGAACCGGGACCGGACGGCCACCCGGCCATGACGGACGTGTTCGGCTACTGGCAGGTCCCCGGCCAGGACAGCGACGACCTGATCCACGCGGACGGATTCACCGTCCCGGCCCGGTCCCCCGTCGCCCGGCTCGCGCGCAAGGTGGCCCGGAGCCGGCGCCGTACCCGCATCACCGGGGACCTGCTCCGCGCCCGGATCACCGCCTGCCCCTGCACCCCCGCCGCCGGGTGCCCCGCCTTCGACGGCACCGCGATGCTCGAAGCCATCGAGCACGCCGCCCGCCGGCCCGCCTTTCCGCGCTGGCCGCACCTGACCCGGCCGCGCCGCCCCGAAGCAGCCACAGCCCGCCGGCATGACAGGACGCGGCACCCTGAATGACATCCAGCGACATGAACAATGACCAGGAAACGGCCAGGCTGCGCGACATCCACATCGGCCCGGCTTCGAAAGGCACCCGCCGCAGCGCGGGCAAGGCCGGCACATTCACCGGCCCGACGATCCGCCGTCACCAGCTGGGCGCTGAATTGCGGAAGCTGCGCGAATTGCGCGGTTACCTGCTCGAAGATGTCGCGCCCAAGCTCGGCGTCGCTCCGAGTACAATATCCCGGATCGAAACCGGCAAAGCACCGGCCAGGACATCCTATGTTCACATGATGCTTGATTTCTACGAGGTAAACGACACCGGGCAGCGGCGATACCTGGCTGACCTGGCACGGGAAGGCAGGCGCAAAGGCTGGCGGGCGGAATATGAGGGGCTGCTGCCCGACGGGACAGGCTCCTTCCTGGACTTTGAATACGCAGCCGCGAAGGTATGTACCTTCGCCCCGCAGACCATACCCAGCCTGCTCCAGACCCCCGAGTACGCCGCAGCCGTCATCCGGGCCACCTATCCCGGCTTCACCGCCGGGCAGGCCGGGGCCCTGGTCAAGGTCACGCTGCGGCGCCAGGAACTTTCCTGCGGCCAGCGTGAACTGCACGCGATCATCGACGAGTTCGCCCTTCTCAGGGTTATCGGCTCAGCGGACATCATGGCGGCGCAAATCGACTACCTGGCATCGGCAACCGCTGACCCGCACGTGACAATTCAGGTACTGAGCCTTACCGCCCCCGCGCAAATCCTGTGTCCCGGTTTCACCGTGATGAGCCTCGCAGATCACGCCGATACCGAAGTCGGCTGCCGCAACGAGCATGCCGAGCGCGTGACCATCATCGATGACAGCCATTCCGTCAGCAACCTGAAAAGCATGTTCGCGAGACTGTCCCGCCACGCGAACTCACCGGATAACTCGGCCAGGAGAATCAACGAGATGAGGCGGCGAACCCATGTGCTCCTTAGCATGCGCACCAGAAGCGCCCGAGACGAATGACCCCGCCCCTGCCCGCGTCACGACATCAGGAAACCGGAAAAGAACCAGCCCGGCCGTCCCCGGCCGGGCAGGCCCCCGGCCCAATGGCCTTGCGTTAAGCCGATTTAATGTGATCTACATCACACTACGCTGTGTGACAACCCCAGGGACCCCAGTTCAGCGGCAGTTCAGCGGCCACGTGCTGTACCAGAACTTATGTGCTTGACCAGGACAAATATCCCTAAAGCAAGGCCATTGGCCCCCGGCCCGTGCCCGTCCCCCGAAGTCGTTCCGGGCACGGGCCGGGCCAGCGGGCAGGATCAGCGCCGTTCCGGCCCCCGCATCACCACCAGGCCGCCAGCCCCGTCCGGGCGACGTCAGCCCTTCCGATCCAGGTTCGTCGTGGCCGGTCCCCGCAGGCAGCGCCGTCAACGCGCGAGAACACCGAACAGGAGGCCGGGATGAAAAGACCTGACCAGGCTGCCGCCGGCCCGGTCCGGCCAGGCGACGACGAAGACCCCGAGTTCATCGTCGCGGCCTACCTAGCCCTAGTTACGGCAGCCGTACTTCGTGACCTGCCGGTCCGGCCGATGGGCTGTGGTGGTCTGATCTGCGCGGATCGGGCAGATTGCGGCGTGTTGATCACGAGCTGAGGGCGGCCGCCCCGTGATCATCGCCTTGTGACAGAATCCGATCCTGGGGCGGCCGCTGCCGCCATGGTAGGCGCCCGGCTGGCGCGCGAGAAACGAAACGAGCTAACCGGCCTGCTCGCCGTCCATTTCACCCGGCGGGAGCCAGTTCAGCAGGCCGGGAAGTACATCGACGCCCTGATGAGCGACCTGCCGGACAAGAACTGCCGGTCCCTGGCCCAGCACGCGGGCGACGCGTCCCCGGACAAGATGCAGCGCCTGCTGGAACGGGCGGCCTGGAACCAGCCGGCCGCGATGGCGACGGTCCGCGACTTCGCGGTCGCCGGCCTGGCCGCCCCGGACGGCTTAACGGTGCTGGTCCTGGACGAGAGCGGCCAGGTCAAGCACGGCGATCGCACCGCCGGGGTCAAACCGCAGTACGTCGGCTGCGCCGGCCGGGTCGCCAACGCGATCAACTTCGTGAACGCCACCTACTCCACCGCCCGCGGTCACACCCTGGCCGGCTCCCGGCTGCGGGTTCCCGAAGAGCAGCTGGCCGACGCCTGGATCCGCGACAAGATGGGCATCCCGGATCACCTGCAGCCCGCGACCAAGCCGCAGCTCGGCGCGCAGCTGCTGGCCGAGATGCCCGGCGCCGGCATCGAGATCCCGTGGCTGGCCGCCGACGAGGTCTACGGCCAGGACCCCGGGCTGCGGGAACTGTGCGAGGAACGCGGCACCGGCTACGTCCTCGGGGGTCCCCTGCTCGTTCCGCGTCACCCTGCCCTCCGGCGCCAGGATCCGCGCCGACCAGGCACTGGCCAAGGTCCCCGGCCGGGCATGGACGACCACCTCGTGCGGGGCCGGGTCCAAGGGCGACCGCCGTTACGCCCGGGCCTGGATCACCGCCAGAGACAGCCGCCGGCACCTGCTGATCCGCCGCAACCTGCACGACGCCCGCGTCGACTACTTCTGGTGCTTCGTGCCCGAAGGGCGCCCGGTCTGCCTGCCGGTCCTGATCAAGGTCTGCGGCCGCCGGTGGACCATCGAGGAAGACCACGAGTTCGGGAAAGACCAGTTCGGCTACGACCACGCCCGGGTCCGCCTCTACGGCCCGGTCATGCGGCACCTGACCCTGGTCATGGCCGCCCTCGCGATCTGCGCCGTCACCACTGCGCAGCTGCGGGACACCAGCCCGGCCCCGCCGCTGCCGGTCTTCGCCGACCAGGAACCACCCGAGGATCCCGGCCTGATCCCGTTCACCGTCCCGGAGATCAAGAGGCTGTACAGCCTGGTCCACCAGGCCCTGCACACCATCGCCCACGCACTGCACTGGTCCCGGTGGCGACGCCGGCACCAGGCCCGCGCCCGCTGGCACCACCACCGCACCCGGCTCCGCGACCTGAAAACCTACCCATGATCAGATAACGAAGTACGGCTGCCGTATAGTCCGCTCACCCGATTTACTTCCGCATTGTCATTGGCGTCCTAGCCCGTTGTAGGGCCAACTCTAGGGCCAAAGGTAAGCGTCAGCAAGCGCAGACCGCTGCCGCTCACTCGCATCATCACTAGCCAGCCACAGAGTGAATGTGGAGCCGTGCCGCCAGGAATCTCGGATACGCTAAGATGAACGAGATTAGGCGATGGACGTCATTTTGCATCGACGGAGCGAGGAAACGTGACGGCAGAAGAGCAATCAGAGAATAATGCCATCGAAAATATTTGAATATTCGGGCAGGAGCTTCAACAGAGTGGCGGAGGGATCTCGACGCGGGTCGAGCGTCAACCTGGCGCCGATGTCGTTGTACGCGGCGCGAGATTCTTTAGCTTCTCTGTCGCTAATCGTGGCAATACATACATACTGTGCCTTCAAGGATTTACGTTGTCGTCGGCGAAGCACGATGATGTCGTTGTAATGTTTAATGACGCCCAGGTCCTCTGGGGAGAAGCGTTGTCTAGTAATTCGCTCCGCTCCGTCGGCATCAGAAATCCGGGAAGCGCTGGATGCCGCTCGCGGGCCGCAAGATCTTCGTGACGCCCTGGACTCCGTCAGTGGCGCGAGTGAGTAGCGGGTATCCGGGCACACGTTCTGATGGTTCGATGCAGTGGGGCAACTCCCTGCGGTGGCCGATCGATCGAGGCGCGGTTCGATCGCAGGCTCGTTAGCCGCTTATCTTTGCCGCGATGCCAATCAATGCCAACATGTACGACAATAGCGCGAAGCCTTCGAAAATCCCCAGCGGGATGAATGTCCACATGATGACACGCTCTAGGGTTCCGCTGTTTTTCTTTTCCCGTTTTAGTCGAATCCAGGCGGCAGAAATAAAAAGGAGAGCAATCGCTGGAATAAGCGAGCTTGCCCAAAAGAACACGAGGTTCGCCGTCGTCAATGGATGGGGCAGCGCCGAACGCGACGCCACGATGGCTAGCACAACAACCAGAACTGTCAATAGATTGGCCGCGAAAGCAGAGAAGCCGCTTATTATTACGAGTCGGCTATCAGCGGCGGTCCAGTTGCCGAATATTGCCTCTTTCTTCTCTTCGCTGCGCGAATTCTCTTGTTTGGTATCCATGTCGCCAAATCATAGCGGGAGATTAGCGGTCATATGGCTACTTTCACCTTATGGCGGGTAGGCCCTCTGAAGGCTCCGGCGGATACACGCCGAGGTATGCCGGGACGTTTGCGCTCGCCGAGATAGGCGCGGTCACTTTGGCTAGGGGAGCAGCCCAACAGGTCGGGATCTCGCCGATCACGCGGTCGCGGATCGAGAGCGGCAAGGCCAACGCCCGGACCTGTCACGTCGTGGATGATCCTGTTGCTGATTCGTGACGCTTAGTGCGCCCACGAGCGTGAACCGCAGAGACCAGGCCCGATCCTAGCCGGGTCTCAAGTCACCTATGCCACACGCCTGACCGTGCGCGCTGCGGCAGTCGCTAGACTGGCGCGCATGGATGCGGTAAGGATGCTTGGTGTAGGCGATGCGCCGCTCTCTGTTGACGAGGTATACGCATCGGTTAGTGACGTTTCGTCGGCCGGCGGCATCGCGCTGTTCGTCGGTGTCGTGCGAGATGAGGATGAGGGCCGTTCGGTTGCTCGTCTCGGCTACACGGCACATCCGACGTGGAGATGCGTCTCCGCGAGGTCGTGGATGATGCGATGGCTAAGTTCCCGATCAAGGCGGTATCCGCAGTTCATCGGGTCGGTGATCTCCAAATCGGTGAGATCGCGGTCATCGTTGCCGTGGCTTGCCCGAAGCGCGGTGAGGCTTTCGAGGCATGTCGCATGATCATCGATGACATTAAGGCAACTGTCCCTATCTGGAAGAATCAGCGATTCACCGATGGCGATTCTGAGTGGGTAGGATCAGAGGGCTGACAGTGGCTACGTCTCGGGTCAGAGTGCGGTATTGGGCTGCCGCCAAAGATGCTGCCGGTGTCTCGGAGGAGACGATAAGCGCTGACACTCTTTCCGAGGCTCTTCTCGCGGTTCAAGCCCAGCGCCCCGGAAACTCGCGCTTTGCGAAGGTTATTTCTTGCTCATCCTTCCTGATCGATGACCAGCCTGTCGGGAAACGTGACCTTTCCACAGTGTATTTGTCGTCGGGCATGGCGATCGAGGTGTTGCCCGCGTTCGCTGGCGGTTAGCCGTTGGGTAGCTGGATACCGAGTTCGTCAGACAGTTGCCTCAACTTCTCATCGAGTTCGGTCGCGCGAGGACTATCGGGCAATCTATGAAGTATTGCGTTGTTAAGTTCGGCTGCCCTGATCAGCAGTGACGGGCCTGATTTACGTTCGTAGCTGAGAGCCTGAAAGCCAGCGTCTAGCGCTGCCTGTAGCTCATTACGGTGGACGTGGATCAGGCCCAGCGTGATGTGAATTTCTGCCAGTCGCATCGGGCTGCGCTCAGTGGTGCCGCTAGTGCTGCACTCACGGATTACTTGCTGCGCAAACTCCTCGGCCTTATTGTAGTCGCCAAGCCATTGATAACATGACGCCACATAGAACGGGAACTTCGTCCGGTCGTAGATAAAGTGCCTCGGGTAATGGATGGCCGGCAATCGTTGAAGCAGGTCATGGCCTCTGTCAATGGCTGACTCGGCCGCCCTGCGGTTCCCTAGCTTGGACCAGCCGCGAGCCTCTTGCATGATGAGTTGCACGATTGCCGAGTTCTCGCCGCCTATGGTTTGGGCTGCCTTCGCGATACTGGTAACGTCGCTGTAACGGCCTTCAGTCAGGGCGAACCACGCTTGCATTTCGTATGACCAGGCAGTTAGCTCGCCATGGTCGATCTCTTTGGCAAAGCGCAACGTGGCGGCGCGGGCAGTCTCGGCCGCTTCCCTTTGATTCAAGTCCCAGTCTACGCATGCGAGGGCGCCGGAAGGCTGCCGGTGATTCCGGGATTGCCGCTCAAGAACGACCTTACCGAGGAAGACCTGCGGCATATTGGCCAGCGCACCCACGCGCCAGAAGACCGCGCGTCATTGTCCAAGTTCTCTGTGCCATCGAGAGCGAAGGCACGTCGCCGGGCCGATAAACGCCAGCCCGCCCGGCGCGTCCGGGCGAATGCGCGGAATCGCGGGGGGCAGGAAAGGAGGGACGGAAATGCCAGCTGACGAAGTGAGCGTGACTGACGTTCGCGTGCACGGTCCGGGCGGGCCGGCGGGTCTGCCCGGCGCGCTGGATGCGCTGGCAGCGGAACTGTCTGCGCGCGGATGGCCATCTCGCGTGCGGACGGTGCCGGGGCGCGTGCCCGGCCTTCGCGCGGTCAATCCTGAGCCGGGAGCCGGGGCGCTGTCCGAGGATATTTACGCCCGGCCGGGTACCGGCGGCCGATGGACGTACTGGTGGCCGTGGGCTGAGCCCATCGCAGACGATCCTGCCAGCGCAGCGGCCGTAATCGTGCGCGTCCTGCGCCCGGCTACCCCGTTAAGCCGCTGACCAGCCACGCCGGCTCGCCGAACGCCTGCCCGTGCTCGCCCCCGCAAGTCGTTCCGGGCACGGGCCGGCCTGGTTGCCCCGCCGCAAGCGATCCCTGACCCCCCAACCCGCCGCAAGGAGCCAGCCAGAGTTAAGGACACCAGTCAAGGTGCAGGGGTCGGCGGGGCGACGCACCGGAGATACCCCCGCCAGATGCGCCAACCATCGCCTAAGATCGGAAGCCAGTACGAGATGGAGGACGGGCAAATGCCCCAACCAGGTCAGCAGTGCTCGCACGTCAGGGTCGTAGATCGAATCGAACTGATCAACGGCAGGCAGGTCACGTTCTACAAGTGCGGCAAGTGCGGGATACCGATGTGAGCGCCAAGGACGAGTGGGAAGCTCGGCGAGTGCAGATCCGGGACGCCTACCTAGTCAAGTGGGGTGGGGGCAGGGAGCCGCGTGACGACGCGGAACGCGATCAGCAGGTACGAGACTTCCAGCGGTACATGGAGAACTCCAAGGTCTCTTGGCGACAGTTCTATGCCGAAGACCCCGACGAGGCTAACAAGCTCTTTACCGACAACCTGTTCAAAATCTCAGCCCTGAGTACCCACAAATAGAGCCCTAGGATTCGTGCACGTGCACGTGCACGTACCTCGCGTCTGCGCGTGTAGGGCAATCTCCGCGCCGTGCGCGTGCACGTGCACAACCGTCGTCTGGCACCGGCCGAGTGCTACGCGCGCGGGCGTCGCGCAACGCGCAAGCGCAGCCCACATGCAGTGCAGACACGCGTGTGCGAGGCGATTTTGCGCGTGCGCGACCATGGCGACAGCCCCGACCGACGTGTGACAGCGGACTGTCACACCCAGTAGTCAGCTGAGGCGGCGCTCACTTTCAGCGCAAGGGAGCCTAATGCAAATAGAATTACGACCAGCGTCCGCAGAGTCGCAGTCCTCACCGAGGCTCCTGTCATACCAGCCCCCGGCCCGGACAGCCTGCCCTGGTGCCAGCCGACTCAGGGTAACCCGGCTGGCGCGCACGCGGGCCGCCTATTGGTCGGCCTCCGGCAGGCCCCCGGGGATGACACCGCCGGGGCGCGGCGTCCAGAGCCGCACGGACAGGGAGCGTTCTTCACTACTGACCGCCCGCGGCCACCGGGGGGATAATCTGGCAGCGGAATACCCCGCGACCTCGCGAGCCTGTGCCCGGCCTCGCGCCAGCCACCCAGAACTCCTGGGAGGTTGCTCTGCCGCTCTAGAAGCCACCCGGCCATGAACCCGCTAGCCGGATCACCGTTATCTTGGCCGAAATCGGCAATCTTGTCGGGATCAAGGAGATACAGCGCAAGGCGCAGCCAGTAGCCGCTCTCGGCGAACACCTCAATGCCTTGTACTTTCTTGATATCTTTGGCGAAGCTTGCGCCGGCCATAAGCGCGGCACCGCACACAGTGTCACCCGCATCGCTGTGCTCATTGAATAGTCTGATCAACCCCGAGTCCGCGGGCGACAACTCAGGGACTTTCTCACTCGCCAGCAGGGCCGCATACCGGTCGACAAGCTCCTCCGGGCGTGAGTACGCAAATTCATCCGTAAATCCTGATTGGGCGAAGTGCAGGACGTGGATGTCTTTCTGGAGTCCTGATCTGAAGCCCTGCACCTTAGAGGTCCGGTCAAAGCCAGCCACGCGGATCTTGTCATCTCTTCGCTGCCCGGCGCGGTAATTGTCCCCCATCCGGTGCCGGGGAGACGACAGGTGCGGGCAGACATGTGAGGCGTAGACGATGCAAATCTCGTGGGCGGGCGCTTCGCTGAAGTAGATCTCCCCTTCTAGTCCACGACCGGGCAAGACCTGGCCAGCGCCCGCAAGCACCTGCCACCGGGAGGCGCGGCCGAAGGGAAGCCCGCACACCGCACACCAATCGAACGTTGCGAGGGCGAGCTTCCGGCGCTCGTTGATAGAGCCGAAGTTAATGCCGCCCTCACCTCGCGCGACAGTGGAGATGACCGGATACCCTCGCTCGTCATCTTGTAAATGATCAAGATGACGAGGCCGGGCTACCTGCTGGGGCTTCACGGGGAGATGATCCCACACGGCTTCATCCAAACGGCTGCCTTTCAGGACTGCCCGGCACAGCTACTCCGACGGCCCACGGTCGCTCAGGGTTGCCGCGAACTGCTCCAGATGCCCAGGATGTCGGCGCCGCGTTCGGTCAGCAGCCGCTCGATCTCCTCCTGGCGCCCTCGGCGAGCCATCACGGCCAGGCCGATCGGCCCGGTGATCTGCTCCACTTCGCCGAGGAAGAAGGCCGCGTACAGGTTCCGCACATTGCCTACGACAACGTTGACCGAGGGAGAAAGGACATGCAGGGCCGGATCAACGGGGCCGGAAGGGGCGTGCGGCGGCTGCTCGCTGTACCGCAGCACCAGGCGCTGCCGTCCGGCGACGATGCAGCGGATTCCCGACTCCGCCATGACAGCCTGCAACTCGGTCAGCAGCATCCTCCGCTTGGCGACCTCGGCGCCTCGTGAACTGAGCTGGCCAAGAGACACGCTCAGGCTGGCGTGTATGCGTGATGAGGTACGGCGATGGGCCACAGGCGGTCCCGCACGGAGATGCACTGCCGGAGCAGTTTCGGATCGGTGCACATCTGCGTTCGAGGCGTTCGAATAGCGCATCACGCTCCTGAGCCGTCCACAGCCTCATGCGCGCCTTTCGGAAGATAGTTCATCAGTGTCTTGGGTAACGTACTGGCCGGTGTCGGTGTCGTACAGAGTTGGTGAGTCGCCGTCCCTGGAATCGGTTCCCAGCCACCTGCGGCGACGCCGTCAGTCAGCGGGGCCAAAGTCGCCATTCCATCGCACACCTCGCCGCGGCGACTGGTGGTCCACGAGGCCGCGCCTGTTCCAGCCGACATCATCGGTTGGCGGCAGTCGAGGTTCCTGATGCTGTCCGAGCGCAGGGGCCGACGCTCCCTCAGGCAGCGCGCCCGCCAGCCTCGGGTCTGCCAGCACGGCGGCCAGGTTCGGGCCGAACGCCACTGGCGCGACCCGCCTCGGCCGGAACAACTGCCAGCCCACTGGCGGCGGCACGAGCGCTGGCTGGCCTTCCTCGTTCACGTCTACGGCCCGTACCTCTACCTCACCCGCCGGGGTAGTGAACACATCACCCGACGCCGCCAGCACCGGCTGGCCGCCGAAATACGCCAGCGCACCCGCCGCCGCCAGCGCTCCCGGCTCCCGCGCCGCACCCAGCCCGCACGCCACGAGCACAAGCAACTGGCCGGTCGTCAGCCTGAGCAGCGGCACCACCTCGGTCTGGAACTCAGCCGCAGTCAGTAGCCGGCCTCCGACGGCGAACTGGCCGGATTCCGGATCCGTGTGCACGTGCACCACGACCGCGTTCTCGACCGGCGGGAACGCCTGCGCCGCCGCCCGGTCCTGCGGTCCGTCCGGCACACCCCCGGCGCCCTCGGCCCGCAGATAGAAGCCCGACGGCGTTGGCTCAGGCCCGTCGGCGTCGAAGTCGTGATAAGGCGGCGCCTCCTCGAGCACCTGGGCCTGAACCGCCGCCAGAGTCGCCTCCAGCCGGACCTGACTTATCTCCTCGCCGGGCGGCGAGAGCGGCCTGATCGCAAACGACCGCCCGGCCAGCACCGGGGCCAGCGCCGCCGCGATCAGCGGCGGCGATACCGGGTAGACGCGGACCTCACCAGGCTGGCCGGGATAGTACAGCCCAAGCGAACCGTCGGAGAAGGCCGGCAAGAACACCTGCACCTCAGCCGACGTTGCCGCGGCTGCCGCGTCCGCCCGCCCATGCCAGCGCGGAGGGAGCGAGAGCAGCCGGGTCCCGCCTGCCTCGTCCACGCGGGTCTCCAGTATCGGCGGCCTCGGGCGGAATACGGTCCGGCCTTGCGACAGGCTGCGACTAGCGGTAGCGGAGACGATAGCCTCGACCGGTGCCCGCAGCAGATTGGCGACCTGCTGCCCGTAATGCTCGGGCAGCGACGCCTCGGGCCACGGCAGCCCAAGGCCAGGGACCAGGAAGATGACCCGACGGCCTGGCGCGTAGCCGTCAGCTGCCTGAATGCGCCCGGCCAGCCAGGACGGCGGCACGGGAACCATCTCCCCCTTCCCGCCATCGCCCGGTCGGCGCGTCAGGCCCATTATGGTGCCGCCAGCGCCATGGGCGACCACGACGAACTGGTCCTCAGGCACCTCCTCGCCCAGGCGGGCAACCTCGCCGGGGCCCGGCAGCACCAGGCCTCGAGGGAACTGCTCGGTGACCAGATCACCTGGCAGCGCGGCCTGGGCCCTCCTCAATGGGTTGGCGCCCAGGTCCTCAGGCACCAGCCGTCCGGTGACGGCGTCCATGACATAGGCAGGTGCCGGGCGGCGGTCATGCGGCTCCCCCGGTTCGAAGCTCAACCAGTCGTCAGCGGCGTAGTCACGGAAGTGAGTGCTGAACCTGGCCGCGCTCGCCAGGTAGACGGTAACCCCGAGGTGACCGGCGAGTCCCCCGGCCCACAGATTGAACTGGTCCGCCGGTTCGACGTCGTCCTGTGGCCGCGCCAGTAGCCGCACCGGCTCGGCGACGCGGCCCAGTTGCCCCGGAGTCCACCCCGCCTCTGTCAGGACCTGCCGGTCCAGCGACGCCAGATCCCGCACCACGTTCGCCACCACGTGAGCGGGCAGCCGGGCGCCTGCGGGATCCACGGGGCGCCCTTCCCGTGTCGGCACTACCACGATAGGCAGGCCGCCCCCGGTCGTCGCGTAAGCCTGATAGGCGAGCCGCTCCCCATGCACTCGCAGGCCAGTCCCGACATCGACGTACCCGTCGATGACGTGCGCGGACTCGAACGTGATCAGGTTCCCGAATACCCGGAGCCTGCGATCGCGGGCCGACACGACCGACCTGGCCAGGGCTCCGTCAGCGTCCGTGTGAACGAGCGGCGGCCGCGCCTCCTCAGCCGCCGTCACCGACTCCAGCCACCGCCACCCGACCGCCGTCCCGGCTCCGTCGTCGCCCCGCACCGCGAACACGTGCCGGTCCTGCCGGTACGCCACCGTCGCTCCTGCGGCGCCGACGACGTACACGCCATGACCAAGCTGGTTGGCGACCTCCTGGGCCTCGCGCACGAAGACCTTGTACTCCGCCGGGGTCCGCGGCGCGGCCAGGAACTGCAGGACCTGCCGCTCCTCCTGGTAACCGCCGCCCCTGATCAAGTCCACGACCTGAGCGGTACTGGCGGGAGCCGCCCGCCAGCCGGATTCGCTTCCTCGGCCGTCAGGAAATACCAGCCCGAGGTGCCCGCCGTCGGCCAGGGGGACATCGACAACGAAAGCTACCTGGCCGTCAGCGCTCCGTTCCTCGTCCTCATAGGCCAGTGAGCGGGCTCTTATCAGCTCCGCGTCCGGCGACGCGACTCCCGACCGCAGCGTCAGGGACACGAACCCGGTGGCCGGCCGCAGCCGGCCAGCCGGATCCTGGACAAGGCTCGCGAGCTGGCCCGGCGGGTCTCGCCGGTCCAAGCGCGGATCGGCCGCGCCGGTCACGGCCAGTTCGTTGGCCATGTACCTGGTCCGCACGCTCGAGCCCCGGGCGGGGAAGAAAACGCTGACTGCCTCGTCGCGGGCGATCTGGGCGAACGCCTCGGTGATCGCATCCCAGCGCTGGTTCCTGACCTCGTCCCCTTCATCGGCGAAGTCAGAGAAATCAGTGGCGATCAGGATGTGCTGACCGGGTGTCCAGCCGTGAGCTTCCAGCAACCTCGGCAGCTCCCGCAGCGGACGGCTGGCTACGCCCCCGGCGAAACTATGCAGCAGGAACCCGGCCGGATCCCGGTCGATCTCCACGCTCACCGCATACAGACCGACCGCCTGCGACCGCGGCCGTGCGGCCGCCATCCGGTCGGCGATGTACCGGTCATGGGCGGTCAGCACGATCCCGGAGACCTCGCCGGCCGGCTCGCGCCGCAACTCGATGACAGCATCGCCCTGCTGAGGCTGGAACACGCCAGAACTGGTGTCGTACCACGGCAGCACCTCTGCTGGCACGGGGCGGGGCATGATCTGCACCCAGGCGACCGGCTCGCCAGTCTGCTGGTCGATCGCCATCAGCCTGCCGTCGTCTCGCACCCGGGCCATGGCGCCGTCAGGCGTCACCCAGACCGGCCGGTCCAGTTCCCGCGCGAGGTTAACCGCCTCTTCGCGCGCCTGCTCTCCGTGAGCCATGACGAGCCGGACTTCTGGCCGGTCTCGAAGCAGATTCGGCAGAGAATCCGCACGACGTTCAAGCAGGAGGTCGAACAACCCTGGTTCTGGCCGCAGCAACTCTAGCCGGTCCACGAGGCTGGCCGCCCCCACGCTCGCGAATCCATGGGGAAGGCGGTAATTGACGGCAACGCCTAGCGACTCGCCCAGCTCCCGCAGCCGCGTATCGATAACCTCGGCCGGCAAGTGCCTGGTCACCAGGACGATGTCTTGGCGGCCATCCCAGCCAAGCGCCCGCAGGTGGTCAGGCCCGGCCTGCCCGCTGGCGAACCCGCTGCCCAGGCGGTTGTGCAGCAACATCAGCCCCTCGGAACCTGCGTGCAACCCGACCACGAACGCGTTGAACGGCGCTTCGGCAATCATCGGGCGGCCCTGCTGGTGCTCCCAGCTATCCTGCGGCCAGGTGACCCGCCACGGGACCAGGTCCCCCATCAAGCCGACCGGGGCGATGTCAGCACCCGACTGGCCATCCCAAGACGCCGGGATAGCGGCGGCCCTGGAACCCAGCGGAGTCCGCAGGACAGGACGCCCCCTCAACTGGGCCAGCATGCCCTCAAGCCGGGCCCCGCCGGGCGTGACCAGACGAATGACGTCACCGTCGGTGGCCCCCCACCCAGGCAGCCGCCGCGCCAGCTCATCAGCGTCCCAGTGCTGATCAAAGCCGCCCCGGCCAAACCCGCCCAGGACGTCGCCGCTGCCGCTCAGCGCCAGGTCGAACACTCCCGGCACCCGCAGGCGGTCCCGCAGCCAGGGCTCCAGGTCAGCCAGGACCGTATCAGCGACCGACACGAACCCGCCGTCAAGGCGCATCTCCGCCAGGCCGCTCCCTTCGCCGTCGGGGAGCGGTCGCCTCGGCGCGCCGCCGGCGAGGCCAGACGCCCGTGCCCGCGAGAACTCCTCGGCGGCGCGGGCAGCCGCGTCAGGATCGCTGATCCCCCAGGCCGCCAGCCACCGCACGGCCTGGCTCAACCGCAGAGCCGCCGACTGCCGACGCTCCTCAAGTAGCCGCAGTTCAGGCGAAGGCGAGCCGCTGGTGTGCCTCTCCAGCTCCGCCAGCCGGTCCGCCGCGGCGTCATGCTCTGCTCGCGCGGCCCTGTAGAGATCGAACCCCTGCGCGCGGTCGGAAGGAAAGCCCTCCGCCTGCTGGTCAAGGTTCGGCGCCGGCGCATCCCCGGCCAGGCGGTCAAGCACCTCGCTCCACTGCGCGGCATACGGCGCCCACTGCTCTTCCAGCCGCTCGCCCGTCGTTGCCGCGACCCGAGCCTGGCTAGTCCATACGGCCAGGATGTCGGCGCCGCGTTCGGTCAGCAGCCGTTCGATCTCCTCCTGGGTCGCGTCGGAGAACAGGCTGATCCGGAGCTGCTGCCGCTCGGCGGCGGGCATCGCGTTGAGCCGGGCCACCAGCGCGGCGACCTCCCCCGCTGACAACGGCGCCCTCGGCGAGCCCATCACCGCCAGGCCGATCGGGCCCGTGATCTTCTCCACGTCCCCGAGGAAAAACGCCGCGTACAGGTTCTGGACGCTGCCGACCACGTGGATCAGCCGCATCACCTCGGCCATGGACGCATACCGGTACATGACCGGATGCGGCAGCGCCTTAAGCGGCTTGCTGTTGGCGTACTCGCCTTCGATCAGGTCGCGCACCGCCTGCTGGCCTGCCCGAGGCCACACACCCGACCACACGACCTCGGTCAGCAGGCTGACAACGCCTTCCAGTAGCGTGTTGAAGGCGTGTGTGCCGAAGCCCAGCGAAATTCGGTACCGCGTGTATTCCGGGTGCTCTCGCAGGTGCAGATACTCGTGGATGAGGGTCAGCGCTATGCGCCACAGCCCGGCCTGGTTCTCCTCGGGGTTGGCTGCGCGGAATACCTGTATCCAGATGTCCTGGGTCTCCGGCACTGCCTGTCCAGACCAGCCTCTCGAGATGGCCAGCACCTGATCGAGGATGGTCTCCTCGTCCAGATCGCTGGTGGTGGCCTGCTCGTCCAGGAGCTTGTCGATCACCGCGCTGATGATCTGCGCCGCATCGTTTCGCGGCCTACCCTGCGGGTCAAAGACCGGGAGTGCGTGGTGCTCCTTGATCACGTCGGTGACTTTGGTTCCCCAGGTCGGGTGCAGGAGCAGCCGCTGCCTGGCCTGGGCGCGCCGCTGGTCCGGGCTCATCGCCGCGATCTTCCGATCGATGTCGGCCCACTGGTCGTGGATGTTCCCGCGCACGCCTGGCCGATCGGGGACCATCCCCTGGCCGGTGGCAAGATGTCCGAATACATCTTCGGTCCATTGCCTAGCGGCCTCCGCGATCCGCCCGATGTGCTCCATCGAGTACAAGTTGCCGGACACAGCGTGCTCCGCCCGCCTCCGGCCGGTTACATACTGCTGGATTTGCTCCCTGATATCGTCGCGGTACGCCTCGAGGAGCTGTGCCGCGAATGCCTCAGCGTCACCGAGGACCTGGCGGGTGGATGGCTCGGCCTGACCGCCGGATGCTTGTTCGCCGACGGACCGCATGGCCGGGGTCAGCGCATCCCGCAGCAGCTCCGCTCGCTCGCTGGGAGGACTCACGGTGACCTGGCGCAGCCGGTCGGCGGGAAGCTGCCCGGCTGCGAGGTACAACCTATTCAGGAGGAAGTCCAAAGCCGACAGGACCAGTGGCGGGCCAATGCCCAGGGCGTGCACCGCGACCCGGACAGCGGCCAGCCACCGCGCCGCGCGGGCCCGGTGCACCGGGGACAGGCGCATCAGCGCATCGGGCCAGTGAGCATCCGTCCCTGCGCCGATGGCCTGCGCGATAGCCTGGGTAATGGCCTCGACCTTGGCCTTGTCCAGTTCCGCGCTGATGCCGTGCCCAGCCAGGGAGGGGTGCAACAGAAACGGGCTGAACGCCTGGGCAGGCTGGCCCTGCGGGTTGACCACGCCAGCCTCCAGCTCCCTGCGGCCCTCCGCGAACCGTTTCTTCAGGAAGTCTTCCAGTTCGCCGTGCAGGGCGTGACCAGGCGGGATGCTCTCGTCCAGCACGTCAAGCATTTCCTCGGCATCTTCGAAGATGGCACTCAGCTCGCTGTCGTCGGCAGCCTGCAGCAGTTGCAGCGCCAGCCACCGCTCGTCCGGACTGGCCAGCCCGGTGAGCAGGGCGTCGATCACCTCCTGCTGCTCGTCGATGTTCAGGCCGGCGGCTGGGTCACCGGTCAGGTAGGCCAGCGCCCGGTCCGCCCACCCGGCCGCCGCACGGGTACGCCGCAGCCACCAGCCAGCGCGGGCCCGCTGCACCGGCGGCAGCCCCGCCAGCGAGCCGGCCAGCTCGCTATCCCGGCGTCCCTCAAGCACCGCCCGCGCCTGCTCGGCGGTCAGCTCCTGCGCCACCGCAAAACCGGCCAGCTCCGGGCTGATCAGCTCCGGCCTGAACTTTCCGGCAGGCTGGCCCTGCGGGGTGACCTGGCCCGCCTGAAGCTCCCCGGGGACCCCCGCGAACCGGTCCTCAAGGAAATGTTTCAGGTCGCCGCGCAGCAGATGGCCAGGCGGGATGCCCGCCTCAAGCACCCCAAGCAGCCCACCGCCGTCACCAAACAGCTCACCAAGCTCAACGTCGTCAGCCGCCTGCAGCAAGACCAGAGCGACCGCGCGCTCGTGCGGACTGGCCAGGCCGGTCACCAGCGCTACGACCAGGTCCCGCTGCTCATCGACGTTCAGGCCGGCGGCTGGGTCACCGGTCAGGTAGGCCAGCGCCCGGTCCGCCCACCCCGCCGCCGCACGGGTACGCCGCAGCCACCAGCCAGCGCGGGCCCGCTGCACCGGCGGCAGCCCCGCCAGCGAGCCGGCCAGCTCGCTATCCCGGCGTCCCTCAAGCACCGCCCGCGCCTGCTCGGCGGTCAGCTCCTGCGCCACCGCAAAACCGGCCAGCTCCGGGCTGATCAGCTCCGGCCTGAACTCTCCGGCAGGCTGGCCCTGCGGGGTGACCTGGCCCGCGTGCAGCTCCCTGCCCCCCGCGAACCGGTCCTCAAGAAAGCGTTCCAGCTCGCCGCGCAGCACGTCGCCCGGCGGGATCTCCGCCTCAAGCATCCCCAGCAGCCCACCGCCGTCACCAAACAGCTCGCCAAGCTCAACGTCGTCAGCCGCCCGCAGCAGCCGCAGCGCGGCCCACCGGGCAGGCCCGGCCGTCAGCGTCCGGAGCACCTGCCCTTGCTCACCAGGTCGGAGGTGGAACACAGGATCTCCGGTCAGGTACTCCACTGCCCTGCTCGCCGCCCAGGCCTGGCGCAGCCACCGCCTGCCCCGCGCCACCTGAACCGGGGGCAAATGGCCGAACGCGCGGACGATCTCATCCTCATGGCGCCGGCGCAAGACCACCGCGGCCACTCGCCCGATGTCATCCTCGCCCAAACCGTCCAGGTCAGCCAGGGACGCATCGATCAGCCCCGGACTGAATACATCCGCGGCCATCGCCCGCTGCTGCCCCCCGGACAGATCGACTGTCGGGTCATCAGGCCGGCGGACAGTCGCGAGGTAGTGCTCATTGATCAGCACGATGGTGTACAGCGCCTCGCCTTCACCGCTGCCCCGCACGCCCCGAGGCGTGCCGTCCTCCATGAGCACCTGAAGCGGAAGATCGAGGAAGTCAGCGATCAAGTTCGGGAACAGATTGCCGTAGGGCTCGCCGTAGTCCGCTAGCCGGCGCAGCGCCTCCGCCATGCCCATGCGGGTCAGCACGAGCTCACCGGGATAACTGGGCTGGGTGCCGTCCGGAGCGAAAATCTCGGCCGGGCCCCAATCGCGGAAACCGAGTTCCACCAGGTGAGCCAGGAACAGGCGCAGGTGCTGCCCGGTCACCAGATCATCGGGCCCCACCGACGGCAGGTCGGCGACCCTTGGCCCGCCGCCCGGCGAAGCAGCCAGCCGACATCGTCGGGTTCGCCAGAGGGCACCTCGATGCCCCACCTCTGCGCGGCCGCGCGGATCCGGTCGCGGAGCTCGGGTTGCGGGACCACATACGTCGTCGCGGTGAAGTTGCAATCCCCGTCGGCGGCCACCCACCGGATCTGAAGCCGATTCTGATTGAGATAACGGCGCTGGGCGGCAGTCGGGCGGTAGAGCTCCCCAACACGGGTCCTTGGCCCCGAGTCCTCAGTCCACCATTGGTCGCCCAGCAGATCCTCCGCGTCGTCGGCAGGCATGCCGCTGGACGACGCAGCAGATGAGCCGAGGCCCGACGGAGTCGCGGGCTCCGACTCGGCGTCAGGCTCCGTTGGGGTGCTGGGCTCGGATCCGGACGGCAGCGCCCTTGCCTCGCCGGCCAGGCTGACCAGGTCCCGCGCCTGGACGCGGCGCAAGGTCTGGGCCGCATCCGTGCCCGTATGGCTGGACGGAGTGATGCTCCCGGTGGCGTGCTCAGTGTTGAGGGTCGCCTCGGACATTCCCGCGCCCTGTCCGCGCCCCCGAGCAGGCGCGGCCAGAGGCCACGTGCCGCGCCGCAGGCGGATGCCCGATGCGCGGCGGCGAACCGCCGCCCTCGCCTTGCCCTTCACCTCGGGACCGGATACCTCTTCCCCTGGCTCGTCCGTCAGTACGGGCGCCTGCGGACCGCTGACGTCGGGGCCGCCAATGCCCGGCACCGGTGCTGGCTGTTCGTCAGGCTTGGCCCAGGCCAAGTGACGCCGCGCCGGTGGCGGAGGCCCGATGAGGCAGGGCGACTAGGGGTGCTGGGCCTCGCCTGACCATTCGATTCCACCGGCAGGTAGTCCCCGCTGCCGGTCCCTGCCGCTGGCTGCGTGCCGGGGGCCCACGCCGGGGTGTAGTGGTTGCCGACCCTGATCAGGTACCGGGGCTCGCCCGGCATGTTCTCCCCAAGAAGAAGCGGCGGCTGACCGGGTTGCAGCACGACCAGCGGCCCGGTCAGGTCGGCGACCATCTGCGGCCACAGGTCGCCGACTTGCTGGTTCCATACCCCGACGGCCCTGGTCTGGCGGACCCATTCCTCCTGCTGTGCCGCCTCACCGGCCTGGCCGGCCACGCCGTCGTCGTAGCTGAGCAGGGGCGCCCACCGGGGAGGCTCGCCGTCGCCCCAGCCTTCCCGATACAGCCGCAGATCCGCGGCCAGGCGATCAGCAAGCCAGCCGCGCAGCTGCCCGATCCCTTCATGTTCAGGCAGCCGGTCAGGAATCAGCAGCTCCAAGCTGGCGAACAGGCAGTCGCCGTCAGGGTTAACCGGCCGATAAGTCCACCCCTCGGCGGACAGATGCGCCCAGAACCCCCCCGACTCACGCGGCAGGCCAGCAAGCACGCCGGCCGTGGAGGAACCCCGGACCGGGGCCGGTGCAACGGCGTTCTGAGCGTGCCGCCGCGCCTCCCGCTCCCGCTGCTGCTTGCCGACCACCGCGGCCCGCTCCCGCGTCTCCTCCTGCTCATCCCGGCCAGCCACACGGGCCTCCGGGCGCGAACCAGCCGTGATCCTGAACTCACCGGCCGCGCCCCCACCCGGGCCACTCGCGATTACCGATCGCAAACTGGCGTGCACCTCGGCGATGGCCGCCTCCAGGCGGGCCAGGCTGACCTTCGTCCCTGGCTTGGCGACGGGCCGGATGATCAACGACCTGCCCCCCACCACCGGCGCCAGCGCCAGCGCGATGGTCCGCGCGGTCACCGGATGGTCCTGCACGTCTCCTTCAGGCTGCGAGTAATAAAGCCCAAGCGACCCGTCTTCGAAGGCCGGCAAGAACACCTGCACGGCCTCCTCCGCCTCGGCTGGCGCCTCCGGCGCATACAACGGTGGCAGGTCCGCCGGATATGACGGCGTAGCTCTAAGATCCTGCCCCTCCCACTCCGGTGAAAGCGAGACCAGCCCGACCATCCGCCCGTCCCGCTCCGAGCGCTCCAGTTGTGGACGCAGCGGATCGAAGACATACCGCCTCGCGGCCAGGCCGCGCGGATCGTCCTGGAAAGTGGCCTCAACGGTGGCGCCCAGCAGGTCGGCGACCCGCTGGGCGTAGCGCTCGGGAAGCGCCAACTCCCGCCAGTTCTGCGCCAAAGCGGGCACCAGCAGCACCACCCGCGTGCCAGGGACGTAATCTTCCACCGCGCGGATCAGCGCGGCCAGCTGGGCCGGCGGGAGACCCACGGCTTCACCCGTTACCGGGCCCGGCAGGCGCAGCCAACCGGTCACCTGGTCAGGGGCACCGTAAGCGACCACGACGAACTGGCCGTCGGGTATCACCTCCGGCACGCCCGGCAGCCGCGCTGGCCCCGCCGGACCGGGCAGCACCAGCCCCCTGACCTGGCCGTCACCGACGATGAGCTGGATGTCAAGCTGGTCGAGCGAAGCACCCCGCTGCTGCCAGGCCAGCTCCGTCTCCCCGTGCCACCCGTGCAGCGGGTTCTCCTCCAGGCTCTCCGCCACCAGCAGCCCGTTGACCGGATTCCGCACATACCTCGGCATCGGCGCCGACTGGACGGGTTCCTGCCGGACGGCAGCCAGCCCTTCGGGGAGCTCTTCTGCCACCACCCGGCCGGGGTCTGGCAGATACAGCGGCCAGGCTTCGGCCACGAAGTCACTCAGCGGATCACTGAACAAGCACCACAAGCCCAGGTACACCGGTGCCTGCAGCTCAGCGGCGAAATCAGCCGCCCACTCCCCGAGCGCAGGTGCGAAATCGTCCAGCGGGAGCCCCACCAGCCGCACCGGCTGATCAGCCAGCCCCAGGCTGGCCACGACCTGCGCCGTCCACGCCGCAGCCAGGTCCACCGGGCCGGATCCGGCCGGGGCACCCTCCCGCGTCCCCACGACCACGATCGGCAGCCCCCGCCCGCGGTCCTGGTACTCCAGGTAATCATCCAGGTGATGCTTCAAGCTCTCGAGGGGCTCGAAAGTCACCAGGTTCCCGAACGTCATGACAGGGTCAGAGACAGCGGGGACAAGTGCTCCATAGCTGTCGGTTTCGAAATAGCTGAGCGCCTGCTCCGGCCCCGCGGGCTGGCCGATGTCAGGGCCGTAGCCGGAAGCCGGGAGCAGCAGGCCAGAATCCTCATCAGTCTCCAGCTCATCAGGCCACAGCGCGCCACCCCCGCTAGTCTCCTGCGGCCGGTACCTGAGCCAGGAGGTGGCGGCCAGGTCCCGCTCACCCCACCAGCGGTACCAGGCACCCGACCCCAGGTAGACGCTGCTGCCGCGCTCAGACGCCAGCGCCCTCAGCCATCCCGCCACCGGTTCCGGATCCGGTTCCCGCTCAGACACCAGCCGCACCGGCCGGGCCGGGTCACGCGGGAACCCAAGCGCCGACAGCACCTTACCGACCTGTTCCGCGCTAACCTCCCCCAGCCATGACAGATCGGACGCGGCGATCGTGATCACATCCTCGCGGCGCCGCCCGTCCCGCACATACGCCGCCAGCTCACCAGCCCGCCCGGCCGGGTCATCGCCACGACGCACCCACTCGCCGCTTGTGCCATCGAAGCGAGCGTGTTCGGTCTGGGCCGGAGGCTCAGCCAGGTCGCCAATCACGATCACGCCGTGATCGACCCGCACCGGACGGCCCGCCAGACTCAGCGGCCGCGGGAGGATCTCCCGCCAGTCGGCGACCCTGCCGCCACTCCGCGAGACGAACGTCTCGCGCAACGGGTCATACCCGACGGTCACGCCCGGCCCTTGCACGGTGAACACACTCCGCCGCAGCACATCGGCGATCCCCTGCACATCATCGACGTACGCGTCATAGGCCTGCTGCGTCGGCGGAGAAGCCAGGAACTGAAGGACCTGCGACTCACTGTCATACCGGCCGCGCGTGATCAGCTCCACCACTTGATCGGTGTCCGCCGGGCTAATGCCTCCAGTCGCGGAAGTTACCACCGCGATCTGTCCGTCATCGGTCAACGGCACGTCGACGAAGAACACCGACAGCCGGGGATCGCTTCTAGCCTGGCGATAGGCCGGTATGCGCCCGGGATCCGACGGTGAGGCGACCCCCGCGTGCAACGTGGCCGTTCTGGTGCGCAGCTGCCGGGTTAGGCTCAGCGAGACGACTCCGGTGTCGGCGCCATGCCGCAGTCGGCCGGCCATATCCTGTACGAACTCCGGACGCCCGGCAGTCCTGCGCGGCGCCATGGACGCCCACCGCCCCTGCGGCACCCTGCCGGCGGACCACACGGCTGGCTCCACATCTCCGTACAGCCAGCCGCTCTCCGACCCCATATCAGGGAAGTAAACGGTCACCCCGGCCGCGCGGGCGATCGCGCCGTACTCGCCGACGACCCTTTCCCAGACGCTCCCCCCGGGCAATGACGTGAACCTGGGCATGATCACGATGGCCAAGCCCTCCGTCCAGCCGTGTTCCCTCAGGACACCGGGCAGCGCGCGCAAGGCTATTGGCCTGGACTCTCCGGAAAATTGATCGAGCGAGAACGTGAGAGTAGCGGGGTCGATCCGCACCGACACGACATACATCCCGTCCAGCACCCGCGGAGTCACCCGGGCCAGGTCCAGGGCGCTGTAGTACTCCACCCCTTGGCCGACCGCTAGCATCCCGCGGGCCTCGCCGCCGGGCCCCCGCAACCCGATGACGACATCCCCCGACAGCTGCTCGAACAGGCCCGAGGTGGTGTCGTACCACGGTTGCCGCGGGTCAGGCCGGCCCGACGGCATCACCTGGATCCAGGCAACAGGATCGCCTGAATCCCGGCTGCGTGCTATCAGCCGACTGTCTTCCAGGTCCACCCTGGCACCGTCGGGAGTCACCCAGACCGGGACCAGGTAATGCGTCGCCAATCGGGTGACCGCCTTATGGAGCCTGGCCCCGTCATCTACGATGAGCCGGACTTCATGAGTGTCATCGGGCAAGTTCGGCAGGTCGGGGAGGTTCGCCGGCACGAAGCGGCCTCGGCGGTCAGCGAAACCGAGTTCGCCCCGGTAGTTGTGCTCCAGCCACAGATCGAACAGTCCTGGTTCCGGCCGGCGAGCCAGCAGGTGCCGACGGGCGAGGTAGCCGGTCATCCCCATAGTCGCGAAGCCCTGCTCGTAGTCGATCTCGGCGAGCTCGCCGGACGGAACCATCACGCCGTTCTCTTCCGCGAACCAGACAGGAACGTAATCGGGGTCCTGCCACAGCGGGCGGCTCCGGTGCTCAACCCACGGGCCCCGGGGGTCGTTACTATCCGCCCGCAGCCGGCGGTCGGCGGTTACCGCGAGCGTGGCGCCCTCACGCAGGACGTAGATGTCCGCCCGCAGATCGTCGGCGAGTCTTGAAAGCTGGTTCTGAACCTCATCGTCCGGCTGGAGATCCATGACGATGAGCAGGGTCTCACCGCGCCACCCGTGGTCCCGTAGCTTGGCCTGGATGTCGCCGGGCCCGGCGGTCGCGTGGAGGCCGTCGCCGTAGTAGAACGACAGTCGCCTCGTCGGGCCGACTTCGAGTCCCAGGATGAACTGGCCAGGGAACGGCTCGGCGGCCTCAATCACCTGGCCGAACCGCTCCTGCCAGCGCTCACTCGCAGAGCGCAGCACCCCGTCGCGGACGACTTCCACCCGAGGGCCACCCTGTGGCACCAGATACCCGGACGAGTCGATCGCGTTGTTCGCCGGGGCAGGGGAGCCATCCGCACGGATCGGCACGAATTGCCGCCAGCCAACTGACGTTTTGTCGTCCGGGTCGATGATCACCAGGTCATCACCGAACTCGATGTCTCCTTCCCCCGGCCACCACAGCACGCGCTCAAGCTCCTCCGCCAGGCGCCGCATCAGGGAAGCCTCCTCCGGCGGGACGTCGTCCCGCTGATAGGGACGCCAGATGACCCTGATGTCGGCGTTCGGGTCGGGCAGGAATGGCCGGAGCCGGGCGCCGAACTCGCGGGCGTCAAGGACCTGCGGGGTGCCGTCGGCCCTGAGCGTTTCGAACCCCCCGGGTCCCACGTTGACCAGAATCGTCACCAGCGCTGGATGACGCGGAACGCCAAGCGCGATGCTGCCCAGTGTCAGGTAATCCCCCGCGCCGGGGAAGTAGATCGCGCCGCCTGGGGTGATGACCGGCTCGGTGCGGAACCTGATCGTCCCGTCTGGCCGGGCCTCGAGCACCGACGGCAGCTCTTCCGGGTGGATGCTCGGTTCCGGATGGATGACCTGCCAGGCGACGGGCTGGCCGGTCCCCTGGTCGACCGCGATGATGTCACGGCCAGGACTGCCGTCGCCGCCGACGACGTCGGTCACCTCCAGCCTGGCCCCCATCGGCGTCACCAGAACGTCATTGCCGAGGGCGGTGGCGAGGCTCGCCATCTCCGCCGTGAAGCGGGCTCCCTCATCTACCAGCAGGCGGATGTGCGAGTGGGGTGTCCAGCCCCAGCCGCGTAGCCGCTGCCTGATGTAGTGCGCTGTGTATGGGTTCTGCGTGTGGGTCCAGGCGCCGTGCAAGCCGTACGGCCGGGTGTCCAGCATTAGGTCGAACACGCCGCTGATGCTCACCCGGCTCCGCAGCCATCGGCGCAGCCAGGTGTGAACGCCGTAGCTGACCGACACGTAGCCGCCAGGAACAACTATCTCCGCGGCATCCGCCCAGTCCCCGCCCTCCTGGCCGGTGGTCATCAGCTCGCCATCGTGACCCGGTGACGGGTACCAGATGTCCGCGTCCAGGGTCTCGCTCAGCTCCTCAAGCAGCTGGGTGAGCTGATCTCCTGGCGAGCGCTGGGTCACGGCGACGATGGTCTGGCCGCGGCTCCATCCCATGGCCTCGAGCCGCCGCGCCAGGACCGCAGCGCTGCCCGCGTAGCCGAGGTTGTCGCCGTCATACAGCGTTATCAGCCTGGTGCGGGGAACGACGTGCAGTCCCACCGCGAACTGGCCGGGCAGCGCGACGGCGTCGGCGACAATTACGCGGCCGTGCTCGTTCTCCCAGCTCCCCTGCGGCCAGATGATGTCCCACAGGTCGCCGCTGCCGTGCATCAGGACATGACGCCCACGGGAGCTGGCCAGCTCGGCCATCTGCTCCCTGGCCAGGGCCCACGACCCGCCGTCAGGCGGATGACGTCGCTGCTGGCCAGCCCCCAGTGCTCGGACAGCCACTCTCCGATCTGCCGGCCATCAACGAGCGCGCCAGGGCCGCGGGCCTGGGCGGCATGCAGGCCGTCGACGTCGCTTTCCAGCGCCAGGTCGAACACGCCCTGGTCGGCCCGGCGGAACCGCAGCCAGGAGGCCAGCCGGAGGTAGCTGGCGTAGCTGACCGAGGCGTAACCGCCGTCAAGGCGGATCTCCACCGGGTCGCGCGCGAGCACGAGCCGGTCCTCCTCGCTGGTGAACCACCCGTGCCAGGGCCCGTAACCCGCGCCGAAGGCCGGTTTCCAGCCGCCGGCGGCCACCAGCTCGCCGTTGTCCTCTCGCAGCGGCCCGCCGGGATAGTAGATGTCGACCTCCGCCGACTCGGCGAGTTCGCTCACCTGGTCGATGAACCTGCGGCGTTCGTCCTGGCTTTGGGGCGGGGCTGCCAGCAGGCGCAGGACCTGACCAGAGAAACCGCGGTCTGGCTGCCCCTGCCGCCAGAGGCGGAACTCCTGTGAGGTGAGGAACGAGATGGTCCCGTCCTCGTACACCGAGGCCAGCGCGCCGTCCGGCAGCACCTCAAAGTCGATGTCCAGAACCCCCTCCACCTCCAAGGCCGGGTAGAGCCCCTGCATCGCCACGACCCGCCCGAGGGTGACCGAAGCCAGCACCCGGCCGGCCGCGGGGTTACTGACCGGGCGGCCCGCCGGGACCAGCCCGCCTGACCCGTTGTCCCGCAGCCGCTGCCCGGCCTGTGCGCCTCCCGCCTCTGGCAGGTATGTCCGGATCAACGGATCGGTGCGAGGGGTTTCCGGATCAATCGGCTCTGCCCACAATGGCGGGCCGTTGCCGGCCTCAGGCCGCAAGGTCAGCCTGGTATCGCTGCGTGAGGCATGGACCACCATGCCAAGCTCCCTCGCCAGCTCCCCCACCGCCCGGCCAAACGCAGCCTCATACGCCGCGCGGTCACCCACCGCAGGATGATGATGTGCCACCAGCCGCACATCAGCATCCGAGCGCCGTAGCCGGGCACCCACCAGCCTGGCGAGCGCTGCCGGACGATAGACCAGCTGTTGACGGTCGCGGCTGACAGCCAGGAACCTGCCGCCATCGGGGTTCACCTCAACCTCGAGATAGAGCAGATCACGGCGAGACTGGACGAGTCGCAAGAGACTGCGCTGTGGTTCAACGAACGATATTCCGCTGTCCGTCCGCCACGCCGTTGGCACGGGCCGGGCAACTGCCCTGCCAGGGCCAGGCTCGCTGTTGTCAGGACTACTCCACCGTACGATCTCCTGCTCTCGCGAGCTGGCTTGGCCGCCCCGCACCACCGGCACCTGTGTGCTCTCGGGCAGCGCCTGCGCCAGCGCCAGGCTCGCGAGCACCCTCGGCCCCGCCCCGCCCGGCTCAAACAGCACCCAGTTCCCCGGGCTGGCGGTATCCACGACCGGTCGGCCGTCGTCGCTGAACCCCGAGCGGGCCGTCACCACCTGGCCGTCAGCCGTGGTGAACACATCCGCCGACGCCGCCACCACCGGCCGGTCCCCCAGCCTGGCCAGCTCCGCCGCGACCGCCTCCGCCTGGCCGGGCCGGGCCGCACCCAGCCCGCACGCCACCATCACGAGCACCTGCCCAGGCACCAGCCCCCGCCCTGCCAGCACCCGGTGGTGGAACTCCGCCGCCGTCAGCAGCTCACCCCCTACCGCCAGCAGCCCGGACCGCGGGGCGACGTGCACATGGACCACGACCGCGCCCTCAACCGGCCGCAACGACCGCGCCGCACCCCGGTCCAGCGCCTCGTCCCTGTGCCCCCCCGCACCCCCCGGCCGCACATACCACCCCGACGGGGTCTCCTCCGCAACCGCGGCCGCCGTCCGCCAGCCCGGCTCGCCGCCGCGATCACCGGGGAACACCAGCCCGATGTGCCCGCGAGCGGCCAGCGGGACGTCGACGACGAAAACCGCCAGACCGTCATTGTCCGGCTCGTCGTCGTCATAGACCCACCCGCGCTCGCGGATCATCTCAGAAGTTGGCGACGCGACCCCAGCCCGCAACGGAACGCCGTCGACCGTCAGGATGCTGCCTGACAGCGCCAGGGACACGAAGCTGGCGTCGGACCGCTCGGGCACCCGCAGCCGGTTTCGCAGCCAGGGGTCCAGCTCGTCCCGGACGGTATCGCTGACCGATACGAACCCGCCGTCGAGACGGATCGCCGCCGTGGCGCTCCCGCCGCCGTCAGGCAGTCGCCGACTCGGCGCGCCGCCGGCGAGGCCGGACGCCCGTGCCTGCGAGAACTCCTCGGCCGCGCGGGCGGCCGCCTCAGGATCGCTGATCCCCCAGTCCGTCAGCCACCGCACGGCCTGGCTCAGCCGCAAGGCCGCCGACCGCTCGCGTTCCTGAAGTACCCGCAGGCCAGGCGAAGGCGTGCCGCTGGCGTGTGCCTCAAGCTCCGCCAGCCGGTCCGCCGACTCAGCCTGCTCTGCTCGCGCAGCACGGTAGAGAGCGAACGCCTCGGCGCGATCACGAGGAAAGCCCTCAGGCTGGCCGTCCGGGTTCGGCGCAGGTGTATTTCCGGCCAGGCGGTCAAGCACCTCGTTCCACTGCGCGGCATACCCCGCCCACTGCTCTCCGAGCCCCTCAGTCGCCGGCGCGACGTCTCCGTCCCCGTTATACGGCGGGGCTTCATCCCCGGTATACGGCGGGGCTTCGGCGATGATGTCCTCATCCACGGCCACTAGGTCGTCGAGATGGCGCGCTGACGCCTCCGTGTCGATCGCCCGCAGCCGCAGCGCCGCCCGCTCATGCTGTGGCACCTGTTCCAGTGCCCGCCTCACTGCCTGCCATACCGGCGGCGGAACTGCCCGGCCGGGCAAGCCCACGACGATCAGGCCCCTCACCGGGGCCTGCGGCAGCTCAGTCAGCGCGGTCCGCTGGGCCGCCACGTGCGACGCGGGCCAGTTCGGCCTGATCCACAGCCCGCCTGGGAACTGGACATCGGCCACCCACCCGTCCGGGAGCGGCGCATCATCAAGGAGCGGCGCGTAAACGCTGGCGACCGCGTCTCCAGCTATTTCAATGACCGCAAGTGCTTCGCTGGCCGCGCCGTCGGTCAGCGGCAGCCGGAGCCGCCGGACCAAGGCTTGGGCACGGAACTGCCGGGCCGCCCTGTACCGCCCGGACTGCTCCGCAATCAGCGCGTAGACCTCTACCGTGGTGGCGAACAGCCGGATCCGGCTGACCGGAGTCCCCGGTGCGCGGACTGGCCTGATGACAAACGGCCGCCCCGCCAGTGCCGGGGCCAGCGTCTGCCCGATGAACCACGGTGAGACCGGGTGCGCTTCCTGCGTACCCTGGTAATACAGGCCGAGCGAACCGTCCTCGAATGCCTGCAAAAAGACTTCTATGGTGGTCGAGCGAGGCGGATCCGCAGGCACGGACAGCGCCCCCCGCAGGTGCGGGGGCAGTGAGATCAGCCGCGGGCGTCCAGACTCATCATCGATATCAAGTACGAGCTGCATCGGGTCGAAGACGGCCCGCGCCTCCAAAAGCTCGCCGGTGGGGTTATCGGACCTTACGGCCAGGACCCGCGCCTGGAGCAGGTCGGCGACCTGCTGTGCGTAGTGCTCGGGTGCCGACATCCGCCGCGAATGCCGTCCCAGGCCAGGCACCAGGAAGGACACGCCATCCACCCGACGGCCGCCGGCGGCCGCGCGGATAATCTCGGCCATCCAGGCAGGCGGGACAGGAACCGGCTCACCCAGAGTCGCGCCGTCGGACTGCAGCAAGCCCATCACCGTCCGGCCATCGCGGGAGTGCGCGACGACGACGAACCAGCCGTCGGGGACCTCACCCGGCAGGCTGCCGACCGGCGACATGCCGTCACCGGCCAGCAGCAGAACCTGGCCGTCCCGCTGGACGACCAGATCGCGAGCCCGCTGACCAAGCGCCTGGTCAGTCCCGTCCAGCGGCGCGGGCAGCGGGTTGGCTTCCAGGTCCTCGCGCACCAGCAGCCCGGTGACGGGATTCCTGACGTATCGCGGCATCCACTCAGCACGGCGATCGGGGGTTTCCGGGATAACCATTCGCCAGCGGTCGGCGGCGAAGTCGCGGGAAAGGTCCCTGAACCAGGCATCCTCCGCCATGTAAACGACTGCCCGCAGCTCACGGGCGAAGTCCAGCGCCCAGTCTTCGAGTCGCAGGGCCGGGGGGATACCGTCAAGCGACCGGAAAAGCAGCCGCACCGGCCGGTCGTTGAAGCGCAGGTTCGCTACTGCCTGCGCTGCCCGCCTCGCACGCAGCCTGGCTGAGCCAGAACCGACAGCGCCGTCCCCCAGCGTCGGCACCACGACCAATGCCAGCTCGCCGCGGCCCTGTTGCGCGTAGGCCAGATACCGGTCCAAATCCGATCTGACTGCGTACTCGGGCTCGAAGGTGACCAGGTTCCCGAAAGTCTCAAGACGGCTCGCGTTGCGACGTTCGACGAGAACCCCGTCTTGGTCCGTATGAAAATATGCGGGCACCTCCCCATGCGCGCGCGCCGACGACGGGCGAAGCAACCGCCAGGCAACGGCCCGCGTTTCCTCGCCGGGGCCGCCGCGCACGGCGGCGAATGCTCCAAGGTCGTCCTGGTATTCCACGATCGCGCCGCCCTCGCCGACGATGTACACATCCCGGTCGAACCGGTCAGCGATCCGCTGCGCGTGCCGCGCGAAGGTCACGTACTGTTCGGTCGACGGCGCGGCGAGAAACTGAATGACCTGCGCCTCCGGGCGGTAACCCCCGCCTCTGATCAGCGCCTCGATGTCAGCGGGGCTGGCCTGTCCCATCCACCAGCCGGCTTCGGTCCCCTGATGATCCGGATAGACCAGACCGATCCGCCCGTTCTCGGTCAAGGGGACATCGACGACGAAAGCCGCGGGCACGGTTCGCAGGCGGTTGTACGCGTCCGCGCGGGCGCGCATCATCTCGGCCGTGGGAGATGCCACCCCGGCCCGAAGTTCGCCCTCTGCGGTCGCCGCCCTTCCTGACATGGTCACGGATACGACCGCGTCCTGCGACCACCGCCGCGGCCGGCCAGCCAGGTCCGTGAGCAACCGGGCCTGACGATCAGAAGGGTGACGGGAGTCCCAGTGCGGATCTGTCAATCCGCCGACGACCAAGTCGCCCCCGTACCTGAGCTCCGCAGTCGATCCACGGCTGGGGAAGTAGACGCTTACGCCCTCGTTGCGGGCAATCTGGGCCAGCTCAGCGGTGACTTCCTCCCAGTACTGATCGCGGGCGTCGCCTTCCGCGGCTGCGAAATTAGTGGCGATCACGATGTCCTGGCCCGCACTCCAGCCGTGGTCTCGCAACAGCCGGGGCAGCTCACGCAAGGGACGGAGCCACACCTGCCCATCGAAGCTGAACTGCGAAAACACCGGCCTATGCGGATCGACAGCGATCCACGCGACGTACCACTGCGCCGGCTCCGCCGGTCGCAACGGATCCGCCATACGGTGCTCGTTGTAGGACTGCTGATCCCCCACCACGATCCCGTGTACCTGACCGGAGTGCCTGCGCCTGAACTCAAGGACGGCCGGTCCCGAGCGCGTCTCGAAAAGACCAGAACTGACGTCGTGCCAGGGCGGCGCCTCGGTCAGAACCGGACCCGGCATCAGCTGCACCCAGGAGGCCGGCCGGCGCGTCTGCCCGTCGAGCGCGACCGCCCGGCCGTCAACGACGATGACCTCGGCGCCGGGCGACGATATCCAAATCGGCCTGCCGACTACAATCGCAAGTTCGTCGGCCACCCGACGCAGCCGGTCACCGGCGGGCAGCACCAGCCTGATCTCCGCGTCCGGCAGATTCCACAGAGCCCACATATCCCGTGGCCGAAGAGGCGCGAACCGACCCGGACTGATATTGAACCCAGGCTCGCCCTGGTCGCTGTACTGCAGCCAGAGGTCGAACAGCCCTGGCTCGTGCGCGAGAAGGTCAGGCCGGGGCATCGTCGTACCTATAGCCGCACCCGCCAGCGCGTGGTCGAAACGGTAAAAGACGTCAGCGCCCAGCGCTTCACTTAGGTCCTCAAGCCACGAATCAACGTCGACACCCGGCCAGCGCTCGGTCACCACGACAATGCCGTGGCCCTCGGTCCAGCCCAGAGCCCGCAGATGGTCAGGCGCGGGCTGCTCAAGAGCCAGGGTCTGACCTTCGCGGTTGTAGAGCACCCTCAGCCCGGTGTGACTGACGTGCAACCCGAGCATGAACGCGCCGAACCAGTTCTCACGCTCGACTATCAAGCGGCCGACTCTGTCCTCCCAGCTTTCCCTTGGCCAGAGAACCTGCCAGGGAGCCTGCGCCCCGGATACGTCGGCCGGCGAGATATCACGGCGCGGAACGCGCGTACCGAAGACCGTGACCAGGGTGAGGCCGGCGCCACCCGGCGTCACCAGCACGGGACGCTGAAAGCGGGAGGCCAAGTCGGCCATCAGCGCACCGAACCTGGCACCGTCCGGCACGACCAGGCGTATGACATCATTCGCCGGCACGCCCCAGGCCGTCAGCCGGTCGTTCAGCTCGTTAGTGTCCAGGAGCACGTCCTGGGTCCCGCTCTGGGGGTCGTACAGGCCGTCGTCGCGTGGCTCAAGCACCAGATCGAACACGCCTGTTGCGGGCACGCGGCTTGGCAGCCATTCCCACATAACCTCGGTGAGGTCCCTTGCCGAAACGTAACCACTGGCAAGAGGCATCTGAACCGAATCGATCGCAGCTCCGATCCCTTGGTCGTCGTCGCTGAGGTCGCCATCGCTGAGGTCGTCATAACTCGACCGCACGTCCTGCCGCGGCGGCTGGGAGTTCTCCTCACCGAACCCGTGGTACTGGACGTCACGGCTCCGCCGCCGCCCAGGGTCCTGGCGCGCATCGCTGGTGTCGTCCTCGGGCTCAGGCGGCGGCTCCTCGTGCGAGGTTGCGGGATCCTCGGTTTCCTGGCCTGGTGAGTCAGGCCGGCGGACGGTCGCGAGGTAGTGGTCACGGCTCAGCACGATGGTGTGGGGCGCCGTGACCTGGTCCGCCTCCTGCATCGGCAGGAGCAGCGGGCTGCCGTCCGGCTGGAGTACCTGAAGCGGCAGGTCAAGGAAGTAAGCGATCACTTCAGAGAAGAAACTGGCGTAGGGCTCGTCATGGCTTCCCAGCAGACGCAGAGCCTCGACCAGCCCCGGCCGGGTCAGTACGGACTCGCCGTCGGCGACGAAACTCGTGGCGCCTGGCCAGGCATCGAAGCCGCGTTCCACGAGCAGGGCGAGGAACGTGCGCAACTGCTGTCCGGTCACTCCGTCACCTGGCCCGGCCGGCGGCACCTCGACGCCCCAGCGCCGCGCGGCCTCACCGATCCGGTCGCGGATCTCTTCCGGCGGCACCGTCCGCGTGACCGAGGCGAAGTTTGAATCGCCATCGGCGTCGACCCACACGACTTCAAGCCGGTTTTCGCTGAGATAACGGACCTGCTCGGCGGTCGGGCGCGGCACAACCGGCGAACCTGTGTCCGGCGGGGCGACGGCTCGCGTGCTGGTCGCCAGGTAGTGCTCGTTGACCAGCACGATGGTGTGCTGCGCCCTGCCGCCGCCGCGGGTGTAGTTGTCGGTGGCGGCGGAGATAGCGCCGGTCGCCGAGTTGGCCTGACCGAGCAGCACCTGCAACGGGGCGCCGAGCATGTGCGCGATCAGCGGGGGGAACCAGTGGCCGTACGGCGCGCCGTAGGCGGTCAAGAACCGCACTGCCGCGACCATCCCGGCCCGGGTCAGCGCGAGCCCCGTGTCCGCCGTGCTCGGCGCGTCATCCTCCGACCACCGGAAGGTGTCGTCCGGCGCCCAGTCCCCGCCGGGCTCGCCTCTCCGGGCGAACCGGCTCTCCAGCAGGAAGGCCACCACCAGCCGCAGGTGCTGCTCGTTTACCGGATCGCCCGGCTTTATCGGCCGCAGGATCTTATAGGCGGCGTCCATATGCTCCAACGCGACGGTCAGGCGCTCGGAACCCTCCTGCCACGACTGGGTGACCTGGTCCCTGGTCTGCCTGGCGTGCTCGGCCGCGGCGGCCATGGCCTCGCCGACGACCCACGCCACAGGATCGGCCGCGTCCTGCGGCACGACGATTCCCGCGTCCGCCGCCGCCGCGCTGATCAGCTCCTTGACCTGGTCCTGCCCGGCGGTGACGACCATGGCCTCGAAGGTGCAGTCTCCGCCGGCCTGCACCCAGTGCACCTGCAGCCCGTCAGCGACCAGCCGATCCCGTACCGACGCCGGCGGCCGGTACATTTCCCTGGTTCGCTCCCCAGAACCCCACCACGGGTTGGCCTCCTCCCACGCCGTGTCGAACACCTCAGGGGACTCCGTGGCGCCGCTCCCCTCCTCCGAGGATTCTTCGTCGTCCGCATAGGCGGCTAGCCGGGCCTCCGCGTCGTCTTCATCCTGGCCAGGAAACTGCGGCAGCACGCTGACGCTGCTGGCTCGCAGTTCGGTGACGGGCTCCGCCGCGAGGGCCGCGCCCCCGGTAATCACTGCCGAGCTCGGACCGGTGGTGCCGGGCTCCGGTCCGGCAGGCTCGGGAGCCTCGCCTGGCGAGTCAGGCCGGCGCACGGTCGCGAGGTAGTGCTCGTTGATCAGCACGATTATGTACGGCTGCGCTGTTTCCTCGCCTGCGCCACCCGCCAGCGGCTCCAGCTCGCCGTTCTTGTGCAGAACGTCAAGCGGAACGTCAAGGAAGTCAGCAATAAGCTGCGAGAAAAGAGTGCCGTAAGGCAAGTCGTCGTTCGTGAGCTGGCGCACAGCCGCAGCCATGCCCAGACTGGTATGCGCGTCGGCTTGGGAGAAGAAATCGGAACGCCAGTCGTCGTTGCGCTCAAGAAGGTACGCGAGGAAGAAGCGCAACTGCTGTCCGCTCACCGGATTGTCGGGCCCCACGTGTCCAAGCGCGGTCCGCGCCCGTTCCACCGACACGCTGATCAGCCAGTCGATGCCGTCGGCATCCGGGGATGGCCTACTTACTCGCCAGCTCTTGGCGACTTCACTGGCGAGCTGGCGGATGCCGACCGGTGTGAGCCGGTCGCGTGCCTCGTCTGCCGCCTGGCGAAGGAGCCAGCCGACGCCGTCGGTCTCGTCGTCCGGCGGAACGATACCCTGACGCCGCGCGGCATCGAGTATCCCCTGGCGGATCTCCCCTTGCGGCACCGTATACGCGGTCGCCGTAAAGGTGCGGTCTCCGTCGGCTGGCACCCACAGGACCTGAAGCGAACGCTCGTTGAGGCGCTGACGCTGGGGTGCGGTCAGGCTGTAGGCCTGTCGGTCACGGGTTCTCTGTCTCGACCGCTCGGACCACCAGGGGTTGGCCAGCCGCCACGTCATCTCTGCGGCTGGGTCGACGGGCGCGCCGGGCTCCGATGGAGTGCCAGGCTCAGACTGAGTGCCAGGCTCCGACAGAGTGAGGGCCGGAGGCACGGCGATGCTGGTCTCGGGCTCACCGTTCCACCGCACAGTCCGGCTCGGCCGAGGCACCGCCCTGGACGGGACATCCTCAGCGTCAGGTGTGCCGGGGTGGCGCAGCTCAACGGTCCGCAGTCCGTCAATGGTCACGTCATCGACCACTTCGAACGGCGTGCCCGGCGGGAACATCAGGGTTCCAGGGGCCAGGCCGGTGAGGCTGGACAGGTCCCTGGCCTCCGGCTGCCGGACCACGAACAGCGTGAGTGCCGGGATCTCGGCGGGCCCGGCCCGGCCGGTCACCGCGCCGGTCACCGTGAACCGCGCGGAGACCCGGAGCCGGCTGGCGTCCACACCGGGGAGCTCCCAGGTGTGAGCGGTGTCCGCCGTAGTCGGCGGAAGCAACCGCAACCCCCTCTCGACCTGCGTGTTCCGCAACCCCCGCCACTGGATCTCGCCGCGCTCGCCTGCGGCCTCGGCCAGCACCGCCGTCAGCCCTTCGACAGCCTCGTCCCGTGTCAGGTCCGCAGGAACATCCGCGCCGCGCTCGTCGAGATAGAGCTCCGCGTGCTCCCTGAAGCGCTCTAGGCCATCCGCCGGAGCCTCGGGGCCGACCGGCGGCGGCTGGGCCAGGGTGAGTGGGGTGCGCTGGTCGCGATGCGGCTGCGGGACGTGCCCTTCGCGGCGCAAGGCCGCGACCGCTTGCCGGAACTGCGCGTAGATAGCGCCCGCCCGGTCTTGCGACTGGAGCGACCGCGGGGCACCGAAGAGCAGGTTCCCGAATGCGGCGGTGAGCTGGAATCCCTGACCCGCGTGCCTTGAGGTCATCGCCGTTGGCGAAGCTTCGGTCAGTGCCGCGAACTGCTCGCGCAGCGCCTCGAACCCGGCCCGGTAGATTTCGAGGTTCCGCTCGATCGCCGTCAGCTCCGGCGAGCCTTCCGGCCGCGGTTCTGTCCACGACCGCCACTCGGGCGTCTGGTCAGGCGCGTGGTAAAGCTCAGCCTCCGGCAGGACCTGGGCGCCACGCGGGGGCCTCCCGGCCGTGTAATGCTCCGCGCCGTAGAAGATGTAGCCTTCTCGCGGTCCGGCCGGCCCGATGTCGTAGGCACGGTCCCGGCCAAGCAGGACCATCGGCAGCCCGTACGCGTGCGCGAACGCCGATGACGTGTTGTCGCCATCGTCGCCTTCCCACTCGCCCGGCGTACTGATGAACTGAAGCAGTCGCTGTCGTTCTTCGAGCGCTGATGCTCGCGTCACGCCTCCTCCGGCAATGGTGCGGCGGAAGAAGGGTGCGTACCTGGCGGGGTCGTCGGGATCGTCCCTGTCGGCCCGGTCGAAGTCCTCGCTCAGCCGCCGGGCGAAATCTATCCGCAGCAGATCGGCGGTCGGCGGCACGCCAAGTTGATCCCCCAACCGGTCACGGAACAGCTCGATGACCGCCTCATAGAGGCAGTCGCCGACCAGCCACCCGTCCCGCATCGGTATCGCGGCGACATTCAAATTCGCCACCCTGGAGTGGTATTCAGCCCGCAGTCTCCGCGCTAGGCCGCGGCGATCCTCTTCGCGCCGCAGCCGTCCCTGTTCAAGAATGTCCAGGCTCCGGTCAAGGCCGAGCACCGGCGGCCGCACCGTCGACGGCACGGGCGCGATAGTCACCGGCGGCACGGCCCGCGGCTCGGGCTCGTCCTCGGCCTCGGGCTTGCGTCTGAGCGGGGTGTACAGGCTTCCGAGTTCGTCCGCGATCGGCGTTCCCGGCCGCTTAGTGACTGGCGGCGGCTTCGTCGCTGAGGTCTTCGCCGCAGGCATCGGCGGCATTTTCGGCGGGTAAGGCCTTCGCCCGAGCGTCAGCGGCGAGAACTGCGTCCCGGGGGTAAGAAGCGGTGAGCTTGGGCTCGATGCTCCGAGGCCGTCGGGCGACAGAGGTGACCGAAGCGACACAGGCGTGGAGGTGCCGCTCACCGTCGAGCGCACCGACATCCGGCGGGTCAGCACCGGTGCGCTGCCCGTCCCGCCAGGTGCCAGCAGGCTGCGGCGAGAGCCAGGCCCAGGGCCGGTGATCATCTCGCCAGCGCCGGCCAGCACTGCCGCATAGAAGTTGCGGATGCCCACCTGCCGGATCAGGCGCATTGCCTCGGCATAGGAGGCATAACGCTGCTTAAACGCCGGCTCCGGCCATTGCGTGTTGGCCTCAGGGTCGTAATCTGCGCCATCGACTATCCGCAGTATTCGTTCGCGGTTGTCCGGATTCCTGAGCTTTTCCCTGGCATGTTCCCACACGATCTCCGTCAGCACCGACGTGAAACCCTCGACAATGGTAAATTCTTCCAGCCAGCTCATATCAGCATGTGGGTGTTCGTGTACATCCTCCCGCATATGCATGATTTCATGAATAAATGTCTGCAATAGATCCCGCAGCTGCCGCCGTCTTCCCTCTGGAGTCGCTGCCCTGAAACGCTGAATGAAGATGCGATCCCGGTTGTACATGCCCCCCCAGCCGCGCCAGATTTCCAGGGCACTCCGGAGGACAACCGGATCCTTGAGGACGTCGTAGATTATGTCGTCAAGGAGACGAGCCGCCTCGTTTGTCGCCAGCAGTCCGCGCTCATGGTGCGGATGGACATTGTGGCTGTCTAGAAGGCGCGTAATATCTGCGGACTGCATGATGAAGGTATAGATCTGTTTCCGGCCAAGATCGGTGAGCTGCTGCTGATCCAAGGCGGCGAGCTCATGGCTGGTGTAATCGAAGAGGTCAAGAACGTTGCCAGAGCCATCTGGATCAGACCAGGTCATCGGCGTGTCCCCGGTTGCCAGGCGGCCGAATACCTCGTTGATCAACTGCCTGGCCAGCTCGCCTATCCGGACGATATGTTCCGCGTCATAGAGCGCACCAGGTTTGGCGCGTTGCTCTTCGCTCTGGCCAGCCGCGACCATTTGGTGCTTCGCTTCGATGACAGCGCGAATACGCCCGGCCAGCTTGGTCCTGAAGGATTCGGTCTCGCCTGACAGGACCTCCACGAACAGATGCGGCTCGTCATCAGAACCTTCGGTCGGGGCGGGCGGGAGCAGGGCTTCCCGCAGCCGCTGCGCTTGGGCGAGAGGCGGAACCACAGCAAGGCTGATGAGGTGCTCGGCGCTGTCCAGCTCCCGCGCCACGCGGCTGTAGAACCGGTTCAGCACCCCGTCAATCGCGAGTTGTCCGAAGAGGAGCTCTTGAACGCCCTCATCTGCTGACTGACGGCCGCCGCTCTCATGGATCAGGTCACCTAGCCGGACGCGGATATCAGCCAGCCACCAGAGGGCCATTTCCCGTTCCCGGCGAGGCAAGCTATTCAGCAGCCGGATAGTCGGCTGCCATTCGAACCTCGTGGCTATCCAGTACAGCTGGTCGTCATCCGGTGAGTCAGTGAGCGCGAGGTCTTCTAGCTCCTCGGCGATCATCGCCGGCCTGAATTTGAGCGCCGAGTGTCTTCCTCGCAGGTTGCCGTCGTTGTCGAACCGGCGAGGGACCAAGCCGCGGAAGTCCGCGAGGGGTCGCCCGAGGAGTTCAGCCAGCCTGGTCAGCTCATCGTTGTCGATGCTGGAGAGCAGGGCGCGTACCGCGACGGTGCCAGCGGGCTCCGGCAGGTGCACTAGTTCATAGAACAGCAGCGCCTGGTCCTCGGACGGCAACTCGAAGGCCGGGTTACCGGCCAGGTGGCTGAGGACCCAGTCCCGCATCGCGTCCCTGACCGCGCGGACCCACCAGCGCGCCCGCGCGCGCTGTACCGGAGCACGCTTCTTGTCGCGGTCGACGTCGCTGACGATGTCGTCTTCCTCTTGCCCCATGAACACGCGGGCCACGGTCCTGAGCTCTTCTGGTGTCAGCGCCTCGTCCGCGCGGCGGCCAAGTCCAGGCACGATCATGTCAGGCCGGAACTCGTAAGGGTCCGGATAGTAAGCCCTGACCTGGCCATCATCGAACCGGGCCGAGAGAATCTTTTCCAGAGCGATCCGCACCCTGTCGTCGGCCTGCGGGATCGCTCCGATCGCACGGCGCATCGCGGTTTGCAGCGTGCCGTCGCGGTCAAGGTCGGCAAGCTGATGATCAGCCAGTCCGCCGATCAGTCGCGCCGCCGCGAACCGAGCCGGTTCGGCCGCGAGCAGCCCCGTGATCAACTCCTGCAAGTCGGGGGCCGCATCTGGATCACCGGCCAGGTAGTCCTCCGCCTGCAGCACGAGCCTGGCTGGCTCGGCCACGTGCCGCGCCCACCACCTGGCCTGCGCCAGCGGCACCGGCGGCAGGCTGGGAAGGTCGACAAGGACATCGGGATACCCCAGGATCTCGCGCCCGATCCTGATCATCTCCCTGCCGGCCGGACGATCACTGACGGCAAGGTCATGAAGGGCCGGGCTGATCATGTCCAGGGTGAACGGCTGGGCCGGATGGACGCGCCGCACGGTGTCGTCCTGCGGGTCAAGCCGGCGGGCCAGCAGCTCGTCCAATTCCGGCCGCAGCGGATGAGGTTCGGGAATCTGCTCCCGCGCCAGCTCGAGCAACCCCGTGCCTTGCGTTAGCTGGCCAAGGTCCGCGTCGTCCACCGCGTTCAGGAGGTCGAGCGCCTGCCACGGGGCTAGGCCGCGGAGCGCGTCCCGCGCCAGTGCTTGTCGCTGGGCGAGGTCAAGCTGGGTCGCAGGGTTGCCACCTAGATAACTCTCGAGCTGTTCCTGCCGGTCGAACGCCGAGGACAGCAGTGCCAGCCACCGCATCGCTCGCTGTCGTTCGGACGGGTCGAGGCCGAGCCTTCTGATCACCGCGTCATCGGAGAGCGGCCCGACGGCCGGAATGACCTCGCTGAGCTGCTCCCTGGTGAGGAAACCGCGCTCGGCCGCCGCCTGCCCGCTCGCGGGCCGCGATTGGGCAAAGAGCGGGGGCCTGACGTGCGGGATCACATGGCCGTCCGCATCGAAGCGGTTGCCGAGGAACCGGTAGGCGCGCTGGCGCAGCGCGTCGTCAGTGGCGGGGATTCGCTCTTCAAGCAGGCCGCGCAGGCCACCGCCAAGTGCGACTACGGCGGTTAGCTCCTCGCTGGTCAGCGCCTCAAGTGCCGCCACTCCCTGCGCACGAGATACGCCGCTCAGCGCGTCGCGGATGAGCGTGCTCAGCTGCTGGGGGAGCAGGCGCAGGGCCGGGGTGCCATTGAAGTGGCCGCGCAACTCGTTCTCTCTGGCTGCCGCCGCCCGCAGCCGCCGCAGCCACGCAAGCGCGATCTTCCGCTCGTCGTCAGGCAGGCCTAGCCTGCGGAGGACCGCGTCATCGAGTCGCTGGCCGATCGCCGCGATGGCCGCGTCAAGCTGGTCGCGGGTCAGGTCGGCGCGGACAATCACCCCGGCCAGAGCCGGGCTGATCAGCCCGAGGCGGAACAGCCGTTCGCGCCGCGGCCTGCGCACGGGCGGGGTCCTCCCGCGGTTGACCGCACCGGTCAGCATGCCCTCGGGCCGCACGCCCGCGCCGATCCGCTGGGCCACGAACCGATTAAGCTCGGCGCGCAGGGGATGCCCGGAAGGTATCCGCGTGATCAGCCGCTCAGCGCGCCTGTGCCCGGACGGCAGGCTGAGCCCCACCTGCCCGGCAGGTCCGCCGCCATCGAGCAGTACGGTCAGCTCGCCGGGATCACCGGAATGCATCAGGTCAATGGCGGCGCGCAGGGCTTCGAAGGTCGGAGCGCCGGCGAGCAGGCCATCGATCGCCTCTGCCTTCTGTGCGGTGGTGAGCGCTCCCTTGCCGTCCAGGTAGTCGTGGGCCAACTTGATGTTCAGGTTCGCGGCGGTCAGCGCGGCCAGGTCGGCCAGGGTGACCGGTGCGTGCCGGTCGGCGCGGGTGAACGACGCGGGCCAGCCGCGCTCTTCCCTGGCCAGCCTCACGTAGCTGGCCTCCTCCGCCCGGTCGGCCAGCGTACGGACCTGTTCGCTCACCGGCGAGCCCGCCGCACCAGGCGGGACCAGCTCCGCAAGCCCCGTCACGAGAGCATCCATGACCTGCTGCGGGCCATGGCCGTCCGCCAGCCCACCGCGCGCGGGGACCAGGTCCGCCACGCGGCGGAGCCTGATCAGCGCGGCCAGGTTGGCCTGGCCGGTCCCGAACACCGCGTCGGCCAGGTTAAGGAAGCCGAATACCTGCCGGACGGTAGCCGACCCGGTCTGCTCCGTCAGCCAGCGGAACCTCTCGTCGTCGGTCCGCGGCCTGCCCGGCCGCGCGGACACCAGCCGCGGGTCAGGCCGCAGCCGATCCGCCAGCGCCATCGCCGCGACCTGCTGATCGTCGCTGAGTCCCCGCCCGTCCGCGCCAAGCACCGCCTGCGCACGGGCGAGCAGGGCATCGCGCTCGGCCTGCAGCAGATCGGGCGGCAAGGCCACCCTGCTGAGAGCCGGGCTGATCAAGCCCGGGCGGAAGGGTCTGGGACTCGCGGTGAGCACCCGCCGCATCGTTCTGATGGTCTCGGGCGACAAGCCGGCCCCGAAGCGCTCGGACAGGAGCCCCGTTAGCTCGCCGCGCCGCCGGTGACCCGGCCGGATAAGGTCGATCAGCGCTGGCAGCCAGGCTGCTTGAGCAGCCGGGTCAGCTCGGCGGGCCCGCTGGCACGGAACAGGCCAAGTACGGACCGCAGCGCGTAGTCGGTGTGCGTACCGTTCAGTAGCTGTCCGGCAAGCTGCTCCACTCGCTCAGCGGTCAGGTCAGGCCCGCCGTTCAGGTACCTCTCCGCCTCCTCGACGTGACCGGCGCTGTCCCGTACGCCCTGCAGGTCGTCGCGGGCTATCCGGCGACGCAGGTTTTCGCGGCTCATCAGACCGCGATTGAGTTGCCTCGCGTCTTTGGCCTGCCCGGCCAGTTCCACGAGCGCGCGGGCCTGGAGCACGTCGGCGACTCCGGGTCCGGTCAGCTCAGCCGGAAGCAGATCCGCGAACGACGTGGCCAGGTTGGCCGTGATTTGCTGGCTGGTCAAGCCCCCGGCCAGGCCGTCTGGTGCCGGGAGCAGATCGGCGAGCCGGCGCAGATCGCGCACGGCGTCAAGGCTGGCCTCGCTCTGATCGAGAATTTCGAAGGCCAGGTCAAGCAGCCGGAATATACGGAGCGGCGCCAGCGCCGGCGCTGGCCTGAGCCGGGAATCCTGGTGGTGCAGGCCGACCTGCTCGGCCAGCCAGGTGAAGTGCTCGGCGTCTGATCCTGCTTGAGCCGAAAGCCTGAGGCGGTCCGCCAGCGCCAAGACCGCCGTCACCCGGGCGGAGCTGAACTGAGCCCGGTCATCGCCGAGCAGGGTGCGAGCACGGACCCACGGCACGCGCCTGGATGCTTCGTCGAGCTCCGTGAAAGCCCCGGTCAGCTCAGCCATGCCCGCGACAGCATCGGCCAGCGGACTGACCGGACCTGAAGGACGTCGCGCCGTGGCGTCGGCTCGCGCGAAACCAACTATCCGCTGGAAGTCGGGCACCGGCCGCAGGTCATCGACGGCAGCCTCAAGACGGTTGACGGCACCGGTCAGCTGGTTCCGCCGCGCGCCGGTGCCCGGCAGATCGGCGCGTATCTCTGCCACCAGAACATCAGCGCGGGCCCGCTGGTCGTCCCATCGGGCGAGCACGCCCGCATGCAACGCTTGCGAGGTTGTCCTGAGCTCGCGGGCAGTACGCCGAACCGTGGCCAGCAGGCCCTCGTCAAGCACCGCCCTGACGTCGTCAAGCAATCCAGGCCCGCGCACTGGCGCCCCGAGTCGCTGCCACCACGGAGGCACGAGCTCATACGTCCCCGCCAGAGCCGCATTGCTGGCGGCAATCAGCTCATCGATCGGCCCAGGCTCATTAGCGGGCGCCAGGGACCGCACGAGGTGCGCCAGCCGCCTGTTCTGGGTGACCTGCTGGAGTTGCCGGTCCACCGGCTCGGTGGCCGACGTGAGCACCTCGCCGACGGCGTTCTCCAGGTCGGCCAGCCGGGCCAGCGTTTCGGCGGCAGCCAGCAGGTCGGCCTTAGTGGACAGCGAGCCTGGCAGCGCCGGGAGATCGTTCAAGCGATCCCGCGCGGCGGCGACCCGCTGCCTGAGATTCTCCTGCCCGGCTCCGACGTGCGGCAGCAGGGCCATCGCCGCCCCGGCCAGGGGCCCGGCGGCGGCCAGCCGCTCCGCCAGCCCGGCCGTGGCCTGGGCGATGACGCGCTCGACCTCGGCCTGAAGGTAGCTGAGCCGTTCCAGATCCGCGGCGGTCGCTTCCGCATCGGCTAGCGTTCCTGGCCGCGGCTCGGATCGCTCCAGGTCCTGGGCCCGGCGGCTTATCTCCTCGAACCTGTCACTCAGTGACTGCTGATCGTCGACGGCGACCAGTCCCCGCCCGGCGATGGCCCGCTTGACAATGGCCCCGGCGCGCTGACTGATGATCTGGAGTGCCTCGGAGAGCACACTTGCGATGCCGTCTTCCAGCGCCTGACGGGTCGCATCCCGCGCTGCCATCGCCGCGATGACGACGCTCGCCTCCTGGGCGGTGGTCAGGCTGGCCGCCGTGGCCGGCCACCATGGCGGCTGCTGCGCCCTCAGCTGCCTGACCGCGTCGTCAATGCCTCCGGGCACCCCGGCCAGCCGGAATTGCCGCGCCGCTCGCGCTAGCTCCAAAGTGGCGGCCACGTCAGCTTGCAGTTCGTCAAGCGACCCCGCGGCCGCGGCGGCCACGATCCTGGCGACCGCGATCAGGCGCGCCATGACGGCGAACCCATGCCCGGCCCGGCGCACCCAATCCACCGCCAGGTCCACGGCGTCCGGGCCTCGAGGCCGACGGTCGGACAAGTCCGGCAGGTCACGGACTGCTCCGCGGGCCGCGTCGAGGTCAGGAGCGAGGTTGGCCAGCTCGGCGCCGGCGAAGGGCAGCAAGCTCGGCAGCAAGCTCTCCAGGCCCCTGACGGCTTCGACGCGCTCGGCCAGCCCCGTCGTGGCGATGGTCAGCACGTGCTCGGTAGTTTCCGCAAGCGCGATGACGCTGGCATGTACCCGGCTGGCCCCGAGCACCCGGTCGGCCAGCTCCGGCAACGGTGCGCCCATGGCGGGCGCGTCCTGACCGACCCGCGCAAGCGCATCGGTGAGCTTGTCCTTCAGCCCCTGGGCGCCAGGCACCAGCTCGGCGGCATTCTCGAGCAGCTCACGCGCGGCCTCGCCCAGCCGGATAGTGCGCGCGGCGCGGCTGCCAAGGTCCGCGATGGCCTGGTCCGTCACCTCGGTCAGCTCCGACCGCAGGTCCGCTGCATCGCCTGCTGTCTTTCGCATGGCGTCGATCCGCGGCTTAATGCTCGGCGACTGATCCGGTGCGTCCGGCAGGCTGAACTTCCCGCTCACGTCCGGCGAGCCGACGTTCCGCACGAGCTCGGAAACGGTGCGGGACAGGTCGCGGAGGTCCGCCGCCTCCTGCCACACGGCCTGGCCAAGTGCGCCGATCCCATCCCAGATAGCTGCGCCCACGTCGGCCAGGGAGGCCAGGTCCGCGATGATCGCACCTAGCTCTCCGGCCGTCAGGACCGCTGGGGCGGCCGGCGCCGCTAGGCGGTCGCGCTCGGCCAGGGCGGCCACTGCACGCAGGGCGTCGGCCAGGCCAGGCGCGACGAAAACCAGCGGCCGGCCCGTGTCCGTCATCACCCGCCGCAGATCCCCGGCCGCATCGATCATTTCTTCGGCGGCGGTGCGCAGCCTCGCGGCGGCAGCGACGGCAGCAGCCTGCACCGCGCGTTCGAGTTCTTCGATAGCTCGCTCGACCGAATCAAGCGTTCCGGCGGCCAGGGCAGGCCCGGCCGCCTCCACCTGCGCGGCGGTATCCAGGCCTTTTGTCCAGTAATCAGGCCTGACGGCACGCAGACCGCGGACCGCGGCATCGAGTCCGGTCGAAAGGCCCGCACCGCCGGCCGAAAGCACAGACGGGAGCAGCGGGTGCATCCGCTCCGCGAGCCGCAATGCCAGGTCAGCGCGCGGCCGCAGATTGTCAAGGGGAGCGAAAGCCGCGTCCCGCAACGTGCTGGCGGCTTCCTCGAGCCCGGCCTGGTCCGCCAGCCGTCGCCGGACGGCCGCGACATCCTCGGCGGTGAGCCGCGGTTGCCCCGGGAGCTCGGCCGCGGCCCGCAGGGGCCGCAGCTGGATCTCCAGCGCCGACACGTCCGCCTGATTCAGCTCCGAGGCGGAAGATGTTAGCCGTTGCACCGCCTCGCCGAGAGCCAGGATGGCAGGCAGGTGCCGCTCCGCGCTTGAGCTGGTCGACGCCAGCACCAGCTCGGCTGCCGTCTCGAACCCGGCTAGGTGCCCAGAGTCCCGCAGGACCGCCTCCGCGTCGGCGATCGGATTCACACCGGCCAGCGCCGGCAGCGTGTCAGGCGCAGCGGTGAGCACGCGAGCGGCGCGATCGAAGCCGGGGCTGAGAACCTGACTTTGCCCGCTGGCGCCAATCAGCGTGCCGAGGTCACCGGTCAGATCACGCGCGTGGAGCATGCGCGCCTGCCAGCTGCCGCCGAGAGCTTGCCTTACTGCGCCGGTCAGTTCCCTCAGCAGCCGCTGGTCGTCATCGAGCCGACTCTCGGCCGAAGGCACGTCGGCCGCGCTCACCAGCTGGAGCGGCTGGAATCCTGGCAATGCGTCAGCGCGCCTGAGCAGCGCCAGCAGATCATCGTGCAGCTGCGGGTCGACGCCAGCGACATACGGCAGCAACCGCCTGGCCTCAGCGGCCAGGCGCCGGATCAGGTCCGACAGGCGGCCTTGCGGCTGCGTTATGGCGGCGGCGACAACGCTGCCGTTCATGCTTTCGAGAAGCTGTACGGAGATCGCCGCGGCACGGAGGTGCCGGGCCGACCGCTCGATTTGCTCCGCCGAGTCCACCGGTCCCGTGCCAAGCTTCAGGTCGCTTACAGCCTCAAGCGAGAGGTAGAACCTGATGGTCATCTGATCGTGGCCAGGGCCGACGCCAGCTCCAGGTAGCAGGTCCTCCATCGCTTCGGCCAGCTTGACGGCCGCAGCCGCGCGCGCCTTCAGCTCCGCTGTCACGGCACTGAGCACCTCGCGCCACAGGTCCGCGCGCTCGATCGCACGCCGGACCGCCTGCCGGGACGCGCCCGGCGGCACGGCCACCTCGGCTCGGTTAAGAGCCCGCTCCAGCGCGTACCGCCTCGGGCCGGCGTAGGGAAGTACCGTGCGTATGCTCGCGGAAACATCACCGGCCCGCGCGGCGCTCCGCTCGCTGGCAGACTGTATCTCCCGCAGGACACGTTGCGAGCGGTACATGGCCGCGCGGAGATTCCTCAGCCCGGGCTTGTCCTGCAAATTGACTTTCTCGATCCCGGCCCCGAACTCGGTGATGGCCTTCGCCGTGTCCAGGTCATCGGCGTCGTCAGCCCACCAGTCCGGCCTAGCGTTCTCCAGCCGCCTGATTGCCTGGTCGAGCGCCTCGGTAAGCGGGCCGCGCCGGTCGCCCGTCAGCGGGAGCTGCCCCCTGGCGGTGTCCGCGCGTTCCCGCCATTGCGCCATGTGCCGCTGCAGCCCTTGCAACGAGCTAGCGTCCCTGAGAATCGCCCGGGTGGCGTCTTCAAGAGCCGACAGCGAGTGCAGCGCCTCCATCGCGTCCATGATCCACGCCGAGTCCATCGCCCTGGATCGCACCGGGCCAGGAGCGGTGGCCGGGATGCCGGCGCGGGCCAAACGGAGCGCGCCCTCGTGGACAGCGGAGTCGACGCCCGTGTGCACGATCAAGTGCTCGGCCGCGTCGGCGAGTTCGTTCGCGGTGGTCACCCGCTGGCTCCATCCCCTGAGGGCGGCGTTCAGCAGCTCCACTTCGGCGCGGTCGAACGCCGTGATTCCTGGCCGCGCATCGAGGCCGCCGAGTACAGGGCGCATCGCGGCCAGCATGTCCAGGCCGGAGGCCGGCACTACCTGTGGTGCGCGGGAGATGGCGAGCTCTGCGTGCTGGAGGGCCTGGAAGGGGCCAGCCAGATCAGCGGCGAGCCGGCGGGGCAGCGCCGCGCGCAGGCGCTGCACGCGTTCAGAGTCAAGCCGGGACTTGTCCTGCCAGATCGCCAGCACAGCGCCGAACACGCTGGCCGCCGCCCGCCCAAGTTCGGCGGCGGCCCGGCGGAACCTCGCCAGGTCGTCCCAGGCGGCTTCCTGCGCCAGCGCAGTGGCGGGCGGGGACGCCGACGGCCCCGGCACGGCGCGCACCGTGCGGTCGGCCGCGTCAAGTTCGGGCGCCAGCTCATCCCGCTTGGCGTGGGAGAGGAGCGAAAGCAGGTCACGGGCTGCTACCGCCAGCTGGTGCGTGGCCGCCTGTCCCTGCCGCCAGTCCTCCATCGCCTCGGCGAAGGTCCGCGCGCCAACGCGCACGTCATCGCCGGGTGCGGGGACGGCGGCCGAGCCATGGGCGGGCCGGCCGGGATTCGCCGCGACCTCGACGCCAGCCCAGCCGAGGTCACGGCTCGCCTCAGCGATCGCGTCGGCCAGGTTGTACGGCAGGCTGTAAGGCGGCCTGGCCGGGACAGCGGCCGGGAGCTCGGCGGCAGACAGGTCGAGCCGGAAGACATCCGCGTGCACGCCCTCGCCGTACCAGTCGCGATCGTAGCCGCTCAAGACGAAGCCGCGGGCGGTGAAGTAGTCCGTGAGCTGGTGAGACTCGGGCAGCCGCACGGTCATCTGGGTGGCCTTGCGCTGCGTGGCCTCGGCCAGCAGTCGCTGGAGCAGGTCAGCGCCGACGCCGCGGCCCTGGCTGGCCGGGGCGACGGCAATCATGATGACCGCGGCCTCGGTGCCGTCGATGAACATGCCGGCGTGCCCGATGACCCGGCCCGCCTCTTCGGCCACGATGTAATACCGGCTGACCGGAGCGAGCTCGCCCGCGTAATGCGGCCGGAACCAGGGATCGTCGGGGAAGACGTCGTTGTCGAGAGCCGTGACGGCATCCAGGTCGGCGCGCGCCATCTCGCGCACCGCCGCGGGCCTGCGGCGGGGGAAGAACGCGACCCAGCGGCCGCGCCGCCAGCCCTGACCGAACGCCGCGTCGCCGGGAATGGCGTCGACGGCGAGCACGGAGCCGTCCCTGGTAATGACGTAAGGCGTGTCGGGAGCGATTACCGGGCGCTGCAGGGCGTCGGCCAGCTCCTGCGCGGGCGGAGACAGCGCGCCTGGCGGTATCGTCCCCGCCCCGGGCGCGAGCAGGATGATGGGGTCAAAAGGACTTTCCAGCCGCCTGGGCGCGGGCGGCGGGCGCTCCTCCTCGGACAGGTCGGGCGACGGCGGCGGCCCGAGCTGGCCGAGCCGGCGGTTGATGTGAGCCGCGAGCTGGCCGGCGTCCGCCCGGTCGCGGCCGATCAGGAACTTGCCGTCGCTCAGCTCGATCTGGACCGCGAACGCCCGGTTGAGGAACGGCACCAGGTAGGCCGCCCGCAGCCGGTCCTCGCGCACTTCCGCGCCGGTATCGCCTGGACCGGGGTAGTAGGTGCCAGAGGAAACCGGGATGCCGCCGGGGTGATGCAGCCCGAACTCCATCGCCGACTCGGGCGACAAGCCAAGCTCGGCCGCGTGCCGCACCCGGTACGCCACGGTGACCCGGCCGCCGCGCAGGCCGGGAACCGGCACTATGAGCCCGCCGCGCCGGTTCTGCGCCTCCGCCTCGATCGTGATGATGGCGTCGGCCGAGACCCGCAGCCTCGGCACCGCCCGGTTGATCGCGTCGTACCTGGTCATCACCTGCTGGGTCGCGCTGGTCGTCTTGGTGTCGCTGCGCCCGACCGAGGCATCGGCCAGGCCGCCGACTGTGCGCCTGGCCGGCGAGACCGGGCTGAGGGTCTCGGACAGGTTCCCCGTGTTGAGCTCGCCGCCGCCGGCCACGCTCAGCGCCATGCCGAACGTGCGGCTCACGTACTCCTGCCGCTCGTCGAAGTCGTAGTTGACCGCCTCGACCCAGCCGAGGAACCAGCCGAGCATCTGCGGGTCGGTGAACGCCACCTTCACCGTGACGCGCCCGTAGTTGTCGGTCAGCGGGCCGCCCTCACGTACCAGCAGCGGCATCGTCATGCCCTCGTCCCGCAGCAGCCGGTCGAGCTGCCCGGTGAAGCTCGCGTACGACAAGATGTAGTACAAGGCGTCCCGTGACCTGGTCCCGTGCTCGACCAGCCGCCCGACCGCGAAACTGCGATCGCCCGAGATCGGCCGCTCGTTGCCGGCCAGCTTGGCCAGCGCCTCGTCGAAGAACACCCGGAGCTTCTCGTGATCCCACCCCAGCGGAAGCACCTCGTGGTCCTCGATGTGCCGCGAGGTGATCGGCAGCACCCGGCCTGGCACGATGCCGGCCTGGACTTCTTCCACCGCCGCGACCTCGCCGGGCGGCGCCGGCGGCAGGATCTCGCCGGTGAGCTGGCCGTGCGGGATGATCATCCGCTCCGAGAGGCTGACCTGGGTCCTGGCGTCCACCGCCCGCTGGTCGCCGGCGTTCTGCGCGGCCGACGCGAGATAATGCGGCAGGTTCAGCCCGACGGTGTTGACTAGCCGCGAGGGCACCCAGGTGCTGGTGAGGGTGACCGTGAGCTCAATCTCCGAGCCGTAGAAATGGGCCTTCCCCGGCTCGAAGCGGGTCTTGCGGCGCGCACGGATGTCCTGCACGTACCCGCCCTTGACGGTCGTCTGGTCCGTCGAAGGCGTGAACCCTACCTCAGCGTCGCGGGGAATGTTGACGTGCCGACCAGGACCGCCGGACTCACCACCGGTAAACATGACCGAGGGGTTCGTCGAGGCCGACGGCTCGGCCTCGTCGACGCCGCCGCCCTGGCTCCTGGCCCAGGTCTTCTTCCTGATCTCGAGCATGGTCGCGTAGCGGACCGTGTTCATGCTGTCGATGGTGCCGAGCCAGCGCAGACCCGCGTTGTGCGGATCGCGCCGGGCGCGCAGCACGATCTCGTACCGCCAGTTCCCGCCCGGGCTCGATCTGATGGTGTCAAGCACGATGCCGGGCCCAGGGCCACGTCGATCAGCGTGGACAGCGTCGCCAGCGTGAGCACGTTCTGCAGCCGGGCAGGCACCTGCCGGGAGCTGTGGCCGTTCCTGATCGTGAAATGCGCCTCGAGCAGTTCAGGCGCGTGCTCGCGCAGCAGCTCATGAACCGCATCGAGCACCGGGTTGACCTTGCCGTTCATCTCCCTGCCGCGGGGGAACAGCTTGTCGTGTACCGCCGATGGCGGCAACAGCGGCACCATGGGAAGCAGGCGGTTATCCTCTGGCCGGTTCGTCGCCCGCAGGACCGGGACCTCGCGCACCCGGCGCCGGGCGGCCGGGTCCCCCGGATTCCCGGCGTCGGGCCGGGAGTCGCCGGCCCGGCCGATCGCGGCGGGAACGTCGAGATCCTCGGGGACCTGGTGGTCGTCACGCGGATCGGGGGCGGCCTCGACCCGGCGCAGGAAGCTGACGCCACGGTTGATCTTCAAGATCGTGGACCGGTAGTCAAGCTCGCTGTTCTTCAGCATGTTCTTGTCGCGGGCCGTCACCGTGATCCGCCACACCATGTCCGCGGCGTACTCCAGGTACTCGCGGGTTCCCTGGGTCAGGCGGCCAGAGGTCGGGGTCAGGTTCAGGCTCTGGCCTTCCGCGCGACCCCAGGTGTGGCCGTAGGTGTACATGTTCAGCCACTGGAAACCCACCCGGCCGAGCAGCAGGCCAGGCAAGGACACGGTGCCGCCGACCGAACTGGCACCTGAGACGGCGTCGCCAGTGATGGCGCTGCCCTCGGCCACGTGCATCTGGAACAGCTTGACCACGTCAGGGCCGTCCTGCTGGACGTTGGTCGGGACCCCTTCGATGGTGATGACCGCGTGCCGGTCGCCGGCGATGCCGCCCTGCACGATCGTGTTCATGTTGACCGCGCGTCCGCGCACCAGCGCCGACCCGAGGTACTCGGGCGCGGAAATGGTCCACGGCAAGTCGCCGATCGCATTGTCGTCCAGGCCCAGGTCCTTGAGCATCCCGCTGATGCTCCCGCTGATCGCGGCGGACCCGAGGACCTCCATGAGCTGGTCTTCGATGTAATCGAACGCGTCCGGACCGTCCGGGCCCAGGTGCGGGCCGAGGTCCGGCAGCCGCGCCTCGTTGAGCAAGGCCCGTCCGATCCCGCCGGCCTTCCGCGGCTTGCGGGTCACGTTCGTCACGACGTGGCCCACCTCGCCGATGACGGCCGCGGACTCAGGCTCCGCCCTGGTGAGCGCCTCGTGGACGATGAACGTGACCGAGCCGCGCAGCGTGTCGTCTTCGAGGCTGTGGCTGGACGGGGCGGTGAAGGCCGCCAGCCCGTCGGTCGCCGCCTTCACCAGGACGCTGCCAAGCAGGCGCAGCAGTGAGGCCGTCGGATATGGCTCGTGGCGTACGTTTACCGTGATCTTGTAGTGGACATCGTCGTAGCGGAAGTAACGGGCCGGGTCAGGTCCGTACAGCATGGCCTGCAAGGTGAACCCTGAGGCACCCGCGGTCGTCTCGGCCGACTGACCATGCTGGACGCCGGCTTGCACCTGGAAGCCGACGCCGCGCGGCTCCTGCCGATCGCCGGAACCCAGTCCCTTGATGAAGGAGAGCTCGCCGAAGCCCCCCATGCTCGTGGTGATGCCGTCGGTGCCGGCGTTCCCGGCGAACGCCGACGGCATCACTTCGAGCGTGGTCTTGTTCACCCGTCCCCTGACGGCGACCGTTTGCTCATGCGTGGCCTGGACGTTCACCGTGATGATCTCGACGCCGTTGTTAGCTGGCCGGTACAGCACCATCCGGGTGCCGCCCGGCTGGAACAGCCCGCCGGCGTGAGTCTTCAGGCCCTGCTGGGAGAACCGGGTACTGAGCTCCGCCTCCAAGAAGGCCTCGGCCGGCGGCGTCCAGGTTTGCGACCACGGCAGCGGCCCGTCGGCCTCCTTGATCATCTCGATCACCCGGTCCTGCACCGCCTCGGCGCCGGGCAGGTGCAGGACCCCGGAGAACCCGATGCCCTGGCCGGCCGTCATCACGGCCGGCGGGTGCCGCTCAGAACCGGTGGCGTCCGGCTCATCATCGACCGGCTCGGCGCCGGCCGGGTTCTCGCCCGCCGCCCGCGCGATCAGGTACTCGAACCGCGCCTGCTCCAACTCAGTAATGCGCCAGTTCACCCGCAGGTTATCCCCGTGAGCCACCCGGCCGCGGCCCGTGATCCACTCCGCGGTGATCTGGAAGTCGGACAGGTACAGCACGCTGTTGCCCCAGATCACCGTGCCCCGGATGTCACCTGACCCGGTGTTCACGTCCTGCGAGCGACTGCTGGAGAACGACGTGGTGATCTCGCCACCGACGGACAGGTTGGAGGCTCCGCCGAGCGCGGCCGTCGGATCGCCGAGCACGTGCCCGAGCTGGGCGGTCGGGAGCGTGATAGCGACCCCGCCGCTTTGAGTCTTGATGTCCCAGGCGCTGACGAACCGCTGTACCTCTTCCTTGAGGCCAAGATGACTCGAGCTCGCGGCCAGGGCGGTGCGCAGCCTGGCCTTGACCTTCAGGTACCCGAGCTCGTTGCCCTTGGAGTCCCTGATCAGCGGCGAGAGGGCGCCGGAGGCGGTGATGTCGCCGTACCGCTTGAGGAACCACGGCTCGCCGAGCACGTCCCTGACCGCCTCCACGACGTGCTCGTCCCTGGCGCGGTTGCCGAACATCGTCCGCAGCACCTGCTCCCGCAGGCCGGACATGTCACCGGCCGACTCGGCCATGTGCAGGAAGTGATGCGGCAGCGTGTCGAGAGCATTCTCGACGTCCTCAGCGGCCGCGTCGCCGCTGGCGTGCCTGGCCTGCAGGCTGGCCTGGGAAACGCCAAGCGAGCGCGAGGCAGGCAGTTGCCTGGGCGGGTCGCGGAACGCACCGGGTGGGTCGTTCGCGTCCTTCTCCGGCGCGATCTCTTCGGGGAAGGCGAGCCGCGCCGTCACGCCCGTCCGGCCCGCCCGCTCGGCCGGGCCCCGCCGGTGACCACCACCTGGATCGACGCCGAAGGGAAGTCGAAGTACGCCGTCAGGCCCTCGTACCTCGGGGCTCGCTTGACCGCCGAGACGACGTCGTGGCCGTTCTCGTAGGAGACGCCGCTGCTGCCGGTTATGGCGGCGCCCGCTGTGACGGACCACGCCTTATGCGGCAGCGAGCCGAACGGAGTCAGCGCGTTCCCGGTCAAGGTCACGCTGCGGGAGCTAGCCACCTCGCGCCGCGTCCCCATGTCAAGCTGCCAGTCGGCTTCCACCCCGTGGTGACGCTTGGTTCCGATCGGGACACCCTCGGTGTGGAGCCCCTGAACGTGATGGGCGTCGCGCAGGTCGCCCAGGTCAAGGGTGAAGGTGACGGTCCTCGGCCCGTACCTGAACGTCAGCGAGCCGTCGAGCAGCCGCCGGCTGAACTCGTGCCGGCCATGACCTCCGATGAATCTGACCACGTCATCGAACACCTGGTCACCAAGGTTCAGGTCCTGTTCGGGCAGCGCCTCGGGCAGCAGGTCCGCGATCCCGGCCGTATCGCCGAGCGAGATGCCCGCGACCGCTGCGACCCGGCTCTGCGTACCGAGCCCGTAGTGCCGGATGACCCGGCCGCTGGCATCGACTTTGGCCTGGCCGTTGGCGCCAAGGACCGGCGCGCCGAAGCCTGGCGGTAGTTCGCGGTCCGGCAGGCCGTGCTCGGCCGCCTCGACCGCGCGCCGGCGGCGGGACTGCCACTCCTTGGTATCCCGCGCGGCCGCCCGCAGCAGCCGCGCGGTCTGCTCCGCGTCCTCACGCGCGATGACCTTCGCGAGGTCCGCCGCCGACTTCTCAGGGTCGAAAAGCTCGGCGTGCTGCTCCGCCAGCCGGGCTTCGGCCAGGTTCGTGATCTCCTGAGCCAGGTCAGCGAACACGTCATCGACGACCGTCTCGGTCGCCTGCTCAATGGCGGCCTGAACGTCGACCGTCAGCCCGGCCGCTGAATCGGCCCTGGCCGAGCGCTCGGCGTCGGTCGCGTCCCTTTGTATCTTCTGCCTGGCGTCTTCGAGCCTGACCGTGATGCCTCCGGTCGGCTGGTAATCGGGACTCTGGGCGCGGGCGGCGCGGATCTCGTCCGCCAGGGCGGCGAGCCTTGCCGCATAGGTTGCGTCCTGGGCGTCCTGGTCGCTGGGCCCGGGCGTGCCCTCGTTGTCCTTGGCCACCGCCTCGATAACCCGCCGGTAGCCATCGATAAGCCGCTTCCTGTTGGTTCGCGCGTTCGCTGAGCTGATCAGGTGGTGGATGCGGTCAAGCGCGGCCAGGTCGGCCGCGAGGTCCGCCGTTTGCCCGGGGGGTTCGGTGAGCAGCTTTCTGATGTCCGCCCGCAGAAGGTCTTCGACCGGCGCCCTCGGTGCCTGCCTGTGCGGGGCCCGACCTTGGCCAGGTACTGGATCTCGGCGATCCGCCCGACGAGATCGGGCCGGGCGAGCCGGACGGGCAGCGGCGTGGCCTGCGCCTCCTGGTCGATCAGCGCCTGCTCGGACTCGTCGAAATCCTCCAGCCACGCGGTGGGCTGGCCGGCGGCCGGGACCCGGCGGGCCGGTGCCCGCAGTGACATCCCCGGTCTGGGCTGCGCCCCCGGCTCCGGCTCGGTCGGCGCGAACTGGCCGCCGGTCGTCCGCACGAGCAGGAACGGCTGGCCGTCCTGGTTCGCGGTCCTCGGCAGGCCCGCTTCGCCGACGAGCATCGGCTGGCCCTGCGCCCCGAGTACCGCCAGGTCGAGCCGGAACGTGTCGGCCGCCAGGTGCGGCAGGAGTTCCGCCGCCTGCCAGTCGAGTTCCTGCAGTCCGTGCAGGTCGGCGAGCATCTGGTCAGGTGTGACCGAGGAGGGCAGGTAGTCGCGGTAACGGCCAGGGCGGCGGCGGTAACGCTCGGTCATCTGATCGCGGAGCAGCTCTGGCGTTAGCTCGTCCGCCTGACTCAGGCCGAGCACCGCGCGGAGCCGGTCGGCGGCGACAGCGATCAGCGAACTGAAGAACCTGCCCGCGCGATCGGGCGCCGCATCGCCTATCTTGAGCGCGGCATCTTCGAGAACGCCAGTCTGTGCGGGGGTCAGGTCGGCGTAGAAAGCCACCGGCTCGGTCGGCGGGAGCGCCGGGGACCGCAACCGGATCCCGAGCCCGTCCGCCGCCTCGGAAAGCAGCGGCGTGCCGAGCGCGAACACCTCCCCGTCGATCAGCGCCAGCCATTCGCCGCTCGGCTGCGCGACCGGCTTGCGGTTCTTGCCCTCGGTGAACGTGCCGGCCATAACGTCGCCGGCCGGGGTGATGATGGATCGCCCGTCCGGGTAAAGCACCGGGTGCGCGAACCCGGTCGCCGCGTGCAACTCGGCCGCCGCCTCCGGGCTGTCGCAGGTGAGCATGATGACGCCGGTCCGCTCATCCGGCGGCGCGTCTTCCGAGGTGGCGCTGGTAACGTGCAGGCCGAGCCGCACGGCGAGCTGAGCGCCGGTGAGCTCGGCGTCACCGTCGACCACCTTGCCGTTCCGGCCGTGCGCCACCAGCGTGATGAAACCGTCCGCGTACGGGGCCGCCTGCGCGGCCAGTTCGTGCGACAGGGAGTCGTGCGGCGCGCTTAGCCTCGTGACCCTCGGACCCGGCGACCGCGGCCCGGCCGTCAGCTCAGCGATCCGCCTCCGCAGCGGGACCATGGTCGTGCGGCCCGGTGTCCTGTTCGCCGGCAGCTGGTCGCCGCTGTGGATACCGGGCGTGGCCCACCTGACGGCCCAGGCCGGTGAGACTGCGGTCTCTGCGGCACTGATCTTGATGTCCAGGTTGTGCGCCGCCAGGGTCCCGGCGGCCAGGCTAGCCAGGAGATCGGGACCGAGCCCGGCGACGAACTGGCCGTCCGGCCAGACGGCCACCCAGTCGCCCGGCTGGCTGGCGCCGAGGAGTGGTCTGCCTTCTTCGTCGAAGCTGGCGTGGGCCGAGACCACCTCCTGCGCCGGAGTGGTGAACACGTCGGCCGTCGCGCCGATCACCGGCCGGCCGCTCAGCCTAGCCAAGGCCATCACCGCGGCGACCGATCCGGGAGCCTGGGCGGTCACCGCGGCCTGGCAAGCCACGAGGATGAGCGGCTGCCCCGCTGGCAGGTCAAGCTGGCTGAGCACCTCGCCGTGGAACCGCGACGGCGTTAGCAGGCGGCCGGCCACGATGAACGCGTTATCACGGAAATGGACGTGCAGCGCCGTCGCGCCGGACAGGCGCGGGAAGGATTGCGCTGCCGTCAGCTCGTTGGCCAGGACACTCGCCGACGTGGATACGCCGTCCGGGATGTAGAACCCTGACTGCGTTACCTTCCCCCCATGGGGAACGGGGGTGACCTGGAGCATCGTGCCTGACGGCGTGGCGGCGTACCAGCCGGGCTCAGGCTCGCCCTCCTGCATCGTTATGCCGATGCGGTTGCCGAACGGGGTCGGCCCCGCGATGGCCGCGCCGTTGGTCGTCCAGGCTGGCCGGCCAAGCGCGGCGGCGAATTCCCTGACGTGCGGCACCGCCCAGCAGGCGAACAGGACAATCTCGAGGTCATCGCCGTGGGTCTGCACGGCTCGCTGGTAGAGCTCGCTTTCCAGGACCGCACGGGCGAGCCTGGCCCCGCTGACCACCCGGTAGCCCGGCCACAGACTCAGCGCCCGCGCGAGCGGACCCTCTATGGCCGGACCGACCATGGCGTAGGGGTTGGAGTGCACATGGACGAAGAAGGTCCGCTCTGTGACCTGGAAAGGCAGCTCCCTGGTGCCCCAGGTCCTTGAGCCATCGGACTTCTGCCTGGCCAGGACATACCTGTTGTCGAAGATCACCATCCCCCAGGGAAACTCCTGCCTTTCCTCCGGATGCAGGAAAGTCAGGCCGATGTCCCGCTGATAGGGCTGCCCGTGCGCATCATGCAGGGGGAGACCTTCTGCGTCTTTCGCCAGCCAGCGGATCGGCTCTGCTGGGCCCAGCCCCACTCCCCCGAGGCTGTTTACCGTCCGAACGTATTCGGCCCGCAGCGCAATGCGGCGGCTGGTCATGACCTCCGGTTCGGCTGGGAGCACCCGGAGCACCCGCTCCGCGTCGCCAGGAATTCGCTGAACCGCCGGACGCCCGTCAGCCAGGTCGCCAAGGCGTCGGCCTTGCACCCCGAAGGCCTCATCCTGTTCGAATCCGATGCTCGTGTCCCGGTCGACGCGCAGGACCGTCGCGTGGTTCAGGCGGTCGCCAGGTAGCCACAGCCGACTGTCCCCGCCGCCAGGCAGCCGCAGTGCGGCACCGCCGCTGATGGTGAGCTCGATGAGGTAGGCATTCCGAGGCACAGCCGCCGGCTCGGCCGTCCATAGCTGCAGGTGAGTATTGCCGGGCCCGATCAGAGTGCCGTCTTGTGCTTGCTGGCGGAAATTCTCGAGCGAACCTGGCCAGGTCAGGTAGCCGCGGATCCGCTCGGGCACCGGGCTGGCCCCTGGCGGGATGGCTGGCACACCGAGCGCCGGGATGCGACCAGTCCTGCCGGCCGGCCGCTGGTTCGTCCACCTGACCGGCGAGACCGGCGGCTCGGCCGGCTCGCTGCGGGCAAGCGCGACGCCGGGCAGGTGCGCCGCGAGTGTCCCGTCCTGCACGATCGTGAGCAGGTCGGCGCCGAGCCCGGCCGCGATCTCGCCGTGGGGCCAGGCGATCGCCCAGTCGCCCGGCTGGCTGTCAGTGAAGACGGGCCGGCCGTCGGCGTCGAAGCTGGCGGCCGCCGCGATCACCCGTGGTTCGGTGGTGGTGAACACGTCAGTCGTGGCGCCGACCACCGGCCGACCGCTCGCCGTGGCGAGCTCAAGCAAAGCGCCTACCGATTCTGAGACCTGGGTGGCGGCCGCGGTCTGGCAGGCCACGAGGATCAGCGGCTGCCCCTCCGGCAAGTCGAGCTCGCTGAGCACCTCGTCGTGGAACTGCGATGGTGTCAGTGTGCGGCCGCCCGTGCTGAACGCGCCGTCGCTGAAGTGGACGTGCAGCGCCGTCGCGCCGGACAGGCGCGGGAAGGATTGCGCTGCCGTCAGCTCGTTGGCCAGCACATCCGCAGACGTGGATGCGCCGTCGGTGAAGTAGAAGCCCGACCGGGTTTGCTGGCTCGGCGGTAGTTGCTGTGGTGGCGGCTGGTCGATGGAGGACGGGGCGTCGCCGGTCTTGGTACCTGCTGTCGCGGTCGGAGGGGCGTTGGCCTGGTAGCCGGAATTCGTGTGCATGCCGACGCGCGCGTCGGCCTCGTCCTGGGCGTCGCTGATCTTGTCCCGCAGGACCTGCTCGGCCTCGTTGACCCCCTCGCCGACGGCGAGGGCGCCCCGGTACTGGACGATGGCGAGCTGGACGTCGTCGTTTCTGGAGAGGGCGAAGGCGTCGTCATCGGGGGAAATGTAGTAGGAGACGCTGCCCGCGTCGCCGGAGCGGGCGGCGCGGTTCTCGGCCTGGATGTCGATGTCGCGGGACAGGCCCGAGCGGGCGGTGACCCGGACGTGCAGTCCGCCGGCGGCCTTGGCGTCCTCGGTCAGGGGGATGTCGACGCCGCGCGCGCCTTGCATGTTGATGACCAGCACCGCGCCGGGCTTGCCGGCCTCCTCGACCGCGGCCTTGAACGCCGCTTCGCGATTCGTGCCCTGTTCGAGGAACCACTTGGCGTCGATCGCGGTATGGTCCACGCCCAGGCCGGTGAGCTTCTGCGAGAGGTCGGCGACGAGGTCGTTGCGGTGGGCCAGGATGAGCTGCGGCTGGGGATTGCCGCTGCCGGCCTTCATGTCAGCGATGTCGGCGGCGATGGCATCGAGCTTGGCGTCGAGGTCGGGGCTGACATGGTCGTCTTCGCGGCCAAGGCGGGAGGCGTAGTAGCGGGGGATGCTGGCGATCGTTCCGGGCAGGCCGATGGCCTCGAACTGCTTGCCCTTGCCGTTGGCGGTCCCCGAGGCGCCGGTCACCCGCTTGTAAGGGCCGTCCTTTTGGTACAGCTCGCGGGCGGTGACCATCTTGCTGGTTGCCGGGTCGTGGCGGATGCGGATGCCGTGCTTGTCCTCGACGGCCTGGGCCAGGCCGCCGTTCCACCGGCTCTCGGTCGCGGTCTCGGGGTTGTAGAGCACTTCGTGGGTGGTCTGGTCGATGATGTAGACGCTGCCCTCGTGCACGACGTAGTGCACGTTCTCCACGTACTCGAAATGGGCGGCGGCCGCCATGTTCAGCCGCTTGACGTGGTCCTCCGTGAGCGGGGCACCCAGGATCTCCGCTACCTTGGCCTCGCCCTCCTCGGTCAGTGCCGCCCGGCCGCCGACCTGGCCCTCGGCCCGGCCAAAGTCAGCCGTGGTGAGCCGCCCGTCGGCTAGGCCTTCGCGGATGACCAGCGTGGCCTGCTGAACCGGGTCCCTGATCTCAAGCGGCAGCTCAGCGTCGTCCTTCACGCCCTCGCTGAGCAGGTACTGGGGGTCGGAGTACACGGCCAGTTCGTCGATCTCATCGATGCCGGCGTCGATGCGGATGCGGACGCCATCTTCCTGGCCGGGGACCAGATCGGTCTTCAGCTTGGTGAAGCCGACGTCCTGGCTGGTACCGATGTAGATCGTGGGCTGCCCCTTCGCCGGGGGAGGCGGCGGGTTGTCGGAGTTCATCCGGTACACGTCGATACGCAGCCGCTCCAGGAGGCCGCTGTACCGCTCGAACTCGCGGTCGGCCAGGTTCCCGCGGGTCGTGATGACATGCACCGCGCCCACGCCGGGGCGGACGGCCTGGCGGACGGCATCGACGAAGAACAGCCAGGACTTGCCTTCCCCGGCCGCCATATTCACCACCTGGCTGTCCGCGAGCGCGTGCGAGGCAGAAAGCTGGGTCCACCGCAGCGCCACCTTGCCGGTCCGGCGCACCCACTCATACACCGCCGCGGCCGCGTCATCGTCTGACCTGTGCAACAGGTCCCGCACCGCGTCGTCGCTCATAGTGGTCAGCCGCTCCGACTCGGGCAGGTCAGAGCCGGAGCGGGCCGCGATGTCATACAGGGTGCGGGCCGCATCGTGGGCCTGGTTCGCGCTGGCCAGCCACGCCTCGTACGTGGCGGCGTCCACCGGCGAATCGGCTTGCGCCCAGCGGCCCTGGCCATCGGGCAGGAGGAGAAGAGGTTCTTTGAGCCAGCCGCCCTGGTCATCGCGCACCTGCCGGTACGCCACCGGGATGCCGTTATCGCGCACCACCTCGCTCTCGGGCCGCACCTCGAACCTGGTCCCGTCGGCCAGGGTCAGGTGTTCCGGCTCGCCGGTCTTGACGACGATCACCTCGCCGGGACTCTTCCGTCCCGCCGACCAGGCGCCGGTCAGGTCGCGCTCGTAGCTGACCCCGTCCGGCAGGATCACGTGCTGCAACTGGCCCGAGGCGTCGAACACCCCGCGCGACCCGGCCTGGCACGTGCAGTGCGGACGCCTGCCCCCCAGCGCCCTGCCCGCGATCCAGGAATCCGAAGTGATCGGGCTGGTGCCAGCCGTCGTCGTTCCGCGTCCAGGTCGTCCCGGCCGCATGCCTGCTCGGCCCGGCATTCACCCCGCCGGCCTCGTTCGGGCCGGATGAGGCAACGCCGGGCTCGCGCAGCCGGTCAGCGCCCGAGGCGTGCGTCACCGGCCCGTGATGCGCCTGCCCGAGCGGCTGACCGCCCTCATTCCCTGGCAGCGGCGCACCGGGACCGGGCGATGTCGGCACTGGCTCCGGGGGTGCCTGCGTGACCGGCAGCGAGCCGTCGGCCGGCGTCACGCGATTGTCGGGAGTCAGCACCGGGAACTGACCGGCCTCGGCCGGCAGCGGATCATCAGGCATCGGACCCGGCCGCTCAGAGCCCGGTTCCACCGGCCTGGGCGCGGGCACATCGCCCGCCGGGATCGGCGGCCGGCCGACGCTGGTCAGCGTCTCATCAGGCCGGGAACCCGGCAAGCCAGCACCAGGCTGCGCTGGCGCAGGCCCTGGCCCGCCCGCCGATGTCGGCAGCGGGCTCGGGCTGCCCGGTCGCGGCGCGTCAACTAGCGAGTAGGCCGGGAGCGGCTCGTCATGCGGCGAGGCCGGTCCGCCGGGCAGCGCGGGAAGGACGGCGGCCGCGAAGCCGGGGCTGCTGGTCATCGGCGGCAGGGTGACCATCAGCGGCCGGGAGTACAGCTCGTGGAACTCCGCCGGGCCGATCGTGGGCACGAAGCCCGTCCGCACCGCGATCGAGTACGCGGTATCCGGGCCAGGAGGGATGCCGGCCGCGCGAAGCAGCTGAACCGCGGGGGGTTCCACGACAGTCGCCGGCCCGCCGGAGGACTGCCCGTTCACGACATCCGGCTTTCCTGGCTCAGGGGCCGGCTCAGGTCCGGCTGCCTTGTTGTCGGTCTGCGGGAGGACCGAGCCTGGCCCTTCCGCGGGCGGCTCGGGAGGAGCATGGGCGATGTCGTTCAGCATCGACGGGGTGACCTTGCCGAACGCGCCCGCCAGCAGGTTCTCGGCCGGCAACGGCAGGCCGAACACCATCCGGCTGCCGCCGCCGGCCAGGATACCGACTGAGCGGGCGATGCCCTGCGCCGCGCCGCCGGCGAAGGTAGACCAGCTCCAGGTCGGCTGGCCCGTCAGCATCAGGTCGAACAGCGTCTCGTGACCGGCGTTGTGAATGCCGCCGATGACGAAGCCCACCGGGATTTCCGCCAGGTTCTCGATGAACCAGTCCCGCGACCCGAACGGGGTCGGCCCCGTCCAGCCCGGCTCGTCGACCGACGGCAAGCCCGCCGGCCCGCGGTCCGGCAGTTCCTTGGGTGTGTCCGCGGCCAGGTCCTTGGCCGGCCCGCCGCCAGGTGCCACAGGCAGATCCTTCGGCGCGTCCTTCGCCAGATCGTCGGCCAGATCCTTCGGCGCGTCCTTCGCCAGGTCGTCGACCAGGTTCCCGCCGCCTTTTCCGAGCAGGTTCTTCAGGAAGCCGGACAGCTCATCGGTAGCCCAGTGCTCCACCGGGTGCAGCGCCAGGCCCATCGCCCCGCCGAGCGCGCCGACCGCGATCTGCAGCCCGGTTTCTTTCCAGTTCCACTTCTGCTGGATGCCCTCCCCGATCAGCACCCCCTGCGCGATCGAATCCAGCAGCACCTGGATCGCGATCCCGATCAGCGTCGCCGACAAGATATGCGCCAGCACCCGCCCGATCAGGGTGTTCAAGATCAGCCGCACGATGGCGAACTCGGCCGCCATCATCTCCAGCCCGATCTCGGGGAAGAAGAACGCCAGCACCGCCTCCGCCACCAGCGAGGCGATCAGCGACGCCAGCGTCGCGATCGCCTCCACCTTCATGTACTCCACCTGGGCCGCGGTCGACACCGCGTAATCACCCATCTGCCGCAGCTGCGCCGACGTCTCAGGAAAATAACCAGGCTTCGACGTGTACTGCGACAGCGCCTGCGCGAACGCCGGCGACACCGCCGTGTTCATCCCCGTCAGCACATGGTTGACCAGCTCATTGACCAGCGGCGTCAGCTCGCTGTCGATCCGGTCCGCGGTGCTGTTCGCCAGATCACCGACCTGATACAACGTCTCCGTCGCGATCAGCGGCGGCCGCATCCCCGTCAGGACCACGAACAACGTGGCCTCTTGCGGGCTGAACTCGATGTCAGATGGCACGGCTTGTCCTTCGAGTCCTTCGCGAATATGGCTCAGGCGGCCAGGAGCGCGGGCCCCGGCACCGCCGCGCCGAGTTCCCGCCGCAAGATCCGCAGCGCGTGGTGCGAACGGGAGAACACGGTGCCCTCAGGGATTCCCAGTCGCTCCGCTGTTTCCTTGGCGGTGAGGCCATTCAGGTACATCAGCTCAAGCACATTCCGGTGACCCGTGCTGAGCCGCGACAATGCATGCTGAACTTGCAGCGCGGTCACGACCGCGTCGGCGTGATCCTCGAGCACCCCCTCGGGCGCCGATTCCTCCGCCACCTCCGCCGGCCGCGACCGCCGCATCCTGATCTTGTCCATCGCGATGTTGTGCGCCACCCGGATCAGCCAGCCACGCACCGAGCCCTTCTCCGGGCTGAACTCACCGCAATGTCGCCACGCCCGCAGCATCGTCTCCTGAACAACATCCTCAGCCAGATACCGATCCCGAAGCAGCCTGGTAACGTAGCTGAGAACGTAGGCACTGTTCTCGCGGTACAGCTGGCTGACCTTAGCCTCAGCATCAGCCGAGGGCATGCTGCGCAACTGCGTCGGGCATGCTTGACTCATCGCGATCTCCATTTCGCAACAACAGGCTTACTGCCTGCGGGAAGCGTCCTCGCGCGGCTCGGGTGATGGCTTGGTGCCGCTCCCGTGGAACTACGACGCGGATCGTCGGCGGTTCAACGCACGCCAGTTAACAGGTCAGGCGATCGCGCGGTCGGAGGGCGAAGTGTGCCTCAGCGCTTCGGCGACGATCTCGACTCGCGACTGTGCGCCCAGCTTGGTCAGGATGTGCGACACGTGCGTCTGCACCGTGTTCCGCGACAAGAACAGCTCGGCCGCGATGTCGGGATTCGACCGGCCGCCCGCTATCAGGCCGGCGACCTTCACTTCGGTCGGAGTGAGCGCACCCCATCCCGACACCGGGCGTATCTGGTACGCGGCCCGCCTGGGCCGGACCGCGAATGGCCGCAATCGCGCGGTCGCGCGTTGTATATCCCACTCGGCGCCAAGCACCTGGTACGCCGCGACCGCTGCCGCCAGCGCCTGCCGAGCCGAGGCAGCGTCTTTCCGCCGGGCGGCCAGCACCGCGGCGTCCTCGAGCGCGAGGCCGTGGTCAAGCATTCTCCCGGCGGCATTGAAGTAGTGAGCGGCCGCCAGCACCGGGGCTGGATCGCCGGTCATGAGCCCGCGGCACTGATCAGCTATCGCGATACTCACGCGCTGCTGCCCTCGGTCTGCCTCTTCCTGCGCTGCCGCTACGGCAGCCGCCAGCGTCACTTCATCCGCCAGCTCCAGAGCGGCCCGCGCCAGGGCGGGCAGCAGGATGAGCCGGCCCGTCATCGCCTCGGCCAGGTCGTGGTCGATCGCTATCGACAGGATTCCGGCGACCGCGCCGTAATCGCCTGCTCGCTCCGCCAGCAGCGCACGCGCCATCAGGGCATGGTGCACGTTCGCGACCGCGGCGGCGGGGATACCCGACCGGCCGGGCAGTCCGCTCAGGTGATCCTCCGCTGTCTCCCAGTCCGCGCGGTGGGCCGCGATCAGGGCGATCAGACCGTGGACAAGCAAAGGCAGGTAGTTCGGGCCGGGCAGGCCAACCGCAGGATCGAGTTCGGCGAGAGCGTCGTCCCACTGGCCGAGGGAGTGGTACTGGTCGGCGAGCGCGGAACGGATAGTGGCCAGGCGGGGCGTACCGGCTTGCTCGGCGAGCACCAGCGCCTCGCGGGCGGTTTCGACGGCCTCGGGCTGCCGGTCAAGCTCGCCTAGCACGGAGACCCGGTTGGCGAGCATCAGCAGCCGCAGGTCGGTGGCCCGGGGATCAGTGCCGATCACCGCAAGTCCGCGGCTCGTCAGGTCAAGCATGCCGACTAGGTCTCGCCCGATCATGCTCCGCAGCGACTTGGCATGCAACGAGTAGCCGATGGCCAGCGGGTCACCGGAGCGCTCCGTGACCGCGAGCGCGTCATCAAGGAAGCTCGCGCCCTCCTCGGGCGGGGCCAGCACGAGCTGGATGAGGGCGTTGAGCGCCGTGAGCCTGGCGATTTGCACCTCGCTGAGCCCGCCCCGGCTGAGCGCCGCCTTGACCGTCAGTGAAGCTTCGGCGGCCCGGCCGGTGCGCATCAGGGTATAACCGACGAGCCACGCCATTTCGGCGACCCGGTCGGGATCGCGAGCGGCGGTCAGCAAGCGCCGGCCAACCCGTTCCACTTCGTCGTGACGAAGGAGCAGGAAGGCGACAGTCACCAGGCTGGCCTCAAGATCTTCCCGGCGCGGGTCAGCATGGGGAATCTGCGCTAGGACGTCGCGGATCAGGTCAGCGGCAACGGCGGGGGCGAGATACGTGAGCGCTGGAGCGGCGGCGGCGAGCCAGTCGACAACCCAGGGCTCGACGTCAGTGCCCGGGACGTGCTGAACAGCGGCGAGCTGAGCAGCTACCCGGGCGGGACCAGCACCGGCGTAGGCAAACGCGCGGGCGGCCCGGACGTGAAGCGCGGCCCGCAGGCCCACGGGCATCCGCTCGTACAGGACCTGACGGATCAGCCGGTGCCTGAACCGAAGGCGCGAGCCGGCCTCAGCGATCACCCCGCCATTGAGTGCCGCATCGACAACGCTGATCAAATCCCCGGCCGGCCGACCGGACACCACCTCAAGATCGGCGACGGAGAACTCGGTCCCAAGCACGGACGCCCACCGCAGCGCGGCTACGACCTCGTCGGCCAGCCCGTCAAGCCGCTCGCCGATCACGGCCGTCAGCGAGATCGGCACCGGTGCCCGCGACGGCTGATCCGCCAGCTCCGCTACCCCGGCCGCGAGCTTCACCTGGCCCCCGCGGAGCAGCCCGTCCGCCAGTTCCCGCGCGTAGAGCGGATTGCCGCCTGCCCCGGCAATGAAGTCAGCGAGCCGCTTCCCTGGACGCCCGCCAACCAGATTCCCTATCACCTCGACGACTTCCCCGCTCGGCAGCGGCCCGAGTTCTACCACACTCCCGCCGCGCGACGGCACCATCCGCCGCAGCCGCCCAAGATCCTCGCGCCCGGTCCCCGGCCGGTACGAACCCACCAGCAGCAGCGGCATCTGCCCGGCGGCTCGGCACAGCCTCGACCAGACGAGCACGCTCGCCTCGTCGGCCCACTGCAGATCTTCGGCCACGAGGACCACGGGCGACTCGGCGCACAACCGGTCAACGACAGCGAGCAGCCGCTCAACGCCGGCCAGCACGGGATCGCCCGACATCACGCCGCCGTTGCCGGTCAAAAGCTCGCCAGCCTGTGAAGGCGCCGCTGCCGAACCCAGGCACTCCGTCATCAGCTGCAGCGGAAATCGCTGCCCGAGCTCTTCGGCCGCTCCCCAGAACACCCGGCATCCAGCCGCCTCAGCACCCGCCAGCCCCGACAGTCCCGCCTGGAGCACCGACGATTTCCCTATCCCCTGCTCCCCTTCGAGGAGGACAACGCCGCCAACACCCGCTGACAGCCCGGCAACCAGCCCTGCCAGCAGCGCCAGCTCGTCACCGCGCCCCACGAGACCGTCCGCCACGAATGCGATCGTAACCATCCCGAACCCACATAGCACTCCGCTGTCGTGAACGGCGACCCAGGTATCGGAGTAGCAAAGGGGCAGACGCGTCCACTGAGCGGGGAGGATCCTCCGTGCACGATCATGCTGGCCACAGTGCGGCGGTCATGACCCGACAACCCGCTGCCGGTCTTCGCACCGCCATTCAGGCGACGTCCTGCCCCCGCGTCGTCCCCCGGCCCTGGGCTAGCGTGACCGCCCGCCGCCCGCCCGCCGCCCGCCCGCCGCCCGCGCGTCCGCTGCCCGCCCGCCGCGCGTCCGTCCGATCGAACGGCTCCCCTCTGGCCCGCTGGCCCCTGTGACCCGGCCGGACAAATCACTTAAATGCCGTTCAGGGTCACGACGATGTCGCTGCTGTCCGGCCTCCGGCGACGCCTCCCGATGCTGCGGCCGGGGAATTGGTGTTCTAGGACCTTTCTCGATCCTGGTGGCTCATTTGGCGTCCGGCCTGGGTGCGTCCAGAAAGCCAACCCGTACAACGTCGCCCCGCGATCACGACCTTGTACGGTTTACCGTACCGTGAAAACTAACAAACCCGCCCATAACATCAGCTGCACCCTACTGCAACCCGTACAACGTCACCAGACCACAGCGACCTTGTACGGGTTCACTTTCCGGACTCACGCAAACACCCCAAACCTCACCCACCGCCCCGGCCTGTCATCACAACCAAGCGCACCCACCCAGATAACCGCGACGCCAAATAAGCCACCCGGATCTTTCTCCGCGCATGGCAGGGTCCCGACTCCTGGCAAGCCAGGCAATCCGCCGCCAGCCTCAGGCCGCAGCAGCAACGGTGGCCCATCGATGCTGCTCCGCCAGGCCGGCTGACCGCAACGGTGGCCCACCGATGTCGTTCGCGCAGCAACGCTGGGCCATGGTTGCGGTTGCCCGCCCCGGCCGAGCAGCATCGGTGGGTCATCGTTGCGGTGAGCTGAGTCGAAATGCCCGGTAAGCCGAGGCCGTCGACCAGATCGCGGCCGCCCCCGGCGGCTCGCGTGTCTGCGGCCGGGACCCGTGTGGGCGATTTGCCGGTCTTGTGAATTATCCGGGCGGCGGGCCAGTTTTGGTTTCCGCATGATCGTGGAATCCCCGGTGTCATGGAGGCTGTCGGGTGACTCTTCTCGTGATCTCGTCAAGCGGTTCTCGTGAAGCCGCCTCCCCGGGTGCCGATCAGCATCCGGCGATAGCGGCCACGGAAAAATCTAGGTACGCGGACAGGCCTTCCCGGTCGGTGGCCAGTTCGACTCCAGTTCCGCGGTCAGTTCGTCGCCGAATGTGACCGGTTGTCTGTCCTGCGGAGGGATATGCTGCCGCGCCGCTTCCGGTGCCCGGCCCGTGCTGCAAACACTGCGCGGCCCTGCGCTCCGGGTCGGCTTGCCCTCGGATTACCTCGGGTTCTGAAGGCGCCGGCTGGGATTACCGACTGGGATGATTGCCGAAACTTGCGGTCACTGGTGGTTCCGTTCGTCACTGCGGGTGATCACGGGCTTCGTGTCCGCCTAGCTGGATTTTCTCGGGTTCTGCTGCCAACAAACCGGGGCCATTCTGGGTGATTTGCCGATCTTGTGCGTTGTCCGGGCGGCGGCCGGCCGGTTTGTTTCGCCCATGATCGTGGAATCCCGGGCTGGAATGCCATCCGAGGACTCCGCGCAAGCCGAACTGCCGATTCCCTGATCCCGATTCCGAAAATCAAAACTGACCCATCACCCGACCCCGGCCGGACAAATCGCCCGTACTACCTGGCCGACCACAACGATGCCTCCCGATGCTGTCGCCAGCGTCGGCCAGGTCGGCGGCCCAGAGGCTCACGTTGAGTCATCACGGCGACCGGCGTGAAACCTTGTCGGCGCTAGGGCGGACGGGCCTGCCTGCGGTGTGTCCGAACCCGTACGGCGTCGGCGCTTTTGCGGTACACCGGGCCATTGGCGGCTGTGTTCGATTACTTATGGTGACTGTCAGAGGGCATCGCTAAAGTAATCGATAGATTCAGCGATTGGCCCAGGGAGGTGACTATGACGAAAGTGCAGCCCGATGCGCCGCGCGCGGGCTTCCCAGTCGGGGCGGGCTTGTCCTGGTCATGGAGCCTGGACCTGGAAACCCTGCTGACCGCGCTGTCGGAGCCCGCACCGTGGAACCGCCCGCCCCCAGGCGCCGCCCGCCCGCCCGCGCCCACCGACAGCCCAGGTACCGATCGTCCGGCCGGCCCTGAGCCCGCCGGCCCTGAGCCCGCCGGCCCTGAGCCCGCCGGCCCTGACCCCGCCGGCCCTGACCCCGCCGGCCCTGACCCCGCCGGCCCTGAGCCCTCCGGCCCTGAGCCCTCCGGCCCTGAGCCCTCCGGCGCGGTGCCAGCCGGCGCGGTGAGAGGCGGCGGGGCTGATCTGCTCGAAGCCGACTTCGCGGATTATCTCGAGGCTCTGGATTCGGGGCGGACGTCGGCAGTCCCGCTGTCAGTGGCGGCCGGGCTGGTCGCTGAGATCCTGCCGCCCGGCCCGGACCTGGCGGCCTGGCTGGCCTGCAACCCGGCCGGCGAACTGGAAGACGGCGCCCTCGCGGGAGCCGCTGCGGCGTACCGACGGCTGGGCGCGTGGGCGCAGGCCGGGGAACTCGCCGTCGTCGCTCAGATGGCGTCCCGGTCCGCGGCAGCCGATGCGAAGAAGGGCGTGGAGGAGGACGGCCGTCCTTCGAAGGTCGGCGCTGACGCGTGCGGCCAGGTGTCGCTGGCCCTTACCCTGTCCCAGTCCACGGCGCAGTGGTGGACCGACCTGGCCGTCACGTTGCAGTGGCGGCTGCCCGCGACCGGCGCTGCGCTGCGCGCGGGCACCATCGACCTGCCGAGGGCTAAGGCCATTACCGAGATGACCGCGCCGCTGGATGAGGACAAGGCACGGGTGGTCGAGGCGAAGGTGCTGCCCAGGGCGGGAGAGCAGACGACGGGGCAGCTCCGGGCGTCGCTGCGCCGCGCGGTGATCACCGCCGATCCCGAAGGCGCCGAGCGGCGGCGGGAGGAAGCCGAGAAACGGGCCAAGGTGACTTTGTATCCGGATGCGGACGGCACGGCGTCGCTGTCAGGGCAGAACCTGCCCGGAGTCCGCGCCGCCGCCGCGATGGCCCGCCTCACCGCCCTCGCCCGCGCCCTCAAAGCCTCCGGCGCCACCGGCGGCATCGACCTGCTGCGGTCCAAGGTGCTGCTGGGCCTGCTGCTGGGCACCTTGCCTTTCATCCCGCCCCCGCCCGGCGGACCCGCTGACACCGACTGCCCGCCCGGCCCCGGACCAGCCGACGGCGGACCAGCAGATGACGGGCAGCCCGAGGCCAGCAACCCACTGCTGGACGACTGGCCCTGGAACAACGACCCGGCCCCCGGCCAGGACAACACAGCGCCCTCAGACGACACTGCGAACCGGGAAGCCCCGGCCAGCCAGGACAACCCGACCCGCCAGGACAACCCGACCCGCCAGGACAACCCGGCTGGCGAAGGCGCCCGCACGGACAGCGCAGCGGTCGGCGAAGGCGCATCTGCCAACGACGCCGCAGTCGGCGAAGGCTGCCCTGCCGGCGACTGCTCAGCTGGCGACTGCTCAGCTGGCGATGAGTTCCCGTCCGGCGAGGACTTCTCGGCTGGCGAGGATCTCTCGGCTGGCGAGGATCTCTCGGCTGGCGAGGATCTCTCGGTCGGCGAGGACTTCTCGGCTGGCGAGGACAGCTTTGATGGCGGGACGTTCCTGTCTGGCGAGGACGGGCCTGCGGATGATAGCTATCAGCGGGGCCGGAACGGTGCTCCCGATAATCCGGTGGGCGAGAACGCGAGACCGGGACCGATGCCGTGGCCCGAGGCCACGCCGTTCCTGCCGCCGGGGCCCGCCGTGCTGAAGAACCTGCCGCCGGCCGGCAGCGGGTTCCTCGATCTGAGACTGTCCTGGTCCGCCCTTGCCCTGGGCGGCTCTGAACCTGGCTGGCTGACGGGCCTCGGCCCGGTCACTGCGGCCCAGGCCAGCTATCTCGCGCTCGTCGCCGCCGAGGACCCGGGAGTCGACTGGCGGGTCGTCCTTGCCGATAACACGGGTCGCGCGGTGGCCGTCACCCGGGTTCGGCGCGGACGGGCGCCGGACGGGTCCGCGCGGGCCGGGCCTGGCCGTCATTGCAGTCTGCTCCAGCGCGTGACTGTGGTCGTGCTTGCCAGTGAACTCGATTCCGCGGTCCGCTGTGGCCTGCGGGCAGGAGGGAACCTGGCCGGAGTGCTTGCCGCAATCGCTTCCGCTGCCGGGCAGGCGGCGGACCAGGCGGCGGAGCATGCGGCGGCCGACGCCGCCGCAGGCGGGTGCGCACACTCTCAGGCGAGCCTGGCGTACCAAGTTCCGGCCCGGCTCAAGGAGTTCGTGAGCGTGCGGGACCTGACGTGCCGGTTCCTGACCTGCCGACAGCCCGCGTGGCGGTGCGATGCGGATCACACACGGCCGTGGGATCAGGACGGGCCGACCTGTTCGTGTAATTTGGGGCCTTTGTGTCGATTCCATCACAAGTTGAAGCAGCTTCCCGGATGGCGGCTCGACCAGCCATCACCCGGCACCTTCACCTGGACCACTCCCACCGGGCGCACCTACACCGTCCAACCCGACCGGCAAGCCGCCTGACTCGTGAGCGGGTGCCAGAAGGCTCGCGAGCAACTCGGGCACGTCAGTGGGCGGCTGGCTCTGAGGCCGGCGCTCCGGCGTCGAGCAGGTCGCAGAAACGGCGACCGAAGAGATAGGCGTCGCCTGGCCAGCGGGCCGAGAGGTAACGACCGTCTTGGACGACGAAGGCGGGAGCGTCGTCGGTCGCGGTGCCGCGCGAACTGAGGTTGACCGGCCCGCGCTCGAACTGCGCCGCCGGGTCAAGCAGCGCCGTCTTGACCTCGTCTTCTACGTAGGCGGGATAGGTGCGGTAATACTTGCCGAGCCGCCAGGCCGTGGACAGGTAGGCGGTACGTTCCAGGTACTTGGGCAGGCACGTCGTCTGCCGGTCATACAGGACGCTGTGTCCGGCGCCGTTACCGGTCCTGGCGAGCACCAGGACGCCGTGGCAGATGGCGGCGACCGGCTTGCCGGTCGCCCAGAAGCGTGCCACCTGGTCGCGGAGCACCGAGGAGCCGAGGTACTGGCGCATGCCGGGAGCGTGGCCGCCCGGTAGCAGCAGCCCGTCAAAGCCGGCCGGGTCAAGATCGGCCCACGCGATCGTCGCGCTGAACTCCGGTGCCCCGGTCAGTTCGGCGTACCAGGCCCTGGGCTCCGGCTCGGCACCGAGCCGACCGAACAGCACGCCGGTCAGCAATCGGGGGTCGGCGGCCGGCACTGTGCCCGCCTGCTCAGTCGCGAAGACGATGTCATGCCCGGCGTCACGCAACAGCCGCCACGGCACCGCCACCTCGGTCACATCGAAGTCAGCGTCAGGCAACGGCATCAGTACGCGCACCAGACCATCATCGCAAAGCCCGCCAGAACCACCAGCCCGAATAAGCCCATCGAACCGGTCAGAACAAGACTTCCTGCGCGTGCGCGGCCGGTTTGCTGCCGCTTAGTACCGGCTGTTGGGGCAGGTGGTCGTTGATGCCCCATTTCGGCGGGAAGAACAGGCAGAGCGGCTCGGGGGTGGGAGTGAATCTGGCCTTGATCTGCTTGCGGGCGCTGGCCAGTTCGGGGGCGGCCTTCCGGCAGTACTTGTCGGTCTCGCAGAACAGGCCCTGGCAGTCGATCGCGTGCAGCGGGCGTCCGAACAGCCCGCGGAATGGCAGGCCGAGGCGGGCGAACTCATCCTCTTGCCGGTCGGTCATCCACAGCACGACCTCGGCCGGGGTGTAGTCTCCCAGATCTTCGAAGCACTTCTTCATGCCGCGCAGTGCACCCGGTCCAGCCTGGGTGAACTCGTTCTCGCTGAAGTCCAGCAAGCCGGAGTAGTTCAGGTCAATGGCGGTCTGGTAGGACATGAAATCGCCCATCAGCGGGTAGCCGTGCAGCAGCCCGTAGACCTCGCGCAGTGTCCTTGCTTCCAGCACTTTCGCGGCGAGTTGGTCGTGCAGGAACATGTGCCGGAACAGTTCGACATGGTTGCGGTGCTTGGCCGACTGGCCATAGGCGTCGGTGGCGCACAAGATGAACGCCCCGGTGTACAGGCCGCCGTTGCGCTGCCTGGCCAGGTCCAGCGCGCTCGCGAACGCGCCGTCCGCCAGGTCGTCGAGTGCCGGGTAGCGGCCGAGGATGTCGCGGACGGTGGTCCAGGTAGCGGTCTTGCTGAAGGCGCGGAACGCGGTGATCTGGAACAGCCGGTCCTCATCGGTGCACCGCTCTCCGTTGTAGCACACGTCGCGGATCATGTACTGCGACACCCGGTCGGCGGCCCGAAACACGTTGCAGAACTTGAATTCGCGCAGGATCGGGTCACCGGTCCACGGGCCCGGCTCGCCCGCCACCCGGCGCTCGAACATGCGCTGCCGCTCGGAGGCGAAGTACCAGTACAGGTCGTAAATCCTCGCCCTTGGCGCAGGCGGGCGCTTCACCGGCACGCCCTCTGCCGGTAGAAGAGGGTATAGCGAAACCGGTCGGTGCCGGTGAAATGGTCGAAGACGATCGCGCCGCCCGGTACCGTGCGCTCCCGCGCGATGTCCAGCGCGACCGCGGCAGGGGTGTAGTTGTCGGTGTCGATGAAGGTGAGCACCAGGTCTTCCCCTTCCAGCCGACGGCAGGTGCCGGTGATGTCCCCGGCGATGAGCTCGATGTCCCGCCCGTCAAGATAGCGCCGCACAGCCGTCAGGTCGGTGAAGACGCAGCCGGGATGGTCATACATGGGCCAAGTCCCTCGCGATGGCACTAGGACAGCACCGTCCAGACAAGCCGCAAAACCGGCAAATCATCCGTATTGGCCCGGCTGCGGGTCCCATGGCCGCCATGGGCGGCCCCGGACTTGCCGACGGCGACGGCGAAGCGGCCAGATCCGCGCGGCGAACCGCAACGATGGGCCACCGATGCTGTCCGGCCGGGGGCGGGTAACCGCATCCATGGGCCATCGATGCTGCGGGAACCACATCTATGGGTCATCGTTGCGGTTGCCCGGCCCGGCTGAGCAGCATCGATGGCCCATCGTTGTTGCTGCGGCCGGGGCCGGCGGCGAATTGCCCGGTTTACCGCGAGCCGGGACCCGGACGGCCCGGCCCGAACCCGGACCACCGTTACCATCACGAAATATCTGCCAGAGCCGCATCGGTGGGCCATCGATGTGGCACGACGGCGGCCGGCGGCCGCATCGCTGGGACATCGTTGTGCCTACGCCGGCACTTTGGGCTTTTGTCCGCACGGCCGCGTCGGGCATCTGGTGTCGGCACGCCTGCCCGCGCGCCAATGATCCACATGGGCTAAGTGACGTCGTGCTTGGACAGCCCGTTGCTACTCGCGCACGGACGGCGGCGGTGTTACTGAGTCCGTGTTTACGTCGTTCGACTTCTGATAGAGCTCGGCGGTTGTGAATACGTTGCTGGCTACGTCGGTCATGCCGTCACGGAAGCCGAGCAGCATTCCCTTTGCTCCGTTGACAAGCGAATCCCACTGCTCGCTGAACAGGTTGCTGACCTCGTCGTCGGCAGGAAAGCTGATCAACGATACTCCCCTGGCCAAGGATCCGTAGATTGAATAGGCCAGGGAGGCCAGGTTGTTGAATTCATCGCCGTCTTTGGCGAGGTCGTTAGCGTCGACTTCGATATCGGCCATCTGTCATCATCCTTTCCTTGCCGCGATCGCCGGGACGGGGCGCGGCTGGCCATCGGCCATGATCGCCTCCGCTCGGCGTACCGCGTCGTCGAACATATTGTCGGCGTTGAATTTGCCTGCCATGATGGCCTCGATGTCCATTCCACTCGGGAACATGGACCGGTAAGCTTCGACCGCCTTGGCCCGCCCTTCGCCCTGGGCTCGGCTTATGGTCTCCACCAGCACTGCTCCTAGTTCCGCCGGAGCCATCCGGCGGAACTTCGCCGTGTTGAAAGCTATAGATGTCACCTCGCTTTTTCCGTCCAAAGTGACGGTGATCATGCCGTCCTTCGAGGTGACCTTGGTCGCCTTGCTCTGCATATCTTTGCGAATCGACCGTAGTCGTTCCTGGGAGCGGCGTAGTTCGTTCAGGGCTTCCTCAAAAGACTCATGCGGCTTCGCGCTCATAGCATTCTCCAATCTGTCGCTGCGTTTTCCCTTTGCTCGATTTCACTCCGGGCACCGATGCCGGCGATCCGGGATGGAACGGCATCGAAGGCTTCCACGATGAAGCCGTCATCGTCGTCGTCGTCCTCGGAGCGGAGCGAGGTGACCAGATCAGGCTCGGTGCCCCAGTACCGCGATTCCTGCGGCAGGTAGGAGAGTCGCTCCCGCTCGGCCCGGCCAAGGCCGGACCCGGCGCCGGCGCCGCCCATGCCGCCCATGCCGCCCATGCCGCCCGTCGGAGGCATCGCCATCCCGCCTTCGACGTCGGTGTCGCCCGGCCCGATCGCCCTCGTCGCGCCCGCCATTCCCGGCCCGAGCACGCTTCTGTCTCCGACTGCGACAGTGGTGCCTTCCGCAGTTGGCTGGGAGCTCGCAAGGGACGCGGGAGCCTGCCCGCCGCCACCAGGCAGCCCGGCAGGCGCGGTGGCGTTCAGGCCGCCGGCCGGGGTGGCGGGGCTTGGCTGGACGTTGATAACGCTGGAGGTCACGGCAGGCGGCCTCGCGGCGATCTTAGGTACGGCCGACTGATCGAGCACGACGCCTCCTGGACCGCGGCCAATCGAGAATCCGGCGGCCGGTGCCGTCAGCGGCCCGCCAGCCGTGGTCAGCTTGCCGTGTCCCAACAGGCCGCCTGGGCCCTGGCGCCGTCTGATCTTTTTCTCTCCATCGGCGCCCGGCCGCCCGATCGCGCCGGTGAAGCCAGGTGTCCCGAGATCCGCCAGCGGATTACTGGCGAACTCGCTGCCCCGCGGGCCTGTACCCGTAGGCGACCCCAAGCTGGCGGGCTCGTCGGCGGACAGGTCAAACTTCCCGCCACCGCCGAAGGTGCTTCCTGACTGAGTCGGCTGCACGGGAGGAGCCGGGGCGAGAACGCTGGCCGTCGAGACGAAGACAGAATTGGGGGTTCCGTTCGGCGACATCGGAGCCGGCCCGCCCGGCCCTCCCACGGCATCGAAGCGGACCCCGGTACTGCCAGGGCCGCCTAGGCCGCCGGGACTGCCAGGACCGCCAAAACCGCTCGGACCCCCAAGACCGCTCGGACTGCCAAGACCACCCGGACCACCTGGACCGCCTGAGTTGAGCAACACACTCGGCGGCGGCTGGGAGCCAGGACTTCCGCCGCCGGCGGGCGGCGGAATACTGCCGGGCGGAGTGCTGCCTGGCGGGGGAGAACCGGACGGCGGCGGATTGCTCAGGTTGTTCTGGCCGGGCCGCCGGAGTTCGGCCCGGAGTTCGGCGAAGAGTCCACCGGATTCGGCGTGATCTGTGGTGATCCGGGGCCATCGACCGGGACGAGTACGTTCGTCGTGGTGGCGAATTGATTGACCAGATTGTTCAGGGCGGTGCGCCCGAGCAAGTCGAGGCCGGTGAAGCCGGATGTGCCGCCGGTCAGCGTGCCTGTCCACAGATTCTTGGCGTCCTGCTCAACCAGCGTCCACGACGAGTCGACGGTCAGGTCGCCGTACGGCGTATTCTGCGGGTCGGCAATCACGTAGCCGCCGCCCCCGTCCTGCGTCGCGATCTGTTCGAGCACGGTCACTATGGATCCGAGCGGCGAATGCTCCACGAACTGCGTCCACGAGGAATACGCGGAAAGCAGCTCGGTCAGGAACGTCGCGGCCGATTCGCCGGATGTCTCGATGGAGTCGCTGTAATTGGCCGGCTCGGTTAGCTGCTGATACAAGCGCACCATGACCGTCTGCAGATAATTCAGCAGCTCGCCGGCGACGTTCGCCAGGTTGCCCTGGAATCCGACGATGGGTCCCGACGTCGCCTGGTCGTGCATCAAGGCGAACTGCTGGGCCGCTGAGTCGATGAAGTTCGTGGCGCTGGCTAGCACGAGGCTGGCGCCTTTGAAGCTCGGCGGAACTAGCGGAAGCCCGGTGTACTGACCAGAGGTCACCACGGATAGCGCCTGCGGCGGGGAATTCAGGAACCGGTCCCAGGCGCCGCCGTCCGAATACAAGGCGGGATTGAGGGAAACCTGGATCGATGAGGCGCCGGAGTTCTGGCTCGTGTTCCAGCCGGCTGTCCAGATCACGTGCGAGCCGTCGCCGCCCTGACCATCGTGGCTGATCGTCAGCCATGGCTGGCCGGTGATCTCGCTGCGATCGGGGATGGGGATGTTGAGCACCGTGGCCAGCACGGTTTCCCACGGCCACACGGAATAGTCGTCATTGCCTGCCGGTGCTTCTGGCGTGCTCGTGCCGTTACCGGAGAGCGGCACGTCGGTCGTAGTCGAGAACGTGTCGGTTTGCTGGTAGTGCGGCACTCAGGCCACCTCAATTCTGGTTCGGGACCGGGGCCGCGGGGCATCGGCCGCAGTGCCGGTCACTGCGCACCCTGCCGGTACTGAGTGCGCCGGGACCCGGCGGCCGGCTCAGCGAAGTCGTCGTAGCTGTCGACGTCGTCGTCCAGATCGTCGAAGCCACGTCCGATCGACGCCGGTCCGACGGTGGGAGCCGTTCCCCAGATGTCCTCGTCTTCGGCCAGCCAGGTCGTGCGCTCTCGCTCCTGATTGCCCTGCTGCTGACCACCCGCGCCCATGCCGCCGCCGGCCATCGGCGGAAAGAACGGCACCGCGCCGGAACCAGAGGCAGCGGCAGCCGGCGCACCCTGGGCCGCCCCGCCACCAGGCGCGACGAACCGGCCGCTCGATCCTCCGCCGGGGAGCCCGGAAAGCCCGCCGCCGCCACCCAGCCCGGCCGACCCGGTCAGCCCGGCCTTGCCGACGCCGCCCGTGAACGCGCCTCCGCCGCCCGCACCGCCAAGGCCTGCGCCCGCACCGCCAAGACCGCCGCCAAGGCCGCCGGCGCCCCGCCGCCACCTCCGCCACCTCCGCCAAGCAGGGCGTGCAACGCTCCTCCGCCAGGCAACCCGAGGCCGGGAACGGGTTCCGCGGGGACGCCGGCGCTGGTCAGCGCCTGGCGCAAGGCACTGCTCAGGCCTCTGCTCCCATTCAGCGCCGCTTGCAGTTCACCGTGCAGCGGACCGCTCGCCGGAATCTGACCGCTGGCCAGTGCCGTCGTCAGGTCGTGCTGTACGGAGCGGTTGTCGGCCAGCGCGCTCTGGATCGAGTTCGCGCCCGGTGAGCCACCGCTGGCCAGCGCCTGATCGAGCTCATGCTGAGCCTTCTGGCTCTTGGCGAGCGCGGCTTCGATCGCGTTGTGCAGCGGTCCGGTTCTGGGGATCTGCCCGCTGCTGAGCAGGTGCCGGAGCGCGCTCTGGATCTTGGTGTTGTCAGCCAGTGCCGTGTGGATAGAGTCCCCGCCCGGCACGGCGCTTCCGAGCGCGTTCCGCAGTGCCGCCTTGGTGTGAGTGTTGTCACCGGCGGCTTGCTGGAGCGCGTTCCGCAGCGGGCCGCTCTTCGGCACCAGTCCGCTGTCCAGCGCCTGGTTCAGCTCGGACTGGACCTTGCCGTTGCCCTTGAGCGCCGCCTGCAGCGCGGTCCCGGCCGGCGTGGTGCCGGCGAGCGCGCTCCGCAGCGCGGATTGCACCGCGCCGTTCTCCGCCAGAGCCTCTTCGAGCGCGTTGTGCAGCGGACCCGAACTCGGCGCCAGGGCGAGCGCCTTCTCCAGTGCCTTCCGCTGGGCGGTATTGTCGCCCAGCGCGGTTCGCAGTTGGCCGGTTGGCAAGGTGCCTTGCAATCCGCCCAGGTTGCCCAGGCCGTTGCCAGTATTGAGCGGGCCACCCAGGGTGCCAGGCGCGCCAGGCAGGTTGGTCGGGTTACTGAGCTCGCTTAGGTTGTTAAGACCACCGCCCGTGCCGTTCAGGCCCCCGAGGCCATTCAGGCCCCCGGTGCCGTTCAGGCCCCCTACGCCATTCAAGTCGCCCAGATCATTCAATCCGCCGGTGCCATTCAGGCCACCTGGGTTACTCAGATCAGTAGCATCATTCAGGCCGCCAAGCTCGTTCAGATTTCCCGAACCGTTCGGGTTTCCCAGATCTCCGAGGCCGTTCAGGCCGCCAAAGTTACCAAGTCCGTTGCCCAGCGAATTCAGGCCGTCGCCGAGACCGTTGCCCAGGCCATTCAGGCCACCGCCGAGGTTATTCAGCCCATCACCAAGACCGTTACCAAAATTGCCCAGGTCCTGGCCGAGGTTACTCAGGCCATCACCAAGATTGTTACCAAAGTTACCCAGGTCCTGACCGAGATTATCCAGGCCATCACCAATGCCGTTGAGGTCCAATCCGCCAGTATTAAGATCGCCTGTATTAAAGTTGTTTCCTGGCGGCGGGCCGATCTGGCCAAGCGCGGCAGGCGTCAGCGGCCTAACCAGCCCTGCCGCAGTCAGGTAAGAAACAGTAAGCGCGTTAATCAGCGACCGCGCGTTCGTGTCCAGCGTTTCCTGAATAGAGGTAAGCCAGAGCTGCTTGGCCTGGTTCTCTATCGACACCCAGGTCGAATCGGTTATCAGGTTGCCAAACGAGCCGGCGTCAAGGACATTTGGAATGTAGAATCCGCCCGACGTACCTGATACCACTCCGGCGTCTAGAATTGCCTGGTAGATGGCACCGAGCGGAGTATGATCGAGCCGTTCCTGCCAGAGGCCGATGGTCTGCCAGAGCCCCATCACAAACTGAGCGGTGTCTTTGCCGGACTGCGCGAACAGTCCGCCGTAACTGCTCGGACTCTGGGATTCGCCCATCTCGTCGGAGATCGACTTAGCGTTCGCGAAAAGGTTATTAATGATATTATAGAATGCCTCACCCGCCTGACCCTTGAACTGCGTTGCCTCGTTCTGCAGATCACCGCTCGTGTTGTAGAAGTAATCCTTGGCGTTCATGTACAGATTCTGGACACCATCGAACGCCTCGGCCGCTGAGCCAAAGGTACGCGGATCGACCGCGATGCTCGTATAAGTAGGCGGCGATGAAGACAATATCTGCGTGAAGTCATTGACCGGGGTGTTGTAATACTCATCCCATGGTCCGCCACCGCCCAGCAGGTCAGGACTGAGATAGACATAGAAAGTCAGGAAGTTTGACCCCGTTGCGACTATCCCGCCTTCGAACCCGAAGATCTGGTAAAGGGAGTTGCCTTCGCCCTTGCTGTCAGTTACCGTCCACCGGAGTCCGGATATCGATGACCGGTCGGGCAGTTGCATTCCAAGTACGCCGTTGAGCACCTGTTCCCAGTTCCAGGCTGTGTAGTCGTCGCCGCCTGGGGCATTGATGGGGGTTGAGGCAGGAGTGTTGTTGCTGTACCCGTTCGCCGGGGTGTGGTTCGGCTGGGTGAAATTACCAGGCCCAGGGCCATCGTTGTAACGGCCTGAGCCGTCCTGTGACGTGTTCCACGTTTCCGGATTATTATACAGAGTTCTATTTGTGTTGTTAGCCACGGGTGACTCCTTCTAGCACGCGGCCCGGCCCCGGCGGCGGCCGGGCTGCGCCTTAGCTTGAGGTCGTGTTCGGATTCGCGGGCGTATTCGGGTTCGATGAACCCCCTGGGTTATTCATGTCGTTTATCGTGTTCTGGAAATCTGTTATCAGGGAGTCAACGGCGTCGTTGTTGAGACTTTCAGTGCCGTTGAGGGTGCTGATCGTAGTCGTGATTTCGTCGGACATTTCCTTCAGCACCTTGTCCAGCCATTGAAGCTGGCTATAAACGCTGTTGCCGGCGCTCTTCAGGGCGTTGGCGAGAGCCGTGCCCGCGTCGAATCCCGGTGGGCCTGCTAGCAGATTAAGATCGTTCACCGGGTTGATGAAGTTCGTGGTAGCCGGGTCGCTGCTCGGGCCGATCCCTTTGAGCTGAGCCTCGACCTGAGTGTCTATCTCGTCCAGCTGAGCCTTGAGCTGATTCAGGTAGTCAGTGTCGATCTGGGTGACGTTGCCATCTGCCATTGCTGTTCCTCCGATCCGTAGCTAACTTGCCTCTCGGCTGTCCGGCACGAATCGCGCCGGACAGCCGAGTTGAGGTGATCAGGTAATCGATGACCACTGATTCGCGAGATTGTTGTCCGTGTTCCCGTAGTTCATGGTCATCTCGTCGAGAGTGTTTCTGTAGTTGCCGAGCAGCGAGTTCATCTGGCTCATGTCGCTGTTCCACCGAGCCTGAACGACGGTGTACTCGGACTCTGAGGCACCTGACCAGCTCGCGCGGAGCGGGTTGATGGTGTCCTCGAGCTGGTTCAGCACTCCCTGGATTTGCGCATCGGCCTCTTCGAGGGCCTGATAAACGTTGCTTACGTTGCTGTAATCGACGTAGATCTGGCTGTCACTGACTGCCATGAGGTTTCCTTTCCTGGTATCGGACTATTACCCGACGAATCCGGTCGAGCCGAACGTCGGCAGCGCGGCGGCCATCTCTTCGCCCTGCTGGTTGCTCCTCTGCAGCTGCTGAGCCGTGTCGCCGAGCTGCTGTGCCATCCAGTTCAGGGTGGACCTGAGGTCTTCGAAGTCCTCTGTCCACTGCACGACCGCCGAGCCGAATCGCGCGCCGGCCGTGGTGACCATTCCGTTGGTCGTGAGCTGCTGCTGTGCTTCGAAGACTCCGGTAACGATCTGAGTCAGCGAGCTGACGGCCTGCTCGAAGGCCTGTTGCGCCGAAAGCGTGACGTTGATCTCGTTCTGAGTCACCGGCGACGAGGTACCCGTAGGCATGATTGCCTTCCTTTCGTAAGAACTAGCTAGTTATCTGGATAAGAAGTCGCATCCCGGTAACCGCTCACCCCCTCATTGGTGCCAGGTTGAGCGCGGGACCAGTCGGCAGCAGGCTGAGCAGCGATGCGGGCACCGCGACAGCACGGCCGGCCCGGTAGCCCAGCGCCGAGGCGGCGCTGGCTGACGGCACCGGGAACTTGACCCCGGCGTCCGTCACCAGGAACAGCGAGTCACCGCCCACGCCGGGCGCGGCCTGCGGCCTGACAAACGCACCGCCGCCGGGCGCCACCATGATCAGGTTGGCGGTCTGCGGACTGCCGGCCACGCCGGGAGAGTCCATGGCCGGCGGGGCGCCAGCCGGCGGCATCGCGAAGACGAACCTCGGCGGGAGGATGCCGGCGCTGTCGTAGTCCATGCAGGGCGCGCCGGGCTCGCTCGCGTCGGCTCGCGGCGGTGCCGACGGGGCGTCCGAGGTGTCAGGCACCGCCCGGCGGACGATGGGCGCGTGCACCAGCGCGGCCTGGCTGACCGGGACCGGCGCCCCGGTCGCAGTGCTAGACGGATCGCCGAGCACGATCGCCGCCTGGGCCGCCGTGATGGGAACGAGCGCACCAGTCTCGGCGAGATAGAACTCGCTCGGGCTGCCGACGTTGTTGGTGACCAGGACCTCACCGATCGTGGTGTGCACCTCGCCGACCGTCGGCCCGGGTCCGCCGCGTCCAGGCACGCCGATCGGGCTCAGGTCCTGGCCCGGCGGCACCGCGTTCAGCCAGGCCGGGCTGACGTCGGTAACCTGGGCCTGGCCGAGCCCGAGCGCGCCCGCGATCCACGGCGCGTCAAGCTTCAGCCGCTGATCGTGCCAGATCAGGTATTCGGCTCCCTCCGCCCGCACGAGCAGACCGCCGTTCGGCGGCAGCGGACTGACCGGAGTATTAGTGCCAATGGTGAGCGACACCTGCGCCCTGCCTCCGTTCAGGGCGCAGACCAGCCAGGAGCCCTTGTTGACGGCGCTGGCGGCCGGAAGCGTGTCGGGCGCGCCGACGATTCCGACCGCCTGGCCCTGCGGGACTTCGGCCAAGGTAGCGGCAGGTTCCACGGTCATCGCCGTGTTGCCGTCGGTCAGCAGCATCGCGGATGACCAGTTAAGTACCGGCCGCAGCTCGTGTCCGGCGTAGACATAGCGAGCGCCGGTCTCCTTGGCCATGACCAGTTCACCCGCCGTGAGCGCGGCGGCCTTGCCGCCAGGCGAGAGCAGCCCCCAGATCAGGAACGCGGCGACCCCCAGCGTGCCGATCAGCAGTCCGCCGAACGAGCCGAGCCCGGTCCGGCGCAGCGGGCTTTCCGGAGCGTCGGGCTCGCCGTGCACCAGCGCGGAGGTGAGCCGGGCCATCACGTAGGCGTGCGCCTGAACCTGGTCTCTTCGTGATCTCATTTCCGCACCTCCCGCTCAGCCGTGTCCGTTTTTCGCGAATCCGTAGAGATTGAGCAGCCAGAGAACCTCAGGGATGAGCGCCACGGCAGTAACCGTCTGCAGCAGGTCGCCGACCCGGCCCCAGTGCGGCAGCAGCTTGTGCCCTGGCAGCGAGCGTTCACTGGCGAACAGCAGGCCGACCACGATCACCATCGCGGCCATGACCGCCGGCCAGACGCGGCCGTCGGCCCGGAGGCCGGTGACCGCGACCAGCAGCGCGGCCCCGCCGACCGCGGGGACGACGACCGCGAGCCGGTGCCGCGCCGAGACAAGCGCCCTGCCGTGCAGCAGCATCAGCACGATCGCGTCGATCGCGACCACCCGCGCCGGCCAGCCGACGGCGACGGCGAGCACGGCCAGGCAGCCGGTAACAATGACGCTCAGTCCGCCGTACAGGCCGGTCATGTACCGGTCAGCCATCCGGGTCTTCTCCAGCACCCGCTGGCCAGGAACCGGATCAAGCTCGGACTGCAGCTCTTCTGGCGTGCTCGGTGTCGGGTCGAGCCGCAGGTTCGCCAGCCGGAAGGCGATGACCGGCACGCAGCCGCCGAGCGCCAGGATGAGCGCCAGCAAGATCCCGGCGACCGCCGCGGCATCCAGCTTGGCGAAAGCGGCCAGCGCACCGCCGATCGCAAGGAGCGCGGATCCAGCCGAGGTCGCGACCAGGGCCGGATGCCGGCCGCCGCGCGCCAGGCTGACCGCCGTCGCCGCCCCGGTCATGGCAATACCAGCGGCCAGGAGCACAGGACGCCAGCTCGCCATAGTCATGAGCCCGGCGCCGCTGCCGTGCAGCAGCGGAAGTTCGGCGCCGGCCAGGCCGGCGTAGCCGATGGCCGCCGCCCCGAAGATGTCGGCCGCCAGAAAGTCGGCGAGGGCGCGCGAGGACGCGGCGGTGAGCCCGAGCAGCACGAGAGCCATGGCGGCGGCGAGCAGGTCAGAGAGCCGGCCGAGATGACCGGCCAGCAGGGCGAGCCCGGCGGCGAGCGGCAGCGCGAGCAGTCCGGCGAGCAGCCGCCGCGACATGTCGGGCCGCCAGCGATCGGACCGGGCGGAGATTCCGGTGGCGATGCCGTCAATGAGATCGTCGAAGTCGAGTGGCGGAAGCTGATCAGCCCGTGGCCGCAGGTGCACGACGTCGCCGTCGCGCAGGCCAAGGGCCGCCACGCTCAGTTCCTCGCGCAGCGGCGGGTCGCCGAGTCGCTGCAGCACCCATCCGCCGTGCTCAAGCCCGGCATCCGCGAGACCGTCACCGAGGTGGCCGGTCAAGGCGGGAAGCAGGTCAATCAGCGGCACGTGCACCGGGACAGCAAGCTCCGCGCTCCGGCCGGGCCCGCACACGGTCAGGCGGCACAGGTCGTCTATCATCGCCGGCTGGTGCGATTGCTCGGCGCCGCGCTCAGCGGCGTCCGCGATGCCATCCTGTGCTGTCCCGGCTTGTGCGTCCGACCGCGGTGCGATTCCCGCGAGCTGACTGCCGTTCGCATTCTCGGCCGATTCTGGCCAGTGTTCGCTCACTTCAGCCATACGCCCGGACGGGCCGGGACCCTTCATTACGCGTTGATGCTCCGGCGGCATTTCGCGCGTATTGCTAAAGACGCGGTTCTGCCGCGTGCGTGCTCGTGCGGTCCGGGCGGGGCGCTGACCTTGAGAGGAACTGGCGTTATGAGCACGATCTTGTTCCGGCGGCCGGCGCGGCGGGTGCCGCCTGAGATGCCGGCCGGGGAGTTGTCGCTGCAGGAACCGCCGGTGATGCCGGAGGAACCGACCGGGAACATGGGGCTGCTGCTGACGTTCCTGCCGATGGCACTTGGCTCGAGCATGATGATCTTGCTGTTCGTGACCCCCGGCAAGGGCGGCCCGACGACCTGGCTGGCCGGCGGCCTGATGATGGTGACCACGATGTCGATGATGGTCGGCCAGATGGGCCGCACCACCAGCACCCGCAAGCGGCGCACGAAAGGCGAGCGCCGCGACTACCTGCGCTACCTCAGCCAGACCCGCAAGAAAGTCAGGCAGCAGATCGCCCAGCAGCGCAAGGCGCTCGCCTGGATCCACCCGGACCCCGAATCACTGTGGTCGGTGGCCATGAGCGCCCGGCTGTGGGAACGCCGCCCCGCCCACCCCGACTTCGCCGACATCAGGATCGGCACCGGCCCCCAGCTCTTCGCCGTCAAGATCAACCCCATCCAGACCAAGCCCGTCGAGGACCTCGAACCGCTCTGCGCCCGGGCGCTGCGGCGGTTCATCAGCGCCCACGCCACCGTCGCCGGCCAGCCCGTCGCGGTCTTCCTGCGGAGTTTCACCCAGATCCACCTCACCGGCGACCCCGACGCCGCCAGGGCCGCGGCCCGCGCGGCTGTCACCCAGCTGTTCACCTTCCACGCACCTGAAGACCTGCGCATCGCGGCCTGCTGCGACGAGCGCACCGCTGCCGACTGGGAATGGATCAAGTGGCTGCCCCACTCCCAGCACCCCGCCGAGGCCGACGCCGCCGGACCGGTCCGGGCATTGCGCCCGGCGCTCGGCGAGGTCACCGCCCTGTTCGGGGAGGAGTTCGCCGAACGCCCCCGGCACGAGGCCGGCGCGGCGACGAGCCGGGAAGAGCCCTACGTCGTCGTGATTCTCGACGGCGGCAACGTCAGCGACGAGACGCGGTTCATCACTGCCGGTTACCGGAACGCTCTCCTGATCGTCATCGGCGAGACGATACCGTGGCGGCATTCCAAGCGCGTCCTGCGCCTGGACTTCGCGCCGGACGGCCTGGACATGGTCCAGGCCAACCGTTCCGGCAAGGAGATCCGCACCCGCGTCGGCCACGGCGACGAGCTGAGCATCGCGCACGCACGGGCCTGCGCGAGGATCGTCTCGCCGTTCCGGCTCGGCATGACCACCGAGATCTCTGAACCGCTCGCCACCGACTTCGACCTCGCCAAGCTCCTCGGGATAGCCGACGTGGCCTCGTTCGACCCCCGCCCTCTCTGGGCGGCCAGGACAGCGAGCGACCGGCTGCGGGTGCCGATCGGCATCGACGAGGAAGGCGCGACCGTCGAGCTGGACATCAAGGAGTCCGCCCAGGGCGGCAACGGCCCCCACGGCGTCCTCATCGGCGCCACCGGCTCAGGCAAAAGCGAGCTGCTGCGCACCCTGGTCCTGTCCATGGCCATCACCCACTCCTCAGAGACCCTGAACTTCGTCCTCGTCGACTTCAAGGGCGGCGCCACCTTCATCGGCCTGGACCAGCTCCCCCACACCTCAGCGCTCATCACCAACCTCGCCAACGAAGTCCAGCTCGTCGCCCGGATGCAAGAATCCCTCCAGGGCGAACTCGTCCGCCGCCAGGAACTCCTGCGCCGCGCCGGCAACTTCAGCTCGGCGCTCGACTACGAGAAGGCCAGGGCCCAGGGCGCACCGCTCGACCCGTTGCCCACCCTCTTCGTCATCGTCGACGAGTTCAGCGAACTGCTGTCCGCGCACCGTGAGTTCATCGACCTGTTCGTCATGATCGGCCGCCTCGGCCGGTCCCTCGGCGTGCACCTGCTGCTGGCGTCGCAGCGGCTGGACGACGGCCGGATCCACCAGCTCGAATCGCACCTGTCCTACCGCATCGGCCTGCGCACCTTCTCCTCCATGGAATCCCGCGCCGTCATCGGGGTCCCCGACGCCTACGAACTCCCCGCCCGGCCAGGTTCCGGCTATATGCGGATCGACAACACCACCCTGATCAGGTTCAAGGCGGCCTACGTTTCCGGCCCGTACCGCGCGGCGACCTCCAAGCGGCAGCGCATCGAGGCGGTCAGGAAACTGGTCGTCCCGTACGTGACCGACCACCTTCTCAGCCGCGCACCAGAGCCCGCCACCGGGGCCGAGCTCAGCCCGGATGAGCCCTCCGACAACGACCGCTCAGGTACCACGCTGCTTGAGATGATGCTCGACCGGATCGCCGGCAAGGGACCCGCCGCGCACCAGGTCTGGCTGCCGCCGCTGTACGCCTCGCCATCCCTCGACGAGATCATGCCCGCGCTCGAGCCGATCCCCGGAGTAGGCCTGGCGCCCGTGGACTGGGCCGGGCGCGGCGGCCTGATCGTCCCGATCGGCGTCGTGGACCGGCCGTTCGATCAGGTCCGCGACCTGCTCATGGCCGACCTGTCCGGAGTCGGCGGCCACGCGGCGATCGTCGGCCGGGCACAGGGCGGCAAGAGCACGCTGCTGCGCACGCTGATCACCAGCCTCGCGCTCACGCACACCCCGGCGCAGGCGCACTTTTACTGCCTGGACTTCGGAGGCGGCAATCTGGCCGCCCTCGCCGGCCTGCCGCACGTAGGCAGCATCGCCACCCGGCTGGAGACCGACCTGGTCACCCGCACCATCGCCGAGATCACCGCCCTGGTCACCAGCCGCGAACGGCGATTCGCCGACCACGGCATCCCCACCATGACCGCCTACCGCCAGCACCGCGCCAACGGCAAATTCCCCGACGACCCCCACGGCGACGTCTTCCTCGCCGTCGACGGCTGGGCCACCTTCAAAACCGACTTCGAACCCCTCGAAGCAACCCTCCGCCAAGTCCTGCCCCGCATGCTCAACTACGGCGTCCACCTCATCGTGTGCGCCAACCGCTGGCTCGAGCTGCACAGCGCAGTCCGCGACCAGATGGGCACCAAACTCGAACTGCGGCTCGGCGACCCCCTCGAATCAGTCATCGACATCCGTACCTCCAAAAACGTCCCCGAACTGCCCGGACGCGGCCTCACCACCGGCAAGCAGCAGTTCCTCGCCGCCCTGCCCCGCATCGACGGCACCAGCGACACCGCCGACCTCGAAGACGGGCTCGCCGCACTCGTCGGCAACATCAGCGACTGCTGGACCGGCGCCACCGCCCCCAAAGTCAGGATGCTCCCCGACAAGCTCCCTGCCAGCCACCTCCCGGCACCCGAAGGCAAGCTCAAGCTGCCCATCGGCTGGAGCGAAACCGAACTCGCCCCCGTCTGGCACGACTTCACCACCACCCCCCACCTGACCATCCTCGGCGACACAGAAAGCGGCAAAACCAACCTCCTCCGCCTCATCGCCCGCGCAATCACCACCAGCTACACCCCCGACCAGGCCCGCATCCTCCTCGTCGACCTGCGCCGCGAGCTCTACGACGTAGTACCAGCCGACTTCAGGCTCGGCTACGCCGTCTCCGCCGCCGCCGCCACCCAGGCCGTCACCGACATCACCACCCAGCTCCGCGACCGCGTACCCGGTCAGGACATCACGCCAGAACAGCTCAGGCGGCGCGACTGGTGGACCGGCCCGGAAATGTTCCTCCTCATCGACGACTACGACCTCGTAGCCTCCTCATCGAACAGCCCCCTGGCGCCCCTGATCGACCTCCTGCCCCAAGCCGGCGACATCGGCCTGCACGTCATCGTCGCCCGCGGCGCCGCCGGCTCCATGCGCACGTCAATGGACCAGGTACTGCGCCGCCTCCAGGAAACCAACACACCCGATCTGGCGCTATCCTGCCCCCCCACCGAAGGACCGCTGCTCGGCAACATACGCCCCCGCCAGTTCCCCCCCGGCCGCGCCATGCTCCTCACCAGACGAGGATTCCAGATCCTCCAGACCGCCCTCGCCGGCGACGAGGACTAGGCGGCTGGTGTTACACAGGCTCGTTTGCGCGGGTGACCTCGCCCGGGTCGGTTCTTGGTTGGCTTCACGGCGCCGCCGTGGCGGTGACCAGCAGTTCTTTCGAAACGATCAAGGAACCGGGCTGACCGCCGCGGGCCAGAAAACACCAGCCGCCTAGCGCGAATGTCACTGAGTTCGCGGCTTCAGCGTCACTGATCTCAGTGACGTCGGCCCTGCAGGCCGTCAAGCACGATGGCAGCAGTCCGAAGGCACAGGCTCTTCGGCCGGACTCAGGAGGACGAGAGTCATGAACGCCGTCGTAGTGATACACAGGGCCCGCAGCGAGTCGATGAACGAGCTGTGGCGGATCCACAGCATCGTGCTGAAGAAGTTCGCGCTCAAGCTCACCCAAGGCAACCACTATCGCGCCGACGAAGTCATCCAGGAGACCCTGGTCCGCGCCTGGCGGCACCCCGAGGTAGTCGACGGCCACGCGGAAACGATCAGGCCCTGGCTGTTCACGGTGGCCCGCAACGTCGCTATTGACCTATGGCGGACGCAGTCGCGACACAATGAGATCATCGAGGACCGGCCGCGGGAGCGGCCCAACCCGGTTGAGGGAATCGATCAGGCCATGACGGCCCTGGACGTCCGCGCGGCGCTCGCGCAGCTGACGCCAGAACACCGGCAAGTCATCGTGGAGGTCTACTACCTGGGCCGATCGGTGACCGAGGTCGCCGAGTTGCTGAACATCCCTGAAGGCACGGTCAAGTCGCGCACCTATTACGGCCTGCGCCAGCTCAAGCGGCTGCTCACGGCGGCGTCCGGTGAGCTGGCCGCGTGAACGGCCGCACTACGTCATTTTACCGAAGTGAGGACGAAGCGCCGAGTCCTACTGTTGGCGCATGTGCGGTGAAGGATTCGTAGGTCGTGGCGAAGAGCTTGACCTGCTCAGGGATTTGCTGGCCGGAGTATTCGACGGGGTCGGCGGGGCAATCCTGGTGGAGGGCGAGCAGGGGATCGGCAAGACAGCGCTGCTCAGGCAAGCGCTGTCGGCGGTGGAGAACAGATGCCGGGTGGCGTGGGCGACGGCCGATGAGTTCGGCCGGCAGTTCCCGCTCGGACTGCTAGCCGACTGCTTTGGCCGTGAGGGCCGGCTGGCGGCCACCGGCGGGCAGGCTGACCCGGACGGGAACGGCGGAAACAGCAGCCATTATGTGCTCGCAGGTGATCCGGTGCTGGCGGGGGTTGATCGAATGCAGGCGCTGGCTGACCAGCTCTGCGCGGCCGGCCCGCTCGTGGTGGTCGCTGAGGATCTGCAGTGGGCCGATGAGGCGAGCGTGCTTGGCTGGCACCGGCTGAGCCGTGCGGCGCGGCAGGCACCGATGCTGGTAATTGGATCGCTTCGGCCGGCGCCGGGCCGGGACGACCTGGCGCAGCTGCGGCGCGCGGTAACCGCACGCGACGGACATTTGCTGACACTCGGGCCGCTGGCGGCACCAGAGGTCACCGATTTGGTGGGCAAAGTCGTGGGAGGCCGGCCGGGGCGCGGGCTGGCGAAGCTCGCTGAGCGGGCCGGCGGGAACCCGCTCTACGCCAGGGAACTGGCCGATGCGCTGGTGCGCGGCGAGCAGGTGCGGGTCACCGAGGGAGTCGCCGAGCTCGCCGACCAGGCCGCTGAAGTGAAAGTGCCGGTATCGCTGGCCGGCGTGATCAGTGCGCGGCTGGCGTCGCTCAGTGAAGGTGCGGCCGCGGCGCTGCGATGGGCCGCGGTGCTCGGCCAGGAGTTCTCGGTCATCGACCTCGAGGTTGTCACCGGGCTAGGTACCGGCGAACTCATAGAAGTAGTGCAGGAAGCCGTCGCCGCGGGCGTGGCTGCTGAGGCCGGATCGCGGATGCGTTTCCGGCACGGCCTGATCCGCGAAGCGGTGTACGAGAGCATGCCGGTTTCCTTGCGGTCGGCGTTGCATATTCAGGCCGCACGAGCGCTGGCCGACGCCGGTGCCGCCCCGGAACGAGTCGCCGCGCACCTCGTCGCCGCGCCCGATGCCACCGATCGGTGGGTTCGCGACTGGCTCGCTAAGACAGCCCACATCCTGGCCTGCCGAGCACCTCAGCTCACTGCGGACCTGCTGCGCCGCGCGCTGGTCCAGGCGGCCGAGGATGACCGGGACCGCGAGCTGTTCGAGACCGCACTGGTACAGGTGGAGTTCCTGCTGTTCAACGATGAGGAAGCGGAGAAAGTCGGGCGCCAGCTGCTCGCCAGCACTCGCGACCAGGACCGAGCCGCGCAAGTCACCTGGCTGGTGGCTTATACGGTCATGCGGACAGCGCGCCCGGCCGAGGCAGCCTTGATGCTAGAGCAGGCGCTGACCCGCCCTGGCCTGAGCGAGGTGCACGCGGCCAGGCTGAATGCCCTGTACGCGATGACGCTCATCGGAACTGACCGCGCCGACGAAGGCATCGAGGTGGCCAGTCAGACGCTGGCCAGGGCGCGGGCGATCGGAGACCGGTTCGCGACCGGGTACGCGCTGCAAACGTTGATGTGGCCCGTCTTCCGCGCGCGGGACTATGCCGGAATGGTTGACCGAATAGACGAGGCACTCGACGTCATCGGTGATGATCCGCAGACTATCGACCTGCACCTGCTGCTCCTGATGAACCGGTTCGTGATGCTCGGCACTATCGATCGCCACGCTGAGGCCCTCGCCACCGCACAGCAGGCACTGGCGCTCGGTGAGCGAGCGGGGATGTCGCGCCTGTGCGAGATCCGCTCGTACCTCGCGGCTGCCTCCTTTGAGGCCGGCCAGTGGGATGAGGCGATCGCCCGGCTGGACACCGTCTTTGCCGGGTCGGAAGCCGAGATCCACCGGGTCATGGCCAGGGGGACAGCCGCTCTGATAGCCGGGCATCGCGACGACTCCACCGCGCTTGACGAGCATCTCACCGCCATCAAGGACATCCAGGTAAACGACATCGCGTGGGCCAAGCCCGTCGCTGAGGTGTTCCTGGCGCGAGCGCTGGCCGCTGAACGCGCCGGCCTGGCCGACGAGGCGGAGGCAGTGCTCGCTGAGTACCTGGACCCGAGTCTTGCTAAGTCCAGCGGGGACCTGAACGCGGCGCTGCTGCCGATGCTGACCCGACTGGCGGTCACGTCCGGACACGACGACGTCGCCGCCGGTGCCTGTGCCGCCGCGCGGGCGAGGGAAACCGAGACCACGGCCGCACATTGCCGCGGACTCGTTGAATCTGACCCGGCCGTGCTGATGGCGGTAGCGAACACCTACCTGTCCACTGGCCAGCCGCTATACCGGGCCCAGGTACTTGAGGATGCGGCCGTGGCGCACGCCGAACGGGCCGAACTCCAGGCCGCGCGAACAGCTTTCACCGAGGCGGTGAAGTTGTATGAGGACCTGGACGCGAACTGGGATCTCCGCCGCGCCGCCGCCAGGCTCAGGCCGTACGGAATCCGCCGTGACACCCGCTCGAGGCGCCGCCCCGACTTCGGCTGGGATGCCCTGACCCCGACGGAACGCCGGATCGTCTACCTGGTCGCCGACGGCCAGTCCAACCCCGACATCGCCGCCGGGCTGTTCCTGTCGCGCAACACCGTGCAGACGCACGTCTCGCGCATCCTGACCAAGCTCGGTGCCCGGTCAAGGACCGAAATCGCCGGCGAGGCCTTCACTCATCCCCGCAGCGCGGATTCACCGCAGGCAAGAAAACGAGCCGCCCACGTGGCGTGAGTTGATCTTGACGGGTGCCGGTCTCGCTGGGATGACGGCGCCAGGCTTACCGGCGTCGTCACGTCTCGCTTGACCCGGCAAGCCTCGGCGGGGCTCGGCGGCGGGGCTCGGCGGGGGGGCTCGGCGGGGGGGCTCGGCGGGGGGGCTCGGCGGGGGGCTCGCTGGCGGGGCTCGGCGGCGGGGCTCGGCGGCCCGCAGCGGGGGCACTTTGGGGCTGTTTTTACGACCGCGGAGTGCCCCCGCTGTCAGGGGCGCCGGCCGGTCTACCTTCGGGGCAGCAGGTTCCGTGATCATGAACCGCGCGGGGCCCGGCCGGGAGCATGGACCCGGCCGGACCGCCCGCCGCACCCCCCGAACCCGGCATATAACGCATACCGGACTGCCTGTCCCCGACCGCAGGCCCAGCGCCGGGGCTACCAGTCCCCCGATTCCGCTGCGACGGCCGCGAACTGGCCGGCGGCGCCGGGCTGACCGGGCATTTCGGTTCAGCTCACCGCAACGATGGCCCAGCGATGCTGTCCGGTGGGGGCGGCCAACCGCAACGATGGCCCAGCGTTGCTGTTGGAACCGCATCCATGGGCCATCGTTGCGGTTGCACGGCCCGGCTGAGCAGCATCGATGTCCCATCGTTGCGGTTGCGGCCCCTGGGCAGGCGGCCAAGTGCCCGGTGTGCCGGGAGTTCGGGACCTCAGCGGCGGGCATCGGGAACCGGGAGCGGAAACAGCCGACAACCGGGTCACCCGGAACGGCGCTGCCGCACCTGACGCCCGCCGTCTGCCGCCGCCCGCCGCCGCCACCGCCCGCCGCCACCGCCCGCCGCCCGCCTGCCGCGGCCCAGTGCGCCGCCCGCCGTCCCCCGCCGCCGGGCGGGTCGCTTATTTATAGCGCCGTTCTTCGTGTACTTCTCATTGTCGCCTCTGAGTGCGCCCGTTGATACTCGTAAATAACGGGAGCAGTACGAAACACCATTCTTGGAGTGTGAGCAATGCTCTTTTACGTGCAGATGAAGTGGAACCACGAGGGCCGGATCACGCTAGACGAACTCTGGGAAATCGAGTCTGAGGAGGCCGAGCACGCTCAGGAGACGGTCGATTCAGGATTCTGCGTCGGGATCTGGAAGGTCGCGGCTCAGAAGCGGGTCATCGCGATCATCGAGTCGCCTGACGCCGAGGAACTCGACCGCACCGCGCTTGGCCGGGCTCCCCATGCGCGAGTACCTCGAGTTTGAAGAGGTCTGGCCGCTGAGGGACTACCTCGGCTTCGCCGAGGACGTGCGCGCCAGGTACAAGGTCTAACCCGCAGGTCAAGGACCCCACTAGGGAGATACCGTGATTCACCAGCTGATATTCGCCTACCCCAAGCCTTACATGAGCGAGAACGCGTTCCAGCGCTACTGGCTGGACGTGCACGCTCCGAGGTACGCCGCCAGGATCCCGCAGATCCGTAAGTACCTGATCGATACCCGGATTCCCCGGCCGTCCGACTCCGGGGACCACCTGTGGAGCGGGGTCGCCGAGATCTGGCTCGCGAACGAGCAAGAACAACTCGAGTCCCTGCAGACTCCCGAGTTCCTCGAGGGCGCGCGGCTCGACGAGCCGAAGTGGGCCGCCTTCTGGCGCACCGTCGTGCTCGACACCGATGCGCGGGTGCTGCTCGAGCCAGGGACCTACTCAGGATCGGCGACCGGCGTCAAGCTGATCCGCCTGGTCAAGCGGCGCCAGGGCACAGATCTCGCCGAGTTCCGTGACCGCGGCATCAAGCACGCCGAGCGGCTGCTCAGCCTGCCGGGGCTGCGGGGCCTGGTCGGCGGGCACACGCGGGACGGCGCTTACGGGGTCGGGGAAGCCGTGCTCGACGGCGCGTTCCAGCTCTGGTTCGAAGATCTCGACGCGCTCGACCAGGCGCTCCGCAGCGAGCCGAACGTGCTCGCCATGGAAGACCTGCTGACCTTCGTCGAGCCGCGGTACGTCCACGAGCTCACCGTCAAAGAACACTGGATTATCGGTCCGCAGTCGCGCTAAACGCCGCGCCATTCAAGGAAACACACATTCAGAAAGGTAACAGGGTATCGCCATGCCTAAAAAGATCCTAGTCGTCCTCTCCGAATTCGGATACTGGGGCGAGGAATTGCTCGGCCCGCTTGTTGCTTTCGACAAGGCCGGGCTACACCACCGAATTCGCTACCCCGAACGGCCGCCGTCCCCAGGCGCTGCCGCCAAGCCTGGACCCCGGCTACGTGGACCCGCCGCTTGGCCGGTCGGTGACCACGCCCGAAGTCGCGGTCGCCGCTCGGGAACTCGACGAGTCCGACCGGCTGACCCGGCCGCGCAGCCTGACCGAGTGGATACCTGAACGCCCGTACACCAGCGAGACCAACGCACTGCGACAACTCGAGCACTATCACACCGAGCTGAACGTGCTCGAGACGGATGTCCGGCAGTACGACGCGCTAGTCATCGTGGGTGGCTCAGGTCCGATCATCGACCTGGCCAACAACGGCCGCCTGCACGAGCTGATCCTGGCCTTCGTGCGCGCGGACAAGCCGACCCTGGCCCTGTGCTACGGCGTCGCCGCGCTGGCCTTCGCCCGCGACTGGGACGACCGGGCCAGCATCCTGCGGAACAAGCACGTGACCGGGCACCCCAAGGAATACGACTACAAGGACGGTACCGGTTTCCTCGGAGTGGACGTCAACTTCGGGCCGCCGCCGTATCCGCTCGAGTACATCCTGCGCGATGCCACCGCGCCTGAGGGCCGGTTCCACGGCAATGTCGGCCGGGAGACCTCGGTGCTGGTGGACTTCCCGTTCGTGACGGCCCGCTCGACCCCTGACTCCTTCCTTGGCGGGGAGAAGCTGGTCGAGGTGCTTGAGGAAGGAACCCGCCGCTATGGCTGGTGAGACCGCGACCGCGACCCGTCCTGGCAAGGTCGCCCTGATCGAGCAGCTTCGGGCGGACGGCTTAACCGCGATGTTCGGCAATCCAGGCACCGTCGAGCAGGGGCTGATTGACCTGCTCGGCGAGTACTCCGAGTTCGAGTATTACCTGGCGCTGCAGGAGTGCACGGCCGTGGGAATGGCCGACGGATACGCACGAGCCACCGGGCGCCCCGCGCTGGTGCAGTTGCACTCCGGGGTCGGCCTTGGCAACGGGATCGGAATGCTTTACCAGGCCAGGCGCGGGCATTCGCCGCTTGTCGTGCTGGCTGGTGAAGCGGGAGTGCGTTATGACGCGATGGACTCGCAGATGGCTGCCGACCTGGTGGCCATGGCCCGGCCGGTGACCAAGTACGCGACCAGGGTGGTGCACGCCGATTCGCTTCTGCGCACGGTTCGCCGCGCGGTCAAGGTCGCCATGACCCCGCCGCGCGGGCCCGTGTTCGTCGCCCTGCCGATGGACGTGCTCGACGAGCCGAACTCCGAGCTCGTGGTTCCCTCCAGTGTCCCGAGCCGGGCCAGCGTGCCAAGTGCCGACCTGCTCAGGCAGGCGGCGCGGATTCTGCGGGAGGCGCGGAACCCGGTCATCCTGATGGGTGACGGTGTCTCGGTCAGCGGCGCTCAGTGCGAGCTCGCCGCGGTCGCCGAGGCGCTCGGGGCCCGGTCTGGGGCCTGGATGACTCCGAGCTGAACATGGACGCCACCCACCCGCTCTACCAGGGGCAGGCTGGTCACATGTTCGGCGAGCAGAGCCGGGCCCGCGTGGCGGAGGCGGACGCGGTGCTGATCGTCGGCACCTACGCCTTCCCCGAGGTGTTCCCTGTGCTCGAGAACCCGTTCCGGCCAGGTGCGGCGATCGTGCACATCGACCTGGATGACTGGGAGGTGGCGAAGAACTTCCCGGTCACCCTCGGGCTGGTAGCTGACCCGAAGCTGGCGCTGGCGGAACTCGCCCGGCGGCTGCCGCCGCCTGCCGCCGCGGACAGCGTCCGCACCGGGACACCACCGCTGACCGGGGAAAGCCCCCTGATCGAGGTCCTCGCCGCTGAGTTGCGGGAGCAGGCCGACGAGAGCCTCGTGGTGTTCGACGAGGCGCTCACCGCGTCACCGGGGCTGCGCGCGCAGCCATGGCGGGCAACGGGGTCGGCCCGGATGGCGGCCTCGAATTCCTGGCCAGGGCACGGGAGGCGGCCTCCTTCTACAACGCCTTCTTCCTCGACCATGACGAGGGCGGCGTGTACTTCAGCGTCCTGGCGAACGGCTTGCCCTACCTCCTGGGAACCGAGCGGCTCAAGGGCAGCCACTCGATGAGCGCGTACCACGCGACCGAACTGTGCTATCTGGCCACGGTCTACCAGCGGCTGCTGATTCACGGCGATCCGCTGGACCTGTACTTCCGGCCGAGACCTGACGGCTTCCCCGACCGGATGCTCAGGGTGGCGCCCGACGCGCTGCCGGCCGGCCGGGTCCGGCTGTCCCTGGTGGAGATCGACGACCGCGCTTATCACGCCTTCGATCCGCAGGCCTTGTCGGTGCGACTGCCGAAGACCTCGCAAGAGCTGAAGGTACGAGTCCGGCTGGTCACCGCCTGACGTCCGCCTTCGCACGATCAAGGAAAGGCAATCCATGCACTGCGTAAATCCGAGTCCTACCCTGCACGTAGAGCCTGCGGCCGCGCTGCCACACGGCGCGGAGGCGATCGGCTCGATGGTACGTTTCTCCCTGCCCGCCCCGCAGGCGCGCGCCGTCGACCTGCTGGTATTCCAGCCGGGCGACTATGAGCCTTACCTCGTGCTGCCGTTTCCTGAGCACTGCCGGATCGGCGGCGCCTGGGCGATGGCCGTCCGCGGTCCGCTTCCCGAGGCGTTTGAATACGGGTACCGGGTCTACGGACCGCGGGAACGCCAGGGTGAACCGCCGATTTTAAGCGACCCTTACGCCCGCGCCTTCGGCGAGCGCGGGACGTGGGGCAAGCCGATCGACGTAGCCGACCCTTACCGTTACCGGGCGAAGCTCGGCACCAGGGAGTTCGACTGGGGCACGGACCGTCCGCCGCGGATACCCATGGCTGACCTCGTGATCTACGAACTCCACGTACGTGGCTTCACCCAGGACGCCTCCTCGGCGGTCACCTTTCCCGGCACGTACGCGGGGCTGGCCGATAAAATCCCTTACCTTCTTGACCTCGGGGTCAACTGCGTCGAACTGCTGCCCGTCTTCGAGTTTGACGAATCCGACAACCCGCACAGCGATCCCGAGGCGGGCCAGCCACTGCTCAACTACTGGGGCTACAACCCGGTCGGATTCTTCGCTCCCAAGGCCTCGTACGCGGCGGACAAGGAAAATCCAGCCGCCGAACTCAAGACCCTGGTCAAAAGGCTGCACGCCGCCGGGATCGAGGTCGTGCTTGACGTCGTGTTCAACCACACGGCCGAGGGAGGTGCGGGCGGCCCGGTCATCAGCCTGCGCGGCCTCGACGAGCGCGCCTTCTATCTCCTGGATGACAACGGCCAGCCGCGCAACCTCACCGCCGCCGGCAATACCGTGGCGTGCAACTCTCCGGCGGCTCGCACGTTCATCCTTGACTGCCTGCGCTTCTGGGTGACCGAGTTCCACGTGGACGGCTTCCGGTTCGACGAGGCCTCGATCCTGGCCCGCGGTGCGGACGGAGAGCCGCTGCCCGACCCGCCGCTGCTGGCTGAGATAGCAGCGGACCCGCTGCTTCGCGACGTGAAGCTCATCGCGGAGGCGTGGGACCCTGACGGCGTCGACCTGGTCGGCCGGTTTTCCGGCCATCCACGGTGGACTGAGTGGAATCCGCGCTACCGGGACTCGATCCGCCGGTTCCTACGGGGTGATCCGCGCAGCGCCGGCGAGCTGGCGACCAGGCTAGTCGGCTCGCCTGACCTGTACGGGGACCTGGGTCCGTTCAAGTCCGTCAACTACGTGACCTCGCACGACGGGTTTACGCTCCGGGACCTGGTGAGCTACGACGGTAAGCACAACGAGGCCAACGGAGAGCACAACCGTGACGGCGGCAACGACGAGCTGTCCTGGAACTGCGGAGCCGAAGGCCCCGTCACCGACCCGGAGATCCTGGCCCTGCGCGACCGGCAGGTGCGCAACGCCCTGCTCCTCTTGCTGGTGAGCAACGGGACGCCGATGCTGACGGCCGGCGACGAACTCGGCCGCAGCCAGGGCGGGAACAGCAACGCCTACTGTCATGACAGCGAGCTGACCTGGCTGGACTGGGGACCGGCCAACGGCAGCGCGGAACTGGCGGTGTTCACCAAGGGGGCGATCGCGTTGCGCCGGGCTCACCCGGTGTTTCGTCGCGGCGTCCACCCGGATGGCGTCTCGCGTGGTGGCCTGCCTCCGCAGGTGAGCTGGCACGGGGTACGGCCCGGCCAGCCGGACTGGGACTCACCGCAGCCGCTGCTCGCGACGATGTGGTGCGAGAAGGCGCAGGACGACGGCATCGACCTGGTGTACCTGGTCGCGAACGCAACGGCCGACGCCGTCGAGGTCACGCCGCCCGACCCGCCCTCTGGCTATTGCTGGGCGCTCGCAGCCGACACCGCGCTTGATTCCCCTGAGGCCATCCGCCCGGCCGGGCAGGAGATCGCGCTCGGAGCGGCACCCGCGCTCAAGGTGACAGAGCGCTCGGTCGTGCTGCTGGTGGCCAAGAAGGACAGCCAATTCGCAAATCGAGATGAACGGGAAATGACATGAGCCTGACAATGCAGACAGCGGCCGACGTGTACAGGGACGGGTCGGTGATCACGCTGACCCTGGCGGGCGAGGTGGACGCTACCTCGGCCCCGCTACTCGATGAGCAGATTCTCACGGGCCTGGCTCGAGCACGAAGACCTCGCCGAGTTGCGCCTCGACCTCACCGAACTGACCTATCTGTCCTCCGCCGGACTGCGCAGTCTCGTCGTCGCGCACCAGCGACTCGGCCGCGAGGTGGGCATCGTGCTCACTGGCGTGTGCTCTGACGTGGCGGAGTCGATCAGGCTCACCAGCTTCGACGCCGCCGCGTTGCTCGAGGAGCCGGACCGGCGACCATCAATCCGTCGGCAGGTGCAACATCAAGACGTTGAAGAAATCGAGGGCGCGTAGCACGACCAGTTCCATCTCCCTGACCTCGCCGTCCGGGCCGCGCAGCCGGTGAACCCGGCGCTGCCGCTCGTACACGTCATGCTCCACCCACCATTCACGGAACTGCGGGCTGGCCCTGGCCATGCGGTCCACCAGCCGGGTGAACCGCTCGTCCCAGGGCCGGTCCGCGTTCGCGATCCGCAGCCTGGCCACCAGGTCCCTGGTGTCGTCGGCCCAGTCAACGAGCCGCTCCTTAGCGGCAGGGTCGGTCAGCTGCCACCACAGCAGGTTGCGCTGCCCGGGCGGCATGGCGCCGAAGTCCGCATACCACCTCGCCCCGGCCGCGTTACAGCAGGTGACGTCCAGATACGGCGTGCAGCCGATCATCGGCCAGTCAATGTCACCCATCAGGGTCACGACGCGCCGCATGATCTCAGCTCCGGCCGCACCAGGCGGCCCGGAGGGAGCCGGCGGCCGCTGTCCGTTCACCAGCAGGTAGAGGTAGACCCGCTCATCTTCATCAAGCTGTAAGACCCTGGCCAGGTTGTCGAGCACCTCATTCGACGGCCGGATATCGCGGCCCTGCTCAAGGTAGGTGTACCAAGTGGGGCTGATGCCGGTGAGCACCGCTATCTCTTCGCGACGTAAACCGCTGATTCGCCGGCGCGGCCCGGAAGGCAGTCCGACCTGTTCAGGGGTGATCCGTTGCCTTCTGCTGCGCAGAAAGTCAGAGAGCGCGGTCCGGCTCCGGTCTGGCTGCATTGATCACCCTTCGTCCCTTCAGTCCGCCTCGCACTTTCCTGAACGCTTTATCGGAGCTATTCATGCCGTGAGCAGGCGGCTCAGGTACCCGACCAGCAAACGCACATCGGCAAGCGGCAGCCTTGCGATCCGTCGATATTAGGCTGGCTGATATGAGCGACGGTACGGGGGTCGGTGATCGGCTGCGCGAGATCCGCAAGCGGCGCGGGATGACGCAGCGGGACCTGGCGCGCGCGTCGCGAGTCTCGCTGTCCCTGGTGCGGAAGGTAGAGCAAGGGGACGATGCCAGGACCGGAGCGGTGGCGCTGCGGAAACTCGCGACCGCGCTGGATGTCCCGGTGACCGCGCTCCTCGGCTTTGCTCCGGCCGTTCGCCCAGCTCCTGTCAACGGTGAGATGTGGAAGCCGCTGGCGATGATGCTCAGCGAGCCCACTGGCGCGCAGGAGCCTGAGCAGGCCACCGACGTGGCGTCGGCCCTGACGTCCGCTACCCGGCTCTACCACGCCAACAAGTACAGCGAGCTGGCCGCTTTGCTTCCCGGCCTGGTGCGTGATGCTTCCTCTTGTCTCGCCCGTATTGCGGTCGCGGGTCTATCAGCTTGCCGGGTCGGCGTTAACGCAGGCGCGGCAGCGGGAAGCGGCGCGGATCGCGCTTGACCGCTCATTCGCAGACGCTGAGACGGCGGGCAGTGTGCTTGATGCGGCGTCGGCGGTGATCACGCAGGCGTGGCTGATGCTCGGCGAGCGCCGGTTCGACGACGTGCGCCTGACGGCGGCGCTGTGGGCCGACCGGATCGAACCGAAACTGTCGGTGGCGACGCGCCCGGAAATCTCGGCGTGGGGCTGGCTGCTGCTGCGGGCCTCGGCGGCCGCGATCCGGGACAACCGGCCTGCTGAAGCTGCCGACTTCATGCGGCTCGCTGAGGCGGCCGCGACCGTGACGGGCCGGAGAAGGGCGGCTATCACATGTACTTCACCACGTTCGGCCCGGCGACAGTCGCGATGAAGACTGTCGAGAACGCGGTGATCGACGGCAAGCCCGGCATGGCGCTGGATCTGACCGCGAGGGTGCCGCCCGGCTTGCGCCCGACGTCGGATAACAGGAACCGGCACCTGCTGGACGTGACCGCCGCGCACCTGGATTTGCGGCAGTACGCCGCGGCGTACGACGTGCTCCACAAGCTGTCCGTGCAAGCGCCCGCGTGGCTGGCGACCCAGCCGACTGCGGCCAGCCTGATGAGCCAGATCATCACGCGGCGCCGGCTGCTCAGCCCGCAGATGAGGGAACTGGCGGAAGTCATGCGCCTGCCGCTCTGACCTGCGGCGATAGCAGTTCCGGGAGTACGTCTCGCAAGTGCCACTAGATGGCACCGCGCCGCGTTTCTAATGTGCGGAACGTGACCGGCAACGATGCCACCTTAACTACCCGTCTTAAGCGCGAGCACGGAGCGCGCCCGGCTCTTCCGGGCGAATCCCGGTTCTGGTGCTCGTGCGACGTCAACCGCGAGCACCCGTTCTATCGAGCCGCGATCTCGTGCGGCACGTCATGGAATCCCGCGCTCTTGCCCTGCGTCACGGCGATGCTCAGTGAACGGCTGGCGGCCTGATGCCTACGAGCGGCAGCGGCTCAGCGAGGCGCAGGTCATCGAAGCCAAATGCCCCAGCTGGGCGGTCATGTTCGGCGCACCGCCTCGGCGCGGAACTACGGCGCCTTCGCGAGGCCTGCGCGCTCAGACTCGAAGACGCCGCCGCCGAGCTCGGCGTCGCCGCCAGCACGCTGTCACGGATCGAGACCGGCCACGCACCCGCCAGAACCAGCTACGTGCGCATCCTCCTCGACCTGTACCACGTCAGCGATCCCGCTGATCAACGGCGGCTGACCGACCTGGCCCGTGAGGGCCACCGCAAAGGCTGGTGGGCGGCCTACGACCACCTGCTCCCGCCCGGTATGGGCGCCTACCTAGGACTGGAAACCGCATCCGCCCTCAGCCGCACCTACGCACTTCAGGTCATTCCGGCCCTGCTGCAGATCCCCAGCTATGCGATAGCAGCGGGGCGGGCTGCCCGGCCCGACCTCACCACAGGTGAGATCGATCTGCTCGCCGAGGTCACTCGTCTCCGCCAGGACATCCTGAGCAACGGGCACCACCTGTACGCAGTCATCGACGAATCAGCGCTCCTGAGAACTGTCGGATCAGCGAAGATCATGACCCGGCAGATCGAGCACCTTCGCGACCTGGCGACCAGGCCGGAAGTGACCATCCAAGTGCTGCCCCTATCAGCACCCGTCCCCGCGCTGACACCGCAGTTCACCCTCCTGAACTTCTCCGACCCGGCCGACGAGGACATGGCCATCAGGTACGGCGCCGACGGCCAGATCTCCGTCACCGGGCGCACTGCCACCGTTAGCTCCATCCGGGCGACGTTCACGAGGCTGTGCCAGGCAGCAAGGTCTTCAGATGCCCCTGGTCAACGCGATCCTGTAGCCGGTTGCAAATCATAGTGCGGCTTCCGGTCAGTCTCGTTCAGCCTGCCGAGACTGCCGGGCAGGATGTTCCAGGTCGGGTTCTGCCCCACCTTCGCGCGTCCGCCAGGTCGGGGACACCGCCGCGAAAGTCCTGAGCCGCGATCTGCGCAGCAGTGCGCACAAACTGGCGTCGCCGCATGGCAGCGAATTCGTAACCGGGATCGCGATGCGGCCAGCGATCCCGGAGGGTTCCTCTGCCTGCCGCTGGCGTTCCCCCGCCTCGACTTGAGCAGAGAGCGGTCCGAACTGGTGTTGTCGATTGTCTACTTCTGTACGTTCTACAGGCAGCGCAAAGTTCGCCGGTCAACGACAAGAAGTCGCTCGCCCCGAGCCATGCATGGTCAAGCCGTCAGTCCCAAGCCGGTGCACTGCCCCGACAAAGAGGCAGGGAACCCAGGGTGCCTGCAAGGTCTGTCATTCGTTTAGCGGGTCGGGTGGCTGATTCGTGTTCATACTGGTCATCCGGGCTTGCCGGGGTGGGTGCGGCGGAACGGCCGTCCTGGTTGCTGGGGGATTGTCGCGTTCAGGTCACGGTACGGTTTCCGGTTAGCGGCACCTGGGGCCTGGTGAGGCCGAGGAGCTGCAGCGGGAGCCGGTAGGGGTCGCGGTGGCAGATGCGCAGCTGCGCGGCGATGTTCGGTATCTGGTGCAGGTGCAAGATCCCGATGACGGTGTTGCGGATGGCGGCCATGGCCTGGTGCGCGCGGCTGACGCGGCTGGCGTCTTCCCTGAGGCAGACATCGCGTAGTGGTGCATTTCTATGGCCCAGTGGCCGCGCAGGTACGCCAGCAGGTCGCCGGGGCCGGCCTGGTCCGGGGGCAGGCTGGTGATGCCGAGGACGGCGACGGCGCCGAGCAGGGTCCCGTCCGGGCCGTAGCTGTAGCGCTCGACCAGGAACACCTGCCTGACGTGCGGGAACAGGGCGGTGATGCGCGCGGGTACTCGCGGCCCCGCGGGTCGCGGGGATCACCGGCGGCATCCAGGAACCGGCGCAGCCGCGCGCACTCGCCCTCATCCCAGCAGGCCCGCCCCGCCGCCCGCGCCAGTTCCCCCCGCTCCGGCCGTCCGCCGGGCAGCGTCCCCGCCAGCGCCGCGGCCAGCGCCGCGCGCCCCGCAAACGGCAGGTCCGCAGGCAGCAAGGCCGGCAGCGCCAGCTCCGGCAGCGGCGCGGGCAGGACTTTTGATCGGTGCAGGCTCTCATCCGAGCCCGAGGCTGTGTATTGACATGGCCGGGAGCCAGGCTCGCCGTGACACGCCTGAACACGTAGGCGGAATCTCCGCGCCAACGCAGCCGGGAGGTGGGAAGGTGGGCGGGTGGACCCGGCCGTTATTGACCTGTTCTGTGGTGCGGGCGGTGCGTCTCTCGGCCTGGTGAAAGCAGGCTGCGATCTCCGCCTCGCGGTAGACGCTGATCCGTCATGTGCCCGGACCCATGCGGCGAACCTGCCTGGCCAATTCATGCTGGGCGACTTGCGCGAGGTAGACGCTAGCGTCCTTATGGACATGGCGGGGGTCGTACCCGGAGAGCTTGACCTTCTGTTCGCCGGGCCGCCTTGCCAGGGTTTCTCTATCATCGGCTCCCGCGTTGTCTGGGACGTGCGGAACAACCTTTACCAGGAGGTTCTGCGGATCGCGTCGCAGCTCAGGCCCGGGTGCGTGGTGATCGAGAACGTGCCTGGCCTGGCAACCCTGGCCAGGGGCGCTTACCTGCATGCGATCCTGGAGGGCTTGACCGCGCAGGGCTATCAGGCCGCATGTGCTGAGTTGCTGGCCGCGCAGTATGGCGCACCGCAGATGCGGTGGAGGCTGATCATCGTAGGCTGGCGGGACGATCTTGGTGTCCCCGCCGGGTACGGTTTCCCGCGTCCTACCGCGGGTGTCGCGGAGATCGGGGAGTTGCGGCCGAACTGCGCGATTCCCGACTGGCAGATGAAGGGCTTCGTCACCGACGGCCGAGGCGATCGCCGATCTTCCGCCGGTCGAGGCGGCCGAGGAGGCTTCGCATTACACGGGTCCGCCTGAAGGGGCGTATCAGTCGGCCATGCGTTCGGGCCTGAACGGTCAGCTGACGAACCACTATGCCGCCCGGCTTTCGCCGGCGAACCTGGCGCGCCTGGCCCTCATCGAGCCGGGCCAGGATTGGCGTGACCTGCCCAGGGATATGCTGCCGGGGAGCATGCAGCGGGCGCTGCGCAAGGATCACACCCGCCGGTACCGCCGGATGACGTGGGACGGCGTCCCGCGCGCGGTTATCACCCGGTTCCGTGACCCCAAGTCCGGCGAGTACACCCATCCCGCGCAGAACCGCACGATCACCATCCGCGAGGCGGCCCGCTTGCAGGGCTTCCCGGACAGCTTCGTCTTTCACGGCGACCGGAGCAGCCAGTACGACCAGGTAGGGAACGCGGTCCCGGTCGCCGCTCGCCGAAGCTATCGCCGGTGAGGTACGCCGGTGCCTGGACGGCCAGCTCGGTGATCGCCTCCGGGCTCCTTTCCGCAGGCGCCCGATCTCCTTCCTCGGCACCCACGGAGAACTGATTCCGGACGCTCACGGAACTGCCCATGATGATGACGAGGAATCGAGGCCGGGCTTGACTCCTGATGCGCTGGTCATCCCCTCAGCGCAACCCGAACGGTCTGCCAGTCGCCCGCACGTCGCCGAATGGTTCGGCCATCGCGTCTTCCCTGTCGTTGACACCGGTGACAGCGCGGCGAGCGACCAGCAATCCGGCCGCTGCCCGTTCCTGACACAGACGCTCAAGGCAAGCACCGGGTGCGTGAAGGCCGCCAACTCCCGCGGAGTCTGCACGATCAGCGCCGCCAGCAACGGTTCCCGTCAAGACTGGCTGGTCTGCCCCTACCGAGCGCTGGACGACGGTTTACTCGCCGACATGGTCAAACGGCTCTATGACATCCCGGCCCTGGGCCTGGTCCTCATACGTCCGGTCGTCGTTCTCGGCGACGAAGCAGTCAGGACCGGGATACGCCGTGCTTTCCGCGATGGCGAGCGCGTCTTCATCTACTTCCAGGACAAACTCGGCGGCGAGATCGGGCTGTCCCGGACGGCTGCCTCGCCGGAATTGTCCTTCGACATCACCATCGCGGAACTCCTTGCCGACGACGCGGAGCCGCGCTCGCCGGACCTCGGCCAGCAGAGCTTCCGCCTGGGCAAATACGGAGTGATCGAGCTGCAGACCACGGACACCCACGGCAGCTACAAGCACGCGGTCACGGCCCTGACCAGCGCTCTCGACCTCCACGGTGACCGCTTCCACCAGATGCTCGCCGAAAACCCCGAATGGGCAGGCCGCCGGATAGAAGGACCGAACATCTCCAACGTCTTCAAGCGGACCTTCTATCAGATCGCCTTCAAGTTCCAGGTCACCAGGCGCGACACCTCTACAGGCTGTGCGCTGGCACTGCCGCAGCCAGTGTGGGACTCCTGGCAGCCCTTCCTCGGCGCACCAGACCTGCACGAGCAAGCCGACGGAACATTCCGGCTGCTCGATGACCACACCGCCAACCCCACTAACTGGATCTATGTCTTCGACATCGACAACCACCCCGGCCCAGCCGGACAGCCCGCACCAATACGCGTCAGCCTGGTCATAGGAACCGACGCCGCCACGCTGAGCCGCGCCGCCTTCGAAGTCGCCCCGGCCAGAGCCTCCGCCACGACGGAGAAATCGATGTAGTCGCTGACACCATCGCCCGCCGCCTCAGCCGCTACCTTCCGATCACCGGCTGACCGGACAGGTCAGCACCAACGGGCAACCTGAACGCACGAGCGCCAATGGAGTTCGCGCATCTTGCCATCTCGCCTAACCCTGGGAAGACGATGTCCATCAGAACCGGTCCGCGCGTCCCATCCGCGGTCGGCTTCCGAGGATGGCCTAGGCTCCGGGCTCGGTGAAGATGTCGTCTAAGACCGTGCCGGCTTATTTCGGCTGTGTTTCGCTGACCCGATGATTAGGCTTCCGGGGCAGCCGCTGGGATGGATACGCGGTCTGGTCGCCGATAACGAGGACCAAATACCGTATCCATCCCACCCGCCCCGACGCAGCGGCGGCTAAGGCGGCAACGGCGAAGCGAGCATATCCGCGCGGCGAACCGCAACGATGGGCCATGGATGCTGTCCGGCCGGGGCGGGTAACCGCATCTATGGGCCATCGTTGCTGCGGGAACGACATCCATGGGCCATCGTTGCGGTTGCCGGCTCAGCGCAGCAGCATTGATGGCCCATCGTTGCTGCTCCGGCCGGGGCCGACGGCGAATTGTCCGTTTACCGCGAGCCGGGACCCGGACGGCCCGGCCCGGCCCGGCCCACCGTTGCCATCACGAAATATCTGCCAGAGCCGGCGAGGCGCGGCGCCGTCGTCGACTTGCCTCAGTCAGGTGCTCGTCCTGGTACTCATAGTGCACCCATTGCGCCGTTCTGGAACCCGAGTCCAATGAGTGCCACCTTAGTAGGACGGCATCCCCCGGTCGGAGCGCGGCCGAAACCGGGGCAAGAGCGCGACGGCGCGCTCAGGCAGCAGGTCTCAGCCTCGCCTCGTCATGGCGCCAGCCGGAATGTTTCGCGGCGCGACCACCACCGGACGGGAGCGGACTGGCCGAGGCACCCGAGAAAGATACGAGGTGATTACGCATGCCACTGACACCGCTTATCAGATACTCGCCACCCGTCCGGACTCTCTCGAGATTCCACGTGCTGGCAAACATCCGCGCGCGGATCAGCGGCGCTGGGGTGAGCTCTATATCAGGGGCCTGGCGTCCTTCCGGCCGCAAGTCCGTCAGGCAGATAGCCGGGCTGGTCGACGACGACGGAACGGAGCAGGCGCTCCAGCAGTTCGACAACAGAGTCCGTGGAACTGGAAGCCTGTGCGGCGCGATCTTGCCTGTACGCCGAGTCATCCCTGCTGGCCTAAGCTGGGTCGTGACCGACTTCGCACTGCCGAAGACGGCAACTTCGGTGGAGTAGATCGCAGTACGCGCCTCTGGGCGTAATCAACTGCAGACGGGTGAGCCTGTTCTCACCAGCGAAGATGCCGCGTGCAATTGACTGGCGACTCATCTTCCCCGTCATGGGACGCCGATCCTGAGCGCAGGGAGCGGGCTCACCTGCCGGAGGGAGAGCGGCACCGTTCCGCTGGGAATATGTGCTCTCAATGATCGACGAGGCGCTGTCTGGGGAATAACCCCGGCCCCTATCACCCTCGACTGCAGCCACGACCTGCAGGCAGACCGGCTGATTCGCCCCTCGAGCAACGATCCTTCGCTACCTGATCCGGGTGGGTTCTGGCGCCAGGATCGCGGCCGGGTCCGGGCCAGGCGAGCCGATGCTGACCGCGGGCGCTGCGGCTGCCCAGGTCTGGCAAGGCGGTGAAGTCGCAGTGATGCGTACGAATAGGACCAGGGACGGCACGGCCGGCTGAAGGTTCACCCTCTGTCAGCTGCCTGCGACGAGCCCAGTGCGCGACCGGCGGGTCCAGCCAGGCACCTGCTGGTGGAGGCGCGTCCGGCACCGCTCGGACGGGCTGTGGCTGACGCCTCGGCGGGTTCCCTTTACGAAGGCAGGCAAGGGGGTCGGTGTAGGACATCCAGTGCGTGATCAGCCCGTCCAGCACGGTCAGCCGCTGAACAAACTCATCTCGAAGTCCATCTCGGTGGCCTTCACCGTCGAGACCTCGTGCAGCACGCCGAAGGCCGCCTCGCCGTCCACGGCCAGCGCGATGAGCCGCTCGTCACGCACGTCGCAGATCCCGGTGAAGACCTGGAAGCTGCGCTGCACGGCATCGGGGCCGCGGTACGTGCCGATCCACGGCATAGCGTTGTTGTAGCCAGGAACCGGTGTGTAGTTGACGAATTCTATGTGAGGCGCCAGATACGAAAGCGCCAGCTTTATGTTCCGCTCGTCAGAGCGTCGAACCAGCCCTTGGCCACCTCGCGGGTGATCGAGTGCCGCGGGTGCCAGTTTCGCTTGCCATTGCCATTGATTGGCTCCTTTGTGAAGATTGATTCGTCGCTGTCATGGCCGATGCTGGCCTCGGAAAGGCGACGATTCGATAGGCAGTGCACGAAGTACGCCGAATCAGTTCAATCAGCCGCTATAGGAGTGAGTGCACGCAGTCCGCTGCTATTCAGGCTCGAAGGCGGGTGAAATTGGCCATCCGGTTTTACGGTCGAGGCGATGGCCCGGCGATCAGGCTGGGCCCGTGAGGAGGTCAACGACCATGGCTGATGTCCGCCCCCTGGATAGGCCCGCACTGCCGACTCCGCCCGCCCGCTGCTCGATGGCGCCGCTTTAGCGCACCTGGTCACGCTGAATCCAGACGGGAGCCCGCACGTCACCGGCGTGTGGGTCGGCCTTGATGGCGAGGATGTCGTCTTTGCCTCGATGTTCCCCTGGCGCAAGACGACCAACCTGCAGCGCGACCAGCGAGCCGCGCTATCCGTCGAGGGACAGCGTTTCCACACGGCCGGCCTGCGCGAGTACCTGATTGCCTACGGCACCGCCGAAGTGATCGAAGGCGGCGCCGCCGACCTGCTCAACCGGCTCGCCAAGAAATACCTGGGGCCGGACGCTGAGTACCCGCCGCCCGAGCTCAGGTCACTGCCTGGCTACGTCATGCGGCTGCGGATCGACCGGGTCGACGGGTAGGTCCGTGGAAGGGCGACCCGCCTGGCCTGCCCAAGGGGTACCGGGAGTACGTCGCGTCAGCCGCCCAGCAGTGAGTGGTACTCCCGGTTCTACCTCTTTTACGGTCTGTCACATTCCAGTTTGCCGTAGGTAGCCTGGGGAAGACGGTGCCGGACCGCGGTCCCGGAGCGGATCTCGGCGCCGTCCCGCGCACTACAGTAACCAACCAGCCGGGAGGGGCCGGGCACACTGTGGTGGTGTGCTCGGCGCCGCAACCTGCACCTGACAGGGGCAGGTTAACCTGCAGGACTCCTGGGAGGATGGAGGACATGAGCTCGCAGACAGAACTAGGCGGTTTCCTCCGCACCCGGCGGGCGAGGCTCCGGCCAGCGGATGCCGGCTGCAGGACTACGGCGACCGCCGCCGGGTGCCCGGGCTGCGCCGCGAGGAAGTGGCCCAGCTGGCCGGCGTGAGCCTTGGCTACTACACCCGGCTTGAGCAGGCCCAGGACAGCAGCGCTTCCGACGCCGTGCTTGACGCTGTAGCCGAAGTACTGCGCCTCAACGACGAGGAGCGGGGCCATCTGCATCAGCTGGCAGCCCAGCCGCGACCTCGCCAGCGGGCTGCGCCTGAGCGACTGCGCCCGGACGTTATCCGGCTGGTTGACTGCTTCGGCATGACCCCGGCGCTGGTCATGAACCGCCAGGCGGACGTGCTCCACTGGAACCCGACCGCCCACGCGCTGCTCGCCGGGCACCTGCCGCTCAAGGCACCTGACCAGCTCGACGAGCGTCCCAACTTCGCCAGGCTGGTCTTCCTCGACCCGCGATCGCGCGATCTCTACGTGGACTGGGACCGCAAGTCCCACGACGTCGTCGCGTACCTGCGGATCGCGGCGGCCCGCTCGCCGCATGACGGTGAGCTGACGAGCCTGATCGGAGAGCTTTGCATCCGCAGCCCGGAGTTCAGCGAACTCTGGGCCAGCCATCCGGTGCGCTCGTGCGCCCACAACTCCCGCGAATACCGGCACCCGCTCGTCGGCACGCTGACGTTGCACGACGAGGTGATGGACCTGCCCGACGATGACGGCCAGCGGATGGCCACGTTCTTCGCCGAGCCAGGCACGGTATCCGCGTCCTCGCTAGAAAGGCTCAGCCGGATCACCTCGGCGCGATAGCTACGTACTTCTGCCTCACTAGCCCCTATGCCGCGCGAAGCGGTTGAGGAGTTCCCTTATGCCCATTTCTTCGTTAAACATGCCCAAAACTTCAGGAGCGAGCATGAACAAGAAATCACTCATCTTGTTGATCACCTGTGCGGTGATCTTCCTCGACTCTCTCGATACCTCGACCGTCGGCGTGGCGCTGCCCAGCATCCAGCATGCGCTGCACATGTCGCCATCCTCATTGCAGTGGCTGGTTTCCGGGTACACCGTGGCGTACGGCGGCTTCCTGCTGCTCGGCGGGCGAGCGGCCGACCTGCTCGGCCGACGCCGGGTCTTCCTCGCCGCCCTCGCGGTCTTCGTGCTCGCCAGCGCCCTGGGCGGCGCGGTTTCCTCGGAGCAACTGGTCATCGCCTCCCGTGTGGTCAAGGGCATCTCGGCGGCGATGACCGCGCCGGCCGCCTTCGCCATCATCATCGCGACCTTCAGGGAAGGACCGGAACGAAACCGGGCCCGTCCATCTACGGCGCGACCGCGGCCGTCGGCTACAGCGTCGGCCTGATCGCCTCCGGCCTGCTCACGTCGGTGAGCTGGCGGCTGGTCTTCTTCGTGCCTGGCATCCTGGCCCTCGCGGTGCTGGTCGTGGTCCCAGGGTGATCAGCGCCGACCCCGCAGCGCACCGGCCGCAGGTCCTACGACCCCTTCGGCTCCATCCTCGGCACCGGGAGCATCCTGCTGCTGGTCTACGGCCTCGTGGAGGGGCCGGCGGCGGGCTGGAATTCAGCTAGGACGCTGGTCGCGCTGATCGGATCGGTCGTGCTCATGGTCGCCTTCGTGCTGCTTGAGTCCAAGCACCCCGACCCCACCCTGCCGCTGCACATCCTGCGCTCGCGAGTGCGTCATCCTCGTACGTCACCGCCCTGTGCCTTGGGGCGGCGGCAATTGGCTGGCAGTTCGTCGCCGTGCTTTACCTGCAGCACGTGCTTGGCTACGGGCCGCTCAAGATCGCCCTCGCCCTTCTGCCGATCGGCGTGACAATCTTCCTCGTGGCCAGGTTCATTACGGGCAAGCTGATCGGCCGGGCGGGAATTCGCGCGGTGTGCATTGGCGGCCTGCTGATTCAGGCGGTGGGACTCGCCCTGTTCGGGCTGGTATCACTGCACGGCAACTACCTGGCGGTGTTCCTGCCCGGCCTCGTCCTGGTCGGCATCGCACTCGGCACGGTCTTCGCCTCCGTCAATGTCGGCGGCGTGAGCGGGAACATCGAAGCGCAGCACCAGGGCGTAGCCGCCAGCCTCATCGTGGCGGCGTACGCGATCGGAACCGGTATCGGGGCCGCCGTCATGGCCACCGTCATTACCGCTACCACTACCGGCACAGGACCGGCCGCGCTGCTGCACTCCTACCGCGTGGCCTTCCTGGTCGCCGCGCTGATCGCGGTGCTCGGCCTGGTGGTCTCGGTCACGGCTATGCCAAGGAAGAAGCAGCTTGAGCAGCAGCCGTCCGAGGAGGAAGTCATCGAGGCCGAAGCCGGCGTCGCCGCAAGCTGACGCCTGCGCCTGGCTAGGCACGCCGAGAGCGGCGGTCCGGTACGCCGGACCGCCGCTTTCGGCTCGTTAGCACCCATGAGCGAGGGTCGCTTGAAGCGAAGCCCGGTGGTGAGTCAGTTAGACTTTCAGACTCGCTAAGTTCCGGCCTGAATGCTCCCATCGCGGGCTGCGCCGGCTGACTCCCGCATGATTGTGGAATCCCCGACTGGAATGCCATCTGAGGATTCCACGAAAGCAGGCCTGCCGATCCTCCAGGCGCCGGCGGCGGACCGGTATGCGGTTAATGCCCGGTTCGTAATCAAACTGAGCCACCGTCCGAGGCCCGCCGGACAAACCACCTGTAGTGCCCGGCCGCCCGCAACGATAGCCCAACGATGCGGTTTGATCAGCTTCGGCCGCCGGCGGCGGCTGCGCCGTTGCCTGGATCGGACCGCAGTTCGGCGAACAACGATGGCCAGCTGACGTCGCTGGCAGTGTCGGCGTCGTAGAGCTCGAAGGTCTTGCCTCTCGCTTCCGGCTCGAGGAGCGCCGCGACGGCGGCACTCGCCACGGTGTCGCGGCTGATCGTGCCGTCCCCGGCGTCGCCTTGCTCGCCGTGCGGGAACTGGCGGCGGTGTCTGGCCTGCCGGTCGGGGAACTGGCCGAGGTCATCGGCGAGGCCGTCACCGCCGGAGTGCTCGTGGAGTCGGGACTTGACCTGGTATTCCGGCACGGGCTGATCGCTCAGGCGCTGGAGGACTTGGCCGTCGTGCAGGCGGCCGGAGACGCCGACGCGGCCCGGGCGACCCTGCGCGAGGCGGTGCAGATCTACGCCAGCCTTGGCGCGGAGTGGGATACCATGCGCGCCGATAACCGCCTTCGGCCCTTCGGGGTACGGCGCCGACGGGAGGGCACGCGCCGGCCGGAGACCGGCTGGGACGCGCTGACGCCGACCGAGGCCAAGATCGCCGCCATGGTCGGCGAGGGGCTGTCGCCCGCGGCGGCCCGCTCCACCGCCTAAGGTGGTCAGCCAGAGGGCCGTCGGCCCGGGCCGGTCAGGAACCGAGCCCGCCTTGGCCTGATCGGCGCATGGCGGCTCGGCCTACTGGCATGCGGTCGATTCTTCGGCCCCTTGCGTCGAAGATGTGAATGCCGGGGACGTCGACGGCGACGTCGACCTCCTGGCCGCTCATCCATCCTTGCATGGCGCCGACCCTGACCAGCAAGCTGGCACCGCGATGGTGATGGCTGTCCGGCGGGTCGGGACGGCGGGTGCGGACGGCGTCAATGTCGACCGGGCGCAGGCCGGCGTCGAGCCTGGCCAGCCAGTCGTGGCCGTAGTACTCAAGCGCATTGACCTTGCCGTGCAGCATGGACGTCGCCGAGTCGCCGCCGGCCCAGTCGCCGGCCGGGGCTAGTGCCTCAGGACGGATGCTGACGATGACGGCCTGGCCGTGATGGGGGGTGAGCAGCTCGCTGCGCGGCTCGCTCCACGGGAGCTCGAGGTGCTGCTGGCCGAAGTCGATCACGACCCGGTCGCCGTTCACAACCCAGATCGTTGCCCACGCCAGGTTGGCCGGGGGAGCCCCCATGAACGAGGCCACGAACGCGGTCGCGGGATCGCCGTAGACGCGGGCGGGCGTGCCGACGTCTTCGACCTTGCCGTCCCTGAGCACCGCGATCCTGTCCGCGAGCGCCAGCGCCTCGGCCTGGTCGTGGGTGACGTAGACCGTGGTCAGGTGCAGCGACCTGACCAGAGACGCGATCTCCGCGCGCAGGCCGTTGCGCAGGCCGATATCCAGGCTCGCCAGCGGCTCGTCCATGAGGAGCACCGTCGGCTCGCCGCGGATGAGCGCCCGGCCCATGGCGACCCGCTGGCGCTCGCCGCCGGACAGCTGACTTGGCTTGCGAGCCAGTTTCTCGCCGAGGCCGAGCCCGTAGGCCATGTCGCGTACCTTCTCGTTGACCAGCGAAAGGTCGGTCTCACCCGCGACTTGCAGCGGGAAGGCGATGTTCTCCCACACGGTCATGTGCGGGTAGAGAGCACCCTGCTGGAAAACCATGGCGATATTCCGGTCGCGAGGCGGGAGGTCATTAGCGCGCTCCCCGCCGAGCCAGACATCACCAGAGGTGGCCTCCTCAAGCCCGGCGATGAGCCGCAAGATCGTCGTCTTCCCGCAGCCGGAGGGTCCGAGCAGCACAAGCACCTCGCCGTCATAGACGTCGAGGTCAAGCTCCTCCACGGCCAGTACGCTCCCGCCGTAGACCTTTGTTACATGCTCCAGCTTGAGAGCCGACACCAGCCGACCTCCTCGATTCAGGCGGCGTCAGGAAAGGCGCTCGTCACAGCTTTCAGCGCCCAGCGCATGCGGGGCTGATACGTCTCGGGATGGTCGCCTGCCTCCTGGGCGACCTGAGCAGCGCAACCAAGGACATCGCAGCGGCAGCGGCTGAGCGATGCGACGATCGCGTTCCTGATGACCTCGGCACAGGCGTCGTCCGAGGGGTCGATCGGCGAGATGTAGAGGACGTCGGCGAGCCAGGGCAGGTCGGCGCGTACGATTCGGGCAAGCGTATCGGTCACCATTGCTATGACCTCCTGTTGTGACCCTTCTAACTTCCGCTACGACCGACCTGCCTCACTGGTTCGAATGTCAACCAGCCGCTGACGCCTGCGGGTGCCCGATCGACAGCCCGCTGTCGGGGTCGAAGAACTGCAGCCTGGACGTATCGACGGCGAACTCGGCCAGCCGACCGGGCGTGATCTTGCTGCGGGCGCTTACCCTGGCGGTCCACAGAGTCTTTCCGCCGCCGAGCGGCAGCGCGGCGTCTTCTTCCTCGCCGCTGCGCACCGGGCCGAGCGAGGCGTGCTTGACCGGCGGGGAGTCGATCCTGAACAGCACGTGGTTTTCCGAGCCAAGCGCCTCCGTCACCTCGGCCACGGCCACGATCCTCGGCCAGTCCACGTCGATCTCCTTCGCGTCCTCAAGATCGGAGGGCCGCAGGCCAACGATCACTTCGCGGTCGAAGTAGCCGGCCAGGCCAGGCCGCGCGTGGAAGAGCGATTCAGGTACCGGCAGCCGGTATCCGGCAAAGACGACGGCCGGACCACCGTCGAGCACCAGCTTCGCGTCGGCGAAGTTCATCGCGGGCGACCCCATGAACCCGGCGACGAAGAGATTGACCGGCTGGTTGAACAGCGCCTGAGGGCTGTCGGCCTGCTGGATCTTGCCGTCGAGCATCACGGTGACGCGCTGGCCGAGCGTCATGGCCTCGACCTGATCGTGGGTGACGTACACCGTGGTCACGCCGAGCCGCTCGTGCAATTGCGAGAGCGAGGCCCGCATCGAGACGCGGAGCTTGGCGTCCAGGTTCGACAGCGGTTCGTCCATCAGGAACGCACGGGGCTCGCGGACGATCGCCCGGCCCATGGCCACCCGCTGGCGCTGGCCGCCGGACAGCGCGGCCGGCTTGCGCGCGAGGTAGTCGCCTAGTCCGAGCAGCCCGGCGACCTCAGTGACCCGGCGCTTGATCTCTTCCTTCGACGTCTTGCGCTGCCTCAAGCCGAACGCGAGATTCTGCTCGACGGTCATGTGCGGGTACAGCGCGTAATTCTGGAAGACCATCGCGATGTCGCGGTCCTTCGGCGACAGGTGATTGACGGTCCTCGAGCCGATTGAGATGGTGCCTGAAGTCACCTCCTCAAGCCCGGCGATCGACCGCAGCGCGGTGGACTTGCCGCATCCTGACGGCCCGACCAGCACCATGAATTCGCCATCGGCGATGTTCAGGTTGAGGTCCTCGATGCCACGGGCTCCGCCCGGATACACCTTGCTGACGTGATCGAGCACGATCTGAGCCACCGTGCGCCCTGCCTTTCCTGACTGTGTTTGCTGAACTGTGGTTGCTTTCGTCCTAAGGTCCGAGCATCGCGGCGACCGGAATGGTCGCTATCCGCCTCGCCGGCACGATCGCGATCAGCGTCGCGCCCGCCACCGCGATGAGAATCACTACCGCCATCGCCAGAAGAGATGGCGGCCGGCCGATTCCAGAGCCGATGCCGTATACCTGGGCCCCCAGGTTGATCAGCCTGGTGGAGGCCAGGAGTCCGGCAGTTGCCCCGGCCACGATGCCGATGACTGCCAGCGCGGCCGTACTGCTGATCAGCGAGATCATGACCTGCCTCGGCGTCAGCCCGATCGCGCGGAGCGCGCCGACATCGCGAAGCTGGTCCCTGATGCCGACCGCCGACGCCGTCAGCACACTGGCCAGCCCGACCAGCGCGAGCACGGCGATCAGCCCGGTCAGCATTGGCCGGATGATCCCGAGCGGACTCGCCGGGTCGGTGATCTCAGCCACGTCGAGGCGTCCGCGGGAGAGAGCCAGCAGGTGAGTGCGGGCAGCGCTCGCGGTGACGCCAGGACGCAGCACGAGGCTGTCATAAACTGGCGGGCTGACCACACCCGCCTGGTCCAGAGTGTCGAGCCCGTAGGCAAGCACCTGGCCGCTGTATTCGGGCTCGACGATGCGGCCCACGATGTGGAAGATTACCGGCACGCCGTTGATCTGCATGGGCACGAAGTCCCCGACCTTCAGGTGCAGCAGGTCGAGCAAACCCTCGCTGGCCACGGCCTGGCCTGGCAGGTGATAGAGGCTCCCCTGGGCTACAGGGAAGGGGTAAGGCCGGGCCGAGTAACCGAGACCAAGCGTGGTGATGGTCGTCTGACCAGACGCGAGCAGGGCAGTCACCTGGACGGACTTGTAAGCGTGGGCTATCTGCCGGTCACCGGCGACGATCCCGGCGGCCTGGGCCTGGCTTAGCTCGCCCGGGCTGACGGTCAGCGCCGCGGCCAGGCCGATATCGGCGGGATGCCGCTGGATCTCATCGACCGTGGAAGCGACGCCGAGGCCGATCGTGATCACGGCCATGGACACCGCCAGGCCGGCGATGGCCAAGAACCACAACACGGGCAACGGCACGACCGCGGGCACCACGGTCGGCGGAATACCTCGCAGCAGCGGGAAGGTCAGCTCTCTGGTCGCGACGAGGCCGAGGCCCGTGCCGACGAGGCCGACGGCGGCATGCTCGGCGACCACCATCGCCGTGATCTGCCCGGGCGTGAACCCGAGGGTCTTCAGCGTGGCCAGGTCCGCGAGCTGCATCAGCACGCGGCCGCCGCTCGCGCTCGCGATCACCAGCACCGCGCCGCCGAGCGCGACCAGGCCGAACAGCGCCAGGAGCAGGCCGAGCAGCGGGTCTCCCCGCGCCATCGACTGCTGGACCTGGTTCCAGGTGGACACGTTGAGCACCGCGCCGCCCAGCTCGGCGACGCCCTGCTGCACGACGACGCTGGTATCGGCCGGGTCAGCGACCCGCAGGCCGACGACCTCCTCGGTATGCCAGCTGATCGGCTCGACCTGGCGAAGCAACGGCAGTTGCACCCACGCGAGGCCCGGCGTCTGGTCAGGGTAAAAGCCCTGATCGGAGGTGGCCGCGATGCCGATCACGCGGACCCTGGCGGTCGGGCCGTCGATGCCGTTGATGACCAGCCAGGATCCGACCGTCACGTGAATGGCCTGGGCGAACGACGCCTCGAGCACCACGCCACGCGGCGCTGAATTCCTCAGCCAGCTGCCTTCGCGGACGAGCAGCCGGCCGAGCTGCGGCATCCTTGGCGTCATCGCGCGGAGTTCCACCGCGGACTGAACCGGGCCTTGCACGATCGTCGCCGCGGTCGTGGCGTAGGGGCCGGCCGCGGCGGTGACGCCCGCGATGTGCCGCAAGTCAGTTACCTGCGTTCGCAGGGTTTTCCGCGTTTCGTGCTGTTCGCGCGCCAGGTGCATCCAGATCCGGGCGCCCCTTGACTGGGCGAACAGGCCGCGCCACGGATTCGTAGCGCCCTCGAGAACGGTGACGGACAGCAGGAGCGCCGTCAGCACGCCCCCGACGACCAGCAGTTCAACGAGCACCTGGCACGGATGGGCCCGCAAGTCCGAGCGGATCCATCGCAGCACGGCCCGCATCGCCGGTCACTCGCCTAGCCGGAAGACCCCGGCGGCCGCGATCGAAGGCCGGATCGGCGTGACCACGTCGACGTCATCGACGATCATCCCGTCGAACAAGTTAATGACCCGGTCCGCCATGCTCGCCGCCCGGGCATCATGGGTGACCAGGATAATGGCCTGTCCCTCGCTGTGCACCCGGCAAAGCACCCGCAGCACGTCCGCGGTGTTCAGGCTGTCCAGGTTGCCGGTCGGCTCGTCGGCAAGCAGCAGGGTCGGCCGGTTCGCGAGCGCACGGGCAAGCGCGACCCGCTGCTGCTCGCCTCCGGACAGGCGGGAAGGAGAAGCGCCGGCCATCTCGGAGAGGCCGAGCTCGGCCAGCAATTCGATCCGGCGCTCCTTGGCCTGACGTCTCGTGGCGCCGCTCATCAGCGCGGGCAATTCCACGTTGTCAGCCACGGTCATGTTGGAGACCAGGTTGAAGAACTGGAAGACGAAGCCGATGTGGCGCCGGCGGAGCATGGCCCACCGCGCCTGGCTGAAGCTGTCGACCCTGGCTCCGTTGAACCAGATCTCGCCGCTGGACGGCGGCTCGAGGCCGCCGATCATGTGCAGCAGGCTTGACTTGCCTGAACCAGAGGGGCCCATCACGGCGACGAACTGACCTGGCCGGACGGCCAGGTCAGCTCCCCTGACGGCGTGCACGGAAGGGCCGCTGCCCTTGAACACCTTGGTAAGTCCGACGATCTCGAGCAGTCTCTCGTCCACGCTGGGAACGGGCTGCGGCTTAGTGCGCGCAATCACATCAGTTCCTCCTGGCATCTCTCAAGCCAGTCAAGGTCCGCCTGCAGGTGCAGCATGGCGCCTTCGATGAGCAGCCGCGAGATCCGGCCGTCCTTGTCGGTAGTCGATGCGAGCTTGGAAAGGCCTCGCATGAGGTTAAGATAGTGCCTGCGCTGCCGGTTAATCAGGGCCATCTGGTCGGTTTCCCCGACGAACGGGCTCAGCACCAGCTTCATGAAGAAGTCGTCGCGGATGCGCGGTCCCTCGCTCGGCTCATCTATCCAGGCGGCGAGCGCCTCGCGTCCGGCGGGCGTGAGCTCGTACACGCGCTTATTGGGCCTGGTCGCCTGGACCACGTCCTGGCTCGCGACGAGACCGTCCCGTTCCAGGCGCTGCAAGGTCACATAGATCTGCCCGATGTTCGGAGAAGGATAAGCCTGGCCGAAGGTCTGCTCAAGCAAGGTCTTCAGCTCGTACCCGTGGGCAGGCTCCTTGGCCAGCAGTGCTAGCAGCGGTAGGCGCATGCCCTCGCTCCTCTCCCTCCCGTGAGGCCCCGGCCGGGACCGTCAGTTCTTCTCTTCCCGTGCGGCCCCGGCTGGAGCCGTCAGATTCATCGTGGAACACGGCTGTCCCGATTGCATCAAAAGGAAGCTGCGGGTGAACGCGGACCGGGCGGCCGGCGCAACATCCTGTTAACTTCCTGTTGACTCGTACATAACACAGGTATATAACACGTATGTATGACGGCGCCAGAGGGACACGGACGAAAGTTCAAGTTTTTGCCCTTGCTGGCCGTGCTCGCGGCGGCGCCGCCCCGGTTGACGACATGAGTCGCCTGTACGAATTGTCGGAAAAATATAGTAATGGGCAACAAAGGTAGAAAGGGAGGTGGCCATATGCGTATATGGCCAGAGCAAGGCCGAGGTCGCGTGACCGCGATCATCGGCATCGCCACAGTAGCGGCGCTCGGACTCGCCGCCTGCAGCAGTAGCAGCAGCACCAGCGCCAGCGGCGGAAGCGGAACTACCCAGGTCAAGGCGAGCGCGACGCAGACGATTACGTTCGCGACCGCCGGCCTTGGCTCGGAGGGCACGGCGACTAAGACTGCGATCACCGCTTTCGAGAAGCTGCACCCGAACATCACCGTGAACATCCTGAACCTGTCTACCTCGGCGACCGTCGCCCAGCAGCAGGAGGAGAAGTACTTCCTGGCCGGCTCGTCGACGCCGGACGTGCTGTACACCGACGTCACCTGGCCATCGTCCTTCGCCCGGGCAGGCTGGATCGCCAACCTCAGTTCATTCCACCCGAACAACAGCGACTTCTTCTCCGGCCAGGTCTCTACCGGTGCCTACAACGGCGGGACCTACGCGATCCCTTGGTTCATCAACGCCGAAGGCCTGTATTACAACACCAGCCTGGTAAAGACCCCGCCGACCACGATCGCTGAGCTTGTCAGCGACGCGAAGAGTGCGCTCAAGACTGACCACTCGCTGAAGGAGGGCCTGGCGTTCGAGGGTGCCGACTACGAGGGCTCCGTGACCGCCTGGCAGAGCATGGGCGCCCAGATCGGCGCTTCCTCCCTGTCCAACATCAACACCCCGGCCAATAACAGCGCCCTGACGTTCATGTACGACGCCATCCACACTTACAAGATCACCCCCGCGGCCGCGACGGCATGGCAGGAAGGCAACGTCCAGGACGCGTGGCTGTCCTGCCAGACGCCGTTCGCGCTGAACTGGCCGTACATATTCCAGCTCTCTGAGACCAAGACGTATCCCTGCGTCGACGGTCACACCGGCTGGATACCGTTCCCGAGTGCGACGCCACAGTCCTCGCTGGGCGGCGACGACCTCGCGATCAACGCCAAGAGCACTCACCAGGCCGCGGCCTGGGAGTTTATCCAGTACCTGAGCAGCGTCGGCGCGCAGGACGCGCGCGCGATCAGCGCCGGCGACCCGCCGTCGGTCAAGGCGGCTTACAACACCGCGCTTTACTCGAAGGCGCCTTACTACAAGCAGGAGGCCGCGGTCTACGACGTGGTCACCCCGCGCCCGGTAACCCCGGTCTACGCGCAGATCTCATCCACCCTCCAGCCAATGATCAGTTCCGTGCTCAGCGGCCAGGCGACGGCGGCCTCGGCGCTGGCCACGGCCGCTCCCACCGTCGCGCAACTCTTCTCGACGGCGAAGTGACGAGCCACTGATGGTGGCCCAAGCTGAATCAGCCGTGCCGCCCCGGGCATCCGCCCGGGCGGCACGGCGCCAGCCCACCCTGGAATCCCAGGATCGCAGGCTCGGCTATTACCTCGTCGCTCCCGTGGTCGTCGTGCTGCTGCTGGTAACCGGTTATCCGCTGTTCTACAACCTGTGGAACTCGTTCCATCACGTCGACTACCTAGCACCTCCGGTTGGCGGCTTCGCCGGGGTGTCCAATTACACCGAACTGTTCACCGGCAATTCGTTCGTTCCGGCGCTGGTGCACACGATCGGCTTCACCATTGTCTCCGTAGCGGTCGAGACTGGCGTCGGGCTCGCGCTCGCGCTCGCGCTCAACAAGCCGTTCCGCGGCCGGGCGATTGTCCGGGCAGCGATCTTCATCCCCTGGGCGGTGCCTACCGTAGTGTCGGCCGAGTTGTGGCGGACGATGTTCATCCCCCAGTCGGGTTTCGTCAACTACATACTGCAGGCGCTGCACTTGCCGCTCGCGAACACGACCTGGCTCGACGAAAAGTGGACCGCCTGGACCGCGCTGCTGGTCGCCGACGCGTGGCGCAATACGCCGTTCATGGCGATCGTGCTGCTGGCCGGCCTCCAGATCATCCCTTCTGACGTCTACGAAGCCGCCAAGATCGACGGCGCGAGCGCGTGGCAGACCTTCCGCCGCATCACGCTGCCGATGCTCATGCCGGCCCTGATGGTCGCGCTGATCTTCCGCACTTTGTCGTCGTTCCTGATCTTCGACGTGGTCTACATCATGACCGGCGGCGCGCCAGGTACCTCGACCCAGGTGCTTTCCTACATCGACTACCAGGCGTTCCTTAACAACCTGGACTTCGGATACGGAGGCGCGATAGCCGTGGCCTTGATGGGCATGGCCCTGATCATCGCGGCAGTCTACGTCCGTGCTTTCCGTACTGAGGAGCTGCGGTGACAACCTTTCAACTAGCCGGCAGGCACCACCTGCCCGGCATCGGGCCGAGGCGGCTGCGCAAGATCGGCTCGCGGGGCAGTTTCTTCGTGCTGATGGCCATCTTCGTGGTGGTGAGCCTGTTCCCGTTCTACTGGATCGTCATCACCTCGCTGAAGAGCAACGCGACCCTGGCCCAGGGCACCACGAGCCTGTTTCCCAGCCACATCACGTTCAGCAACTACATCGACGACTTCACCAAGCAGGACTTCCTGCGGCCGCTGCTCAACAGCGCGATCGTGTGCATCTCGGCGACCGTGCTCACCGTGATCATCGCGTCGATGGCGGGCTACGCCCTTTCCCGCACGAAGATCAAGGGGCGACCGGCGGTGATGGGCTTCATCCTCGTCGCCGGCTTCTTCCCGATTCTCGCCATTGTCGGGCCGCTGTTCATCGCCTACAAGCACACCGCGCTGCTCGACACCTATCCGGCACTCATCCTATCCGACCTGATCTACACGCTGCCACTCGCGACCTGGCTGCTGGCTAGCTACTTCTCGCAGATCCCAGGGGAACTCGAGGAAGCGGCCATCGTCGACGGCACCACCAGGATTCAAGCGCTCCGCAAGGTGATCATCCCGGTGGCCCTGCCGGGCGTGTTCACCGCCGCGATCCTGTCCTTCATCCTGGCCTGGAACGACTTCACGTTCTCGCTGTCGTTCATGACCACGCCGAACATGTACACGGCTCCGCTCGCGATCGTGAGCCTCGGGCAGAGCCAGTACCAGACCTTCTACAACCTCATCGACGCCGCGGTCGTGATCATCTCGATCCCGATCGCGATCATAGTGATCCTCGCACAGCGGCGGATCGTGTCCGGCCTTACCGCCGGGGCGATCAAGTAGCCGAGACTCCGCGGGCAGGTTCCCTCCGACGGCCCGCCCGCGGCCCGGGGCCGGGACGAGGTGCGCTGGCGCCGCCTCGTTCCGGCTCCATCTAATTTCGTGTTATGTATTGCTGAGCGTTAGCCAGCCGGCAAGGACTGGACAGGTCCTGGCGGATAGAGCAGGGTCTGAAGATGGACTGGCTAAGCGCGCACCGCGATCAAGCGGGTCCGGCGCCGGCGGACCTGATCGGCCGCGAGCCGGAGATCCAGCAGTTGCGGCTGCTGGCGGGCCGGATCGCCTCGGGGTCAGGGGACGCGCTCCTGCTGTCTGGCGACCCTGGGGTCGGAAAGACCTCCCTGCTTGACCTGGCCGCCGTTCTCGCCACTGACTCTGGGATCAGGCTGCTGCGGGCGACCGGCTCGCAGTTCGAGGCAGACATCTCCTACGCCGGCCTCCACCAGTTACTCCTTCCTTGCCTCAACGAGGTACCGCGCCTGAGCCCCCTGCTGGCCGGGGCCCTGAACGTGGCGCTTGGCCTGGGCGATGGGTCGCCTCCCGCGCAACTGCTCGTCGCAAGTGCGGTACTTGAACTCCTGCGTCAGGCGGCGCAAGAGCAGCCGCTGCTGCTCCTCGTCGATGACCTGCCGTGGCTGGACCGAGCCAGCGCACTCGTGCTCGGCATGGTGGCCCGCCGGCTCGCCGGCTTGCCGGTGGCCCTGCTCGCGGCCTGCCGTACCGGCGAGCCCAGTTTCTTCGACCAGGGAAACCTGCCCGTCGCGCACGTGGCCCCGCTGTCGGAAGAAGCAGCGACAGAATTGCTGGCCAGCCGCTATCCCGTGATGGCGGCGCGGGTGCAGCGACGGTTGCTTGAGACCGCCCTGGGTAACCCGCTCGCCCTGCTCGAACTCCCCGTCCCTCTCGGCAGCCTGGCCAGCACCGTCGCCGGAACCCTTCCGGCCACACTGCCTCTCAGCCACCGGCTGCAGAATGTCTTCGCCTCCCGCGTCAGGTCACTGCCCGGCCCGATCTTCGAACTGCTGCTCCTGGCCGCGCTTGACGGCACGGGCGACCTGCGCCTCATCCGCGCTATCGCCGCCGACCGCAAGGGAGAAGGCCTGTCTCCCGCCGAACGCGCCGGGCTCGTGCGTGCCGACGAGTCCGCGGCGCGGCTCACGTTCCGCCACCCCCTGATCCGGTCGACGATCGTGGAGCTGTCGACCAGCGAGCAGCGTCGCGACGCCCACGCCGAGCTCGCGGCCCGACTCGCCGGCCAGCCAGAACGACACGCCTGGCACCTGGCGGAAGCGACCGACGAGCCCAACGAGGAGGTCGCCGCCCTCCTTCAGGAGGTCGCCCGCGCCAACCTCAGGCGAGGCGACTCGGTCGGAGCCGTCACCGAACTGCTGCGCGCCGCCGAGCTCAGCCCGTCAGGAAAAGGCCGGAGTGGTCGGCTGTCAGAGGCGGCCTACCTGGGCTCCATCGTGACCGGCGACCTGCGGGACGCGCCCCGCCTGCTTGAGCAGGCCCGCCGCGCCTATTCAGGCCCCGGCGGCCCGCTCTCGGCCGCGGTCGCGGGCGCTTATCATCTGCTCCACGGCGACGGTGATGTCGATACCGCTCACCGGCTGCTGACGACCGCTATCTACGAGCAGGACGACCCTCGCGACGCCCACAACAAGGTTCTCATCGAAGCGCTCTACACGCTGATCATGATCTGCTTCTTCGGCGGCCGAGCCGACCTGTGGCCGCCCCTGCAAAGCGCCGTTGACCGCCTCATACCGCGCCCGCCAGAACTCCTGGCCATCCTGTCAAGGACCTTCAGCGACCCGGCCCGCCTCACGCCGGCCATGCTGGCCCGCGCCGATGCCTCAGTCGCCGCGCTCGGCCAGCAAGTCAGCCCGGCCCGTATCACCCGCACCGGCATCGCCGTCGCCTACCTCGACCGGCTCTCCCGTTGCCGCGAGCCCCTCCAGCGCGCCATCCAGCACGGCCGCGAAGGTGGCGCGATCACCTCCGCGATCGAGGCGCTGTTCCTGCTCGGCCAGGACGCTTTCCATACCGGCCGGTGGGACGAGGCCAGGGAACTGGTCGACGAAGGGCTGCAGTTGTGTGACGCCCACGGCTACGACCTGCTGACCTGGCCAGGCCGGCTCACCGACGCCCTGCTCGCCGCCGCTCGCGGCGACTTCCAGAAGGCGACGGACACCGCCAAGGACATGGACGCCTGGGCGACACCCAGGCGCTCAGGAATCATCTGCGCCTACGCGTCCCACATCCGCGGCCTCGCCGCCCTCGGCCAGGCTGACTTCGAGACCGCCTTCCGCAACGCCGCCGCCATCAGCCCGCCCGGCGTCATCGCCCCCTACGCGCCGCACGCGCTGTGGGTGTTCCACGACCTCGTCGAAGCCGCCATCCACACCGGCCGCAACGCCGAAGCCGCCGCCCACGTCGCCGCCGCCCGCGCCTGCGGTCTCGACCGGCTCTCCCCCCGCCTGCACCTAGTCGTCCTCGCCAGCGCGGCCATCACCGAGCCCCGAACTGACACCGCCGCCCTCGAACAGGCACTCACCGAACCAGGCCACGACCTCTGGGCGTTCGACCTAGCCCGCATCCGCCTTACCTACGGTTCCCACCTGCGCCGCATCAAGCGAACTACCGACGCCCGCCGCCAGCTCGCAGCCGCCGCTGAAATCTTCCAGCGGCTCGGGGCAACCCCCTGGGAAACCCGGGCGAACAGTGAGCTGCGAGCCACCGGCATCACCGTCACCAAAGCCGACACCGGCCTTGCCTCTCTCACCCCGCAGCAACGCGAGATCGCCCTGCTCGCGGCGGCAGGCCACACCAACAAAGAAATCGCCGCCCGGCTCTTCCTCTCGCCGAGAACGGTCTCCACCCACCTCTATCAGGCCTTCCCCAAACTCGGCATCACCTCCCGAGCCGCCCTCCGGGACGCCATGCGCGACACTCCCGTCGAATGAGGGCTCAGGCGATGGCGGGATGCCGCACCGCGGGCGCGCGCCGCTACCATTCCCAGGTCCATTCTGTTATGGATGAGTGATGAAGGCGACCGACGCGGGCGTGACTATCTGGCGGCCTTCCTACAGCGACGAGCCCCATCCGTTCCTGGCGGAGAGCCAGGTGGCTGAGCCACTGCGCCGGGGGAAGCTCGAAGGGACCCGGCGGGCCGGGCGGCTTGAGGTCTCCGGCTACAGAAAAATGATCAACTTTTCCGGGCGCCGATTACGTCATCAACGGGCAGCGGCCGGCGTTTCTTCGGAACTGAGTCCTGGTGAGGCCCGTAGCGGCAAATGGCCCGCCGCCCGACCCAGCAGCACTCAGGCAGTGGCGGTATGCCGCATCGCCGGATGCCGCACGGCCTCGCGGATAATCTCCGCCCGCGACCGCGCCCCCAGCTTGGCCAGAATGTGCGACACGTGCGTCTGCACCGTGTTGCGCGACAAGAACATCGCTGCCGCCACATCAGGGTTCGACCGTCCGTCCGCCACCAGGTACGCCACCTTCACCTCAGTCGGCGTCAGCGCCCCCCACCCCGATACCGGCCGCCCGCGGAACGCGACCCGCACAGGCGCGATTCCGTAGCGTTGCAAGCGGGCGCCAGCGTGCTCCACATCCCACGCCGCACCCAGCGCGGTGTAGAGGCCGAGGGCCTCGCCCAGGTACCGCTCGGCCGCCGCCAGTTCGCCCCGTTCCGCCTCCAAGGCCGCGGCGTCCTCCAGCGCCTGCGCCCGGAAAAACGGCCGGCCGGAAGCCAGGTAGTACCCGGCCGCGGAAAGCACCGGCACCGGGTCCCCCGTGACCAGGCCACGGCAATGATCCGCCACGGCCACCTTGAACGGCACCGACTGATATTCGGCCTCCACCGTCGCCAGCCGCGCCGCCGCCTGCGCCGTCTCCCGGTCTCCGGTTGCCAGCGCCAGCCGTGCCAGCAGCGGCATCAAGGACCAAACCCCTGGCATTCGCTCGACAACGCCGGGGGCGAGGCACTCGGCCAGAACGGCCGTCGCTTCGGCCAGGTCCCCGTCCTGCTCAGCAGCCAGCGACCTCGCCCGCCGTAGGTAATACGAGTTCCCCCGGTCAGAATCAATGTCCGAGTCCTTAAGCAGGCGCAGGTGCGTGGCGGCGGTCTCCCGGTCAGCCCGGTGCCCGGCGATCAGCGCGAACATTCCGTGAACCAGTTGCCGCAGGTAGGCCTGGTCAACCGCCGCTGAAGCCTGGGCTAGCTCCGCCAGCGCATCGTCCCACTCGCCCGTGTCGAAGTACAAGATCGCCAGCGCACCGCGGATCACGTGAATCCGGGTCGCGCCGGTCCGCTCGGCCAGCTCAAGCGCCTGGCGCGCCGGGACGAGCGCCTCGGCATGCCGGTCGATCTCAGAAAGCTTAAGAGCCTTATTGGTCAGCAGCATCAGTCGGAGATCGCTGGCCTGCGGGTCCATCTCGGTCAGTGACAGCGCTCGATCGGTGTAGTCAAGCATCTCGGCCTGCTCCCGCCGGTAGAAGCTGACCAGGCTTAGCGCGTACAGCGCGTAGGCAGCGGCGAGCCGGTCTCCGGCCTGCTCTGCCCCGGAAAGCGCCTGCCGCGCGATGACCTCGGTCGGGTCGGTATCACCGGTCTGACCGATCAGGATAATCGCGTGCAGCGCCCGCAGCCGCGCCCGCTGCGACTCCGACAATCCAGGCCGCGCAAGGCCCTGCGTTACCTGGGTTATCGCCTCCGCGTCCCGTTCGGTCCGCAACATCGCGTAGGCGACCAGCCAGGCCGCGTCGGCTACTCGCTCGGGGTCGGTGTCACCAGCCAGCAGCCGCACCCCCGCCCGCTCCGTCTCCTCGTACAGCCCCAGCCGGAACAAGACCGCGACCAGGCTCGCCTCCAGGCCCCCCCGCCGCAAGTCGCTGCCAGGCAGCTGACCAAGCACGGCCCGCAGCAGCTCGACCGCCACCTGCGGCGCCCGGTAAATCAGCACTGACGCCGCCTCCGCCAGCCACGCCACGATCCACTCATCCGCAGGCACCCCGGCCAGCACGCCGGTCTCCTCACCGGACATCGGATCCAGGCCGACGGGGATGAGCTGGGCGGCGACCCGCTCAGGGGCCGCTCCGGCGCCGGCCAGCATCCGCGCGGCCTGCAAATGCAGTGCCGCCCGCAACGCGGCCGGCATCCCCTCATAGAGCACCTGCCTGATCAGCCCGTGCCGGAACCCAAGCCGCACCCCCGCCTCCACCAGGACCCCCGCCCCCACCCCCGCGTCCACGACCGGCATCAGGTCCCCCGCCGACCGACCAGAAACCACCTCAAGGTCTGTGACAGAAAACTCCGCCCCCAGCAACGCCCCCCACCGCAACACCCCCACCGCGTCCTCAGGCAACGCCGCCAACCGCCCCTGGATCGCCGCTGCCAGCGATACAGGCACCCGCGCCACCCCCGGCCCGCCCGACAGCTCAGCGACACCCCCGGTCACCCGCACCCGACCATCCCGCACCAGCCCGTCCACCAGTTCACGGGTGTACAGCGCGTTTCCCCCCGTGTGCGCCATGACCTCTGCTAGCCGCGGCCCAGGACGACCTCCCACCAGGCCCGCCACCAGCTCACGCGCTTCTGGCTCCCCCAGCGGACCCAGATCCATCACGACCCCGCCCCGCTCACTCACTCCCCGTCGCAACCGCGCCACATCCGCGCCAGGCCCCGGCCGGCAAGATCCCGCCAGAAGCAAAGGCAACTGCGACACCGCCCGGCACAACCTCAGCCACACCAGCAAGCTCGCCTCATCCGCCCACTGCAAATCCTCAGCCACCAAAACCACCGGCGACTCCGCGCACAACCGGTCCACCACCCCAAGCAACCACTCCACCCCGGCCGCTACCGCGTCACCCCCCATCACCCCGCTCCGCGCCAAACCTGACGCTCTACCCTCTGCCGCCCCCACAATCTCCGCCATCAGCCACAAAGGAATCCGCTGCCCAAGCTCATCGCCCGCCCCCCATAGCAGCCTGCACCCTTGATCCTCCGCACCCCCCAGGCCAGCCCGCAGCAAGGCAGACTTCCCCACCCCCTGCTCTCCCGCCACCAGAACAACCCCGCCAACTCCCGCCTTCACCCCCGCCAGCAGATCGTGCAGCACCCCCAGCTCACGACCCCGCCCCACAAACAATCCACCATCCACACAGCTGATGGTAACGACAAATAGACAATCAAAGATGGCGGGCAGGGGCGGTTTGGCGTACGGCCGGGTGGCGCACGGCCTCGCGGATGATCTCGGCACGGGACCGGGCGAGGTTGAAGGTCGGCCAGCCTTCAACCGTAATAGTCGGGAATCACCCGCTACCCCGGCATCCGTATCCGAGGCCAATAGATGAGGAGTCAAAATGCGCGATGTGAGTACGAACCAGGTCTGGCGCCTACGCCGACGGCCCGCTGGCACCATGGCTCCCGACGACCTGGAATTTGTGTCCGAGCCGATCAGGCCACTGCAAGATGGCCAGGCATTAGTCCGCACGCTCGTGCTCTCAGTGGAAGCGGCCAGCCGGATCTGGATGGGACATCAGCGGGCATTCATGCCGCCGGTCGATCTCGACGCGGTGATGCGCGGTGTCGGCGTGGGGGAGGTCGTGGAGTCGCGCCGCGACGACCTGAAGGCCGGTGACATCGTCGTCGGGTTCCTCGGCTGGCAGGAGTACTGCTGCGCCGACGACGCGCAACTCGACGCTCCGCTGACCGTGCTGCCCTCACCGCTCCCGGCTCCGGTATCCGCGTTCGTCGGCATCCTCGGACATACGGCAATCACCGCATACCTGGGTATCGACTTCCTGCAGCCGCAGCCAGGGCAGACGTTCGTGGTCTCAGCGGCGGCGGGCGGTGTCGGATCCATCGCCGGTCAGCTGGCTAAGCTGCGCGGTGCCCGCGTCGTCGGCATCGCCGGCGGCCAGGAGAAGTGCCGCCACGTAGTCGAGGACTTCGGCTTCGACGCGTGCGTCGACCGCAAGGATCCGGCCTGGCCCGCCCTTCTCGACGCCGCCCTGCCCGACGGCGTCGACTGTGACTTCGAGAACGCCGGCGGCCCGATCCTTGACCACCTGCTGATGCGCCTGAACCTCAACGCCAAGATCATCCTCTGCGGAGAGGTGGCACAGTACGACGACTCGGGCGAGCGAACCGACTGGCGCGGGCTGGTCAACGTGGACCAGATCCACATGCAGCGCGCGACCATGCGCGGCTTCATCGTCACCGATCACCTCGACCGCTGGCCAGAGGCACTCGACGCGCTCGGCGGCCTGTGGGCCTCCGGTCAGCTGAAGTTCGACGAGAGCGTTGTCGCCGGACTCGAACATGCCCCGGCCGCGCTCGCCGACCTGCTCGCCGGCCACACCGTCGGAAAGCTGGTCGTCACCGTCGCCGAGCCGGCCACCCTCCCGGGACACCCGCTAACAACGAACGCGCCCTGACACCGACTAGGGGGCTGGTGTGGCGCACGATGCTGACGGGTTCCCTTGCCGGGTTCCACGCGGTCGTTTACCCCCGCGGCAGCAACGGTGGGCCATGGGTGCGTTTCCGCTTGAGTGAGTTCCTGGTCGGCTTCTCCGCATGGTCAGGGAGGGGCCGGGTCCCCGCCCGATCCCGCCCGGATATCCCGGCATTCCGGGCATTCGGCGCAGCCCGCCGTCCCGCCCCCGGAAGGCGGGGGCACTTTACCGCATGTAAAAACCATGGCAAAGTGCCCCCGCCTCCCCAGCAAGACCCACGGGACCCGCCTCACTCCCTGTCCCGTCTCCGGCAACTCAGCCCTGTCGCGTTCAATCCGGACCATTTGGCCCGGTTTGAGTTTCCGGCTTTGCTGGTTCCGGCCTGAATGCTCCTGTCGCGGGGGCGGGCCGGCAGGCTCCCCCATGATTGTGGAATCCTCGACTGGAATGCCATCTGAGGATTCCACTAAAGCAGGCTTGCCGGTCCTGTGGGTGCCGGCGGCGGGCCGGTATGCGGTGAATGCCCGGTTCGCGGCGGCGGGCAGCGGGGCGGTGCCGCACTGGGAACGGCGGCTGCCCGGCTTCGCTGCTTTCGCTGGCCCGAAATACCCGGGTCCGGAATCGGACTGACCCGCTACTCTCAGCCTCCCCGCCATTCCCGGCAGTTCCTGACATTCAGGGCAGCCCGCCGTCCCGGCTGTGGACACCGGGGGCACTTTGGTGCCCGCGACCCCGAAGTGTCCCTGGTGCTCGGGCAAGACCGTCCGGCACCCGCCTCACTCCAGCGGAAAAGCACCCCTGGCCCATCGTTGCGACTGCCCGCCCTGGCCGAACAGCATCGGTGGCCCACACCGTTGCGGTGAGCTGAGCCTCCCTGCCCGGTTAGCCGAGCCTGTCGGCCATCTCGCGGCCACCCCCGGCGGCTCGCGTGCCAGCAACCGGGACCATGTGGGCGATTTGCCGGTCTTATGAGTTGTCCGGGCGGCGGGCCAGTTTGATTTCCGCATGATCGTGGAATCCCCGACTGGAATGCCATCCGAGGACTCCACGCAAGCCGAGAAAATCAAACTGGCCCGCCCCGATGGCCCGCCCGCCGGCGCGAATGTCGGCCGGACCGGCGCCGACCGACACGAGAAATCACGCTGGGTGCCGGATGGCCTCGCGGATGATCTCGGCACGGGACCGGGCGCCGAGCTTGGCCACGATGTGCGAGACGTGCGTCTGCACCGCGTTCCGTGACAAGAACAGCGCCGCGGCCACATCCGGATTAGACCGCCCGTCCGCCACCAGGTAAGCCACCTTCACCTCCGTCGGCGTCAGCGCCTCCCACCCGGACACCGGACGCCCGCGCGGCCCGCCCAACCCGGCGTAGACACCGGTCGCCGTGGCCAGATGCTCCTGCGCCCTCCGCTCCCGTAGCCGGTACCGGGTACGGGGGTCGGTTTCCCTGCTGGCTGCCTGCTTGCCATTAGTTACGGGAGGTCACCGCCTCGTGCTTGGTGGGGGCACGGGCATAGCGGACGGTGCTGTTTCTTCATAGCGGTGCGGTTCATGCTGGCCGCGAGCTCAATTTTGCGAGGTAGGAGCAGCATGACGAGGGATCAGATCATCATCGTGACGCAGAAGGAAGACCCGCACGCCGATGACGTGATCATCGCGATGGAGCGCATGGGCCAAGGCGCGGTGCGGATCAACACCGATGAGATCCCGGAAAATGCCAGCATCTCGATGCGGTGGGAGAACGACCGGCCGTTCGAGGCGACAATAGACGTGCTGACCAGCGGGCGGACGATGAACGCTGGTTCCGTCCGGTCGGTATGGTGGCGCAGGCCGGCCTCCTTCGCGCTCCCGTCCGGTCTTTCGATCCGGGAGACCGAGTTTGCCACCCAGGAGCTCGATCACGCTCTGTGGAGCCTGTGGTCTTCCCTGGACTGCTACTGGGTCAGCGAGCCGGCCCGCATACGGCAGGCGTCATGGAAGGGAGAGCAGCTCGCGCGGGCGGCCAGGCTCGGGTTCGAGGTTCCGCGCACCCTGATCACCACCGATCCTGACGCTGCGCGGCAGTTCTTCGCTGCCTGCGGCAATCAGATGATCTTCAAGGTGATGTCCGATCCCACCTTGGGGGCGGTCAGCCTGTCCCGTCAGGATCCCGAACTGCAGCTCCAGCAATACGACGTCATGACTACCTTCGTCACCGAGGCCGAGCTTGACCTGCTCGACTCGGTGCTCATCGCTCCATGCCTCTTCCAGGAATACGTGCCTAAGAAGGTGGAGTTGCGAGTCACGGTCATCGGTGACGAGGTCTTTGCGGCGGAGATCCACTCCCAAGAACATGAGGGAACCTCGGTCGACTGGCGGAATTTCCAGGTCGACATCCCCTACCGGTCAGCGTCGCTCCCGCCGCTGGTCACGGAACGGATACGTGCCTTCGTCAGAAGTTACGGCCTGAACTTCAGCGCCATCGACCTGATCGTCACGCCGGACGATCGCTATGTCTTTATCGAGAACAACCCGAATGGCCAGTTCATCTTCGTCGAGAACAAAGTGCCGGAGCTTGGCCTGACCGATGCGCTCGCCGCGTGCCTGATCAGGGGGGCTAGCAAGCCAGCAGCCGATGCCACGGCCCGCTAAGGTGCGCGGACGCATCGAGGCGGTCCGCGGCTACCTGGCAACGGCCGGGCCGCTTGGCCGGCTGATCTGGCTGGCTAGCCCCCGGCTGGCGCTCGGCTCGGCCGCGCTGGCCGTGGTCGTCGGCATGCTCCCGGCCGCTGACATCGTCATCGTGTCAGCGCTGCTGCAGACGCTGGTCAACGCTGGCCGCCAGGCCGGAGGGCACAGCGCCGACGCGGTACCGCGTTTCCTGCTGTTGCTCGGGCTGCTTGCTGGGCTGAGCCTGGTCACGCAGATCTGCGAGCGGCTGGCCCAGCTCGTCAACCAGCTCCTGGGCAGCAAGATCACTCATCGGATGCAGTGGATGGTCGCGGGAAAGGCCGCCTCGGCCGACCTGTCCGCTTTCGAGGACCGGGCCTTCCACGACGAGATAAGGCTCGTCACCAACGAGGCGATGTATCAGCCTCTCATGATCGTTCAGCAGGCTCTGGGCATCGTGACCACCTGGCGACCATGGCCTCGCTCGGCACCATCTTGTTGCTATGGCACCTATGGACGGTGGGCGTGCTCCTCCTCGCCGCGGCAGCCACGCTGTGGGTCTCGACGCACTTCGGCACCGAGAGGGTAGCCCTAATCACCAGGCGGGCCGAGGCCGAGCGCTCCAGGTTCTACCTGTTCAACCTCGTGACCTCGGACCAGGCGGCGAAGGAAGTCCGGCTATTCGGCCTGCGTGACCTGCTCATCGGGCGGCTCAGCCGACTGCTCGACGGCATTTACCAGCAGGACCGGCGGCTGGCCGCCCGCCAGGTCGCCTACTCGCTGCCGGCGGGCCTGGTGCTGGCCGGCACGCAGATCGCGCTCATCGCTTTCGCGGCGGTCGAGGCGTTCCACGGCGTCATCTCCGTCGGCAGCTTCAACCGGTACATGCTCGCGATCATCCAGCTCGGTGCCCAGCTCCCCATGGTTGCCGCCTCGGTTGGCACGGTTCACCAGGGCAACTTGTTCGTGGCCAGGCTCTTCCGCTTCATGGCCACCGAACCGGAAGTGGAAGCCCCCCGCCAGCGGCCTGCCGCCCGGCTGGGGGCGACCGCGGCCCGAGGCTGCCAGCCGGAGGGCCGAGGCTGGCCCGCAGGGCCGAGGCTTGCCGGCCCGGAGGGCCAGAGGCTTGCCGTGCCGGAGGGCCAGCAGATCGTTTTCGACCGCGTGTCCTTCGCTTATCCCGGCTCAGAGCGCCAGGTCCTTTCCGATGTCACCTTTGAGCTGAACCCAGGCCAGACAGTCGCCCTCGTGGGCAACAACGGCTCGGGGAAGTCGACGATCGTCAAGCTCCTGGCCGGACTTTACGAGCCGACGGCAGGATCGGTTTACCTGAACGGGATTGACATCCGGGCGCTTGACCGCGCAGACCTGCGGGACCGGCTGAGCGTTATCTTCCAGGACTTCGTCATCTACCACTTCTCGGCCCGCGAGAATGTCGGTCTCGGCCGTGTGGGCTTCCTCGAGGACGACGAGCGCATCACCGCGGCCGCCCGCCGCAGCGGCCTTGACGATGTCATCGCGCGGCTGCCGGACGGGTATGACACCGTGCTCGGCAAGTTCTGGAACAAAGGACATGAGCTTTCCGGCGGCCAGCGCCAGCTCGTGGCGCTGGCGCGGGCGCTCTTGCGGCAGGCGCCGGTGCTGGTGCTCGACGAGCCCTCCTCCGCTCTCGACGCCCGGACCGAGGCGGAATTCTTCCGGTGCCTGCTGGACGTCCCCGACACCCGGTCAGTTCAGTCTCAGTCCGTCATGTTCGTGTCGCACCGGCTTTCCACCGCGCGGCGCGCCGATCACATCCTGGTACTGAAAGAAGGCCGCATCGTGGAAAGGGGGTCGCACGACGAGCTGATGAGCCTGGCAGGCAACTACTCGGACATGTTCAGGCTGCAGTCAGCGGCCTACGACGACCACGAGGTCGCACCGGCGCAGGCCGCGGCGGAAAGCTGGATCCGATGACATCGGCGCCGCTGGCCGTGATCCGTGAGCTTGTCGGGGCGGTGCGGGCAACCCGCGGGAAGCCGGTCGTCCTGTATCACTCGGCCCTGACCGCCGACAGCGTGCCTGTCCTGCATGAGTGCCTGCGGCGGATAGGACCGGTCAAAGCTCTCGACCTGGTCTTGTCGACCAATGGCGGCAGCATCACAAGTACCAGGCAAGTCGCGCTGCTCTTGCGCGAGTTCACCGATCACCTGACCATATTGGTGCCCTACCGGGCCCGGTCCGCCGGAACCCTGCTCTGCCTCAGCGCTGACGAGCTCGTGCTGACTCCGATCAGTGAGCTGGGGCCGGTGGACTCCACGATGGACTCGGCAGGCGTGCCCGCGCCTGACGCGGCGGGCACCATATCGGCGCTGGACATCACGGCATTCCGGCGCATGGCGCAGGACTGGTTCGGCATCGACAGGGAGGAGGACCGGCTGCAGGTTCTCGGCCTGCTCGCGACGCGCATCTTCCCGACCTCGCTGTCGTCGTTCTACCGTTTCGACCGGCTCGTCCGCGAGGTCGCCGCCGAGTTGCTCGAATGGCAGCTAGCCGGGGACGAGCACGCGGACGAGCGCGCCAGGATCGTCGACCGGCTGGTCAGCGGCTACCACTCCCACGATTTCGTGCTGGCACGGCGGGATGCCCGTGCCCTTGGCCTGCGCGTCACCGACGCGACGCCGGAAGAAGAGCAGGTCCTGCGGGAACTGCATCACGCCGCCCGCCGTCCGCAGGGAGTCGTCGATCCGCTGCCCGAGGTGGAGGTGGCGGCGGTGATAGCCGCCAGCGACTTCGTCGCGGCCGACACCATCCGGCGCCCGCCGAAGGACCGGGCCGGGGATCAGGCGGGGCCAGGACCCCGGCCGCCATCGGTCATGAACATGCGCTGGGAGATCTTCGACTAACAGGAGGCCGCGTGGACGGTGCCGCTTTGCTCATATTCTGCCGGTGGTCGATCGGGCTGACCTTCGCGGTGTCGGCGCTCGGCAAGGCAGTTGCGATGGGTTCTTTTCGGGACGCGATCGTTGACTTCGGCCTGCTCCCGGCCCAGGCGACCGGCCTGGTCGCCGGCGTTGTCGTCGGCGCTGAAGGACTCGTGGCCGCACTCGAAGCGGCCGGCGGGGTGCTCGCCAGCGCCGGCTTCGCGCTGGCGCTAGCGCTGCTGGCCGGGTTTTCCGCCATCCTGGCGCGCGCCCTGCGCAAGAAGGCCGACGTGAGCTGCAATTGCTTCGGCCCCGCTGAGCGAAAGGTCAGCTGGTTCGACGTTGCCAGGAACGCCCTGCTCGCCCTGTGCTGCGCAGCCGGCCTGGGGACGGCGGCCAGCGGGACGGCCGCCCCGTTGTCCGCCGGGCCTGCCCTGGCGCTCGGGCTCGTCGCCGCGAGCTTCGTGATCGTCGTAACTGCCCTTGAGGACATCACTGTGATGCTCCGCAAGCCGCACCTTGCGGAATGACGGGAGGACGTGGTGGCCAGCGCTGTCTGGGAAACTGTCGCGATCGCTGGGTTGGTTCTGCTCGTGCTCAACCTGCTGCTGACCCTTCGCCTGGTGCGATGGCTGCGCTCGTTCGAAGACGGGCGCCGGCTCGACGACGCGCGCGCCGAAATCCCTGAGTTGCCGATCGGGGAGCCTGCTCCGGCCTTCCGGGTCAAGGATCTGGCCGGCCGGGCCGTGCGGTCGCAGGACTATCAAGGGCGAGAGCTGGCGCTGATCTTCGTCTCCTCGCACTGCGGCATCTGCCGCCGGGAGATGCCCCGCCTCCAGGCGCTCGCCGCGGCGGCCCGGCAGAGCACCGGCGCCGAGGTTGTGCTCGTCCACGGTGACGGCGCCGGGGAAGCCGAGTCGTGGGTCGCCAGTCTCAGGGACGAGGACAAGGTCGAGCTGACGACGCCGGTGCTGCTGGCACCGATGCGGAGCTCGGAGGTCCAGGCCCGTTATAACCCTCGCGCGCTGACGCCGTACTTCTGCCACATCGACGCTTCGGGTAACGTGACCGCCCGCGGCGGGCTGCATACGCCCGCCTGGGCCGACATCGCCCGCCGATGGGACACCGCAGGCAGCGGTTCCCGGCGATACCGTTAACCTGCGCTAGCGGTCGGTGTCTTTGGGATGCCGGGGCGAGGCATAGACCAGCCAGACCGTTCGGGCCTTCTCGTCGATGAGGTCTCGCGGCGCGGGCTCACGCGATCGCCTCAACCCGGCCGAAGTCACCCTCGGTCGCCGTGACCGCCCGGGCATGCAGGTCAGGATCAGCCTTAATCCGCGCGGTTGCCCGCCATCCGGCAATCACCTCACGCGCTGTCACGTCAATGCCAAGCTCGGCCGCATCTGACAGCGCCCCGCTCAGTTCGGCCGCGAACCCGGCCCGCTCGCCCTCGGACAGGTGCCGCACCCAGGGGAACACCTCCGCGACCGCCTCCGCCACGGCGCGGGCGCCGCGGTCACTGCGCGACAACGCGGCGAACATCCGCGAGGCGGTCACCAGGTTCTCGTCCCGCTCCTCTTCGCGATCGGCGGCAGTCAGGTAGAAATCGTCGGCATCACGGTGCGTCACCCGGAGCCGCCCCAGCCGCCGCGCCCGCTCGGCCACCGCGCGTGGGTTGCGAGACAGGTCCGAGAACGTCACCGCATCCGCAGGGTCAGCAACCATAACGTCAGTTTATCAGATCACGATCTGATGTCCAGGCCGACCCCGGCACCACGGCTGCCGCCCAGGCGGTCCGTTAATGCGGCAGCGAGCGTTACCTGACTTAGTCTCGCTGCAGGCGCGGCGAGGGGTCCTGGGCGGCGATGGTGGCGTGCCAGTGGCCTTTGCTGAGGTGGCAGGTGCCGTCTGGCTCGATCGTGGCGCGCGCCCCCCACAGGGGCAGGTAGCCGTGGTTGAGCCAGTCGGCGCGGGTGGCGTCCAGGATGTCCCAGAGGCGGCGCGGGCCGGCCTGGTGAACGGTAGCGGGCTGGCAGGCAGAGGGTATGTGTCGTGGGCATCTTGAGCCAGGCCCAGCCTCGGTGGTACTCGATGAACCCTTGGTGCCCGGTCGGCTCGCCGCGCTGGCCGTGAGCGCGCTCGGCGTCGACGGCTTCGCCGTAGTCTTGGCAGCATGCCATCGTGTGCCAGCCTCGTGACCACAGTGCCCGGATGAGCGGCACCATGTCGTTGTCAACCTCAACCGCGTCCGTCGCTTGCGGTGGCACGAGGCTGGTCGATGGGTGAAGCTGGAACATGTGCCCGGCCTCTCAGGGGTTAGCTCGGTGCTTGTGCCAGTCGGCGACTGCCGCCGCCAGACCGGGATGCGGGGCCTCCTCTGCGATGTCGGCCCACATAGCCGCCTGCGCCGCAGGCGGAAGTTGCTGCCGGCTGAGTTGCAGGCGGCCCTGGCTCAATCCGGTGTCCGATGCCTGCTGGCTGGACGTCAGCGGTTGGTACTGCGCTATAGCGAGTCGCCGCCGCATATATCTCATGACCCCCCGCGCCCCGGACATCGCGGCCAGAGTGACGGCTCCTGCTGCCCGCCTGGAGCCTGACTCGATCGGCGTCGTGCAGGACGCCGTGATCGGGATGGCGTCCTCGGCCTCGGCCGGAACTGTGGCCGCCACCTTAGCGGCACTGGCAGCGGTCGCCGCGTACGGCGAGGGCGTGATCCTGATCCTGACCGCCGTCCCGATGCTGATCATCGCGAATGCGTACAGGCGGCTTAACCTGCGGAACGCGAACTGCGGGGCGTCATTCGAGTGGGTCGGCCGGGCGATCAGCCCTTACCTCGGGTCCTGACACAATGCCACTTAGGGCTTGCAGATTAATAACACGTAGTTTCGGGTTTTTTGTGTTCTATGCCTGCCACAGGGGCCAGCGGTCGCCAGTGGGTGTGGTTCCTTCGGGTGGAGGGGAGTCCGGGCGGAGCGGGCAGCAACAGTAATGCGGGCATTGCTGTTGCCTGGCCACAGCAATGCCACATTACTGTTTCTCGCGGCGGTGCGGCCGGTGTTTCTTGTGAGGCCGGAAGGCCTGGTGAGTTCCTGTGCCGCCCCGCGATTCCCGGTTCCGGGAAACTCCGGGTCACCTGATGCCCCGAGATTTCCCGGATCAAGGCCCTGCACCTCAAGAGAACCGCACCCGCGGCCCGCTGATGCTGTTGCGGCAGCCACTGCCGTCCGCCCGCGGGAACGGACCCGGCTCACCGCCCGGTCAGACGGCGTCTTCAGCACGTTAAGGGGCCGAAGTTAGCGAAACTACGTGTTATTTCCGGCAAGCCCTTAGTTTTAAGTCGATCTTGCTGGGTGCGGGTCCGCCTCGGCAGCGAGCCCCCGGGGCTGGTATGACTGGAGTGGCTGAAGGTGAGGGCCGGGGCTGACGGGATCGCGGTTCGGGTGGCGGTGGTCATGCTGACCGCATCGGTGGCCCATCGATGCGGTGCGGCGGCCGGACGGTACGACATCGGTGGCCCATGGATGCTGTTCCCGCAGCATCTATGGGCCATCGTTGTCGTTGCCGCAGGCCAGCCAACGACAACGCTGGGCCATCGTTCCGGTCGGCCGTACGTTACGGGCGTTTTGTTCGGCGAGCACGGACAAAAGGACGCCAGTCCGCGTTCCATGATCAACTTAAGCTAAGCGGTATTGGGTCCTGACAGGATGGCTGATGATCGCGGGGTACCTGATCGAGCCGTCACCGTGAATCATCAGGGTTAAGCTGGCAGCGAGCTGGCGATCCCGCGGTCAGGAATCATTTCGTTGCGGTGCGGGAACGGCACGCCCGGTACAGCGACGCCGAGAAACGGCGCGAGTTCCGGCCAGCCCTGACCTGCACAGATCTCCAGCGGCAGCAAATCGCGATCTCGGCCTAGGAAATAGCGCGGTATCTCTTCCATGTGCCCGTCGTAGGCTCGGGAAAATAGCTCGGCATCGAAACCCGCGGTTCCATAGGTGACTCTTCCGGCCAGCCTCATGAACGGGCCAAGAATTTTAGCGTGATCGTTTTCGATGAAGGGAGTGACAGACCGGCGCCACCAGAGCTCGCAGGACTTCAGCCACGATTCCTTATCGCGGATCGTCCAGATGAATTTGCTGCCCGGATACCCGAGGTCCAGCTCACGGTAGACGCGGGGCAGAGGGGTGTCAGTAACGGCGTCATAGCGGTCGAGCAGGCTCAGCTTCAAAGTGCCTGAAGGGTCGTCGAAGAAATCGGCGTACTCGCGTCGCGTTACCGGGTCGGCGGGAAAGTGTATTGTCCGGTAGCCGAGGATGGAAAGTGCCTCAGCGAGGCTTGTCGACCCCGTCCGGCTCAGCCCGATCCCAAATATCTTCGTCATGCGATACTCCCGGTGAGGAGCGAGTCAAGGCGTCCGGGCGGGATCCGCGCCCGGAAGCCCTGGACTCGGGAGAGACAGTTTCATTGTTAATCACCGGGCCCGACGCCGCGCTGTACCGCCTTTCCCGTACTACGGGCGCCAGCAGGGTGCGGATCGACATCGCGTTGCGGGTCTGCGAGAATTGGCACACCCGCTTTCGCCGCTAGGACGGCGCTGTCACCAGCGACTCTGGGTACGTCCCTGAAAGGGGCGTGTTTTCCAGCTAAATGAGCGAAAGGACTCCGGTGGCAAGCGATTCTGTCGTGGACGTACGCGGCGTCGTCAAGCGGTTCGGCTCCGACATCGTCGCGGTCAACGGCTTGGACTTGTCGATCGCGGAGGGCGAGATCTACGGGCTGCTCGGCCCGAACGGAGCCGGGAAGAGCACCACCTTGCGCATGCTGCTTGGCCTGGTGAGACCCACGTCAGGCCTGATCAGGGTGCTCGGCCTGCCTCCGGGCGTTCCCGCGGGGCTGCGTCAGGTTGGCGCGATGGGGGAGATCGCCTTCTATCCTTTCCTGTCCGGGCGGGACAACCTGCGCGCCGCTGCCCGGCGGATCGGCGTCGGCAACTCGCGGGTGGATGACGTACTCGGCCGGGTCTCGCTGACCGAGCGGGCCGGCGACGCGGTCGCCGGGTACAGCTACGGGATGCGGCAGCGGCTGGCCGTAGCGGCGGCTTTACTGAAGGACCCCCGGCTGCTGATCCTGGACGAGCCGTCCAACGGCCTTGACCCGGCCGGGCAGATCGACATGCGAGCGCTCATCCGCGAGCTGGCCGCCGACGGCCGGACCATCGTGCTGAGCAGTCACGACCTGGACGAGGTCGAGGAACTCTGCGGCCGGGTCGGGATCATCGGCAACGGGCGGCTGCTGGCCGAGGGCAGCCCAGGCCAGCTTCGCGGCCAGCCGCGGCTGCGGGTAAGGGCGCGGCCCGCCACGAGGGCCGCGGAACTCGCTGCCGCCCTCGCCGGAGTGGAGCACGCCGAGCTCTCCGGCGACACGCTGGCGCTGGCCATGGCTGACGTCGGCCCTGACCAGGCGGCCGAGGTCAACCGGCAGCTCGTGATCGCCGGACTTGAGGTCAGCGAGGTCCGGGCGACGAGGCGCTCGCTGCAGGAGGTGTTCCTTGATCTGACTGGCAGGCGTACCGGTGGCGCCAGCTCGGTAGACGGGCGGGCGAGCCGACCGCGCCGACGGCATCCGGCCGGGAATTCCGCCGGCGGCTCCGACGGACGGGACGGGCGGTAACGGTGATCGCCGCGATGCGGGCTGAGCTGCTCGTGCTGCGCAAGTGGCCTGCGGCCTGGGCGCTGCTGATGGTGCTGCCGCTGGTGGCGCTGGCCTTCAATTACCTGTCCGGGTTTGCCATGTACCTCATGCTTACCCCGGCCCAGTACCCGCAGCTCGGCACCCCGGCCCAGGACCTGCCGTCGATGCTGCCCAACCAGTTCGTCGTCGCGACCACCGCGCAGCTCGGGATCAGCGGGATGGTGCCGTTCGCCGTGCTGGGCGCGATGCTGGCAGGTGGCGACTGGTCGCGGGGCACGATCAGGACCTCGCTGCTGCAAGGGCCTGGCCGCATCCGCACGCTGGCGGGCCAGGTGCTCGCGCTGACCGTCGCGATCGCCGCCAGCGTCGTGGTGACCTTCATCCTGTGCGCCGCTGCCAGCCTGCTGATCAGCAGGATCGAGGCGAGCTCCGTACTTCCGCCCGACGGGTCGCTTCCGAGTGCCTGGATGATCACCCGAGGCCTTGGCGCCGACACGCTCATCGCCCTGGCCTACGGGACGGGCGGCCTCGCGCTTGGCGCGATCTGCCGCAGCGCGGCCGGGGCCATCGCCGCGACGCTACTGTGGACGGTGATCGTCGAAGGCAGCCTGTACGACATGGCCATCCAGGCCGGCGGGCTCTTCCTCAAGATCGCCAACTTCGAGCCGGCCAGCACCGCCGTGGCCCTCACCTCCGTCTTCTATAAGGCCACCGGGTCGTCAGTCTGGCTGCCGATGAGCCCGCCGCGAGCGACGTGGACGCTGATCGCCTGGACGGTGGCATTCCTGGCCGTGACCGCGATCCTGGTGCGCCGCCGCGATATCGCCGACAAACCTCGTTCCCCGGCGGCGGCATCCCCGAGGCGGACGCGGCTCGCGTTGCCAGCGCGGCTGGCGCTTTCGCTATCCCGGCGCGCCTCAACCCGCAGGCAGCCCCCAGGCTGGGTGGCCGGGGTACTAGCCAGCCTGCGCGCCGAACTGCTGGTGATGCGCAGGCGCCCGGCCATCTGGCTGCTGCTGCTCGTCTTGCCGGTGAACATGCTGCTCACGGTCTATGTCAGCGGGTACGTGTACTTCCGTACGGCCGTTCATGGCCTGACCGTGGGCGTGGACCCGCAGCAGGTGCTGTCCGCCTTGTCCCCGAGCCAGTACTTGTCCGCACCCCTCAGCATGCTTGGCCTGCTGTCCAACACCTACGGCCCGACCATCTTCGCGGTGATCGGCGCGCTGGTCGCCGGCAGCGACTGGGGGCGCGGCACGATCAGGACGACCTTGCTGGCCGGGCCTGGCCGGCTCCAGGCCAGGATCGGACAGGACCTGGCCGCCCTGCTCGCCACCGCGGTCAGCGTCGCGGCGACGTTCGGCCTGGCCGCCATTGCCAGCGCGGTGGTCGTCGCGACCCACCGGCAGCAACTGGCCGCCCTGGACACGGCCAGCTATCCTTCCACGTCCCATTTCGTCGGAGCCGTCGCCGGGGCCTTGCTGCTGGCCATGGCCTACACCGCCATCGGCCTGGCGCTTGGCACGCTGCTGCGCAGCGACACGGCCGCCATCGGCCTCGCGGTGCTGTGGGCCGTCATCGTGGTGTCCAACCTGCTGGCTGAGGTTCCCACCTGGAGCGGTATCCCACTAGCGCTGTACAAGTTCCTGCCAGATGCCAGCGTCAACACGATCAGCAACCTGTACAACATCGTGAGCTCGCCTGCTGACGGCTCACCGATCCAGCCGCCCTACGGCGTGCAAGTCATGCCCGCCACAGCCATCTGGACCCTCGGCCTGTACCTGATCGCGGCCCTGGCCATCCCGGCACTGGTCACCCGGCGCCGTGACATTACCTGATCACGACGGAGAAATTCGGCGGCCCAGGGCGGCCTCCCGTGCTGACCGGCGGCAGCGGCGAAGCGGGCATATCCGCGCGGCGAACCGCAACGATGGGCCATGGATGCTGTCCGGCCGGGGGCGGTAACCGCAACGATGGGACATCGTTGCTGCGGGAACGACATCCATGGGCCACCGTTGCGGTTGCCCGGCCCGGCGCAGCAGCATCGATGGGCCACCGTTGCTGCTGCGGCCGGGGCCGGCGGCGAATTGCCCGGTTTACCGAGCCGGGCCGGACGGCCCGAACCCAGACCACCGTTACCGTCACGAAATGTGAGCCAGAGCCGCATCGATGGGCCATGGGTGCTTCTCAGCCGGGGGCGGTAACAGCATCTATGGGACATCGTTGCTGTCAGCACCGCATCTATGGGCCATGGGTGTGGCTCTTCCTGATGGAGGCCGGGTCAGCGGCGGGCGGCAGGCCCAGCGATGGCACAACGCGGCGGTTCCGAGCCGGGAGGCAGGCCCAGCGTTGTCCCTCTGCGGGGGTTATAGCACCTGCGGAGGGACAACGCTGGGCCTGCCCGGCAGCCTGAAGATCAACTCCAAGCCAACCGGCCCAGCTCCATCAGGAAGAGCCACACCCATGTCCCATCGTTGCGGTTACCCGCCCCCGCCGAACAGCATCCATGGGCCATCGTTGCGGCCGGCCGAGCCGAAATGCCCGATTCACTGGTGGCGCCGACTCGGTGGCGGGCACTGGTTAGTGCCCGCCACCGAAGGAATCCCGTGGCTCCTGCCGTTAAGCTAAATCACAGGAAAGCGACTCGGAGTTAGTAGTCGCACGACCACAGGCCCATTCCGTCATAAGTGGTGCAGTAATTGCCATAGGCGTTGCAGTAGCGGCCGCCGAAGGGGCTGACGTCGTACGTGCAATGCAGAGAGGCGTTCGCGGCGCCGTTTCCGCTCCAGGTCGCCGTCTGGCTCTGCGGGTCATAGCTGAAGCCGATAGGATCGCCTGCGGCTTCGACCGGCCGGGCTAGCCGGAAGGCCAGCAGTTTGCTGTCCATGACATGGTCCTTTCGCTCGGATTCTTGGTACCTGCTGTCTCTCCCAATTCCTCATTATATTCGCATCGGGCGCGACGATCAACTATTTCAAACGGCTTTCTAAAGCGAAATCTATAATGGCAATGAGAGCATGCGGAAAATAATCAGGATGGGCTGCGGAAGAAGCAAATGATTGCGGGCTTAGGTCAGGACCGGTTGCGCCAGCCGGTGCCCGGCGGCGCGGAGCTCCCCGGCGGACTGCACGATGACCGGCCACCAGATCATGAGCTGCCCGAACTGTGTCAGCAACTGCTGGAGCGCCTCCCTTCCGCCGCTGGCGGCATAAAGCTGTTCGGCTGGTGCCAGGGCGCTGTGGCGTGCCTTGGCGATGAACTGCCTGGCGTCCCGCACCCAGCAGTCCGGGACCGGATCAGGGCTGGCCAGCCGGTCCTCCAGGTTGCCGATGAGCGTGCTCATGCTGGCCCAGAGGCCCAGCCGCGCGAACTCGTCGAAGGCGGGGCCCGGCAGGCGGCCAAGGTCGGTCAGGTAAGACCCGAGCCGGCGCAGCCGCTCGGCCGACGGCCGGGCGAAGCCAGGATCGAACCGCCCGAAACAGGCCGGCAGCCAGGCGCCCAGGCTGATGGAGAACAACCCCTGGGCCGCGAATCGCTTCCTGCCCGCGGGGTCATGCCGCAGGACCAGCGGCAGGTGAGCCCCGTACACATCGCCGAAGCAGATTCCCAGAATGGCCCCGAAGGCGACCTCCTCGCCTCGTCCTACTGGCGGGAAGGGGGGCAGCAGATCGGCGTTGTCTAGTCCGATGCACATCGCCAGTTTCGGATCGGGCCGCGCGGTAATAGTGGTCCGGGTTACGGCCTGGATCATCTCCCGCGTCGCTCGCGCCGTCCCGAACCCGGCTGGCAAACCGGTCAGCCGGTCAAAGGTGGCGCCGCCGGCGAACAGGGAGAAGTCAGGGTTATCCCAGCCGCAGTCACCGACGACCCCGTTGGCCGTTATCCTGATCCGGCCGGTGCCCGTCACCAGGCGCCTGAGCAGCGCCGGCTCGGCCGTCCCGAGCACCGAGGCGTCCGCCGCGGCCAGGATAGGCCCAGGCTCCTGGCCCAGGTAACGGTCGTGGTGGAGCAGGAAATCCTCTTCGATGTACCGCACGGCCGCGAAAGCCTCGGGCCGGCTACGGAAGAACCAGGCCTGCGGCGGGTTGTCCCCCTGGTCAAGGGCATGCCCTCCGGCATGCCCAGGCGGCACGGCCACCCGGCAGATCGTATCGTCGTCCGCGCTGAAGATCCTCTCCCCGACGGTGTGCAGGAGGAGCGTGTTCCTGTTCGCGCCGACCGTGATGTCGCCGGGGCGGGCTGGGAGGCACCCGAAGCGTACGACCTCCTCGGGGATGTCACCTGACCTGGCCAGCCGGGCCGCGAACGCGGCCCTTTCCTCCGGGCCCGCATAGCAGATATCCACCCGGAGATCGCGGGCGAGCCCGGCCAGCATGGCCAGGCAGTCCCGGCGGGTATCGGGCCCGCCTGAGTCATCGGAGACCACGAAGCCGACCTGCCTGCCATGACGCGCGCAGTTCCGCGCGTACCCGTCGATGGCCCGGCGCAGCAACGCCGGGCGGTCCCGAGTCGGGATCACGATCGTGGAGATCGGCGTCGGCTGAGGTCCGGCGTCTCTGCTCGGGAGCACCTGGTCCGCGCTGACCAGGAATCCGGCCTCGGACAGCCGCACCAGCTGCCGGCCAAGCGCAGAACCGTCGGATCGAACTGCCCCGGACCTGGCCTGAGCCTGGACGTGCTCATCGATCGTGGCGAACTCACGACAGCCCAGCAGCAAGGCCACGGTGTCCGCGCGGTAGAAGCCCGCCGCGCCGCTGTCACGGGAATAGACGAGCGACAGCCCGTCACCCGCCGGCAGGAACCCCAGGTCCGCCATCCGCCACCGGCCGGCCATTCCCATCAGCCGATGCCCAGCTGACGGGAGTTGTACTCGCGAAACGATCGCGTGGTATTGATGAGCGGGAACGGGCTGCCTGGCTGCGCTACGCCGAGGAACTCACAGAGCGGTCGCCAGCCGTCGGTCACCCGGTAGACCAGCAGCCGCTCAGCGGGGACGCAGTCGATCACGTCGGCGTTGTGCCGCTGGAAGACCGCGGTCGCGTGCTGCCGGTCCTCGAACCGGCCGGAGAACGTCTCGCGCCAGAGGCGGTTCTCGACGGGCGGTACCCGCACGCCTGCCCGACTCGCCTCGATGGCCTTCTTCAGGCTGTACAGGGTGCTCGCCATGCTGTCGTACCACTGATCAGGATCCCGGACGGTCAAGATGACCTTCGCTTCGGGAAACTCCCGCATGAGCTCCTGGTAGTAGTGGCAGGCGGGCCAGTCCACGGTGGCGCGGTAGCGCGCGAACAACTCCGTCCAGTCGACCCGATGCCCCGCGTCGGCCGTCCGCCACAGCCTGGCGTGATGCGGATTCTCCACGATTTCCGTCATGTGATAGCACGGCCCGAAGCCGAGTTGCTCCAGTGCCAGTTTCAGGGACATCGTGCCGGTCCGCCCGAATCCGGCCCCGATGACTTCCAGTCGAGCCTGCCGCCTGGCAAGCCGACCTTGGCCAGCGAGCTGGAATGCGAAAGTAGCCATGAAATCCCCTTGACTATCTTGGGTCCGTGATCCGGCATCGCGGGCGGCGAGCTCGGTCCTGGCGGGCGGAGGCAAGGCGGTCGGCGTGGTCGCCACGGGTTTCCGCGAGGCCGGCCGCGTAGGCGCGGAGCAGGTCGTGCATCGTGTACCGGCCGGGAGCCTGCTCGCTGACCAGGTGAGCGCGGGCGAGTTCGGCCAGGTGGCGGCGGGCCTGGCCGGGAGCGGTCTCGGCGAGGCTCGCGGCGGCGGGAATGGTGATGTCGGGGTCTGGGTACGGGCCGAGAAGGCGGAAGATCCTGGCAGTGGCCGGGGTGAGCTGCCGGTAGGACGTGGAGAACGCGGTCCGAACGCTCACGGCGGGGTCGCCGGTGTCGAGGATCTGGAGCCGGGTGCGGGGGGCGCGCAGGTCCGCGGCGAGGGCGGCCAGGCTGAGCTGCGGCCGGGCGGCGGCACGGGCGGCGGCGGCGGCCAGTGCCAGCGGGAGCCGCCCGCACAGCGCGATGATCTCGGCCGCCGCGCGGGGCTCGGCGGCGGCCCAGCCGGGGCCGAGCCGGGCGGCGAGCATCGCGCGAGCTTGGGGGGTGGTAAGCGGGCCGAGGGTGAGGAGCCGGGCTCCCTCGGCGGCGCACAGGCCGGTGAGCTGGTTACGGCTGGTGACGATGGCCAGCGGGCCAGGGATGCCCGGTAGCAGCGGGCGCACCTGCTGCTCGTCCCGCGCGTTGTCGAGCACGATGAGCAACCGCTGGCCGACAGTAAGGCCGCGGTACAGCGCGGCCCTGGAGTCGGCGGCCGCGGGGATCTGGCCTGTCGGCACGCCGAGGGCGTCAAGGAACCCGCGGATGGCCTGGCCCGGCGTTGCCGGCGGCTCTGACGGGTCGAATCCGCGCAGGTTCACGTAGAGCTGGCCGTCGGGAAACCTGGCGGCTGCCTGGTGCGCCCAGCGCACCGCCAGGGCGGTCTTGCCCGCGCCTGCCATGCCGCCGATGGCGCAGATCGGCACGGTGCCGGTGCCGTCGGCGACCTGATCGAGCAGCCCGGTCAGCGTGGCCAGCTCCTCATCCCGGCCGACGAGACGCACTGAGGCCGCGGGCAGCTGCCGCGGCACGTTCTGGGGACGTCCGCCGCCGACCCGGCCCGTGGCCGGGCCTCGGACGGTGGCCTGCCCGCGCAGGACGCGCAGGTGCGCCTCGGCGAGCTCGGCACCGGGAGTGACCCCGAGCTCGTCACCGAGCCGACCGCTCAGCTGGCCGAATACCGACAGGGCGGCGGCCTGCTGCCCGCAGGCGGCGAGCGTGAGCATCAGCCGGGCGTGCGCCCGCTCGTCCAGCGGGTCGCGGGCAGCCAGTGCCCGCAACTGCGGCAACGCCCGCTCCGGACAGCCGGCCGCCGCGGCGGCGCCGGCATAGCCCACGATCACCGAGGCCCGCTGCTGCGCCAGGCCGGCCGTGGCCGGATGCCCGCGCAGCAGGCTGACGTCGGCCAGCGGCTCTCCCCGCCACAGGCGCAGCGCCCGTTCGTACCACTGACAAGCCGCGGCCGGGTCCGCCGCCGCCGCATCGCTGGCCCGGCCGGCCAGCTGGCCGAATTCCAGCGCGTCGAGCTGGCGGGCGGTCACCGCCAGCCAGTAGCTGGTCCCGTCGGACGCCAGCAGCCCGCCGCCGAGCAGCCGCCGCAGCCTGCTGGCATGCGCCTGCACCATCGGCACCGCGCTGACCGGCGGCTCGCTTGGCCAGACCGCATCGATGATCGTCTCCCGGTGCATCGCGCTGCCCGGATGCAGGGCCAGCAGCCCGAGCACGGCCCGCAGCCGGCCCGCGCCCGGCCCGGCCGGGGCGCCATCCCGCCACACCGCCAGCGGTCCGAGCACTCCCACCCGCACGCCCGCCGCGACCTCGGTACGCCCAGCCGGCCCCGACCCGTGCCGGTCACCGGCCTGCCCGCCGTCATCGTCGGCCACCTGGCCTAGGTCCAGGCCAAGCACCAGCGCCACCTTCTCGGCCGTGGCCTGGCGCGGCCTGGCCGTCCGCCCCTGCTCCAGGTCACGCACCGCGCCCACGCTGACCCCCGCCCGGTCAGCAAGCTCCTCCTGCGTCAGCCCCGCCCGCCGCCGCCCCTGGGAAACCACCGCACTCACCGGGAGCGCCGCGGCTGCAAGAGCACCAGGTACTGCCGCCGCCAGGCCGATCATGTGCTGCCAGCTTTCTTGTCGTCGGGCAATGGCCCGAGGATGGCCTGGCGCCGCTGCCTTTGGACATTGGCATCATCGGCGGGCGCCGTGGCATCCCTGTGGCATCGCCGTGGCACTTATTTCGTATGATTCGGGTTTGGGCCATTACGCTCGCCGGGGAGCCAGATGCAGCTGGGGATCTTGGGTCCGCTGGTGGTGGCAGACAGTCAAGGAAAGCCGGCCGCGATCGCGGGGACGCGGCAGCGGATCTTGCTGGCGGCACTGCTGGTGCGGGCGAATGCGGTGGTGCCAGCGGATGAACTGGCGGAGATCGTGTGGGACGGCGCGCCGCCTGGCGGGGCGAGCCAGACCCTGCGCTCGCATGTGATGCGGCTGCGCCGGGCGACGGGTCTGGGCGCCAGGGGGCGTCTTGTGACGCGCGCTCCTGGCTACATGCTGACGGCCGGTGAGGACGAGCTTGATGTGCTGCGATTCGAGACACTGTGCGGGCGCGGCGCCACTGCGGTGCGGGCGGGTGAGTGGGCGGAGGCTTCGCAGGTCTTAGCGGCCGCCCTTGACCTATGGCGTGGCCGGCCGCTGTGCGATGTGCCGTCTCAGCTGCTGGTCGACGCGTGCGCGCCACGGCTGGAGGAATTGCGGCTCCAGGCGGTCGAGGGACGGGTCGAAGCTGACCTGCGGCTAGGGCAACATGCCCGGCTGGTCCCTGAACTGTCCGCGCTGACGGCGGAACATCCGCTGCACGAGCGACTGCGCGCCCAGCTGATGCGGTCGCTGGTGCTGTGCGGGCGGCAGGCGGAGGCGCTCGCGGTCTACCGGGATGCGCGGCGGATGCTGATCAGTGAACTGGGCATCGAGCCGGGCCAGGAACTGCGTAAGGCCCAGCAGCAAGTGCTGGCCGGGGACGGGACGCTTGCCGCCGCGAGCACGGATACCGCAGCCGGGCCGGCCGAACGCGGGCAGGCCGCCCAAGCCGGGCCGGTGCGGTTTACGCTGCCGCCGGATACCGCGGCGTTCACCGGCCGGGGCGAGGAGCTGGGCGCGATCACAGCCGCGGTGGCCAGCGCGGCCGGGGCCGGCGGGGTGGTGGCGGTCAGGGCGATCAACGGGATGCCGGGAGTGGGCAAGCCGAACCTGGAAAACTAACCCATAAATTTCTAGCGGCCCGCGCTCCCAATCCGGTAGCGGGCACCCAGCAGCCACCTGCCGTCCGGCAACGACTTCCTACCTCACGCGCGTACGTGGGGATACGCCCAGCGCAGAGGGTTAGCCGGAGCCACCCGCCCGCAGCAAGCCCCTGCAGCCTGTGGCGTCGGCACCAACTCTTCCTGTGTGCGCCGGGCGCGGGGCTATCTCCGCTGGCCGCGTGCCGTCCTCTGACTGCCTCCTGTCAACGCCGCGCGGCCGGACGCAGCCCAGTTGTCTCTCCTGGCCTCCCGGTGCTCCCGCTGGGCACCCCAACCCGCATCCTCCCTAGCTGGGAAAGGACTTTGCCACCATGACATCGACATCCGAGCACGCTGGACCCTCGCCTCGCTCAGCGCCCCACGGTGCCAGGGGGCACCCGGGGTGGTGTGACCCTGCCCGGTGCGGCGCCGGCCCCGTCGGCCAGTCCGGCGGCTGGCCGGCTGGCGAGCACCGGTCCACCGGGATCGTGCTGGAGTTCACCACGGCCTGCTTGCTGCCCGTCCGGGACGGGACGGCCTGGCTGTCGCGGTCGTCCGCGCCGTGGCCGTGCGCCACCTGGCTGCGAATACGCGCGGGCGGCCTTGACCTCGCACTGCCGGCGGACACCGCCCGGCAGGTGCTTGGCACCCTGTCCCCGCTGCTCGCGCTGGCCGCTGCGGCCGGGGAGGAATGCCCGTGACACAGGCCCCGGCCGACAAGTTGCTGCTGGTGCTGACCGCGTTGTTCACTGGCGGCCTTGCCGCCGTTGCTGGCGCGGTGTCTTTCGCGCACATGCAGGAGCTGGCTACCGCCCATGACCAGCTTGGGTGGAAGTCGTATGCGTTCCCGGTCAGCGTGGACGGGCTGGAGGTCGTGGCCAGCTTCTACCTGGTGGCCGCGCGCCGCGCCGGACGCCCGGCGGGCTGGACCGCGTGGGTGGCCCTCATCGTGGGCACCCTGGCCAGCCTCGCCGCGAACGTCACGGCCGGCGGCGCCGACTCGGTCGGCAAGGCGCTGGCGGGGTGGCCCGCCGTGTCCATGCTCGTCTCGGTCAAACTGCTCTTCAGCATGCTCGGCCACACCAACGACAGTCAGCGCGCCGTCCCGGACAGCCAGCGGACGTCCCCACCCGTCCTGGACGTGTCCGGGACCGTCCAGGACGGCCAGCCAGCCTCGCGGACCGTCCCGCCCGGCTGCACGGACGTCCGCGCCGTGGCCCAACTCATCCCGGCGGCACGAGCGGCCCGCGCCACGCTCACGGGCAACGGCCGGGCGGTGTCACGCGACGCGCTCGCCAGCGCCATGCGCGAGGGCGGGCACGTCGTCTCCAACGCCCACGCCGGCCTCCTGCTGAAGATCCTCAAGACCGGGGATGACGCGACCGCCACCGCGCCCACCGGGGCCACAGCGGGCGGCAACCAGGCCCAGGCACACCGGGCCGTCTCATGACGCCCGCGCCCGGATGGCGCGCAGGGATGGACCTTTCACTGACCTCCGAGTGACTTTCTGTGGACTTTCCAGGGACCTCCGGGGTACCCGTCAGCGGACGGCGACGAGACCACTGGAGTTCACCATTCCCGGGCGCTGGAAGCGTTGCTGTCTGCGCGGACACAGAGCTAACGTCGTCCAGCGCTGACCACCGAAAGGCCCCCCGGAAAGGCGCACCGGGAAATCGGAGAAGGAGAAACCGATGACCGCCAAGAACACCACCCCCCACCCCGGGCCTGCGGCGAACACCGCCCCGGACAGCCCCGCGACGGCCACCCCCGCCCCATCCTCCGGTGCTGGCAACGACGGCGCGACAGCGGCCATCGTGGCCGCGCTGGCGGCCAACCCTGGCGCTACCACCGCCACCATCGCCACCCACGCCGGCGTCACCGCCCAGGCAGTCCGCAAAGCCCTCACCGCGCTGGAAGCCGCTGGGCAAGCCCGCCGCAGCACCGGCGAACACACCGGGAAGGGCAAGCCACCCACCACCTGGCACCCTGTCACACCTACCGCCGCTCCGGCCCCGGCCAGCCCGGACCCGGCCGACGTCGGCGAGCACAGCGATGACGCTCCCGCCGGCACCACACCACCGGCCACTGACGCAGCCGCCCGGCTGGCCGAACTCGCCGCCAGCGCCGCCACCGCAGCCATGACCGCCCTTGCGGCCGGTGACATCACCACCGCCCTGGCCGAACTCGACACCGCCCGTGACCACACCACCCAAGCCCGGCGCACCGCCAAAGCCGCCCTCACCCACCGCACCCGCACCGGTCCCGCGATGCGCCCCGGCCAGCTCCGCGACCGCGTCCAAGCTCACCTCGCCGCCAACCCCGGCGCCAGCCTCACCCCGCACGAGATCTCCCGCGTCCTCGGCAACTCCTCCGGCGCCATCGCCAACGCCCTCGACAAGCTGATCGAACTCGGCCACGCCCAGCTCGCCAGCGACCACCCCCGCCGCTACATCACCACCGGCTAACCCACCCCCACCGCCACGGCCAGTGTAGGGTCCGCGTCTCGGTGAACGATTCCGCGGCTGCTGCACAGTGAAAGTTCAAATCCGCGTTCGGTGAACACTGCGGCCCGGCGAGTCAGGCTGGGCCGCAGTCGTAGCTGGCCAGCAAACGACCGGGTAGCCGGCCGGTCTGACTCGCAGCGGGCCTGCAGCGCGGCACCGCCCCCGCGATTGTTCAGGATCTCCGGATCGGCCAGCGGCGTGGAGTGTTCACACGCCCGGAAACCCCTGGCCACACAAGATCGATTGTTCTCGCTGACACGGAACCTACAGCCAGCCCGCCCCCAGGCGTTCGCCTGGCCCTGGCCGTTCACGGCCCCGTCCGCCGCGCTCACGCCCGAAACCCCTGCCCCCGGCCAAATCCCGCCATAGACTGTGCCGGGCCGCGTCTAGCGCGCACAGCCCCCGTAATCGCTTCCGGGTCGTTCCTCGGCTACGGGGTCACGCGTCAGGCAGGCCGTGAAGCCCATACAGGACGCGTGCCAGGACCACCGGGTCCCGGCATGGGGCGAGGGGGCGGGCGGGCCGGTGGCCGGTCTGGCCGGGGCTGCGGGACCCAGGCGCGCGGCCCTGGTGGTCTGCCCCCGGGGCGGTGCTGGGCACGTCAACGTGAGCGCGGTCAACGCGGTCAACGCGGCGCATCGTCGCCTCAGCGGCGACCTGAGCGGAGGTAGCAGTCTCATCCATGTGGGGGACAGGGTCCTTCTGCGGTGTCTTTGCTGCACAGCGCCCAGACGATCTTGCCGCCTGCTTGCGCCGTTGCATACGACCCCCAGCGTTCGCTGAGAGCCTCTACGAGCAAGAGCCCTCGGCCGCTCTCGGCGTATCCGTCCACCTGGGTGGGGACCGGTGGGTGGGGACTGGCGTCCCAGACCAGGATGAGGATCTGGGTGCGGTCCGAGAGCAGCCAGATGCGCACAGGTGAGGATGTCCCGGCCGGTGGGGTGGCTGCGATGCCATTGGTTACCAGTTCGGAGACGAGCAACTCGACCGTCTCGGTGAGCGCGGTGAGTCCCCATTCCCATACGATCTGCCTGGTGTGCAGCCGGGCTGATGGGACGGCGCTGGGCAGTGCCCCGTACTCGATGAAGTCTTGCAGCGGCCAGTGGTCGGCCATGGTGGTTCCTCGCCATTGAGGAGGCAGCGGTGGCACCGGGACGGCTCGCTCGCCGGGGTGGTGCCGGCGGTTGCTTTCTCCCGTGCGAGTGCGGGCCAGGTCCGCGCTGGCCCTGCCTACGGCAGCGCGGGTGGCGCTGGTGGGGGCGGCCGACGTGGTTGCCGTCGCGCTGGCACTCATGATTGCTCCGGGTATTTTCCAGGTCGCAGCTCACTATGGGCAACGAAGCCGTACGCCGTGCAACGCTACTGACCGGGCCGGGGGTGAACTGGCACTGTTGGTGCCAGTGGGTGCGCGCGGGCGCTCGGGGTCTCATGCCGTGCGCGCAGCACTGACAGGCAGTGCGGTCACGCGCTTCAGCGGGTATGCCGTCGTGCGCGCTGGGTCATGTATCGTCGTCATCGGCGCGCGTGGGGTTGTGCCGCGCTCACGATGCGTTCGAGGGACACGGCGCATACCTCCCGAGGTGGTGGGAGCAGGAGTGGACAGCACGGCAGACGTCCCGCTTGGCCGCCGGATCGCTATGCAGCGCAAGCTGCGGGGGCTGACCCAGGAGGGGTTCGCGCTTCGCCTGAACCGGTCGACGAGCTGGGTGACGAAGGTCGAGCGGGGCGTCCGCCGGATCGATTCGATGGCCGTGCTCCAAGAGGTGGCCCGCGCCCTTGCTGTCCCGGTCCACCAGCTAACCGGCTTCTCCGACCCCGAATTGGCGCGGGCCGGCGACATGGCTGGTGATGGCCTGGCCGAGCTGAGGCGGGCACTGGACCGCAGCGGGACCATTGCCCACAGTTCCTCCACTTCCGAGCCTCGCCGGGTGGATGAGCTGCAGCGGGAGGCGGTCGCGCTGCGGCAGCTCTACAACACCTCTGCCCGCAACTTCTCGGCCGTCGTACCGCAGCTTGCGGGCCTGATCAGCGACGCACAGCGGGCCGTCGTCGTGGCAACGGGCAGCGGCATCCCGGCCGCCTACGCCTGCTTAAGCGCCTTCTACCGCATCGCGTCCCTGGAGTTGCGTCAGCGTGGCGACCTGCCGCGCGCGAGGGTCGCCATTGACCGGGCACTCCTGGCCGCCGAGCACACTAATGACGGGCTCCTCGTAGCGGCCACAGCGGCGACTATGACTGTGCAGCTCATGATCCAGGGCGACCCCGAAGATGCCGTCGCGCTCGCCCTTGACGCCGCCGAGCACGCACGGAGGCAGCGCCATGCGGGCACGCCTGCGGGGATGGTGGTCTTCGGCGCGCTGCATCTCTACGCGGCCCAGGCATCCGCGCGTGCGCAGGACGCGTCGGAGGCACACCGGCTGCTGAAGGTCGCCAGCGAGACCGCGGAAGTCCTGAACCATGACCGCGAGGACTACTGCCTCCTGTTCGGGCCGACGAACGTGGCGATCCAACGGGCGGGCATCCTTGTCGATCTCGGTGAGCCGCTGGAGGCGATACGGTGCGCCGAGCGTGTCCACCCGGAACGGCTCCCGAGCGTCAACCGCTCCGGTTACCACTACCTGCACCTGGCTCGCGCACATGGGATGCGCGGCAAGGACGAAGCGGCGGTGCGTGCCATCGCCATGGGCCACCGGGTAGCGCCAGAGCTGGTCCGTCACGACCCCATCGCACGCGAGCTAGTCCGTAGCATCACCAGGCGCCACCGCAGCATCGATGAGCAGCTCCGCAGCCTCGCGCGTGAGATGCGGGTCCCGTTCTAGCTTGGCAGGGCTGGCTTGCGTGCCCGCAGTGACAAGAACAGCGGCAGCTCCGCCTCCGAGCCGGCTGGGAGCGTGAAGGTCCGCTCGTCCTGCTTGTGCAGGAACGGCCAGGGCCGGTCCAGCCAGGGGAACTCATGCAGGAACTCGATCACGAGTCCCGCCTCCGCCACGGCGCTGACCAGTTCCGCCACGCTGTGCGTCCACAGGTACTTGACCTCGCTGGCGACCTCAGCGCCAGGGTCGGCATAGGTTCCTTGCACTTTGTAGGCGATGGGCTCTGACCGGGGGAAATACGGGCGTGTCACCCGGACCTCGGCGGCGGAGTCATCAAGCACTTTGGCTATCGGGTGGATGTCGGTGAGGTAGAAGAACCCGCCCGGTGCCAGGAAGTGCGCCACCACTCTCGCCCACTCGGCCAGGTCAGGCAGCCAGCCCAGCACACCACGGGACGTGTAGACGATATCGAAGGTCCCGGTCAGCGCGTTGCGGAGTTCCATCACGTCAGAGCAGATGAACCGGGCGTCGGTTCCGGCCTCGGCCGCGAGCTTGGAGGCAATCGCCACCGCGCGGGGGGAGAAGTCGACGCCTGTGACCTGTGCCCCGCGCCGCGCCCACGCGACGGTGTCCGTGCCTAGCTGGCACTGCAGGTGGAGCAGCGTGCGGCCTCCGACGTCGCCGACCTCGTCCAGTTCGTAGGACCGCAGCTTGCACTCGCCTGTCCGCACTGCGGCCAGGTCATACCACTCTGACTTGGCGTGTATCTCTGCCCACTCATCCCACAAGGCCCGGTTTGCCCCAACGAAATCCCGCGTACCGGCATCGCTCACCTTGGTCTCCACGCTCCTCGCTGGGCCGCCACCGTGAGGCTACTCCGCCGCACGGGCACCAGACTGACACGAACTGTGCCAGTTGCCGACGGCCGTCTTCCTTAGCGTGCTACACGACAGCTCAGGAGGCGAACCCATGGCGGTCGGCATTCCGGCAAGGCCCGCAGCGGTCGGTGTCGGCTCGGTGGCCGAATGTATCGTCAGGCGGGCATGGGCAGGCTCTGCGCCGCCCAGTGCGGTCATGCTCACTCTCGCCCGTACACAGAAGGGGTGCTGCGTTGCCTGAGAAGGTCACGAAGGACAAGGTGCTGTGCTACATCGTCCGCGACGGCAAGCTGCTGGTGTTCCGGCACACCGACTTCAGCTATGAGGAAGTCGGTATCCAGGTTCCGGCCGGCAGCATCCACGACGGTGAGGCGCCGGAGGCCGCCGCTTTGCGTGAAGCGCGTGAGGAGACCGGCCTGTCCGGGTTCAAGGTCGTCGCCAAGCTCGGTGAGACCTATTACGACATCAGCCCGTACCGGTTCGAGGTCCAGCGGCGCCACGTCTTCCACCTGGAACTGACCGAGCCCGCTCCCGAGCGGTGGGCCAGCCAGGAAGACCACGACGGCGAGCAGGAACCCACCCATTTCGAGTGCTTCTGGGTGCCGCTGGAAGCCGCCCACATCCTCCAGTCGGGCCAGGGTGCCCTGCTGGGGAGCCTGTACGACTGACCCCGCGCCTGGAGGCAGCCGATGGACCGCACCGCTGGACGACCCGACCTGACGAGCCAGATCTACCGCAACCTTGGCAGCGGAGACGACGGCGGTGCGGTATCGGTGATCCTCAAGATGCGCGGGGAGACCTGCGACATCGACTGCCTCTACTGCTACGAGAAACGCAAGGAAGCCCCGGGCGGCGCGCGGATCAGCGCGGACCAGGTCAAGCGGCTGCCCGAGGTCTTCCCGGGCCGCTCACTGACTGTGGAGCTGCACGGCGGGGAACCGCTGACAGCCGGCCGTGGGCACGTCGCCACGGTGCTGCGTGAGCTGGCGGCCCAGCCCTCAGTCGTCCGTGTCTCCTTGCAGACTAATGGCGTCCTTCTCGACAGCCAGTGGCTGGACCTGTTCGAGGAGACCTGCCCTGGCCTGCGGATCGGGGTCTCTCTCGATGGGGACCCCGATGGAAACGCGTGGCGCGTCAGTTACAACGGCGAACCTGTCTACCCACAGGTGGCGGCAGCGCTGCGGTTACTAGCCTCACGCGGCTGGTCCGCCGGGGTCATCTCGGCTGTCACGCCAGCCGTCCTTGGCCGCGCCGAAGCCGTCCTCGACCACCTGGCGGCGTTCCGCGCGGTCAACGCCGTCAGCTTCGTCCCATGCTTTGACTCATCAGTCCAGCGCTCCACCGCCGCCCCCGGGACACACGTCCCAGTGAGCAGGCTGCTGCAACGGGCCGCCGTGGGAGGCAAGGGACCAGCGTGGGCGATCAGGCCAGATGAGTACGCGGAGTTCGTGGTCGCCGCCAGCGCTCACTGGATCAGCGCCGGGCACTTCGCCCGCCTCAAGCTAGAACCCACGGTCTCGACCATCCGCCGGCTGCGAGGTCTCGGCACCGGGTTCTGCCACTTCTCGGACCTGAAATGCGACCACGTCTTCACCCTGTACCCGGACGGCAGGCTTGGCAGTTGCGATGAACTGCCCTGGCCGCAGGCCCGCCTCATGCCGCTGGAGGAAGCCAGCGGTGAAGAGGCAATCCGTGCCGCCCAGCATCGCTCACCGTTGCTGGCCCAGGGCAAGGCGCTTATGCGGCGGTGCGTCACCTGTGACTACCAGGCTGCCTGTGGCGGCGGCTGCGTGGCCACCCGGTGGCGGCAGAACCTCGCCGGTGACCAGGACTCCTACTGCGACTACCGGATGCGGATGATCGACGGCGTCGCCGCGCTGCTCGCCCAGCCAGCCCACCCCGAGGGAGCGTGGTGCCGCACCGCGCGCTCACGGCCCCGCCACCCCAACACCATGCGCGACGTGGCCGCCTTCATGACCCGCTGGGACGCGAAAGACTCTTCGTCCCCGCCAGCGCGGCTGCTCACCAGCACGCACGGCAACATCAACACGGCCGGGCTCCCGGGCGTGCATGAAGCCGATGACCTGCATCCCACTCACCCACAGTGGCGGCAAGCCATCGAAGCCGGTGCCCGTCCCCTGGTCGACGCTGTCACCACCGGCTGGGCCTGATCACCTACGACAGTTGCCAGGGCCACGCATACGCGGACGCGGGGCTGCCGCACGCGGAACGCCGGGTCGGCATCCTGCCACGCCACCGCGACGAGTACGCCGCCACGGCTGCCGCGCTGTGCCGGGCCGTGACCCAAGCCGCGACAGGACTGCCCTCCCCGGTCAGGGTGCTACTCGCACGAGCGGACCTGACGTGTGAGGCAACCGGGCGGACCACGCCCGTCCTGGACCTGGCGCTGCGCCCAGCCGAGGGGTCCGGATGGGCCGACTTCTTCCTCACCGTTGACGAGGCGACCTCGGTCCTCGCCGCCGCGATGAGGCACGAACGGCCCATTCCCGGCCAGCGGTGCGCCTGCCCACGACGGGCATCACGTGATCCCGTTGGTGTCCCCGCAAGCCAGGATCAGGGTGCCCAGTGACGGTCCCCCAGTTGCTGGGCCGCATCGCGTACTTCCACGCGATGTTCATCGAAGCTGCCCTGCCGGCTATGACCCCCGCGCCCGCCGGCACGCCGTGCTGCAACCACGACGCCAGCACCCCCCACCAGCTAGAAATCTCTGCCCTGTTGCCGGACACGGCGTCGGTTGTACTCGGTGAAGTCGCCGCCACGATGCCCGCCCACCACCGCCGATGCCCAGTGGCCAGCGGCGGCTGCTGCGCCGTCTGTCACATCACCGCCGCGAGCGCCTGCATCGCCGCCGGCTGGGCTGACACCGAGTACCGCGCCTTCCAGGGCGCCTCCCCACCTAGCCGCGTACACGACTGCGCCCAGACGGCAGCCGCGCGGATTGGCCGGGCATTCGCCGCCCAAACGTCAGCGGTCTGCCCCCGGCTGAAGCAGCTCATCCTCACTCAGCACGGAGCGAGTCCGCCGACCGCCGGCGAACTTCCCCTCACCGGGGAACTGCTCGCCCTGTGGGCCTGCCCCGCCCAGACGCGCCGCCAGCCTGTCGTGAGCTGGCTCAACCACTGCACCAGCCTGGACGACATCCGGCGCGTGCGCGAACAAGGAGGACAGGCCCGTGATCCACATCGCTGAGACCGTCGCCATCGGCAGCGTCGAGAGATTCCTCACCGAAGCTGAACGGGGACAACTGGCCACCGTCATGGACGGTTTCCTCTCAGAGGAGCACCGCGCCCAGTTCGGGACCGCACGGTCGACGTCCATCCACGAGATACCTGGCCACTCCACCGAACAGGCCATGGACGTCTACGAGCCGAGCGGGCGGGTCGAAGTAGCCCACATCCCGGCCGAGGCGGAGAAGCTCCTCCAGGACGCCTTCCAGCGTGCCCGTCCGGCGTTGTCGCGGGTCATGCCCTCTGTCACGGCGTGCCGTCCCTGGACCTACGTCGAGTACGGGCCTTGCCAGCACATCACCAGCCACCTCGATGGGATCGCCCCCGACCCGCTCGCCTGGCCACGCCAGATCGCCGGCATCAGCGTCGGGATCAGCCAGCCGGAAACGGGCGGTGGGTTCTACGTCGAGACCGCTGCCAGCGACCGCCTGTGGGACACCCGCCTGAGCGATAGCAGCGGGCACGGCTACGCCGATGGCATGTGGCTGGCACACGAAGGCGCCGACCACTCCGCGGCCTGGTTCGCTGAGATGTCCCGGACTCGCTGGAGTGTGCAGCCCGTGCCCGGGACGGCGGTGTTCTACGGCTCCCAGCTCGCCCACGGCACCGAGCAGGTCCGAAGCGGCAGGGCCGCGAAGTTCATTAGCTGGCTGATCGCTGATGCCAGCCCAGCCGACTGCGGGTGACACGGGATGCTGCTCGCTTTAGAAGGGATCTCCGGGTCAGGCAAGAGCACGCTGCGCGACAGGCTCCTGAGGGCAGCCGCCGACGAGAGAGTCCAGGTAGGTCACATCGGCCAGTTCTCCTGGCTCTCCCTGCCCTCAACCCGGACCCTGGTCGCACTGCGGGCCGGCCAGCCAGCCCTCACCGCGGACCAGGCCCTGGCAGCGGCCCGCCGTGACCTTGAGCTGCACGCCCGCCACAACCTCGCCCCAGCCCTCATGCACGGCCCTGTGATCGCGGACCGCCTGGTCCTGTCCACCGCCGCCCTGCTCGCGCTGGTCCACGGCGGCCCAGTGGACCGGTACGTACGCCACCTTGCCGAGGTCAGCGCGGCCCGGCCGGATGTCACGGTGCTGCTCACCACCCCGCCCGAGGTCTGCCACCGCCGCCTGGAGGACCGGGCGACCGCGCGCCGTTTCGGTGAGACGCAGGCCACAGCCACACGGTTCACCTGCCTGTACGGCCAAGCCGCGACAGCCTGGACGGCCGAGACGGGGCTGCCCGTACTCCAGCAGCCCTGCACAAACCCCGACGACCTCCAGTCGCTGAGCGCGCAATGCCTCGCGCGGCTCCGCGCCGCATCAGCGGCCATGAAATGAGGAGACCCATGGACCTGCACCCGCTGCACCCTGCCGCGTGGGTCATCGAACAGACCCGCGCCGCCGGGTGGGAGGTGCTTGACCTGCTGACCTTCACCCGCGCCAGCACCCTCCTTCTGGTCAGCCGCAACGGCAAGCCCCCGGTGGTGCTCAAAGCAGGCTTCGGCAGCAACCATGTGCTCGCTGAGATGGACGACACCACCCGCCGCGCCGCATATGGCTTCTACTGGTACGCCGAGATGACCAGCCGGGAGCGGTCCCTCACCAGGGAGGACTTCCATCACGAGACCGCGCTCACCCGCGCGGCCACGGGCATCGAGCGCGTCGTGCCGCTGCTCGAAGAAGGCGGCTTCGGCCGCTTCGACTGGTACACCATGCCCTACTGCGAGGGCGGCAACTTCCGGCCGTTCCTCTCCCATGGCTCCTCAGACGGCGAGCAGGGACGTGTGCGGGGACTGAGTGTCCTGGCCGACGTCGCGGACGGCCTTCATTGCCTCCACCAGCGCGGGATCGTGCACCGCGACGTGTACCAGGAGAACATCCTCATCCACGAGGGCCGCGGGCTGGTCACCGACCTCGGCGCTGCCCGCCGCACCGACACGCCACGCGGCCCGGCTTCGCGCGGGCCGAGGTCCACTGGCCACCCGAGTACAGCCGCGCCTACCCCACGGCGACCCCGGCGGCGGACGTGTTCAGCCTGGCCGTACTCACCTACCGCTTCGCCTGCCACGACATCCCCCGATACGGGCACTCCAGGCTCGGCACCGCCCCTACCGCCCTGCGCGCGGTCATCTCCCAAGCACTCGACGCCGCGCCATCCGCCCGGCCGCCGATGGCCGAACTCCGCGACGCGCTACGCGAGGCCGCTGCCTGCCCAGCGGCACCGCCGGCCCAGCCCACCTGAAGGCCAACCCCGGCCCGGCAGGAAGGACCAACCATGCCTACCGCCCGCTCCCCGCCACCCCACCACGCCCCCGTATCCGGCCAACCGCCAACAACACCAGATAAGGAAACAGCGATGGGAAACAGCGACCACATCAGTGAGTTCCTCGCCGCCGTAGACGAACTGCGCGGCGAGGACCAGGCAGTCCGCACCACCGCGCACACCTCCAGCGTCTCCGCCGATGGCTGGGCCACCAGCGGCGCGGCTAGCGCCGACGCTTCCTAACCCCTTCACCCAGCCACCGCCCTCACTGGCGGGGGCTAGCCGACATGGGGCCGGGCCAACCCGGCCCGGCCCCATCCCAGGAGGCAGACCGACCCATGGACACTCTCACTCCGACCCTCTCTTTCCAGTTCCCGCCCACCCAGCAGTTCCACGACGCCAGGACACGCCGCATCCACGCCCTCCTCCAGCCCGGCACCGCTCCCAGCGGCTCTGCCACGCCATACGGCGCATCCGACTACTGCCACGCCCACCACGCCCTGGAAGGCGCCGAGGCTGCGGCACGCAATGGTGACACCCAAACGTTCAACTGGTACCGCGCCCACCCCGACGCGGAGGCTCCCGCGCTCACCACTCCCACCAATGTTGGCGCGCGTGTCATCGTCACGCCCGACCTGGAGCGCCTGCCCCGTTCAGGAATCTCGGAGACGCCTTACTACCTGCTCGGTCCCGCCACGTCCCACGCCCCGGCAGAACTGCGCGGCCTGGCCGCCGAAGCGTTCGCCATCGGCGCGGACACCGGCTTCTCCGAGCTGCTCACCGGCCATGCGGTCATCGTCTGCCTGCTCCGCCGCAAGCAGCTCGGGGACACCCTCGACAGTTGGACCATCACCCGGCTCCCCGGAACGATCTTCTGCGACTACACCAGCCACCCCACCGTCCTCGCCCGTGACCTCATCCACGAGGCCGGGCACAACTGGCTCAACGACGCACTGCGGGCCACGGAGTACGCGATAAGCGACGAGATCGGTTCTTCTCCCCCTGGAAGGGAACCTTCAGGCCGGCCTTCGGGTTCATCCACGCCTGCTGGGCCTTCCCCCTAACGATGCTGTTCACCGCCCGCGTCCTCGAATCCACCACCGGGGAACTCCGGCAGTTCCTCACCGCCTACCTCGACAAGCAGCGCCCCCTGCTCGCCGCCACCGCCGGCGACCACGACGAAGCCATCGGCCTCATCGAAGACCCCGGCTTGAAGGACCACCTGCAGGCCGTCTACCAGCAGGCACGGACCCTATGACGGCACCAGCGCTGAGCGCCCCTGCCAGCCCGGCAGAGACGCAAGCCGGACAACCGGGGGCCGTCCTTCGGGTCCACCCACCCGGCAGCCCTGCCACCATGCCCACGCCGGCCTGGCCAGCCTGGAACTCGCCTCGCCCATCGGCGAGCACACAGTGTTCAATACCGGCTCCGTCGCCAAGCAGATCACCGCGCACCTGCTCATCCGGGCCACACGCGACCATGCCCTCACGCTCGACCAGACGGTCACCAGCCTGCTGCCCCGGTTCCGCCTGGCCGACGTCACGGTCGCTGACCTCATCCAGCACCACGGCGGCGTCCGGGACGCCGAGTCCATGCTCTCCCTCGCAGGGTTCCGCGACCTAGACCACTACACCGCCGATGACCTGCTGGAACTCGCCTACCGGCAGCGCCAGCGAGCAGTTCCCCCAGGCCAGTTCCTCTACAGCAACACCGGCTACCTGCTGTTGGCGGAGATCCTCTGCCACGTTCACAGCACCAGCCTGCAAGCCATCGCGGACCAGCAGGTATTCACCCCACTGGGGATGACGTCCACCACCTTCCAGGCCGACCCACGCGACGTCATACCGGCAGCGGCCTCCAGCTACCAGCCCACCCCGGCAGGCTGGACCCGGACCCAGAGACCGGTCGCCTTGCCCGGCCCGGGAAGCCTCTGGTCCACCAGCGCTGACATAGACCGTGGCTCGGCTACCTGCACCAGAACCGCTCCGCCAGCGACGGGCTGCCGTTCGCGGCCGACCTCCCTTACCGGCCCAGCGACCATCCCCCCTGCACCTACGGGCCGGGCCTCTACGCCGAGCCAAGACCCGGCCAGCAAACTGTCTTCCACAACGGCCACGAACAGGGATTCTCCGCCGCAGCCCACCTCACCCAGACCGGCCTGCGGGTCACGTGCCTGTCCAACCACGCGGGAGTCGCCGCCGACCACATCGCCTCAGCCGCCCTCCGGGAACTCACCCACCAGCAAACCGACCTGAACCAGCTCATCAGCACCGCGACCACCGAAGTGCGCCCAGTTCCAGCCACCACCGGCCACCAAGCCGACGACAGGTCCACGCCAGAGCACGTACTCGTCGGCACCTATACGTCTGAAGACGTGCCCGGCACACTTCGCCTGACGCGAAGCGACGGCCATCTCCACCTCTGGCGCCGGGGTGCCAGCCAACAGCTCACCCCCCTCAGCGCGCATACCTATACCGGCGCTGGATACACGCTGACTCTCCCAACAACCCCGGATATTGACAGCCTTCCAGGCTTCGTACTCGACCTCGACCGCGCTCCCGGCATCCAGTACCGCCGTGACGAATAACGGCGGATCGCGGGGACAACGTCTTGACGGCAGCCGCGAAGGTGAGCGTTCATGCCGTGACCGCAGGCGGCAGGCCAGCCACCGTCCCAACCCGGGTCACCTGCACCCAGGCCGGGAAGGCGAGCCGGGGTCACCGCCTGCGGCCCGCCTCGCCCTTGGCTGCGCGCGCCCGGCTGGGTGTGGATCGGCTAGGCGATGGTCCCCGTCACCCTCTGACGTGCCGCTTCGTACAGCACGATGGACGCCGCTGTGGCGGCGTTGAGTGAGCTGGCCGAACCGGAGATGGGAATCCGCACCAAAGAGTCGCAGGCTTGCCGCCAGGCGCTGCTGAGCCCGGTGGTCTCGTTCCCGACCAGTACCAGTGTCGGCTGGCTGAAGTCACAGTCCGCGAGGTCCGTCTCGCCGTGCTCATCTGTTCCCACCAGGCGGAGAGGGATGCCACCGTCTCGCACGGCGTCCAGCCACTCCAGTACGGGGGTGTGGTAAGCCACGCGCACCACGGGGATGGAGAACAGGGAACCTGTGCTGGCCCGGACCGCTTTGGGGTCATAGGCGTCGGCCGCGTGCCCTGAGACGACGACGCCCGAAGCCCCCAGGGCGTCGGCTGACCGGATCAATGTCCCGATGTTGCCAGGGCTCGTGGGACGGTCGAACACTATGGTGAGCATCCCAGGGCTGAGGGGGATACGGGCCAGATCGTCTGGCGGCAGCCCAACTACCGCGAGCAGTTCGGGTGCTGTCTCGGTCTTGCCGCCCAGTTCACGCATCAACTCCGAAGCGACGGCGACCTTGTCGGACTTAACGCTTCCCAGCGTCTGGCGTGCCCACCCGGACAGCGGAGCCTCCGCGTCATAGAGCAATGCCCGGATCTGCCATCCGTGCTGGACAGCCAGTGTGATGGGACGTACGCCCTGCACCAGGAACTCTCCGCTGCGCTGGCGCTTGGTGCGGTTGGTGAGCAGCGCCTCCCACTGCTGGAAGCGTGCATTGCGGGTGGTTACCCGCATAGCACCCGCCACGCTTGCCTCCGTCGCGTGTCCCTGAGCGACCGGTGCGCTGTGATCTGCGCCACTACCCGGTCCGGTCATGCCACCGGAGGCGCGAGCACGTCTTGGCGATGATCGTGGCGGCTGACCCTCCTTGGGGGTGGAAGCGCCGCCAAGGAGAGAGGGTACTTGATCAGGCAGAATGACCGTGGCGTGGCCACCGCCCACGGCCCTGCCCTTCACGTGCCCGGGGGCGTGAGCTGCGTTCGCCTGCGGCCGGGTCGCGTCCGGGGCGGGGATGGTGGAGTCTGGGGGTGTGGCGGATCAGCGGGCCGGGCTGGGGGCTTGGCGGCGGAGGCTGGCGGAGCGGCTGGCGGTGGAGCTGGCGCGTGCCCGCCGTGGCCGGCATGGGATCGGCAGTGACTTCCTTGCGGCCACAGCGGTGCAGGTGTCGCTGGAGTCGGCTCCGTGGATGGGGGCGGTGCTGGAGCGGGTGGCGTGGGCGGCCTCCGAGGGCAGCGCCGACGTCGGGTCGGTGTCTGGCAGCGGCGGACGGGTCTTCGTCGTCCACGGGAGGGGCGCGGACAACTGGAGCGTGGTGTTCCCGTTCCTGCGGTTCACGCGGCTGGTGCTGGTGTGCATCGATGACCTCCAAGGCCACTGCCTGCAGTTGCTTGATGATGGGGTGGAGGCGGCCCAGCTCACTCAGGAGGTGGTCATGGCGGCGTCGGTGGCGCTGGCTGAGGGCCGGGTGACGCCGCTTCCGGGTGTGCCACCGGGGGCGCCTGGTGAGGCTGCCGCTGCGGGGCCGGGTCAGTGAGGCCAGCCCGGGGGTGGCCGAGGTGGCGGGCGATGATGGCCACCGCGTGGGTGCGGTGTTTGGAGGCGGTGGAGGCGGTCATGCCGAGGCTGGCGGCGACGTCTTTGAGCCGCTCGCCGTCGAGGTAGGTGCGGGCGACCAGTTCGGCGTGCAGGCGGGTGAACGCCTGGCCGGGCGGGGCGCTGGCGGTGCGGGTGATGAGCTGGTCCAGGACGGAACGGGGGCTGGGCTGAGGCCAGCCGGCGGCGGGCAGGCTGGTGGCCGTGTCGAGGCTGGCGGTGGCCGGTTCGGGCCGCTGTTTGCGGCGGCTGGTGTGGTCGTAGGCGGTGGCGATGAGCAGGCCGGCGAGGTGGGGGCGGTCTAGGTCGAGGCGGTGCAGCGCGAGGAGGAAGTCCCCGGCGAGGCGGAACTGGACCTGGGCGGTGGTGGCCTGGTCCATGGCTTCGGTGAGCCGCCAGGCGCGGGCGCGCAGCCCGGGGTAGGCGAGGCCGAGCGCGAAGAGGTTCCAGTCTCCCTTGTGCGTGCGGGCCATGGCGGCGGTGTGCCGCCATGCCTGGTCCTGGACCTCGGGCGGGGTGGTGGCGAGCAGCAGCCGCACCCGCAGCCCGGCCATGGTCAGCGGCGGGTCTGAGGCGCTGCCGCCGGCGCAGGTGGCGGGCACGGTGAGGGTCACCTGGGCGGTGGCCTGCTGGTTGATCCGGCCCAGCGGGGTGACGTCGAGCTGAACCGGCTCCCCGGCTGCCCAGGTGCCTGGCGGGAACTCCGGGGGTACGGGTGCGGAGGGCGCCATGTCCCACCCCCGTCACGTCCCCGGCTGGCCCTTGGCGTGCCTGGTCACCGAGCCTACGCGCCGTGCGGTAGCCGCTGCCAGAACGGGGCAATCCAGAGGTTTCTGAGCCGGTGGTGTGAAGAACAGGCCCTGAAACACGATTTCTTTAGATGCGGGGGGAAACCACCCGCGTGCCCCTCGCCTGGGTGTGGTGGGGCTGGCGCTGGCCCGCCGACGCGGCAGACCACCAGAAAAACGGTAAAGATTTCGTGATCTTGGAAAGTTCCGGGCTCCGCGATTCCCCTTCAAGTAAGTGAGGGGGTTTTCCGCGCCCGGCCTGTGCGGCCCGGTGCGGTGCCTGTTCCCGGTCGTGCCACCACCTCCTGCAAGTTGCCGTGCTCACGGCGGCCCGGCGCGGGGTGGTGGCGCCTGTTTCGCCGTTTCGGTCTTTTCACTTGGAGGTGCTTCTTGTTTCCCATGCCTATCCAGCGTGGCGGGGTCTCCCGCCGCGCATGCCGCGCCCCGGCCGGGGGTGGCCTGTGACGGGGCCGCCGCCGCTGTGGCCGCCGCTCCCGCTCCTGGTCCCGCTGGCGGGCACGCCCGCCGTGCCGGGATGCGGCCCGGGGAAGGCGCCGCCTTTGGTGCGGGCGGTGTGCTCGCTGGGGTCGCTGGGCTCATGGGTCACCCGCCTGCCCTGGCTCGCTGCCCACGTCGCCGTGGTGTACGTGTGGCCTGCCCTGCCGTGGGCCGCGCCCGTGCTGCTCGCCGCCGTGGCGGCCCGGCAGCCCGTCCGGGCCGCAGCAGGACGCCGGGCCGCGGAGGGCGCGTGGTGGGCGCGGGTGGTGCCGCCCCGCGCGCTCGACCCCGCCCAGTCGGCTCAGGCGTGGGACCTCCTCACCGCGCTGGCGCGCCGCGCCGCCCACGGCCGGGGCCAGCCGGGCCGCCGGTCGCGTTCGAGGTCCATGCCGCCGGCGGGGAACTGCGGGCGGGGCTGTGGCTGCCCGGTCGAGTGCCGCAGGCGGCCGTGGCCGACACCGCAGCCCAGGCGTGGCCGGGTGCCCGCATCACACCGGATAGGCCACCGGGCCTGCCCGGGGGCGGCCAGAAGGTGGCCGGGTACCGGCTGGCAGCGATGGTCCCCGAGAGCCGCTGGCTGGCGCGGGTGGACCTGCTGTCCGCGCCATCGCGTGGTGCTGGTGCCGGGGGTGAGGCGGGTGAGCCGCTGCGTGCTGTGCTGTCCGCGCTGGCTTCCGCGCGCATGCCGGCGGTGGTGCAGGTGCTGGTGCGGCCCGCGCCGCGCCGGCGTGTCCGGGCGCTGCGTTACGCCGTGCGGCACGCCGGCGCGCCCGCCCAGCCCGCCGGCCTGCGGGCGGTACGGGCGGTGCTGGACCTGGTGCAGCCCGTCCCGGCCCGCTCCCCGGCTGGTGCTGGTGGCCGCGTGGACCCGCTGGCGGCGGCGGCGCGGGAAGCGGGCGGTAAGGTCGCGGCCCGCCCGGAACTGCTGGCCGCCATCAGGGTCGCCGCCGCAGGCCCCCGCCGTGCCGCCGCCGCTGGTGTGGCGCGCCAGGTCGCGGACGGCTACGTCCTCGCCACCCGCGCCCTGGTCCCGGTGCGGCTGCGCCGCGCGCGGGCGGCGCTGACTGGCCGGCGGGCGCGGCGGCGGGAGTGGCTGCTGGTGACCGCGGCTGAACTCGGGGTGCTGGCGCACTTGCCCGCCGACCCGGCGCGGTACCGGTTCACCACCGCCGCGCTGGACCGCCCCCACCCCCACTCCGCCTACCTGGCCCCTGCCGGCCCCGCACCGGCCGGCCCTGACAGCAGCCCACACAGAGGTGATGGCAATGACTACAGGTGAGCAGCCCCAGCCCAGCGGGGTCCGCCCGGCGCGGCTGGCCCTGGTGCCGCGCGGGTCACCGGGGAGGAGGGCGGTCAAGCCGCTGGGGACGGCACCGCTGGGCCCCCCGGTGCTGGTCGGGGTGTCGGTGCATGACGCCCGCCACCATGTCCATGTCCTCGGCCCGACCGGCACCGGGAAGTCGACGCTGCTGGTCAACCTGGTCCTGGCTGAGGCACGGGCCGGGCGTGGGGTGGCGGTGTTCGACCCCAAAGGCGACCTGGTCCGCGACCTGCTGGACCGGCTGCCAGAGACGGCGGGGCGGCGGCTGGTGCTGATCGACCCCGACGAGCAGCAGGCCCCGGCAGCGCTGAACCTGCTCGGCCTGGGCAGCGGCCCCGAAGCGGTCGCGGACCAGGTCGCCGGGGTGATGGCGAAGGTGTGGGCGCAGTACTGGGGGCCGCGCACTGACGACCTGGCTCGGCACGCCGTGCTCACCCTCGCCCACCTGCCCGGTGCCACCCTGGCCGACCTGCCCGCCCTGATCGCTGATGCCCGTTACCGCGCGAGGGTGCTGCGGCGGGCGCGCACGGCCGCCGGGCCGGAGTGGGCCACGCTGGCGGGGTTTTGGGCCTGGTGGGACGAACTGACGGCGGCGCAGGCGTCGGTGCTGGCCGGGCCGCTGCTGTCGAAGCTGCGGGCGGTGCTGTCGCGGCGGTTCACCGCTGGGCTGTTCGGCACCGCCGCGTCCACCTTCAGCCTGGAGGCCATCCTCGACGGCGGCATCCTGCTGGCGAGGCTGCCCAAGGGCGCCCTCGGTGAAGACACGGTGCGGCTGACCGGGTCGCTGCTGCTCGCCGCGCTGCTGCAGGCCGCCGGGGCACGCGCGGCCCAGCCCGAAGACCACCGCGCTGACGCCACGGTCGTGGTGGATGAGTGCCACAGCTTCCTGCACCTGCCCATCGGCCTGGAAGACGCCCTGGCCGAGGCGCGGGGACTGCGGGTGTCGCTGGTCCTGGCCCACCAGAACCTCGGCCAGCTCACCCCGCACACGGTCGCGGCCCTGGATGCCAACGCCCGCAACAAGGTGTTCTTCGCCCTCGCCCCCGCCGACGCCCGCCACCTCGCCCACCACACCGAGCCGTACTTCGCCGCCACCGACCTGTCCCGCCGTGACGCCTACGGCATCGTGTGCCGGCTCGTCATCGACGGCCGCGACGCCGAGGCGTTCAGCCTCCACTGCCGCCCGGCACCCCCGGCCGCACCGGGCCGCGCCCAGGTGCTGCGGGCAGCCGCCCGCGACCGGGGGCTGCCCGCCGGCGTGCGCCAGGCCCTCACCGAAGCCCGCCAGCTCGGCCCAGCCGGCCACCGCCCCTCCACCAGCCCCGCGACCGCCCCGGGCACGGGCGAACCCGGCGGCTGGCCCGGTGATGGCCGGCCAGGCAAGGCACCAGCGCCGCTCCCCCCGGGCCTGACACGCGGGGCAGTCACCTTGACTGGGCCTCCCGTGGGCTGTGACCCAGCCCGGGGAGGCCCGGACCATCCCCCGGACCCTCACCCGGAGGTTCCCCCGTGCGGGAGCCTCCGGGTGAACCTCCACCCCAGGTACCCGTATCCGCCCAGGCCAGCGCCATGAATGACCCGGCGCCAGAAAGGCAGACTTCTCTTGAGTACTTCCACCCCCACACATACGCCTTCCCCCCACCGGGGTGCCGGCGGCCCGGACGTGGCCGGTGAGCTGCGCCGGCTCATGCCCCGGGACCGGTGGCTGCTCGACCTGCTCGCTGAACACAAGGTGCTGACCACCGGCCAGGTCGCCGCGCTCGCCTTCGGCAACGTCCACACCGCCCGCAACCGGCTCGTCCTGCTCGCCCAGCGCGGCGTGCTCACCCGGTTCCGCGACGGCGTCCGGCCCGGCTCCCAGCAATGGCGCTGGACCCTCGGCCCCCTCGGCGCGGCCTGGGCCGCCGCCCGCGACGGCCAGCCCGAACCCACCCCCGCCACCATCCGCCGGCAGGCCAACCGGCTCGCCGCCTCCCCGGTGCTCGCGCACCTGCTCGCGGTCAACGGCTTCTTCACCGACCTCGCCGCCTCCGCCCGCGACACCCCCAGCGCCCGGCTCAGCGACTGGTGGTCCGAACACCGCTGCCACAGCGTGACCGGCGACCTGGTCCGCCCGGACGGGCACGGCACCTGGACCGAACACGGCCACGCCTGCTCGTTCTGGCTCGAATACGACCGCGCCACCGAGCCACCCGGCCGGGTCGCCGCCAAACTCGACCGCTACGCCGCCCTCGCCCGCGCCACCAGCACCAGCCACACCGTGCTCTTCGTCCTCGCCACCCCAGCCCGCGAGGCCACCCTGCTCGCCCGGATCGGAGCCCACCCCGCCGTCACCTCCGGCGCCCTCACCATCGCCACCACCGGCCAGCCGGACCAGCACCCAGCCGGCCCCATCTGGGCGCTCCCCGGCACCCCCGGCCGCCTCCGCCTCGCCCACATCCCCGCCAGCCCCAGCCAGCGCCACGCCGCCTGAACACCCCGTCGCCGCGCCCCGGGCGCGGCCACCACACACGCTCTTTGACAAATCAATAGTGGAGGAACATGGCCACGAGCCGGCAACCGGGCAGGCCGCGCCGCAGCCCAGCGGCACACCGCCCGGCCCGCACCCCCACCACACCCCAGCCCGCCACCACCCCAGGCGACGGCCCCGCACCCGCACCCGCACCCGCCACCACCCCCGAGCCCGACCGTGCGCTGATGCGTGCCCGGCTCGCCGCGATGGCCACCCCCCCCCGCGAGAGCGACAGCCCCCGCATGGCCGCGCTGCGGGCCATCCTGCGCGACCAGGCACTCATGGCCCACGTCACCGCCAACGTCGACCAATGGCCGCCACTGAGCGACGAGCAGGCCCGCACCCTCGCCGCCCTGCTCCACACCCCCGCCAGCCACCCACGCCGGCGGGCAGCCTTATCACCCACCCACGGCCCCCGCACTGGGGCACGCTCCCGCCGCGCCTACCCGGCCAGCGCGGCGGCAGGCGGGCTGCCCAGCCCATGCTTGGGGGCAATGTCGACCGAGGCCGGGTCGAACCCCCGGCCCCGGCGGCTAGCGGGCAGGATCGTCACCGTGGCCAGCCGGTCGATGAACAGCCGCTGGTCCGCCAGCCCCAGCCCATCCCACGCCGCCACGGGGTCGGGTGCGCCGATGACGGCGGCGAGGGGGTCGGCGGCCACCGACGCGTTCAGCGCCTCATCAATCTCGCTGATGCGGGCCGTGCCGGCCCGGGTCGCGGCGGCCACCTGCCCAGCAGTCCGCTTCCCCAGCACCTCATCCACCGCGTAGCGCTCCAGCGTGGCGCTGATCGCGGCCCGCTCCGCACGCAGGGCCGGGGCGTCGACCTCCGGCGGCGGCGCGGCCAGCAGCTCATACGCGCGGGGGTGGGTCAGCGCGTACAGCACATGGGCGAACACGAGCCGGTCGACGTGGGCGGCGTTGCGGGTCAGGTGGGCATGGTCCTTGCACCGGTACCGGGGCTCCCGCCCACCCAAAGTGACCTGGCACGTCACCGGGACGCCCGTCGCGGCGCCGGGCGGGGTGCACACACCGCACCGGTAGATCCCCGAGCCGTGCCAGCGCGGCGCCGCACCCGGCCCCACCCGCCGCGACGGGTCGGTCAGCACGTCCCGGACAGCCGCGAACACCTCCGGGGTGACGACCGGCTCCCACGGCGCCGCGACCCCTTCCAGCACCTGCCCTCTGTGGACCATGAGGCCGGCGTTGCGGGGGCGCAGCAGGATGTCCCGCAGCGTCTCCGCCGACCACGGCGCCCCAGTCACCGTCGACACCGGCCCCTCCCGCAGCCCCGCCGCGAGCGCCCGCAGCGTGACCCCCTGCAGCAGCCGGTGCGAACAGTCGGCAATCACCCCCGCCTCCGCCGGGACCACCGACACCCCCACCTGGCAGTCCCGGCCGCCGTGCCACGGGCACACCGCCTCATCAGGCACCTGCCCGGGGCCAACCCGCGGAGGGCCGAGGCAGAACCCGAACGGCCGGCGGCCACCGCCGAACTGCCCGGCACGCGCCTGCCGCTCCCGCGCTGCCGAGACGCGGCGGGCGGTGTCGCGGGACGCCTTGTTGGCGACCAGCACCCGGACCTCGGCGTCGAAGTTGTCCTTGCCCTTCTCCATGTGCAGCGACCCGGTGCACGACTCGACCAGCACCGCGTGCGGCGAGTACTCCACCACGTCGATCAGGTCCTGCAGGTCCTTCGGGTCACGGAACGCCCGGTCCAGGTCCAGGCACAGCAACGCCGTCGCCCGCCCCGCCGACAAGTCCGCCAGCGCTTCGCGCAGGTCCGGGCGCCACACCCGGTACTCCCGCCGCCCATCCGCCAGGGTGACCTTCCGCCGCTTGTACGCCGACAAGCGCGGGTTCATGATCACCTTCCACACGTCCCAGCCAAGCTGGGCCGCCCGGTCCCGCATCCGCTGGACCTGGTCCTCCAGCCCAGCCGGGATACCCTCATCAGTCAGGTCCACATCAAAGCGCTTGTCCGACAGCCGGGCCAGCAAGATCGCCCTCGGCCGGGCGAAGGCAGGCGTTATGTCCATACCTCCTATTATGTGCTAGAATCAGGTATGCGGCAAGACCGCCCTGGCCGTTCACGTGGCGCACTTGCTGGCGGACCGGTTCCCTGACCGGCAGCTGTTCATCGACCTGCACGCCCATACCCCCGGGCAGGACCCGGTAGCGCCGCAAGACGCGCTGGCCGGGCTGCTGACCGCGACCGGGACCGACCCCCGGTTCCTGCCAGGAACCTTGGAAGAGCGGGCCGGGATGTGGCGGGACCGGATGGCCGACCAGCGGGCGGTGCTGGTGCTTGACAACGCCGCCGGCAGCGGCCAGGTGATCCCGCTGCTGCCGGGGGGCGGGGACTCCCTGGTGCTGATCACCAGCCGCCGGCACCTGGGCGATCTGCCCGGTGTGGTCGTGCCGGTGCTGCTTGACGCCCTGCCGGCCGGACAGGCGGCCGCGATCTTTACCCGGCTGGCGCCCAGGGCCGGCTCCGACCCGGCCGGGGTGGCGGAGGTGGTGCGGCTGGCCGGGTTCTTGCCGCTGGCGGTGTCCTTGCTGGCCCGCGTGTTCGCCAGGCACCGGTCCTGGACGCTGGCCGACCTGGCCGCCGAGACCCGCGACGGCATGCTCACCCTGACCGCGGAGAACGACAGCATCGCGGCCGCGTTCGAAGTATCCTACCGGCACCTGGACCCGGCCAGCCAGCGGTTCTTCCGGCTCCTTGGCCTGCACCCAGGCGCCACGATCGACGCCTATGCGGCCGCGGCGCTGGCCGACGTCAGCCCGGCTCAGGCCACCGGGCTGCTGGACGGGCTGCACGGCGAAGGGCTGCTGACCGAGACCGGGTATCGCCGCTACGGCCTGCACGATCTGCTCCGCCGCTACGCCCGCGACCAGGCCGCCACCGACCCCGACCGCGACCACGCGCTTGACCGGCTGCTCGACTACTACCAGCACACCGCCGCCCGAACCCAGGCCCGCCTGGCCCGCCAGACCCGCCCCGGCACCCCGCCCGCCGGGCCGGCCCGGCCACCGCAGGCCCCGGCCCTGGACGACGCCGCGCAGGCGCTGGCATGGGTGCACCTCGAGCGTGACTGCCTGCTCGCCTGCCTGGACCACGCCACCCGAACCGGCCAGCACGCCCGCGTCATCGCCCTGACCTCCGGTCTCACCGAACTCTTGCACCGCGACGGCCCGCGGACGCACGCCATCACCCGCCATGCCACCGCCGTCCAGGCCACCCGGCACCTCGGCGACCGGCTCGGCGAAGCCAACGCTCTGACCGACCTCGGGATCCACCGGCAGCTGGCCGGTGACTACCCGGGCGCTGCCGACGACCTGCGGCAGGCCCTGGCCCGCTACCGCGACCTCGGCGACCGGCTCGGCCAGGCCAACGCCCTCACCTGGCTCGGGATCCACCGGCAGCTGACCGGTGACTACCCGGGCGCGGCCGGCCACTTGCGGCAGGCCCTAGCCCGCTACCGCGACCTCGGCGACCGGCTCGGCCAGGCCAACGCCCTCACCTGGCTCGGGGACGTGCGGCGGCACACCAATGACTATCCGGCGGCGGCCCGCGACCTGGAACAGGCCCTGGCCCTCTACCGCGACCTCGGCAGCCGGCTCGGCCAGGCCAACGCCCTCACCGACCTCGGGGACGTGCGCCGGCAGGCCGGCGACTACCCGGCAGCCGCCCGCGACCTGGACGAGGCCCTTGCCCTGTACCGTGACATCGGCAGTAAGGACGGCGAGGCCGAGGCGCTTAATGAAAGCGGGAGGCTGCACCTCGACGGCGGCGAACTCGACCGGGCGCAGGAGTGCCATCAGCAGGCCCTGGAACTGGGTCGCGCCATCGCCAGCGCCTCGATCGAGGCCAACGCACTGGCCTGCCTGGGCCGCTGCGCCATCGCCGCCGGCCGGATCGCCAGAGCCCGCGCGCTGCTGCGGCAGGCACACGAGATCTTCCAGCAGCTCGGAGCGGCCGACGCCCCCGCCGTACTCGCCGAGCTCAACGCGCTCCGCCTGGAGGACCTACGAAATGGCTGATCACTTCTGGGCTTGGCCTATGATCGATGCCAGGTCTTCGGGCACATTCTGCCCTCGGTTAAAGCCACGTTCCTGGATCTTCACAGCCGATTTCCTCGCTTCGCTCAGATCAGCCTCGGTCGCAGCGGCGATCAGGTAGCCGAGGTCGGTCAGATCCTGGTGGCGACCGGCAAGGACTTTCAGCGCGATGAGGTCTCCGATCGATGCCACTGGCATGAAAACGTTCGGCAGTACCTCCAGCCGGTCGGCCCTGCGAACGATCTCTTCCTCAATACCGGAGTTCGCGAAGAGCAGATCGATGAAGGCGCTCGATGCGCCCGCCTTCGGCCTCACCAGCCGTGCGGTGGCCAGCCTATGTACGTAATCCTGCTCAACGAGCGACGCGAGCGCATAGCCGCGGACCTGCAAGCGGTTGACAATGCCTTCGGCTTCCTCATCGTCAACGACGGCGACGGCGAGATCGACGTCCTTGGTAAACCGGGGCTCCGCGCGGAATGCCACCGCCAAGCCGCCGATGACTGCCCAGCGGGCACCGATGGCATCGAGATCCTCGGCGGCCTGCCTCAGGACCGCATCGACAGACTGCATTCCGCGCTACCCGCGTGCCAGCAACTGCAGGCGATCGCCCGCTTCGCCGCTCGGCCTGCGTAGCCAAGCCTGCACCCTGGCTTCGATCTCCTCGTCCGAGACCCGCGAGTTCTCGCGCCGCATGCGCTGCCGGTACATCCGCACCCCAGCGTCACACATGTCGAAGACCACCCGGAACTTCTCAACATCAGCAGCGGCCATAAAGTCGATTCTAGGCGGTGTGAGGCACCTGACCCTCATGGGCTTGCCCCGTTGTAGGGCGGGCCGGCTGCCACGTGGTCTTGGGTCCACTCCGCCACGCTCTCGCTGCCGCGTCCGAGAGTATGATAATTGTATGAAACGTATCACGGTCAGTCTGCCCGACGAGCTGGTCGATGAGATCAAGCGGGCCGCCGGCGGCGACAGGCAGGTCAGCGCCTACGTTGCGAGGGCACTGGAGGACTATCAGGAGCGCGAGCGGCTGGATGAGATCCTGGCGGCCTGGCGCGACGAGACTCCTGTTCCCGAGGAGATCCAGCGGCAGGTTGAGGCTGAGCTCGACCAGGTCGGCCTGACTGGATCAGCCAGACCGAGTGGCAGGATGACCGGTTGAACGGCGCTGCGACCTCCGGGCTCACGCTCGATACGGGAGCACTTCTGGCGCTGGACCAGCCGGCCAAAGCCGTAGCTATGCAGGCCCGCCTGGAGGCTGCCTGGCGGCGGGGCGGAACCGTCTGCGTCCCGGCCGAGGCGGTCGCCCAGGCCTGGCGGAGCCCTCGTCAGGTTCGACTCGCCAGGCTGCTCAAGTCTCCCGATGTCGACGTCGCGGTCATGACGCTAAGCGCGGCCAGAAACGTCGGGCTGATGTGCGCGCGCACCGGTCACGATGACGTCGTTGACGTGCACGTCGTGCTGTGCGCCAGGCAGCGGCAGCATGCGATCGTCACCAGCGACCCTCGCGACCTCGCCCGGATCGACCCGACCATCCCCCGGATCGTTGTATAGCAAACCACGCCGCCAACGCCCGCCTTCACCTCCGCCAGCAGGTCGCCAAGCACCCAAGCTGATGGCCTCGCCCCTTTCGGCTGTAGGGCACGCTCGCGATCTCACCAGGCTGGTGAAGCTCACGGAGCAACGCTCCGCCTTCCTCGTGCCTGGCGACTAGCGTGATCCGGGCCTGGCCGCTTGTCACAGGCGATCAGGGCTATCGACGGCATGTTACTTCCATGTCACCTTGCGTCATGTTCCCGTCATCCGGCCGGTACCGGCCGCCAGTCAGGGCAAAGATGATCAACATCAAACCGCACATTGATGCCCGAAAACGAACACCAAACCGCACATTGATGTTGATCATTTCCGGATAGCGGGCAGCCTGAGCACCGCCGGCGACCACCGGTTCTTCGTGGTTGTCGAGGAATCGGTCTTGCGTAACGTCATCGGTGGCGTCGAGGTAATGGCCGGGCAGCTCGGCCACCTCATTTCCGTTGCGTCCCTGCCGTCCGTCTCCCTGGGGATCATCCCGATGGGCCTACCGCGAGATGTCATGTGGCCGGTGGAGGACTTCTGGATCTTCGACGATGCCCAGGTGAACGTGCGCTGGCTGACGCTCACCCAGCCTCGCGAGATCGCCGTCTATGGCGAGGCATTCAGCCATCTGTCTGATATTGCGGTCCACGGGGCGAAGGCACGCTCGATCATCACGGCCGCCATTGACGGAGCTGACGTGCTCGACGTCGGCACCGGCTCCGGGTACGGCACGGCGCTGCTGGCCCGCCGCCTCGGTGCCCAGCACGTCACCAGCATCGACGTGGACGACTACCTCACCAGCGCCGCGACCTGCCGCCTCGCCGAAGCGGGGCTGGACCCCAAGGACAATGGCACGCCACCATCCCCGCCCAGCAGGCTCGCTGATGGACCACGGCAACAAGCCAGCAAAGGCAAGGGCTCGGGCAAGCTCCCAGTTGTTCAGGGACTCCCGATCAAGGATAAGTGACCGACAAGGATCTGAGCCAGAACGGCCAGCGGATGCATCATCAAAGCCGTCTGCGGGAACTTCCTGGCCACGCTAGGCTTCGATGCCGATGTAGCGCGCCCAAGAGCCAGAACCAGGCCGGTCGTTCGTCGCACCGGCCGCCCACCGGCGCACGACAATCGCCGCATTACCCGTCATCCGGGATTCGCCACCATCAATGGTATGACTGCACCGTCCCAACTGTCCGTATCGTTTGGATCGGCCCCGAAACCGGTCCGCGGGGAAGATATACATAGACGGGAAAATGCACCTAAGGTTAAGTGGCAAGACCAGCCCGCTCGCGACCAGAAATCGCTCGGATCAATTCCGCCACAGACGCGCGGGTAGATGCGTGCAATAACCCCCCCTGAAGGGATGAAATCGCCAGTGTCCGCAGCGAGCGCGCCAACGCCACGAATGACAGGCCAGGTCCTGGCCGGCTCAGGCATCCCCCGTTCCTCGCGGCTGAGCACCCCTGGACGCCTGTGGCGCCTGCTGACCGCAATGCTCGCCGCGGCTGTCCTCCTCTGGGTCGCGGCCACAGTTGCGCTGCAGGGCCTGCACAGCACCGTCGCTTCTGTTCGCGACAGCGCCTCCCCCGCCCTGCTCGACGGGATCGAGGCAAAGGCTGCGCTGTCGGACGCGGACCGCGCGGCCTGGCTGAGTTTCCGGTCTGGGGCGGATCAGCTCACCGGACCCGGGCAGCAGTATCAGAACGACATCACCGCCGCCAACCAGGATCTCGAACGTCTCGCGGCGTTAGAACCGTCCGGCAGCGCGGGCAGCCAGCAACTCCAGACCATCAGCGGGCAGCTTGTCAACTATCAGGGGCTGGTCGAGCAGGCGGACGCTGCCTACCGGACGGACATCGCCCTGGGAACCGCCGGCGATCACGATCTGGGGTACGCATACCTGACCTATGCTTCGAGCTCGCTGCGCGACAAACAGGGCGGTTTGCTGGCCGACATCACCCAGCTGACCAACGCAAATGGCCAGGCCCTTAATCAGCAACTGGCGTCGCCGTGGACGGATCCCGCGCTGTTCCTCGCGTCAGCAACGATCGGCCTCCTGGCGCTGTGGAGCATCATCGCTGCTCAGCGCTTCCTGACGCGCAGGTTCCGGCGGATGATCAGTCCTCCGCTGCTCCTTGCCGCGGCGCTCGTGTGCGGCCTGCTGGCCTGGATGGCTTTCGTGACCATGCCCGCCGACGCGGCCTTCGCCGCCGCACGGGACACGGCGCTTCCGAAGCTCACCAAGATCTGGACGGCCGAGACCGATGCCGTGGACACCGAGGCCGCCGCCTTGGAAAAGAACGATCCGGGGAGCACCTCCGGCACTGCGCCCAGTGGCCTGTCCGTGACGAGAACGCAGGGCGCCGGCAATGTACTTGACGCTGACCTGGCCTCCGCGGAGGACACCGGCGGCCTGCCAGTCGGCATCCCCGTTCTGGCTGCCGTGATCGCAGGTCTCGCCTATCTCGGGATCAAGCCCCGTCTCGACGAATACCGGGGGTAGCCGTGACCAACAGGGGACGTCGGGCCTCCTCCTTCCTGCTCGTGCTCGTGCTGCTCGCTGCCTTCGGGCTGGTCGGCTGCGACCGCCCGTCCAGCGGCGAACCCGTCATCACCGTGCTCGGTTCATGGACCGGGGATGAGCAGAGCGGTTTTCTGGCGATGGTGCACGGCTTCGAAAAGAAATACGGGATCAGGGTCGACTACACGGGGACACGTGCCGCGGACGCCGTGCTCAGCACTGACCTGAAGGACGGAAACCCCCCCGACCTCGCGGCACTCGCCACGCCAGGCGAACTGCACCAGTACGCGCATGAGGGGCTTCTGCTCCCTATCGACAAAGCGCTGGACATGAAGACAATGACCAGCCAGTACGGATCCGGCTGGCGGACGCTCATGCAAGCTGCCGGGCCGCACGGCACCCGGCACTTCTACGCGATCTTCGTCAAGGCGACGCTGAAGAGCGTCATCTGGTACGACCCTAGCCGGTTCCCAGCCAGTGACCTCGGCGTTCTCACCTCGCCGCGCCTGACCTGGAGCCAGCTCACGAACCTGACGAAGCGCCTTCAGGCCGGAGGCACGTCGCCGTGGTGCATGGGGATGGAAGACGGCTCAAACTCCGGATGGCCAGGGACTGACTGGATCGAAGACATCCTGCTCCACCAGTCCGGCCCGAAGGCATATGGCCAATGGGTGGCAGGCACGCTGCCTTGGACGTCAGCCCCGGTCAGGCAGGCATGGCAGACGTTCGGCCAGGTCGCGAATACTCCGGGCCTCGTCTATGGCGGCACGGCAGCCGACCTTGTCACCGGCTACGGCACGGCCGGCCAGCCTTTGTTCACCAGCCCGCCCGGATGCTACCTGGATCACGAGGGTTCGTTCATCACCGCGTTCTACACGCAGGACACGCTAGGCCCTTCCGCTCACGACGCCCATCCTGCCCCGACGACGGATTTCAAGTTCATTCCCTTCCCGCCGATAACATCCGCCGGCCAAGGCAGCGAAGAGGTCGCAGGCGACTTGCTGGGGATGTTCCGTGACTCGTCGGCGGCACGCGAGCTGATTGCCTACCTGACGACCCCGCAAGCGCAGGAAGCATGGATCAGCCGCCCGGGCAGCGGCGCCATCTCGGTGAATAAGCTTGTGCCGCCCAGCAAATATCCAGACCAGGTTTCGCGCGAACTCGCCGCGGATCTCACCCATGCCGTCAACGTAGAGTTCGACGCGTCTGACTCCATGCCGCCGGTAATGGAGAGTGCTTTCAACAACGCGGTCCTTGAGTACCTTGACAGCCCGGGACAGCTCCCAGTCATCCTCCACGGCCTTGACCAGGTACAGAAAGCCACGTACCCGTGAGGTTGCGCCGCGAGGTCATCGCGAACCTGGCCGCCAGCCCCGGCCCGCAACAACAACGGTGGGGTGCGTTTCTGGTGGAGTGAGGCGGGTCTGGGACGGTCTTGCCCGAGCGCCGGGGGCACTTCGGGGTGGTTTTTACGACCGCGGGGTGCCCCCGGTGTCAGCGGCCGGGGCGGCGAGCTGCCCTGGATGCCGGGAATGCCGGGAAGGTCGGTGGGGGCTGAGGCGGGACGGGCTGCCGGGCGGGGCCATGGCGCCTGCCGGTCCAGGCCCAGGTATCCCGGCATTCCGGGCATTCGGCGCAGCCCGCCGCCAGGCCCCGGAAGGCGGGGGCACTTTACGTCGGCAAAAACAAAGGCGAAGTGCCCCCGCCTCCCGAGCAAGACCCTCAAGGACCCGCCTCACTCCCAAGGAAACGCACCCACAACGATGGGACATCGATGCTGCTCAGCCGGGCCGGGCAACCACAACGGTGACCCAATGATGTCGTTGCCGCAGCAACGATGGCCCATCGTTGCGGTTCCCCGCCCCCGCCGGACAGCATCGCTGGGACATCGTTGCGGCCAGCTAAGCCGAAATGCCCGGTTCGCCGGCGCCGCCGGCAGGCTCGCCGCCGCCGCAGCGGCTCGCGGGCCCGGCGCCGGGACACAGGCCAAGCCTGCTGCAGTCCGCCACGGACAGCACCAGCGCCCACTCGCGTAACAGCCTGGCTGAGGGCCTAGTCCGTCAGGGTGCACGTGCTGAGGAAGCGGAGCAGTTCTGTCGCGTCGTCGCGGTCAAATAGAACGTCGAGTGCGTTGTTGAACTCCAGCTTCCGGCTGTAGGGCACGCTCACGATGTCATAGCCGCGGGACATCAGCTCGCCTGTCATCATCAGCCGCGCCGTGCGCTTGTTGCCGTCGAAGTAGAATTGCCGCCGGGTCGCGGAGGCGAAGTAGATGAGCGCACGGCGTCGGGGATCACTCACAGTCTTCAGGTAGTCGACCAGGCTGGTGAAACGCTCACGTAGCGACTCGCCCCGAAACGAGCCCGTCTCGATTGCCTCGTGCCTGGCGACAAGGCGGTGAAGTTCGTCCGAGACCTCCTTGCTCAGCTCGAACCATCCGGCTCCGACCATCTCGTCGAGCCGGTTGTAGGCCTGGCTCAGCGCGATTACTTGCTGCTCGTCCGCAAGCTTCTTTCCTCCAACGGTGACGCCTTCGAGCAGGGTTTTCACCTCCGGCAGGGTGAAGGTGTTGCCTTCGAGCGCGGCCGTATTCCAGATCAGCTCGGGCAAGTGGGCGCGGAACCTGTGCCGGGAGCGCTGAAGGCCGCTCGGCTCGATCTTTTCCACGTCGAAGGACTCCCAGGTCACCCCGGTGTCCTCGAACCGCCATCGATCTTCGGCCGTCCAAGACGCTGGCGACGATGCGGGCGTACCCTGCGCAGCTGACTCTCTGAGGCTGCGCCTCTTAGAGCGGTTTAGGTAATCGCCTGATCCAGGCGCCCAGTTGGGCTGGCCGCTCACCAGGACATCGCCTCCTCCATCGCATCGGCTGCTACGGTCCCGTCCTGGGTTAGGCAGTCGATGATGATCTGGATAGGTGCCGCGTACCGCACGATGCCTTCAGCAAAAGATCCAGCGAACAACTCAGGCTCACCCGCGACGACGGCGAGCTCGGCGCGATCAGAGCGATGCGTTTGCCGCAGTTCGGCCGCTGCCAGCAGGTGCGTCACTGTCCGCACGTCTTCGCACCAAAGGACAGTCACGGCTGGGACCGCGGAACTCGGTCGCGGCAGGTACAGGCCGGCGGCACCGGAGATGGCCCAGGCCCCTTTCGAGGCGTCCCCAGCCGACGCCAGGCGAGCCAGCGCGACATCGCCGGAGAGCAACACCGCGCCTGCGCGGGACAGCGGGGAGGATGCAGCAGCGGCCGCCCTGATGATCTCCACCGGGCTGCTGCTGTCCGTCGTCCGTATCAGCCGGTCCCGCCACGTAGCCACCTCAGGGTCCGTGGGTGGCGCGTAGCCATCTTCGAGCATCGCCCTGGCGGCGGCTGCGACCATCGTTCCGCATACGGGAAGCATCGACGCGGGCACAGGGGTCAGGCGGGGGCGGGATGCCGTGGCGTCGGGTGGAGGACGGCCTCGCGGATTATCTCGGCGCGGGACCGGGCGCCGAGCTTGGCCAGGATGTGCGAGACGTGCGTCTGTACCGTGTTGCGGGACAAGAACAGCGCCGCGGCCACGTCCGGATTGGAGCGGCCGTCCCCGACCAGGTAAGCGATCTTCACCTCGGTCGGCGTCAGCGCCTCCCACCCGGTCGCCAGCCGCGCCGGTAGGCCGGCCGGCCAGGCCTGACCCCGTAAGGCTCAAGCCGCGCGGCCGCCCGCTCGAGATCCCAAACAGCGCCAAGCCTGGTGTAGATACCGACTGCCTCGGCCAGATGCCGCTCAGCACCGGCCAGCTCACCTCGTCCGGCCTCAAGCGTCGCGGCGTCCTCAAGCGCCTGCGCCCGGTCGAAGGGGCGGCCAACGGACTGGAAGTAGTCCGCCGCGGACAGCACCAGCGCCGGATCACCGGCTACCAGCCCACGGCACTGATCCGCCATGGCGATTTCGGCGCGCAAAGGATCCTGCTCGCACTCCTCCGCCGCTACCCGCGCCGCCGCCTCGGCGGTTTCCCTGTCACCGGTTGCCAGCGCCAGCCGGGCCAAGGGCACTACAAGCGAGCTGAGCCCAGGAACGCGCTCGGCGCTGCCAGGTTCGAGGTATTGGGCGAGCTCGGCGATCGCCTCGTTCAGGCGGCCATCCTGCTCGGCCGCCAGCGACCTCGCCAGCCTGAGCCAATACAACGACACGGGGGGAACGCCGTTCCCAGGGTCCATGTCGTCGACCTCGCGAAGCAGTCTCGCGGTGGTTTCCCTGTCGCCGCGATGCGCGGCGATCAGCGCCAGCATTGCATGGATCATCACCCGCGTGACGGCGGACCCGGCGGCGGGAGCCTGCTCGAGTTCGGCGATCGCGTCGTCCCACTCCCCGGCGTCGAAATGCAGATTCGCCAATCCATACTGGACCCTGTGAATGCGGGGAGTGCCTGCCCGCTCGGCCAGCGCCGCCGTCTGCCTCGCGATGACCATTGCCTCAGCCAGCCGGTCCAGGCTCGACAGATGAAAAATCTTGTTCGCGAGCAGCAACAGCCGCAGGTCGGTCGCCTGCGGGTCCAGCTCAATCATCAACAGCGCCCGGTCGATGTACTCAAGCCGCTTGGTCTCCTCCAGCCGGTGGAAACTGACGTTGGACAGGGCGTGCAGCGCGTATCCCGCCGCGAGCCGGTCCCCTCCTTCCCCCGCCGCCTCTAGCGCCTGCCGCGCGACGACCTCGGCCAGGTCATACTCGCCCTTCGCGGTGAGGGTCATGGCGTGCAAGGCGCGCAGCCTGGCCTTCTGCGGCTCCGACAGTCCAGGCCGCGCCAGTCCCTGCTCGACCTGAGCTATCGCCTCGTCCACCCGGCCGGTCCGCTGAATCGCATACGCCACCAGCCAGGACGTGTCCGCGACCCGCTGCGGGTCGGTGTCGCCGACGAGCAACCGCGCTCCGGTCCGCTCTACCTCGTCATATTTTTCCAGCCGGAACAACACGGCGACCAGGCTCGCCTCAAGGGCCGCGCGCCGAGGATCGCTTGTGGAAAGCTGGCCGAGCACGGCCCGCAGAATCTCTTCCGCTACCTGCGGTGCACGGTAAATCAGGACCGGAGCGGCGTCGGCCAGCCACGTCACCATCCAGTCATCCACCGGCAGGTCCGCCTCAGGACTGCGCACACAGACAGATACGAGCTGGGCGGCTACCCGCTCAGGGGGCGCGCCGGCACCGGCCAGCATCCGCGCTGCCTGCAGGTGCAACGCCAGCCGCAACCCGGTCGGCATCCCCTCATACAGCACCTGCCTGATCAGCCCGTGCCGGAACCTCAGCCGCATCCCCGCCTCCGCCAGCACCCCCGCGCTCCCCGCCGCCTCAATCACCGGCATCAGCTCCCCCGCGGACCGGCCGGACACCACCTCAAGATCAGCCACAGAAAACTCGTTCCCCAGCAACGCCGCCCACCGCAGCACCCGCACCGCATCGTCGGCTAGGCCCGCCAGCCGAGCCTCCACCGCCGCCGACAGCGACGTCGGCACCCCCACCCCCGCAGCGCCCGCCAGTTCCGCCACGCCCCCGCTCACTCGCACCCGGCCGTCGCGCACCAGCCCGTCCACCAGCTCACGCGCGTACAGCGGGTTACCTCCCGCCCGGTCAGCTACCTCAAGCAGACGCCGCCCAGGACGACCCCCCGCCAGGCCCCCGACCAGCTCACGTACTTCTCCGCTCGCCAGCGGATCGAGGTCAAGCACCACCCCTTCCCGCTCAGCGACCGCTCGCCGCAGCCGCGCCACATCGGCCCCCGCTCCCGGACGGACAGATCCCGCCAGCACCAAAGGCAACTGCGACACCGCCCGGCAGAGCCGCAGCCACACCAGCAAGCTCGCCTCATCCGCCCACTGCAAATCGTCGGCCACCAGAACCACCGGCGACTCAGCGCACAGCCGGTCCACCGCCGCCAGCATCCGCTCCACCCCCGCCAGCACCGCATCGCCCCCGAGCGCCCCGCCACCGGCCGAACCGAGCGTTCCCCCCTCCGCCACTCCCACCACCTCGGTCATCAACCACAACGGAATCCGCTGCCCAAACTCGTCAGCCGCCCCCCACAACAGCCGGCACCCCTGATCCTCCGCACCCCCAAGCCCAGCCCGCAGCAGAGCCGACTTCCCCACCCCCTGCTCTCCCACCACCAGAACGACCCCGCCAACCCCCGCCTTCACCTCAGCAAGCAGACCGTGCAGCACCCCCAGCTCTTGAACCCGCCCGACAAGGAATTCAGCGTCCACACACCCGATCGTAACCACCTGCCCCGCCCAGCGCTTCGGCGTAAAGCATATAGCTTTGACTATATAGATGGATCTATACTAGTTGCGTGAGCGACGAGCCGCAGTCCACCGGAGAGGTCTTGTTCGCAGTTGGCACCCTCGGCATTCGCCAGCGCCCGCGGGGGCTGAGCCTGACGGCTTTGTCGACGCTGGCGACCATCGAGCGGACCGGTCCCCGCCGCCTGACGGACCTGGCCGCCGGCGAGGGAGTGACCCAGCCCTCCATGTCCGCCCTCGTCACCCAACTGGAGAGAGCCGGCTTGGTCGAACGTCAGTCAGACGCAGGTGACGGGCGTGTCGTGCGCGTCGCTATCACATCAGCGGGCCAGGAGCACCTGAGCACGCTCCGCCGGGCCGCCGCATCGGTCTTCGACGTCCTAATCGACAAGCTCACGTCCGCCGAGGCCGCCTCATTGCGCGCTGCGCTCCCGGCATTTGGTCGAATGCTAGAACTCGCTGATGAAGAGTTCGCGTCAGAAAGGAGACCGGTATGACAACTGTACCGGCAACCGGAGGAAAGGCCGGAGACAACGCGGCGGCTGATTACATCGGCCGGCGAATACTCGTTGTCGGCATCGACGGCTCAGCACCGAGTTGGGACGCGTTCGCGTGGGCAGCAGGCGAGGCGCTCCGGGGCAACGGGCGGATCGTCGCCGTCTTCGTGACCCCGCTCATCGGGCCGGGAGAGGCATTTGCGCCTCTGGCCTGTGCGGACGCAGCGGGGGTAAGGGGCCAGATGGCCGAGGAACTGGCCGCTGAAGTCGCAAAGTGCGCCGACGCGGTCGGGGTAGAGGTGGTCTTTGTCAGGGGAACGGGCGACGTCGCGCGAGTTCTCGCCGAAGTGGCGCGCTCTGAGCATGCCGACCTCATGGTCGTTGGCAGGTCGGCGAAAACGCTGCACCGCCTGGCGGGTTCGGTCAGCCGGAGGCTTGTACTGAATCGCGATAGTCCAGCGACCGTAGTCGTGCCTTGAAGGAGCACAGAAATAGCCCGGTCAAGTCCCTCCCGGCAGCGGCAAGGCGGGCATATCCGCGCAGCGAACCGCAACGATGGGCCATGGATGCTGCGGGAACGACATCCATGGGCCATCGTTGCGGTTGCCCGCCCAGCGCAGCAGCATCCATGGCCCATCGTTGCTGCTGCGACCTGGGGCCGGCGGCGAATTGCCCGGTCTGCCGCGAGCCGGGACCCGGACGGCCCGAACCCGGACCACCGTTACCGTCGTCAGGGTGGAGGATCCGGGTGTCCTGACACTTCAGGGCTCCGTCTTGTCCGGGTGGACATCCCGCCAGCCGCTGGCCGGGCTAACGCATGGTGCGGCGACTTGCGGACGTAATCCTACTGACAGTACGATTAGGCATGGCTGCTGAGTACGCGAAGGTGTCCGTCACGCTTCCGGCCGGGCTGCTGGAGAGGATCCGCGGCCGGGTCGGCGCCCGTGGCCTGTCCGGCTATGTCGCCGAGGCGCTAGAGGCCGAGGAACGGCGGAGCGGCCTGCGGGCCTGGCTTGCGGAGCAGGATAACGAGTACGGGCCTGTCCCGGCGAGCACGCTGGAGGAGGTCAGTAACGAATGGCTCGGCACCGGGAACGGAGACGTCTGATCCTGCCGGACGCTGTTGTTCTCGACTCTGAGGGGCTCAGCGCCGCTGCGGCAGGTTCCGCGCGGGTTCGCGCTGAATTGATCCTTGCCGAGCGCCTCGGCGCGAGCGTATACGTCAGTGCGGTCACACTGGCCGAGACGCTGCGAGGCGGCCCGCGCGACGCCCGCGTGCGCAGTCTTCTGAAAAGCGTTGTTCAGCGGCCGGTCACCCCTGAGCTGGGCAGAACCGCAGGAGAGTTGCTCGGACGGATAGGCCGGGCCGACACCGTTGACGCGATCGTCGCGGCGACAGCCGACGGACTCGGCCAGCGGGTGCGCATCCTCACCAGCGACCCTCGCGATCTCCGGGCGCTGACAGCGGAGATGGATGCGGTAACAGTGGTCGCGGTCTGACCGCATTGGCTTGTTGCCCGCGACGGCCGCTAGGGCGAAGCGCCCTGGCGCAGCGCTTCACGGACAATGTCCAGGCGGCCCTTCGCACCGAGCTTGGTGAGGATGTGCGACACATGGGTCCGCACCGTGTTGCGGGACAAGAACAGCTCCGCGGCCACATCCGGGTTGGACCGCCCCTGCGCCACCAGCCGGGCTACCTTCACCTCGGTCGGTGTCAGCGCCTCCCAGCCGGAGACCGCGCGCTGCGCGCGCGGGCTCCGGGCGCCGCGCTGGTGACGAGCCTCAGGCGGTGGCGACCTGCCGCACGGCCGGGTGGCGGACGGCCTCGCGGATGATCTCGGCCCTGGACCGGGCGCCGAGCTTGGCCAGGATATGCGAGACGTGCGTCTGCACCGTGTTACGGGACAAGAACAGCGCCGCGGCGACATCAGGATTAGACCGCCCGTCCGCGACCAGGTACGCCACCTTCACCTCAGTCGGAGTCAGTGACTCCCATCCGGCCGTCGGCCGCGCCCTCAACGCGGACCTCGAGGGCCTGACCCCGTAAGGCTGAAGCCGCGTGCCCGCCTGCTCGATATTCCAGACGGCGCCCAGCCCGGCGTAGACTCCGACCGCCGCGGCCAGGTGCTCTTGCGCTGCCGTGAGCTCACCACGCTCGGCCTCAAGCGCCGCCGCGTCCTCCAGCGCTTGCGCCTGATGGAAAACCCGGCCGGCCGCACGGAAATAGTCCGCCGCGGAAAGTATCAGCGCCGAGTCTCCCGCCGCCAGCCCACGGCAATGATTCGTCATCGCGGTTCTGAGCGGCAGCGGCTGATGCGCCGACTCTGCCTCCGCCACTCGCGCCGCCACCGAGGCGGTCTCCCGGTCACCATGAGCCAAGGCCACCCGGGCCAGGGGCGTCGCCAGGAAGTAGACCCCTGGCATGCGCTCGGCCATTCCAGGTTCGAACCATTCCGCGAGCACGGCGATCGCCTCGGCCAGACGGCCGTCCTGCTCGGCGGCCAGCGACTTTGCCAGCAACAGCGTGAACAAGGACGAGGCGGGAGCGACGCTCAAGTCCACGTCGTCGACCGCGCGCAGGTGCCTGGCGGCGGTTTCCCGCTCACCGCGGTGCGCGGCGATCAGCGCCAGCATCCCGTAGACCTCCAGCCGCTGGTCGGCGGCTCCGGCGACGGCGGAAGCTTGGTCAAGTTCGGCCAGCGCGTCGTCCCACTCGCCCAAGTCGAAGTGCAGATGCGCCAGTACGTACCTGACCCGCTGAACACGGGGCGTACCCGCCCTCTCGGCCAGCGCCAACGCTTGCCGCGCCGCGGCGATCGCTTCTACCTGCAGGTCCATATTCGACAGATGGAAGGTTTTGTTACCGAGCAATAGCAGCCGCAGATCGATAGCCCGCGGGTCCATCTCGACCATCGAAAGCGCCCGGTTGATGTACTCAATCCGTGCGACCGGATCCCGCCGGCCGAAGCTGATAGCAGACAGGGCGTGCAGCGCGTATCCCGCCGCGAGCCGGTCGGCGGTCTCCTCCGCCCCCGCGAGCGCCTGGCGCGCGATGGCCTCGGCCCGGTCGTACTCACCAATCGGACCGATGGTCATCGCCTGCAGGCCCGCAGCCGGGGCTTACGCGACACCGGCAGCCCCGGCCGCGCCAGGGCCTGCGCTACCAGAGTTCTCGCTTCTTCCACCCGGCCAATTCTCAGCGTCGCGTAGACCACCAGCCAGTATGTCTCCGCTACCCGCTGCGGATCGGTCTCCCCCGCCAGCAGCCGCACCCCCGCCTGCGCTGTCTCCTCATACCGCTCCAGGCGGAACAGCACCGCGACCAAACTCGCCTCAAGACCCGCCCGCCGCCGGTCACCAGCAGAAAGCTGGCCAAGCACAGCCCGCAGCAGCTCCTCCGCCACCTGCGGCGACCGGTAAATCAGCACCGGTGCCGCATCGGCCAGCCAGGCCACCACCCAGTCATCCACCGGCACCCGCGCCTCCTGACCGGGCTCAAGCTCCAGGCTGCTGCCGTCCTGACCCAGTCCGAGCACCCCGGAGTTCAGCCCTGCGGAGACTAGTTGCGCGGCGACCCGCTCAGGCGCCGCCCCTGCCCCCGCCAGCATCCGCGCCGCCTGCACATGCAACGCCGCCCGCAACCCCGCCGGCATCCCCTCATACAGCACCTGCCTGATCAACCCATGCCGAAACCCAAGACGCACCCCCGCCTCCATCAGAACCCCCGCCCCCACCGCCGCATCCACCACCGGCATCAAATCACCCGCCGACCGCCCGGACACCACCTCAAGATCCCGAACCGAAAACTCAACCCCCAGCAACGCCCCCCACCTCAGCACCCGCACGGCATCTTCCGCCAGCGCCCCCACCCGCCCCTGAATCGCCGCCGCCAGCGACGCCGGCACCCGCACCCCCGCAGCCCCCGACAGCTCCGCCACACCCCCGCTCACCCGGACCCGACCGTCCCTCATCAGCCCGTCCATCAGCTCACGGGTGTACAGCGCGTTTCCTCCCGCGTGCCCCATCATTTCCGTCAGCCGCCGCCCAGGACGGCCCCCCGCCAGGCCTTTTACCAGTTCACGCGCCTCCGCCTCCCCTAGCGGCCCCAGATCCATCACCACGCCGCCCCGCTCACGTACTCCCCGCCGCAACCGCGTGACCTCCGCACCGGCGTCCGGCCGGCAAGACCCCGCCAAAAGCAGCGGCAGCTGCGACACCGCCCGGCTCAGCCGGTGCCACACCAGCAGGCTCGCCTCATCCGCCCACTGCAAGTCCTCCACGACCAGCACCACCGGCGACTCCGCGCACAACCGGTCCACCGCTGCCAGCAACCGCTCGACCCCCGCCAGGACGGCATCACCTCCCATCACCCCGCCCCCAGCCTGCGCTCCCTCCGCCGCCCCCACGACCTCGGTCATCAACCACAGGGGAATCCGCTGACCAAGCTCATCGGCTGACCCCCACAACAGCCGGCACCCCTGATCCTCCGCACCACCCAGGCCAGCCCGCAGCAATGTCGACTTCCCCACCCCCTGCTCCCCGACCACCAGAACGACCCCGCCAACCCCCGCCTTCACCTCGCCAAGCAGACCGTGCAGCACCCCAAGCTGTTGATCCCGCCCCACAAACAATTCAGCGTCCACGCACCGATCGTAACCAGAAATAAACGATAAAAAAGGCGGCATAGAACCCAGGTCAGCCTCCGGTGGTGGCCGGATGTAATGACACCGGGTGCCGGACGGCCTCGCGGATGATCTCGGCACGGGACCGGGCGCCAAGCTTGGCCAGGATGTGCGAGACGTGGGTCTGCACCGTGTTACGGGACAAGAACAACTCCGCCGCCACGTCAGGATTAGACCGCCCGTCCGCCACCAGGTAGGCCACCTTCACCTCGGTCCGGGTGAGCGCCTCCCATCCGGACGACGGCCGCCCGCGCAACGCCGCCCGCGCGGCCCGCACCCCGTAGGGCTCCAACCGCGCGCCCGCCCGCTCGATATTCCAGGCGGCGCCCAGCCCGGCGTAGACACCGACCGCCGTGGCCAGATGCTCCTGCGCCGCCACCAACTCTCCACGGTCAGCCTCAAGCACCGCCGCGTCCTCCAGCGCCTGCGCCCGTTCGAAGGGCCGGCCGGCCTCACGGAAATAGGACGCCGCCGACAGCACCAGCGCCGGATCCCCCGCCACCAGCCCCCGGCAATGATCCGCGATCGCCGTTAGCAGCGGCAGCGGCTGATACGCCGCCTCCGCCTCCGCCGCTCGCGCCGCCATCGCGGCGGTCTCCGGGTCACCGCCGGCCAAGGCCAGCCGGGCCAGGGGCGTCGCCAGGTAGTAAGCCTCAGGCATTCGCTCGGCCAGGCCGGGTTCAAAGCATTCCGCGAACACGGCCGCCGCCTCGGTCAGGCGGCCATCCTGCTCGGCGGCCAGCGACTTCGCTCGCAGCACCGGATACAAAGCCGACGTAGGGGCGACGCTCAGGTCCGCGTCGGCGACCGCGCGCAGATGCCTGGCGGCGGTCTCCCGGTCACCCCGGTGCCCGGCGATCAGCGCCCGCATGCCGTGGACCATCAATCGCGGCCAGGCAGCCCCGGCGATGGCGGAGACTTGCTCGAGTTCAGCGAGCGCGTCGTCCCACTCGCCTGCTTCGAAGTGCAGGTTCGCCAATCCGTACCTGACCTGCTGAAGACGGGGCGTACCTGCCTGCTCGGCCAGCACCAGGGCCTGCCGCGCCGCGGCGATCGCCTCCGCCTGCAGGCTCTGACTCGACAGCTGGAATGCCTTGTTTCCGAGCAGCATCAGCCGCAGGTCCGTGGCCTGCGGGTCCATCTCGACCAGCGACAGCGCCCGGTCGATGTACTCAGTCCGTGCGACCGGTTCCCGCCGGTAGTAGCTGACAGCGGACAGGGCGTGCAGCGCATATCCGGCCGCGAGGCGGTCCCCGAACTGCTCCGCCTCCGTGAGCGCCTGCCGCGCAATGGGCTCAGCCCGGTCATAGTCACCAGCCGCGGAAAGGGTCATCGCCTGCAGTGCCCGCAGCCGGGCCTTAAGCGACACCGGCAACCCCGGCCGCTCCAGTCCCTGAGCTATCCGTGTTCTCGCCTCTTCCAGCCGGCCGGTCCTCAGCGTCGCGTAGGTCATCAGCCAGTACGTGTCCGCTGCTCGCTGCGAATCGGTCGCCCCCGCCAGCAGCCGCACCCCGGCCTGCTCCGCCTCCTGATACCGCTCCAGCCGGAACAGCGCCGCGACCAGGCTCGCCTCAAGACCCTCCCGCCGGCGGTCACCGGCAGAAAGCTGGCCGAGCACAGCCCGCAGCAGTTCCTCTGCCACCTGCGGCGACCGGTAGATCAGCACCGGGGCAGCATCAGCCAGCCAGGCCACCACCCAACCCTCCCCGCTGGCGTTAAGCCCACCGGAGACGAGCTGCGCGGCCACCCGCTCAGGCGCCGACCCTCCCCCCGCCAGCATCCGCGCCGCCTGCACATGCAACGCCGCCCGCAACCCCGCCGGCATCCCCTCATACAGCACCTGCCTGATCAACCCGTGCCGGAAGCCGAGCCGCACCCCCGCCTCCACCAGAACCCCCGCCCCCACCGCCGCCTCCACCATCGGCATCAGCTCACCCGCCGACCGCCCGGACACCACCGCAAGGTCGGGCACGGCGAACTCCACCCCAAGCAACGCCCCCCACCGCAGCACCCGCACCGCATCCTCAGCCAGCCCATCCAGCCGCCCCTGAATCGCCGCCGCCAGCGACACCGGCACCCGCACCCCGTCACCCCCCGACAACTCCGCCACTCCAGCGGACACCCGCACCCGCCCCTCCCGCACCAGACCATCCACCAGCTCACGGGTGTACAGGGCGTTGCCCCCCGCCTGCGCCACCACCCCCGCCAGCCTTTCCCCCGGACGGCCTCCAGCCAAAGCGCCCGTCAGCTCCCGCGCCTCGGCATCCCCCAGCGGGCCAAGATCCATCACCACCCCGCCCCGCTCACCCACCCCCCGGCGCAACCGGGCCACCACCGCACCCCCATCCGCCCGGCAAGACCCGGCCAAAAGCAACGGCAATTGCGACACCGCCCGGCACAGCCTCAGCCACACCAGCAGGCTCGCCTCATCGGCCCACTGCAAGTCCTCCACCACCAGCACCACCGGCGACTCCGCGCACAACCGGTCCACCACCGCCAGCAACCGCTCCGCGCCCGCCGCCACCGCATCACCCCCCATCACGTCCCCCGACCCGGCCAGGGCTCCCCCCGGTGGCCCGTCCGCCGTCCCCACCACCTCCGTCATCAGCCACAAAGGAACCCGCTGCCCGAGCTCATCAGCCACCCCCCACAACAGCCGGCACCCCTGACCCTCCGCATCGCCCAGACCAGCCCGCAGCAGCGCCGATTTCCCCACCCCCTGCTCCCCCACCACCAAGACCACACCCCCAACCCCCGTCTTCACCTCCGCCAGCAGGCCGCCAAGCACCCCAAGCTGCTCACCCCGCCCCACCAACAATTCAGCGTCCACACGCCCGATGGTAACCACAAATAAGCGATTAAAAAGGCAGCCAAAAACCTGGCCTAGTCCGCCAGAGTGCCGCGGAACCTGTGCTACCGAGCCGTAGCTGCTGCTGCCCTCCCGCAAGGCCGGCAATTCGCCCGTGCCAGCTCGCCGCCGGGCCCGCGAGCCGCTGCGGCGGCCGCGAGCCGGCCGGCGGCAACGATGTCCCAGCGATGCTGTCCGGCGGACACGGGGAACCGCAACGATGGGCCATCGTTGCTGCGGCAACGACATCTATGGGTCACCGTTGCGGTTGCCCGGCCCGGCTGAGCAGCATCGATGCCCCATCGTTGCGGTTGCGGGCCGGGGCTGGCGGCCAGGTGCCCGGACGGCGATGTTGCCGTGAGTATATCCATGACTGTAGAGTCATACATATGAAGACCATGATCGACCTGAACGACGAGGCACTCGACCTCGCGGCCAGGGAACTGGGCACCACCACGAAGAAGGACACCGTTAACGCCGCGCTGGAGTTCGTCGCGAGCCGAAGGCGCCGGATCGAGCAGTTGCTCGATGACCCGTACGCTCTCGGCGTCGGTCCCGACATCAGCGACCCGGAGATCATGCGCGCGGCCCGCCGGTGACGCTCCCGGCCGGGCCGGGGCAGCTCTACCTGATCGATACCTCGGCCCACGCCAGAAGCCAGCATCAGCTGATCCGCAACGTGATCGCCGGGCTTATCACCGATCGGGCCGCAGCGACCTGCGTGACCGTCGACCTGGAGGCGGGCTACTCGGGCCGCGACCTCCGCGACGTGCGCACGATCGCCGAGCGCCGCAAAGAACTCTACGTCGTCCTGCCGGTCAGCGAGGTAATCGCGGACCGGGCGCGCGAAGTGCAAGTCCGGATGGCCGCACGGGGGCACCATCGAGCCGCCGGCGTGATTTACTTGCTGACCGCTGCCATCGCCGAGCACCACGGCGCGGTGATGCTGCACTACGACGCCGACTTCGAGCACATCGCCGCGACAACCGGTCAGCCGCACGCGTGGATCGCTCCCCGCGGCACCGTCCCCTGACGCGCCGCTACGCGGGCTGGTCAGCGCGGTGCCTGTCCGCCTCGCGGGCTACGCTCCGGGGTGTCTGCTACTTCGTCAGGCTGCTGGCAGCGCCCAGGAAACGGAGCACGGCGCCGACTTCCGCCTGAGGGCCTTCGACCAGGCGCTGCCAGGAATGCATCACCGGATTGGTCGCGTCGTAAAGGCTGCTGCCCCAGGCAGCGAGTTTGTCGTTGAAAGTGCGCAGGTGACTGACGTCTCGCTGATCGAGGGCGTACCTCGTGGCGTAGCAGCCCGCCATCCGTCCGGTGATGATCGCCTCCCCGATGCCCGCCCCGTTGTAGGGGTGAACAACGCCGGCCGCGTCACCGCACGAGACAACTCCGCGGGAGTCGGACCATCGCTTGCCGAGGCCGCTCCACAGTGTCGCCCAGCCGCCGCGCCATTTCGGGCCGCTGCGGGCTAGCCCCGCAGTGCTGCCGACCACGCGCCGGTCGCTCCGCGGGCCGGTAGCGGACGTCGCGAACCGGCCGACGTTGCGGAAGCCACCAGGCGCGGGGGAAATCCCACTCGTAGCCGGGCGTGATACCTGGACCGAACACGAAATCAAGGCTGTCGGAAGCATCCGCCTCGACGTACTGCGTGATCACCGGAATCCGCAGCAGGCTGCGGTCGACGCCCCACGCCGTGCTGATCCGGGTGGCGGCGCCGTGCGCCAGCACCACCGCGTCGGCGTCGAGCACCAGCTTCTCGCCGGAGCGCGTAGTCGCATGCACGTCCAGCCGACTGGTCGCGCGCTCAATGACCGCCCGCGCCCAGGTCTGATAGCTGACCGACGCGGCCGTCCCGCTAGACCCAGGATCAGCCGCTGGCGCCCGGGGTCCAGGCGGCTTGCCTAGCGTGCTCGGGCGGCGGGTAGAGCAGGAAGTTGGCGGCCTCGACGGTCGTCTGGGAGTCGGTCTCGGCGCTGGTTTCCCCCGCTTGGCAGCGGGCGCCGATGTGCGCGGCCAGTTCCTCGTCCGGGGCCAGGCCGTGCTGCTCCAGGTAGTAGGCCACGGTGTCGGTCCAGATCCAGGTGCCATCGGTGCGGAAGCTGCTCGGCACGACCTGGCCCGCAGCGGGGTCGATGATGTCCTGCGTCCGCGCCGTCGTGTACAGCACGGGCGTCCCCGAGGCCAGGTAGGCCAGCATCCGGTCCCGCTCGGCCAAGTCGGTGACCACCCGGTGCCCGGGCAGGAACCCAGGACCGGTATCCGGCTTCGCGAAGTCGAAGACCCTAGCTATCTTGAACGGCGGACCGTCATCTTCTCTCGCGTCGTCCTCGTCCCCGGCAGCCCACAGCAGCACCGAGCCGTCGAGCGCATCGGCCTGATACGGGCGAAGCACGGCATCCAATGCGAGGACCTCAATGCCGACGTCGCCGTCCCCGCCGACCGCGGCCAGCAACTCACCCGCGATAGCAGGCGCGTCGGCGCCGTCAGGAACCTGGGCCAGGTAGACCCGGAACGCCTCGTCGCCGTCCAGGTTGTCGCCGGCGCCGTCCGGCGGAAGCCGCCAGGCCCGCCACAGGCCGGCGATCCGGTCGCTGCGGGCCTGCGCCGCCTCGGTCATGACCTGGTCCAGGTCGTCGGCGTCCAGGATCTCGTCCGGGCTGTACGCGCTGAACCTGAACGGCACTACCGGGTACTGCGCCACCGCCTCAACGTCGGCAAGCGCGCCCGGCTCGCCCGCCAGCGACCTCGCCACCTCCACATCCTCGGCCAGCAGCGGGACTCCGAACTCGGCCACCATCGCCACCGCGGCCGCCGCGGCGGCCGCGGGCTGGCCGTCGGCGAGGGTCTGCCGCACGGCGGTGAGTTGCCCGTCCGGCACCCACCCGGCGAGCAACTGCACGAACTCATGCACCGCCGCCCCGGATGGCTCCGATCGCCCTTTGCTCATCTGCTTCTACCTTTCTCGACCAAGCTGTCAGCAACGTCGTACCGATTACCCCGTGTAGGGCTACGCCGACGGCAGCCGGCGCGTTCACAGTAAGGCGTGCCCGGACCTCCATCATGAGGTTTCCGGCTCGATCTTGACGAGGAAGGTTTCAGCTGACGTTGACGGGAAGGCTGGTGACGCCGTTGATCACCCAGCTCATGGTCGAGTCTGGGTCGCTGACCGCGAGTTCGATCCGGGGATACTTGGCTAGCAGTGCGGTTATCGCGATCCGGGTCTCCAACCGGGCCAGCGCGGCACCAACGCAGGCGTGCACCCCGCCGCCGAAGCCCAGGTGGCGCATGTCGCCGCGGCTGATGTCCAGCCGGTCGGGATCGGCGAAGACGGCCGGGTCGCGGTTGGCCGAGAGCACGACGGCCATGATAATCGTCCCGGCCGGGACCGGCTCGGCCCTGAGCCGGGCCAGCTCGTCTAGGTCGAGGGCAACGTGGCCGGGCTGCTGAAGCTCGCCCCGCTGGGCAAGAAGCTCTACCCCCAGTACGTCGGCACGCTCCTGCGTGACGGTCGCCATGACCTGCTCGTCTGACTGGAGGATCCGATGACGTCAACCATGGAACGGCCGCGGCGGGCGTACGACCCGCTCAGCGTGTCTCCGCTGGCTTTCTGGGCCAAGACGATGGAGGAGCGCGAGGAGACCTTCAAGGTGCTCCGGGCGGAGCGGCCGGTGAGCTGGCATCCGCCGATCGAGGGCGCGCTGGTGCCCCCGGAGAACGACGGCGTCTGGGTCGTGACCAGGCACGAGCACATCACCGAGGTCAGCAAGAACGCGGACATCTACTGCTCGGGCCAGGGTTTCCAGTTCGAGGAGATACCCGAGGACGTCAACGAGGCGGCCGGGTCCTTCATCGGCATGGACGATCCCCGGCACGGCCAGTTGCGCCGCATCGCCAGTTCCGCCTTCACCCCGAGGCAGGTCGCCAAGATCGCCGACCAGATCAGGAACCAGGCCAGGATCATCGTCGACGATCTGCTCGCGGCGGGCGACGGCGACTTCGTCAAGCTGGTCTCCAAGCGCATGCCGATGTGGACCATCTACGAAATGCTGGGCCTGGATGCCGACCGCCGGGAGGAGGCCGCCGGTTACGGCCACGGCCTCGTCTCCTGGGCCGACCCGGACGTAGCCGCGGGCCGGGAGCCAGGGCAAGTCCTGAGCGACTCGCTGGTCGGCCTGCTCAGGGTCGGGTTCGACTTCCTCGAGGAACGCCGCCGCCACCCGAAGGCCGACCTCATGACGAACATCATCAACGCCGAAGTCGACGGGATGAAGCTGACCGACGACGAGATCGCGTCCTTCTTCGTCCTGCTGGCCGTGGCCGGCAGCAGCCCAGCGCCACCTCCGCTGCCCGTGCCCGTGTCGTCGTGAGCACCGCCGCCCCGCGGCTGCCCGGTCGCGCCGGCCTGCTTAGTGGCGGGGCTGCCGGGCGCCACCGGCTCCGTTGTCGCGGGCTCGACCGGCTCGACCACCTCGCCGTCCAGTCGGCGGGCCCGCCGGTGAACGGCTCGAACGACCTCTCCGCTGGCGCCTCCGTCTCCTGCGCCGCCGTATCAGTCCCGCCCGCTGGAGCGGACGGCTGAGCCGATCCAGTTGGCTGGCTGCTGGGCGAGGTAGTAGTGGACTCCGCGGCGCTCGCGGGCCCAGGTGCCAGGAGGTCCGGTGCGGCGAGGTCCGAGGACTGCGCTGGTTCTGCCGGGGCGCTGTTGCTGTTCTGCGGCCGGGTCGACGGCTCCGGTGCGCTTTCGGGGGTTACCCCGGGCGGCTAGCCCACCGCTGCCCGTTCTCTGCGGCGACCGCCGACGGCTGGGAGCCCGGCGGGCGGACCGGGATCGGGTTTCGCTCTTCGCCGACCCCGAACCCGCTGGTCTTGCCCCCGGTGTCCGGCGAAGCCGGATAGTCATCTATCGCTGCCGGGCGGTCATACCCAGGCCGCGGCTCCGCCGCCTGCCGGGCCGCCGCCTCCATCGCGGTCGCCAGGCGCAGCTTCGCAACCAACCGTTCGGGCACCACCCGGCCATCGGCATAGCGCAGTGCCTTCGGGCCGGCCGGGACGCCCAGTCTGTTCAGCAGCGCCACCGCCGGCGGCACCGGGGCCGCACCGGGTGCGGCCTGACCTGGCGCGGTCTCCGCACCTGCGGCCGTCCCGCCCTCAGGGCCGCCCTCAGGCCCGCCATCAGGAGGTGGCGGGCGGTACGTGGCGATCTCGTTCAAGGTCTCGACGCTGATGCTCTCGTTCAGCCTGCGGACCAGCAACTGCTCGACGGGCAGCGTCGCGATCGTCGTCGCCATCTTGTAGCCGGCGGCCAGGCCGCGGGCGACCACCCCGGCCACGCCGAACGCGGCGCCGCCGGCGAAGGCGCCCCAGTCCCAGGTCCAGCCGTCGCCCTCCATCGCGTTGAACAAGGTCGCGTGGCCGGCGTTGTGCACCCCGCCGACCAGCGCCCCGGCCGTGAACTCGCCGGTCGCGTGCAAGCTCAGCTGCGCCGTAGGTTCCGCCCCGCCGCCAGCGTCGGCTCGCAGACTGTCGCGAGTTCGCACCTGATGCAATTGGCGTCACAACCCACAATGGAACCGTTTTGGGCGTTAGCGGGCCGGCTGCCGCCGAGTTACCGCCCGGGACGGTTCCGATGTGGATCGGGCGGCCGGGCTGGCAGCGGGCCTCCCGGTAGTGTTCAGGCCGAAGCGGCCTGCTGCTGCACACAGGGATCCCGCCGGGCCATTCCCGCCAGGTCGCGTCCGCGTCGGTGGGGTCCTGGCTCATGGGGCACGCGCGTTGGCCAGGCCCGGAAAGTGCAGCGCCGGAGGGTATGGCAATTAGTGCCTGCGGCTGTGATGATGCGGGGGGCTTGCCTGCTTCGGGTGCCTCAGTTTTCGGGTGAAGGGCTTTCAGCCCTTCTTGCCGGGGGGCGGGAGCAGTGACCCTTGCAACGAGACGACACACCTAGTGTGCAGGCGATCACCTGTGGTGGCTGGCGGGTGGTCGTCAGGTGCTCGCCGGGCCTGGATCCCGCTGCGGCGGTCACCGCGCGCCGTGGTGTGAGGGTGCCCGCTGGTCCCCGCGCCAGGCGGTCCCTGGCCTGCAAGGCCCCGCGCTGCCGAGGGTCCCGTCCGGGGCCTGGCCGCTCAGCGCGGGAACGGCGAAGGAGCTAACAGTTGTTGTCTATCTCTGCCCCTATCTCCCGGGCTGCTGTCAGGGGCCGCTGGCGCGGCCGCCTGGCTGCCGTGGCCGCCACTGGCGCGCTGGTGGCGGCGGGCCTGCTGGCGCCGACCGCCGCGTATGCGGCGTTCCCGGGCGGCAACGGCAAGATCTACTACATCGATCCGTCGTACAACGTGTTCTCGGTCAACCCCGACGGGAGCGACGCCACCCAGCTCACCACCGACGGCAACGACACGATCGCGGTCATCAACCCGGCCGGCACCAAGGTCGCCTACCTGGACTACGACAACACCAGCGGCACTGAGCAGGTCTACACGATGAACCCCGACGGCACCGACCAGACCGAGATCACCACCGCCGCCACCGACCCCGACGGCGCCCTCAACGGGATCCTGTCCTGGTCCCCTGATGGCACCAAGCTGGTCTACGAGCCGGGCATCACGCTGACGGTCATTAACGCCGACGGTACTGACCCGGTCTCGCTGGGCGCCTATGACGTGGCAGCGGTGGCCTGGTCCCCGGACGGCTCCAAGATCGCCTACACCACCAACGATGACGGCACCGATAACGGCGCCCTCTATACCGTCAACCCCGACGGCACCGGGCAGGCCCTGCTGGCCGTCGCCTCGTCCGGCGACAACGTCGCGGCGGGGCTCAGCTGGTCCCCGGCCGGCACCGAGCTCGCCTTCGCCGCCTCCCCTAGTGGTCACGGCAGCGGCAACAGCCAGATCGTCACCATCCACGCCGACGGCACCGACCAGACCATCCTTGCCGACAGCACCAACGACCAAAGCCCCGTGTGGTCCCCCGACGGCACCAAGATCGCCTTCACCGCCGGCTTCGGCTTCGGTGCCCTGGAGACCATGAGCCCCGACGGGTCCGGCAAGGCACCGGTCGGCACCATCACCGGCGAGCCCACCGACTGGGCCTCCATCCCCAGCCTCCAGCCCGCCGTCACCGGCCTGTCACCCGGCAGCGGCCCGCTGGCCGGCGGCACCACCGTCACCATCACCGGAACCGGGCTCACCGGAGCCACCGCCGTGAGCTTCGGTACCGCCGCCGCCACCTCGTTCACGGTGAACTCCGCCACCTCCATCACCGCCACCAGCCCCGCCGCCACCACGGCCGGACCAGCCGGCGTGACGGTGACCACCCCGGCCGGGACCAGCACCACCAGTACGGCCGGCCAGTTCTCCTACACCTACGCCTTCACCGGCTTCACCTCGCCGGTCGACAACCCGCCCGTCCTGAACCAGGTCAACGCCGGGCAGGCCATCCCGATGAAGTGGAGCCTGGGCGGTAACCAGGGCCTGAACATCATCGCCTCCGGCTACCCCACCGCCACCCAGGTCAACTGCTCCACCAGCGCCCCCGTCAACACCTCCACGCTGACCGACACCGCAGGCGGCAGCGGACTGCAGTACGACGCGGGCAGCGGCACCTACACCTACGTGTGGAAGACCGCCAAGGCCTACTCCGGCACCTGCCAGCAGTTCACCCTCAAACTCACCGACGGCACCACCCACACCGCCGACTTCCAGTTCAAGTAAACCCGCCACCCGGCGCCGGCGGCCACCGCGGCGCCACCCTGAGGGGAGATCCCATGTCCTTGTCCATTCCGGCTCCGCGCCTGCGCGGCAGCGGCAGGCGGCGCCGCCGTCCGGCGGTCCTAGCCGCCGCTGTCCTGGTCAGCGCTTCGGCCGTCAGCCTCGTCCTGGCATCCCCGGCCGGGGCCTCCACCGGGGTGTGCGGCGCCCCGGTCACTTCCGGCGCCACCACCACGATCACGTGCGCCGCCGGCGGCGCCGGCGCCATCACCGTGCCGGCCGGGGTCACCAGCATGACGATGACGCTCGACGGCGCCGGCGGCGGGGCCAGCGACGGCGGCGCAGTCGGCGGCTTGAGCGCAGCCGGCGGCCTGGGCGCGCAGGTCGTCGCCGACTTGTCCGTCACCCCGGGGGCGACCCTGGATGTGGCCGTCGGGTCGCAGGGCGCCGCGGGTAGCTACACGGGCGACCCCTTTGGGGGGGCTGAGGTCCCCGGCGGGTCCGGCGGCGGGCTGGTCGCGGTGACCACTGGCACCGGCACGCCGCTGCTGACCGCGGGGTCCGGCGGCGGCGCCGGCGGGCCGACGTCTCCGATGGATACGCCGGCGGTGCCGGCGGCAACAGCGACGGCCCCGGCGCGACTGGGTGCGACCCGTACTTCGATTACGCCATCGGCGGGAGCGGCGGCAGCCCCGGAACGGCCACCGCAGGCGGTGCCGGCGGTGCCGGCGGGGTGGGGTACGACAACACCGGAACGGCCGGGAGCACCGGGGGCTTCCCCAATGCCGCCGGCGGCGCGGGCGGACTGAGCGGATATGACGCTGCCCAGGACTGGTACTCGGCCGACGGCGGGTCCGGCGGCTCCGGCTACGGAGGCGGGGGCGGCGGCGGCGGCGCCTCGGCCTACGGGCCGACCGCTGACGCCAGCTGCGGGGGCGGTGGCGGGGGCGGCTCCAGCTACGTCTCGGGCACGGTCGCCGGCACCACCCCGACCGTGACCGACGGGGTCAACGCCGGTGACGGATCGGTAGTGTTCACCTACTCTGCGAGCGCCCCGCCGGCGGTCACCAGCATCAGCCCGGCCAGCGGCCCGGCGGCCGGCGGCACCGTGGTCACGGTCACCGGCACCAGCCTGTCCGCCGCGACCGGCGTGACGTTCGGCGGCACGCCCGCCACGTCGTTCTCCTGCACCGCCACGTCCTGCACCGCCACCGCCCCGGCCGAGGCCGCCGGCACCGTGGACGTGACCGTCACCACCGCGGGCGGCACCAGCGCCACCAGCGGCGCCGACCATTACGCCTATCTCGCGCCGTATCCGTTCACCGGGTTCTTCTCGCCCGTGGACAACCTGCCGACCGTCAACATGGTCAACGCCGGGCAGTCCATCCCGATCAAGTTCAGCCTCGGCTCCGGCCTCGGCCTGGGCATCATCGCCGCCGGCTACCCGACCGCCCAGACCGTCTCCTGCACCACCGGCGCCCCGGTCAACACCGCCACCGAGACCGACACCGCAGGCGGCAGCGGCCTGCAGTACGACTACGGCTCGGACACCTACACCTACGTGTGGAAGACCTCCAAGGCCTCCGCCGGCACCTGCCAGGTTCTCACCCTCAAACTGACCGACGGCACCACCCACACCGCCGACTTCCAGTTCAAGTAGCCAGCACCGGTCCACCCGCCCACGAACCACGCGGCGCCCGGTCACCGAACCGGGCGCCGCGCCCGTTAAGAGTCGTGGTCATATCCGGCCGGTCGACCCCGGCTCGCAGGAGCGCGTCGATCTGATAATCGGGATTCTGTGTCACAGGAGAAGATCCTGGCGGCGGACCTACCCGAGTGGAGGGCCGTTACGCAGAGCTACTCTTCCCCGTGGTGACACCGACCCGAGTGGAGGGCCTGCTAGAAGGATGCTCATCAGGCCTCGGGCAGCAGGAGCTCGTCGACCCCGCAGCCGAGGACGGCGCAGATGACGTCCAGCTCGTCGAGCCGGATCGTGCTCGGGCTGCCGGACCACAGGCCCGACATCTTCCCGGCGCTGATCACTATGCCCCGGGTCGCGAGCATCCGCTGCAGCTCGCTGGCCTTCCAGATGCCGCGGCTGGCGGCGGCCAGCCGCAGGTTCCACCTCATCGGCTAAGTCCCGCAGGTCGCGCACGTCACGCACCAGCGCCAGAGCCCAGCGCCAGGCCCGATCGGGACAGCAGGACGCTAGCGGCTGACGGATGAACTCAACGAGGATCGCTTACCGGGCGAAGTGATCAGTAGCTGCTACTTTGCGGCTCGCCGTAGCTATAGGAGTCCCGGGCCTATCGCGCTGCAGAACATGGGCCTGGGCGGCGGGCGGAAACAGGAACGCTGGCCGGGTAGCCTCCGCCAGGTCCGGGACGCGATCGGCCGCTATCATGACCCGGAACCACTGCACCGCGACGATCCGGGCGGGCTGCGTTAACGTCGCTGGCCGATCCGATGCCCCTGGGATCGTGTTTCACAGGCGAGCACCTATGAAACACCCCGGCGGCACGATGCCGAGCAGGGTCGCTGCCCAGTATCACACCGCGCGGTTCCGGCTAGTGCCCGCTTTGGCGAAGGTACTCAGCGTCCCGGTCCCGCCGGTCCGCAAGCCCGGCTCCGCCTGGACCGAGCTGCCCCGGCCCGCGGCGGCCGGCACCGTACCGACGGGGCACGTGCGGATCGGGTACGCCCGCGCGGTCACCCGGCCCGAGCTCGACAAGGCCGTCGCCCTGGCCAGGGAGATCCGCGCGTCCGGGGCCGCGGTCACGGTCGTCGTGCACGAGCACAAGCGGCTCGGCCGCGGCATCGAGCTCGCCGCGCTCGCCGAGCAGCTGCGCGCCGGCGGCATCGGGCTTGAGTTCCTGACCGGCGAGCTGCAGGGCTCGCACGACCCGTCCGGGGTCGTGTTCACCGTGCTCGTCGCGCTGTCGGGGATGGAACGCGAGTATATCCGCGACCGCACCCTGGAAGGCCACGAGTCGGCCCGCACCCGGGGCAAGTCGATCGGCGGCGCCGCCGTCACCGACGACGCCATGCTCGCGGTCGCCCTGCACCCGCGCTCGCAGGAGCTCAGCCTGCGCGACATCGCCGGCAGGCTCGTCATCTCCACCGGAAAGAAGAAAGGCCAGCACCCGTCCCCGGCGACCGTCATGCGGATGCTCCGCGAGCACGACGAGAAGACCGCCGCGGCGGCCCTCGTCCAGGCCGGGGCGTAGCCGGCCGTGGAATGGCTGCCCCGCGACGATCCGCGCTCGGCCGGCGAGGAGAGGGACGCCTGGTGGTCGCGCGAGCAGGCCTGCGTCAGCGAGGGGACCTGCCCGTACTGCCTCGGGCCGCTCTGCAGGTCAGTCCTTAGCGTTAATACTCGCCAGTAGAGTCCCGCCGCCCCCGTCCAGGCCGCGATACAGATGGCCGCCGCCCCGGTCCCGCTGGGCGCGCTCGCGGACGCGATGACGGCCAGATTCCCTTCAGCTCCGCCGGAGGCGATCAGGGAACTGCTTGACGGGCTGGCCGCGGAGGGGTTCCTCAGCACCAGCACTCAGCCGCCGCTGACCGCCACGGACCCGCTGCTGCGGACCCTGCTGCACGAGCATCACATGCGCGCTCTCGGGCTGGACCCCGCCCTGGAAAGGCAGACCGGCAGGCTCGCGCGCGCCGCCGCCCTCCGATGCCTCGCTCTGGCAGGCCGACTGTGACGACGCCCAGGATCACTCCCGCCCAGGCGGACGTCCGGTCCCTGGACGCCGGGGCCGCAGGAACCGCCCTGCTGCATATCGAGCTGGCCCTGACCGGAACCGGAACATGGCACGACGCCCACCGGGCCATCACCCAGGCTGCCGCAGCACCTGTCGATGCTAGCCCGAGCGGGTGCCTGCTCCGCGGAGCGCCCGCCCTCGCGTTCGTCCTGCACGTCGCGCAAGCCGACGGGCAGCCGCGCTACCGGGACGCCTCAGCCGCCCTCAGCCGCCACGTGGACCGCATCGCCCGCGAGCGGCTCAATGCCGCCCGCGCCCGGATCACGAGCGGCAAGCCCGGCACGTTCAGCGAGCACGACCTGTTCTACGGGCTCACCGGGATCGGTGCCGTCCTGCTGCGCACCGCCCCCGCCAGCGACGCCCTCGGCGACGTCCTCGCATACCTGACCACGATCGTGACCCGGCGCCCGCCAGGCCGCCGCTCGCGCCGCCGCCGACGCGATCACCCCCGCCGTTCCCAGCCGCCTGCCAGGTATCTCCGCCGCGCTCACCGCGACCGCCAGTTCGAGCACCGGATCCTCCGCGCTGCTGACCGGAGATGCCGGGATCCGGCTCGCGCTGGAGACAGCACGCCGATGCGCCGCGCCGATCTCGGGATGGGACTCATGCCTGCTGCTCGCCTGACGCCATCATCCTCCCAGGTAGCCTCGCCCGCGCGGCAGCCAGCGCCTGCCTGCCCGACTGGAGTGTCCGGCGGTTTCCGGATCCGTAGATTTAAAACGGCACCGGCCTGATCCACGCTGATTTCGAGGAAAGCCAGCCGGGATTAGGACGGTGCGAGAGTGCAAGGTTTCAGTGCCTCGGAGATAGACACGACCAGGCCGCACCCGGCACGAATGTATGACGCTTACCTAGGAGGTAAGGACAACTATCCGGTCGACCGGGAAGCCGTGCGGCAGATTCTGCGTCAGTGGCCGGAAGTCCGTCTCATCGCCCGGGCGAACCGGGCGTTTCTGCAAAGAGCGGTGCGATTTCTGGTCGGTGAGGCAGGGATACGGCAGTTCATCGACATCGGCACCGGTATTCCCACGGCCGGGAACGTGCACGAGGTCGCACCAGAGTCCCGTCGTCTATGTCGACAATGATCATAAGTTGTCGGGTAGTGTGCACTCATAGGACATGATTCCGGGAGGGTCGGTCAGATGAGTCTAGGCGCGGGGTTCGTGCGGGTCAGCACGGCCAGCCAGGATGAGGCTAGCCAGGTCAAGGTGATCACTGCCGAGAGCGGGCAGCGCGGGATCACGATCGTGAAGTGGTTCAGGCTGCATGGCTATTCGGCGTCGAAAGGCGAGCAGGAGCCCGCGCTGCGTGAGGCTATCGCGGACATGGAGCGCGGTGATTACTCGGTTCTTGTGGTGACGGAGTCGCGGAGCCTTGACCGGCGGGAAGATCTCGATGCGCAGGCTGAGATCTTGCTGGCTATCCGCCGGGCGGGCGGGGACGTGATCTCGATCGCCGAGCCGCAGTTCGGGAAGACAGATTTCGCGGGTCGGGTGGTGACGCTGGTGGCGCAGCACGCGAACGCGGAGAAAAGCAGGACAGTCAAGAACACCACGTATCGCGGGATCATGATGATTCGTGATAACAGGGCGCATCACGGCGCGCTGCCCTCGTTCTGGGCAACGAAAGGCGTCCGCTATTCCCGGCAGGCGTACTGCGACAACCCCGCCGCTGTCGCCGATATTTACGAGCGTGCCGCCGGCGGCGAGTCCCTTTCTTCCGTCGGCCGCGTGCACGGTCTTTACCCGCAGTCGGTCAGGAACGTGATCCGCTTCGCGGCGAATCATGCCGGCGTCATCGAGTGCTCGTACACGCATGACGGGCGGACCGAGACGTGGGCGCATGAGGTCACGCCGGTCGTGGGTTCCGCGCTGTGGTGGCGCGCGAACAAGGCGCTGAACGCGAGCAAGGCCGGCGCGGGAGCGAACAAGGGCGGACGGCCGGTCGCGCGGCCGGCGAACTGGATCAGCGGCGTGCTGGACTGCCCGGAATGCGGAGGGAAGCTGTTCCTGAACGCCGGCCTGACGTCGTCGAGGAACTCTCGCACCGGCAAGCCCCTCGCTCAGAAGCCGCGTACCCCGAAGTTGCGCTGCGCCGGCACCGCCCGCCGGCGTGTGGCCTGCGGCCGGTTCAAGGGAACCGACGGGCAGCCGGTCATTGACTTGCTCACGGCCATGTTCGCCGGTGACGGCACGCCGGTTCTGGCGTTCCAGCGGGTCGCGGGGAACGCCCACGAACTGGACTCGATGCACGCTGAGCTGCGCAGGATCCAGGCCCGCCTGTCGGCGACGGAAGATGATGACGAGCTGGACGCGCTGGTGGCCGAGCGGAAGGCGGTCAAGGCCCGCATAGAGGCGTTCGCGGTCGTGCCCGATCGTTTCGACTACGCGCCCACGGGCCAGACCGTGGCCGGGATGTGGAACGACGGAGACGACACGGTCAAGCGCGGGATGGTCCGGGCGGTCAGGCAGGCGTGGGGGCTGTCCCTGGCGCGGCAGGGCGGTCAGTGGGGTCTCGCCGTGGGCACGGCCGGGCCGCACGGCACCGGGGACGCCGGCGGGATCGTGGATCTCGGCGGCGGGCTGTGCTTCCGCCGCCCGGCAGCGTGACACCGGCCTTCGCGGCGGTGTGACAGTCACGCAGAGCTTGTCTCAGCCTCGCGCGCGCCCGCGCGCGCGTCTGCACGCGTTGGGCACGTTCTGGCCCCTGAGACAAGACAATGAGACAATCACCCGCCGTGACCAACGGCCCCGCCGGGCGGCTGGAGCGCCCCCCGCCGGTGCGCGTGCGCGATACCAGACCGGCTTGACGGGGCGATCTTGTGCACGTGCACGGTGCACGGTGCACGGCTCGCGCGCGTCTGCACGTTGACCGGCCTGCACAGCTTCCCGTGCACGAACCGGCTCAGGACGGGGCTAGCTGGCGTGGCTGGAGTAGTAGGTGTCGCGGGCGTGGGTGAGCAGGTCGTACCAGTTCCGGACCTCGGGCCGGCGGCGCAGCAGCGCCCGGCGCTCGCGTTCGGTCATTCCGCCCCAGACCCCGAATTCGACGCGGTTGTCCAGCGCATCGGCCAGGCATTCGGTGCGTATCGGGCAGCCATGGCAGATTTGCTTTGCCCGGTTCTGCGCCGCGCCCTGAACGAATAGCTCATCGGGATCAGAGCCACGGCAGACGGCTTTAGTCAGGAGAATTGAGGAGAGCAACTGCCCTCGCCACCTTTCGCTGCCCGGCTTGTGCATAACACGCCGTATACATTAGATAACTTGACGAGGCTAGCCGTGATTTCGCGGAGCCGGCAATCACCCGTCATGACTAAACGCGGCTAGTCCTTCCGGGGTAACCGCCCGCGCGGAAATCCGGTCAGCCATTCGGCTTGCACGCCATCCAGGGCACGCACCCTGACATCGGGCTGCAATTCGGCCCGCACGAAGGCGCGCAGCCGCCCTCAGGCCGGACGCCGGCGGCCAGGGCCGCGACCTGCCCGGCCAGGCTGGCCAGGGAATCGGCCCGCACGTCGCCGGCGGACAGCCACCACGACATCGGGCACGGGGCCACGCTGCCATCGGGCAGCACCGCAGCGGTCACCACGCCGCACCGCCCGCACAACTCGGCCACCTCGCCGGCGCCGCCCGGCCGCGCCCGGCCGATGCGCCGCACCCTGTCCGTACTGACCTGCCCGGCCGGCACTCCCAGGCCCGCCAGCGCCCGCACAGCCTCGCCGACGTCCTGCCCGCCGGCACCGCCCAGGTCGATGACGCCGACCCGCAGCGGCAGCCCCCCGCGCGCGGCACGGGCAATGTTCCGCGCGACGTGCCGGTGAGTGTCCCGCCCGGTCACCGCCCTGTGCACGGCAGCATCACCGGAATACCACGACGTGGCCAGCGCGACCGCTCCCCGGTCTCCGGCCGCTATATCCCACAGCCATTCCGGCACGCACACCATGTTCGTGAAAACCTCCGCACTCATGCCCAGACCGGTAACCGCGCACACCAGCGATCTAAGGCCGGGATTCAGGACAGGTTCCCCGCCAATAAACTGAATCCTGCCGATACCCAGGCCGGCCGCCTCGCCGATTACCTGTTCCCAGTCTTCTGCCGTCATCACGCCGTGGTCCCCTTCCGGGCCGGACGAGTTATAGCAGTGAACGCACTCCTGCTGGCACTTCCGGGTAATATCTAACTGTAAAGAACTGATCACCGTAAACTCCTTGTCCGCTAGCCGCGAACGCCTGAAGGGAATCCTCGGCGCGCTCGTTTACTTCCGTTCCTTGCGGTAATCGTCGCGCTGCCGCTTGAGGCTGACAGTCGCGTCGATGCGGTCGATTATTTCTTCCAGGTGCGTTCGCTCATGGATTCCGGCGACTAGATCCCCTTACGTGAACAACTGGCTTATTACCTGGCTGATTTTTCGCTCCGGCCAGGGGCCGCTAAGCAGCGGCAGAATTTAGCTCGCGTATGGCTGGCACGATCGTGCCGGTAATAGTCAGGGCCAGCGTGCCGAGCGGGGGAAGGTCCCAGGAGAAATCCGGATCCCACCTGATGGTTGCATGGTCCGGCCAGTAATCGCGTTCCCAGACCAGCGTGCCGTCATCACTGACATAAACGCGCGCGTCTTTCTCGGCCGGACTGGTCACGATAACTTCGCTGGCCACGTCCAGCATGTCGTCGTCTTCGTAGACCGCGAGGGCCGCAGTCAGGCCGCGCCGACGCAACTCCCTGCCGACCCTGCTCTTGAGCGTCGGCCCGTCCGGAACGGGGCCGCCGATTCCGCCTTTCCGTCCCGTCAGCAGGCAGGCGGCAATATCAGCGAGGATCGCGATGCCTTCCGCTGCCTCGCCTGATGGCCGGCATTCCCACCTGACGTAAGCGTCGTCTGACACCTTGAGAAGACTCTGCCCGCCGTCACGGCCGGCAATAGTGACCGCATTCGGGTCCTTCTGCGCCTTCCTGACCACGATGCCATGACTTCCCAGTACGCCCGCGATCACGGCCAGCAGGTCACCCGACCCGGCCTGGTCTCTCATAACAACGCTGCCCGGCATGCTCATTACAAATCCCTCTAGGCTGACGATGAATTCTTCTCGCCTGCCTATTAAGGCACAGAGCCAGGTCACGCACGCCGCAGCCGCTGCCGACAGGCCACGACAGATCACGACAGAAAAATTGTCGGCAACCAGTCGGCATGCCAGCCCAGAACCTTAACGATCTGCCTTCATGCTCACGCGGGCTCTACGGCCAGCGGCATTACCTCGATTGCGAGCACGCCCAGCGCCTCTTTTGCCGGAGGGTAAATAGCCCTGATGGACGCCAGCATCTCATCGCGGCTTTCGTCTTCCGGGAAACCGATCGCGGCGGGATTCTCTGAATCGAGCATGAACTCGAATGAGATGTACTCGGTAATTCGGATAATCCTGGTAAGGCAAGTCTCATCACCCGAGAAGAATTCGAGCAAGTCGCCTGAACTGAGCGTCCGGTTCTTCGGGTAAGCAACACGAACTTCTACCGTTTTCTGGCCTGAGGCGATCATGCGGAGATATTGCCTATAGATTGACATCCGCCGTCGCGCATGCCCTGGGATAGTCACCGAGTCTCCTGCGGTTGCTGGAGAAGGTGTAGTTGCTCCGCAAATTCCTGTCGAATCCCAGGTTCGCGCAATTCTCGCTCTAGCTCGCCAGCGCGAAGTATAATCGAGTTGACCATGCGTTCTGAAGATAGCGCTTTCAATCCGAGTTGCGCAGCTTCGTATGGCTCGCCTAGTCCGTTCACGGCAATCGCCAGATCAATCTGCGCGATAGCTTCCCGAGTCGGGGAACGGTCCTCTGGCAGTGCTCTGGTGTATTCGTTAAGAGCAGCCTCCGCTGAACTCCTGGCTTCGGCGAACTCGCCGAGCCAGCTAAAAGACGTCGCGGCATACGAGGTAATCGCGTATGCCGCGAGTTGTGCCGTGCTTACTCCGTGACGATACGGGCCGCGCGCGGGCAGCCGATCGTACATCCGTTGCGCGCTTATCATAGAAGAATGAAATTCATCGCCGTGGCCAAGTTTGGCATGTGCGCGTGCAGCTTGCGCGTGAAGGCGAACCGCAAGCGGGTGATCCGCAGGTGCTCTCGCGATTCCCGTCGCTGCGGCCGTCAGCGCCTTGGCTGGCTTGCCATGGTACATCGCTATTGAAGCGCGCGCGTCCATTGCCCATGCACATAGCTCATCATGACCCGCTTGAGCGGCATGCTCGAAGGCATCCGCGCAATAGGCATCTGCTGCTATCGGATCACCAAGGTCATGGGCTGTCCACGCCAAAGTCTCAGAGAGCCAGCCTACGCACACATAAAGCTCGCGAGCCTCATGAAGGGTATGCGGGCCGCGAATTAGCTTCTCAATACGCCGACGATAGGCATCCGCTACGCAGAACAATTCCGCGGGCGACTCGCGTGAATACGCGTCGCTCAAATCAGCTATCACCGTATTGAGATGATCAAGCATTCCCGCGCCGACCGCCGAGGCTTCGGCCCGCCGCGTAAACTCGGCAACCTCCGAAGACGCTTGCCTGAGCACTCGCTGGATAATGTCAGGGGCGGTTGCGCTCGAAATGAGACCAAGCTTCAGCAGATCACGTCGGATCGTTTCATCATCACCTCCCGGCCATTGCGGGAAACCTATCCCGCTATCAAGCTCCGGAGCTTTGCCGATTTCTTCAAGCTGCTCGTTGAGCGTGGTCCATGACCGTACTAGTTCACCAGCGGCCGAAAGCTCCCGGTCGCAGCTTTCGGCTAGCTGGCGCGATGGTCGCCGCTTCCCTGTCTCGACTTTCTGAATGAGATCAGCGCTGACATGGACCTGCTTCGCGAGCCGGTCCAACGAAAAGCCCCGTTCTTTCCGGTTCTGTCTCAAAATGAAACCGAATCGCTCCAAGGGCGAGCCATCAGGGTCCAAGCTCTTCTCCGCACTGCCCACTTTGGGATACCACCCGCCGGAACTATCAATACCGAATTATGTTCAGAGGATACGCCAAGCTGAGCTTGACAGCGCACCGCGCGGAGGGTCCGTTACGCGGAAAGAGACTCCCATCCGCCGATGCCCCAGGTGACTGCCGTTCTGGCACGGCCCAAAACTATCCCTTGATGTAGTCAAGCAGACCTGGTATTATAATTGGCCCTTGATTATCGGAACGGATAGACGGCCAGTTAGACGGTCACTGATAGTGACTGCAACTGTCCGCGCTGCCGTGCACGGGTCTCGCGCGCGCGCCTGCGCGTGAGGGCCGTTTCCGTGGACTGTGCGCACACTTGCGGACAGCTACGGATGGTGACTGTCACACCCTGGCGTGCCAGGGCCTCATTTCGGAAAGGAGGGATGCCCGCCCGACTAGTCCGAAAGGAGGTGATGCTTCACGACGAGCAGCGCCGCCGAAACGCCGTTACCGGAAGAGGTGAACGCCTATCAGCCAGCCGACCCGCAACCGCCTGAGCCGGTGATCCTGCCAGCCCGCGACATCAGGCTTCCTGACCTGCTCCGCTACATCGAAGCCGGCCACATTGTCATCATCGTTCCCGCGAGTCGAAGTCAAGACGGACGATCCGCCCATCAGGAATCCCCCGGTCACGCAGACGCTGAGCGACGAGTTCGAGCAGGCGGGATTTGCCCGAACGTCGCAGGCCGCTGAGGACCTTGACGACAGGGGCATCTATGAAGGGCTCGATCCGGTCCAGGTACAGCGGACGGTCAACTAGCTCCACGCTCGCACCCCAGCTCCTCATGGCGGCGATTACAAGCGCCATCCCAGCCGGAACCCCATGTTGTGGCGATTATAACCGCCACCAGCCAAGCTCTGGGTCATGGCCTGCGGTCGCCTCTCAATCACGAGCTGAGCGAGCCGCAGCAGGATCACCCGCCGTGATCACGCAGCAGTCACGGCCGGCACGCACGCATACGCCCGGCCAGCGCGCAACCCCTGCCGTGCAGACAGACACGAAGCCGATGCGCGTGTGTGGCTATCAGACCGGCTGACAGGGTGATCTTGCGCACGTGCACGGTGCACGGCTCGCGCGTCTGCACGATGACCGGCCTGAACAGCGTCCCGTGCACAAGCCCAGGAAGCGCTTGTCTCGATTCAGGACGGGGGGCTAGCTGGCGTGGCCGGCGTAGTAGGTGTCTCGGGCGTGGGTAAGCAGGTCGAGCCAGTTCCGCACCTCGGGCCGGCGGCGCAGCAATGCCCGGCGCTCGCGTTCGGTCATTCCGCCCCAGACCCCGAATTCGACGCGGTTGTCCAGCGCATCGGCCAGGCATTCCGTTCGTATCGCACAGCCATGGCAGATTTGCTTTGCTCGGTTCTGCGCCGCGCCCTGAACGAATAGCTCATCGGGATCAGAGCCACGGCAGACGGCTTTAGTCAGGAGATTTGTTGAGAGCAACTGCCCTCGCCACCTTTCACTGCCCGGCTTGTGCATAACACGCCGTATGCACGAGGTAACTTGACGAGGCTAGCCGTGATTTCGCCGGCCCGGCAATCACCCGTCATGACTAAACACGGCTAGTCCTTCCGGGGTGCCGGTACGCGCGGAATCCGGTCAGCCATTCGGCTTGCACGCCATCCAGGGCACGCACCCGGACATCGGGTTGCAATTCGGCCCGCACGACGGCCCGCACCCGCCCTCGGGCCGGGTGCCGGCTGCCAGGGCCGCGACCTGCGCGGCCAGGCTGGCCAGGGAATCGGCCTAGCTCCATTCGGCGCACCGGCCATCGGGGGGCTGCGGCAGTCTGGGTATCGGCTCGTGAGTCCGGCTGGTCATGATTTCCCCGCCATGCCGGCGGTGCCCGTGATCCCAATGGCCTTGCCTTAAGAAATCATGTGCGGGCTGAGCAGGTGGAACTCGATTTTCCGGATGACGTTGATGACGCTCGGCTCCCCGGGCTTGCGGGCGGGGAAGTCGCCGGATTTCTTCGTCTTGCGCGGGCTCGCCCGGTCCGGGCGGTCCCGGGTGAAGGCGGCCGGGGCGAGGATCTTCAGCAGGAACGTAGCGAACGCGAGATCAGCCTGGTCAGGGGGAAAAAGCCGCGACGGTATCCGTCGCGGCAGCCAGGGCATGCGGGAAGCTGATCTGATCCGGGGGCACGCCCGCCGCGGCCGCCCCGATCCCGATGATCTTGCAGATCGCCTGGTAGACCGCGAACAGCGCCCACATCTCCTGCTCGACGCCGGCCGGGTCCTTGCTCCGCAGCACCGGCTGCCCCTCACCCATGTCCGTCTTATGGCAGCCGATGACGGTCTCGCATTCCCACCGCCGCGGATAGCAGCACGCCAGATCCAGCGCCGGGTACTCCTCCGGGTCCAAAAGATCGGTCACCAGGCAGAACAACTCCGAAGTCTCCTCCCGGCCGCCGTCCCGCGGCACCGTGCGCACCGTGTACTCGATCACCCGGACCAGCAGCGGCGGGCCGTCCTTCTTCCGCGGCGGCTTCAGCTCCGCCAGGTAGGTGCCGTCGGCCAGGACCTTCACCGGCCTGAGCGCGAAAGACGCCGAAGCGCGCCACAAGATGTGCGCTCCGGTGGCCAGGAACTCCCGGGCCAGCGCCCGGGACAGGAACTTGCGGTCCGCCAGGACCAGCATCCCCGGCCCGAAGCACCCGCCCTCCAGCAGATCGCGGGCCAGGGCCTGCTCGGAGTCCCGGTAGGGGCCCACCGACGCGCCGAGCAGGCTCCCGGTCCCGGACTCCGCCGCCGCCAGCCACCTGACCTGAGCGAAAGCCCCGTCCCGGACCTGATTCGACGGACGGCCGAAATGCTCGTCATTCGCCTTGCTGTCCGGCACGTCCGAGGTTGACCCGTCGATCGAGATGACCCGCAGCCCGCAGCAGAACACCCCCGGCGTCCCCTCGTCCCCCAGCGGCCCCGCGACCTGCTCGAACAAGAACCGCACCGGCGCCGGCCCCAGCTTGCCCCGGCCCCGCGACAGCGAGGAGATATTCGGCAGCCGCCACCGCCGCCCCTGCCCCGCGTCCACCCACCCGCCTGCGTCCAGCTCCTGCCCGGCCAGCAGGTCACCGGCCCGCCGCTGATGGTACAGCCCGTCCGCGAGCTTCGTCATCACCTGCCCGTACCCGCAGTTCCGGCCCCGGAACAGCCACAGCGCCAGCACGAAGTACACCACCAGCCGCGCCGGCAGCAGCCGCCGCCGCTGCTCCCGCGCCCCGGCATCCTCCACCGCCGCATCCACCAGCTCCGGCGTGAAAACCCTGGTCAGCACCCCGACCGAGATCCGGTCCGGCAGCCAGCCGTCCGGAGAGAGCCCTTCAGAACCATCATGTGCCACGAAACGGTTACGATACCAGACAAAGTCTTAACGCAAGGCCATTGGCCCGTGATCCCTGTCAGCTCGAGTTCGGCCGGCGCGATCCTCAGGGCGTTCGCCAGCGCGACAATCGTGGACCAGCGGTCCAGTTTCCGCTTTCCGTGTTCCGCCATCGACAGGTAAGCCGGCGACACACCGCCTAGTCCCGCCAGTGCCGTGAGCGTCATTCCCCGCCGCTGCCGCAGATACCGCAGTCTCGCGCCGATATCACCTGCCCGCGCATCGGACTGGCCGGGCCGGTCATCCGAAACCGAGCAGCCGCCGCAGAAAGGCCGGTCAATGTAGCGGCTCAGCGACCGGCCGCAGCCGCCGCAATGACGCATACCGGTGGTGACCACCGTCCAAGCCGGAACCTGGCACATGACTAGATCCCCTTACGTGAACATCTGGCTTATTGCCTAGCTGATTTTCCGGAATGGCCTGCAGGGCACTAAGCTGCGGCAGAATCCAGTTCGCGTATGGCTGGCACGATCGTGCCGGTAATTGTCAGGGCCAGCGTGCCGAGCGGGGGAAGGTCCCAGGAGAAATCCGGATCCCACCTGATGGTTGCATGGTCCGGCCAGTAATCGCGTTCCCAGACCAGCGTGCCGTCATCACTGACATAAACGCGCGCGTCTTTCTCGGCCGGGCTGGTCACGATAACTTCGCTGGCCACATCTAGCATGTCGTCGTCTTCGTAGACCGCGAGGGCAGCAGTCAGGCCGCGCCGCCGCAATTCCCTGCCGACCCTGCTCTTGAGCGTCGGCCCGTCCGGAACGGGACCGTCGATTCCGCTTTTCCGTCCCGTCAGCAGGCAGGCGGCAATGTCAGCGAGGATCACGATGCCTTCCGCTGCCTCGCCTGATGGCCTCTTAGCCACTAAATATGCACCACCCTCAGAGCGGATGGCGCCGATCGGCATTGCCGCCGAGAATAAATTTCCGCCATTCAGCAGCTCGCAGCCTCAGGATGGACCACCTGAGGCATTAGAGGCCCCGGCGGCCGCCGTCAGCGCAACCACGAAGGCGCCTGCTGCCAGGCGGGCACAGACGTGTTCGACTTCAAGCCGGCAACTGGTTGGTCAGCCGTGCCGGCAACCCCACAGTCATCGACTTCGAGCACGCACCCATCGAACTGCCCGTCCGCGACTTCGTGCGCCTGCGTCTCGCGGGCCGTCTCGCCGCGTCTCGCACCGTCTCGTTAGCAAATCCGTTAGCCGTGAAGGCTATTGACCGGCGCAAACGCGGCCTCCGCGATGCGAGAACCGGCCGCCTAGGTTCGATAGGCATCGCGACGGTGGTCAACGTCGACCACTGTCACTACCCGCGTCTTGTCATCGATCCGGTAGATGATTCTGTAAGTGCCGCGACGTGCACTGAACCTGTCGTCCATCGGCGGAAGAAGCCTCTTCCCGACGCGGTAGGGCTCTCCCAGAAGGGGGCCCGTGATGAACTCGTAGGCTGCCGCGGCAACGGCCTCCGGGAGAATCTCGCTCAACGCGCGGCGAACGGTCGATGTCGTCCGCAGCTCGTACAGATCTTCCGCAGCCTCGCCGTTCACCGGGCCTGGCGCCGCCTCATCGCCTCGGCAAGTTCCGCAGCAGAAATGTATTCGCCACGGGCCAGCTCAGCATCGGACTCGGCCAACCGGTTCATCGTCGCGGCATCGCGCATGATTTCCAGGGTTTCCTCAAGCGCCTCCAGATCCTCCGGAGCGATGAGGACGGCTGAGGGCCTGCCATGAACCGTCACGGTCACCCGCTCGTGGTGGTCATGGACGCGGCCGACGAGCTCCGACAGATGAGACTTGACATCGCCCAGCGGAAGCACAGTCATAGTCAAAAGTATGACCAAAAATCCGGGGTTCGTCAAAACAAGCACGCTGAGCGCGAACGCAAGCCGACGACTCCCGGGCCTTTAGGCGCCCGCCACCCGCAGTTGGCCGACTGCACAGCAGCCAGCATCCACGGCAGCCGAACTCGACGTCGCGGCCGTGAGGCGGCCAAGTCAAGCGACGCTAGCTCCAAACGGGCAGTCTCTGCGCGATCTATGTCAGGTGCTCAGCTATTTCCGGTAGATGGGACTTGGATCGCGGGATGATTTGGCAGCATTAGGGCTGTCGCCGACGGTGCAGCGTTGTGAGCCGTGCGGGTCCCGCGTGGAGGAGGGCACACGGAGGTGCGAGCATCGGTAGCGCAGCGTGCGGTGGCTGCAGCGAGGTCGACCGCCTCGACGCTCGACTTGCCGGTCGACGCCGCGGTCGTTCTCAACGACTCCAACCGCCTTGTCGTCCGCCTGATGCCATGCGATGTCGTTGCGCGGGTCACGCCTCCAGAGGCTCTGGCACCCGTGACTGCCAGGGCGAGTTGGCTCAGCGGGCAGGCGTATCAAGCGAGGCTGGCGACGGAAGTTGAAGTTGCGGAACGGCTCGCAGAGAACGACAGCCCGGTTGCTGGACTCGACCCTCGAGTCGAGCCACGCGTCTATGTGCATGATGGCTTTGCAATCACCATGTGGACCTACTTTGCCCCTGTTCGCCGAATGCTTCCGCCGGCCGACTACGCGCAGGTGCTCGAGTGTCTTCATGCCGGCCTGCGGCAGATCGACGTCCCGACGCCGCACTTCACGGATCGCGTGGCGGCAACTCAACATGACGTCGCGAGCCGTGACGTCACTCCCGATCTCACCGAGACCGATCGGGCGCTTCTCGCCAGCACGCTGCGAGATCTGAGCGAGACGATTGTCCACCAGCATGCGGCCGAGCAGATCCTGCACGGCGAGCCGCACCCGGGGAACGTGCTGCAGACGAAGAACGGGCCGCTTCTCATGGACTTCGAGGATTCTGTCCATGGCCCCGTCGAATTCGACCTTGCCTGGGTCCCCCAAGAGGTCAGCGAGCGCTATCGGGACGCGGACCAGGCACTGGTCGGCGAGTTCCGGGGGGTCGTACTGGCGATAATCGCAGCCCACCGCTGGAGTCGCGACGACCAGCACCCGAGCGGGAGACAATCCGGAGTGGCATTCCTCAACGCCCTGCGAGAGGGTCCGCCCTGGCCTTCGCACGATGCCGTGTAACGCTGCCCCCTGCGTTCCTATTCGCCCCCGTCCTCCTAGCAGGCGCCGAATCCTTGTGAGTGGGCGCTGTGTCTAAGGTCGGCGCAGCCGATCGCATGCGACGGCCCGAAGGGCCGCCCCTAGACGCAGTGGCCGCGCTGGACAATCGAGAGCGAGGAAGACGGCACCCGTGCATCTGCTCGTGCCGATAACCAATCCGATCCAGCGTCGTTACCAGTGCGGCCCGGCGTGCGGCAGGCGGGCCTCCCAAGCCTGAGCCCGCCGCTGACGCCCGGCCAGCGGCGCGCCGGAGCGCGCCGCCTTGATCTGATACGGCCTAATTCGGCAGTAGCCGTGCTCGGAGCGTCAGGACGAGGTCGGCGAGGCTGGTGATGACCGCGGTTGTCTCTGCGTCGGTGAGGCGCTGATGCTTGCCGGGCTTGTTGGCGTAGCCGACGGTCGCGACGGTCGCTTGCTGGCCTGCTTCGATATCTGTGACGGAATCGCCGACGAGCGCGCACTGGCCGGGCCGCGCGCCGAGCTGCCGCACGGCCTGGTCGATCAGGTGCGAACTGGGCTTGAGCAATGCCGGGTCCGCGCTGGTGCGGGCGACAACCAAGTCCACGCGGGGGCGAGCAGGCCGGTGATCGGCGGCGCGGCATCGGTCGGCAGCCGGTAGGCACCGGGCTGGCCCGCGAATTCCACGAGTCGGGCCAGGCCCAACTCCACGAGTCGTGCCCAGGCCTCGGGGAAGAACCGGCCGACGGCGCCGTAGAGCCAGTCAAGCTCCAGCTGCCTGCCCGTCGTCACGCTGGCCATGAGCATCCTGCTGACGCGCTGCGGATGCCGCTGCGCGTAGGCCAGCGCCAGCGTGACTCCCCACGACCCGCCGCGCAGCAGCTACTTGTCCACGCCAAGTTGCTGGCACAGCTGCTCCATGTCCGCGATCAGGTGCCCGGTCGTGTTGATGCTCATGTCAGCGGCCGGGTCGCTGGCGTGCGGTAGGCTGCGGCCGCAGTTGCGCTGATCGAATCGCCCGCATCCCAGGCCTGCGGGCTCGCGATCTATTTAGCGTCGTTTGATGCCGTTATCGCTGGTTCCGAAGCGATACGATCGAGCAGAAAGGCTACCAACTTCCCTACTGACGTAGATGGATTATCGTCAGGGGCGCTGCCAAGTCTGCTAGCCCGTTCGGTCGCCACACGAACATGAGGCTGGAAGTCAGCGAAGTTAAGTTTCGACTTGTCCCAGCTAGGTAGCAATTGTTTGAGCTTGGACTCCGCATCGCGCCCGTTTTGAAGAGGTGGACATCCTTCGCGTAGGTGAATGATGAGCCAAACTTCGAAGCAAGGATTAGACCAAACTATTTCGATAGCTTCGCGCTGGCCGTCGACGACAGCCTTAGATACCTCAAACTCGTCGACGTCGCATACGGTCCAGGCTTCGTTATAGAAGTCTTCTCTGCGCATGGCAGCAGCCTTCGCTACAAGAGCTGCTGGAGCCTTATTGTCGAATATGACGTTCGCAAAGGACAGGGCTCTTCCGTACTGAAGCTTCAGTCCGTTGAGGTAGTCTCTTTCCGCGCGTTCGCCATTGGTCAAGATCAACATAGTCCAGCGTTCGTCCCGGGTGGACGTCGGCCGTCGGAGATTACTGCTTCGCGGAAATCCACCCGAGCCGGACCTAGGCATTAGGCTCGTCGCTTCTAGTGGCGAGGGCATTCTCAAAAAGAATCATCGGGGCGTCGGGTATCGCTCCGTACTTCCCGCTCAAGTACCGTCGCTGGCGATTTTCTTCCTCTCGGCGTGGCTTAAATTCCACAAGCGAATAGAGCCTTGAGGCGCCATCATCGTCTTTCTCGACAAACCAGATCTCGTCCCGCTGAAGAATATCGCCGCCATCGATGGAGCCTAGGAGGGTCGCGTCGTGACTGCTGAATATTAGCTGTGCGAACCTGCTGTTGACCCGAGGTTCCCGGAACAACTCAATTATCCTGGCCGTCAGTATCGGGTGCAAGCTAGAGTCTATTTCATCGACCAAAAGCAGGCCGCCCGAGTCGAGTGTCGTTATTGCCCGCGTCCCGAGTTCAAGCAAGCGAAGTGTGCCCTCGGATTCATCAACGGCTTCGAAAACGACATCACCATCAGCGCCGCGATGATAAAATTGCAACTGTCGTCCCGCCCGCGCGGTAGGCATATTATCGGTTACATCATCATCCGGTTCATGATAAGCCATGTTAAGAAGGCCGAGGTCGGCAAAACGCAGTAGGTCAACTATCTTTGGAAAACGATGATCGTTTTCAGGGAAAGATGATATCCCGGACCGCAATGGGCGGGAATGACGCGGAGAACGGGAAGTGCGGACTTGCTGATAGAGCCAGCTATACACATCATGGAAAGGTTTAAATAGAGGGGCAGCGAGACTTTCGGCTGGATCTTGGCCCTGGAGTCGACCAAAACGAGCAGCTACGGATATCAACAATGCTGTTGATGAGGTCGCCGTGGCGAGAGTCTCGATAAAGGTACTTCGGAAATCATCGCCCCATGCGTAGCGGTCCTCTTCACGTTCGAACACATTAGATTGTTCGCGGCCAGAACCGGTATAAAGCCATTCTGAGTGAACTCTCTCTGACGATACTGAGAAGCCGTACGTGTGCCGGATTCCATCAAGGAGCAGGTCGACCGTGTAATACGATGGCTCAGTTTCGCTGGCAGTATTTAGTCGAAAAGGAAGGTTTCTGACTCCGATACCCGGTTCAGACTCACGGTCGGAGGTGCCGACAAAGTTGCTCATGAACATAAGGGCCGTGATTAGATTTGACTTACCAGACGCATTGGCACCAAAAACTCCAGCCACCTTCAACGCCGAATCCTGAGATCGGTAAGCAGGTGTCAGCAACAGTGCCGCTTCGTCGCGAAACGAGCGATAGTTCTTGAAACGGAAACTCAACAGCATCGTGCCTCGTGCCCTTCGCGGGAGCAGGTAGCGCAGCGCGCGTGCGGGTTACCCGCAGGAACTGGCATGTTGCCCGAAGAAGATCATTGAATCACGTCGGCTACTCGGTGTGGTACGTGGGTTAGGCGCCGAGGGCTTGAGCATCTGGTGCGGAGACATCCGTCGACTCATCATTGATGCCCTGAGGTGCGACGACTGCCTCCCTGCACCAATGGCTAGACCCGATGCCGACGCCCTGCCCTTTCGGCACCACTCTGATCGAAGAGGAGTGGACCATCTAGATCTCCGGCGGTCAAACTCTGAGGGTCGTGCGGGATTCCCGCGTGGCGGATCGCATTACAGACTCAGCCTGACTTCTGACAGCCGCCAATCCCTCACGGGAGCCCAAGTGAGCGGGAGTCGTCAGCTATGTACATGGGCGAGGTCACTGCTGAGTTGCAGGTGGGGGCAGACCTGTGAGCGGGCGCGAGGATCCGGTGGATCCAGTGGACGACCGTCCCCCCAGTTCCTGGCCCACCGGGCACCTGGCTACGACCCCTGGCACGCAACCGCAACCGCAACGATGGGACATCGATGCTGCTCAGCCGGGCCGGGGAACCGCAACGGTGGCCCATGGATGTCGTGGCCGCAGCAACGATGGCCCAGGGGTGCTTTTCCGCTGGAGTGAGGCGGGTGCCGGACGGTCTTGCCCGAGTACCGGGGGCACTCCGGGGTCGTTTTTACGCCGCCAAAGTGCCCCTGGTGTCCACGGCCGGGACGGCGGGCTGCCCTGAATGTCAGGAACTGCCGGGAATGGCGGGGAGGCTGAGAGTAGCGGGTCAGTCCGATTTCCGGACCCGGGTATTTCGGGCCAGCGAAAGCAGCGAAGCCGGGCAGCCGCGCAGCTTATGCAGCTCACCCCGCAAGAACTCCAGATTGCCCAGCTAGCCGCCGCCGGCCTGACCAACAAGCAGATAGCAGAGCAGCTCTTCCTGTCCCCCAGAACCGTCGGATCTCACCTTTACCGGATCTTCCCCCGGCTGGGCATCACGACCCGAGCCGCACTCCGCGACGCCTTGAACCACTATCCAGGAGCAGGAAGCTTAGACGGCGAGTCCGATGCGCGCCGCCTGCGCGGTTCGCAGCGGCACCGGCGGCCGTCGGTGACGTCGAAGGCGTTGATGGCGGCCTTCCACCGGTCGGCCACGCTGTATAGCTCTGATCGCCGGGCGCCGGGCGCCGGCGCCTGCCACTGGTACGACGGGCTGGCACAGCAACCGTTTCCCGTGTGACCGGCGCGCGGCCAGCCCCCGCCGCGGCAGTTCCGGTTAGCTTGCTGTCGTTGCCCCAGGCTGGCCGGTACGGTGCCTGTCGGCCTCGCGGGCTACCTGCAGCCGGGACTGGGCTCCCAGTTTGGCCAGGATGTGCGACATGTGGGTCTGCACGGTCTGCCGGGACAAGAACAGCTCGGTCGCGATCGCCGGGTTGGACAGGCCCCGGGCGACGAGGGAGGCGACCCGCAGCTCGGCCGGCGTCAGCGCCTCCCACCCCCTGGCCGGGCGGCCGTGCGGCCCGCGCTGGGCGGGCCGGCCGAGCCGGATTCCGAACGGGCGCATCCGCGCCTCGGCCCTGGTCATGTCCCAGTGCGCCGCCAGCGTGGCGTACTCCTCCATCGCGGCGGCGAGCGTGTCCCGCGCCTCGCTGATCTGGTCGCGGCCGGCCAGCAGCACCGCGGCGTTCTCCAGCGCCAGGCCGCGCTCCAGCACCCGCCGCCCGCCCCGGTACAGCTCGGCCGCCTCGAGCAGCGGCCCAGGATCGCCGGCCAGCAGCCCCCGGCAGGCACCAGCCGCCGCGACCCGCAACGGCAGCCGCTCCCGCTCCACGTCCACGTCCGCCAGCCTGGCCGCCTGCTCGGCAGCATCCCGCTCGCCCGCCGCCAGCGCGATCCTGACCAGCTCAGGCGTCCACCGGAACCGGTCCCCGATGTCATAGTCCCGCCCGGCATCCAGTATCGGCGCCAGCGCCTCAAGCGCCTGCGCCGGCTGCCCGTCCCGCTCAGCCGCCAGCGCCCTGGCCAGCACCAGCCAGGGGGCCTGATGCCGGAACAGCACGTCACTGATGGGCATCTGGTCTAGCGTGCGGAGCCGGGCGGCCGCAGTCACCCGGTTGTCGCGGTGGCCAGCGATCAGTGTTGCGACGCTGAGCCCGACGACAGCATAGAAGCCGTGCTCGAGACGCAGCTCACCGGCAGCCTCGACCTCGGCCAGCGCATCGTCCCAGTGCCCGGTGTGGTAATGCCGCTGCGCCGCGCACACGTGCACCGGGATCTGGGACCGGCCCGAGGGATACTTCCGGCCCAGCGCCAGCATCTCCGCGAACGCCGCGTCGCCCTCCTCCATCCGGCTCATCGCATCGACCGACCACACGTAGTTGGACAGCATGATCATCCGCCAGCTAACGGCCTGCGGGTCACCCTCAAGCACCTCGATTCCCCGCTGAGCAAGGCTCGCGGCCTTCTCCAGGTTCTTCTGCGAGTACAGATACCCTTCGGCGTGCAGCGTGAGGCCCAGCGCCAGGCGGTCACCAGTCCGCTCGGCCGCGGCATACGCATCCCGGATCGCTGGATAGGGGTCCTCGAGGTGCCGGTTTTGAACTATCAACGCGTATACCGCCCGCGCCTTAGCCCCCCACCGGCCCCCGATGTCGTAGGCCAGCGCCTCCCTGAGCACCCACTCCGCCTCCGCCTGATCCGAATACAGCTGCGCAAGCGCCAGGTCGCAGGACATCTCCAGCCGATGCTCAGCGCTGATACCTTCCCTGGCCAGCGCCGCCCGCGCCCACCGCTCCAGCTCGTCATCCCGCATCATCCGGGACAGCGCCATCGACACCCAGCTCTCGATCACCTCGCGCCGCGGATCCGCCTGCGGTACCTGCCCGGCCGCCCGGACCAGCAGCTCGATCACCGGCTGCGACGCCCGGTCCACCAGCGCCGCGCCGTTGTCCACCAGCCAGCCCACCGCCCAGGAGTCCATCACCCCCGACGCCGCCAGCTGCCCGGCCACCCGGTCCACCGACACCCCCGCCCCGGCCAGCGCGCGGGCCGCCTGCCGGTGCAACGCCGCCCGCAACCCGGCCGGCACCCCCTCATGCAGCACCTGCCGGATCAGCGGATGCCGGAAGGCCGTCCGCTCCCCCGAATCTGTCAGCACGCCCGCCCGGTATGCCTCCAGCATCGCCTCCGCCAGCTCCGGCACCGGCCGCTCGAACAACGTCCCCAGCTCGACCGCAGAGAACTCCGGGCCAAGCAACGCCGCCATCCGCACGACCTGCTGCGTGCCCTCCGACATCGACTCGATCCGGCCCGCGACCGCCGCCCGCAGCGAGACCGGCACCGGCACCTCACCCTCACCCTCCACCTCGACGGCCACCCCCGGCCTAACCTTCGCCCGCCCCTCCCTGACCAGCACATCCACCAGCTCGCGCACGTACAGCGGATTTCCCCCGGCCTGCACCAGCAGCCGGGTCAACCGCGCCCCAGGCGGCGCCCCGGTCAGATCACCCACCAGCGCCGCCGTCTCCTCCCGATCCAGCGGGTCCAGCCCGATCAGCACCCCGCCATGCAACTCCACCAGCCGCCGCAACCCCGCCAGTTCCGCCCGCTGCGGCGCCGGACGGCAGGCCCCCACCAGCAACAACGGCAACTGCGACACCAGCCGGCTCAGCTGCCCCCACACCGACAAGCTCGCCTCATCCGCCCACTGCAAATCATCGACCACCAGCACCACCGGCGACTCGGCGCACAGCTTGTCCACCGCCTCAAGTAGCCGCTCCATTGCCGCCAGCACCGGATCATAGGGACCGCTGGCCACCCCGCCCCACTCACCCCGGACCAGCGCCGCCACCTCACCGCCCCCGCAACCAGCGAAACAATCCAGCAGCACCCGCAGCGGAAACCGGCCTGCGAACTCATCCGCCGCCCCCCGCAGCACCAGACAGCCCAGTCCGCCCGCACCCTCGATCCCAGCCGCGATCAGAGACGACTTGCCGATCCCCGGCTCACCCTCCACCAGCACCGACCGGCCCCGCCCAGCCGCCACCTCACCCACCAGCTCACGAAGCCGCGCCTGCTCCGCACCACGACCAATCAAAACACTCGCCACCTGCCACCTTGCCCGCGACAAGACGCCGCTTATGGTATCAACGCACCTCACGACGGCGGCAGCATCAGCGGACCCATAATCTGCGTGGCGGCGACCTGGCCGTCTCGTCGCGGTTGGCCGACTGGCTCATGCCCATTGCGGCCAGGTGCCTGGTGTGCCAGGAGCGACCATGGCGGACCGTCGAAATAGCGGGCCTCGCTGATGCTGCCGCGGTTGTGATGGGCGTTGATAGCATAAATGTCGTCTTGTCGCACAGATGGCGGGTGGCGAGCGTTGATCGGTCGTGGTGGGGAACAGGCGCGGCTTCGCGAGCTGGTGGGGGATGTCGCCGCGGGGCGGGGCCGGTCTGTGCTGATCGAGGGGGAGCCGGGGATCGGCAAGTCGGCGCTGCTGGCGGCGGGCATCGAGGGCGCGGCCGGGCTGGGGTGCCGCGTGCTGCGGGGGGCGGCGGACGAGTTCGTGGGCCGGTTTCCGCTGCGGGTGCTTTTGGATTGTTTCGCTGGTTATGAGGGCGGTGAGGTGGCGGCGCTGGTCCGGGGTGAGTGGGGCGGGGTGGCGGGCGGTTCTTATGATCCGGTGCCGGCGGCGATGGAGCGGGTGCTTGAGGCGGTGGACAAGCTGTGCGCCGAGTCGCCGGTGGTGCTGGCGGTCGATGATTTGCAGTGGGCGGATGAGGCGAGCTTGACGGTGTGGGGGCAGCTGAGCCGGCTGGTGTCGCAGTTGCCGTTGTTGCTGGTGGGGGCGAGCCGTCCGGCGCCGCAGCGGGCGGAACTGGCGGGGTTGCGGCGGCTGGTGGAGTTGCATGGCGGGGTGCTGATCGGGCTGGGGCCGCTGGATGGCGAGGAGACGGCGGCGCTGGTGGGTGAGGTGGCGGGGGCGCCGCCGGGGCCGCGGCTGGCGCGGGTGGTGGCGCGGGCGGGGGGGAATCCGCTGTATGTGCGGGAGCTGGTCGATGTGCTGGTGCGGGAGGGGCGGGTCAGGGTGCGGCCGGGGGTGGGCGCCGAGGTAGAGCGTGAGGGTGAGGTGCCGGTGCCGGTGTCGCTCGGGGCGGCGATCGCGGGCCGGATCGAGTCGATGCCGGAGGCGACGCAGCAGGTCGTGCGGCTGGCGGCGCTCCTGGGGCCGGAGTTCTCTGTGGCCGAGGTGGCGGCTTTGTCCGGGCGGTCGGCGCTGGAGCTGGCGGATGCGATGCTGGCGGCGTACCGGGCGGGCGTGCTGGTGGATTCGGGGGAGCGGACGGTGTTCCGGCATCCGCTGATCCGGCAGGCGGTGTACGAGGCGGTACCGGCCGGGTTGCGGGCGGCGTTGCACCGGCAGGCGGCGCAGGCGCTGGCCGAGACGGGGGCGCCGGTGGACCGGGTGGCCGAGCAGCTGGCGGCGTCGGGGGCCGTGGACTCCTGGACGGCGGGCTGGGTAGCGGATCAGGGGGAAGCGCTGGTCGACCGGGCGTCGCAGCCCGTGATCGATCTGCTGACCCGGGTGGCCGGGCAGATTCCCCAGGCCGATCCGCGGCGCGAGGCGATCGAGAGCTGGGTGTCGACGGTGCTGTACCGGATGAGGCGGACGGACGAGCTGGAGCGGTGGGACCGGGCGGCGCTGGCCCGCGAGGGCATCAGCGCCGAGCACCGCCTGGAGATCACAACTGACCTGTTGAGGACGCTGACGGATCCGGCCGAGGAGGGGCGGATGCTACGGGAGGCGCTGGCCTACGACATCGGCGGCCGGTGGGGTGCACGGGCACGGATGATGTACGCGCAGCTCCTGGCCGCTAACCAGCACCTCGGGGATCCGTATGCGGCGATCCGGGATGCGTACGCCGCCGCCGAGCGCACTGGTGACATCCTGGCGCTTGGCCTGACGCTGAACGCCGAAGGACTGCTGTACGTGCAGAGCAACGTCGAAAAGGCCGCGAGCCTTTTTCAGCGGGGAGTCGAGATACTGGAGGGTGACCCGCAGACCGTGCCTCAGCGGGTGACCACGCTGTCCAATCACGTGTGGACGCTTGATGCGATGAGCCGGATGGAGGAAGGCGACGCGGCGTCCGCGAAGATGCTGGCGCTGGCGCGGAAGTACCCGTCGGGCCGGTCGCAGATCCCGCTCCATGTGCTGGCGGCGCGGCGGCACTACCACACCGGGCACTGGGACGACGCGGCGGCCGAGGTCGAGGCCGCCGGTGAGCTGCGCCCCGAGCACGGCTACCTCGCGCTCGTCGGGTTCGGCGTCGAGGCGCTGATCGCGGGGCACCGGGACCAGCGGGTCATGGCGGCCGCCCGGCTCCGCGTGCTTGACCAGGTGCCGATCGCAAACCTGATCGTCCGGAGTCAGGTCGCGTGGCTGGTGCTGGCCCGTGCCCTGGCGGCCGAGCGCGCTGGGCGGCCCGAGCAGGCCCTGGAGGCGCTGGCGCCGATGCTCGGCCCCGTGCGGGACTGCGACATCCAGGAGCGGTTCCGGTGGACGCCTGAGCTGGTCAGGATCGCGCTGGCGGTAGGCGAGCGGGACGCCGCCGAGCAGGCAGCCCGGCTGGCTGAGGGGGACGTCGAGCTTGAGCCGCTGCCGCTGCGGGTCGCCGCGGCCCTGGCCTGCCGGGGAATGCTAGCCGCCGATCCCCTGCCGCTGCTCGAGGCGGCCGAGCTGTACCAGGGCGGGCGCCGGGTCCTGGATCGCGGCCTGGCCCTGGAGAACGCCGCGGTGCTGCTGGCCGGCCGCGACCAGGTCAGCGAAGCGCGAGAGACCCTGCTCGACGCGATGGAACAGTACGCCACGGTGACGGCTAAGTGGGACATGACCAGGGCCCAGGCGAGGATGCGCCCGTTCGGCATCCGGCTCGGCCAGCGCGGGCCCCTGGCCGACCGCCCGGTCAGCGGCTGGGACGCGCTGACGCCGGCCGAGCTGCGGGTCGCCTTCCTCGTCGCCGAGGGCCTGTCCAACCCGGCGATCGCGGCCGAGCTGTTCTTGTCCAGGCAGACCGTGCAGACCCACGTGGCGCACATCCTGGCCAAGCTGGGCGCCAAGTCCCGGCTGCAGGTAGTCCGCGAGGCCGACAGGCACCGCGACGACCCGCCCGCCCCCAGCGCCAAGACAGCCAGCTAATCCGGAACTGACACCGGGCCGCGGATCCAGCGATCCGTACCGCTCCCAGCGGTCGAACGCGGCTTGCAGCATCTCCCGGTCCTCGGCCGCGGCAGCGCCCGCTTAAGCGGGCCGACGTCGCCGAGGATCGCGTTGATCAGCTGGCTGTTGGCCTTCAGGTCAGCATCGTTGCCGTCGAGCCGGGCGTCATCCGCCCGCAGACCAGCGCGGCATCCGGCTGACCGGACATTCCAGCTCAGCTGACCGCAACGATGGCCCAGCGATGCTGTCCGGCGGGGGCGGGCAGCCGCAACGATGGGCCATCGTTGCTGCGGCCACGACATCCATGGGCCATCGTTGCGGTTGCCCGGCCCGGCTGAGCCGCAACGATGGGCCATCGTTGCGGCTCTCTTGGGTGGAGAGGGTTGACGGGCGGGCCGGTGCCCCGGCGATGGCACGACGCCGGGGCCAGAGCACCCGCGCAGGAACGACGGTGGGCCTGCTACCGGCCCGCTGAAGATCAACTTCAGCGGGCCTGGACCGGCACTCGCAGGTTAGGGCTGAGGCCCGCTCCTCCCCCGGCGAATGACGTCATCCGCTGACGCGCCCCACTCAGGCGCCGGCGGTTCGGCGGCGAGGTAGCGGCCGAGGCTGCTTCGGCCGGTCAGCGGGATAAGCTCGATCGGCTGGCCGGGCCAGTCCCGGCCATGCACTGCCGAACTGGCCGCATCCGGCCCGATCACGGTGATCGGGCGCTCCAGCACGTCGGTCGCGACCCTGATCGCCAGCTCCGCGGTGCCGTCATACAAGTACCACTTGGTCTTGATCTGGGCGACGGTTCTTTCCCGGTGTTGGCCTGCGGGGAGGAAGGCAGCGTACCGGCTGTCAGGCCTGCTGAGATCCAAGCTCAGCGCCTGCGCGATTGCCTCACGCAGCCCGTCGGGGCCATCTTCGCGACCGGCCAGGCGGGCCAGCAGGGCCACCGCGACGGGCCGATCACCGGCGAGGCGCTGGACGATCCGGCGGCCCGACAGCCGCTCGGCCTGATACGGCGTGAGCTTTCCAGTCAGCAGTACCTGCTCAAGTTGCTGCGGCCCGAAGAACGACCCCAATGCCACCTTGGTCGTGGCGCCGGAAGCGCCGCGGCCGACCAGCAGCCACCCGGTATCCGAATGCCAGCCGGTCACCCCGTCCAGCTCGGCCGACCGGGGTTGCGGCCACTGCCCCTTCGCCGGCACCGCGGGCCGGACCAGCAACACGCCGTACCGGGCCGCGACCGGATCCAGGTGGCTGGCCCTGGGTCCCGTGACGATCGCGACGACGATGCCTCGCGCGGCGCCGTCGGCGGGCCCAGGGCGACGGTCCAACGCCATCCGGAGCAGTTCCTCCCGTGGCCTGGAATCCACGTACATGAAGACCGGGCGATCGGGGTGCCCGGCCGCGACCTCGCCGAATTCGTCCCACTGCTCCGACGGCAGGACTTCGGCGGGCCAGAGGACCTGACCATAGAACCGTGGCCAGTCAGCCGCAGGCTGCCAGCGGGTGAGTTCCCATCGCCGGCTCACCCGCTCCCGCGCCCGGCCCGCACTGCCAGGGAACAGGCCAAGTATCCGCCCCAGGGCCGTCGCATTTGCCACCATGTCTGGATCCTGGATGAGGAAGCTGTCGCCCAGCTCCGAGGGACGGCCTGCGGCCGGGCGCGAGCGTTCAAGCGCCGCATCCGCCAGCGCCCTGATGACCTCAACCCGGGCCCGAACGCCCCCGAGGCCCAGCCGACGGTCAAGGAAACCGTCGAAGATCCTGACCTCGACATGGTCGTCCTCGGCCCGGTTCCCGTCAAGGTAATCCGAATGCAGGGGGGAAAGGTTCAGCGCATTCGAATCTGAATAGCCGAACTCGGGCCATTCCCACCGCCCATATGCATCCCGCTGCGGTGCAGGCTCGGGAAGCGGCGCGGCCTCCGCCAAGCGGCGGAAGGTTTCGCCAGGCGTGGCCGCCAGCCTGTACAACGTGTCCTGGTGCACGCGGAACAGGCTGATCAGCCCGAGCATCCGCTCCACGTCCCGCTCATAATCCCCGACTCCGATATGCACGTGCCCGCCGACCCGGCTGCCGTTCCCGGCCCCGTGCCTGCGGAGGACACCGAGCACCAGGGCTATGTCGCGCCAGACCCGCTGGCGTTCCGCCTCTGTGCCATCGCGGTAGGGCAGGATCGGCGAGACCACCTCACCGTGGACCGTAGTGTCGTGTTCGAGATGCCAGCCGGACCGCTGTGACGTGTATCCGGCTTTCTGCGCCGACCTGTATCCGCCTATCCCGGTCTGCTCGGTCAGCCCGAAGCGGCGCAGGTCACCGATGATCCGCTGGAGACGCAGATCCTTGTCTGCCGCTGTCAGGCCCTCTTCGAAGACGAACTCAATCTCCAGCCCGAACGACCGCTCCGAGTCGCCCGGCTCGGGCTCCAGCGAGGCCGGCACGGCAGAGTCGCGGACCATCCACGAGATGAGCTCGTCTTCGGTCACCTCGACGGCCGGGTCCGTCAGGTTCCGCAACAGATGGGTCCCGTCACCTGGGCGGACCCCCACGAGCTCCCGCACCACAGCGGCGAGCCGCTCATGCTGGACCTGCGCGTCCCTGGCGCTGACGTGCCGCGCCCCGTACGACCGCACCTCCAGCACGACCAGCGCAAATCCCAGATTCTCCTCGTGCTGGGCATCCAGGCCCGGCTGGGTGAACATACCCATGTACGTCTGTTGCGGTATCTCTGGTGCGCGGGCCGGGTCGAGACCGCCTAGCAGATAATTCGCCGGGCTAAGGGGCAGGCCGAACTGGCCCCGAGCCCAGTCCATGGGCGGGCGCAGGAGGTTAATCGTGGCAGGGCCGCCGCCATCTTCCTGATCAAACCATCTCGCCCGGAATTGGTCGTCGTAATCGGGAATCCTATTACGGAAAGACCGCTCGAAGCGGCTAATGACATCGTCGGCGTTCCGTCCGAGATAATCCCTGACCTCAGGCGGGAGGACAGAAAGAATCTGGCCCATATCGTGGCGGGCTAGCACTGCGGCGTGGGCCTTATTAAGGCGCTTATCTATAAGGTTGTGGGCCACTGTCGCCGCCCCGGTGTACATTAGCGCGACGTATCCGCGCAACTGCGCCACGGCAGGCTCGGATGCGCTGCGCCGCGCCAGTTCATCCTCCGCCGAGAAGTCAGGCGGAAGGTCGCCATCAGGGAAATGACTTGCCATCAGGAACCCGAAAGCGACCTGGCTGCCGAACTCCAGCCCGTCGTCCAGATGCGCGCGGGTCAGGTAACCCCGGCTCTCATCCCGCCAGGTGTGATCCCGGACGTGCTCAAGGAACAGGTACAGCCCGGTGAGCGGAACGCCGAACGTGTGATGGACGTGCGCACCCGGCCAGTCACCCACCGGCCGCGGCCCGATGAAGGTGTGCTTTCCTACGTCGGTGAGTTCAAAGCCGTCCTCGGGGCGCAGCACCTCGCTGAGCGGAATGTGCGGCGGACTGCCTGCCTCCCCTGGCAGGTTCGCCAGAATCTGCTCCAGCCTGGCAAGCGCCGCGAACACCGACTGGTGATCCTGGTAGGCGAACTCACCAGGGAAGGTCCGCGTAACGCTGCTGACGAACTCTGGCATGGCAAACTTGACTTCAGTGACCTGGCCGCCACCACCTCTCGCAGCGGCTTCCGTACGGTAGTACCTGCCGTCACCGCCGCGGAAGTACGCCTTCACGTCGACTGTGACCGAGAACGTCCCGCCGGGCTCATACGCCAGCTCGGCCCGCTGCGCCACGAGCTGGTCGAGCTGGTAAGCGCTGTTCGTCATGAGGTAGGTGAACTCGGCCTCGATGCCAGACCCGCCACCACGGACCCTGGTAACCGCCCCGAAGGCCAGGTACTCCACGATGTCGTGCGCCCGGCCGCGAAGATCGGTCCTGATGGTCGGACTCTCGGCGAGGGCCCGTCGCACGTCATCAAGGCCGACGGGTGGGTGGTCGGTTCTTCCCTCGCGCCGCCACCGCTCCAGCTGGAGGTTGACCTCGGCGCGGAGATGCCTATAGTCGCTGGCCTGGGCCGCCGCCGGCGCGCGCCAGTTGCCCTGGAAGACGCCGGCCGATGATGTTGTCCAGCTCACCGCGCAGCGAGTCACCCTTCGGAATCCGCGCCGACAGGACCGCCGCCATCTCAAGCAGCTCCCCGTCGCTGCCGAACAACTCACGCAGCTCCTCGTCGCTGGCCTGGATCAGCCGCTGCAGCGCCAACCGCCGGAACCGACCACCAGCCACCGGCGGGGCGCCAAGCAGAGACAGCAGCGCCTCGCGCCGCGCCCCGGCAGCCTGGGCCGCGCGATGCGCGGCCGCCTCAAGTTCGAGGGGGGTGAGTCCTGCGGAACGATCCGCCGGCAGGTACGCATCGTGGACCTGAGCGGCCTCCGACCTGGTCCAGCCGGTGATCTGCGAGAGCAGCAGCACCTCGGAGTTGGGCCGCTCGGAATCGCTGAACGCGAACGCCCGCTCACCACCATGCCGCACTGCCCGCAAGTACAGCAGGCGCCAGTCAGCTTCGCGGCGGGTGCGCACCAAGATGCCGCCCTCGCCCCGTACCAGCTCCCAGAACCTGGCCCGGTCCGCGTCGCTGCCCAATCCGGCGGCCAGCGGTCGGTACGGCGGCAGCACCGGCCAGGTCAGGAGCCGGTTCACCGGCCCCAGGTAGTCATCGAGTCCCACCCCGGCCGCTCGGCGCCCGGAGCGGTCCAACTCCTGCAACGGCGCGGCCAGCATCCGACTCAGCCAAGGCAGGTCCCTGACCGGCCGCCGGGTCAGCACGGGCACCTGCGGCGACCCGTCGTCCCCGCCCAGCGCGGCCACCCCGCCGAGCTTGTGCATTGCCTCGCTCCACTGCCGCGTCAGCTCGCGCAAACGCCGCCCGACCTGTTCCCGGTCAGTCAGTATCGCCGCCGCCTTAGCGGCGATATCGTCGAACTCCGCCCTCGCCCGCCGGATCCGCGACCGCACCAGATCGTCAATGGTGCGGGTCTGGCGCAACGGGCCAAGCCCCGACCGGTCAGGCAGCTCAAGCACCCCGCAGGCCGGCAGCAAAGCCACCTGGCCCTCCAGCCAGTCCACCAGCTCCCGGCCCACCGCCAGCAGCCCGGCGATCGTCGGCACCCGCCCCAGCAGTACCTGATCCACCGCCGCGACTACTCCGGTATTGACGAAGAACAGTGCCTCCGCCCCGCTCGCCGCGAACAGCGCCTCGCCCAGCAGCGCACTGCGCAGGAACTCGTTGAACAGCCGATCATTAGCCAGCCGCCTCCGAGCCGGCTCGGTCAGGTTCAGCAGTGCCAGCCGAGCCAGCCTCGCCCCCAACGGCTCATCCGCCCGGTAACCGGCACCAGCCAGCACGTCCAGCGGATCCCGGCCGCTCGCCAGCGCCCCGCTGATCTGCCGCAGCAGGTCCACCAGCCGGTTCGCGCTGACCAGCTCCACCGCCCGCGGCCACCGAACCGGCACCAGCGATGCCGCCACCAGCAAGTCATTCACCACCATCAAGGCGGCACCGCCGTGCGCGGGCAAGCCCTGGCCGATGCCGGCCAGCAGCCGCCTGATCTCTTGATCGCCAAGTACCTCGGGCAGGTACCCGGCCACATCCCCTTCCCCGGCCAGCTCAGCCAGCTCACCAACCAGCGCCCGCACCGCCGCCGGCGGCAGTGCCACCCCCGGCGCCACGTCGCGCATCACCTCATACGCCAGCTCGTAACGGCCGGCCGCCTGTGCCCACCGCCCCGGCAGCTCAGGCGGCGCACCGGGCCTGGCCGCGGCACCGAACCCGCCGGGCACCCCCAGCATTTCGGCAACCGGGCCCAGCATCATCGCCATCGCCCCCGCCTCGCCAGGGAACCGCGTCAGATACCACCCGGCCGCCTGGCGCAGCAACCCCGCCGCGCGGTCACGCTCAGCCCCCTCCGGAGCTGCGGCGGCCTGCAGCAGCCACGCGACCACCAGCCGACTCTCCGGGCTCGCGGGCAGCAGCGCCAGCCGGGCCAGCCGCACCGCCAGCGGCTCATCCGCCCGGTAACCAGTACCGGCCAGCACCGGCGTGGCCCACGGATCCTGCCCCCCGACCATGGCCCCGCTGATCTCCCATAGCACGTCCACTCGCCGGCTCAGGCTGACCAGGCCGGCCCCCTGCACATCTCCGAGCCACAGCGACGCCGCCACCAGCAGGTCATTCACAGCCACCATCAGCTCAGCGCCACCATGCACGGGCAGGCTCTGCCCGATGCCGCCTAGCAGCGCCAGAACGACATGATCATCCAGCATCTCCGGCCGGTACCCGGCTACGCCCCCGGTACCGGCCAGACCAGCCAGCTCGCTAATCAGCGCCCGCAGCGCCGCCGGCGGCAGCGCCACTCCCCGCGCCGCCTCGCGCACCGCCCCGTACGCCGCTTCGTAACGATCGGCGACCTCCGCCCACTGCCAAGGCAATTCGGGGGCCGCACCGGGCAGGCTTGCGGCAGCGAACCCGCCAGGTACTCGCAGCCCCCTCGCGAGCAGGCCGAGCGTCAGCTCCAGCGTTTCGGCCTCGTCAGGGAACCTGGCCAGGTACCACCCGGCCGCCCGGCCCAGCATCGCCGCGGCGCGATCACGCCTGGCACCCTCCGGCGCCGCGGCCGCCTGCCGCAGCCACGCCGCCACCAGCTGTCCCTCCGGGCTCTGGGGCAGCCGGGCGTGCAAGGTCCGCCATGGCCTCACCCCGCCTGGCCACTTCACCCAGCTCCTCGATGGATTCAACCATCTGCTGATAGCCGACCTTGCCGGACAGCCGACCGTAACTCTCGCGCAGCTCAAGCACTACCAGCGGCAGCACGTCCTGGTCGTGCCCGCCACGCTGGTCGAGCCCGCCAGAATCGGCCTGGCTGACCTGGATAACGCGCTGGCTGATCAGCTCATCCTCGCCGACGGGCCGCAACACCTGGTCGAGCAGCTGGCGCACGGTGTACTCGGTAGTCTCTTCTGAGGGTTCGAACACCACGTCCCAAAGCTCGACCGGCTCATCTTCCGCCCGTCCGCGCGCGTGGTTGTAGCGACGGGCAAACGACGGGTAATAGCGACCGAACTCCTCAGCGAACCATTCACGGATGTCGTTGACGTTGTCTTCAAGGTATGCCTGCACCCCCGGCCCGAGCTCGGCCCTGATCGCGGCCAGATCCTGCCGCGCGACCACCGGCATCCAGTTCTTGTACAAAAATTGACCGAGTAGCGCATTGGTGACCAGAACACCGCTGACCTCAACAAACGCCAGCGCCAGCACTTCTGCTGCCGCGACCAGCTCAGCAACGTCGAAGGCAGGGGCAAGCGCCAGGTAACCGAGTGCGACCCGCCACCCGAAGCGCAGCGCCGACCCGAGCATGAGCCTGAAGGGCACGAAGGGCGCTCCGCTGTTCAACACCGCGTCCAGCATGGCCAGCACGCCGCCGCCGAGCGGAACACCAACCGACGGCTGCACATATAGCGGCGCGTCCTCGAACAAGCCCCTGATCCTGACCGCCCGCAGGCTCCCGAGAGCAGGATTGACCGTACAGCCTGAGCCTTCGAACACTTCGGTCAGGGCCATGCCCGTTTCGGGGAAGGACCGGAAGCCCTCAGGAGCCGTGTCCAAGGCGTCGTTTATCGCACTGATCTCTGCCAGTATCTCGGCCAGATCCGGCCGCGGCTCATCTAGCACGTTCCACGGCCCCGTGATGATTTCCGGCACCAGCATCGGCATCCGGCCCCCAGCCTTCGCCTGCGGATGCGGCGATGCCCCGTCCGCCTGCAGGGCCGCCTGACTCTCGTACAGGACGCCCTGATCGCTGATCCACACCTTCGCCTTGTCAAGGACAACTTGCACCAGCGCGCCAGGACCCAGCGCCAGCAACCTCGGGCCCTGGGGCCTCTGCTGTCCACGTGGCGGGAACAGGAACACGTTGTGCCGTTCGATCTCCACCCCCATCGCCCCGCCGCGGACCCTGGTCACGGTCCCGCGAGTGAGGTACTCCGCGATGTGGTGCGCCCGGCCACGCAGATCCGTGGCGATGGGCGGGCTCTCGACCAGCGCCCGCCGCACTTCCTCGATGCCGACAGCTGGCTTCTGCCACTCCCGCAGCACGCGATTGACTTCCACGAGGAGATGACCATCGGCCAAGGTGTCCAGCTGCCCCGGGCTCGCCTCGGACAGTTCCGCCGCCGAGTGCCCTGGGGCAAAGTCCCGGCGGCTACCGCCTTTGGGGAGCGGATCCCCGTTCCGGTCGACGGAACGCCCTCGCGAGCCAGGAGACTCGCTGGGCGCCCGACTCGTGACGTCGTCGGTCCCGGTGCTGGGGAGAACGGACTCGTGCCAACGAACGCTCCGCGCCGGGCGTCTCTGCGCCCCTGGCGCGTGGAGGGCCGTCCGCGGCTGGACCGGCGGGAGCGGGGCAGGCTCGCCGCCGTGCAACTCGGGTCGGTGGAGCCGGCCGCGCTCCAGGTTCTCGATCACTTGCCGGAACTGTTCGTATAGAGCTCCAGCCCGGTCTTGTATTCTGAGTGACCGCGCCATCTCGACGCACAGCTCCGCGAAGGCGAGTACGACCTGGCGCCCGAGATCCGCCTGCTCGGATTCGGCTACCTCAGGGGCGGCTTCTGTTAGTCGCCTGAACCTGCTCTCCAGCGCCTCGAACCCGGCCCGGTAGGTGTCCAGGTCGCGCTCGATCGCCGCATGCTCCGGCGACCCGGGCGACGCTTCTGCCGTCCACGACCGCCACTGCTCGGTCTGCTCTGGCCTCTGGTAAAGCTCCCCGGCCGACCGGATCTCGGCGCCCGGTGGCCTCCCCGCCGTGTAGTGATCGTGCCGGTAGAACACGTAGCCTTGCCGCGGGCCGTCCGGCGGCCCGATGTCAAACGCGCGGTACTGGCCAAGCAGGACCATCGGCAGCCCGTAGGCCCGCGCGAGCGCTCCCGCGATGTTGTCGCCATCGTCGCCTGCCCACATACCGGGTGTACTGACGAACTCAAGCAGCCGCTCCCGCTCCTCCTCCACGTTGGATATTTCTTCCGCGGTCATGCCCGGCCTGATGATGGCGCCGCGGAAGAAGTCCGCGAACTGGGCCGCGCCGATACCGCCAATGTCAGCGAGCAGGAAGTCCTGCCTCAGCCGGCTGGCGAAGTCTAGCCGCACCGCGGTAGCGTTCCGCGGCACGTTAAGCGCGGCCAGCCGGTCGGGGAACAGCTCAATGAACGCCTCATACAGGCAATCGCCGGGCAGCCAACCCTCCCGCATCGGTATCGCGGCGACGTTCAGGCTAGCCACCGTGGCCTCGTATGCCGCCAGCAGCCGCGGCTGGAGGTCTGCGCGATCCGCCTCCCGCCGCAGCCGCGCCGTCTCAGGTTCATTCAGGCTCCTCGCCAGGGCAGTTACCGGTCCTGGCTCCACTGACGGCGGTGGCCTGGTTGATGGGCCTGGCCCGGTCGATGGGACTGACTTGGTCGGTGGGACTGACCTGGTCGGTGGGACTGACCTGGTCGGTGGGACTGACCTGGTCGGTGGGACTGACCTGGTCGGTGGGACTGACCTGGTCGGTGGGACTGACCTGGCCGATGGCGCTGGCGCGGCTGGGGGCTGCTCGCGGGATGGCCCAATGGCCGCCGTCCGCGCCCGCACCAGGTAGACCTGCCGCACGGTGGTGGGCGTGCGTCTCAGCTCCCGCAGGGCGACCGTCAGGAGGTAATCCGCCGTCATGTTCCCGCGGTAGTCATCGGACGAAAGCAGCGGCAGCGCCACGCTCGTCACACCGAGTCCCTGGGCCACGCGCATGACGCTTCGGTAGGCCGCGGTGAGCTGGTCCTGGGTGACTTGCCGGTCGGCGCCCCGGAAGTCCGGCGGGACCACATGGATCACGTGCTCGGCGTTCAGGCCTGTAGCGCCGGTCGCCACTGCTGCGCTAATGCTGAGGCCGCCTAGGTGACGGAGCCGGATCTCCTCGATCTGCTCGGTCAGAGCGTCGCCGGCAGCGGCCAGTATGCTCCCGCTGACTCCGTCCGTGCGGGTGAGCGTGGTGTCTGTGGGGTTGACGATCGCGCCGACATGGAAGGGCAGGCTGAGCAGATCGGCGTCAAGCACAGCCACCGCTGGCGGCCATTGCCCGGGCAAGGACGCCGGTCCGACGGGAGCCACCGGACCGGCCGGGGTCCGCACGAGGACTCGGGACAGTGCGCCGGACCGCAGCGCGGCCGCCCTGTTTTCCCTGGTCTGGATCCGATCTCGGATACTCATGTACAAAACTCGCAAGCGCGCGTACTGGTCGCCGAGCCTGTCCACCATCTCCTGCGACAGCGTGGACTGGCTCAGCGGGCCGAAGTCAGTAATCAGTCGGTTAGCGCGGTCTAGGAGCTTCCGGCAGCCGCCTGATCCATTTCCCGCAAACGTCGCGCCAGTTCCCTGGTCTGCTCCGCCAGTCTGGCGACAGCGGCGCTGTAAGTCTGACGGTGCCGCTTCAGCGCCTCCTCGTCTGCACTCTCACGATCTGGCCCGATACCGAGTTGCTGACGCTCTCTCGCCCCTTCCAGCTGTGACACCTCGCGGCCTGCTGGCACGAAACGCACCAGGTACACGACCTCCACCCTGGTCGGGGTCGATCGCAGCGTCTCCTCGGCGATTTCCCAGAGCCTGCGCGGCGACATCCCACCTCGGTGACTGCCCCCGGAAAGGAGCGGGAAGGCGACACTTTTCAGCTCGAGCCGGTCAGCCATAATGAGCGCGTTGCGGTACGCATCGGCTAGCTGCCTTGCACCGTCCGCCGTGGAGACGGTACGGAAGTCAGGCGGCACCACCCAGATCATCTGAGGCGCGTGAGTGTCGGGGCCGATGGTTTCGGCCGCGACATTGGTGCTGGGCAGGCCGGGCCCGGTGGGTTCCTGGGTGACAATAGCGCCAACATCGACTGGCAGGCTGAACAGGTCACCATCGATCACCTCCTGCCTCGCGAACCTTCCGGTCAGGCGCATCGGGAAAGGCCCGCTAGGCCCGGCGGGCGGCGCATCAGGAACGGCCGGCGCTGTGGGAGCAGGTGTCTCAGCCGGAGCAGTCGGCACAGCCGGAGCAGGCGCAGCGGGAACGGTCAGCGCAGCGGGAGCAGGCGCAGCCGGAGCAGGCGCAGCCGGAGCAGGCGCAGCCGGAGCAGGCGCAGCCGGAACGGTCAGCGCAGCCGGAACGGTCAGCGCAGCCGGAGCAGGCGCAGCCGGAACGGTCAGCGCAGCCGGAGCAGGCGCAGCCGGAACGGTCAGCGCAGCCGGAGCAGGCGGCTCATCGGGAGCAGGCGGCTCATCGGGAGCAGGCGGCTCATCGGGAGCAGGCGGGCTATAGGTGCCACCGCCGGCCTGTTCGCCTGGCGATGGGGCCGGGAGCCAGCATGCTGGCGCGTTCGCCCTCGCGCGGGCCTACCATTGCGCCGATGTTCCCCCCGAAGAATCCGCGAGCAGGCCCTGCACACCCACGTGTCGGATCAGGTCAAACATTTCCGTGTGTGACTCATAGCGCTGTTCGTCGGCGGGGTCAGGCAGCTTGTGGAGGGGCGGCTTGGCGGCGAGTTCCCGGCCCTCGATGATAGGCGGGCACTATCGTAGAACCCGGCGTCGGTGTCAATGCGGCGCTTGAACCGCTGCCACCCGATCTCCGTCAGTCTTGTGCCCCCCCCCTCAATGAGCGCGTCGGATGCCGCGTCCTCAGGCACTGCGAGCGCGTAATCGAAGTACGCCGGGCTCCATCCGCACGTGCAGCAGCTCGTGGAGGAAGGTCTGGAAGATGTCCCACAGGGCTGCACTGGTTGGCCTCGTCAGTGTCGGCGCGCAGCCTCTTGATGAAGACCTTTTTCTCGTTC
>CAWAPP010000006.1:0-210250 GCA_963783935.1 uncultured Actinomycetota bacterium
TCGGAGTGCTCGCGGACTGGAAACGCGGCCCGCACCCGCTGACCTACCGGCAGGCCGAGTACACCTTCAGCCTGGTCGCAGGCGCTCTCGGCAAGGCCGAGCCGGACGGGCTGCCCTCGCCTGCGCTGCAGGCAGCCTGCGACAACCTGCTCGGGGCGTCCGTCCCGCAGGAATACAAGGACGCCAGCCAGTCACTGGCCGTGGACTGGACGGACCTGGAGTCCTTCTCGCGGCCCCCGCCGCGCGGCACGAGCGACTGCGCCGATCCCGAAGCCTCCTGGGGCCACCGCAAGAACAACCTGCTGCGCAGCGAGAACGAGCTGTACTTCGGCTACTACCTCTCGGCGGGGATCATGATGCCCGAGGAGAACGGCCCGGCCGTCCCCGAGCTCGCCCGCCGCGCCGCGCTATCGTCGCCCCGGCACGACCCGGTCCGGGCCTTCGCCCCCGTCCTGACCGCCATGCCCGGCCGCGGGATCCCGCTCGGCGACATCCTCGCCGACTCCGGCTACTCCTACCGCGACGCCGCCGCCTGGGCCACCCCGCTCCGCCAGGCCGGAGCGCAGCTGATCGCCGGGTAGCCCTGGTGCATTGCTGCACCAGGGCCCCTCAGGACCGTGCATGCACGTCCCCGCGCACACGGCCCAGGCAAGCCGCCAGGGCGGTTCAGGTTAGCTGCTGTGTCACGGTGTTTCCCGTCCGCCGGGGCCGGTGTTCAGCCCGGCGGCAGGTGGCGTGTACGAGGTGTGCCCGCTTGCTTCGCGCGGCGCCGGGCGTGTCGTGGTGGACCAGGTAGTCCGCCTTGATCGCCTTCTTCGTGACCCACAGGAACCATTGCTCCCAGCCCTGGGGGGACTGGGGTGGCTGGTCAGGGGTCAGCAGGTTCTCCCCGCACAGGCTGCACCGCCCGTCCTGCCTGGACAGCAGGCGCACGGTGTAAGAGTCCAGCGGGGGCCTGACCTTCTGGCGGCGTTGCGCCCAGTACCCGGCCAGGGCGGGATCATCGGGTGATGCCCCGCCTTTGACCAGGGTGTGCCGCACGATCTCGGTCCAGGACGGTTTCGGCAGGCAGGCGCCAGTGTCTTGGTCGCCGAACACCCACCGGTCGGCCCTGAACTTATCGAACTTCCGGAAATACCGGCAGGCGATCCAGCGTTTCGGCTTGTTCGGGTGGCTCCAGCACGCCCACTTCCAGGTGAGCTTCCACAGGTAATCGGTCAGGGCAGCGAACACCCTGGACGACACCGCCGACCGGTAGAAGGCGACCCAGCCCCGCACGATCGGGACGATCTTCGCCAGCACCGCTGCGACGTTGGACCCGCGGAGCACGCGGGAATTCCTTAGCAAGCCTTTCCCGGAACCTCTTGACGGCCACGGCACCCGGTTTGATGAGCAGCTTGCCGTTGGGATAGCGGCGGAGATTAAATCCGAGAAAATCGAATCCCTCAGACAGGGAGACGATCCGGGTTTTGGCTTCACTGAACGCCAGCCCCCTCGGCTCCAGCCACCCGGCCAGCCGCGCCTTGACCTCCTCGGCCTGCTGCCTGGAGTGACAGCACACGACCAGGTCATCAGCATATCTCGTGAGCACCGGGCTGCCGCGCCTCACCTGTCCGGCACTAATGCCGGAAAGGTAGTAGCGGACGCCCGCGGCCTCCTCCAGCCCGTGCAATGCGATATTCAGCAGCAAAGGCGAAATGACCCCGCCCTGAGGAGTTCCTTCCCAGGTCGGCGCGAACCCTTTCCCAGCCTCGAAGATACCCGCCTTCAGCCACCCGGCAATCATCGCTTTCGCGGGGAAACCGCCGAGCATCTCCAGCAGGCGCTCGTGGCTGATCTTGTCGAACGCGGCGGCCAGATCAGCATCAAGAATCCACACCCGCTTAGATTTCCCGCGCAAGGTGTTAAACAAGGACTCTATCGCGTCGTGACAGCCGCGACCCGGCCTGAACCCGTAGGAACGTGGCTCGAACCGGGCCTCCCACTCTGGCTCCAGCGCCTTTTTCACCCGTGCCTGATGACACCGGTCCGCAATAACTGGGATTCCGAGCGGACGCATTTTTGTCTTATCACTGGCCTTCGCTATATACACCCGCCGGACCGGGGAAGGCTGATGCGAGCCGATCGTGGCGTGCACCTGCGCCGCCACCTCGGCCCGTGCCTGACTGGTCAGCGCGACCAGCCCGTCGATCCCCGCCGTCCGGCGGCCCGTGTTACGCTGCGTCACCTGCCGCACGCTACCAGCGTGTTACTCCAGCTCCGCAGCATCAGCTTCTGCAAGTTCCCGGCCAGCGGCCAGTCACCCTCCCGCACCGCCTTGAAAATCCGCCCGCGCAGCCGCCGTACCTGCTCCTCATGGCACCGCCAGTCCGCACGATCCCAGGCGTCACCATCAAAGGGGGGCAGGCCCTCAGGTCCGTTCACCGAGGCGTCCAACTTGCCCGTCAGCACCGGCATATACGCTCGCTTCCTCTCAAAGGCTCACCTGACTGCGTCAGCACCCTTGCGGGCACGAGCACACGGCTCGCTATCCGGCCAGTTATACGAGCACCCTCCGGGAGGAGACCCGGCCCTGCGGCACCCGCTTTCCCGCTGCCTTTCGGCCGCCGGCATTCGCTTCTCAGTCACCCTGTCCCGCCAGGGACTTCCGCCCCCATTACTGTCGGCCTACCGCCCCGCCTGCGCATACCCGCGCCTGCGCGACGGACCCTGGCGAGGTTCCCACGTTCCGCACGCATGAGACCCGGACCGGGCCGGGCGCTCTCTGTACCCCGTGGACAGCGGTGTCCGCTGGCCATCGTCCTGTCCGTGGCCGCCGCCTGCCGCCTCTCAACGGCCGGTCCATGACATCCCGGCACAACTGCCCAGCCCGGGACGTGTGCATGACGAGGCATCAGCGAGAGTTCCCTGGCAGTCGCCCTATTCCGGTCCTTCCCCTCGCCTGTGGCCGCCACGGCTGGGACGGCGGCCCTTGGGCTTTCCCGCGAGCTCCGAACCCGGCCGATCAGGAACCGGCCGCGCACGTCGCGGTGGGGACGGGTCGAACACAAACCCGTAGCTACGTCTCCGGCATACGCCGAACCTCCTCGACAAGCTCACTCACCACGTGCGACCTCGTGTCGCAACAGGACCTCCACCCCAACGACCGCGGCCCTCAGGGCACCTGCCACGGCGCGGTCATCGCCAACGGGAACCTGTACTGCCCGCAGGCACCCCGCCCGCTGCTGGAACTCGGGCCGCTCGCCCGCACCGCCACCAGGGAACAAGCCGAAGACCACGACCGCAAGACCGCCGAGCTGGCCCGCTACAAGCTCGGCCGCCTGACCGCCGACGACAACGACGGCTACCACCGCGTCCAGTGCCCCGCCGCCGCGGGCAAGATCCGCTGCCCGCTCCGCCCCGCCTCCATGACCCTGGACCGCGACCGCCCGGAGATCCTGCATCCTCCGGAGCACCCCCAGCCCTGCTGCGCGCAGCAGACCATCACGGTCCCGGCGGACGTGAACGCGAAAACCCGCCAGAAACACGACTACCCCTCCGCCGCCTGGCGCCGCTCCTACCGCCGGCGCACTGGCGCCGAACGCGGCTTCGCCACCGCGAAGGATCCCGCGAGCAACGACATCAGCCGCGGCTGGTGCCGCCTCGCCGGCCTGGCGCCCCTCACCCTGTTCACCACCGCCCTGCTCGTCGCCCGAAACCAGCGCATCCTCACCGCATGGGACGCCCGCCAGCAGGAAAACGCCCGCCGCGCCGCCGCCGGGCTCCCCCCGAAAACACGCCGCCGCCGCCGAAAAACGCTCACCGCCCCCATCACGGCCACCCAGTCGCCATAGACCAGGCCAGACCGCCGCCCAAGCAGCACCCGCCCGCCTCACGACACCGCACCCGCAGCGGCAGCATGCCAGGAACCGGCAGTGAGCACACCGCAAGTCACCAGGTAAACACGAAACGCACACGCAACGACCATCTGGCAGCCACCGGGAATGTCGGACCCGCACGCAACAATCAGGCCAGGGCCCAAACGTGAACAAGGCCCTCACTGAAACGTGAAGACCTCATGCGTGGAGCTGAGGGGATTCGAACCCCTGACCCCCTCGATGCGAACAGAGTGCAGCACACGTCATGGCCGCTGCTGTCCGCCGCATCCGCAGGTCACCGGCACAGGACGGCGTCCGACGACCGCGTCTGACCTCGGCTGGCGGCGACTCGCCGCTCCCAGTCTGCTCCCAGAATCGGACAGGCCCGCGACATCACTGTCGAAGCCGACCACATCTGGATGATCCTCGGTCGACCTCCCAGCGAGGCGTCGACGGCGGCGAACAGTTCGGCCAGCCTTGCTGCTACCGGCGTCTAACACAAAGCCTGCTGGTGCCATGGGCGGTGGCCGGGAGGTTCCGAAGTAGCCGGTTGGTTCCAGTCGCGTTCGGATCTGATCTGGCCGATGCACAGTTTGGGACACGGGCTTCAGATATTGGTGGTGCATGCGCGCTATGCCAACTCGATGTGCATCCACGTTGCTGCCGCAGCCTATACCAGAGTCAATGACCACACAGTCAACCCCCGGACGCCACCGATGCTGGTATGAGACGGAAAGATGCCCGAGTTGTACCTTGGAGTCCTTGCATATCGACCGCGACGTGCCAGTGCCCTGATGTCGGGATCTGCAGTCTCACCGGTGACTGTCGCACGAGACCACCGATGTATCGATGTTGGCGTCCATTGCGATACGACTCAAAGTTGGTGGTGTCCAGCAACCGGATGTTTGCTGCGTTACCCGAGAGCGTGACCTCAATCACATCACCTGCCTGGCGAAGGCCCAGGTCAGAGTGGATGAAGTCAGCCATCGGCACCTTCCTGGTCAAGTCATCAAGCGGGCCCGTCCTGCATGGCCTAGGTCAGTCTAGGTCAGATTGATTAACGTAGAGGGGTCAGCTCAGGCTCACACTCGGGCAAGATCGCGTGATAGCGGCCACCAGAAAATCCAGGTACGCGGACATGCCTTCCCTGTCGGTGGCCAGTCCGAGTCGAGTTCTGCAGCCAGCTCGATAGCTGAATGTGACCGGCCGCCTGTCCTGCGGAGTTATGCTGCCGCGCCGCTTCCAGTGCTCGGGCCGCAGGCGGCCCTGCGCTCGGGGTCGGCTTGCCTCCGGATGACCTCGGGTTCTGAAGGCGCCAGCTGAGATTTCCGGACGGGACGATCCCGGAACTCGCGGTCGTCGGCGGTTCCCTTCGTCACTGCGGGTAATCGCGGGCTTGGTGTCCGCCTACCTGGAATTCCCCGTGACCACCAACAATCGCGCTCTTGGGAAGCCGCATGATTCGGTGCCCTAACCAGCTAACTCATGTCATCCTGGGGTCTCGCTTTGCGGACCGGGAGGTAGCGTTGAGTCATGGCGATGCTCCAAAACCGGACACATCCGGACAAGATACCGACAGCGAGGGGTCAACTGCGGAAGGGCTTCGAATACCTGACCCTGGACCCATCGCCGAGACTGCGGAGGCTGCGGGAGGAACAGCGGACGAGGTTGTCCAATCCGAACGAGGTGGTCATGCGGGCCTGGTTGCGCGTAGGAGTAGCGCTGAAGGAGGCGCTACGGACTACGCGCAAGGACACCAACTCTCCGAGGCCGTAACTCTACGAGACGAGGTTACTGGCTTCGTCTGGTCAGGGCCGCTACCTACTCCCGAGGACCTTGAATCGTACGATAGGGTCGTACCTGGTTCGGCACTGAGGATTCTCGCAATGGCTGAGACTGCGGTTTCCGGTCCGATTCAGAACGAGATAAATTATGCTAATGCCGAGATCGCATCGAGTGAGCGTGGTCTCTCGTTCGCGATCAAACTGACGGCAGCTATGACCTTCGCGAGCATAGTGTTCTTCGCGCTCGGCGTAGCCGGCGTAGGCAGCTCTGCTGTCTGCGTTACAGCGGGATCTGTCTTTCTGTCAGTTCCTGTCATTATGCTCATTCGTTCTTTCATAACTCGTTCCTGATTCAGGTAAGACCTTGCTCCTCCCTAGCGGGCTCGTATGCGCCCCGAGTTCGTGCGTGGCCGTCGGGTTCAATACTGAACGCAGCCGAACGCGCATCGCAGGAACCGCCGTTACCAGGATCAAGTTCGCTGTGTGTGGGCGGCTTTGGCGGGCGGTTGGCTAATAGGATCATAACGGTTGGTCTAGCCTTGGTGTCATTCTGTAGGCCTTGGCCCATCAGGACGAACTTTGTTGGCGCAGTCGGATGGCAGAACTTGTCGACGGGACGATCTCTTCCTGCCTACTCACGCACGCCTTGACCAACCCGCAGCGACCTCGCCCACACAGCGGTCCGGCCATGGTGCTTGACAAGGTCGGTTAGATCAGGGTCAGGCCGTCGTGCTCGGCGAAATCGGGGAACCTTGGTCTTGAGCGTTGCGAACTGGAGGTTGTCGGTGAGTCAGCAGGCCGCGATCCAGGTGTCGTTCTGCGGGCGGGGCCTGCCGCGGATTTGAGCACGTGCCTGGAACAGCCCCCATTTGGTGGCCACGGTCTCGTCGTACAGCAGGGACGCCGACGTCTCACGCCACCTGGTCAGCACGGCGACCCGCTGCGGTCCCAATCCCGCAGTGCCCGCCAGGCTGGTGCCCCAAAATCCGTCTGCTGACGCTAGATGTCATCGGCTGGCGCCCGATCCCGGTGACATCTGAGTGACAAATGATCTTCAAGGGCCATCAGAAGAAGATGATCAAGCCCCCGACCTGCGGTTTTGAGTGGAGCTGAGGGGATTCGAACCCCTGACCCCCTCGATGCGAACGAGGTGCGCTACCGGACTGCGCTACAGCCCCAAGACCGGGTGCCAGCGTAGCAAACTTCGGCGATGCTCCGCTCACTGCTATCCCTAGCTCAGGTCAGTCAGCTCAAGGCACAGCCCGGACGTCGACAGACGACCAGATCCGTTACCAGCACTGTGCACCCTAAGCCAAGTACTTCGAGCTCGTTTCGATCATGGGGTTCAGGTCGCGTATCCCCGCCACGACGTCGGCGTCGGCGCAGACATAACGCCTATACCGCCAAGCCGACCCGGAACGATGGCCGATGGGGCGGCTTTCTTTTGAAGTAGGGCGGTTCCGCGCGGCTGGTCACAGCATCGCTGTCCCATCGTTGTCGTTGCGCTGAACTGCGGGTACAGCATCTATGGGACATGGGTGAGGCTCTTTTGGGTGGAGTTTGGGGGTGGTGTGGCTGCGGCGTGGTGTGGTGCGGGTGAGGCTTCCGTTCCTTATGGTCCTGAAGTGCGAATCCGGAACCATGGGAAGGGAAGCCTCGGTGGAAGAGTACGGGCTGGAAGCGGTGGCGGCTAGGGCGGGTGCGGGTCCGGCGGCGGTGCTGCCGGAGGCGGCGGGTGCGGTGGCGGTGCTGCCGGGTGCGGGCGGGGTGCTGCTGGAGGCGCTGGGGGCGTGCGGGGAGGCGGTGGCGCCGGGTCTGGGGCCGCTGGTGGTGGCGGTGGCGCGGGTGGCGCAGGGTGCGTGCCGGGTTCAGGCGCTGGATGAGCTGGTGACGGGGGTGGTGGAGGGGATGCGGGAGGTGGAGCGGAAGGTGGCGCAGCTGGGGCTGGACTGGATGGCGGAGAACGAGGTGCGGGTGGAGGGGGTGACGGGCGCGGACGGGGTGCGGCGGCCTCGGGTGGAGCGGGGCCGGCGGCGGAAGGTGGTGACGCGGGTGGGGCGGCTGGTGGTGCGGCGGATGGGGTACCGGGCGGCGGTGGCGGGGGTTCCGATGCTGTTCCCGCTGGACGGGGTGCTGAACTTGCCGGCGTCGTCGTATTCGCATGAGCTGGCGGAGCTGGTGGTGATGTTCTGCCGGGAGGTGTCGTATGAGAAGGCGCGGGGGATGCTGGCGGCGGTGACGGGGGTCACGGTGGGCAAGCGGCAGCTGCAGCAGGTCATGCGGGCGGCCTCGGCCGACGCGGAGGCTTTCTGCGATGCCGGGCGAGACGGGGAGCCGGTGCCGCTGCCGCTGGCGCTGCCTGCGGGCGGGCCGGTGCCGGGCGGGCCGGGCGGGGAGGCGGTGCCGCTGGCGCTGCCTGCGGGCGGGCCGGTGCCGGGCGGGCCGGGCGGGGAGGCGGTGCCGCTGGCGCTGCCTGCGGGCGGGCCGGTGCCGGGCGGGCCGGGCGGGGAGGCGGTGCTGCCGCTGGCGCTGTCGGCGGACGGCAAGGGCGTGAGCATGCGGCCCGGATCACGGCGCAAGCGGACCAAGGCGCCCGGCAAGAAGGTGCAGACGTACCAGAAACGGGCCGTGGCCGGGGAGAAGAAAGGCACCAAGCGGATCGCGCAGGTCTCGTGCGCGTTCGACGTCATCCCCGTGCCCCGCACCCCTGAGGAAGTCATGGCCAGCCACTGCGGCGCCGGGACGGCCTGCCGCCCCGGCAGGAGCAAAGAAAAAGAAGAAGGGGAAGAAGCCGGCCCCCGAAGCGGTGAACCGCCGCTACCGGGCCGACATCGCCGCGGACCGGTCCGAATCGGTGAAATGGCTGTCCGGCGAGGCCGGGCGCCGCGACCCCGCCCGCGAAAGAGAGCGGATCGTCCTGGTCGACGGCGACAACCACCAGATCGCCCTGATCAGGAAAGAAGCCGCCCGCCGCGGCGTCACCGTCACCCTCCTCATCGACGTGATCCACGTCGCCGAGTACATCTGGAAAGCCGGCTGGGCGCTTTTCCCGGCCCGCGACCCCGCCATCGAGGAATGGGCCGCCGCCCAGGTCCTGGACATCCTGCGCGGCCACGCCGGCCAGGTCGCCGACCGGATCGCCGCCCTCGCCGCCGCGAACCCGCCCCGCAGCCCCGAGCACGCGAAGAACATCGCCAGGACCACCGGCTACCTCCGCGCCAAAATCCCTTACCTGGACTACCCCCGCGCCCTCGCCGCCGGGTGGCCCGTCGCCACCGGCGTCATCGAAGGCGCCTGCCGCCACGTCGTCCAGGACCGCATGGGCATCACCGGCGCCCGCTGGACCACAGACGGCGCCCAGGCCGTCCTGTGGCACCGCGCCATCGACGCCAGCGGCGACGCCAGAACCTACTGGGCCTACCACCTCCAGCAAGAAAAACACCGCAACCACCTCAGCAAATACCAGAACCCCGGCACCCTCGACCTCGCCGCCTGACCAACTCCACCCAGAAGAGCCTCACCCATGGGACATCGATGCTGTACTAACAGCAACGTGGGGCCATCGTTGTGGTTGCCGGACGGCCGCGAACAGCAACCGTGGGCCATCGTCGCGGCCTCGCCCGGCCAGTTGCGTTAAATGCCCGAAATGCCGGGACCAGCGGACCAGTTGAGGGCCGGGACCAGCTGAGGGCCGGGACCGTCTGCCTGGCCGGTCACATTCGCGGGCTCGACTAGAACTAATCCTGACTATCTCAGTGGACTTGCGAGGTGCAGCGCGGTTTCCGCACACTGCTGGTGCACTGCACCTCGTCAGCAGCTGCGGGCGACCTTGACATCGAAGCCGTACGGGTAATGCAGCAGGTAGCGCCTTCCAGCGGATTCGTAGTACAGGTCGACTGCCGTGGACGTGCCCGCTTTTCCGGACGTCTTGGCGACGATCACCAGGTTGATCGATTGCTGTCCGTGAGTGTGCCGGACGACCGCGCCTGGGATCGCTTGCCGCGTGCTCCACCGAAGACCGGGCGCGTAGCGAGCCACGCTCGACGCGGTCGGGTACCCGCCGCCTACGCCCACGCCGACGCCGGGGCTGGGTGTCAGTATGACCCAGGCGGCTACCAGGCGCAGATGCCGGGCGTGCGCTAGCCGAACTTTGGTTATTGTGGCGGGTCCGCCTCTATTCGGAAAATTTTCAAAACCGTCGTAGGCGACCCCGCCGGGCCGAGCGGGAGAACAGATCCGACCCGTGTTGGGGCCGCTGCCGCCGAACGGCCCGTCAGTGTCAAGACCGCTGCTACCGCACGAGGCCGTCAGCAGGAGGGCCAGCCCGCAGGCCAGCCCTCCCGTAATCACGCGGTTCACCTGGATGATCTCTGTCCCTTTACCTCAGGGTGACCTCTCTCATCCGGCGGGGGGTTACCGGACGACGAAACGTCCATGACGTTCCATGCCGCTTTGCTGGGGAAGTTGTTGGTGCCGCAGAGGAACCCGCCGCCATGAGGAAACGTCCACGTTATGCCCACGCTCTTGTCGTATCCGCTCTGAGCCGTCAAGTTGACGCCGATCTCCTTCATCAAGTCAACGCCTGCCATGAATGTGCCCGCCCTCTCGTTGGTCGTACTGAAAGTCCCGCCCGCCTGGAAATGAACGCTGCATTTGGTGGCCCCCGGCGCAAGGACGGTCACCGTGTGCTGACCTGTGACCCATACCTCAGGCAACACCAGGTCCATGCCACAGGTAAAGTATTCGCCGAAGGTGTACGCGGTCTGCATATTTTCCTCGGCGCCGGGCTGGGTCGGGAAGGTTTCCGCGCCAGTCTTGGTCACGGTGAACGAGCCCGCTGCGCTGAACGACCCGTTGGTGAGGGGCACCTCGGCATCGAAACCTACTGTGGTGGTGGCGCTCTCTGAGTAGGTCATCGCTATCCGGGCGCGAGGCATCCCTATCGAGTACAGGCCGCCAATATTCACGAACTTCTTTCCGAGTTGCCGTACCTTTCTCATGCCGACGCACGGATTCCCAGGGTGCGGTACGGCTGGCCCAGCGGACTTCGGGAGCGCCATCATGTGAATGTTGGCCGCCACCGGTCCGGTGTTACCTTTGCCGCCCGCCACCGCCGGGGTCAAAGCCTTCCCGTGAATTATCGCGCCGAAACTGAACGTGCCGACCGCTTTGCTGCTGCGCCCGATGATTTCAAGGTTGACCAGCCCGTTCTTCAACCGGACGGTCGGCTGGATGCTGTAGGTTCCCGTGCTCGACGATGTGGCTTTGCCTATTACACGCGTCTGCACCGTCTGACCGACACGGACTTTGCCCAGAGCAGATTGCTTGGGCCAGGCGACCAGTATCAACCGCACGCCGTTGTGCGGTCCCGCTCCGCTGATGGAGCCGTGCGCCCAAGTCGGCAGTGACATCGGTGACAAGCTAGCCTGCGCGCTGCTTCCTGCTAGCGCCGTCGGGCGCGCGGCGTATGCGCCTAGTCATTGCTCTACCTCCATTGATCGCGTTCTGATCGGGTGCGGTTGGCGCTTCGCAGCGCCAACCTTAACAGCGCTCCAGAGAAGTGGTGGAGACCCGCTGACCAAACAGTTGGGTGACTCAGTCCCCGACCGCCCGGACGGCAGCGTCGGCGTACTGGTCGTAGAGCTGGTCCCCGACGCGGGCCGAGATGTCGATGATCTCGGCGGTTGGCTCGGCGGCTTCGGCTTCTTCCCAGACCTGGTGCGAACGCTGCCAGGCGACGGCCTTGGCGTGGGCGGACCGGGCGGCGGCCTGGCCGACTTCCCAGGCGTGGCGCTTGCGGGCCAGTTCGGCTTCGGCGGTCGCTATCTCCCGCAGGAGCATCACGTACAGGATAAGCATGGCGAAGGGCGGTACGCAGATCCACCACTGGACCAGTCCGCTCAGTACGAACAGGAACGTCAGCAACGTGAGCCCGGCCAAGATGGTGAACATCCGGCGCCGGGCGCGCATCATCTGCTCGCGGCTCTGCGACGGCCTCGGCGCTGGGCGCGCCTGCGGCTCGGCCGGCTGCTCGAGTGAGTCGGCCTGATCGTAGTTGTGCGGCTGCACGTCGTCACGGTACTCCGAAATCGGTTCAGGTATCTCGGCGTGCCCGTCCGTGTCGGTTGTCAGGTCGTTCGCGGTCTCGAAGTCGGCTGCCAGTTCAGGCCACTGGTCGGCCCGGCCCGCTTGCGGGCGGCGGAGCCACGCCGGGATCAGGAATCCGGCCCAGATGGCGACAATGGCGAGATACAGAATCGAATCGCTCACACGAGACCCCCGTTCTCATGCGCGAAAATGGCTGGCTCGTGCCCCCGAAGCCGATGCCAGCCGGAGGCGAAACTGCGCCCGGTCACGTCACGCAAGGTAAACGCCCTGGAGCCATTTCACGAGTAGGCCGACCGGTGTGTCGCGAGATCGGTTGTCGCGCTGAGCAAAACGAGACGATACCGTGGCGTATTTATGACCAAGTGGCTCAGCTGATGTGCTGGCGGGAGGCTCTGACGGTGTTGCGCCAGCGGGTCATCAGGCTGGTGCCCGCGTCCTCGGCGGTGATGGCGTAGCAGACGTGGTCCCGCCAGGCTCCGTCGACGTGCAGGCAGCGGCGCCGCACGCCTTCCTCGTGGAAGCCGAGTTTCTCGACGACGCGGCGGCTGGCCCGGTTCTCCGGGCGGATCGTGGCCTCGATCCTGTGCAGGCCGACGAGGTTGAAGCAGTGGTCGAGCGCCATGGCCAGGGCGGTGGGGGTGATGCCGAGCCCGGCGAACTCGCTGTCGATCCAGTAGCCTACGGACGCCGTTCTCGCCGAGCCCCAGATGATATTTCCGACGGTCATCTGCCCGGCGAATTTGCCGTTGTACAGCATCGCCCACGGCAGCGTGGCCCCGTGCCTTGCTTCCTTCCGCATCGTGCGAACCATCGTGATGTACGGGCCGAGGCTTGACTGGTACAGGGGCGTCTCCGGGTTGGTAGGCTCCCACGGCCGCAGCCAGTCGGCATTGCGCACGCGAGTCTCCCGCCATCTGGCCGCGTCCCTCGTCTGCAGGGGACGCAGCACGACCGGAGATCTGAGCAGGCTCGACTCAGTGAGTGTTATCGGCCAGCCTCGTGCATATGCCATCGCACTATCATCGCGCTTTCGTGCGCACGTGCGCCATCTGGACCTGCCTAACTGGTCAGCTTTGCTGGCCTGGACTCCTCGGGTGGTCACCGCCACGGGCTTGATCTACCGCGTGGGCGAGAATCATGCGTACTACGTTCATGCCGTCCCTGACGCCGCCGGCCGAGCCAGGCAGGTTGATGATCAGCGTCGCCCCGGCCAGCCCGGCGATCCCTCTCGACAGCATCGCGCTCGGCACGCCGGCGCTGACGCCGGCGGCCCTGATCGCCTCGGGAATGCCGGGAACCTGGCGGTCGATGACTTTCAAGGTCATTTCCGGCGTCAGGTCCATCGGGGTCAGGCCGGTGCCCCCGGTTGTCACGACCACGTCGTAACCTGCGGCTATCGCCTTGCGCAGCGCCTCCTCGACGGGCGCGCCGTCCGGGATCACCTGGGGCCCGTCCGTGTCGCATCCGGCCGCCCGCAGCAGTTCGGCGAGCACAGGGCCTGACTTGTCGGGGTAGATCCCGGCGCAGGCCCGGTTGGACACGGTGATCGCGAGCGCGCGCGTCACGGCCGCTCCCAGGGCCCGGTCTTGCCGCCCGTCTTGGTCAGCACCATGACGTCGGTGATCGTGGCGGCCGGGTCGATGGCCTTGACCATGTCGATGAGGGCGAGTGAGCCGACAGTGACCGCGGTCAGTGCTTCCATTTCAACCCCGGTTCTATCAGCAGTCACCACCCGCACCTCGATCAGGACGCCGGACTCCTCGACCGTGAGGTCGACATTAACTCCGTGCAGGCCGATCGGATGGCAGAGCGGGATCAGGTCAGGAGTGCGCTTCGCACCCTGGATCGCCGCGATCCTGGCCACGGCGAGCGCGTCGCCCTTCGGCACGGTCCGGTCCCTGAGCGCGGCGACCGCCTCGGCGGAGAGCAACACCCGTCCGGACGCCGTCGCGCTCCGCGCGGTGATGTCCTTGGCGCTGACATCGACCATCCGGGCCTGCCCAGCCGGGTCAATATGCGTCAGCCCGGTCACCTGCGCTTCGCCGCTCACGGGAGGTCCACGGTGTCGACTTCGGTTCCTGCGGGGAGTGCGGTGTCGGGCTCGGGGACGATGATGAGGACGTTGGCTCGCGCCAGGGACGCGATCTGGTGGGAGTTCTGGCCGGTGAGCGGGGAGACGGTGCCTGCTTTCTGGTCAAGTATGCCGCGCAGGAAGGACCGGCGACCCGGTGGTGAAGTGACCGGCGCCGCTAGCCGGTGGCGGCCGGTGCTTATTGGCGGAACGGGAAGACTTTGCAAAACCTGAACCGAGGGCTCGACGAAGACGCGGAACGAGACCAGCGCGGAGACCGGGTTTCCCGGCAGGGTGAAGATCGGAGTACTTGGCGGGGAGCCGAGCAGCCCGAAGCCCTGCGGCATGCCCGGCTGCATGGCGATCTTGCGGAAGCGAACCGAGCCGAGAACGGAAAGGGCCGCCTTGACGGAGTCGTGCTCGCCGCCCATGCTGACGCCGCCGCTGGTCACCAGGACATCGACCGTAGCCGCGGCTAGCTCGATCGCGGCGAGGACGGCGGTCGGGTTGTCGCGGACCACGGTATGCCTGGTGACCTCACAGCCAGCCCGGCGGGCCGCGGCGGCCAGCATGTAGCTATTGGAGTCCCAGATCAGGCCAGGCACGAGCGGCGTGCCCGGCTCGGCCAGCTCGTTGCCGGTCGAGATGACCGCTACCCTCGGGCGGCGGCGGGCGACGATGGCGCCGTGCCCGGCCGCGGCGAGCACGCCGATCTGGGCCGGCCCGAGCCGGGTGCCGGCTGGCAGCAGCAGGTCGCCCGGCCTGGCGTCGTCGCCCGCGCGCCTGACCGCGTGGTCCTTGTCCGCCGACTGCCTGATGCTTACGCGTTCCGAGCCGCCATCGGTCCACTCGACCGGGATCACCGCATCGGCGCCGGCCGGGAGCAGCGCCCCGGTCATGATCTTGATGACCCGGCCGGGACTTACCGTGCGGTTAGTGGTGTCACCCGCCGCCGCCTCCGCGTCCACGGGCAGCGTGACGGGGTGATCGGCACTGGCGCCGGCTACGTCGGCGGCGATCACGGCGTAGCCGTCCATGGCCGAGTTGTCGAAGCCGGGCAGCGGCCATTCGGCCCTGACGTCTTCGGCGAGTACCGTGCCATCCGCTTCGGAGAGCGGTATCTCTTCGGGCTCAAGCGGCGTCAGCGAGGCGAGGATCTCGTCCCTGTAGCTGTCAACGGACTGCGGTGAGCTCATGTCTGCGGCAGATTCTCCAGATAGTCGCGCAGCCAGGGGATGAAGTCAGGGGCCAGGTCGGGCCGGGCGCAGGCGAACTCGACCGTGGTTCGCAGGAAATCCTGTTTGTTACCCGTATCGTAGCGGCGGCCGCGGAACAGCAGGCCGTGCACTCCGCCGCCGTCGATGTCGCTGTCCCTGTCGGCGAGGGCCAGCGTCCGCAGCGCGTCGGTGAGCTGGATCTCGCCGCCCCGGCCCGCCGGAGTCTCGCGCAGCACCCCGAAAACGCTGGGATCGCACACGTAGCGGCCGATCACGATCCAATTGGACGGTGCCTCGCTGACGTGCGGCTTCTCGATCAGGTCGGTTACTGCGACGATCTCGGGGTCATCGGTCGGCTTGAACGCCGCGCAGCCGTAGGAAGAGATCTGGTCAGCGGGTACCTCCATGAGCGCGACGATGCTCCCGCCGTACAGTCGCCGCGCGGCGATCATCCGCGCGAGCAGATCGTCCTTCATGTCGATCAGGTCATCCCCGAGCAGGACAGCGAAAGGCTCGTTGCCTACGTGCTCGGCCGCGCAGAGAACCGCGTGACCCAGGCCTCGGGGCGAATCCTGGCGGACGTAGCTGACCTTGGCCAGTTCGCTTGGCGCGCGCACCTCGGCGAGGGCCTTCTGGTTACCACGTGCGGTCAGCCTGGCCTCGAGATCATGCGCGCGCTCGAAGTGATCAGAGATGGACTGCTGGCTTTCCCCCGTGACGAGCAGCACGTCGGACAGGCCGGCGTTTACCGCTTCCTCGACCACGTACTGGATAGCCGGCTTGTCCACGACCGGCATCATGACCTTGGGGGTTACCTTCGTGGCCGGCAGGAACCTGGTGCCGAGACCGGCGACAGGGACTACCGCTTTGGTGACCTCGCCTGAGTGAGCCATGCTAAGAACCCTAACTAGAGTGCCGGAGGACCTCGTGCACGGCATGGCGGATCATGAGCAGGCCGCGTCTGACATTGCGGCTACCCAACGCAGCCGGTATATACCTGAACCCAGCCTCGCTGCGCGCAAAACGCTGCTGCGTAAGGAAATGCTGACCGCGCGATCGAGGCTATCGGACACCGACAGAAAGAGTGCCGGGTCAGCGCTGCGGGACCTTCTGCTCGCTTTGCCCGAGGTTGGGATGGCGGGCACTATAGCAGCATACATGTCGATCGGTGCCGAGCCCCAGACCGCTGCGCTGGTGTACGGGCTGTGGAAGCGTGGCAGTTACGTGCTGCTCCCTTTGCTGCGCCAAGACAATGATTTGGACTGGGCTTCTTACGAAGGCCCCCAGTCACTCGTTCCAGGGCCGCGCGGGCTGCTTCAGCCGGCCGAGCCGGGCCGGGGCGTGACCGCGATCACGAGCGCCGACTTCGTCATCGTCCCCGCGCTCGCGGTCGGGCGGGACGGCCTGCGGCTCGGGCGCGGCGGCGGCAGCTACGACCGGGCCCTGGCGAGGGTGGGGCCGGCGGTGCCGACGGTGGCGCTGCTTTACGAGGCTGAGTTGCTCGACGAGGTGCCTGCCGGGCCGCATGACCAGCGGGTGCGGGCCGTAGCGCAACCGGGACAAGGAATCACCAGGCTCGTTTAGCGGTTGGTACCATTTAGCAGTTGACGGTTGCGAGTGCTAAGGCTTGTAGTTTGCAGCACAGGGACTTGGAGGACACGTGCCGACGTATGAGTACGCCTGCACCGAGTGCGGGGACCGGCTTGAGGTTGTGCAGCGATTCAGCGACGACCCGCTGACCACGTGCCCGGCTTGCAGCGGGAAGCTGCGCAAGGTGTTTTCGCCGGTAGGCATCGTGTTCAAGGGCTCGGGCTTCTACCGTACCGACAGCAGGAACGGCAAGGTGGCGGCTGGTTCCGCAGCCAAGGGGTCTGAAGGATCATCGGGTGAGTCTTCGGCGGCGTCGTCGTCCGATGGTGCCAAGTCCGAATCCGCCGTGAAGTCTGAGACGCCCGCTAAGCCGGGCCTCGGACAAGGGAAGCTCGGGTTCGTCGTCGTCAGAGAGCAACGGGTCGGCGAAGACTGGTAAGTCTGGCTCGGTTAGTACCGGTTCCACCGGATCGGGCTCCAAGGTAGCCTGACCCGTGTGGAGGGTCCGGCGGCAAGCATCGGCGTTATCGGCGGTTCCGGGTTCTACGAGTTCCTCGACGACGCGACCGAGGTCACCGTCGACACCCCCTACGGTCCGCCGAGCGACCCGCTGACGATCGGGACCGTTGCCGGGCGCACGGTCGCCTTCCTGCCCAGGCACGGCCGTGACCACAGGTTCCCGCCGCACAAGATCCCCTACCTGGCTAACCTCTGGGCCCTGCGCTCCGTCGGCGTACGCCAGGTGCTCGCGCCGAGTGCGGTCGGATCGCTCACGGCGGAGTACGGTCCGGGGACGCTGGTGATTCCCGACCAGATCGTGGACCGTACCAGCGGGCGCGCGCAGACGTATTACGCCGAGGGCGGCGCCGTGCACGTGCAGTTCGCCGATCCCTACTGCCCGGCCGGGCGCTCGGTCGCGGTGTCGGCCGCTCGCTCCGGCGGCTGGGCTCTGGTGCCAGAAGGCACGCTGGTGATCATCGAGGGCCCCAGGTTCTCGACCAGGGCCGAGTCCCGCTGGTACGCCGCGCAGGGCTGGACCATCGTCGGCATGACCGGGCACCCTGAAGCCGTGCTGGCCAGGGAACTCGCCCTGTGCTATACGCCGCTCTGCCTGGTAACGGACACCGACGCCGGGGTAGACCAGGGCGCAGGCGTCACCCATGAGGAAGTCATGCGGGTATTCGCCGAGAACCTGACCAGGATGCGCGGCCTTGTACTCGACGTGATCCAGAACCTGCCCGCCGGCCGCGAGGACTGCGCCTGCGCGTCAGCGCTAGACGGCCTGAACCTGCCGATCACCCTGCCGTAGTTGCCGTGGGCAGCCGGCGCGGCCGTAGTTGTCGTAGTTTGCCGTGGGCAGCCGGCGCGGCCCGCCCCCGTCGCTGAGGTGGTGCCCTGAACACGGCCGGCGTGATGGTCGGCTGCGGGTCGCGGGCTTTGCCTGCGGTGTGATTCCGGTTCGGTTCCGGTTCCCGTTCCCGGCGGGCGCTTACAGATGGGGCTGATGTTAAGGCCCGCAGGTTCTGCCGGGCCTGACAACTCTCCCTGCCGGCGCAACCGGCCGCTGCCGCGCAGCACGCATCCACCAGGACTGCCGCACCTCGTGTCGTTACCGTCACGAAATATGCGCCAGAACCGCATCCATGGGCCATCGTTGCGGTTCGGCGGGCTGGTCGAACGACATCGATGGCACATGGATGCTGTTTCCGCAGCATCGGTGGGACATCGTTGCTGTTGCGTGCCCCGAGGCGTCAGCATCGGTGGGCCATTGATGCGCCTCAAGCGGGCATTATGAGCAGGTTTGTTCAATCGGCGCCCGGTCAGGCGCAGCGGTGGCGGGCCATGTGCGTGGCTCTTGCGTCGTGGGGAGTTACCGTTCGGTGCCGCTGTGTACGGGCTGTTTTCACGATTCGGGTAAACCACCTAAACCGGCCTGGCCCGCCGCCAGGCCTGACCCGCCCCAGCGAAACCACCCATCGGTGGCACGACACTGATGTCACAGGCCCTTCTCCGGGACGACAGGCACGAGGTCCGCCGTTAGTTAACCAGCGATCCACAACGCTGATCGTCGGCCCGGTTATCGGCTGCGGTTGAGCCGCGCCAACGCTGTAGTCTTAGCTGGCTAGGGCAGCGCCCCTCAGCACGCCCCAATAGCTCAGTGGATAGAGCGACTGCCTCCTAAGCAGTAGGTCCCGCGTTCGAGTCGCGGTCGGGGCGCTCTGTGTTCTTGCAGGTAGATCGGGTGCTAGCTCGCTTAATTCTCAGTCTCATGAGGCTTCCGGGCGCTGGCGTGCCCGTTGCGTGCCCGATCGGTTCGGGGTTGTTTTGTCGGCTTGCCCGGTCTTGCTTCGCTTGAGTTCGCGGCGGGCGAGCTTGTCGAGGCTGTCGGCGATGGCTTGCTGGCGGGCGTCGCTGCCGTGGAGGTAGATCAGGGCAGCGCGTTCGCTGTCGTGGCCCATGCGGTCCATCAGCTCGCGGAGGCTGGCACCTGCGTTGGCGGCGAGAGTGTTTCCGGTATGTCTGAGGTCGTGGAAGTGGATTCCGGTTAGCCCGCAGGCGGTAAGCGCGGGAATCCATACGCGCTGGCGGAACTGGCTGTGCCTTAATGGCAGGCCGCGCGGGCTGGTGAAGACCAGGCCTTCATCGCCGTCTTGGGCGAAGCAGGCCAGGTGCCATCTGATGACGGGGATGATCAGTGCCGGGATAGGTACGGTGCGCGTTCCAGCTTTGGATTTCGGCGGGCCGAACTCGATTCCGCGGCCGGTTATCTCGGTGAGCTGGCGGACGATGCGTACGGTGCGTGCGTCCAGGTCAATGTCGCATCGGCGCAGGCCTGCCATCTCGCCCCACCGCAGGCTGCTGAACATCGCGAGCAGGACGAGAGCTTGGTTGCGCTGGCCGACAGCGTTAGCGACCGCGTAGACCTGGGCGATGGTGAGCACCGGGCGTTCCGGTGATTGTTCTTGCCCGGCGCCTTTGATGCGGCACGGGTTCCGTTTGATGGCGTTGTCGTCGACAGCGGTAGCGAGGATGGCTTTGAGCAGACGGTAGGCCTTCGCGGTTGTGACCGCGCTTACGCCGCCGTCGAGGAGTTTCTTGCGCCAGCGGCGGACTTGCGGTTCTTTGATCCCGGCTAGTGGCTTGGTCTCGAAGGTCGGGGAAGAGGTGGCGGCGCAGCAGGTAGTTGTATAGCTCGACTGTCTTGGGCCGCAGGTCCGGGCGTTCGTCGATCCAGTCGCGGGCGTAGTCGCCGAACAGGACTTTGCCGTCCTCGGGATTGAGCCAGTCGTCGTTGAGGATGTCAGCTTCGGTCTTGACGAGCCAGACTTCGGCATCGGTCTTGGTGGCGAAGGTTTCCGGTGCCGGATGATCAAGGCCATCCGGGCCGGGATAGCGGGCCTGGTATCGGCCGGATGGCAGTTTGCGTACTCTGCCGAATCGTCGCTTGGTCATTATGCGGCGCTCCTTCTCTTTCTGTTTCTGGTGGTGATGGGCTCGACGAGCCCGGCCGCGATGTACTCGCGGAGTGCGGATTCCGGGATGCGGACGTGTCGACCGACCCGGACGAAGCGGATGCGGCGCTCTTCGATCAGGCGCCGGGGGAAACGTTCACTGGTGCTCAGAATGTCCGCCGCCTCTGACACCGTGAGCAGGCGTTCGGGCGCTGTCATGCGGCCCCCTCCCGGTTGCTGAAAGATCGGGCGGGCTGTTTCCTGCTGCTCGGCGTCTGGCTTCGGCGAGTGCTTGCTGCTAGGTGATGCGGTCGGCGACGACGTGCAGGATGCGCCGTGGCTGGGCATATGGTCGTGGTCGCCGGGTAGGACGGGTTCCCAGGACGTAGAGGGCGGTGTCGGTTGCCGAAAGACCGAGGGTGGTCAGCAGCCAGGCTTTGCGGTCGGCGAGGGTCTTGCCTGACCACTTGCGGGAGACCAGGACGCGGCGGCCGGCGTAGGCGAGGTATTCGCGGCGATGGGCTTTGCCCTTGCATCTTCCTGGCCGCATGCCCTGGCGGGGGTTCTTGGGCTGCACGCCATATCGGAGCCAGTTCGCGCAGCTCGGCGAGCACGGTTCGTATCGCAGCGCGTCGATCAGGCGGGCGACATGGCTTCGCTGAGCGTCGGTGCCTGCCTGGTGGCAGTCGGCGACGTGCTAGGTCAGGTATTTGGTGAGGTAGCCGATGCAGCGGTTGGCGCCGCGTGATCCGGCCAGGACGCCTTGCGCGTCGAACCGCGGTCCGAATCGGGCGATGTGCAGGGGTTCGTCGTCGGTGCCGATGTTGTCGAGTGCGTCATCCCAGTCGGTCAGGAACTCGCCGGTATCTGGGTCAAGGCGGCGCGCAAGCGCGCCGCAGGCCGACGCCAGCGCCCGGCCTCTGCCTTCGGCCCGGCCAGCCGCGCGTCGGCCCGGCAAGTGCTGCGCCACAGGAACTACAACGGCTTGTCCGGCGTGCGTCTAGTCCGTGCCATCTTGTGATCGGCAAGGCCCGCGATGACACGGTGCGCGTACGGAGCTCCGGGGCACGGGGGTGGCCTTCACCGGCGCGGAAGTATCAGCCTTCCACGCGACCCGTCAAGGGTTCCAAGATCCTTTGGCCGCGTCACTCCTGTATCGGCAGCAATGTGAGCGTTGGCCCGGGGTTGCTCACGGCCAAGGCATCGTTGAAGTCCCTTCGGAACCATACCCTTGACAGCTCACGCTCCAGGCGGTGATCGGCGCCTGTCAGGTGAAACTCACCAGATGGGACGCCACGAGGCCAGGAGACACCATGACCGCCAGCTCCGGACAACCCGCCCATGGACAAGCCCGCCCTGAGTCCGCCGGAAACACTGTCAATGACGCCTTGACACCAAAACGCCGAAACCCCGTCACCGAGAACCCCGAGTACGCCGCATTCGCCCGCCGCATTCTGCGCGCTTACGGTCGTCGCGTGGCGACCGGAGATGTCGAGTCGTTAAGTCACCTGATCGACCTGGCTGATGACGTCAACGAGGCTATTCAACAAGCCGTCAACGGCCGCCGGATACTCCTGGACCGAGATCGGCACACGACTCGGCGTCACCCGCCAAGTTGCGCAACAACGATTGGGGCATCAGCCGACATTTGACGCACGCGAGGAATCCATCAGATCATGATAGGCAACGTTGGTGACTTGCGAACGCCTGTCTTTGGATGGCATCGCAGGCCAACGACCGGTAACGATACCCGGTGATGCCGACTTTGCCGTGGCGAACTCGGGGGTGGCGTGGTGCGGCAGTGATTTGTGCGGCGGCGCTGATTGTACTGGGTGGTGATGGTGTCGATGCTGAGCGTGACGTTCACCAAGTCGAGATCGCAGCGGCGTAGCCCGGCTAGTTCGGCCCTTGGCAGGCTGGCGAAGGTGGCCAGCCTGCACGAAGGCTCACTGGCGGGCAAGGGCGCGCAAGTCTAACTATGCCCGCCGGGCCAGAATCGCACCCACCGTTCTGGTAACTAGTGGTTAAACCCTTGCTGATGACGAACTCTGAGATTGTGAATGCAGCGCAGTCAGCGGTGAATCTGCCATGTCTGAATTATCATGTGTCCAGTGTCGGCGTTTAGGAAGTTCCACTCGATGCACGGGTTCGGTGGCAGCTTGGCTCCAGAGGTTGAAGGCGGGCAACTGTGCCACCTATACCCGTACACCAACTCGTTATGGGCAAGGTATGCCGTACTGCTGCAGGGCACGGCTAGTCCAATGGGAAAGGTAAGCCTGCCAGATGGCGCACGGATACGTTCTTCGGTATCGCGGAAGTGGTATAGCTGGTGTTTACTTTGGTGTACTTAGCCCACGCCTGTTGGGCGGTCAGCCTTGGCCTGACACCGGCGGAAGCGACCCGCCTTCAGGGGCGGGGGCACTGCCCTTTACTTCCGTGACTTGCTGCTTCCTGCATGTCCGGTTCTTAGTGTTGTGTTCAGGGTGAGTCACGATTCCGGCAGGCGCTGCGGCGCGTCCGGTGAATGCGGCGAGGCCCCTGCTATGACGTGGGTGTCGAATCCATGATCGCCAGTCACAGGAGCCTGCGTTCCTGCGCATTTTGCCATGCCCGTCGCTGTACGTCCACTGCCGGCGATGATGCGGGCGGCCCGCCGGAGGCGGGCCTGGCCGCCCGGGTGGCGGCCGGGCCGGGCCTGTGGGAGGACGGGGAATGGCTGGCTGACCTGCGGCGCGAGAGCCTGCTGGAGTCGCTGCTGGCTAGCCGGGGCGATCGCCGCAAGGCCGCCGGGGCCGGGCACCGTCACAAGCTGGAGCGGGCGCTGAACGCGGCAGGTCACGGCGCTGTGCCTGGTCACCGGGGCGCTGTTCCCGGTCCTGGGCTACGACGCGGTCCTCGCCCTGGTATTCGCCATGCCGGGCGCAGGTGTCAGGCCCGGCACCCCGGTGCCGACCGGCCCGGCTTACTCCAAGGCGCGGGAACGGTCCGGCGAGGCCCCCGCCCGGGCCATGTTCGCGGCCGACGCGGCCCGGGACGACGATCCCGCGGGCCAGGACGGGACCGCGTTCGGCCTGGAAATCGGCCGGACGGCACCACCTGGAACTGTTCAATGACCCGCTGCTCGCGGACGCGTTCGGCACCCCTTCCCCCGCCGCGAAGCCGCTGCTGCGCCTGGTCGGGCAGCTGCACTCGGGCACCCGCCGCTGGAAAGCCGCCGTCATCGAGCGGCTCCTCGACGGGGAGAACGCCCTGGCCGACGGGCTGCAGGCACGTTCGGCCCGGGGCAGCTCGAACCTCGCCGACCGCGGCTTCTTCTCGATGGACCGCTGGATCCGGTTCTCCGGCACCGGCGCGCACCTGGCCTGGCGCGTGAAGAACGGCGCGAAGTGCGTCCCCTTCAAGACCCTTGACGTGCTGAAAGACGGATCGGAGCTTGGTGCTGCTGCGCGAGAAGCGCAGGCATGCGGTCCCGCCGCCGCAAGAACGCCGGCGATCCCGCCCTCCCGTCCCTGCCGGACACGATCGCGCGGCTGATCTGCTTCACCGTGCTGACCCGCACCCGCAGCGGCGGCACGAAAACCACCCAGATCAGGCTGCTCACCACGCTCCTGGACCCGGGCCTGTACCCGGCAGGCGAGCTCGCCGTCTTGTACCAGAAACGATGGCTCATCGAGATCGCGTTCCTCCACCTGAAGAAGACCATCCGCGGCACCGGCCGCGTCCTGCGCGGACGCTCTGCCGTCCTGGTCCGCCAGGAAGCCTGGGCGCTGCTGCTCGCGCACAACATGATCGCCGGGCTCGCCGACCGCGCCGCCGCCACGGCAGGCCTGACCCCCGGCGAGATCTGCTTCACCGCCGTGCTGTCCCTCGCCCGCGCCGCCATCACCGCCGACACCTGCTGCCCGCACTGCCACAAGCGCCCCGCCAGCCAGAACGCCCCGCTCGCCAGCCTCGACGCCGCGATCACCGCCATCCCGCCCGGCCGTGCTGACCGCCAGCGAACATCCGGCCGGACCGCCGCCGAACGACGGAGATGGATCAGCGAGCCAGCTGATTACACCCTCACCATCGTCTCTCAAATCTCCCGGAAACGGACGTAAGTCCCGGAAGTTAAGGGCAGTGGGGGCGGGGGTGAATGTTGTCTTGCCGCCGATTCTGATCACTGTGCTGCGGTGTGGCGCGGTGGCGTTCTCCGTGTGCGTTTGCGGACGAGTGCCACAAGCTGCAAGCGCCATGCCGAGTAGGACGCTCACTGCTGCTACGCTGAAAACGTTCTTCTTAAGGATTACCATCAACTTATCTTTCGGGATGTACGTCATGATGTATTCCGAGGATCCCAGGTCCGCAGAAGACCGCTACCGGCGTTATCGCTAAGATAATCGCTGCTGCATGTCGGTGACGAATTAGCCCAGTTTCTGTTGACTGACCACTCATTTTGATCCAAAATAGAGGTAGCCCAGTTCGAGTTCCCGTACCATACTCTGTCTGAGTTCTGTCCGAGCATCTGCACTACACAAGGGTAATCCGCTTCAGATTCGACTTGGACCTCGTCGGAAGTCCAAGCCGGCGTACTGCCATCTTCGATCGTGCAATTAGAGAAATCTCCACCCGTGCCGCAGTCATAGAGCCCGTAATACTGCGGCTGGCTTCCATAGGTCTCAATCTTGAAATACACTTGGGCGTTATCGTTATCACTGCAAGAGTAGTCCTGCGCAGTTGACTGACTTGGATTAAACCAAAAACGGCACCATTCCGGGTTTCCCTGAGCGTTGAGATCGTGAATAAATCCGATTTGGGCAATATCAATAAACACGGTCGGATTTTTGACTATAGAGATATACGTAGCCGTGAACAGAGCCCTCAGTGTCGGATCCATTAAGAATGCAAAGCAACCCATCTTGGCGAAGCCTGATTGGGGCGCGAACACCGTAAGCGTAGTTATTGCTTCCTGGAGTCCAAACGAAACCGACCCAGTTATGAGACGGCGGCGGCGATGGACATGAAGGGTCGGCCGCTGGGTCAGCTATAACCGATGGCGCAACGCAAAAGGCTGCCAGGACACTGGTCATCAGGATGGTGACCGCAATGGCCGCACGTAGTGCACGCATGATCTGACAGTACTGCACAAAATATGCGCTGTACAGATTCACTCGGTCTCAGACCTCATGGGTAGTGTGTCTTACTACCCTCCGGGTTCGTACCCCGTTATGTGCTGATCTGATACTTACTGGACTGCCGGAGTGCTAGGGCGTGCTGGCTCTATCAGTCGTCATGATCAATTTCGATCTGGTTAAGACCCTTAGAGGTGGCGGTCGATCGCATCTAAGCTCGACAAGCTCGTGCCTGTGCACTTCATTGCGGTAGCTGGAGTAACGGCTAGCTCGTCCCCCGCCGAGGGATCACGGCCCGCACGGACAATACGGGCCGTGCCACATATGCGCCACACGCCGCGGTGACCAACGGTCAGTCACGGTCACTTACGGGCAAGAGCACCCGCGTTACCTGCACCTGCGTTTCCGCTGGTCACCCGGCGTGGCGTGCTACCGATCTTCCATGCTGGTAGTTCGTGGAGATGCGCCCCTGGCCCTAGAGGTGGTCCTACATTGGCCCTAGGACAGCGATGACAACGCGGGGTAAGCCAGGTGAATGGCTTAGGGTCGGGCGAGCGTCGCCGCAGCTCACATCGGCTAGATCGCTACCAAGAGCGGTCAGCCCTCGCAATGAGCATACTTTTTGTGAGGTATTGCCTAGAGGCAGTCCCTCTATTACAAGTATTCGCTGACATCTGGCGCCATCTGACGACGGCCCGCCACGGACCGAGTTAAGTGTGTACTGACCAATGCGCGAACTGGTATTCGATCATCCGGTGCGCCTGGGAGCCAAGCAGGGAGGCAACAAGTACGCGGCAACATGAGGAAGTCAGCTTGGGCAACGGTGGCCTGCCGAACCGGTGCCTGCGCGGGAACCTCGACTTGACCAGGCTGCGCCAGATCGCCGAGTCTGGTGCGAGCGGGGAGGCCAGCTAGCCGTTCGAGGTCGCGCGCATGGCTTGACGGATCCAAAGATCGGACGAACGCGGGGTTTCTCAGCGGGTGCCAGTCCGGGACGTCATCAGGCACGGACCGACCAGGCCGTGAGGCTACGATCACCCGCATCCCGGCTGGCGGATCACCCGGCAGCAGCCCGGCGATGCTGTGTGCATGCGGGCCGGTGGTCCTGCTGCTGTCCTCGTCCAGGCCGTCGACCACTAGCACCAGCCGACCGCCCCCGTCGCGGCATGCGACCGCGGCCCGCGTCATGAGGTCCAGCAGCCAGGCATCCCTGATGGTCTCCGGGAGCGCGGCAGGCACCTCCTGCCCCGTCAGAACAGCCAGTTGATCCAGCAGTGCCTCAGTGAATGCCTCCCGGGTGTCCTGGGCTGCCAGCCGCGCCGTGACGAAAAAGGACACGATTCTGACCCCGGCGGCCGCGATTTCGGGTGGAGGGCGCAGCGCGAAGGTCGACAGCAGGGCTGACTTTCCGGCCCACGCGCCTGCACGCCAGCAGGCGTACCCGCCGTCCCCGGGCTCCAGGCAGAATCGGGCCGGCTCGGCGAGTTCGCCAAGTCGTCCCTTCAGGCCAGGAGGGTCTGGCGGAGCGATCCTCCGGAGTTGCTCCAGATATGCCGCCGGACGCAGCGCTTGTCCGGCGCCGTCCGTCAGTCCACCCAAGGTCGCCATCATGTTCCGCACTTGCTCTACCAGCCGCCGGACTTGGTCGGATTGCTGTTTGCCGAAAAGATCGGCACATTGGATCGATGCCAGCATGCGGCCCGCCCCGATATCCAGCTCCGGGATCATGCAATCATCGAGCCTCACCGGAATCAGCCAGGGGACATCGGGCCGTCGGCGGCGCAATTCCTCTACCGCGACCACAAGTTCCTCGTTCTGATAACTCCTCGCCCGCGCCCTGCTGGCCGATGAAAAACAAGCGAGGAAGACGAGCGAGTCCCTGGTGATAGCACGTCGTATGGCGCTAGCGTGCCAACTAAGCGGCAACGAAAACCCTGTGCTGCGTTGGTACTGTCCGAGCCGCGCACCGGCACAGGCACAGGCACTTCTGAGCAGGTCAGGGCCAGGTGCCAACGGCGAAGGGCACTGATGATCGTGTCAGTATCTGCGGCGAATCTGATAGTTCGATACGAGATAATGTCACGTTATGTTAGTTACGAGAATAATCTCTAGCCGACCTAACCTATCCATAACGAACCTCAGACTCATATCTCACAAATCGTATTCACCCACATCGCGGGTTGGAATTCGATCCGGGGATTTTCTCGCCCGAGGGAAGGACTCTCGACACGCAGATCATCTGTTACGAACCGTTGGCCGCTCTCAGGTCGAGCCCAAAACGCCGCGCCAGAACGAGAGCCATACTTGCGCGCGAAGCTGTGGTCTGTCGTTCTATCTGCCAGTTATCCGAGGACGTAGGTCTCGTCGCCGAAGTCGGCGATGATCTTGAGTTTGCCCCCTAGGGCTTTGACGTAGGCGGCGAGGGTGTCGACTTCGCTCCGCTCGAGTTCGCCTTTCTCGATCCTGGACACGCGCGCCTGGCTCACGCCCATGGCGGCGGCGACCTCTACCTGGGTGGCGTGCTGGCGCTTGCGCAGGTCTGCGAGTCGCTGCGCTCGGACCTCAGCGATCATCTTGTCCGCACCGGACCGGATGACGTCCTGCTCCTCCGCAGAGAAGTCAAAGTCCTGGACCAGGTCATCCCAGTACCGTGCGTTCGGGTTGTTCAGCGGAGGCTGGTTCACTTCTTCTTCTCCTCGAACAGCAGGTGTTCCGCGTAAGCCTGCTCGGCTTGCGGGATAGCCGCCTTGTACCACTCTGACCATTTTCCGGCTTTGTCGCCTCCGACCAGGAAGACCGCCCGGCGCTGCGGGTCGAAGATGAACAGCAAGCGCACCTCGGTCCCGCCTGTGGAGCCGGGACGCAACTCCTTGAGGTTGGGGAGCTTCGATCCCGTGATCGTGTCCACCAGCGGCCGTCCCAGGCTGTGCCCTTCCTCGGCGAGAGTCGTGTGGCTCGACAACGATCACCGCAGCCAGGCGACGTCCAGCCTCGTCGGGGCGACCGGAAGTCCAGGTCAGAGCGACATCAGGTGACGTTCAACATCACCGGCCGCCGCTGGGAAATCGCCTCCTAAGCAGTAGGTCCCGCGTTCGAGTCGCGGTCGGGGCGCTCAGCAGTCCGCCTCTACTGCAGGTCAGCGGAGATCTCCTGGGTTTCGCGATCGACCTTCAAGTCGCCTCGGAACGGTTGCGTGCCCGTTGCCTGCGCGGTGGGCTCGGAGCGCGGGTCTTGGGACACCTATGCTCTTTGCGGCGATGCGACTAGTTGCTACACTGTAGTGCATGGTAGCTCCGACGAATGTCAGATTCCCTGAGACGATTGACGAGGGTCTGGCTGACTACGCCAGGCGGACCGGGGCGAAGAAGTCAACCGTCGTGGTCAGTGCCGTCCGTGAGTGGCTGCGGATGCAGGCACATCCGGGCATCGTCTTCGTCGTGACTGTCGCTGGCGAGAGGCGCGCTGCCTTGTCAGCCGGACCGCAAGTGTGGACGGTCGCCGAAGCTTGGCTCCAGCATGATAAGGACGAGCGCGCAGTCGCCGTGGTGGCGGACGCGCTTGGGCTGACGGCTCTGGACGTGGAAACCGCGCTCGGCTACTGGGCCGACTATCAGGATGAAATTGATGACCTGATCAGCCGGCACCGCGCCAGTCAGGACGAGGCGCTTGCCGCATGGGAACGTCGCCGGGCGCTCGATGCCATCTGAGCCCGCCCGGATCCGGCTGCTGCTGGATGAGCATTACCCGGGCTGGCTCGCCGAGGAGCTCACGGCTGACGGGATTGATGCCATCGCGGTGACGGCGCACCGGCCCGAGTTGCGCGGGGTAGATGACGCGCGCGTCCTCGAAGCCGCGGTTGCGCAGGGCCGGGTCATGGTGACCGAGGACGTCAGCACCTTTGGGGTGGCGGCCGACCTAGTTCCGAATCACCTCGGGATCATCTACTGCCACCACGCGCGCTTCCCCCGCACCAGGCCAGGCCTGGGAAAACTGCGCAAGGCACTCGTCGAACTCGCCGCAGGCCCGCCGGCTGGTCTAGGCCAGCATCCAATCGTCTGGTGGCTTGCCGATACACACCGCTAACCGGGCCGCCGAATTGCCAACAGTAAGTCATCAAGGCGGCACCGCGGTGCGTCCGCCACCCGGCTCTAGCTCGGGACGTTGCTGGCTGAGTTCGCTCATGGTCGTGGTCCTTCGGGGTTGTGGTCGAAGTCGCGGCGCGATGGTTGCCGCCGCAACGCGATCATCGACGATGCAGGCGACTAGGCCCAGATCGTCAGGGGCTACCGGCCCGGTGTAGCCAGTTCGCGATCGGCGTTGTCCGTCCCGCACGAGCGGCAGAAACCATGCACGCGTGCCCGTGCCCGGCGGGGAATGATCGGCGGGAGACTACGGTCACCATGGGCATGCCACGGCGACGCTGACCTGCGATGTCGCAGGTTGGAGAGATTGCCTCGTAGGCCTCCTAAGCGGTAGGTCCCGCGTTCGAGTCGCGGTCGGGGCGCCTGGTGGCTTGGGGAGAGTTGGATGGATTGGGGTTAGGCTGCCGGTCGTGGGTGTCTTTGATCGCGTGACCGTCGAGGCGGGGAAGAGAGCGGGCGGCAGTGTATTCGCGGGCACCGGTTTACGGTCGAGCACCTGGTGGGCCTGGTGGAAGCGGGCTGGAGCCTCGAAGAGATCCGGGAGGACTTCCCGTTCATTGATGCCGAGGGTATGGCAGGCGATGATTTCCGCGTCGTCCGGCAAGTGACCATTGGCGACAACTCGGGGATTGGCACCCGGTACCGGTACTGCCCGATTCCCGGTTGATAACGCTCGGTTATGGAGCGATGGCTCAGGTGAGCGGCGGTGCTGGTCAGGGGTGCCGGATGCGGAGCAGTCCGCGCTGCATGACCGTTACGACTCCGGCGAGGTTTCTAGGTCGGAAGAGAGATCGGGACCAGAGTGGGCTGCCGGCGCATGGTCGAGTCAGAATCAGATCCAGGGGTGTCATGGCCATAGAGGTACTTTCTGCGGTCGGTCGCTGGGACCATTTCGCGGCGCTGCTGGCGCGGAGCGGGTGCGTGTGCATGGTGTACAGGAACTCCAGTCGAGCGGGATTCCGGCGCCGTGGGTTGATGCACGACCTGCTGGATGGCGCAATTGAGCACGCGCGCGCCAGCGGCGCAGTCGTGATTGAGGGTTACCCGGTGGATCCCGAAGGCGAGCCCGGCGCCAGTCCCGGGTCGTAGCCCAGCGCCGCGACCAGGTCACCTGGCTGCGGCAGGCGCGCGGACACGAACCGCCACCCGAGCACGAGCACGACCGCGGCGCCGCTGACCAGCGTGACGGTGATCGCGACCAGTGTGGTGGGCGTGGCCGGCCCAGAGCCGCCCGGCTTTCCCGGTAGCGAGGTCGGTCAGCCAGATCGCGCCGAATGGCCGTACCCGGCCGCCGGTCAGCGCGGCGGCGATCCTGGCGGCCAGCCAGGCCAGTAGGCGAGGCCCAGTGGTTATGTCCGGCACGCTTCCCGCGCCGCGCTCCGGCCTTGAGTGCCCCGCTCGCGCGGGCGCGCCGGGCCAGCCGCGTTTAGCCCCATGGTTCAGGTGGCTCATCCCACGCTTTCAATTCTCCGGCGTCGCCGGAACTCGTCGGAAGGCTACGCGTCGCTGCGCTACCGCACTAGCGCGGATCGCAGCGCTTCCAGCTGGGGCGCGCCGACGCCGTGCGCCGCAAGGTACCCGGACACCGATCCGCCGCCGGCCGCCCTGGCCCTGGCCAATGCGATCAGGATCAGCCGAGCCGGTCTGGAGAGCAGTTCAGCGATCTGGTTGTACCCCGCGCTAGTGGCTTTCAGCCGGCCGATCACCGCGGTGCTGTCCGGGTCGAGGTACACGGAACTGAGCGAGTAGTCGGCCGCGATCAGCTCGTCGGGAACGCCGAGTACTGCCAGCACTAGTGCGATCACGATGCCGGTCCGGTCCTGGCCGGCAGCGCAATGCACCAGCGCGGGAAGCGCGCCGGGAGCGCAAAGTTCCCTGACGGCCGCGCCGATCGAGTCGCCGCATTGATCGATTGTGTAGCGGTACTCCGCGGCCAGGTCCGCCAAGGGCGGGAGCAGCGCCGGATCGCGGACTATCGGGGCGCGCACGATCCGGACCAGCAGCCCGCCAACGGCACCTGGCCGCTGCTCCACCTCGATGTCCGAGCGCAGGTCCACGATCGTGTGCAGGTCGAGCGCGGCCAGCCCGGCGGTGCCTTGGTTGTCGAGCTTGTGCAGGCTGTCGGAGCGGAACAGGGTCCGCCAGGCCACGCTGCCGCCCGCATGCGTCGGGTAGCCGCCAACGTCGCGCAGGTTGTAAGTGCCGCCCACCCGGAGGTGCCGCCCGTCGGCCAGCGCGATGCCTTGGATCTCGCGTTCCGTACGCCCGGCAGTCCGCGGCAACTACCGTTCCTCCTCCGACTGCCTGCCCTCCCCGTACGGACGATCTCACACCCTGGGCCACTAGAACTAGCCCGACGTAGGCCCTAGAGCGCGTCTGATAGTGCGGGGAGATGTGGGTGTATACAGTTCAAACTGCGCGAGAGAGCGGACTGACAATGAATAAGGAACGGCAACTTGCCGACTCAGTAAACAGGAAGGCATTCCTCAGGGGAATGGCGGGCGTAGCGGCAGCGGCCGGGATACCCGACCTGCGAGTCGGATGGCCGCCGGCCTGGGCCGACCTGGCCCGCCCGGCACGGTCAGATGGCGCCATCTGGCGACGGCCCGCCACGGACCGTAGTTAAGCGCGTACTGACCAACGCCGAACTGGTATTCGATCCTCCGGAGTCCGCTATCGAATTCAGCATCCAGCGGGTCGAGGTCGTCCCATGAGAATGGGTGCAACAGGCTGTCGATAAGTTCCCTTGTCACGTCGCTGCGGCGGGCGAGAGTCCTCACTACCTGCGCGTAGTCTCCCGCGTAGCCTCCCGTCTCTCCTCTGGTCCGCCTTCGCGAATCCATGACGGCTGCCAGGACGGCTTCCACGTCGGCTGGCGTCATCCAGCGTGCCTCGTGATCCAGCAGGTCGAGCAGGAAGTTGAGACATCATCGGGCCGGCCACCAGCGCCGTCCGCCGTATAGTTGGGGCGCGGCCGCGGGACTGCCTCACGAAGGTGCGGCGGAGTTGCTGTCGACGCTCGCTGTCTGCAGGACGAAGTGCTCCCGCCGGGTCAGCAGCATGGCGCGGCCGGGCGGGAACTGGCGGGGACGGACGTTGCCGAGCAGCGGCCCCTCCGAGGGCGGGCAGGACAGCACCAGGTCCGGTGTGTTGGATTCCTGCAAGCGCCGCAGCATGGGATCCATCGCTGTGCGGTTGGAGCTGGCCGCGCCGCGCGTGAGCACGACGTGCAGCCCGATGTCACCGGCCTGTGGCAGGAGTTCGACCAGCGGCGTGAACGGGCTGCTGGCCGAGGACGCCAGCAGGTCGTAGTCATCGACCAGCAGGAAGAGCTCGGGCCCTGACCACCAGTCGCGGCGGCGAAGCTGCTGCGGGGTGACGTCGTTGCCAGGAAGGCGCTCATGCAGGCTGCTGGCCGCGTCAGCGACGATCTTGCTGGCGACGGCGCCGGAGACCGCGTAGCCGAGCCGGTACTCCTCCGGCACCACGTCGACGAGTTCACGGCGCAGGTCGACGAGTATCACACTGGCCTCGTCGGAGGAGTAGCACCGGATCACGGCGCGCGCGACCAGGCGCAGCATGTTGGTCTTGCCGCTCTCGGTGTCGCCAAGGACTGTCAGGTGCGGCGTCGTGGCGAAGTCGTGCCAGACCGGAGCGAGCTGGGTCTCATTCCAGCCGAGTGCCACCTTGAGCCTGCCTTCCGGCGGCGGCAGCTCGTCGACGCTCAGCCGGGCGGGCAGCAGCCGCACCGGCGGAGCCTTCGGACCTTGCCAGTTGTCCGCAACGCCCTGGACCAGCCCGGCCACGCCTGCCTCCAGGTCACCGGTCTGGCCGCTGCCGTCGATGCGGGGCAGCGCGGCGAAGAACTGCAGCTTGCCCGAGGTGAGCCCGTGGCCGGGCAAGTCGGGCACGTTCTTGGCCGCGCGGATGTCGATGACGGAGTCGAGATGATCGCCGAGCCGGAGCTCGAACCGGGTGCCGAGCTGGTCGCGCAGGCTGCTGTGGATTTCCGACCAGCGGTTGCTGGCGGCGATCAGGTGGATGCCGTAGTTCAGCATGCGGGGCATCGCCTGGCGCAGCAGGGCTTCCCTGTCCTCGAATTCCTGCTTGAAGGTGAACCAGCCGTCGACGATCAGGAATACATCGCCATGCGGGTCTTCGCTGAACCGCCCGGTGGCACGGAGCTGACGGTAGGCGGCCATGTTCGGGATCCCGTGCTCGGCGAACGACCGCTCCCGCTCGGTAAGCAGGGTCAGCACCTCGGCGATCGTGCGGTGGACCCGGTCGGTTTCCAGCCGGGTGGCGACTCCGCCGACGTGCGGCAGCCCGGCCAGCGAGGCCAGGGTGCCGCCACCGAAGTCCAGGCAGTAGAACTGCATCTGCCTGGGCGTGTGGGTGAGGGCGCAGGCGGCGATGAGGGTGCGCAGCAGGGTGCTCTTGCCGCTCTGCGGACGGCCGGCAATACCCACATGGCCGCCGCCTGCCGACAGGTCAGCCATTAGCAGGTCGCGGATCTGCTCAAATGGGCGGTCGACGACACCGACGGGCACGACCAGGCCGCCGCGGCCCGCCCAGTCAGCGGGAGCGAGACCGGTGCCGGGAAGCGGCTCGAGGGCGGGCAGGATGTCGTCCAGGGCCGGTGGCAGATCCAGCGGGGGCAGCCAGACCTGATGGGCCGCGGGACCCTTGTCCCGCAGCAGGTCGATCATCGTCTGCAGCAGGGTGCAGCTGTCGGGCTGCTGGTCGGTCCGCTCGGCCTGGTCGCCGCCGGGCGGCACGGCGTCATCGGTGAGGGTGCGGACGTCGTCTGCCTCCTGTGCGGGCGCCGGGCGCTCGGGCAGGCGGGGCGGCAGGTAACCGGTGATGAACGGGACGACCCGGTGCCTGACCGCCTCCTGCCGCTGGCGGGGTGTGATGGCCGACGACCGGTAGGCGCCGGAGACATAGGCCGCCTTGAAGCGGATCAGGGTTGACACGTCCGTCCTCAGGTAGCCAGAGCCGGGGCTGGGCGGAAGCTCGTAGGCGTCAGGCACGCCGATTACCGCGCGCGATTCCATCGCGGACAGGGTGCGCAGGCTGATCCGGTAGGACAGGTGCGACTCAAGCTGGTGGATTCGCCCGTCGTCGAGGCGCTGCGAGGCAAGCAGCAGGTGGACGCCGAGCGACCGGCCCAGCCGCCCGATCATGACGAACAAATCCATGAACTCGCGGTGCGCCGACAGCAGCTCGCTGAACTCGTCGACCACGACGAACAAGGTGGGCAGCGGGTCGAGGCGGGCGCCCTTGGCTCGGGCCTTCTCATAGTCGTACACGGAGTTGTAATTGCCGGCGCTGCGCAGTAGCTCCTGGCGGCGGACCAGCTCGCCGTGCAGCGAATCCTGCATCCGGGTGACGAGGTCGACCTCGTCGGCGAGGTTGGTGATGAGCGCCGAGGTGTGCGGGAGCTTGTCCAGCCCGATGAAGGTCGCGCCGCCCTTGAAGTCGACCAGGACGAAGTTGAGCGTCTCCGAGGAGTGGGTGACCCCCAGGGCCAGCACGAGGGTGCGGAGCAACTCGCTCTTGCCCGAACCGGTGGCGCCGATGAGCAGGCCGTGCGGCCCCATGCCGCCCTGGGCGGCCTCCTTGATGTCCAGTTCGACCGTGCTGCCGTCCTCGTCGATGCCGATCGGCACCCTGAGCCTGTCCGCCGCGGACCTCGCGGCCCACATCTCACGCGGGTCGAACGTCGCGACGTCGGCGATGCCGAGCAGCTTGGTCAGGTCGAATTCACTGGTCAGCGGCTCGGAGATCTCACTTGCGGTACCCAGCCTGAACGGCGACACGATCCGCGCGCAGGCCCGTGCGTGCGGGACGCTCAGCTGGTCGCCGCGCCCCAGCGAGGTTCGTACCTCCTTACCTGACCGGTTGGTCTGCACCATTTCCAGGCTGGTGTCGGTGACATCGAGCCGCAGCATGGTCTTGGAGTGCCGCCACCGCATGGTGCCGCCGACGTCGATCAGCACCGCGTTGCGGTACCCGCCGCTGGTGAACCGGGTCTCGGCACCGATCTCGCCGCCATCGAGCACTACCACCACGTACGTCTCGTCCCGGCTCGGGGTGGCGTCGGCCTCGTACCTGGGACGGGCAGCGAACTCCTCGCCGAACAGGGCGAGTACCTCGGCGAGGGCGGGACGCAGCGCCCGGACCGGGCCTGCCGCGTCCGTCTCGGTGGGATGCTGGGCATGCGGCAGCCACTTGATCCATTCCCAGTGCGCTGCCCCGCTGTCGTCAGCGCAGACGGCGATGCGCAGGTCGTCCGGTGAATGGAGGGCGAATAGCTGGGCAATGGCCGCCCGGGCCAAGGCGCGCGCGGCGTCGGTATGACCGCGCAGGGTGACCTGGGCGAAGCCGCGCAGGAACAGGGCCACCGGCTGATCGTTGACCATGACGTAGGCCTTGATGAAACGGCGCAGCGCGCGGGCGCACAGCGGTTCGAGATCCTCGACCGGCTTGGTCTGCAGCGGGGTGATCTTGACCGCGAGCAACTGCGGCCCGGTGCCCACCCTGACCTCGCCGAAATCCCGGTGAGCCGGGCGGCGCTCCCACAGCCGGGCGCTCAGGGCCAGCGACCACAGCGACTGCGGGTCCGGGTGAGTCCAGGCCAGCGACTCGCGCTGCTGTGCGGTCAGCTCCCGCGCCTTCTTCCTGGTCTGGGTCAGGTACCGCAGGTAGTCGCGCCGCTCGCCCTTGGTGCGCCGCTTGCGCGCTCCAGATGTCCGGCCCATCTGGCCGACCAGCATGGACAGAGTGGTGACCAGCATCAGACCGCCGGCCAGCCAGATGAACGGGCCGCTCTTTTCGGCCGGCGACACGAACAGCAGGATCATCATGCTCGATCCCAGTGCCATCGGCAGGGCCGTCAGGAGCATCGACAGGTTGCCGGTCGGCTCCTCGGGCAGAACCGGCGGCTCCTGCAACGACATCTCCCCGCTCGGCATCTCCGGCGGCTGCCGTCTGGGCGGGCGGTGGAACACCACGGTGCTCATCTGCTGGTTACCCCTCTCGCCGATCACTGCTGGGCACGGGGGTGACCAGCCGCGATAAGACCAATAACGGCTCAGGGCCAGGTATCTGTCATCAGGCGGCGATCCAGTTTCGTGCGGGCTGAAATCCGGCTCTGGCGTCCCGGTGCGGAAATAAATTGCGGTGAAGTCTCCCGGCCTGCCGTTCGTCTCAAGGCCCATGAGCGAGTACGTACCGCAGTCATCGAACGGACACGCCGGGCCGCTGGCCGCGGACGCGGCTGCTGGCGGTCATGCCGCGGGACCCGACGGGCGCGCCGCCGACGGGCTGGAGGATCCGGACGGGGCGGCCAGGCCGCCCGCCGCGACCCTGGCCGAGATGTGCCGGCTGACCGTGCACGGGCCGTCGAGCGGCTTCGAGGTGGCCGTGCCCGTCCACGTCCCGCTGATCGATCTGCTCCCGGCCTTGATCGGCCACCTGGGTGGCGATCTCGCCGACGCCGGGCTGGATCAGGACGGCTGGGTACTCCAGCGGCTCGGGCAGGCGCCGCTGAAGGAGGAGTTGAGCCTCACCGCCCTCGGCCTGCACGACGGCGATGTGGTACACCTGCGGTCTCGCCGCGACCAGCTTGCGCCGATCGACTTCGACGATCTGATCGACGGGGTCGCCGTCGGCATCGCCGGGCGGCCGGATTCCTGGCGGCCGGAGATGACCCGCCGCCTGCTCGTCGGCCTGCTCGCGCTGCCGCTGATCGCGGATCTCGCGCTGTTGGCCGGTCATCCTGGTCGGCTCAGCGAGGTGGTCACCGCGGCGCTGTGCCTTGCCCTGCTTGGCCTGGCCGCCGTCGCGTCGCGAGCGTTCGCCGACGGGGTCGCCGCCGGTGTCCTGGCCGCGGGCGCGATCGGGTATGCGACAGTCGCAGGCTTCGGACTTCAGGCGGTCAACGTTGCCAGCATCAGCCCGCACCAGTTGCTGAACTGGGGCGCTGTCAGCGCCGGGCTGCTGCCCGCCGGGGCGGCCGCCGCGGGGGCAGCCGCGCTGGCCCTGCTGGGGATCGGGGGACGCGCCCCGGCGCTCGTCACGGCCACGGCCGCCGCCACGCTGGTCGCGGTCGGCGGCGCTCTGGCCGCATTCACCCAGGTCGGTCCGGCGGCGGTGGCCGCCGTCGTGCTGGCGTTTGCCCTGCCGCTCGGCGCGAGCGTGCCGCTGATCGCATTCCGCCTGGCCCGGCTGCGGCTGGATCCGATTCCGACCAGTCCTGATGATCTGCAGGAGGACATCGATCCCATCCCCGGCCGGCACGTGCTGGAGCGCACCCGCTGGGCCGACAGGTACATGAGCGCGCTGTACTGCGGGCTCGCCATCGTCAGCGGCGTATGCCTGACCGTGCTCGCGACTGCGACCGGGTGGCCCGCACACGTGGTCGCGATCGCCGCGATCGCACTGTTGCTGATGCACGCGCGGGCGATGGTGGCGGTGCGGCATCGGCTCGCCGCGATCCTTCCCGGGGTCTGCGGCCTGGCAATGCTGATCACCGCGGCCGGGCTGCGCGCCGACGTCCACCTGCGGTTTGTGGTGCTGACCGGTCTGGTGGCGGCCTGCGGGCTGCTCCTTGCCGCCGCGCGCAAGCTGCCGGATCACAAGCTGCTGCCTTACTGGGCCCGGGCCGGGGACATCCTGCAGTCGCTGGCCGCTCTGGTCCTGATACCAGCCACGTTGTGGCTGCTGAACCTGTACCAGTTCGCCCACTCAGTACATGGCTGACCCGGTGACCGCCCCCGGTCGGCACCGGCTATCAGAGAAGGAGGCATCGCCATGAGATCAAGGCGCGACGAGGTGCAAGCCCACGTCTACATGATGGGCCGGCTGAGCAGCGCCCTGGTACACGGTGAACCGGACGCGCGGGAGACCCCGCTGCGGCGCACCACGCTCGGCTCGTTCGGCGGGCTGATGATCGGCGCGCTCCTGGTGGCCGGTTTTCTCGTGTGGGGTCTGCTCGTCCCCGGCGCCACGACGACGGCTCCCGCCTCCGGCACGCTGGTCGTCGACGGCACGACCGACACCCGGTTCATCTACGTGGACGGCGAGCTCAGGCCGGTCCTGAACTGGGCGTCCGCCCTGCTGCTGCTGGGCGGGCAGTCCAAGGCCGAGACGATGTCCGACAAGTCGCTGGCCGTCATGCCGCACGGGCCGCCGCTCGGCATCCCCGGCGCGCCCGACGCCATCCCAAGCGCGGCCGCGGCCAGCCGGAGCGACTGGCTGGTCTGCGCACCCTCGGCGGCCGGGGGCTCGGGCGCCAGCCACCCGGTCGTCACTCTGGCGATCGGCGACTCGCCCGCGGCCAGGCAGGTTCCCGGCGGCGGGGCGGTCCTGGTGCAGACCGCGGACGGCACCAGGTACCTGCTGTGGAACAGCCAGCGGCTGCGGATCGACGCGCCCTGGATCCTCGACGCCCTCGGCCTCGGCAGCGCACCCGTCACCGTCGTCAGTCCGGCCTGGCTGAACGCGCTGCCGGCCGGCCCTGACCTGCGGCCGCTGGCCGTCCCCGGCCTTGGCAGTACCGGCCCGTCGCTTGGTCGGCTCGCAACCCGCGCCGGCCAGGTGCTCGTCGTGCACAACGTGGGCAGCCCCGATGAGTTCTACCTCGCCGGGACCGGCAGCCTTTCCCCGATCTCGAGCACGCAGGCGGCAGTGGAGCTCGCCGACCCGGCCAGCGCGGCCGCCTACGGCAGCGCCCCGGTCGCGCCGGTCCAGGTGGGCGCCGCGGCCATCGCCGTGGCACCGGTTTCCCGGCAGCCGCTCCCCGACGGCGACGGCGCCCCGGACAGACCTCCGGCGGCCAGCTCGCCAGGCGCCGGCGAGGCTCCGTGCATGGATTATTCAGGCCCGGCCGCGGCGCCGCGCGCCAGGCTGGTGTTCGCGGTGCCGCCGGCCGGCCAGCCGCCGGCGCTCGGAATGCCCGGCGTGACCGCGAGCCCCGCCGTGGCTGACCAGATAGCGGTCGCGCCCGGCAGCGGAGCGTTCGTTCGGCCGCAGTCGGCCCCCGGTGCCGACGGTGAATCGTTCTTCCTGGTGACCGACCTCGGGATCAGGTACCCCATTCCGTCGGCGAGCGCCGCGAGAGCGCTGGGCTACCAGCCGACGAAGGCGGCGGCACTGCCAGCCGCGCTGCTCGGGCTACTGCCGGCAGGCCCTTCGCTCGACCTGCCGGCGCTGGGGGGGTGATCGGCACCAGTATCAGCAGGCGCCCGCCAATGCCTATCAGTTCATTTTCCAGGAAAGGAAACAAGTCATGGCAGCAGCAGTTACCGCGAACACGATATCGGTCACCAGGACGGCGCAAGGAGACTTCGAAACCGCGAGCTCCGATCTCACCTCGATCGGCAACAGTATCGCCGAGGCGCGGATGACGCTGACCAATCAGGCGATGGTGAGCGAGAGCGGAGCCCAGTTCGGGGTGGCCGTCGATCAATGGATGGACAGCTTCAACGACATCCAGAGAACCCTGCAGTGGATGGCCCAGGCCCTTGGCGACACCGCGCAGCAGATTCAGAACAACGAAGCCAACAACGCCGATCTCGCGTCCGGCCTCAGCCAGCAGGCGCTACCGACCTTCTGACCCTCCGCCGGACCACTCAAGGAAAGGAAATTCGATGGCATCAGATGACTCCATTTACGTCAACTATGGTCAGGTTACCAATGTCGAGGAAGTACTTCAGGACGGCACCAAGCAGATCGAGGCGCTGCTCGACAATCTGAACCAGCAGATTCAGCCGCTGCGCGCGACCTGGGCTGGTGTCTCCGACGAGGAATACAACCAGGTGCAAGCCCGGTGGAATAACGACGTCACGCAGATGAGCTCGATCCTGGTCAGGTACGCCAGCACGCTGTCGAACATGTCGTACAACTACTCGAACACCGACAGCAACCTTGCCTTCCAGTGGGCAAGCATCCAGTAGCCGAAACCGTCCTTTGATTGCCCGGCGGCAGCCCCGCCGCCGGGCAATCACACCCCGCCCGGCGACATGCGCCGACTCATCTCAGGGAGCAGACAATGGCAAGCACAACCAATGTAGTCCAGATCGACGCCGACTACCTGAAGGGCATCCAGAGCCGGATAGAGGCTGTCCTGACGGAGGTTAATGAACAGCTTCAAGGTGTCGGCCAGCTCGCCGGCATGTGGCTGAATCCGGTGAACAGCAGCTTCAGTGTCGAGGCCGGAGGCAGCGGCTTTGACGTCGCCACGGCGCTCAACAGTGCGCTGAAGACCATGGGCGGAACGGTCAACGACAGGCTTACGTGGCTGCAGAAGGTACTTCAGGATATGGACGCCGAGATCACCACGACGATCAATTCGTTCAGCAAGAACGAGAGCCTGAACAAGGAAGACGTCTCGACGCTGATGAACGATTTCCAGAACACCATCAGTGACATGTCGAATTCATCGGGCACCACGACGTCCACATCGAAGAGCTCGTCCTGAAACGGCCCATCGGCATGCCGCCGATGGGCGACGACGAGGAAAGGAAGCCTGGCAGATGGGGATCGAGAAGACCACCGCGGCGGTGCGCCCGGCGAACTCCGGCTACTCCAGGTGGCTTTGGGAGCAGGTGCTGGTAATCGTGCTGGGCATCGGATTCCCCGATCGCAGCGAAGTCACGGCACGGCCGTGGACCACGGTCCAGCAGAACACCAGCGTGAATCCCGGCCTGCACCTGATCTGGACGGCTGGGCGGGACGGTCGTACTGCTGGCGGTAACCAGTCCGTCCACGTCTATCTCAGCCCGGGGCTGTACGACCCGGGCGGTGCCTGGGACGGTTTCGTCAACGCCTCCAAGGCTCCCCTGGCCGCGGCATCGTCCGGCGACTACAGCGGCCTGCCCCTGGACCCGGCGACCTTTACCCGTGCTGAGATGGCACTGGCCAGTGTGATGGCCTCGCTCGAGCGGCAGGACGAGCGGTTCCAGTCCCTTGCCGGGGAGCTGGCCGCGACCCCGGCCGGCTTCAAGGGGACAGCGGCGGGTGCCCTGGACGCGGTCCTTCGCGACCTGCGCTCGGCCTCATCCAGGCTCCTCGACCGGATGAGCAACCCCTCCTACAGTGCCGCGGTGGGGTCGGCCGGCGATGCGGCCAGGCGGTTCCTGTCAGACCTATGGGCTGCCTACAACGGCTGGACGCAGGTGCCCGGTTCTTCTCCGCTTGGCGCGCTGGTCACGGTGCTGACGGACATCGCGACTCTGAACGGAAGCGCATACACGATTCCCGGCGCGAAGAACACCAGGTACGGTGACCTGACCACTCCGGCCGGGTGGGCCAACGTCGAGGCCGCGGCAAAGAGGCTGTGGACCAGCGTGCTCACCGGCGGCTCGGGCGAGTTCGGCGGACTCGACCCGGCTGCCCGGACGGCGCTGGGCAAGCTCGTCAGCCAGTACGAGACCACGATCGGGACCGTCTGGCCGCTGACAGCCCCGACGCTGGCTGCCATCAGCCCAGCTTCCAGTGCGGCCGCGGCGCGCGATTCCGGCGGGCCGTCCGGCAGCCTGGACGTGAGCAGCGCCGGGCCTGGCCATCCTCAAGTCGCTCATTCAGCGCCTGAGATCAGCGATCCGCAGTATCCCGTTCCGCTACCGCTGCTGAGCGGTCTGCGGTTTTCGAGCACCCAGTCCGGCCTAAGCAATCCGCAGACAACAGGGACCGTCCTCGACGGGGGCCTGATAACGTTCAACCCCGGAATCCGCAGCAGCGGCACCAGCGACCTGAGCAGCACGGACTCCAACTCCACCGCCATCAACGGCGAGAACGTCGACGGCGCGGACCTGTTCACGTCCGGGCAGCTGCCCGGCCCGCTGACCGTTAGCTTGCTCGGCCAGCCGGTCAGCACGATATTCGGCCCGGATAATTCGACGGACCCGGTCGCCGATCCCGTCGCCGACCTGGTGACTGATCCGACGTTTGACTCCGTGACTGGCTCGGTGTCTGGTCTGCAGGCTGACCCGGTGACTGACTCGGTGGCCCATCATCTAGTGCCGAGTGCCTTGCTGACGAGTTCGGGCGGTGGCCCGCGGGCGGAGGGCAGCAGTCGCACGAGGCCCGGATTCTCCGGGGTCATCGGCAGGAAGCCTGCCAAGGCCACCGATCAGGGCACGGACGTCCTGGACACCGAGCGCGACAGCACGGCCCCATCCGCCGGGGTTTCGCTCGGTCGCCATTCGGACGGCCCGGTGCTGGCCGAGTCGCCCGTTCCCGCGATCGGAACCGCGTCCCGGTCGCCGAACGCTTCGTTCAACACCCTGACCACGCAACTCGTGCCCGCTGAGAGCGGACCGGGACTGCCTGGCGGACCCGGAAGCGGACTTATCAGCTCCGCGGCCGGCCCGGGTGGTCTCACCGCTCCGGGCGGTTTCACCGGGCAGAACGGTGTGGCCTGGCAACCCGACGTCAGTGGTGGCGTGCTCGGCCGGGAGCAGATCATGCCAGACGGGCAGCGGGTGCCAATCGTCCCGTTCGGCGGGATGGGCGCCAGCGGCCAGCAGAGCAAGGAACGGGAGCGTCTGGCGTACCTGCCAGAAGACGAGAACTACTGGGGCACCGCGCCAGCCGCCATGTTCGCGGCGGTCGGTCGTCACGGCAGAGCCGGCCCGCCAGCCCCCGTCGAGGACGAGAACGAGGGGCTGATTGTCATCGGGGAGGCTGGCGCCGGCATCGGATCGCGATCAGCCGAACGCAGGCAGCAAGACGAGTGGGAGCGATGAGATGACCACGCAACTGGACAACCTTATTCAGGAAACCCTGGACGAACTGCGGTCGACGCAGGCGCGGCTTGCGGCAGCCCGGCGCAAGCTGCACGGCACGACCTCGAAAGCGAGCTCACCGGACCGGATGGTAACCGTCACTGTCGACGCCAAGGGCGAGGTGGCGGCGATCACCTTCAACACGCAGAAATTCCGCAAGATGGCACCGGCGGAGCTGGGGTCGGTGCTGGTGGAGACTATCCGGGCGGCCCGGCAGGAAAGCCGGGAGAGGGTCAGCAGCACGTTCCAGCCGTTCTTTCCTCAGGGAACAAGCGTGACAGACATCCTGACCGGCAAGATCAACCTGGACCGGATATTCGACGACGCTGTGCACCGGGCCGGCGAACTGGTTCCCGCAGAGCACGAAGTTCGTGGCAAGGACGCAGCGCCGGAGAAAGGATAAGTCATGGACGAGCTCTCCGTAAACCCGGCATATATCGTCGCGAATAGTCAGCTTCTCGATGACATGCGCACCAGTAGTTCCGACATCTGGAACACCTTGAACGACAAGCTCGCCGGGCTGGGCGACTTCGCCGGAGACGATCAGGTCGGCGAGTCGTTCTACAGCCAGTGGAAACCAGGCATCCAGAGCATAGGAGATCTCATGCTCGGCTTTTCCAAGTCCCTTGGCCAGGACCTCGACAACACGGTCAACACCGGACTCCTTTACAACAAGGCCGACGAGGTAAACACCGATATTACCTCAAAACTGCCATCGGACCCGGCCGAGTGACCGGCGGCCGGGCAGCTACGCGACGCGGATAGGAGGGTAGGAACTGATGGGTAATTTCGCCACTAATAACTGGGGCTCGACCATAAACAGCGAGCCCATCGGCACCAACGACGATCAGAACACCTCCGGTTATAACAATAACTCGAACTCCACCAGTACTCCCAAGCCGCAAAGCGATGACTATTCCGGCTGGTCGTGGGAGGAGATACTCAACACGGTGCTTGGCATGTCCATGGCCGACCGCAGCACGGTAACGGCTCTCAACTGGGTCCAGCTCGATTTCAACGACAACGGGGATCCGAACCTGCACATGATCTGGGGAGCGAGCTGGCTGTCCGGCAGCGGGTTCATGTACGACGTGTTCGGCGATGGGTTCGCCGAACACAAGGCCACTCAGGCTTATCTGGATCCGACCGTACTTGAGTCGGGCAGTCCGTGGGACCTGTTCCTAAACACCCCGTACCGGACGCTCGGCCCGGCCATCACCGCGCGCAACTACAGCCAGCTTCCCCTCGACCCGAATTCGTTCTTCACGGCCGGCACGGCGCAGTTGGAAGTAGAAGTCGGGCTCTATAACTGGAGGGGCGCGCTCTCGGTCATGGCCGACCAGCTCAACGGGGACCTGTCCGGGTTCAAGGGCGACGCGGGCGGGGCGTTCGCCACACTGGTAGGCAACCTGGTCACCGCCGTCAACGACGCCCACCAGAAGATGACGGAGCCGGTCAGCTACGGCATCCAGCTCGGCAATGCCGGCAGCGCCGCGACGCTCTTCTTGGACGACCTTTTCCGCGCCTACGGCGCCTGGACACAGAACGACCTCTCCTCCCCACTTGGTGCGCTGGTCTCTGTCCTGATGGCTATCGCGACGCCCTCGGGTGATGGAAGGTTCACGATTGCCCACCCGCTGGACACGATTTACGGTGACCTGACCGGGGCGGCGGCCTGGCCGGCGGTGCAGCAGGCGGCGAAGAACTTGTGGACGCAGACGGTGGCTTCCATGCTGGACGGGCCCGCGCAGCAGGCGTTGCAAGCGCTGGTCCTGTCCTATGAGAACACCGCCAAGGACCTTGCTCCGGTCACCGCGCCGACGCTGACCCCGATCGTGCCGTCGAATGCCAATATCAGCGACAACGGCCTGAGTAACACGCTGAACAAAGAATTCAGCAGCATCGGGAACAACTTCAATGGCATCGGCAACGACTTTAACTCTATCGACCATGGTTTCAACAATGTCGGGCAGAACTTCAATAATGTCGATCATGGTCTCAACAATATTGGCGGTGACTTCACCGGCGTCCAGAACGGCTTCAACAGCATCGGCGGCAACCTCAACAGCAATGGCGATCGCAACGGCCTGAATAATCTGACCTCCGCGCCGGGCGTCTCGCAGAATGTGCTGAATGGCGTGGCGGACGGGACGATTCCAGAAAGCGCGCTGAACAGCGTGCTGAACGGGAAGCTGCCGCCGAATGTGCTGAATGGCGTGGCGAATGGGACGATCCCGGAGAGCGCGCTGAACAGTGTGCTGAACGGGAAGCTGCCGCCGAGCGTGCTGAATGGCGTGGCGAATGGGGCGATCCCGGAGAGCGCGCTGAACGATGTGCTGAACGGGGCTATCCCGCAGAGCGTGCTGGGCGGTGCCGTCCCAGGCGGCCTGCTGAATCGCACGATTCCGCGGAGCGCGCTGAACAGCGTGCTGAACGGCACGATCCCGCAGAGCGTGCTGAACGGGGTGGCGACCGGGGCGATTCCGCAGAACGTGCTGAACGGGGTGCTGAACGGGAAGCTACCGGAGAGCGTGCTGAACGGCGTCGCGACCGGGACCATCCCGCAGAACGTCCTCAACGGGGTGCTCAGCGGGAGACTGCCGGAAGAGCGTGCTGAACGGCGTCGCGACCGGCACGATCCCGCGGAACGTGCTGAGCAACGGCGGCGGGGTGCCCGGACCGCCGCCGGCTTCTGGCGGAGACTTCGATGTCAAGCCCCCGTCGCTGCTGGGGCCCGAGCACCTCGCCCAGCAGCTGAGCAAAGGATCGATCTTCTCTTCCGGGCCGGCCTGGCTGGCGGCTTGCAGACCCCGGGCTTGCAGACCCCGGGCTTGCAGACCCCGGGCTTGCAGACCCCGGGCTCGGTGACCAGCGGGCTAGCCGGCGCGCCCAGGGGCCGCCGGCGCCAGTGCGGTGTCCACCGGCAGATTCGTCCCGCCGTCGACGCCGGCTGGTGACATCCAGCCGGAGTCGGCCAACGGCTCGGGCGCGGTGCCGTTCTACCCGCCGATGATGGGCGGCATGGGCGGCATGGGCGGCCAGCAGGGTCAGTCCGGCCAGGAACGCGAGCGTACGACCTGGCTGGCCGAGGACGAGGACACCTGGGGCACCGAGCCCGACGCGGTGCCTACGGTGATAGGCCGCTTCGATCCCGACGAGGAGGACGCCGACATCTTCGACGAGGAGACCAACCGGAAAGCCGACCGCGGCGCCCGCCGCCCCTCGCGGATCTACGGCCGATGACAACCGGGGCGCTCCGGCCGTTGGGCGATCAGGCCGTGGAGCTGGCGGGTTCGGCGGCGGAGTGCCGCAGTGCCGCCACGATGATCTCGGCCCGGGATCGTGCGCTGAGCTTGGCCAGGATGTGGGAGATGTGGGTTTCCACGGTGCGGCGGGACAGGAACAGGGCGTTGGCGATGTCGGGGTTGGACTGCCCGGTGGCGACCAGGTGGGCGATCTTCATCTCGGTCGGGGTCAGCGATGGCCAGCCGCTGGCCGGGCCGGCCGGGCGGCCGAGCCGGCCGCGGCGGATACCGTACCCGCGCAGGCGGGTGTCGGCGCGGCGGATGTCCCAGTCCGCGCCGAGCGCGCGGTATTCCTCGATGGCGCTGGCGAAGGCGCGGCGGGCCGCTGGCAGGTCGCCGCGGGCGGCCAGCAGCACGGCGGCGTCTTCCAGGGCCTGGCCGCGGGCGAGGGGCCGGCCGGTGGACTGGTAGTAGGCGGCGGCGGCCAGCAGCGGGGCCGGGTCGCCGGCCAGCAGCCCGCGGCAGCAGTCGGCAGCCGCGGCCTTGACCGGCAGCGGTTCGCGGGCTGCCTCCTGCTCGGCGGCCTGCGCGGCGGCCGTGGCGGTGTCGGCGTCACCGGCCGCTACCGCCAGCCGGACCAGCGCCGGCAGCAGCACGTGCCGGCCGGACATGTCCTCGGCGTAGCCGGAATCGAGAATCTGCGCCAGCGCGGCCGCCGCCCGGCCGGGCTGGCCTGCCTGCTCTGCCGCGACAGCGCGCGCGAGCAGCAGGTCTTGCACCATCGCACGGGTCGAGGAACTGATGATCGGCTGGTCTGGCACGGCCCGCAGATGGGCCGCCGCGGTTTCCCTGTCGTCGCGGTGCCCGGCGATCAGTGCGAAGAGCCCGTGAAGTTCCAGCGGCGCATAGTCGGGGCCTGGGAGATCGGCACCGGTCTCCAGCTCAGCCAGCGCATCGTCCCATCGGCCGGTCTCGAACCAGTGCTGCGCGAGGACAGTGGTGATGGTCGCCAGCCGGGGAGTGCTGGCCCGTTCGGCGATCGACAGCGCCTCCTGGATCGTGGCCAGGGCCTCCGTGAAGCGATCCAGGTCTCGCAGCGTTTCCGCCTTGTTCACCAGCAGCAGCAGCCGCAGGTCGGTGGTCTGCGGATCGTCGCCGATCACACTCAGCCCGTGGTCGGTATGATCGAGGCCGCCGGCCCGGTCCCTCTGGTCGGAGCTGAGGTTGCCCAGCGTATGCAGGGCATACCCGGCGGCGAACCGGTCGCCTGACCGTTGCGCGTCGGCCAGGGCCTGCCGCGCCAGTTCCGCCGCCTGCTCTTTGCGGCCGAGCTGGATCAGGGCCATGGCCTCCACGGTGCGCAGCCGGGCAGCCCAGGACTGGCTGACGCCCGGCCGGGCCAGCGTTCGGCGGACCGCGGCGGCAGCCTCCTCGCCCCGGCCGGTCCTGAGCAGGGCATAGCCAAGCAGCCAGGTCACCTCCGCGGCCCGTACCAGGTCGCGGTCGCCCAGCCTGGTCAGCAGCCTGTGGCCGACCTGTTCCACCTCGGCATCGCGGACCAGCACGAACGCGACCGTGAGCAGGCTGGTTTCCAGCGACTCACGGCGCGGGTCGTCGGCGGCCACCTGCTCCAGAGCGCCGCGCAGCAGCTCGTCAGCTATCCGCGGCGCCCGGTGGATCAGCACCGGCGCGGCACTGCTCAGCCAGTCAAGCACCCAGGGCCTGATTGACCCTGGCGCCGCCGCAAGCTGCGTGGCGACCTGCTCGGCTGGCGCTCCAGAGTCCGCCAGTGCCTCCGCCGCGCGCAGGTGCAAGGCGGTGCGCAGGGCCACGGGCATCCCTTCATACACCGCCTGACGGATCAGGCCGTGCCGGAACGCAAGCCGGGGTCCTGCCTCAGCGATCACCCGCGCGGTGATCGCCCCTTCCACCACCTCCGTAAGCCGGTCGACGGCCAGATCGGACACTACGCCGAGATCGGTGACCGAGAACTCCTGGCCAAGCACCGCAGCCCAGCGCAGCACGCCCAGTGCGTCCGGCGGCAGCGAGCTCAGCCGATCGGTGATCACCGCCGCCAGGGACACCGGCACGGTTACTCCGGACGGCCCGGAGGCTAGCTCGGCCACCTCTCCGGTCACCTGCACCTGGCCGTCCCTGAGCAGGCCGTCGACCAGCTCCCGCACGTACAGCGGGTTCCCCCCGGCCCGGTCGGCCAGGCCCGCGAGCCCTATCCCCGGCTCAGCCCTCACCACGTGCCTCAGCAGGTCGGACACACTCGGCGGAGACAGCGGGCCCAGCGATACGACGGTCCCACCCCTGGCCAGCAAGCTCCGCCGCAACTGGGCCAGGTCGCCGCGGGCTGACACCGGCTGGCACGATGCGACCAGCAGCAACGGCAACTGGCTCACCGCCCGGCTCAACCGGTGCCACACCACCACGCTGGCCTCGTCCGCCCACTGCAGATCCTCGGCCACCAGCACCACGGGGGACACAGCGCAGAGCTGGTCCACCTTGGCCAGCAGCCGTTCCACCGCACCATGCACCGGATCGACGGGTAGCAACACCAAGCCACCCCGGCCCCGTGCTCCCCACCCCGGCAGCCGCTCCGTAGCGTTCACATCCGTACTGTCCAGGCCGTCTGGGCTGATGGCCAGTCCGTCGATACCCAGGCAGTCCAGCATCAGCCGCAGCGACAGCCGCTGGCCCAGCTCATCCGCCGTCCCCCAGGCCACTGCGCAACCCGCCGCTTCCGCCTCGGCCAGACCTGCCCGCAGCAGGGCCGTCTTCCCGATCCCTTGCTCTCCCTCCACGAGCAGCGCCCCGCCAGCCCCCGCAGCCACCGCCGCCAGCAAGTCCCGCAGCCGTGTCAGTTCAGCTCCACGGCCGGTAAGCCATTCAGTAGCCATGAAAGCGATGCTAACTCCGTAAACCCCGCGTTGTGCCCGCTCGCGGTGCCCGGCGGACTGAGGCGCGGCGGGCCGAATCTCCGTGCGCTGGCCGATACCCGCGGCCTGCCCGGACGTCCAGAATTTTAGTAATCAGACCGGGAGCAGCCAGCTTCAGACCGTGAAATCAGGAGAACGGATCATGACAGCCACCATGGCGAGAACGGTAGGAACGCCCAGGCTCAAGCCCGCTGCCCTTGACGGACTGGCCAGTGAGATCTACCGGGTTCACGCTCCCGACCTTCTGCGGTTCGCGCGCAAGCTGGCCCCCGGTGACGCCCAGCGCGCCGAGGACATCGTTCAGGAGACACTGCTGCGCGCCTGGCGGCACCCGGAGATGCTGGGGCTTGGCGCCGAGCGCGTCAGGCCGTGGCTGTTCACGGTGCTCAGGCGGGTCGCGATCGACATGTGGCGGGCCAGTTCCAGCCGCGGGCAGAAGGTCTTTGAGGAATTGCGGGTCGACGTGCCCGATGCCGACGATCGCGTCGAGCAGGCCGTCACAGCGATGGACGTACGCGCCGTCCTGGCCACCCTCAGCACCGAGCATCGCCGGGTCATCTTCGAAATGTATTACCGCAACCGGTCAGTGGCCGAGATCGCTGAGGCGCTCGGCATCCCGGTCGGAACCGTCAAGTCCCGTGCCTTCTACGCCCTCCACGCGCTGCGGCGCGCTATGCGTGATTCCGGCTATGCCGGTCAGTCGCCGAGCGCACCGCCGCCGGATTCGCGTCAGCTGCCCGCGCCGCCGCTTCCCCTGTGCCGTCCCGCCGCGTGACGCGGTGAGCCTGACCCCAGCGAAATACCGCGATCGACCGGTAAGCCGCTGGTGAACCGGTGCGTCCGCAGGATGGCCACCCGAGCGAACACCAGGAATAAGGAGCCAAGATGACGAAGGCCGGTGTGCCTACGATGCCGAACGTTGCCGGCGGTACCCCGGCAGGGAACGGTGGCCAGGAGACGGTGGCCGCCGCGGACCTGCCCTTCGCCGACGGCAGGGTCGCCGCGATGTACTCCGATCACGGCCCCTTCCTGCTGGCCTACATCACGAGGCTGCTCAAGGACAGGTACCTGGCCGAGGACGTGGTCCAGGAGACCATGCTCCGGGCGTGGCGGCATAGCGCTCAGATCAGCCCGGACAAGTGCCCGGCTCGTAGCTGGCTGGTCAAGGTCGCTTACAACATCGCGGTGGACAAGATCCGGATGCGGGGTTCCCGGCCTCCCGAAGTGGCGCACAGCGCGGCCGCTGAGCCTTCAACGGTAGACCATGCGGACGCGGTGGTGACGGCGATTGACGTCAGGGACGCGCTGCGCAGGCTCGTTCCCGTGCACCGGGTCGTCATAGAGCAGTTGTACTTCAACGGGCTGACCGCCAGGGAAGCCGCCGTGGTACTGGGGATCCCTGAGGGCACCGTGTGCTCACGCGCCTATTACGGCCTGCGCGCCCTGCGACGCGAGTTCGGGGTAACACTGGGCACACCGCAGGGACAAGCGGCGTGACCGCGCATGGCACCGCTGATCCAAGCTCAGTGAGCTAGCCGATGAACATGTACGTGCCGCCCGAGCTGGGTGACCTGATGCTCGTCGTCACCGGGATGCCGTTCCCTGAGGCCAACACCGACAGCATGACCACGGCGGGCCAGGCGACGGCCGATGCCGCGGATCAGATTAACCACGTGCTGATCCCGCAGATCAACACCGCGATCAACCGGATCCAGCAGGGATTCAACAGCGACGCGTCCCAGGAGTTCGTCAACTCCATGGCGGCCTACACCACCGCGCAGCCCCAGTACTTCGTGAGCGCGGCATCCCAGCTGGAGACGTTGTCCGGCTTCGCGTACGACACCGCGGCTCAGGTGGACTACATGAAGCTGATGTGCGTCCTGATCCTGGTCGAGCTCCTCGTCGAGCTTGTCGTGACGCAGATACTGTCCTTCTTCGACTTCGGGATGTCGGAGGAGTGGCTGGCCGCCGAGTACGCCGCTGCCCGGTTCCTGCTGCGGACGGTGATCGGCCGGGTGATCCTGCGAATTCTCACCGCGGAGCTGGTGTCGATCGCCACCCAGGTCGCGCTGGACGCGATCGTCCAGCGAGTTCTGATCGACGAGGGCATCCAGCAGAGCTGGAACTGGGCCGACACCGTGCAGCAGCTGGAGGTCGGTGCGCTGGGCGGGATCATGGGGGTGGTACTTGAGCCGCTTGCCCACGAGCTTGAGCACCTGATCGCGCCCGTACTCGGTGAAACGCTCGCGCACGTCACTACCCACCTGGTTGAGGGTGGCGTGCACAACGCGGGTCACGAGACACTGTTCAACGCGATGCAGGGTTACGGGTGGGGGTGGACCTGGACCACCTTCGCCGGCGGGGCCTTCGCCGGCGGAGCGCACATGGCCGGCGGGTACGTGGGCGCCAAGATTGACGGGGCGCTGCCGGACGTGGGCATCACTATCGGGCCCACCAGCCTCCCGGTGGAGACCGTGCTCAAGTCCTATACCGGCGAGATCACTCCCGGCGTGCTCAACGATATCGCCACGGCCCCGACGGGCCCGCTGGCGGACAGCGATGAGCAGGTCGATACTGGCGTGACCGCCGGGCCGGCGGAGGATGGCGTCAAGCCGCCGGCCGTGCCGCTGGCGGTTCAGGTGCTGAACCGTTACGCCGTTCCTGTCGGCCCAGACACGGCCTACAACATCGCACTCAAGACCGGCTTCGTGCCCACCGTCGGCGACCCCGCCGAGCACGCCGACTACAGCGATCTCACCATCTTCAGGGACGGTGGCCAGCCGCCGCGCTATCTGCCTCCCGACCCCAGTGAGCCACCCGCGGAAACGCTCCCGCCCCTCGCCAGCAAGCCGGACCCGACGCCTGCTATCCAGCAGGCCACTCCCACGTCCAATGACTCGCTGGAGACGACTGAGCCGGTGACGCCGGAGAGCCAGGCGCCGCCGGGCCAGGTGCCGGAGGGCCAGGTGCCGGTTACGCCGGAGAGCCAGGTACCGGTGGGCGGGTCGGTGACGCCGCAGAGCACGGCGCCGCTCGGGCTGGGCCACGACGAGGTCCCGGTGCAGCCGGTGCGTCAGCTGCCGCACGAGACCGTCGATGTCCCGCTGCCGCAGACCAAGCCGCCCGCTGATCCCACCTCCCCGGCTACCAGTCAGCAGGTGCAGGCCGATCTACCGCAGCGGCAGGCAAATCCACTGGATCAGCCCAACCCCGAGGAGCTGTCGGCCCCCGAGCGGCAGCAGGGGCTGGACGTGCTGCCGCCCGTGGTCGAGGACGGGAGCGCCAGCGGGGTGCCCAAGGCCGACGTCACTCCGCTCCCTGACCTCGCGGACGACCCGGCCGGCAAGAGCCCGTTCGGCAGCGAGCCGGAGACTCTCGCCCAGGCGCAGGAGATGGGGCTGGATCCTGAGCGCATCGGCCTCGGGTCCATGGAGGCCAGGAGCCAGGATCCGGACCTGCCCAGCTACGAGGACATGGTCCCTGAGCTGCACGACATTGCCGCGGCCCGGCAGGAGCTGCTTGGCCCGCCGCGCGGACCTGGCGAGCAGCCCGCGCCGTCGCCCTCTGCGGAGGAGAGGTCGGTCGCCGCGCCGTTGACTGAGCCGAATGAACGCGAGGCTAAGCCGCCCGGCCTGGCCGGGCCGGTGGATGCCGCGCAGAACCGCGGCGAGCCGCGGCCGGTCAGCAAGCCCGACGACGAAGCCACCGAGAAGGACGGTCCGGCTCGCGGGCTGAGGCCTGGTGGGCTGGGGGATGCGGGCGGGGCGCAGGTGCAGGCGGCGGGGACGCGGTGGGCGCGTGATGGGGACGGCTGGTATGTGGCCAAGCACGCCGGGGTGCTGGAGCGCGGGCCAAGCGGTGGTGAGCTGCGGCCGCCGGTGGAGGTGCCAGCGGGGTCAAAGGCGGTGCTCGACGGGTCGGGCGAGTTGCGGCACGTGCTGCTGCCTGGCGGTGTCAGCTATGAGCGGGGGCTGGATGGGGTGTGGTCGGGGCCGCGGGAGCGCCCGGCGGAGCTGGTCGTGGTCAAGATCGGCGAGCCGGTGCAGCTGCGGGCGGGAGATGGCAGGCCGGTCCTGGTGCTGGGGCCCGAAAACGAGGTGGTGCGGGACCAGACCACCGGGCAGCCGGTGGCCTACCGGCAAGTGAAGAGCGAGGACGGCAGCCGGCTGCCGGAGCCACGCACGTTCCTGCCGGACGGCGAGGGTGGCTGGGCCGAAACTGGCTCCCCGGTGAACGGAGCGACCTACGAGGCGTGGCTGGCCAGCGCGAATCAGGCGCACGAGGCGGCGCGGACGCTGTACGACATCGCGCGCAGGTCCAGCCCGACGGTGCCCGAGCGGGCCCGGCTGGTCAATCTGAGCGACACGTGGCTGCGAGTCCTGTTGCACGGCAGTGCCGACGACGCCGCGGCGGCCATCTATGAGGCGGTGCGCCGCAGCAAGGGGGTGGCGCTGCGGTGGACGCAGATGTCGGCCGCGCACGCGTTCGCCGAGGGCAAGATCGTCAACATGGCGGCCGGGGAGGGCAAGTCCTGGCTGTTCCTGGTCGACGCCGCCCGCCAGGCGGTGCTCCCACGGGTGGACGCTGTGCAGGTCGTCACCACCCGCGGCAACCTGGCCGACCGAGAGTTCAAGACCTACAAGAACCTGCTGACCCCGCTGGGCTTCGACGTGCACCGGATGAACTCAGACTCCCCGTCGCCAGAGCCGGTCGAGAAGCGGCCCACCATCTATGTCGGCACCAGCCAGGATGTCGGCTTCACCTATCTGAAATCGGAGACGGTGCCCGGCCAGAAGAGCTCCGGCCAGACCGTCATCCACGCCAGCGTCGACGAGATCGACGAGGCGTTCGTCTACTCCAACACCAGCTATATCCTCAGCAAGGGAGTCCAGGGCGCGGCGCCCGAGCACGTCGCCACCCAGGTGGGGCGGGCCCGTGATTTCCTGGCCGGGCACCTGGACAGCGGGCAGCTTACCGAGGCCGATTTCGGCCGCACGCCGGACCAGGTCGGCGGGTCGGCCGCGCTGACCAGCGACGGGCTGACGAAGGCCGGCCAGTTGCTGGGCAAGACGCTGACCGCGGCAGATGTCACCCGGCTCAACATGGCCGCGACCGCGCACTTCGAGTACGTCGAGGACGTGCACTACATCGTCTACGGCGGCAAGGTGTTCATCATTGACCAGACCACCCACGAGGTGCTCTACAACCCAGAGACCGCCACCGAGTCCCGGTGGAACGGTGGCCTGGCCCAGGCGGTCGAGGCCAAGCACGGCCTGACGATCCGCGCCGACCCGGCCACCAGCAACCAGGTCACCGCCCAGCAGCTCTACGCCAAGGACGCCTACAAACAGGTGACCGGCGCGTCAGGGACCGTGCTTGGCAAGGGCGACCTGTTCGCCAAGCAGGGCCTGTCACCGCATATCGAGGACATCCCCCGCTACTACTCCTCCCGGCTGCTCTCCGACGGCGACCGCGTCAGCCCCGACCTTGGCGCCAAGCTGGACGCCATCGCCAAGGACGTGCGCGACATGCAAGCCAGCGACCGCAACCAGCCGCAGCTCATCCTGGCGCACCGCAACGACCTGGTGGCCAAGATCTCGGAGAAGCTGGGCGAGGACGTATCGCACACGGCGATCGACGCCAGGTGGTTTCTGGAGAAGGGCGCCAACCGGGAAGAAGAGTTCAAGAAGGTGATCGAGCAAGCCGGCCAGCCCGGCCACGTGCTGGTCATCAACATGCAGGGCGCTCGCGGCGTGGACATTCCCATCAGCGACGAAGCCAAGGCCCTCGGTGGCCTGCACGTGCGGGTCACCGCCCGCTCAGGGACCTCCGAGGACATCGACATCCAGGCCCAGAACCGCGCCGCCCGCAGCGGCGACCCCGGCAGCGTCAGCTACTACATCTCCCCTGACGACGAAGCCTTCAAGCTCTCCCGCAACCCGGACGTCCAGCACGCCATCATCCAGTACGACCAGGCGCTCCATGCCGACGACAGCAACCCCACACCGGAGACCCACGACGCACTGAGCCAGGCCGAACAGGGCCTGCGGGACCTGATCCCCAGCGTGCAGACCGAAGCCGCCGGGCGACTGGGCATGCACACCCCCACCCACCTGCCGAACGCGCCACCGACCACCTTCACCTCTGCCTCCGCCGCAACCACCCCCGCCGCACCCGCCCAGCCGCCGCCCGATCCCACGCTGACCCGGCCCGGCCCGTTCCAGGTGGCGATCGACCACGCGGCGCAGACCGCGACGGTGCCAGGTGACCCGCGCACCTGGACCGTCTCCCCCGCACTGGGCGGCGGCTACCAGCTCATCCATCCGACCTCGGGGACATCGTGGGTCTACGGCGAGGACGGGACGCGCACCTCGTTCCACCTGCTGTCGGAAAAGTTCGGCGTCCAGGCCGAGTTCTCCGGCTCGGTCGGCTCATCCGGCACCGGCACGGTGTTCGACGCCTCTGGCCAGACGGTGCTCAATGGCCGCGTAGTACACCTGGCTGACGGGTCATTCCGGATCGTGGACGCCAAGACCGGGGCGTACTGGCAGTTCAGCGAACATGGGCAGCCCGTCGCGTCGACCGACCCGCGGGCCAGGGAGCTGGCGCCGGAGCTGGCGGTCAGCCCGTCGCCGGCGCCCGGCCAGGTGCCCGCGTGGCGGCAGGTACTTGAGACGGACCAGCTTCCTTCGCCTGGTCCTGGCCTGGTGCTGGTTAAGGTGCCGTCCGGGCTGGTGCTGCGCCGGGACCTCGCGGGCGATCTTGACGATGCGGCCGCCCAGGTGCCGGCGCATCAGGACTTCGCGCGGCTGGTCGTTGACCCGTCCGCGATGAGCGCCGGGCAGGCGGCCGGGTATGTGTCCGGGCTGAGTCCCGAGCAGCGCCGCGTCGTGCTGCTCGACGTGCATAGCCTGTCCGACGGCGGGGTGCGGGATCCGGAGCTGAGGTTCGACGGGCCCGGCCCGATGAGGAAGACCTGAGCATGTTCGTGGACGAGGTCCTGGCCGTGCCGCTGGCCGTACCCGCCGGCGCGCTTCCCGCGCCGCCTGACTCCCCGAACGTCATCCCGGTCAGCGCCAGCGGCGCGGTCACCCTTCCCGCTCTCGCCACCGAGTTCATCTTCCTGCCCCGGTTCGCCGGCCGGGCCGGAGCTCAGGTCCAGGTGCACGGCAGCCACCCTTCCGGCGCCACTGCGCCGCCCCGCACCATCGCGGACCTGCGAGCGCCGGACGGCGAGCCGGTGCCTGAGGGGCCGGTGACGATCGCTGGCGGGTGGTTCTTTCCTTCGGCCGGCGATGACGCCTCGGTGCTGCGATCCGTCAAGCTGCTGCCCGGCTTCACCGGGCACACGGTGGTGGCGGCGCACTTCGACCGGCAGCAGCGCAAGTTCGAGGCCGACGGGCGGCTGTACGACTTCGCCGAGTTCGCGGCGCGGTTGCGGGCGCTGGAGGGATGGGTGCGGGGCCAGCCGTTGATCCTGATCTCGTGCCTGACCGAACTGGAGGCCGAGCTGGCCGAATTCGCCGAGCTGCTTGGCTCGGATGTGCTGGCCGGCACGAATGACGTGTGGTTCACCACGGCCGGGCAGGTGGTGAGTGCGCCCGCGGTGGTGTCCGCCACCGGACTGCTGACCCCTGGCCAGCCGACGGGGTGGGTGCGGGTGCCCGCGGTGCGGGGACCGGCGGTGCGGTACGCGGGGACTCTGGCGCAGGTGATGAAGACCCTGGGGACGGTCACGGGACCGGCCGGGCGCACCCCCAGCCGGGACGTGCGCTTCGCCAGCGTCGGCGGCCTCGGCATCTCCTCTCTGGGCACCGGGCACTTCGCCGGCTCGTACAGCGTCCGCCACCGGTCAGGCGTGAGCATTCTTGAGGATCTGGAGGAGGAAGGAGATGAAGACGCTGACGTACTGACGACGACCTCGCGACTCACCGGGCTGACCTCATCCGCGGGGTATCAGACCCTGCGCGCCGAACGTGAGCTGCCGCCCGGGTTCGGGCTGATGGTGAACGGGGTGCGCCAGTACCCGCTGGGAGACCGGGGCCGGATCGCAAGACTCGGACCGGCGCCGGCGGATGATCACCAGGCGGTCGCCAACTCGATCCCGCTGGCACTGCCTGAGCGCGACCGGGGGCGCTTTGGCGCTGAATTGAGCCAGCAGGTGCTGGCCTTCCTGCAGGACCAGGGCAGCCATGTGTTCACCCAGCGGCTGCTGGAGGGCGGCCTGACGTTCGCGGTCGGTACGGGTGAGCGGCGCAGGCAGATTACGGTCGGCCTGGACCTGGGTGATCCGGCGACCTGGACGCACGTCCAGGAGACCAACCCTGAGGGAACGCCGAGCGGAGAACTGGTCCACAGCGCGGTCGAGGCCGGTCACGAGATCATCTCGGGCACCCGGACGACGGTGAGCAACCAGCGTCAGCTTACGGCCACCGCGGACGCCAACCCGGCGGGCGCGGGAACGGCAAAGGTCCTGACCGTGGGCGGAAGTATCTCAGGGACCAGCGGTACCAGCTACACCAGCGGCTACGACATTGTGTCGGCAGCCAAGCGGATGCCGCTGGTGGGCGGGCTGAGCGTGTATTTCGACTTCCCCGGGGCGACGCTGAGGACCCGGATCGCGCGCCTGCGGAATACGCCCCGTCCGCCGCACGAAGGCGCGATGCCGATATCCGTCCGGGCCAGCTTCCCTGAGGAGATGGCACCACGGAAGCGGAACGGGGATCCGCCAGGGGTATTCCGCGACCCGCCGCGGACGCTGCGGGGCGCGGTCCGGCTGGGCGTCACCCAGGCCCAGCTCGACGCGGAGGGCTACGGCGGCGGCCCGGTGTCGGAGGCCGCCAGGCAGATCGAGCCGCTGCTGACGTCCTTCTTCAGCACGCCGGAGAACGTGGGCGGGCTGCGGAGCGTCCGAGCCGCGGTCAAGACGCGGCTCACCGCGGCGATGCGGTTGGGCGCGCCTGACCCGCATGTCGAGGAGGGAGTGGAGTTCGCCCTGAGCGAGCAGTCGTTCCTGCGGCTGTGGGGGGATCTCATCTCCGGCGCGGGCATGGTCTCGCAATTGATCACCAGTTCGACCGGCAAGCGCGCGTTCCTGATCGTCACCGCCAAGCTGCGCAACGTCGTGGCCGCCACCGTGGACCATGTGCCGGTGAAGGAGGAGGTGCAGCGGTTCGTCAACGTGGCGGACAACAAGACCAGCACCGGGGCGGTGTCGCTGACGCTGCCAGCGGTCGGCGGGAATTTCACCCTCGGTGACCCCAGCGCGCCGGAAGGCGGGAACTCCGCTCTGGGTCCCGCGCTGAACCTGAACTGGGGGCCGCTGTCGGTTGACCGGTCGCAGAACGCCAACACCGGGTCTGGTGACATCCGGGGGCTGGTCCTGCACGGCAACAGCGTGCGGTACCACGCCGAGATGCGCCTGACCGTGAAGCTGGCACTCGAAAACGTCCGGCCGCAGGACATGCCAGAAGTGGATGGCGACATTACCGTGCGCTTCCGGATCTCGCATATCCAGCGCCGGAGATTCGAGCACACGCTGCGCCGGCTCACTCCCGGACTGGGCGAAGGCAACGGTGCCACGGGTGAAAACGGGCGAACCGGGAGCGGGAGCAGCGGTTCCGGCCCGCCGAGCCTGGCCGTGATCGTCGAGGACGTGGACGGCCCGCCGGTCACGCCGCCGCCGGCTAGCGGCAGTGTCCCTTCCACGCCGCCGTCTGGCGAGGGCGGGGAAGGTCGGGAGCCCGCTGGGCCGCTGCCCATGGATGACGAGCCCGATGAGGACGACCCGGTAAGGTACCCGCCGGAGGCGCTGGTCGCCGGGCGGGGGATCGGCTTCTCAGGAGTCAGTCACCTGTCAGGTGCTGAGCGGGTGCTGCCCGAGATCATGGACCTGATCATGGGCGCCGGTGCGCCGATGGCCTGGTCCCGGCCTTGGACGGCGCTGGAGTTCGCTTACCTGCAGGGCAGGCTCAGCTCGCGGTTCACCAGGGAGGCACTGACGGCTCACGCGAGCGCGCTGTTCCAGCCCGATGGCGTCCGGCTGGAGCTGTTCCGCCCGGCCAGGAAGGGCTCGGAGATCGTCACGGTGAAGGTCAGCGCCACCTTGGATGAGGTTCCGCGCTACAGCGGCCGGATACCAGAAGCGACGCTCGAGGTGATGCCGTCGGCCTTCGCCGGCAACTCAGGCGGTGACACGGCGAACTTTTCCATCGGCCCGTCAGTCCAATTCAATTTCATGAAAGGCACAGGGACCCAGTCTCCGTCCCGCAGTGCGGGCTTCTCGCTGGGGTTTGGCTTCGGGCGGAACTCACAGGCGAGCACGGCGGTGGAGTCGTCGGGCTTCGGGCTTGAGGCGATGCTGTACGAGGGCACGGCCCGCAGCTTCGATTCGCAGGTCAGCTTCCATATCGAGGTCCAGGTGCGGCACGAGAAGGGCTCGATGCCCGCCGGGTGGCTTTCTTTGGCAGCGGCCATGGCGCATAGCAAGATCATGAACATGGTCAGGAACAGGCCGGGCGCGCGCCGGCCCGACCGTCGGCTGGAGGCCTCGCCGCCGGCGCGGCGGCGGGAGATCGCGGGATCGGTGCGGTTCGTCTTCCCCGAGCAGCTCACCCGCCGGACGCCTGTCGATCCAGCCGACGTGGGGGGAATGGGCAGGTTTCGCGGGCTGCGGCGAATTCCCTACCGCCAGCCAGCCAAGCAGGAGATCCTGCCGTCGCTCACGGCTGACCTGGAAGAGGGCGGTGGTCATGTGCCGCTGAACTCCGACGACCAGGTGATGGAGCTGCTCGGCTCCGGGCTGCTGGCGCAGGAACTCCAGCGGGCGCTTGAGGACGTCGGGATGACCCAGGCGTCGTTCGGTGATATCCCGTTCGCCATAACCGGGCCGGATTACCTGGGCTCGTCGATGGTGCGCGGCCCATCGGTGATCATGAATACGGTGGTGAAGGACGGCCTCGTCACCGACCGGCACGCGACGATCAGGATCGAAGGCTATCCGACCAGCGTCCGGCGGATGAACCCCGGCGAACCGGTGGAGCTGTTCCAGATGCACGTCGCCGAAGGCGACGGGACAGTCAGCTCGGCGTTCGGGCGGGGGACCTACAGGAACTTCAGCGTCGCCCTGGCCTGGGGCCTGCTGGCGGGCAAGCTCGGTATCACCGGGCAAATCAATCCGTCCGTCAGCTACACCAGGAGCAGGACCAGGAGCAGGACCAGGACCAGGACCATCACGCCGACCGCCGGGCGGCTGACCCAGCAGACCCGCCAGTACGACGAGTACACCGGCGACATGGTGTGGCGGATCTCGGTCGTGGCCAGGGACAAGAACATGCTCTACCGCGGCCCCGTGCGGCAGTCAAGCGCCGTCGCGGTGGTCAGCGGCGGGATCTCGTTCCTGCGGCGGCTGGAGCCCGCGCCCGATCCGCGCCTCCAGTTCGTGATCCTCCCCCCGGCGGGAGCCGTGTCGCAGATCCGCGCGGCCACCGGGGGGACCGCCAGGCCGAACGAGGTGCGGATACCGGTGATCCAGGCCACCCCTGGCAGTGCCCGGACGCTGCCCGTGCAGCCGCTGATCCCGCCGTCCGCGGTGTCCGAACGGCTGTTTCCGCTTCCGCCCGGTCTCAAGGTGCACGAGACCCAGCCGGTGCTCAACCTCCCGCCCGCTCCTTCGGACGTCACCGGGGAAGGCAACCCGCTGCTTGACGCGGTGTATGAGCTGCTGAGGCCGTATCCGAAGCTGCTTGAAGCGCACTGGACAGTCGAGGGGCGCGAGGAGGGCGAGGCGGACGAGCCTGACGGGCCGCGAGGTCGGCCGGGCGTATCGGCCCGGCTGCGGAACGTGCTCAACGTCGGCTCCGCCACCATGCTGAATGACCTGCTGCTTGGCCCGGGGCTGATGCTGACCGCGCCGATGCGGTCGCTGCCGCTGTTCCAGCAGCGGGCGCAGGTGCTGTTGCGGCAGCGCCGTGACCCGGCTGGCCAGGGATACCAGTACCTGAGCACCCAGCAGGGGTACAACGTGTCGCGGTACAGCTTCTCTCTCAACGTCGACAACCAGGCCTGGCAGAAAGAGACCGACCACGGCCTGACCGCCAGCCTGCCGGTAACCGTCTCCCCGCCGCCGGGCACGCCACCGACGTTCAGTTCGCTGGACGCGACCCCGGGCAGCACCAGGGTCTCGAACCAGACCGAGGGCGGGTACGTCCAGAAGACGAAGGCCAGCAGGAACACGCTGTTCATCCCCGGCGAGGCCTACCAGTACGCGGGCAACGTGGAAATCGTGGCCGAACTGACCATCGTCACGGAGCCGTCGCCGCTGCTCAACAGCGTGTTCCTGACGGTGCCGCGGAAGATCGCCTCGGTCGCCCAGGGAACCGGCGACCAGCGCCGTCCCCTCCGGTCGGTCAGGTTCTGGATGACGGAACGGGTGCTGATTCCCCGCGACCTGATCCGCAAGTCCACCGTGCTGCCGGCGCCTCCCGTCGGCGCGGCCGCGATCGAGGAGGTCAGACCCTGGGCGCCGCTGCCCGGTGCCCGGCGGCTGAACGTCACCCAGCAGGACATCTCCGGCCGCCGGGTGATCGCCCTGGGCTGGGACCACGAGAAGCTGCAGGTGCTGTTCGACGAGGTGGCAGCCAAGCTGGGCGGTACCGAACTGCCGGTCAACGGGCAGAGCAGCGCCGCGGTGCGCCGTCTGCTCGCGCACGGCACGGTGTCCAGGCACGCGCTGCGCTACATGCTGTCGTACCAGATGCTCACCACTCAGCTTGAGTTCATGCTGGCGGAATCGGGTCTGGACCTGCCGGACCTGATCCGCGGCGGCGGGCTGCTGACCGACACTCACGGCAAGCCCAACATGCAGGTGCGGTTGTACAACCCTCAGCTCGTCGGGTACTTCAACGGCTGGCTGGAGTCGGTCGACTATGCCTTCGCCGAGTTCAACACCAGCCAGTCCCAGGCCTACGGGTCCGCCAACTCGGGCAGCGCCGCCCCGGCCGTCGAGACCGGGAAGGTCAGCGGTGATTACGGCCTTGGCCTCTCCTTCCAGACCACGAGGACCAGGTCCGACTACGCGGTACACCAGGCGATGCCGCGCGCCGAGGCCCGCAACCGCAAGATGCCGTTCCTGCGGGTGTCGGCCGACGCGGTGATCACGGTTCGGCTGGACGCCCGCAACGTACGCGACGTGCTCAACCTGCCGGGCGGCACGGTCACGGTCTCCTTCCTGGTCCGCAACGCGCTCGAACTTGGCGTCTCCCCAGAAGCCAGCATCAGCCTGGGCCTCCGCCCTCAGTACGGCATCCCGACCCCCAGCGGCCGGATATTCCCCCATGCCGACGACAGCAGCGAGGTGGTGTCGGCCGCTTTCAGCCTGCCCGTGCTGACCAGCGTCAGCGCGCTGACCGGAGCGCTGGCGATGTGGGAGATCCATCCGCGCGACCGCACCTGGTTCACCATTACCGGCCACTACGACCGGGTCGCCGACACCTTCCATATCGGCTATGCCTACCCGCCGGGCACTCCGTTCCCCGCGGACTTCCCCGTGGCGGAAGGATACGGCGGGCCGATGGCCTTCGGCGGCGGGGCGGATCTGACCGACGTCGAGTTCGCCGCCCACCTGTGGGGCTTGTTCGGCCAGGACATCTCGCAGGCGCCAGCCTCCGCGCCCGGCCGGCACCGGCCGGGCCGGTACCTTCCCGGCCTGGCGTTCACCTCATCGCACGCCGGGGAGAGGGGGCCAGACGGGCGCGCTTCCTTCGCTCAGCGCGTCGCGAACTACCTGGGCACCAGGGCGCTGGCCGCCTCCGGCCACGTTTACCAGACCCCGGACGGACGGACCTGGTCGGCCGAGTTCGGGCTGAGCGCGACCGGCGAGCCGCTCACGGCCGGCCTGCCGATCCGGCCCAGGTCGAGGGATTCATTCCTGGCAAATGGTACTATTCCGGCCTCGGCTCGGCGCCGGTCCCATCCACCAGCCATGACCTGCTCACGGTCATCCGCCAGGAACTCCCTGTTCAGGCTCGGGCGCGGCGGCTGCCTAGGCTCAACCTGCCGCCACCCGGTCACATCCTCCTGGGCACGCTCAGGGGAGCGCCGCGTTCGCCCCTGGATGAGCAGATCCTGCTGTCCAACGGGCTGGTGGCCGGGCCGCCGCCACTGACCGTGCCGTCGACCGGGCCGCCGAGCGAGCCGCTAGCCGACACCGTGGTGATCGGCTCGCCGCTGCTCCTGCTAACCCCCGAGGACCTGGCCAGGATCAACGGACTGCCAGCGGGCGATGACCAGGTCGTCAACGTCTACATCTCGCCGGACACCGTCACCGGGGCACCGGACCTGCTGAATGCGATCACCGAGGTGGTAAACGCGCTGCCCCTCGGCAAGGCAATCGTGCTCTTCCACGACGGGGCCGGCGCCAGCGGCGAAGCGGGGGCGGACTCTCTTGCCGAGTCCCTGGCCATCCGGACCGGCAGGCTGGTCTACGCCACGGACGGGATGATCATTTACACGGTCCATGGCACGCAGGCGTACCACCCGGACCCGGAGTACCTGTACGCAAGCTGGTTCGAGTTCAGCGAGAGTACCGCGCCGACACCGGTGGGCGCGCTGCTGCCCTCGACTCCGCTTGGCCGACTGCACTGGCAGCAGACGCTGGAAACCTCGCTGACGGTGCTGGCTGTTCCTGCCGGGGCAACAATGCGCCGGGTTCCGGCCGGCCTGGTCTTCCTTCCTGACCGGGAGGAGATCGGCGACGCGGAGTTCGCCGCGCTGCTTGAGGACGCCCGGCTGGTGCCTCCCGACCGTGACCGGCCCACTCTGATTCTTGATCCGCGCGTGGATGATCTTGCTTGGCGCGCTGTGCTCACCGAACTGGCCGGACCCGAGCTCGCCACTGTGCGGTTCCACCATCTGTCGGCACCGGTGATCAACGGCCTGGTGCGGGTGACGGAGCAGCCGGCGGTTTACGAGTTCGGCGCGTGGCAGGTGGAGGCGGTCCAGTCCGGGCTGTGGATCCGGGCGCCGCACCCGGAGGAGCACCGGGCCCGCCAGATACGCGACCTGCCGGCCGGCGTCCGTTACCGCATCACGGTAGACGTGCCAGGGGACCCCCGGACCTGGAACCTGCTCCGTCAACTCGTCCTGCTCCGCCTCCCGCCGCGGACCCAGCCGCGGCTGACGCTTGACCTGCCCTCCAATGGACCGGGCGTGCAGCAGGTGGCCCGCTCGATCGTGACGGGACTTGCGGCTGTGGTGCCGTCGCTGCCTGGCTTCCCTGTCACCGGGTTCTCCTCCGTCTTGCACCAGACCGCTGCCCCGGCCGAGTTGGCCGAGTACCAGCTAGCCCACGGGACCAACCAGCGGATCCAGCTGCGCCTGCCGGTGCTGACCAGTGCGCTTCCCGATAGCCATGTCCTGCCGCTGCCAGCCGCCCATCTCGCCCGGGTGTACTACCTGCCGCTGCCCTACGGGCAGACCAGTGCGCGCAGCCCGCAGCCACTTTTCACCGGTCTGTCAGGAACGGCGATCTTCCCTGAAGGCACTGAGTTCACGGTCGAGATCAATCAGATCAACGAGGGCGACCGCCAGATCCAGGAGGTCTTCCTGGTGGAGGAGCCTGAGGCGGTGCCTGAGGCGGTGCCTGAGGCGGTGCCTGGCTCGGAGCTGAGCGACCCCGGCGCCGGAACCCAGACCTGGCAGTTGGACCTGAGCCAGCAGTATCTGCTTGACGTTATCGGCCTGGAGCAGGAACCGGTGCCGCTTGGCCAGCAGATGTCCGAGTCGTTCCCGGTCGCGCTATGGGCCGCTGCCAGGGACACGCTCGCCATGGCGGGGCTGAGCCTTCCCGCCAATGCGCCCTGGCCCCAGGTTATCCAGGCCATCAACAGGGCACTGGCGGACGCACTGCAACGGGATCTGAACGAGGAGCAGTCGCAGTGGCGCGGTCGCCTCGACGAGGACAGTCTGCGCATGGTCAGGCACGGTGATCTCCGGGTTCACGAGGCGGTGCGCCAGTTGGCCGAAGGGCAATACGGCGTGATCCTCGCGGCCCTGCTGCCGGAGGTCGCGGCCAGTGCGTTCGGCCTGCGCCTGCATCTGATCACGGCCGGGTTCGTCGAGCCCCAGCCGGTGCGCGGCGGCGCGCTGGCCGGCGATCCGCTCAGCGTCCCTGTCTATCTGATCGCGGTGCCCGGCCGTCCGGGGCACTATGCGCCGGTACGCTGGCAAGCTGGCGCCTTCCAGGTCACCGAAGCCCAGCAGCGGACCCTGAATTGGCTGGGACGGCGGGCTCTCGGTGCCGGGCGGCCGCCGACCCAGACCCAGGAAGGGCTGTTCCGCTCGACCAGCGTCGTAGCGCCCGACCTGACCGCCGATCAGTTTTCTGACATCCTCCTGGCCGGCGGCGCCGGCCCTGGCCGGGGAACGCTCGCACCGCTGACCCTGGCCAGGTCGCTCAACCTGCCTGTGACCATCCTCCATTCCGACGGCAGCCTGACTCATACGGATCCGGGGCGAGGCCTTGGCGTCGTCGTAGTCGCCACCTTGTCGCCACCTGGCTATCACCTCGCCACCGAGCCGGTCGCGCCAGGCACGGAACGGCCGGGCAGCCCTGGGCATACGCCGCCCCCGCCGACGCGCACGCCAAGCCCGCTGCGGCTGCCGCTGTCCAACGGACGGACGCGCCGCCGCTTGCCGCGCGGCCCGGTTCAGCCGGTTCAGCCGGGAGTACTGCCGGACGGGTGGGCGTGGCTGGACGAGGGCCGTACCGTGGCGGTTCCGGTCGACCCCGCGCTCACCGATGGGTCCACGCTGCTCGAAGACTGGGTCGCGGCGACGGGGAACCGCGGGTACGCGGTGCACCGGCCGACCGGGATGCTGGCGCTGGCGGACGGCACGGTGGTGCGGGTCGGCTACGGGTGGGTCCGCAACGGCGAGGACCTGACGCACTACGGCTGGGGCGTGACCCTGCTGGGCGCCAGTGCTCGGCTGGGACCCAGATTCGACCCGGCGGCGGTGATCGACGCGCTGCGCGGCGCCCCGCAGCTCAACCGGGAGGATCTGCTTGGCTGGCTGGCTGAAAGGGGGGCGCTGCCTGGCCCGGTTCCCGGGGTGGCGGCTGGCCAGGGGTGGCAGCAGGTGCTGGATCCCAGCGGCGGCACGCGGTGGGTGTGGAACGGCCAGGTGGGCACCCAGGAGCTGCCCCCCGGGCTGGAGCGGGGGACCGCGTCTGGCGCGGGGCTGCTGTGCCTGGTCGACACGCTGGTGCAGTTGATCATTGACCTGCTCCCGGCCGGGTCGCCGGTCGCGATGACCAGGCAGGAGATGGTCGGCTGGCTGAGAGATCACCTGCCAGTGGACAACGAGGCGTACCAGCAGTTGATGGACGGTGAGACCATAGACGCGACCACGGTCCTGCCGGTCTTCACCAGAATGTTCGGTGTCCAGGCCCAGTTGTTCCAGTTCGCTGACCCGCGGGATGCGCAGGAGCGCCCGGACGCGGTGATCTTGCCCTCAGCGCTGTATGGGCCCGCCGTTGACCAGGATGGGAACCCGACGCCGGTATTGCATATATTCTGGCGGGGCCACCATTTCGAGCCTGTGTTTGATCGCTCCCAGCCTCGCCTGCCGAACCGGCCGCTGGGCGCGGGTACGCCGGCGATCACGGCCGTGGTGCGCACTGACCGGCAGTTGCGGGCCCGGCTGAATGAAATCGACGGCCTGCTGGCCGGGCTGCGCCCGGAGGACGTGACGGCCTGCTGGCAGCAAGCCACTGACATCCGGCTGCGGTGGCAACGGGTCGCCGACGAGGTCACCCCGCTGACACCGGACGTGCCCCCGGCGCTTCAGCAGGCGGTCGAGGACCTGACCGGCCTGCGGGATCAGATCCAGGGCCAGTTGGACGGCGGGGTGCCGGCGCCGTTCGGGCCTTCGGTCCGCCGACCGCGCCGGGGGCCGCGAGACCAGCCGTCGCGTACCGCCAGCCTGCGGCTGGGCGGCGACCATACGGCTGTGCGGCGGCGAGCGCTTGAGTTCCTCGAAGGCCCGCACGCCATCCGTCCGCCTGGCGCTTCCGCCGGTGACCTTACCGACCGCCTGGTCGCGGTGCTGGCCGAGGCAGAGGGGCTGCTAGGCGAAGCGCGGCTGGACGCGACCTTGAACCAGTCGGTAGCCGATGGCCTGGCATTGCTCCCCCCGGCCGACGGCCAGCTCTTCACCCGCTCGCTGCCTGGCCTGCTCGGCCGGGTGCCCTCGGTGGGCGAGCAGTTCACCGTGCCGCGCATGATCCGCGGTCATCGAACCCGCCAGGCCGTCCCCGGTACGGCCACCGTGTACCGGATCGTCAGTGACGGCATCCGGTCCGCCGGGCGCCTGCCCGGCCTGCCGGACGACACCGTGCTGCTCGGCGGCGCCCGGCTGCGGGTTACCGGCGTGCGCGACGGGGTCGTCACCTTGACCGCGATGACGCCGCCCGCCCGCACTGAACCGCCGCCCTCCACCACGCCTGGCCCAGGGCCATCCTCGGCGCCGCCCCCGGCCACCAGCCCGGCGCCGGTCACCCAGCCCTCGCCCACCGCGCTGCCTGGCGGCGCGTTCCAGCCCGGCCTTCAGGTCGTCACCGGGGACCTGCTCAGCCGGCGGGCCGGGGTGATCGTGAATCCCACGAATCCGACCATGCTCGGCGGCGGCGGGGTGGCGGGCCAGATATCCGCCCGCGGCGGGCCTGCGCTGCGCGACGTGATCACCAACGTCTATCCCGTCCTGCACGGAACGGCCAATGACCGGATCCGGGTGACCCAGGCCCGCACCACCAGTGCGCCGGGAATGAACGCCGACTACGTCGTGCATGTCCTGCCGCCCAACTTCCAGCTCGCGTCTCAGCACGATCTCGAGCTGCTGCGCCAGTCCTACCGCAATGCCCTGGATACCGCCGATGACCTGCTGCGCAACCACTACAACGCGTTGCCGCAGGCCACCCGCGACGGGCTGACCGCGCAGCAGCAGGCCAGCTTGCGCACGATCGCCTTCCCTGTGCTGTCCGGCCAGCTCTACCGCGGCAACCGGTCAGCGGCCGAGATGCTGCGGGTCGCACTGGAAGAGCTCGGCGACGCCCGTGCCGCCTTCATCCAGCACATCCAGCTCGTGATCTACGACCGCGACACGGACATGCTGAACGCCTACCAGCAGCTCGGCCAGGGCGGCGGCCCGTCGGCCTCTGGGGGCGGCACGCAAACCCACGTGCTGCGGGTGCGGGTTCCCAGCTTTGAGCACGTGTACGCCGGCCTGCTTGGCGAGCCCGCGCGGCCGCCCGCGGAGGGGGCCGGCGATCAGGTGGACACGGGTCCGCCGGGTGAGGCGATGTTCTCTGGGTGGATGTTTCCGGCGCCGGGTGCGACGGGGCAGGATCTGGCGGCGGCGCGGGCGCTGCCGGGGTTCGATGGCTGGTTCGCGGTCACCGCGACTCGTGATGGCAGCGGCCGGTTCCTGGTCGGCGGCCGGGCGCTGAGCGAGGCGGAGTTCGCCGATGTGGTGGCGAGGCTGCCGGGGGCGGCGGGCCGGGGGATCTTGCTGTATATCTGCGATATCGCCACCGGCTCGATGGATGGCGGGCCGTCGCTGCCTTCGCTGATCGCGGGGCGGACCGGGGGGCGGGTGCTGGTCGCGCAGCATCAGGTGTGGCAGGTGCCTGGTGCGGCGCGGCGGGTGGTGTCGGGGCGGCCGGTGGCGGGTGCGGACGGACGGCCGCGGCTGGAGCGGTCGGGGTGGGTGCTGGTCTCGCCTGACGGGTCCGCCCGGGTTTATGACGGTGACCTGGCGGCGGTGATGGAGCGGCTTCCCTTGGCGTCGGCCGGGTCGTTCGCGCCGGGTGCGCAGTGGCCGTCCCTGGCCCGGCATTACGGGTCAGAACCGGCCACGTTGCCTGACCCGACCGCGCAGCGGATGAACCCGCTGGTCATCACCGACTACGGGCTCAACGTCGCGAAAACCGCGATGCAGCCCGCGTTCCGTAGTTATGTGCGAACGCCAGAAGTGGCCGAGTCGTCCGCCGGTTTCCCCGCGCACCGGATCAAGATCCCGCCGATTCTGCCGGACAAGCCGTCGTTGCGGATCGCTACGGACGGCACGCTGGCCATCAACGCGGACACCGGGCCGCATCAGGAGGTCTATGCCACCGAGGAGGCGATCGCACGGGCACAGCGCAAACTGCGCCTGGCGGGCAGCAACCTCAAGCTGGCGGCCGATCCCGCCATCACCATCACGCACTGGCATGGTGGTCAGGAACGCACTTTGATGCTGGTGCGGCCCCTGTGGTCAGGCGAGGCCGCGCTCACCGCGGTCTGCAGGGACCTGGCCGCCTATATCCTCGGTGGTCCGCCGAATCAGATCGTCTTCCGTGATTCCGGGGGCGAGAAGGTGGTCACCGCGCCCATCGACTCCAGCTCAGGCAAGGAGGTGACCGGGACGCACGAGCTGGCCGACTCGATGGTGGAGGTTGTCGGCGGCAACCGCACCGACGCGGCCGACGTGAAGTGGGCCGCCGAGAGCGTCACCGGGGACGACCGCGCGAACGGCGGCAAGGGTGGCAAGCTGCCGGGCGCGGATTACGGCCGCATGCTGCGCCTCGATCCGGCGAACGCGGCGAATCGGACCCGGATGAGCGAGGTCGCCAGGAGGACCGGCGTGAACGAGAGCGCACGGGCCAAGGTGGGCGAGGCTTACGTCACGCAGTCCATCGGCTCGCTGCTGCCCGAGGGCGGCAAGCAGGTGAACTACGCCAGAGACGGCGAAATGGGACCGACCACCGACGGCTATCACTTCGCCGCGGTCGTGCTGGAAAGCGAGGACGGCACGACTCAGGTCACCCTGGAGAACTTCGTCGGCACCCGGCACGAGCGGGTCGCCCTCGACGAGGCGGTCAACCTGAACCTGCAACGGCACGCCGGCCAGCTCGGCGACGTCATCTCGCGGCTTGAGGCACAGATCAATGATGTGCTCGGCGCCGATCCTTACGCGGACACCTATGAGCTGAGAAAGCCGCTCAACCTGGCCCGCCAGCTGAAGGAGCTAGCCCGGCTGCGCGACGAGGCGGCTAATTCCGAAGATCCCGCACTGGCCGCCAGGGTGTCGCAGGCCGCGAAGGCGGCCGCCAACCTGCTGTACCTCGTCTCGTACAGTCTCGGCGGGCTGCCTCCGCCGGTCGACCTGTGGTACTTCCGCCTGATCAGCCAGCGTCCAGGTGAGACCATGCACGACCGGAACGCCCGGTTGCATCCCGACGACCTTCCGGCTACTAACCCGAACCCGCTGACCGTGGTTGCCGTCGGCGGGCACCCGCCGGCCGAGTCGCACGTCGAGTTCGCCGAGGGCGCGACGACCACGGGGGACGGCCAGCTCGCCTCGCTGGGGAGGCAGTACGCCAAGGCCGCCCTGTGGCGGCTCTCGCAGGGCCTGCCGCCGCAGCCTATTGTGATCACGGGCTACAGCAATGGCCAGAGCCTCGGCATCGGCACCGCGAAGGCGATCGGGCAGCGGCGCGCTGAGGAGACGAGACGGGTGCTGCTCGACAAGATCGAGCAGGCACTTGCCGACCTGTGGGGCACTGCGGATCCGCCGCTGACCAGGACCCAGCTCGGCCGGCTGGTCGTCGCGGTCTCGAAAGGGCGGGACATCAGCCAGGTCAGGCTGCCGGGCAAGTCGATTGCCGAGTCGCGGCGGCGCGTGGTCATCACGATCGACCAGAACCAGGGCGCGAGCGAACTGGGGATCGCGCCGTCAAGTTCGGCACCGATGTCTATCGGGACTACCCAGCCCGCCGCTGCCGGGCAGCACGACGGCACTGCCCCGACTGTCCTGCGGACCTACCTGCTTGAGCTGCTTGCCGACTTCGGCACGGGCACGTCGCCCCAGGTGAATGCGGCGGCGGCGCGGCAGCAGGCGGTCACCGAGGCGGCGAAGCTTCCGGCGGCCGGCCAGCCGGCCTATCTGGTCGTGGACGTGCCGGCCGGCGCGGACCCGGCCGCGGCCGTGCTGTCCTGGCTGGCCGGGCAGCCGGGCCTGGCCATGGCGCAACCAGCCAGGCCGGCCACTACCACCAGCCAGGTGGTCATCGAGTTCGACCCGGCAGTGGTAAGGAACACCAGCCAGGTACCTGGCGGCCCGGCCGGTTCGACGCCCTTCGTGCTGACCGAGGGCCTGCGGGTCAAGCACTCGCTGCGGGACTGGCCGGCCGCCGGCCGCACGGTCGTCACTGTTGGCCCGCCGCCGGCCTCGCCCCCGCCCGCCCGCTCGCGCACCACGCCAGTCACCAGGGCGGAACTGCGCGCCGCAACGAAGGTGGTACGTCCCGCCCAGCACGGCCGGCCCGTCGTCATCAGGATCAAGCCGCCTGACGAGCCGGACCGCCAGGTTGACCTGGCCGGGTACCAGCGCCTCATCGGCGACGACAGCGGCCTGGCCGGATCCAGCGGCAGCCTGGACGAAGCACCCGTGGTGATCGACGCCGAGGGTGAGGATGGCCAGATGTTCGTCGGCGACCGGCCGGTTCGGCCCGCCGATCTGCACGCCGTGCTCGAAGAGCTGCAACTCGCCGGCAGGCCGCGCGTCCTGCTGATTTCCGGTGCCTACGCCGGCAGCGACTCGTTCGCGGCGCAGCTTGCGAAGCTGGCTCCTGGCGTGCGGATTCTGGCCACGGCCGACAAGGTGCACTTGGACGCCAATAGCGGTATCTCGTACGCCGGCCACGCGGCGGTGCTGCCCGGCGGTGCGCTCAGCGTTACCCATAGCGGCCAGTTCTTCGACGTCGTCTCGGACAGCGGACTTGTGCGGGCGAAGGTGCGGCGCACGCCCTACGGCAGCACGATCCCGCGCAACGCGCCTATCGAGCGCGCGCTGGTCAACGGTGCCTGGATCACGCGTACATCACGGCCAGGCCCGTCGAGCCCGGCCTCGGTGCGGCCGGTGCGGTTTCCAGGTTACGAGCACTTGTACGCCGGCCCGGCGAGCGACCCCGGCGGCCCTGGTACGTCGAGCCAGTAGGGCTCGTCAGGTCAGCAAGTGGTGTCCACGCCGTCGGGGTTCTATTTCCCTGGGCCGGGGGATGGCCAGGACAACCTGGCGGCGGCGCTGTCGTTCTCCGCAGTGGCCAACGCGACCGTTCTGCACTTGCATGCCGATCCGGTGACCGGTGGCCTGGTGGCGGGTGGCCGGGTGCTGACCCCGGAGGAGTTCCTTGCTGAGTTCGGTGGGCGGGGTGCCTGCTGGACAAAAGGCCCGTAACGCCCGGACGGCCGCAACGATGTCCCACCGATGCGGTTGCCAGGCGGTGCCGGACCGCAACGATGGCCCATCGATGCTGCGGGAACAGCATGGATGGGCCATGGATGCTGTTCCGCCCGGCCACCGGACCGCAACGATGTCCCATCGATGCGGTTAGCACGCCGCCGCCACCACCCGGGCCGCAATCCCGCCAGCCCCGAAGTAATCTTCAGTCACACCAGTCACGCCAGTCCCAGCCTGCGCCGGGACAATGTCTGGCCTCCAGACGACCTGACCGGCAGCTGCGCGGCCGCGGCCGCAGGGCGGGCGGTTTTGGGCGGGGTTGAGAGAGTCCGGGAAGCTAACCAGGGCAGCGGCAGGGTCACCAGCCCGGGCAGCCCCGGCCCATCACGCGCTCCCGAGACCGCGCCAGCATCTCGCGCGGCCACCGCCTGAAGGACCGCGTCCAGCGCAGCCCGCGCGCTCAAGATAGCCAGCTCAGGCCGACGCTACACATCCGGCCAGAGCCAGCAGCACGCTCACACAATGTCGCGCCCCGCCGTCCCAGTCACCGGCCCCAATCAGCGACTCCACCCGGTGCATCTGAGACCCACCCATGAACCCTTGACATACAGCACGCCACGTTTAAGGCTTGCTGAGCAAGCATGCGCAACTCTCACCCCAAGGAGACACCATGACGTTAGTGTTCATCGGGATCGACCCCGCCACCAACGGACTCAACTACCCCAGCAGTGTTCCTCGATGCGGACACCGGAGATCTCCTCCTGCAAGGCTGGCAAGTCACCGACCCGCAAACCCTCGCTGATGTCGCCAGGCACAGCCCGCTAGGGGACGACGAGTCGGTGGTGCGGCTTCCAGCACGGATGAAGAAAATGATCTTGGAGGCAGTCAATGACGGCGAAATCATCCCCGTTCACCGAACTGATTGCCACGGCGACAGCCTCAGCAGTACACCTGGAAATGCGTGACACCTATACTCCGCGCGACCCCGACTACCTAGCCTGGCTATCTGGCGTACCGCTAGACACATTGCTCCGCTCAGCCCAGCACCAACAATGGGCAACGCTAGTACGAACTCGCACAGCCAGCGGAATCACATTCCGGCGTGCCCGTATCGTGTCCGAGCCGCTCACGGACTTCATTCGGTTCGAATACGAGCTGACCGGCCCGCTTAACATCGCCGCAGGTGAACAGGTACGTTGGCTGCCGCGCAGGCGTGCCTCGGATCTCCGCCTCCCAGGAAACGATTTCTGGATACTCGACTGCAAAATCGTCAGGTTCGGCTACTTCGCCGGGGACGGCGAATTCCTTAACGAAGAGATAACAGACGATCCGGAAATCGCGAGCTTCTGCACCGCCTCATTCGAAGCCGTGTGGAAACGCGCCACAGACCATCACCTCTACCAGCCCGCTCTATAACCCCCCCGACCGCGCGTATCAGGCTGCCGTCGTGCCCGCCTCCCCGTCATCCAGCGTCCAGCGCGCCAGGCAGGAACTCGCTAACCGGCTCCGGGAAATCCGCCTCAACGCCCGGCCTGACCGCGCGCACCCTTTCGGCTCAGGCTGGCTGGCATGAGGCGAAAACCAGTCGCATCGAATCAGCCAAGCAGCCTGTCACCGATACGGATATCCGCACTTGGTGCGAAGTCTGTGACGCCATCCAGCACGCCGCTGACCTCATCGCGGCATCCCGCGCCGCAGACTCCATGTACGTCGAGTGGCGCCGACTCCAGCGCACCGGACTGCGCCGACTTCAGGAGTCATACCGGCCCTTGCTTGAGCAGACCCACCTGTTCCGCGTTTACTGCTCCAATGTCGTACCAGGATTCCTGCAAACGCCCAGCTACGCCTCCGCGTTGCTTTCCGCTATTACTGTCTTCAGCGGCACGCCTGACGACGTAGACGCCGCCGTCGAGGCGAGAATGGCCCGGAACAGAATCCTCCGCGCACCTAACCGCCGCTTCGCGATGGTGGTCGAGGAATCGGTACTGCGCTACCAACTTGGCGAACCCGCAGCCATGGCAGGCCAACTCGGGCACCTACTTGACGTCATGGCCTTGCCGTCCGTCAATCTAGGCATTGTTCCGATGGCAGTCGCCCGCCGACCGATGTGGACCCTCGAAGGCTTCACGATCTTCGATGACTCGCGCGTTCAGGTCGAGTTGCTGACTGCTCAAGTCACCGTCACCGCTCCCACAGAGGTCGCGCTGTACCTACACGCCTACGGCAAACTTGCCGAGATGGCCTGCTACGGCGCGCGAGCCCGTGCACTCATCAGCGACGCTATCGCGGCACTCAGTTAAGTTGCGCGCAAGCTCACGCAAGTTCCTTCTGCATTTCGCAAGCTACAACCTAGCGTTGAATCTCACAGAACAGACCAACCGCGCTTGCGCAAGGGAAGGCAGCCGTGCCCGACCACAATCACAACCCCGCCTCCATCAAACCTCCCCCGAACGGAACGGCCCATCCGACGCGGTCCGGTGAACGCCCGCATCGAGAATCACCGCCGTAGCGACCCCGAGGACGACGACCCCGAGTTCGTCGTCGCTGCCTGTCTCATAGATGACCACGAGCCAGCCATCCGGGCCGCATCAGCCCGGAGCCTTCGCGATGCTGCGACACCCCGTGAACGCCGCGACCATGCCCGCCGCCTGCAGCGCCTGCCCGGTCTGCTCCTTCCGCGAATCCGGCCGACGACCCGCAGGCTGGTGGTTCACTGGCTCACTGACCGGACCGCCCAACTGAAACGGGGATCCTGCCCATGCACCGGCTTATCGCCCAGCTATGGCACCTGATGCGCGGCACCTTGCAATGGCGCGTCTTGTGGCTCGCGCACGCCAAGTTCATGATCGGCGTCACCGGGATCGTCCGGGACCACGACGGGCACGTGCTGCTGCTGCGCCACCGGCTGTGGCCCGAGGGCAAGCAGTGGGGCCTGCCCACCGGCTACGCCAAGGCCGGCGAATCATTCCCCGACACCATCATCCGCGAAGTCCGCGAGGAAACCGGCCTGACCGTCACCGTAGGCGATCTCGCCCGCCTGAAAAGCGGCTACCGGCTGCGGGTCGAAGTCGCCTACGAAGCCCGCCACGCCGGCGGCGACCTCAAGCTCGGATCACTGGAAATTCTGGACGCCCGCTGGTTCCCCGCCGACGCCCTCCCACCCGGCGTCCTGGACTCCCACCTGGCACTCATCCGGGGAAACCCCGCCGGCTAACCACGGAGGCACCAATGCCGTCACCGCTCGCCCCCGGCGAACGCCTCGCCGGAACACCCGACCAGCGCCGGGCCTTATGCCGCGCCCTGCACGCGCTCCGCGCCCGCCCCGACCCCGGCCAGGCCAACCCCGCCCTGTTCCTGACCACCCTCGCCACCCTGATCAGCAGCCCGCCGCCGTTCCTCGACCCCGACGTAGTAAAGGCCGGGCTGGCCGAGACCAGCCGCCGCTACCGCGAACTCGGCATCACCAGCCTCCTGCCGCCCGGCCGGACCTTCATCGGCACCGCCTCCGCCGACCCGGCCGCCTTCGGCGGGTTCCACTACCCGGGCCAGGGATACCGGCACTGGCAGATGACCGCCGTCATCACCCGCTGCGGCCCCCTCGGCATGGCATCCCTCCCGGACCCGCGCATAGCCGCGCTCGACCTGGTCCGCGCCTACGCCCACGACAGCCTGCACTACGCCAGCTACCGCCGTTACCAGTGGCACCCGGACGGCACCCGGCCGGTAAGAGTCCGCTACGGCATCAACTTCCGCCGCCCCGACGGACGCCCCTACTCCGCCACCGACCCCCCAGGTAGCCCCACCACCCGCAACCTCGGCATCATCATGGAAGCAGCCACCGACCGCGAAGCACGCGCCATCACCGCCCGCACCGCCCGGCTCCTGGGCATCACCCCGCCCCTCGGCGACCCCGACCGCGCCGGGTACCGCGACGCCACCGGACAGCTCATATCCGCCGACCTCGCACGCCACGCTCCCGCCCCGGACCCCAGCGGCCACGCCGCGTTCCTCGCCCGCATGACCACCTACGAGCACACCGTCGCCGTGCCCTACACCGCGTTCCTCGCCGAACTCGGTCCCGCCAGCCTCGCCAGCCCGCACACCGCGATCCTCCGCGCCATCATCACCGGATCGCTCACCGACCTGTGCCGCATCCTCAGCCAGCACCACGGACCCGCAGCCTTCGCCCGGCTCTTTAAAACCACTTCCTACAACAACTCACGGCCTGCCGTCTGGAGCCCCGCACACCGCGGCCCCGCGCAGGCGAACGTTAATCCTTTCGATGCGAGCTAGCTCCGCCGCCGAGGTGCGGCTCACCCCGCAATCTCTACGCCGTTGTCGCGACACGCCGTGGCACGGGCGGTCGACCGCCCAGGCGATCCGCTCGCGGCTAGGTGCCGTCGATGGTGAGGACGGGGTGGTGGAGGAGGGTTTGGAGGCGGGTGGCGAAGGGGCGGAGGGTGTGGCAGTCGTGGGCGGGGTTGATGAGGTAGACGGGGCGGTCGGTGAGGTGGAGGTGGTGGAGGTGGAGGGCGAGGTCTTCCGGGGTGATGCGGTGGGGTCCGTTCCAGGCTTCGCCGAAGCGTCCTTCGAGGTGGATGGCCAGTGATCCGGGTGGCAGTGATCCGGGTGGGGGTGATCGGTCGGGGGCGGGGGTGTGCTGGAGATGGAGGGTGGTGGTGCCGTGGTGGCTGGTGGTGGTGGTGAGGGGGTGGTGGGGGGTGCGGGGTTGGGGGCGGAGGGTGGCGGGGGTGGTGGCTTCGTCGAGGAGCCAGGCGGGGTGGCCGGGGGTGGCGAGGGTGGCGCCGAGCCAGGTGGCGGGGGTGGTGGTGCGGTCCAGGAGGGCTTCGGCTTCGGGGGGGAGGGTGAGGTGCTGGGGGGTTCCGTCGTCGTTCCAGCGGAATTGGGTGAGGGAGGTGACGGGGGGGATGGTGCCGGCGTGGGTGAGTTCGGCGAGGAGGGTGAGGATGGCGGTCCAGGCGGCGTCGGGGTGGGGGAGGGTGGTGATGACGGGGGCGATGGCGGTGAGGTGGAGGTTGCCTTCGCGGGTGGTGAGCTGGCGGGCCAGGGTGGTGATGGCGCGGGCGGTGAGGGTGGTGATCTGGTCGTCGGTGAGGGGGGCGGCGGGTGCGGGCGGGGCGGTACGCGACCAGCTCAGCTCGCTGCGGCCGCAGATGGCCGGGCGGGCACGGATCAGCCGCGCATCGTTCAGCGAGAATCCCAGCCGTCCGAGAACGGCCCCCTGGAGTTGCCCGGAGCGCAACGGCACGGTGTAGCGCAGCCAGATCTGGTCGCGCGGCCTTCCGGCATAGCGCTGGGCCATCTGCTCCAGCCCGCCGATCTCCAGGCGCAGGTGGTCGCTGGCGCCGGCGTAGCCGCGAGGCACCTGCTTGGCCATCTCCGCGGTGTACTGCAGGTGCAGGGTCATCGGCTGGCCGGCGTGGAAGACCTCGTGCACGTTCACCAGGTGGATGCCGTTGCGGGTGGCCCAGGCCAGCATCGACCGTACCGCTGCCAGCGGGCCGGGCCGGGCCGGGGCCGCGCGGGCGGCGTCGAAGTACTCGCGCGGCACGTCGGTCCAGACCACGAAGTCGACCGCGCCGGCGTACCGTCGGGCGCCGGCGGCGTAGTTGCGGCGGAACACGCTGTCTTCGGGGACCGGGCCGCCGAGCCAGATCCCGTGTACCACGTGCGGGATAACCGTGTGCGCGGGCAGCAGCGGCACGCCCGGGCTGGCAGGCTGCCCCCATTGGCGCTGGCTGGCCGTCCGGTGGAAGCGGCTGACCTGGCCGGGGTCGCTGTCAAGCGCCGCGGCGGACAGGTCGGCGGCGGCCGGGGCCGGCCCGGTCATGCTAGTCAGGCGCAGGAACGGCGCCACCTGTTCCGGCCGCAGCGCGCCGGCATCGACGCCGGCCAGGAACCGCGGCGGCGGTGGCAGCCAGCCAAGTCCGAACAAGTCAGGGCCGGTCAGGCGGGCCACCTCCCGCTCATATCCCGGCGTGTGAACAGGCAGCCCGACGTTGCGGCGCAGCCACTCAAGCTCCCTGTCCGGCGGCGGCGGCACTTCGAAGATCGTGGCCGGCGCAGCCGCGTTCTGTGCGATTCGCAGGGACTCGAGCAGCCGCTGCGCCCGCTCCCGCCTCGCCCGCTCCCGCCGTGCCACGCTGTCAGGCAAACATCGGTCCTGGCCGGTCACGACGCACCTCCTTCCAACCGAGGGACGCTGGTGAAGGCGCGTCCCTCACTCGCGCTGTCCGGCTGGGCGCCAGCGGCGCCGGTGGCCGTGCCGGATAGCCCCCGTGGCGCCGGCCGCGAGGAACAGGCCGGCCACGACCGCGCCGAGCACGATGAGCGCCGCGGTCTTCGGCCAGGGGTCGGAGACCGGCTTCGCTGGCAGCCGCAACCGCCGGATGGCCAGGCCACTGGGCACGCCGGCGCCAGACTCCTCCGGCAGCACGGTGGTGACCGCCGTGTAGGGGTCCACGATGCCGTAGCCGACTTGCGGGTCGGGCAGCACGTCGCCGGGCTGGTCGGCGGTCACCTCAAGCCGGTGCACGACCTGCGCGGCGGACAACCGCGGATAGTAGCCGCGGACCAGTGCGGCCGTGGCGGCCACGAACCCGGTCGCCACCGAGGCCCCGCTCGCGGTGAAGTGGCCGGGCCCGCTCGGGCCGATGCTGATCACATTCCAGCCGGGTGCGGCCAGATCCACCCGTATGCCGACGGTTCCCGCGGCGATGGGCGACCCATCGGAACCGACCGCCGACACCGCGATCACGCCGGGGTAGGCCGCCGGGAAACTGACCTGATCCGCCTCGCTCACCTGGTTTTCGCCGACCGGCGCGATCACCACCACGTTCCTGGCGACCGCATACGCCACCGCGGCCCGCAGTTCCGAGCTGGGGGCCGGGGTGCTCACCGTGCTGATGTCCACCACCGAAGCGCCGCTGTTGACCGCGAACCTGATGCCGGCGGCCACCGCGCTTGTGGTCACCGTGCCGTCGGACGCGACGACATCGACCGGCAGGATGCGAGCTGCGGGCGCCAGCCCGGCGAAACCGGCTCCGGCGGTAGGCCTGGCCGCGATGATCCCGGCAACAAAGGTGCCATGACCGGTGCAGTCGGTGTCGGCACCTTTGCCGGTGGTCACCGTGAGGCCGCGCAGCACCGCGCCGGACAGCGCGGGTGCGGTGGCGCTGACCCCGGAGTCAAGCACGGCGACGATCTGGCCCGCACCCTCGGTGAAGGTCCAGGCGCTGCCCGGTTGCAGCATCTGCTCGGCCCAGGGGACGGTCGCCAGCATCGCATGGGACGGCTTGACGCACTGGCTCGCCGGGGGCCGGGCGGCGTGCCTGACCGGGTGTCTGGCCGGGTGTCTGGCTGGGTGCCGGGTGGGAGCATGCCCGGACGGCGTGGCCAGGGCGGCGGGCGCCAGTGCCATCAACGCCACGGCCGAGGTCGCGGCTGCGGCCAGGACGGCCCCGATAGCGGGTCTGGTTCTCATCCGGCGTCCCACGGTCAGCACTCCCACATCGGAGGTGGCGTGAATCCAGCCGGACGTCGCGGCAGCGGCGATCTCACACCCGTCCAGGACCAGTGTCCTGGCCGGTACGTCCACCACAGAAGCGCCGCCGTCCGCGCCGCTCAGCGTCAGCCCGAGCAGAGCCGCCGATCCGGCGCCCGCACCGTCCACGGCTCTGGTCACCTGTATCCATCCGTCCAGGGGCGACGGCGCCACCCGGTTGCGGCACCTGTAGTCGAGACGAACCGCGCCAGCGAATCTTTCAGTGGCCGCCAGATCTTTCCGCGCCTGGCCAGCCAGGCACCGATGATGCCGCCGGACCTGAACTATGCGGCCGGGTCTGTCGTAGTGCTCACGTCAGCCCGGTGCTTCAGATCTCCGGCTGGCGGATCGCTATCAATGAGAGCCAGCACACGGAGGGTGTGGACAGATGACAGGGAGAACTGGCGTACCCGTGGAACAGGGGCCGGCTGCCGGGCAGGCAGCGGTGCGGGCCGCTGATCTCAACGGCGAGCGAGAGAGAGCCTGCCACCGGTTGCTGCTTCGGCTGGCGGGCCGGGCTCCTGATGATCTCCTTGCCGGGTCCCGCGAATGGCTGGCCGAAGGCGAGGTCGGCGACCTGGCGCGGGCCGTGGCGTTCTGGGCGGTGTCGCAGGATGCCGCGCTCGCCGAAGAAGACCTGGTCCTGCTATCAGAACTGGCTGCCGCGACGGGTGCTGACGCCGCCGCACTCGGCCACCTCCAGCTCGACGACTCTGATCCGTTCCCGTACTACGGGTTCGCACCGGTGATCCCGGCCGACTTCGACTCGCTCGGCGGCGCCGGGGAAGCGGGGGACCAGATAGCTGCGGTAGCGAAGACCCACGGGTGGATAGAACAGGCCGCGGTGACGGCCGTCGAGGGCGTCCCCGGTGCGATCGGCTTGTGGCGTGCCTGGCGGTTTCCCTCCGACGGGGCGCCCTGGCCGCCGCCCAAGCGGGTGTTTGTCGTCGAGGTGCTAGGCGGCGTCGGCGAGCCCGGGGTGGCGGCCGGAGTGCAACGGCGGCTGGCCGCTGCTGGCGAGAACGACCCGCAGGTCGAGGTGTATCAGACCGGCTACCAGTTGCCCATATACCAGGAGTTCGCCCGGTCCTGCGGTGAGTTGCTCTGGGCAGCCGTCAAGGATCCGGGGATCCGGATCGCCGCGGTCTTCGACGAGGTAGACCCGGATGAGGGACCACGGTTTCGCCCCGAACACGCGCGGGTGCCGGACGACGAGGCCAGCAGGATCGCGAGCTACCTGTACTCGGGCGAGCCGCTGCTGGTCACGACGGGGCGGATGGACGATGTGGTGGACCCCGCCCGGACATACTGCGTGCCGATGAGCTTCCGCACCGACGGAACCTGGATCTGGACCGAGGCCGCCGCCTATTACGTGCAGCAGCATCGGCTGGAGCCCGACCCTGGGCTGCTTGCTCATCTGCGCTCGAACGACTACACGGTCCCTGAGGTGGACGGTGTCGCCGTGTACCGGGCTCTGCAGATCCTTCAGGAACCCGCGGAGGAAGAGCCGTATGCCGGGCCAGAATCCCGCGTGTCGGACTGACCTGGTGTTCTACGCTCGGCGCCCGCGCCCATTGACAGGCAACGCCACTGTCCAGGTCGGAAGCCAAATCGGGCGGCGGAAGCTAGTGGTCTGGCCGACCGCTGATGCGGCCCGCTCGCGCACCCCTTTTCGAGTGGTTGCGGTATGGTTTCGGGTCGCAGGCAAGGACGGCCGCGGGGTCCTGGCCTGAGTATCGCTAGTTTTCCGGTTGATATCGCTCGGTGAACAGGCCCGGCCCGCACCGATCGGCGGCTGGTGCGTGGACCCCCCTCATCGGCCTGGTGCCGCGGCAGGAGGAGGTCGCGGCCAGCGACCTGCCAGGCCTGGTCTTCACCTTTGTCTGGGCGTTCAACGTGCCAGGGGATCAGGCTTTCGTCGACGAGCGCGCAAGGCCGTTCCGCGAGCGCGGCGGGCGCGTGCTGTTCGTCGAACTTGAAGCGACTCAGGCTGAGCGGCTGAAGCGTACTGAGGGCGCATCGCGCCTGGCCGAGAAGCCTTCGCGGCGTGACCTGGAGGCGTCCCGGCGCGACCTGCTCGAACTCGACGCACGGTACCAGCTAAATTCCGACGGGGGGTTCGACAAGTGCCAGGACTATCTGCGTATCAACAACACACTCATGACGCCCGGCGAGGTCGCCGAGCGCGTAATCGAGCATTTCGACCTCCGCCGCTCCGCCGAGGCGAACCCAACCTGATGCAGCGCTGGTCCAGGGGTGAGGTTCCTTTGGAGTGAGAGGGTGGGTTCGCCGCTGGGTGAGGGCGGGGGCAGTTGGGGCTCCGTGGCGGCCGCGAACTGCCGGCGGCACCGGCTGACCGGACATTTCATCTCAGGTCACCGCAACGGTGGGCCATCGATGCTGTCCGGCGGGGGCGGGCAACCGCAACCATGGGCCATCGTTGCTGCCCGAGTGACATCCATGGGCCACCGATGCGGTAGATCGGCCCGGCTGAGCAGCAACGATGTCCCATCGTTGCGGTTCCGGCCCGGGAGCCGGCGGCGAAGTGCCCGGTATGCCGGAAACCGGGGACCTGAACGGCGGGCACCGGGGAACCGGAGGCGGAAAGAGGCCGGGAACCGGGTCGCCCGGATCGGCGCTGCCGCACCTGACGCCGTTACCTTCACGTTATATGTGCCAGAACCGCATCCATGGGCCACGGGTGCGTTTCCGCTGGAGTGAGTTCCGGTCGACTCTTCGGCGTGGCCCGGACGGGACTGGTCCTCCAGCCCTCCCCCGCTTCAGCCTTCCCGGCATTCCCGGCATTTAGTTACATTAGGGGCAGTCCGCGAATCTGGCTGCAAGACACCGGGGGCACTCCGCGGTCGTGAAAACAGCCCCGAAGTGCCCCCGCTGCGGCAGCGAGCCCCGCCGGGCCGCAGCCGATCCGCCACCGGACCGGCCTGCCTGTTGCGCCGGGTTGCGCGCCGCCCGGGACGCGGTGATCGGGGAGCAGGCCCGCGTGCTGGAGGAGCAGGCCGCGGCGATCGGGGACCTGCGGGCCATCGGCGGTCCGGTGGGTAAACCGGGCCGGGTTGCCGGGCGTCGTAATGCCGGGAGCGCCCATCGGCGGGTGCGGGTCGGGAAGGTGCCAGGACATGGTCAGACGACGCGGGGTTCTGGTGTTTCTGGCCAGTGCTGCTGTGGTGGGGGGTGCCGGGCCGCTGGCGGCGCCGGGCACGGCGAGCGCCTTGGCCGCCCCGGCCGGGGCGGTGCGGGCGGCGGGTGCGTGGGGGAAGGCGATCGGTGTGCCTGGCCTGGGTGTCTTGAACCAGGGCAAGAACTCCCAGGTCGTGTCGGTGTCGTGTACCTCGGCGGATAACTGCCTGGCCGGGGGGTATTACCGGGACCGGCGCCGCCACCTTCAAGGGTTCGTGGCCGTCGAGAAGAACGGCCGGTGGGGCCGGGCGGCTGGGGTGCCCGGCCTGGGAGCGCTGAACAAGGGCGGCAACGCCGGCGTCTGGTCGGTGTCGTGCACTTCGGCGGGCAACTGCGCGGTCGCGGGGGACTACCTGGCCTCCGGTCACCAGCAGGACTTCGTGGCCGTCGAGAAGAACGGCCGGTGGGGCCGGGCGGCTGGGGTGCCCGGCCTGGGAGCGCTGAACCTCGGCGGGACCGCTGGCGTCTGGTCGTTGTCGTGCGGCTCGGCGGGTAACTGCGCGGTCGCCGGGGACTACTACGACGGCGACGGGGAGAGGCCCGGGCAGCGGCAGGGGTTCGTGGCGAATGAGGAGAAAGGCGCCTGGACCCCGGCGATCGAGGTGCCGGGCCTGGGAGCGCTGAACCAGGGCGGGACCGCCAGAGCCGACGCCGTCTCGTGCGCCTCCGCGGGTAACTGCACGGCCGGCGGGTACTACACCGACAGTTCCTTTGCCGGGCAGGGGTTCGTGGTCACCGAGACGAACGGCGTCTGGGGCCCGGCGGCCGGGGTGCCCGGCCTGGAGGCACTGAACAACGGAACCGACCAGCCGGAAGCCCTCGTCACCTCGGTGTCCTGCGCCACGCCCGGCAACTGCCTGGCCGGCGGGGCCTACGGCGGGCCATACAGCTGGGCATTCACGGCCAGTGAGAAGAACGGCGTCTGGGGCAAAGCGATCGGCGTGCCCGGCCTGGGGGCGCTGGTCACCGGCCGGTGGGCCGACGTCGGTTCGGTGTCCTGCGCCTCGCCGGGCAACTGCGCGGCCGGCGGAGACTACGAGATCACTCCCGGCGGCTCGACCGGGGTATTCGTGGCCCTCCAGCGAAACGGCCGATGGAACCAGGCGAGCTACCTGCCCGGCCTGCGAGCCCTGAACAAGCACAAGAACGAAAGCGGCAACATCTCCTCGGTGTCGTGCGGTTCGCCAGGTCATTGCACGGTCGCAGGGAACTACACCGACCGCCACGGCCACCTGCAAGGATTCGTGACCTGACACCGCCAGAACCCGGACCGGACATGGCTTGCCTGTGAGCGCGATTGACAGGCGGCTGATGGCCGACCGAGACTAAATTGACGTTCCTGGTCATTAGTGTTTGGCTCAGGTAGGTAGTGTCGCGACGTCGTAGTCGGCGAATCGCTTGTCGTGCGTGACGATGGTCAGTTCTTCGGCGAAGGCCTGTGCGATCAGCATGCGGTCGAAGGGGTCATCGTGATGTCGGGGCAGTTCGCCGGCGGCGATGCCGTGGGCGATGCTGATCGAAAGCGGGGTAAAGCCTCCCTCGTCCACCTGCCGCTCCAGGTCATCGGGGGCAGTGAGCTTTCCGAGTGCCTTCTTGATGGAGATCTCCCAGGCGCTTACCGCCGATACCATGACCAGGTTGGCCGGATCAGCGACCGCATCCCTTGCCTGATCAGACAGGCCCTCGTCCGCCAGCCACCACAGCAGGGCATGAGTGTCAAGGAGCAATCTCACGGGCGCTGTCCTTGGAACGCCGCATCCATCTCAGCCGGCAGTTCATCGAAGTCGTCGGCGATGCTGACCTTGCCCCGCCAGGCACCCGGAACTCGCCCGCGTGACAAGGCACCGCTCAGCGCTACCAGGCGTGCGATCGGACGCCCGGCGCGGGCGATCACGATCTCCTCGCCAGCTGCCGCGCGGTCCAGCAGCTGCGAAAGGTGGGTCTTGGCCTCATAGACGTTCACGCTTGCGGTCATGAAATCATCGTAGTTAGTTGGTCTAGTCTAGTCAATTAAGAGCGTAGCCGAGTGACCCGACCAGATGTGTTCGGACGCTGCGCGGGCGTCGCGTACCGTGCTAGCCGGTGCGGGCAGTTGCGGCCTGGGCGATAACGGCGGCTACTGCGACGGGGTTGGACACATACACGGCGTGGCTTCCAGGCGTCTCACTGACAGTCGCTCCAGCGCGTTCTGCCATGGCGCGCTGGGCGGGCGGCGGAATCATGCGGTCCTCGGTCGCGACCAGGTACCAGGACAGCTTGGTACGCCAGGCCGGTTCGCTGATAGCTCCGCCAAGGGCGTCGACGCCCCAGGGAACCTGCGAGTCGGCCATGAACGCCGACTGAGCCGCGGGCAGGTCGGCGGCGAACGATGTCGCGAACTTATCCCGGTCAAGGTACAGGAACCCGTCCTTGGGCGGCAGGATCGGCGGTACCGGCGCACCAGGCGGCGGGTCGGCGACCAGCGAGCCGACCGATTCCCCCTTGTCGGGTGCGAAGGCCGCGATGTAAGCGAGCGCGGCGACGTTCGGGTGGTTGCCTGCCTCGGTGATGACGGCGCCACCGTAGGAGTGGCCGGCCAGCACGGCGGGACCATCGAGGCCGTCGAGGACGTGCTGGGTGGCGATTACATCGCCCGTTAGCGACACGGTCGGGTTCTGCACGATGGTCACCCGGTAGCCGTCGGCCGTCAGATGGTCGTAGACCCCCCGCCAGCCAGAGCCGTCGACGAAACCGCCGTGCACCAGCACGATGTGCTGCACTTCAGTACCTGCGCTCATGTCCTTGCCTCCTTCGCCCGAGAATCCGGCCCAGGCTCTTCAGGGGTGGTAACACGAACACTAGGAGGGCGGCCAGGGGCGTCGATTGAGCTAAATGACGTAGATCAAGCGGCAGCCCCTGCCTCGCCGGCGATACCTGCGAGCGCGTCGCGCAAGGCCGCCCTGGTGGCTATGCCGAGCTTCGGGAACACCTGATGCAGGTGACCGCCCACTGTCCGGTGCGAGAGGAAGAGCCGTTCCGCGATCTGCTTGTTGGTCAGGCCGGCGGCGGCCAGTTCGGCGATCTGCCGTTCCTGCGGGGTCAGCGAGGGGCACGCGCTCTCTTCGTCACCTGGTCTCGCCTGGCCGGCGGCGCGAAGCTCGGTGCGTGCCCGGGTGGCCCACGGCCGGGCGCCAAGGCGCTCGAAGGTATCGAGCGCCGCCGTGAGCTGTACCCGTGCCTCACCCGTGGCCCGGAGCCGTCGCAAGCGCTCACCGTAAACCAGCTGCACCCGCGCCAGGTCGAACGGCCAGCGAGAGACTCCAGGGATCGCGAGCGCCTGCTCGAACAGCTCAACTGCCCTGTCGTCCTGGGCGGCGATCGCCTCGGAACCGCGGGCCAGCAATGCGACGCGCGAAGACAGCTCACCTAGGTTCGCCTCGAGCATCGCCGCGACATGGGCGGCTGCTTCCGCCCTGCGGCCGGTACGAGCCGCTGCCTCGACAAGGTCCATGATGGCCCAGATGGCGCAAGGGGAATGGGAAGCGAGCGTGCCCGCGGGACTGACAGCCGCCGCCTGCTGGTAGGCCGTTTCGAAGTCACCCATCCCCAGGGCTGCGAGCGCCCGAGCATGGCAGGCATAGGCAAGGACCGCCCCGACCCGCCTCGGTGCCGCCCACCTGGTCATCTCGTCCGTCAGTGCCTGAGTCGCCGCGTAGTCCCCGCGGAGGGAGGCGAGTACGGCCAGCTGATACCGGCCCGGCCAGGCTAGGACCTCGTAGCCGCGGGCCTCGGCCAGCTCGATACCTTCGGTGACGGCTGGCCCCGCCTTCGACCACTGGCCAGTCATGAAGTAATCAGTGCCCAGCATCAGCAAGGCCCGGATGGCGGACGCGACCGCGCCGCCGGCTCTGCCGTTGCGCACGACCCGCCACAAGGCGTCCCGGCAGCCGGCCAGCCGGTCAACGTAGACGCTCGCGGTCGCGATCCGCACGATCTTGGTCGCGTCTGTCTCGGCGGCGAGCTCGAAAATCGCGGTCTCTAGCTCCCCGAGTACCGGGGCCGCGGTCCTCACCGGGTCGGTGAAGGTCTTGCTGAGCAGGTCAAGATCGGCCGGCACGTGCGGCCTGAGGCGTTGGAGCGCGGCGTAGAACGGCACCCACCGCTCTGCCTTGCCGCTTGAGGAGCAAATCAGCATCATGACGTTCAGCGCCTCGGCGAGTACCGCGTCGGAAGCCTGCCCGCTGTCAAGCGCACCGGCAAGAAGGCGGTGAGCCATATCGACGTTACCGTCACCTTCGCCGCACAGCAGGACGAAGGCGGCCGCCACGGCTGACTGCAGGGACTCCTTGAGCCTCGGGTTGGCCTGACGGGCCTTGACGAGCAGTTGCGAAGCCTGGCTGAGCTGGCCGGTCACGTCGGCGCCGATGTACGCGGCTCCCGCCAGCCGCCGGCCTCGCTCGGCTACTTGCGGACTGAGCTCCGCGGCCTGCGTGAGGGCCGCGATCGCACCAGGCCCGTCGCCCTGTCGCAGGATCCGGTAGGCGGCCTGCTCCAGGGACTCGGCGACTTGCTCGTCAGGCCCGATCGCCGCCTGCGCGAGGTGCCAGGCGCGCCGGTCGGCCTGATCAGTCCACAGCTCCGCGAGCTCCAGGTGCGCCCGCCTGCGCTCATCGCCAGTCGCGCGCTCGATGACAGCGGACCGGATCAGGGGGTGGCGGAACGCCGGCCGGTGCGTCGTCTCGTTGACGTTCGCCAGCCCCGCGTGCTCGGCCGCTGCGAAATGCTCAAGCCACGGGCCTGCGGTCTTCATGAGCTGGCACTCACCTGTGCCGTCAAAAGCCATCAAGAGCAGCAGGTGCCGTGCCTCCGCCGGCAGCTGGCGAAGCCGGGACGCGAACATCGCGTTCAGCCGCCGGCCGAGCGGCAGTGCCGCGGGCAGTTCGTCAATCGCGAGCCGCTGCGCCTCGTTCAGTGCCGCGGGAAGCTCAAGAAGCGCGAGCGGATTGCCCTCCGCCTCGGTGAGGATGCGATCGCGAACGCTTGATGCGAGCATGGGGAAGCGCGCATCAAGCAGACGGCCGGCCGCCTCGAGGTCAAGAGGCTGAAGCTGGAGCTCAGGCAGCCCGACCCGATCGAAGAAGCTTTCCTCCTCTTGAGCCGAGGCAGCGAGGAAGCCGATCTGGCTCCCCGTCACCCGGCGCGCCGCGAAGCCAAGCACCTCCGCGCTCGCCCGGTCGAGCCATGGCAGGTCATCGATGATCAGCAGCAGCGGGCAATGAACGCTCGCCATCCGGAGCAAGGTGAGCGTCGCGATTGACACCACGAGCCGGTCAGGTGCCCGGCCCTCTTCAAGCCCCAGCGCGACGTTGAGCGCTTCGCGATGCGTAGCAGTCAAGTCTGAGATCTCCCCGAGGAGAGGAAGCAGGGCCTGGCTGAGGCCAGAGAAAGGCATCCCGGCTTCGAACTCGGCTCCGCGAGCTCGCAGAACTCGCAGGCCGTCCTCCGACGCCGCCCGCGCGGCCGCGTCCAGAAGCAGCGTCTTGCCGGTTCCGGCCTCGCCCCGCACAAGCAGGGCGTCTCCTTCCGTCCCCGCTCGCGCCACGAACTGCCTGATCAGCGCTAGCTCCTCGCCTCGCCCGACGGGAGTAGCCTGACCGGCTACGAAGCCGTCGTGAACGAGAACGGCGTTCCGTGCGGCTGCGTCCTTAGCCATGACGATCTCCTTTCCTGAGCGGCCGAGCATGGCGGTTACGCTATGCCGCGCTGTACGTAGCCGATTGAGTCATTTGACGTAAGTTCGGCCGGAAAGCTAGCCCGCGCCGCGAAGCCCGGCGCGCGAGGCGAGCAGGTCATCTGACCGGTGCGCGGCCGGCCAGGTACCCCGTCAAGCAACGCATCCCTTGGCCGCAAACAGGTCATCTGACCGATGTGCGCGCCGGATGGCGGTCTGATACTCAGCTCACATATCAGAATCGTTTTCGCACCGCGAGGACGAAGAGTCCGGGATGGACACGCATGCCGGAGTCGGGAGTACAGGAGGACGCGGGTCTGATGGATACGGCGATCGCAACGAGGATACCTAACCTTTACTGTCCAATACCGTCCGCCATTCATGAGAATGCCGACGAAATCAACGCTGAAGGCCTGAACTGGATTTCCAAGTTCGACGTCTTCGGCGGCCAGCGGCAATGGGAACGATACGTCAGCGCTAATCCAGGCATGTTGCCTGCGCGGGTGATGCCTGACGCTCCTAAGGGTCCTGCGCTGCAGGCGGCCGCTAATCTTCTCTTCTGGCTCTGGGCCTTCGACGACCTGGAGTGCGACGAGACAGTCGCCGGGCACTCCGCGGGTGATCTCGTGCTCCAGTTGTGCAGCCTGGCCAGGACGGGCGAGGCTCCGGTCGGAATGTCCTCCGCCAACCCGTTTATCGCCGCGCTCGCGGACCTGCGGTGCCAGCTTGAGCGGGTCGCGACAGCCGTACAGGTCGCCCGCTGGTCCTCGGCGATGCAGGCGTATTTCCTGGCTAATACCGCCGTGACGATTCAGAGTTCCCGCGGAGTAGTGCCAGACCTTGACACCTACGTCAGCCTTCGCATCCACTCGGGCGCCGTAAAGCCCACGCTCATGCTGCTCGATGTGGCCGACGGATATGAGTTGCCCGCTTCGCAGCTCGAGCGTCCCGACATCTGGGCGCTGAACGAGATGATCTGCACCATCGTCGGATGGGACAACGACCTGCTGAGTTACCACAAGGAGGTGCTCAGGGGCGGTGCCGACCATAATCTGATCACGGTACTGCAGCAGGAATATGGCTATTCGACTGATCAGGCCGTGAGCAACGCCATCGCCATGCGAGATCGCGTTCTCTGCCTATACCTTCGCCTTCACTCGCAGGTAGCGGGCCGAGCCGACCCTGGCTTGCGGCGATACCTCTCTGGATTGTCATCCTGGGTGCGGGGTCACCTGGACTGGGGAATGGCGACCGCTCGTTACTGCAATCCGGAAGATCCGGCTGACCTGCCGGATAGGTTCGCTGACACTCCGCTGGATGACAGTTATGAGCCATTGCTCATCCCTTCCATCTTGTGGTGGTGGGAACAACTCGCCTGTGCCCGCCAGTAACCTGCCCTTTCCAAGGAGTACTTATAATGTCGACTTCCTTTAAGACGGCTTCGGCGCCAGGCAGGCTCCCGCTTGTCGGGCACGTGCTGCCCCTGATGCGACGGCCCGTCGAATTCCTCGGATCACTCGCCCGCTACGGCGATCTTGTCGAGATCCGCCTGGGGCCGACCAAGGCCTATGTTCCCTGTCATCCGGATCTTCTCCGGCAGGTGCTGATGGAAGATCGCACCTTTGACAAGGGCGGACCCTTGTTCGACCGGGCCAAGGCCATCGTGGGAAACGGCCTCGGCAGTTGCCCGCACCAGGACCACCGCCGGCAGCGCCGGCTCGTCCAGCCAGCCTTTCACCGGGCCAGGATGGAGCAGTACGCCGTGGTCATGCAGGACGAGATCTCCATGCTGATGGATTCCTGGCAAGACGGCCAGGAAATTGACGCCTTTCCCGTCTTCTATGACCTCGCCCTGCGGATCTCACTTCGCACGCTCTTCGCCGGCTACACGGGCGCGATCGATTTCGACCGTTTCCGGGGATCTTTCAGCACCGTGCTCCACCACATCGTGGCCCAAATGTTCCTGCCCGACGCCTGGAAGCACGTCCCCACTCGGGCGAACCGCCGTTTCCGTGAAGCCATGGAACACCTCGATCTGACCGTCGGCCGGATCATTGCCGAATACCGCCAGAGCGGGGTGGATCACGGCGACCTGATGTCCATCCTCGTCGCGCCGCCAGAAGACGGGCAGGGCGCGGGACTGACGGACGTAGAGGTGCGCGACCAGGTCATATCCCTGCTGCTAGCCGCGTCAGAGACCGTGCCGGCCTGCCTGGCCTGGGCCACTGTACCTGCTCGAACTTCATCCGGAAATCGCGGTCAGGCTCAGGCAGGAGACCGAGGCGGTTCTCGGCGGCCGTACTGCCCGCCCGGACGACGTAGGGGAGTTGCCGTACACCGCCCAGGTGCTGACCGAGTCGCTGCGGCTCTATCCGCCCGGCTGGCTTTTCACCAGGGTAACCACGAAGGCGGTGGAACTGGCGGGGACGCGGATTCCGGCGGGGGCGACCCTCATCTTCAGTCCGCCGACCGTTCACTGGCACGGTGACAGCTTCGCCAATCCGGAGAAGTTCGACCCCGACCGCTGGCTGTCCGGGCAAGTATCCCGGTCGCAGCGGGAAGCCTTTACCTCCTTCGGCGGTGGCGCCCGTAAGTGCGTGGGCGACACCTATGCCATGACCGAGATGGCGATGATCCTGGCCACCGTCGTCCAGCGCTGGGACGCTGCCTGCGCCCCTGGCACCGACATCCGGCCCGCGCCGCTCGCAACCATTAACTACCCCCGCAGGCTTCTCCTCCGGCTCACCCGGCGGATCGCCGAGCCGGCGCTTGCGTCGGCCGCAGTCGCTGGAGATCACCGTGACTACTGAGCTGCAATCCAGGCCGGTCACCAGCGAGCCCGCCAGTGAGATCCTGGCCTGGAGCCGGGCCGCGATTGATCCGGCGCTGCGCGACGCCGTGGCGCAGTTGCCAGCGTCGATGCGGCGGATCGCCGGCTACCACTTCGGCTGGTGGGATAGCGCGGAGACGCCGACAGAGGGCAGCGCGGGCAAAGCTGTCCGCCCGGCCCTGGCCCTGCTGTCGGCGCAGGCGGTCGGGGGTGACACGGATGCGGCGATTCCGGCGGCGGTCGCCGTCGAGCTAGTGCACAACTTCTCGCTGCTGCACGACGACGTCATGGATAACGACCGGGTGCGCAGGCACCGAGCAACGGCTTGGACGGTGTTCGGAGTCGCCGACGCGATCCTGGCGGGAGACGCGCTGCTGGCGCTGGCCGCCCAGTGCCTGGCCGAGACCTGCGCGACGTCTGGCGCTGGCGGCGGTCGGATCCTCGGCCGGTGCGTGGCCGAGTTGTGTCATGGACAGTCGCTAGATATCTCGTTCGAGCAGCGCGATCGCATCGAGCTTGACGAGTGCCTGGCCATGTCGGCGGCCAAGACCGGTGCGCTGCTCGGCTGTGCTTGCTCACTGGGCGCGCTCGCCGGCGGTGCGACGGCCACGCAAATCGGGCTGCTTGGTGACTTCGGCCGCCGCCTCGGTCTGGCGCTTCAGCTTGTCGATGACCTGCTCGGCATCTGGGGCGATCAGCTCGTGACAGGAAAGCCCGTCTACTCCGATCTCGTGAGCCGCAAGAAGTCGCTGGTGGTCACCGCCGCGATGAACTCAGGAACGGAATCCGCGGAGATGCTGGCTGAGTTCTATCAGCGCCCGCAACCATTCGAGCCCGGCGAACTCCCGCTCATCGCACGTCTCATCGAGAATGCGGGCGCTCGGGAGTGGGCTGACCGGCAGGTCTCCCGCGAGATCACGGCGGCCGCGGAAAGCCTGGGGGCCGCTAACTGCGAGCCGGAAGGCTCCGCCGCCCTGCGCGAGGTCGCTGGCCTGCTCGCGACCCGTGATCACTGACTGGAATTTCGAGGAGCTATCCCGATGACCGAGCTGATGTTGAAACGTATGGATACCTGGCTCGCGGCTGATGACGCCGGGCCAGAGCAGGTGACGGTTGCCGACGAGCTGCGACTGGCCGGCCAGCCTGCCTTGCGGTGCCCGGCCAGCGTGCTGATAGCGGGAGAGTTGCAGGCTCGCGGCGTTCCCGCTGCTCGCGGCCCGGTATTCGCGAGGGAGGCGCTGACCGGCCAGGACCCGATCGCGGGCGGCGGCAGGCACCCCCGGATAGTGGCGGGCGCTGAGCTTGGCGACGGGATCGCTCTGGCGGTCGCCGCGGCCGAGCCGTGGCAGTCGCAGGCCCGCAGTGTGGTGGCCGACTGGCTGGCCGTCACGGGCGAGCGCACGATCCTGCTGCCTTCCCCCCGGTCGTTCTGCGCCGGCGTCGAGCGCGCCATCAAGGCCGTAGAGCAGGCTCTGGCGCAGTACGGCAGCCCGATCTACGTACGGCGGCAGATCGTGCACAACAAACATGTGGTGGCCGACCTGGAAGCCCGCGGCGCCGTCTTCGTCCACGAACTCGACCAGGTGCCGCGAGGCGCCACCGTGGTGTTCTCGGCTCACGGAGTGTCGCCCACGGTCCGCCGGGAGGCCAGCAGCCGGGGACTCGCGGTGATCGACGCCACCTGTCCGCTGGTGAGGAAGGTGCACGCGGAGGCGCGCCGGTTCGCTGGCTTCGGCGGCACAGTCGTCCTTATCGGCCATCAGGGCCACGAGGAGGTCGAGGGCGTCGTCGGCGAGGCTCCACAGGCGACCATCGTGGTCAAGGACAGCGCGGACGTGGCCGCGCTTGACGTGCCCGACCCGGCCAACGTCTCCTACCTGACCCAGACGACGCTGGCCGTGGATGAGACCGCGGAGGTCGTGGCGGCGCTCAGGCGCCGGTTTCCGCTACTGCGGGAGCCGGCTTCTGATGACATCTGCTACGCGACAACGAACCGGCAGCGCGCGCTTTCCGCCGTGGCCGCCGATTCTGAGCTGGCCCTGGTCATCGGCTCAGCCAACTCCTCCAACTCCGTGCTGCTCGCCGATCTCGCGCGCCGCCGGGGAACTCCCGCTTATCTGATCGACGGCCCCGCCGACATCAGGGCCGGGTGGCTCACGGCGGTGCGCACGATCGCCGTCACCGCCGGTGCCTCAGCCCCGCCTCACCTGGTCAATACCGTCATCGACGCCCTGCGGGGTCTCGGCCCTGTCCACGTCATGGAACGGGAAGCCGCCCGCGAATCCATTCAGTTCACCCTTCCGCACACTGTGAGGTATTGATGTCCGCGATCACCTTCTCGGCTCCGCCCGACCTGGCACTCGAGCCGATAGAGCCGATAGTCCCCTCCCTGATCACGCATCCTGGCGCACTGCGGGCTTTGCCCGCCGAGCGACTTCCTGAGCTGGCCGCCGAGATCCGGGGCTTCCTCATCGAGAAGGTCGCCGCGGTCGGCGGCCACCTCGGACCGAACCTTGGCGCGGTGGAACTGACCATCGCGCTGCACCGGGTCTTCCGCTCGCCCAGCGACATACTGCTGTTCGACACCGGTCACCAGGCCTACGTGCACAAGCTGCTCACCGGCCGCGGGGAGGAATTCGGCGGTCTGCGGCAGGGCGGCGGCATCTCCGGTTATCCATCCCGGTCTGAGTCGGCTCACGACGTGATCGAGAACTCGCACGTTTCCACGGCGCTGTCCTACGCGGACGGTTTCGCCAAGGCATTCGAGCTCCGCGGCGAGTCCGGCCGGCACGTGGTGGCGGTGGTCGGAGACGGCGCGATGACCGGCGGCATGTGCTGGGAGGCCCTGAGCAATATCGGCGCCGCTCAGGATCGCCCGGTGATCGTCGTCCTCAATGACAATGGCCGGTCCTATTCTCCGACCGTCGGCAGCCTGGGCGAGCACCTGCGGAGCCTGCGGCTCCTGTCCGCCGAAGGCAATCTGTTCGAGACCCTGGGACTCGCTTACCTTGGCCCGGTGGACGGGCACGATCTCTCAGCTCTCGAACGGGCGCTGCGGCACGCCGCCGCGATGCGGCGGCCGGTCGTGGTGCACGCGGTCACCGTCAAAGGCAAGGGCTACGCTCCGGCCGAGTCCCACGATCAGGACCGCATGCACGCGGTCGGTGTCATCGACATCGCCACCGGACGCTCCATGGCGCCGGCCAAGCCGTCATGGACGGAGGTATTCGCCGATGAGCTGACCGCCATAGGCGCCGAGCGCCCGGACGTCGTGGCCATTACGGCCGCGATGCTGCACCCCACCGGGCTTGGCCGGTTCGCGGATCGCTTTCCTGACCGGACCTTCGATGTCGGAATCGCCGAGCAGCATGCCGTCACCAGCGCGGCCGGACTGGCGATGGCCGGACTGCACCCGGTCGTCGCGGTCTACTCGACCTTCCTGTCCAGGGCGTGCGACCAGGTACTGATGGACGTCGCCCTGCACCGGCTGCCGGTCACGTTCGTACTTGACCGGGCCGGGATCACCGGCCCGGACGGGGCCAGCCACCACGGCATGTGGGACGCTTCCTGGCTTCCGATGGTGCCCGGGCTGCGGATGGCCGCGCCGCGCGACCCTGGACAGCTCAGGGTCCTGCTCCGCGAGGCCGTTGACACCGCCAGCGGACCCACCGTGATCCGCTACCCCAAGGCCGCGGTCGGCCCTGACATCCCCGCCGTCCGCAGAGTCGGCGAGCTCGACGTCTTGCGTGATGACCAGGATGCCCAGGTGCTGCTCATCGCCGTAGGCCCGATGGCCGCCCAGTGCCTGGCCGCGGCCGAGGAACTCGCCGCCGAACTTGACCTGCCGGTCCAGGTCATCGATCCCCGCTGGACCGCGCCTCTTGACCCGGCGCTCATCACGATGTGCAGGAAACCGCGGCTTGTCCTGGCGGTCGAGGATGCGACCGTCACCGGCTCGGTTGGCAGCCGGATCGCCGCGGCCCTGGCGGCAGCGGGCGCGCCGGTACAGGTCGCGAGCCTCGCGCTGCCGGCCAGCTTCCTGCCCCACGACTCACGCGAGCAGTTGCTGCGCCGGTACGGGCTTGACGCCGCCGGCATCCGCGCGGCTGTTCTCGCCCGGCTCCAGGCACCAGGCGCTATCCGGGCCCGCCACGAGGAGGTCGCGCCATGACCACGGTCGCTCTCCCGATGCCCGCGACGCTGCCGCCGGATCCGCCCGCCATGGTGGCGCCACGTCGTCCCTGCCGGCAGGTGATGGTCGGGAGCGTTCCGGTCGGCGGAGACGCGCCGGTCAGCGTGCAGTCGATGACCACGACGCCGACGGCCGATGTGAACGCCACCTTGCAGCAGATCGCCGAGCTGACCGCGGCCGGCTGCCAGATCGTGCGAGTCGCGGTACCGTCGCAAGACGACGCCGAGGCGCTTCCGCTCATCGCGCGCAAATCGCAGATCCCGGTCATCGCCGATATCCATTTCCAGCCAAAGTACGTCTTCGCGGCCATTGACGCCGGCTGCGCGGCCGTGCGAGTTAACCCGGGCAATATCCGAGCGTTCGACAACCGGGTCGGCGAGATCGCGAAGGCAGCCGGGGCGGCCGGGATACCCATCAGGATCGGAGTGAATGCCGGGAGCCTGGACCGGCGATTGCTGGCCAAGCACGGCGGGGCCACGGCGGCCGCACTTGCAGAGTCAGCCCTCTGGGAGGCATCGCTCTTCGAGGAGCACGGCTTCACCGACCTGAAGATCTCGGTGAAGCACCATGACCCCCTGGTGATGATCGAGGCCTACCGATTGCTCGGCGGCCGGCTGCGACTATCCGCTTCACCTAGGCGTCACGGAAGCGGGACCCGCGCCGCAGGGCATCGTCAAGTCCGCTGTCGCTTTCGGAATCCTGCTGCGCGACGGCATCGGCGACACCATCAGGGTCTCGCTGACCGCCCCGCCGGTGGAGGAGGTCATCGTAGGCCAGCAGATTCTCGCGTCGCTCGGGCTGCGGCAACGCGGCCTGGAGATCGTCTCCTGCCCGTCTTGCGGGCGGGCCCAGGTTGACGTTCTGGGACTCACCAGGAAAGTAGCCGCGGCCTTCGATGGTTTCCCTTACCCGCTCAGGGTCGCGGTCATGGGCTGCGTGGTCAACGGACCTGGCGAAGCTCGCGAAGCCGACCTTGGCGTTGCTTCAGGTAACGGAAAGGGACAGATTTTCGTGCGCGGTGAAATCGTCGCCACCGTTCCCGAGTCCCAGATAGTCGACACGCTCGTCGAGCAAGCACTCAAGCTTGCCGAGGACTCGGCCAAGCAGCCGAGCTGAAAGGGAGGGTGACTGTGCAGGGATACCGAGGACGATACGGGCTGATCGGCGCGTTCCTGGGCGGCCTGGCGCTGGTCGTGGCGGCGGGGGCCGGTCCGGCGCTGGCCGCCGGCCAGGGCGGGCATCGGCCGGGCGGGGTGAGCTGCCGGGCCGAGACGGTCCCGGTCACGCTGGCCGCGGGCCAGCCGGCCAGCTATCGCGTGTGGGGACTGCTATGCGCGACCCGCCGTGAGCTGGCCGCGGGCACGACGGTGCAGTTCCTGGTGCCGGGAGCGACCTACGATCACGTGTACTGGGAATTCGGCAAGGTTGGCGGCCGCCGCTACGACTACGCCAGGACCGTCGCGGCGGCCGGGTTCCCGGCCTTCGACATCGACGAGATCGGCACCGGTCACAGCTCGCATCCGGTGAGCACCGATCTGACCTTCAGCGCGACCGCGTACGTCAATCACCAGGTCATCCAGGCCCTGCTGCACGGCGGGGTCGCCGGCACCCGGTTCGGCCGCGTTATCGAGGTCGGCCATTCCTACGGCTCGTACCTGACCTGGCAGGAAGCCGGGACCTACCATGACGTCGCCGGGGTCATCATCACCGGCCTGACCCACTACCCGATCGCCGACCCGGCCGCCCTTCTGGGCAGCGCGTTCTACCCGGCCGTCGATGACCCCAAATTCGCCGGCAGCGGCCTCGACTCCGGCTATCTCACCACCGTGCCAGGCGTCCGGGCCAAGATCTTCTACGGCAGCGCTGACAGCGACCCGGCCGTGATAGCCGCGGACGAGGCCAGCAAAGACGTTGTCTCCGCGACCGGGCTGTCCGGAGGCTTGCAGGCAGGAACGACGGGGATCAGCGGCGACATCAACGTACCGGTCCTGATCATCATGGGAGGGGATGACGCAATCGCCTGCGGTCCCATCACCCCGACCCAGAACATCGACTGCGCCTCGGCCTCGGCCGTAGCCGCGGCCGAGACGCCGCTCTACCAGGACGCGCCCAGTGTGCACGCCTGCTCGGTGCCAGGCTCTGGCCACTCCGTCGCCCTGGCCCTCAACCACCACCTCGAAAATCGCGACGCCATCACCTGGTCGCGGGCCTTCATCGGAAAGCGCGGACAGACCGCGGGATCCGGCCGCGCCTGGCGGCGACCCCGCAACTGCGACTAGCGCCCGCTAACGCCCGGGGCAACTCAGGCGGATCGGCGGCTGCGGCGACCCTTGCGAGCCTGGTCTGAAGTGACTGCTGACATCGAGCCTCGTCATTGCCGGTAGCCATTCCTTGTCCTGCGCGGGACGCTGGTCAGGAAAGCGAACTAGGAGGAGAACAATGGGCATGCCGGGAATCAGGAACCTTAGCCGGGGAGGCTGGCTGGCGGCCGGGATTATCCTGGCATTCGTGCTTGCGCCGTCGGCCGCGATCGCGACGGCGGCCGGGGTCACCGAGCTTACCGGTCCGGGAGGGCAGCGGGCAGCCGTCACTGACGCAGGCCAGCTCACCACGGCGCCGGCCTCGGCGGACAGCTTTGAAACCAGGGGAGGCACCGAAGATACGACGCTGACGACACCTCAGTGCCTGACGCTGTCTCCCTTCTCGGCGACCACCGGGTTCGTGATCACGCAGATTAGCGTCAGCGTGGACAGCGACCCTGATCCTGGGACCAGCGACCTCGGCTTGTACGAGGGCTCGGGCTGCGACTCGCATCGGGTGATCACCACGCTGACCCCGGCATCACTGGGGATGACCGTACTTCCCGCCGGTCCAGGGCTGGCGATCCCGGAGCACGGCACGTTCTCATTCGCCGTGCAGGACATGGGCGCCTTCGTCACCGTGTACGGCTACAAGGTGCCGGCCAGGGAAGTCAGCGGATACACCCCCAACCACTGACGGTGCTTGACCATATGTCACTGACCGTGAGGTGCCTGCATCTGCCAGGTGTCGTCTATCTGGTGGCCGGTGTTGGCATTGAGGAAGTTCCACTGGATGCAGGGGTTGGGTGGCAGCTTCCTGACTCGCGGGTTCACGGAAACGGGACAGCTGTGCCAGCTGTATCCGTAGACCAGTTCGTCGCGGGCGGTGTAGGCCTCGGAGCCGCCGGGTCCTGAGGGACCTAGGGGCAGTGTCAGCAGGCCGAGGTGCACGGTAACCGTGGAAGGTATGGTCGCCTTACGGTAGCTGGCATCGTGGTGGGTGTATTGCGCCCATGCCTGCTGTGCGGTCAGCGCTGGCCTAGCCGATGCGGGGGCGGGCGCGAAGGTTTCCCCGACATCGGGCGCGATCGTGATCGTGGCGGTTACCGCTTCGGCGGTGCGGACAGGCACCGACGTGCCGCAGCCTGCGGTTAGCAGGACAATCGCCACCGCGGCCGTGACGGTGGCCCTTGCGATACCTGCTGTGCGACAGAGTGCCATCTGCCTTGTCCCCTCTCTGCTAGCACTTTAACGGCGGCCACCTATTGATGGTTCTCCTGCTGACACGGGCAGTACTTACTGTCGGACCGGGCGCGGCTCGACCTGCCCGCCGCCGGGATAGGTGGTGCCGGACCTGGCTGGGCTGACAAGATGCCGGTAGCTATCCGAGCGGCCTGGGGAGGAAACCGGTGCCTGTCCGTTTTCAGCTGGTCATTGATTGTGCCGATCCGGACCGCCTGGCCAGGTTCTGGGCCGCCGCGCTGGGCTATGAGCTCGCGCCGGCCCCGGCTGGATTCGCGACCTGGAACGACTTCTATCGCGACTTGGGGCTACCCGAGGACGAGTTGATTGACGGGGCGGACAGGATCAGCGACCCGGACGGCCATGGCCCTGGCATCTGGTTTCATGCCCTCCCGGATGCCAAGACGGTCAAGAACCGGTTGCATCTCGACATTCACGCCAGTGGCGAGCGGAAGGACCCGATCGAGACTCGCAGGAAGCGAGTAGACGCTGAGGCCAGTCGGCTGGCCGGCCTGGGTGCCACCATTACGGGTGCATTTCCTGACGAAGGTCTTGATCATTACGCGGTCGGGATGAAGGACCCGGAAGGCAACGAGTTCGACATCAACTGACGGCTGGGCCTCGATGGGCCTCGGCGCCCGCCCAGGGGCGCTGACCGCCCGGCTGACCGCCTGGCTGACCGTCGCTGGTTCACCGGAATCCGGTGATGACCGTTCACCTTCCTGGCTGCGAGCCTTTACCAGACGCACCAGACGCACCGGAAACTGGAGGTGACAGCATGACTGAGCGCGTAGCGATCGTGGCTGGAGCGGGCGGTGACGTCGGCCACGCCACGGCGGCGAAACTGGCCGCCGCTGGCTTCACGGTAGTCGGCGTGGATCGAAAGGAAGATGGCCTGAAGGCGCTGCCCGACGGCGTAAAGTACCAGGTCGGTGACGCGAGCGACCCTGAGACGGCTCGCAGCGTTGTCGACCAGATCGCCAGTGAGATAGGTCAGCCCGACGTGCTAGTCAACCTCATCGGGACCTATCACCTGGGCGAGGCGCTGACGGCGACACCCGAGGATTTCCGGACAATGATCGATGTGAACGCAGGCACCGCGCTCTGGCTGACGCAGGCGGTGGCGCCGCACATGCGGGAACGAGGCTCCGGCGCGATCGTGCACGTGGCCGCGCGTCCGGGGCTTGAGCCGACGCCGGGCATGGCTGCCTATAGCGTCAGCAAGGCGGCGCTAGTTCACCTGGTCCGCGTGCTGGACCTGGAACTGCGTCCGCTCGGAATCCGGGTGAACGCCGTCGCGCCTGAGCTGATCAACACGGCGGCGAACCGGCCGTACCTCGCACCCGATCAGCTTGCGCACGCGGCGCCGCCCGAGGAGATCGCCGACGTCATCACCTACCTGGCTGGTGATGCCTCCGCGCTGGTGAGCGGCGCGGTTGTGCCGGTCTACGGTCCCTGAGCCGTGGCGGCATCGAGGAGGAGCTGAGATGAGCGGGAACGGGGAAGCTCTCGGCGGAGACTTCGCGCTCGGGCAATGGCGCGTCCACCGGGCGGGCTACGGCGCGATGCAGCTCGCTGGCGACCAGGTCTTCGCGCCGCCAAGGGATCGCGAGGAAGCCCTCCGTGTGCTGCACGCGGCCGTCGCCGCCGGCGTTAACCACATCGACACCGCGCAGTACTACGGAGCAGGCACCGTGAACGGGCTCATCCGCGAAGCGCTGCACCCCTATCCGGATGACCTGGCCATCGTGAGCAAGGTCGCCGTCCCCCGCGAGTCAGAAAGCGGGCGACACAGCGAGTTGCGGCCGGACATCGAGGACAATCTCGTCGCGCTCGATGCCAGCCGCCTCGCGGCCGTGAACCTGCGTGCCGCGGATCCAGCCGACCCGCCAGGCCGGAAGTTCGACGCGGAACTCTCCGCTTTGGCCGAGGCACGCGATGAAGGCCTGATCGATGGCATTGGCCTCAGCAACATCTCACGTGACCACCTGCTGCGAGCCGTCGCCCAGACGGAAATCGTCTGCGTGCAAAACCTTTTCAACCTCGCCGACCAGCGGCACGAGGATGTCCTCATCGAATGCGAAGCGCGAAACATCGCCTTCGTACCGTACTGTCCGCTCGGTTTGCCCGGCGAAATGCGGCGCAGGCTACTCACCCACCCAAGGCTGACCTCCGTGGCCGCGCGGCTGGGCGCGACGCCGCCGCAGGTCGCCCTGGCCTGGCTGCTGGAACGATCGCCGAACATCCTGCTCATACCCGGCACCCGCACCCGCGTCCACTTGGCCGAGAACCTCGGTGCGGCCAGCATCAACCTCGACGACGCGGCCCGGGCCGAGCTCGCTAGCCTCCCGGCCGATTCATCATGATCTGGTGATGACCTCTCACCTGCCGACTGGGGAGCCTGGGCAGGACGCGAAGGGCTACGTGCCCTGGACATGAGGGAGATCCATTTCATCTGCGGCCACCTCGGCAGGCTCGCTACCCGCGATGACGTCGCGTTGCACCAGCAGTACATGGCCGACATCGAGGCGAGTTCGCGGGAAGCGCTGGCAAGCGTCAACCCGGTGCCGTACTACGTGAGGTACGGAGAGAACGTCTGGGCAGGCGTGAAAGGACACCTCGACGCCGTGACCGAGCGCGCCGCCGCTCCCGTCATCGCACCCCTGAGAACCGGTCACGCCGATAGCGGAATGCTCATAGTGCATGAGATCATCCCGAACTATGCGTAAAGACCTGCGGGAATCCCCTGAGTACGCGGCCGTCGCCGAACATGTCCGGCGGCTGCACGAGCCAGCTTTCGGCCAGCCACACCACGTCACCGACCTCGTAGCGACCACCGATGGCAGCCGCGTCGTGGTGACCGGCTCGGTTTACGACGAACTCAAGGGGCTGCCGCGGACGGTCATCTACGAGGTGCGGGACGGTGCACTGCTCGCCCTGACCTCCGGCGGCGGATCGGCCAGGGCCGCCAGGCTCGCGCCGGACGGGTCAGCGCTGGCTTTCCTCTCCGACCGGGCCAAGGCTGACGTGTTCCAGCTCTACGTACTGGCCGGCGGAGAGCTCGGCGAGGCCAGGCCAGCGCCTGCTGTGCCCGGCACGGTCGAGTATCTCGCGTGGTCACCGGACGGCACGAGGATCCTGCTCGGAGTCGCCGGGCTCGGAGCCGAGCTGGCTGACGCGCAGGGCTCTGGAACGGCCGGCTCGAGCGAGACCGGGCTGCCTTCGTGGTACCCGGAGGTCGAGGCCGGGACGCCGGAAGATGCCTGGCGCAGCCTGTGGCTCTACACGCTGGCTTCAGGTGAGCTCGCCAAAGTCTCGCCGGACGGCCTGAATGTCTGGGAGGCAGCCTGGTCAGGCCCTGGCCATGTGCTGGCGATCACCAGCGAGGAGCCCGGCGAGGACGACTGGTACTCCGCGGTACTCAGCCGGCTCGACGTCTCCACCGGGGAGGTGACCGAGCTGCTGCGCAGTGACGTCCAGCTCGGGCTGCCCGCCGGGACGTCGGATGGCGGCCGGGCGGCAGTGGTAGAGGCGGTATGCAGCGACCGGTGGGTGGTGGCGGGTGACCTGATCCTCCTTGACCTGGTCGCCGGCACCAGGTGCGCCGTAGATACAGCCGGAACCGACGTCACCTCGGTCCAGTGGATCGACGGGGCCAAGCTCGGCTACACCGGCCAGCGCCATCTGGACAGCGTGGCCGGGATCGCCGACGCGGGGGAGGGCACCCTTCCCGAGACGATCACCGCCAGCGAACTGGTCGCGTCCGAGCAGTCGTGGGCGAGCTGGTTCTACCCGGCCGGGACCTTCACCCCTGACGGCCGGGTCATCGTCATCAGGGACGACTACGACCTTCCGCAGGAGATCGCGATCGTCGGCAAGGGCACCGATCAGGTGCTGGCTTCCCTGGCCCATCCAGGCACCGACTACCTCAGGTCGGTCGCGGGCTCGGCGGCGAACGTCAACTGGAGCGCACCCGACGGGACGCAGGTCGAAGGAGTCCTGTGCACGCCGGCCGGAGCCGGGCCGTTCCCCCTGGTCTTGCACGTCCACGGCGGGCCAGTCGGGGCCTATCAGCGAGGCTGGTCGATGCGTGACCGCGCGGTACCGCTGCTGGTCTCCCGCGGATACGCCGTCCTGCACCCGAACCCCCGCGGCAGCTCAGGGCGAGGCCAGGCGTTCGCGGCCGCGGTCGTCGGCGACATGGGCGGCGCGGACACCTACGACTACCTGTCAGGAATCGACGCGATGATCGAGCGCGGGATCGCCGACCCGGCGCGGATCGGCACGATGGGAGTCAGCTACGGCGGGTTCATGTCGGCCTGGCTCGTGACCCAGGACCAGAGATTCAAGGCGGCCGTCAGCCGGCTCTCCGGTGACTGAATGGTACAGCTTTACATTTACTACCAATATCCCCCGTTGGGGACTGTGGTTCCTTGACCACGCCGATCCCGAGAAACCCGGCAACCAGGTGCACGAACGCAGCCCGGTCATGCACGCGAGCAAGGCCAGGACGCCGACCCTGCTCACGGCGGGTGCGAAGGACCGGTGCACCCCGGCCGGCCAGGCCAGGGAGTTCTACCAGGCCCTGACCGGTCACGGCATCGACTCGGAACTGGTGGTCTACCCAGAGGAAGGACACGGCGTCAGTCGGTTTCCGGCCGTCACTGACTACCTGACCAGGCTCCTGACCTGGTTCGAGAAATACATGCCCGCCTGATTCCAGGCGACATGGGACATCGGTGCGGAGAAGGGCAGGAGCGACTTTCGCTAACAACAGGGTGACCGGATCCTGCGCGAAGGATGTGACCGTTGAATGTGACCGCCGGAATTGCTGGCCGCTCGACGACCGATGCTGTGGTGATCGGGCAGTCGCTTGAAGACCCTGAACGGTTCGGAACGATCTTCGAACGCTATTTCCGCCAGATCCACCAGTACCTGGCCAGGCGGGTTGCCAGGCGGGTCGGCCCGAGAGCGGCCGCGGACGTGGCCGCTGAGGTATTCGTCGTCGCTTTCAGCCAGCGACAGCGTTACGACCTGGCGAGGGATTGCGCCCGGCCGTGGCTGTACGGCATCGCCACCAATCTGGCCGGCACGCATCGCCGTCAGGAGGAGCGCCGGTACCGGGCGCTCGCCAGAACCGAAGCCAGCCTGGCATCACCGAGCGACGAGGACTTGATCGCCGACCGGGTCAGTGCGCTGGCTGCCCGCCCGGCCCTAGCTATGGCCCTCGCCGGGCTGGACCGCCGGGACAGGGACGTACTGATGCTGGTAGCGCTGGCCGATCTTAGCTACGACGAAGTCGCCGAGTCGCTCGGCATCCCTTATGGCACCGTGTGCTCGCGGCTGAGCCGGGCGCGGCGACGGCTCCGCGACTGCCTCAAAGCCTCCGGCCAGTCCGAAATCCTAAGTTAAGGAGTCTGTTGATGGACGAACTTACAGCGGTCAGGCAGTTGCTGTCCGAAGAGCCGCAGTCAGGGCCTGAACTGACTATTCAGGCGCGGGCCCGCCTGGATCGCGCGATGGCGGGGACTGGCGCCGACCGGCGGCACCATGCTCACCGCTCGTGGCGGATCCCGGTCGCGGCCGGCCTGGCCGCGACTGTGGCGGCCGGATTCATAATCGCGCAGGTAGCCATCGGCGGCGGGGCAACCCCGGCCAGCGCGCTTACTGTGCGCGAGCTCGCCGATCGGGCGGCCGCGGCCGCGGCGCGACAGCCGGACGTCAAGCCAGGGCAATGGGTATTCTGGCGCGCTAAGCTCGGCGGGCCGCACTCCGTCGTCTTCCACGTCTGGATGACCGCCAATGCCGAGCGGGCGGCGTGGGTCCTGTCAGGCAAGGTAATAAGCCTGGGCAAGGGCCCCTTCAACGGACCGCCAGTGGTGTCCAGGGTGCGAGCAGGCGGCTTGGGGTGGTCGGCGGTGACCGGGAAGATCCCGGTCAGTTACGCCGGTCTCGGCTCGCTGCCCCGACGCCCGAGTGCGCTCGACCGCCATCTTGGCCGTTTGCACCTGCCGGGGTGGGGACCGGCGCCAGTCAGGGAGTTCCAGGTCATCGAGGACTTGCTCACCAGCTATGTACTGCCGCCCGGCCTGACCGCCGAGCTGTACCAGGCGCTCGCCGCCATACCCGGCGTACGAATCGATCACCACGCCGTGGACGTCGCCGGCCGGTACGGAGTCGGCTTTTTCAGTCCGCCTCAGCACGGGGGCAATCAGGAGATCATCCTCAGCTCACAGACCTATCGCCTGATGGGTACTGACTTCATCTTGGGCTACCATCACGAACTGGTCAGCGGGATCGCCATCCTCAGGCAGGTCCTGGTCGCCCGCCCTGGCCTTCGAGGTTAACGCCGGCTCGCGGCCTGGGTCGTCCCGGTGGTCTGATTGCGTTATGACCGACTTGCTGCTCGACTCCCTGCGGCGGCGCATGCGTGCCATGCACTCGTTGTATTACCAGGCCATCGGGACGATGACGATCGACCATGTCAATCACTTCGAACGGCCGGGCGTGCTGCCGATCGCCTTCTCGCTTTTCCACTACACGAACATGGAAGATGCCAGCTTCATGGTCCTGTCCGGCGAGCCGCCGGTCTGGAACGATCACTGGCAGGACCAGGTGCGCATGGTCGTTGCCGACCACGGCAAGGAACGCACCGTCAGCGAGATGGAGTCGCAGCGGATTGGCGACTACGAGGCCTTCAGCAAGTACCAGCTCGAGGTATTCGACCGGACCGAGGCCTATCTTGACGGCATCGACCCTGCCTCCCTTACCCGCGTCGTCATCGGCCGGCCGTTTCCGTCAGTCGTGGCGAGTACTTACAGCGCGCGGGTCGCCGGACCGGAAGGCATCACGGTGCTCGACGGCTTCGAGTGCTGGCTCTACCAGCACGGGCTAAGGCACATGGGCGAAATCGAGCTGGCCAGAGGCCTCGTCGGTCTTGGCGGCATGACTTCCTGACCGGGTCAAGAGCGGTGATCGTGGAAACCTCGGGTGGCAGGACAACCCGAGGTTTCCGCGATCATGGAATCCCGGGACAGGGCCGGGCTCGGTGGTGCGGGCCGTGGCCACCGGAAGCCATTGGCCTCCGGGACATCAATACCGTATGCCCCGCCGTTTCAAGCACCTGGCTAGGTTCGCCGCACTAGCATGGGGCGTCGTGCGACAAATACGCGATTTCGGAATACTGCTGGCGGCTCTCGCGGGAGCGACCGGACTGGCAGGCGCGCTGGCCGCGATCCCGTCGGCGACGGCGGCGCCGGTCACGCACTCGGTCAGTCACCCGAACGCCCTGCCTGACTTCGGAAATCCCAAGGGTCACTTCCCGGTCCCGCCTGCCGGCCGGGCTGCGAACACTACTCACCCGACCCGCGTCATCGGCACAGGAACCCCGGCTAGCTGCACTTCCTCGGCCGTGGTCCGCGCCGTCGCCGCCGGCGGGATCATCAGGTTCAACTGCGGCAAGAAGCCGGTCACGATCAAGATGGCCGCTACGGCCGTCGTGCCGAAGACGAGGCATCTCGTGGTGCTCGATGGCCGCGGCCTGGTCACTCTCAGCGGCCAGGGCAAGCGCCGGATCCTGTTCTCTGATACCTGCGCAGGCACCTGGTCAACCGACGACTGCGTCAACCAGCCGTATCCCAAGATCGTGGTGCAGAACCTCACCTTCACCGACGGCTTCAACGGCACGCACCAGGCGACCTGTACGGCCAACGCCCCGAAGTGCTGGTACGGCGGGGTCGACGGCGGCGGCGCCATCTACGCCGAGGGCGGCCAGTTCAAGGCCGTCAACGACCGCTTCACCGGCAACCGTTGCTACCGCTTCGGGCCCGACCTTGGCGGCGGCGCCATCCGCGCGCTCGCTCAGTACAAGAACCGCCCGGTGTACATCACCAGCGACAGCTTCAGCGGCGGTCGCTGCTCCAATGGCGCGGCCCTGAGCAGCATCACCGTCCAGTGGGACGTTTTCAACAGCGTCTTCACCGGCAACAGGGCCGTCGGCTGGGGCGCGAACCCCGCCGCGTCCGGCACGCCGGGCGGCGGCAGCGGCGGCGCCATCTACAACGACGGCACCGACTACAACACGGTCATCGCCGGCACGATCATGCACGACAACACCGCCAGGGAAGGCGGCGGCGCCATCTTCTACGTCGTCGACTCCGGCTGGGGCAAGCTGACCCTCAACGAGTCGCACCTGCACCACGACCCGAGCGGCGAATTCCAGACGTTCCCCGGCATCTACGACAACATCGACGGCCACGACGGACCGCCGGTAATGATCAAATCATCCGACAATTAGCACCACCAGCTGCTCTTTCTTTCGCGACTCCCGAAGAATGCCGACCAGTTCCTCGCGGCCCACCCTGAGCCTGATCACGCCTGAATTAACCCCGAGCGCTACTCACGCTGAGATGCGGGCCTCCACTCCGCAGGCGGATCTTCGCCGGTGAGCCCGTCAACCGCTTCCCTGAGAAGGTCGGCGTGGCCGGTGTGGCGGCCGTACTCCTCGATCAGGTCGCACACCAGGCGGCGCAGGCTGGCGTGCTGCCCGTCTGGTCCGCTGACGTGGGCCTGCTGATCGAGTCCACCATCGGCGAGGGCGGCGCTGAGCCGGGAGCGCGACCGCTCGACGGCGCTGTCCCAGATTTCATAAAGCTGCTCAGGGGTGTCGTCCTCGGCGGACGTGAACTCCCAGTCGTCGCTGCCGTCCCAGCCCCAGCCTTCCCAGGGCTCTCCAACCGGCTCGCCCTTGAGCTTGACGGTAAACATGTAATCCTCGTTGGCGGCGAGGTGCTTGAGCAGGCCGCCAAGCGTCAGCGAGGACGCCCCGACCCTGGTCCGCAGGCCGGCTCCGTCAAGCCCGTCGGTCTTCCAGCGGAACGTCGTGCGCAGGCGGTCGAGTGCGCCGGTCAACTGCTCGGCCTCGGTGCCGGCGAACGGCGGTTCCCAAGGCGGCGGTACCCAGGCGGAGTCGTTGTCAGTCATGAGGCCACCCTAGGTCTGGTTGCGGACAATTAGCGTCCGCAATGGCCACGTGCGCCGCTTCCAGTGCTCGGGGCGCCGGCGAGGCCAGGATTGGTGTGACTGGAGTGGCTGGATGCAATTTCGGGGCTGGCGGGATCGCGGCCCAGGTGATGGCGGCGCTGGCGACTCTTCCTCAGCATCGATGGCCCATCGATGCTGCTCAGCCGGGCCGGGCAACCGCTACGATGGGACATTGATGTCGTTCCCCCAGCAACGATGGCCCATCGTTGCTGTTGCCAGCCCTGCCCGAGCAGCATCCATGGCCCATTGATGCGGTTCGCTGCGCGGATATGCCCGCTTCGCGCTTGCCGCCGGCCAGCCCGGGGCCGACCCCGGCGGCCAGAGGACCCGCAGCCGGGTCCGTGCGGGTATTTTGCCGGGTTTGCGGCTTGTCTGACCGGTACTGTCCCAGTGCCACCGCGAGGGACTTGGCCCTGAACGCCAACTCGTTCTTTCGCTGCTCGTCGTTACCATCACAAAATGTGAGCCAGAACCGCATCGATGGGCCATGGGTGCGTTTCTTTGGGAGTGAGTTCCGGTCGACTCCTCAGCGTGGTCCTAGCGGGGCCGGGTCGCGGGCCGGTCCCGGCTTATGTATCCCGGCATTCCGGGCATTCGGTGCAGTCCGCCGCCAGACCCGGGAGGCGGGGGCACTTTACGTCGGCAAAAACAACAGCAAAGTGCCCCCGCCTCCCGTGCCCGCCGGACAAAACGCCCGTAACGTACGGTCGGCCGCAACGATGGCCCAGGGGTGCCTTTCTTCTGGAGTGACGGTGATCGGCGGGCCTGCAGCGCAGGCTGGCAGGCCTGCGCATCGACCGGTATGCGGCTAATGCCTGGTTCGCGGGGTCAGCCCGTGAGGTTTTCGCCCAGAGCCGGCCGGGCCGGGAGTGAGTCCAGAAAGTGAACCCGTGGTAAGCCGGCTTAGCCCGGCGGCTTACCACGTTTTACCTAGCGACCGCGGATCGTTATACGTGGTTTGCACCGGTATTTTCTTAGCTAAGACGTGGTAAGGCACGATCGCCGGGCGGCTTACCACGGGTTCACTTTCCGGACTCACTCAAACCGTCCATATCGCCCGGCGCCGCCCCGCCCCAGCCTGGCCGACAGCGACTCCACGGACCGACCGTCGCTCATCACTCCCAGGGAAACGCACCCATGGGCCATGGGTGCGTTTCCGCCGGAGTGAGTTCTGGTCAACTCCTCGGCGTGGCCCGAGCGGGACTGGTCCTCCAGCCCTTCCCGGCCTCAGCCTCCCGGCTAATCCCGGCATTTTCCTGACTTCCTGACATCCAGGGCAGCCGGCCATCCCGGCCGTGGACACCGGGGGCACTTTTTGGTGCGCGGGTTCAACCACCCCAAAGTGCCCCCGGTGCTCGGGCAAGACCGTCGGGCACCTGCCTCACTCCAGCGGAAACGCACCCATGGGCCATCGTTGCGGTTCGGCGGCCGGGCGGAACAGCATCTATGGCCCATCAATGCGGTTCCCGCAGCATCTATGGGACATGGGTGCGTTTCCCTGGGAGTGAGGCGGGTCCCTGAGGGTCTTGCGCGGGGAGGCGGGGGCACTTCGCCTAGGTTTTTGCCGATGTAAAGTGCCCCCGCCTCCGAGGGCCTGGCGGCGGGCTGCACCGAATGCCCGGAATGCCGGGATACCTGGGCCGGGACCGGCCGGCGGCATGGCCCCGCCAGGCCCGCGCTGAGGGGTCAACCTGAACTCACTCCCAAAGAAACACACCCATGGGCCATGGATGCGGTCCGGCGCCGCCAGGCAACCGCATCGCTGGGCCATCGTTGCGGTCGGCCGAGCGTTACGGGCAGGGTTTTGTCCAGCAGGCACCGGACAGATGACCCCCGTCCGCATTCCATGATCAAATTAATCCAAGTGGCACTGTGCCAGAACGGCAACGCGGGGCCATCGTTGGTGCCCGGGGCGCTCGGCCGGTTGCGGTAAGCGCCCGCCGTATTTCACTTCGGTCACACCAGACCCGTACCCTGGGCGGTCGGCGAGCCGCGCCGACCGCCCAGGGTGCCGGCGAGCCGCGCCGACCGCCCGCGGCCACTCCTCATACGGATTGACGGTGGGCCTGCGGCCGGGTGGTTAGCTGCCCGGTTCGACGCAGAACTCGTTGCCCTCCGGATCCCGCATGACTACCCAGCCAGCGTCGGGCGGCTGGTCATCGGTCACCGAGGCGCCGAGCTTGACCAGGCGAGCTATCTCGTGGGCCTGATCACCGTGAGGTTTGACATCGAGGTGGATCCGGTTCTTCGTTACCTTGCGCTCGGGCACGGTGACGAAATACAGCCGGACCAGGTCCGGTGCGGGCGGGCCGACGCTGTACTCCTCCCGGCCGGGTCGGGAATCCTGCTGGCGCAGAGCCAAACCGGTGACAGCCGACCAGAATCTGGCGACCGTGCCCGCGTCCGAGCAATCGAATGTGATGTTGTAAACCGCTGAAGTCATGGCGTGCTCCGTAATTACCGGGCGCCTGCGGTCGCCTGATCAGCGTGCGGCCGGAGGCGCGGGAACAGTACTGGACATCTCGACCGCACCTCCTACCTCGGGTTCTCGCCAATTCCGGTCTGACTATGTCATGACCGGTTACTTCGCCGCGACCTCAATTCGGCTGAGCGCGTCGGCGAGACGTTCGTAATCCCGAAGCGTGTTGTAAAGCTGGGCTGACAGCCGCAGCCATTGCCAGCCGTCGTGAAACGTAACCGGCACGACCACCTTGAAGTCCTCGAACAACCGGGACTCAAGCTCCCTCGCGCCGGTCTCGTCCAGCGGCGCTGGCAACTTGACCAGCCGCATCGCCGCCCCTAGCCCGGCAACGTCGGGGGCGGCAGTCCCCAGGCGCTCCGCCACAAGCTCGGCGCCTCGCCCGGCGAGGTCGTTGTTGTGCTGCCACACAGCTTCCCAGCCGATCCGGCCGAGGAAGCCGAGCGCGGCCGGGGCCGCGAGCATAGCGCTGGGATCGCGGGTACCCGTCCAGTCGAACGCCGGCTGGTAACCACTGGAAAACCGATGCGAGGCCACCAGCGGCCGCAGCGTGTCCCGCCACTGCGGTGCCGCGTACAGCACAGCGGAAGCCTTGGGGGCGCACACCCACTTGTGCAGGTTACCGACCCAGAAATCGGCGCCAAGCACCCCGAGGTCGACAGGCACTTGGCCGACGGCGTGGGCACCGTCAACGAGCAAGGGAACACCCTGCCTGCGGCACTCGGCCGCGATCTCCCGCACCGGGACCACGAGTCCGCTGCACGAAGCGATATGGTCGACCACCACCAGCCTGGTCCGGGCGGAAAGCATGGAGACCACGGCCTCAGTGACCGTCGCGCGGCTATCGGGTGGAATCGGCACCGGTGCGATCCGCAGCGTCGCGCCCGCCGGATCGCAGGCAAGCCGCAGTTGCGCGAGCACGGCCGGGTAGCAGTGGTCAGTGGTCAGCACCTCATCGCCCGGCGCGAGCTTGAGCTGGGCGATCACGGTCTGGGTCCCGGTCGTCGCGTTATCGGTGAAGACCAGGCCGGCGGCATCGGCACCGAGGAACGCCGCGACCTGGGCTCGTACCTCGTTCAGCAACGCCGGCAGTTCGCGGACCAGGAAGCCGTGCGGATTGCGCTCCAGGGCGGCCCGCCACTTCTGCTGCTCGGCCAGCACCACCGAGGGCGCCGCCCCGAACCCGCCGTGATTGAGGTAGGCGAGATCTCGGTCGATCGTCCAGGCGGACACATCAGGCAATTCGGTTCTCATTACCTCATCATCGCCCAGGCAGCTCAGCGCAGCCCAGGCACCGGGGGCACTTTGCGGTCGTTTTTGCGACACCAAGGTGCCCCCGTTGACCACGGGTCGGCGGTCAGCCTGGGACGACCACGACCCGAGGGCCAGTTTCGGCTGAAGCAACCCAGGCGGCGGAGACCTCGGAGAGCGGGAACGTGCGGAACGGCACCTCGAGCGAGCCGTCGGCGAGAACCTTGAGGTAGGCCGGAAGCTGGGCCTTGAGGTAAGCGGCGGACACGGAGCCTACTCCGCTGCCGGAAATGCTCAGCTTCCTGCTACGCAGCAGCGCCGAAGGCACGGCCGCGTCGGTACCGCCGAGCGCGCCGATCTGTACGTACTTGATGTCCTCGGAGTCGCTGGTGGTACCACGCTGGCTCAAAGCACGGAACGCCGTTTCCGCGGTCGGGCCCCACACGAAGTCGAGCACCAGGTCTGGTGCCTCGTCGCCAAGCGCGATCGCGAGACGCTGTGCGTCAGCTTCCTGATCGCCGCTGAGGGCGACGGTCTCGGCGCCTGCTTCGGCTGCTCGCTCCAGGCCCGCCTTGTTCCGCCCGGCCCCGATGACTCTCTTCGCACCGAGCAGCCTGGCGTTCTGGGCGGCCAGGAAACCCGATATCCCGGTGACGCCGAGCACCAGCATCAGGCCAAGCTTCCCCTTATCGGCCTGACGGGCGCTCAGCGGCAGCCACGACGCCAGGCCCGGATTGACCCCGGCGGCGATGGCCTCGGCCGGCGCCCCGTCAGGGAGCGGGAACCGCATCGCGGCCGGGGAGGCGATCCGGTCGGCCAGCGTGCCGAACGGCGGCTCGGCCGAGGCGGTGAACACGAGGCTGCCGTTCGCGGTTCTCGCGACCGCGTTATTGCCGGGAATGACCGGGAACATCGCGGGACGGCTGTAGTGCCGGCCGGTCGCGGTCGATCTGGTGTGGTGATGGATTCCCGAGGCCACGAGTTCAACGATCTCGCTTCCCGCGCCTGCGGTCGGTTCCGCGAAGTCTTCGCAGACAGGGATGTCCTCCGGCCCGTGCAGTACCGCTGCCCTCATCGCAGACCTCCAATTTAACATTGTTAAGGACCGTGACCAGTCTGCCTTAACGTTGTTAAGCTGTCAAACATGGCAGCGGGACTCACCAAGGCGGCTATCGTCCAGGCCGCGCTCGACCTGCTCGACGACGTCGGGATGGACGGCCTGACGGTGCGCGCCCTGGCGGCCAGGCTCGGCGTGCAGGCGCCGGCTCTGTACTGGCATGTCGCTGGCAAGCAGGCGCTGCTCGACGAGATGGCGACGCAGATCTGGCGGCGGATCGCGGAGGTGATGGCGGGGCTGCCGCCCGAGTTGCCCTGGCGCGAACTGATGACGACCTACGCCGCGGCCGTGCGAGCCGGGCTGCTCGGGCATCGCGACGGCGCGAAGGCGTTCAGCGGTACCACCCTGACCGATCCCGGCGTGGTCCGCCGTCAGGAAAGCACCTTCGAGCGCCTGGTCAGTCAGGGTTTCACGTTGCCAGACGCCACGCGAGCGCTGGTACTTCTCCACGACTTCACGATTGGCTTCTGCGTCGAGGAACAGGCCGTAGTCCAGGCGGCTGACGGCGTGTACGCACCCGGTCGCCGGGCCAGGCTCGTCGGAACCGATAAGGCGCCGCTCGCCGTCGCGGCCGGTGACGTCATCTTCGGCGATCCTGACACCAGGTTCGCCGAGCTACTGAACCTCCTGCTCGGCGCCGTCGCCAAGCTCAGCGAGCACGGCACCGGCCGCCCGCTCGCCTGACCTGATCGCGCCGTTCATATACCCGCACCAGGTCGGCGAGGTCTCGGTCCCGGCCCAGTGGATGGGGCCGACGGGCGTGGTGAGCGCCTGCCCGTGCCTGCTCCAGACGCTCGGGCCGAAGAGCGTGCCGTAGCAGCCGCCGCTCCACCTTTCCCGCTGCCAGTCGAGTTCGACGTAGCCGGCCGGGTTAGCTGCCTTGGCCCGAAGTACCTGACCAGGGACTCCACGACCGCCTCGCGGCGTGCCGTTTCAGGCTCGCGGCCGAGCCTGCGGGCCTCATCGCCCTCGAGGAAAGCGAGCAGGATGCCGGGCGATCCTTCGGGCGGGGAGTCGTGTCCGAGTAGGTGCCCTGCTTGCCGTTGAAGTGCAGCACCTTCTTGCCGGTGTCGTAGGTAGGGAACGTGGCGATGCCGAGTTCGGCGGCTAGCGCGTAGATCCGGTCCTGGCCTGGGCCGGCCCACTGGCCGCCCAGCTCGACGACCTTGCCGTCGCCGAGGTCGTGGTTCACGATCCGGCCGCCGACCCGGTCCCTGGCCTCGAGCACGAGCACGGACCGCCCGGTCGCCCTGAGCGCACGGGCCGCGCTCAGCCCCGCTAGCCCGGCCCCGACGATCAGTACCTCCGCGTCGCTCATACCTGCACATCCTTGTGGTTATCGAGGTCGGCTGCCAAGGGCGCCCAGCCAGTAGCATTGATGGGGATGGAATACCTGGCGATGCATGACGGCATGCTGCAGCCGGTCACGACGGCTGGCGAAGCCTTGGTGCCCTGCGGGGAGCCGTTCCGCGAGCGTCCCGATCCGCGCGGGAGGTCGGGGGCTCCCGAGGGCGTGGTAACGGTGGACCGGATCCCTAATGGCTGTACCTGTTCCTGGTCCTACACGCGGGGCAAGCTCACGCTCAAGTACTCGAATACATCCTGTCCGGTACTTCGCGATCACCGGCCGGAAACCCAACCTGCGGCAAGGTGAGGGTGATCTTCAGGCCGTGCGGCGTGTTCGGAGCCGCCTCGGCCCGGCCGTCGTGGCCGGCCGCGATCGCGGCGACGATCGCCAGGCCGAGGCCGGCGCCTGGCCGGGGCGCCGGTGCCGCGCCCCGGTAGAAGCGGTCGAAGATCCGCGGTAGCTGCTCAGCGGGAAGGCCGGGCCCGTCGTCGGTGACCCCGATGATGACGTGCCCCTCCGACCGCGCGACGGTCAGCGTGGCGGTCGTGCCTTCCGGAGTGTGCGTGGTGACGTTGCCGAGCAGGTTGCTGACGGCCCGGCGAAGAAGTTCGGCGTCGCCGATGACGGCGAGGTCGTCGGCGATTTCGGCGTGCCAGGTCCGGCCCGGGTCGGCGATCGCTGCCTCGTCGAAGCAGTCACCGGCTAGTGAGGTGAGATCGACCGGCTCGCACCGCTGGCCGGGATGCTGGTCGAGCCTGGCCAGCCTGAGCATGTCGTCCACCAGTTTGCCCATGCGCTTGGACTCGAGCACGATCCGGCGCATGGCCTCGTCGACCTGTGCTCGCTCGGTCAGGGCGCCCTGCTGGTAAAGCTCCGCGTTGGCCCGGAGCGAGGCGAGCGGGGTACGCAACTCGTGGCTGGCGTCGGAGAAGAAGCGGTTGGTCAGCTCCTGGCTGGCCTCCCGTTCGCGGACCGAGGTCTCGATCCTGGTCAGCATGCCGTTGAGCGCGAGGCCGAGCCTGCCCACCTCGGTGCCGGTGTCGTCCGGGCTGACCCGGTCGGTCAGGTCGCCGGCCGTGATCCTGTCCGCCTGAGCGGCCATCGACTCGATCGGCCGCAAGCCGCGTCGTAGTACAAGCGCCACCCCGAGTCCGATGAGCAGCACGACCCCGCACGAGGTGATTATCAGGATCAGCTCCAGGCGGCTGATGGTCTTGTTCACTCCGGCCAGGCTGGTCGTGACGATGAGGGTGCCGCCGGCCTCGCGAGTGGAGAGCAAGCGCAACTCGGTGTGGCCGTTGCCGCTCGGCACGGTGGCATCGTGGTTGCTGGCGCTCAGCCAGTTCGCGTGCCCGGGCACCTCCGGCTGCAGGTTCGAGTCGCCGATGACGATCGGCCTGCGTTTCTTGCCGACGAAGAACTCGACGTAGTACTGGTCGAGGATGCCCGGCGTGAGCAGCAGGTGCGGTCCGAGGAAGACGAACCCACGCCCGCCGGGAATTGCCTCGGGGGTTTTCTTTCCGTGGATGGTGACGCTGACCTTGCCTGGCCTCACTTCCCTGACCTGGGCGAACGGGGGGCCTTTCGCCACCTTATGCTCGTGCGTAACGGGAACGTAGGCCGCGATCCGAAACGGCCGGTACAGACTGATGACCTGCCGCAGCGAAGTGTCGGTCTCCGTGTACAGGTAACGCCGCAGCCCGGCGACCGCCGCGAAATCGAACACGACCAGGGCGGCCAGGATCACTATCAGCACCCCGGCGAGCACCCTGGCCCTGAGCGGAGCCCTGATTGGCGCCCTCACGCCGAGCCTGCCAGGTCGGCTTCGCGCGGCACTCGGAGGCTGTACCCGACGCCGCGCTGGGTGTGGATCACGTCGGGCCCGTGCTGCGCCAGCTTGCGGCGCAGGTAGGCCACGTACGTGGCGACGACCGTGCTCGAGCCGCCGAAGTCGTAGTCCCACACGTGGTCGAGCAGTTCGGCCCTGGTCAGCACCCGGCCGGGATTCAGCATCAGGAAACGAAGGAGCCTGAACTCCGTTGGTGACAGCTCGATGAGGGCGCCGTTTCTGCGCACCTCGTAGCTGTCCTGGTCAAGCTCGATGTCTGCGAATGCCAGGAGAGTCGCCGAGTCGCTGCCCGGGCGGGCGCGGCGCAGCACGGTACGCACCCTGGCGGCCAGTTCCTCGAGTCCGAAGGGCTTGGTGACGTAGTCGTCGCCGCCGATCGTCAGGCCGGTGACCTTGTCGGCCTGCGTGTCCCTGGCGGTCAGGAAGATCACCGGGACGTTGTTGCCTTCGCCGCGCAGCCGCCTGACGATCTCGAAGCCGTCGGTGTCCGGCAGCATCACGTCGAGCACGATCAAGTCGAACGGGCGGTCCCTGGCCAGGCGCAGAGCCTGAGTGCCGGTCTCGGCTGTCGCGACGTCGAAACCGAGGAACCTGAGCGAGGCCGCGACGGCGTCCCGCAGGAAGGGCTCGTCGTCAACGACAAGCAGTTCTCCCTGGTCAGGGCTATGTTCGGGCATCGGGTCGCGCACCAGCCTGTTCCGCACTCGTGCACTCATCCGATCACCTCATCCTGCGGCCAGCGTTCGAGGCACATGCGAGTTTCATGTGAGCGCAGGCTACCCGCAGGCAGCGGGACTCGGCGCTGGTCCTGGTCCTGGTCCCAACCGCCCTTCGGAGCGGCAGGCGATGTCCCGATCCGGGCACCCCCCCGAATACCTTCGCGTCGCCCAAATCGTTCTGCGCACCTGCAACGATGGCCCGGCCCGCCGCGCCAGCCTCCGGGCCGCATCCGCAACCGCAACCGCAACGATGGGACATCGTTGCTGCTCAGCCGGGCCGGACAACCGCAACGGTGACCCATCGATGTCACTCGGGCAGCAACGATGCCCATAGTTGCGGTTACCCGCCCCCGCCGCGCAGCATCGATGTCCCAGCGTTGCGGTTAGCCGAGTTGAAATGCCCGGGGCGTCGCGCAGCGACATCATGGCTCCCTCCAGAAGAGCTGCACTCGGCCCCAGCGTCGAGGCGATGCCCGCGCGGATCGCGGCGACCTGGTCGTGGCGGGGAGTTCTTCCTGGTGTGGGAGACTTAGATATGTCTGGCGACGCGACTGGGTGGGCGGAAGCCGCCGCGATCCTGGCCGACCGGGACCCGGTGATCCGGCGTCTCGTCGAGAAGACCGGACCGCCAGACGTGCGGCCCCCGAGCGAGACTCCTTTTGAGGCGCTGCTCCGCGCGATCATCTACCAGCAGCTCGCGGGGCGAGCCGCCGCCGCGATCCACGGGCGGCTGGTCAGCGCCCTGGATGACAAGATCACGCCTGAGCAACTTCTGGCCCTGGCGCCGGAAACGATGCGCGCCGCCGGCCTGTCCGCCCGCAAGGTTGCCTCGCTGAGGGACCTGGCGGGCAAGGTAGTCGAAGGAGTCGTCGTGCTCGACCCGGTCGGCGTGCGCGCGGAAGCCGACGACAGCGTGATCGACCGGCTCACGACCGTCCTGGGGATCGGTACCTGGACTGCCGAGATGTTCCTGATGTTCCAGCTAGAGCGCCAGGACATCTGGCCCACCGGTGATCTCGGCGTCAGGAAAGGCTACGGCCTCGCCTGGGGCATCCCGACCCCGACGCCGAAGCAGCTTGACCCGCTCGGCGAACCGTACCGTCCGTACCGGTCGGTCCTGGCCTGGTACTGCTGGCGGGCGGCCGAGCTCTACGGCGGCGCCGCCGACAGTGCGCTGACCCGTTAATGGGCGAACTCTGGGACCCGGCCGGACCTGGAGTGCTTGCGCTGCCGTCGGGCCGGCTGATCAGGGGCCGGGGGCTGAGCAGGCCGTTGCCGGAAGGACCAGTCCCGGCGCTCGGCGTCTACTTGCTCGGCAAGCAACCGCCGGACGTCGCCTGGGAGTCGCGGTGGCTGCGCTGGCGGGACTTCCTGTTGCCGGCCGACGACGACGCCGTGCGGCGGACCCTAGCCGAGGCCTGGCAGCGAGCCGCGACAGAAAGGGTCGAGGTCGCCTGTGCCGGCGGCCACGGACGTACGGGCACGGCGCTCGCATGCCTCGCGATCATCGACGGCGTCGCCAGCCAGGAGGCCGTCAGCTTCGTCCGCCAGCACTATGATCGCCACGCGGTGGAAACCCCGGCTCAGCGCCGCTACGTCGAACGCTGGGTCACGACAGGAACGCCCTGATCGCGGCGAGCCAGGCGGCCGGGTTCTCGAAGTGCGCCATGTGACCGGCGTCAGGAATCTCGCCAGCGTGCTACCTGGCACTTCCGCCCGCAGCCGTCGCGCCCCGCTGACCGGGAACCCCCGGTCGTGAACCCCCTGCAGGATCAGCACCGGCCCGCCCCACGCCCGCAGCACCCCGGCCGCGTTCTCCGGTGCCGCCGGGCGCAGTGACCCGGCGGCATAAGGTGCGTTCCAGTCGCTGGAGAACCGAACCTCCGCCAGTACCCGGTGCCAGTCCGCCAGCCGGTCGCGCCGCCAGAGCTCGAGCGGCGCGTCCCTGACCGCCATCATCCGGCTCAGCTCACCATCCGGGGCATCAGGCTCGGCGCGGCCGGCTGCTCCTTCCGCATCCGCGCAGATCGAAAAGCACCACGTGCGCCCGGTCGGCGAGCGCGGCGACGGCGGGCAGCAGGTAAGAATGGTCCCAGGTCGGCCCGCCATGAATGACGATCAGCGGCGGCAGCGTCCGGTCGCCGAACCGCCGAACGAAAAGCTCGACCCCGTTAACGGCCGCGATCAGGGGTCATACCTCAGGATCGCGCCGAATTCAGGGGTGCTGCTCTTGAACAGGAACCCAAGAGCCCACATTGACCTGGTCTTCTGGATCGGGACGAGCACGTGAGGGGCGGTGAGCAGCTTGCCCTGGGACGGGAACGCCGAGGTATCCCAGTGCCCGCCGGTGTAATGGACGAAGTCGCTGCCGGTCTCTGAGCTCGCGATCAGCCAGAGTCCGCCGTGGCCGTCGGAGGCCGCCTGGGTGATGATGCCGACCGAAGCCGGGGCGGTCGTCGTGGTCCAGTGCCCGGTCCAGTGCTGCACTTCGAACTTGGCTCCGCCGCGCTTCGGGAGCAGTTCGCCGATGGCCAAGAACGACTTTGAGCCGGCCGCTACCGGATCGGTCTCGGTAAGGATGTCGCCCGATGGCGCCTTCGGGAAGGCGACGGTCTGCCACGATGATCCGTTCCAGTGGGCGAGAGTTCGCTCGCTGGCATTCTCCTTCGAGCCGAAGAGCCAGATGTCGTTCGGAGCGAGCCCGTCGGCGGTTAGCGGGACGATCGGCAGGGTCACCTTGTGCCATTTCCCGCCAGTGAAATGGCCGGCGAGGGTGGGCTGCTTCCTGGCGAGGAGGCTGAACGCCCACACGTTGGAGGGCGAGAACACCGCGGTGCCGACCGAGGGACCGCCGCCCTTGACCGGGCGTGCGACCCAGCTCGGCAGCTTGCTCACGGTCCAGTGCGAGCCGTTGAAGACCGCCGCCCGGCCGGTGCCGGTGAAGACCCACAGGTTCTTGGCTGAACTAGCGCCCAGGCCGGCGATGGCGGTCGGGTAGCTGAGGGCGCTCGGCAGGGCCGGCTGGCTCCAGGTCTTGCCGTTCCAGGCTTGCAGCAGGTTCTGGTGGGCCGCGCTTCCCGAGGGGCAAGGACCGCAGGTCCAGATCACCCAGGCGGCGTCCGCGCCGGCCGCCACGATGTCGCCCTCGTTGACAGCGCTCTTCGCTGACCCGATCGTGGCGGAGATCCGCCAGCCCGAGGGAGTGGAAGCGACCGCGCTCAGCGGGCCGGCGGTGACGGTCAAGGCCGTCGCCGCTGTGAGCACGGTCAGCCACCAGGCGAGCCTCGTGGTATGCATTTGGCATTCCTCCGCAAAGGGGCGGTTTATCCAGCGGCGTTGGCCAACGCCGATATCCGCATTCGATCGTGCGGGATTGCCGGGATTCTCGTCAAGTTAAGGAACGAATAAGCCGCCAGAGAACTGGTTATTTAGTGACCTTGAGCTTTCTGGTGACGCTGGCGCTGTGGCCGGCCGCGTCCTTCACGGTCAGCGTGATCGTGAAGGTGCCCGTCTTGGCGTAGGCGTGGCTGACGTTCTTGCCTTTCGCCGTCTTGCCGTCGCCGAAGCTCCAGCGGAAGGACACGATCGCGCCCCCGGCCTCCCGGCTCTTCGCGCCGCTGAACTTGATTTTCGCGTGCGCCTTGGGATTCGCGGGCGAGAGGCTCAGGACCGCGTTCGGCCAGTTGACGCCCGGCTGCTTCGGCCGGACCGCGCTGGCCTGCTCCGGGCCGGCTGAGAAGAACGGCTCCGAGCCGCCGGCGATCAGCAACTTCGGCGTGATGCTTCCGCAGTGGGCCGGGTCGGCGACTGAGGCCTCTTCGATGCCCTTGTTGTCGCCCCAGATCAGCTCGTTACCGTCAGGGGAGAAGCTCGGGTGCAGATCCGCCGGGTCGGAGGTTTGCCCGGCACTGAGGTTGATCTGGCAGGCCAGGTTCCAGTTGGCCGGGATGTTCTTGCCGGTGAACAGCCAGAGCCTGACCGTTCTCGGCTTGCCGTCCGTCCAGTCCGCCGCGTCGTCCTCGAACACGGCCATCTTGTCGCCGGCCCTGGTGATGACGGCCTGGGCGCCGGTACCGGTCACAGGCGCCCAGTTCCAGCCCTCGAAGCCGGTGTCGTCGGCCTGGCTGACGCCGTGCGTGTACCAGCGGGCGTCGTCGTCGGAGAGCGTGATCCCTGAGTGCGAGACCACGAACGTGGAGTTGCTCACCCAGTGCGGCTCGTAGAAGTCGACCTGCCCGTCGGTCTGGTTCGGGAAGTCGAGCTTGGTCGCGGTCGCGGGGGTCCAGTAGGCGGTGTAGTCCCCGCTGCCGCACAGGAAGGTGCCGTAGGCGATCTTCGAGGCGTCCGACGAGACCTCCACCGAGGTCGGGGCGATGGTCGGGCAGGCCTGCGACGAATAGGTGCCGTCCGTCGGGATGGCGCCGCCGAGCTCGCTGCCGTTCGGGGCGAACCGGTAGAGTTCCGCGCCCGGCACCGATTCGATGCCGTTGCTGGTTGAATCGAGGCCGCCGGCGACGACGACGGTGCCGTTGTCGGCTTCTGAAGGCGACGACCAGTTGTACCGGCCGAAGGTGAACTGGCGTGCCTGCGTCCCGTCGGCGTGCGCGATCCAGACGTAGCCGTTTTTCAGGTACACGATGGAGCCGGTAACCGCGGCGCTGGCAGGCGGCGCGGCGCTGGTGGCCACTACCGAGGCCGCGACCGTCAGTGCGGCCGCCAGCATGCTGATACCTCGTATCACAGTTCCCCAATCGTCGGCGGAGCAAGGTGATGCGAGCCTAGGAACGACCAGGTGGCGGCGTCATTGCACATTTGCGCCATCCTGGGACGGTCTAAGCGGACGGCGGCCGCATCCCGTTCGCCACCGCGATCGCCAGCGCTTCGGCCGTCGTCCCCGCCCCGAGTGCCCGTTTCGCGGACGCGAGCCGGCGGTCGGCGGTGCGCCTGGACATGTGAAGTGCTCGCGCGGCCTCGCCAAGGGAGTCGCCGGCGACAAGCCGGTCGAGCAGGGCTCGCTCCGAGTGAGCCAGCGAGGGGCCGCTGGTCGCGTCGTCGCCGACTCGGTGGTCGAGCGCGCCGAGGCGCCGCAGGTCGTCGCACAGCATGTCGATGACCTCGCGCGGTGCTGTCGCCGCGACGACCAGGTGCGCACCGGCCACCGCGGCGAGCACCGCTTGCTGAGCAGTGCTCTTGCCGGTGACCTCGCCCGCGCAGATCGTCTCCGCGGCCGGATGCGAGAAAGTACTTATCAAGGTGAGGCCGGTCACGGCCGCCAGGTCAGCGCGGGCCCGCTCGAATACGGCGGGCTGGCCCGATTCGACGACGATGAACGACTGGTCTTTCACGTCACTGCCCGGCCGCGAGCGCGGCCGCGTGGCTGCGGTTGGCCGCGCCAAGCTCGGCCGACGCCGAGGCGACGAGCGCGATGACGGTCCGCTGGGTAATCCCCAGCCTGGTCGCGATCTGCGCGTTGGTCAGCCCGCCCGCGACCAGTTCAAGTACCTGGCGCTCACGGTCGGTCAGGCCAGCCCGGCGCTCAGAGCGCCGCGCCGAGCGCCGCTGGCCCGCCGCCCGCAGCGAGCGCTGGATCCTGGCCAGGAACAACGCGGCTGAAAGCTCGGACGCGGACGCCTCGGCTGCTTCCAGCCGCTCGATGGCGGCTGGCCGGTCCCCGCCGAGCCGCAGGGCCTCGCCTGCCGCCCACGCGCACCGGATCTCAGCGCGACGGTGGAAGGGCGCCCAGAGGCCCGCCGCCCGGTCGAACATTCTCGCGGCGGCGGCGTAGCGGCCCAGGTAAAGCAGGAGCAGGGCCTGCGTCTCCGGGCGGGCCCCGAGCAGCATCGGCCGCTCGTGCGGCGGTACTGGCTGCCCTGGGTGCTGGCCAAGCTCGGTCAGCACCCAGGCCCGCGTGACCAGGCCAAGCCATCGGTTGGGATCATCGGAAGGGCCGCTGAGGTACTCGCCGAGCAGCTCAAGCGCCCGCCGCGGCTGCCCGCCCCAGAGCGCGGCCTCGGCCAGCACCCAGAGCAGCTGACCCTGGCCCCGGTAATCCGGGCTGGCCCTGCCCTGTTCGGCGGTGAGCCTGCGGTTAGCCTCGTCGACCCGGCCGAGGTCGGTCAGCGCCAGCCCGAGGCACTCGACCAGCATGTCCCTGGTGCGGGCTTCAAGTGGCTGGTCGAGCAACTCCCGCGCCGTGGCTACCACTCGTTCGTATGCACCAGCGTGCGCGTCCAGGTTCACGAGCAGGGCGCGCATGGCTGATTCCCAGTAGCCGAGGCCGAGCGCGGCGGCGCGGCCGATCATTTCCTCGGCGACCTCACGGGCGAGAAGCTGGGGGCCGACCGACTCGTGGTGACTGATCAGGTTGTTCGCGGCCACGAACTCGGTGTGCACGTCACCTGCTGCCCGCGCCGCTCGCAGGGCTGAACGCAGGTGCTCGCCGCCGCCCGGCTCGTCCGCGACGGCCAGCGCCGTTCCCAGCAGGTACTCCGCGCGAGGCTCGTCAATGCCGCTCGCGCGGGCCAGGTCAAATGCCGCCGTGGTCATCGCGATGCCTTCGGCGAGGTCGCAGTCAACGAAGATCGGCAGCCGCGACTGCTCGATCCTCAGCTTCACCTCGATCTCGCTGCCGGTGCCAGATACCAGCGCGAGTCCCTCGGTGATGGCGGCGCGCAGCGCGTCGACGTCACCGGCCGCCCAGGCGCCCCTGGCCAGCAGCAGCTGGCTCCAGGCGCGAAACTCAGGTTCTTCGCTGCTGATTGCGCCGAGCACGGCCACTACACCCGCCCAGTCGTGAGCCTCGTCGAGAGCTCTGGCCGCCCGCAGCCGCAGGTCGTCGGCGGCCGGCCCGGTGGCGACCGAGGCGGCGAGCGCGAGATGGCTGGCCCGCTCGCCCGGCCTGGCGGCCGCATCGGCGGCCTGGATCGCCCTGTCAAATGCCAGTTCGGCCTCGCCCGCATGGGCGTAGTGCCTGGCGGCCTCACCCGGTGTCGGGGACAACCTGGCCAGCCGCGCGTGCAGATTACGCCGGCTCGCCGGTTCAAGCAGGTCGATTGCGACCTCTGCCAGCAGCGCGTGCCGTGGAGCCAGCCCGGACGGCATCCCGGCGGCGAGGTCCGCGTCGAGCAGCTCAGCGCCGGCTCGCTCGCCGAGGACCTCGGGCGGCAGCGGTCGTCCGGCCAGCGCGAGCAGGCCGAAGGCGTCGTGACTTTCCTGGCTGAGCTGGCGCAGCCTGGCCGCGAGCAGCAGCCGCAGGCTGGGTGACGGGTGCGGCGTCCTGGCCAGCTCGTGCAGCAGCAGCGGGTTGCCGCCGGTCCGGTGCACAAGCCGGTTAACCGCGGTCTCCGTGAGATCCGGTCGCAGCTCGCGGACCAGGCTGGCGGAGTCCCCGTCGGGCAGCGGCGCCAGGTCGACCCGCTCGAAGCCGGCCCTGACGAGCCGGTCAAGTACGGCGCGGGAGTTCTGATCCCCCCGCCGCACAGCCATGAGCATCTGGCAGTGCCCGGTGAGCAGGGCCACGGCCTCCACCGTGAGCGCGTCCGACCAGTGCAGGTCATCGAGCACCAGGATTCCGTTCCTGACCGCTCGCTGTACCTGGGTAGCGACTGCGGGGGCATCGGCCGCTTTCAGCGAATCGCCTACGGCGCGGCGCAGCGGCAGGCACTCCATCCAGGCCAGCGTCGACAACCCGCCGCCCTCGAACACTCGCCGCCCAGTCGCCGCCGCCGCGGCCCGCAAAACCGCCGTCTTCCCGACGCCGGCCTCGCCGACGACCACCGCCGGCCGATTCGCGCCCAGACAGCCAGCAAGCACCGATAGCTCACGACCCCGCCCGACCAGCACAGACGCATCATTACATGGCAATAGTTCCCTTGACCGCCTGTTCAGCTCCTCCAGCTCCCAAGTGTTCCAGTGGCGGGGGTGCACTGGGGGGGCATGGGCGGGCCGGAGCCCCCGCGATGGCACGACGAGGGCGTTCGGGGACGGCCTGGAGCCCCGGCGTTGTCCCGGAGCTGGGGCCAGGGCACCTGCGCCGGGACGACGATGGGCCTGCGGGTCCGGGCGCGGTCCGGGCTGGCGGTCCGGGCTGGCGGTCGGGGCCGGCTGAAGATCAACTTCGGTCGGCCTTTACTTCTCCACCTAAGGAGCCGCATCGATGGGCCATCGTTGCGGTTCGGCGGGCCGTGCGAACGACAACGATGACCCAGCGATGCGGTTGCCGCAGCATCGGTGGGACATCGTTGTCGTTCGGGGCTGGCTTGTAACCGCATCGGTGGGACATCGATGCGCTTCGGCCGGGATCCAATGGGCGATTTGTCCGGTCGGTACCCGGCACGGACGCGCCAGCCTGCTGGGCGTCGAGACACCGTTGCCACTTACGTAACACCAGCACCGGATCTGAGCGATTGTCGCCCGAGGTTCCGGCTTGGAATCGGATGCAAGTCAGTTTTGAATGTGTAACCCTAGATATAACCCTAGTGGATAACCCCTTACGGAGGTGGCTGTGCCTAAGATCAACGTGTACTTGCCCGAGGATCTCGCTGCTGCGGTCAAGCGGGCTGGCTTTCCTGTGTCGCCGGTCTGCCAGCAGGCGCTCGCGGAGGCAGTGAGGACGTTCGCCGCCGCTCGCAAGGCAATAGAAGCCATTCGCAGCCGGAACCTTGACGGGGCCGCGACGGCGGCTGCCGAGCGGGGCGCGGAGGGGCGAATGACGGCCAGGCTGACGTCGATCATCGAGCGGGCCGGGGTGGGACGTCAGCCGGAAGGGCCGGTTGGCACTGGGCTGCTCATGCTCGGCCTGCTGGACGAGGGCGCCAACCTGGCGGTCGGTCTCATCGGGGCGCTCGGCGTCGACATCGACGATCTGCGCGCGGCCGTCGATGACGCCTGCTCGGCGGTTGCCGAGGAGGGCGGCGCTGGCCAGGGCGGGGGCGGCGCCGGCACCGGTGCTTCTGCGGACGGTGCTTCCTGGCTGGCGGGGCTCAGCTGGGCAGCTAGGGATGCGATCGCTAGCGGGATTGAGGCGGCGCTTGATCTCGGGCACAACTACGTGGGTACCGAGCACCTGCTGCTCGGGCTGCTGGCCGATCCCGACAGCCAGGCCGGACGGGTGCTTCGGGCTCAGGGCATGGATGAGGACGCTACCCGGCGGGCGCTGACCGGTGCGCTGGCCGGCTATGCCCAGGGCAGGAAAGCCGCCTCTGGCGCGGCCACGATCACCACGATCGATGACTTCGCCGGGCGACTCGAAGCCATCGAGCGCCGGCTGGCCGCTCTCGGCGCCTAAAGTGGGTGAAGGCTCAATCAAAGAGAAGACTTGGAGAGAACATGGCTGACTGGAACTCGGGAATCATCGAGGAGTTCCGCGCGAATGCCGGCAAGGTCGGCGGGCCGTTCGAGGGTGCGCCGCTGCTGCTCCTGCACACCAAGGGCGCTAAGACGGGTGCCGAGCGGGTGAATCCCATGATGTACCGGCCGGAGGGGGACGCGCTGGTCGTGTTCGCGTCCAAGGCCGGCGCGCCGACCAACCCTGACTGGTACCACAATCTGCTCGCCAACCCGAAGGTGAGCGTTGAGGTCGGAACCGAGACTCGTGACGTCGTTGCCCGAGTGGCGCAGGGCGAGGAGCGGGAGCGGATCTGGACCGCGCACAAGGAAGCCGCGCCGGGGTTCGCCGAGTACGAGAAGAAGACGACCCGCCAGATTCCCGTCGTCATCCTCGATCCCGTGTCCTGAGGCCGCATGACCCCGGCGAGGCGGAGTCCTGAGGTGTTGGGCCACCTGAGGACTCCGTCTTGTGGGGGAAGACCAGCCACGGGCCGGGGCTAGCCGCGGAGGTCGGCGGCTAGTGCGGCCAGGTTTGGTGTGCCCAGCCCCGAGCCGACGTTGTAAACGTGGTCGGCGGTGCCCGTGTAGTACAGGTTGTCGTTGTTCGCGCTGGCCTGGTCGAGCGGCGTGAACGGCGAGTCCGGCCCGGACGCGAGCCGGTACATGGCCGGGTTCCAGAATCCTGTCCGGTGCCCGATTAGCGAGTCGATCAGTGCCGCCGCCCCGTTGAGCTGCGGGGCTACGAAGCTGGTCCCGCCCCAGCCGTCCTCGAGCGGGGCGCCGCTGAAGCCGGTGAAGTACTCGGCGTAGCCGGTGAACGGGTCGGCGTTGGCGCTGAGGTCAGGGGTCGCGCGGCCGGTGCCCCGTCCCGTGGTGACGACCGGGGAAGGGTTCAGGCTCCAGGCGGTCGGCAGAGTAAGCCCGCTGACTAGCTTGTCGTCGATGGGGGTCAGGTACTGGGTGGCGCTGAAGCTCAGGGCGTGCGGTACCAGCAGCTGATACAGCGGCGTGCGTTCCAGGACGCTGAATCCGCCACCGCCGCCTAGCGGGTTGGCCGAAGCGAACGCCGCTTCCGACGGGGCGCCGAAGTCGGCGTAATGCGGCCACAGCCAGTCCCAGCCCCAGGTCCGCTCGGACTTGATCGTGGCCGAGTCGGTCGCCGAGAGCGGGATCGTGCCCGGCAGCGTGGTGCCACCGGCCGCGGTGACCCACGGGCTGCTGTCCGGGTTGCCCGACGACAGGTTCGTGGTGCCGAGGTCCTCGGCGGCCGTGTAAGCGCCGAAGTCGCCGGCCGAGACGAACGCCGTCTGGCCCTGGGCGGCCAACTCGAGGAATGCCTCGTCGAAGCTGGCGGCATATGTGGGCGACTCGGTTCCCGACTTTACGGCGGCCGCGATCGCGGTTTCCGACTCGCCCCAGCTCGCCGATACAGAGTCAGCCACGTTCTCGCTGGCGGCGGTGAAGAAGCCGTCGACGAAGCCGTAGTCGGTATTCGGTGCCTGGTAGACGACGATGCTGGCGTCGGGGGCCAGTGCGCCCGACTGCTCGACGTCGAGCGTGGTCTCGCCTGATCCGGCCGCGTCGCTGACCGGGCCTGAGCCGCCGTCCACGTTGTCCAGCGTGATCCGGTCCGGCTTGGTGGCCAGGTGCAGCACGTTCGACCAGAAGTACTCGGGGTCGGCTGGGTTCAGGCTGGCCAGGGTGACGACGCCGATGGTAGCGCCCCGGCCGGTCGCGCCCTTGGCGTAGAGCGGGCTCAGGTGATAGCGCTGCGCGAAGTCGGACGGGGTGAGATCACCGGCCTGGACGTCGGATTTCCTGACTCCCTGGGCGACAGCCGGAGTCCGGACGGCGAGGCTGCCGAACGTCGGGTAGCTGGTCAGGCCGAGGACGGAGAGCACGGTGCGGGCGAGGCCTCGCGGGAGCAGCGGGTCCTTGGTGGTGCCGTGGATGCGGAGGGCGTGGCGGGCGGGCTGGCCGGGCCGGGCGGGGCGGGCGGGCACCAGGTAGGTTCGCTGTTTCACCGAGAGGGCGGCGTTGAACTGGTCGGCGGTCCCGGTCGCGGTGACGTCGAGGCCGTCGGCCAGGGCCTTGCTCGTGATGCCGAATCTGGACAGGTAGCGGCGGAGGGCGGTGATGCTGGCGGGGGACTGGCCGTAGCGGCGGGCGAACTTGGTGACCGACAGGTAGTTGCCTGGCCGGTCCGCTTCGGCTCTCGCCTCAAGTTCGGCCAGGTGACGGGCGCGAAGCACGAAGGACACCGTCTCCTGGGTGGTGCCGGGAGCGAAGACGCCGGTGCTTTTGAGATTCGCCAGGACGGCCGTGCCTGTTCCTTGCGGGACGGAGACCTGGCCGGGTTTGGCTTCCACCTGGGCGGCATTAGCGATGGGGACGGCTACCGCTGCCAGCAAGGTTCCGGCGACAGCGGTCAGGGCGACAGTGGTCCTCACTACGTGGCCTCCACGGGCGAGTCAGTGGCTCGGGTGGAGGTCAGGCTAGCTAGGCTTATGAGGTCTTTTGGATGATCTAAGATTTTTTGTTACTAATCAGCAACCACGGGCGTCGCTGAGCCTTTGTTCCAGATTCGCTGGCCCTGGTAGCCGCGAGCCACCATGGTGACGTACTGGTACACGGCGTCTTCCTGGGGCGACAGGGGTCCTGGCTTGGCGTGCGGCGAGGTCAGTCCGCGCTGGACGGACTCGCACGCCGACCAGTCCTGCCGGTTCGTGAGGTCCCAGAAGTCGATCGCGTAGCTCGGGCTGAAGCTGGGGCGCTCGACGGCTTCGGGTGCGAAAGCCCAGCTGCACTCGATCCTGGTCCGGTCGGCGGCGATCGGCAGCAGCCGGTGCACCATCACGTAATCCGGGTGCAGGCTGATCAGGACGTTGGGGAAAACATTCACGTAGATCACCGTGCGCAGGCCGGTCGCGTCGAGGCCTCTGATCGGTTCACCGTCGCTGGTGCCGTCGAGCGACATCGTGGCCATGCCGTCGCGGAGGTCCATGGTGCCACCGACCCAGGTGCCTGGCCGGTCGTAGTTATAACCGCTCTTGGGTGGGCTGACCTTGCACAGTTCGGGGTGGATTGACGGGCAGTGATAGCACTCGTGGTAGTTCTCGGTGAGGATCTTCCAGTTCGCCGCCGAGTCGTATTCGTGCGTGCCGGCGGTGACCAGCCTGCTCATCTCGTAGGGTGCGACGAGCTCGTCGAGCGTTCCCAGTTCGTCGTCGAGGGGGGGCGCTTGGCCTGAGCCGTCCACGAAGATCAAGCCGTGCCATTCGGTGACCGGGAGCTCGGTGAGGCCCCACTGGCTGGAGTCGAAGCCGCGCCGGTTCTTGAAGCCGGCCGCCGCTTTGAGGCTGCCGTCCAGGCCGTAGGTCCAGGCATGGTAGGGGCAGATGATGACGGGCTGGCTGGCCTCGGCGCCGCACGGGAGGAGCTCGTGGCCTCGGTGGCGGCAGGTATTCGCGAAAGCGTGCAGTTCTCCGTTGTCGTCCCTGGACAGCAGGACGCTGCCCTGGCCGGTCTTTTCCGCGCGCTGAGCGCCGGGGGCTTTGACCTGGTCACTGCGGCCTACGCACAGCCAGCCTCCGCCGAAGAAATGCCGCTGCTCCCAATCGAAGACCGCCTGGTCGACGTAGGCGGCTCTTGGCAGCATCCGGCTCTCGCCGAAGGGGCGAAGGGATTCGGCGAGGGCGGCTTGGTCGATCGGGGCGGACTCGGCGTTGAGGGGCTGGGGTTTGGCGGGGAGCGGCTGGGGCTGGGTGGGGCGCGGCAAGGACTGACTGACCATACAGTCAAGGATAAGTGCTTGGTCAGGAGGTGTCCAGATCCGCCGCGGCTACTGTCCCGTCGGCCTTCCGCCGGTGGCCTTCCCCTGTCGCCTTCCGCCGGTGGGCTTCCGCCGGGCCGGTGGCCTTCCGCCGGTGGCCTCCGCCCCCCGTCGCCGGCCCGTTTCGGACAAATCACCTGGATCGCTGCGGCTCTTCCGGCTGAACGACAACGATGGCCCACGGATGTTGTTCCGCCCTGCCCAGGTACCGCAACGATGGGCCACGGATGCTGTTGACGCAACATCCATGGCCCAGCGTTGTTGTTCGTACCCCAGCACGCAACAGCATCGGTGGGCCATTGATGTGGCTCCTTTGGGTGGAGAGGGCTCATGGGCGGGCCGGAGCGACGCGGGCGTTCGGGGACGACGCTGGGCCTGCCGCCTGGCCGGCTGAAGATCAACTTCAGCCGGGCAATTTATACGGAACCCTTTCGCGTAGTGATGCGCCTTTCGCGGAGCAACGCGGGCGGGCGCCGGCCTACGGGTCGTCGCGCCCCTCGATACCTCGGCGCCGAGGATGGGCACCCCTCAGACCCCGAAATATTCGAGAGGCCGCCTGCGGGCCGAGTCGAGGCGAAACAGCTACCTTGAGCTAATGGCTACTAGGCTTACAGTCACCGCCGGAGTCATCGTTGGGGCGGATCAGTGGCAGGTCTGGGATCTCGCGGTTGACTGGGCCAGGCAACATCGCTGGATCCTCGCCACCAGGACCCAAGGCGGCCACGGGCTCGGTGCCCAGGTCACCGGCCGTACGTCTATCGGCCCGGTGGGGTTCAACGATCCGATGCTGATCACCGAGTGGGACCCGCCGAACCGATGCACTGTCACCCATCAGGGCAAGATCGTTCGCGGCGAGGGCATCTTCGAGGTGCGACCCGGTGGCGAGACGATTAACGACCTGAGGACCGAGTTTCGCTGGACCGAGCGAATCGAACTCCCGCTGCCTCCTGTGGTTGGCCGGCCGCTCGCGAGGCTGCTGATCGCTCCCGTTACCAGAGTTGGCCTCGCCTCGTCCCTGCGCCGTTTCGCCGGTCTCCTGGTCGAGCCGGCCTCCTGACCAGGCGCCCCCAACGGCTAAACAGCCCGCGAACCCGTCCTCATCGCCGCCCGTCCCTCGTCGGCCCCGGCGGCGAGCGGGGAACCCGAGGCTGACCAGCAGCGCACGATGTCGCGCATCGAGAGCAGCCCGGTCACCTCGCCGCCATCCACCACAATCAGATGCCGGAACTCGCCGGTCACCATAGTCTCCGCGGCCCGCTCAAGCGTCCACTCAGGCGAGGCGAACACAACGTCACTGGTGCGGTGCTCGGAGACGAGCTCGGTATCCGGGTCCTGGTTGGCGCCCATTGAGTTCAAGATGTCGCGCTCGGTGACGATCCCGATGCCGGATCGCTCCGGGTCGTTCACCACGGCGGCGCCCACCCGCTGGATCGCCATCATTCTCGCAGCCTCGCGCAGCGTGTGAGCCGGTCCGACGCTCAGGACGACCTGACTCATCCCGTCCTTCACCATCATGATCAGTTCGCTCCCCCCGGCGGGTGCCCGGTCGGCCGACTAGCCCGACCGCCGCGACCGGCCCGGTCGGCCGGAAGACGTAGCACCCCAGCTTGTGAACATGTGCCTATCTACCAGCATCAGGCATCGGGCTGGCCACCGCAAGTGCGGACCGCACGGCGGCGACTCAAGCCAGCATGCTCAGGGCCTCGGCGTGCAAAAGGGTGTTTGAGCACAAAACACTGCCGCCATCAGGCGTCGCTTTGCCCGACAAGTCAGTAAACGTCCCGCCGGCTTCGGTCACGATGATCTGCAGCGCAGCCAGATCCCACAGGGACACTTCTGGCTCAGCCGAGATATCCACAGCCCCCTCGGCCACGAGCACATGCGACCAGAAATCTCCGTAAGCTCGGCTCCGCCACACCGTCTTCGCGAGGCCGACAAACGAGTCGAGCCGCGCCCCCCAGTCCGCGAGGTCCGAGTATGAAAGCGAGGCATCAGACATCCTGGCCACCTCAGATACCCGGCAGGCCGACGCCTTGGTAAGCGACCGCCCAGTCCAGGCGCCGCTGCCTGACGCCGCCCACCAGCGTCGCCCGAGCGCCGGCGCCGATACGACCCCGACCACCACCTGCGAGTCGGCCATCAGCGCGATCAGCGTCGCCCAGACCGGCACGCCCCGGACGAAGTTCTTCGTGCCGTCGATCGGGTCGATGACCCAGCAGCGCGAGTTCGTGCCGGCGGTCTGGCCGTACTCCTCCCCGAGCATGGCGTCCCTTGGCCTGGCTCGCCGCAGCACGTTCCGCAGAGATTCCTCGGTGGCCAGGTCGGCATCGGTAACGGGGGTGAGATCGGGCTTCGCCTGAACGCTCAGGTCGAGTGCGCGGAACCGGCGCATCGTGATGTCATCCGCGGCATCGGCTAGGACGTGGCCGAACCGCAGGTCGTCGTCGAAACCCGCCATGCCGCCAAACGCTATCGTTACTGAAGTGGCCGAAGGCGCGGGGGGTGCGGGGGGTCGTCCCCCCGCAGGCAATAACCGTCCGCAGTGCCTACGACTGGCCCGGTTCGTCGTCCTCTGGGGCATCTCCGGGGGCATCTCCGGGGGCATCTCCCTGCTCGGTGCCCTCAATGCTCCGCAGCAGCCGCCTGAGCGAGTCAAGCCTGGCCGCCCGCGCGGCCCTGGCCGGTGCCGTCGCGCTGGTTCCGGTCGCGGCTACGGCCGCGTCGATAGCGCAGTCAGGACCGAGATGGCTGCAGCCTGGCGGGCAGTCGGTCGCGCACTCGGCTAGGTCTTCGAACGCCGCCACGATGTTCTCGGCCGACATGTGGCCGAGGCCGAAGCTGCGCAGCCCAGGCGTGTCGATAATCCACCCGCCCGGCGGAGGCAACGGCAGGGCCACGGCCGACGACGAGGTGTGCCGGCCGCGCCCGGTTACCGTGTTGACCGTTCCCACGGCACGGTCCGCGTCAGGTACAAGTGCGTTCACCAGCGTGGACTTGCCCACGCCCGACTGCCCGACGAGGACGCTGACGTGCCCGGCGAGCAATTCGCGCACCGTGGCGAGCACGGACGCGGTGAGTGGCCGGCCGAGCAGCACGTACCTGGTCCCCAGCGGCTCGTAGTTCGCCAGGACAGACTCAAGCTCGCCGGGAGGGGCGAGATCGGACTTAGTCAGGCAGAGCAGCGGCTCGATCTCGGCATCGTAGGCAGCGACGAGGAACCGGTCGATCAGCCGAAGCCGGGGCGGGGGATCGGCCAGCGCCGTCACGATCAGCAGCTGATCGGCATTGGCGACGATGACTCGCTCCACCGGGTCGGTGTCATCGGCTGACCGCCTGAGCACCGTGCGCCGCGGCTCGACCCTGACTACCCTGGCCAGGGATCCTGGAGCCCCGCTCACGTCGCCGGTCAGGCTGACCGTGTCGCCGACCACGATGTTGCCCTTGCCGAGCTCGCGCGCCTTCATCGCCGTCACGACCCGGTCAGCGAGCACCGTACGGTACCGGCCGCGGTCCACCGCGGCGACAAACGCCAGCGTGGCCTCGTCGTGCGCCGGCCGTCGCCTCGTCCTCGGCCGCGAGCTCCGTCCGGCCCTGACCCTGATGTCGTCCTCGTCAAGCTCCGCGCGTCGAGGCCGCTTAGCCGGCGAGCTCACGACGGACTCACGACGACGGCACCAGAGCGTCAGTCCAGTGCTCACTGAACCCGGGGAAGGTCTTGCCGACCGTCGCGGCGTTATGCACCTTAAGCCCGTCTGTCACCAGTCCGAGCACCGCCGCCGCCATCACCAGCCGGTGATCGTCGTGGCTGTCGAACACTACCCCCCGCGCCCGCAACGGCCTCGGCCTGATCCGCAGCCCGTCGTCCAGCTCGGTCACCTCACCGCCGAGCTTGCCGATCTCCCTGGCCAGCGCCGCGAGCCGGTCGGTCTCATGCCGCCGCAAGTGCCCGATCCCGGTGAATTCAGACGGCGAGCTCGCCAGCGCCGCCAGCGCGGTCAGCACCGGGGTAAGCTCACCGACCGCGCTGAGATCGGCGTCGATGCCGCTGATCCGCCCGGTCCCGCGAACCCGCAGGCCTTCGGCCGTGCCCGCCACGTCGGCGCCCATCGCCTTAAGCACGTCAATGATCCGCCCGGCCGGCTGCAAACTGTCCGCGGGCCAGCCGGCGACCGTCACCTCGCCGCCAGTCGCCAGCGCGGCGGCCAGGAAAGGCACCGCATTGGACAGATCGGGCTCGATGAGGATCCGGTGCGCGGCAATCGGTCCTGGGAAAACCCTCCAGATCTGCCAGGAACCACCAGGGCCGCTCTCGCTGGCCACGTCAATGCCGCAGGCGCGCAGCATTCGCACCGTCATGTCGATGTGCGGAAGCGAGGGCACCGGCGATCCACGGTGCCTGACTTCGGCGCCCGTGGCGAACGCGGGCGCCGCGAGCAGGAGCCCGGAGATGAGCTGCGAGGACTGCGAGGCGTCCAGCGTGACCGAGCCGCCATGAACAGAACCCTGCCCGTGGACGGTGAACGGCACCGCGCCGCTGCCGCTGATCCTGGCCCCAAGCTCACCAAGTGCCCCGAGCAGCGGACCGACCGGCCGCTCCGAGATCCGCTCGTCGCCACGGAAGTCAACGTCCAGCTTGGTCAGGGCCGCGACCGCCGGAAGGAACCGCAGCACGGTTCCGGCATTGCCGACGTCAATGCTCGCGCTGCCGCCGCCGGCCGTGCCGCTGAGGCCGACGAGCCAGGACCCGGCCGACTCTGTGATGTCGGATCCGAGCGCCCGCAGCCCGTTGACCATCAGCCGGGTGTCCCTGGCCTCAAGGGGCGCCGCGACCTCGGTATCGCCGTCGGCCAGCGCGGCCAGTACGAGCGCCCGGTTTGTCATTGACTTGGAACCGGGAAGCCGTACCCGCGCTCGCACCGGGCCGGCCGCGCTCGGCACCGCCCAGTCCGCGTTCGGCGAGTCACTGTTCCCAGAGTCACTCATACAGCCGAGCGTATCGGTTTCCGTCCCGATCGGGCTCCGCCTCACGCCGCCCTCGGTTCTTCCCGGCCCCCGTCAGCTGGCCGGCCGGGATTGCCCCCTGATTGCCAATGTTTGGCGCGGGCTCGACTTGGTTATGAACAGCGTCAATCTGCTACGCCCTGAATACCAAGCGAAGGTGGAGTCCATGTGCGGCCGGTACGCGTCTGCGCGCTCGCGAATCGAGCTCCTTGAGGAGTTCGTCGTCGAGCGGGACCGCACGGACGAGCCGCTGAAGCCCGACTACAACGTCGCGCCGACCAAGCCGGTCTACGCCGTGCTGACGCGCGCTCCGCGACCGGATCCAGACTCCGGCGAAACAGGTAAAGCGGAACGCGAGCTTCGGGTACTCCGGTGGGGGCTCGTGCCTTCCTGGGCGAAGGATATTTCGATCGGCAGCAGGCTGATCAATGCCAGGGCGGAAACCGTCGCGGAAAAGCCATCGTTCCGTGCCGCGTTCGCCCGGCGGCGCTGCCTGCTTCCGGCCGACGGCTACTACGAGTGGCAGGCACCGCCAGCGGGCACCAAGGGTAAGAAGCAGCCCTATTTCATCTGTAATCCCGATCACGGTGTCCTCGCCTTCGCCGGCCTGTACGAGTTCTGGCGGGACAAGTCGCTGGCCGCCGATGACCGGGCCGCCTGGCTGTGGACCGCGACGATCATCACCACCTCGGCGCCCGACGAACTCGGCGAGATCCACGACCGGATGCCCATGGTGATCGACCCGGCCTCCTGGGACGACTGGCTCGATCCCGGCAATACGGACGTGGCGGACGTGCGGTCGCTGCTCGCGCCCGCGCAGTCGACCGGCCTGATCAACTACCCGGTCGCCCCGCTCGTCAACTCGGTGCGCAACAACGGTCCCGAGTTGCTCAATCAGGTCGATGTGGTAGCGCCGGGGCTTGCCGGCGGCTGGTCGGACCGCTAGCCGGCGTAGTGGCACAGGAGGTGTCGGTTGAACGTAATGGTCGCGCGCAAGCGCCTTGATGAGGTTCGTAACGAGCTCGACAGGTCGATCGCGGTGCTGAACGGTGCGCACACCGCTCATCCGCTCGTCGCTGACTATCCGCAGGACCCGGCGGACGCGGGCACCAACCTGGCCGAATCTGACCGGGCCGAGGCGATTCTCGAAGCCGCCAAGGCTCGCCGCTCGCTCGTGCTCGAGGCGCTTACCCGGCTCGAAGACGGCAGTTACGGGCTCTGCGTCGATTGCGGTGGCGGAGTCCCTGAGGGCAGACTTGAGGCTAAGCCAGAGGCGGCCCGCTGCGTGAAGTGCCAGGCGAAGCGGGACAGGCTGCGGCGCTGACCGAAAGCGAAGTGACGCCGGGGCGGCGGAATGAAGCTCGCGCCTGACGTGTTGCAACGCGCGTGCCCATTGCTGGTAAATACCGGTGCGACAGCGCACCGTCTGACGTGGCAGTACGCCCGGTACGCGGGCCTGAACTGCTCCCGTCTGCTGACATAGGGGTAGCCGCGCGATTGCCGCATGCGGTCGGCACGGTATCCTCCGCCCGAGGTTGCTCGCTGCCCAGCCATAGAAAGCTGGGCCTGGCTGAGGGGGTGGGTCCGGTACCTGAGACACAGCAGGGGCGTAATGAGCGCTTCGAGCGTGATGTCCTGCCGTACCTGGATCAGTTGTACGCGGCAGCGATGCGGATGACCCGCAATCCATCTGATGCCGAGGACCTGGTGCAGGAGACGTTCGCCAAGGCCTATGGTTCGTTCCATCAGTACCAGGACGGTACGAACCTGAAGGCCTGGCTGTTTCGTATTCTCACCAACACGTTCATCAACACCTACCGCAAGCGGCAGCGTGAGCCGCAGCGCTCAGGTACGGAGGAGATCGAGGACTGGCAGCTGGCCAGGGCGGCCTCGCACACCTCATCCGGACTGAAATCCGCTGAGGCCGAGGCGCTTGAGGGCCTGCCTGATTCCGACATCAAGCAAGCGCTTCAGGCGCTGCCCGAGGAATTCAGGATCGCGGTATACCTGGCCGATGTCGAGGGCTTCGCGTACAAAGAGATCGCCGACATCATGGGGACCCCGATCGGGACGGTGATGTCGCGGTTGCACCGGGGCCGGAAGCAGCTACGCGACATGCTCGCCGACTACGCGGCCGAGCTTGGCCTGGCCAGGACCGCGGCCGACGGGACATCGTCCGCGCAAGCGCCAAGCGGGGAGGCGAGATGAGCTGCGGTAAGCCGCATGAGACGCCGTGCAGCGAGGTGCTTGACGCCGTCTACACCTACCTCGACGGCGAGATGGACCGGGTGTCCTACGCCAAGGTAAAAGTCCATCTCGAGGAATGCGGTCCCTGCCTTCGCGAGTACGGGCTCGAGGAAGCGGTCAAGCGGCTTGTGCACAAGCATTGCGGCCATGAGCCGGTTCCCGCCGATCTGCGGCAGAAAGTGCTGCTGCGGATCGAAGCGGTGCGGGCTCAGATCGAGACGATCTAACTATGCGATCTCGAACAGTTAAGCCGGGTACTGGCGGTGTCTTAATGCCGATGATCTGTCGGCAATAGCCCGGACGCCAACACGGATAGCCCTGAGCGGGTTACTCTGAGTCGCGAAAGTATTCAGGACGTTGGCGAGGAGGACAGCAGAGTATGGGTCGGCTGTCCTTTGCCGCTTGGCTTTACCTGGTCGTGGTGACCGCGCTTGCGGTTGCCATTCTCAGGTTCGCGCCGCTCGACGTCGCCTCTCGTGACTGGCTCGGCGCGTACGCGGTTCTCGCTCTGCTGTTCCTGATCTGCGACTCGACGCCGACGACGCTCGCCGCCAGGCAGTCGGCCTGGTCGCCTAGCTCAGCGGCGACGCTGGCGGCGGTGGTGCTGCTGAATGGCGGCGTGGGGGCCGCGATGGTGGGTGCCGTCGCCGTGCTGACCCTGCGCCGGCACGTGCCGCTCGCCGAGAGGCTCTTCAACGGCGCCATGTACGCGGTAGCCGGCTTCGTGGCCGGCAAGTCCTATCTGGCCGTCAAGGGCACGGCCCGCACCCCTTGGCCGCACGTGCTCACGGCTCACGGAGGTCAGCAAGGTAACCATCCCCTCGCCGGGAATGTTCGCTAACGTGCTTTTGCCTTTCGCGGTCGCCGCGCTGGTGCACGTTCTGGTGAACCACGGCCTGCTCTGGGGGATCCTGCTGCTTGACCGGCACAGCCGGAGCGCGGCGAAGCGCAGCCCCTCGGCCGGCGGGCTGCCGCAACTGCTCGCCTATGACATCGGCTTCGCCGGGCTCGGCCTGGTCATTGTCGCGCTCTGGGGTGTCATAGGGCCGTTCGCCTCGGCGATCGTGCTTGTGCCGCTCTTTGTCGCCCGCTGGGCCATGGGCCAGTTCGCCGAGCAGCAGCGGGCGCATTCCGCGACTCTCGCCGCCCTCTGCCAGGCGGTAGAGACCAAGGACTTCTACACCAGGGGCCATAGCGACCGGGTGTCGCGCGGGGCAGGCATGATCGCCCGCCAGATCAACATGCCGCCGAACCGGGCCGAGGCGGTCACGTTCGCCGGCATGCTGCACGACGTCGGCAAGCTCGGCGTGCCGACCAAGGTTCTGCAGAAAGACGGCACCCTGACCGAGGAGGAGTTCGCGGCGATCCAGCTGCACCCGATGCGCGGGCTCGAGATCGTCGGCGAGATCGGCTTCCTTAACGAGGCACTGACCGGGATCATGCACCATCACGAGCGAATGGACGGACGAGGCTATCCGATGGGCTTCGCCGGCGACGAGATCCCGGAGTTCGCGAAGATCATCGCCGTGGCTGACGCATTCGACTCGATGACCTCGACCCGCTCCTACCGCAAGGCCAGAAGCCTTGAAGAGGCGATTCTCGAGCTTAAGCGGGGGGCCGGGTCGCAGTTCGACCCGAAGATCGTCGACGCCTTCATCAGCGCGCTTGACGGCGGCCGGGAGAGATGGAAGTTCCAGGAGCCCGCACAGCCGCGCGACTACGAGATCCTCACGTCTCAGGACCACGACGACCCGATCTCCCCGCTCCGCGTGGCGCCGAGCCGGTGAGCCAGATGGGTGACGCGGTGAGCGAAGTCGGCCGAATTCCCGTGCCGCAAGAATCGCCGCGACCGGCCTCCCTCGGAGCACGAGCGGTGCAGCGGGAAAGCGAGGTCACCGTACGCCCCGTGCAGCGCCTGGCCTCGCTTCAGTCGGTCGATACGGCCAGGCTGTTGCTGCTCGGCGGTACTGCCTTGCTGGTCGCGATCAGCGTGGCCCACCTGGTCGGGCTGAAGTACGCTTCGGTGGCGATCGCGTTCGGGCTGTTCATCGCCTTCGGCGAACTGCTGCGGCTGGCGCTGCCTGGCAACCGGGAAGCGGCGCCGATCGCGATGACCGCGGCGCTTGCGTTCGCGATGGTGCTCGATATCGCCGGATACAACGAGCAGGGCGGGGTTTACCTGCCTATACCGTTCGAGCCGACTCAGATCGTCGCCGTGGCCGCGCTCGGCATGGCGCTCGGCGCGCTGCCGCACGTCGCCGCCGGGCGTCCGGCCGGGGTAAGCAGCATGTCGGCCAGGCTGGTCGCGATCGCGTTCGTGGCGTTCATCTTCCGCCCGATGGTGCAGGCTCACCTGGTGATGCTCGGCTCGCCGAAGCGGGCCGCGATGGCATTCGCGCTCATGGCCGTGCTCGTGACGCTTGCCTGGCTGATCGAGACCGTGATCACGGCCGTGATCAGGGCCGAGGACCTGCGGGCCAGGTACACGGTCACGCTCGGCGATGAGCTGAGAGTACAGTGGCGGCTCGGCATGGCGGTCGGCGTCTCGGCGATCATCACGGTCTTCGCGGCCTCCGCCATGGGCCTGTATGAGCTGGCCGTGTTCGCCGGGCCGCTGTTCGTCATCCAGCTGGCCTTCCGCCGGTACGCCGGGATCCGCGGGACGTACTTGCAGACCGTGCGGGCGCTGGCCCAGGTAACCGAGGTAGCCGGTTACGTGGACAGCGGTCACTCCCGCCGGGTCAGCAAGGTCGCCCTGGCCGTCGGCCGCGAGCTCGGCATGGCCGAGCCGGAACTGCTCAACCTCGAATACGCGGCTCTGATGCATGACATCGGCCAGTTGTCGCTGGTGGAGCCGATACCAGCGGGCGCGACCCTGGCCGTCGCCAAAAACACCGCCCGCCGGATCGCCGAATTCGGTGCCGAGGTGATCAGCCAGACCGGCGTGCTCGACGCGGTCGCCGAGATCGTGCGCTGCCAATGGCTGCCCTACCGGGGCGGCGAGATCAGGCCACCGCTGGAGAGCCGCATCATCAAGGTCGTCAACGCCTTCGACGACCAGGTCGCCGGCTCCTCCGACCGGGACAGGATCGCCGCCGCGATCACCAGCATCCGCGACGAAATGGAGCGCGAATACGACCCGGCGGTAGTAGCCGCGCTCGCCACCGTCACCAACCGCCTCCCGGTCAACCGTCTGTAACGCGGCCCGCGAACTGGCTGGCGGCGCCGGCGAACCGGACATTTCGTCCCGACTCACCGCAACGATGTCCCAGCGATGCTGTCCGGCGCGGGCGGGCAACCGCATCTATGGGCCATCGTTGCTGCGGTAACGACATCCATGGGCCACCATTGCGGTTGCCGGGTCCGGCTGAGCGGCATCGATGTCCCATCGTTGCGGTTGCGGTCCGGGGCTGGCGGCCAGGTGCCTTGGTGAGTCAAGAGCGGGGACCTGGGCGGCGGGCACCGGGAATTGGGAGCGGAAAGTGCCGGGAACCGGGTCGCCAGGAACGGCGCTGCCGCACCTGACGCCGTTACCTTCACGTTAGGTGTACCAGAGCCGCATCTATGGGCCATTGATGCGGTTCGGCGGGCCAGGCGAACGACAACGATGGCCCAGGGATGCGGTTGCCGCAGCATCGGTGGGACATTGTTGCGGTAGTGCCCTGGCGGACAACAGCATCGGTGGGACATCGTTGCGCCTGCGCCGGGCGCTATGGGTGCTTTGTCCGCGTGGGCGATCCTGGTGGTTTTTTTCGGCGCCCGGCTCGGGGTGCGTCCAGAAAGCCAACCGTACAACGTCGCCGCGCGATCGCGACCTTGTACGGTTAACCGTACCGTGAAAACCCGCAAAACATCCCATAACCTCACCGGAAGACACGGCAACCCGTACAAGGTCACCAGGCCGCAGCGACCTTGTACGGGTTCACTTTCCGGACTCACGCAAAACGCCCAAACTTTCAGCCCCGCCACCCAGCGCACGCACCCCCGGGCCGACCTGCGCTCCGGCCAGTGACTTCACCCCACGCCACTCCGGCCGACACCACCACAAAATAAGCCACCAGGACCGTGGGCTTGGCGCCGGAGCGCGTCCGGGGCAGGCCGGGTCGGCGTCGCCGCAAGCGGGGCAACCGCTGCCATCCGGGCCGTGATCCCGCCAGCCCCGGCATTCACCCAGATCACTCCAGTCACGCCACCGTCCGGCCCGCGTATCTGAGCCGGGCTGATACGCCAAGCCGCCCCCGGCCGGGCGCGGCCATTCCGCCGCCAATTGGCCTGGCTTGGGTACGCTGCGTCGGTGGCTAACTCTGCGCCTGCCAATTCTGCGCTTGTTGACTCTGCGCTGGTTGACTCTGTGCTGGTCGCTAACCGGGGGGAGATCGCGCGGCGGGTGATCAGGACGGCGAGGCGGCTTGGGGTGCGGGCGGTGGCCGTGTACTCGGAGGCGGATGCCGGGTTGCCGTTTGTGGCGGAGGCCGATGAGGCGGTGCTGATCGGGCCGGCGCCCCCCAAGGACAGCTATCTCAATGCTGAGGCGATCCTGGCGGCCGCGAGGCAGACGGGGGCACGGGCGATTCATCCCGGCTACGGCTTCCTGGCGGAGAACGCCGGGTTCGCGGCGCGAGTCATGGACGCCGGGCTGACCTGGGTCGGGCCGTCGCCGGACGCGATCGAGCAGATGGGCGACAAGATCAGGGCCCGTAACCTGATGGCCGCGGCTGGGGTGCCGGTCGCCGATGGGTCTTCCGAGCCCGTGGCCGATGAGGACGACGCGGTGGCGCTGGCCGCGCGGATCGGGTACCCGGTGATGATCAAGGCGGCGGCTGGGGGCGGCGGCATCGGGATGAGCGTGGCGGCTGATGAGCGGCAGGTCCGGGCGGGCTTCGCCACGGCGAGGTCGCGGGCCGAGCGGTTCTTCGCCAGCCCGGCGATCCTGCTCGAGCGGTACATCGCTAGTGCCAGGCACGTTGAGGTGCAGATACTCGGGCTGGCTGACGGCCGGGTGATCGCGCTCGGCGAGCGTGACTGCTCCGTGCAGCGCCGGCATCAGAAGGTCGCCGAGGAAACCCCGTCACCTGGGGTCGACGCTGGCCTGCGGGCGCGGATGCTGGCCGCGGCGGTCAAGGCTGGCGAGGCGGTCGGGTACCGGGGAGCAGGGACGGTTGAGTGCCTGGTGGACACCAAGACCGGCCAGTTCGTGTTCCTCGAGATGAACACCAGGCTGCAGGTCGAGCATCCGGTGACTGAGTTCGTCACCGGGATCGATCTAGTCGAGCAGCAACTGCGTATCGCCGCCGGGGGCGACGTGAGTTTCGATCCCGATGGGTTCCTGGTTGGCGGTCATGCACTTGAACTGAGGGTTTACGCCGAAGATCCGGTTCGGTTCCTGCCCAGTCCAGGCACGATCACGCAATGGGAAGAGCCCGCGGGGCCAGGCGTGCGGGTGGACAGCGGCTACGTTAAAGGCAACACGGTGACGCCGTACTACGACCCGCTGCTGGCCAAGCTGGTCGTGTATGCGCAGGACCGGGCCGGGGCGCTGGCTCGGGCAAAAGAGGCGGTAGCTGATTTCATTATCACCGGGCTCAAGACTAATTTGCCCTTCCATGCCGACCTGCTCGAGAGCGCCGAGTTCGGCAGTGGAGACTATGACACGTCAGTGGTGAGCAAGGTGGGAGGTACGCGTGGCCGAGATCCGCGCTGAGATGGTCGCCAACGTGTGGAAGGTGGTCGCCGCCGAAGGCGATTCCGTCGAAGACGGGGACACGCTGGTGATCCTCGAGTCGATGAAGATGGAGATCCCGGTGCTCGCCGAGGGCTCGGGCACGCTGAAGCGGCTCGCGGTCGGCGAGGGCGACGTGGTGCAGGAAGGCGACCTCATCGCGGTCGTCGAATGAGTGCGGGGCTCACGGTCGGGCTCCGGGCGACGGTCACCGCTGAGGTGGGCGAGGGCGATACGGCGATCGCGCTCGGCAGCGGTGACCTGCCGGTGCTCGGCACGCCCAGGCTGCTCGCCCTCGCCGAGGCCGCGTGCGTAGCGGCGGTCGCGCCGCAGTTGCCTGCCGGGCAAACGACGGTGGGCACCGCGATCTCACTTGAGCACCACCGGCCGAGCGGGCTCGGCACGCCGATCGAGGTCAGGGCCGAACTGGTCGAGATCGAGGGCCGGAAGCTGTTCTTCGGGTTCATCGCCTACGGGCCGGGCGAAGGCGACGACTCGGTGCTCGGGGCCGGGACGGTGCAGCGGGTGCTCGTGGATGCCGAGCGGTTCCTGGCGAAGGCCAGCCAGCGCGAAGCGCCTCACACTCCGGTCGTTGAGCGCGGGTAGGCGATTCGCGGATCGGTCGCGATGTTGACCAGGTAAGGGACGCCTGAGTCGAACGCGCGGCGGAGCGCGGGCGCGATGTCCTGCGGGCGGGTGACCAGTTCGCCCGCGCCGTTCAGGGCCGTGACGACCTGGTCATACCGGCATTGCGGCTGAAGATCGGCGGCGACGTCGTAGCCGTAGAGGGCCTGCATCGGGTGCTTCTCCAGGCCCCAGATGCCATTATTACCGCAGATCATCACGACCGGGAGCTTGTGCCTGACCAGGGTGTCGGCGTCCATCAGCGAGAAACCGGCCGCGCCGTCACCGAGCAGCAGCACCACCTGGGCGGACGGGCGGGCGATACGGGCGGCGATCGCGTAGCCGAGGCCGGTGCCCAGGCAGCCGTAGGGTCCAGGGTCAAGCCACCCTCCTGGCCTGGCCGGCTCGACGTACTTGCCCGCGTAGCTGACGAAGTCGCCGCCATCGCCGATGACCACGGCATCGCTGGCGAGCAGCGGGGCGAGGTCACCGTAGATCCGCATCGGGTGAATCGGGTCAGCGTCGCTGGTCAGGAGTCCCTGGTCGGCCGCCGTTGCCTGGTCCCTGGCCGCTTGCAACCTGGGCAGCCATTCGCTGGCCCACGGCCTGCTGCCCTGGCCAGCCGCGCTGGCCAGGCCGTTGAAGAACGCGGTCAGATCGCCCGCGGCACGGGCGGCCAGCGACACATGGGTAGCCACCTGATCTTCCGAGTCAGCCACGTGCACCACCTTGGCCGGGGAAGTGCCGTTCTTGCCGCCAAATTCACCGTAGCCGAGTCTGAAATCGAGCGGGGTGCCGACGACGATCACCAGGTCAGCCTCGCCGAGAGCGGTCGACCTTGCCCTGGTAACAAGCAGTTCGTGGCCGGCTGGCAGGATGCCGCGACCCTGGCCGTTGGTGATGACGGGGAGGTCGAGGTCCTCCGCCAGGGCGCGGGCCGCCGTTTCCGCGCCGTCAAGCCAGACGTCGGAACCAAGGATCAGGACCGGGCGGCTGGCGGTGGCCAGGAGGGCGGCTATCTCCCTGAGCTGGTCTTCTTCCGGCGCCTGCGGAGCGTGCGCGTGCAACGGCTCGGCCTGGTCCTCGGCCTCCGGCGTGCCGAACAAGGCTTCAAGGCTGACGTCAATGAAGACAGGACCCCGGTGCCTGCTGGCGGCTAGGTCGAAGGCTTTTGACACTGACCGGCCTACGCTTGCGCTGGCGTGCTCGGTCCAGGCAAGCTTGGTGATGGGCTCGAGCAGCCTGGGATGGTCGAACTCCTGGAGGCTGCCTGAGCCCCAGCGATAGTCGGGGGCGCGTCCGCCGAGGATGACTACGCTCGAGCCGTTGAACCAGGCGGTCGTGATCGCGCTGATGCCGTTCGTGATGCCGGGTCCGGCCGTGAGGACGGCGAAGCCGGGCGTCCTCGTCAGGCGGGCCGTGGCCTCGGCGGCGAAGACCGCGGTCTGCTCGTGCCTGACATCGATGATCGGCATGGGCGGGTCAGCCTTCACCGCGCCGTCGTAGACGGGGAAGACGTGGCCGCCGGAAAGCGTGAACATAGTTCGCGCGCCGTGCGCGCGGGCGGCGGCGACGGCCTGGGCGCCCCCGTGGTTCTTGGCCTCTGCCATGGCGGTGAGGTTACCAGGGAGTAGCAGCGCGGGTCGCGGGCGCGGACTGCCTTGCTATTTACCTAAAAACAGTCATTATCATGATATGGCCGTTGGTGCTTGTGGTCGGTGACCGGTGGCATCATTACGAGGTGCCGACTTTGAATGACCTGGCCCGGCGGGCACGAATCGTGGCCGGGGACCTTGAGTGGCTGCACGCGCTTGTGTCGGACTGGGAGTTGCTCGCTGACCTGTCCATCGCCGACCTGACGCTGTGGGCACCGCTCCCCGAGGACGAGTGCTGGATAGCCCTCGCCCAGGTTCGCCCGACGACGGGACCGACCGCGTTCCCCGAGGACCGGGTCGGCACCGTGCTGGCCGCGACTGAACAGCCTCTGCTGGCGGCGGCGGTCGCCGAGGGAAGAGTGTGCCGCGAAGGTGACCCTGAGTGGCGCCGGGGTGTGCCCGTGCGGCACGAGACAATACCGGTCAGCCGGGTCGGCCGGGTGATCGCGGTGATCGAGCGGTCAACCAACCTGGAATCCGCGCGGACGCCAAGCCGGATGGACCTGGCCTACCTGAAGTCGGCCGATGACCTCGCGCAGATGATCGCGGCGGGATTGTTTCCCGGCCCGGCCAGTTCGCCCGTCCACGTTCAGTCGCCTCGGGTCAATGACGGCGTCGTCAGGCTCAGCCGGTCCGGCAAGGTCAGCTACGCCAGCCCGAACGCGATCTCGGCCTACCGGCGGCTCGGCCTGACCGCCGACCTGACCGGACGCGAACTCGGCCCGCTTACCGCGCGGCTGTGCGCGAGCACGATGCCGCGCGACGATTCGCTGATGCTCGCCGCTAGCGGGCGGGCGCACCTGGAAACCGAGATGGAGGCGAACGGCACCGTCGTCCAGATTCGGGCCATACCGCTGACCGTGAGTGGCTCGTCGGCGGGCGCGCTCGTGCTGCTGCGGGACGTGACCGAGTTGCGGCACAGAGAACGCGAACTGATCACCAAGGACGCGACGATCAGGGAAATCCACCACCGGGTGAAGAACAACCTGCAGACTGTCGCGGCCTTGCTGCGGCTGCAGGCCCGCCGGATGCGAGTGCCTGAGGCCTCGTCCGCGCTTCAGGACGCGGTGAACCGGGTTGGCTCCATCGCGCTCGTGCATGAGACGTTGTCGCAGGCGAGCGGCGAGGTGGTGGAGTTCGACGAGGTGGCTCGGCGGATCGCGATGATGGCCGGGGAGTTGTCGGCGCCTGAGGCTAGGATCACGCCGTTGCTGACCGGGCGGTTCGGCGTGCTTTCTGCTCAGGTGGCTACGCCGCTAGCGCTGGTGCTTACCGAGTTGCTGCACAATGCGGTGCAGCACGGGCTGGCCCGGCCGGGCGGGCCAGCTGCGGGAAACCTCGAACTGACCGCCGATCGCCGGGATGACCAGCTTTGCGTGGTGGTCGCAGATAACGGGACGGGATTTCCGGCTGACTTCGATCTTGAGTCGACTACGAGCCTTGGCCTGCAGATCGTGCGCACGCTCGTGGTGGGCGAACTTGGCGGGACGCTCAATATCGCTGGCCGGGCCGGCGGCGGGACCAACGTACGGCTAGAGTTGCCGCTGCCCGCCGCCGATCAGGGTAACTGAGCCGATTGTTTCAGGCGCTGACGCCCACGCGAGCACCGCGCCGCTTGAGCGTGCGCCGCTCGTCTTCACTCAGACCGCCCCAGACGCCAGAGTCCTGGCCGCTCTCCAGTGCCCACTGCAGGCAGGCCTCCGTGACCTTGCAACGTTGGCAGACCTGTTTCGCTTCATCGATCTGGAGCAGGGCAGGACCGGTGTTCCCAATCGGGAAGAACAACTCCGGGTCGACATCACGACAGGCGGCGTAGTTACGCCAGTCCATGCGGTCCACTCCTCAATGAGCGCCAACAGGTCCGAACCCCGGACCCGTCGCCTCCGTCGTGCTTGTGAATGAATTCACTAGCTCTACCGTATGTCTAATCCGCATTTAAAGCTAATCTTTGGTGCTTGCAATCTCGGTGTTTGCGGCACCGCCGGTGTTGGCGGCATCGCTGGTACTTCGAACACCGTGCTGCAGTCCAGGTCACTGTGCTTGAGCACAGCAGTCCCGTTTGGCTGCCAGACCACGCCCCCGTGGACAACCGCCGCGCAGACATCGCCCGCCCAGCGAGGGCGCGCGAGCTTGCCTCTCGCTAGGAGCGTTACAACCCTCCCAAGTTATTCGATCAAGCGCAAGACCCTTAGGCAAAGGTTAGACCGGATTTCGGTGTCATCTAAGTCACATGGCGGGCATGGTCCGTGCGCCGGGTACCGGACCTCGACAGTGCCGGCTATAGGTCCGCGAACTTGTGCCGTTGATGTGGTATTCGCGACAATTAAATATGATTTCTTATGATTCGTGTAGTCTGATCGTAGGTGCGCGAGAAGGGTGGGAAATGCCGGGGCGGAGGTGCTGGGCTCGCTGGTCGGCCCTGGGCGTCGGCCTGGGGGCTGGCGGCCTGGGGCCTGGCGGCCGGGGCCTGGGCCTGGGGGCTGGCGGCCGGGGGCCGGGGACTGGGAACCCGGCATATGACATATACCGGGCCGCGTGTCCCTGGCGGCAGGCCCAGCGTGGCCCGGGGCCGGCCAGGACCCCGGCGCAGGAACGCACGCTGGGCCTGCCGCTCGCCAGCCGTCCCGCCACGGCAACGCCGGGCTGCCGGCCCGGTCTGGAGGCCAACTCCATCGTGGCCATCACCATCACTCAGAAAGAAACGCATCGATGGGCCATGGGTGCGTGTTGCGCTGGATGAGGCGGGTGCCGGACGGTCTTGCGCCGAGCACCGGGGGCACTTTGGGGTGGTTCTTACGACCGCGGCCGGGGCGGCGGGCTGCCCTGGATGCCGGGAATGCCGGGAATGCCGGGAATGCCGGTGGAGGCTCAGGCGGGAAGGGCTGGAGGACCGGTTCCGTCCGGGCCACGCCGAGGAGTCGACCAGAACTCACTCACCACGGAAGCGCATCGGTGGGCCATCGTTGCGGTGCGGCGGGCGGGGCTGACGACATCTATGTCCCAGCGTTGCTGTTGCCGCAGCATCGATGGGCCATCGTTGCGGTTCAGCGCCGCCTGGCAGCCGCATCGGTGGGCCATCGGTGCGGCCGGCCGGGCATTACGGGAGTTTTGACCGCACGGCGCGACGAGGCACGGTGGCAAAAGGCCCCCCGGCATGCGACTCGGTGATCAAGTTAAGCTAGTCGCATTTGTGGCGGGAGGACATAGCTGGCCCATGGCTGTGTTTCTTGCGTGTGGCGGTGCTGGGCGGGCTGGCGATGGCGGCGAGTCGGGTTGGTGGTCTGGTCGCTCGGTACCCGTCGGGGGCGCGGCCTTGGGCGGGTGCGGAGGCCCGGCGTTGTTCCGGCGATGGGGTTCTGGTGCCTGCGCCGGGACTTTGATGCGCCTGGGGCCGGGGGCGCCGGATCCGACGCGGGACTGGTCATGCGCTTTATGCCCGATTTGGGGAGGTCGGGCGATCGGGGTGGCCGGCGGTGGCCGGGCGGCCTCGCCGGCCGCGTTGGGCGGGGCGGCCGGGTTGGCCGGGGCGGGCTGCCTGGGCCGACGGCGTGATGGATGGGGCTGGTCTTACGCGACCAGAGTTCGATCAGTAGGCGAGGGTGTCAGGCGATGACCCGGAGGGCGCGGGGGATGGAGCAGAGGGTGACGGCCTCCCTTTCGCCAACGTATTCGCCGTCGATCTGGAAGGCGGCCGGGCGCTCGGACCGCAGCGTGAAAGCGGGCTGGTCGTGAAGCGTGAGCAGGTTGCGGCCACGCAGGTCCCGCCCCTTGGTGGTGAGCATCTGGGCCAGCGTGGAGAGCGTGCTGAAAGATGACATGCTGCGCACGGCGAAGACGTCGAGCCCGGTGTCGAATCTGGCTTGCGGGTTGGCGTTGACCTCGCGGGCGCCGAGGTAGGTCCACGGTGCGGTGTTGGAGATTATCGCGAGGAAGACCGGGCCTAGTGACCGGCCGCCTTTCTGGTCGATCCAGATAACCGGATGGCTGCGGTCGGTTTGCTGGTAGAACTGGCGCAGCGCGAGCCGGACGTACAGCGAAGGACTTGCCTGCCGCCCGTGCGCGCGAAGACCCTGGACCGCCCTGACTACCTCGGCGTCGAGGCCGATGCCGCAGTTGAAGGTGAAATACCTGCCGTCGGCGTTTCCCAGCCCGATGGTGCGCTCGCGCTGCTCGGCGAGGGCGCTCAGGATCTGGCCGGTGGCGTCGATAGGGTCGCGCGGCAGGCCCAGTGCGCCGGCGAACACGTTTCCGCTGCCGCCCGGCAGGGCCGCCAGGGCGGGCAGTTCGGCGGCGGGCGGAAGATTCACGTTCTGGCTGGCCGAACTACTATTGTCAGTCGCAGCGGCCGAACCGAGAAGGCCGTTGACGACTTCGTTGACCGTGCCGTCACCACCGAGCGTGAGCACCAGGCCGAAGCCTTCGCTGCGGGCCTTGGCGGCGAGCGCGGTAGCGTGGCCTCGGTAGCGCGTCTGTTCGACTTCCAGCTTGACGGCGGACGCCAGGGCCGACGCGATGACATCCCGGCGCAGCCGGGTCGTGGAGGTAGCACGTGGGTTCACGATCAAAAGCGCGCGCACGCGCTCAGGCTAGCGTCGCGCCACCAGAGCAGCGTCGGGGGCGTCCGCCTACGATAGCCGCCGCTGCTGCCGTCCAGGCGATCCAGTCGATCGCTATCCTGCTGGCGGCCATTCTCGCCGGAGTCGCCGCGCTTCAGGGCAAATCGTATGAGAACGCCAGCGGCATCGCTATTACGGCGATCGGCATCGGCACAGCTATCGTGCTCGGCTATGTGGCCTTCGGCCTGGCCAGAACGCGACGGTGGAGCCGCACCCCCGCACTGCTGACCCAGCTTTTCACTGGCATCGTCGGCATCTACCTGGTGCAGGGCCATCGCTGGTCCTGGGGCGTTCCGGCGCTTGTGCTCTGCCTGGCGGGGTTTGCCCTCCTCCTCTCGCCGCCAAGCATCAGGGCGCTGACCGCGGACAACGCTAGCTAGTCCTCGCTGGTCAGGCCCTCCCGCAGCTGGGCTAGGGTCCGGGCGAGCAGCCGCGAGACGTGCATCTGGGAGATGCCAAGCTCGGTGGCGATCTGCGACTGCGTCATGTTGCCGAAGAAGCGCAGCAGGAGGATGCGCTTCTCCCTCGGAGGCAGTCGCTCAAGTAGCGGCTTAAGCGATTCCCGGTACTCGACGCCCTCGAGCGCCTCGTCGACCATGCCAAGCGACTCGGCTACCGCAGGCGCGTCCTCGTCACCTGAGTCCGGCGCATCAAGGGAGACCGTGGAGTAGGCGTTCGCCGATTCCAGGCCCTCGAGCACGTCCTCCTCGCTCATCGACAGGTGTGCGGCTAGTTCCGCTACTGTCGGCGCGCGGCCAAGGCGCTGGGCCAGATCGCCGATGGCCTTGGTAAGCGCCAGCTTCAGCTCCTGAAGCCGGCGCGGCACCCTGACCGCCCAGCCCTTGTCCCTGAAGTGCCGCTTGATCTCGCCAACTATCGTCGGCGTGGCGTAGGTGGAGAACTCAACGCCGCGGTTCAGGTCGAACCGGTCGATCGACTTGATCAGGCCGATCGTCGCCACCTGGGTCAGGTCATCGAGCCACTCGCCGCGGTTGCGGAATCTCCTGGCCAGGTACTCGACCAGCGGCAGGTGCAACTCGACGAGCTCGCCCCTGATCCGCAGCCGCTCAGGATCGCCCTCAGGAAGCGCGCAGAGCCTCACGAACAGCTCCCTCGCATGCCCGCGGTCACGTACGGCGTGCTGGATCCTGATCGCCCCTGAGAGCTGCTCAGCGGCATCGTCCTCGTCTTCGACCTCCTGGTTGACCAGCCCCGCGACGGCCAGCACCTCGTCGGCTTCGCTGACCGCCTCCCCCCCGGCTGGCTCAGCTGTCATGGTCTCGAACTCTTCGGTCAAAGTGACCTCAACTTCCCCCGTCATACCGACCTCGATGAGTCACGACTCTTCCGCAGCACGATCGTGAGCACATCCCCCGGCCCGACCTGGGCGTTGACGCTGCCGGCGAGTGCGGAGAGCACCGTCCACGCGAAGGTGTCACCTGACGGGACCCGAGGTGCCAGGCACCTGACAGAAACTGAGACCGTCATCTCGTCCTGGCCAAGGGAGAACACGCACTCGAGATCGCTGCCGGGGATCGCCTGACTGAGCAGCATCGCGCAGGCCTCATCGACGGCGATCCGCATGTCCTCGATCTCGTCAAGCGTGAAATCAAGCCGCGCGGCCAGGCCGGCCGTCGCCGTGCGCAGGACGGAGAGGTAGGCGCCGTCGGCCGGCATCCGTACCGTTACCCGGTCACCACTTTCCGCGGCCGGATGGACAACGGTGGCGAGGCTGCCGCTGCCCTGCGGCGTGTCGCGGTGAACGAGCGGGTCAGCGGATCCGGCGCGATCGCCCCGATCGCCGGTGACAGTAGGACCTTGTGTCATGTGGTTTACAGTACTTCTTTCGGTTATGGGGGACGTAGTCCCTTTTTCGGTCATGCCTGCCCCTTCAACAACGGCCGAAGTCGCTGGTCACAGCAGGAGCCAACGTCTCCTTGCAACTTATCCTGAGCCCAGAACTGCCCTGGCGCACTGCCCCCGCACGGTGCCTGTCCCGCTCGCGGACGCTACGGTAACGCCGAAGCGGTGCTCGCGCGGGCCAGGTTCTGCCAACCTCACGGTGTCCTTCTCCCGGATCAGATCATTGGAATGACGGAATCCGACAGTACCGCGTCTGGCCGATCGGGTATCGCTAGGGATAGCCACGTTGCCGATAGGCGGCGATCGCGGCAAAAGGCCGGGGGATTTTGTTCTTCAACATGGCTTCGGAGCCTGAAAAGATCGTTGTGCGAGCAGAAGGACCGGTTCATTCGCGCATTTCTTCTGAGGTGAGTTCCGGTCGGGTCCACGGCGCCGTCCTGGCCTGGATATTCCGGGCACTTACCGCAACTGGCCGTTCTGGTTGTTGCTGCGCCCGGACCCGCCCTGGTGTTGCTGCGCTCGGACCGCCCTGGCAGCAACGATGACCCATCAATGCGGTTGCCTGGCGGCGCCGGACCGCATCTATGGGCCATAGATGCTGCGGGAACAGCATTTATGGGCCATGGATGCGGTTCCGCCCGGTCGCCGAGCCGCAGCGATGGCCCAGCGATGCGGTCGGCACGACTGCCGCCACCCGGCCGCGATCCCGCCGGGCAACGTCAACGATGGGACGGCGGTGTGGTGAAACGGCCGTCCGGCGTCCTTTGGTCATTAAGCGGGGGCAGCGCGGGCTTTACGTCCGCGCCGCCCCAGGAAAAGCACTAGCCTTTCTTGGTCTCCGCGAAGATCGCGGCGATCTCGTCGATCTTGGCGAGCAGCTTTTCCGCTGTCGCTGGATCGGCGCTGCCCTTGGATCCGCCGGCTCCGGCTAGCTTGGTCGCCTCGTTGAAAAGCTGGTGCAACTGCGGGTACTTCTCGAAGTGCGGCGGCTTGAAGTAGTCAGTCCACAGGACCCAGAGGTGGTGCTTGACGAGCTCCGAGCGCTGCTCCTTGATTATCAGAGCGCGGGTACGGAATTCCGAGTCGGTGTTTGCCTGGTACTTCTCGCAGATCGCCTTGACCGATTCGGCCTCTATCCTGGCCTGGGCCGGGTCATAGACACCGCACGGCAGGTCGCAGTGCGCGAGCGCAGTCGCCTTCGGTGCGAGGACATGTGCGAGCAGCCTCATGATGTCCTTCTCTCGTGTCGGATCGTTGGGTGATGGAATCAGACAGTACAGCTTGCCTTATCGGAGGTACTCATGCAGTGGCCGGTCTGGCGAGTCGCGGTAGCGGAACGGTCGATGGAACCGGCGCTGCGGCCAGGCGACTGGCTGCTGGTGTGGCGGGGCACGCGCAGGGACGGCGGGCGCGGCCTTCGGATCAGGCCGGGTCAGCTGGTCATCGCCAGGAATCCTGAGCAGCGGGACATGTTGCTGGTGAAGCGGGCGGCCTGGGCGGAAGGCGACGGCTGGTGGCTGGATTCCGATAATCCGCTAGCTGGCGCCGCCGACAGCGCGAGGTTCGGTGCGGTCAGTCCCGAGCTGATCGAAGGCCGGGTGCTTTGCCGTTACCGGCGAGCACGCTGAGGGCTGACAGCGAAACGGCGGGCCGGATTCGTTCTCCGGCCCGCCGTCAGCTTGGGAGGTGCTACTCGCTGACGAGGTGCGAATCGAGTTCGATCGACGCCTCAGCCTCGACGTCCGCTACCGCGGCCTGAACCTTGTCGGTTGACATGGACACGTGAGTCGCCCAGTAGTAGATCGCCAGGCTGAACACCGCGATGATGATCAGGTCGTACCACTCGGAGAGATGGGACGGGTGCTTGCCGCCGATGTTGTAGGTCGGCAGGAGCGTGAGGCCGAATACCTTGTTGATGCCGCTGACGTACTGGCCCTGCCACGAGATGATTCCGAGGCCGGCTAGCCACGGGATTATCCACTGCGCGGCCCTCCAGTCGATGATCGAACGGCGCTCGGCCGGGATCGTCGCCTGGTAGATCGCGAAGATGATGTACCCGATGACGATGGCCACGTAGAGCCAGAAGACGTTGCTCCAGCCAGCGAAGTACACGATGCAGTTGGCGAAGATGAAGGCCAGCGGGCAGAGCACTCCGGCGGCCGGCAGCTTGTAACCCCTCGGACGGTCGGGGTCAGAGCGCCGCAACCCGGCCAGCGAGAGGGGTGCCATCGCGTACATCAGCACTGTCGCCGAGGTGACCAGGCCGACCAGCCCTTCCCAGCTTGGGAACGGCAGGAAGGTCAGCATGCCGATGACGAAGCAGATAGCGATCGAGACGAGCGGGACGCCCCGGCTGCTGATCTTGCTGATGATGCGCGGGAAGTAGCCGTTACGGCCGAGGCCGTAGGAAAGGCGTGACGAGGTGCCGAGATAGACCAGGCCGGTGCCCGCAGGGGAAACGACCGAGTCGATGATCAGCAGGGTGGACAGCCAGCCGAGGCCAGCCGTGGTAGCAAGCGTCGCGTACGGTCCGAATGCCCCGGCACCGGGAATCGGGTTGCTCCAGCCGTGGATCAGATTGGCTGGATTGAGCGCTCCGACGAAGGCGACTTCGAGCAGCAGGTAGATCACGGTCCCGATGATCATCGCGTAGATGACGGCCCGCGGGATGTTGCGCTGCGGGTTCTCGGCTTCACCGCCGACCTGGATGGCTTGTTCGAAGCCTTCCAAGGCGAAGATGATGCCGAGCGGCAGGGCCGCGAAGACGCCGTGGAAGCCGTACGGCATGAAGCCGCCGCCAGCGGAGAAGTTGCTCGAGTGGAAGACCGTGAACAGCAGCCCGAAGATCGTGATCGTCGGAATCAGGATCTTCCAGTACGTCGCGATCGCGTTGGTCTCAGCCAGCCAGCGCACGCCCATGATGTTGAATATGGTGAACACCAGCATGAACCCGGCGCCGACGGCGATGCCGGTGCCGTTAAGGTCGCCCTTGAGGCCGCCGCTCGCATAAATCCAGTGCAGGTTCGGATACTTGCTGTCCAGGTAGCCAAGAGATGCTTCGACCTCGATCGGCGCGATGGTCACGGCCTGCAGGAAGGCCATCCAGCCGCCGGTGAACCCTCCGAGCGCGCCGAACACCATGTAGGGGAACCTGGCGGTACCGCCGGACACCGGGTAAGTGGAGCCAAGCTCGGCGTGCACCAGCGCGAGCAACGCGAGAACGAGCCCGCCAAGCAGCCAGGAGATGGACGAGGCGGCGCCAGCGGTAGTGGCCGCGTGGAGGGCGCCGAGCAGCCACCCCGATCCGATGATTGACCCGATCGAGATCATCGTGAGCGGGCGCAGACCAACCTTGCGGTGCAGGTGGTACTCAGTCGCGCCCTCAGGCGGGGCCGTTGCGCCCGTAGGAGTCGTAGTCATGACTTCCTCCAGATCAGTGAGGCGTCAGGTGGCGGGGCCCTACTAACGCGAACCTAACGCCCGTGAGTTGGGCCTCATGCTAATGATCATTCGGGTTAGTGAGAAGAAGCGCGGAGGTGTCGGTTCGGTAACGCAAGTGACGTCTCGTGTACTGAGGGACGGATTAATGCCTAGCTGGCTGCTGATGCGACAGCGCTTGGCTGACTAGCGAACTCGCTAGGATCCTGCCCGCGAAGCGTGGTTACGTTACCGCGCGATGCCGAATGGTGCGCACAGTAACGCCGCGACTTATTGCTGCTCGCGTCGATGTAGACCCGGTCACAAGAGGCGATCGCGCAGATACCGAGGCATTTGATGCCGAGCTGGCTGATCACGAGGGTGAGGCTGCCGGCCGAAGCGGCCGCGTACCTGTCGGTTACTGAGCCGGTCTCGCTCAGGTGCACGTGCCAGGGTTCGCCGTCGTGCGCAGCCAGCACCGGATGGACAGGGTGAGTCATCATGAGGCTGTTCAGCTTCGCGACCGCCGCCTGCTCAGCACCTTCGAGCGCGCGGCTGAAGACCACCGCGAGATCGGCTCGCAGCAGCCTCAGCTGGTCAAGGTCAGATCGGGTCAAGGGGCCAACGAGAAAAGGCCGGTCGGCGATAAATTCGCGGAACACGGCACAGCTACGCAGCGGGTCGGCGTCAGCGTCGCAAACAGCGGAGTTGACCAACCGCACCGCGAGTTCGGCAAACGAAGCCAGATTCACGCCGGTCCTTACAAGCGATTGGGGATCGGAACCAGCTCTTGCGGAGTATGTCATAGCAAGGCCCCCGCGTAAGTGCGTTATGCACAACCTTCCTGGTCAAAGGTTTGGCCAGAACCGCCCGGCTGCTGGCGGGGGCGCGAACGCCTGACGCTATGGTCCTGCCATGTTCGCAGTTACCGCAGCCAGGTTCAGCTCCGACGACCCGATCTCAGCTCTCGAACTCGGCGAGCACGCCGATCCGGTGCCGCCCGATGGCTGGACGACAGTAGCCGTCAAGGCGACCTCGCTCAATCACCACGACCTCTGGACGCTGCGCGGCGTCGGTATCTCGGCCGATCAGCTGCCGATGGTGCTCGGTTGTGATGCCGCCGGGGTCGACGAGGACGGGAACGACGTCGTCGTGCACGGCGTGATCAGCGACCCTTCGGTCGGCGTTGCTGACGAGACTCTTGATCCACGCCGGTCGCTGCTTTCCGAGCGATATGACGGCACGTTCGCCGAACTGGTCACAGTTCCCCGGCGGAACCTCGTGCCCAAGCCAGCGAGCCTGTCCTTCGAAGCGGCGGCGTGCCTGCCCACCGCGTACCTCACGGCGTACCGCATGCTCTTCGACAAGTCCGGGCTAGAGCCGGGCAGCACGATCCTGGTGCAGGGCGCAGGCGGCGGCGTGGCGACGGCGCTGATTCTGCTCGGCCGGGCGGCCGGCTACCGGATCTGGGTGACCAGCCGTAGCGAGGAGAAGCGGGCGCGGGCGATCGAGCTTGGCGCGGATCAGGCGTTTGCCTCCGGGGCCCGGCTGCCTGAGCGGGTGGACGCGGTGATGGAGACCGTCGGCGAGGCCACCTGGTCCCACTCGGTCAAGGCGCTGCGCCCCGGTGGCCGCATCGTCATCTGCGGTGCCACTAGCGGGCCGATGCCTGCCGCCGAGCTGACCAGGATCTTCTTCCTGCAACTTTCCGTCGTCGGGTCCACGATGGGTACCAGGGACCAACTGGCCCGCCTGGTCACGTTCTGCGACCAGACCGGTCTTCGCCCGCGTATCGACCGTATCCTTCCCCTGACCGATGCCGCCGAGGGCTTCGAGGCCATGATCGGCGGCGAATTGTTCGGGAAAGTGGTGTTCACCATCTAACTTTTCCTTGAGGCGAACCCGACCCCGAGCAAGGCCCGCCCACGGCCCAAACCCAAGCCCGGCCCACACCCAAGCCCGGCCCAAACCCAAGCCCGGCCCAAACCCAAGCCCAGGTTGTCGGGGCGAGGCAGAGACTGGTGTGACTGGATGTGGTTCTGGGGCTGGCGGGATCGCGGCTCGGGGTGGCGGCGGCGTGCTAACCGCATGGATGGGCCATGGGTGCGTTTCTGGTGGAGTGAGGCGGGTCCGGGACGGTCTTGCCTGAGCACCGGGGGCACTTCGGGGTCGTTATTGCGACCGCAGGGTGCCCCCGGTGTCAGCGGCCGGGGCGGCGGGCTGCCCTGGATGCCGGGAATGCCGGGAATGCCGGTGGAGGCTGAGGCGGGAAGGGCTGGAGGACCAGTTCCGTCCGGGCCACGCCGAGGAGTCGACCGGAACTCACTCCCACGGAAACTCACCCATGGGCCATCGCTGCGGTCCGGCGGCCGGGCGGAACAGCATCCATGGCCCATCCATGCGGTTCCCGCAGCATCGATGGCCCATCGTTGCGGTCCCGCGCCGCCAGGCAACCGCATCGATGGGCCATGGATGCCTTTCTGGTGGAGTGAGGCGGGTCCCGGACGGTCTTGCTTGAGCACCGGGGGCACTTTGGGGTAAAAACGACCCCAAAGTGCCCCCGGTGTCAGCGGCCGGGGCGGCGGGCTGCCCTGGATGCCGGGAATGCCGGGAATGCCGGTGGAGGCTGAGGCGGGAAGGGCTGGAGGACCGGTTCCGTCCGGGCCACGCCGAGGAGTCGACCGGAACTCACTCCCACGGAAACTCACCCATGGGCCATGGGTGCGTTTCCCTGGGAGTGAGGCGGGTCCCTGAGGGTCTTGCGCGGGGAGGCGGGGGCACTTCGCCTAGGTTTTTGCCGATGTAAAGTGCCCCCGCCTCCGGGGGCCTGGCGGCGGGCTGCACCGAATGCCCGGAATGCCGGGATACCTGGGCCGGGACCGGCCGGCGGCATGGCCCCGCCAGGCCCGCGCTGAGGGGTCAACCTGAACTCACTCCCAAAGAAACACACCCATGGGCCATCGTTGTAGTCGGCCGGGCAGTATCACCGATATGTCAGTCTCGCTGCCTGTGCGGCGGTCGGCCGGGCCGAAACCGGTGCAGGGCTATAGTCGCTAGGTAAGCCGTAAAGAGTTACCCCCAGCCCCGACCTTGGCCGGGCAGTGGCCCGTTATGTCCTCCTGGCGCTACTTCGGGCTATCCGCGTCCGGAGCATCCGGGGCGTCGGAGGCATCCGCTGCGTCCGGGTCGGCCTGATCAGCGGCGGATGCCTGGGCCTCTTCCGGGGCGCGGAAGACCTCGGTCCTGATTCGGTTGAGCGCGTCGCCGAGGATCCGGCCAAGGCTGCCGACGGTGTCGTCGCCCATGTTTTCCGCGTGCCTGGCCACGCCGCGGATTTCCTTGGCGAACAGCGTGGCGAGGTGCTCGAGATCGGAGACCAGATCGGCGTGTGCTTCGTGCCGGTCGCGTGGTCCGGCGCCTCTGAGCCAGTCTGGCCGGTTCGCCTGGGTCCATTGCGCCCAGTCAGATCGGCCCGCCTTGGCCCGCTCGCGCCAGTCTTGCTTCCCGGTCCAGTCGGCCCAGCCTTGGTGCTTAGCCCAGTCGGCCCAGTCCCGCCAGTCGGTACGCTCGGCCCAGTCTCGCCAGTCAGCCCGCCAGTCATTGTGGCGCCGCTGCCGTTGCTCGCCCGTCTCTTCGCCAGGGTCAGCTGTCGCCTCTGCGTCAGCCCGCCCGCCGCCGGCCCGCCCGGCATCAGCCCGCCCGGCATCAGCCCGCCCGGCATCAGCCGCCGCCGCCGCCCCGGCATCAGCCGCGCTAGTCGCCTCCGACCACGCCCCGGCGTCTGCCGTCGCTCCGGTCTCGGCGTCAGCGCTAACGCCGTCGTCACGCCCGCCCGGCTCTTCCGGCCGGGAATCCGCTCGCGAGCCGCTCGCCGCATCCGCTCGCGAGCCGCTCGCCGTATCCGCCTGAGCGCCGCTCGCGGAATCCGCTCGAGGGCCAGCAGTACCGTTCCGGCCGGCTTCGCGCACCGCCCAGGTCAGTTCGTCGCGCAGGTTCCTTACCGTTTCCCTGACGTCGCGGGAGATCTCCTTCGCGATATCGCGCACCGAGGCGGCCAGTTCGTCTTCAAGATCGGCCAGGTCATCCAGCCGGCGGTTCAGTTCGGCCCGTCCGGCGTCGGTGATCTTGTAGATCTTCTTGCCGTCCACCGTCTCGTGCGTGACCAGGCCCTCTTCCTCGAGCCTAGCTAGCCGGGGGTAGATCGTACCTGGCGATGGCGAGTAGACGCCTAGAAACTTGTCCTGCAACAGCCGGATGACGTCGTAACCGTGCCGGGGAGCTTCATTGAGCAGTTTCAGCAGGTAAAGCCGCAACCCGCCGTGTCTGAACACTGGGCTCATCGCTCATCCCCCTCTCCGCTCATCGCAATGCTATATGAGATATATCGCGTTAGCCAATCCGAGGCAAGTGCGGGAGCCTCACCCGCCGGGCGGCTGCGCCCCTAGGGCCACCGCCTCACCCCCGCCGGGCGCTCCGCCTCACCCCCGCCGGGCGCTCCGCCTCACCCCCTGCCGGGCGCTCCGGGGGCGCTCCGGGGGCGCTCCGCCTCACCCCGGCCGGGCCACGCTCCGGGGGCGCTCCGCTCACCCCAGCCTGGCGCTCCGCCTCACCCACCGGGCCGCTCGGACCGCTTCGCCGCCCCTGATGCTGCCCGCGACGGGACCGTGCGACAGCTCCGGCCGCTAGTCGTCATCGTCGTCGCGGGCCAGCCAGACAGCCAGCCGTTCGATCGCGATCTCGTACTCGGGATGAAGATCGACGAACGCGGTCAGCTTCTCGCCAAGCCAGGCGAGGGTCACTTCCTCCTCGCCCCGCCGGCCAGTCAGCTCTTCAATCCCGCGATCGGTGAAGTACACCGCGAATCCGCTAGCTCAGCGCTGACGCGACCAGGGCAACGTGGTCACGCGCGTGCGACTTCGCCGAGCCAGAGGCCGGCGCCGAGCTCTCGGGGAGCGCTATAACAGAAAGCCCGAGCCCGAGCTGGTGCTGCAAGTGCGTAGCCAGATACGGCCACGCGCCCATATTGACTGGCTCCTCCTGTACCCAGGTGAACTCGATCGCGTTCTGATAAAGCGCGAGTTGCGCCCCGATCTCAGCCACGGGCAGCGGATAAAGCCGCTCGACCCGCACGATGGCCACGTCGCCCCGCTGCTGCGCGGTCCGCTGTTCGACCAGGTCGTAGTACACCTTGCCCGTGCAGAGCAGCACCCGGCTGATCCGGGCGGGATCCCCGCCTCCCAGGTCAGGCAGCACCGGCTGGAACGAGCCCGACGTGAAGTCGGCCACGGCCGAGACCGCCGCCTTGTGGCGCAGCATCGACTTGGGCGTGAACACGACCAGCGGCTTGATCCGGCTGGAAAGAACCTGCCAGCGCAGAAGGTGGAAATAGTTAGCCGGCGTGCTCGGCATCGCGACCGTCATGTTGTCCTGGGCGCACAGCGACATGAACCTCTCGATCCGAGCCGAGCTGTGATCGGGTCCTTGCCCCTCATACCCGTGCGGCAGCAGCAGCACGACGCCAGAGCGCTGGCCCCACTTCTGCTCGCCGGAGGAGATGAACTCGTCAAGCACCGTCTGAGCGCCGTTCACGAAGTCGCCGAACTGCGCCTCCCAGCAGACGAGAGCATCAGGCCTGGCCACCGAGTAGCCGTACTCGAACCCCACCGCGGCGTACTCGGAGAGCAGCGAGTCGTAGGCGTGGAACTTGGCGTTCCCGTTGTTGAGCTGCCGCAGCGGGGTGTACTCCTCGCCGGTGTGCCGGTCGACAAGGCCGGCGTGCCGCTGGCCGAAGGTGCCCCGCCTGGTGTCCTGCCCGACCAGCCGCACCCCGTGCCCGTCGATGAGGGTGCCGCCGAACGCCAGCAGTTCGCCGGTCGCCCAGTCGATCTCGTTGTGCTCAACCAGCACCGCCCGGCGAGCAAGCTGCGGCGCCAGCCGGGGGTGCGGCGTAAACCCGTCCGGCAGGGTCACCTGGGTGTCAATGATCTGCTTGACCATCTCAGGGGTGATCGCGGTCGGCACGCTCGAGTGATCGATCAGCATGGGCCGGGCGGGCGGCGCGGCCAGCACCGAGCCTGGCTCGGGCGGCTGGGTCGCCGCTTCCCTCGTCTCGGTGAAGGCCCGCTCAAGCTCGGTCTGGTAGTCCCGCAGGATGTTCTCGGCCTCGTCGAGCGTGATGTCGCCCCGCCCGATCAGTGCCTCGGTGTAGAGCTTCCTCGTGGACCGCAGCGTGTCGATGATGTCGTACATCAGGGGCTGGGTGAACGAGGGGTTGTCGGCCTCGTTGTGGCCTCGGCGGCGGTAGCAGACCATGTCGATGACGACGTCCTTGGCGAAGGCCTCGCGGTAGGCGAACGCCAGCTTGCCCACCCTGACCACGGCCTCAGGGTCGTCGCCGTTCACGTGGAAGATCGGCGCCTGGATCGTGCGGGCGACGTCCGTGCTGTACACGCTTGACCGGGAAGAGCGCGGGTCGGTGGTAAAGCCAACCTGGTTGTTGACCACGATGTGCACGGTGCCGCCGGTGCGGTACCCGCGGAGCTGAGACAGTTCGAGCGTCTCCGCGACCACGCCCTGCCCGGCGAAAGCCGCGTCGCCGTGGATCAGGATCGGCAGCACCGTGTAGCCCTGCGTGCTCAGGTCGATCACGTCCTGCTTGGCCCGGACGACGCCTTCAAGCACCGGGTCGACCGCTTCCAGATGGCTCGGGTTGGCGACCAGGCTGACCGGGATCGCGGTGCCGTCCGCGGTCTTGTACTTGCCCTCAGCGCCGAGGTGGTATTTGACGTCCCCTGAGCCGTGCGTACTGCCCGGGTCGACGTAGCCCTCGAACTCGTTGAAAATCTGCCCGTAGGACTTGCCGACGATGTTCGCGAGCACGTTAAGCCTGCCCCGGTGCGCCATTCCGAGCACGACCTCATGCAGGCCGAGCGTCGCCGCCTCGCTGAGTACCGCGTCGAGCAGCGGGATCAGCGATTCGGCCCCCTCGAGCGAGAACCGGCGCTGGCCGACGTACTTGGTCTGCAGGAACATCTCGAACGCCTCGGCCACGTTCAGCCTGGACAAGATCCGCAGCTGCTCTTCGTGATCGGCTTCCGGGTGAGGCCGCTCGACCCGGTCCTGCAGCCAGGCCCGCTCGCGTGGTTCCTGGATGTGCATGTACTCGAGGCCGACGGTGCGGCAGTACGCGTCGCGCAGCACGCCCAGGATCTCGCGGAGCAGCATCCGCGGCTTCCCGCCGAACCCGCCAGTCGCGAACTCGCGCTCCAGGTCCCACAAGGTGAGACCGTGCTGGTTGATGTCCAGGTCGGGGTGCTTGCGCTGCTTGTACTGCAACGGGTCAGTGTCGGCCATCAGGTGCCCGCGGACCCGGTAGGCGTGGATCAGCTCGTGGACGCGGGCCGCCTTGCTGATGTCGTTCTCGTGCCCGGCCGGGATGTCGCGAACCCAGCGCACCGGCTCGTAGGGTATCCGCAGCGCCGCGAAAACATCGTCGTAGAAGCCGCTGTCGCCGAGCAGCAGGCCGCAGATGACGCGCAGCAACTCGCCCGACTGGGCGCCCTGGATGATCCGGTGATCGTAGGTAGAGGTCAGGGTCACGGTCTGACTGATCGCGTCCCTGGCCAGGGTCTCGGCCGAGGCGCCCTGGTACGCGGCCGGGTATTCCATCGCGCCGACGCCGATGATACAGCCCTGGCCGGCCATCAGCCTGGGCACGGAATGCATGGTTCCGATCGTGCCAGGGTTAGTCAGGGTGATCGTGGTGCCCGCGAAGTCCTCGACGGCGAGCTTGCCGCTCCTCGCCTTGCGCACGATCTCTTCGTAGGCCAGCCAGAACTGCCTGAAGTCCATCTGCCCGGCCGCCTTGATGCTCGGCACGAGCAGCTGCCTGCTGCCGTCTTCCTTGCGGATGTCTATGGCCAGGCCCAGGTTGACGTACTCGGGCTTCACCAGCATCGGCTTGCCGTCGACCTCGGTGAAGGACTCGTTGAGCTCAGGGCTGACCGCGAGCGCCTTGACCACGGCGTAACCGATCAGATGGGTGAAAGAGATCTTGCCGCCCCGGCCGCGAGCGAGGTGGTTATTGATCACTATCCGGTTGTCGACCAGCAGCTTGGCTGGCACCGCCCGTACCGAGGTGGCGGTCGGCACCGCGAGACTGGCGGTCATGTTCGCGACAGTGCGGGCCGCCGCGCCGCGCAGCTTTATCAGTTCCTGGCCGTCTGCCGCGGGGCCTGCGGGCTGTGCTGCCGGCCGCGCGACCGGCTGGGCCGCCTGATAACCATTCATCAAAGGGCTCGGGGCGGGTGCCTGCGGCCGCCCCGTGGCAGCGTCCGTCCCCGGGGAGGACTCCGCCCGGCGTCTGTCGGCCGGGACCGTGCCAGCCGGAATCGTGCCAGCCGGGACTCTGTCAGTCGGCACTGTGCCAGCCGGCACTGTGTCAGCCGACGCCGTGTCAGCCGACGCTGTGCCGGCCGGGATCGTGTCAGCCGGGATCGTGTCAGCCGGACTCTGCTCGGCGGGCACCGGGCCGGCTAGCGCCGCGTCTGGCCCTGGCTTGTAGTCGGCGAAGAAGCTCCACCACGCCCGGTCGACCGAGGCAGGGTCCGCCTGGTACCGCTGATAGAGCTCGTCAACCAGCCATTCATTGGCGCCGAAGTCCGCTGGCCCGCTCGGATGATCGCCCGCTGAGGAGGCAGGCTGATCTGAAGCTGCCTGCGATGAACCTGCGGTAACTGGTGCCTTGGCCTGCGGATGCGCATGCGGAAACTCGGCAGACACGGCCGACATCGCCTCTTCCGGAGAAATGATTGTCTGAACGACCCCTGTCGTTAAGGCTACCCGCCCCGGCAGGCCCGACGGTGCCGGATTCAGCCTGGCATCCTGGTCCGGCCATGCGGCTCGTTCCATACTAGTTCCGGACCTATGGGTATAATTCCAAGTTTCTTCCGGTCACGGGTACGATCGACCCACTCTGCCGATTGGTAGTAGTGCCGCTTAATCTGGCCGAGGTCGGTGGTTTCGCCGAACCCGGGGTGCGTGTAGAGGTCACGCGCGTAGCCCCACAGTTGCGGGTAGTCGGTCAGCTTGCGCAGGTTGCAGTTGAACATCTGGTAGTAGATGGCGTCGAACCTGGCCAGCGTCGGGTAGAGCCTGATATCGGCCTCGGTCAGCTGGTCTCCGAGCAGGAAGCGCCGCCTGGCGAGCCGTTCCTCAAGCGCGTCCATGGTGGTGAACAGCGCCTCGGCGGCCTGATCGTAACTGGCCTGAGTCGTCGCGAGGCCAGCTTTGTAGACCCCGGTGTTGACCGTGTGGAAGATCAGGGTGGCGAGTGATTCGATGTCACGGCGGCGGGCGGAGGGGTAAAGGTCGGGTGCGCCCTGCCGGTGGTAGGGCCGGAACTCGGTCTCGAGCATCACCGTGATCTGAGCCACGTCATTGCTGACTATCTGCCGGGTCTTCATGTCCCAGATCAGCGGGATGCTGTACGGGCCGAGGTAGTGGGGGTCGGTCGCCTGGTACAGGTCGGCGAGGCGGTGCGCGCCGGTCAGCGGATCACCGCCAACCTCGTCGGTGAACCGCCAGCCGTCCTCATCGGCTACGGGGTCAGTCAGCGTCAGGCCGATCACCCGGTCGAGGCCGAGCAGCCGGCACACGATGAGGGTGCGCTGCGACCAGGGACAGGCGAGCGAGGCGTACAGCTGATACCTGGCGGACTCGGCCGGGAAACCGCTTGATCCGTCTCTGGTAATCCGCCCGGTAAACGTGCCCTGACGACGAATAAGACCGCCGGTGATCGCTGGTAGGCTGCCCGTGCTCGGGGCCGACTCGCCAGGGACATAGTCCGCTGGACTGCCGCCGGCCGGGCCGTGGCCTGGCAACGCGGGATGCGGCCGGCCCGGAGGCGGCATCATCGGGGCGGCCGGCCGTGCTGGCGGCATCACTGCCGGGGGCATCACCTGAGCCGCAGGCGGCATCGGCGCTTGCGGAACTCCTGCCGGGGGGACGAGGGCTTGCGGCATCTGCATCTGCGACATCGGCGCTTGCGGCATCGGTATTTGCGACCCAGTTGCCGGCGGCATGGCGCCAGGTGGCATGACCCGGGGGTGCATGGGTCCTGGCGGCATGGGTCCTGGCGGCATTGCGGCCGGGGACATAGGTCCTGGCGGCATGGGCCCCGGCGGCATGGGTCTTTGCGGCGCTGCGGCGGAGGGCATGCCCCTAGTCGGTATCAAGCCAGGTTCGCCCGGCTGACGGGGCTGCGGCCGGCGAGGAATGGGTTCCCGGCCGGGGACAGGTTCCCTTCGCCTGACCGGCTCCCGCGCCGATGGCGGCCCGCCCGGGGGACCCGCTTGCCAGGGCGGTTCGTTTTCTGGCGGCGGTTCGCTCATGGCCCAGGGCGGGCCAGGCGCCTCCGCGGGCTCGCTTACGGCCCACGGCGGCCCGGTCGGCCGGCTGCGCTCAGGCGAGTCGGCCGAGCCTGGCGGGTCACTGATCACCCAGGGTGGCGCTCCAGAGACTGGCGGACGGCCAGACGATGAAGGCGGCTGGGAATTGGCTGGCATCAGCGTCTCCTCCCCGAAGCCGGGTGCGAGCGGCCCGACGGCGAGTCTAGGAGGCATTATGGCTAACGAGATAACAATCCGGGACAGTATCGGCCAGCGTGGCGTCCTCGGTCGGCCGGAGCGGCGGCTGACGAGCCGGTCTTAACAGCCGGGAAGCGGGTGGTGGAAGGTGGTGAACTGGGTTACCTCCGCGCTTGGCCAGATGAACAGTTTGGTCGCGCTTAGCCTGATCGCGGCCCTGGTCTTCGGCGAGACGGCGATCTTCATCGGCTTCGTGCTGCCGGGCGAGACCGCAGTGGTAATTGGCGGTGTGCTGGCCAGTCGCGGGCATCTCTCGTTGCCTCTGCTCATCGGGATCGTGGTCGTCGCCGCAGTGGCCGGGCCCCTTGTTGGCTACGAGCTCGGCCGGCGACTTGGCGGTCGGCTGTTCGCGTCCCGCCTGATCAGCCGCATGCCGGGCGCCGTTGACCGGGTGCGGACCAGCCTGCGAGACCGTGGCGGCGCCGCCGTGCTGGCCGGCCGGTTCGTCGCGGTGCTCAGGGCGCTGATACCGGCCGCGGCCGGAGCGGCCGAGATGCCCTACCGGGCGTTCATGATCAACAACCTGATCGGCGGCGTCCTCTGGGGCGTCGGCTACTGCCTCGTTGGTTACCTGGCCGGTTCCGCGTACGCGGCAGTCGAGCGGACGGTCGGCACGGGGCTTGCGGTCGCGGTCGCGGTAGTCGTCATCGTGATCGCGGCGGCGCTGGCCTGGCGGCACCGGTTGGCCTGGCGGCGTGCGCCGGTCGCGGAAAAGCCGGAAGAAACGGTGTGATGTCTTAAGTGCTGGCCCCGGCTTCGGTGGCGCGAGCCGTCCGGGGGCCGCCTCAAGCTAGCCGACGGCAGCAGCTAAATGGACATTTCATCTCAGCTCAGCCAACCGCAACGCTGGCCCATAGATGCTGCTCGGGCTGGGCGAGCAACCGCAACGATGGGCCATCGATGCTGCGGCAACCGCATCCATGGGTCATCGTTGCGGTTGGTCGGGCTGGCCTAACAGCAACGATGGGCCATCGATGCGGCTCCTTGGGTGGAGAGGGCTCATGGACGGGCCGGAGCCCCCGCGTTGTCCCGACGCGGGCGATCGGGGCCGGTCTCGAGCCCCAGCGTTGTCCCGGCGTTGGTGCCAGGGCGCCTGCGCAGGGACGACGATGGGCCTGCCGGCCCCGGCCTGCCGGCCCCGGCCTGCCGGCCCCGGCCTGCCGGCCCCGGCCTGCCGGCCCCGGCCTGCCGGCCCCGGCCTGCGGCCCGGGTCGGCTGAGGATCAACTTCAGCCGGCCTGCGGAGTGCCGTGGTGGCCGGTCGGTACCTACCAACCCCGTGGAACTGGCCAGCGGCGTGAGGTCAGAAGAGCTCGGGGCGGCGGTGTTCGAGTACCGGGAGGACTGACCTGACCTCGGCGGTTAGTTTGGTGTCGACGAAACCGACTCCGACGCCGGGCCGGGAGCCGAGGTCGAGCTTCGCGGTGCCCATCGGGTCGACTAGCAGGCTGCGGCCGACGCCGGTCGGCGCGCGGGTGGGGGGTTCTTCCTGATCGGGGACCTGGCCGGCGGCGGCGACCCAGATGGTGTTCTCGATGGCGCGGGCTCGCACGAGCGTCACCCAGTGCTCTTCCTTGAACAAGCCCGCCGCCCATGCGGACGGGATAGCGATCAGGTCCGCGCCGCCGAGGGTCAGCGCCCTGGCTAGTTCGGGGAAGCGGACATCGTAGCAGGTGAGGATCCCGACCTTGAGGCCGCCGAGTTCGGCGACGACCAGTTCTGATCCCGGTGCGACTGTGTCCGATTCGCGTTGACCGAGGGCGTCGAACAGGTGGATCTTGCGATAGGCCGCTACTAGCTCGCCGGCCGAGTCGATCACGACGGTGGTGTTGTAGACGAGTGAGCCTTCTGCTGGTTCGAAGACGCCGGCGATGACGGCCGTTCCGCTGTCGCGGGCGGCGGCCGCCAGGCCGGTGCAGAAGGGCCCGTCCAGCGGTTCAGCGGCGGCGCGCAGGTCGGCCGAGAACCTCACCAGACTGCCTTCCGGGAAGATGGCCAGCTCAGACCCCTGCTCGCTCGCGCTGGTCAACGCGGCTTCCATGCGGCGAAGGTTGACGGCTGGCTGGGTGCTGACCGGGAGTTGACACAGAGCGACTCGCATGAGGGAAGCGTACTTCCGGCTGGGCCGTCGGTCGCGCGGCGGGCGGGCGCCGGGAGACCGAGGATCGCCGCGAACGGGAAGCTCGCCGCGAGGTGGCAGGAATGGAACCACTGAATCCGAGGATTCGCCTGGCCAGACGCTTGCCGGGACCGCGAGCCTCGTCACCAAGGCTGTGCGCTGACTCCTCGTGCAGGCTCGCCAGGCTTACGAGAGCGATGGCCACGATAGGGACGCTAGCGACGAGTACTGCGATGATCGCGCCGACGACGATCAAGGGATAAGGCACTGAGACTCCACTCTCTGTTACGATCAGCCTGATCATAATCAGACCGATGTTCCTGCTCATCTAACTCATACCAAACAGTCCACTCTTTCAAACGGTTGGAAACGGTAGGATGTTGCTATCCAGCTGGTGACAGTTCTGGATCGCGGTGGAGGGAGGCTGAAACATGGCACCGGCCAAGTACCAGGAGATCGCTGACCGGCTGCGCGATCAGATCGACGGCGGCACGCTTCAGCCGGGAGATCGCCTTCCGAGTGAGCCTGACCTGGTCAAGCTCTATGACGCCTCACGTAATACGGTGCGGCTGGCGCTCGCGCTGCTGACTAACCAGGGACTGGTGGTCACCAGGCAAGGTCTGGGCACCTTCGTTAACGAGCCAGAAGCGCCATTCACCGCGCTGCTCTCACGGGTAAAAACCCAGCCAGTCGGGCAGAGCCAGTCCACCATTCTCCCCCAGGTCGGGAACCTCGATCTCGAGCCAGAAACCTCCCGTCAGGTGGTCGAGAAGTCACCGGCCTCGGTCAGCGTGGCCGAGAAGCTGGAGATCGATCCGGGGGACCTCGTCGTCATCCGGCGCAGGCACGGCTCGATCGGCGGGGTGCCCTGGATGATGATGGCTTCGTATTTCCCGCTCCATATCGCCGAAGGCACCCCGCTTGAGCAGGCGGGTGACATCGCCACCGGCAGCATCAAACTGCTTGCCGACCTGGGCTACGAACAGGTCGGGTTCGTCGACGAGATCGGCTCGCGGATGCCGAACGCCAGGGAATTCGCGTTCTTCGGCCTTTCGACCGGGACGCCGGTGCTCGTGGTTAACCGCACCGCGTACTCCATGGACCGCCCGATCCGGATGACCAGGTACACCTACCGGGGTGACCGGGTCCGGCTATCCCACGAGGTCGGCAACATCCCGGCTCGCGGGAGCTAGCGGCGGCTAACGTCCGGCCTTCTTGGCGAAGGCCGCGAGTTCGGTCACGAACGACTTCGCGTCTATGGTGCCGACGCCCGACGCCAGGTCATAGCCGGGCCCGGCGTCCCAGCCTTTCACCGTGTACGTCTTGCCGTTCTGCTGGACCTGGACGGTGTTGTTGCCGTGGGTGATGTCGACAATGCCGGGATCCTTGCTGGCCAGCATCTTGTAAAGGAAGCCGTTGATCGGCCCGATCGGGTGACCGGCCACCTGGTCGGCGAGCGCGATCACTCCGGCGAACAAGGGCGTCGCCTCGCTCGTGCCGCAGATCAGCAGCCAGCCCGCGCCGTCGAAGCTTTCGTAGACGTCCACGGGGTGCGCGCATGACGCGCTCATCGAGATGTCGGGGACGCCGCGGCGGTTTCCGACGACGGATTTGACGCTGTTCTGGAACGACGGCCGCGAGAAGTCGATCGACTCGCCGCCACCGCCCGCGCTCGGGGGCGGACCAGGGTCGTTCCAGACCTGGTCGGGCTTGGTCCGCTGACCGCGCCCGTTGAGGCTCAGGTCAAGGCCGCCGACCGAGGTGACGAGCGGGTCGCTAGCCGGCCAGGACGTGACCGGGGTGGTGTAGTAAAGCGACATGTTGGTCTTGAGGTCGGTCGCGCCCGCGTCGCCGGAGGCGCCGAGCACCGTGACGTCGTTTTTGGCCTTCGCGGCTGCGAGGTACGCGCCGCGCAGCGGGGTGATCGAGCCCTTCGGGAAGGTCTCTTCGGTCGCGCCGAAACTCTGACTGATGACGCCGGCGAGGTGATGGGCGATCACATATTCCTCGGCCTTGACGATCTGCGGGAACCCGCTGGTGCCCTCGTTCTCCGAGGTCGGCGTCTCGACCAGGAGGATCTTCGCGGCCGGGGCCATGGCGTGGGCCCACTCGACGTCGAGCGTGGTCTCGTCGGCCCAGTTGTCCATGTTCCCGTTCGAGGGATTGAATTTCGGGATCGCGCCGGCCGGGTGAATGATGTCAAGCACCGGGTTGGTGAGCTTGAAGGTCTTGTCGAAGTGGGCGAGGTCTTTCCTGATCGTGGGGGAGCCGAAGCTGTCCACGATCGCGATCGTCGTGCCCTTGCCGTTGATGCCGCTCACCAGCAGCGGGTTTAGGAAGTAGGCCGCCCTGATCTGAGCCGGGGTGTAACCACCGGACGGGTTCGCAGCAGGCCGCGCGCTCGGGATGCGGATCTGCGGCGCGATCTTGATGACGGCGCCGGCCTCAGAGTGGACCGGGCGCACCGCCGCTGGCAGCGAGACCGTTCCCGACAGCACTACTGCCGCGGCAACGCCAATCCCAGCGCGTCCTAGTCGCATCCCAGCCTCCTCTTGGCCGCGCCTGCCTGGCGGTATTCCTTCCTGCCAAGCTCGTCGGCGGTGCTCGGCTACCCTAGCGGCTGCCGCCAGACGGCACGCCGATATCGCGGGTCAGTGCCCGGCCGGGCAATCCGGGCAGATGGTAGTGCTTCGGATTTTCGGTAACGTTTAGTCATGCTCGCCTTGGTACTAGTCGCCCTGTCCGTTGGGCTCGGTAACCTGGCTGCCGCGGTGGGGATCGGCGTCGGCGGGGTCACCATGGCCACGAGGATCCGGATCATCGCCACGTTCGGCCTCCTTGAAGCGGTGATGCCGATCGTCGGGCTCCTGATCGGACACAGCACGGCCTCCTCGATCAGCCGGGAAGCCAAGTGGATAGCGGCGGTGCTGCTGGCGGGCGTGGGCTGCTACGGCATCATCACGACCACGATCAAGAACCGCCGCAACCGTCAGGCGCCGGCGCAGCAGCCGACTCCGGATGCGCGGTCATCCGCTCAGGAGTGGTTCAAGCTCTGGATCAGTGCGCTGGCGCTGAGTCTCGATAACCTCATCGCTGGCTTCGCGCTCGGCAGTTTCCAGGTCAGCCTCGTCGCCGGCGCACTGGTCTTCGGCGTGGTCAGCATCGTGCTGTCGATAGCTGGTCTCGAGATAGGCGCCCGCCTAGGCGGCAGGGCAGGCGACAGCGGCGAGATCATCGGCGGCGTCGTACTGATAGGAGTAGGCGTCGCCGTCGGTTTCGGCGTGCTCGGCTGAGCGAACCTCTTACTCCTCCAGGCTCAGCGCTGCTTTGGGACAGGAGCGCACCGCGTGCCGCACCGATTCGATGAGGGCGGCGGGGACTTCCTCGGTCTTGATGTGCAGGACGTCATCGTCGTCCACCTCGAAGACCTCAGGCACCAGGCCAGCGCAGATCGCGTTGGCCTCACAGGCGTCGCGATCGACAATCACCTTCACCGCACGCCTCCTTCTTGGCGACCAGTCGCTTACCGCAGACTATAGCCATGACGTTCGTCCTCCCCGAAGAGCACCGCCGTTATGCCGAGGCGGCGAAGGGCTTCATGCCGCCGCCGGAAGGCGAGGCCCTGGCCGACGTCGCGGCCGCCTACGCCAGCGTCGGCCCGATCGTCGAGATCGGCACCTACTGCGGCAAGTCGACGATTTACCTGGCCGCGGCGGCCGCGGCAGCGGGCCAGTTCGTCATCACCGTCGATCACCACCGGGGCTCGGAAGAGAACCAGGCGGGCTGGGAGTACCACGACGCGAGCCTCGTCGACCCGGCGATCGGCCTGATGGATACCCTGCCAATTTTCCGCTCAACCTTGGCCGCCAGCGGCCTCGAGAGCCACGTGATCGCCATCGTTGGCCGCTCCGCCGACGTTGCCAGACTCTGGCACCAGCCGATAGGCATGCTGTTCATCGACGGCGGGCACACCGACGCGGCCGTCACCGCCGACTACGAGGGCTGGGCCCCGCATCTCGCCATCGGCGGCGCGCTCGCCATCCACGACGTGTTCCCCAACCCAGCCGACGGGGGCCAGCCTCCTTACCGGATCTACTGCCGTGCCCTCGACTCTGGTTCATTCAAAGACCTATCCGCCAATGGCTCCCTGAGGGTGCTCGAACGGATAGCTGACGGGATCGGCTAGCAAGCGCTAGGCCTTGACGTCGTCAGAGCCGGCCGCGAGCAACTCGCAGCCGCAGGCCGCGTCGTCAGCGGGCAGCACCGAGGTCTCATCGGCGGCGACGGTTCTGAACAGCGATGACGCGGCCGTGGCGCCGCAGAGGGTGTCAGCCGCGAGCACCATGGCGGCGCCGGTGTAGCTGCTTTGCTCGTTCGGGTAATGCCGCCGCGTCTCGTATTGCCATCCGGTCCAGTAGGCACCGCCGGGGTCCCGCAGGATCTGGATCTGCTCGAGCAACTCGAGCGCGCGGGCCTGGTCGCCGATCGCCTCGAGCGTGATAGCCAGCTCAGCGGTCTCGGCCGCGGTCACCCACGGCTCATCGCTGACGCAGCGGACTCCGAGACCAGGCACCACGTAGGTGTCCCAGCCCCCGGCCAGCTGTTCTTCCGCCGCCTCGCCGCGTACCGGGCCGCCGAGCACCGGGTAATACCAGTCCATCGAGAACCGGCTCTTGTCCTCGAAGGCCTCAGGGTGACCGGCGACGGCGTGCCCGAGCTGGCCGGCCGCCAGTTCCCAGTCCGGCTGCGGCTCGGCGAAGTACTCGGCGAGCATGACCGCGCACCGCAGGCTCGAGTACATGCTCGCGCTGCCGGTGAGGAGCGCGAACTTGCCGGGCGAGCCGTCGGTCTCACGCCGCCAGATGATCTCGCCGCGCGGAGTCTGGAGCCCGAGCGCGAAATTGATGGCGCCCTTCACGACCGGCCACATCCGGCTCGCGAACCCCTCATCCCTGCTGACTAGCAGCTCATGCCAGATGCCGACCGCGCAGTAAGCGGCGTGGTTGCTTTCCGTGGTCAGGTCGGTCTCGCCTGGCGGCATCAGCTTGTACCAGGAACCGTCGGGCCGCTGGTTCGCGCGCAGCCATTCGTAGGCCCGCCTCGACGCGTCCCGCAGCCCGCAGACGCTCAGCGCCATCGCGCACTCGACGTGATTCCAGGCGTCAACGTGACCGTCAGGCCAGCCGATCGCCCCGGACGGCTGCTGCACGTCGGCGATCGCGTGCCCGGTGCTGATGATCTGTTCTGCGGTGAGAATGCCGGCGACTTCGGGTATCCACGCGGACGCGCGCGATCGCGACGGGCTATCCGAGCTGCGCATGCTTGTTCACGTAGATCACGATGCTCTTGCCGAGCAGCGGATTGAGCGCCTGGTCGGCGAGCCGCGTGAGGGCAGGCTTACGCATGATGTCCCAGACCAGCACCTTGTGGTAGGCCTTGGCGAGCGGGTGATCGTCGTTCTTCACGCCGACCGCGCACTTCAGCCACCAGTAGGGCGAGTGCAGCCCGTGAGCACGGTGCTGCCCGGTCACGGTGAGCCCCGAGCGCTCGAGCTTGGTCATGAGCTCGCGCCTGGTAAAGATCCTGACGTGGCCGCCAGGGGTGTTGTGATAGTCGTCAGATAGCTGCCAGCACACTCGTTCAGGCAGCCAAGCTGGCACGGTAACCGCAGCCACCCCCCCAGGGCGCAGGATCCGCGCGATTTCGTTCATCGCCTGCTGATCGGCCGGCAGGTGCTCAAGTACCTCGGCCGCGATCACCTTATCGAAGGAGCCGTCGGGGAAAGGCAAGCAGGTCGCGTCGCCATTCACCGCGAGCCCGCTACCGCCGTCAGGGATTTCCCCGGCTTCCGCCATGGCCGCGAAAATGGCGGTGACCTGGCTTAGCTCAGAACGGTCCATGTCGAGCGCGATCACCCGGGCCCCGCGCCGCGCTGCCTCGAACGCGTGCCGCCCGGCGCCGCAGCCCAGATCGAGCAGCCGCTCGCCCGGCTGGATCGGCAGCCGCCCGAAGTCAACGGTCAGCATCGGCGACTCCGTCGGCAGCAGGGCCGGGGCTCGCGGCCGGGCTCGGAACCGGGGCGGCGGTTGTACGGGCCGCGGCTTCTGCGATCGCGACCCGGTACTGCTCGACGGTCGCGCGGGCGACGGCCGACCAGGCGAACCTCTCCTGCACCCGGAGCTGGGCGGCGGTCGCCAGTCGCTCGCGCTCACCGGGCGAGTCCTGCAGCCGGGCGATCGCGGCGGCGAGATCCTCGGGGTCGCCCGGCGTGACCAGCACGGCGGCGTCGCCGACAACCTCGGGAAGCGCGCCGGTCCTGCTGGCGACCAGCGGCGTGCCCGAAGCCATGTGCTCAACGGCCGGCAGCGAGAATCCCTCGTACAGCGAGGGGACCACGGCGACCTCGGAGCTTGCGACCAGTTCGGCGAGCTCCTCGTCGCTGATTCCGGTAACGAACCGCACCTTGTCGCCGAGTGAAAGCTCGCCGATCAGCTTTTCCGTGGGCCCGCCGGGAGCCGGCTTGCCGACGATGGTCAGGACCGCGTCTCTCTCTGTCACCAGCTTGGCAAAAGCCCGCAGCAGGGTGGGCACACCTTTGACCGGGGAATCGGCGCTGGCGACCGCGACGATGGTGCCTTTCACGCGGGGGGCTGGCCGGGGGTGAAACAGCCTGGTGTCCACGCCGAGCGGGATGACCTTGACGTTTCCCCCTGGCACCTTGAAGTCGCGCAAGATGTCATCGCGGGACGACTCAGATCCCGTCATCACGATCCCGACCTGGCGGGCGACCTTGGCCTGCATCCGCACGAACGAGTACCAGCGGCGCTTGGTGATCTTGGAAAAGCCCTTGGCCTGGGCAAGCTCGATCCGCCTGTCCACGCTGATCGGGTGGTGAATGCTGGTGACCAGCGGCAGGCCGAGCTTGGCTATGTCGAGGTTGCCGTAGGCGAGGACCTGATTGTCGTGCACGACGTCGAAGTCGTCACGTCGCTCGCGCAGAGCCCTGAACGCCCTTTTGCTGAAGGTAAGCGGTTCAGGAAAGGCCGACGTCCACATCATTGCGACTTCGAGGAGATCGATCCAGTCCCTGATCTCTCTTGGGTGCGGAGTGCGGAATGGGTCATCGTCACGGTAAAGATCGAGGCTGGGCAAGGTGCGCAGCATCGGCCCTGGTTCAAGCTCAGGGTAAGGCTGGCCAGAATAGACCTCGACGTGGTGTCCGAGCGCCGCTACCTCGCGGGATACGTGGCGAAGGTAGATGCCCTGGCCGCCGCAGTGCGGCTTGCTGCGGTAAGAGAGCATCGCGACCCTGAGCGGCCGGTCATCCGATGGTGGTGCGGGCAGTGCACTCACGCTTGTCTGCCTCCTAGGCGCGGGGGGACCGGCACAGGTTACTGGCTGGGAACATTATCACCGGCCACGTCAGCGCCCAGATTCGGCAAGACTGCCGGGGATGTCGCGAGCCGGCCGGGCCGGGCCGGATATGCTGCCGCGACATGGGCAGGCATCAGGAGGCGGGTGGGAGTTCTGACCAGGCGAGCGCTGATCACGGGCATTACCGGTCAGGACGGGTCCTACCTGGCTGAATACCTGACCGCCGAGGGCTACGAGGTCTGGGGCCTGGTCAGGGGCCAGCAGAATCCGAGGGTACGCCAGCTCAGGCAGTTGCTGCCCGAAGTGAGGCTGACCAGGGGCGACCTGCTGGACCAGGGCAGCTTGATCTCCGCCGTCGAGCGGGTGCAGCCCGACGAGGTCTACAACCTGGCGGCTATCTCTTACGTGCCGATGTCCTGGCAGCAGGCAGAGCTGACCGGCGAGGTTACCGGGCTCGGCGTGCTCAGGGTGCTCGAGGCGATCAGGGTGTGCAGCGGCATCAGCGCCTCGCGCAGCCCGGGCCGGGGCCAGATCAGGTTTTACCAGGCCTCATCGTCTGAGATGTTCGGCCAGGTCAGGGAGTCACCACAGACCGAGCAGACCCCGTTTCACCCCCGGAGCCCCTACGGAGTAGCCAAGTCCTACGGGCATTTCCTTACCCAGAACTACCGTGAGTCTTACGGCATGTTCGCCGTGTCAGGAATCCTGTTTAACCACGAATCGCCTCGTCGCGGCGCGGAGTTCGTCACCAGGAAGATCTCCCTCGGCGTCGCCAAGGTCAAGCTTGGCTACGAACGCCAGCTCCGCCTCGGCAACCTGTCCGCCCGCCGCGACTGGGGCTTCGCCGGCGACTACGTCAGGGCCATGCACCTGATGATGGTCCAGGACGAGCCCGCCGACCTCGTCATCGGCACTGGCGTGACCCATTCGGTCGAGGACCTGCTCGAGCAGGCATTCAAGGTCGCGGGCCTTGACTGGCGCGACCACGTGGTCACCGACGCGGCGTTCATCAGGCCGGCCGAGGTCGACAAGCTGTGCGCGGACCCGTCCGCCGCCCGCGACCGCCTCGGCTGGGAACCCAAGATCGGCTTCGACGAGCTTGTCAGCCTGATGGTCAACTCTGACCTGCAGCTCTTGTCCTCCGGCGGCCATGCGGAGGACAGTTTTGGGACGGACAGCTGGTAGGTCAAGACCTCCTAAAGGTCAGCCCCGTGCGACGCATCAGCTAAATCGGACAGGGAGGCCGACCACAACGATGGCCCATGGATGCTGCTCCTTAGGGTGGAGAGGCCCCATGGCCGGGCCGCAGGCCCATCGTTGTCCCGACGCGGGCGTTCGGGGACGGTCTGGAGCCCAGCGTTGTCCCGGCGCTGGGGCCAGGGCACCTGCGCCGGGACGACGATGGGCCTGCGGCCCTGTGCCTCTCCACCCAAAGCCCATGGATGCTGTTGCGGCCTGGGCACGGGGAAGGCTTGCGGCGAAATGTCGGTTCTGCGGAGCTTGAAGCAGCCGTCGGCCGGCGGTGGGTCGGATTGAGTTTCCGGCTTTGCTAGTTCCGGCCTGAAAGCTCCTGTCGCGGGGGTGCGCCGGCAGGCTCCCCCATGATTGTGGAATCCCCGGATGGAATGCCATCTGAGGATTCCACTAAAGCAGGCTTGCCGATCCTCTGGGTGCCGGCGGCGGGCCGGTATGCGGTGAATGCCCGGTTCGTGGCGGCGGGGAGCGGGGCGGTGTTGCGCTGCGGACGGCGGCTGCCCGGCTTCACTGCTTTCGCTAGTCCGAAATACCCGAGTCCGGAAATCGGACTGACCTACTACTCGTCGTCCGTCGGCCTGAGCCGGGTGGGTTTCGGCGGGCTTTTATTGGATGGAGGAGCCGAAGGCGGCGCCTACGGCGGTGCCGATGGCGTAGGTGAGGCCGGCGGCGGCGCCGGCGAGGATGAGTTGCCGCAGCGCGCCGAACCAGAAGGGGCGGTTCGTGATCCGGGACACGAAGCCGCCGCCAGCGAACGCGAAGATCCCGGCGAGGATCACCGCGGCGGGCAGCGAGGAGTATCCGATCAGGAACGGCAGCAGCGGGATCAGCGCCCCGACCGCGAAGGTGACCAGCGACGCGCCAGCCGCCACGTAGGGTGACGGCAGTTCGTGGTGATCAACGCCCAGTTCCTCGCGGACGTGCATGCGAAGCGCGGCTTCCGGGCGCTTCGAGACCTGCCGGGCGACCAGGTCGGCCAGGTCGGCGTCGACGCCGCTGTGCCTGAACACCGCGGCCAGTTCCCGTCGCTCGGCCTCGGGATGGTGCTCGAGCTCGTGCTTTTCCTTGGTGACCTCGGCGGCGATGAGCTCGTTCTGCGAGGAAACCGAGACAAACTCGCCGGTAGCCATGGAAAACGCCCCGGCGGCGAGTCCGGCCAGGCCGGTGATCACGATGGCCTTGTCGTGCACTCCGGCGCCGCCGACTCCGGCTATCAGCGAGACATTCGTGACGAGCCCGTCCATCGCCCCGAACACGGCCGGCCTGAGCCAGCCGCCCGATACGTCCCGGTGATGGTGCCCGTGCGCCTCACCACGCGTACGCGGGTTTTGCCCGGCTAGGCGGTCGGGGGCGGCGTCGTTCACATCTACCAGGATATTCGTCGTGAAACCCGCCGGGCCGGGGCGGCGGGCCTTAGCCCCCTCCCCGGCCTCAGCCGGCGTCAGGCGGACTTGGTCGCGTTGTACAGGAACAAGTGACCTATCGCCGTGGGGTAGACGCCGGAGACGTCCTTGGCCCAGGCGGAGAGGTAGTTGTAGAAGTAGCCGTAGATGATCGGCGTCTCGTTGAGCAGGAGGCTCTGGATCTGGCCGGCGATCTGCCGCTGGCTGGCCAGGTCGACCGCGGCGATGTACTGGGCGGCCAGCTTGTCGTACTGACTGCTGCTGAAGTGGGCGGCGTTCCACGAGCCGGTGCCGGTCTTGGAGTTGATGGTCTGGAGCGGGTTGGTGAGGAAGGCGTTGGGGACGCCCCGGTGCCCGTAGTCCACGAGGCTCATCGTGGCGTCGAGCCAGTTCGAGTTGCCGAACGTGGCCTTGCCGTAGTAGGTCGCGGACGGCTGGGAGTGGACGGTGATGTCGACGCCGATCTGCTTGGCCGCGGCCTGAACGATCTGGGCGTACTGCGGGATTTCCTGCACCGCGTTCGCGTAGAGCTGGGTCGCGAACCCGCTGCCGTGCCCGGCCGCCTTGAGCAGGGCCTTGGCCTTCGCGAGGTCCTGGGCGCGTTGCGGAATGCTGGTGTTGGTTGACGGGAATACCGGGGCGAACGGGCTGTCGTTGCCGATGTCCGCGTAGCCGTTAAACAGGGACTTGACGATGTCTGGCCGGTTCAGGGTGAGTGCGATCGCCTGCCGTACCCGTGCGTCGGAGAACGGGGACTGGTCGCAGCGCATGGACAGCTCGCGGTGGGCGCTCGACTTCAGCCTGCTGATGGTGTAGCCGCCATTGAGCAGCTGGGGCCCGCCGGAAACCGAGAACTGGCCGAGTACGTCGACGGCACCGCCGGTAAGGCCGAGAATGCCTGGAGCCTCTTCGGCGTAGAACGTGAACTGGGTCTCCGCGGGGAGGGCCTTCTTGCCCCAGTAGGCGGTGTTCCTGGTGAAGGAGGCGCCGACGCTCGCCTGGTAGTTCTTCAGCACGAACGGTCCGGTGCCGATGAACGTCTTCTGCCAGGTCGCCGGGTCCTGGCCATTCGGCAGGATGATCATGTTGTAGTTATCCGACGAGGTCAGGTAAGGGAAGTTGCCGTTCGCGGCCTCGAGGTGGAACGCGACCGTGAAGTCATCGACCTTCTGGACCCCGTCGGGCACCAGCGAGCCGGCCAGCGTCGGGTTAGGCGTCTTCGGGTTGGTCAGCAGCTTGTAGGTGTAGACGACGTCGTCGGCGGTGAGCGGGTGACCGTTGTGGAACTTCACGCCCTTGCGGATCTTGAAGGTCCAGACGGTGGCCGCCTTGTTGGACGACCAGCTTTCCGCTAGCACCGGCTTAAGCGTCAGCGTCTGGTCGGACAGGCAGAGGTACTCACCCGTCTGCGCGAGCATGTCGAGGCCGCCCTGGTCGGCGACGGTGACCGGGTTGATGGCGCCGGTCGGGGTGATGATGCCCGCCCTGATCGTGGCACCGCTGCCGCCCGATGAGCCGCCCGTCTTCGTCGACGACGTCGTCGAAGAAGAACCGCACGCGGCCAGGATTCCGCCAAGCACCGGGAGCGAGATCCCGACGACCGCGCCCCGCCGAATCAGGTCGCGACGGCTGATCCGGCCGGCGACGAATTCATCGATGACGTGGTTGGCGATCTCTCCCTGGCCCGCCCGCAACTCATCGAGCCGAGAATGATCTACGTTCACGGATAGCCTCCGTTCGTCTGCCGGACAGGTACCTGCCGACAAAGTGGATTTCCTACCTAATCGAAGATTTAACTTTGGTGCAATCTTCTTTATCAGTTCGGACCTTTTTCAGTTCTGAACCGTGTCCTGCACCGGCCTGGCGTCCGGCGGCGCCTGCAGGCGCCGCAGCTCATCGAACGGGATGTGGCAGCTGATGAAATGGCCAGGCTCGACCTCGTTGAGCGGAGGTTCGACCTGCTCGCACGCGCCGGTGGGCAGCTTGCGCGGGCAGCGGGTATGGAAGACGCAGCCGGACGGCGGTTTCGCAGCGGACGGGATCTCGCCCGCCAGCTTGATCCGCTCGGTGCGCTGACCGTCAAGGCTGGGCACCGCGGAAAGGAGCGCCTCGGTGTAGGGGTGGTGCGGTCCGGCGAAGACCTGCTCCGCTGGCCCGATCTCCAGGACCCGGCCGAGATAGAGCACGGCGATCCGGTCGGACAGGTACCGGACGACGCCGAGGTCGTGCGAGATGAACAGGTAAGTAACCTGCTCCTTAGCTTGCAGATCAGCGAGCAGGTTGAGGATCGCCGCCTGGACGGACACGTCGAGCGCGGAGGTCGGCTCGTCGCAGACCACGAGGCGGGCCCGCCGCCGAACGCGCGCGCGATCGCGACCCGCTGCTTGAGCCCGCCTGAGAGCTGGCCTGGTCGCAGGCTCAGGTGCCTTTTCTCCATCCGCACCGACCTGACCAGGTCGTTCAGCCGCTCGGCCAGCCGCTCGCCGGACAGCCCGGCGAGCCGGTGCAGCGGCTGGGAGATCAGCCAGCGCACCGACCGCCGCCGGTTAAGCGCCGAGTCAGGATTCTGGAACACGATCTGAAGCGCCTTGAGCTGCTCAATGGACCGCCCGCGCAGCCCGGCGGAAAGCGCCGTGCCGTCGAGTTCGAGCACCGACTCGCGATCAGGCGAGATCAGGCCAAGCAGCGTCCGCGCCAGCGTGGTCTTGCCGCTGCCTGACTCGCCGACCAGCCCGAGCGTTTCCCCTCGCATGATCGTCAGGTTCACCCCGGTCAGCGCCCGTACCGCGTTCTCTCCAATTCCGAACGTCTTGGTCAGCGATCTGATCGTCACGATCGGCGTGGAAGACTGCTCGCTACTGCCGAGCGAATCGCCGTCCGATGCCGTCGTCCGCGGCAGTTCGGCTACGTCAGCGTGCCGGTAGCAGCGTGCGGAGTGAGCGGGGCCGACAGTGAACGCGGGCGGCGGGTCGGTCCGGCATTCCTCGACGACAAGTGAGCACCGTTCGGCGAACACGCACCCCGCCGTCGTACGCCCCGGCTGCGGCAGGAAGCCGGGAATGGCGTCGAGCCGGCCGTGGTCCTTGCGCTGCCCGCGCCGGGGGATGCAGCGAAGCAGGCCCACCGTGTAGGGGTGCCTGGACGAGCCGAAGACCTGATCGGCGGCGCCCTCCTCGATCAGTTCGCCGGCGTAAAGCACGCCGACCCGGTCGCACATCTTTGCCACGACGGCCAGGTTGTGGCTGATGAACAGCACCGACGTGGCCAGTTCCTGGCGCAGCCCCGCGATCAGGTCGAGGATCTCGGCCTCGACGGTAGCGTCGAGCGCGGTCGTCGGCTCGTCAAGTATCAGCAGCGCGGGCTCCGCCGCGAGCGCCATCGCGATGACCACGCGCTGGGCCATGCCGCCGGACAACTCGTGCGGGTACCTGTTCATGACCCGGCCCGGGTCAGCGATCTGTACCTTGCGCAGCATTTCGTACGCCTGCTCATGCGAGGCGGCTCGGTCGAGCCCGGCGATCTGGTACACCTCGGCGATCTGCTGGCCGGCCTTGATCGAGGGGTTAAGCGCCCGGCTCGGCTCCTGGTACACCATGGAAACGGTCCTGGCCCGCAGGTCACGAAGCCCGGCCGGGGACAAGCTCAGCGGGTTGAGCCCGTTGATGCTGATCGACCCGGCCGAGACCCGGCCGTTCCGAGCGAGGTACCTGACCAGGGCGAGAGCGACCGTGGACTTGCCTGACCCTGACTCACCGACGAGTCCGTACGACTCCTGCCGCCCGACCTGAAACGACACGTCCCTGACCACGGGCCGGTCCTGCCCCCGCACCCGGTAGGTAATCTCCAGGTGCTCGACCCGCAGGGTAGCCGCCGGCTCGGATTCTGATCGCGGTTCGGTCACGAGGAAAGCACCTGCTCGATCGAGTCGGTCACCAAGTTGAGCGCCATCACGAGCGACGCGATCGCCAGGGCGGGGAACAGGGTCTCCCACCAGTAGCCAGCGCCAAGCAGGACGTAGTTGAAGGCGATGTCGCCGCCCCAGTCAGGGGTGGGCTGCTGGACGCCGAACCCGAGGAAGGACAAGGTGGCCACGGCGAAAATGGCATAGCCGAGGCGGACGGTGAACTCCACCACGATGACAGGAAGCACGTTCGGCAGGATCTCGGCGATCATGATGTAGCCGGGCCGCTCGCCGAGCAGGCGGGCCGAGGACAGGTAGTCCTGCTGGCCTTCTACGAGCACGGCGGTCCGCACGGTCCGCGCGATGAGCGGCGTGAAAATGAAACCGATCACGATGATCAGCGTGAGCGAGGAAGGCCCGACCGCCACGATGAAGAGGAACGCGACGATCACGACCGGCAACGCGAGCACGGCTTCGACTACCCGGCTGACCAGCGCGTCAACTACGCCGCCGAAATACCCCATGACCAGCCCGAGCCCGGTCCCGAGTACCGTCCCGAGCAAGGTCGCGAGCGGCGCGATGGTGAGGATGTCGCGGGCGCCGACGATGACCCGCGAAAGCATGTCCCGCCCCAGCTGATCGGTGCCGAACAGGTGCGCACCAGAAGGCGCGGCGTTCTTGGCCAGCAGTTGCTGCGCCAGCGGATCGTAGGGCGCGATGAGGTGACCGAGGATCGCGCACACGATCCACAACAGCAAGATCGCTGCCCCGGCCAGGAACGTCGGCTTCCGCAGCAGCAGCCGCCACTGGGCTGGCGGCGCGGCGTAGGCGTGCGCGACCGCGACGTCACCGGGTGAGCCGGTGGCAAGTCCGGAGCTCATGAGGTGACCCCGACCCGCAGGCGCGGATTCAGCACGGTGTAGAGGACGTCAGCGATCAGCGTCGCCACCATGTAGACGACGCCGATCACGAGGACCCCGGCTTCCAGCATGGGGAAGTCCTTACCGCTGGCCGCGTTGAGGATCAGCCGTCCGATCCCCTGGTAGGTGAAGAGCTGCTCGACGACGACCAGCCCCCCGATCAGGTACCCGGTCTGGGTCGCGATCACGGTGATCGTCGGCAGCAGCGAATTCCGCAGCACGTGCCGCCTGATCACGGTCCACAGCGGCAAGCCCTTGAGCGTCGCGGTACGGGCATAGTCAGAGTCGAGTGCCTCGACCGTTCCTGCTCGCGCCATTCGCGCTATGTAGCCGAACAAGACGAGCACCAGCGGTATGACCGGCAGGATCAGGTGATCAAGCTGGTCGCCGAACGAGGCACCCGGGCTGGTCGAGGCCTGGACCGGCAGTACCTTGAGGCCGACGGCGAAGATGAGGATCAGCACGATTCCCGACACGAACTCGGGAACGGTCGAAGCGGCCAGACCGGTCAGCGAGATCACCCGGTCGATCAGCCGCCCCGAGTACACGGCCGCGAGTACCCCGCCCGCGATCCCGAGCGGGATGATGATGATCAGCGCGAGAAGCCCGAGCTTCGCCGAGTTTCCGAGCGCCGCGATGACATAGGGCGCGACCGCCGAATGGTACGTGTAAGAAGTCCCCAGGTTGCCGTGCAGCAGCCCGCCGACCCAGCCGAAATACTGCGCGAGCAGCGGCCGGTCCACCCCAAGCTGACGGTCGTAGTTGCGGACCGCGATTTGCGAGGCGAATGGGCCGAGCACATTGCGGCCTGGATCGCCGGGGAGCACCTGGCCCGCGAGAAATACGATCACGCTGAGCAGCCACAGCGTCACCAGCGCCAGGAGCACTCGCCTGAGCAGGTACAGCGTCAACATGCCTCCCCAGACGGCGCCGCCGGGGCTCCGGGGGTCGTCCCCCGCGGCCAACATAGCCCCCGGGCACGCCGTTCACCTCTCGTGCACTCGCGGCATACCAGCAGGACATAAGCCTAGCGGCTATACGGTGGGACGATCTGTGCAAGTGGTCAAGGAGCGGACATGCGCCCTCACCTGAACATCGGCGAGAGCAGTCACGCGGCTGCCACGGACATAACTCGCATCTTGTGCGCCCCGCGTCTGAATGCTAGTAACAGGGTTGTTCGATCCGATCTGGCTGAGGATGCGTTATGGGCGAACGTGCGCGACTGGCGCCCGCGCCCGTGGTCAGCGTTCCGAAGCACGGTTTCGCGTTCGTTACTGTCGTGGCGGCGGCCGGGACGAGCGACATCTGGGCGGAGGCCAATGTCCAGGTCAATGCCGGGGTGCCTGCGCAGCGTCTGTTGCACTGGAATGGCAAGTCCTGGACCCGGGTCGGGCTGCCCTCCGGCATTCAGCCCGTCGGCGAGTTCGCGAAGGACGGGCGAGGCGGGCTGTGGGTCGCGGCGCAAAGCGAGGTAGTGCCGACCCCACGGTACTTCCTGCACTACAGCGGCGGCCGCTGGACCAAGGTTGCCATTCCCGTGACGAAGGCCGACCGGCCGGTTGAGGAGCTCAGCCAGCTCGTCCAGGTTCCCGGCACGACCACGATGCTGGCCGGCGGCACGCTCGGTACCGGCAAGGGAATCGTCGGGGCGATCTGGCAGTTCGGCAACTGAAAGGCGGCTTCATCGGCGCGACCGGGGTACCGGCTGAAGTCAGGGCGCGAGACGCGGCAGGTCGTCCCGGTTCCCCACCCGCGCCCGGATAGCGGGGGCACTCTGCTGTCGTAAAAACCCCAAAGTGCCCCCGGTGTGAACTCAGACCTGCGGCTAGCCCGCGAGGCCACCCCCGCTACGTGCGCGGCTGCCTCTCAGTCCGGCCGATACCGCCCGCCAGAGTCGAAACCCGGCACCGGCCCCCCGGAGCCAGCCCGCCCCGGCCCGAAGGTCGTCATCCCTCCCAGCAGACGAACCGCATCGGTGGGCCATCCTTGCGGTTCGGCGGGCCGAGTGGACGACATTGATGTCGCATAGATGCTGTTGCCGCAGCATCGGTGGGCCATCCTTGTTGTTGGTCGCTGGCGGGCAGCAGCATCGGTGGGCCATTGTTGTGCCTGCGCAGGGCATTATGGGCGGTTTGTCCCAGCCCCGGCCCCGGCACCCGGCGAGGGCTCGATGCCATGGCCACCGCCCGACCTCAGGACTCACTTCTGTCACACCAGGCGCTTAGGGCACCGGCTGGGGGTGGGTGCGGGGTTATTCGGGCGCCGGCTTGGGGTGCGCGGGGCTGATTCGGGCGCCGGCCTGAGGCTGTGGGGCTGATTCGGGTGTGGGTGAGGGGTGAGCGGGGCTCCACTTGGAAGGTTGGCGCGGTAGGTTCACTGTGTGGTAGTGAAATCCCCCGCTGGGCGGCCGCAGCATCCGGTGCGGGCGGCCGCGCTGGTTATTGCCGCGGCGGTAGTGCTTTCGACGTTGACCGTGCTCGGGCTGCGGTGGGCCGCGGCGCCGAAGGCGGCCAGCATGAGTCAGCCTGGTCAGGCTCTCGGCTTCACCCGGCTGGATCGGGCCGCTCCTGCGCTCACCCTGCCGAGCCTCGCCGGACCGGGGATGATCACGCTGACCAAACTGGCCGGCAAGCCGATCGTGCTCAACTTCTGGGCCTCGACCTGCACCGTGTGCAAGAAAGAGACGCCCGCGCTGGCCAGCGTGGCCAGGCAGCTAGGGAAGAAAGTCACCTTCCTGGGCGTCGACTCGGTCGACGAGCGGGCGCCCGCGATCGCGTTCGAGGGCAGGTACGGCGTGCCTTATCCGAGCGTGTTCGACCCGAAGGGCACGGCGGCGATCAAGTACAACGTGCCGGCGCTGCCCGTGACATTCTTCCTCTCGCCTTCGGGTAAGAAGATCCTCGCCGAGAACATTGGCGCGCTGACCGCGAGCCGGCTACGGGTGATTTTGCACATGGTTTACGGGACGGTGTAAGTGGAGCACGGACCACGCCCGGTAAGGGCGCCGAGGGGCAGCGACCTGACCTGTAAGGGCTGGCCGCAGGAAGCCGCCATGCGGATGCTGATGAACAACCTCGATGCCGAGGTCGCCGAGCATCCTGACCAGCTGATTGTCTACGGCGGCTCGGGGCGGGCGGCGCGGAGCTGGGCGGCGTTCGACGGGATCGTCGGCGCGCTCCAGAGCCTGGCCGGGGACGAGACCCTCCTGGTCCAGTCGGGCAAGCCGGTCGGCGTCTTCCGTACCCACGAGTGGGCGCCCCGAGTGCTGATCGCTAACTCGAACCTGGTGCCGCAGTGGGCCACCTGGGACGAGTTCAGGCGGCTTGAGTCACTCGGGCTGACCATGTACGGGCAGATGACCGCGGGTTCCTGGATCTACATCGGCACCCAGGGCATTCTTCAGGGCACGTACGAGACGTTCGCCGCCGTGGCGGCGAAGCGGTTCGGCGGGTCGCTGGCCGGGACGATCACGCTGACGGCCGGGCTCGGCGGCATGGGCGGGGCTCAGCCGCTCGCGGTCACCATGAACGGCGGCGTGGTGATCTGCATCGACTGTGACCCGGCCAGCATCAGCCGCCGGATCAAATTCGGCTACCTTGACGTAGCCGCCGACGACACCGACGACGCGATCAAGCGCGCGGTCCAGGCGGCCCAGGCCGGCCAGGCCCTGTCGATCGGCCTGCTCGGCAACGCGGCCGATCTGCTGCCCGCCCTGCTCAAGGCAGGCGCCCCGATGAACGTCGTCACCGACCAGACGTCGGCCCACGACCCCCTGACGTACCTCCCCAGCGGCGTCGCTTTCGAGGACATGGCGGCGCTGCGGGCCGAGGACCCGGCTGGCTTCACCCGGCGAGCACGGGAGTCCATGGCCGCCCACGTGGAAGCCATGGTCGGCTTCATGGACGCGGGAGCAGAGGTCTTCGACTACGGCAACTCGATCAGGGGCGAGGCCCTGCTCGCCGGCTACGAGCGGGCCTTCGATTTCCCCGGTTTCGTGCCCGCCTACATCCGGCCGTTGTTCTGTGAGGGCAAAGGCCCGTTCCGGTGGGCGGCGCTGTCCGGCGACCCGGCCGACATCGCCAGGACCGACCGGGCCATCCTCGACCTTTTCCCCGAGAATGAGCCGCTGGCGCGCTGGATCAAGATGGCCGGGGAGAAGGTGCACTTCCAGGGCCTGCCCGCCCGGATCTGCTGGCTCGGCTACGGCGAGCGCGACAAGGCCGGGCTGCGGTTCAACGAGCTGGTGAGCAAAGGCGAGCTCAGCGCCCCGATCGTGCTCGGCCGTGATCACCTGGACTGCGGCTCGGTCGCCTCGCCTTACCGTGAGACCGAAGCCATGGCCGACGGGTCTGACGCGATCGCCGACTGGCCTCTGCTCAACGCCCTGGTCAATACCGCGTCCGGCGCGAGCTGGGTGTCGATTCACCACGGCGGGGGCGTCGGCATCGGCCGGTCGATCCACGCCGGGCAGGTCTGCGTGGCCGACGGCACCGAACTGGCCGCCGCCAAGCTCGAACGGGTGCTCACCAACGATCCCGGCATGGGCGTGATCAGGCACGTGGACGCCGGCTACGACCGGGCCGAGGAAATCGCTGAGCAGCGCGGGGTCCGCGTGCCCATGCGCGAGCAGCCCGTTGGTTGAATTGCCGAAGGCGCGGGGGGTGCGGGGGGTCGTCCCCCCGCGAGCAGGCAGAGTGAGCAACCCTCCGGCCTGGCACAACCCGCTGTGGCAGTCGTTGCTGCCGTTGGGGCGGGACCAGGAGACTGGCGGCTACCGGCGTTACCTGTTGACCGAAGCCGATTCGGCCTGCCGCGACTGGTTCGTGAATACCGCTCTGCAAAGAAACCTCAGGACGGAGTCTGACCAGAACGGGAATCTCTGGGCGTGGTGGGACGCCGGTGCGGGCCGCGCGATCGCAGTCGGCAGTCATCTCGACTCCGTGCCAGAGGGCGGGGCGTTCGACGGGCCGCTCGGGGTCGTGTCCGCTTTCCTGGCCATTGACCGGCTCCTGGCAAGCGGCTTCGAGCCGGCCAGGCCGATCGCGGTCGTCGCTTTCGCTGAGGAGGAGGGGGCGCGGTTCGGGCGGGCCTGCCTGGGGAGCAAGCTGTCGACCGGGGTGCTCGCCCCAGAGGTTGCCCGCGGCCTGACCGACGCCGCGGCCGTGACGCTGGCTGAGGCGATGGCCGCCGCCGGGCTTGATCCTGAGCGGCTCGGGGCCGACGGTGAGCTACCTGAACGAGTGTCAGCCTTCGTTGAGCTGCATGTCGAGCAAGGCACCGCGCTCGGTGCCCTCGGGGCGGCGGTCGGGGTTGGCGAGTCGATCTGGCCGCACGGGAGGTGGCGGATCGACTTCGAGGGCCGGGCCGATCACGCGGGGACGACGAGGCTGGCCGACCGGCGGGACCCGATGCTTCCGCTGGCCGAGACCGTGCTGGCGGCCAGGCAGGCCGCGCAGGACGCCGGCGCCCGCGCGACGATCAGCCGGGTCGCGGGCGTACCCGGCGGCACCAACGGCATCAACTCGGCCGTGCACGCCTGGCTCGACGCGCGGGCACCTGACGATGCGGCCCTGACCAGGCTGACCGATCAGGTAATGGAGACAGCCAGGGCGGCTGGGGTTCGGCAAGGAGTTACTGTCGCTGCCGAGGTCGAGTCTCTGAGCCCTTTGGTCGAATTCGATCTTGATCTTCGAGAGCGGCTGGTGACGGCGCTGGCCCGGCGGGGAATAGCCGCTCCGGTGCTGCCGACCGGGGCCGGGCACGATGCGGGCGTGCTGGCGGCGGTGCTTCCCACGGCGATGCTTTTCGTGCGAAACCCTTCCGGGGTGTCGCATTCGCCGGCCGAGTACGCCTCGCCTGAGGATTGCGAGGCTGGAGTCGAGGCGCTGACGGCGGTGCTCGCGGAACTGGCCGGATGATGCCGGGGCAGAGCCGTGCCTGGCACGCCGAGCTGGCCTGGCTGCCTGGAGTCGGGGTACTGCCTGACGTGCTGATCGAGGCGGCCGGGGACCGGTTCACGACGATCACCCCCCGGTGCCAGCCGGCCCCGGCGTCGGCCACGAGGCTGGCCGGGCTGACGTTGCCTTCGCTGGCCAACGCGCACTCGCACGCGTTCCATCGCGCGTTGCGATTCTTGCCGTCTCAGGGTGGCCGGGGGTCGTTCTGGACCTGGCGGGAACAGATGTACCAGGTCGCGGCCAAGCTCGACCCCGACAGCTACCTGGCACTTGCCCGCGCCGTGTACGCGGAGATGGCGCTGGCGGGGATCGGGTGCGTGGGGGAGTTCCACTACCTGCATCACGGGCCGGGCGGGGCGCCCTATTCCGACCCGAATGTTATGGGGCGGGCACTGGTTCAGGCGGCGTCCGAGGCGGGCCTGCGGATCACGTTGCTTGACACCTGTTACCTGTCCGGCGGGCTCGGGCCGGCCGGAGGCAGCCTGCCACTCGAAGGGCCACAGTTGCGGTTCGGCGACGGGACCGCGGTCGGCTGGGCCAGGCGGGTCGATCAGCTCGGCGTGGATGAGCGCGGGATGCTTGGTTCATCGGCGCGGGCAGGCGCGGCCATTCACTCAGTGCGGGCCGTGCCGCCTGAGCAGATGCCGCCGGTGGTGGCCTGGGCTCGGCGGACCGGGGCGCCTTTGCACGTTCACGTGTCTGAGCAGGTCGCCGAGAACGAGGCCTGCCTGGCCGCCTACCGGTGCACACCCGCGGCCGTGCTCTACAACGCCGGGGTACTCGGGCCGCGCACCACGGTGGTCCACGCGACGCATCCGACCGTGGCTGACGTCCGGCTGCTTGGCGGAAGCGAGGTGTTCGCCTGTGCCTGCCCGACGACGGAGGCTGCTCTCGCGGACGGGATCGGGCCGTTCTCGGCGCTGGCCGAGGCCGGATGCCGGCTGACCGTGGGCAGCGACAGCCAGACCGTCATTGACCTGTTCGAGGAGACCAGGCGGATCGAGGAGTACCAGCGGCTGGCCAGCCACCAGCGGGGCACCTTCGGCCCCGAGGCACTCGGCTGCGCGATGACGTGGGATGGGCACGCGAGCCTTGGCTGGCCTGATGCCGGGGAGATCGCTCCTGGGTCGCTGGCTGATCTGGTGACGGTGTCGCTTTCTTCCGTGCGGCTGGCCGGGATTCCGGCTGGGCCTTCGCCGGCTTCAGGCGCTCTTGACGGCGGGCCTGATCTCGGGGTGCTCGAGGCCGCTATCTTCGCCGCGACCGCGGCCGATGTCCGGAACGTGGTCATCGGGGGGCGGGATGTCGTCGTCGACGGACGCCACGTCCTGATTCCCGATGTGCCTGACGCGCTCGCGGCCGCTGTCCGCGCGGTCGCCGCTTCGGATTGAGCTGGCTCATTGCCCTTTTTCTTCTCTCCTTGGCAGGATGCGCTCGTGAGTACCTTGATCACCAACATTGGCGAACTGATTACCAACGCGGCTGAACCCGTGCCTGAGCGCTCGGCGGCGCTTGGTGCTCGACGGCGGGGCGGTCGCCTGGGCCGGGTCTGCGACGGGCGCGCCCGCCGCCGATGAGGTCGTTGACGCGGCCGGGCGGGCGGTGCTGCCTGGATTCGTCGACTCGCATGCGCATCTGGTGTTCGCGGGGGAAAGGGGAGCTGAGTTCGCGGCGAGGATGGCTGGCCTGCCGTACAGCGCCGGCGGGATACGGAGCACGGTCGCCGCGACTCGGGCGGCTAACGATACCGAGCTCCGGGCCAACTTGCGTCGCCTCGCGGCCGAGATGCTGGGTCAGGGGATCACGACATTTGAATGCAAGTCTGGTTACGGGTTGACCGTCGCTGACGAGGCTCGCAGCCTTGCGATCGCGGCCGAGTTGACCCAGGAGGTCACCTACCTCGGCGCCCACGTGGTGCCGCCGGAGTTCCATGGCGACGCCGGGCGTTATGTCGATCTCGTGTGCGGGCCGATGCTTGAGGCTTGCGCTCCGCATGCTAGGTGGGTCGACGTGTTCTGCGAGGAGGGGGCGTTCAGTGCCGATGAGGCGCGAGCAGTGCTCGCGGCCGGGCGGGTCGCCGGGCTTCAGCCCCGAATCCATGCGAATCAGCTCGGCTACGGACCAGGTGTCCAGGTGGCGGTCGAGGCCGACGCCGCCTCGGCTGACCATTGCACCTTCCTGTCCGACGCCGACGTCGCGGCGCTCGCCTCCTCGCGGACCGTGGCCACGCTGCTGCCAGGAGTGGAGTTCTCCACCAGGCAGCCCTACCCCGACGCCCGGCGACTGCTCGACGCCGGAGTCACGGTTGCGATCGCGACCGACTGCAACCCCGGCTCCTGCTTTACCTCAAGCATGCCGTTCTGCATCGCGCTGGCGGTCAGGGACATGCACCTGACCACGGCCGAAGCCGTCTGGGCGGCGACCGCGGGCGGAGCGAAGGCGCTGCGCCGCGATGACATCGGGCACCTGGGAGTGGGGGCGCGGGCCGACGTGATCATGCTGGATGCGCCGTCGCACGCTTATCTCGCTTACCGTCCTGGCGTGCCGCAGCTCGCCGCCGTCTGGCAGGCCGGGCGGCTCGTGGTTGATCGTCGCCAGTAGTCCGGCTAGCCGTGCGGCACCATGCGCAATAGGGTCGCGGCATGACGGAAATGCTGCCGCTGTTTCCGCTGGGCACGGTCCTGTATCCGGGCCTGGTGCTGCCGCTCAATATTTTCGAGGAGCGGTACCGGCAATTGATTCGCGATCTGCAGGAAAGTCCTCAGCCGCGCCGATTCGGGGTAATCGCGATCAGGGAGGGCCGCGAGACCGGCGTGACCGGTGTGTCGTCGCTCTACGAGATCGGGTGCCTGGCCATGCTGCGCGAGGTCGAGGAACTTGACGACGGCCGGTACGAGATCGTCACCGTCGGCACGGACCGCTTCAGGTTGTGTTCGCTCGACGATTCCAAGCTGTACCTTCGCGGCGAGGTCGAACTGCTCGACGAGCCGGTCGGGGACGAGATCGAGACGCCGATCGTGACGGCGGCCGTACAGCGCGGGTTCCGTGGCTATCTCGACATGCTCGCCAGCCGGGGATCGGCCACGATCAGCGTGCCCGAGTTGCCAGATGAGCCGATCCTGCTTTCCTACCTGGTTGCCGCCTCGGTCATCATCGAACTACCGCAACGGCAGGAGTTGCTGGCCAAGCCCGACGCGCTCAGCCGCCTGACGGCCGAACGTACCCTGCTGGCCAAGGAGACCGCGATCCTCCGTTCCCTCGGCTCAACCCCCGCCCCCGACCTCCGATCCTCCCCATACAGCCCGAACTAGCACAAATCGCTGCGACTAGGGGTCCGCGGGTGGCGGCGGGCGGCGGGTACGGGCGGCGGTACGGTCTCGGGCGCAGGCCCGCCCCCCCCCCCCCCTCGCGGACCGGGCTCTGCCTACTCTGTCAAACCGGACTTTAGGGACGGATCGTCAGCTCGGACCGCATCGATGGCCCACCGCTGTCGTTAGCCTCCGCCGGCCAAAGCAACGCCGGGCCATCGATGTCGTTGGCGCAGCATCGATGGCCCACCGTTGTCGCTGGTGCTGACCTGGCAGCAGCAACGGCGGGCCAACGATGCGGCAGGCGAAGGCAATATGTGCTGATTGCCGGGTTCGACCGGGTGAGGGTGGCTGTTGTCGCGGGGTGCTGCCCGGGAGCGGCGGTGAGTTAGTTTGTGGCGGGGTTCGAGTGTGGGCTTGGCTCGACTAGTCAAATTTGAGTAGTCGTGTTTTACTTAGAGTATGAATCCGACCAGGTTGTTCGTGCTCGGGGCGCTGGCGAGGCACGGGCCGATGTATGGGCATCAGTTGCGGAGGAACGCCAGGATTGACCGGGCTGACTTGTGGTCGGACGTGCGGCCTGGCTCGCTGTACAGCGCGCTGCATCGGCTGGCCGCCGAGGGGCTGATCGAGCCGCTGCGTACCGAGCAGTCGGGTAACCTGCCTGCTCGCACCGTTTACGCGATCACTGGCGAGGGGCTTCGCGAGCTCAAGGCGCTGCGCGGCGAGGCTCTCACTGACGTTGGCCTTCGGCCCGATCCAGTCGACCTGGCCCTGGCCATGAGCGACGACCTGGACGAGGACACCCTGCGCGGCTACGTCGAAGACCGGATCAAGGCGCTCACGGCGCAGGCCGCCCAGTTTGATCATCAAGCGGACCGGGCCTGGCCGGAACGAACCGTCGCCGGTGAACTCGTCGCCGAGCACACCAGATTGCGCGTCGAGGCTGAGCTTGCCTGGCACAATCTTGTGCTCGACCGGGTCGGGAAGCTGGCGGCGTCGAGATGAGCGTGCGGCCCCTGCGCTACCTCGGCGACCCGGTCCTGCGCACGCCATGTGACCAGGTGATCAGGTTCGACGACGCCCTTGCCCGGCTAGTCGAAGATCTGCTCGACACGGTCAGGGAGCCAGGCCGGGCTGGATTGGCCGCGAATCAGATCGGCACGAGCCTCGCGGTCTTTTCCTACAACGTCGATGACGCTTTCGGTTACGTGATCAACCCAGTGCTCGCCGAGACCGACGGCGACCAGGACGGCCTGGAAGGGTGCTTGTCGGTGCCAGGCGTCAGCGCGGACAGGCATCGCGCCGCCTACGCTCTGGTGACCGGCGTCGACCTGGAAGGGCAGCCGGTGACGGTCGCCGGGAAGGGCGAACTAGCCAGGTGCCTGCAGCACGAGACCGATCACCTGCGCGGCGAGCTCTACATAGACAAGCTTCCTGGCCCCGAGCGAGCCGCCGTGTTCCGAGCGCTCCGGGCCGAGCTGGGCTAGTCGATCCAGTAGCGGCGCACTCCTTCGGGCATGGAATCGAGTTCGATGATCGAGTCGAGCTTGCCGCCGCAGGCCTCGATCACCTTGATCGAGGCGACGTTGTTGTTCTCGCAGGTCACGAGTACCCGGTCAATGCCGCTCGCCCGGGCGACGATCAGCGCCTGGCGCAGTATCTCGGTGGCGTAGCCGCGCCGGCGGAAGCCGGCAGCACGCAGTAGCCGATGTGGCCGCCTTCGCGGGCCAGGTAGACGTTCAGTTCGTGCCTGATCGAGACCCTCCCGACGATCTCCCCGTCCGCGTCTGCGACCAGGAACGTGTTCGGCACGAACCGCCCGCGCAGCGCCCGCCCGGTCCGCTGCTCCTCGCGCGCCTTCAGGTACAGGTCGAAGGCCATGCCCGGCGAGAACCCGAGGCCGAAGATGTGCCCCTCCTCGGCCATCGCCGCATGCCCGGCACGGAAGGCGGCCTCGTCAGCTGGCCGCAACGGCCGGAGCCTCAGCACCTCAGACCCGGGCGAGCGCCGGGTACCGGCCAGCGAATCTGATCAAGGGCTCGCCTGATTCTTTGACGGATCCGACCAAGAGCACGCGGGCGATCACCAGCAGGTGATCGCCCGCCGGCGCTCGCGCGGAGACCTCACATTCGAACGCCGCCAGGCCGTCATCCGGGATCAGCGCGCCAGACAGCTGACCACGGTGATGAGGAACGTCGTCCATCAGAATCCTGGCTCCAGGCCGGCCGCTCAGGGCGAACCGTCCGGCCAGCTTGCGCTGGCCGGATCCGAGCAGCGGTGACCGCGAACCGGTCAAGCCTGGCGAAGCAGTTCGGCCGGGTAAGAGTCGCCGATCAGCGACACGAGGATCAGCGGCGGACGGATGGACACCGGGCAGAACGCGCTCACCGTCACGCCGACGTCATCACGGTCATCGGCAATGGTCACGAGGGTGACACCGCTGGCTATCAAGCCCAGGGCCGCCTCGTACCCGGCGGGCGAGTCGCCGGGGAAATTGGCGGTCATCACTCGAAGGTCCAGCGGCCAGGAAGCAGCAACGGGCCTGCGGCGGGAAGTCCGCAGCTGACCGCTGCCTGCCATACGGGACCCCAGCTTTCGGCCGCCTCGCCCAGCAGCCCAGCCGCCAGGGCCGCCGCCGGCCCCCGTCGCCCCGGCCGCTCCGGCAGCGTCGCCGGCAAGCTGGCCGCCGAGACCCGCGATGGCCGCCATTGCGGCAAGGCCGGTCAGCCCGGGCAGTCCCGTCAGTGGCGGGCCTTGGCTCGCGCCGACGGTGGCGCGGCGGTCCTCGCTGTTGCTAGCGGGCCTGATCCGGTCGAGCGGGCCGAGCCTCGGGTAGCGCACCAGCGGAGCGGTCGCCGGCAGCCCAGCCCGGCGCCTCGCGATCGCGGTCGCCTTCTCCAGGCCGCCAAGCTCATCGACAAGCCCAAGGCCAACCGCATCGGCGCCGGTCCAGACCCGGCCCCTCGCGATCTCGTGCACGCGCTCGGCCGTCAGGCCGCGTCCGGCGGCGACCTTGCCGGTGAAGTCGGCGTAGATGTGGTCAAGCCAGGCATCAACGATCTGCCATTCCTCGCTCGTGAACGGGTGCGAGGTCGAGAACATCCCGGCGTGCTTGCCGAGCACGACCGAGTCAGTCGAGATGCCGGCCTTGCCGAAGGCCTCGCGCAGCACCGGCTTCGCGGTGAGCACGCCGATCGATCCGGTGATGGTCCCCGGCTGGGCGACAATAGCGTCGGCGGCCATCGCGATGAAATACCCGCCAGAGGCAGCCACGTCGCTCATCGACACGACGACCGGCTTGCCCGCGTTTCTTGTCCTGACCACCTCACGCCAGATCGAGTCGGACGCCACGTAAGAGCCGCCAGGGCTGTTGACCCGCAGCACGACCGCCTTGATGTTCTGATCAGCGGCGGCGGTGCGCAGCATCGCGCTGACGCTGTCCGAGCCCATCATCGTGCCGCCGCCTAGCGGACTGCCCCGGCCGTTTCTGCCCAGCCTGATCGTGCCGTTGGCCTGGATGAGCGCCACGGCCGCCTGGGGCCTTGCACCCCGCGCGGACACCTCCCTGAGCCGGTTCGCCAGCTCGCGGTAGCGCTGGTACCTCGCCAGGTAGAGCAGCACGGTTTCCTCGGTCGCCCTGCACCCGCCTGCGAACCGCGGCGTAGACCTCGTCCCTGTACCCGAGCGCGTCGACCAGCCCGGCCGCCAGCGCCTCGCCAGCCAGGTAAGGCCCGTTATTGAGCCGGTCGCCAGCTTCTTCCGGGCTGAGCTTCGCGCGTTCGGCGATCGCGGCCGTGAGCTGCTCGGTGACCGACTCGGCCATCCGCTTCGTGGCTTCTCGCGCCGGGGCGGAGAACTCGTGCTCGGTGAGCTGCTCGGCGGCGCTCTTGAACTCGTGCCTGGCGCCGACCTCGAAGCCGACGCCGAGCTTGTCGAGCGTGCCGCGCAGGAAGACCCGCTCGACCGCGAGGCCGGTCAGGCCCAGGTCGCCCGAGGGCTGGAGGTAGATCGTCTCGAACGCGGTAGCGAGGTAATAGGGCAGGTTCCCGGCGGAGAACTCGCCGAACGTCTCCGCCCAGGCGTACGTCGGCTTCCCGGTGGCGCGGAACCGGCTGATCGCCTCGCTGAGCTCCTGGACCAGGCCAAGCCCGAGCGCCCGCCCGCCCAGCTTGACTACCAGCGCCTTCACCCGGTCGTCATCTCCGGCCAGCCGAAGCCCGAGATCACATCGGTGATCGTCGGCTGCCGTCGCGTTGTCAGCGCCGCCAGCGGATCGGAAGGCCGGGTCTCCATGAGCCCGTCGGTCAGGTCAAGCTCAAGTATCAGCGGTGCCGTCCGCTGCCTGGAAAGCTTGATAAGGGAGTGAGGAATGCCGGTGCCAGCCATACAGCCAACCTAACCACGCCCCGCCGACGCTCGCCCCGCGTGGTGGGGGTCGGCACCGGCCGGGCCGGCGTCCTCGGCGGCGACGCGGGCGGGGCGGTTTTGGGTCTATCGTCGGCTGGGATGACGGTGCACGATGGGAACGGGTGGGCCAGGTGCGGCCGCGGCCATCGGCATTGGGGTCGGCATGGCGCGGCCGGGTTGCTTGTAGCCGCGCCTGATCAGGCTGGCCGGCCTCGGGTGCTGCTGCAGCAGCGCAGTTGGTGGGGCAGTCACGGGGGTACCTGGGGGCCTCCGGGCGGCGCGCGGGACAGCCACGAGACCGAGTGGCACGCGGCGTTGCGCGAAGCTGAGGAGGAGTGTGCGCTTGATCCGGCGACAGTCACCGTCCACGGGGTCCTCACCGATGATCATGGCGGCTGGACGTACCGAACCGTGCTCGCCAACGCCCCGAGCCGGTCACGGCCTTCGCGGTCAGCGAGGAGACCAAGCAGGTCGCCTGGGTGCCGGTGGACGACGTGGCCTCGCTCAGGCTGCATCCAGGCTTCGCGGAGCAGTGGCTCTCGTTGCGGGCGGTGCTCATGCCGCTGACGGTGATCGTTGATGTGGCCAACGTGATGGGGTCCAGGCCGGACGGGTGGTGGAAGGACCGGGCTGGCGCGGCCGGGCGGCTGGCCGGTCAGATCGCGGGGCTGGCGGGACGCGGGGTGACGAGCTTGCCGGAATCGGTGCCCGTTCCGGCGATCGAACGGTGGTTTCCGCAGTTCGTCCTCGTGCTCGAGGGGGCTCCAAGGCCGCGTCTGACCCAGAGCCTGCCGAGCCTAGGCTGCGAGTGGTCAGGGCCGCCGGGTCAGGGGACGACGAGATCGCTAGGCTGGCGGCCGAGACGATCGGGCAGCGGCTGGTCGTGACCGCCGACCGGGAGCTGCGGTCCAGGTGCGAGGCCGGCCGGCGCGTCGGTTACCGGCCCTCGGTGGCTGCTCGACCTGCTCTGATACGTCGCGGCTCCGCTGTGCGGACAAAACCCCCATAGTGCCCCGCGAGCCGCCAGGGGCGGCCGCGAACTGGCCGACGGCATCAGCTAATCGGGCCATTTCGGCTTAGCTGCCGCAACGATGTCGCATAGATGCTGTTCAGGCGGGGCGGGCAACAGCAACGATGGGCCAGCGTTGTTGCGGCAACAACATCCATGGGCCACCGTTGCGGTTGGTCGCCCCGCCTGAACAGCAACGATGTCCCACCGATGCTGTTGCAGTTCGAAGCCGACGGCGAATTGCCTGGTTTGCCGGAAGCCGGAGGCGTGGACTCAGAAACCGGGGCTGGGTCGGGTCGGGTTGGAGTCGGGGGGGAGTGCGGGTCAGGTTTGGTTAGGGTCGGGCTGGTCGCGGTGGTAGCGCCGGGGGTGGCGGTGATGTGGGCGGTTGCATGGGCTGCTTTGGCATCATCGGGAGGACTCGGCCTAGTTCGGTCGCGGCGTCTGAGTGGACGTGGTGCAGGAGGCCGTGGATTTCTTGCAGCAACCTCAGGTGCTCCTGCTCTAGCTTGGCGCGCCTGCGGCCCTGGTTGATCAGGTGGAGGGTGCCGCCGGCGGCGATGCAGGCGCCGATGTCTGAGGTGACGTTGGTGTAGTTGCCGCCGATCAGCTCGGACTTCGGGCTGACCGCCAAGCCGAACAAGGGCAGCACAACCAGGTAAACGCCGAGCGCGATGAGCAGCACGACGTGCGGCTTGCTGGAAAGTATCCTCGGAATCCAGCCCAGGATCTTGTCGAACATATTCGTTGGCTTGTCGTCGGCGAGCCCGGTTAGCGACATCGGGCCGTCAGTGCCGTCCTGCTCGTCCTCGGGCGTCGCCGCGTCAAGTCCCTCGTCCATCTGGCGCCTCCAGAAGCCTGATCTCATCGACAAGTTGAGTATCGGCCACTGGCGCCGGCGCGGGCTCTTCCGGCGGAGCTTCTTCGTGCGCCAGCCAGAGGGTCGCCAGCGGCGGGATAGTCAGCACCGCCGATGCCGGGCGCCCGTGCCACGGCACGCCGGTCGCCTCCACGGAGCCGTAGTTACCGACCCCGCTGCCGCCGTAGTCGGTCACGTCGGTGTTGATGACCTCCAGCCACCGGCCGCTTTGAGGCAGCCCGACCCGGTAGTCGTGGTGCGGCTCGCCGGAGAAGTTCACGATGCAGGCCAGCGGGGGCGACCCCTCGGCGAACCGCAGGAACGAGATCACGTTGCCGAACGCGTCGTTAGCGTCGATCCAGCTGAACCCGGCCGGCTCGAAGTCGTCCTGCCACAGCGCCGGATGGGCGCGGTAGACGGCGTTCAGGTCGTCGACCAGGTGCCGCAGGCCCACGTGGTCCTCGCCGAGCAGCGCCGCCCAGTCCAGGCCCTGCTCCTGCGACCACTCGCCGCGCTGCCCGAACTCAGAGCCCATGAACAGCAACTGCTTGCCGGGATGCGCCCACATGTATCCGTACAGCGCGCGCAGAGTCGCGAATTTCTTCCAATCATCACCAGGAATCTTGCCGAGCAGGGAGCCTTTGCCGTGCACGACCTCGTCGTGCGACAGCGGCAGCACGAAGTTCTCGCGTGTAGGCGTAGATCATCGAGAACGTCAGCTCGTTGTGGTGGTAGCGGCGGAACAGCGGGTCGTGCCCCAGGTAAGAGAGCGTGTCGTGCATCCAGCCCAGGTTCCACTTCAGCCCGAATCCGAGCCCGCCCGAGGTGCACCGGCCTGGTCACGCCCGGCCAGGCCGTCGACTCCTCGGCGATCATCACGATCCCGCCGACGCGCTTGTAGCAGGTCGCGTTGACTTCCTGGAGGAACGAGACCGCGTCCAGGTTCTCCCGCCCGCCGAGCACGTTCGGGGTCCACTGGCCAGGCTGGCGCGAGTAATCCAGGTACAGCATCGAGGCGACGGCGTCCACCCGGAGCCCGTCGATGTGGAATTCCTCCAGCCAGTACACCGCGTTGGCGACCAGGAAGTTCCGCACCTCCCGGCGGCCGTAGTCGAAGATCAGCGTGCCCCAGTCGGGGTGCTCGCCCCGGCGCGGATCAGGATGCTCGTAGAGCTGGGTGCCGTCGAACCTGGCCAGCGCCCAGGAGTCCTTCGGGAAGTGCGCGGGCACCCAGTCGACGAAGACCCCGATCCCGGCCTGATGCAGCCGGTCGACCAGGTACCGGAAGTCGTCGGGGTCGCCGAATCGGGCCGACGGCGCGTAATAGGAGGTGACCTGGTAGCCCCAGGATCCGCCGAACGGGTGCTCGGCCACCGGCATGAACTCGACGTGCGTGAAACCGCGATCGGCTACGTAGCGAACAAGCTCATCGGCCAGCTCACGGTAAGACAGGCCAGGCCGCCACGAGCCGAGGTGTACTTCGTAACGCTCATGGGCTGGCGGCCAGCGGGTCCCGCCCCGGCCGATGGGCCATCCAATCCTTGTCGGCCCACTCGATAGCTGGACTGGTAGACCACAGAAGCGGTAGCGGGCGGGGCCTCCGCGTAGGGTCGGCCATCGGGTCGGCCTTGCGGTGCCAGGTGCCGTCGGGGCCGCAGATGTCGTACTTGTAGACGGCGCCGCTGCCCAGGCCGGGCATGAGCAGCTCCCAGACCCCGGAAGAGCCGAGCGAGCGCATCGGGTGACCGCGGCCGTCCCAGTGGTTGAAGTCGCCGATCAGGCGGACGCCGCGGGCGTTCGGCGCCCAGACCGCGAACGAGGTGCCGGTGCCGGTCCGGGCTGACCTTCGCGCCGAGCGCGCGCCACAGTTCCTCGTGCCGGCCCTCGGCGATCAGGTGCAGGTCCATGTCGCCGAGCGTGGGCAGGTGCCGGTACGGGATCGTCGGCGATGACCTCTGGTCCCTCGGCGGTGTAGCTGACCGCGAGCCGGTACTCGGTGACGGGATCGGCGGGGACCAGCGCGGAGAACACGCCCTCGTGCAGGTGCCGCATCGGGTACCTGGTGCCGTCGGGCAGCACCACCTGACCGACCAGGCCAGCGGGCGCAGCGCCCTGACGATGGTGCCTTCTGGTCCTGGGTGCGCGCCGAGCACCGCGTGCGGGTCGTGGTGGTGCCCGGCGAGGATCGCGTTGATCTCGTCGAAGCTGACCGGGTCGGCATTACCTGTCGCCTTCATGTCGCCTCCATCTACGGCCTCAGCGATCGCGTGCAGTGGGATACGCAGCCAACTCGGCCGGTGCCTGGCCTCGTAGACCGCCTCATATACCGCTTTTTGCAGCGTCAGCGCTCGCAGCAAGGCGCGTCCTGCCGCGGGTCTTCTCCCCCTGCTTCCCCGTACCCCGTCAGGAACGCATCCTGGCACCGGTAACCCAGCCGGGCGCGATCGACTGCAGCCGCTCGTCGCCTGGGTGCTCAAGCACCTGATGCCTGGCGGCGTAGTCAAACGAGCGCAGCATGCCGGCGACGTCGCGCAGCGGCGGGGCGAACGCACGCCTTCTCGCTAGCGGCACCGATGGCTCGCCTTCGAAGTCGAGTATCACCCAGCCGCCTCCAGTGCCGAGTATCTGCTCAAGGTGATAATCCCCGTGGATGCGCTGAATTGGAATCGGCCCGGCGAACTGGTCAAGCGCCGCGTAACTAGCCAGGACGGCGTCGCGGTAGCTGGCGAGGTCGGGGACGACCTCGGCGGCGGCGCTGAACTCCCGGCGAGGTTCGCGGTCAGCTCGTCGCGACCGGCCTCGGAGAGCGTGCTCGCGCCGAACGCGTCGGCGAGTTCGGCGTGCAGCCTGGCCGTAGCTTCGCCGAGCGTCCGGGCCTGCTCGGAGAAGTCGGGTTCGGGCTGGTGCAGGCTGAAGATCGCCAGTTTCCAGGCATCGGTCGCCTGCGGGTAAAACTGCGACAAGATCGCCAGGATCGTGTCGTCTGATTCGATCCAGCCGAGCGGGGCGGCTACCAGGCGCGACCCGGCCCTGGCCAGTTCGGCTGGGATCTCGAGGTCAGGGTGGTGGCCATCGAACGGCCGCCTCAGTACCTTCATGATCGCCTCGGTGCCGAACACGACCGCGGTGTTGCTCTGCAACGGCGGCAGCGTTCTGGCGGTGACCTCGGTGTTGATCACTGTTCCTGGCTCGCTGGCGAACCTGACCGGCCCGGCTGTGCGTCGCTCGGCGATACCGCCCAGCAGGACAAGGGCAAGTTCTGGGTCGATCGCCCCGTCGTAGGCGACGAGGCCGTCTTCGGCAAGTGCCGATCCTGGCGTCGTCGAGCTCTTCGCGCAGGTTGGCGGTCAGGCCGAGCAGCACCTGATAGCGGACGGTCTGCCTGCCGACGGTGGCATCGAGGAGCAGGTGCCGCAACTGCGGGTCGCCGTCGGCGAGCAGCACATCCGACCTGATCGCAACCTCGCGCACGGTCGCACCGCTGCCGGCGAACCAGCGCCTCGTCGGCAGCCAGGCGGCCAGCAGTTCTGCGAGCGAACCATTCCCCATCGCACGAGTCAAGCATCCCGAGTGCGAACCCGGTTGCCTGGGGTGGCCGGGCTACGGTGAGCGAGCGCTGGCTCACGCAGGGCGCGCAATTCGGCGTTACCATTCTTGGACATTAGGTCGGGCCGGATGAGGGGGTGGCAAATGCTCGGAGCGAGATCTTCGCAGGCCGCCAAATCAGAAATTAAGGACGAATGGCAGCCGCGCCTGCGGTACAGCGCTGAGCTCATCTCTCTCGTTCGCCAGGTCACGCTTAACGAACTGCACTGGCAGGAAGCCAACTTCGAGCATGACGCTGCCCTTGGCCGCGAACTGCTTTTCCTGATCGCCAATAACGACTGGATACGGGCGAGCACGGAGCTTCTTGACATCGAGCGTTCCGACTCGGTCCAGACGACAATCAAGGTCGAAGTAGATCTTGACCGCATTACCCACGAGGCCTTCCGCGATCAACGGGAGGGCTCGCTATGGCTGCCGTTGTTACTGCTGCCGCCGCTGCGGACCACTCTCGAGCCTGACCCGCTGGCAACGCTGAAGGTCACCGCCGCCGACGGAACGCAGCTTGCCACGTTGCCAGGGGCCGATGTCCATCGCCGCCTCGGGCGGCACTCGCCGATATCATCCTGACCATCGCGGACGCGAGATCGTCAGATCGAGAAGATCAGCCGGTACTCCGTTCCACGACGGAGGATCGGTACGTTTTCTCGGCCGCGCTCTACCGGCTGCTCGGTCACAGGGTTCCTGACGATGCCCCAAGCGACCTCGAAGTGGAAATACCGTTGCCTTCAGTGCCGCTTCCGGCGTCCGCTGACCGCCTTGACCGGGCCAGAATGCACCTGCAGGCTGTGCTCAAGCCGTACTACGACGGGGTCAGGGACCTGGCCCGCGTCAGCTCTCCTCATTCTGAGGCCGTGGCTTTGCCCGATTTCAAGCGGCAGCTTGGCAACCTCGCGGTTCGTGCTATCGATCTGTTCCGTGCCTTCGCGGTCACCGCGGTCATCATCGCCGCGGTCGATCACGCTCAGACCCTGACCGTGCTGACAATTGCCGCGCCTAACCGGGTATTGCGCCGTCGCCGGTTCTACCCGCCCTGGGCGTGGGTGTGGAGCCTGATAACGGCAACGGCGCAGCTGAATATCGCCCTGCTGCTGCCGTCGGCGGACGCCGAGCGCAAGGTACAGCTGAATTTGCCGCCCGGAGTCATCGCCGCGTCGAGACGCACGGACGGCGGCGCCGTCCTCAGGATCGAAACTGGCCGCCCGCTGGCGGCATCGGAGCTGAGCGACATGCTCGCGGCGCTGAACGACCCCAAGGTGCGCCGCGAAGGAACTTCGGCCGCTATCTGGCAGAGCATCGCCGAGCTGGCCGAGACCAAGGCGGACGCCAGCCTGAAGGCGCTTCGCGATAGCAACGTGCGCTGGAGTACCAGGGCGGTCGCCGGCGCCGAGACCGTCGAGCACTGGCTGAATTCGGTCAGGCAAGAGTTGTCCGATCTCGCTCACGGGCGGTCCGCGTACGGTGCGGTTGGCGCCGAGACCAAGGTCGCGACAGCGCGGTCGGGACTTGACGATCTTGCCTGGGAGCGCATGACCCTGGTCGACTCGATCAGCCCGGACGTCATCGTAGGCCGGGCGCACATCGTTGACGACATCACCGAGCGCGCCTCGCCCGTCACGGCCAGGCTTCAGGTGCACGTCACGGCGGCCGATGTCGGCGACATCCTCATCGCCAGGTTCTCCGGATGGATGAACGCCATCTTGATGGGCCTCGTGCTGGCGTTCTTTACCTTGCCCGCGCTCGGGATGACCCACAGCAAGGTGGAGATCGATGTCATCACGTTCGTGCTGACCTTGTTCTCCGTGGTCCAGGCCGGGCGGATCACCCGGCCTGACTCATCGACTCTGCCCGGCTTGCTGAGCAGGGCCAGTGTCCTGCCCGCGACCGCCGTGATCCTGCCCACCCTCACGCTCGCCGTCGCGCTCGGCTTCGGTCAGGCGCACTCCTGGTCGGTTCACTGGACCATCGGCTGCATCGCGTTCCAGATGCTGCTGCAAGGGCTTCTCATCGCTCTGAGGTTCGTGCGAGAACGAGCGGTTCATGATGCCCGGCTGGGCCTTCGGGCGGCACTTCGGCGGGCTCCGGCTGCCGGCGAGGTCAGAGTCGCCTGGACTACTCCTACCACAAGGTGCTGCATAGCCGCTGGCTGCGTAACGTCACCGCCGGAGCGCTCAGGGTCGGCCGTCCGGCCTTTGGCTATTTCGCCTGGCAGGCCGGTGATGACCAGCAACTGAAGTCGCTGCTTGACAGCAGCCTGCGAGAACCGCGCTATCTCGGTCCCGGCCGGTCACTCTTCGAGGCGCCTGCCCAGATACTGGCGCTCCAGCGGTCAAGCATCGGCCAGCAGTCGCTGACCTTCGCGGTCTTCCGCGACCGGCCGAAGGCGGGCTGGCCAGAAGGCACGAGGAAGGTCATCGATGTCGAACTCGATCCGAGCGAGCTTGTGCCGGTCGAGGAGGTCGGCGATGTTGTCAGCATCTACCTCGGCATCGATCACGACGCCGAGCTGATCGCGGTCGGAAGCCACCCGATAACCAGGGTCCTTGGTACCTGCCGGGAAATGTCGGTACGTGAAGTGCAGTTCCCCGTTCCCGACCCGTTCCTCAGCAAACGCGATCTGGTGTGGGCCAGGGTACAAGTCGTGCTGCGCGAAGGGGATGCGCGGCTGTTGCCCGCAATGCTTACCGCGCTCCATAAGCTAGCTAATCCTGGTACGGGGATCGCCGGGATCGGATCGGCCGAACGACCGCTGATCGCCGTGCAGTCAACGCCTGAAGGACGAGTGCGTTGCCTCAACGCTATGGCCGAGGAAATCACCACGTTCACCGGGCCGGCGAACGAGGACTGGGAGTCCGGTCGCCTGATTCACGCCAGCGACCTTGACCTGGTCTCCGGTCGCTTCCCGGCCGCGGGGGGCAGGCGATGACCCATCCTGGCGGATGCTGGCGATCTGCTCCGACTGGCACCTTTGGATACACCACCATGTCCTGTCCGCGCTCGATCCGAGACTTGAGCTTGCCGGACTGACCGCTACCGTGCTGCACGGCAAGGCGATCCTGCTGCTGCTCGGGCGGCAGCCAGCCGGGACGACTCCCGCCGACAGCCAGGAACTGAGGTTGCCTGGGCGGCCGCACCCGCACCGGCCGGACTCGGCATCTGTGAGCACCGGGAACATGATCAAGTACGTCGACGAATCGCTGACCAGAGCGGAACTCGGCGAAATAGGCAGCGATCCGCTGCTCGCGGTTCACCTGCGGACCCCTGACCGGTCTGGAGCTGTCCTGGCGGTGATCGACTCGCTACGGTCGGTCTTTGAGAATTTGTGTTCGCCCGAGGAACTACCGAGGCATGCTGAGTTGCTGGCGCAGGCGGGCCGCTGGGACGTGTGGTTCGCGAACATCGCGGGCAACGACACCAGGGCTATCCAGCTCGACGATCCGGCTTGAGCTGGCATCCGGCTTGCGCCCCTACCGTGTTCAACCCGATCGAGCGCTGGCAGCTGCCTGAATACGAATTGTTTGAAAGGCTCGCGCTGGCCATGGCTGCGAGAAAGATCGGCCACCGCGGCCCCGATGGGCTCGCCGATCCCGACGCGCCTCGCGGACACCATGATCAGCGTGAAGCTGCTGAGGTACCCGCCGCAGCCGGATAAGGCATCCCGGCCGGAGGAGCCGCCTTCGGCCGTTACCTACCCGGCTGGGACGGCGGCTCGAGGATGAACCAGTAGAAGCCATGTCCGGGCAGGGTCAGCAGATAGCTGAGCTGGCCGACCGGCGGGAAGGCCACGCCGCCCATGCACTCGACCGGGGTGTAGCCGTTGTATGCGAGAGGTCGAGCTCGACTGGCTGCGGGAACTTGGAGAGGTTGTTCACGCACAGGATCGGGTTGCCGGGAGCTCGTGCTCCTGGTCTCGTCGTACACGCGGACGAAAGCCAGCACGCTCGGGTTGGAGCTGGTCAGCTCGGCGTAGCTGCCAAGGCCGAAGACGGGGTGCCGCTTGCGGATCTCGATCATCCGCCTGGTCCAGTGCAGCAGGGAGCCGGTGTTGCGCTCGGCCGCCTCGACGTTGAGCGCCTGGTAGCCGTAGATCGGGTCGGTGTTCGGCTGGAGGTAAATGCGCTGGGGGTCGCAGATCGAGAAGCCGCCGTTACGGTCGGGGGTCCATTGCATCGGAGTGCGGACACCGTCGCGGTCGCCGAGCCAGATGTTGTCGCCCATGCCGATCTCGTCGCCGTAGTACATGACCGGGGAGCCAGGAAGCGAGAGCAGCAGGGCGGTGAAAAGCTCAAGCTGGTTGCGGTCATTGTCGAGCAGCGGAGCGAGGCGGCGGCGGATCCCGATATTGGCTTTCATCCTCGGGTCCTTGGCGTACTCGGAGTACATGTAGTCGCGTTCGTCGTCGGTGACCATCTCAAGGGTCAGCTCGTCGTGATTGCGCAGGAAGATGCCCCACTGGCAGCCGGAAGGGATCTGCGGGGTCTGCGCCAGGATCTCCGAGATCGGGTACCGCTGCTCCCGGCGGACCGCCATGAAGATCCGGGGCATCAGCGGGAAGTGGAACGCCATGTGGCATTCGTCGCCGCCGACGGTCGGGTCGCCGAAGTACTCGACCACGTCGGTTGGCCACTGGTTGGCCTCGGCGAGCAACACCCGGTCGGGGTAGAGGCGGTCGATCTCGGTCCTGACCCGCCTCAGGTACTCGTGCGTCTCCTTCAGGTTCTCGCAGTTGGTGCCCTCCCGCTCATACAGGTAGGGCACCGCGTCCAGCCGGAATCCGTCGATGCCGAGGTCGAGCCAGAACCGGAGGACCTCGATCATCGCGTCCTGGACCTTCGGGTTCTCGTAGTTCAGGTCAGGCTGGTGGCTGAAGAACCTGTGCCAGTAGTACTGGCCGCTGACCTGGTCGAAGGTCCAGTTCGACTGCTCGGTGTCGACGAAGATGATCCGCGCGTCTGTGGTACCTGTCGTCGGTGTCTGACCAGACGTAGAAGTCGCCGAATGGCCCTTCCGGGTCGGTGCGCGAGGCCTGGAACCAGGGATGCTGGTCGCTGGTGTGGTTCATGACCAGGTCGGCGATTACCCGCATGCCGCGGGCGTGGGCGGCCTCGACCAGTTCGACGAAGTCGCCGATGGTGCCGAACTCCGGCAGGATCGCCATGAAGTCAGCGATGTCATAGCCGCCGTCCTTGAGCGGTGACGCGTAGATCGGCAGCAGCCAGATGCAGTCGATGCCGAGCCATTCCAGGTAGTCAAGGCGCGAGATCAGGCCCCTGATGTCGCCGGTGCCGTCGGCGTTCGAATCGTGGAAGCCGCGGACCAGCACCTCGTAGAAGACCGCGTGCTTGTACCACTGCGGATCTCTGGGCTTGTCGAAGGAGAACGAGTTCGGAACCGGCTCGTTGGGCGCGGCCGAGGTCGGCCGGAACATGCCGGGCTTGCATTTCCTGGGGTACGGGGAACATGCTGCGACGCTGGTTCTTTACGGTGTCGCCACTGCGCTATCTCCTGATTTCTGACGTGCCAAACCAAACTGAGGTGGTGGCTGGCTGCGACGCAAGCCGGAACGGACCCTGCGGCCTGAACTAACGCCGGGCGTGACTTCGGCGTTCGCCTGGGCGTCGTTGCCCGCCCGGCGTTCGTCAGGACCGTGGGGTCCATCTGCGGAACTCTTGTCGCCGTATTGAGCCTAATGCTCAAATGTCGGTGCACACTAGGCCGGCCGATCTCCGCCGCCTGGCTGGTCAGCGGAGACCGTGAAGAATGTGCGGGCGCAACGCCCGGGTCAAGCCGAACGTAGTTAGCCTCACCCCAACGATAGGACTCGCCAGTGAGTTCATCGGTGACTGTGAACCCGGCGCTTACATCAATGCCGAGCGCGGCCCCGTCCAGCCAGATCGTGGCCTCACGCGGCTGATGCGGGTCAAGGTTAACTACGATGAGAACCGTATCGCCGTCAGTGAAGCTGGTCGTCGGCGAACCCACGCTCTTAGAAAAGCACAGAAACTCCGCGCGGTCTGGGAAATGGAAGCGCAGGTCTCGAAGTTGCTTTAGAGCAGGGTGTGATCGCCTGATCGCATTGAGCTGCGCGATGAAATCCTCGATGGTCCGGTTCAATGTTCAGCTGGCCGGGCCCAGTCGCGGGGCTTGTACTGGTACTTCTCCGAGTCCATGTACTCCTCGCTGCCAGGCCGTAGCGGAGAGTTCTCGCAGAGCTCAAATCCCGAGTAGACGCCCCAGGAAGGCGAGAGCATCGCGGCGAGCACCGCCCGGACCTTGAAGGCCGCCGGGCTCGCGTGCTGCAGGTAGCCGCTGAGGATGTCGGGGGTATTCACGAAGAAGTTCGGCCGCATGTAAGCGGAGGCGGGACCGGAGAGCTCCTTGAGGTAGTCGGTGAGTTCCTCGGCGGTGTTCCGCCAGGTGAAGTACGTATAGGACTGATGGAATCCGATGATCGCCAGGGCGCGCATCATCGCCGGCCTGGTGAACGCTTCGGCGAGGAAAAGCACGTCAGGGTCGGTCCTGGCTATCTCGCCGAGCAGCCGGTCCCAGAACGGGAGCGGCTTGGTGTGCGGGTTGTCGACGCGGAAAACCGTTACTCCGTGGCTGATCCAGTAGCGGACGATCCGCAGGATCTCCTCGTAGATTCCCTCTGGGTCGTTGTCGAAGTTCAGCGGGTAGATGTCCTGGTACTTTTTCGGCGGGTTCTCGGCGTAGGCGATCGTGCCATCCGCCCTGGTCGTGAACCACTCCGGATGTTTGCTGACCCAGGGATGGTCGGGTGAGGCCTGCAGGGCGAGGTCCATCGCCACCTCGAGGCCCAGTTCGCTGGCCCGGGCGACGAAGGCATCGAAGTCCTCGATCGTGCCCAGGTCGGGATGGATCGCGTCGTGGCCGCCTTCGGGCGCGCCGATCGCCCAGGGTGATCCAGGATCGGCCGGACCCGCGATCAGTGAATTGTTCTTGCCCTTGCGCTCCGTCGTGCCGATCGGGTGCACCGGAGGCAGGTAGACGATGTCGAAGCCCATCTCGGCGATCGCGTCCAGGCGGCGGGCGGCGGTGGCGAAGGTTCCTGAGACTGGCTTGGCCCGTCCGAGCGGATCGATCTTGGCGCCCTCTGATCTGGGGAAAAACTCATACCACGAGCTGAAAAGCGCGCGCTGACGGTGCACGATGAGCGGGCACCAGGCCGAGTGGGTCAGCAGGTCGCGGAGCGGAAACTCGGCGAGCGCCGCGGCGACCTCGGGGGTGAACGCGGCGCCGAGGCGGTCGACGCCCGCCCGGCCGCTGTCCCGCAGCGTCGTGGCGACCGACTCGAACAGCTTGCGGGCGGCGGCGGCCCGCTGCTTAGCCGTGCGTTCGTCTTGGCCGCCTGCCGTCCAGCGCCGGAGGCTTGCCTGGCGGCTTGCCTCGCGGCGCGGTCGAAGAGCAGGGCGCCCTCGGCGAGCATGAGCTCGGCGTCCTGGCCGATGGGCACCTTGATCGCGCTGTCGTGCCGCCAGTGCGCGTAAGGGTCACCCCAGGCCTCGACCCGGAAGTGCCAGAGTCCTTCGCTTTTCGGGGTGACCTCCGCGCCTTGCCGGTCGGTACCCTCGGCGAGTTCTCGCATGGGAGACGGCGGCCCGGTGATCCCGTCCGGATCCCGCAAAACGACGTGCGCGCCGAGCATCTCGTGTCCCTCACGGAACACGGTCGCGGTCACCTGGAGAGTTTCGCCAGCTACCGCTTTGGCGGGACGTCGGCCGCAGTCAACCTGG
>CAWAPP010000007.1:0-1526741 GCA_963783935.1 uncultured Actinomycetota bacterium
AGCCGAGGCCGAGAAGATCAAAGCCCGCCTGGCCGCGTTCCTGCGCGACGAGCTCAAGCTGGAACTGAACCAGGACAAGACGCTCATCACCCATGCGCGTACCACGGCCGCGAGATTCCTCGGCTAGAATCATCACCCAGCACAGCGGGACCGCCCGCAAGTCAACGGCGTCATCCGGCTGCGCGTCCCGAAAACGGTGATCACGGCCAAGTCCGCCCCCTACCTCGCGCGCGGCAAGCCCGCGCGGCGGCCGACCGGCTGAACCTCAGCGACTCGTTGATCATCAGCACCTACGGCAACAAGAACCAGGGCATCGTCCAGTACTACCTGCTGGCCGGCGACGTCTGGCGACTGAACCGGCTGAAATGGGTCATGGAAGCCTCCATGCTCAAGACGCTGGCCGGAAAGCACGGCTCCACGGCAGCAAAATGGTCCGCAAGTACAAGGCCACGACCGACACGCCCCACGGGCCGCGTACCTGCTTCGAGGCCACCGTCCCGCGAGAAGGCAGGAAACCACTGGGCACAAGGTTCGGCGGAATCCCGCTCCGACGGCAGAGCGCGGCGGTCCTCACCGACCGCCCCCCCGTCCCGGCCACCGGCACCAGGGAGCTGACCACACGGCTCCTCAGACGCCGGTGCGAATCGTGCGAGCAACACGCCCAGGTAGAAATCCACCAGGTCCGCAAGCTCGCCGACATCACCCGGGCAGGGCAACCCCAGCCCCCGCGGGCACAACTATGGCCCGCATGCGCAGGAAGACCCTCGTGGTCTGCCTTTCCTGCCACCAGGCCAACCACGCCGGGCAGCCAACGACTGCGCACGCGCACTGCAAATCCCGATCGCCGTCGTGGTGACTGACGTTGACCGGCGAGACTCTTACCCGGACCGGCGAGATCGGGGCTGTGCGACGAATGCGCCGACGCCAAGCACCGGGAAGCGGCCAGGGTGATAGAGCAACTGGCGGCTTCCCATTCCGGAATCTGGCGAGATGCCGCGCACTACGGAGACTACCGGGCTCAATCAGCTATGCCCCTTCGGGACAAGGCCATCGCGCGCAGATTCGGAAATGCGATCACGCTGGCAGTAGAAAATATTGACAGAAATCCCGGCCCGTGCAGCAGGACCAGTGACTTCGACAGCAATGCCAGGCTCCTCACGAACTTGGCCCATGTCCGATCGCTAGGACTCATGAGCTCGCGAAAACCTCACTACAAGATAATCGACCAGCGGGCCAGCGTCGCACCAGGGCCAGCCTAGGACACGTTCCCAAGTCACGAGCAAGCGCAAAGGCCGATACCTTGGTGCCTTTCAGACGCCAGGCAGGTCGTTATGCCCGCGGCCTCTGCTGGGCCTTCAGCCTACCCGTATCCACCGAGCGGATAATCCGTGCGACAGACCATCCCGTTCGCAATTTGTGGCGATTATTACCCGTGCATTAAGCGTTATGTGGCACCGTTAGGAGACCATCCGCGAGGTCATAGCACGCAGAACTCGTTGCCCTCCGGGTCGGCCATGACCACGTGGTCAGGGATGCCATCTTGCGCATCTTCGCGGATCACTGTGGCTCCGGCTGCGGCGAGTTGCGCGACTGCCTGGCTCACACGTGGCCACCGGATCTCCCAGGGCACGCCACGCCCGCCGTCGGCCTGCACGTCGAAGTGGACACGGTTCTTGGCCACCTTGGACTCCGGAACCCTCAGGAACGAGATACCGGGCCGTACCCGGTCCGGATCTTCGATGTAGGCGCCGTCCTCCCATTCCTCCGGCGGCACGCCGTGATGCGCGAACCAGTCAGGCCAGCTCGCAAAGCCTTCAGGCGGCGAAGCCTCGACATATCCCAGCGCCAGGCACCAGAACGCAGCCAACACCGCCGGGTCTGCGCAATCGAACGTCATCCCTGAAGGCGAGGCATCTGGCTAACGAGGAGGTGCAGGCCACGGACGAGGGTCTAATTGCTCGTTCGCTGAAGGCCCGGCTCCGGCCGAAACTCGGTCGTCATGGCATCTCCGACGCCAAGCTGTGCCGTGAAACATTCAGCCTCAATGATCCGGTGCGCGGTCAGCCTCGCTTGCTTTCCGGATAAGCAGACATCAGGGACACGGCGCAGCCGCCAGAACGGCGGAAACCAGTACGGTTCTGGCCGCTTCAAAGGGATCAGGTGGCCTTTTGCGGCTGGGTTTGATGGCCAGCGCCGCATGCCACGTGGAGTTCTGTGTACCGCTCGTCCGGACGCTCAGGCTGAAAATATTCGGGGTCGAAACGAGGCTTGAAGTCGGTGTTGCCAGAAGTCTCCTGCGTCTGCTGAATTGCGACGAACAGACTCTGATGGCGCGATCCATCACGATCGACTTTGAGGTCGTGCAACCGCACGATGTTGTAGATCATGCGCAAGGTCTGCTGGGCGGGATCCTGCCTGTCCCTGGGAATGCGGGCCCAGCTCGTCGACAACCTGGTCCTGAAGTCTTAGCGGTCGCCCCCGCTCGCGCTTCCAGTGTGAGTTGAACGCCTCGATCATGGACGGCAGGTAGTACAAGGCGCCGCTTCCTCTCTCCCTGACGAACGGGGGTGGGAAGAGCGCTGCCGGTAGGCCGGTTCGGTCCGCTGCTACCGCCAAGTCCGGTGGCTAGCTCTCACAAGAGCACCTCGGTACTTGCCGACGTGCATCGGCGCGAAGACGCTCACGCCGAGCGGGTTCAGGGCGACGGTGAAGGTGGGCGTGATGTACCGGGACGGATTCGAGACAACGGAGCCGCTGTTGCCGGGCTTGGAGGGTGCTACTAGTAGCGCTATCATAGATCCATGGTCGCCTTTAACGTACGCAATGTGCCTGGGCCTGTCGCTGCCGCCTTGCGCGAGCGGGCCAGGAAACACGGGCGCTCGCTCCAGCAGGAACTTCTGCTCATCCTCAAATCCGCCGCCGACGAGCCCGCGTCGGGTCCCGAACCCCTGCCGCCACTCCGGTTGGCGACGGTCAACAGCGGCGGATCTTCGGCGTGGTCCCGCGAAGATATCTACGACGATGGGGGCCGTTAGCGTGTCGGCGCTGCCGGGCCGGGCGATGCTCGACACTAACGTCATCCTGTCCGCGACAGACGAGGGCAGGGCCGAGCACCGCCAGGCGATGGTGATCTTCAACGACTGGGCGGGCCGCGGCACGGCCTTGTACGCCAGCGGGCAGGTCATGCGCGAGTACCTGGCCGTGGCGACCCGGCCCGCGGATAAGAACGGGCTGGGCTTGAAGCAGGCCGACGCCCTGGCGAACGTCCGTGCCTTCCGCACGCGGACGAGCTTGCTCGTCGAGGACGGCAAGGTCGCTGACTGCCTGCTCGGCATCCTGGACGAGACCCGCTGCGCGGGTAAGCAGGTACACGACGCGAACGTCGTGGCGACGATGCTCGTGCACGGCATCGACTCCCTGATCACGATCAACCTCGCGGACTTCACCAGATTCGAGCACCACATCAAGCTGATCCCGCTAGCCAGCATCAACTGAGCTGAGCAGCGCAGAAACCCGGCCTGTCGACGTGACGGCCATCCAGGCTGTGCCTGGGTTGCGGCCGGAGTGACCAGCCCGGCAACGCTTAATGCCGTCGCCGCTGCCGCTCGGCCGGGATGTCCGACACGTGCATGCCTGCAGGTCTTTGCGGTGATGAACAACTCGGCACCGACCCATCGTCGGCACTGGCGCGCTCGTCGGACAGGACGCGAGGTGGTCGCAAGACGGAACCTGGTTTCCCATCGGGCCAGAGTGCAGCCGATTGCATTTGGAAGTGCAGTTCAAATACAATGTGAGGATGTCTACTTCGACTGTCGGGTTCGCGGTTGCCGATGAGGACCGGGAGCGGCTGGATCGCCTGGTGGAGTACTTCGGGGGCGGTAACCGGTCGGCCTATCTGCGGGCCACGCTGACTGTGATGGAGTCCCTCGCGCGTGCGGAGCGTCTGCGTGAGCTTCAGGCACGCAATGCCGAGCGCGCAGCGGCAGCGGGCCAGGACTACGAGTCTTTGCTGGCTGAGGTCCGCCGGGCCTACAAGGACGGGGTGCGGGAGCATTGAGCGTGCCGGGGCCGGTCCCTGTGCCGGTCGTGTTCGATGTGAATGTGCTGGTACTGGCGATCGCTGTCGGCGAGTCTCCGTTCCGGAGTTGGCCGTCCCCGCCGCCGGTCTCGGGGAATCCCAGCGCCGACTGCCTGGGAGTGATCAATGATGCGGCGGAGTTCGCGCTGTGGCTGTCCCCGCACATCCTGGTCAATACGGGCCGGGTGCTGGCGACGGTGCTCAAGATGCCAGACGATGAGATCGATGAGTACCTGCAGGTGCTTGGCGAGATCGCTGAGGCCTCCGGGGGCGGGATCACTGACCCGCCGCAGGCCGTCGGTGATTGCCCGGACTGGGAAGACAACCGGATCCTGGACCTAGCGGCAGCCGTCGGCGCGTTCCTCGTCGTCTCCGCTGACGCGGACCTGACTACGATGTCGCCGTGGCGGGGTCGGCCGGTAATCGAGCCATCGCAGTTCGCTTCGCTAGTCGATGCTTCCCGCCGGTCACGCAGGCGCCAGCGCTGACACTTCGTCACCCCAGGTAATGCTGGACTGGGCTGAACGCTGCCGCTCCGTGCTCATAATCCAGAGGTCGTAGTTTCAAATTCTTCTTGATCGTTTGTCCGTGGTTCGTCCGTGGGCTTCGGCGTAGCCGGGTGACGCGCTGCCGCGCATGTTGCCGACGCCGATCGCGGTCTAGGCCCAGAGATTGCGATGGTCTTCCTTCGCAGGCAGCTCGGGTTACGGTGTCGATTCAGTGTTGCCGGTTAGCCGCTCGGCCGGTTGCTGCGGCCGGGGGCTACTTTGCTAGCGTCAGATGAGGCGGCGGTGATGCTAATATGGTTTTATGCGCACTACCATTGACGTGCCCGATGGCCTGATGCGAGCGGCCAAGGCGAGGGCGGCTGACCGCGGCGAGCGCCTGAAGGATTTGGTGAACCGGGCGCTAGAGCACGAGCTTGGGCTTCCGTCCGTGCCGAAACGGAAGGCGGGACGCGTCACGTTCCCGCTGGTCGCTCGCGACGCGGTGCCTGCGGTCCTCGTCACGAACGATGACATCGCGAGCGCACTTGAATCCGAAGACATCGAACGGTACTCGTCATCATGATCTTGGTCGACGTTGGAGTCTGGCTCGCGGCGGCCTGGGGACGGCACGTGCACCACCCGGTCGCGTCCGAGTGGTTTAACCGGCAAGCAGATGACTTGGTCTTCTGCCGCGTCACTCAGATGGGCCTGCTGAGACTGCTGTCCAACCCTGCCATCATGGACGGCGACGCCGTCGACCGCAGCCAGGCGTGGCGGCTGTTCGACCAACTCTGGTCGGATGAACGCGTGTTGTGGGCTGGCGAGCCGGACGGGCTGGACGCCGTCTGGCGGGCGATCTCGGCGCGCGATGACAAGAGCCACAAGCTGTGGACAGACGACTACCTGGCGGCGTTCGCTCAGGCAGGCGACATGACGCTGGCCACTCTCGACCGCAAGCTTCCGGGCCGTTATCCCTCAGTCCGAGTGGAATCGCTGCTGTCCTGAACCGCCAGCCTTGGTCGGGCCGTTCCTATTCAGATGGTGGGCAGTATCGCGTCTGCCTGGTAGGAAGGCGGACATGACCACTTACCCGATCCGCCCGATCGCCGAAGCTGAGCTCGCTGGCTTTCTGGCCGTTGACCGGCACGCGTCGCATGGCACTCCGATGTCTCAGCGCGCCCGCGCCAACTTCCTGGCCCGCCTCGAATTCGACCGCACGCTGGCCGCGTTCGACGGCGGCGCGATAGTCGGCACCGCGGGCGCGTTCAGCTTCCGGATGCGGGTACCCGGCGTGATGGCCGCGGTCGCCGGGGTGAGCCTGGTCGCGGTGCTTCCCTCGCACCGCCGGCGGGGCATCTTGTCCGCGCTGATGGGCCGCCAGCTCGCCGATGTGCACGGGCGGGGCGAGGCGGTGGCCGCGCTGTTCGCGTCCGAGTCCGGTATCTACGGGCGGTATGGCTACGGGCGCGCGTCCTGGCACGCCGCTTTCCGGCTGTCCGGCGGGGAGGGCGCTCTGGCGGCGGGCGCGCCAGCCGATCCCGGCCTGCGGCTGCGGATCGCCGAACCGCTGCCGGTCCGGGCTGAGCTGGCCAGGGTCTACGACCAGGAACTGGCCAGGCGGCCGGGCCTGTACGCCCGCACCGGGCCATGGTGGGACCGGCTGCTCACTGACCTGCATTCCGACGGCGGAACGCCCCGGCAGATACGGTGCGTGCTAGCCGAGGACGACGCAGGGCCGCGGGGTTATGCGGTCTTCACCGCTCAGGAGCGCTGGGATGAGGACGCGGTCCTGCCCGAGGGTGTCCTGGAGGTGCGCGAGGCGATCGCGGTCGACCCCGCAGCGGCCGCGGCGCTGTGGGCTAACCTGCTCAGCCGGGACCTGACCAGCCAATTCCACGCCAGGATGCGGCCGGTGGATGACCCGCTGCTGTACCTGCTGGCCGACCCGCGCCGGGTCAGGTCCCTCGTCAGCGACGGCCTGTGGATCCGGCTGACCGACGTGAGCAGCGCCCTGGCCCTCCGGCACTACGCCTGCCCTGTCGACGTGGTCATCGAGGTCGCCGACGAACTGTGCCCGCACAACGCCGGCCGCTGGCGGCTGGCTGCGACCGCCGATGCCGCTCTCGCCGGCTTCCGCGCCACCTGCGAACGGACCACCGCCCCGGCCGACGTGACGTTGCCCGTGCAGGCGCTGGGCGCCGCCTACCTCGGCGGCACGAAACTCGGCGCGCTGGCCGGCGCGGGCCTGGTCACCGAATCGACGCCAGGCTCCCTCGCAGCCCTCTCCACCGCGCTTTCCTGGGAACCGGCACCCTGGTGCCCCATGATCTTCTGACCCGGACGCACCCAGACCAAGGATCCGTGACGCTGCCTTTCGGCGTCCGCGGGAAACCGTCTTGCGAGGACCACAGCCGGATCGGCGCCGACGCCGCGCTCAAGACCATCGAGCCGAGGCTGACCGACCTGTTCAACGAGATCAAGCAGGCACCTGCGGTGGCCAGGCACGCGGTCGTGCTGGCCCTTGGCTATCCCAGGTTCTTCCCCGCTCACCAGGCCACGCCGCGCAAGACCGGCGTGCCGTTCCTGCGGTTCCAGCCGTCGGACATGGCCTGGATCAACAACTTGATCAAGAGGCTGAACGCTGAGATCGCCGCGGCCGCGGACGGGGTTACCTACGTCGACACCTACATCGCGTTCGCCAGCCACGAGAATCTGCCAGCCGGACCGTGGACTTCGATCGCTGATCGGCCCATGGGAAGGCAAGTGCAGACTGGCGGATCGGTGTGCCGGTTAAGGATGTGTGTTCACCGACCGGCTTGTGCACGGATTACCCCCGGTACTGGTAAGTGCAGGTCAGAGGGCCTCTGAGTCGTTTGTTCGTGGTTTGTCCGTGGGATCTCCCTGTGGCGGCCTGACCCTTCGACTGCCAGTGCGAAATTCTTCGTACTGTAGCGATCGCTCACGCGGACCCCGGCGGCGGAAAAGCGCGCCACGACCCCGGTAATCTCAGCAGGAGCGGTCCTGTAGTCAGCACAGGCAGGCGGTTGCCATGACCGGCGTGGACGGAGCGGACGGCCTGCGGGTGAGCGTGCTCGGCCCGCTGGTCGTGACGAGGCACGGCTGCGAGGTCGCCTTGGGTACGGGAATGCGGCCTGCGGTGCTTGGCCTGCTTGCCCTGCATCCGAATACCGGATTGCACCGTGAGGCCATCATCGATGCTTTGTGGGGAAATGCGCCGCCGGCCACGGCCGTCAACCAGGTGCAGGCTCAGGTCAGCAGGCTCCGCAAGATCCTCGACCCGGGCCGGCCTGCCCGGGATTCGGTGTCCGTCCTCGAGTCGCTTGGCGCCAGTTACCTGCTGCGCGTTACTTCCGAACAGCTCGACTTGCTCGCCTTCCGTGACCTGGCCGAACGGGTCCGCGCCGCTCAGGGCCGCGGTGACCTGGCCGCTGCCTGCGGCCTCTGCCACGAGGCCCTGGGTTTGTGGCACGGCAGTCCGCTGGCTGAGCTAGACGTGCTGCGCGGGCACCCCGCGGTGACCGGGCTCGTCGGGCAGCATACGGCTCTCATCATGGAGTACGCGCAGGCCGCTTTTGGCGCCGGCCTGCATGACCGGGTCCTGCCGCACCTGCGGGCTCTCACCGACCGGGAACCGCTGAACGAGAAAGCCCATGCACACTAGATGATCGCGCTTGCTGGCTCCGGCCAGCAGGCCGCCGCGCTGCAGATCTTCGATGAAATGCGCCGCCGTCTGGATGACCAGCTTGGTGTCTACCCATTCGCCGAGCTGACCCAGGCGCACGATCGGGTGCTGCGCCAGGATCTCCCGCTCGCCGGGGGAGATCCTGGCGGCAGCGCGGCGTCCGCTCTGGCGGTCGGCCCCGATCAGGGGCCGTTCCTGGGACGGCCGTTCGGCGGACGTCCGCTGGTGTATCAGTTGCCGCCTGCCCTGACCGACTTCACCGGGCGGTCGGCCGAGGTGGCCAGCCTGATCGAACTGCTGACATCTGCTCATGACGGTGTCGGGGTACCCGTGGCCGTCATCAGCGGGCCGCCCGGCGTGGGCAAGACAGCTCTGGCCCTCCAGGTGGCGCAGTTGATCCGGCAAGCATTTCCTGGCGGCCAGCTATTCGTCGAACTGGCCGGATCGACCCGGCTGCCCCAAGACCCGGTCGACGTTCTTGGCGAGTTGCTCAGAGCACTGGGACTGCCAGGTTGGGCCATCCCGGACTCCGCCGCCGAACGGGCCGCGCTGTTCCGGTCGCAAATGGCAGGTCAGGCGATCTTTATGTTGGCTGACGATGCCGGATCCGCCGGCCAGGTGCGGGCGTTGCTGCCGGGCACGGCGGGGTGCGCCGTGATCGTGACGAGCCGGTCTCGGCTGGGCGGGCTGGCCGGAGCACATCTGCGGCATCTAGAGCCACTGCCATCCGGTGACGCTGTCGAGATGCTGGGCGCCATCATCGGCCATCAGCGGGTGGCGGCCGAACCCGCGGCCAGCGACAGGCTGGTGGCGGCCTGCGGGCGGCTGCCTCTGGCGGTGCGGATCGTGGGAGCCAAGCTGGCGGCCCGCCCCGCGTGGCCGGTTCTGCGGATCGCTGAGGCAGTGGCCGACCAGCGGCGGCGACTGGACGAGCTCACCGTCGATGACCTGGAATTCCGGGCTAGCGTCATGCCCAGCTACCAGGCCCTGGACGAGCGAGCGCGCCGGGTGTTCCGGCGGCTCGGCCTGCTGTGGCCGGGCGATGTCGCCGAGTGGGTGATCGCCGCGCTGCTCGGCGAGCCGGACGCCTGCGACGTGGTGAACGTGCTGGTGGATAAGTCACTGCTGATGCCGGCCGGGATCGACGCCACCGGCGAGCCCAGGTACCGGCTGCACGACCTGCTCCGTGACTACGCACGCGAACGTCTTGACGAGGAATCAGACCCGGAACGCGACGCCGCCCTGCTGCGGGCGCTGAAAGGCTGGCTCGCGATCTCCGCGGTCGCGGAGCGGCGTCTTCCCCGCATCCCTGGTGTTCCTCGTCGTGCCAGTCCCGATGACGGCGTTGTCGTGGCAGATTCCTGGCTGCATCGGGCCGTCGCCGATCCGATCACCTGGTTCAGCGTCGAGCGGATCAACCTCATGGCAGCGACTCTGCGGGCGTGCGCGACAGGCTTGCCCGAGCTTGCCGCGCAACTCGCGGCCCACCAGGCTGCCTTCCAGTTCTTCGAGGCTCGACTCGACGACGGCGTCCGGCTCTGGCGCTCGGTTATCGCAGCGGCCGAGTCGGCCGGTGACGTCGCCGCCGCCGCGAAGGCCGATCTCCATCTCGTGCATTTCCTGGCCGAACGTGCTGAGCGGACTGAGGCACAGTCGGTACTACAGCGATGCATGGGCGTCTTTCAGCAGCTGGGTGACCAGCAGGCACTGGCCCTTGCCTGGCACTGGCGAGCATATTTCGCCGAGACACAGGGCCTTCGCCAGCAGGCGCAACATGATGCCCGACAAGGTATTGAGGTCGCCAAGCGGGTGCGGGATCGTCTCAGCGAGCTGTCGAGCCTTCGGGTTCTCGGCTTGGCCACCGCCCGGCTTGGTGATCATGACGGCGGCATCCGGGCCTGCGAGGATGCCCTGGCCATCGCACGGGAGCTGCACGAGTCGTACGCCGAGTTCGAGTGTCTGCAGACGCTTGCCTACGCCAATATCCTGGCCGGGCGGCCTGCGGCTGCCATCGGCCCATGCCTGCGGGGAGAAGAGATCGCCCTCAGCCTCGGCTACCGGATCGGTGAGGCTTACGCACTCTGGCCGCTGGGTGATGCCTACCTCGCGACGGGCCGCTATCGCGACACGATTGAAGCCGCTACTCGCGCGCACCGGATCTTCCAGGACCACGGTATAAAGCGCGGCAATGGTGTATGCCTGCTCAATATGGGGTTGGCATATCAAGCACTCGGCCAATACAGGCAGGCCGCCGAATACCTCGAAGCGTCGCTTCCGGTGCTTAGCGAACTTCACTGCGTCAACGAGCAACGAGCACGCCGCGCGCTTCAAGAATGCGGCCAGAGCAACGGCAGTCACCCGGTCGGCTGAGCAAGGCGGTTGCGCATAGTCGCTTAACAGTCGATCCTCAGCGCCTGATGTCAGCATGTTTCGTGACGCAAGTCGCCTTGGTCTCAACCAGTGAATGCAATTCTGCCCGGCCGGTTTATGCGGATTCGGCAGTGAGAAGCTCAGCGAACTTTTCTGCTGGTGTCATCCAGCCTAGCATACGCCGAGGCCTATTGTTGAGTTCTTCGGCGATTAGATTCAGGTAACGCTGATCGTCCGTGATTTGCGTCCCTTTCGGCAGGTACTCCCGGATCAGCCCGTTCGTGTTCTCGTTCGTTCCGCGCTCCCACGGGGAATGCGCATGGGCGAAATACACGTCAATCTCCGTCGCGAGGGTGAAAGCGGCATGCCTGGCCATTTCCACGCCCTGGTCCCAGGTGATGGTCTTGATCAGCGACGAGGGGATCTCGCCGGCGGCGCCGGTGAGCGCATCGCGCACTTCGTCGCTTCCGCGGCCTTCGGGAAGGGCGATAATCTGCGTGAAACGGGACGTCCGCTCCACCAGGGTCGCGACCGCGCTGGCACAGTTCTTCCCGATAATGAGGTCACCCTCCCAGTGCCCCGGCACCTGGCGGCCCTCGACCTCGGCGGGACGGTCCTCGATCGACCGCATCCCGATGATCTTCGAGCCTTTCGATCTCGCCCGCCCGCGGGGCTTCCGCGTTTCCCGTTTTGTCCGCAGCATGACGCCAGATCTCGCCAGCTCGCCCTTCGGAAGGGCGTAAATCCACTGGTAAAGCGCCTCATGGGAAATAGTCGTGCCGTCGTCATCCGCGCCGCCGTCGTACCGGATCCGGCCGGCGACCTGCTCCGGGGACCAGCTCTGCCGCAGATCGGACATCACGCGCTCCTTAAGGAATGGATTCGCATCGATCTTCCGGTATTTCGGGCGAGCCCGCAGCTCTTTCGCGCGATCGTCAGCGGAATGCGCTCGGTATGCGTCCTTTCCCCCGTTTCTCTGAATCTCCCGTGACACTACCGACGCATCACGGCCGATCCGGATCGCTATGTCATCCTGGGAGAGCCTTTCAACTATTCCACGGGATATTTCTTCTCTATCGCGCAATGTGAGACTCGGCATGGCGACCTTTCCATCTCGGGTCCGCCGAACTTCTCACATTTCATGATCGATTACACGAACCGCGAGGCCGTGTCGGATGCGCTCACCCAAACCAAGATCAATTGCATTGACCGGTTGTGATCAAGCGCTCCCCGAGTCGCAGAGAAAGGAGAACAGCGTATGAGACGCACAAGATCAAGGATCTTCGTCCTGCTGACGGCATTCGGCCTGATGGCGGGCTTGGCGCAGACGTTCGGATTGACGGCCGCCAACGCTCAGACCATCTATCTTAACTCGCCGGTATGCGATAGATCGAACTACTGCATGAATAACTGGAATGGCGGCGGTTACGGCAACCCCGTCAAGATGTACGAGCATCTATCGGGTACGAACGAGGATTTTCAGGTCGTCCAGGTCGACGCCAGGTGCGGCGGCTACGTGACGGCGAGTTGCCCGTTCACAAACAAGTCCATCGATGCGGAATTCGTTGGTGACCCGGTGGTCGAGATCCTCGACACCGCCGACGGTGCCTGCCTGTCGACGTCCACCGGATCGTCACCCTCCGTCCCTGACGGGACCGCGATCCTGGGGGCCTGTCCGCTCTACGGCCAGGGCGGTCCCCCGGCAACATATTCGTCTATGACTACGGCGATACCAATGTTCTGCTCAGCAACTACTGGACCAACAGCAATGACAGTCCTGAGTGCATAGGTCCGCCCTCCAATTCCAATGGCGCCTACATTTACCTCTGGACGCCATTCGGGGATTGTACAGAGAGTGGACTAGTGTATGAAGAATTGATGATGTTTACGCTGCACTTGGAATAACGTGCCCGATCTCGGTGGCACCGAGGAGCTTGCTCATCCGGCTGGTGACAGCGCGGACTTTCTCAAGGATCTCATCGGCTGTCGCCGCCCATTTAAATGGCCTGGCGTCGGCATTCCAATCGGCAGTGAAACGCTTGATCGCGTTATTAACGGCCCTCACTGACGGGAAGGTTCCGCGACGGATAAGCTGACGGGTGATTATTCCATTCCAGATCTCAATCTGATTCATCCATGACGCCCCGGTCGGCGTGAAATGAAGCACGACCCGGCCATCTTGTTCCGCGAGCCACTTACCGGTCTCCCCGCTGGTATGCACCGACGCATTATCCAGCACTATGTGAATCTTCTTACTGGCCGCATACTGCGCCATGATCTTCTTCATCAGCCGCAGGAAATCCTGAGCGTTATGCGCGGGCGACAACTCAACCGTCACCCTGCCCGTCACAATATCGCAGGGTGCCCCGCAAAGTCGTCTTCCCAGGTCAGGTGTTATCTGGCGGTCAGCTGGCCTGCCGGGTGCGGCGGGTGGGTTGCACCTGTCCTGAGGCTGGGTGCCGGTGTTTTGCGTTACTTCAGGTGACCGGCGAGGCTGGGGTTCGCGGCGTGGGTGCGGCGGTTTTCTTATACGGGCGGTGACGGCCGTGCGGCTGGCTTTATCCCGGTTCAGTCACGTCGGGGGCGGTGCGCGTGTCGTGGCGGGCAGGGCAGCGGGACTCCGGCCAGGACAAGGGATTGCGATGTCACTTTCCCTGCCGGAGGTCCGGTTGCCCGTCAAGTCTGCCATGCCCGTGCCCGCCGCCGCTGCGGAAGCCCTGGCGGAGGAGGCCCCGGGGGAGCTTGCCTGCCGGGCCGCGGCGCTGGCGGCGGCGTCGGGCGGGAACCTGCTGGAGTGCTTCGCGGCGGTGCGTGATCCGCGGGACCCGCGCGGGGTCCGGCACCCGCTGGCGCCGGTGCTGGCGCTGTGCACCGGGGCGGTGCTGTGCGGGAACACCGCGATGGAGGACGTGACCGCGTGGCCGCACGGGGGCGTCCCTGCCGGCATCCGGCGGCGGCACCACAGCTGTGATTTGCATTCATAGCCGGGTATGCTGAAGTATTCCTCATGTCGGCGTTTCCGGGTGCGTTCGGCATCCTCATCGGAAAGGGCTGCGGGTGGTGAGCACAGCGAGTTTGAGCTGCATGAGAGTTGCTGGCATCGCTGTGATGGTCATATGGGCGGTCACCGCTTGCGCGACTAGCTCACAGACCGGCACTGGCGGGACGGCAAGTCAGCGTTCGAGCAAGGCGCCGCAGCCCATGCATACCTTTTCCGGCCGGGTGTCCGTCCAAAGTTGCCCGACGGCGACTTCTGCAGGCAAAGTGACTGGCTATTCAATGAAGGCGCAAGGAGCAGGTACCCGCTCGGCCACCGGACTGTACTGCATCTATTATCCGGCTGCGGCTCCCGCGTCGAGTGCTCAGTTCCCCACGGCGAACGCGAACTTCTCTCTCGGAGTACTCGACGAGAAAGGTCTTTACGCAAATCTGGCCGCCGCGAAAAGCGAGTCGCAACGGCTCTGCCGGAATCACTGCTCCATTGCGGGGTGCGTCTTTTTGAGGGGTTATCTATTTATGGGTGTTTCGGTCACGCGGTGAGGCCGAGGGCGGGGATGCTGGCCGGGTCGTAGCGGGCTAGGTGGTGCTCGCTGCGGTAGCGTTCCTTGTAATAGTTCATGTAGTCGTCGAGGTCGCCGTTAACGACGATGGCGCGGAGCTTGAGGATGATCTCGGCGCCGTCGGGGGACCATCTTGCCCCGGTTATTCCGAATCTGTCTTCGATGACGAATCTGCAGGCGCCCTCGATCATGCCGGTGGCGATGGGCCATCCGTTTGCGAGGGCCTTGTCATATTTCATGTGCTGGTGGTTGTTGGTGAGGTAGGTGACGGCCTTGTCCATGTCGGTAAGGTCCAGGCGACGGGTGCGGGGGCTGGAGCGGGCCTTCGCGGCGACGGAGGCGAGGGTGCAGGCGACGGCCTTGGCCCGGCCGTGCAGGACGCGCAGCCGCTGGCCGTCGGCCCACTGGCCGGCGGCGGCGGGGTCGCCGGGGTGCAGGGCTGCGGCGGCCTTGCCGATATAGCCGCTGACGTGCAGGTAGTCAATCAGGACGGGGACCTTCAGCCCGCGTTCGGCGGCCTGGGCCTCGATGGCGGTGATCTGCTGCTTGTTCCCGTCGACGAGGAAGACGCGCTGGCGGGTGTGCTGCGGGTCGCGGCGGTCGGCCTCGTCGTAGGCCGCGGCGATCATGTCCTGGATGCTTTCGGTGATGGAGGCCGATACCCATTTGTCGCGGGCGACAGGGCCGGGGCGGGCCTTGCGGCGGGCGGGCGGGGCTGCGATGTCCTGCGGTTCGCGGGCGGCGGGGGTGAAGTCGGCGACGGCGACGATCTCGGCCATCTTCTTGATCCCGGGGTGCGCCGTGTCAGCTTTCCCGCCGCCCTTGCGGTGCTCGGGCCGCATCGCGATGCCCTTGCCGTCGCCTTGCATCATGATCACGTCGGTGGCGGGCAGGTCAGTGTCCGCGTGCCGGGCCCTTTCCTGGTAGAAGTCGTCCGCCCAGGCGGCGAGGTCTTCTGCCAGGCCGGCCAGCTGGGCCAGGCCGATCCGTACCCCGGTGCGGGCCCTGATGACCTCCTGGGCTGCCCCGAACCCGCCCGCGGCCAGGTGAAAGGCCGCCAGTGCCCGCATTCCCATGGAATAGGGGTCATCGGGCAGGATCCACCGGGCGTCGGCCGGGTACAGGTTCGGCTCGCGGCGGTTGCGGTAGGCCAGCCGTGCTGCCCGCACGGGGCCGAAAATGCTCACCACGCCCCGGTCATGGCCGGTCTCCACGCTGCCGTGCCGGATTCCGGCGGCGCTGGTGACCTGCTGAACTCGCTCCTCGCGGGCGCTGTCGAGGGCGAACGTGGCCTCCATCAGCCGCCGCTGCAGCTCCCGGCCGTCCTGGCCGATCACCTTCTCCCGCTCCCCGTGATCCAGGCCGCCGGCATCCCCCGCCGCCCAGGAGAGCATCGCCGAGAACTGCTCCGCCGTCCCGGCCAGCGCCGCCGCCAGCTCACCGTCCGGCGGGACCTCGATCCCGTCCTCGCTCAGCGTCACCGTCAACGAAACAGAAACCGCCACCGCCGGTCCTCCGTCATCTGCCGCCAGGGGTCATCAAGCCGATTCCGGCCCACAATCCCAGAACCGGCCCTGGAACCGGCGGACCCGGCAACCGGGCACCACCCGGCTCAGCCGGCGCCAGCCCGCCGCCACTGCCCTGACCAGCGCAGACCACCCTCTGCAATGTCCATGATATCCATAAAATGCCCGAACACTCCCATATCTAAAAAGTTCAGAGGTTCGGATGGATATCAGAGCAAGTTCACGCCCCTAAAAAAGTTGCACCCCCATTGCGGACCTGCCGTTCCTCGGCCCGGCGCGTATGAGGGATTTACCTCAATCACCAGTAAGGGCCTGACGGTTGCCAGCTGCATAGTGTGGATCAGCGATCAGCATGGCTATCCGGTAAATATCACTGCCACAACGCGCCGTGGTGGACGCTATAACTACCTGGGAAGCATGTCGCAGTCCGCTGTATGTGGTTTGAGCCAAGGTCTAGCTGAGCTGCTGATGTCCAGTAAGTAGCCCTAGCAGGAGGCTAGTCCGCATGAACCGCTGCACACCGAGTTACGTGCAGGCCCGCTGGCCGGATGTCTGGTGCCCAGGCGCGTCTTCGATGATGGGCTCATGGAGTGGACTTTCACCGGCGAGGTGATCGAGTGGCGCGGACCGGCGCCGTACCTTTTCGTGGCCATGACGCCGGAGGACAGCGATGATCTGAAGGAGGAAGCCCGTGGCTTGCTCTACTGGGGCCAGGTGCCGGTCCGCGTCATCATCGGCGACACCGAGTTCACCACCGCGCTCTTCCCCAAGGACGGCCGCTACCTAGTGCCGGTCAAGATGGCGGTGCAGCGAGCGGAGGCGATCGGGGAGGGCGCGATGGTCGAGGTGGTCTTGCGCCTGAACGTCGCACGCCGGGAATGACGAGCCGATGGAGCTGACGAGCAGATGGACTGCGCCAGCCTGAGCGCGGAGGTAGCGCGAGAACCGGCGTCAGGCGCCCTTCGGAGTCCGATGTTGAGCGTGCCTGGTCCAACTCCGGTCGGATTAAGCCAGTTCGACGTTGATGACCTGGGTACTGGCGATCGCCTGGTCCCGGTCGCGCGCCAGGGCGAGCCGCCGGGTGTCGGTCATGTAATCGTCGAGCGCGCTCTCGGACGGGAACTGGAGGAGCTGGATCTCTAGCGGCTGGCCGTCCGTGCCGGAGCTTCTCGCGCGCTGCAGCACCCGGCCGCCGTGGGCGGGCACGAGGTCGAGAACCTTGTCTTCATAGGCGATCAGGGCATCGTCGGCACCAGGCCGAGCCCACAGCAAGACACAGAGCGTCAGGCTCATGACCGCGGTCCTGGATACGGGCCGGGCATCAGTGACGTCATCGGAACAGAATGCCCGGTACCGGCGGGCGCCGCAATCGTCGCGGACCTAAGCTTCCACCGCTGAAGGATGCGATCCCGCGGATTCAGGCACCATGCGACTCGACATCGGGCGGCGCCGAGCTCGATCATTAAGCGACGTGCAATGGGAGGGTACCTAATGAAGAGATTTAGAGGCGGACAGGAATCATCTGGCCGGGGCGGTAAGGGGGGCCAGCCGGACCCGGAGCCTGACCACGAGCTGATGGTGCTGATGGCGCTGGAGGAGGCCGAGCGCGCGGCGGCCTCGGGGGGTCGGCCCGTCGAAGAGGATCCGGAACTGCTTAATCTCCTGGCCCAGGAGGAATTTGAGCGATCGGTCTCCGGCCCGCAGCCGCTCGGAGATGACCCGGAACTGCTTGAGCTGCTCCAGCTCGAGGAAGAAGAGCGCCGCCGCCAGCAGGGCTAGTGCGCTTGCTGAGTGGCCTTTGCCCGTGTGCCGGACGAAGGTCCCCGGCCCCGCAGGCATCGACAGTGTGCCCTGCGCTGCGGCGAACCAGTGTGTCGCCGTGGGCGACCCGGGAGTCAGCACCCTCGCCAAGGCGTGGAACGGCAGAACCTGGCGACTGATCAAGAGAAGGTCAAGACCTGCCACCGAGGGCGGGCGCCCATCCCGTTTGCGGTAGGGTGATCCGCCGGTTTTACGGCACGTCTGGTCGGTAATGTCCCGGTGCCACCGGGTAGACCGGCGGTCAGGTGGTGCGGGTGGAGCTGACTTCGGAAGCGGGTACCCATTCCTGGCGGTGGTTGAAGTTGATGACGTACCAGGTCACGCCGGATACCGAGACCGTCCACGGTGACAGGTACTGCGAGCCTTTGGGTGTGGTTCCGATGATGTTGCCGCTGGTGCCTCCCGGCTCGCCGTATACGCTGGCGGCCTTGCTGCCCTTGCCGGTCAGGGTGAGGACGGTGCCGTAGCCTTGCTGGGCTGAGCCCGGCGGCGCGGCGATCCAGGCCAGGGTGCCGGTCGCGGTCCAGCTTGAAGACGACAGGGTGGCGCCGTACCAGATCTCGTACATCGTGTCCCCGGTGCCGGCCTCGTCGGCCTGCTGGGCGAGGACGACGTAGCTGATCATCGTTTCGACGTTGTTGCTTTCGTCGGTGATGTCGCCGGCGGTGCCCTTGGAATGCAGCAGCGGCGAGGCTGTTGATGGCTGGGTGTAGAGGTAGAAGAAGTTGAAGTTGGAGGTTGTCTCCGTGCCGCCGGTGCCGTCCGGCTGCTGGCCGGAGGAGGGGTTGAGCCTGATCACCCCGGCCGGCGTGGGTCCGGTGGCGAACGGCACTCCCTGCTGGTTGATCAGGCCGAGGTAGTAGTCCCACAGCCAGTAAGGACCCGGGTCCACGTGGTTGGGTGAGGTGCCAAGGGTCGGTGCCGGGGTGGTGCCGTGGGACATCACGTGCTCGTGGTCTAGCGGGATGTTGTACTTGGTCAGCAGATAGGCGGTGAGCTGCGCGGAACCGAGGTACTCGGCGGCGTTGTACCACTCGTAGCCGGTCGCGTCCACGCCCACGTGCTCGATGCCGATGGTCCGCTGGTTGTACCAGAAATTGCCGTTCTGGAAGGCCACGTCTTTCTCGTGCAGGCACTGGTAGACCGTGCCATCAGTGTCGACCACGTAGTGGACGCTGACTCCGTTGCTCTCGGTCCAGAACGTGTTGATCGTGTCAGCTAGCGTCTCCTCGGTGTCGTGGATGGTGATGCCGAGTACCGGGAGGTCGGTCGGGCGGTTGGCGGTGTCGTAGGTGGTGCCTGCGTAGCTGGTGGGCACGATGCAGTTGATCGCCGACGGGTAGTCGGTGCCTCCGGTGGTGCAGTTGGTCGGCAGGGTCGGCGTCACCCCGACGTTCCTGGCCGTCGCGACCTCCGGCGTGACGGCGGTCGGTGCGATCCTGACGACTTCGCCGGTGGGCGCGGTAGCGGTCAGCCCGGTCCGCACGATCCGGTACACCTCGTTGGCGTACATGATCGCGACGTTATGCGCGGCCCCGCTGTACACCGCGATCGCGCCGTACCAGCCGCCGAGCGTGGCAGGCAGGCGGTGCGCACGCGACAGCGACCTGGCATCGGCGCGCAGTACCGCCGCGGCGCCGGCCATGTTCTGCGACAGGTTGCTGCGCACCGACAAAGCCGGCGTATCCAGCAGCCTGGCCGCCTGGCCGAGCGTGTCCATATGGGAGTTGCGGGCCAGGTCCATGCAGCCGTAGCCGCCGTCCGAGCTCGGCGCGCCGCCGTGGTCAGACAGGTGCCCTTCCAGGTAGCAGATGGCTTTCAGAAGTACGGTCGGCACCCCGAACCGGTGATGGGCGGCGGCGGCCGCAACCGCGATCGCGTCCGGCCGGGTCTTAGCCTGAGCCGGTGCCGCACTGGCGCCGGCGGTGACGGTGAGCGTTCCGGCGGCAGCTAGGGCAACAGCGGCCAATAACTTGATGGCAACACAGAGGCGTGGCATCGGTGACCTCACTCACGAGGCGAGCGGCACTCCAGGGACCGGAGAGGTCGGGCGCCAGCAGCGGCAGATGAGCGGAACGTAACATCTTCCGCCGGTGCGGACAACTATGTCCTCGCGGCCTGGGGCGGCACGGCGTCGTTGTGGCAGGGATACTGCGGGTGAGGTCGGGAAGAGTCCTCAGTCTGGCGAGCCCTTCCTCCGTGCCAGCGACTCGATGACGATCGTCCGGTAAGGGGCTGCGAGCCGGCCGAGGTCATCGGGATCAGCGGTCTGGACCACGCCTCCGCCTGCTTCGATCGCGACTGCGACCGGATGGGCGTCTGCGAAGAGCGCGGAACTAGCGCCTGCTTCGGTGAGCAGAGCGCCGATCAGCCGGGCAAGCGTCCGATCGGTGTCGCGGAGCAGGAGGCCGTCTCCCGATTCCCTGGCGAGCAGTGCGTCTAGGGCCTGATTGCGTCCGGCTCCCCGGTACAGTTCGGCGAGGGTCCCGGTCGCGATAGCCACCTCGCGGCGCAGCCTGCGAGCGGCTTCCATGGCACGCCGTACCTTGCGTTCGGCTGGATGCCGCGGGTCAAGCAGTGCGTTCACTGCTTCGGCATCGAGTACCAGCCGCATCAGCCGGCCTGCCGGCGGGCGGGTTCTTCGGCCATGCCGCCCAGTAGCCGCATGTACCGTGCGATCTCGGCCTGATCTTCTGGCGTGTCCAGTCCGCCCCGCTCGCCCGCCAGTTGATCGAGAAGGCCCGCGAGTGCCTGCTGGCGCCTGCGCCTGATGAACTCTGCGCGAAGGGCCGAGTTCACTTCTGCCGATAGTGTGGTGCTGGAATCGGCTTCCATGGCCGCGACGAGGTCCGCGTCGAGAGTGACCGAGACTTTCCGCTTGGCCGAGGTGGTCATACCGTTATCCTACCATGATCGCCTCCTCGGTAGGCGCCGCCCGCCCGCCCGGCCCCGAGATGATCAACACCAAACCGCCGTTGCAAGTCAGATTGTGCACACACGTTCCGGGCTGGTCGGCGGGCAGGAACCGAACACCGAAGCGAGACGCTCAGAGCGCCCCTGGGCTGCCGCAGAGGACCGGGGGCAAGGGGTTTTGCGGGAACGGCTCCCCAGGTCGTCCTGAGGCCGTTCTGGCGCGCTGCGGGCGGATACCAGGGGCGGGAAGGATGCCGCCCCGTGACCAGGGAGACGGTCACGGGGCGGTCTGGCTGTGCTCTCGGCTTGCGCTGTTCGATTACGGGGCGCGTTCCGGGCCGGGTTACCGGGGCGGGGCGCTTGGTGCGGGAACGATGATGACAATGTGGCCGGCTTCGATGTAGCGGAGCAAGTCAGGAAGCCTGATGTCGCGGGCTGGCAGGATCACCGGCTCACGCGCGGGCGGGTCGGCTGGCGGATAGGCATTCACCTCTTCCGGTAACGGCGTTTCGGCGGCGCTGCTCGTCGTGAAGCATCACCCCCTTCCGGACTAGTCGGGCGGGCATCCCTCCTTTCCGAAATGAGGCCCTGGCACGCCAGGGTGTGACAGTCACCATCCGTAACTGTACGCAAGTGTGCGGACAGTTCGCGGAAACGGCCCTAACGCGCGCAGGCGCGCGCAAGGCAGCGCGGACAGTTCCGGTCACCGCGAGTAACAGACCGGGACCGCCGCGAATCCGTATCGTACCAACTTGGACCGCGAGTAATAGCAGGTTCGATCCGCGAGGTCAAGGAGGAAGTTCAACGCTCTCCAGACGGCGATCATCCGTCGGCTGGCCCTTCAGTTCCCGGCGGCAACGGTCACGTAAACTGAGCGTCGCAGAGCCCCAGTCCACGACCTTAGTTAGCTAGCTAAAGGATTCTCCCGGTGGCACAAGCCGAGCGCACTTTGCATCCCGAGCGATCGGCGCTGGACAGATTCGGGTATGAACTACGCCGTCTGCGAAAGATGCGGGCATTTTCCCTAGCGCGCCTCGCCGACTTGGTGTACGTGAGCGGTGACCTGCTCCAGAAAATCGAGACTGCCGAGCGCCGCCCTAACCAGCAGCTTGCCGAGCGCCTTGAGCAAGCTCTCCGTGCGGAAGGCATGCTTTTAGACCTTTGGCATGAGATAGGCGCTGACGAGGCAGCCACGAAGTCTTCCGGGCTGCTGCCTGCGGTCGCCGCAGCCAAGATTCTGCGCGTGGCGCATGGCGGGCGCGTTATCGAGGCACTTGATGTTGTCGGTGGGGAACATCTCAGACATTACCCTGACGACGAGGAAAGAACAATACTAGCTGCAAGGCACCCGAGACGTTACGATCCGGGAGTAGTTGACGCTCTTGCCACGGTACTTTCCGGGCAGCGTCGCACAGAGGATATGATTGGCTCCGCATCGCTTATCGAGCCAGTTAAAGCGCAACTTGTCGTAGTCCGTGATCTTGTTACGGAAGCGCGCGGTGAATTGCGCGGGGAAGTACTAGATATCGGTAGCCAATGGGCACAATTCGCTGGCTGGCTGCATGCGAGCGTTGGTCGGCTTAGTCAGGCTAGCCAACTTTATGGCTTGGCTCTTGAATGGGCTTTGGAAGCAGATAAGCCAAATATGGTGGCGACAGCATTGAATATGCAGGGACATGCTGCATGGCTAGGCGCGAAAGCTGGACCGATTATTGGCCTATCTCGCGCGGCGCAACGGGATAAGCGGATAAGTCCGGGGGTACGAGCACTGGCGGTACAGCAGGAAGCCCGCGGAATCGCTCTATCCGGAGAAGCAAAAATCTCCGATATTGACCGCAAATTTGATTTTGCCGAAAATCTTGTAGCACAAGCTGCGGAGAAACCCGAGAATGAACCGCCTTGGATCTATTTCTTTTCTCATGATTACCTGATCTTGCAGCGCGGGCTCGCTTATAGGCTGCTCGGTGAATACGTCAAAGCGAACGATCTTCTTACCGCTGGGCTCTCTACTATCCCTGCCGAAATGCGGCAAACTGAGTGGACAGCTTACTATCTTCTTGACCTAGCAAAGACGTACGCGAAATCCGGAGACATCGCCACTTCTTGCTCGGTAGTGCGCGAGATAAATCTCATTGCCCAGCAGACCAATTCGGAGAGATTGCGGAAGGCTCTTGCTGATTTTCAGGAACGACTACAGAAAAAATGGCCTGCCGATCCTCGCGTAACCCAGCTAGCCGAGAATCTTCACTGATTTTTTGCCAATTTCCGTGGCCGACGACCGGGACAAACGCAAACCTACTCGCGAGCCCCACCGCCACCATTCACGATCAGGTTTACGCCACAGCCCGCCAGCCACACTGGCCATCGCGCGCAGAGGCTGCGTTACGCGCAAATGCACATGCGGAAGCACCGCCTGGCAGACTACCAGGCTCGGGACAAAACTACGAGCGAAGGCCACCCGCATAAGATTGTGCGCGTGCACGTGCACGGCGCGCGTGGTGCCTTAACGCGCGTAAGGCGCGAGGGCCGTGCACGTGCACGGCCCTCGCGCAGCTTCATAAACGCCAGTCAAGCTATCCGGTCTTTGGGCAATTTGATCCGGACCTCGCTGCCAAGTTGAGAGGGATCCCGGGTCACGATCTGCTCTTCTATCAGAGTTGATGCCAGCACGGCCATGTCATGATAATGCGCTGAGCCATTCCATGCTCTGCTTCTCTTATGGTTGGCGCAGATCTTCCGGAAGTCGCCGGCATCAATGACCGCAGCTACGGTTTTGCGTTCGGCAGCGAGCTTGCATATCACTCTGCTGTGTCCGAGGTCCGGATCGTATCCTATCCATGTAAGCTGCCATGGATAAGTGAACGGCTGCTCTCTGGTTTCGATCTCTTTGCCATTTGGGCCGAAGGACGTGGCTGTCGAAATCGACGTCAAGATGTCCCGCAGTTCCGGCACGAAGCTGTCGCCGAACATGAGAGCTTTCATGCGGTCCTCCCCTTGCGCGCGGTATGCGTCCTCTGCCCATCATGGCAGATGCCCCGATGGCAGCTTGCCCGGCCCACCTGGGAGCAGGTTAGTTAGCTAGCTAAGGACACGGCTTGTCCACGGTTCTGCCTTTGCTCCCGTATGCGGTGACGATGCTTCCCGACTGGATATTGGGCACCACATAGAATGTCCAGATGATTTAGTACCCCGCAGAAAAGCACTGAAAGATCGGTGCCGACTCGCGAAAATTCCCGTTCCCCTGCACGACCCAATCTGCGGGCTTCTTGAGTACCGCGCCAATCGAGAAATCAAAATTTCCCCAGCCTCCGAAATACTGCGGAATATGCGGCTGAAGGTGGCGGTAACCATATTTAACGCCACCGCAGTACAGGAGATCTGTACGGTACCCGCCTTTATTATGCCTCTTGGCTTTATACTTACCGACTATCTTGCGCGGACGGACTCCTTTTCCGCAGTTAGGGGCAGCATCGGGTCTGCCCGCAGCGGCTGCGATCCATGGATTAACGGGCGCAGTGACGGCTCTGCTAGTGTCAGCCAGGACAGCGCTCCCGTTACCTAATAAGATGACCGATGCCACCAGGAATACCGCCGCTAGTCGCCTGAGTATCATAAAATCCCCTCTCCACGTTAGGGATATGTACCAGAGGTATGCTCAGCTCCGCGCACCAGCGTTCCCCAAAGGCACAGAAGCAGCCAGCAGTTCACGCTGAGTGCTCTGTCTCATTGTCTCGTCTCAGCGCGCAATTCCCGTCTGGCTAGCGGCCGTTCGCGCACGCGCATCGCGCAGTGAATAGCCCTCCATGCGTGCACACAACCCGACAATCTACGACACCTTGATGTTGATCATCTCCGTACCCGGGGAGCCCGAAGCCCGCTGGCCGACCGGACGCAGCTCCCAAGATCACGATCTACGGCTGCAGTATCAGGTGCCTGCGGAGCCAGGGGTTCGAAGGGTGCGCGGTCAGGAGCTCGGGGGGTAGGCGATTGCGTCGAAAGAGGTGAAGATCTGGGCGTTGCTGAACGAGTTGGTGCCGACGCGGCCCCGGGTGGCGGTGATGGTCACCGCGCCGGCCATGGCGTCGGCGGTGTCTACCTCGCGGTCGATGACGTGGGCGGTTCTGGCGGCGGCGGGGGGTTGTGACCAGACTCTGCTGTCAGCATGGGGCTGGTACATCGAACCGCTGAGGTAGACGACGCCGTTGACGACGGCGTAGGCCGGGGCGCCGGTGTCGTACTTGGCCGGGGCGGGCTTCCATTCGCCTTCCAGCGTGAAGTTGTGCCACTTCGTGCTGCTGACCGGGAACGAGATGCCGGCGAGGGAGGTGTACCCGACTGCGTCGCCGGAAGCGACATCGACTTCCCCGGTCGGCTCGATTTCCACTATGCCCGGCGAGGTGCCGTCAAGCGTGTATACCGAGATGTACATGGTGTGTGCTGGCCAGGCGGCCTTGGGCAGCTCGAAGGCAAGCGATACAGGCGCCGGGTTGGTAACAGAGTGCATCGATCCTGACAGGTAGACCGCGCCGTGGCTGATGGCGTAGGCAGGGTTGCCGGTCTGGTAGTCGGGCTGGCTGGATACCCAGCTGTTTCTCATGGTCAGCTGGTGAGACTTGATCGCGGCGGTCGGATAGGAGATCGCGCCGAGCGAGGCGAAGGCGTTCGCGTTGCCGTCGTAGGCCTCCAGCGTGCCGCCGGGGCCGATGTAGAGGATGCCGGCGGCGTCCGAGCCGGTGGCGATCTGGAGGTACAGCTTGTGGGGCGGCCTCGCGAACTTGGGCAGCCGGGCGAAGTTTGTGCTGCCATCGGGGTTCGGCTGCTTGATCGCGCCGCGCAGGTACACGACTCCATCCCGGTAAGCCCAGGCCGGAGTGCCGGTCAGGAGGATTTTCTTCGCCGCCGACTGCCAGCCGTTGAGGAGACTGAGCGTGTGCCAGGTGAAGTTGGCTGGCTTAGCGACGTTCCCGGGTTCGCGTTGCGGGGCGTTTCCCGGTAGCGGAGCCGCGGTGGCGGCGGTGCCGCCGGCCAGGCTCATCAGTGCGGCAGCAGCCAGTGCTACCGGCGCCCGTCGCAGCTGACGTTCTACTTGGAGTTTCATGGTCTTCCTCAGGCTTCCCGGCTTGCGCAAAATGCGATTAGCCGGCAGAACCACACTAAGGAACGGACCGCAGGAAACCGGAAAACGACCTGATCGTGAGACTAGTCAGATACGTCTCATCGTCAGGCTGCCCGGAAAATCATGGTAAGTCCCCGCAGCACCGGCCAGCGGGTGAGACTACCCCGAGATCTCCGAACGGCCGTCCCGGCTGCGGCGGGTCCTGCCGTGGGCCAAGGTGGCGCAGAGTTGCTGCCGCTCTGTTGACGTACCTATCTGTAATGCATAACATGTATGTATCGCATTATCCGCTGGACAATGCGGCCGCCGATGAAGTCGGTTCAAGCGGCGACTCGACGGCGCAATCCGGATCAGGGTCGATTCGTCAATTTCACATGCCTGTCAGAAGGGTGTCCGCTGATCAGCGTGGGGCTTTGTTCTACCCGGTAATCCGAGTCGGCGAAGCATGAGTATGACGAAGGAGACATCGCAAGGGATGCAAACGGACTCTGCGCTGGGCGATCAGCTACTCAAGCTCATCACGAATGTCATCGAGGAACTCAATGAGAGGAGGGATGAGAAGATCCCGCTCCGGAATCTGTCTGACCTCGCCCTCTACGGCGACACCGGGGTCTTCGACTCGATGCATCTGGTAAGTTTCCTGGCTCTGGTGGAGGAGGCGCTCGAGGACGAGTTGGATGTGGAGGTCTCGCTGACGTCGGAGCGGGCCGTCTCCCGGCGGGTGAGCCCGTTCAGCCGGGTAAGTCGGCTGACCGATTTCATCGAGGAGGAGATCCAGCGCGCCAGTGGGGCCGACGAACCCTTCGTGGAGTCCGCCGAAGACGCCCGCGCGGGAATCGCCTAGGAGCGCGGGCGGATGTCAACTTCTGTGCGGAAGGCCAACGAGGACGACCTGTACAAGGTCTATGTCCTGCTGAGCAGTTCGACGCTTAACTCCGCCTGGATCCCCCTTGAGATGCGGCGGCGCATGTTCCAGCCGGTCTGGAGAGGGGCGGAGAGTTACTACGGGTACGTCATGGAGAATGACGATGAGGTGGTCGGGTTCCTCGGCACACTTTTCACCGAGCGGGAAGTCGCGGGCGAGAAACATAAGTTCTGCGAGATTCACAGCTGGTACGTCAAGGAAGAGTTCCGTAAGGAAAGCATGAACCTTTTCCTCCCAATCATGTCCATGCGCAAGATTACGTTACTCAACTACACGCCGACGCAGGCGGTGTACGACATCAGCAAGAAGTTCGGCTGGTCCGACTTGGAGACCACTCTTCTGATGTTTCTGCCGGTGCCGACGCCGTGGAGCCTGAGGCGTGGCATCGAAGTGAAAACCAGGAAGCACGTGATCGCTCAGTACATCGACGAAGCTGACAAGCAGATCTTCCTTGATCACGCGAACGTCCCTTGCCACCACTTCCTGATCCGGGAGAAGAACGGGACTGACTACGCATACGTCATCATTAAGAAGTTGTGGCTCGGGCGACTGCGGCCCTTCGGCCGGATCGTATACGCCAGCAACAACGATCTCCTGTTCGAGCACATCGACCGCCTCAGGCTGTACTGGTGCCTGCGGCTCGGGCTGTTGTTCGTGGCCATCGACCATGACCAGGCCGAGACGACGCGCAAACTGCGCCTCACCAGGCGAGTCCCTCGGAAGATCCCGTCGCAATACAAGTCAAAGGTCCTGAAGGCGCAGGACATCAAGCCCCCGCTTTATACCCTGCCGTTGCTGGTCGGCTACCGGCTGCACTGAACGATGATCATTCTCATTACAGGGACGAGGACCGGTATCGGGGCGGCGCTGGCCAAGCACTTCCTCGAGCGGGGCGACCAGGTGGTCGGGTGCAGCAGGCGGCCGTCGACCGTCAACCACGCCGGTTACCGCCACTTCGAGCTGAACCTGACCGACGCTTCCGCCGTCAAGTCCATGTGCCGCCAAATACGGGGTGAGCACGGTCGACTCGACGCCCTCGTGAACAACGCTGGCACGTCGAACATGAACCACTTCATGATGACGCCGGAGGCCGTGGCCAGGGAGATCTTCGACCTCAACTTCTTCGCGGTGCTCAACTGCTGCCGGGAGGCGGCCAAGCTGCTGCACAAGAGCGCGGAGCCGCCGTCGGCGATCCTGAACATCTCCACGGTGGCCGTGCCGTGGGCGCTGGACGGGCAGCTCGTCTACTCCGCGAGCAAGAGCGCGGTCGAGCAGCTTACCCGTGTGATGAGCAAGGAGTTGGCGGCGTTCGACATCAGGGTTAACGGCATCGGCCTGCCGCCGGTGCGCACCGTCCTGACCCGGACGCTACCCGAGGGTCTGGTGGACGGCCTGGTCGAACGGCAGACGATCAAGCGGATGTGCACGGTGGACGACATTATCGGACCCGTCGAATTCCTGGTGTCGCGGCAGTCGCGGTTCATCACCGGCGAGACGATCTTCCTAGGTGGGGTGAACTGAATGAGAAACGATCTCGTCAGCCGACTCGCGGAGCTGGGGCCGCGCACCGCCGTGGTAGAGCGGGAAGTCCCGTTCACCTACACGGATCTGGCGAAGCGGATCGACCAGGTGACGCATGCCCTTGAGGAGCACCGGGTACTACCGCACGACGCAGTGGTCCTCAACGGTGACTTCTCTTTCCTGTCCATCGCGACCCTGCTCGCGTTGTACGTCAACCGCAACATCGTCATCCCCGTGGTCAAGCCGACCGATGCGGTGCTTGAGACGATCGCGCAGTCCTGCCATCCCGGGCACGTCATCGAGGCCAGGCAGGAACTGGGCATCCGCCCGTTCGAAGGGGCGGCGGAGAGCGGCGCGGGCACTTACGACCGCCTCGTCGGGGCCGGAGCCGCCGGGCTGGTCCTGCTCAGCAGCGGAAGCACTGGCACGCCGAAAGCGATCCTGCACAACCTTGACTCCCTGGTCGAGCAGAAGCTCGGTAAGCGCGCCAGGGTCGGCGCCAAGCCACCGTACGTCCTGATGTTTCTGCTATTCGACCACATCGGCGGTATCAACTCTCTGCTCGGCGTACTGCGCCTCGGCGGCGCGGCGGTCGTGCCCGACGAGCGCACGCCGGACGAAATCTGCGGGCTGATTGAGAAGCACGGGATACGCCTGCTGCCAACGAGCCCGACCTTCCTCAACCTGATCCTGCTCGGCGGTTTCCACGAGAAGTACGACCTGAGCAGCCTGCGGCTGATCACGTACGGAACCGAGCCCATGCCGGAAACGCTGCTCAAGCGGGTCAATGCGGCCTTCCCGAAGACCAGGCTGCTGCAGACCTTCGGCACGAGCGAGACCGGCATCTCGACAACCACGAGCGAGTCGTCAAGCAGCACCTACTTCAAGATCGCCGATGAGAACGTGCAGTACCGCATCGTCGACGGGGAGCTGCAGCTCAAGGCGAGGACCCAGTTCATGGGGTACCTCAACTACTCCAACGACGCGCTCACCGAGGACGAGTGGTTCCGCACTGGCGACCTGGTCGAGCGGAACGAGGACGACTTCATCCGGATCACTGGCCGGGCGAAGGAGGTCATCAACGTGGGCGGGGAGAAGGTGCTGCCCCTGGAGCTGGAGTCCATCCTGCTCGGTAGCCCGCTCATTGCCGACTGCGTGGTCTACAGCGTGCCGAACTCCATCACCGGCCAGTCCGTGTGCGTGGACGTCGAGCCGCGCGGACAGATGACCCGCGCCGAGGTGCGCAAGCACGTCGTCGCGTTCCTGACCGGCAAGGTCGACGCGTTCAAGATCCCGTCCAAGGTCAACGTGGTCGAGTCGGTCGCCGTCTCCGAGCGGTTTAAGAAGAGGAGGATCATGCCGTGAAGGAGCTGCTGCTCATCGGCGCCGGCAAATTCGCACTCGAAGTCACCCGGTACATCGACGACGTGACGGCTGCGGGCTTAGATCAGTACCGCGTCACGCGATACCTCGCCGTGGACGGCGAGGCGGTGCACGCGCCTGGCGGCCGCTGCAGCCCGCTGGAGGGCTTCGACGCGCAGCCCGGTGTCCGCGTCGTGCTAGCCCTGAGCGACACGACCAGAAGGCGCGCGGTGATCGACGGCTTCATCGCGAAGCACGGTCTGTCGGCCGAGAACATCGTCCATCCGAGTGCGCGAGTCGAGCCGGGCGCGCTGACTGGCCCTGGCAACGTCATCGGCCCAGACAACTACGTCGGGGTGAACGCGACGCTTGGCGGCTTCAATGTGCTCAACTACCGCAGCAGCATCGGGCACCACTCTCGTCTGGGTTCGAATAACTTCATCGCTCCGAACTTCCACTGCGGCAACAGCGTCGAGATCGGCGACGACAACTTCTTCGGCCTCAGTTGCACTGTCGCACCCGAGGTCGTCATCGGCGGGGACTGCAAGTTCCAGGCGGGGATCAGCCTCTTCGACAACGCCGCCAGCCGGTACTCATACCTCGTCCCTAACCGCATCAAATCCGTTAAATCGGTATCACTCCAAGGAGACTCGTAGTGAAGGGACCGAAGGTCGCCGTCATCGGCGCAGGGCCTGCCGGCTGCGTGGCGGCGCTGACTCTGGAAAAGTTCGGGCACGCGGTCGAGGTGTACGAGCGCGACCAGTTCCCCCGTTACCGCATCGGCGAGTCGTTCCTGCCCGGCACGCTCTCGATCCTCACCCGGCTCGGGCTCAAGGAGCGGATCGACGCCGCGGGCTTCGTGCGGAAGCCCTCCGCGACCTTTCTGTGGGGCCAGGACCAGGCGCCGTGGACATTCTCTTTCACTACCCCCCGCACCGCGCCCTGGGTCTTCGACCACGCCATCCAGGTCAAGCGGGAGGAGTTCGACCAGTTGCTGGTCAACGAGGTCAAGGCGCGGGGTATCGCCGTGCACGAAGGCACGCCGGTGACCCACGTCGACATGTCCGCACCGGATGGGGTCATCTTGTCCGTGCGCGAGAACGGCGACGCGCGCACCGTGGAAGCCGATTTCGTCATCGACGCGGCGGGCGTCAGCAGCCCGTTGGCGCGGCAACTCAAGGTCCGCCGCTACGACGAGTTCTACAAGAACTTCGCCATCTGGTCCTATTTCAAGCGCGCCGATCCCTTCAAGAACGGGCTGAAGGGCACGACGTACTCGATCACCTTCGAGGATGGCTGGGTCTGGATGATCCCGCTCAAGGGCGACCTTTACAGCGTCGGCCTGGTCGTCGACCGCTCGAAGGCGGGCGAGGTGAAGGAACTTGGCCGCGAGCGGTTCTATGAGAAGACCCTCGCTAAGGCCACGCGGGCGGTGGCCATCCTGGCCGGCGCGGAGAGGGTCGACGAGGTCCGCATCGTGCACGACTGGTCGTACGACTCCGACCTGTTCTCGGCTGGACGCTTCTTTCTTTGCGGCGACTCCGCTTGCTTTACCGACCCGCTCTTCTCACAGGGTGTACACCTCGCGACGCAATCCGCGGTCTCGGCGGCCGCGGCGATCGACCGGATCACCGGGCACCCGGACGAGTTCGATGCGGTCCACGAGTGGTACAACCGGACCTACCGCGAGACGTACGAGCAGTACCACGAATTCCTGGCCTCGTTCTACACCTTCGCCTCGTTCACCGAGCCTGAGTCTGAGTTCTGGCTCAAGCGCCGGATCAGTGAGTCCGACGACGAGCGCCTGAGCCGCAAGCAGTGGTTCGACAAGCTCGTGCAGGCCGACCGGGACAGCTCGACCTGGTCGATCTCAGACTTCCGCGACCGCGCCTCGACGATGATCGGCATCGGTCGGCACCAGCGCGTGGAGCTGACCGACGAGTTCACCGAAGATGAGCTCAGCCTCGCGCGGGTGCGCTGGATCACGGCGCTGACCAAGCAGCTCAACAGCATCACCCGCCTGCAGTGGAACGGCGAAGATGTCGTGCTCAATCCGTACTACAAGGTCGAGCCGCAAAGCTTCCGGCTGGAGCTGAAGCAAGTGCTTGCCAACGAGCGCGGCCAGGACATGGTCAAGTGGCCGCTGGAGGAGGAACACCTGGAGCTCTTCCTGAGCCTGCGGAAGGAGGAGGTCTCCTACAAGACACTCGTGCGCCAGCTTGCCGACGCCGGCCGGCAGGAGCTCAGCTCGCAGATCGTGATCAGGCTCATGGAAGCCGGCCTGCTCACCGGCTACGACAAGAACGGCAAGCAAGTGATCATCCAGGATCGCCTGCGCTTCGACGGTGTCGGCGTCGAATACGAGGTATGAAATGACGAAGCCCAGTTTGATCTTCCTCGCCGGCATCGGTAACTCCGGGCCTGAGCACTGGCAGCGCATCTGGTACGAGCGCGAGGGCGGTGTCTGGGTCGAGCACGAATCCTGGGACTACCCGGTGCGCGACGCGTGGATGAAAGACCTCGAGGACGCTCTCGCGGCCACCGGCGGCCCCAAGGTCGTCATCGCGCACAGTCTTGGCTGCCTGATGGCCGCCGATCTGGCCTGGAGCGAGGAGTCCGGCGTCACGAGCGCCTTCCTCGTCGCGGTGCCCGATACGCGCGGGGACCACTTCCCTGAGGAGGCCGAGGGCTTCAACCCCCCGCCCTACGGCCGGCTGCCGTTCCCCGCTGTCATGGTCGCCAGCCAGGACGACCCTTATGGCTCAACCGGGCACGCTACGACCGTCGCCGAGCAGCTAGGCGCCGAACTCATCGGCGTCGGCGCCAAGGGACACCTCAACGGCTCATCCGGGCTTGGCGACTGGCCGGAGGGCTGGTCCCTCTTCAAAGCGCACCTCGACCACTGATGCCGACGGCGGCACAGCCCGTCGAACTGGAAGGGTGAACGTGGAACTTGTCTATGCCGAGCACGCTACGGCAACCAAGCCTGGCTTCGGACAATGGATCGCTGACCTGCACAAGCCGGAGGTCCTGGTATGGTCAGGCCGGCAGAAGGTGGCCGCGGTCCTTGAGGACCACGCGGCCGACGGCACCCTCATCATGTCAGTCCAGGACCGGCGCCACCTCGACGCCGTCCGGACGGGCGGTCGCCTTGCCGTGGTTTACCGTGCCGACCGGAATTTGTCCGCCAGGCAGCTGGTCCCGCTATTCACCACCGAATACTCGGTAGCGCGCAGTCGTGGTGTAGTCGAGGCGCGCTTCACGGCCGACCCCGCGGCTGACCAGCTTTACGCGCTGCCCGAGCCGATCGCCGCGGCACTGGAAGGTAGCGCCCTGTTTCACAGGATCCTGCGTGCCAGCCTGATCCGCCTCGCTGCCTACGGGGGCGAGTTCACCGCCGACGACCCTGGCCGCTGCCTCGTCCCCGGTATGGTCGTCACCCTCACGACCTGGCTGCCGTGGACGGCCGAGCTGCGGCTGCGTGCGCAGATTTGCGCGCGTCGGAACGAGCCAGGCGGGGCGCGATGCGTGTTCCGGATAGTCGACCGCGAATCGGTGGAGACCGCTGCGGTGCTCCTTGCGGGCACCGTGGACGGCTTCGGCTTTGCCGCCCTCACCGCCCTCGGCGTCAAACCGTCCCGGATGACCAAGTACCTGTCCATCCAGACCGTTTCTGACGAGGCGACTTTCCGCCGAGCGCTCGAAGTGCGCCTCGCCGGCAACCGCACCTTCGGCCGACTGGGTGCCGTAGACGACGCCACGGAACTGGCCGACCGGCTCGATCCGCATTCCGTCATCATCTTGTGCCTGCTCGGCGAGAAGGCGGTCGGCACCGGACGGGTCGTGTCCAACGTCGGCGACCACGGGCTCAGCGAGATCGAAGCCGACACCGCCGGCCTGCCCGCCGACGTCTGGCGCCACGGGTTCGTCGAGGTCTCGCGGCTGGCGGTCCACCCAGACTTCCGCGGATCAGGGGTCAATATCGCCTTGTTCCGCGAGATCGCGCGCCTCTCTTTCCACCTGAACTGCCGCTATCTGGTCCTCGACGCCATCGGCAAGCTCGTGCCGACTTACCAGCGGATCGGAGCCACCCGGCTGAACCTCGCCAAGATCCACCCGTACAGCAAGGAAACCGTGCACGTGATGGCCATCGACATCAACGAGCAACTCGGTCGCCTCGGTCGCCGCTGGCTCTCCTGGCAGTACGTGTTCGGCCCCGCGCTCAAACACCACTTCAGCACTTCCTCGCCCCGCGCATTGACCGGGCGGGTGCGCGGTGCTCGCCGGCTCCCGCTCCGGGTCAAGCGGGTTCTCAGCGGCATGCAGTGAGCGCCTCCCCGTCCGTACCAGAAAGGCAAGGAGCGAAGCCGTGACCGCTGCACCGAATCCGTGGCGAGCGCTGATCGCAATCGTTGTCGGCTATTTCATGGTCGTGCTGGACATGACCATCGTCGCGGTGGCCAACCCTGAGATCGCCAGGGGGCTGCATGCGGACATCCCGCGGGTCGTCTGGGTGACCAGCGCCTATCTGCTGACCTTCGCCGCGCTGCTGCTGCCGAGCGGCCGGCTCGGCGACCGCTTTGGCCCAAGGCGCGTCTATCTGGCCGGCCTCGCGCTGTTCACGGTGGCCTCGCTGGCGTGCGGCCTGGCGCATACGATCGGCATGCTGATCGCGGACCGGGCCGTGCAAGGAGCCGGCGCTGCGCTGGTGACCCCGCAGTCGATGGCCGTGATCACCCGCACCTTCCCGCCGGAGCGGCGGAGCGCCGCGATGAGCCTGTGGGGCGGGGTCGCGGGCCTCGCCAACCTCGTCGGACCGCTGCTCGGCGGGGTGCTCGTGGACGTACTCGGCTGGCAATGGATCTTCCTTGTCAACGTGCCGATCGGGATCGCCGGGTTCGTCCTCGCCGTTCGGTTCGTGCCCGCGCTGCCAACTCACATGCACCGCTTCGACATACCTGGCGTCGTGCTCAGCTGCACCGGCATATTCCTCTTGGTGTACGGCATCCAGCAGGGTGCCGCCGGCGGCTGGGACGCCTGGACCCTGTCCGCGGTCGCCGCCGGGCTCGCCGTACTGATCGGGTTCGTGGTGCATCAGTCGCGCGCGAGGGGCGAACCGCTGCTTCCGCTGGGCATCTTCCGTGACCGCAACTTCGCGATCTCGAGTCTCGCGGTCGCCCTGGCCGCCGGGGCGGTCGCCGCCGTGATGGTGCCCCTGTACTTCTATCTCGAGACAGTTCGGATCTTCTCCGGTGCCGAAGCCGGGGCACTGCTCGCACCCATGGCGGTCTTCGCGGTCATCTTCGTGCCCTTGTTCGGGAGGTTCGGCGATCGGCTCCAGCCACGCACGGTCCCCGTCGCCGGCTTTACCTTGTTCGGGATCACCCTCGCCTGCTTCGCCGCGCTGATGACCCCGGGTTCGCCGATCGCGCTTTTCATAGTGGGCGCCGCGATCACCGGCATCGCCAACGCTGGAATCTGGCCGGCCCTCGCGGTGACCGCGACGCTCAACCTGCCCCCTGACCGGGCCGGCGCTGGCGCCGGCGCTTACAACATGCTCCGGCAGGTCGGGTCTGTGCTCGGCAGCGCCGCCATCAGCGCTGTGATCGCCGCCCGGCTGACCGCGCACCACTTGACGGCGGCTCAGACCGGGGGCAACGGCGCCTCAGCCGCCGCGCTGCCGCAGCCCGTCCGCGGCGCTCTTGGCTCGGCACTGGGGGAGTCGCTCTTCCTCCCGGTCGCCCTGCTGGCGGTGGGCGCGGTGCTGTGCCTGCGGATCCAGCAGCGGACAAAACCACAGGCGAAATCGAATTCCGAGGATGCGGAACATGGACTGGTTCACTGAGCGTGTCTACGACTACTGCGAGCAAGGGAACTCATCGGCATTCTGGTCCCAGCCCATCAACGCCCTGACGAACCTGGGCTATATCCTCGCCGCGCTGGTCATCTGGCGTATGCTCCGCCGCGAGCCGCGAGCACCGCTCAGCATCCGGTACGTGTTCCCGCTGATGATCGCCATCGGCATCGGCAGCTTCATCTTTCACACCGTCTCCGACCAGGCGGCTGAGTTGCTTGACATCGTCCCGATCGGGATCTTCGTGCTCAGCTACCTGGTGACCTTCCTGCATTGGTTCTACGGGCTGGCTTGGAAGCGATGCCTCCTGGGTTTGGGCGCGTTCATCGTCTTCGCCGTCGCTTTTACCGCACTCGCGGGCAAGTCCATTCCCAACAAGTCCGGCATGTACGTCCCAGTCCTGCTCCTCCTGCTCGGCATCACCTTCGCCCTTGGCCGCTCCGCGGATCCCGGCCGCTCGCAACATTGGCGCTCGTTCGCGCTGGCCAGCGTGGTGTTCGCCGCCGCGCTGACCGCGCGCACCGTGGACAAGATCGTGTGCAGTGACTTCCCGGTTGGCACTCACTTTCTCTGGCACCTGCTTACCGCCTACCTGCTCTACATCGTTTCCCGGTCGCTCATCCTGCGCTGGCAAGAGGTGTCCGCGGTGGATGCCGCGGCGTCAGTGGGCCAGCGCCGCGGGCAAGCGGTCGAGGGCGGGCACGGTAAGGTCAGGCGGCTGGCCGATCGTGTCGAAAGGGGCCGCTGAGCGGTTCACCCAGGCCGTGCGCATCCCGGCGGCACTGCCCCCGACACAGTCGAATGCGTTGCTGGTGACGAGCCGGACCTGCCCGACCGGCACGGAAAGCCGCCCTGCCGCGTGCTGGTAGACCACGGGTGACGGCTTGAACACGCGGACCTCATCGGTGCTGATCTGCTGGCCGAAGAACTCCCTCAGGCCGCTGTTAGCGAGGCAGTTCCCGATCATGGCGGGCGTCCCGTTGGAAAGCACCGCAAGCTCACACCCCATGGCAACCAGTGCCCGCAGCGCGGGGACAGCGTCAGGGAACGGCTGCAGGTGGTCGTAGAGTTCGATGAGCCGCTGAGCCTGCCTGTCCGGCAGGCGCGCCCCGAGGGAGGCGAGGGCGAAATCAAGCGCGCGGCCCGTCACCCAACCGAAGTCCTCGTAATGGCCCATCGCCGTGAGCCTGAAGGAATATTCCAGCTGCTTAAGCCGCCATAGCCTTGCCGCCTCGGCGCCGTCAGCATCGCCGAGAACCTGGGCCAGCTCACTGGATATAGCGATCGGGTCAACCAGCGTCCCGTACAGGTCGAACGCCAGGACCTCACGGTCCGTCACCGTGCCTCCTGAATTGTGCGCCGTGCTAGTGGCTGGTAACCGCCAGGAAAGCCAGGCGAATCCTCGCCGCACGAACCGCAGGCTAGCGGACGAGGAGCAGCCCGGCCTGCAGGGGCTCGCCCGAGCGAATCTCTATAATATCTATTGACTCAGTAGAAAAAAGGTATTAGGACTAGAACGTGACCTGGCAGCGAGCGATCAACTCAGGCCCGCAGCGGCCAGTGACCGCCCGCGCGACCGCCGAGGCAGACCGGCTGCGCCGGGCCGACATTCGCGCCACGGCGGACCGGCGCCGCACGTCGGGCGCCAGTGACGTGCTGCGCGCCGTCTTGGACTACGGCCCGGTGCCCCGCAGCACCATCGCCCGTATCGCCGGGCTGAGCCCGGCGGCAGTCGGCCGGCACTGCGCGGACCTGGTGCGCGCCGGACTGGTGCGTGAGGTCGCCCGTCAGGGTGGCGGCAACGGCGTCGGCCGTCCCCACGTGCCGGTGGACATCAGCGAGGAACGACATGTTGTCTGCGGCTTGCACATCGGCGCGACCGCGTCCACTCTGGCCGTGGTCGACCTGCGCGGACGGGTCATCGCGCGGGAATCGGATCCGCATGGCGGCCGGCCAGCGGCCGACGTGCTGGCACGGGCCGCCAGGCGCATTCCCGAATTCGCGGCCGAGCACGCGCCGCGGCATCAGCCGATCGGACTCGGAGTTGCCACCGGGGGCTGGGTTGACCCGGTGGCCGGAGTATTGGTTGACCATCCCGCGCTGGGATGGCGGGACATGCCGGCTAGAGACCTGCTCGCCGAGACGGTGGGCCTGCCGGTGAGAATCGACAGCCATGCCCGCGCGCTGATCAAGGCCGAGCAACTGTTCGGGGACCGGCGCAGCCGGGACAGCGTGGTGCATTTGTTCGTCGGCAACGTGGTGGATGCCGCGTTCGCGACCGGCGGGACGGTGCATACCGGGCCGCGCTCCGCTGCGGGATCGGTGGCGCACCTCCCGGTAGCGGAGCGGCGGGGAATATGCCAGTGCGGGCAGTTGGGCTGCCTGCAAGCTGAGGTTGGCGACGACGCCATCGCGCAGCGGGCCGCCAGGGCGGGGATCATCGCCGAACCGTCCTTCCTCGTCCTGCTGGCCAGCGCCCAGGCGGGGAAGAGGGATGCGCTGTGCCTCATGCGGGAGCGCGCCCGGCTGGTGGGCGGGGCCGCCGCGATGCTGCTCGACGTGCTGAATCCTGAGCAGTGGCCGGGCAACCGCAACGATGGCCCATGGATGTCGCTGCCGCAGCAACGATGGCCCATAGATGCGGTTGGCCGCGCCCGCCGGGCAACATCGCTGGGACATCGGATGGCTGAGCCGAAATGTCCGGTTGCCCTAGCTCAACTTCGATGAGCTAGCCAGCTACTTCGTCTCGAACCGCTTCCGGATACTCCAGGCCTGCAGAAAGCCCGGTCCTTACGTGTATGGCATCTACCAAGATCGCATCACCAGGCTCTGGCCTGACGATAAGTGACCGGTTGCCGGAAAATCATGGTAAGTCCCGGCAGCGCCGGCCAGCGGGTGAGACTACCCCGAGATCTCCGAACGGCCGATCCGGCGGCAGCCACGCCGAGCCCGAGGGTCTGTCGGGGGAGCCGTCACAATGATCAGGGTCGGCCTTTACTTCCGGACGCCCGATGGCCACCTCTTCGCGGTCATGTCCTCAGTTTCAGAACCCGGTCCAGCCTGATGCGAATTACCGCCATGAGCCGGGCGAAGTCTCCCCGCGGTCTTCTGCGCTGCGGCGCAGCTGCCGGGCCGCTATTTGTCAGCGTCTTCCCGATCGAGGGAGCGCGCCGCCCGGACTACAAGCCGCTTCGTCATCCGGTCAGTTCCCTGGCGCTGGGGCCGCGGGGCTGGGTGCAGGCCGCGAACTTCGCTGCCACCGGAATGCTTTACCTTGCCAGCGCCGCCGGACTCGCATGCTCACCTGACCCGGCCGCGCGAAGCCGGATCGCGGCGGCAGCTCTCGGCGCGACCGGGATCGGTCTTCTGGGCTCAGCCGCGTTCCGAACCGACCCAGTCAGTGGCTATCCGCCCGGAACGCCCGGCGCTCTCGTCAGGCCTACGGCAACGGGAACCATCCACACCGTCGCCGCCCTGCCCGTCTTTCTCGGCATTCCGGCAGCGGCGGCCGCCTGGGCCTGGCAAGCCGCCCGCAGCGGCAGGCCAGGCTGGGCCGCCTACTCGGCCGCCACATCCGCGGCAAGGCTGGCCGGCATAGGACTAGCCGGCCAGGGCTTCAGCCAGGCACCACGATTCGTCAGCCACGCCGGACTGTTCCAGCGCGCGTCGATCGTCGCAGGATTCTCCTGGCTCACTGCTGTGTCCGTCCGGCCGCCAAGGCCGACTGATTGGTGAGGTTGCTGGTCAGGTGCGGCAGCGGCGCCCCGACTTTCCAGCGAGGACCGACGTCTATGACCCCAATGGCGCAGGCAGCGTTGTCACAGTGGGTCCAGTCGCGCGGTAGCGCGTTCTCCCAACGTGGCGGCGATGTCAGCGGGCAGCGGGACGGACGAACCCTGGAATCCGAGGAACGGTCGGAATGCGGCAAGTCCGGCATCGGCCAGCAACTCGACTCTCAGCAAGGGCGGGTCGATGCGGTAGTCGAACCTGATGTCGGTCCGCCATCGTGCCGAGGCTGGATCACAGTCGTGCCATTCGGGATCTTCGTAGGTGGGGGCCGTGATTGCCGCCAGGTAGTAGATGCCGGGGTCATGTCGCCCCACTAGCTGCAGCCAGACACGATCGCCCGCAGCGGTGCGGTCGCGGTATCGCGGTGTCCGCCACGAGCGACTCCGCGATACGGCTATCGCGTGCTCCAGATCCAGTTGCTTGCCGTTGCCCTGGAAGATCCAGTCAGTCATGGATCACATCCTGTCAGCGAGCCGCGGATCTTCAGACGGTGATGCGGTGCCGGCGTCCGGCATGCCGGACGCCGGCACCGCGCTAGAGCGACGGTCGGTCCGTGGAGTCGCGGTCGGCCAGGCCGGGCGGCCGGGCGATATGGACGGTTTGAGTGAGTCCGGAAAGTGAACCCGTGGTAAGCCGCCTTAGCCCTGCGGCTTACCACGTTTTATCTAGCGACCGCGGATCGTTATACGTGGTTTACGCCGATATTTTCTGAGCTAAAACGTGGTAAGTCGCGGTCGCAGGGCGACTTACCACGGGTTCACTTTCTGGACTTACTCCCGGCCCGGCCCGCCCAGGAACGAAAACCTCACGGGCTAACCCCGCGAACCAGGCATTAGCCGCATACCGGTCAACGCGTCGGCCCGTCAGCCCGCGCGGCAGGCAGGGTCTTGCCCGAGAGGCGGGGGCACTTTGCTGTCGTGTTCACGAACGTAAAGTGCCCCCCGCCTCTGGGGACTGGGCGGCCAGGACGCGGTGATCTCGGTCGGCTGGGCGCTGGAAGAGCGCCGTTAGCAGGAATGGGACGCCGAAGGCGGGCGCGTCGGGGGGCAAGGGTGTCATCGGGCGTAGCTGGACCTCGGTGAAGTCCGGGAAGAGGTGCCGAAGGTCTTCCGGTTTGAAGGCGAGGCCGCCGTGAAGTTCGCCGTCGCCGTAGAACTGCTCGTCGGGCAGTTCGCTGCCCATGGTTCCTGAAGCGAAGCAGGCTAGGCCGAAGTGAGCGCCGGGGCTCAGGATCCGGTTAAGCAAGGCCAGATAGCTGATCCGCCGGTGCGGAGCCAGGTGGTGCAGGCAACCGGAATCGTAGATCAGGTCATAGGGGCCGGGTGGCGCGCCGGAGAAGATGCTGCCGCAGTGGAAACTGACCTCGGCGCCGGCTTCGCAAGCACGCTCCCGTGCCCAGGCGATGGCGGCGGGAGACAGGTCGATGGCGTCGACGGTGAAGCCGGCCTGGGCAAGCCAGATCGCGTTGCGGCCAGGTCCGCAGCCCAGGTCGAGCGCACGGCCGGGTGCCAGGAGGCCGTCGTCCAGGTAGCTGACAAGGTTCTCGTCGGGCTTGGCTGAGAAGAACGGCACTGCCCTTGACCGGTCAGCGTAGAACTGATCCCACCAGTCCGCCGTGCCGCGGGCCAGGCCCTCATCGGGCGTGAGCAGCCCGTCGAGCATTGCCAGCACGTCCTCGGTCGTGCGGATCCACCGGTCCATCTGCTAAACCGATTCGGGGAATTCGAGCCAGTAGAGATCGCCGCTATTCGTATCCATCCAGACTGTTCCATCGGGAAATACGGCAGCCGAGCCTTCTACGTCGAACTTGGTAGGGGCGGTGAAAGCGTGAACGCTCGCGGATCCTGAGGGTGAAACCTCATAATAATATGCGCCGGTCTTTACCTGTCCGTTGTCGCTGCCTGATACTGAGATCCAGAGGTTGCCCTTCTGGTCCATGCCCATCTGATAGTTGGTCGAGTAATTACCGGGAAAATCTGGGATATGATTAATAATCGACCGGGTACCATCCGTCGCTACGCTCTCGACGCAAAACGAGTCGAGACTGCTAGGGCAAATGCCTACCTCGTCAATCCGGCCGGCGCCGTTGCCGACAATCCCATCGTCATATAGTCCCAGGTTATCCGGGTAGTAGGTCTCATGGCCGTCTGGGCTGATCTTCACGACGCCCTGCGGATCGGTCCCGCCAGGCGAGGTCGCGACCGCCCACATCGTGCCACCGCTGCCCTGCGCAAGAAAGAACTCAAGGCTCTGCGGTATATCCTGCGGTGGCTTGAACGTAGTCATCTTTCCGGTCGCGCTGATCCGCACGAGTATTGTCGAACTGAAGGAATTCCCGCATTCGGCCCAGACCTCGCCGTTAGTCGCGCCGTACATCGCGATGCTGCCGGTTTCTGATACTTGCGCTTTGCACGCCGACGGGATCGGGTAAGTCTTGAGAAGGCCAGTCTTCGGCACGAATCGGCTAAATTTTGCATATTGGCCTGAGAGTAGTGTCAGCGGATCCCAGATTCCGCCCGCACCGTCGAAGGCAGGCTCAAAGCCAAAATAATAACCGGCTATTTTGCGCGGCGCGTACGTATGCACGGCCATCGTGCGTGGATTGACCATCCCGTAGCCGTCATTCTGCTTCTGCAGCGTGTCGTACCAGATCATTCCGTCTGGTCCGCGAACCACCCCCGCGCCTATGCTTCTGGTGCGAATGGTGGTTTCGCCGGGGGTGGATCCGAACGCCTTGAGGTCGGCATCCGCATCGGAGATCCTGGCGCTTTCGTGACACTTGGACGTCTGACACCGCTCGTAGAGCTTCTCGAATACGCTAGTGGCGTCAGTTACATTCTGGGCCGACCGCAGGGCCGCGAGACCATAATACGGTTTCTTCTTAGAGTTATCGAAACTAGTCAGCTCATACCAGATGAAGTCAAGCTGCGTCTTCAGGTCCCAGCGCGAAGCATGCGACTGAGAAGCGTACCAGGTAACGTTATCTTTACGGTCCTTGTCCCATCGGCCGCCCGTCCACTGCGCGATTCCCATTCCGCAGGTCCGGCAATCACCCTTCTCCGTCTTGGCCGGATCCTCGTGAGATTCCCAGTCGAGGTTCCCGACTATTCCGGCGGCCTGATAGTCGATCAGTCCCTTGTCAAGGAAGAATCGATAGGCAGTTCTGCCATTGGGAAGGAAGGGGGCGCCTGTCTTCGAATTACTCAAGCGGGCCTGGCCAGCAAGCGCGACCGGCGATTCGGACGCTATTGCGAGACCAATAGTGCCGAATATCGTTATCAGCGAGATAGTGAATGATGCTACCGATCGAGACCTTCGTGGCATGTAGCAATGCTCGACCGACCGGCGGCGCGGTGTCAAACCCGCTTGGCGAGGTCGCCTCGACGAAGGGCACCTTCAAGTCGCGATGGAGGGTCCCACCCCGGGAGCTTGTCTCCGGCTTCGTCGGCAGACTGCGGGCCTAGCCCGCAAGGACCGAACGCCCGAATCGGGCACCAGGGCCATGCCGACCCCGGCTTGCTCGCCCCACCGCCGAGACACTGGCCTCCATCGTCGGCATTGGCGCATCGATGGCCCACCGATGTTCGTGGCGAGGGGTTGCGGGCAGCAGCGATGTCCCATGGATGCTGCTGCAGTAGCATCCATGGCCCAACGTTGTTGTTGACCCGGCCTGCGGAACAGCATCGGTGGCCCATCGTTGCGTTTGCGCTGGAGTGAGTTCTGGTCAACTCCTCGGCGTGGCCCGGGCGGGACTGGTCCTCCAGCCCTTCTCGGCCTCAGCCTCCCCGCCCTTCCCGGCATTTCCTGACTTCCAGGGCAGCCCGCCATCCCGGCCGTGGACACCGGGGGCACTTTGGCGGCCGTAAAAACGACCCCAAAGTGCCCCCGGTGCTCGGGCAAGACCGTCCGGCACCCGCCCTCACTCCAGCGGGAACGCACGCGTGGCCCATCGCTGCGGCTCTTCTCCAAGTGATCTTCGGCCGGAACCCGTTATTCCGGAATCGTCGCCCTCAGATTCCCGGTTCGTCGTCGTTGGGAAGCCCCGGCAGCACCCTGAACGGGGCAGGCGGTCGGGGCGTAGGTGCTGAGTGAGCGACTGGGTGGCCGGTGCTTGGTGATCATGGCGATCGATCCTCTTGGCGCTCAGATCCAGAGTCGGCACGTGAGGTGGAGTGGTCATGGGTGTGCGTTCTGCTGGCTGCGAGGTCAGGCCGTCCTTTCCCGCGAAGTCCGGCGGGCCGGAGCCGGCCGGGCGGGTTCTGCTGGCGTCCCCGCATGGCTGGTGCGCGGGCGTCGACCGGGCGGTGAAGGCCGTGGAGACGGCACTGGAGCGGTACGGCCCGCCGGTCTACGTGCGCAGGCAGATCGTGCACAACCACGACGTGGTGGCCTCGTTGCGGGACCGGGGCGCTGTCTTCGTCGACGAGGTCAGCCAGGTGCCAGAAGGGGCGATCACCGTGTTCTCGGCGCACGGTGTCGCCCCGGCCGTCCGCGAGGAAGCCGCCCGCCGGGACCTGCGGACCATCGACGCCACCTGCCCGCTGGTGACGAAGGTGCATCACGAGGCCAGGCGCCTGGCCGCCGGGGACTACGACATCGTGCTCATCGGCCAGCCAGGACACGACGAGGTCGTCGGGACGACCGGCCAGGCACCCGCGCGCACGCACCTGGTCAGCGGTCCAGGCGATGTGCCGCACCTTCGGGTCCGCGACCCTGCCAGGGTCGCGTGGCTTTCCCAGACGACGCTGTCAGTCGATGAGACCGCGGCCGTCGTTGACAAACTCAGGGAGCGCTTTCCCGCACTGCTTGACCCGCCTAGCGACGACATCTGCTACGCCGCCCAGAACCGCCAGTTCGCCGTCAGGGTCATCGCCGCCGACTGCGATCTCATGCTGGTTGCCGGCTCGGCGAACTCCCACAACTCGGGCCGCCTGGTTCAGGTGGCCCTGGCCGCCGGCGCCCGCGTAATCAGTGGCGGCACCTTCCTCGGGCCGGTGATCCAAGGCCGTGACGTTCAGATCACCTGGCCGCCTGCCCCGGATGATGGGATGGCGCCAGGATTATCCGGCGACGGGCCTAGGCGTATCTCTGAGCCTGGCGCGGAGATAGACGGCCACGCGTTCATTTCTTATATCAGGGAAGACGCGCCTGCTGTTGACCTCCTTCAGGAAAGGCTCCAAGTCGCGGGGATCCCCGTCTGGTTAGATACTGCGGAGTTGTGGCCAGGAGAGGACTGGCGGCTGAGAATCAGAGATGCCATTACAAACGGTGCTCTCGTCTTTATCGCGTGCTTCTCCGCGAGGAGTCTGGCTCGGACCAGAAGCTACCAGAATGAGGAGCTGGCGCTGGCACTTGAGCAACTGAGATTGCGTCCGCCGAAGCAGCCATGGTTGATTCCCGTCAGACTAGATGATTGTGAGATACCCGACCGGGATATCGGCGGCGGTCGCACGCTGGCGTCCATCCAGCGCGTTGACCTGTTCGGCGATCACTTCGAGGAAGCCCAAGCCCGCCTCGTCGAGGCTATCTTGAGGATTCTAGAATGAGAAGGTCGGCGAGCCAGGCGAGCGAGCTTGTCCTCGCGATCCGCTATGACTGGGCGTGAATGACGTCCCAGGCATCACTAATGATCTGGCGTAGCGACGAACGTGCAGGTTCCCACGCGAGTTCGCGTCTAATCCGCGTGGTGTCGGCAATGACTACACGCGCCTCCGGCTTGGGCGGGTTCCGCACCACCGGAATTTCCCGGCCTGTGATCTGCTCGGTGGTCCTGATGACCTCGTCAACGCTAGCTGGCGTCGCTCCGACATTGTAAATAGCGCAGGTTCCCGGTGGCCACGCCCGCAGCGCCAGCAAGAAGGCGGACGCTACATCATCAATGTGGACGAAATCCCGCACCGCGCTGCCGTCGCCGTTGACTTGCATGGTGTCCGCGTGCCCGGCGGCGATGGCGAGCACCCTGGGGATCAGGCGCGTCTGGTCAGTGTCTGTCCGCCCGCCGACTGCCCCGGCGACGTTGAACACCCGCAGGTACACCGCGCCCAGGTCCATGCTCGCGGCCGCGGCAGCCACGGCGGCCTCCGCGTCCGCCTTGGACTGCCCGTATGGGCTCGCCGGATTCAGGGATGTGTCCTCAGTGATCGGCTGGTGTTCAGGGGCGCCGTAAACTGCGTGCGTCGAGGCCAAGACGAAACTGGCCGTCTGCCCGTCCTGCTCAGCTTTCGCCGCGAGCGCCTCAAGCAAGTTCCTGGTTCCGGTGACGTTGACTTCGAAGTACTCAGCCGGATTGTCGAATGACTCGCGCACTTGGGTCAGCGCGGCCAGATGGCACACCGCGTCCGCGGCTGACACCGCGGTCCTGACAGCGTATTTGTCCCTGACATCGCCATGAACGACGTCGCAGCCGGCCGGGGAAGAGACCGTCCCTGGTGGCTGGTGCGTCAGCGCTATCACCTCGTGCCCGGCGAGGGCGAGGCGACGACTTACCGCAGTGCCTATGAAACCGAACGCGCCGGTCACCAAGACTCGCAAGAGCCAGGATTGAGCGGCACTAACCGGAACAGGCGTGCGCTCTCGGCGTCAAGTTGCTGGTAGCACAGGTCGAAAACGGTCCGCACGGCGCCGCCTGGGTAGTTCATCTCGTCAATCCGAGTCCGCTTGTCTGCAAGGTCCGCCGTCATGGCAGCCAGCGACCGGCGTGGGTCCTCGGCCAGCAACGCGCCGACAATGCGCCGGGCGAGCGGAAGCCCGCTGCACAACTCGGCGATGAGGGCCGCTTCGTCTGGCTCGCGGGCGCACCGGGTGTCGCCTGGCTCGGCCATCGCCAAGGTGCGTCGCAGTAACTCTACGGCCTCGTCCGTGGAAAGAACGCTCAGGTTAATGGCGCGGGTACTTAAGGTCGAAGTCAGGATTCTGGCCCTGGGAGTTGCTTCAGGCTCAGCTCCAATTCGCCAGCTTGCTTCTTGGCGCCGAGTTTCTTGAAGCGTTCCTCCGCTCTCTACGACGCTGCCCGCGGCGAAACTTTTACGGCAGTTCGGGATACCTGCGCTCGGCTCAACGGAGCCGAGATATCGGTTAACGACCCGGTCGACCTGCCGCAGGCTCTCGTTGCCACTGGATTCGCTTATGCCGCCCAGGCGAGGGTACGGCAAGCGGCAACCATCGTAAGGATCCTGCCGCGGGTGCGCGACATCAGGAGCGCCGGAAGCGCCGCGCTCGACCTGTGCTGGGTCGCTGCCGGGAGATGCGACGCCTATTACGAGGACGAGCTTTCCCGCTGGGACTGGGCCGCCGGCGCTCTGATCGTCGATCGGGCCGGCGGCATCGCGACAGCCTTCGGCACGGGCGTGGCCGCCGCCGGGCCTGCCTTGCATCAGAGCCTGTGTCCGCTACTGGCCGGCGGCTTAAGCCCGGGGCGATCCACGGACCTTGGCTTGACGAGTTGACGGCTGACGGTCCGAATCAAACCGTTTTGTAAGGATGGTGGTGGGTAAATGAGCGGCGTGTCCGTCTGCGCGCTATTTCATACCGCGCCGCGTTGCGTGGAGATCAGGGAGCTGCCGGCGCCGCGGCCTGCGGCCGGTGAGGTTCTCGTCCGCACCGTGTGCTCTGGCATCAGCAGTGGCACCGAACGGCTGGTGTACCGCGGCGAGATTCCGGCCGAGCTGGCGCTGGACGACACGATCGACGCGCTTGGCGGTACCTTCTCTTATCCCTTCGCCTACGGGTATGCCTGCGTCGGCGAAGTAGCGGAGTCCGGCCAGGCGGTTTTCGCGTTCCATCCGCACCAGGACCTATTCGCCGCGCGGACTGATGAACTCATTCCGCTGCCCGCCGTCGATCCCGCATCCGCGACCTTGTTTCCACTGGTCGAGACGGCGTTGCAGGTGACGCTCGATGCCGGGGCCGGATATCGCGACCGGGTCATCGTGCTCGGCGCCGGCGTGCTCGGGCTGCTGACCGCCTTGTTGTTGCAGCGCTCAGGGTGGCGGCCCATGATCGCCGAGCCGCAGGCGTGGCGTCGCGCCATGGCCAGCAGCCTCGGCGTAGACGCCGCAACACCTGAGGAACTGGCGAAGGAGGAGGTTCCGCTGGTCATTGACGCCAGCGGTAACCCGGATGCGCCTGCGAGCGCGCTGAACATGCTGGCCCACGAGGGAACCCTGCTGATCGCTTCGTGGTTTGGCGCCAAACCAGTGGTGCTGCCGCTCGGCGGCGCCTTCCACCGGAGGCGCCTGATCATTCGCAGCACTCAGGTCTCCACGATCCCGGCCCCGCTGTCCGGGACCTGGACCAGGGCTCGGCGCCGCCAGGAGGCGGTTGGGCTGCTCGCCGAACTGCCGCTGGCTCAGCTGTGTACTCACGTCTTCGCCTTCGGCGAGGCGGCCGAGGCGTTCCGGGCCGTGGACCAGGGGATACCTGGGTTGATGCATGCCGTGCTTGACTACGACAGGAGTGCTGCCGGTGACCTGTGAAGTCGGGTTGAGCCGAAACGTCCGTGCTTTCCACGTCATGCCGGGACTGCCCGGGCCAGAGGGGCAACTCCATGATCACGACTACCGGATTGAGATCGTGGTGAGCCGCGAGCAACTCGACGGCCGGGGCATGGTCTGTGACCTGGATGTGCTTGAGTTGGCGCTCGAGGGGTTGACTGCCCGGGTCGAAGGCCGCAACCTGGAGGAAATACGACCAGCCGGGGCCGACGCGGTCACAGTCGAGGTGTTCGCCCGCTGGGTGCATGACAGCCTCGCACCCGTCGTCGCTGCCGAAGGCGCCGAGGCACTGGCAGTGCGGGTGTGGGAAAATCCCGTGGCGTTTGGCGGATACAGGTCACGCTGCTGACTCTCTGCAGTGGCCGAAGGCGCGGGGGGGGGGTGCGGGGGGTCGTCCCCCCGCAGGCCAATACTGAACCGTTCTGGTGGCATGCTCGTCTGCTGTCATAGGAACACACCATGTTCGTCAAGCTCGCGGGGCAGTCATATGACTTTGGGCTGGGACAATCCCTCAGCAGATCCCACTACCACCGTCCTGCTGCGGCACGGCGATACTCACCTGTCACCCGAACACCGCTTCAGCGGGCTGCGCGACCTCCCGCTTAGCGCCAGCGGCACCCGGCAGGCCCGGGCCGCCGCCTGCCGCCTAGCCACCGGCGCGCCGATCGACGCCGTGGTCAGCTCGCCGTTGCAACGCGCTGTTGCCACCGCCGCCATTGCGGCCGACGAACTTGGCCTCGCCGCGGCCATCGATGATGATCTCCGCGAAACCGACTTCGGTGACTGGGATGGCTTCACCCTGGCGGAAATCCAGCAGCGATGGCCGACAGTCGCGGCGGCCTGGCGGCGCGACCCCGAGCAGGCACCGCCAGGCGGGGAGAGCTTCGCCGACACCGCGGACCGGGTAAACCGGGCGTGTGACCGCCTGTTGCGGGACCACGTCGGCCAGACCGTCCTGGTGGTCAGTCACATAACCCCGATAAAGATCCTGCTGTGCCGGGCTCTCGGCGTTCCGCTTGGCACCGTTTACCGGCTATATCTCGGTTCCGCCTGCATCAACGAGATCCGATGGCATGGCCGCGGATTTGCCGCCGTCCATCGCGTCAACGACACCAGCCACCTTCCCTGACTCACCGGCCGTTCAAGGCGAGGATGGCGCGCCCGTCGGGCTCGGTGATCTGGAGGTTCTTGATCTGGGTTTCGGTGAGCACGGTGCCGCTGGTGAAGATGACTTTCCGGCCGGGAGCCAGTCGCCAGCTGCCCAGGTCGTAGGTCGCGCCGTCTGTGCCGTGGGCGACAAGCTCGTACTTGTCATCTGGGGACTCGGCCGCGCCGCGAGGATACCTGCAGGTCAGGTAGACCTCCGTGCCCCATGACCTGGGCTGCAAGGCGATGGTGGCGTCGACTGGCGTGTCGACGAGCGCGGTCATTGCCCTCGGTGCCGGTTTCTGGCCGCCGTTGCCCGACGGCAGGACGATGACGATCAGCGCAATCGCGCAGGCAACGGCAAGCAGGGCCAGACTACTTGTGCGCCGGCGGCGACGGGTTCGGTCCCGTCCGGCAGCTTGCCGCAGGCCGGGCGGTGCGGCAAAGACGGACTCGTCAAGTCCGGCAAGCAGCGGCATGATCGCGGAGATCTCGGCCAGGCTCGCCTGGCACCGCTGGCAGGTGAGCAGGTGCGCCTCGAAGGCCAGGCGCTCGTCGGCATCGAGCGCTCCGAGAAGGTAGGCGGCGTCGAGGCGCGCGTACGGGTCGGCCGTCATTCGATACCTCGTAGTTCCTCGATGGCCAGCCGCAGCGCCCGCAGCGCGTAGTAGATGCGGGACTTCACTGTCCCGGGCGCGATCCCCAGTGCATGCGCGGCTTGTGCGACCGAGTTGCCGCGAAGGTACAACTCGGCCAGGACGTCCCTGTGCTCTTGCGTAAGCCGGCCTAGCGCGGTGGCCACCAGGTGCCGGCTCGCGACTGGGTCACTGGAGTCGCCGATTGCCTGATCGCCGATGGGGTCGATTTCGACCTCGGGACTCCAGCGCGCAGAGCGCCACTCATCGCCCGTCATGCGCACGGCGGCTGCGCCTGGTTCACCGGCATCTGTACCGTCCCGGATCGCGTGACCTGGTTCGCGAGAGTATCCGATCGTACCGCGATCCGCAGGAGAAGGCGACGGGCCAGCAACGAAGGCGAGATTAACCGCCAGGTGTGTTGAAGGTGTTGAGGAACTGGTTGCGGAAGGCGTCCATTGGCTCGGACGGAGCTTTGAGATTCGGCAGCAGCCCGTCCTGCCAGTGCCAGGAGGCAATCTGCCTGAACACCGAAGGACTGCGGGCGATGATCGAGATGGGCACGTCGTGGTCGGCTCCTGGCCCGCTCACGACGGTGTGGGGCTGGTGGTCGCCGAGCATGATGAGCACGAGGTTCGGGTCGTTCAGTTCGGTGACCCAGGAAGTGAGGACATTCAGCGAGTACCGGATCGACTGGCCGTAGAACTTGCGCACGGTGTTGTCGTTTTGCCAGACCGTCGCAGCGGATTCGCTCTTCGCGGGCTGGGAGTCGAAGATGGAGCCGTTGCCGAGCTTGTTCCAGGGCACCATCGTCGGCAGCGGAGCCCAGGGTATGTGCGAGGAGACCGTATCGATCTCGGCCATCACGGGCTTGTGGCCTGGAGTGAGCACATTTTGCTGGAACTTGGCGAAGGTGTACTGGTCGGGCACCTTCGCGTAGCTGAAGGTCGGGCCGCGATAGCCGACATTGCGCCGATTGTAGAACTTCTCGTAGTGGTAGAAGGACCGGCCGATTGGCCAGGCGCCGCCGTCAGAGGGGTCGTCGGCGACCGTGTGCCACCCGGCCTTATGGAAGGCGTCGCTGAGGGTGAACCGCTTGGTGGCGGTGAGCTCGTTGTACCGCTGGTTGCTGTCGACCCACAGCCCCGACTGCAGGGTGGAGTGGGCGAGCCAGCTGATCCCGCCAAAGGTCGGGGACCTGACCCAGGCGCTCTGCGAGGACCAGCCGGCGCGGGCCAGCGCGGCGGTGCGCTGGCGCAGGACGGCGTCGATTCCCGGCGAGAAGCTCTTACCACGGACGGCGACCTGCCCGTAGCTTTCGACGAAGACGATGATGACGTCCTTGCCGCGCAATCCGGTCAGAAGGTCAGAAGCGGGAACGGTAGCCTCGGGGTCGCGGCTATGGATTTCACGCTCGAAAATACGCGGGTCGTTGATCGCTGCCTGGCCCGCGCGCACCTGCGAAACGGCCAGCCCGGCCGCGCTGGCCGAGGCGACCGGAGAACCTGGGATGGCCTGCAGTGACAGGCCCGCGCACAGCACCCAGATAGCTGTGAGAACAGCAAGGCCGCCAACGGCACCGCGGCGATGACGGGCGGCCACGCCGGTGACGTGAATCGTTGCCGCGGTAATTATGCCGACGAGCAGGGCGAGACCGATGCAGACCGCGACGAGCAGGATGTCGGTGAACGTGCTGCCGATGGAATTGCTTACTACGCCTACAGCTGGCCCGATGCTGACCCAGTCGCTCACTGGATTGAACGCCCGATCGACATTCTCGAAGAACTCTAGATTGAGGATTTTGTCGATAATGAGCAGGCCGAAGAGAATTCCGGCGATAGTGGCCACGATCCGCCGTGGCCTGGGCGGCAGCACCAGCGCGACCGCAACCAAGACCAGCGCTTCCACCGGGATGCGAATAAAGGCGGCGATGGTGAGCTGCCAGGACTTGTCGGGCGCCACGAGATCGATCCACACGACTGCTACCGCAAGCACGGCGACGACGATCCGCAGCGCCCGGCGAGTGCGCGGCCCGGCCCCGGTGCGGTACAGCCAGATCACGTCGCGGCCGAACGACTCGGCCAGCAGCACCAGCGCGGCGACGACCGCGATCATCCCGACCAGGCGGCTGGGCACCCCGGACGCGGCCACGGTGAGCACGATGCCCTCGACCGCGGCCACGGTCTTGCGCCAGAACCGGGGCGGCAACGGGGCGGCCAGCCACGGCATCAGCCAGCCTGCCAGCAGAAATGCGTAGCGGGCCGCGCCGATGGCCAGCACCCACCAGCCGTAGTCACGGGACACGGTGATGCTGAGCAGCAGGATAAGGAAGGCGTCGACCTCGCCGTCGAGGCGGGCGCCGAGCTGGGTGCCGGTGCCGGTCCGGCGCGCCACCAGCCCGTCCACGGCGTCGAGCACCAGCGCGACGATGGACAGGGTGACCAGCGCCGTGATCGACACCGGCCGGATAAACGAGTCCGCGACCAGGCCCGCGACCCCGGCGACCAGTACCGCCCGGGTCAGGGTGACCCAGTCGGCCGGGTGTATGGATGGCTGGTCACTGCGCGTGCGGGCGACGGCCAGAAGTGCGGTCGCCGCCGAGCCGGTAACCAGTCCGGCGATCCAGCCCGCGACGCCGAGACCAACCGTGGCGGACACGACGCCGAGCAGGACTGCCGTGGCGAGCAGCCCCAGGATCGACGTACGCAAGATCACCCGCGGCGCGTCTTCGTCCGCGGGCTTAGTCGCGGGCGGCGCGTCTTCGTCCGCGGGCTTAGTCGCGGACAGCGCGTCTTCGTCCGCGGGCTTAATCGCACGCATCGTGCCTCCGTCCTCGCACCCACCTGTTGCCGTTCCCACGGAGAACGGGTCGGCCCTCTCGCCGGTTCACCGCGGCCGGCCGCGTGCCAGCGATGCTATCGCTGCCGGATAGTTGAACCTGGCCGGTTGAATTTGCCGAAAGGTACGGTGGTGCGGGGTCGTCCCCGGGCAGGCATTGAACTATGCGTCCAGCCGGGCCGTATAAGCCCATATGGCAGCCCTGAGGAGTATCCGGGCCGGGGTCGGTCCGGCGATCCGCCGGTTCGGCCTGCCGTTGCTGCGCCTCGCCGCCAGCGTCATCGTGCTGTTGTTTCTCTGGCGACTGGTGGGCGCGGCACCGTTCAGGGACGGGCTGCGCGCGATCACCTGGCCGGCGGTCGCGGGCGCCGTCACGCTCACTGCCCTGACCACGCTGTGTTCGGCCTGGCGGTGGCGGGTCGTCGCTCGTGCGCTCGGCGTCGACATCGACCTGCCCGGCGCGTTCCGCGCCTACTACCGTTCACTTTTCCTCAACTCCGTGCTCGTCGGCGGGGTTCTTGGCGACGTGAACAGGGGGGTCACGCACGGCAGGCGCACGGGAGACGTGGTCCGGGGCCTGCGTGCGGTGGCATGGGAGCGGCTGTGCGGTCAGGTCATTCAGGCGGTGCTGACCGCGGTGGTGCTGCTGACCCTGCCCTCGCCGGTTCGGCCCGCGCTGCCGTATGTCCTGGCCGGCGTGGCGGCGGTAGCCGGGTGCGCTGTGCTGGTGGTGCGCGGTGCCGCTCGCGGCCGCCGGTCACGGCTGGCGCGCGGGGCCCGGACGGTTTCCGACGACCTGCGTTCCGTGCTGCTGGCCCGAGAGGTGTGGCCACGGGTCACCATGGCCTCGGTGCTGATCGTCGCCGGGCACACGACCGTGTTCGTCATCGCGGCCAGGACAGCCGGCTGCACCGCACCTCTTGGCGAACTGGTCGCGTTGCTACTGGTAGTCCAGACCGCAGTGGTGATCCCTCTGAGCATCGGCGGGTGGGGGCTCAGGGAAGGTGCCGCCGCCTGGGCCTTCGCCGCGGCTGGCCTCGGCGCGGCCACTGGGGTCACGGTTACTATCCTTTATGCGGTGCTCATGCTGATCGCGGTCGCTCCGGGCGCTGGCCTGCTGCTTGGGGACGCCGTTCGCCGCCGCCGGACCGGCCAGCCCGTGCGACCGGAGCCCGTGCGACCGGAGCCCGCGCGACCGGAGCCCGCGCGATCTGAGGCGCAGCACGTCGAGGCCGTTCGTGGCTGACGGGCTCCAGGCGGCGGTGATCCGGCGCCGCATTCCGGTTCCGTTGCGTTTCGCCGACGGCTACTCAACGACTGCCACGATCATCAGCTTCGCTGGCCTGGCCGACGCGCGGGAGCACGTGGCTCTTGAACTCGGCCTGCCCGCTGCGGCCGGGCTGCCGCTGGTGCGCCTGCACAGCGAATGCCTCACCGGTGATGTGTTCGGCAGCCAGCGATGTGACTGCGGGCCGCAACTGCGCGAATCGGTCGAGCGGATCACCAAGCACGGCGGGTACGTGCTGTACCTGCGCCAGGAAGGGCGCGGCATCGGACTGTATGACAAGCTCGACGCTTACGCGCTGCAAGATCGCGGCCTGGATACGTACGACGCGAATCTCGCGCTCGGTCACCGGGCCGACGAGCGCGACTACACCAGCGCCGCGCAGATGCTGCACGCGCTCGGCGCCAGCCGTATCGGGCTGCTGAGCAACAACCCCGACAAGGGCGCCCAATTGGCCCGCCTGGGCATCACGATCGCCAGGCAGGTTCCGACCGCGCTGCACCTTACCGGGACAAACGCCACCTACCTGGCAACCAAGGCCCAGCGAGGCGGGCACGATCTGGCGCTACCCAGGCGAGCGGCCCACGAAGTCGAGCTGGTGGGCGATGTAGACCAGCTCGCCAGCAGCTAGCTGCCGACGGCGCTCGGCCATCCAGTCGGCAAGGTCCGCTGGTTCCACCCGGTCCTGGCGATCGCGCGCTGCCTGGTGTTTGCTACCCAGGGCGTTCTGGATCGTGTTCAGGATGCTGTGCAGGAAGTAAGCCTCATCGCCTGGGTAGTTCCCATTCGGGCCGGCGTGCACGACCCAGTCCGATGACCCCGCCGCCAGCGCAGGTGCCCCCGCTGCGCGCAGGTGCAGAAACAGGTGGCGGCCGGTCCGGCTTTCCCCGGCCCGGCGGCCGTAGCGAACGCGCTCATCCATGTCGCGGTGGTAGGCCCGCATGATCTGGTCGTCGTGGGGGAGGCCGGGGACGAAGATGCTCTCGCCGTCGTAGTTGATCGTGAACCAGTAAACGCCGCCGGGGACCAGCAGCCGCAGCAATCCGGGCAGGATGGCCGGCACGTCCACCAGGTCAAGTACGGCGTTGGCGATCAGCGCATCGGCCGGCGCCCCGTGCGAGGACTCCAGGTAACTGCCGAGCTCGGCGTGCACCAGGCGCACCCGGAGCTCACCCACCCGCAGCCCATCAGGCAGCAGGTCACTGCGCAGCCCCCGCGCAGCCGCCCAATCGCATAGCCACTGGCGAGATTGATCAAGCAGCTGCCGATCCGCGTCCAGCAGGACGTACTCGCCGGCGCTGACCGCACCCCAGTCGATCAGGCGAGCCACCATCGTTCCGAGGCCCGCGCCGACCTCAAGCACCCGCGGCGCACCCGTAGGCACGAGGCGCCGCAACTCGGCTAGGACATCCCGGTTGAGCGCCCGGTCATCCACGGTTGTCTTCGCCGCCAGGTATCGGGCATAGTCGAAGGTCATCGCTTCTGGGCTACAATCGCGAACTTGCGCACCCGCCCGCTGCCAAGCCAGTCACTCCACAGCCGATGGGCTGTGATCAGGTCAGCGGTGGCCTTCGTCCCGATCTCGTCGGCAATCGGGGACGATTCAGCGCGATAACAGTCATGTAGCGCCGTCGCTATCGCGTGGTGCGCTGAGCTGTACTCCTGCCGCGAGATCACCCTCAGCTCAGCCCCGTGCAGCACGTCTGTCAATTCTGCCAGCTCGACGGGCCAGACTGTATCGGCGCCTGGCATTCGCGCCCGCTCCTCCTGGGTGAGTGCCGGGCCTTCCTCGACCGTGAACGCGAACTGCCCGCCCGGTTCCAGCACCCGCGCCACGTCACCCACCAGGGCGTCCTTGTCGGGAAAGGCCAGCATCGTCTCCAGCAGGAGTACCACCTCGAAGCTGCCGTCGGGCAAAGGCGGGAGGTGAGCTTGCTCGAAGCGGCAAGGGAGACTCCCGGCCAGCTCCCTGGCGGTGGCCAGTGCGCTGGCAGAATGATCGACACCCAGGTAGTGGCATCCAGACTCCGCCGTGATCATCCGGCCGGGACCGGCTATCCCGCAGCACAGGTCGAGCACTGAGGCGCCGGGGCTGATCCTGGCCTGGTGAGCCAGCGTCCGGATCTCGCTCGCCCGCATGAAGCTCTCCTGGCCTACATGCTCTCCGGCGGGGAAGGCAGCCGCCCGTGCCCGCTCTAGCGCCGTCGACAATAGTGCCTGCCGATCCTGTCTCGTCTCGGGTCGAACCGCGTCCGCCGCTGCTACGTATCATGCTGTGCCAGGTAAGACGGATCGACGGCGGGCGTGGTTCAGCCCGGCCTGCCTGATCCTTCCCCATCGGAAATGAGAGACATAAAGTCCGTACTATGACAATTAGAACCGAGAGCCGCATAACGATCGATGGCAGCGTCCGTGAGGTCTGGGAGTATCTCTGCGATGTCGGACGCTGGCCGGAGTGGGCGCCCACCGTTCTCGAATGCCGGATTCACGGAGGAGCCCCGCTTCAGCCCGGCTCGCGGGTGGACCAGCGGGCGAAGGGGGAACTATGGCTGACTCACGGCCGGAGCCGTAGCCAGGAGGTGACCGTTGTCGAGGCACCCCATCTCCTGGCGTTCGCCGGGCCAATGGGTAATTCCGCGGCTCGCTGGGGAATGGAATTCAAGCCGGTGGACGACCGGCAGACCGACGCCCTGATGTGGATTGAGGTCGACCTCGCGGGCATCATGCGCGCGGTCCCAGGCATCCTCAAAGGCAGCATTCAGCGCGTAAGCGACCGCGAGATGACCTTGATCAAGGCTGCGGTCGAGGCCGACGCGCGGGCAGGAGCGGAGTCCTAGATGGCGACGCGAGAGCAACTGATCGAGACCTACCGCAAGAAGGCGAAGCACTACGACGCCACTTCCTGGCTCTACCCCGTGCCCGGCTACCCGCATCGGGCCCAGCGTCTCCGGGCCGTGGAAGCGCTCGGCCTTCGCGCGGGTGACAGCGTGATCGACATCGCTTGCGGCACAGGTGACAACTTCCCGCTGATTGAGCAAGCGATCGGTCCCGACGGGCAGATCGTCGGCGTCGATATGACCGACGCGATGCTCGCTCAAGCCCAGGATCGGATAGACAAGAACCGCTGGAGCAATATCAAACTCGTGCAATCCGATGCGGCGGGCTTCGGCTTCCCAGCGGAAGTCAACGCGATCTTGTCCACGTACGCCCTGACGCAGGTGCCCGAGTGCGCGGAGGTCATCGCCCACGGTGCTGCGGCCCTGTCTCCAGGCGGGCGCTTGGTCGTGCTTGATCTCAAGATTCCCGACAACACGCCCGGGTGGGTAACGCAGCCCGGTACCGCAATTGTGCGGCGGTTCGCCTCCATAGATGAGTGGAAAATGCGCCGTCCGTGGGAGGCGATTCGCGCAGCCATGCAGGAAGAACTGGCCGACTACTCCTGGACCGAGTTGTTCTTCGGAACCGCGTTCCTCGCCACCGGGTCCCGCCGGAGGGCCGGATTATCGAGCGGGTCCACGTCGTAGTTCCCGAGGGGTTCGACGATCCCGGCCAGCCGACCGGCGGCAACATCTACGACCAGCACGTCATCGCCGGACTGGCCGAGGCCGGATGGGAGGTGCGGGTCGCGACCGCCGCCGCCCGCGCTGACCTGGCCAGCATCCTTTCCGCCATCCCCGACGGCGCCAAAGTCCTGGTCGACGGGCTCATCGCCTCGCCGTCCGCCGCGCACTTGCTGCCGCACGCCGGCCGGATACGAATGACAGTGCTGCTGCATATGCCGCTCGGCAGCGCGCAGCAGTCCGAACGGGCCGTGCTCCGCGCGGCCGCTAGCGTGGTCGTTACCAGCGACTGGACTCGCCAGCAGATTGTGACCCGATACGCGATCCCGGCCTGCCAGGTGCACGTCGCCCGGCCCGGCGTCGATCAGGTCGCTACCCAGGCCCGCCCCGTACGCGGCCACCTGATCTGCGTCGGGGTCCTCAGCCGCCACAAGGGGCAGGACCTCCTCGTCGAGGCACTCGCCGAGCTTGGCGCTCTGGACTGGCATTGCGTGCTGGCCGGATCGCTCGACCGCGACCCGGACTTCGTCGAAGAACTGCGAGCCAGGATCGCGCGCCTGCGCTACGGCAACCGCGTCCGGCTCCCCGGTGTCCTGACCAGCGCCGCGCTCAGCGACGCGTACACCAAGGCCGACCTGCTCGTCGCGCCGTCCCGCTCGGAAACCTACGGCATGACGGTCACCGAAGCACTCGCCCACGGCCTGCCGGTCCTAGCCACCGCCGTAGGCGGGCTGCCAGAAGCGCTCGGCTCCACGGCCGATGGCACTCGCCCCGGCCAGCTTGTCCCTCCCACCGATCCGGCTGCCCTCGCCGCGGCGCTCCGAGACTGGCTAGGTGACGAGTCTCACCGAGACCGGCTGCGGGCCGCCGCCCGGCAGCGGAGGTCGACCCTGCGCGGTTGGGACCAGACCACCCAAGATCTAGCGAACGCACTGACCGCGCATCCGGGCCGCTATTAAGGCTGCGGTCTTGGAGAACGAAGGTCTGCGTCCTACTAGCCGCGGAGGCCACATCGCTCCGAATGCTGCTGTCACCGCTCAGCTTGACCCGCCCATGGGTTTTGGCCGCCAGCCCTGGGCCGCAACCGCAACGATGGGACATCGATGCTGCTCAGCCGGGCCGGGCAACCGCAACGGTGGCCCATGGATGTCGTTGCCGCAGCAACGATGGCCCATAGATGCGGTTCCCCGCCCCCGCCGGACAGCATCGCTGGGCCATCGTAGCGGATACTGGCGGGCCTGACTGCCCGATAATCACCGGCAATGTGGACATAATGCCCGGTTCAGCCAGGCGGACCTGGACATCATCGGCGCCCGGAAAGGAACGGCGCATTACTGCCGGCTTAGTCCTCCGGCCTGATCAGAATATCCCTGCCCGAAAGGGGGGTATGTAATTTGCTTACCAGAACCGGCCCGCCAATCGGGCAGCCGGTTATGATGCCCCATTCGCCTGCCGCCGCATTACCTGGCCAGCAGCCAGCCAGACGCTGATCCTTTGGTCGGTGTCATCGTGCTCAGGTCCTGTGCCAGGTAGCCGGATCGCGAGCCACGGCATAAATCGCTTCGATGTCAGCATCCGGCCGGTGACGCGACAGGCGTAGCCACCAGGTGGCTGCCCGGCTTGGCAGTACTTTTACTCCTCGCGGTCGCTGGAGCAGCCATCCCGAGACCCGTGCGCCGTGAATGATGATCAGCGGTTGCACTTTGACCGCGCGTCCGAGGGCGGATGACAGCGCACTTTCGACCCGCCTTGCCTCCCGGAGTGCCTGGCTGATGTGAGTTACCTGGCGGCCGCGGACGAAGATGACCGACCGGCCCACCGTCACGCGGGCGTTCGGGTGGTGCTTGGTGTTCGCGGTGAACACCCCGGCCGGGCCGATGATCAAGTGGTCGATGTCGCCCCCGCGGCCAAGCGGAATGCTGTGCAAGACGTGCCAGCCGCGCCTGCGGAGCCGGTTCAGGCGCGCCCCGACTTTGATCTCTCCGGCCGCGCCTATGCGCCATGCCTGGTCAGGCGTCCGGAGCCCGGCTGCCCTGGCCAGGCACCTTAACAGCGGATTGCCGATCCGCAGTTGCCTGGCCCTGAGTGCCGGGCCTGTACCCGCCCGCCGGGTCGCCAGATCTGCCTGGCCGCGATAGGAGGCCGGCCCGCTTCTTGTTCTCTTGGCCATCCCGTCAGCATTCGCGGCGAGTATGTCAGTTCATGTGACAAGCAGTCGCGAGAACAGGCAGCGCAACCGAGGCGCTCGGGTCCCGTCAGTCATCCGCCCGCCAGCGCGATCCGGCGTCAACCGGCAGCGGTCGTGAGGCGTCTATTACCCATCTGAGGGACGACTGCCATCGGAGGACTGCGTGGTGCACGGACATTTCCGGTACCTGGCTGCCGCATTGTCAGCCGGAGTGGTGGCCGCGGCGCTGGTCGCGGGTGCAGGTCAGGTGGCCGGAGCCGCGCCTGCGCACGCTGGCCAGTTCACCCGGCCGGCCACCGGGGCGAGGTATCCGGTGAACCTGGCGGCGGTGTCGTGCCCGACGTCCTCATGGTGCATGGCGGTCGGCAGCGTCACTGACCGGTCGTATGTGCGGCACGCGCTGGCTCAGGTATGGGACGCCGGGTCCTGGCGGGTTCTGGCGCCGCCGCCCGGTCAGTCGCTGACCAGCGTCTCCTGTTCATCCTCCTCGTTCTGCCTGGTGACCGATCAGCCGGGGGGTCTGCGGGCGTGGAACGGTTCGGCCTGGCGGGCGGTCGCCAGCCCGTCCTTCGCGGTCACGGCGCCGTCGTGCGCCAGCCGGTCGCTGTGCGTGGTCATCAATGGCAGCGCCACCAGCCAGTCGGTGGACTTCCCCGAGTCATGGAACGGCCGTACCTGGCACACCTGGACGAAGGCTGGAGTCTGCTTCGGCCCGCCTGGGTTGTGCGCCCTGAACGACGTCTCGTGCGGCAGTCCGTCGAACTGCGTGGCCGTCGGCTTCACCCAGTTCGGCGCCAGCAATTCGACCACCCAGACCGACAGCGTCTTCTGGAATGGCACCGCCTGGACAGTCGAGCACCCACCCAGCCCAGGAGACCCGGCGTGGCTCGATCAGGTGTCGTGCGCGGCTAGCTCATGCCTGGCGGCCGGCGTCGGTTACTCGGCGTCCGACGGCGGGTACCTGCCGGTCGCGCTCTCCTGGAACAAGGCGGACGGCACCTGGCAGGACGTGTCACCGGACAGCGGGGTGGTCTGCACTGGCTTCAGCGGCCCGTGCGGCTCCTGGGCCTCCGCGCTCTCGTGCGGAAGCGCCACTAATTGCATGACCATGGGCCCTGGCGGTGACCAGCAGTGGAACGGCGCAAGCTGGGCACCCGCCCCGACGAGTCCAACCGGACCAGGATCGCTCCTTGATGCGGTCTCGTGCCACGGATCGATGTGCCTGAGCGTTGGCTACCGCCGGCTCGGCGGCACCAGGCACACCCTGGCCGAGTTGTGGAACGGCTCGGCGTGGCAGATCATCGCCACCCCCACCGTCGTGACGGCGGCCGCCGGCGCGGCCCAGGCCGCTACCCCGGCATCGTCCGTCCGTCCGGCGACCGCCCGGCCAGCGTCGTCGTCGACCTTGTGGTCTTGGGGCGCTAGCAACCAGGGCGAGCTCGGCGACGGCAGCTACGCGGCGAGCCCGGTCCCGGTCGCGGTGAAGCTGCCGTCCGGCGTCACGGTGACCAGCGTCGCCGGCGGTTACCAGCACGCCCTCGCCGTCACCAGCACCGGGGGAGTGCTCGCCTGGGGCCACAACTCCAAAGGCGAGCTCGGCGACGGCAACCAGACCAGCACCAAGGTGCCCGTCCCGGCCGCGATCCCGGTCGGTGTGAAGATCACCGCCGTCCAGGGCGGCTGCTCGGCCAGCCTCGCCCTGACCAGCACCGGCCAGTTGCTCGCCTGGGGCCAGAACCCCTTCGGCGAGCTCGGCGACGGCACCACCATTCCGAGCGACGTGCCGGTGCCGGTGACCTTGCCGCCGCACGTCACGATCACCCAGATCAGCTCAGGCTGCGAGACCAACCTGGCCCTGACCAGCACCGGCCGCGTGCTGCAATGGGGCCGGCGGCTTGGAAACCTCATTGGCGGGGGCGGCAGCGTCGGCCACGTCCCGGTCTTCGTCAGGCTCCCGGCCAAGGTCACGATCACCTCGATCGCAGCTGGCCCGAGTGAGGCCTACGCCGTCAGCTCCACCGGGCAGGTGTATACCTGGGGCGCCGGACGGCCTAGCCTCGTCCCGACGCCGCCAGAGTCGCAGTTCGGCACTATCACCCAGGTCTCCGTCTCGTACTCCGACAGCCTGGCACTGACCAGCCGCGGCGTCGTCTTGGCCTGGAACGGAAGCAGTCTCCTCGTGCCGGTCAGGGTCCTCATCCCGCCCAACCTGAAGGTCACGGCCATCGCCATCGGTGCTGGATCGACCGCATACGCCCTGACCAGCAACGGCCAGCTCTACGCCTGGGGCAGCGACCAGGACGGCGCTCTGGGCGACGGCGGCGGTCCTGACATCAACGTGCCCCTCAGGGTCGAGATCCCCGCCGGGCTCACCCCCACCGCCATCGCCGCCGGCGACGGCGACAGTCCGGTGCCGTTCGCCTTCGCTATCACCACGCCCTAGCCGACGGGCAAGAACGCCAGCCGGGGTAATCGGCCAGCCGGAGACGCGTTACCAGGCGCACCGCCACTAGGAGCCCCCGTTTCAGATCCTCAGGCGGCGTGCGAGTCGGGTTCGGCCGTGTAGATGCGGCCCGCGGGCGTGGTCCAGGTGAAAATACCTGGGGCGGGCTGGGCAAGCTGCCAGCGGGGGTGCTGCTTCAGCCGATGATGGAACCGGCAGGCGGGACCTAGGTTGCAGGGGCAAGTGATGCCGTCCTGGTCGTAGGGCCGGGTGTGGTCGAGATCGCAGCGGGCGGCAGGCTGGCGGCACGTCAGGAAACGGCAAGTAAGGTCCCTGGCGCTGACATACTCGCGCAGCGATTGCGGCGGCCGGTAGGCCGGGCTCGCGTCGGTATGGGCGCACCCGCCCGGTGCCGCGCTGTCAGCAGCCGCTCGCGCGGCGGCCTGGCTGGCTGCTTCTGCTGCCACCGCGAGAATCCGTTCCAGCAGCAATTCCAAGCCCAAGCCGCCGGGCGACGGGTTACCGCAACTGGGGTCACCGGGGCTGAGGTCATATTGGCTGACGGTGACGGTGACGCGGCCGATCAGGTTGCCGTGACTGGCTGCCTGCTGTTCGCCGGGCGGATCACCGGGGGACCCGGCACGCGATGCCCAGGATCGGACGGTGGAGGCAGGCATTCGGGTAACTGCGATGGCACGGCCGTCTGACCCTGTGACGACGACGCGCCACTGCACCGTGGGGTCACGGGCGGCCAGTTGGGCCAGGTACCTGGCCTGGGAAGGCGTGATCGGCCCGAGCCTGGCGAGGTAGCCCGGCTCGCCGGCATCGCCGACGAGGGTTGACCAGGGAACACGGAGGTCAAGCAATCCGCCCTCGGTCGGCGGCAGGTTCGCCATCGCTCCCGGCGCTGGCGGGAAGAAGGCTGTTGCGGGCGGCCATGCCACTGGCCGGATCCACATCGCATCCTCGTCGTCGCTGTCGTCCGGCGCGCAGTCCTCCGGTCCCGGGTACTCCGGCGGGCAGTCTTCCTGCTCCGGGGCGCTGTCTTCGGGAGCGCTGTCTTCGGGAGCGCTGTCTTCGGGAGCGCTGTCTTCGGGGGCGCTGTCTTCGGGAGCGCTGTCTTCGGGTGGAAGGTCGTGGTCGGCGGGGCCTGCGGGCGGGGGTGGGATGTACGGGAGGGTGCCCAGGAGGAGGCCGAGGAAGACCTTGGAGCGCAGCAGGTCGATGCCGCCGTCGGCGCCGGCGGCTTTCATCGCGCGGGCTAGGGCGGTGATACGGGCCAGGGCGGCCGCGGCGCGGATACCGGGCAGGCTGTACCCGGCCAGCGACGCCGTCCCCTCGGCGTCCGGGTACAGGGTGACTTTCGCGCGGCGTTCGGCTTCCTGGCGCCGCTGCTCGGCGCCCTCGGGATCGGCGGCGATGACCGCCCGGCGCACGGCAGAGCGCAGCTGCCCGAGCGTCTGGTGACCGGCTTTCGGCAGGACGCGGTCCTGGACTTTGCGGGCTTTGTCTTCGTCAAGTACCGAGGTGGCGTCGGCGATCACGCGGGCACGGGCCAGGTCGATGTGCCCGGACCTGAGGGCGGCGCCGGTCGCGGCGAGCCGCCACTGCAGCGTGACCGCCAGGTCGGTCCACCACGCCGCCGCGGCCTGTGACAACGTCAGGGCCAGCGACACCTGCCCGCAGGCATCGGTGGTTATCCTCGCTGGCCGGCCATCGCCGTCAGCGCCTTGCGGCTCCTCGGCGACGGGTTCGCCCTCGGCGGCGTCACCCGCAGCACCGTCGCCGGCTGCGGGGTCACCGGCCGCGGGGTTACCGGCTGCGGCATCACCCGCAGCAGCCCCGCCGCCGTCAGCGCCGCCGGTTGCGGGCTCGTCGGCTGCGGCGCTGACGGCGGCAGAGTCTTCGGCGGCAGAACGGGCGGCGATGTGGGCAACGGCGGCGAGTTCGCCGGCCTGCGCCCAGGCCGCAAGCCGCCGGAACGAGGCCGCGACCCCGGGCAGCGCCCACTCGTCAAGATCGGCGGCGTCACTGGCGGCTAGCCAGCCGGCGAGGCCGGGACCAGGCGGCAGTGACTCGGCGATCCGGCCGCACACGACCGGCAGCGGGATCACCTCCGTCCGCCCGGCCTCGAACGCCTCCAGGTACTCGGCGAACTCCGCGTCCATCCGCTCATCCGCAGTACCCAACTCGCCCAGGTCAGCGTCGGCCTGGGCCGGAACTGTCTCCGAGCGGTCACCAACCGCATTCAAAAGCGCTTCAAGATCCAGATCCCACGACCACGACAATCCCGCACGCGCGAGCGATTCGTCGTCCGGCCCGAAGGTCTGCCTTTCCGGTGGCAGGTCGCTGGTCAATGGTCACCTCCCCGAATCGCCGAGCGGATCTATCGATCACTCTAACGACTGCCACTGACAATCTTGTCCCTCGATCGAACGCGCGCCCGAATGAAATCGGAGGCATCCTCGGTAAGCCACCGTCCGCAATCGACGACCCGCCGAACCGCAACAATGGCCCACCGATGCGGCTCTGGCAGATATTTCGTGATGGTAACGATGAGGGCAGGGGCAGATGGGCTGGTGCTTGAAGGTACCTGCCACGGGGAGTGGCGGGGCGCCGATCCCGCTTGTGGCGGCCGCCCTGGGCAACCGCAGGACCGGCGATTCGCCCGCGCCGGCCCGTCGCCAGGGCACGCGCGCCGCTGCGGCGGCCGCGAACTGGCCGGCGTCACCGGTTAACCGGGCATTTCAGCTCAGCTCACCGCAACGATGGGACATCGATGCTGTCCGGCGGGGGCGGGTAACCGCCACGATGGCCCATGGATGTCGTTGCGGCAGCAACGATGGCCCATCGTTGCGGTCGCCCGGCCCGGCTGGGCAGCATCGATGTCTCATCGTTGCGGTTGCGGTGTGCGTCGAACGCGAGGAGGTCGTGTGGTGTAGCGGCTGAGTTGTGGTGCTGTGCGGGTGATGGAGGTTTTGTGGCCCTCCGGAGCCGCCCTTCGGGGGGTGGCTTCAAGCCGCCCCTGGCTGCGTTAGCTGAAGACTGTCGTGGTGAGCGCGCGGGGAAAAGGCGCCCCGGTGAGGGTGTCAGGCGGGGACCGGGAAGGCGTTGCGCTGAAAGCTCCCGGTGCGGGTTGCCGTGCGGGGGTTCACCGTTGAGGCGTCGTTAGCAACTGAGGTGGCATCAGAACCGGGCTGCGGCAGCTAGTCCGGGATGAGCCTGGCGGTCTGCCCGGATTTGCTGGCCAGGTGGTGTCCGGCGTACAGGTGGCGCGAGCCTGGTCTGCGGCGTCCGCACGGAACGGCGGAGAGCGTGGCCGGACTCCGTGCCCGCAAGCTAGGCGGGTGCGGGAGGGAGAGCCTGCGAGCGGATGAACCGCGAGGGGCAGGGTACCGGTGCCGGTCACGCGGTCGGACCAGGTCGTGGTAGCGGTGATGTTCCTGCCTGGCGCGGTGGGGGCGGAGCGAAGGGCCTGGCTTGTTCGTGGTTCGTGCGTGTCGTCAGCCAGGAAACTGGAAGGAGCGTCGCGGACGGGCAGAGGCCGTCAGGCAAGCCGTTTGATATCTCGAAATGGGAGGTGCAGGCGGGGTGGGAGAAGGCCGGGAGCTGGCCGGGTGTCGCTGGAGGCGTTCGAGGCCGATCTGAAGAACAATCTGTGCAAGATCTGGAACCGGATGTCGTCGGGGTCGTACATGCCGCCGCCGGTGCGGGCGGTGGAGATCCCGGAGGCCGGGGGCGGGGTCAGGGTGCTCGGGGTGCCCGCGATCGGGGACAGGGTGGCGCAGGCCGTGGTCGCGGCCCGGATCGAGGCTGTGGCGGAACCGGTGTTCCGCGGCAACTCGTACGGGTACCGGCCGGGGCGCTCGCCTCATGATGCGGTCGGGGCGTGCCGGGAGCGGTGCTGGAAATACGACTGGGTCATCGACCTGGACGTGGCGAAGTTTTTCGGCACCGTGCCGCATGACCTGGTCCTGAAAGCGGTCGGGCGGCACGTGGAGTTGCCGTGGGTGCTGCTGTGCGTGCGGCGGTGGCTGACTGCCCCGCTGCAGATGCCGGATGGCAGCCTGGCGGCGCGGGACCGGGGGACTCCTCAGGGGTCTCTTCAGGCGCGTCAGCTACCACCTGCGCAAGTGGCTCAAGGCCAGGTACCGCCGCCTGCGGCGGGGCAAGGCCCTGGACAGGGCCTGGAACCGGGTTATCACCCAGACCCCCGGTGCCCTGCCGCACTGGCAATGGATACGGTGACGCGAGAGTGTCACGCCGGGATCTGCGGGAGTGTCACGCCGGGATCTGCGGGAGTGTCACGCCGGGATCTGCGGGAGCCCGGGGGTGAAATTCCCCTGGGCCACCCGACGCCCGGGCTGGCGGCCAGGTGCCCGGTGTGCCGTAGTTGGGGGACCTGAACGGCGGGAACGGGGAACCGGGCGCGGAAAGAGCCGGGAACCGGGTTGCCCGGACCGCGCCGCCGCACCTGACGCCGTTACCTTCACGTTAGGTGAGCCAGAGCCAGCGATGCTGTCACCGGGCGCCCGAGCACCGGGACCGGTGCCGTCGCCGGAGTTCAACAGGCACATCTGCCCGGGCATTGGTCGATGTTGGGGCGGGTGTTCTGGCTGGGGCTGGTGCGACGACTTAACCGGCTTTCCCGACGGTCCGGGACCGGATTATTCCCCATCGTTCCGAGCGGGAATAGCCTGGTGGCAGACATAGTTGCCGCCTAGGTGACAGCAGAGTCCTCTGAACGCGAAGCAGTGCAATTCTGGTTCGACCCCTTGTGCCCGTGGGCCTGGATCACGTCCCGCTGGATGCTGGAGGTGGAGCAGGTCCGGCCCGTGTGGGTTGACTGGCGGATCATGTCGCTGGCTTACCTGAACCTGGTGCAGCACGAAGGCAAGGATCTCAGCCCCGAATACCTGGAGCGGATGGCCCTCGCGTGGGGACCGATCCGCGTTGTCGCCGCGGCCGCCAAAGAGCGCGGCGACGACGTCCTTGGACCGATCTACACGGCCATCGGCACGCGAATCCACAACCAGGGCCGGCGGGAGGATCCCTCGGTGATCACGGAATCGCTCGCTGAAGTGGGCCTGCCCGTGTCGCTGGCCAGCGCGGCCGGAAGCGAAGAATTCGACGAGCAGATCAAGGCTTCGCACCACGAGGCGTTCGACGACATCGGACTCGACGTAGGAACCCCGGTCATCCGGATCCGCGGCAACCCGATCTTCGGCCCGGTGATCACGCCGGCGCCCAAGGGCGAGGCCGCCGGGCGGCTGTGGGATGGCGTGACGCTGGTGACCGAGGCCGACGGCTTCTTTGAGCTCAAGCGCACCAGGAACCGCAAGCCCTCGTTCGACTGACGGAGCATCGCGGTGGCGGTGATCGGGCAGGATGGATTCATGTCGGGCGCTGGTAGTTCAGCCGTCCTGCCGGTCATCGATGTGGGCCCGCTGGTCGGTGACGGGTCAGCTGGGGGACGGGCTGGCGTGGCCGCGCAGATTCAGGTGGCCTGCCGGGAACGCGGCTTCTTCTACGTGACTGGCCACGGCGTCCCGGCCGGGCTGCTCGACCAGCTCGCCGAGGCGAGCGCTGAGTTCTTCGCCATGCCGCCGGGGGACAAGCTGGAGATCGCCATGGAGCGTGGCGGCCGGGCCTGGCGGGGCTTCTTTCCGGTTGGCGCCGAGCTCACCTCCGGGCAGCCGGACCTGAAGGAAGGCCTGTACTTTGGCGCGGAGTTGCCCGCCGATGATCCGCGGGTGATGGCCGGGACTCCCTTGCACGGCAGTAACTTGTTCCCGCGGCAGGTTCCCCGGCTCCGGCCGCTGGTGCTGGCCTATCTTGACGCGCTGACCAGCCTGGGCCAGGCCGTGCTCGCCGGGGTAGCGCTGAGCCTAGGCCTTGATGCCGGGTACTTCGCCGCCAATTACACCGCCGACCCGACCATCTTGTTCCGTATCTTCCACTACCCGCCCGAACCCCCGCAGACCCGGGAGTGGGGAGTGGGCGAGCACACCGACTACGGGCTGCTGACACTGCTCGCCCAAGACGACAGCGGCGGGCTGCAGATCGCGGCGCCCGAGGGCTGGATCGACGCCCTGCCCATCCCCGGCACGCTGGTCTGCAACATCGGCGGCATGCTCGACCGGCTGACCGGCGGCTGGTACAAATCGACGCCGCACCGGGTCCGCAACCTCAGCGGCCACGGCCGGGCTCTCCTTCCCCTTCTTCCTTGACCCGGGATTCGCCGCCGAAGTCCCGCCGTTGCCAGACCGGGCCGCCACCGCTGATGACGGCGGCCGGCGCTGGGACGGCCAGGATTTGCGGGCCTTCACCGGCACCTATGGCGACTACCTTCTCGGCAAGGTCTCCAAGGTCTTCCCCCAGCTACGGCGGGGCGTTATCGGATAACAGGTAACCGACGGTTCCATTCCTCGGCGAGCGCCGGGGAGCAGGTCAGTTCATCTGACGGGTGAAGAACAAGTGGGTGGCGCCGCTGGGGACGGTGACGGTCTCGATGGAGTACTGCTCATGCAGGCCGTCCAGGTTGTCCCAGAGCCAGGCGCCCCGGCCGAGGACGATCGGCACCTGCACGACGTGCAGGTAGTCGACGAGGCCGGCCGCCAGGAACTCGTTGATCGTGGTGGGGCCGCCGCCGAGCCGCACATCAAGGTCGCCGGCCGCCGTCTGGGCCAGCTGGAGCACTTCGGCGGGGGTGCCGCTGACGAAGTGGAACGTGGTGTCGCCGACTGTCATCGGTTCCCGTTCGTAGTGCGTCATCACGAAGCAAGGCGTGTGAAACGGCGGGTCCTCGCCCCACCAGCCGCGCCAGCCGTCCTCCGGCCACGGGCCGGTGGTGGGCCGGAACTTGTTCCGCCCCATGATCTCGGCTCCGATCGCAGTCCCCCAGGCGGAGGCGATCGCCTCGTCCACCCCGACCTTCCCGTCCGGAAGGAGACCCCGCCACATCCGGAGCTTCCCGAACCACTCCATGAACTCCTCATGCGCGTGTCCGAACGCAGCGTCAAGCGACTGGCCGTCCCCGCTGGCGTACCCGTCCAGCGAGACGACAAGGTTGTGCACTCGCAGTTTGGGCATGCTGGACCTCCGCTGGATTAGATCGCCGACCAGGCAAAGAGCCTAGGGCCGGCACATCCGTCTCTGCGTGACTTCCGCTCGCCTTCTGTCACGTGGCGTCCCTTAGGCCGGCGAGGTACCGGCGCTGTCCCCAGGCGAGACGACCCCTGACTCGTAGGCGAGGATTACCGCTTGCACCCGGTCCCGCACGCTCAGCTTCATCAAGATGGCGCTTACGTGGCTCTTCACCGTTTGCTCGGCCAGCACCAGCTTCCTGGCGATCTCGGCGTTCGTGAGGCCCCGCGCTACCAGGCCGAACACGTCACGTTCGCGCGGAGTCAGCGTCGCTAGCTGCGGAACGGGCGACGGTCTGGCCCGGGCGGCGAACTCGGCGATCAGCCGCCGCGTGACGCTGGGAGCCAGCAGCGCGTCTCCGGCGGCGACAACCCGGATCGCTTCCAGAATCTGGTCAGGGGTCGCGTCCTTGAGCAGGAAACCGCTCGCCCCGGCGCGCAGTGCGTCGTAGACGTATTCGTCGAGGTCGAACGTCGTCATTACCAGGACATGCGGCGGCTCCGGCAGAGACCGCAGCCGCCCGGTGGCCTCGATGCCGTTCATCGCCGGCATCCGGATGTCCATTAGCACCACGTCGGCGGCGTGATCAGCGGCGAGCCTGACGGCCTCGCGGCCGTCGCCGGCCGTCCCGATCACGCACATGTCCGGCTGAGCACCGCACAAGGCCGAGAAGCCGATGCGGACCACCGCCTGGTCATCCGCGATCAGAACCCTGATCAGGTTCATGCCGCTGGTGGCCGCAGGGGGATGACAGCCATAACCTCGAACCCGCCGCCCTCCAGGCCTCCGGCCCGCACCCGGCCGCCAAGCGCGGTCACGCGCTCGCTGATACCGCGAAGCCCGAACCCGGGTTCAGGCTCGCTGGCCGAACGGGCCAGGCCGGGCGCTCCGTCGTCGAGCACTCGCACATTCAAGCCCTCAGCGCCTGCGCGGATCCCCACCAGCACCCGGCTGCCAGGAGCGTGTCTCCGGGCATTGGTCAGCGCCTCCTGTACGACCCGGTAGACGCATAGCTGCACTGACTCCGGCACCTGATCCTCGCCCGTGTCCAGGCTCAGCGCCACCTCGACACCGTGGTGCCGGTGCCCGGCCACCAGCTCAGGCAGGTCGGCCAGTCCGTGCAACGGCGCGTCAGGGAGAGCAGCACCCGGCGCCCGCAGCACCCCGAGCACCGTCCGCAACTCCGTCAGCGCGGTCCTCGCCTCGGCAGCGATCTCTTCAAAGGCATCAGCGGCGCCGGCCGGCAACGTTCCGGCCGCGTACGGCACGGTCGCCGCTTTGACCGCGATCAGCGATACATGGTGCGCTACCACGTCGTGCAGTTCGCGCGCGAGCTCGACGCGCAGCCGGCTGGCCGCCTCGCTGTCGCTCAGATCACGCACCCGTGACGCCATGGCTTGCTGCCGCGCGCGGCTGCCGCGCCACATGCGGAAGTTCTCGCCGGCGCCCCATGCCACGACCGCTACAGCCGCCTCGGCGGCGGTGGCATCCCATGGAGTCGAGTTCTGCCCGGCCGGGGCGAAGGCGCCCGCCGCGACGATGACCTCCATCGCGATCAGCGCGCCGAACGCCGCCGCGCGCGGGAGCAGCAAGGGGCACAGGGCGAGCGTGGCCAGCCACGCGAGGACAAGCACGGGCGTCCAGGACAGCCGCCCGAACAGCAGCATGCCCGCCTGGGCGCTCAGCATGACCGCAAGTGCCGGGGCCGGGTAGCGCCGCAGCCCGGCGAACGGCGCCGTCGCGGCGACCGCGGCCAGCACAGCGACACGCACATCCACAGTCGGATGGTGCTGCACGCCGAACAGGACAGCCAGTACCGTAATGCCCGTCAACGCGGCCAGGCGGCCCGCACGTCGGCGGCCAAGCTGGTGCCCAGCGGCGAGCAGGTTCGCCACGGCCCGGCCGGGCCAGGCCATGCTCGCCGTGCTCACGGGTACGGCGCCACCCGGTCCGGCGCTCCGCGCATCCGCCGGCGGCTCGCCCAGCGTCAGGTGCATCCCCCCAGCATGCACGACCAGTCCGGCCGCCTCATCCCGCCACCGGGCGATGGCACCCCCTACCACGGTTGGAGCGGAGCGTTGTCCTGACCGAAATTCCCTCGACAGGAAGGTCAGGTCCTGCCACGGTGCCTGCATGGGAGATCTTGGCCCGACCGAACTCCGGCTCATGCAGGGTCTGGCCCAGCAGGTGACCGCCTTCCGGCCGGAACTGCTGAACGGCGACGCGACCGTCGGTGAGCTGGCCTGGGTCTGGGGCAAGGATTTCGACGCGCTCCGCGAGTTCTGGCGGCATCGGCTGTGGTTTGCTGACGGCCGGCTGGCCGCGTGGGGGTGGGCGTATCTGCCCTACCAGGTCCTGCGCAGCGACGGGAAGTTCCTCGAGGTCAAGGCGGCCAGCCTGATCTGGCAGGTGCATCCGGACCGGCCGGAGCTGCTGACCGGGATCCTGGACTGGTACGACGATGTGGCGGGCGGTGTTGACCGGATGCTGACGGTACAGTCCGCGGACGTGCCGGCGCTTGCCAGCGTCGCCGCGCACGGTTACGTGTTCGACGCGGAAACCGGTTCGGACCACGGGTCCTGGGTGCAGTTCAATGTACGGGAGTTGGCCGACGTGCCGGATCCGGTGCTGCCGGAGGGCTTCCGGTTTCTGTCGGCCGGGGACGTCTCGGTGGCGGACGCGGTCAAGGCGCATCGGGACGCGTGGCATCCGTCCAGTTTCACCGAGACGGCCCTCGATCGGGTCAGGCGGACCTGGCCGTACCGGGCCGACCTGCATGTGCTGATCGAGGCACCGGACGGGACGCTCGCCGCGACCGCGATCATCTGGCTGGACGATTCCTCGCGAACCGCTGAATTCGAGCCCGTCGGCACGCACCGTGACTTCCGGCGACTTGGGCTGGGTACCGCCTTGCAACTGCACGGCATGCAGCTGGCCAGAGCGGCCGGCGCGAACCGCATGCTGGTCGCCTGTCTTGGCGCGCCGGCGCATCCGGCCGCCAGGAACCTGTACTACGGCGTCGGCTTTCGCGAGCTGAGCCGGGACATCCCGCAGATCAAGGTGGCCGGATAGCGCCCGCTCAGAGAAGTCCTTGCGGCTTCAGGCCGCGCGGCGGCGGACGAGCCAGAGGGTGGCCGCGATGAGAAGCACAGAAAGGACGAGCAGCCAGCCCGCCTCGATGAACTGCATGGGCCAGAACCGGCTGACCGGGATGTAGCGCCACCATTGCGTGATGCCATGCTGGGCGAACACCTGCGCTGGCGTCTCGTTCACTCTCGGGCCGCCGTTGTCCTGAAACAACGCCAGGATCCGGTTGACCACCGAAGGGTTAGCCGGCTTGCCGCCTGGTCCGGTCCACCACGTGCTCAGCAGCCACCGGTCGCTGAAGCCGAAGTTACCGTGGGGGCCTGGGTTGCTGGTGACTAGTGCCACTGGGTAATGCGGACGCAGAACCAGCCAGGTCAGGAGGTCGAGTCCCAGATAGGCGCCGAGCGTGACGGCCATGGCGGGGAGGATCCGGCGGATGAGCATTCCGGTGAACGCGCCGATGGCAAAGGCGGTCAGCGTCCAGGCGGCGAACGCGATTCCTCGGGTGTCGAACACGGTCGCGCTGAGCACCGTGAAGTTCTCCCGGGCGAGGAAAGGCTGGAGGAACCAGGTGAACACCTGGCTGAACGCCCCCGCCACGGCCGTGATCGCGACGCCGAGGAGCGCCAGTTTGGCGATCGTCCAGCGCTCCCGGCCGAAGCCCTGTGTCCAGGCGTACCGGTAGGTTCCTGTCTCCAGTTCCCGCGCGAGCACTGGGGCGCCGGCGAAGGCCCCGATCAGTGCCGGAGCCAGCTGCAGCATGATGTCGACGGTGTTGCCGATCGGCCAGTCGGTGCGGTTAAAGGAGTTGCTCAGGGTCTGGCAGGCGGTAGAGGCGAACGGGCGGCAGGCGGTCAGAGTCGCGTAGTCGTGGTGGATCCTCAGCCCCGCTTTCTTCCAGGCTGACCGGGTGGGCTTCCCAGCCGGGCGGTACCGGATCGGCGGCGCCGCTAGCCGCGACCAGCAGGTGGGCCTGCGCCTCGGCGCGCTTCACCTGCACGGCGGACAGCCGCCGGGCCCAGGTGTCCGCCTCGGCGGCCGGGCCGGTCAGGACGCGGTGACAGGCGAGCAGGTCGTCGGTCGCGCCGGCTAGCCGCAACTCGCCGCCCGACAGCACGACCAGGTAATCAGCGACCCGCTCAAGTTCGGCGAGCGCGTGCGAGGACAACAGTACCGAAAGGCCGCCGTCGGTCATCGCCGTCAGCACCGTCGCCAGGAAGTCCTGCCGGGCCAGCGGGTCAAGCGCGGCTAGGGGCTCGTCGAGTACAAGCAGTTGCGGTCGCCTGGCCAGGGCCAAAGTCAGGGCAAGTTGCGCTTGCTGGCCGCCGGACAGCTTTCCGGCCTTCTTCTTGGGCGGGATGCCGAGTTCGTCAAGTCGTGCTTGCGCGTAGCGCTGGTCAAAGCGCCGGTTCAGGTTCCTGGTCAGGTGCAGCATGTTCGCCACCGACAAGTTCTTGTACACGGGAGCGTCCTGCGCGACGAACGCGACGCCATCAAGTGCGGCCGAGGATCCGGCGGTCCGGCCGCCGAGCACGGTGACGGTCCCCGTAGTCGGCACGGTCAGGCCGACCGACATGTTCATCAGGGTTGACTTGCCCGCGCCGTTCGGCCCGACCAGCGCCGCCAGGCACCCGGCCGGGATAGCCAGCGCGCAATCGCGCACTGCCCACGAACGCCCGTAGCGCTTGCCAAGCCCACTGGTTTCGATCACGTTCATGCGACACCCTCCGACTCGGTACCCGTCTCCTCGCGGCCGCCGCGGTGACCGCCGGCGGACCCGTCCTCATCCAGCTGCCGATCTTCCTGACCACAGGAGTCAACTCCGTGACCGGCGGCACCTACACCTCAACTACCCACACCGTCACCGCGACGGCCGCCGGCGCCAGCACAGTGACGATCACGCTGGCGAGCTGACAATGACCGCGCTGGCCCCGGTTAACCTAACCGGGGCCAGCGCGACTACCTGGCCAAGCCGGATACGAGGTTAATAGCTGTCGCGATGATGACGGCGCCCATGGGGAACGCCATAAGCGCCTGCCGCAGGGCCAGCCGCCTCATCGGTTTCGAATTGATATTGGTATCGGAGACCTGGAAGGTCATGCCTATCGTGAAGGAAAGGTAGGCGAAGTCGCCGTAATCAGGGTCGTCTTCCTCATTGAAATCAATTCCGCCAGGCTTGCCTGAGTAATAAAGCCGAGCATATTTCAAGGTAAAAACGGTGTGGACTAGGGTCCAGGACACGAATACCGAGATGAGCGCGAAGGCGGCCTGCAGATATTTCTCAGCGCCGCTGAGCCGCCCGGCTCCCGCGAGCACGAAACCGACCGCGATCAGGCTGGCGATCGCCGCGCCGAGCAGCACGAGGTCGGCCAGATCGGCGCTCGGGTCCTCGCGCAGAGCGTGGCCGGCCGTCGCGGCCGGACTCAGCCGCCAGAGCGCGAACCAGACCCACCCGCAGAAAACCACGGCCAGGATGTCCCAGCCAATCAGCGGCGCATCCAAAGTCGCGCCCGCGAAAGCCGCGAGTACGCCTCCGACTACGCCCACGCCGAACGACACGAGCAACTTAGTGCGGGCCAGTGATCCGAGGGAAGCCGGCGCGGGGTTCGCGGATTCAGGTCGCATGGAACCAAGGCTGACACGACGCCAGCCCAGGCACAGGAGATCAGGGAGTTAAGAATAGCTGTCGTGGTGGCGCAGTTCGACGTGCTCGTCCTGGCGGCCAAGCGGCGTCAGGTCGAGCCGGAGATCCGTCCCGCAAAGCAAGTCGATTACCCGGCCGTAACCGGACCAGGTATGCAGGACGGTGCTGCCGTCGCGGAAGAAGACACTGACGCCGCCCTGCTCTCCTGGCCTGGCGAAGTAAGGCTCCCCCATATCGATGAGCTCCTGCGGTGTCCTGAAGTTGTATTCGATGGGGGCGACACTGTCGTCGTGAGTCACGTGGAAGTCGTAGTTGAAGTCGCTTCCGTACGAGGAATACCAGGGAAAGGTCCAGCCCATCCGCTGCCGGAATGGCTCGATCTTGCTGACCGGCGCCGTAGCCTCGAAAAGAAGGCAGTTGCCCGCGGCCTTGGTGTCACCGGTCTTGATCCCGACCGCGCCGGGATAAGTCCGAAGTAGTGCGTCGGTGGTGTACCAATGGTAACTGTGATGCCCGGTGCTCATTGGCAGGTAAAAATGACGCTGCTGAACGATCTGCCGGAAGATCCGGTGCCGCATCGCTGCCAGTCCGAGCTTGATCAGGTCGGCCGGGGTGGAGTACGTCGAGTGCTCGGTCGGGAACGGCATGCCGTCGAAGCTGGTGAAGTGGGTCGAGTCCATCCCCAACTGGCTGGCCATGGCGTTCATCTTCCCGATGAAGGCGGCGCGCCCAGGCCCGTACGCGGTCGCGAGCAGGAAAGCCGCGTCGCACCCTGACGGCAGGAGCATCGCCTCGAGCAACTGCCGCCCGGTCAGTTCGTCCCCTTTGACGAGCCCGGCGCTGCTAGCGCCGTCCTTGCTGACATAACGGATCGCGGCGCCGGTCACCTTGATCTCCCGGTTCAGGTGCCCGGCCTCGAGCACGACGAGGGCCGTCATCACCTTGGCGATGCTTCCCATCGGCCGTCGCTGATCGAGATCCTTCGCCCACCACTGGTACCCGGACCCCGCCGTCACCAGGTCCGCTCCGCCAACGCTGACCGCCGGCCCGGCGGCCGCCCGCGGTGCGGCCAGCGCGGCCGGCGCGGCGGCCAGGATGATCAATGGCGCCAGCGCGATCACAAATGCGTTCGGCTTTCGCATAATCAGGAATTGAAGCATGCGAATGTTTGGGGCGGTCGAGAATGCCCAGGTTTCATTCTTTCAAATGACCTGGCAAGGGATAATGCGGGCACGGAGCTAGCCGAGCTCCCAGTAGAGCGCCGTCGCATCGTCCCTTAGCTTGCTGCGCGGCCAGCGTTCGGCGCTGGCGTCAGCCGCCTCGACAGCGCGAACCCGGCGGATGACCTCGGCCGGCCCGTGCTCGGTGATAATGGCGCTGACCTCAGGCCAGGTCGCCTGGCGATAGCGCTCGGTGAGCCTGCCGGCGCCATCACTCAGCAGCGCGACGGACGCCAGTTCGCTGACCGGCTCGCTGCCGGTGAGCGCGTGGCTGGCGGCGTCGGGGTCGGTGGCGGCGACCCAGTAGCCGTCCGGCTTGTTGCGCGCGGCGTCGAGTTGGCTCAGGTACACCTGCAGGCCCGCTTCGCGCTCGGCCGACCCCGGCGGGCGGCGGCGGTACGGCGGCTTGAGCCTGGCGCTCAGTTCGTCCAGCCTGGTGTCGCTCACCACGAGCGTTTCGCCGTCCTTGCGCGTGAGCAGCAGGATCGAGTCGCAAAGCACCAGGTAGTCGATGGTGCCGGCGCGCCGCCTCGTGACGATCACCGTTGCCGATGGCGCGCCAGGATGCGCCAGGTCGCAGGTGCCGGCGTGCAGGCTGCTCACCTGGTCGATGCCGGTGCTCAAGGCGTCGACGAGGGACTGGCGACAGTCGCTCGCGTGGGCGATGACCAGGCCTCCGAGCGTCCTGGCGAACCAGGCGACGCCGTGCACGCACCCGGATTCCCGGCCGCCAGGGCTGCCCGGCCCCATCAAGCAGCACGGCCACGCCCGGTGCAGCCGCGGTGAAGTCCTCGTTGGGCCAGTCAGGGGTGCTGGGATCAGAGGCCAGCAATATTCGCATGCCGACTAGTTTCCCGCCAGCCCCCACCGGCGACCACCCGCCCCGCCCGGCTCCGCCCCGCTCCGGCCCCTGCCCGGCCCCGGCCCCTGCCCGCCCCGGCCCCGCCCCGCTCCGGCCCGGCCCGCCCAGGCCCCTGCCCGGCCCCCGCCCGGCCCCGGCCCCCGCCCGGCCACCCCCGGCCCGGCCTCGGCCCGGCCTCGGCCCGGCCCCGGCCCCCGCCCGGCCACCCCCGGCCCGGCCTCGGCCCGGCCCCGGTTTCCGACATTCGGCGCTTTTACCGCAACTGCTCGGGCGCGACAGCAACGATGGCCCCTGGTTGCTGTTCGTGGCGGCCTGGCAACGACAACGATGGGACATGGATGCGGTAATTACCGCATCTATGGGACATCGATGCTGTACCTCAGACTGGGCCAACGACAACGATGGGCCATGGGTGCGTTTCCGCTGGAGTGAGTTCCTGGTCGGCTCCCTCCGCATGGTCAGGGAAGGGCCGGGTCCCCGCCCGATCCCGCCCGGATATCCCGGCATTCCGGGCATTCGGCGCAGCCCGCCGTCCCGCCCCCCGAGGCAGGGGCACTTTACCCCCGTAAAAACCATGGCAAAGTGCCCCCGCCTCCCCAGCAAGACCCACGAGACCCGCCTCACTCCCACGGAAACGCACCCATGGGCCATGGGTGAGTTTCCGTGGGAGTGAGTTCCGGTCGACTCCTCGGCGTGGCCCGGACGGAACTGGTCCTGCAGCCCTTCCCGCCTCAGCTTCCACCGGCATTCCCGAACTTTACGGATCTTTAAGTGTTTGGGGGAAGTCAGTGACTTACTGCCCGTACTGCAGTCAGTTCACGACTCCGACTCGCTGCGCCGAGCCTGGCTGCGGCGGTTACGTCTGTGGCACCTGCGCGCAGTGCAACCGCCAGGAAAGATTCCACGGCCTGGCCGACGCCGGGCGGCTTACGTCAGCCGACGCGAGCGAGTCCGCCCGCGTCGGCTGACGATCGCTAGTAGGTGATCTTTACCGATCCTGGGTAGCTGACGCGGTAGGTCGGCTTGCCGGAGATCGTCGTGAACTTGCCGGTGCGTGCCTTGTAGCGCATCACCTGGAAAGACTGCCCGTGCTTCGGCTTGAAGTGTCCGCCTGCGGCTGCCTTCAGCGTTCCGGCCAGCGTCGCGGCACCGGTCACGACGAGCTGGCCGAAGCCGGTACTGGAGACCGCCGTGGCGAAGACGCCCTTCTTGAGCTGCTGGTACGCGCCCGCGATGGTGAGCGGCCCGCCCGTGCTGGCCGGGCTTACCGTACCGGCGTTGACCACGGATCCGGTGATCTTGCCGTGGCCAGTCAGCGTGCCGCCCGCGATGTTGACCGTCACGGGTGACAGCGACCCGCCCGCCAGGATCGTGCTGCCGGCCGGCTGGTCGTAGCCGAGCACGTTGATCGCCATTTTGCCGCTCGTGATCCTGACCGTTCCCTGGTTGACGAAGGCCAGGTACCTGAACGCGGCCGAGCGCTTGCCCGCCGCTATGACGAGCGTTCCCTTGTTAGTGAAATGGTCAGGTGAGACGCAGCAGGCCCCGGCCTGGACCGCCGTACCCGGTCGCATCGTGAAGGTGCCTGAGTTGGTGATGCTGCCGCCGTGAATGTCGATCGGCCCGGTGTCGCTGACGGTGGTGGGGCCGTCCAGGGTCAGGTTGATCTCCTTGGACGCCGGAGCATCCAGTTGCTTGAAAGCCGTGCCACTGACCGAGGTGGCGACGGTCTTGGCCACCTCCAGGTTGCCCATGATGCTGCCGCCGGTCCACCAGAAGGTACCTTTACCCGTGAATCCGCCTGACCCGTTGAGCAGCGCGTTTCCCGTCAGTCGCACGGTCGTGCCGGTGGCGATGCTCACGCCGTTGGCCAACTTGACCGCGGCGCCCTGGTCGAACGTGAGCGTACCGCGGCCGCCGATGCCAGCACCTGGGCTGAATTCCATCGGCCCGACGGTGACGAGCAGTTCGCTGCCCTGGCCGATCTGGATCGAGCCCTGGTCATTGAAGTCCATCCAGCCGAGGGTCGCTGTGCCGCCGGCCGACGACGGCGTCGCCACCGTCCCGGTGTTGATGAACTCGTTCGGGGTAACGCAGCAGGCGTCGGCCTGAACGGCCGCGCCCGGCTCGATGGTGAACCGGCCCGAGTTAGTGATCGCCGCACCGGAAAACTCGGTTTCAAAAAGGCCGCTGCCCGAGACGTCGGTGTCGCCTTCGAAGGTGAGATGGTCGAAGGTGATCTTCTTGCCCGGGCCGCTGATCGACGCCGAGCCTGTAACGGTCAGCGGGGCGTCGAGCACGTTCTGCTTGGACGTGCTCTCGCTCCAGCTGAAGCTGCCGGTAACGGTGAGGCTGCCGCCAGAGAGCGAAGAGTCCGTCAGCGTGAGATCTTGCAGCGAGGTGTCAGAAGGCAGGTCGGTCACGTCCGGCGACGATTGCGTCTTGGTCGGGGCGATGGTGACGCTGTCGCCATCTTGGGGCACGCCGGCCGACCAGTTGCTACCGTCGGTCCACGTGTGCCCATCACCGCCCGCGGTCCAGGTATCGCTGCTCGAGCCGAGCGCCGCTACCGGGCCTAGCAAGCCTCCCAGCAGGAGACCAGCGGCAACGGCTGCCGTAACCCTGGCCAGTGTGCTCATGGCATACCTCTAATCGGTCAGGCGGCTAGCCGTGACTGAAAAGTAGCGAAGAGACAGGAACAGGGCAAGGGTTAACGGTGCCGCACTTCGGCGAGGTCCTGGCCAGGCCGTCTGGTCAACTGGGCATCTAGCGGCAATTGCTGCGATCCTGTGCGGGTGAATGAAGTCGCGGTGGCTGAGTCGGTGACGCGAGCGCGCGGCCTGCCGGGACTGACGCGGAACCGCGGTGCCTGGTGGGGATGGGCCGGGCCATTGATGGTGACCGCCTTCGGTGCCTTTCTCAGGTTCGACCGGCTCAGCGTGCCGCACGCGGTGGTCTTTGACGAGACCTACTACGTGCCTGACGCGTACGGGATCCTGCGGCACGGCGTGGAGATCAACCACGTCAAGAACGTCAACGCCCTCCTGATCAGGAGCAACACGCACATCCTGCTTGGCACCCAGGGCGAGTACGTGGCGCACCCGCCGCTCGGGAAGATCATGATCGCGGTGGGGGAGTGGATCTTCGGCCTGACGCCGTTCGGCTGGCGGTTCGCGGCCGCACTGGTCGGCACGCTGGCCATCTTGATGACGGCGCGTATCGCGCGCCGGATGAGCGGGTCCACCGTGGCGGGCTGCGTCGCGGGGTTCCTGCTGGCCATCGACGGCCTTGAATTCGTGCTGAGCCGCACCGCGATCCTCGACATTTTCCTGATGTTCTGGGTACTCGCCGCCTTCGGGCTCATCGTGATGGACAGGGACAGGGCCGCGGAGCGCCTGGCGAAGGCGGCGGAACTAACCGGGGCCGGCGGCGCCAGCAGGCTCCTGCTCGGGGTCCGCTGGCGACTGGTGCTTGCGGGCGTCTGCCTCGGCTGTGCCTGCGCGACCAAGTGGGACGGCGTGTGGTACCTGCCCGCGTTCGCCGGGCTGGTCGTAGCCTGGGACCTCGCGGCCCGCCCGCCCCGGCCTGAGGCGCCGGTCGCCTCGCGGTTTCGGGCCGTCCTGCGCAGCGACGGCGCGTGGCTGCCGGTGTGGTTCGGTGTCGCCCCGCTCGCGGCTTACCTGGCTTCGTGGACGGGGTGGTTCGCGACCAGTTACGGCTATGACCGTAATGGTGCCGCCCTGAACGGCGGTCATCCGGCCTCGGTCCTGGCGGCGTGGCTGCAGTACCAGAAATCGATGCTCGGGTTCGGACTCGGACTGAACGTCGCTCATTCCTACCGGTCAAGCCCGCTGGGCTGGCTGCTGCTGACCAGGCCGATCTCCTTGTACGCGAACTGCCTTCCTGCCAACGTCCAGTGCGGCAGCCGGGGCACCACTGAGCAGGAAGTGCTCGCTATCGGCACGCCGCTGATCTGGTGGGCGGCGGCGGTCGCACTGGTAGCCTGCGTGGCCTGGTTCGCCTGGCGCCGGGACTGGCGGCCGGCCGCCCTGCTCACCGGGGTGGCGGCTGGCTGGCTGCCGTGGATCTGGTTCTACTTTCATGATCACCGGACTGAGTTTTACTACTATGCGGTGGTTTTCGATCCGTTTCTCGTGATAGCGGTAGCGCTGGGCTTGAAGGCGATCGCCCGGCCGGACTGGTCGGGGCGGCGCGGCCTCGGGGTGCTGCTGTGCGTGAGTTACCTGATCGCCGCCCTGGCGAACTTCATCTACTTGTACCCCGTGCTCGCGGCCCGGGTGCTTCCGTTCGGTGAGTGGATGAGCCGGATGTGGTTCCGTAGTTGGATCTGAAATGTTGAGGGGGTGCGGGGGTAGTCCCCCCGCAGGTGAATCTGAGAGCTTGGCCGGTTGCCGGCCGTAACCTAGACTCGGCTAGTGGGAGTGGGGAATTCCTGAATGGCCGATTCCTTTGGCGAATTGCTGCGGCGCCTCCGGATAGCGGCGAGCCTGACTCAGGAAGCCCTCGCTGACCGATGCCGGATCAGCCCGGCGACCGTCGCGGCGATTGAGCAAGGGCGGCGCAAGGCACCCAGGCTCTCCACCGTACGGCTGATCTCTGACGCTCTTGGCCTGTCGGCCGCTGACCGGGAGATGCTGGCCAGGGCCGCCGATCACGGCGCTGGCGCCCGGCCGATCGAGGGAGAAAGCCGGGCTGAGGCGGCCGGGCCGACGGGTTTGAGCCCCGCACCGCCGTCGGCCGGGGGACTGGTCGTCGGCTTGCCTGTGCCAAGGACCAGCTTCGTCGGCCGGGGCACCGAGCAGGCGATCATCCTCGCCGCCCTCGCCGAGAGCCACCTGGTGACCCTGGCGGGTCCTGGCGGCGTCGGCAAGACCAGGCTCGCGGCCCGGTGCGCTCAGCTCGCGGCTCCTTCTTACCGGGACCCGCCGGTCTTCGTCGACCTGGTGCCAGTGCGGGAAGGCTTCGTCAGCCAGGCCGTGGCCGCGCACCTCGGCGTTACCGAGGCTCCTGGCCGGTCGCTTGACGCGGCCTTGCACGAGCACCTGGCTACCGGTCCCTCGCTCCTGGTGCTTGACAATTGCGAGCACCTGCTCGAGGTCGTGGCTGCCTTCGCCGAGAAGTTGCTGGCCAATTGCGGCGAGCTGACCATACTCACGACGAGCAGAGAGCGGCTGGCAATACCCGGCGAGCGCACCGTGATCATTCCGCCGCTTTCCCTGGCCGGAAAGGAGAGGCAACGGCTCCGAGGCGGAGTCGCTGTTCTACGACCGGGCCAAGGCCATCGATCAGGGCTTCAGCGCGGCCCCTGAAGTCGTCGGGCAGATCTGCGCGAGGCTGGACGGCGTGCCGCTGGCGATCGAACTGGCGGCGGCCCGCAGTACCTCGCTCGGAGTCGACGGACTGCTGGCCGGGCTTGACGATCACCTGAGGTTGCTGGCCGGCAGCCGGGGCGCGCACGAAAGGCACCGCTCGCTTCGGGCGGTCATCGACTGGAGTCACGACCTTCTGGCCGCCGACGAACGGGTCATGTTCCGGCGGGCCGGGGTCTTCGTCGGCGGTTTCGACCTGAAGGCCGCCGTCGCGGTCGCTGCCCGGCATCAGCCCGAGCGACGTCGCGGACCTGATCGGCAGGCTTACCGACAAGAGCCTGCTTACCCGCCGGCCCGGGCCTGAGGGCAGCCGGTGGCAAATGCTGGAGACCATCCGCGCCTACGCGGTCGACCAGTTGACCGAGAGCGGCGAAGAGGCCGCGGTCCGCGGTGCCCATCTGGACTGGGCCGCTTCGGTCGCGGCCGGACTTGAGGGCCGGGCCGAGACCGGAGGCCAGTGGCGCGCCGTCTTCGATAGCGTCGCCGACGACCTGCGGGCCGCGCTCGCGCGCTCGCCGGACGGTGCGACCCGCGCGGTGAGCCACCGGCTGGCCCGTTCGCTCGGGCACCTGGCCTACGCGCGCCGGTTCCTTGCCGAGGCCCGCGAGCACTATCGCTTCGCCGCCGATCTCGCGGGTGATGCCAGCGAAGCGGTTACTGACCTGCGCACTGCCGCCGATGTCGCCCTGTCGGAAGGCCACCACGGTGACATGGCCTTCCGCTTGCTGCTTGCCTGCGCCGACCGGGCAAGCGCGGCCGGCGACCGCTGCGCCGCGGCCTGCGGCTCTTAGCTACGCGGTGATCATCGCGGACCGGTTCTGCGCCGAATTCAGCACCGAGATCCCGCACGATCGCCTCGCGGCCATGCTCGGCGAGGCGGCCAGCGCCTGCCAAGGTGAGGACCTTCACGCGGCGGCGTACGTGGCGGCCGCGGCGGCCTGGATCGCCCAGCCGGAGAAGACCGTCCCTGACCTGGCGCTCGCCGAGAAGGCACTGGCAGCGGCCCGGCTGACCGCCGATCCCGTCCTGATCAGCGGCGCCCTTGATGCCGTGGTTGGCGCGCTTGACGCCGGCGGGCGGCTCAGGCAGGCGCACCAGGTGAACTCCGAACGGGCTGAACTGCTCAGGGAACTGCCAAGGCATGATCCGCGGGCCGGGACCGAGATCATCGATACGTTCCACATGGTCACGGAGATCGCGGTGACCGCCGGCGATCTGCCCGCGGCGCTCAGCACCGCCCGGCTGGCGAGCGGCGACGACATCATCGGGGAACAGCCGCACCGCACGGCCAGCAAGCCGATCCTCCCGCTGGTGCTGCAAGGACGCTTCGACGAGGCCTTCGGGCTGGCGACCGAGATGTGGGAGGCCTGGAAGACCGCCGGGCAGCCAGCCGCGAGGTGGATGGGCAAGGCCGTCTACGGCGTCGTGCTCGGCTACGGGCTCCGAGGCGATGAAGCGGGCCGCCGGGAGTGGCTGGCCAGGCTCACCGAATTCCTGAAGGCCGGAGGCAACCATGTCGCTGGCGGCAACCTGGAAGCCGCGGCGGCCTTCACCGACGCGCGGATCGCGCTGCATCAGGGCCGCCTGGGCGCGGCCGTGGCCGCTATCGCCGACGTGGACGGTGATTCGCAGCCGTGGTATGAGACACCGCACTGGTATTCGCTCCGCGCCTACGCCTGGGCGACCGCCGCTGAGGTGGCGGTCGTCGCCGGCCTGCCTGAAGCCGCCCGCCGCCTCGCGGCCGCGGCGCCGGCCGGGGCGGAGAACTACTGGGCCGGTGCCTGCCTGGCCAGGGCCTTCGGGCGATTCCACGACGATCGTGAGTCACTGGAACAATCGGTCGCCGGCTGGGAGCGCATCGACGCCAGGTTCGAGCGGGCCTGCACGTTGCTCCTGCTGCCGGACCGGGCCGCCGAAGGACGCGCCGAACTGGCCGCCCTAGGCTGCCAGCCGCCCGTGCCGCCGCGCCACTCAAGCTGACCAGCCGGGCAGGACACCGCGCCTTCGGCCGGTCTCGGTCTGGCCTGAGGTACAGGCGGCCGACTGAAGTTGATCTTCAGTCGGCCCGGCGGCAGGCCCGTCGTCGTCCCTGCGCAGGTGCCCTGGCCCCAGCGCCGGGACAACGCCGGGGCTCCAGACCGTCCCTGAACGCCCGCGTCGTGCTCTCGCGGGGGGCTACGGCCCGCCCATGAGCCCTCTCCACCCACAGGAACCGCACCTTTGGCACAGGGATGCCGTTGCCGCAGAATGCCAGGAACTCAAGGGAGCGCAGGCCGGCACGGAGAGGAACACCTCAGCTCGCCCCGACCGCAGATCTGGGAAATCTCGGGGCGTATGCTGCCCCGAGATTTCCCAGATCCGGATCGCCCTACGGCTTGGCTAGGAAGCCGTGGGTGTTGCCGTTGTTGCTATTGAAGAAGCCAACGAGGTCGCCCTGGTCGTTGACGCCGTTAACGAGGGTCGTGCCCTTCATGCTGCCCGGGTAGTTGATCTTCTGGAAGCCGCCGTCGCGGGTCCAGGTGAAACCGAAGGTCAGCGGCGCGCTGCTCGGGCCGGTCGTGTAGGCGCCGACGACCTCGCCGAACTTGTTGACGCCGAACGGCATCGTGGCGCTCGCGCCGGGGAAGTTGAGCACGAACAGGTGCGGAGAAGCCTTCCTGACCAGGAAGCCCTCGGTCTTGCCGCTCTTGGTGACGACGAAACCGACGATACTGTCCGCATCGTTGATACCAGTGGCGGTGGTGCTGGTGACATGGGAGATACCTGAAGACCAGCCGAGGTACTTGTGCCTCGGGATGTTGTACAGGTAGCCATGGCTGTTGCCCGCGCCGTCGACGTAGAAGCCGACCGCGAGACCCGAGTCATTCACGCCGAGCAACTGGTCGACGGGCGGGCTGGCCGGGTCGCTGGTCGGGAAGTTGACCTTGTGGAAGTGCTTGCCGTTCAGCGAGTAGAAGCCGAAGTTGTTGTTGGACATGCTGGCGGTGTTCATCGTCGAGTAGAAGCCAACCTGAATGTCCGTGTTGTTCAGGCCAGTGACCTGGGTCTGCTTGCTGCCGGGGAAGTTCTGGTTACGGAAGTCAACCTGGCGGTAGGGCGGGGTCAGGGTGTAGCCCTTGTTCGGGTGGTCCTGGGCGCCCGAGCCGAAGTAGCCGGCGATCTTGCCCTTGTCGTTGATGCCGAGCAACTGGTTGAACGTCGGGTCGTTCTGGTTGTCGATCTTCTTGAACGTGTAGTGGATTGAGGTGGCGGGCGCGGCCTGGGCCGGGGCGGTGGCCAGCACCAGCGAGACCGTGACTGCGCTGGTCGCGAGCGCGGTGACCGAGAGCAGGCCGGCGGAGCGCCGCAGGCGCCTGGCGGGGGTCTTCGTGCAAGACTTCATGACAGCTTTCCTTTTCCTGATGCCGGCCTGGGCTTCTTGCCGGTGCCCATTCATCGTCGGGCGCGGAGAGCTCCGGTCCCAGTCACAGCGCCCCGACATCACCCAGACATGACCACGACACTTCGGCGCCCGGCGGTAAAGGTTATTGTCGCAAATGTCACCAGGAACCTTTATCGCGAGCACCTGGCCGGCCCGATCGCAGGCGAGACACATGGCGAGGAAACCGCCGGGGCCGTCCCAGTGCTGCTCATGCACGGCGGACCGGGAATGTCCGACTACATGTCGATGCTCGCCCCGGAACTCGACGGCTAGTCTGGCCCGGCTACTTCGCCGAGCCCGCGACCGCGCCGGCGCTCCCTGACCATATCCGCGCGCCAATGACCGCGCACGTGGGCACCTCCGTCTCGGTCGGTGAGCATTTCGCGGCCGGCTTTGGTCAGCGCCACTAGCCCCTTAAGCGGTCCACTTCTCGCTGTACTCCCAGAGTTTCGCGGCCAGCTCGGGGGTGGCGACCTTGCTCGGGTCGCGCAGGCGGCAGTTGTCGTAGAACAGGCCGGACTCCCCGGCCACGTCAGGCGAGGTCGCGCAGTACAAAGAGGTCTGAGCGCCCTGTTCCGTGGTCAGCATCCGCCTGGTCATGATCTGCCTGGCGGGCCAGGGCACCCGGTTCCAGATCTCCGAGGCGACCACGCCGGGATGCAGGCTGTAGGTGTGCACGCCGGTTCCTTCGAGCCGCCTGGCCAGTTCCTGCATATGCAGCACGTTGCTGAGCTTGGAAACCGAGTACTCCTTCATGCCGATAGGGCTCTTCGTGCGCTGCCGCTGGGCCTCGAAGTCGATCCCCTTAGCCGCGTAATGGGAATCGCTGGACACGCTCACGATCCTGGCCTCGTCACTTTCGGTAAGCCGAGGCAGCAGGATCCCGGTCAGCGCGAAGTGCCCGAGATGATTCACCCCGAACTGCAGCTCGAATCCGTCGGCGGTAATGCCGCGCCTACCGGCCAGGCCCGCGTTGTTGATGAGCACGTGCAATGGCTCGCCAAGCGCGAGGAACTCCTGCCCGCAGGCCCGCACGCTGGCGAGGTCAGCGAGATCGAGTGAGAGCAGCCTGAGCTGGTCACTGCCGGTCGCGGCGGCGATCGCGGCGACGGCGGCCTCGCCTTTCGACTTTGACCTGCTGGTCAGGTAGACCCTCGCGCCGCGCGCGGCCAGCGCGGTTACGGTGGCATATCCGATGCCGGCATTGCCGCCGGTCACGAGGAAGGTCTTTCCGGAAAGGTCGCTCATGGTTCGCGACTCTAAAGGTGCGCGGTCAGCCACAGCAAACCGGGGCAGGCACCACGTTATAACGGGCCGTTTCCAGCGACCAGTAATAGTTGCCCGCCATCCAGGACCGCAGCCCGTCAAGATAACTGGAAAGGGCGGGACCCGCGGCCGGGCGTACCCGCGATTCTGCCCGCAGGTAGTGCTGAACCTCGGCGTCGTGCATGGCCGCGGCGACGGCGAGCGCGTCGGTCAGTTCGAGTCGCCTCTCTGAGGCAAGTACCGCGGGCAGGCTGTGCACCTTAACGCTGCGCTCGGCCTCTTTAGGGAACGACAAGGATGTCGTTGGCCCAGCAGGTCACGTTTACAGCGATGTCGCTCAGGGCCCTGACATCAGGGTGCCAGAATTCAGCGTCGGCTAATTCGAATCCGTCGGCGACGTCGATCAGCGCCAGGCAGGTCGGAACCGCTCCGCTGTGCCTGCGCATCGCGGCGTACTCGGGCAGTCCGGCCGGAGCGTCCTGCGCCCGGTGCGCCCCTTCCCAGAACTGCGCCAGGAAATAACCGCGTACCGCGGTGATGAACCTGAACGCCTGCGGTGCGGTGGCGATTGTCAGCAGCCGGTCGATGACGTCGCCGAGCGCGGTAGGAAACGGGCCGCCCCGGTAGGCCGGCTGGTCAGGGTTGTCGAGTACCAGCATGAACGCGGTCACGAGCTGGCTCAGCCTGGACAGATCGGCGCCGGTCACCGACTCGTCGGAGAACCGGTCATCGAACAGGAACAGCCACATCTGCCAGTCGGCCAGTAACTTGAGCCCCGCGAGGCTAGCGCGCGGGGTCGTACGAGCGGCTAGCCGCCCGACCTTAGTGAGGGCGAGCCTTTCCCCTTCGGCCTCGTCGCCAGGCAGATTGAAGCGAGAGGCCCAGTCGACAACATGCCGGTCAACATCGTCAGCGTGCGGGCTGATCTCATCGGCGAAAGGGCAGGACAGTTCAGGGATAGGTAAGTGGGGTTTCATGACTGCCCATCTAGTCGCGCCAGCAGAAGCGCGACGTCGTCGCCATGCCTTTTTGACCGCTGGACGCTGTTCAGCAGGTCGTTCGCCAGTTCGTCGAGGTCTTCTGAGGGAGATAGCCGCAGCACGTCAAGTATCCGGCTCAGGTTGAAGTCGTCCCCGGCGTCCGACTCGAGCAGCCCGTCGGTGGTAAGCACAAGCAGCGAGCCAGGAGCGATGGCGGAAGTCTCCGTGGTGTACTCGGCCGTTGCCTCGATGCCAAGCGGAAGACCTGGCTCGCAGTCGAGAATCTGAGGCTCGCCATCCGGGCCGAGCAGAACGGGCGGCGGATGCCCGGCCCGGCTCACGCTCAGCGTGCCGGTCGCCGGGTTTATCACCACGAAACAGCAGGTGGCGAACAGCGCGATGTCAGGGCCGGTATTCAAGTCGGCCAGCCACCTGTTAGTCCTCGTCATCACCTCGGCCGGCCCGTGGCCTTCCCTGGTGTAGGCATGCACGGCGGTGCGCAGCCGCCCCATCAGCGAAGCGGCCAGCAGGTTATGCCCCTGTACGTCACCGATCACCAGGGCGACCTCGTTGTCTGAGCACTTCACCACGTCGTAGAAGTCGCCGCCGATCTCGATGCCTGACGTCGCGGCCTGGTACCTGGTCGCGATGCTGAGGCCGGGCGCGGTGAGCGGGCCGCGCGGCAGCATGCCCTGCTGGAGGGTAGTCGCGAGCGCGTGCTGGGTTTGGTGCATGCGGGCTCGTTCAACCGACTGGCTGAGCAGGCCGGAAGCGGCGAACAGCAGAGTGCGCTCGTCAGCGGAGAAGTCCTGCCGCTCGGGGAATCCGAACAGGCAGGCGCCCGTGTGATTGGTCGAGTCGATCACGGGAAGCGCCGCCCAGGCCTGCTGCCCTGACTTCTCCGCGGCCTCGGCGAGGTGCGGGAAGTCGTCGGCGAAGCTCTCAGGCGACGGCAGGTAGACCGGTGCCCGCCAGCCAACGCACACCGAGATCGGCGTGGGACGAGAGGCGTTCAGGCTGCTGAGCTCGGCCAGGCTCGTCTCGTCGAACCCGCAGGAGGCGACGACCTCGAGCCGGCTGTCCCTCGTGGCCATCAAGATGAAGCTGTCCGCGCCGTAAGCGCCGAGCCCGGCTCGCGCCGCGTCAACGATCGCCTCGACGCTGCTTGCCGACGCCAGCTCCGCGGTGAAGTCACGCGACCTGGCGGCCCGGTCGGCCAGCTCCCTGAGCTCGCGTTCTGCCTCCTCGCGCCGGGCTCGCAGGGCGGTGACGTCCATCACCATGCCCATCATTCGCGTGGGCTGCCCGTCTGGACCAGGCATGATGCGGCCCCGCGCCTCCATGGACCGCAGGCTGCCGTCCTCGCCAAGTACCCGGTACTCGATCTGATACGTGCCCGCTGAGGCGATCATGGTGCGCATCGCCTCTTGTACCTGGATTAAGTCGTCTTCCGGCACTCGGGAAAGGAAGGCATCCATAGTGGCGACCAGCCGGTCGGTCAGCCCGTGCATCCGGAACGTCACCGGATCGCAGATGACCTCGCCCGATTTGATGTCCCAGGCGAAGAACCCGGCGTCCACGATGGTGGCGCTAGGGTGAAAGACAGTGAGCGCGACGTCGGCAACGATGTCGGCCTCACTGACTTCACTGTGACCACGTTGTGTCATCGTTCGCCCAGTCGCCGCGGTTCTGGCCTGCCGCCCGGCCTAGCTAGCACAGGACTAGCTAACGCGCGGCAGGTTTGCAAAAAACTAGCTTAGGCCAGTCCGCCGGAAGCTAGCCGACTGAATTGACCGGTTTCCTTGCCAATACTACCGACCTGTTCGTCGAAATTTTCAGTGAAATCAGTACCGGCCGGATTCCAGGGCGAGCGGCCTGGGAGCGGTCGGGGTTGACTCCGTACTCAGGTACGGCTGTTACCTTCCTTTTCATGGCCGGGTTGACGATCGGGAAGTTCGCCGCCGAGCAAGGCGTCAGCGTCGAGACGATCAGGTTCTACCAGCGCCGCGGTCTGCTCGCGCAGCCTGAGCGCCGGGGCTCAGGGTTCCGCGAGTACGGCGAGGACGATCGCTGGCGCCTGGCGTTCATCCGCCGCGCCAGGCAGCTCGGCTTCACGCTCGCCGAAATCTGCGAGCTACTCGGCCCGGCGCAGGCACGCTCGGTCGAGGAGATTCAGCGGGCGGCGGAAGCCAGGCTCGCCGCCGTGGGCGCACAGCTCGCAGAGCTGGCCAGGCAGCAGTGCCGGCTTCGGCGCCTCGTCCAGGTCTGTGCGCATGGCAGCAGCGAAGACTGCCTCACGCTGCACGTATTCAAAATCTAGAAAGGCAGCCAATAAGCATGGGCGAACTCAAGACCGTCACAGAAGCCACCTTCGACGCGGAGGTAGTGTCCAACCCCAGGCCGGTTGTCGTGGAGTACTGGGCACAGTGGTGCGGTCCCTGCCGACAGGTCGGTCCTGTCCTGCGGTCACTGGCCGACGAATACGGCGAGCACCTGGACGTGGTCAAGGTCAATGTGGACGAGAACCCTGGCATCTCGCAGCGGTACGGGATCTTGCACGTGCCGACGATCAGCCTGTTTTCCGGCGGGCAGGTCGTGAGGCAGGTCGTGGGTGTCCGGTCAAGGGCCGCGCTCGAGCGCGAGTTCGCTGGCTTCTTGTCATAGCCGCGAGCCGGCGGTTACGTTGCCGGGATGGACGCCGTTATTGACTTTCATTTCGATCTGATGTGCCCCTACGCCTATCAGGCGTCGCTGTGGATCAGGGAAGTACGTGCTCAGACTGGCCTGGTCGTGAACTGGCGGTTCTTCAGCCTCGAAGAAGTCAACCGGGCCGAGGGAAAGAAGCACCCCTGGGAACGCGAGTGGTCCTACGGCTGGTCGCTAATGCGGATCGGCGCCCTGCTGCGCCGGGAAAGCATGGACTCGCTCGACGCCTGGTACGCCGCCGCCGGTCGGCTGCTGCACGTCGAAGGCGGCAAGCCGCACGACCGGGCCGTCGCGAAGCAGATCATCGCCGACCTCGGCCACGACCCCGGTCTCGTCGACGCCGCCATCGCCGATCAGACCACGAGCGATGAGGTACTGGCCGAGCACCGGCGGGTGACCGACGCCGGAGGGTACGGAGTACCGACGATCTTTTTTGCTGATGGTCAATGTCTTTTCGGGCCGGTACTCATCGATCCGCCGGCTGGCGCGGCGGCGGTCAGGCTGTGGGACGCCCTGAGAGCCTGGACTGAATTCCCGCAGCTTTACGAGATCCAGCGGCCGAAGACGGCGGACGACGCGGCCAGGATCACGCAGACCTTCCTTCCGTATCTGCGCGGGCGGGACTGGGTGAGCATCAACCGGGGTACCGTGGTTGACTTCCCTCTGGCAGAGCAGGAGGCGCGGTGAACGAAGACGAACTGGCCGCCGATAAGGACCGGATGGTCACCATGCTCGGGGCGCAGTGGGCCGCGATCGGCGACCTGCTTTCCCCGCTCGACGACGCGGCCTGGGCTACGCCGGTGCTGCCTGGCTGGGACGTGCACGACGTGCTCGCCCACGTGACAGGGACCGAGCTGGCGCTGTCAGGGGCCGCGCTGCCCGAGGCACCCGACGGCGCCTCGGATGGTCCGCATGTGCATAACGACATCGGGAAGGTCAACGAGCACTGGGTGATCGCGCTGCGCGAGCGGTCCAACGCCGAACTGCTCGCCGAGTTCCGCGACATCACTGGTAAGCGGCTCGCCAGCCTGCGCGAGATGCCGGTCGCCGATTTCAACGCGCCGTCGTGGACGCCGGCCGGACCCGGTACCTACCGGCGGTTCATGGAGATCAGGGTCTTCGACTGCTGGATGCACGAGCAGGACATCAGGGCCGCGATCGGGATTCCAGGTAACGAGAGCGGGCAGGGCGCCGAGCGGTCGCTCGATGAGGTGACCGGCGCGCTCGGCTACATCATCGGCAAGCGGGGGCGCGCGCCCGACGGCAGTTCGGTGCTGATCAAGCTCAGCGGCCCGGTTGAGCGAGAGCTGCGCGTGGTGACCTCGGGACGCGCGAAGGTGGTCGAGGAGCTCGACGGCGAGCCGACGGCCACGATCGTGATGCCTTCTTCGCTGTTCCTGCGGCTCGCTGGCGGACGGGAGGATCCTCAGGCGGCGATGGAGCGGGTCGAGTTCGCCGGGGATGTCAGCCTGGCCAGGCAGCTGGCCACGAACCTCGCGTTCACGATCTAGTCCTGGATTCCGGCGCGGCTAGGCCGACGCAGGCGGCGGCGCCGAGAATGCCGGCCGCCAGCAGGAACGCCGCGTCGTAGGACACCGAGTCGACCAGGAAGCCGACCGCGATCGGTCCGGTGACCGCGCCGATGTCGCCGGCCATCTGGTAGGACGCGACTACGGCTCCGCCTGCCCCTCCGTTCTCGCCGTCGCCGCGGCTCAGCAAGTCGCCGATCATGGCCGAGGGGGCCACGTCGAGCAGCCCTGACCCGAGTCCGAGCGTCGCCATCGCCGCGAGGAACCCGGTGAGTCCGGGCACGAACGCGAGCAGCACCATCCCCGTCCCCGAGACCAGGCAGCCGGTCACGATGACCGGCCGCCGGCCGAGCCGGTCAGCGAGGTAGCCGGCCGGAAGCAGGGTCGCCCCGTTCAGCGCCGCCACGATGCCGAAGCCGATGCCCGTCCAGGTCGGTGACCGATGCAGCACGTAGTGCACGAACAAAGGGACAATGGCGCTGCGCACGCCGAGCACCGCGAAGCCGTCAGCGAGGTTAGCGCTCGCGGCGGCCTGGTAGATCCGGCTTCGCATGACGTGGCCGAGTTCTGGCAGTGCGCGCTGCCGCGTCTTGACTGGCTGACCCGCCGCTACCTGGCCGCCGCCGACTCGGTCCGCGGCTAGTTCGACTTGATCGATGATGGCCTGATCTTCCGTGACTGCCTCGCTGGCGGGCTGCTTTCCCCGGTCGCGTAGCACGGTGAAGGCGATCGCCGTCGGGACCAGCAGCATGGCGCCGTAGATGAAGAACGGCGCCCGCAATGACCAGGCCGCGACGAGCCCGCCGATCGCCGGCCCGCTGATGCTGCCGAGCAGGAACCCGCCGGAGTACAGGCCGCTCGCCCGCCCCCGCTGGTCGGCCCTGACCGTGCGGAGCAGCAGAGTCTGGGCGCTCACCCCGAACATCGCCGAACCAAGCCCGCCAACCCCGCGCAACACGATGAGCTGCACGAACGACTCGGAGAACCCGGCCAGCGCGCTGCTGACGGCCACGATGGCGATCCCGGCCGCCATGATCCGCCGCTCGCCGAACCGGTCAACGAGCCGCCCGGCCGGCAGCGCCCCGACGACCCGCATCAGCGCGAACGCGCTGATCACGCTGGCCGCCGCGGCCGTGCTCACGCCGAACTGGCGGGCGAAGGCCGGGATGCTCGGTGCCACGATCCCGTACCCGAGCGCGACCGTGAACGAGACCGCGCTCAGGATCGCGACTTCACGGGGCATCCCGCGAAAGAGCCCGCGCGGCGAACGAGGCGTAACCGGCACAACAGGCATTTTGCCAGCGCGACCGTCGACGTCCGCAGGCCGGGTGCCGCGCCGGCCCTGGCCGGGCGGGGAGGCCCAGCGTTGTTCCTGCGCCGGGGTCCTAGGCCCAGCTTCGGGACAACGCTGGGCCTGGAGTCAGGGGCAGGTGGCCCGGTATGTGTCAGATGCCGGATTCGGCGGGGCGGGGCGGGCGGCGCGGACAACATCTATGGCACAGCGATGCTGTTCCCGCAGCATCTATGGGCCATCGTTGCGGTCGGAACCTGGCTGGCAGCAGCATCGGTGGGACATCGTTGCGCCTCGGTCTGGCATTTTAGGGGTATTGTCCGGCCGGGCAGTCCCGGCGCCGCCGGCGAGAGGACCTGGGCCGCGCCGGCGGCACCGAAAATCGGGCGACCTGAGTGTCCTGGTCTGCTGTGATACTGGAGTGGTGTTGCAGGTGAGCGGAACTCGGCTGGTCGGCAGGGATGCCGAGCTCGGGCAGTTGCTCGCGTTGCTTGACGCGGCGGCCGATGGGCAGCCGGTCGTGACGCTGATCAGCGGTGACGCTGGCGTGGGCAAGACCAGGCTGGTATCTGAGCTAGCCGCGCGGGCAAGGGAGCGCGGCTTCACGGTGCTGTCGGGGCGGTGCGCCGAGATCGGCGACGCTGTTCCTTACCTGCCGCTGGCGGACGCGCTCAGGGACGCCACGACCGGGCCGATGCCGCGGGGTGCGGTGCTTGACGCGCTCGCTGCCCGCCCCGTGCTTTCCCGGCTGCTGCCCGACCGGAATGAGAGTCAGCCGGTCGGCGGGGATGTGCCTGGCCTTGTGCAGCAGCAGTTGTTCGGCGCGGTGCTCGGCATGCTGGCTGAGCTGACGGCGGCTTCGCCGGTGCTGCTCGTGATCGAGGACCTGCACTGGGCCGACCATTCGACCCGCGACCTGGTGAACTTCCTGAGCCGGATGCTGCATTCTGAGCGGCTGGCGATCGTCGCGACTTACCGCAGCGACGACATGCACCGACGGCACCCGCTGAGGCCGCTGATCGCCGAGCTGCTGAGGCTGCCGATTGTCAGCCCGCTTGACCTGGGTCCGCTTCCGTCCTCGGCGATGGCCGAGCTGCTGACCACGTTGTCCGGGCGGCAGCTCGACGCGACCGCCATCGGGGAGATGATCGCAAGGGCAGAAGGGAACGCGTACTACGCGGAAGAACTGCTCGCGGCGTCATCGTCGGGGACCCAGCTGCCCGCCGGGCTCGCTGACCTGCTGCTGGCCAGGATGGAGCAGCTGTCTGAGCAAGCACAGCAGGTGCTGAGGACGGCCGCCGTGACCGGGCGCCGGGTCGATGATGAGCTGGTCAGGCGGGCATCGGGGCTTGACGAGCAGGTCTACGACAGCGCGGTCAGGGAGGCCGTGGCCAGTCAGCTGCTTGTGCCAGACGGGGACCAGGGCTACTCGTTCAGGCACGCTCTGTTGCGCGAGGCCGTCTACGCCGACCTGCTGCCCGGCGAGCGCACCCGGTTGCACGCCCGGCTGGCCGATCTGCTGGCCGACGATAGCCGCCTCGCTGAAGTGCCTGGCACCGCGGCCGAGCTAGCCCACCACTACCTCGCCAGTCACGACATCCCCGGCGCCTTCGCCGCCTCCGTGCAAGCAGGGCGGGAGGCCGAGCGGCTGGCCGCACCCGCGGACGCGCACCGGCACTACGACCAGGCCCTATCGCTGTGGGACCGGGTGCCTGACGCCGAACGGCGCGGTGGCATCGCGCGGGGCAAACTGGCCTTCAAGTCGGCGATCAGCGCGGCGGATAGCGGCGACCTCGCCCGCGCCGCCAGCCAGCTGCGACAGCTGCTCGGATACCTTCGCGACAACGTTGATCAGGTGCTGCTCAGCCGGGTCAACGAGCGGCTCGCCTATTTCCTCAATGACTTTGGCGAGGAGGAGGAAGCCTCGGCTGCCGCGCAGGCCGCGGTGGATGCGCTCCCCGCCGACCCGCCGAGATGGGAACGCGCTCGCGCTCTGGCCACGCACGCGCGGGCGCTGCTCACGCTGCAGGACGCCGAGCCGGCCAGGGCGCGCGCCGAGGAGGCGCGTGCGGCGGCGACCGCGGCGTCGGCGCCGTGGATCGAGGCGGACGCACTGACCACGCTCGGCCTGATCCACGAGCGTTCCGGTCAGATCGCCGCTGCCGTAAGGCTGCTGACCAGCGCCCACAAGCAAGCCGCCGAGACCAGGATGCTCGGGGTCGAGCTCCGGGCCGCGTTCCAGCTGGCGAGGGTCCAGCTTGAGCAGGGCGACCTGGCGGCGGCGGCCAGGGTCGCTCATCAGGGCACCGCGCGGGCGCAGGGAGCTGGCCTCGGGATGGCCCAGTACGGCATTGACCTTCAGTACATTCACTACCTGGCGCATTTCGCCGACGGTCGGTGGGACCACGCGCAGGAGATCGCCGACGGCTTCGCCACCAGGGTGACCAATGCCGCCGAGGCGCGACTGTCGGCGATGGCCATGTTCATTGCCGTGGCCAGGGGCACGAGGGCGGTGACGGAACGCCTGCGCTGGCTTGAGCCGGTGCTTGACCAGGACCAATTCGCCAAATACATCGCCCGCGGCCTGATGGCCGAGCACCGGTTGTGGCACGGGGCGGCGCCGGAGGCGTTCGCCGAGGCCGAAGCGACGATCAGCGACGAGATCGAATTCGACGAGGGCTTCCGGGGCCCGCAGCTCATCAGGGTGGCCGCGGTCGGGCTGTCGGCACTCGCTGATCTCAGCCGGCGCGGCGAGGCTGGTGAACGACGGTGACCGTCTGTCCTACCTCAGCTCCAGGGCCGACGAGCTGCTCGAAATCGCCCGCGATGGCGCTGTCAACCGGCGCTTGCCGGGGTTCGCGCTCGGCGTAGACGGGCGGGGCTGGCTGGCCAGGGCGGAAGCGGAGCGCCGCCGGGTCGCCGGTGACAACGATCCGGCGGCCTGGCGGGCGGCGGTCGAGGCGTTCGGGTCGGCCTTCGTGTACGAGACGGCCAGGTCGCGCTGGCGGCTGGCTCAGGCTCTGGCCGAGGCGGGCGACCGGGAGGCGGCCAGGCGGGAGTGGGAGCTTGCCAGCCTGGCGGCCGGGGAGCTGCGCGCCGCACCTCTGCAGGCAGCGCTCGCTGATCTCGGCCGCCGGGCCAGGCTGGCGAGCCAGGCCGCTGGCGAGGACGGAGCCTTGGCCGCGACCGGCGGCCCGCTGGCCGCGCTGACCGGGAGGGAGCTTGAGGTCCTGAGGTTGCTTGCCGCCGGGCACAGTAATAAGGAGATAGGCACTGAGCTGTTCATCTCACCTAAAACCGCCAGCGTGCACGTCTCCAATATCCTGGCCAAGCTGAACGCCGGCAGCCGGACCGAAGCTGCGGCGATCGCTTACCGTGACGGCCTGTAAGAACGACGGTCAGGCCCCGCGCCGAGCGCGGCGGGCCCGACGGGCCCGACGCGCCTGCGTTGCCTGGGACCGCAGCTCGTCCATGTGCTGGACGGTGAGCATGCGGGCTACTGTGGGATGCATGACGACCTCCTGAATGGCCTGACCTGCTGTGGTCAGGCACTATTCAGGTTCGTCGTAAGAGGGGGCCCGCCGCATCGGGAGAATGTCCTATCTCCTGGCCAGTACGTGGCTTAGTCCGCGCTGACCTAGGCCAGGCAGCACTAGGCACAACTTCGTTATCTGAGCAGCATTGCCAGCAGCGCGCCGCCGAGAAGGTAAGGCCCGAAGCTGATCGGGTTCTCCCGGCGGATCCGCCTGCTCGCCAGCAGGACGGCACTGATCAGCCCGGCCAGCAGGAACCCGGCGAAGGCGCCGGCGATCAGCGTGGACCAGCCCAGCCAGCCGAGCACAAGCCCGGTCAGGCCGGCCAGCTTGATGTCGCCGCCGCCAAGCTGACCCCGGCTCGCCAGCCCGAGCACCAGGTAACCGGTGCCGATCGCGAGCGCGCCGAGCAGCGCCCGCCCGAACGCGCTCCAGTCATCCGCGATGGCGGCCGCTACCGCGAGCAGGACGACGAGCGCTGGGTAGGCGGGCAGCGTCAGCCGGTTGGGCAGTCGCTGGACGGCGATGTCGATCTGGGCGAGGGCGACCCCGATCACGGCGAGGTAAGCGAACGCGGCGACGGCTGGCTGGCCGCCGAACCGCACCAGCAACAGCGCGATGATGGCGGCGGTGGTCAGTTCGATGGCCATCGGCGCCCCGAGCCAGCACCAGCAGGACCCGCAACGGAACGTCGCCCTTCCCGGCAGCGGCGCGGCGCACGCGGCGCAGGACGTCTCCTCCGGCTCGCCGCCAGGCACGGAGAGCCGGACGACCTCACCGCGTAACGCTAAGCCGGCCACCAGACCGGCAGCGACGCCAGCGACTGGGTAGAGGGCGGCCAGGATCAGGTTCATGCCGCCCATCGTCCCATCCACCTGGGATCGGCTATTAGTTCAGCCCCCAGATCTCTCCCTCGTACCCGTAGCACTGGTCCTGGTCGGCCGTAGTGCCGTTCCCGCCGTTGCCCGGATCGGCCAGGCACATGTTGAAGGCGGTCTGAGCGCCGTTCACCGCGTCGTTCTGCAGTTCGCCCGACGGCCCTGGCAGCCAGAACTGGAAGCCGTTGTCCGGGTCGCAGGCCTCAACGGTCAGCGCGGTCTGGGCCTGGAAACTGGTGCTGGCCAGGCATTCGCCGGAATTGTTCTCGATCTGCCCTGAGCCTTCAAACGTCCACAGCTCGCTCGTCTGGGAGGGCAGGTTGCAATTGTCGACCTTGACCGTGCTGCCGGTCGGGTTGTCAAGGCACAGCGATGATCCGTCCACGGTGACCGGCCCGGCCGGGAGGTTCCAGGTCTGGTTCTTGCTGAAGGTGCAGTTCGTACCGGTCACCGCGCTGCCAGCGCTGAGCGATGCGGCGTTCAGGCAGCTTCCGGTGAACGGGCTCCACACCGCCCCGAATCCCAGGTAGATCCACTGCTGGGTGCCGCCGCCCGTGCACGGGGACAGCGAGATCTTCTGCGGCGCCTTGGTGCTCGCCGTCGTCGCGCATTCACCGGCGATCTGGAGCGTGCCGATGTCGCCCGGCTGGCTGGTCGCCACGTACTGCCAGTCCTGGCTGGCTGCGCTGGCGTTGCTGCAGGTCTGGACCTTGACCATCTGCCCGCTTGCGTCGGTGCCGCCATCCAGGCACAGGCTGGCCTTGGCGGCCAGGTTCATCTTCCCAGACGGCGGGTTAGAGAAGCTCAGCGAAGGCAAGACCACGATCGTGAAGTGCGTGGTGCCAACGGTGCTGCCGTCCTTCGCGGTCACGGTGACGTTGAAGGTGCCAGGCGCGGCCGGGAGCGTGCCGGTGATCTTGGCGTTAGTTGACTTGCTCACCGCGCTGATGCTGAGGCCGGTCGGCAGCCCGGAGGCAGTCCACTTCAGCGATGAGACCTTGCGCGTGTCGAGACCGGTAATCAGCAGCGAGAACTTGGTGCTGACCGCGACGTCCTGGACCCCCGGGTCGACGACCGTCACCCGGTGAGTGGTGCCGTTGGCGAATGCCGCGGTGCCGTTAGGGGTGCCAAGCCCGGTCGGCCCGTCGAAACCGTTCTTGCCGTGGCACAGGTACTGCCGGTTCGCCTCGCAGGTGCCGTTGACTCCGGACGTGACGTCGAACAAGTTCTTGGTGTGCAGGTAGGGGTACTCGCCCGGGAAGGTGCCCTTGGTCGGCGTTCCGGCCAGCGCGTAGATCGCGGTGATAATCGGAGTGGCCTCGCTCGTGCCGCCGATCTCCTCGAATCCGGGCGGACTCTGCTTGAAGCTGTCGAAGACCAGCGCGCCGGTGTCCGGGTCAGCATCGGCGGAAACGTCGTTCTCGGTGCGGTTAAGGCAGCCGCCCGGATAGCTGGCGTCGGCTCGCTGCCAGGATGGCTTCGCTTCGAAAGCCGAGCAGCCGCCGCCGGTCCCGTCTTCGCCGCCGCTGTTACCCCAGGCGCTCTCGGTCCAGCCGCGCTTGTTGCCCGAGTGCTTAAGGCTCGTGCCGCCGACCGAGGTCACGAACTGGAGGTCGGTCGGGTAGGCCGGGCCGTAACCGAAGTCGCCGGCGGCGAAGGACTGCACGTCACCAGGGTGATCAAAGAACGGAGTTGTCGGCGTCGTCGCCGAAGAACTCATCGCCCGACCAGCTATTGGACACGTACCGCACGCCAAGGCGCAGCGCGGTGTTGTTGGCCGAGCCCAGGTTGAAGGTCGAGTTGTTGGTGGCCTCTACCAGCAGGATGTGACAGTTCGGGCAGATCGCCGACACCATGTCAAGGTCGAGCGACTCCTCCACTCCCCAGCTCGCGTTCTTGGAGGGGAGCGGGCTGGTCTTGCCGGATTGGTTCACGATCTTGAGGCACTTGTTAGCGGTCGTGCAGGCCTTCAGGTGGAAATGCGAGCGGTAGTGGGCAAGGTCCGCGGCCGCGTCCGGATCCTGAAACGCGTCCACGATCCCGACCGTGACGCCCTTGCCCTTATTCTTCGAGGCGCTGGTCAGTTTGTACGCGCTCTGGAACTGGGCGGGACCGTAGTTGCCGTTGCTCACCTTGCCCGCGGCCGGAGAGATGCCTCCCCTGGCCAGCGTCTTAATGATCGACATGCATTCCATTTGCCCTGGCCGGCTTGGCGCCGGGCATACGTAATGCTGGCCGGAGGGAAGTGCTGCCCTGGTCACGGCCCCGGACCTGGCCTGATGGCCGAACGAGGCCCGCGCCGGCCGCGACACCGCCGGATGCCCGGCCGCGGCCGATGCCATGCCTGGCGCGGCGGTGCCGAGCCCTCCGACTAGCGCTACCGCCGAGGCCACGACGGCCGATCTCCTGAACAAGCTTGTGCGCACTGCCCCTCCGCTGCCGATCCCCGAGTGCTTAAGCTGGCTAGGAATTACGTATATCAGAGCCGAAGCCGCAAATTCCTTAGAATCTGCTGGGCAATCAGGCACGCTAGCTGGCCATCTGAAGCTCTGAGGTGCCTGAACACGGCCGCAGCGGAGCCGGGGACCGGTAGCCCCGGCGCCGGGACTGTGACAGGGCAGCCTGGCGGGCGGCTCGCGGCTGGGGATCGGCAGTCCGTTATGTGATATATGCCGTATTGACCTGCGCTCACTCCCAAAGAAACGCATCGGTGGGCCATCGTTGTGGCTGCGCCAAGCAATATAGGTGATTTGTCCGCGTGGCCCTGGCCGAGCAGCTCCGCGACGCTGGTCGAACTGATCGGGTAATCGGTCAGACTGGGGCATTACGCCGAGTCGCCCCGGCTTTCGCCCGACGGGGTCGGCCGGAGGTAGATGATGGGACGCATGCAGCTACCCGTGATGCCGCCGGTGGCGCCCATGCTGGCTAAGTCGGTCGGCAAGATTCCAGGCGGCGCGATGAGCTATGAGCCCAAGTGGGACGGCTTCAGGTCGATCATCTTCAGGGACGGGGCTGAGGTCGAGATCGGCAGCCGCAACGAGCGCCCGATGACCAGGTACTTCCCCGAGATCGTGGCCGCCGTGCTCGCCAGCCTGCCCGAACGCTGTGTCATCGACGGGGAAATCGTCATCCCTGACGCCGAAGGCCGCCGCCTGGACTTCGAGGCACTGCTCCAGCGCATTCACCCGGCGGACAGCCGGGTGAGGCTGCTAGCCGAGCAGACCCCGGCCTCGTTCGTGGCGTTCGACCTGCTCGCGCTCGGCGACACCGATTACACGACCGAGTCGTTCGCCCGGCGCAGGCAGGTGCTTGAGGAAGCGCTGTCCGGCGCCCGACCTCCGGTGTACCTGACCCCGGCTACGACCGACCCAGAGCTGGCCGGGACCTGGTTCAGCCAGTTTGAGGGCGCCGGGCTCGATGGCATCGTCGCCAAGCCGCTTGACGGCGAGTACGAGCCGGACAAGCGCGTGATGTTCAAGATCAAGCATGAGCGAACCGCCGACTGCGTCGTTGCCGGGTACCGGGTGCACAAGTCGGGCGACGACGCGATCGGCTCGCTGCTGCTCGGCCTCTACGACGACAACTCCAGGCTGGTCAGTATCGGCGTGATCGGCGCGTTTCCGATGGCTAGGCGCAAGGAACTGTTCACCGAGCTTCAGCCGCTGGTCACCAGCTTCGACGGCCACCCGTGGAACTGGGCCGAACACACCGAAGCGGTACGTAACCCCCGGGCAGGCGAGGGCAGCCGGTGGAACGCGGGCAAGGACCTTTCCTTCGTGCCGTTGCGGCCCGAACGGGTCGTCGAGGTCAGGTACGACCACATGGAGGGCACCAGGTTCCGGCATACCGCTCAGTTCGTGCGCTGGCGGCCGGACCGTGATCCTTCCTCCTGCGGGTTCGGTCAGCTCGACGAGCCGGTGAAGTTCGACCTCGCCGACATCCTGGCCGGCTGATGGTCACGCGAGTCAGGACCGGCCTGCTCGTCGTCGCCGTTGCCCTCCTGGCCACCGCCTGTGCGGCGGTGCCGCCCGGGTCGGCCGGGTCAGCAGGGAAGCACGCCCCGCCGGCCCGTAATCACTCTGCGTCGCCCAGCCCGGCACCTCGCGTGACCCAGGTAGCGGCCGAGGGCCCGAACGGCACGCCGGTAATCGGCGTCGCCCGGAGCTACTGGACCAGCTACTACACGACGACGTTCACCGAGCCCGCCCACGTCGGCCCGGACAACCACCAGCTCCCGGCTCGCAAGCTCGTGACCCAGATCTGGTATCCGCTCGCCGGAAAGCCATCGAGGAGCACGCCGCCGGCGCCAGGCCCGCTCCCCGTCATCGGCTTCGCCCCGGGTTTCATGCAGTGCGGCGGCCCCTACAGCGACCTGCTCAAGTACTGGGCGTCGGCCGGCTACGTCATCGTGACGACCAACTTCCCGCACGCCGACTGCGTAGTCGGCTCGGCGGCGACCGAGTCCGACCTGCTCAACGAGCCGTACGACCTGTCCTATGACCTCACGCGGGTCCTGGCGCTCAGTGCCGCTAAGCACGGGGCCGCTAAGCACGGGGCCGCTAAGCACGGGGCCGCTAAGCACGGGGCCGCCAAGCACGGGCTCCTCGCCGGCCTGCTCAACCCGCGCCAGATCGGCATCGCCGGCCAGTCAGACGGCGGCGCCGTGGTCGCGGCCGTCCTCGGCAACACCTGCTGCACCGACCACCGCGTTCGCGCGGTCGCGGTCGAGTCTGGCGATGAGTGGCCGCCGATGGCGGGGCAGTACTTCACCCGCCCGACCGTCCCCGTCCTGTTCAGCCAGGGTTCGGCCGACACGATCAACCCGCCGGGCTGCAGCGTCACCATGTACCTGGCTGACCGGGCGCCCGCCCGCTACTACCTGGACTTGTTCGGCGCCAGCCACACCGAGCCCTACTGGGGCATCAACCGCTACGAGAAGATCACCGCGCGGGTGACGCTCGCCTTCATGAACAGGTACGTGCTCGGTCAGAAGGGGCAAGCAGCCGTCATGGCCAGCCAGGGCAACGCGCCTGACCTGGCGGCGCTCTACGCGAACGGCGACGGCGGCCTGACCGACACCTACTGCAACACCTGACCGAGGAGTGCGCTTTGCAGCCAATGCCAGAGGACTGGGAGTCAGCCGTAGCCGTGGCCGCCCATCCTGACGACCTGGAATACGGTGCCGCTTCCGCGATCGCGCGGTGGACCAGGCAAGGCAAGAAAATCTGCTACCTGCTGGTCACCAGGGGAGAAGCCGGCATCGCCGGGCGCGCGCCGGCCGAGGTCGGTCCGCTGCGGGTCGCCGAGGAAGAGGCAAGCGCCGCCATCGTCGGCGTCAACGACGTGCGGTTCCTTGATCATTCCGACGGCCTGGTGGAATACGGTCTCGGCTTGCGCCGCGACCTGGCGGCGGTCTTCCGCGAGATCAGGCCGGACATCGTGCTTGGCCAGAGCTTCGATCTCACCTGGGGCGAAGCCGGCCCGGTCAACCACGCCGATCACCGTGCGGTCGGCCTCGCTACCCTGGACGCCTGCCGTGACGCCGCGAACGAGTGGGTGTTCACCGAAGCCGGCCCGCCCTGCCCGGCCATCGGCTTCACTTACGTGCTCAACAGCGGCGACCCCACCCACTTCGTCGACGTCACGGAGACGATCGACGTGGGTGTCGCCTCGCTCAGGGCGCACCAGGCCTATATTGACGGCCTCGGCCGCGAGTTCGACCCCGAGCAGTTCCTCAAGGACGCGGCCGGTTACGTCGGCCTCGGAGCCGGCTGCGAATACGCCGTCGGCATGCGCCGCTACATCACCGGCTGAGCTCCCGCCAGCCGACCGCGTGCAGAGGGGGCGCGGGCCGCGACCCAGAGGTTGACGAGTCGCACTTGGTGCTACTAGGAAAGGCGCATGCGAAGTCGAGTAGAGCTGTGGCGACCCTGGCTGGCGCCGGCCGCGGTGCTGCTCGCGCTGGCCGTGCTCGTGCCGCCGGCCGGGGCGGCGGCGAGGCAGTATGTTTTCGTTCAGGCGATGCAGTTCGCCGTGCTCGCGACCGTTGTCCCGGCCTTGATCGTGCTCGGGGCGCCGTGGAAGTTGATCGGCCGGCTGCCGCTTGACCGGCTCGCCGCGGCCAGGTCGCACCGGTCATCGGTGCGGCTGTCATGGCTGGCGCTGCTGAGCTTCATCGCGCTTACCGTCATCTGGCGGTTGCCGGTCTCGGTGAACGCGCTGGTCAGAGATCCGGCCCTGACCGTTGCCGAGGCGCTCAGCCTGACCGTGGCGGGCTGCGGGCTCTGGCTTGAGCTGGTCGAATCGCCGCCGTTCCTGCCGAGGATCAACCGGCCGCTGCGGGCGGCGTTCGCGGCCCTGCCGATGTGGACCATCTGGGTGGCTGCCTACATCATGGCGTTTTCCCATACCGCGTGGTTCCCGGTTTACGCGTACCGCTATGTGCATGGGCTCAGCATCGCCGCTGATCAGCAGGTTGCGGCGGGCGTGCTCTGGGCGTTTCCGGCAGTCTGCTTCATTCCGGTAGTGTACTTCGCCTTGATCACCTGGCTTCGTGACTCTTCCTACCCGGACGACGAGCTGCGGCGGGCACCAGCGGCCGGGAGCGGCCTCGCCCGCCCGCCGAGGGGCTGGCGGGTCTAGCGACTCGGCCCCTGTCGCAGGCGAGTCGGTCACTGGCGACTTTTGCGGGAAACATTGTTCTAGTAATGTCCGCCTTGCACCGTGCCGGCGAGCAGAAAGGCCGAGTCAGTGGCAGATGCAAATGTAGTGATGGCGCCGGCTGAGGGTGCCCCGCCCGCCGTTACCGCCGTAGAGCACCGGGGCATCGAGTACGTACCGGTAAGCGAGCGCTGGGGCCGCCCTGGCAACTTGTTCTGGATGTGGGCGGGCGCGATCTGGAACGTCGAATTCCTGCTGTACGGCGTGCTCGGGGTCGTCGTCTTCGGGCTTTCTTTCCCCCAGGCCGTGCTCGTCATCCTGGTTGGCAACGTCAGCTACGTCTTGACCGGCCTGGCCAGTCTCCAGGGCCCGCGAGCGGGCACGACCTGCTTCGGCATCAGCCGTGCGGCCTTCGGCCCGAACGGGAACCGTGCACCCTCGCTGTTCAACTGGGTGACTCAGGTCGGCTTCGAGATCGAGGGCATCGCGCTGATCGTGTTCGCCGCGATCGCGCTGGCCAACCAGGCGGGCCTGAAGACGGTGCCCACCTGGGTCAAGGTGATCTTCCTGCTCGTCGCCGTCGTCATCCAGGCCGTGCTGCCGCTACTCGGCCACGCGGCGGTGCTGAAGGTGCTGAAGGTGCTGGCCTTCCCCTTCATCATCTTGTTCGCGATCATGACCGTGTTCGTGGTGCACAAGTACCATGCCGGGCCGGTGAGCGCCGGCTGGGGCTCGATGACGATCTTCCTGGCGCTGGTTATCGCGGCCGGCGGGCTCGGCTGGACCGAGAACGGCAACGACTACTCGCGCTACCTGCCGCCGACCGCGAGCAGGCGCAGCATCGTCCTCGCTGTCATGTTCGGCGGGCTGATCCCTTCCGTGCTGCTCGAGGTCCTTGGCGCGGCCCTGGGGACCGAACTTCCCAAGACCGCCGAGGCCAGCGTGACCGGGCTGACGGCCGGCTTTCCCAGCTGGTTCGTGATCCCCTACTTGATCTTCGCGATCTTCCAGTTGTTCTCGATTAACACGCTCGACCTTTACTCGTCCGGAGTCACGCTTCAGTCGCTGGTGCCGAAGCTGCACCGGGTCACCTGCGTGTTCATCGACGCGACGATCTGCCTCGCCGTCGCCGCGTATGCGATCTTCTCCGCGAGGTTCTACACGTTGCTGGCCGACTTCCTGTTGTTCATCATCTTGTGGCTGGGTCCGTGGTGCGCGATTTACCTGGTCGATTCCTGGCTCCGCAAGAACAGGTATGACACCCAGTCGCTGCTGAACGAGGCTGGCGGCCTTTACTACCGGAGCGGAGGCTTCCACTGGCCCGCCCTGATCGCCCAGTTGTTCGGCATGGTCACCGCCGCGCTCTGGCTGAACGCGTTTCCGCCGTACGTCGGGCCGCTGGCCAGCCGGATCGGCGGAGAATTCGGGTCTGACTTCAGCGTGTTCATCGGGCTCGGCGTCGCCGGGCTCCTCTATTACCTGCTAGCGGGCAGGCAAGTGCGGGCCGAAGGGGAAGCGACTCAGGTACTGACATCCTAGCCAGGTGGCGATCGCACTGGCCGATTTCAACGGGCTGCCAGCGGCCGAGGTGAGGTCGCGGCTGGCTAGCTGCTGCTCGTCCGGGCGCTGGGCTGACGCCGTGGCCGCCGGCCGCCCGTATGAGACGATCGCCGCGCTGCTAGCCGCCAGCGATGCGGCCGTGGCTTCGCTTACCCAAGCTGACCTGCGGCAAGCGCTCGACGGGCATCCCCGGATCGGCGCCAGGCGGCACGCTCACGGCTGGTCGGCTAGCGAGCAAGCGGGAGTGTCAGAGGCTGATGCTGTACTGATGCGAGGGCTGGCGGAAGGCAACGCGGGTTACGAGGAGAAGTTCGGGCACATTTACCTGGTCTGCGCCACCGGGCGAAGCGGACCCGAACTGCTCGCCTTGCTGCACGAGCGGCTCGCGAACGAGCCTGAGCTGGAATGGGAGGTAGTCGCAGCGGAACTGGCCAAGATCAACCGGATTCGCCTACGGAAGCTGGTGGAGGCGTGAGCGGGGTTAGCACGCATGTGCTCGACACGGTCAAGGGGGAGCCTGCGGCCGGAATTGTGGTCCGGCTTGAGCGGGACGGCCGGGAGCTCGGGCGCGGGGTTACTGACGTGGACGGGCGGCTCGCGGACTTCGGGGTCGGGGCGCTGACCGCGGGCGTGTACCGGCTGGTGTTCGAGACTGAGGCCTACCTGGCCGGAGGCGGAGGCGCCTTCTTCCCCGAGGTCGTGGTCACCTTCCGCGCTGACGGCCGGCGGCCGAGGTATCACGTGCCGCTGCTGCTCAGCCCGCACGCGTACTCGACCTACCGTGGGAGTTGACAACGATGGCGATCGTGCTCGGGCCGACCCAGTACGGCAAGGCGGAGACCAGGGTCGTCAGGATCTTTCGTGACACCGAGCGGCACGAGATCCGCGACCTGAACGTGTCCACGGCGCTGCGCGGCGACTTCGACGCGGCTCACCTGACCGGCGATCAGGGCAGCGTCCTGCCAACCGACAGTCAGAAAAACACCTGCTTTGCTTTTGCCAAGAGTCACGCAACGGGGGCGATCGAAGACTACTCGATCGCTCTCGCGGAGCACTTCGTCGGTGATATCCCCTCGGTCCACCGGGCCCGCGTCGACGTCGAGGAGTACGCCTGGGAACGAGTGCCGGCCGGCGGCGCCGGGCACGCGCATACGTTCGTGCGGACCGGCGCCGGGGTCCGGACAGTCGCTGTGGCCGTCAGCGACGGTCAGGGTTATTTGGAAGAAAAGGGTCTTTGGATTATCTCGGGTCTTAAAGACCTAGTTGTTCTTAAGACAACGGGATCCGAGTTCGCCGGGTTTTATCAGGATGAATACACCACGCTGCCGGAGACGTCCGACCGGGTCCTCGCGACCTCGCTCACGGCCGGGTGGCGGTACGCGAGCCGCGAGGTTGCCTGGGATGCCGCGTTCGCGCAGGTGAAAGAGGTGCTCCTGGAGCAGTTCGCCGTGGTGCACAGCTATGCGCTCCAGCAGACGCTCTTCGAGATGGGCTCGGCGGTGCTGGCGGCGCGGGAGGATATTGTCGAGATCAGGCTGTCGGCGCCGAACAAGCATCACTTCCTCGTCGATCTGGCGCCGTTCGGGCTCGACAACCCAGGTGAGGTGTTCTACGCGGCCGACCGGCCGTACGGGCTGATCCAGTGCGCCGTGCGGCGAGACGATGCCCCGCCCGGCGGGAGCGCGTGGGAGTCGCCGGCCGGCTTCGCCTGAGCTGGCTAGGGTCGTAAGGGGGACCGAAGGCCGACGAAGTCGGGGGTGACCATGGAGTTCTCGCGGGCGCTGAGCTTGGAGGAGGCGCTGGCGGCGAAGTCTGCCAGCCCTGACGCCGTGCCGATCGCTGGCGGTACCGATGTCATGGTCGAGCTGAACTTTGACCGGCGGCGGCCGTCGGCCCTGCTTGACCTGTCGATGGTGCCCGAGCTTGGCGGCTGGTACCTGGACGATGGCTGGCTACGGGTCGGAGCCGGGGTCACCTACGCGGAACTTACCGGTGAACGCGGCGCCGGCCCAGGTGAGCTCGGGCGGAAGCTGCGCGGGCTCGCGATCGCGGCGCGGACGGTCGGCTCGCCGCAGATCAGGAACCGGGGCACGATCGGAGGGAACCTGGGTTCCGCGTCGCCGGCTGGCGACTGTCATCCTTCGCTGCTCGCGGCCGGGGCCGAGGTCGAGGTGACCTCGGTGCGCGGCACGCGCCGGATCGGCATCGACGACTTCTATACCGGGGTCAAGCGGAACGCGCTCGCGCCCGATGAGCTGATCACGGCGGTCTGGATCAGGCCGCCGGCCGGCCCCGAGCAGTTCGCCAAGATCGGCACGAGGAACGCGATGGTGATCGCGGTGGCCGCGTTCGCCCTGGCGCTGCATCCAGACCGTGGATTGATCGGGACCGGCATCGGGTCGGCGGCGCCGACCCCGATACGGGCGGAGGCGGCCGAGTTGTTCCTCGCCGGTGCGATCGGGGAGGCTGGACTCTGGGAATCCAGGCGGCCGCTGCCCGAGCCGGTCGTGGCCGAGTTCGCGGCGCTGGTGAGCGCGGCGGCGCGGCCCATCGATGATGTGCGGGGGACCGCCGCCTACCGGCGGCATTCGCTTGGGGTGCTGGCCAGGCGGACGCTGACCTGGGCGTGGCGGGACTACTGTGCGGGAGCGGAAGGACGCGTTCGATGCGGGTGACGGCGAAGGTCAACGGGGTCACGCACCAGGCTGATGACGTGTGGCCGGGGGAGAGCCTGCTGTTCGTGCTGCGTGAGCGGATGGGGCTTCCTGGCTCGAAGAACGCCTGCGAGCAGGGCGAATGCGGTTCCTGCACGGTTTACCTTGACGGCGTGCCGGTGTGCGCCTGCCTGGTGGCCGCCGGGCAGGCGGACGGCAGCGACATCGTGACGGTGGAGGGGCTGGCCGCCGCCGACGGCGCGTTGCATCCGCTTCAGCAGGCGTTCCTCGAGGCCGGGGCCGTTCAGTGCGGGTTCTGCACGCCAGGACTGCTGGTCGCGGCCCATGACCTGCTGGCGAGGCACCCGGATCCCGGCGATGCGGACATCAGGGAAGCTCTCGCCGGAAACCTCTGCCGATGCACCGGGTACGAGAAAATACTCGAGGCGGTCAATTTGGCCGCGCAGCGGATGAGCGCGAGGTCTCGCTGATGACGACAATCCTGCTCAACGGCTGTCACGTCGTGACCATGGACGGCGAGCGGGCCGAGTACGCTTCCGGGCACGTGGCCGTCGACGGCGACAAGATTACCTCGGTGGGGGCGGGCTCCGGGCCGGTCGACTCGGCCGATCGGGTCGTCGATGCCAGCGGCTGCCTGGTGACGCCGGGCCTGGTCAACACCCATGTTCATCTGTATCAATGGGTGACCAGGGGGCGGGCGGTCGACTCGACGCTGTTTGAGTGGCTGTCCGAGCTTTATCCGGTCTGGGCCAGGCTCGACGAGCAACTGGTCGCCGACTCGGCGACGGCGGCGCTCGCGTGGCTGGCCAGGACCGGCTGCACGACTTCCTCTGATCATCATTATGTCTTCCCGCGCGGTGGCGGTGACGTGCTTGGCGCGACCGTCGCCGCGGCCCGTGCCGTTGGCCTGCGGTTCCACCCGACCCGCGGGTCCATGGACCTGGGCGTGTCGTCCGGTGGCCTGCCGCCCGACTCGGTCGTCGAGGATCTTGACGCTGTGCTGGCCGCGACCGAGCAGGCCATTTCCGATTACCACGACCCGGCGCCTGGTTCGATGCTCAGGATGGGCGTGGCGCCCTGCTCACCGTTCTCCGTTACCGGCGAGCTCATGCGGGCCGCGGCTGATCTGGCGCGGCGCAGACAGGTCCGGCTGCATACCCACCTGGCCGAGACCGCCGACGAGGAAAGCTTCTGCCGCGAACGTTTCGGCTGTACCCCGGCCGAGTACCTTGATTCGCTCGGCTGGCTGGCCGACGATGTGTGGCTGGCCCACGGGGTGTACCTTGACGACGCCGCTATCGCCAGGATGTCGGGCACCGGGACAGGCATAGCGCACTGCCCGTCATCCAACGCCAGGCTAGGCGCCGGCATCTGCCGCACGGTCGACCTGGTGACGGCCGGCGTGCCGGTCGGCCTCGGCGTCGACGGCGCCGCCTCCAACGAGGAAGGCTCGATGCTCGCCGAGGCCCGCCAAGCCCTCCTGTTCGCCCGCGCCACCGGCGGCCCGCAAGCCCTCACCGCCCGGCGGGCGCTCGAGCTCGCGACTCTCGGCGGAGCTACGCTGCTCGGGCGGGGCGATGAGGTTGGCTCGCTTGAGGTGGGCAAGCTGGCCGACCTGGCGGTGTGGCGGCTCGATGACCTGGCGAGTGCTGGCATCGCTGATCCCGTGGCTGCGCTGGTGCTCGGGCCGCGGCCCCCGCTCCGGCTGCTGCTCGTGAACGGGAGCGTGGTCGTCGAGGACGACGAGGTGAGGACCGTTGATGAGGTCGCCGTCGCCAAGGCGGCTGCGCGGGCCGCGGCTGCGCTCAGGTAGGCGGCGCCCCTTCGGCGCGGCGACCCGGCCCCGGCGGCCCGGCCCCGGCGGCCCGGCCCCGGCGGCCCGGCCCCGGCGGCCCGGAGAAGCAGATGCCCAGACCTCTCATACGGATTGTTCTCGGGTATTTCTCCGAACCTAACCGCAATGATGGCCCATAGATGCGGTTCCGAAAGGCTGAGTAACAACAACGATGGGACATCGATGCTGTCGGGATAGCATCGATGTCCCATCGTTGTTGTTTGCTCTGGCGGTTCGAACCCCATTGTTGCTGTTGGTGGAGTGCGGATCCCGAGGCTGGGCTAATTGTCGGAGGCACCTGCCATGATTCTGGAATGAGACAACATACATCTGTCGCGGATCGGACTATATCCACCTGCTTTCTCCGGCAGGGGGATCTCATCACGCGACCGCAGGCGCTTACGGCGGGGCTATCTGAGGCTGCGCTTCGCCACCGGACCAGGGTCGGAGGGCCGTGGCGGACGGTGCTGCCCGGTATCTACCTGAACAGTAACGGCGCGCTGGCCAGGGGGCAGCAGGAGATCGCCGCGATGCTGTACGGCGGCCCGGAGTGTGTCATTACCGGGTATGCGGCGTTGCAGCATCAGGGCGTGCGGGTCCCGATGACCGAAAGCATCGATCTGCTGGTCCCCGCCGGCGTAAAACGGCAGGACGTGGCTTTCGTTCGCGTTCAGAGAACGACGAAGATGCCAGAACGGCCGCTGGTGCTTAGCGGTATCAAATGGGCGCCGGCCGCTAGGGCCGTTGCCGACGCTTCGCGCGGTGACCTGGGATACCGTGACGTCCAGGCGATGGTGGCCGATGCGGTGCAGAGCAAGGCGTGCACAATCGGGCAGCTGGCCGAGGAATTGCGGACCGGGCCAAGGCAAAAGTCCGGCCTGCTGCGGGCGGTACTCGAAGAGGTGGCTGACGGCATTGCCTCAGGGGCCGAGGGTGATCTGCGGAAACTGATAAAGAGCGGGCGGCTGCCCGAGCCGATGTATAACCCGAAGCTCTACGTGGATTCCGAGTTCCTCGGGCAGCCGGATGTGTGGTGGCAGGATGCCGGGGTGGCGGGCGAGGTGGATTCGCGCGAGTGGCATCTGTCGCCGGCTCTGTGGGCCCGGACTATGGCCAGGCACGACCGGATGAGCGCGCAGGGGATCCTGGTACTGCATTTCCCGCCGCGCCGGATCAGGACCGACGGCGCGACGGTGACCGCCGAACTGCGGTCGGCGATCGAGGTGGGTTCACGGCGGCCGCCGCTGGAGATAAAGGCAGTCCCTGGTCACTGAGCTTGAGGCGGCGGGCGGCGAATGGAGATCTCGGGGCGCCGAACGTAGGCTCGGGTTGGTGAGCACACCTACTCGGGCGCCCGGTGAGACGGCGGGTCAGACGGCAGAGGTCACTGGTACGCAGGACGGGCTGATCGGAGCCAGTCAGTGTCGGCCCGACGGGCGGCTCAAGGTCACCGGCGAGTTCGCTTACGGCAGTGACCTGTGGATGGACGACATGATCTGGGGCGTCACGCTGCGCAGCCCGCATCCTTCCGCCAGGATCAAGTCGGTCAGCATCGGTGACGCTCTGGCCACCGCCGGTGTTTACGCGGTTCTGACCTGCGACGACGTTCCCGGTGAGAACGCCTACGGACTTGAGCACACCGATCAGGCGGTGCTTGCGACCGGAGTGGTCAGGTACGCGGGAGAGCCGGTGGCGCTGGTAGCGGCTGATCATCCTGAGGTCGCGAGGCGGGCGGCCGGCAAGATCGTCGTTGACTACGAGCCGCTGGTCCCGGTAACCGACGCGATCATGGCGCTTGACCCGGCCGCGCCTAAGCTGCATCCGGGCGGGAACCTGGTGCGGCACCTCAAGCTGCGCAAGGGTGATCCGGCACCGCACGCCGACGTCGTCGTGACCGGGTGCTACGAGGTCGGCATGCAGGACCAGGCCTTCCTCGGCCCGGAGGCCGGGCTGGCGGTGCCGGACGGCATCGGCGGCGTTGACCTGTACGTATCCACCCAGTGGCTGCATGTAGATCAGAAGCAGATCTGCGTCGCGCTCGGACTTCGGCCCGATCAGGTGCGGCTGACCCTGGCCGGCGTCGGCGGGGCGTTCGGCGGGCGCGAGGACCTGTCGATGCACGTACACGCCTGCCTCCTAGCCCTGCACACCGGCAAGCCAGTCAAGATGGTCTACAGCAGGGAGGAGTCCTTTTTCGGTCACGTGCACCGGCATCCGGCGATGATCCGCTATGAGCATGGCGCCGACCGGAACGGCACGCTGGTCTACCTCAAGGCCACGATCCACCTCGACGGCGGCGCCTACGCGTCAACCACCTCCGCGGTGGTCGGCAACGCCGGCACGATGGGGGCCGGGCCCTACGTCGTGCCGAACGTGCACATCGACACCTACGGCGTCTACACGAACAACCCGCCCTGCGGGGCGATGCGCGGCTTCGGGTCGGTGCAGGCAGCGTTCGGCTACGAGGCGCAGATGGACAAGCTCGCGGCTGCGCTTGGCCTTGACCCGGTCGACTTCCGCTGCCGGAACGCGATGGAAATGGGCAGTTCAGGCCCGACGGGCCAGGTCATCGACAGCCCGGCGCCGGTCGCGGAACTGCTCCGCCTGGTCGAGCGGATGCCGTTGCCAGCCGAGCCGCCGCCAGCCGCGTCCGCGCCAGCGGGCGGCGGTGACCTGCGGCAATTCCCCGGTGGCGTCGGCAATACCACCCACGGCGAGGGCATCGCCCGCGGCGTCGGATACGCCGTCGGCTACAAGAACGTCGGCTTCTCCGAGGGTTACGACGACTACTCGACCGCGCGGGTGCGGCTGGAGAACCTCGGCGGCGAGGCAGTGGTCAGCGTGCATACCGCCGCCGCCGAAGTCGGTCAGGGTCTGGTCACCATCGAACAGCAGATCTGCCGCACCGAGCTCGGCGTCGGGCAGGTCGTCGTCGTGCCGAAGGACACCAGGGTTGGCTCGGCGGGCTCGACGTCCGCCTCCCGGCAGACTTACATGACGGGCGGGGCGATCAAGCAGGCCTGCGAGCGCGTGCGGGAGCGGCTATTCGACCTGGTCAGGCAGCGTCTGGAACTCCCTGCGGTCGAGTTCGCGCTCGCCGATGGCCAGGTCTGGCGGAGAGCGGGGACCGAGGCTGGTCCGCGGCTTGGCCGGATCGCCGACTTTCTCGGCGACCGGGTGCTCGAGGAAACGGTCGAGTGGCGGCACCGGCAAACCGAGCCAATCGATCCGGAGACGGGGCAGGGTTTCGCTCACGTGCAGTACGCGTTCGCCGCGCACCGGGCCGTCGTCGACGTGGATACCGAGCTCGGGCTGGTCAAGGTCGTCGCGCTCGACTGCGCCCAGGACGTGGGGAAAGCGCTGAACCCGCAGGCCGTGGTCGGGCAGATTCAGGGCGGCAGCGCCCAGGGGCTCGGGCTCGCGGTGATGGAGGAGATCCAGGTTCGGGACGGGGTGATCAAGAACCCGTCATTTACCGACTATCTCATCCCGACCATACTCGACGTCCCGCCCATGCGGATTGACGTGCTCGAGTACCCGGATCCGCACGCGCCTTACGGGGTCAGGGGAGTCGGTGAGCCGCCGACGATCTCGTCAGGCCCCGCGATCGTGGCCGCCATCCGAGCGGCGACCGGACTCGCACTCGACCGCGTGCCTGTGCGTCCGCAGGACATCACGGGCAGCTGATGGAAAGCCGTCGGCCGTCGCAGCCAGGTTTGCGCTACCTGGCCGAGGATCTCGACCGGCTGCTCGCCGTCGCGGACGCTCAGCTGGCTTCGTCCTATCCAGGCGGCCAAGCCCGCGGGCGGCAGCCGGTGCACACCGCCTACGTGCCGGCGGACCGGTTCGGCGCGGGACGCCGGCTTACCGGCCTGCACTACGGCACCTACGACTACAGTGCCGCGATCGGCGTCAGTGCCGCTCATCAGAGCCTGGACCACCCAGCCGCCGACTACGCCAAATCCGTCCTGCAAGCAGCCGCGGCGGGCACCGGCGTCGTCGTCTCCGATGGCTCGACGAATGTCCTCCCGGTCGGCAGCGCCGCCGAGGTGATCCTGGCCAGGCAATCGCACGCGCGCCTGGTCAGGCGTTCTCTGGAGCGCGGCTTCTACCAGGGCTGGGATCTGCATCCCGGGCAACTGGTCAGCCGTTACGCCGCTACTTACGGGTTCTACCGGCGGGAGCTCGGTCGGGCGAGCGGTCGGCTGCGCGCTTACGCCGACCGGGCCGAGGCCGGCCTCGAAGAGCCAGCGACCGGCCGGGCTCTCGCCGGCTTTCTCCTGCGCGGCCTGCACTGCGGAGCGTTTGCGGAAGCCGAGGTCACCGCCCTGGCCGGCCTTGGGCAGGCCGACCTTCAGGCGACGGCGCGGCACGGGCAAGTGCGATGACCGGCCGACAACGATGGCCCACCGATGCTGTTCTCGCCGCGCGAGTTACCGCAACGCTGGGACATCGATGCGGTGGGAACAGCATCCATGGGTCAGCGTTGTGGTTAGCCCATCGGCCCGAACAACATCGGTGGGCCATCGATGCTGTTGTCAGCTTCATTGCCTCAGAGAGCCAGGCTTATGACCGTTTTTCGTGGGCGCCGGGTCGTTACCCCGGCCGGAATCCAGCCCGCTGAGGTGCACGTTCAAGACGGCCGGATCACCGCCGTCATCCCGTTCTCGGATAATCCGGGGTCGGGCGGGGGGTCGGGTGGGGGGTCGGGTGGGGAGGTTTACGTTGAGCTTGGGGATGACGAGGTGCTGTTGCCTGGGCTGGTCGATACGCATGTGCATGTGAATGAGCCTGGGCGGACGGAGTGGGAGGGGTTCGCGACGGCCACTGCAGCGGCGGCGGCTGGCGGGGTGACCACGATCATTGACATGCCGCTTAACTCCGTTCCGCCGACGACTGACGTCGCCGGGCTGGCGGCTAAGCGGGCGGCGGCCCAGGGGCAGTGTGCCGTTGACGTGGGGTTCTGGGGCGGAGCGGTCCCCGGTAACGCCGAGGAGCGGCCGGCACTGAGGCAGGCCGGGGTCTTCGGGTTCAAGTGCTTCATGGCTGATTCAGGGGTCGCCGAGTTCCCGCCGCTTGATGAGGCGGGGCTGGCTGAGGCGGTGCGGCAGGTCGCCGACCTTGACAGCTTGCTTGTCGTGCACGCCGAGGACGCGGCGGGCATCGCGGTCGCGGCCGGGCGGCGGTACCGGGACTTTGTCGGGTCGCGGCCGGGGAATGCCGAGGTCGCGGCGGTGGCGCGGCTCGTCGGGCTGGCGCGGGACACCGGGGCGAGGGTGCATGTGCTGCACTTGTCGGCGGCCGGGGCGCTGCCGTTGCTCGCGCAGGCGCGGGCGGACGGCGTCCGGATCTCGGCCGAGACCTGCCCGCATTACTTGACCTTGATGGCGGAGCAGGTCAGGGACGGGCACACCGAGTTCAAGTGCTGCCCGCCGGTCAGGGACGCCGCCAACCAGCAGCGCCTATGGGAGGGGCTGGAGACCGGGGTGATCGGGTGCGTGGTTTCCGATCACTCGCCTTGTCCCGCCGAACTCAAGCACACCGAGACCGGTGACTTCGGATCGGCCTGGGGCGGGATCAACTCGCTGCAACTCGGACTGCCGGTGATCTGGACCAGGGCGAGCCGGCGGGGACATGACCTCGCCGAGGTCGTGACCTGGATGGCCAGCAATACGGCCCGGCTGGCCGGGCTGTCGGCCAAGGGAGCGATCGAGCCGGGAAGGGACGCCGATCTGGTCGTGTTCGCGCCGGACGAGCCGTTCACCGTGACCGAGGACCTGCTGATGACCAGGCACCGGCTGACGCCGTACCTGGGCCAGGAACTCAAAGGGGTAGTCAGGCGGACCTGGGTGCGGGGGGAGTCGCCCGGAGCAGGCCGGCTCCTGAGCGCGGAGTGAGGGGAAATGAACGAACTGCCCGACCTGGCCAGCCGAGCCCTCGGCGGCAGCGTGGTGTTCGCCAACGACGAGTTCTTCGCGGGCAAAGAGAACCTGATCAAGCCGGGACCCGCCACGTTCAAGGCTTCCGAGTTCGGCGATAAGGGCAAGGTCTACGACGGGTGGGAGACCCGCAGGCGGCGGGAGCCTGGGCATGATCACGCGATCGTGCGGCTCGGCGGCCAGGGGATCGTGCACGAGGTGATCGTCGATACCTCCTTCTTCACCGGCAATTATCCGGCCGAGATCTCGGTAGAGGCCGCGCTGGCGGACGGCTACCCCTCGCCGGAAGAACTGGCCGGGCTGCGATGGCATGAGCTGGTGCCGAAATCGGCCGTCGGGGGGGACAGCCTGAACAGTTACCCCGTGGGCGACCGGCGCCGGTGGAGTCACCTCCGGCTATCGATCTATCCGGACGGCGGGGTGGCGAGGTTCCGCGTGCACGGCGAGGTCATCCCTGACCCGGCCTTCCTGACCGGCGCGATCGACCTCGCCGCGATCGAGAACGGCGGCCGGGTCAGCGACTGCTCCAACGCCTTCTACTCGAGCCCGGCCAACTTGATCATGCCGGGCAACGCCCGCGTGATGAGCGACGGCTGGGAGAACGCCAGGCGCCGGGACGCCGGCAATGACTACGTAGTCCTTGAGCTGGCCGGGGCCGGATTGATCAGCCATGCCGAGATCGACACGTCGTACTTTCTTGGCAACGCTCCCGGGTGGGTTCAGGTGACCGGCCACGGGCGGGAGTTGCTGCCGCGCACCAGAGTCCAGCCCGATACCAGGCACCGTTTCAAGATCAATTCAGATCAGCCAGCAAGCACCATCCGGCTGGACGTCTTTCCTGACGGGGGCCTGGCCAGGTTGCGTCTTTACGGCGAGCTCACCCCGGACGCACTAGCTGGCGCGACCGAACGCTGGGCCGCGACTGCTCTTCCGAGCGACGCGTGAGGGGGTCAGGTCGCGAACTCCCGTTCGGCCTCGCCCGTGGCCAGGTCAGCTGCCCTGGTGCTTTCTTGCTGATCTGGCATTGTGTATTTCGGCAGCTGGCTGGTGAGCAGTAGCAAGAACCCGATCGTCCCGCCCGCGGCCGCGATCCACAGGGTCGTCCTGATGCCGAGGAAGGTGCCCAGCAGGCCGCCGGCGAGCGCGCCGAGGGGGCGGATCCCGTAGTTGACGGCCTGGAAGGCGCCACTGACACGGGACCGCAGCTCATTGGGGATCACGGAGGCGAAGATCGCGCCGATACTGATGTCCAGCATCATGACGCCGAGGCCGACGATGAACTCGCAGCTCGCCAGCATCAGCAGGATCAGCCAGTGCGGCCCGGCCGCGGCGGGTACGAGCGCGAACGGCACCGTGAACAGCAGGCAGCCGAACGCGTAGGCGCGGCCGATGCCGATGCGCTTGGCGAAGCGCCCGGTGACCGCGGCGCCGACGGCGCTGCCGACCGCGCCGATGCCGAGTACCAGGCCGAGCACGCCTGGCTTGACGTGCAGGTCCTTTGTCGCGAACAGGATGAACAGCGCGGCGAAGACGAAGTTGAAGAAGTTAATGATGGATACCGAGATCAGCGAGGAACGGACGATCGGCGAGCTGGCGACGAACCTCGCGCCGGCGGTGATCGAGCCCTCGCCCTTGGAGGTTGGCGGCTCTTCGGGGCGGATCCTGGCCAGGAAGAAGGCCGAGCCGAGGTAGGAGAGCGCGTCCGCGAGGACGGCGCCCGGGGCACTCAGCACCTGGACGAGGATGCCGCCGACGCTCGGGCCGCCCATGAAAGAGAACGCTCGGCTGCCGTAGATCAGCGAGTTGCCGTCGACGTACTTGTCCTCGGGGACGAGGGTGACGAAGAGGGTCGAGTTGCTGACCGTGAAGAGCACGCCGAACGTGCCGACGGCGAAGGCGACGCCGTACAGCTGCCACAGGGTCAGCGCTCCGGCCGCGTAGCTGGCGGGGATGCTGGCGAGCAGCAGCGCGCGGGCGACGTCGGCCGTGATCATCGTGGCCCGCCGGTGGCCGCGCCGGTCGACCCAGGCCCCGGCATGCAGGCCGAAGAACAGGTTAGGCAGCCAGACCAGCGCGGTCAGGATCCCCATCTGGGCGGCGCTGGCGTGCAGAGCGAGAACGGCGACCAACGGCAGGGCGATCGAGGAGATCTGGTCGCCGAACATGGAGATGGTCTGGCCGCTCCAGTACCGGCGGAAGGGCGTGTCCTTGAGCAGGACGGGGACGTGGGCTTTCATGGTCGGCCTCCGGTGAGGTGCGGGGGATGATTGTCGATCGGGAAGGCCAGCTCTATGAACTGCACCAGCCTTGAGCCGGGCGGGCGCAGCTCCGGATTGGTCAGCCGGTCGACGTAAACGTCGAGCAGTGCCTGCACCTGCTCGCTGAGCGCGAGGAGTTCGCCCGGCGTCAGGTAGGCAAGGATGTCGCTCTGGGTGGCGGCCTGCTGCCATTCGGTCGGCTCGTCCGGCCGCAGTTCCAGCCATTTCATCGTGCTGGCGAAGTAGTGCTCGGCGACCAGCGACCTGAACAAGTCGGAGGCGATGGCGAGGTCGGGGTTGTCGGTTACCTCGGGCACGTTCGTGAACATGGCGGTCGCTCGCCAGGGGCGTTCCCGCCCGTGGCCGCCGCCGGCTTCTTCGACCAGGCCGTACTTGCTGAGCTGGCGGAGGTGGAAGGAGGTACTCGCTGAGCTTTCGCCGAGCAACTCGCCCGCCTTAGTCGCGGTCAGCGGGCCCTGGGTTCTGAGCACGCCCAGCAGGGCGAGCCTGATCGGATGCGCGAGCGCGCGCAGCGCTTTGGGGTCGGTCATGTTCTTGACCGAACGGGCGGGCGGCTGAGCGGAGGAGGTGTCATCGGGTGGCATGCATCCCAAGATAGCTTTGCAAAGCTTAATTTGCAAAGAGTTCTTTGGATGCGCTGTTGCTGGGTCGCGTTGCGTTGTATCGTCGCGCGTAGTATCGTCGCGCGTAATAGAGATGAACGCGGTCAGGAGTGCGGTGTGGACTTCACCGAACCGGTTGTGCTCGTGCTTACCAGCCTGGCCGATGGGCCGAAGCACGGCTACGCGCTGGCTAAGGACATCGAGTGGTTCGCCGGGGCAAAGCTTGGGCCTGGCACTTTGTACGGGGCGCTGAGCCGGCTTGAGGAGCGTGGCTGGATCGAGGCGCTGCCCGCGCAGGACCGGCGGCGGCCTTACCGGATCACGGCGACCGGAGCGCAGGCCCTGACCGGGCACCTGGAGAAGGCTCAGCGTGTGGCCGCGACCGGGTTGCGGCGGCTTGAATTGCGGCCGGTTTCGTGAGCTGGCCGAACCGCCTGCTGGCCGCCTACCCGCCCGGCTGGCGGGCGAGGTACGGCGACGAGCTTGAAGCGCTGGTAACTGATCTGCGCGAGAGTGGCGGCCGGCCGTTCCGATGGCCATTGACCTGCTGTGCGGTGCGGCTGCCGCCTGGCTCGCTGAGAGGAGAATCGAGATGTCTGAGCGTTCGGAAGACGCGCTTATCTCCGTGCTGTGGAACTGGGTCGCCTTCGCCGCCGTGGCCGCCTGGTTCGGGCATGACCTGGGGATCTATCCGACCGCGCCGGTTGCGCAGGAGTTGGCCGCGACCCATCCGGTGGTGCCGGACGCCTACCACGTGATGTACGCGGCCGGGGCGGTCGGCGTCGCTGTTACGGCCGTCGCGGCCGTTCTCTTCGCGCTTGACGCTGGCCGGTTCGCGGTCCGGTCGGGGCGGCGCCGGATGCTGGCGCTGATGGCGGTGCCGGTCCTGGTGGCGGCCGTCTGGATCGGCGGACTGCGATTCATTCCGGCCGGGGCTCATTCGGCGGGGAATCTCGCGCTCGCGACTGGCTGGCTGCTGCTCGGTATCGCCGGGATCGCTGTGTCTACGCAGGCCGTGGCCAGCGTGATCAGGTCAGCCGAGTTCGGCGAGCGTACCTGGCGGGTCGGGGGTGCGGCCGCGGCCGCGGTGGTGGCGGTGATGGCGGTCGCGACCGGGGCGACGATCATCTGGGGGATCGCGGTGCGGACCAGCCTGGCGCATCCTGGGGATGCCACCGGCTGGCTGGTGGTGACGGCGATTATGGCGGTAACCACGGGCCGCGCGTTGCTCGCACTCGCACGGACCCGCCGGGAGCCTGACCGCCAGGCGGCAGTCGCGTAACTTCCCCGCGTCCGGGCGGGCGGGCCGGCGTCCGGGCGGGCCGGGTCTCGGCGGCCCGGCGAATCAGGCAATTCGCCGCCAACCTCAGGCTGCAACCGCATCGCTGGGCCATCGTTGCTGCTCGGCCGGCCCGACTAACCGCAACGATGACCCATGGATGCGGTTGCCGCAGCATCGATGGCCCACCGTTGCGGTTGCCCGCCCCAGCTGAACAGCATCAATGGCCCATCGTTGCGGTTGCCTGAGCTGAAATGCCCCTTTAGCTGATGCCGTCGGCAAGCTTCGCAGCCGCCCCCGGCGGCTCGCGCTACCGAAGCCGGGCCCAGCCGAGCCGATTTATCGGCTTTGTGCCGTCTGTACGACTGTCGTTCGCGCACTGACCTGGGGTACCGGACATGTGTCGCCAGGCAATTGCTGAAAGCAGCCGGGCGGTACGTGTCCGGTACCCCACCACCGCCGCAGTAGGTCTTGACCTTAAAACACCAGCCCCATCAAATAGGCTAAATAGCATCAGGAGGAGGCGCGAGGACATGGCGCCAGCGGGCTACGACTTCATCATTGTCGGCGGCGGCTCGGCGGGCTGCGCGCTGGCGAACCGGCTGTCGGCCGACGCCGCCAGCAAGGTGCTCGTGCTCGAGGCCGGGCGGCCTGACTACAGCTGGGACGTGTTCATTCACATGCCCGCTGCGCTGACGTTCCCTATCGGCAGCCGGTTTTACGACTGGAAATACGAATCTGAGCCTGAACCGCAGATGAACGGCCGCCGGATCTACCATGCCAGAGGCAAGGTGCTCGGCGGGTCGAGCAGCATCAACGGGATGATCTTCCAGCGCGGCAACCCGATGGACTACCAGCGGTGGGCGGCCGATCCTGGGATGGAGGACTGGGATTACGCGCACTGCCTGCCGTACTTCAGGAAAATGGAGACCTGCCTGGCGGGCGGCGATGAGTATCGCGGCACCGAGGGGCCGCTGAAGCTGGAACGAGGTCCGGCCGCTAACCCGCTCTTCGCCGCGTTCTTCGATGCTGTGCAGCAGGCCGGGTACGCGCTGACCGATGACGTGAACGGGTACCGGCAAGAGGGCTTCGGCCCGTTCGACCGGAATATTTACCGTGGCCGACGGTTGTCGGCCGCCCGAGCGTACCTGCACCCGGTGATGAGCAGGCCCAATCTCACTGTGCTCTGCCGCGCGTTCGTCACGAGGATCGTGTTCCAGGGCAACCGGGCGACCGGGGTCGAGTACCGCCTGGGCGGCCAGCTGGTGCGGGCCAGCGCGGGACAGGTCATCCTGTGCGGCGGCTCGATCAACTCACCTCAGCTCCTCCAGCTTTCCGGGGTCGGCCCCCCGGACCTGCTCCGGGGCCTGGGCATCGAGGTGGTCGCCGACCTGGCCGGGGTCGGCGCGAACTTGCAGGACCACCTCGAGGTCTACGTCCAGCACGCGTGCAAGCAGCCGGTGTCGGTGGCGCCCGCGCTGAAATGGCGGAACCGGCCCGCGGTCGGCGCGCGGTGGCTATTCGGCCGGACCGGGCCGGGCGCGACCAACCACTTCGAAGGCGGCGGCTTCGCCAGGTCCAACGAGGAAGTCGGCTACCCGAACCTGATGTTCCATTTCCTGCCGATCGCGATCAGGTACGACGGCTCGGCCCCGGCCGGCGGCCACGGTTACCAGGTCCACATCGGCCCGATGTACTCAGACGCGCGAGGCTCGGTCAGGATCACCTCGGCCAGCCCGTCGGTGCACCCGGCGCTGAGGTTCAATTACCTGTCTACCGAGACTGACCGGCGGGAGTGGACCGAAGCGATCGCGATCGTCAGGCACATCCTGAGCCAGCCGGCGCTCGACCCGTTCAACGGCGGCGAGCTCTCGCCCGGCTCCTCGGTCCGTACCGACGAGGAAGTGCTCAACTGGGTCAGGCGCGACGGCGAGACCGCCTTGCACCCGTCCTGCACTTGCGCGATGGGCACCGGGCCGATGGCGGTCACCGACCCGGCCACGATGGGAGTGCACGGGCTCGACGGGCTGCGGGTCGTCGACGCGTCGGTAATGCCTTACGTCACCAACGGCAACATCTACGCCCCGGTCATGATGGTCGCGGAAAAGGCCGCCGACCTGATTCTCGACAATGAACCGCTGCCTCCGGCCGAGGTCGAGTTCTACCGGCACCAGCTAAGTCAGCCGGGTACAACAAGCACCTTGCCCACCGCGCCGGCCTGAACGGCGTCCTGAGCGGCCACGATGTCGGCCAGCTCATACCTGTGCACCGGCAGCTCGGTGAGCGCTCCGTCCCGCAGCGCCGTCGTGATATCGGCCGCCGCCCGATCAAGCGCCGCCGGCGGCACCCCGTAAACCAGGACGAACCTCAGTAGCACGTTGGCGTTCATGCAGGCCCTGACCGAGACGACCGGGTCGGTCGCGGTGGAGGCGTAGGTGATGATCTCGCTGTTCGGCGCGATCACGGCGAGGTCGAGGGCCAGGTTCGCGTCGAGGGCCAGCTCCACGATGCGGTCGACGGGGCCGAAGGCCTTGATCATCTCGGCCGCGTCTTCGGTACGGTAGTTGACGATCAGGTCGGCGCCGGCCTTGGCCGCGAGTTCCGCCTTCTCCGGGCCGCTGACCGTAGTGACCACGCGGGCACCGGCGTGCTTGGCCAGCTCGATCGCGAAATGGCCGACCGCCCCGGCACCTCCGGCGACGAGAACTGTCTTCCCTGCGACCGGGCCGTCGGCGAACAGGCACCGGTGCGCGGTCATCGCGGGCACGCCGAGGCTGGCACCCAGCTCACTGGAGATCCCGTCCGGCAGCGCCACCGCCTGCCGGTCAAGCACGACCGACCACTGGGCCGCCGTGCCCCACTTCCGGCCGCCAGCGGCCATCCAGGTCCAGACCCGCTGACCGATCCTGCTGGCGTCCACGCCCTCGCCGACCGCGTCGATGACGCCGGCGCCGTCGTGGTGCGGGATCTGGAAGCCGTCGACCGGGCGCGAAGTGAGGCCGCTGCGCGACTTCCAGTCGGTGGGGTTGACGCCCGAGTACTCGATCTTGATCCTGACCTCGCCGGGGCCTGGGTCAGGCCGGTCGATTTCCTCGACCCGCAGGACTTCCGCGCTCGGACCGATCCGCTCATATAGCGCTGCTCGCATGACCTAAACCCTACCGGTGGCGAACCTGGTGCTCGCGATCCAGCACACTAGGCTGATGACCTCCGAAGCGCCTGAAACGCGCCCAGTGTCCGGTTCTGGGTCGGACGACCCCCGCGACCCCCGCGACCCCCGCGGACTCCGCCACGATGCCCCGCTTCTCGACGGCTGGCTCAGGGTCACCGAGCAGATCGCCGAGGGCAAGTTCATCCCGATGGCGGTCCCCGGCCACAAACAGCGGCAGGACCTGACCGGCGCGGTCAACCTCGGAGACGCGCCCTTGTACGGCGGGGTCGATTCGATCAAGCACGCCGACGTCCCCCGCGCCGACGCCGAGGCCCGCGCGGCCAGGCTCTGGGGGGCCGACTGGTGCCGCTTCTCCGTCGCCGGCTCCACCCACGGCAACCAGGCGCTCGCCCTGGCGGTTGGCTCGCCGGGCCGCGAGGTCATCGTGACCAGGATCCTGCACCGCTCGCTGCTGCTCGGGCTGGTGCTCGCGGGCCTGCGCCCGGTCTGGGTCCGCCCCGATGTCGACCAGGAAACCGGGCTGCCCGCCGCCGTCAGCGTCGCCACGGTCAAAGCCGCGCTGAAGGAGCACCCTGACGCCTGCGGCGTGTTCCTCGGCGAGCCTTCCTACGTGGGCACGATCGGCGACCTCCGCGGTCAGGCGGTCGCCGCTCACGACGCCGGGGTGCCGCTGCTCGTTGACGCGGCCTGGGCCGCTCACCTGGGCTTCCACCCTGATCTCCCGCCGCACGCGATCGCGGCGGGCGCCGACGGCATGGTCACGAGCGCCCACAAGGCGCTGCCCGCGTACTCGCAGGGCGCGATCGTGCTCGCCAGGACCGAGCGCCTGAACGCGGCCAGGCTTGACCGCGCCTTTGAAGCTACACATACGACCAGCCCGGCCGGCTCGATCATGGCCAGCATCGACGCCGCCCGGGCCCTGCTCGCCCGCGACGGCGAGGAACTTTGCGCCCGCCTGCTCGGCCTCGTCGCAATGGCCAAGGACCGGCTGCGCCAGGTGCCGGACGTCAGCGTGCTCGACGGCCCTGGCGTCGAGCCGACCAAGCTCGTCGTGCTCATCGCCGGCACCGGCACCCAGGGCTACATCATCGAGAACGACCTGATCGCGAACGGCATGCCGGTCGAGAGCGCCGACCGCGACACCGTCGTGCCGATCATCACGCTGGCCGACAGGGAGGAGCACGTTAACGCCTTCCTCGACGTGCTGATCGCCTCGATCGAGCGGCGCCGGACGACGCCGCGCAAGCCGGGGGTCGCCGCGTCGTGGACCGTCGTTCCCGAGGTCGTCATGTCGCCGCGCGACGCCTTCTTCGCGGACAACGAAACGGTCAGCGCCGACGCCGCGGTCGGCCGGGTGAGCGCGGAGCTCATCGCCCCTTATCCGCCCGGCGTTCCTGTGCTCGCTCCCGGTGAGCTGATCACGGCCGACGCGGTCAGTTCGCTGCGCGAGATCAAGGCCGACGGCGGCCGCATCGCTTACGCGGCCGATCCGACCTTGGCCTCCTTCCAGGTGATAGTCCGCGACGCCGTCGCGCCCTAGGCTGGCGTCATGTCAGCACCGGACGCGCAAGAGCCCGTTGAGCCAGGATCGCCGCACGATCCGCTGACCGACGCCATGACGGTCGCGCGCGGCGCCGCGGAGGCGGGCGTGGGCCTCAAGCTGCTCGGCGGGCTCGCGGTGCGGGTGATCACGCCCGATTACCCGCCCAGGCTGCGCCGGGACCAGGACATGGACTTCGCGTGCCTGTCGAAGGAACGCAAGAAGGTCGCCGCTCACCTGGAGAAAGTCGGCTGCCAGCCCGACCGGCGGTTCAACAGCCTCAATGGCGACCGGCAGATGTACTTCACGGCTCCCTCTGGCCGTCCGATCGATGTCATGGTCGACAAGCTCACGATGTGTCACACGCTCGATTTCCGTCCGTCCTTCGGCCGCCTGCCTTACACGGTCGACGCCGTTGACCTGCTGCTTTCCAAGCTCCAGATCGTAGAGCTTAACGAAAAGGACGCCCGCGACATCGTGCAGCTGCTCTCGTGCCTGCCGGCCGGCGACTCGGGCGACGGGCCGAGGCTTGCCAGCCGAAGGGCCCTTCATCGACACCGCTCGCTTTGCCCAGGTGCTCAGCGGTGACTGGGGCTGGTGGCGGACCGTGACCGGAAATCTCGACCAGCTGCCGGCCCTGATTAGCGATCGCCAAGATCTCGTTCAGGCTGGTCAGGCCTTTGACCCGGTCGAGCAGACCGCCGCCCTGCGGAAGCTGGCCGATGAAGCTCCGAAGAGCATGAAGTGGCGGATGCGGGCCGGCGTCGGGGACAAGGTGCGCTGGTATGAACTTCCGGAGGAAGTTGCTCACTGAAGTTGCCGAAGGCGCGGGGGGTGCGGGGGGGTCGTCCCCCCTCGAACTGATATTGACGTCCGGTTAGGGCGACTGCTACACCGTTTGTAAGCAAAACGCGGGCAGGCGGTGCCGGATGAAGATCTTTTTTGCCACGGATATCCACGGCTCAGAGACCTGCTGGCGGAAGTTCCTCAACGCGGCCGCCTTCTACAAGGCTGACCTGGTCATTCTGGGCGGTGACGTCACCGGCAAGGTGATGGTCCCGATCGTCGCGCACACCGGCTACTGGCAGGCCACTGTCCGGGGCGAGACGGTCAAGATGGAGACCCAGGAAGAACTGGCCGAGATCGAGCGGCAGATCCGCGCCCGTGGCTCCTACCCGGCGGTCGTCACGCCCGACGAACTGACCGAACTGAGCGCGACCGAAGGCGCGGTCGACCAGAGGTTCAGTACCGAGATGATGGCCTCGCTCGACCGCTGGCTCGACATGGCCGACGGCAAGCTGCGCGGCGGCGAGATCGGCTGCATCCTCAACGGCGGCAACGACGACATCTTCGAGATCGACCAGCTCATCGAGTCCTCGCCGTGCGTGACGTTCGCTGAAGGCAAGGTACTCGACCTGGACGGCTTCAGCCTGATCTCGATGGGCTGGACTAACCCGACGCCCTGGGACACGTTCCGCGAGGCACCTGAAGACGAACTGGCCACCAAGATCGAGGCGATCGCGACGCAGATCCCCGATCTGGGCCGGGCCATCTTCAACTTCCACGCTCCGCCCTACGGCACCGGCCTGGACGAGGCACCGGCCCTGGACGCGAGCCTGCGCCCCATGCACGGCGGCGCGGTGATGAAGCCGGTCGGGTCGATGGCCGTCAGGGACTCGATCCTGACCCACCAGCCGCTGCTCTCGGTGCACGGCCACATCCACGAGAGCCGCGGCGTCAAGAGGATGGGCCGCACGCTGGCGATCAATCCGGGCAGCGTGTACGGGGACGGCGTCCTGCAGGGCGCACTGATCGACCTTGACGTAAAGAAGGCGAAGGTTCGGAGATATTTGCTGGTCAATGGCTGATTTTCCCTGCGTTAGAAGGCGGAGAGCAGATGGCTGCTGAAGCTGCCGGCACCGAGGCGCCGACACTTTTCCTGAGGAAGGCGACCGGACTGGTCAGAGGCTGGTCAGTTCGCGACTCGATAATCTACGCGTGCCTCGCAACCAACTTTGTCACCCTCGCGATCTATGAGTTCGCGTTCGCGGCGCCCGCCTTCCCCAAAGGGCAACTCATCACCTCGGTTGTGATCTCGGGTATCTGGGTGTCTTTCCTGGTCGTCGCCTATGCGGGCCTGATCGTGACGATCCCGAGGGCCGGCGGTGATTACGTCTGGCAGACGAGGATCCTCAACGGCGGACTCGGCTTCGTCATGGCGGCGACCGGCTGGTGGTTCATCCTCTGGCTGTGGGCGCCGATCTACGGCAACATCCTCGCCGTCCAGTTCTTCGAGCCGATCTGGGCGACGATGAAGTGGACGTGGCCAGGTGGCGGCGCCGCCTGGTTCGGCAGTCATACCGGCGTCTTCGTGGTATCGCTGATCACGATCGCGCTGGCCGGCGTGCTGGTGTCGATCGGGATGGCGGGCTACGCGAGGTTCCAGAAGTGGTGCTTCTACGGCGGCCTATTCGGCTTCGCCGTCATCGTGGTGCTGCTGCTGTTCAATAACCACGCGACCTTCGTCAACTCGTTCAACCTCGAGGCTCACAACCTGTTCGGCGTCAGTAATGCCTACGCGAAGACGAACGCGACCGCGGCCAAGATTCCGGGCTACGCGCCGACGAGCCTGGGCTTCGGCCCGCTCGGACCCACGTTCCTGCTGGTGCCCGTCATGATGTTCTTCATCCTGTGGCCCAACTGGGGCGCGACCCTTTACGGGGAAATCAGGGGCGCCAGCGACTTCAGGCGAGTCCTGACCGGAATGTTCGGCGGGCTCTGGATCACCGTCCTGCTCACCGTCGGCTTCCTGCTGCTGATCTTCAAGACCTTCGGCTGGGCGTTCTACCAGAACTCCAACCAGCTCAACTTCAACCTCGAGGGCATACTGAAGACGCCGACGGGCACCGCGTCGATCTGGCCCTACCCAGTGCTGTTCGTCGGCTGGCTAGTTCACAACACCGCGTTCCAGATCATTTTGATCCTGCTGATGAGCTTGTGGTTCTTTGGCTGGGTCGGAACGTTGTTCCTGTCCTCGACGCGGGTGATCTTCGCGGCCGCCTTCGACCGGGTGCTGCCCGACCGGGCCGCCGAGGTATCTGAGAAGCGCAAGGTACCGATCTACTCGCTGATCCTGATGCTGCTCCCGGCGGCCATACTGAGCGCGGTGTATGCGTACAGCACCACGTTCCAGAAATACACCTACGACGCCACGCTCGTCATCGCCGTGACCTTCCTGTTCAGCGCGATCGCCGTGGTGCTCCTGCCGTTCATCAAGAAGGACCTCTGGCAAGCCTCGCCGGCCAGCCGGGTCAAGCTTCTCGGCGTGCCCGTGGTCCCGGTGGCGGGCTGGGTGACGATCGGGCTGCTCGGTTTCAACCTCTACGAGTGGCTAACCAACGACAACTATTACGTGAACCTCAAGCCGTCGCTGATCTTCATGGGCGCGATGTACTTGCTCGCGATCATCGTCTATACGGTCGCGTGGTACGTGCGCAAGCGCCAGGGCATTGACCTGGGCCTGGTCAACAAGGAAATCCCGGTCGAGTAGGCGCATGAGCAACATTCCCGGCCGGGCCCGAGTGGTGATCATCGGGGCTGGCATTGTCGGCAACAGCCTCGCGTATCACCTGTCCGAGCTGGGCTGGCGGGATCTCGTCCTGATCGACAAGGGCCCGATGCCCAATCCAGGCGGCTCGACCGGTCACGCGTCCAACTTCAGCTACCCGATCGAGTACAACAAGATGATGATGGAGCTCACCGCCGACTCCATGGAGCAGTACAAGCAGCTCGGCGTGTTCACCGAATCCGGCGGCCTTGAGGTGGCGCGCACGCCCGAGCGGATGATCGAGCTTCGCCGCCGCTGCACGCAGGCGAAGGCCTGGGGGATACCCGCCGAGTTCCTGAGCCCGGCGGCAGTCCGCGAGCTTGTGTCCTACCTGGACGACTCGGTGATCCTCGGCGCCGGGTATTTCCCGACCGTCGGCGTCGTCGACTCGCTCCGGGCGGGCACCCTGATGCGCGAGCAGGCCCAGGCCGCCGGCGCGCTGACGGTGGTTCCCAGTACGGAAGTCCTTGGCATCAGCACGGCGCGCGACGGTGCCGGGGCTGGCCGTCCAGGAGGCCGGGTGACGGCGGTGCGGACCAGCGCCGGCGACATCGAGACCGAGATCTGCGTGATCTGCTGCGGGGTCTGGTCGCCGAAGCTGGCTCAGATGGCGGGGCCCGGATACCGCTGACCCCGATCGTGCACCAGATGATCAGCGTCGGCCCGATCGCGCTGTTCGCCGACACGCCCGGCGAGATCAGCTACCCGATCGTCCGCGACGTCGACCTCAACATGTACGAGCGCCAGCACGGCGGCGACCTGGAGGTCGGCTCCTACGCGCACCGCCCGATGATCGTCAGCCCGGACGATATCCCCTCGATCGAGGAGTCCGTGCTGTCCCCGACCGAGCTGCCGTTCACCTCGGAGGACTTCGACCTCCAGCTCGAGCAGGCACTCGAGCTGATGCCCGAACTGCTCGGCGACGAGCGGGCAGGCATCCGCTACGCGATCAACGGCCTGATCTCGATGACCCCCGACGGCCACCCGGCGATCGGCGAGACCCCGGAGGTAGCCGGCCTCTGGTCGGTCGCGGCCAGCTGGATCAAGGAGGGCCCTGGCATCGGCCGGGCGGCGGCCGAATGGCTGACCGGCGGTACTCCGGAGATCGACATCCACGAGGCCGACATCGCGCGCTTCTACCCGCACCAGCGGACAACCGCCCACGTCACCGCCCGCGCCGCCGAGGCGTTCAACAAGATGTACGGCATCGTCCACCCCGCCGAACAGTGGGAGTCAGGCCGCCCGCTTCGCCTCAGCCCGGCCTGGGACAGGGAACGTGACCTGGAGGCCGTGTTCTTCGAGACGGCCGGCTGGGAGCGGCCGTTCTGGTACGAGTCCAACGCCCCGCTGCTCGACCGCTACGCCGGGCGGCTCATGCCCCGCACGGGCGAATGGGAGTCCCGCTGGTGGTCGCCGATCATCAACGCCGAGCACCTCGCGATGCGCGAGACGGCCGCCCTCATCGACCTCTCCGCGTTCGCCGTGCTCGACGTCGCCGGTCCTGACGCCCTCGATGCCCTGCAGTACCTCGCCGTCGCCCAGCTTGACGTCGCGCCAGGGCGAGTCGTGTACACCTCCTTTCTCGACGACAACGGTGGCTTCCGCGCTGACCTGACCATCATGCGCCTGGCCACTGACAATTTCCGGATCGTGACCGGCGGTGCCACCGGCATGATGGACCTGAAGTGGATCAAGGATCATCTCCACGAGGGCGCGCGAGTTACGGTCACCGACGTCACGTCCGCCTGGACCACGCTCGGCCTGTGGGGTCCGCACGCGCGGGACATCCTGTGGCGGCTCACCTCGGCGGACATCTCCCACGCCGGCTTCCCGTTCGGCACCTGCCGGGAAATCGAAGCCGGCGGCCTGACCGTGCTCGCCTCCCGCATCTCCTACGTGGGCGAGCTTGGCTGGGAGCTTTACGTGCCGATCGAGCAGGGCGCGAGGCTGTGGGACAAGCTCTGGGACGCCGGCCAGCCCTCCGGCCTGATCCCGGCCGGCATCGGCGTCTACGGCACGACCGCCAGGCTGGAAAAGGGCTACCGCTCCTTCGGCGCCGAGCTGACCTCCGACTTCAACCTCGTCGAAGCGGCCATGACCCGCCCCAAGGTGAAGTCACAGGACTTCGTCGGCAGGGCCGCCTACCTCGCCCAGCGCGAGACCCCGCCCGCCGCCATCTTGTGCACGCTCACCATCGACGACCCGGTATCCAGCTCAGGCGAGGCCCGCTACCCCCTCGGCGGCGAGCCCGTGCTCGGGCCGGACGGCGCCGTCCTGACCGACTCCCTCGGCCGCCCCTCCTACGTCACCAGCGCGGGGTCGGGCCCTTCGGTAGGAAAACACCTCTTGCTCAGCTATCTCCCGCAAGATCAAGCCCGGATAGGCCAAAAACTCACCGTGGAGTACCTCGGCGAGCAGTACCCGGTCACAGTCGGGGCAGTCGGCTCGACCCCGCTGTTCGACCCCGCCAACGAACGTATCAGGCGCTAAAGACAAGGCCCGTTCGACTGAGGCCGGGTTGCTTCGTCATTTACTGTCGCGTACATTGCGATCACATAGGGGTGCGACGGGAGTATCCGAATGATTCACAGGGTGAGACGGCGCCGTTACTGGCCGTGGTCGGCGCCGGTTGAGTTAGCGATTATCTTGGTCTTCGGACTTTTGATGAGATCGACAGCAGCAGCGTCGACTCCAACCTGTGGCGGCTTTGACTGGCAAGGTGAGTCGACCAACAGTAACAATAACCAGGGCATCATCGGCTACCTCACCGATCCATCGGTTTCGTCTCTGCCCGGTGACACTAGTAATAGCTACTACGACGATCACATACTGCTCTGGGGGGACGTAGTAGAAGAATCGGTGCCTTCAGGCCAGTCTTGCGGTCTCGATGGAAGGCCGGATTGCTGGGTGCAGGCGGGCGTCGGCATGGGGACGGTTGGCGCGAGCGGCAGTCCCACCACGCGAATTGTATTATCCTGCTGCTCACGCTTCTGCGCGGTCCGAAATAGACGTTCCTGACGGCCCGACGGCTCCGATACGTGCCCGACCTTGACCAACGGCTCGCCGTGGCAGAATTTTGGCACTGACGCCTCGGGTAACTATAGCTCCAGCACAGAGCTAAAGCTGGAGACCGGTGGCAGCTTTAACGTATGGACGGGAGACCCGGATACCGGGAACGGCGCGCCTTATTATTTCGAATCGCTTGATAACGCGGCTGCATTCAGGACAAATGGCCCGGCATCGGGGCCGCCGTAAAGGAGGCGGGCGCTAGTGCTGCCCATGAAGACTAGTCATCTGGCTCAACGCACCATGCTGTTCCCGGTGCTCGTGGCGGTTGCGGCGGCACTGGCTGCCTGCGGAACGGCGAGGGCGCCGGCGCACGGTGCCGACATGCGATCCTCGTCTGACGGGGCACGAGCCTCCCTGCGGGACGTCATCACGCTGCCGGCGACCTACGGCCCGATCCCGTCGATCGCCGGGGATCCTCGAGGTGCTGGCGTCTGGTTCTGGGATCTGACCACTAAGTACGTCACCGTGTTCCACGAGACGGCCGCAGGCCGGCTGACATCGTGGCGGGTTCTGGGCGGGTCGTCATATCGGTCGGGTCAGATCCGGGGCGGCTTCGCGGTTACCTCTGCTGACCAGGTGTGGCTGGGCGTTAACTCGACGCTGGTCAAACTGGATGCCGCTACGGGCCAGGTGCGGACCTGGCAGATTCCTGCGGGCCGTGATAATCCACGAGCGGAGAAGTTCCTCCCGCCGCCGATCAAAGGATTGCATTTCGTGCAGGCGCTGGCTGCCTCGGATAGCGGGCAGGTCGCGGTTGCCATGAGCTTCTCAAGCAGCGTGCTGGTGTTTGATGCTGCTACTGGCCGGTTCAGTCAGCTGGCCATGCCCACGAGAGCGGATGAGCCGATCTCGCTCGCGTACTCGCCGAGTGGGACGCTGGCGGTCGGGCTGTCTAATCTGACAACTGCGAGATCCGACATCGCCTATATCAAGCCATCGCAAGGGTCAGGCCGAGTCCACATTGTCCAGGACGCGTCAGCAGTCACCGCCTATGGATCTGATGCGTTCATTGTGGGCTCAGCGAGGCCAGTGCTGATAAAGGGCAATGGGAGAACCGTCTCGCTGGCCGTGCCCGCGGATTCGCTTGAGCGTGCGCCCAATGCCACGCCGGTGGGGGTCCTGCCCGACGATCAGCTAGCGGCCATAGGCGGCAGCGGTCTGCTCGAGTTCAAGCCGCTGGCCAGTTCAGCGCCGACGGCGGACCTGAGCGTAAAATCGTTCGAACTTCCAGATGTTGCCTGCGTCCAAGGCGTCGAGTCAACTGGCGGTGTCGTGCGGAGAAATCACGCGGCCTCCCCACATGGCGTCAAGAAATGCCAGGCGCCTCCTTTCCAGGACATGGCCACTGATCCTGCTGGCGATATCTGGGTCGTGCCGGAGGCGGAAACCGTGGCACTACTTGAACCCTAGGGCAGGCGGAGGCTTAATGCTATCGCGAACTCTCCTTGGCTCGGTCACCGTGGTGGCTGTGGCCGCTGGTCTGGCCGTGACAGGATGCGCGCCAGCTTCTAATTCGAACGGCACGATTTCAGGAGTCGTGCTAGCTCGTCGTTTGGCGGGCGGCGGTGAGGGTGTTGCTTTTAAAGATACCTGGCAGTTCTTCCCGATACAGGTACGCGTCGAGGCGCTTGAGCACGGCGAAACTGCCGCCACTGTGGCCACCTCGAAAGATGGATTTTTCCACACGACGGTCAATGCGGGTCATTACCTCGTTCGCATCGTGTCCCATTCGAGCATTTATGACGTTTGCGTGTCGAAACCCGCCAGCATCACCGTGCGGAAAAAGGCCACTGTGCGAATAAAAGGTGTCTGTTACCCAAAGTTCTATCCAGGGTGATGATGCTCAGGATGACGAATTTAGCAGGTGCTAAGGACACCGGTAACGAAGCAACTGGCCGGACCTGACGGCCGTGTGCAGGCCGTTGTGCACGGCTAGCTCCCCGTTGACGATGACGGCACCGATCCCGGCCGGCTCGCGTTTCGGGTCCTGGTAGGTTGCCAGGTCACGGATCAGGGCCGGGTCGAACACCACCAGGTCGGCGTGATAACCAGGGATCAGCCGGCCGCGGCCGGCCAGGCCGAACCGGTCCGCGGGCAGACCGGTCATCCGCCGCACCGCCTCGGCGACTGAGATCACGGCCTGTTCCCTGACGTACCGCGCGAAGATCCTGGGAAATGTGCCGAACAGCCGGGGGTGCGGCAGCCCTTCAAGCTCAGGGATGCCGTCGGAGCCGACCATTACCAGCGGATGCCTGACGTTGCTGACCAGGTCATCTTCCGACATGCCGAAGCCGATGCTGATGGTATGGCGGCGACCAGGCGTCTCAAGCACCCGGCCGATGAGCTCGGCGACGGTGAGCCCTTCCGCGAGTGCGACGTCGATCACCTTTCTGCCCTGGTACTGCGGGAACGGCGGGCAGGTCGCGAACCGGTTGTGCTCGGCCCAGTCCAGGGTGACGGTCTCCGGGGTCACGTACTCGGCCATCGGGCCGCTGCTGGCCGTATACGGGTAAAAGTCGAGCGTGACGTCCGCGCCTTCGGCGTTCGCTCGGTCAATCGCGGCCAGCGAGTCCGCTACCTTGCCCCAGTACTCCTCACCGCCCGCTTTGTGATGCGAAATCTGAACCGGGCAGCCGGCGGCCCGGCCGATGCCGATCGCTTCGGCGACCGACTCGAGCAGCCGCGCGCCCTCGTTTCGCATGTGCGTGGCGTAGATGCCGCCGGCCTCGCCCGCCGCGCTGGCCAGCTCAATGATCTCCTCGGCCGGCGTCCACTTCCCCGGCTGGTAGATCAGCCCGGTGGACAGACCGCAGGCGCCCTGTTCCATCGCCAGGCTCACTTGCCCGCGCATCGCCGCGAGCTCGGCCGTCGTCGCGGCCCGTGACTCCTTGCGCCCGATCATCGCGATCCGCAGCGTGTTGTGCCCGATCAGCGCCATCGCGTTGCAGGCGAAACCGCCGGCCGTCACATCCGCGCGGTAAGCGTCGAGGTCGGCCCAGCCGGCACTCGCGATCGTCTCGATATCGTCCTCGCCGATACCGGGAAAGGCGCTGAACCCGCAGTTCCCGATCACCAGGCTGGTGCAGCCCTGGGCCACCTTGAACTCAAGCCCCGGATACCTGATCAGGGCCGCGTCATCGTGCGTGTGCACGTCGATGAAGCCGGGCGCGCAGATAAGCTCGCCGCGCGCGTCGACCTCGACGGTAGCCGGGGAGGCATGGACTCGCTCATCGCCCGCCGACTCGATAAGCCCGTCCCTGACGGCGATGTCGCCATAGCCAAGCGGGCCGCCGGACCCGTCGGCGATCACGGCGTCCCTGATCACCAGGTCAGCGGCTGAGCTCATGTGCCCACGCTAATACCACCGTACCGAAACGGACATCACCGGAGTACATCTGGCCAGATGATCGAGATCGAACTTCAGTTCGAAACAAGATGCCTTCGCTGCGGCCGGAGAGTCACCGCAGTGAACAACATCGCCGCTGGATACGGCCGGTGCTGCGGCCGGAAGATCCGCGCGGTCATCGCGAGCGCGCAGACCGGCGAGTTCACGTCCGCCCAGCACGACAAGGCGGCCGAACTGATCGCCGCCGGTGGCGTCGTGCCCGCCAGGTTCCCCGGCGTGTACCGCACCGTTTCGAGCGCAGGCGACGCCTACTACCTAACTCACAGCGTGGCCTGCAACTGCCCGGCCGGCCTGAATGGACGGCTGTGCTACCACATCGCGGCCGTCCGCTTCGTCACGGCCACGGTGCTCGGACGCGCGGCTTGACTCTCATCGTCAGAAAAAGGTATGTACAGCGTCGATGACCTGGTAGTCGTCGTCGACGACCGGGATTACCCGCCATTTGTCGAGCGTGGTGCAGGGGTGCGAGATCCCGAAGCAGATCAGGTCGCCTGGGGCCAGCGTGGTCCCTTCGGGAACGGCCAGGTAGGCATGCTGGTCATCGAGTCTCGTCACGGTCAGATCGCCGGCGAGCTCGATGCTGCCATCCGGGCGCCTGATCCGCAGCGGGATCGGCAGGCCCTGGTCGAAGGCCACGTCCCTGCGCCCGGCACACGCCAGCGCGAGGCCGGGCTCGGGCACGGAGAGCACCGGTGCCCACAGTTCGATCGCCGGGATAAGCTCAGGTCCGCGTCGGCGCTCCGATGGGCCGATCCTGGCGTACTCGCCATGGTCGTGGGTCAGGTAGCAGCCGCTGCGCAGCACCACGGCGGCCGCCGGATCGCCCGCGGTCAGTTCCGCGGCCACCACATCGAAGTAAGCGCTGCCGCCCGCGCTGATGACCGGTTCGGCGATCAGCCCGGCTAGGCCCTGGCCAAGTTCCCGCAGCCGCGCGCAGTAGTCAGCGACGGCCGCGAGGGTCGAGGGCTCGGCGTCATGGCCGAGCCCGCCCTCATAGCCGGCGGCGCCGGCCAGCACGAGCTGACCTGCCTGCTCGACCGCCGCCGCGACCGCGAGTGCTTCCGCTACCGTCCGGCACCCGGTACGTCCGCCGGGAAACCCGAGTTCAACGAACACGGACAGTGGCCGCGAAGCCCCGCCAGCCGCCAGGCCGGCGTCGAGCAGGCCGACCCCGGCGACGCTGTCGACGTAGGCGAAGCACTCCCAATCGGGATCCGAGCTGAGCTCGCCGGCCAGCCAGCCGATTCCCGCCGGATCGGTCAGCTCATTGGCGATCAGGATCCGGCTGATCCCGAAGGACCGGTAGACCTGAACCTGGCTGATCGTCGCGGCCGTGATCCCCCAGGCGCCGGCGTCAAGCTGCCGCTCGAACAACTGCGGCGCCATCGTGGTCTTCCCGTGCGGCGCCAGCCGGACCCCGGCCGCCGCACACCAGTCCGCCATCGACTCGGCGTTATGCCGCAGTGCCGAATCCCGCAAGACCAGCAACGGCATCGTAAAGTCCCCGCCAAGCGCGGGTGGCCGCTGGGTGCCGAGCGCCGCCGCGGTGACAGTCCGCCCCGCCGCGATGCTCCCGAACCCCTTCTCGGTTGCCGCGATCGCCCGGTGCCTGAGCGCCTCAATTCGTTCCCGCAGTACCTCCACGCCCGCAGCCTAACCTCCGACCTGATCTCCGTCCGGCGCCGAGCCGGCCTCCCGCCATACCTGACACCCCGTCCCCTCGAAGGAGTTGCGTCTATGGTCCACGGATGCGGCGGGAACAGCATCGCTGTGCCATCGATGTCGTTAGCCCGGCCGGCCGAACCGCATCGATGGCCCCGCCCAGCGACGCGGTTCTGGCGCATATAACGTGAAGGTAACGGCATCAGGTGCGGCAGTGCCGATCCGGGCTTCCCGGTTCTCTCCGCTCCCGGTTCCGGGTGCCCGCCGTTCAGGTCCCCGGTTTCCGGCATAGCGGGCACCTCGCATCGCCGCCAGGCTCCCGGGCCGCAACCGCAACGATGGGACATCGTTGCTGCTCAGCCGGGCCGGGCAACCGCATCGGTGGCCCATGGATGTCGTTCCGACAGCATCGATGGCCCACCGTTGCGGTTACCGGCCCCCGCCGGGCAGCATCGATGGCCCACGGGTGCGTTTCCGTGGGAGTGAGGCGGGTCCCGTGGGTCTTGCTGGGGAGGCGGGGGCACTTTGCCATGGTTTTTACGTGGGTAAAGTGCCCCCGCCTTCCGGGGGCGGGACGGCGGGCTGCGCCGAATGCCCGGAATGCCGGGATATCCGGGCGGGATCGGGCGGGGACCCGGCCCGTCCCTGACCATGCGGAGGGAGCCGACCAGGAACTCACTCCAGCGGAAACGCACCCATGGCCCACCGTTGCGGTTGGGTGATCCTCCCTGCCCGGTTCAGCCGGCGCCGCCGGCCAGTTCGCGGCCGCCGCGGAACCCCAACTACCCCGCCCTCACCGTTACCATCACGAAATGCGAGCCAGAGCCAGCGATGCGGTAACCCCGCCCGCCCCGCCTGGCCGGTCCCCGCCTCGCCCGGTCCCGTCGGATGCCGCCCCGGCGTGGCGTCTAGGGTGGCACGACAGGCCAGTCGGCCCAGTAGCCGGCGGACCCGCCCCCATCCGGCCCGGCGGCCCAGCCAGAAGGAGTGCCAGGTGGATCAGGCAACTCAGACGCCGGTTGAGCGGACCGCGCAGCGGTTTCGGTGGCAGGCGGTAGCGTGCGAGGCGCTTGGCAGCCCGCTTTACGCCGGGCTGCTGAACCACGCCGCTGAGGATCTGCGCAGCGGCGGCCCTACCAGAGCCGTGCTTGAGGGGCACCTCGATGATCCAGGCCGGACGGCGCTCGCGCTGCGGATGCTCGGCGGGGTGCACGCGCTGGTACTGACCGGGCGGGCGGCCGAACTGGCGGCCTACTATCCGTCGGCCGGCGGCAAGGCCGACGCGGGGCCAGGAGCCGAGCTCGCCTGGCCGGCCATGCGGAAAGTTCTCGCGGACCAGGGTGACGACGTCAGGGCCTGGCTCGGCCATCCGCCGCAAACGAACGAGGTTGGCCGGGGTGCCGCTCTGGCCGGTGCCCTCTGCCAGCTCGTCGTCGAGGTCGATCACCCCATCAGGCTGATCGAGATCGGCGCGAGCGCCGGCCTCAACCTGCGCGCTGACCAGTTCAGGATCACCGGCGAAGGCGCGAGTTTCGGCCCGGCGGACTCCCCGGTCCAGATGCCAGGCGCCTGGCTGGGCCGCGTCCCTGTGGCAGCACCGGTCCGCATAGTCGAGCGGACCGGCGGCGACCTGGCACCAGTCGACCCGGTCAGCGAGGCGGGCCGGCTACGGCTGTCCGCGTACGTCTGGGCCGACCAGCTCGGTCGCTTCCAGCGACTGCGCGGCGCCTGCGACCTCGCGGCGCGGATCCCGGCCGTGCTGCGCACCGAGCCGGCCTCGGAGACGATCGCGCGGATCAGGCCCGAGCCCGGCACCTGGACGGTCCTCTGGCACTCGATCATGCGGCAGTACCTGGACGCGGAACAGAACGCCGCGCTCGACGCCGGCGTCGCGGCAATCGGCGAGCAGGCGACTGACTCGGCGAGATTCGCCCACGTGAGCCTGGAACTCATCATGGCCACCCAGGACACACCGGTTGAACTGACGACCTGGCCCGGCGGCATCAGGCGCCGCCTCGGCACCGCGCCGCCGCACGGGATACCAGTCGCCTGGTCAAACTGAAGAATCAGGCCCCTCCAGCTCATACCTGGAGGGGCCTGATCACATAATGCCCAAAGGAGTGAGCTATCCCGTGTAACGACACGCGAACTTGCGCCGCACACCCGGTTACCTGCCGGTTACTGCCGACCGGCCCACCCGTAACCGCGCGAGCCCTGTCGGCCGAGAATCCGGTCAACCGCAGAGCCGACGTCGCCGTCCTCGCCGATCAGCCTGCGCACGACGTAGACCATGGCCGGGACCGCCCAGAAGTCGCCGCACACCCACAGGATCGCGGCGCCAATCTGCTGATCGGCGAACGGCGGCAAAGTGACCCCTGGAACGTGCGCGTAGACCGGATACCACGATGCCGAAGCGAGAATGCTCATCGACATCGCCAGCACCCACATCTGCACATTGGTAATTACCAGCGCCGCCATCTGGGCCGGGCGAGTCATCGTGATGCGGAAGGGCGGCGACGGAATGAACTGAAGCCAGAAAAGAACTCCGACGATGAAGAAACTGCTGTGCATCAGCCAGATGTGCACGCTCTGATTACGCTCGGCGAGATCATAGGCCCAGGCAGGTGCCAGAAAACCATCGTCACGTTGAACGCGATCACGGCCACCCAGGGCCGCAGGAAGAAACCTCCGATCATCCTGATCGGCCGGGACCACGATCCGGTGAGCACCTCACGGGTCGCCGACTTCCCCAGCCGGCCGGGAAGCCCGTCGAGCAAAGGCTGCCAGGGCGCGCCGGCGACGATCAGCACCGGAGCGGCGAACATGAGCAGCAGGTGCTGGATCATGTGCACGAAGAAATAGCTATCGGCGAAGTAATCAATCGGAGACTCAACCGCTATCAGCAAAATTACCAGGCCGCCATAAAAGAAAAGCGACCTTAGCCGGCGTTCCCTGGTGCGCTCGGGGCGTGACTTCCGCGCGAGCCTGGCCAGTCCGGCCTCATGCCATCCGGCGAGCACGAGGGCGATGATCAGGAACGGGTCGAATGACCAGTGGTCAACGAGATATCCCATCGGGCCGCCGCCTAGTAGCTGCCGGCCGGGCGGGCCGTGACCCACAGCCTCGGCAGCGCGGTGTGCGGCGCTAGCGCCTTGATGGCCGGGGCAAACGCCGCGTACACGACGGCTCGCTGGACCCTGAGCTTGCGAATGGCCGCGTCCGAGCGCGGCCCGCGCGGCTGGCTCGCTCGCCTTGCCCCGGTCGGCCAGCACGGTCCCGGCGTCCGCCTGCACGTCGGCGGCGTCGGGAGCCGCCCAGTTGATCAGGTCGGTCACCGCGGCCTGGAGGTTGTAGCGGGCGAGCGACTCGGGCACCTGGACTCCGGTCAGGTCGTCAAGCTCCTCGTTGTTGGCCGGGGAGCAGTTCGCCGCGCCGGTGTCCGCGATGTTGATGGCCGTCGTGAGGTCGCGGCTCGAGCCGTTGTCAATGTCGTTGAGCGCCGCGAGCGTGTCCCCGACGCCGCCAGCGCAGGACTCGACATCGGCATTCACCGTGCTGATCAGGCCGCGCAGGTCAGACGCGCGTTCACTAGTGCTCGGGCGGTGCGCGAGCCCCACCGCGACCGCGGCGATCACCAGGATGGGGGCGACGACAAACGCCCAGCGCGGCGTCCGCCGGCCGGGCCAGCCGGTCGGGCGGATCGGGATCGCGGGCGGCCCGTGTGGGTCGGCACTGTCAAGAAGCGAGTCGATATCCCTCACCGCGCACCGTCTCTATGAGATTGAAGCCCAGCTTGGCCCTGAGCCTCCTGATGCAGACGTCTACCAGATTCGAGCCGGGGTCGAAGTCAATGCCCCAGACGGACGCCAGCAGTTCGCTCTTGGTCACCGAACCGCCGCCGTGTTCCATCAGCGCCCGCAGGCACAGGAATTCCAGCCTGGTCAGCGCGACCGGGCCGGCCCCATTATCGGCTACGAGCCTGCCAGGCGTCCAGGATCAGCTCCCCGACCCGCATGAACTCGCCGCGCCTGGCGGTCTCGCGGAGCCCGGCCCTGACCCGCGCCGCCAGTTCGGCCAGCGAGAACGGCTTGGTCAGGTAGTCGCGGGCGCCGAGGTCGAGGCACTCGACCTTGGCGCTGACCGCCGAGTCGCAGGACAGCACGAGCACCGCCTGATCGGGCCGGCGGTGCAGGATCGCGGTCAGGACCGCGCGGCCGTCGAGGTCCGGCATGATGAGGTCGAGTATGACCAGATCAAAGCCCCCGGCGCAGGCTCGCTCAATGCCCTGAGCCGCCGTCACCGCGACGTCGACCCGGTAGCCGGAGTTCTCCAGCGCTCTGGCCAGGAAGGCGCTGATCTGCGGCTCATCGTCGATGACCAGGATCCGCGCTTTGGTCGTCGCCGCGCAGGCAGGCTGGCAGGGGGTACCAGGACCTGGCCTTTCGTGCGCTGCGGTCATTGTGTTCCTGTCATCTGCCCGGGCAGATCGGCCGACATGCTGCTGCGCCACGGGCTGCGCTCGGGATAGGTTTCGCGGCCGCGAAGCAGACCGGCCCTCGGTTGTGCGTTCTACTCCTGCCGTCGCGTCAAGTCAAGACTAAGACCGCATTCAGGCGTAAATATCGATAAAACCAATCTTCCGGGTTGGTGATAGTTGTCGCACGCGGGGTGATGACTCGTATTAGTTGTGTGACGCATGATGACAGTTTCGTCATCCATACCTGTCGGTATTGCCGCCGCTTCCGGCCCGGCAGCACTATCAGTGCAGTCGTTTGCTTCCGGCGCAACCCGTGAAGGCGTGGGGGCCCGGACTGGACGTGAGCGCGGTGCGCCGCGAAGAAACGAGGTGGTGACTGATGTCCCTGCCGGTCCGCGTGGGAACCCTCATCGTGGCGTTCCTCGCCGTGGTCGGTGGCGTGATCTTCGTCGTCATTCACTTCCTGCTGGCTGGGCCGCCCACGGTGGACTACGCGGCGGGCGTGGCGCCAGGTCAGCCAGTCAGCATCCTGCTCCAGGAAGATCCGCAGAACACGGTGAGCAATCATCCGGACTGGGTTTCCTACTTCATCAAGGACCCGAAGACCGGGGCCTGGGTGCACACCACGCTGTTCCAGGTTCCCGCGGGCAGCCGCATCAACGTGACCATCCTCGGCTACGACGGCTGCACCCCGCTGCGGAACCCGTTCTGGGGCAGGGTGACCGGCACTATCGGCGGTACCGAGGAAATCAATGGCACGCCGGTAAAGGTGCTCAACACCTGGGGTTCCTGCGCCGCCGGGCACACCTTCTCGATTCCCGGCATTGGCCTGAACGTTCCGATGGGATCGCCGACCACGGTCGCGGCGAACAATAAGCTCTGCGGCACTTCGCCGTGCACTTCAGGTCCGCACGAAACGATGCAATTCAGCTTCTACGCGCCTAAGACCACCGGCGATTATTTCTGGCAGTGCCGGGTTCCCTGCGGCGGCGGATTCCTTTACGGCTTCGGCGGTCCGATGCAGACGATCGGCTTCATGACCGGGCAGATGGAGGTGGTGTCCTGATGGCCGCCGAGACTTCGGCGCCGGCGGACGAGGCCGGAGCGCCAGGCGAGCGGAACGGAAGCCACGGCATCAGGATCTTCATCATCTGGCTGGTGCTGGCGCTCGCCGCCGACCTCCTGATCTGGTTCGTGCTCGGCCCGCACCTGCCACCGGGAGACGAGGCCTCGGCCGCTAACGGCCAGCAGTTCGACATCAAGGTCATGTCCGTGATGGCCGCGCCGGTGATGGCGTTCGTGCTCGTGTACTTCGTGTACTCGCTGATCGTGTGGCGGCAGCAGCCTGACGATGACGAGGACGGCCCGCCGATCCACGGCAACCTGAGGAATTCAGGTGTCCTGGATCAGCGTCACCACGGTGATCGTGCTCTGCCTATTCGGCTTCGGTACCTACGAACTGGTCAACAGCGCGGGCGCTGGCGCCGGCAGCGGCGAGGGACCGGCGCCGATCGTCAACCCTCCGGGAGCCGAGCTGACGGTCGCGCAGCAACTGGCGCCGTACTCGGCCGGCAAGCCGCTGGTCATCCAGGTAATCGCGCAGCAGTGGCGATTTACCTACCGGTACCCGCAGTTCGGTGGCTTCCAGACGACTTACCTCGCCGTTCCGCAGGGGCAGTGGGTTCAGTTCGACGTGACCTCGCTCGACGTGATCCATAGTTTCTGGGCCTATCAGCTCGGGGTGAAGGCGGACGCGAATCCCGGCGTCAACAACATCGCCTACACCAAGCCGGCTCAGGTCGGCTCGATCACGGTCCGCTGCGCGGAATTGTGCGGACTGTGGCACGGCGCTATGTACGACTACGGCACGGTGCTGACGCAGGCGGACTTCCTGAAATGGGCGCAGCGAAGCGAGAGCCATTTCTCCGATGTCACCAGCTTGCTTCCGCCCTATGCCACCACCTATGACCCCACCTCGATCGCCAAGATCTCCTCGGTAGACCTCAAGCTGGGGATCACCGGCGCTGGCGGAGGTTACTACCCGCCCAATGACCCGTCCCAGCCATGATGAAGAGGTGACCGGATGGCCATCGAGACTGAACCGGGCACAGTCCAGCGGCCGGGCGGGCACGAGCCCCTGGCCTCGCGGCCACCGCGCTCGTGGTGGATGCGCTCAGGCTGGCACACGGGGCTTCTGCTCGCCATCGTCGGCTATGCCTTCGGGCACTGGCTGGGGAACTACTGGGCTACCCCGACTGCCACTTCGCCCGCGACCTACCAGCAAATAGCGGCTTCGGACACGCACGACTTCGCGATCGCGCTCGGGTACCTTTTCATGGTGCTCGGCTGGCTCATCGGCCTCGGGTTCTTCAACACCCTGTTCGCGCAGATGCTCGGCCGCAAGCCGGATTACAGCCCGCACACCGAAGACGACACCGGCGTGGCCAGGTACTTCAGGATGACGCTTGACCACAAGGTGGTCGGCATCCAGTACCTGGTCGGCATGATCATTTACTTCTGCACGGCCGGCCTGCTGGCGATGGGCATCAGATCAGAGTTGCTCTCGCCCGTGCACCATATCTTCAGCTCGAGCGTCTACATCGAACTCGTCGGCGAGCACGGCACGATGATGATGATGCTGATGACGTCGGTCATCCTCGGGCCGTTCGGCAACTACCTGATCCCGCTGATGATCGGCTCCAAGCGCGTCGCTTATCCGAGGCTCGAGGCGCTGTCCTTCTGGCTGACGCCGGCCGCCTTCCTGGTGTTGCTCTCCGCGATCTTGCTCGGCGGCTTCCACTTCGGCTGGACCGGGTACCCGACCTTGTCGGTGCAGGACACTCCGGGCGCGGATGCTTACGCCTTCGCGTTCGGCCTGATGGGCATCTCGATGATCCTGGCCGCCTTCAACATCCTGATCACGGTCATCTGCTACCGCGCGCCGGGAATGCGCTGGGCCGGCTGCCGATGTTCGTGTGGGGCATCCTTGGCACCGCCGGGCTGATGGTGCTGGCCGCGCCGATCCTGGTCGGCGGCATGTACATGCTGCTGACCGACCGGACCGTGCAAACCGCGTTCTTCACCGACCAAAATGGCGGCAGCACCTACCTGTACCAGGACCTGTTCTGGTTCTTCGGGCACCCGGAGGTCTACATCCTGGCGCTGCCCGGCTTCGCGATCGTCATGGAACTGCTGCCGGTGTTCACCCGCAAGCCCTTGTTCGGCTACAAGATAGCCGCGGCGGGCATGATCGGCGTCACGCTGCTCAGCTTCTTCGTGTGGCAGCACCACCTCTTCGACAGCGGCATCGACCCGGACATGCGCCCGCTATTCATGCTCACCACCGAGCTGATCTCGATCCCGACCGGCTTCATCTTCCTCGTTGGCATGGGGACGCTGTGGAAAGCGAAGATCAGGCTGACCGTGCCGATGCTGTTCTGCCTGGCCTTCTACTTCAACTTCCTGATCGGCGGCATCTCCGGCGTCTTCCTTTCCGACGTTCCGGCCGACACCACCGAGCACGGCAGCTTCTTCGTGATGGCCCACTTCCACTACACGATCATGGGCGGGCTGATCTTCGCCTTCATGGCGGGCTGCTACTACTGGCTGCCGAAGATGATGGGCATCTCGCTGGACGAGAAGCTCGGCAAGCTTCAGTTCTGGCTGATGTTCGTGGCGTTCAACTCCACCTTCCTGCCGCTATTCGCCGTCGGCCTGGCGGGCCAGCCGCGCCGGGTATTCGAGTACGCGCGTAACCTTCAGACTCTCAACGACTGGGTGTCGATCTCGGCGTTCGTGCTCGGTTTCTCGATCCTGATCTTCGTGGTCAACTTCGTCTGGTCGACGGTCGTGGTCAGGAACCGCGTGACCGGTAACCCGTGGAATTCGCGCGGTCTCGAGTGGCAGACCGCGTCGCCGCCACCGCCTGACAACTTCGCGGCCGTGCCGATCGTGCTCTCCGGGCCTTACGAGTACGGCGTCAGGGACGCACCCCCGGTGGCCGACCTCAATCCGCCGGTCGGGGTACTGATGGCGGGACTGTCAGATTCTGAGATCGCCCGAGCGGAGGCTTAGCAGACATGGCCGAGACCACCTCCGCTGCCTCAGGCGGCCTGACCCGCGAGCAGGAAGAAGCGGCGTTCTACCACGAGGCGGCGCTGAACGCGGCCTGGACCGGGTCGCGGCTGATGATCGGCATCATCACGTCGGGGCTCGGGGCGTTTATCTTCGCGTTCTTCTACCTGCGCTCGATCAACTCGTACGGCAACTGGTACCCGTCGAGCCTGACCCCGCCCAACAAGATCGAGGGCCTGCTGATCATGGGCCTCGTCGTCGTCAGCGCGATCGTGCAGTCACTCGGGCTGACCCAGATCAAGGCCGGCCGCAAGCAACCCTGGATCCTTGCCGCGGTGCTGGCGCTGGCGCTCGGGGTAGCGGCGGCGGGGCTCCAGATCTGGCAGCTGACCATTCTGCCGTTCCAGCCGGGCCAGGCCGGATTCGCCAGTGTGTTTGTGGGCGCCACGCCCGTCTTCGCGGCGCTGGTACTCGGAACCATGGTCTGGCTCGAGATCCTGGTGATGAGCAGCAGGAACATCCCGGAGATCTCGTTCGTTGAGCAGCCGCCCACGTTCGCCGAAGCCGCCGAGGTCCAGCGGTTCCAGGCCAACCTGAGCGCGTTCACGCTGTTCTGGAACTTCCTTGCGGTAGCGGCGGTCGTGCTCTGGCTGCTGTTCTACGTGGTGCACTAGTCCAGAGGAGACGGAAGTGCCGATCTCGCCAGATAACACACCACATGGGTATAATCTGACGTTCGCTTTCCCGATGCTGATGTTCATCATCATCGCGGCGGTGCTGTACCTGCGCTTCCGCAGCTCGCACCGGGTCCCCGGACACGTGGCGCTAGCATCGAGCCGCTGGGCGCGAGCAGTGCCCGGCCGGGCGCCGGCGAACGCAGGTGCTACCGCGCCGGAGCAGAGCACTACGAACGGTAGTACCCTGCATGAGGGCGAGAGCCACGAAGGCGAAGGCCCGCAGGGTCCGCCCGAGGAGAGCACGGAGGCTAGCGAGTGACGCAGGCGACGAACGCGCTGCCTGAAGCGGCGGTACGCAAGGCCGCCGCTGGCGGAGGCGATTCGTCGCAGGTCGCGCGGCGTTCACCTGGACTTGTGCTTAAGTCCTTGTTCGCGCTGACGAAGCCGAGAATCATCGAGCTGCTGCTCGTCACCACGCTCCCGACCATGCTGCTCGCCCGGCGCGGCCTACCTTCGATCGAGCTGATGCTCGTCACTCTGGTCGGCGGAGCTCTGGCCGCGGGCAGCGCCAATACCATTAACTGCTACATCGACCGCGACATCGACGCGGTGATGCGGCGCACGTCCCGCCGCCCTCTCGTGGCGAAGGGCGCGAACGGCGCGTCGATCAAGCCCGCCGAGGCGCTCGTTTCCGGCGTCGTTCTCGGGATTGCCGCGACCCTGCTGCTCGGCTTGCTCGCCAACTGGCTCGCGGCCGCCCTCGCCGACGCGGCGCTGCTCTTCTACGTCTTCGTCTACACGCTCGGCCTCAAGCGCCGTACCTCGTCGAACATCGTGATCGGCGGCGCGGCTGGCTGCTTTCCTGTCCTAGTCGGCTGGGCTGCTATTACCGGCAAGGTCGCCTGGCCGGCGATCGTGCTTTTCTGCGTGATCTTCTTCTGGACCCCGCCGCACTTCTGGGCGCTGGCCATGAAGTTCAAGGACGACTACGCCGCCGCCAGCGTGCCGATGCTTCCCGTGGTCGCCGCTCCGGCCGTAGTCGCCCGCAAGATCGTCATCTACAGCTGGATCATGGTCGCGACCACGCTCGCCCTGACCCCGTACGCCGGTTGGATCTACGGCGCCTGCGCGGTCGGCCTCGGCGGCTGGTTCCTCGTCGAAGCCCACCGCCTCCGAGCCAGGATCGCTGACGGCGTCGCCGCCGCCCCCATGCGCCTGTTCCACTTGTCGATCGGCTACCTCACGTTCCTGTTCGCCGCCATCGCAGTAACCTCCCTCCTCCCCTTCGGTCACCTTTAGCCCCGCCCGCTCCACCCGCCGACGGACCCAAGGGGAAAGCCCAGCGTCGTCCCTGAGCTGGTGCCAGAACCCCAACTCAGGGATAACGCTGGGCCTAGGGGGCTCGTTTCGCTAACGCAGCAGCGCCAGCAAGCCCCCGTCAGTGGTGAGGGTCAGCAGCTCGCGATCGGCCCAGACCGGCACGGTATCCAGGCCAGGACGATTCGGCGGCACAGCGAGCTTGGTCCACTTACGGGTCGCCGGGTTGTAGAGCGCCATGTCGTCGGGCCGGATCTGCGGGCCGTGCGGGCCGCTGACTTCCCCGTCTACATTGACGGCGATGATCTCGCGGCCGGTCCAGACGAAGGAAGGGATGATCTCCTTGAGCGGGCCGCCGGGAATGATCGACCGGTGCAAGGTGGGGGGGTTAGTGAAGTAGCCGTCGAAAGGAATGAACGGTCCCGGGCAGTCTCCGCACCAGAACTCGCCGGGGGAGACGAGTATTCTCGCGCCAGCCGGCACGGGCACAGGCACGGTCTGGTTCTGCGGCCAGTTGCCGGTGACGTTCCGCCAGCCACCGCCGCCGAGAGACCTGGAGAGAACATCGACGCCGAAGGAGAGCTTCCCGCTGTGCGAAGTCTCCAGATCCTTTGACCAGAGCGACCAGAGGATCAGCCGGCCCCCGGCCGCGACGAGGCTGGCGCCCTGGATCGGATGCCCCTTCGGCAGGCGGGGCGTGATCGCCCGCCAGCGGCCGGTCGCCGGGTTGTAGGCCGCGACGCCGAGTCGGCTGTGGTTCAGGGCGGTCGACGCGACTACTACCTCATGGCCGGTCCAGACCGCTGCCGACGGGGCCAGGCCCTCGAGTGCCCGAGGCAGCATCGTTGTCGTCCATCGGTTAGTTGCCGGGTTGTACAGGCCAACGGTCGGGAGGCAGACAGGCACCTTCTTGCCGCCAGGGCAAGAGGCGATGCCGCCATTGATGACGAAAATCTGCCGGCCGGTCCAGGCTGTCACGGCGTCAGAAAGGTCTACATCGAAGGCTGGCGGAGCGATCCTGTGCCAGCGTCCGGTAGCAGGCACGTAGGCGGCACCGTCGTTGATCGCCTTGTTCTTGTGCGAGCCGCCGAGTTCGACGAGTTCCTTGCCTGTCCACACGAGTTCGGGCTCCGACCGGGCGCCGAGCGGCGACGACCGGAGCACTGACCAGTGGAAACCGGCGGCGGCCGCCAGATTTGAGGGCGCTGCCGAAGCCGGCCCGGCGTCGGCCGCCGCGACGGCACCGGCCGCCAGCAGCGGGAGCACGGCGAGCAAAGCCGGCGTGCGTAGTCTTCCTGACATGTGCTTCCCTTCGGGCGGACCGGAATCGTTACGGTAAATAGAGGTACCGACCGCCCTTTCCGGTTCCATTAACCGGAAAGGTTTTTTCTAAGGAACTCGGGCCAGGAGGCGCTGGCGCCAGTTTTCGGTCTGCTCGACCTGGTTGAACGTGAAGATGTGCACGCCTTCGACCAGCGAGTCCGGGTCGGTCAGGGTCGGTGACAGCCGTCCGAGCAGGCGCTCAGGCTGATAGGCCCCCGGCGCGGAAAGCCGGAACAACGCCGAGGAATGCCCGGACAAGAACCGGGCGGAGTCGGCCACCCCGATCTTGGCGGCCATCGCCACCAGCTTCCCCCGGTCAACCGGACCGGCCAGCCCGATCAGCAGCGGCAGCGTCACCCCGCGCCGCCTGATCCGCCCGATCCAGCGCCTGAGGGCAGCCGGATCGAAGCACAGGTTGCTGATGATGTAGGTCGCGTGCCTGCGTTTATCCCACATCGACTGGACGGTGACGTCGTCTTCGATCTTGGGGTGGCTCTGCGGGTAACCGGTGATGCCGACGTGGGCGAACGGGCGGCCGAGCTCGGTCAGCCGCTCAAGCGCGTCGAGCGCGCCCGTGAATTCGCGGGCGGGCGGGTCGGAGTCTCCGGCGGGCAGGAAGATGTCGTCCACTCCGGCGGCGACCAGCCGGGCGACGACCTCCGCGAAGTGCGCAGGGTCACGGACCAGGCGGGCCGGCACGTGCGGCACGGCTCGATAGCCGTGCCCGATCAGGCGTTCGGTCAGGTCGAGCGTGGGTTCAAGACCCTTGGTTGGCGAGGCCGTGACGGTCACGGTCACCTCGCGCGGCACGAATTCGAGCACGGTTTCCTCGGTCCTGGCCGTGGGCAGGACCTCGTACCGCGCCCGATACAAGAGCGGCACAAACCGCCCGCGCGGACTCAACGAGTCACCAATTCGGCGAGAGCCGCCTCCAGCCGGCTCACCCCGGTGTCGACAACAGTCAGTGGCAGCCCGAACCGCCCGGCAATCGCCGCGGCGTCGGCGGCCAGCCCGGCCGAAGAAGGCGACTGAGCCAGCCACACGACCCGCCGGTAATGCCCGAAGTAGTCGGCCCACAGTTCCGGGTACCGGTCAAGCCCGAGCGGCTCGATGACCGAGCGCTGGAAGCTCCGCACCAGGAAGTCGGTCAGCAGGTAGGTACCAGGCTCGGCCTCGAACAGGTCCCGCACCCGCGAAGGCCCGGCGAGCACGTCGTAACAGTGCAGTCCGGGCAGCCGGGCCAGGCCGAGCCGCCCGCACAGCTCGTCGAGTTCCCCGTACGTACCGCAGTCCGCGTAAGCGACCGCGACCCGGAACCCAGAAGAAAGCAGTTCGTCGGCGAGCCCGGCGACGGCCGGGGCGATCGAGCGCGGCGAGTTATGCAGGATCGCCGGCAGCGAGTGCACCTCTAGCTTCCAGCCCCGCCGACCGGCGATCTCCCTGACCGGCCCGCCGAGCGCTCCGCACGCGATGACCGCGACCGGCCGCTCAGGCCGGGAACTCGAGCTGGGCGATGAAACGGTCGTTGAAGTCGGGATGGTCGGAGAGCTCGACATATCTCACCTCCTCGAGCAACGCCAGCGCCGCGGCCCGCTCCCGCACGGAAAGCAGCGCCATCTTGGCGCCTTCCCCCGCTACATTCCCCGCGCTGACAATGCGCAGTACCGGCAGCCTGGGCACCAGCCCCAGCCTGATCGCGTTCGACGGCGACAAGTAGCTGCCGAAAGACCCGGCGAGCAGCACCTGCTGCACGTCGCTCTCGGTCAGGCCCGCCGCTTCAAGTAGTACTCGCCAGCCGGAGGCGATAGCCGCCTTCGCGAACTGGAGTTCCCTGATGTCCCTTTGGGTGAGGAAAATAGCATTGGAAACATCACCGGGCTCGGCGTTCCAATGCAGGACGAAGACCCGCTCCTGGCCGAGGTTCGTGAGCCTAGCCGCCAGCCCAGGCGCGACCTCGGCGGCTTGCTCGGCGGGCACGAACCGCCCGGACCGGTCGAGCAGCCCGGTCGCCAGCAGGCTGGCCACGGTGTCGACGAGCCCTGACCCGCAGAGCCCGGCCGGCTCGCCATCGCCGATCACCTTCAGCGTCACTCCGGCGTCTAGGTCGAGCGAGACCGCCTCGATCGCGCCTTCGGCGGCACGCATGCCGCACCTGATCGCCGCGCCCTCGAACGCCGGGCAGGCCGGGGCCGCCGTCGCCAGCATCCAGTCCCTGTTGCCCAGCACGATCTCGCAGTTCGTGCCGACGTCGACGAACAGCCTGACCCTCGGATCCCTGTTCATTCCGGCCGCCAGCAGCCCGGCGGTAATGTCGCCGCCCACGTAGGCACCGAACGCGGGAAAGACGACCGCCCGCGCCCGAGCGTGCACGGGAACCCCGAGGTCGGCGGCGAGCACTTCCGGCCACAGGCGCGCGGCCAGGATGAACGGCGCGACCCCGAGCGGCTCAGGATCGATGCCGAGTGCGAGATGCGTCATCGTGGCGTTGCCCGCCAGTGCGATCTCGTAGACGTCAAGCGGATCGACGCCCGCCTCCGTGCAGACCTCGCCGGTCAGGTCGGCCAGCGACGAGTGCGCCAGCCCGGTCAGCCTGGGCAGGTTGGCCGGATCGAGCATGGTCGCGCTGATCCGGCTGATCACGTCGGCGCCGAGGGGCTGCTGTTTGCTGAGCATGGAACTGACCGCCAGCGGCGTTCCCGTCGACAGGTCGAGCAGTGTCGCCACGACGGTGGTCGTGCCCAGATCGAACGCGATCCCGTACTTGCGGCCGGTGGTGTCGCCCGGCTGCACGTCCACGAGCACGTCGTCGACCACGACTGCCGTGACCTTGAAATCGGCCGCCCGCAGCACCGGCCCGAGCCCGCGCAGCACCGCGAGGTCCACCTTCGGCTCAAGGTCGTCAAGTTCAGCCAGCGCCCGTTCGACGTCGCTGCGCTGGTCGGCCAGTGATGCCTCGGCCAGCTCCAGGTACCGTTTCTGGACGGCCGGCCGCAGGATCACCTGCCGCCCGACGCCGACCGTAGCCGCCTTCGGCCTGGTGCTGAGCGGCGGCACGGTGACCGACAAATCGGCCGTCGCCTCGGCCCGGCAGGCCAGCCGCCAGCCTGCGCGCAGTTCGTCGGCGGAGAACGCCCGCGGGTCCACGCTGGAGACGGGCACGGACCCGGCCGTGACCTTGACCTTGCATTTCTTGCAGGTTCCGTGCCCGCCGCAGGTGGAGTCGATCGCGATGCCGTTCCAGCTGGCCGCGTCGAAAATGGTTACCCCGGCCGGGACCCGGACTTTAAAGTTCTTTTCTCCAGCAGCAAACAGCAAGTCGACTCGCGTCGCGGCCGGGCAGGCGCCCGCCCAGGCGGTCTCCGCGGACGTCATGCCGGGCTGGTCACCGCACGCCGGGCGGCGATCAGCTTCTTGGCCATTACCACGGCGGCCGAAGCATCGGCGGCGTACCCGTCGGCGCCGACAACGTCGGCGTACTCCTGCGTGACCGGGGCACCGCCGACCATGACAAGCACCTTGTCCCGCAGGCCCGCCTTGTTCAGTGCGTTGATGTTGGCCTTGAACATGGGCATCGTCGTGGTCAGGAACGCCGAGAAACCCACGATGTCGGGCTCGTGCTCGATGATCGCGTCGACGAACTTCTCCGGCGCGACCTGCACCCCCAGGTCGATGACCAGGAAGCCGGCGCCCTCGAACATGATGTTGACCAGGTTCTTGCCGATGTCGTGCACGTCGCCTTTGACCGTGCCCATCACGACGGTGCCGAGGTTGGCCGAGCCGGTCTCGGCGAGCAGCGGCCTGAGGATCTCCAGCGCCGCCGCCATCGCCTTCCCGGCGATCAGCATTTCCGGCACGAAGAAGTCTCCGCGCTCGAACCGGGCGCCGACTTCCTCAAGCGAGGGAATCAGCGCCTCGAACAAGAGCGTCTCCGGACCGATCCCGGAGGCCAGCCCGGCGTTGGTGAGCTCGAGCACGGCGGGCTTGTTACCGACCAGGGTCAGGTCGTAAAGCTGGCGGAGCAGTTCTTCGGTCTCCATCGGGCCTGCCTTCCGTGCTAGCTCGCGGTTAAGTTCGCTCCGGCCAGGGTCGCCGACAACGTGCGGGTGATGCTGACGCAGGCGGCCGCGGCGGCGTCGAGCTGGCGGCCAGTCAGCCTCGAGGCCGGCCCGGAGACTGAGATCGCCGCGATCGCTACGGGGCCGCCGGCGAACACCGGCGCGGCGACTGCGACGAGGCCGGGCTCGAGCTCTTCGTTCGTGATGGCGAATCCCTGCTCGCGAACGGAGGCGAGCTCGGTGTCAAGGTCTCTTCTGGCGATGATGGTCCGGTCAGTGCGGCGCTCGCAGGGGCCAGCCGGAATGGGCGTAGCGCCAAAGGCGAGCAGGACCTTGCCCGAAGCTGAGCAGTGCAGCGGCACCTCAAGACCGACCCAGTTCGTACCGCCGATGAGGTACCTGCTATTAACCTGGGCGATCTGATTCACGGCCGCGCTGCTCAGGCTGACGATACCGAGGTTAATGGTCTCGCCGGTCAGCTCGCCGAGCTCGCTGAGGTACGGCTGAGCCACGGCGACCAGGTCAGCGTCCGCCGTGCCCTGCCACGCATACCTCACGAACAAGGCTCCCGGGCAAAACCGCCCGTCCCGGTCCCGCCGAACGAGCTGATGCCGTTCGAGCGCCATCAGGAGCCGGGAGGTCGTCGACTTGGCCAGCCCGCTCGCGGCCGCCAGTTCCGTGAAGCTAGCCGGTTCGGAGCCGCGCACGACCCGCGTCAGCAGCAACGCCGCCCGGTCGATGGCCTGCGTCCCGTTCGGGCTAGTCACTCTTGACCCTCCGACCCCAGTTCCATATGCCGGAACTGAGTTCCACAATCTGATGCTAAGCACGGTCGTTGCCGGGGTCAAGGTTCTTCCCCGCTGCCAGGCCGGGGTTCCGGGCTGTAGCTCGACGAGGTCAGGAGCAACGATGGCCCATGGGTGTGGCTCTTCCTGATGGAGCTGGGCCGGTTGGCTTGGAGTTGATCTTCAGGCTGCCGGGCAGGCCCAGCGTTGTCCCTCCGCAGGTGCTATAACCCCCGCAGAGGGAGAACGCTGGGCCTGCCGCCCGGCTCGGAACCGCCGCGTTGTGCCATCGCTGGGCCTGCCGCCCGCCGCTGACCCGGCCTCCATCAGGAAGAGCCACACCCATGGCCCATCGTTGCGGCTCTGGCCCGGTGAACCGGGCAATTCGCCGCCGCCCGGGTCGCAGCAGCAACGATGGGCCATCGATGCTGCTCAGCCGGGCCGGGCAACCGCAACGGTGGCCCATGGATGTCGTTCCCGCAGCAACGATGGCCCATCGATGCGGTTACCCGCCCCGGCCGGACAGCATCGGTGGCCCATCGTTGCGGTTCGCCACGCGGATATGCCCGGTTCGCCGGTGACGCCGGCCGGCCCGGTGCCGCCCAGGGCAGCCAGGAGGTCCCCGGCCTGGATCAGTACGGATGATTTGCCGGTTTTGCGGCCTGTCCGGGAGGTACTGTCCCGTTGTCGCGGCGAATCGGCAAATTGAGTTAGATGCGCTACTTGCTCGATTTGCCGAGTTGCTTAGTCGGGTCGGTTCGTGCGCCGCTAGGTGTTGCCAGCCAAACAACGCGGAGACTTCGGATGCCCCGGACACCCGAAGTCTCCGCTTTGTGCGGGTCAGGCCTAGAAGTGGTTCAGGGTCCAGTGCTGGCCGCCGTCGCGGGTGGTCCAGACGCTGTTGCCTGCGGCGACCCTGGCCGTGTTCTGGTCTTCGAAGCCGACGAGGAGCACGTTGCCCGCGCCCACGGTGAGCGTCGTTGACCAGGAGCGTCCGCCGTTATTGGAGAGCAGGACCTTGCTGAGGTGCTGGCCTCCGGCGACCACCAGCAGCCGGCTCGGGCTGGCCTCGGCGATCTGGTAGCCGATGGTCTTGCTGGTTGGCAGGCCGGCTGGCATGGCGATGAGCCGGTCGGGGCTGAAGCTGGCGCCGTCGTTGGATGAGACCTTGACCCAGGCCTGACCGAAGTCAGCGTTCTTGATCGGCATCTGGTGACGGCAAAGCTCGGTGAGGGCGTTCGGGGGAGCGATCGCGATCGCCGGGGTGTAGCCGTCCTTGCCGCCGCACTTGTCGCCGACCGGGATCCAGTGGGCGCCGCCGTCGGTGGAGCGGGCGAGCTCGGCGGTTGCGCGCACTCCGCCGGCCGGGTTGCCGTAGCCGGCGAGGACTAGGCGCGTGCCCTGGCGGTAAAGGACCGGCGGGCAGATCATGTGGATATTCGGCGCGGCGAGGTTACGCCAGTTGTTGCTGCCGATTGGCGCCGCCTGGACCTTGTAGGGCGAGCCGCCGCAGCCCGTGCCCTGGTACGCCACCCGCACCCCGTTGCCGTCGGCAACCTCAAGCGAGCTGACAGTCGGGCTGGTGAGCTTGGTCCAGTGGGTGCCTCCGTCGGTCGTGAGGTACAGGGAAGGATCGAAGGCGTAGCCGATCTTCTTGGTGGCGAAGCGGACCTGGGACACGCACGACTTGCCGGTCGGGCAGGTGTTGAAGGGCCCGGCCGCGTTCTTGACCGGAGCGGTGAGCGTCCGCCATTTGCCGCCGCCGTTAGTCGTGCCGAGTAGGGCCTCGCAGCGGTGCGAGCCGCATGCCGCTGTCCCGAGCGCGAATCCTTGCTGGTCGGAGACAAAGGTCATCGACTGAACGGCGAAGCTTGAAGAGGCCGGGCTGCCGGAATGGCTCGTGGTCGTTTGTGAGGTCGTGTGCGTACCGCTGGCGCTCGCCGTGGCCACCCCGCATCCCGCGAGCGCCAGCGAGCCAATGACCAGGGCAGCGGCTAGCTTGAACATTTCGTCATCTCCTGAGGGCCAACGTCTTGCTGTATCCGCCTATATGACAGCGCGGCGCCCCGGTACGTTGCAAGAAAGGAGAACTAGCCTTTGCGAAGCTGCGCGGCGGCCGCCGTCAGGGACCTGAGCTTGCCCGCCGCTGAGTCCCTCGGGAGGTACTTCATGCCGCAATCGGGGGCGAGGATCAGCCGCTCGGCCGGCACGTAGGGCAGCGCCCTGCGGACGCGCGCGGCGACAAGCTCCGGCTCTTCGACGGCGGGGTCGCCCAGGTTAAGCACGCCGAGGATCACCGTCTTGCCTGCCTCGGCAAGGCTGGCAAGCACCGAGCAGTCCAGCCCGGACTGCGCTGTCTCGATCGAGATCTGGTCCGCGATGCAGTCGGCCAGTTCGGGCAGGAACGAGTAGCCGCTCGGCCGTTCATGGATGATCGCCGCGTAGCCGAAGCACAGGTGCACCGCGGTGGTACCGCCGATCGCGGCGAGCGCCGTGTTGATCACCCCGACCCCGAACTGGCGGGCCGCATCCGGCCTGGCCTGGAGGTAAGGCTCGTCGAGCTGCACGACGTCAGCCCCGGCCGCGAACAGGTCGGCGACCTCTTCGTGCACCGCGTGCGCGTACGCGTAGGCGGCGTCCTCGATCGAGGGATAGTAATCGTTCTGCGCCTGCTGTGCCATCGTGAACGGTCCAGGGACCGTGACCTTGATGACCTTGCCCGGCGCGGCGTGCGCGCGGAGGAACTTCAGCGCGGCGACACCGACCGGCTCCCGGCGGCTGATCGGGCCGGTGATGCGCGGCACCGGGTTGGGGTGGCCGCTCCGGTCAAGGGCCGTGCCGGGGTTATCGATGTCCACCCCGTCGAGGGCGGTCGCGAAGGCGTTGGAGTAGCTTTCCCTGCTGATCTCGCCGTCAGTGAGGATGTCAAGACCGGCCTGTTCCTGGTCGGCGATCGCCAGCCTGGTCGCGTCCGCCTGCGCTTCCGCCAAATACTCGGGAGCGACCCGCCATAGCTCTTTCGCCCTGACCCTGGGCGGGAACCGGCCGGCCAGCTTCTCCCTGTCAATCAGCCAGTCCGGCTGCGGATAACTTCCGACCAGCGAAGTCGGGAACAGCATCAGACCTCCCGTGCTTTATGGCCGCGCAGCATAAGGAACGTCGCAAAACAGGTAAAGGCTAGTAGAGCGTACGGCACGAAGTCATTGGTGGCCTCCGCGATGGCGCCGCTGCCGGCCGCCGCGATCGTCTGCCCGGCCGCCCAGGCCAGGTTGCCGAGGCCGAAGGCAAGTCCCTGGTGCAGTTGCAGCTTCTCGGCCGAATTCGCGAGCAGTGCGCTCGACGGGGCGAACAGGGTACCGAACGCGGGCATGCCCACGATGAGAAGCGCCATGAGCACCCAGAGCGGACTTACCACCGAGGCCAGCAAGCTGACCACTACCCCGGCCAGAAGGGACAGCCGCAAGGGAAGGTACGGCCCGCGCCGGTCGGCCAGCCGCCCGGTCAGCGGCGAAAGGCCGGCCTCGAAGGCCGCTGAGGCCAGGAACGTCACGCTGATCAGCAGGGCGGAAGCCCCGAGTTGGTTCAGCCGCAGCGGCGCGAGCACGTCGATCACGCCGAACGCGATCCCGGCCACCGCGGTCAGCCAGAGCCCCACCGCCACCCCGCGGTCCTTCATCGCGGCGAAGGCCGCCGACAGGCCCTGCGGCTCTGACTTAGCCGGCGCCTTCATCGCGAAGTTGGTCGCCATCAGGAAGGCGCCGAAGACGGCGGCGGCCGAGAAAGCGGGCCCGGTGCCGATCTGGTCAGCGATCGCGCCGACCACGGGGCCGAACAAGGCGCCGCCGACCGCCGCGCCGAGAGCGGTCCCGAGTACCTCACCCCGGCGATCGTCAGGCGCGAGGCTGGCCAGCCAGGCCATGCCCGCCGCCCACGTGCACGCGCCGCCGAGGCCCTGGACGAACCGCGCCGAGTCAAGCACGACCGCGGTCGTTGACCAGCCGAATACCAGCGTGGAGACGCTCATCAAGATCAGGCCGAATACTACCGCGCTCCTGGCGCCGAACCTGGCGACCAGCACGCCGCCTGGCAAGGCTCCGGCGAGCGTGCCGAGCGGATAGGCGGCGACCAGGATGCCCACGCCGGTCTTGGTCAGCGAGGCACTGTGCACATAGTGCGGCACCAGCGGGGTCAGGGCGGTGTAGAAGGCCGTGTCAGTGAACACGAGTGCGCTCACGAAGATCAGCAGCGTCCTGATCTCGATCGGGAGTTTCGGCCTGCGCGGCGCTGCCCCCTGGCCACGTTCCCGCCTCGCCAATTCGCTGCCCATCTGCTCCGACTCGCCCGTGACCTGCCGGTTTTGCCGGCAAGCAAGCGAGCCTAGCGCAGCACTCCGACATCGTGAACAGGCCGGTCGCTCTCACCGCGGGTCGCGAGGGTGTCATCGCTCCGGGCCGGGACAATAAGGTTGTCATGACTAAGGCCGCGGGTGAGGATCAGATGGTGCCCAGTCACCGTGATGTCAAGGCGAACCGCGACGCGATGAAGCGGTCGGTCGACCTCGCGCTCGCGTTCGCTCCGGCGCCGCGACGGATACTTGATGTCGGCTGCGGCAGCGGAGCTCTCCTGCGTGAACTCGCCGGACGGTTTCCCGCTGCCCAGGAGCTCACCGGCATTGACGAGACGGCGGCCGAGATCCAGACCGCGAGGCGCCGTGGCCGCAGCGGCCGGGGGAGCAGTACCGGGCCTCGGCTGAGCTATTTCCAGGGGGTCGCCGAGCGGCTGCCGTTCGAGGACTCGAGCTTTGACCTCGTGATCAGCGCGCTTTCCTTCGGCCGCTGGGGTGACCAGGCGAACGGGCTGACCGAGTGCTGCCGGGTGCTTGAGGCTGGCGGTTTGCTGGTGCTCACCGACCTGTTCTCGCTGGCTATGCTGCCCGCGACCTGGCTGGGTCAGCGCGATCGGTCAAGGACGCCGCTGCAGGCCACGAGAATGCTCGCGGTCGCCGGCTTCAGGTCCATAGCCTGGCACCGGCACAGCGCCCTGCTCGTCCGCTCGGTAACGGCCAGAGCGGGGCACTGATCAGGCCTTCTTTACTGCCTGAATCGTGTAGCTGGCGGCGAGCCGCTCGGGGTGGCTGATCAGCCGCCACTCCTCGTGCTCGTCCCGCTCCATGAGACCGGGAAGCGCGTTCCACGGCACGCTGTCGTGCTCGGTCAGCTCGGTAATCGTCAGCCCGGCGTCAAGCAGGGCGGTCACGATCTCGCCTAGGCCGTGATTCCACTCGTGCGTCACCGTAGCGGTGAACTCCACGTCGGTCTCGACGTAAGTTCCGCCCTCGTCAATGATGAGCGGTTCTGCGATCTCGAAGTAGGGGTAGCTGACCACCAGGAGATCGTCGTCCCTGCCGTCCTGCATGGTCCAGAGCATCGGATGCCCTTCCCTGATGTACAGGCGCCCGCCTGGACGCAGCAGCGCGCCGACGACCTCGGCCCACCGGCTCACGCTCGGCAGCCAGCAGAGCGCGCCGATCCCGGTGTACACGAGGTCGAAGTTCCCCCGGCCGAGCACGTCGGCCGCCGCGTACACCTCTGACTCGACGAACTCGGCGTCCGCGCCGGTCTTGGCCGCCAGGTCACGGGCCTGCCGGACAGCCGGACCGGAGAAGTCGAGCCCCGTCATCGACGCCCCGAGCCTGGCCAGCGAGATCGTGTCCGTGCCGATGTGGCACTGCAAGTGCACGCCGCGAAGCCCTGAGAGGTCGCCGAGCCCGGGCCGGTCGAACCGCACCACCTTGCTCAGGAACTCTGGGTCAGCGATGAAGTCGGCGACGTGATAGTCAGGCGAAGCCGCGTGCGCGGGCGCGCGCTCATCCCAGTTGGCCATGTTGATCGTTGCGTAGTCCTCCACGCGAACAAATCTGACACATCCAGGCAAGCGATTTTCGGCCGCCCGGGTCGCTGGAGAGGAACCGGGAAACAGGGCGGCGGCGCCGCAGCACTGCGGCAGATCCAGCGGAGCGTCGCGGTCCGCGGATCACCCCGATCGCCGCCCTGTTTCCCGTGGCCACATGACCCCCGTACATGTGGCCCGGCCAGCGGCTGCCCCGTGCGGTCCACCGCCGAGCCGGTGCCACGATGATGCCCGACGCCGCCTGAAGCCGACCGCCGGCGCGAGCCAAATCCCGGTCAACTTTTGGCCGGCCCACCCGGCCGGGGTATGACCGGGACTGCGAGCGGCAGAATCGATGCCCGCCGATCTTGTTCGAGGCGGGGGTGCGCTGACGACGCTGGCCCAGGAATGCGGTGGCGGTGGACGGAGGACGACCAGACGAACCTGGACGTTGCGGCGAGTGCTCATAAAACTGCGCCGAGTGACGGCCCTGGGCCGAGAACCGACCAGGACCGCAGAGGCGACAACATCAATGTGGTGTTTGGGTATCGAATTCGAACACCAAACCGCTCATTGATGTTGATCAACTTTGGCCACCGATGAGGGGCATCCGCTGCGTGTAGATGCTCGTGGTTCCGGAGTGTCTGGAGAGTTTTGAAGGGGGCACGGGAGCCGCTAGAGCCATCATGAGCCGGGAGGCGGTATCGGTTTGCCCGAGTGGCAACCGCTTCGGTGGCCCATGGGTGTGCGGGCGGGTAGTGCCAGCGCGTAACCACGCCGGTACCGTGAGCGAGATCACAGGCGGGACAACCGGGGACGCGGCCGCGCCCGGCCGACCGGGCGCAACAGTAAAGCCCGCATTACTGTTGCCCGGCAACAGTAAACCCCGCATTACTGTTGCCGGGATCCCGACCCCTTAGCCCCGCCGCATGCTCACACCAAGAGAAATGCATCCTTGGCCCACGGGTGCTTTTCCGCTGGAGTGAGTTCTGGTCAATTCCTCGGCGTGGCCCGGGCGGGACTGGTCCTCCAGCCTTCCCGGCCTCAGCCTCCTCCGCCATTCCCGGCATTTCCTGACATCCAGGGCAGCCGCCATCCCAGCCCTGGACACCGGGGGCACTTTGCCGTGATAACCGCCCCAAAGTGCCCCCGGCGCTCGGGCAAGACCGTCCGGCGCCCGCTTCGCTTCAGCGGAAACGCATCCATGGCCCACCGTTGTCGTTGCGGCGGCTTGCCGCTACCGCATTGATGTCCCAGCGATGCGGTCCCAACAGCAACGCGGGGTCATCGTTGTCGTTGACCGCCCGTCCGGAACCGCAACGCTGGGACATCAATGCGGTCGGCCTCGGCCAGATGCGGTAAATGTCCGGAAAGCCGGGATGCGACATGTGGCAGCACCGGGCGGGCCGCGCCGGCTGCGGACGTGGGGCACCGGGCCGGGCCGGGCTGCGCCGGCTGCGGACGTGGGGTGCCGGGCGGGCTGCGCCGGCTGCGTGCATGGGGTGCGCGGGGCGGGCTGCCGGGGGCTGGGCCAGGTGCGCGGGCGGGGGTGGTTAGGGTTCTGGGTTGTCTTTGCCGTATTGCTCGGCTAGGAAGCGCTCGAACTGGGCGCCTAGCTCGTCGGCGGTGGGCATGTTTTCCGCCTGATCGGCGAGTAGGTCCTGGCGGCCGGCGTTGAAGGCGTCGTATTGCTCCTCAAGCGACTTCACTACCTCGGTGACCTCGTCCGAGCCTGCCACTTGCCTGGCGATCTCGGCGTCGGTGATTTCGGCGGCTTCGCTCAGCGCTTCAGAAGGGAGGTCAAGGCCGGTTGCCCGCTCGATCGCTGCGAGCAGGGCGACGGCGGCGGTCGGGTAGGAGGCGTGGGCCAGGTAGTGCGGCACGTGGACGGCGAATCCGACGGCGGGGCGGCTGGCCTCGCCCATGCGCAGTTCGATCAGCGCCATGGCGCTGCCAGGTACCTGGAGCCGGTCGACGAGAGGCTGGTAGCCGTCGACCAGTTCGGGAGACGTGGCGTGCCCGGTCACGCCGAGCGGCCTGGTGTGCGGCACGCCCATCGGGATGCCGTGGAAGCTGGCGACGAGGCGGACCTTCAGCGTGGCCGAGAGCTCGAGCACGGCCTTGGTGAACATCTCCCACTCGCGGTCAGGCTCAAGCCCGTCGAGCAGCAGGAACGGCGTCCCGGTCGCGTCCCTGAGCAGGTGCACGACGATCTCGGGGACCTCGACGCTCTCCCAGTGGTCCTTGACGAAGAACATAGCCGGGCGGCGGGACCGGTAGTCGATCAGGGAGTCGACGTCGAACCTGGCGATCTCGGTGTGCTCGAACGTGGTGAGCAGGTGGGAGGCCAGCTGCCGTCCGGCGGCGCCTGCGTCGATGAAACCGTCCAGGTAGTAGAGCATGACCAGGTCGGATTCGAGCTCCTTGCCCGCTTGGGTCAGCTGATAGAGGTCTCCTGGATCGCGCGACACCTTCACAGCCTCCTCAATTGGCTTGATAACAAACTACCGACGCCCGGAGAGCGCTCCGGCCAGGCTAAGCCCCGCTTCGGGGCTTCCTGCTGGCTGATCAAGGCCTTGCGCTCCTGCCATCGGGCGGTAACCGCGGGCAACTCGCTGCTTACGAACTCGAAGTAGTCTACAGAGTCGGCCATTCTCATCCCGGCGGGCGTATCGGCGCCCAAGATCTCTGTGCCTTCCCTGAAGATCGCCGCCCAGCGTTCAAGCACCCGGTCCCTGAACCTCATGAGCTCGTCCCAGACGTTGTCAGGCACCCGGTAGTGGTGCCGCCGCGAACCAGGCTCGCCTTCGCGGTACGCCATGCCGACGCTGGTCAGGTACCGCACCGCGCCCGAGATCGCCGCCGGGCTCGCCTGCAGCAGGTCGGCCAGCTCGGCGGCCGACAGCCTCGCCGAGTCGGTCGCGAGCAGAGCGGCGAAGACGCGGGCAGGCATCCTGGGGACGCCGGAGTCAATCTGCACGGACGCGAAGCGCTCGATGAAGCTGAGCACCTGGTCGCGGTTACGGCCGCCCAGGTAGGACTCGTCGGACACCGAGCCTCCTTTGCGTGGTACGCCGCAGTTTGCGGCAGTCTAGAGCCGGCGGTGCTATTTGGAAGAATCTAGGATTTATGACTTTCATGATTTTCTGAATCTAGTGTAGTCTCCGGGCATGACTGCGGCAATCGAAACCCTGGGCCTGCGCAAGGCCTTCGGCCGGACCACCGCGCTTGACGGGCTTGACCTGAGCGTGGCCACTGGCGAGGTGCACGGGTTCCTCGGGCCGAACGGGGCAGGGAAGACGACGACGATCAGGATCCTGCTCGGGCTGCTGCGGGCGGATGGCGGGTCTGCGCGGATGCTCGGCGGCGATCCCTGGGCGCAGGCGACGGAGTTGCACCGGCGGCTCGCCTATGTGCCTGGCGACGTCAGCTTGTGGCCGAACTTCACTGGCGGGCAGGTGATCGACCTGCTCGGGCGGCTGCGGGGCGGCCTTGACGCCGGCCGCCGGACCAGCCTGATCGAGCGATTCGAGCTCGACCCGACGAAACGGGCAGTCGCGTACTCCAAGGGCAACCGGCAGAAGGTCGCCCTGATCGCTGCGCTGGCCTCCGACGTCGAGTTGCTCCTGCTCGACGAGCCGACCTCAGGGCTTGACCCGCTGATGGAGGCGGTGTTCAGGTCCTGCGTCGAGGAGGAACGCGGGCGCGGGCGTACCGTCTTGCTCTCCAGCCACATCCTTTCCGAGGTCGAGGCGCTGTGCGACCGGGTCACGATCATCAGGGCGGGCAAAACCGTCGAGTCGGGCAGCCTGAGCGACCTCCGTCACCTGACCAGGACCTCCGTCTCCGCCGAGCTTGACGGGCCGCCGCAAGGCCTCGATCAGCTTCCCGGCCTGTACGACCTGGACGTCGAAGGCAACCGGGTGCGGTGCGAGGTCGATTCCGACAAGCTGACCGGGCTGCTCGGGGTGCTGACCGCCGCCGGGGTGCGGAGCCTGACCAGCCAGCCGCCGACGCTTGAGGAACTGTTCCTCAGCCAGTACACCGAGCCCGCGGAAGTACCGTCATGACAACGCTGACCGGGACCGGGGCGCTGGCCAGGCTGGCGCTGCGGCGGGACCGGATCATGCTCGCCGTCTGGCTCTATGTGTTCGCGGCGTTCATCGCGGCGTCCGTGATCGGGTTCCGCGGGCTTTACAAGACGCAGGCGAGCCGGGCCGGCGTGGCCGCCCAGGCCGGGCACAATTCGGCGTTCCTTGCGCTCTACGGGCCGCTGTACGGGGACTCGATCGGGTCGCTGACCGCCTGGCGGGTGTCCGCCGTGCTCGGCGTCATCAGCGGGTTGTTCAGCATCTTCATCGTGATCAGGCACACCAGGGCCGATGAGGAGAGCGGGCGGCTCGAGCTGGTCGGGGCCGCCGCCGTCGGGCGGCACGCCGCGCTGGCGGCTGGCGTGCTCGTCGCCGTGGCGGCGAATGTGGTCATCGGGGCCGTCATGGCCGTCGTGGCGATAGCGCTCGGGCTTCCGGCGGGCGGGTCGGTAACCATGGCGGCCGGGATCACCTCGTGCGGCCTCGCGTTCACCGGGGTCGCGGCGGTGACCGCTCAGCTCTCGGCCTCGGCTCGGGCCGCTCGGGGACTGGCGATCGGGACGCTGGCCGTGGCGTTCCTGCTGCGCGCGGTGGGGGATTCGGCGGGCGCGTCAGGTCCCCGGTGGCTGAGCTTGCTGTCGCCAATCGGGTGGGCTGGGCTTGACCGGGCCTTCGGCGGCGCCAGGCCCTGGGTGGTCGTGCTGGGCGCGGCGCTGGCGGTCGCGCTGGTGATCACTGGGGGAGTGCTTGCGGCGCGGCGGGACTACGGTGCCGGGCTGCTGCCGCAGCGGCCGGGGCCAGGGCAGGCCGCACCCTGGCTTTCCAGCCCGCTGGCGCTCGCCTGGCGGCTTCAGAGCGGGACGCTGTACGCCTGGATGGCCGGGGTGCTGATCTACGGGCTGCTGATCGGCTCGTCGGCGAAAGGCGTCGCCGGGCTGCTCACGGGCGCGGCCGCCAGGAAGGCCGTGCGGGACTACGGCAGCGCGCACGGGAACCTGAGCGAGGTCTACCTCGCGGCGATACTCGGGTTCACCGGGATCATTGTCGGCGCTTACGCGATCTCGGCGGTACTGCGGCTGCGCTCGCAGGAGACCGACGGGCTCGCCGAGCCGGTGCTGGCGACCGGGGCCGGGCGGCTGCCGTGGGCGCTTGGTCATGTGGCGATCGCGGCTCTCGGCACGGTCGCGATCACGGTGCTGGCCGGGGTCGGGGTTGCCCTTGGCGACGCGGGCGGGGCCGGGGCCGGCTTCTGGCCGCTAGTCGCCGCCGGGCTGGTGCTGGCGCCTGCTGCCCTGGTACTCGGCGGGGTCGCGGTGGCTTTGTTCGGACTGGCCCCTTCGCGGAGCGTTTCGGGAAGCTGGACGGTGTTCGGGTTGTTTGTGCTCATGCTGCTGCTCGGGCCTTTGCTGCGGGCATCGCGCTGGGTGCTCGACGTGTCGCCGTTCGCGCACACGCCGAAGCTCCCAGGCGGCACGGTGTCCGCGGCGCCGGTGCTGTTGCTCTGCCTGGTCGCGCTCGTGCTGGCCGGCGCGGGGCTGGCCGGGTTGCGGCGGCGGGACATGGGCTAGTCCTGGGCTAGTCCCCGTACGAGGGGATACTGAGTTAGTGAGTGTCAGCGAGCTGAGCCGGTCACGTCGGATGCTCGTACTCGCGATCTGCTGCATGAGCCTGTTCATCGTGGGGCTCGATGTCACGGTCGTCAACGTCGCGCTTCCCTCGATCCAGCGGGACCTGCACGCTAGCGTGTCCGGTCTGCAGTGGGTGGTCGCCGCGTACTCGCTGGTCCTGGCCAGCTTGCTGATGCTGTCAGGTTCTACCGCCGACCGGGTTGGCCGTCGGCGCACGTTTCAGATCGGGCTCGGCCTGTTCACGCTCGGGTCGCTGCTGTGCAGCCTGGCCCCGAGCCTGGGGGCGCTAGTCGTCTTCCGCATGATCCAGGCGGTCGGCGGGTCGATGCTCAATCCGGTCGCCATGTCGATCATCACCAATACGTTCACGGAACGGACCGAGCGGGCGCGGGCCATCGGGATCTGGGGCGGCGTCGTCGGCCTCAGCATGGCGCTCGGCCCGGTCGTAGGCGGAGTGCTGGTCACCTCGGTGGGCTGGCAGAGCATCTTCTGGGTGAATATCCCCGTCGGGGTCGCTGCCATCGTGCTGACCGCGTTGTTCGTGCCTGAATCTAAGGCACCGAGGGCGCGGCGGTTCGACCCGGTCGGGCAGCTGCTCATCGTGGTCACGCTCGGCACGCTGGTGTACGGGATCATCGAGGGGCCAGGGCGGGGCTGGACCTCCCCGCTGATCTTCGGGTGCTTCGCGGCAGCGATCCTGGCGGCGGCCGGGTTCGTGTTCTATGAGCGGCGGCGGGAGGAACCGTTGCTCGACACCAGGTTCTTCCGCAGTGCGCCGTTCTCAGGCGCGACGCTGATCGCGGTATCGGCCTTCGCCGCGCTTGGCGGGTTCCTGCTGCTCAGCACCTTGTACCTCCAGGACGTGCGCGGCCTTTCCGCCCTGCACGCCGGGCTTTACATGCTGCCGATGGCGACGGCGACGGCGATCTGCAGCCCGCTGTCCGGCCGGATCGTCGGCAGCCGCGGCCCGCGCCTGCCCTTGCTCGGCGCCGGAGTCGCGATCACGGTCAGCGCGATCACCTTGACCAGGCTGACCGCCGGGACGGCCACGGTTGACCTGGTGATCAGCTACCTGCTGTTCGGCCTCGGCTTCGGCCTGGTCAACGCTCCGATCACGAATACCGCGATGTCAGGCATGCCGCAAGCTCAGGCCGGCGTGGCGGCCGCCGTGGCGTCGACGAGCAGGCAGGTGGGGTCCTCGCTCGGCGTGGCCGTCGTCGGCTCGGTCGTCGAGTCCGCGCTCGGGGCGGCGAGCTTGCGCACCGGGTTCGCGACGGCCAGTCACGTGGGCTGGTGGGTGATCGCCGGCTGCGGGCTCGCCGTGCTCGTGCTCGGGCTGCTGAGTTCCGGCGCGCGGGCGCGACGGACCGCCGAGCGAGTAGCCGCCGAGTTCCAGCCCGCGTCTCAGCCGCTCCCTTCGGCCTCCTCGGCCTCCGGAGCAACGGACATCACCGCGAAGACGGCGCCCTGATCGTCGCTGAGGATCGCCATTCGCCCGTAAGGGGTGTCCCACGCCGGGGCGATAACAGCTCCGCCGAGTTTCGTGACGGTCTCCACGGTCTCGTTGGTGTCGCCAACGCCGAAGTACGTGCGCCAGTGCGCCGGGGTCTCGGCCGGGGCCAGGTCGCCGAGATCGCCAATTCCGCCCATGGGGTCGCCGCTGGTCTTGAAAGAGGCGTAGCGGAAGCCTTCGCTGCTCATATCGTCGTAGTCGTAGCCGAAAACGGCTTGGTAAAAGGACTTATTGGCGTCGAAGTCCCTGCTCATGTTCTCGTTCCAGCACACTGAGCCCGGCTCATTCGCGAGCCTCATGCCGGTGTGCAGCCGCGGCTGCCAGATTCCGAAGACCGCACCGCCGGGATCGGCGGCCACGCTCATCCGGCCGACGTCCATCACGTCAAATGGCTCGGCGATCACCTGCCCGCCCGCCGACCTGATGCCGGCCGCGGTCGCATCGGCGTCATCGGAGGCCAGGTACGTAGTCCACGCGGAGGGAGCCTCGGCGGGCCCATCTTCGGGCCAAGGCCGGCGACCGGGCGCCCGTCGATCTCGCACATCACGTAACCGCCGGACTCCGGCGGCCCCACCTGGGTGTCCCAGCCGAAGAGCGTCTCGTAAAAGACCCTGGCCCTGGCCACGTCATCGGTGCCGAGATCGACCCAGCACGGGGTGCCGGCCGGCCAGGGGGTATCGCGCTGAACCATTTCGTCCTCCAGGCAGTTCTCTATCGCGTCTCGGCTTCCGGATTGGCCGGCGCGCAATTGTGATCTGTCGCCTACGCAGCGTATCGATGCGGCGAGGCGCGGTCAGCCGAATGTGAAATCGACGGTAGCTGCCCGCTACCGGCGATGGGGCGAATATGCCGGTCAACGCGCAGGTAGATCCGGTCGTCGCCATGCCGAGGGATTCCGTAATCGTGCGCTGAGCGCTAACTATTCGTAGCATGGCGGCATGGAAAGTAACCGGGCTCTTCGAGCACCTCGGGCTGTTGGGGGCCGCCACGCGGCCGGTGGCGCGGGCCGCGCGCAGTACAGAGGGCGAAGGAGCGGACCGGTTTTCGGCAACGGCAGGAACCTGACGATCATCCTCATCAGCCTGATCGTGGCGGTCGTCGCGATCGTGGTCGCGGCGAACGTCGCGTGGTGGCCGCGCACAACGCCCGTGCGCACCAGCGCGGCGGGCTCAGGCGCCCGGCCGACGACGAGGTCGACCGGCCCGGCCGGATCTACGCCGCACTCTGGAGCCCCGACTGGCTCGTCTGGCTCAGCCTTGCCCGCCGGGGCCGTCCCACCGGCTCTCGGCCTCGCGCCCGGTGCGACCTCGCCGAGCGCGTCGGGACTGCTGACCGCGGAGAAGACCCTGCCGAAGCTGAACGCGACCCAGCTCGCCGGGCAGCGCGTCATTTACAGCTATGCCGGCCTTACCCCGCCGGCCCAGCTGATCAGCCTGATCAAGGCCGGCGACGTGGCCGGCGTCATCTTCTTCAGCGACAACGTTTCCTCGATCTCCCAGATGGCCGCGGTGTCCGCCCAGCTGCAACAGGCCGCGAGGGCGCCGTCCGATCCTGTGCGTCTCCCGTTGCTTCTGATGACCGATCAGGAAGGCGGCCAGGTGCGGCGGCTGCCTGGTCAGCCCGTCCTTTCCGCGAAGCAGATCGGCCTGGCCGCGAACCCAGGAGCGACCGCGACCACGGAAGGCAAGCTCGGCGCCCAGAACATGCGCAGCGCGGGCATGAACGTCAACCTGGCGCCGGTGCTCGACGTGTACCGGCAGGCTGGCAACTTCATCGACGAATTCGGCCGGTCTTTCAGCAGCAACGCCGGCAAGGTCGCCAAGCTAGGCACCTTGTTCGCCAAGGCGGAGCAGTCGCAGGGCGTCGCGGCGACCGTCAAGCATTTCCCAGGGCTCGGCGCGGCCACGACCAACCAGGACACCGACATGCGCCCGGTGACGCTGAACGTGCCCCTCAAGCAGATCCGCAACGTCGACGAACTGCCTTACAAGTCGGCGATCGCCGCCAAGGTCAAGCTGGTCATGGTGTCGTGGGCGATCTACCCGGCGCTCGACGGGAAGAACCCGGCCGGGCTGTCGTCCAAGATCGTCCAGAGCGAGCTCCGCACCAGACTCAAGTTCGGCGGCGTGACGATCACCGACGCGCTCGAAGCGGGTGCGCTCAACCCGTTCGGCGGGATCACGAAGCGGGCCACGCTGGCCGCGAGGGCCGGAATGGACCTGCTCCTGTGCGCGCAGGGAGCGCCGAGCGAAGGCCAGCAGGCGATGAATTCGCTGGCGTACGACTACACGCACAAATCGCTGAACCAGGCCAAGTTCAAGGCAGCCGTCGAGCGCATCCTGGCGCTGCGCGCAAGCCTGAAGCGCTAGGTCCCGCCTGGCGCGGTCTCCGCGGGCCAGCCGGGGACAATCAGGCGGTGTCCGGCTAGTTCGTCGTAGAAATCCTGGCCGCGGTCGGCGAGATCCCTCAGGTCACCGTGCAGGTCGGCCGGCTCATTTGTCACCTCGCCCCGAGCGGCGAACTCGGTGGACGTCCACACGCTGGAGTACCAGTAGGGCGCCCAAGGTCCGTCGAACTCCCGAGGCCCGGCCGGCCAAGTCAGCATCGCCTCGTCGAAAGGAAGGCCGAGCGCGTCGCACAGGATCGGCAGGGCCAGCTGAGGCCGCGCCGCGATGTCGGCCGCATCAATGACCGGACCGCCGTACCGGCGGAAGATCTCCACCTGCTGCTCAAGCCCAAGATCGGCGAGCGTCGGCGTGTCCCGCACCTTCGCGTAGGAAGCGAGCAGCTTTCTCGGGTCCCTGATCAGGAACGCGTGCCGCAAGTCGCCGAGCGCGTCGCGGTCGATCTCAGGGAGCAGGTGGTGGGCCATGTGCTTCTGGTAGAACACGGTCTTGCCTGGCGGCAGCTCGCCGCAGGCGAGCTGCCGCACCACCTCGTCCCACCGGCCCGGCATCGAAGCGATGATCTCGTCCCGGCCAGGATGCTCGAGTCCCGTCGCCGCCAGGTAATACCCGTACAACGGCTCGTCGGTGACCACGGTGTCGAGGCGGTTACCGAACGAGTACATCAGCGCGGTGGACAGGGTGCGCGGCCCCGACCACATCGCGATCCGGCTGACCTCGTTCAACGGTCTCAGAAGACGACGACGCTGCGGAGGACCTCGCCGCGCTGCATCTTCGCGAACGCCGCTTCCACGTCGTTGATGCCGATCGTCTCAGACACGAATTTGTCCAGCGGCAGCCGTCCTTGCAGGTGCAGGTCGGTCAGCATCGGGAAGTCGCGGTCGGGCAGGCAGTCGCCGTACCAGGACGACTTGAGCCGCCCGCCCCGGCCGAACACGTCGAGCAGCGGCAGCTCAAGCGTCATTTCCGGGGTCGGCACGCCGACGAGTACCACGGTGCCGGCGAGGTCACGGCCGTAGAACGCCTGCTTGTAGGTTTCCGGCCGCCCCACGGCCTCGATCACCACGTCGGCTCCGTTGCCCTCGGTGAGCGACTGGATGGCCTCAACCGGGTCAGTCTTGGTCGAGTTAACGGTGTCGGTCGCGCCGAGCTGGCGGGCCCATTCGAGCTTGCGGTCGTCGATGTCGACGCCGATGATCTTGCGGGCGCCCGCGAGCCTGGCGCCGAGGATCGCGGCGCAGCCGACGCCGCCGCAGCCGATCACGGCTACCGAGTCGCCCCGTCCGACCTCGCCGGTGTTCAGCGCCGCGCCAAGGCCGGCCATCACCCCGCACCCGAGCAGCCCCGCCACCTCCGGCTTTACCTCGGGATTCACCTTCGTGCACTGCCCGGCCGCGACCAGGGTCTTCTCGGCGAAGGCGCCGATGCCGAGCGCCGGGGACAGCACGGTACCGTCGGTCAGCGTCATCTTCTGCTTGGCGTTGTGGGTGTTGAAGCAGTACCAGGGGCGCCCGCGCCGGCACGCCCGGCACTGGCCGCAGACCGCCCGCCAGTTCAGGATCACGAAGTCGCCCGGCTCAAGCCCGGTGACGTCGTCGCCGACAGCCTCGACCACGCCGGCGGCCTCGTGCCCGAGCAGGTAAGGAAAGTCCTCGCCGATGCCGCCCTCGCGGTAGTGCAGGTCGGTGTGGCAGACGCCGCACGCCTGCACCTTGACCAGCGCCTCGCCCGGTCCTGGGTCGGGAACGACGATCGTGGTCAGCTCGACCGGAGCGCCCTTGCTCCGCGCGATCACGCCTGATACTTCATGTGCCATCGGGTTCCCGCCCCTTCAAGATCATCTTCCGCCAAAAAGCAGCCTACGGCTCGAGGCCGCAGGCGGGCTGTCTTACGGTGCTTAGTCGGGTAGCGCCGCCCTCGCTGATGCCGATGATACGGAGGTGCGCCGGCGGACAAGCACAGCGATCGTCACTTCAGGCGGAGCGAGGTCCCGCAGGCAGTGCCGCATCTCGTCGACCGTGGTGTCCCGCAGGATGACCCGGTACCGGGACGGGTGCTCAAGCGGGCTCGTCAGGCCCGTAGGCCTGGTGAGATACCAGAAGGGCACGAGCAGAAGCAGGATCCGGTTGATCCCGGCCAGGATCGGGTGCGGCTGGTAGCCGCGGACGGCGAGGGTCGCGTTCTGGCCGAGCACGAACTCGAGGCGGACGCCGCCAGGCCGCCGGGCGATCCTGACCCGCTCAAGCTGCTGCCAGGGCAGGTACCTGACGGTGCGGCGCTTGCGCCCCCGGCGCTTGGTCGAGGAGGCCAGGCCGAGCCTTATCCCGTCCCGGTCGGCGGAGAACGCGCGGAACCTCAGGCTGGCGATGGTGACCACCAGCATGATCAGCCCGATCAGGAGAGCCGCGGTGAGATCTGCCCTGAACCAGATCGGCCAGTGGCTCAGCGCGATATACCCGAGCGCGACGGCGCTCCAGAGCGGTGCCAGCCAAAGATAGCCGCGAGGAAAGATCACCGAAGGACCGGCAACTGGTACGGAGACACCCTCTAGCATGGCTAGCTCCTCAATTGGCGGGCCATGCAACAGATCGTGCATCCATCGGAAGCCGGACCGCAAGAGCGTTTCCCCGCCTATCGCCCTGGCCTGCCAGCCAGCCCGATCTTGTAGCGGCGGTGCCGAACATGCCGCATGATGTAAAAACTCGGCACTGTCATAGCTGACGGACTCAGTTGACGGTGCCGCCCGCACCCGGCTGGGCCGGGAAGTCGTCATCGTCAGGGGAATCGCGTCGCATGAGCAGAGGCCGGCCGCAGGGCGACTACGGGCAGCCGCAGCCGGATCACTGGCCGGGTGGCCATGGTTCCGGCGACGATGATCGCTGGGATGTCGACGAGCTGTATGGCTCGGAAGGATCCGACTCCGGGGCACCGCCGGTTCGTGACCCTGGCGAGGACCGGTCGGGCGAGCGGAACACCGGTCGGCTCGGGCCAAGCCGGCGGGGCAAAGACCGGAAGTCAGCCGACCGGAATCAGGGTCGGGGGGCGTCGGGTCCTGGCTCTGGGGCCGAGGCTCCTGACGAGGATTACGACTGGATCAAGTACCTAGGCGAAGGCCGGGCCGGCGGTCCAGGTGGACAGGCCGGGTCTGGCTCGACCGTGGCCAGGCCGGCCACGGCGGGCCGACCGGCGGCTAAGCCGTCCGCGGGCGGCGGGTCAGGACCGGACAAGCCAGGGTCGGGCCGCGCCGGCTCTGGCCGGGCTGGATCGGCCCAGCCGAGGACCGGGCCGGGCGGAAGCGCGCCGGTCGCGGACCAGGGCTTGCCGCGCAGGGAACGGCCGCGCCAAGCCGAGTCGCTGCCGAAACCCCGTGGCGGGGTCGGCGGGGCTCGCCGGCGGCGCTCGGCTGGGCAGGAGGATTACGTCGAGCCGCTCTATGCCGCTGGAGAAGACGGCGATCCACGTACGGTGTGGCCGGTAAGCCCTTCGGCGAGCGCCTTCCCGGCTTTGGGCCCGGTGAGCGTGGATGAACCCTGGCTGGATTCCGCGGAGTATGCCAGGCCGCTCTATCCGCCGGACAACGCTGGCACGGCTCCGGGACGCCGCCGTCGGGGTGCGCCTCAGGATGCCGACCAGGATCCTGGGGTGCTGCCCGACCGGCCCGACCGGGTCGGCCGACCAGAACGAGAAGCCGGCCGGGTTCGACGAGTCGCGCACGGCGGCGTTGCGGCGAGTAGCCCCGCCGAGCATCGCCGGCACGCCGCCGCCCGCCTCTGAGTCGGTGGCGTTCGAGACCTGGCCGGCTAGCAGCGAGCCGCCAGCGCCGCCAAGATCAGTGGTGCCAGGGTCAGTAGCGCCAAGGTCAGTGGCGCCTAGAACAGTGCCCCCCAGAACAGTGCCGCCCAGGACCGAGCCCCGGAGGTCCGAGGCGCCGAGGGCGCTGCCTGAGGAGACTTGGCCGTCGAGGTCCGCGCCGCCGAGAGCCGAGCCGCCGGCAGACGGGTCATCGAAGTCGGAACCTGGCCGGGCCGGGGCCGCGCGACCGTCGGCGCCTGACCGGCGGGACTCGGTCAGATCGCGGCCTGACGACCGGCCCGGCATCACTGACCGGCCCAAGCCAGCGCCGAATCGGCGGCGGTCGAGCGCTGGCCGGCGGTCGCAGAGGGCTCGCCCGGTTGAACAGCTGGCCGGACGGATCATGCGCCCGGTGGTGCAGCTGCCGCGCTGGATCATGATCCTGGCGGGCGGCCTGGTTGTCGTCGTCATAGCGGTAATCGCGTTCCTGTCCTTCGCGCCGGGGCAAGCACACGTAATCGCGGCGCCGGCCCAGCTCGGCGCCTACGCCAAGGAACCGACGCTCGACAACGCCACCGCGCAGGCGCTGCGAGGCAAGGTCGTGGCCGGGGCGGCCGGGGAGGTCAAGAACGTCCTGGCGGCGGTCTATGAGCAAGCGACCGGTCCTGGTACTGCTAACGGCCCGCAGATCTTCGTCTTTATCGGCGGTAACCTCACCGGCGGCGGGTCGGCCAGCGGTTTTATCGGCGGTTTCATGGCCCAGGTGCACGGCTCTTTCACGACCGGGGCTGGCCGCCTCGGTGGTCAGGCCGCTTGCGCACCTGGCTCCAACGGCGGCCCGGCCGAGTGCGCGTGGGCGGATGACGACACGTTCGGCGTCATCGTCTCGGCGACCCAAGGCGCTCGCGGACTGGCTGCTGAAATGAGCCAGATGCGGCCGCTCGTCGAGCACAACGCGAAATAGCGCCGTGGCGGGTCCGCTGCGGCCGAGCGGGTCTCGCTGCCGCCGCGGGGGCACTTCGCTGTCGTTTTAACGACCCCGGAGTGCCCCCGCTATCGAGACGCCGGCCGGCTACCTGCGCGGGCTCCGGCGCTAGCGCGGTTAATTGCGACATATGCTCGAAATACCCGGTGGCCCGGTCGGGTGTGGCCCAGGGGACAGGCCGTGTAGCCGGCTCGGTTCCGGCCTCGGTCCGTTCCGGCTTCACCTACTCCGACATGCCGGGCGATTGCCGCGACTGTCCGGGCGGAGCAGCAACGATGGCCCACGGTTGCTGCTCACGGCCGCCCGCCAACGACAACGATGGGACATTGATGCTGCCGGCACCGCATCCATGGGACATCGATGCGGTAGCGGCAGTCCAGGCCAACGACAACGATGGGCCATGGGTGCGTTTCCGTGGGAGTGAGGCGGGTCTCGTGGGTCTTGCTGGAGAGGCGGGGGCACTTTGCCATGGTTTTTACGGGGGTAAAGTGCCCCTGCCTCGCGGGGCGGGACGGCGGGCTGCGCCGAATGCCCGGAATGCCGGGATATCCGGGCGGGATCGGCCGGCGACACGGCTCCTTCCGGATCATGCGGAGGAGCCGACCAGAAACTCACTCCAGCGGAAACCCGCCCATGGGCCATAGTTGCGGTAAACGCGGTTGCACGCATGGCATTGAGTGCCGTGTCGCAGCGACGTGGGTGTCGCTACACGTCGGCTGGCAGCGGCACGGGGGACATCGTTGCGATCTGAAGCTTGGCGGACGGCGGCGGCCCGTCGTTGCGGGCGGCCGGCCGGACCTACTCGGCCGGAGCTGAGTCCTCGGGCTCGGGTTTTTCCCCGGGCTCGGGCTTGTCAGCCGGCTCGGCGGGCGGCGGGGCGGCCGCGGCGGCTGGTCCGCCCGGTGCGGACGGCTGCGGGGTACGCAGCGAGAGCCTGGCTACCACCATCGTGATCGCGGCGCCGAGCACCGCGAGGCCGACGACCTGGCCGCCGATGAGGTGCGGATCAATCGGCAGCGATGAGGCGGTCGTGAGAACCTTGGAAACCTTGCGCGGAGACCGGGAGCCACCGCGACCCGCCGACGACGAGGTCGGCGACGGCGTCACCGTGGGGAACAGGCTGTTGATGCCTCCCGGCGTGATCGTCGTGCCAGGCAGACCAGGCTCGGTGGGCACGCCAGGCACTGTCACGATCGGCGCGGGCGACGAACCGCGCTGGGTTACCACCGTCGTGAAGCTAGCTTCGGCCGGTGACATGGAGGCCGCCTCGACCGCCACGGTCACGGTGAGCTGCTGTCCGACGGTCGCTGTCTTGGCGATCGGGTCCGTGACGATCAGCTCGATCGCCTGATTAGGTGGTATCGAACCAATCGAGCAGGTGTTGCCACGGGCCGAGGGACACGTGGAAGAGAAGCGCGGCGCCAGGATCGACGAGCTGCCGCGCTCGATCGTCGCCGATACCTCGCGGGCTTTCGTGTTGCTCCAGACCCAGATGGAGTATTTAAGCGAGCCGCCAGGCAAGGTAGAAGTGCCGCTGCGGCTGACCTGAGCGGTCACGCAGATCCCGCCGGGCTTAGGAGGCGGGCTCGTTGACTTCGACGGCGACGGCGAAGGGCTCGCCGACTTCGACGGCGAAGGGGAAGGCGAAGGGCTCTTCGACGGGCTGGTGCTCGACGTCGGAGTCCCAGAGGGGCTGGCGCTAGAGCTCGGACTGGTCGACCGGCTGCTAGTCGGACTCGGGCTGCCAGACGGGCTAGTGCTCGAACTCGGGCTCGGGCTGGCCGAGGAGGTCGGGCTGCGGGTCGGGCTCGGGCTGCGAGTCGGGCTTGAGCTACCCGTCGGAGTGGCGCTGGAGGTCGGCTTCGGCTTGCTGGCCGGACTTGAGGCGGCGGGGGCGGAAGGGCTGGCCTTTGAGTGACTCGTATCGGCCGCGATCGTAGCGCTGACCGAAGGGCTCGTCTGCGCGCCGGTCATAGGCTGAGCGCCTTCGGCCGACGCGGTCGCCGCCTGCGAGGTCGCTCCAGGGGAAGTTTGCGACGCCGCGGTTTGTGACGCTGAAGCTTGCGACAGCGGGCCGCAGACCGGGGTGTGCTTAGCTTCGGCCGCCAGAGCCTGACCGGCCAGAGACGGCGCGATCACGGGCGCGGAGAGCAGGAACAACCCTGCTCCCGCCGCTACCGCGGCCTGCCCCGCCCGAACGACACTCACCGGCACCGTGGCACCCCGATGGTAGATTCTCTCAGCACTCGTTCCGCCGCCTTGCCGACCATATTACCTATCTGTAGGAACACGTTTCCTATCCGGCGCTAAGGAAACACATGGCAGTCGAGTACGGGATGTCCGTCACGTGAACAGTCACGTGCTGACTAGGTCCGCCCGGCCGCCCGACCTGGTCGTCCGCTACGGCGACCGGCCTGATCAGTTGGCCGATGTTCATGTGCCGCCGCTACGTCAGCGGGATTCGGCTGTCCGCTCCGGTGCTTATTTGCTGATCTTGTTTCTGCATGGCGGCTTCTGGCGAGCCGAGTATGGTCGCGAGCACACCCGGCCGCTGGCGGAGGCCCTGGCGGCGGCCGGGTTCGTTGTCTGCGCGCCTGAGTACCGTAGGAGCGGTCAGCGCGGTGGCGGATGGCCGGGGACGTTCGACGACGTCGCGGCGGCGGTCGACCGGCTGCCCATGCTGGTCGCGAAGGCTACCGGCGGCCTTGTTGATCCGGCCGCGATGGTGCTAGCGGGGCATTCGGCCGGCGGGCACCTGGCGCTCTGGGCAGCGGCCCGGCATCGGCTTCCGGCTGGCGCCACGTGGCGAGTGGAGCAAGGGGCTAGGCGTTACGGGATCGTGGCGCTGGCGGCGGTCAGCGAGTTGGTTGAGTGCCAGCGGCTGAGGCTCGGCGGCCGGGCGGCGGATGCCCTGATGGGCGGCTCGCCCCGAAGGTACAGCGAGCGGTATGCGCTGGCCGATCCGGTGGAGCTGCTTCCGGCCGGGGTTGGTGCACGGCTGCTGCACGGGACCGCTGATGACCTGGTGCCATCCTCGATGAGCGTCGACTACGCTGGGCGGGCTCGGGTGGCCGGGGACGACGCGGTCGAATGCGTGCTGCTCGAGCGGGCGGGGCACTTCGACGTCATTGATCCGCTGTCGGCGGCCTGGCCGGCAGTTCTCGCGGCGTTCCGTGAGATGCACCCGCCAGTTCGGCGCGGCGGCGCCTGATCGTGTATGCTCGCGTAGCGCGCGGCTAGCGGTGGCGGGTGAGGTTCACGTGGCAGGCTAGCCGACGTCGGATGCGCAGATCGTTATCCGTCGCGCCCCCTTAGCTCAGTCGGCAGAGCGTCTCCATGGTAAGGAGAAGGTCTACGGTTCGATTCCGTAAGGGGGCTCTGAACTACTCCTAACCTGGACTTATGTCAGGCAACGATTCGTGTTGTTGGCTGAGAGCGCACGGAAGTAAGTCACGGGAACGACGCCTTTCTGGTCGACCGGGGTACGGCTCTGGATGGCAGCTCCGCTGTGGCTACAGCGTCGCACAGCATATAAGTTGATTTCCCGGCATGCGGCGTTTCGAAGCCTCATCGGTATGCGTCGTCGCTCGCACACGTTCTCTCGCCAGCGCAATGCGTCACGCTCAGTCCTCGTCGGGTCATCACGCGAGCGCGAATACGGCTCGATCTGTATTCGCGTTGGTCGTCGTCGGTAAAATTCGACGGCATTCATATTGGCCGGTTCTGGTGACCGCTGGATCGGGTGCCGGGAAGCCTCAGCCGGGCAGTCCTCCTACACGGCGGACCCTCCCCTCCGCGCACACGGTGCAAAATGCCACTAATCTGGCTCCCTCCCGACGAAGAGTCTCCACTAACTGTCCAGGTTGAGTTTGGAATAGTGTGCTGGTTGTACTGGCTGTTCCTGGCAGCGAAAAGGCGAGAATGGTCGTTCGTGCACGGTTCCGACTGAGGCTGGTGTCGCGCCAGCTGTCGCGGGCTGAAGGGTGGGTTAGTGCCTGACCGGTTGTTGGTGGACCTGATTGGCGGGCAGGCGGTGGTTTTGTCGTGGCCGGGTGGCGGGCTGCCGCAGGAAGTGTCGCGAGCGCCACTGGCATGGCCGCTGGGGGCGGAGGCGCTGGAAGATCTGCGGTGGTACCTGGAGGATTACCTGCTGGCGCCGTTCGGGGTCTGGGATGACCGCGGCCCCGCGGTCAGGGGACGACTGTCAGGATGGGGAGACGAAGTGTTCGGGTCGGTGTTCGGGACCGGGCCGGCGCGTGATGTCTATCGAGCGGGCCCGTGATAAGGGCCTGGAGGTGGTGTTTCGGTCCGCTGATCCCGGGCTGCTCGGATTGCCGTGGGAGCTGATGCGGGACGGTTCGGGTCCGGTCGCCTTGGAGGCGGGCGGGGTGTCGCGGAGCCTGCCGGTGGCGGGTGGTGCGGGGACGCTGGAGGTGCCGGGCGGGCGGCTGCGGGTGCTGATGGTGATCTCCCGCCCGGCCGGGACAGCCGATGTGGGGTATCAGATGGTGGCCCGGCCGCTGATGACGCGGCTGGACGTGGTCCGGGGTGTGGTGGACCTGACCGTGCTGCGCCCCCCGTCCTTCGACGCGCTGTCTCAGGTGCTGGGACAAGCCGCTGATGGCGGCGAGCCGTTTCATGTGGTGCATTTCGACGGGCACGGGGCAATGCCCGGCCGACCGGCGGGGGTTGGGATTCGTCCGGCAATGATGACCGGTCCGGGTGAAGGGGTCCTGGCGTTCGAGAAACCGGGCGGGGGCAGTGACCACGTGACGGCGTCGAGGGTGGCGGCCGTGCTGGCTGATGGCCAGGTGCCCGTGGTCGTGCTGAACGCGTGCCAGTCCGGCGCGGTCGGCAGGGACCTGGAAGCCTCTGTCGCGACTGCGCTGCTGTCGGCGGGATGCGCGGCGGTGGTGGCGATGGCCTACAGCGTGTACGCGGTCGCGGCGGCGGAGTTCATGGCCACGTTCTACGAGTCGGTGTTCGCCGGGGCGAGCGTGGGGCAGGCCGTCGTCGCGGGGCGACGGCGCCTGCACGCCCAGGATGGCCGGCCAAGCCCGAAAGGGGACATGCCGCTGGCCGACTGGCTCGTCCCGGTCCACTACCTGCGCCAGGACGTCTCGTTCCCTCAGGCCCGCACCGCCAGGCCGCCCGCCGCGCCGGCGCTGGACGCGGCGCTGGACCAGATCCGGGCCGCCCCCCCGGAGCCCGGCACGACGGCTGATCCACTGGCCCCGATGGGGGTATTCACGGGCAGGGATGACTTGTTCTACCATTTGGAGACCGCCTCACGGCTCCAGCGGGTGCTGATACTGACCGGTCCGGGCGGAACTGGGAAAACCGAGCTGGCGAAAGGGTTCGCGCGGTGGTGGCGTGACACGGGCGGCGTGGATGACCCGCGGCTGGTGTTCTGGCATTCCTTCGAGCCCGGTGTCGCCAGCTTCGGGCTGGACGGGGTAATCACCGGGCTCGGCCTGGTACTGTTCGGCGCGGACTTCGCCCGCCTGGGGTCGGCCGAGAGGCTCGCCGCAGTGAAACGGCTGCTGGAGCAGTTGCGGGTGCTTCTGGTGTGGGACAACTTCGAGACCGTCCGGGAGATGCCAGACACCTCCGGCGTGAATCCACCACTTGATGAGGCGGGCTGTTCGGCTCTGCGAGGCTTCCTGGAATGGGTCCGCGACCGGTCCCGCAGCACGGTGATCATCACCAGCCGCGCCGCGGAAGACTGGCTCGGCGAAGTCCGCCGGATCGAGGTGGGCGGGCTGAACCGGGCCGAGGTCGCCGAATACGCCGGCTACCTCCTGGCTCCGTACCCAGCTGCGCAAGCGCGGCGGGAACAGCGGCTGTTCGGCGAACTGCTGGAATGGCTGCACGGCCACCCGCTGGCAATGCGGCTCACCCTCCCCCGCCTGGACACGGCCGACCCAGGTGACCTGCTGGCAGGGCTGCGCGGCACCAGCCCTCTACCTAGCGGGGAAGAGGCGGGGCCGGGCGGGCTGTCCTCCCTCGGGGCATGCATCACCTACTCCTTCACCCACCTGACGAGGCAGGCGCAGCGGCTGCTCCCGGCAGTAAGCCTGTTTCACGGCGTCGCTAACGAAGACCTCCTGATGCTCTTCTCCTCTACGCTAGGGGTGCCGGACCGGTTTGCCGGCGCCAGCAAGACCGAGTGGATAACAGTGCTGGACGATGCGGCCCGGGTCGGGCTGCTCACCAGCCTGGGCGCGGGCATGTACCAGATCCACCCCGCTCTGCCCGGCTACCTCGCCGCCGGATGGCACGCCCAGGACCCGGCCAGCTACCGCGAGGAACGGGAGGCATGCGAGCAGGCCCTGTGCATTGCCTGCGGCGCGTTCGGCCGGTGGGCGAGCGGGCAGATGGCGACAGGGAAGGCAGCGACAGCCTACGCGAAAATCGGACTGCAGCGGCGGACGCTAGGAGTGATGCTCGGAAACGCTCTGGACCACCACATGTGGTCTGAAGCCAACTGCATCGTTAAGGCGCTGGATCCCTACTGGGACACTCGCGGTCTCGGCGAGGAAGCCGTTGCCTGGGCCGACCGCATCCTGAAGGCCACCACTGGCCCCGACCAGACCCCGCTTCGACTCGCCCAGGCGCTGTGGCTGCATACCACCAGTCGACAGGCCACCAGGCAAAGAGACGCCGGGCAGGTCGACCAGGCAGAGCACACCTACCGGCAGGCATTGGCCTACTTGCAGGCGCAGCCCGAAACCGACTGGAGCCGCGAAAACACCTCCATACTGTACCACCGGCTGGGCGTGACCTTCCAGGTGAACGGACGGCTGGACGAGGCCGAGGACTGGTTTCGCAAAGCGCTCACCATTGAAGAAGAACTCGGCAACCGGCCCCACATAGCGAGCACGTATTACGAGCTCGGCATGACCGCCCAGGGCCGCAGGCGGCTGGACGAGGCCGAGAACTGGTTCCGCAAGTCTCTCGGTATCGACGAAGAACTCGGCAACCGATCGCACATGGCGATCACCTACGTCCAACTCGGCAGTACCTCCCTGCTGCGGGGGCGCGTGGGCGAGGCCCAGGACTGGTACCGCAAAGCGCTCACCATCCAGGAGGAACTAGGCAACCGGCCGGGCATGGTTGTCGCCTACCACCAACTCGGGGTTGCCGCCCGGCACCGAGGACGGCTGGACGAGGCCCAGGACTGGTACCGCAAAGCGCTCACCATCGAGGAAGAATTCGGCTACCGAGCCCGCATGGCGAGCACGTACCACCAACTTGGCATCATCGCCCAGGACCAGGCGCGGCTGGACGAAGCCGAGGACTGGTACCGCAAGGCCCTTGCCATTAAAGAAGAAGTTGGTGACCGGGTCGGCATGGCCCTGACGTACGGACAACTCGGGCTGCTCGCCGAAACCCGGCAGGAGCCCCGCCAGGCTCTAGACGGGGTAGTCAGGTGCGTGACTTTGTTCGGAAAGTTTCCCCATCCGCTAACCGAGCCCGGACCTAGCCACTTGGCGCGGCTCACCAAAGTACTTGGCGTGCCAGCCCTGGAGGAAGCCTGGGGCCAGGTCACCGGCCAGCCCCTGCCGCAGGAAGTACGCGATTACCTCGCCAGTCACCCCGACGGAGACCAGTCCGAAGGCCAGCCGGGCATTTAGGCGCGAGGCGGCGACGCGGGGTCCGAGCGGGATTCGACGAATATGGGCCTGCTGTCCGGTGACGGCTGGCGGGCACACAACGAAAAGGCGTTACTCCGCGATCTCGCCGCCATCATCTGCTCCCTGAACCCGGTACCCGCGGAAACGGCGCACGAAAGACAATCAAGGTGCCGGGGCGGGACGGCGTCGGCGTCGGCGTCGTCCGGTACTACGGTGACTTCGTGGACATCACTGATGACTGGGAACGCTTGTTCGCGGCGTCGTCCACACTGGACCTCGCGATCATGTATGGCGCCACCTGGCGGAATACCTACCGCAAGCATCTGAGCGACCTCGCGGCCAGGCCCGGCGGGCGGATCCGCGTCATCTTGCCTCAGCCATCCCCCGCATCGCCGTTAGCGGCGGTCTACGCGCACAGCCTCGACATCACGCCGCAAGACTTCGGCCGCAAGGTCACTGAGGCCGTCGCCGACTTCCGGTCCATCGGTCCCCGCCGGCATGTTGAGATATATCTGACCAGCGCCTTGTTCCGGCACGCCAGCTATCTGTTCAGCCACCAGGCGATCCTGGCGCTGTACGCGCTATGCGGTGAGCGGATCCCTACTCCGGCGTTGCTAGTAGCCTCAGACGGCGGGCTGCTGACATTCCTGCGCCAGGACTTCGACCGGCTGGTGGAGCAAAGCGACCCGGCCGGCTGACAACGGGAGGGTAAAAGCCGTGGACCTGGTCCGGGTCGCGTTCGCCGTGATCCCCGCCGATCCTCTCTTCGACGCCGTCGTTGACGCCAGCCAGGCCATTACCAGCGTGTACGTCGGCAACCAGAACATCATCGACTCGAAAATCTTCCCGCCCCACATCAGCCTGCACATCTGCGCCATTCCCGCAGCCACCATCGGTGCCGTCACCGAGGCCCTGGGACGCCTGGCCGCTAACGGCCTGCCCCAGGCGGTGCCGACAGGAGAGGCGGCGACCACAGGCGGTTACGTAATGCTCGGAATCGACCGCACGCCCGCGCTGCTGGCGTTCCATGAGGGCGTCACGAATATCGCGGTCCAGGCCAGGGCCGGGCTCCGCGGCGACCCGGCGGGCAGCCGATACACGGGAGGTTCGTTCCGCCCGCATCTGTCGCTCGCTAAGCTCGCCCGTGAGGACCAGGCCCGCGCCACCGCTATCGCCCGCGAGGTGCTGGCCGGCATGAGCAGCACCGCTTGCCAGTCTCTCGAACTGTGCGACATCGGAGAGCGCAGCGAACGGTGGGACGTACTGGCCAGCTTCCCAGCCGCAAACAGGTTCTGGCCGCCTGGTCCGTGATGACCATATAAGTTGGCCTACAGTAACGCGATGTGCCCGCGACCTGGCCGCCCTGCCAGGTGGCACTCACCAGCAGAGATAGGCCAGAAAGAACAGCCTCTGCGCCAGCTACAGCGTCCTAGACCAGATAAGTTAGGCTGTTTCAGAAGCACTCAGCACGGCGGCGCGCTGGTCTCATAATCCGCCCCGTGGGTTCGATCCCCAACCGCCCCACGTACTTGTCGGCCCCTTAGAGCGCCCACCGGCCTGGACGCGGTTGAGCCTGTGAACAGAATGGATTGCCGCCCGCCGGGCACGCCACGGACGAGAGGGGGCCTAGGACTGGCCGAACCAGCGGTCAGGGGCGCGTATCGAGCGCGGCAACGAGCCAGCCCTCCGGACAGGTAGGCACAGTACCCAGTGACTCTGCTGCTGACTTGCCTTACCGACCGGTTCGTGATCCAAGCATCGGACCGGCTACTGACGCACACCGATGGCAGTGTGGCTGAGGAGAAAGCCAACAAGGCAACCATTGTCGGCAATCAAGCGATCTTTGCATATACGGGTTTGTCCCTGTGCAGTGTCACTGAGGGGACCGACGCCCTACTTGCCCGATGCTTCGCCCGTTACGACAAGTTCGATAGACAGCTTGCGTATCTCGCGAAGGAGGCTGCGCAATCCATACGGAGTCTGCCACTCCCTGGCGTGCTGCCAGCGAAACGTCGGATTGTCCGAAGGACTTCATTTGTAGGCGGTGGGTATCTGGCAATAAAGAAGTTCCGCGTTAACAAGATGCCGTCGCTCGATGAGCTGCTGGCCAGCTCTTTGAGGGTTTGGAACGTGTGAGGCTTGAACGCACCATCAGGCGGTCTGTCGAGAGGATCACCCATCCAGAGTCGATTGCCCGACTCCTCACGCACGCCATCCGTGGGGTAGCGAATCGGAATGCCTTGGTCGGCCCCAACGTGATGTGCACTATGGTAAGACGAAGCCAGGGTTTGGCGGCGCCTGGCACTTTTCAAAGCGGTGCGATACCGGCAACTCCAGGCCGACCCGAAGCGGATTACTTTCGGTGGCTTCCTGACTCCGAAGGCCCTCCAGGTCAGTGGATCTACTGCCCGACCGACCGAGAAGAGTTTATTTACAACGCACCTAACTATGCGTATCCCGGCGCTGCCTACGGACTCCGCTTTGAGCCGAAGTCGCCTCCAGGGTAGGCGAGTGGCCCCTACCGTGAGTGTGCAGAAATTCGATGTCCCAGAGGTAGGCCCCAGGGGTATTGTTACGTCACACAGTAGGGCATCCGGTGGTCTCTCGGAATGAGGCCCGCCCTGCGGCGCGACAGGTCTGGGATGGCAGGGCGTCTGCAAAGTCCCTTTTCGCGTAGCTGGCTGACGGGGCTTTCTCTGTTCAGGCTGGTTGCGGCGTTGCGGTTATGCGCGGGGCGGGTGGCCGGGGCTGCTTTTGTCTCGTTCGGGTTCCGGCATGGTGTCAGGTGGGTGACGGGGGAAGGGCTGCGAGGCCGGGGAGCTGGAGCGGCAGGCGGTGAGGATCGCGGCGGCTGGCCCGGAGCTGGCTGGCGAGGACCGGGACGCGGAGCAGGCGGAAGGCGCCGGTAACGGCGTTGCGGATGGCGGCGAATGCCTGGTGCGCGGCGGCGGCGCGGCTGCCGTCCTCCCCGAATACGACATCGCGGATATTCTCTCGGGGTCCAGACCGGGATGAACCGGACGGTGCGATGGTTCCAGCAGGTCAGCGGCTCATCAAAACCGGGTAGTCACACCACAGGTGTTGCACGAAACGACCGGTCCTGCGGCAGCAGGCGTCAGAGCAGCAGCGACAAGGAGCACCACACCCACGAAGACGTGTTGCAAAAGCTCTCCGCCAAGCGTCTGGCGCAACGTCATGCCACGGGCTGAGGACCCCTGGAGAACGGATATAGTGATGCGTTTCTATGGCCCAGTGGCCGCGGAGGTAAGCGAGCAGGTCAGCGGGACCGGCCTGGTCCGGGGGGAGGCTCGTGATGCCGAGGACGGCGACGGAGCCGGGGATCTCCCCGTCTGTGCCGTAGCTGTACCGCTCGGCGAGGAAGACCTGCCGCACCTGCGGCCAGCGCTTCAGGATCTGCTCTGTCGGCGGCGGGGTCTTGATGGTGCGGGCGTCAATGCGGCCGTGGCCGCGGCCGCGGTCCAGGCCTCTCCCGCGAAGGCCCTCCAGGGCAGCGCGTCTGCCGCGCCGGACAGTTTCTGCTGGTTATCGCCGATGGTGAAGAGGAAGAAGGCGCCCGCGGCGTCGATGTCTTTCGCGTGCTGGCGCTGGGTGTGCATCTGGTCTGCGGATATGACTGCGTCCTTGAGGTCGCCGGCCGGGATCTTCTTCAGGAGGTCGCGGAAGAGGGGGATCTCATTTGTTTTCCCGTGGACGGGGAGCTGGGCGGCGGTGGTGCCGTCGTCCCGGAGCCCGGGCAGGAGCATGGGGGCACGGCCGCCGCGGGCGGCGCCGCGCAGGGCCTTGCCGCCGGCCCGCAGGTGCTTTCGCATGCCGGGGCGCGGGTCACGGGCGCGGGCGGCGGTCCAGGCGCACAGGACGTCATCGACCTGCTGCGCGTGGCGGGGGTCCCCGAGGACCCGGGAGAAGGTCGCGGCGTCCGGGCGGCGCGGGTGCCCGGCGGCGTCGCGGGGCGCGCCGAGCCGGTGCAGGAGCCGGGCCGGGGCCGACGCCGCCCGCGCGGCAGCGCCCTGCGGGCTGTCGTCCCCGGCCGCGCCGGCCGTGACCCCGACCGCGGTCAGGTAGTCCAGGGGGAGCCGTCTTCCCCGCGGGTCGCGCCGGTCGGACATGGAGCGCAGGAACCCGAGGAACCGCGTCAGCTCGGCGTCGTCCCAGGCCAGCGGGGTCCCGTGATCGGGAAGGACCGGTTTCCCCGGAACCTTGCGATGCGCACCGGGTAACGGGCCGGCCAATGCCGCGGCCAGCGCCTCCCGCCCCGCGGCGGGGAGATCGGCGGGAACCCGGGACGGCACGGCCGGGGCCGCAGGCGCCGCGGGCAGGAACTCCGGCACCGCCGGGAGCTGCGGCATCACCGCGGGCAGCACTTCCGGGATCAGGACACGGGACGGCACCGGCATGGCAGACTTGAGCACGCGGGGTTCCTTCGCGGAATCGGGTGATTTTTCGCAGAAGAACCAGTTTTCCCCGGGGAACCCCGCATCCCCGGAACGACACGCGCTGTTACCCACGCGCGCTCACGCCGTGACCGCAACGCGACACCGGACCCGCCCGCCCGCCGCCGGCAAACCCGGCACCCGCTGCTGACCAGCAGCAACCCCTTACGCACTCAGGCGATCATGAACTTTGCAGGTGCCCTGTCTGGGATGGCCTGTTCGCAGGCTGTGCCGGAAGGCGGCCCGGCCGGAAGTCCGCGAGCGTGGTTCTGAGCGCTGCGGCCGGGGCGACCAGCACCAATTACATTGTCACGTTCACCGCGTCTGCCACGGGCGCGCTGGTTCCAGGACAGGGTGCGGCGAGTCCCTCACGCTACAGTTGATCGGAGATTACCTTGGGGCATCGCCGGGTCGGCCTCGATGGTGATGCAGGGGGCAGAGTCAGATCCGGGCGACGCAATGGCTCCGGAAGCGGGGCTGGACTTCGACGCGGGCCGCAGCGAACAGTTAATCAGCGCGCCCACCATAACCGAAGCCTACTAATCCTGCAGGAATCCGTACTCGGCGATCTGTACTGAATAGGTATTTTGGTTAGCTTTCTGCTCTGGTCTGGTTACCTGTCGGCTGCGCTGGAGCGGCCGGGTACTCGCTGGTGGTGGCAGCAGGAGTGGTGCCAGACATATGGGAGGTCGGGGGAGCCTCGGCCTCGGTCGCCAAGGTGTCGAGAACCCTGCGCAGGTCAGTGGCGAAGGAGGGCAGCTGGTCGGTTGATGTGGTGTGCAAGATCTCCAGGTCGATCGACCAGTATCCGTGGATGATCCGGTTCCGCAGCCGGGCGGGTTGCTGCCAGGCGATGTCGGGGAACCGCTCTTTGATCTCGTCAGAGAGCTGCGCGGCTGCCTCGCCGAGAACGGTGAAATTCCACAGCAGCGATTCGCTGCGCAGCCGGTCGTCTTGCAGTGCCTGGAGGGTAAGGCCGCGAGTGAGTTCATGCGCCCGGTCGGCTGCCTGGATCATCTCGCCCAGCAGCAGGAGGTCACGCCGCATAGAGGGACCGGGCATCGGCGAGCACTGCGGGCCGCAGTTGCGGGTGCAGTGCGCGCAGTGAGACCAGGTCGACCCTGCTGCCGAGGAGGCTGGCCAGTTCGTCGGCGAGTTGCTCGATCTCCCAGCCGAGCTTGCGCCCGGGGAGGAGTGAGTATAGGACGTCGATGTCGCTGGCGGGACCGGCGGTGCCGCGGGCGCGGGATCCGAAGACCTTCAGCTCGGCGATCCCGTACCTGTCGCAAATGGAAGCCAGCGCGGTGTCGTTGACGTCGATGTCCGGGGCGATCCGCATGATGCAAGGCTATCTCCCGGACTGCTTGGAGTCGCGGTGGACAGGCCTGCGAGCCGAGCATGGCGCTCGGCCACGCGTTTGCTGCCTCTTTCCCAGCGCGCGGAAACTGCGCCACGGGAGGGCCGGCATGCAGCCTTCCAGCACGCCTTGCCCGGTCGGCGCTGTCTCCTGTCCGGTTGAGTTGAGGCAATCCTCTGTGCCGGCGAGGCAGCCGGGCGTCCGCGTTAGGCCCGTGCTGGAGGCAGCCGCCGTCACGGCGAGCCTGGCTGCGCTTGATGACCATATAAGTTGGCCTACAGCAACGCGGTAGGCGCGTGACCTGGCCTGGGATGTCACTGGTGGCTACAGCGTGGGGGCCGTTATTGATGGTAAGGAGAAGGTCTACGGTTCGATTCCGTAAGGGGGCTCCGAAACCTCTCTGACCTGGACTTATGTCCGGTTCTAATCGTGTTGCGGGCTTGTAGTGCACGGAAGCAAAGTCGCGGGAGAGGCTCTACTCGGTGGTCTTTCTGGTCATCTGGGACACGAGACTGGAAGGCTGCTTCGCTTTGGCTACAGCGTCGCAGAGCATATAAGTTGATCTCCGTGCGCTGCCGTTTCCCGCCTTACCAGGCCCTTCAACCGCCGGCTTCTGACGGAGCTTCGTTACTCGGCCGCCGACACGGTTGGCGCGAGGTCCACCCTTCATGACTGCACTGCGCAATACGCCCGCGCTAGATCTATTGCCGACGCGGTAGGTCGGCGAGTGCCGTTAGCGATGTGGCCACGCGGCTCAAGGTGTTCTATGGCGACGAGCGATGAGATCACCGTAGCTGTCGCATGACCCTGCGTCACCGTTCGATCGGAGCGCCATTCGGTGGCTGGATCGCCGAGGCAACTTCTGCTGGCATTCGGAATGATTGAATTTGCAGTATAGAAGGCTAGGTACGTTGCCTAGAGATCTGCCGCGCTCGATGCGCTAGCTTATCGATGATTTCGATTCCGGCGATTGCCGGCTCGGTTCCTCCCTTGTCACAGCACGATGGCTTCGTGCGTTGCTGATTCGGGCCCGGCTCAACTCCGACTAGGTTGTAGAGGGTAGTATAAACATCCTCGCCAGGGTCATCATTATTATGCGGGCCGATAAGCACGATCCAAGCGTCCTCTGCGCTCTCAAAAGCGACCACAACCCGATCACTGCCGCGCAGATGCCGGACGCATAGCCAATCCAATGGGCTAGGTCCGGTCACGCGGTAGTCTAGGGCGCGCACCCTCTTAGGGCGAGATCGTCCAAGAATTCGTCATATTTCGCGCGTCAGGTTGGCGGAGCCGCTCGCACGGATCCGCTGGTCAGGCTGTGCGCAGCGCCTCACTTCCAGTGGCCTGCCAGCGTGGCCGAGATTGTTGGATCCGATCTGTCCACGCTGGACCTCGCGATCATGTACGGCGCTACCTGGCGGAATACCTGCCGGAAGCATCTGAGCGACCTCGCGGCCAGGCCCGGCGGGCGGATCCGCGTCATCTTGCCTCAGCCATCCCCCGCATCGCCGTTAGCGGCGGTCTACGCGAACAGCCTCGGCATGACGCCGCAAGACTTCGGCCGCAAGGTCGCTGAGGCAGTCGCCGACTTCCGGTCTATCGGTCCCCGCCGGCATGTTGAGATATTTCTGACTAGCGCTTTGTTCCGGCACGCCAGCTATCTGTTTACCCGCCAGGCGATCCTGGCGCTGTACGCGCTATGCGGTGAGCGGATCCCTACTCCGGCGTTGCTAGTAGCCTCAGACGGCGGGCTGCTGACATTCCTGCGCCAGGACTTCGACCGGCTGGTGGAGCAAAGCGACCCGGCCGGCTGACAACGGGAGGGTAAAAGCCGTGGACCTGGTCCGGGTCGCGTTCGCCCTGGTCCCCGCTAATCCTCTCTTCGACGCCGTCGTTGACGCCAGCCAGGCCATTACCAGCGTGTACGCCGGCAACCAGAACATCATCGACTCGAAAAGGTTCCCGCCCCACATCAGCCTGCACATCTGCGCCATTCCCGCGACCGCGGTCGGCGTCGTCACCGAGGCCCTCGGGCGCCTGGCCGAGAACGGGCTGCCGCAGGCCGTGCCGACCGGACCGGCGGCCGCTACAGGCGGTTACGTGATGCTCGGAATCGGCCGTACATCCGCGCTGCTGGCGTTGCATGACGGAGTCACGAGCATCGCCGCCCAGGCCCGCGCCGGGCTCGGGGGCGACCCCATGGGCAGCCGGTACACAGGACGTTCATTCCGCCCGCATCTGTCGCTCGCTAAACTCGCCCGTGCGGACCAGGCCCGCGCCACCGCTATCGCCCGCGAGGTCCTGGCCGGCATGAGCAGCACTGCTTGCCAGTCTCTCGAACTGTGCGACATCGGAGAGCGCAGCGAACGGTGGGACGTACTGGCCAGCTTTCCAGCCGCGGACAGGTTCTGGCCGCCTGGTCCGTGATGACCATATAAGTTGGCCTACAGCAACGCGGAGTGGCCGTGACCTGGCCTGGGATGCCGCTGGCAGCTACAGCGTGGGGGCCGTTATTGATGGTAAGGAGAAGGTCTACGGTTCGATTCCGTAAGGGGGCTCCAGGTTTCGGATTTTTTCGAACGTAAGACCGGGCACCTGCTTGCTGCGAGTGTCATCTGAGTGGCAATCCGAAGTTCGTGTACGCCGGTTCCTGCTTCGGGAAGAGGTCCGAGGTGATGCGCCTTCGTTCAGGCTTCGATCGTCTCGGCTCATGACAGTCGGCAGTACGCAGAGCTATCAAGCTGCGGCTTTGATGTTTCTAGATTGACGCGAGATCGCCGAATCGGCGCGCTGGCAGTTTGCCGACTTAATGCAGGTGGGAGCGCGCGTATTGTCTTTTATGTCTTAGGCATCGCGGGCGGGCAAGCTTCTGTGGCGTCCGTTCGGTCGAATTGGAACTAAGTGACCCGTTCCGAGACGCCGCAGGATGCTGGCTCCGTGAGCATGACATCGGCTCGTCTGTTGCGTGGCTCAGCACCGGCTGTCGTGCCCAGCGCCAAGGCCATATGACTGGCCTGCCGGACAGGCTGGATGTGGATCTCGTCGTGGGGGTCCTGTCTTGTGCGACCGAGCCCGTCGCCCTGGCTGCTCCCGCGACATCAGCCAGGGCGTGAAACTAATAATGCCGGATCTCATGGCTTACTATCTGTACGCCCGGTATTCAGATCCTTGCCGTGCAGCGTTCTTCGCGCAAAATACATGGATGCCCTTCGCATCGGCCTCCAGGCCGGTGCATCTTTTGCGAGCAGGCTAAGCAACTTCGATCCTCGGCCTGGGTCTAGGCCGCCAACATCCAGAGCGACACCCAATTTCTCGAAGAATTTTCCCGGATCAGCCGTTGCCTCCAGCAGGCGCAGGCCGCGGTCAGGGTGACCCGCAAAGTTTTCTTGCCAGGTCAGGTGCTGTCTGGCCGTCAGGCGGTCTTCTGAGGCGCCAGGTGGCTTGGGCTGGGATCTGAGGCTGCCGTGGCCGCGTTTCCGTCACGGCCGGTAACTGCGGGGGCTGGGATGGCTGGTCCGGGGACAGCGGCGTTTGGGTACGGGCTGTGACGGCTGTCCGGCGGGATTGTCGCGGTTGCGTCACGTTGCGGGCGCTGCGCGTGTTGGTCCGGGGAGGGCACCGGGGGCCCGGCTAGGACAAGGGATTGCCTAGATCTCTTTCCAGGCCGGGAGGCCCCGTTGCTGGTTCAGTCTCGCACGCCCGTGCCCGTGCCCGCTGCCGCTGCCCTGGGTGAGCTGGCTGCCCGTGCCGCCGCGCTGGCCGCGGCGTCGGGCGGGAACCTGCTGGCGTGCTTCGCGGCGGTGCCGGACCCGCGGGACCCGCGCGGGATCCGGTATTCGCTGTCCTGCGTGCTGGCGCTGTGCACGGCGGCGGTGCTGTGCGGGAACTCCGAGCTGGAGGACGTGACCGCGTGGGTGCACGCGGCGCCGCAGGAGGTGCTGGCCGCGGCCGGGGCCAGGCGCGACGCGCTGGGAGTGCGGGTGGCGCCGCATCCGGACACCGTGGTCCGGGTGCTGTCCGCGCTGGGCGCGCAGGGCGTCGCGACCCATGCCGGGGCGTACCTGGCCCGCCGCGCGCACGCCGGCCCGGTCACGTTTCCGCTGGCCAGCCCCGCCTGGCTGCCGGCTGTCGCGGTAGACGGCAAGTCCGTGCGCGGCGCGGCAGGGCCGGACGGCCTCATCCCGTACCTGCTGGCCGCCGCCGCCCACGGCACCGGGACGGTGCTGGCCGGGCATATGGCCGGCCCGAAGACCAGCGAGGTTCCCGGGTTCGCGCCGCTGCTGCGCGAGCTGAACGGGTACTGCCCCCTGGCCGGGCACGTCATCACCGCCGACGCCGACTGCACCGTCAAGGCCCACGCGAAGCTGATCTGCGAAGAACTCCTGGCGCACTACGTTTTCACCGTCAGGCAGAACACCCCGGCGCTGCGGGACGAGATCGACGCCCTGGACTGGGCACCGGTCCCGGTGCAGCACGTGACGGAAGAGAAAGGCCACGGGCGCCGCGAGCGCCGCACTATCCAGGTCATGGCCGCCCCCGCGCACATCGCCAGGCGGTTCCCGCACGCCCGGCAGGTCGCGCTGGTCGAGCGGTACGTCACCCGCACCGTCCGGGTCAGGAAAGGCAAGCGCTGGGTCAGGAAGCAGGTGAATTCCGCCGTCGCGGCGTTCGTCATCACCAGCCTGGACGCCCGCGAGGCCGCCCCGGAGCACATCGCCGGCTACGTCCGCGGTCACTGGACTATCGAGAACAAGGTCCACTGGGTCCGTGATGTCACGTTCCGTGAAGACTCGTCCCAGGTCCGGACCGGCCCCAAACCGCGCATCATGGCTACCCTCCGTAACCTCGCGATCGGGCTCATCCGCCAGGCCGGCTACACCAAGATAGCCGCCACCATCCGCCGAATCAGGTACGACACCGCCCTGCTCCTCAGCATTCTCGGCCTCAGCAACCCCTCATGACCAGCCCAAAAGACTTTGCGGGTCGCCCTGGGCCGCGGTTGCGCCAGCGAGGGCGAAGTCAATCCCGTCCCGCTCACCCATCTGCGCCAGAGCCCATCCAGCATGAACGCTGTCCTCAGGATCGAAGTTCCAGTTACGAGCGACGGATCGGAGCGAGCGGGCAGCGGCCTCACGGTCGAACTGGCTGAGGTACTGCGCTGCCTGGATCCGGTATCGAGCGGACAGATGACCCCGAGGGCTACCCGGCCGGGCTGTCACTGGCTGGCGCCGTCTGCTACGGGCCGGTCTTCCTGATCCGCCTGTGGAGCTGGTCCTATCGCCGTGGCGCGGACCGAGGCTGGCTGCTGGCGGAGGCCGCGGCGCCGTTCGCGGTGCTCGCGATGGGCGTTGCTGCCTGGCCGTATGTTCCTGGAGTGCTGGTCTACGCGGTGCTGGCCATCGCCGGAAGCTGGGTATATCCGCTGCTGACGGTGTACCTGCCGCACCACGATTATGGCGCGACGCCGCTCACCCAGACGCGGACGCTGCGCGGCCGGATCATTCCGGCCGTGTTCCTTGAGCTCACCTACCACCTCGAACACCATCTCTATCCCCAGGTACCGAGCCACCGTCTGCCGGAACTGGCACGCCGGCTCGATCCGTACTTCACCGCCAACGGCGTACGGCCGGTGCGTGTTGTCTGAGACCCGGGTCCGAGTCCTCGAAGCGGCAGTGGCTTCTCTGGTGCGCAACGGCTTCAGCGGCACTACGGCGCGCGCGATCGCCCAGACCGGCGGCTTCGCGCCCGGCGTTATCTACTACCACTTCACCGACCTGGACGACCTGCTGGTCGCGGCGCTTGCCTACAGCTCCGAGGCGCGCGCCCAGCGTTACCGCTCCGAGCTAGCGGGAGTCGACAAGGCCGCGACCGCGGTGAAAGTTCTTCGTCGGCTCTACGACGAGGATACCGACGTCGGGCACATCGCTGCCGTCCAGGAGATCTACGCCGGGGCGCGTCCTGGCTCCCGGCTGGCCGCACAGCTGGGGCTTGAGACCCGGCGCTGGGAAGAGCTGGCGCAGGAGGTACTGACGGCCTTGCTGCGCGGCAAACCGCTCGCGGCCACGGTGCGCGTGCGGGTCGCAGCCTCCGCGGCCGTGGCCTTCTACCTCGGCATGGAAACTCTCACCCATCTCGACGGGGACCGGGCGCGCCCGGCTCAGCTCTTTGACCAGGCCGCTCGTCTGGCGGCCGTGTTCGACAAGATCCCTCGCACACCTCGCCGCACCAAGCGCACCGAACGGATCGAGCGGCCCGGTCGGTGACCGGCCTGGCCGCAGCAGCAGCACCTCCGGCACGGCATCCAGCTGCGATTGCCTGTTCCAGGGCTGTCAGGCTGCCGAGGATGTCCTCGCCCTGGTTCCTGGTGACCTTCCACCCGGCCGCCCTCCAGCAGCAAATCGAGTTTGCCGAAGGAGGTCGCAGCAAGCACGACCACCGGAACGCCGGCCGCACCCGGCTGATCCACTGCCATGTCCAGAAAGTAGCCGGCCAGAGCTCGTATCCGCGAAGTCGCAGATGCAGGCCGGATGACCATCGTGGCGGCACAGGCCAGCCGCTCGATCCCGGGCATCTCCGCGGCAGGCGTCCGGGATCTGGATGCTGACGGCCTGATCCGTCACCAGCGCGTGTACCGCGGGCCTACCAGCCCGCTACGGTGAACACTCCGTACTGCTGGGGGAACGTCGCGGCCCTGGTCAGGCGGTCGCCCCGGACCAGGAAGGCCGCGACCGCGTAACCGCCGGCCTTGGGGAGCCCGCAGGGCTTGCCGCCGCCGTACCCGAGGCCGACCCCGACCAGCGCGGCTGGCTCTGCGAACGAGACGCTGGTACCGGCGGCGCACCTGGGCAGCGGGAGCATCCTGGTCTTGGCCCGCCAGGTCAGCGGCAGGAATCCGAGCGAGGGCAGGCTCCTGGGCCGCTCGATATCGCACTGCACCGCGACGGTCAGCCCGGTCCTGGTCCAGCCTGTCGCCGTGTAGCCGCATCCATGCGGCGGGAGGAACTTGTGCCTGGTCAGAACCTTCAGCCGGGCGGCTGACAGCACGTAAGCCTGGTTAGCCCACAAGTCTGTCACGGCAACGTCCCTGCCGTCCGGGCTCCATGTCGGGTCGGCTCCGTGCGGGATCCTGGCCCGCACGGTCGCGCCGGTCGCCAGGCTGATGACCGCGACGACGTCGTAGGCCGGCGTGTCAGGCAGCTCCTCCACGGTCTTGACGTTCACCGGGTGCCGGAGCTGGCGCGCTGGCGCGCAGGGCTGCCGTTGCGACGGCACGCCGGTGATGTAGGCGAGCCTGCGGCCGTCCGGGCTTACCGCGATGTCCTGCACGGACTCGGGCACGACCCGGATCAGCCGGCTCCGGCCGGTCGCCGGATTGACAAGGAACAGTTTCGACCGGCATCCGAAATCGGCGGCGGCGAGCACCTTGCCGTCGCCCGCCGGCACGGCCTCGAGGCTGCCGAGCCCGCCGAGGGTGCGCAGCAGAGTTCTGATCAGCCGGCCGTGCCTGACTGACCTGAGCTGCAATGTCTCGACCGGATAGCGGGCAATCCGGTTCACGCCGAGGAACTTAGCCGGACTGGTGGCCACGGTGAGGAACGAGGCAGGCGGCTGGTCAGCGGCCGGACCGATTTTAGCCGCCGTGGTGACCAGGCCTGACCCGGTACAGGCGGTAACGACGGTCAGTATCGCCGCCGTTGCCGCCGCCAGGGCGGCCCGGCGCCGGGACAAGAACAAGAGCACCATGCTAATTAAACGCGAAACCGGGCGCGTCGGTTCTGCGCTGATCACAAGGGCTCACCCATTGCGTCGGTTACGGTCGGGTCCGGCAGAGTCCGCCACGCCGGGACCGGGTTAGCTTCGACCGGCACCGGGACACCCTTACCGCGCCGGTCATTTGACAGAAAATGATTTTGGATTTTCCAATAGACCCCGGGCCGGAGTCACGTGGCCGGGCCTGCGGAAGCCCGCCGGGCAAAACGCCCGTAGTCCGCTGGCATACCGCCGATGGGCCATGGGCGGCGTGAGTGAGGCTTCCGTTCCGTATGGGCCTTGAGTTGCGAAGTCCCAGGCTGGGCTGCAGTTCCGACATTTCACCCGGATCGTTCTGCGGCACCGCAACGATGGCCCATGGATGCTGTTCTTGGCCGGTGAGATACCGCAACGATGTCCCATAGATGCTGTTCCCGCAGCTACGATGTCCCATCGTTGTCGTCGCCGGGCCAGCTCCCAACCGCAACAATGGGACATTGATGTTGTTGCGCGGCCCCGCCCATCCAGATTCGGCGATCGGGGCGGCTTCTTGGGGGCTCGCGGTCCTGGTCCTTTGCTAGTGGTCATGGCGCGGTGCCGGCGGCGCGCGATGGTCGTACTCCCGGAGGTTGCTCATGCTGGCGGGAGTGTCATGGTGCCGCGGCCGATGATGGTGGCGCGGCCGGCTACGACGATCTCGGTGATCTGGCCGCCGTTCTTGGATGCGGTGCCCTGCAGTGTGCTGGGGCGTCCCATGGCCGCCCCTTGATTGATCCGGATCTGGTAGGTGCCGTCCTGCTCTGGTGATCGTTCCGCGATGCTGGCGGCCAGTGCCGCGCATGCCGACCCGGTGGCAGGGTCCTCGTCGATGCCGACCGTCGGGGCGAAGAATCGTGCGTGGACCAGGCGGGCGCTGTCGCCGGCGTGGCCGGTGTCGGCGAAGAGGTACAGGTCCGGTGACCAGGTGCCGGCCAGTTCGCGCGCCCACGTGGCCTTGTCCAGGACGGCGCGGTCTACTAGTTCGCGGCTGGCCAGGCGCCCGAAACAGAACCTCAGCCCCACTCCCGCGTACCAGCTGTCGGCGATGGCGTCGCGGGGAAGTGCGAGAGCCCTGGCGATCGCGGCCGCCGGCGGTGTCTCGGGGCTGGATTCGCAGCGAGGGGACGGCAGGCGGAGCTGGATTGTCTCGCCGTCGATGGCTACGGGCACCGGGCCGATCCCTTCTTCGAACACGAACTGCCGCGCGGTGGCAGGCGTTCCGTGCGAGCGGGCCAGGACGGCGGCGGTGCCCACGGTGGGATGGCCGGCGAACGGAAGTTCCCGGCGCGGCGTGAAGATCCGGACCCGGCAGGTGCACGATGGGTCGCTGGGCGGCAGCACGAATGTGGTCTCGGAGAAATTGAACTCCCGCGCCAGCTGCTTCATGGTTTCATCGGCGATCCCGGTGGCGTCGGGGAACACCGCTAGCTGGTTCCCGCCGAACGGCCGGTCGGTGAACACGTCGACCAGGACGAAGTCGAGTCCCATTTCTTACCCCGCCACTACGTCGATCTCGACTGCCGCGCCGAGCGGCAGCGCGGCGACAGCGATCGCGGTGCGGGCCGGGTAGGGCTCGGCGAAGTGCTCGCGGTACACCTCGTTCACCGCCGCGTAGTCCGACATGTCAGTCAGGTAGACGCCGACCCGCACAACATCGGCCAGGTCCTTGCCGGCCGAACCGAGGGCGGTGGCGATGTTCCGCAGGATCTGGTCCGCCTGACGGCGGGCGTCGCCTTCGATCAGGGTGCCCGTGGCCGGGTCCTGGGCAACCTGCCCGCTGAGGAACAGCAGCCCGCCGCCGTGCACGCCGAGCGAGAACGGGCCGACCGCGGCCGGCAGCCTGGCACTGGCGATGGCGTTGCGTGTCATGATGCAGAAGTCCCTTCTCCGGCCGCCGCCCGGCGTGGTCCTGGCCGGCGGGTGTCTACCCCGCTATGTTCGCCGGGCCGGGATGGCGATCCCAGGGCCAATGCCGCAGAATTGGTTTGCAGATGAAGCCAATCGAGCTGACCGAGCGCCTGGGCCGCTGGTCGTCGGGCCGCGGGCCGCTGCATGTGCTGCTGGCAGCACGGCTGCGGCGGCTGATCGACGAGGGTGACCTGCCGCCCGCAGAGCCGCTGCCGCCCGACCGGGCTCTGGCCGCGGCGCTGGCGGTCGGGCGCAGCACCGTGGTCGCCGCCTACGATCTGCTGCGCCAGGACGGGCGGATCATCCGCCGCCGCGGCAGCGGCACCCGTGTCGCCGGGGCCGGGCCGCCAGGCCCGCGGCAGACCACCAGCGCCCCGATGTTCCTGCACCTGCTGGAACCCGGCGAGGACGTGATCCGGCTCGCGTGCGCGGCCCCGGACACGCCCCCGCCCGAGGTAGCCCAGGCCTACGCCCGCGTCGCTGACACGCTGGCGCGCACCACCGGGGACATCGGCTATTACCCGGCCGGTCACCCCGCGCTGCGCTGCGCCATCGCCGCCCGCTACACCCAGCGCGGGATCCGCACCAGCCCGGCGCAGATCGTGGTCACCACCGGTGCCCAGCAGGCCCTGTCGCTGCTCGCCCGCGCGCTGCTGGTCCCGGGCGACCGCGTGCTGGCGGAAGGACCCACCTACTCCGGCGCGCTCGAGGCGTTCCGTGAGCAGGCGGCCGTGCCGTGCTCGCTGCCGGTCGGGCTCGGCAGCCTCGCCGCCGCCGTGCGGGAACGGCGCATCGCGATGGCCTACGTGATCTCCACCTTCCACAACCCGACCGGCTCGGTACTGTCGCTGCTCGCCCGGCAAGCGCTGGCCCGGGCAGCGGCCGCTGCCGGCGTCGCGCTGGTCGACGACGAGGTGCTCAGCGAGCTGGCGTTTCCCGGAGTGCAGGTTCCGCCGCCGCTGGCCGCCTGCGCCGGCACCGTGATCTCGGTCGGATCGCTCAGCAAGAGCATCTGGGGTGGCCTGCGCATCGGATGGGTACGCGCCTCCGAGCCGCTCACCGCCCGGCTCGCCCGGCTACTGGCCGTGCATGACCTCGGCGGGAACGTCCCGGCGCAGCTCGCGGCGGTCGAACTGCTGCCGCACCTCGATGCGCTGACGCAGCGCCAGGCGGCCAGACTGCAGGCCCGCCACGACCAGCTGCGCGCCGGGCTCGCCCGCCACCTGCCGGACTGGGACGCGCCGCCGGTGCCCGGCGGGCAGACCCTGTGGGTGCGCCTGCCCCGCGGAGACGGAACCTCGTTCGCGCAGACCGCGCTGCGGCACCGCGTCGCGGTCCTGCCCGGAAGCGGACTCGACGCTTCCGGGCAATTCCATGACCACCTGCGGCTGCATTTCGCCGCCCCGCCCGACGTCCTCGCCGAGGCCGTCAGACGGCTCGCCGGCGCATGGCGCGCCTACCATCCCCCGCCAACCCCGCCCACCGCACCACCCGCCATATCCATTTGACAGCCCCGGACCTGCGCTGAGGCGGTTCGCTGCCGGCCGACCGCTAGGCAGACCATCGGTCCGGCATCGCCGAATGGCTAATTTGAGGCTACTTCAAGAGATTTGTGACCGGACCAAGGCTTCGGATCGAAATGCGAGGGGCGTGTGCAGCAAGCCCAAGGTCGGTTACTTTGAGAGACCTCAGATTGATTACGAGTGAGAGGTAAGACCAGTGCATCCCCTGAATACGAGCACCGGCTGGCATCGGCATGTTGCTGGCGGTGAACCTGCCCTTCATCACAACTAGGAAGACGGCCTGAGCGGTACCTGGCGTCCGGTCGCCGGGAGTTGCAACCCGCAGTGCCTGGCCGTGAGTAGTGATGACTGCTAGAGCTGAGGAGGGGAATGGATCCCCGTCCAGCTTTGCAACCCTAATCGCGATAGTCCTCACTTGCCTGGCGGCAGCTACAGGAATCGCAGATCCGACACTTGAGCTAGCCGCCGACGATAGCGACGTGACAGCCACAGAAAGCAAACCGACAACGCTCATTGTTGCCAAACCAACCGCAACTCTGCGATAGACCGCTTTTTTCCCGAATGAAATCAACAGTCACTCCAGCTTGCGGTCGATGTTTTGCTGTCATAATCTGAAGTAATGTCATTGTTGGCGCCTTTAGGGGCCACGGCAGCGCCAAGTGAGCCCCAATCGAGGCTAACGGACTTATAGTTTTGGTATTCTAGAGAACTGACACTGCCCGAGTCACGCAAGTCCTGAGCATCACTGAATTCGGTTCCAGCATTTATGTTGGTAGTTTCGTTCGGCTGAGGGTAGGATGTACCCAAATAAACTCCGCTGTTTCCGCCGACTACCGTCCAAGACTTAGAATCGTCACCATCAAAAAGGATCGAAGTCGGGTAGTCCGTACTATAAGCGGCCTCAGCGAAGCCGCTTGGGACATGCAAGTTAACCTGTTTATCGCCAGGTTTGATATCGGCCCAGAACCAGTTACGAGTGTACTGGTTGCCGTCTGATAGGAGTCCGTCTGCCACTCCCACTTCAGCCCAGTAAGTCCCATATGGGCCACCGGTACCGGTGTCATCCCATATCTCGTTGGTGACAAAATCCTTGTCGGTAGGGCTATTGAGGCACGTAAATGAAATGGTACCCAGAGCGCCGTTATTATGCCCGTTCATTGTCGCTTCACTGTAGCAATGACTACTATTTGAGCAAGCCCGGGCTGACGGAGCGGAAATTATGTTTATCAAGAATATGGCAAACGGGAAAAACCAGGATAAAATTATCAGGACGCGACTGCGGGCAAGAAGGCTTCCGTTCAATTCGCGCTCACCGACAATGCTAATTTTGACGACCGTTCAGTTGTTAGAATAACGTAAGGAGTCCTGGCAGTCAATCTCGTTTGCTGGCTGACGTGGCAACGTGCGCCGATAGCATGTCTCTGCGCGCGGGACATTGTTGCGGCGGGGCGGCAGGGCGGTACGACATCGGTGGACTATAGCTCCGCACCAGGGGACTTTAGATGTTTGTGAGGTTCTGGGATTATAGTGGCTCTGGTGTTCTGTTTCTGTCTTTGAGTCTGTTTTCCTGGCGGCGGCGGCGATGACGTGCGGGAGTGGCCGCAGCCCGCCCGGCGATCACTTCACCGCTGAAAACTCAGGTTCCTCAAGCTAGTCCGAAGGAAGCTGAGGCCGATAAGTTCTCACGCTACCTGCTTATCCCGCCCGGCTGCGTTGATGAATTGCAGCGCATTCGATCCAAAGCGGTTGCACAGCCGGAGACTACCTTGTCTGGCTGCAGGCAACAGGCGGGGCAGGTCTAACCTCAATGAGTCAGACTCCTCGGCTCTGGTTACTGTTCGTGCTGGTGTCTGTTTTTGATCTCCATGTCTGTTGAGTTCCCGGGGGCCGGGAGGCGCCGACGCCCGGTATGCCCGGGTGGGCGCCGGCTCCGACCGTGCCGGGGCGGTCCTCCTTCCGCGTTGCCGGGGCTTTCGGGACTGGTCAGGCAGGCGGGGGCATGTCGCAGAGCCGCTGCCAGCAGGCGATGAAGGCGTCTGCCACCTCGATGTCGGCCATCGCCGTCGCGCCCATCGCGATCGCGATCGACGTCGACCCACCTGACCACACCTGCGGCCAGCACAACCAGCGAGATCGCGAAAGCGCCATAGATGGAAAAGTCGACCATTTCATTGGAGTCGAACACCACAAACAGCAGCCCGCCCGCAGCCGCAACGATAAAGGCAGCCACGCAAAACCATAACCAATTTCCCCGCATACACCCAATTATGACAGCAGCCTGCGCGCCACCGCCATGCCAGCCCACAGGTGTGGCGGCCGGTCCGAACTTGCCGTGGTCGTGAGACCTCCTACAGTGCGCGCCACAGGCATCCGCATCCATAGGGTCGACAATGATGACGGCGTCCATGAAGGCGGTCAGTTGCCGCCTGGCCTGATCAGAGAAGCTGGCGAGCTGTGTGCTGGCGATGCCGTCGGTTTCCCAGTGGTACAAGTCAGACGCCATAGCGGGAGCGGATCTCTTCGCGGGTGAAACGCTCGAGTGGGGGCGGTGGACCGTCGGTCTGGTAGCGGTTCATTCGGGCTATGAATTGCCGCTGGGCGTCAGGTCATGGTTTCCAGCATGCCCCTCTAGCTTGGGCCGCGCAGCGTTCGCGAGCGGCGGGTCGAACAGAGTATCGGCAGACTGACCGCCACTGGGCGCGCCAGTTCATGGCCACGTTGCCGATCGGCAAAGGCCTCAGGGACTGAAATTTAGCCGTCAGGGCAGCATCCTCGCGGTCAGGTTGGCGGGCACCCTCCAGTTCTGGAATGTCAGCGCCATCACGCGCCGGGCCGCCTAGGTCACGGGTAGCGGTCGGCGAGGCCATCGCGACCGGCTGCCCCTCCGGTTCGCGCCCGGCCAGCGGCGAGCTGGTCGGCGGCGGTGTGCCTCTTGCCGCCCTGATCCTTTTCGCGCTTCATGCGAGGCACTGTCGAGCGACGCCGGAACGATATCCAGGTCCACAACATCGAGTTTCGCCATGCCCTGCCGTTTGTCCTGACGCGACGAAGAGCTGCGCAGAATAGCTGTCCTGCATTCTCGGAGAATGCTGGTGCGGCCATCCTGCCCTGCGCCAGATCGAGCCCTACGCGTGCGGGATTCGTCCGGTTGGTGTTAAGGGCGGTCGGTTTCGAGGTGACGGCCGAGTGCGGTGGCGATGGCGTGGAGGTCGCCGGGGTCTGAGGTCATGACGAGGTCGTGGCGGCGGAGTGCTCCTTCGACGACGCAGGCATCGACGATGTCGCTGGTTCTGGCGCGGGATGCGATGGTGCCGGTGGCTTTGGCGCGGTCTTCGTCGAGGGTCTCGAGGTGGCAGCCGGCGGTGAGGCGGGCGAGCTGGGCCTGGCGGGCGGTGCCGCGCCAGGCCTGGGCCAGGACGGGTGCGGGCACGGTAGGTACTTCGCGGCGGAGGAGGAGTGCCCGGTGGCGTGCCCACATCTGGCGTTCTCCGCGTTCGGCGGCGATGAGGGCGCCGGCGTCGTAGGTGATGCCCATCAGGCCGACTTGCGGGCTGCGGTTCCGCTGGCCCGCTGGAGGGCCCGGTCGGCCCAGGCGTCGGCGTCAGCGAGCTCGCCAGGGGTAAAGGCGCCGTTGTCGTGCTCCCACAAGGCGACGGCGGCCAGGCCGGCGCGCAGGGTGAACTCCTTGCGGGCGGTCGCGGCGAGCCAGGCGCTGTAGGTCAGGCCGGCCTGCTCGGCCGCGACAGCGATCTGGTCATCGAGGTCGGGCGGCAGGGAGATGGAGCGCTTCTTGCGGACAGCCATGACCCAACGGTAGCACACTGGTAGGACAGAAGCCTGACCACGCTCAATGCCGCCCGACACGCTGTAGTGATAGCTGAGGTGGGCGAGGTTGTGCCCGGTTCCGGGCCGGTTCCTGGCTGGCGGGTCCATCCGAACCGGGCTGGCGGGGTCAGGTGCTGAGCAGGGCGGCTGTCTCAGAGCTCATTCGCCGAGGAAGGCTCGGGCGGCGCCGGCCTGGAACTCCTCGCGGCTGATCCGGCCATCCCCGTCGGCGTCCAGTCGCTCGAAGGCGGCCTCTACGATCTGGGGATCCAAGCCGGGTGCCGCGCCAAAGAGCGCCAGGTACTCGGTCGGTTCGATGAACCCGTCGCGGTCGACATCCAGGGCGTCGGCGAACAGGCTTACCAGCCTGCCCATCCGCTGGCCGTTGTCCGCCTGCCCGTCACTGCCGCAAACCATGGCGTGAGCGAACTCCGCTCGGCTGACACGCTCGTCGCCGTTGGCGTCGCAGTCGGCGCGCAACTGCTCCCACCAGGACGCGTAGCCGTCCAGGATCGCCGCGGCCTGGGTGCTGCCGGTGATGCGCAACTGCTCGCAGGCCCGAATCCCTAACGCTGCCAGGTCATCGAACGTGATGACACCGTCCGCGCCGACATCAAGGAGCGCAAAAATCCCATCAACCATGCGCTCCGGCAGATCCTCACTCACGCCAGTAACTCTATGCGGCGAGGTCTGACGAATGAGCAGCGCTAAGGGTAGGACGGCGGCGCGTCAAGCGGGCTGGTTCCCCAGGATGTCGGTTGAGTAGACAAGGTCCAGCTGAGTGTGGCTCCCCTGGCTAGTGCGGTGAATGTGGTGTAGAGCTTGCTGTCGGGCTCGCCGTTGATGGTGAGCGCTTGGGGGTAGAAGCGCTGCGGGCTGGCGCCGGGTGCGCTGATAACGATGGTCTTGCCGTCGGGAAGCCGGATGCTGGCGTACGGGAACCCCGGACTGGTAAGCAGCAGCGTCGGGCTGCCGGGGTTCTCGGGGTACAGGCCGAGCATTTCCCAGATGAACTGCGAGCTCTCCGCGCCGAGGTCGTCATTGTCGGTTATGCCGTCTGGTCCCGGCCGGTAGAGGTTGTCCCTGATATCGCTGACGGCGAGCGCGCTGCCGGCCGGGTCTCCGGCGTAGTCGAGGGCAAATTGTTCGCCTAGGTCGAATTCGTCGTCCAGGCGGGCGTAGATCCCGCGTCCGTCCGGATGTGACAGGTAGCGGACGAGCTGCGGCACGACCACAGCGTCGCCGCCAAGGCGGGCGAACAGGTCGGCGTAGTTATCGGGCACGTCCCATAGGTATTCTTCGGCGTCGCCTTCGATGAAGTTGGCGCTGGTGGTGGGGGTGACGCCGGACAAGAACGTGCCGTCGCTCCGGCGGGCAGTGAGCAGGTCGCTGGCGCTGTCGACAGATTGGCCCAATCACCAGCCTGGGCCTGGAATGTGGCGGCGGAAGTCTTGTCCCCGAGAGCGGCGGCGTACTGTGACAACGCGAAGTCGGCGTTGTCGTATTCAAGCTGGGCCGAGACAACGCCATGCAGGTGGCAGCATCCGTAGTCGCCGTCCTGCGGCAGGTAGCCGTACTTTTCCTCGGCTAGCTGGCCGGGGCGGACGGTGTTGTCGGTCGTGGCCTGGGCGAGCATGTCAGTGAGGGCGGTCCTGGTGGGGAATCGCCTGGCCTTGAAGGCGTAATAATCAGCGATGATCGCGTCGGCCGGGTCGCCGGCCATCACGTAGTTATCCAGGCTGAGGTAGCCCCATTGCGGCAGGACGTGGTTCTGGGCGTAATAGTTGATCAGTGACCTGGCCATGTTGCTGGCGGCGGCCGGATCGAGCATTGCCTGGAGCTGGGCCAGCGAATGGTAGATGTCCCAGCCTGAGAAGGTGCCGTACTGGCTGGCCTGGCCGTGGCCAAGGTGATGCACGCGCCCGTCCGAGCCTTCGTACTCGCCGTTAACGTCGCTGATGACGCTCGGGTCAAGCAAATCCTTGTAAAGAAGGCTGTAGAATTCCTGAGTCTGGGCGAAACTTCCGCCCCGGACGCTGATCAGGGCGACCCGCAAAGTCTTTTGGGCTGGTCATGAGGGGTTGCTGAGGCCGAGATCGCGACGTGTGCTTCGATGACCCGGTCTCTCGTTGTGTTGAAGCTGAGAAATACCGATGTGGGGTGCCGCTGCCAGTGTTCCTTATTGATCCGCGCTATCGCGAACGGACGGTTGAACACGATATCGAAATGCACGGTGTAAAGCTGCGGGCTATAGCTCGCCGATTCGTCGCAGAAATGCCCGCTCGTCACCGATCCGGCGATTTCGTCATGGCCGATAATCTTAGCGTACGGCGACCGATCTGGCCGGTCCCCGCCGGACATCTTGACCAGGAAATCCGCGAACCTGGTTCGCGGGAAAGTGAACCGGCCCATCGCGGCATGGACGGTGGCGGTGAATTGCGAGACGATAGGGTTTGAGACATTGCTGTGAGCCGAATAATAGCCAGCCTGTGCGACCTCGCCGCGATTGGTGAACGATGTCGTCGCGTTAGTCAGGTTCCCGCCAGGCATCCGCCCGGTCATCGGGAGGATCGGAATATCACCCGCGGCGCGGCAGCCGGGACCGGACAGGTGCGTGAGGCTGTAACCCCACAGCCGGTCGTTGCCGAAGGTATATCCGCCGCCGTCGCTCCGGCCGGGTACCGTATCCGGGCTCCACTGCACCATGCCGAACGGCGCGTCGGCGCCGGGAAACGTGTTCCCGCCGCTGCTTGTCCACGTCCTGGTATCCACCAGAGCGGCTAGGTCCCTGACCGGCTGGCGGACTACCGCCTGGTTCTTGGCTCCGGCCGGCAGCATCGCCCGCCGAACGGGCGGCGGACAGTCAATGACGTCACCCGCGGCGTTGGTCGAGCACACCGGGCCTGGTGCCGATGCCTCGGAGACCGTCGGCGGACCTGGGCTGGCGGCCGCGGTCGCGGCAAGCGACAGGACGGCGACTTGGACAAGCCCGCCAAATAGCAACCGCCGCATCATTCCCCCCAAAGACCTGACTCGGCTTAGCTTAGGCCTCGAGGCCAGTTCCGCGCCTAGCTTGACCGTTCATTGCAGAAGTCAGAACCACGCCGATTTGAGTACCGTGATGATCTATCTCGGTGAGCGTGCCGGCAATGAAGTGCGTCGCCGGGTGCGCGGAACCCGCCGGGCCGGGAACGCAGAGGCCGCCTCTTGGCGGCTCCGCGGCATACGTGTCCTTGAGCTGGCTGGGTTCGAGACCCTGAATGCCTGAAGGATCGCAGCACGCCGTTGGCGGGGGCGCAGGCGCAGGATCAACTCGATGCAGATGGCGCCTACCCTCTCGGCGGGGGTCGACGATGACAACGGCGTCCGTGAATTGGGTGAGCTGGCGATGCGATGGTCGGGGGCGGCGGGCCTTCGGTGGCGTAGTAGTCCATCCTGGCGAGGCCAGAGCACGAGCAGGACCTCGCCCCTGCGTTAGATCGTTGATCGGGAAATCTGGGCAGGTCAGTGGTCGTATGCGATGAGCGAGCGTTTGACGGGTGCGCCGATCTGCCAGTTGTGCCAGATAACGGCATTCAGCGCGAGCAGGCGCTGGACAACGCGGGCCCACAGCCCGGCGGGGATCCGGCCGCCGTGGTGTTCCAGTCCGAGCTGGTGCTTCAGCGTCCAGATGATCGCCTCCACCCGCTGGCGCAGCCAGTTCGGGAAGATTCCCTGGTCTTTCTCGTTCTTGCGTGCCGGGCGGATCAGGGTCAGGTCCAGGTCCGGGCCGCCAGGAAGCTCTCGAAGTCCTCCCCGGCAAAACCCTTGTCCGCCACGATCGCGGTGCCGGGCCGCGGGCAGTTAGCGGGCTGGCATTCCAGCATCTGCCGGACTTCCTCGCGTTCCCCGGTGAGCTTAGGATTGGCCAGGGCGAACCCGGTGACGGTCCCGTCGCAGGTCACGATGAGCATCAGCTTCGAGCCCCAGTACCAGCGGGAGTGGGAGGCGCAGTACCCGTACCCGGCGTCAGCCGGCCAGGTCAGAGCGCCTGGCGGTGACCACCGAGTGCCCGCACGGCACCGGGGTGCCGTCCATCAGCCGCAGCAGCTCCGCGGACCCGGGCGTGTGAGCGGCCAGCCACCGCAGCGCGGCCTCCATCAAAGGCGCCGCCGCCTTGAGCCGCTCGTTGTACTCGCTCTGGCGCAGCAGCCGGGGGAACAGGTGCCCGACCCTGGCCGGGGCGGCGCGCAGCCAGTGCCGCTCGTCGTCATAGCGCAGCAGCACCTGCGCCAGCGCCAGGCACACCAGCTCGGCATCGGTCACTTCCGGCGGGCGGCCCGGGCCGCGGCGCGCCGGTCCGAGCCAGGGGATGATGCGGTCAGTCAGTTCCACGTAGAGTGCGGTCAGAAGAGTGTCCAGGTCGGCGATCACGATGGCTCCCAAAGTCAGACGTGTGTGAACACGCCGATCTCGGACACTCTTCGTTTGCCTGTCACGGATCACCTGCGGCGTGTCGCCGCACCCCTACGACCTGCACCGAATATCCGGTCAACGATCTAGCGAAGCGCTGGAAGCCCTGCCGTGCGAACGGGTCCAACTCAAGCACCGTGCACTGACGGTCTTCCGTCGCTAGCCGCCGCGAACTGGGGGAAAGGGGTCAGCAAGGCATGGATAAGGCCATTCGCCGCTTCCTTATCGCGCCGCCCCCTATGGCAAGATCGGCTATCTCCAAGGCATCCATGATCGCCTTGCTGGGCGTTTTCGTACTCAGTGCGAGTTTTATGCCCGGCCGAAAGTCGCATCTTGACAGTAGGCGTCCTCATAACTGATATTTGTACCGGATGGTGACCGTTCGGCGACCAATGCTTAGCATGTAGCTTCAAAGGCCGACTCGCGTCTGTGAGCGGCTGCTCGGATACCGAAAAGTAGGCAGTGTGGGACATACGTCGTTCTACAGCTCTGTTCTGGCCCCACCCTCCCAGCCCATCGTCCCCGACCCCGTCTTCGTGCTGTGCAACGGCCGTTCGGGCTCGACATTACTTAGATTCCTGCTGGATGCCCATCCGGACCTGGCTTGTCCGCCGGAAACTAACCTGCCAGGACTATGCGCGCAGCTGGCTACGGTTTGGTCGCTCATTGACGGGGCCCCGTTGTCGGCGAACCGGGGAGATGAACCGCCGGTCATACCCGATGCGGCAATCGCGGGAACCAGGCAGACGATGGACCGGATGGTTAGCTCCTACCTGGAACGTCGCGGAAAGAAACGCTACTGTGACAAGAGCCTGGGCACCGCAAGGTACGCCGAGCTGCTCATGCGAATCTATCCGAATGCGCAGTTCATCTGCTTGTATCGCCATCCGATAGATGTCATCGCATCGGGACTCGAGGCATGTCCTTTCGGACTCAATGGCTACGGGTTCGACTCGTACATAGCTTCCACTCCTGGAAATGCCGTGTTGGCGCTCGCGCGTTTCTGGGTCGATAATGCCGGGACGACTCTGGCGGCCGAGGAACGTTTCTCCGAGCACTGCATACGAGTCCGCTACGAGGACCTGACCGCGGATCCAGAGGGAACCGCTGAGGCCATTTTTTCCTTCCTCGGGCTTCCGGCCGCGCCCGGAATCGCCCAGGCGTGCTTTTCGACCGAACGCGAGCGCTTCGGCCCTGGCGATCACAAGATCTGGTACACATCCGAAATAACTTCCGCCTCCGTCGGCCGCGGCTGGTCGGTTCCGATCGCGATGATCGCGCATCCCGTGCTGACCGGGATCAACGAGATAGCTGCGAAGCTGGGATACCTTCAGGTGGATGACGGCTGGGGAACGTCAGGGCCGCCGGCCGACCTCCGGGTTCCTCTATCGGACGGCGATGAACAAGACGGCGAAAGCGGATCAGACTCACCTGTTGGAGTCGCTCCGGCCGACGCTGCCATAGGAGTCATACAGGCTGGTGCCAGCTCGGCAGCTGCCATCGCCGACGACTGGGCTCCCACCGCGGAATCCGCGCCGGTTAACTCACGTGAGCTGGAAAGTCGGCTGCGAGCAGGCCTGAACGAGCTGCCATCGCCCGGCGACGAAGAGTGGGCCGAGCGCCGGGCCGAGACTTTCCTGGCGATCTGGATTCCGCCCGAGCCGGGTGAGCCAGCCGAGCACTGGCTGGTCGACCTGAAAGCCGAGACGGTCACGCTAGTTGGCCCGGCGGCGCAGCAGGACTCGGCCTGGGACATTGTCGGATCGGCGGCCGCCTGGCAGCAGGTAATGGCCGGCCAGTTGAATCTGTCAGCGGCCCTGCGCGGGTGCCAGCTTCGCTATTGCGACGGCGATCAGGCGCGGTCGTCTGGCAGTGAGCAGCGAATCGGGCTGCTCGCAGCCATGCTTGGCATCGCCAAATGGACGAAGCGTTCCTCCGCCCGGCCGGACGGAACAGCTGGATACCCAGGTAGCGGACATGTCAGCAGCCACTGAGGCGTCGGTCGTGGCCGGCCCCGTTGCCGCCGCAGCCGGGTCGGCGCAGCCGGATAATAGGCCCGTCGTGGTGCTCAGCTACCAGTTCGCTGGCGCTGAGCGGCTGACCGAGGCGCTGTCAGCCAGCTCATCGCTAGCCTGCACGCAAGGCACCGGGCTAATTCCGCTATGCCACGCCGCCCTCGCATGTTGGCAGAAAGCCGACGACCGGGCTGGACCTCCGTCGGCATTGGCTATCAAGACCGTACGAGCTCTAGCCGGCACCATGGTGACAGCCATCCAGGCTCGCACGGGCGCGGCTCGATGGTGCGAGACCGCACTTGCCCAGCCCGCTGCGGCCAGCTCGTTCTTGCAGGTCTTCCCTTCTGCGTCCTTCGTGTGCGTGCATCGCGACGTGGCAGGTGTCTTGGCCGACGGGCTGCGAGCTTATCCCTGGGGTCTTGGCGGCAGCCCGTTCTGGTCCCATTCTGCTGGCCATCCAGGAAACAATGTGGCAACTATCGCTGCATATTGGGCGATCTCGTCCGAGTCCTTGCTTAACTTCGAAGCCGAGCACCCCGCGTCTTGTTTGCGCGTGAGATACGAGGATCTGGCATCTGGTTTCGACGCTGCGGCCACGCGCCTTTTCTCGTACCTGCGTCTCGATGCTCGCGACGTGGCTGAAATGCGCAGGAAGATTGCAACTGCCGGAGGATTCGCCGTCGCGCGCGCGTCCGGCGAGATTGAGATGACCGCACCAGCAGAGCTGATACCTTCTGATCTGCTTCGCAGGGTCAACCTCATCCAGGCAAAACTGGAGTATGAGGGACTCGCGCGAAGACAGCCGTATTCGCGTGATACATAATGATGAAAGGAATGCAAGATGAAACGTGTCCACGCTTTCGCGGCGACTCTTCCTGCCGCTATCGGCCTGGTGGTGCCGACCGCAGCTATGGCTACGACCGCAACTTCAGCTTCGACGCACGGTAAGAAAGTCGCTCTCCAGCATCCTAGAGGCTTCTTTGAGAACTGCGCAGAGGACGGTGTTATCTCATGCATAAAGACAAGTGGCGGCGGTCAGTACCTCTCCCAGCTATCTCTCGATAACTGGGCTAACGCGAATGGCGGACTGCGTCACGGTTATGTCGGTTACTTTGACTCCTCTACCCTCTCGACCTATAGCACTTGGAGACAACACAGCAAGTCCGAGCCTAAAGGCACCAGCTACAGCTTTAAGTGGGATATCCACTGCCATCTTCCCAGTAAAGGTTCCCTGTGGGGCCATGTAGGCGGGCATTCCAGGAAACCCTACGAATCAGTTCATGCCGGGCACGCCACGGGTGCCGAGTGCAGCGGCCCTTACGAGTGACCGGCAGGATCCTGGTCGGCTTTCTGCGGAGAACGCCAATGAGTAGTCCTGGACAGAAGGAATCACCCCGAAAGGCCTTGCGCGCCGCGCTGAATGCTTGGCTCGTCTGCGTCACCATTACTGTCATGGCTCTGGTCATAAGCAGCTGTAATGGTAATGGCGGGACGGACCGCACCCAATCGGGCGGAGGCCAGTCGACGCCGCTAGGAGACGCGGCCGTTTACAGTTTCCTGGCCGCGACTGGCGCCCAGGTCACTGAGGGTAACACCTTCTTCCAGGGAAGCGTGGTCCAGCTTACGAATCTTCTGACCGCGCGCTGCATGACATCCCTCGGTTTCGGCTCTGCGGATGAGCCATTGATTCAATACGACGACAAGTACCTTGACGTAGCGTCGCCCGTTGCCCCCGGCTTTAGGAGCTCAGACTCCGCCGGGGTGCCCGGCCTCTACAATATGAGGCTGTTGTCCGCGAAGGGCAGCCTTATGTCCCCGATCCTGATCGGGGCGCCACAGCCGCCAAATAACCTGCCGCTCCCCGTGCAGCAGGCAATAACAACTGATTATTTCCGCTGCCAGCGGCATGCTCGCGCGCCATTCATGCAACTCGATAATGACGGTGACGCGCTGAAAGAACTCTGGCGGACCGAAGTAGCTTCTATTGAGGGCATCCGCTCCGGTCCAAACGGCGACCGCGGCCTTCGGGACATGCATACGCCGCTATGGCGCTCCGGCGTCGGCTGGCTCGTCGGTCGTGGCCTACGCGCATTGGCTGCATTTGAAGGTGTGGCCTCGCGTGTATCCGTACGGCAAGACCGCACTGATTAATTCCCTGGTGGCCATTGATCGTCACTGGACCACGGTCTTTGTGACCTGCGCGGGATCGCTGGAATCTCTGATGCAACGCCTTATGCTGCAGGCGCAGAAGGTCTTTTCCCAGGCGCATTACCAGCAGATAAGAGCTCTGGAACTCGTCGCCAGCCGGAGCGTAAGGTCAGTAAATAGATCGACACGTTAACGAGGAGGCCACCGAAGATCTCGGTTCAATGCTGCAGAGCGCTAATGGGAGAGACGCGGCTAGCGCGCCAGGCCGGATACAGGCCGGCGATCAGGCCGGCCGCGGCGCCTGCGGCCGGGGCGGCGAGAAGTAGCCTCAGATCGAGCACGGGCGCCCATCCGCGGCTTGCGCACACAACTGAAACTATTAGCACGCCCATACTGGTGCCTGTGATTCCGCCGATCGCACCGGTGAGCGCCGCTTCGAAGACGACCAGGACAGCGATGTGGCGCGGCGCTGCTCCGAGGGAGCGGCGAAGCCCGATCTCCGGACGACGCTGGATGACGGACAGCAGGGACGTGTTCGCGATCGCGATGACGCCGATTGCGAACACGACGAGCGCGATGGCCAGCAGCAGCGAGGTCAGCGAGGCGCTGACCTCCTGGCGCAACTGGCTCGGGCTGACCGGGACAGATGCGAGGATCAGGCCGGGATCTAGTGGGTCGATCGCGTAAGGCCCTTGCCTCCCGATAAGCTGCGCGGCCCCTGGCGCCGTCCGGACGAGTATCTGCCGCGCGGTGTCGGCGGCTTTAGGACCAGCCACCGTTCCCGCCACTCCGGGCGGGACAATCACGCTGAGCAGGACCTGCGGGTCAATCGGGGCTTTGCTGACAATGCCGATCACAGTGAGGGCGTTGTCGCCAACGTATACCACCGGAGATTCGCCGAGTCCGGTGATCCCGAGTTGGCTGGCGGCGGCCGAACCTAGGAGTGCCACCATGTCGCCGCGATGATCCATCCCCGAGTCGAACAACCGGCCAGCCGAGACGGTCGCGCCGATCGTGGCCAGCCCGCCCGCCGAAGCCACCGCGACCGGCAGATCAGCGGGCTGCCCGTCAAGCTGCGGTGCAAGTCGGCCGACGGGATAGAGCTGCCCGGCACCACTGCCGCCCAAGGTCCAGACCAGACCCGCCCGGACAACGCCGTTCAGCCGGTCCAGCCGCTTCTCCGCCCCCTCGTTCAAATCCGGCGGATTCACATTCGTATTTTTGTTCGAGAATGTCACTATCGTCGCCTGCAGGGCATTGAAAGTGGCGGATACTGCCCCAGACGCCGAGTCGGACAATCCGATCGTCGCTATAGCAGTACCGACCGCCAGTACTGTTCCCGCCGAGGTCAGTACCGTCCGCAATGGCGATCTGATCACGGCTATGAGCGCGTCTCGCGCCGCGTCCTGTATTCGCAGCCGACTTCGGGGCACGCCGATCCGCTCCAGCTCCGACGCTGTGAGACGGCGACGCCGTAGTATGCCCTGCGTCCCGATCGGCGTTGTTCGCCTGGCGCGGGCGTGCGGTCGCCTGGGCAGCGCTCTCACGCCCGCACCGGCCCGGTCTCGGGTCCGGCATCGGCAGATTGCTCGTCAGACCCTTCCTGTTCGCTAACAATTCCGTCGTCGATGTGCAGTCGCCGTGGCATCGCCGCCGCAATGGCCTGATCGTGGGTTACCACGATCACGGTTAGTCCTTCTGCGACGAGGTCCGCCAGCAACTGCATGATGACGTCGGAATTGCGGCGATCCAGGTTCCCTGTGGGCTCATCACACAACAGCACTCTCGGCCGTCGCGCAAGCGCCCGTGCAATCGCCACTCGCTGGCGCTCACCCCCCGACAAGGTGCCGGGCAGAGCCGCCAGCCGATGCCCGAGCCCGACTCGCTCAAGTGCCTCGCACGCCGCCGCCCGGCGCTCGCGGGCGCCCGTTCCCAGGTACAACATCCCAAGCTCCGCGTTCTCGGCGGCCGTGCGATCAGCCAGCAGGTGAAACGCCTGGAACACGAACCCGAACTGCCCGGCCCGCAGCGCCGTGAGCCCTGACTCGGTCAGCATCGAAGTGTCGACGCCCCGAAGCAGGTACCGGCCCTCCGTTGGCCGGTCCAGGAGCCCGAGCACGTTCAGCATGGTCGACTTGCCTGAGCCAGACCGGCCCGCCACGGCCACCATCTCCCCCAGAGCGAACCGCAGCGACACCGAGCGCAGCGCCCGAACCGGTACGGCGGCCGGGTACGTGACCCCGACGCCGATCAGTTCCATTTCCCAGGGAGGGGCCGGATCAGCGCCCGGCGATGTAAGTGCGGCCGAGTCATCAGATACGTCGATCCACCGTGTCTTCCTCATAAGCTGACACCGCTACCTAACAGCGCCGATGCCCAAGACCACGTACTCGCCGGGCCGGAGCTGGCCCGCGCGGACCGGGCTGACCGCCTGCTCTCCGCCAGTAGACACTCCGAGCCGCACCAGCACAGGAACCGTCCGCCCCCTGGCGCCAGGCACCGTGACGTAGGTCTGCCCCAGTGCTCCGGTGCTGACCGCCGCCACCGGCACAATGAACGTGCGCACCCGCGAGGTCGTTATCGTCACCTCGACGTTCTGGCCGATGACACTGGCAGGCAGCTTCCCGGTTGGCGCGAACAGCACCGTCTGCCCGCGGACAGCGGAGATCCGGATCGGAAAGCGCGATCCGCTCAGGTCCGAGATCGCCGTTGCGGCCATGCCCGTGCGAAGCAAGCTGACCTGAGCGCCGTCCGCCGAGGAGGTCAAAGTCACCCGGCCTGAACCCAGTTGCAACGCGAGCGCCCCCGAGGCAATAGTGGTGCCGATCTTGTCAACAGATAGGACGCGCGTCGGCAAATGCCGGAAAAATATCACTGCGCCAAGCGGAACTTCGGCACCGGTCACCTTCTCCTCCGCGGCTAGTGCGCTGCTGACCGCAGACACCTTACCTTCCGCATTCACAACCTCGTTTCGCTCCGCTGCCAATACTGCCTTGCTAGCCCCATCCTTCTTATCGGCGGCCAGCTTGGCCTGCGCCAGCGACAATGATATCTGGGCGGCGCCGAGCTGGCCTGACAGCTGCGTCACCTTAGCCGGTGAGCCGGTAAATTCGGCAGTGACTCCGTCCTCCTTATACCAAGCCGCGACCGCCGTCGCCGTACCTGGTCCGTAGACTCCCGCAGCATCGGTTCCGATCCCAAATCCGATTTGCTCAAGGCCTTCCTGCAGTTGCATCACATCCGGCCCATGGATACCCAGGGCCATCGTGCGGAAGGCCGGAATAACCCCTGTGAACGCGAAGATCGGCTGCTCCGCCACCGTGATCAGCAATTGCCCGTCATGCACGTACTGGCCACGCGAGACATCGGCGGAGGTGACTACCGGCAGTGCGCCCGCCAAATTGCCAGGCGGATAAACACCTATGGGATGCCCATTTGCGACACTTGCCCGCAGCGTAACGAGAACAGGCAGAACTCCGAAGCGGACTTTAGCCGTGATCAGAGATGCGGGCGGCGGCTTGGCTGACGCCGCTACCTGTGCGGGTGACACAAATCCGCGTGCGACCACCCCTGCCACGACCCCAAGGCCCACGGCGCCGGCCAGCAGCAACGGCAGCACTCGTGATCGCCGTTCCGGAGCTCCGGCCCAGCCCCGCCCGAGTGTCCGGCCGCGCCGCGCCTGGAAACCGGGTACCCCCGAGAGCGTTACTCCGCCGGAGAGTTCCCCGTCGTACGCCCTGCCCGTGCCTTCAGGCGGCAGGCCTAGCGTCGTCGGCTCCGTTTCTCTCTCAGTCATAAGCAGGCCAACCGCGTTTCCGATAACCTACGCGCACCTGTATCGTAGCTCCGCTGGACGTCTAATCCGGAAGACGACCTAAAGTGCCCAACAAGCCATACTCACCGAATGTACACTAGCATTCAGGCGCGCACCCGTGTGCGTGATCTTTGCGAGATCACTCAGTGTTGCTGACCGGCCGCAGCTAGTATTCTTCACGGCAAATGGTTTCGTTTCGGGATGCGCAAAGTCCTTTGGCTACTCATTGGCAGCCCTTAGATGGGTCTCTGGTCGTAAGGCTGCAAACGGTCGGCTGCGATGAGCGGCAGGTACCGCGACCCGCGATGCCGATACCACGCAACGCCGAGCCAGGGCCACGACCGGGGCAAGCGGTTCCGGCGAAGGGCCAGGATCGCGATCAGGGCGAGCGCGATGACGGCGGGATCGCCCGGCATCCCGCTGCCCGATGACCTGAACCTCACCCTGGCCCAGATCGCCGCGCAGTCGCAGCGCGGCGCTGCCGACCAGGATGAAGCTCACTCCCTCTGCGGCCAGGATCGCCGCGGCAAGCACGACCACCGGACGCCGGCCGCACCCGGCTGATCCATTGCCATGTCCAGAAAATAGCCGGCCAGAGCTGGCACGCCCCGGGTTGTCACCGCCCTTGAGGCGAAGTTCCCGCATGCCGCCGCGCACCTGGACGACGCCCGCGACGACATCCTGGCGTACAAATGTGTCCGTGCTAAGCAGCCAGGTTCAGTGCGGGTTGATATGCGTCGCCAGAACTGTTCATAGTCCCAGGTGAATGTATGGCATCCATGCGAGCGGGTTGCCAGGGCGTTGCTTTCGCAATGAGTTCGCGGCGCGGTGAAGGGCGTCAGCCGCTGGTATCGACGCTGGCTGACCGCCGTAGTCCGGCTGACTACCGCTTGTGAGGCCGCTATAGATGGCTTCGGTAAGTTTTCGGGCTACCGTGGCCCCGGTCTTCGATGTCCATGCCGCCGGACTCGATGTCCCAGAAGTAGGCGGCGATGAATAGACCAGGCCGCGTGCGAGGCCGTGTTCCAGGTAGATCCGAAAGTAGGCGGGCAGGATCTCACGTCTGGCGGCGTCGTCGCTGATCAGCCAGGGTGATGGCGGCAGATTGTGAAAGGCCTCGGCGATCAACTCGCTCAGGGCGTCTAGGTCGCTCGCCTCGGCTTTAACCACCTCGGTCATCATCGGAACTGCTCGTTGCCGTAGCTTGTCTGGCGCAGCCGGGCGGTAACGGCGCTCGCGCCGAGCCCGATAGAGGCGTATAGGTCCGGACGGCGCCTCTTAAGTGCCAGCCCCCATGTGATGCCCATTGCCGCTACCACCGCGTAACTGCCCGGCAATGCCCAAGCCGCCCAATTCGACGGCGGAACTCCGAGCAGAGTGGCGTAGTTGCTCACTGCGAGAATCACGATCCCGATCAACAGCGCCGCAGCCAGGGCAGGAGCTATCAACCGCCGCCAGACAGTCTCGCCCTGGCTATTGCGGGCAAAGAACGCCACCACTGCTATGGCTGTCAGCGCGAGCAGCAGCAGTATGCCCAAGCCGCCAGTGGTACCCAGCCAGAAGAACAACCTACTCATTGGGTCCTGGCCCGTGGCCGCCGCGGTTAGAATGAGTGAATTGCTTCCCAGCTACGACGCGGCACGGTTAGTGGCCCCTAGGATTCAGCTCCGACATAGGCGCCAAACCACTTTTCCTGGCTGATCAGCAATTTCGAAGGACCCCCACGCCGCGCTCAACACTTCGACCAAGAGCAGCCCGCGACCGCCTTCGGCATCAGGCCCGAGTTTCTGCCGCTGAGGCAAAGACGAACTGGCGTCCCAGACGAGCACGAGCACGCTGTCCCCCTCGACGCTCAGCCAGAGCCGAACGACTGGGTATGCGTCCTCGACCACCCACTGACTCGCGTCCAGGCCGCCGGAAGCCCGGACGGCATTGGTGACGATCTCCGAGACCACCAGTTCGACCGGTTCGATGAGTTCCTTCAGACCGCTGTCCCCGAGCACTGCCTGGGCATAACGCCTGGCCCAGGACACAGCGGCTGGCTGAGCCGCCAGCTCAAGATGCGGACGTCTCAGCCGATCAACCAGGGCGCGGTGATCAGTCTGGGGAGGCGGGACCGGCACCGGAGTCGGACTCTCAGCGCCTGGGCGCACTCCACTGCGCGCGGGCGCCCGTACAGTGCCAGTCCCGCCGCTTGAAGGCGTAATCGCTGGGCCGTTCCGTCCCCGTCCAAGGCGGGCAGTCATTTGGAGTGGAGTCCTTCGAGGAGTCGGCTGCTTCTAGGGGGAGTAGCTGCCAGATGATCATGAGCCGGTCAAAGGACCTGGTCTATGACGCGTCTCGCATGGCGCTATGCACCGACTGCATAAGGGGGCCGACAGGGAGTAGTCGATCGGTCTAGACTGACGAGGCGACGAACGAACCGCGGAAGTGAGAAATGGCCGCACGGCGGAGTCTGCGTTACTGCGACAGTTGCGGTACCCGTCTGGCCAGAGACAACCGTCTAGCCCATTGCGCGACCTGCCAGCGGAAGGCGAGCGATCTAGCCGTGGGTCCGCCGGCTTTAACGCCCGATTTCTGGTCTGGTGACGTTATAGCCGAGGCGCTCCATTCCTGGCATATCGGCCAAGTTATTCGGGCGTACCGGCACCATCCGTTCCATGGCTCCCGCCCGCTTTCTCAAGAACTCGTCGCCAGTTGGCTCGGTCTGACCCAAACCCAGCTCAGCCGCATTGAGAGCGGCCTGCCGATCAAGGACCTCGGCAAGCTCGTGGTCTGGGCTACGGCGCTGCACATCCCCGCCGATCTTCTGTGGCTCAAACTGCCTGGTACGCCAGCGCCGGTTACGCCGTCCCCGACTTCCTCCCGGCCCCTAGCTACGGCGAGGACGGATGAGCCCGCCGACCAGTTGTCTGTGGTCAGCGGCTTCCACGACTTCGACGGATCGATCGGCGACTACCTGGCCGAGCAGTTGCGTCGCAGCAAGGCCGACGATGGTACCTTTGGGCCAGCCCGAGCCCTACCGGTCGTGCTCGGTGTCGTTGAGGCGATCGCTCAGCACGTCCCTGATGCTCGGGTTGATGAGCGTAGGCGGCTGCTGACACTCGGCGCCGATGGCGCTGAGTTTGCCGGTTGGCTGTACCGCGACCTAGAAGATACGACCAACGCAACGTACTGGTACGACCGGGCCATGGAGTGGGCTCAGGCTGCCAACGACACTGCTATGCAGGGCTACGTGCTGCTCAAGAAGTCGCAGATGGCTTATGACCAGCGGGATGCCTACCGCGTAGCGATGTTCGCCGAGGCCGCGCAGCACGGCCCCTGGCAATTGCCCGCCGCCATCCGCGCCGAAGTCACCCAACAAGAGGTCGTTGGTATGGCCATGCTCGGCGAACCGCTGAGCGCCATTGAGCGCAAGACGGATGAGGCTCGACAGTTGCTGACACAGGCTGCCAACGAGCCCGGCGATCAAGTGAATGCCTACTTCACCATGGAGACGTTGAGCCTCCGCACTGCTGCTTGCTACACCGAGGCCGGGAAGCCCAAACGTGCGGCCGAGCTGTTTGTCGAGATACTCAGTCGGGGCACGTTGTCGCACCGCGACTTCGGCTTCTTTAGTGCTCGTCGGGCCACGGCCCTTGCCCTGAGCGGTGAGCCTGACGAGGCAGCTGCCGTTGGCCTAGCTTCTTTGCGAGTCGCGCAGGAAACGCACTCCGAGCGCACCGTTCGCCTGCTCGGCGAGGTGGTGCGCACTCTAGAGCCTTGGAGCAGTAGGCCTGGTCCAAGGGCGCTCAGGGAAGCGGTGCTGAACTGACAGCTGCGTCGCCGCTAGTCTCCGCAGTAATACTAGACGGTGGCAATATCCTGAATTCTTACAACAACATTGCACATATCTTCTTTCGTTCAACGATGTGTACACTGAGCGGCCCGGTGCTATAGGTCGGCACTGATCTGGAAACCCGAGTCTTCGCTAGCCCGCCCTCAACCACTCCGCAACCGTCTGAATTACGAACGCCTGCCACACTTGGCTCTGCGGGTTGAGGTACTTGGGATCTTCATGTACCGCAAAACCGTGCTGGGAGCCCTCGATCTCTACCAACTGATGCTCAGCCGTGAGCTGACTCGCGGCCTGCCTGGATGATTCGATCGGCACTAGGGTGTCTTTGGTGCCGTGCACGATCAGGGTCGGTGCCGCAATCTCGCCGATCACGGTATGCGGCTCAAGCCAGAAGACCTCGTTGAGTATCGCCCGGCCATGCCTGAGACTCGGCGTGAACTGGATGTAGCCACTCTCGGCGAGCTGCTGCGCGACTTCATCGTCCAGGTAGTCGTTCGACCAGTACGTCCGGCTGTCGATCGTGCGCCACTTGTAGTTGAACTGGGGATTGAGCAGCACCAGCCGGTGTAGCTCAGCCGGCCGCTTAGCAGCGTAGTAGCCGCAGATGCCACCGCCGAAGCTGGCGCCGAGCAGACTGACGAGTGAAGCCCCAGTCGTCTCCCGCACCTGGGCCACGGCTACGCGGATGTCGTTGAGAATCGCCGCTAGGGTCAAATCCTCTTGGCGGCCTTCACTCTCACCGTGGCCGCGAAGGTCGAAGCGCAGACTGGCCACCCCAGCGGCAGCTAGCCCGTCCGCCAGGCGTGTGAAGAATCCACCCTCCTCGCGCGTGACACCGCCGCCATGCACTAGGACGATCGCCTGCTCCACGTCTGCCTCTGGGCCAGTGAGCGTCGCGGCCAGGTGCAGCCCGTCGAGCGTGCGGATGGTGGCGGTCCTGGCTTGCGCTGGCATGCTGCTCCCTGTCATCGGCGGCTCCACAGCCCGCCGTTTTTCTAACGGCAGCGCGGCTTGCGTGTCTCCGGGGGACTGTCGGCGAGTTGCGTCAGAATTCTCCCATGGTCACGCAGCTCACTTTCCAGCTTGGCGGCTCTCAACGGGAGTGGCTCATGCTACGAGGCGGCAGCAACCCCTTCGGGGCGTCCGGGGGACCGCTGCCTCAGATCACCATTCCGCTCGAAGCCCGCGTTACGGAACGCGGTGTCGATGTCGAGATCCTCCGTTTGGCCTTCGATCTGAAAATCGGCCAGACCCTCATCGGTCAGGGCGAGATCGGGCCGTACTCGTACCTTCGCACCACAGAGAACTATCTCCCAGCCACAGCCACGTGTCCCCAGACGGCCCTGCCCCACCTCATCAACCTCGTGCCAACTCAGGGTCGCCTCAACCTGACGCTCTCCTTTCGCGGGCTACTGCGTTACCGCCATACCTACCAGTCTGGCGACGGCCATGCTCAAGGACTTGGCGAAGCTGACACCTGGCACATCGAGTCGATCGGCGACAGCGGCATGTCAGAGCTGGATGTCCAGGTTGCCCGGAGTGACTGGTACGAGCAGGTCATCGAGAAGTTCGGCATTGGTAGCTACCTGGTTACATCGCTCTATCTCCCATACGGGGTCAAGGTCTGGGAGGCCAGCCTCCGGCATATGAGCGACGCGCTGCGTGAGCTGGTGCAAGGCAATCCACCTGGCGTTTTCGGTGCCTGCCGGGCCGCGATCGATGCCCTTCCCGGTGACAAGACCGCCATCTTCGCCGCGATGCCAGAAGGCAAGAAACGTGACGCCATCGACGACCTGACGAAAGGTATCGGCAAGTATATTCACTCCGGTCGGCACGTCGTACCGAATGCCGGCGGCGAACAGGCCGGCGAGTTTCCAGTCAGCCAGCAAGATGCGGCGTTCGTGTACAATATGACCAAGCTTCTGCTTTCGCAAATCGCTAGCCTCACCCTAACGTAGTGACGCGGCTCGATATTGATAAGCAAAGTAGATCTCAATTGGGAATCGAGAATACGCTCAATGCTTGAACAGTCATGGCAGGTGAAATGAAGACGCCACCTCCTGGTGGTGAATCCGACAAACTCGGCAACTACTACGAGGGTGTCTGGACGATTCATCAGTTGCTCTTCATCTTGGCTGATCGGGCAGATGCCATGACGGTTGAGCCTCGTGGCCAGCTAGGCACGGGTATCGAGTTTATACTCCGACGTCGCGGTGTTGACGAAGCTCACCAGGTGAAACGAAAGCGCGGTAACGCAAATGGTTGGACCATAAGGCAGCTAGAAAAAGAGGACGTACTAAAATCGGCACGCTTCCATGTTGAAAGCGGTCGGCAGTTCCATTTTGTATCCTCCATACCGGCGCCACACCTAAAGGACCTAGCACGCCGTGCTCGTGGCTCGGCTGATCTCCGCTCATTTCTAAGCAGTGACTGGATGACTAAGGAACTGCGGCCGGATTTTGACTATCTGAGCGGGACCGTTTATGGGTCAGACGACATTGCCTGGCAAACGCTCCGCGGCATCTGGACACACTGCGAGGATGAAGATGACCTGCGTCACATGAATGAGGCGCTCGCCGGAATGCTGCTTGAAGGTGCTCCGCCATCACTGGCCGCTCTTGGTCTAGGTGACCTAGCCTGGCGTAGTCTGGGCGTTCCGCTCGACAAAGCGGCTATCGAGCAACGACTTGCCGACCATGAGTTGCGCCGGGCACAACTCGTCGGTAGCCCGACAGTCGCAGATGCTGTCGTCGCTCTGCTTGAGAGTTGGAGGGCCAGCATCGAGCGCGAGCTTTTGCAGCCGACTATTCCGCGCTCGGAAGCAACGGACCTGACCAACACGCTCCGCTCGGCGGAGAGTCAGGTCGCCGTAGTCGTCGGCGCAGGTGGCGGCGGTAAGAGCGCCGTTCTCTATGAGAGTGTCACTCAGCTCCAAGCCGATGACTGGGCAGTGCTTGGGCTCCGTCTCGATCGCATTGACCCGTTCGCCTCACCGACGGAACTCGGGCAGCGTCTCGGTCTGAGCGTGTCTCCAGTCGCGGCGTTGGCAGCAACTTCCGGCATGCGCCACAGTCTGCTCGTCATCGATCAACTTGATGCGGTGAGCTTGGCGTCCGGGCGGATGCCACAGACCTTCGATGCAGTTGCGGATCTGATCCGAGAGGCACTCGCCTTCCCGCGCATGCGAGTGCTGCTGGCCTGTCGCGCGTTCGACGTTGACAACGACCACCGCATCCGGCAGCTCGTCAACGATGAGAACGTCAAGCGCATCGAGGTGCCTCCCCTCTCGGCGGAGCAGGTAAACGATGCAGTCAGAGGGATGAGCCTTTCACCAGACAGCTTGACGCCTCCGCAGCGGTCGCTTCTCGGCTCACCGTTCAATCTCGTTCTGTTGAAGGCGATCGCCGATCAACCGGAAGCACTAAGGTTCACGTCGCAAGGCGGACTGCTCAACGCTTATTGGAAGCGAAAGCAGCAGTTGTGCGGTGCTCGGCGTCAACCGGCAGCGCAGTTCACGAAGGTCATTGGCGTACTCGCCGAGGCGATGAGCAGTCGCGTCCGACTCACGGCACCAATCACCGTACTGGACGAAGATAATCTCGCGGGCGATGCCGAGGTCTTGGCATCCGAGCATGTATTGGTTCGCGACGGCGAACGCTACGCCTTCTTCCACGAGTCCTTCTTCGATTACGCGTTCGCCCGACTGTGGATCGACCGCGGCCAGAGCCTCGTAGACTTCCTCGTCGGTGATCGACAGGAACTTTTCCGCCGTGGCCAGGTTCGGCAGATCCTGCAGCGCATGCGCGACGACGATCCCGAGCGCTTCGTATCTGAAGTAGGTGCGCTCCTAGAGCACGCCGAAATTCGCTTCCACATCAAAGTGGTCGTGCTCGCCGTTCTGCGCTCGCTCACCGATCTGACCACGGCTGAGTGGCAGATGATCAAGCCCTTGATGTCCGCCGACGAATTGCTGGCGGACAAACTCTGGCAGGTTGTTCGAACGTTGCCTTGGTTCGAGCGCCTGGACGAGGACGGCGAGATAGAGCGACTGCTCGCGACGAACGACGACCGCACGCAGGCTCGCGCGCTCCAAGCCATGCTTGGCGCCATCAAGGAGCTACCGGATCGCATGGCGCAACTGATCGCGCCATATGCCGACGGCGGTGACAAATACGTAAACTGGCTGACCTGGGTAATTCGTTTCGCCGACGTTCACACCAGCCGTCCGCTCTTCGACCTGGTCTTGGACGCAGTGCGCCGTGGCCACTACGACGGTCGGGATCAAGCGCTCTGGAGTCATGTCTACGGCCTCGGCCAACAGCAGCCGACGTGGGCGGTCGAACTACTGCACGCTTGGCTCGATGAACGTCCTCAGGCATTTGATCTCGATGAGGTCGGCTGCGTTGAAGCCTTGGGATCGTCGGAGCACAACGCCGTCGAACTGGCTCGCGAGAGCGCACCGCGAGCACCGGCGCTGTACTGCGAACAGCTCATCCCGTACCTGCTTAAGGTAATGATCTTGACCGAGGCCGATACGGATAGGCGTCCCATAAGGGATTGTCACTTCTCGTATCGACAGCTGAACCCAGGACCGTCACCTAACCTTGCTGAGGCCTTGCTGCATGGTGCCGCCACGGCGCTTCGTGCGCTAGTCGAGCGAGATCCAACCACGGCCCAATCAATCCTCGAAACGCTGGCTCGGGATACCCACGACGCCGCCCAATGGCTGCTCTACGAAGCCCTTCGCTCAGACGGTAAGCGTTATGCCGATTGGGCCGGCGAGCTGCTACTCGAAGGCGACCATCGGTTCTACTGCGGCTACCTCTCCGATCCGCGCTGGACCACCCGGCAACTTATCGAAGCGACGGCGTCTCATATGTCCGAGGAACGCTTTCGTTTGCTTGAGTCCGCGGTTGTAGCACTTCGACCCAGTTGGGAGAGCCGGGACGGTGCCGGATGGGCAACCTTTGAATTCTTGACGGCGATGCCAGAGGAGCGACTGTCTGAGCCAGCCAAGCGACGGCTCGGCGAACTTCGTCGGCGATTCGGGCGCGAGCAACCTGCGGCACCTCAGGACCTCATCGGCGGATTCGTCGGGCCTCCGATTCCGGTGGCCGCCGCGCAGCACATGAATGATGACCAGTGGCTTGGCGCGATGAACAAGTACCGCACCGATCAAACCAACTTCGGCACCATGACGGGTGGTGCCTTTGAGTTGAGCAGTCTGCTACGGAGCGAAGCCACCAATGATCCGGCCCGTTTCGCCCGTCTAGCGCTGCGGCTTACGGCGGACCTCCCACCCGTTTATGCCAACTCGATTCTTGAGGCCTTCGGACAGACCAGCCAGTCCGTCGAGCCGACCCTCGTGTTTGCCGCGGTGCGGCACGTGGCAGGGTTGAGCAATCCGGAGAATGATAAGTCGCTTAGTATGGCGTTGCATCGGCAGCTCGACAGTGCCGTGCCTGACGACGTGATCGAAATCCTCATTAACCGAGCGCTCCACTCGCCCGATCCAACCGAGGACGTCTGGTCAAAGCCCACAGCGGACGGCCAGTTCTACGACAGCGGCGATATCTTCAGCAACGGAATCAACACTGCCCGCGGTCAAGCCGCCATAACACTAGGTGATTTGATCATTCAAGACGCAGATGGACATCGGACTGAGCTAGTCAAAGATTCGCTCAGCCAGCTAGCTGGAGATCCCTCGGTGGCTGTGAGAAGCTGCGTCGCCCATCTGCTGGCTGCGTGCCTCCGTCATGCCAGCGCCGAGGCTGTAGCTGCCTTCGACGCGCTAATTGCAACTGACGACCGTTTGCTCGCAACTCGTCACGTCATAGAACTTGCGCTCTACATCGGCGCGGGCAAACTCGACATCATCGAGCCCCTGGTAGCGCGCATGCTCGCTTCACCAGAGACAACCGTGCGCGAAGCAGGCGGATTGATTGCCGCCTTCGCCGCCTTGGAGTTCGGCGTCGGTCAACTGCTGACGACTGCGCGCGAATCGGACGACCCGGCGATTCGGAAGGGAGCAGCCGATCTCTGCGCCCGCCGTCTGCCGTTCACGTCTGATGCAGCCGCAGCAGCAGCCGCCGTCAGCCAGTTCGTTGCCGACTCTGACGAGCAGGTACGAAAGGCCGCCTCGCGAGTCGCTCCAACCCTGAGAGACAAGGAGCTCCGGCCCCATGCTGGAGTCTTGTTGGATCTCATTGCATCCGAGTCGTACGGTGAAGCGCTGCCGCAATTGCTCATCACCTTGGAGCGCGCCCCTGACCGCATCGACGACGTGGTGATCGCCTGCATTCAGCGCTTCCTTGACGTGTATGTCAACGAAGCTCGTGACATGTCCACTTCTGCTGCCGGGCACGCGCGCCAAGTCACTCGGCTCGTACTGCGCGCCTACGCCCAGGCCACGGCAAGCTGGGATCTGCGGCGCCAGACTCTAGACCTGATCGACGGCCTGCTCGAAATCGACGCGATCGGTGCCGACGAGGCTGTCGATGCCTCCGAGCGGTAGCCCGCTATCAAAAGCGGTAATACGCCTGCTTGCAAGGCAGTTACACATTTAGGCGGCTAAAGCGCGCTGTACTCGGGCATCATGTTTTTCTTCTTGAAGCTTACGGGAAGTTAGTGGTATGTGCCTTTGATTTTTGTCGGGAGCGCGAGCAGTCCTAGCTTAGCCACACTCGACCGTTTCTCAATAACGGCGTTCGATACCCAAGGTATCCACCTCATCGGTGTGCAGCTGCGCTCAACGGAAATTTATCCAACCAGGAGATTGATTGTCTAATCTCGCTTGGCTATCACTGGTCAGTCAAATACCAACCAGCATATAGATACTGGGACTTCCAGTGGGTCGAGCGTGACTCTTTTGGGCAAGACATGGTCTACTTCGCAAGACCGCGAACAGATTCTACTGGGCAGTTGCGTCGAGTGTGGTCAAACCTCGTCTTGGCATGGTCGTGGGTGCTGCCTTTCGAAGCACCGAAATTGGTAGCCGGGTATCCCATGGTCTTCGAGTTGATCTTGTAGCGAAGGATCATCGGATTGTGGGCAGCGATGTGAGCTTCCACTTCCTCGGGTTTCAGTATCAAGATGCCTTGCGGGTCAACCAACTCGTGATTAGCCGAGGTTGTGGCGGGCAAGTGCGGGTACAGCGCGTCGGCGAAGTCGCAGATTGCCTGATTGCATCGGTAGCTGACCGTCCAGTTCTCTACTCGACACAGCTCTGGCCGCTGCGCGAGCCATTCGACGATCCGCGCTCCCCGATATCGCTTGTTCTTATTATTCTGGTTCGTGGCGTAGGTGTGCTGCCGCACATCGCCCACCATCACTACGTGCATCGAACTGCGAACGAGAAAGTCCAGCACTTCCAGGTCGTAGGCGACGAGATCTTGTACCTCATCGACGTAGATCTCGTCATAGATCTCATGAAGGCGACTGACAGCCGCGCCGTCCATCGCCACGTTGACCTTCACGGCGAAATCGGCCACCCAGTCCTTGTAGAGATCACCCGGTTGGTTGCAGTAGTACTGCCTAGCGCGGTTCTGGCTGATCTTGATCGGTCGGACCGACTGGAAGTCGACCCCGCGGATGATGCCCGGTGCGCCGAGTACCGCTCGCTGGTACGGCCGGCACCATTGGTTCAGCAGGAAGCCATACCAACTCATGATCGTAATGTGCGCCGGAATGCAGCCGACCTTGCCAAGTATGCGCTGCTCGATGCAGGCCAGGTTGTGCAGCGTGTAGGTCGTCAGCAGGACCCGCTTGCCTGGGTCGGCCAACGCCTCGTTGACGAGGTATTCGGTCTTACGGGAGCCGGCAGCTGCGATGATTGCCAGCTGTTTAGGCGACGGCATCTTGGATGTATCCGGGCATCTTGATGGTCGTCTCGGACCCGAAGATCGCTAGGGCGCAGGTCGTCTTGTTGGCGGTCATGTAGTCGACCAGTTCCTGGTCGGTGCCATATGCAGTCTCGAAGATCTCGTTCAACGTCTCTCGGTCATTCGCCGCCAGCAGTTGCGGTTCAAGCGTCTTGCCGTCTGGCTTGGCTCCAACGTGCACCGAAACGAAGCCGTGCTTAGCGAAGTCGCTATAACGAGCCTCAATGTCAGCCGGGTCGTGCCCATCGTTGTCCGTAACGACGGCCGTCTGTCGCTTGAGTGGCACAGCCAGTTCGAGGAAGCGCTTGAACGACAGGCCGACGCTGATGACATCCACACCGTGCTGGATTGGCAGCTCGCCGTGCACGTCCCGGTAAGCGCGCTGGACGATCAGCTCATCGGAGGGACCCTCGACGAGGATGGCTCGCATAGCCAAGACCAATCGGAGCGTGTCGTAGCCGGGGAGTTTCTGAAAGTAGTTCTGAGTGCCTGTGGTCAGGCTCGACAGACGGAACCCACCGTCGTCGGTCAAGAGCACCAGTTGGGCTAGACCCAACTTGTTGGCGACGTACGAGTTATGAGTAGTAAAGCAGAACCTGTCGGCCTGCACATTTCTTGAGGATCTTGCCGATGAGGGCACTCATCCGTGCGAAGGTCAGTTCGGCGAGCTGCCGGCGCTGGTCGGGGTCGGTGATGGCGTAGAGGTCGAGGAGCATGTGGAGGTAGCTGGTGCGGGTGGGGGCTTGGCCGGTTTCGATACGGGAGAGGGTGGAGGGGGCTATGCCGATGTGGCGGGCGGCGCGGGTGATGTCGAGGGATGCTTTGTGGCGCAGGGTGCGGAGGTAGCTGCCGAGCTGGTAGCGGGCGGCGGCCGGGGCGGGAAGCTGGGGGCAGGCGGGCAGGGCGTACATTCCGGGTCACCCGGTCGCGTCTTGCTGGGTGAGGGCCTGGGCGGCGAGGGCGTGGAGGGCGTTGCGGTATTCGCCGATGACGATGTGGAGGGCGACTTTGGTTTCGGGGGGGGTCGCAGGTTCGGGCGAGGAGTTCTATCGCGAGTTCGGGGGTGTAGTCGGTGGGTTCTTCCGGGATGCGGAGGGCGGGGAACAGGGCGGTGATGCGGTCGGACAGGTAAAGGCGGGGGCGGGGGTGCCGGAGCCTGATGCGGGCGAACCGGGACTGGCTGCGGTAGGTGGTGTAGATGGTTCGCGGTGTGTCGGGCAGGCCCATTTCGGGGTCTCCTTCCTGCGGCCAGTTGGGCCGCTGGGGTCGGTCGTGTGCTTGCGGTTGGTATGACTGTGGGCGCGTGGCCGTGGCCTGGGGGAGGTTGACGGCGGGTGGTTGTCAAGTTCTGTCAAGTGGCCTGGGGGGCCGGGGGGTTGTTCTCCGGGCTGGTGGGGGGGAGATTGGCGGTGTCATGGATTTCGGGATGCTGTTGTGCGACTTGATGCGCGAGCGTGAGTTGTCGGCGCGGCGGCTGGCGGGTCTGGTGCCGTGTGATGAGGCGCTGGTCTCGCGGCTGCGGTCCGGGCGGCAGTTGCCGTCCGCGCGGGTGGCGGCGCGGCTGGACGAGCTGCTGGCGGCGGAGGGCGCGCTGGTCCGCTCGGCGGATGCCGGGCGGGCGGCTCAGCGGGCGGTGCCGGTGTGGTGGGCTGAGGAGCTGGGAGATGATGACGTGAACCGCCGGGAGTTGCTGGGTGCGATGGTGGCGGGGCCGCTGGCGTTGCAGTTGGAGCAGGTCAGGCGCCAGCTCGACGGGGTCGCCGGGGGTCCTGCTGTCGATCGGGATGCGGATGAGTGGGAGCGGGTCGCGGCGGAGTACGGGCGGCGGGTGGACGGGCTCCCGCCTGCGATGTATCTGCCCCATCTGCTGGCGGACGCGGCGGAGGTGACGGCGCGTGTTGCCTCCTCGTCCGGGAACGTGCGGGTGCGGCTGACGCGGTCGGCGGCGCAGATTGCGGCGCTGACGGCGGTCGGGCTTGCCACGATGCGCGATGAGATGACGGCGGCGCGGTGGTGGCGGACGGCGGCGCGGGTGGCCGATGAGCCGGGCGACGGCGAGTTGCTGGCGCTGGTCCTTGGCAAGCAGGCGGATCAGTCGATCTTGAGGCCATCGGCGCGGGTGCTGGCACTGGCGGATCAGGCGCTGGCGGCGGCGGGCGGCTCGTCGTGCGCGGGTGCGGCGTCGGCGCACTCGGCTCGCGCTCAGGTGCTTGCCGGGATGGGTCGCCGGGCTGACGCTCTGGGGGCGCTGGCTGATTATAAGCGCACGCGGGACGGTCTGCCGGATGGCGATGTTGGGACGGCGAGTAATGAGTGGCGGCATGACGGCCGGCGGGCGCTGGCGGCGCAGGATGCTTACCAGGTTCAATCGGGCGACGCCGGCGGGCGGGCGCGGATTGAGCTGTTGCGGGCGGAGACGCTGATCCGGGCTGGTGATGTGGATGGCGGCGCCGGCCATTGCGTGACGGTGCTGAAGGCTCTGCCTGGCGAGTGGCGGCAGACGCGGGGCGTGGTGCTGAGGGCGCATGCGGCATTGGGCGCGGTTCCCGCGCGGCTGGGCACGCGGGCGTCAGTCCGGGATGCGCGCGAAGTTCTGGCGCTGCCCGCCGGCCGGTCGTGACCTGGCTGCCGGGCAAGGCGCGCGGCGGCGGCTGGTTTTGCTCTTTGCTTCGGGAGGTTGAGCGCCCGCAGGGCTCCGATCATGGGGTGGGTTGGCTGGGCGCGGGTTGCGTGACTGCGCCGGCCACGGACGGGCGGGGGCGGGTGGGCGGGCCGCCTTCGTCGGGTGGCGGATGTTCCTGGCGAGTGGGTGGGGTGAGTTGCCGGGTGGGGTTTTGCGGGCCGCGCGGGTCGCTGGCCCGCGCGGCTTTGCTGGTGGCTGGTTAGCTGGTTTTGGTGTTGCGGTGGCGGGCTGGTCGGGCTGGCTTGAGGGTGGTTGTCCACTCGATGATCAGGCGTCGGGTGGTGTCGGGTTCGCTGGTGTTGTCATGTTCGGTGGATGTACCTCTGGCCCCCGCGTCGTGCCATCGCGGGGCCTCCAGCCCGCCCGGAACGCCCGCGTCGTGCCATCGTGAGGCCTGCGGCCGGATGATGAACTTCGGCGGTGCGCCAGGCTTCCCGTGTTCCAGGGATCAGCTAGTCGTCAAAGGGATTGAATACCTCGACTCCCGCTATCGCGAAGTCCTTGACGTTCCTGGTGACTACGGTCAGGCCGTGTACTCGCGCGGTCGCGGCCAGGAGTGCGTCGATCACCGGCAGGGGCCGCGGGCAGCCCTGACGGCCCCAGGAGGCCGCGACAGGAAGCGTGACCGGCAGAACCCGGTCCTCAAACCCGGATTCCACATCGGCCAGCCAGCGCGCCAGAGCAGACGCCTGCTTGTGGTCTCTCGCCCTGATCCTCGCGATCCCCTGCTCGATCTCACCGAGCGTGAGTACGGAGACGTAAAGCCGTTCCGGCGCCGCCGCCGCGATCCACCCGGCGACCGCCGTCGCCGGACGGCGCTTACGCGTCTCCGACAGCACGTTGGTATCCAGCAAGTACGTCACGCGTCAGCCTCCAAGTCGACCCCGCGCCCGAAGTCAGCCTTGCGCTCGGCCTCGATCTCCGCGAACACATCGCCAGCGCCCTCATCGAACTTCGGGCCACCGAGAAGAATGTCGGCCAGATCCACCGCGGGGCGGGTCAGCCTGCGGTACTCATCGATCGCCACGACTACCGCGACGCCTTCGCCATGCCGGGTAATGACCTGCGGCCCCTCATTAGCCACCGCGCGAATCATCTCGCTGAACCGCTGCTTGGCATCCTGAATCTGCCAGTGATCCGGACTCGCCGACGTCACGACCATCTCCCTCAAGGATCCGCCACATTCTGTCTAGCCCAGTCTAGACTGTTTATGCTGACCGTGGACGGCGGCTGGAAGGAAGTCGCCAACGCCGGCCAGGCAATGCGAGCCAGGTCCCCAGTGCAGCCGTACAGTCCAGACGACGAGCCGCGCCGCGGTTCCTGGCGGTCGCGGCGGCCGTTGGCCTGGCCATCAGCACCTGCGTCGTGGCTTTTGCCTGCCGCTAGCGCCGGGATCGTTACGTGCGCCTGGACGTCACTGGCTCTGGTCAACGTCCCGCCACAACAGCCGATGATCATCAAGGAGTTCTACGCCGTCGTGACCAGGAAATTCAAGCCGGCGATGCCGCGCGCGAAGGCGCGGGCTATCGTGGCGGCTTACGGAGAATGGTGCGATGTTGCCACCGAGCCGCAGCTCATAGTCTCGGCAAGCAGGCTTGAAGAAGAGCACACTCTCTCATTCTGGGACGCGCTGATCGTCCAGGCAGCCATCCAGGATCCTTTCGTACTCAGTAGCGGGCCAGGCGGCGTGCTGTGACCTGGCAGCTTCTGCCCGGCTGGCTGGGCGGGTGCGCGGCGGGGCGGATGGCGGGGGCACTTCGCTGCCGTTTTAGCGACGGTAAAGTGCCCCCGCTTCCTGCGTCCGGAACCCAACGCCACTTAGCTTAGGTTGATCATGGAGTGCGGGCCGGCGTGCTCTTACCGGGGTGCCAGCGGAACAAAACGCCCGTAGTGCCCGGCTCAGGCGCATCAATGGCCCATGGATGCTGGCCGGGCCGGGCCGGGCCGGCAACCGCAACGATGTCCCACCGATGCTGCGGGAACGACAGCGCAGGGCCACCGTTGTCGTTCGCCCGCCCGCCGGACCGCAACGATGTCCCACCGATGCTGTTCGCCCGGCCCCGCCCGCCGCCGCCCGGCCACCGTCACCCCGGCCCGCCCTCCCGCCAGCCACGCCAGCCCCGGCAATCACCTCAGTCACACCGGTCCCGGCCGGTCACCCGTGCCGGGCAGCCAGGAATTCAAGATCAACTCAAGCTAAGGGCTTGTCGATAAATAACCCGCAGGTTCCGTGGTTTTCGCCGGGAGATGTGGTATGGCGTTGGCATTGCGGATTCCGGGGAGTTGCTGGCGGCGCTGCGGTGGACGGCGAAGTCGCTGCGGGCGCTGGCCGGCGAGCTGGGCCGGCAGGGTCACCGCGCGGGCCCGGACACGGTGGCTGGCCTGCTGCATGCAGAGGGCTTCAGCTTGCAGGGCAACGCCAAGGTGACCGAGGGGAATCAGGTCCCTGACCGGGACGCCCAGTTCCGGTACCTGAATGAGCAGGTCAGGGAGCACCGTGACGCCGGGGAGCCGGTGATCGGCGTGGACGCCAAGAAGACACCGCGCAGTTCGCGGTCGAGTCGATCCGCCGCTGGTGGAACGACGCGGGCCGCGCCGCCTGCCCGGACGCCCGGCGGCTGCTGATCACCGCCGGCTCGGGCGGCTCGAACAGCAGCCGCACCAGGGCCTGGAAGGCCGGGCTGGCCGCGCTCGCCCCGGGGACCGGCCTGGAGATCACCGCCTGCCACTTCCCGCCCGGCACCTCCAAGTGGAACAAGATCGAGCACCGGCTGTTCTCCCGCATCACCATGAACTGGCGCGGCCGTCCCCTGACCAGCCACCAGGTCATCGTGGTCGCCATCTCCGCGACCACCACCGGCACCGGGCTGGCCGTCCGCGCCGAACTGGACGCCGGCACCTACCCGACCGGAGCCAAGATCAGCGACGAGCAGATGGCGGCCCTGCCCCTGCGCCGCCACGACTGGCACGGCGACTGGAACTACACCCTGCATCCCGCGCCCCCGCCCCTGCCCCGGCGCCCCCGCCCGGCCGCGGCGAGCGGCCCGGCTGGGCGCGCCCGGCCCTGACCGGGATGACAGCAGCCGACTGGGACCAGCTCACCGCCGCCCTGGCCATCCCCTGCCAGGCCCAGCTCGAAGCCGGCCGCCATATCGCCCGCGGCGGCCCGGCAACCCGCCGGCGCGCCGGCGGCCACCCCGCAGCCATGACCCTCGAAGAGAAAGCCCTGGCCACCATCATGCGGCAGCGCCTGGCAGTGCCCCGGCCCGTCATGGCCGACCTGTTCGGCGTCTCCACCGGGACCATCGCCACAGCCGAACAGCAGATCAAGCCGCTCCTCCAGCGGGCCGGCCACGCCCCCGCGCCCGCCCCCGCCCGCTGCGCAACCCTCGCCGAGCTAACGGCATACGCGGCAGCACATGGCATAACCCTCACGCCCAAGATCAAACCAGCGCGTTAATAACCGACAGACCCTAAGCGGCATTGGGCCGGGACCGGGCCGGGGCAAGAGATGCCGGGTTTACCATGTTTCATCCGGTTGGGGTAGCCGAGGGAGCTGGTCGGCGTGGATCCCGCGACCGCGAGCCATGAGCCAGGTCACGACTTGATCGACGCCCAGCATATGATCTTGTGAATAACCCTCAATGAGCCCGCTCCCCTGCAAGCCCTCGATAGCACAACAGCGAACCATCTCGCCCTAATACCGTAATATCGCCAATTAGGAGGGACGAAGCTACAGCATCGCTGGGGCCGGCTCGGCTATGACATGAATAGAAATTTGGTGCCGCGCGGGAACAGCATCAACGGGGTCATCGTTGTGTCGCGCCGGAGACTTCGCTTCCGTCGTCAATTCGTGATCGGGCGGGCTTTCCGGAATGCGCACCATACAGGGATTAGGGCAATCGGGAGGCCCGACCTCGGAAGAATGCACAACGAAGTCCTCGCCGGTGCTCATGATAGCCTCCCTATACTATCTTGTCGGCCGTGCGGATGGCGGAGGGCAGCGGCGGTATTTTAGACTGCCATAGTCGCGCTGCCGGGGTTCGGCGTGACATATGCCGTCGCTGGCGCGGGTGCCCTGGCGCCCACGTCGTGCCATCACCGCGTGCACGCCGCCCAGGACATTGTCGAAGGTGTCGTCCGAGACGCCGCCGAAGGCGGAGTCCATCAGGGCACGGACGGCCATCCTCGCGTCATCTTCGAGGTCAGCCATACTTGCGGGCGCCGATGGCGAGCATTCTTAGGAAGATACTTCCCGAAGGCGGTGCAGTTGCCGGCCGAACGGCAAGATATCCGGTCGATTCCGGGGGTTCCGCCAGCATTGAGGGCGCTAGCCATGCCAACTGCCTTCGCCTTGCCCCAGACGCCGTCCTGCTCCGTGACCGCAAGCGCCCGCACTGGCACATCGTCCGTACCGTTCTGCACGTAATCCCCGCCCGCCCCGCAGTTGTCGGCGGATGAACACGACACGGACGTCAGCGTGGCGAACCGCTCGCCGCCCGGCAAGGCCGACAGGCCAGCGTTGCCTGTTCAGATGACGCCCCCAGCGCCGACAGGGTTTACCCGTGCCACCGCATCGCCCGGTACCCGCACTTTCCGGCGCGGCTAGGTTAGTAGTCCGTGACCGAGCGACGACTAGCGAGCACGGCGAAGCCGGCCGCCCCGGCCGCAGCCAGTTCACCCATTGAGTTCAGGCGCGAGTGGGCCTGATGACGATACAGATCTGGCGGGACAGTGTCCCGCTTGTCCGGACGCAGGCGGCGCTAGCGTGCGGCCCGGGTGACAATCCGCACCGCGGGCATTGCCGCGGCCAGGCGAAGGATGTCATCTGGATCGGCGGTCACGACTACCGCCCGGCCGTGCATGGACGCAACGGCAACCGAGTGCGCGTCCACGATGTCCCTGGTGTCCGCGCCAGCACCGTGCAGCACGGATCCGACACGGCGAGCGAGGTCGAAGTCCGTGGGAACGATGCGAACCGCCGGCCGCGCGGCCCGGGTATCGCGATGCCGTGCCAATGACGCCTCGACGGCACGAGTGCGTCCGGCGCCCCGGCAGCACTCAGCGCACACCAACGCGGGGACGAGCACGTCGCTCTTGCGCTCCCATGCCTCGGCCAGCAGCGCCCGCAACCGGTCAGGAGGAGGCTGCTCGGTCAGGGCATCCAGTCCGTCAGCATCCAAAATCAGGGGCGCGCCGGTCATCCGGCCGCCATGCACGGGCTGTCCTCGGCCTCATCGAAGGCAGCGGCGGCATCTGCCCGGGCCTGAGGTGACACCGGGCCCGACTGCGCTTCCCAGCGGTCCAGAAGCTGCCGCAGGGTTGCGAGCCGGCCTAGGCGCTCAACATGCTCGGCGAGCGCGGTGTTCACCACCGCGGATAGCTTGTCCTCACCGAACGCATGCGCCAGATCGACGAGTTCCTCATCCACGGTAACAGTGATCTTACGTTTAGCCATACGATCATACTACTATGACCGCCGGGAGACGGCTAACCGTCCTCTCGATGGACGGCGTCGAGGCTTTCTCCACCTGGAAGGAGGTCACGGTCGTCTACCACGAGGGTGTTCCCGGCCATCACCTGCAAATATCGCACGCCATGGCGGAGAGGGAGGGCCTGAACCACTGGCAGCGCATGTCCTGGGTTTCTGGTCACGGCGAGGGCTGGGCGCTCTACGCGGAGCGGCTCATGGGAGAGCTCGCCTGGGAGTTCCTGCGCGCCCACTCCAGCTGGGATGAACGGCAGCTGCTCTCCGAGCTACGCCGCTGCCTCGGCCTGCCGGGTCAGGCCCCTTCTTACAAGCTCGGCGAACGGATCTGGCTCCAGGCCAGGCAGGATGCCAGGGCACGGGCCGGAGCGGCCTTCAGCCTCAAGGACTTCCACGCAAGGGCACTCAGCCTGGGCGCTATGGGCCTTGACCCGTTGCGCGAGGCGCTCGCCCGCGTCTAAGGCCGCCCAGCATGCCGCCGGCCCTCCCGCGCCCGCTTGTACGTCACGACGATCAAGGTCCCGACGCGAACCAGGGACCGCCTGGACCGCCTGTACCCCAGCGCGATCCTGGCCATCTTTGAGGCCGACTGCATCCTCGCTTCCCGGCTCCTTCCTCGATACCGCGCTCAGCGTTGTCGTCATGCCTGGTGTCAAGCGTCCGCTAGCCCAGTTCTTGTCACCCCGGCTCGGTAGGCTGCACTCATGGAGTGGAGGCGTGCATGACTGTGCAGCCGCGCGAGGCGGGCGCTGCGGAAGCGCCTGATCCCGCCAAGAGCCTGCGGGCGATCCGCACCACCCTGGTCGTGCGCCAGGATCGTGAGGCGTTCGATGCCGGGCTCAAGGCGGTGCTGGACGAAGTCCGGGTGAGCCTGGATCTTGGCGTGCTCAACGATTTCGTTCATCGCTGGTGGATATCGGCCTGCGACTCGGCGCGAGATCCCGAGGGCCGCCGACGCATGCATGCCCGGGCGGCACAGATTCTGGCCGGGGAGCCAGCGCCGCCGACCAGGCCGTGGCGCGAAGTCCTCGCTGACCGCGAGAGCACGCGGTAGGTGTACCAGCTGAGCCTGGATCCTGTCGCCGAGGACCAGATCAGTGCCGTCCCGCAGCAAGCCCTCCGCCCGCTCGCCGAGTTGTTCACCCTGCTGGAGACCGCGCCGTGGAGCGGACAGCCGTTCAACCCCGGCAACCCGCGGGCCAACATGCTCTCGCACGAGTTCGGCGAAGCCGGCCTGGCGACCTACCTTGTCATCGAAGAACAGCGCGAGATTTACCTGCTTCGGATCGAATGGGTTTGACACCACGCCGGCTGGTGGAGCAAAGCGACCCGGCCGACTGACAACGGAAGGGTAAAGCCGTGGACCTGGTCCGGGTCGCCTTCGCCCTGATCCCCGCTAATCCCCTCTTCGACGCCGTCGTTGACGCCAGCCAGGCCATCACCAATGTGTACGCCGGCAACCGGAACATCATCGACTCGAAAAGGTTCCCGCCCCACATCAGCCTGCACATCTGCGCCATTCCCGCAACGACCGTCGGCGTCGTCACCGAGGCTCTCGGGCGCCTGGCCGAGAACGGGCTGCCGCAGGCGGTGCCGACGGGACCGGCGGTCGCTACAGGCGGTTACGTGATGCTCGGAATCGGCCGTACATCCGCGCTGCTGGCGTTGCATGAGGGAGTCACGAGCATCGCTGCCCAGGCCCGCGCCGGGCTCGGGGGCGACCTCATGGGCAGCAGATACACAGGAGGTTCGTTCCGCCCGCATCTGTCGCTCGCTAAACTCGCCCGTGAGGACCAGGCCCGCGCCACCGCTATCGCCCGCGAGGTCCTGGCCGGTATGAGTAGCACTGCTTGCCGGTCTCTCGAACTGTGCGACATCGGAGAGCGCAGCGAACGGTGGGAAGTACTGGCCAGCTTTCCCGCCGCAGTCAGGTTCCAGCCGCCTGGTCCGTGATGACCACATAAGTTGGCCTACAGCAACGAGGAGTACCCGTGACCTGGCCTGGGATAGCGCTGGTGGCTACACGCCGAGGGCCAGATTGTGTGTCATCGGCGTCAGCCCGTCGGGCCGCGTGACAGCGAGGGTCAAGCCCGACGGGCGTTACCTGCTGGCCGGTGTTCGGCCCGGCCGGTACGCCCTGCGGATCAGCGATTGCTACGGCCAGCCGGTCAGGTATGCCTGGCCTGGCCCAGCCATCGCCCGTCGTCGTGCTGCCCGGCCAGGTCACGATGCTGGCGCCCGCGAAGGCGTGGCCGGTCGACTGGCCGGGACTGAATGGCGGCCGGCGGCCGGCGCCGGGCGCCGCGGCAAGACCGGCAGTATTTTCGGCCGGGTGACGGCGCGCGGGCGCCCGCTCCGCGACATTTGCGCGATCGCGAGCCCCTCGTCTCATTCCCGCGGACTCGCGCGTCGGGCGACAACGTCAAAGGCTGGCCGGTACCGGATTACCGGGCTTCGGCCGGGCCGCTACATGGTGCTGTTCAGCACCGGGAAGCGATCTTGTCCGGCGCGCGCTAACTGGCTGCCGCAGTACTACCGCAACGCCGGCTCGTCGTGGTTGGCGACTCAGGTGCGGGTGCGGGCGGGCAAGGACACTCCTGCGCCGGCCTCGTTCCGCCCATGAATCGGAGACGCTCACCGGGCCGGTCGAAGGCACCGCGCCCGCCCCGCCCGAGACCCCTGGCTTGGACCTGGCGGAGGTCGCCTCCGCGCTCAACTCGGGCGCGATCCACCTGCTGCGGAGCCTCGCCGCCGTCGACCGCCAGTCCGGCCTGCCCCGCGCCCGCCTGTCGGCGCTGTCGGTGCTGGTGTTCGGCGGGTCACGCACCCTGGGTGAGCTGGCAGCCGCCGAAGGAGTCGCAGGCCCGACCATGACGAGAATCGTCGACGGTCTCATCGCCGAGCACCTGGCCGAACGCCTCCCGCACCCCGCCGACGGCCGGGCGGTCCTGATCGCCGCGACCCCGGCGGGCGAAGCCCTGATGCGCTCGGCCCGGCACCGCCGGATCGACGCGCTCGTGACCGCTGTCTCGGGCTTGCCGCCCGACCAGAGGCTTGTCCTAGCGTCCGCCGGTCCGCTGCTTGACGAACTCGCTGCCGCCGTTCGCGGCCTGCCTTAGCCCCTCTTGCGGACGCAGCCGGGCACCGGCTCCCACAAGTATTCGTCGTCGTGAACCTGGGCGAGCCTACATCTCGACCGCGGCCAGTTGCGCACAGGAGTTGCTGGGCTAGGAGCGCTTCGCCGGCTATCCGGTACACGTCGTAGGCTGCCGCGCAGGGACCAGTTTCAGGATCCTAGAGAGGGCTGAGTGCCAGGTCGATAATGGCCGCGCCGGCGCGGTTCAGGCTGAGTTTCAGCTCCTGGTCCCTCGCGGCCTCGCGGACCGGAAGTCCGGTTCACTAGGTCCGGGTGTCGCGGCGTAAGATGAGAGATTGCCTCCACTTGACCATATGCCACGGTGGGGGCTTTGTTACGGGGGAGCTGCCGTCTTGCCGGGGGGAAACGATGGTGGATTTTGCGTGGGTCCGTGGCGCGTTTGCTAAGCCTGATGGTGCCGGGCCGCGTCGTGGTCGCCGTCGGCTGACGGGGGCAGCGGTTATCACCGCGGTAGCGGTCCTGGCGGCCGCTGGGGTTGCGGTCGGCCCTGCCAGGGCGGCGCCGGTTCCCTTTCCCCGGCTGCGGTGGCATCAATGCGCCGGTCCCGCGCAGCGTGGATTTGAGTGCGGGACCATGCGGGTGCCGCTGGATTATGCACATCCGCGGGGCGACATGATCCACTTGGCGGTGATCATGCATCGCGCGAGCGATCCGCGGCGACGGGTCGGCACATTGTTCTGGAATCCTGGCGGGCCGGGAGCATCCGGGACCAAGTTGCTGCCCGGGCTGCTAGACAAGGTCTTCCCGGCCGCGCTGCGCGCTCGCTTTAACATCGCAAGCTGGGATCCGCGGGGCGTCGGGGCGAGTACCGCCGTGCGGTGCTTCGCCACCCAGGAAGACGAAACGCGTTTCTTTGCGGGGGGTCCCTCGAGGTCGGCCGGGGGTTTCCCCGTGGGGCATGCCCAGATGGTGAGGTGGATTGCGCGCTACCGGCTTTTCGGGCGGTTGTGCCAGCGCCGCGACGGCCGGCTTCTGCGACACGTCTCGACGGCCGACACGGCGCGGGATCTGGACCTGCTGCGGCATGCCGTTGGCGATCGGACGCTCAACTACATTGGAACCTCCTACGGGACGTTCCTGGGCGCGACCTATGCCAATCTGTTTCCTGGCCGGGTTCGGGCGATGGTGCTCGACGGAGACGTCAACCCGACCCAATGGGCGGACCCGCCAGGATCCTCGCACGGCGTGCTCTTGAGCGGCGGGCTGCGGCAGGGCGCGGACGAGGGCTCGGCCGAAGTGCTCCGTGCGTTCCTCGACCGATGCGGGCGCCTGAGCACGGTACGATGCGCGTTCTCGGCCGGCAGTCCGGCAGCCACAGAAGCCAAGTTCGCTGCCTTGCTGCAGCGCATGCCGATCCGCCAGGTCGGCGGCCAGATGAGCTACGCGGAATTGGTGTCTTCGACCGTCGTGGCGCTCTACAGCTTGTCAACATGGAGCGCTCAGGCGAGCTCGCTGCAGAGCCTGTGGCTCAAAGTGACCGCTGGTCATCGTGACGGGACAGCCGCGCCCAGGTTCGCGGCTGGCTCCGCGCAGGCCGGACGAGCGAGCGGCCCGTACTCTGGCCAGGAGCAGGAACTGGCGATCGCCTGCGGGGAGAGCCCGAGCCCGCCACCGAGCGCGTTCGCGCCGATGAACGCCTTCGCCTATGACCGGTCAGGAGCCGTCGGACCGTACTGGGCGTGGGACTACGAACCGTGCGCAACATGGCCGGCCAAGAGCGCCGATCGGTACGCCGGCCCTTGGAACCACTACACGCCGAGCCCGGTGCTCGTGATCGGCAACACCTTCGATCCGGCTACTCCTTACCAGAGCGCCGTCGCGATGGCCAGGCAACTCGGGCACGCTCGCCTGCTCACCCTGGACGGCTACGGGCACACTGCCCTGCTCAACCCGAGCACGTGCGTCCAACGGTACGAAGTCCGCTACTTCATCCGCGGGATCCTCCCGCCCAGAGGGACCAGATGCCGCCAGGACCAGCAACCGTTCCAGCCGTGAAGTCGCAGGACGGGACGGCGGGACGGCAGGACAAAGCGCCCGTAACGCCCGGCGCGCCTATGCGCGCGGCAGAGCAAGCCATCCGTCTTGCAACTGTGATTGCCCGCACCGGTCTGAACCCTCTGGGACGTCCACGCCGCCGATGTCGCTGATACCGCCGTCTTGCTGCCGGGCGTTCCGGGCTGCCAGGATCCGCTGGTTGCGGACGATGAGGCCGGGCAAAGGCTTTGCGCTCGCACCAGAATCGGCGATCTGGTTGTTGCGGTCCGTGGCGGCAGCTGCTTCCTGTAATGGGGTCTGTGGTTGTGGCGTGCGCCGATGCTCCGGTTGGGTGTTGTTCCGGTGGGATGGCCGTTGCTCGGTGCGTCAGTCTCCGCGCGGGCGAGCCAGGGCGCAAGGGGAAAGGCTCAGCGATCTTGGACGCCACGACCTGGTCCGCCGCGCTGCGTGCTCAGGTGTCAAAGACTGACCAGCAGACGTGGTTCCGCAGCCGCTGGTCATCTAGGACAAGCTCGCGGATCGCCCGCGGGAGCTGGTCATGCTGCCACCGGCACTCCAGCCGGCCTGCTGCATCCCTTTCACCTTCCGGCGCGGCGGCGCGCACGGCCTTGATCGCGTAGGCGGCGGCACCGAGTTCGTGCGCGGCGACATGCGCGACGGCTCCGGCCTGGCCGGCCGCGTATGCGGCATGCCGGGGTGCCCCGCGCAGGTTTCTGGCCGCGCCCATCGCGTGCCCGCCTGCGGCGCGAGCCTGCGTCATCGTGACTTCACCGCGTACCCAGGCGCGGGCGTGCTCGATCGCCTGGCGCGGTCGCGGATCCTCAGGCCGGGCCAGCTCGAAGAGGTCAAGAACATGCTCCGCGCATGAAGCCGCCCATAGGGCCAGGAGGTGATGATCAGGATCGGTGAGGGTACCTCCCCGGCGTACTGTCACCAGGCGAGGGTCCCTGACCTTCGGCAGGATCATGGCTGGCACTCCTTCTGGGCGGCAACTTTGATTCTGGCGCCTGACCGCTCACGTGGCGATCGCCGCCGACTCGCCCTGGAGCCTGATTGGTAGATGACGACGCAGTTGTTCCGGGTTCAAGTGAAGGCCGATGGCTGAAAATTAACATCACCGGCTGAAGTCTGGCCCTCGTCGCGGCCTGCGGCGTTTACCGAGTTGGGGACCGATGGAGAGCATCACAAAGAACCGCCAGTCGATAATGACGCTGCGGACAATGGCCGCGCGGGCTTACGGCCCTGATCAGGTCCCGGTCCATGACGAGGATTGGGTCAGCGAGCTAGGGCAAGGCTGGTTCAACGTGGCCTACAGGATGCGCCTTCTGGATGGCTCGAATGTGGTGCTCAAGATCGCGCCGCCACGGACGGTCGAGGTGATGACCTATGAGCGCGGAGCGATGGCGACCGAGCTCGCGGCCCTGCGGCTTATACGGGAGCGCACCAGGGTACCCGTGCCGGAGGTCCAATTCGCTGACCAGAGCCATGAACTGTGCGACGCGGACTATTTTTTCATGCCCTACATCGATGCGGACAATCTCGGGATTGTCAGTGAGACGTTGCCGGCGGCTGACCGGGATGCCTATCACGCGGCTCTCGGGGCCGCCAACCGCGAACTCAACTCGATCCGCGGCGGGGCCTTCGGGCCGCTCGCCGGGCCTGGCCGTCAGAGCTGGCGGGAGGTGTTCAACGGCATGGTCGAGGACGTGCTGCATGACGGGGAGCGGCGTCGGGTCGACCTCGGCTGGGACTACGACATCGTGCGTAGCGTGTTCAGCGAGAACGGGCACTGCCTGGACGAGGTAACTGAGCCGAGGTACGTCGAATGGGATCTATGGGAAAACAATGTCATGGTCCGTGACGGCGCGATCGCGAGCATTATCGACCATGAGCGGGCGTTCTACGGCGATCCTCTGATCGAAGCGGGATTCGCCGGCCTTCAAATACCCGCGTTCGGTGAATCGGCGGCATTCATGCGTGGATACGGGTATGGCGAACTGAGTGAGAGCGAGCAGGTGCGCCGACGTCTGTACTGCCTGCACCTTGCGCTGATCATGACGATCGAGACCGTATACCGCGAGCATGGTGACATAGGGCCGTACGACTGGGCGCGCGAGCGGCTGACTGAGATCATGGCGCTACTTGGGCGCGGCACCCGTTACCTGTCTAAGCCGGTCGCGACGGGCGCGCCCGATCGGGCGCCACCGCGGTGACGTCCTGGAGGTCTTCGAGGAACTTCGCGGGGCTGGCGGGTTGCGGCGACCAGGGCCGCGGGGCTATTCCTGGCCGTGGAGTTTGTCACTGGCGCGGACTCGCCAGACCCGGGTCGCGCCGCCAGGGTGGTCAACGCCATGCGGGAGCGGCGAATTCTGATCAGCGCATCGGGCACCTATGACAATGTTCTCAAGATCCGGCCGCGAGCAGAACGCACTCACGTATTGGAGCGTCAAGGAATGACCAGCCGGAACCCGCTGGCCGAACCGCCGCCGTCCATGACCGACTCAGCGCTCGCCGCTGTGCTTGCCGACGGATGGGATCTCGCGCCTGCCCGTCTGCGCAGGTTCGCCAGCGAGCAGGACATCACCATGCTTGTCGACGACCGCTATTTCCTCAAGGTGAGCAAACCGGCAATATCGCCAGCGCTCATCGACATGGAAATCAAGGCCATGGCTCACCTGGCCAGGCACTGCGATGTCGAAGTTCCCAGGACCGTGCCCGACAGCTGCGGAGACACTGGCCAGGCTCCACACGTGGCACGATTGCTGACCAAGCTCGACGCCAGGGACCGGGTCCAGCTTGTCATCGCCGCCTACGAATCCGGGCTGATAACGCCACCCCGATGATCATGACTATCCGTTAGGCACCGAGGTTGGCACTGGTAACTACGTTGGTGCCATTGTTGATCAGCGCCCCGGTGTGGTATCCGGCCGTAGCGAACTGATTGGCTGTGACGATCACGTTCGAGACGCTTGCGCTGATACAGACGGCGGCATTCGGTGTATTCATAGTGTTGAATGGCTCGACGTCGAAGTGGCATCCTGAGATCAGAACATCGCTGCAGTCGGAGAGGTAGATGTCGTAGTAGATATTGGCGGTATGACCGCAGCATCCTGAGAACGAAGAATTGGTAATCCAATAAGACTGCCCGCCCTGGATGGATATCGCGCTGGCCGAGAAATGCTGGAACGTAGAGTTGTCTATTACCATCCAGCCAGTGAATCCGGGGCCCACGCTGATACCACAGTAAGCCCCTGCCGTGTTGGCGATGGTCTGATTGGAACACCATAGCTGGTTGGCCCAGAATTGCGATCCGTAGTTCAGGACCACAGCGTTGCCCATGCAGTTGTTGATTTCCAGGTCGTTGATGAAGACGAACGCGTCAGAGCCGCTGCTGCCATTGAGGACCAGGCCGTGATCACCGCCATTGGTCTCGCAGTTCGTCAGATGCAGCGTTCCGGCTGTAGCAATCATCGCGACGTTTCCTGAATTAGCCACCCCGCTGCCAGGGTTGGTGAAGAACGCGGTTGCTATGCAGTCGATCACCGCCGTGCCCCCGGAAATATAGAGAGCGTTTACGTAACCGCGAAGGTCGCAGCCGATAATCGAATTCGTGTTGCAGTCATTGAGCTTTACCGCAATATTTACCCGGTTCCCTGCGGAGTTGACGTGGACATTCTCGAGCCGCACCCGGTCGCAGGTCCCGAAGTACAGTCCCACCTGGTCGTCAGTGAAGTTCACTGCGTTCACGGTGCTGAGGATGTTCAGGTTCTGTACGGTGACGCCCCCTGAGTTCTGGATATCGAACGTGTGGAAGGGGGCGGTAGCTGATGCCCGGTTGATCATCGAAGCATCCTCGCCGTCCCCTAGAATCATCAGGGAATGCCCGGATGTCCAGGTCAGGGTGGACGTGATCAGGTATTCTCCGACAGGAATGTAAAGCACGCCGCCACCCGCGCTCGCTACCGCGTTGAGCGCGGACTGGAATGCTGCGGTACTGTCAGTCGTGTTAGTGGGGTCGGCCCCGAAAGCCTGAACGTCAACCCAGGACGTTTCACCACTGGGAATGATCTGAGCCACACCCTGCGCGACCGTCTGAGCTCTGGCTTGCGCAACCCCGCCAAGTGTCGCACCCGCGGCCGCGGCCAGGCCGACCGCACCTCCGGTCAGCAATGCCCGGCGGGCCGGGCGGGACTGGCTTTCAGGCTCAGTGTTCTTTTTCATGCTCACGCAAGTCCTCCGGCTGACCGCGGCCGTTCCCTGGCCGGGCTGGGTTCCGTTGAGCAGCATTAGCGCCCGGCGTGCCGTTCTGGTTGCGTCTGCGTGCCGCGTGCGTACGATCGGCCTGGGACGGTCCGTATCCGGCGCTGTGGCGGCAGGGGATAGCGAGGCTCGGTGAGCAGCGTGCGGTTCGCGTTACTCGGGACGCTGATGCTGACCGACGGTGCCGGGGATCCGATCGCGGTGTCCGGGGCGAGGCAGCGGACGCTGCTCGCCAGCTTGCTGCTGTCGGCGAACGTGCCGGTCTCGCTCGATGCCCTTGCCGAGGCGGTGTGGGATGGGTCGCCCCCGCCCGGGGCGGCGATCTCGCTGCGCAGCCATGTCAGGAGGCTGCGCCAGGCCCTGGGATCCCAGGCGGCCGCGCGGATCACGGCCCGCGATCCCGGATACCTGATTTCCGTTCAGGAACCGGAGCTCGACGTCCTGCGTTTCGAGACGGCGTGCCGGTGCGCGAGCACAGCTCGCCTGGCCACTCGATGGCAGGAGGCGTCGACCGCCGCGACGCTGGCGCTTGAGCTGTGGCGCGGTACCCCGCTGCTTGATGTGCCTTCCCAGGTGCTGCACGATCAGTTTGTTCCCAGGTTCGAGCAGCTGCGCTTGCAGGTGCTTGAGGACCGGGCCGAGGCGGATCTGCGGCTGGGCTACCACGACCGGCTGATCCCTGAGCTGCGTGACCTGACAGCTCAGAATCCGCTCCGCGAGCGGTTCCAGGCTCAGCTGGTGGAGGCGCTGGCCCGCGCCTGCCGCCGGGCTGAGGCGCTGGGCGCCTACCGGCAAGCCCGGCGAGCGCTGGTGGATGAGCTCGGGATCGAGCCTGGCCCGCACCTGCGGCTCCTGCATAAGCAGATACTGAAGGGCGACTCCGCGCTCTTCGCATCACCAGCCAGCCGCGACGACACGTCCCGAGCGCCCACGGCAGCAACAGGCCCGCCCAGCCCCGCTGCGGGGGTGCCGCGCCAGCTGCCCGGTGCGGTTTCGGCTTTCACCGGCCGGTCGGCCGAGCTGGCCAGGCTGTCCCAGATCCTGGAGCAGGCGAGCGGCCAGGTACCAGGGACCGTCGTCATCTCGGCGATCGGCGGGATGGCGGGAGTCGGCAAGACCGCCCTGGCCGTGCACTGGGCCCATCAGATGGCAACTCGGTTCCCTGACGGGCAGCTGTACGTGAACCTGGGTGGCTACGATCCAGCCCCGCCGATGTTCGCGGCTAACGCACTGGCCGGGTTCTTGCGCGCGCTGGGCGTGCCCAGCCAGGACGTCCCGGCCGAAGCGGACGACCGCGCCGCTCTGTACCGCAGCCTGCTGGCAGGACGGCGGATGCTTGTCGTACTGGACAACGCCCGATCCGTTGAGCAAGTCCGGCCGCTACTGCCCGGTGCGCCGGGTTGCGTCGCCGTGGTGACCAGCCGCGATGCCCTGGTCGGCCTGATCGCCAGGGACGGGCCCGGCGCGTGGATCTTGACGTGCTGCCGCCGGCCGAGGCGGTCGCCCTGCTGCGCGCGCTGATCGGCAGCCGGGTTGATGCTGACCTTGAGGCCGCCACGGCACTGGCCAGCCTGTGCTGCCGGCTACCCCTGGCGTTGCGAGTCGCGGCCGAGCTTGCGGTCAGCCGCCCCGACCTCCGCGCGGCCGACCTGGCCGGTGAGCTGGCTGACGAGCAGGGCCGACTTGACCTCCTGAACGCTGCCGGGGATCCGCGCACCGCGATCCGGGCAGTATTTTCCTGGTCCTGCCGGCACCTGGACACAGACGACGTCCGGGCGTTCAGGCTCCTGGGCCTCCACCCTGGCCCGGACTTCGATCCCTATGCGGTCGCCGCCCTGGCGGGCGTCACTTTCAGGCGGGCCGTCCGCCTGCTTGACTCCCTGGCGCGGGCTCACCTCATCCAGCGAGCTGGGCTGGGCCGGTATTGCATGCATGACCTGCTGCGCATCTACGCCAGCGAACTCGCCGCTGCCCAGGACAGTGCCCAGATGCGCCAGGAATCGCTTACCAGCCTGTTCGACCATTACCAGCACACCGCCGCCATGGCGATGGACCTGATATTTCCCGGCGAGTCTGACCGCAGGCCCCGCGTTTCCTTGCCCGCCACTCCGTGCACGGCAGTCACCGGCATTGCCTCGGCACGGGCCTGGCTGGATACCGAAAGGACTACCTTGGCCGCCGTCGTCGCGCACGCCGCGACCGCGGGCTGGCCCGCCCACGCCATGCGCCTCGCCGCGACCTTGTTCCGCTACCTCGAGACTGGCGGCTACTATTCCGAGCTTGTCACGACCCAGGAGCACGCCCGCCGGGCCGCGCGCGAAGCCGGCGACCGCGGCGCAGAGGCTGAATCGCTGCGCGGCCTCATCCTTACCGATTTGCGAGAGGGTCGCTACCAGCAAGCTGCCGACCGCCTGCAGCAGTCCCTGGCCGCCTACCGGGAGACCGGCGACCGGGCTGGGGAAGCCCGCGCGCTGGGCAACCTCGGCATCGCGGACTTCCTGCTCGGCCGTTATCAGCGAGCGACCAGCCAACTCCAGCAATCCCTGGCGGCGTACCGTGAGTCCGGCGACTGGACCGGGCAAGCCCGCCAGCTCAACAACCTCAGCCTCATCGAACTGCGGCTCGGTCACTACCCGCAGGCCAGCGAACACCTCGATCAGGCCGTGGCCATATCCCGCGAAACCGGCGACCGGGCCGACGAGGCCTACGCCTTGAGCAACCTCGGCGTCGTCAGCCTGCGGCTGGGAAACTACCAGGAGGCCAGTAAGCAGCTCCGTCAGGCGCTGGCCGCATGCATCGAGACTGGTAACCGGGACTGTGAGGCCTACGCCCTGGGTAACCTCGGCATCGTCACGTCGCGGCTGGGAAACCACCAGCAGGCCAGCGAGCACCTCAGGCAAGCTGTGGCAATGTGCCGCGAGACCGGGGACCGGTCAAGCGAGGCCGAAGCACTCAACGGCCTGGCTGAAGTTCATCTCGCCGCCGGGCGGCCCGGCGAGGCCCAGGTCGAGCAAGCCACGGCACTCGGCCTGGCCAGTCAGATCGACAACAAGTACGAGCAAGCCCGCGCGCATAACGGCCTCGCCTGCGGCTACCACGCCGCGGGCGACCTCCTCCAGGCGCGTTATCACTGGCAGCAAGCCCTCGACCGCTACGCAGAGCTCGGCACCCCTGAGGCTCATCACATTCCCGCCCGGCTCAGGGCGGCGGCTGATCGCGGGTGACAAGGCGGGCTGTTCCCAATTCATGGCTTTGTGGTTAAGGTCCGCATAGGGGCAGGAAGCGGACGTGTGCTGGCGCGGTCGCTCCGGATGGGGGAATCTGATGCGCGCATTCTTTTCCGCCAGGGCCGCGGTCGCGGCTGCTGGCGTCACCGCGCTGGTGGCTGGACTGTCTTGCCTGCCAGCCCAGGCGGGAGCCGCTCCGGCGGGCGCCGCCTCTTACTACACGGCGGGCGGCGGGCTGAACGGCGTCGCCGCGGCGTCGGCTAGCAGTGCGTGGGCTGTCGGCTACGCGGGCGGCGCGTCGGCCGGGAAAGCGCTGATGCTGCACTGGAACGGGAAGTCGTGGTCGCGGGTGACCACGCCGAAGATCCTGGACGGGACGGCTGGCGTGCTGACCGCGATCACGGTCGTGTCCGCGAAGGACGCCTGGGCTGTCGGCAGCACCGGCACCGGGTTCGGCCACGCGCTGATCCTGCACTGGAACGGCGCCGGGTGGAGCCAGGTGCCCGGTGTCGCCAAGATCGGCGGGCTGCTCCGCGCCGTGACGGCCACGGCCAGGAGCGGCTGGGCGGTCGGCTACAACCTGACCGAGACCACCATCGCGCCCCTTGCCCTGCGCTGGAACGGCACGACGTGGTCAAGGGCCAGCACGAAACTGCTCCCGGCGGAGAGCGTACTCGGGGGGGTGGCGGTCACCGGGGCGAAGACGGCCTGGGCGGTCGGCAACACCAGCCAGGGCATTCCGTCCCCCGTCCTGGCGCGGTGGAACGGCAGCACCTGGAAACCGGTCACCTCCTTCCCGCTCAAGGGCATCCAGCGGGTACTTGACGGCGCGGCAGCCGGACCGGGCGGGACCGCGTTCGCGGTGGGCAGCGGTGAAACGGGTCCCGTCGGCGGCAACGGGCACTCGGTCCCGCTCAGCATGCGATGGACCGGGAAGACCTGGAAGAACGCGGCCGTCAGCAACCCGAAGAATTCCGTGCTCAACTCCGTGGCGTTCGCGCCGGGCGGCACCGCGTGGGCGACCGGGTCCCGGTCCGTGTCGGCGACTGCCGACAGCGCGCTGATCCGGCGCTGGACAGGCAAGACCTGGTCCAACATCGCTCTTCCCCGCGGGACCTACGCGCTCCGGGGGCTCGGGTTCGCGGCGGCGGGCAACGGCTGGGCGGTCGGCGCCAGGGGCGCGGACACCCTGATCCTGCACTGGAACGGCCACGCCTGGAGTGGTTAACCCCGCGCGATCGCCACTGAGACCTTCGCGCATCCGCGCTCGGCCTGACCGACCGGCGTGCTTAAGCCTCGTGGTAGCGATTGAACATCAGCTGTTCGGCCGTGGCCACCGCGTTGTAGATGAGGAACGCGAACAGGGTGATCAGGATTACGGCGGCCCACAGGAATTCGAAGTCGGAGGCGTTGGCCGCTTCGAGCATCTGGTAGCCGAGACCGCGCCCGGTGGCGAGCCATTCGGCCACCACGGCTCCTAGCGTCGCCGCCGGGGCGGCTATGCGCGCCGAGGCGAAGATGGCAGGCAGCGCGCAGGGCCCTCGAATCTTGCGCAGCACCATCAGCGAAGATGCGCCATAGGCTACGGCGACGTCCACCGTGCTGGCCGGCGCCGAACGCAGGCCGAAGACCACGTTGACGAGGGTCGGGAAGAAGCTGATGATCCCGGCGATGACGATGACGCTGGTCAGGCCCTGCCCGAACGCCAGTATCAGCAGCGGGGCCATCGCCACCAGCGGAACCGAGCGCAGGACCATGGCGATGGGCATGACGGTGTGCTCGACGGTACGGGAAAGCACGACCGCGATGGCCGCGGCCACGGCGGCCGCGGTTCCGGCCACGTAGCCAAGCGCGGCGTCCCTTGCCGTGATGGCCAGCGCGGACAGCAGCTGGTGCCAGCTGGATCCGGCCGTGGGCGAGCTAACCAGGTACTGCCAGATGTCGGCCGGCCCCTTGGCGAAGAACGGGTTGAGGTGCAGGACGTCGATGAGAGCCTGCCAGAGACCGACAATCACGGCGGCGGACACGACAGCGTAAGAAAGGGCGCGAAGAGTCCGCGCCAGCGGCCCGAGCCGGCGGTCGCCGTTAGCGGGCGAGACAACCTGCTGGCTGACCTGGGCCCAGGGCACGGCCAGCCGGCCGGCCGCGCCGGTGACGAGGTAGGCGGCGCCGGCCAGCGCGGTGACGATGGCCGCGAGCAGCCACGTCTGGTTGACCTCCAGGCCCTGCTCGGAGTTGACCATGGCCACTCCGAGGCCCTTGGCGCCGCCGAGGTACTCGCCGATAACGGCACCGAGCACGGCGGCGGGGCCCGCTATCTGGAGGGCGGCGAAGGTCGCCGGCCGGGCAGCGGGAATCCGGACCTTGCGGAGCTGGGCGATCCGGCCGCCGCCGTAGGCACGCACCAGGTCGAGCGAGGCCGGGTCGGCTGAACGGAGACCTACCAGCGTTCCGATCAGGGTGGTGAATACCACGGACAAGGCAGCTATGACGGCTGCGGGGGCGATCCCGCTCAGCACGACGTCGAGGATGGGCGCGATGGCGATCACGGGCATGCAGTAGCTGGCCAGGGCGACTCGCAACAGGGCCGCCTCGGCTACGGGGACCAGGACGAAGACGATAGCGAGGCCGATCCCTACGGCGTTGCCGGCGACCCAGCCGACCGCGGCCTCCTCGAGGGTCGTCGCCATATTGGGCCACAGGGCCAGGTTGGGATGGTGCCAGAGGGTGGCGACCAGGGCGACCGGCGTCGGCGCCAGGTGCCGGGGTGACAGCCAGAGAAGGGCCAGCACCTCCCAGAGCACGAGCACGCCCGCGATCCCGGCCGACTCACGCCACGGAAGGAACCGGCGGCCGGTGACTGCTGCCGCGCTCACCGGAGGGCCGGTCCGCGGCCAGCGAAGAGCAGTTGCGTCAGCTCGTCACAACAGGCGTGGAACGCGGGGTCCCTGAGGAGCTCTGGGGACCGGGGCCGGGGGAAGTCGACGGAGACAACGCTGACAACCCGCCCGGGGCGCGGCGACAGCACCGCCACAGCGTCGGCCAGGAACGCGGCCTCGCTGATCGAGTGGGTCACGAGAACCGTGGTCGCGGACCGCTCCGACCAGATGTGGAGCAATTCGAGGTTGAGCCGCAGGCGAGTCAGCTCGTCGAGCGCCCCGAAGGGCTCATCGAGGAGCAGCAGTTCCGGCTCGGTGACCAGAGCCCGGGCGATGGCGGCTCGCTGGCGCATGCCACCGGAGAGCTGCGCGGGCCTGGCCCGTTCGAAACCCTCAAGACCGACCAGGCGGACGAGGTCGGCGATGGCTTCCCGGCCGACGCGGACCCCGCTTACCTCCAAGGGCAGCCGGATATTGCCGGTGACGGTGCGCCACGGCAGCAAGGCCGGTTCCTGGAACGCGATGCCGAGCCGGTGCGCGGCGCGCAGCGCCGCCGGGGACTCGCCGTGGACCGATACCCGCCCGGCGGTAGGCCGGTCGAGATCGGCCAATATGCGCAGCACCGTCGACTTTCCGCAGCCCGAGGGCCCGAGGAGGGCGGTAAACGACCCGGCTGGACGGATTAGGTCGAAACCCTCTAACGCGGTCAGCGACTTCCGGCTGAGCCGGAAGACCTTCTCCAAGCCGACGATCTCGATGCCGTCGGCAGGATTAGCCGGAAACTTGTCCGTCATTTTGCCCAAATCTTGAGTAATACTGTAGGCATCGTACCGGCCAGAGAGGCAAGACGCGAAGATGAACAACCTGGTCTGCCGGTCATGAGAACGCCGTTCGTCCGCCCGGACCTCGTCCCGACGTTCGATGAACTCCACCGGCTCCGCCGGGTGGCAAACGGCACGGCCGCGCCCGACCTGGTCATCCGGGGAGGCCGGGTTCTCAGCGTGCACACCGGCGAGTTACTCGACCGGGACGTCGTGGTGAGCGGCCGGCATGTCGCCGCGGTCACTCCGGTCGGGCGCTTCGATTCCCAGGAGGTCATAGACGCTCGCGGCCTGGTCGTCGCCCCTACTTTCATCGATGCTCACCTGCATATCGAGTACACCATGCTGCCGCCAGGTGAGCTCGCCCGCCTGGTCGTCCCGAAGGGGACGACCGCTGTGCTCGCGGACCCCAACTGCATCGCCAATGTGCTCGGTGCCCGCGGGATGGACTGGGCGGGCCAGACCAGGGGTCCTTTGCGGATCTTCCAGCAAGTCACGCCCGCTACCCCGGCGTTCCCCGGGCTTGAGCGAGGAGGCGCGGTTGTCGAGAACGCCGAGGTCTTACGGCGGCTCGGACTCTCCGAGACTGCCACCCTGGGCGAGAGCAGCCCCTTCGACCTCGGGCGCGAGTCGACCGGCCGCTACCGCGAGGCGCTCCTCGCCGGGCGCAGGATCACCGGGCACACCGCCCGGTTGCGCGACGAACCGCTCTGGTCCTACCTGGCGGCTGGGGTAAGTGACGACCACAATGCCGTGACCGTCGACGAGGTACTGGAACGGGTCAGGCTCGGAGCCATGCTCACGGTGATGGCGGGCTCAATGAACGACAACACCGAGACGGTATTCGCCGACCTTGACGCCCTGCGCCCGGCGTTCTCCCACATCTGCTTCTGCGCTGACGACAAGCACGTCGAGGACCTCGCTGACCAGGGTCATATCGACCATCACGTACGCCAGGCCATCCGCCTGGGAGTGGAGCCGCCGGCCGCGTACCGGATGGCTAGCCTCAACCCGGCCCTTTACTACCGCATAGACCATCTGATCGGCGCGGTGGCCCCGTCCCGCCTCGCCGATCTGCAGCTGATCGGCGGCCTGGCGGACGTCCGCCCCGAGCTAGTCGTCGTCGGCGGCCAGGTCGCCTCCGAAGGGGGAAGGCCTCGCTTCGCGAACGACGACCCGGTTCCTGACTGGACGCGCGACACTATCCATCTCCACCCCGGTCTCAGCGCCGCTTCCTTCGCCGTGCGCGCCGGATCCGGCAGCTCCTGGGTGCAGTCGATGGAGATGTACGACGGCTACTTCAAGCGGGCCTTCCACGCCGAACTGCACGCCGAGGATGGCGTGCTGGCCGGCGACCCCGCCCGCGACATCGCCAAGATCGCCGTTGTCGACCGGCACCACGCCAGCCAGGCCGTCGGCGTCGGTTTCGTGCGGGGATTCGGCCTGGCGCGCGGGGCACTGGCTGCTTCTACCAACTGCACCAACCAGAACATCGTGGTCGTCGGCGTCGATGACCACGACATCTTCCTGGCCGTGCGGGAAGTCCAGGCTCTGGGAGGCGGTTACGTCGTGGCCGACGGCGGCGCGATCACCGCCGCTGTCCCGCTCCCGATCGCCGGGATCATGAGCGACAAGCCCTGGGAGACGGTCTACGACGAGCTCAGGGAGGCCAACCGGGCGGCGGCCGGACTCGGCTGCGGCATCCACTCGCCGTTCATGATCCTCGCCTTCGTCGGCCTGGCCGGCGTCCCCGACCTCGGCCTCACCGAACTGGGACTGATCGACACCGCCAGCCAGCAGTTCATCCCCGTCGTGCTGGACGCGTCCGGTACGACGGCGGCGTGCCGCTGCCCGGGCCATGCCCACGCCATCCATCACCTCATGGACCCGGCGACGGCCACGCCTGGGCTCGCCCGGTCCGCGTCATGACCGCGCCAGAGAAAGGCCCTTCGAGCCGGCAAGCCTCGAGCCCGAGCCCGCGGCCGCTCCTCGGCTCGGCCATCCCCCAGCTGCCGTTACCGCCGCCCGAGTCCGCGGTCCTGGCAGCCGTCCAGAAAGTGATCGACGCCGAATTGGCGCCGGCGGCGGGCAAGGTGGACGAGGTCGGGCGTTATCCCGATCACGGGATCGCAGCCCTCAAACGCTCGGGCCTGCTGACGACCGCCATCCCCGAGCGCTATGGCGGCCTCGGCGCGTCCAACCGGTTCAGCGTCGAGGCTCAGGTGAGGCTCGGCGCCGCGGACTCATCGGTCGCCCAGGTCTTCAAGATCCACGACGAAATGGTCAGGGAGATCTTCAAGTATTGCCCGGACGGCTTCGGACCCCGCTTCGCCCGGCTGCTTCACGACGGAGCGATTATCGGGCTGGCCGTGGCCGAGAACGGGCGGCGCGTGGACGCTCCGATGCGGACCGTCGCGGTCGCCAGGACCGGACGGCTCGTTCACGGTCACTGGCGAGAAGATCTACACGACCGGAGCAGCGGGCGCCGACTACATCGCGGTGTGGGCGTTCGACCCTGCCGCCGGCGCCGAGGACTTCCGGCTCGGTCTGCGTCTCAGCCTGATCCCCCGTCAGCACCCGGTGTAACGATCCACCGGGATTGGGACAGCATCGGCCAGCGAGGCACAGAATCAGGATCTCTCACCCTCACTGGCGTGCGGGTCGAGCCGGAGTCCCTGGCCAACGTGCCGGGCCGATCGCCGCTCTCCCACGCTCCCCTGCGTTACCAGCTTGGTTTCGCCGCCATTCTCGTCGGCCTGGGCATTGGCGCCCTGGACGCGGCCCGCTCCTTCGTGGTCGAACGCAGCCGGCCCTGGCCGTCGGCCGACGTGGAGCACGCCGGGCTGGATCCGATCGTCCGCCGCCTGGCCGGTGAGCTCACCGCCGACCTGGCGGCCGCTTATGCCGTCACCTCAGTCGCTGGCGAGCAGCTCGACATCTTCGAGAAGGGGGACATCGGCCGTACCGACCTAGCGTTGCCCATCTATGTAGCCAAGTCCGTGGCCTCGCGCGCCGCCTTGCGAGCCACCAGTGAGGTCTTTCAGCTCATGGGGACCCGGTCAACGGCGCGCAGCCACGGCTTCGATCGCTGGTGGCGCAATGCCAGGACCCTGGCCCTGCACGACCCGGTCGACTGGAAGCACGTGGAGATCGGTGACCACGTCATCAACGGGTGGGATCCGCCGTTCGGGATCTACACCTGAGCTCCACCGCCCGATAAGAAAGATGAAGAAGAGATACCTGTGCATCGCTACAACTCCGCACCAGCCCGTCTCGCGGCCCAAGCAGCCCGGGCGGATGTATCCCGCCGGACGTTACTCCGCCGCGCGGCCCTCACGGCCGGCGGCCTCGCCGCAGCCGGAGGGCTCTCCGAGCTCATCGCGGCCTGCGGTTCAAGCTCATCGGCGCCGGCTTCCGCGAGCGCCCCGGCGGGGCGGGCGGCAGCGCCTCGCTCGGCACCGTCGCGCTCCAGCTCGGGTGGACAAAGAACGTGGCCTACGCTGGCAGCTTCCTAGCCGATTACCTGGGCTACTACCGCAGTCACGGGATCGACGTCGACATCCTCTCCGGCGGCCCGACCGTATCTGGCATCCCCATCCTCGTCTCCGGCAAGGCACTGGTGGCCATCAGCGACCCGGCCATCACCAGCGAGGCGGCAGCCCAGGGAGCCAGCCTGGCCGTGGTCGCCGCCGGGTACCAGATCAACCCGGAGTGCATCATGTCCCTGGCATCCAGCCCCATCAAGACGCCAGCGGACCTCATCGGGAAGAAGATCGGCGTCGGATCGGCGGACGAGCCGGAATGGCAGGCGTTCCTCAAGGTCAACAACATCCCGGCCGGCAAGGTTGACACCGTTCCCGCCGGTTTCGATCCCTCGCCGGTGGCATCAGGTGAGTGGGATGGCTACCTGGCCTTCGCGAACAACGAACCACCCGAGTTCGCGGCCAAGGGCATCAAGACCCACCTCCTGCTGTTCCAGGACTACGGGCTTCCCGAGCTCAACGAGATCTACATCGTCACGACCGACACGCTGAAGAACCCGCAGCAGCGCAAGAAGGCGGCCGCCTTCCTCGCCGGCGAGATCCAGGGCTGGACAAAGGCGGTGAGCGCACCGTCCCTCGCCGCCAGGGTCACCGTCGACAAGTACGCGACTGGTCTGGGCTTGAACTACCAGGGAGAATACCTAGCTGCGCTGGCCACTAGCGGCGTGACGGTCAGCTCGGAGACCAAGGCCCACGGCGTGCTGTCGTTCAACGACTCGCAGGTCACCCAGACCATCGAGACCCTGGCCCGCGCCGGCGTCAAGGCCAGCGCCAGCCTGTTCGACACGTCGCTGCTCGCCGACGCCCACGAGCTGATCAGGTGACCAACTTCACCGCCTTCTCTGGCTGCCCGGCAAACCGGGCGATTCACCGCCCGCTTTATGTCCGAACAGCATCCATGGCTCTGGCGCATATTTCCTGACGGTAACGGTGCCAGGGGCGGCGGCCGATTGCGGGCTGGCATCGGGCTTGGGGTTCCGCTGGCGGATGGGGCTGGTGTTACGGGGGTGAAGTTGCCCGCGCCGGCCGGAGCCCTCCGGGCGCGGGGCAAACCCGCGCCATCACAGCAAGTCCCGGCCCTTTACCAACGATCCGACTACGCGACTCCGCCCGGCAGGGCAAGCTGCTCCCGCGCCTCGCGCACAGGCCGCCGTCCACCCAACTCAGCCGGTACCGCTCCCAGCGCCGCCCGAGCGCTCGACACGATCTCATAATCCGAGCGCCATGCACCCGGCAGGCCGGACAGCACGGCCGAGCAATACCGGGCGCCCCCATCTACGTCACCGCCCCGCACCAGCGCCTCGGCGCGCAGCAACTCCACGCGCGCCCGGCCATCAGGCGACACCGGATACACCAGGTACGCATCCACCGCGCCCAGCGCCGCGCGACTGTCCCCGAGCTTGGCCAGCACCCACGCCTCCGTATGCGCCACCCGCCGCTCAGGCTGCCCGAACTCCGAACCATCCTCCCGGCTCACCCCATCAGGCAGCCGATCCCACGCCCGCCGCTGATCAGCCAGCGCCGCCACCGCCTCACCACGCCGGCCCGCCACAGCGAACGCCTGAGCCCGAGCCGAACCCGCCGACACCACTCCCGCGCACGCGCGACCGCCAGCCGCAGCCACCGCCCGGTCAGCCAGCCGCAGCGCATCCGAGCTACCACCCGGCCTGTACAACGACTTCACCGCCTGCTTGCCCAGGATCATCGCCGCAAGCTCACCATCACCAGACTCCGACGCCACCCGCGCCGAAGTCCGCCACCACCGAGCCGCCGTCATCTGATCGCCCAGCCTGCTCAAACCAACCGCAGTCAGGGCCGCGATCATCGCCGCCGACCGCGCCAGCCGCACGCGCACACTCCCCGACGACGACACCAGCCGCTCAGTAACCTCGCTCGCGTCCGCCAGCAAATGCGGCAGGTACACCACCGCCGGGACGGACGCCACCTGACGCGCGTACCCCGACGCCACCCGCTCCCACTCATCGGCGTCCCGCTCCGACGCCCCCACCCCCGCCGCACCGTCCAGATGACGCCTGATCTGCTCCAACTGCGCTGCCAGCGGACCCGCCATCATCGCGCCCAGCAACTCGCGCCGCCTCATGTCATCATCTCCGCCCTCATCCCCGTACCCGGCCCGGACCGGCCGCGCCGCCACGGCCCGAGCCTGCCGAGCCGCCTCCACCAGCGCGCCCGACGCCCCAAGCTCGGCGTCTAACAGCGCCGCCATGCGCGCAGACGGCCGGATAATCCCGCGCGACAAACGCGAAACCTGCGACGAATCACACGGCACCCGGCGGGCCAGCTCCCGTCCGCCGACATTCCGCTCGCGCATCAGATCACGCATCAGCTCCGCGAAATCCATATCGCCAATCTCGCCCCTCACCAGCCACGACGCAACCCCTCAAGCCGCCTGGGGCGTTGACAGAAATTGACTCATCACCCGGCAGCAACTAGCCACTCGCCACCCAGCCGCCCACAGTCGAACCAACCGGAAACCGAGACCCCCGAACAATCAACCGGCCAGAGGAAAGGACCCGATCTAAATGGACTGCCGCAACCGCGCGACCATCCACGTCACCTACCGGAATCAGTCCCGGTTCGCCCGCATCAGGCTCCACCGCCCCCACCGCACCGGCCGGCCATCCCTGGGCGCCAGGATCACCGCGCTCCTGCCCGCGCTCAAGGTCCCCGAGGAACCCACCGACTACACCCCCGAACTCGCGATCCGGCTACTCGCCGGCACCTGCGAACTCCCCGAAACCCGGCGCGCCCTGCACATAGTCGTCGGCGAATACCGCCACGCCCTGCACACCCTCGCCACCCAGGCACTCAACCAGCAAGACGCGACCGGGTGACCCCGGAATGTACATCCTGCCCGCCTGCCCCCCGCTTCCCGCCCCGGCCGCCGCCCGCTACCAGCTCGGCAGCTACCTCCGCACCCTGCGCCGCAAAGCATCCCTCGACATCACCGGCGCCGCCCGGCACATCGGCGTAGCCCCCTCCACCCTGTCCCGCATCGAAACCGGGCAAGCCCCCACCCGCACCAGCTACCTCCACATGCTCCTTGACCTCTACGCCATCACCGACCCCGACCAGCGCCGGCAGCTCGCCGAACTCGCCTGCCACGCCCAGGAACCGCCCTCGCCGACACCCTCGCCATGACCACCACCTGGGAAGCGCTCAGCCAGGCAGCCCTCACCCCAGATGAGACAGCCGAACTTATCGCCGAACTCGCCGGCCACTGAGAGCAGGATGTTCGCCGCTGATGACTGAGTAGCTAAGTCACTTGACCCTGAGTCCGGTTAAGCGCAAATAGACAAACACGGCCAGACAGGCACTGCCCGAGATCGGCGACGAGGGCGGGGAATTCGCTTGAATCATCTATGTAGGCGTCGGTAGCGGCCTCAGAAGTGCTCTCGGTGCAGCTTGATCCCCAGACGACCGCCGGATCGACGGGCTCACGGGGGTTGGCAACGTATGCGGGGGTGAGGGCCTCGTCCTCAGCCAGGCATGAATTGTTCTCGACCGGGGGCAGCGGGTTTGGGATGAGTCCTTCGCCCTGGAGCTGGCTGACTCTTGCCTCGAGGTTCTCCTCGCCTTCCCCGGCCGCGTTCAGGTCGGGTGGCAGGGCGTCGATCAAGGCCAGCGAGGCGACGTTGGAGGGGTGCAGAGCGGTGTAGGCGGCGGCTACATAGCCGCCCCAGGAGTGCCCGATGATGGTGATCTGCTGGGCGCCGGCCCAGGTGCGTACGGCGTCGAGGTCGCTGACCTGTGCGTCGACCCCGTAGTCACCATCGGCTGGAGCAGTGGATTGTCCCGAGCCGCGCTGGTCGTAACTGACGATTTGCCGGGTCGGGCTGGCGAGAAGATCGAAGATATCCAGATAGGTGTGGCTTAGCCCAGGGCCGCCGAACCGCTGCGAGGGCACCAGTGGGAGCGAGCAGCGCAACCGCCAGCACAGCGGTAATGCCCGCGAGAGCGCGCAGTCGATGACGCCGATGGCGGGCGGGCGGTGCTGACTTCAGTAATGTGAAGTTAGTCATTGGCGGTGATAGGCACGGTGCCTGTGTGGCCCGTGCCCGTCCTCCTTCCGAATATGTCGGCTTTCCGGCGCATGTTTAGCGATTGCGTTGCGCTCGAAATAACCTTTGTTTCTTCGCAACCCATATACGCAGGAAGCGCGCGAAGAATTCAACGCGGCTGGAGATCGCTGGCGAGGAATCGCATCCATGGCCCGTGGGTGTGGCTCCTTCGGGTGAGAGGGCTCATGGGCGGGCCGGAGCCCCCGCGTTGTCCCCAGGGCGACCCGCAAAGTCTTTTGGGCTGGTCATGAGGGGTTGCTGAGGCCGAGAATGCTGAGGAGCAGGGCGGTGTCGTAGCGGATCTGGCGGATGGTGGCGGCTATCTTGGTGTAGCCGGCCTGGCGGATGAGCCCGATCGCGAGGTTACGGAGGGCAGCCATTATGCGCGGTTTGGGGCCGGTCCGGACCTGGGACGAGTCTTCACGGAACGTGACATCGCGGACCCAGTGGACCTTGTTCTCGATAGTCCAGTGACCGCGGACGTATCCGGCGATGTGCTCCGGGGCGGCCTCGCGGGCGTCCAGGCTGGTGATGACGAACGCCGCGACGGCGGAATTCACCTGCTTCCTGACCCAGCGCTTGCCTTTCCTGACCCGGACGGTGCGGGTGACGTACCGCTCGACCAGCGCGACCTGCCGGGCGTGCGGGAACCGCCTGGTGATGTGCGCGGGGGCGGTCATGACCTGGATGGTGCGGCGCTCGCGCCGCCCGTGGCCTTTCTCCTCTGTCACGTGCTGCACCGGGACCGGTGCCCAGTCCAGCGCGTCGATCTCGTCCCGCAGCGCCGGGGTGTTCTGCCTGACGGTGAAAACGTAGTGCGCCAGGAGCTCTTCGCAGATCAGCTTCGCGTGGGCCTTGACGGTGCAGTCGGCGTCGGCGGTGATGACGTGCCCGGCCAGGGGGCAGTACCCGTTCAGCTCGCGCAGCAGCGGCGCGAACCCGGGAACCTCGCTGGTCTTCGGGCCGGCCATATGCTCGGCCAGCACCGTCCCGGCGCCGTGCGAGGCGGCGGCCAGCAGGTACGGGATGAGGCCGTCCGGCCCTGCCGCGCCGCGCACGGCCTTGCCGTCTACCGCGACAGCCGGCAGCCAGGCGGGGCTGGCCAGCGGAAACGTGACCGGGCCGGCGTGCGCGCGGCGGGCCAGGTACGCCCCGGCATGGGTCGCGACGCCCTGCGCGCCCAGCGCGGACAGCACCCGGACCACGGTGTCCGGATGCGGCGCCACCCGCACTCCCAGCGCGTCGCGCCTGGCCCCGGCCGCGGCCAGCACCTCCTGCGACGCCGCGTGCACCCACGCGGTCACGTCCTCCAGCTCGGAGTTCCCGCACAGCACCGCCGCCGTGCACAGCGCCAGCACGCAGGACAGCGAATACCGGATCCCGCGCGGGTCCCGCGGGTCCGGCACCGCCGCGAAGCACGCCAGCAGGTTCCCGCCCGACGCCGCGGCCAGCGCGGCGGCACGGGCAGTCAGCTCACCCAGGGCAGCGGCAGCGGGCACGGGCACGGGCGTGCGAGACTGAACCAGCAACGGGGCCTCCCGGCTTGGAAAGAGATCTAGGCAATCCCTTGTCCTAGCCGGGACCCCGGTGCCCTCCCCGGACCAACACGCGCAGCGCCCGCAACGTGACGCAACCGCGACAATCCCGCCGGACAGCCGTCACAGCCCGTATGCAAACGCCGCTGTCCCCGGACCAGCCATCCCAGCCCCCGCAGTTACCGGCCGTGACGGAAACGCGGCCACGGCAGCGCCGCTGTGATCGGCGCGGAAATCAGCGCGGCCATCCAGCCGGCGCTATGGGTCGCCTGATGAAGCTAGCTGAGGAAGGTGGCGGGGTGAACGGCAACGTGGAGTGGTTCTTTCGCACCGGCCTTGGCAGCGCGCCGGCCCGGCTGTTCTGGTTCCCGCACTCCGGTGGCAACGCCGCCGTGATCGGTGCCTGGCAAGCGCACCTGGCCGCTGCCGAGCTTTACGTGGCCCAGCTTCCCGCGCGGGGCCTTCGGCTGACCGAAGAACCGGTTACCGATCTTGACAACCTCGTGGCCCCCCTGGCCGCCGCGGTCGCTGACCTAGCCGACCGGCCGTTCGCGTTCCTCGGCCACAGCGTCGGTGCCCTGATCGCGTTCGAGGTCGCGCGGGCATTGCGGCGGCAAGGGTCACCGTCGCCACGCTGGCTGTGGGCCTGCGGCGCCGAAGGGCCGGCCTGCCGCGTCGTTACCCGGCGCGTCGCGGAACTGCCTGACGCCGAATTGATCGGCGTGCTGCGCGACTACGGCGGCACGTCAGCCGAGATCCTCGCCAGTGCGGACCTGATGGAAATGCTGCTCCCGGGGGTCAGAGCCGATTTCGCGATCAACGAAGGGTACGCCTACCGGCCCGAGCCACCGCTTGACGTGCCGATCCGCGTGCTGCGCGGCGACCGCGACCCGATCATCGACCCGGCCAGGACGGTCGGCTGGGCGCGGGAAACGACCAGGCCGCTGCCTGAGCGGGTCTTCGCCGGCGACCACTTTTTCCTGACCGGGAACGAAGCCGAGATCGCCGGTCTCGTCGCGGCTGACTTCAGTAGTGAGCGGCCGAACCCCTATCGATCTCTGCCGGGCCGGTCCTTCTGGCGCACGGCGGTCGCCGAGCCTGATCCCGGCGAGATCGGCGACCTCTGGCAGCCCAAGTTCACCGTCGGGCCCGACGATCCCATCCTCACGGTCGGCTCCTGTTTCTCTCGCCGCATCGGCCGGGCTTTGCTTGAGGCGGGCATGAACTGGTACGACGCGGAGCCGCCGCCGCCAGGACTCAGCGCCGCCGATCGGGCCGCGAGGCACTACGGTGAGTTCTCGTTCCGTACCGGCAACGTGTACACGGCCGCGTCGCTGCGGCAGTGGCTGGCCTGGGCCAGCGGTGCCGCCGTCCCTCCGGACGCGACCTGGGAAGAAGGCGGCCGGCACTTCGATCCCTACCGGCCCGCCGTCGACCCTGACGGCTATCCGTCGGCGGCGGCCGCCGTCGCCGCCAGGGACGTCACCCTGAACGCGATCCGGGCCGGGCTCAGCCGGGCCGCCTGCCTGCTCTTCACGCTCGGGCTCACCGAGGCCTGGCACGACCGGCTGGACGGCACTGTGTATCCGGCCTGTCCTGGAACGATCCGCGGGGTCTTCGACGAGCACAGGCACGAGCTCAGGAATGCCGGCTTCGCCGACGTGCACGAAGACCTGACGGCGGCAATCGCGCTGGCCAGGGCCATCAACCCGGACCTGCGGGTGCTGCTCACGGTCTCACCGGTGCCGCTGACCGCGACCGCGACTGGCGGGCACGCGCTAGTCGCGAACACGCATACCAAGTCACTGCTCAGGGCGGCGGCCGGTCAGCTCGCGGCCGAGCTTGACGGCGTCGACTACTTCCCTTCCTACGAGCTGATCATCGGGTCGCCGTTCGCGGCCAGATTCTACGAGCCCAACCTGCGCACGGTAAGCGCCGAGGGCATCGCGCTGGTCATGCGCCATTTCCTTGCCGCCTTCGGCCCGCGAGCCGCGAGGCAGCCCGCCGTGCCGGCCGTGCGCACTGGAGGTGACCCTGACTGTGACGACGCCGTCCTCGACTACTACCGAACCAGCTAGCACCGCCCCGGCGCGATTCCTGTTGCTCGGCGACTCGCACGCCGGACCAGTCGGCCGGGCCGCCCGCGCGGCGGGCATGCCGTTCAGCGGCGGCCCGATCGGCTCGGGCCGCGATTTCAACGTCGGCTTCTACGACCTGCGCGGCCGCGACCCGGTGTTCCGCGACGCCGAGATCGACCAGTTGTACCGCGGCTTCCTGACCGAACTCGGAATTAGCGGCCTCGGCGACCTGGAAGTACCTCTCGTCCTCACTTTCGGCCTGGGCGCCCACTATCTCGCCACCGCCGAGAACTGGCAGCTTTACCGGACCAAGTCGGGTGCCTTCGTGCCCGGCTTTATCTCTGGCCCGCTGTTCGCCAGCATAGTGACGGCGATGACCAGGGACGCGCTCGCTTTCTACCAGCATGCCCTCGGCCTTGGCCTGCGCGTCCTGGCGCTGCTGCCACCGCAGCGGGTGCCGGTCATGTCTGACCCTGAGGTTTTCCTGGCCGCTCAGGAGACCGTGCGGCAGGCTCTGGCCGATCTGGGAGTCGAGGTCGTCGACCTGCGCGACCTGGTCACTGAGGCCTCTGGCTTCCAGCGCCCCGAGCTGTGCGAGGCCGACGACCCGATTCACGGCAATCTCGCGTTCGGCCGGCTGATCCTGGCCGACCTCATCGACCGCGGGTTGTGAGCCCGCCGCATCCAGGGAGGACCACGTGGAACAGTTCGTACTCGACGCTGACCGGATCATCAACGACCGGCCGCCCCAGGACTACGCCACGATCAAGGTGGCGCCGCTTACCCCGGTCATCGGCGCCGAGGTCACCGGCGTTGACCTGGCCGGCGAGCTGCCGGCCGAGCAGCTAGCGGACGTGAAGCGGGCTTTCCTTGCCCATCACGTGCTGGTCTTCCGTGACCAGACGCTCAACGCCGAGCAGCACAAGCGGTTCGCCAGCTACTTCGGCGAGTTGCGCCAGCGCCAGCTCGCCGACCTCGACGGCGGCGACCCGGCCGTGCTGGTGGTCAGCGCGGACGAGAACTCGCAGTTCGTGTCAGGCGAGGACTGGCACACCGACGGAACCGCTGACGCCGAGCCCTCACTCGGGTCGATGCTGTACGTCACCCGCACGCCCGAGATCGGCTCCGGCGGCGACACCCTGTTCGCCAGCATGCACATGGCCTACGAGGTGCTCTCGCCGCCGATGAAGGAGTTCCTCTCCGGCCTGACCGCCATCCACGACGGCCTGATCCCGTGGCAGGGCTACGCTCCGCCGCCCGAGTACGTCGTGCCGAAGAGCGAGCATCCGGTCATAGCGCGGCACCCCGACACCGGCCGCAAGCTGCTCTTCGTCAACGCGGGCTTCACCTCGCATATCGTCCAGCTTTCCCGCGAGGAAAGCCGGGCCGTGCTCGACCTCCTGTTCGACCTGGTCAAATCGCCGATCCTGAGCTGCCGGGTCCGGTGGACTCCAGGCACTCTCGTCTTCTGGGACAACCGCTGCACTCAGCACCATGCCGTCTGGGACTACTTCCCTTACTCCCGCTACGGCGAGCGGGTCACGATCAACGGCACCCGTCCGCAGGCATAGCCTGGTAGAGCATGCGCCTTGCCGGGGCGGCGGCCGCGAACTGGCCGGCGGCGCTGGCTAATCGGGCATTTCAGCTCAGCTCACCGCAACGATGTCCCAGCGATGCTGTCCGGCGACGCCGGGCAACCGCAACGATGGGCCATCGATGCGACGGCAACGACATCTGTGGGCCACCGTTGCGGTTGCCCGGCCCAGCCGGGCCGCATCGATGTCCCATCGTTGCGGTCGCGGCCCCGGGGCGTAAGTGCCGTAGAGCGCAAGGCGGTCAACGCGCTCCGGGCACCTCGCGGCAAAGCACCCGGCTATTCGCAAGGCTTAGCCGTTCCAAAACCATTCAACGGTCAGATCGGGCACGAACATCGACACCCAGGAACTAGCACCGGTGGCCAGGTATCCCGCCGACCCCGCGAAGCATTCGGCACGTACGCCCACTGTGACCGCACCGGGGGCGGAGGATGGCCGCTCGAACGTCAGTGTCGGCGTGCCCGGGGCGTGAAGGTCCGCCCACCTGATGACCGGCGGGCTGAACGTGCCAGGCGCGCCGCTCCTGGGCAGGGAGTCTGAGATATAGGCAAGGAAAGGTGCGGTGGCGCGAACGACGTCGGTGTGCTGCTCAAGGCTGCTGGCGCCCTCCCTGGCGTATAGCGTCAATACGACTGCTGCTGCGGCGTACCCGAAAAAAGTGCCCGCGCCTGCGAAAGCCTGAGGATCGATGGCACCCATCGACACTGCTAGTGAACTGGCGTCGCTCGGCGCGGCCAGATCCTGCTCTATAGCGGCAAAATTGGCGGCGGCGCCGATCCACACGCCGGCCGAGCACCACAGGTCACCGTTGCTGGTGCCGTGCGCGGTGCTGGCGTCTCCCACCGGGTTGGTCACGACCCGCCATGGTGCTGTCACCTCAGGCACGATCTACTCCTGGATTGTGATCGGCTGCAGTCCAAGCGCCGTGGTGATCGCGTCGAGAACAGCCTTGTGCGGAGACAAGCCTTCCGGCCGCAATCCCATCTTGCCGGCGGTCGCGACATCGGCCGCAAGGTCGTCCAGCCGATAGCCGTTAGCCTGAGCGATTTTCTCGGCTTCGGCCAGGCGCGGGCCGTAGGCTGACTTTACGTTCGCGAAGCCGGCATCGATTTCCTTCGTAAATGCCGCCACTCGCTCGTCCCAATCGCCGCCGCTTGGTGTCGACATTTACTCTCCACTGGCCAGATTCGAACTCGCCCGCACCGGCGAGCGCGTGGCGCCGCTGCCGTTGCGACGGTACAAAACAGTTTGCACCATTTCCGGTTGTCCTGCAGAGGATTGGGTCGCCCCGGCGCCGATAACACGGTTGGTGTCAGGCCTGGCCGGACGCTAGGGGAACGTCCAGAATGGGGCGGGTGACGACCTTCATCACCCGTCTTGACTACCCAGGCAGCACAGGTCCGCGGCTCGCGATCAAGGATCTCATCGACGTGCGCGGAGTGCCGACAACCGCCGGCTGCCTGGCCGTCGCGGAGAGAGCAGAACCTGCCGCCGAGGACGCCGCGTGCCTGGCCGGAGCCCGCGCCGCCGGAGCCGCGATCGTCGGCAAGGCGAACCTGCATGAGCTGGCATTCGGCGGCGCCGGGACGAATCAGTGGTACGGCACGCCGGTCAATCCGCTTGACCCCGGGCTGCTCCCTGGCGGCTCGTCCAGCGGGTCCGCGGTAGCTGTCGCCGATCGAGAAGCCGACTACGGCTACGGCACCGACACCGGCGGCTCGGTCCGCATCCCATCCGCCTTCTGCGGGCTGGCCGGGCTGAAGACAACTCATGGCCGGATCAGCACCGCCGGCGTCTGGCCGCTGGCGCCAAGTTTCGACACGGTCGGCCCGATCGCGGCCCACGTCGCCGGGCTGGCCGCAGCCATGGCGCTGCTGGAGCCCGGTTTCAGAACTGGACCCAGGCCAGCTGAGCGCCTCGGCAGGCTACGGCCGCCCGCCCAGGGCGCCGATCCGGAAATCGACGCCGCGATCGACGCCGCGCTGCACCGCAGCGGCCTGGAGATCATCGACATACAGCTGCCCGACTGGCCGATTGCGCTCGCGCATGCCCGCGAACTCCTGGACAACGAAGCCGCGGCCGCCAACGCCGCCCTGCTCGCGGACCCGGCTACCGACGGCAAGATCAGCGCGGCCGTCCGCACCAGGCTGGAACTCGGCGCCGCGGTTCCAGCGCGGCAACTCAGGGCAGCGCGCGAGTTCCGGCCGGCCTGGCGGGCGCAGCTGGCCGCCCTTCTCGACACCGTCCAGGCACTGGTACTGCCGACCGTCGCGTTCTTCCCCCCACCGCTCGCCGAAGCAAGTCAGTATCACTTCATCCAGCTCACAGCCCCGGTCAACCTGGCGGGCCTGCCCGCACTCGCGCTACCCGTGCCAACACGCGGCCGACTGCCGGCCAGCCTGCAACTCATCGGCCCCGCCAACAGCGAAGAACTCCTGCTAGCTACAGGGACAGCACTTGAGACCGCCGCCGGCTACCGCCGCTGAACTCACGCCGATCCCAGGGACCTGGGCCTGAGGGTGCTCCCAGGACGGAGGGTGCCGTCCTCCTCAAGGTCATCGAGCACTGCCCGCAGGCCCACGCTGAGCATCTTCCTGCGGACACGGCCGAGCAGCTTGGCCATGAAGACTCCGCCGACACCGGTGAAGCCGGTGTGGTCGTAGGTGAAGCGGGTGCCCCCGGCGTGGGGTTCGAGCCGGTAGATGACCTCGGTCACGTCGTCGTCCCCGTCTCCGGTCCACGAGTAGCGCAGCAGCGATGGCTCGTTCACCTCAAGGACCTCGCAGTCAACGACGCCGTTCCAGCCAGGCTTGGGCTTGGCGAGGAGCCGGAACCTCGTGCCGATGACGGGGGCGAACCCTTCAGGCCGGCCGCCAGCGCCGGTCACGGTCCACAGCGGGACCAGCGCCGGGTCGGTCACGGCCCGCCAGACCTTGGCGGGGGGATGGGGGTAGTCACGGATGATGTGGATGTGACTCACGGGATCTCCCTCGGGATGAACGCAGCCGTCGCCAGGCAACTTCTTCTAGTTACTAGAAAATTACCGCCTGGACGGCACCGGGCCCCCGCGCAGATCCATCAGGCCGCGCCGCCTAGCTCATCGACGCCGGACTGGGGTCCTTCCCATTGGCCCTCGCGCGTGAAACCGGCAACTGCCGCGCCGCGCCGGTCACCAACTTCTAGGGCCGCCCCGCTGAACTCGCCCGCAGAGGGTTCCGCTGGCCGGGTAAGGTCCCGGCCGGGGTCGTTCCTCGGCTACTTCATGATCCGCAAGGTGATGGCCAGCCAGGAGCTTCTGCGCGCGGCCGGTACAGTGACGAAGAAGCTCGCGGCCTGGCTCTGCGAGAACGGCTACGCGGACGAGGACGATCGCGACCTGGCCACGAAAACGGGAACCATCGCCGCGCGGGATCTGCCCCGCGCGGAGAAACTCGCCGACCTTCTGTACCGGCAGTCTCATGCGGCCAGCTTCCTCGGGCCCCCTTCACCAGACAGGAGGGTCATAGAGGACCAGCTGAGGATCGAGCGGGCAGAGGATGGCGCGATCTATTTCGAAGGCGGTATCGGCCCGGTTCCGGTGACCGCGCAAGCTGCCGCGCTCGCCACGCCGGGCTGGCGGGTCACCATCGTCCTGGCCCAGAAGGCCGGCGTCTGGGAGATAGCCGAGGTCGGTAACGTCTACCCGTGACCCTGGTCAGGGTCTGAGTACGCGGACCGGGCAGCGCTTTGCGAGGAGAGGAACGTGGAGGCGGCTCTACCTCCCGCTCGCGGCCTCACTGGGCGAGCCGGTCCAGCCCGGCTGGCCGGCAACCGAGATCGAGCGGCTAGTCAGCCGGTGCGGGCTTAGCATAGTTGACCATCCAGCCCGCGCAGACCTGGAACAGCGGTACTTCGCGGGCCGGGCCGATGGCCTGCGGCCGTACACCGCGGAATCTCTCCTCACCGCTCGGGTCGCCTGAACTGTTTCCTGCCACGTTCACCTCGCCTCGCAGGGTGATGCTTCGTAACCCTCAGGAGCCGCTGGGGCGTCGTAACTGCGGCGGTTCTGTCTTTTCGCGGTGATGGTGGCGAGAATGGTGAGTCTGGTGCGAGGGTTCCGGCACTGGTGGCCAGGACGGTTCGGTCGGCTGATGGCCGACGTCCGGGCTCTGCTGGGGCGTCATAAGGTGTTCACGGTCGCCGCGGCGGCCGCGGTGCTGCCGCGGGTCTTGGCCATGCTGGGTTTCCAGCCGGCTTTGCTGTTCCGGCTTGACTCCTATGACTATCTGTCTGGGGCGGTGCATCCGTCCCCCAACCTGATAAACGTCAGCGGCTACTCACTGTTCTTGTGGCTGCTGCGGCCGCTGCACTCGCTAATAATAGTCGTTGCCGTGCAGCATGCCATGGGCCTGGCCGTGGCCGTGATGGCGTACGCACTGCTGCGCCGTCACGGCCTGGCTGCCCGGGGTGCCACCTTGGCCACCCTGCCAGTGCTCTTCGATCCTGGTCAGCTCGTCGCGGAGCAGTTGGTCATGGCCGATCTGCTGGCCATGACGCTGATTATGGCGGGGCTTACGGTACTTCTCATCCGCCGGGTGCTTTCCCTGCCGGCAATCGTGGCCGCCGGGCTGCTAGTCGGCGCTTCGGCCACCGTCCGCCCGACCGCGTTGCCGCTGGTGGTACTTGTCCCTGGCTACCTGCTGTTACGCCGAGCCGGATGGCGGCGGGCCGCGGGCTGGCTGCGCGGTGGCGTGGCCCTGGCGGCGGGGCTAGTTCCCGTCCTTGGCTACCTGACCTGGTTCGCGGCCGTGCACGGCTCGTTCACGATGACCGACAGCGATGGCCTGTTCCTATGGTCAAGGACCATGTCCTTTGCCAATTGCGCCGTCATCAGGCCGCCTGAGAATCTGCGCCCGCTGTGCCCGGGCGCCCAGCCGGGCGCGCTCGCGCAGCCCACGCCGTCGTTACGGCCGCAGCCCATTACCTACCTGTGGGACCACCGCGCGTGGCAATGGCAGCATTCTCCGCCCGAGTCCGTACCAGGTACGGCCGCGTTCACGCCCGCCAAGAACGGGCGCGCTCTGCGGTTCGCCATCAGGGCGATCGAAACGCAGCCCTTCGCCTACCTTGGCGTCGTAGCTCGTGACAGCCTCCGGCCGTTCACCATGGCAAGCGCACTGCGATTCCCCGGCTACCAGCCAAGCACGGCCAGCCTGCCCAAGGCGGACCGTAACTATGCGATCGGAGCGATCCAGGCGTACACGGGAACGACCCAGGGAATTGCCGGAGACCTCAGCTCCGGGCTCGGAACCCGCCTTCAGCAGCCATACGCGGCGATCATGGATGAATACCAGCGGTTCGTCTACCTGCCGGGGCCGGTATTAGCCCTGATCTTGCTGGCCGGGCTGGCAGGCGGCCTGATGCCCCGCCGGCGGACCGCGGAGGGCGCCTTCCTGTGGATCTCGGCGGTGGTCTTGATGATCCTCCCGACCGCCGAGCATGAATACGACTACCGGTACATCCTTCCTTCCGTACCGCTCGCGTGCGCCGCCGCCGCGCTGGCACTTCGGCGCCCGGCCGGGCAGCCGGCCGCCCAGCCTCAGCGCGAGCCTCGCCAGGGCGCCTTCGCCTGGGTCTGGTCGTGGGGAGCGGTCGAACTGGCGGTCGCCTGGAACCTTACGGAACTGCGGGCCACGATATTGCCGGCGCAGTACGCCAACGACAGTGCGCTTCACGAGCAGATGGTGCGGTTCGCGGCGGCGCGGATCGGCGCCGGACATGACCCGCTGACGTCCTGGTTCCCTTACCTCAATCTCGGGTCACCGCAGTTCCTGCACTACCAGAGCACCCCGGCGATCGTGACCGGCCTGGTCGGTCTCTTGACCGGGCCAGATACGGCGTTCCGGTGGTCGCTGTACCTGCTGTGGTGCCTGTGGCCAGTCGCGATCTACTGCTCGGCGCGGGTATTCGGGCTGAGCCGGCCAGCCGCGGCCGCCGCGGCGGTGATCTCGCCGCTGCTGCACAGCATCCAGGGAATCGGCTACGAGCAGCACGCCTATTTCTGGAGCGGCTTCGGGGTGTGGACGCAGCTCTGGGCATCCTGGGCACTGCCGTTCGCCTGGGCGCTGACCTGGCGGGCCATGACCGACAAGCGGTTTATCGCCCCGGCGGCCGGGCTGGTGGCGCTGACCGCCGCGTTCCACTACGAGACCGGATACCTGGCATTCGGCGCGATCGCTGTCATGCCGTTCCTCGTCCGCCGCGGCCTGCTGGCGCGACTGGGCCGCGCGGCCTGGCTCCTGGCCGCATCCTTGCTGGCCAGCGCCTGGGTCGTCGTTCCGCTTTTGCTGTACTCACGCTGGGCCGCTATTAACCAGGCCCTGTCCGCCGGGCCGTCGGCCAACGGCTTCGGCGCCCGGCTGACCGTCGGCTGGCTGATCACAGGGAAGCTGCTCGACTACGGTCACCTGCCGGTAATCAGCCTGCTCGCAGCGGCGGGGCTCGTCGTGGCAGTGATCAAATGGCGCCGCGCCGGCCCGGAACGGGCACTGGTGGTGATGCTCGCCGCCTGCCTGCTGCTGTCGTTCGGCCGCACCACCTTCGGCGGCCTGGCCAGCATCATCCCTGGCAGTAGCGATATCTTCTTCCGCCGTTTCCTGATGGGCACCGAACTCGCCGCGATCTACCTAGCTGGTCTCGGAGCAGCGAGCATCGCCAGACAGGGCATCCGGCTGGCCGACCGTTTCGCCCGCCGGCAGCTAGCCGCGCCGGCCTTGACCCCGGCCGTCGCGGTCTTGGTCGCCGCGGTCGCTGGCCTGGCCTACTTGTATCCCGCCTGGCACTACCTCGCCGTCCGCGACTCAGCCAGTGAATACGCCATCAAGGCCCAGCGATCCGCCCAGGTCAGCCAGCCGGATGAGCAAGCGATCGCCGCATTGCGAGCGGCGATCCGGCGGCACGGCGAGGGCCGCGTCTACGCGGGATCGCCATCGAGCGCGACGCTGTATCCGCCGGTCGGGCAGGTGCCCATGTACACCTACCTGGCCAGCCTGGACATCGACGAGGTCGGCTACACGCTGCGCACCGCATCACTGATGAGCCAGCCGGAATACCACTTCGACTCGGGCAATCCCGGAGATTACCCCGTATTCGGTATCCGCTACCTGATCCTGTCGTCGCTGCCAGCTTCCAATCCCCCGCCAGGCGCGGTCCTCATCTTTCGTAACCGGCTGCTGCGCCTCTTCGAACTGCCGGGCAACTCCTATATCAGGATCGCCGACACCACCGGCAGCATCACCGCCAACCGGGCCGACATCGGCAGCCGAACTGTCTCCTACCTGAATAGTGCCCGGCCCGGCCAGGACAGGTACCTCACCGTCGGCTACGCGGGCGCGCGCCCCGCGCCGCCGACGCTGCCCGGCCAGGCCCGCGCCACCGGACCGCCAGGCACCGTCATCACCGAGCACGCCGACCTGGCCGACGGTACCGCGACCACCACCGTGCAACTGCGCAGAAGAGCCGTCGTCGTGCTCAGCGCATCCTTCGACCCCGGCTGGTCAGTGACTATCGACGGCAAGTCAGCCGCGCCAGAGGTAATAGCGCCCGCTCTCATCGGCGTCACCGTACCGGCAGGCACCCATCACATCAGCTTCCGCTACACCGGGTTCGGCGGCTACCAGGAACTGCTCGCTCTCGCCGCTGCCGCCCTCCTGGCCACCGCCTGGCTAACCGGCCGCCCGCTCCGGTTTACCCGCGTCAGCCACAAGGATGAGATTGTCGGCCAAAGGACGGAGGATTCGCAGTCTTCACCCGCCATAAGTGCAATTTACGGCACCCGCGCAAACCGTCAGCATTGAACGACACAGCGACAACGGGAGGCGACTGTGAGTATCGTCAGAAAAAGCCTGCCATTGCTTATACTGGCCGCGATCCCGGTCCTCGTGGTAGTCGCGACCGAATCGACCTCTGTCCCAAGCGTACGGCCCCCGCCGCGCATGAGCGCGGTCGACCTGGCCAACGGGGTGTTGTTCGGCCAGGGGCCGGCCGCACCCTACCTCAGGGATGTCGAGCCACCAGACCAAAGGCTCACTTCGAAGATGATCAGCGTTGAGCGATCGGTCGACGAGGCACTCCGGATGAGCCCTTCACTGGCCAGGGCATCCGCGAGCGACCTGCAAAGCGGGAATCCGCTCCGGGTCTCCGAGGCGCTGGTCTCACTATGGGGACTCGTCCAGCCGGCGTATAACCGTGAATTCGGGACGCGGATCCCTCGAATTGACGTCGCGGCGGCGAAGGCAGCGCTCGGGAGATATTCGGCCATAGCCACAGAGACCGCCGTCAACTGCCCTACCGGCAGCGGCTCAGGTTCGGGTTCTGGTTCTGGTACTTCAGGTAACCAGGGTGCCGCGCTCGCCTTGAAAAAATGTCGCCGCTGCGGCTTCAGCATCTGCGTCTCTTTCCAGAAGAATGCCAATGTCATCTTCTCGGAAAATGTGGTATTCAGGAATTTTCTCGGTCTATATAATCGTAAATCTCCCTTCAAAGCTGACAATCTGTCCGCGTTCCAAACGGTCGATCTGATCGCGCTCAACCTTGATGCGACCTGACCGGCGCCGTGAGCTGACTGACCGCCAGTTCGGGTGGATCGCTCTCGGACTTGGCCTGCTGGCCTTGTCGATCGCGGGCCTGGCGGTGCTGTCGTCGATGCCGATCGCGGCTGTCAGGCTTCCAGGCCCGCCGGAGGAAGCGGCGCAGGTGCTGCTGCCGGAAGGATGGGCGTTCTTCACGGCCAATCCTGAGGCGGTGTACCCGCAGGCGTACGTCCGTTCGGCGGACGGCTCTTGGCTGTACCAGAACGGCTCGCTCGCGCGGCCGTCTGAGTTGTTCGGCCTTGATCGGGCGCGACGAGTCACCTCGGCCGAGATCGACATACTGCTCCGGGGCGTGCCCGGGCGGGCCTGGCGGGCCTGCGGTAGCCTTCCGGCGCGCTGCCTGTCCCTCGCACCGGACGCTGTCCGTCTGGTCAACCGCTCTCCCGACGTCGGGTTGTGCGGTGAAGTGGGCTTCGTCAGGCAGCAGGTGCTGCCCTGGGCGTGGCGGGACACCGAGGTCGTGATGCCCTCAACGGTGGTGCGCGCGGAGGTCTCTTGTCCCTCATCCGGATGACGTACCGCGATCCGGTGGCGATGGCGGGCGCATGGGCCAGGTCCAAAGTCGTCGCCCCGCCGTGGGGCTCTGGTCTGGGTCTGGCTCGCACCCTGCTGGCAGCCGGCACGCTGGGAACTTTGCTCGCCACCCCGCCGCAGGTGTTGCTGTCTCAGGAAGTCGGCGTTCCCGTCGTCCCGGCCTGCGGCGGCTGGCAAGTCGCCAGTGCCTGGTGCCTGGTGCCGCACGATCCTGAGTTCGGACGGTGGCTGTCAGCGGGCATCTTGCTGGTGGTCGCCAGTGGCTGGCGGCCGAGATTGACGGCGATCCCGCACTGGTGGGTGTCCTTGAGCCTGCTTGTCTCCATCACGGCGCAAGACGGCGGAGATCAGATCACCAGCGTTCTCACCCTCCTGCTGATCCCGGTCGCCCTGACCGACGGAAGGACCTGGCACTGGCAGCGCTCCGAGCAGGCCGGCAGCGGTCCGCTGGCCAGGATCACCGTCGTCTTCGCGTTGCTGCTCATCCAGGTGCAGGTAGCGGGTCTTTACCTGGACGCGGGAATAGCCAAGCTTGGAGTAGCCGACTGGGCAAATGGCACAGCGCTGTTTTACATTTTCCGCAATGTGAACTTCACCGCGCCACCGTGGCTGTCGCCCGTCCTTTCGGCCATCACCAGCCTGCCGGTCGGCGTCGCCGCGCTGACCTGGGGCGCCGTCGCGCTGGAGATCATGCTCGGGATTGCCCTGCTGCTGCCGAAGCCGGCGCGCCCGTACCTGCTGGCCGGCGGCCTGCTCTTTCACGATCTGATCGCGATCAGCATGGGGCTGGTCAGCTTCGACATCGCGATGAGCGCGGCGCTGCTGCTTTACCTGCTGCCCATCGGCCATCAGGTCACTGCGCCGGCCTGGCTGGCGACGGCGACAGCGCGGTTTCCGCGCCATGCGCCACAGCGGCTACCAGCCCAGCCTGCAGCCGTGACTCAAGCTTCAGCTTGGCCAGAACACGTCCCACATGGCTCTTGACCGTCGCCTGCGACACGCCGAGCAGCGTGCCGATTCGCTGGTTCGACAACCCGGTGCCGAGCAGCACGAGAACCTCTTGCTCGCGCCGGGTGAGGGTGGCCAGCAGCTCTAACGAGACAGGCACCGGCGAACCGGCCGGCTCCAGGCCGAACTCGGAGCGAACGAGCACGGAGGCATCCAGGATCACGGCGTCGGCTTCGCCTCGCTCGCAGTACGGCCTCGCGTCGCCGACCTCACTGACCTCGGCCACGATATTGGTTCCAGGGATGGCCAGAAACGCCGTGACCAGGGCCAAGCCGCTCAGTCGCCGGTCACTGACCACCACCACCCGTATTTCGTCCATATCCCACCCAAGATGTCAGCCCAAGTCGATGAAACAGCGCACAGATATGACGTTCCGCAACCACATCCGGATGACAGCCGGTTCTAATTTCGGCCCCGGACCGTGAGCGCTGGCCTCGGACCGTGGCGTTAGAGCTTGACCGGCCGGCTCCAGGTGCGGTTATTCAAGGTCGCTGTCCACAGGCTGCCGTCTTGTCCTGGCCAGAAGACCCTGAGGGTTCGCCTTACTCCGCCGACGGCGGCGAACGGCGCCGAGTCCGCCGACGTTAGATGGGCGGTGGCCGGGTGGGTCCAGCCGAGTGCGTTCCAGTTTCTTTCCGAGCGGTGTTCGATGTAGTCAATTTGATTTCCCTGACCGAGCCACAGCACCCGGACGGCGCCCGCAGCAGTCGCGGGCAACGGCGCCGAGCCGTTCTTGACCCGCCAGGCCAGGTGCGCGCCGGCGGCGGAGAACCGGATGAAGCGGTCCATCGAGAAGAACCCCCGGTCGGCCAGGTTGAGGATGCCCGGCGTGAAGGACCAGGCCAGGTCGTCGGCGAGGGGGTTCTCCCCGTCGTGGTAGCCGCCGGTCGCGGCGGCGAGCTGCCGCCTGGTGGCGGTGCGGACGTGCGCGGCGATCCGCAGCAGCGGCCTGGCGCCGTCCGCGGGGATCCCGGATACGGCGGCGAGGACGTCGTTCCTGGCCAGTTCCATCGTGGTGCCGTCCAGCGCGGTGACTTCCAGGCCCTTCCGCAAGACGGCGATGCCGAGCCCGGCGTCGCCGCGGGCTGCGTCCAGTTCGAACAGGCGTTTCATGACCTGCTCGCCGAGCAGCTCGCGGGCCTTGGAGAACGCCGGCCCGGTCGGCACTCCCGTGCCCGGCTTGAGGTTCAGGCCGGGCAGGCCGAACGCCGCGGCCAGCACCGTGTCGTATCCCGCGCCGGGGAACAGGCAGGCGACCAGGACGCAGATCACGGTCATCTTCCCGGTCAGCGTCCGGTCATGGGCATGCCGGTGCGGCGCCTCCTCCAGCGCCCGCGCGATCACGCCCTCGGCCAGGAGCTCCTCCAGCAGGCTCTCGCGCCGCAGCTCCCCTAGCCAGTCCAGCCACAGCCCTGGCCCGGACAGCACCCGTTCCGCGAGGTCCGCCCCCGGAACGCCATCGTTGTCCCCGGACGGTGCGGGCGGGATGGACGACGGCGTGATCAGCATGGCAGACTGGGCGGGCAGCAAAGCTCGAGGTATGGCGAAATGGGTGTCGACAACCCTGTCCTACCAGGAGCTTTGTTCTATTTCAGGGACCGGCGCGCCACATAACGCCACCGCGATCAACACGCCGCCAGACCGTGACCTAAGCCCAGAAAACCGGACACCAAGCCTCAGAACTCCGGAAAGTTAAGGGCAGTGCCCAGGTACCTGACCGCTTTCTTGCCCGCGCGGCTCACCAGACGCGAGGCTCCCGCCAGCCGGTATGACGCGACTAAGATCGGTCCGCTTCCCGCGGCGGGGCTTCCGGCACCGGCACTCGGCGGGCCGGGCACGCCAGGCCCAGTGCAGATCAGCACAGCCGCGAGCAACGACGTCACGACGGTCCCGGCGCCAGCCATTCTCGCCGCCCGGCTTCCGCCAGCCGGCGGCATCTGACCTCTCAGCACACGACATCACCTCGGAGGAGCTAGCTCGGAAACAGCGCGGAACAGCCCGATCACTCACTGCGCACGGCAGTCAACCTAATATCCCAGGCGAGGCAATTCCCGGTAATCGGCCATAACGTCCAGGTGATTTATGTCTCACATACCGTCGATGCATGCCGTAAACCCGCGCAATAAATGGGACATCGTTGCTGCTCAGCCGGGCCGATCTACCGCATCGGTGGCCCATGGATGTCACTCGGGCAGCAACGATGGCCCATGGTTGCGGTTGCCCGCCCCCGCCGGACCGCATCGATGTCCCATCGTTGCGGTGACCTGAGCAGCTGTCCGGTCAGCCGGCGCCGCCCGGCCTGTTCGCGGCCGCCGCGGAGCCCCAGCTGCCCCGGCCCTCACCGTTACCATCACGAAATGTGAGCCAGAACCGAACCGGGAGTCCGGGGATGCGGCCGGATGTTGCCGGCCAGGTCAGCCTCGCGGGAGAGCACTGGCCGCATGGCTGTCATCCGTGCGGGCGGGCCGGCGCTGGCGTGCGGGCGTGCCCGCGGGGCTGTCCCGCCGGTTCGCGGTGCCCGGTCACCGCGCCAGCCGTCCGTGATCATGGTGCCGGCCGTGATCACGGAACCCCGGCAGGGTCACCGCCCGCCCGGATGTCCGTGATCATGGTCCCGGCCATGATCACGGAGAACTGCCCGTCCCTGATCAGGCCAGTGCCGGCTTGCCGCGAGCACCCCGGGGGACGGGATCTGGTTACAGGCCAGACCACAGGCAGGGCACTCCGCACTCGCTGCCCGAGACTCCCTCCACCCAGAAGAGCCGCACCCATGGGACATCGATGCGGCTCAGCCGGGCCGGGCAACCGCAACGATGGCCCATGGACGTCACTCGGGCAGCAACGATGGCCCGGCCCATGGTTGCGGTGAGTTGAGCTGAGATGAAATGAAATGTTCGGTTGTCGGGTGAGCCAGAGTCGCATCGGTGGTCGGGGGTGCTACCTCAGCTGGTCGCGGCGGCGGGTCAGGTAGGCGATCTCGGCGGTGTTGCCGGCCAGTTCGATGGCTTTGCCGTAGGCTTCGCGCGCTTTCTGGCTGCGGTCCAGCAGGCGCAGCAGGTCGGCGCGGGTCGCATGGTAAGCGTGATAGCCGGCCAGCTTGTCTTCAAGGCGGTCGAGGGTCGCCAGTGCCACCTCCGGGCCGTCGAGCTCGGCGATCGCGATGGCCCGGTTGAGGGCGATGACCGGCGAGGGGTCGAGGCGGGCGAGCTGGTCGTAGAGGGCGAGGACCTGGGGCCAGTCGGTGTCGCGCATGTCGCGGGCGGAGGTGTGGACGGCGTTGATCGCGGCGAGGATCTGGTAGCGGCCCGGAGCCATCCCGGCGGCCAGGCGCTCGCGCACCAGCGCATGGCCCTCGGCGATCAGCGCCGCGTCCCAGGCCCTGCGGTCCTGCTCGCTGAGGGTGACCAGTTCACCGTCCGCCGAAACGCGGGCGGCTCGGCGGGCTTCGGTGAGGAGCATCAGGGCGAGCAGCCCGGTCACCTCGCCGTCGCCGGGCAGGAGGGCGCGGATCAGGCGGGTGAGCCTGATCGCCTCGGCGGTCAGGTCGTGACGTACGGGATCGGTACCGGGGCCGGTGGCCAGGTAGCCCTCGTTGAAGACGAGGAAGAGGACGGCGAGTACGCCGGAGACCCTGGCCGGGAGATCCTCGGCGGACGGCACCAGGTATGGGATGCGAGCCGCCTTGATCTTGGCTTTCGCACGGGTGATCCGCTGCCCCATGGCGGTCTCCTGCACCAGGAACGCGCGGGCGATCTCTGGCACGGTCAGACCGCCGACCATGCGCAGCGTCAGCGCCACGCGTGAGTCCATCGCGAGCGCCGGGTGACAGCAGGTGAAGATCAGCCGGAGCCGCCCGTCGTCGATGACGCCGAGAGGCTCGGGCGCGTCGTCGTCGTACAACAGCTGAGCTTCCTTCTGCTTGCCGTCGCGCTTGCTCTCGCGCCGGATCCTGTCGATGGCCTTGCTGGCGGCGGTGGTGGTCAGCCAGGCGCCCGGGCTGGGCGGGACGCCGTCGGCCGGCCACCGCCGCAGGGCGGTCGCGAACGCCTCGGCGGCCGCCTCCTCGGCGATGTCAAGGTCACCGAAACGCCTGGTCAGGGCAGCGACCACCCGTGCCCACTCCTCACGGTGGACCCGGCTGACCGTCTCGCGGACGTCGGGACCGCTCACAGGAACGGCCGCACCTCGATCTTCCTGTTGCAGGCCTTCGACCCCTCGGCGGCGAGCTTGAGCGCCACGTCGAGGTCAGCGGCCTCGATAATCCAGAAGCCGGCGAGGTGCTCCTTCGACTCAAGGAACGGCCCGTCGGTGAACATCGCGTCCCCGCCCCGGTTGTCGATGACGGTGGCCGAGTCAGGAGCCCCGAGACCGCCGGCGAAGACCCAGTGACCCTCGGCCATGAGCCGCTCGTTGAACACGTCAATCGCAGCGTCCTCAGCCTCGGTGGCGAGGCCGGCCGTGTCGTCGATCACGGAAACCAGGTACTGCATCGCAGATCATCTCCAGTGCTTCTGGGACACCCCTCGCGGGCGCCCGCTCACCCCTGCAACGAACACTCCTGCCCCGATCCGACACCACCCCCAGGATTTCTTCCAAGGACATCCTCGAAATTTGTTCGTTCCTGGTGTCGATGGCGCGGTTCCCCTGATCGTCACCCAGATGTCACAGCCTGCTGGTACCAATAACGGCATGACTTCCGCCCCGCACCCCGAGTCCTCAGTAACGGGCGAAGGTGTCATGGAAGCGGCGCAGCGCTCCCTGCGCTCTCTGGCGGGTCAGGACGCCATCATGCGCCCCGATCAGTGGAGCGCGATCGAGGCACTCGTGGTTGACCGCCGCCGGGCCTTGGTGGTGCAGCGCACTGGATGGGGAAAGTCGGCCGTGTACTTCGTAGCCACGGCCTTGCTGCGGGAGCGCGGCGCCGGCCCTACCGTCATCGTGTCGCCGTTGCTGGCACTAATGCGCAACCAGATCGCCGCCGCCGAGCGGGCCGGCATCCGGGCGGTCACGATCAACTCGTCCAACACCGAGGATTGGGAGCGGAGCTACGCCGAAATCCTGGCGGGTCAGGTCGATGTCCTGCTTGTCAGCCCCGAGCGGCTCAACAACCCTGGCTTTCGTGACCTGGTCCTGCCCAGGCTCGCCGGTTCGGCGGGGCTGATTGTCATTGACGAAGCGCATTGCATCTCGGACTGGGGTCACGATTTCCGGCCCGATTACCGGCGCCTGCGCGAGGTGGTGGCGGGGCTGCCGCCTGGCGTGCCGGTGCTCGCTACCACGGCGACGGCTAACGCGCGCGTTACGCGCGACATTGCCGAACAGATCGGCACCGGCCACGAGGGCCCGTTGCCAACCCTGGTCCTGCGCGGCCCGCTTGACCGCGAGAGCCTGCGGTTGTCCGTCGTGCGACTGCCTCAGGCGGCCTTGCGGCTTGGCTGGCTCGCTGACTACCTAGGTGCCTTGCCAGGTTCCGGCATTGTCTACACGCTGACCGTGGCGGCCGCGCAGGAGGTAGCCGAGTTCCTGCGGGACAGGGGACACACGGTGGAGGCATACACCGGGCAGACGGATCCTGAGCAGCGTCTGCGCATCGAGGAAAGCCTGCTCGCCAATAAGCTCAAGGCCGTTGTCGCGACCAGTGCGCTCGGCATGGGATACGACAAGCCTGACCTCGGTTTCATTGTCCATCTGGGGGCGCCGCAGTCGCCGGTTGCTTACTACCAGCAGATCGGGCGGGCAGGCAGGGGAGTGGAACGGGCCGAGGTGATCTTGCTGCCCGCCTCCGAGGACCGCGATATCTGGGCCTACTTCTCCAGCCTGGCTTTTCCGCCTGAACGCATGGTCCGCGCCACCCTCGATGCACTCGCGCGCGCTAGCGGACCGCTGTCAGCGGCGGCTCTGGAAACGCGGGTCGACCTGGGGCGCAGCCGCCTGGAGACGATGCTGAAGGTACTCGACGTGGACGGCGCTGTCCGCCGGGTGAGCCGCGGCTGGGAGGCGACCGGCCAGCCCTGGGTCTATGACACCGAGCGTTACGAACGCGTCGCCGCCGAACGGGCGCGTGAACAGCAGGCCATGCTCGGCTACGTGGCGACGACAAGCTGTCGCATGGACTACCTGCGCCGCGAACTCGACGATCCGGCCGCGGCATCCTGCGGTCGCTGCGACAACTGCACCGGCACACCCCGCGCGGCAAACGTCAGTCAGGGGAGCGAGAACACCGCCCGCGCCAGGCTCCACCGGCCAGGGGTGACACTCCAGCCCCGGCGCCAATGGCCAGCTGGGATGGCGGACCTCGGAGTAGCTGCTACAGGCCGTATATCCGCCGGGGAGGCGGCCGAGCCGGGTCGCGGCGTCGGGCGCCTGACCGACATCGGCTGGGGCGTGACGCTCCGTCAGTTGCTGGCCGACGGCGCACCAGACGTTCCCGTCTCCGACAATCTCTTCAAGGCCGTGGTGCAGGTGCTCGCGGCCTGGGACTGGGATCAGCGCCCGCTCGCGGTCGTGACAGTGCCGTCGCGCAGCAGGCCCAACCTGATCACCTCACTGGGTGAGCGGATCGCCGCCACCGGCAGGATGACCTACCTCGGCAGTCTCGATTACCTGGCTGGTGATCCGCCCGGACGCCAGCACAACAGCGCCAAACGGCTGGCCGCGCTGGCGCGAAGTCTCACCGTGCCCGGCCCGCTTCAAGGGGCCCTGGCCGGGACTGACGGCCCGGTGCTGCTAGTGGATGATCTGGCGGACACCGGGTGGACCATGACGTTTGCCGCCAAGCTGCTGCGCGGGTGCGGCGCCCAAGCCGTGCTCCCCTTCGCGCTCGCGGTCGCTAACTGACTAGTTCACCGCGCTGAATCAGCTCTACCGCGATGTAAGAGCCGCGGGGTCCCTGAGTTCAGGTACTCAATTCACGCTGCGAAATACTCAGAAACGGTTCCTGCTATAGCCAGCCAAGCCGGGGCGATGGCATTCTTCAGGGCACGGGTGCACCGGACTATTCGTTTCACCTTTCCCTTCGGGAGTTATCCATGCGTTACCCAGCCCCCGCGCTTCTGGCGCTTCTTGGTGCCGCCGCCGTGCTGCTGCTCGGCGCCGCCCTCCCCGCCGCGCAGGCCATGGCCGCCAGCGATGACACGATCATCATCGTCGATGCCGGCAACTCACCAGACGACGTCGGCTCGCTCTACATCGACGTCGTCGCCGGCTCGCAGATCACCAGCCTTACCGCTCACATCATGTCCGGGACGACCGATGAGCTGACGGTCAGTGATTTCACCCAGAAGACCGGCGAAACCTGGGTCGTGACCAGCCCGATTACCGAAGCGCAGTTGCCGATCGGCAGTTACACGATCGACGTCGACGCGACCGATACGGGCGGCGCATCGGCGAGCGTGGCGGACGTCGGATCGTTCCAGTTCCTCATCGTGCCGTCGCTCACGTTCACGCCGAGCCCGAAGGCGATCGACTACGGCCACAGGACCGTGGCATTCTCCGGGTCGGTCAGCGGCCAGGATCCGGACGGCACAAGCCAGCCGCTCGCCGGCGTCATCGTCAGCCTGGACGGCCCAAACGGGCCGCTGGCGGCGCCGGTGACCAGCGCCGACGGGTCGTATCAGGCCACGGTCCAGCTTGAGCACGGGGGGCAGGTAACCGCCACCGTCGCCAGTTCGAGCACCACGTTCGCGGCGCTATCGCAGGTCGTGATCAAGGTGATGACGGACAAGGTGAAGGCCGTCGCGAAGCTGAGCTCGACTAAGGTCGCGCCGGGCGGAAAACTGACCGTCACTGGCAGCGTCAGCTATCGGTCGGACTCGCACTGGAAGCCACTCGCCGAGAGCGAGGTTCAGCTACTGAGCGTCGCGCCGGGGCACCCGCAATCGGTCATCGCGACGGCGACGACCGGGACCAGCGGCAACTTCACCATCAATCTCACCGTCAAGCGTGACCTCGACCTGCAACTCGATGCGGGTGGCCTGCCAGGAGACGAGGATCTGGATACCTTCCTCGACCTGGCTCAGGTCAATCTGCCGGTCGTTAACGTAGTCGTGCCGGTGACGCTCTCGGACTTCGCTGCCAGCATTGACCCGTTTGGCCTGGTCACCGGCAGCGTCTGCGAGACGGTCGTGGGCGGGCATTTCGTGGCACCAGCGCTTGAGTCCGCGCCGCGCCGCGCCGGGCCGTGGAGCCCGCTGGAAACACTCCCGCGCGGCCGCCGCTGCGGCCAGGGCCGCGAGTTCACGATCAAGGACAGCACCCGTCTTGTCCCGGCGTATTTCCGGGTCAGGTACGCGGGCTCGGCCAAGTATCAGCCAGCCACGAGCAAGGTGCTCTACCTATCGAAGTACCTGACCAGGATCACCTCGTTCACGGTGTCCCCGAGCAGCGTGAGCACGAATGGCCACGTCACAGTCAAGGGACGTCTGTGGCAGCACACGAAGTCGTGGCAGCCCTACGCACACCGCGAGGTGCTGATCCTGTTCGCCTACAAGCACAAGGTGTACGCGTACAAGAAAAAGCTGACGACCGACTCGGCCGGCTGGTTCACCGGCAGGTTCCAGGTACTCGTCAGCGCACCCTGGTTCGCGCAATACGACGGCGACAGCAAGGATTTCGCCTCGGCATCCCGGTCAGTAAAGGTGACCGCGACCACCAGCAATGCCAGCCCGGCTACCCGGCTACCTCGGCATTCCGGGTATTTGCCGTAATGATGCCAGATCCGCGCGCCGGATGAGCGCGCGGATCTGGCTCTTGCTTGCTAGCTAGCTAGCAGCTCTCGCTTGGGCGGTCTTGACCGCTCGCGAGGTGAATGGCCAGGGTACGCCGAGCCCGAGGTTGAAGTTGAAGTCAGCCGTGTGGGTGCTGCCGTCGTTCAGTCCGAGGCTGAATTCCTGGCAGGTGCCCCTCCAAGCGCGAGATGTCTGCCACAGGTAGGTGTAGGTGTCGAGGAAGCCGATGTAGTAAAGGCCTTGCCCGACGGGCTGGGCCGGTGAGGCGGCGCCGATCGGTGCCCCGGTTGTGCAGTTGATCTGCTGGACGGCGGGGTCGCCGGCGTTGAAAATGTTCAGCCCCTGGTTGCCGTCTAGCTTGAACGTCAGCGGGATGATCCATCCGGCCGCGGCGTGGTTGACGGCGGGGCTGTTGCGGACCGGCGGGAAGAAGCCAGTGAATGAGTAGGAGTTCGTGTGCTGGCTGAGGAGGTAGGGAACGCTGAAGCCGCTGATCGTCGCGGTGATGGTGCCGGTAGCGATGTTCAGCACCTTGACGGTGTTGTCGCCGGCGTCGCTGACGTAGGCGGTGGCGCCGTTCGGGGTGAGGGCGAGACCTGTGGGCTCGCTGAATCCGGCGATAGTGCTGGTGACGGTATCGGTTGCCGTGCTGATCACCGAGACCGAGTCCGATGACTGGTCGGACGTGTAGATCGTGCTGCCGTCCGGTGAAAGCGCCAGCCCGATCGGGAAGGTGTTAGCGCCGAGCGGGATGGTCGCGCTGATGGTATTCGTGGCGGTGTTGAGTACCTCGATAGATGACTCGGCTCCGGGCAGGCCCAGGTTGAAGCCGCTGGCGATGTACAGGGCGCTGCCGTCCGGGCTGAGTGCCATCTCCCAGTTCTGGCTGGCGTTCAGGTTTACCGTTGCGGTCACGGTGTCCGTGGTCAAGTCGATCACCAGGACGTTGCTTTGCGCCTGCTGGTCGACGTACATGGTGGTGCCGGCGGAGTTGATCACCATCTGATTCAGGCCGGGGGCGCCAGGGATCGTTCCGGTCACAGTGTCGGTCGCGAGGTCGATCACCGAGATGACGCCGCCGCCGCCGAGGCTGCTGGCGTACGCGGTGGTGCCTGAGGGGGCCACCACGACCCCGTCGGGGTCGGCGGTGACCGGAATGGTCGCGGTCACGGTGTCGGTCGCGGCGCTGATCACCGATACCGTGCCGGCGCCCTCGTTAGCCGAGAGAACCTGGCTGCCGTCTGGCGTGACCGCCGTGTCGATCGGGTCGGCGCCGACCGGGACCGTGGCCGTGATCGTGTTAGTGGAGCCGTTCACTACCGAGACTGTGCCGGCGGTGAGGTTGGGCACGTACACGGTGGTGCCGACCGGGCTGGCAGCCGCGTCCGCGGGGCCGGCCGTCATGGCCATGAGCCCGGCGAGCACGCCGAGCGTGGTCAGCGAAACTCCGATCGCGCGTACCCGGCCGCGCGGGCCTGCCGTGTGAAAGATCGGACTAGTTAACATATTTAATCTCCCGTGTCAACCATTGAGCGAATCGTGTCAGCTATTGAATGGACCGTGTCGCCTTGACTGTATTCATGCCATATCGCGCGGTAAACATTCAGGTCACCCGTCCTGCTCGTTATTGAGTTACTCCTGAGTCGCTGTGCGTGACGGGTTTCGGGCGTGGTTCAGGTGCTGGCTGGAATGGGTGGTATCCAGGGGTTGCCGGCGAGGGCGTCGCAGATGGCGGTGAAGACGGGCTGGCCGTGCTTGACGGCGGTGGATGCGTAGCCGCGGATGGCGTACCGGTGCCGGGTGGTGGTCTGGGAGCGGAGCCGGCCGCTGATCTTCTGCTGGGTTTTCGCTGGCCTTGCGTCGCGCTCGGCCTGATTGTTCGTGGCCGGGATGGCGGTGTCGGTCAGGAACCGCAGCACGTCTGCCTGGCGGTGCCTGAGGCATTCCGGCAGCAGGCGGCCGGGGGGCTGCTTCTCGCCGGCGCCGGGGATGCGCGGGACGTCGGACAGGCCGGCGAGCACGCCGTGCCGGAACAGCCTGAGGTATTCGGCGGTCCGCTCTGCGGGCACGGCGTTCAGGCCCTGGTCGCGGGCCAGGTTCGCCTGGTGGATGAGGGCGCGCGGGGCGTCCGCGATCTGGCCGGGCCAGATCGCGTCCGGGCAGGACTGGGCAGCGTCTTCCAGGTCGCGAAGGAGACGGGCTGTGCAGAGCTGGTGCTGCACGCCGTCGAACTTGTCGTAGGGTGGGCTGCACGGCGAGGTTCCCTATCCATGGGGATATGGGTCTTTTCCGTGCAGCCTCCCTCCAAACCGGACGTGCCCGCTTTCCGGGCATCCGGCTTTCCAGCGATTTATACCGCTTGCGTGACCGGGTTCGCGTGGATCCAGTCATGGCAGGCTGCGCAGACGATGAGAGTCTTGCGCCGCATTCTCGCCATGAGGGCGGCCCACGCGGGCTGGCCCGGTCCCGGTTTCCCGAGCGTTTTGAGGCCGGTGACCTGGTGAACTGTCACTGTGGTGCCGGTCTCGCATAGCTCGCATTCCCGCCTGCGGAGCCGTTTGATCAGTTCCTTGCGGGGATAGGGCACCGGGGCGGGCGCGGGGTCGGTGATGACCGCCCGCCGGTCTTGCCGCAGGATGATCCCGCCGAATCGTGCTGTCAGGTCCGGCTTGCCCTGCCGCGTCCGGCTGGCCTGGAAGCAGGTCCGGGGGCCGTCGCCGGTGGTGACCTTCGCCTTGTGGCGGGCGGCCATCTTGGCGACGGTGGACCGGTGCTTGGCGGCCAGGGTTTTCAGCATGGACGTCTCGGCGTTCCACCGCAGCGGGCGCAGCCGCCATACGTCCTGGGCGAGCAGGTAGTAGCCGGTGACGCCCCTGTACTCGGCTCCGTAGATCCTGACGATGTCGTAGTCGTCGAGGTTCTGGAGCCGGGGCCGGTGCGAGGCTTTGCCCCGCCGCCGGTAGCGGGCGCACTGGGCCTTGATCACGTCAGGCGGCACCCGCAGCGCGATCGTCCCGTTGACCGGCCTGCGGCCTGCGGTGATCTTCGTGCGCGAGTGCTGGACGATGATGTCATAGCCGAGGAACCGCGCAGGCTGGCTGCGTGCGCGGGTGATCAGGGTTTTCTGCTGGTTCAGTTCCAGTCCGAGGGTTTCCCGGAGGAACCGCGCGAGCCTGGCCTTGATCTCCTCAGCCTCGGCCCTCGGCCCGGTAAACCCCAGTATGTGATCATCCGCGTACCTCATGTACTTCAGGCGGCGGTAACCGTGGTCCATCGGGTCGGATGCGGGGAGCGCGCGCAGCTGCTTTTCCAGGTCGCGGGCTGCTGCCCGGTCCCCGTGCTTCCGCGCCTGCGCCAGCCGGTACTGTATCTTGTCGTATTCAGGATTACGTTTCCGGCGGGCTCCCCGCGTATACTGCGGGATCAGTTCCCGCTCGACGAATTCGTCGAGCTTGTGCAGGTAGACATTCGAGAGGATCGGTGAGGCCACGCCGCCTTGCGGAACTCCGCTGAGCGAGTCGCGGTATTCCCAGTCTTCCAGGTACCCGGCTTTCAGCATGTGGCGGATAAGCCGCAGGAACCGCTGGTCACGGATTTTCTCCGCCAGTATCCCGAGAAGGATTTCGTGGTCAAGTGACCCGAAGCAGTCGGAGATGTCACCCTTGATGAACCAGGTGGTGCCGGTCCAGGTATCGCGGATATCCCGCAATGCGGTATGACATCCGCGTTTTCTCCGGAACCCGTGCGACCACCTGGAGAACTGCGGCTCGTAGATTGCCTCCAGCAGGAGGCGCACCACTTCGCCGACCAGTTTACCGGACCACGACGGAAGGCCGAGCGGGCGGAGTTTCCCGTTTTTCTTCGGGATCCAGACGCGGCGGGCCGGGGAGAACCGGTACCGTTCCTGCCGCATCAGCCCTGTGATCTGGCCGATCTTTTCCTCGGACATGCCGTCAGCGGTTTCCTCGCTGGCCCCGGGCGTCATCGCCCCCTGGTTGGGGTAGATGTTCCCGTAAGCCAGCAGGTACAGATCCTTGTTGAACATCTGCCTGTAAAGCTGCTCGCACGGCAGGCCCTTCCTGCCACGCTCGCGGAGAACGCCAAGTACCACTTCGGCTGTCTGCATTTCGCTTACCTCATGGTTCCTTTATCGCTCATCGCCTGTGCCCCTTCGCCCTGTGGTCCGGCTTTCCCGGTCTCCAGATTGGGCGGACGTTACCCCGCCGACTACATACGGGCACTCCGTCGCCATAGGACTCGCGTCCCTTAGGCGATCCCACGTTCACCACTGCTATACGTGCTAGCGCGACTTAGGCGCCCCGTTCGTCTCCTTAAATGCCCTGACAGGACATCGCTCCTGCGTCCCGGAGGAATGCCGGGAGTAACTACTGAACCTCCCGGCAGGGACCGGCGCCGGTTACGGGCGTCTTTCCGGCGGGTGTACCATTTCACCTTCTGGAGACTGGGATTCAGGCAATCAAGCTTTCACCTTATCGCGCGGATCTCCCGGCACGCCGTTCCTGACGCCTGGACACAGGCTGCCGGTTTTCTGCCATGCTGTTTTCCCATTCAGCCTTTCGGCCTCCGGTAAGGCGTCAGATCCAAAGACACCTCCTCCGATCTCTGCCCGCTTAGCGGGCGATATAGCAGTGCGCCTCGTGGCGCACGTAGTTCTGGTACCGGTCATGCACCACGACGGTGCCGTGCAGGTCGGAATATATGAAGTCCCGGAAGGAGGCCAGGTTGCGCTCGCCGGGGAAGTAACAGGTGAGCAGGCTGGTGCACGCGACGTGCAGGTACTTCTTCGCCTTCTTCGGGCCGGGGCCGCAGCGGATCGGGGTCTCGTCTCCGCAGGCCACGCCAGCCAGGATGATCAGCGCCCGGATCGTCTTGTTCGCCGCCGCGACCGCTTTCGCCGCCCGGGCCAGCAGGGCGTGCACCCGCCCGCCGGACGGGCGGGTTCCCGTCATCGACTCCAGGATGTCCGCGCACCGCTCGACCGGCACGTGGTGCATCACCATCAAGAACACGCACCAGGCCTGGAAGTTCAGCCCGCAGGTCACCGTGCCCGGCGCCCCCGCCTGCGGCGGCGCGTCCGCCGTGTGCCTGCGGCCGCACGCGCATTCCACCTCGTGCCGGTCGTGCCGGGTGGTCTGCGCCGTCACCCCTGGCAGGCCGGTGACCTGATGGGAGTACCGTACCCCCAGGTCGCGGGCGGCCGCGAGGTCCTCCCCGCACGCGCACGCCCCCTGCGGGAAATGCGGCACCGTCTCATACGGCTGGTCGTTCCACGCCAGGTGCGCGCCCGGAGCGCCGGGCTGCCTGCCCGGCTTGCGCTTCCCGCCGTCCCGCCGGGACTTCGCCTTCGGCGGCGTCCGGCCGGGCAGGTCGTCAGCCGACGGCGCCATCGATGAGCTGCCGCTGTTGCGGCCCAGCTGGCGGCGCAGCTCGCGGACCTGTTCCGCCAGCGCCAGCACGTCCGCCTTGAGCTCCCCGATGGCCTGCCCTTGCCCGGCGATCAGCTCATCGCGGGCAGCGCACGACGCGCAACCCGGTACAGCAGGAGGCAGAACGGCCACAGTCAGCCATCATCATCGCCGGCCCTCCGTAGTCAACACGACACGCTGGGCCGGCGACAGAAGATCACAACGCGCTCAAGCGCTCACAACATGTAACAGCCAGCTGAACCGAGGTAAGACGACCTGAATGTTTACGTCCTGTCGGCGCTTCAACATTGGCATCAAGGGCACCTCGTGGAGAGTTCACCGATGTTCTGGGCTGCCGATCCTAGGCAGCCGTTGCTCCCATTCACCGCAGACAATGGTAACGTCGCACGCGACTGGCAAATATTTTCGCTACCCCATTCGGCAAGGCCGCCATTCGGAGTTGTCATTTCACAGACATGTGACATATGTGAAGCCAGGCCGGCTAATCCGTTCGTGACCATAGCGCCAGTCTACGATCTTGCCGACGTTCTCAAAGGCGGTCAGGACAATGAAATCCGCCAACATCACTGGAATGACTATGTCTATTTGACTAAGCAACCCGTGGCTGGCCGTTTTTATGCTGCTGACCTCCGAACATTTCTGCCTCTAGAGAAAGGATCGCTGGCAGATAGGAAGCCGATCGACGGTTTTCTAACGGAGAACGATTTGCTCAATTTCTCCGATCGGGTTGCGACGCGGATCCGTCGGCCTGCCTATGCTGATGCTGTCCAAGACTATCTTATTAGACCTCTGGACGATTGGATACGACGCGATCAAGCGAATGCGCTGCGCGAGCATTCCGGGCGCTTTACCGATGTCGAGGAAGTTCGGCTTCGTATCGAAGGCGACCGTCTTGATCCTGCATCTGTTCAGATAGTCCTTTTCCAAGAGACGCCTCTATCTCGTGAGGATCAAGGCGCTTGGCGTCGTTGGCGAGAGACTTCTAAGAAACAGTTCGTAAGAAGTACTAATATCCAGCTAAGGCCAGTCCAGTTCTCATCTTTGACCAGGATGGTGGCTGCGGACTATGTTCAACTGACTCCTGTCTGGCTGCGTTACCTCGGCAGAGGCCCGAGATTCTGATTGCTGGGCAAGGAAGGATGTTGTCATTCGGCCTGACGATTGAGGTTAGGTTCCGCTTGCTCGATCCGCTTCGGAGCGGATTGCTCGGAGTCTGTGGGGCATTTGGCGTAGACGCGGAGCAGGACCAGGGTGACCCGCAAAGTCGTCTTCCCAGGTCAGGTGTTATCTGGCCGTCAGCTGGCCTGCCGGGTGCGGCGGGTGGGTTGCACCTGTCCTGAGGCTGGGTGCCGGTGTTTTGCGTTACTTCAGGTGACCGGCGAGGCTGGGGTTCGCGGCGTGGGTGCGGCGGTTTTCTTATACGGGCGGTGACGGCCGTGCGGCTGGCTTTATCCCGGTTCAGTCACGTCGGGGGCGGTGCGCGTGTCGTGGCGGGCAGGGCAGCGGGACCCCGGCCAGGACAAGGGATTGCGATGTCACTTTCCCTGCCGGAGGTCCCGTTGCCCGTCAAGTCTGCCATGCCCGTGCCCGCCGCCGCTGCGGAAGCCCTGGCGGCGGAGGCCCCGGGGGAGCTTGCCTGCCGGGCCGCGGCGCTGGCGGCGGCGTCGGGCGGGAACCTGCTGGAGTGCTTCGCGGCGGTGCGTGATCCGCGGGACCCGCGCGGGGTCCGGCACCCGCTGGCGCCGGTGCTGGCGCTGTGCACCGGGGCGGTGCTGTGCGGGAACACCGCGATGGAGGACGTGACCGCGTGGGTGCACGCGGCGCCGCAGGAGGTGCTGGCCGCGGCCGGGGCCAGGCAGAACGCGCTGGGGGTGCGGGTGGCGCCGCATCCGCAGACGGTGGTGCGGATCTTCGCGGCGCTGGGCGCGCAGTCGCTGGCGGGCTGCGCCGGGGCGTGCCTGGCCCGCCGCGCGGGCCCTGGCCCGGCCGTGTTTCCCCTGGCCGGGCCGGGATGGCTGCCCGCTGTCGCGGTGGACGGCAAGGCCGTGCGCGGCGCGGCCGGGCCGGACGGCCTCATCCCGTACCTGCTGGCCGCCGCCGCCCACGGCACCGGGACCGTGCTGGCCGGGCATATGGCCGGCCCGAAAACCAGCGAGGTCCCCGGGTTCGCGCCGCTGCTGCGCGGGCTGGACGGGTACTACCCGCTGGCCGGGCACGTCATCACCGCCGACGCCGACTGCACAGTCAAGGCCCACGCGAAGCTGATCTGCGAAGAGCTCCTGGCGCACTACGTTTTCACGGTCGAGCATGCTTCACACTGCTCCTGTTGTTGGTCATGGTGTGTCAAAGAGTCCAGCCTGGCCGTATTCGGCCTGGATACGGAGGCCTTTGCGGCGTCCGCGGGTGAGGTGAATGGCGTTGAGCTCGCCGCGTTGGACCTTGTTCAACACGGTCTGGCGGGCGACGCCGAGGCGGGCGGCGGCCTGGCCGAGGGGCAGCCAGCCGTCGGGGGCCTGGGGCCGGACCCGGTCGCGGAGCTGCTGGTCGATGCGGATCTGCCAGGGTGCTCCCGGGGTGAGCTGCTCGCCGGTGACGAAGCCGTCGCGCAGCCACCGGTAGACGGTGGCGCTGGAGACGCCGAGCTGGCGTCCTGCCTCTGCGATGCTGACCACGATCGCATCCTGGCAGCCGGGTCTGACATTTTCGGGAGGCGCCTGGTATTCGGGGATGCCGTGGTAGGTGCGCAGTGCCCTGACGTGGGTTTTCCTGAAGGCCAGCCCGGTCGCGGTGCGGCGGTTCTGCTGGCCGGGGATCTGGGCGATGGTGGTGTCGTCGTAGCTGGATGCCAGGCGCCGGACCAGATCGAGGGTGTCCTCGTTAGTGGTCCGGCCGTGGCGGCCGCTGGCGGGTATCGGCATCTGCAGCCGGGTGCTGGCGCCGCCTTGCCAGATGATCTGGACCTGGCACGTCCGGGCGGTGCCGCCCTCGCCGGTGCTGCCCTCGCCGGTGTTGTCCTGCACGGTGACGGTGACTTCGGTGATGACCGCGCGGATGAGTTCCTTGCGCTGGGCGTTGGTGGTGGCCGGGGCCTGGAAGATGGCCCGCAGGTCCGCTCCGGCGGTGGTGATCCAGGCGGTTTCCTCCTCGGTGAGGGTGACGGGCCGGCGGGCCTGCTGGGCGGCGAGCTGGTTCTCCGCGGTGCGCACAGCCGTGAGCCTGTCTTCCAGGACGGCCTCCAGGGTCCTGGCGACCAGCCGGTTCTCCGGCTCGATGTTGTCGTACTGGCGCAGCGCCCGGCCGGCTTCGAAACGCGCCCGTTCCAGCGCGCGCTCGAACACGGCCAGGTTCTGGCGGAACTGGGCCTCGGTGTCGGACATGGCCCGCGCGGTGGCGGCCACACGGCGCCAGACAGCCCAGCCGCCAGCGGCACGCCCCGCCCAGCCCGTTACCGCTGCTCCCCGGCCCGGTCCCCATCCCGCAGCCGCATCACTACAGCATGCAGATGCCGCAGGCCAGCACCATCCAGAACCAGGCCCGCGCCCGCAGCCGCCCGCCCCGCGCCGAACACATCGGTCGCGTCCGCCGCGACAAGGCCCGGCATCCCGTCCGGCAACTCCACCTTCAAATGCGGCACCCCGTCCACGTGCCGGAACGCGCAGGCCCGAAGCCGGCACCCGCACAGCGGATGAGCCAGCGCCGTGACCACGACCTCGCACGGCAGCAAGGCACGGAAACGTCGTAGTCTGTCGCCCTCTTGGTCCTGGGCAACCAGCCCGGCCTGTACGCCGCGCTCGACGCCCTGGACTGGGAGAACACCCCGGTCGCGGCCGCCACCAGCGAAATCAGCCGCAGCCGGATCGAGACCCGCGCCATCCGCGTCCTGCCCGCCCCGCGGGAGCCGGGCTTTCCCGGCGCCCGCCAGGCCATCCTGCTCGAGCGCTACGTCACCATCACGAAGAACGGGAAATGGGTCATGCGCAACTGCGAGGCCGTCCTGTACGTCACCAGCCTGGAACCATCTCAGGCAGCCCCCGCCGACCTGCTCGCCCTCGCCCGCGGCCACTGGGCGATAGAACATTTGCACTGGCCGTGACACGGTCTGGAACGAGGACAAATCCACTCTCCGCGCCGGAAACGCGCCCCAGGTGATGTCAGCCCTCACCAACCTGGTCATCACCCTGTTCCGGCTACAAGGAGTAACCAAAATTACCGAGGAAACCCGCCGCAACGCCCAGGACCCCAGCCGCCCGCTTCAGCTGCTAGCCCTCCGGCCAGGCTAAACACACCCCACGACTTTGACGAATCCCTGGCCTTCCGCCCGATTCACCGGGGCTGAGCCGGAGACACGGGAGTTGCGGCCGCTTCGGATCCCGGCTCATCAGTTCGATCGGTACACGTCAGCCACCCGGTATCTCGATCCGCCGCGGCTGTTCGAGAATCGCCCGAGCTACCGGCTGCTCGGTCTGGACTGGGGTACGAGCGCCGCAGCGATGCGGTTCGGGCTAGGTACCTACTTCGACAAGCTCGACATCTGCGAAGCTCTCGGTCACGAAATCGCGGCTGTTGCGAGTAGCGCCGACTCCGATTTGAGCGGGAAAGATCTTCCGTTCCGGTCGTTGATCGGCGATCCGTTTGACTTTCAGCAGCGAACAGTTCTTCCAGCGATCACCACTCTGACGATTCGGCGCGGGAAGAGCGGGGCTGGATTCTTCCTTCATTGGCGTGACCCGCACAAAGTCGCGACGGCGACGCGGCTGTTCGACGTGATCCCGGCAGGTGAGTTCCAGCCGTCCTCTATCGCTCCGGGCGACCTGGCCAACGATCTTGATATCTGGAAGAACATCGTCAGGGAACTCAGCGAAGAACTACTCGGAGAGCCTGAGCACGACGGGTCCCGCAGTGCATCGATCGACTACGCCGGTTGGCCGTTGTATCGGCTGCTGAGCCAGGCGCGGATTGAGGCTAAGGCCTCAGCGGTCTGCCTGGGCGTCGGGCTGGATGCGCTCACGCTGGCGGCAACCATCTTGACTGCGATTGTGATCGACGCTGATGTGTTCGACGAACTGCTTCAAGACATGGTGCAGGAGAACCCCGAGGGCATAACCATGCGCGGCGAACATGGGCACGACTTCTCCGAGGCCAACGTGACGCGCTTGATTGATCATGAACCCATGGCGGCTCCGGGGGCCGCATGTTTGGCACTTGCGTGGACGCACAGAGCCGAGTTGCTAGCCCTTTAGCTAGAGCGCGACTCTTGCCGGTAATCGTTAAGCGTCGGCTACCCCAAAGCAGAATTCTGCGGGACATCCTGACGCTAGGGTGCAAGCCAGGGCGCCTGCAAGGTCGGGGCTGGTGAGTGATCTGTGCTGGTCGGGGCGTCGTGCGCGGCCTGGTACTGAGGCGGTTGCGTCGCTTGCGTCACGGCGGGGTCGCATGATGGTCGCGCCAGGGTAACGGCAGGGAGCTGCGGGCGGGAAATCTATTGCGCTGCCCGGATATGCGCGTGTACTCCCGGGGATGCGGGGTCCTGCGGTGGAGGCTGGTTCTTCGCGAAAATCACCGCCGCACCGAAGGACCCCGCATGCTCCAGTCTGCCACGCCCGTCTTGTCCTGTGTCCAGGTCCCGGAGGTGCTGCCGGTCGTGATGCCGGATGTGCCCGCGGTGCCGGCGATGCTGCCGGCTGTGCCTGCCCCGCTGACGTTGCCGGCCAGCCTGCCTGCGGACTTGCCGGCTGAGGGCCGGGCGGCGCTGGCGTCGGCGCTGGCCGGGCCGGTGCCCGGCAGGCCGGCGGAGCGCGGTGGCCTGGTGCAAGCCAGCGCCGGGGCGTGCTGGGATGAGGAGGAGTGCGCGCGGCTGCTGGGGTTCCTGGACCTGGTGGAGGACACGCGTGACCCGCGGGGGCGTCTGTACCCGCTGCGCTACCTGCTGGCGTTGCCGCTGGTCGCGGGCATGGCCGGGGACGACGAGACCGACGCGGCAGCGGAGCGGGCCGCGTCCGCCCCGGCGGACCTGCTGATCGGGCTGGGCGCGCCGCCGGACCGGGCGGGGCGGCCCCGGCGGCCGGACGCCACCACCATCAGCCGGGTCCTCGGCGCCGCCGACCAGGTCGCCTACGATGATGCGCTGTGCGGCTGGGCGGCGGCCCGCGCCCGCGCGCAGCGTCCCGGCATGCGCCGCCACCTGCGGATCGACGGCAAAGCGCTGCACGGCGCCCGCCGCGAGGGCCGCACCCCGATGCTGCTGTCGGGGGTCTGGGACGATGGCACCACCGCGGCGCAGCTCCCGGTAGATAGAAAGACAAACGAGATCCCGGTGCTCCGCAAGCTGCTGAAGAAGATCCCGGACGAGGACCTCGCAGGGGCGGTGATCACCGCGGACCAGATGCACACCCAGCGCAAGCACGCCGAGCTGATCTGCCGCAAGAACGCGTACTGGCTGTTCACCATCGGGGAGAACCAGCCGAAGCTGTTCGCCGCCGCCGACGCCATGTGCTGGGAAGCCGTCGCCGTCGATGCCTGGACCGCCGACCGGGGGCACGGCCGGATCGACGTGCGGACCATCAAGGTCCTGCCGCCGTCCGCCCTGGTCAGCAAGCTCTTCCCGCACGTCACGCAGGTGTTCCTCGTCGAGCGCTACAGCTACGGCACCGACGGGAACCTGCTGGGCGCCGTCGCCGTCCTCGGCATCACTTCCCTGCCCCCGCACCTCGCGGATCCTGCTGACCTGCTGGCCTACCTCCGCGGCCACTGGGCCATAGAAATGCACCACTATATCCGCGACGTCGTTTTCGGGGAGGACGCCAGCCCAGTCAGCCGCGCCCACCAGGCCAGGGCAGCCATCCGCAACACCGTCATCGGGATCCTGCACCTGCACCAGGTGCCGAATATCGCCGCCCAGCTGCGCGCCTGCCACCGCGACCCGTACCGGCTCCCGCTCCAGCTCCTCGGCCTCACGAAGCCCGCTCCGCGACCAGCCGGCAACCTCGCCGCGACCTGACCGTTACATCCCCGCCCCCGCCAGCAACCGCCATCCAGCACACCCGCCCAGCCCGCCCCCATGACCAGCATGAACACGAATCAGCCCATAAGAAAGGCGACCTTGCAGGCGCCCTGGGGTGCAAGCGGGGGCAGAATGGCAACCGCAATGCCATCTTGTTTGGGGGAGGGATAAAGATGGCTAAACTTCTGGCTTCGGCCGTGCTGGCGCTGGTTGCCGCCGTCGGTATGTCGGCGTGCTCATCGGCGTCATCCGTGCGCGGGCATGATGCTGCGGCGTCGTCCACGCGGGCAGCGGCCGCAGCGACTCCTTCGGCTACACCTGCCAGCTGCCTGGACCGGGCGATCTCCTGGCGTGACGACGGAGGCTCGGCCGACATGAGTGCCTTGCTCACGGCCGTGCAGCACGACGCCGCGGCTCTCAGCACAGGAGCGAAGGAGGCCGGAAACGGCAACTTCAGCGGTGCCGCCGGAACTCTCAGCACGGCAGCGGCAAACATGCTGTCGGCCGCGCAGGCGGCTCAGGCCGACCCGCCGCCAGGATGCGAAAGTGGTCTGCGGGCCAACTTCGAGGAGGCCCTGGCGGATGTCGTGCGATCGGCGGACAGCGAGCAGAATACGATCACCGCGCTCGACGACGGCAATTACTCGACCGCTACTGCGGATATAGATGCGGCAGGCTCGGACTTCCAGGCCGGGATTAAGCCGCTCAATGCGGTCGCCAAGGACTTTCGCACCTTGGACAATGGCTAGCGCCAGCTACGTTCAGCGTTGCTTCGGATTGATCGACTTACAGGTCGAGCGCTGCGCGTAGTGCGATGTTGACGTGTTCGAGGGTGTCGGGGTCAAGGCGGCCGGCGAGGTCGCCGACGCGGTCCTTGCGGACGGCGGTGATGCTGTCGAGCCGGGCGACGCCCTCGATGGGCAGTGTGATCGGGACGGTGACGAGCGTGTCGGGTGATGCGCCGCTCGTATCGATGGGGGCGGTGATGGCCCAGCCGGTGGTGGCTGATTCGTTGAGGGCGTCGTTGCTCAAGATGAGGGCGTGTTGCTCGCGTCCGGTGACGCGGCTGTGGATGACGCGGATTTCGCCTCGTCTCACGCGGCGGGTGCCTCGTCGGTTTCGGCGTCGTCGAGCCAGCCGCTGAGTTCTGGCAGGGCGGTAGCGGCAAGCTGCGTGCGGAGAGTTTCGTTGCGCAGGGCGCGGTCGACGAAGGCTGACATCCCGCCGTCAGGGGTGAGGGCGCGGGCGGCGTCGAGGGTGTGGGCCGACAGCAGGAAAGTTACCTTACGTTTCTCCATACGAATTACCATACAGCTTCCTGGCTAGACGCCGGCTGTGCCGGTGGCTAGTGACTGCATCTGTCCTGCGGTGCGGCCAAGTTCATCCGACAATGCTGGTGGGACCTGGCCTGAGTAGCAGGTGGTGAGTGTCTGGTAGTACCAGATCTGGGCGGCCGGGTCTGGCTCGCTGAACCTCTGCCACACGGCCGGGCCGGTTTCCCGCAGGTCAGCGACGATGGAGCGGGCGTTGTGGAGCTTGTCGCACGCCGAGACCAGGAACACTTCGGGATCGGTTTCGTCGCGGAGTCGTGCCAGGTAGCGCTCATTGCGGTCACGCCAGGGCGGTTTGGGCTGGCCGGGGATCGCGACCGCGTCGGAGCAGGCCAGGACGATGCCGGCAACGTGGCTGCCGAACTGGGCTCGGATACGGGTTTCGATGGCCGCGCCGTCGGGGGAGTCTTCGATCGCGTCGTGCAGGAGCGCGGCGATCGCGGCGTCCTCGTTGCCGCCGTATTCGAGAACGAGGGCAGTAACCGACATCAGGTGGGCCAGGTAGGGGATCGTCGTTCCCTTGCGCAGCTGGGTGGCGTGGACCTGGCTGGCGAGGGCGAAGGCGTGCTGGAACCGGCTGGTCAGTAACGGCGCGCTGGTGCTGGTAGCCGGCATGGCGGCAGGCTACCCGAGGCTGCGACCGGGCGAAGTGGAGCGAGGGTTCGTCTCTCGTTGCGGGCGAGGGTTTCCGCAGCGTGCGGCCCTCTTGGCCCGCTGATGTCGCCGTCCGGGGCCGGGCCTCCCGGTGGGTTCAGCCTGCGCCGCGGTGCTGGTTCCCGCCACCGGCCTTTCGCTGCGCTCACCCCGGCCGGGGCAGAGATCTTGCCCGGTTAGCGGGCCATGGATGGTGCCGGCCCTGGCGGGCCGGCTGCTGCGCCGGCCAGGCCGTCGCAGCCCTTGTTCTTGTGGCCCGCTGGGCAACATCTTGCCCGCCCGGGGCCGTCCGGTGGCGGGTCCTGCGCCCCGTGGCGCCTGCCGGCTGCCCACCGGGAGGCACCGGCCGCCCGGACGGCGGACAGCCCGCACCTGCGGGCACCAGCACGGAAGGACGGCACGATCATGACCACGGATAACCCTGCCCCGGCGGTGACCGGGCGGAACGTGACGCTGGAGGACCTGGCGGCGATGCTGCGCCAGGAGAACGCCCGCAAGCTCGACATCGTCGCTCCCGCCGCCGCGATCCGCGCCTCGGGCGGACGGCTGGTGATCGAGGGCACCGACGCGGACCTGTCGGCGGATGGCGTCACCGTGACGGCCGGTACCTACGTGCCGACGCAGGTCTGCGATCAGGGCCTGGCCGACAAGCTCGGCATCCCGGTCACTTACCTGCGGCGGGTCCGTCAGGAACGGCCCGCCCTGTTCGACGCGAACGTGAACGGGTGGCTCGACGGCGACCGGCGTAAGTTCCTGGTCCGCTGCCTGCGGCCCGGCACCGGCAGCGGTCCTGGCGCGGCGCGGGCGTTCCTGTCGGACGGGTTCAAGCGGATCGACAACCTCGATGTCCTGCTCGCCGCGCTGGACGGGGTCCGCCGCGCGGGCCTGCCGGTGCAGGTGGACGGCTGTGACCTGACCGAGCGGCGGATGTACGTCCGCGTGGTCTGCGAGGAGATCCGCGCCCTAGCCCCGGCGCTCCTGGACGGGTACCGGAGCCCGTTCACCGGCGCCGCGGGGGCGGACAACCCGGTCGTGTTCGCCGGGTTCGTGATCTCCAACAGCGAGACCGGATGCGGCGCGTTCACCCTGACCCCGCGCCTGGTGGTGCAAGTGTGCCGGAACGGCATGACCATCGCGACGCGATCCGGGCGGTGCACCTGGGCGAGCGGCTGGATGAGGGCGTGGTTTCGTGGTCGGCGGACACGATGGACAAGACCCTGGCCCTGGTCACCGCCAAGACCAAGGACGCCGTCGCCACGTTCCTCGACCCCGCCTATGTTCACCGCGCATTGCAAGCCGTCACCGCGCAGGCCGGGCACCAGCTGGCCGACCCCGCCGGGGCGGTGGCTGTGGTGTCCCAGCGGCTGCGGTTCACCGAGACTCAGCAGTCCGGCATCCTGGCTCACTTCATCAGGGGCGGTGACACCACGGCGGGCGGGATCCTGCACGCGGTCACCAGCGTCGCCCAGACCTTGCCCGACGGCGACGCCGCCAGCGACCTGGAGGCCGCAGGCCTCCGCGCCCTCGAAATCGCCGCCACTCTCTAGGCGCCGTCCCCCGGCACCAGGCCCGGCACCCGCCCGCGCGGGGGCCGGGCCTTCGCCTTTCCCGGAAAGGAGCACACGGCCATGACCAACCGGCCCGTGACCCGCCTGCGGCCAAGGACAACGCCCGGCTACACCGATGCCGCCGCGCTGAACGACATCTGTGCCCTGCTCACCGGCAGTGACACGGCAGCGGCCGTACTGCTGGGCGACGTGGGCCTGATCCTCGCCCGCACCGGACGGCCCCTGATCCAGGTCCGCGACATCGAGATCACCATCGCCGACACCCCGCACGGCCGCCCGGTCGCCAAGACCGTCTCGGCCGGGATCACGGTCACCGTGCGGCAGGAGCCCGCCGGACCCGGCCTCCTCATCGAGATCAGCACCAGATCGGGCGAGGCCGGCGACGTCGCCGTCATCCTCGATGGCTCCGCCCTGACCAGCCCGCATGGCGGCAGCCCCGCCTGACCCTGAACAGCTAGCGAAAGGAAACAACACCCATGAACACTCCAGCCGAACAACTCCCCGGCGAGCTCGTCAGCACCGAGCCCGAGATTCCCCCAGCCGACGTGCCGTCACGGCGGATGATCCCGGTCGCAGATCTGGCCGCGCATCCGGGCAATGTCCGCCGCGAGCTGAGCCTTACACCCGAGTTCACCGCCTCGATCGCCGCCGAAGGCGTCCGCATTTCCCTCCTGGTCACCCCGGCCGGAGATGGCGGCTGGCGGGTGATCGAAGGCCACCGCCGGCTCGCCGCCGCGATCGACGCGGGACTGGCGGAGGTTTCGTGCGACATCGACCATGAGCGGGCTGGCGATGAGGCGGGCCAGTTCCTGGACATGCTGCTCGCCAACAGCGATTCCTACCGCGCGAACTGCACGCCGCTGGAAGAAGCCGCCGCCCTGTTCGCCGCGCACGAGGCCGGGGCCACCAGGACCCGGCTCCGCAAGGCCACCGGCCGTACCGCCATCCAGGTCAGGACCGCCCTGACCGCCGGCAGCCTGTCCGCCGAGGCGCAGGCGACCGCGGCCGCGCTCGATCAGGCGGTGAGCCTCGAGGACCTGGCGCTGCTAGCCGAATTCTTTGTTATGTGGACTCTCCGTGGCGTGTCGAACACTGAATGTAGTCACTGGTTATGGTCGGATGGCTGGATGCGCGTGGAGCTGGAGCGGATCGCGGGTGTTGTCAGGGCTGTGACGGTCATCGAGGCGCCGGGCCGGGTGGCTGAGGCGGCGGGGCTGGTGAACCGGTTCTTGCGGCACCTGCTGGATTCGGGGTGCAGCCCGAACACGGCGGCGGCGTACGGCTATGACCTGAAGTACCTGCTGGAGTTCCTGGACGAGCACGGGCTGGGCTGTGATGAGTTCGGGCCGGGCGCGGCGTCGGAGCTGCTGGGGTGGCTGCGGCGTCGCCCGAGCCGGCGGTCGGCTCAGCGGCTCGGGCTGGCGCTGGTGGTGGCCGAGGGCCTGCTGCTGGCGCCGGCGAGCGTGGCGCGGGCGCTGGCGGCGGTGTCGAGTTTCTTCGAGTGGGCGATCGCGGCGGAACTGACCGGCGGGGAGAACCCGCTGCAGCGCCGCGCGGATCCGGCGCTGGCACGGGTGCCTGCCAGGCACCTGCCGTTCGCCGGCGGGGCGAGCCGGCAGCAGCCGGTGCGCCGCGCGGTCCGGGTCCGGTTGCCGTCGCGGCTGCCCCGGCCCATGACGGAGCCGGATGTGACCGCCCTGCTGGAGAGCCTGACCCGGCTGCGGGACCTGGCGATGGTACTGCTGATGCTCGACGGCGGGCTCCGGCCGGGAGAGGTGCTCGGCCTGCAGCTCGGCGACGTCTCCTACCGCCGGCGGCGGGTGCTGGTCGCCAAGCGTGATGATCATCCCCGCGGCGTGCGGCAGAAGTCGCGGTACGAGCGGGTGGTGGACCTGCACGAGCCGCGGACGCTGGAGGCAGTGAGCCGGTACGTGCTCCGCGAGCGCCCGGCCGGGTCGCCGAGCCCGTTCGTGTTCCTGGTCGGCGGCAGCGGCCCGGGCCTGCTGGAGCCGTTGTCGTATGCGGCGCTGGCCCGGCTGTTCGCCCGGCGGCTGGACGCTCTCGGGCTGCGGACGGCCGAAACCACGCCGCATGCCCTTCGCCATACGCACGCCACCGCGATGTGGGACGGCGGGATGCGGGAGCTGGCGCTGATGCGCCGGCTGGGCCATGCCTCCCCCGAGTCGGTGCGCATCTACACCCGGGTCAGCGATGAGCAGGTCCGCGCTGAGTACGCCGCGGCACTGCGGCCGGGTTCGTGACCGGGGGAGGCGCGGCGGTCCTGCTGCGGCGGGCGGCGCCGGCCAGGGCGCATGCCAGCCCGGATGAGTACCGCGGCTGGGTTGATGCCTGCATCCCCGCCGGCTACGCGCGCTGGGAGCGGATCCGCGCTTACCGGCGTTTCACCGAGCGCTGGCCCGATCTCGAGGACTGGTTCGCTGAGCCGCTGCCGGTACGGCTCGGCTTCGCCGGCCGGGATCTCGGCGCCGGCGGCCGCGGGCCGGGTCACCAGGCCGCCGCGTACCTTGTTTACCTGTCCCTGGTTCGCGGTGTCGGCCTGGATTACGAGTTCCTGCTGGCCCGCAAGTTCGCCCGGCCGTTTCACCCCGCCGCCGGCGGTCACGGGCTCGGGGTCAGCCTGGACCTGCTGGAACGGCACTGCGACCGGATGGCCGAGCTCGGCTACCCCCGCGAACGCGCCCGCCAGAACCTGCACTGGGGGTTCGGGCGGCTGATGATGCACCGCGGCGATCCCGACCTCAATGCCGTCACCGGCGCGGATCTCCTGGGCCTCGGGGCAGCGGTCCGCGCGTTCGGCACTCGCAGTGATTTCACCGAGCTGCGCCGGCTGCTGTTCGCCGGGGATCCGGACCGGGTCACCCCCGGCTCCGGGCTTCGGTTCACCCGGACCCAGCTAGCCCGCCTGCACGCCGTCCATGTGCTGCTGTTCAACATCGGGCAGGTCAGCCAGCCGCCGCTGGCCGGATCCCGGCCGCGGGCTGGCTGGGCCGATGACCTCATGCCAGTGCAGTGTCCTGCCGCGATCCGCCGGACCGCCGAGCGTTACCTCCGGCTGCGGCTGGAAGCAGCGTTCGACCGTCCGCAGACAGTCCGGCTGGCCCGCGAGGCGCTGCGCCGGTTCGCCGGTGGCTCGCTGCCGCGCACCCGGAGATCACCAGCTTCGCCGGCGTGACCCGGCCGGTGATCGAGGAGTACCTGCAGTGGCTGCCCGGCCAGCCCAGCGCCCTGACCGGAAAGCCGCTGGTCACCAGCACCATCAAGCACGAGATCAACAACATCGCCGCATTCTTCCGCGACACCGCCGTCTGGGGCTGGGACGACGTCCCCGGACGGTCACTGCTCACCGCACGGGACTCGCCGCGCACGCCCCAGTCAGTGCCGCGGTTCGTGCCCCGCCATGACCTGGACCGGCTCACCGCCGCGATCGCCGCGCTGCCGGACCCGATGCAGCGCGCCGCCCTGCTGGTCGCCCGCTGGTCCGGCGCCCGCCGCGACGAGATTCGCCGGCTCCCCCTCGACTGCCTCGACACCTACGCGGACGGCCATCCCCGGCTGCGGATCCCGGTCGGCAAGGGATACGCCGAGCGGATGGTCCCTCTGCACCCCGACGCCGCCGCCGCGCTCGGCGAGGCGATCGCCCTTGCCCGCGCGCAGAACGCCGCCCCCCGCCACGACGCCTCCGCCGGCCGGGCCGTCCGCTACGTCTTCGTCCGCCGCGGCCAGCTGCTGTCCGCCACGACCCTGTTCGACCAGCCGCTGCGCACCGCCTGCACGGCAGCCGGCCTCGTCGACGGGAACGGGAGCCCGGCCGTCAGCGCGCACCGCTTCCGCCACACCATCGGCACCCAGCTCGCTGAAGGAGGAGCCAGGATCCAGACCATCATGGCCATCCTCGGCCACAAGAGCGCGAACATGTCACTGATCTACAGCCGCCTGTCCGACCCCGAAGTCCGCCGCCAGTACGAGCAGGCCCTGGCCGCAGGCGCGCACATCGCCGGGCCCGCCGCCATCGCCGTCGCCGCCGGGCAGCTCGATGAGCAGGCCGTGCACTGGCTGCAAGCCAACTACCTCAAAACCGAACTAGAACTCGGCCACTGCCTGCGCCTGCCCGCCGAAGGCCCGTGCGAATGCGATCTGGTCCTCAACTGCGCCAAATTCCTGACCACCAGCCACTATGCGCCCCGGCTGCGCGCCCGCCTGCAGCGCGAAGCCGAACTCGTCGCCGATGCCCGCGAACGCGGCTGGGAACGCGAAATCCAACGCCACCAGGCCACCCAGCGCCGCATCCGCCAGCTACTCGCAGACCTCGGCGAACCAGCCGAAACACCAACCGACCCTTCTCCGCCAGAATGACCGATTTATTCTGTCCACATAATCGACGGCGACCAAGACGCCACCGAAAGGCTGCTGCGCGCCATCGGCCAGCACTACCCGGCCGAGCACGTGGCCGCCCGGATCCGCCAGGACCGCGCCGAAGCCGCCGAGCACGCACGTCTCCTCGCTGAACTCGCCGAGGCCGGGATCCCGGTCACTGATGGCCTGCCCGATGGCGCGGCCTGGCTCCACAGCCTCACCACGGCCGACGGCTCCGAGCTGACTGCCGAGGCGCACGCCGGCTGTCCCGGCCGCGGCGCGGCATTCCAGCCCTGGAACCCGCTCCACCCCGTCTACTACTGCACCAGCCCCGCCGATTCTGGCCACCTCAGCCGGCACGACACCATCCACGCCCCCGCGAACAGCGCCAGCTCCGGCGGCGGTGACGGTCAGGACGGGCTGACGGGCACGGCGCCGCTACCGGAGGCCGAGCCCGACCCCAGCCGGCGACTGGTGATCGCGGGCAACAAAGCGTGGGCAGCCGCAGCCGAGGTCCGGCACCGGTGGCTCGCCGCCAGTCTCTTCCCACGCCGCACAGTCTCCCGCGACGCCGCCGCGTTCCTCACAGCCCAGCTGCTGGCCATGCCCGACCCCCTCCACACGGGCCTGCCCGCCGCCCGGCACAAGCTCCTCTTCCCGACGCTCACCGGCCGGACCGCTGACCAGTGGCTCGAAGAATGCGCCACCGCCACGCCCGGCCGACTCACCGTGATCATGCTCGCGCCCATCATCACCGCCTACGAGACCGCCATGACCGACGGCGAAGGCCGAAACACCTGGCGCACCGACCGCTACGGCCCCTGCCCGCGCCGTTCCGCCGCCGCCTACCTCACCTTCCTCGCCGCCCTCGGCTACCACCTGTCCGACATCGAGCAGGCCGTCGCCAGCCTCACGCCCTGGACCGGCGACGCCGTCTCAGACCCCATCCCCGACACCGACCCTGGCACCAGCGACCTCGGCAAGGAGCAACCCGCCAGCCAGGACGACGACGGCGATCACACGCGGCAAGCCGCCGCCTAGCCCGCTCTCTTCCCGGCCGCACGCCAATGGACACCATCGATCCGGCCCGCCCGCCCCGGCGCAGGCGGGCCGCCGTGCTCCCTGAACTCTCCCATGACCAGCTACAGGGACAGAGCGTAGCCGTAGCGCGAAACGCCTCGCCGCAGATCGGTTAATACACCCGTGTATATAGCGTTATACGGCCGAAGGGCAGTGATCCGGTTTTGATCACCCGTATAACGCCGAATCTGGCGCAAGTCATCGCGGATCGAAATGACAACCCGTACGACCAGCGCGGCTGCGGACATCTCGACGGCAACCCGCCGGCCGAGACCCGAGTAGTTCGACTTGGCCTCCTTGCAGAAGGATCACAACGCCCTCCTGCCCCTACTGCAAAGCAACAACCCTAGCCGGAGCCAGCAAGGCGACCTGAATGTTAACAAATTGAAGCATCATCACAGCCTTCAAAGTCCACCTTATTGCGCCATTAGTGCATGAAGTGATAGTCTCTTCGCGTTTATCAGCTGGGGCATAGGCGGGACTCTGTGGCGCAAAAGATCAATTGGCTTGCCTCGACCGTAATCTCAGTGGCACTGGCTTTCGTGGTGCTTGCCTGCGGATCCACGACGTCGCAACTGTCGCCGGAGGCGCGGGCAGATGCGGCTGTAGCCAAAATCGATGCGCTCGAACCTTTGCGGCGAGCTGCTGACACCTGCATTCGCGCCATTGTGGTCGGCGGGTCCGACGACGCCATCAAAGCCGCACTTCAGTCGTTGCTCCCCGGGTCAGGGGATGTCTTCGACACTGCGAAGATCACGGGCGATGCATTGACCGTCGAGTACGAGGCCAGTAGCGGTGAGACGCTAAACGCAACCTTCGACTTTGCCCGCGTCGTTTTCGCGATCCTTGGGCACGTCCCAGGCTTCAAGTTGTTCGGGCTGATCGGCGACCCGGCAATCTACTGCACCGAAGCGGCATTCTGGTACGACGGGCAGCTTGGCAGTCAGATGGGCAGATTGCTCCGCTCGCGGTTTCACCTGTCTGCGGCCTACGTCGTCAACAGCGGCGATGGCACAGTCACCCCGATCAGCCTGCCCGCAGGCGTCCCCGGCACCCCGATTCCCGTCGGGAACGTCCCCGTGGAAGTCGCGATCACGCCGGACGGCAAAACCGCCTACGTCACCAACTCTGTCGACAACACAGTCACCCCGATTAGCCTCTCCGCCGATACCCCAGGTACGCCGATCCCCGTAGGGAAAGATCCTCTCGGCGTTGCGATCACCCCGGACGGCAAGACCGCATACGTCGTCAATTCCAGCGGCAACACGGTTACCCCGGTCACCCTCCCCGCCGACACTCCAGGCACCCCGATCCCCGTAGGAAAAGATCCGGAGGAGATCGCGATCACCCCGGACGGCAAGACCGCTTACGTCACCAACTCTGGTGGCGGCACCGTCACCCCCATCAGCCTCCCCGCCGGCGTCCCCGGCGCTCCGATCCCGGTAGGAAACGGGCCGACCGCGATCGCGATCACCCCAGACGGCAAGACCGCTTACGTCACCAACTTCACCGACGGTACTGTCACCCCGATCAGCCTCTCCGCCGACACTCCCGGTACCCCGATCACCGTCGGAAGCCCGAACGGGCCGGGAGACATCGCGATCGCCCCGGATGGCAAGACAGCCTACGTCGTCAACGAGACCCACGCTACTGTCATCCCGATCAGCGTTGTTACCAACAACCCTGGTACCCCGATCCCCGTGACCGGAGCGTTCAGGATCGCCATCAGCCCGAACGGCAAGACCGCGTACATCATCACCTCCACCACCAACACGGCTGACAGCGCGGTCACCCCCATCAGCCTCCCCGACGGCACCCCCGGCACTCCGATCCGCGTCGGCCACGTCTCGCAGGCGATCACGATCAGCCCGTGAATCGGTCTACGTCGTTAACAGGCTCATCTCTATGCGAACCGCCACCACGTACGCTGTCCTGCGCGCCACCCGACTCGGTGGCGACGGCCGTTACCCTCGGAGCTCGACGTCGCACATTTCGGCGGTTATTGAGTGGAGCCTGACAATGAAACCAGCGCACGACTCACGCACTAGAGCCAACCGTCGGTGCGCAGGTCGGTTGGGTGCCCCCGATCACGGCGCGTCACCGCTGGCAATACGCGCATCCGCCCGAATCGCCGATTCTGCTCGTTCTTTCTTCAGTCGCCTAACAGGAAGTCCAGTGCACAGAATCACCACTTCTGCGTGAGTCTTCGCGTTGGAACGGTGGCTCAGAGCCGCTATCCATTTGCAGGAACACTTTGTCCGGTTTGGTTCAGAAATCTCCATCTTTCCAGACCAGAATATCGGCATTCAGACGCTGCGCGGGAAGGCCGAGCAATGCCCGCTGTGCTGAGAGACTGAGGAGTGGTGATTGAGAGTGAACGTTCTCTTACCCGCCGCTCGCTGGTCAAGAGTCAGTTCGCGGCGCGGGGCCTAGGTCGATGTAACTGTCCTCGCTAGAAAGCTTGCCGCTCCCGTAGGCTGATCCCGATCTGAAAAATTGTCCTGTTTACAAACCAAATCGCCCACTACTTCCGCGCGCGAATCTGAGCCCGTTTGACTCGGATGACATCAACTAGGCACATACCGACCAACGCTGCAGGCTCCCGGTTGCGCAAGGTACAGTTGTCTAAACCCTCGTCGAGGAGCCTATTTGGACTCGGAACTCTTGCATGTGGTTCGGCGACGCGAGCTGTCGGAGTTGAAGCACTACCTTGGCGACGGCGCATATCGAGGTGTCCTGCTACTCGGCGCTCCTGGGACCGGCAAGACCTCCCTCCTGCGTGTCATCGAAATTGACTTGAAGAGTGACAGGCGACCAGTCTTCTTTATTAGACTCGCCGAGTTGTCTCACCCGACCGACCTCGGCACCATGCTTGCGGAAGCGATCTCGACATCAGCCACCGAAAGGTTCCAGAAGATAGGGAGGATCGCCAGGACATCCGCAGGTCCCCCACCGCTAAAAGATATGATACCACTATTGCGCGAAGCCAGTCTTCACATGTGGTCGCCTGTTCTCCTGCTCGATGGCCTCGATGAGTCCGGCAACGTACGGCGGGTAGCAGCTGCAATTGAGGAACTTAGTCTCGCTCTTGACGGCTGGAAGTTCGTTGTATCGTCCCGTCCGGCCGGAGTTGGAGAGATCAGGCGTTTCGAGCGCTTTCAGGTTATTGAGCTTCGGAATCTGGCTGAGGACGACGCGGTCGCCTTGGTGCATGCATACTCACCAGAGATCTCCGACGAAATTGCGCTCAATATTGCTCAGATTTCTCAGGGGAATCCGCTGTACCTCCGCTATGTAGCAGAGTCGACTGAGCGTTCTGGGTCGCTGGACGGAATTACCGAATTGCTCGGAACTCCGCCTTCGTTGGGAGAGGTGATCGAGCGATTGGTCCGTCGTGCAGTCGCGGAATCTGCGCGCCCGGCAAAACTTATCGAATTGTTTGAGGAACTCGCACTAGCTGGTAGCCGAGGCACTATCGCCGAGCTAGCGGGGAAGTCGCGCATCACAGAGACAGAAGTTCGCGACCTTCTCGCCAGGCCAGAAGCACGCGCACTGCTCGTCGTCGATGATTTGGCCGGCACGGCAGCATTTTGTCACGCTGCTGTCAGAGACTTCATCCTATCGACTGGAATACTGGCGCCACGCTTCAGCCTTGCTGACCTTAAGTTCGGGGCGGAGGCAGCGGAGAGAGACGACCTCCTTGATGAGACCTTCGTCCGGCGTCGGGGCATGGACAAGATTTTGAGCGGGGGCAGGTCTATTGTCGTCGGTGATCGCGGCTCGGGCAAAAGCGCGATTTTCCGCAGACTTAGCGAGCAGACCTCCACCGTGGAGGAGAACTGGCAGACAGAAGTCCGTGCAGTCGTGAATACCCGCGACCTGTTGCATAGAATAGCTAACAAGGAAGCATGGCAGGATACTGACGCGCTCTATGCGGGATGGCTTGTCGTTCTTGCCTCGCTCGTCGCGTCATCGCTTACACTGACAGCACCCAAGAAACTCCGGCGCGATGCCGTTAACCTTCGGATTGCCCTAGGCTTGTCTTCGGCAAAATCAAGCCTAGGTCGACGCGCGCTTCGGGCCGTGTCTGGAGTTCTCGGTGGTACGACATTTAATTTGGCTGTCGGTCCAGCCAATCTCCAAGTCCAGTTGCCTGCTGGCAGCGGTCGTCGGGTGAATAGAGTTCCTTTGGACGTCGAAATCTTCCTAGGACAGGCAGACGACTACTTGGGCGCGTCGAACCGACGAGTAGTCATTATGCTTGATCGACTCGACGAGACGTTTAAGTACGATCGCGCGAAGCAGGAGGCGATGGTACAGGCATTGCTGCAAGCCGAGGCGCGCGTTTCGTTGCTCAAGCACATTGGTCTCGTCATCTTTCTAAGGGCTGACCTGTTCGAATTGTACGATATTCAAGAGAAAAACAAGCTGGTGTCCAGGACGCTTACTCTTGACTGGTCCGACGAAGAATGGCTTCAGGTCATTGCCAGGCGCGTGCTCGCCAATGAGCCATTCCGGAGGCTCGCCCAGCGGCTGCAAGTTGATGACGGCACTCTTGAGACCCGTTCAGCACTTGAGTTGCTGTTTCCGTCCCAGATCGAAGGTCAACCGGTCGATCAGTGGCTCATCGATTCGCTTCGTAACGGCAATGGCAATGTCTCGCCGCGCAACGCTATCCTCCTCCTGCATCTCTCGCGTGACGTTTCCGCAAGGTCGGAGGATGCGGTTTCGTCGTTGCCGCTCTTCACGGCCGAAGAAGTCGGACGTGCGATGACTAGGCTTTCCGAATCGAGTTTCTCGGAAGTCGTTAATGACTTCAAGATTGCCCAGTCGTTCGTTTTGAACTGCCGGGTAGCCAAACGTGAGACCTTCACCCTCACTGAAGTTGAAGAGTTGTTTGATCGAAGTGAAGGCCCAATCAGCGAGCAGGTTCGCTTGCTTGAACGGCTTGGATTCCTGCAGCGTGTTGTAAAGAATAGCGACTCAGGCGATAAGTCGCTATTTTCCATACCTAAACTCTATACGCGCTGCTGGGAACACGCTTGATGTCAGTTGCTTCGACTTGGATCCGCTCTAGAAACGGTGAGGCGACTGGTCCGGCTGGCCAATCCGCTGCGCACTTGACTAGCTTCCAGACTTGACTCGCCGGCAGGCGAGTGCGTACTGGGTGGCGAGCGGCAGTTCGGTACTGTCGATTGCCGGTTCACATGCGGCCAGGTGACTTGCACGGTGGCTGCGGGCCTACGGCGCGAGGGAATATCATCCGATATGCATTGCTCGCTCAAATACCGAGACCACGCGAAACCCGTCCATAACGAGCCGTCGGCGTGCGCCTAGTACTACAGCGGCGGGTTGTAGTGTTACTCGGCGTGGTCGCGTGACCTAATGGTCCTGGTTTGCCAGGATCGGTGCATGCTGAGTGTCGTGGACGGGGCGCGGGTGCGGGCGAGCGAGGCGCATGCTGCGTGGTCGGAGTCGTTTAATGAGTTGTTCATGCTGGTCGCGGGTTGTTTCGGGAACGCTGCGGCGGCACGGGCGGGCGTACCTGCTGGGGCTGTTGTCGCACGCGGAGCGGAAGAACTCCTGGTCGCTGGCGGAGTTCGCCGGGGATGTGTCGCCGGATGGGTTGCAGCGGCTGCTGAATTACTCGCCGTGGGATGAGGACGCCTGCCGGGACGCGGTGTCGCGGTACGTGGCGGCGCACCTGGGGGATCCGGCCGGGGTGCTCGTGGTGGACGAGACGGGGTTCCTGAAGAAAGGAAGAATGTCGGCCGGCGTGGCCCGGCAATATACCGGCACGGCCGGGAGGATAGAGAACGCGCAGGTCGGCGTGTTCCTGGCCTATGCCGGCCCGGATGGGAGCCGGGCGCTGATCGACCGCGAGCTGTACCTGCCGGAGAAGCGGACGTCGGACCGGGACCGGTGCCGGGCGGCCGGGATCGGTGATGAGACCGGGTTCGCGACGAAGCCGGGGCTGGCGGAGAAGATGATCGGCCGGGCCGTGGCGGCGGGGGTGCCGTTCTCCCGGGTCGCGGGCGATGAGGTGTACGGCGGTAACCCTGGCCTGCGGGAGTGGCTGGAGAAAGAGGGCCTGGCGTACGTGATGGCGGTGGCCTGCAGCGACATGATCACTGTCCCGGCGGGCCGGTTCCGGGCCGATGCGCTGGCGGCGCTGGTGCCGGCGTCGGGGTGGCAGCAGCTGAGCTGCGCGGACGGGTCGAAGGGCCCCGGCTGTATGACCGGGCGCTGATCGGCACCGCCGCCCCCGGTCATCAGCTGCTGGTGCGCCGGTCCTTGCACCCGGGCGAGAAGGGGAAGCTGGAGGTGGCGTATTTCCGCTGCTGGTCGCCCCGGCCGGTGACCCTGGCCGAGCTGGTCGCCGTGGCCGGGGCGCGGTGGGCGGTGGAGGACTGTTTCGCCGAGGCCAAGAACGAGACCGGGCTGGACCAGTACCAGGTCCGCCAGTACCGGGCCTGGTACCGGCACGTCACCTTGTCGATGCTGGCGCACGCGTTCCTCGCCGTGTCCGCCCGCGTCGCACGGGCCGGCGCGGATCCGCCGGAACCCGCCGCCTCAGGTGAGGCCAGCCGCGGTCCGGCTAAAAAGGGGACCTGAGGCCTGTGGACAACTTTTCGCGCCGCCCAGAACGTATGCCCCGCCGAAGTTCATAACCGGTGAAAACGGCCGGGATCTGATCCCGCTCACCGCCGCCGAGGCCCGCCGCCTGTTCAACCTGCACACCCGCGTCACCCGCCCGGACGAATTCCACGAGCACTGGTCAGACTGGCGGCGCCACCACCAGGCCAGCGCCCGGAAAGCCCACTACGCCCGCCGGAAGAAAAGAGATCACGACGCGCTGCTGTAGTACTACTGAGGGCAACCTCGGACCGCCCAGTCGCGTAGCCGGGCTGGGTGCCAAACTGCGGGTCGTCATGGGCGGGTGCGGGCAAGGCGGTCCGAGCTTGCCCTCGGGGGTCGCGGCTTGCGCCGCGATGCCGGCTTGCGGTCTGGCCTGCGGGCCGGGTCCGGCTCATGCTCAAGGTCAGTGGTACCAGGGCCTGGAGGCTGGCATGAGCGCGCGCACACTGACGGTGAACGAGGTCCTGGACGGGCACGTGGTCCTGGACATCGAGTGCCTGGACCGTATCTACCTCAATGCCTACGTGCCGATCCTGCAATCGAGCGGGCAGGTGGTGGCGTTCATGACCCAGTACCTGGACATGCCGATTCCCTCGCCGGCGCTGCTGGAGAAGAAAGGCACCGCGTTCCGCGCGGCGGTGGCCTCGTTCGCGGACTCTAATCACATCCCGGTGGTCCGGTTCAAGAAGGAGGACCGCAAGGCCGAGGTGATGCGGCCGTACCTAGCCGGCAGGCCGCGACCGGGCGGTCCGGGGTGGCCGCGATCGGGGTGTCCCAGGAGTTCCAGCGGGTCTGGGCCGCTTACCGCCGCGAGACGAGGACCGCCGCGCCGCAGTACACCTTCGCGAAGACCGACCGGCGGGTCACCTGCTACTACTTCTACCTGTGGGACGAGGGCTTCGGCCCGGCGTTCATCAAGGTCTGCGCCTACTTCCCCTACCCGGCCAAGATCTGGGTCAACGGCCACGAGCGGGCCAAGCGGCAGGCACTGCGCGCCGGCCTTACGTTCACCGGGCTATCCAACGGCTTCGCCGCCTGCGACAACCCGGTCCTGCTGCAGCAGATCTGCGACCTGCTCCAGCCCGGCACGATCGAGGTCTTCGCCCAGCGGTGGCTGCACCGCCTCCCGATGCCCTTCAGCCTGGCCGACCAGCGCGCCGGGTACTGGCAGGAACTGTCCATGCGCCAGGTCGAGGTCTCCCGCACCCTGGTCTTCGACGCGCCCCGCCGCGCCCGCGCGTTCTTCGAGGCCCTCATCGCCGACAACCCCGGCATCGGCCGCCCCGCCAACGCCGGGATCATCTTCAACCGCCAGATCCGCCGCAACACCCCGGGCGTGTTCCGCACCGCCATCGACCGGCCCGCCATCGGCCCCGACGCCGGCGGCGTCATCGTCAACGTCTTCTGCAAGCATTCCCGGATCAAGCAGTACCTCAAGGACGGCCGGGCCATGCGGATCGAGACCGTCGTCAACGCGCCCCGCGACCTCGGCTGCAACGCCCGCCTGCCGAACCTGGCCGAGCTCCAGGACAAAGCCCGGGCCTGCAACCGGCGCATACTGGAAGCTGAACGTGCCGGCCAGGGCACCGTCCTCGCGAGTCCGGCCTTCGAGCGGATCGCGCACCCGTCAGTCGACGCTGACGGGCGGAGGACCCCGGCGCTGCGCTTCGGCGATCCTCGGGTCATGGCCCTGGCCGGCGCCCTGAGCCAGATGCTCCTGCCAGCCACCGGCATCACCAGCAAGAGCCTCCGCGCCTTGATGACCGGCCTGCTGCATGCCCCCTACACCCCCGGCCAGATGACCTACGACCTGCGCCGCCTCCGCCTCGCGGGCCTCATCACGCGAATCGAGCACACAAACCGCTACGTCCTGACCCCCGACGGCACCCGCGTCTCCATCTTCTACACAAAGCTCGGCAACCGGCTCCTGCGCCCGCTCCTCGCCGCCGACCAGCCCCAGGCACCCCCCGAACTCCGAACAGCCCTGCACGCCATCGACCGACATATCGACGACTACATCACCCGCGCCCGCCTCGGACGTGCCGCGTGAAAACTTGACACAAACCTAAAGATCCTAGCGACCAAGGATCGCTAGTCTGGTCGCACTTCGGTCAGGTCAGTGCCTATGCCCGCGGCAGGTGGTTCTTGGACACCTGCAATCCGAGTTGTGCAGCGGGTGGCTACTGGGTCAACGGTGGCGCTTACTTTTACGGCGTGTTCAACCATCGGGGGCCGGGCCGGAACTTCGGCAATGTCAAGATCACGTGGACCCAGCGCGGCCATCGACACTCCATGCATCTGTGGATCGACAGTGCCGGTCAGTGGAACTGGAACTGACCGTGATCCCTCTGGGAAGGATTGCGGGCCGTCGCCTGGGGGTGGCTTTAGTGATCAGCATGTCCCTTGACATAACGACCGCTTTCCTGGGACGGTGCGGGCTGCCGAAGGCGGTTGGGCTAGGTCGCGCCGAGTCGGCTTGCGAACTCGCGTATACCGCTCATGGCTGGGCTAGTGGGTGCGGCGAGCAGCTTGCGGGCCAGGTCGCGGACCTTAGGTTGTGAGCGTACTTCCTCAGGTGCGGCGGTCTCGGCAAGGTGTAGTGCTTTGTAGCAGTCGGATGGTCTGCCCCATTGGTCGAAGGCGCGGGCCACGTCGACCCAGTACCTGGCCTGGCGTTCAGGTAGTCGGATCGTGCCGGTGCGGATCTTGCGGGCATGGCTTATGGCGGTGCCAGCATCGCCGAGTCGCCAAGCGGCCGAGATTCGGTGCAGCAGCACTTCGGTGGGGCCGAACGCGGTCCAGTGCTCGTTGCGATCTCCGCCCAGCCGGGCTGCAGCGGTGTCAGCCTCGTCGAGCAGTTCGGCGCACCGGGAACGGTCGCCGGCCTGGGCAGCGGCGTCAGCCGGCGTTGCAGAGCAATATCCCGTAAAGCGACAGATGTTCAGCAGTGACGACCGCCTCACTCAGCGGCAGCCGGTCAGCGGCCTGCAGCGCGAGTTGCTGGGCAGTGTCGTACCGGCCGGCGCCGCGCAGCAGCGTGACGACATTGCGCGTGACATTCGCGTTCACCGCTACGTCGTCCGAGAGGCGGGCCGCCGCGAGGGCGCGATCGGCGGCTAGCCAGTCCAGACCGGTCACCTTGAGCTTGATGCAGACGTGCACGGCGGTGTTGTAAAGCTCGGCGGCCACCGCTTGCTCGGCCGTACCGCCGTCAACGCTGGCTAGGAGTCCGGGCAGCCGGGCAGCCAGCGCGCGGTACCGGCTGGACTGGAAATCTGCGCGGACACCGGCTAGCCCGGCCCGTAGCTCAGCCTGGCCGATCAACCGCGCCGTGCCAGCGCCGTACAGGAGGACCCGCTCAAGACCGGCGACTAGGTCACTGGCCGGATTACCGGCTGCGGAGACGTCGGTCGGGCCTGCGGGAAGCACAGGCACTATGGCCAGGCCGGCAAGTCCGCTCAGTAGTTCACGGCGTCGCACCGGGTCGTCACCGCCCTCCTGCAGCCGATCACGGGGTTGTCCCGTCGGCACTTTATCTGCGGTACCGGCCAGTCGGGCGGCTACCACGCCAGTACCGGCAAGTCCGAATAGCCGGAGCGGGATATCGAGTTCGGCGGCTAAATGGCGCAGCACGATCACATTGGTCAACGGCCGCTGGCCGGATTCCATTCGTGACAAGGTGGACGCCGAGTATCCGACCCAGCGGCAGGCGGCCTCCAAAGTCAGGCCCGCTGCAGTTCGGGCCAGTCGCAGTAGCACAGCGTATTGCCCAGCCTCTGCGGCTTGCACCGCTCCGGGTAACTGCGTCCAACTCGGCTCGGTGTTCATACGGGTGACCTCCCCGGCCATTCAGCATATCCGCGCCTTTCGGCGTGACCGGGACCTTGCGTAACACGCAAACTACTTGCGGATGCCGCCCTGTCCTCTCGTCTCGCCTGGTTGTCGCCGCTTTGCTAGAAGGAGTCGGCCCCGTATCAGCCGGGACTGCTGTCTTCTTTCGCGCCATCTGGAGGCCGTCATGATTCGTCTGTCCGCCGATACGCTGCCCGTGCCGGTCACGGCCGCAGACCTAGCCAACGCCGGTCTGCTGGAGATCGGGCCAGGTTGCCGTATCAGCCCGCACGCAGTCTTCGTCCCCGCCGATATGCTCGGCACTCTCCGCCCGATCATCATTGGCGCTCGCTGCACTATCAATGCCGGTGCTGTCCTGCACGGCGGTACCCACCTCGCTCCCGGCGTGCGCGTCGAGGAGCAGGTAGTGGTCGGCTGCCCGGAATACGGGTACGCAATGCGCAACACCTACCCTGGCGCCGGCGAGCCGACCGTCGTCGGGGACGAGGTCATCTTGCGCTCGGGTGCGATCGTCTACGCCGGCGTCGCGATCGGCGCCGCGGCCATGGTCGGTCACCACACTCTGCTGCGCAGCCAGGTGACAGTCGGTGCTGCCAGCCAACTCGGCCATCACCTCACTATCGAGCGCGAGTGCCGGATCAGCGGCGGGGTGCGCATGTCGCCGGGCACGCACCTGACCGCGGCGACCCAAGTCGCCACAGGTGCATTCCTGGGAGCCGGGATACGGACCATCAACGACAAGCATCTCATCTGGCGCGACCCTGACCGCGAGACCGATCTCACCCCGCCGAGATTCTGCGAAGGCTGCAAAGTGGGATCCGGATCGACAATCCTGGCCGGCGTCATAATTGGCGCCCGTTCCCTGGTCGGTGCCGGTTCGGTCGTCACCTGCGATGTCCCGCCGCACGCCATCGCCTACGGCGTACCCGCCCGCATCCATGCCGCCGGAGACTCGCAGTGAACGCAGTGGAATGGCTGCAATCGCTGCGTCCGCTCCTCCCGGAGCTGACCAGGCACGACTGGGCGGCGATAGACGGGCTCGACACTCAGCTCGCCCAGCTCACCGCCAGTCGCCTGGCCGACGATCCACAGGCCTCCGGATCGTTCTTGTTGGATGTCCGGCGTCGGCTGGCGTCCGCCGGGTACGCGGCGCTGACCTTGCCTGCCGCGCATGGCGGAAGCGCCCGGCCGGCGGTACTCCAGGTCCTCGCGCAGTTCGTGTGCGGCTGGCATGACCTGGATCTTCGCGACGCCACCGGCCTTGGGCACGGTGCCCTGCTGCTTCGTGCCGATAGTGCGATTCGGGACCGGTGGCTATCTCGGGTGGCCGGTGGAGACCTCGTGGGGATCGCCGCGACCGAACGTCACGGCGGCAGCCGCATTCAGGAGATCACCACTCGCGCCATGCCCACGGCGGGCGGCCGATGGCTCATTACCGGAGAAAAGGTGTGGGTATCTCGTCTGGTCGAGGCGCACGGGATGGTGGTGTTCTTCCGCGATCCCGACGGTCGGATCAGCGCCGCGATCCTGGGCGCCGCCGCGCCCGGTCTGAGCCGGGAACTGGTCACGCCGGCCGGGCTCGCTGGCTGGAGCTGGGGAGTGCTGCGGCTGCACCAGGTACCTATCGACCCGTCCAGCGACCTTATCGGCGCGCCTGGCACGGGGCTGGCCGTGTTCCGCGAGCACTTCGCACGCTTCCGGCCGCTGGTAACGGCGACCGCACTAGGCGCCGCGCTCGGCGTGCATACGGCAGTAACCGAGGAGCTGGCCGCCCGCGTCCGGGCCGGAATGCTGCGGCGAGTACGGGACAACGCGCTGATTACCATCGGCCGGACCCACGCCGACCTCACCGCTGCGCTCCTCAACACTCTGGCCACAGTGCGACTAGGCGACGCAGGCTGCGGCCAGGCCGACGTGTGGGCGCGCATAGGCAAAGCCCAGGGCGTAGATACCGCGCTGGCCGCAGCTAGCGAACTGACACCGCTTCTCGGTGCCGCCGGGTTCACCGCTGCCAGCCCGCTTGCCAAAGCGCGCGCTGACCTGGCCGCCTTCCAGTACGCAGACGGCATCCACGACAGTCTGTACCGCTCGGGAGGCAAGACCCTCCTGGACACCCACGGGTCATCCGCTGGCAAGGCGACCGCACTGTCGGCGCGCGTCGAACCGGGCGCATTGCCCACCAGCGCCTGACCTCGCTTCAGCCGGCCAGGTAGCCGTTCTCCAGGTACACGGACTGGCCCGTCGAGCGCGCCGCGACGCACGCCGCGACGCGACGAGCCAGCAACGGCGACAGCCGGTGCCCGGCCTCCTGGCCAGTGCAGAACGCGAATCCGCGCAGTTCCTCCGGCGGCACGCTGATCGCTGCGGCGGCATGCGCGGTCAAAAGCCCGCCGTCGAATACCACCATCAGCCCTTCGGTTCGATCCGGCATCGGCGGTACCCAGTCGATGGCGAGCAAGCCGCCGACCCCGCACGACAGGCTAAGTTCCTCTTTTAGCTCCCTGACCACAGCATCACGAGGCGACTCCCCGGCCTCCACCGCACCACCGGGGATCTCCCAATATGGCTTGTACGTCGGCTCCACCAGCAGCACCCGGTCGGCGGCGTCGAAGAACAGCACTCCCGCGGCCATTCGCTTACGCGGCAAGGTCGCTGTGTAGTCGGCCGCACCTGACCTGTCGTTCAGTTCATTCACAGCGGTCACTCGGCGCACGTTACCCGCCATGGGAACCGCGCACCGGGACTCTCCCCTAGTTGGCGCTGCGTCACTGGTTACTGAGAGTTAGAGAATGTGCTCGAACTTCCGGGAGTCCGTGGAACGGGTCGTGGACCGGGTGCCGCGCTCATCCGGTGCATCCTGTGCGTTCTGTGCAATCCGCCGGGCTATCTGTGCAGCTAGAACGTGTGGTGCAGGTAGTCGTGTTTCTCGTAATGAACAGGTCATCGGTTCGATTCCGACAGGCGGCTCAAGAGTTCCAGCAGGTCAGACGTGGTTTGGATGCTTCCCCCAGATGCCCTTCTCGGGCTGCTTGGGGTCGGCGGGAGCCAAACGGGGAGCCAGTACATCACGCGGACTTCGGTTCCGCGTGCTCGGCGAAGATGGTGTTCATTGTCTCGGCTCCCCGTGAGATCACCGGCTTGAGCTGGTGCCGGTAGACCGTTTCGGTAACCGAGGTGCTGGCGTGCCCGACGAGATCGGCGATCGTCTCGATGGGTACGCCGTTGTCGCTCATGATCGATACGAAGGAATGCCGCAGCTCACGCGGTGTCCAGTTGATGCCGAGCTTGGCTCTCCTGGTGATCGAGCGGAATGCTCGGCGGACGTTCGCGTCGTCGAGCGGCTGGCCGGTCTGGCTGGTGAACACCAGGCCGTGCTCTTGCCAGAGCGGGCCTGCGGCTAGCCGCTCTTCGATCTGGTGTGTCCGGTGCTCTTTCAGTGCCTTTGCGGCCTGGTCAGGCAGCTCTAGCGTGCGGCGGGACTTGCTCGTCTTGGTGTCGCCGTTGGCACGGACCGAGCGCCAGACGTAGATCGCGAACTTCTTGTGGCCGAAGCCAACCTCGGTAACTGGTTGCCACTCGTTTTGTTCTTCGACCCAGGCGACTACGTGACTCCAGCGCAGTGCGCGGGCTTCCTCGGTGCGGATGCCGGTCAGCAGGCTGACGACCACGTAGGCGTGGATGCGAGATTTCTTGGCTTCCTCCAGCATGCTTGTGGCTTGCTCGAACGTCATCGCCTTGCTTGGCCGACCGTCGGTTCCTTTGGGAGTGCTGACCAGTTCGGCGACATTGCGCAGCACCCTGTCTCGGGCTTGAGCCTGCCGGACAGCGCGCCTCGGTTCCTCCCTTGTCACAGCACGATGGCTTCGTGCGTTGCTGATTCGGGTCCGGTTCAACTCCGACTAGGTTGTAGAGGGTAGTATAAACATCCTCGCCAGGGTCATCATTATTATGCGAGCCGATAAGCACGATCCAAGCGTCCTCTGCGCTCTCAAAGGCGACCACAACCCGATCACTGCCGCGCAGATGCCGGACGCATAGCCAATCCAATGGGCTAGGTCCGGTCACGCGGTAGTCTAGGGCAGCGCACCCTCTTAGGGCGAGATCGTCCAAGAATTCGTCATATTTCGCGCGTCGTGATTTCCGCAAGCCATTAGCTTGGCGAGTGGCCAGCACCGTTTCGTGCACAGCTACCGGCAACTTAGCCCCTTAGCCTGCGGGCCTTGGCCGAACGGTCCTGCCTTCGCCTCGGCGCATCTGTTCCAGCGATTCGGCCAGGTCTTCGCGGTCCAGCAAGGCGCGGTCGGTCAGCCGTCTCCACACCTCATCAAGCAATCCGCGAGTCTTCCCGGCCTCACGCAGATCGTGAACGAGTGCTACCACCTCGTAGAGTCTGGTGGCATCGAGCAGGACCCTCGGCTCGTCTTGCTGAATGACGAGTACACCCTCCCGGGCCCATGCTCGGACTGTCTTGTCTGAGAGACCGAGCAGTCTGGCTGCCACAATTGGTCGCACAGGCGGTGCCGCGGCCAAAGTCTTAGCGATCGCACCCAAAAGCTTGCCGCGCCGTGGATCGCTAGAAGGCAGAGTGTCAGCAACTTCGGCGACATCGTCTACGACGGACAACAACTCTTTGGTTCGCTCAGCGTCAGTCTCAACTGCTGTCATCGTCTTGTCCTCCACCGGAGTTCTACTACAGAATAGTGTACTGTTTTTCGATACTTGTCAAGTACTGGTCAGGTTGGCGGAGCCGCTCGCACGGATCCGCTGGTCAGGCTGTGCGCAGCGCCTCACTTCCAGTGGCTTGCCAGCGTGGCCGAGATTGTTGGATCCGATCTGTCCACGCTGGACCTCGCGATCATGTACGGCGCTACCTGGCGGAATACCTGCCGGAAGCATCTGAGCGACCTCGCGGCCAGGCCCGGCGGGCGGATCCGCGTCATCTTTCCTCAGCCATCCCCCGCATCGCCGTTAGCGGTGGTCTATGCGCACAGCCTCGGCATCACGCCGCAAGACTTCGGCCGCAAGGTCACTGAGGCCGTCGCCGACTTCCGGTCCATCGGTCCCCGCCGGCATGTCAAGATATATCTGACCAGCGCCTTGTTCCGGCACGCCAGCTATCTGTTCAGCCACCAGGCGATCCTGGCGCTGTACGCGCTATGCGGAGAGCGGATCCCTACTCCGGCGTTGCTAGTAGCCTCAGACGGCGGGCTGCTGACATTCCTGCGCGAGGACTTCGACCGGCTGGTGGAGCAAAGCGACCCGGCCGACTGACAACGGAAGGGTAAAAGCCGCGGACCTGGTCCGGGTCGCCTTCGCCCTGATCCCCGCTAATCCCCTCTTCGACGCCGTCGTTGACGCCAGCCAGGCCATCACCAACGTGTACGCCGGCAACCAGAACATCATCGACTCGAAAAGGTTCCCGCCCCACATCAGCCTGCACATCTGCGCCATTCCCGCGACCGCGGTCGGCGTCGTCACCGAGGCCCTCGGGCGCCTGGCCGAGAACGGGCTGCCGCAGGCCGTGCCGACCGGACCGGCGGCCGCTACAGGCGGTTACGTGATGCTCGGAATCGGCCGTACATCCGCGCTGCTGGCGTTGCATGACGGAGTCACGAGCATCGCCGCCCAGGCCCGCGCCGGGCTCGGGGGCGACCCCATGGGCAGCCGGTACACAGGACGTTCATTCCGCCCGCATCTGTCGCTCGCTAAACTCGCCCGTGCGGACCAGGCCCGCGCCACCGCTATCAGTCGGCCCACAACGGGAACTAGTACGTCGCCCTCACGAATGACCGGATTTCGTAGTTCGTCGGCGATTACCTCCCCGACTTCGGACGGCGGCGCGGCTCGAGCCACATCGCGACCGGTAAGGATGCGTCCTCGGATACGTGGAGATGAAGCCGCCGCCCTGTCGTCAGCCGGGCGCGAGCCTGGCCTGCGCATGAAGATCGCGCCGGTCTCCGCGAGTTCATCCAGTGTTACCTCGCGGATGGCCTCGTGCCGGTCGGCGTCAGGATCGGGCAGCTCGGGTAGGAGTTCTGTTAGCTGCGCGAGCAGGCCGGCCAGTTGTGCGTTACGTTCCGCGAGTTTGTCGTGCGATATCTGGACTGGCTGGGAGGCGAGCAGATGCCGACCTGGTGTGAGGTCGACATCCTCATCCAGCAGATCGATGATTGGGACAGCTAGCGCTATATCGCTCGCGGCGCTGACGCTGCCGGGATCCTCGCGAAACGCGGTCCAGGCCTGGTTGATGACTGCGCGGATCTCATCCCAGGTCGGCGCGGTCTCCGTCGGCTGTGTGCCATAGCGCGTCTGGCCTGCGGAGAAGCCGGACGCATCCACCAGGAGAAGATGCGATTGCGCATGCTGTTCCGACGGACGCTGAAGGACCCACAGTTGCAGCGCCAGGGCGTAGTGCGCGGCCAGCCGAGGCGGCAGCGACATGACGGCGCGGAGCGCGCCGCGCCGTACCAGGTTGGCGCGAATGCGCCGCCCCGAAGGCCGAGATGCAGCGGCGGGAGGCATGAGCACGACCACCATCCCGCCGGGAACGACGTGAGCGAGAGCGTGCTGGACCCAGGCGAGCTCAGATTCAAGCCGGGACGGGAGTTCATATTCCCATCTGCTGTCGTTGGCTAGCTCCTCCTGGCCCCAGTTACGGTCGGCGAACGGCGGATCGCAGACGACCGCGTTGGCAAAGCCTTTCGGATATGCGTCCGCACGAAGCGAATCGCCCGCATGGACATCAAAGGCAGGAGCGTTCGCCAGCGTGAGCCGCAGCGCGGTAATGAGGGCAAGTGAGGGGTTGAGTTCCTGGCCCTCGACGCGCGTGTATCCGCGCTTGATGCCGGCGAGCAGGATGCCGCCGCTGCCGCAGGCGGGATCGAGCAGGCAGCCGGTAACGGTCCCCGTGAGATCCAGCATGAGTTCTGCGAGTTCCGGAAGTGTCGCGGCCAGGCTGCTGCGGGATCCGGTGTCCAGGAAACGCGAGCATAGGTACTCGAAGATCAGCGCGGGATCGCTGTCCGCGGCCGCCTCAGCGACGGCGTGCAGCATCGTCGTCTCGCGTGCACCGAGGTCGAAAGGACTGAGCAGGTTTATCAACGCGTCGGCGGACTCCCTTGCGAACGGGATGCAGTCCTTCGGCGGCTGGGGTGAGGAAGTCGTCGGCGTAGTTTGACCGGCGGGGATGGCCGTTCTTGGAACCGAGGAACAGGTAGTTGGCGGGCGTGGGGTCGTCGCCCTTGCAGGTGGAGTGGCCGTCGATGAGTTGGCATGCGCATGTGGGCTGGCGATTGTTCATGGCCCAGCGCATGAGGTCGGCGAGGAACGGCGGGAGGTCGAGTACCCGGTAGGAGCCGTCTTTGGGCGGGGATTTGCGGACGACGCCGCCGATCTCGCGGAGTTGCCAGTCGACGGCGTAGGTGGCGATGCCGTCGGGGTTGTCGAGCTGGAGGGGTGAGTCTTTGCCGGGCCAGCCTTCGACGGCGAGGAGTTCGCCCCAGCGGACGTCGGTCCAGGTGGCGAAGATGTTCATTACGAAGTCGATGTCGCGGCCGGAGAGTAGGGCACAGCGTTCGGCGAGGCAGAGGGCCTGGAACGGGGTGATGACGTTCGAGGTGGACTGCTGGGCGGCGCTGGTGGACGGGGCGCGGCCCTTGGCACGTACTCGGCCTCGGCGGCCTTTGCGGCGTTCGGCGGGGTTGGACTCTAGTCTTCTTGGCGTGGACGGCGTCGCCGAGGATCGTGATGATGAGGGATCGGGCGTTACTGCCGGCCGAGCGGGCGTAGGGGCGGCCGCGGGCGCTGATCCGGGTAGGGATGGCCTGCTCCCACTTCTCGATTTCCTCGAAGGTGAGGGAGCCGAGTTGGCGGCCCTGGAACTCGGGAAGAATGTGGGTTTCTACGAAGTACTTGTACTTGTTCTTCGTGGTGGGCTCGATGTCGCCGAGCATGGTCACCCAGACGTCGATCCATTCTTCGAGCAGCATCCTCGGGCCGGTGCGGTCGCGCCAGGTGCCTTTGAGTTGCTCGGTGATCTGAGTAGTCGCATCGGCTCTGGCTTGTTCCGGGTCGTCGTAGAAGACGGTCCAGTAGCGGGTGCCTTCGAAGCGCCAGACGTAGCGGGTGCGGTCCTGGCGGTTGGCCTCCGGCCAGGGCTTGGGTCGGCGTAGCGTCATTGAGATTCCTTCGTTGGTGGCGATGAGATGCCTGGTCGGCGTGCGCCAGCTCGGCGGGGCAGGCGTGGCGTTGGTCGGCGGGTTGCTCGCGGGGGCTTCCGGGGCGAGTACTCGGATCTCCTGGTTCCTGCGGGCGGACGGAGTGGGCCTCGACGATCTCGCGGAGGTCGCTGGCCGTGAACCGGACGCGACGGCCGTTTAAGGGGAAAGGCACCTGACGTCGGTAGGCGCGGGTGAGCAGTGCGGTGTCGGTCATTTCGGCCAGGCCGAGTTCGCGCAGGATCTCGGCGGCCTGGACGGGCGTGAAGATCTGCGGGAGGTTAAGCCCGCTCATGTCGGCTGCTGTCATGACTGCGCTCCCGAATACACATCTTATTTAAATAAGATATCACAGTCTTGACTACGGTCACATGCGGCGTGAGCGTCTGCCGGGCGCACTAGGCTCGGGTGTGTCGAGCGTGAGGAGTTCGCTGTGGGCAAGGCCAGTCGGCGAAAGCGAGATCGCGGACAGCACGCCATACCTGCGGCTCGTTCGCGACCTCAGGCGAGCCTGCCGCAGCCTGCTGACCTGAGGGCTGAGGCCGATAGCGCGCTGGAGCGGCTGTTCCGCATGAGCAGGCCCGGCAAGGTCAGCCTGGCCAGTGCCTACGCCGTCGGATACTGCGCGCTGGCGATGGCGCCGCACACCGATGACGCGCCCGACTGGTACGGCGAGCTTGATCCGCTGGAGACGCTCTTCCTTGGAACTACCTGGCCGGGGAAGTTCCGCGACTCTTTCGAGTTCGCGAACGCGTGCTCGGCCTGGCTCCGGATGATGAGGCCAACTCCGCACTGGCCAGGGATCGAGGATTTCGTAGCTGAGACGCTGGCCGCCAGCGAGGAGCATGACCTGCCAGTTGACGAAGGCGAGCTGATGCTGCTGCTCGCGGGCCGGCTGGAGGCGGCAGGACTGAACCAGCAGCAGTTGCCGCGTGATCTGCTGCCCGACCGGGCACTTCAAAGTTCGCGCTTCATCGGAGTTGGCGCTGACAAGGTTGTCCTTCCAGTTCCGCTGCCGGATGCGGCCGAACGGATCGCCGAGTTCTGGGCATCCTGTCAGGTCGACCTGCCTGGCAACGGCACTGCGGTGGACGCGCTGCGGGAAGGATTTCAGCTCTTCATCAAGGCTGGCATCGACGTTCGAGGGTCCGCCGTCATGTTGCTTGTCGCCTTGTACGCGGTGCTGGTCGCGCGCGAGGACGAGGACCTTACCGAGGCCGGCGGCCGTGCAGCCGCGTGGGCGCTCGGGCTGGAAGAGGACTCGCCGCTGGTGCCGGTGACCGACATCATGCTCGCGGCGGCCGAGCTCGAGATGGATGTCGACGTCGCCCTGGGCCACTTGTTCGGCCTCGGCGAGTTCACCGAGCCGGTTCGCCCCAGGGACCGGGGCTGGCACAGCTCGCCCGGGACCGCTCTGATCAGCCTGGCTTTCGAGTTCGGCCACCGTCAGGTTGTCAGCCGCCAGGGCAAGTCGGTCAGGCTGGGTGCGGAAAGCGCCGCTCTGCTTGAGCATCAACGTCGCCAGTTCGAGGAGAAGTTCGGCCGGCCGATGGGGCCTGACGATCCGGTGTTCTTCGATCCGGACTCCGACGAGCCACGGCCGATATCCCTTCTGGATGCCGAGCACAACGGCGTCGCCATGCTGGAGGCAGCCGGGGTCTCGCCGGCCTGGATCTATGCCCACCAGCACACCGAGGGCCTGCTGCCGCTTCCGGACGGCAGTTTCGCCACCGCGCGGGACGAAGCGGAGTGGAACGAGGCGATCGACCGCTACGTCAAGCTTCACCAGCCAGGTGTGCCTGTCGACCACGACGCCGAGGTGCGTAAGCTCCAGAGCGTCCTGGTCGGGCTCACCTTGCAGATCATCGCCGACGATCCGGAGTACGGATCGTCGTTCGCCAGGAGGATCGATGATCCGCGCGAGCAATCAGGCGAGGACGGCGAGATGATCCGCCAGTACCTTGACTACTGGGCCGATGACCTGATGGCCTCGCTGCGAACAGACAGTCAGCTTGCATCTGCCGCCGGCGAGTACGCGCGAGCATGGGCCGGAGCCGACCTCGCTGGCCAGGTCCGCGCCGCTGCCGAGGCATCGGAGATCCCTGAAAGCTACGCCGTTCTGCTCGCGGTAGCTGTCGCTACCGGCCGGGAGTCTGGCGCATCGTCTCGGTGAACGATCAACCCGGCTCGCGTTCGGGGCAGCGGTCCTCCGCACTCGCGCAGCTTCCAGCGATTCTCGCTCCTCAACCCTTGGTTGCGGTGGTGGCACAGCAGCGGCCTGGAATTGATCGTCGGTGTCGCGGACGCGGGTTCTGGCGGTGGCAAGTTTCAGTGGTCTGGGAAGGCTTGCCGGGGTTGGCGGTGGAGTGGTTGATCTGCCGCCGTGCGTCTTCAGTGTTGGCGATGGCACTGTAAAACCGTCGGCTCAGCCTACGTTGGTTCGAACCCAACACCTGCCACCACCTGGTGAAACAGCCTCTGAACTGCGCGTATGCGGGCGGCTGTTCTCGTTCCGGTCCGGTGGTGTACGGCGGTGGGCGAGGATTTGCGGCTGGTCGCGGTTGAGGCGTGGTTGAGTGCCACACTTCGATCGGCGCGCTCAGAGTCTCGATCTGAGCCAAGCTCCTGTAAGGACTAACTCGTCGAGGTAGCCGTGCCGGAGATGATCTCTAGCTACGTATCAGCTGTGAACTGACCAGACTCACTTGACTGAGGTGCAGCTAAAGTGCATGTTAGGAGCGTAGAGAGGAACGCGATGCCGCCCAACTCACAGTCCTCGACCACCGATGCCCTGACAGAACCGGACAAGCGCCTCCTTGGCAGGCCGCCACTTGAGGTAGTCATATGCGAGATTCGCGCGGTTGGGGACAATGATGTAGCTCTTGGTCCAGCCGAGGGGCTAAGGCTACAAGCTGCTGCTGTGGCTGCCGGACTCAAGGCAGACAGAATCGACCAAACTCAGCAGCAGGGCATACGCTTGCAAATCACCCCAACGACGCAATCGGCCCCGGTCATAGAGACGCGAACGGTGGGGTGGCAGCTAACTGCAAATGATGGTGCTATCGTTACTTTCCTGCCAGGAGCGGTTAGCATACAGACCACTCGCTATCGCAGCTGGGATCAGACCTTTCGCCCACTTGTCGCGGGCGCCCTGGCCGCGTTTAGCGATGTTGTACGGCCTCAGGTCTGTCAGAGGGTTGGACTTCGTTATGTGGACAGACTCGTCGATGCGGGCACGAAGACGGCAGCTGGCTGGCGCGGGCGGGTGGTCGACTCGCTGCTCGGTCCTATCTGCGATCCTGTTCTAGGTAGCCATGTTGTCTCTAGCCAGCAGCAGGTAGAACTCTCGATGGCAGATCACAGACGGGCCCTAGTACGGCATGGGCCATTTGTCGATGGAGCGGTACATGGCGCGGTTAGCTATATACTGGATATAGACGTATACAGCGAAGCAAGTCTCGCCTTTAATCGAGAAGAGATACTTTCTATAACAGATGACCTAAATAATGCCGCTTTGTCCCTATTTCAGGCGGCGATTACTCCGGAGTATCTCGCCGAGTTGCGGGGGAAGTGAATGAGTATCGCGTATATGGAAAGCAGCCCGGCGAATTTTACTTGCGGCACCGGCGCGAATATTTACGACTTTGCGTGGTTGTCAAGAGACGAGATGGACGCGGAACAGAAGAGGACGCAGATATCTCCGACTAATATCAGTGATCCGGTGCTACGTGACGTGCTAGTCGCGTTTCAGGGTGGTTTGATACACCAGTTTGCTGACATGACTTCACGCATTGCCATGGCATGGGCACCAGATCTGGCTACGGAGATTCAGGTCTCTCTTGCCGACTATGCCGGCATGTGGCTGCCTGCCGCACTCTTCTCTTCGTCAACAATACAAGCAATTCCGAATAATTTCTGTGCCGTTTTGAATGCTATTGAAGTTTGGGAGTCAAATCTTCCGATCCTGCCGGAAACGACAAGCGGGAAACTCGCCTCGCTCGCGAAGCTTAGTTCACGCAAGGCTATTAATACACCGATAGCGGTGGAGGCGGTTGAGGATATCTCGAACTGGTTCGGGCTGCCGGCGGCTGATGTGCTTAAATCTGTCGGCATTAAGAAGCGAACGTATCAAGAGTGGAAGCGGTCGGGAACGCGCCGACCGCGTCCTTCAAGTGAGGGACGTCTATGGGAGTTGCATCAGCTTGCGGCAGACCTAAAGGAAACGCTGACGCTAAAGGGCATCCGCCACTGGTTCGCACACGACCCAAGGCGCCGGTTGCTACTGCGAAACGGCGAATTCGACCGACTGGTGTCTCTAGCCTATGAGACTAAGGTAACCCCGCGGCCTGCATGGGTAGGTGCAGGAAGCATTGAGTCACACGCTGTCGAGAGGCAAAGCCTAAAACTCGACCGCATGGATCCAGGAGATATCGCGGAACCTGATTAATGATTCTAATTGATAACCTACTCCCCCCGAGTTGGCCCGAACAGGTCCTGTCGGCGCTTCAACATTGGCATCAAGGGCACCTCGTGGAGAGTCCACCGATGTTCTGGGCTGCCGATCCTAGGCAGCCGTTGCTCCCATTCACCGCAGACAATGGTAACGTCGCACGCGACTGGCAAATATTTTCGCTACCCCATTCGGCAAGGCCGCCATTCGGAGTTGTCATTTCACAGACATGTGACATATGTGAAGCCAGGCCGGCTAATCCGTTCGTGACCATAGCGCCAGTCTACGATCTTGCCGACGTTCTCAAAGGCGGTCAGGACAATGAAATCCGCCAACATCACTGGAATGACTATGTCTATTTGACTAAGCAACCCGTGGCTGGCCGTTTTTATGCTGCTGACCTCCGAACATTTCTGCCTCTAGAGAAAGGATCGCTGGCAGATAGGAAGCCGATCGACGGTTTTCTAACGGAGAACGATTTGCTCAATTTCTCCGATCGGGTTGCGACGCGGATCCGTCGGCCTGCCTATGCTGATGCTGTCCAAGACTATCTTATTAGACCTCTGGACGATTGGATACGACGCGATCAAGCGAATGCGCTGCGCGAGCATTCCGGGCGCTTTACCGATGTCGAGGAAGTTCGGCTTCGTATCGAAGGCGACCGTCTTGATCCTGCATCTGTTCAGATAGTCCTTTTCCAAGAGACGCCTCTATCTCGTGAGGATCAAGGCGCTTGGCGTCGTTGGCGAGAGACTTCTAAGAAACAGTTCGTAAGAAGTACTAATATCCAGCTAAGGCCAGTCCAGTTCTCATCTTTGACCAGGATGGTGGCTGCGGACTATGTTCAACTGACTCCTGTCTGGCTGCGTTACCTCGGCAGAGGCCCGAGATTCTGATTGCTGGGCAAGTAAGGATGTTGTCATTCGGCCTGACGATTGAGGTTAGGTTCCGCTTGCTCGATCCGCTTCGGAGCGGATTGCTCGGAGTCTGTGGGGCATTTGGCGTAGACGCGGAGCAGGACTGGGACGCTGTTGCCGGCCCATTCAGCTACTTGCGGAGGGTGGACGCCTGCGTTGAGCCAGGTCGACAGGCGGGCGTGGCGCAGGTCATAGGGCCGCTCGGCCAGCGGTGACTTGGCTTCGGCCGGGGTGAGTGCTGCGTGGCGAGCCTTGTCCCAGGTACGGCTGACGACTGAGTCGGAGACGAGGTCGCCGCTTTCGGCTCGGAACAGGCGGCCGTCAGGCGCAGTGCTGTGTTCGGCGATGTGCTTGCGGAGCAGGCGGCCGAGGGTTGGTGAGATCGGGACGGTGCGGACCTCGTTGACGGCCCGGTGTTTGAGGTGTCGCTGCTCCCGGCGCTCACCGGTGTCGTTCCAGGCACCACCGGTCGAAGGTGCTGATCCTTCGAGGTAGAACCAGCCCCTGCCGGTTTCCTTGGCAGGTAGCTCGATGTGGGTTTCGTTGAGTACGACGGCTTCGGCGGGGCGCAGGCCTGCGTGGTAGATGCAGCCGAAGAAGGCTTCGAGGTGCTTGCCCATGGGGCCTTGGGCGGCGACGGCGTCGAGGAGGGCTTGTGCCTGGGTGGGGTTGACGACGCGGCGGCGGTCGATGGTGTCGGCGATCTTGGGGGATTTCCAGCGGGTGGTGGCCATTGGGTTGATGGCGTAGGTTTTCTTGTCGACGGCGTAGGCGAGGAGGTTGTGGAGGACCGCGCGCTTGCGGGCTACGACGGTCGCGGCGGCTGGCTTGCCGTCTTGCTTGCGGGTGAGCTGGTTGAGCACGCGGTGCAAGGTGTCGGGCTCGGCCAGGTCGGTGATCGGGACCGTGTTCTGCTCGATCCAGGCGACGGTCCTGGCCAGGTGAGCGGGCGGGGCTGTCTCGCGGAGCTTGGCGTTGAAAGCCCAGCCGTACAGGGCTTTCCTGAGCTGGGCTGGCTTCGGTGCGCTGCGGTCCGTTGTCATCAGCGCGGTTGTCGCGGTAGCGAGGGCGTCGGCGATGGAACGGCGGGAGTTCGGCGCGACTTCGGCCCATTTCATGTGCATGTAGCTGCACGCGAACTCATACCAGGTCGCGACCGGGTTTTCTTCTTCTGGCTGGTCGGGAACGAGCGAGAGCGGCAGGCCGCGTTCGACGTCGAAGGCCTCGCCTTCGCGGGCGGCGACCCTGAGCTTGGATTCGTAGCTGTCGCCGAGGGCCTTGGTACCGAACGTTTCGTACCAGACCTTGCCGGCGACCTTCCACCGGACCTGGTAGGAGTTGCCTTTGGCGCCCGTGACTGCTCGCATCTTCCAGATCCGGACGTCGTACGTCAGGAGCCGCTTGGAGCCATCGGCCGCAGGGCTGGTCACGCAACCTTCTGCGTGGCGAGCCAGGCATCGAGGTCGCGGCGGCGCACGCGCAGGTCGCCGTTGGGCAGGCGGATGCAGCGCGGTGCCCGGCGCTTCTGCCGCCACTCGTAGAAGGTCGAGCGAGACACCTTCAGCTCCGCGCAGAGTTCGTCGACGGTGAGCTTTTCGTTCGGGTCGCCTTCTGGGGGCTGTAACTCTGGTCTAGTGCTGCGGGCCATGATCGAGAACTCCGGGCGAGAGGCGGGCCAGTCCCTCGATAATACATCTTATTTAAATTAGATGAAGGAACAGTGATGGTCAGTTCCTGCTGGGCGGGCCTAGGCGGGCTCTCGTTCGTCCGCTTCGCGACCGGCAGCAGCCGATCCGGATCGCGTGGTCGTCGGCTCATTGTTCGCCTTGCCGTCCGGCTCGGCAGAGCGTTGCACGGCGGCGGCTTGTAGCCGTTCGTCGATGTCACGGACGCGGGTTCTGACGGTGGCTAGCTGGGTGGCCTGGGGAAAGGGCTTGCCGAGGCTGGCGGTGGCGTGGTCGATTTCGGTGCGGGCGTGGTCAGTGTCGGCGATGGCCTGGGCTTTGCTGGCTTCCAGTCGGGTCAGGCGATTTTCCAGCCGGTAGATGATGCCGGCGGGTTCTAGTTCGGCGAGGTCGCCGGTGTCGAGGGTGATCTCGGCGGTCGGTGCGCCTTGGAAGGCGAGCCGGAGGGCGACGTCGTCGATGGGCCGGCTGACGGTGACGGTGAGCGGGAAGCCGCCGAGTTCGGCGAGGTGCAGCCTGCGTTCGCGGTGGCCGAGCTTGTAGGCGGCTTCCTTGCTGAGCCTGGTCAGGAGGTGTCGTCCGGCGTCGGCGCGCTTGCGCGGGCAGAAGCAGCAGACGTCGGCTAGCGGCGATGCGTCAGGCGATTTGCGTTGGCGGGTGCGGCTGGGGGGTACCGGGAGCGTCGGACTGGTAGGCAGTCAAGCCGGTGGCTGAGCGGAGGGACTCGGCGAAGTCGGTGCAGGTCGGGTACCGGTTGAAGGGCGACTTGGCAAGCGCGGTAGCGAAGACGTGATCGACGGCGGTCGTCAGGTCGGGGCGCAGTGACGTGAGCGAAGGCGGGGGCTGGGTGAGCTGGGCGTACATGATGGCGGTGGGGTCGTTGCGGCGGAATGGCGGCTGGCCCGTCAGGAGTTTGTAGGCGGTGCAGGCGAGGGCGTACTGGTCGGTCCGGCCGTCGACGTTCTTGCCTTCGATTTGCTCCGGGGCGACGTAGTCTAGGGTGCCCATGAACTGGCCGGTGCTGGTGAGGCTGCCCGAGGCGGTGGTCATCTTGCTGAGCCCGAAGTCGGACAGGTAGACGTCGTCGGGGCGCCGGGGCCGGACGTCGATGAGGATGTTCGCTCCCCCTCCTCGTCCAGCCTCCCCGCCGCCATCTCGCCCAGCAGTTCCACATCAGCGACAATCTGCTCAGCGCGCTCAAATTCGCTCGCCACCGACATCCCGCACCTCCGCTACTGAACAAAACCATACCCTAAATGTCCAGCATCAAGACATCCTGCCGCCCGGCGTCGGCTCAAGAGGACCGGTGTCATCGACAACCGCGTTGCCGATGACCTGGAGGCCAAGAGCACCCGCGCTGGAGCGTGCGGGCGACGATCTCCGAGGCCTACTTATGCTCGGGGCGCCCCGTAGGCTCCTTGCCCACGACGATCTCGTTTCCAGTCGATGACTACCTTGCTGAGCAGGTTTAAGCAGTCCCGGACTTCATCCGGGCGAACCTGAACCTCATCGACAACGCGCGGCGGGGTGTCAAGGCACTGGAGCCATACCGCGGTCGGGTCGTCACCGCTCAATGGGCCGCCCATCTGGTGATCACAGACACAAATCTAAATGCCATCCAGGCGCAGCAGATGACCGCCTTCGCCGCCATGGCGCCAGCGATCGCTGCACCGACCGAAGCCAAGCTACGAGCTCCGCGCCTGGGCAACCGGCACGCCACAGTACCGACTCGTCGGCGACGATCGTCGAACTGAGTGCTTCTGAATGTGCCGAACTTATATGGTCTAGAACGCGGTAGCTGCCGCAGAGGCTCGATCTTTCCCGCCTATCTCTGCTGGTCAGTGCACCCTCACCGCGAACGATCTTATACTGTCCTTGATCCAGATCCACGTCCAGCTAAGCTTTCCCAACACGCAGGTGAGCACTGTATCGCCTGCTCAGAGGCCAAACTCGAGCCCCCTTACGGAATCGAATCGTAGACCTTCTCCTTGCCATCTATAACGGCCACTACGGTGTAGCCAGCAGCGGCATCGCAGGCCAGGTCACGGGCACACCGTGTTGCTGCAGGCCAACTTATATGGTCATCAGTCGCCTGCGTCCGAAGGAGGCTGACTGCCGTCCTCCGGGTCTTCGGGATCGGTGATCTCGATGATGTGGAGGGGCGCGTCGAGCGCCGCGGCCGGTTCTTGCCATTTAGCCGCATCGAGCGTGAGAACGGGGCAGACGGCGGCATCGGCCACGGCGGCGGTGTGGGCGTCCCAGGGGTCCAGGCCGGTGCGGGCGATCACAGTTGCAAGACGGATGGCTTGCTCTGCTGCGCGCAGAGGCGCGGGAGTGGCGTGGTCGAGTAGTTCCAGTCCGGCGAGCAGGTCGTCAGTCTCCTCGCTGCGGGCGTCCAGGGACGCGCCGACTGTCGCGAGGGCGGGAATGACGAGGCGCTGGGCCCGGCTGTCATAGGCCTGCACGAGGCCGATGATGTCGGCGTCGCCGCGGGCGATGGCGGTGAGGACGCTGGCGTCGAGGATCAGGGGAATTCCCGGCGGTCCCGTCACTGGGCCAGCTGCCGGTCGACGGCCGCCATCATGCGGGCGACGCGATCAGGGTCAGCCTGATCGCTGCGGGATTTCCACAGGCCGCGACGGTGCCGGTCGCGGTAAGCCTTCTCGGCCATCGCGTCGTTGAACGCCGCCGACACCGAGGCGGCTTGCCCGGTCTCGACGAGCTGCTCAGCATAAGCTTCTAGCTGGGGGTCGACGGTGATGGTCAGCCGCGACTTGCGTTCGCTCATACTCCGGTCATACCGGCCCGCAGCCTTGAGACTCCACATGCTCAAGCCGCGGGAGCGAGCAATTCAGCGCGTGTATCCCCCCGTGGCACTGGTCGATTGGCTGGGGAAGGACAGGCTCGGACCCCGACTTGGTCGAAAGACTTCAAGCGCATCGATAGCCTCAGCGATCGCACTCGCTTTGTGGCTTTGCGCAAAGGGAAAGACACCCCAGCAAGGTTCCTAGCTGGCCAACGCCCGGTTAACCAGGGCACGATACTCATCCACCAGCCCCGGCAACAGCCTCAAATGAACAATGACGCCATCACCGCCGGGCACAAGATCGACCACCTGGCACACCGCAGCGGCATCCTCATCACCGGCCACAACCAGGGCTCCCGGCGTAATCCGAGCAGGATCACGGGCCTCGTCCAGGAACGTCCACAGATAACCGGTCTGATCTTCATCATTCAGGTCTGCCGCTATATCTACCTGGTACACCTCAGCCCTCCACTCCCAAGACAGCGCTTCTAGCGTACTGGGGATTCGGCCGGGCAGGACCCAGCGCGGCCAGCAGTTCCTCAAGTTCCCGGTCATCGGCGCGACGCAGCCGGACGGTGAAATGCGGCCGCTGCCCCGTAGCCAGCAACTCAAAGCCGCACTCGCGGAGCCGACCGGCCGTCGGCAGGTAGATCGTCCTGAAGTTCGCGAACCGCCGCTGGAGCAGATCCTCCAGCGGCATCCCCAGCACCGCGAACACCGAGATGCCCAGCAGTGGCTGTCCGTCCAGCGCCCACGCACGAGCCGTCCGCTCAGCATGCCCGCGTAGCTTTTCGGAAGTATCGCGACCGCCCCGGATCACCAGCGTAGTCCCGGCCGGCGGCCGCTCACCGCGCAGCAACCCGCGCTGCTCAATCCGTCCAGATGACATCCGCCAAGGCTACTGACAGACACCGACAATCACTCCCACACGCACAGGCGCACGCTCGGCAAGGCAGTCAGCGCCTCAGTGACGATAGACGACGGGCCGATGCAATCCGAGCATCGGTACGCTCCGTCGCTAACAGTTCACCAGCCTGAGGAATCACGCGCCGAACAACCCGTCCAGCCGCTGGGCAAAGACTGAAGCGACCCCTTCGCAGCCAGTTGATAGTAGCTATTCAGCGGTTCACGGACAACCACCGCAACTGTTAGCAATCTTCGAGTTAAGTCCAACTTATCTGCTCTACGACGCTATAGCTGCCCGCAGAGTTGTACTCTGACAGTCATATACCCTGCTCAGCGACTGCGCGCCGACGACACAGGCAGACCATTTCACTGACCAGTATCACCGACCGAGCAAGGCCTTCTCGCCACCAAACGGAGTAGCGTAATACCTGGTCAGAGGCCAAGTGGAGCCCCCTTACGGAATCGAACCGTAGACCTTCTCCTTACCATCTATGCAGGCGCCCACGCTGTAGCTGCCAGCGGCATCCCGGGCCAGGTCACGGCCATTGCGCGTTGCTGTAGGCCAACTTATATGGTCATCGGATCCAGTCGCCGCATCGGCTTCTCAGCCTGCCGATCTTGGTACCCGATCGCAGATAGGGGCCGTCGGCCGATCTAGTGGCGCTTCGCTTCAAGCCGCCGCCGCTGCAGGGCACGGGTCAGATCAGCGAGGCCGGCTTCAAGCCGCTGGGCCAGATCAGGGTCGACGGGAGGCTCGCCGTCAGGATCACAGCACGAGGGCTTCGTCCGCGGCCCCGCAGGCTCGCTGATGCCGAGAGTCTCGTAGATCAGCCGGTAAGGATTCTCCTCCCTAGTGTGCTCAGCGACCATGAGCACAACGCACCGATCCGCCGACTCGAACACTGACAGCAAGCGCCACGCCCCGTACAGGTCCAGCCGACAAATCGAGGAGACATCGGCTCCTGTCAGCCGGACACCTGCGGCGGCGCAGCCCTGGCGCCGGATGTCATCAACAGCTAACAGGAACGACGCTCGCGGCCTGCCGCGCAGCCCGGCAATCTGCCGCTCCGCCAGCCGCGTCGGGCACCACCATGACGCTCAATCCCTGCTTTCCTTCCCGCCAGCCAGTTCCCGGCGCGCCCACCGCAAATCCTCGGCCGACGGCGCCAGCTCCCCGCCCAGCTCACCCTCCCGCAACTCCGCCAGCGCCTCTGCCAGCTTCCCGTCGGCATAATCCGCGCTGTCCTGGCCCGACCACCAGACGTAATCCCGCAAGTCACGCAACCTGTCCAGCCGCCGCAATTCCTCCACCAGGCCACGCACCCGAACCAGGCTCTCCATGGTCACCTCATGCCGCCGACGCCGCGACAGCGCGGGAACCAGCACGCCATCTCGGCGCCAGGCCTCGACCGTAGTCCGCGAGACCCCCAGCAGAAGGCTAGCGACAGCTACCGACACGCCAGGAAGCTCACTGCGCCGGTGCTCAAGCAGCACCCCCGCCGCCTCCCTAACCCCGTCCTCGTCCAGCCTCCCGGCGGCCATCTCACCTAGCAGCTCTACATCAGAAACGACCTGCTCAGCGCGCTCAAACTCACTCGCTACCGACATCCCGCACCTACTCCCGCAGCCGCAACGATGACGACCCCTGACCATCACTGGAAGCGGACCCGGACGGCCACCGGGTCACCCACCCTGCTGATCCAGCCCAACCGGGTCGCTTTGCTCCACCAGCCGGTCGAAGTCCTGGCGCAGGAATGTCAGCAGCCCGCCTTCTGAGGCTACTAGCAACGCCGGAGTAGGGATCCCCATGATGCCTCCTTCTGCCGCTAACATCGTCAGCATATTTAAATCAGATAACTGAGGTGTGCGTCAAAGCCGGCTGTGGATATCCGGAGAGAGCCGGGTTCTCGCCGCAGCTGGCCGGGAAGGGAGTTGTTCTGTCAAACTGGTGTAGCCAAGGCAACAGAGGCAGGGGAGGGACGGCCGTGTCACCGAGGTCGCGGGCGGCGGGCGGTCCCGGCGGCGTGCCCGAGCGCAGGGACGTCTACGAGCGTCTCGCGGACGAGTTGCGGCAGGGCATCATCTCCGGCCAGTACAAGCCGGGAGACCGGATGCCGTCGACCCTGGACCTGATGGCGAAGACCGGGGTGGCGAACCTGACGGTGCGGGGCGCGTACCGGGTCCTGATCGAAGAGGGCCTGATCGAGCCGGTGCCCAAGCGCGGGTTCTACGTCCGGCGGCAGAACGTCATGACCTGGCGGATGAACCCCGGCGCGAGCGCCCGCAAGGCCAGCGGCGAACTTCTCGACGGGTGGGCCGCCGACGCGGAGGCAGCCGGGCTGGTCCCGGTTCAGGACGTCACGATCGCGATCGAGGACGCTGCCGCGATCGTAGGCGGCCGGCCGCTGGGGGAGCGGCTCGGGCTCGCCGCCGGCGAGCGGGTGCTGGTCCGCCGCGCGGTCCGTTCCACTACCCGGCCGGGCAGCGACGCCCCGCCGGTGACCGACAGCCTGTCGGATGAGTATTTCCCTTACGACCTGGTCCGTGACACCCCGCTCGCATCCCCTGCGCCCGCGTCCGCGTTCGATGTGCTCGCCGGGATAGGTTCCCGGCTGAAGCGCCACCACGACGAGCTCCGGCCTAGGGTGGCCGCGGTCGAGGAACGCCGGCTGCTCGACCTGCCCCAGGTCTCCGTCGTCCTCGAGCTCGCCCGCACCGGCTGGACCGTCGGAGGCGTCCCGGTCATCGTGGTCCACCAGGTCCGCCGCAGCGACGGCGCCACGTTCGGCTACGACATCACCTACCCCGGCCGCTAGCAGCAGCTTGCCCCGCCAGGACCATTTGACAATCTCCTACATCTGATATAAATAAGATGACTGGAATATGTCAGGTGAGAGCTCGTCGCGGGAGGCCGGCCATGACGGAGAATCCCAGGATCGCCGCAGAACGCGCACTGCTCGGCGCGATGCTGCTCGACCCCGGCGCCCGGGGCGAGGTGCTCGGCGGCGTGCGGGCCGGTGACTTCCTGCGGCCCTGGCATGGCCAGGTGCTCGGCGCGATCGGCCGCGCCCGGCGCGCGGGCCGGCCAGCCGACCTGACCGGGGTCTGCGCCGAGCTGCGCAAGGACCCGGACCTGCCCGCAGAGATCGCGCGGGACGGGGTCCTGGTCGCTGACCTGATCGAAGCAGCCCCGAAGGCCGGGCACGCCCCGGCGTACGCCGGGGTCGTGGTGGAGAACGCGCTCCGCCAGAACGTGTGGGTCGCCGGCTCACGGATACGCCAGATCGCGGCATCGGGCAGTCTCCCGCACGCGTTGGACCAGGTCACGGCAGCCCGCCGCGACGTAGCCGAAAGCCAGGAACGCTGGACCGGCCTGCCCGAAGACTGGCGGCGGGAAATGGCCGGCCCGCCCGGACACCGCCGTGGTCTCCGTCGGCCGGATGCACCTGGCGCTGGACGCCGCCCATAAGGCGCTGAACTGCGCCGCCGCACCGGCGAATAAACACCGGGCCCGATCCCGGGCCGGGCAGCGCGCTCCCGTGAGCCAGTAGGGAAATACGCCCTCCGGGGCCTACCCTGGTGTTATGACGATGACCGTTCAGCTCAATGATGATCTTGCTGCGGTGCTGGAAGCCGAGGCTGCCCGCCGGGGCTTGAGCCCGGAGCAGGTCGCGGCTGACCTGCTCGCCGAGCGGCTGCCAGCAGCCTTGTCAGCCGACCCTGTGGAGGCGTTCATTGGCGCGGCCGACTCCGGGGATGCCGGCTGGGCCGCCCGGGACAGCCAGCAGCTGCGGGCCGAGGCCGCTGCCCGCCGGGCCACCTGATCAGCCGGGAACATCGCCGTGCTGCTGGCCGACACCAATATCTGGCTCGCTGCGGCAGATCGCCGCTCGGGGCCGCATGAGCAGTGCGCCGCTGTCCTGCGCGCCCATCGCGGCCAGCTTGCCGCCCCGGTTCCGGTGATCGCCGAGACATCGTGGCTGATCCTGGACCGCTCGGTACCGCCGCGCAGGCCGCGTTCCTGCGGCTGATCACCAGCGGCCAGCTGACCCCGGCCGACCTGACCAGCGAAGACTGGCAGCGTTGCGCCGAGATGGCCGAGCAGTACGCCAGCCTGAGGCTCGATCTCATCGACGCGTCGCTGATCGCCGTCGCTGAACGGCTCAATCTCACCACCTTGGCGACGCTCAACCACCGCGACTTCGCCGTCGTCCGCCCCCGCCACGTCCCCGCGTTCACCCTGCTGCCCTGACCGCTGCCGCCGCTGACAGGACCGACCCGTGATCAATCCCAGGCGTCAGCTGGCGGGCCACTTGCCGCGTCCAGTTTGCCGCCGTCGGCTACGGAGTCAGCCTGCTCGACGCCCGCTATGCCTGCGGCCTCATGTTCTCGTCGTCGGGGGCTTGGCTCCCGCCCGTGCGTCACTGGATGCGCAACGGCAAGACCTATCTGAGTGTCAGATTGAGTGTCAAACGGCGCTAGCGAGCGCCAGTCAGGTGACTGCGAGTGCGCGCGTACGCTTGTGTTCTGGCTGTTCAGGGCTGTCACCTGTGGCTATGGAACTGTCCGGGAGCCTATGGTAAGGAGAAGGTCTACGGTTCGATTCCGTAAGGGGGCTCCGCAGGTCAGAGGCATGATCACCGAGTTGGTTCGGGTGGTCTGAAGCCCGGCGAGTGTCAATTTGAGTGTCAATCTCTTCAGTCATGCCGCATGTGCTATCGGTTGGTTGCGGACTTGAGTGTCTACTTCACCCGAACAGACTGCAGCAGTTCGTCGCTGCGGTCATCCGCACCACGTCGAACCACCTGTTCTGGGAACCTTACCTGGACTATGGCTGGATTTCGGCAGACCACCTCAAACCGGGCATGCAGCTCAAGACTCCTGATGGCCAGTCGGCGGTCGTGGTCGGCGGGTCGGTCCCGGCCGCGCATGACGGCTGGATGTGGGACTCGTTCACAACTGCGGCGAGTACAATGAGTTCTACGGCGGCTCCGAAGGCGGAGTGATGGCCACGCTGGATAAGGATGGCGTGCTTTCGCTGGCTATCGAGAAGGGGCCAACCACACCAAGTGGCGGGCAGATGTTCATGGACGCCGTAAATAACTTTGGTACGACAACATCAATGCGATAGCGGGCAAGTGGATTCGCGCTATGCCTAGCAACCTGAATACCTTCAATGATCTGGTCCGGTCTGGCATGAGTCCGGAAGAGGCGGCGGCCAGCACCTTTACCGGCAAGATGGCGGCGCGATTCGGCTTCACGGACGTAAGCATCACCAGCCTGTCGGGCGAACCGGGAGCCTATACCGATGTTCAAGCCCTGTTCACCAGGCCAGCAGGATAGCGGCATGGAGACGCTAGTGAGGCGAATCAGGGCCATGATCGATAGCGGTTCTACTCTCACGGATGTTCTCAGCGTGCTCCGGGAGTCGGAGTCGTTCAAGCTGACTCCCCTCAATTTCATGAGAATGATGTTGGAGTCGTCCGGCATTCGAATGCCGGAGTCCAGGGAGATAGTCGCGCTATTTGATTCAGAATTTCGTCCGCTGGTAGCGCCTGCTGAAATCGAAGAGCATTGGAGGCTCCTGGTCCGGTCACGCCAGCACCCGTAAGGAGGCTAGTTTCCCCGGTCCCTGCATGCTGGTCCGGTATGCGCCTTGTGCGGACCAAGTTGCCCGTTAACCCCGTCCCAAGCGAGCGATCCGGCTCCCGCCCGTCCCTAAGTTGATCATGGGCTGCGGGCTGGCCTCCCCGCGCCGGTGCCCCGCCGGAGCGGGCCGGATGGACAAAAGCCCGTAGCGCCGGGCGGAACGACAACGATGGCCCACAGATGCTGTTCGGGCCTGGCGGCGAACCGCAACGATGGGCCATCGTAGCTGCGGGAACCGCATCGATGTCGCATGGGTGTGGCTCTTCCTGATGGAGCTGGGCCGGTTGGCTTGGAGTTGATCTTCAGGCTGCCGGGCAGGCCCAGCGTTGTCCCTCCGCAGGTGCTATAACCCCCGCAGAGGGACAACGCTGGGCCTGCCGCCCGGCTCGGAACCGCCGCGTTGTGCCATCGCTGGGCCTGCCGCCCGCCGCTGACCCGGCCTCCATCAGGAAGAGCCACACCCATGTCGCATCGTTGTCGTTCCGCCCGGCACCCCAACCGCAACGATGGGACATCAATGCGGTTGCGGCAGGCCTGTGGCCCCGCCGGGCCGCCGCCGGCACGGCACCCGCACCCGCACCCGCCAGGCCAGGCCAGCCATCCGAGCCGGGGCCGTCAAGATCAACTTAAGCTAAACGGCCTTGCGCGGGAGCGACATCAGAACCGCTTCGTTGCGGGGCCCGGCCGACCGGCACGGCATCGACCGGACATCGTTGCGGCCGACCGGCCTTTTGCCTGATTCACGCCGGCGCCGACATAGGGGGCATTCACCTTGCTAAATCGTGATCTTCAGGAGAATGCCGCACATGCCTGCGGTAATGACAAGATGATTGCGCCACAGGGACGGAGCATAACCCCATGTAGATTGGATTGTTCTGATAAATCGGTTTTGGAAATTCTGCCGAGAGAGCACCTGCCGTAGCGGTCGCCGTCTGACCTGGCGTGTTCGCGGGCCGGTGCAAGAGCAGCGAGCCAGGAGGGCACCTAGCACCGGCAGCGGGCGAGCAAGTGCATCTTGACGTCCACGGCAGGCCCGATCATGATCCGGGCCAGGGGTGAGGCATTGATGGCTGGATTGCCAACCGCCGGGACGTTCCGTGCGGGCCGCGTGGTGGTCGATGTATTCGGATGCATCCGCGCCAGTTACGTGGTCACCGCCCTGTCGGTGATCCTCGTCAAGGGTGACAGCGCCTACGCGGGGGTGACGACGCAGGCCTGGCTGCTGGCTGGCGCCACCGCCTGGAGCGCCTACTTGTTCTGGTCGGCTCACCAGTCAGAGAAATTCGACCGCAAGCTCGTCTGGATCGACGTTCTCATCGCGACCGCCCTGCTCGCCTTCGGTACCCGTCAGTGCATCCTTTCCGAGCGCCTGACCTGGGGCAACTGGAGCTTCACCTACGGGCTGTCCACGGCACTCGTGGCCGGTGCCGCTGGCGGCCGGCTCCTGCTGCCCGAGATCGCCCTGATGGTCGTGGCGTTCCTTTACGGGCTCTGGCCCGGGTGGCATTCGCTGCCAATCACCAACCTGATCGGCAACACCTCGGAATTCGCCTGGTTCGCCGCTATCGCGTTCCTGGCCGCTCGCTTCCTGCGCGGCATCGAGCGGAAGCTCAACGCCGCTTTCGTGGCCCAGGTCGCGGCGGAAAGCCGCCGGGCGGCGCTGACCGCGAGATACAACGACCGGCTCGCCCACTACGGCGTCTTGCATGACACCGTGCTCTCCACGCTCACCGCGATCAGCCGGGGCGGGCTCGACTACCGTGCGCCCCAGGTCAGGGAGCTGTGCGCGCGACAGGCCGGGTATCTCAGGCGGCTGATCCATAGCGGGCTCAGCGACGGCGACCTGGACGCGGGCCTGGAAGCCGCGCTGCTCGAGCTCGTGGCCGAGGCTGAGGACCTCGGGTTGCGAGTGCGCTATCACACCGACGCCGTGCCTGACGTTCCCGCGATCACGGTCAGCGCGATCATCGGAGCGGCGCGCGAGGCGCTGAACAATGTCCGCTTGCACTCGGGAAGCTCTCGCGCTTGGGTCACGGTCGTCGGTGACGCGGGGGTGGTGACGGTCACGGTCGCTGATCAGGGAGCTGGCTTCGAGCCCGGCCGAAACGACCAGAGTTTCGGTATCAGCCAGTCGATCTCGCAGCGGATGCTCGATGCCGGCGGGGCGGCGGTCATTACGTCGCTTCCTGGTCACGGCACGTCGGTTGAGCTGCGGTGGCCGCGATGAGCCAGGCGGCGGGAGAAGCGGTCAGCCTGGCCATCGTTGACGACGACCACATGCTGCTCGGCGGATTCGAGTCTTGGCTCTCTGGGGTTCCCGACCTGCGGCTGATCGCTGCGGTGGGGACCATAGATGAACTGCTGGCCGGGCCGGACGGCTCGCCTCGGTCGTGCTGCTCGACATGAGACTGCGGGACCAGTCCGACCCGGTCGCGAACGTTGGCCGTCTCATCGCGGCCCGCTGCCGCGTGCTGGTCGTCAGCTCCTTCGACTTCCGCGATTACGTGGCGGGCGCATTCATGGCCGGCGCTAAGGGCTACCTCACGAAAACCAACGACCTGGCCGCGCTCGCCGACGCGATCAGGGAAGTAGCGGCCGGCGGCACGGTGCTGTCACCTGAGGCGGCCTTCGCGCTGACCAGGGACACTCATCCGGACCGGCCGGAGCTGTCAGGACAGGAACGCGCGATACTGCTCGCCTACGCTTCCGGCCTGACGCTGCAATGCGCGGCCCGCAAGCTCGGGATCGCGCCGGGCACCGCGAAGGAGTACCTGGACCGGGTAAAGCTCAAGTACGGCGCGGTTGGCCGGCCGACCCACACCAAGCTTGAGCTCGCTGAGCGGGTACGTGAAGACGGCATCCTGCCCTGACATTCCGGTTAGTCAAGTCAGCTAAACGCGGGTCGTGCCTGATCAGTGCGGCGCTGTCACGATGCGAATGGCGGCACGCGGCCACCGTTAAACCGTCGCCGGGAGGGAGGTGCCACGCATGAGTGACCAGCCCGCACAGCCCGTCGTCGAAGAGATCGCAGACGACAAGGCGCCGAAGGACGACGTACGTCCGAAGCTGCGCCTCTCAGCGCGCAAGACAGCGGCGCGCTGCGGCATTTCCCCGGCCTAGCCCGACAGTGACCCAGACCCGGCGCGACTGCGCCGGGTCTGGAGCGGGAGGTTAAATGCGCGACTCGGTGACCGAAAACCTGCTCTCGGCTGAGCCGATCGGCGATCTCGGCGAGGCGTGGCAATACATCTGCTCCATCGATTTCGCTACGATGCGGGAAAAGCTCGCCGACCCGGATTTCGGCGAGCCGTGGATACCGGAGAAGATCGAGTTCTGCGACCGCGAATACCGGCGCTGGCTTTACCTGTGCCGCAAGCACGACGGTGAGATCTTGTCGCCGACCTTCGCCATGGACGAGTTCTGGCACGCTCACATCCTGGACAGCGAGGCTTACATGCGCGACTGCGCGGCGATCTTCGGACGTTACGTGCACCACAACCCTTACATGGGAATGGCCGGGCCAGAAGACGAGCGGCGGCTGCACGAGGCCGGCGAGCGTACCAGGCGCTACTACGTCGACAGCTTCCACGAGGAACTGCTTGACATCGACTACGGCGACGAGGAAGAGCAGGCGTCGTGACGACCCTGCCCGAGGCTTGCCTGCCCGGAGGGCCCCTGACCTATTACCTGCACATCTTCAAGAACGCGGGGAACACGATGCGGGAAATGCTCTGGCGCAATCGCGGTCAGGGCGAGTTCATCGACGAGATGGTGCACGGACGACTCGACCAGAACGGCGTTCCGAAGACCTTCGACAGCGAGGACCACTCGATCGGGCAGCTCCGCGAGCTCATCGTCGACAACGCGGAGCTGCTCGAGTACGTCACCGCCGACCTGCCCTACGGCATCCACCGCTACCTCACCAGGCCGGTCAGGTACCTGGCGCTCGTGCGCGAACCCGTCGACCGGCTCACCTCCTACTGGTACTTCGCCTACAAGCACCGCCCGCGAAGCGCGATGTGGGACACGCTTGAGTCTTACGACTTCGACGTACGAGCAGCGGTCGAGGCGGGCGGACTGATCCAGTACTCGAATGACCAGACGCGGTGCCTGCTCGGGTCGACCAGCTTGGTGCTCGGCGCGGACGACCTTGAGGAAGCCAAGGAACTCATCCGCACGCGGTACGAGCTGATCGGCACCGTGCGGCGGCTGCCTGATTTTCTCGCCGAACTTGGCCGCAGGTTCGGCTGGGCGGCACCGGCGCCGGCCGACCTGCCCAGGCTGAACGCCAGCGACCGCAGTGACGCGAGCGTGCTCCCCGCCCGTGCCATCGCGGCGTTTGCTGAGCTTAACGAGGTGGACGCGGGCTTGTACCGATGGGTCGAGCGCGAATACCTGGCCGGCCGGTCATGACCAGGGGCGACGTCGATGCCTACTGGGCGCAACGGCGCGCGCTGCTCGACTGGATGAACCAGCACCTGCACGAGGTCGGCAGCCGGTCGCGCTCGGGCCCCCTGCCGGTCAGGCTCGGCCGGTTCAGCTACGGCCGCGACACCTCAGCCGGCCAGTACGCGGTGCACGTGCGCTGGGTGCAGGACGGCACCAGGCAGGTCGTGCTTGACGAGAACGAGATCGCCGGGGACGGCTATTTCGCGCTCGGCTGCTTCCTGGTCAGCCCCGACGCCCGGCTCGTCGCGTACACCGCTGACCGTACCGGCGGCGAGCGGTACCGGCTGCACGTGAGGGACATCGGTACCGGCGAGGAACTCGCGGTCAGGGCCGGCGCGGGCCGGGCGGTCGCGTGGGCAACAGATAGCCGCGGTCTGTGCTACCCCGAGCTCGACCACCTTGGCCGCCCCGCTTCGGTCCGGTGGCTCGATCTGCCATCAGGCACTGACGAGCTGGTGCTTTCCGAGCCGGACGAGGACCGTGAACTGGACGTGGCACTGTCCAAGAGCACCCGCTGGCTATTTGTTACGTCGATCGGCCCGGACGACACCGTCGTCTGGGCCGCACCCGCCGCCAGGCCAGCCCGGCTTGAGCCGCTGCTTCCCGGTAACTGGGGCGGCGGGAACAGCTACCCGGTGCACGCCGATGGCCAGGAAGTCCTGGTGCTGACCGAGCGGGCCGACCGCGGCCAGGTCGTCGCCGTCCGGCCCGGCCACCCGGCCGCGCCTCGCGTCGTGCTGGCACCAGATGACAAGGCCCGTATCGAAGAGATCGACGCGGTCAGGCACTACCTGATCGCCCGGATCAGCCTGGGCCTGGCCAGTGAGCTGCGGGTCATCGACCTGCGGACGGGCGAGGCGAGGACCATCGAACCGCCGGCGGCGCCCGCTGAGCTTATGCTGGCCGCAAATCCGGAAGCGGGGGCCGCCAGCTACCGCTACTGCTATACCTCGCTGGCCACGCCGAGGACGTTCGGCGAGTTCCGGCTGAGTGATGGCCGCAGCAGTTTCTCGCAGTCGGACGCGCCGCAGGGTTACCGGCAGGGCGACTACGTCGAGGAGCGCCTGGAAGCGCGGTCAGCGGACGGCACGCTGGTGCCTCTCGCGGTGCTGCGCCGACGCGACCACGCGGCCGATGGCACCGCACCCGGGTTGCTCGTCGCCTACGGAGCGTACGGACTGGACGTGGGCTTCGAGTTCCTGCCGTTCCGCCAGGTGCTGCTCGACCTGGGCTTCGTGTTCGCGATCGGCTGCGTGCGCGGCGGCGGTGCCTACGGGCCCGGCTGGCATCAGGCCGGACGGGGCGTGAACAAGCCCAATGGGATCGCCGACTTGATCGCCTGTGCGCGGCACCTGAGCGAGTGCGGGCTGGTCGCCGCTGACCGGCTGACCGGGCGCGGGTTCAGCGCGGCAGGCGTCCTGTTCGGCGCCGCGATGAACGAGTGTCCCGGCCTGTTCGCCGGGGTCGCGCTGCACGCTCCGCTGGTCGACGTCATGGGAGGCCTGAAGACCGCTGACGGCTCGCTGATCGCCGGTGAGTGCGCCGAGTGGGGCGACCCGTCCGAGCCAGCGGACGTGCGGGTAATCCGCGGCTACTCGCCCGCGGCGAACGTCCGCCGCCAGCCCTATCCGGGTATCTGGGCGACCGTGACCACCGACGATCCGCGGGTGTCCTGGCAGGACGTGGTCCGCTGGGCCGAGCAGGTGCGTCAGGCCTCGACGAGCGGGCGCCCGGTGCTCGTCCGGCTAACCGAGGGCGGCCACACCGGACCGAGCGGCCGCGCGGTCGGCCATGAACTCGCCCAGGCTCTCGCGTTCCTGTGCGACCTGGCCGGCGTCAAGGCCGGCGAACTGGCCGGGTTCCGGTGAGCGTACCCGCCGCCGTCGCCGACGAGTCAGCGGCAAGCTCAGTGCCCAGGTCCGCCCAGGTCAAGGCGATCGTCGCGAACAGCGGTATCGTGCTGCTGAGCATCGCGACCGGCGGCCTCAGCGCGGACTTGCTTCAGCTCTACGCCGCCCAGGTGCTCGGCCTGTCGCCACGGCAGGTTGGTTTCGCGCTCGGGTCGCTGGTCATCAGCATCCCCGTCCAGCTCTGGGCCGCCAGCCGGGTCCGCCACCACTCACCACGACTCGTCATGCGCTGGGGCTACGGTGCTGTCCTCGCCTGCCTGCTGGTGTTCCCCTGGGTTAAGCCGCTGCTCGGCGTGAACAGGACGGCCGGCTTCGCATTGTTTGTCGCCGTCGTTCTGGCGGTGGAGATCGCGATCTCGTGTAGCTGGGCGATCGTGTGGTGGGCCTGGATGCAGGACCTGGTCAAGCCGCCGCTGCGCGGCCGGTTCCTCGGCCGGATGCGGCTGACCACGCAGTCCGTCTCGGCGGTCGTGCTGCTCAGCGTCAGCCTCGTGTTCGGCAGCCGGGTCAGCTACGCCGGCTACAACCTGCTGCTCGGCCTCCTCGTCGGCTTCGTGCTGCTGGCCTGCTGGCTGTTCGGGCGGATACCTGACCGCCGGCCTTCTGGTCAGGCGGAAGAAAGGACGCGGTTCGGCGCCGACCTGCGCGTGCTGGCAAGGCACAAGCCCGCACGGACGATGCTCGGCGTACTGCTGCTCAGTCAGCTTCTGACCGCGCCGCTGCTGAGCACCTACCTGCTTGAGGTAATCAGGCTCTCGCCGGCGGTGATCAGCAGGCTGATCGCCGTCCGCACGATCGTGGCCGTTCTCGCGTTGCGGGCCTGGGGGCCGGCGATCGACAGGTACGGCGCCAGCCGGGTCCAGATGTGGACGGCGGTCGCGGCCGGCGGGGCCAGCTTGCTATGGCTGGCGGTCAGGAGCCCTGCTGGCGGAACACTGCTCGGCTGGCCGCTCGTGCTGCTGATCGGCATCGTCTCCGCGACCGCGGTGTCTGGCCTCGGCCTGGCCTACCTGACCGCGACGCAGGACCTTATCCCGGCCAAGCTGGCGACCACCGCCTTTGCCTTGCAGGACATTGTCGGGTCGTCCGCGGGGCAGCTGTCGTTCCTGCTTGCTGGCTGGCTAATCGCGGCCATCGGATGCGGAGCGCAGCAGGCGGCGTGTGCGCAAGCCGTCTTCAGCCCTTACCGCACGCTGCTGGTGCTGGCGTTGCCGGCCGCGCTCGGGATCTTCGTGCTTCAAAGGCGGCTGACCCGCCTGAGCGTGACCGCTCAAGACCAGGAGGATGGACGATGATCGCACCGCAACCGTGGACCTGGGATGAGGCGACCGGCCCGGCCCGCGTGATGGGCGAGCTCAGCCGGGCCGGGTACAGCCTGATTCACTGGCCGGCGGCGGCGGCCGCCTACCGGGAGGACGCCTGGGCCTTCGGGCAGGCGCTGCTCGGGGTGCCGCTCACGCGGATCCAGGTCATGCCAGTCAAGTTCAGCGCCGGCGTCGCGTCGTACACGAGCAGCAATGTCGAGGCGCTGCTGCATACGGATGCCGGCGGCTTGTGGATACCCGCGCACATTCAGGTGATGGTGAGCGTGCGGGCAGCCGAATCGGGAGGCGAGAGCCTGCTGCTTGACTCCTGGCAGGTGCTCGACGAACTCGAGCGGACCGACCCTGACCTGTTCGCGCGCTGCTTCGACACGCCGCTGCCGATGGGCTTCAGGCAGCCGTGGTGGGGACCGGCGGTTTCCTGGCGCTCGGGCAACCTGATCTTCACCCAGCCACCGGAACCCGACGATCACGCTGTCGCCGTCCGCCTGCGGACGCTCGTGGACCGCGCCCGGCCGGTGACCTTCTTGTGCCAGCCGGGCGACGTGCTGGTCTTCAACAATCACCGCGTCATGCACGGACGCAAGGAATTCGCCGACCAGCGCAGGGAACTACTCAAGCTGCACGCCTGGCTGACCGAGCCGTTCGACGCCCCGCCTGCCTACCAGGCCAGGGCCGCCGCCGAAGCCAGCCGGCTGGCCGGCCAGTTCTCCTCCCAGCCCGCGCACATCAGGCAGTACCTCGGCTTCGACGCCGTCACTTCCGCGACAGCGAACGAGCGGCTCGGCGCTGTCTTGCGAGCCCTCGGCGCCAGCGGTGACCTGGCCAGGCTGAGCCGGGTCGCGCGCCAGACCGGGATCGACACGGAAGAACTGCTGCAGTGGCTGGACACCGTGCTGCTCGCCGGCCTGCGGGCGCTGGCCAGCCAGCCCGTCGGATTCGACCTCGAAGAAGCGGTCGAAGCGGCCTTCGAAGATCAGGTGCTCGCGTGAGTCAGCGGTGCCGTCGGCAGCGGTCATGTCTGTCACACGGCCACTCACATGGCGGTCGGAGATGGTTGGGCTACCGCAGTAGATGATGGAGAGGAGGCGGCTATGCCGCTGGTGACGGTGAAGGTGATCGAGGACGTGTTCACGCCGGATCAGAAGAAGGAGATGATCCGGAAGATCGCTGATGCGATGGTCGAGGTTGAGGGCGAGAGCCTGCGCCCGGTGACCTGGGTGGTGCTTGAGGAGGTGCGCAGTGGTTACTGGGGGACAGTAATTATGGCACCACTTCACCGCACTCGTGAATTACCGACAATGTATCAATAATGTGGATCTTTCGTAAACTACTTCAACGCGCTTGGCGTAGTCTGATCCTGGCTTACTCGCGGAGCGGCAGACTCTGTGGTGCATGGGTAGGTGGCGGATCGGATTCCCGGTTGTGCTGACGTACTGGGCATCAATGGTCCTGGCGATCGCGGTGCTGAACCGGGAAAGCTCAGCGCGGAAGGCAGGGAACTGGCGCCGTATGCGGTGAAACTGAGTCCTCGTTAGCGCAAGCCATCATCAATACTTGCCGGTTATGTCTTGCTTTCGCCAAATTATGGCACTCTTCGCGAATCCGAAGGCGCAGGTGCGGTTGTTCCTCGGGGTACGCAGAACATCCAAATCTGGGCACTCTCGTTCGTGGCCTTTAGCCGAATGAGCCTGCGTCAGTGCGAAGTGATCCGGCCTGACCACGATGGTTTCGAAACTGCCGGTGACACGGTCCGGCCACTTATCGCATCTAGACAGTCGATCCATTGCGTATAGATTTACTTCAGATGTTACTCTGCAGCTAGAGTTGTAGAGGCGCGAAGGCTTGATATGTCAATTAAGAGCCTGACTGAGAAGTTAGTAGCTATCTGCGTTATTTCTGTGGCGCCGTTAGCAGTCATTCAGGGTGCCGCGACACGCGCCGTGGCCCAGATGCCGGCCTATCAGGACGTGACCGCCTCGGTGACTACCACCGTCCATTCTCCATTAGTTGATTATTCTCCAGCCAACACGGCTAAGTCGGCCGAGTGCTTGCCCAAGCTCGGCGAGTACACTCGTACCGAGGCTTGCTGGAGCACCAAGCTCAAGGTGACCTATCGTGTGTTGCATCATGAGATAGGCACGCTGAAGTTCGTCCTCGTCCAGTCGATTCAGTTGCAGATTATCGGACGCGACTTCACTGAGCACGACGCCATCACTAACGCGAAGACTAGTGGACTGACCAATCCGGCCTACCTGAGTATCTCGGCGTCCTGCGGCAACCAGTGCCACGCGGCAAGTCACTGGCATCCAGGCACGCGAATCGAGAAAGGCAGCAAGGGGACGATCTCTTACAGCGACTCTGTGATGTCCGGCGGAATAGACCTTGAGTTGACCCAGTACAGGGGGTCCGTCAAACTGATTAACGGTCACCACTCGAATCCTCTGAAGTGGAAGTCGCCCCTGTACTTCCGGTGCGACGACACACTGAAGGGCCAGGGAGCGGGCTGTGTCTTTCCTGCCTTTACGCCGATACTTACGTCCATGACCAAGGTGGCTGACATTGCGAAGAACATCCGCCGTATTCAGAACAATGGTCCTGGTCACTACGGGCGCCTTGGCAGCGGGAATCCCCTCCACCGCCTAATAGACGAAGCCCAGCAGCGAAGAAACAACAGGATCGCCTGCTCGAAGAAGGTGACAGGTCCCAGGCCGAGCGGAAAAAGTTGCGATGAGTATCCCTTCGCCAGTACGTACGAGGGAGGGCATTCGCTCCCCGCGCCCGACCGGGGATGGGCCTGGGTGCCGACGGGCCAGCAAGATCGTCAGGGTGGCCTCATCAGGACCTTCTATTACGGAGATCGTGTCCTGAACCTGGACCCGTTCTACGTAAAGGTCTGACCTCCTGGTCTGCGGTGCCGATACCGCTAATTCGCTCGCGACCAGCGCGCCTTGGTCATCAGTGCCAAGATGGAAGCATGGTCGCTACTGCCGCTGATTACGCCTGGTTCGAGAGTCAGTTTCCTGGCTTGGCCCAGGCGTACTGCCTGACGCTTTCCCACGGCCTGAGGCCACAGGATTTCCTGGCCAGGATTGGCGCCGCAGAGCAGGCACTGCTCACCGGCGTCAGCGCACTGTTCGAGCCGAGTCTGGAGGCCTGGCGTCAGTACGAGGGAACCGCTCTGCTGATCGGGGCCACCTCTGTATCCGGCGAGGCAGGTGAGTGGACGCTCGGAGTCGAGTCCAATGGCTTCCTCGGTGTAACGCCGGAGGTGGTCGTGCCGGCCTCAGTCGGCATCAGGATCGTCTCCCACTTCCAGAACATTGAAGGGGTGACCCGGTTTTACTGGATTGAGGACGGCGGCATCCGCCTGCTCTTCAGTCCGCTCGACCCCTCGGACCGTGAGGGGAGCACACCTGACGCTCTGACGGACGTCATGCGCCAGGTTGGCTTCGACTTAGACGATGACAGTGACAACTCCGATGACTGCATCGCAGCCGCACTGGCGCTGGCCGAGCACCTGACCGGGGTGCGACTCACTCCCGAGTTGCTTGAACAAGCCACATACCTGTGCGGAATAGTCGCAACTCAGCCTGGTTAAGAATCCGGTCGGCCTTGCGCGCCTGGATGAGGTCTGCAGCGGGTCAGCGACCTTGCTCCGTGCCACCCTGGGGCGGCACGGGCCAGGCCCTTGCGCGGCCCCGGCATCCTCATCGTGGCCTGCGTCCTCGCCATGGCCGCCTGCCGCCGCAGGATCGCCGCGAAGGGCTGGTGCGCCGCAGGCCCCGGCGCTGAGCGCTGGGCCTGCGGCGTGCCTGTCTCATATTCGCTTGGCCTGGCGGCAGCCTGCCTATTAGCGTTCCCTCGGGCGCAGCGGACGTGCCCCGGCCGGGGTTTCTATCGGGCAGACTTGAGGTGCAGCAGTGGCTTGTCAGCTCCTGGGGCTTTCCATCGATGCGAACGACCCGCTTCGGCTCGCGCGCTTCTGGGGCGGCCTGCTGGGCTGGGATCTGGCCGGCGACTCCTCAGAAGGCCTCGCGCTCCTGCCAGCACAGGCCACGGGGTTCCGGCTCCGGTTCCTCCCGACTCAGGAGCAGAGGTCCGGCCAGGACCAAAGGCACCTCCACCTGACGAGCACGTCCGTCGAGGACCAGCTGCAGACGGTGGCAAGGTCGCTTGGCATCGGCGCCCGGCACATCGACATCGGACAGCGCCCGGAGGAGGGTCACGTCGTGCTCGCCGACCCCGAAGGCAACGAGTTCTGCGTCATCGAGCCGGGCAACAAGTGGCTGGCCGGCTGCGGATTCCTGGCCGAGCTGACCTGCGACGGCTCGCGAGAGGCCGGCTACTTCTGGAGCCAGGCGCTGGGCTGGCCACTGGTCCTGGACCAGGACCTCCAGACCGCGATCCGCTCGCCCCAGGGCGGTCCGAAAGTGTCCTGGGACGCTGAGAGGCTGCTGCCGAAGTCAGGCAAGACCCGGCTGCATCTCGATCTCGCCCCAGTACATGGCTACCAGCAAGAAGAGCCCGGCCGTCTCGTTTCGCTCGGGGCGACTCTCGTAAACGCCGGGCAGGGCGCGGTCAGCTGGGTGGTCATGGCCGATCCCGACGGGCGTGAGTTCTGCCTGCTGACCCCGCGCTAGCCACGAGCGGCGCCCGCCGCGCCGGCAGTTCCCTGCCCTCGCGCGTAGAAGCCCCGTGCCCCGGGGGTGATCGTGACCCGCAGTGCGACCCCTGCTGGACGTCTCCGACAGCACCCAGCGCCAGATACCACCACCACCCCGGTCTGCAGGCCTGCTGCCGCGAACGTTGTCCCGTCTCTGCTAAGTCGGCCCTGTCTCAGCTAACTCGGCCCATCTACATCTGGCGGCTGGCACCTGACCCGGGCAGTCTCATTCAATCCGGCGCAAGATCCCTGCCACCAGGTTGAACGGCCCTATGCCGGCCGACCGGGCTAGCCAGGACATCTCACGTCCAGTGCGCGGGACCGGGTGTGTGTGCGGTACACCAGCCGATGCATATCCCCAGGCAGGAGCCCTCAAGAAATGATCATGGGCCGACTCTACTGAGACACCGGCCAAATGGGCCGGATTGAACGCGACAGGGCTGAGTTGCCGGAGACGGGACAAACGTGCAGTCGCTTCTCGCGAATATCGATCATGTTTCCGGCCGCCAAGCGCGGTCAAAACTCACGAGCAAGCGCGGTCAGTTCCCACGAGCAAAACCAGCCGACGCGAGGCGAATACGCAACGCCAATCCGCGGATGATCAACACCGCGCATGTAAGGCTCGATATGGTCGACGTTCAGCGTTTCATCTTTCGGTGATCTGGTCCATATCAGATATTCTGCGCAGCCTCCGCAATTGGAGCCGGTCCAGGCGCCACATCGCGCGAGGCTGCGCCATCCGGAAGTCGGCCGAACTTCCAGCCAGCACTTCGGCAGGGGATGATATAACATATCTGGAAAGAGATGGACAGTTGTTTTAAGAGAAGGTACGGGAGGAATCCATTCGGGCAGAAGACAGGTCCGGCCCGGCGGCGGCTGCTGTTGATGGCGTTAAGACGCAAAAGCTTGAGCCCATCACGCTTTGGGAACGCGGCGAAGCGATGTCTCCCTGTGTCAGGGTGAAATGGCACGTCACCCTGCAAGTGAACAAGCACGTGATCAGCCGGGATATTCAGTGCGCAGGCAAACCATGGCCCTGTACGCAGCTGTACCCGGACACCGAGCGCGAGGCCACCAGGATCGTCTGGCCAACCTGGCCATCGACCCTGGAACAGGAAAACGCCGCATCCGAGTCACCGCTCGCGCAACTGCAACAGCGGTGGGACGCTGCCATCAACCGTCTCAGAGACTCAGCGAAATGGTTGGCGACCGTTATCGGCGCGGCTCTGGCTAGCGTCATTCCCGCAGCACAGCTATCAGACCTCAACCACCGCCACATCACCGTCGGCGTCGCAGCGCTCGGCCCTGACCGGGCTGCTGTTCTTGGCCATCACGCTAGTCCTGGTCCTCCAGGTCCTTAAGCCTCAGGCCATCTCCTACGAAGACGTCCAAGACGCCAAACCCCCACGTGGCGCCATCGGATGGGCGCGCTGCCGCATTCAAAAGCACTGGAAACACAGTCACCCTTTCGAAACCCCGCTCTACAGGTGTCAGCACACGGTCTTGGCCCACTGGGACCTCTATCTCCCCTACGACGTCGGGCGACCTGAAAATGCTCCGGCAACTGGTGACGATTGAAGAACTCACTCTGACAGCACTGGCCAGAGCCTGCGAGCAAGCTGACATCCTGGCAGGTCACAGAGCCCTGAACGACGCCATTGCCGCGCGCATCGCTCGGCTGCACCAACTGCGCACGGCCGCCGCCAAGATCGTCACGCTCGCCACATACTACAAAGTGCGGACTCTCAGCACCCGAGCAACTTACCTAGGAGCAGCCTTAGGCTTCCTCGGCGTCATCTCAATCGTCGCGGCTACCGCGCGTTCCTAACTTCTCTGCTCGGAGCAATTTCGAGATGGTGCGGAACGGATTCGAGGCGGGCCGCCTACCAACTCGCGCTCGAACAAGCCCGGAAACTCGACACCACCTTCCAGGTCACAATGCCAGATGGCTGGCTCGACCAATCGTGACCGCTTGCCAATCTCCACTACCCGGACCCGCCCGCCTGCCCGGGGCTCATGACCAGATGACTCGCTCTCTGCAACAGTCACGCCGAGTAACACAGATCCCAACGAGAGTGCGCGAATACGGCTCGATCTGGGCGCGGCCTCATCGCTGTTGGATATCCGCAGCGATGCGCATATCTGGGTGTTATGCAACAGGATCAGCCGATGCACAGAAGCCGCACACTCGGCGCCGAACGGTTCTGCGTTTCTATTCAATGAGTCGTCGGCAACAGAGAAGCTGACAGAGGCTTATGTCTCGTTCAGCTCCCTGCTTCGTCGAGCAACTCGCTGATCATTCGGATGGAGGATGGCACACGCGCTCGATCAGAGTGAAGGGCTGTGTCGCCGTCATGCACTCAGTTGCCGGATGTTGTCTGCGACGTGGAGCAGAACGGTATCCGTAAAGTTATCGATATAGGCTGCCGAGGGCAGCTCCTCGGTTAGCTGACCGAAATCAGTGATGAGAACCTGATCCAGCTTACGGGCATCTGAGCGCGCCCTGATAGGTCCTGCCGTCGCGGCCGTTCTTAGTTCCGGCGTGATACATTTTGTCGCTCTGTCTCCTGTTACTACACCTTGAGAGTTCACCGGCCGCACGTCATCAACATACACAAGATGACCCTCTGTCGTGATCATCAGGAATCTGGATTCGTGGTGAGTTGCATGGTAGCCGCCCATTGCGTTAGTGGAGCCGATGTACTCCTGCCAAGCGTAGGAGCAGTCCATCAGCGTGTAACCTGCTGCGACCTGGAGGAAGTGGGTCTTGAATCGAGTGGACCCGAAGATGTAACGCATCGTCACCCAGGCGGTACATACTGGCTCAGCTTGAATGTCGGCCTTCCGGTATTCGCGAAGTGCCCACTGCGCAACGTCTAGAACGCGCTGCCAGGCTGCGCCGAGAGCATTATTGACGGCAGCTAGTTCCTGTCGTTCGCGTTCGTCGGCTGCCGTGGAATCGGCTGCCTGCTTGGCTTCTGCCAAGGCCCGCTCCTGTTGAAGTCGTTGGAGACGGTCATCAAGATTACTCATAGACCCAATCCTGACCTTAGCCAATGATCTGAGCAAGCCTACCCTCACGCTCAACAGATAACAGGAATCCAATCACATCGCTTTTCCTGGGCATGGCCCGCATCCAGGTCTAAATAGACAAAAAACCTCACTTAGGACACGGCCTCGTTCCCGGTCAATTCGGGAGGCTTGCCCAGCCCGTCTGACGGTCCAGAACCGTCCCGGCTGTTCCCGCCCTCCCCGGCATCACCCGGACCAGGCTGCACGCAACTTCACGGTTCCTGCTGCGACAGCTCAGCGGTGAAGGTCTCTCACCTCCCCGCTAGGATCAGTCAGCGCTTCACGGGCAGGCACGCCCTGCGACGCGCCTTCATCACCGCGGCGCTCGACGCTGGCGTCCCCCAGGAAGCCGCATCCCACGCCGACGACTAACTGACACCAACCGAGGTGGTTCTGCCGCGTCCGTCCCGGGGTTTCTCCGGGGAATGAAGGGTGTGAGGCGGGCGCTGCGTGAACTGCGTAGGCTTCGGCTGTGAGTAGTTCCGCCCGTGCTGGCGGGCATGTCTTTATTTCCTATGTTCGTGAGGACTCAGCCGAGGTTGACCGGCTGCAGCAAGTCCTGGAAGGAGCCGGCCTACAGACCTGGCGGGATACCGCGCAGTTGTGGCCGGGCCAGGACTGGCGCGGGGAAATCCGCCGGGCGATCGCCGATGAGGCGCTGGTATTCCTGGCCTGCTTTTCGCGCTCCAGCGGGAACCGGGCGGCGAGCTATCAGAACGAAGAGCTGACCCAGGCGATCGAGCAGCTGCGCCTGCGTCCCGCGGACAGTTCCTGGCTCATCCCGGTCAGGTTCGATGACTGCAAGATCCCGGACCGTGACCTCGGCAGCGGCCGCACCCTGGCCTCAATCCAGCGCGCCGATCTGTTCGGGGACAGCTATGACCAAAAGGCTGGTCGGCTCGCGGAAGCGATCCGGCGGGTACTGAAAGTTCCTGGCCCTTGGCCGGTAATCGCCGCCAGCTGCGAAGACGATCCTGGCCCGGCTGGCGGGGATGTCCATATCCGTCACCCGATGTCTCCGGCATTGCCATCACGACGGACAGGGTGGAATGTTCCGGCACGCAACCTCGCGTTCACCGGGCGGGGAGGAGTTGCTGGCCGCCATCCATGACGCGCTGGCATCCGGGAGCCGGGCTGTCGTGCAGGCGCTGCGGGGGACGGGCGGGGTAGGGAAGACGCAGGTCGCGGTGGAGTACGCTCACCGTTTTGGTCATGACTATGACGCGGTGTGGTGGGTGAACGCTGAAAGCGCCGCCCTGATCGGCGAGCAGTTCGCTGCACTGGGCGCGGACCTGCGGTGCGTCGAGGCGGGCGCGCAGTTGGACGCGGTGCGGCGGCAGGTGCTGGCCGCGCTGCGGGCGCTTGGCAGCTGGCTACTTATCTTTGACAACGCCGAGCGCGTCGAGGACGTCACCGCCTGGCTGCCGGGCGGCCACGGCCACGTGCTCATCACGTCCCGCGTGCACGGCTGGGATGAGATCGCCGTGCCGGTCGAGGTGGGCGTCCTGGACCGCGGCGAGTCGGTAGAACTCCTGCGATACCGGCTGCGAGGACTCCCGGATGCTGATGCCGACGAGGTAGCTGAGGCGGTGGGTGACTTGCCGCTGGCGATCACTCAGGCGGCCGCGTTCCTGGCCAGGACCGGCATGCCGGTCGGGGAATACACGCGGCTGCTCACCGAGCGGGCGGCGGGAGTCATGGCCGCGGGGCGCCCCTCGTCGTATCCGATGTCACTGGCAGCGGCTACCGAGCTGGCGCTGCGCAGACTGCGAGGGGACGACCGCGCCGCGGCTGACCTGGCGGTCATAAGCGCCTTTTTCGGACCCGAACCAGTTCCCGCTGGCTGGTTCATCAAGGCAGCTCAGCACCTACCTGAAGCGCTGGGGAACCGCGTCACCGATCCGGTGGCGTGGCACCGGACCCTGGCCGCGCTGGCAGACAGCGCGCTTGCGCGCACTGACGGCGCCGAGCTCGTGATGCACCGCCTGACCCAGCGGATCATCCGTGATCAGCTGCCCGGCGAGCTAGCCGCCGGCATCCTGGAACAAGTCGGCAGGGTCCTGACCGTCAGCCACCCCGGCGAAACCAGGACTCCCGCCCGCTGGGGCCAATGGGCCCGGCTCCTGCCCCATCTGCTCGCCCTGCACCCTGCGGTCAGCAGCGATCCTGGACTGCGCAGCCTGGCCGTCGATGCCACGTGGTATCTCTCACGCCGGGGGGATATCGGCGGGGCCTACGCACTGGCCAGCCAGCTGCACCGAACCTGGACCGAGCGCCTGGGCTCTCACGACCCCCATGTGATGCTGGCAGCCGAAGGACTTGCCGAGGCTCTCCGGGGAATGGGCCGGTACCAGGAAGCCAGGGAACTGGACGAGGCCAACTTCACCTGGCGCCGAGATCACCTTGGCGCTGACCACTCCGAGACACTCGCCGCCGCTCACGACCTGGCCGTCGACCTCCGGCGGCTCGGGGACCTGGACGGCAGCCGCCAGCTGCACCAGGACACCCTGGAACGGCGGACCCGAACCCTCGGCGAAGACTGCCCCGAAACGCTGAGCTCAGCCGGCAACCTGGCCGTGACGCTGCGCCTGCTCGGAGAGCTGGACGCAGCACGCGAGCTCCAGGAAAACACGCTCGCCCGGCGCCGGCGCATCCTCGGTGACGATCATCCCAGCACCCTCGCCTCTGCCACCAACCTGGCCAACGACCTATACGACCTCGGCGACATGGAAACAGCCCGCCAGCTCGACGAGGACACGCTCGCCCGCAAGCGCCGCACCCTCGGCGAAGATCATCCCGACACCCTGATCTCCGCATACAACGCATCCACCTCGCTGCGCAGGACAGGAAAGGCACACAAGGCCCGTCAGCTCACAAAAGACACCTTGCTGCGATTCCGCCGCATCCTGGGGAAAGACCACCCCGTCACCCAAACCGCCGCCGCATCAGCCGACGTGCCACCACCGCCAACCCGCCCCTCAATGTCCGACCTGGACACGCGCGACCCGTGGCTATAAGCAGCAAGCCATGGCGCAGTCAGCCCCGCCCCTGACGCCGAGGCACGCGACGCTCCCCACGCGCCCCACTGATTCACCTGCCCGATCTCATGCCTGGGCACAACCCCTGGGTCAACTACGCCTGGCCTGCTAGACCGTCAGTCTGCTCGCCAGCCAGAACGCCTTCAATCTCAGCCCGGCGTCAGCCAGTGCCGACGGCAATCGCCCATCCGGCACCAGACTTAGCGATCACATTCTGTCACCAAACTAATGACCGACGGCGAGCCGACGGCGAGCGCGCTCGGCTCGATCTGGCGTGGCCGCATGCTATGAGTTCGTTCTTCACGGCGGACACAGAGCTGATCTTCTGTGCGCCATTGCTGGAAGGTTTGCCCGCCGCATGTACGGTGACCTGCTCATCACCCGCGAGAAAACTCGGCCCGCGGCCCGGCAGGACCCATCGAACTCCCTGAAATTCGTGATCCTCCCCCGACCGCACTTAGAACCCCCGAAATATCTAGCTCCAATCCGAACCGCCGACAAGACCACAGCGGACCAGTGCGCCATGGCATCATCTCAGAACCGACCATGGACTTGAACCACGGCAATCACCGAGCGTCATAGAACACTCGAGCCGGCGCACGGCCTGGGCTCGGTCGGGATGCCGCTCATCTATTGCAGCTCGGCCTTAAGCTCATCGAGACAAGCCAATCTGGAGCCGACGAGAGACATGGACAGCAAGTACCTTGCCTATTCCATCGTATGGAGCTAAGTCGACGGCAGCTTGGCCGGGTGTAAGCTTGTGCGAAATTCCGTTTGAGGAGGCCAAGGTCCGTGGGTCTGCTGCAGATCAGCCTGTCCGTCGACCCGGCCAGCGGTGACGAAGATCGCGTCACCGAGGACGCCATATCCCTGGCTCGGGAGTTGCGACAACTAGACGTCCACAGCGTGGAGTCCATGTCACGTGCGGGTTCTCCCGCTGGCACGCGAAGCGTGGACATGGTGAGCGTCGGCTCCCTGGTCGTACTAGCCACTGGATCGAGAGTTCTTCTCAAGTCGGTGCTAGATATCGTCCAGGACTGGCTTGCGCGGCGGCAATCAGGGATGGTTTCCGTAAAGATAGGAAATGATGAGCTGATACTGACATATACTGGCAAGTCCGAAAAGTCTAAGGTAGTCGACGCCTTCGTGACCCGCCACGTGAAGTGACCCGTGAATGTCGAAAAAAGCCCTGATAATTGCCAATCGCCATTACGCGGACAATCATTTTAATGAACTTCCCGGCGCAGATCAGGACGCAGAACAGCTTGAATCCGTCCTTTCGGACCGCATTATTAGTGACTTTGCCGTTGACACGCAGGTAGACGAGTCCTGCAGGACGATTATGAAGAGAATGGAAGCTTTTTTCGGCGATGCCCAGCCGGATGACTTGCTTCTCCTTCACCTGTCGTGTCATGGCCGGATCGATTCTCTCGGGCATCTTTCGTTTATCGTGAGCGACACGGAGCTTGACTATATCGCGGCCTCAGGTATATCGGCGACGTTCGTCAGTGATCTAATGGAGCGGAGCTCCTCAAAACATATTGTCATGATGCTCGACTGTTGTTACAGCGGAGCATTCGCGCGGGACATGCGGCCGAGGGCGGAAGTGCCCGTAGTGAACGTAGTCGAGCCATTGTCCGGACGCGGCCGGGTCTTGATTACATCCGCTACCGCCCTGCAGGTCAGCTATGAGAACGAACAACGCAGCCGGGGCAAGGACGAGCCATCGATCTTCACGTCCGCGGTCATCGAGGGAATTCGGGATGGCTCGGCCGACCTGAACGGCGACGGTCACGTTGACTCACGGGAGCTGTACGTATTCGTCAGGGAGCGAGTAGCCCTCCGTGAGCCGCGCCAGACGCCGACGGAGAGCAACCGAGTTGACGGGACCATCTACCTCACCCGGAATCCCAAGAGCTTGCGCCCCGAGCCGATCTCAGGCCTCGAGGCCGACCTATGGGAAGCCATGCTGAGCAAGAAGATCTGGCTCCGACAAGGCGCTATCTACGAGGTGGAACGGCTTCTCTCGACCCGCGGTGTGGCAGGAGTTGCGGAGCAGGCTGCTGTCGAGGCGGCTTTTTTCCTGACCCATGACGCTGATGAAGATATTGCCCTGCGAGCGGCCCGCCTGGTAACAGCCGAGCGGACCCGTGAATCTGCCACCGTCACTACGCAGCCGGAAGACAGTTCCTCAGCGCCAATGCCGCGTTTTCTCGGCGCGGTAGGCATTGACCTGGGGACGACTAACTCGGTCGTCGCTGTTCTGGAGGGAGGCGAGCCCACGGTCATCGCGAACGCGGAGGGCTCGCGGACGACCCCGTCGGTGGTGGCCTTTGCGAAGAACGGTGAGGTGCTAGTCGGCGAGGTCGCCAACCGGCAGGCCGTGGCCAATGTCGACCGGACGATCAGGTCGGTCAAGCGGCAGATGGGCACGGACTGGTCGGTCGCGATCGATGGTAAGAAGTTCAACGCGCAGGAGATCAGCGCGTTCATCTTGCAGAAGCTCAAGCGGGACGCCGAGGCCTACCTTGGCGAGACCGTGACTGACGCGGTCATCACCGTGCCCGCGTACTTCGACAGTGCCCAGAGGCGGGCCACCCAGGAAGCCGCCGAGATCGCCGGCCTCAAAACTCTGCGGGTGATCAATGAGGCATCCCTCGCTCCTCTCGACTATCACCTCCATCGACCCGATGAAGCCACGCTGCTGATGTTCGACCTCGGTGGCGGCAGCCTGAGCATTTCGCTCGTTGAAGTGGGCGAGGGCGTGGTGGAGGTCAAGGCGACCAGCGGCGATAACCACCTGGGCGGCGATGACTGGGACCAGCGGATCGTTGACTGGCTGGTGGAGAATTTCAAGAACAGCTACGGCATCGACTTGTCGAACGACAAGATGGCGCTGCTGCGCCTGCGGGAGACCGCGGAGAAGACCAAGATCGAGCTGTCCAGCTCGACCGAGTCGCAGATCAACCTGCCCTACATCACGCACAGCGAGCAGGGCCCGCTGCACCTGGACACCAAGCTGACCCGCGCGGAGTTCCAGAAGATGACCTCTGACCTGCTCGACCGGTGCAAGAGCCCCTTCCAGCAGGTGATCAAGGACGCCGGGATCAGCGTGGCCGCGATCAACCACGTGGTGCTCGTCGGCGGGTCGACCCGGATGCCGGCCGTGGTGGACCTGGTCAAGGACCTGACCGGGGGTAAGGAGCCCAACAAGGGCGTAAACCCGGACGAGGTCGTCGCGGTCGGCGCATGCCTGCGGGCTGGCGTGCTGAAGGGCGAGGTCAAGGACGTCCTCCTGCTCGACGTCACCGCGCTGTCGCTGGGCATCGAGACCAAGGGCGGCATCTTCACCAAGCTGATCGAGCGGAACACCACCATCCCGACGAAGCGCTCTGAGATCTTCACCACGGCCGATGACAACCAGTCGTCGCTGCAGATCCAGGTGTTCCAGGGCGAGCGCGAGATCGCCGCGTACAACAAGAAGCTCGGCACGGTCACGCTAGATGGCATCGCCCCGGCACCCAATGGCGTGCCGCAGATCGAGGTCACCTTCGACATCTACGACGACGGCATTGTCAACGTCTCCGCTAAGGACCTCGGCAGCGGCAGCCAAGAATCAGTTTCCTTGCCTGAACACCCGAGTGCCGCCAGCGAGCAGACCTCAAGCCATAACGCCACGACAACCCGACCTCCGAGCACTACGAGGCGCAAATCGCGGCGCCGTAGGAATCAGGAGCAAAGCCGAAGCAACGCACCGGCGCCGTCACCATCCAGGTCGGAGCAGCATGATCCTGATATCTGGCATTGACGCGAGAGATCAATACCGAATCTCCTATCGACAGCCGGCTCAATTTCTAAATATTAGTGGCAAGTCGAATCAAATCAATGGCATGAACCTCGGCATTCATAACTGGCTAATCTGAGCGCTGGATCCGCCAGCGGACGCCATGAGCCTCAAGCAAATATTCGGCGATCTGGGTTGCCGCAGTCCGTGATGGCAACTACTTCCTGTAATCGGGTCTCTAGTCGTGGCGCGTGTCGAGGGCTCTGATCGGCTGTTGTTCCGGTGAGGTGGCCGTGCTCGGTGCGGGCTGTTGTTTATGCGAGTTGTCCGAGGTCGAGGATTGTTTCGTGGCCGTCGGCGAAGCTGACGATCATGCGGGCTGTTCCGCCTATGGCCTGGAGGTAGGAGTTGAGGGTTGACAGGAGCAGGTCGTGGGGCTGTTCCATGCGGCTGATGGCGGCCTGGGTGACGCCCATCCGGCGGGCGAGTTCGACCTGGGTCAGCTCGGCGGCCTGGCGGAGTGCGGCCAGTCCCATGGCGTAGGTGCGGTCGGCCTCGGCCATCTCGGCCCGCACCCCGGCGACCTCGGCGGCGATGTCGGGCCGCTGGGCGAGCTGGTTTATGCGGTCGTTGCCGCGGATGAAGTTAACTTCTTCTGTCATCGGAATTTCCCTCCTGGCGCAGCCACGCATCGACCATCGCCTCTCCGCGTGCGGCCGCGCTCGCGTAGAACACGTCCCCGATCGCTTTCTTGTCGAATCCGACCAGGGCGATCACGACTGCGGTGTCGCTGGGGAACCAGCAGATGATCCGGACGGCCACTGCCGGATCGAACGGGTGGGCTACGCGCCACAACTCGTGCCGCCGCGCCTGCCGGACTCGCTTGAGCGTCGCGGTTTCCTCTCCCGGTTTCGCCGGGAGGTCGCTGAGTTCTTGCAGTAGCGCGACCGCGACGGCCAGGAGCCGGCCGCCCTGCTCCTCGGCATGAGTGAGCCAGCGGTCGAACTCGCCTGTCCAGTCGACGATCACTTACCTAGTATGATTTCTAGTTAATACAACGTCAAGTTTATATCCTGGGGCGAGGTGTCCGGTGCCGTTGAGTCCAGTTGGTCATGACGCGCTCACGCAACTCGGTACCCGGGCCGCCACTCGCGATGAAGTTTCCGGGCTGCTGCGCAGTCATGGCTGTAGCCGCTCAGCGTTCCCGAGGCGGCGCGTCGAGAGTATCGGCGGGTTGATTTCTGTCCGCTGGCAGCCGGTCGACTCGGGGGCAGTTTAGGGGGCAGAACGCCGTTGGCGAGCGCTCGTGAGCGTTGGTGAGAGTTGCCGTGTGTTGGCGTTCTGGCTGTTCAGGGCCTGTGGGGCGTCCTGGCGGACTTGCTGGTTTGGGATGGTAAGGAGAAGGTCTACGGTTCGCGGTGGCCGACACGGCGGCCTCCTCCGCCAGCCGGGTCTTCCCGACTCCCGCCTCACCTGTGCACAGCACCAGACGGCCGCCGCCAGCCAGGGCATCATCCAGCAGCACCATGACCCGAGCCAGCTCGCGGTCACGGCCCACCATCGGCCCATAGGCCCCGCCCTGCGCACCCCCCACCAGGCAACCATAAAGCCTGCGGCCATCGGCACCCCAGATGTCCCGGTCTGACTGCCTATTCGGCAGAGCCATAGGGAGCCAGCCACCGAGATCCCTGGACGCCACGGGAAAACCCCGCAGTTCCTGCACGACACACAATCAGAGCCGTACGTGCGTGGCCTGATTGTTGGTGTTGATCAACGTTGAGTAACGGCCGCCAGAGTCGGGCCGCGCCCAGTGGCGGACATCTGAAGCTCCCATGGCGATTCGAGTGCGGGCCTAGGTCGCGCGTTGCGATCGCAGTGGCGGCGCAAGGCATCGGCTAGCTGGCCACTCGCGGCGGCGTGCCTCACGGCTGGTGTGTCACCGGCATGTGACGCCTTTCCGGTGGCGGTAAACCGGGTCGTCGCGCTGGGCGTCATATTGCCGGGCCATTGCGCGGGGATCTCGCGCCGGTCAGGCTCCCTCGCGCGACGGGATGTGATGAGCAGGCCGTCGGCGGGTGCGGGTCCGGGAAGGGTTGCGGGACATGGTGAGACGACGCCGGGTTCTGGTAGTTCTGGCAGGTGCGGCTGCGGTGTGGGGCGCCGGGCCGCTGGCGGTCCCGGGCGCGGCGGGCGCCCGGGCTGTTCCCGCCGTCCGCGGGGCGGCGGTCCCGGCGGCAAGCTCGCGGGGCCGTGCGATCGAGGTGCCCGGCCTGGGGGCACTGAACAGGGGCGGGGACGCCGGCGTCAATTCGGTGTCGTGCGCCCCGGCCGGTAACTGCGCGGCCGGCGGGTACTACCAGAACCACGGTCTTCAGGGGTTCGTGGCTGTTGAGCGGCATGGCCGGTGGGGCCGTGCGACCGGGGTACCCGGCTTGGGGGCGCTGAACAGGGGCGGGGACGCCGTGGTCAGTTCGGTGTCGTGCGCCCCGGCCGGTAACTGCGCGGCCGGCGGGACCTACACCGACGGCGGCCGTCATCAGCAGGGGTTCGTGGCCGTCGGGAAGAACGGCCGCTGGAGCCGGGCGACCGGGGTGCCCGGCCTGGCGGCACTGAACAAGGGCGGGAACGCCCGCCTGTACGTGGTGTCGTGCGCTTCGGCGGGCGGCTGCGCGGCCGGCGGGTCCTACCGTAATCGCTCGGGGCACCGGCAGGCGTTCGTGGCCAGCGAAAACAACGGCCGCTGGGAGATGGCGACCGAGGTTCCGGGGATAGCGGCGCTGAACGCCGGCCACCACGCCGAGGTGCTCTCGGTGTCGTGCGCCCCCGCGAGCGGCTGCGCCGCCGGCGGGGTCTACACCGACAGTTCCGGTAATAACCAGGGGTTCGTGGCCGTCGAGCAGAACGGCCGCTGGGGGAAGGCGATCGAAGTGCCGGGCCTGGGGGCACTGAACAAGGGCGGAGGCTCCGAGAACGCGGGCGGAGGCGCCGAGGTCGACTCGGTGTCGTGCGCCCCGGCGGGCAACTGCGCGGCCGGCGGGAACTACGCCGACGGCGACGGCAACGTGCAGGGGTTCGTGGTTAACGAGCGAAACGGCCGCTGGGGGAAGGCGATCGAAGTGCCCGGCCTGGGGCCACTGAACGACAGCGGGGACGCCGAGGTCTACTCGGTGTCGTGTCCCTCGGCCGCCACCTGCCTGGCCGGCGGTGATTACGACTACGCGTACGACTGGGGGTTCGCGGCCGTCGAGCGGAACGGCGTCTGGGGCCGCGCCACCGATGCACCCGGCCTCGACGCACTGGCCAGCGGCCGGGACGCCGACGTCAACTCGGTGTCGTGTGCCTCGCCGGGCAACTGCGCGGTCGGCGGCGACTACGAGGTCATGGAGTCTGACGACTACCAGGGGTTCATCGTCAGCGAGCGAAACGGCCGCTGGAGCCGGGCGATCAACGCACCTGCGAAGGCCCTGAACAAGGGCGGGGAAGCCGCCGCCGTGTCGGTGTCGTGCGGCTCGGCGGGCAACTGCGCGGCCGGCGGATATTACACGGACAGCCGCGGCAACCAGCAGGGGTTCGTGACCTAGGACGGCACCCGCACGCGCCCCGCCGCCCCGCCGGTCACGGCGCCGGGCTGGGGAGAAGAGCCGCAGGCACAGGCGCCTGGGTTCCCAGCGGCCGGCCGTTCCTGTGAGGGCGAGCATGGCCATCCAAATAGGAGCTCACCTTGAGCCGGCGTTGCGCCCAGTATTCGGCCAGGCCGGCGTCATCGGGCGATGCCTCGCCTTTGACCTGCACGCCACGGGTGACGGCGTTCCAGGATGCCCTGACCTGTACCCCGCCTGGCCACCCTGACCGCGCCCTGCTGCTGTCTAACCTGGGAGGCGCCCGGCTTGCCAGGGAATGGGACGAGGTGCTGACCGCGATCCGGGCAGGGGAAGGATTCGAGCATTTCCTGGCCAGCGTCCCTTACGCCACGCTGAGAGCCGATCTGAGAACCGCCGCCCTGGACGGACCCGTGGTGATCGTCAACGCGAGCCCATATGGCTGCCACGCCCTCATCGTGGACACAGAAAGTAACAGGCCGCGGTAGTAACGCTTACGGACCTGACGAGGAACTCGGCGCGGATAGATCAGGAAGGTCACTAAGCCTTCGTTCTGGCGACCGAAGTGCAGGGTCCGCAGGGGTTTGCGGGGTTCGGCAGGTGATCGCTGGTATTCCATCGGATCGACGATGATGACGGCGTCCATGAAGGCTGCGAGCTGTCTCCTGGCCTGGTCAGGCAGGCTGGCGAGTTGCAGGTCGGCGATGCCGTCTGCCTCCCAGTGGTACAAGGGTCAGACGCCGTACCGTGCGCGGATCTCCTCGCGGGTGATGCGCCGGGGCGGCGGCCCGTCGGCCTGGTAGCGGTCCATCCTGGCCAGGAATTGCCGCTGGCCGCTGGGATCGCGCCAGGCGTCGGCTTCGAACCACCAGCGCCGGACCGTCTGCACGAGCGCGGTGAGATCCTGGGCGTCGCGGGCTTGTTCGAAGGCCGTATCCAGTTCCTCGTCGTAGCGTTGCAGGATCTCAGGGTCAGCGTTGGCCGCCAGCACTGCCCGGATCGCGGCGGGTGTGCAGGCGGGGCGATCCATGAAATGCGGGCTACCCGGCTGCGGCGCGGTCATGGTTCTCAGTATGCCCCTGCGACTGCGCCCGCGCAGCGTTCGCCACCGGCGGGTCGAACACATTGTCGGGCTGGCTGACGTCGGTCTGCCGGCTGGTGATCAGGTCAGGGGGCAGTTTCGGGGGCAGACGGCCGCTGGCCGGTGCTCGTGAGGGCTGGTGAGAGTTGCTATGAGCCATCACCTCCAAAGAGACGCTCCGTTGCACACGACGCACAGGCTGCACGCGGCTGAGCCGGACTGCCGCAGACGAGCTCGCCGTTCAACCGGGTATGATCGGCACCCCTGTCTCCAGGCAGGGTCGGCTGAACGCCCAGCATCCCGAGCCTGACCGCGCCGGTTCGCCACAGCACATTCCCGGTGGCGGTCAATCACCCTTCGGAGTCAGCGTCAACAAACAAGCCCAATCCCAGGAGACCAGATCGCCGAATCCGGCGTCGGTTGAAGCGCAGACCCCTGATGTTGGTCCCGAGCGCGGATCGGCAGTTACGGGCGGCGGTCGGCGCTGACGATCAGCTTTGGGCAGTGCGGGTATACGGCCGGACGGGGATCTCAGTCGATCGGCTCGCGATGCACCCACTGGACGAGGTTGTCGGACGCGAGCGCCCGCACGCGCGCGGCGTACCGGGCGAGGTCGGCGTCGTCGAGGAGGTCGCGCCACTGGCCGCTCGTGCCGCGGCTGAAGAACGCGGCGGGATCGATCCAGTGCTCCGGACCGCCGCCGGGGACGGTCGTGCCGGCCCTGCTGCGCATCGACTCGAACGTCGCCGCCTAGACCAGGCGGGGCCATCGGTGCTCGTCGACGTCGATGCGCAGGCGCGCGGCCATCTGCCGCATCTGCCCCTCCAGGTCGGCCTTCAGGTCGTCGTAGTGCAAATACACGACGTCGAGATCGCCGGCGGCGTCCCGGAACGTCTGCAGGTGCTCTACAGTGCGCCGCAGCGACGACCCGACCTGCGTCGACGGCGTCTCGTCGTCGGCCCACTGCCAGAAGCGGTCCCGCTCGCCGCCGGGGCGCGGCCGCGGCGGCCGCGATGGCCCGAGCTCGATACCGTCGACCGCGGCCGCCCGTTCGCGCTGGCTGAGGAACGCGCCGATGTCGGTGTTGCCGATATGGCGGTCCATCGACAGCCCCGCGTCGCGCGGGTCCCGCCCGACGCAGATGTAGGTGACCGCCGGATCGCTGGGTATCCCGTCGAGCGGCGAGGGCATCATGAAGGCCACAGGCTGCGCGCAGGCGGTGATGCTGTTCATCTGGAGCACTCCGGGCAGCGGCACCTGCGCGGCGTGACTGCAGGCGGACGTCGCCGTCAGGCCGGCCGCGGTCTGCTCCCGCAGCCGATGATGGCCTCCGGGCCGGTCTTGCCGACCAGCGCGGACGGGACCTGCCCTTAGTCCTCGGGAGGCTCCGCGGGCGCGGGTCTGCCCGTGCCTTCCTCGAGCCGGCGAGATGCCTTGACCCGGACGATGTCGGGGTCGCGGGGGTCGAGCGGGAGGATCTCGTTCCACGATCCCCTGCCCCGGCTCGCCTGCCTGGTCACACGGACTTGCAGCATCCTTGATCAGCTCCCCTTCACACTGTCGCGCCTTACTGGCCGCCGGGCGGGTCCGGGCTGCGCTCCTGACCTTGCCTGCCGGGCTGGTACCTCTGGTGGCATCTACTGGGAGCTACGCGATAAAGGCCGGCAGCGGTTCAATCCCGGTGGCCGGAGTACGAGACCGGCCTGGGCACCGCGAACGTCAGCCGGTTCCGCGGGCAACTGGCGCCGTTACCCGGTCACGCCGGCAAGATCAGCTGCGGGCAGCGCTCCCGGCCCGGCCGGCCGCCGCCAGCTTGCCGGGCCAGGGCCGGGGTGCGGGCAACGGCCAGGGAACACGCCATCGAGGTCAGCGGACCAGGACGTATCCCGGCCACCGCCAAGGCGGCCACCTCCATCAGTACCCGCCAAGACCGCTGGCACGGCCACCGGGCGTGATGCCGCAGGAGATCAGCGCGTGCACGGCCGGGGTGAAAACGGCGCCGGCTGAAGCGAAGGCACGTGTGGGTCTCAATGCCGATGCCCGGCAAGCCGCCGGTCAACATCATCTGCTTGTCATGCAGGCCGGATTCCGGCGACCTGCCCGAATTGGCGGCAGCTTTCGCCGAGACATGACCGGCGGCACCGGCGTCAGCCTAGCCAGCGCCGCCAGACTGACCGCCGACGCAGATTAACTATTACGGGCGAAGTGAAGCCTATTTGTGACTCTGATTTACCCGTCCATAACGAGCCGAGCGCACATCTCGTCAAGTGACATTCGGTAACCGCCGAGGGTCTTTCTGAGTGCTGGCCACCGCCTGGCAGACAGGCCCTGCCTGGCGGTGGTGTGGCACCGGTTCAGCAAGCGGCTCCGGCGATGTAAGCGGCGACTATGTAGGTGGCGTGACGGTCGAGCGAGGCGCGGGCACGGTCGTAGCGCATGCGCCGCCCCGAAGGAATCCTGGTGCCGGTACGCCAGCTCCAGCACGGCCGCGGTCTTCCCCGACCCGGCCATCCCGTGCAGCAGCACCCCCGTCTGGCCCGGCCCACGAACCGCTTCGGCTCCGGCGGGAACCGCTCCATCCGCACCACAGCGGGGTCCAGCACCGGCTCCCCCGCGGCACCTCCAGGACAAGCCCGCCCGCGTCCGCGCCGATCAGCACCGGCGTGGCCGCCGAGATCGCCGGCCGCGCCGCCGACGGCCCCGCCCCCGCCGCCACCACAACAGCGCGGGCCAGCGCCACCCCGAGCGGCTGCCCGTGACCGCCCGGCAGGGTGTCCCGGGCGCCCAGCAGCCGCTCGTACAAGTCCCCGGTCAGCGCGGTCGCGAACTCGTCGGTCACCGGGTACCGCATCGCCACCACCGCGCAGCCCAGCTCCCCCTCAAGCGCCCGCGCCAGCCCCGTCACCACCCCCTCCGGCACCGGCGCCCGGCCCGCCCGGCCCTGCAGGTTCGGCTTCCTGCTCCAGCCGGGCGGCCTGCTCCTCCAGGCCGACCCAGCGCAGCGTCTCCGCTGTCGTCGCCGCCCCCGACTCGCACGCCGACACCACCGCCAGCTTGACCCGCCGCCGCAGCGCCCCCAGCAGCCCCACCAAATCGCCCGTGCCGACGGGATCCGGCGAGCCGTCTGCGTGCTCCAGCAGGAACAGGCCCCGGCCGCCGTGCCCGGACAGGTGCAGCACATCCCACCCAGCCCCCGCCTCCGCGATCTCCCTCAGCCGGTGACGGGTCGCCCCGTACTGCACCACGCACAGCTCCACCCGGCGCCGCTGCCGCGCCCCCACCTGCCGCACCAGCCGGACCAGCTCATACCGCTCCCGGCGCAGCCCCAGCACCCCCGACCCGCCCGGCAGGCTGAACACCGCCAGCATCCGCAACGGCCCCGCACCCCCCCTCGGTGCCGTGCCGGGCCTGTCCCGCCGGCCCGCCCCGGCCCGCCGGTCCAGGTCCCAGGTCGTAGACGAACGTCACGTCACCCCGCGCCGCCAGCGGCCGGCCGCCGGCGTGCGCCAGCTCCAGCGGCCACTCCAGCACGAACCCCGCCTGCGCCGGCACCACCACCCGCACCGTCACCGGCGCCGCGCCGGTAATCGCCCGCCCGACCGCCTCGCCCAGCACCACCCGGCCCGCCCACGCCCCCACCCGGGCCAGGATCTCCGCCTCACTCGCCGTCCGCCGGTCCGGCACCGCATGCCACCGCAGATACCCGTACAAGCCCGTGAACGCCCCGAACTCATCCGACGACGCGTCCAGGACGACCTGATGATCAGCCACCGGCCGCCCCGTCCCCTCCTCAGACAGCAACCACCGCCACCGCAACGGGTCCTCGAAATCAGCCACCTCAAGCCGCAGCAGATCCATAACCCCCCAACCTCGCCACAAAAGGCACGCAATCCCGAATAAGGCAAAACCGGCGGCAACCGAATATCCCGGCCCGCCATTGCAGCGTAAGCCACAAAGACCAGCACAACAGCACACCGAACCCATCCGTGTCTGCCACCCGGCTACCACCAGAGCCGGTCGGAATAGCTGACTTGCGCGCCGCCGGGCAGGCACAGTCAGGCCGCCGACCGAGCGGGCCAAAAGCCGCGCCTCCCATACGGACAAGCAGACAACTGCCGCAGGCGCGCATTCGGCACGCCCGACATTGCTGCAGACGGTTTCTGGCCTCCGAAACCTAAAAGTCGCGGAGTTGGGTCCGGATCGGCCTCGCGGCTCAGCCTCTGCCATTAGCAACTGCGTGTAGCTGCCTCTGCAGCCAAGACCTAAATATGAGGATCAGACCGGTTATCTGTGAACGTTCCTGGATGAGGCTCGTGACCCGGTCCAGATTACGCCGGGTGCCCTGGTAATGGCCGGTGATGAGGACGCCGCCGCGGTGTGCCAGGTTGTCGATCTTGTGCCCGGCGGTGATGGCGTCATTGTTCATCTGCGGCTGCTGCCGGGGCTGATGGATGAGTATGGTGCGCTGGTTGACCGCGCGCTGGCCAGCTAGAAACGTACAGGCCGGTTGCTCTTGTTTGAGGTCAGCGGCACATTCCTTCAAAGACTTGTCTGGGGCCAGAAGTGCGTCAACTTTGTTGCGGGCCGGTCTGGTCGGCCGATACTTAAGGCATGGCTGGTTCCCGAGATGGCGAAACTCCTGCCTGTCGCGGCGGCCTGGCACGGGTAAACCTCGCGGCCGCCCCGCCGGCGTCGTCAGGGTCGGCAGGTTTCGCTGGCCGTGGTCATGCCTTCATCTCCTACGTCTGGGAGGACTCGGGCGAAGTCGACAGGTTGCAGCGCCTGCTCGAAGCCGCTGACGTCCCGGTATGGCGTGATACGGCCAGCTTGCGGCCCGGCGATGACCGGCGCACCAGGATCCGGGATGCGATCACTCGCGGGGCGCTGGTATTCATCCCGTGCTTCTCCAGCCGCAGTGCCGCGCGCCGGACAAGCAACCAGAACGAGGAACTCCGGCTTGCCATTGACCAGCTGCGGATGCACCGACCGGATGATCCGTGGCTGATACCTGTCCGCTTCGACGACTGTGATATCCCCGACTTTGAGCTGGGCGCCGGGCTGACACTCGCGTCGATCGAGCCGGCTGACCTCTTCGGCCCGGGTCGTGACCAAGCCGCCGGGCGGCTGGTTTCAGCAGTCCGGCGGCTGTTCCGGCCGTCCGCTTCGCTCGTTGCAGAGCCCGCCAGGCCTGTTCCCGCGCTGGTGACTCCGGTCGCTGTACCAGTGAGGGCATTCACCTGGATCGTGGAAGCCAACCCTGGCCTGTGGCTTCGGTCAGGACCTGGATTTGATTGCCCGACAGTCGGCTGGCTGGACTACGGGCAGCGAGCCTACGGGAATTGCGCTGGAGTGGAAAGCGGAAGTACCACCTGGCACCTCCTTCAAAAGAACGATGATGGTTGGGCTTGGGGGAATAGCGCATACCTGAGGCCTGTATGAGAACTTGTCGCAGCTCATGCAAGTTCGGAGCGGTCCTTCCCAACGTTCCATCCGGCCGAGTTGATGTAGTGGAGAATGTGATGCCAGCTTCATTGCGCAGTCTTCGCCCCACCGCAGTCAAGCAAGCTCAGAATAGCTTTTCCGCACTCTGTCAGCCAACCAGTCGAATCATCAAGCAGCGCGCCAAATCGAGCCGAGTGCGCGCGGCAATAAGTGCAGCGACAAGTCACTGGCATCCAGACACGCGAATCGAGAAAGGCAGCAAGGGGACGATATCTTACAGAGACTCCGTGATGGGCTTGAGCATGTGGAGTCTCAAGGCTGCGGGCCGGTATGACCGGAGTATGAGCGAACGCAAGTCGCGGCTGACCATCACCGTCGACCCCCAGCTAGAAGCTTATGCTGAGCAGCTCGTCGAGACCGGGCAAGCCGCCTCGGTGTCGGCGGCGTTCAACGACGCGATGGCCGAGAAGGCTTACCGCGACCGGCACCGTCGCGGCCTGTGGAAATCCCGCAGCGATCAGGCTGACCCTGATCGCGTCGCCCGCATGATGGCGGCCGTCGACCGGCAGCTGGTTCAGTGACGGGACCGCCGGGAATTCCCCTGATCCTCGACGCCAGCGTCCTCGCCGCCATCGCCCGCGGCGACGCCGACATCATCGGCCTCGTGCAGGCCTATGACAGCCGGGCCCAGCGCCTCGTCATTCCCGCCCTCGCGACAGTCGGCGCGTCCCTGGACGCCCGCAGCGAGGAGACTGACGACCTGCTCGCCGGACTGGAACTACTCGACCACGCCACTGCCGCGCCTCTGCGCGCAGCAGAGCAAGCCATCCGTCTTGCAACTGTGATCGCCCGCACCGGCCTGGACCCCTGGGACGCCCACACCGCCACTGTGGCCGATGCCGCCGTCTGCCCCGTTCTCACGCTCGATGCGGCTAAATGGCAAGAACCGGCCGCGGCGCTCGACGCGCCCCTCCACATCATCGAGATCACCGATCCCGAAGACCCGGAGGACGGCAGTCAGCCTCCTTCGGGCGCAGGCGACTGATGACCATATAAGTTGGCCTGCAGCAACGCGGTAAGCCCGTGACCTGCGAACAAACTCTCCCTGAGGCGCTCGGTCTTCGTCGAGCGCCTCACCCGCGTGATGACACCGCGGAAGCGTCGGCAGCGAGGTGTGCCCGGCCAGGAACGCTGCAGCCCGCCGAACCCCGGTCACGGCTTGATATCCAGATGCTCGAGGCTTCCTTGCCGCGTAGTTTGTGTGCCGTGGCTGACCTATACATCGTTGATCTCAGCGGCGGCGAGGACGAGCGGGCGCGCCGGGAGGCCGAGCGCGATGCCGAGAGACTCCGGTTGCAGGCAGCTTGTGCCCGGTATCTGGTCGCGGCGGCGGCTGTCGATGAGTCGGCCGCGCGGCGGGTGGTTGGGGCGTTGTTCGAATGGCGTGATAGCGATGGCCGGGAATGCTTTTGCGGCTGCCATCCGCGGCTGTCCGCTCAGCATGATGGTGGCTTGGACTGCCGGTGCACATGGGACGAGGCCCGCCGCGCGGAGGAAGCCAGCCGCTGGGAGAGGCTCTGGGACGGCGAGGCTGCCGCCGAATTCCGCGAGGAGGATATGCGCGAGAAATCCGCGATCGTGACCTGGCTGGCAGGGCAGTCTGGCGTTGTTGCCGAGCGCGTATCGTCCTTCGCGCCGGAACAGTGGGAGGGCGCCGTCGACGGGCGCACATTTTATTTCCGGGAGCGCGGCGGGCACTGGCGGATTGAGCTCGATCTTCGCGATAACGGGTATTTCGCTCAGCGACTGGCCGGCGTCGCCGAGGATGGCAGCTTTATTGCCGAGCCTGTCGCTGTGCGCTCTGGCGATGTTATTGCCGAGGGATTGGAATCTGAGCTGGGCGAGACGGCCGCGGATCACATCGCGTTCATCGTCCAGGCGATCCGCGACCACCTGCGGCGCGCGCGATGTGACCATACAGAGGCCTTGTTCTTCTGCCCGAAGTGCGGCTACCGCATCACCCCCAGGGCAGCCGCTGGCTGAACGACATCAACGTGCCACGGGTGCATTTCTTTTGAAGGGAGCCGGCGGCGGTGGTTTGGCGCGGTCCGCTTTTACCGCATCGATGTCCCATCGATGCGGTTGCCTCGCGGAGCCGGACCGCAACGATGGCCCATAGATGCTGCGGGAACAGCATGGATGGGCCATGGATGCTGTTCCGCCCAGCGGCCGGACCGCAACGATGGCCCATCCTTGTGGTTAGCACCCTGCCGCTGCCCTGGGCCGCAATCCCGCCAGCCCCGAAAATCACATCCAGTCACACTAGTCTCGGCCTCGCCCCGGCAAGCAGACCCGCGCCATCAAGATCAAATTAAACTCAGTGCTCGTGCAGGTCCGCGAAGGGGTTGGCGAAGATCACTGACCTGCCCGGTGATCATGTGCACGCCGTCGGCTGGCAGCGACCGGAAATGAGCGGGAACAGGGCTGTGGCACCAGCTTCTCGTCACCAGGGTGCTCGCCGGGTCTGGCTCGGGCTGGCGGGGCGGGCCGGGCCAACGCGGCCTGGCGGGCCTGCTCGGCGGCGTAGGCCCCCACGATGCGGTGCATCACGAACCGGCCGTTCCGGTCTGGGGACAGCAGGCTATGCCGGACCAGCCGGACCAGGATCTGCCGGGCGGTGGTCTCGGCGAGGCCGGCCAGCTGCGCTGCGGCCGACGCGGTGATGAACGGCCCGCGGTACCCGCCGAGCAGCCGGAACATGCGCGCGGCGGCCGGGTCGAGGTACCGGTAGGAACAGCCGATCACCGACCGTGCGTTGGTGGCGGGGTCGCCGGTCTCGAAGCGGTCAAGCTCGTCGGGAATGCTGGCCAGGTAGCCGAGCATCGCGGTCACCGACGAGGCCGGGTCGGCGGCCACCGCGGTGGCCGCGGTGCAGATGGTGAGCGGGATCCCGCCGCACAGGCCTGCCAGCTGCCGGATCGCGTCGCATTCCGCCGCCACCCGGTGCGCACCGATTACCTGCTCGATCAGGGAGCAGGCGGCGGCAGGCTCAAGAAGCCCGAGCGGGATCGCCGCCGCGCCCTCAGTGACCAGGAGGCCGTGCAGTTGGCTGCGGCTGGTGACCAGCACCATGCAGCCAGGGCTGCTTGGCAGCAGCGGGCGGACATCCTCGGCGCTGCGCGCGTCGTCCACGACAATGAGCATCCGCCTGCCAGAAACCAGACTGCGGAAAAGCGCGCACTGATGATCGAGATCGGCGGGCAGCCGTGCGGCGGGCACGGACAGGGCCGTCAGGACGCCGCGCAGCGCGGCGGCCGGGTCAAGCGGCGGCGCGAACGGGTCGTGGCCGCGCAGGCTAACGAACAGCTGCCCGTCGGGGAACCGGCCGGCCGCGCACTGCGCCCAGTTCACGGCAAGCGTGGTCTTGCCGATGCCGCCCATGCCGGTGAGCACGGCCACGCGGGGGCCCGGTGCCTGCCCGGCGGCCAGAGCGTCGAGCCGTCGCAACTCGGCCTGGCGGCCGACGAAGAAGTGCGGGACGCCTGGCAACTGCCGGGGCACCACTGGCAGCCGGGCGGCCGACACCGGGGCCGCCTCGACCAGGATGTCGCGCTGGAGCCGCTGAAGCTCGGCGCCCGGCTCGACGCCGAGTTCGTCAATCAGGTGGCGGCGGGCATGCTGGTACTCGGTCAGGGCCTGGGCGCGGCAGCCCGACCGGTGCAGGGCCAGCACCAGATGGGCGCGGAGCTTTTCGCGCAGCGGGTACTGGGCCACCGCTGCCCGCAGGTCGCCGATCATCTCCGCATGGCGGCCAAGGCCGAGCCCAGCCTCGAACTGCCACTCAAGTAACTGGCCGTGCTGCTGCTCCAGCCTGGGTAGCTGCTGTTCCAGCAGTGACAGGGAAGGCACGTCGGCGAATGGCTCGCCACGCCACAGCTCCAGCGCGGCGGTCAGGCTGCCGATCGCCTGGTCCCAGCGGCGTCCAGTGCAGGCCGCGGCCGCCTGGCGGTACAGGGAGTCCAGTTCAAGCAGGTCGAGCTCGCCGGCACCGAACTCCATGGCGTACCCGGACGGGCGGGTGACGATGCGGCGGCCCAGGCCGGGGTCGGTCCGGCGCAGCCGCATGACGTGGTTGCGGAGCACGGTGCGCCAATCACTGGCCGGCGGGCGCCCATCCCAAACCAGCTCCGCGATCCGGTCGGCCGTCACCGTCTGGTTGGCGTTCGCCGCGAGCACCGCGAGGACCGCCCGCTGGCGCCCGGAGCGGACCAGCAGCGTATCGGATCCGTACCGGATGGTCAGCGGCCCAAGAACCCCGACCCAGAGGGCGGCAGGCGCGACCTGATGACGCTCGCTCATATCTCCAAGATCCCGTTTCTCCGCATCATGCCAGCGCAGGACCTGGGCAGAAACTGGTTTCCGTCCCCAATGGTCTCCTGGCTGCGGTGTCGTGGCGTGCTGTCGGCGCTGCGGAGGCGGCCATGGACAGGCGCAACGCGGCTCCAATACGGCGATGTCGCAACGCAATGGGCCATACCTGTCCTATATGTACATGATACGGACAGGGATCGATCATACCTACATGTTATCTAATTCCGCGCAGGCCACCGCGGCGCAACCATGAAAGTGGCATCTCTTCCGCGCCCAGGTGCCTGCGAGATCATCACCAAGCCAACGCCGGTAATCAAGCGCGATTACGTGCTGGTCCGCATTGTCGTCGCGCCCATGTGCAACGAGTACATCGCCTACCAGTCCTGGGATTTCCGTGACCGCAACCGGCCGGACTCGCTGGGCCACGAGGTGGCGGGAGAAGTCGTCGAGGCCCCGTCTTCCAGCAGGTTCCGGGCGGGCGACCGGGTGGTGGCGCTCAGCGGGTACCCATGCGGCCGCTGCCTGATGTGCCAGTCCGGGCGCTACGCGCACTGCGAGAGCACCGAGAACCCGCTGGAGGTGTGCGGGAGCCCGTCAGGGGAGTGCGGCTTCGCCCAGTACATGATCAAGCCCGAGTGGCTGTTGCTCCCGGTACCCGCAGGGATGTCCTACGAACACGCGAGCATGGCGTGCTGCGGGCTGGGAGCGACGTTCACCGCGCTTGAGCGCATGGGTGCGGGTGCGGGCGACACGGTGCTCGTCACCGGCCTCGGCGCGGTGGGCCTCGGCGCGGTGATCAACGGCGTCGCCCGCGGCGCCCGGGTCATCGGCGCGGGCCGGGTGCCCTACCGCGCGGCGCTCGCCCGTGACCTCGGCGCGCTCGGCGTCATCAACCCGGACGACGACGACCCCGCCAGGCAGGTCGCTGATCTGGCCGAGGGTCCGGTCGACTTCGCGGTCGAGTGCTCGGCGCAGCCCTCCTACCAGCGCCTGGCGCTGAACGCGCTGCGCCGGGGCGGGGAGGCGGCGTTCCTCGGCGAGTCCGGGGAGCTGGCCCTGCACGTCGACCGCGACCTCATCCAGAAGGGCGTCACCCTGCGGGGCAGCCTGGACCTTTACCTCGGCGACGCCCCGAGAATGCTCGCGACCATAGCGCTGAACGGCCCTCTCATCGACAGGTTCATCACCCACGAGTATCCGCTCGGGGATATCGAGAAGGCATGGAATGTCCAGATGGCAGGAACATGCGGGAAGATACTCATCAGGCCGTGGGCCTGATATCGGAACGCCGTCATTAGGGCCATACTCCCGGATTAAGGATGGAAATAATGATGGATAGCGAGCCCGTTGCCAGGCGCCCCATTTACGTGGGCACGCGCACCTTCTTAGGCCGCCGCGACCTCGTAATCTCGTTCTATACCAGGAAATGCCAATTCCAATGCTCCTACTGCGCGCTGCCCTCACGCTCCGCGTCCGGCGACGTGTCCGAGGCGGACCTCAGCGCCCAGATCGACGAGGTCTTCGACGAGTACGCCCCGCGCATTGACGGCTTCCAGCAGTTCTCCTTCGGGAACGAAGGATCGGCGCTCGACCGCCGGAGATTCCACCGGGGGTCGCTGCACCACCTGCTGGAGCGGGCCGCGGACATGACGGCGCTTGAGGTGCTGTCGGTGGAGACACGCCCCGAGTACGCCGGGCGGGAGGCGCTAGAGGACGTCCGGGCGCGTGCACGGGCGCCGGTCGTTGACGTGACGATCGGCTTCGAGACCCAGGACGACCATCTGCGGCAGGTCGTCCTGCGCAAGAACATCACCCGCCGGCTGCTGGAGGACCGCGTCCGCGTGCTTGGCGACCTCGGGATGCGGCTGACCTCGTACGTCATGGTCAAGCCAGCGCCCGGGATGACGGACGAGCAGGGCACGCGCGAGGCGATCGCGACGATGGAGTACCTCGCCGAGTTGTGCGGCCGATACGGCGTCGGCCTAGTCGTCTACCTGACGCCCATGTACGTGGCGGATGGGTCGTACCTGGAGCGCACAACCAGCCCGGGTGAGTGGGTGCCGCCCACCATCCAGAGCATCTTCGACGTCGCAGTGGCCGGCTGGCGGATGAGGCTGCCCGTCTATTGCGGCCTGTGGAGCGAGGAATTGGCCGACCAGACGCACGACTTCCGCGGCCGGGACGGCTACGACCCAGCGCTGCGCAAGGCCTTGGTCCGATTCAATAGCACAGGCGACGCCAGTCACCTGACCCCGTTCCTCCCGGTCGGCGCGGGGCTCTGATGCGCGCCTACCGCGCGCTGCTTCAGCGACTGGTCGAGCAGTCGCCCCCCGCGGTCGCGCGGCTGCCCGGCGAGTTCCTTGCGGACCAGGCGGCGCGGCTGCTCCGCGACGGCGACATCTACCTCCTGGAGCAGCTGGACCGGTGCGTCCCTGTGCTGGGCGGGCTGGACCCCGCCGAGCTGGCCCGGGCGGAGGCGCAGGCCCGGCGCGAGTGCCGGGTGGACGACTTCTGCTTCCTCTACTCGCGGCTGGCGGAGCCGGACCGGCCGGGCAGAGCGGCAGTCAGCGAGTTCTACCAAGACCTGGCCCACCGCGGCCTTGTCGGCGGCATCGAGCAAGTCGCCCGGCTGACCGGCGTGCGGCCCGAGCTCGGCGAACCCGCTGCGGCGCAGGCCTACCGGGTCCTGGTCGGCGCGGGCCGCCTGGACGCCGCCGACTACGTCAGGCAGTTGTCCGGCGTGCCGCTCCGCTTGGACCCCGCCGCCGTGGCCGCCGGTGCCAGGTACCTGCTGGCGACCGATCAGTACGGCGCCTTGCGCCGGCTAGCCCGGCTGGCCGGCCCAGTGCGCCTTGGCCGGCGCGAACTGACGGCGGCCGCGGGTCGGGCGGCCGCCTGCGGCAGGCTGACCGAGCTGGCCGCGGCCGCTACGCAGGCCGGCGCGGTCGGCGCCGTGACCGGGTTCCGCGGACTCCTCGCCGGGCTGGCCCATGCGGGGCGGCTACACGACGTCCCGGCGCTGTTCACCTTGTGCGCGGACGCGGACGCCGACTGCCTGGACGGCGAGGCTTGGCGGGCGATGCTGACCGCCGGCGAGGCGGCGTCGGCCCGGTTCGCCTACCAGCACTGCCCGGACGCGTGGCTCCTGGACCAGCACGTCGGCCAGGTCTGCCGACTAGCCGCCGACGCCGGCGACCGGATCCTGGCCCGGCTGGCCTGCGAGCGGGGAGCCGTGCTCGGCCCGGACGCCGCGCGGCGGCTGACCGCGGACGCCCTCGACGAGCTGGACCTGGACTGGCTGCGGTTCGCCAGCAGCCAGCCCGGGGGGCTCCCGGCCGCCGACGCGGACGCGGTGCAGCTGTTCCTCGGCACCGTGAGCCGAGAGCGGCCCGGCGACCTGGAAGCGGCCTGCGCCCTGGTCGGGGCGCGGCCAGACGAGCAGCTCGGCGCGTGGCTGTACGGCCTGGCGTCCGGCGACCCGGCGCTGGCCGACCGGGCAGCGCGCCGGCTGCCAGGGCACGCCATCGCCGCAGCGGTCTACGGCGAGCCCGTGCCGGCGATGGCCGGGGCCCGGCCCGCTGCGGGGACGGCTAGCCCGGTGCCAGCTGTGCCGCCTCCGGCTGGCGTCGCGCCGCCGCAGCGCCGCAACCGCGCGCTGGCGCTGACCGCACTGTCGGTGACCAGCGTCCAGACGGGCGCGGGCCTCTCCACTTTCCTGTTCCGGTCGTTCTCCCCCGCCGACGCCACCTGGCTGCGGCTGACCTGGGCGGCGGTCATCCTGCTGCCGCTGGCCCGGCCGCGGCTGCGCGGCCGGGCTCCTCGCGAGACGATCGCCGCCGCCAGCCTGGGCGTGGTCAGCGGGCTGCTGACGCTGCTGTACTTCCAGGCGGTGGCCCGGCTCCCGCTCGGCACGGCCACGGCCCTGGAATTCCTCGGCCCGCTCGCGGTGTCGGTAGCCGGCCTGCGCCGCCGGGCAGACCTGGCCTGGCCTGCCGCCGCCGTGGTCGGGGTCGCGGCGCTGACCCACCCGTGGAGCGGGTCGGTCAGCCTGACCGGGGTGGCGTTCGGCCTCGGCGCCGCCGTCGGCTGGGCCAGCTACATCCTGCTCACCCAGCGAGTCGGGGACACCTTCCCTGGGCTCAGCGGGCTGGCGGTGTCCATGACCGCGGCGGCGCTGGTCACCGCTCCGTTCGCGCACGTGGCGACCGTTCTCGGGCGACTGGAGCCGCGCACGCTGCTGATGTCCGGGCTGGCCGCCGTGCTGCTGCCGATCCTGCCGTACGCCTGCGAGATGTACGCCCTCCGGCACCTGAACTCGGCCTCGTTCGGCACCCTGATGAGCTTTGAGCCCGCCGTGGGGACAGCCGTCGGGTTCGTCCTGCTCGGCCAGCGGCCGCAGGCCGTGCAACTGCTGGGCATCGCGGCGATCACCGTGGCCGGCATAGGCGCTGTCCGGCGCAGCGCCCGCCAGCCAGCCGCGGTTCCCCGGCCAGCCGGACCGGCACCCGCCCAAGATACTGGCAGAAAGGACTGACCATGCCGGATCACGTTCTTCCCGCGCCGCCACGGCTGGTGCTCAGCACGGTGCCCGTCGCGGTCCTCGCCGGCCTGCCGCACCGCGCCCTGGCGCAGCGGGCGCACCTATACGGCGACGCCATCCCTGATGGCCTGGCGCTGCCCTGCCGGTGGTCCGTCGGCGAGGGGTCCTGGACGCTCGCCCCTGCGGGTGACCGCCGGCCCGAGCTGAGCTGGCCAGGGACCCGGCTGGAGATCAACGCGGACGAGGCGGTGGTGACCGCCGGCGGAATGAGCGAGTTCCCGCTGTACCACGTCCAGGGACCAGGCCCGGATGCGCACCTGGTGAGCAGCAGCATCTTCCTGGCCGCCGCCGCGTGCGCGGAGTGGCACGGGACCTGCCTGCCGGGTGAGCCCGCGGTGATCAGCCGCGGCGAGGCGACGCCGTTCCCCCGCGTACGTCGGTTCCTGCCCGGCACGGTCACGACCATCGGCCAGCGGGCCGACGGCGTGCTTGTCGCGGGCCAGAAGGACCCGCTGCTCCAGGCAGGCACGCCGACTGTGACCGACCCGGCCGCGGCCGCGCGGATGCTACTCGGTGCCCTGACCGCCGCGCTAGAGGAAGCCACGGAAGTGGGCACGTCGGCCGCCGTCCTGCTGTCCGGCGGGATCGACTCGGGCACCGTCACCACGCTGGCGCACCTCCTAGGCCGGGACTTGCACGCGTTCACTGCCGGGTCCCCGTGGGGCAGCGAGAGCGCCGAAGCGGCTGAGCTTGCCGAGTTCCTCGGCATCCCCCACACCAGCGTGGACCTGTCGGCCGGGGAGCTGATCCGGGCGATTCCGCAGGCGATCGGCATCCTGGGGACGGCGGCCACGGAAAAGGTGGACATCGCCCTGACCGTGGTGGCGCTGCTGCGCACCGGGCTGGTCGGCGCCAAGCTGGTGCTCACCGGCTACGGCAGCGACCTGATCAACCTTGGCCTTCCTGTGCCGCCCGGCCAGGACCGGGCAGCGCTGCTTGACGGGCTGATCGACGGGGTCGACGAGACGCGGTACAGCGGAGAGCTCACCCCGCTGCTCGGCCTGACGTTCGGGAAGGTCCTAGTGCACCCGTTCTGGCACCCGCGGGTGCTGAGCGCGGCGTTTGCGGCCGACCCGCTGTGCAAGGTCAGCGGCGGCCGGGAGAAGGGGCACCTGCGCGCGGCGATGGCCGAGCTGGTGCCGCCGACGGTCGCCTGGCGCGAGAAGAAGGCCATGCACCATGGCAGCGGGCTGCAGGACGGGCTGGACCGGCTGTTCGGCGGGTCCGACCGCAAAGCCGCCGCGTACCGGGCCTGCTTCCGTGAGATCGCGGCGCAGGCGGCCTCGCCCGCCGGGGCGGCCGGCGAGGCGGGGGCGCTGCGCGTGCTGGAGGAATTCCTCGGCGACAGCAGCCCTCTTGAGGCCCACTCGGGGAGAATGGTGACGCGGGCGGCGGGCGCCGGCCGCCGCGGGGAAGCCGCGCCCTCCCGCAGCGGCACCGTCGAGCAGCCTGCGAGGTCACCGTCCATGGCTATGAAAGTTCCGGCCGGCTTCCGAGCTCACACCGCTAACGTCGGCATCAAGGACGACCGTGACGACTTCACCGTCGTAGTGTCCGAGGTGCCGTGCACGTGCAGCGCGGTATTCACCCGGTCCACGTTCGCCGGGCCCAGCGTCCGGCTGAGCCGGGAGGCGGCGGCTACCGGAAGCGCGCGCGGCGTCGTTGTCGTCGCCAGAAACGCCAACGTGGCCACCGGGCCCGACGGCGCGGCCCACGCCGCGGAACTGCGCGGCGAGGTGGCAAGGGTCGTCGGCTGCGACGCCGGGGACCTGCTCGTGGCCTCGACCGGAGTCATTGGCCGGCTGTACCCGATGGACCGCGTCCGCGCGCACCTGGCCGCGATGAGCTGGCCGTTCCCCGAGGCGGACTTCGCCAGGTCCGCGGCGGCCATGATGACGACCGACACCCACCCGAAGTTCGTCAGCATGAGCTGCGGCCAGGCAACTGTCGTGGGCATGGCCAAGGGCGTCGGCATGATGGAGCCCAACATGGCTACCCTGCTGACCTTCTTCTTCACCGACGCGGCGATCGGCCGCGACCAACTCGACCAGATCTTCGGCCGGGTGATAGCCAGGACCTTCAACGCGCTGAGCATAGACACCGACACCTCGACCAGCGACACCGCGGCCGTGTTCGCGAACGGCATGGCTGGCCCGGCGGACCCGGCGGAGCTGGAGCGGGTCCTTGGCGCCGTGGCGCTGCGCCTGGTGCGGGAGATCGCGCGGGACGGCGAGGGCGCGACGAAGGCGATCGAGGTCAGGGTGACCGGCGCGCGCGACGACGCCCAGGCCAAGCGGATCGGGAAGGCCGTCGTCAACTCGCCGCTGGTCAAGACCGCCGTGCACGGCGCCGACCCGAACTGGGGCCGGGTGGCCATGGCCATCGGGAAGTGCGAGGACGAGTACGACGTCAACCCAGACCGGGTGAGCATCAGGTTCGGGGACGTGACGCTCTACCCGGAGCTGGCCGGTGACCGCGAGCTTGAGCGGGCCAGCAAGCACCTCCGGGAGGAAGAGGTGATCATCTCCGTGGACCTCGGCATCGGCGCCGGCCGCTTCACCGTCTACGGCTGTGACCTAACCGAGGGCTACATCAGGATCAACGCCGACTACACGACCTGACGCCGCCCGGCGCCCGGCGCGCTGGTCAAGCCGAGTCCGAGATGGTCACCTGGCCCCGCAGCAGCTTGCGGGTGGAGTCGTCGGCCAGCCCGCGGCGACCGTGCAGGGTCCGCTGGTTGTCCACGACAAGCAGGTCGCCCTGCCGCCAGACGTGGCTGTAGAGGTAGTCCGCGCCGGACAGGTAGTCCGCCAGCCTGCTGAAGTAGTCGGCCGACTCCGCGGCGGTGACCCCCGGCACTCGCACGTCCCAGCTGGCCGGCGCTCCCGGAGCGAACGGCAGTGCCAGGTTGAGGGAGCGCACCCGGCCGTAGTCACGGACGGTGGAAATCTCGTACCAGCCGTCGGGGGTGGTGGTGAAGTAGCCGCGCTCCAGGGCGCGGTACTCAAGCGTCCCGGCGTCGATGACCGCTCGCAGGTCGGCTGGCATGGCCCGCCAGGCGGCGAGCTGGTCGCAGACCATCGTGGCGCCGCGATCGCCGAGGTTTCCCACTTCGGCCGCGTACAGGATGATCAGGTCGACCTGGGTGCCCAGGAGGACGCCGTCGGTGTGCAGCGGCAGCCCGCCCCGGCCGGTGACGACCTTCTCCTCGTCCGGCGAGCCATCCAGGTGAAGGATGTCGGCGAAGCCGTACCCCACGGCGGCGTCGTCGTCATCGTAGGAGACCTTCGCCCCCATCCGGCCGACGAACGCGCGGAACTCGTCCTCGGTGAACGCGCAGTTCCTGACCAGCGTCACGCCGCTGCTGGTCGCGACCTCGCGGACAACTACGGGATCGGCCGGGCCGCTGGCGAACACCGCCTCGGCGCCGAAGCCGGAGGCCGACAGGGGCCGGGTCTGGCAGACGACTGGCTGCATGGTGCATTCCTCCCAGTAGAACGTTCGGGGTTAGTAGACGCCCTCGACGCGCCCGCCCGTGGTGAATTCGGGGCTGAACGGGTCGCCGATCCAGCTCCACGGGAACTGGTCGGCCGCGGTGCCGTACGGCTCGACCCGACGCGCGCGGTCGCGCTCCAGGAAGCCGGGCAGCAACTGGTCGTCGGTGAGACGCCAGACCCGGACTGTGCCCTCGGCACCGTAGGGCACCTCGGAACCGTCCTCACCGACCATCTCGATGGCCATGTGAGGGGAGCTGGGGATGTACACCAGCCGGTAGTCGTCCTCCGCCTCGAAAGGCTTCTGCCAGGCGATCGACGTGGTCGACGAGCCGTACATGCCGACAACCGGCACGCCGGGAAAGACGTCCTCGCGCAGCAGCCGGTGCGACTGCGGCGGCATCGTCGTGCCGGCGTGCACGACGCCCCCGACGCCGCGCAGCAGCGCGGAGTCGATGAACTCGGGGAGCATCTCAAGCAGCCGGGCGGTGCCGTAGATGACCTGGATGTCCTGGGCGCTGAGCACGGCGCGGACCTGGTCCCAGATGTGCTCGATGTACCGGTCGTAGGCCTGGGTCATGCCCTCCTCGCCGAAGATCTTCACGATCCGCGGGTCGAGGTCGATGGAGAAGCAGGACCCGCCGCGGGACTCGGCCCAGTCGACGCACAGCCGCCCGATAGTGTGCGGTCCCATCGGCGAGATGTACATCCAGTTGCCGCCGCGGGGCACCCCGTGCAGGTCCATGAAATAGTTCGAGAACTCGCGGACGTGCCGCCAGTAGACGCCGCCCCAGGTGCCGTGCTTGGGCAGGCCGGTGGTCCCGCCGGTCTGCGCCGCCCACAGGAAGTCGCCGCCCTGGCGGACGCTTGCGGGGACGAACTGCTCGATGGGCCGCCGCCGCGCGGCCTCCTCGAAGTGCTGCTGGTCGGCCGGGTTCTGGAAGGCGAGCAGGGACAGCGCGTCCGGCCAGCCCTGGACCTTCCGCAGCGCCCGCGTGCCCATCCGCTGGTCGCGTTCCAGCCAGTAGGGTGATCCGCGCTCCGGGTCGAGGTGCAGGGCGATGATGCGCCGGACGTGCTCGTCGGTGACGGCTGACAGCGGCACGCTCATGGTTCCCCTCCTGGGGTCGGACAGGTCAGGACAGGACCGGCTTCTTCTGGAACAGGAAGTCGGCGAGGTAGCCCTCTTGCGGGTCGACCGGGTCGTAGCCGCGGTCGAACTTGTCGCCGTGGAAGACCTTGGTGATGGTCGGCTCGGCGGTGAGCTCGGCCAGGAGTTCCGGGTCGTCGCCGACCAGCGACATGATGAGCGAGTTCCGGCCGACGTGAGCGAGCCGGGAGCGGGGGACTTCAGCGACGGTGACGAACGGGAAAGGAAGCTCGATCTGGATGAGCTCGCTGTCCTGCGGGACTAGCAGGACGGTGGGCCGCAGGAACGCCGCGCCGTCCAGGTCCGCGCGCAGCGGAACGTCGGTGAGCCGGGCGGTGACGTCGGTCGCGCCCGCGGCGATCTCGCGCTCGATGAGGCCCGCCACGGCGTCCCGGTCGGCGCGATCGGGGAACGCGGGCACGTTGGCCTGCGGATCATCCAGCGGCAGGACGGGGAACTTGGCGAATCTGGCGGCCAGGCTCTCCGCGGCGGCCTGCGTCCCGTGGGCGGTGAGCACGCTGCTCACGTTGGTGCACAGCCGGCCACAGCCCTGAAAGGCCAGCCGGGTCAGCCGGTCCCACGCGTCGTCGTCCGGCGGCCGGGCCAGGACCGCCTTGCTGCGCCCGAAGTGGTACAGCTTCAGCCGCATCGGGTCGATGCCGGCGGCGGGCTGCTCTCCCGGCCAGATCACCTGGTCGGCGAGGCGGTGGAAGGTCGCGGACTGGTCGTTGCAGACCGACATCGCGCCGCCGGGCAGTCCGGCCTCATGCAGCGCGGCGGCGAATATCTCGGTGGTAAACGGGTCCGCGCGCGAGGTGCTGACCAGCGTGCCGCGGCGGGCCGCCAGGACCTGAAGCCACTCGATGACAATCGTCGGGAAGTTCGCCGGGACGCGGACCATCGCGGTCCGGCCTGCCGGCAGCCAGGACCAGCCGGCGTGGCCGGGGTTGCCGGTCCGGTATGGCGCGGTGGTCCCATCAGGGGACTGCGCCGCCAGGATCTGGTCCATACCGGTGATCTGGGCCGCTACCGCGCGGACGCCTCGGGCGGCCCGCCGGGCGGGCAGTCCGCACGCACGGGACAGGCCAGCGATGTGCGCCGCGAGCCCGCCCTCTTCGAGGCTGGCGGCGACGCTCTGCCCGGCCCGGGCGAAGTAGCCGAACCAGGTGCCGTCGTCAATGTCGCGCAGGGCGGGCGCCGCCTCGCGGGCGAGCCTGGCCATGCGCTGCTGCAACAGCCTGCTGGCCTGGTCCACGCGGGCGACTGGGGCACCATCGCAGCCCGTCAGCGTCGTGGCAGTGCCGGAGAAGGACGGCTCGCCGCCTTCCCTGGACGGTATGCCGATCAGTTCCACGTCGTCATCCCTTTGTGTAGGCAAGCACTGTCAGCGCGCTGCCAGGAGCCGACGGAGCGAGGGTCGGCGGTGAAGTCGTAGCGCCCTGCCGGTGTTTGCCTACCCAGTGCGACGAGGGCAGCCGACGAGCTCCGGTAACGGCGACCGCCGACCAGCCTGTCGACGAGCAGGGCGTCGGGCTCGGCGCCCTGCCGGTCGTGGTCGGCGAGCAGCTTGGTCCACGCTCCCCACGCCTGGCCGGTCCCTGTGCCAGGGGCCAGGCCCGGGTCCGGGAGGGCGCCAAACGCGGCCCGCATCCGCCGGATCCGTGGGTGCGCGGGATCGTCCACGCCGTAAAAGCTCAGGGTGTGGTCGCCGGGGGCCAGCCGCCAGATGGCCCGCGACCGGCCGTCCCAGCTGAGCACCTGGGCCCCGGTGCCATCGGCGAGCAGCAGATGGAACCCCGCGAACGGCTCCGGGTCGACCATCGGCAGGCCCCGGCCGCCTATGGCCGCCAGCGGCAGCGCGCCCCGGCTCCGCGCCGGGTCAGGCCGGACGCCGCCGGCCTCCGCGCCGTTGACGACCACGGCCGCCCTCGCCGGGCCTGGCCACACAGCCAGCCAGGTTCCGCGGGACCGCAGGTCGATGCCGCCGACCGCGGGGCTGCCCGGCAGCCAGTGCTGGGCAGGACCCGCCCAGCCTCGGTCGGCGAACTCGTCCCTGACCGCCGCGATCAGCACCCCGCAGGCGGCGCCGGGCCGGACCCGTATCAGTACGGTGCACATCACCGCAGTGCACCTGACCACCCGGTCACGTCCGCCCCAGTACGCGGCGCATCCGGATCTGGGCCTCCCCGGCCTGGAACGCGCCGCGGTGCGACCGCTTGCCTTCCTCCCTGACCTGCTCCAGGCCGGCGATGTAGGCGGCGTTGATCCTGGGCCGGGTGCCCTGGACCGCCGCGGCGGTCCAGGACCCGATGACCGCGGCCCGGTCCAGCGTTCGCCCGAGCACCTCGCCTGGCTCGGTCACCTCATGCAGCAGCCCGTCGGCCAGCGCCTGGGCGGGGTCCCAGTCAGCGCAGGTGAACAGCATCCGCTGCATGACGCTGCGGCCGACGACCGCCTCAAGCATGTAGCCGCCGAAATTGCAGGCTATGCCGAGGCGGAATTCGGGCATCACGAGGGTGGCCCGCCGGCTCCCGACGCGGTAATCGCAGCACAGCGCCATCTGCAGGCCAAAGCCGATGGCATACCCGTCAATGGCAGCAAGGACCGGCTTGCTAATTCCGGCGATCGTGGCGTAAACGTCGGTGATGTCATCGACCCACAGGTCGACCTCATCGCCGCCGGTGAACGCCGACACCTCGTTGAAGTCACCGCCGGCCGCGAATGACCGGCCCTCGCCGCCGTACAGGACGACACACCGCACCTCAGGGTCGGCGTCGCAGGCCAGCATCAGGGCACGAAGCTCGCGCATTCGCGCGCGGCTGAACGGGTTCTGGTCATGCGCATGGGAGAATTCGATGACTGTCGTAGCGTCGTGCTGGCTGGCGGTCATCGTGGCGAGCGGGACGGCGAGCTCTTCGGTACCTTCGGCCACTGCTGATCACCTTAAGTTGCGATTCTGGCACCTGCGCCCATTTGAGCACCCGCGCCGTATCGTGGGCGTCTCGGGCGCGTATCGCAGCGCGCGCACGGCAGGAAATGACCGGAATGCAGTGGCATTATCTAGGGCATGAGCGAGAGGCGGGCCGGGCGAATCGGTGCATGACGTCACGGTCTACAAAGCGGCGAGCGAGATCCCCGCGCCGGACTGGGATGCCCTGGCCGGGGGGGACGACCTATACCTGTCGCGACGCTGGCTGGAGGTCGCCGAGGCCGGCGGCGGCGCCCCGTTCCGGTACTTCTTAGCCAGGGAGGCGGGTCGCCCGGCCGCCGCGGTCCCGGCCGTGCTGGCAGGCGCCGAGGTGCCGTGGATCACCGGGCGGGCGGACGTGCTGCTGGCCCGGTGCGCGGCGGAGGACCTGCCGGGGGCGGCGGCCCTGGTAGAGCGCCTGGGCGGCAAGCCGGCGAGCGCGCTGCTGCCCACGCTCCAGGTGGGTGGCCGGCACGTCGGGCGATCGCGGGTGCTCGGCGGCAGGCCGGACCTGACCACTGAACTGATCGCCAGATGCGAGGACGAGGCACGGTCCTCCGGGGCGGCCACCGTTACCTTGCCCTACGTCGACGAGCGGGACGACTGCCTGCGGGACGTCTTGTCCGCGCGCGGGTACGCCTGCTACGTCTCCGGCGCCTACAGCTGGCTTGACGTGCCGCCGGGGGGTTTCCCGCAGTATGCCGACAGCCTGCCAGCTCGCCGCCGCCGGCGCGTGCTGGCCGAACGCCGGCAGGTCGCCGCGGCCGGCGTGAGCGCCGGCGCCCGAGCCGCTTGACCCCGGCATCATCCCCCGCCTGGCTGACCTGGAGGTGGCGCTGCTGGCCCGGTACGGGACACCCTGGCCGGCCGCCCGGTCAGCCGCGGCGCTACGCGAGACCCTGGCGGCCTTCGGGACCGACGCCTTCGTGGTCACCGCCAGGGACGCCGCCTGCATCCGGGGATTTGCCCTGGTCCTGCGGCACCAGGACCGCTGGTATGCGCGGCAGGCGGGCTTCGACTACGAGTTCAAGGGGAACCTGCCGCTGTACTTCGAGGTCGTCTTCTATCGCCTGATCGAGCTGGCCGCGGCCGCGGGGGTACGCGTCATCCACTACGGGCTCGGCAGCCGGGACGCCAAGCAGTCACGGGGTTGCCTGAGCTGCGCCCAGTACTGCTTCGTGCTCCCGCTCCAGGACGGGGTGCTGCGGCCATGAGCGCCCTGTTCGTGGTGGAGACCCAGCATTCCCCCCTCGGGCTGCGGCCGCTCAGCGCGGCTCGCCGCCTCGGCGCCCGCGCCGTCTTCGTGACCCGGGACCTGCACAGGTACGTCCACGACGGCTCGCCGCTGACCGCCCTGCCTGACCTGGCCGATGAGGTCATCGAGGCAGACACCACCGACCCGGCGGTGATCGCCGACCTGCTGCGGCCCGGCGACGGCGTGTGCACGGTGACCGACTACAGCCTGGAAGTGGTGGCGGAGGCCGCCCGGCTGGCCGGGCTGCCCGGCCTGGACCCGGCCGCCGCCCGCGCCGCCCGCAACAAGCTGGCCACACGCGAGGCGTGCGTGCGCGCCGGCGTCCCGGTGCCGCGGTTCGCCCGGGTGCTGACTGTCGCTCAGGCGCAGGAGGCCGCGGCGGTGATGGGCTACCCATGTGTGGTCAAACCGCCGACAGACGCCGGGAGCATCGGGGTCGCGCTGTGCCGGGACCCCGATGCCCTGGAGCAGGCAGCCGCGCAGTTGCTGGCAGTGGCGACGGACTACCGCGGCCAGCCCCGCCCGGCGGGCATCTTGGTCGAGGAGTACCTGGTCGGCCCGGAGGTCAGCGTGGAATCCGTTGTGGCCAACGGCAGGCGGTCCGTCCTCGGGGTGACGGACAAAAAGCTCGGGCCGCATCCGCACTTCGCCGAGCTCGGGCAGGACTTCCCCTCCCTGCTGCCGACGGCGGCGCAGCGCGCCTGCGCGGAGGCGGCGACGGCCGCGCTGGACGCGATCGGCCACGATTTCGGCGCGGCGCACGTCGAGGTGAAGCTGACCGCGGCTGGGCCTTGCCTGGTCGAGGTCAACGCCCGGCCGGCCGGAGCGCTGATCACGGGGCTGATCGAGGAGAGCACGGGCATCGACCTCGTCTTGCAGGTGGCACGGCTGCACCTTGGGCAGCGCGCGGACTTGACCGTGACCCGGCACTGCGGGGCCGCCTCGCGCCACCTGGCGGCCCCGGCGGACGGGGTGGTGCGCGCGGTGCATGGCCTGGAGCTAGCCCGCCTGGTACCGGGTACCTGCGAGGTGGCGGTCCACGTGAGACCCGGCGACCGGGTGCGCGTGCCGAGGAACAACTCCGACACCCTCGGCTACGTCGTGGCCGTTGGCGAGACGGCCGGCGCGGCGGCCCGCAGCGCGGACACCGCCATCGGGCAGCTCAGCGTGGAGGTGGCGGACTGAGCGCCTCCGGCCTGCTGCCCCGAGGCCGCGGAGTGGTCTGGTTCGGGACGTCTGGCTTCGTTAACGCCTTCGGGACCGGGTTCTTCTACTCGTTCTCCATCCTCTTCTTCCACCGGCTGTTCAGCCTGCCGGTACCGCTGGTCGGCGCTATCCTGACCGGCGCTGCCCTGGCCGCCCTGCCGCTCGTCGGCCCGGTCGGGCGGCTGGCCGACCGGGTCGGCCCGAAGCGGGTGCTAATCGGCGCCTCGCTACTACGGGCGGCGGCGTTCCTGAGCCTGGTCGCCGTCCGGGATATCGCCTGCATGGCCGTGATGAGCGTGTGCGTGGCCCTGGGCAACCGAGCTGAGCAGATCGCCACCCCGATGCTAGCCGTTGAGCTAGGCGGCGCGGAGGAGCGCAGCCTGTGGCTGGGGCTGACCCGGGTCACCTTCAACGCGGGCGTCGGACTCGGCGTCCTGGTCGCGAGCATCTTCATTGTGAGCCGCCCAAGCGGCTTCGCGCTGCTCGGCCTAGCCAACGCGGCCAGCTTCGCGGCTGCGGCGGTCCTGCTGCTGCCGCTGCCCCGTACCGGGGCCCGCCCGCCGGGGCCCGCGCGTCGGCTCGCAGCGCTGGCCCGCCCGGATCGCGTGTTCGTGTCCTTCGTCCGCGTTAACTCCGTGCTGTGGGCGGTCGTGCTGGCCGTCGAGGCGGCCCTGCCGGTCTACATGATCAGCCGCCTGGGCGCCAGGCCGTGGGCGGTCGGATTGCTGTTCGCGCTGAACACCGCACTGCTGACCGTGCTGCAGCTGCCACTAACCCGGCTGACGGGCACCTGGCCGCCGCACCGCGTGCTCGCGGGGGGCGCTGTGCTCTGCGTGCCGCTGATGGCCGCCGCCGGGATCGCCCCGGCGCTGAGCGCGCCGCTCCAGGTCGCCGCGCTCACCGCCGGGATGGTCGTCTACACGATCGGCGAGCTTGTCATCTCGGCCACCCGGCTCCAGTTCCTGACCACGCTGCCGCCGGCCGGGGAGAGCGGTGCCTACCAGGCGTACAACCAGCTCTTTGCCGGGCTGGCCACCGCGCTGACGCCGCTAGCCGTTTCGGCGTTCCTCGGCTGGTCGCCGGTCCTGCTGTGGTGGCTGCTGGCTGCGGCCCTGGCCGGTGCGGCCGTCACCGCAGCCGCCGGGACTCTCGCCCGCCCGCAGGCCGCCGTCCCCGCGCCATGATTGGCGTGACCATGAGCAAGATCGCGACCTGGTTTACTGGCCTGGCTCTAGCCGGCGTGCTGGCGGGGTGCGGGCAGTCGGCGGCGGCTACCCCGAGCGGGGGTTCGTGGTCGGCGAGCACCACGGCAAGTGGGGCACGGCGGCCAGGGTGCCCGGCCTTGAGGCACTGAACAAGGGCGCGACCGCTGCCGTCAACTCGGTGTGGTGCGCCCCGGCGGGCAACTGCGCCGCGGTCGGGGACTACACCGGCCCTTCCGGGCACCTCCGCGGATTCGTTACCCATCCCAGCTAGCACCCATCCGCCCGCGCGCGGCACCCCGCCTGCGGCCCGACGACCGCCAGATCCGGCCTTCACCGACAGCGCCGCAGCCCGCAACGGGATCCATGGTCAGCGCCAGTCACGTTCAGTCATCAGCCAGCGGAATCGCGGGCGCGAATACGGTTCGTTATGTGCCTGGCCGGCCTGGCAGTTCGCGCAGGCCCGACATTGTCCCGGCGTGGGGTTGCCGGCCCGAGAGGTTACCCCTACATTGTCCCGGAGCCGGGGTCAGGGCACCCGCGCCGGGACGACGTGGGGCCTTGCCGCCCGGCTATTGGCCCGGCATACCTACCAGGCCTCCTGCTTGCCCCACTTGCCGCAGCCGGCGGTACCGCCGCCTTCTTCGACAGCGAAGTCCAGGACCTGCATGATGTCTGGACCGGCCGCGACAAGTGGAGGCTACGCAGAGAGAAGTTCAGGCGCTGGAGAGGCAGCCCGAGCTAGCCAGCCGCTAGCCTCAGAGCCAGGCCCCCCTTTTGCGGGGCCTGGAGTCCACTGACAACAGTGTCCTGGCCCCTCCCCGGCTGTCGACGCAAGCTCGGCGCGACCTGCGCAAGCCTCCTGGTGTCACGCTCTGAGGGCAAGGCGAGAACCAGCACCTGGCGGCTGCAAACCTGTGTCGTCCTGGCCGTTGATCCGCTTGCCGGCGACCTGGTTCCCGGCTCTTCGGCTCCCGGTTCCCTGTGCCCGCCGTTCAGGTCCCCCGCTTCTGGCCCGCCGGGCACTTGGCCGACGACCTTGGGCCGCAACCGCAACGATGGGACATCGATGCTGCTCAGCCGGGCCGGGCAACCGCAACGATGGCCCATGGATGTCGTTGCCGCAGCAACGATGGCCCACCGTTGCGGTTGCCCGGCTCCGCCGGACAGCATCGCTGGGATATCGTCGCGGTGAGCTGAGCTGAAATGTCCGGTTCGCGGGCGTCGGCGGCCAGTTCGCGGCCGCCGCAGCGGCTCGCGTGCCCCGGCGGCGGGCTGGCACGGGCGAATTGCCGGTCTTGCGGGTTGGCCGGGGCGGCTGCCGCGAGCGGGATCGGCGCCGTGCCGCGCATCCTGTTCCCAATTCATGGCTTTGTGGTTAAGGTCCGCATAGGGCAGGGAGCGGACGTGTGCTGACGCGGTCGCTTCGGATGGGGGACTCTGATGCGCGCATTCTTTCCCGCCAGGGCTGCGGCTGCGGCTGCTGCTGGCGTCGCGGTGGTGGCTGGCCTGTCCTGCCTGCCAGCCCAGGCGGGAGCCGCTCCGGCCAGTGCCGCCTCTTACTACACGGCGGGCGGTGCGCTGAACGGCGTCGCGGCGGCCTCAGCCAGCAGCGCGTGGGCGGTCGGCTACGCGGGCGGCGCATCGGCCGAGAAAGCGCTGATGCTGCATTGGAACGGGAAGTCGTGGTCGCGCGTGACCACCCCGAAGATCCTGGACGGGACGGCAGGCGTCCTGTCCGCGATCACGGTCGTCTCGGCGAAGGACGCCTGGGCTGTCGGCAGCACCGGCACCGGGTTCGGCCACGCATTGATCCTGCACTGGAACGGCGCCGCGTGGAGCCAGGTGCCCGGTGTCGCCAAGATCGGCGGCCTGCTCCGCGCCGTGACGGCCACGGCTAGAAGCGGCTGGGCGGTCGGCTACAACCTGACCGAGACCACCATCGCGCCCCTTGCCCTGCGCTTCAACGGCACGACGTGGTCAAGGGCCAGCACGAAACTGCTCCCAGCGGAAAGCGTACTAGGCGGGATGGCGGTCACCGCGGCGAAGACGGCCTGGGCAGTCGGCAACACCAGCCAGGGCATTCCGTCCCCCGTCCTGGCGCGGTGGGACGGCAGTACCTGGAAACCGGTCACCTCCTTCCCGCTCAAGGGCATCCAGCGGGTACTTGACGGCGCGGCAGCCGGACCGGGCGGGACCGCGTTCGCGGTGGGCAGCGGTGAAACGGGTCCTGTCGGCGGCAACGGGCACTCGGTCCCGCTCAGCATGCGGTGGACCGGGAAGACCTGGAAGAACGCGGCCGTCAGCAACCCGAAGAATTCCGTGCTCAACTCCGTGGCGTTCGCGCCGGGCGGCACCGCGTGGGCGACCGGGTCCCGGTCCGTGTCGGCGACTGCCGACAGCGCGCTGATCCGGCGCTGGACAGGCAAGACCTGGTCCAACATCGCCATTCCTCGCGGGACCTACGCACTCAGGGGACTCGGGTTCGCGGCGGCGGGCAACGGCTGGGCGGTCGGCGCTAGGGGCGCGGATACCCTGATCCTGCACTGGAACGGCCACGCCTGGAGTGGTTGACCCATGATGCCCCGGCGGTCGACTGGCTTCTAGCTGCCTGCAGTCGAGGCGCGCACCGACTGCTCTGATTGGCGAGGGATCCGGCGCCGCTTGGCTCTCACCCGGTTATGGGCGGGCGCGGATGAGCCACTTCGGGACGACCCCGGCCGCGTCCACGCGCGAGCGTGCGGGAGATGAGCATAAGCTGGCTTGAGGGTGAATAGTGCGTGAACTCAGTAAGGTAGGTCATGATGGTCGCAATCGGACCAGCGCGGGAGAGTACCAGAGTGACTGTCGGCGACCATTTCGAGCGAGTAGCCGCTGTCTACGAATCGCTGCGCACCACCGACGAGGCGCCGGTGCGCAGGATCTGCCAGCTCCTGCCTGAGCGTCCCGTCACCGGCCTCGATATCGGCTGCGGGACGGGACGGTACTCACGGCTGCTTGGCCAGCTGCTGCCGGACGGCTCGCGGCTGGTCGCGAGCGACGTCTCGGCCGCGATGCTGGCAGAGCTCAGAACTGACGACCATGGCCGCGCCGTTGAGTTGGTTCCGCTGCGATCAACGGCCGAGGAGCTGCCGATGCGGACCTCCAGCCTCGATCTTGTCACTGCGTTCAACTGCGTTCACCACTTCGACGTCGGTCGCTTCCTGACCGCTGTCGCCCAGGTGCTCAAGCCCGATGGCCGGCTCTTCATCTACACCCGCACGCCGCTGCAGAACGCGCGAACGATCTGGGGCCGCTATTTCCCTGGTTTCACCGAGCACGAGCAGCGCCTGCACAGCGAGGCCGCGCTCCGGGACGCCGTCAGGCAGACGGACGGGCTCAAGGTGGTCGCCACTCAGGACTTCGCGCATCCGCGCTCGAGCACGGTCGAGCGGCTCAAGGCGCAGGCCGAAGGTGGCCACTACTCGACGTTCTCCCTTTACACGCCCGCTGAAAGGCGCGCGTCAATCGCGGCCTTCGTGGCCCGCCTGCCCTGCTCAGAGGTTTCCTGGATTGACGAGCATCTCCTGGTCGTCGTGGGCGGGAGCCGGACGGCTCGCGCAGCCTGACCGCCCGGCGTGCTCAAGCCTCGTGGTAGCGACTGAACAGCAGCCGTTCGGCTGTGGCCACGATGTTGTAGACACCGAACGCGAAGAGGGTGATCAGGATTACGGCGGCCCACAGGAAGTCGAAGTCGGAGCTGTTGGCCGCTTCGAGCATCTGGTAGCCGAGACCGCGCCCGGTGGCGAGCCATTCGGCCACCACGGCTCCTAGCGTCGCCGCCGGGGCGGCTATGCGCGCCGAGGCGAAGATGGCCGGCAGCGCGCAGGGCACTCGAATCTTGCGCAGCACCATCAGCGAAGATGCGCCATAGGCTACGGCGACGTCCACCGTGCTGGCCGGCGCCGAACGCAGGCCGTAGACCACGTTGACGAGGGTCGGGAAGAAGCTGATGATCCCGGCGATGACGATGACGCTGGTCAGGCCCTGCCCGAACGCCAGTATCAGCAGCGGGGCCATTGCCACTAGCGGAACCGAGCGCAGGACCATGGCGATGGGCATGACGGTGTGCTCGACGGTACGGGAAAGCACGACCGCGACAGCGACAGCCACGGCGGCCGCGGTTCCGGCCACGTAGCCAAGCGCGGCGTCCCTTGCCGTGATGGCCAGCGCGGACAGCAGCTGGTGCCAGCTGGATCCGGCCGTGGGCGAGCTAACGAGGTACTGCCAGATGTCGGCCGGCCCCTTGGCGAAGAACGGGTTGAGGTGCAGGACGTCGATGAGAGCCTGCCAGAGACCGACAATCACCGCGGCGGACACGACGGCGTAAGCGAGGGCGCGAAGAGTCCTTGCGAGCCGCCCGAGCCGGCGGTCGCCGCTAGCGGGCGAGAGAACCTGCTGGCTGACCTGGGCCAGGGCACGGCCAGCCCGGCCGCGCTGGTGACGAGGTAGGCGGCGCCGGCTAGCGCGGTGACGATGGCCGCGAGCAGCCAGGTCTGGTTGACCTCCAGGCCCTGCTCGGAGTTGACCATGGCCACCCCGAGGCCCTTGGCGCCGCCGAGGTACTCGCCGATGACGGCACCGAGCACGGCGGCGGGGCCCGCTATCTGGAGGGCGGCGAAGATCGCCGGCGTGGCAGCGGGTATCCGGACCTTGCGGAGCTGGGCGATCCGGCGGCCGCCGTAAGCACGCACCAGGTCGAGCGAGGCCGGGTCGGCTGAACGGAGACCTACCAGCGTTCCGATCAGGGTGGTAAATACCACGGACAAGGCAGCTATGACGGCTGCGGGTGCGATCCCGCTCAGCACGACGTCGAGAATGGGCGCGATCGCGATCACGGGCAGGCAATAGCTCGCCAGGGCGACTCGCAACAGGGCCGCCTCGGCTACGGGGACCAGGACGAAGACGATAGCGAGGCCGATCCCTACGGCGTTGCCGGGGACCCATGACAGCGCATTTCCCACTCAGCCGGGCGGCCCGGTGCTTGGTTGCGCGCGCGGCCGCAGTGGCTGTCGTTCTAGCTGTCGGCGGATGCGGTAGCGGGGTGCGGTCGGGGGCCGCGCTGACGCACGAGGCGTTCAGTTCGATCGGGGCGAAGGCGATCCGACCTGGGTTCGAGATCGGGCTGTTGTACTACGACTTCGAGAACACTAGTTCTTAGATACCGTCAGGCCGAGCCGCTGCGCGCCTATGGCCTGGTCACCGAGAAGGCCGTGTACATACCGCCCGAATGGAACGAGGCCGACTGCGTCCGATCTGAACGAGCCCGGTTCCTGTCCGGCTATCATCCAGGTCGGGTCAGCCGGTAAGGACACCGCCGCAGGCCTCGCGGCCTCCGTAGGAGGCTGGGTCACCCGCGGCCGCGCTCGTGATCTTGAGCGAGGACTTTGGCTGGCCTCAGAACGGGGTGTTCCGTGTGCTTGGGTCTTGGCGACCGGCCGCCAGCCGGGCGGCACGTGAACCCGCCTGACCGCAACGATGGCCCATGGGTGAGTTTCCGTGGGAGTGAGTTCCGGTCGACTCCTCGGCGTGGCCCGGACGGAACTGGTCCTCCAGCCCTTCCCGCCTCAGCCCCCACCAGCATTCCCGGCATTCCCGGCATCCAGGGCAGCCCGCCGCCCCGGCCGCTGACACCGGGGGCACCCCGCGGTCGTAATAACCCCGAAGTGCCCCCGGTGCTCGGGCAAGACCGTCCCGGACCCGCCTCACTCCACCAGAAACGCACCCATGGCCCATCAATGCGGTTAGCGCCGCTGCCGCCACCCGGACTGCGATCCCGCTAGCCCTCGGAACCATCTTCAGCCACTCCAGTCACAACTCTCGCGGAATGCCGCGGAATGCCGCGGAACGCCAAGTGGCGCCAGGGCCGGGTTGCCGGCCCGGCCCGGTCCCGGCCCGGTCCCGGCCCCGGCCGGACCGCGCCGGGCACTCGGCCGGAGCTCGCTTCATAAGAGATTCACTTTGCAGCCCGCTGCTGCCGCCCAGGATCTCGTTAGTCAGGTTTTCTGGCCAGCTCGCAGGTAAAGCTGACGGTCCCGGTGAAGACGCCGTTGTCGCTGTGGGGGCCGAGGCTGGCGGCGAGGTCGGCATCGAATGCGGCGGCCTGGTCAGCGAGTACGGCGGCGGGGAGGAAGGACGTCGACCCGATGAGCCCGGCCAGGTCTGGAAGGGTCCAGTGGTGGCCGACGGCAAACTCATGACTATGGGCCAGCTCGAACCCGGCGTCTGACAGCACTTCGGAGTCGGGCCTGCGCGACCGCGCTTGTTCCCAGTCGGCCGGGATCCGCTGTTCGGCGCCGAGCGCCGCTTTCCACCTGTCCAAGGCGGCGGCCAGAGCTCGCTGCCAGCTTTGCCCACCGGTCCAGGGCTGGGATGACCAGCACAGCGCGAGGTGCCCGCCTGGCTGGAGCCAGCCGAGGATCCGGCTGGCGGCCAGGTCCCGGTCCAGCCGGTGGAACGCGTTGCCGACGACGACCAGCTCGAAGTACCTCGGCTCGGCGGCAAGGGTCTCCGCGCTCGACGTCACCGGCCGGATATTCCGGGCCCCGACAGCGGCGGCCTTGGCCCGGACGGCCTCGACCATGTCCGGCTCCTGGTCGACCGCCCAGACCCCGGCGAACCAGCCGCGCAGCGGAAAGGCGAGCTGGCCGGTCCCGCACGCCAGATCCAGCAGTCGGCCACGCCCGGACACCTTGGCGCCGCGGACCAGATCCGCGATCAGCTCCGCTGGATAAGGCAGCCGGTACCGTTCGTAAGCCGCCGCGGTTCCCCGGTACAGGTCGGTCGCGAACCGGACCTCGTCAGCCATCTGGAATCAGCCTCTTCCCCTTCACTGTCCGCAGATACGGGAGCACCAGGCCATTTTAAGAACCGGGCTTAGTGCGCAAGAAAGGCCCACACAAGCCCCGAATGTGACAGTCTCGGGATCTTCGGGTTGCTGATCGAATTGGCCGCTTATCGGCTGCGCTCGACGGTACTAGGATGACAGGCGCAAGGGAACGCTTGCCAGCGATCCGCGGGTCATCCCTCGAACGAGCGGAGCCGCGTCACTGTGTCTGACCTGCCATTGATCACTTCCCGGCGAGCAGACCCCGCATCGCCGGTCCCCGAAACCACCGGTGTGTCGCCCGTGACTTCTCCCCGCCCGGACAGGCTGCTGCTGCGGACCGCGGGGTCCTGCGACTTTGACCCGGAACATCTGCTCGACGTGTTCTGCGGACAGCGGCAACGGTTCGTCTCAGTACTGCGGACGTTCGGTCCCGACGACTGGGCGGCTCCGACCCGGTGCGCCGAGTGGTCCGCGCACGACGTCGTCCGCCACTTGTGCGACGACAACGCGATCGGGATCGGGGCTGGCGCCAATGACCGCGCGCTAGACGTCGCGGCCGGCTTCGACCCGAGAACCACGCCACGCAGGTGGCTGGCCGCGTCGGCCGGCGAGGCACCGGACGCCACCCTCAGCCGCTTCGTGGCGACGACCGGGGAGCTCATCTTGATCGCCCGCGACCGGCTGGTCCAGAACCGCAGGTTTGACATCCACTTGCCGTTCGGGCCGATGGACTGGACGGTCCTCATGCTGCACGGTTTCTGGGATTCGTGGATCCACGAGCGCGATATTCTGCTGGCGCGCGGTGATGAACACCCCACCGGGGCTGATGCGATCGCCTACGCGGCCACGTACGGGTTGTTCCTCGCCGCCGCAGTGGCGTCAATGTTCGGCGATCCGGTACAGGAGAAGCTGACGCTGGGCGGCGAAGGTGGCGGCATCTTCGACCTGAACGACCAGGGCGCGCTCATGCTCGCCGTCGACCGGGTGGCCTCGGCCGGGCCGCCCGCAGCCAAGGTCGTGGACGCCCTCGTCGGCCGCCTGCCGATCGCCGCCGTACTCAATCGCGTGCCTGCCGGCTCACTGGCTGCCCTCTCCCACCTGGCCAACTTGTTCAACACCCCCGCCGACTGACGGCGATCCTGACCCCTCAGCCCGGACCTGGGTCGGCGGCTTGGGCTAGGGGAGCGGGTCCCGTGACTGACGCACCACGCCCGCTCCCGCGACTGCCTGCGGGAGCGGGCGGACGGCACGTTACCCGATGAACTGGGCCAGGGTCGCCAGGACCAGAACGGGGTGCTCGATCCACGGGAAATGCCCGGCACCAGGGACTATGTCGAGTTGCACCTGCGCGGACTGCAGTTCAGCAACCGATGTGCTCGACCACTCGAGCCCGAACGGGTCATCGGCTCCCTGCATGACCAGGGCATTCCCCTGCCACTGCCCGAGATCGGCGACGAGAGCGGGGAATTCGCTTGACTCATCTATGTAGGCATCGGTAGCGGCCTCAGAAGTGCTCTCGGTGCAGCTTGATCCCCAGACGAACGCCGGATCGACGGGCTCACTGGGGCTGGCAAGGTATGCCGGGGTGAGGGCCTCGTCCTCAGCCAGGCATGAATTGTTCTCGACCGGGGGCAGCGGGTTAGGGATGAGTCCTTCGCCCTGGAGTTGGCTGATTCTTGCCTCGAGGTTCTCCTCGCCTTCCCCGGCCGCGTTCAGGTCGGGTGGCAGGGCGTCGATCAAGGCCAGCGAGGCGACGTTGGAAGGGTGCAGAGCGGTGTAGGCGGCGGCTACATAGCCGCCCCAGGAGTGCCCGATGATGGTGATCTGCTGGGCGCCGGCCCAGGTGCGTACCGCGTCGAGGTCGCTGACCTGTGCGTCGACCCCGTAGTCACCATCGGCTGGAGCGGTGGATTGTCCCGAGCCGCGCTGGTCGTAACTGACGATTTCCCGTGTCGGGCTGGCGAGAAGATCGAAGATACTCATATAGGTGTGGCTTAGCCCTGGGCCGCCGTGAACCAGCACGATGACCTTGGCATGGGGGGCTCCTCCGCCGACGCTGCTGACCCACAGGCGGACTCCGTCGGTGGAGTTGATGTAACCGCTCCACGCAGGCGCTGTGCCCGCTGCGGCTGGCCGAACCGCTGCGAGCGCACCAGTGGGAGCGAGCAGCGCAACGGCCAGCACAGCTGTAATGGAGGCTAAGGCGCGTAGTCGATGACGCCGATGGCGGGCGGGCGGTGCTGACTTCGGTAATGTGAAGTTAGTCATTGGCGGTGAGGGGCACGGTGCCTGTTTAGGCCCGTGCCCGTCCTCCTTCCGGATATATGTCGGCTTTCCGGCGCATATTTAGCGATTGCGTTGCGCTCGAAAAAACCTTTGTTTCTTCGCAACCTATATACGCAGGAAGTGCGCGAAGAATTCAACGCGGCCGGAGATCGCTGGCGAGGAATCGCATCCATGGCCCGTGAGTGCGGCTCCTTTGGGTGGAGAGGGCTCATGGGCGGGCCGGCTGCGGGCGCCGGAGCTTGCGCCCTGTCACATGACCCTTAGTGCGGTTAAGCTCAAATAGACAAACATGGCCAGACAGGCACGGTCGGTTAGCGACGTGCCATCGTGGATCAGAGGAGCCAGTCTGTGCCCGACTTAGCCGCTGGCGATAAACCTCCGCCGGCGAGGACATCGCGACCGTATTCATTTCCATGAACTGGATCGAGTCGCCCGCGCCGGCTACGACGTGATCGACGGTCACTGGGACGTCGTGATCGCCGGCGGCCGGATCGGCGGGGCCGCCGCTGCCTGGGCGCTCGCGCCGTTCGCTGAGCGGATTCTGATCGCCGACACCTCGAAGGCCGGCTCTTTCTGGCCGCAGCAGTCAAGCTGGGACCGTACGGGCAACCTGCTGTGGTCAGAGCTCAGCCTGCTCGACGTCGTGCTTGCCTGCGGCGCCCCGCCGACCCGCGGGCACTCGATGCGGACCGACGGCCAGGTGACCGAGCGGGACTACCCGGCGGACGACCCGTTCTCGTTCCGCATGACGCTGCCGCGTGAGGTGCTCGACCAGGCATTACTGCGGGCAGCCGCCAGCCGGGGCAACGTCACGGTCATCCGGCCAGGCCGGGTCCGCGTGACCGGCGCGGCGGGGGGCCGGGCCTCGCCGGTCTCACCAGCGAGCGGGACGCCGAACTCGACGAGGACTGGGCGGAAGCCGAGCAGATCTGCGCGCCCGCTCCGGTCGCCTCGTGACCACGCCGGCCAGCCACAGCCGGTGGCATCCGTCGCGGCTGGCGCCGCCTCGCGGGGTGCCCCGCACGATCGCCTTTCAGTCCGCTCTGCTCGCGCTCGGCAGCGGCACGTTCCTGACCGGCAGCATTGTCTTCTTCCACCGGGTGCTCGGGCTGACCCCGCTGCAGATCGGGGCCGGGCTGTCGATCGCGGGCCTGGCGGGCGCGGCTGGTTCGCTGCCCTTGGGCGCGCTCGCTGACCGGCTTGGCGGCCGGCGAGCGTGGGTGACCGGAGCCGCGGTCGAGGCGGCGGCGATCGCGGCTTATCCGCTGGCCAGGTCGTACTTCGAGTTCCTCGGACTGATGATCGTCGCCACCTTGGCTGATGTGCTCGCCGGCTACGGCCGCACGATCTACACCGCTGACGCTATCCCGCCCGAGGGCCGGGTCAGGACGATGGCGTTCGCCCGTGCCTACCTGAACGCCGGGTTCGCCGCCGGCAGCGGGGTGGCCGCGCTCGCGCTGGCCATCGGCACGACCCAAGCGCTGGACGGCATGGTGCTGCTGAACGCCGCTGTGCTCCTGGCTGACGCGGTGCTGGTCTCGCGGCTGCTGCCGGTCCCGGCCAGGCGGACCGAACGGGTACGCCGGTCGCCGCTGGCCGTGCTGCGGGACCGGCCATATATCGCCGCCGCGCTGCTCGTCGCCATCATCCTGTATCACTCGGTGGTCTTCGTCGACGTGCTGCCGCTGTGGGTGATCACCCGCACCGACGCACCCCACGCCGTGCTCGGCGCGCTGTTCGCGATGAACACGGTGCTGGCCGTGGCGCTGCAGGTCCCCGCGACGAGAGGCACGGACTCGCTGCCCGCGGTTGGCCGCCTGATGCGGCGGTCCGCCCTGGCGACCGCGCTCGCCTGCCCGGTCTTCGCGCTATCGGGTCTGACCAGCGGTGCCTGGACGATCCTTGTGCTGGTCGTCGCGGTCGGGCTGACGACGACCACCGAGCTCTGGCTGTCGGCCGCGCAGTGGTACCTGCAGACCGACGTGCCGCCGCCGGCTCTGCGCGGCGCCTACATAGGAATGGGACGCACGGTCAGTTCGCTGGCCGGCACGGTCGCCCCCCTCGGCCTCACCGTGCTCGCCGTGCGGACCGGCGGGTGGGGCTGGTGGGTGATAGCTGCGATCTTCGTCGGCTGCGCCGCCGTCAGCGGCCCGGCCGTCGGCTGGGTGGCGCGGACAACGCGGATCGATGAGGGCGCGACTGTACCGCCTTTCGGCCGTTTGCCGACACCTTGACGGGTATCGGCGGGCGTGACAATGTCGAGTCGTGTCCGACGACGAAGACACCCGGACTTATGCGGTCGTGGTCAACGACGAGGAGCAGTACTCGATCTGGCCAGCTGACCGTGAGCTGCCCGGCGGCTGGCACCACGAGGGCCTGACCGGCACCAGGGACCAGTGCCTCGCTCATATCGATCAGGTCTGGACCGACATGCGCCCGCTGTCACTGCGCCGCTGGATGCAGCAGCAGGCCAGTGCGGCCGACGCGTGACCGCGCCCTCGGAATTGGCGGCCGGCAGGTACCCGGCGCTCGCGCTCCAGCGTGGCATGGTGCTCGGCACGATGCGACGGCCAGGGGGCGGCGTCGACATCCAGCAGGTCACGATCGACTGGGACCAGCCGCTTGACCGCGCCGCGTTTACGCGGATCTGGCGGGACGCGATCGCGCGCCATCCGGTGCTGCGGACGTCGTTTCAGGTGGCCGGTGAGGACGGCTTAGTCCAGGTCGTGGCGCCTGCGGCCGAGCCCGACCTGCGCTGGCTCGCCGAAGCGCCTGATAACTTCCTTCGCACGGACCGCTTCGAGCCGTGCGATCCCGGACGGGCGCCGCTGTTACGGGTCACCGTGCTCGGCGGCTCCCGCATGGTCATCACGTTTCATCACGCGATCCTCGACGGCCGGTCGGTCACGTTGCTGCTTGACGAGGTGATCAGCGGCTACTCGGCGCTGCGCGCGGGCCGGGTGCCACAGTACTGCCAGCGGCCAGAATTCGCTGACTTCGTGCGCTGGCAGGGGGCCGCCGACCTGAGCGCGGACGCGGAATTCTGGCGAGCCAACCTGGCCGGCGTGACCACACCACGGGCGCTGCCCGGCTTCCTCAGGGAGCAATACGAGGGCCAGGCGCAGCCAGCCGCCGATGAGACCAGCCTGTCGCGAGCCGACTCAGAGCGGGTGCGCGCACTCGCGGCATCCGCCGGGGCGGGCCCGGCCGCCGTGCTCAGCGCCGCCTGGGCTCTGCTGCGCGGCGCCTACGCGGGCACCAGCGATGTCACGTTCGCGGTGACCAGGTCAAGCCGCTACGGGAGCGTGCCCGGCGCCGACGATATCGTCGGCCTGCTGATCTGCACGGTTCCGCTCAGGGTCAGGCTGGACCGGTCGCGGACGGTAAGGGACCTGGTCGCTGACGTCGGCGCCCGTACTCGCGCGCTCCGCGACCACCAGCTCGCGCCGCTCGCGTCGATCCTGGGCTGGGCCGGCCTGCGGGCCGACCCGCCGCCGCTAGACAGCCTGGTGATCTTCGAGCGGGAGCGGCCGCATACGGCGCTGGCCCGCCTCGGTCCTGAACCGGCACGGGTCTCGGTCCGCGTGCACCGGCTGCCAGGCTTCCCGCTGACGCTCTACGGATTCGACGAGCCTGAACTGTGCCTCGCCGCGATGTGGGACAGCCGCAGGCTGCTGGCTGCCTCGGCGCGGCACATCCTGGCCCAGTTGCGCGAGACGATGCGTGAACTGGCGGCCAGGCCGGACACCCGGCTGGGTGACCTCGACCTGAGGACCAGGGCCGAAGCGCGGCTGCTGGCGAGGTGGAACGAGACCAGCACGCCTTACCCGCGCGAATCCACGGTGACCAGCCTGGTCGCTGCTCAGGTGGCGAGGCGGCCGGACGCGCCCGCGCTGATCGCGGGCGGCACAACGGTCAGCTACGCCGAGCTTGACGCGACGGCCGGGAAGCTGGCCGCCGCGCTCGTCCGGCAGGGGACAGGCCCTGACGTGGTCGTTGGCGTTGCGCTGCCGCGCGGCCCTGGCCTCATCGGCGCGCTGCTCGGGATACTGCGGGCCGGAGGAGCCTACCTGCCGCTCGACCTCTCCGCGCCGCCGCGCAGGACCGCGGCCGTGCTCGCGGCCGCGGGCGCCAGGCTGGTGCTGACCGACGCGGCTCACGCGAGCTCCCTGCCCGCCGATGGCTCGGTTGTAGTACTCGACGTGCACGCGCTCGCCGGGGCACAGGGACCGGCGGTTCCGGCGCCGGCCGTCCACCCGCAGAACCTGGCGTACGTCGGGTACACCTCGGGCTCGACCGGGCGGCCCAAGGGCGTCGCGATCCCGCACCGTGGCGTGGTAAGGCTCGTCTGCGGATCCGGGTTCGCCCGGCTTGGCCCTGGTGAGCGGGTGCTGCAGTTCGCCCCGGCGGCCTTCGACGCCTCGACGCTCGAGGTCTGGGGCGCGCTCTGCACCGGCGCCACGCTCGTCATCGCCCCGCCCGATCCGGTCGGCTTAGCCGAGCTTGGCGCGCTGCTGCGCAGCGGCCAGGTCACCGTCGCGTGGCTCACCTGCGGTCTCTTCCATCAGCTCGCCGAGACCGACCCTTCGGCGCTGGCCGGGGTCGGACAAATGCTTACCGGCGGCGACGTGGTGAGCCCGGCCGCACTCAGGACCGTGCTCGCGGCGCGGGACGGGCGCCCGATCGTCAACGGATACGGGCCGACTGAGAACACCACATTCACTACCTACCAGCAATTCACCGCACCTGATGAGATCGGGGAGCGGGTGCCGATTGGCCGGCCGGTGCCGCAGACCACGGTGCACGTACTCGACGCTGGGATGCGGCCGGTGCCGGTCGGCGTGACCGGCGAACTGTACGCCGGAGGTGACGGGCTGGCCCGCGGATACCTGGGTGACCCGGCCGCGACCGCTCGTTCGTTCGTTCCTGATCCTGCCGGTGGCGGGCAGCGCCTCTACCGGACCGGGGACCTGGCCCGCTGGCGCGCGGACGGAACGCTTGAGTTCCTTGGCCGCCGGGATGACCAGGTGAAGATCCGAGGTTTCCGGGCCGAACCAGGCGAGGTCGCAGCGATGATCGCCGGCCACCCAGCGGTCGGCGAGGCAGCGGTCGTGGTCAGGGGCGAGGACGAAGGCCGGTATCTCGCGGCCTATGTCACTCCCGCCAGCGGATCCCGGCCGGCAGTCAAGGCGCTGCGTGAATTCGCGGCGGCGCGGCTGCCCGCTTACCTGCTCCCGGCCTCGTACACGGTGCTCGACCGGCTGCCGCTGACCGCCAGCGGCAAGCTTGACCGGACCGCGCTTCCCGCTCCTGGCGACGATGCCGCCGGTGAGGGGACCAGCGGTCCGGCTACGCCGACGGAACTCAGCCTCGCGCACGTCTGGGCTGGCCTGCTCGCCGACCGGCCCGCCATCGGCCGGGACGTCAGCTTCTTCGCCCTCGGCGGCAACTCGCTGACGGCGGCGAGGCTGGTTTCCCTTGCCCGCGACGCCTTCGGCGTCGACCTGGCGCTCGGCGACTTCTACGCTGACCCGACCCTGGCGGCGATGGCCGCGGTGATCGATGCGGCCGGCACCGCGACGGCGCCCGCAGTGGTACGACGCGAGCGGGCCGCGTACCAGGTCAGTGATCCGGCCGAGGTCCGAGGCTTGCCGGCCAGAAGGTCCTCCGGCCATCTCATCGCGCTGACCCGCGACTGGTTCCTCTGGAAGGTCGTGTGCTTGCGCGGGGCCGGGTTTCCCTTCGAACTGCTGGCCGCGCTCGGTGACGAAGATCTGGCCGCGGCGGCCGACGGGGCGGACGACGTCGCTTACGCCGCCGAGTTCGCCCTGGCGGAGCGCAGGCTCGGCCGGGCCCTGGCCGGCGCGGCTCGCCGGCCCGCGCTTCGCGAGGCCGTCACCTGGCAGAATCCGCACGCACTGGCAACCGGCATCGACGCCCTGCTGCGACGCGACCCAGACAAGGCGGTCCGCAACACCAAGCATCGCCAGCACGAGACGCTCGTCGCCAGCTACTTGCAGCGGTACTGCGCGAAGAACGACACGATCGGGTTCTTCGGCCCGGTCGGCTGGGCGGCCTTCGGCACTGGCCAGGACATCGCGATCAGGAACGCGCATCCGCCCGCGCTGGTCAGCGCCCGCACCACTTACCTGGAAGGCTGGGCCGTGGCCGCCGTGATGACGCCGCACACGGCCGCGCTCAGGCCCTGGCTCGTGCCGCGTCTCATGCCGTACGTCCGGCTGGCCGGCGCGACGTTGCTGGTACCGCTCGCGCCGCCAGTGCCGCTCGACGCGGCGCAGGCGGCTGTCCTGCGCGCCTGCGATGGCATCAGGGACGCGAGTGAGGTCGCCGCGGCAGTGCTGGCTGACTCCGGCGGCGGCCTGACCTCGGCCGAGCAGGTGCGGGCGCTGCTCGCCGCCGCGGCCGAACAGCGCCGGATCGCCTGGCAGGTCGAAGTGCCGCCGAACGCGACCCGGCCTGAGGACTACGTGCGGAAGCTACTCAACCACGTGACCGACGAGCCGGTCAGGAACGGCGCCACTCGCTCGCTTGACGCGCTCTGCGCGGCCCGTGACGCGCTCGCGGCGGCGGCCGGTGATCCTGACCGTGTCGCCGCCGCGATGACCGTCCTGCAGGAGACGTTTACGCGCCTGGCCGGTGCTGCTCCGGTCCGCCGGGCCGGCGGGACCTACGCGGGGCGAACGCCGGTCTACGAGGACTGCTGCCGAGCCGGCGAGATCGAGTTCGGCGCGGCGATGCTTGACCAGGTCAGGGCAGCGCTCGGGCTGGTGCTTGACAGCGCGCGGTGGTTCACCGCCGCCGGGGCCGCCGTGTACCGGCGGCTGCTCAGCGAGATCTACCGGCGGCGAGCGGCGGAGCTTGGCTCCGACGTAGTGCCGTTCGCCGACGTCTGGCTGCGGGTGCCCGAGATCCTGTTCGATCCCCCGGCCCAGGTGACCGCTCCGCTCATTCGCGGGTTGCGGCAGCGCTGGGCTCAGGTGCTCGCGATCCCGGCCGATCACGGCGGGCGGGTCGCGCGGACCGCTGGGGAACTGGCGGAAACCGTCGGCCGGGTGTTCGCCACCGGTGCGCCGGGCTGGCCGACAGCGGTGCAGCACAGCCCGGACCTGATGATCGCGACCGGACCTGAAGGGAAGGTCCAGTGGGTACTCGGTGAGCTGCATCCGGGGATCAACACGCTGCGCTATGCCACCTGGGTGAGCCACCACGACGACCCCTCCGGCCTGCGTCAGGCGATGGCGGCCGACCTGGGCCGTGCTGTCGTCTACGCGGCCGAGACCGGGGCGGAGGGCGGCTTGCCAGCCAGGCAGGGCAACGCCCTGGCCGGCCAGGGCGACCTGCGCTTCACCTTCGCTCACGACTCGTTCTGGCCTGGTCAGGCCGGAACTCTGGCCGTCGGTGACTGCGACCTGGTCGAGACCGCGGCCGGGTTGCGCGTGCGCAGGCGCGACGGCGGGATCGACCTGGACGTGATCGAGGTGCTGGGCGACCTCATCGCCGCCGCCCTGGCTCAGCGGTTCCGCGTGCTCGCGCCGGAACCGCACGCGCCGAGAGTGACCATCGACGGACTCGTGATCAGCCGCGAGTCCTGGACGTTCGGTGCGGGCGAGCTTGGTTTCGCTGCCACCGCGAACGAGGCCCGCCGCTACCGGGAGGCCAGGACCTGGGCCAGCGCGGCCGGGCTGCCGAGGCACGTGTTCGTGCGCTCGGCCGGAGAGGGCAAGCCGGTCTACGCCGACCTGACCAGTCTCGCCTCGATCGACCTGCTATCCCGGTCGGTCCGCCGGGCCAGGAGGCACGCCGGCGACGCGGCCGAGGTGACCGTGACAGAAATGCTGCCCGCGCCCGATCAGCTTTGGCTGACCGATGCGTCTGGCCGCCGGTACTGCTCCGAGTTGCGGGTTGTCGCGGTCGACCGGAAGGAGCGCTGAGGCAATGGCGCGGTATGAATTTCCGGCCTCAGCTGAGCAGCGCCGTATGTGGGTGCTCGACCGGCTCGACCCTGGTCAAGCGACGTATAACGTGCCCTGGGCGCTCTGGCTTGACGGATCGCTCGACATCGCCGCGCTCGGGCAGGCCTGGGCGTTTGTAGTCTCCAGGCACGAGGCGCTGCGGACAGTGTTCCGCGCTGACGGCGGGGTGCCTGTTCAGGTCGTCGACGATGACCCCGGCGAGGCAGCCGTGCTGACGGTCCTCGCTTCGGACGGTGAGAACGCCCGCGCCCGGCTGCGTGAGCTCGCGAGCGTGCCCTTCGACCTGGCCGCCGGCCCGCTGGTCAGGGCCAGCCTGCTCAAGCTCGCGCCGGGACGGCACGTGCTCAGCCTGGTCGCGCACCACATCGTCGCCGATGGCTGGTCGTTCCGCGTGCTCTTCCGCGAGCTTGCCGATGCCTACCAGGATCTCGCGGCTGGTAACCAGCCTGTTCTCGCCGGCCCCGCCTTGCAGTACGCGGACTTCGCGCTCTGGCAGGCCGAGCATGACCAGGCGGGAGGGTTCGCCGGCGCGGAGGCTTTCTGGCGGGGTGAGCTTGAGGGCGCGCCGGCCGAACTGGCGCTGCCGGTCGATCGTCCTTATCCAGACACCGAGCGCGGTGCTTGCCTACCCAATGCCGCGGCCACCATCGGGGTCACGATCGGGGCCGGGACGGCGGCGGCGCTCCGCCGGCTTGCCGCTGACCGCGGGATCACGCTGTTCGCGGTCATTGCCGCCGGTTACGCCGCGCTGCTGTCCCGGCTCAGCGGAGCTGAGGATCTGCTGATCGCCGTGCCAGTCGCGGCGAGGACGAGGGCGGAGACCGAACTAGTCGTCGGGCTGTTCGCTAATACCATGGTGATCAGGGCCGACCTGCGCGGCGATCCAGCACTCGGTGTGCTGGCCGACCGCGTGCACGCCGCCAATGCCAGAGCTCAGGCTCATCAGGAACTCCCGTTCGCCCGCGTCGTCGAACGGGCAGGGCCGGCTCGGCGCGGATCCAGGTCGCCGCTCGTGCAAGTCCTGTGCGCGATCGAAGAGGCGTGGCCGGTCCAGCTGGCGGGCACGCTGAGTGGCCGGCCTGAGCTGACCGACAACGGAACTGGCAAGTTCGAGCTTGAGTTCACCGTGACGGAAGTGGACCAGGGGCTTGATGCGCGGTTGCGTTACCGAAGTGACCTGTTCGAACCCGCAACCGCACGCCGGCTCGCGGACGGGATCTCACTGTTGCTCGCGGCGATGGGGGATGAGCCGGGAATCAAGCTTTCTGAGGTCGAGATTCTGCCGCCGGAAGCGCGGGACCTGGTGACTCGCGTCTGGCCTGGCGCGGTCTGCCCGCCAGGCAGCGAGGTGCCGCCGTCGCCGGCCGCCCTGGCCGCGCGGGCGCTGGCCCGGTCAGCCGACCGGGTTGTGATCAGCGGCACCGATCGTGAGTTCACCGGTGCGCAATTGCGCGAGCGGGCCGTCGCGATCGCGGCGGGCTTGTCGGGCCTTGGCGCCGGCCTGCAGGACACCGTCGCCATCATGCTGCCGCGCGGGGCCGGCCTCCTGGCCGCGCTGCTTGGCGCCTGGTGGGCCGGTACTGCCTACGTACCAGTCGATCCGGCTCAGCCACCCGCGCGAATCAGGGGAATGCTGGCCGACGCCGGCGTTCGCGCCCTGATCTCCGACCGGGCCGCGCTCGGGCCGCTGCTGGCCGGGCTCGACGGTGACCTGCCGGTACTTGATCTCGGTCAGCCGCTGCCTGCGGCCGGCGGCCCGGGCGGGCCACCTGAGCTGCCGCCCGAGGCGGCGGCGTACGTGCTGTTCACTTCCGGGTCTACCGGCCGGCCGAAGGCGGTCACGGTCACGCACGGCTCGCTCGGATACCTGTTCAAGGCCGTCAGCGGCCTGTACGCGCTCAGGCCAGGCGACCGGCTGGCGGCGGTGACTTCGTTCGGGTTCGACATTTCGGTGGTCGAGCTGCTGCTGCCGCTGATCGCCGGGGCGCGGGTCACGGTCGTGGACGCGGACGTGGCGAGAGACGGCGCCGCGCTTCGCCGTGTGCTCACCGCCGAGGGCAGCACGGTGCTTCAGGTCACGCCCGCGACCTGGCGGCTGCTTGCTGCCGCTGGCGGCGTGCCCGCTCAGGTGCGACTGCGGGCGAGCGGTGGCGAAGCCCTTCCGCGCGACCTGGCTGACGTGCTGCTCGACGGCGTCTGCGCGGAGCCGTGGAATCTCTACGGCCCGACCGAGACCACGGTCTGGTCAACGGCGAGCCGGATCGCGGCCGGGCCGCAGCCGCCCGACGTCGGCGTCGCGATCGCCGGAACCCAGGTATACGTGCTCGACCGATGGGCGAACCCAGTCGGGCCAGGCGTCACTGGCGAGGTCTACCTCGGCGGGGCGGGCGTGGCCCGCGGTTACGCCGGCGCGCCCGGCCTGACCGCCGGCCGGTTCCTGCCCGATCCTTTCAGCGGGCGGCCGGGAGCGCGCCTGTACCGTACCGGTGACCTCGGAAGGTGGCTGCCGTCCGGGCGTATTGAACTACTCGGCCGGGCCGACCGTCAGCTCAAGATCAGGGGATTCCGGGTCGAGGCCGCCGAGATCGAGATCGCGCTGCGTTCCTGCCCTGGCGTCATCGACGCGGTCGTTACCGCGACCGGGGCCAGCGGCAACGATGAGGCCAGCCTAGTCGGCTACGTGGTGACCGGGCTGTCCGAGCCGAGGGAGGCGCTACGCGCGCACTTGCGATCCACCCTGCCCGACTACATGATCCCCCCGGTCTTCGTAACTCTGGCCGAACTGCCGAGGAACGCGAGCGGGAAGATCGACTACCGGGCGCTGCCCGAGGCCGAGGTCCAGCCAGCCGGTCCGCCGGTCGCTCCCCGTACGCCGCTTGAGGCAGAACTCGCCGGGATCCTCGCCGCGGTACTCCGCCGCCCGGGTCCGGTCGGGGCGCTGGACAACTTCTTCGTAATTGGCGGTCACTCGCTGACCGCGACTCAGGTCATGGCCGAGATCTGGACCAGGTACGGGGTGGATCTGCCGGTGCGGGCTCTCTTCGACGACCCGACCGTGGCCGGCCTCGCCGCCGCGGTCAGCGCGGCTCAGGCCGGTCCGGCCGCCGGTCTCGTAGCGACGGCTGCGGAACCGCTGCCTGGCTTCGCCGACTTCCTCGACGCGCTTTCCGACGCCGACATCGATGACCTGCTGAGGGACCGGTGAGCGGGCTGGCGGAGTTCCTGGCCTGGCTGGACGGCTATCAGGACAGTGGTCGGGCGCCCGCGCCCGGCCTGCCCGGCTGGCTGGCCCAGCTTGCCATCGCCCTGTTCGAGGGGCAGGTACCGGACGCCGCTCGGACCTGGGTGGCGAGGCTGCACGCGGGCGTGGCCAGCCTCGGCGGCCAGATCCCTTTCCACGTCGTGCATGACTGGCACTTCAGCACGGTGGTGCCACTGGCGGGCGCGCATTTCGGGAACATGACCGAGGCCGGTGCGTTGCACGCCCGTGCACTGACCGGGACACCGGTCACGGCCGGCGAGTGGGCCAGTGCGCTCGAGCCCGCCCTGCGACAGCTGTACCTGCGCGCGTACGCGTACGAGGAAGCCTGGTGGGTTAATTACGACAGCGCACACGCTTACGGCCTCGCGAACGGATTCGGCGAGGAGAGCACGCTCGAGTACGCGGCGCATTACGCCAATCTCGCGACCGGAGCCAACAGGCAGGCGTTCGCGGACGCTAACGCCGCCGCCGGCGCTGCCGCGCTGGCGGCGGCCTACGTTGGCTCCGACCCGGCCGCGTACGCGGTCGCGTGCCCCTACGCGGTTGCCCGTGCCTACGCGCGTGCCGCCGCCCGATCCGACCGCGAGCAGGAAGCACCGGAACCTGACCCGGCAGGACGGAGCCTGATAGTGCGGGCGCGAGCCGAGCGGGAACAGGCCGCATCCGCCGTTCTCGCTGACGGCCTGGCGGCGAGCCTCGAACGAGCCGCCGAGTAAAGCGGCTACTTCCTAATGGGCCCTTTTCTAGCCAGAACAGCGACCGGTCTGTATAATGGCCTGTATGGAGACTATACCGATAACCGAGGCGAAGGCGCGGATCGCGGAACTGGCCGACCGGGTGGCCCGCGAGCACGATCACTTCACCATCACGCGCAACGGGCGCGCCGACGTCATGCTGATCTCGGTGGCGGAGTACGAGTCGATGCTGGAGACGCTGGACATCCTCGGCGACGAGGAGACGATGGCGGACCTTCGTCAGTCCCGGGAGGATTTCGCCGCTGGCGACACTTTCAATGCTGAGCAGGTCCGCGCCGAGCTTGAGCAGCGGCGGCATCTGGGCTCGCATTGAGCGGCGACCCGGCGGAAAGCCGACCGTACTCGGTAACCCTGTCACGCCAGGCTCGCCGCAACATCCACGAGAACTTGCCCCTTGAGGTGGCCGCCGCTATGGAGACGATCGGGGGATCGATCGCCGTCAGCCCTTACCGCGCAGGCAAGCCGCTCGACGAGCCGTTCGACGGCTACTACTCTGCCCGTCGCGGCACGTACCGGATCGTCTACCGGATCGACGAGGCCAAGCACCAGGTTGAGGTGCACTCCATCCGCCACCGCCGCGACGCCTACCGAGGCTGAAGCACCCGGCTCACGGGAGGCCGGGCGGACAGTGACTTCGCGGGGTGTGAAGTTATCGCACTCCCGATGGGGTGCGGCTGCGTACCCAGTAGCCCGCACGTTGGCCTGCCTGGGCCGGCAGCGCTTCTCCGTTAGTCAGGATGAACTTCTTCAGCGTGGTCCGGGCAGGCGCATTCAGGCTGACCAACCAAACCTCCTAGACCGCCAATCCGGACCCTAGCTCCGATGCGGGCCATCAGTTATTTTGAGGTTACGTTCCGGGCGAATCTGATCAGTCGGGGGAGTCAGGGGCGCGGGAGGGAGGGTGCGTGGCTGATCGGTCGAGGCTCCGCCAGCTTTCGTTCGCACAGCAGCGCCTGTTTTTCCTCAGCCGGCTTCCCGGCGTGAGCGATGCGTATCACTTGCCGCTGGCGGTGCGGCTGACTGGCCCGCTTGACGATGTCGCGTTAGCCAGGGCGCTCGATACCCTGACCGACCGGCACGAGGTGCTGCGCACCAGGTTCTCGGCCGCGGCCGGGGAACCGGTCGGCCTGGTTGATCCGCCCGGGCACGGGTTCGCGCTCAGGTACGAGGATCTGTCCGGGCTGCCTGACCAAGATGCCCGGCTAGCCGAGGTTCAGGCGGACGAGGCCGCCGGGCCGTTCGACCATGAGACGGGGCCGCTGGCCCGCGGGCGCCTCATCGGGCTTGGGCCAGGGCGGCACGCGCTGCTGATCACCATGCACCACATCGTCTCTGACGGCTGGTCGCTCAACGTGTTCACGCGCGAGCTCAGCGCCTTGTACGAGGCGTTCGTTTCGGGAGGACCTGACCCCTTGCCCCCGCTGCCGGCCACGTACGCCGGCTACGCGGCCTGGCAGCGGCAATGGCTGGCCAGCGGGGTAGCCGCCGGGCAGGGTGCCTACTGGTTCAAGACGCTCGCCGGGGCGCCTGCGCTGCTCGACCTGCCTGCCGACCGGCCACGCCCGGCTGCGCAGGATCATCACGGGGATCAGGTCAGGTTCACGCTCGACGCGGCGCTGGCCTTACGGCTCAGGGAACTGAGCCGGCAGCACGGCGTCACGTTGTTCATGACGCTGCTCGCGGGCTGGGCCGTCGTGCTCTCCCGGCTTTCCGGTTCCGCTGACGTGCTCATCGGCACGTCGGCGGCGGGGCGCCGGCGGACAGAGTACGCCGGGCTGATCGGGTTTTTCGTGAACACGCTGGCGCTGCGCCTGGACCTCTCCGGCGCTCGCACGGTGGCCGAGCTGCTCGACCGTGCACGGGATACAACCGTTGGCGCTCTTGACCACCAGGATCTCCCGTTTGAGCAGGTCGTCGAGCTGGTCAACCCGCCTCGCAGTCCCGACCGCACGCCGCTGGTCCAGGTGATGTTCGGCTGGGCGAGCGATGAGGAAGAGGCGATCACGCTGCCAGGAGTGACCGTGACGCCGCTCCCGACGCCGTACGCGCCCGCCCAGTTCGACCTGAGCCTTGAGCTGGCCGAGACCGGCGGCCAGGTTATCGGCAAGTTCACGTACGCGACCGCGCTGTTCGACCAGGCGAGCGCCTGGCGGCAGGTCGGGTACCTGCGCCGGGTTCTGGCGCAGCTGGCGGACGGGCCTGACCGTCCCGTCGCCGCGCTGACGCTGGCCAGCCCGTCTGAACGTGACCGGCTGCTCGCCGCGGCCGACGGCGGCCCTGGCCTGGCCGGGCCGCTGCTGCCTGAACGCTTCGAGTCCCAGGTCGCCCGCGACCCCGACGCGCCGGCGATCGTGTCAGCGGACGGCGCGGTCGTGTCCTACGGCGCGCTGAACGCCCGGGCTAACCAGCTCGCCAGGTACCTGCGCGTTCGCGGGGCCGGCGAGGACCAGGTCGTGGCGATCTGCGCGGAGCGCTCACCGGAGCTGATCACCGCCATGCTCGCGGTGCTCAAGGCTGGTGCCGCTTACGTGCCAGTCGATCCCGGATACCCGGCTGAGCGGATCGCCGCGATGCTGGCGGACAGCCGCCCGAAGATCGTGCTGACCAGCACGCACGCGCATGGCTCGTTGCGGGCGGCGCTCGCCGCGGGCGAGGTGACTGATCTCGACGCGGACCTGGCGGTCTGGGCTGGCCTGCCGGCGGGCAACCTCACCGGCAGCGGTCCGGCTCCGCACCACCTCGCGTACGTCATCTACACCTCAGGGAGCACGGGCACGCCCAACGGCGTTCTCGTCGAGCACCGTCACCTCGCGGCCATCGCCGCTGCCTGGGAAGACGCGCTCGGGTTACGGCCCGGCCTCGTCCACCTGCAGATGGCGAGCCCCGCGTTCGACGTCTTCACCGCTGACGTCGTGCGCGCGCTTGGCTTCGGCGGTCGGCTTGTGCTCTGCCCGCACGAGTTGCTGGCCGACGAGGCCGGGCTTTACGAATTTATCGGCCGTCACGGCGTGAATTTCGCCGACTTCGTGCCTGCGGTGCTCGGGCCGCTGGCCGCTTACCTCGAGTCGGCGGGCGGGACCCTGGCCGGCTTCGAGACGCTGGTCTGCGGTTCTGACACGTGGCCAGCGGAAGACGCCAGGCGGGTGCGCGCGCTGGCCGGACCTGACGTACGGGTGCTCAATGCGTACGGCGTCACCGAGGCCGCGATTGACAGCGCCCTATACGAGCTGCCGGCGCCGCTGCCGGCCGGATCAGGTCTCCCGATCGGCCGGCCACTGCCCGGAGTGCGGCTCTACCTGCTCGACGAGGCCGGCGAGCCTGTGCCCGACGGTGTCACCGGCGAGATCTGCATTGGCGGTGCCGGCGTGGCCCGCGGCTACCTGCGACGCCCTGACCTCACCGCGCGGCGGTTCAAGGCGAGCCCGTTCGTAGCGGGCGATCGTCTGTACCTGACCGGTGACCTCGGCCAGCGCCGGCCCGACGGCGAGGTCGAATTCCTCGGCCGCCGCGACTTCCAGGTCAAGCTCCGCGGCCTGCGCGTCGAGCCAGGCGACATCGAGGCCGCTCTCGCGCGCTGCCCGGGCGTCCGGGCGGCCGTAGTGACCACAGGGCCGGCCGGCGATCGCCTCGTCGCTTATTACCTCGCCGTGCCCGGCCAGGAACCGGACGTCCCCGCGCTCCGCGGCCAGCTGGCCGCCGTTCTGCCCGGCTACATGGTGCCCTCGGCTTACGTCGCGCTCGACGCCTGGCCGCTTACGGCCAGCGGCAAGGTCGACCGGACGGCCCTGCCGGCGCCTGACCTGTCCGGGGACGCGGCGTCGGCTGGCGACGCCGGGCCGGTCACCGCGATGGAGACCGCGCTCGCCCCGCTGTGGGAAGAAGTGCTCGGCGTCGGGCGAGCCAGCCGGCACGACGACTTCTTCGCGCTTGGCGGCCATTCGCTGGCGGCGATGCGCCTGGTCGCCAAGATCCGCCGGGTGCTTGGCCGGGAGGCATCGCCGGCCGCTGTGCTGGCGTCGCCGACGCTGGCCGGCCTCGCGCGATGGCTTGAATCTGAGAGCAGCGAGCCTCTGCCGCCGATTGGTCAGGCCGACCGGTCCGGCCAGGTCCCGGCCTCGTTCGCACAGCAGCGGCTGTGGTTCCTTGCTCAGCTCGGCGGCGCGAGCGACGCGTATCACATGGCCCAGGCGTGGGAGCTGGCCGGCCCGCTTGACCCAGCCGCGCTGAGCCGGGCCTGGGACGCGCTGACCGCGCGGCACGAGTCGCTGCGCACCCGCTTCGCCGCGGCATCGGGAACGGCCGTCCTGGTCATTGATCCGGCCGGGCCTCCGCTTGGCACCGACGACCTGTCCGCCGCACCCGACCAGGAAGCGAGCCTGGCGGAGCTACGGACGCGGGCGACCGCCGCGCCTTTCGACCTGGGAGCAGGCCCGCTCGCCCGCGCCCGGCTGGTCACGCTGGCACCCGGCCGGCATGCGTTCCTGGTCACCGTGCACCACATCATCTCCGACGGCTGGTCCATGGACGTGCTCGCGCGGGAGCTGAGCGCGCTGTATACCGCGTTCGCGGCCGGCCAGCAGGACCCGCTTCCGCCGCTGCCAGTCCAGTACGCCGACTACGCCGCCTGGCAGCGGGCCTGGCCCGCCGAAGCCACCGCGCGACAGGCCGAATTCTGGAGCAGGGCGCTTGACGGCGCCCCGGCCGAACTCGCGTTGCCGGCCGACCGGTCTCGCCCGGCCGAGCAGGACTACCGGGGCGACCGGGTGCGGTTCGAGCTTGACGCCGAGCTAAGCGGGCAGCTCGCGGAGCTCAGCCGCAGGCACGGCGTCACGCTGTTCATGACCATGCTCGCGGCGTGGGCACTGGTACTTTCCCGGCTGTCGGGGTCATCCGAGGTCGTGATCGGAACGCCGACCGCTGGCCGGCGCCAGGAGGAACTAGCCGGCCTGATCGGATTTTTCGTCAATACGCTGGCCCTGCGGGTCGACCTGGCTGGCGGTCCTGAGGTCGCCGGGCTGCTGCGCCGGGTCAGGGACGTGACGCTGGCCGCGCTCGACCACCAGGACGTGCCGTTCGAGCGGGTCGTCGAGCTGGCCGCGCCGACGAGGAGCCTGTCAAGGACCCCGCTGTTCCAGACGATGCTGACCTGGCAAGACGACGCCGACGAGGCACTCACGCTGCCCGGCGTGACCGCCGTGCCACTCGGTGACCGCTACCCGGTAGCCAAGTTCGACCTGACGCTCGGCCTGGCCCAGGCCGGCGACCGGATTACCGGGGCGCTCGACTACGCGACCGCGCTGTTCGACGAGGACACCGCCCGCCGGTACGTACGCTACCTGCGCCAGGTTCTTGGCCACCTGGCCGAAGGCCAGGCCTCACTGCCGCTGACCAGCGAGGCGGAGCGGCACGAACTCCTCGCCTGGGCGGCCGCGGAACCTGGGCCGAGACCGGTGCCGATCGGCGAACTGTTCGAGGCGGCGGCGGCTGGGAAACCCGAGTTGGTCGCGGTCGCCTTCGAAGACCAGGCCATGACCTACGGCGAGCTGAACGATAAGGCCAGCCGCCTGGCCTCGCACCTGCGCGGGCTCGGCGTCGGGCCTGATCGGCGAGTCGCGGTCTGCCTGCGGCGATCGCCTGACCTGATCGTCGCGCTCGCGGCGGTGCTCAAGGCAGGCGGTGCTTACGTGCCGCTCGACCCGGCCTATCCGGCCGAGCGGCTGGCGTTCATGCTCGCCGACAGCGCGCCAATGCTGGTGCTCACCCAGGAGAGCCTGCGGGACGGCCTTCCTGATGTTCAGGATCTTCTCGTGGTCTGCGTGGATACCAGCGAGCACCTGCGGGCCGACTCCAGGGACCGCTGCCCGCCGGCCAGAAGGCACCCAGACCAGCTCGCCTACGTGATCTACACGTCCGGCTCGGCGGGCCGGCCCAAGGGCGTCGCCCAGACCTGGCGCTGCGCCGACGCGCTCATCGCCTGGATGCTGGCCCGCCCGGTGCCCGCGCGGGTGCTTCAGTTCGCGTCGGCCAGCTTCGACGTCTCGTTCCAGGAAATCTGGAGCACACTGTGCGCCGGCGCTACGCTCGTGCTGCTCAGCGACGATCGCCGGGCCGACCTGCCGAACCTGCGCGGGTTCCTCGCCGAGCACGACGTGGGGCGCGCGTTCCTGCCCGCCGCCGTACTCCGCCAGGTCGCGGCTCTCCATGAGGACGGCGGCCAGCCACCTTCCGGCTGCGAGATCATCACCGCAGGCGAGGCCCTCGCGGTTACCGGCGAACTGCGCGCGCTCTGCGCCGGACTCGGCGGAGCGTACCTGCACAATCACTACGGCCCGACCGAGACTCACGCCGCGACCGCGCACGTGCTCGCCATCGCGGACGCCGCGCGGTGGCCCGCGCTGCCGCCGATCGGGCGGCCGATCCCCGGAGCCCGCGTGTACGTGCTCGACGCCGGGCTTGAGCCGGTCCCTGAGGGCGTCGTCGGCGAGATCTACATCGGGGGCGAAGGACTGGCCCGCGGCTACCTGGACCGGCCGGCGCTGACCGCTGACCGGTTCTGGCCCGACCCGTTCTCCGGCGAAGGCGCGCGCATGTACCGGACCGGTGACCTGGCCAGGTACCGCCGTGATGGCGTGATCGAGTACCTCGGCCGGGCCGACAGCCAGGTCAAGATCCGCGGCTTCCGGGTCGAGCCCGGCGAGGTCGAGGCCGTGCTACGCGACCTCGACGGCGTCACCGAGGTCGCGGTCGCCGTCCGCGACGACCTCGCGGGCGGCCGGTACCTGACCGCCTACGTGACCGGATCGCTGACCGTGGCGCAGATTCGCGACCTGGCCAGGCAGGCGCTGCCCGACTATCTTGTGCCGTCCAGGTGGGTACTGCTCGACCGGCTGCCGTTGACGCGGAACGGGAAAGTGGACCGGCAGGCGCTGCCGCCCCCGGCGCGGGAGGACGGCGGCCCGTCGTACGTCGCGCCCCGCACGACGGCGGAAGGCGCGCTGGCCGCGATCTGGGCGGAGGTACTCGGCCGCGAGCGGGTCGGCGTGCTCGACGACTTTTTCGCACTTGGCGGTCACTCACTGCTGGCCACTCGCCTGGTGCACGCGATCAACCAGGAGCTCTCAGCCCGCCTTTCACTCCGCGATCTGTTCAGCGCTCCTGTGCTCGCCGACCTGGCGGTGCGGCTGGCCCGTGGCGACGGCGATGAAGCCAGCGCCTACGTATTTCCTGCCCTGACCCCTGACCTGGCCGCGCGTCACGAGCCGTTCCCGCTCACAGACATGCAGGAGGCCTACTGGGTAGGCAGGCAGGAGTCGGTCGAACTCGGCGGCGTCGGCGCCCACGGTTACAGCGAACTGCGGCTGCGCGAGCTTGACCTTGACCGGTTCAGCCGCGCCATTGACCGGCTCGTCGCCAGGCACGACATGCTGCGCGCGGTCTTCGGTGCGGACGGTACCCAGCGCGCGCTCCCCGTCGTCCCGCCGTACCGGATTCCGGTGCGCGACCTGCGCGGACTCGCGCCTTCCGAGGCGGCGGCCAGGCTGGAGGCGATCCGCGACCGGATGTCGCACCAGGTCTTCGACGCCGGCCGCTGGCCGCTGTTCGCCTTCGAGGTAACCAGGCTTGATGACGAGACCCGGCTGCATATCGGGCTTGACGCGCTGATCATCGACGTGGCCAGCAGCCAGGTGCTCGAACGCGAACTCGGCCTGCTCTACGCCGACGCCGACGTAGCGCTCCCGCCGCTCCGGCTCACGTTCCGCGACTACGTGCTCGCCGAGCGGGCGCTGCGGGCTGCTCCCGGGTACGAGCGGGCGCTGCGGTACTGGCGCGAGCGGGTCGCGACGCTGGCTCCGGCACCAGTGCTGCCGCTGGCGACGGCGCCCGAAATGGTGCGACGACCCCGTTACGTGCGCTACGAGCAGGTACTGGCCGCAGGGCAGTGGAGCACGCTCAAGGCGTCCGCCCACCAGCGGGGAGTGACGCCCTCGGCCCTGCTGCTCACGGCGTTCGCCGAGGTGCTCGGCCGGTGGAGCCGCGAGCCGAGGTTCACGCTCAGCCTGCCGCTGTTCAACCGGCTCCCGCTGCATCCCGACATCAATGCCGTGATCGGGGACTTCACTTCCCTGATCCTCGTCGAGATTGACCTGAGCGGCCGGGCGAGCTTCGCCGAGCGGGCTCGGGCGGTGCAGGAAGGACTGTGGCGGGACATCGATCACGCCGCCGTCAGCGGGGTGCGGGTGAACCGGGAACTGGCCCGTGCCCGTGGCACCGCTCACGCGGCGATCCCGATCGTGTTCAACAGCACGCTGAGCGAGCTGGCGCCCGAGGCGGCCGGCGGCGGCCTGACCGGCGGGCTCGGAGCCGAGCCGGTTACCGGGATCACTCAGACACCGCAGGTCTGGATCGACCATACGATCCTGGAGGCGGGCGGAAGGCTCTGTTACAACTGGGACAGCCTCGACGAGCTTTTCCCGGCCGGAATGACCAGGCAGATGTTCGCCGCCTACGGCGAACTGCTGACCAGGCTGGCCGAGCCAGACGCCTGGGATCTCGAGGCGCCCGGCCTGTTCCTGCCCGCCGGTCCGGCCGACCGCGAGAGCGTCGTGCTCGCGGACTGGCCGCTGCTGCACGAACTGGCCGACCGGCAGGCCCTGGCGATCCCCGACGCCCCCGCGGTGATCTCGCCCGGCCGCACGCTCAGCTACCGGGAACTGCGCTGCGAGGCCAGGCGGCTCGCCCGCGCCCTGCAGGACCGGGGCCTGCGGCCAGGTGACCTGGTCGCCGTGCTGGCCGACCGGGGCTGGGAGCAGGCCGTCGCCACGCTGGCCGTGCTCTACGCGGGCGGTGCCTACGTGCCGATCGATCCGGCCTGGCCGCCGGCGCGGATCGCCGCCGTGCTGATGCGCACGAGAGCCAGGATCGCGCTCGTCCAGGAGGCCCAGCTTGACCCGCTCGCGCTGCCCGATGAAGTCGAGGTACTGGTTGTCGGAGCGGACTACGGAGACGATGCTGAACCGCTGCCAGCGGGAAGAGGTCCCGGAGATCTCGCTTACGTGATCTACACGTCGGGGTCCACTGGGATGCCCAAGGGCGTGATGATCGATCACCGGGGTGCGGTCAACACAATCCTCGACATCAACGGGCGCTTCGGGATCGGGCCAGGCGATCGGCTGCTGGCGCTGTCCTCGCTCAGCTTCGACCTCTCGGTCTTCGACCTGTTCGGAGCCTTCGCGGCCGGCGCGGCGGTGGTCACGCTCGAGCCGGAACTGGCTCGTGACCCGGCGCACTGGGCTGACCTCGCGGCCGAGCACAAGATCACCGTCTGGAATTCCGTGCCCGCGTTGCTCGGCCTGCTGATCGATTACGCGCGGGCCTGCGGACTCAGCTTGCCGGGGTCGCTCAGGCTGGCGTTGCTGTCCGGCGACTGGATCCCGGTCACGCTGCCCGGCGAGGCCCGGGCGCTCCTGCCCGACCTCGCCGTGCACAGCCTCGGCGGGGCGACCGAGGCGTCGATCTGGTCTATTCACTACCCCATCGGCGCGGTTGACCCGGCCTGGCGGAGCATCCCCTACGGCCGGGCGCTGGATGGCCAGAGCTTCCACGTGCTCGACGAGGCCATGCGCCCGTGCCCTGACTGGGCGGTCGGACAGCTTTACATCGGCGGGCTCGGGCTCGCGCTCGGCTACCTGAACGACGTGGAAGCGACCGCCGCGAGCTTCGTGACCAGCCAGGGCACCGGCCAGCGGCGTTACCGGACCGGAGACCTCGGCCGCCGATGGCCGGACGGCACGATCGAATTCCTTGGCCGTGAGGACGGGCAGGTCAAGATCCACGGGTACCGGATGGAACTCGGCGAGATCGAAGCGGTGCTTGAGTCCCGCGACGGGGTCAAGGCGGCCGCGGTGCGCCTGCTTCAGCCGGCCGGATGGCGACAAGTACCTGGCCGCTTATGTAGTGGCTCGCGGAGAGCGGCTGACAGCGGCCGCGCTAGCCGACCACTTGTCCGCCGCGCTGCCCGGTTACATGGTGCCCGCCTCGTACACGTACCTGGACGCGCTGCCCCTGTCCGCCAACGGCAAGGTAGACAGGGCCAGGCTGCCCGAGCCCGCCGCTGACCTGGAGCCGGCCGCGTCTCCGGCCGGTCCGGACGAGGAACGGATCAGCACCGTGGTCGGGCGGGTACTCGGCACCGGGCGGATCGCCGCGGGCGCCAGCCTGCTGACGCTCGGGGCGACCTCACTTGACATCGTCCGCATCGCCAATGCCCTGCACGCGGAACTCGGCTTCCGGCCGAAAATAGCCGCGTTCATGCGTCAGCCAACCCTCGTCGGCCTGGGCCTGATGTACCGGGCTCACGCCAGCGAGCGGGAGACTGCCGCGAGCCAGGCGGCCGTGCTCGAGGGCCAGGAACAGCGAGCAGGCTTCAAGGCCACGGCACCGGGTCGGCGTACGTTCAGCGGCGGGACGGCCAGCGTCGCGCTGCCGGCCACAGGCAGGGACGTCATCCGCCGGTACTCCGAGTACCGGTCGGTGCGCGACTTCGCCCGCGTGTCCGTCGACGGCCGCGACCTGGGCGCGCTGCTGGCCTGCCTGGCCGCGCGGGAGATCGAAGGGACCGCCAAGTACCTGTACGGGTCGGCGGGCGGCGCCTACCCGATGCAGGCCTATCTCTACGTCAAGCCAGGCCGCGTCGCCGGGGTGCCCGGCGGTGCCCACTACTACGACCCGCAGGGGCACCGGCTGGTGGAGCTTGGCCGCGATCGGGTGCTCGACGCGGACGCGTACGACTACTTCGTGAACCGGCCGGTATTCGAATCGGGCGCCTTCGCGGTCTTCCTCGTCGCTGAACTTGCCGCGATCGAGCCGCTCTACGGCGAAGCGAGCCTGGGGTTCTGCCAGATCGAGGCGGGCGCGATGGCCCAGTTGCTCACGATGACGGCCGCGGGCTGCGGCATCGGGCTCTGCGGCATCGGCTCCGTGGAGCACGCGGCGGTCACCGCGCTGCTCGGCTTGTCGCCAACGCACCGGCTGGTCTACTCCATGGTCGGCGGCGCGCGGGCCGGCGAGATCCCGCGCCGGTCGGATCCCGCCGCGCCGGTGCCGCTGTCTTACCCGCAGCGGCAGCTTTGGTTCCTTGACCGGCTCGCGCCAGACAACCCTTTCTATAACAACCCGGCCGCGTTCGCTTTACGCGGACCGCTCGACCTAGCCGCGCTGCGGGCAGCGCTGACCGAGGTAGTCAGGCGCCATGAGGTGCTGCGCACGGTGTTCGCCGTGATAAGCGGTGAACCGGTCCAGGTAGTCAGGCCGGCCGCGCCGGTGCCGCTGCCGGTAACCGACCTGTCGGCGTTGCCGCGACCACGGCGGGAGGAGCAGGCCAGGGCCGCCGCCGAGACCGACGCGCGGGCGCCGTTCGACCTCGCGGCCGGGCCGCTGCTGCGCGCGAGCCTGCTGCGCCTCGCGCCCGACGAGCACCACCTGCTGCTTAACGTGCATCACATCGTCGCCGACGGCTGGTCGATCGGCTTGTGCGTGAGCGAAATCGCCGCCGGTTACGCCGCGTTCGCGGCTGGTCAGCAACCCAACCAGCCTGACCTGCCGGTTCAGTACGCCGATTACGCGCTCTGGCAGCGGGGCGGGGAGCTTCAGCGCCAGCTTGCCTACTGGACCGGCCGGCTCGCCGGGGCGCCGACCCTGCTGCCGCTGCCGACCGACCGGCCAAGGCCCGCCGTCCAGCGGTTCGCGGGCTCGTACCACTACGTCACCGCGGGCCCGCAGGCCGTCGGCCGGCTCCGCGCGGTCGCGCAGGACAGGGGAGCCACGCTGTTCATGGCTCTGCTCGCGGCGGTTACCTTGCTGCTCTGGCGGTACAGCGGTACCCGCGACATCTGCGTCGGCACGCCCTTTGCCGGCCGGGACCGGGCCGAGCTTGAGGGTCTCGTCGGCCATTTCGTCAACACCGTGGTCATCCGCGACGAGGTCGATCCGCTGGCCGGCTTCCTCGCGCTGCTCGATCAGGTGCGCGGTCACGTGATCGACGCCCACGCGCACCCTGACCTGCCTTTCGATCAGCTCGTCGAGGCAATGCGGCCGGAGCGGCACACCAGCCACTCTCCGCTGTTCCAGGTCATGCTGGTCCTGCAGAATCTGCCCGGAGGCCGGCTGAACCTGCCGAAGGCGCGGGGGGTCGTCCCCCCGCGGGCTGGTACTGAACACCCAGGGCTGACCGTGACCCCGCTGCCGGTCACGACCCAGGCGGCCAGGTTCGACCTCGCGATCGAGGCGGCCGAAACCGATGGCGGTCTGGCCCTCACGTTCGAGTACAGCACCGACTTGTTCGACGCGGCCACGGTCGCCCGGATGGCCGGGCACCTGGTGCGCATCATCGAGCTGGCCGGCGCGGAGCCACGGCGACCGGTCGGCGAACTTAGCCTGCTGAGCCCGGCCGAGCGGGACCTGTTGGTACGGCAGTGGAACCCGGCGGCAGCGCAGCCGGCGGGGCCGCCCGACCTCGTCGCCAGGTTCGAGGCCCAGGCAAGAACGCGGCCAGCTCAGCTGGCGGTGACCGGCGGCGGGCAGGAACTGGACTACAAGACTCTCGACCGCCGGTCCAGCCGGCTGGCCCGTGCGCTGAGGGCTCGCGGGGTCGGGCCGGGCGACCTCGTGGGCCTGCACGCCCGGCCGATGCCCGACCTGGCCGTTTGCATCTTCGGGATCCTCAAGGCCGGCGCCGCTTACCTGCCGCTCGATCCGCAGGCGCCGCCGGAGCGGCTGGCGGCTATGATCGCCGACACCGGCCCGGTCCTGGTGCTGAGCGACGCGGCCGGGCCGCGAGCCGACTGGCTGGCGCTAACCTCGGCCGAGGCAGAGGCTGAGACAGAGGCTGACCGGGACGTCCCGCTTGGCGTTCCCCTGCATCAGGGAAGCCTCGCCTACGTCATTTGCACGTCAGGATCGACTGGCCGGCCCAAGGGCGTCGCCGTCAGCCACGGCAGCGTCACGAACCTGCTCGACCACTGGCAGGCCACCATGGGCGCCCTGGCCGGGGAAGCGGCCATGCTGTGGTCGAGCATCGGGTTCGACGTGTCGGTCCAGGAGATCTTCCTGCCGCTGACCAGCGGCGGAGTTCTCCACCTGGTCCCAGATGAACTCAGGGCCGACCCGGTCGCGCTGACCGGCTGGATGCGGGACCAGCGGATCGCGCAGGCCTACCTTCCGCCCGCCTTCATCCGGTGGATCGAGGAGGAGCCGGAAAAGCGGTTGGCAGGGCTGGCTCTGCGCCAGTTGCTAGTCGGGGTCGAGCCGCTGTCCGAGCTTGGCCTGCACCGCATCGAGCGGGCAAGGCCAGGCCTGCGGGTGCTCAATGGCTACGGCCCGACCGAGGCCACCAACTACTGCACCGCCTACACCGAACCCCAGTCAGCCGCCGGGCCTTGCCCGATCGGCCGCCCGCTGGCCGGGAACCGGATCTACCTGCTTGACCCACGGGGCGAGCCAGTCCCGGTCGGGGTGCCAGGCGAGATTCACGTCGGCGGCGCGGGCCTCGCCCTCGGCTACTTCGGGCGGCCCGGCCTGACCGCCGAGCGATTCGTGCCCGACCCGTTCCTGACCGGGCAGCGGGTGTACCGGACCGGCGACCTGGGCCGGTACCGCGCGGACGGCAATATAGAGTTCCTCGGCCGCCTCGACGACCAGGTTAAGCTGCGCGGCTTTCGGATCGAGCCTGGCGAGATCGAAGCCGTGCTCCGTGAACAGGACGACGTGACCGACGCGGCCGTGCTGGTTGACAAGAACGACGCCGGAGAGCCGCGGCTGGTCGCGGCCGTCAGCCGGGGCGGGGCGGAACCCCGGCTGGTCAGCGAATGGCGAGAGATCCTGTCGCCTCGGCTGCCCGGCTACATGATCCCCGCGGTGTTCGTCGAGGTGCCTGAGCTGCCGCGCACCGCTCACGGAAAGCTGGACCGCGCGGCCGTCACGGCCAGCGCTCGGGACCAGGAGCGACTGCGGGTCAACCAGGCCACCCCGCGCGACCAGATCGAGCTGACCCTCTACCAGCTATGGCGGCAGGTGCTGCTGCATCAGGACATCAGCATCAGCGACAGCTTCTTCGACGTCGGCGGTACCTCGATCGCCGCGATCAAGCTGGCCCACGCCATCGGCGAGCGATTCGGGCTGACGCTGCCGGTCCGCGACATCATGCTGTACCCGACGATCGAGGCAATGGGCGGACGGCTGCGGCACGGCGTGTCCGGGCAGCCGCCAAGCAACCTGATCGCGTTCCGCGCCGGGACAGGAAGCCAGAACGTGATCTGCGTGCATCCGGCCGGCGGCACCGCCTTCTGCTACTTGTCGCTGGCCAAGGTGCTGCCCGAGTCGTGCGGCGTCTACGGCATCCAGTCACCGGGCGTGAATCAGGGAGAGGCCTTCCTGCCCACCGTGGAGGCAATGGCGAAGGCCTATCTGCGCCTGACCGCGCACCTGCAGGCCGGGACGGTGATCCTCACCGGCCTTTCCTACGGAGGCCTGGTCGCTTACGAGATGGGCCGGCTGCTGGCGCAGGCCGGTCACCGGGCGCTCGCGGTGCTGCTGCTTGACACGCTCAGCACCGACGACCCGGCCGAGCGCTCCGCGATCGAACCGGTTGACCTCGCCGAGTTCCGCGACAAGCTGGTCAAGTTCAACGGCATGTACCCGGGTATCGATGACCGGCAAATCGAGCAGTACTTCCGCATCTACAACCACAACCGGCTCACCATGCGGGACTATCTCGCGCCGCCAGGCCAAGCTCGCCTCGTGCTGCTCCAGTCGACCGGCGATCGGGACGAGGAGTTCCTGCGCGAGGTGCGCGAGTTCTGGGCCCGGCGCGCGCCCGGCGAGCTGCCGGTGGAGTTCACCAGCCGTGACCACTGGGAACTGCTGGAAAGCGACGAGATCGGCCGGGTAGCCGCCATCCTGCGAGCCGAGCTTGACCGGTTCGCCCCCGCTCTGGCTAGTCAGCCGACGGGGGCGGCGTGATGGCGGGCGGTCTCGCCGAGAGCGTGCTCGCCGGGGCCAGGCGCCAGCCGGAGGCCATCGCGGTGGCGGACGGCGATCGCGCTTACAGCTATCGCGAGCTTGACCGTACGAGCGCCGCCGTCGCCAGCGCGCTGCTCCGGCGCGGGATCGGCCCTGGCGACGCGGTCGCGGTCAGGCTGCCGCGCTCGTGGCCGCTGGTCGCGGTGATGCTCGGGATCAGGCGGCTGGGAGCGACCGTCGTGCCCCTCGACGGGCAGAGCCCGCCCGACCGTCAGCAGTACATCCTCGACGACTCAAGGAGCGTCGTCGTGGCGGGCGCTGATCTGCTGGACGGGGCCATTGACGGCCAGGGGCCTGAGGCTTGCCGGCCCGGAGGGCCAGGGTTCCTCTTCTATACCTCGGGAACGACCGGTCAGCCCAAAGGCGTCCGGGTGCTTGACGCCGGAATCGAGCGCCTGGCCAGAACCGGCTACCTCGAACTGGCCGGCGGCCTGCGCTACGCCTGCCTGTCTAATCCCGCCTTCGACGCGCTGAGCTTCGAAGTCTGGACGCCGCTGTTAACCGGCGGGTGCTGCGTGATCGTGGACGATGAAACCGTCGCCACGCCCCACCGGCTCGCCGCGAAGCTCCGCCAGGAACGTATTGACACGCTGTTCGTTACCACCGCACTGTTCAACGCGGCAACGGAGGCCGAGCCTGAATGCTTCGCCTCGGTCGGCCAGGTGCTGGTCGGCGGCGAGCAACTGAACGCCAGCTTGATCCGCCGGTGGTACGCGCGTAACGCTGGCAGCCGCACCCAGCTGTTCAATGTGTACGGCCCGACCGAGGCGACGACCTTCGCGCTCAGCTATCCGATCCCGCGTGACTTCGCCGCCGGCGTCGTGCCGATTGGCCGCCCGCTGCCGGGAACCCGGGCGCTGCTGGTCGCTGACAGCAGGCTAGCCGGGCCAGGTGAGGCCGCCGAGCTGTACCTCGGTGGGGAGGCCCTGGCCGCCGGCTATCAGAACCGGCCCGCAGAGACGGACCGGCGGTTCGTCGGCCTGCCCTGGCTCGACGGCGGCGCGGCTCTTTACTACCGCACGGGCGACCTGGTAAGGGAGAATTCCGGCGGGCTCGTCGAGTACCTGGGCCGGGCCGACCGCCAGGTCAAGGTACGCGGTTTCCGTATCGAGCCAGAGGAAGTGGAGCGCAGGCTGACCGCGCATCCGGCGGTGCTCGCCGCCTACGCGGGAACCAGGGCCGGCGCGGCAGGCAAGCCGCTTGAGCTGGTGGCTTACCTGGTCACGGAGGCCGATCTTAGTTATGCCGAGTTCGAGCGGCACCTGGCCGCGACCCTGCCGACTTACATGCGGCCGCACCGGATCTACCGGGTCGCCGAGCTGCCGAGGACCGCGAACGGCAAGGTTGACAGCGACGCGCTGCTGGCCCTCCGGGCCGAGCCTTGGCGTCCTGGTAAGTCCGGCGAGTCCGCTACGGCCTGGCAGCGCGAGGTGCTGGCCCTCGCCGCGAGCGAGCTTGGCGGCACCGAGCCCGCGCTTGATGAGTCGTTCGTCGCGGCCGGCGGCGATTCGCTGGCGTCGCTCAGGCTCAGGTTCGCGATCCGCGAGCGGTGGGGATGCGAGGTGCCGCAAGCGGTCGTGCTGCGCTCGGACCTGGCCGGGCTGGCCGGCGCGATCGCGGCCGCACGGGCCGCGAGAAGTTCCGGCTATCCGGATTCCTCCGCCGGGGCGGGGGCGACCTCCGCGCCCGCGACCTCAGAGCAGCAGCGGCTCTGGATGCTGCAACGGCAGGCACCGGGATCGGTTGCTTACAACGCGGGCTTCGCGTTCCGCGTCACTGGCCCGGCGGACGAGGACGCGCTCCGCGCGGCCGTCCGCGGCCTGGTGCGGCGTCATCCGGCCCTGCGTACCGCGTTCGAAGTGACGGCTAGCGGCCTGCGGCAGACGGTGGCGGACCCCTACGACCCCTGGACACCGGCCGCCGAGGGTCATGACTGGCAGGAATTCGCCGGGCAGTTCCTCGCGGTGCCGTTCGATCTCAGCGACCACCGGCTGCTGCGCGCGTGCTGGCTGGGCGAGCGCGACGGCGGGACGCTGCTCTTGGTCATGCATCACATCGCCGTGGACGGCCGGTCGGTGACCGTGCTGCTGAGCGAGCTTTCCGCGGAGCTGGCCGGGCTGGCTCCGACCGGACTGGCAGCGCCGACACCGCTGGATTACTCCACCTGGCAGGCGGACTGGCTGGATTCGCCCGGCTACCTGGAGCAGCGTTCGGCGCTGCGCGAGCACTACGCGGCCGTCCCGTACGAGCCGGAACCGCTCCAGCGGGAGGGGCCAGACGCCGGTGAGGCCCGCGCTGGCCTGGTGGTCAGCCGCATCGGTCCGGCCAGCCGGGCGCTCATCAGCGAGGTGGCTGCCGGGCTCGGGCTGACTACCTTCGAGTTACTGCTCGCGGTCTTCACGTGGAGCGTCTACGGCGTCACCGGGCGGAGGCACCTGAGGATCGCGAGCCCGGTCGCTGGCCGCCCGGCTCGCGAGTTCGAGTCGAGCGTCGGCATGTTCGCGAACACTGTGCTGATCCCGTTGCGGGTAGTGCCAGACGAGCCGCTCGCACAGCAGGCGGAACGGCAGGCGGGAAGCATCAGGGCGGTGCTCGACCGGCAGGACGTTGCCCTCGCCGACGTGATCGCCGACAACGGCTTCCCGGTCAGCGGGCCGCTGTTCGACTTCATGTTCGTGCTCGATAACACCGACTTCCGCTCACTGGCCATTCCTGGCTGCGAGGTCAGGCCGGCCTGGCTACCGCCGCCCGGTGCCAAGTGCCCGCTGACCTTGTCGATCATGGAGACGGCGGACGGTTTCGACTGCCTGTGGGAGCACGACCGCGCTTATCTCGACTCCGGGCTGACCGAGGCGATGGCTGGCTTGCTCGGTCGCGGCATCGACGCCCTGTCGGCGGAACCAGGTCAGGACGTCGAGTACCTGACCGGGCCTTACCGGGCCGGGCTGCCCGACCACGGGCGCGGTCCCCTTCCCGAGCTTGAATACGTCACGATCGCCGATGGCTTCGCCCGCCAGGTCCGCCGCGCCCCTGACGCGACCGCCATCGCCGACGGGGCGACCGCGATCAGCTACGCCCGGCTCGACCGTTACAGCGCCGCCCTCGCGGCCGAGCTTGAGGCCAGGTTTCCCCGGCCCGACGGGGGCCGGCCCGCTCAGGTGGCGCTGTGGCTTGAGCCTTCGCTGGAACACGTCGTCGCGCTGCTCGCGCTGGCCCGCCTGAACGTAACCGCGGTGCCGCTTGACCCCGCGTATCCTCCGGCGCTGCTCGCGGAGGTGATCGCCCAGGTCGCACCCGTGTGCGTGCTCGTATCGCCTGGCTCGGACGGACCGCCGGCGCCGGCCGGGGAAAGCGTGCCTCGCTATCCGGTCGTGCTCAGCGACGCACTTGGAACCGTGCCGCCGGCTGAGCCGGCCGGGCGTCGTCCGCTCTACACCTTGTTCACCTCGGGTTCGACCGGTACCCCCAAGGGCGTCAGCCTCCCCGAGCTGACCTTGTGCAACTTGCTGCAGTGGCAGGCCGCCGCCGGCGGCCTGCCGGGCGGCGCGGCTACGCAGCAGTTCTCGATGCTGTCCTTTGACGTGTCGTTCCAGGAGATCTTCGGCACCCTGTGCGGCGGCGGCACCCTGCACTTGATCCGGCCAGGCTGGCGGCACGACCTGCCCGCGTTGCTCGATCAGCTCGACGTCGCCGGGATCGAGCGCATCTACTTGCCCTACGTTGCGCTGCAGTTGCTCGCTGAGCACGGCCGGCGCCTTCGCCGGTTCCCCTCGCGGTTGCGCGATGTGGTCACAGCGGGCGAGCAACTCCTGTGCAGCGGTGCCATCAGGGACTGGCTCGCCGGGATGCCAGGAGCGCGGCTGTTCAACCACTACGGACCGACCGAGACCCACGTCGTCAGCGCGCTCCGCCTGGACGGCGACCCGGCCGGCTGGCCGGACCGGCCCGCGATCGGCCGGCCGGTCGCGGGTACCTGGCTGCGCGTCACCGACGAGGATGGCCGCCCGGTCCCGCCCGGCTGTCCTGGCGAACTGCTGATCGGCGGCGTGCAGGCGGTGCCCTGCTACCTGGGCGATCCCGCGATGAACGCGGACCGCTTTGTCGCCAGGCCGGGCGAAGGGCGGTTCTACCGCAGCGGCGACCTGGCCTGCGTGGACCGGGACGGGCTCTTTCACTACCTCGGCCGGCGGGACGAGCAAGTGAAGATCAGTGGCCACCGCGTCGAACTCGGGCAGATCGAAGCGGCCCTGGCCAGCCATCCCGAGGTGATCGTCGCGACCGTGGTCCACCACGCGGGGTCGCTGGTCGCTTGCGCGGAGTTCAGGGCCGGGCCGCCGGCGCTGGAAAACCTGGCGGCCCATCTCGCGGCCCGGCTACCGAGTTACGTCAAGATCGACCGCTTCCGGCAGGTGGCGGCGTTGCCGAGGACGGCTAGCGGCAAGCTTGACCGTCGCCGGTCGCTCGAAGTGCCAGGCACCGATCTGCGGGCAAGCTCGAACGGAGCTGTGCGCACCGCGCGCGAATCGCGGCTAGCCGAGCTTTTCGACGCCGTCATCGGGCAGCCGATCGAGCCGGATCAGCGCTTCTTCGACGCTGGCGCCTCCAGCCTCGGTCTCATGCGATTTCACTTGCGGGCGACGACCGAGCTCGGGTTGCGGATGCCGATCACTGACCTGTTCGAGCACGTCACGATCCGCGACCTGGCCAGGTCACTCGATCACGCGCCCGCCGGACCGCCGGAACGGACCGAACGGCCAGAACAAAGCGAACCGATCGCCATCATCGGCATGGCGGTCAGGCTGCCAGGCGCTGACGACCTCGCCGCGTTCTGGGATCTCGTCACTTCAGGCCGCTCGGGGATCAGTTTCTTCGACGCCGCTGACGGCCTGGTCGGGGCCCGGAGTCAGATGTCTGGCCTGCTGGCGTTCGACCCCGGCCATTTCGGGATCAGCCCGGCGGAAGCGCGGCTGATGGATCCGCAGCAGCGGCACCTGCTGATGGCCTGCGTGCAGGCTCTCGCCCACGCGGGCCTGGCCGACCCGGCGAGCCGCCGCACCGGCATCATCGCGAGCTGCGGCGAGAACACGTACTTCCAGGCCATGCTGCGTGACGGCGATCCGGCTCACCGGCCGGACCCCTTTCAGCTCGCGCTGCACCACGACAAGGACTTCCTGGCCACCAAGGCGGCTTATCATCTTGGCCTCACCGGGCCGGCGTTCGCCGTGCAGGCGGCCTGTGCCAGCTCGCTGGTCGCGGTCCACGTCGCCGCCGGAATGCTGCGTCAGGGCGACGCGGAGGTGATGCTGGCCGCGGGCGTGCTCGCTGACCCGGCCCTGACCGGCGGCTACGTTTACCGGCCGCAGCACATCTTCTCGCCCGACGGGCACTGCCGGCCGTTCAGCGACGACGCGAACGGCACGATCGGCGGAAGCGGGGTCGCGGTCGTCGTGCTCAAGCCGCTCGGGCTCGCCCGGCACGATGGCGATACCGTCTTCGCGCTGGTCACAGGCTCGGCCGTCAACAACGACGGCGCCGCCAAACTCAGCTACTCCGCTCCCGCACTGGCCGGGCAGCGGGAGGTCATCCGGCTCGCGCTGCGCCGCAGCGGCCGGAGCGCGGCCGACCTCGGTTACATCGAGGCGCACGGCACTGGCACCGAGCTTGGCGACCCGGTCGAAGTCGGTGCGCTCCGCCAGGCGCTCGGGCCGGATGCCGGAACTGGCGGCATCGCTCTGGCCTCGGTGAAAAGCCAGATCGGTCACCTGGGGGCGGCGGCGGGCGTGGCCGGACTTGTCCGGGCCGCTCTCGCGGTCTACCACGAGCGCATCCCGCCCAACGCGGACTTCCGCGCGCTCAACAAGAAGATCGGTGCTGACGCCGCTCCGTTCACCATCCCTGAGCGGGTCAGGCCCTGGCCTCCCGGCCGGCCGCGGGTCGCTGCCGTGAGCAGTTTCGGCATCGGCGGAACGAACGCGCACGTCGTGATTGAGGCGGGGGAAACCGGCCACGGAGTTGCCGCCGCGCCCGACTGCCTCATGCTCTCGGCCAGCAGCGTCACCGCTTTGCGTGCTGACGCCGCCCGGATCGCGGATTTCCTCGCGACCAGGCCGGACAGCTACAGCAAGGTGCTGCGGCACTTGCAGGCGGGTCGCAGGGGCCAGCGGTTCAAGGTGGCTGCGACGTGCCCTGATCCGGTCTCGGCGGGCGCCTGGCTGCGGCGCGTGGCCGAGGGCGCGGTGCCGGCCACCTCTCCCGTTCCCGCTGGGGAGGAAAGGAACGCGACTGACGGGAGTGCGCAGGACCTGGCGAAAGATTGGCTGGCCGGGCTGACGATCCGATGGCCTGCCGGGCCAGCCCAGCCGCCGTGGGACTTCCCGCCGCCAGTTTTCGCGCTGGCCGACTACGACTTCGTGCGGACCATGCCGCCCGAGGAGAGCGGAGCCTGGCCCGCCCGGCGGCCCGAGGCCGACTGGCTGTACCAGCCGCACTGGGTCAAGTTGCGGCGGGCATCCGAGAACGGCCGCCCGGCGCCGACGGGTACTGGCGGCGTGCTGGTGGTCGTGACGGCCCGCGGGGGTGAGCTGCCGGCCGCCGGTCCGCTGGCCAGGCCGTTCCGCCGGGTTGTGCGGGTGAGCGCGGCGGCTGGATTCCGGCCGGCCGGACCTGACGCCTACGAGGTCGATCCGGCCGACCCCGACTCGCTCGCCAGCTTGCTTGACGCGGTGAGCGGTCCTGGCGGCGGACGCGTCGACTGGCTGCATGCGCTGCCGCTGTCGGTCGACGGGCCGGTCAGCGATCGCACGCTGGCGCTGGCGCGCTGGGCCTGCCTGGATACGCCCGCGGCGCTGATGCGCGCGGCCGAAGGCCGGCCGGGTCTGGCCTTGCGCCCGTGGTGGTTGTCCTGCGGGGCCCAGCCGGTCGACGGCGAGGTCAGGCGGCCGGAACTTGGCCTGCTCGCGGGCATCACCGCGGTCGGGCCACAGGAGTGCGCGACCGTCGGGCACTGGCTTGACCTGCCTGACCCTGACCCGGCGAGGTGGACCGCGGCGGTCACGGACCTGCTTGAGGCCGCCGATCCTGACCGGCTGCCCGCCCGGCTCGCACTCGCGCGGGGCTACTGGTGGTATCAGGCATTGCTGCCGCTGGCTGGTGATGACGCCGGCTTCAGCAGCCCGGCCGAACTCCCGGAAGACGGCGTTCACGTCGTGCTCGGCGGCACCGGCGGCATCGGCTCTACCGTCGCGGGCTGGCTGCTCGAGCAGAGCAACGGGCCGGTGATCCTGGTTGCCCGCAGGCCGCAGCGGCCGTCAGGGCTCGATCAGTGGGCGGACCGGGTCGAGGTGGTGCCGGCCGACCTGGCTGTTGAGGCGGCCGAGACGATTGCCGGGCGGATCGAGCAGGCTGCTCGCCGGCTGGCGCCTGATCACGCCGGGATTGTCACCGTCGTGCATGCCGCGGGTACCGCTTCAGGCGGGCTGATCGTACGTCGCGACGCCGTTGGCGCTGGCTCCGTAAGCGCGGCCAAGCTGGGCGGCTTGCTGGTTGCTGAAGAACTGATTGTCAGGCACCGGCCCGTGCTCGCGTTGTATTGCTCATCGATGTCGGCCCAGCTCGGGGGGGTGGGCCAGGTTGACTATGCCGCCGCCAACGGGGCGCTCGATGGCTTCGCCCGCTATCGGGACGGGGAGAACGATCCAACATTGCGGGTGTCGGTCGGCTGGGATGTCTGGCGCGAGGCCGGCATGGCTCGTGACGCCCTCGCCGGAAACGCCCGCCACCAGGCGCATCTGGCCGTGGGCCTGACCTTGGACGAGGCGAGGCGGGTACTTGGCCGGGTCGCGGCGCTGGGACTGCCGCAGGTGCTCGTCTCGGTGACCGACCTCGAACGCTCCGCCGCCTTCTACGGACCGGAACCCGACCGGCCAGGTGCTCAGGCCGAGCCGCTTGAGGAGCACCTATCCGCCCGGCTGCGCGAGTGGCTCGGGCTCGACGAACTCGACCCGGCCGCCTCGCTTTACGACCTCGGGGCCGACTCCCTGACTCTTGTTGACCTGATCGCCGAGATCAGGGACCAGACTGGCACTGATCTGCTCCTGTCGCAGTTCAACCCCGAAGTCAGCCTGGCCGAGGTGCTGATGCTGGCTGCTAAAACGCGGCCGGCCGGGGACGATCAGGTGCCTGTCGAGATCTGGCAAGAGGGCACTGGCCCTGACCTGGTGTGCCTGATACATCCGGTTGGCGGGGACCTGCTCGCTTACCGTTCGCTGGTCGCGGCCATCGACGACCGGCTGACCGTGTGCCTCATTGCCGATCCTGGGCTCTCCGCACCGGCTCCGCCGGACTGGACGCTCGCCGAACGAGCCCGGCGCTATCACGCCGCGCTGGCCGCCAGGTTCCCGAATGCGCGCTGGCGGCTGGCGGGCTGGTCGTTCGGTGCCTGGGTCGCGATCGCGATGGCGGCTGAGGCGGAGGCCGCGGGGCGCCCCGCCGAAGCGGTCGTACTGATCGACCCGCCCGCCCCCGATGCCGGGTCGAAGCTGGCCGCCTATGACGATGCTCAGCTCGAGACCGTCTTCGCTGGCACTGGCGGTTCGCGTGACTACGCCGAGCGCCTGGCTCGCTGTGGCCGGGCCAGCCTCGCCAGCATGGCCGGGTACGTGCCGCCCGTGCTGGCCGCGACTCCAGGCCTGCTTTGGTTCGCGACCGCGCCGACGGCCGGGCTGCCCGCTCCAGAGCCGGCCGACGGGCGGGCGCGGCACTGGGGGACGCACTTGCCTGCCGGGGCTGAGTGGCGGGCACTAGACACGACACACGACGGGATCGTCAGGGAACCGCACGCCGCCGTGATCGGCGCGGAAATCAGCGCGGCCATCCAGCCGGCGCTATGGGTCGCCTGATGAAGCTAGCTGAGGAAGGTGGCGGGGTGAACGGCAACGTGGAGTGGTTCTTTCGCACCGGCCTTGGCAGCGCGCCGGCCCGGCTGTTCTGGTTCCCGCACTCCGGTGGCAACGCCGCCGTGATCGGTGCCTGGCAAGCGCACCTGGCCGCTGCCGAGCTTTACGTGGCCCAGCTTCCCGCGCGGGGCCTTCGGCTGACCGAAGAACCGGTTACCGATCTTGACAACCTCGTGGCCCCCCTGGCCGCCGCGGTCGCTGACCTAGCCGACCGGCCGTTCGCGTTCCTCGGCCACAGCGTCGGTGCCCTGATCGCGTTCGAGGTCGCGCGGGCATTGCGGCGGCAAGGGTCACCGTCGCCACGCTGGCTGTGGGCCTGCGGCGCCGAAGGGCCGGCCTGCCGCGTCGTTACCCGGCGCGTCGCGGAACTGCCTGACGCCGAATTGATCGGCGTGCTGCGCGACTACGGCGGCACGTCAGCCGAGATCCTCGCCAGTGCGGACCTGATGGAAATGCTGCTCCCGGGGGTCAGAGCCGATTTCGCGATCAACGAAGGGTACGCCTACCGGCCCGAGCCACCGCTTGACGTGCCGATCCGCGTGCTGCGCGGCGACCGCGACCCGATCATCGACCCGGCCAGGACGGTCGGCTGGGCGCGGGAAACGACCAGGCCGCTGCCTGAGCGGGTCTTCGCCGGCGACCACTTTTTCCTGACCGGGAACGAAGCCGAGATCGCCGGTCTCGTCGCGGCTGACTTCAGTAGTGAGCGGCCGAACCCCTATCGATCTCTGCCGGGCCGGTCCTTCTGGCGCACGGCGGTCGCCGAGCCTGATCCCGGCGAGATCGGCGACCTCTGGCAGCCCAAGTTCACCGTCGGGCCCGACGATCCCATCCTCACGGTCGGCTCCTGTTTCTCTCGCCGCATCGGCCGGGCTTTGCTTGAGGCGGGCATGAACTGGTACGACGCGGAGCCGCCGCCGCCAGGACTCAGCGCCGCCGATCGGGCCGCGAGGCACTACGGTGAGTTCTCGTTCCGTACCGGCAACGTGTACACGGCCGCGTCGCTGCGGCAGTGGCTGGCCTGGGCCAGCGGTGCCGCCGTCCCTCCGGACGCGACCTGGGAAGAAGGCGGCCGGCACTTCGATCCCTACCGGCCCGCCGTCGACCCTGACGGCTATCCGTCGGCGGCGGCCGCCGTCGCCGCCAGGGACGTCACCCTGAACGCGATCCGGGCCGGGCTCAGCCGGGCCGCCTGCCTGCTCTTCACGCTCGGGCTCACCGAGGCCTGGCACGACCGGCTGGACGGCACTGTGTATCCGGCCTGTCCTGGAACGATCCGCGGGGTCTTCGACGAGCACAGGCACGAGCTCAGGAATGCCGGCTTCGCCGACGTGCACGAAGACCTGACGGCGGCAGTCGCGCTGGCCAGGGCCATCAACCCGGACCTGCGGGTGCTGCTCACGGTCTCACCGGTGCCGCTGACCGCGACCGCGACTGGCGGGCACGCGCTAGTCGCGAACACGCATACCAAGTCACTGCTCAGGGCGGCGGCCGGTCAGCTCGCGGCCGAGCTTGACGGCGTCGACTACTTCCCTTCCTACGAGCTGATCATCGGGTCGCCGTTCGCGGCCAGATTCTACGAGCCCAACCTGCGCACGGTAAGCGCCGAGGGCATCGCGCTGGTCATGCGCCATTTCCTTGCCGCCTTCGGCCCGCGAGCCGCGAGGCAGCCCGCCGTGCCGGCCGTGCGCACTGGAGGTGACCCTGACTGTGACGACGCCGTCCTCGACTACTACCGAACCAGCTAGCACCGCCCCGGCGCGATTCCTGTTGCTCGGCGACTCGCACGCCGGACCAGTCGGCCGGGCCGCCCGCGCGGCGGGCATGCCGTTCAGCGGCGGCCCGATCGGCTCGGGCCGCGATTTCAACGTCGGCTTCTACGACCTGCGCGGCCGCGACCCGGTGTTCCGCGACGCCGAGATCGACCAGTTGTACCGCGGCTTCCTGACCGAACTCGGAATTAGCGGCCTCGGCGACCTGACCGTACCCCTCGTCCTCACTTTCGGCCTGGGCGCCCACTATCTCGCCACCGCCGAGAACTGGCAGCTTTACCGGACCAAGTCGGGTGCCTTCGTGCCTGGCTTTATCTCTGGCCCGCTGTTCGCCAGCATAGTGACGGCGATGACCAGGGACGCGCTCGCTTTCTACCAGCATGCCCTCGGCCTTGGCCTGCGCGTCCTGGCGCTGCTGCCACCGCAGCGGGTGCCGGTCATGTCTGACCCTGAGGTTTTCCTGGCCGCTCAGGAGACCGTGCGGCAGGCTCTGGCCGATCTGGGAGTCGAGGTCGTCGACCTGCGCGACCTGGTCACTGAGGCCTCTGGCTTCCAGCGCCCCGAGCTGTGCGAGGCCGACGACCCGATTCACGGCAATCTCGCGTTCGGCCGGCTGATCCTGGCCGACCTCATCGACCGCGGGTTGTGAGCCCGCCGCATCCAGGGAGGACCACGTGGAACAGTTCGTACTCGACGCTGACCGGATCATCAACGACCGGCCGCCCCAGGACTACGCCACGATCAAGGTGGCGCCGCTTACCCCGGTCATCGGCGCCGAGGTCACCGGCGTTGACCTGGCCGGCGAGCTGCCGGCCGAGCAGCTAGCGGACGTGAAGCGGGCTTTCCTTGCCCATCACGTGCTGGTCTTCCGTGACCAGACGCTCAACGCCGAGCAGCACAAGCGGTTCGCCAGCTACTTCGGCGAGTTGCGCCAGCGCCAGCTCGCCGACCTCGACGGCGGCGACCCGGCCGTGCTGGTGGTCAGCGCGGACGAGAACTCGCAGTTCGTGTCAGGCGAGGACTGGCACACCGACGGAACCGCTGACGCCGAGCCCTCACTCGGGTCGATGCTGTACGTCACCCGCACGCCCGAGATCGGCTCCGGCGGCGACACCCTGTTCGCCAGCATGCACATGGCCTACGAGGTGCTCTCGCCGCCGATGAAGGAGTTCCTCTCCGGCCTGACCGCCATCCACGACGGCCTGATCCCGTGGCAGGGCTACGCTCCGCCGCCCGAGTACGTCGTGCCGAAGAGCGAGCATCCGGTCATAGCGCGGCACCCCGACACCGGCCGCAAGCTGCTCTTCGTCAACGCGGGCTTCACCTCGCATATCGTCCAGCTTTCCCGCGAGGAAAGCCGGGCCGTGCTCGACCTCCTGTTCGACCTGGTCAAATCGCCGATCCTGAGCTGCCGGATCCGGTGGACTCCAGGCACTCTCGTCTTCTGGGACAACCGCTGCACTCAGCACCATGCCGTCTGGGACTACTTCCCTTACTCCCGCTACGGCGAGCGGGTCACGATCAACGGCACCCGTCCGCAGGCATAGCTGCTGCTGGTGACGCGGGCCAGATTGGCAGGCGTCGTCGGGACAGCTATCGCGTGAGGTCCAGATCGTGAAAGAGTGACGATGTTGGCTGATGTGCCGACATGGAGGTCGTTGATGCACCGTCATTTGCTGATCGCGGCCCCGCTGGCCGCCGTTACGCTTACTGCCAGCTTCGCCCTGACCACAACGGCCGCGGCCGCCTCCGGTACCACCGGCCAGCATCGCGAGAGTGTCCGCCTGGTCGGTGCCGGGCGGACAGCCGGCCGCAGTGCGGTGCCGTGGAAAAAGGTCGGCTCGGGCTGGACGCTGGTGACCTATACGACGGCGACCCTTTTCGCGGCGCGGCCGAAGCCAGGGGCTACGACCCTTTACCTAGTGGATCCCTCGGGCGGCAAATACGTGCTGTACCGCTGGCCGCACGTGCCTGCCTACGGCGGGGTGAACTTGATCGGCTGGTCAGGCGACGGCAAGCGGGCCATGCTTGAGGTGGCCAAGAGCCCGACGAGCAACACGGAGCAACTGGACCAGCTCACCCTCGCTTCCGGCAAGCTAACCCGGCTGCCCCTGCCCGCTTCGGCCATCCCGGTCAGCTATACCCGGCCCGATGGACTGGCGGTGCTCGCCTATCGCACCCTGACGTCTCCGGCAAAGATCCAGCTGGTCAGGTACAGCCTGTCCGGTGGCCTTGAGAAAGTGATGTTCACCCAGAAGACGGGCAGCAGCGGCGGGTCAGTCAATGCGGGTGCGTCGTCGCCGTACAACCCGGCCGGCACGGAGTTCGCCGCCACCGTGAATACGGGCGGAAGCACGACGGCGGGTCATACTGTTCTCATTAGCAACGCAGGCGGCCTGATCCGGCGGTACAGCTCGGCGGGCAGCTGCGAGTTCGTGCGCTGGTGGACCGCGACTCAGCTCCTCACCGGTAACTGCTCGGGCAAGCGCCTGTTCGTGACTCAGGTTGGCAGCGCCAGGACGACACCGCTGACTCCCGCGACCACGTCGTCCTTCCTGCACCTGAATGACGCCTGGCTGGTGGCCGGTCACACCTACGTCCAGCTTTACGGCCCGGCCTGCGGCAGCGGCTCACTTGCCGTCGTGCGTAACGGGCACCTGGTGACCGTCCCTGTGCCCAAGCTCGGCGCGGGCCCGGCCATAGTGACGGCCAGCCCGTCCAGGCTGCTCATCGTCGCGCAGCAATGCATGGGCAGCTCCGGCCTGGTCTGGTTCAACCCGGTCAGCAGGACCGAAGTCAAGGTGCTGAGCTCGAACCACGGTCAGGGCGTCATCGGCTGGGTGCCGTACTACCAGCTGAACCGAGGCTAGCCCCCGGTCCTGAGCCCGCCCCGGTCCTGAGCCCGAGCCCGGCCCTGGCCTTACTTGCTGCGCATCTCCGGTATTCCGGGCATTTGCCGCAACTGGCCGGGCGAAGCAGCAACGATGGCCCATGGTTGCTGTTCGAGGCGGCCCGGCAACGACAACGATGGGCCAGCGTTGCTGTCAGCACCGCATCCATGGGACATCGATGCGGTAGCCGCAGGCCGCGCCAACGACAACCATGGGACATCGATGCTGATCAGCCGGGCCGGGCACCGCAACGATGGCCCGTGGGTGCGTTTCTTTCTGAGTGACGGTGGTGGCGGCGGTCCTGGCCGGGGCGGCGGTCCTGGCCTGGGCGGGCGAGGCCCAGCGTTGTTCCTGCGGTGGGGTTCTGGCCCCGGCTCCGGGACGACGGTGGGGTGCGACTGGGAACCTGCGGGTCCGGTATGTGCTATATGCACGGTTCGCGACGCCGGGAGCGGTGGTTCGCCTGGCTGGCCGGCAACGCCGGGCGCGTGATTTGCCGGTTTTGCGGCTTGACGGGGGCTGTCCACGTGCCACCCGGAGGGCTCTTCAATCTACGTACCGACCCGTTCGATCGAGCGGGCGGACATCACGGCGTACCGCCGAGCGGTCGCCGCAGACTCTGGAGTACGAGTAACATATGCGCCAGAATCGGCGTTATCCGGGTGCTCGGAGATCACCGGCGTGGTCGCAGCGGTGCGAGGAGAGGTAAATGTGGAGGCCGCACCGAGCAGGACCGCGATGCTTGCCGCGCTGGCGCGGGGGCTGCTCCGGATGGAAACGTCGCCGCCCTGAAGGCATTGCACGCGGCCGGGTTCGACTGGGAATCCCCGGCGCTGTTCTCCTGGACCGGGGTTGCCCCGTATCTCACCGCGCAAGCGATCGAGTCAACGCTGCGCACGATCGCGAGAGCTGCGGCCGGGTCGCAGGTGGTGCTCTCGTACCGGGCCGAGGACAGCGTGCTCGATGACATCGGACAAGAGTTCATAAGGATCTACGTCCCGCTCGCGGCCTCACTGGGCGAGCCGGTCCAGCCCGGCTGGCCGGTCACCGAGATCGAGCGGCTGGTCAGCCGGTGCGGGCTCAGCATCGTCGACCATCCTGCACGCGCAGACCTAGAACAGCGGTACTTCGCCGGCCGGGCCGATGGCCTGCGGCCGTATACCGCGGAAACTCTCCTGACCGCCGGGGTCGGCTAGCCTCGGGCGGGTGGCGACCTTCATCACCCGTCTTGACTACCCGGCCAGCACAGGAACGCGGCTCGCGGTCAAGGATCTCATCGACGTGCGCGGAGTGCCGACAACCGCCGGCTGCAAGGCCGTCGCGGAGAGGGCAGAGCCTGCCGCCAAGGACGCCGCGTGCCTTGCCGGGGCCCGCGCCGCCGGAGCTGCGATCGTCGGCAAGGCGAACCTGCATGAGCTGGCATTCGGTGGCGCCGGGACGAATCAGTGGTACGGCACGCCGGTCAATCCGCTCGACCCGGAGCTGCTCCCCGGCCGAGGCGGCCCTGCGGATCCTGGACGACGAGCTGAGCGCGATCACGTCCTGGCTCACCAGCCAGGACGACCTGGCCAAGGCCAGCGCCGCGATCCGGCGCTTCGGCACCCTCATCCAGGCCTCACCATCACTGCGGGCACATCAAAGCGACATGATGGACCAGTTCATCGCGGTAGCCGCCGAGATCCTGGCCGCGCGGGCCAGTATGAGCCCGGACGACCCAGAGCCGCAGATCGCGGCTACCGCACTGCTCGGCCTGTGGCGCATTCAGTTCCAGGCCCTGTCGAAATACCTGGACGGCACCCGAACCCCCGCGCAGGTCCATCAGGCCGTGAGCGCCGAAGTCAACCGCGCCGCCCAGCTCATCGACAGCGGACTGCGGTCCTTCCCGTCCCTCGCGCGTGAACCCGGCATGAGATTATGAGCTGATGGGGGCGAACGCGGTGTCCTGGCGTGAGGTCGCAATGCGCCTGGAGGGGGCGCGCAGCTACTGGCTGTGTACCACCATGCCCTCTGGCTCACCGCACGCGGCCCCGGTGTGGGGCGTCGTGATGCACGACGTCCTGTATCTCTACAGCGAGCGGCGGACTACCAAGTCACGTAACCTCGCGGTTCAACCGCGAGCGGTGGTGCACCTGGAAAGCGCTGAAGACGTGGTGATTGTGCGCGGCACCGCCGAGGACCTGGGAACGCCCGCTCAGGTTCCCGCGGTAGTGGCGGGCCTGTCCGCGAAATATGCGGACCAGGGGGATAAGCAGTACCTGCCGGATGCTGACCCGGACTTCGACGTCGTCTATGCCATCAGGCCGCAATCAGCAATGATGTGGCACCTGTCCGATTATGAAGGCTCGCAGCGCCGGTGGACGTCGTGATAAGCGCAGTTAGTGCAGATTAGTCGATATCGAGGGGGGACTCGGTGTGGCTGAGAACACTGAGATCGCGATCCTGGCGGGGGGCTGTTTCTGGCCGTTGCAGGAACTCCTACGCCATCGGAAGGGAATCATCTCCACCCGGGTGGGCTATACCGGCGGGCAAGTCGAGGCGCCGACTGCGGACAGCCATCCCGGTCACGCCGAGGCGGTTGAGATCGTGTTCGATCCCGGGCGGACGTGCTACAGGGATATTGTCGAGTTCTTCCTCCAGGCCCACCGGCCCGATCTTGACCAAGGGCTAGTCGGCTCCGGCTACCGCTCCGAGATTTTCTATGCAAGCGACGAGCAGCGCCAGGTCGCCGAGGACGCGATCGCTGCCGCCGATGCTTCAGGAATGTGGCCAGGCAAAGCCGTGACCAAGATCAGTGAAGCCGGCCGTTTCTGGGAGGCCGAGGCCGAGGACCAGGATTACCTCCGCCAGTACCCCGATGGCAAGGACCAGTTCAGCCGCCGCGCGGGCCAGACGCCGAACTGAGCCGCCAGGCCGCTGACGACTGTACAGTCAGCCCGCACGCAACCTGGAAGTTCGGCCGCAGGTCAAGTCCGTCCCGGTGGTACCGGACAGTACCTTCCGGACAAGCCGCAAAACCGGCAAATCACCCGCACTGGCGCCGGCCGCAGATCTCCTGGCCTCCGGGGACCGCCCCGGTCTGGCCGCCGGCACCGGCGAATCGGGCATATCCGCGCAGCGAACCGCAACGATGGGCCACCGATGCTGTCGGGCCGGGGCGGGTAACCGCATCTATGGGCCATCGTTGCTGCGGGCACGACATCCATGGGCCATCGTTGCGGTTGCCAGGCCCGGCTGAGCAGCATCGTTGGCCCATCGTTGTTGCTGCGGCCGGGACCGGCGGCGAATTGCCCGGTCGGCGTCCTCCCGGAGCAGGGGCCAGGAGCCCAGCTCAGGGACAACCCCTGGGCTCACCGCCCGCCAGGCTGCCCCGTCATTGCTCGCCGGCGGGATCTCGGGCTCCGCGCAGGGCGATAACGGTCGTTCCGAGGGCGAACACCAGCCCGGCGCAGAGTGCCGCTCCGAGGTCGTGCGGCGGTCGGGCTGGCCAGATCCAGGGCGTGGTCAGCGGCGGACCGTGCCATTGGGTGTACAGCGCGTAGATGCCTGCCAGCAGGTAGCCGGCCAGGCCGGTCCAGGCCAGTCCGCCGCCGAGGACAGCCGCCCCTAGCAACCCGATGCCGGCCAGCCCGGTCACGTTACGCAGCACCTCCAGCCTGCCGCCGGCCAGGTGCGTACCGGATCCCGCGGCCGCGAGCGCGGCGACTGCCACGACGGTCAGCGCCAACGCGGAGGCCAGCCGCAGGAAAGGCAGCCGGCGTCCGCAGACCCGTTCTGGCTCGCCGAGCGGGCTTGCCGTCGTGACGGCGATTGCCGTCACGGCGGCGACCTCGAACACCAGGGGGAGTTGCAAGGCGCCGTAGGTGTCCCAGGGCGCGATCAGCGCGAGCCGGCCAGGAACATTATCTGAGCGATAGCCAGGTCGGGCAGGTAGGGGTAGAAGGTCGCTGTGCCCGCGTTCTGACCGGCGTCCCAGGGGCCGCTGACTATCGGCGAGATCTGGAAGTACGACTGGCTTCCGTGGATCGGTTCCGTGCTCAGCGCGATCGCGAAGAACGCCGCGATGGCGGTCACCGGAGCGGTGAACCGGCTGGGCATGAACGTCCCGCAGGCGAATCCGATCGCGGACAGCGCGGCCAGGCCAAACGCGACCACAGCGACCGGCCACCACAGCGGCCCGCCCCAATGGGCTTGATGCGCGGTTACCCCGTACAGGACGGCCAGGCAGCCCAGATAGCCCGCCAACGCCCAGCAGGCGGTAGCCGCCCACGTCACGAACAGGCGGGACCAGGCCGGCCGGGCGGTTCCTGCCACCAGCTCGCTGGTGCGACGGCGGGCTTCCCTTGACCCCATCCACGCCGCCGCGCCCACTACTGGCGTGATGAAGTCCGCGATAGCGCCAGTTTGCATGCTCGCGGCCCGCAGGTTCCACAAGGGCGGCATGGCCATGGTCTTGCGGTAGGTGATGAACCAGAACAAGGCGACGGCTACCGGCAAGATCCATGCCATCGCGTTGTGGCGGAGTTCCAGGCGCAGCAGCCTGGCGGTCATGACCGTGACTCCCGAAGGACAGCGCTGTAGCCGCGTTCAAGCGGAGCATCGCCGAGGTCATCGCCCTCACCGAGGGCGGTCAGGTCGCCGGGGGAACCGTGGAACACGAGCTTTCCTCGGTCCATCACCGCGACCTGAGCGCAGGCCGCGCCGACGTCTTCCACGAGGTGGGTACTGACCACGACCGTGGCGCGCTGGCCAAGCTCCCGCAGCAGGCGACGGAATGCCACTCTTTGCTCAGGGTCAAGCCCGGCGGTCGGCTCGTCAAGCAACAGGAGGTCAGGCTCGTTGACGATCGCCTGCGCGATCCCCGCCCGCCGCAACATGCCGCCTGACAGGGTTCGGAGCTTCGCCTTGGCATGGTCGCCAAGTTCGACCCGCTCGACCGCGACCGCTACCGCAGCCGGAACTCGCGCCGCCGGCAGCTCTTTCAGCAGCGCGAAATACTCCACGAACTCCGTCACCGTGAAACCCGGATCCGCAGCAACGTGGTCTTGCCCGCGCCGTTCGGTCCGAGCAGGCCGATCACGCCTGGGCCGGCCCGCAGGTCCACTCCGGCCACCGCCATCGTGCGGCCGTACCGGCGCGTCAGATTAGTTATCTCGACATGCATGACTCTCCTTCGGGAAGCAAGCGGGACGTGAGCGAGAGCATCCCGGCCAACACTGGCCGGTTTGCCTGGCCAGGTCGTCACGCCGTAGACCGGGATTCGCGGTCATACCGAGGGGGCAGCCTGGCCCGGCCGGGGAGCCGGCCAGTACCTGGGTATGACCACGCAGGGGGGATGAGCGGCGGCTTAGGGCGACCTACGCTTGGATCGTGAACCCGACTTCCGGCCGAGCACCGGCCGCGGATCGTGCCCGCCGGGCGGCGCACGCCGCGGCCAGGCGAGCGGGGCACGGGCTGATCCAGGCGCTGGCTGGCTCAGGCCTGGCCCCGGCCTGGCCCTGGCGCTCGCCGCAGGAGCGCCGGAGGGCGTACGCCGCGCTTGCCCTGGCCGCGCTGGCGCTGTGCGTCGTCAACGTGGCGACCATGCGCGGCGTACCAGGCTTGCACGGGGTCCTGCCCGTGGGCAGCGCTATTCCGGTCGTCCAGCTACCGCCAAGCGTTGGACAGGAGCTGCTGGCTGTGGCGGCGCTGGCGCCGCTGGCGCTGATTCTCAGGTACCCGCTGCTGGCCTGGCGGGTCGGCTGGCTGGCCTTGCTGCTCGTTCCGCTGGTACCCGCTGCCTGGTGGGGAGGCTGGCCGTGGGCCCGCCGCAGCTGATCGTCATGCTGGCCGCGTTCTGCCTGGCCGGCGTCCGTTGCGAGCGGGCCGTGCTGTGGTCGATGTGGGCGCTGAGCCTCATCCCTTGGCTGCTGTGGCTCTCGGCCGACGTGGCGAACCGGGACGGCCCCGCCGGCGCCACGATCGTGTTCACCGCCGCGACGATCGCCGTCGACAGCATCGGTTCCCGGCTCCGCGCCCAGCGAGCACTGAGTGCCCAGAGGGAGCGCGCCGAGGACGAACGGGCGCGGCGGGCTGTGCTCGAAGAGCGCACCAGGATCGCGCGCGAGCTTCATGACGTCGTCGCCCATCACATGTCGCTGATCGCTGTCCGGGCCGAGACCGCGCCTTACCGCCTCAAGGGCCTGGGCGCCCCGGTCCTGGCCGAGTTCGGCGCCCTCAGCGGCGCGGCCCGCGAGGCCCTGGCCGACATGCGGCGGCTGCTCGGCGTTCTGCGCCAGGACGAGCATGCCGTGCTCGCGCCCCAACCCCAGCTATCAGACCTGCCCGCGCTTGTCGACGCCGCGAGGCAAGCCGGAGTGCCGGTCGAGCTGTCCGTGTCCCACGGGCTTCAGGTGCCGGCTGGCATCGGAGTCTGCGCGTACCGGATCGTGCAGGAGTCGCTATCCAATGCGGGCCAGCACTCTCCCGGAGCCGCGGTTACCGTCTCCATAGGCAGGGATTCCGGCGCGGTACTGCTGCGGGTAGCCAACGGGCCAGGTACTCCGGCCGGCCTTTCCCTGACCGAAGGCGGAACTGGGGGCGGGCTCATCGGGATGCGCGAGCGAGTGGCGCTGCTTGGCGGATCCTTCTCGGCCGGCCCTGCACCCGATGGCGGGTTCCTGGTCTCGGCGGTGCTTCCGGTCGGCGGCACAGCATGATGGCCCGCGGCGAGATAACCACCAGGTGCCTTATCGCCGATGACCAGGCAATGGTCCGCGAAGGCTTCGCCGCCGTACTCGCCGCCCAGCCAGGACTGATCGTGGTAGGCCAGGCCGCCGACGGCGCGGAAGCGGTCCGCCAGGCCAGGCACGCACGGCCCGATGTCGTCCTGATGGACGTGCGGATGCCGGTCATGGACGGGCTGCAAGCGACCCGCGAGATCCTCGGCCAGGCGGCCGGCGAGGACCGGCCGCGAGTCCTTATGCTCACGACCTTCGACCTCGACGACTACGTCTACGAGGCATTGCGAGCCGGCGCCAGCGGCTTCCTGCTCAAAGACGCCACCGCGGCCGAACTAGTCCACGCGGTGCGCGTGGTAGCCGCCGGCGACGCGCTCCTTGCCCCCTCGGTGACCAGGCGGCTGATCGCCGACTTCGCCCGGCAGCCGCACGCCGGCCAGTCGCCGCCGCCCGCGCTTGACGTGCTCACCCAGCGGGAGACCGAGGTACTCAGGCTCATTGCCCGCGGCCTGTCCAACTCCGAGATCAGCGACACGCTCTTCATCGCCATGCAGACGACCAAAACCTACGTCGGCCGCATCCTCGCCAAGCTGGACCTCCGCGACCGCGCCCAGGCCGTCGTGCTCGCCTACGAAACCGGCCTCGTCACTCCGGCCGGCCCAGGCCAGGCGCGACCCGGCCAGGACATCAAGCCGGCTGCCAGCTGAACTCGCGCCAGTCGCAAAACCGGCAAATCACCCGCGCTAGTCCCGGCGGCGGGTTCTCTGGCCGCCGGGGGCGGTCCCAGGCTGGCCGGTGGCGACGGCGAAGCGGGCAGATCCGCGCGGCGAACCGCAACGATGTCCCATGGATGCTGTCCGGCCGGGGCGGGTAACCGCATCTATGGGCCATCGTTGCGGCGGGAACGACATCCATGGGTCATCGTTGCGGTTCGCCGGGCCAGGCTGAGCAGCATCAATGTCCCATCGTTGCGGTTCGCGGCCGGGGCCGACGGCGAATTGCCCGGTCTGCCGCGAGCCGGGACCCGGACGGCCCGAACCCGGACCACCGTTACCACTACGAAATGTGAGCCAGAGCCGCATCGATGGGCCATGGTTGCGGTTGGGCGTCCGCCCGCCCGGGGTTCCGCAGGTGTCGCTGCCGGGGCCGGCGAAGGTGGCAGCGGGCGGCCCGCACGAGGTTAAAGCTGCTTCGCGAATACTGGCTCATTTGAATGTTCATATTCCCCACTTCAACTGGTTAGCCACGGACAACAACGGCGTATCCGCGCACCTCACCCAGAGCGGGCACACCTACTTTTGCTATGACTCGTACAAGCACGCGATCATCGTGTCCTGGTCTTGCTTCAGTCATGGCGGTCGTAGAGCGGGCTTCAACAAAAGCGACTGTGACATATCTTCGGATTTTCCCCGGAAAGGCTCGACCGGGCCGCACGTCGGGTGCCTCACCTCGGTAGCAATCTGGGTGCCGTCTGCGCTAGGCAGATTCCGTTGCGGGAGGGAGACTGCGATCAGGAGTCGGCGATGCGGGTTAGGGAGGATTTGAATCGTGGCTGACCAGCTGTTACAGATTGAAGTCAACGGGATCAACGTCATTTCCGGTACCGAGCGCAAGGGCAGGCCGCGGGATCTGTTCTGGCCATGGTTCGCGGCGAACGTGTCGGTTCTTGGCCTGTCTTACGGGTCGTTCATACTGGACTTCGGTATCTCGTTCTGGCAGGCGCTTGTCGTAGGCGTGGCCGGGATCGTGATGTCATCGGTGCTGTGCGGTTTCATCGCGGTGGCCGGGAAGCGGGGGTCGGCGCCGACGATGGTGCTGAGCCGGGCCGCGTTCGGGGTGCGCGGCAATAAGCTGGTCACGGCCGTTGCCTGGCTGGTCAATGTCGGCTGGGAGACCGTGCTGGTGGTCCTGGCCACACTAGCGATCGCGACCGTATCCGGTCACCTGGGCTGGGGCGACGGCACGCTGACCAAGGTGATCGCCCTGGTCGTTGTGGTCGTCCTGACGATCTTCGGCGGGGTCATGGGCTTCGACCTGATCATGCGGATGCAGATGGTGATCACGGTGGTCACCGCCGTGCTGACCGTGATGTTCCTCGTGCTGGCCGCCGGGCGAATTCACTGGGCCGTGGTATCGGGGGTGCCGGCCGGCCCGGTGCAGGACGTCATCGGCGCGCTGGTGTTCGCGATGGCCAGCTTCGGGCTCGGCTGGACGATCATGGCTGCCGACTACTCCCGTTACCTGCCCCGGAGGTCATCAGGTGCGGGGATCGCCGGATGGACCACGTTCGGGATCGTCCTCGCGCCAGTGATCCTGCTGGTATTCGGCGTCCTGCTGGCCGGCTCGTCGGCCGGGCTGAGCACGGCGATCGGCAACGACCCGATCGGAGCGCTCGCCGTGCTGCTCCCGGCGTGGTTCCTGGTGCCGTTCGCGATCGTGGCGGTACTGGGCCTGATCGCAGGATCGGTGCTCGATATCTACTCCTCCGGGCTCGCCTTGCTGGCGCTCGGCTTGCGGATACCCCGGTGGGCGGCGGCTCTCGTCGACGGCACGCTCATGACTGGCGGCACGATCTACGTGGTATTCGTGGCCGGGAACTTCCTGGCCCAGTTCGAGGGATTCCTGATTACCCTGGGCGTACCGGTCGCGGGCTGGTGCGGGGTCATGCTCGCGGATATCGCGATGCGGCGCGCCGACTACAGCGAGCCTGACCTCTACGATAAGACCGGGCGCTACGGCGACATCCGCTGGTTCCCTGTCGGCCTCGTCGTGCTCGCCAGCGCGATCGGCTGGGGCCTGGTTACCAACAGTTCAGCCGGCTGGCTGTCCTGGCAGGGGTACCTGCTCGGCCCGATCGGGCTCGGCGGCAAGACCGGCGCCTGGGCGGACGCCAACCTGGGCGTGCTCGCCGCGCTCGCCCTCAGCTTCCTGCCCGCCATGCTGATCAGCCGGTCCTCCGTTCGCCAGCAGGAGGCACCAGTGCCGCCCCTCAGCACCCCAGCATCTCTCATCACGGACTAGCCGGACTTGTTCCTAGGATCCAGCAACATCAATGTGCGGTTCGGTGTTCAAAAACGACCACCGAACCGCACATTGATGTTGCCCCGCCCGCCGCCAGCCGGCCGGACTCTCAGAATCCTGCCATCAGCAGTACGTAACCGTCCGGATCGACGATCGAGAACTCCGTCGTTCCGTAGTGTGTTCGGCGAAGGCTGGTCTGACTCTCTACACCCAGTTCATCAAGACGCCGGTACAGCGCTTCGGCATCATCTGCCGAGCCCACGCGAACAACGATGGCGTGAGACGGCCCGGTTAGCTTGCGTGCGATCCCGGGCAGATGGTCGGCGAGCCCGCCGATCTCCTGAAGCATCAGCCTGGATCCGTGGAATGCGAGCTCAGCCCATGAGAATGATTCGCCGGCTGGTTCTACTTCTATTCTTTCAAATCCTAATTTTTCGTAGAACGCGATCGAACTCGCTACGTCAACGACGCCGAGCTCGCACACAATTCCCCGTTCTTTCAACTCTGCTTTCTCCTAATCGTTCCGCGGACGTAAGGTCGTGGCGTTAGAGCTTGACTGACCGGCTCCAGGTGGCGTGAGTCAGGGTCGCTGTCCATAGGCTGCCGCCTTGTCCGCGCCAGAAGACCCTGAGAGTTCGCCCTAGTCCGCCGACCGCGGCGAACGGCGCCGAGTCCGCCCACGATAGATGGGCGGTGGTCGGACGGGTCCAGCCGAGTGCGTTCCAGTTTCTTTCCGAGCGGTGCACGGTGTAGTCAATTTGATGTCCCTGCCCCAGCCAAAGCACCCGCACGGCGCCGGCCGCGGTCGCGGGCAACGGTGCCGAGCTCAACTGGCCGCCGAGGTTTCTTGGCCCATGCCAGCCGGTGCCCTGCCGGTCGAAGGCCTCCCGGAGCCCGGCCGTCCCTGATCCGGTCCAGTAGACCTCGATGCCGCCGGTCAGTTGGGCGGTGGCCTGAGGCGCTCCACCAGCCGGCAGCCGAAGCCGGCGCGGTCTTGACCACGTGCCAGAAAGCCCCCGGCTGATCATCCACAAGCTGTCGTGGTTCCCCTGCCAGAAGACCGCGGTGCTGCCCGGCGATGAGTCGACCGGGGATGGCGCCGATCTGAGCGCGCTGGCGAGTTCCTGCGGGCCATCCCAGCCGGCCCCTGGCGTGAACTGGCCGTGCCAGAGTTGGTCGTCGGAGCCGCGCCAGAAGACGTCGACCACGCCGCCGGGCGCGGAAACGGCGTAAGGACCAAGCCCTATCCGTCCCATCATCGTCAGGACTCCCAGTCCGGCCCGGCGGCCGTTCTCCGAGTAACTGAGGACTTGCAGGCGTCCGGAGGCGCCCTTGTAGAACACCGCGACCCCCGATCCGGTCCAGACCGCCGACGGCGCCGACCATGCGCGTACGCCAACTGCCACCGGGTTGGCCCAGCCCTTTCCTGGCTCATACCGGTCGCGCCAGAGCCCGCGGCCCGAGCCGCGATAGAAGACCACGGTGCCACCATCCGGCAGGTTCACGGCCGGCGTCTGCTGCGAAGTGAACGCCGAGTCGTAGCCCGCATCCGCCCGCAGGCCAAGGAAATCCCCGGAGAAACTCATGGTGACCCCGCCGTAGGTCTGAATTTCCCTGCCGATGAACTGATGAATTCGCTTGTGCCACCACAGGTGACCCAGACCCTTATCCGCCGTCGAGTGCAAGCCGTTCCAGTCGGCTTTGTAGATGACATCAGGCATCGCGAGGCCGCGGGAGTGGAAATGCTTAACCAGATCAGCGATACCCGAGTCGCCGCTGCTATAGACCCCCGACAGGTAGCCGAGCCGGTGCAGTTCACGCGTCCACGCCGACATGAAGAGCAAGGCAGGCGCGTTCCATTCCGTATGGAATCCCTCCATATCGTAATAGAGCGGTGTCTGCGGCGCGAAACCAAGCCGCCTGGCCTGCGCGACCGCGTCGAGCGCCGACTCCCGTGCCTGCCGGCCGGGAGCAACGAGCTGGCCCAGGTTCGCCTGGGGCCCTCCGTACAGCGGAATGAGCCGCCATCCGGCCGCCGCTTCGGCCCGCACCCAGGCAGGCGTCAGATTCGGCTGAGGACAGGTGAGGTCGGCGCCGCCGATATAGATCCCGATGGCCCGGTACCGTGACCGGCGTAGCCATACGCTCATGTCCGCCCGGCTTGGCGCGGCGCACAGGTCAAATCCCAGACCCGAGTAGTCCACGATGGTCGGCGGCAGCGGGGGGGCCGGTACCTGATGATGACCGGCCTCGTAGCTATGCGGTACATGCCACAGCGGGTCGGGCGCTGGCGTCCGCGGAACGGTACTGGACACTGGCGCCGGCAGCCCGGCACTGGCCAGGATCTGGTCGATGACCGCCGGATGGGCGTCGAACGTCGCGGTAAGCATCATCCCTGGCGCGCGCACAATCACCTGCCTGGCGACCGGGTTTTCCTTCGATACCAGCCTGCTGCCTGCCGGTCCTGGCTCGATCAGGATCGACTCGGTCGTCCCGAGCAGTTGGCTCGGGCACAATTCCTCGCTGCGAGGCCTGCCCAGGTAGACCGCGTGCCGGTCGAATCGCACGCACCCGCTCCGATCGCGGTCGTCGTCGACCACGGGCCAGCCGCGCGGAACAAGAAACCGGTAACCCAGGTACCTGACCGCCTTCGTGCCCGCCCGGCTCCCCAGACGCGCCGCTCCCGCCAGCCGGTATGACGCGACTAAACTCGGTCCGCTTCCCGCGGCGAGGCTACCGGAACCGGCACTCGGCGCGGCGGATCCGGCAGGCCAAGTACAAATCAGCGCGGCGCCGAGCAGCAATGTCACGGCGGTCCCGGCGCCGGCCATTCTCACCGCCCGGCGTCCGGCAGTTCGCGGCATCTGACCTCTCAGCACACGACATCACCTCGGATGAGCCGTCTCGGAAGCAGCGCGGAGCAGCCCGATCACTCACCGCGCTCACGGCAGTCAACCTAATATCCCGGGCGAGGCAATTCCCGGTAATCGACCATAACGTGTGAGTGATTTATGTCTCACATACCGTGATGACTTCGCCGCTCGCTGAGAGCGCCTCGTCTCCGCGTCCTGGGCAAATCGTCACTCGGATGTCACACCTTGCTGCTACCAATAACCGCATGACTTCGTCGACTAGCCCGGCCTCCTCAGCGACGAGCGACGATGTCATGGAAGCGGCGCAACGCTAAGCTGCTGCGTGGATACGGTGCCCAGGCTGTACTCCCTTTCGCGCTCGCGGTCACCAACAGACAAAGACCGCACCCGACTGCTGGAGATCGGCGCACGGACCGCAGATTCCAGTCACTGACGCTGCGTCGCCCGCGGTCGCGCGAACGGCCAGCGCAACCCGATCCCGACATGCAAAATGATCCCGGCGCCGATGAAGCTGAGCGCGGCGGTGGTCACCCAGTCCTCGGGCGTGGCTCGCACCCACCGGACACCATCGGCGTAGGCGATCAAGGTTCGGTACAGCGCTAGCGCGACCGCCGACGTCAGGAGCAGGGTGAGCATCCGGTGCAGGCCGGGTCCGGCCTGGCTGCCCGGCCAGTTGTCAAACAGCATCCCCACGACCAGCACGGCGCTGATAACGCACCCGCAGGCGGCGCTGATCGAGGCCGGCTGCCATCCGCCCAGGTCGCGCGCCAGAAGGTAGCTCCCGACCCCCAGGCCGATGACGAGCACATTGCCAGCCAGAAGCCGAAGCCAACGCCGCCCGATCAGGTTCACCGGCCAGCCCCGCAGGCCGATGAAAAATAGAGCCTGCCACACGCCAACAGCGATCAGCGCTGCCCCGAAGTCCGGCGCCGGAACCGGCCCGCCAGGATTCCGCAGACCGCTCGCCGGCAGCGACATCGCTCATTCTGGACAGCGCACCGATCCGCACCCCGCCGCCCGGCAGTTCATCGATTCCGGCGAGCGGCAGCAGATTGATATCGACGAGCAGGTCGGGCCGCAATACGTTCTGCCTGACCAGGTCGACCTCGGTAGTGCCGCCGACCAGGAACGCGGCCGCGGCGTCGGCGCTGACCGTCCCGATCGCCTCATCGACGCCGCTGGCCCGCAGGTATGAGACCGGTCTCATGATGAACTACCTCCGTCCGGTGACTCATGCTCGCGCTGGCCGGGAATCACGGTCGGCCGGCGGCTGGCGGGCGCGCTGTCACGGACCTCGCGGATGGCGGCGCGGATATTCGGATAAGCGGCGCACCGGCACAGATTTCCGGTGCAAGTCCCTCGATGGTCGTGATCTCGCGGCCCTCGCAGGTGACCGCAAGCGTGAGGCACGCCAGCACCCGCTTCCCGTCCACCTGCACCGTGCACGCACCGCAGGTGCCCTGATCGCAGCCCTTCTTGGCCCCGGTCAACCCAAGATGCTCCCTGAGCGCGTCGAGCAGGCTCACCCTCGGTTCGAGCAGCAGTTCACGTTCCTGGCCGATAATGCTGAGCGTGACCGCCGAGGCCTCAGAACCGAGGCGGACAGCCAGCCTCTCCGTTCCTGTCGTCATCGCAGCCCCCCTGCGCCGGGGCTATGACACCACCGGAATCGCCCACCTTCCGGGGCTTCAGCTTTGTCACGGGTCGTAGGCCCGTACTCCAGCTTCAGGCGTTGAGGTAGGTCAGAACCGCTAGGACGCGGCGGTTGCCGTCGTCGGCGGGATACAGGTCCAGTTTGGTGAAGATGCTCCCGATGTGCTTGCTGACTGCCTTCTCTGTGACTACCAGCCGGGCGGCGATGCCGGCGTTGCTGTGCCCCTCTGCCATGAGCGCGAGGACCTCGCGTTCCCTCGGAGTGAGCGAGCTCAGGCGCTTGTCCCGGTCATGGCGGGCCAGCAACTGTGACACGACCTCGGGATCCATGGCGGTGCCGCCGCCAGCGACGGTACGCACGGCCTCGATGAATCCGCGAACGTCGGAGACCCGGTCCTTGAGCAGGTAGCCAAGGCCTCCCGTTCCGGCGGCGAGCAGTTCTTTCGCGTAAAGCTGTTCGACGTGCTGTGACAGGACGAGCACTGGCAGGCCAGGCACCTGATCGCGCGCCTGGATCGCCGCCCGCAGGCCCTCGTCGGTGAAGGTCGGCGGAAGCCGCACATCCACGACCGCCACGTCGGGCCGATGTGTTACCAGCGCGTGCAGCAATCCTGGTCCGCTGTCCGCGGCGGCCACGACCTCCAGGTCGTAAGCGGTAAGCAGCCGGATCAGGCCGTCCCGGAGGAGGGTCAGGTCCTCGCCAAGGACAACTCGCACGGCAGCTCCATGGTTACCTGAGTCGGCCCGCCGACCGGGCTGGTCACCGCGACCATGCCGTCGAAGGCATTCAGCCGCCGCTCGATGCCGGCCAGGCCGCCCTCTGCGTGCGGACGCGCACCGCCGGCGCCGTTGTCGCCGACGATCGCGATCAGCCTGCCGTGATCGTACTCCAGCTGAACCCAGGCCCGGTTCGCTCCGCTGTGCTTGACCACGTTGGCGAGCGCTTCGGCGATGGCGAAGTAGGCGGCTGACTCGACGGGCGCGCTGAGGCGGCCGGGCAGGTCGATGCTCAGTTCAACGGGCAGCGGCAGGCTGAGCGCGAGGGCGCGCACGGCCCCGTCGAGGCCGCGTTCTGCCAGTACTGGCGGGTGGATGCCGCGGACAAGCGCTCGCAGCTCCGTCAGCGCCTGGCCGCTGGATGCGCGGGCCTCGGCCAGCAGCGTCAGCGCGAGGTCAGGGTTGTCCCTGACCACCTGCTCGGCGAAGCCGATGTTCATGCCGAGGGCCACCAGCCTGGCCTGCGCGCCGTCGTGCAAGTCACGTTCGATCCGGCGCAGCTCGGCCGCCGACGCGTCCACCGCGTCCCAGCGCGACTCGGTCAGCTGACCCACCCTGGCGGCCATCTCTTTCCGGCTCGGCGACAGTAGCGACGACGCGGCAGCGGCATGCAGCTTCAGCAGCCAAGGACCCGCGATGACGCAGGCCGGCAGCATGCTCAGGTAGAAGAGCTGCACCACGACAAGGTGGGGCGCACTGCCCGCCCATCCGAGCAGCATTGTTCCGAGATCGTCCACGGCGACCCACGTGAAGGCGACAAGCAGGAACGAGGGCAGCAGCCCGAGCACCGCGCTGACCGGCACGTTGACCAGTGTCCACAGCAGGTCCCGCCAGGTCGCCGGATCGCTGAGAACCCACTTGCAGCGCCGGAACCCCCGGAACAGCCGGTTGATCCGCTTGGTCGGGCGAGGCCGGTAGGGCGACGCGATCGTGACCCCCGACCACTCAAGCGCCCAGCGGCGCTGCAGGTCGGCGTACCGTCGCACCGCGAGCAGGCTGTTCGGCGCGAGTACCACCCCGAATCCGGCGGGCAGCAGGAGAACGCACACCAGGGAGGCGACGAGCAGCGGAAGCCCCGCGATAGCGGTAACTGCCAGGACCATCCCGCGAACGCAAGTCCGCAAGGTCTGCAAGGCAAGCCGTGCGATGCCCTGGCCAACCTGATTCATCGCTACCTCCGCATCTTCGCCGCCAGGCATCGGCGCCCGGTCCTGCCCCCATTGTGGGCGTCGGCTGGGGTCAACCTCAGTGGTGCTAGCTCCACCATTCGGTCGCGGCCCTATATGCATCCTTATGCTGGTGTTGGCCCGAAAGAAACGGCGGGCCGACATCAACGGAAGGCAAGACGTCATGAGCGACCAGCCGGAACAGCACAACGGAAACGACCTGGCCAGCGAGAGTGCGGTCCATTCGCTGGCGGCACGCTACGGGCGCCGCGCACTTATTCTCGGCGCCGCCGCGGCCGGCGCCGGGCTGGCCGCGGACCTGGTTGCCAGCGGCACGGCCGAAGCGGCACCAGACTCGTCGAAGCCGGTCCTGCTCGGCAAGGTAAACCTCACCAGCGGCTCGACTGTCGTGGGCTCCGCGAAGGCCAACGGGCTCGAAGGGCATGCGCACACTAAAGGCAAGAGCGGCGTCGCCGGGATCGATTTCAGCAAGGCGAAGGGCGCGCAAGGCGTGTACGGCCAGACGAACCACGGCAACGGCGTGTTCGGCATCGGGATCGGCGGGGGCAACGGCGTCGGCGGTCATTCGAATACCTCCGGCTCCAGCGCGATTGTCGGCGTCGACTCGGCGCCTAGCGGCGGCACCGCCATCCTCGGCAAGTCCAAACACGGCATCGCCCTGCACGCCGACGGCAAGGTCAAGTTCCCCGCCAGCAGCGGCGTGATCACCGTGCCCGGCGGTCATCGAACCATGACGATCAAGGTCGGCGGGATGTCACCGTCCTGCAAGGTGTTCGCGACCATCCAGCAGGCGCAAAGCGGCGTCCACATCGAGGGAGCCGAGCCAGGAACCGAATCCTTCACCCTCACGCTATCGACGCATCCATCCGCGCCAATTCGCGTTGCCTGGTTCGTACTCGAATAGCGCTTCGCTGACATAACCAGGCCGACGTGCTTCGGCCTGGTTATGTCACGGCGGTCAGGCGGGCTGCCACAGTTCGACCCGATTGCCCTCAGGATCGGTGACCCAGCCGAATCGGCCGACACCCTCCATGTCCAGCGACCCTTCGGCCACATCCGCTCCCTTGGCGCGGAGTTGCGCAAGCATCGCGTCCAGGTCGCTGACCCGGAAGTTGAGCATGACCTGCTGGTCGCGGGACCCGAAGTAGCCAGTCTCGGACTCGAACGTCGAGAACACCGTCATCCCAGGTCCCTGACGCCACAGGCCGTCTTCATCGGCGTCCAGCCCCAGGCAATCGCGATACCACGCGCTCAGCGCCGCCGGATCGGCGGCCCGCATGAAGTATCCGCCAATTCCAAGCACGCGTTCCATGCCGCTATCTTGCCAGGACGCCAGGCCGCTTGACCTTGAGTTGGTGTTGGCGGGCGGATCTGAGACAAAGTGCGCGAGCCGGGGCCGGCGTGATTGGCGCAACCGAGTGATTGCCGCGCCGCACCCGCAACGATGGGACATCTATGCTGCTCAGCGGGGCGGGCAACCGCAACGATGACCCATGGATGTCACTCGGGCAGCAACGATGGCCCATCGTTGCGGTCGCCCGCCCCCTGCCACACAGCATCGCTGGGCCATCGTTGCGGTTCCGCGGCCAGGGACTGCGACATCGATGTCGCAGCGATGCTGTTCTCGCACAATGCCAGGAAACTTAAGAGCTGAGGCGTTCCTCGCTGGGGGGAATCCTGCCCTGTAATACCACAGTTGCCTTCCACGCTGAGGGGTCCGCGGAACCGCCAGGACCGCTAGAACCCCACACAGGTAACACGAGCCCCACCTAAAGCGCATTCCTCCGCGGAGGCAGGATTCGCTACGCGTTTTGCTTGGTTCTGCCTGGCGATGGCGGGGATTACGCGCGTCATCGAGCGCAGTCAGGCTGTCGATGGTCCAGTCCAGTTCCTGGCCAACTGTTCAGCGACCAGCCTCACGCATGCGGTAGCGAGATCGGTCATGCCCTGGTGATCGACGGTGCTCATGACGACGATCCTGTCGGGATGGCGCGCCGAAACCAAACCGGTTGCTGTTGAAACTCATCCCTCTGTCAGGTCTGTCGCCTGGTGGTGCCCTCCGTAGGACGCGGCCAGTGCGCTGGCGACCACCTCCGCGTCCGCGTCCGCTACCTGCTGCGGGTACTCGGGCAGCAGATCGTCCCAGACAACCATCCACGATCCGTAGAGCTGCGCTTGTCCCTCGGGCCTGGCGAAGAACCAGATGTGCAGGTGCGCGCCGCCGTCCCCGATCCGGTACACGTGGGCTCGCGAGATATGCGGCAAAGCCTGCACGTGGCGGGAAATGTGAGTGGTCAGTATCCCTAGTTCGGCCGCGAGGTCATCGGGCAGGTCGGCCAGGTCGTAGTGATCGCGCGGATGAAGCATCAGGACCATGGGCACGCCCGTTCCGGCGATCCGCGTCAGCCGCCACCGGTCATCCAGCCAGATCCCCTCGTCCCGGCCCCGGCACGAGGAGCAGTCCGACGGATCCTCGCCCTGCCGCGCGGGCTCCGGCAGAGTCGGCGGGCGCAGCGGCGCGACACGCAGGCCGTGAGGTTCGAACGGGCTGATATCCCACCCCGTCATCCGCGCCAGCGGAAGCCGGCCTTCGCCATCGGCGGCAGCGAGGGCGTGTGCATAGAACTCTTCGGGTCGCAAGGGCATGGCCCGAGACTAGCCGGGCGAGGGGCCGCCGGTCGGCTCAGGATCCGCTGGCTGGCCGGCCCGCCGTGAGGCGCCGAGATCAGGCAGGTCAGGCGCTGCCCGACTAACCGCTAAGGGTAGGACGGCGGTGAGTCAAGCGGGCTGGTTCCCCAGGATGTGGGCTGAGTGGTCAAAGTCCAGGTGAGTGTGGCTCCCCGGGCGAGCGTGCTGAAAGTGGTGTAGAGCTTGCTGTCCGGCTCTCCGTTGATGGTGAGCGACTGGGCGTAGAAGCGTTGCGGGCTGGCGCCGGGCGCATTGATGACGATGGTCTTGTCGTCGGGAAGCCGGATGGTGGCGTGCGGGAATCCCGGGCTGGTGAGCAGGAGCGTCGGGCTGCCGGGGTTCTCCGGATACAGGCCGAGCATCTCCCAGATGAACTGCGAGCTTTCCGCGCCGAGGTCGTCGTTGTCGGCTATGCCGTCTGGTCCGGGCCGGTAGAGGTTATCCCTGATATTGCTGACAGCGAGTTCGGTTCCGGCCGGGTCGCCGGCGTAGTCGAGGGCGAACTGCTCGCCTAGATCGAACTCGTCGTCCAGGCGGGCATAGCGCCCGCGTCCGTCCGGATGTGACAGGTAACGGATGAGTTGCGGGACTACCACCGCGTCGCCGCCAAGGCGGGCGAACAGGTCAGCGTAGTCATCGGGCACGTCCCACAGGTACTCTTCGGCGTCACCTTCGATGTAGTTGGCGCTCGTGGTGGGAGTTACGCCGGACAGGAACGTGCCGTCGCTTCGGCGGGCAGTCAGCAGGTCGTCGGCGCTGTCGAACAGATTGGCCCAATCACCAGCCTGGGCCTGGAATACGGCGGCGGCAGCCTCGTCGCCGAGGGCGGCGGCGTATTGCGACAGCGCGAAATCGGCGTTGTCGTATTCAAGCTGGGCCGAGACAACGCCATGCAGGTGGCAGCACCCGTAGCTGCCGTCTTGCGGCAGGTAGCCGTATTTCTCCTCGGCCTGCTGGCCGGGGCGGACGGTGTTGACGGTCGTGGCCTGGGCGAGCATGTCAGTGAGGGCGGTCTTGGCGGGGAAGCGCCTGGCCTTGAAGGCGTAATAGTCAGCGATAATCGCGTCGGCCGGGTCGCCGGCCATCACGTAGTTATCCAGGCTGAGGTAGCCCCATTGCGGCAGGACGTGGTTCTGGGCGTAATAGTTGACCAGTGACCTGGCCATGTTGCTGGCGGCGGCCGGATCGAGCATTGCCTGAAGCTGAGCCAGCGAATGGTAGATGTCCCAGCCTGAGAAGGTGCCGTACTGGCTGGCCTGGCTGCGGCCCAGGCGGTGCACGCGCCCGTCCGAGCCTTCGTACTCGCCGTTAACGTCGCTGATGACGCTCGGGTCAAGCAAATCCTTGTAAAGAAGGCTGTAGAACTCCTGGGTTTGGGCGAAACTTCCGCCCCGGACACTGATCTCGCCGAGCAGCGAGTTCCACCGGCTCTGAACTTGATGGCGGTAGTAATGGAAATCCCAGCGTGGCATGTTCCTGAGACGGTCGATCCTCGCATTCGCGACGCTGACGTAAGAGATCGCGACGTGGGCCTCGATTACGCGGTTTCTCGTCGTGTTGAAGCTAAGAAATGCCGACGTGGGATACCGCTGCCAGCGTTGCTTATTTATACGCGCCACGGTGAACGGGCGGTTGAACACGATATCGAAATGCACGGTGTAAAGCTGCGGACTGTAGCTCGCTGATTCGTCGCAGAAGTGCCCGCTCGTCACCGATCCGGCGATTTCATTATGGCCGATAATTCTAGCGTGCGGCGACTGGTCTGGCCGATCGCTGCCGTATAGCTTGATCAGGAAATCTGCGAACTGGGTTCGCGGGAACGTGAACCGGCCCATTGCGGCGTGAGCGCTGGCGGTGAACTGGGAGGTGATAGATCGCGGCCCGTTGCTGTGCGCTGAATAATAGCCAGCCTGTGCGACCTCGCCGCGATTGGTGAACGCCGTCGTCACGTTGGTGAGGCTCCCGCCGGGCATCCGCCCGGTCATCGGAAGAATAGGGATATCGCCCGCGGCCCGGCAGCCCGGCCCAGAAAGGTGCGTGAGGCTGTAACCCCACAGCCGGTCATCGCCGAAGGTATATCCGCCGCCGTCGCTCCGGCCGGGTACCGTATCCGGGCTCCACTGCACCATGCCGAACGGCGCGTCAGCACCGGGAAATGTGTTCCCGCCGCTGCTTGTCCAGGTCCTGGTATCCACCAGGGCGGCTAGGTCCCTGACCGACTGGCGGACTACGGCCTGATTCTTGGCCCCGGCCGGCAGCATCGTTGCCCGAACGGGCGCAGGACAGTCGACAATGTCACCCGCGGCATTGGTCGAGCACACCGGACCGGGTGCCGATGCCCTGGAGACCGTCGCGGGGCCGTGGCTAGCGGCCGCGGTAGCGGTCCCGGTCGCAGCAAGCGATATGACGGCGACTTGGACAAGCCCGCCGAACAGCAACTGCCGCACCATTCCCCCAAAGATCTGACTCGGCCCAGTTTAGGCTGCGAGGCCTTGCCGCGGAGCATGACTAGCCCGTAGGTCCAGCCCGCGCCCGAACGGCGGGGGCACTTTGCGGTCGCAAAAACGACAGCGAAGTGCCCCCGCCGTGACCCCCAGGGCCGCGATTAGGTCGCGAAGTCATCGAAGTGCCCCCGGCAGCGACCCGTCAGTGAGGCCGAAACCGCCCGCCGGACCCAATACCCGGCATCGGCACCGAGACGCCTGCCCGGTCTGACCCGAAGGCTGCCACTCATCACTCCCGAGCAACCGCATCGCTGGGCCATCGTTGCGGTGCGGCGGGCCGGGCGAACCACATCGATGGCACAGAGATGTTGTTCCCGCAGCATCGCTGGGCCATCGTTGCGGTTGGGCGCTGCCTGCCAACCGCAACGATGGCCCAGCGATGTGCCAGGGCCGAACACTATAAGCGTTTTGCCCGGTCAGCCGTCCGCCCGTGCCCGGTCAGCCGCCGCCCGCGCCCGGTCAGTCGCCCGCCCGCGCCCGCCCGCCGGGTCACGGATCTCAGGCGGCCGCGGCCGAGTTCGCTGGTGCTCACGGGTGAGCGGGGGCTCGGCTCGGGAAGGTGACTTCTACGGCGAGGCCTCCTCCGGGCCGGGGACGGATTGTCAGGGATGCTTTGTGGGCGGTGACGATTGCCTGGACGATCGACAGGCCGAGCCCCGAGCCCTCTCCGTGACCCGTGCGCTCGGTCGCGAGGCGCTCGAACGGCTCGGTGAGCCGGTCGACCGCGCCGGCTTCGACGTCGGGACCGGTGTTGGCGACCGACAGGTACACGGTGTCGCCGCGGTGCCCGGTGCTGATGTCGAGCTGGCCAGGCTCTGAGTTGTACGCGAGGGCGTTATCAACCAGGTTGGCCACGAGACGCTCGACGAGGCGCGGATCACCGGTCATCGGAGTCGGCTCGAGGTCGGAGCGCACGTCGATCGAGCGGGTCCGCGCGTCACGCTCACGGGTCAGGATGACCTGCCTGGCCAGGATCGCGAGGTCGAATGGCTCGCGCCTGGTGAGTCCGGCCTGGCCGCGGCTGAGGGTGAGGAGTGCCTCGATGACGCGTTCTTGCTGCGCTCCTGAGGCGAGTACCCGCTCGTGCGCGACCCGGAGGGACTCCGTATTCGCGTGGGGGTCGGTCAGCGCTAGCTGGATGAGTGTCCGCTGCAGGGCGAGCGGTGTGCGCAATTCGTGCGAGGCGTTAGCGACGAACTCGCGCTGGGACTTAATGAACTGCTCTAGCCGGGCGAGCAGGTCATCGAAGGTGTCGCCTAGGTCCTTGAGCTCATCGTCAGGGCCGCTGAGGGCCAGTCGCTCGTGTAGGCTGGCGGCCGAGATGCTGCGGGCGGCCGCGGTGATCGTCCGCAGCGGGCGAAGCACCCGTCCTGCGATTAGCCAGCCGAGCGCCACGGACAGCATCGCCATGATCGCCAGCGCCAGCCACGAGTAGACGAGCAGGTGGTGAAGGTCGGTGGCGTTCTGGCTGTTCGCGAGCAGCGTCAACTCGCGCGCTTGCTTCCTGGCGAAACCCTTCCCCGTGCGCGCGCCGCCCTGGGCGAGGGTGCTCGAAATGATCATCGTGCCCCGGCGAGACCTGCCCGGGATCTCGCAGATCACCGCGCCCTTCGGCCCTGCCGACAGGTACCCGCACCGGCGGCGCTGCGCACGAGCACGTTGGTGATCACCAGGAGAGCCGCGCCGGCGAGCGTGAAGAGCAGGCCGTAGAGAGCGGTGAGCCGGAGCCGGATCGTCCGCCGCGGGAGGAGCCGGGGGAGCAGCCGGGGGAGCAGTCGCGTCAGGGCTGGCATCGGTCAGGCTCCGATCCGGTATCCCGAGCGCGGCACCGTCTCGATCATCGGCGGGTCGCCGAGCTTTGCCCGCAAGCGGCTGATGGTGACCGCCACCGCGTTGGTGAACGGATCGGCGAACTCGTCCCACACCCGCTCTAGCAATTCCTCGGCGGAGACAGTCCGCCCTTCCGAGGCGACCAGCAGTTCGAGTACGCCAAACTCCTTCGGCCCGAGCTCAAGCGGCCGCCCGGACCTTACAGCCCGCCGCTTAGCCGTATCCACGATCAGGTCCCCAGCCCGCAGCACTGGCGGCGCGACCGGATGGGCCCGGCGGGACAACGCGCGGACACGGGCAACAAGGACGGGGAAGTCGAACGGCTTGCCGAGATAGTCGTCGGCTCCGAGGCCGAGCCCTTCCACCAGGTCAGCGGAGTCGGCGGCGGCGGTGAGCATCAGCACCCGGCCCCGGCGCCCCGCCGCGACCAGCCGCACGCAGACTTCGTCACCGTGCAGGCCGGGCAGGTCGCGATCGAGGACGATGACGTCGTAGTCGTTGACCAGCGCTCGTTCGAGGCCGCTCGGCCCGTCGAGCGCGACGTCGACCGCCATCTGCGCGCGCCGGAGCCCAGCCGCCACCAGTTCGGCCATCTCGGCCTGGTCTTCGACCACCAGTACCCGCAACCCTGACCTCCCCATCGCTGTTTCCAACAGCATGACCTGGTCACTCTTTCAAAAGGTTTGCATCATGCCGCCGGGACCTCAAGCCGTTAGGTTTCTGAAAACACCGGCCCCGTAGAACGTCCTCCATGCTCTATTTCACCTACCTTCGCCTCGAACTCCGCCATCGGCTGAGGCAGGCGATCTTCATCGCGGCCGGGCTGGCGGTCGGCGTCGCCCTCGTCATCACGGTCAGCGCGGTTGCCTCGGGCATAAGCAACGCGCAGGCCGGCGTGCTGCACGGGTTGTACGGGATCGGCACCGACCTGACCGTCACCCGGCCGTACGCGCACGGCGACGCCGGACCAGGACACGAAATCCATCCGGGCGAGCACCTGGATTTCCTCGACACCAACCAGGGACTTTTCAGCTCCAAGGCCGCGGCGACCGTCGCCGGCCTGCCCGGTGTGCGCTCGGCGACCGGCGTGCTCGCGCTGACGTGGACGGTCACTCCGGCCAGCGGCCAGGTAGCGCCGACTCCTTCTGATCCTTACGGCTTTGCACCCAATATCCCCGTCGACGGGGTCGACCCCGCGAGCAGGCAGTTCGGCCCGCTCAGCGAGGCCAGGGTCATCTCGGGACGCGGCCTCGCCGGCTCCGACGCCGTCAGCGACGTGGCGCTAGTCGACAGCGCCTACGCCCGCGCCCGCCACTTGCGGGTTGGGTCGGTCATCACGATGGCCAGCCGCGACCTGCGGGTCGTCGGGATCGTCAGCCAGCCGGCCGGGACCGTCCCCGACATCCTCATCCCGCTCCGCGTCGCGCAGACCCTGTCGAACTTCTCTGGCGAGATCACCACGGTGGACGCGGCGGTCGCCAGCGCCGCCGACCTCGGCTCCGTAGCTGCCAGGGTCAAGGCGCAGTTGCCCTGGGCCGACGTGACCACTCAGGCCACGCTGGCCTCAGAGATCAGCGGGTCGCTTGGCGAGACAGCCCGGCTGGCCAAGGATCTGGGCCGGTGGCTGGCGATCGCCGTGCTGGCGGCTGCTTTCCTGCTGGCGGCGCTGCTCACGGTGGCGGCCGTTGGTCGGCGGGTACGCGAGCTCGGCACCCTGAAGGCACTCGGCTGGCCGACTGGCCGGATCACCGCCCAGGTACTTGGCGAGTCCGTGACCATCGGTATCGCCGGCGCCCTGGTGGGCACCGGCCTCGGGTACGCCGTCGCGGCGGTGATCTCCCGGCTGGCGAGGAACCTGACCGCGACGGTCGCCGCCGCGCCGGGGCATTCCGAGCCGCGCGGCTTCATAGCGGGCGCTAACGCCAGGACCGGGCAGCACTTCTACCACCCGCTGGCCTTTCCCGGCACCTACAACTCGCTGCCGGTTCACTTCAGCGCGCCGGTCGCGCTCAGCGTAGTTGCCCTCGCGATCGGGCTCGGACTCGCCGGGGGACTGCTCGCTGGCGCACTCGGCAGCTGGCGCGCGGCCAGGCTCAGCCCGACCGCCGCCCTCGCCCACGCCGGATGAAACAAGGAGGGAATTCTATGTACGAACTCAGTGGTGTCACGAGGACTTATCGCAAGGGCAGCCGGACCGTGGAGGCACTGGCCGGCGTCGATGTCGTGATCGGCGACCGGGAATGGCTGGCGATTCAGGGCCCTACCGGACACGGCAAGACCACGCTGCTCCAATTGCTCGGCGGCCTCGACCGGCCCACCTCGGGCACCATACTGTTCGACGGCAAGAACCTGGGCGAGCTGACCGGCGCCGAGATAGCCAGGGTGCGGGCGACCTCGATCGGGTTCATTTTCCAGACCTTCAACCTCATCCCGACTCTGCCCGCCGCCGTCAACGTTGAGCTCGCCCTGGAACCGCTACGGCTCGACGCGGCCGAGCGTCGCACGCGCGTGGCCCGGGTGCTTGACGCGGTCGGCCTTACCGACCGGGCCGGGCACCTGCCGGGCGAGCTGTCCGGAGGCCAGCAGCAGCGGGTAGGGATTGCCCGCGCGCTCGTCAAGGAACCGGCGGTGCTGCTCGCCGACGAGCCTACGGGCAACCTTGACGAAACCACCCGCGACGAGATCATCACGCTGCTCGCGACGCTCGTCCGCGACCGCGGCCTCACCATGGTGATGGTCACCCACGACAGCTCCGTTGCCGCGCGGGCCCAGCGCGTCGGCCAGATGAGGGATGGCCGGCTGCACTTCGAGGAAACCACACCCGCTGGCGGGGACAGGCAGCCGTGCGGTGCCTGATGGAAGGCCGAACGCTTTGCCTTACTTACCTTCGCTACGAACTGCGTTACCGGTGGTGGCAGGCACTGGCCACCTCGGCGGGCCTGGCCGTCGGCGTCGCCCTCGTCATCATCGTCAGCGCCACCGCCGCTGGCACCGAGGCCGCGCAGTCCCGCGTGCTGGACAGCCTGGACCGGGCGGCGTCATCGCACGCGGCGGCGGCCACGGTTGCCGGAGCGGTCACGACCGCTTCCGGCCTCGCCGCCGACCTCGGTACCTGGGTGGCGGTCGCCGCGCTCACCGCGTCCTTCGCGATCGCGGTCCTGCTCACCCTGGCATCGGTGGCGCGGCGGGTCCGCGAGTTCGGCACCCTGAAGGCACTCGGCTGGCCGGCGCGCCGCATCACCGCCCAGGTACTCGCAGAAACCGCTGTGACCGGGCTCGCCGGCACCCTGGCAGGCGTCGCCTTCGGATACGCCGGCGCCGCGGTGGTCTCAGTTCTCGGCCCGACCCTGACTGTCAGCGTTACGGGGTTCGCTGGTGGCATTCCTTCGCCTGGCAGGCCGCCGACGGCTGGCGGTCCTGACGGTCCCGTGGCTGTCCACTTCAGCGCCCTGATCTCGCCGGGCATCGTTGCGCTCGCCGTCGGCCTTGGCGTCCTGGGCACTCTGCTCGCAGGCGCCCTGGGCGCCTGGCGCGCCGCCCGGCTCAGCCCCGCTTCCGCCCTCGCCCAGGTCGGCTAGGCCGCGAAACATGATGTGCGGACCGACCCCAGGTGCCGGCGGCGGACTGGTTTGCGCCCGGATGCCCGCGCCGGCGGTGTGCGGAAGCCGCCCAGGATCGGCGGCGGCCGCGGTCCGAGCTCGGCGGAGTTCTCCTGGTCTGGCTTGGTGCACTGCGTCGGTCCCGAAATTGTCAGTGGGGGTTGGTAGGGTGTTTGGTAGTTGAGAGAGTTGGCATCGCCGGGATTGAGATGTTGAGCCAGCCTAGGGCTGGTGGGTTGTTGAGTGGTTCTCCCGGTTGAGTGGCCCTCCGCGTTTCGTCCATTTCCCTTTTGTTTGCGGCTGGGCTTTCGGCGGGAGGTGTGCCTGGTGTCTGTTTGCGTTGTGCCTGTGGGCGTGCCGTCGTCGTCGGGTGAGGCGCTGGGGATGGTGCTGGCTGGCCTGGGGTGGCTGGCGGGGGCGGATCTGGCGTCTGATCCGGTGGTTGTTCAGGCTGGGGCGCTGCGGGGTCTGGAGGATGCGGAGTCGTTGCTGACGGCGGCGCGGGCGGGGGTGTTGTCGGCGTTTGAGCGGTGCCGGGGGTTTGAGGACGATGGTCAGGGGACGGCGCGGACGTGGCTGCGGTGGCAGACGAGGGTGAGTAACGGGGCGGCGTCGGGGTCGGTGGGGTGGATGCGGCGGCTGCGGGCGCACCGGCTGGTGGCGGAGGTTCTGGCGGGGGCGGGTATTTCGGCGTCGTGGGCGCGGCAGGTCTGCGACTGGACCGAGTTGCTGCCGGCCGGGTACCGGGACGAGGCGGACGGCATTTTGCTGCGGGCGGTGGCGGACGGCGCGGACCTGAAGGACCTGGCGGTGATCGCCGAGGAGCTCCGGGACAAGCTGGCGGAGCCCGATGGTGATGGTCCCGGCGGTGCCGGCCCTGGTTCCGGCGGTGATGGGCTGGGGGGTCTGGGGCGCCCGGATGGCAGTGATCCGCTGAGGGACGGCCGGGTGTGGTTCGGGCACGGCCTTGTCCCTGAAGTACGCCTCGGCGATCAGCAGGTCGGCGCCGGCCGCCAGGCCGATGAGGGCATCGGTCCAGGCGGTATCGCCGGTGTAGGCGATGACCTTGCCGCCGGGCAGCGTCAGGCGCAGGGCGAGAGCAGGAGCGCCGCTGGGATGGTCGACTTCCAGGGCCGCTGCCTGTACCCCGGCCGCCGAAGTGATCGCCGTGCAGGTGGGACACGAAGACCGCGCGGAGCTCGCCGGGATCGAGACCGCATCGCTTGAGCGCGGTGAGCGAGGTAGCTCCGCGGTCAAGCAGGACCGGCGCGGCCGGGGCGGCTGGCCGAATGTGAATGCAGGCCTGAAACCGCCCGCCGCTGCCGAACGCGTCACCCGAACCAGCAAAGGTGACAGCTACCTCGTCCGCGCGGCGGATTACTTCCACCGCTTTCCGTTCCAGTGCAGGATGACGCCGTGCCCTGTGCCGCTGTCGCCGACGGCCCAGGCGTTCCTTGCCGATGAGGCGGCGATTCCGTAAAGGACGCCGTGGGCCAGGCGAGGAGCGGGCGCGCGTCGCCAGGTGGCGCCGTTCCAGTGCAAGATCAGTGCGCCGGCATTGTTCGAGCCGTCGGCCCAGGCGTTGTGCCCTGAGGTAGCGGTGACGGTCCACAGGGAAGCTCCGACCCCGAAGTTCCTGGCGGGTTCCTGGCGCCAGGTCTTGCCGTTCCAGTGCAGGATCAGCGCGCCGGAGTCAAAGCTGAAGCCCACGGCCCAGGCGTTCGTGGCCGAGATCGCGGTGACGCCGAGCAAGCCACCGCCGCCGGCCGGCGTAGGCACGGATTCCCGGCGCCAGACCTTGCCGTTCCAGTGCAAGATCAGGTTCTTGCTCGCTTCGAACACGCGGCCGACGGCCCAGGCGTTGTCAGGAGACGTGGCCGCGACGCTGTACATGAGCGTGCTGCCTCCCGGGCTCGGGCTCGGCGTATGCGTCCACTTCCGGCCGTTCCAGTGCAGGATGAAGGTCTTTCCTCCCATGGTGTCGCCGACTGCCCAGGCGTATCTGGGCGAAATGGCGGCCACTCCGGTGAGCTCGGCGCCCGGCGGGTTGGGGTGCCGCACCCGCGTCCACTTCCGGCCGTTCCAGTGCAAGATGATCCCGCCGTTGCCCGCGTCGGCGGGGCCGACGGCCCAGACGTTTCTGGCCGAGGTGCTGGCTATCGAGGTGATGTTGTCGGTGCCGGGGAACTCGGTGCCGGGCGCCTTGCGCCATTGCCTGCCGTTCCAGCGCACCACGTAGGACGACTCCTTGAACGCAGCCTGCCCGCCCGCCCAGGCGTTGCCGCTGTCAAAGGCCGCGACGGACCAGAGAGATGCGCTGGCAGTGGTATAGCCAGGAGCGGCCTGATGCTGCGGAACTGGCCGCGCCTGCGCGCTGAGGCCACCTCCGGCTACCAGCAAAGCCGCTGCGGCAACTGCCCTAAGCGAGTTAATGCGCAAGTCACGCACGCTGCTAGCTCCTTCTGATCGGCTACCGGCTATGTCAGATCTTCTCCCTCAGGGAAGCTTTCTTCTACCTGGCGGCAACCGAATGGGTGTCCGCGCGCATTTACCAGTTGTGAGGCAGCCGACGGGAACGGGAGGCGCGTGATGTACGCGCGCCGCGACGCGGAGTTCACCGAGTACGTGGCGGCCAGGCTGACGTCGCTGCGGCGGGTCGCTTATCTGCTGTGCTCGGACGGGGATCGCGCTGACGCATCTTCGCCGGCCACGTGCGAGTGCTTGGGACCAGCCCGGCAAACTGGACCACCAAGCCGCTCGGCTGACCGCTGCCGCTACGATCTGAGCAGCGCGCCGGGCGGATGCAGGAGGACGTAGTGACGGAGATCAGCTCGAGACCGGCCATTCTGGTGGAAGGGCTGACGAAGTCATTCGGCCAGGTGCACGCGCTGCGCGGCATTGACCTCGTGGTACCGAGTGGCACGGTGCTCGGCGTGCTCGGGCCTAACGGTGCCGGCAAGACAACCGCTGTGCGCATCCTGACGACCCTGCTGCGACCGGACAAAGGGCGGGCACTAGTGGAAGGCCGTGACGTGGTGCGGGAAGCCGCCGCCGTCCGTCGCTCGATCGGCCTTTCCGGGCAATCGGCGGCGATCCAGGAGGAGCTCACCGGCCGGGAGAACCTGGAGATCATCGGGCGGCTCTATCATCTGAGCTGGCGGGCTGCCCGGAGCCGCGCGGTCGAACTGCTTGAGCAATTCGACCTTGTCGATGCCGCGGACCGTCCGGCCAAGAACTTCTCCGGCGGCATGCAGCGCCGCCTGGACCTCGCCGCCAGCCTGGTCGGCCGGCCGAAGGTCCTCTTCCTCGACGAACCGACGACCGGCCTTGACCCGCGGTCGAGGCTGGGGATGTGGGACATCATCAGGTCGCTGGTGGCAGGCGGTACGACGACGCTGCTGACGACTCAGTACCTCGACGAGGCGGACGAACTGGCCGACGAGATCGTGGTCATCGACCACGGCCTGGTGATCGCGGCGGGTACGGCCGAGGAACTCAAGAGCCGGGTCGGCGGGGACGTGCTCGAGTTCACTGTGCCCGACCGGACCAGGATGAGCGACGCCGTCTTGGCGATCGCGAAGATAGGCGAAGGCGAGCCGCACGCTGACAAGGTGACCGGCGTGGTCGGCGTGGGCGTCGGTGGCCGGGGCTCAGACGCCCTCATCGACGCGGTGCGCGGCCTCGACGCGGTGGGGGTGCGGACGCAGGGCCTCGCGCTGCGCCGGCCCTCGCTTGATGACGTGTTCCTGGCGCTGACCGGGCACGCCGTCGAAGAGGAACAGCAGGACAAGCGCCGAGGGCGCCGGAAGAGTCATCAGAGCGACGAGGCTAAGGGGTCATCGTGACCACCGCTACCGCGGTTGCGGCCGCACCGCCCGCTGACGATCCCGGCCTGCTCGTCCGGGCCCGCTGGGCCGTGACCGACACGCTCACCATCACCCGGCGCAACCTGCTGGTCTGGATGCGCGTGCCCGCTTACCTGGTCTTCACCGTGATCCAGCCGGTGATGTTCGTGCTGCTGTTCCGCTACGTCTTCGGCGGCGCGATCAAGGTGCCCGGCAATATTCAGTACGTGGAATTCCTGCTGCCTGGGATTCTCGCGCAAACCGCGGCGTTCGCGACCTTCGGCACGGCCATCGCGCTGGCGCAAGAGCTGAAGAAGGGCGTGATCGACCGGCTGCGCTCGATGCCGATGGCGCGATCGGCGGTACTCGCCGGCCGCCTGGTCGCCGACACCGGGCGCATGCTGGTAACCATCCTGATCGTCGTTGGCGTCGGGTACGCGGTCGGGTTCAAGTTCCTGAACGGCGCGATTCCCGCCATCCTCATGATCGTGCTGTCCACTGTCTTCGGGCTGGCGATCTGCCTGATCTCAGCGTTCACCGGGCTGGCCATCGGGGATGAGGAGTCAGTACAGGCGTTCGGGCTTATCTGGCTGTTCCCGCTGACGTTCCTTAGTTCGGCGTTCGTGCCGATCTCGTCCATGCCCGGCTGGCTGCAGGCCTTCGCCAATAACCAGCCGGTGACCTATGTCATTAACGCTATGCGGGCGCTGGCACTCGGCGGCCCGATCGAGGCGAACCTGTGGAAGAGCGCGGCCTGGCTCGCCGGGATCTTCATCGTCTTCGGGCCGCTCGCGGTCCGCGCTTACAAGCGAGCCAGCTGAGGTCTCAGGCCGGGTCTTCCGCCCTGGCCTGAATGAGCGCTGAGGCGAGTTCTCGATAGGAACGCGCTACCGCTGGCCAGAGCAATTGCGGCGCGAGATTCGCGGAGTACCGGCTCATCCGCGCCGACAGGCCGGGCTCGGTGAGCACGCGTTGCAGGGCGTTAGCGAGGCCGGCCGGGTCCTTTCTGTCGACGAGCAGGCCGGCGCCGAGAAGCTCGACCGCATGCGGGAAGCGCGTCGACACTACCGGCCTGCCCGCGGTGATTGCCTCGATCAGGACTCCGGACGTGACCTGCTCAGCGGAGTCGTAGGGCAGCAGTACCACGTCCGCGGCGCTGATCAGCCGGCCAAGGGCAGCTACCGTGCGGAACCTGCTATCGAAGTGCACGCGATCGGCCACCTGGCCCGAGGTCGCCAGGTTCTTGAGCGCCCTCCGGTAACCCTCGCCGTCCCGCCTGAGCTCACGCGGATGAGTCTGGCCGGCCACCTGATAGTCGACGTAGAGTCCGCGGCCCCTGAGCAGTGCGATGGCATCGATCGCATGCTCGATGCCCTTGCGCGGCGCCAGCATCCCAAAGGTAAGTACCTTGGGCCGGCCAAGTTTCCCTGTCGGTACCGTGACCGCGCGGTTATCCGCCGAGCCGTGCGGTATCACGCGGATCTTCTCTGCCGCGACGCCATAGCTGTCCAGTAGCCGCGATCGGGCCGTCTCCGTCATCGTGACGACGGCACTGGCGGCGGCTATGACCCGCTCGAGGATCAGTCGCTGCCTCGGTGTGGGGCTGGCCAGCACGGTATGCAGGACCGCGATAATCGGTACGCGCAGGGCTTCAAGCAGCGAGATGACGTCCTGACCGTCCGGTCCGCCGTAAATGCCGTACTCATGCTGCACGATCACGACATCAAAGCGGTTGAGAACCTCGGCCGCCGCTGACGCGCTGGCGGCTGAGCCGGCCACGAGATCGTGCACGACCTCCGGCGCCTGGCACGGTGCCGGTTCATCGAGTACGCGCACGACGGCGGCCCGGTCATCAGCCAGGGGCAGATGAGCAAGCAGTGCCTCACTGAAGGTGGCTAGCCCGCACTGCGTGGGCGGGTAGGTGCTGAGCAGGGCATAGGCAGTCGGCATTAACGCTCCTAGTCATCGTTTTGGGGGGGGGGGCTGCGCTACGTCCTGCGATGGTCAGAGTCGACCGTAAGCCTCCTCGGGGGCGGCGTTCGCTTCGGACGCGGCCGGCTGCGGACTGGCAACAGCGGGCTGAGCCGCCGACTGCCAGATCCTGGCCGCCAGCAGGACCATCGCGACGGCCCAGGGCAGCATGAACAAGATGACGATGGCGCCTTTGGACGACTGCGGTTCGGCGATAAAAAACCCAACAACAAACAAGGTCGTTAGCCAGCGCGGCACGCTGCGGCTGCGCCACAGCGCGATGCCCAAGATGATCGGCGCGGCGTACTCGCCGACGAAGTAGACGTAGGTGAAGAACTGGCCGGGCCCGGAGTTGAACGAGGTCATCAGGAACCGCGCGGCCGCGCTGGCTGGTATGTGCGCTGTCGCGGCGGCGGCGAGGTTGATCCCGACCAGCACGTTGATGATGGCTCCGCAGAAGGCACCGACCGCGCCCAGGATCGCCGCGACCGTAGCGAGCAGCCAACCGCGCTCCCTGACCAGCATGGCGATCGCCACGTATGAGACCGCGAGCGCCCCGAGAGCCAGGACCGACGTGGTGCCAGCGACGTACAGCTGAGTCGGATGCTTCGCCGCGATAGCCAGCAGCTTCAGCCCGGTCGCCGCGGTCGTGACGAGCTGGTCGGTGCCCTTGGGGTCGAGTGCTTCTGAGCCGACATAGAGCACGGCGGTGACGGGGAGGAAAACGGCCAGTATCCGCCGGCGTGCCGTCGTGGCTGGCGCGACCCGGCCGGACAATTGCGTGTCTTGCATCCCTGCCCTTCCTCGTACTTAGTACGGTACCCGACACGCTACAGTACTAAGTACGATTAGGCCATCGGCCAGGGAGCCAGATGCCGGAACACGCTACCGCGGACCTGGGGGAACGCCGTCTGCTCAGCCGCGAGCGGGTACTGCGCGGCGCCGTCGCGATCGCTGACGCCTCGGGCATCGGTGCTCTGACAATGCGCTCGCTCGCGAGTGAACTCGGCGTCAAACCCATGTCGCTCTACCACTACGTCGCCGGCAAGGACGAGATCCTCGACGGCATCGTCGATCTCGTCTTCAGCGAGATCGAACTGCCCTCGGCCGCGGGCGACTGGCAGTCAGAGCTGCGCCGCCGGGCGATCTCCACCCGTCAGGCACTGAGGCGCCACTCGTGGGCGATCGGGCTCATGGAATCGCGGGCCAACCCAGGCCCGGCGACGCTGCGCCACCACGACGCCACCATCGGCACCCTGCGCGCGGCCGGCTTCTCCGTCGCCGCGACCGCCCACGCCTACGCGCTGCTCGACAGCTACGTATACGGGTTCGCGCTCCAGGAAGCATCATTGCCCTTCACCCCGGAATCCGCGGCCAAGCCGATCACGAACGGCCAGTACCCCCACCTCGCCGAGATGGCAACCCAGCACACCCTCCAGGCCGGCTATGACTTCGGCAACGAATTCGAGATCGGACTCACCATCATCCTCGACGCCCTCCAACGATCGATACCGTCCCCCGATCGGTGCGGCTGAGGGCGCAGGCGAGCCGGCTTGGCTGCTGGCGGCTCAGAAGGGGAGGAGTTCGGGCCGCTGCCCGCACAAGCCGCAAAACCGGCAAATCACCTTTACTGGTCCCGGCGGCGGGTTCTCTGGCCGCCGGGGGCGGTCCCAGGCTGGCCGGCGGCGACGGCGAAGCGGGCAGATCCGCGCGGCGGACCGCAACGATGGGCCATGGATGCTGTCCAGCCGGGGGCGGGTAACCGCATCTATGGGCCATCGTTGCTGCGGGAACGACATCCATGGGCCATCGTTGCGGTGGCCCGGCCCGGCTGAGCAGCATCAATGGCACATAGTTGTCGTTGGCGCAGCATCTATGGCCCATGGGTACGGCTCCTTTGGGCGGAGAGGTACCGGGCCGCAGACCCAGCGTTGTCCCGGCGCAGGTGCCCTGGCCCCAGCGCCGGGACGACGATGGGCCAGCGATGCGATCGCGGGTCGCTGACTTTTGGCGTTTTATCCGTTTTAGACCTGGTTGGGCGCCTGATGATCACCGGGCGCCTGTCCGTAAGCCGGCGTTTGCCCGTAGGCGGGGGGCTGGCCGTAGGCCGGGGGCTGGCCGTAAGCGGTGGGCTGGCCTAGGAAAGCGGCTGGCTGGGGAGTCTTCCGGCTGAGGGAGCGATCGCGGAAGTACCGGACGATGACCAGGATCGGAAGGATGAACACGTAGTAGAAGATGAAGTAGTGCCCGCCCCGGAAGAACAGCAGCAGGTAAAGCCCGTAGAGCAGGAAACCCGCTCCCAGCGCGCCGGTCCATATCCGGCGAGCCTTTGCCCGGCTGTTCTGGATTCCGGCGATGGCGATCGTGAGCATCGCGATTCCGCTGCCGATGAGGAATAGCAGGTAAACCAGAAGCAATGTGGTCATGTCAGCACCTCGTTGTCAGGGAGAGGGCATCGCTGTCCGGATGGCTGGACTCCCGCACATTAGTCGTCTGAGCAGCCCGCAGGGTTCACTTCCGGCTCGAATGGCTTAGCTGTAGGGCAGGAAGCAGATGCCGGAGGTCGACACGCCACCGCAGTACTGGGTGTCGTCGAAGTTGTCACTGGCGATCCACAGTCCGGCGCTGGTGACCAGCATGTTGTCGGCACCGAGCCCGCGGTCATGGCTGTAATAGCCCGCGGTGCCCGCCGAGTTGACGTACAGAGCGCCGGAGGCGGGGTCGAGTCCCTCCATTCCCGGTGCGGTGTAAGCGCCGGGCCCTTGAGCGTCGCAGTCCGCCGGATTCATCGACCACCGCTCATGCCCTCCGAAATACGCGGCTTTGGCGTCCGCGGCCGCTGAGTAAAGAGAGTCGCAGCCGGTGTAATTGGTCCATAGGGCGCTCACCGCGGTCTGCGTGGTCGGGAATGCCAGCGCGGCGTCGCATGGCCCGGTTCGCGGTGTGGCGCCGACCGGCTGGCCGTTCGGGTGGTAGCCGGTAGTACCGAAGTAAACGGCGGAGCCATCCGGGCTCCAGGCACCGTCCTGCACGTAGAACGGTTCGACCGTGGCGCAGTTGGTGTTGAACTCGGGGGCGTTCCAGCCGGTCACGGTCGCGGAGGTGCCACTCACGTTCAGCATGAACGCCTGCTGTCGGGCCTGGCCGCCGACCGAGGTGAAGTCGCCCTCCACTAGGTCGAGGGTGTGGTCAGGGCTGAGCTGCTGGCCGTACACATGGGTGGCGTTCGACGACACGCCAGAGAACTGGTAGTTACCAGAGATGCTCAGGTGCAGGAAGCCGTCGCTCTTGCCGGTAGCGGGGCTCAGGCTGACCATATAAGAATCGGCGGTGTCACCGTTGATGCTGGTGAAACGGCCGCCGACCAGCAGATGACTGCCTGCCGCGATGATTGTCTCGACCGGGCTCGACGCGCTCGACTTGAACGCGGTCACGACGTTGCCTGTGGTCGTGCTGATCTCCGCGATGTCCTTCACGGCCGTGCCATTGACCGAGGAGAAGTTGCCGCCGATGTAGGCGTCAGCGCAATTGCCGTTGGCGAACGCGATCGTGTTGAGCGTGTTGCTGGCGTTGGACGTCGTCCCGTAGGTGCCGACGACGTCGGGTGCCCAGCTGGTCACCGCGTAGGGCGCGGTGGCGCTGAAGCTGAAGATGCTGTCGCGAGTATAGGTGGTGCTGTTGCGCCTGATCGTAGTGAAGGTGCCTACCGCGTACATCGTGCTGCCGCACTGCACGAGCTGGCGGACCTGCTCGACCTGGCTGCTTGTAACAGGCAGGTGCGGCACGTTTGATGGCGGCGTGGGCGACACTACGCCGGCCGGGGGTGACTCGCCGCCTGTTCCCGCCTGTGCCGCCGGGATCGCGACTGCCAGCATCGCGGCTGCCGCAGCGAACACGACCAGATATCTCTTCACGACGTCCCTCCCGTCCGACGGCCAAATCCGTGCCGATGGCGCTGAACCGGAAAACCGGATCGCTCATCAGACGCGCGGGCTCAGGCGAAGGTTTGCGAGCCGCTCAAATCCCCGTCGATCACGATGTGTAATCGATGCAGCCGAATGTGTTATTGGACCATATCTACGCGGTGACCACAAGCCCTGGCGTGTTCGCCTACGGAAGCCGTGACCTGGCGTTAGGCTGCTGCACCGTACCCCCCGTTCGGCTGCATTTCGCCCCTAGCCGGAAGCGTTAGAAACATGCTTGTGATGCACGGGTTCTGGCTATCCGACGCTGGCTTGTGCCTGTGGGCTGAGGACTCCGAGCTACTCGTCAAGAGCAGCAGCCAGGCTTACCGGTCGGCGCGGTCTCACCCCTTCGCGGCTAAGCACGCGACTATCGATGGCCTTCACGCGGGAAAACCTGGCGAAGCGACACTGATGCTGCCTTCGCTGCGCAGCGCGCCGCTCGATTCGCCCGAGCTGATCAGGAAGACGCCGCGCCCGCCGGCTCAGTCGGCATCAGCCCTGCTGCCCTGGATGGTGCCGGTCAGCTGCCTTGACCCGGTCGCGGCGCTCGCCGCCCTGTCTGAACGCGCACCGGGCATTCGCTACGGTGCGTCGGTCAGTTATCTGGCCGATCTCGCCGAGTTCGCTGGCGAGCTCGTGGCGCGAGGCCGGGTTCTTCCCGCGCTCGGCCGGGACGAGGACGGCGCGATCGCGCGATGGCGGCCGGTGCTTTCCGGACCAGACGTCGCCGCTGCCCACGCGCTGACGAGGGCGATGCCGCCAGTCTGCCGGGCGGTACCCGGTCAGGACGACCCGGTCGAGCTGGTCGCCGCGGCCCTGGCGGCGATTGTGGACGTCATCGCGCGCGGCGAGTTGTGCGCCGGGCCAGATCTCGTTCCGCCGCGCCGCGGCCGCCGGCCGGAGCGGCTTTCCGCGATCGAGACCTGGCTTGGGGCGCTGTCGGCGCCTGAAGGCCGGTTTGATGCCGACCCGGCCGAACTTGACGCGCTCGCTGTGGAGCTAGCGTCCTGGGCGGGCGTCGGCAGCGGCCAGACTGGTCCGGCGCGGGCGACCTTCCGGCTTACGGAGGCCGAGGGCGAGGCCGAGGAAGCGGATACGGCCGACGGCCTGGCCGGCAGCCAGTGGGTACTTGACTTCCTGCTGCAGTCCGCGATCGACCCGAGTTTGCTTGTGCCCGCTGGCCAGGCGTGGACCGATGACGGCAGTCTCAGCCGGTGGCTGGCTAACCCGAGGGAACTGCTGCTCACCGAGCTCGGCCGGGCCAGCAGGATCTACCCCGAGCTCGCGGATGGCCTGCGTCAGCCTCGTCCGTGCGGACTTGACCTGGACGCCGAAGGCGCTTACCGCTTTCTTTCCGCCATCGCCCCGGCCTTGGACGAAGCCGGGTTCGGGGTCTTGCTCCCTTCCTGGTGGGACCGGCGCCGCAGGCTTGGCCTCACCGCGTCCGCGCACACTCCCGTCGACGGCGTCGTGGAGAAGGCCAGCAAGTTCGGCCAGGACCAGCTGCTGGATTTCCGCTGGCAGCTCGCGGTCGGGGACGACACTCTCACCGATGACGAGATCGCCGTGCTCGCGCAGGCGAAGGCCCCCCTGATCCGGCTGCGCGGGCAATGGGTCGCGGTTGACCCCGATCAGCTCAGGCGTGGCCTGGAGTTCCTGACCCGTGAGCAGCCGGCTAGGAAGTCGGCCGCCGAAATCCTGGCCCTGGCGGCCACGCATCCCGATGACCTTGATACGCCGCTTCCCTTCACCACGGTGACCGCCGACGGCTGGCTTGGCGACCTGCTGAATGGTTCCGTTCCGCAATTTCTTCCGGCTTTGCCGCCGAGCGAGAACTTCCGCGCGACCCTGCGGCCATATCAACAGCGAGGCTTGTCGTGGCTGTCTTTCCTCGCCGCACTCGGGCTGGGGGCCTGCCTGGCGGACGACATGGGGCTTGGGAAGACAGTCCAGTTGCTGGCGCTTGAAACCGCTCACCGGGCCGAGAACCCGGTGACTGGTCCCACCTTGCTGCTCTGCCCGATGTCCCTGGTCGGCAACTGGGAGCGGGAAGCAGCGAAGTTCGCGCCTGACCTTCGCGTCTACTCCCATCACGGACCCGAGCGGCTGCGCGGAGCCGCCCTGGCCGAGCAGCTGAATGACGCGGACCTTGTCCTCACGACCTACGCGACCGCCACGAGGGACATCGACGAACTCGCCGGAAATTACTGGCACAGGGTCGTTCTTGACGAAGCCCAGGCGATCAAGAACAGTCTCTCCCAGGCGGCCAAAGCGGTGAAACGGCTCGGCGCTGGCCACAGGGTCGCCCTGACCGGAACCCCGGTGGAGAATCGGCTGGCCGAGCTCTGGTCGATCATGGATTTCCTTAATCCTGGCCTGCTCGGATCTTCCGAGCGGTTCAGGACCAGGTACTCGATCCCGGTGGAACGTCACGGCCAAACCGAGCCCGCGCGCCGGCTGCGCGCGGTCACCCGTCCTTATGTGCTGCGCCGGCTGAAAACCGATCCGTCGATCATCGACGATCTGCCAGAGAAGATCGAGATTAAGCAGTACTGCCAGCTCACGGGCGAGCAGGCGTCGCTGTACCAGGCGATCGTCGACGACATGATGGAAAAGATCGAGAACACGGACGGTATCGAGCGCCGGGGCAACGTGCTGGCCGCCATGGCCAAGCTCAAGCAGGTATGCGATCACCCGGCCCTGCTGCTGCACGATCGGTCCGCGATCGGAAGCCGCTCGGGGAAGGTGATCCGGCTCGAGGAGATACTTGAGGAAGTTCTCGCCGAGGGCGACAAGGCGCTGTGCTTCACCCAGTTCACCGAGTTCGCCGAGATGCTGCTTCCGCATTTGTCGGCGCGCTTCGGCACTAGTGTCGCTTACTTGCACGGCGGGACGCCAAGAGCGCGCCGGGATGAGCTGGTCACCAGCTTCCAGACCGACAGCGGACCGCCGATCTTCCTGCTGTCGCTCAAGGCCGGCGGTACCGGGCTGAATCTGACCGCGGCGAACCACGTGATCCACCTGGACCGCTGGTGGAATCCGGCCGTGGAGAATCAGGCCACCGACCGGGCCTTCCGCATCGGTCAGCGGCGGAACGTCCAGGTACGCAAGTTCGTCTGCACAGGAACGCTTGAAGAGAAGATAGACGAGATGATCGAGGAGAAGAAGGCGCTCGCCGACCTGGTAATCAGCGACGGAGAATCCTGGCTCACCGAGTTGTCCACCGAGGATCTGCGCAAGGTCTTCGAGCTGTCGCAGGATGCCGTCGGTGAGTAGCAGCTGGTACCCGCCGCCTGCCCGGCCGAGAGCAGTCGAAGGCGGGCTCAAGGCCCGCAGCAAGCGAGGCGCGATCGGCGAGACCTGGTGGTCAGAGCGGTTCGTGGGCGTGCTCGAGCACATTGGGCTCGGCAACCGGCTTCAGCGCGGCCGCAATTACGCGCGCAAGGGCCAGGTGATTTCCCTTGACGTTGACGCCGGGCTGGTCAGCGCGCTGGTCCAGGGCAGCAGAAGCCGGCCCTACCGGGTGCGGATCGGCCTCAGGGCGTTCGGCAAGGCCGAATGGGCGATACTTGAGGCCGGACTCGCCGGCAGTGCGTGGTACGCGGCCAAGTTGCTCGCGGGCGAGATGCCAGACGACATCGAGGAGATCTTCGCTTCCAACGGACTGTCGCTCTTCCCGGCCACCGCGGGGGAGTTGTCGCTTGACTGCTCGTGCCCGGATTACCAGGTGCCTTGCAAGCACATCGCGGCGGCGTTCTATCTCCTGGCCGAGGCCTTCGATGAAGATCCTTTCAGGATCCTGGCCTGGCGCGGGCGCGACAGGGAGGACCTGCTTGCCCACTTGCAGGCAGCGCACCCAGGGGGCCAGCCGGTGGCCGATCATCGCGAACAGGTCGGGCAGCCGCTCGACGCGTGCCTGGAGACCTACTTCTGCTTGCAGGCAAGTATCCCGGTAACCAGCCCGCCCGTCACGGCCAGCGACGCTTTGCTTGACCAGTTGCCCGCCGTCAACGCGTCCGTTCGCGGCCAGCCACTAACCGAATTGCTTCGCCCCGCCTACCGGGCATTCGGAAACCGCGGTTAGCTCGCCGCGCGGCGCGGTCGGCGCCGGCTTGATGGCCGCGCTGGCCGGGTGGCGCGAGCCGATTGAGTTCGCTGCCGATACGCCAGGATCTGAGCGTGCGGGATCGGCGTGCCGGACTCCGCTAGCTCCCGCACCGCCGCGTGACCAGGCTCGACCCGATGCCTGATGGAGCTCACCCCGGCCGAGTCGTGAATCTTGTCAACGTGCCGCACCTGCGCGGGTTCCACCAGCGCGACGACCGCACCGGCGGCGCCGGCCCTGGCCGTGCGGCCTGAGCGGTGCAGATAGTCCTTGTGGTCGCTTGGCGGGTCGTAGTGGACTACAAGACCGATATCGTCAACGTGGATGCCGCGCGCGGCCACGTCGGTCGCGACCAGTACCCGCGGCTCCCCTCCGGCGAAGGCGGCCAAGGCTCGCTGGCGCTGATTCTGGTTCAGATCCCCGTGGATTGCCGATGCGGCGACCCCGGCATTGGTCAGCTGCCTGGCCAGCCGGTCCGCGCCGTGCTTCGTGCGGACAAAGAACAACGTTCTGCCATCCCGGCCGGCGATTTCGGTCGCGATGGTCAGCTTGTCGGCCGCCGGCAGCACGAAGACCTGATGCGCAGGATCGTTCTCGGTCACTTCCTGGGCGATGGCGTGCAGGGCCGGATCCGACAAGTAGCGCGTCACCAGTCCGGCCACGTCGTTATCCAGGGTGGCCGAGAACAGCAGCCGCTGGCCGCCCTCCTGCGTGGCGTCGAGGATCTGAGTAACTGAGGGCAGGAAGCCGAGATCGGCCATGTGGTCGGCCTCGTCAATTACCGTGATCGATACTTCGCCGAGCGTGCACGCGTTCCTGTTCATCAGGTCGAGCAACCGGCCAGGAGTGGCCACGACGATGTCAATGCCGCGGCTGAGCCGATCGATCTGGTGGCTCAGCGAGACGCCGCCGTAGACAGCCATGCTGCTGATCCCGATCGACTGACCGAGCGGGACGAGCACGTCAGTTACCTGCACGGCCAGTTCCCTGGTGGGGACGAGCACCAGGCCGCGCGGAGCTTTCTTCAGGCGGCGCGGCGACGTCTTGGCGAGGTCGGCCAGCCTGGCCAGCATGGGCAGGCCGAAGGCCAGCGTCTTGCCGGAACCGGTCTGGGCACGGCCGAGCACGTCCCGTCCGGCGAGCGCGTCGGGCAGGGCCCGCGCCTGGATGGCGAACGGCTCGCGAATGCCGCGGTTCCCGAGTTCGGCGACCAGCCTCGGCGGCACGCCGAGTTCGCTGAACGTAGTCGACGCCGCCGGCGGTGCTGCCCGCATCGCCAGATCCAGCTTCAGGTTCAGCGCGCTGCGCTGATCGGGTGTCGGCCGGCTGACCTTGGGTCGCGCGGTGGTACGGGGCGCGCTAGTGCGGGGCCTGGCACGGCCTGAGGTAGTGCGAGTCGAATTGCGGTACTGACGCGAGGCAGCCCGAGGGCGCCCGGAATTCGGCGACAAAAAATAGCTCCGTCTGTAGTCTCTGGGGCCGCGTCATGCCACGAGACGTCGACGAGGACGGCGAAACGGTTCGCCGAATACGGACTGCTCACACAACCGACCACGCGGGCTTGCTGCCCGCGGCGAGGGCGGCCAAACGGCCCCCTCATCAGTCATCCTATACGACGGTGGCGGCCGCGGGCTGACCACAGTCGCGCGCATCGCCATGATGACCGCTTACGGTCGGTCGGTGACGAGCGCGGCTGCGATGGTGTTTACTGAACCCTGGTTGTAGTCGAAGTTCGTTCTCGTGTATCCAGCGCCTGCGAATTCTGACAGCGAATTCTGACAGCGGGCGTCATGGTCGGCCAAGGCCACGTCCCCGGAGGCGATCGAGACAACCCGGTGGGCGCATACGTGCTACCGAAGATCGTTCCAGCAGGAGGAACACATGCCTCAGGGCACCGTGAAATGGTTCAACGCCGACAAGGGATTCGGCTTCATCGCCCCGGACGACGGCGGCGACGACGTTTTCGTCCACCACTCTGCCATCCAGGCTGATGGCTACCGCAGCCTCGCGGAGAGTCAGAGGGTCGAGTTCACAGCATCGCGGGGACCCAAGGGCCGCAGGCCGAGCAGGTACTGCCGCTCTAAGGTCAGTCCGGTGCCAGGCGGCTTCGCTCAGGCAGGCCGCTTGCGCGTGGCGCTGACGGCTGAGGGTGGGGCGGCACATGATCGTCTCCACCTTCGGCCGCGCCGCCTCAGACCGCGCCGAAGTCTTGCCCGCGCCGTAATCCCCGCCCGCGTCTAAATCCCTTACCCGCCTGGCTATGCAGGCGGGTAAGTCACAACTTGGTCATCTTTGAATACGGTGCCAGGATGCGCATCCGACGTGGATGGAAGTCCACGAGTACGGCCACGCCTTCCTCGACGCCGAGTACAACACCGAGTCCGTATTTATCGTGGTTCACCTGATCATGGAGCTCGAACGTCTCCACAGGCTCGACCTCGATCGGCACGTTGAAGGGACTACCTGGCAGATAGCGCCGGGGCGCGGCGCGGAACTTGGTCATCACTCCCCAGTATGCCCTGTCCGCAGGCTCTGGCCTACCAACTGCACGGGATCGACCATCTGCACGTTATCCACGGCCGCCGCGATTGCTATCGCTGCGCCTGCGATTATGGTCCGGTGACAGCGTGGCGGGATGTGGAACAGGCAGAGCCGGAGTTCGCGCGGCGCGTGCAGGCGCTGTTCGACGCTCACCGGCACAAGACAATTGCTACCCTGCGCGCCGACGGGTCACCGCGAATCTCCGGAGTCGAGGTGGTCTTCGATGACGGTGAGCTGGTTTTCGGATCGATGCCGAGCGCGCGCAAGGGCGCAGACCTTCGCCGGGATCCGCGCTTCGCCTTGCACAGCGCCACGGTCGACCCGGTCGAAGGCGCGGAGGCGCAATGGCCAGGCGAGGCGAAGATCTCCGGGCTGGCGATCGCGGACGGACCGGTTGCCGAAGGGCAGGAAGGCGACCGTTTCGTTGCGGACATCGCCGTCGTCGTGCACACGCATCTCGATGAACTGGCCACGAGGCTCGTCATCGAGTGGTGGACGCCCGCGTCCGGACTGCGAAAGATCGAGCGTGAGTAGCTTGCTGCCGTGAACCAGGCTGCCGATCTGCTCTCGGCCGGAGCAGCAACGATGGGACATCGATGCTGCTGCGCGGGGCCCGGTAACCGCAACGATGGCCCATGGATGTCGTTCCCGCAGCTACGATGGCCCATAGATGCGGTTACCCGCCCCGGCCGGACAGCATCCATGACCCATCGTTGCGGTTCGCCGCGCGGATCTGCCCGCGTCGCCGCTGCCGCCGGCCAGCCTGGGACCGCCCGGCGGCCAGAGGGCTCCGAAGACGACTGGCTCAGGGCGCGACGGTCATATGATCGGGGTTATCGGCGAGCAGGCGGTGATCAGACATGGCTAGCGGATCAGTGATCAGGCGTACTCGCGGGCTGGCGCGGCCTTCGCGGCCACCGGCCCGGCGAACCCTCCCGACGGCCAGGCCAGGACACGTCGCCGTGGTGATCGCCGCGATCGCGGGAACCTTATCAGCGCTGGCCGGGTGCGGTCCGGCGGCTAGTTCGCCGAGCGCGCCGGTAGTGAAGATGTCCCTGTGCGGCGGGGCGCTTTCCGCCCATCCTGGGGTCATGACGGTCGTGTGCGCCAATAACAGCGTCGCGGCCCACGACCTGCGCTGGTCGGGCTGGGGCGGACCGGTGGCTACCGCGACCGGTTCGGCTGTCGTTGACTTGTGCGCCTTCGAGGAATGCGCTGCGGGCGACTACGTGCGCGTGCCGGTCGTTCTCATCGCCTCGAAGATCAGGCGATGCCCGGGAGCCAAGCCGGCTTACAGCAGGCTGCAGTACGTGTTCGTTGGCCGCTCGCCGTTCGCCGGCTTGCCCGCCAAGGCGAGCGTGCCTGACGGCTCGGAGACCCCCGCCAACCCCGCCGACCAGACGGTCGCGCTGGCCTGCTGACCACCCGCGGATAGCTGTCATATTTGGCAATCATTTGCGTCAGCGTGTGACGCAACCTGATCGCCCTTTATCTCGTCTCATAAGTACAGAAATCAACGACAGCGAGAAGCGGTGGCCTCATGCGATTCCGGTTGGTGCCCTTGTTTAGGCAAACGCAGTCAGCACGGACAGGGGACGCGAGTCCGCGGTCCGTCCTGCGGGCTGCGAGCAGCACGGTCACGATTTTCGGTACGGCGCTGGCGACGGTGCTGATCTCAGCGCCTGCCCAGGCGAGCATTTCCGCCGCTGATACCGGGCATTCAGTCACTTCGCACTCAAGCACGACCGCGGTGACACATTCCGTTCCATCGGCCCCCACCGCCCTCGGAGCCGGCGCCATTACCGGCGTCGTCGACGGCGCGGGCGGAAAGCCGCTCACCGCCGCCTGCGTGATCGCCAGCGGGGCGGGCGGCAGCACGCTCGCGGCGACGACGTCTGATGGGCGGTACACGCTGACTGGTCTTGCTCCCGGTAGTTACACGCTCAGGTACAGCCCCTGTGCCGCCGGCGGTCAGTACGCCGATCAGTGGTGGGGCGGTGCCGCGTGGCCGAATAGGCCCGCCAAGGTGAGCGTCGCAGCTGGCCAGGAGCGTGAGCTCGCGACCGTCACGTTGCGTACCACGGTTCCCTCGCTCCCCGCCGCACCTCCGGCTATTGCCAGGCTCAAGTCGGCCGCTGCTCTCCCCGGCCTGAAGCCGCAGGCCCTCGCGGCCCCCGCGGGCGGGCAGGCCAGCCGGGGCCGGGGCGCGATCGCGGGCACGGTCACCGGCGACGGCAAGCCTCTCAGCGGCGTCTGCGTGTTCACCGGCGGCGGTCGCACCCTCACCTCCAAGACCGGTCAGTACCGGATCGCGAAGCTTAAGGCCGGGCGGTATGAGGTCGTATTTATCCCCGGCAGCTTCTGCGGGAAGAACAAAGGTAACTGGCTTGAGCAGGTGTACAAAGGCCTGAACGGGCCGATCTTCCACGGCAAGCCTACCCGCGTGCCGGTCAAGGCGGGCAAGACCACGGGCGGCATCGACGCATCGCTGCTACTCGGCGGTGAGATCACCGGAACGGTAAAGAGCCAGGCCGGCAAGACGCTGTCACGAGTCTGCGTTGAGGCCGAGGGACGCGAAGGCAAGGATTTCGTCGAGGGTTTCTCCGGGTCGAAGAAGAGCGGTGGGTACGTCATCCACTCCCTGTTCCCCGGCAAGTACACCGTCCTGTTCATACCCAGGGCCTGCGGCAGTACCGGCAACTACGTGCCGCAGTGGTGGCGGGACTCGGCGACGGCGAAGCACGCCACGACGATCGCGATCACGAGCGGCCTGATCGTCAGGGGCGTTGACGGTGCGCTGCGCCCAGGCGCCGTGATCAACGGCGTTGTCCGAGGCGGAGGCCCGCACGGCGCGCTCTTGAAGGGCATCTGCGTCTTCGCGGAGCCGGTGAAACAGTCGGGGCCGTTCTTCAGTTACTCCCGTGCGGTCACCAACAAGAACGGCAGTTACCGGCTGACCGGCCTGACGACGGGCAAGTACGCACTCGAATTCACCCGAGGCTGCGGCAACGGGGGAAACTTCCTCCAGGTTAGGCAGACCGTCTCGGTCATCGTCGGCCATGTGAAGAACGGGGTCAATACCTTCCTCCCCGCCGGTGCGATCATCAGCGGAAAGGTAACCGATAGCCACGGCGCCCCGCTCAAGGGCATCTGCGTCGAGGTCTCTGGCCGTGGCTTCAGCGCGGCCACGACGGCAGCCAACGGAACGTATTCGGCCATCGCCCTGCCGACCGGCACCTACCAGGTCACCTTCTCGGGCGGATGCCGTAGCACGGGAAGCTTCGCACCGCAGTTCTACCGAGGTCAGGTCAACAGTGGCTCCGCTGACCCGGTGACCGCCACCGCCGGACATACCACCGCTGGCATTAACGCCGTCATGCAGCCGGGCGGCACGATTACCGGGGTGGTTACCGATAGCAGCGGGAACCCGCTGAACCGGCTATGTGTCTCGGTCGAAACCCCGTCGGAGGCGCAGTACGGCTTCCCGTTCGGCAGCGTTCAGACCACCAAGGACGGCGTGTACACCATGCGGAACCTGGTGCCAGGACAGTACGCGGTGAACTTCGGCTGCGTCTTCGGGTCGCAGGACTTGGCCAGCCAGTGGTTCAGGGGCCAGGCCGGTCAGGGGTCCGCTGACTTCGTCTCGGCGCCGGCTGGCCGGATCACGTCCGGGGTCAGCGCGGTCCTGCGGACGGGCGGCTCCATCGCCGGCGTGGTCACCAGCAGCGCTACCGGTAAGGGGCTGTCAGGAGTCTGCGTGGAAGTCTTTACGAATGGCAGCGCTCCCAGCGAGGTCAGGTTCGTTGGCCACTCGATCGCGTTCACCAACCGTCAGGGCGTCTACCATCTCGATCACCTCGCGGCGGCTAAGTACGACGTCCAGTTCGGCTGCACAGAGAACAGGTACGCCGTCCAGTGGTACAAGGCAACGGCGTCCCGTGCGTTGGCGACCCCAGTCTCGGTCGTGAACAAAACGGCCACGACCGGGATCAACGCCGTGATGACCACGGGCGGATCGATCTCAGGCGAAGTGACGACCGGTGCGGGCCACCCGCAGAGCCGAGTCTGTGTTGAAGCGAGCGACGCGGCGGACTTCTCCTTCGGCGGAGGCTTCACCAACAGCCAGGGGCGTTACACCATGAAGGGTCTCAGCAGCGGCTCTTACGCGATCACGTTCTCCGATTGCGACTTCGGCAAGGGACACGTAAGGCTCGGCACGGCGGCGCTGCTCGCTCCGGTCAAGCTGATCGCGCCGCACGCCGTGACCGCGCCGACCGAGAAGCTGTCTCCGGGCGGCTCGATCTCGGGCACCGTGCTCGGCGGACCAGGCGCCACCCCGCAGTCCGGCGTCTGCGTTGTCGCGGTACCGGCTGGCGCGACCTTCGCGACCGGGCTCTCTGAGACCAGCGGGAGCGGCGCCTATAAGCTCGCCAACCTGGCCCCTGGCACCTACAAGGTCTACCTGGGCGATCCGTTCTGCCTGTTCACGGACGACTCCTTCGCCCCGCAGTGGTACCTGGGCAAGTCGTTGCAGGTTGCGGCGACCAGCGTGAAGGTGACCTCAGGCGCTGAGACGACCGGTATCGGCGCGACCTTGGGCAGCGACGGCACGATCACCGGTGTCGTGACCACTACCTCGCACAAGCCGGTTGCGGGCGAGTGCGTGACGGCAACTCCGGTTAACCCGGCACCTGACCCGGCGGAGGACGCCGTGCCGCACCCGGTCGTCGCGATCAGTTCTGGCTCCTACGTACTGACTGGCCTGGTGCCAGGCAAGTACACGGTCGAATTCTCGACCGGCTGCGGCGCCAGCGGATTCCATCCGCAGTGGTGGCACAACGCCAGTTCGGCGGCCAAGGCCACTGTTATCACGGTGCCCGCGAGCACCACTGTCGCTAACATCAACGCCACTTTGCACTAACTAGATTTCGCGGGTAGCCGGCTCAGGTCGGCTACCCGCACCCCGGCTTCAGTAGCGCGAGCCGCCCGGGCGGCCGCGAGCTAGCCGACGGCCTCGGCTAATCGGACTTTTCAGCTCAGCGATCAGCGACGATGTCGCAGCGATGCCCCATCGATGTTGTTGCGGCCTGAGGCTCGCGGCAGTTAGCCCCTGCTCGAATGCCGCCGCCCGGTGCTCGGACCCGCCGCCCGCGCTCATTACATAAGGTTCAGTTGGCGTATCGGTTACTGCTGAGGTTGGCCAAATGAAGCTCATGTACGCGCTGTGGGGGGCCGAGGTCGGTCCGGCGCTGGTCAGGCCTGATTTGCGAGCGGTACTGCACGCGGCCGGGGCGACCAGGCTTCAGGTCAATGTGGACGACGATGATGTCGCCGGGGCGAAGTTGCGCATCACCACCTTCGGTGCGCCGGTGCGGGCCGTGGCGAGCGTCTGGACTGAGGATGATCCGGCCGGGATCTCCGAGGTGCTAGCCGGGGCCGGTGAACGCTGCTCGGGCTGGGAGGTGGAGGAGCGGGTGCCGCTGGTTCCGCCGGACACCGCGGACGGCGTGCGCTGCCCGGCTCTCGCGCAAATGGTCTTCTTGCGGAGACCGGCCGAGCTTGACCAGGCGGAGTGGCTAGTTGGGCCGCCGCCTGAGCTTGATGATCGAAAGCGTCACCCGTTTCGGAGCCCACGCCAACCTGGACGTGGTCCCGACGAGCCGGTATGTCTACGCGTGCTGAGATAGGGCGGTGAATCAGGCCGTCGGGGCGGGCGTGGCGACCGCGTCGGAGGCGTGACTGGCGGCGTAGGTGTCTTCGGTAGCCTTGACGGGCTTGAGTTCCAGCTCGAATCGCCCGTCTAGGGCGACGGCCAGCGCGGCCAGGGTTCGCAGCGTGAGGTTCTCGCCGCCAGAAAGAACCTGGCTTACCCGGCCTGGCGATACGCCCATCCGGCTAGCCAGGTCAGTCCGGCTGATCTGGCCCTCGGACATATACCAGTTAATCTCGTTCGTGACCTGCGTAATCAGACTGGTCAGCTGATCATCGGTCGCCTCGTCAAGCTCATGCCTGGCGGCCGTTGCTTGAGGTCCGCCTGTGCTCAGTCGAAGGCTCATGACTAGCTCCCAGTCCTGCGACGGCTTCCTGTGCCCTACCTACAGCCAAGACTATAGGTATATCTAAAGTAAGTATCCAGACGGCCAGCTTAGGCTAACTGCCGTTACCAAATTGTAACGCAAACTAGACCTAACGGCAACCTGCCGTAAGGGCCGGGGACGGCGGGCGGACGCGGCTGGAGCGGGCGGCCCAAAGTGCGTAAATCAACTGCTTCGCCATCGGAGCATCTCAAAATGCGGAATGATCTATAACCTAACCTAGATTAGCCTGTCCAACATTGGCCGCGTCTACGGGCGAGGGGGCTGGGTCATGCCTGGCTGGGTCGCGGGAGCCGCGGGTACCTTTGCCATTTCAGCATTGTCCGCCTGGCTGTTCCTCGTGCTGAGGTGCCGTGGAAAGGGCCGCCCGTTCGGACCGCGCGCGCGGTGGTGGGCGCTGACGGTTGTCCTGATAACCGCGATCCTCGCTACCGGTCTTGGCGTGGCGGCCGTCGCGATCAGCGATCATCTGCGCGCGGTCTACATCGGCGTCGTCGTGCCGAGCGTGCTGTGGCTGGCAAGTTCACGGAACACCCGCCGGTCGCGGCCGGGGTTCGCGTTCCTGCGGGTAATCGCAGTTCAGGCGGTCCTCCCGCTTCGCAGTCTCGATGACTCCATGGGGGATGACCTGCAGCACTGGTGCGACGTGCGGTCGGCGGCGGTAGTAAAGAGCCCTGAGCTGATCTATGACGCGGCTCAGCATTATTACCTCCAGGTAACGAACCGGATCAAGGACCGGCAGAAGCACAGGGAACTCGACGACCAGCTCGACTCCATCAGGCACAAGGTCGCGATCGCGCGCCGGGCAAAGCCGGGCGCGAATCCGGCGCCGGAATGGCAGGACGAACTGGGAGATCACCCGTCGACCCGCGGCAGCCGCAAGTATTCCGCCGCCGATCCGGCGCTGCTGGCCCGCCGTATGGAAAGCGACGCCCAGAACGAACTTCACCTGATGCTGGCCGGCATTTACCGGCTCGGGTACACGCGGCTGGTGACGTACCGGGGGTACAAGCCTGCGCCTCGCTGAGCAAGCCACTCCTTGCGCGATGTCGCCTCGAACGTCGGCGGCCACCGTACCTGCCATCCACTGCTCGCGGCCTGGCGTCACCAGCGCCACGGCGTACTGCCCGGGCGATGGAAGACGTCTTGTGCGATGATTCGCGTTGGACGTATATGAGGCTAATGGTGGGGGAATTTACGTGCTTGACCTGATGATCACGCTCGATCGGGAAGAGTTCCTGAGCCTCTACGCGCTCGTTGAGGTAAATAAATCGATAAAAGATGCTAAAACGGATCCAGCGGAGATCGCGCACGACCTGATGCGGGCGGCACTGGCCGACAAGCTGGAGGCAGTTGACCTGCTGTGGGCTCCGTCGGCCGAGGAAGTGCACAGCCGGGCCGCCCGGATGGCCGAGGCCGAGCCGGAGCCTGGTGGTCTGCGCAGGCTCCTCGAAGATGAGCGACTGCGGCGGACGGGGATAGCCGCGATAGCCGTGGTCGCGCTCGTGCTCTTGTGGGGCGGCTACATCGGGGGCTGGGGCTGGACCGGCTTCCGCACCAACGATCAGATCTGGGACTGGCTTCACCTGCTGCTCCTGCCCGTGATTCTCGGGACGCTTCCGCTATGGATCAAGCACAGGGAGTACATGAGCCGGGCCAGACAGGCGGCTTACGCGGCCGGGGCGGTCGCATTCGCGGTGTTCGTGATCGCCGGGTACCTGATCCCGCTGAAGTGGACCGGGTTCGCCGGCCAGACACTCTGGACCTGGTTCGAGCTGATCCTGCTGCCGGTCGCCACCATCAGCGTGAAGGCCTGGCCGGCGGCCGGGCGGCCGGTGCGTATTTATCACAAGATCGGCGTGGCCCTGCTTCTCTTCGCCTGGGCGGTGACGCTCCTAGGCGGTTACGCGGCCGGATGGCACTGGACGGGATACCCAGGAAACACCTTGTGGCAGTGGCTGCAACTGCTGCTGCTGCCGCTGGTCTTCCCGACCATCTTGTTGCCTGCTGCGCTCAAATGGATCTCAGGTAACGCCGCCGGACTCGCCAAGAAGGCGGCGGACGAGAGAAAGACCGCAGTGGCAGGAGCCTGAGCTAGGAACACTCCGGATGCGAGTTCCGTTTCTTCGCGATCCAGCGGACACTAGGTAAATGAGCCCGATCGCCGAGCTGGTCATCGCGGTCCTGCTGCCGACGGCGGGCGGATACGCGATCATCGCGATCGTTCGCGGCGGGCGACGACTTCGCGAGAGTCGGCACAAGCCGACGCCACCTGAACCGGTCGAGCGGCTCGGAGCCAGGCTCCGCCGCCTCCGGGTCCAGCTTGAGCAGACCGAGGCGCAGCCGGGCATCACCGCCAAAGGTCATCGGGTCAGGGCGCTGCGCGGAGCCTACGTCGACGTGCTCACCGAGGCGTGCACCAGGTTCGAGATCGCTCCCCCGGAGGGCGGCGACCGGGCCGAACTGACCGAGATTTACCGTGCTGAGGCCGCGCTGCGCGCTCACGGGCTCGACGTACGCCAGACGGCCATGCGCTGAATGCGGCCAAGGGGGCACTTTGCCTGCTGAGACGGGCTTCCCGCGCGCCGATGTCGAGAACGACTTCCTGCGGGCCAGGCGCAGGCAGGTGCTGTCCAGGCTGGCGCGGCGGCTGCGGGGCCAGCCGGACGACGTCAACCTGATCCTGCCATTTGACGAGGTGATGGAGGTCCTCGGCTGGCAGGGAGAACGGTCGCTCGGGCTCAAGACCATCGGGCTCGATTCGATCATCGGCACGCTTGACTCCCGCCGTGACTTTGACCGCAAGTTCCGGCCGACCTCAGGCCGGGTCAGGGAGCGATGGGAGCGGCTGGCCCTGGCCCAGCGGCGTGGCGAGACGATCCCGCCGATTGATGTTTACCGGGTCGGCGACGTGCACTTCGTCAAGGACGGCCATCATCGGGTGTCGATCGCGATCGCGTCCGGCCTTTCCGTGATCGACGCCTATGTGACCGAGGTCAGGACCACGGTGCCGGCCAGCGGCATCAGGTATCACGGCGACCTGCTGCTGAAAGGCTACGAACGCGTTTTCCGCGCCCGGGTGCCCCTGCCCCCCTCGGCGTACGCCAAGATCAGCTTCGCCGATCCCTGGAAGTACGCCGAACTCGGCGAAGGGGTCGAGGCCTGGGGGTTCCGGTGCATGCAGGCGGAAGGCACCTTCATCGACCGCGCGCTAGTCGCCCGGCGCTGGTTCGCCGAGGAGTACACCCCGGTGGTACGCATGCTCCGCGCCGCCGAGCTGATCGGCGCGGGCACGGACGCCGAGGCCTACCAGCGGGTGGCCCGCGAGAAGTACCGCCTGATGCGCACGCACGAGTGGAACGACGAGATCATCGACCGCCTTCGCCGTGAAGTTAAGTGATGCTCAGGTTCTTTCCTGACTGCGGGTCGAAGACGTGCATCGACCCACTTGAAGTGCTTGAACAGTCTCGGGTTGTCGGCCTTCATGCCCGGATAGACGAACGGGTAGTTCAGCTCGAACGCGGCCGTATCGTCTTCCATCGCGAGCCGGTTCTGGTTCTCCATCTGCACGGACAAAGACGGGTCGGCGGCCGGCGAGGTAGCGAGTTGCCTCATGAGCGTCAGCGCCTTGAGCGCCGGGGCGCCCAGCGTCACCTTGGTGGCGTCCGGGTTAAGCACCGAGCCGCCTGCACTGGCGACCATCGTGTTGAACCACACCGTTGCGCCCTCGTACTGAGCGCCCTGGATCTCGATGTAGTGCGGCTTGCCTTCCTTCGCGAGCCGCTCGGCGTCGGCGATCATCTGCGCCCAGGTCTTCGGCGGGTTCGGCACCAGGTCGGAGCGATACCAGAGCAACTGCGTGTTGCTGTTGTCCGGCACCGCGTACAGCTTGTTGTGCCAGATCGCCGTCTCGAGAGCCGGCTTCAGCGTGCCGGTTTCCGCCGCCGCCTTGTCCGCGCCTGTCCACGGCAAGATCCAGCCGGCCTGGGCGAACTCGGACTCCCAGGTGACGTCGAGGCCCATGATGTCGATCGTGTTGTCGTGCGCGGCGAGCCGCCTGACCAGCTGCTGGCGCTGGCCGTCGGAAGCCTGCGGCAGCTGCTGGTAGGAGATCGTGTACTTGCCGTGACTCTGGGCGTCGCAGTTCTTGATCGCCTGCTGGGTGGCGCCCGAGTTGTCGGGATAGAGGTAGAGGCTGAGCGTGACCGGCCCGTTCGCGGCGTTGCTCGTGCCGCAAGCCGCGAGGGCGCAGGAGATCAGCGGACGCTGGCGACGCTCGCCAGGCCGGCTGCGGACCGGCGCTTCGGTGTTCTGGTCGCACGTTTCCTGCCTGGCATCATCTTTCCTCCAGCGAGAAGGACGTGACTAAGCGATCAAGGACGGCGGCCTGGCTGACGGCCTGGGGGTGGTCGCAACTACCCTGATCTTGTGCCCGTAATCGGCGCGATCGGTGGTTTTGCGGCGCACTATCTGGAGCGGGAGCAGTTGCCGAAGCGGCTTGACCGGCTCGCCGCGCATCAGCGCGCACAGCCTCCGCGCGCCTTTTGCGCCGCTCTCTTCGAGCGGCTGCCTGACAGTGCTCAAACCGACCAGGTCAGCCATGTGGATGTCGTCGAAGCCGATGACCGACAGCTGGCCGGGCACGCGGGCTCCGAGCCGGCCGGCCGCCGCCAGCACTCCCATCGCCTGGGTGTCTGAGGCCGCGAAGATCGCGGTCGGCGGCTCGGACAGCGAGAGCAGTTCCTCGGTGAACGCCTCGGCGTGAGCGGGGCCGTGCGGGCCGGTCCTGATGAGAGCGGGGCCGGCCGGTATCCCGGCCGCTGCCAGCGCCGCGCGGAAGCCGGCCAGCCGACGGTCAGAAGTAGTGAAGCCAAACGAGGTGGCGGCCTTGCGCTGGACGCGGTCTCCGACGAAACCGATGCTGACGTGACCGAGGGACAGCAGGTGCTCAGCCGCTAGGCGGCCGCCGGCGACGTCGTCGATGACTGTGTGCGGCAGCCCGCGGACGCTCACGTCCACGGTGACCAGCGGTACCGCGGCCCGTCTGAAGGCCGCGACCTGATCGGCGCGCAGTGGCAGCGACACGACGATCACGCCGTCCGTCCTGTGCCTGCCCGGCAGCGAAGTGAGGAAATGGTCGCGCTGGGCGGGCGACTCGACGTTGCAGACGACCGTTTCGTAGCCCTCCGCGTTCAGCACGGCCAGGGCGCCGGCGAGGCGCTCGACCACGGAAGGCGCGACCAGGTGCGGCACCACGATCGCGACCGTGCGCGCCGACCCTCTTGCCAGCGAAGAGGCGAGATGGCTTGGCTGATATCCGAGTTGCTCGACGACCTGAAGAACCCTCAGCCTGGTCGCCTCGCGGACGTTCGCCGCGCCGTTGATGACTCGTGATACCGTGCCGACTCCGACCCCCGACGCCGCGGCGACGTCGGTGATGTTGGCCCGGTGCGAGCCGCGCATCGCCCTCTCCTGCCTGAACCGGGCATGAAATGGAACCGGTTCCACCGAGTGAAAGTGGACTTATCTTCACTCCAGACAAAGCGCGCGTCAAGGTGCGTTCAGCTGTTAACTGCTAGTCGCCGGTGCCTCGGGCGACGGCTGGGCGGCCGGGCTCGGCAGCCGTTGCTCTGGGCGGGTGAGCAGGTAGACGGCGCCAAGCAGCATCACGGCGGCAACGATGAAGAGCAGGATCCTGTAGTTCACGATCGAGACGAGGCTGGCTCCGAGCGCGATCGCGAGGGTCTGCGGCACCGAGTAAGAGAAGTTGAAGGCAGCACTGGTGCGGCCCATGAGGCTGGCCGGGGTGCCGCGCTGGAGCAACGTCATGATCGCGACGACGATCCAGCCGATGCTGGCCCCGAGCAGAGCCGAGCCCACCAGGACCGTCGGGATCTGCTGGAAGCTCAGCAAGGCGAAGCCCAGGGCCGCGCTCAGCATTCCCAGGCAGGCAAGCGCGGCCTCATTCAGCCGGCGAATGATGGCCGCGGAGAAGGGCGCGGACAGGATCGCGCCGAGGCCCTGCGCCGCCGTCATCAGGCCGACGAAGGTCGCGGGTTTGTGCAGTCCTTTGTCGGCTACCGCGAATACGAGGGATTCCGAGATTCCGTAGGCGATGACCACGACCGCTATGGTGAGCACGAGTTGCCTTAGCTGGGCGTTCCGCAGCAAGTGCCGCAGGCCGGCCGTGACCTCGACGGACCAGTGCTCTTCGGAACGAGCGGGCCTGGTTTCCTTGATCCTGATCGCGATCAGGGTCGCGATGGCGACGGCGAAGGTTGCCGCGTCGCCGATAATGACCGGCCTGGCACCGAATTCAGCGAGCAGGCCGGCCCGATCAGGGGAGCGATCAGCCGGAATCCCTGCTGGGCGGTCTGCATGACACTGTTAGCTTCGCCGAGTTGACTGGCCGGAACAACCTCCTGCACCAAGGCGGTCTGCGCGGGCCCGATCAGGGCCGCCGCCGCTCCGTAAGCGGCCACGACCACGTAGATCAGCCATACCTGGCTGCCCCGGCTGACGAGAAGCAAGAGCAGGACCAGTGCCATCGTGGCGGCATTGGCCACGATGAGCAACTGGCGGCGCCTGGCGCGGTCAACAAGCAAGCCGCCAAGCGGTCCCGTCAGGGTGCCGAGCGCGAGCGCGAAAAACGAGAAGCCGGCGAGCGTCGAACTGCCGGTGAGTAACTTGATCCAGATTCCCATCGCGAGCCAGAGCGCGTTGTCGCCAAACGTGGACACCATTTGCCCGCCGAGGCACAAGCACGCATTACGGTCACGGAGTAACTGGCGCATGACTTACTCACCCTTCTACCGGCCTGCTCCCTCACGATACTTCGTCGCCTTTACTACGGGTCAGGGCCGTGCGTCCGCCGGGAATTCGACCGGGTAAGGCTCGCCGAAGTCCGCCGACCGGCTGACGCCCTGCCATTTCCTGTCGCTGGCGAGAAGTTCCTCATCCAGCCTGATCGACATCGCGGACGACCCCGGTCCCGGCACTTTCCGCTCCCAGTTCCCGGTGCCCGCCGTCCAGGTCCCCCGCTCCTGGCACACCAGGCACTTTGGCCGCCAGCCCTGGGCCGCAACCGCAACGATGGCCCATGGATGTCGTGACCGCAGCAGCGATGGCCCATAGATGCGGTTGCCCGCCCCCGCCGGACAGCATCGCTGGGACATCAATGCGGTGACCCGAGCTGAAATGTCCGGGTTAGCCGGCGCCGCCGGCCAGTCCGCGGCCGCCGGCCGGTCTGCGTGGAAGATAGCACTGGTATTCCAGGGCAGGATTCCACTTAGAGACGGACACCTCAGGTTCTGATCGGGCGGATCTCGCGCAGGAACTCGCTGTTCGATGCAGTGTCGCCGATCTTGTCAAGCAGCAGTTCCAGTGCGTGCTGCGGGTCAAGGGCGGCGAGTGCCCTTCGCAGGCTGTCCACAGCGGCTCGCTCGGCCGGCGGCCTGAGCAGTTCATCGCGGCGAGTCCCGGTCGGCGCCACGTCGACGGCGGGGTAGAGTCGCTTGTCGGCGAGGTCGCGGCGCAGCCGCACCTCCATGTTGCCCGTGCCCTTGAACTCTTCGAACAGCACGTCATCCATGCGCGAGCCGGTCTCGACCAGCGCGGTCGACAAGATGGTCAGGGAGCCGCCTTCCTCCAGCTTGCGCGCGGCACCGAGCAGGCGGCGCGGCGGCTGCAGCGCGGTCGTCGCGACCCCGCCGGCTAGGATCCGGCTGCTTGCCGGGGCGGCGAGGTTGTAGGCGCGGCCAAGTCTGGTAATCGAGTCGAGCAGCACGACGGCGTCGGCCCCGAGCTCGACTAGGCGCTTGGCCCGCTCGATCGCGAGCTCGGCGGTCATGATGTGGTCGTCGGCGGACTGGTCGAAGGTGGAGTAGATCACTTCGCCGCGCACCGTACGGCGCAGGTCGGTGACCTCTTCCGGTCGCTCGCCGATGAGGACGACCATCAGGTGGACTTCCGGGTGGTTCGCGGCGACCGCTTGAGCCAGCGAGGTGAGCACCATCGTCTTGCCTGCCCTCGGCGCGGCGACGATCAGGCCGCGCTGGCCTTTGCCGACCGGGCTGAGCAGGTCGATGATCCTCGCCGTCGGCGACGTCGGGCCTGCCTCGAGGCGAAGCCGCTCGCTCGGGTGCACCGGGGTGAGCTCGCCGAATTCCGGCCGGGCCGCGGCTAGTAGAGGTTTGCGGCCGTTGACAGTGTCGACCCGGTCGAGCACGCAGGCCGCCGCGGGTGACTTCCCCGAGTGAGGTCGCAGTTGCGGGCGGGCCTGGCCCTCGATGTGGTCACCGGTGCGCAAGGCATAGCGGCTCAAGCAGGCCTGCGGCACGTAGGCATCGAGACGGCTGCGGCGGTAGCCGAGGGCGCGGATGAAGGCCTGAGGTCCGCGTCCGTCTACGACCCCTGACACCGGGCTCAGGTCGGTGGCCTGCTCTTGCTGGCTGGCCGCGGGTTCGGTCTTTTGGCGGATAGTGGTTGTCATCAAGATTCTCCGGGACTGGGGGATGTGATTACGGGCATGCCAAATAGAAACGATGGCGTGTCCTGCGCTGGCGGATTCTCGGCAGCGATTCGCGAACGGCTAGAGAGTACGAAGTAGGCAAGTGCTCGACGCGGTAATCAGATTCAAGATCGGATTCGGCAGAGCTACTGGGCGGTCCTTAAACAGGCGCGTGACCGCAAGCGCAAAACCACTGTATAACATCAAGGCGGTATTGCGCTAGCCGCCGACACCTGGGTCGGGCGTGGGCCGGGCTCGGGCCGTCCGGGTTCCGCCAGCTCGGGCCGCCCCGGCGGCCCGGGGCTAGGCGCCCGTTGCTGGTACATGCCCGGAATATAGGCCGCATTATCGGCGGGTTGGACTGGTCACGATAAGAGCTGAGGCACGCTCCCGAGTTGCCGGCCTGAAGCGGGTCAATGTGGTTGACTGGGGCGCATTGGCATGGCTATGAGGTGATCTGCCAGGCTGATCGCGGAAGAGTTTGGCTCGCGGAAAGGGGGGCGAGCATGCCTGAGCCGCAGGGGAGCGGCCAGCGGTACATGCCGGGGCTTGACGGCCTGCGTGCGATCGCCGTGCTCGCTGTGATCGCCTACCACGAGCAGTTCGGGTGGGCGCCAGGCGGGTTGCTTGGCGTGGCCGTGTTCTTCACGCTGAGCGGGTACCTGATCACTGACTTGCTGCTGGCGCAGTGGACCAGTGAAGGCGGGATCAAGCTGCGGCAGTTCTGGCTGCGCCGGGCCAGGCGGCTCCTGCCTGCCCTGTTCGTGATGCTGGCGCTGGTGACCGCCTGGGTGACTATCGTCGACCGGGCCAGGCTGGCCAGCCTGCGCGGGCCCGTGCTGGCGGCGGTCACCTATACGAGCAACTGGTACCTGATCATCAAGAATCAGTCGTACTTCGCCAGGTTCGCGCCCCCGCAGCCGCTTGACCATCTCTGGTCGCTTGCCGTGGAGGAGCAGTTCTACCTGCTCTGGCCCTGGCTGCTGCTGCTCGCCCTGCTGCTGCTTCGCCGCCTCGGTGCCAAGTCGGTGAAGTGGCTCGCCATTCCGACAGTGCTGCTCGCGACCGGGTCGGCGATCTTGATGGTGGCCTTGTATCACCCTGGCCTCGATCCGACTCGCGTGTATGAGGGTACCGACACCCGTGCCTGCGGCCTGCTCGTCGGGGCCGCGCTGGCGATGCTCTGGCCGAGCCGGGAGGGGGCGAAGCTGAAGCGCCGGGTCTGGGTGGTCGATATCGCGGCCTGGGCCGGGCTGATCGTGGTCGGTTTCATGATCGCGCGGGTCGGCCAGTACTCGCCGTTCGTCTACAAGGGCGGGCTCGGAGTGCTTTCTGTGGCGACGGCCGCGATTCTCGCCGCCGGCGCCGTGCCGGGCAGCCTGATCGGCCGCGCGCTCGCCTGGGCGCCGCTGCGCTGGCTCGGCGTCCGTTCTTATGGCATCTACCTGTGGCATTACCCGGTCATCGTGCTTTCCTCTCCGGCTAATGCCACCGAAGACCTGCCGCGCGCCGCGCTTCAGATCGCGGCGAGCATCGCACTGGCCGCCCTGTCCTGGAAGTTCGTCGAGGAGCCCGTGCGCCGGGGCGCGATCGGCAGGCAACTGGCTAAGGTCAGGTCGAGCGGATGGCGTACCTACGTGAGGAGCCGGGCGATGATCGCCGCGACTAGCATGGCGGGAGTGGTCGTCGTGGCGGGCATCGGCCTGGCCGGCCTCGTTCCGTTGTCCAGCCCGGCTAGCGCCAGCGGTTTCGCGCGGCCTTCCGTGGCCGTCGCGCCTTCGGTCGTCTCGGTGCAGCCCCGGCCGGGCGCGGTGCCGGTGATCACAGGGGTCACGCCGTCGATCGCGGTGGCCGGGGTCGCGACCTCGCATGTCCTTACCTCCTGCAAGTCGGTCGTGCACATCGGCGATTCCACGTCCGAGGGCATGATCATGAGCGACTACATTCCCGAGGCCGCCAAGCGCCTGCCCGCCCAGTACCACGACGTCGGGGTCAAGCACGTCATCGATGAGATCTCGGGCGCCCGGTCGATCGTCGAGGTACTGCCCGGTCAGATCAACGGCTATCAGGTCGCCGAGAACCTGGTCCGCTCCGGGTACCAGGGCTGCTGGGTGATCGCGCTCGGCACCAACGACACGGCCAACGTATCGATCGGCTCTTCGGTCAGCCGCGCCGCCAGGATCGCCGAGATGATGAAAGTCACCAGGGGCGAGCCGGTCCTCTGGGTCAACGTGCGGTCACTGGTCGATGGCGGCCCTTACGCCGAAGCGAACATGCAACTCTGGGACGAGGCTCTGCAGCACGCCTGCTCCAGGTACCCGAACTTGCGGATCTACGACTGGGCCTCGGTCGTGCACCGTAGCTGGTACATCAGCGACGGCATCCATTTCACTTCCCAGGGCTACATCGCCAGAGGCCACGACATCGCGCACGCGCTCGCGGCGGCGTTCCCCCGCAACGGGCAGAGCACTGGCTGCCTGGTGAAGTAGCGCGGCCCGCGGCGGCCGAGGCGCGGACCATCGCGGAAGGCGCCGGCCTGCTGTATGTGGAAGATCGCTGCCTGGTCATCGAGCAGCGCCGGCTGTCCGGGCTGATGCCGAGATGGCGAGCCGCGGCCTTGAGCGTCAGGCCCGAGGCGTAGGCGAGCAGCACGGCCCGTTCCTGGCCAGAGAGGTGAGGCCGGTCCTGATCGCTCAGTAGCCGAGTCATGCCGTCATCCCATCCGGGTCAGGTGTAAAAAAGCTCCCGGTGACTGTTTTAGCACTAGCTGTCGGTCTACGGAACGTGGTACATATATTTCCTCCACTTGAGGAAGTAAGTGTCAAGCCCTGGGAGCTGGACGAATGAGCGCCGGTACGAACGAGTCACCGCAGCAGCTCGTTCGCCGTGAGAACGCCAGGCGGGTCTTCCACTTCATCAGGCAGGGCGAGGCGATCTCGCGGGTCGCACTGGTCGGGGTGACCGGCCTGTCCGCGCAGGCGGTCGGCGACATCATCAGGGGCCTGATCGAGCAGGGCCTGATCGAGGAGACCGGGGCCGAACCGAGGCCTGGTCTCGGCCGGCACCCGATCGGCGTCCGGGTCAGGCCCAGAGGCGCCCTCGCCTTCGGCTGCAACATCGAGCGCGACCGGATCGACGGTGCCTGGATCGACCTGAGCGGCACGCCGGTGGCCAGCGAGGTCGTGCGCTACCCGACCGGCGAGGAGCCGGCGCAGACGATCAGCCGCGTCGAGGACCTTTATCACCGCCTGACCAGCCAGCTTGACGCGCGCCCGGCGACGAGGTTGCCCGCGATCGGCCTTGGCATGCCAGGCCCGATCGAGCTGGCGAAGCAGCGGCTGGTCAACCCGCCCAACTTGCCGCACTGGGAAGGCGCGGAGCCTCGGGCGCTGTTCTCGGCCGACTGGGACCTCCCGGTCTTCCTTGAGAACGCGGCCACGGCGGCGGCGCTTGGCGAAGCCTGGCAGTCACGCAACGAGCGGCGGAACTTCCTTTACTGCCACTGGGGTGTCGGCATCGGCGGCGGGCTCGTGCTCGACCTGGAGCCTTATCGCGGCACTACTGGTAACGCGGTCGAGTTCGGTCACGTACCGGTGGTGCCGGACGGAGCGACCTGCGCTTGCGGCGGGTGCGGCTGCCTGGAGGCCGAGGCCTCGGTCGCCGCGATCTGCCGCCAGGCCGCGGCGGCTGGCTTCGGCGCGGACTTCGACGAGCTTATCGAGCGCGCGAGGGACGAGCCCGCGCTCGGCGCCCTGCTCGACCGGGCCGGCGAACTGCTCGCCCAGGCCCTCACCGGCGCCATCAACCTGTTCGACGTCGACACCGTCGTTCTCGGCGGCCATCACCTGCAGCAAGCCTCGCAGTGGCTGACCGGCCCGGTGGAACGGGCCCTGCGGGACCGGCCGATGCGGCGCGGAGTCAGCCAGGTCACCGTCGTGTGCTCGGCGCTCGGCGAAGCCGCCGGCGCGGTCGGCGCCGCGAGCACCGTCTTCGACCGGCTGCTGCCATCCCCCCGTGCCATCGCGCGAGGCGGGCAATGACCGGGGCGGGCCAGATCCTGAGCCGCCTGCTCGCCGAACGGCCGGCTCTGGCCAGCGCGAGCGAGGAGATCCGCGTGGCCTTCGACCTGCTCACCGCCGTGCTCGGCGCGGGCCGCCAGGTCCTCGTGTGCGGGAACGGAGGCAGCGCGGCCGACAGCGACCACATTGTCGGGGAGCTGGCCAAGCCGTGCGCCCGGCCACGGCCGCTGCCTTCCGACCTCATCAGTGCGCTCGCCGCCGCCGGCGACGACGGCCACCTGGCGGCCGGGCTGCGCGGCGGGCTTCCCGTGCTTTCCCTCGCCAGCCAGTCGGCGCTGCTGACCGCCATCGCCAATGATCAGGCGGCCGACCTGGTATTCGCCCAGCAGGTCGTCGCGTACGGCCGGCCAGGCGACCTGCTCTGGGCGTTGAGTACCTCAGGAAATTCGGCCAACGTGGTCCACGCCCTGCGCACCGCCAGGGCGCTCGGCCTGCGGACGCTCGGCTTCACCGGGCCTGGCGGCGGACAGTTGCCCGGCCTGTGCGACGTGCTCATCAAGGCGCCTGGTGCTGACACTCCGGCGATCCAGGAGTTCCACCTGCCGATCTACCACGCGCTCTGCCTCGCGATCGAAGCGGAGCTGTTCGGATGCTTACCACCTGGGCCTGCGTCGCGCTCGGCGGCACCAAGTGCGTCGTCGCCACCGCGACGCTGGACGATAAGCGGCTGACCTGGCTGGATAGCTCAACGCTGCCCACGCTCGACAGGCCGGCCGAGATGCTCGACCGGCTCACCGCCGAACTGGCCGCGCAACTGAAAGGCACCGTCCCCGACGGCATCGGGATCGTGTGCGGAAGCCCGCTCGACGAACCAGGCGGCCTGGTCCTGGCCCCGCCGAACCTGCCCGCCTGGCGGGCCGTCGACGTGGTCACGCCGTTCGCCGGCCGGTTCGGCGTCCGGCCAAGGCTCATGAATGACGCGAACGCGGGCGCTTTGGCCGAATGGGCCTGGGGGGCCGGACGGGGCGCGGATACGTGCGCTTTCCTCACGCTCGGCACCGGCCTCGGGGCCGGCCTGATCGTGAACGGCCGGCTGCACCGGGGCGCGCGGGGCCTCGCCGGCGAGATCGGGCACTGGCGGCTGGCGCCCGACGGCCCGACCGGGCACGGCAAGGCGGGCTCCTTCGAGGGATTCTGCGCGGGTTCAGGCATCGGGCGCTGGGCGCAGACCACGGCGGCGTCCGCCGTGGCGCAGGGCACCCCGAGCGCGATGGCGGCGGACTGGCAGGCGGTCGGCGAGGTCACGGCCAAGCGAGCCGCGGAGGCCGCCGACGTCGGCGACGTGCAGGCACGAGAACTCTGGACTGAGGTCGGCCGCAAGCTCGGCACCGGACTTGCCCTGCTCATCGACGTGCTCAACCCGGACGTGATCGTGCTCGGCGGAATCTACCCCAGGCAGCGGGACCGGCTGGAAAAGCCCATGCGCGAGGTGCTCGAGCAAGAGGCCCTGCCCGAGGCGCTCGCCTGCTGCCGGATCGAGCCCGCCGCGCTCGGCGAGCGCATTGGCGAGTGGTCGGGGCTCGCCGTCGCGATGGCAGGCGAGCGGCCCGAGCAGCTACCGAACTTCAACTGGGTAATCGGCTAAATGGAATGGAGAAGGGGATGAGGCAGCGGAAGCTATTCGCACTCGGCCTGACCGGCATTGTGGGAGCTGGCCTGCTAGCCGGGTGCGGAGGCAGTTCGAGCAGCACGTCAACGAGCGGCGGCAGCAAGACCATCACCGTCGAGTACTGGACCAACTTCGACACCCCAGGAACGAACGCGACGCTGAAGCTGATCAACGCCGCGGCCAAGCAGCTTGAAGCCGCTCACCCCGGAGTCAAGGTAGTCACCGACCCGATTACCTCGGACTCAGAATCCGCCTACTACACCAAGCTTGACCTGGCGGAATCCAGCGCCAGCACCGCGCCTGACGTGGTCATGGAGGACTCCTTCCTGATCGGCGCCGACGCCAGCGCCGGCTACATCCAGCCGGTTCCCGAACTAGGGACCTGGTCGGGCTGGTCGGCGTTCCCGCAGGCCATGCAGTCGATCAGCACCTACAACGGCAAGATCTACGGCGCCATGAACAGCACCGACGTCCAGGTCATCTACTACGACAAGACCGTTTTCAAGAAGGCGGGCATCGCCGTACCCTGGCAGCCACGCAGCTGGGCCGACATCATCGCCGCCGCCAAGCAGATCAAGCAGAGGGACAGCGGCGTGATCCCGGCCTGGCTCTACACCGGCACGCCGCTTGGCGAGGCGTCCTCGTTCCGAGGGTTCGAGGTCTTCCTGAACGGCACCAACGACCGGATCTACGACGACTCCACCAAGAAGTGGGAGGCCGGCGGTCCCGGATTCGACGCCACCTGGAACTTCCTGGCCGCCATGAAGCCCTACGAGGAGCCGGAATCCGACTGGTCGAACCCGAATGCCTCGGAGACGGCCAACCTCACCGACATGCCGCAGCACAAGCTCGGCATGATCATCGACGGCAGCTGGGTGTCGACGAGCTTCGTTCCCGGCGGCCCCAAGCCGTGGCCAGGCTTCTTCACCGACTACGGCGAGGCCAAGTTGCCGACGGAAAACGGCGGCGGAGCAGGTTTCACCGACGAGTCAGGCGGCTTCGCCTGGTCAATCCCGGCCAAGGCACCGAACCGGTCCCTCGCACTCGACATGGTCGAGACCCTGTCGAGCGCGGCCAACATCGCGCAGTTCGACGCCACCGATGGCAACCTGCCGCCGCGTACCGACGCCACCACCCAGCCGGCCTGGGCGAAGATCAATTCAGAAGACCCGGTGCTGACCTTCGCGTCAAGCCTGCTCCAGTACACGACCTACCGTCCTAACCTGCCCGACTACACCCAGATCTCCACGGAGATCGCTGCTCTGACCGGTGACGTCTCGTCCGGCTCGATGACCGCGGCGCAGGCCGCGGCCGCCTACAAGGCCAAGGTGACCCAGATCGTCGGGGCCTCAAGCGCGGAGGAGGCGGGCAGCTAGCAGTGCTTACCGGTTTGCTTGGCAACCGGCGGGTGACCGCGATCACGATGACGGCGCCGCTCGTCGTCATCGTGATCGCGTTCCTCGGGTGGCCGATCATCTGGACGCTGGCGCTGTCGCTCACCAACAAGGCGATCACCGGGCCGACCGCGCTGCACAGTTCGTTCATCGGCCTCGCCAACTACAAGGAGCTGTTCGCGTCCGGCAGCGGGCTCGTCCATTCGATCCTGCTCAGCCTCTACTACCTCGTTGCCTCGGCCTATATCGGGCAGGCGCTGTTCGGGTTCGTGCTCGCCTACCTGATGCGGCGCTGTCCCTACCCGGTCCGGGCGACGGTCGGGTCGATCGTGGTCGTGTCCTGGCTAATACCTGAGATCATCGCGGCCTGGATGTGGTTCACGCTGCTCAGCGACGGCGGCACGCTCCAGCAAGCGTTGCACGGGGTCGGGCTGCCGTACCAGACGTGGCTGATCTCCCACCCGATGATCTCGGTTAGCCTGGCCAATTCCTGGCGGGGCGTGGCCTTTTCCTTCCTGCTGTTCTCGGCCGCGCTCGGCGACATACCGACTGAGCTGATCGAGGCGGCCGAGGTCGACGGCGCGAACGCCTGGCGCCGGCTGTCAAGGATCATCGTGCCGATGCTGTCGGCCACGATCCTCGTTGACCTGGTGCTGATCACGCTAGGCACGCTCAACGACTTCACGCTCATTTTCGCGATGACCGGGGGCGGGCCGGGCACGGATTCGACCGTCCTTTCGGTGTTCATGTACCAGCAAGCCTTCGTGAGCTTCCAATTGGCATACGGCACGGCTATCGCCGTCGTGCTGCTCGGCGTCGGAGCAGTCTTCGCGGTCGCCTACATCCGGATCCTGCGTCGTCAGGGTGCGCTCCAGGTGGCGCGATGACGGTACTGAGCCGCCGGCTCCCGGCCGTGATCGTGAGCTTGATCGGGGTGCTGTTCTGCGTGCCGTTCCTGTGGCTGGTCGTCGTCGCGTTCCAGGCGCACGGGACCCTGCAGCTGTCCGGTGGCGGCTCATTCACGCTCGGCAACTTCGGTGAGGTGCTCCGCGGTGGTTTCCTTTCCGCGCTTGGCAACTCGCTCTACCTGGCGGGCGGCACCATGGTGGCGACTACGGTGATCGGGGTGCTCGCCGCTTACCCGCTGTCCCGCTTCCGGTCGCGGACGCAGCGCTATTTCGTTTACATCCTGGTGTTCCTCACCGGCCTGCCGGTGATCGCGATCATCATCCCGACCTACGACTTCTTCGTCGCGGCTAACCTGATCAACTCCAAGTTCTGGACCGTCTGGTTCATGACCGCGACGGCGCTGCCGTTCGGCACCTGGATCGCGTGCAGCTTCATCGACGCGGTGCCGCGCGAGCTTGAGGAAGCGTCCTGGATCGACGGGATGTCGCGCTGGGGGTCCCTGCTGCGGATCGTGGTGCCGCTCATCGTGCCCGGCATGTGCGTCGTCGCCGTCTACACGTTCGTCAACGCCTGGGGCGAGTTCTTTATCCCGTTCATCCTGCTGCAGAGCCAGAACGCGCCCGCCTCGGTGACCATGTTCAGCTACTTCGGCCAGTTCAACACCAACTACAGCGAGATCGCGGCGTTCGCGCTGCTTTACTCGCTGCCGCCGGTCGCGCTCTACCTGATCGTCACCCGGTGGCTAGGGCAGGGATTCGCGCTAACCGGGGCGATCAAGGGGTAACACATGCCTGAACTGCACGTCATCGCGAACGCGCACATGGATCCGGTCTGGATCTGGGACTGGCGGGAGGGCTTCGGCGAGGTCTGGGCCACGTTCTCCTCGGCGCTCGACCGGCTCGCCGAGAGCGATGACCTCATCTTCACGGCCAGTTCGGCCGCGTACCACGCCTGGATAGAAGAGCACGATCCCGCGCTGTTCGCGCGGATCAAGGCGGCGGTCGAGGCCGGGCGCTGGTACCTGGCCGGCGGCATGTGGATCGAGCCTGACTGCAACCTGCCTTCCGGCGAGTCGATGTGCCGGCAACTGCTCGCCGGGCAGCGTTACTTCCAGCGGGCCTTTGGCCGGACCGCGACGATCGGTTACAACGTCGACTCCTTCGGGCACAACGCCGGCCTGCCGCAACTGCTGGCAAGGGCCGGGCTTGAGGGGTACGTCTTCATGCGGCCGGGCGTGGAAGAGAAGGACCTGCCCGCACAGCTGTTTACCTGGCGGGACCTGAGCGGCACGGCGCTGCCCGCCTACCGGATACCTTTCGACTACGCCACGATGGACCCGGCCGACATCGGCAAGCTGTTCGCCGAGGGGGCCGAACTCGCGGCCGTCGAGGGTACCCCGCTGATGCTGTTCGTCGGCGTCGGCAACCACGGCGGCGGCCCCACGAAGGCGACGCTGGCGGAGGTCGACCTGGTCAAGGTGGCGCACCGGTACAGCGACCCTGGCGCTTACTTCGCGGCGGTCGCTGGCGACCGGCCCGAGGTCACCGGGGAGCTCCAGCATCACGCGCCCGGCTGCTACTCGGTCAGCGCCTGGGTCAAGGCCGCCAACGACCACGCCGAGGGGGCACTGCTCGACGCCGAGGGCATCGACCTGATCGCCGCGCGGCTCGCCGCCCGGCCGTCCCGCCAGCCCGAGCTGAGCCGGGCCTGGGAAGAGCTGCTGCTCTGCCAGTTCCACGACATCGCGGCCGGCACGGCGAGCAGCCGGGCTTACCCGACCATCGCGGCCAGGTTCGGCCACGTCGAGACGGTCGCCGACCAGGTGACCACTAACGCCCTTTACCAGCTCGCGCACCGGGTGGACACGGGGGAGCCGGTCGAGCGGCACTGGTCCTTCTGGAAAGGCGACGAGGGCAGGGGAGTGCCGTTCTGCGTGTACAACCCGCTGCCCTGGGCGGTGCTGCAGCCGGTCACCGCGACCCGCCCCGCCGAACGCGTGCTCGACAGCGCCGGGCGCGAGGTCGCTCACCAGGCGGTCGCATCCGGCGAGGTCACCCTGTACAGCTCGCACACGTTGTTCACCGCCGAGCTCCTGCCGCTCGGCTACGAGGTGTTCTGGCTCCAGGGCGGCCGGCGGAAGCTTGACCCCCGCCCGCAGGCGAGCGGCACCGTGATCGAGAGCGACCAGTTGCGGGCCGAGATCGATCCGGAGACCGGCGCCATCGTCAGCCTGCGGGAGACTGCGACCGGCCGGGAGCTGCTCGGCGACGGCGGGATCAGGCTCGAGTTGCGGGTGGACGACAGCGACACCTGGTCGCACCGCCTGGTCAACTACGAGGGCGACGTGCTTCCGCTGCGCTTTGAGGACGCCACGATCGTGGAGGCCGGGCCGTTGCGGTGGGTTGCCCGTACCCGGTTCAGCTATGGAAAATCGGCAGTTACCGCAGATATTTGGCTGCAAAAAGATCTGCCGTTCGCCGAACTACGCATCAGGGCAAACTGGTCGAGTCCCCGGGCGGTGCTGAAGCTCGTCTTGCCGTGGCGGCTCGGGCCTGACGTGCGCACGGTCGCCGGGGCGGCGTACGGCCTGGCCGGGCGCGAGCCTTCAGGAGCCGAGGAACCGGTGCTCGGGTGGCTGGACTGCTACAGCGAGACGTCGGGCCTCGGCGTCGGGCTGACCACGGGGCACCTGCACGGCTACGACGCGACGCCGGAAAGGGTCAGGCTGACGGTGCTGCGCAATCCGCTGGCCGCCGACCACGGCGGGGCGTGGGGGAGCGACGACCAGGCCGACTTCCCTTGCACCGACACCGGCCCTCACAACGCCGTGATCAGGATTCACCCGCACGCCGGGGACTGGCGCGCGGCTGGGCTGGTGGCCAAGGCGGCCGAGCAGGCCAGGCCGCCGCTGGTGATCGCCGACACCTATCACGGCGGATCATTGCCGCAGCGGGGCGGGTTCCTGACCGTCGAGCCAGCCGGCGTTCCTGTAGTGCGCGCGATCAAGCGCGCCGAGGCCGGCGACGGGGTAGTCGTACGGCTAGTCGAGCCCTCTGGCGAGCCGCTGACCCTGACACTTGGCGGAGAGGCGGTCGGCCGTGACGTAGGGGTGGTGTCGCTTGAACCCTTTGAAGTCAAGACGCTGCTCGTGCCCGACAATCCTGGCGTCCCCGTCCGGGAAGTGAGCATAGCCGAGCTGCCCGTTCCCGGCGATGACTGACGAGTGCCAAGCATCGCCGCTCCAGCTAACTGGAATTGCCAAATGGGTGTATGTCTCCGCGAGTCATGCTGTCACCTGGGGCGATGATACACGCAAGGCTGCCTGAATCGGTCTGCTTCTGATCGGATGATGAGTAATGGTGGCTGAACAGGATATAATATTACGGAGATGTCGGCTTTGATGCCCGGTTGGCGTTCATTCGGACCCGAGAAGGAGAGCTATTGGCTGAGTGCCAGCGGCCCTGCGTCAGGCCGGGTGCGAAGCCTCAGAGACGCAGGGCCGGGTGCGCTGGCACTCAGGGCTCGTCACCAGGTTTCGTAAATCGGGGCGTTGCCGTTGGACGGGGTGAGCAGTACCAGGTGACCGTTGCGGATCCAGCCGTTTACCCTGACGTTTTTGGCGCCCTCGCTGGCGTCGATGATGATGAAGCGGCCGGAAGGGTCGACAGCCATGAACCGGTCGAAGATACCTTCGAAGGCAGTGCCGGTGTGGGTTTGGTAAAGCACGACGGGATGACGGTTGCGGAGCGGCAGGCGTTCCACCGTCAAGGTGCAGGTGCCGTGCTTCGGGCAGCTGACCAGTTCCTCGTCAAGCGTGGCGCCGTCGGGGCTGATGAATGCGTTGTTCAGTGACTTCCGGTTGACCAGCACCTGGCCCTGTTCCAGCGAGCCGCCGTTGGCCGCTGGGCTATAGGCGCGGACCTGCTCTTCCGACTGGCCGTTGCAGTTGACCTGGTGAAGGGTACGGTGGCAGCGGGATTCCTGGACGACGAGTTCCTTTCCGTCAGCGGTGAAGGACATGCTGCTGGCGTAGGCGAACTGAATCGCGCCGCGTACGTAAGGACCGGTGCGCCACAGTGCCCGGTGACCGGTCTTAGTGTTCATGACGAAGATGCCTTCGCTGACGGTGTTGGTGTAGAAGGGGCCGGACTTCGGCGGCTTGGTGACCGCGAGTGCTATTTCCGAGCCGTCCGGCGTCACCGCGATGCCGTTGCCCTGCGTGCCTTTTATTTCGCTGCCCTTGACCAGGGAGAATCCGGTGACCTTGCCGGCGGCACTGATCCCGAACCGGTAGATGAACGTGTCAATAGTCGTGATCTTCGAGACCATTTTCCACCGATTGCAGAGCGTGAAGATGGTCTCGTTGTCCGTGGCCGCGTAGCCGACGTTGCCCTCGCCGCAGTTCAGTCCTTTGGGCTGCGGTACCGTCGCGGTCACCTTGCCGGTCGCGGTGGCGCGGACCTGCATGGGGTCTCGCCCGCCTTGCTCAAGTACGTAGTAACGGGGCGGGCCGGCCGGCGGGTGCTGACCGCCGGCTGCCTGCGAGCCTGACTTGACCGTCCCGCCCGTCAGGCCCGCGGCCAGCCCGGCGGCGACGACGGCGACGACGGCGAGGCTGGCGAAGCCCGTCTGGGTCGCCCGGCGCCTGATCGCCCGGCGGCGGATGGCCTCCAGGCTCACCCAGCGCGGGGGCTCGCCCACGGCGAAGTCGAGCAGGTCACGTAGGTTCCGGTCCATGGCACTCACCTTTTCTCTCTTTCCGGTACCTCGGCTAGCCGGCGGTCGGCCCGCAGTCTGGCCAGGGCCTGCGACATCGTGCTCTTGACGGTGCCGATGGCGCAGCCGAGGATCTGCGCGGTCTGCGCCTCGGTCAGGTCGTCGAAGACTCGCAGCACGAGCACGGCCCGCTGCCTGTCGGTTAGCGCCCCGAGTGCACCGCGCACAGCGACCCGGGCCACTGCCTCCGCCGCGAGATCACCGGGCGCCGGGCCGTCCGGCAACTCCTCGCGCGGCCGCTCGCCGCGCCATTTGCGCCGGCTCCAGTTCACCCAGGTGCTCACCAGGACCCGGCGCACGTAGATCTCAGGATCGTCGCGGCGCCTGACCCGCGCCCAGCGCAGCCAGGTCCGCGCCAGCGCGGTCTGCACCAGGTCCTCAGCCAGCGCCCAGTCACCGGTCAGCAGCCAGGCGCTCCGCAACAGCGCCCGCTGGCGCTGGTCGACGAACTTGGCGAAATCATCGCCATCAGCATCCACTGGTATCTCCGGATCGCTCGTCGGGTGTCACCTCAAGGACAGGCTGAGTCCGGCAGAAGGTTCATAAGAAATTCCAAACTGGCGCCGGTCGCAGGTGCACGAGCCGACGGGCGGGCGCGAGTCGGCCGACGGCTCCAGTTAACTGGGCATTTCAGCTCAGCGACCCGCAACGATGTCCCATAGATGCTGTTCTGCCGGGGCGGGCAACCGCAACGATGGGCCATCGATGCTGCGGCAACCGCATCCACGGGCCACCGTTGCGGTCAGCCGACCTGGCCGAACAGCAACGATGTCCCACAGATGCGGTTGCGACCTGAAGCTAGCGGCGCTTCGCGAGTTCGGTTGCGTCGGCTAGCGGGCGATAGCGCTCGATCAGGAAGAAACTGTCCGCTACCGGCTTTCCGGCTACGACGAAGTACGCCTTGCCGAGCAATAGTTCGTCCGAACTAGGTTCGACCCGCACGAGGTAGTCGCGCAGGATGCGGGCGACTTCGTAAGGCGGGTTACCGCCTCGGGAGTAGTCGAGCAGCACCGCACCCTGCCTGAGCTGGTCAGAAGCTTCAGCATCGGCGGGCGACACCTGGAAGAACGCGTATCGCTTGGGTCGCTCGGGAGCCGGCCGGGCGATCCACTCGGCGTCGAGGCCGTTCTGGGACACCGGCGTATTGCACCCGTAAGGCTGTCCTGATTCGGCGACGTAGAACGCCTTGATGAATTTGCGGATGCCGAGCAACGCCGCGGCTCGCGGCTGGTTAAAGCCACGGAACTCGAATCCGGTCAGCGCGGAAACGTCAGGTGCGGTCCCGGCCGCGAAGACCTCGCCGAGTTCACGTTTAGACAGGCCGGCGAGTTCGGTGTAGCGGGCGGACACGACAGTCACTAGATGCCTCCCTCGATCAGCCGTTCGGCGTTCCTTACGGCCAGTGCGAGAATCGTTTCCATCGGGTTCACGCCGATCGGGCTCGGGAACAAGCTGGCGTCGGCGACGAATAGTCCAGGTACGCCGTGGAAGGCGCCGTAGCTGTCGGTGACTCCGCGCTTGGGGTCGGCGCTCATTCTCGCGGTGCCCATCAGGTGCACGGTGAACAGCTCCATCGATTTCGCGGCCGCCGGACGGGCAAGCACCGAGGCGAGACCGGCCGGGTCCCGCACCTCGGGTGCGCCGCCGAATGGCAGGAGGACCCGGCGGGCACCGGCGGCGAACATCAGCTCCGCGGTCAGGCCGATGCCGCGAAGCACGCGGTTGGCGTCGGCATCGGTGAGCTGGTAGGTCACCTGCGGGCCGAGACCGGGCACGTTCCGCACCCGGCCGACGCCGCTATCCTCGATCAGGCAGCCGGCCGTGATCATGTGATTGTAGGCACCCATCAGCTCGCCAAGTTCGCGGCCGTAGCCGGGCAGCGTCATCGCGATCAGCGAGGGCGGCAGGTTGACCGCGGTCAGCAAGATGCCTTCGTCGATGAACTCACGGACCTGATAGGCCTGATGCACGCCTTGCCAGCCGATGACCGGCTCGTCGAAGAACGCGATTACCTTCGCGTTGGGATGCAGGCTCAGGTTCCGGCCAAGCTGCCCAGAGGCCGACCGCAGCCCGGAGCGAGCCAGCAGCGCCGGCGTCTGCACCGCGCCGCCGGCGACGACCACAGCCCTGGCCCGGACGGAAAGGCGCGGGCCGCGGCTGCCGTCTGGACGCAGGAAACGTCCTTCGACGCCGGTAACTCCGGCGCGGGACCTGGTGATTTTCTCGATCCGGCAGTCAGCGAACAGCCGGGCACCTCCGGCCAGCGCCCGAGGAATGCTGGTCACCAGCATGGAGCGCTTCGCCCCGGTCGGGCAGCCGTTGGTGCAGTTGTTGGTGCCGGCGCAGTGCAGCTGGTTGCGGAGGTTGGGGATGATCTTCCAGCCCTTCGCGTCGGCGCCGGCCTTCAGGAGCCGCATGTCCTCGCCGATCGTCTCAGGATCCTGCCGCGCCACCGAGATCCGGCCCTCGATCTTCGCGAAGTACGGGTCGAGATCGGCTTCTGAAATCCCTTCGATGCCGTCTTCGTCCGCCCACCGCTGAAGCACCCGGCCGGGCGTGCGCCAGGACATGCCCCCGTTGACGACGGTTGACCCGCCTACGCAGCGGCCCTCGGAGAACAGGACGGGCGGCGAGCCGAGCGCCAGGCCGAGGCCGGCATCACGGTACAGAGTTCGCAGCGCCCGTCCGGTCTCGGCGCTGAACGAGGAGGTCGGGTGGTACCCGCCTTCCTCGACGATCACGACATCAAGGCCGGCACCGGCCAGCTCGGCCGCTGTCATCGCCCCGCCCGCGCCTGATCCGACCACGACGACGCCGCATTCGACGGCGACGTCTCCGGTCACGTCGCTCTGCTGGTGAGGCCAGGCCGGCGTCATGGCCCGTCCGCCTCCAATACCGCCAGCTCACCGGCGCGGATCTCCTCGCCGTAAGAGACCAGCCGCCGCCTGGACACCTCCGCGATGTAAGGATCAGGTCGGTACCCGAGCTGCTCCTTCACCAGGGGCAGCTCGTAGTAGCAAAAGATGACCAGCCCCTTGATGCGCTGGAGCACGACGCCGAACCGGCCGGCCAGCACCGCCGCGAAGTACGCCTCGGCCCGCTCGGCAGGCAGCCGGGCGAACCGCCGCCCCCGCGAGGACGGGCGCAGCCGCGCTCCCTGATCGAAGGCCGCCAGCCCGTACCTGATCAGCCACCGCGCTCCGGCCGGGGCGGCCCCGAGCAGAGCCTCGAACTCGGCGACCAGACCGTCCGCCAGGTCAAGCGACCGGGCTTCCGGCGGGCAGGCGACCTCGGCGAGCCGTATTACGGCGCTCCGCGCCTTGGGACGCAGTCGCCGCCCGGCGGCAGGCACGACAGTTTGGGTGCCCATGAGTTTCTCCCGGCCAGGCCATTTGATGGAAGAAATCATGACGCATGAACACTGCTCAGGGCTATAGGCGGCCTCAGGGGATGAGCGTGCGCTAGCGGTCGGGTTCCGAAGGAGGCGGCCAGTCGCCGGGTAGTTCGTCCAGGCGCCGCACGTAACCGGCCAGATCGAACTGACGCTTGTTGGCTAGGGTCTCCCAGACGTCTTCGGTCACCAATGCTCCGATCATGTGCATGATGTTGTGCCAGTCGTAGCCGAGACCGGCCAGCCGCTGAACCGTCAGCCAGGTCTGCGGCGGGTCGTCGTTCAGCAGCTGGGTGGCGACGGCAGTGTGGATGGTGACGTGCAGCCGGGGGTTGAAGGACTCGCCATCGATAACGGAGTCCTCGTCTGTTTCGAGTGCCTCGGCGAAATCCGGGTGCATGGCCTCCATCAAGATCGGAAGCTCAGCCGCGTCGTGCGGGTTGAGCGCGTCGACGTCCATGCCCAGGTAGGTGCCGTGACCCGGCGGTACCGCCCAGGATCGTCGGTCGGCCGGATCTGGGTCATCGAACCGGCAGTCATTATCCAGTTCGTCAGGAATCGCTGACGAGGGGCCAGACTGCGGTCTCGGGCCGCCTGGTCGGCTCGCGCCGCCGGGGCGGGTATTGCGCCTGGCCCGGCGGATTCGGTTACCTTTGCTCATTCTCTGATTCTTCCCGTGGAGCACGAGCTTCGCATGGCAGTCCCGCTCGCGGTGTCGTAATCAACTGACAGATGCCCCGGTTGGCTGGCGAGCTGGAACGGCCCGCCCCGCTCGCCCGCCCCGGCTCCGGTAACCCCAGCGTTGTCCCTGAGCTGGGGTCCTGGCGCCAGCTCCGGAACAACGCTGGGCCTGCGGCCAGGAAAAGGAGGTCCGGGTATGCGTTATATGCCGGGTTCGCTGAGGCTGTTAGCGTTAATAATCCTCGTGGCCTCCTCCGCGCCCGTGATCGGGGTGGATTACGGAACCTTGTCAGGTAGAGGGAGGAAACCATGACCCGGCCAGTCAAGCTGATCAAGCAACAACATCGGTGGCCCACCGTTGCTGCACTGCCGTCGCGACCAACAACAACGATGGGACATAGATGCTGCGCGCACGACATCTATGTCCCATGGTTGCGGTTGCCCGTCCGCCAGGAACAGCATCGGTGGGCCACCGTTGCTGGCGTTAGGTAAAATGACCGCTTTGGGACGACCATGGGCATCGCGTGGTCGGCACCTGCCCCTCGGCCCGCGTCCGACTGGCGGCACCGGCCCGTGCGGATTCGGTCCCGACCCTCAGCGTGGGATCCGCCCACCTGAGGATTCCGTTTTGTTCGGGTTTGGGGGTCTCAGCGGACGGGAAAGCGGCCCCGGACGGGTTCGTAGCCGCCGAAGGTGGTCTCCAATACGCCTTCGCCGCTGGTCAGGCCGGGCAATTGTTCCTGTAGCCGGTGGACGGAGGCCGAGGGCAGGGTCGCTTCGATGATCGCTGACTCGCCGCGCTGCGCTGGGGTCTTGATCGCGGCGCCGAGCTTGGCCAGAGCGGAGAGCACGGCGCCCACTTTGCCGGCCGGAGTCTCAAGGTGCGCGGAGGCCATCGGCTCGCAGACGACGGTGCCCGCCTGCCGCAGGGCTTCGGTGAGCACTAGCGGCGTCAGCTTGCGGAAGTCGGCGGCCGAGGTTTTCGGCGTGGCGAGTACTTGCTTAGCCGGGCCGTCTCCTACGTAATAGCCGCATTCGTCCATTGTCACGATGCAGTCGGTAACCCGCCAGCCGTATAGCCCTTCTTCCAGGGTATTCTTTATGTACTGGGTCATTGCCTCTATAAAGGCAGCTTTGGTCTTATAAATGAACAGCGGCACCAATCGGGGATCTACTTCAAGCCGGAATTCTACTCCTGCGCCGGCTGGTCCTCGCTCCAGGCGCAAACCGATTGTCGCGGAATACGGATGCTCATCAGATTGGAGCACCTCAAGCGCGCTTGCTCGCCCGGCTGGGCGTTCTACGCAGATCATCGTCGTTTCGCTGAACGTGACCGCGAGACCGAAATCTTCGGCCAGCGTGGACTGGATAACCTCTTTCTGCACTTCGCCGTAGAGCGATACGTAAAGCTCTTGCCGCTCGTCGTCTTGCCGTACGTTGATGAGCGGATCCTGTTCGGCGATCTGGCCAAGCGCCGCCTTAAGCCGCTCCCTGTCATTTGGCCCGGCGGGAATCACGACCGACTCAAGCGTCGGCGGCGGGAACTCGTGACCGGCGTCTCCGATGGCGGGTACCCCGATCCTGTCGCCGATCTTCGCTTCGGCGAGGCCGCCGAGTTTAGCTATCTGACCAGCTACGACGGACTGCTGCGGACGGGCCTGGCCTCGCTCGAACACGGCCAGCGAAGTCACCCTGGCGGTCAGGCCGGCCCCGAAGCTGAGCTGATCACGCACTCGTACGGTGCCGGAGAACATCCGGACGTAGGCGAGCTTCTGGCCGTTGTCCCTGCGTTCAATTTTGAAGATCTGCCCGGAAATCTCGTCGTCAGGATCGCCGGCCGTGGCTGGCAGCAATTCGGTAAGACCGGCCATCAGCTCGGCGATGCCCGCGCCGGTGATCGCCGAGCCGAAAAAGACCGGATGTACCTGGCCGCGCGTTACCTGAGCAGCTAGTTCGGCGCGAAGCCTGGCGTAGGAAAGCCCGCTGGCCTGCTCTACGAAAGCCGCGAGCATCTCCTCATCCCGCTCGGCCAGCGACTCGGCGAGGCGCGCGGCAAAGTCGGCGTCGTCCTCGCCCCAGGAGGTAAAGCCGGCGTCTTCAGTTCCCTCGGCGGTTACCCGGCCCATTGCGACGACAGCGACTTTCAGCCGCCTTGCGATCTCGGCGAGCACTCCGCCCGGGCGGGCACCCGGCCGGTCAATTTTGCTGATGAAAAGCAGGGTCGGGATATGCAGCCTCCGCAGCGCGCGCAGCAGGATCTGCGTTTGCGGCTGCACGCCTTCGACCGCCGAGATCACCAGCACCGCGCCGTCGAGAACGCTCAGCACCCGCTCCACCTCGGCGATGAAGTCGGGGTGGCCGGGCGTGTCGATCAGGTTGACGGTGACATCGCCGAGCGGAAATGAGGCCACGGCTGACTTGATCGTGATCCCGCGCCGGCGTTCGAGGGCCAGCGAGTCGGTCTGAGTCGTGCCGGCGTCGACGCTGCCAAGGCGATCGATGACGCCGGCGGCGTAGAGCAGTCGCTCGGTGAGTGTTGTCTTGCCCGCGTCTACATGAGCCAGGATCCCCAAGTTGAGCGTCTTGCGTGACATGCGTTCATACCCTCCGGATAGGACGTAAAGGCCGTCTCGATGGATATGCACGCCTGCCGCATTTAGCCTCCTCGGTCGATAGCTGCCGTGGCCGTTCTACCGGCCGCGCACATCGTACGGGGGGATGCCGCTGCGGGCAACGGTATTAACCGGGCCGTCGGGCCGGCCGGACACGGTTCGGCAGGTGAGCCTCGCGAAGCGTTAGTTTGGCGGAGAAAGCAGAAATAAGTTGAGTTACGGCGCATCGATAGCTGCTAATCCGGTATCTATCTGTCGGATCACAATTTTTCTACCTCGATACTGGGGGCCGTACATGAACGTTCAGTGCCGATTCGGAGCGCGGATGGCGCGAGCCGCCAGCGGGTGGCGGCAGCACTCGAAGCGAATGGCCGCGGGGGTGGTCGTGACCGCGGGCGTGGCCGGAGCCATGGCCGGCGGGGTCGCCCCGGCTCAGGCGGACAACCTGACCGGAGTGCTGAACTGCATTCAGGTCACCGCGCAAGGGTGGGTGGCCTGGTGGGGTTACGACAATCCTGGCGCGGCGGAATCGATTCCTGTTGGGACAGGAAACTCGTTTTCCCCCGACCCCGCTGACCGGGGCCAGCCCACGAACTTCGCGTCCGGTGAGAATGATTTCGCCTTTTCCACGCTCTTTCCTGCTAATTCAACACTTCAGTGGACCCTGAACGGCAATACCTATACGGCCGACTCCGGGAGCCCAGTATGCGGGCCGCCCGGACCGCAGGGCCCAGCCGGTCCGCAAGGTCCGGCCGGCGGCCAGGGTCCGGCCGGCCCGCCGGGCCAAGATGGCGCGGAAGGTCCGGCTGGCGCCCAGGGTCCCGCTGGTCCCGCCGGCCCGGCTGGTCCTGCGGGTGCTGACGGGAAGCAGGGTCCCGCCGGCAAGCAGGGTCCCGCCGGCAAGCAGGGCGCGGCCGGCAAGCAGGGTCCGGCGGGCAAGCAAGGTAACCCCGGCCCGGCCGGCAGCATCCGCGTCATCGGCAAGAAGGTCAAGCGCATCGGCCCGGCTACCGGGGTGACAGTCACCGCGACCGCCAAGTGCCCGGCGGGCACCGAACTGCTCGGCGGTGGCGTCAAGGTCTTGCATTTCGGCGCGAACGCGGTCACCGTGCTCGGCTCGAACTACCCGAGCAGCAAGCGGATCTGGACCGGCTCAGGCGTGGCCATTGATCTGCCCGGCCACGACATCATGACCGTCACGGCCTACGCCCTGTGCTCGCTGCGTACCAAGTAGGGGAAGGGCTGGCACCCGGCGATGGTCCTCATCCGTCGCCGGGAGCCGCTGGCCCAAGCTTTAGCGGTAACGAGCTACAGTCGTAGGCGGAAACGGGGGCAGGAGAAAAGCGCGGAGGTATGGAGCTAAGCATGACCGAGCCTGCGGATACCGAACTGGAGAGCTTTAGTTTCCAGGCCGAGGTGGTCCAGATCCTGGACCTGATGATCCATTCGCTTTACAGCAACAAGGAGATCTTCCTCCGGGAGCTGATCTCGAATGCCTCCGACGCCATTGACCGGCTGCGTCTGGAGAAGCTGAGTCTCGAGAACTCGGCTAGCGCCGAGGTGCCCGAGGATGAGGGGCCTTTGCGGATCGTGGTCAGTTTCGATCCTGACGCGGGCACGGTCAGCGTCTCCGACAACGGCATCGGGATGAGCAGGGCGGAGGTCATCGACAACCTCGGCACGATCGCGAAGTCAGGCACTCGCGAATTCCTGAAGGCGCTGACCGGTGACCAGCGCAAGGACGCGAACCTGATCGGGGAATTCGGCGTCGGCTTCTACTCGGCCTTCATCGTGGCCGACCGGGTGACCGTGACCACCTTGCGGGCCGGGCTCCCCGAGGGTGACGCCGTCCGCTGGGAATCTGACGCCCGCGGTGAGTACACGCTCCAGCCGGCCGAGCGCTCAGGGCGCGGCACGACGATCGAGTTGCACCTGCGCGATGAGGACAAGGAACTGCTGAGCGGGCACCGGCTCAGGTCGATCATCGAGAAGTACTCCGACCACATCAGCGTCCCCATCCTGATGCCCGCCGAAGGCGACGACGCCGGGGAACTCACCACCGTCAACCAGGCGTCCGCGCTCTGGGCCAGGCCGCAGAGCGAGATCACCGAGCAGGACTACTACGAGTTCTACCGGCACATCGCCAGCGACTACACCGACCCGCTCGCCTACGTCCACCGCAAGATCGAAGGCAGGTACGAGTACACCCTGCTGCTGTTCATCCCGTCCCACGCTCCGTACGACCTGTGGCTCGCGCGGTCGCGCCATGGCGTCAGGCTGCACGTCAGGCGCGTGTTCATCATGGAGGACGACGGCCAGTTGCTGCCGAGGTACCTGCGGTTCGTGCGTGGCGTGCTCGACTCTGCCGACCTGCCGCTCAACGTGTCCCGCGAGCTGCTCCAGAGCAGCCAGGTCGTGGCCAGCATCCAGAACCAGGCGGTCAAGACCGTGCTCCGTCTGCTCAAGGACACCGCCGAGAAGGACGGGGAAAAGTACGCCGCGTTCTGGAAAGAGTTCGGCGCGGTGCTCAAGGAAGGCGTCGTCGAGGACTACGGGAACAAGGACGCGATCGCCCGCCTGCTGCGGTTCAGGTCAACCGCGTCCGCCGGGACCGGTGACGACGTAGCGCTGGCCGACTACGTGGCGCGGATGAAGGAAGGCCAGGACAAGATTTACTATCTCCTGGCGCCCACGGCCGAGTTGGCGGCAAGCAGCCCGCACCTTGAGATTTTCCGGCAAAAAGGCATCGAGGTACTGCTGCTCGGAGAGGAAATCGACAACTGGCTGGCGACCAGCCTGCCGGAGTTCGAAGGCAAGCAGCTCCAATCAGCGGCCCAGGGCGACAATGACCTCGGCGACCTGGCGGACGAAGCCGAGCAGGAGGCGAAGAAGCAGGCCGACACCGACTTCGCGGGCCTGACGGCCAGGCTCAAGGACTCACTCGGCGGCAAAGTGCAGGATGTACGGGTCAGCAGCCGCCTGACCACGTCCCCGGCCTGCATAGTGGGCAGCGGTCCCGACTTCGGATTCGCGATGGCGAGCCGCCAGTCAGGAACCGGCCTGCCCGCCCAGCCGGTGCTCGAGATCAACCCCGCGCATCCCCTCGTCGCGAGGCTTAACGAGAACCCGGAAGACCCGAGGTTCGCCGACTGGGCCAACGTGCTCTACCACCAGGCCGTGCTCACGCTCGGCGCCAGGCTCGACGACCCGGCCGCCTTCGTCACCGGCCTCAACGACCTCCTAGCAGCCCTAGCCGAAGGAGCCGCCTAGCCGGGGGTGGCCGGCCCGGCCCCACCCCCAGCTTTCCGGCATTCCGGGCATTTAGCGCAACTGGCCAGGAAGGGCAGCAACGATGGCCCACGGTTGTTGTTCGCCAGGCCCTGGCAACGACAACGATGGGCCATGGATGTTGCGGAAACAGCATCGCTGGGCCATCGATGTCGTTCGCCCGGCTCGCCGAACCGCATCGATGGCCCAGCGATGCGGTAAAGCGGCGGCCAGGGTGCGGGTCCTTCGAAGTGGGGTCGCAGGCGATCTGCGCGGCCCGGGCGTCGCGATGCCGGCTGCTTCTAGCTGGCCGGCTTGAAGCTGGTCAGTACTCCGTTCCAGGTGCTGTCGTAGATGGCGGTCCAGTCGGACTGCGGACCCTTGAGTTCGATGGCGTAACCCAGCACGCCGGGTATCGCGACGAAGTTCCAGTCGTTGATGTGAATGAGCTCGCCGTCCTGGACTTCGGTGAATTCCCAGACGGCCGCGTTGTAGCTCCGGTAGGGCACGTTCTCAAGCCGGATAAGATGATAAGACGGATATGCCTGCTCTTCCCCCGGTACTTGGTCCTGAAGGTCAGGGAGCGCGGTCGTGCCGGTCTTACGGCTCCAGGAGACTAGCAAGGTGTACCCGGCGGGATCGCCGAAGTTGACGACTGGATAGGGACCAGACCGGTCCGCCGAGGTCTCGAACCAGCCGGGCGGCAGCTTGACTGAGAAGCCGCTCGGGTCGGTGTAAGTGGTCCAGGCCTGGGGCGGCGACTGGGGTTGGGTCGACTGGGTCGAGGATGAGCCGGTGCCGGTGCTCGGGTGCGCCGAGCCGTGCGACTGAGGGGACCCGCCGCCGGACGCCCCGGTGCTCGGGGAGCGGTTCGAGGTCGCCTGGGAGTGGCCGGGCAGGGCGATGACCGCGTAAGCGACGGCGCAGGCCACGACGAGGATGGCGGCGGAAACTACGATGGCGGGCCAGCGTCGTTCGCGGCCAGGGTTGTACTGCACCGGAGGCGGTGGCCCGTACTGGCCGGGCGGCTGGGCGCCGGGCGGCTGGGCGCCGGACGGGTAAAGACCGGGGATGTACGGCGGCGCCGCAACCTGGCCGCCTGGCGCGTACTGGCCCTGGGCCGCGTAAGGGCCGGGGGAGGCGTACTGCCCCGGTGCGGCGTAAGGGCCGGGGGAGGCGTACTGCCCCGGTGCGGCGTAAGGGCCGGGGCCGGGAAGGCTCGGGTCGGCCTGAAGCGGCTGATCGGTCGGCCCGCTCACCGCGCCTGCCGGGACGACCTCGGTGACCGGATGGGCCGGCGACGGGCCAGTGCCGTACGGGGCCAGCCCCGAGGCCTGCCGCAGCGCCTTGGCGAACTCCGTGCAGCTGCCGTAACGCTCGTTCGGCTCCTTGGCCAGCGCGCGGGCGAATATCGCATCGAGCGCACCAGGCAGTCCAGGCCGCTTGGCCGAGAGCCTAGGCGGTGGTTCGGACAGGTGGGCGTAGACGACCGCGAGCGGCTGGTCCCGGCTGAACGGCGGCTCGCCGCTCAGGATCTCGAAGGCGGTGCAGCCGAGCGCGTACTGATCGGCCCGGCCGTCAACCGGCTTGCCGGCGAGTTGCTCGGGAGCGGCGTAATGCACCGTGCCGAGTACCTGTCCGGCGCTGGTCAGCTCCGTTGTTCCGAGCGCCGTCTTGCTCAGCCCGAAGTCAGACAGGTAGACGTGCTCCGGCCGCCCAGGACGCGTGTCAAGCAGCATGTTCGCCGGTTTCACGTCCCTGTGAACCAGGCCGGCCGCGTGCGCGGCGTCCAGCGCGGACGCGACCGGCGACACGATCGCCGCGACCCTAGCCGCGTCGAGCGGGCTTTCGCCGTTGATCAGCGTCCGCACGTCACCGCCGCCCACGTACCGCATCGCGATGAACAGGACGCCGTCCTTTTCGCCCGCCTCGAACACCGGGATGATGTGCGGGTCGTCAACCGCCGCCGCCGTCCTTGATTCCCTGATGAACCGCTGCCGGAAAGCTTCGTCCCCGGCCAGCGCGGGCGCGAGGATCTTCAGCGCGACCTGGCGGTTAAGCCGCTCATCGAGGGCACGGAAGACGACAGCCATGCCACCCTGGCCGACCTGCTCCTCAAGCAGGTAATCGCCGACCTTCGAGCCGGGCCGGAAGACTCCGGCTGCCTGCGGAAAGCCTCCAGCCATCCGATCCACGCCCCCATTGGAACCAAGGGGTACGCAATTAGTTCGCACCCAATCCAGCGGTAATCCTATCGGAGACCGCCATTCCCGCCGGACTGGCAAGGTCGGATGTCCGGCCAATATCACGGCAAAAGGTCACCCGGCCGGGTCACCTTGATCATCAATGCCAGTTGCTGAGAAAATTCAGTGCGTCCGGTGCCGGGCGGTTGTCAGTGCTCCCGCGCGAGTCATAGGAGGGTTCATGGCAGCGACCAGCGCTGTTGGCGGAAGATCGCGCAGTCTGATCCTGGCCGGAATGATCTTCGCGGTCTCGATGACGTTCATCGACCAGACGATCGTGTCGATCGCCGTGCCTGAGATCCAGAAGGAGCTCGGGCTGAGCACGACCGGTGTCCAGTGGGCGGTTAACGCCTACCTGCTGTCCCTGGCGGCGCTCTTCGCGTTCGGCGGCCGGCTCGCTGACACGGTCGGGCACAGGAAGATGGTCACGATCGGCGTGGTCGTCTTCGCCGCCGCCTCGGCCCTTTGCGGGGCCACGCCGAAGGGCAGCCTCGCCGAGGCGTGGATCGTGTTCTTCCGCGTCATCCAGGGAGCGGGTGGCGCCATCATGTTTCCTGCTGCCCTCGCCATCGTGGTGCAGACGTTCGCGCTTCGCGAGCGCGGCCGGGCGCTGGCGCTGTTCTTCGGCATCGCCGGCGGCCTGACCGCGATCGGCCCCGTTCTCGGCGGCTACCTGACCCAGTGGACTTGGCGGGCGATCTTCTGGGTGAACATCCCCGTGGCCCTGATCGCCCTTGTGCTGATCTTCATCGCGCGCCCGGTAACCGAGCATCAGCGGGCCAAGATGGACTACCGGGGCCTGACGCTGATCGCGGCCGGGATCGCCCTGAGCGTCTTCGGCTTCCAGCAGTCGACGATCTGGGGCTGGCGCAACCCGGCGATCGCTTTGTGCATCGTCGCCGGGCTCGCGCTGCTCGTCGTCTTCTACTTCGTGGAAATGCGGACCGAGTCGCCCCTGATGAAGGTGAGCATCTTCCGCATCCGCCCGTTCTTCGTCGAGAACCTGGTGCTCGGCATCACGAATCTCTGCTTCATTCCTGTCTTCTTCTTCGGCAGTGAGTACGCGCAGATCTCGCTGGGGAAGTCGTCCTCGCAGGCCGGGATCATCCTGCTTTACTTCTTCATCGGTTTCGTGATCGCCTCCCAGCTCGGCGGCCGGATGCTCGACCGGGCCGGAGCCAAGCGCCCGGTAGTACTTGGCTGCGCGCTTGGCGCGGTCGGGTTCTGGCTCTGGGCCGGCAACGTCACCAGCCTGAACTTCAGCGCCCAGCAGTGGTACATCATCCTCGCGGGCGCGGGAATGGGCTTCATGCTCGGCCCGGCGAGCACCGACGCCGTCAACCGGGCCAGCCGCCTGTCGTACGGGGAAGCGACCGGCATCACTCAGACGGTGCGTAACTACGCCGCCAGCCTTGGCATCGCCGTCCTCGGCACCATCCTGGTTACCGTGCTGCGCACGCGGCTCACGACCTACTTCCTTGATCGGCATGTGCCCAGTCCGCAAGCCCATGCCACCGCGGCCAGGCTCGCCCAGCTCACCGGAGGTGGCGGTAACGGCAACGGCGGGGTCGGGTCAATACCGCACTTCTTCAGGCTCGGCTTCGCCGACGCGACGCAGACGGTTTTCTACATTATGGCCGGAATCATGGCCGCCGCCGCGATCGTCGCCTTCATCGGCCTGAAGCAAGGCGTACAGCAAGACCTCGCCCCTGACAGTCAGGAACTCGCGGCGGACCAGCGCGGTCAAGGTCCGGCCTGAGCCAGCGGGAGCACCCGGCGCAGTCCGTCGGACCCAGCCGTCGTCACCCCGCTGAACCCGGCCGACGCGCGCTCCGCCCACTCAAGCGGACTGACAGCGTCCGGCTCGGCCGGAAGGTAGTGAGTCAGGATCAGCTCGCCGGCTCCGGCCCGCGCGGCCACCGAGCCGACGGCGTCAACGTCGGTAAGCAGCGCGCCCATCCGCTCAAGCGACTCCCCGGCATACCCGTGCCGCTCGAGGTAACTGAGATCGGCGACCTGATGCACCAGGATGTCGGCCCCGCCGGCCAGAGCGATGAGGTTGTCGTTCGGTGCCGTGTCGCCAGAGAACACCACGGATCCTTCGGCCGTATCGAACCGGTAGGCGAGGGCAGGCATCGCCCGGCCGTGCATCACCGGCACTGTGGTCACCTTGACCGCCTCGTCCTCGAAAACCACGGAAGGCACCCGAACAGCGCCTTCAGCCATCACCGCGATGGGGAGATCGGTGGCCCGCACGAGTTCCCCGGCGTCTGGCATCAGGGCGTCGAGCGGCATGACGTTCAGGTGATAGGCGTTACCAGCCAGAATGTGATCAACGAGATCAGAGATCCCAGGAACTGGCAGTTCGGTGTTAATCGTGGTCACCGGGCGGAACGAGCCCGCTCCGGTCGGCGTCACGTGCGGCCGCGAAGGACCGTAGACGCGGATCGGCGGGAGCGGGCGGCCGTCGTCCGACCAGCGGACGCCCCATGGGTAGAGGAGCAGGCCTGGCAGGTCGCCGACGTGGTCGACGTGCAGGTGGGTGATGAACACCGCCTCGAGCCGCTTGAAGTCAAGCCCCTGCTCGACGAAGGCGGACGGTGACCCCCGCCCGCAATCGATGACGAAGGTCCGGCCGTCCACGATCAGTGCCGACGAGATCCCCGCCCGGCCAGCGACTGGCATGGGAGCTCCGGCCGTTCCGAGCAGCACGAGTTCGGTGGTCATGTTCAGGTTCTATCCGAAAACGGGCGCTCGCTATCCTGACTCGCCGGCCAGTTCCACGGCGAGGCGGTACGGTGAAAGCTTGCCGATGTTGCTGTAGTTGCCTGGGGGTTCCCGATGCCAGCGTTGCGATCTCGTACGGTCACGCACGGAAGGAACATGGCCGGCGCCCGCGCCCTGCTCAGGGCGACCGGCGTCGCGCGCGAGGATATCGGTAAGCCGATCATCGCGGTCGCGAACAGCTTCACCGAGTTCGTGCCTGGTCACGTGCACCTGCGCCAGGTCGGGGAGGTGATCGCCGCCGCCATCAAGGAAGCCGGCGCGGTACCGCGCGAGTTCAACACGATCGCCGTCGACGACGGCATCGCGATGGGTCACGGCGGCATGCTGTACTCGCTGCCCAGCCGGGAACTGATCGCCGACTCGGTTGAGTTCATGGTCAACGCGCACTGCGCCGACGCCATGATTTGCGTCTCGAACTGCGACAAGATCACCCCCGGGATGCTGATCGCGGCCATGCGGCTCAACATCCCGACGGTTTTCGTCTCCGGCGGCCCGATGGAAGCGGGCAAGCCGCTCGGCGCGGCGATCACCCCTGGCACGGCCCCGCGCAAGCTTGACCTCATCGACTCGATGATCGCCTCGGCGGACTCGAAGGTTTCCGAAGAACAGTTGCTCGACATCGAGGAGTCCGCTTGCCCGACCTGCGGTTCCTGTTCAGGCATGTTCACCGCGAACTCGATGAACTGCCTCGCCGAGGCGATCGGCCTGGCCCTGCCAGGCAACGGCACCACGCTGGCCACGCACACCGCCCGACGGGAGCTCTTCGAACGGGCGGGCCGGGTGATCGTGGACCTGACCAGGCAGTACTACGAGCAAGACGACGAGTCGGCGCTGCCGAGGTCGATCGCGAACCGGGACGCGTTCGAGAACGCGATGGCGCTCGACGTGGCCATGGGCGGCTCGACAAACACGATCCTGCACCTGCTCGCCGCCGCCCACGAGGCGAACATCGACTTCGGGCTCAAGCAGATCGACGAGCTGTCAAGGCGAGTGCCCTGCCTCTGCAAGGTCGCCCCCAGCAGCGACTACCACGTCGAGGACGTGCACCGGGCCGGCGGCATCCCGACCATACTCGGACGACTCGACCGGGCCGGCCTGCTCAACCGGGGCGTGCGCACCGTCCACAGCGCCTCGCTTGGCGAGTTCCTCGACGCCTGGGACCTTGACTCCGACTCGGTCACCCCAGACGCCGTCGAGCTCTACCACGCCGCCCCCGGCGGAATCCGCACCATCAAGCCGTACTCGCAGTCGGCCCGCTGGGCCGAGCTCGACACCGACCGGGTGTCCGGCTGCATCAGGGACATCGAGCACGCCTACTCAGCCGATGGCGGCCTCGCGGTCCTGTTCGGCAACCTCGCCACCGAAGGCGCGATCGTGAAGACGGCCGGCGTGCCCGAGGAACTGTGGCGTTTCACCGGCACGGCGCGAGTGTTCGAGAGCCAGGAAGACGCCGTCGCGGGCATTCTCGCCGACGCGGTCAAAGCCGGCGACGTGGTCGTGATCAGGTACGAGGGCCCGAAGGGCGGCCCCGGCATGCAGGAAATGCTCTACCCCACCAGCTTCCTCAAGGGCCGCGGCCTCGGCCGCGCCTGCGCGCTGGTCACTGATGGCCGGTTCTCGGGCGGCACGTCCGGCCTGTCCATCTGCCACATCGCCCCGGAAGCGGCCGCCGGCGGCGTCATCGCGCTCGTGGCTGATGGTGACAAGATAAACATCGATATTCCAAAACGCACCCTAAGCGTCGAGGTATCCGAGGAGGAACTCCAGTCCCGCCGTACCGCCCTGACCAGCGGCCATGGTTACCGCCCGGCCGACAGGGACCGCCCGGTCAGCGCCGCCCTCCAGTTGTACGCCGCCATGGTGACCTCCGCCGCAACCGGCGCGTCAAGAGACATCAGTCAGCTGGCCTAGCCCCGGCCTAGCCCCGGCCCCGGCCCCGGCCTAGCCCCGGCCCCGGCCCCGGCCTAGCCCCGGCCCGGTCATTCCGGCCTTCCGGGCATTTGCCGCAACTGGCCGTGATGGACAGCAACGATGTCCCTCCGTTGTTGTTCGCCGGGACCCGGCAACGACAACGATGGCCCAGCGTTGCGGTCAGCACCGCTTCCATGGGACATCGATGCGGTAGCCACAGGCCGGCCAACGACAACCATGGGACATGGGTGCGTTTCCGTGGGAGTGACGAACGACGGTCGGTCCGTGGAGTCGGTGTCGGCCATGCCTGCGCATGCCGGGCGGCCGGGCGATATGGACGGTTTGAGTGAGTCCGGAAAGTGAACCCGTGGTAAGCCGCCTTAGTCCGGCGGCTTACCACGTTTTACCTAGCGCCCGCGGATCGTTATACGTGGTTTACGCCGATATTTTTTTAGTGAAAACGTGGTAAGTCCCGGCGGCCGGGCGGCTTACCACGGGTTCACTTTCTCGGCGAGTCGCGCTGCGGATCGCGACCGACTCAGGGCGTCGGCTGCGGCGGGCAATCAAAGTAGGGGCCAGACTGTCCGCGCAGCGTCAGGTACCAGCGGCGGCGCCTGAGGATGCCCTCAGGTTTACCGACCTTGGCCAGGCGCTGAAGCGGCTGCCGCTTGCTCAGCGCGAGGTTCTCGTCCTTTATTACCTCGCTGATCTGTCGGTCGAGCAGATCGCCGTTGACCGCGGCCTGCCAGAAGGGACCGTTAAGGCGAGGCTCGCGGCCGGCCGGCGTCGGCTCGAACGGGAACTCGTCCGGCCGCCTGAGGCGGTGCGCGATGGGCGATAGGGAAACTGCGGGCCCAGTTCGCCGCCTGGGCCAGGCCGATCGAGGAAGCGGTACCACCGGACATCTCGGTAATCAGGCGCAGGAAAAACCGAATAACAAGGAGGAGAACAATGCAACTAGCTGGTGCAATAGCGGTGGCCGCAGCCGGGGTCGCCGCGGCGATCGTGCTGAGCGGAGCGTCAGCCCCCCGTCACATCAGCCCTGCCATTACCCCGAGCCCGAAACCCGGGCCACGGGCCACGTGATCGCGAAGTTCCGGCCTGGTGACGGCTACCCGCAGTCGCTGTCCCTGACCACTGCGGGCGCGTTGTCCTACGAGTGGAGCGGCACGCGGTCAGGGATCTGGATCATCCCCAAGGCGACCTCGCCGGGAAGCACGCCGCGACGGCTGATCGGCCCTTCGGCCGGCGTCAAGGGATATCACGGCGCGGGGAATCCTGAGGTCACGCCCGACGGGTCGCTCGTACTGACTACGCTCTTCAAAGGCTCGTCGGAAGTGATCGGCGAGTTCTCCGCGCGCACCGGCAAGGGACTGCGCCTGATGACTGAGCCGGTGCGGGACCCGGCGCAGTACTGCGGCCCGCTCTGGACCGACGCTTCCGGCGCCCGCCTGCTGCTCGCCTGCGGCGACGCCGCCGAGTTCGAGGTCAGCAACGGCCGGCTCACCAAGCTGCCGAGCCCGTGGAAGCTGCCAACTTATCCGGTCCCTGGCGCTCCCCTCATCGCCTGGTAACCGGGCGCTGAGGCCCAGCGCTGTCCCTGAGCTGGTGTTCTGGCCTCTGCTCCGGGACAACGCTGGGCCTGCGGCTAGGGACAGCCCTAATCCCTTCGGCTTCTACAATCTGGATAGGCAGGTATACGGCGGGAGAAAGCGGCAACGTGCCCCAGCAGACGGCGAATAGTTTCGCTGTGCTGCTCAGGCGGCTTCGGACCGAGGCGAGGCTCACGCAGGAACAGCTGGCTACGGCCGCGGGGCTGAGTACCGAGGTCGGTGAGTGACCTCGAACGGGCCGTCAACCTCACCGCCCGCCGGGACACCGCCAGGTTGCTCGCCGACGCGCTCGAGCTGACCGGCGAGGCCAGGAACGCATTCGAAGCCGCCGCCGCCGGCCTGCCACTTGGCGGGCCGGCGGCGGACAGCGTGGCCGCCGCGACGAGGACGTTGCCCCGCGATGTGGCCAGCTTTACCGGTCGGCAGGCCGAGCTCAAGGTCCTGCTCGAAGCGGTCGCTGGCGCCGAGCGGGACGCGGTCGCCGGGGTCTGGACGATTACGGGAATGGCAGGCGTCGGCAAGACTGCCTTCGCCGTTCATGCCGCCCACCGGCTGGCCTCCAGGTTCCCCGACGGGCAGATCTACCTGCAGTTGCACGGGCACTCCCCGGCTCAGGGACCGGTGGATCCGGCCGAGGCGCTAGCCAGCTTGCTGCTCACCTCCGGGGTCAGCGCTCAGGAGATCCCGCCTGGTCTGCAGGCCAGGGGCAGGATCTGGCGCGACCATCTGGCCAGGACCCGGCTGCTCCTGGTGCTCGATGACGCGGCCGGGCATGAGCAGGTACGCCCGCTCCTGCCCGGCGCGGCCGGAAGCCTGGTGCTGATCACTAGCCGCAGCAACCTCATCGCGCTCGAGGACACCCGCACGATCAGCCTGGACATCCTTCCCCCGGCCGAAGCCGCTGAGCTGCTGATCCGGCTCGCTGGCCTGCCGGACACCGAGCCAGAAGACGCGAGCATCAGCGAGATCACCAGGCTGTGCGGGTACCTGCCGCTGGCAATCGGGATGCTGGCCCGCCAGCTCTACCACCACCCCGCCTGGAGCTACGCCCGGCTGGCCGCTGACCTGGCCAAGGCGCGGGACCGGCTGACGTTCATGCACGTGGAGAACCTGTCGGTGGCGGCAGCGTTCGACCTCTCTTACCGTGACCTGACCGCAAGCCAGCAACGGCTGTTCCGGCGGCTCGGCCTGCACCCGGCCACTGAGATCGGCCCGCTGGCGGCCGCGGCGCTCGACGGTACTGACGTGATGACGGCGCGGCGCCAGCTTGAGGACCTGTATGACCAGCACCTGATCGCCGAACCTGGCCAGGAAAGGTACCGGCTGCACGACCTGATCCGCGAGCACGCCAGCACGCTAGCTGCCGCCGACCCGGTCGCCGATTCGGACGCCGCCGTCAGCCGGCTGCTCGGCTACTATGCTCACGGCGCCGTGGCCGCCGGCCAGTACCTCGCCAGGAAGAGCCCGCGCGACCCGGTCGCCGCCGAAGGTCAAGCGCCGCTCAGCGCGCCTGACCTGACCAATCGCGAGGAGGCGGTAGCCTGGCTCGAAGCCGAGCGTCTCGGCCTGCATGCCGCTGCGACTAGCTACGCGAAGACCACGCACGCCGTTGTCATCGCGGCCGCCCTGCATGGCTTTCTGCGCGGTTACGGCTACTGGGACCAGGCGCTTGCCCTCAGCCAGCTCGCCCTCGCCGCTGCCCGCGATCTTGGCGACCGGCTCGCCGAGGCTGGCGCCAGGACCGACATCGGCGAAATACAACAGGTAACCGGCAGCTATTCCGAAGCGGCGGCCAACCTGAGCCGCGCCGTCGACATCTACCGTGACCTTGGCGATGAACCAGGTCAGGCCAGCGCGCTGAACGAGCTTGGCGTCGTGCGGTTCGACCTGAACGACACCGCCGCCGCGACCGCCGCTCACGGGGCCGCGCTGCGGCTTTACCGCAAGCTCGGTAACCGGTCAGGCGAAGCCGGTGCCCTCAACGAACTCGGTCTCGTGAAGAGGGCCACCGGCGACTACGAGGAAGCAGCCGCCAGCCACGACGAGGCGCTGAGGCTCTACCGGGGCGCCGGGAACCTGGCCGGCGAGGCAAGCGCGCTCAACCGGCTCGGCCAGGTTCTTCGCAGTACCGGCGACTTCGCCGCCGCGGCTGACTGCCACGGGCAGGCCCTGCGGCTGCACCGAGAGCTCGGCAACCGGATCGGCGAGGCGACCGCGCTATTCGGCCTCGGCATCATCCAGCAGGCGACAGCGGATCCTGAGATCGCGGTAGCCAGCCAGTCCCAGGCCCTACGGCTAGCCCGCGACCTCGGTTACCCGCTGGGCCAGGCGACCGCGCTGGCCGGGCTTGGTGCCGCCCAGCTCGCCGGCGGGAACCCGGCCGCCGCGATCGCCAGCTACTCCCGCGCGCTCACCCTGCACCGCGACCTCGGCAACCGCGCTGGCCAGGTCACCGCGTTCAACGGGCTCGGTGCCGCGTATCTCGCGATCGGCGACCGCCAGGCGGCGACCGCGAGCCTGACCGAGGCCCTGGCGCTTGGCCGTGGACTTAGGCACAGATCAGGTGAGGCCGAGTCGCTTCAGGTACTCGGCGCCGTTCAGCTGGCGGCGGGTGACCTGCCGGGAGCGGAGGTCAGCTTGCGCCAGGCGCTCGACCTGTTCACTGAACTTGGCGTCAGGCACGGGCAGGCCGGGGTGCTCAACGGCACCGGGGAACTGCTGCTGGCCGTCGGCGACGACCAGCGGGCCAGGTCTTGTTTCGAGCAGGCACTAACGATCGCGAACGATCTCGCCCTGCGCGGCGAGCAGATCCGCGCCCGTGCGGGTCTCACTCGTTGCGCGGAACAGCCTGGCCCGCTGTAACGCCGCCGTAACGGTCCTGACCGAGTATCGGCACATCCCTGCGGAGCCGAAGTCACTCAGAAACCTGGAGTTCTCATGAACCGCTTCTATCGGCATGCCGCAACTGCCCTCCTACTTACGCCATTCACACCACCGGCTGGTTTCCCAAGCTCAGGACCGTCTCTGGCACCGGGGTAACGCCCGCCACCACGGCCTCGCCCGCCATCACGGTGTTCAACGGCCACCTGTGGGTCTTCTGGATCAACAGCTCAGGCCAGATCAGGTACTCCGACCTGGTCGGCACCACCTGGCAGCCGACCCAGACGGTCATGGGCTCATCGTGGACCGCCGAGTCAAGCACGACTCCTTCCGCGACCGTTTCCTTCGGCCAGCTCTGGCTCGGCTACAAGGGTCACACCTCGGACAACATCTACCTAACCTCGACCACGGGCACGACCTGGTCGACCCAGCAGACCGCCGTCAAGAACGCGACCGGCGACAGTCCTTCCCTCACGGGGACCGGGCTCTCGGCGGCGCCGATCGCGGTCGCCTGGACCACCTCAGGCAACGCGATCGGGTACGGCATCCTTGGCTTCCTCGGATTCGAGAACATCGGCACGGTGCCGAGCGCCGGCACCAACGCCGCGCCGTCGCTTGACTTCATGAGTGCCGCGCCCAACGGAACCATGTACGTGGCCTGGAAGGGTGCAACGACGAACAAGGTGTTCTTCAACGAGGTACCGAACTTCAGCGAAACAAGCTTCGGCCCGAGTACCTGGAAAGGCCAGGCCACCCTGCCCGACGACGCCGAGACAAGCACAGGACCCGCGATCATCGACCAGGGGACAACGCTTAACGCCGTCTACAAGGCGCGCAGCTCAGGCAACATCCTGTACGAAACCGCGACTACTCCGACCTCCTGAACGAAACCGGGATGGCGGCCAGCCGCGCCGGGCTAGGCTGGCCGTCGCCCGGTGCTTGTTGGCTGTAACTGATCTGTAACCGCAGACCGGCTGGAGACTTGATGCCGCTCGCGCTCCCGGCCAGTGTTTGCCTGCGCGGGGCGATCACGTTGCTCGTCCCGCTGCTGGCGGCCTTCGTTCCGGCCGCGCCGCCCCCCAGCGGGCACTTCAACGTCGGCGATACTCACTCGCCTGAGCTTGAGCGCCTGCTGCCGGCGAGCAGGCCGCTGGTCGCCGGGACCGCGCTCGGCGTCAACGTGTCGTCGCGGCAGCACGACGGCGGCGCGGTGATCGACTGGACCAAGGTCGCCGCGGCGGGTTACCGGTTCGCGTTCGTCAAGGCCACGGAAGGCAGCTAATCTACTACAACGGGACGCCGTCGCCGCACCGGCCGGCCGGGTGGCCGACCTGGGCGTACTGGCAGTACACCAGCGCCGTGACCGTGCCGGGCATCGCAGGCAAGGACGATACCGACGTCAGCGTGCTGAATCCGGCCGCGCTCGAGGTGGCGGCGCCCGCGAGCCGCAGCGACCCGGCCGGTGCCGCCGTCAGCGTGCCGGTCAGGTCCTTGAGCGCCCCGACCGGTCCGGCGCTCAGCTACAGCGCGACCGGGTTGCCCCCTGGGATCAGCATCGACCCGGCGACCGGCGTTATCGCCGGGACGCTGCCCGCGACCCCGGGTACCTTCCCCGCCACGGTCACTGTCTCGGGAACCGGATTGTCAGCGGTCACCGATAGCTTTAGCTGGAACGTGCACGGGCCGGTGCAGCTGACGGCCCCGCCCTCGCAGTCGGGCCTTCCTGGCCGTCCCGTGCTTTTGACGGTCAGCGCGGCCGACTCGCTGCCCGGCTGCACGCTCACGTTGCGCGACCGGGCTGCCGCCTGGCCTGTCGATCGGTCCGTGCGGGGTGCAGCGGGTGGTTGGGCAAGCCTGGCGGCGGCGCGCCCAGTGGCGAGGTCGCGGCGGCCGGGGGCGGCTGCCTGGCCGCCTTCACCAGCAAGGGGACAGTGACGGTCAAGGTCGCCGCTAAGTGCCGCGCCGTGCCAAGCGAGCGGTGGACGGTCGAGCCTGACGGTGCCCTGAGCCGGGGCGGCGACTGCCTGGCGGTCAAGGGCACCGCTGGTCAGGTCACGTTGCGGCCCTGCGCGGATACCGTCTTTCAAGATTGGCAGCCAGGATCATCCGGGGAACTCGTGAACCTTTCCACCGGAACCTGCCTGGCCGGGTCAGCCGGGTTGGCGGCCAGGCTTCAATCCTGCGACGGCGCGGTCGCCCAGCGCTGGATCAGGCCGGCTGGACCGCTCACCTCGGCGATTCCCGGCTGGTGCGCGAGTTCCTGGTCGGAGGCTGGCCCTCCGGCCGGTCCGGTGAGCTTGCGGGAATGCGCCGGGTCAAGGGCGACGAGCTGGACCGCGGAGCCCGACGGCACGCTGCGCGGTAACGGCGAGTGCCTGACGCTGACGTTTCCGGCGGTCAACGGCGCACTGGTCACCTCGGCACCGTGCCTGGGCACCGCGGCCCAGCAATGGCAGCCGCTGCCTGACGGTGCGACGTCGGAGCAGTTGCTCAACCCGCGTACCGGGTTTTGCCTGGCCGACCAGGGCGACCAGCCCGGCCCGAACCAGCTCAGCCTCGGCTACTGCACCGTGACCGACGCTGGTACGAGCTGGCGGCTCAGCTAACGGTGATCGTGACCTTGTTCGGGTAGAACGCCACGTGCCCGGCAATTTCAGAGACCGCGGGGTAAGGCGCCCGGTAAATCCAGACGGCGTCGGTAAGCTCTCCGCCGGCCGTGGCCAGCGAATAGTAAGAACAATCGCCCTTGTAAGGGCAGTACGACGTCGTATCGCTCGGGCGGAGCAAGTCAGGATTCACGTCCGCGAGCGGCACGTACTGAGCAGCCGGGTAGTTCGACTCCTGCAACGTCAGGGCGTTCGCCGAGTCGGCGACGACCTCGTCGCCAACCCTCACCAGGACCCGCGATCCAGTCGGGGTGATACTGATCGGATGATCAGGCCCCGGCTGAAGCACCGGCCGGTTAGCTGCCTGGCTTGAGCTGTCGTCCAATTTCCCTGCTCCTTTTCGCTCCGGCCAGCGTATCCGACACCACCCCGAACCCCCGCAATGCCCGCAACGGCGAGCCCCCCGGCGGCGCGGGCCAGGCGCTCCGCAATTGCTGGATAACGGACCAATACCTGGGTGGCATCGGCTACGAATCAGGTGTGGCGGGGTTGGCCCCGTGCGGAGGCTGGGCTAACGGGAAGGCTGGGGCATTGGTCGGGCTGGTGTTCGTGGGTGTTGTCGCCGGGTTCCTCGCCGGCATTTCACCGTGCATTTTGCCGGTGCTTCCTGTGGTTCTTGTGGCGGGAGTGACCAGGCCGGAGGCTGGGACATCGGACGCGGACGGTGGGGGCGAGCCGCGATGGCGGCTGGCTAGGCCGCTGGCGGTGGTCGGCGGGCTGATCCTCAGCTTTAGCTTGCTGATCCTCGCCGGGTCCGAGGTGATCTCGCTGCTGCATCTTCCCGCTGATTCGCTGCGGGATGCCGGGATCGCGCTGCTCGTTCTCGTCGGGCTCGGATACCTGATTCCGCCGCTCGGCTTGCTGCTTGAGCGGCCGTTCGCGCGGGTCAGTGCCCGCCGGCCGAGCGGCCGGGGCGGCGGGTTCGTACTCGGGCTCGCGCTTGGGGTGCTCTATGTTCCTTGTGCCGGACCGGTGCTGGCCGCGATCACGGTGGTCGGGGCGACGCACCGGGTCGGGGTGACGGCGGTCTTCGTGACGGCCGGGTTCGCTATCGGGACCGCGGTGCCCTTGCTGGTGATCGCGATCGCGGGGAGTCAGCTTTCCGGGCGGATCAGCGCCTTCCGGCGCCGGGCGCCGCTGGTCAGGCAGGTCGGCGGCGCGGTGCTCGTCGTCATGGCCGTGGCGATCGCGTTCAACGCGTTCGACGGGCTCCAGAAGGTGGTGCCCAGCTATTCGAGTGCGCTGCAAGGCAGCAAGACTGTTCGCAAGGAACTCAACGGCCTCACTGGCACGAAGCAAACCAAGCTCACCTCCTGTAACAGCAACGCGACTACCTTGATCAACTGCGGCTCGGCACCGAACTTCGCCGGGATCACGGCCTGGCTTAATACCCCTGGCGGCAAGCCGCTTTCGATTAAGTCGCTGCGGGGCAAGGTCGTGCTCGTCGACTTCTGGACCTACTCCTGCATTAACTGCCAGCGGACCCTGCCGCACGTCGAGGCCTGGTACAGCCGGTACGCCAAGTACGGGTTCGAGGTCGTCGGCGTGCACACGCCCGAGTTCCAGTTCGAGCACGTCGTTTCCAACGTCAAGGCGCAGTCGGCCGATCTCGGGGTCCATTACCCGGTGGCCGTCGATGACGATTACGGGACCTGGGATGCCTACGACAACGAGTACTGGCCGGCCGACTACCTGGTCGGCGCTCAGGGCGACGTCCGGCACGAGCACTTCGGTGAGGGTGACTACGGCACGACCGAGGACCTGATCAGGCAGCTGCTCGTCGCCGCGCATCCAGGTCTCAAGCTCCCGCCGCCGACCGACGTGCCCAACAAGACTCCGACCGGCGAGCTGAGCCCGGAAACCTACGTCGGCTACGAGCGGCTTCAGTACCTGGTCACGAGCAAGCCGGTGTTCAAGGACGCTCCGCGGGCCTACCAGTTCCCCGCGCAGCTGCAGCTCGGCGGCTTTGCCCTGTCCGGGACCTGGACCGACCACTCCCAGGAAGCCACCGCCGGGGAGAACGCCGAGCTTGAGCTGAACTTCCTGGCCAGCGACGTCTACCTGGTGCTCGGCGGCTCAGGGACGCTGAGCGTCTCGGTCAACGGCAAGCCGGTCCAGACCATTCACATCGGCGGCGACCCGCGCCTGTACACCCTGTACCACACGGCCACGGCAAAGACCGGGAAGCTACTGCTCAAGGCGAGTCCTGGCGTTCAGGCCTACGACTTCACGTTTGGGTAGCGGCGGCGAGCGGCTCGCTCGCGGCCGCCGGCGGCTCAGCGGCATTCGGCTCGAACCGGTACCTGCTGAAGGCGGGCATGGCGACGGCGATGATCAGCGCTACCGCGACGGTGGCGAGGCCGCCAGATAGCGCGCTGATGACCGGTGTGGTCAGCGAGCCGAGCGCGCCCGCCTCCACGTTGCCGAGCTGGCCGCCGCCGGCCCCGACGACGAAGTCAGCGGCGGTCACCCGGCCGCGAAACTCGTCCGGCGTGGTCGTCTGCACGATGGTGCCGCGCAGCACCACGGTGAAGGTGTCGGCGGCCCCGGCCAGTGCCAGCATGACCAGCGTCAGCCACAGGCTCGTCGCTACCGCGAACCCGGCGAACGCGGCTCCCCAGACGGCGACCGCGACGAGCATCGCCCCGCCCTGCCTGGACAGGTGTTTCAGCGGTCCTGAGAACGCCGCGCTGACCAGGCCGCCGACTCCGATCGCGGCGGTGAAGAGGCCAAGGGTACGAGGATCGCCGCCGAACCGCTCCGCGTTGATGGCAGGGAACAGCGCGACGGGCAGACCGAAAATGGTCGCGTTGAGGTCGGCAAGGAAGGCTCCGGCCAGCACCGGAGTCCGGCCGATATAGGCGATGCCTTGCCACACGGAGCGGAATCCAGGCCGCGCGGTCGCTCGGGTCTCCTTAGCCTCAGGTGGCATCCGCACCACGCCGTAGAAGCTGGCGGCGAAGCTCAAGGCGTCGATCAGGTAGCAGCCGCGCAGCCCGAGCGCGGGCACGGCGGTGATCAGGCCCGCCAGTGCGGGACCGACGATCAGCATGATCTGGAAGCTGAACCGGTTGAGTGCCAGTCCTGCCTGCAGCTTGCCCGGCGGCAGCAGCCGGGGAACGAAGGTCTGCCTGGCGGGCACGCTGACCGAGCTGATACAGGCCTGGACGGTCACGAGCACGTAGAGCAGCCAGAGTTGCCGCGAACCGGCGAAAGCCTGAGCCGCGAGCCCGGCCGTGGTCAATGTCAGGCCCCAATAGCAGTAGAGGACGAGCTTGCGCCGGTCCATCCTGTCCGCGAGCGAACCGCCAGGCAGCCCGATCAGCAGCAAGGGCACAAGCTGGGCGAGCCCGATGGCGCCGACCGCGAAGGAAGACCTGGTCAGGTCGTAGACCTGGAGCATCACCGCGAACCTGGTCAGCGCGCTGCCCACCGAGGACAAGGTGGTGCCGGCCCAGAGCCGCCTGAACGCCGGCGAGTCGCGCAACGGGCTGACGTCGGCCAGGAGCCAGGAAATCCGCGCCACCGTCGACACCTTCCTAATGTAACAGCACTTATATAAGCACTGTTAGATTACACTAGAAGCGTGACTGAGTTCAGCCCAACTCCAGCCAGGCGACCGCAAGGTCAGCGGCCTGTGCCGCAGCGACCGGTTGAGCACGGCCGGTGGTGGCCGCTGTCGCGGCTTCTTGGCACGATGGCCGCCGATATCAACCGGGTCTACACCGACGCGCATGTCACCGGGTTCAAGGACAACTGGGCGCTTGAGCTGCTCACGCTCTACGAACGCGGCCCGATGACGATCACGGAACTGGCCGAGGCGGTGGACCGTACGCACTCCGCGCTAAGCCAGAAGGTCGCCGCCATGCGCGACGCTGGTTTTGTCGAGACTTCGCCTGGCCCCGATGCCCGGAGCAAGCTGGTCACCCTGACCGAGAAGACGCGCCAGATCGCCGGGCTGCTAGCGGCTGAGTGGCAGGCGACCGAGGCGGCTATCGCCGAGCTCGAAGCGGAGATTCCTTATCCGCTGAGCCTCGCGGTCAGCGATCTCGAACACGCCCTGCGGCGCGAGAGCTTCTACGACCGGATCAGGCGGCGGCTAGGACCTGATGCCGACGGCACCGCGCATGGCGTCGGGTAGGTCATCGGTGGGCTCGGTGCCGTCGGCGCGCCATTGCGAGGTGAGGATCAGGCCGGGCTCAATGATCTCGAAGCCGTCGAAGAAGGCACGCACCTCATCGAGCGGGCGCAGTGACAGCGCGGCCGAGGCCTGCCGGTAGACACGAGACGACAGTCGCGCCCTGGGGTCGTCAGGATCCTCCTCCGTTCCGTGCGAGATGACGAGAGCGCTTCCTGGCACCATCACCTCACGGAATTTAGCGATGATTCCGTGCGGGTCCTGCTCGTCCGGCACGAAGTGCAGCACCGCTGCCAGCAGCAGCGCGACCGGTTCGCTGAAGTCAATGAGCGAACGGGTGACCGGATCGTCGATGATCGCGCCCGGGTTAAGCAGATCCCCTTCCAGCATCGCGGAGTTCTCGCCCTCGAGCAGCGCCCGTCCGTGACTGCATACCACCGGGTCATTGTCCACGTAGACAACGCGGGCGTCGGCCGTGACCGCCTGGGCGACCGTGTGCACGCTCTGCTGGGTCGGCAAGCCCGCGCCGAGGTCGATGAACTGGCGGATGCCGTAGTCGGCGGCCAGCACCTTGACCGCGCGGCGGACGAAGACCCGGTTAGCCAGCGCGACCTTCGGCAGGAACGGCATCGCGGCCGTCATCCGGTCGGCGGCTTCGCGGTCAACCGCGAAGTTGTCCTTGCCGCCGAGAAGATAATCGTAGATCCTGGCCACATTCGGGGCCGAGACGTCGATGTCGCGCGGCTTGTGCTCGGTCACCTGTGGTCCCCTCAGTTATCGACACCGGCGCGAGTTGGTTTCGCGAAGATTGGCAGTAAGAACACTATCTGACCATGACAACCGGACGCCGTCGGCAGGCGTCTGCATTCTGCCGATTCCTTAGCCCACGCCCGGAGGGTGATCTAGATGACAGCAAGTCGATGGGCACGCAGCCGCAAGCTGTGGTTCGCGGGGGCAGCCGCGGCCTGCCTGCTGGCTGTCGGTTACTCGGCACCCGGTGCTTCCGCCCGGACGGCCGCGGTCCAGGCGCCGGCCAGCCCTTCGCTGCTGTCGGTCGCCTGCACCGGGGCCAGCGACTGCGTGGCGGTCGGCACCGACGAGGCGAAGGTACCGATCTCGCAGGTCTGGAACGGCACGTCTTGGAACTACGCGGCCGTTCCTGCGAAGGGCCAGGCGCTGAACGGCATCGCGTGTCCCTCGGCCGCCGACTGCCTCGCGGTCGGCAATCTCGGCGCCGCCGATCAGTGGAATGGCAAGGCCTGGCATTCGACGTCTACCCCGTATGGCAGCGGGCTGCGCAGCGTGGCGTGCGTGAGCACCGGAATCTGTTTCGCCGTGGGCCAGGCTACGTACGTCAAGGGCAACGACGGTGTCATCAGGTGGAACGGCACCGGCTGGGCGGCGATGAACGCGCCGAGGCCGGCCGGTGCTACGTCGGCGAGCCTGGCGAGCATCTGGTGCGCCAGCGCGAAGTACTGTCTCGCCGTCGGCTCGGACACGGTCGCCGGGAAGAGCAAGCCGATCGCCGAATCCTTCGACGGCAGCGCCTGGCACCTGATCGGCGCACCGTCCATTCCGGTATACGGCGTCGCCTGCAATGCCCCGGGTAACTGCCTGGCGATCGGCAATAACGACTCCGAGCGCTGGAACAGAGCCACCTGGACGCAGGTCGCCACCCCGTCGGTGGGGCGCATTACCAGTATCAGCTGCCCGAGCGCGACTTCGTGCCTCGCCATCAACGGGGCAGCCACGCTGGAGTACAACGGCCTTTCCTGGACCACGCAGGCTCCGCCCGCCGCCTTCGCCGGGGGGACCGCGCTCTGGTGCGGCAGTACTGCTGACTGCGAGGCAGTGGGCAGCGGCGGCCCGGCCGGCAGCGTGGCCGAGCACTGGAACGGCACCTTCTGGACCGGGCAGCGGACCGGCAGGCAAGACTCGCTGGTATCGGTGTCCTGCAACAGCACCTCGCACTGCGTGGCGCTCGGCAGCTACATCAGCAGCCGCGGTGTCCCTTCGACGATGTCGATGCAGTTCAACGGCCGGACCTGGGCCCTCACCAGCGACCTGCCCGCGCCGGTGACCGACGTATCGTGTACGACCTTCTCGTTCTGCATGGCCGAAGGCAATGGGCCGGACGCCGTGGGGGAGGCCCTGAAGTGGAACGGCTTCACCTGGAGCCAGGCTGGCCCCGTCGGCGGGACCGCCCTCGGCAACGTGTCCTGTTCCACCGAGACCTTCTGCATGACCACAGGCTGGCGCGGCTCGACCTTTTCCTGGAACGGCACCAAGTGGGTGGATCACTCGGCCACGTCCCGCGTCAAAGGCGATGACATCCTCCTGTCCAGCGTGGCCTGCGCCTCATCGAGGTTGTGCAATACGGCCGGTGACTACGTCCTCAGCGGCTGCACCGCCTGCAAGACGTTCGCCATCACCGAGGAGTGGAACGGCAAGAGCTGGGATCCGGATACCACCGGCGCGATGCTGGCCGGCGGCGATATCTCGTGCCCGACGACGGCGTTCTGCCTTGACGTCTTTGGAACCACGGCGTGGACCTGGACGCAAGGGACCTGGAAGCCAATGAAGGGTGCCTTGCCGAAGGGCCTGACCCGCGTTTCCTGCTACAGCGCTACTGCCTGCCTGGCTACGGGCGGCAGCCTGGCCGAGCGCTGGGACGGCACGACCTGGAAGCGGGAGCCCGCACCCTGGACGGGAGGCACCGTGGCCCAGGTCTCCTGCCTGCGGCAAAGGCCGGCCCAGTACCGGGTGTGGTGCCTGGCCGTCGGCACGACCGGCAACCAGACCAGGGCCGCCTACTGGTACAACGGAAAATGGCACCAGACGGCCACGCTCAACCCCTGACGAGGGCTCAGTTACAGTTGCCGCATGGCGGGGGCAACTGAGGCTGAGCAGCGCCGGGCTGAACCGTCTGGCACGGGCGCGATCCTCGCGGTTCTCTCGATCGCGGCGCTCGCGTACGCGATCCTGAGTTCCGCGGTGATCCCGGCGCTGCCGACGATCAGGGCCAGCCTGCACGCCAGCGAGACCGGCGTGACCTGGCTGCTGACCGGGTTCCTGCTCTCCGCCTCGGTCGGCACCGCGATCATCGGCAAGCTCGGCGACCTTTACGGCAAGAAGCGGCTCCTGGTGTGGACGCTCCTGATCCTGACCGCGGGAACGCTGCTCGCCGGGCTGTCAGGGTCGCTGACCGTGCTGATCGCAGCCCGCATTATCCAGGGCGTGGCCGGAGGGATCTTCCCGCTGTCGTTCGGGATCGTGAGGGACGAGTTCCCTCCGCAACGGGTCGCTGGCAGCATCGGGCTCATGTCGGCGATCCTCGGGGTCGGCGGCGGGTTCGGGCTCGTGCTCGGCGGGCTGATCGACGAGCACCTGAGCTGGCACTGGCTGTTCTGGATCCCGCTCGCCGCGATGATCGTGGCCGCGTACTGCACCTGGCGCTACATCCCCGAGTCGCGGGTCAGAGCGCAGGGCCGGATCAACTGGACCGCGGCCGCGCTGATGACCGCGGGCATGTCCGCGCTTCTGCTCGGCATCGCCCAGGCCACGTCCTGGGGCTGGACCGGCGCGGGCACCCTGGTGCTCCTGTTCGGCGGCCTCGCCGTCTGCGGCCTGTGGGTCACGGTGGAGGTACGCAGCGATAACCCGCTGATCGACATGACCATGATGCGGCTGCGCGGGGTGTGGACCACGAACCTGGCCGCGTTCCTGGTCGGCGGCGGGCTCTACGCGTGGTTCCTGCTGCTGCCCCAGTTCGCGCAGCTGCCGAAAGCCACCGGGTTCGGATACGGCGCCTCGGTCGTGGTCGCCGGACTCTACTTGCTGCCTTGCGCGGTCGGCATGGGCGCGCTCGGCTCGGTGGCCGGGCGGGTCGAGCGGCGGTTCAGTTCAAGGACCGCGCTGATCGCGGGGTCGTTCCTGAGCGCGCTGGCCTGCGCCTGGCTCGTGGTTGCCAGCCGGCATCCTTACGACCTGCTGATCAGCTCGGCGCTGCTCGGCGTCGGCATCGGGCTGGCCTTCGCCGCGCTGGGCAACCTGATCGTGCAGGCCGTGCCCGCGAGCCAGACCGGCGCGGCCAGCGGCATGAACACCGTGCTGCGAACCCTGGGCGGCGCGCTCGGCGGCCAGGTCGCCGCCACGTTCATCGTCGCCGATACCGTGCACGGCCTGCCTGGGCTGACGGGCTTCACTCAGACCTTCGCGATGGGAGCGATCTTCCTGGCCGGCAGCGCGCTGGCCGGCTGGCTGATTCCAGGCCGGACGCTGGTCAGCGCTCAGCCCGCGTCCGAGCTGGCCTGAGGCTCCACGACGCCGGTGCAGCGCAGGAACTTGATCCTGGACGGGTGATCGGCGCCGTGGTGCCGCCGTCGCGAGCCGGGAGCATGATGTAGTCGACCTGGTACCTGACCGTGTCAGCGCCCAGGGCCCGAGCCGAGGACTCAAGCGCGGTCGGCGGGAAGAACTCTTTCTGCTGCTCGCTCGGCACGCCTGGCTACCCCGCAGTCGATGCTGTTTGCTGGTTTATTTGATGGTCGAATGAACGATTTTCGGAGTACCCGAGCTGTGGTAATAAATGCCGGGGTACGGCCGGGTCCAGAACACGCCGCTCGGGTTCTTCCGCAGCGTCGAGTCCTTGATGGTCAGCGTGCCCGTGTTGTCGTCGCTGACGAAGAAGATCGCGCCGCCGCCTTCGCGGGCCAGGTTGTTCTCGATGATCGTGCCCGCGACGAGGACCGAGTAGGTGTCGCCGTCGGTGTAGATGGCGCCGCCGCTGCCGCCGCCCCCGGTTCCCTTGGGATTCGGGTTCGCGCCGAAGCCAATGGCCTTGTTATTGGTCATGACGCTGTCGTACACCTGCCAGGACACGCCGATGCTCGACAGCGCGCTCCCGTTGGAGCAGCGGCCGCCCTTGAAGGTGTCGCGGGTGATATAGACGGGGCGGTTACGCCACTGGCCGAGGGCGCGGACCGCCGCGCCGCCCAGGTCGGGACCCGACTTGTGGCACTGGTTGTCGGCGAAGTCGGAGTTGACCACCTTGAGCTGGCCGCCGAGGGCGAAGATGGCGCCGCCGCCGTAGAAGTCTCCGCTGCCTGGCTGCTTGACGGGGTTGTTACCGTTCTCGAACTTCAGGTTCTGCACGATCAGGTGGGGCCACTGCTGGTCGAAGCAATCGGTGGTCGTGAGCTTCTGCTTGGGGTCACAGGCGTTCTGGTACAAGATCTCGCGCTCGCCTGCGCCGTTGAGCGTGATCTTGCCGCCGCCGTCGAGGACAACGTAGCGGCTGGTGTTGACGACCTTCGCGGTTGCTCGCATGGTGATCGTGACCGGGCTCGGGCCGCAATTGAACACGATGATGCCGCCCTTGGCTACCGCCCGTACGACGGCCGCCGAGGTGCAACTCGCGGGGGTGCCGGTGCCGATGACGTGGTTTGGGTGCTTGGTGCTGACGGCGCGGCCGGCTGGCGGGATCGGGACGTGGCCGTTCGGGTTGCCGTACCGGGGCGAGGCCGCGGCCGCAGGGGCCGCCGCTGGGGCGCCGGGGGCCGCTGCGGCGCCAGCCACCGGAAGCGCGACCGAGGCGAGGGCGAGTGCTGCCAGCAATGTGCCGAAACCACGCATGAGCCGCATAGCGCACCATGCTAGCCGGTGCGGGCCGGACAGCGGGGGCACCCTGCTGTCGTTTTTACGAACCCAAAGTGCCCCCGCTGTGAGCGGCGACTACGCGGCGCTGTGACGGCCGCCCGTCATTCGACGGTCGGCGGGGGGCTGAACAAACCGTCAGGGGGAGCGGGTGATGCCTGCGGTCTCGCGTCGGTGATAGGCCTGACGCCGGCGGCGAACCGATCGAGGTCGGCCCCGCTGACCAGGCGTCCGGGCAGCGGATCGGAGACCACGCGGCGCGCAAGCTCGGCTGTCGGCAGCGGCTGGCGGGAGGCGGCGAGGACCAGGTTGCCGAACCTGCGGCCCTTCAGCACGGCGGCGTCGGCCATCAGACAGGCGTGCGCGAACTCGGCCAGCGTCGTGCTGACCCGCGCCCTGGCATGGGCGAGCGGCGGGCCGTCGCCGATGTTGGCCGCGCAGATCCCGGCCGGGGTGAGCGCCCTGGCCGCAGCCCGCACGACCTCGCCCGACGTCAGGTGCGCGGGTGTGCTCGCCCCGGCGAACACATCGAGGATCACCAGGTCGAAAGAACCCGGCCTGGCCTGCTCGAGTACCGCCCGAGCGTCGCCGGTCCTTACCCTGACTCTGACCTGGGCCTTGCGGCCGGGCAGCACTAGCGGCAGCCGTCGCCTGACCAGCTCGGTAAGCGCGCTGTCCAGTTCCGCCGCGACCTGCCAGGAAGCTGGCCTAGTCGCGGTCACGTACCTGGCGAGCGTGAGAGCGCCGCCGCCGAGATGAAGTACCCGGAGCGGCTCACCTGGGTCGGCCATCAGATCGATCAGGTGCCCGAGCCGCCGCATGTACTCGAACTCAAGGTACGTCGGGTCGTCGAGATCGACGTGGGACTGGGGCGTGCCGTCGATGAACAGCGTCCACGCCCGGCGCCGGTCGGGATCTCTCCTGAGCTCGGCGAGGCCGATATCGACGGACTCGCGGACCACCAGTCCGTCAGTGCCATCCTGCCGATGCGACATACCACCCATTCTCCGCCATCGGCGCGGGCGAGCGCTGCCCAGGGCGAAGATGACCGGCGTTGCCTTAGGCTCAGATCGCCGACCTACGAGCAGCTAGGGGGACGACATAGCTGACCGGATCGCCGCGCTGAGTGACCTCGTTCGGCCGGGAATGACTGTCGCGCTTGGGGACGGGTTCGGCGCGCCTCGCGAGATCTCGCTTGAGCTGAGCCGGGCGGCGGCCAAGCACGGCGGGGTGCGGCTCGTGCTCGGCTGGGTGCCGGTCGCCGACCCCTATCTCGACTTCGCGGCGTTCGCCGATGTCAGGACCTATATGCCGGGCTGGGGCCTGCGGGCCGCCGCCGAGAGCGGGCAGATCAGCGCGGCCCCGGTGCGGCTATCCGCGATGCCGGCCATGCTGGCTGGCCCGTGGCAGCCTGACCTCCTCGTGGCAACTCTGGTGCGGGCACGGGGCGGGTTCACGTTCGGCAGCGAGGTTTCCTGGCAGCGGGCCGCCGTCGCGGCGGGTGCCCTCGTCGCCGCGGTCGTGTCGCACCGGGCACCGCGCGCCGATGCCGGGCCGCCATTGCCTGGCAGCCACGTCATCGTGGTCGGGCAGAGCTACAAGCCTCCAGGCGAACTGCCTCCGGCCATACCTGGTCCCCAGCATGAGGCGATCGCCGAACGGATCGCGTCGCTGATCGTGCCGAACGCCCGGCTTCAGGTCGGTCCTTCGCCGGTGGCGACGGCCCTGCTGCGCGGGCTGCGCGTGCCGGTCAGGCTTGATACGGGGATGCTGCCCGAAGCGGTCGTCGAGCTGCACAAGCGGGGATTGCTCGTCGGGGACCCGGTGGCTACTTACCTGGCCGGCGGGCCAGTGCTCTATGACTGGGCCGACGGCCGGCCGTTGCTTCATCCGGTCGAGTACACCCATGATCTTGGCCGGCTGTCGGCCGACCCGTTGTTCGCGGTCAACACGGCCGTCGAGATCGACCTGGACGGGCAGGTCAACGCGGAGGGGACGGCGACCTCGTGGGTCGGCGGCGTCGGGGGACACCCCGACTACGCCGCGGCCGCGACCCGGTCGGTCGGCGGACTGAGCATCATCGGGGTGCCTTCCGCGCACAAGGGCCGTCCGGTGCTGGTTCCGAGCCTGTCCAGGCCGGTGTCAACGCCGACCCACGACGTTGATGTCGTGGTAACCGAGCGAGGCCTCGCCGATTTGCGAGGTTTGTCCAGACAGGAGCGCCGCCAGGCGCTGGCTAACCTGTGGCGGCGCTAGCCGGGTCCGACTTCAGGTACTGGTCGATGAAGTGGCGATAGCGTCCGGCGATGGCGGCCTCGGCTCCGGCCTGGTCCGTGCGGCCAGCCAGCTGATCGGCTAGCGGCTGCTCCCAGATGCTCCGCCCGATGGCGAAGCCCGCGTACCCGGGCAGGGGCGCGGCGACCGATAGCCAGTGATCAACCTGGGCTTGCGGCGCGTCCCGGCCGAGCACCACGCAGGGGCTGGGCGGCCCGGCGGGGGGATCGGCGGCCCGAACGGCGTCGAGCACTACCTCGGCCCCGCCTGCGGTCTCGTAGCCTTCGAGCTTCCAGATGCCAGGATGGATGCCGGCCGCGGCGAACGCAGCGATAACCTGCGCCGTCAGCGCGGGCCTGGCGGCGGCGTCGTAGTGGGCCTGGCTGTCGAAGGCGGCGAGCTGCGTCCTGGTGGGCGGCACGAGGAGTTCGAGCAGCCAGCGACGGCCCGCCCCGGTGACCCAGTCGTGCAGCCGTTTCAGCGTCGCGGTCTGGGCGTCCGCCAGGTCGGCCGGGTCGTCAGGGTTGGAACGCACGAGTACCTTGACCCAGTCAGGGTCAAACTTCTCGATGTGGGCCGCGAAGTCATCGCCGTACTCGAACTCGAGTCGCTCGCTGCCGCTGACCTCGACCGGCATGGCGAGCACGAACCCGGCGCCCCGAGCCTGCCTCGCCACGTCGGTCCCGAGCTGCTCGTCGACGAGAACGCCGAACTGCGCCCGGTCTGCGACGCCGGAGATGGCCTGCTGAGCCGCCGTGAAGATCAGCGACTTGGCGGCGCGCATGCGCGTGAGTTCTTCCTCTGACGGTGTACCCCGCACGCCGAACATCGTCTGGCCGAACGACGCCCGGTGGTCCATGGCGAGGATCAGCAGCGGGTTCGCCGCCGACGGCAGTTCGCTGGTCATGTTGCCTCCTTCAGCTCGGTATGTGTACCCAGGCTGGGTCAGAGCTGCCCAGTTTCCTGGCGGTCAAGGCGCCGGCCGCGATGATCACAAAGGCGATTACCAGCGGGTAGATGATGTGAGCGTGCAGGACTAGTACTGCCCCGATCACGGCCCCGGCCAGCATCGTCGCCACCGAGACGAGCCGTCGCCCGGCGCGGGAGCCATCACCGCCGACGAGGGTGCTGTCGGCGGCGATGCCGGTGATCGTCAGGGTCAGCACGGTCGTGGTGAGATCGGGGACGGCGATCTTGCGGGCGGCGGCGTTCTGCACCCCCATGGCCGCGCCGAGCGCCACGATGAGCGCGTACCGGTACCCGGATGGCACCGGACTGCCGCCCACCGCGGTCAGCACTACGGCGATGGCCAGCAGCAGCGCCTGAATCAGGGCGGCCGTGCTGTGCAGCCTGCCCCGGTGCTCCGCGTACTTGGCGGCGACCCGGCCGCCGACCAGCGCACCGCCGCCGAACGACACCAGCGCCACCAGCGACGCGGTAACCGAGAAGCCGGGCGCTCCGATCAGGGCGAAGCCGAGGAATACCACGTTGCCGGTCATGTTGGCGACGAAGACATGGCCGAGCACCAGGTAGCTGTACGCGTCGACCAGGCCGGTGACCAGCGTCATGCTGAGCAGAAGCGGTGCCAATGGCCCGTGCTTGCTGTCCTTGCCAGGCAGGAAAAGGTCACGGATCTCGGTCAGGAAATCGCCCACCAGGTCCCTCCACGGGATTGACAGTAGCCTGCGCTAGGTTAGCGCCATGACGCTTGAAGAGACGCTTGAGAAGATCGTGGAGCTGAGCCGCGAGGAACTCCACATCGTGCGCAAGCGCGGCGAGGAGAAGACCGCCGCCCGTGACCACGGGCACGATTTCCACGAAATGCAGCGGGCGGCCGACCGCCTTGATCACTACGCGCACCAGCTCCGCCGGCTGCACGACGACGAGTTCAGCGGCAACTGGCGGCACGAGAGCAGCTCGGACTAGCGATGCCGGGCCGGAGGGGCGTCGCGCTCTGGGTTTCCGGCTACGAGCACGCCTGGCGCCGGGCCGGTACCGACTCGCTCGACGGGCTCTTCACGCCCGACGCGACATACTCGCAGGGGCCTTACGAAGAGCCGGCCGTCGGGCTCCCCGCCATCGCCAGAATGTGGGAGGCCGAGCGCGAGGGCCCCGATGAGGTGTTCTCGATGACGTCCGGCATCGTCGCCGTCGAGGATGACACAGCGGTGGTCCGGGTCGAGGTTAAGTACGGAAAACCGATTCGCCAAGAGTACCGGGATCTGTGGATCATTAAGTTCGCGTCGGACGGGCGATGCCAATCGTTCGAGGAATGGCCGTTCTGGCCGGAACAGTCGCCCGTGGCGTAGCCCACCCGGCCGCCCGGACCCTGGGCCTACGGCCCCGCAGGGGCGCCCGCCCGGCGGTGCCTCTTGTCAGATGTCCTTGAGTATTTGCTCGATGAAGCGGGCCGAGCTTGCTGGCGTAAGTGCATCAGCGCTGAGCCGGTTCATGACTTCGAGGTAGTGGTCGACGTCTTGGCGCGATTCCAGGTATAGGGCGCTGGTGAGCTGCTCGATGTAGACCACGTCGGGCAGGTCAGGCTCGCCGAAGCGCAGGATCGCGAAGGAGCCGCTGGCGGCGGCGTGCCCGCCGTGGCCGAAAGGCACCACCTGGAGGGTCACGAACGGCAGTTCGCCGACTTCGGTCAGGTGCTCGAGCTGGGCGCGCATCACCTCGCGGCCGCCGACCGGGCGCCGGAGCGCGGCCTCGTCCATGACCGACCAGACCCTGGGCGGTGCCGGATTGCGGAGCAGTTCCTGGCGGCGCATGCGCAGGCTGACCCGGCGCTCGATCTCCTCGGCGGGCGCCGCCTTGTGCCCGAGCATGGTGACGGCGCGGGCGTAGTCCTCGGTCTGGAATAGCCCCTGCACGAACTGGATCTCGAAGGTACGGATCACGGACGCGGCGGCCTCGAGCCCGAGGTACATCTCGAACCAGTCGGGCATGATGTCGCTGTACTTAGCCCACCAGCCGGGCGCGTTCGCCCGCTTGGCCAGTTCAAGCGTCCCCTGCCGCTCCGCTTCGTTGGTGACCCCGTACAAGGTAAGCAGGTCAGCGATATCCCGGTCCTTGAAGCTAACCCGCCCGTTCTCCATGCGGCTGATCTTGGACCGGGACCCGCGAATCTCGTACCCAGCTTGATCGGGCGTGATCCCGGCCGCTTCACGCAGCCGGCGCAACTGGCTGCCGAGCAGCATGCGCAGAACAGTGGCGTCCGCCCGCGGCTGCCTAGTAAGGCTGCCGGGCAGGTCGCCATCTGGCTCGCCCGCGTCCATGCTTGCTCCCCAACCAGTATCGACTTCTGGGCAAACCTTACCTATATCGTCAGGCGCCGCCCGCACACAAGTCGTCGAACTCGCCGTTCTTCGCGCCAGCGATGAAAGCGGCCATCTCTGCCGGCAGGTATACCAATGCCGGACCATCAGGGTACCGGGAGTTACGAACGGCGATTTCGCCGTCAGGAAGCCCTGCCACCTCGACGCAGCTGCCGCTCGGGTTGCTCGAACTGCTCTTGCGCCACGTCGCCGCGATGCGGTCGGCGGGCGTGCCGTTCCTCATGGTGCATCGTGCCCTTTCTTCAGGCCCGGCTGCTTCCGCAGGCCGGGCCACGCGGCCGCCAGGCACCGCCGTCGGAGCCTGTGCGCTGCCTGCTGGGGCTCAGCTTAGCTGGATCCGTGCACAGTGCAGATGTTTTGTGCCGAGGCACTTGCAAACGCCCGTGCTAATGCCGCATGCTATAGGCGTAGTTTTTGGCGTTCCCGACTGTGGGGGGCGTTGCCGGGTTTCGCTGGCCATGACGGGTTCCGGGGGGACCGTCGGCCAGCGAAACCCGGTTGTCGTTTGCGGCGGGTTTGGCCCGGCCCGGCCTAGCCCTGGGTTCCTGGCCGGCCTCGACCAGCCCTGGGTTCCTGGCCGGCCTCGACCAGCCCTGGGTTCCTGGCCGGCCTCGACTAGCCCTGGGTTCCTAGTCGGCCCGGCCAAGCCATGGGTTCCTGGCCGGCTCGGTCCGCTCGGTCCGCCCGGATCAACGCCTGGGTGGCTGGCCATGGTGAGCTCGTCGGTGGACGCGGATACCCGACTAATACCATATTTCGGGCAGAACTTAATCGTGTCCGGTGGCTTTTGACGGAGAGTTTTCGTGTGCCGGAGACTTGTCCGGGATTATGCCGGAAAACTCTCCGGCACACGAAAACTCTCCGCGATCATGAACGGACCGGGCTGGTAGCGGGACAGAAAGGCCGACATGGCCGGATTCGGCCCTCCCAGCCGTGGGTTTGCAGTACGGCCCCTACCTGCGCCGCCGTCTGGCAAGGTTGGCGGTCGATGTCGATCCAGCCGTATCGCAACATTGTGATTCCCTGCTCGGTGATCGCGTTGACCCGGCGAAGGTCTTCCCAGCGCTGCTCATCTGGATGCGCCTGCATTCCGTCAAGTTCGACGCATAGTGCGTAGCCGTCATAGAGATTGTCGAGGTAGCGGTGGCGTCCTTCGATGGTGGCCCTGTACTGGCGGGTCGCGCGCGGCAAGCCGTGAGGCTGCTCGACGCGCCGGACGTAACGGTACTCGAGTACCGAATGGACGCCGGCGCCTATGTCAGTGAGGGCTTGACTCAGGTCGCGACGCCAGCGAATCTTCGAGCGCTGCTCCATCGCTTCGGCCACCTTGACGGTTGTGGTCAGTCTGCGCTGGCAGGCGTTGCTGACGATTCCGAACGCGGCGTCGAACGTCATCGCCGTGTCGGCAAGGTCAAGGACAGTTTCCTCAATGCGAGTTCGCGGCGGCTGCAGGCTGGGATGAACCGCGTCGGCGATACGGTTGGAGCGGTGAATTAGCACGCCGGTCATAGGCTGCGCTCGTCGGCGGCCGTCTATCGTGACGTGGACGACGGAGCTTTGCTCGTTTGTGAGCCCAGCGAGTTCGGCGGCCGTCCGGTGACTAAGCGCGGCACCAGGCCCGGCTCGATGTACGACGGCCCAGAGGGTGGCTTGCCTGGAGGGGCGACCGGTGTGCGCCAGGTAGACGCCGCGACGAAGCGACTGCCACCGGTCGGTGTGCAGCAGTTGGTCGATGACGTCGGCTGGCATGCCTGCGGCAAGTGCCTGCTTGCGGGAAATCACGCCGTCCTGGAGTCGCATCAGCTCTTGGCAGGTGTACGGCACGACACGAGTCATGGGCTCAGTCTGATCAGCCGACGTCAGGACAGGGTCGTGGGCATCCGTAGTTGTGGACGAGAAACTCGGCTGTCCACAGGCTAGGCGGCTAGGTTGTTGTCTAGGAGGCGCTCGAAGAGGGTGGCCATGGACTCTAGTTCGGCCGGGGTTACCTCGATGGCGTAGTGAGAGAAGCCGCGCAGCAGCACTCCGATGAGGGAACCGGCCTGGGCGGCGTCGACCTCCGCGGTGATGAGGTCGGCCTTCTGGCCGGCCGCGATCCACTCGGTGAGGAGCACGTTGCGGCGCCGGACGTGCTGTTCAATCGCCGGGGCGAGTTCCGGGTGGCGTCTGGCTTCGAGGGTGGCGGTGGCGACGAAGGCGGCCAGGCTCGGGTGTTCCCTGTTCAGCTTCGTCGACGTAGCCAGGAGTTCGTGGATGAGTCCCCGCATGCCGGTCGGCTCGGTGATCTCCAGCGCGTAGTGGCCGAGGATGAGGTCGAACGAATCAGCGCAGACGGCCGCGAACAACTCGCATTTCGATCCGAAGTAGTAATAAAGGGCGCCGGAAGTAACTCCGGCGGCGTCGGCGATCAGTTTGTTGGTAGCCGGGGCGTAGCCGCGGTCGGCGAAGAACTTCCTGGCCGCCTCGATGACGCGGGCCCTGGTCAGGGCGCTATCCGCGCCCGGTGGGCGACCAGGACCCGGTCGATCGCCGCCGCTGCGGCCAGCCGTGATGGTCATGCTAGCCAGTCTAAAAGTGACTGACAGTGACCGCTCGACTGCCGCGCCGGTCCAGGCCGGCCGGGCCGGTCAGGCCTCCTCAAGCAGTTCGCCGCGAAAGCGGCGGCGAGCTGGCCGCCTTGTGAGGCCCGAAGAGGGCGAGCTCGGCGGTCCCCGGCAGCAGCGGCGGGCCGGCGCCCATTGTCAATAGGCGACCCGGCCCGCGCGCGTACTGGCTAGAAGCCGATGACGTTGCCGCCCTCGTTGACGTAGCCACCGTCTTGCGACAGCGAGGCGACGTGGTTGTTCTTCATCGTGAGCAGCGTGCCATCGCCGTTCTGCCAGGCGTAGCTGACCACGGGACCGTGCGCGACGTTGCCGGTCAGCGTGGTCTTGTAGACCGGGCCGTCGCCGTCGCCGCTGCCCCTGGTGACCAGGAACTCGCCTGGGGCGGCGAACGTGTTGTCCCTGTAGCTGTTGCTGGTGGCGCCTGAGCCGCCTAGCTCGGTGAAGTCGCTGTCGTTCTTCCCGCTGCTGTGCTCGATGACGTTGTAGGAGCCGTAGTAGATCTCAATGCCCGAGCCGTCGGTGCCGTAGTCGGGGCTGCACGTGCTCTGGTTGTTGAAGGCGTCGCCGGTGATGGTGTTGTGGCTGCCCCAGAGGAGGATGCCGAAGGCGCCGGATCCGAGGTTGGCCGGGTTGAGGGCGTTGACGTCGTTGAAGTTGCTGCCGCTGATCGTGGCGTAGGAGCCCGCGGTTTCCACGTAGATGCCCGCGTAGAGGTTCCCGTAGGCGAGGACGGCGTTGACGGTGTCGTTCTTGCCGCTGATGTCGATGCCGACCTCGTAGTCGGCCGTTTGCGCCGAGCCGCACCCCTTGACGGCGTCGTGGCCGTGGCCGGTTACGCGGATGTTCGAGATCCGGTCGTTGCTGCCGGAGACCTGGACGTCGTTGCCGTCCGTGGTGCGGCTGAAGACCGGGTACTTGCCCGAGCCGTAGTTCCTGATCGTGACGTTGTTCGCGGTGATGGTCAGGGTGCCTGTGTAGGTGGCGCCCTTGGCGAACGCGTACGTGCTGCCGGCGGCCGGGCGGACCGAACTGAGCGAGGTGCCGGGAGCGACCTTGATCAAGGCGCTGGTGGCGGCGCTGGCGGTGCCGGCAGCGTTGGCTGGCGTGGCGGCCAGGAGGGCGGCGGTGCCGGCGGCGGCGGTCGTGGCCGCCGCAGCCGCGATGGCGAGCCGGGTGCGGCTGCTTGTGCGGGAGCGGGAGCGGCTGGGGGTGCGGGTGCGGGACAAGGGCGCCTCCGAGGTCGTTACCGGGTGGCACCCACTCTGACCGATGAGTCGGATTAGTTCCCTTAAATCGGGTATAACGGTAATGTGAGATGCGTCACATCGAGGACGCTGCGGGATGGGGAGCTGGCCAGGCGGCTCGCTTCACCTGCTGCCGCGCCGCTTCCGGTGCTCAGGCCGTGGCCGGCCTTGCGCTCCGCACTCGCGGGGAGTGAGCGGGCCCCGCGCCGATGTGACGCGGGGCCAGCTCGCTCGGGGCTAGTGCGGGCGGCTGTTGTTGTTGCCTGGCCACTGGAAGCGGTAGGCGCGGTAGGTGTTGACCCCGGCCGGGAACTGGGCGTTGAACAGCAAGCTGCCTGACTTGCCGAACTCGGAGAAGTACGGCAGGATCCCCCAGCCGACGACGAGATTGCCGTGGCCTATCGTCTGAGCGTCGCCCTGCGAGGCGGCGACCAGGCCTTCTGGCTGATTCCATGACTTGATCAGCGTGGCCGTCTTCTTACGCTGGTTGATCTTGACTTCGATCACCCGGCTGTACGGAAGCTGGGCCACGCCCGAGGACTCGTTGTCGAAGAAGGTGTACTCGTTCGTTCCGACCTGCTCGGGGTCGTGCTGCCAGGCGAACAGTTCGCTGGCCTGATCGAGAGTCTGGCCGGGGCCGGCCTTCAGCGTGAAACTGCTGTCCTTGCCGCCGAGTTGCCAGAGGATGTCACCGGTGGCGTGGCTGACCTTGTAGGTGGTCCACGTGTCCCTGGCGTCGATCAGGAAGTTGCCGTCCCTGGCAACCTTGACCGCGTTGACGTGGAACCAGTCCCACGGCGTGCTCGGCGAGGCGGGCAGTGGCTGCTCGCTCTGGCTGTAGGGCACGTGGTCGGCGCTGTTCCATTGCCAGAGGACCTGGCCGGTGGAGATGTTGATCTCCTGGACGATTCCGTCGATGACCGTCTGGTTAGCCGGGCCGCCGATCGACGTCAGGTTCGCCTGGGCGGTGGCGTAGATGAGCACAAGCGCGGTGTTCCACGGGGTGATGAGGAACTCGTGGCCGTCGGCGCTGTACCCGTTGCCGGCGTTGACCGTGGCGATCTGCTGGTAGTGCGAGTTGTAGATGTAGTCAGTGCCGACTCCGAGGGCGCCGAGACCCGTGCCTTCCCAGAAGGTCAGCACGCGCTGGCCGTTGTAACGCTGGACCCGGAAGTCAGCGTCCTCGTTGCCGGCCGGGGCCGGGTGGAACCAGACCACATTGCCCTGCGGGCTGAGGATCTCGGCGCCGTTGGCGTAGGTAGTGGCGTCGCCGAACGGCGAGATAAAGAAGTCGCCGCCCCGGTGGGTGCCGTTCGTCAGGACCGTGACCGGAGGAGGGGCCGTCGGAGTAGTCACTGGTGCCGCTCCGGCCGGGCCGGCACCGGCCAGCGCGAGCGGGATGACGGTCAGGGCGGCGGCGGTCGAGCCGAAGGCAAGCCGGATCAGGCTCTTGCCTGGACGGCGCTGGCCGGTGCCCGGCGAGTTGGCAGGGAACTTAGCTCGCATGGAGGTAGAGGCCTTCCGTGTTTGTCGCGTTAGCCCGGAGATGGGGGTTAATCGACCGGGCCTTACCCGGAGGCTAACAGAAAAACCTCTTAATTTGATCTGCTAAGTAGGAAATATGACCGACGGTATCGGCGTGACTACTGGCTGGCCACGAGCGGGTGAGCCGGGTGCGCGACGCTGCTGTCAATCCGGCCGAGAACCTGACCTAGGCGGTTACCAGCGTGACCAGCCATCGTGATGGTGGTGGTACCACTGCCCCGACTGGTGCTGACGGCTCTGCGAGTCCCGGTGCCCCCGGCGGAAGTCCTGCTGGCCCCGGTGGAAGAGCCTCCCGCCGACGTAGGCAAGGACCAGGAAGAGACCGACCGTGGCCAGCGCGGTCAGGGCCGCCAGCTTGACCGCCACGGCCTCCGCGCCGCCCCCGGACGCCATAAACGCGACGAACACCCCGATCAGCAGCAAAGGGAACAACCTGGGTCCCCGGCGCCGCCGGTACGGACTCAGCTGGTGCCGGTACGGGCTCGGCCCGTAAGGAGCCGGCCTCGCCGCCGGCCAGGGTCCTGGTCCGGCCGGCATCGGCGCCGGCGCGGGCTCAGGCAGGTCAATCATCACTTTCCGCAAGTCACCGAAAGTCTTGGCGCTGAGGGCGTCGTTGATTCGCTCCTCAAGCTCGTCCTGGTCGAGCCTGCCCTCGGCGAAGTGCTCGCGCAGCCGGGCCGTGACCCGGTCACGGTCCGCGTCCGATGTCCGGATCCGATCGTCCATGCGTAGCTCGCCTCCCGCTCTGCTACTCGTCATTCTTACCCGCGTCGCCACGTCCATCATCGTCCTGATCGGCAGTAAAGTCGTCGGCGAGGATCTGGAAAAGCTCGCGCCTGGTCCGCTCGAGCAGGCGCTCAGCCGCGGCGACCTGATCGGCCGTGCCGAGTTGCGCGACGTGCATGATGCCGCCGCCCAGCTTCGCCGCCTCGGCCAGCAAGCCGGGCAGCTCGCAGGATTCCCGCTCATCCTGCTCCGCCATCGACTCCCAGGCGGCCCTGGCCATGCCGGGGTGCTGCTCAAGGTAGTCAAGTCCGGCCTGGGTCAGGCTGTAAGCGCGGCGCCCGCCTGATTCCTCGCCTTCGATCAGGCCCTCGTCGGCGAGCTGGGAAAGCGCGGGGTAGACAGCGCCAGGACTTGGCCGCCAGGCACCGCCACTGCGCTCCCTGATGTCGGACATGATCTGGTACCCGGTACGCGGGCCTTCTTTCAGCAGCGCCAGGATCGCCGCGCGCACGTCGCCCCGGCCGGCCTTGGGGCCTCGCTGGGTTCCCGCTGCCCCCGGCCAGAAGCCAGCCCAGGCCCCGCCGTGACCGCCCCACTGCCCGTGCGCACTCCGCCCGCCAAAGCCGCGCTCCCACGGCCCGCCTCGCCAGCCTGCCGCCGTTGCCGTGCGGATCGACTGCTCGACAGTGTCGCTGGCCTGGCTGAGCAGATCCCAGATTCCGGCGTCGAGGTTCCACCCCGCGCACTTGCCCATCGGCATCTTGATCACCGATCCCGTTCTCTCCCGATACGATCACGATATATCGACAGCGTACGTCGCGCGCGATGGCAAGACAAGATATTACGCAAATTTGCCCGGGCTGGCCTGAGTGAGGTCCACGGGGCAGCGTGGCCGGAAGACCTGAGGGTTCGTGGTAGGCAAGGACCACGAGTTTCTCGCCCAGGGAGGATCACCGTGCGCTGGTCGTCAGCCATCGCCGCCGCGACGGTTCTGGCGGCCATCGCCCTCGGATCGCCCGTCGCCTGGGCAGTCGCCGCCCGGAGCGCCCGCACTGCCGCCCCGGTGCCGCCGACCAGGTCCAAGCAGTGCCGCCAGGGGCCGGTCACCGCCTACGCAGGCGCCACCGGCAAGATCGGCGGCCAGCAAACTCTCACCAGGGTCAACCTGACGACCGGCAAGGTGAGCGGCGACCGGATCAAGGCCGGGCCGAGCCGGGGTCAGATCGTGATCAGCCCCGACGGCTCGACCGCTTACGTCGCCAACCGGTATTCAGATACGGTGACCCCGGTCAGCACGTGCACCGGGCGGGCCGGGCGGCCCATCAGGGTCGGCAGCGGCCCGACCGCCAGCGCGATCACCCCGGACGGCCAACTCGCCTTCGTGGCCAACTACTCGTCGGACTCGGTCACGCCCATCGACCTGACGACCGGCACCGCGCTGAAGCCGATCAAGGTTGCCCCCGCCCCCTGGGTCATCGCGATCACGCCGGACGGCAAGACCGCCTACGTGGCGAGCCGGACGACCTCATCGGTCACGCCGATCAGCATCGGGGCCGACGTCGCCGGAAAGCCGATCAGCGTCGGTGCCGGTCCCGACGTGATCGTGATGAGCCCGGACACCAGAACCGCGTACATCGCCGACAGCTACAGCGACACGGTGACTGAGATCAGCACGAGAACTAATAAGGTGCTCAGGCGGATCAAGGTTGACGACGGACCGAACGACATCGCGATCACCCCCAACGGCAAGACCGCCTACGTGACGAGCCGGGCCGATAGCACTGTCACCCCCATCAACGCCGCGACCGGCCGGACCGGGCACCCGATCAAGGTTGGCCTGCACCCGCGTTTCGTGCTGATCACCCCGAACGGCAAGCTGGCCTTCGTCTCCGGCCACCAGACCGCCAGTTACGTGACCCCGATCGTGATCGCGACCGGCAAAGTGCGCCCGAAGATCAGGATCCGCGGCTCGGCCGAGCACTTCGTGATGGACCCGGACGGGGAAACGGCCTACGTCGTGAGCCTCCGTCCTGGCACCCTCACCCCGATCAACACGGTCACCGCCAGAGCGGAACGCCCGATCCCCCTCCAGGGCGCCCCCGCCTACGTCGCCATCACCCCGTAGCGCGGGCGCGCGGGCCTCGGCGTGGACGGCGGGCGCCTGCCGGGCTTTGATAGGTGTATCGCCCGTCGCACTCCGGAGGTCAGGTCATGAGCCGTGTCGTCACCTCGATCGTGGCCGGTGTTCCGGTCGCCGACGCCGCCGGCGGCGTGGTCTTCTCGGTCAACCCGGCCAGGACCAGTGAGGTAGTGGCGGAGGTGCGCTTGACTGATGCGGCCGGTTTCCTGGCGGCGGCTAAGGCGGCCAGGCAGGCCCAGCCGGCCTGGGCCGACGTGCCCGCTCCGGTGCGCGGGCGGGCCATCGCGCATATTGGCAGGCTGGTCGAGGACAATGCCGAGGCACTGGCGAGGCTGGTCACCCGTGAGGTTGGCAAGCCTTACGCCGAAGCGCTCGGCGAGGTGCGCGAGATCGTGGATACCTGCGATTTCTTCCTCGGCGAGGGGCGGCGGCTCTACGGGCAGACCGTACCGAGCGAGATGCCTGACAAGCAGCTTCTGACCTTCCGCAATCCGGTTGGCGTGGTCAGCGTCATCACGGCGGGCAACTTCCCCGTCGCGGTGCCCTCCTGGTACCTGATCCCGGCCCTGCTGTGCGGCAACACCGTGGTGTGGAAGCCAGCCGAGTACTCGGCGGCGTGCGGCGCGGCGCTGCACGAACTGATCGTCCGGGGCGGCGGCCTTCCTGACGGCGTGTTCAACCTGGTGCAGGCCGACGGCGCGGCGACCTACGCCGGCCTTGAGCAGGCGCTCGCCGCCGGCTACGTCGACAAGGTGGGCTTTACCGGGTCGAGCGCGGTTGGCGCGAGGATCGGCGAGCTGACCGGGCGGCATCTGCAGTCGGCCTGCCTGGAACTCGGCGGCAAGAACCCGATGGTGGTGACGCCGAGCGCGGACCTTGACCTCGCTATCGAGGCAGCGGTTTTCGCCGGCTTCGGCACGGCCGGGCAGCGGTGCACGTCGCTCGGCACCGTCATCGTGGCGCAGGACCTGCACGACGAGTTCGTCGCCAGGTTCGACAAGGCGGCGCAGGAAATCCCGGTCGGTGACCCGTTCGCTGACGTGGTGTTCGGGCCCATGCTCGATGAACGGTTCGCCGCCAGGTTCGAGGAGTACCTGGGCTGGATCGAGCCACATCACCGGGTACTCGGCTCGACGAGCACCGGCCGCATCACGGCCGGCAATCCAAGAGCGGGGTTCATCGGCGATCCGGACGCCGGGCTCTTCTATCACCCGGTGATCGTGGACGGCTTGCGGCCGGAGGACGCGATCTTCGGCAATGAGACCTTCGGGCCGATGGTCGGCATTACCTCCTACCGCGACCTGCCTGAGGCCATCGAGCTCGCTAACCGACCCGGTTACGGTCTGTCGTCAGCTATCTACACAACGAGACCAGATGAGGTTTTCGCCTTTCGGCGCGGTATTTCGGCCGGGATGCTCAGCGTGAATAACTCTACTTCTGGCGCGGAGGCGCACCTGCCGTTCGGCGGCAACGGCAAGTCGGGTAATGGTTCGCGCCAGTCCGGCGTCTGGGTGCTCGACCAGTTCACCCGCTGGCAGGCCGTGAACTGGGACTACTCTGGCCGGCTGCAGAAGGCGCAGATGGACGTGGCCGAACTCGTGCCCGATGAGTCGTTCCGGCTGGCTGACTAACCAGCGACGCTGTTTTCAGCCGCGGCCTGAACGTCGGGTGAACCCGGCCGCGGCCGCATCCGTTGCTTTTACGGGAGCCCGTCGCTATGGTCCCGAAAGACACCCTTGAATAGCGGTGGGATCTCAGATAGCGGGAGATGCAGGTAGGAGGTAGGTTATGAAAGCAGCCCGAAGCTTGGCCCTTGTCGGGTCCGTAGGGCTTGCACTTTCCTTTGTCGCGGTGGCAGGTCCGGCCCTCGCGGCGAAGGGTGCCCGGCCTGCCCGGGTTGCCCTGGGCAGTACCAAAACGCCAGCCGCGGAGCGCGCGCATCCGGCTGGCAAGGTCGCCGGCAGCGCGTCGGTGAAATTCGATCTGTCGCTGAAGCTGCGCAACGCGGCCGGAGCGCAGGCATTCGTCAAGCAGGTCTCCAGCGTTGGCTCGAAGTCGTATCACAAATTCCTGACTGACAAGCAGTGGCTGAGCCGGTTCGGCCCGACGACCGCCTCGATCTCGGCCGCCGAGTCCTGGCTGAAGAGCCAGGGTTTCAAGGTCGGCGCGCTGCCCAAGACGCACCTGTACGTGACCGCGACTGGTTCGGCGTCGAAGGTTGAGAAGGCGTTCGGCGTCTCGCTTGGCTACTACAAGGTCAACGGGAACAAGGTGCGCCTCGCGAGCGGTGCCTTCAGCATCCCGGCTTCGCTATCCGGCCATGTCTCAGGCGTCGTCGGCGTCAACCAGTATGTAGCCACCAACGGCCTCGCCGTCCGGACGAATGGCAAGCCGGCCGCCAAGCCGAACCAGGAGCCAGGTCCTCCGGCCGGCTTCCTCAACGCTCCCGTGTGTTCCCACGCCTGGGGCACCATGCCTGACACCTCCGACGCGTCGAGCCTGTACTCGCCGTTCACCGGTAACGACTACGACATCTGCGGTTACCTGCCGCGCCAGATGCGCAGCGCCTACGGCCTCAACAGCGCCGTGTCCCACGGCGACGACGGCACCGACGTTGGCGTCGCGATCGTCGACGCTTATGACTCGCCGACCCTGCTGTCGGACGCGCAGGAATACTTCATGAAGAACGACCCGTCGCACCCGCTGTCCTCTGGCCAGTTCTTCAACGACGAGCCCGCCTCGGTCGACGAAGAGGGCACGTGCGACGGCAGCGGCTGGTACCCGGAGCAGGCGCTCGACGTCGAGTCTGTGCACTCGATAGCGCCGGGAGCGGCGATCTTGTTCGTCGGTGCCCAGGACTGCTTCGACAGCAGCCTGCTTGCCGCCGTCACGACCGCCGTCACCAGCGGCGCATCCGCGGTCAGCGACTCGTGGGGCGACACTCTTGGTGACCTATTTACCGACGCCGCGACTAAGACCACCTTCGACGACACGTTCATGCTCGCCGACGGCACCGGCGTCAGCGTGCTGTTCTCCTCCGGCGATGACGGCGACAACTTCGCCATCTCCGGGCTGACGGTTCCTGATTACCCGGCGACTAGCCCGTTCATCACCTCGGTGGGCGGCACCACGCTAGAGATCAACAGTGGCGGTCACGCCATCGGCGACCTCGGCTGGTCAACGGCGAAGCAGACCATGTGCGCCGGCGTGTCTACGACCAACTGCGGTTCTGCTACCAGCCCGTCCGGTTCGCTTGCCTTCCAGGCCGGCGGCGGCGGCGGCACGAGCTACACCTACACCCAGCCGTTCTACCAGGCTGGTGTAGTGCCTGCGGCCCTCGCGCTCCGCAACGAGGCGATCTTCGGACCGCAGCCGCTGCGGGTCGAGCCCGACATCTCCATGGACGCCGACGCGCAGAGCGGTTTGCTGATCGGCCTGACTCAGGTGTTCCCGAATGGAACCTCCTACGGCCAGTTCAAGGAGGGCGGCACCAGCCTGGCTTCGCCGCTCCTCGCTGGCGTCGTCGCCGATGCCGATCAGGCCGCGGGCGGGACGCTCGGCTTCCTTAACCCGATCCTGTACACGGCCTGGTCCAAGGACCCGTCCGGTTTCATCGACATCGTTCCTCCGGCTCACCCGGACGCCGCCTCGGTGATCAGGGTCGACTTCGCGAACACCGTCGACACCACCGACGGCTACAACATCAGTCTCCGTACCATCGACTACGAGGGCCCGCAGGAGTACTGCGACACCACCCATTGCATCACCACCACCACCGGCGCGCTGTCGACCGCCAAGGGATTCGACAGCATGACGGGGCTCGGGACGATCAGTCCCAAGTTCCTTTCCGTCCTCTCGAAGTTCTGATCCGCTGATCGAATGGGGCCGCCCGGACATCGTCCGGGCGGCCCCGCTCATTCCCGGCGGTTAGAATCGCGCCGATGGCGTTCCATATGCTGGTGAAGCCGACCGGGGCGGTCTGCAACCTTGACTGCACTTACTGCTTCTTCCTGTCCAAGGAGCTGTTGTATCCAGGCAGCCGGTTCCGGATGGCCGACGAGCTGCTCGAGACCTACTTGCGGCAGCTCATCGAGGCCCACGCTGGCGCGCCCGAGGTGACCATCGCCTGGCAGGGCGGCGAGCCGACGCTCATGGGATTGCCTTTCTTCCGCCGCTCGGTTGAGCTCGCCCGCCAGTTCCGCCGTCCTGGCCAGCGGATCGTTCACACCATCCAGACCAACGGCACCCTGGTCGACGATGAGTGGGCAGCGTTCTTCGCTGAGCACGGGTTCCTTGTCGGCTTGTCCATCGACGGTCCGAGGGATCAGCACGACGCCTACCGGGTGGACAAGGGCGGCAAGGGCAGCTTCGACCGGGTGATGGCCGGGCTGGCCGCGTTGCGCAAGCACGACGTCGAGTGGAACGCGCTGACCACGGTGCACGCGGCGAACGAGGGCTCGGGCCGGGAGGTGTACCGGTTCCTGCGCGACGACTGCGGCGCCAGGTACCTCCAGTTCATCCCGATCGTGGAGCGAGTGACCGAGCAGACAGCTCAGGTCGCCGACGCGGGCTGGGGGACGCGGGCCGGGGACCGCCCGCTCTACGTGCAGGACGGCGGGATGGTAACCGGCCGGTCGGTCAGTCAGGAAGGCTACGGCCGGTTCCTGATCGACGTCTTCGAAGACTGGGTCCGCCGCGACATCGGCGAGGTCTACGTCCAGATGTTCGATGTGGCCCTGGCCAACTGGTACGGAGAGCCGCCCGGCCTCTGCGTGCACTCGGAAACCTGCGGGTCCGCGCTCGCACTCGAGCACAACGGCGACGTCTATTCCTGCGATCACTACGTGGAGCCTGGCTACCTGCTTGGCAATATCAGCAAGGACCGGCTTCTCGACCTCGTAGTGCTGCCTGCGCAGCAGGAGTTCGGGCAGGCCAAGCGGGACACCCTGCCCGGCTACTGCCGAGACTGCGACGTGAGGTTCGCGTGTCACGGCGGCTGCCCCAAGGACCGGTTCACGGTGACTCCGGACGGAGAGCAAGGGCTGCACTACCTGTGCCCGAGCTACAAGGCATTCTTCGGCCATATCCGGCCGGCGATGGCCGCGATGTGCGACCTGCTCAGGGCGAACCTGGCCCCGTCGGACCTGACGGCGACCTATGCGGCCGCCGACTCCAGGCGCGGCCGGAACGACCCTTGCCCCTGCGGCGGAGGCCGCAAGTGGAAGCGCTGTCACGGAGGAACGCCGAGCCTGGCGTAGATGCCAGCCGCCAGGTGCGAGTGCCGGGTCACTGCGGTCAGGTCACCGCTCAGCTGATGGCAACCCAGGCCCCACGCCGGACCCGACACCCCGGCCGCAGGCCCATCAATGTCCCGGCGCGGGCGCCAGGACCCCATCGCCGGAACAACGCTGGGGCTCGCCACCCGGCGAGGTTAGGCGCGCGGACCAGCGCAGATCGGCACCGGCATATCGGACTGGCGGTTAGGATTCCTCTGTGTTCGGGGAATCCCTTGGCCGCTGCGCGCCTGGTCCGGCGTTTGTCCGGCCGAAGGGCCGACTAGTCCGTGACGACATTCAGCTGCCCGAGCCGGGTCTGCGGATAAGCGGCGGAAAGGCTGATCGATGCGACAACGTCGAGGGCGCCGCGAGCGCGCGCCGCAGGGGGACAGCGAGCCCAGCACTGGCCAGTCGGCCGTCGAGCCTACGACTACGCCCCAGCCACCGGTCGACGCCAGGTTCGAGCAGCACGAGCCCTGGCGGTCCAGCCAGCCCCAGCCTCTTCAGCAGCCCCAGTCCTATCAGCAGCCCCAGCCATACCAGCAGCCGCAGTCCTACCAAGAGCCGCAGTCCTACCCGCAACCCGAGCCGCCGCCCGGATACGGGCCCGAGCCCGAGCCCGGCCGCCGGCCTCAGCCCGGCTACGATGCCCAGCCCGGCTACGGCTCGCGCCCTGCTGAGGAGCCAAGTCAGTCGTTCGACGTGTGGCAGTCCTACCAGGACCGCAGCCAGGGGTCCGGCTCCTACGATCAGGCCAGCGGATGGCAGGCATCGGAGCCCGGCTCCGCCAGTAACCAGGAGTCCGGGTACGGCCAGTGGCTTAACTACGGGCAGCAGCCGCCGCCAGGATCCTACGAGCAACGCCAGGCCTACTCGGGTCCGCCCGACGGGAGTGAACGGTCCTATCGCGGCGGGCAGCATGATCCGCTTTCGGCCAGTGTGTGGCCGCCGCCGGACGAGGCAGTGTCGTATCCACCGCCGCCCGTCTACCCAAGTTCAATGGCTCCGGCTAACGGCGGCCCGCAGAACGGCAGTCCGGTGAACGGTGGCCCGGCCAGCGGCGGCCCGGCCAGCGGCGCGGAAGAGCCTTTCGATTTCGAGTCGTTCTACCGGCCGCTCCGCGCGCCATCGGCCCCGGTGAACCCGCCACCTGGCGGCATGATGCCGCCCGTTCAGCCTCCCACCTTGCAGCCTCCCACCCCGCAGGCGCCCGCACCACAGGCGATTTCCGTGCCGCCAGGACAGGATCCGCCCGACTTCAACCAGGCGCCGGGTCCTGGCCAGCCGGTGCGGAGACGGCGCCGGGGACGGCTCATTGCCGTGTTGGTAACTGTCTTCGTGCTGCTTCTCGGCGCGGCCGGAGCGGGCGGCGGCTACCTGCTGCTGCGCACCAAAGGCTCCCCGCGCGAGACAGCGGTCAGCTACCTGAGTGCCTGGCGGCGCCAGGACTACACGGCGATGAAGCAAGTGAGCCTGGACGTACCGCGCTCGGGCTTGAAGGTACCGCTCACGAGCGTGAGTTCACAGCTTGGCGTCAAGCACATGAGCTTGAGTCTCGGCACGGTCGCGGTCACCGGCAACTCGGCGACCGCGCTTTTCACGGTGACCGACGACCTCACCGGCGGTCACGTCTGGACCTACCAGGACAAGCTTCCTCTGCTGGTCAAGGATCGGCGCTGGTGGGTCGTCTGGAGCCCGGCGACTATTTACCCTGGCCTGCGGGCCGGCGAGCGATTCGTGCTCAGTGCCCAGTGGCCGGCCCGAGGCCAGATCATCGCTGCCGACGGCACGGTGCTCAGCTCCCAGGCAGCGGACAATGAGTCTGGTTCGCTTGCCCTGCTTACCGGCTACGTCGGGGCGGCCACGGCCGCGCAGGCCAAAAAGCTCGGCGCGCCTTACCGCAAGGGTGACGTGATCGGCGAAAGCGGCATCGAGGAGCAGTACCAGAACCGGCTAGCCCGGCCGCCCGGCGCTGATCATCAAGCTAGAAGGCCCGGGACGAAAGGTCGATCGCACCGCGATGAAGTTCCCGGCTAAACCGGGAAAGAACGTGGCGACCAGCATCGAGATGTCCGATCAGCTCGCGGCCTCGGCGGCGGTCTCCTCAGCGAAGACTAATAAGCCAATAGACATGGTGGTCATCCAGCCATCCACGGGGAAAGTCCTCGCCGTCGTGGAACGACCAGGAGGCTTCGACCGGGCTCTTGACGGGATCTTCCCGCCGGGGTCGACCTTCAAGATCATCACGGCTTCGGCTCTGGTCAACGCCGGCCTGACGACCACGACGACGGTACAGTGCCCTAGCCAGGTGAACATCGGCGGCCGGGTCTTCCATAACGACAACAACGAGCACTACGGCGCGATCAGCTTCCTGACCGCCTTCGCCGTCTCATGCAACTCCACGTTCGTGCAGTTGGCTACGCAGAAGCTGAGCGGCGCATCGCTCGGCGCGATGGCCAAGACGTTCGGCTTCAACGCCACCCCAAAGCTCGGCCTGCCGACCACGCTCGGCCAGTTCAAGACCCCGCTTGATCCGGTCGACCTCGCCGCCGACGCCTTCGGCCAGGGTCTCGACCTGGTCAACCCGCTAAGCCAGGCCACGGTCGCCGCCGCCATCGAAGACGGCACCTGGCGCCCGCCGCTGCTCGTAACCAGCCCGAAGGTGCACCAGATAGCCAAGCCGCACGCGATCAACCCGGAGATACTCAACGCGCTGCGGCCGATGATGCGCGCCGTCGTCACCAGCGGCACCGCCGCGGGCGTCGGGTTCCCGCCCGGTGTATACGGCAAGACAGGAACGGCGCAGTACGGCACGGGACCGAAGCTCCAGTCGCACGGGTGGTTTATCGGCTACGAAGGCGACATAGCGTTCGCGGTGATCGTAGAAGGCGGCGGATACGGCGCCGACAGTGCCGGCCCTATCGCCAACGCCTTCCTGCGCCGAATCTAACTGAGCCAGCACCCTAGGACAGAGGGGCCGCTCGGCCAGCTCACGGTTTCCGGAGGCTGGCCCATGGGTGCGTTTCCTTTGAGGTGAGGCGGGTCCCGGATGGTCTTGCCGGGATGGCGGGGGCGCTTTGCCATTGTTTTACGAACGTAAAGTGCCCCCGCCATCCGGGCGCCAGGCGGCAGGCCGCTCCGACTGCCCGGAATGCCGGGATTTCCGGGCGGGACCGGTCGGCGGCACGGCCCGCCCGGACCACGCTCAGGAATCGGCCCGGAGCTCACTCCAAATGAACCGCATCGATGGGCCATCGTTGCGGCGCACCATCTTAGGGCAACCACAACGATGTCGCATAGATGCTGTTACCACCGCATCTATGCGACATCGTTGCTGTCTGGCGCCACCCGAGAACAGCATCGCTGGGTCATCGTTGTGGTCGGGCCGGGCGCAATAGGCAAATTGTCCGAGGTGCCGAGGGTAGTGGGTCAGTTTGATGTTTGGACGCGGATATTTCGGACTAGCGAAAGTAGTCAAGCCGGGCAGCCGTCGTTCGCAGCGCAACACCGCCCCGCTCCCCGCCGCCACGAACCGGGCATTAATCGCATACCGGTCCGCCGCCGGCACCCACAGGATCGGCAAGCCTGCTTTCGTGGAATCCTCAGATGGCATTCCAGTCGGGGATTCCACAATCATGCGGGAGCCTGCCGACGCACCCCCACGGCAGGAGCTTTCAGGCCGGAACGAGCAAAGCCGGAAACTCAAACTGACCCACCGCCATGCCGAGACTGAGCTAGGAATGCGTCCGCTTCCGGCCGGAGACCGCAATGCGTGTGCCCAGGCCGACTCCCGAGGAGCGACCCCCGCGGCCACGGCCACGGTACGAGTCCCGGCCTGGACGTATCGCAGTAGTGGCGGGGAGCCTTGATGACCTGTGCGGGCCGGCTGAGGCATCGTCGAGTTGCCGCTGCGGCTGTATTGGAGCAGCCAGGACCGCTCCTTCGATCTCGGCGAGCCGCACCTGGCGCGGTCCCTCTACGAGACTGTGCTGGGGAAGTCAGCCGACCTGATGAGCTGGCCCGGTACCTGAACGGTGGCACGCTGGTCCGGCTTTGGCGCGAGTTGTTCCTGCCGAAAGGCGTGCGACGGGCTTGGGAGGACCGGTTCCCGGTACTACGGGCCGCGCGGGGGGCGGCCTGATGCCGCTTGACCGATACCGCAGCCGCGCTGGGCGCAGGTTACGCGCATCCGGTGCCGGAGCCAGTGCAGTGTGTCCAGGCCGAGGCGCAGCTTGGCGTCGGCGATCGGCCTCAGGTCGGCGGGTACCTCATCGAAGGCACCGGCTAGCGCAAAGCCCGCGAGGGCGGTGAGGACGGCGTCGATTGTCGTTGGGTCAAGCCCGGCCGTCAGGGGATGGGCGGCGACGATCGCGTCTTGGTCGAGTCCCCTGGCCGCGGACAATACCGTCAGCAGGTCAAGGAAGGGGGCGCCGAGCCGGGCGTGCGGCCAGTCGACGAAGTAGACCCGGTCGCCGGTCAGCAGGATGTTGTGCGGGTACAAGTCGAAATGTACCAAGGCTGAACCTTGGGCAGCGGCCAGGCCGCGCTCCTCAAGCTCGATCAGGACTGGCAGCCGGCTCGCTGCCCAGGCGAACTCCCCGGAGGGATCGGCTTCAGCGCGCAGGTCGGTGCTGGTCAGCGCAGTGCTGGTCAGCGAGGTCCAGCCGCCCAGCCGGGGATGGTCGCACGGGAGCGGCAGCTGCCCGGCCGTGGCAATACCGGCCAGCGTGGTGACGACCCGGCTCAGTTCGGCCGGCCGCCAGGCCCGGCCGGTTCACGGCCCTTGATGCCCTCGAAAGCCAGGATCACCCAGTCGCCGTCATCCAGCGACCCGAGGAAGCGGGGGGCCGGTACCTGAGGCGGGAGCAATGCTGCTACTCGCGCCTCGGCGCGGTACGGCTCAGCCTGGTCCGGCCGCTGGACGGCGTTCATTGCCTTGACAAAGATCATCCGCCGGTCCTCTAGCCGGACTAGCGCCGCCAGGCCTGGCGAGAAGCCGCCGGCGCAGTTCGTCACGTCAGGCGCGCCGTCTGGCCTGGTCAGGACAGGTCCGCCGGCGAGCCGTTGGATGTCGGACTTCACGCGGGCCGGCAGTTCGGCCCACCGCAGCCGGTCTTTGCTCGCTGACATGAGGTGGTTCCTTTCCTGGGCAGGTTTCGCCAGGTAACGATTGGGATTGCCGGGGAGGATGGCCAACCGAATGGCGGACCCGGGTCGTCATAGCGGCGAGGTGATCGCGTGGACGAGGAGTTCGGCCAGTTCGTCGCCGCGCGCAGCGCGTCCTTGTGCCGTACCGCGTACCTGCTGACCGGCGACTGGCAGGCCGGGGAGGACCTGGTGCCGGAGGCGCTGGCCAGAACCTACCTGCGCCGGCGCCGGCTGCGCAATGGCTCGGCGCTCGAGCCGTACACGCGCAAGGTGCTGATGTCACTTTTCCTTACCGCGCGCCGCCGGCAATGGCACAGCGAACTGCCCTACGCCGAACTGCCTGGTCAGGCGATCAGTGGCGAGTCGGACGAGATCGCTGACCGGGCCGGGATGCCCAAGCCATCAGCGCGGGGTGGTGTTCGTAGGCGTCATAGCGAAGGAGGCCTGCCTCGATACGCCAAGCACCATTGTGATCATCAGGGACCAGGAAGCGCGGACGGCCGCCGCGACCACCGAGATCAACGGTATTCAGGTTCAGCGCAGCAAGGCCGGAGCTAGCACGACCTACGTGCTGCCGGCATTCGGCCTAGAAATCCGCGCGAGCGGACCCAAGACCGGCCGGATCATGGCCACGCTGACTCGATCCCCTGCGTCGATCGCGCTCCGGCAAGGGCCAGCGGCCAGGCCGCCGCCTAGCTGGCGACGGTACCGGTTCGCCGGTATCGAGTTCGCAGCGCCGGCGAGCTGGCGGACGCGGCACATTGATTTCGTGACGCAGCTGGACGGATGTTCAAACGGCGTGCCAGAACGGGGGGTGGACTTCGATACCGCGCGGACGCTTTCTGTGCCTAGCTGCGGTGTCGTGCCGGGCATCGCGGGAACGATGGCCCCGCACGAAGGCGTGCTAGTCGTCGCGGGGCCAGAAACGCCGGAAATGCCGGTCGGCCAAGTTTCCTGCCGGACCGCGCGAGCGCTGCGACTCTGCGTTGAACATCAGAACCCGCTGTACTGCGGGGTGACGGCTCGCTGCATGCCGTGCTCATCACGACCGGTCCGCTCGGCGAGCTCAGGGAGTCACCGCCCGAGGAACTCGAGCTCTACCCGGCGGACACGACCGGGAACAATTTCGTGTGCCGGTCGCATGAGGGCGACCCCTGGACGGCGCTGAGCTTCGGGGTGCTCGGGGACGGGCGGCCGCAGTTGTACCTGAGCGGGCGCGTCACCCCGCGGACCGGCGACGCCCGATGAAGATGTTGCCTGGGCGCTGGCCCTTGACGAGGCGAGGTTCGGGTTCCAGGTCGAGTCCCGCCTCGGCGATCAGCGTGCGCCAGACGTCCAGCGGGAAGGCGCTGAGCTGGTGGGACTCGTGGACGATGGTCAGCAGGCCGTCGGCGTCTTGCAAGGTGAACTCGTAGTCGGCCTGTACCTGGTCGTCGCCGGCGACCGGATCCCAGGTTCGCTCGGTGAAGCTCGCGGTCCGGCCGGCCTCGTCGACCCCGCCACCGCCGGCCCCGGTCAGCTCGGCGAACGTGTCCTTGACGTAGTCGGGTACGAATAGCGCGATCCCGCCTGCGCGGCAGTGGACGGCGGCCGTGGTGATGACCTGGCGGAGATCGTGGCGGCCGATGATGTAGTCGATCGCGTCGTGCACCAGGACCACGTCGAACGTGCGGCCCAGGCGGGCCGTCCGCATGTCGGCCCGCAGATGCGGGAGGCCTGGGAGCAGCCGGCTAGAGGTGGCGAGCATGTCGGACGAGATGTCCGCCAGGGTGAGGTCGAATTCCTGGCTCAGATGCACCGCTACGTGACCGCCGCCGCTGCCCAGGTCAAGTACCTCGATGGGGCGGCCGGGGGCGGCCGGGGTGACGGCCAGGCGGATCAGGGCGGCTAGGTAGCCCGCCTCCCTGGCGTATTCGGCCGGCGGTGAGATCAGCGGCCACCAGTTCGCCAGGTCGGCGTAGATCCGGTAATCGGCGGTCATGGCTCCATCCTGCCGGCCGGCGCGAGTTCTCAGGTGTTCCTGGGCATCGTTTCCTGGGCCAGGTCGAGAGGGATTGAACCGGTTTGTAAATATTTGTCACGATGATTGGGCCGCGTTACCTGGGGAAGTCAGGGCAGGACGAACTCACTCGTGGAGGTCCACATGTCCGGCAAGAACAGAACCGAGACCTGGGATCGGACGCTCAAAGCGGCAGATCAGGTCAAGCCGATCGCGCAGAGCACCGGCGACGCCGCTCGGCGCACGATCTTGCGCACCCGTGCGTGGGCGGCACCGCAACTTGAGCGTACCGGCCATGCCCTGCAGGACAACGTGGCGCCGAAGATGTCCGCCATGCTGTCCACCGCGGCGAAGCGCATCGACCCGGCGAAGCCGAAGCGGGGGCAATGGCGACTCCCGGTCGGCATCGCCGCCGCCCTGGCCGCCGCGGCGAGCGCGGCCGCGGCCGTACTCGGCCGCCAGGCCCGCAACGGGCACACCGACGCCCGGATATCAGGTGACGGCGACGCGATGACCGTCTCTGGCTCATCTGACCAGGGCACAGCCGAAGGCAACGGCCAGGTCCACAGCTAGGGCTCACCGCTGTCCCCCACGTTGGGCCGCCGCGCAACGTGGGGGACACGCCTCGCTGTCCGGCTTGGGACGGTGGGTGCATTATGAGCGGGTGCCACTGTTCTCATTTGAGGGTAAAGCCCCGCAGGTCGCGCCGTCCGCGTGGATAGCGCCGACGGCCACGCTGGTCGGCGACGTGCTGATCGAGGCCGAGGCGTCCATCTGGTACGGAGCGGTGCTCCGGGCCGACTTCGGACCGATCATCGTCAGGCGCGGCGCCAACGTGCAGGACGGCTCGATCCTGCACGGCGGAGCCGATCCGGTGACCGAGGTGGGCGAGGGCGCCACGGTCGGGCACCTGTGCGTGGTGCACGGTGCCAAGATCGGCCGCGAGGCCCTCATCGGCAACGGGTCGACGGTGCTCGACGAGGTCGTCGTGGGGGAGCGGGCGCTCGTGGCGGCCGGGTGCACGGTGCCGCCCGGCATGATCATCCCGGACGGGATGCTGGCCGTCGGGGTTCCGGCCAGGATCGTCGGCGCGGTCAGTGGCGGGGCCAAGGAGTGGGTAGATACCAACCCGCAGGTCTACCGTGACCTGGCCAAACGCCACATCGCCGGAGTGCGTTTCCTCGGCTGAGCATGTCGTGACTGCCGTCGCCCGTCGCGGGGACGGGCGACGGCGGGAAGTGCTGCTGATCCGGTCAGCCGGGAAGGCGCGCGCTTCGGGTTGACGCGCTCTTGCGGGTGGCGGAGCCGGATCGGACAAATCGCTTATAGTGCCAGACCGAAGCGCAACGATGGCCCACCGATGTTGTGGTCGGCCAGCGACTTACCGCAACGATGTCCCATCGATGCTGCGGAAACAACATCGCTGGGACATGGTTGTCGTTCGGGCTGCCCCGTTTACCGCACCCATGTCCCATCGATGTTGCTGGCCAGGCTGCCGCGACCGGGATCGTGTAGCCCGGCTAGGCCCGGCCCGGTCTGGCACCCGCTCATCGGACGTTTTGTCTGGTTTGAGTGCGTCCAGAAAGTGAACCCGTACAAGGTTGCCGCGCGACGATGGCCTTGTACGGTTAACCGTCACGTGAAAACTGACGACGAGCGGTCAGGTAGCTTCGACTCGCTCCGGCTGGTGCCCGACGACAAGGTCGCAGTGCTTGGCCTGGTCACCACGAAGACGTCCAGGCTCGAGCCGATGGCCGAGCTCCAGGAACGGCTCAGGCAGGCTAGCCGCCTGATCGACGCCGAACGGCTCGCGATCAGCCCGCAGTGCGGGTTCGCGACCTCGGTAGCCGGCAACGCGATCACGCCCGAAGCGCAGCGGGCCAAGCTTGAGCTGCTGCTCCGCGCGGCCAGCGACTTCTTCGGAGGCAGCTGAAGCCGCGGCTGAAAACCACTGGCGCGCGCGGCCGCAGCGTGACATCGTAGCGGGGAATCTAGAGCCTGCCGTGCTCCGAGCCCGGCTGAGCGGAAGGGAGGGCTGAACGGTGAAGGTCACCTCGCGTTCCATGCTGCCCACCCTTACTGCTTGCCTCAGGAGTATCTCCAGTGCACAGCTCTTCCTTTCAGCGCCGCGCCAAGAAGCGATTTGACGACGAGGACGGCTCGTCCTACTACAGTCGCGGCGGACGCCGCTTCGGCGACGACGAAGACACCGCCGAGAAACGCGACCTGCACCGCGCCCGGCTGATAGCCGAGGACGCGTTCGACTCCACCGACGGCCTGCCGGACGGCGACCGCTGGAGTACCTGGGACCAGTCTTCGCCGACCGAACGCGGCCCGTTGCCTTACCCGGACTGGCTGGTGACCGACCTCGGTGCGACCGACACCGAGCTCGGGATACTGAAGACCGGCAAGGAAGCCGATGTCTACCTCCTGCGCCGGGGCGTGCCTGGCACCGACCGGCCCTGCCTGCTCGCCGCGAAGCGGTACCGCACCGCCGAGCACCGTCAGTTCCACCGGGACGTCGGCTACCTGGAAGGCCGCCGGGTCCGCGAGTCCCGCGTCAACCGGGCGATGGCCGGCCGCACGACGGTCGGCCGGGCCATGATTTCCCAGCAGTGGGCCTCAGCCGAGTTTGACGCGCTGCGGCAACTGCATGAGGTCGGCGTCCGGGTCCCTTATCCGGTCCAGATCACCGGCACGGAACTGCTCCTTGAGTTCATCGGTGACGAGGAAGGTTCCGCCGCGCCCAGGCTCGCGGAAACCAGGCCGACGGGCGGAGACCTGGCCGGCTTGTGGAACGACCTGGTGCAGTCACTCCGGACGCTGGCCGATCTCGGCCTGGCGCACGGCGACTTGTCGGCTTACAACCTGCTTGTCCACGAGGGTCGGCTCATCATGATCGACCTGCCCCAGGTCATCGACATCGTCGCCCACCCGCGCGGCAGCGAGTTCCTGGCCAGGGACGTCGCCAACGTCACGAACTGGTTCCTGGCCCGTGGCCTCGCGGAGGAGTCGGCGGCCAGACTCGTCGTCAAGCCGGACGACCTCCTCCGCCAGCTGCGCTACCAGGCCAGGCTGGGCTAGGAAGTTCGCGGCCGGAAAAAACGTTAGGCATCCGGGCGGCCCGTTCAGGATCATTGTCACGGTGCCGTCCGGCGTTACCCGCCAGTGCCATGGAGACTGTCAACGTGAATCAAGCGGCCGCCGAGCCCAGTGCTGCGACGGCGCCAGCGCACTGCTCGCCGGCCAGACTCGGTGACTCGACGGTGCGGGCGCTTCGTGCGCGGCTGCCCGAGCTCACGCTCTATGACCGGCAGCGGCTGTCCCGCCGCCTCGACCAGGCCGCGGCCCAGCGGGACCAGACCCGCCGCGCCAGCGCTCTGCAAAACCTCGAAGCCGAGGTCACCAAGGCCGCCGAGCGAAAGGCCGCCCGCCAAGCCGCGATCCCGGTCATCACCTATCCGCCCGAGCTCCCGGTCAGCCAGCGCAAGGACGACATCGCCGCCGCCATCCGCGACCACCAGGTCGTGATCGTGGCCGGCGAGACCGGCTCAGGCAAGACGACCCAGCTTCCCAAGATCTGCCTGGAACTAGGCCGGGGCATCAACGGCCAGATCGGCCACACCCAGCCCCGCCGCATCGCTGCCCGCTCAGTCGCCGAGCGCATCGCCGACGAACTGGACACCGAACTCGGCGGGGCGATCGGCTACAAGGTCAGGTTCGCTGACACCTCAAGCGACAGCACGCTGGTCAAGGTCATGACTGACGGGATTCTCCTGACCGAGCTCCAGCACGACAAACGGCTGCTCCGTTACGACACGCTGATCATTGACGAGGCCCACGAGCGCAGCCTGAACATCGACTTCATCCTCGGCTACCTGCACCGCCTGCTGCCAAGCCGCCCCGACCTCAAGGTGATCATCACCTCGGCCACCATCGACCCCGAACGGTTCGCGAAGCACTTCGGAACCGAGGACGAACCAGCTCCGATCATCGAAGTCTCAGGCCGCACCTACCCGGTCGAGGTCCGCTACCGCCCCCTCGGCGACCCCGGTGAAGACGAGGACCAGAGAGACCAGGTCCAGGCCATCTCGGATGCCGTCGACGAGCTGACCGGGGAAGGCCCGGGCGACATCCTCGTCTTCCTGAGCGGCGAACGCGAGATCCGCGACACCGCCGACGCCCTGACCGGCACCGCGAAAGAGTACGGTCGCGATATCGAGATCCTCCCCCTCTACGCCCGCCTTTCCGCCGCCGAGCAGTACCGCGTCTTCGCCAGGCACAGCGGCAGAAGAATCGTTCTCGCCACCAACGTCGCCGAGACGTCCCTCACCGTCCCCGGCATCAAGTACGTCATCGACCCTGGCACCGCCCGCATCTCCCGCTACAGCAGCCGCACCAAGGTCCAGCGCCTTCCCATCGAGCGGATCTCCCAGGCCTCCGCCAACCAGCGCAAGGGCCGCTGCGGCCGTACCTCAGACGGCATCTGCGTCCGGCTTTACAGCGAGGACGACTTCAGCTCAAGGCCGGAATTCACCGATCCTGAGATCCTGCGGACCAACCTCGCGTCGGTAATTTTGCAGATGTCGGCCCTTGATCTTGGCGAGGTCGCCGGGTTCCCGTTCATCGACCCGCCGGACACCCGCAACGTGACCGACGGCGTAAGGCTGCTCGAAGAACTCGGCGCGGTCTCGGCCGCCGCCAAGCCGGCCACCAAACTCACCGAGACCGGCCGGAAGCTGGCGAGGCTCCCGGTCGACCCCCGCCTCGGCCGGATGATCCTGGAGGCGGGCCGCCAGTCCTGCGTTGGCGAGGTCCTGATCATCGCCGCCGCGCTGTCGATCCAGGACCCGAGGGAGCGCCCGGCCGACGCCAGGGACGCCGCCGACGCCAGCCACGCGCGCTTCGCCGAGCCGGGCTCCGACTTCCTCTCGCTGGTCAACCTCTGGGACTACCTGCGCGAGCAGCAGCGGGAACTGTCAGGATCCGCCTTCCGCCGCAAGGTCCGCGCCGAGTACCTGCACTACCTGCGGGTACGCGAATGGCAGGACGTCCACGGCCAGCTTGCCACCGCGGCGCGCGACCTCGGCCTCAGTGCCGGAAAAGAAGAAAGACCCTTTTCTGCCAAGAAACCCCAGGCGCCGGTCGACCAGCACATGACGGCCCACGTGGCCCAGCTAGCGGCCAAGCCAGGCACCGAACCGGAACCCCGCTTTGAGGCCGAGCTAGCTGACCGGGTACACCAGGCGCTGCTTTCCGGCTTGCTGACGCACATCGGGATGCGGGAGGAGCCAAGCAGGCAGCAGCAACAGCAGCCAGGCGGACGTCGGCGCGGCCCGGCCGAGTTCGCCGGCGCCAGGGGGACCAGGTTCGCGATCTTCCCTGACTCCGGGCTGGCTCGGAAACCGTCCCGCTGGGTGATGGCCGCCGAACTGGTAGAAACCTCCCGGCTGTGGGCCAGGGTCGTGGCGAGGATCGAGCCGGAGTGGGTGGAGCCCCTCGCCGGCCATCTGGTCAACCGCGGCTACAGCGAGCCGCACTGGGACGCCAAGCGCGGCAGTGCGATGGCGCTCGAGCGGGTCACCTTGTACGGGCTTCCGCTGGTCGCCGCCCGGCCGGTGACCCTCGGCCGGATCGACCCCAAGCTGGCCCGTGAGCTGTTCATCTCCCGCGCGCTGGTGGAGGGCGACTGGCAGACGCACCATAAGTTCTTCGCGCATAACGCGGAACTGATCGCGCAGGCGGAGGAACTTGAGCGCCGGTCACGTAAGCGCGGCCTCGTCGCCGACGATGCCGCGCTTTTCTCGTTCTACGACAAGCGGATCCCGGCCGACGTCACCTCGGCGCGGCACTTCGACACCTGGTGGAAGAAGACCAGGCCGGCCACACCCGAGCTGCTTGACCTGACCCCGGCGGACCTGGCCGGGCCGGCCGCCGACGAGATCAGCCCCGACGACTTCCCCGACCGGTGGGGCGAGTTGCCGCTGTCTTACGAGTTCGCGCCGGGCGAGCCTGACGACGGCGTGGTCGCCGACATCCCGCTCGCTTCGCTCAACCAGCTCACGGCCGACGAGTTCACCTGGCACGTGCCCGGCCTGCGGGAGGAGCTGGTCACCGAGCTGATCAGGTCGCTGCCCAAGCGGCTGCGCACGACGTTCGTGCCGGCGCCGGACGTGGCTCGCGAGGTGCTTTCCCGGCTTTCTCCCGGTCGCGGCGACCTGCCGGGAGCGGTAGCGGCCGAGCTCAGCCGGATCAGCGGCACGCGCGTCAGCCGGGAGGACTGGGACCTGGCCAAGCTCCCGCCGCATCTGCGGCTCACGTTCCGCATCACCGACGCGGGTGAGGTACTCGAGACCGGCTCTGACCTGGACGCGATCAGGACCAAGCTGCGCCCCAAGCTTCACGCCCGGCTTGAGGACGCGGCGGCCGGCCTGACCAGGAAGGGCCTGACCAGCTGGGACTTCGGTACCCTGCCGCGCGAGTTCGCGCGGGGCCAGGTCAGGGCCTACCCGGCGCTGAAAGACGCCGGCGACTCGGTCGAGATCGCGTTGTTCGAGACCCCGGTGCAGGCGGCCGATTCGATGCGGATCGGCAATCGCAAGCTCATCCTGCTCGGTGTGCCTTCCGGCTCCCGGTCGGTCGCCAGCCGCCTCCCGACGAGCGCGAAGCTGGCGATGAGCCGCCACCCCTACGCCAATGCCGCCGCCGAACTCGAGGACTGCGCGGCGGCGGCCGCCGACGAGATCATCGCCGAGAACGGCGGACCGGCCTGGGACGCGGAGTCGTTCGCCAAGCTGACCGAAGCCGCCCGGGCATCGCTGCGGGTCAAGACCGCCGAGGTGGTGAGCGTAGCGGCGCGGGTGCTCGGTGAGGCCCATCCGGTCGAGGCGAGGCTCGATCAGCTGACCAACCCGGCCATGAACGAGGCCGTCGCCGACCTGCGAACCCAGTTCGCCGGGCTGATCTATCCGGGGTTCATCTCCGGTGCAGGCGCCCGGCGGCTGCCCGACCTGGTCCGCTACCTGCGCGGCATCGCCCACCGTATCGAGAAGGCGCCGAAGGAGCTGCGCCGGGACACCGAGCGGATGGACACGGTGCACCGGGTTACAGAAGAGTACGAACTGGTGCTCGCCGAACTCGGTCCCGACGCCCGCTACCGCGACGACGTCAAGGCGATCCGCTGGATGATCGAGGAACTGCGGATCAGCCTCTTCGCCCAGCCCCTAGGCGCCGCGATCCCCATCTCAGAACAGCGCATCTTCGCCGCCCTCAACCGCCTCTGAAGTCCCGTCCCGCCGCCTACCCGGCAGGCGGGTAGGACGGCGGGACGTCCGCTTTGGCGCTGCCCCAGGAGCTGGGGTGGCGGGCTAGCGTCCAGGTCAAGGTCGCGCCCTTGGCGAGGGCGTTAAAGCTGGTGTAGAGCTTGGAGTCCCGCTTGCCGTTAATTGTCAGGCCCTTGACGTAGAACTCGCCCGATGCCGCTCCCCGTGCGGAGATAGAGCTGGCCGGGCCATTTGGCGGCTGGATCTTGACGTTGTTAAAGGCCGGGCTAGTCAGCAGTAGCAGATCGCTGCCGGGGTTCTCCGGGTAAAGGCCGATGCTCTCCCAGATGAACTGCGAGCTTTCCGCGCCGAGGTCGTCGTTGTTGCGCAGGCCGAACGGGCCAGGACGGTAGATGCGGGTGCGAATGTCGTTGACCACGGACTGGGTCTCGGCCGGATCGCCTGCGTAGTCGGGGGCGAACTGCTCGCCCAGGTCGAACTCGTCCTCGATGAAGGCGTGCGTCCCGAAGCCGTTCGGCTCGGACAGGTAAGCGCGCAGCTTGGACCTGACCGCCTTGGGACCGCCGAGCCTGCTGAACAGGCCGGCGTAGTTGTTCGGCACGTCCCACAGGTACTCCTCGGCGTCGCCTTCGACGTAGTACCCCTTGGTCGTCGCCTTGACGCCGGGCAGGTAGGCGCCGTCTTTCAGCTTGGGCGTGAGCAGGCCGGTCTTGCCGTCGAAGACGTGCGCCCAGTTGTCCGCCCTGGTGCGGAGCCTGGCCGCGTCCTTGGCGTCGCCGAGCGCGGCCGCGAAGCGGGACAGGGCGAAGTCGGCGGTGTCGTATTCGAGCAGCGAGGAGACGTAGCGGTGCGGGCGGCAGCAGCCGTAGACGCCGTTTTCCGGCAGGTAGCCGTACTTGGATTCCAGCGCCTCGCCAGGACGGACCGTGTTGACGGTGTCGGCCTGCCTCAGCATGACTTTCAGCGCGGCCTTGGTGTTGAAGGTCCGAGCGCCGAAGGCGTAGTAGTCGGCGATGATCGCGTCGGCGGGGTCGCCGACCTGGGTGTAGTTGTCGGTGTTCAGGTAGCCCCACTGGGGCAGGATGCCGTTCTGCTGGCCGTAGTTGACCAGGGACTGCGCCATGTCGCTGGCGGCGGACGGGTCGAGCATGGCTTGCAGCTGAGCCAGCGAGTGGTAGATGTCCCAGCCGGAGAACATGCTGTACTGGTTGGCCTGGCCGGCGGCGAGCGTGTGGACCTTCAGGTCGGAGCCGGCGTACTTGCCGTTGACGTCGCTGACGATGTTGGGCTGCAGCAGGTCCTTGTACAGGAGGCTGTAAAACTCCCTGGTCCTCGCGGCGCTGCCGCCGGACACCGAGATCTCGCTGAGCAGGGAGTTCCAGCCGCTCTGGGCGGCGGCCTTGACCTGGGCGAAGTCCCAGGAGGGCAGCTCGGTGCGCTGGTTCAGCTTGGCGTCGGCGATGCTGACATAGGAGATCGCGACGTGGGCTTGCACTACCTGATCGGTGCCGGCGTTGAAGGTGACGAAAACCGATTTCGGGTTGTGCTTACCCGCGAGCTTGGCCGCGGTGAACGGACGGTTGAAAAGCAGGTCGAAGTAGACGGTGTAGGTCTCGTGGCCTTCCTGGCTGCTCTCGTTGCAGAAGTTGCCGGTGCGGACCGAGCCTGCGATCTCGTCGTTGCCGATCACCTGGGCGCTGGTGGCCAGGTCAGGCATTTCGCTGTCGGCCAGCTTGACCAGAAAGTCGGCCTTCGCTGTCTTAGGGAACGTGAACTGGCCGAAGGCGGCGTGCGGGGTCGCGGTGAACTGCGAGGTGATGGTGTTCGGCGCGTTGCTTCTGGCCGAGTAGTAGCCAGCCTGGGCGACTTCGCGCTTGTTGGTAAACTTGGTGGTGACCTGGTCAGGGTTGCCCTTGGGTGCCGCCCCGGTCAGCGGCAGGATCGGGACGTCGCCTGCGGCGAGGCAGCCGGGGCCTGACACGTGGGTAAGGCTGTAGCCGGTCAGTTTCTTGTCGCCGTAGGTGTAGCCGCCGCCGTCGGTCCGGTCGGGCTCGGTGTCCGGTGACCACTGGAGCTGGCCGAACGGGGCCTCGGCGCCCGGATAAGTGTTGCCGCCGCCGCTGGTCCAGGTTCTGGTGTCGACCAGCGCGGCCAGGTTGGCCGGGATGGTGCGCAGGATGCGCCGGCTGTCCTTGCCTGCTGGCAGTTGCGCTGCCTGGATCGGGCAGTTGCTGAGCCGCCCCGTCGCGGTCTTGGTGCAGATGCCGGGCGCGCGTGCTGCGGCCGGCCTGGCCGCGTGCGTGCTCGACATCGCGGGGCCGGCGGCCTGGGCGGGGCTGGTTGCCAGGCCTGGGCTGCTGGCCAGCACGAGACCGGTCGTCGCTAGGGCGATTGGCAGCGCACTCGGCCGCATTCGATCATCTCCTGGCCTGGAAGGGCGGGCGTTATCCGGTAGGTCGCCCCAGCCGACCGGATGGTTGACCAGGGTTCAGCACAATTTGCCCCGGCGAGGGCTCCTGGCGCAACAGGCCCTTCGCCGCCATCCCTGGGTCGCTGCGGCCATGAGAGACGTGAGCGATCTCAGTCGGATAGCGTGTTTGGTCATGATCGATAAGTTGGGGCAGGCCGATACCCCCGCTGACGAATTCCAGACGGCCGGGTTGTCGGAGAGCATCGCGAGGCTGCGGCGGGCGATGCGTAAAGCCGCGCGAACCGCCGAGCCGGCGAAGACGCTGACAGTGGCGCAACTTGAGCTGCTTTCCTGCCTCGCGGAGCATCCGGGTTCCCGGCCCGGTGAACTGGCCCGGATGCTCAGGCTGGCACCGAACACCGTCACGACGTTGATCAACGCGCTAATGCCGCGCGACTTGCTCAGCCGGACGGCAGCGGACAACGATCGCCGGGCCGTGGCGATGCGGCTCACGGAAAGCGGCGAACGGGCCGTGCGGGACTGGCAGGCCACCAACGTGGCGATCTTGAGCAGCGCTGTCGGCACGCTGACAGCGGCGCAGCGGCGGGCGCTCGGCCGGGCCGTTCCCGCGCTCGACGCCCTGGCCCGCGCGATCGACGAACTGCCCGACCTGTCCGTTTAGCTTTCCAGCTCATCGGCTGTGTATCGGCCGCCTCGCAGCAAGGAGGCGACGGCGGCCAGGGCGGCCAGGATCGCGGCCGCCGTGAACACGACCAGCAGGCCATGGTGGAACGGCGCCGCGATCAGGCTGGGGAAGAACCTCGTCCCGGTGAGCGCGTGCCGGTTCGCGGCGGGCAGGGAGGCCAGGGCACCGGTCCTGGCGAGCAGGTCCCTGATCGGGTTCACCCCGAGGACGGCCGCGAACAGGGAAGAGACCGGCGGCAGTCCGCCGATGCGCCCGGCAATGCCGGCCGGGACGCCTTGGTGCGCCAGACCGGAGGTCAGCGCGTGCGGAAGCGTGCTGGCCAGGCCGGCGATCATCAGCGAGAAGAAAACGCCGATGGACAGCGCGGTGCCCGAATTCTGGAACGTGGCGCGCATCCCCGAGGCGAACTGGCCGGCTATGGCGGCGACCTGGTTAGTGCCCAGGGCAAATCCGCGCTGGTCGGCGGGGAAGGCGTCGGTGAGGATCGCGGCCGAGTTGGCCGTCAGCATGGATCCGCCGAACGCCTGGAGCACTCGCCAGCCGATCAGCCACAGGGCCGCCCGTGAGCCGCTGAACGGGTCGAAGGACAGCAGGATCGAGGCGGCCGACGGTGACCACGAGCACCGCCTGGACCAGCCGGTACCCCATGATCATCCAGAGCAGGTAGAAGACGTTGCCAGGTGCCAGGGGATCAAGGTGGATCCCGCGGAAGATCGCCGGCAGGGCGATGATGACGATCGAGCCGTCTACAAGCCGAGGCCAGTTAAGTAAGGCCTTGTAGGGAGAGGCATGAGAGTGATCGTCGCCTGCCGGCTGAGCAAACTGAATGACGGCAGCACCGGCCTGGATTCCCAGGAGACCGAAACGGTTCGCTGGGCAGAAGCGGAAGGGCATGAGGTCGTGGACGTGGTTCAGGACGCGGTCTCGGGCGCCAAGTCAATCACGCGACGCAAGCGCCTCAGGCCGTGGCTCACCGAACCCGAGCAGCTTGCCAGGTATGACGGCATCGTGGTCTACAGGATGGACCGGCTCACCAGGGGCGACAGCGCGGAGACGCGGCGAATAGAGAACTGGACGGACGAAAACGGCAAGACGCTCATGACGGCCGATGGCCTAGTGTTCCCGTGCGAGGGCGCAGACGGCATTCGATGGGACCTCGCGAAACGCCTCGCTCACGATGAGTGGCTGCGGATCTCCGAGCGCTATACCCGCATGCACGCCAATGTCCGCGCCCGAGGCGGCCACATCGGCGGCGTGCCGTTCGGGATGGTCCGGAAGATGAACGAGCAGGGCGCCAAGGCTCTCGCCCGAGGCCCTGAGTGGCCGCTAGTCGAAGAGGCGTTCAGGCGAGCGCCGAAGCAGCGGCTAGCAGAGATCGGCGCCTGGCTCAGCGAGCAGACAGGCCGGCAATGGTTCGAGCGCACAGTCCTCGTAGTGCTGCGGCACCCCGCCTACAAGTCAATCCCCGGTTACCTGGAGGTCCAGGCGATCCTTGATGCGCGAGGCCAGCAAGGCCGTTCTGCGATCGGAGAGAAGGCGCTGCTCGCCTCGCTTCTGTGCGGCAACCCGGAGTGCGACGCGACGGGGCCGAAGCCGTCGCCCATGTACCGGATACGCCCGAGGGAGGGCTACGCCTACTATCGCTGCGCCGGAAAGGGTCCGAGGCGTAAGGGCTGCGGCAACATGATCCCGCTCGAAGCGCTTGACCATCTGGTGCTGAACACCGCGTGGATGTATTGGTGGCGCGATCCGTACATGGAGCGCGCGTGGATACCCGGAAACGACGCCAGCGAGGCAATCGAGGCGCTGAAAGCGCGACTCCCTCACGCGCGGGACCGCAAGGCCGCCGGTGACCTGTGGGACCAGATCGAGGAGCTTGAGCGCCAGGGCAGCACCCCCGCAAGAGTGGAGGAACGCGACAGCGGCATGACCAAGGGCGAATACCTAGCCGGGGCTACGCTCGCGGAGCAAAGGACGTTCCTGGCCGCGTGCGACATCAGGGCATGGCACGAGGGCAAGGACATCCTCTGCGCTGTCGACGGCAAGCTCGTGCGGGCCAGCGGCGGGACCGTGCTCGCGGGCGTCCCCGAGGGCGAGTAGCCCGGAGTCCTGTGGCGAGATCTGGGCTTGCGGGATTCGGTGGCCTGGCAAGCACCAGCGCCGGAACCCGAAATCAGCCCGTGGCTCATCCTGGGTCCGCCGGGGAATGACAAAGCCCTCATGTCCCCGTGGGAAGAGGACATGAGGGCTTGTCGGCCCGCGGACCCGGCCGCAGGTCTTACTTGCTGAAAGCGCAGGCAGTCGTCTCGCCGCGCGGCTGGAAGTCGAACCGGCCGTACACGTTGATGCCTACCTGGAGGTTGTCCGCGAACCGCTCGCGGAGCACCTGCACCGTGACGCTGTTCACGCGGCGCATCGACATGAAGCGGCCGAGGTTGCCGAGCACAGGGCCGCTTACGCTCGACGCCGCGTAATCGGTCGCGGCGTTGGTCGCGACCACGGGCACCGGGAAGTGCGCCAGCTTGGTCACGTCGTCGGCTGCGAGCTTGGCGTAGTCGCCCGCGCTGACGTACAGCTTCGCCCCGGGCAGGTATGCCGGGTCGATCTTCGCCAGCAGCCCGGCGACCGAGGCCAGGTCGGCACGCCGTTGTAGATCGGGGGAGTGCCGTTGCCGGTCCAGCCGCCCGCGTTGCCGTCGCTGAGGTCTTGGTGGAAGGAGTCCTGGATAAGCTGGAGGCTCGCGGTCAGGAGCGCTACGTACTGGGGCGTGATCCCGAAGCTCTGCTGGCCTGGGAACGAAACGAGCGTCGCGGTGCCGTCGCTCGCGGCGTTAGCCGCCAGCCGAGTTCGCGCCCTCGCCTGCGGCGCGGGATTCCGTGACCTGGGTGCGGAGGAACGCGCGCATCTGGGCGTTGAGTATCACGCGGGCTTCGGGCGACCCCGGGTTTTCCAGGGCGGACCTCACGGCGCCGCGCCGCTCGGCCTTCGTCTTAGCGGTGCGAAGCTGGGCGGCAAGAGCGTCCTGCGCGATGGTCACCGGCCCTCGCTCTCGTAGATCTCGATCGCGAGCGCGACGATCTCCTCGTCGGTCAGGATGCGGTGGGCGGCGGCTACTGGAGTTGCCGCCGGAGCCGTCCCGCCCTCGAACGCGCGGCAAGACCGCATCTCTGCGAGTTGCCCCGGGGTGATCCCCCGCGCCTCGCAGATCAGGTCATCGACCGGGCTGGTGCTTAGTCGTAGTTCCATGACGGAACCTTTCTGCGCCGAAAAGGCGGGCGCGGGTTGCGGTGCTTCGTGCCCCTACTTGGGTCCGTCCCGATGACGGGGCCGCCGAGGCGCTGATGGCGGCCAAAGTCGCTGCTCAGGTCCAGGGGTTTCCCTTGTAGCCGGGGACCATCGGCGAGTCGCCGATGACCGCGTACCCGGTGTCCGCGTTGCCGCCAATGTCCGGGGCCGGATACCGGCCGAGCTGGAATGCGACCTTGTCAGCGCGGGCGATCGCCTCAGCCAGCGTCTTGTACGGCAGCGTCTGGGGCGGCTTCGGCGGCTCGGGCCGAGGGCCGCCCGGGTTGTACCAGCACGGCAGGCACACGAGTTGGCTCACCGGGACGGAGCGGCGGCCGAACTTCCTGCTGCCCTGCACTTCGATGGCGCCCGAGGGGTCCTCGATGTCCGTGCCGCAGCGGGCGCACGCGCCGGGGTTGCTCAGGACGGGGGTGATCACGGCGTTGTCTTTCATAGCTGTGCTCCGGTTCAGAGGGCTTTCGGGGGCTTGAGTCCCCGCCGTCGCGCAAGCCCCAGAGCGCGACGGCGGGGAAGAATGGGAGCCCGTTTCGCTCGGGCATCGGAGTCGCCGCGCTGCCGGTTTCTGAGACCACTCCTGTGGCGCAGCACTCCGTGCGCCGTGACGTGACGCTGCCGGCTCTCGTTGCCGATCTCGGGCCGAGGAGAGCGACGGCCCGGAAGGAAACCGCCCGCGCGCCAAGAAGACGCGGGCGCCGCGATCGGCTAGCGGTCGTTCACCACTCGCAGAGGCCGAGATCCCGGCGCGGGAGCGGCGCGGGGACCATGCGGCCCGGGTGGTATTTCGAGTTATGGCGGCGAAGCCAGTTGAAGGCCTGGTGCTCCATGCCATTGCGTTCGCCCAGGGGAACGGGAAGCCGGCAATCCGCGCAGCAAACGAACGGGCGGCGCCGCGTAAAAGTCATCGGTCATTCGGCGGATCGCTCGCGCTTGACGCGGTTGCGGCGTTCGAGCGCGGCTAGGCCGCGATGGTTCCCGGGGTGGTAGATGCGCAGGGCGCAGCGCTGTTCGCCGCGTATCTTCTCGCGACAGGTAGGCATGGACGTCCTCCGATTCCATGTGAGACGTGTTTCGCTGAAGCTGCTTGAAGCAGCCTCACATTCATCACTACAAAGCCTTACGGACCCGAAGGCGTCGAAGCCCGGGGGACTAGGCAGGGCGTAGGGCTTTGTAGTGAAGATGCAAGTCCTCAAGATCAGAGTGCGCATTCCGTCGAGTCTGCACGACGTTATCTAATCTAGATAGGTAATGAAGTGATGAAGACATATAGGAGTGCTCTGTTCGATCTTGCACCCTCACCCAACCTTCTTCTGCCCTGGGACATGAGCACATGACGGCACTAGCCCGCGTATCAGAGAACTCGCGACGTAAGATTCCCGCGGAACTGAAGGCCCGGATACTCGATCGGTATCACAGCGAGCAGGGCGCCACGCCCACATCGCTTTCACGCGAATACGGGGTAAGTCGAAGGGTAATTCACAACTGGCTCCGACTTTCGAAACGCTATCCGTCGCAAGGCTCCGAGCCCCTTCGCGTTATGCCCCCTGCTGTTCCTGATGTTTCGCCCCGGGCCATCGAAGCGCCGGGCGCCCTGGCCCCGGCGACTATCAAGACGAAGCCATGCCCGAGCTGCGAGGCCCAACTCCCCGCTGACCTAAGCGATGACGGCCCTCTTAAGCACTTTTCGGGTTGCACCCCGGATCGATATCCCCGATGCCCCGAAAGCGCCCCAGATCGCGCCTGGGAGCCATCGGGGACCTGTTTCGTGGCAGCGCTGGTACGAGTGCGATCAATGCGGCGGGGAGTTCGAATACCTCAGGCGCGGAGGCATGTGCCGCGACTGCGAAAGGCAGATCTACGGATGAGCCGTGCCCTTGACATGCCTCGCGGGCTAGTTAAGCATCGTTGGCGAGGTCCGAGCAAAGACGGGCAAGAACTCAACGGAAGGATCAGCGATGCCACTAAGGTTCCTGGGCAAGGAGACGCAGACCGGCAACTCGCCGACGCTGTGGGAGACTGACGACGAGTACGTGATCCAGGGGTTCACTCTGGACGCCAGCGTCCTAGAGCAGGTCGGCTCGATACCCGCCGGGGAAGCCGTCATCCGCGTCCCCAAGAAGCTGATGCGCCACCTGAGGGAGGGACATGGAGCGACTGAGCTATGACGACTTCAAGGTCATAGCCCTAGCTAGCGAGCGGGCGTTCCATCTCGAACGGAACGATTCCTACAACGTCGCCTCAGAAGACGAGCCGTATGGGAGATGGCAGCGAGGCGAGCCCGATGATTACGCCTGGCTTCAAGACTGGCTGGGATTCCTTCGCGAGGCTACGGCGGCAGGGACGAAGGTTCAGCGGGTACGGATCGTCACTATTCCGCATGCCGACTACACGCGATTCGGCCTGGTTATCGGGAGGCTAAACGCCGAGGCCGGCGAAGACCTGCGATACCTGCCGCGCCGCATGACCGAAGACATCGACCTGCCCGCCGAGGACTACTGGCTCTTCGATGATGACAAGCTCGTGCTGAGCGTCTTCTCGGAAGACGGGCGCACAGGCGGTTTCGCCCGGGAAACCAGCGAGCAATGGCTAAGGCAGTGCGTTGACGTGCGAGACCGGGTCTGGCCCCTGGCCGTTCCCTTGGCCCAGTACGTCGCCTGACGCCGAAGCGCGTGACCACCTCAGCCGATCAGGCCCGAGCGTCCCTGGGCATTCGCCTGCGGGACCTGCGCAGGGACGCGGGTCTGACCGGCGTGCAGCTAGCGGAAATGTGCGGCTGGCTGTCGTCCAAAGTCAGCAAGATCGAACACGGCAAGCAGAATGCCACCGAGGACGACCTGCGGTTCTGGTGCGAGCAGTGCCGGTCGCTCGACCAGCTTCCCGACCTGATCGCCACCGTACGGAGCATCGAGACCCAGTTCGCCGAGTGGCGACGCATCATGCGTAGCGGTACCAAACGCCGCCAGCAGGCCTCCGAAGCTGTCTATGATCGAGCGCACCTGTTCCGGATTTACGAGCCCGCCGTGATTCCGGGCCTGCTTCAGACGAATGAATACGCCGTGGCGGTGCTGTCAACGGTGATTGACTTCTTGCGCGTGCCTGATGACGCCGAGCTGGGCGCCGCAGCGCGTCTAGAGCGGCAGCGGGTTCTGACGCACGGCGACCGGCGCTTTCACATGGTGATCGGCGAGCAAGCGCTGCACACTGATGTTGGCGGGCCGGAAGTCATGGCAGCGCAGCTTGAGCACCTGCTCAAGGCGATGAAGCTGCCGCGCATGCGCCTAGGCGTCATCCCCTACGCCGCGCCCTACCGCGTGCCGCTGAACAACGGCTTCTGGATTCTTGATGACGCCCTGGTGCAGTTCGACACCTACAGCGCCGAGCTATCTCTGGTGCGGCCTGACGAAATCGCCATCTACGGCCGGGCCTTCGAGCGCCTGGCCGCGCTTGCCGTGTACGGCCCCGAGGTTGGGGCAGTCGTCTCCCGGGTCCTCGATCGCCTAGACGATCGCTAAGGATCCCCAAGCAAAACCGAGCAAAGACCTAGGCCAACCCCAGTCGGACTTCGTACTGTCGGGTCATGCAACGGGAAAGCTCGCGGAATTCACTGGCCGAGATCATTAATGCCTCGCCCGATGAACCGCACGTCAAGACGCTAGTCGAGCAAGCCGCGATCCTTTCTTGCACCGAGTGGTGCTCGGCCTGTAATGCGCACGGCGGGCCGGGCGGCCGCCTCTGCAAGCCGTACGGGATTCACTATGGCCGCGTGCTCGCCGCTCACATTGCGAGAAAAATCACCGACGCTCAGCTCGTGGCGGTGCAGATCGCCCTTGGGTCATCCGCGCCGGTCGCGGACAAGTTGCTCAGGCTTGAGCAGCTAACAGAGAGCGCGCCGTGAGAGAAAACTGGGTGCCGTTAAACCTGGACGCCCAGGAGCAACAGCGGCTGAACGAAGCCCGCCATGTCATTCCGCCCGGAAGGCTGCGCGGCTGGGTGATCCTGTACGGCTGGTACGACCGCGTGTTCAGGGCGTTCGGCGCCCCTGACGGCCGGCCAATCGAGGCGGCAACCGCCAAAGGGCTTCTTGAACAGGTGCTCGCAGCCGAAATGCACTACCAGACAGGACCGCCAGCTCGACCGTATGCCTGATGAGTCACGTTCGTTCTAGTAAGCCCCCCCCGAAAAGAAGAAGGCGCCCGGGTCCTCCCGACATAGGGACCCGGGCGCCTTTTTGCCTTAGCCACGCTGCGCCGTAGCCCAGGGCCGTGCGTGCAAGGGCACAAAGTTGTCAGTTCGCGCGGGCTCCCAGAGGTTGACATTCCCGACATGTTCGATATCGACACGTCGTCAACCCCAAGGGAGTCGCAATGACTCAGATGACCATCGAAGAGCGCGCCGCCGCCGAGACTTACCGCGCTGACTTGCTGGCCGAGTTCCATGTGGCCGCAGATGCCGTGACCGCCGCCCGGAGCGCAGGCGATCGCGAGGCCACGGCCGAGGCCAGGGGCGCCGTGCGCCGCGTGTATAGCGAAGTCAAGGAGGTCGAATTCGTCCTCGACACGGGCATTCTTCCGCTTTAGGGTGCCGCGCTTAGCCCCGGACGGCTCCACGTTGAGCCCAGGGCGACCGAACCCCGATCCGCGCACATCCGCATGGGTCGGGGTTTGTCGTCTCTGGATGTGTCTGGGGGCTTCGGGCACTGTTGTCCGGATAGCCGTTTACATACGAACCCCCCGATACGCGGCAAGAAGCGCGGACGCTACGAGACCAACACGGACGAGCGCTGGCTCGCCGCATGGACCGAACTGCAGATCGCGAAGGCTCAGGCCGCGCACGCTGCCGAGGCCCCCGAGCGCTTCGCGTTCGAGGAGATCGAGGGCGAGTCCAAGAACGACCGCCGCAAGCGCTACGCCCGTGAGAGCCAGAAGTTCCGCTACGCCAATGACCCCGAGTTCGCAGCCAAGCGCCGCGAATCCTCCAAGCGCAGCCACGCCAAGGCTGCCCAAAGTTAACGGCCCGGGGGCGCTCCCGAACCGAGCGTTCCCGCGCCATGATTCATCTATCAGCACAGACCAACGCAAACACGGAGGAAACGACCATGGCACGCAACACCGCCGACGCCCCGCGCCCAAGGCCTGACGGCTGGCGGCCGGTGGCCCTGCGGGCGCGATGTTCGCAGGGCGGCCGGCTGTCAGTTGTCGGGGACAGCAATGCGAACCTCTGGAGGGAACCGATGGCCCCAGCAATCGAGGCGATCATGGATTCATGCATCGCAGCCGAGAACGAACTCGTCACAGCTAACCTGCGCTATTACGACATTGCCAACTGCCGTCCCGATGACGAGGCCATGAATACCGAGGCATTCGAGGATCTGCAAGGCGCTCGTGAGCGATTCGTCATTACGTCGATCTTGCAGCAAGCCGCGGAACTAAACGGAGGCGACGCCGAGTACTCCGCGCTATCGGACAGCATCGAGGCCGGGGCGTACCTGGATGCGCTGAGGACAATCGTTGCGTGCATCGAGGCCACCGCGTGATGCCGACCTCTTTAGCCCGGAATGAAGAAGGACCCCAGAGAGACGAAGTCTCTGGGGTCCTTCCCGTTTAGCCTAGCCCCGGAGGCCCCCAGATCCGCCGTGGGCTCCGCGGGCGAACCCGGAAGGCGTTTCCAAGGGCTGCCCGATTCCGGGGGATCTGGGATGATCTGGGGGCTTTCTGCGGTATGTTAACTGACTGGACCAAGTATCCAGGGCGGACATGAAGACGGCGGCGGTCGTGTTGGTCAGCGCGACCCACTTGTACCGGTCGCTGGGCTCGGCCGCCATCAGATGCCCTGCGCCAGTTTCTCGAGCAACGGAGCGGCGGCCCTGAGCTGGGCAAGCTCGGCTGGTGAGAACCCCGACGACAGTGCCTGGGCCAGGAGCCTGGTGCGGGTGTCGCGCCGGTGCCTGAGTTCCCGCAAGCCGGCCTCCGTCACCGAGAGCACCACCCGCCTGCCGTCGCCAGGATCGGGCTCGCGGCCGACTAGGCCTCGGCTCTCAAGCGCTCCGAGCGTCGCCCCCATGGACTGGGGGCTGATCTGCTCGATCTTGGCGAGGGCGCTCGCCGTTGTCGGGCCGCAGCGGTCAAGGCGGGCCAGGGCCGAGGCCTCCGGCAAGGTCAGCTCGCCCTCGACCGGTACCTGGCGCAGCCGCCGCCGCAACAGCCCCACGCTGACGAGCAGCGCGCCCGCGATTTGCTCGACGTCCGTGTCCTCCGCTGCCATATCTTCAGTTTAGCCTGATCAGTTTGAACTTATCAACTATGGTTCGGGGGATGGCGATATGCTCGGCGGATGCTGGAAATCAAGCGGCTGCACCTGGCGACCCTCACGGTTGCTCCCGGTATGGACTTGCCGGTGCACGGCTTCGTGGTGACGCACGAAAAGGGCGCCGTGCTCGTGGATACCGGCGTCGGCGGGCCACCGGACGCGCTGAGCGACTGGCGGATGGTGAATCGCAGCGTCGCCGACGGGCTCGCCGACATCGACATGACGCCGGGCGACATAGACCTGGTGATCAACACCCACCTGCACTTCGATCATTGCGGGCAGAACGCGGTGTTCAAGCACGCCGCCTGCTGGGTGCAGCGCACGGAGCTGGAAAGATGCAAGGTCGAGTCGCCTGAGCTGTACGACTGGTTCGACTTCATGAACGGGCGGTTCGAGCTGCTGGACGGCGACGCCGAGATCATGCCCGGCCTGTCCGTCGTGACGACGCCCGGGCACACGAGCGGCCATCAGTCGGTCGTGGTGCGCACCGGCGACGACCGGACCGAGGTCCTGATCGGCGACGCCGTCATCACGTCAGAGCAGTACCTGGCCGGTCCTGACACCGACATTACTGACGGCGCCGCCGACCTGCTCTCGTGGCGAGAATCGATCAAGCGACTGCACGGCATCGAGCCGGCCAGCGTGCATTTCTGTCACGACACCGCCGTGGTTCACCGCTGACCCGGATGACAATCGGCGTGCGCAACCTGCGGTAAGGGCCGGCACCTCATCTGATTCCGCCATGGCGGTCGCCTGGTCGACCCCGGAAAACCGACAATTCACCCAGACGGCTCGGCCCCGCAGGGCGCGCGAGCCGCGGGGGTGGCCGTGAGCTGGCCGGCGGTGCCAGCTAACCGGACAATTCCGCTCAGCTGACCGCAACGGTGGCCTATGGGTGCGTTTCCGTGGGAGTGAGGCGGGTCTCGTGGGTCTTGCTGGGGAGGCGGGGGCACTTTGCCATGGTTTTTACGGGGGTAAAGTGCCCCTGCCTCGCGGGGCGGGACGGCGGGCTGCGTCGAATGCCCGGAATGCCGGGATATCCGGGCGGGATCGGCCGGCGACACGGCTCCTTCCGGATCATGCGGAGGAGCCGACCAGAAACTCACTCCAGCGGAAACCCACCCGTGGCCCATGGATGCTGCTGGGGCTGGGCGGGCAACAACAACGATGGGCCATAGCGCACGGGGTTGACCTAGATTAACTACATGCTTGAGATTAAGCGGCTGCATCTGGCGAGGCTGACTGTGGCGCAAGGGGTTGAGTGGCCCGTTCACGGGTTCGTGGTGACGCATCCTGGCGGGGCGGTGCTGGTTGACACCGGCGTGGGCGGGCCGCCTGAGGTGCTTAGTGACTGGCGGGTCGTGAATCGTATGGTTGCCAGGGCATACGTCAGGGCACCAGTCGGTAGTCGTGAGCACCGGCGACGGCGGGGCCGAGGTGCTGATCGGCGACGCGGCGTATACGTCGGCACAGTACGCCGGGCCTCGGGCCGGCAAGCCTCGGCCCTTCGGGCCGGCAAGCCTCGGGCCCGCCGACGATGAGCTGCCGTCCGGTCAGGCCGCGGATACGGTGTCCTGGCGGGAGTCGCTGTCTCGGGTCCGCGCGCTTGGCGCCGCTCAGGTGCACTTCTGTCACGACACGGCCATCGCTGGATGAGCGGAGCAATCGGTGCGGAGCATGCGGTACGCGTCAGACGCGGTTTCAGGCCCAAGGCGCGGGCAGCCGCGCGAGCTTCCCGAGGTGCCGCTTGAGCTTGGCCTCGTGGTCGAGGATGGGTCGGCCGAGTTCTGCGGCGCGGTCGTCGGGTGGGAGAAAGACGCGATTACGCTTGAAGACCGGCACGGCCGGCGGCGGCTCTTTCCTTACGGTCCCGCGCCTTTCCTGCTTGAGGGGCGGCCGGTCCGGCTGGTCAGGCCCAGTCCGAGCGGTCAGGCGGCGCCGAAGCGGACCGCGTCTGGTTCGGTGGCGGCGCCATCGAGCCGGGCCAAGGTGGCCAGGCAGAGCCGGATCTACGTGGAAGGGCGGCACGACGCCGAGTTGGTGGAACGGATCTGGGGGGATGACCTGCGCGATGTCGGCGTGGTCGTGGAGTACCTCGGCGGCATCGATGACCTGCCCTCGATCGTCGATGAGTTTGAGCCTGGGCCTGGCCGTCGGCTCGGGGTACTCGTCGATCACCTCGTCGCCGGATCCAAGGAAACGCTGATCGCGGCCAAGGTGACCTCGCCGCATGTGCTCGTCGTCGGGCATCCGTTCATCGACGTCTGGGCCGCGGTCAAGCCGGTGAGGCTGGGCATCGAGCGGTGGCCGGATGTCCCGCGCGGCACGCCGTGGAAGGAAGGGGTGCTCACGGCACTTGGCTGGCCGGCTGATACGGCGGCCGGGTGGCAGCGCATCCTGCGCTCGGTCAGCAGCTTCGCCGACCTCGACCCGGCCTTCCTCGGCCGGGTCGAGGAGTTGATTGACTTCGTTACTGCTGGGCCGGGGTGCTGAAGCGTTCCATCAGGATCGAGTCGCCGCGGAAGGTCGGGTTTCTTCGCACGTTGCGCTCGATCGAGGACGCGGCGAGCGTGTAGCCGAGGAACAGCAGCAGCGACAGGGCCTGGACAAGGACCGCGACCCAGACCGAGCTGAAGATCGTCAGCGTCCAGTCGTTGAGCGCGTGCAGCACGGCCGGGATGCTAATGCCGAGCAGCAGGATCGGAATGCGCAGCTTGCGGTAGTTCACCGCCACGCCGACGAAGAAGCCGGAGATGCCGGCCCAGACCGCGTGCTGGAAACCGTCGACAAAGACGCGGAACGCGAAGAGCAGCGCACCGCCGTCGGCCTGGCTGACACCGTTGGCGCTGTGAATAGCGACAATCGCGGCCGGCGTATAGAGGGACTGCTCCACGAGACCGAACGTCAGTCCCGTGACCGTCCCCATCAGCATCCAGGTTCTCGGGTCTAGCTTTATCTTCCGGCCGTACAAGAGGATCAGGGCAGCCAGCAAGACAGGCAGCGCCTTGGTGGTCTCCTCGTTGTAGCCGACGACTAGTGCTTTGGGCAGGTTCAGCGTCCCGCCGAGCATGTCGTTGATCTGGATGGTGACCACGTACAGCCAGATATAGGTCCAGATGATGCAGCCGACCGCGACCCCGATCTCCAGCCTGCCGATTTTCGGCGGCCTGATCAGGTACCAGAATGCCATCAGCCACAGTGGCGCGACGTACAGGCTGTACGCCCAGCCGGGCGTCTTCAGGCTGTCCGAGTGCTCGAAGAGCTGCAGGAAAATCAGCGGCAGCAGCGCGTAGGGGATGATGAGCAGCCTGATTCCCTGCCGCCAGCCCCGGTCATGCAGCCAGCTCCTGATCGGGATCAGTGTCTCGAAGAACGAACCGCCAGAGAGCTGAGCGGGGTCAATGCCAGGCACGCCGCCCTGGAACCCCGGCATGCCAGGCACGCCGTAGGCGCCGCCCGGCGGGGTAATCCCAGGCTGACCGCCCGGATAGCCAGGCTGACCGCCCGGATAGCCAGGTCCGCCGGGGTAGCCGCCCGCTCCGGGGTAGCCGGGGCCTGCGGGCCCCTGGCCCGGCGGCGGGCCGCCGTAAGCTGCCGGTTGCCCACCTGGCCCGGCGTAACCAGGACCGGCGAAACCAGCACCGCCGACGCCGGCCCCGGCCGGCTGGGGGAACGTCGGCTGCGGCTGCTGGGGAGCGCCGGGGTAACCAGGCGCGTTGAAGCCGGGCGCGCGGTTCGTCGGCGGGGTGTCGCCGACCGCCTCCCCGAAGCTCGCCAGCTCGGTGGCCTGCGGTCCGCCGCCGCCCGGAGTCGCTGCCACCTGGAGGCGGACGGCGGGTCCCTGCGGGGACGCGAGGAACACCTCGACCAGCGGCCCGACATTGAACCTCGCGACCGGTTGCCCGGCCAGGAACGTCGGGGCCTGCCCGGCGTTCTGCCAGACCCAGCCGGACGACTCCCAGGACAGTTGCGCGTGACGCCTGGAGACGGTCGGATCGCTGACAACGATGTCGTTGTCCGAGCTCCGGCCGATCCTGACTATGGCCCCGGGCGCGAAGGAATGTTGCTGGCCATCGTAGTTAAGCTGAAGTTCGCTCATCGGCGGTGCTCTTTCCGGGTCTCTCTAGCTGATGATCTTGCCATGCGCCGAACCGAAGTCAATGGCCATCGGGCGGATGCCGAGCCTTCTGTCCGGTTCGACGGTCTTGGCTTCCTCGCCGACCGGCGTCATCGTCCAGGCCTTCTTGCTGACATTGCGGAGTATGACCTCGCCTGGCCGGGCCGGATGAGGTTCCACCGTCGCCACGACGGTGTCGTAATCGCGGTTGCGGGTGAGGTGATGCGCGGTGAGGGTCGCGCCTTCCGACAGCACTATCGTCGAACCTTGCAGTTCGAGCAGCGGTGGTCTCGGCGGTACCTGGTTGCAGTTCCAGCACCGCATGCCGGGGTCGTCCGGGTCGTAGAACACCGAGGCGTTGCACCGGCACACCGACACGCAGTCGCTGAGCCTGACCAGCGCCCGGCGCCACACGCCCTCGGCGACCCGGCCGAGGCCGGAGGGATCGCGCAGCCCCGAAGTAAAAGCCCGCTCGAAGACCGCGCGGAAGAATTTCGGATACAGCCGCCACCAGATCGCGACCGGATCGCCGGGACGCGGGGGGTTTGAGTGGTCGTCAGGGTCGAAGATGAACACCGGCTCGGTACCGAAGTGCCGCAGCGCCAGGTCGGTCTCTGAATGGTGGTCAGAAGGCGACCAGGAGTAGGACTGGTCGGTGCGCACTCCCTCGAGCGGATGCCCGTGCATGAACAGGTAGAACATGAACACGGCGAGCGAGTGCAGGTCGGTAAGGCTGGAAGGAGCCGCCTCGCGCCTTACTACCTCAGGCGCCATGAAGCGCAGCGTGCCCCAGACGAAGACCTCGCCGCTGTCGAGGCCGACGTTGTCGTTGTCGATGATGGCGACGTCGGCCTGATCGGGATCAACCCACAGGTTGCCGAAGCTGATGTCCCGGTAGCACAGGCCGGCCGCGTGCAGCGCCTCGAAGGCGGTCACCAGGTGCCTGCCGATGCTGATGACGACTCGGAAAGGCGGCTGTTCTGGCTTGGAAACCAGCTGGGCGAAAGAAGAGAACCTGGGCTCGAGCCTCGGCATCACGTAGCCGAAACCGCTGATCTCGTCGCTGACCACGAGGTCGATCGGCCAGATGAACGCACGGTGCGGCCGGCCGCGCTCGACCAGCGAGGCGATGGACCGGCGCAGCTCGCCGGACGGCGCGTACCTGTACCATTTGGCCGCGTAAGGCGCGCCTCCGATGGTCACCGCGTGGACCACGCCCTGACCGCCTTCACCAAGCCGGTCGCCGACCGAGACGGCGGTGCCTGCCCGCACCATCCGGAGCGTACGGCCCTGAAGCGAGACCTGTCCGCTCACCGGACCGCCCCGTGATCCTCGGCCTCAGCGTTATCCTCGGCCTCAGCGTGATCCTCGGCCGGAATGGTGATCTCGTCCGAGTCTGGTTCAGAACCAGCGCCGGTACCACCTGGCGGCATGAGCGGCCGCATTGCCTGACCGGCGGGCGAGAGCAACAGGGCCATCGTGGTGTCGTCACCGCTGCCGTCAGCGGACGCGCACCTCGCCGCCCAGGAAGGAAGCTGGTCAGCCAGCCATTGGGCGTCCCGCTGGCCGAGCAGCCAGGTCAGGTCCTTGCTGAACGAGTTCGGCCAGTCTTCGACGATCTGGGCGTTGCCGTAACCGTCAGTAGCCAGCAAAATCGCGAGGAGCGGGACTGTACTCGTGTCGACGACGGCGATACGAAAATCGCTGACCGGATCGGGGCCGCACAGGCTAGTCGTGACCTGTCCGTCAAGCTGCGGGTCGAAAGGGACGGGCATGACCGCTGATCCGTCGGGCCGTACGCACACTACGTCCCCGTCTCCGATCTGGGCCAGGATCAGCCATTTGCCCAGCACCAGGCAAAGCAGCAGGGTCGAGCCATAGGCAATGACCGGGTCGTCGCCCGGCCGGCGCTTGCCTTCCTCAGCTTCGGTGAACGGGTCGGCCGCCACGTCGGCGGCCACCGCCTCGCGCCAGCGACGCACCAGCTCAGGCACCAGGTCAAGTTGCACGAGCTCGGCGATCCTACCGGCCGGGCTGTCGAGCGTGTCCGCCGTATCGGCGTCGCCCTCCGGCTCGATGATCACGCTCGTCTCGATCTGGTCCGCCAGTTCCTGGCCAGCGAGGCAGCCAAGTTCCGTGGCCAGCCGCGAACCCCTGGCGCTGCGAAGGTGACGTGAATGCCCGTGACCGTCGGCGACCGCGGCTATGACTCCGGCCGGGCCAGTTCGCTCGATGGCGACCGAGTCCTGGTTCGGCAGCTGCATGACGATGTGGGCGGCCCCGCGCTCGGTGGCGGTGAGTGCCACCCACTCATCCGGCGTGGTCATCACAGGATCGAGTCGTCGACGCGGACCTGGCCTGGCTCACGGGGCAGGACTGGTCTGGCCCCCCGCTGCCGCCCGGCCTGGAGCAGCTGCTCGGCCAGCGCCTCGCGATTGGCTCCGACCTCCGACATCCTTGACACCGCGATCGAGGCCGTCACCAGCCGGTCGGCGATCTCGTCGGTGCCGTCGGCGACCAGCACGGGAACGTCCTGGCTGCGGAACCGGTCGAGCGGCTCGGAACTGGCGTCCCGCCCGATCGCGACCGCCAGCCGCAGCGCCGAGCGTCCGGCCGGGATCTCGAGCAAGGCCGCAAGACCCTGCTCGAAGCCGCCAGGCGGATCGGTAGGCAGGCCATCGGTGATCAGCAAGATCGCCGGGCGGAGCGCCCGCCGTTCCAGCCGCTCGGGGCCGAGCGCCTCGGCGACCGCACGGAAAGCCGGTCCCATGTTGGTCCGGCCCATCGGCACGTACTCGAGGTTGCGCCAGTGCGCGCTCAGCTCGGAGACAGGAACCGGGTCGGGCACGTACCAGTTCGGTGCCGAGGCGAACGCCAGGATCCTGATCAGCAACTGCGCCTGAAGCTGATCACGCTCCCAGTCGACCAGATGGGGCAGCATCGACCGCAGGGCGTAGTTCAGGGCCTGCATCTTCTCGCCCTTCATCGACCCTGAGCAGTCCGCCATCACGATGAAGTGCAGCGGCCGTCTCGCGACACCGCCCCCCGGCATCAGTGTCTCGGTCATCAGCCGCGACCAATCAGCGAGTCTCCGTTAGCCATAAAGCAGAGTGTCCCACCACTTGAGCACCACGTTAATCGTCGTGTCCTTCTTAATGTCCTCGCCGATGAAGAACACGTGCATCGTCGGCATGGTCCAGATCAGCACCGGCAAGCCCGCGTCGGTGAAGCATTCGAGGATCTGGCCAGGGTGGGCGACGTACTTGGGGTTGTGATTGGCATGCCAGGTCGCCGTGCCCGCGGTGCTGCTCCCGGCCGGCGGGCAACTGGTCGAGGTGGACTTGAAGCCGGTGTAGGCATTGATGTGGGCCAGGCCGGCCTTGTAGCCGGCGTTGGTGAAGAACTGGTAACCCCAGACCTGGACGTGCGGGGTCGTCGTATCAGGACAGAAGATCCGGCTCGAGATGGTCGCCGCGTTCAGCTTGAACAAGACCGCCTGCGCGCACTTCGTGCCGACCGGCGTCTCGCCCTTCGGGTTCATGATCGTCGTCAGCGACTCGGTCCCGGCTGGCGCGGGCGGTGCTGTCGACGGCGGCGTCGTCGGGGAAGTGCTGACTGAGGCGGTTGGTGCGGCGCCAGTCGGGGTCGGCCCTGGAGTGGGCTTGTTGCCGCCGGAGAACGCGACCACCGCGATGATCACGATCACGACGACCGCGACGATGCCACCCCCGATGAACAGGCCGCGCCGCGATCCGCCCGACTTGACCGGAGTCCCGCCGTATCCGCTCGGGCCGCCGTATCCGCCGTATCCGCCGGGCGGGCCGCCGGCTTGGCCTGGCTGCACGAAGCCTTGCTGCTGGCCGGGATAGCCGGGACTCTGCTGGCCGCCGAAGCCAGCGGCCGGCGTCTGGGCCGTAGCGAAACCTTGCGGGCCGGGGTAAGCGGGGCCCACGTTCTGAGCGGTCGGGAAACCACCCTGGCCCGGGTAACCCTGGCCAGGATTACCGGCCGAGCCGCCGCCGTAGCCACCGCCCTGCTGCTGCCCGCCCTGCTGGGGTCCGTAGCCGGGCTGGTAGCCAAAGGCGGTCGGCTGATCCTGCGGGTTCGGCTGGGCCGGCGACTGCCCGAAGCCCGGCTGCCCGGTGCCCGGCTGCCCGAACCCCTGCTGACCAAAGCCGGCGCCAGGCGAAGGCGCCATCTGGGTCGGCATCGCCTCCCCGCCGATCGGCGCGAACCCGGGCGGGTTACCGCCAGCAGGAGTCCCGCCAGGACTGCCGCCGAAACCGCCGCCGACGCCGGGCGGGGTAATGCCGAGCGCGATCGCGAGCTCGTCGGTGACCCAGTTGCAGGCCTCGGGAGTGAAAGGCGTGCTTGACGAGAATGACGACGCGGTCAGCCGGATCGCGGTCGCCGAATCCATCCCCTGCCCGACGTGATCGCGCAACGTGTCAGCCAGGCCCGCCTCGGCGGCGGCGACCAGGATGCTTTTTTCTCTCGGCGCGTCCGGCAGGTAGTCCTTGAGCAGATTGGACATCGTCGTCGGATTGGAAAGAGCGGCCGTCCCGTGCTCAGGATCGGTCACGATGGCATTAAGCGCCGCCCGCGCTTCCGACGCATGTTCCCACGACATCTCGGACATCGGATCCCCCTCCTGCGTGGCCGACAGGGCGGCCCAGGCGTGACGTCAGGAGAACGGCCGCGACCGCTGACGTCCGGTACGCCGAAATGCCACCCATCGCATTCGGCAGTGACGGCATGGTAACCGGATCAGCCGGTCTATGTCACGTAGTACCAGCGCCAAGTGGTCACACGACGATAACGACATACTTAGCCGGTCAGCTGGCGATATGGCACGCGGTGACCGGGTCAGCCCGCCAGCTGGCCGAGCCTGGTCAGGGCCTCGGTCAGGACTTCTTTCCTTTTGCAGAAGGCGAAACGGACCTGGTGCCTGCCGGCTTCGGCGTCGTCGTAAAAGACCTGCATCGGGATCGCCACCACGCCGGCCGCCCCCGGCAGCCACCGGCAGAACTCAAGCCCGGTGCCGTCATAGAGCGTCCTGATGTCGGTAGTGATGAAGTACGTCCCGGCCGGCCGGTAAACCTCGAACCCGGCGGCGGCGAGCCCGTCGCACATCAGGTCCCGCTTCGGCGCCAGGTCGGCGGCGACCGACTCGAAGTACTCGTCGGGCAGCGCGAGCGCGCGGGCGATCGCGTACTGGAAAGGCCCGCCGCTGACGTAAGTGAGGAACTGCTTGACCGTGCGGACGGCGGATACCATCGCGGGCGACCCTGTCACCCACCCGATCTTCCAGCCGGTGAAGGAGAACGTCTTGGCGGCCGAACTGATGGTGGCGGTGCGCCCGGCCATGCCGGGCAGCGTGCAGATCGGGACGTGCTCGCCATCGAACACCATGTGCTCGTACACCTCGTCGGAGATCACGAGGAGGTCGCGCTCGCAGGCGATTTCGGCGATCGCGGTCAGTTCGGCGCGGGTAAAGACCGAGCCGGTCGGGTTGTGCGGTGAGTTCAGCAGGATCACCCTTGTCCGGCTGGTGACGGCCGCCCTGAGCGCGTCGAGGTCAGGACGGAAATCACGCGCGCGGAGCGTGACAGGTACCCGCACTCCGCCGGCCAGCGCGATGCAGGCCGCGTAGGAGTCGTAGTACGGCTCGAACGCGATCACCTCGTCGCCAGGTTCCACAAGCGCGAGCAGGGCGGAAGCGATGCCCTCGGTCGCCCCCGCGGTGACCAGCACCTGGGAGCCGGCGTCGACTTCGAGTCCGTAAAATCGCCGCTGGTGCGCCGCGACCGCCTGGCGAAGCTCGGGTATGCCCGCGCCGGGCGGGTACTGGTTGCCGTGCCCGGCGATGATCGCGTCGGCGGCCGCCCTGGCGACCTCGCCAGGCCCGTCGGTGTCGGGGAAGCCCTGGCCAAGGTTGACCGAGCCGGTGGCGACCGCTAGCTCGGACATCTCCGCGAAGATCGTCGTGCCGAGGCTGGCCAGGCCCCGATTGAGCAGCGGGCGCGCGGCCTGTGCTGGAAGCAGGGATTCCATCCGGCTATCAGATCACGCTTCTCCATCTAGCATCCACATCGCCCTCACGGTCACTGCAAACCGTGTGGGTTATCTAATGCGTGTGGATGGCGGTTAGCGCCTTGCTAACTGGCATGTCGCTGAGAGGTTTGTTAACCGAAGAATCGGCCGACAGGTTGCGAGAGGGTTCCGAGTTCTCACAAGGGGTGCTGGCCGCAGCGTCAAAGTTCGGGGGGACGCTGCGAACAGCGAACCGGTTCATAGCCGGCGTACTCGGGGGGGTACATGAGATCGGGCCGAAGCGTGACTGCCTGGCTGATTGGCGGGTCGCTCGCGGCGGGGGCAGTGGGGGCTGCCCTCGCCATCGCGGGCGCAGGCACTCCGCTCAAGCTTCCTTTGCTGCTCTTGTTTCTTGTTCTGGCGCCGGCCCTGGCGGTAAGTAGCTGGCTGACCGGTTTCGATCTGGCCGCGAGGGTCGTGATCGCCGGTACCGCGGCGATCGTGGTGAACTTCGGTGTCGCGGAAACAATGATTGTTTGCGGCGTCTGGTCGCCGCGAGCCGGAGTCGCGGCGGTAGCGCTGCTGAGCGCGCTGATCGCCGCGATCAATTTCCTTTTCTACCAATTTCGGCAGTCGCGACTGCCAGCTCCCAGCTGACTCAAGCCATCCGGCGAATCGAGCCGACTACGACGTGGTTTCTGCCTGGGCAGCCGCAAGGAGGAAACGGGATGCACTACTACGAGAACGGCTCACAGCGCGGCCCGGCGCGTCCTGACCGGTACCACCGGCGGGAGCGACCGGGCGACGCTCAGGGCAAGCCGAACCGCGGACCTGAGGTCGCCGCCCGGCTCAGCACCGACCTGACCCAGGCTCTTGGCCGGGCCCAGCGCCGCCCTACCGGGCAGCCAGCGGGCACCAGGGACCTGCCCGGGCTCATGCGCCTGGCCGGACCGGTCAATGGTGCCGGCGAAGGCCAGGCGAAGGCCAGGCTCGATGCGGCCGCTTTCGCCTATGCGGGTTCCCGTGCCGAGGTCCGCGCTGGACAGCGGCCTGGCCGCGCGTGGTCACGCTACCTCGGTCAACGGGCATCAGGCGAGCAACGGCCAGCCGCTCGTGGTCGCCGGCGCTTACGGGCAGCCGGGCGGCGACTTCAGGAAGATCACGGAAGGCCTGGCGATCGTGCCCAAGGTCAGCGTGATTCTGCCGGTCATGAATGAGGCCGCCAACCTGCCTGGCGTCTTCGGGTCCCTGCCTGCCTGGGTCGACGAGGTCGTGCTCGTAGACGGCCGGTCGAGCGACGACAGCATCAACGTCGCCAGGAAGCTGCGGCCGGATGTCAAGGTCGTGCTGCAGGGCGGGGCGGGCAAGGGCGACGCGCTCGCGGCCGGGTTCGCGGCCGCGTCAGGCGACATCATCGTGGCGATCGACGCCGATGGCTCGACCGACGGTCGCGAGATCATCAGGTTCGTGAGCGCGCTGCTCGCTGGCGCCGACTTCGCGAAGGGCTCCAGGTTCAGCAGTTCAGGCAGCAGTGATGACATCACGGTGCTGCGCCGGTGCGGCAACAAGGTGCTCAACATCACCGTGAACCGGCTGTTCGGCACCAGTTTCACCGACCTGTGCTACGGCTACAACGCCTTCTGGGCCAGGCACCTGAGCAAGCTGGACGTCGACTCGCCTGGCTTCGAGGTCGAGACGCTGCTGAGTATCAGGGCCGCCGAGGCGGGCCTTTCGATCTACGAGGTGCCCAGCCACGAGCGGATGCGCCAGCACGGCGTCAGCAATCTGTCGGCCGTCAAGGACGGCTGGCGGGTGCTGCGCCTCATCGTCTCTGAGAAGCGGAACGTCAAGCAACGCAAGGCCGCCAGGCCGAAGCCGTTCATGGCACCAGGCCGGGTCGTGGAAGAAGGCGAGTACCAGGTGATCGAGCACGGCAAGGCCGAGTCAGGAGGCCGTCAGCTACTTGACGGCATCATTTACCGTTCCTTCGGGCAGGCGGGACGATGACGGCGATGACCGAGAAGAACGCCGCCGCGGTCTCCGTGGTGATCTGCGTCTTCACGCGGGATCGCCTGGATGACATCCGGGCGGCCGTCGCGTCCGTGCGGGCGCAGAGCCTGCCCGCGCATGAGCTGATCGTCGTGGTTGATCACAACAGGGATCTGTTCGAGGAGCTGAGCGCCGAGCTTCCGTCGGCTGGCGACGGCCCGAGGACCATCGTGGTACCCAACGCGGGCCCGCGCGGCCTGTCCGGCGGCAAGAACACCGCCGTCTCGATCGCCAGCGGCGACGTGATCGCGTTCCTCGACGACGACGCCATCGCCGAGCCAGGGTGGCTCAAGTACCTGTTCGACAGCTACTCAAGCGACCGGGTGGCCGGGGTCGGCGGCCTCACGCGGCCGAACTGGGATTCGTCAAGGCCCCGGTGGTTCCCGGCCGAATTCGACTGGGTACTCGGCTGCAACTACCTGGGGATGCCCCAGCCTGGCCAGCCGGTGCGTAACCTGCTCGGCGGCAACGCCTCGTTCAGGCGCGAGGTATTCGACCTGGCCGGCGGGTTCACGAGCGGGGTTGGCCGGTCCTCCGGCCGGCTGCCGCTCGGCTGCGAGGAAACCGAGTTCTGCATCAGGGTCGGCCAACTGGCGCCGGATGCGGTCCTGGTTGTCGATGACCGCGCGGTCATCTGGCACCGGGTCAAGGACGACCGGACGACCTTGCGTTATTTCCTGCGGCGGTGTTACGCGGAGGGTATTTCCAAGGCGGCGGTCAGCAAGCGGGTCGGCTCAGCCGACGGACTCGCCGCCGAGCGGCGTCAGGCGTTCGCCACCCTGCCGGCGGGGGTGGCTCGGGGCCTGGCCGGCCCGTTCCGTGGTGACCATGCCGGACCAGGCCGGGCCGCGGCGATCGTCACTGGCCTCGCCGCCACCGTCGCCGGCTACGTGATCGGCCGGCTGAGCCGGGAGGTGATATGACCGACCTCATCGAGCCAGTACCTGAACAGGCACCTGGCATCACCGGGCTCCGAGTGCCGATCCTCATGTACCACGAGATCAGCACCGAGCCGGTGCTTGATTCCTGGCTGGCGGCGGCGCCCGAGCGCTTCGCGCGGCAGCTTGAGTACCTCAAGGCCAGCGGTTACTCCACGCTGACTACGGCGGACCTCGCCGAGCGGATGAAGACGGGCGCTCCGTTGCCGGCCAAGCCGGTCGTGCTCACCTTCGACGACGGCACGGCCGACTTCTGCGAAGTGGCGCTGCCGCTGCTCGCCGAGCACGGCTTCACCGCGACGCTATTCGCTACCAGCGGCTGGATGACCGGCGCGGGCGGCCGGACGAGCGGCCGCAATGTCCCGCCGGGCATGCTCAGCTGGGATCAGCTGCGCGCCGTCGCCCGTGCGGGCATCGAGGTCGGCGCGCACACGATCAGTCATCCCCAGCTCGACCAGTTGCCGCCAGAACTGCTCCGCAAGGAGCTGGCCGACAGCAAAGATGAGCTCGAGAGCCGGCTCGGGCAGCCGGTCAGGGGCGTCGCGTACCCGTTCGGCTACTCGAGCAGGCTGGTCAGGGCGCACGCGGCGGGCGCGGGCTACGAGTACGGTTGCGTCGTCGGCAACCGGCTGGCAACCGAAGCCAGCGACTCGTTCGCGCTGCCGAGGCTGACGATCTCCCGGTCGACCAAGCCGCGCGGATTCGCCAGGACCGTGGCCGCGCAGCGGCTGCCGCTCGAGTTCGCCGGGTACCGGGCGCTGACGCTCGGCTGGTCGGCGGTGAGGCGGGTTAGAGGTGCCCGCAGCCGGGCAGCCGGGTGAGCAAGCGCGGTTCGCCTCTGCTGCGCGGCGGTTCTCCGTTGCTACGCAATGGCAACGCGCTGATGGCCAACGCGGTCGTCACCGGCGTGCTCGGGCTTGGCTACTGGCTCCTCGCGGCCCGGCACTACCAGGCGGCTGACGTCGGCCGGGCCTCGGCCGGGTACTCGGCGCTCAACCTGATCGCGGGGATAACCGCGCTGAGCCTGATGGGCGCGATGGCCAGGTTTCTCCCGCGAGCCGGGCACCGTACCGGCAAGCTGATCAGGCTTGGCTACGGCGCCAGCGTGCTTTCCGCGATCATCGGCTCGGCGGTCTTCCTGCTGATCGCCGGCCGGCCAGGGACCTCGTATTCTGAGCTGACCAGCGTCTGGGCTGGCCTGATCTTCACCGGGTGCGTCATCGTCTGGTCGCTGTTCACGCTCCAGGACGGGGCGCTGATCGGCATGCGCGGCGCCAACTGGGTGACGGCGGAGAACGCGGTGTTCGGGGTGGCGAAGATCGCGATGCTGCTGCCGCTCGCCGCGGTTATACCGCACACCGGCCTTTACGTGTCCTGGATGGTGCCGGCCGCGCTGGCGGTGCCGGTGGTCAACGTGCTGATCTTCCGGCGGCTGCTGCCAGGGCACGCCCAAGCGCGGGCGGGCCAAGATCCGCCGAGCCGTACCGAGGTAACCAGGTTCCTGGCCGGCGACGTGCCGGGAGCCTTGATGCTGCTCGCGACGATCAGCCTGGTCCCGGTGCTGGTCGCGCTTTTCGTGCCGCCGAGCATGAACGCCTACTTCTACATGGCCTGGGCAATCGGCGCCACGATTGACCTGCTGGCGACCAACATGGCGCTGTCGCTGACCGTGGAAGGCGCGTTCGACCCGGTGAAGCTGGCCGGGCACGCGCGGGCCGCGCTCAAGCGGATCATGATCGTCCTGGTGCCCATAGCCGTCGGGGCCGCCCTGCTCGCACCGTGGGCGCTCGGGTTGTTCGGCTCACAGTACGCCAGGTACGGGGCGCCGGTCCTGATGCTGCTGGCCGCCGCGACCTTGCCCAAGGCACTGACCGAGATCTACCTCGGTGCGCTCCGCGCCGCCAACCGCACCTCGTTCGTGGCCCTCATCCAGGGGGTCAGGGCCGCGCTCGTGCTCGGTCTCACCCTGGCGCTGGTGAGGTTCACCGGGATCGCCGGAGCCGGGATCGCCGTGCTGATCAGCCAGGTCGTCATCGCGATCGCGGTACTGCCAGGCCTGCTCGGCGTACTTCGAGCCGACAAGCATGAGGTCCCTGGCTCACCTTCACGCCGGAGGGAAGCCGCCGGCCTGCTTCGCGGAGGCGCTGCGTGACCATGGCATCGGCCAGGACTTCGCTGCTCAAGCCGCCTCCCGAGGAGCCGCCTGCGGAGGTCAGGCCGGCCAGGGGCCGGCCTGACCAGGTGCTGCTCATTTCCGCCTGCGGGGCGTTTCTAGCCGGGCTGCTGCTTTTCCTGCTTCCCCTGCGCGGAGTGCGGCTTGGCGCGCTGAACGGTCTCGGCCTGATCTCGGTGCTCCCGGTAGCAAGCCTCGCCGGCCTCGTCCTCATCGTTGCCTCGTTCGCGGTCATGCTGGCGCGGCGGCGCCCGGCCGCGGCGGTACTTGTGCTCATGCTTGTCGGGGTCGTGTTCTGCCTGGACGGGGTGACCGTCCTCGTTGAGCCGCTGCCGAGGTTCCCGACGACGTACCAGATCGCCGGCTTCGTTAACTACATCAGCCAGACCGGCCACGTAGAACCCGGGCTCGAGGCGTACTTCAGCTGGCCGGGCTTCTTCGCGCTGGTCGCGTTCGTCACCGGCGCGGGCGGCGTGCACAGCCTCCTGCCGCTGATGACCTGGTGGCCGGTCGTCACCGATGCCTTGCTGCTGGCGCCGTTCCTGCTGCTGACTCGGGCACTGCGGCTGAGCTGGCGGGCGCGCTGGCTGGCGGCGCTGCTTTTCTGCCTGGGCAACTGGGTGGGTCAGGACTACTTCTCGCCGCAGAGCTTCAACTTCCTGCTCTACCTGGTCCTGATCGCGACCCTGATGATGTGGTTCGGCAAGCGGGCTAAATCGGGGCGAAGGACTCCAGGTGAGCTGCTGCCCGCTCCGGTCGGCCAAGCGCAGCGCGGGGTCCTTTTGCTGCTCCTGATCTTGATTTTCGTGGTGTCTACCCTCAGCCATCAGCTGACTCCGCTGCTGATCATCGTGGCGGTCGGCGGTCTGGTGCTGGCCGGGCGGGTGTCGCCGCGCGGGCTGCCTGTGCTCTTCGCGGTCATCCTCGTGGCCTGGATCAGCTACGGCACCGTCGCGTACTGGTCAGGGCACGAGTCGGCGATCTTCGGCAATATCGGGCAGCTGCTCGGCACGTTCCAGACGAGCGTGAACGACCGGGTGACCGGTACGCCCGTGCACCAGCTCGCCGACAAGAGCCGGATCCTGCTGGCCGGCTTGATGGCCGGGATGGCGCTGCTCGGGCTGGCCAGGCGATGGCGAGGCGGACTGAGCGACCGGGCGCTGATCGTGCTCTTCGTGGCGCCGCTGACCCTCGCGGGCCTGCAAAACTACGGCGGCGAGATTGCCCTCCGGGTGTATTTGTTCGCCCTCCCCGCGATCGCGGTGCTCGCGGCCTGCCTGTTCTTTCCCGGTACGACGAGCAAGCGAGCGCGAGTCAGCCAGCTCGGACGGCGCCGCCTCGACGTGCAGGGGCTCGGCGTCGGCGAAATAGTCCTGCGCAGCGCGAGCTCGGACACTCCCAGTCCCGCCTCTGACAGTCCGAGATCGAAAAATCGCGATTCTGGGCGTTCACACGGGGCCAGCCTGGCTGAGGTGCACGGAGCCGTGAACCAGTTCTCCAGCCGGTCGGCTAAGGTCGTGGCCCTCGTCCTGGCCGGGGTGGTCGCGGTCGGCGTCTCGGTGCTTTTCCTCGTGGCCCGCTACGGCAACGAGGCCTTCGAGCGGACGCCGCCGAGCGAGTACGCGGCGATGAACTACATCTACGACCACGATCAGCACGGCACCGCCGTGCTCTGGGTCAGCCAGCCGGCCGGGGTCAACGCGACGCCCCAGATGCCCTGGGAGTTCAGGGACATCGGCCGGGCGAGGTTCGTGTCGGCGCAGGCGCCAGCCAACCCGGCCAGCATCGGCCAGGTCGTCGCCGCGCTCCGCGCCCTCGGCCAGGGCGCGTTCCTGATCACCACCCAGACCGAGGCGGAGTTCACCGAGCAGACCGCCGGTTACCGTCCGGGCTGGGACGGCAGCTTCCGCGCGGCGCTTTCCGCTGATCCCGCACTGCGACTCGTGTACTCGGGCCAGGACGCGGCTGTGTACCAGGCCAGATTGCCGGCCAGCACGCCTCGCGCGACCGCTGGTTCAGTCCCGGCGGCGCCCGCACGGTCGACGGTGTGGACTCCGGTGGGGCTCGCCGCGTTCGTGCTGGCGGTGCTGCTGCTCGGGTCGAGGGAGTTCATCAGGGAATGTCTGCCGTCCCGGCGCTGGCTGCTCACGCCGCTCTGGATCGCGTCGGTTCCCGCGGTCCTGTTGCTGCTCGGCGCCGTGGCGGTGAGGTTCGCGGTGCTCGGATGATTCGAAAGGAAAGGGGCGCACATGAAAATAGCTGTGGCGCGGCCGGACGAACTCGGTGACAGCGAGATCGGTGCCTGGCACGCGATGCAGGATAAGACCGAGGAACTGAGGAATCCGTTCCTCAGCCCTGAATTCGCTATCGCCATCGGACAGGCGCGGGCTGAAGCCGGGATGGATGACGTGCGGGTCGCGGTGCTGTCCGACAGTTCCGGGGCGGCCGGGTTCTTCCCGTTCCAGCGGGGTCGCCTCGGGGTCGGCCGCCCGGTCGGCGCGGGCCTGACCGACTGCCAGGGGCTCGTGCACGCCGCCGGGGCGCAGTGGGACGCCAGCGCCCTTCTGAAGAGCTGCGGCCTTTCGGTCTGGCACTTCGACCACCTGGTCAGCGGGCAGGAGCCGTTCGACCGTTACCAGGTGGCGACGGCGCCTTCGCCGGTAATCGACCTCAGCGACGGGTTTGCCGCGTACGAGGACCGGGTCCTTTCCGGTAAGACCCACTTCCGCAAGGAACTCGGGCGCAAGACCCGCAAGCTTGACCGTGAGGTCGGCCAGAGCAGGTTCGTGCTCCACTCGCCCGACCTCGGCGACCTGCGCACGCTCATGAGCTGGAAGTCCGATCAGTACGACCGCACCGGGCGGGCGGACACGTTCGACGAGCCGTGGGTGGTGGCGGCCGTGGAGCGGCTGCTTACCCACGGCGAGCCAGGGTTCTCCAGCTTGATGTCCACGCTCTACGCCGGTGAGCGGCCGGTAGCGGCAATTTTCGCCCTGGGCAACGCGGGAGTCATCGCGGGCTGGTTCTGCTCGTACGACCCTGAGCTCGCCAGGTACTCGCCGGGCCTTATCCACCTGCTTGAGTTCGTCAAGGAGGTCGCCGGACTCGGTACTTCCTGGATCGACCTCGGCAAGGGAGAGAAGTATTACAAGGAGGCGCTGAAGAGCTACGACCTGACCGTCGGGGAAGGCATGGTGACGTCGAGGACAGCGCTGGCCGCCATGCACCGGGCGCGGCTCGCGCCGCCGCACTGGGCGGTGCGGCAGATCAGGGCGCACCGGCCCTTGTACACGGCTGCTGACAAGGTGCTCAAGTACTACGGCCGGGCTAAGGTCGCCGTCGGCCGACGGCGCTTATCCTGGTGTGATGCGGGCGTGGGTAGTGCACGAGCCTGGTCGGGTCGGCGCGGGCGGTGGTCCCCTGCGGCTGGTCGAGCGGGAGGTGCCGGAGCCTGGTGCGGGTCAGTTGCTGATCCGCGTGCTTCGATGCGGGGTGTGCCGCACTGACCTGCACCTGGCTGAGGGCGACCTCCCGCCACGGCGGCCTGACGTCACGCCGGGGCACGAGGTGGTCGGGGAAGTCATGGCGGCCGGGCCTGGCCCGAGCAGGTTCGGCCCTGGTGACCGTGTCGGGGTGGCCTGGCTGGCGGGGACGGACGGCGCTTGCCGGTTCTGCCGGCGCGGCAATGAGAATCTGTGCCCGAACTCGGTGTACACCGGTTGGGATCTCGAAGGGGGATACGCGGAGTACCTGGTCGCCGCCGACGCCTATGTGCATCCCTTGCCGTCGGGCTTCAGCGACGCGGAGCTAGCGCCGCTGCTGTGCGCCGGGATCATCGGCTACCGCGCGCTGCTGCGAGCCGAGGTACCGCCGGGCGGCACCCTCGGGATCTGGGGATTCGGCGGTTCCGCGCACCTGGCCGCTCAGGTAGCGATCGCCCAGGGGGCGGCGGTGCACGTGTTCACCAGGGCCGCCGCCGCCCGTGACCTGGCACTTGAACTCGGCGTCGCCTCGGCTCAGGACTCCTTCGATCCTTCGCCTGCGCCGCTGGACTCCGCGATCATCTTCGCGCCGGTCGGCGACGTGGTCCCGGCGGCACTCCGTGCCCTTGACCGGGGCGGCACCTGCGCGATCGCCGGGATCTACCTGACCGACATCCCCGCGCTGAACTACGAGCGTGAGCTATTCCAGGAGCGGAACCTGCGCAGCGTCACCTCGAATACGCGGGGAGACGCTGAGGAGTTCCTGCGGCTGGCCGAGCGGCTAAGGCTGAAAGTGTCGGTCACGCCCTATCCGCTGGCGGCGGCTGACCAGGCCCTCGCCGACCTGGCCGCGGACCGGATCACCGGAGCGGCCGTACTTGAGGTCGCCTGACCGCCGGCGCCGCGCCCCGCTCCTGGCAACAGTAATGCGGGCTTTACTGTTGCCAGGCAACAGTAAAGCCGGGTTTACTGTTGCGCCGCGGCTAGGGCGGCCAGGGCGGTTAGGGCAGCGGGGAAGACTTCAGGGGGCGGGGTGACCAGGCCGGCGCCGACCTGGCCGGTGCCGGCTATCCGGCCGGCTAGGCCGGTGTTGATCTGCGGGAGGATCTGGGTCCGGGCTACGAGGGTCACGTCGATGCCGGCTGGCGTGCCCCGGAAGTCAAGCGAAGGTACCTGGAAGAGCGGGTGCTCGGTCAGCGTGATCTCATACATTCGCTGCGTGGCGGCAAGTGCCGTGGCCGCCGAGCCGCCGACCAGCCTGACGATCGCGGGGGAGGCCGCCATCGCGAAGCCGCCGAGCCCGGCTGTTTCCGTGATCGCCGAGTCGCCGATGTCCCTGTTGGCGTCGTCTGGCCCGTAGCCGGGGAGGAACAGGCCCTGCGGGACCAGGGCCGGCGCCGTGAACCAGCGCTGCCCGGTGCCGGAGACCTGGATGCCGAAGTCGGTGCCGTTGCGGGCCATGGCGACGACAAGCGAGCTGCCGGGAACGTCACGGGCCGCGTCGAGCGCCAGCTTGCAGGCCGGCATCGCGAGGTTAAGGAAAAAGTGATCATTACCGCCGATGAACCGAGCGGCGTCCGCGATGTCCGAAGCCGGGAAACCGGACTCGACCATCGCGGGCAGCAGGTCCCTGAGCAGCATGAGGGTCCCGGCGCGGTTGCGGTTATGTGCCTCGTCGCCCATCTGCACCATCTGGGCCAGGATCGCGGTGACGTCAACCGGACCTTGCCGGCGGACCGCCGCCTGGAGCAGCGGCCCGAGCACGCGGCTCATCCACCTGAGCCGCTCGATCACCCCGGCCGAATACGCGCCGTACCTGCAGTACCTGGCCGAGGCCTTCATTGAGCGAGCAGTACGACCGGCGTCCGTCCGCCGGGTCCTCGAGCACGAACATCCACATCGACGCCGAGACCACGCCGGCCATCGGCCCGACCGCCCCGCGATGATGGCAGGGTTCAAGGGAGGTAATGCCGAGCCCGGCGAGGTCGCTGGCGTCAGCGTCGCCGGTCAGGCCCTCGAAGATCGCCGCGCCCGTCAAGGCGCCGCGCAGCGGCCCGGAGGCGCGTTCCCAGGTAATCGGCGGACCGGCGTGCAGGAACTCACCGCGGCCAAGTCCGAGCGCCTCGCCGGCCGGGCACGACATCGACGAGCTGAGCCCGCGAGCCGAGCATTCGCTTAACGGCGAGTTCGTTGGCCTGGGGGCGGCGCGGATCGGCGAGAACCGTTGCGAGATCCTCCTGCGTGCCTGGCATCGGCCGGACCCAGTCCACCCTGGTGACCGGCCGGCCTTGCTGCGTGACCGCGTCGGCGAGAAGGCTCAGGCCCGCCGAGATCACGTGCGGCTCGCGGCGCAGGCCTCGGCCAGCGCGTAAGGCCCGGGCACGGAGACGAGCGCGATCCCCGGCCCGCTCCTGGCGATCGCGCTCGACGTCGTCATCGGCCGGGCGGTGGCCAGGCCAGCGGCCTGATCGGCACTCCTCGCTGGTGCGGCCAGGGCGTCGTTCACCACGGCCACGGCCACTCCCAGGGAAGCGGCGTCCTGCGCCCTGATCGCCACCAGGAGGTCGTGCTGGCCGACACCGGCGGGTCTGCGCATCCCGAGAGCTTCAAGCAGCTGGAGGTTAAGCTCGGTCCCCATCGCGACCAGCGCCGTCCGGACGCCGGCCACCGCCTGCGCCTCCGCGCTGACCCGCATCAACGTCACCGAGTCCGCGTAGGCGCCCCGCCTGGCCTCCACGTGCTCAGCGCTCACCGCCGCTCCCCGTCCCCGATCGCCTCACCTGCCACCAGTCTGACGTACCGTGAATCATGACTCAGAACTGGCGGGCGCTGCTCGGGCCGTACGGGATCTGGCAGTCGGCCACCACGGTGACGCCCAGGCTGGCGGCGGACATCGAGGGCCTCGGCTACGGTGCGCTGTGGCTTGGCGGGTCACCGCCAGCCGATCTGAAGATCGTCGACGGGTTGCTCGCGGCGACTAACGAGCTCGTCGTGGCCACCGGCATCGTCAACATGTGGCAGAGCGACGCGGATGAGGTCGCCGCCTCCTTCAAGCGGATCGACGCCGTCCATCCAGGCCGGTTCCTGCTCGGCGTCGGCATCGGCCACCGCGAGGCAACGAAGGAATACGCGAGTCCGTACCAGACCTCGGTGAACTACGTGAACGCGCTGCTCGCCGACGGCGTTCCGGCCGGCAGCCTGGTCCTCGCCGCGCTTGGCCGCAAGATGCTGCGACTGGCGGCCGAGCGTACCGCGGGCGCGCATCCCTACCTGGTCACCCCGCGCTACGTCGCCGAGGCGAGGGCAACCATGGGCGCCGGGCCGCTGCTCGCGGTCGAGCACAAGGTCGTGCTCGAATCAGAACCCGCGACCGCGCGGGCGATCGGGCGGCCGCGAGTGCACCGGCCCTACCTTGGCCTGGAGAATTACCTCAGCAACCTGCGGCGCCTCGGCTGGACCGATGACGACCTGGCCGACGGCGGCAGCGACGCGCTGATCGACGCGCTCGTCGCGCACGGCGACGCCGGGGAAGTGGCCAGGCAACTCGGCGAGTTCGCCGACGCCGGCGCCGACCACGTCTGCCTCCAGCTGCTGACCGACTCGCCCGACGCCGACCCTGTACCCGGTTACCGCGCCCTCGCTGACGTCCTCGACCTTGAGGGCTGACGACGGGCCAGCCTGCGGCGTTGCGTTGAACGGCGGGGGCTGGGAGGGCTAACCTTGCCGAGGTGAAGCCGCCTTCCTTCGGCTACTCGCGCCCCGAGACGGTGGCCGAGGCCACCGCGATGCTGGCCGAGTTCGGGCCTGAGGCCAAGGTGCTCGCCGGCGGTCAGTCGCTGATGCCCCTGCTGAACATGCGGCTGGCGGCGCCCGCGCATCTGGTGGACATCAACCGGCTGACCGAGCTCGCCTACGTGAGCGTCAGCGAGCACCAGGTGTCGATCGGCGCGCTGGCCAGGCACAATGACGTGCTGCGTGACCCGCTGGCCGCGGCCGCTCAGCCTCTGCTCGGGCAGGCGCTCGCGCTGGTCGCGCACCCCGTGATCAGGAACCGCGGCACCACCGTCGGCAGCATCGTGCACGCGGACCCCTCAGGGGAGATGACGGCCGTGCTCGCGCTGCTGCAAGGGTCGGTCCGGTTGGTGAGTACCGCCGGGGAGCGATTTGTCGGAGCGAAAGACTTTTTCCTCGGCCCGCTGGAATCCGACGTTAGGCCAGAGGAACTGGCGGCCGAGGTGACGGTCCCTTCGCTGCCGCCCGGATCCGGCTGCGCGTTCGTGGAGGTGAGCCGGCGGCACGGCGACTACGCGGTCTGCGGGGTGGCGGCGCTGGTCGAGGTCGGCGCCGGCGGGGAGATCCAGCGGGCGCGAGCCGCCTACCTCTCGGTCGGGCCTGTGCCTGTCGTCCTTGACCTGACCGAGGCGTGCGGGGCCGGCGACTTCGCCGAAGCGGGCCGGCTGGCGATGGCGCGGCTGCGGCCGGGCGGCGACATTCACGCGAGCGCGAGCTACCGCAGGCACCTCGCCGGGGTCCTTACCGTGCGTGCCCTCGCCGAGGCGTTCGGCCGGGCCAAGGAGCGTGCCCGTGCCTGAATTTGACATCACTCTCATCGTCAATGGCATCGCCCGGGCCGTGTCGGTCCCGGCCAGGCGGCTGCTCTCCGACTGCCTGCGGCACGATCTGCGGCTGACCGGTACCCACGTCGGGTGCGAGCACGGCGTCTGCGGCGCATGCACGGTGCTGCTCGACGGCGTCGCCGTCCGGTCCTGCCTGATGCTAGCCGTCAGTGCCGACAGTTGCTCGATCACGACCGTAGAGGGCCTGGTCAGGCCGGACGGCACGCTGTCGCCGGTCCAGCAGGCCTTTACCGACTGCCACGGCCTCCAGTGCGGCTTCTGCACGCCAGGCTTCCTGACCACGATCACCGCCGCCCTGGCCGAGAACCCCGACCCGACCCATGACGACGCCCGCGAGATCATTGGCGGCAACCTCTGCCGGTGCACCGGGTACCAGAACATCGTGAAGGCAGTGCTCCGCGCGGCCGAGCTGAGCCGGGCGGGAGAAACAGCCATGACCTCCATGTTCGGTGAGCCGATCAAGCGGCTCGAAGACGACCGGCTGCTCCGGGGTAACGGTGCCTACCTGGACGACCTCGGCCACGACGCACTCGCCGTAGCGTTCGTCCGAAGCCCCCACGCGCACGCGCGGATCACCGGCATCGATGTATCGGGCGCGCTCGACGTTCCCGGTCTTGTCGCCGTTTACACGCATGAGGATCTGCCGGGAAGGGTCGGCGAGCCGCTCCCGCTGCTGATTCCGCATCCGGCGCTCACGCATCCGCGCACCGGGTTCCCGCTAGCCGCCGACGTGGTCAACTACGCCGGCGAGCCGGTCGTGATGGTGGTCGCCGCCGACAGGTACCTGGCCGAGGACGCGGCCGAGGCGATCAGCGTGGACTACGAACCGCTGCCCCCGGTCGTCGGCGTGGACGCGGCCGTGGCCGCCGAGCACCTGGTGCACCCGGACGTGCCCGGCAACATCGCGGCCGAGCTGACGCAGAGCAACGGCGACGTCGTCACCGCCATCGCGGGGGCGCCGCACGTGCTGGAACTCAACCTGACCGTGGAGCGCTCGGCCTCCACCCCGCTCGAAGGCCGCGGGGTGCTGGCCAGGTGGGACACCGAGTCGAGGCGGCTGCGGATTTGGACGTCGACGCAGACCTCGACCGGGGTGCGGGCGGCGGTCGCCGCCAAGCTCGACCTCGACCTGGCCGACGTCGACGTGATCACGCCCGACGTGGGCGGCGGGTTCGGCGTCAAGATCGTGCATCCCTGGCCGGAAGAAGTGCTCGTGCCCTGGGCGGCCCGGCTGCTCGGCCAGCCGGTCAAGTACACCGAGGACCGGGCCGAGCACTTCGTCGCCAGTGCCCACGAGCGGGGCCAGCGGCACCGGGTCAGGGCCGGGTTCGACGACGAGGGCCGGTTGCTCGGGCTCGACGTCCGGTTCTGGCACGACAACGGCGCCTACATCCCCTACGGCCTGATCGTGCCGATCATCACCTCGACCCAGCTGCTCGGGCCCTACAAGCCGGGGGCCTACCGGGTCGAGTTCACTTCCCTGTACACGAACACCGTGATCGTGACGCCGTACCGGGGGGCTGGCCGGCCGCAGGGCGCGTTCGTGATGGAGCGGACCATGGATGCGATCGCCGCCGAACTCGGGCTTGACCGGGCGGTGGTGCGGGAGCGTAACTTCATTACCCCGGACGAGATGCCCTATGACCAGGGGCTGATCTTTCAGGACGGCCGGCCGCTGATCTACGACTCGGGTGATTACCCGGCGGGGCTGGCCAAGCTGAAGGCGCTCGTCGGCTGGGACAGCTTTCCCGCCGTGCAGGCGCAGGCCAGGTCGCAGGGTCGTCAGCTTGGCATCGGGCTGGCCTGCTACGTGGAAGGGACCGGGGTCGGCCCGTACGAAGGCGCCCACGTGATCGTGGAGACGTCGGGGAAGGTCAAGGTCGCGACCGGGCTGACCAGCCAGGGGCAGGGGCACCAGACCGTGTTCGCGCAGATTGTCGCGGACGAGCTTGGCGTGCCGATCGGCGATGTCTCGGTGACGACCGGGGACACCCGCGCGTTCGGCTACGCGGTCGGCACGTTCGCGTCGCGCGCCGCGGTGATGAGCGGGTCCGCGATCGCCCTGGCGGCTCGGTCCGCTCGGGCCAAGGCGATCAGGGTCGCCGCCGCCGCGCTCGAGGCCTCGCCCGAGGATCTGGAGATATGCGACGGCATGGTGCGGGTCAAGGGCGATCCGGCGTCGGCGATCGCGCTCGGCACCGTCGCCGTGCTCTCCAATCCGCTGCGCTACGCGTTCGACGAAGCGGCGAAGGCCGCGACCCAGTTCGCCGGCGGCGACATCAACCTGCCGCCGGTCGCCGAAGGCGAGTCGCCTGGGCTCGAGGGCCGGGAGTTCTTCTCGCCGGTGCGGTCCACGTTCGCCAGCGGCATGCACGCGGTGATCGTGGAAACCGACCCTGATACCGCCGAGATCAAGATCCTGAGGTACTGCGTCGTGCACGACTGCGGCCCGCTGATCAACCCGAGGATCGTGGAGGGCCAGATCCACGGCGGTGTCGCCCAGGGCGTTGGCGGCGCCCTCTACGAGCGGATGGCCTACGACGAGACCGGCCAGTTGCAGAACGCCTCGTTCATGGACTTCCTCATGCCTTACGTGTCCGAGGTGCCCGACGGGATCGAGATCGATCACCTGGAAACCCCGTCGCCGCTCAACCCCCTCGGCATCAAGGGCGCCGGTGAAGCCGGGGTGATCCCGAGCGCGGCGGTCTTCGCCTCCGCGATTTCCGACGCCGAGGGTTTCCCGATCACCGCTATGCCGATCTCGCCCTCAGAACTGTTCGAGCTTCGGCAGCGGCACGCTTAAGACCGGCGCCGGCGGCTCTCTCGGCTCCGGTGGTCATTGACGATCAGCTCTTCGAGGCGGGCCCGGCGGGCCGGGTTGAGTGGCTGCCTGACTTTCTGCATCAGGCTGGTTATCTCGCTGGTCCTGGTGAAGATGTCCACCGTGGCCCCCCGCTTGGTGCCGACTTGCGCCTTCGGGTGCGTGAGCTGAACGACGCGCAGGAGGCTGACGTCCTCGCCCTTTGAGCGCAGGAACTCCTCGAGCTGATCGGCGGGCTCGTTGAGCTGGACGCTCGGCGAGCGGCCGCGCTGGTCGGTGAGCTCGTAGTCTTTGACGAGGTGGCCGTACTTGTCGAACTTCTGGACCCGCCAGCGGTCGCCGTCGCAGTGAATGGTGCCATTGAGGTACTTGACTTCGATGGCCGCAATTCCGCGCGGGCCGAGCAGCAGATGGTCAATCTCGCCGTACCGGTTGTGGTAACCGCGAAAAAGCACCCATTCGCCATTAAGCACCTTACCGAGCTCGTCCGTGAGGAACTGTTCACCCGCGATACCGGCGACGAGCCTGGCCTCGTCGTCGGAGGGGGCCGCCGTCCGGGCCGTCGGCGGCGGGGCCGGGGCCTGGCGCCGGGCGCGGTGCGTGGCCAGGGCGGCCCGGAACCAGGCCAGCCACCGCCGCCCGGCCCTGGCCTGATCCCGCGCGGCTTTAAGCACGTCGACTTGGGCCTGATGTTTCCGCTCGGCCGCCCGGAACTGCGACATCGCCCGCTGCTGCTCTCGATCGCCGCGTTTCCTCTCCTGCCTGAGCAGGTCGCCAGGGTGATCCGACAGCTTCACAACCCGCATCTCGCGCCCCCTAGGGGTGCAGGGTTGAGTGCGCGGTGATGTACCGGGCATAGGCCTTGTTCGTGGCTAGCTTGGGCAGGGCCTCGACTTCGGCGCGCTCGTCGGCGGGCAGGCGGCGGGAGATGAGGTCGGCCTGCACTTTCTGCAGGTGAGATGGCAGGCCAGCGGACGGGGGAACCGAACCTGAGCTCGGCACGGTCACGCCGGCCAGTACGTCGTCGGTCCTCGCCTCGGTCAGGGTCAGCACGTCGCCGATGCTCGGCGCGGCGGCGTCGCGCTTGGTCAGGGCGGGCAGGTTCCAGCGCTGCTCGATGGTCTTGAGCACGGAGGTATGGTCGAGCGGGGTACTGTCCGCCGGGACCCGGAACACGGTTCCGGCCGCGATGAGAGGCGAGATCAGCACGGTCGGCACGCGCGGCCCGAAGCGGTCGAAGCCGAAGTTGTACTCGCCGATCGTGGTATCGGGCGGGACAGCGCCCCACGGCGGAGGCACGTGGTCGTAGCAGCCGCCGTGCTCGTCGTAGGTGACCACGAGCAGCGTGTTGTTCCAGGCCGGTCCTGAGCGCAGCGCTTCGTAGACGTCGTGGATCAACTGCTCGCCGAGAGCGACGTCGTAGTTGGGATGCTGGCTGTTGCCCGGTAGCCGACCAGGATGGCTCAAGGAAGCTGAACGCCGGCAGGCTCCCGGCCGCGGCCGCCGTCTTGAAGTCGGTGAACTCGCCGATCGTGCCGTTCGCCGCGGTGGCGATGTCAGTGAACGTGGACTTGGTCAGCGGTTCGGCGTCGTAGCCGTAGATCCCCCAGGAGAGGCTGTTCTTGCCAAGCAGGCCGAAAATGCTCGGCGAGGTGAAGATCTTGGTGTGGTCGTCGAGGTGACCCTGGCTGGTCGCGGAGCAGGCGAACGCACGGTTAGGCATGGTCTCGGTCGGTGCCGAGCAGAACCAGTGATCGCAGACGGCGTAGCCCTTGGCCAGGGCGGACAGCACGGGCAGCGTCTCTGGCGTGAAGCAGCCCATGACGTCGCTGGCGGTCGTACCGGCGACAATCTGCCAATTCTCTGAGGTTTCCCACTTCAGGGTGTAGGCGTAGTCGTTAACGAAGCCCGCCATTCCTGGCACTTGCTGACTGGCGGGTGGGTTGATGGTGCCGTAAAGCTGGCTGTTCGTGGCCGAGTAGCCTTCGCCGGGGTCGGCTCCCGGCATGAAGTAGGCATTGGGTGTCGTCGGCGTGATCGGGAAGACGCTGACGGCCGGACCAGTACCGTTCGGGTTGGACTCGCTGCCGGTCAGCCCCTCGAACTGCTGGCCGGCCGGTGACACGTTGCCGGCGCTGGAATAAAGAAAGCCGAGCATGTGATCGAACGAGCGATTTTCCAGCATAAGAACCACGAAGTGGTTAATGGCGGGAAGCTGGTTGTTATCCGGCAAGGTGGGGCCTTTCTTGGTCAGGGCGGCGCAACCGTTAGTGGTCGGCAGCTTACCGTCCGAATGGGCATTGGGTGCGAGGTAGCCACGGGCTGGGCGACGACACCGGTTAATCGGGCATTTCGGTTCGGCTGGCAGCAACGATGGCCCACCGATGCTGTTGAGGCAGGGCGGGTAACCGCAACGATGGGCCATCGTTGTTGCGAGAACCGCGTCTATGGGCCATCGTTGCGGTTGGTCGGTCCGGCTGAGCAGCATCGATGGCCCATCGTTGTTGTTGCGGCCTGGAGTTGGCGGCGGACGCAAGTCCGCAGGCCGCACTGAAGGGGGAGGCGTGGCGACGTTCACCGAAGGCGCGATCCTCAACGTGCCGGTCGCACGGGCCTGGGAACTGCTTGGCGACCCGGCGGTGCTGGCGGCGGCGATTCCCGGCTGCGACCAGCTTGAGGTGACTGGACCTGGCACCGGCCGGTTCACGGTCACGCCGGCGCTGGCCGCCGTCTGCGGCACCTATTCTGGCGAGTTCACGGTGACCGGCCAGGCCCAAGCCGGATCGCTCACCTTGTCCGCCAGCGGAGCCGGTGAACGGGGCGGCTTCACGATCGACCTGACGATGCGGCTGACCGCCGCCAGCGATCTCGCCGGGCCAGGGGCCGAAGCGACGTTCGTGCGATACGACCTGGGCACCGTGTTCAGCGGCGGGATCGCGAGAGTTGGGCAGCGACTGGTCGCCAGCATCACGAGCCGGTACGCGACCGAGTTCTTCGCGGCTATCGACGAGGCCGCCGAAGCCGGGCCCCGCCCGAGGAGCCCCAGCCGCCACACCGGGCCTTCGTGCCCCCGGTCCAGCTACGAGCGGCCGAAGCCGAGGATGATGAGCCACCCGACTGGTTCGGCCTCTTCAGCAGGACCGACGTCAGGGTGGCGTTCACGATCGGCGTCGTGATCGGGCTCGCCGGAGTCGGCGTCGCGACGGCACTAGCCCGGCGAAGCTGGGCCCGCCGGGGACGCCGGTGACCGCCGGCCACTTTCGGATCGGCATCGACACCGGCGGTACCTTCACCGACGTCGTCGCCTACGACGAGCGGACGGGCGAACTGGCGGTCACCAAGACCCCGACCACGCCCGCTGATCCCTCGGCGGGCTTCATCGACGGGCTGACCAAGGTACTCGGCCAGCTTGGCGCCGGCGAGGACGCGGTCGCCGCGATCAGTCACGGCACCACGATCGCCACCAACCAGTTGCTCGAAGGCGACACCGGCACGCTCGGCTTCATCACGACAGAAGGCTTCGAGTTCATGCTGGAAATCGCCAGGCAGTCGGTTCCCGATGGCTACGGTAACTCCTATTTCTGGGTCAAGCCGCGCCGGATAGTTCCGCCTGATCTGGTGAAGACCGTCGCCGGGCGGCTTGACCACACCGGCGCCGAAATCAGGCCGTTCGACGCAGAAGGCGCGGTCGCGGTCGCCCGCTGGTTCCGCGACCACGACATCTCCACGCTCGGCGTCTGCTTCCTGCACTCCTACGCCAATCCTGAGCACGAGCGGCGGATGGCCGAGATCCTGGCGGCCGAGCATCCGGCAGCGGTGGTGTCGATCTCCTCGCAGGTCTTGCGCGAGTACCGCGAGTACGAGCGGTCAATGACGACGTTGCTCGACGCGGCGGTGAAGCCGAAGGTCGCCGGCTATCTCCGGTCGATCAGCGCCCGGCTGAGGCAGGGCCAACCTTTCTACGTAATGAAGTCCAACGGAGGCGTGCTCTCGGCGGCGGAAGTGGCGGCTCACCCGATCACGACCGTGCTGAGCGGGCCGGCCGCCGGGGCGCTCGGGGCCGCGCTCGTCGCGGGTCAGGCTGGCGTGACGCGAGTGCTCACCTGCGACGGCGGCGGGACCTCGACCGACGTCGCCGTGGTCACCGACGGCGAGCCCGCCGTGACGACCGAAGGCAGCGTCGGCGGCTACCCGGCCATGATCCCGATGGTCGACGTGGTCACGGTCGGTGCGGGCGGCGGCTCGATCGCCTGGGTGTCGCCGGAAGGCGCGCTCAAGGTCGGCCCCCGCTCGGCGGGCGCCGATCCTGGGGGCAACGTCTCGGCGTTCGGGCTGCTGACCGTGGACGTCAAGATCGACTACGTGCGGACGTCGGTGCAGAGGCACGACTCGCTCAACGTAGCCGCCGTGCGGGCGATCTTCGCTGAGCTTTCGGCCGAAGCGTCAGCCGGGCTGGCTGGCCAGGGGTTCGCCCGCGCCGGCCAGCGTCTTGCTGGCAGCGCCGACCTCAGGTACTACGGGCAGGCCTTCGAGGTGCGGGTGCCGGTGCCCGATCTTGAGTTCGGCCCGGACACGGCCGGCCGCGTCGCCGCGGCCTTCCACGAAGCTCACCGTGCGCTTTACGGCTACGACTTCAATGGCGACGCGCGGCAGCCGGTCGAGTGGGTGAACTTCCGGGTCACGGGCGTCGGGCCGATAAGGCGGCCTGAGCTGCGCGCACTGGAACCCGGCGACGGCGATCATGGTCGGGCCGTACCGAGAGTCGGCCGGTCTGCTTCTCGCGCTCGGGCGGGTTCGTCCCGGCGGACATCTTCTGGCGGCCGGGCCTGGCGCCCGGAGACATGCTGACCGGGCCGGCGGTAATCGAGGAGTACGGAGCGACGGTTCCCCTGCATCCCGGCTTCTCTGCGCTCGTTGACAAGTACGGCAACTTGCGGGTGACCAGGTGCTGACCAGCGGAGAAAACACCGACCCCGTGCTACTTGAGATCGTCGCGGGCGGCCTCGCCTCGATCGAGAAGGAAGTCGAGACCGCCATCGGCCGGACGGCGCGGTCCCCGATGGTGCGGGACGCGCACGACTTCAGGGTCGGGATCCACGACCGGCTCCTGCGCAAGCTGACCGGCCGGTCCTACAGCTCCCTGGTCCACCCGATAGTGCGGGATTTCCCGGTCGAGACGATGCGCCCAGGCGACGTCTACTTCCACAACGACGTCTACCTGTCCGAGGGCGGCATCGGCCACCTGCCTGACCTCTGCGTCACCGTCCCCGTCTTCCACGACGCCGAGGTCGTCGCGTTCGTCCAGGCCTTCGGCCACCACGACGACATCGGCGGCGCCGTGCCCGGCTCCATGCCCAGCCACGCCACCAGCGTCTTCGAAGAAGGCCTCATGGTCCCGCCGATCAAGCTGCGGGACGCCAGCGGCCCGAACGAAGCGGTCCTGACGATCATGACCCGCAACTCCCGCACCCCCGAGTCGCTCGCCGCCGACCTGGACTCCGAGTGCGCGGCGTGCCTGATGGGCGCGCGAAGGCTCGGCGAGCTGTTCGGCCGCTACGGACGCCCGGCGGTCGAGGCTTGCTTCGACGCGATCGTCGCGAACACGACCGCCACGTTCCGCCGCGAGATCCTCGCCAAGATCCCGGAAGGCACCTGGACCTGGGAGGACTACGCCGAGCACGACGGCGTCGACCCGCCAAGGCTGCACGCGCAGCGGATCACGCTCACCAGGACTCCAGGACAAGCTGATCCTCGACTTCACCGGCACCGGGCCGCAGGCCAAGGGCCCGATCAACCATTGCGCGAACTACGCCGACGGTAACTTCCTGGCCAAATGGCTGGCCCCGATCCTGCGCAACCTGGCGGACACGCCCGGAACGCATGGCCGAACTCGACGTCAATGAAGGCGTCGTCGACCTGCTCGAGCTGCGGTTCCCGCCGCCGGGCACCCTGCTCACCCCGGTCTTCCCCGCCCCGACCAACGCCCGCACGTTCGTGATCCTGCGGCTGCTCGGCGTACTGGCCGGGGTGCTCGCCAAGGCGGTGGGCGGCCGGATGCCAGCCGACCAGGAGACGATCAGGTACACCGGCGTCTACGGCACCGACGCGGCGGGCGAGCCTTACCTGATGCGCGAGGTACTCGGCGGCGGCTCGGGCGGGCGCTACTACGCCGACGGCGAGGACACGATCCACGTGGTGCCAGACTCCCGCAACCTGCCGGCCGAGTTCTCCGAGGCCAGGTTCCCTTTCCTGGTCGAGCGGCTCGGGCTGGCGGTAGATTCCGGCGGCCCGGGCCAGTTCCGTGGCGGGCTCGGCTACGAGAAGGTGATCAGGATGCTCGCCGACGGCTACTTCATGTCGATCGCCGACCGTTCGATCCTGTGCCTGCTGGGGAGTCAACGGCGGCAAGGCGGGCCGGCCGTTCGAGGTAATGATCAATCCAGATTCCGATCTGCAAAGGATCGCCGAGCCGCTCGCCGACGCCGAGTTCGTCCCGGCCGGGACGCTGATCAGGATTCGTACTACGGGGGGCGGTGGCTGGGGAGACCCGCTCGACCGCCCAGCTGGACTCGGTCGTGCGTGATGTCGCGCACGGCAAGGTCTCCCCGGAGGGTGCGGCCGCCGGCTACGGCGTCGTGATTACCTGGGCGGGCGCTGAGCCTGCCGCCGACAGTCAGGGGACGGAAAATTTGCGGAATGAAATCAGGTCACGGCGCCAGGAGCGGGAGCCGTTCTTTGATCGCGGGCCCGGTTACCTGCGGCTCGCCGGGGTCGCTGCCGCCGACGTGGACTGGCTATGAGCGGGCCGCTTGACGGGGTGCTTGTCGTTGACTTGTCGCGGGCGCTGGCCGGGCCGCATGCCGGGATGATGCTCGGGGATATGGGCGCGCGGGTGATCAAGGTCGAGTCGCCTGCCGGTGACGAGACCCGCGGCTGGGGGCCGCCGTTCGTGACCGGCAGCGACGGGCAGGAGCACTCTACCTACTTCCTGTGCTGCAACCGGAACAAGGAGTCGATCGCGGTCGACCTGAAGACCACGGAGGGCGCCGAGATCCTGGCCGGGCTGGTTTCGCGGGCGGACGTGCTGATCGAGAACTTCCGGCCGGGGGTGCTCGACCGGCTGGGGTTCAGCGTTGGGCAGTTGCACGAGCTGAATCCGGGGCTGGTGATCTTGTCGATCACCGGGTTCGGGCACGACGGGCCTGAGGGGGACCGGCCTGGCTATGACCAGATCGCTCAGGGCGAGGGCGGGCTGATGTCGGTCACCGGCTCGCCGGGCGGTGAGCCTGCCCGGTGCGGGCTGCCGGTTGGTGATGTGATGGCCGGGATGTACGGGGCCTATGGTGTCGTCTCGGCGCTGGTGGAGCGGGGCAGGACCGGGCGCGGGCAGGTGGTGCGGACCAGCTTGCTGGCCGCCGTGGTCGGGGCGCACGCGTACTACGGGACCAGGTACACGGTCGGTGGCGAGGTGCCCAGTTCGACCGGGAACTTTCATCCCGTCGATCTGCCCGTACGGGCTTTACCGGACCTCGGATGGGTTCGTGCAGATCGGAGTGGCCAACGACGCGCTGTGGCAGCGGTTCGCTTCTGCGTTCGGGCTTGACCGGGCCGACTGGGCGCTGAACCGGCAGCGGGTCGCTGACAGCGCTGCGGTCAATGCCGCCGTGGAAGCGGCTTTTAGCGGCCTGCCCGCCGCCGAGGTGCTTCAGCGGCTTGACGAACTCGGGATCCCGGCCGGGAAGGTGCGCGACTTCGAAGAGGTCTACACCTGGGAGCAGACAAAGTCGCAGGGCCTGCTTGTATCAGTGGATCATGCCGCGCTCGGGCCGGTCACGCTGCCGGGACCGCCCGTCCGGTTCGACGCCGGCGGCCGGTCTTCGCACCTGCCGCCGCCCACCCTCGACCAGCACGGTGACGCGATCCGTGCCTGGCTCGCCTCGCCTGCGAAGGAGTAACGCCTGTGCCTGAGCCCATCGAGGTCCGCAAGGTGCCGCTGCACAACGTGTCCGACGCGAGCGAGCTGGCGAAGCTGATCGACCACGGGGTAATCGAGGCCGACCGCGTCATAGCCGTGATCGGCAAGACCGAGGGCAACGGCGGCGTCAACGACTACACCAGGATCCTCGCCGACCGCGCGTTCCGCGAGGTGCTGGTCGCCAAGGGGTCCCGGAGCGCGGAAGAGGTGAAGCAGGTACCGATCGTATGGTCGGGCGGTACGGACGGAGTGATCAGCCCGCACGCGACGATCTTCGCGACTGTGCCTGCTTCTGCGGCTTTGGCGACTGATGAGCCCCGGCTTACGGTCGGGTTCGCGATGAGTGAGCGGCTGCTGCCCGAGGACATCGGGAGGACCGCGATGATCACGAAGGTCGCGGGCGCGGTCAGGGTGGCGATGGCGCGGGCCGGGATCACCGATCCGGCCGATGTGCATTACGTGCAGACGAAGACGCCGCTGCTGACGATTCACACGATCTCGGATGCGAAGCGCCGTGGTCAGACGGTCTGGACCGAGAACACGCACGAGTCGATGGACCTGTCCAACGGGTGCACGGCGCTGGGGATCGCGGTCGCGCTCGGCGAGATCTCGATGCCGTCCGATGGTGATGTCTTGCACGACCGGTCGCTGTATTCGGCGGTGGCATCTTGCTCGTCGGGGGTGGAGCTAGATCAGGCGCAGGTGGTCGTGGCTGGTAATGCGCGGGGGATCGGGGGACGGTACCGGATCGGGCATTCGGTGATGCGGGACGCGCTCGACACGGACGGGATCTGGGCTTCTATCAGGGACGCGGGACTTTCGCTGCCATCGCGGCCGCACCCTTCGGATCTGGACGGGCGGCTGGTGAATGTCTTTTTGAAGTGCGAGGCCAGCCAGGACGGCCAGGTGCGCGGCCGCCGGAACGCGATGCTCGACGACTCCGACGTGCACTGGCACCGGCAGATCAAGGCGTGCGTCGGGGGAGTGGCGGCGTCGGTGACCGGGGACCCGGCCGTGTTCGTGTCGGTATCGGCAGCTCACCAGGGACCGGATGGCGGGGGGCCGGTCGCCGCGATTGTCGATCTTGGCGGCTGAGTCAAATACGACGAGCTATTCCCAGATCCGGGCGGTCTTGTCGCTGCTGGTGGTGGCGAGGAGGGTGCCGTCGGGGCTGAACGCGACCCTGTACACGTTGCTGGTGTGTCCGGTGAGGGTGCGGGCGAGGGTGCCGTCGGCGGTGTGCCAGATCCGGGCGGTCTTGTCGCCGCTGGTGGTGGCGAGGAGGGTGCCGTCGGGGCTGAACGCGACCCCGTTCACGTAGTTGGTGTGGCCGGTGAGGGTGCGGGCGAGGGTGCCGTCGGCGGTGTGCCAGATCCGGGCGGTCTTGTCGTAGCTGGTGGTGGCGAGGAGGGTGCCGTCGGGGCTGAACGCGACCCTGTACACGTTGCTGGTGTGGCCGGTGAGGGTGCGGGCGAGGGTGCCGTCGGTGGTGTGCCAGATCCGGGCGGTCTTGTCGTAGCTGGTGGTGGCGAGGAGGGTGCCGTCGGGGCTGAACGCGACCCTGTACACGTTGCTGGTGTGGCCGGTGAGGGTGCGGGCGAGGGTGCCGTCGGTGGTGTGCCAGATCCGGGCGGTCTTGTCGCCGCTGGCGGTGGCGAGGAGGGTGCCGTCGGGGCTGAACGCGACCCCGTGCACGTTGCTGGTGTGGCCGGTGAGGGTGCGGGCGAGGGTGCCGTCGGTGGTGTGCCAGATCCGGGCGGTGTGATCGGCGCTGGTGGTGGCGAGGAGGGTGCCGTCGGGGCTGAACGCGACCCCGTTCACCCAGTAGGTGTGTCCGGTGAGGATCCTGGCCAGCTTGGAGGGTACCGGAGCGGTTCGCCTGGTGGGAGGCGTAGCTCGCAATATGTCGGCAGCTTCAATAAGCTGGTCGAAGGTGACCTGGCGGGAGGTTTCGGTCCCGCTCGCGGGAATCTCGAAGAGCCTGGTGTGGTCGCCGCGCAGGTACAGGACCGGAGTGAGCCATTCCAGGGTGTGGCTGCTGGTGCCGAGGATCGCTACCCGGCCGCTGGAGACCGCGTCGTCGATGCCGCGCCCGCGGGCGATCGCGGCGTAGAAGCCCCTGGCAAAGGCGGTCGCGGCGCGGTCGGAGATCTCGTACTGCATCGCGGTGACGGCGCTGACGCCGCTGCGCGTGAGGGTGGCGGCGGTGCTTGAGAACAGGTCGGTGGTGCCGGTCGTCGCACCCGAGCAAGAGTTCAGCACGACGAGGCGAGGCATCGGACGGGCCTGGCGGAGCAGCCCGGCGAAACGATGGGCCTCGACATAATGCGGACGCCCGTCATCGTTAGTGAGCACGAGAACGCCCTCGTCCTGCCGCTGATCGAAGCCACCGTGCCCGATGTAGTGCAGCACGTGCCACTCCCCGGCGAGCAACAGGTCGTGCAGGTCAGCCCAGGTCGCTGGTGCCCAGGTCACCTCCACGAGTCCTTGCCCGGTCGGCCGAGCCAGAGCTCGGGTGAGCAGGTCGCGCTCCTTCTCGACGTCCAGCGCGGGCAGACCACGCGGTGCGGAGATAACGCCGAGGATCTTGAGCGGCGGGCTGACCCTGACCGGCGCAGGTGCGGTCGCGACCGGAACGTGCCGCACGAACTGCTCGCGCAGGCACACGTACTCGCCGGCGGCCCGGTCATACATGGCTTCCCAGGGCAACCCGGCGAGCTCAGTAGTGTCGATCCGCAGGACCACTCGCAGGTCCTGACCCCGCTCGGCCGCGACGGCGGCAGCGGCACGGTACCGGCCGGCGACTTCGCCGGTGCCGAGCAGAGCGGTGAACAACGTCTCGCCGACCGTGAGGACCGGATGCTCGTGCTTGAGCGGAATCCGCCGTCCCTGAACTGAAGAGGCGAGCACGGCGTTCTGCAAGTCCTCGCGCCGCCCGGCGAGAGCCGCCTGGTCAAGCTCGACGACCGCGGACGCTTCCCCGCTGCCCGAGCGAACGACCTCAACCTTGAACCGCCCGGGCTCACCAGCGGGCCCGATCGCCACCTCGAAGACGGCATCGGGCCGCGAGCCCGCCGGAACCCCCTCACTCCCCACAGCAACCAATCATTCCACCGTTGGCCGAGTGATTCTGATCCTGGCGAAGGCTGCGTCGAATTCGTTCATCCCGTCAATGTGAAGTTCCGCCGGTAGGTATTGGCAAGAAGAGTCCGCATTGACGGGTCCGGGCCGACGCCACGGCACAGCGCAATCTCGGCGGCGTTCTCCTGGCCTGGCTTGGTGCCCCGCCTTGAGGCAAATTGTCAGAGGGGGTCGGTAGGGTTGGTTGTAGTTGAGAGACGGCATCGCCGGGATTGAGATGCTGAGTTTGCCGAGCTGCTGAGCTAGTGGCGCAGGTTGTTGAGTGGTTCTCCCGGTTGAGTGGCCCTCCGTGTTCGTTCATTCCTTGTTCTTGGGCGACTGGGCTATTCGATGGGAGGTGTGCCTGGTGTCTGACTCTGTTTTGCCTGCGGGCGTGCCTTCGTCGTCGGGCGAGGCGCTGGAGATGGCGCTGGCTGGTCTGAGGTGGCTGGCTGGGGCTGATCTCGCGTCTGACCCGGTGGTTGTCCAGGCGGGTGCGCTGCGGAGCCTGGAGGACGCGGAATCGTTGCTGACGGCCGCGCGGGCGGGTGTGCTGTCGGGATTTGACCGGTGCCGAGGGTTTGAGGAGGACGGTCAGGGGTCAGCGCGGACCTGGCTGCGGTGGCAGACCAAGGTGAGCAACGGCGCGGCATCGGGTTCTGTGGGGTGGATGCGGCGGCTGCGTGCGCACCGGCAGGTGGCAGAGGTTCTTGCGGGTGCGGGGGTGTCGGCGTCGTGGGCGCGGCAGATCTGCGACTGGACCGAGTTGCTGCCGGCGGAGCACCGGGATGAGGCGGACGGCATCCTGCTGCAGGCGGTCGCGGACGGCGCGGACCTGAAGGACCTGGCGGTGATCGCGGAAGAACTGCGCGACAAGCTCGCGAAGGCCGATGGCGACGGCCCGGAGGGCCTTGGTCGCCCGGATGGCAGTGACCCGCTGAAGGACGGCCGGTTGTGGCTGGGGACGACGTCGGGCGGGATCGGGCGGCTGGAGGGCGACCTGTCGGTCGGGTGCACGGCCGCGCTGCAGGCGGTGCTGGAATCGCTGGGGAAGAAAGTCGGCCCAGAAGACACCCGCACGATGCCGCAGCGCCAGCATGATGCGCTGGAGGAGGCGTGGCGCTGGTCGTAATTTTGCATCATGATGGAGGGCATGAAGACCTTACGGGCAGATCAGGCAGAGTCACAGGTCAGGGCCGGGGTGTACGCCCGGCTGAGCGAGACCTACGACGCGGCGGAGTCGGTGCCGACCCAACTGGAGCGCGGCGCGGCGCACGCTGAGCGGCGGGGCTGGCTGGTCGCGGCGTTGTTCAAGGATGATGGGTTTTCGGGGTTCAAGGAGATCACGCGGGATGGGTTCGCGGACCTGATCACGGCGATCGAGCGTGGCGATATTGACGTGGTGATCGTGCGGGACGTGGACCGGCTGACGCGGAACCTGACCGACTGGAATCAGTTCGAGAAGGCATGCGTGCGCCGGGGCGTGGTGCTGTCCGCGTATACGGGCGGGGACCTGGACCTGTCCACCCCGGAGGGGGCGTATTACGGCGGGATGGAAACGCTGCGGGCCAAGCGGGAGAGCGCGGTGAAGTCCGCGCGGGTGCGGGAGGCAGCGGACCGGAACGCGCGGGCGGGCAAGCGGCCGGGGGGCGGGTGGCGGTGGTTCGGGTACGTCCGCGTGTACGCCAACCCCGGTGAGCCGGATCACCGCAAGCGCGTGATCCTGCGGGAGGAACTTGACCCGGTCGAGGCGCCGGCGCTGCGGGACGCGGCGCGGCGCATCCTGGATCACGGGGAGACGGTCGGGTCGGTCATCCGGGACTGGACCGCGCGGGGGATCATGCCAGTGGCCGCGCCGGAGTGGTCGGTGTCGTCGCTGAAGCTCACTTTGGTCTCGGCCCGGATCGCGGGCTTCCGGGAGTGGCAGGGACAGAAGTACCCGACGACGCAGTGGCCGGCGGTCATCGATGCCGACACTCATGAGCGGCTGGTGAGACTGTTTTCGGACCCGGCGCGGCGGGCGCATGTCAGCCGCCGGAATCCGCATCTGCTGTCGGGGATCGCGGTGTGCCCGAAGTGCGGCAAGGGGTTGCATCACCGGAACTACAAGAGCCGGTCGGAGTCGTATGCGTGCGTGAAGGGGCCGGGTACCGGGTGCGGCGGGGTCGCGATCCGCGCGGACCTGCTGGAGGAATACGTGACCGGCGCAGTATTGGACGCGCTGGAGTCGCCGCGCGTGCAGGAAGCGCTCGCGGGTGAGGATCAGGCCGCGCCGCGCCGCGCGGAACTGCTGGAGCAGATCGGCCGCGCCGAGGGTCGCCGCGCCGAAGCGCGCCAGGACTATGCCGAAGCAGTCATCGACCGGGCGGACTGGCTGGATATCCGCGCGCGGACCGAGGATCAGATCAGCGAGGCGAGGCGCGAGTATGACCGGCTGTCCGGGCCGGCCACGGTCCTAGTAGGCGACATTCCGGCGTCGGACCGGGTGCGGGATGCGTGGGAGTCCTGGTCGACTGACCGCAAGCGGGCCGCGATCCGAACCGTGCTGTACCGGGTGGTGATCAACTCCCTGCCGAAGGGAGTGGCCAATAACCCGGCCGGCAACATCAAAGACCCTGCTATCCGGCGCGAGCGGGAGATGGTGAACCTGCGGCAGCGGGTCGAGTTCGACTGGCGGGTCTAGCCGGCCAGCCTGCCGGGATAGCCGGCTCAGGCCGACCGCTCGCTGGGCGGCGGCCTGAGCCGGTCCCCGTTGTCAGGCAGCTGTTCTGGCTGCGGGGCGGTCAGTGGCGGGGTGGGCCGGGCAGGCCGGCGGGTCGCGCAGGAGCGCGGCCAGCCGGGCTATCGCGGCGGGGTCCTCGATGCGTTCGGGAAGGCCCTGGCTGATCCGGGAGCACCGGCCGTCTTCCGCGCCGGACCGGCGGATCTGCTCGCGTTCTTCCTGGGTCGTGAGGCGTTCACCTCCCTTCCTCGACTCGGTTGGTCGCGGGGCATCACTCCTTTCGGTTGGTGACGGTGCGTGGTTGTCTCGTTGTCTCGTCTCACCGCCGATATGCGGCCTAACGCGTGCAGGCGCGCGCAAGACGTGAGACAAACCGGGCGGGTGTGACAGTCACGGTGCGTCACCGGCGGGGGCGGTGCGGCGGGCCGGGTCGGCGGCCTGGCGGGTGGGTGGCGGTCCAGTGGCCGCGCCGGGTCTGGCGGGCGCGGCCTGCCCTGGCGTGGGCGGCCAGGTGCCGGTACAGGGTGGGCCGGGTCATGCCGGTCTCGGCCAGCAGATCGGCGATGCCCGCGCCGTCCGGGCCGGCGTGGGTGAGCGCGTCCCAGAGCGCCCGCCCGGCCCCGGACGGGTCATCCTCCGGGGTTGGGCAGGCCGGGCAGTTCGGGGGCGGCTCAGCGCGGCCGGGGCCGGCTGGCGGGCCGGCGTCGGGTTTGTCGGTAGCGGGCAGGGCGTACCGGGCGGAGTGGGCGGTGACCTGGGCGTCGGTGATCAGGCGGGCGCGGGCGCGCATCGGGATGGTGTGTTCGGGGTCGGAGATCAGGAAGCTGCCGGGGGTGGTGAGGGCGTGGGCGTCCCAGCCGGCGGTGAGTGATCCCTGGCCGAGGATCAGGTCGGTGTCGCGGCGTTCGCGGACGCGCAGGCAGATCCTGATGTCCATCTGGGAGCGGACGGCGTTGCCGCCCATCGCGGCCTGCGTCGGCCGCTGCGTCGCGACAATCAGGGTGATGGCGGGGGCGCGGCCGCGCCGCGCGATCGAGTCCACCAGTTCCAGCGCTTCTGGCGGAAGCTCGGCGAACTCATCGATGACGATCTGGATGGCCGGGTCGTCTGGCGTGGGCTCGTGGACGCGCAGGCCTTGCGCCGCGAGTTGCGCCGCGCGCTGGTCGAGCCGCGCCACCGCGAGCGCGAGCAGCGCCGTCGCTTGCTCCTTAGTGGTGGCGAGGTGGCGCAGGTTCGAGCGCCACGGCGCGAGTTCCATGCCTGCTTTCAGGTCGATGCCCCAGGGCTCAGCATCAGCGCACTTCACCAGCGCGGCACTGACATCGTTGACGAGGACAGATTTGCCGGCCCCGGTCAGGCCGGCGATCAGGACGTGCCGGCGCAGGACAGTGACCAGGACGGGGGTGCCGTCTTCGAACAGCCCCAGGTCGACCGGCGCGGTGATGGTGGACGGTTGCGGTTCTTTCCAGGGGATCGGTTCGGCGTGCGGATCTTTGTCGATGATGCGGAGGACGATGCGGTCCGCGCGGGCGGGGTCGGGGGTGACGCGGGCGGTTCCGGGCCGGATTCCCAGCCCGGATTCGATGGCGGGCAGCTGGGTGATGGCTTGCGCCGCGGTGGTGCCTTTCCGCAGGACGACCCGCCCGGTCCAGCCCCACGCGTCAATGACGACCGAGGTAATCCGGGAACCGGGCAGGCCCATGTTGTCGGCCAGGCCGGGCCAGGCTTGCACGGTCCGGATCGCGCGGACGCGGGCGCGCCGGCGTCGGTGCGCCCACCACGGAATACCCAGCAGCACAGTGGCTGTCAGGGCGGTAGCGGGAAGCGGTTTGGTGTAAGGGCCGATAGCGATAGCGGCGGTGAGCCAGCCGCCGCACGCGGTGATCACTGTTGTGGCGTAGAGGCGTTCGGCGGGGCGGTCGATTCCGCAGGCTCGCCAGGCGCGGCTGATCAGGCCGGCCGGGAGTTTCAGGCTCGGGTGCGCCCACACCATCCGGTGCGGCACGCCCGTGACAATGGCGGTCATCAAGGTGAGTGCCAGGACTGGTATCCAGTACTGCGGGTGGTGCCGGTGGGTGAACGCGGCTGCCGCGACCGTCACGGCGGCGATGAGGAACGGGGCGAACGCGGAACGGTGCCGGTAGGCCCATTTGCTGACCGCCGCCGGGGCGATCAGGCCCAGGGGTTCACCGGCGCCGATCAGCAGCACCGGGGCGGGACCGTTGCGCCAGGAGCGGCGGGAGTACCGCCGGTACTGGCGGTACGGGTCACGGCCGAGCATCAAAGGCACCACCCCCCGTCTGGATCGGCGGGCAGTTCATCGCGCAGGTAGGCCAGCGGGTCAGCCTCGCCTTCGGCCGCCGCGTGCATGGCTGCGCGAATCGCGGCCAGCCGGTTAGCTGACTCCAGCCGCGCGATGGTGAGTGCGTCCCGCAAGCGGATTGCCTCGATCAGCAGCACGACCGTGTCGGCCGTGACCGGGAGCACAGCGTTGCGGCACGCATCGCACAGCGGGAAGGTGTCGAGGATCTCTAGCCGGGTGGCGATGGTGTCAGGGTCGATGAGGAGGCGGGGGGTCAGGTTGAGGTTCAGGTAGCTGTTTGTCATAACGCATCAGGTCTTTCGGGTGAAGGTTTATTGGCATAGGCGGCCTTTCCCGTGTCCCGCGCCGGGCGCGGGACACGCTCGCGAGTTCTTCATTTACCTGGGTGCCTTTCTGGTGATCGGGTTATGCTGGTTACAGCATCTTGAATAGGCTGCTGGTGAGGTGGCTGATTTCGGGTGCGATGCTGGATGACGCGAGGTAGAAACCCAGCACGACGCAGACGACGGCATGCAGGATCCGCAGGCCGGCGTACCTGCACAGCAGGATGACCGCGATTCCCAGGATCAGTGTTACGGAAATGCTGACCGCCAATGAATCACCTCCTTTCCCGGCGTGAGATGGTAACGGTTCGGCGGGTGCGGCGTGCTTTGCGGCGGGACCAGCGGGCGCGGCGCGCGCATTTGGGGCAGGGCTTGCCCCGGTACCGGGCCAGCGTCGCGCAGGCGCACAGCGGGCCGGGCCGGAAACTGCCCGGACGTAACCGGATAGTCATGATCACCTTTCTCATCGGTCCTGGTCAGGGCCTCCTTTCCGTTCCGGGGTTAAGACAGCACGACGTTCCCCGGTACCATCGGTACCGGGGAACGTCGTTCCCTGGCGGGTCACCCTGGAAAGTCTTCGCCGGCTTATACGGGTGGCCCGTCAATATATTTAGTTCTTATAAATCGAGTTCCGTTAAGGTCGTGCTCTTTAAAGCATGCCGCGCATGATCAGGATCTTGATTTTCTTGCTGAGGCTTTCCTCATCGGGTGCGGTGACGGTCAGGGGCGGGTAAGTGCCGGTCAGGGTGGCGACCAGGTCGCCGGACTTGTCGGCCCGGACTTCCCAGTGCGGTGGCTCCGCGCCCAGTCGGCTGGCGGTAACGGTCTTGGGGCGGTGACCGGACGCGGGCGGGTCGCTGGCTGTCATGGCTGCCTGGCCAGTCGGCCGATCAGACTGGCTGATGCCTCGGGTGGCAGCGCGGCGCGGGACAGCGCGGTGAACGTGTCCCGGATCACGGCCACCCGGTTGCTGTCAGTGGTCAGGGTGATCTGCCCGTCGGCGCCCCGGCGGCAGGCCGCGTCGGGGTCGTCGGGGTCGGGGAAGCTCAGCAGCGTGAACGGCGGAGCGAGCACTGTTCGGGGCGCGGACAGGGGAAGGACCTGCACGGTCACGGACTGGCCCACAGCCACGTACCGTAGGTGGTCCAGCTGCGCGACCATGACTGTTACCGAGCCGATGACCGTTAACAGCGCGGACTCGTCGAGGATCACGTGGAGCCGGTGCCCGTCGCGCAGCGCTGGCTGCCGCCGCAGGATGACAGCAGCTAGCGCCCCGGCGTCGGTCCTGGTCATGCCGGGGCGCGCTGCGCCGCAGACGGCAGTTGCGTAGTCGCTGGTCTGGAGCACGCCAGGGATGGTCTGGACAGCGAACGTACGGCTCAGGCAGGAAGCGGCTTCCAAGCCCAGGAAACTGCCCGCGCCGGCCGGGAGCAGGTGCTCATAGGCGGTCCACCAACCTTTGCGCTGGCCTTCGCGGGCCAGGTCGGTCAGCCTCCTGCACTCGGCCTGGTCCGCCACCCCGTACAGGGTCAGTAGCGTGTTCACGTAGCTTGTTCGGGCGGGCGCGTGACCGGTCTCAATCCGTGACAGCGTGCTTGTAGCGACTCCTAGCTCCGCTGCCGCGTCTTCGACCCGCAGAGAGCAGCCCTCCCGGAGCCGCCGCAGTTCCGCGCCGAGCCGGTACCGCCGGATCACCGGCCCGGCCAGCCCGCCGCAACCCGGATCAGACCCAGCCGACGCGTCCGCGTCAGCCATGACCGCGCCGGCCCGGACCGAGTGTCCGGTTCGCGCTCCGCCCTGGTGAGGGCCACAACCGGAAAGCCCGTCATGCCCTGCCTCCTTCCGCTGGTCCGGCCTGGCCAGCTGCCTGCTCGCGGGCGGGCAAGCTGGCGGCGATCGCGGTCGCCGCCGCCGGATCGGTGACTGGCCATTGCCCCGTGCTCTGGCAGCAGTAAGACGTTCCGTCTGTGGTCACCGCGCGGGTCCCGCTCGGGATGAGTACGTGCAATACCGGGTCGGTCAGCCCGGACGGGGCTACCGGGCTGTCGTTGTACTTCAGCACCAGGCGGTGGTTCCGTGCCAGGACGGCGCGGACCCCGAGCGCGTCCAGCGTGCCCTGGAGTTCGGCGAGCAGCATCATTCGCCGGCTTACCTCCGCGTCGGTCAGGATCGGTGAGTGAGGCACCGCAGCGACCGTGTGAGGGTTGCGTGTACTCATCCGGGCCTCCTTTCGGCGTCAGCGGCAGCCTGGGATTTGGGTTCCTCCCCGGCTGATTGCCAATTGACAGTACGGCTGAGTTAGCGATCAAGGTCGCACACCGTGTGCGACCTTGTTTCCGCGCTCACGCCATAGGCTGCGGGCCTGGTTACGATGGGAGTCGGGTCGGCCTAACCTGGGGAGGGATCAGGCCAGATGGATGATCTTGAACTTGGCGCGCGGATCGCGTACTGGCGGGAACGGCGCGGAATCACCCAGAAACTCCTGGCCGACCGGATCGGCCGTTCCAAAAGCTGGGTCGAGAAAATCGAAGCCGGTAACCGGAGCGCGAACCGGCTGCCGATCCTGCTCACCATCTGCAAGGAACTCCGGATCGACCTGCCGGTCCTGATCGGCCGTGACCCCGGACGCGGCACCCGCGAGTGCATCGATGACCTGCAAGTAGAAACAATCCGCGCCGCGCTAGAACGGTACGACACCTCAGCGAGGGAAACCCCGGAGGGATACCAGCCCGATATAGCTCGCCTGCGAAGGCAGCTTGTGTTCGTCTGGTCGGCTTTCGAACAGGCCGACTATCACGTGGTCAGCCAGAATCTGCCCGCGCTGCTGCTTGATTCTCAGCGAAGCTGCCTGGCGAAGAACAGTGACGACGCAACCGCGATCCTCTCGGAGGTTTACCAGGTCACCGCATCAACTCTGCGGAAACTCGGCGAATACGATCTGGCCTGGCTAGCCGGCGACCGGGGACTCGCCCTTGCTGAACGACTCGATGATTCCGTCCTGACCGCGCTCATCGGGTTCCGGGTCGCGAATGCGCTCACGGCTTTGGGTCGGTCTAAGGCCGCGTTCGATCTCAATATTTCGCTGGCCTCGCGGGTTGAGATCAACGCCCGTACCCAGGCCGATCGGTCTGTTTACGGAAATCTGCTCCTACAGGCCGCGATGGCGGCGGCAGGCGACGGCAACGCCATCGCTGTCCGCGACTTGATCCGCGAAGCCCACCAGGTCGCCGCTCACGTCCCCGACAACACCAACCATCACCGCCTGTCCTTCGGACCCACCAACGTGGGAATCCATCACGTTTCGGCACTGGTCAGCCTTGGCGAAGGCGGGCTCGCTGTCGAAGTCGCGTCCAAAATGGAGGACACAGGAATCAGGCTGGTACGCCGCGAGCGCAGGGCAAATCACTTCGTGGACATCGCACGCGGGTACAGCCAATGGGGTATGCGCGACGAGGCCCTGAGCAAGCTACTTGAAGCGGAGGCACTAGCACCCCGTGAAGTCATCTGCCGGCCGATGGCGCGAAACACCATCGAAAACCTGATCAGCCGTTCCCGTAACCAGCCGGCAGCGTCACTACAGGCACTAGCCAAACGAGCCGGAGTAAACGCCTAATGCCCAAAGTGCTCTACGTCATCGCGTGCGCCGCGCCACCCGCCCAAAACATCGACCAACTGATCCGGCTAGCCCAAGACGACAAATGGGACGTGTGTCTGCTAGCCACGCCCTCGGCGATGAAATTCATTGATTCGTCAGCAATGGCAGCACTGACCGGCCACCCCGTCCGCAGCCAGTACAAAGAACCCGACGCACCAGACGCCCTACCGGCACCCGATGCGGTCATCGTCGCACCTGCAACGGTGAACACCATCAACAAATGGGCGCTCGGCATCTGCGACAACCTCGCCCTCGGAATCTTGGTCGAAGGAATCGGCAAGAAACTGCCGATCGTCGCACTCCCGTTCACCAACTACGCCCACGCCGCACACCCAGCCTTCTCCGAGAGCATTGCTAAGCTCAACTCATGGGGGGCGTGCGTACTCTTCGGCCCGGAAGTCTACCCGCTACACTCGCCGGGTACCGGCGGAAAATATGTCAAAGTATTCCCGTGGGAGCTAACATTGGAAGCTCTCGGAGATATGGACCAGACCGGGGAAAGATCCTAACACCAATCCTAACACGCCGTTTCCCGGATCACCGCTTGGTGTTCACCAAGGGCCACCCATCCCTAGATTGCTTCGAACCATAATGGTGGCAACCCGCAGAGCGAACAATGCATCAGAACTAATGACAGAGTGAATCGCGTTAGCATAGTCCGCGTCTGAGTCATTGGTCAGTGCGGCATATGCGCGGTGCGTTACGGACGTCATGGTCTCGTGTTCCGGCTTGAAATGGGCTGATACCTTGCGGATATCATTTAGCTTTACTAGGTCATTGCGCATGGAGTCATCTAGAATACCTCGCTCAGTTGCTGCGGGAATCAGCTTTCCAAGACCCCACATCGACCAGCCTTTCGCAAGTTCTTCGCGGTAGAAGAATAGGCATCCCGCAAGGACGCGTTCGCACAGGGCGTGGGAGCAAATCAAGGTGGAAAAAAAGGCGCCATTTATATAATCCCGGCACGCTTCCTCGTAGAGCCAAGTAACCTCAATTCCTCCTGCTACCAACCACAGGTGTTGGCCTTCATAAGGTGCCTGCATAGCTAGAAGTTCGCTAAATCGGTCCGCACGTCGCCGTCGCGAATCATTATCACCAATGAATAGTGCTGCGACAAGGGCATCGATGGTCACCTCTTCTTGCTGACCAAGCCATTGCTCAAGCCTCTGATCGAGGCTTAAAGGAGCTATGCCTTCGAATTCGAATTGAAGTTGCCCGACCACGATAGGTGGCCCGCATAGTTCTGGCTTCACGCACATAAGCTTAGCGCTAACGTTAGGGTTAGATATATGTTCCGCGAGAGGTAATTTGCCCTTCGAGCACGACGGTCCAGTCTGATCCACGCCTCGTCCCGCCGAGCACGACTCTTCGCAGTTTAGGCGGGGGCCACGCTGGCGCGGCCCCGGTACCTGACGCCTGGTTGCGAGGCGGGGCGACCCTCCAAGTCGGCCCGTTCAGTAGTCCGCCGCACTCGGTCTGATGACGGACTGTTCACCGGAGGCGCATCCTATGGACCAGTCGCCAAATAAATGGTCACATTTTTAGTTGGATCGTGGTCGTGAGCCCAATGGCCTTGCCTTAAGAAATCATGTGCGGGCTGAGCAGGTGGAACTCGATTTTCCGGATGACGTTGATGACGCTCGGCTCCCCGGGCTTGCGGGCGGGGAAGTCGCCGGATTTCTTCGTCTTGCGCGGGCTCGCCCGGTCCGGGCGGTCCCGGGTGAAGGCGGCCGGGGCGAGGATCTTCAGCAGGAACGTAGCGAACGCGAGATCAGCCTGGTCAGGGGGAAAAAGCCGCGACGGTATCCGTCGCGGCAGCCAGGGCATGCGGGAAGCTGATCTGATCCGGGGGCACGCCCGCCGCGGCCGCCCCGATCCCGATGATCTTGCAGATCGCCTGGTAGACCGCGAACAGCGCCCACATCTCCTGCTCGACGCCGGCCGGGTCCTTGCTCCGCAGCACCGGCTGCCCCTCACCCATGTCCGTCTTATGGCAGCCGATGACGGTCTCGCATTCCCACCGCCGCGGATAGCAGCACGCCAGATCCAGCGCCGGGTACTCCTCCGGGTCCAAAAGATCGGTCACCAGGCAGAACAACTCCGAAGTCTCCTCCCGGCCGCCGTCCCGCGGCACCGTGCGCACCGTGTACTCGATCACCCGGACCAGCAGCGGCGGGCCGTCCTTCTTCCGCGGCGGCTTCAGCTCCGCCAGGTAGGTGCCGTCGGCCAGGACCTTCACCGGCCTGAGCGCGAAAGACGCCGAAGCGCGCCACAAGATGTGCGCTCCGGTGGCCAGGAACTCCCGGGCCAGCGCCCGGGACAGGAACTTGCGGTCCGCCAGGACCAGCATCCCCGGCCCGAAGCACCCGCCCTCCAGCAGATCGCGGGCCAGGGCCTGCTCGGAGTCCCGGTAGGGGCCCACCGACGCGCCGAGCAGGCTCCCGGTCCCGGACTCCGCCGCCGCCAGCCACCTGACCTGAGCGAAAGCCCCGTCCCGGACCTGATTCGACGGACGGCCGAAATGCTCGTCATTCGCCTTGCTGTCCGGCACGTCCGAGGTTGACCCGTCGATCGAGATGACCCGCAGCCCGCAGCAGAACACCCCCGGCGTCCCCTCGTCCCCCAGCGGCCCCGCGACCTGCTCGAACAAGAACCGCACCGGCGCCGGCCCCAGCTTGCCCCGGCCCCGCGACAGCGAGGAGATATTCGGCAGCCGCCACCGCCGCCCCTGCCCCGCGTCCACCCACCCGCCTGCGTCCAGCTCCTGCCCGGCCAGCAGGTCACCGGCCCGCCGCTGATGGTACAGCCCGTCCGCGAGCTTCGTCATCACCTGCCCGTACCCGCAGTTCCGGCCCCGGAACAGCCACAGCGCCAGCACGAAGTACACCACCAGCCGCGCCGGCAGCAGCCGCCGCCGCTGCTCCCGCGCCCCGGCATCCTCCACCGCCGCATCCACCAGCTCCGGCGTGAAAACCCTGGTCAGCACCCCGACCGAGATCCGGTCCGGCAGCCAGCCGTCCGGAGAGAGCCCTTCAGAACCATCATGTGCCACGAAACGGTTACGATACCAGACAAAGTCTTAACGCAAGGCCATTGGGTCGTGAGCCCGAGTCGTCGGTTGACAGTCTAAGATTCGCAAAAATGCTGTCTAGATCATCTGGCTGGAGAGCCCATCTGTAGGCAGGATGAATCTCCCAGTCATATCCAAAGTCCACGAACCGGCTCTGAAGATACCTAGCCGTCTCAAAATATCTGCGCTCTATGAGATCCGGTAGTTCCTTTCGAGCCGTCAAGAAGTTAATCTTATAGAGAAAGCTCGCGAGATCCTTCGAATCAGCTATCTTGCCTGAACGAAGCATGAATTGGCCTTGCTCTTGGATATTACGAATCTTCTGAAGCAACTGGGCTGTAGTGTACGTATAGCCCTCGTGCGTTGTGCGTTCTCGCCGCGTTGGCTTCATACCAAATATCAGCCTGTCGATATCCGGTAGTTCCGAACGATATTCGTTTATAGTGTCTTGTATGCGGTCCTGAGAGTAGTCTTCGAAAACTCGCGTCAGATTATTCGTCCGGATTATAGGTGAGTTCGAAGCCTGCGCATCGCGCGCGGCTAGCGTACATAGCTTAATCAGGTCTCGCGGACGCCCGCGGATCAAAGATAGGAGTACTCGCCGCGTCGGGGTATCTTTCCAGAGTCCCTTACCCTGAAATGTTGGTTCAAATACCGGGCTGAGATATTCTGATAGTTTTTCTTGGCCGTAATATTCGAGATTATCTACGGGCCGGTCCTTGCCGCCAAAGTATGTGTTAATTCTCTTCACCAGTACAACAAAAATCTCGCTGTTAGTCCACGATTGCCAAATTACCGAACCCTGGATCTTGTCGGTTGATTCGTCGCTGGTGCGTACCAGGAAATATACGTCCGATCTGAGCGATATCCTAAATCGGATTCCACGATTCTCGTTTGCTATGTCACGAACCGCGTTTAGGAGAGCGGATATGCGAGTGATATCTTGTGGCCGCCCTTGCCATCCGCGATCTAGATCATCGATGTAAACTGTTATTTCGCTTCTTCGCAAGAACGCTTCGGCGATGATTCTCTTGGTCGGACCGAGTTCAAAATAGGCCTCGGGACTTTCTAGCGATGACCGCAGAAATTCAATTAGACGGCCACCTGTTCTGCGCAAACGTTCTGGCCAACCATCGTCGGGCACAACATCGAGACCCAGAATCGCCTTCCTGGCAAGCAACTCGGTCAACCCAGTCTTCCAAGCGCGGATGGTTTGAAGAAAGTCAGTCGTGTCGTTAGCTATCTCAATTACATCATCTGGTTTTACTACGAGCGTTAGCCGATTCGATTCGCGATCTTCGGAAATTGCAACTTGAAATAGGGCCGACTTGCCGATACCCTTATGGCCTACCAAAATTCTGAGAGGTAGGTCCGTTACAACCTGATCGTAAGCGGAAGACTTGAAATAATATTCACGAAGCCGTTCGGGTGATTCGTCCTCTGCTGCTTCGTGACCAAACAGGCGTTGAATCGCTTCTTCGGAAAAGTTCAGTTTCATATACATTCCCCATTGCACTACAGAAGTTAATCTCAGATACGAGTCGAGTTCGGTTTCGACGCTTGCGGCGCATTGTAAGTCGACTATGACGCGATCTACACCAATCCGCCGGTTACACCGCCCTGCTTATCGAGGCGACGAGCCGTTACGCGCGGCTGGTGCTTCAGTTCCCTGATTCCAGCGATGAACTGGAGATGGACCTTCTCAAAGAAGCACTAGAGCCAAGATGGGTAACGGCCCAGATAACCGAGGCAGCAACCGTACGGGCATTGTCGCTTGAAGACACCGTGGGCCTGAAGGCACGCGCCTGGCATGACCGCTTCGTAATCCGCGACATGCGAGTTGCAGCCGGGCGAGGCGATCGATTCTGAGAAAGAGTTGATGGACACCTTCGGCGTCGCCCGGACGACGGTCCGGCGTGCCGTCGCCTACCTGCGCGATACCGGCGCGGTGAGCACCGTTGCCGGCCGCGGAACCTTCGTAATCCCGCCTGAACACCGTTCAGATGCCTGAGCCCTGGGGCGGGTCGGCCGTTTCTCCGGTAGTCAAGGCGTGGGCTGGCGGTATATCTGAGCAGCGAGCCGCGCCGCCCCTTACGATGCCCTATGGGACGGGCTGCAGTAGTAGCCTGCTAAGCAGACAGGAAAACCGATGACAATCAGGAGGATCACGGCAACTGGGGGAGCATTAGCGCTTCTTCTGTGCGGGGCAGCGGCATCGCTGGGCAGTACGCCAGCATCTGCCGCATCCCGCCCATTACAGTCCTATTGGTATGCCCCATGGGCAATACCGACCCATGCGGCATCATCACCGAAATGCGGCAAGGGAGTCTCGAATAGGAAGGTAATCGCCAAGTACTCCGCGAAGCGATTTAAAAAAGGAGGGCACCGAACCGACGTGCTGTACTGCGGGGACAACAAGTACGGATACCGTCATCTCGCGAAACATATCGGCCAGTACTTCGGCGGCTGGGGATCGTTCAACTTTGCCATCAGCCAAGTGCTAAAGGCACCGGAGACCTTCGAGCCGCAGGATAACGGCAACTACCTGGAGACAGCGCCCATCTACCAGTGCTTCTTCGAGGGATACTACTACATCTGGAAATTCACTGTGATCCCGAAGATCAGCGACGGGACCATCGTGACGGCCTTCGGCCATCGTGGCAGGAAGGTCGACCAGCCCTGTCCGTAGACTAATGGTTGCCCTTCAGGCATGCCTGGAGGGCAACCATAGTCGGGTACCTAAGCAAGAGGGAAGGAGCGCAATGCCGGGCGCTGAGTTCGGGGAGAGCTTCCTGCCTGAACTGAGGCAGATCCTGACGTCTAGCTCCGCTGGCCAGGTTCGCGGCAGCGACGGCCGGTACCGAGACAGGGTGCGCAAGTTCACCGATCCGTGGGAGCTGACCTGGATCGGCTACGAGGCAGGGCGGGGGCGAGCCAGGCTGGTGTGCACGCTGGAAGCAGGGGGCAAGGTGCTCACGGCCACGCTCGATGCTGCTGACTTCGATGCCAGGATGCGGAAGAATACCACCCGCACGGCTGAGTGGAATGGCTCGGCGAAGTACCACGACATGGCCGTCAGCGCTTCGACGCTGATGCAGGAATACGTGCTGGTGAACGAGCCCGATGATCCCGAGCCTCCGAGCGGGACTGCCATTCCGCTCCGGCTGCCGTGACAAGACAGGCCGGACTAGCCAGCAGGCGCTGAGTCAGTTCGGGCGGGTTCTTTGCTCTGCCGGACACGGCGATCCACTCGGCGCAAGGCTCGGTCGGCGTCGGTGTTTTGACAAGAAGTTCCGTCTGCGCGGCGCCGTAATCCTCCGCGACCAGCACTGCACCGCCCTGACTGCACGCACCACCGCGGAGTGGGTGAGCCCTAGACCCCTTGACCGACGGCGGCCGATCCCGTAGCTGGATGTGATCCAAGTCACGATGCAAATTCACGATCAGCCCTGCCGCCGCCTGGTCGCCAGTGGTGGCCTGCCGGACCGGGCCGGGCAGCCGACGAAGATCCAGCTTCACATCTCGCTGGAGGAGTTGCTCCGCCGTATGCACGGCGCCGGCGAAACCGGCAGCGGGCAGCAGGTGAGCCCGGTGCCGGGGTGGCCGCTCGCGGCGGTCGGCCAGGAATGCGACGCGTCGATTGTCCCGGTCGTGACCGGCGCGATCGATCATGATCTGCTGGCGCGGCTGGTCGAGGCGCTGAACGGGCCGCTGCGCGGCGCGGACCTGACCCTGGACGGCACGGCACGGGTACGGCTGAACACCGACAGCGTGAGGGACCTGATCATCGCGAACGCGGCTGCCCTGTTCTCCGGGCCGCGCGGTCTGGCGTCGTGGATCCGGCGCCGGGAACTGGCCGGGGTGGCCGGGTCGGTCAGCCTGCCCCTGGACACCGGCACCAGCACCGAGACGATCCCTGCGCACCTGCGGCGCGCGGTGATCGCCCGGGACAGGCACTGCGCCGCGCCGGGCTGCGAGCAGCCGCCCAGTGCGTGCCAGGTGCATCATGTGAGGCCGAGGAGCAAGGGCGGCCGCACCGCCATTACTAATTTGCTCCTTCTATGCAGTTTCCACCATTTGATCCTGGTTCATCGGTGGGGCTGGTCCATAACTTTGAACGCTGATGGCACCACCACCATGACCAGCCCCAATGGCGGCAGAGTCTTCCATAGCCATAGCCCGCCTGACTCAATCGCCGCCTGAGCAGGGCGGACTTTGACTAAGGCGGGCGCGGGCCCGGTGATGAGGCGAGCGGGCCTGGGCCGTCGTCGGGCAGGTCGATGACGACGATGGCCAGAACGTCGTATCCGGTTCCCGAGGTGCGGCTGCGTCGGGAAAGCCCTTGACCACGTTGATCGAGTGTTCTGCTGCGGCCGGTTGTTTATGGATGGTGACAGCAGAGGCGAGGCTCTTGTTGCGGTCGGGGCTGATGAAGACTCCGGCGGCGTTGACCATGAAGAAGCCGATTGATAGCGCCCGGTTGGACGACGCGTGGACGATCTGATGGCTGCAATTTAATTCGTCGTAAAGCCTCGGGCCAGCCTTGCCGTGCTCGGTCATGGTGGCCTTGGCCTCAAGTGCCGCCAGGACGGCGCCTACTGGTGCCTGGCTGATCGGAGGCAGGGCGTCCAGCGTCGCCTGTTGTAGTGGCGTCAGCTTGACCTGCCATCGGTCGGCGAGACTCTGGAGCGTTATAGGGTGACCGCCGGGCATCGCAGAGTCTGAAGGCTCAGGTCGGCACAACACGAGGTCGAGGTTCTTTTTCTTGTTGTGAACGAAATCGCGCATTGTGTGGTTGACGCCGAAGAATACTTTGCCGTCTGTGACCTGGGCGCGCAGCAGACTGCTGGTCTGCGGGAGGTCGAAGAGGATACCCCAGCATGCGATCTTAGAGTGGCGATCGCTGCGCGAATGATATTGCCACGGTGTTTTCGACGGTCCGATCGGGACTGGCGTGCTCAGGGTCCGGATCAGGATGTCTAGCGCGTCCATTTGGTGTTCCCTCCCGAGGGAACCTTAGTTGATCATTTCGCGGCATACCGCGAAACGTCTGGCCGCCCGCGCTCCATCGCGCTGACGTGATTCTTAACGGCCACGATGAAGTCGGGATCGAACCGTAGCTTGGCGCGCTGCGTACGCTCGAGGAAACCGGCCGCCGCCCGGTAACTTAGCGGTGTCAGGTGCTGATGTTCAAGGAGGGCATGCAGATGCGTGTACGGCTGCCGCTGTGGCCACATTGACGCTTGTGATTTCCACCGCTGGCCATTGCCGCCCCATGCCGCTGTCGGCCACCGGTCGTCCGCTTGGAGTGGCGCGGCCTCGGTCGGGTCATAGGAACCCGGCTCGGCGAGCCGGCGGCCGAGCCAGGCGGCGACTCCGGTAGTGACGGCGTTGCCGACCAGTTTCCATCGCGCGCTCTTGCGACCGTCGGCCGCCGCTGTCCCCGTCCAGCCCCGCTCGAACCCCTGCAGCGCTTCAGCGTCTTCGATCGAGGGCGTGACCAGTTGCCGGCCGACCGGAGCTTCCGGAATCCAGATCCCCGGGGGCGAGGGAATCCCGATTGTTCAGCCGCCCTTTCAGAGTGGGAGTCGCGTCACGAGCCCAGCCAAGACCGCGCAAGCCCTCCGTCCAGTAAAAACCGAAAGCATCCGAGCTGAAGTACTCGTCGCCAGGTTCACCAGCATCGTCCGCGAGCAGGATTCCTCGGGGATCTTCGGTCCTGCTGGCTACCAACAGGACCCGCTGCCGCCGTTGCGCCACCCCGGTGAATCGCGAGTCGACAACGCGGTAGGCCCAGGCGTAATCGCGCTGTTCCAACTCCGACACCAGGTGCCGCATCGCGCGACCGCCGTCAAGCGGCAGCATGTTACGTACGTTCTCGAGCACCAGCCACCGCGGGTGACCTCGATCAACCAGCCGGAACACATGACTGACCGGTCCCGACTGCGAACCACCTATCCCGGCGGTACGGCCAGCTTGCGACAGGTCCGTGCATGGGAACCCGGCGGTCAGGACATCGATGTCCTCGGGCAAGCCCTCTAGCTAGCAGACGTCGTCTTCCACAGGAACGCCAGGAAAACGCCGTGCCAGCACCGCTCGGGCCGCCGACCAGACCTCGCACAACATCACTGTCGAATGACCGGCCGCGTGCAGTCCGGTCTCCAAGCCGCCGCTGCCAGCGAACAAGCCAGCGACCCGGTACCTCCTTTGCTGCTGAGCGTCCACGTCCGCATCGTCGTATATGCCACTGACGTTTCACTGCAGGCTCACGAATACTGTCGGTGGGGTGCGGCAGAGTAGGGCCATGGCAAAGGCAGAAGGCACTTTCAAGCTCGACTTCACGCCGGGTGACAGCTACGACGACCGCGACGGCATCCAACTCTCCCGCGCTCACATCAGCAAGGTGTTCGACGGTGACCTGACCGGCACCAGCGAGACGGACATCCTGACGGTCACAACCGCGCAACCGGCCGCCTACGCGGGAATCGAGCGGTTCGATGGCGCGCTGCACGGCCGGGAGGGGAGTTTTGTGCTCACGCATAACGCGGGCAGCGCCGACGGGGCACCGTGGCTGACCTGGAAGATCGTCGAGACGAGCGGGACCGGTGAGCTGGCCGGCATCCGGGGCGAGGGCCAGATCGTCGTCGGTTCCGACGGCGGGCACGGCTACGTGCTCGAGTACGAGATCTGCGAGTAAGACTGATAAATCGGCAAACCAGCCGTGACAAAGCGACCGGGACGCTAGCAGACTGGGAGGGCGGACTCAGGAGTATCTAGGGCAGGTTGAGCAGCGGAGCAGACGATGGCGCAGATCGTTCTTGATCAGGTCGATAAGGTCTATCCCGGCGGGGTCAAAGGCATTGACGGCCTGAACCTCGAAATAGCCGACGGTGAGTTCATGGTACTGGTCGGCCCTTCGGGGTGTGGGAAGTCGACCGCGCTGCGGTCGATCGCGGGACTTGAGGAGATCACCAGCGGCACGATCTCGATCGGCAACCGGGTGGTGAACGACCTGCCGCCCAAGGACCGTGACATCGCGATGGTGTTCCAGAACTACGCGCTCTACCCGCACATGACCGTAGAGCAGAACCTGGCCTTCGGCCTGCAGCAGCGCCACACGCCCAAGGATCAGATCAAGGGGCGGGTTACCGAGGTTGCGAGACTGCTAGGCCTCGAGGATTACCTGAAGCGTAAGCCGGGCGCACTGTCGGGCGGGCAGCGGCAGCGGGTGGCGATGGGCCGGGCGATCGTGCGGGAGCCGCAGGCGTTCCTTATGGACGAGCCGCTGTCGAACCTGGACGCCAAGCTCCGGGTCTCGATGCGCGCCTCGCTGTCCCAACTGCACGACCGGCTCGGGGTGACGACCGTGTACGTGACCCACGACCAGGTCGAGGCGATGACTCTCGGCCAGCGGGTCTGCGTCATGCGGGACGGCAAGATCCAGCAGGTCGACAGCCCGCAGACCCTGTTCAACTCGCCGGTCAACCTGTTCGTGGCCGGGTTCATCGGCTCGCCGGCGATGAACTTCGTCGCCGCTGAGCTGGCGCGAGACGACGGCCCTTTCGCTACCTTCGCCGGCTACCGGGTCCCTGTGACTGAGGAGGTGCTGAGGGACCGCCCTGGGCTTGGCCGTTACTTCGGTCGTCAGGTGATCCTCGGAATCAGGCCCTCCGACTTCGAGGACGCCAGCCTCGCCGATGAGAGCTGGGCGCGGATGCCGGTCAGGGCCAACGTCACAGAAGACCTCGGCAGCGAGATTCACGTTCTGTTCAGCATCGACAGCCCGCCGGTCGAGCATGCCAGCATCAGCAAGGCGGTCGCTGACGATGAGGACGAATCGGGGATCCCGCTCGACGGCGGCCGGACTCTCTGGACAGCGCGAGTCTCCGCTCGCAGCCCAGTCCGGCCTGGCTCGCAACTTGAGCTCGCCGTCGACACCTCAAGGCTCCAGTTCTTCGACTCAGAAAGCGGCCTGGCAATCACCACGTAGTCCGACGCCGCAACGATGGCCCAGCGATGCTGTAGCCGACGTCGGGTCTAACGACATCGATGTGCCACCGATGCTGTTCCAACGGCATCCATGGGTCATCGTTGTTGCCGGCGTGCTCTTGCGAACAGCATCAATGGGACATCGTTGCTGTTCGCGCTGGTTTCTGAGCATGATCCAGGCCGCTGGCTGGGCTTGGCCGTCCGAATTTGGCGGTTTTGTTGCTGGCGGGGCGGGCGGGGCTACAGTTCGCCTGCTAGCTCCGAGGTCCACAGGACTACGCGGGTGCGGTCGCCTCGGAAGAGGTCGCGGGCGAATTCGAGCGGCGTCCCCGACTGGGCGTAGGCGGTTCGCTCGACCAGCATCAGCGGTGCTCCTTCGGCCACGCCCAGGGCTTCGGCCTCGCGCACGCCGGCCGTTACCGGCTCGAGGCTTTCCTTGGCCCGGTGCGGTCGTCGCCCGTACTTCTGCTCGAGCAGTTCGTACAGCGACCCGTCCAGCCGGGACTCGAGCAGCCCTGGACAGTGCCGGGCCGGGAACAGCGAGTGTTCGATCAAGATTGGCTGGCCGCCGGCCAGCCGGAGGCGCCGCACTTCGTATACGGCCTCGCCGACCTCGATCTCCAGCGCGGCGGAGGCCGCCGGGCTCGCCGGGATCTCCGTCGCGGCCAGGACCCGGGCGCCGGCTACTAGGCCGTGCCTTCGGAGTTGCTCGGAGAACCCGGCCAGCACGGTCAGGTCCTGGACGAGCTTGGGCTCGGCGACGAAGGTGCCGCCGGCCCGGCCGACGGTCCTGGTCACCAGCCCGCGATTGGCCAGCTCGGCGAGGGCGTGCCGCAGGGTCATCCGGCTCACCCCGAGCCAGGCGGCCAGGTCCTGCTCGGTGGGCAGCTTGTCGCCCGGGCTGAGCTGGCCGGAGGCGATCGCGTCGGCTAGCCAGTCCTCGATCTGGCCGTGAACGGTCATCCCGGGGCCGCGGACGATCTTGGGCGGGCGGCGGCCGGGCAGCCTCGGCGGCCACAGCGATCCGCCCCGGCCCGCTTCGCCCGGCGGGGGTGGCGACAGTGGCGTAGGTGGCGACAGCGGAGAGGCAGATGGCTCAGCTGGGGCTGCTACCCCAGGATCTGAAGCCATTTGCCTGCCTTCCGCGTCGGTCTCGCCGTCACGCTACCCGCTCTTAGCTGGGCTCAGGCCTGGAGCGGATCGTCGTCACCCGCAGGAGCCTTGACCGTAGCGAACTCCTTACGATTGCCGGCCACCAGGTAGTAAATGATCCCGATGACCAGGATCAGCAGGAAAACGGTCCACAGGATGGGCACGCCGTTCAGGAAGCCAAGGTGCAGCACCCCGCTCTGGGTCGGAGTCGGGTTGCTCTGCGGTCTCGGCCAGATGAAGTTGACCAGCATCACGCCGCCGTAAAGCAGGCCGACGATGTTGACGAGGAGCCCCCACTTCCCGAGGCTGAACGGCGCGGGCGTCTTCGGCCAGCCCTTCAGCCTGGCCCGCAGGATCGCGATATTACCGAGGAAGTCGGACACGACCAGCAGGTAGATCGTCGCGAACGGCGCCGAGAAGTTCGCCTCGATGATCTGGGCCGGCCCGAAGCCGAATCCGCCGTTGCCGGTAATGACGGTGAGATGTAGCTGAAGGCGACCGCGAAGGAGCTGAAGACACCAAGCGAACGCTTCAGTTCTTGCCGGTACCCGAACTGGGCCAGGTCGGGCTATCGCGGTCTCCGCCGGTTTGATCGGTGATTGCGCTCATCGAGGATCCTCCACGGAGAACGGCGCAGGTTGAGGCGTTAGCGTAGGGGTACGGAGCGCAACTGTCCAGACCCTATGGGACGACAAGTTCGGAACCGGACAACTTTCCCGCGATAGATCTAGACCTTTAAGCGGTCGGCTGCCTACTCTTTCGCAATGGAGCCCGACGAGTTGTTCGACCAGGTGCCTTGCCTCGCGGCTGGGCCCCGGCAGGTCAGCGAACTGCCGGGCGGGCTGACCAACCGGAACTTCAAGATCGATCTGCCAAATGGCAGTTACGTGGCCAGGGTCGCATCGGGGGGCAGCGAACTACTGGCGATTAACAGGGAGCACGAGTACCGGAACTCGGTCAGGGCCGCCCGAGCCGGTGTCGGGGCGCCCGTCATCGAGTACGTGCCTGAAGCCGGCGTGCTCGTGCTCGGGTTCATCGAGGGGCGTACGTACGGCAACGCTGACGTCGCGAGGCCGGCCAATCTGCCCAGGGTCGCACGGGCCTGCCTGGCGCTGCATGCCGCCGAGCGGTTCGACGGTGACTTTGACATGTTCGAGATCCAGCGCCGGTACCTGACCATCACGCAGGAACGCGGGATCAGGATCCCGGATGGGTACGGCGAGCTGTCGGATCAGTTCAAGGCAGTCGAGCAGGCGATTCAAAGCCGGGTCGAGGGTACCGTGCCCTGCAACAACGACCTCCTCGCGGCGAACTTCATCGACGACGGGCGCAAGCTCTGGCTGATCGACTACGAGTACTCGGGCAACAACGATCCCTGCTTTGAGCTCGGCAACATCTGGGCCGAATGCCACTTGTCCGACGACGCCCTGGTCACCTTGATTACCGAGTACTACGGCCGCCCGCTGCGCAACAAGGTCGCACGGGCGAAGCTGCTTGGCCTGGCCGGGAAGTACGGCTGGACCCTGTGGGGCTCGATCCAGGCGGCGGTCAGCCCGATCGACTTCGACTTCTGGGCGTGGGGGATGGAGCGTTTCGATGGTGCCTTGGCCGGCCTGCGCGGGCCGGGTTTCGACCAACTGCTCGATGAGGTGCAGCGAAATGACTGATGTCCGGGCGCGGGTCGTGATCATCGGGGGCGGGGTGATCGGCACCAGCGTCGCGTATCACCTGACCAAGCGCGGGCTGACCGACGTGCTCCTGCTCGAGCAAGGGCAGCTGTCGTCGGGGACGACGTGGCATGCCGCCGGGCTGGTCGGGCAGTTGCGGGCCTCGGAGAGCGGGACCAGGCTGGTGCAGTACTCGACCAGGCTCTATGACCAGCTGGAAGCCGAGACTGGCCTCGGAACCGGGTTCCGCCGGTGCGGGGGAGTGACAGTCGCCCGGACGAGGGACCGGCTGATGGCGTTGCGCCGGACCGCGGCCACGGCCGAGGCGTTCGGACTTGAGTGCGAGCTGATCTCTCCTGGGCGGGCGGGCGAACTGTACCCAGTCATGAAGACCAGCGACCTGGTCGGCGCGCTCTGGCTGCCTGGCGACGGCCGGGCCAACCCCACCGACCTCACGATGGCGCTGGCCAAGGGCGCTCGGATGCGCGGGGCGACGATCAGGGAGCGGACTCGGGTTACCGGGATCGATCAGGCGGACGGGGCCGTGACCGGGGTCAGGACGGACGCCGGCGACATCGAGGCCGAGATCGTGATCAACTGCGCGGGGCAGTGGGCCAAGCAGGTCGGGGCGATGGTCGGGGTCACCGTGCCGCTGCACTCGGCCGAGCACTTCTACGTGGTGACCGATCAGATCGACGGCGTGCACTCGAACTTGCCGGTACTGCGGGACCCTGATGGCTACACCTACATCAAGGAAGAGGTCGGCGGGCTGCTCGTCGGCGGTTTCGAGCCGGACGCCAAGCCCTGGGTCGCCCCGGACCAGATCCCTTACCCGTTCGAGTTCCAGTTGCTCGACGAGGACTGGGAGCACTTCTCGATCCTGATGGAAAGCGCGATCGCCAGGATTCCGGTGCTCGAAAAGACCGGCATGAAGAAGCTGTACAACGGTCCCGAGAGCTTCACTCCCGACAACCAGTTCATCCTCGGGCCTGCGCCTGAGCTGCGGAACTTCTACGTCGCGGCCGGGTTCAACTCGGTCGGCATCGCCTCGGCGGGCGGGGCGGGCAAGTCGCTGGCCGACTGGATCATCGATGGTGACCCTGGCTCGGACCTCTCTGTCGTCGACATCAGGCGGTTCGCCAGGTTCAACGGCAACAACCGCTGGCTGCGGGACCGGATCGGCGAGGTGCTCGGGCTGCATTACGCGACGCCGTGGCCGAACCGGGAGCTGGCTTCGGCCCGGCCATTCCGGCGGTCGCCCGTTTATCACCTGCTTAAGGACGCCGGGGCGTGCTTCGGGTCCAAGATGGGCTGGGAACGGGCGAATGTCTTCGCGCCGCCTGGGCAGCCCCCGGTGATCGAGTACTCGTGGGACAAGCCGAACTGGCTGCCGTGGTCGGTCGCCGAGCAGCGGGCGACCAGGGAGGCCGTCGCCGTCTTCGACCAGACCTCGTTCTCCAAGTACCTGGTCAGCGGCCCAGAAGCACTGACCGCGCTCCAGTGGCTGTGCACGGCCAACGTCGACGTGGCTCCCGGCCGCACCGTCTACACCGGGATGCTGAACGCGGGCGGCCGGTACGAGGCCGACATCACGGTGACCAGGCTGGCCGCCGACCAGTTCCTGCTGCTCAGCAGTGCCGCGTCGACCGAGCGCGACCTTGACCACATTGGCCGCAGGCTCCCGGCCAGCGGGGTCAGCCTCGCCGACGTGACCTCGGCTTACGCCGTCTACGGCGTCATGGGTCCTCGCTCGCGCGAGTTGCTTTCCCGGCTGACCGGCGCCGACCTCCGCGACGAGGCGTTCGGCTTCGGCACGAGCAAGCTCATCGACCTCGGCTACTCGACCGCACGGGCGACCCGGCTCACCTACGTAGGCGAGCTGGGATGGGAAATTTTGGTGAATAGTGAATTTGCCATTGGGGTTTACGAGGATCTCATGGCGGCCGGAGGCGAGCTCGGGGTCGTGAATGCCGGGTATTACACGATCGAGTCGATGCGGCTGGAGAAGGCTTACCGTGCGTTCGGCCGGGAGCTGACGCCTGACTACGACCCGGTCGAGGCTGGCCTGCTCTTCGCCTGCAAGCTCAAGACGAACATTGATTTCCTTGGCCGGGCCGCTGTCGAAGCGGCTCGGGCGGCCGGGCCGAGGCAGCGGCTTGCATCGCTGGTGCTCGACGATCCCGGCGTCATGATGTGGGGAGGTGAACTGCTGCTGCGCGACGGGGTGGCCGCCGGCCTGGTGACGTCGGCCGCCTGGGGAGCTACGATCGGCGCGTCGGTCGGAATGGCCTACGTGCGCCGGCCGGACGGGGGTCGGGTAACTGCCGACTACGTCAAGTCGGGCAGCTATCAGGTCAACGTCGGCGGCCAGGTAGGTGGCGCGACAGTGTCGTTGCGCCCGCCATTCGACCCGGATGGGGAGAAGGTACGCCGGTGAAGCGTCCAGCCGAACTCGTTACGAAGGCCGGGAACCCGCCCGGCACCATGGCCCTCAGCGTGTTCGATCTGTTCAAGATCGGGATCGGCCCGTCGAGCTCGCACACGGTCGGGCCTATGCGAGCGGCCGCTCTGTTGATCGATTCGCTGGTCGCCGACGGGGTACTCGACCGGGTCGCGCGGGTGCACGTCGAATTGTTCGGCTCCCTCGGGGCGACTGGTCATGGCCACGGGAGCGTGCCGGCGATCGTGCTCGGGCTGATGGGCAAGCACCCGGACACGGTCGACCCTTCGGCCGCCCGGCCGGCCGTGGAGCAGTCGAAGGAAACCGGAAGGCTGCTGCTGTCCGGGGCTGGTGCCGCCCCGCACGACATCGAGTTCGACGTCGACTGCGACATAGTCCTGCACCGGCGCAAGCGGCTGCCTTTCCACTCCAACGCGATGGTGTTTTCCGCCGCCGACGAAGCCGGGGCCGAGCTAAGCCAGCGTACGTACTACTCGATCGGCGGCGGGTTCGTGCTCAGCGGAGACGAGGCCGGGAGCCCTTCGCTGGTGCCTGACGCCGTCCCGGTTCCTTATCCGTTCTCGAGCGGGGCCGAACTCGTCGCCCAGGCCCGCGCCGCCGGGCTGCCGATCAGCGGGGTAATGCTCGCCAACGAACTCGTGCGACGCAGCGAGGACGAGATCAGGGAAGGGCTGCTGCGGATCTGGTCGGTCATGCAAGACTGCGTGGCGGCCGGGTCCCAGGCGGAAGGAGTCTTGCCCGGGGGACTGAAGGTCAGGCGCCGGGCCCGGCAAGCTGCGCGAGACCCTGGAGCGGTCCTCCGACGCTCACGATCCCTTGTACGCGATGGAGTGGGTGACGCTCTACGCCCTGGCCGTGAACGAGGAAAACGCGGCCGGCGGCCGGGTCGTGACCGCGCCGACGAACGGCGCGGCGGGCATCATCCCAGCCGTCCTGCACTATTACACCAGGTTCGTGCCCGGCGCCGACAAGGACGGGGTGATCAGGTTCCTGCTGACCGCCGCCGCGATCGGGGTGCTGTTCAAGGAGAACGCGAGCATTTCCGGGGCCGAGGTCGGCTGCCAGGGCGAGGTCGGCTCGGCCTGCTCGATGGCGGCGGCCGGGCTCGCCGAAGTACTTGGCGGAACACCCGAGCAGGTCGAGAACGCGGCCGAGATCGGGGTCGAGCACAACCTGGGCCTGACCTGCGACCCGGTCGGCGGCCTGGTCCAGATCCCGTGCATCGAGCGAAACGCGATCGCGTCGGTCAAGGCGATCACCGCGGCTCGGATGGCTGTGCGGGGTGATGGGACTCACCACGTCTCGCTGGACAAGGCCATCAAAACGATGCGGGAGACCGGGGCGGACATGAAAGACAAGTACAAGGAAACGTCCCGAGGCGGCCTGGCGCTCAACGTCGTGGAGTGCTGATGTTTTAACGTCAAGACCTTCCACGGGGGTGGTGGGGTACCGGACACGTGCCGCCCGGCTGCGTCCCGCAATTGCCTGGCGACACATGTCCGGTACCCCATCTCAGTGCGCGAACGACAGTCGTCCGGATGCGACCTGGCCGACATGCGTCGGCACCCGCACTGTGCCCCGAAGGCGCGAGCCCCGTCTCCCAACTCCCGCCGCCCCGGCCCCGGCCCCGGCGCGGCCCCCTGCACCGGCCGGCCCGCGCACCGGCCCGGCCCCCGGCACCGGCGCGGCCTCCGGCACCGCCTGGATCCGACAAACCAGGCAATTCGTCGTCGGTCGCCCCTGTGCTTAGGCCGTAACAGCATCGGTGGGACATTGATGCTGCTCAGCCGGGGCGACTAACCGCAACGATGGCCCATGGTTGCGGTTTCCGCAGCATCGATGGCCCATGGTTGCGGTTGCCCGCCCCGGCCGAGCAGCATCTATGGGCCATCGTTGCGGTGGGCTGAGCTGGAATGTTCGGTTAGCTGGTGCCGTCGGCAAGCTCGCGGCCGCCCCCGGCGGCTCGCGGCCCTGCGGCGGGGGCCAGCTGAGGATGCTTTGCCAGCTGGTGTCGTCTGTACGACTGTCGTTCGCGCACTGACCTGGGGTACCGGACATGTGTCGCCAGGCAATTGCTGAAAGCAGCCGGGCGGCACGTGTCCGGTACCCCGTCAACCCCCGTGGAAGGTCTTGACCTTAAAACACCAACAACATAATCACGACGAGGCGCCTGGGCGGTTGGCGCCTCGTCGTGAGCTTGGAGGGAGTGCCGGGGCGGCCGGAGGAGCGCCGGCGGGGGCCGGGCGCCTGGCTGGCGCCGCGGCCTGATCCGATGGCAACCGCCCCGGCACTCCTGCCTTAATCGCCCGGCCACCACGCGATGGCGACCTGGCTCCCCTCGACGGTGACGTCAAGCGCCCTGGTGCTCTTGTCCCGCCAGATGGTGTACTGCCCTTCGGCCAGGCCTGGGTAGACCGCCGCGTACTTCGTGCCGTTCGCTGTGTTCCGCGGCCTGACCTGGGAGTGGGTACGGTGCGTGCCGTCTTCGCCCACCGGGCTGATCTCGATTTCCGCGCCGTCGAGCTCGGGCGGCGTGTTCAGGACCAGGGCCCCGATGCCGGGGCCGAGTTCGAGTACCACGCTGCCTGAGAATGACGGGCCGAGAGCGTGCTCGTGCATGCGAGTTGCCTTCTAGGACGAGGGGTCGTCGTAACCGTCGAACGGAACCCCGAGGTACGGGAAGACGTCGAGGAACGGCATCCCGAGGCTGGACGGCGTGAGACCGTCGGTGAGCTCCCCGGCCGCCGCGTCCGGTGTGAACTTCGAGTTGACGAGCGGGTACGTGGCGCCGGCGATGGCCCGCAGCTCGACCGAGACCACGTCGTCGAACACGCGCCGGCCGTTCGGGAAGCCGGCCGCGTCGCCGCCGATCAGGCCGAGGATGTTGGGGCTGCTGGATGGCGGGATCGAGGTGTTGAGCCGCAGCATGTCGGCCGCCACCGAGCCGGTGAAGTTGGTGAAGTCAGGGACGATTCCGCTCGGGATGCCGGTGAGCAGGATCGCTTCCAGGTCCAATCTGGCCGCCTTGGAGGCGTTCAGCGCGGCCAGGTTCGGGAACACGCCCGGGTAGAGGACCGGCAGCAGGCCGGCGAGTTCCGGGTTCGCCACGTACTTGGCGAACTGCTTGTCGTCGACCGGTGCCTGGCCGTTCCAGAAGTCCTTGCGGCCCATCGGGATCACGACTTCGTTGATCAGCGGCATGCCCAGCCGCGACACCTGCTGGAACGGGCCGCTGAAGATCGGCGGCTTGCCGGGTGAGTCGGCGATCCGCACCCGCTGCCTGCTCGCCGATGTCCAGACGCCGATGACCGGGCGGCCGTGCTCGGTGATAAGGGACTTCGGGATCTGGAGCGCGATCGAGTGCACGTTGAGCAGCTTGGTGGCGTTGACGCCCGCGGCCGAGCTGAGGCCAAGAGCCTTGCCGAAGGCGTTGAGGTTCTGGAACGGCCGCAGGTTGCCCAGGTCGAAGATCGAGCCGAGGTCGACGTAGAAGCCCTCGGCCCGCTGGCCGGCGAATACCCTGCTGCCGTCGCTGAGTGAGTGGACGGCCGGTCCGGCCAGCTTGGTCGCGTAGTGCGGCGTCGAAAGCGGGCCGATGTTGCAGGGCGGGCAGTGCAGGTTCTTGCCGACGATCGTGGGAACGACCTTCTTGCCCTTCAGGTCCCAGCGGATGATCTCGTAGTGCTGCTTGCGGTTCCAGCTCTTGCTGCTCAGCGACGTGATCGGGCCGGTGTTGTACAGGAAGGTGTCCGGGTCACCGACTGTCGTCGTGAACCGGAACTCATAGGTGATGTTGGCTTCGCCGTGGCCCTTGGTGTCGATGTGGATGTTGTACTTGACGTCTTCGCCGAACTCGTAGAAGTTCGGGCCGCCCGCGGCGCCCTGCAGCGGGATGTAGTTGGCGATCAGCGTGACCGTGTCCGGCTTGTCCGGGCTGACGAACGCGTAGAGGTCGGTGCTATCGGCTACCGGGTCCTTCGAGATCTCCGGTGCCTCGCGATGCGATGACATTTGCTGCCTTTCTGGTCTTGAATCGGTCAGTCACCGGGTGGCGCGGACGATGCGGGCCGCCAGGGCGCGGTCGCGCACGGTCGTCTCGCTGGTGCCGTGGTAGATGGCCAGTTCGCCGCTCGCGGCGTTGCGAACGTGCACGACGAAGTCTTCTGGCGCGGTGTCCTCGTGGGCTTCGTCGTCAGCCTTGCGCGAGGGGCGGACCGCGGCTGAGGCCGCTGGTGCCACCATCCCGGCCAGAGTTGTCGCCGCTATCCCGGCGGCACCTACTCCGGCGGCGCCTTTCAGCACCGAGCGGCGTGATGGGCTGATGCTTTCGTTCTCGCCGGTGCGACCAGCGGCCTCGGCGGCCTGGTCGTCAAGATCGGGCATGTCAATCCTTTCCGGGAGCGATGACCGCTTGCCTGGGGCCGGGCTTGCTTTGCGGAGCGCCCAGTGTTTGCCGGTGTATGGGCCTGCCGACGTAGGGCCTGCCGGTGTGTAAGGCAAAGCGGTTGCTTCTGTCGGGGTGAGTTCGGTGCTGGGGTCCGACCGGATTGGTCGGATGGAAGATCTTTTAAAGCAACTTAAGCGGCCGTGCCCGTCGATGGTCAGGCGCGCAGCGCAATGAGCAGGATCGGGGTGGTAGTCGGCTTCTTCGTGCCGCCCGCGGGCTCGATCGTCAGGCCGAACGTGTCGCCGTGGATGGCGCCCTCGGCCAGCACGGGGCCAGAGCGGCCGGATTCTCCCGAGCCGAGCAATCCAGCGGGCCGCGTCTGCGGCGGGCCGAGCAGCCAGAGTTCGTAGACCTTGCCTGGCGGTGGCGGCGGCAGGCCGTGCGAGGTGAAGATCACCGCGTGCCTGCGCAGCGAGTACACCAGGGTGGCGTGCCCGCCGGCCGAGGTAGTCTGCGTGACGGCGCGGGAGTCAGGGGCCGCGAGTACCGCGGCCAGCGCCGTGTTCCTTTGCTGGGCCTGGTCGAGTTGGTGCCTGGTACCGATGAGCACGACGAGCAGCACAATCGCAGCTCCCGCGCAGGCGGCGGTGAACGCGTAGGAGAACAACGGCAGCCGGCCCGACCAGAAGGCGCGCGACGGCCGGACGCGTGACCGGCGCTGCTCAGTAACCGGGGGGAGTTGCCTGGTCAGGGAGATCGCAGTCAGCACGTTCGTCCGCATCGCCTGCGGAGGAGGCACCGACGCGGCATAGGCCAGCCTGGTCGTTGTCTCGGCGAACCCGCGCACCTCACCTGAGCACTGCTGGCAGCGGCGGAGATGCCGCTCGAACTTGTCCTTTTCCGCTTCGTCGTCAATGGCGTCGACCGCGTAGGCGCCGGTCAGCGAGTGCACTTCATGGCGGAGGAGCTTCACCAGCTCACCCCCATGCAGTCGCGCATCCTGATCAGGCCGTCGCGGATCCTGGTCTTGATCGTGCCGAGCGTGCTCTTCAGCAGTTCGGCGACCTCGCGGTAGGAGTAACCGCCGTAGTAGGCCAGCGTGATCGACTCGCGCTGAAGCTCAGTGAGGCCGTCAAGGCAGCGGCGGACCCGTTCCTGCTCAAGGCTGGCCTCGACCGTGGCGGCGACGTCGTCCGCACCGATCACCGGCATCGCGATCCGCTGTTCCCGCTCGGCCGCGGCGGTCGCGGACCGCACCCGGTCAACGGCCCGGCGGTGGGCGATGGTCAGCACCCAGGTCGCGGCGCTGCCCTTGGAGGGGTCGAACCTCGAGGCTGCGCGCCAGACTTCGAGCAGTACTTCCTGCGCGACCTCTTCCGACTGCGCCGGGTTCCTGACAACTCGCTTGATCAGGCCGTATACCGGCCCGGCGAGCTGGTCGTACACGCGCGCGAACGCGCCCTCGTCACCTCGGGCGACTAGGGCGAGCAAGCCGTCCAGGTCCCGGTCTTTCCCCTCCGGAAGACCAGGACCCGTACCGGCCGGCCGCATCTCGCGTGCGTCCATGACACCTATTCGGTCAGCTGGCCAGATCGGATTGGGGTAAGTTTTCTTGGCTATCGAACCCGCAGTTTGCCACAGCGCAAGCCCGGCTCTGCGCCCTGTCTCGGAAATACCTGTAAGCTAGTCGGGCCTAGGGGCGGAGTAGCTCAGTCAGGCAGAGCAAGCGGCTCATAATCGCTGTGTCGCCGGTTCAAGTCCGGCCTCCGCTACGACCTCGCCTGTCTCCGGGCGGCGAGCAAGGGGAACAGGCTGGCCATGCTGCCTGTTCTCCAGATCTGTAGGTAAACCCTTGAGAGGAAGGCACTCCACGTGGCCGCGACCGATATCAGGCCCAAAATCACCCTTGCCTGCCAGGAGTGCAAGCACCGCAACTACATCACGCGGAAGAACCGGCGCAATGACCCTGACCGCGTCGAGCTGAGCAAGTACTGCCCGAACTGCCGCAAGCACCAGCCGCACCGCGAGACCCGCTAGCCGCGCATGGCGATCAACCGCGACTACCTCGGCAAGACCTTCCCGCCAACCGAGCCTTACGAGGTCAGCAGGGAAAAGCTGAGGGAGTTCGCCGATGCCATCGGCGATGCCAATCCGGTGTACCGCAGCCGTGCCGCGGCGACCGAGGCCGGCTTTCCTGACGTCATCGCGCCGCCGACCTTTCCGATCGTGGTCAGCGTGCAAGGCGGCGCGCAGGCGCTCGCGGACCCTGGACTCAACCTGAACTACGCGATGGTCGTCCACGGCGAGCAGCGGTTCGTCTACACCAGGCCGCTGCGCGCCGGGGACGTCGTGACCGCTCAGGTCACGATCTCTGACATCAGGGACGTCGGACGCAACTCGATGATGACGACGACCACGGAGATCCGCACGGTCGAAGGCGAGCTTGTCGTCACCGCGTACAACACCCTGGTCGAGCGCGGAGGCGCGGGATGAGCGATTGCCCTGGCTTCGACGACCTTGAGGTCGGAACCGAGCTTCCGCCGACGAGTTACCCGGCGACGAGGCTGAGCCTGGTGAAGTATTGCGGCGCGTCCGGTGACTTTAACGTCATTCACTGGAATGAGCGGATCGCCAAGGCAGTCGGCCTGCCCGACGTGATCGCGCACGGCATGTTCACAATGGCGCAGGCGGGCCGGTACGTGACCGACTGGGCCGGGCCCGCCGCTACGGTGGTGGAGTTCGGCGTCCGGTTTTCCGCGCCGGTCGTTGTCCCCGACGATGATCTGGGCGCGACGATCAGCGTTTCCGGCAAGGTCGAGGAAAAGCTTGAGGGCAACCTGGTGACGCTCGCGCTGACCGCCAGGTCAGCCGGCACCAAGGTACTTACCAGGGCCCGAGCGGTCGTGAAGCTGCCTTAAGCCCTCGTGTCCGCACCCTGGCCTGAGCTCGCGATGGCTTAGGCTCTCCTGGTGCGAGTGCTGGCGCAGCAGCTTTCTGAGTACACCACCTTCGGCCTTGGCGGCCCGGCGGCTAAGTTCACCGTGGCCGATTCCGCGGATGACCTGATCGCGGCCGTTGCCGGAGCCGACCTGGCAGACCAGCCTGTGCTGGTGCTTGGCGGCGGAAGCAACTTGCTCGTCGCGGACGAGGGCTTCCCTGGCGTCGTGGTGCGGATGGCGAGCGCAGGCGTGGAGTTCAGCGGTACTGGCGAGCGGGTCACGGTCAAAGTGGCGGCCGGCGAGAACTGGGCGTCGCTCGTTGATCTCACCGTCGCTGAGGGGCTGGCCGGGATCGAGTGCCTCGCGGGCATACCCGGGCTCGCTGGTGCGACGCCGATCCAGAACGTAAGTGCCTACGGCCAGGAGATCGCGGCGACGATGAGCGCCGTGCGAGTCTATGACCGGGCGGAAGGAGCTGAGCTGACGCTCAGCCCGGCCGACTGCCAGTTTGGCTACCGAACCAGTGTGTTCAAGGCCTCTCCCTGGCCGGCTGAGTACCTCGCCGACAAGCAGGTACCTGGTGCTCGACGTGACTTTCACGCTGGCGGCTGACCGGATGTCCGCGCCGGTCAGGTACCCGGAGCTGGCCAGAAGCCTCGGCGTCTCCGTGGGTGAGCGAGCCCCGCTGGCCGAAGTCAGGGACGCCGTCCTCTCGCTCCGCCGAGGCAAGGGCATGGTGCTAGACCCCGCCGACCCCGACACCTCAAGCGCGGGGTCCTTCTTTACCAACCCCTTGATCTCGGACGGGCAGTTCGGCGAACTTGAACGGCTGGCCGGGATTCGTGAGCCGGGGGTCGAGGTGCCGAGTTTTGCCGCCGAAGACGGTCAAGTCAAAGTGCCGGCGGCTTGGCTGATCGAGCATGCGGGCTTCGGCAAGGGCTTCCGCGGTCCTGGCGCCGCCCGAATCTCGACTAAGCACACCCTTGCCCTTACCAATGCCGGGGGTGCTACAACCGCGGATATCGTCGGCCTGGCCAGGCAGATCGTGACCGGTGTCAGGGACGCCTTCGGCATCGAGCTTACGAACGAACCTACCCTGGTCGGCGTCAGCCTCTGAGACCGTTCGCTCCGGCCACGCCTTCGCCTTAGCCGTTTTCCGGCGACCTGGCTGCCGATTCCCGGCGCCCCGGCCCCAGATGTCCGACTCCCGGATCCCGCAGACCGGGCAGGGCCGCCGTTAGCTCCGGGTTGCCACAGCATCGGTGGGCCATCGTTGCTGCTCAGCCGGGCCGACCAACCGCAACGATGACCCATGGATGTTGTTGCCGCAGCATCGATGGCCCATGGTTGCGGTTGCCCGCCCCCGCCGAACAGCATCTATGGGCCATCGTTGCGGTTGGCTGAGCTGAAATGCCCGTCTAGCTGATGCGTCGGCAAGCTCGGGGCCGCCCCCCGGCGGCTCGCGTTACCGAAGCCGGGGCCAGCCGGGCCGATTTATCGGCTTTGTGTCGTCTGGGCGGCTGTTGTTCGCGCGCTGACAGGGGGTGCCGGACATCCGCCCGCTACGCCCCCCACCCACCACCCACATTTTGCGGGACGCAGCCGGGCGGTACGTGTCCGGTACCCCACCCCCCACGTGGAGGGTCTTGACGTTAAACCACCAACCCCGGAAGACCGAGCAGCTGAGGGCGGGGTGCGGCGGATGGCGAGGGCGGGGCCGGGTCGGGGGCCGCTAGCCAGGCATCAATGCCGGCTGAGGAGGTCAGCCTTGAACTTGTCCGGGGCCGTGGAGCCGCGGACCGACATTCTGGCCAGTTCGGCCAGCCAGTCGTCTGACAGGCCGTGGACGGCCCTGGCGGCCTCGTATTGCGCGGTCAGGCGGGCGCCGAAGAGCAGCGGGTCGTCGGCGCCAAGGGCAACGGGGATGCCGGCCTTCAGCAGCGCGATCAGCGGTACGTCGACCGGAGCGGGAGCGACGCCGAGTGCCACGTTGGACGCGGGGCAGACCTCGAGCGTGGTCTGCCTGGCCGCGAGCCTGGCGAGGAGGTCAGGGTCGGCTGCGGCCGCAACCCCATGGCCGATGCGGTCGGCTCCGAGGTCGTCTAGGCAGGCGCGGACGCTCGCCGGGCCTTCAAGCTCGCCGCCGTGCGGGTCGGAGATGAGACCAGCGCGGGCCGCGATCCTGAACGCGGGGGCGAATTCCGCGGTGATGCCGCGGCGCTCGTCGTTCGACAGGCTGAAGCCGGAGACGCCGCGGCCGGCGTAGGCGGCAGCCAGCCGGGCGGCGGTCCTGGCCTCAAGCGGATGCTTGGTGCGGTTCGCTGCGATGATCATGCTCAGGCCGATGCCCGTCGCCCTGGTGGCACCGGCGACCGCGTCGAGCACCAGTTCGGTAAAGGCCGTCAGGCCGCCGAACTTCGCCGCGTAGCCAGAAGGATCGACTTGGAACTCAAGCCAGCCTGAGCCTTCGGCCAGCTCATCCTCGGCCATCTCGGTCACGAGCCGCCGGACGTCGGCCTCGGTGCGCAGCACCGCCCGCGCGCTGTCGTATAGCCGCTGGAACCTGAACCAGCCGCGTTCGTCCGTTCCCCGCAGCCGGGGCGGCCAGTCGGTGCCGAAAGCCTCTGGCAGCCTGATCTGATGGGCAGCGGCAAGCTCGATCAAGGTTCCGCGCCGCATTGATCCGGTGAAGTGGAGATGCAGGTGGGCTTTAGGCAGCTGGTCGAGCCTCCTTGCCATTCAGCGCGCTGTCTCCAGTAGCGTCTGCATCCTGGTCAGGCCTTCTTCCAGATCGGCGTCCGCGAGAGCCGCTGACAGCCTGAAGTACCCCGGCGTGCCGAAGGCCTCACCGGGGACCACGGCTACCTCGGCCTCGTCGAGCAGCAGTCCAGCGAGCGCGGCTGAGGACTCCACCCGGCGGCCGGCGATCTCCCGGCCAAGGAGGGCTCGGACGCTCGGGTAGCAGTAGAAGGCGCCCTCCGGCAGCGGGCAGACCACGCCGGGAATCTCGTTCAGCATCGTGGTCATGCGCTGCCTGCGGCGGTCGAAAGCGACCCGCATGGTCGCGACGGCCGACAAGTCGCCTGACACCGCGGCGAGCGCCGCGGCCTGGGCCACGTTGCAGACATTCGAGGTGACATGGGACTGAAAGTTGGTGGCGGCCGTGATCGCGTCGGGCGGGCCGATCATCCAGCCCACTCGCCAGCCGGTCATCGCGTAGGTCTTGGCGCAGCCGTTGAGCACGATGCAGCGTTCCGCGATCTCGGGGACGGCGACCGGGATCGAGCTGAACTTCGCCGTCCCGTAGACCAAGTGCTCGTAGATCTCGTCGGTGATTACCCACAGGCCTTTGTCCGTGGCCCACTTGCCGATCTCGGCGACCAGTTCGGGCGGGTAGACCGCGCCGGTCGGGTTGGATGGCGAGACGAAGAGCAGGACCTTAGTGCGGTCGGTGAGGTGGTCCTCAAGCTGATCGATGCTCACGAGGAAGCCGGTGGTCTCGTCGGTCAGCACCGGCACCATGACTCCGCCGGCGAGGGTGATGGCTTCCGGATAGGTGGTCCAGTAGGGGGTGGGTACAAGTACCTCGTCGCCCGGGTCGATCAGCGTGGCGAACGCCTGGAAGACGGCTTGCTTGCCGCCGTTGGTGATCAGCACCTGACTCGGGGAGACTTCAAGGCCAGAGTCGCGCCTGGTCTTCGCGGCCACGGCGGCACGAAGTTCGGGCAGGCCGGCGGCCGGGGTGTACTTGTGGAACCTGGGCTCGGCGGCGGCCCGCTGGGCGGCATGGACGATGTAGTCGGGAGTCGGGAAGTCGGGCTCGCCCGCGCCGAACACGATGACCGGGTGGCCTTCGGCCTTCAGCGCCTTGGCCTTGGCATCTACGGCCAGGGTCGGTGATTCTGGTATGGCGGATATCCGCGCGGAGAGCCGGTGGCTTTGCGATCCCATGCTGCAATCTTCGCATCCAGGTGGGGCTCGTGTGGCTCACGCCCCGGAGGAGGTAACACGGCGGAAACTTTCTCGCGGGTTCGACGTAGGGGTGGCCGGCCACGTACACTTGCAGATCTGGTGGTACACCGTCAGGCTGCGTGAGCGTGCCTGCGGGGGCTGCTGGACGCTTAAAAAAACACAGGGCAGTAGCTCAATTGGCTAGAGTTCCGGTCTCCAAAACCGGCGGTTGGGGGTTCGAGTCCCTCCTGCCCTGCGAGTCGGCCCGTGACCCGCGGGCTGCACCGGCGTCAGCCGGCCGATAGCTCTACAGGTGAGGACATGGCGACTCAGGTAACCGGCCCCGAGACCAGCAAGCCTGCCGCTAAGAAGCCGGCTAGGGCTGGCGGGAGCATAGCGAATCCGGAGCGGGTGAATCCTGCTGTCTTCGTACGCGAGGTCAGGTCCGAGCTGCGGAAGGTGATCTGGCCGACCCGGAAGGAACTGATCACCTACACGACCGTCGCTGTCATCTTCATCTTGGTCATGGTGGCTATCGTGACGAGCATCGATACCGGGCTGACGAACCTTGTGTTCAAGGTCTTTGGCTGACGCGAGCGGCGAATTTAGCGCTAGTTAGCTGGGCGTGGCAGCATGGTCACCGATGGTGGTACGTTCCGGAGCTTTGTGCCGGAGGTGGTACCGGGCCGTTGAAGGTAGCGGGCCGTTGGAGCTGGTGGCTTTGCGTTCTTGCGTGCGGCCACGGCGCTGCGAAGAGCAGCCAACCTGAGCGGATCGCCCGCGAGGATGAGTAGTGAGAGAGAAAGAGCAATCGTGTCCGAGTCCGAATACGCAGGCGACAGCACGCCGGTCGATGATGACCCGGCGGCCTCGTTCGACGAGCCCGCGCCGGCGTCGACCGATGTCGCTGCCGAGTCAGCAGACGCGGACGCCGACGAAGCCGACGAAGCTGATCCGGTAGCGGCGTTCAAGACCGAGCTTCGGCGGTTGCCAGGCGACTGGTACGTCGTGCACTCCTACGCGGGCTATGAGAACCGGGTCAGGGCCAACCTGGAAAGCCGGACCCAGTCGCTGAACATGGAGGAGTACATCTTCCAGATCGAGGTGCCCACGCACGAGGTCATCGAGGTCAAGGGCGGCAAGCGTCAGCAGGTGCAGGAGAAAGTGCTACCCGGTTACATCCTCGTGCGCATGGAACTGACGGACGAGTCGTGGGCCGCGGTACGCAACACGCCCGGGGTGACCGGGTTCGTCGGGCTGTCAAGCCGCCCGTCACCGCTGAGCCTCGACGAAGTGACCTCGCTGCTCGCCCCTGTGCCCGAGGAGAAGGCGGCGAAGAAGGCCGAGGCGGTCAGGGCCGCCGCGGTGGACTTCGAGGTGAACCAGTCGGTTACGGTGATGGACGGCCCGTTCGCCACGCTTCCCGCGACGGTGAGCGAGATTAACCCAGACACTCAGAAGCTCAAGGTTCTCGTGTCCATCTTCGGCCGGGAAACCCCGGTCGAACTGTCGTTTGACCAGGTCAGCAAGATCTGACGGAAGAAGAGAAAGAAAAGAAATGGCTCCGAGGAAGAAGAAGGTCGCCGCGATCGTCAAGGTGCAGCTCAATGCTGGCGCCGCGACACCCGCGCCGCCCGTTGGCACGGCACTCGGCCCGCACGGTGTCAACATCATGGACTTCGTCAGGCAGTACAACGCGGCGACCGATAGCCAGCGCGGCAACATCATTCCGGTCGAGATCACCATCTACGAAGACCGGTCTTTCACGTTCATCACCAAGACCCCGCCTGCCGCCGAACTGATCAAGAAGGCCGCCGGAGTGCAGAAGGGCAGCGCCGAGCCGCACAAGACCAAGGCGGGCCGGATGTCGAAGGCTCAGGTCAGGGAGATCGCGCAGACCAAGATGCCCGACCTGAACGCGACGAGCATCGAGGCAGCCGAGAAGATCATCGCCGGTACCGCGCGGTCGATGGGGATCACCGTCGACGGCTAGCCGGTTTCACCCTAGCTAAGTGGCAGGGCCAGGCGCTGGCCCGCTGACCACGAACTCCACTACGAGTACACACGGAGAATTCCATGAAGCGCAGTAAGGCCTACCGCAAGGTCGATGGACTAGTAGACCAGGCCAAGCTCTACACCCCAGTACAGGCTGCTGACCTGGCCAAGAAGACTTCCACCACCAAATTCGACTCCACCGTCGAGGTCGCTATCCGGCTCGGCGTCGACCCGCGCAAGGCGGATCAGATGGTCCGCGGCACGGTGAACCTGCCGCACGGTACAGGTAAGACGGCAAGAGTCCTCGTGTTCGCGGTCGGCGATCGCGCCGAGGAGGCGCGCGCGGCCGGTGCCGACATCGTCGGCTCGGACGAACTGATCGAGCGGGTGCAGGGCGGCTTCCTCGACTTCGACGCGGTCGTGGCCACGCCCGACCTGATGGGCAAGGTCGGACGGCTTGGCCGGGTACTCGGTCCCCGCGGCCTCATGCCGAACCCGAAGACCGGCACCGTGACCGCTGACGTGGCGAAGGCCGTGACAGAAATCAAGGGTGGCAAGATCGAGTTCCGGGTTGACCGGCACGGCAGTCTGCACTTCATCATCGGCAAGACATCCTTCGACGATCGCGCTCTAGTCGAGAACTACGCCGCCGCGATCGATGAGGTCGTGCGGCTCAAGCCAGCCGCCGCCAAGGGCCGCTACCTGAGGAAGATCACGTTCTCAACGACGATGGGCCCAGGCGTTCCTGTCGACCCCGCGCTCACGAGGGGCCTTACCACTGAGTTTGAGGACGCCGTCGCCTAGCTGACGAACGCGAGACCCGGTACCCGATTTGAGGCGGGCGCCGGGTCTTCTCTTTGGCTTCTTTGGCTGGGCGCCGCATCGGTGGTCCGTTGCTGCCCTCGCCCGCCCGGTGACGGCATCAACAACCTCGGCGCAGCCGCGCGTGTGCTGGGTGGCGGGGCTGAGAGTTTGGGTGTTTTGCGTGAGTCCGGAAAGTGAACCCGTACAAGGTGGCGGCGGTCGGCTGACGTTGTACGGGTTGCGGTGTTTTCCGGCGGGGTTACGGGTGGTTTTGTCAGTTTTCACGGAACGGTTAACCGTACAAGGTCGCGGTCGCGCGGCGACGTTGTACGGGTTGGCTTTCTGGATGCACCCGGAGCCGGGCGCGAATAAGCCCCAGAATCTGCCGATTAGGATAAAACACCTATAATGCCCGGACCGGCCGCAAGGATGGCCCAGCGATGCTGCTGCCGGCCGGGCGTCTGACCGCAACGATGTCCCATCGATGCTGCGGCAACCGCATCGCTGGGCCATCCTTGTCGTTCGCCCCGCCCGCCAAACCGCAACGATGTCCCACCGATGCGGTTCTGGCCTGCATAACGCGGCGGTGGCGGCGCCGGATGCGGGGCTGAGTGGCGTTCAGGCAAATGATTTGGCGCTGGGGGTGGGTGCGCGTATGCTGGCTTCGCCAAAGACCGTCGGCTGTCGTCTCGTGCGTGCGCGGGACGGCTGAAGGACCCGAGTTGTTCGGGCGGCCTGCGCAGGTGAACTGAGTTGCTCCGCAGTTGCGCGGTTTCGCGCGCTTGCGGCTCGCCCCGGTGCTCCTGCGCGCGGGGCGTTCGTCATTTCTGGCCTGATCTCGTGCCGCCGGTCCACTGACTTTCGGTATACGCAGGAGGGAGGCCCATGGCGAGGGCAGTGAAGGAGGCGACGGTCGCCGAACTGACCGAGCGGTTCCAGAATTCCTCGGGCGCTGTGCTCACCGAGTACCGGGGGCTCACCGTCGCCCAGGTTAAGGAACTGCGCCTGGCCCTTGGCCAGGACGCGTCGTTCTCGGTGGTCAAGAACACGCTGACCAGGATCGCCGCTAAAGACGCGGGGATCTCTGGCGAGTTCTCCCAGTTGCTCGCGGGTCCGTCGGCGATCGCCTTCGTGGATGGCGACGTCGTGCAGGCGGCGAAGGGGCTCAGGGATTTTTCGAAGGCCAACCCGCTGCTCGTGATCAAGGGCGGTGTTCTCGACGGCAGGATGATGACGCCGGACGAGATCGCCAAGCTGGCCGATCTCGAGTCGCGCGACGTGCTGCTGGCCAAGCTGGCGGGCGCGATGAAGGCCACCATGGCCGGTGCGGCGGCTACGTTCGCCGCGCTGCCGAGCCAGATGGCTCGCCTGCTGGCGGCGCTTGAGGAGAAGAAGTCCGCTGAGGGCGGTGCGGGCGCGGCCGTGGCCGACGCCGCTCCGGCCGACGCGGTGCCGGTCGAAGATGCCGTGCCGGTCGAAGATGCCGTGCCGGCGGATGCTGCCGAGCCGGACGCGGGCTGAGCCCAACCTAACTGACGGTACATACAGGAAATAGACGGAGGAAGTATCACCATGGCAAAGCTCAGCTCAGGCGACCTGCTCGAGGCGTTCAAGGAGATGACGCTGATCGAGCTGTCGGACTTCGTGAAGCAGTTCGAGGAGACCTTCGATGTCAAGGCCGCGGCTCCGATAGCTGTCGCCGGCCCGGTCGCTGGTGGTGCGGGCGCGGCGGCGGAGGAAGTCGAGGAGCAGGACGAGTTCGACGTCATCCTTGAGGCCGCTGGCGACAAGAAGATCCAGGTCATCAAGGAAGTCCGGCCCCTCACCGGCCTTGGCCTCAAGGAAGCCAAGGACATCGTAGACGCGGCGCCGTCCCGGATACTTGAGAAGGTCAACAAGGAGACCGCCGAGAAGGCCAAGGCCGTTCTCGAAGGCGTTGGCGCCACGGTCACCGTCAAGTAGCTGTAACCGTACGTCACTTCCTGGCGTCAGCCGGCACCGTGCCCGGCTGGCGCCAGGGGTGTCTCTGGGGCGACTGGGCGGTGACGGATGGTTACCGCTCGTCACGGGGGAACAGACACCGGAGAACAGACACCGGAGAACAGACACCGGGAACAAACGACTATGCCCGACTGTTGTACTGGCTAAACACCGCGCTGACTGTGAGCTTCGTCACGTTGATTCAGATGGCAACACAGGGCCGCGCGCTCTTGACGTTTTGGCGTTCAGGAGCGATGCTGCCTTCAACCGTGAACATTAGGGTGCGTTAGACTTGACCGGTGGTGTGTCCTTCGACTACACTGCCAATTTGCGCTGCACCCACATGTCCTCGGCATCATCGTAACCCACTGTGTTCCAATCTCAGCGTTGCAAACCCCAGCGTCGGCTAGCAGTGCCGCAGGCACGGCGTCGCCGCCGGGGAGGCCACAGGACGTTTTGCGTGCGCGCGGTGACCGTTTCGCCACGAGCTCGGAAGGACCCCTGTTGGCAGCCTCGCGCAGCGCCTCAGCTATCGCTCCTGGTCCACATCGCATTTCATTCGCCCGTATCAAGGAACCTCTCGAGGTTCCCAGCCTGCTCGCCCTGCAGACCGAGTCCTTCGACTGGCTGCTCGGCAACGAGAAGTGGCACGAAAGGGTCGAAGCCGAGCGGAAGCTCGGCCACAAGGACCTGCCAGAGCAGTCAGGCCTCGAAGAAATCTTCGAGGAGATCAGCCCGATCGAGGACTTCACAGGGACGATGTCACTGTCGTTCCGTGATCACCGCTTCGAGCCAGCCAAGTACTCGGCGGACGAGTGCAAAGAGAAGGACATGACCTACTCTGCGCCGATGTTCGTCACCGCCGAGTTCATCAATAACTCGACCGGTGAGATCAAGAGCCAGACCGTGTTCATGGGTGACTTCCCGCTTATGTCGCCCAAGGGCACCTTCATCATCAACGGCACTGAGCGTGTCGTCGTCAGCCAGCTGGTCCGTTCGCCGGGGGTCTATTTCGACCGCCAGGTGGACAAGGCCTCGGACAAGGACATTTACAGCTGCAAGGTCATCCCCTCGCGCGGTGCCTGGCTTGAGTTCGAGATCGACAAGCGGGACAGCGTCGGCGTCAGGATCGACCGCAAGCGCAAGCAGAGCGTGACCGTGCTGCTCAAGGCGCTCGGCTGGGACGAGGCCAAGATCCTGGAGCGGTTCGGCGGCTATGAGTCGATGCGGGCCACCCTGGAGAAGGACCACACCACCGGGCAGGACGACGCCCTGCTCGACATCTACCGCAAGCTCCGCCCCGGCGAGCCCCCGACCAGGGAGTCCGCTCAGGCTCTGCTTGAGAACCTCTACTTCAATGCCAAGAGGTACGACCTGGCGAAGGTCGGCCGGTACAAGGTCAATAAGAAGCTTGGCCTTGGTCTCCCGATCACCCAGGGCACGCTGACCGAGGACGACATCGTCGGCACCATTGAGTACCTGGTCAAGCTGCACGTCGGCGAAGACGAGATGAAGGCCGGCGACGGAATCATCCCGATCGAGACCGATGACATCGACCACTTCGGCAACCGTCGCCTCCGTACCGTCGGCGAGCTGATCCAGAACCAGGTCAGGCTTGGCCTGGCCCGGATGGAGCGGGTGGTCAGGGAGCGGATGACGACTCAGGACGTCGAGGCCATCACGCCGCAGACGCTGATCAACATCCGGCCCGTCGTCGCCTCGATCAAGGAGTTCTTCGGCACCAGCCAGCTCTCCCAGTTCATGGACCAGACCAACCCGCTGGCGGGCCTGACCCACAAGCGCAGGCTTTCGGCGCTTGGCCCCGGCGGCCTGTCCCGCGAGCGGGCCGGGTTCGAGGTTCGTGACGTGCACCCCAGCCACTACGGCCGGATGTGCCCGATCGAGACCCCTGAAGGCCCGAACATCGGCCTGATCGGTTCGCTGTCCTCCTACGGGCGGGTCAACGCGTTCGGCTTTGTCGAGACCCCTTACCGGAAGGTACGGGCGGGCAAGGTCACTGACCAGGTCGACTACCTGACTGCTGACGAGGAAGACCGGCACGTCATCGCCCAGGCTAACGAGCCGATCGAGGCCGATGGCAGCTTCAGCGGCGAGCGCGTGCTCGTCCGTCGGAAGGGTGGCGAGGTCGACCTCATCAAGCCAGACGAGGTTGACTACATCGACGTCTCGGCGCGCCAGATGGTGTCCGTCGCTACGGCGATGATCCCGTTCCTCGAGCACGACGACGCTAACCGCGCGCTGATGGGCTCGAACATGCAGCGCCAGTCGGTACCGCTGCTGCGCAGCGAGTCGCCGCTGGTGGGTACCGGCATGGAGTACCGGGCCGCGACCGACGCTGGTGACGTGATCGTCGCCGAGAAGGCCGGCGTGGTCGAGGAAGTCAGTGCCGACGAGATCACGATCATGCAGGACGACGGCGTGCACCGTACCTACCTGGTCGCCAAGTTCCAGCGCTCTAACCAGGGGACGTGCTTCAACCAGAAGCCCATCGTCACCGGGGGCCAGCGCGTCGAGTCTGGTCAGGTCATCGCCGACGGCCCGTGCACCGATACGGGCGAGATGGCGCTCGGCAAGAACCTGCTGGTCGCCTTCATGTCCTGGGAAGGGCACAACTACGAGGACGCGATCATCTTGTCGCAGCGCCTCGTGCAGGACGACGTGCTTTCCTCCATCCACATCGAGGAGCACGAAGTCGACGCCCGTGACACCAAGCTCGGCCCCGAGGAGATCACGAGGGACATCCCGAATGTCTCCGAGGAAGTGCTCGCCGACCTCGACGACCGCGGCATCATCAGGATCGGTGCTGAGGTCGTCACCGGCGACATCCTGGTCGGCAAGGTCACGCCCAAGGGCGAAACCGAGCTCACCCCCGAGGAAAGACTGCTCCGGGCGATTTTTGGGGAAAAGGCTCGTGAAGTTAGGGACACCAGCCTCAAGGTCCCGCACGGTGAGTCAGGGCGCATCATCGGCGTCCGGGTCTTCTCCCGCGAGGAAGGCGACGAGCTGCCGCCAGGCGTGAACGAGCTGGTGCGGGTCTACGTCGCGGCCAAGCGGAAGATCACTGACGGTGACAAGCTCGCCGGGCGGCACGGGAACAAGGGCGTCATCGCCAAGATCCTGCCGGTCGAGGACATGCCGTTCCTCGAGGATGGCACTCCGGTCGACATCGTGCTCAACCCGCTTGGCGTGCCGAGCCGGATGAACGTCGGCCAGGTGCTCGAGACCCACCTCGGCTGGGTCGCGGCGACGGGCTGGCAGGTTGATGGCAACGACGAAAGCTGGAAGGACCGGCTGCGCGGGATCGGCGCCGATTCTTCCGTGCCAGGCACCAAGGTGGCGACCCCGGTGTTCGACGGTGCCCACGAGGACGAGATCACTGGCCTGCTCGCGAGCACGCTGCCGAACCGCGACGGTCAGCAGATGGTCGGCGCTAGCGGCAAGGCCAAGCTGTTCGACGGCCGTACCGGCGAGCCGTTCAAGGACCCGATCGCAGTCGGTTACATCTACATACTCAAACTGCTGCACCTGGTGGACGACAAGATCCACGCCAGGTCGACCGGCCCGTACTCGATGATCACTCAGCAGCCGCTGGGAGGCAAGGCGCAGTTCGGCGGGCAGCGCTTCGGTGAGATGGAGGTCTGGGCGCTCGAGGCCTACGGTGCCGCGTACGCGCTCCAGGAACTTCTCACGATCAAGTCGGACGACATTCTCGGCCGGGTGAAGGTCTACGAGGCCATCGTCAAGGGCGAGAACATCCCCGAGCCAGGTATCCCTGAGTCCTTCAAGGTCCTGATCAAGGAGATGCAGTCGCTCTGCCTGAACGTCGAGGTGCTGTCGAGCGACGGCGCCGCGATCGAGATGCGCGACACCGACGAAGACGTCTTCCGTGCGGCGGAGGAACTAGGAATCGACCTGTCCCGGCGCGAGCCGAGCAGCGTCGAAGAGGTCTGATAAGAAGACGGTGCTGCTTAACCACGGGCAGAGGGATTAGGGGACAAAAATCGTGCTAGACGTCAACTTCTTCGACGATCTACGAATTGGGCTGGCCACCGCCGACGACATCAGGCTCTGGTCACACGGCGAGGTCAAGAAGCCAGAGACGATCAACTACCGCACGCTCAAGCCTGAGAAGGACGGGCTCTTCTGCGAGAAGATCTTCGGTCCGACAAGGGACTGGGAGTGCTACTGCGGCAAGTACAAGCGAGTCAGGTTCAAGGGGATCATCTGCGAGCGCTGCGGCGTCGAGGTCACCAGGGCCAAGGTGCGGCGCGAGCGGATGGGCCACATCGAGCTCGCCGCGCCGGTCACGCACATCTGGTACTTCAAGGGCGTGCCAAGCCGGCTTGGGTACCTGCTTGACCTGGCGCCGAAGGACCTGGAGAAGGTCATTTACTTCGCCGCCTACATGATCACCCATGTGGACGCCGAGGCCCGCGATCGTGACCTGCCTTCGCAAGAGGCGAAGATCACGAACGAGAAGAGCCAGATCGAGCAGCGGCGCGATGTCGACGTCGAGGCCAGGCAGGCGAAGTGCGAGAAGGACCTCGCCGAGCTTGAGGCCGCCGGTGCCAAGGGTGACGCGCGCCGCAAGGTGCGGGAGAGCTCTGACCGGGAGTGCAAGCAGATCAGGGACCGCGCGCAGCGGGAGATCGACCGGATCGAGGAAGTCTGGAGCCGGTTCAAGGGCCTCAAGGTTCAGGACCTTGAGGGCGACGAGCTGCTCTACCGTGAGATGCGGGACCGGTTCGGCCGTTACTTCCGTGGCGGCATGGGGCCCAGGCGATCCAGGAGCGGGTTGGCAGCTTCGACCTCGAGGCCGAGGCGGCGAACCTGCGCGAGACGATCAGGAGCGGCAAGGGCCAGCGCAAGGCGCGGGCGCTCAAGCGGCTCAAGGTTGTGTCCGCGTTCCTGAACACCACGAACAGCCCGCTGGGGATGGTGCTGGACTGCATCCCGGTGATCCCGCCTGACCTGCGGCCGATGGTTCAGCTTGACGGCGGCAGGTTTGCTACCTCGGACCTGAACGACCTGTACCGGCGCGTTATCAACCGGAACAACCGGCTGAAGCGACTGCTTGACCTCGGCGCGCCCGAGATCATCGTGAACAACGAGAAGCGGATGCTGCAGGAGGCCGTGGACTCGCTGTTCGACAATGGCCGCCGCGGCCGCCCGGTGACCGGGCCTGGCAACCGGCCGCTCAAGTCGCTGTCCGACATGCTCAAGGGCAAGCAGGGCCGGTTCCGCCAGAACCTGCTCGGCAAGCGCGTCGACTACTCTGGCCGTTCGGTCATCGTGGTCGGACCACAGCTCAAGCTGCACCAGTGCGGGCTGCCCAAGGAGATGGCCGTCGAGTTGTTCAAGCCGTTCGTGATGAAGCGGCTCGTCGACCTGAACCACGCGCAGAACATCAAGTCGGCCAAGCGGATGGTTGAGCGCGCCCGGCCGGTCGTGTGGGATGTGCTCGAGGAGGTCATCCGCGAGCACCCGGTGCTGCTCAACCGCGCGCCGACCCTGCACAGACTTGGCATCCAGGCCTTCGAGCCGCAGCTGGTCGAGGGCAAGGCGATCCAGATCCACCCGCTCGTCTGCACCGCGTTCAACGCGGACTTCGACGGCGACCAGATGGCGGTTCACGTGCCGCTGTCGGCCGAGGCTCAGGCCGAGGCGCGGATCTTGATGCTGTCCACCAACAACATCCTCAAGCCGGCCGACGGCAAGCCTGTGACCATGCCGACCCAGGACATGATCATCGGTATCTACTGCCTGACCAGGCAGACTCCGGACGCGACCGGTAACGGACGGGTGTTCGGCGGCCTGCCAGAAGTGCTGATGGCCTATGACAAGGGCGAGGTCGACCTGCAGGCCGAGGTCACCGTGCGGCTGCGCGGTACCGCGCCGCCCGCGGGCGTGATCCCGCACGAGGGCTGGGAGCCTGGCCAGCAGTTCCGGCTCAGCACCACGCTCGGGCGCTGCCTGTTCAACGAGACCCTGCCTGAGGACTACCCGTTCATCAACTACGAGGTGGGCAAGAAGCAGCTCTCGGTCATCGTCAACGAACTGGCCGAGAAGTACCCGAAGGTCGAGGTCGCCGGGGCGCTCGACAAGCTCAAGGACGCCGGATTCCACTGGGCGACCCGCGCCGGGGTGACCGTCGCGATCGAGGACGTGGTCGCTCCGCCGAACAAGGCGGCGATCCTTGACACCTACGAGCGCCGGGCCGACAAGGTGCAGCGCGAGTACGAGCGCGGCCTGATCACCGACGACGAGCGGCGCCAGGAGCTGATCGAGATCTGGACGCACGCCACCGCCGACGTGGCTCAGGACATGGAGAAGGCCTTCCCCGAGACCAACTCGGTCTGGATGATGGTCAACTCCGGTGCCCGAGGCAACGCGATGCAGGTCAGGCAGCTGGCCGGCATGCGCGGTCTGGTCTCCAACCCGAAGGGCGAGACCATACCCCGGCCGATCAAGTCCAGCTTCCGCGAGGGCCTGTCCGTGCTCGAGTACTTTATCTCGACGCACGGTGCCCGTAAGGGTCTCGCCGACACCGCGCTGCGTACCGCCGACTCCGGGTACCTGACCAGGCGCCTGGTGGACGTCGCGCAGGACGTGATCGTCCGCGAGGAGGACTGCGGCACTGACCGGTCGCTGCCGATGCGGCTGGGGGAGAAGGACTCCTCGGGCAACGTCCGCAGGCTGGCCAACATCGAGAACACCGGCACAGGCCGGACCCTGTCGGAAGATGTCATAGGCCCGGACGGCGCGGTGCTCGCGACGGGCGAGTCTGACATCACCGAGTCGATGATCGACCTGCTGGTCGGCGCTGGCATCGAAGTCGTGCGCACTCACAGCGTCATGGTCTGCCAGGCGAAGGTCGGCGTCTGCGCCAAGTGCTACGGCCGCTCGCTGGCGACCGGCAAGCGGGTCGACGTGGGCGAGGCGGTCGGCATCATCGCCGCCCAGTCCATCGGCGAGCCTGGCACCCAGCTGACGATGCGTACCTTCCACACCGGTGGTGTGGCGGGCCTGGACATCACCCACGGCCTGCCGAGGATCCAGGAGCTGTTCGAGGCCAGGATCCCGAAGGGCATGGCGCCGATCAGCGAAGTCGACGGCCGGGTCAGGATCGACGAGGCGGACAAGGCCCGCAAGATCATCGTCACCCCGGACGACGGCTCGGAAGAAGTGCCCTACCAGGTGTCGATCCGCTCGCAGCTGCTCGTCGCCGACGGCGACCACGTCAAGGTCGGCCAGCAGCTCATCGCGGGCGCGGTCAACCCGCACGAGGTCCTGCGGATCCTCGGTTCTCGTGAGGTGCAACTGCACCTCGTCCACGAGGTCCAGGAGGTCTACCGGTCCCAGGGTGTCTCGATCCACGACAAGCACATCGAGATCATCATCAGGCAGATGCTCAAGCGCGTGAACGTGCTCGAGTCAGGTGACACCGACCTGCTGCCTGGCGAGCTGGTCGAGCGGCCGAAGTTCGAGGAGGTCAACCGCGCGATCGTCGAGGCCGGCGGTACCTCCGCGGCTGGCCGCCCGGTCCTGATGGGGATCACGAAGGCGTCGCTGGCAACCGAGTCCTGGCTGTCGGCGGCATCGTTCCAGGAGACCACCAGGGTCCTGACCGACGCGGCTATCCACGCCAGGTCAGACTCGCTGGTCGGCCTCAAGGAGAACGTGATCATCGGCAAGCTGATCCCGGCCGGCACCGGCATGCAGCGCTACCGCGCGCTGCGCGTCGAGCCCAAGGAAGACGCCAGGGCCGCCGCCTACCCGGCAGCGACCTACACGACGCCCGATGTGAGCTACCCGTTCGGCAGCCCGTCATCTGGTGACGCGGTCGCGTTGGAGGAGTACGACTTCGGGGCTTACCACCGGTAACCCCTGAGTTGTCTGGGAGGCGCGGCCCGTTTGGGCCGCGCCTCCTCGCGTTTGCGACCTCGCCCCGCTCGCCCGAGCGACCCCTAGTTAGTGCCCGTGACCAGGTTGCCGTCGTAGTCGACGGCGGCGCAGAAGTACAAGACCGGGCAGGAGATGGCGGTGAAGCCGAAGGGTGAGGTGGCGCCTGGATCGGCGGAAGTTGGGGCTGACCACGTGCCGTTGTAGGCGATCGCCGCGTTGCCGCTGTCGTCGGCGGCGGCGCAGAGGCCAGAGGAGGTACAGGACAGGCCGGTCACGCCGCCGTTGCTATCGGCCGTTACCGGGCCCGACCAGGTCAGGCCGCCGTGCAGCGTGAAGGCGTTGCCGGCGTTGTCAATCGCGGTGCAGGTCCCCTGAGTCGGGCAGGACACGGCCGCGAATCCGCCGGTCGCGTCGGCTACCGCGGTTGCGTCCGACCAGCCATTGAGGTCGAAGACGTTGAAGTTGCCCGAACTGTCCACGGCGACGCAGAAATTCTTACTGGCGCAGGACACCCGGCCGGTCACTGAACCGGATCCCGAGTCGAGCAGTCCGGGGTTTGACCAGATCGAGCCGTTCCAGGTCTTGGCGTAGAAGTTGCTGCCCTTGCTGGTGAGGGCGGCACAGAAGGTGCGTGAGGTGCAGGCGAGCGAGGTGAGGTCGGCGAAGGCGAAGCCGCCGATGCCCCAGACCTTGCCGTTCCATACGTAGTAGTCGCTGCCGTCGATGGTATTGCCGCCCGCGTCGATGGCCATGCAGAACGTGGTCGTCGGGCACGAGACGGCGATGAGGCCGGTCCCCGGCTCGACCGGCTGCGGCGCGGTCCAGGTCGCGCCGTTGTAGAGAACGACCGCGCCAGCCTGGTCGACGGCCGCGCAGAAGGTCGAGGTCGGGCAGGACACGCTGGTGAGAAAGCCGTGCTGCTGCTCCAGGTGGAAGCTGAACCAGTTCGGGCCCGACATCCGCCAGACGTAGCCCGTGCTCGCGTCGATCGCACAGGCAGTGGAACTGGCACAGGAAACCGCCTCGAGCGCGCTGCCCGCTACTCTCTTCGGGGTGCTCCAGGAACTGCCGTTGTAGGAGTAGACGACCCCAGAAGAGGACGTCACCAGGCAGAACTTCGCCGAGCTTGGGCAGGAGACGCCGTCGAGCCCGGCGCTGGCCGAGCCGACCACTGACTTGAGCGCGGACCAGGACGCGCCGTTGTAGACGCTGGCGGCGCCGCTCTGGTCGACGGCGACGCACAGGGAAGAGCTATGGCAGGACACGGCGGCCACGTCATCGTCCGTGCCGTCAAACGACGCCGTCGGAGTCCAGGTCGTGGCATTGAAGGTGAACGCCTCGCCGTCGGCGCTCACCGCCAGGCAGAAAGTCAGGCTAGGACAGGAGACTCCTACTAGCGCCAGCGAGGCGTTCAGGCTCAGCTGCGCTGGAGCCGACCAGCCCGAGCCAGTGTTCACCGAGGCCGAGGTCCCGCCGACCGCGACGCAGAGAGCGGCGCTGAAGCACGAGATCGCGGTCGCATCAAGGCCGGACGCGGTGGCGGCTGACCAGCCGGAGCCGGTCAGGGTGGCTGCGTCACCCTCTGAGTCGATGGCGGTGCAGAAACTGGCCGACGGACAGGTGATCGAGGTGGTCATTCCGGCCGTCTGGCCCGCCGGAAGGGGCAGGACCGGCCGCGGCGAGGTCCACGTCGACCCGGTCAAGCTCGACACGTTGCCGTAGCGGTCGATCGTCTGGCAGAAAGCCGGCGACGCGCAGGACATGCCGTCGAGGCCGCCGGCCGCCTGATCGATGCTGGCCGGCGATGAGAACGACATGGCCGGGTACACGGTCTGCTTCGCGGTCGACGTAGCTGTTCCGCCAGCGCCCTTCACGGCGAGCGTGAAGGCATAGCTGACCGGCGATGACGATGTAAGCGCGGGCAAGGAAACGGCCCGGCTGATCGTGCCCGCCGGGCAGCTTGAGGTGGCCGGGAGTCCCGCGACGGCTGGCTTAACTGAGAGGGTGCAACTGGCCGACAGCGTGACCCTGGCCGAGATCGTCGTGCTTCCGCCCGCCGCGGGCAAGCCAGCCGGGCTCGCGGTGAGCCCGCTGACAGTCGGCGGTCCCGCCGCCACTACCGCGGATACCGGCTTCGCCTTAGCCGTACCGCCAGGACCGGTCACGCTCAGGCTGAACCGGTACTTCAGCGGTGTGACAGAAGCATTCCCTGACAGCCAAATTGCCTTGCTCGCTTTGCCGCCGGCGCAGTTGAGCTTGGCCGGGAGCTTCGCCACGGCAGGCTTGCTTGAGAAGGTGCAAGTCGACCCGTGGCTGACGGTCGCGCTCAGGGTTACCCGTCCGCCGCTGCCTCGCACCGTCGCCGGGCTGACGCTGAACGTCCGCACCGAAGGCTTTGTCTTACTGGTCGCGTTCTGGGCGTTAGCGATCGCTGGAACGGCGAGGGCCATCGTGATGGCAGCGACCGCAGCCGCGCCCCGATGAACGATCGATCTGGGAATGGATCCGGCCACTGAGCCGTTATACGCGCTGAAATGCGGATTGGTCAGCGGGTTCTCGTGATGTTTGCGATACCGTAACCCCTCCCCCGCCCGCTGCGCCCCCACCCACCACCCATAGCGCAGGGGGTTGGCCGGGTAAGGGCGACCGTGTGGTCCGGGATAGTGGTTGGAAGATTACGAGCAGGTCAAGTTAGGCGCGGGCATGGCTTCGGATCCGGTATCGTGAAGCGTTCGCGAGAGGCGGTGTGCCCTTCGCTTTGACGCATCGCGCCGGCGTTGGGTATTCTGATTCTTCGTGCCCGTCGTTGCGGGCGCGTGCGTCTGTGGCTTGCGACCTGGCCGCCCGTGCAGTCTGTGCAGGGGGTAGCCGGTCGCCTGGACCGGACGTGAGCGACTTCCTCCCCGTCTCCCGGGTTAAATCCGGTCGAGGGTGCACCGTGAGAGCGGCGACACACCCGAGCGCGGGGGTCGGAGCCAGCAGACCACCAGTCTGTGTAAGTGCGGACGGTTGTGCCCCTGAGCAGGGGCGCGGCCGACCGGACCGCACAGCAAACCGCCTGAGCCGGCGCCCGTCGGCAGGGGCAACCGAGCAAGCAGGAATACCGAGCAAGCAGGAATACGGAGACGCGGTGCCCACGATCCAGCAGCTGGTCCGCAAGGGCCGCCAGGACAAGGTAGGCAAGAACAAGACCCCGGCGCTCAAGGGGAGCCCGCAGCGTCGCGGGGTCTGCACGCGCGTCTACACGACTACGCCCAAGAAGCCGAACTCGGCCCTGCGGAAGGTCGCGAGGGTCAGGCTCACGAGCCATGTCGAGGTGACCGCCTACATTCCGGGCGTCGGGCACAACTTGCAGGAGCACTCGATCGTGCTCGTGCGCGGCGGCCGGGTGCGTGATCTCCCCGGTGTCCGCTACAAGATTATTCGCGGCTCGCTCGACACCCAGGGCGTGCGCAACCGCAAGCAGGCTCGAAGCCGCTATGGCGCGAAGAAGGAGAAGAGCTGACATGCCGCGCAAGGGCCCAGCGACGAAGCGGCCGCTCGTCACCGATCCGGTGTACGGCTCGCCGCTCGTGACCGCACTGGTGAACAAGGTGCTGCGCAGCGGCAAGCGCTCGCTCGCCGAGCGCATCGTCTACGGCGCGATGGAAGGCTGCCGTGACAAGACGGGTAACGACCCGGTCGTCACGCTGAAGCGCGCGCTCGACAACGTCAAGCCGACCCTCGAGGTTCGCAGCCGCCGGGTCGGCGGCGCGACCTACCAGGTGCCGGTCGAGGTGCGGGCGTCCCGCAGCACCACGCTCGCGCTGCGCTGGCTGGTCTCCTACAGCCGGTCCCGCCGGGAGAAGACCATGACCGAGCGGCTCATGAACGAGCTGCTCGATGCCAGCAATGGTCTCGGCGCGAGCGTCAAGCGGCGCGAGGACACGCACAAGATGGCCGAGTCCAACAAGGCATTCGCCCACTACCGCTGGTAGTTGGCGTTGGTGTTTGCGACACATTGATTTCGAGCAGGGGAACGAGGGTAATTACAGTGGCCGCCACAGGTACCGCCACGGAACTGGCTAGGGTCCGGAACATCGGGATCATGGCCCATATCGATGCGGGCAAGACGACTACGACCGAGCGGATCCTGTTCTACACCGGCATCAATTACAAGCTCGGGGAGGTCCATGAGGGCGCCGCCACCATGGACTGGATGGAGCAGGAGCAGGAGCGCGGCATTACGATCACGTCAGCCGCGACGACGACGAGCTGGCGTGACCACACCATCAACATCATCGACACTCCTGGCCACGTCGACTTCACCGTCGAGGTGGAGCGCAGCCTGCGGGTGCTCGACGGTGCCGTAGCCGTCTTCGACGGTGTGGCCGGCGTAGAGCCCCAGTCGGAGACGGTGTGGCGCCAGGCGAACAAGTACGGCGTGCCGCGCGTGTGTTTCGTGAACAAGATGGACCGTGTCGGCGCCGAGTTCCACCGCTGCGTCGAGATGATCAGGGACCGGCTTGGCGCCACTCCGCTGGTCATCCAGCTGCCCTGGGGCGTCGAGTCGGACTTCCGCGGCGTGATCGACCTGGTCCGCATGCAGGCGCTGCTCTGGAAGGGCGAAGGCAAGGGCGAGGCGTACGAGGTCACCGACATCCCGGCTGATTACGTCGAGGCCGCTCGCGAGTGGCGCGACAACATGCTCGAGGCCATCGCCGAGAACGACGAGGAGATGACCGAGCTTTACCTTGAGGGCACGGAGCCGGATACGGAGCAGCTTGTCGCCGCGATCAGGCGGGCCACGATCGCCAGCGCGATCACCCCCGTGCTGTGCGGCAGCGCGTTCAAGAACAAGGGCGTCCAGCCCATGCTCGACGCGATCGTGGACTTCCTGCCCAGCCCGGTTGACATTCCCGCCGTGCACGGTCACTCGGTTGGCCCGGACGCGACCGACATCGAGCGGCGCCCGGATCCGGCCGAGCCGTTCTCGGCGCTGGCCTTCAAGATCATGTCCGACCAGCACCTCGGCAAGCTCACCTACCTGCGGATCTACTCGGGCACGCTGACGGCGGGCACCCAGGTGCTCAACTCGACCAAGGACCGCAAAGAGCGGATCGGCAAGATCTACCAGATGCACGCGAACAAGCGCGAAGAGCGCCCGACCGCGGTGGCTGGCCAGATCGTGGCCGTGATGGGCCTGAAGGACACCACGACCGGCGACACGCTCAGCGACACGGCCAAGCCGGTGATCCTCGAGTCGATGACGTTCCCCGCGCCCGTGATCAACGTGGCCATCGAGCCAAAGACCAAGGGTGACCAGGACAAGCTGGGCATCGCGATCCAGCGGCTCGCCGAAGAGGACCCGACCTTCCAGGTCAGGACCGATGAGGAGACGGGTCAGACGATCATCGCCGGCATGGGTGAACTGCACCTTGAGATCCTGGTCGACCGGATGCGGCGCGAGTTCAAGGTCGAGGCCAACATCGGCCGCCCGCAGGTCGCCTACCGCGAGACCATCCGCAAGAAGGTCGAGAAGGTCGAGTACACCCACAAGAAGCAGACCGGCGGCTCAGGCCAGTTCGGCCGGGTGATCATCAACCTGGAGCCGACCGGCGGTGACGGCGGCGGCTACGAGTTCGAGAACAAAGTCACCGGCGGCCGGATCCCGCGGGAGTACATCCCCTCCGTGGACGCTGGCTGCCAGGAGGCGGCCGAGTTCGGCGTGCTCGCGGGCTACCCGATCGTGGACGTCAAAGTCACCCTGACCGACGGCGCCTATCACGAGGTGGACTCTTCAGAACTAGCCTTCAAGATCGCCGGCTCGATGGCGTTCAAGAAGGCCGCGGCCCACGCTGACCCGGTCCTGCTCGAGCCCGTGATGGCGGTAGAGGTCACGACTCCCGAGGACTACATGGGCGAGGTAATCGGCGACCTGAACAGTCGCAGGGGCCAGATCCAGGCTATGGAAGAGCGGTCAGGCTCGCGGGTGGTCACCGCCCACGTGCCGCTGTCCGAGATGTTCGGCTACGTGGGCGACCTGCGGAGCCGGACCCAGGGCCGGGCGAACTACAGCATGCAGTTCGACTCGTATGCCGAAGTGCCGCCCAACATCGCCAAGGAGATCATCGCCAAGGCACGCGGCGAGTAACCGAGCAGGCAGTCAGCAGAGCAGCAGCAAAGCAGCAAAAGCAGCAGGGACAGACAGCAATACGAAGTGGCGCAGCATCGCGCGAGCGCCAGACCCCCACGAGGAGTGGGGGACCGAATCGCAACGAGGAGAGACCAGTGGGCAAGGCCAAGTTCCAGCGGACCAAGCCGCACGTCAACATCGGCACCATCGGGCATATCGACCACGGGAAGACCACCCTGACCGCGGCGATCACGAAGGTGCTGCACGACAAGTACCCCGACGTGAACACTGCCAGCGCGTTCGACCAGATCGACAACGCGAAGGAAGAGAAGGAGCGCGGGATCACGATCTCGATCTCCCACGTCGAGTACCAGACGGAGAAGCGCCACTACGCGCACGTTGACTGCCCGGGTCACGCTGACTACATCAAGAACATGATCACCGGTGCGGCCCAGATGGACGGGGCGATCCTCGTGGTCGCGGCGACCGACGGCCCGATGCCGCAGACCCGCGAGCACGTGCTGCTTGCCCGTCAGGTTGGCGTGCCCTACATCGTGGTCGCGCTCAACAAGGCCGACATGGTGGACGACGAGGACATCCTCCAGCTGGTCGAGCTTGAGGTGCGCGAGCTGCTCTCGACCTACGAGTTCCCTGGCGACGACGTGCCGGTGATCCGGGTGTCGGCGCTCAAGGCGCTCGAAGGCGACGCCGAGTGGGGTCAGGCCGTTCTCGAGCTCATGGAGGCTTGCGACGACTCGATTCCCGAGCCGGTTCGTGACACGGAGAAGCCGTTCCTCATGCCGGTCGAGGACGTGTTCTCGATCACCGGCCGCGGCACCGTCGTAACCGGCAGGATCGAGCGCGGCGTGATCCACACCGGCGAGGAAGTCGAGATCATCGGCATCAAGGAGAAGTCGGCGAAGACCACGGTCACCGGCGTCGAGATGTTCCACAAGATCCTGGACGAGGGCCAGGCTGGCGATAATGCCGGCTTGCTGCTCCGCGGTACCAAGCGCGAGGACGTCGAGCGCGGGCAGGTCATCATCAAGCCGGGCACCAACACCCCGCACACCCAGTTCGACGCGCAGGTCTACATCCTGTCCAAGGATGAGGGTGGCCGGCACACGCCGTTCTTCAACAACTACCGTCCGCAGTTCTACTTCAGGACCACGGACGTGACCGGCGTGGTGCAACTGCCGGAAGGCACCGAGATGGTGCTGCCCGGTGACAACACGGAGATGAAGGTCGAGCTGATCCAGCCGATCGCCATGGAGGAAGGCCTGCGCTTCGCTATCCGCGAGGGCGGGCGGACCGTTGGCGCTGGCCGGGTCATCAAGATCGAGAAGTAGGGCGCTAGGTGCCGGGGCCCTTCGGGCCGGCAAGCCTCGGGTCCCAGACCCCCGGCACTTTCGCTGATTCCTTTCTAAGCGGTAACTAGGGTTAAGGGGCGCGAGGGCGCAATGGCGGGAGAAAAGATCCGCATACGGCTGAAGAGCTACGACCACGAGGTCATCGATAGCTCGGCGCGGAAAATAGTCGACACCGTCATGCGGACTGGTGCCAAGGTCGTTGGACCGGTGCCGCTGCCGACGGAGAAGAACGTGTACTGCGTTATCCGGTCACCGCACAAGTACAAGGATTCGCGCGAGCACTTCGAGATGCGGACCCACAAGCGGCTGATCGACATTATTGACCCGACGCCGAAGACGGTTGACGCGCTGATGCGGCTTGACGTGCCGGCGGGCGTCGATATCCAGATCAAGCTATAAGAGGACTGCACGGACATGACCAAGCAAGGCGGTATCGCCAAAAATGTTCGGGGGGTGCTGGGCACCAAGCTCGGCATGACCCAGGTCTTCGGAGGCGACGGGAAAATCGTTCCTGTCACCGTCGTTGCCGCGGGTCCGTGCGTCGTCACCGCGGTACGCGACTCCGACACCGACAAGTACTCGGCCGTCCAGCTCGGGTACGGCGACATTGACCCGCGGAAGGTGAACAAGCCCAAGGCCGGCGTGTTCGCCAAGGCCGGGGTGACCCCGCGTCGGTACCTGGTGGAGCTCCGCACCGATGACGCTGGCGAGTACACGATCGGCCAGGAAGTCACCACCGAGAAGTTCGAGTCCGGTGAGCTAATCGACGTGACGGCGACGAGCAAGGGCAAGGGCTTTGCCGGGGTTATCAAGCGGCATGGATTCCACGGGCTCAGCTCATCGCACGGCACCCAGCGCAAGCATCGCTCGCCTGGATCGATCGGCGGCTGCGCGTTCCCTGGCCACGTGTTCAGGGGCATGAAGATGGCCGGCCGGATGGGTGGCGAGCGCACCACGGTGCTGAACCTGACCCTGCACGGCGTCGATAACGACAAGGGCCTGCTGCTGATCAGGGGCGCGGTTCCCGGTCCGGTTGGCGGACTTGTGCTGGTGCGCAGCGCGGTCAAGGCATCACGAAAGGCGGTGGCCTCATGAGCACCCCGGAGGAACCTGAGGACCTGGCACCAGAGGATGCCAGTACTGCTGGGGCACCAGAGGATGCCAGTACGGCTGCTGTTCAACCAGCTGAGGCTGAGGTGGTAGACGAAGCCGCCGAGGTCGACGAGACTCCGGAGGCAGAGGACGAGGAAGCCGACGAGGCGGAGCCCGCAGCTGAAGCTGAGGAGGCCGCGCCGGCTAAGCCTGCTCGGCGGCGGTCAGCTAAGGCCGCTGACGCTGATGATGAGGCGCCGAGCCGGTCGAGGAAGGCTCCGCCCAAGCCCAAGCGCGAGGCGCCGAAGGCTGCTTACGGCCTCGTCGACGCCGACCTTCCTGACGACATCTTCGACGCCAAGGTGAACATCCCCCTGATCCACCAGGTCGTGGTGGCGCAGCAGGCGGCGGCCAGGCAGGGTACCCACTCCACCAAGACCCGTGGCGACGTGCGCGGTGGCGGCAGGAAGCCTTACCGGCAGAAGGGCACAGGACGGGCTCGGCAGGGCTCCACCCGTGCGCCTCAGTTCGCAGGCGGCGGTGTCGTGCACGGTCCCATGCCGAGGTCGTACGAGCAGAAGACGCCCAAGAAGATGAAGGCGGCCGCGCTGCGCGGCGCGCTTTCCGACCGGGCCAGGCACGGCCTCGTGCAGGTCGTCGAGGGCTTCGTCGACGGCAGCGAGCCGAAGACCAGGGACGCGCTCGCCGTGCTGAGCCAGGTGACCGAAGGCAACAGCCGCCTGACGCTCGTCGTGGCCGAGAGCACCGACCGGGCAACCTGGAAGAGCCTGCGCAACGCGGCTGGTGTGCACCTGATCGATCCCGGCCAGCTCAACACTTACGACGTGCTGGTCAGCGACCGGGTGATTTTCACCGCTACCGCGCTGGCTTCCTTCGTGGCGCGGGCCGGCGTGAGCCGAGAGGACGCATAGGCGATGAGCAAGGTCTATAACCACAGGGACATCCTGATCAAGCCGGTGATCTCGGAGAAGAGCTACGGGCTTCAGGACGAGTTCAACAAGTACACGTTCATCGTGGCACCGCACGCCAACAGGACCCAGATCAGGCAAGCGGTCGAGGCGATCTTCAACGTGAAGGTGACCGGAGTCAACACGCTTAACCGGCCGGGTAAGCGCCGTCGGTTCCGGTACGGCTACGGCACCCGCCCGGCGACCAAGCGCGCGATCGTGAGCATAGCCGCCGGTGACCGGATCGACGTCGGCACTCTCGGTGCCTAGGCGCCTGGAAACACAAGGAGCTTAACCAGACATGGCCATCCGAAGGTACAAGCCGACGACTCCGGGCAGGCGGGGCGCGAGTGGCTCTGACTTCTCCGAGTTGACGCGGCGCGAGCCGGAGAAGTCGCTCGTCGAGCCACTGCACAGCCGCGGCGGCCGTAACGTGCACGGCCGGATCACGGCCAGGCACCAGGGCGGCGGTCACAAGCGCGCCTACCGAATCATCGACTTCAGGCGGGCCGACAAGGACGGCGTGCCCGCCAAGGTCGCCCACATCGAGTACGACCCGAACCGTACCGCTCGTATCGCGTTGCTGCACTACGCCGACGGTGAGAAGCGCTACATCCTGGCGCCGGCCGGGCTCAAGCAGGGCGACCGGGTCGAGGCCGGCGTTGGTGCCGACATCAAGGCGGGTAACTGCCTGCCGCTGCGCGCCATCCCGACCGGCACCATCGTGCACGCGATCGAGTTGCGGCCGGGCGGCGGCGCGAAGATCGCCAGGTCGGCTGGCTCAGGTGTGCAACTGCTCGCCAAGGAAGGTAAGTACGCGCAGCTGCGCATGCCTTCCGGCGAAATGCGGCTCGTCGACGCCAACTGCCGGGCCACGGTTGGCGAGGTCAGCAACGCCGAGCAGGGCAACATCAAGCTGGGCAAGGCTGGCCGCAACCGGTGGAAAGGCAAGCGGCCGAGCGTCAGGGGCGTCGCGATGAACCCGATCGACCACCCGATGGGCGGTGGCGAGGGCAAGACCTCCGGCGGCCGTCATCCGGTCAGCCCCTGGGGTAAGCCGGAGGGCCGCACCAGGCGCGCGCACCGGCCAAGTGACAAGCTCATCACCCGGCGTCGCTCGAAGAAGAAGCGGTAGGTAGTACTCAATGCCACGTAGCCTTAAGAAGGGCCCGTTCGTCGACGATCACCTGATCAAAAAGGTGGACGTGCAGAACGCTAAGGGCACCAAGAACGTGATCAAGACCTGGTCGCGGCGCTCGATGATTGTCCCGGCCATGCTTGGCCACACCATCGCGGTGCACGACGGACGCAAGCATGTGCCGGTGTTCGTTACCGAGTCGATGGTCGGGCACAAGCTCGGCGAATTCGCGCCGACCCGTACGTTCCGCAGCCACGTCAAGGACGACCGGCGAAGTCGCCGTTAGTCCACAGTTCCATTCCAGAACGCGGGCACCCCTGCAATTTGGCAGAAAATCTTAGAAGTTTGAGAGAGCGAGGCAGTACCGATGGAAGCGAGGGCAAAGGCGCGCTATGTGCGCGTCACGCCGCGTAAGGCCCGCCGGGTGGTGGACCTTATTCGCGGGCTGCCTGCTGAGCAGGCGCGGGCAGTGCTCGCTTTCGCGCCGCAATCGGCGAGTGACCCAGTGGGCAAGGTCCTGGCCAGTGCCATCGCCAACGCCGAGCACACCGGGCGAACGACAGCGTCCTCGCTCGTGGTGAGCAGCGCGTGGGTGGATGAGGGCCCGACGCTGCGGCGGTTCCGCCCGCGCGCTCAGGGCCGCGGCTACCGGATCAACAAGCGCACCAGTCACATCACGGTCGTGGTGAGTGACGGCATCGAGCCGAAGCGGCGGGTCGCGCCCGAGCGGCCGGCGCCGGCGACCCGTGGTCGCAGTAGTTCAACGTCCGGTGCTTCCACGCGCCGCGCGTCAAGCCGCCGTGTTTCAAACAGCAGCAGTGAGAGGACCGGCTAGTGGGCCAGAAAGTGAACCCGCACGGGTTCAGGCTCGGCATCACCACCGACTTCAAGAGCCGGTGGTTCGCCGACGAGATGTACAAGGACTATGTCGCCGAGGATGTCGCCATCCGGCGGATGCTGCAGCGCGGCATGGAGCGGGCCGGCATCTCCAAGGTCGAGATTGAGCGCCAGGACAAGGACAAGGTCAAGGTGTGGATCCACACCGCCAGGCCTGGCATCGTCATCGGCAGGCGCGGCGCGGAGGCGGACCGGATCAGGGGCGACCTTGAGAAGCTCACGGGCCGCCGGATCGAGCTGAACATCCTGGAGGTCAAGAACCCCGAGATCGACGCTCAGCTGGTCGCCCAGGGTGTCGCCGAGCAGCTGTCAAGCCGGGTCTCTTTCCGGCGGGCGATGCGCAAGGCGATGCAGACCGCCATGAAGGGCGGGGCCAAGGGCATCAGGGTGCAGTGCGCCGGCCGCCTTGGCGGTGCCGAGATGTCGCGGTCCGAGTTTTACCGCGAGGGCCGGGTGCCGCTGCACACGCTGCGCGCCGACATCGATTACGGCTTCTACGAGGCCAGGACGACCTTCGGCCGGATCGGGGTCAAGGTCTGGATCTACCGTGGCGACGCCCTTGGCACTCGGGCCGAGCGTGAGCAGGCGGCCGCCAGCGTGCGAGCCGGTCAGCGGCCAGGCGGCACCGGCCGTCCCCCGGCGGGTGCCGGGCCCCGCGCCGTGGTGGCAGCCGCAGGCCTGGCGCTGGTGATGGCGGAGACCGCGGCGGGCGGTCAGGCGATGGGGCGTCCGGTCAGCGCGAGTCGCGGGCCAGGACGACCGAGCCTGCCGCTGGTGCCGTCGCTGGCAGCGCCGCCGCCACGACGGACAAGGAGAGCTGAGCCATGCTGATCCCACGCCGGACCAAGCATCGCAAGCAGCACAGGCCCGACCGTACCGGTGCCGCCAAGGGCGGTACCAGGGTGACCTTCGGTGAGTACGGCATCCAGGCGGTTGAGCACTCGTACGTGACCAACCGGCAGATCGAGGCCGCTCGTATCGCGATGACGAGGCATATCCGCCGAGGCGGGAAGGTCTGGATCACGATTTACCCCGACCGGCCGCTGACCAAGAAGCCGGCCGAGACCCGGATGGGCTCTGGCAAGGGCGCACCCGAGTGGTGGATCGCCAACGTCAAGCCAGGACGGGTGATGTTCGAGCTGTCAGGTGTTCCCGAGCAGGTAGCGAGGGAAGCCCTCCGCCGGGCCATGCACAAGCTTCCTATGAAGTGCAAATTCGTGAAGCGCGAAGTGGGTGAAGCGTAATGGCCAAGGGACTGCTGGCCGGCGACCTGCGGATGTCGAGCGAGGAAGAGCTTGAGAACAAGCTCGCCGAGTCCAAGATCGAGCTGTTCAACCTGCGGTTCCAGGCCGCGACCGGACAGCTGGAGAGTCACGGCAGGCTCCGGGCGGTCCGCCGTGATATCGCCAGGATCTACACCGTCATGCGGGAACGCGAGCTCGGCATCGTGACGCTTGAGCAGGAGGACGAATTCGATGAGTGAAGCTGTGACCGAGACCGAGACCGAGAGCGCCGCGACGAGCGGCCACGCTGGCCGCGGTTACCGCAAGGTCCGCGAGGGCCTCGTAGTGAGCGACAAGATGGACAAGACCGTCATCGTAATGGTTGAGGACAGGGTCAAGCACCCGAAGTACGGCAAGGTTATCCGCCGTACCCGCAAGTACGTCGCGCACGACGAGCAGAACGCCTGCGGTGTGGGCGACCGGGTCGTGCTGACCGAGACCAGGCCGCTGTCGGCCACCAAGCGGTGGCGGGTAGCGCAGATCGTTGAGAAGGCCAAGTAATTCAGTGCTGGCCGGCCCTCCGGCCGGCGATAGCTAGCAGGAGTTGACGTGATCCAGCAGGAGTCGCGGCTTAAGGTCGCCGACAACACCGGTGCCAAGGAGCTCTTGTGCATCCGCGTGCTCGGTGGCTCAAGCCGGCGGTACGCGGGCATCGGCGACGTCATTGTGGCCACCGTCAAGGACGCCCTGCCTGGTGCGGGCGTCAAGAAGGGCGACGTGGTCAAGGCGGTCGTCGTGCGCACTCGCAAGGAGCGCCGCCGTGGTGACGGGTCTTATATCAAGTTTGACGAGAACGCAGCCGTGCTCATCAGGGACGGCGGTGACCCAAGGGGTACCCGTATCTTCGGCCCTGTGGGCCGTGAACTGCGCGAGAAGCGCTTCATGCGGATCATTTCGCTCGCGCCGGAGGTGCTGTGATGGCGGGAAAATCAGCGAATGCTGGAAAATCAGCGAACACTGGTAAGGCCAAAGGGATGAAGATCAAGAAGGGCGACCACGTCATAGTGATCGCAGGCAAGGACAAGGGCCGCGAAGGTACCGTCGTCAAGGCCGATCCTGAGTCCCAGCGCGTGCTCGTGCATGGCGTGAGCATGATCAAGAAGAACACCAAGGTCAACTATCAGGGTCGCCGTGGTGCCAAGGAAGGCGGCATCGTGCACCAGGAGGCGTTCATCCACGTGAGCAACGTCGCCCTGATTGACCCTGAGACCAAGAAGCCCGCCCGGGCCGGGTACCGGACCGATGGTGAGAAGAAGGTCCGGGTTGTCCGGCCTAGTGGTAAGGACGTCTGATGGCTGCGAGTAAGTCGAGCAAGTCCGGTAGCTCCGCCGGCAAAGGCGGGGCCAAGGCGGGCGGCACGGCGAATAAGGGCGGCCGGGCACCGAACCTGGCGACCAGCCCTGGTAAGGGTCGCGTCGACGTGAAGGTCGACCTGGGAAGTTCAGGTGGCGCGGTCGCGGTCGCAGAAGCACCGCCGCCCCGGCTGAAGGAGCGCTACAAGGCTGAGATCGCGCCCGCGTTGCGCGAGGAATTCGGCCTCGCTAACGTGATGCAGATCCCGAGCCTGACCAAGATCGTGGTCAACATGGGCGTCGGCGAGGCCGCTCGCGACGCCAAGCTGATCGAGGGCGCGGTCAGGGATCTCACCTTGATCACCGGCCAGCGGCCGGCCGTGGCCAGAGCCCGCAAGTCGATCGCGCAGTTCAAGCTGCGTGAGGGCATGCCGATCGGGGTGCACGTGACGCTGCGCGGGACCAGGATGTGGGAGTTCTGCGACCGGTTGCTCTCGATCGCGCTGCCGCGCATTCGTGACTTCCGCGGCCTTTCAGACCGCCAGTTCGACGGTCGCGGCAACTACACCTTCGGCCTGACCGAGCAGCTGATGTTCCACGAGATCAATCCTGACCAGGTGGACAGGCAGCGGGGCATGGACGTCACGCTGGTCACCACGGCGACCACCGACGAGCAGGGGCGCTCGCTGCTGCGGCAGCTCGGCTTCCCGTTCAAGGAGAACTGACAGTGGCGAAGAAGAGCATGATCGCCAAGCAGAAGCGCAAGCCGAAGTTCGAGGTGCGCGCTTACACCAGGTGCACAAGGTGCGGACGGCCGCGGGCCGTATACCGCAAGTTCGGCCTGTGCCGCATTTGCTTCCGCACCCTGGCGCACCGCGGTGAGCTGCCAGGCATCACCAAATCAAGCTGGTAATCGAACTACCGTCGCAGGTCCGCTGGCCTCAGCGGAAACCGCGATGAGGAGGGCCAACTAGGCCATGACAATGACCGACCCGGTCGCAGACATGCTGACCAGGCTACGCAACGCCAACTCGGCGTATCACGACGCGGTGAAGATGCCGCATTCCAAGATCAAGGTGCACATCGCCGAGATTCTCCAGCAAGAGGGCTACATCGCGGGCTGGAGCGTCGAGGACGCCGAGGTTGGCAAGAGCCTGGTGGTCTCGCTGAAGTACGGACCGACTCGTGAGCGCTCGATCGCGGGGATCAAGCGGGTCTCCAAGCCGGGCTTGCGGGTCTACGCGCGCAAGGACAACCTGCCGCGTGTGCTCGGCGGTCTCGGTGTCGCGATCATTTCCACGTCATCTGGACTGATGACGGACCGTCAGGCCAACAAGAAGGGCGTAGGCGGGGAAGTCCTCGCTTACGTCTGGTAAGAGAGGCAGACGATGTCAAGAATCGGACGCCTGCCCGTCGTCGTGCCTTCCGGTGTCGATGTCACCGTTGACGGCCGGGACGTGACCGTGAAGGGCCCGAAGGGCAGCTTGCGCCTGGAAGTCGCGGTGCCGATCGAGGTGCACAGCAACGACGGCGTGATTACCGTGACCAGGCCGTCGGACGAGGGTGAGATCCGGGCGCTGCACGGCCTGTCCAGGTCGCTGATCGCGAACATGGTGACCGGCGTGACCGCCGGTTACGCCAAGACGATGGAGATAGTCGGCGTCGGTTACCGCGTAACGGCTAAGGGCAAGGACCTTGAGTTCGCGCTCGGCTTCAGTCACCCCGTGATCGTCACGCCGCCTGAGGGCATCAGCTTCCGGGTCGAGACGCCGACCAGATTCGTGGTCGAGGGTATCGACAAGCAGCAGGTCGGCGAGGTAGCCGCCAACATACGCAAGATACGCAAGCCCGACCCCTATAAAGGCAAGGGCGTGCGGTACTCAGGCGAGGTCGTTCGCCGCAAGGCCGGGAAGGCTGGTAAGTAAGAGATGGCTGGCACCAGGACCACGGCGCATGTGCTCAACAGGAGCCGTACGTCGGCGCGGACGTCCTCACGCAAGCGACGCCACCTGCGGGTTCGTAAGAAGGTTCAGGGCAGCACGGCGCGGCCGAGGCTGGTCGTCACCCGGTCATCCCGGAACGTCTTCGTTCAGCTGATCGATGACGTGGCCGGTCACACGCTGGCGTCGGCGTCGACCCTCGAGGCGGCCGTGCGGTCGGCCGAGGGCGACAAGACGGCCAAGTCACGGCAGGCGGGCAAGCTGCTCGCGGAGCGGGCTCTCGCGGCCGGCGTTGACGCCGCTGTGCTTGACCGGGGCGGCAACGCCTACCACGGGCGGATCGCGGCGGTCGCCGACGGAGCTCGGGAAGGCGGGCTGTCGCTATGACATGCTTGTTTATCGAAAGAAGGACAGTCTGATGGCACCAGCACCGCGGCGCGGCGGCGGGCAAGGCAGCGGCAGCGGAGGTAGCGGCGGTAGCGGTGAGCGGCGCGAGCGCCGGGATGACCGTCGCGGCGGCGCCGCCGAGAAGGGCACCGCTTACCTCGAGCGGGTAGTCACCATCAACCGGGTGGCCAAGGTCGTCTCTGGTGGCCGGCGGTTCAGCTTCACGGCCCTGGTCGTTGTCGGCGACGGCAACGGCATGGTCGGCGTGGGCTACGGCAAGGCCAAGGAGGTGCCCGCGGCGATCGCCAAGGGCGTCGACGCGGCGAAGAAGTCGTTCTTCAAGGTACCGAGGATCGGCGGCACGATCCCGCACACCGTGACCGGCGAGGACACCGCCGGCGTGGTGCTGCTCAAGCCGGCCAGCCCGGGAACTGGCGTGATCGCCGGCGGCCCGGTGCGGGCCGTGCTCGAGTGCGCCGGCGTTCATGACGTGCTGTCCCGATCGCTCGGATCTTCCAATCCGATCAATGTGGTGCACGCGACCGTAGCCGCGCTGAAAGGCCTGTCCAGGCCCGAGGAGATCGCGGCCAGGCGCGGCCTGCCGATCGAGCACGTTGCCCCGGCGGCGATGCTGCGGGCGCGGGCCGCGGCGGCCGCGGCGGCGTCCGAGCCAACTAACTAGCGGGGTTTCGACATGACAGACCTCAAGATTACCCAGATCAAGTCGAAGATCGGTGGCACCAAGCCGCAGCATGACTCGCTGCGCTCGCTCGGGTTGCACCGGATCGGCGAGACCGTCGTGAAGGCCGACCGGCCAGAGATCCGCGGCATGATCCAGGCGGTACGTCACCTGGTCGCGGTTGAGGAGGTGAACGCGGGTGGCTAAGGACTCTTCCTCAGGCACGCCCGGCGGGCAGGTCAGGCCTGAAGATCCATCATCTGCGCCCGGCCCCCGGATCGCACATCAAGAAGACCAGGGTTGGCCGTGGCGAGGGATCCAAGGGCAAGACCGCAGGCCGTGGCACGAAGGGCAGCAAGGCAAGGACGAGCGTCTCCCCGGCCTTCGAGGGCGGGCAGATGCCTTTGCACCGCAGGCTTCCGAAGCTCGGAGGCTTCTCCAACTCGCTGTTCAAGATCAGCTACCAGGTCGTGAACCTTCACCGGCTGGCCGCGCTGTATCCGGACGGCGGCGATATCACGCCAGAGGATCTCGCCGATCGGGGCGCCGTCCGCCGGGGCGAATTGGTAAAGATTCTGGGGACTGGCGAAGCGGTCAGCGGGCTCAGGGTGACCGCGCACGCGTTCTCGGCGTCGGCGATCGAAAAGATCACAGCCGCCGGAGGCACGGCCACTCGGCTCTGATTAGCGCCGTTTCGCAGATGCGTTGTCTTCAGATTCACAGGATCGGCCAGGACGCGGGTAGCATTGCGGCAGGCTGTCGGAGTCTTGCGAGCGGGTTAGACTTCGGCGTGCCTGTCGCGCTTGGTCAGGCCGCGGCCGGTCAGCCGACCGGGACGTGAGCGACGAGGAGCAGCAGTGACACGAAGCCTAGCGACAAAGGGCCTACTAACACTGGGCCTGCCTACACTGTGTTTGCTTACACTGGCCCTTCGACCTCGGGACCGCGCATGCTGACCGCGTTTTACCAGGCGTTCCGTACGCCCGACCTGCGCAAGAAGCTGTTGTTCACGCTGTTCATCATCGTGATCTTCAGGCTGGGCGCATCGCTGCCGACCCCAGGGGTCAACGAGGCCGCCGTGCACGCCTGCATCACCAGCGCTTCAGGCAAGACCAGCGTCGTCGACCTGGTCAACCTGCTGAGCGGCGGCGCGCTGCTCAAGCTGACGGTGTTCGCGCTCGGGATTATGCCGTACATCACGGCGAGCATTATCTTGCAGCTTCTGGCTGTGGTGATTCCCCGGCTCGAAGCACTGCGCCAGGAAGGTCCGTCAGGCACCGCGAAGATTACCCAGTACACCCGGTACCTGACGATCGGCCTCGCGATCCTCCAGTCGACCGCGATCGTGGCGCTCGCCGAGAACTCGAGCCAGCTGTTCGGCACCACCAGCGCCAAGTGCCCGACCAGCCTCCTGCACAACGAGAAGGTCTTCACGCTCGCCACGATGGTGATCTGCCTGACGGCAGGTACCGCCGTGATCATGTGGCTCGGTGAGCTGATTACCGACCGGGGCGTTGGCAACGGCATGTCGCTCATGATCTTCACTCAGGTCATCGCCGTTGTTCCCGGCCAGCTCAACACGATCCTCGACAACGAGGGCGTCTTCATCTTCCTGCTGGTGCTCGGGGTCGGCGTCCTGATCGTCGCCGCCGTCGCGTTCATGGAACAGGCCCAGCGCCGGATTCCCGTGCAGTACGCCAAGCGAATGGTCGGCCGTAAGATGTACGGCGGTTCGTCGACCTACATTCCGCTGAAGGTGAACCAGGCCGGCGTTATCCCGGTGATCTTCGCTTCGTCGCTGCTAACCATTCCCGTGCTGGCGGCCAACCTGTTCGGCAAGCAGCAGGCCAACGGATCCGTATCCGGCTGGGCCGGCTGGATCGACTCCCGGCTGGTACGTGGCGATGATCCGATCTACATGGCCAGCTTCTTCATCCTGATCGTCTTGTTCACGTACTTCTACGTCTCGATCACGTTCAACCCCGACGAGGTCGCCGACAACATGAAGAAGTCGGGCGGCTTCATCCCTGGCATCAGACCTGGCGGGCCCACGGCCGGATACCTGCGTTTCGTGCTCAACCGGCTCACCGCGCCAGGATCGCTGTACCTTGCGGTCGTTGCGCTGATCCCGATGCTGGCGATCGCGCTCGTGAACGCGGGCAACCAGTTCCCGCTCGGCGGTACCAGCATCATGATCGCCGTGGGGGTGGGCCTCGATACGGTCAAGCAGATCGAGAGCCAACTGCAGCAGCGTAACTACGAGGGTTTCCTCAGGTAGTGCGAGTCGTCCTCGTAGGGCCTCCCGGCGCTGGCAAGGGGACGCAGGCCCAGTTCATAGCCTCACACCTGGCGATACCAAAAGTATCGACAGGAGACATCTTCCGGCACAACGTCAGCGCCGGGACCGACCTAGGCCGCAAGGCTAAGGCGTTCATGGACCGTGGTGACCTCGTGCCCGACGAGGTCACCATCGCCATGGTGCAGAGTCGGCTGGCTGAGGACGACGCTGCAGTCCGGGTTCCTGCTCGACGGGTTCCCTCGTAACGTGCCGCAGGCCGAGACGCTGAAGAAGATGCTGGCCGACTGGGGGCTCAGGCTCGATCTGGTACTTGAGCTCGTGGTCGATCACGACGAGGTCATCCGGCGGCTCTCCGGTCGGCGTACCTGCCGGAAATGCGGGAGAAACTGGCACTTCGCGTTCGACCCGCCGTCGGTGGCCGATAAGTGCGATGAGTGCGGCGGTGATCTTTTCCAGCGCGACGATGATCGCGAAGAGACGATCAGGCACCGGCTTGAGGTCTATCAGGAGCAGACTCAGCCGCTAATCTCTTACTACGCCGACGAGGGCATCCTGCTCGGGATCGATGCTACGGGGCCGGTGGATGATGTGACCGAGCGGGCGTTGCTGGCGTTGCGCCGGTTTGTGCATTAGGTCGGTGTTAGACCTGCCACGGGGGGGTGGGGTGACATGTACCGCCCGGCTGCGTCCCGCAATTGCCTGGCGACACGTATCCGGTCCCCCGGGTCAGCCCGCAACAAAAGGTCGTCCGCACTCTGGCTCGCCGACCGCGTCGGCACCAGCACCGCTCGGGCTCCCGCCCCGGGCCATCGATGCTGCTCGGGCGAGCCGACTAACCGCAACGGTGGCCCATGGATGTTGTTGCCGCAGCATCGATGTCCCATCGTTGCGGTTGCCCGCCCTTAGCCGAGGAGCATCTATGGGCCAGCGTTGCGGTTGGCTGAGCTGAAATGTCCGGTTAGCTGATGCCGTCGGCTAGCTCACGGCCGCCTCGGCGGTTCGCGCTACCGAAGCCAGGGCCAGTCGGGCCGATTTATCGGCTTTGTCCCGTCCGGACGGCTGTCGAAGCGGAATTAGATGGGGTGCCGGATACGTGTCGCCAGGCAATTGCTGAAAGCAGCCGGGCGGTACGTGTCCGGCTACCCGCCCACCACCCGTGGAAGGTCTTGACCTAGCGCACCAGCATCGTGACTGACGCTGATAGTTAGCGGTACCTTGGAGTGGGAGGCGGCCAGATAATGCGGCTTAACCGGGCACCGGCGATCGAGATCAAGACTCCGGCTGAGCTCGCGCGCATGCGCGAGGCGGGGCTGGTCGTGGCTGAGATGCTGCGCGCGACCTCCGCGGCGGCGCAGCCAGGGGTCAGTACGGCCGAACTCGACGTGGTCGCCCGCAGGGTTCTTCGCGATGCCGGGGCTCAGCCGTCGTTCCTCGGGTACCACGGCTATCCGGCTACGATCTGCACGTCGGTGAACTCGCAGATCGTGCACGGCATACCGGATAGGCGGGTCAAGCTCGCGGCCGGGGACGTGGTCTCGATCGACGCCGGCGCGATCGTCGGCGGCTGGCATGGCGACGCCGCGGTGACGATCGGCCGTCGGGGAGGTCAGCGAGGAGGCCACTGCCCTGATGGCCGCCTGTGAACTGGCGCTCTGGCGGGGAATCGCCGCCGCTACGCCTCGGTGCCCGGCTGACCGACGTGTCTTGCGCCATCGAGCGCAGCGCGGAGGCGAGCGGTGACTACGGCATCGTTCGCGAGTACACCGGGCATTTCATTGGCTCGGCCATGCACATGGAGCCGCCAGTCCCGAACTTCGGCCGGCCGGGTCGCGGCCCCGAGCTTAGCTACGGCATGGCTCTGGCGATCGAGCCGATGCTGACGCTCGGTGACCGGCACACCAAGCTGCTCGACGACGACTGGACGGTCGAGACCGTGGATGGAAGCCTGGCTGCTCATTTCGAGCACACGATCGCCGTTACCGAGGAAGGTCCGTGGGTGCTCACGGCAGTCGACGGCGGTAAGGAAAGACTGGCCCGGCTGGCCGAGATCGAGCGGGAACCGGCCGCTAGGAGCGCGTGATGGGGTCCGACCCGAGCATCAGGGCATCAGACCGGGATCGCGATCGCACCGCCCAGTTGCTGAGCGCGCATCACTCCGCCGGCCGGCTCGACGCCGAGGAGTTCGCCGAGCGCCTTGACCTTGTGTATGTCGCCAAGACCATTGACGATCTTGACGAGCTGACCGCTGATCTGCCGGCCATCGACCTTTATCCGCTGCCATCGGCGTCGATGCCGAGGGCACGGCCAGGCTGGCAGTGCGCTGCCTGCGTCGTCGGTGCTCGGCGGCGGGCCGGGTGGGTCAGGGCTGGCCTGGCCAGGACGAGCAGGCGGGGCTGGCCAGGGAGCGGTCGTGCGGCAGGCGGTGCTCTTGGGGTCCTGGTCGCTGATCATGTCCGTGTGCCTGGTTCTCTGGGCGGTGAGCGGCAATCCCTGGCCGCTGCTATGGGCCGCGACCGCCGGGGTGGTTATCGGCGGGCCGCGAGTGGTTCGGCGAGCGCTCGGGCACGGCGGCAGCACCCGGCCGCCGCTCGGCGAAGGCCGGTCAGCGTCGATCGAGGACGGGGACGACGAGGGTTAACGCGGCCTTGATGACGGATCGGTTCGCGTTGCGGGACTTGGTGAAGTAGACTGTCTGCGGCCCTAGGAAGCTGCGGGTTGTCATGGCTACGGTCGGACGCCAGTCGGCTTTCCAGCAGGATCGTCCGAGTCAGGCGTGGATGCGGCTGTGTTTTTACGGCCGCGTCCCTTCGCTGAACTCGAAAGCCATCCCACTGAAGCTCGTTGTGCGCCGTTGCGGCTGGCGGCGCCCTGCGGGCGGGGCGGGCCGATTTAGTCAGAGCTAGTCAGACAAGAGCGAAGCGCGGAGGACATGCCCAAGAAAGACGGTGCCATCGAGATCGAGGGTACGGTTGTCGAATCGCTCCCTAACGCCTTCTTCAGGGTCGAACTCGACAATGGGCATAAGGTTCTTGCTCACATTAGCGGCAAGATGCGGATGCACTACATCAGGATCTTGCCCGACGACCGGGTGGTCGTCGAGCTGAGTCCCTATGACCTGAGTCGCGGCCGGATTGTCTACCGATACAAATAACAAACAGTAGGTGCGTGAGGGCGCCGGGAATTATAGTCGCCTGCCGGCGGTTGTTACTGCGTTCTCGTGGACCTAAGGAGACTTTGCGATGAAGGTCAAGCCGAGTGTGAAGAAGATCTGCAGCAAGTGCCGGATCATCCGTAGGCATGGACGGGTGATGGTCATCTGCTCAGACCCGCGCCACAAGCAGCGGCAGGGCTAGTCTTTCTGTGCTAGCTAGAACCGCACGTGCCGCACTCCGCGCGCCTGCCCAGGCGCGCGGAGCACCCCCGGAGGAGGCCGGGGCCGGGACTTTCGATGAGTACCGGAGCGGTGCGCAGGACCTCCAGATGAGAAGGAGCTGCCAAGAATGGCACGCCTAGTCGGCGTCGACCTGCCGCGGGACAAGCGGCTGGAAGTCGCCCTTACTTACATCTACGGCATCGGCCGCACCCGAGCGATCGAGACTTTGGGCGGTACCGGGATCAGCGGTGACACCCGTGTGCACCAAATCTCCGATGACGAGCTAGTCCAGCTGCGAGACTGGATCGAAGCGAACTACAAGGTCGAAGGTGACCTGCGCCGCGAGGTCCAGTCTGATATCAGGCGCAAGATCGAGATCGGTTGCTACCAGGGCATCAGGCACCGCCGTGGCCTGCCGGTGCATGGCCAGCGCACTCAGACCAACGCACGTACCCGCAAGGGCAAGCCCAAGACCGTCGCCGGCAAGAAGAAGGTCGGCAAGAAGTAGTCCACGGTGCCGCAAACACCAGTCGGACCGATCACCTCCGGAGTGGAAAGCCAGGATGCCTCCTAAGAGCCGTACCGGCGTCAAGAAAGTGCGCCGTAAGGAAAGAAAGAACATCGCGCACGGACATGCTCACATCAAGAGCACGTTCAACAACACCATCGTGTCCATTACCGACCCGGCAGGAAGCGTGATTTCCTGGGCCTCGTCAGGGCAGGTCGGCTTCAAGGGCTCGAGGAAGTCGACGCCGTTCGCCGCGCAGATGGCCGCTGAATCCGCGGCCCGGCGGGCCATGGAGCACGGCATGCGCAAGGTTGACGTGTTCGTGAAGGGTCCTGGTTCTGGCCGGGAGACCGCTATCAGGTCGCTCCAGGCGACCGGCCTTGAGGTCGGTTCAATCCAGGACGTGACGCCAGTTCCGCACAATGGTTGCCGCCCGCCCAAGCGGCGCAGGGTCTGAGGGGTTAAGACGTGGCTCGATACACCGGTGCGGACTGCAAGCGCTGCCGCCGCGAGAAGACGAAGCTTTTCCTGAAGGGCGCCAAGTGCGACTCGCCCAAGTGCCCGATCGAGATCCGGCCTTACCCGCCGGGCGAGCACGGCCGGAACCGGCCCAAGGAGAGCGAGTACCTCCTTCAGGTGCGGGAGAAGCAGAAGGCCAAGCGGATCTACGGCATCCTCGAGAAGCAATTCCATAATTACTACGAGGAAGCCACGAAGACCCGAGGTAAGACGGGCGAGGCGCTGCTTCAGATCCTCGAGACCCGTCTCGACAACGTGATCTACCGTGCTGGCTTCGCCAAGAGCCGTGACATGGCGCGTCAGGAGGTCAGGCATGGCCATGTGCGCGTGAACGGCAAGAAGGTCGACATTCCCTCCTTCCGGGTCAGTGAGCGCGACATCGTTGAGATCGCCGAGAAGTCTCGCCAGCTCACGCCGTTCGTGGTCGCGCAGGCCGAAGCCGGCGAGCGCACCGTGCCGGCCTGGATGGAAGTCATCCCGGCGAGGCTGCGGATCCTGGTCCACACGCTGCCGTCTCGTGCTCAGATCGACACGCTCGTCCAAGAGCAGTTGATCGTCGAGTACTACTCGAAGTAAGAAGCTCCTCCGGCCGGCCCCGCCGGGTCGGCCCGAGGTACCTGGTGGTGTGGCACCACCAGACCTAGTCGCCTGTCAAATAGCGGGCAGGCGGAAAGGAACACCGTAATGCTCATCGCACAGCGTCCTACCCTCACCGAAGAGCAGGTGAACGAGTACCGCTCGAAGTTCACCATCGAGCCGCTCGAGCCTGGCTTCGGCTACACCATCGGCAACTCGATTCGCCGTACGCTGCTTTCCTCTATCCCCGGTGCCGCCGTGACCAGCATCAGGATCGAGGGCGTGCTGCACGAGTTCTCCACCGTGCCAGGGGTCTCCGAGGACGTTACCGACATCATCTTGAACCTGAAGGAACTCGTCGTCTCCTCCGAGCACGACGAGCCCGTGCACATGTACCTGCGCAAGCAGGGACCAGGCGTGGTGACCGCGGCCGATATCGCGCCGCCGGCCGGGATGGAAGTGCACAACCCCGAGCTCCATATCGCGACCCTGAACGCCAAGGGAAAGCTGGAGATGGAGCTGACCGTCGAGCGTGGTCGCGGTTACATCTCGGCATCCCAGAACAAGCAGCCTGGTCAGGAGATCGGCCGGATCCCGATCGACTCGATCTACTCGCCGGTGCTCCGCGTGACCTACAAGGTCGAGGCGACCCGTGTCGAGCAGCGCACCGACTTCGACCGTCTGATTCTCGACGTCGAGACCAAGCCGTGCATGCGGCCGAGGGACGCCGTCGCGAGCGCGGGCATGACGCTGGTCGAGCTGTTCGGACTGGCCAGAGAGCTGAACCTGGAAGCCGAGGGCATCGACATCGGCCCGTCGCCGACCGATGCCGCCCTGGCCGCCGATCTTGCCCTCCCGATCGAGGAGCTGAACCTCACGGTCCGCTCGTACAACTGCCTCAAGCGCGAGGGCATCCACACTGTGGGCGAGCTCGTGGCCCGCAGCGAGCAGGACCTGCTCGACATCCGTAACTTCGGCGCCAAGTCGATCGAGGAAGTCAAGCAGAAGCTGATCGACATGGGCCTGGCGCTCAAGGACTCCCCGCCCGGATTCGACCCTGGGACGGCGGCGGACAGCTACGGTGCCGACGACGATGACAGCTATGTCGAAACCGAGGAGTACTGACTGGCCGGAGACCGGCCAGCAACTTAGTCAAGGAGAGTCCTACGATGCCCACGCCCACTAAGGGTCGCCGAATGGGCGGCAGCGCAGCGCACCAGCAGCACATGCTGGCGAACCTCGCCACGGCGCTGTTCGAGCACGGCAAGATCACCACAACCGAGGCGCGCGCCCGGCGGCTGCGGCCCGTCGCCGAGCGCTTGATCACCTTCGCCAAGCGAGGTGACCTGCACGCCCGGCGTCAGGTGCTGACCGTGGTAACGGACAAGACCGTGGTCAAGACCCTCTTCGATGACATCGGCCCCAGCTACGCGGCCCGCCAGGGCGGCTACACGCGAATCACCAAGATCGGCCCCCGCAAGGGTGATAACGCGGCCATGGCCGTGATCGAGCTGGTAACCGAGACCGCCGAGGCCAAGCCGCAGCGGCGTCGGGCCCGTAGGCCGGGCGCGGCGACCGCCGGGACCGCCGCGGCTGCGGCGGCTGCCACTGCTGACGAGACCGCTGCCGACGAGGACAGCCTGGTCGAGGACAGTGCTGTCGAGGACAGTGCCGCCGACGAGGATGAGACGACGGCTGACGACACTGAGGGCGAGCAGTCCGAGCAGTCCGACGGCGAGTAACAACGAGGACAGCGTAGGCCGGGTCAGGCTCAGGCTTGACCTGGCCTACGACGGTTCTGAGTTCCACGGGTGGGCTGTTCAGCCTGGGGTGCGGACAGTGCAGGGTGTCTTGCAAAGCGCGCTCGACCTGCTGTTCAAATCCCCGCAGCCAGCTGAGCTCACGGTCGCCGGTCGAACCGATGCCGGTGTTCACGCCCGTGGCCAGGTCGCGCATCTTGACGTCTCAGCGCAGACCTGGGAATCGATAGCCGGAGCCGCGCTCAGGCGACTAAACCGAGCCCTTCCCCAGGATATCCGGCTGCACGATATCAAGGTCGCGCCGCCAGGCTTCGACGCCAGGTTCTCTGCCCTCGGCCGTCGTTATTCCTACCGGATCTGCGACGATCCGGCCCACGCCGATCCGCTGCGCCGACGCGACACGCTCTGGCACCGGACCAGCCTGGATGAAGCGCGGATGAACGCGGCCGCGACCAGCTTGCTCGGTGAGCACGACTTCGCCGCGTTCTGCCGTCGCAGGGAAGGCGCAAGCACGATCAGGGAGCTGCAGCGCCTTGACTGGCAGCGCCAGGAGCCTGGCGTTCTGGTCGGTACTTTCGTCGCCGACGCTTTCTGCCACAACATGGTCAGGGCACTGACCGGGGCGCTGCTCTCCGTTGGCGATGGCACCAGAGGAGTTAACTGGATAGCTGAGGTGCTCGCGGCCAGGGTAAGGGACCCTTCCGTGCGCGTTGCCCCGCCCCACGCATTGTGCCTGGAGCAGGTCGGATATCCGCCGGACTCAGACGTCGCCGCTCGAGCTCACCTCACCAGGCGACTCAGATCAGCCTCTTCGAACAACAACGACTCCCCATAGACGCAGCGCGGACGATGCAACAGCCGGCGGGAGGCAACAGCATCGATGGCCCATCGTTGCGGTTCGCCGAGCTGAGATGTCCGGTCAGCTGGTTTGCGGGTTGTCCGGGCGGCTGGCGTATGCGGAATTAGCTGGACGGTGCCGGCGTCGGACTCGCCGTCGGCGGCTTCCCGTCGACCATGCGGTAGCTGAGGCTGTTGTTGATCGTCGAGTTGATCAGCGTGTTCATGAAGCCGGTCAGGTGTCCCTGCTGCCAGTCCGTCTTCGGGGTGGCCAGGTTGATGAATTCGGCCCAGACGAGCACCAGGTAATGACCCTTGACCACGGCTTCCTCCAAGCCAGGACCCTGGCCGAGCCTGCTGGTCACGCCGTTCTTTGGCGCCAGCTGGGCGACGAACTGCACCCGGCCGGCGTGCGCCGCCGCCGTGCTGGCCGCCGTGGCGCTGGTGAGGTTGAACACGCCGATCGTTGCCATGGCGTTCTGGAGCCTTGAGGCATAGCTGGCGCGCAGAACCTGGGTACAGTCCGCGCGCCGAACGGCGCCCTGGAGAGCGGTCCCGATCAGGGCGGCGCGGCAGTGGCGGCTGACGCGCTGGTCGGTCAGGTGGTAATAGATCCGCTTGACGTAGAAGGTCGGCGGGAAGAGTTCCGTCAGCGACAGCGGAGTCGGGTCGGTGGCCCGGCTGCCGATGTACAGCCACTTACCTGAAGGTGCGGTCGGTGTTGGCTTCGCGGTTCGCGGCGGGTTAGTCGGCTTGTTCGCGGCGGTCGTTGAGCCTCCGCCGAGGGAGGTCGTCACGAGAACCGCGACCACCGCGGCGACGATGACGACCGCCGCCCCGATCGCGAGCCACACGGACTGATGCTTTGACTTGGTTCGGCCAGCCCCTGAGCGACCGTGACCATGACGTTCCGAGCGCGTGCCCGCCCGGCCGCTTGGCCGATCCGACCGGGCCGACCGATCCGATCGGTCGGCCGCCTGACTTCCTGAGCCCGGATATACCGGCGCCGGATCCTTGATCGCGGGCAGGGAATAGTCGGTGTCGAACTCGTCGGGCGTAATGGTGGCGGCCTTCAGTACCTGTGAAGGACCGCGGCCAGTCCTGGCAGGCGCTTCGTCAGGGGCGGCGTAACTCGCTTCCGTGCTGTCTCGGTACCCAGGGTCCTTACCGGCACCTTCCCGGCGGCCGGGGTCACGGTTCCAGGCCGCGAACGGACCGGGCGGATAGACAGGCAGCGACTCATCGGGCAATGGCGGGAAACCGCGGATGGCGTTATCCGTGTTGCGCGCGCTGCTGAAACCGGCGACCGGCCAGTTAAGCCCGTCGCTCGGATCATCGGTCATCCAGCTGTAGCCGCCGCCGGGCAAGTCGCTGTCCGCCCAGGCATTTTCCCTGTCGTCGTAGCTCGCCTGCCGGTATCCAGCCGAGCCCTGGTCACCGGACCATGAGTAGCCAGCGGCTGGTGATTCCGCGCCGAGGCCGTAGTCAGTCTCGCCGCTGCGCGCTCCAGGAACGCTCGGGACTGGGGAAGCATGCCGTACCCGGTAGGCGGGGGTAAAGAGGGACGCACCTCCGTTCGCGCTGGAGCCGCCGCCTGATGGCGACGTTGGCGCCGGAGCTGCCGCCCGGCGCCGGCCTGCTCCGCCGCTAGGCGTTCCCTCACCCGCATTCCGCATGCCGTGAGCGTACCGTCAAGACGCCGCTGGCGAGCCCGGTAGGGTTGATTGCGTCCGTTCTGACCGAAGTAGCCAGCGGTCCGAGCGCGGTTAGCGGTCAGCACGGGCGCTGAACACGAGGGTCTGTAACGGGGGCGCTGCCTTTCTGCCGAAGCTTTTGACCATAGCTGACCTGAGCCGGTATACTCAACCGGCGTCCATCTGCGTCGGCAGGCCCGTGCGCCCGCACCGTACTAGTGCAGTTCTAGCGGTATAAAGAGCTGTAGTAAGCAATGCGGTCGGGTTAAGAGCTGCCGCGGCGCTTGGATATCCCACACCGGGCCGGAAGCCCGGCGCGGGCGCCACCCATCAGGACTCACACGCGAAGGCTCATGACTGTGCGCACTTTCAGCCCGAAGGCCGCCGACGTCCAGCGACAGTGGCATGTCATCGATGCATCTGACGTTGTCCTCGGTCGGCTGGCCAGCCAGGCGGCTACGTTGCTGCGCGGCAAGCACAAGCCGATCTTCGCGCCGCACGTGGACACCGGTGACTTCGTCATCATCGTGAACGCCTCAAAGGTCGCGCTGAGCGGGAACAAGCTCGTCGACAAGCGCGCCTACCGGCACTCTGGTTACCCTGGCGGCCTCCGCTCGATCGCCTACGGCGACCTGATAGCGACCGCTCCCGACCGTGCTGTCGCCAAGGCTGTCCGCGGCATGCTGCCGAAGAACACGCTCGGCCGGCAGATGCTGCGCAAGCTCAAGGTCTATGCGGGCCCTGAGCATCCGCACCAGGCGCAGATGCCGGTTCCATTTGAGATCACGCAGATTTCGCAGCAGGTTTCCCGCTGAGCGGAAAGCTAATAAAGGAAGCACGAGGAAGACACTGTGGCTGAGCCCACTGACGCGCCGGCCGGCGCGGGCGACGAGAACGACGCGGACGGCAGCGAGTACCTGTCCGAGTACACCACCGAGACAGGAGAGGCCGCCGCGGGGCAGGCTAAGCCGCCTGCCCGCAAGCCGGTAGTTACCGGCCATGCGCTTGGCACCGGACGTCGCAAGGAGGCGGTAGCCCGCGTGCGGGTGATGCCGGGTACAGGACAGTGGCTGATTAACGGCCGCACCATGGACGTGTATTTCCCCAACAAGGTGCACCAGCAGCTGATCAGTGAGCCATTCGTGACTCTTGGCGCGGAGGGCCAGTTCGACGTGGTCTCCAGGATCAGCGGGGGGGGCGTCAGCGGGCAGGCCGGCGCTCTCAGGCTCGGCATCGCCAGGGCGCTTATTCTTGTCGATCCTTCTAGCCGCCCGGCGCTCAAGCGACTCGGCTTCCTCACCAGGGACGCCAGGATCAAGGAGCGCAAGAAGGCCGGCCTGAAGAAGGCCCGCAAGGCCCCTCAGTACTCCAAGCGCTAACCCTTACGTCATCGGCAGCGCGGCCCGGCGTTCCTGTGCGGCAAACACCTGTGCAGCAAACACCTGTGCAGCAAACACCTGTGCGGCAAACACCTGTGCGAGCATCGGCAGCGGGCGCCGGGCGCTACCCTGGCCTGCGGAAAGCGTCCTATTCGTGACTGCGGGGGTGCGAAATATGGGTCGGCTGTTCGGAACCGACGGGGTACGCGGCGTCGCGGGGCGCGATCTTGATGCTCGCCTCGCGATGCGAGTCGCGGCGGCAGCAGCCTCTGTGCTCGGGTATGACGGCGCGGACGTGACCGAGGTGCCTGAGGGCAGGCGGCGGCCGCTCGCCGTCGTCGGGCGCGACCCTCGCGCCTCAGGCGAGTTTCTGGAAGCGGCGGTGGTGGCTGGCCTAGCCGGCTGCGGCATCGACGTCGTCAGGCTCGGCGTCATTCCCACCCCGGGCATCGCTTACCTGACTGACCTGCTCAGCGCAGATTTCGGGGTAATGCTCTCGGCCAGTCACAACCCTTCTCCCGACAACGGCATCAAGTTCTTCGCCCGCGGTGGCGTGAAGCTGCCGGACGAGGTCGAGGACGAGATCGAGGCCAAGCTGGCCAGGCACGCGGAGGCCGGGGACCCGTGGGGAGTTCCCTCGGCTGGGTTCGGCCGGGTCAGGGAGGCCGCCGGGGAAGCCGAACTCTACCTCGCCCACCTGCTCGGCACCGTTGGCCTGCGGGCTGACGCCAGCGAGGCGGACTCAAAGCGGCCGCTCAGGGGCTGGCGGATCGTCGTTGACTGCGCGCACGGCGCCGCTTACCAGCTCGCTCCACGGCTGCTCAGCCTGGCTGGAGCCGAGGTGATCGCTATCGGCGTGGATCCTGACGGCATCAATATCAATTCGGGCTGCGGTTCTACCAGCCTGACCGCGCTCCGCGAAACCGTGATCAGCGAGCGGGCGGACGCGGGCATCGCCTACGACGGCGATGCCGATCGCTGCCTCGCGGTCGACGCGACCGGCGAGGTCATCGACGGTGACCAGATTCTCGCCATTCTTGCCCTCGCGCTGAACGAGTCAGGCCGCCTGGCCGGCGGCACGGTCGTCGCCACGGTGATGGCCAACCTCGGTTTCCGCCGGGCGATGACGGAAGTCGGCATCGATCTGGTGGAGACGCCGGTCGGCGACAGGTACCTGATCGCCGCGATGCTTGACGGGAAGTTCGTCCTCGGCGGCGAGCAATCGGGCCACATCATCATGCTCGACCATGCGAGCACCGGCGACGGCATGCTGACCAGTCTCCAGCTGCTCGCCACGGCCGCCGCCTGCGGCCGCTCCCTGGCGGAACTGGCCCAGGTCATGACCAGATACCCGCAGGTGCTCGTCAACGTTCATGGCGTTGATAAGGCGAAGGCGGCCGAGTCTGGCCTGCTGACCAGCGCGGTAGCGGCCGCGCGGAAGGAACTCGGCGACTCCGGCCGGGTGCTGGTGAGGCCGAGTGGCACCGAGCCAGCGGTCAGGGTCATGGTCGAGGCCGTCGACTCCGGTCAGGCCCGCCAGGTCGCCGACCGTCTCGCTGACGTCGTCAGGGACGCGGGCTGACGCACGCCGTCCGGCCCGCGCCCGCGGGCCACGAGCCTCCCCCAGGATCGGCAAGTTTCCGGCTCGCCTCGCCGCGGGCCGCCAGGCACGTAATAGCCTGGCACCCATGTGCGGAATCGTGGGTTACGCGGGAGAGCGTCAGGCTCTCGGGATTGTGCTTGAAGGGCTGAGCAGGCTTGAGTACCGCGGCTACGACTCAGCCGGGGTTGCCGTGCTTACCGACGGCAAGATCTCCTGGGCCAAGCGGGCAGGCAAACTCGGCAACCTCACCGCGGCGCTAGCACTGAGCCCGCCGCTGCCTGGCACGGTCGGCCTCGGGCACACCCGATGGGCTACTCACGGCGCCCCCACCGACCCGAATGCTCATCCGCATACCGATTGCGACGGCTACCTGGCCGTCGTCCATAACGGGATCATCGAAAACTACGCTGAGCTTCGCGACGAGCTGCAGGCCGGCGGTCACCTGATGACCTCGGAAACCGACACCGAGCTGGTAGCCCATCTTCTGGAGGACGAGATGGCCGCCGGGGGACCGCTTGCCGGTGCCATGCGCTCGGTCTGCCCGCGCCTCGACGGTACGTTCACGCTCGTCGCCGTCGACGCCAGGGACCCGGACGTGGTCGTCGGTGCCCGCCGCAACTCACCCCTCGTGGTCGGCCGGGGCGAGGGTGAGAACTTCCTCGCCAGCGACGTGGCGGCGTTCATCTCCTTTACCAAAGAAGCCACAGAAATCGGGCAGAATCAGGTCGCCGAAATCCGGGCCGGAGAGGTCAACGTCACCAACTTCGACGGTTCTCCGGCCGTGGTCAAGGACTTCACCGTGGACTGGGACGCCGAAGCCGCCGAGAAGGCGGGCTTCAAGTGGTTCATGGCGAAGGAGATCGCCGAGCAGCCAAAGGCCATCGCCGAGGCCCTCGTAGGCCGGGTCGACCGGGACGGACGCCTGGTACTCGACGAGATGCGGCTCTCCGACGACGAGTTGCGCGGCGTCGACAAGATCGTCGTCCTCGCCTGCGGCACGGCCTTCCACGCCGGCCTGATCGCCAAGTACGCGATCGAGCACTGGGCCAAGATTCCCTGCGAGGTCCAGCTCGCCAGCGAGTTCAGGTACTCAGATCCGATCCTGACCAGGTCGACTCTGGTGATCGCGATCTCGCAGTCCGGCGAGACCCTGGACACGCTGATGGCTGTCCGGCATGCCAGCGAGCAGCACTCGAGGGTGCTTGCTGTCTGTAATGTCAAAGGCTCCTCGATCTCCAGGGAAAGCGATGCGGTCGTCTTCACCCACGCGGGACCGGAAATCGCGGTCGCCTCAACGAAGGCCTTCCTGACCCAGCTGATCTCCTGCTACGTGGTCGCCTTGTACCTCGCCCAGGTCAAGGGCAGCATGTTCCCCGGCGAGATCACCGCTGTCCTCGACCAGCTTCGCGCGATGCCGAACGCCGTCGAAGAGATACTCGAGCGGATGGGCCCGGTCAGGGACGTGGCCAGGGAACTCGCCGGCGAGCGCTGCGTGCTGTTCCTCGGCCGCCACGTCGGCTTCCCCGTCGCACTTGAAGGCGCGCTCAAGCTCAAGGAACTCGCCTACATGCACGCCGAGGGCTTCGCGGCCGGCGAGCTCAAGCATGGCCCGATCGCGCTGATCGAGCCTGGCCTCCCTGTGGTCATCGTCGTACCTTCGCCAGCCGATTCGCCGGTACTGCACGACAAGATCGTTTCCAACATCCAGGAAATTCGCGCGCGCGGTGCCCGCACGATCGTGCTCGCCGAACGGGGTGATGCCAAGGTCGCTCCCTACGCGGACACCCTGATCGAACTGCCGGCCACGCCCCCGCTGCTCCAGCCCCTGGTGGCGGTGGTGCCGATGCAGGTCTTCGCCTGCGAGCTAGCCGATGCCCTGGGCCACGACGTCGACCAGCCACGCAACCTGGCCAAGTCGGTCACCGTCGAGTAGCGGCGATGAGGCAAGCACAAGCGGTAACCAACGTTCGGGCCGCCGAGCGGGCTCTGATGGCAGAGGTGCCTGACGGCGCGCTGATGCAGCGAGCCGCAGCCGGGCTCGCCGCCATCTGCGCGGGACTGCTCGGCCGGGTCTACGGTTCGCGCGTCGTCGTACTCGCCGGCACCGGCGACAATGGCGGCGACGCTCTCTATGCCGCCGCCCGGCTGGCCAGGCGCGGAGCCCGCGCCGTAGCGGTGCGGGTCGGTGCTCGGCTGCATGAAGGCGGAGCGCTGGCATTGCGGCAGGCAGGCGGTCTTATCCTCACCGCCGACGACCCTGGCGCCGGGAGTGCGATCGCTGACGCGGACCTGATCATCGACGGCATTCTCGGCATCGGCGGGCACGGCGGGCTGCGCGAGCCGGCCGCCACTCTCGCGGGCAATGTCGTCACCGCGTCCGCCGATGGCGCGATCGTGGTCGCGACGGACCTGCCAAGCGGCGTGGACGCCGACACGGGCGTCGTTGCGGGGACGGCCATCCTGGCCGACGTGACGGTCACGTTCGGCGCGATCAAGCCTGGCCTGCTGATCGATCCCGGTGCGAGCCACGCGGGCACGGTCGAGCTAGTCGACATCGGCCTTCGCCCGTACCTAGCCGCCGGCCCGGCCGCCATCGCCCTGCAATCGGCGGACGTTGCCCGGCTGTTGCCGCACCCGGACGCCGAATCCAACAAGTACCGGCGGGGCGTGCTCGGCGTCCTGGCCGGCAGCGAGAAGTACACGGGCGCGGCGGTGCTCAGCGTCGGCGGCGCGATCCGCGCCGGGGCCGGAATGGTCAGGTTCGTGTCCGCGCCGGAAGCGGTGAGCGCGGTCAGGGCCCACTGGCCAGAAGCCGTGCTCACGGTCGTGGACCCCGCTGATCCTGGCGCGGCGGTCAAGTCGGCCGGGCGGGTGCAGGCCTGGGTCGCGGGTCCAGGTCTCGGTACCGGCGAGGAAGCGACCGCATTGCTGCGCGCGGTCCTGGCGACGTCGCAGCCAGTCCTGATCGACGCCGACGGCCTGACCGTGCTCGCCGCCCGCCGCGACCTGCTTTCGCTGCGCCCGGCCGGCGCGGCGACAGTTATCACGCCGCACGCGGGCGAGCTGGCCAGGCTGACGTCGGGTGACCCGGACGCCGTCGAAGCCCGTCGGCTGGAGTCCGCCCGCCACGCTGCCGCCGACTTGGGGGTGACCGTACTTCTCAAGGGCTCGACCACGGTTGTCGCGACGCCTGATCCTGACGATCCGGTGCTGGTCAACCCGACCGGGACCCCGTGGCTGGCCACGGCCGGGTCAGGGGACGTGCTGTCCGGCATCGTGGGCGCGCTGCTCGCCCAGGGGGTAACGCCGGCCGCTGAGGCCGCCGCCGCCGGGGCGTTCCTGCACGGCCTGGCCGGGCGCCTAGCCGCCCGCGAGGCACCGATCGGCGCCGCCGACCTCCTGACGACGCTTCCCGACGCGATCAGGCTGGTCCACCAGCCCTGAGGCGGCGCTGAGGGGACCGCGTCAGGTCAGCGTGTAGGTCAGCACCGCGACCTCGCCCGCCCGGCCGGCGTTGATCAGCCTGGCCGGGTGCGATGCGCTCCAGGGGAACCGCCCGTCCCCGGTGAACCTGGGCGCGCGGGAGTCGCCAACGAAGAACGGGGCGATCGCCAGGTGAAGTTCGTCGGCGAGCCCGCCGGCGAGAAACTCGGTCAGCACCGAAGTACCGCCTTCGACCATGAGCCGGCCGACCCCGCGCTGGGCGAGATCAGTGAGAACACGAGTTAGGTCAACCGGTTCGTCCCCATCCGCAACCTCGGCCACGCCGCCGAGCGCCGCCCGAGCTCCGGTAACCCGACCGGAGCTGACGTAGATCAATGGCCTGGCCGGCCCGGAGCTGAACAACCGCGCGGCCGGATCAAGGTTGCCGCTCCCGCTGACCACGACCCGCAGCGGATCCGGCGGAGCCCCCCGCGCGACCCTGGCCGAACGCCGTTCGCCGGACCGCAGCAGCAGCCGGGGATTGTCGGCTCGCACGGTCCCGGCCCCGACCAGGATCGCGTCTGACCGCGCCCGCAGCTCGTCGACCCGGTCAAGGTCAGCGGCGCCGGAAAGGACCAGTCGCTGCTCGCTAGCGTCGTCAAGGTAGCCGTCAAGCGACATCGCGCAGCTCAGCAGAACATGAGGCCGGTCCATAGCCCGCCAGCCTACGGCCGGCCCCGGCCCGGCCCGCCCGCCCGGCCCGCCCGCCCAGCCCGGCCCTGTGACCGAGGTCACGAAACTGCAACAATGCCCAAGTCGTTTTCCTATAATGGGGACGCCAATCCGGGGTAGTGGCATCACGCAAATGCGTCACAAAACCGCTGTGCCTATCGTCGAACGGAGTGATTGATGCCTGCCAGGCGTCACAGCCCGCGCCACGCAAGTCAGCGGTCAGGTAATTCTTCCGCGGCTTCGCTGGTGACCATCGCCGCGACGATCGGCGTGGCGCTCGTTGGCGTCGTAGGCGGAGTAGCGGTAGCCAAGGTGGCCACCGGGCCATCGGGAGATTCACCAGGGCTTCCGGCCGCGATCGGCGGCGGGCGCACGATCGCTCCGGCCAAGGCTCCCGTCCAGGCACCAAACAAGCCGAAGGTTCCGACCGTGAACACCACCCGTACCTCGTGCCAGTCGGTCGCGCATATCGGTGACTCGACGTCGGTCGACCTGGTCTCGGCGGACGACATTCCTGACCCGGCGCAGCGCCTCGCGGCCAGGTACACCGCTGTTGGCGTCAAGAACCTGAAGATCGACGCTTCCGGTGGCCGCTCTATCGTCGAGACGCTTCCCGGCCAGGTCAACGGATACAGCGTGGCCCAGGCCTGGCGTTCTGAGGGTTACCGTGGCTGCTGGGTGTTCGCGCTCGGCACCAACGACGCGGCTAACATCTCGATTGGCTCGTCGGTAGACGCCGCGCAGCGGATCAACGAGATGATGTCGGCCGCCGATGGCCAGCCGGTCATGTGGGTGAATGTGATGACGACCCTGCCGAGCGGTGCCTGGTCGAATGCCAACGAGCAGGCCTGGAACGAAGCTCTGGTTGAGGCGCTGCACCGATATCCGAATATGCGAATCTTCGACTGGGCGGCGGTCGCGCAGCCGGGCTGGTTTCTGTCTGATGGCGTGCACTACGACTCGGAGGGCTGCGTGATGCGCGCGAAGCTGATCGCCCAGGCCCTGGCGAAGGCGTTCCCCCTGAACGGCCACAGCAACGGCCAGATTGTCAGATAGCGACTTCCTAAAGTTTGCCAACCGCGATACGTAGTTGTTAATTCACTCCGGGTAGTTCTTTCCTGCTCGCAGACCGTAGATCTCGCATGACTGGGCGAGACGGCGGGCGATGAGGGGGGAACATGCCGAAGCCCGTTGATTCTGGTCAGCGGTACCTGCCCGGCCTGGACGGGCTGCGGGCGATCGCGGTACTCGCCGTAATCGCCTACCACGAGGGATTCGGCTGGGCGCCTGGCGGTTTGCTCGGGGTCGGCGTGTTCTTCACGCTCAGCGGCTTCCTGATCACGAGCCTCCTGATCGAGCAATGGGCCGGGCCGAGGGGGATCAGCCTCGGCGATTTCTGGCTCCGCCGGCCGCCGGCTCCTGCCCGCCTTGTTCGTGATGCTGGCCGTCGTCACGGCCTGGGTCACGGTCGCCGACCGGGCCAGGCTGGCCACCTTGCGCGGCGCGGTCGGCGCGGCGGCCGGTTACTTCAGCAACTGGTACTACATCGCGGAGAGCCAGTCTTACTTCTCCAGGTTCGCGGCGCCGCAGCCGCTCGATCACTTGTGGTCGCTGGCGGTCGAAGAGCAGTTCTACCTGCTCTGGCCCGTTTTGCTGATGGGCGGTCTCCTCCTGCTGCGCGCCAAGCGCAAGGCCGCGCCCCGCTGGCTCATCCTGCCGACGGCGGCCCTGACCGCGATCTCGGTCTTCCTGATGGTGCACCTCTACCAGCCGGGCGTCGATCCGACCAGGGTCTACGAGGGAACGGACACCCGCGCCTTCGGCCTGCTGATCGGTGCCATGGTCGCCCTGGCCTGGCCAGTCGGACGGGCGGTAAAACCAGGCAAGGCCGGCCGCATCGCGCTCGACGTACTTGGCTTCGCCGGCCTCGCCGTGATCGGCGTGATGATCTGGCGGGTCGGCGAGTACTCGGCCTTCGCCTACCGGGGCGGGCTTGCCTTGCTTTCGGTCGCGACGGTCGCGGTCGTCGCGGCGACGGCGGTGCCCGGCACCACGGTGGGCCTGGCGCTCGGCTGGAAGCCGCTGCGCTGGATCGGCACCAGGTCCTACGGCATCTACCTGTGGCACTATCCCGTGATCGTGCTGACGACCCCGGCCAACGCCAGGTTCAGCTTGCTGCGGGCCGTGCTCCAGATCGCCGCCGCTGTCGGCCTCGCCGCGCTGTCCTGGCGGTTCGTCGAGGAGCCGATCAGGCATGGCGCGATCGGCAGGCTCTGGGGTCAGCTCCGCAGCGCGGGTTCGTGGACCAGGCCAGCGGGCACCCGCGCCGCCAGCCAGCTCAGCAGCTTCAGCGGCCTGTCCGCCGTCGCCGGAGCAGCCGCCGTGCTCGTCCTGGCCTCAGCCGGCCTGTCCGGTGCCGTCCACGGACCGGTCAGCACAAGCGGCGGTCCTGGCTCCGTGCTGGCGTCAGGGAACAACCTGCAGCTCCCGGTCACCAAGTCGGTAGCGAAGCCCGCTAACAAACCCCAGGGCAAAAACAAGGCCGAGCCCTGGCCGACGCAGGCACCGGCCGCAGGCCCGCTGCGGACCTCCTGCAAGGACGTGGCGCATATTGGCGACTCGACCTCGGACGGCCTGGTCTCGGCCGACTACCTGCCTAACGCGAAGCAGCGCATCACCGCCAGGTACGAAGGCGTCGGCGTCCAGACCGTGGTAACCGACGTCTCCGGTGCCCGCTCGGTCGTCGAGGTGCTGCCCGGCCAGGTCAACGGCTACAACGCGGTGAGGAACATCATCAAGAGCGGCTTCACCGGCTGCTGGGTACTCGCCCTCGGCACGAACGACACGGCGGACGTGGCGGCCGGGTCCAATTACAGCCTGATGTACCGGATCAAGCACATGATGTCCGCCGCGCACGGCATGCCGGTGATGTGGGTGAACGTCAGGTCACTCCTGGTCAGCGGCCCCTACGCCGAGGCCAACATGGCGAGGTGGGACCGGACGCTGCTCAAGGCCTGCACGATGTACCCGAACATGCGGGTATTCAACTGGGCCGCCGAGGCGAAGCCGAAGTGGTTCATCAACGACGGCATCCACTACACCTCGACCGGCTACAAGCACCGCGCACTCGACATCGCCGACGCCCTGGCCAAGGCCTTCCCCGCGGTCGGTCAAAGCCAGGGCTGCGTCGTCAAAAGTTAATCTTCCGACCGGCCGCCGAGGTAGCGGGCCAGGAACTTCTCGGCGGCCGCGTAGAAGATCATCCGGTTCGCCGGCTTGGCGAAACCGTGGCCTTCGTCAGGGAACAGCATGTACTCGTACTCAATCCCGGCCACCTTCATCGCCGCCACGATCTGCTCAGACTCCGCCTGCTTCACCCGCGGGTCATTCGCGCCCTGGGCGATCAGCAGCGGGATCCTGATCTGATCAACGCGGGAGAGCGGCGAGCGGGACCAGAGGAACTCGGCGTCCTTCTCTGGATCGCCGACCCGGCGGTGGAACTGGGCCACCATCGGGGCCCAGTAGGGCGGGATGGTCTCGATCAAGGTCTTCAGGTTGGAAGGCCCGACTATGTCCACCGCGCACCGGTACAGGTCGGGCGTGAAGGTCGCTCCGGCCAGGGCCGCGTACCCCCCGTAGGAGCCGCCGTAGATCGCGATCCTGTCCTCGTCGGCCCAGCCCTGGTCGATCGCGTATTTCACCGCGTCGGTGAGGTCGTCCTGCATCTTGGCGCCCCACTCGCGGTCGCCCGCGTTCACGAACGCCTTGCCGTATCCGGTCGATCCCCGGTAGTTGATCATCAGGCACAGGTAGCCGCGGTTGGCGAACCACTGCGCTTCCGGGTGGTAGCCCCACGCGTCCCTTACCCAGGGCCCGCCGTGCACGTCGAGCACTACCGGGAGCCCGGTACGCGGACCGTCGGCGGGGAACGTGGCGTAACCGTGAATGGTCAGGCCGTCTCTCGCCTGGTACTCGAACGGCTCCAGGTGCGAGAGCTGGTACTGCGACAACTTGGGCTGGTGCTCGAAGAGGAACCGCCCGTGGCGCGTCGTCCGGTCGTAGGCGTAGAAGTGGACAGGACCGGCGTCGTTGGTAAAGGCGATCACCCAGTGCTCGTCGGCGACGTCCCCGCTCGAGAACACCGGGTCGCCGGGATGCAGCGCCCTGATGGCGGCCAGGTCCTCGGCCACCGACGGGTCGAGTACCAGGTACTCGGACCTGTCCTTGGCGAACGTCACGATCTGAGGCTGCTTGGTGATCGGGTGCAGCCGCACGCTGCTCACGTCGTAGACCGGATCGGCCGCGAGCACCTCCATGGCGCCAGTCGTCAGGTCGACGCTAACCAGCCTCGAGGTCTCCGCCTCCAGGGAGGTAATCACCAGGAGCGATTTGCCGTCCGCGCTGAACCCGACCGTGTCGGTGCTGAGCGCGTCGTCGGCGGGCACCTCGAGCAGCAACCGCCAGTCGGACTCCGCGTCGTCCCGCACCAGGATCCGCAGCGAGCCGTCCTCCAGCGGCTCGAACGTCGCCCTGACCACGAACTCGGAGTCGGCGACCCAGCCCAGGTAGCCGGGGTTCTCGACCTCCTTGGTCAGTTCGCCGGTCGCCAGGCTGAGCCGGTACACGTCGTGCAGTTCAGGGTCGTCCCTGTTAAGCCCGACCAGGAGCTCATCTGGGAAGCCAGGCTCGATGGCCACTAGCTGGGTCTGGACGCCGTCGAAAGGCGTCAGGTCGCGGCGCTCCATCGTTTCAAGATCAACATCATAGAGCCGCCAATTTTCATCGCCGCCAGTGTCCTGGAGATAGAGCAGATGCCGGTTATCGTGCGCCCAGGCGAGAGTCCTTATCCCGCGCTCGGTGTCGTTGGTCACCACCTCCGCTGCGCGCAGGTCAATGCCGCCGCCCGAGTCCACCGCTGTCAGCCAGACATTCAGCACCCCGTTATGCGGCGCGATCCAGGCGAGCCGCTTGCTATCGGGCGACAGCCGGGGGGCGGCGCGTTCTGGGTTACCGAACAGGACCTGACGTGGGATGAGATCAACCATGGCTGTACCTAACCACGACGGTCCCGCATCCGTGCAACCTGGTTGGCTAGTTCTCTGGCTCGATCAGATCTCCGCTGCTGGCAGACTTATCGCCATGGACGGTCACTCAGAGGCGATAGTCGACCTGGCCGCAATCAGAGCCAACGTGGCCGCCCTGGTCTCCCATGCCAGTGGCGCCGCGGTCATGGCCGTGGTCAAGTCCGACGGTTACGGTCACGGGCTCATACCTACCGCCGCCGCCGCGCTGGCGGGCGGCGCTACCTGGCTCGGTGTCGGCCATATCGCCGAGGCGGTTGCCCTGCGCAAGGCGGGCGTGTCCGTCCCCGTGCTCTGCCTGCTGGCCGCGCCGGACGCGGCTCACAAGGACGCGATCGCGCTCGGTGTCGACCTCAGCGCGGGCACGGCCAGCCTGGTCCGCAAGATCGCTGCCGCCGCGGCGGAGACGGGGCGCCCGGCGCGCCTGCACCTGAAGGCCGACACCGGCATGAGCCGGGGCGGGGCCACTCTTCGGGACTGGCCTGAGCTGCTCGCCGCGGCGATGGCCGAGCAGGCGGAGGGCCGCTGCGAGATCGTCGGCCTCTGGTCGCATCTCGCCTGTGCCGACATCCCAGGGCACCCTTCTGTCGACCAGCAGCTCGCCGCGTTCGGCGAGGCCCTTGCCCAGGCGCACCGGCTGGGAGTCCGGCAGGCGGTCAGGCACCTGGCTAACACCCCGGCGCTGCTGACCAGGCCAGATACCTGGTTCGACCTGGTCCGCCCCGGCGGCGGGGTGAGCGGCCTTTGCACGTTGCCCGGCGGGCCTCCCGGGTGGCTAAGGCCGGCGATGACCGTGCGCACGCACCTGGTCCAGTCGAAAAGGGTTCCAGGAGGAACAGGCGTTTCCTACGGCCACAGGTACGTGACGACCGCGCCGACCGCGCTCGGGCTTATACCGCTCGGCTATAACGAGGGCATCCCGCGCTCGGGCAGGAACACCGCCCAAGTATTCATCAGGGGCACCAGGATGACGATCAGCGGCACCGTCTGCATGAATCAGTGCGTCGTCGACGCGCACGAGGTACCGGTCGAAGCAGGCGATGAGGTCATACTGTTCGGGCCAGGCGATCACGGCGAGCCGACCGCGCAGGAGTGGGCTGACCTGCTTGACACCCTCTCTTATGACATTGTGACCCGGTTTACTAGCAAGATCCCGAGAAGCTACTCTGGGGTAACCGAAGCGGAGACCGTGGCCGTTCAGACCGCCCTCGCAGGCTCGCTGGCGGGACCTTCGCGGACCGACCTCACGGGCAATGACGTGGCTGTCGCTGAGGTCGCGGGGGGACTGGAGGTCTGATGGTCAGCTGGTGGCGGCTCACCGGGCTGGCTGGGCTCGCGGCTGGTGCGATCGCGGCCGGCGCCGGAGCCGTAGTGATCGCGGAGAAGGTCGCCGTCGGCCGCATCAAGCTCGGACCTGATCCGGCGGCGGACGAGGCCTTCGGCGGCGAACTCGGCGAAGAGCTGACCGTGCTCGCGGACGACGGTCTCCCGCTGCACGTGCAGGTAACCGGACCGGCCAGCGCTCCGGCCACCATCATCTTCTGCCACGGGTACGCGCTGAACTCCGATGTCTGGTACTACCAGCGGGCCGGTTTCGAGCACCGTTACCGGTGCGCTTTCCTTGACCACCGCAGCCACGGCCGTTCCGGGCGCTCCGACCCTGAACTCGTGAGCATCGACCAGCTCGGCGCCGACCTGCACGCGGTGATTGAAGCCGTGGCGCCGGGCGACGCGCCGGTGATCCTCGTCGGCCATTCGATGGGCGGCATGACGATCATGGCGCTCGCCGATCAGGAACCCGAGATGTTCGGCAGCCGGGTCATCGGCGTGGCCCTGATCGCGACAACGGGAGGCCTGGTCGACCCGCTGCCCTGGTTGCCCGCGGTGCTGCGCCCGGCGGTCAGGATGGCGATGCCCTCGATGATGACCGGTGCGTCCAAGGGGCGTATCGCCGGCGTCGTCGAACGGGGCAGGCACTCGGTCGGCGATATCGCGTTCCTCGCCACCAGGCACCTGGCCTTCGGCGACTCCAAGGTGAGCCCGACCGTCGTCGACTTCCTTGAACGCGTGATCCGCGCGACTCCCATCGACGTGATCGCCGATTTCTACGTCGCCCTTATCGGGCATGAAAAAAGGCACGCCCTTAAGGTGCTGGGAAATGTCCCCGTGCTCGTCCTGGTCGGAGACAAGGACCGCATCGTTGACCCCGCGATGTCCGATGAGCTCGCCGCCTCGATCAAAGACGCCGATCTGGTCAGCATCGCCGGCGCCGGTCACGTGCTCATACTCGAGCGCCCAGAGGAAGTCAACGCCGCCCTAGCCGCGCTGGTAACCAGATCCATGGTCAAGTACCTGCGCGATGCCTGACGCCCCAAGTACTCCAGCCGCTCCAGCCGCCGCGACCGCTCGGAGAGCACCAGGTGCTCTAGATGACTGAAGCGCGGGTGCTCGTGCCGGGCGCGAATCGGATGCGCGAGCTCGGGACCAGGCTGGCCGGGTTGCTCAGGGCGGGCGACCTTGTCGTGCTCACCGGGCCGCTCGGCGCGGGCAAGACCACTCTTGTCCAGGGAATCGGGGCCGGGCTTTCCGTGCGCGGCCCGGTCACCTCGCCTACCTTCGTGATCGCGCGAGTACACCCGTCGCTGACTGGCGGCCCCGATCTGGTGCACGCCGACGCCTACCGCCTCGGCAGCCAGCTTGAAGTAGATGATCTTGATCTGGACGCCGACATCGATCATGCCGTTACGGTCGTCGAGTGGGGCGAAGGCCTCGTCGAGCCCCTCGCCGCCGGTTACCTGCGGATCACGATCAGCCTGGTCGGAGGGATCGGGGCTGACCAGCCAGACGACGATCCAAGACTGGTGACCATCGCTGGTCATGGCGGCCGCTGGACAGGTTTGGCCGGCGAGCTTCAGCTTGTTACGGACGCCTCTTGTTCGGAGTGAGCCCGGGCCATGGTCGTGGAAACCCGGGCTAGGGGCCGGGTCTCACCGGCCACTCCAGCCGCACAGGAAACACCGGCCGCACAGCAGATCCGGAGCCGGTGCGCCCGGCCACAACGATGGCCCACGGGTGCGTTTCCGTGGGAGTGAGTTCCGGTCGACTCCTCGGCGTGGCCCGGACGGAACTGGTCCTGCAGCCCTTCCCGCCTCAGCTTCCACCGGCATTCCCGGCATCCAGGGCAGCCCGCCGCCCCGGCCGCTGACACCGGGGGCACCCCGCGGTCGTAATAACGACCCCGAAGTGCCCCCGGTGCTCGGGCAAGACCGTCCCGGACCCGCCTCACTCCACCAGAAACGCACCCGTGGCCCATGGATGTCGTTGCCGCAGCAACGATGGCCCATAGATGCGGTTCCCGCCCCTGCCGGACAGCATCGCTGGGCCATCGTTGCGGTGAGCTGAGCTGAAATGTCCGGTTCGCCGGTGCTGCCGGCCAGTTCGCGGCTGCCGCGGCGGCTCGCAGGCCCGGCGGCGGGCCGGCGCGGGCGAATTGCCGGCCCTGCGGGTCGTCCAGGGCGGCTGCCGCAAGCGGGATCGGCGCCCCGCCAGCCCCCGTGGCAGTCAAGCACCACCCGTCTGCCCTCGCCCTCTAAAGGGAAGGCGCCACGGGGCAGGGGCGCGAGGCTTTCGGCGTGAGCCCGTAAGCGAATCGGCGCCTAATTGTTCTGATCTGTCACTATGGCCTTGGCTGGCCAGACTAAACTGCGGCCTTGTCGAGCCGGATGCCTGGCAGGAGGCGCAGTGACTGAGCAGGGTTACCCGCCACGCCAGCCTGATAACCCTGGCCGGGGCCGGCTGAGAACTCCGCCCGAGTCTCGTAACAGCGGCTGGCAGCTGCTTGACGCCCCTGACCAGGACGATGAGGCGCCGCCCTGGGCCGGTCCTGTGGGCATAGAGCCGATTGCAGGCCCGCCGTCATCGAGCGGCCGAGCCAGCCGCGCCCGCGCCCGCGCCCGTTGAGTCACCTGACGACGACTTTGACCTGGGTCCCCGTCCGGTTCGCAGCGTGCCTTCACGGCGCCGCAGCCGGGCGGCGGAAACCCGCCGCAGGCGGTCAAGGCGCAGGCTGGTCGGCGGGGGCGTTGTCGCTGTGATCGTGGTCATCCTGGCCGGAGTCGGGTACTACGTGAGCAGGCCGAGCCCGGCCCCGCACTCGTATGTCACCGCCCTGCAGAAGGGTGAGTACAGCACGGTGCCTGACACGTGCAAGGTACTTACGGCGTCGGCGGTTAATCAGTACGTGGGCGGCACTCCGACTAAGGGAGTGCAGTCCTCGAGCGGCAGCGGCAAGAGCGAGTGCACGTACCAGTTCGATTCCAAGCCAACGTTCCGCGTGCTCGACATCACCATCGCCGCTTATGTCCCGAGTCTCATCGCGCCTGGCAACGGCAGCGCGACTAGCTACGCGACCTACACCTTCGCCCAGACCAAGCAGATGTTCGTGCAGCCGCCCAAGAACACGCCTGAGCCTCCGGCGAAGGTCACGCCGGTCGCTCTCGGCAACGAGGCGCTCAGCGCCGTGCAGGTCTATCACGCCGGTCCCAAGCAGGACCGCGCGACTGTGGTCGCCAGGTGGCACAACGTCCTGATCACCACGAGCTTGTGGGCGACCGCCAGCGCTGGCTTCGGCCCGGTCTCGATCAGCGAGCTTCAGGCGGACGTTCTCGGAGCCGCCCAAGCGGCCCTCACCGTAGTGAAGGCCCAGCCAGCTACGAGCTGAGGCGTACGAGCGGAGTCCGGCGGGTGACTACGCTGGTACATCGTGCTAGTCCTCGCCTTCGACACCGCGACGCCCGCGGTGACCGTCGCGCTCCATGACGGCAGCGAAGTGGTCGCGCGGGAGTCGGTGGTCGACTCTCGCCGGCACGGTGAACTGCTCGCCCCGGCGATCGCGAAGGCACTCGCCGCGGCCGGGGTCACGGCTGGTGACCTGACCGCGATCGGGGTCGGGACCGGACCTGGCCCCTACACCGGGCTTCGCGCGGGCGTGATGACCGCCCAGGTCCTCGGCAGTGCCCTTCACTTGCCGGTCTACGGCCTCTGCACGCTTGATGTCATGGCGGCGCAGGCCGGCCGAATCGCTGGCGGCGAGTTCATCGTGGCGACAGACGCCAGGCGCAGGGAGGTGTACTGGGCCAGGTACTCAAAGTCAGGTGAACGGCTGTCCCCGCTCGCGGTAGGCTCGCCCGCCGGGTTGCCTGCCGGATACCCGATGGCCGGGGACGGCGCGATGCTGTACGCCGAGATCGGCGGGCTGTCCGTGCCCGGTGACCAGGTCGAGCTGATCGAGCCCAGGTATCCTGACGCGGCGGAGCTGGCGGCGATGGTTGCCGGCCGGATGGCCAGCGGAGTTGCTCCTGATCCACCCGAGCCTCTGTACCTGCGCCGACCGGACGCCAGGGAGCCTGGCAAACCCAAGCGGGTTACCCCGGCGGGGCCGGCCGCGAAGGTAGTGACGAGGTGAGCGTGGCGCTGCGCCAGATGACGCCAGACGATCTCCCTTCGGTGGTCGAGCTCGAGCGGTCGGTATTCGGCGACGAAGCCTGGACTACCGAGATGCTGCGGGGCGAGCTCGGACAGCAGCCGGCGAGCAGGCACTACCTGGTCGCTCACGACAACGATGAGCTCGTCGGCTACGCGGGCCTGCTCGGCGCCGGCAGCCAGGCCGATGTAGTTACCGTCGCCGTCGCGACTGGCCGCTGGGGGCACGGGATAGGTTCGGCCTTGCTCGAGGCGCTGCTCACGGAGGCCAGGCGGCGCGGTTGCCAGGAGGTTTTCCTCGAGGTCCGCACCGACAACACCCGGGCACAGGACCTCTACCGCCGCTACGGCTTCACCGAGATCGGCATCAGGCGCGGTTACTACCAGCCCTCTGGTGCCGACGCCCTGGTCATGCGCCGCGACCTCCCTGACGCGGAGCGGCGATGAGCGCCAAGGTGCGGGGTGCTGAGGTGCGGGGTGCCTGCGGCTCGGGCTGGCCGGCCCGGCTGGGAACCGGTATGGGGCTGCTGGAGTCGCGGCCATGACATCTTCGGCGAAGCCCCTCGTGCTCGGGATCGAGTCGTCGTGTGACGAGACGGGCGTCGGCCTGGTGCGCGGCCACGAATTGCTGGCCGATGTGATCGCGTCAAGCGTTGCCGAGCACGCGCGCTTCGGCGGGGTCGTGCCCGAGGTGGCGAGCCGGGCGCATCTGGAAGCCATGGTTCCCTCGGTGACCAGTGCCCTCGGGACCGCCGGGGTCACTCTCGGTCAGGTCGACGCGATCGCCGTCACGGCCGGGCCTGGGCTGGCGGGCGCGCTGCTAGTCGGCGTCTGTGCCGCCAAGGCTTACGCGCTGGCGCTCGGCAAGCCGCTTTACGGCGTCAATCACCTCGCCGCGCACATTGCCGTCGACCAGCTTGAGCACGGCCCGCTTCCGGCGCCCGCTGTCGCGCTGCTCGTCAGTGGCGGTCACTCGTCGCTGCTGCTCGTCCGCGAGCTGACCAGTGACGTGATCCCGCTCGGCGCGACCATCGATGACGCCGCCGGTGAGGCCTACGACAAGGTCGCCAGGCTGCTCGGGCTGCCCTTCCCCGGCGGGCCGCCGATTGACGCCGCCGCGAACGCCGGCGACCCTCGGGCGATCGCCTTCCCGAGGTCAAAGTACGCCGACGGTACTTCGGACTTCTCGTTCTCCGGGCTGAAGACCGCCGTGGCCAGGTGGGTCGAGGCGCGCGAGGCGGCCGGGCTCGCCGTGCCGGTCGCCGACGTCGCGGCCTCGTTCCAGGAGGCGGTGGCCGACGTGCTGACCAGGAAGGCCGTCGACGCGTGCCGGACTCAGGGCGTTGACCACCTGGTGATCAGCGGCGGGGTAGCGGCCAACTCCCGGTTGCGGGAACTGGCGGCACGGCGCTGCGAAGCGGCCGGGATCACGCTGCGGGTGCCTCGTCCGGGATTGTGCACCGACAACGGGGCGATGGTGGCTACGCTCGGGTCCGACTTGCTCGCCGCCGGCGCCCCGCCGTCCCCGGTCGACTTCGCCGCTGACTCTGGCCTGCCTGTTACCGCCGTCCTCGCGGCCTGACCGGCACCTCGGGGTGGCCAGGGAGTCACGGGGGCGAACGTAAGCGGCGGGGCGGGGAAATTTGGCGGCTGAAAAGCAGTTAGAGGCGGACCGCGCGGAGGGCGAGGGTGGTCATTGGCAGCCGGAATTCGCCGGACGCGGTTTCCGGCGTTGCCGCCAGGTAGGCGCCTACCTGGCCGAGCACAGTGTCGCGCTCTGCTGGCTCCATGATCAGGAACGCTGAGTGCGTCCTGAGCGTGGCGACAAGCGAATCGGCGGTCCTGGTCTGACTGTGCGCGAACTCCGAGTCCTTGGCCGGGCCGAACAGGCCCTCGCCTGCCTGGTTGAGCCAGCCGGTCATGCCTTCGTCGTCGCGTTCTTCGCCGCCGATGGGCACGACCGTGCGACGGCCGCTCGCCTCGTGCAGGCCAGCGACCCAGCTGACCGTGTTGTCGTCGGCGTTCCACAAGCCGCCCAGTACCCCGCCGGGCCGCAGTACCCGCGCCATCTCAGGAAGCGCACGGTCAAGATCGAACCAGTGCGCCGCCTGCCCGGCGAGCACGGCATCGACCGAGGCGTCAGGTAGCGGTATCTCCTCGGCCTTGCCTTCGATGGCCCTCACGTCAGGTAGCCGCCTGCGCAGCTCGGCGATCATGTCAGCGTCCGGCTCGACGGCGATCACGACCGGCTTGGCGGCGGCCAGCCGCAGGCCCGCGAGCTGCGCTGTCAGCTTGCCGGTGCCGGCGCCTAGGTCGAGCAGGTCGATGGCCTGGCCTTCAGTGATCCGGTCGGTGACCGGGGTCAGTACCCACTTAATGGCTTCGAATGAATAGTCAGGGCGATGTTCCGCATACTGAGCGGCGGCCGCTCCGAACGACTTCGCCCGCCGTGCGTACTGCGCGGCGGCTTTATCGACGGTCGAGCCGGAAGCAGCGGTTTTGTTCGCGTCGTCCATGCGATGCACCCTAGCTGGCGTCGGCCCAACTGCTTCAGCCTGGTCTGTCGCTTCTGGGTCGCCGACTTCGGCGGCGCGGATTTGACGAAGGCAGTCTGCCGGGCTAGTGTGCGGGATTGGCACTCGATGGTGTAGAGTGCTAACGCGACGAGGATGGTCTGGCACCCGCGACGGCAGGCCCCATGGTCGCCTCTCTAGTAACCAATGCTCTGGGAAAACAGAGCTAGCCCTTTCCGTGAGGGGGAGGTCAGATCGTGACGACCGCCACCAAGGTTGTTATCAAACCGCTTGAAGACCGGATCGTTGTACGCCCGCTCGATGCTGAGCAGACGACCGCATCCGGGTTGGTTATCCCGGACACCGCCAAGGAGAAGCCGCAGGAGGGCGAAGTCATCGCCGTTGGACCAGGCCGGTTCGACGACGCTGGCGCCAAGCGCGTTCCTATGGACGTCAAGGTTGGCGATGTCGTGCTCTACAGCAAGTACGGCGGCACGGAAGTGAAGTACGCGGGCGAGGAGTACCTGGTGCTCTCGGCCCGTGACGTGCTCGCCGTTATCGAGAAGTAAGCAAGGTATTCGTTCCTGACGCCGCCCCGCCTGGCTCCTGCTCTCCGGCGGCATGAAGTGCATGCCGGAAGGGCCAGCGGGGCGGCGTTATGACCAGACAATACAGACCATCAGAGACGATCAGCCGAGGTGCTGCATGGCCAAGAGCCTGGATTTCGACGAGGACGCGCGACGGGCGCTTGAGCGTGGTGTGGACAAGCTCGCCGACGCCGTCAAGGTGACACTCGGTCCTAAGGGCCGCAACGTTGTCATTGACAAGAAGTGGGGCGCCCCCACGATCACGAACGACGGCGTTACCGTCGCGCGTGAGATCGAGCTTGAGAACGCTCAGGAGAACCTGGGTGCCCAGCTCGCCAAGGAAGTCGCTACCAAGACCAACGACGTAGCAGGTGACGGCACCACGACCGCGACCGTGCTGGCCCAGGCGATGGTGCACGAAGGACTGCGCAGCGTCACCGCCGGCGCGAACCCGATGGAGCTGAAGCGGGGCATTGACGCCGCTGCGGCGGCCGTGTCGGAGAGCCTGCTTAAGAGCGCGCGCGAAGTTGAGGAGCGCAGCGAGATCGCCAACGTGGCGACGATCTCGGCGCAGGACGCGAAGGTCGGCGCGATTATCGCCGATGCCTTCGACAAGGTCGGCAAGGACGGCGTGATCACCGTCGACGAATCCCCGACTATGGGCCTTGAGCTCGAGTTCACCGAGGGCCTTCAGTTCGACAAGGGCTACATCTCCGCCTACTTCATCAGCGATCAGGACCGGATGGAGGCGGTGCTCGACGACGCCTACGTCCTGCTGCACAACAGCAAGATCTCGAACATGGTCGACCTCCTGCCGCTGCTCGAGAAGGTAGCGCAGGTCCGCAAGCCGATGCTGATCGTTGCCGAGGACGTGGACGGCGAAGCGCTGTCAACCCTGGTCGTGAACAAGATCCGCGGCCTGCTCAACGTGGTCGCGGTCAAGGCCCCAGGGTTCGGTGACCGGCGCAAGGCCATGCTGGAGGACATCGCGATCCTGACCGGCGGTGAGGTCATCGCCGAGGAGATCGGCCTGAAGCTCGAGCTGACCGAACTCGACCAGCTTGGCAAGGCCCGCCGGATCGTCGTCACCAAGGACACGACGACGCTCATCGACGGCGCGGGCGAGCAGGACGCGATCAGCGACCGGATCAGGCAGCTCAAGGCCGAGATCGAGGACTCCAGCTCGGACTGGGACAAGGAGAAGCTCCAGGAGCGCGTGGCCAAGTTGTCCGGTGGCGTGGCCGTCCTTCGGGCCGGCGCCGCGACCGAGGTCGAACTCAAGGAGAAGAAGCACCGCCTTGAGGACGCCATCTCGGCTACTCGGGCCGCGATCGAGGAAGGCATCATCGCGGGCGGCGGCAGCGCGCTGGTCCACGCTTCGGGCGAGCTCGGCGACCTCGGCCTGACCGGCGATGAGGCCACCGGCGTCGGCGTGGTCAGGCGAGCACTGCTTGAGCCTGCCCGCTGGATCGCGCTCAACGCGGGCGCCGAAGGCGGCGTCGTTATCGCCGCCATCGCCGACCTGCCCGCTGGCCACGGCTACAACGCCGAAACCGGCGAGTACGGCGACCTGATGGCCCAGGGCGTCATCGACCCGGTCAAGGTGACCAGGTCAGCCGTCCAGAACGCGGCCTCCATCGCCGGCATGCTGCTCACCACCGAGGCGCTGGTGACCGACAAGCCGGAAAAGGAAGCCGCCGAGAATGGTCACGGCCACAGCCACGGCGGTCACGGCCACACCCACTAGTACCGTTCCTTCAGTCCGGGCCGGGATTCGTACGCGGATCCCGGCCCGGAGCTGTCTTAGCGGTTGCCCTCGGCCGAACCGGGCATTTCAGTTCGGCTGACAGCAACGATGTCCCACCGATGCTGCACGGCAGGGGCGCGCAACCGCAACGATGGGCCATCGTTGTCGCGGGAACAACATCGCTGGGCCACGGTTGCGGTAGGTCGGCCTGGCGGAGCAGCAAGGATGACCCATAGATGCTGCTGCGAGCCGAGGCTGGCGGCACTGGCGCTAGGACACTCGATCTCGGGTTCCGTTACCGGGACTGACCTATACCTGACGGGACGGGAGAATGTGCGGAACTGGTGTGTGCAGTCGCGGGATCGGCAGAATCCCGCCATGATTGTGGAATCCCCGAATGGCATCGGAGGATTCCACAAAAGGCTGTCCGCTGAAGCTCCCCTGGGCCATTCCCGCGGTTGATCATGCATTATGGGGGTTTGGTGCCTCTGGGCTGGTAGCTGTCCAGCTGGACGGCGATCGTCACCGTGACCGGTTCTGGCAGCAGGCCGATCCTGGCCGCGAGTACCTCGGGGTTGGTGTGCCACGAACTCGGGCCCATGGCGGCGAGGGCGGCTACGGATTCGCGGCCGAGTGAGACCGTGGTCAGGTACTCCTGTGTCGAGTGCGGCGTGAAGTAGGGGCTGAGCTTGCTGGTCAGCCTTTCCTCTTTCCTGCCATCGACCGCGAGCAGGCCGAGCGGTCCGGTGAGCTCGGCGAGATGGGCGGGGCCTGGAGTTACCACGAGCAGCCGTCCTTCGGGGCGCAAGATCCGGCGTGACTCGGCCGCAGCGCGCGGGGCGAACACGTTAAGCACGAGGTCGGCGGCTGAGTCTCGAACGGGGAGGGGCCGCCAGGCGTCGGCTCCGACGGCGCAGGCTCGCCGATGCGCGCGGGCCGCGAGACGCAGGGCGCTCTTGGAGATGTCCAGGGCGAGCCCGGTCCGCGAAGGCAGCTCGTCGAGTACTGCCCCGAGGTAATACCCCGTCCCGGCGCCCACCTCGACCACGCAGCCCGTGCCGCCCGGTGGTGCCAGCCCGGCGGCGAGACCGGCGAGAGCGGCGGCGAGACCGGCGAAGTGCCCGGCATCGAGGAAGGCCTTCCTGGCCTGGACCATCGCGCTCGTGTCACCCGAATTCTTAGCTGCGCCGGCCGGGAGCAAGCTGACATAGCCCGGCCTGGCGATGTCGAAGGAGTGCCCGGCGTCACAGCGCAGCACGTTCTCGTGCCGGGAAAGGGTCCCGCCAGCGCGGCACTGCGGGCAGCGCAGGAAGCCGAGTGTCTCGTCGAGCATCTCGCATCTCCCCGGTGCTGGGTTCCGGCGGCCCGCCGCGGGTCTGCGGCTTACTAAGATGTACCGCAAGCACGGGACGAACAGGCACGGAGAGAAATGATCGACGACGCGAAATTCGGGCCGCCCGCACTGACCTTCGACGACGTGCTGTTGCTGCCTGCGCACTCCGAGTTGCTGCCGAGTGAAGCCGACACCACCGCCAGGCTGACCAGGGGCGGCATTACGCTTCGGTTGCCATTGCTGTCCTCGGCGATGGACACGGTGACCGAGGCCACGATGGCGGTCGCGATGGCGCGCCAGGGCGGCCTCGGCGTGCTGCATCGCAACCTGTCGGTCGAGGACCAGGCCAGGGGCGTCGATATCGTCAAGCGGTCTGAGGCCGGTATGATCACCAACCCGGTGACCTGCGGTCCTGAAGCCACCATCGCCGAAGTCGAAGAACTCTGCGCCAGGTACCGCATCTCCGGCGTTCCCGTCGTGTCCGAAGAGGGCGTGCTGCTCGGCATCATCACGAACAGGGATATCAGGTTCGAGCAGGATCACAGCAAGCGCGTCGGCGAGGTCATGACCGCGATGCCGCTGATCACCGCGTCGGTCGGGGTGTCACGTGAGCAGGCGCTCAAGCTGCTGTCCGCCAACAAGGTCGAGAAACTGCCTTTGGTCGACGCCCAGGGACTACTGCGCGGGCTGATCACGGTCAAGGACTACACCAAGAGCGAGAAGTTCCCCCACGCGACTAAGGACGAGCACGGCCGGCTCATGACGGGCGCCGCGGTTGGCGTTGGCGCTGACGCCAAGCGGCGCGCCCAGGCCCTGGTCGACGCCGGAGCCGACGTACTCGTAGTGGACACCGCGCACGGGCATTCCCAGGCCGTCCTTGAGATGATCGCCCAGCTCAAGGCCAATACCAGGGTCGAGATCATCGGCGGCAACGTGGCGACCCGTGCGGGCGCGCAGGCGCTCATTGACGCTGGGGCCGACGCGGTCAAGGTCGGAGTGGGGCCTGGCTCGATCTGCACGACGCGGGTAGTGGCCGGGGTCGGAGTGCCGCAGGTGACCGCGATCTACGAGGCGTCGCTGGCGGCCAGGCCCGCGGGCATCCCGGTGATCGGCGATGGCGGCATTCAGTTTTCCGGCGACATCGCCAAGGCGATCGCGGCCGGGGCCGATACCGTCATGCTCGGCAGCTTGCTCGCCGGCTGCGAGGAAGCGCCGGGCGAGATGGTCATGATCGGCGGCGAGCAGTTCAAGCTGTACCGGGGCATGGGCTCGATGGGAGCGATGCGGAACAGGGAACGGGGCCAGTCCTACTCCAAGGACAGGTATTTCCAGGACGACGTCCTGCGCGAGGACAAGCTGGTCCCTGAGGGCGTGGAAGGCCGGGTACCTTACCGGGGAGCACTCGCCGCTGTCGTCGGCCAGCTGACCGGCGGCCTGCGCGCCGCCATGGGCTATTGCGGTGCCAGGACGATCACCGACCTCCAGGCGGCGAGGTTCATCCAGATCACGAGTGCAGGCCTGATGGAAAGCCACCCGCACGATATCCACATGGTCACCGAGGCGCCGAATTACAGCACGCGGGTCCCGTAAGCGAGCCGGGCGTGAGCCTGTGGTGCTTGCTGGCAGAATTATGCGGTGACTCAAGTAGAGATCGGCCGTGGCAAGAGTGGGCGTCGTGCCTACGCACTCGACGAGATCGGCATCGTTCCCTCGCGCCGGACCAGACGGCCTGAAGATGTCTCGATCGCGTGGCAGATCGATGCCTACCGGTTCGAGTTGCCGCTGGTAACCGCGCCGATGGACAGCGTGGTCTCACCCCGGATGGCGGTGTTGCTCGGCCAGCTCGGCGGGCTGCCCGTGCTCGACATCGAGGGCGTCTGGACGAGGTACGAGGACCCTGAACCGCTGCTCGCCGAGGTGGCCGAGCTCGACGATCTGGCCGCGGTCAGCCGGCTTCAGGAGATTTACGCCGAGCCGATCAAGGACGAGCTCGTCGGCCAGCGGATCGCGGAGATCCGGGCGGCCGGCGTCACGATCGGCGTCCGGCTCTCGCCCCAGCGCACGCTGCGCTACCACAAGGCCGTGATCGACGCCGGCGCTGACTTCGTGGTCATCAGGGGGACTACGGTCTCGGCCGAGCACGTATCGAGCCAGGCCGAGCCGCTCAACTTGAAGCGTCTCATCTACGAACTTGACGTCCCCGTCATCGTGGGTGGCTGCGCTACCTATACGGCCGCACTGCACCTGATGCGGACCGGGGCGGCCGGAGTGCTCGTCGGCTTCGGCGGCGGCTCGGGGCAGACAACCGCGGCGGTGCTCGGGGTGAAGGTGCCGATGGCGACCGCCGTGGCGGACGTGGCCGCTGCCAGGCGGGAATACCTGGACGAATCGGGCGGCCGGTACGTTCACGTGATCGCCGATGGCGGGATGACCCGCAGCGGCGACATCGCCAAGGCGCTCGCGCTTGGCGCCGACGCGGTCATGATCGGCTCGCCGATCGCCAAGGCGACCGAGGCCCCTGGCCGTGGCTATCACTGGGGTAGCGAGGCGCACCATCCCGAACTGCCGCGCGGCGACCGGCTCAAGGTCGGCACAATAGGCACGCTGGAGCAGATCTTGCACGGCCCGTCAACCGTGGCCGATGGCTCCATGAACCTGATGGGCGCGCTCAGACGCACGATGGCCACCTCGGGCTACTCAGACCTCAAAGAGTTCCAGCGCGTCGAGGTCACGGTAACCCCGGCCTCGGCCCCAGCCTGGACCGCCGCCTCAGTAACCTCACCAGGCCCGGCCCGCTAGCGGGAGTCTGGGGGTAACCCGGCCGAGACCGCCGGCGCGCGGCGCCGTCTGGACTGAGGAGCAAAGCGCGAAGCGCGAGCGACGAGGGAAGACGGCGCCCTGAAGCGCGCCGGCCCTCGGGGGGTCCGGGGGGTCGTCCCCCCGGGCTAATACTGCGCGCCGGCCCTCGGGGGGTCCGGGGGGTCGTCCCCCCGGGCTAATACTGCGCGCCGGCCCTCGGGGGGTCCGGGGGGTCGTCCCCCCCGGGCTAATACTGCGCGCCGGCCTGCGGGGGGTCCGGGGTCGTCCCCCGGACTATACCTTCACTCGGCCGGGTAGCTTTTGATTGTGATAACAGGCGGAACTACCAGGCTGGGTCCGGAAGAACGCGCCTCGGCGCTGGCCGCGCTTGCTCGCGATGAGGTCCAGGTCCTCGTCGTCGGCGGGGGAGTGGTCGGATCAGGGGTGGCGCTTGACGCCGCGACCAGGGGCCTGTCCACTGGTCTGCTCGAGGCCAGGGACTTCGGTTCTGGAACCTCGTCACGATCGAGCAAGCTTATCCACGGCGGCCTGCGCTACCTGGAGCAACTCGACATCGGCCTGGTGCGGGAGGCGCTGACCGAGCGTGCGCTGCTGCTCCAGCGGATCGCGCCGCACCTGATCAAGCCGGTCTCGTTTCTCTTCCCCTTCACCCATCACGGCTGGGAGCGTGCCTACATCGGCGCTGGCGTCAGCATGTACGACCTGCTCGGCATCTCCCGTGGCCAGGTTAGGGGCCTGCCGGTGCACAAGCAGCTCACCAGGGGCCATGCCTTGCGCCTCGCGCCGGCGTTGCGCAAGTCGGCACTTACCGGAGCTTTGCTCTACTGGGACGCACAGGTCGACGACGCCAGGTATGTCATTGACCTGGTCAGAACCGCGGCTAGTTACGGAGCGCTGGTCGCCTCGCGTACCCAGGTCACGGGCTTTCTGCGGGAAGGCGAGCGGGTCACGGGCGTGCGGGCGGTGGACCTGGAAACTGGCACCGAGCTGCAAATTAGAGCACAGCAAGTGGTCAACGCCACGGGAGTGTGGACGGACGAGATCCAGGCCATGGTCGGAGGGCGCGGGTCAATCAATGTCCGGGCCTCCAAAGGCGTCCACTTGGTGGTACCTCGGGACCGGATTCAGTCTCATACCGGGATAATTTTGCGGACGCCTTTGAGCGTTCTTTTCGTGATTCCCTGGGGCCGGCATTGGATTATCGGGACTACTGACACCGACTGGGCGCTGTCGAAGGCGCACCCGGCCGCGAGCAGAGCCGACATCGACTACGTCCTCGGCCAGGTGAACCGCGTGCTCGCGGTGCAGTTGACCCATGACGACGTGGAGGGCGTGTACGCGGGACTCAGGCCGTTGCTGGCCGGGGAGTCCGATTCCACGTCCAAGCTGTCCCGTGAGCACACGGTGGCGCATCCTGTGCCTGGCCTCGTCATGATCGCGGGCGGCAAGTACACGACCTACCGGCTGATGGCCAGGGACGCGGTCGACGCGGTCGCGCACGGCCTTGACGGGAAGATCCCGCCGTCCTGCACCGACCAGGTTCCGCTCGCCGGGGCCGACGGGTTCCAGGCGCTGTGGAACGCCAGGTCCTCGCTGGCCAGGTCGTCCGGGCTGCATGTGGCCAGGATCGAGCACCTGCTGCGGCGGTACGGCACGCTGATCGGTGAGGTGCTTAAACTGGTGGCCGCTGACCCGGGTCTTGGCAAGCCGCTAGCTGCCGCCGACGACTACTTGCGGGTTGAGGTGGTTTACGCGGTGACTCACGAGGGCGCGCGGCACCTGAACGACGTGCTCGCCCGGCGGACACATATCTCCATCGAGACGTGGGACCGCGGGGTGCAAGCGGCAGAAGAGGTCGCCGAATTGATGACCGGGCCGATGAAGTGGCGACCGCGGCAGGTGGCTCGGGAGGTCGAGAACTACCGCGCCGAGGTCGCGGCCGAGCGTAAGTCGCAGGAGGCCGACTCCGACACCGACGCGGATGCGATCAGGCTCGGGGCGCCCGAGATCGTGCCGGTGCTGGCTGGTAACGGGTCGCCTGGCTAGCGGCGGGGGCGCGCCGGGAGTGCCACTAGAATGCCCGCATGTCCAGGCCCCGTGTACTGTCCGGCATCCAGCCGACCGCTGACTCCTTTCATCTCGGGAATTATCTTGGCGCGGTCCGTCAATGGGTGACGCTACAGGAGACCTACGACGCTTTCTATTGCGTCGTCGACCTGCACGCGATTACGGTTCCGCAGGATCCCGCGCTGCTCCGGCACCGGACCAGGATCGCCGCGGCTCAGCTGTTCGCCGCCGGTCTTGATCCAAGCCGGTGCACGGTCTTCGTCCAGAGTCAGGTACCCGAGCACGCGGAGCTTGGCTGGATCATGAGCTGCCTGACCGGTTTCGGCGAGGCGAGCCGAATGACCCAGTTCAAGGACAAATCGCAGAAGTCGGGGTCAGATCAGGCGAGTGTCGGCCTGTTCACTTACCCGATCCTGCAGGCCGCCGACATCGTCCTGTACCAGAGCGATCAGGTGCCGGTTGGCGAGGATCAGCGCCAGCATCTGGAACTGACCAGGGACCTGGCCCAGCGCTTCAATCACAGGTACGGCCGGACCTTCGTGGTCCCTGGCCCGTACATCGTCAAGGATGTAGCCAAGATCACCGACCTTCAGGACCCTTCGGCGAAGATGAGCAAGTCGGCGTCCTCTCCGCAGGGCATAATCGACGTTCTCGAGGACCCCGCGTCGATCCGCAAGAAAATCGGGCGGGCGGTCACGGACCCGGGCTCTGAGGTCAAGTTCGACGAAGTGAACAAGCCAGGCGTCACGAACCTGCTGCGGATCTACACGGCACTCAGCGGGTCGAGCGTGGCCGAGCTTGAGGAACGATACGCGGGAGTCGGGTACGGCACGTTCAAGAAGGAGCTGGCCGAGGTCATTGTTGACGCGCTCGCGCCGATCAGGGAGCGCACTGAGAAGATGCTGGCCGAGGAGGCAGAGCTTGACCGGCTGCTGGCCGAAGGCGCCGCCCGCGCTCGCGCCGTGGCCAGCGAAACCATGAGGCAGGTGCGGGACCGGGTCGGATTCCTGGCCGCTCGCTAGAGAACGGGTGCGTCAGCTCGAGGGTTTCTTGCCGAGGACACCTTTTCGTCGCAGGAACACCAGCCCCACTATCCCCACGCACAGCAAGCCGGCGATCGCGGAGGCCACCGTCATCGGCGTGCCGCCTGAGCCCTGGTTAGCGCCGGCCAGCGCGCTGCTCGCGGTCCGCGATCCAACTCTTCGCGCGAGCGCCGGGGTAGGCGTCGCGCCTTTGGTCTTCGCGGGCGCCGGCTGGAGCGGGGGCACCAGGGTGCCGACCGGGGTGACGTGGCCTTCCATCGCGAAGCCCCAGTTGAGCAACTTCTCGGCCGAGGTGATTTCCTGCAGCGGCGTGCAGTGCAGGATGGTGGCGATCAGCGTGACGCCGTGTCTCCTCGCCAGCCCGATGTAAGTGGCCTCGGCTTTGTCCGTCCAGCCGATTTTGCCGCCGATCCCGCCCTTGTACTGGGTGAGGAGGTAGTTCTGGTTGATCAGCGTGATCTTCTTCTTACTGGTGACCGGGAAAGTCGCTTGCCAGGTGGAGTCGTACTTCATGAAGGCCGGCATCGACACCGCCTGCCTGGCGATCAGCGCGAGATCATAGGCGGAGACTACCTGGCCGGTCGCGGGCAGCCCGTTCGGCAGCTTCGCGACCACGTCGTACGCCTGCAGGTGCTGTGCCTCGGCGTTGACCAGGGCCATGCCCTTGCTGAACGAGCCGCCGCCCTGGACCAGGGTCACCGCCGCGTCGTTCGCCGAGATCAGCAACAGCGCGTGGAACAGGTCCGAGACCTTGTACGCGCGGCCGCGGACCAGCCCGACGATGTTCGGCTGCTGCGACACGGCCAGTTTGCTCGCCTTGAGCATCGCGTTCGGGTCGAGCCTTGGCAGCATGGTGATCGCGGTAAGGACCTTGAGGGTGCTCGCGGGCGGGAAACGGCCGTGCGGATCCTTGGCGGCGAGCACGGTGCCGGTGCTGGCGTTAGCGATCACGTAGGCCGAGGCGGGGATTTTCGGCAGCTTCCAGGCACCGCGGGCCGGGTAGTTCACGACGACACCGGTGCTGGCCATCAGCGGCCCGCCCACTTGCGCCTTCTGGGCCGGGCTCAGCCGCGTAGTCGCGCTGGCGGCCGGCATGGCCAGGCCGGCCAGCGCGGAGATCATCGTCGCCGCACCGACTGCGGCCCAAGCTCGCCTGACGTCTGATTTCATCGGCGTTCCCCTGACTAATGCGGCACCAAGGACAGCGGTGCTCAAGACAGGACGGCACTGCGGCCACCGTTCCTTCCCCCGGCCGTCCTGAAAATGCAGCCTATGCGCTCTGCTGACCTACTTGTCTGACCCGTCACAAGATCGGCATAGAAAATCTGCCCACGAAGCTGGCTCGGGCAAACGCCAAACAAGCATCAGATCCGGCAAAGATTCCGGCCAAACTATGGACTTCGATCAAGTGATGTGCATACGATGCGCACGCGTCGGAGTTTTCCCACCCCGGCTGGCAGATCGGGCACTGGCTGTGCGTTTAAACAGTGCCCGGCTCCAAGGCTGGCTCCAAGCGAAGTCAGATGCGGATTGAGTCCATTTCGGGCTCAGCATTGAAGGAGCAGCCGATGCGTCCAATCATGTCCAGATCAATCCGGCTGGCATCAGCCGGAGCCGTTATCCTCGCGGCGGCCGGCGTCGTCGCCAGCGTGACCGTCGCGTCTGGCGCGACGACCTCCGCGCCAGGGCGCAACGCCGCGCCCGCCGCGAAGATACCCGCGCTGAGCCACCAGCTCTGCTACACCTCGACGGCCAAGGGCTTCAAGATCCCGCCTAAGGCCGTGCTGGTGAACATGTTCAGTCCCAAGGGCTTCGGGGTCGCGATCGGTCCCGCGGTCGCGAACTGCAACCCGGTAATCAAGATCCTGCCGACCGGCAAGATCTTCCCGATCACGTACCATCCTGGGCACCTGGCCTGCTACACCATCAAGACAGCCCCGCAGCAGCTCCCGCCCGTCGTGGTCAATAACCAGTTCGGCACGGCCGCGCTCAACCTCAGCACGCCTACTGCCTTGTGCCTGCCAACCTGGAAGAGCCTCACCGGGCCGCCTAAGGAGCCGGCCAACCAGCCGCCGTTCCTCGACCACTTCACCTGCTACCCGATCATCTCGACCAATGGCAAGTTCAGCGTGCCGGCCGTCCAGCTGAAGGACGAGTTCACGAAGAAGCCGGTTCGGGTGAAGCTCAAGCAGCAGCCCACGCAGTTCTGCGTGCCGACGATAAAGATCCTGCCTGGCCAGGCTCCGACGAAGATCCTGCACCCCGGCACCTTCCTCACCTGCTTCCCTGTGAGCAAGACCCCGATCAAGCCAAAGGTCTTCGACCTGAACCAGTTCGGTCGCGCCGTCGTGACGATCAAGCAGACCAGCCTGCTGTGCCTGCCGTCGCGCCAGGTTAAGGGCACGGCAAAGAGCTGACCGAGGCCGTGCGGTATGCGGACAGCGTCCGCATACCGCACGGCTGGTGTTTGCTGCACAGTGCCGCTGGCCGGCCGGGGTCGCGGCCGGCCAGCAGCCTCGGTTCCCAAGTAGCCTTGCTCCATGACGGCAGTTTCTGAGTCTGGTGATCCGATCGAACCGGTCTATGAGCCCAAGTCCCTAGCTGATTTCGACCCGCAGGCCGATCTTGGTGAACCCGGTGAGTACCCGTTCACCAGGGGCGTCTACCCGACGATGTACGTGACCAGGCCGTGGACCATGCGCCAGTACGCCGGGTTCTCGACCGCCGCGGATTCCAATCGCCGGTACAAGCAGTTGATCGCGGCGGGCACCACGGGTCTCTCGGTAGCCTTCGATCTGCCGACCCAGATGGGCTACGATTCCGATGCCCCGCAGGCCCGCGGCGAGGTCGGCAAGGTCGGCGTCGCCATCGACTCGATCGATGACATGCGCGCCCTGCTGGACGGAATCCCGCTTGACGCGGTTTCGACTTCGATGACCATTAACGCTCCGGCAGCGGTCTTGCTGCTTCTCTATGAACTAGTGGCAGCCGAGCGCGGGGTTAATGCGAAAAAACTTTCAGGCACCATTCAAAATGACATCCTGAAAGAGTACATAGCACGGGGTACGTACATTTATCCACCCGCGCCATCGCTGCGTCTGGTAGCGGACACCTTCGCGTATTGCGGATCGAATATACCGCGCTGGAATACGATCTCGATTTCCGGTTACCACATGGCGGAAGCCGGAGCCACGCCAGTGCAGGAGATCGCCTTCACCCTCGCCAACGCCAGGGAGTACGTGCGGACCGCTATCGCGGCGGGCCTAGCGGTGGATGATTTCGCCCCCCGGTTGTCGTTCTTCTTCGTAGCCAGGAGCACGCTGCTCGAGGAGGTCGCCAAGTTCCGGGCGGCGCGCTGGCTGTGGGCGCACATCATGCGGGACGAGTTCGGCACCGCCGATCCCAAGTCGGCGATGCTGCGGTTCCACACCCAGACCGCGGGCGTGCAGCTCACCGCGCAGCAGCCGGAGGTCAACCTGGCCAGGGTCACGATCCAGGCGCTCGCGGCCGTGCTCGGCGGCACCCAGTCGCTGCACACCAACGCTTACGACGAGGCGATCGCGCTGCCAACAGAGCACGCGGCCAGGCTGGCCGTGCGCACCCAGCAGGTGATCGCCAACGAGACCGACCTGACCAGCACGGTCGATCCGCTGGCGGGCTCGTATGCGGTCGAGTCGATGACCATGCGGATCAGGGAAAGCGCGACCGAGCTGATGGAGAAGGTCGAGCAGCTGGGAGGTGCGGTCGCCGCGATCGAGCGCGGCTTCCAGAAGGCGGAGATAGAAAGGTCCGCCTATCAGGTCGCCAAGGAGATCGATGCGGGCGAACGGGTGGTCGTCGGCGTTAACAAGTACACAGTCTCTGAGGAGCCGAGTTACACGCCAATGCGAGTCGACCCGGCGATCGAACAGCAGCAGGGCGAGCGTCTCGCCTCCCTGCGGGTCAGCCGGGAAGGCGCGGAGGTGCGCCGGGCGCTTGACGCCGTCCGGCGGGCGGCCGCGGGTACTGACAACGTGCTCTACCCCTTGCGGGAGGCGTTGCTGGCCAGGGCGACCGTGGGCGAGGTGTGCGATGCGCTGCGAGCTGAATGGGGTGTTTACCGCCCCGCTGACGTGTATTAAGCCGCCGAAATGGTGGTCTCCGGTGCGACATGGCCGGTTGGTTGCGGCCCGGTCACAATCGGGCAACGTCAGCGTAGGGCCGCCGCAAGCGCTACCATGCTTAGCATTGCGGAGCAGATCCGCCGGGCCGATGAGACGCGACGAGGGTGCCTCTAATCCGCGCTTTTACTGTTGAGAAGCGCATGCCGAAGTTTCGAACCGCGGTGTTCTAAACACCGTAGTGTGTGATCAAGAAGCGGTTACGGCTGCATGTTTGCAGTGCCTCTGGGCAGATGCTCGCTGGTGACGCCCGTAAGTCCAGCGAGAGTTGGCGATTTCGCGTGGTCAGTGAGCTTGGCGCGCGAATTCGCTGTTGTCTCGTCCAGGGCACATGCCGCAGCCGCGGCCGCGATACGACGGTTTGAAGGACCGAATGGATACGCTGCTTGCCCATCAGATCTGGGCGACTGACCTGGCAACGCAACTGCTGCCTGCGCTGATCGTTGCTGCGGAAGAGGCGACGGATGGTTGAGCATGACCTGACCGGTGAGCTTGATGCGTTTCTCGCCGAGCATGTAGCCGAGCTCATCGAGTTCCGGCGGGACCTGCACGCGCACCCTGAGGTTGGATATAGCGAGTACCGCACTACCAGCAGGATCGCGCTCCGCCTGGAAGGCGCCGGGTTGCATCCGGCGATCTTGCCGAAGGGGACAGGGGTGATCGTCGACGTCGGCGGTGAGCCCGACGAGGATCCGCTGGTCGCCTTGCGGGCCGACATTGACGCGCTGCCGATCGCTGACGAGAAGACCGTCAGTTACCGTTCGGTGAACCCGGGTGCGTGTCACGCCTGCGGGCACGATGTGCACACTTCGATCTTGCTCGGCACCGGCCTTTTCCTGGCGCGGGCCGCCGCAGCCGGCGCGCTGCCCGGCAAGGTACGGCTGATCTTCCAGCCCGCCGAAGAGGTCGCGGGCGGTGCGCTCGACGTTCTCGCGGCCGGCGGCATCTCGTCCGTCAACCGGATATTCGCGCTTCACTGCGATCCGAAGGTCGAGGTCGGCAAGATCGGGACCAGGGTAGGCCCGATCACGGCCGCCTGCGACACGATCAAGGTGCGGCTGACCGGCCCCGGCGGGCACACGGCGCGACCGCATCTGACCGCTGACGTGATCTACGCGCTTGGCAAGATCGTCACTGAGCTTCCGGCCGCGCTGTCGCGGCTGGTCAATCCCGCCTCGGGCCTCAGCCTGGTCTGGGGAAAGATCAACGCCGGCTCTGTGGTCAACGCGATTCCTGACGTCGGCGTCGTCGAGGGCACCCTGCGGTGCCTGGACGACGCTGCCTGGCACACGACGCCCGAGTTGCTCAAGACCCTGGTCGAGTCGGTGGCGAGCGCTTACTCGGTCACTCCTGACCTTATTTACCAGCGGACTGTCCCGCCCGCGGTCAACGACGCGGCCAGCACGGCGATGGTGACCGCCGCCGCCGACCGCACGCTCGGGCCGAACTCGGTGCACACGGCACCGCAGAGCCTCGGCGGTGAGGATTTCGCCTGGTATCTCCAGTCGGTCCCTGGCAGCTTGTTCAGGCTCGGCACTCGTCGTCCTGATTCGGCGGATGCCTTCGACATCCACCAGCCGATGTTCGACGTGGATGAGCGCTGCATCGGGGTCGGGATCAAGGTGATGGCCGCTACCGCGATGACCGCTATCGGGGATGGCTGCGCCGAGGGCTCGGGGATCTCGCCGGGTGATGATGCCGTGAGTTCGGTCGCCGCGGCCGTGGACGACGTGACGCTGGCGGCACCCTTATTGACCGCTGGTCGTTGTTGCTAGCTCGCTGGCCGGTTGAGGCTGGCCGTCGCATTTGCCTGCCGGGCATAATGTTGATATTGACTAAGACCTGCCCAAGCTGCTTACTGGAGTCTGGCCAACGTGTCCGTACCTAACGAGTGGGCTAGCGTCACCGCGGCGCCTGCGACGAAGGCGAGCCGCGTACGTGCCGACGGTAAACGGATCTTCCGCATGGGGCCACCGCAAGTGATCTGGTGGGCCTGGGTCGGGATCGTGGTGCTCAGCCTGGTCGACTACCTGGTCCAGGCGCACCGCTTGCCGTCCCTGAGGTTCGCGCTCGGCGCGCTGGCGATTACCGGCTTGGTCTACGCGTGCGCGCAATGGCCAATGGTGATCGCCGACGAGCGGGGCGTCGAGGTGCGAAACCCGATCCGGCGGTTCTTCGTCCCCTGGGTCGCGGTGCGCGGCATCTACCTGGCCGACTCGCTTGAGGTCGAATGCGCTCGCGGCACCAAGAAGAAGAACAAGACGATCTACAGCTGGGCACTCTCCACGCCCCGTCGTTCCCGTGCCCGAGCACAGCTCCGAGGCTGGCAATGGGACCAGGGGAAGCGCAACCGCCCTTCTGGTTACGGCTCGCTGCCCGACCCGGCCAGGGTACTCGCCAAGATGACGACCGCCGAGATCATGGCGAGAGAACTGGCGACCATGTCGGAGGAAGCCAGGTTCAGGTCGGTCATGCAGAACGTGGAACTCGGTGTCGGCCAGGAACTCAGTGTCGGCCAGGAGTTCAGTGTCGGCCAGGAGCTCAGTGTCGGCCAGGATGGTACCGACCGGGATGGCGCCGGCTCGGCGGACGTGCCCTTGGACGAAGTGCCCGCGGGCGGCCCGGCCGAACCTGCTGAGATGATGGTCGCCAGCTGGTCCTGGCTGGCGATCGCCGTATTCGTCGTGCCCGCCGTCGCTTTCCTCGTGGTCTCGTTCCTCAGCTAGGCTGTGGCGCGCTGATCAGGCGCCCACCGACCGGCACGGCCTGGTTCGCAGTGAGTCCACGTAGTCCTCGGGTGCGCCCGCCGCTTCGGCGGCATCGGCCATGATGCCAAGGTAACGAGCGGACGGCAGTCCGCCCTCGTAGTCGTTGAGCACGTAGAGCCAGGCCACGGCTTCGCCTTCCAGCGTCGCGACCCTGACCTTCAGTTTTCTGTAAACGCCGAGCGTGGCACCATCCCACCGGTCGAGTGCCCGTTCATCGCTGTCGGATACCTCGTAGAGCACGACGAAGACGCGGGCGTACGACTCCTCGACGACGGTCGCGAGCGCGCCATCCCAGCCGAGGTCCTCGCCGCCGAAGGTCAGCCGCCAGCCTTCAAGCCAGCCAACGCCGGCCTGGGGAGAGTGCGGGCAGCGTTCAAGCATCTGCGCCGGATCCATGTTGCTGCCATACGCCGCGTACACCGCCACAGTTGCCAAGCGTACGGCGCGCCGCTCTCCTTGATCATGGGAATCCCGAGGGCGGACGCCGACTCCGGAACCCCCATCCAACCCGAACTAATGCGGCAATTCGCCAAGCTGACGCTTCCGGTGACCGGCGGGTGGCGCCGGGTTCCGGCATTACGGGCAATTCGCTCGCCCTGCTCGGGCGCAATAGCAACGATGGGCCATCGATGCTGTTCGACCGGGCTGAGCAACCGCAACGGTGGCCCATAGATGCGGTTGCCGCAACAACGATGGCCCATCGTTGTGGTTGCCTGCCCCGGCTGAACGGCATCGATGGCCCATGGGTGCGTTTCCGTGGGAGTGAGCTCTAGTCGACTCCTCGGCGTGGCCCGACGGAACCGGTCCTCCAGCCCTTCCCGCCTCAGCCTCCACCGGCATTCCCGGCATTCCCGGCATCCAGGGCAGTTCGCCGCCCCGGCCGCTGCCCCCGGTGCTCAAGCAAGACGGTCCCGTGGGTCTTGCTGGGGAGGCGGGGGCACTTTGCCATGGTTTTTACGTGGGTAAAGTGCCCCCGCCTTCCGTGGCGGGACGGCGGGCTGCGCCGAATGCCCGGAATGCCGGGATATCCGGGCGGGATCGGGCGGGGACCCGGCCCCTCCCTGACCATGCGGAGGAGCCGACCAGGAGTGAGTTCTGGTCAGCTCCTCGGAGTGGCCGCGCGGGACTGGTCCTGCAGCCTTTCCCGGCCTCAGCCGGGCGGTGGGTCGGTTGGAGTTTCTGGCTTTGCTGGTTGCGGCCTGAAGGCTCCTGTCGCGGGGGTGCGCCGGCAGGCTCCCCCATGATTGTGGAATCCCCGACTGGAATGCCATCTGAGGATTCCACTAAAGCAGGCCTGCCGATCCTCCAGGTGCCGGCAGCGGACCGGTATGCGGTGAATGCCCGGTTCGCGGCGGCCGGGAGCGGGGCGGTGTCGCGCTGCGAACGGCGGCTGCCCGGCTTCACTGCTTTCGCTGGTCCGACATACCCGAGTCCGGAAATCGGACTGACCCGCTGCTCTCAGCCTCCCTGCCGTTCCCGGCATTTCTGACATCCAGGGCAGCCAGCCGTCCCGGCGGTGGGCACCGGGGGGCACTTTGGTGCCGTTGAAACGACCCCGAAGTGCCCCCGGTGCTCGGGCAAGACCGTCCGGCACCCGCCTCACTCCAGCGGAAACCCACCCATGGCCCATCGTTGGGGCAGCTGAGCCGAAATGTCAGATTAGCTGATGCTATCGGCCGGCCCGCGGCCCGCCCCTGGTGGCTCGCGTGCCTGCGGCTGGGGCTGGTGTAGGCGATTTGCCGGACTTGCGGAGCGTCCGACCAGCATCCCTGAGGTTCAACGACAAGCCTGGGCATACGCTTCTGACAGAATGAGGGCTCGTGAGCACGCGAGCGCGCATCGTCATTGTCGGCGGAGGTCCAGGTGGGTACGAGGCGGCGCTCGTCGCCGCGCAGCTTGGCGCGGACGTCACTGTCGTGGAGGAGAGCGGGCTCGGCGGGGCGTGCGTGCTCACCGACTGCGTGCCATCCAAGACGCTGATTGCCACGTCAAGCATGATGGCCGCGCTTGAAGGCACTCAGGATCTTGGCATCAGGTTCGATGGTGCCCGGCCTGTGCCAGGGGGCGATTCCCGGCTAGGGGTCAGCTTGGCTCATGCCCGTGCCGATGCCCGGCAGGTGTACGCGAGGATCAGGGATCTGGCGCGGGCACAGTCGGCCGACGTCGCGGCCAGGCTGGCGGCCGAGGGGGTCAACGTCATCGCCGGGCGGGGCCGGCTCGTGCGTCCTGGCGTGGTCCTGGCCGGAGATCAGGAGATCGAGGCCGATACCATCCTCATCGCGACCGGGGCGGAACCCCGCGTGCTCGACGAAGGGCTGCCCGACGGAGAACGAATACTGACCAGCCGGCAGATCTACGATATCGACGAACTGCCGAGCGAGCTGATTGTTGTCGGCTCGGGCGTGACCGGAGCCGAGTTCGCCAGCGCCTTCCAGGCACTCGGGTCGGCGGTGACGCTGGTGTCCTCGCGCGAGCATGTGCTGCCTAACGAGGACAAAGACGCGGCGATGGTGGTTGAGGAGGTGTCCAGGCGGCGAGGCATGACCGTTCTCGGCCGGTCGCGGGCCGCCTCGGCGCGGCGAACGCGCGACGGGGTCGAGGTTGGCCTTGCCGACGGCCGGGTGGTGCACGGCTCGCACTGCCTGCTGACCGTCGGCATGGGTCCGCTGACTAGCGATATCGGGCTCGATCAGGTCAAGGTGGAAGTTGACGCGCGAGGCTTCGTGACGGTCGACCGGGTCTCGCGCACCTCAGCCCCAGGCGTGTATGCCGCGGGTGACTGCACCGGGATCTTGATGCTCGCCTCGGTGGCGGCTATGCAGGGCCGGATCGCCATGTGGCACGCGCTGGGTGAGGCCGTGCAGCCGCTGCGGCTCGGGCACGTGGCCGCGACGATCTTCACTGACCCCGAGATCGCCACGGTCGGCGTCACCCAGGACGACGTCGACAGCGGCGCCATCGGCGCTCGCGTGGTCAAGCTGCCGCTGGCGACGAACGCCAGGGCCAAGATGGACGGGTTCAGCGACGGTTTCGTCAAGCTGTTCGCGCGACGCAACAGCGGAACTGTTCTTGGCGGCGTGATCGTGGCGCCGCACGCGAGCGAGCTGATCCTCGGGGTATCGCTGGCCGTCGAACAGCAGCTCACCGTCGATCAGATCGCGCACACCTTCGCCGTCTACCCCTCGCTGACCGGCAGCATCACCGAAGCCGCCCGGCAGCTCATGCAGCCAGCCGAATAGGACTCAGCCGAATAGGACTCAGTGCGCCGGGCGGCCAAGATCAGGGTCATCTGGCGGCTCGAAGCCGTGCTGCCTGAGCCGGTTGACCCTGATGTCATCGGCGTACGCCGTCACGGTGAACACGCTGCCGATGAGGATCAGCGCGATCATCATGAGCGCCAGCCAGAGCGGTGCCGGGATCCAGACAAGCAGTACCACTGCCACGATCACGCAGACAGGTACGATCACCGCCAGGTGCCTGACCACCGCCCTAGCCCGCCAGCCCGCGTCCGTAAGCTCGTGTCGCACCCAGTCGGCGTTGTCTTCCGGCAGCTTGCCGCCGAGTGCGAACAGTATCCAGCGGAACGGACCTGGATCACCGGGCAGCCTGGCCAAGTCTCAGTCCGCCAGCCGGCAGATCACCTGGCCGGCCGACACCGTCTGCCCGACCTCAACCGCCAGGTCGGCCACGGTTCCGGTCTTGTGCGCGGTCAGCGGCTGCTCCATCTTCATAGCCTCAAGTACCACGATCGTGTCCCCTGACGCCACCCGCTGGCCGTTTTCGGCGACGATCTTGACGATTGTGCCCTGCATGGGGCTGACGAGCTGGTCAGTGGCAGCGGCCGGGCCCTGGCTGCCCCTCGTCGCCTGCCCCCGCCTGGCCCGATCTGGCCGCGCGCTAGTGCTCGCGGCCTGACCACCGCCCAGTCCAGCCGGCAAGGTAACCTCAAGACGCTTCCCGCCGACTTCGACGATGATTCGCTCTCGCTCGTCGTCGCGCTCAGGCTCGCCGCCGGCCTGCGGCGCCAGGTTGCCCGTAAACTCGGTTTCTATCCACCTGGTGTGCACGGCGAAGGGCTCGCTCGTGAAGGCCGGATCGTCTACCACGGCGCGGTGGAACGGCAGGACGGTCGGCATGCCCGCGACTTCGAACTCAGCCAGCGCCCGTCGGGCTCGCGCCAGCGCCTGGGGCCGGCTTGCCCCGGTCACGATCAGCTTGGCGATCAGCGAGTCATACATCTGCGGCACCGTCATCCCGGCCACGTACCCGGAATCGACCCGCACCCCTGGTCCCGACGGCGGATTCCATGCGGTCAGGGTGCCCGGCGCGGGCAGGAAGTTCCGGCCCGGATCCTCGGCGTTGATCCTGAACTCGATCGAATGCCCGCGCAGCTCAGGATCGGCGAAGGCAAGAGCCTGCCCGTCCGCGATCGCGAACATGGCGAGCACCAGGTCAATGCCGCTGACCTCCTCGCTCACCGGGTGCTCGACCTGAAGCCTGGTGTTGACCTCAAGGAACGACACGGTGCCATCAGGTCCGACGAGGAACTCGCACGTGCCTGCCCCCGTGTACCCGGCCTCGCGAAGGATCGCCTTGGAAGAGTCGCGCAGCAACTGCTCCTGCGCGGCGGTCAGGAATGGAGCCGGCGCCTCCTCGACGAGCTTCTGGTGCCGGCGCTGGAGCGAGCAGTCTCTCGTCGACACCACGACTACGTTGCCGTGACTATCGGCGAGGCACTGGGTCTCGACGTGCCTTGGCTTGTCCAGGTAGCGCTCGACGAAACACTCACCGCGCCCGAACGCCGCTACCGCTTCGCGGACGGCCGACTCGAACTGCGGCGCGATCTCCTCCCTGGTTCTTGCCACCTTGAGTCCGCGTCCGCCGCCACCGTAGGCAGCCTTGATCGCGATCGGAAGGCCGTACTCGTCAGCGAAGGCCAGCGCTTCGTCAGGACCGGCGATCGGGCCCTCAGTGCCTGGAGCCAGCGGCGCCCCGACCCGCCGCGCGATGATCCTGGCGGCCGTTTTGTCCCCGAGCGCATCGATCGCGGCGGGCGGCGGTCCGATCCAGGTCAGGCCGGCTCCCTCGACCTCGAGCGCGAACTGCGCGTTCTCGGCGAGGAAGCCGTAGCCAGGGTGCACCGCGTCGGCGCCTGATTCGGCGGCGACCTTGAGGATCTTCGCGATGTCCAGGTAGCTATCGGCCGCGGTCGAGCCGCCGAGCGCGTAGGCCTCGTCGGCCATCCGCACGTGCAGCGCGTCAAGATCGGGCTGGGAGTAGACCGCGACGCTGGCCAGGCCAGCATCCCGGCAGGCGCGGGCAACCCGGACCGCGATCTCGCCCCGGTTGGCAATGAGGACCTTGCGCACGAAACCGCAGTCTATGTGTCCCGGGGGGAGGGTGTTAGCCCGGGGGACGACCCCGGACCCCCGCGTGCCGGCGCGCTTAAGGCACCGTCTTCCCTCGTCGTTCGTCGCTCGCTCCTCGCTCCTCGCTCCTCAGTCCAGACGGCACCGCGCGCCGGCGGATCTTCGCCAGGCGTTAGGACCTGGGCGGAGGGGCTGGCGTAGGGAATTTGATCTGTCGGCCCACGCCGATCGTCGCGCGGGTACCTGAGCAGGCACTTCGGTGGCGGCCTTCGCGGCCAGTACCGCTACCACAGCCGCGAGTTCGATCTCCGAGGGCTGGCCGCGCACCACCGAAATGAGGGTCAACGGGACTTGCCGACGCCGACGCCGAACTGGCGGTGGACGCGGGCCCAGAAGGCGTCTCTGAGCCACTCGCGGGCTTCCTGATAGGAGCGCAGCGACAGGCCTAGTTCTTTTTCCGCGTCGACGAGCAGTTCCTTGTCGATCACCGGCGGCAGGATCGGGCCGGGAAGCAGGTCGCGGATGTTGTCCTCGCCCCTGGTCAGGATCCACTTCTGGGCCACGTGCTCGCCGGCTTCCTCGACTCGTTCCCTGGACGGGCCGAGCCTCGCCGCGGCGAGGTGCGTGGTGCTGATGTGAATCGAAGTCTTGGAGTGTGACCTGAACGGGTTGCGGTCGCCGAAGAGCTGGGCCGGCGATGGCGCGGCCGGGCTCGCCTGAATGCCAGGTACCGCGGCGACCTGATCCACCCGAGGGGTCAGTGCGCTTGGCGCGACGGCCGGGCCGGCTTCGGCTGTCGGCTGCGGTGCGAAGTAAGGCTCGATGAAGGAGCGCTCGAGCACCTCGACCGTGTCGGACTCCCACACCAGGCGCTCGGCCTGGTTGGTGCCGTAAGGCGGTTCCACTCCCCACAGGTGCACCCGGACGCCGAAAGCCTGAGCGGCCTCAACCGCGGGGACCATGTCCTCGTCCCCGGCGACGAGGATCGCGTCGGTAATGGCCCGGTGCCTGGCGAGCGCCTCCATGTCGGCCCTGATCTGAGCGTCAACGCCCTTTTGCTGGCCGCGCGCGTTGAGGTTCCCCAGCCTCAGCTTGACGAGCGGCATCTGGGCAATGACCCGTTGATCGAAGGTAGGCACCCGGTCTCTCGCGGCGTCGTACCAGTAGACCCTGAGCAACTGCCCTCTGACCTGATCGTCCGCCTGCTTGATCAGTGCCTGGATCAGCTTGTCGGCGTCAACGCGGTACTCGCGCCGCGACGAAGCGCCGAACAGCAGCTCGCCCGCGGACGCGTAGATGTACCCGACGTCGATCATGATGGCGTAGCGGGAAAGCAGCGGCAGCGATACTTCTGACTCGGTCATATGCCCTCGACTTTAGTCGGCCCTGAGCGGGGTGTCGCGCAGGCAGGGCAATCGCCGGTGCTCTGGCCTGTTTTAGCAACGTTCGGTAGCTGTGCTTATACGGGGGGCGACCCCCGGACCCCCGAATGCCGAGGCGCTGTAGTTGAGGTTGGGACTTGGTCACAGGGGGATGTTGCCGTGTTTCTTTGGGGGGAGTGCTTGTCGCTTGGTGCGGAGGGTGCGGAGGGCCTTGATCACGGCCGGGCGCGTCTCCGCGGGCCTGATCACCGCGTCCACGTACCCGCGCTCGGCGGCGATATAGGGATTGGCGAGCGTGTCCTCGTACTCGGTTGCCCTGGCCGCCCTGATCGCGGCCTGCTCTTCCGCATCCGCCGCGCCAGCCAGTTCACGCCGGTACAAGATGTTCACCGCGCCCTGAGCGCCCATGACCGCGATCTGCGCTGTCGGCCAGGCCAGGTTGATGTCGCCGCCGAGGTGCTTGGAACCCATGACGTCGTAGGCGCCGCCGTACGCCTTCCTGGTGATCACGGTGATCTTCGGCACTGTCGCCTCGGCGTAGGCGTAGATCAGCTTGGCCCCGCGCCTGATGATGCCGCCCCACTCCTGGCCGGTGCCTGGCAGGAAGCCAGGCACGTCAACGAAGGTGAGCACGGGAACGTTGAAGGCATCGCAAGTCCGCACGAACCTGGCGGCCTTTTCTGACGCGTCAATGTCCAGGCAGCCAGCGAAGTGCATCGGCTGATTGGCTACCACGCCTACCGGAGTGCCTTCGACCCGGCCGAACCCGACGACGATGTTCTTCGCGAACTCGGCGTGGATTTCGCAGAACTCTCCTTCGTCGAGTACGTGCTCGATCACTATGTGCATGTCGTAGGGCTGATTCGCCGAATCGGGGATTATCTCGTCGAGCTCGGCGTCTTTCTCTGTGAGCTCGGTAATCGACTCCAGGCTGGCCGCCGGCCGCAGGACGGGAGGGTCGTCCAGGTTGTTGGATGGCAGGTAAGAGAGGAGTTCCCTGGCGAAGTCAAGGCAGTCCTGCTCATCGACGGCCTGATAGTGGGCGACGCCCGACTTGACGTTATGCGCGTGCGCACCGCCTAGGTCCTCGAAGCTCACCTCCTCGCCGGTGACCGTCTTGATCACGTCAGGGCCGGTGATGAACATGTGCGAGGTCTGATCCACCATCAGCGTGAAATCGGTGATAGCGGGTGAGTAGACCGCGCCGCCCGCGCACGGCCCCATGATCAGGGAGATCTGCGGGATCACGCCGGACGCCATCACGTTGCGATAGAAGATCTCCGCGTACAGGCCAAGGGCGACCACGCCTTCCTGGATCCTCGCGCCGCCGCTGTCGTTGATGCCGATGACAGGACAGCCCGTCTTCAGCGCGTGATCCATAACCTTGACGATCTTGGTGCCGAAGACCTCGCCGAGCGAGCCACCGAAGATCGTGAAATCCTGGCTGAACACGCACACCGGACGGCCGTCGACGGTGCCGTAGCCGGTGACCACGCCGTCGCCGTAGGGCCTGGTCCGCTCCATCCCGAAGTCGTGGTTGCGATGCCTGGCCAGCTCGTCGAACTCGACGAAGGAGCCGGGATCGAGCAGGTAGCCGATGCGTTCCCGCGCGGTCATCTTGCCCTTGGCATGCTGCCGCTCCACCGCGTGCTCCGAGCCGGCATGCACCGCCTCGTACCTGCGTTTCTCCAGGTCAGCGATCTTGCCGGCCGTAGTGTGCAGGTCGGTCGCCGCCTGAGCGGTATCGGTGCTCATGCTCGCAAAGATAGGCCACAAGCAAGCCCCGGCTGACCGGGGGCCAAGGCGCCTGCGCAGGGACGACGATGGGCCCGCGGCCCGGGCCAGCTCCACCGGGCTTCAACCGGCCCCGGCCCTACGGACCCTGGATCGTCAGTACCGTCCAGGCGCCCACGCAGACCCGGTCGCCTGACTGGAGCGGGGCCGGCGCGCCGGTCACTACCTCGTCGCCGTTCAACTGGGTGCCGTTCGACGATCCAGGATCCAGGACCGACCAGGTGCCGTCGGGCTGGGCGATCAGCACCGCGTGCAGGTGCGAGATCCCAGGATCGGTCGGCGGCCCGGTCAGGTCGATCTCAGGTTCGAGTCCCCGCGAGGCGCTGCGGCGTCCGATCCGCATTTCCTGGCCGGTGAGCGTGAACCGGCGCTCCGGGCAGTACGTGGGAAACTCGATCGACTCAGAGTCGGGACCGCCAGCCGCGATCACGGCCTCATAGTAGTCACGGTCAGCCGTCACAACCGCCGTCCATGAAGGCCCGGTGGCGGGTGCGGGCGCGGGCGCGGGCATGCTGCGCGCCTGGTTCGTGCTGATCTCCCCGGCCCCGGTCACGAGGGAAGGCGACGGCGGGGCGACCGGGTCGGCCGGGTCGGCCTGGACGGCGGGCGTTCCCGACGCGAAGCTGAACCCGCACACCTCGCAGAACTGCCCGCTCTTTTCCGTGCCGCATTGCGGGCACGTATCGTCCGCGACCGCACCAGGATCGGCGCCGCCGGCCAGGGGAGAGGCCGACAGGGGAGAGGCCGCCACGGAAGAGGCCCCCACAGGAGAGCCCGACGCGACCGCCGGAGCGCCCTCTATCCGCATCCCGCAGGTGTCACAGAAGTCGGCCGACGCAGACTCATGGCCATCTGGGCAGGTTGGCATCGTTTACCTCTTGGTCCTGACCGTCTTAGTTGACCTGGTGTCTAGTGCCATCTCGTCGGCATCGTCGACCTTGCGCTTGAGCCGCACGGTACCGTTCGCCGCGTCATCGACGTCGACGACCTTCGCGAGCAGCCTGGCCGTGTCCTCGTTGCCCGATTCGGCGGCCAGCTTCACCGCCCGCCCGAGCTTCGCCGTGGCCAGTTCCTCATCGCCTTGCTTGCGGGCCTCGAGCCCGTCCTGGATCGCCTGGGCGAGCTCGGCCTGCCCGGTGTAGTGGGCGACGTTCGCGTTGATCCGCGTCGAAAGCGCCTCGTCATCGGTCCAGACCGCCCGGATCAGGCCCTGGCCCTTGATCTCAGAGCCCACGATCAGGCTGACGCGGGCCGCGAGCATTTCCTGGCCGACCGAGGCGGCGCTGACCTGCACGCACACGTGATAGTCCCGGCTTTCGCCGCCGCCCCAGGCCCCGGTCGGGTAATCGCCAGCCTGCGGTCCAGTCTGGTTGCGCCGTACCGTCAGGTCATCGACCGTAGGCGCGACCTGCTTGACGAACCTGAGCTCGGCGCTCTGCGGCGTCCACACCCGGAGCGCCACATCGGCGACGGCCTTGCCCATCGCCGTCGTGATCATGGCCTCGAAGTCGGCGGTGAGACCGCTCGGGTCAGGCACGATGTCAACGCTGCCGAGCAACGCGGTCGAGATCCGGCGCAGCTCGGCGACCTGCCAGTCGGTGCCGACGCCCCGGCAGTCGCAGCTGAAACTGCCCTCGCTCTCGCGGATGGCGCCGGTAAGCGCGTCGGGGGACTCGTGCTCGTTCTTGCCGTCGGTCAGCAGGATCGCGTGCCGCAGCTCGGCGCCGCTCGACGTGAGGATCTGCCTCGCCAGCCGCAGCCAGCTGCCCATAGCCGTCCCGCCGCCCGGCTTAAGCCCGGCCACGACCTGCTTAGCGGTCTCCCTGGTCTGGAAGCTGGACATGGCCGTCGTCCCGTTGTTCGGGTACACCGGACGCGCCACCTCGGTCCCGGCGATCACGGCGAAGGCCACGCCGTCAGGGATCACGTCGATAGCCGCCGCTGTGGCGGCGCGGGCCTGCACGATCTTGGCGTGCGGGTAGTCCATCGAACCAGAGCAGTCAATGATGATGGCCTCGGCCCTGCTCGCCCCGCCGCCGACCGGCCCGGCCGGCAGGTCGTCAGGCGCGGTCACGGTGACGATCCCGTTCACCTCGCGAGCGCCTTCTGGCAGGTACTCGTTCTGGAAGATGTCGACGGTGAAGTCAGTCTGGCTCATTGGACCTATCTCCTATGTCGGTCACGGCGAGCTGGGAGGTGTCGCCCTCACGCTTGCGATTGCCAGGGGGGTAAGGGATGAGCACGGCCGTGATGTTGTCGCTGCCGCCCGCCTTGTTGGCGAAGTTCACGAGCGCCGCGGCGGTGCCGAGCGGGTCGCTGATCGCGCCGGGAAGCGCGAGCTCGGCGAGCCCGGCCGCGTCCGGCTTGTAGTTCCACAGCCCGTCAGAGCACAGCAGCACGGCACCGGGACCCTCGGGCTCGAAGACCGACACATGCGGCTTGGCGTCGGCCGCGTCGGCGCCAAGCCAGCCGGTCACCACGTGCCCTTGCGGCGAGGCGAGCGCCTCAGCCTCGGAAAGGACCCCGCGGTCGATCAGTTCCTGCGCCACCGAGTCGTCCAGGGTCAGCCGCCTGGCCGCCTCGGGGCCGGCGGCGTCGATCCAGTACGCCCGGCTGTCACCGATCCAGCAGATCGTGACCTTGCCGGCCATCACCACGGCCGAGACGAACGTCGCCGACGGCGCGTTGAACTGAGCGTTAGCGGTATCGGCGAGTTCGTTGAGCGCCTGCTGGGCCGCCCGCACCGCCCTCGCGGAGGCGTCGGCGAGATCGTCGCCGCTCCTGACCGCCGCGAGCAGGACCTGGACCGCCGACTGGGAGGCCGCCTGCGACGCCTCGTCCGGGTTGGTCGAAGTGGATACGCCGTCGCAGACGACGGCGAGCGCGACCGGCCCGGCGGCGGCGAGTGCGCTGGCCAGCGCCATGGCGTCTTCGTTGCGCGGGTGGCGCAGACCCCGGTCAGTTACGCCGGCCACGATGTCGAGCTTCAGCTCGACGTGGTCATTTCCTGATGGCACTTTGCGGCCGCAATTTTCGCAATACCCCTCCGGGCTGATCGTGGCGTCCGGGCAGTCAGGGCACTGCTTAACCGGCCTGGCCTGGTCACCGCTGAGCAGCGCGGGCGAAAGCTCGGCGCTGCATGATTCACAGAAGTTATCGCCCCGCCAGACCGGTGCGCCGCAATGGGGGCACGTAAGGTCGCCGGCGGGCGTCTCGTCGGCGGCCGTCATGACCAGGTACTCGGGCGGACGCTGTTGGCCAGGTCGACGAGCGCGGTCCTTCGCCGCCGGTCAGAGGCGAGCTGGGCCTGGGCTCGGTAGCTGCGCTCGAGCCCGAACCGCAGCGCCCGCTCGTTGCTGTCACAGCCGAGCAACTGCACGGGATCAAGCTGCTCGCTGGCTTTCAGCCGGTCGAGTGCCGCCTGGAAGACCTCGGCGGTGACTTGCTGGAGCGCGGTCTGATCAAGTTTCAGTTTGCTCACCCCGATTCCCGCGTCCCTGAGGTCGCCAGCGGACACGCAGGGCCGGCCAGCCGGCGGGAACACCCGGATCCGCACCGCCGCCAGTTGCGCGGCCACGTAGTAGCTCGACGAGTCTGGCACCGCGGTCAGCGCCGAGATCGCGCCCGCCCGGTCGCCCGCGTGCAGCAGCGTCCGCGCCAGCCCGAAGCCGGCGCTCACGAACGACCGGTCGATGGTCCAGACCAGCCGGTAGTACCTGGTCGCCAGCAGCTGGTCGCCGGCCGCCTCGGCGGTGAAAGCCAGGGCAAGCTTCGGCGCGAGTTCTCCGGGGACCGCGTCGTAGACGGCGTCGAACGCTTGCCGCGCCTGAGTGAACTGGCCGGTCGCCAGCGACGCGAGCCCGTGATACCAGGAGACCCGCCAGTCGTCAGGATCCTTGGCTCCAGCCGTCGCGAGCGCCGTGGCGGCGCCCTGAAGGAATCCGGTCATGATGTTGGCCCTCGCGAGGGCCAGCAGGGTCTCGACCGAACCAGCGACGTCCGGCGGTGTCCCCTGGTGCCCGGCCACCGCGCCGGCGAGCACCGAGGAAAGCTGAGCGGGCTCGAGGGTACCGAGCGTCGCGAGATACCCGGCCGCCGGATCCTCAGGATCTACCCGTGGCACCGGCAGCCCGGCGATGACGTCGGCGAGGGCAGGCGGCGGCAGCGGCCACCGCATCCCAGGGGCGCCTGATTCAGGCTCGTGCTCCGAGGCGAGGATCGGCGGCACGCCGACCGTGCGAAGCTCGGGGCTGAACAACGTGGAGAACGTCGGCCTCGGCTTGTGATCGGCGACGGAAAGTACCTCGCGCAGCACCCCGGTCAGTTGCTCCGCCATCTCGGCCGCCGAGCCGAACCGCTGGCCAGGATCGGGGTTCGTGGCCCGCCGCAGCGCCCGCAGGAAGGACTCCTGCACGGCAAGAACGGGCACCGTGGTCGGATCTGGCAGGCTGTGCTCGTAGGTGCTCTGGTATCCGGTGAACTCGAAGGTCAGCACCGCGAGGGCCCGGCCCACCGTGTACAGGTCAGAGGAGGGCGTGGGCCCGTCGTCGGCGATTTCTGGCGCCTGATAACCGACTGTGCCGTAGATCGCGCTGTCGTCATCGTCGATGCGCCGGACGCCGCCCATGTCGATGAGCTTGAGTTGCTCCTCGGTCTGGATCACGTTGTCCGGCTTGAAGTCGCAGTACACCAGGCCCCGGCCATGCAGGTAACCGAGCGCGGGAAGCACCTCGATCATGTAGGCGAGCGCGACAGGAAGCGGCATCGACTCCCCGGTCTTCCGCCGCTCCACCAGCAGTTGCCGCAGCGACTGCCCGCCGACGTACTCCATCACGATGTAGCCGGCCTGCTCGCCGGTAGCCAGGTCGGCGTGCTGCACGAAGTTGTACACGGCGACGATGCTCGGGTGCTCGACCTGGGCAAGGAACCGCCGCTCGGCGACCGCCGCCTCGACGGCGGCCGGGTCGGTGGTGTTAAGCAGCCCCTTAAGCACCACCCACCGGTTGGACAGGTTCCTGTCCATCGCCAGGTACAGCCAGCCAAGCCCGCCGTGCGCCAGGCAGCCGAGCACTTCGTATTGCCCGGCGACGAGTTCCCCGCGTACCAGTTTCGGCGAGAAGGAAAATTTGCTGCCGCAGTTAGGGCAGTATCCCTCGGGCAGCCCAGGGCGGCCGTCCCTGCTGCGCCCGACCGGCCGCTCGCAGACTCCGCAGTACCGCTTGCTCTCCGGTACCTGCGGGTTGGCGAGTACCGCCGTTGCCGGATCGCGGTAGGGCACGGGCGGGATCTCGATCAGCCCGGCCCCGAGGCTGCCACGCGTTGACCTCGACCGTCCCGACCTCGTGGTTCCTGACCGGGACCGGCCCGAGCCCGAGGTCGTGGCGCCGGTGCCAGTGCTACGGCCGCTGCCGCTGCCCTGGCTGCCGCTGCCCTGGCTGCCGCTGCCCTGGCTAGGACTGCCCTGGCTAGCACTGCCCCTGCTGGCGGCAGACGCCGCGCGCGGCGCGGCGGCGGCGACGCCGCATACGTTGCAGTACCCGTCCTCGATCGTGCCGCCGCACCCCGGCTGGGTGCACCTGATTGCTGGCGTTGTCATGGTCGTTCTCCGCTCGGGCGCAGATGCAGCACGGCTTGCTGGTAATTCTTCACCGCGGCGCTCGCGGCCGCGAGGTCACAAGGCGCGGTCCAGAGCAGTTCCCTGGCCTGGGCGAAGCGCTGGTCAAGCTCGGCGTTCTCGGCGCCGCCAGTACCGCCGGCCTTGGCGCGGTAGGCATCAAGCAAGCCTCGCAATTCGTCCCGCCGCCCGACGAGCCCCGTCGCGCCGTGCTCGGCGTCCCGGCACTGTTTCGTCACCACCGCCGCCTGCTGGCCGATCTGGTCAAGCTCGGCGGCCAGCCTGGTCCATCGCCCGGACGCCCGCAGCGCTCGCAGTTCTCCGACCCGCCGTTCGAGTATGGCGACATCGGGCAAAAGCCTATAATCAGCCACCAAGATTATCCGGGAGGCCGCGCGCTCGCGCGCTACGGTCGCATCGGAGTGAGCCTGCCTGGCGGCGGCGACTGCCGACGCGACCTCGGCGAGCTGCTGGTCAGCGTCGTTCCTGACGCGGGCGAGCCTGGCGACCTGCGCCGTGGCGGCGCTCGCTTGCTGGCTGAGCCGGTCAAGCCTGCTCCGGTCGGCCCGGTTTCCCGACCACAGCGAGAGCGGGTCTGTGTTCAGCAGGTCACGCAGTTCGGTGAGGTCGGCCTCGGCCTGGGCGACTGAGCTGGCCAGTGCGTCGTCGCCCAGGTCGGCAAGCTCCCGCTTCGCGGTCTCAATCTCGGTGGTCAGCTGCCTGATCCCGTCCGAGATCTCGTTCCACACCGTCTCGGCCGCGGTCAGGACGGTCGCGACCTGGGTGAACGCTGAGCGCATCTCGCGGACCGTGGCCTGAAGGGTGAGCCTGACCTCGCCGCCGGAGGTGAGCTCGCGCTGCCCGAGCGGCGCGGCCGCTCGGGTAAGCCTGACCGAGGGGCTGGTCAGCAGCGTCGCCGCCTCTTCGAGCCGCTGCACAGGTACCCGGCCTGGGGCAGCGACGAGCTCCGCCGCCCGGTCGATCACCGCCGAATAGGCGGTAAAGGTGTCCCACAGGTTGGCCAGGCTCGCCGACGCGTGATCCCACGCGTCCCGGCTTGACCCGGTCAGCGGGGCGCCGGCCAGGAGCCGCTTGCCGAAGCTGCCGTCAAGCTCGAGCAGGTTCGCCTGGATAGTGTCCCGTTCCGCCGACGCCGCGCTCGCCGTGGCCTGCGCCTGCTCGCGGGTCAGGAGGACCGTCATCGCGCTGTCCTGGCGCCATCAACGGGGCTCAACGGTACTCGGCCAGGCGACGGGAAAGACCCCAGGCGCTGCCGGCCGCCATCAGCAGGGCAGCGAGGATGACGGCGACCTCAAGCCCGCCGTACGCACCGCTGCCGTCGGCCGCGTTAGAGCTGAACACGCTCTGGTCATCGGTGATGGCCCGGCCGAGGTCGGTCTGCATTTTCATGAAGTCCGGGGTCGAGTCACCTGAGGCTGTTCCGATGACCAGGCTGGTCTCCGGCCCGAACTTGCCGTCGGCATCGAGCTCGAACGCCTTGTTCGACCCCTGGTACCAGGCCGTGGCGGCTTGCTCGGCTGCGGCGATGCTGCCACGGTTGGACTGCAGGGAGGAGGCGTCCGCGTCGGCGAGGAACGTGCCCGTGCCCGGCCCGATCTGCTTGGTCTTGGCCTGGAAGTCCTCGCTGAACGACGTGCTCCCCGTTCGCGAGATCAGATTGAGTATCTGGTCGCCGCGGCCCCTTCCGAGGCGATCACGGCCTGGGCGAGCGACTCAGCTGGCGCGGAGCCGTGCCCGATGCCCTGGTTGAAGTCGGACCTGGCCGAGCTGAACGCCACGGCCAGCCACAAGGTGCTGATAATGAGCGCCGCCGACGCGAGCAGGAGACCGAAGTTGAGGCGGCGGTGCGTTCTGCGGGTCAGCCAGCGCTGGCTGCGAAGCAGCACGTAGCCGATGCAGAGCGCGAGCAGCACGCTGACGACGATCCATGGCAATCCGGTCGCCTGGGCGCTGGCGCCGCGAAGTGCCGAGCTTTCGTTCGCGTAGATCGCACCGGCCGCCGGCAGCAGCTCGGTGTGCATCTCCTCGGACGCGACCTGCATCGAGGAGCCGCCGGCCAGCGGAACGTTGAACGAGCTGAAGTCCTGTGCTTGCTCAACGTAGCCACGGTAGGCCTGCAGCCCGGTGGAGATCGTCGTCAGCTCGGAGGTGAGCTGTCTTGAGCCACCTGGGGTGCCGCTACGCAGCAGGGCCAGGTCGGCGGCGGCGCTCGACAGGTCGGACTCGAAGTGCTGCCTGGTGCCGAGCGGCTCGGGCTTGCCCGAGGTCTGCTCGGTCAGGAACGCCGTGGTCGCGGTCACATCGGCGTCGGACAGTGACCGGTACATTTGCTGGGCGGCCAGGCTGAGCGGTTCGCTGGTGCTGACGACCTCGCCCGCCGCCGAGGCGTGCTGGCTCACGGTCCAGACGCCCACGGCCCCCCACACGACCGAGGCGAGTACCAGCCCGCCCAGGAGCGATCGCAGGATGCCAGGAGTCCCTGAGCCGGTCAGCGACCGGCGGGCCCGGCCGCCGGAAGCGTGCGCGGGGCCGGCCGGCCGCGGTGGCATGGGAGCAGGTGGCGTGGCCCGACGCGGCGAAGCCACCGGGCCTGCCGCCCCTGGCGGCCCCGGAGGTCCCGGCGGTCCGGTACGGGCGGGCGCGGTCATCGGATCCTCGCGATCTGCTGATTGGCCAGCTGTCGCACGAGCGGGGGCAAGGGCTGGAAATTGAACGCGGACAGGAAGCTCGATGAGTTCCCCGTCGTCGTGATCCAGTGCAGGAAGGCTTTGATGTCCTGGGCCGTGACGGCGTTGCCCTGGTCGGATTTCACGATCGCGTATTCGTAGTTGACGATCGGATAGCCCTTGACGGCCGGGCCGTTCACCAGCGAGATCGACTCGTTTGGCGGGGTCGAGGGTACGAACGGGTGCACGGCCGCCGCGATCGCCGCGGGCGTTGGGGTCAGGTAGCTGCCGGCGGCGTTCCGCAGGGCGGCGAAGCCGAGTGGGTGAGCACCGCTCTGAGCTGAACCCTGGTAACTGATGCCGATGTAAGCGACGCAGCCGCGTAGCTGCTGGCAGTCGGCGACCATGCCCGAGTTGCCGGTCAGCGGCGGTACCTTACCGATTCCGCTTGGCCAGGCGATGTTCGTGCCGAAGCCGTAATTCTGGTTCCAGGTCGGGTCACCGGCCGACAGGTAGCTGGTGAACAAGAACGTGTCCCCGGTGCTGCCCTCACGGTGCAGCGGCACGACCGGCAGGTCAGGCAGCGATACGCCGGGGTTCAGCGCCTTGATCCTCTGATCGTTCCAGTTCGTGATCTGACCGTCGTACATCTCGGCGAGCACTTGCCCGGTCAGGTGCAGGTGGGTTCCGGAGAGCTGTGGGAGGTTGTAGAAGACCTCCTGGGCCGAGATAGCGAGCGGGATATTGAGGAGGTCAGGGTTTTGGACCAGGTTGCCGCTCGACAAGAACGCGTCCGAGGCGCCGATGTTGACGAACAGCTTCTTGTCCGTCGTGGTGACGTCGGCGATGCCGTCTCCTGAGCTAGTGCCCGCGGTACTGATAGAGACGTTGGAGTACTTGCCGCGGTAGGCGCTCGCCCAGTTAGCGAACAACTGAGCGATCAGAGTGCTGCCGGTCTCGCTGAGCGTGACCTTGCCCGGGGCAGGCTTCGATGACGTGGCGACCGGGCCAGGCCCGCCGACCAGCAGACCGGTCGAAGTAACCGGACCCTGGGCGGGGCCGCCGCGGAACCGCACGCCGCGATCAGCGGAGAGGCGAGCATGCCAACGCTCAGCACGGCAACGACAGAAAGCAGCGAACGGTTACGGAACGCCACCGTGGGACTCTCCTTTTAGGAGGGCTTTCGCCCGGGTCCGAACCGGCGATAGCAAGCGTACCGCTATGCGAGCAGATGTTGTGACACACATAATGACGCGAACCAGTTGGCCGCCAGAACCGGTAGCTCCGCAGGTGAGGACAATGAACAGATGCTGAACACGGACTGGCTCAAGTGTGCCGTCGTCGGGCCAGACGGGCTATGGACCAGCATCGAAGTTGTCGCCCGCACCGGCTCGACCAACGCCGACGTCCTCGCGCTCGCGCGAGGAGGCGAGCCCGAGGGCCTGGTGCTCGCGGCCGGCGAGCAGACCTCAGGCCGAGGCCGCCAGGGCCGCACCTGGCAGAGCCGTCCCTGGGCCGCGCTCACCTTCTCGATGCTCCTGCGCCCCCGCCTGGTCCCGCCGGCGGCCAGAGGCTGGCTGCCGCTGCTCGCCGGCGTCGCCACCGCGACCGCGGTCCGCACCGTCGCCGACGTGGAAGCCAGCCTCAAATGGCCCAACGACGTCCTCGTCAGCGAACGCAAACTGGCCGGAATCCTCGCCGAGCAGTCCGGCGACGCGATCGTGGTCGGCATCGGCCTTAACCTCCTCGGCCAGCCCGCCGACCTCCCTGTCCAGACCGCGACCTCGCTCGAACAGCAGCGGACAATGCCCGCCGACCCCAACGTCCTGCTGGCCGAGATCCTCGCCCAGTTCTCGCACTGGTACCAGCCCTGGTCCCAGGTCTGGCCGGGCGACCAGGAGCGGAGCGGCCTCCGCCAGGCCTACCTTGACCTCTGCGGCACCCTGCACCGCACCGTCGCCGTCGAGCTGCCAGGCGGCAAGTCCCTGCGAGGCGAGGCCGTAGACGTCGACCACGCGGGCCGCCTAGTCATCCGGCGGGAATCCGGCGCCAATGTCGTAATCAGCGCCGGCGACGTCATCCACGTCAGACCAGCTCCGCACTAAACTCGTTGCCCGGCCAGTCAGCCCCCGACCGCCGCCGCCAGGCCAGCCAGCCCCCCGCCGCGGCGCTGCCCCGCCGCCCGCATATCAGATAAATCCGGTATGTACCTTGGTTGTGCGGTGGCGAGGACAGTAGCCCGTGACCCAGCCGCCCAGGGGATCCGCGACAAGCCTAATTCGGCGACCCGCAACCGCATCTATGTCCCATCGTTGTTAGGGTTAGGCAAAATGTCCGTTTCCGGGGTGGGCGGCGGCGCGTTGCCGGGTGGGCGGCGGGCGCGCCGGCCTCGTACCTTGGTTGGTCGCTCGCGGGCGGGGGTAGTGCCATGATGGGACATGTGGCGCCTAACGATGGGTTGGCCCCCGGTGAGCGGCTTGTACTTCAGCTGCGTCCGCACGGCAAGACGCTGGTCGCGCCGGCTTTGCTCCTTTTGCTCATCGTGGTGGCGGCGATCGTGGTCATTCTCGTTTTGCCTGGTCACGTTGCGAATTCCGGGCTGATCAGGCTAGTGGTCGGTGTCGTTGCGCTGGCGGGGGGCGTGGCCTGGTTCGGGATACCCTTCCTGCGCTGGCGGACCACCAGTTACGAGCTGACCAGCCGGCGACTGCGGCTGCGCTACGGCATTGTCGGCCGTACGGGCCGGGACTTCCCGCTGAACCGGATCACCGACGTGTCGTTCAGGCAGGGCTTGATCGACCGGGTTTTCGGATGCGGGACGCTGGTCGTTGAAACTCCGGGCGAGCAGGGCCGGCTTGAGTTCGCCGAGATTCCCGACGTGCGCCAGGTGCAAGGAGTCTTGTTCGAGCTGGTCGGCGAGGAGACCGCGAGGGCGGGGAGCGCGTTCGGTCAGCCGCCTGCGCCGACCTGGCCTGACCTGCCTGGTCCTCGCCGGCGCAGGAAGCTTTAGCCCCGGCTCGCGCCCGCAGCGGGCAGGAAGACGGTAAACCTGGTCTGACCCGCCTCGCTGGTCAGGGTGACCCGTCCGCTGTGTGCGCTCGCTACCGCGTCGACGATCGCAAGGCCGAGGCCGGTGCTTGGCCCGGGGGAGCGGGTCGTGCTGCCGCGGACGAACCTTTCGAATAGCCGGGACTGCAAGCTGGCCGGGATACCTGGTCCTTCGTCGGTCACGCTCAGTTCGGCGGTTCCTGTTCCCTCGGTGAGCGCCACCATGACCTTGGTGCCCGCGGGAGTGTGCTTCGCGGCGTTGCTGAGCAAGTTGGCCAGGACCTGCCTGAGCCGTCCTTCGTCGCCGGTCACGTTAACCGGCTCGGCGGGCAGGTTGAGCAGCCAGCGGTGCTCAGGGGCGGCCGCCCTGGCGTCGCTGGTGGCGTCGATGGCGAGCCTGGTCAGGTCGACCGGCGCCCGCTCGAGCGGGCGGCCGGCGTCCAGCCTGGCTAGCAGCATGAGGTCTTCGACCAGCCCGCTCATCCGCGCCGACTCGGCGTCCACTCGTTCGAGCGCGCGTCGCACGTCGGGGGGCAGTTCTTCGGCGTATCGGCGGCTCAGTTCCGCGTAGCCCCTGATCGCGGTCAGCGGGGTGCGAAGTTCGTGGCTGGCGTCAGCGGCGAATGTCCGCAGCCTGGCCTCGCTGGCGTGCCTCCTGGCTAGCGCGGACTCCACGTGGCCGAGCATCCGGTTGAAGGCCGCGCCAAGCATGCCAACCTCGGTGCGCGGGTCGGCGAGGTCAACCCGGTGCGGCAGTTCGACTTCGCCGCTGGCGAGTGGCAGGTCGGTAACCTCGGTGGCGGTCGCGGTAATCCGGGCGAGCGGTCGCAGCGACAGCCGCACCCAGGCCGTTCCGGCCAGGCCTGCCAGGAGAAGCGCCAGCCCGAATACGATCGCTTCGGTGATCTCGACCATGCGCAGCGTGGACTGCGTTTCCGCCAGCGGCAGGCCGGTGACCAGCACCGTGCCATTTGGCTGCTTAATCGCTTTAAGAAGATAATCGCCGCTTGCTGAGGGCAGGTCGCGAGCGACCGGAGTGCCGTCGGCAGGCAGCGCGGCGATCACCGCGCTGTCGGCCTTGGACAGATCGCAGCTCCCGGCGGTGACGCCCGCGTTGGCCACGGAGTAGTCGGCATCCTCGGTGTACCTGACCACCCGGGCGCTGAAGGTGCCTTCGGCCTGGCCGACGATCTTGCCGCAGTTCGGCACCGCTGGCAGCCGGTAGGGGCCGGAACCCTGGTCGGAGGCGGGCGGCGGCTGGGTTGGCGGCGGCAAGTCGTTCTGGGTGACGCAATGGATGAAACGGGAACTGGCGTCGGAGAGCTGCTCGTCGAGCTGCGCGTAGAGGGCACCGCGAAGTACCAGGTAGGTGGTCGCGCCGACGAGGGCGCAGGCCAGCGCCAGCAACGCGACCAGGCCGGCGATAAGCCGGCCGCGCAGGGTGCGGCCGGCTAGCCAGTGACCGAGCGAGCTGGTCATGGCTAGCTCAGGGGGCGGAGTACGTAGCCGACACCGCGCACCGTGTGGATCAGGGGTTCCCGGCCGGCGTCGATCTTCTTTCGCAGGTAGCTGATGTATAGCTCGACGATGTGGGCCTGGCCGCCGAAGTCGTAGTTCCAGACCCGGTCGAGGATCTGGGCCTTGGAGAGCACCCGGCGCGGGTTGCGCATCAGGAACCGCAGCAGCTCGAATTCCGTGGCGGTCAGCTCGATGAGGTCACCGCCGCGACGGCATTCCCTGCGTCCGGCTTGAATTCTCTCGCCGTGCGTACAGCCGAGGAGCCGTCGGCGGCGGTCCTGATGTCCCAGCCTTCGTAGCGAAGCACGCTGGCGAGCAGCTCGGCCAGGCTCGGCTCGTCGTCGACGACGAGTACCCGGATCGGGGAGCCGTCCGGGCGCTCGTCAAGCACGCTCTTCATGATTCCTCACCCTGCCTTGCCAACGTCTGAGGCGAATGCGGGCTTCCTCTGAGTTTCTTCTGAGTGCTGAGCAAGGAACCCGCCGCCGGTACTGTTCGGCCATGAGCAGCGGCGTTCAAGTGCGACGGCATCAGGCGGCGGCAGGCGAGATCGCCGAGGTCGTGCTCAACCGGCGCGAAGCCATGAACGCGCTGGACACCGCCACGCTTCGTGACCTGCACCGGCACTTCACCGAGCTGGCCGCTGACCCGTCCGCGCTTGTCGTGGTGCTGACGTCGGCCGCTGACCGTGCTTTTTGCGTGGGGGCCGATCTCAAGGAGCGGGCCGCGATGACCGACGCCGAGATCATGGCTCAGCGCCCGGTGTTCCGGGCCGCGTTCGGCGCCTTGCTCGCCCTTCCCCAGCCGGCGATCGCGGCCGTGCACGGCTATGCCCTAGGCGGCGGGTGCGAGCTGGCGCTGAGCTGCGACGTGATCGTGGCCGACAGCACCGCGGTTTTCGGACTGCCGGAAACCTCGGTCGGCCTGGTACCTGGCTGCGGCGGTACCCAGCTGGCGGCCAGGCGGATCGGGCCGGGCCGGGCGGCCGAGCTCATCTTCAGCGGACGGCGGATTGATGCCGCGTACGCGGCCGCGATTGGCTTGGTTGATCGTCTTTTCGCGACTGGGCCCGCGAGCGATCACGCGCTGGAGTTGGCGGCCGAGATCGCGGCGAACTCACCCGTTGCCGTCCGGGCGGCGAAGCGGGCCATCCGCAACGGCGCCGATCTCAGCCTGCCCGCGGCGCTTGATGTCGAGGACGCGGCCTGGCGCACGGCGGCCGCCAGTGCTGACCGGCGCGAGGGCATAGCGGCCTTCGCGGAAAAACGTAAAGCCGTTTGGCCTTCGGTCAGCTAGCGAAGCCACCGAAGCCCTGGCACCAGGGCGCCGCTTGATCAACACCGGTCCTGGAGCGGTGCCATCTTCCAGACGCGCCTGAGGTACTTCTGTTACGGTCGATGCTAAGAATACGCAGAAGATAAGGCGCGAATAAGGTTGAAATTTATGTCGTGCAGCTGTTAAATCTATGTAGATGCCAGAGGAGCAACAGGATAGCTCTCGGCGGTAACGCTGAGGACTCCCGTCGCAACAGGGGCAACCCCTGTCGCAATGACGGGTGACGGCTGCCCGGAGGAGGGGGGTGCCTGGACATGGGCTGTCCTGAACTAGCGTGGAGGGAGACCATGACCAGGGCCAGTGAGCCACCAAGGAGGGTAGTCCGTTTTGCAGCCTGTCGCCACTGATCGTATAACTATCGCCCTGATCCGAAAGGCCGCGGACGATCTGCAGCGTCTTCAGGACCGGACGAGCCTGTCAAAGACTGACCTAGTGAACCGTGCCATTACGTTGTACGAGTTCATCGAGGCACACCAGCGCGCGGGGAATGACTTGCTGATCAGAAACAAGCAGACCGGCGAAACGCAGACCATATTGATCTTGTGACGCGCGCGTTTATCGCGAACCTGACCATACGGCTTATGCGCATGCGGCCCTTCGCCTCGGGTTTACCCGGACGGAGGGCTCGCTGGTTTTCACGTATGACCATTGCCGTGGCAACCGCGGATAATAGCACGGCGGATTCGGCATTTCGCGATCTTTAATATGCTCCGGTTGGCGGCTTTCGTGGCCGGCCAGACCAGCCGATCCAGGCCCGTCGCGCTTTGACAAACAGCCACAACGATGGCCCACCGATGCTGTTGCCAGGCCTGCGCACCACAACGATGGCCCACCGATGCTGCGGAAACAGCATCTATGGGCCATCGTTGTCGTTTGCTCGGCCTTCCGAACCGCATCGATGGCCCACCGATGCTGTTCTTAATGGTGGGCCGAACGGTTCCGCAAGACGCTGCCGCCGGGGCGGTCAGCCGCGGGCCAGTGACGTTGGCATGTCACAAAGTTGTCTCTTGCCGCGAGATTCACTGAGAGCTATGGTGAAACCCTTGGCTACGGCCGTGGCCATCGGCCACGATCGTGGCCAGCTTAGCCTTCCTTTGGAGGGAACCGTGCAGACGTTTACCTCACCTGACTCGAGCGAATTAGGAGCAGGCACATGGCTGACCTAACCCGTACCAGCCGAACGTCGGGACCCGAGCCCATTGCCGGCCCGATCCGCCGCAGATCGAGAGCTTAAGGAAGCGAGGAAAGAGAGTTGGGCGAGACAACGCAGCACGAGGCGTCCGCGGAACCCGAGATGGACGCCCCGAGCGACCGCGCGGAAATACATATATTTCTCGTAGCCGAGGCCGTTCCTGATGACCTGGACGGAGCGCGCCAGCACGGTGGACACCGGGTACGGTCGCGCAACGTGCACTGGATCCAGCGAGGCACTGAACGCCTGCGCCGGCGTGGGTAATGATGAGTTAGCTGACGTCAGGGAACTGAACTCACACCGCCCGTGACGCGATCGACGGAAAGTGGGGGCGCGATCTCGATGGAAACGGTGAGCCTTCGCGAGTTGCGCGGCGCGCACCTGCGGGACACTGCGCGCAGCGGCAAGCTTCTGGCCATCACTAATCACAAGGCGCTCGTCGCAGTCGTCGTTCCGCTGGCGGCTCCCTGGGTGGAGCACCTGGTGGGAAACAACTTGTCGCAGGTGCGGCAGAGCGTCGCTAAGGGCGAGCAAGCGGTTGCGTCGGCGGAGCGGATGGTGACGCTCGGCGACGTGACCGCCCGGGTGGCCGAGACAAGCGCGGCCGAGACGAGCGCGGCCGAGATTAGCGAGATCCCTGATCGGATCGTGATACCTCTGGCCACAGAGCCCGGCCTGATGCGTCCCGTCAAAGGCAAGGACGTTGTCGACGAGCTTCGGGCTCTGGCCGTTATCGGCGCCGAGCAGGCCGCGCCTTCTTCTGGCGCTCCTTTGCCTGATTCCCCGGTCCTGAGCGTGCGGATCGGTGACCTGACGGCCAAGCTGATCGAGCAGGTAAGCCAGGCGGGCCAGATAATCTCGCTGACTCATGAGCGTGAACTCATCGGGCTCGTCGTCCCGGTTACCCCCGGCCTGGTCGAATACCTGATCGAGCGGAGCCTGTCCAAGGTTGTGTACAGCGTGGTACTTGGCGAGAAAGAACTCAGCCGTACCGGAAAGCTGGACACCTTAGACGACGTCATAAGCAGAAAGCGCAAGGGCGATCGCTAAGTTGAGCGGATGCGGTCGCCTTGCGATCGCGGATTCGGCCGCGAGGATGTCGTGAACGACGAAGCCGCAACGAGCCACCCGCCGCCGTTCATGCGCCTGAAGCCGGGCTAGTTCAGCGTCGGTCATCGGCCGGTGTACCGCCGTGTAGGCGAGGAAGCTCAGCGGCGTGGCCGTATAGATCGCGTCGGAGGGCACCGCGCCATCGTGGTCAGCGCCGAGCGCCGAGCCCTGGTACCGCACTTCCTTGTCGGCGTTCGGTCCTTCCCGCAACTCCGACGACAGTGATTCGGCTAAGGGCGCGGGATCGGCGAGGTCCATGATTACCTGCACGGCGGCTGGCCCGAGTATTACCTCGTAGTTGTGCATCTCCCAGTCCCCCAAGGTTCCGGGAATCTTTTTTATCTTGTCCCAGAAAACGATACGGCCTATCATAACTAGGTGCAATAGGTCCGATGCCCCGCTAAATACTGCTAACATGTTTTTGTCATAAAGTCAGTTCCGGAACTTGAGGGTGGCCTAGGAGCTGAGCAGCGCGAACTTGCCGCCATTAAGCAAAGGCGTAATGTGGCTTCCGGCCGCTCGTGCTAACTGACATAAAGTTGACATATATGGCGTACGACTGGCCGGCCAGCCAACGGCGCCGTTGCCGTACCGAGTCTCAGCGGATAACTTGCGAAGAGCCTGGCCGGGTGGTCGGGCCTGAGCGCAGGCTAGAGCGGAAGACGAGCGAGGAACCTGAGTTGTCCGATATCCCGAGTCAGATCTCGGTGCGCGAGGTCGGTCCGCGCGACGGTTTGCAGAACGAAGAGCCAGTGCCGACGAAGGACAAGATCGAGCTGATCGACCGGCTCTCGGCGACCGGGGTGCGCCGGATCGAGGCGGTCTCTTTCGTTAGGCCTGAGGCGATCCCGCAGATGGCCGACGCTGACGAGGTCTGGCGGGGGATCGACCGGGCCGACAGCGTCCGCTATTCGGCGCTGGTGCCGAACCTGCGCGGCGCCCGCCGGGCGCTCAAGGCCGGCCTCGCGGAGATCGAGGTCGTGGTGTCCGCCTCCGACACGCACAACCGCAAGAACGTCAAACGGTCAACCGAGGAGTCGCTCGACGACATCGCCTCGGTCATCGAAGAAGCCCACGAGCGCGGAGTGACCTGCCAGGTCATCGTCTCGACCGCCTGGGGCTGTCCCTACGAGGGTGACGTGCCGGTAAGCCGCGTGGTCCAGGTCGCCGGGCGGGCGGTCGCCGACGGGGCCGACTCGATCTCGTTCGGCGATACGACCGGCATGGCCACGCCAGGAAGGGTCTGGTCGCTCGTTGGAGAGTTCAGGTCCGCTCACCCGCAGGCCGCTCTCAACCTGCACTTCCACAACACCAGGGGCGCCGGGCTCGCGAACGTGCTTGCCGCGCTCCAGCTTGGCGTAACCGACTTCGACGCCTCAGTCGGCGGCCTGGGCGGCTGCCCTTACGCTCCCGGCGCGACCGGCAACATCGCGACCGAGGAACTCGTCCATATGGTGACCGACATGGGCATCGACACGGGGATCGAACTCGACGCCCTGATCGACGCCGCCGCCGACGCCGAGCGCATCGTGGGCAGGGAACTCCCCTCGCAAGTTCTCAGAGCCGGGCCGCGCACTAAGACCATCCGCGCCTGACTAGGTACGCTCACGATCGTGAGCGCAACCCAAGACCAGACCAATGCCGTTCCGGTCCACTCCGATCTTCCCGGTGTCCGCGCGAAGATCGCTGATGGCGGAGCGGCCAAATATCACCAGGCCGCGGCCGCCAGCGGCAAGCTGTTCGCCCGAGAGCGCATCGCCCTCCTAGCCGACGCCGGAAGCTTCAGCGAAGACGGGATCTACGCCAATGCCCTCGCCGAGGGACTCCCGGCCGACGGCGTGATCACCGGCACGGCGCTGATCGCCGGCCGCCCCGTCGCCCTGATGGCCAACGACTCGACCGTGAAGGCCGGCTCCTGGGGGGCAAGGACCGTCGAGAAGATCATCAGGATCATCGAGAAGGCCTACGCCAGCGGGCTGCCCATGGTCTACCTGATCGACTCCGCCGGCGCGAGGATCACCGACCAGGTCGAGATGTTTCCAGGGCGTCGTGGCGCCGGGAAAATCTTTCACACCCAGGTCCGCGCGTCCGGCTCGATCCCGCAGGTCTGCGCCTTGTTCGGCCCGTCGGCGGCGGGCGGTGCCTACATCCCGGCGTTCTGTGACTACGTCGCCATGGTGGAAGGCAACGCGTCGATGTACCTTGGCAGTCCCCGGATGGTAGAGATGGTGGTCAGGGAGAAGACCACGCTGGAAGAGCTGGGCGGCGCCCGGATGCACTGCACGGTGTCCGGCTGCGGGCATCATCTGGCTCCCACCGAGGCCGACGCGATCGAGTCGGTCCGCCGCTACCTTTCTTATTTGCCGCCAAATTGGCAGCAAGAACCGCCGCCGGCCGCGCCGGCCGACCCGGAGCCCATCGACCTGCGCAAGCTGGTGCCGGCCAGCGAACGGCAGGCGTTCGACATGCGCCGGTACGTACGCGGGATCGTCGATGCGGGCTCGCTGTTCGAGATCCACGAACTGTGGGCGAAGGAACTGGTCACCGGCTTCGCGCGGCTGGACGGCCAGGTGATCGGCGTGGTCGCGAACAACCCGATGTTCAAGGGCGGCGTGCTCTTCGTCGACTCGGCGGACAAGGCGACGAGGTTCATCCAGGCGTGCGACGCGTTCAACGTGCCGTTGCTGTTCCTGGCCGACGTCCCCGGCTTCATGGTCGGCACCGCGGTGGAGAGGCAGGGAATCATCAGGCACGGGGCCAAGATGATCAGCGCGGTCTCCGAGGCCACCGTCCCCAAGATCAGCGTGATCGTGCGCAAGGCCTACGGCGCCGGGCTTTACGCGATGGCCGGGCCAGGATTCGAGCCCGACGCCACGCTGGCCCTGCCGACCGCCAAGATTGCGGTCATGGGCGCCGAGGCAGCGGTCAACGCCGTCTACTACAACAAGCTCGCCGCCATCGCTGACCCTGCGGAAAAAGAGCTCGAAACGGAAAAACTCCGCGACGTCTATGAAGCCGACATCGACATCCTGCGCCTCGCGGGCGAGCTAGTCATCGACGACATAGTCGAACCAGAAGCCCTCAGATCCGACCTGATCCGCCGCTTCGCGGCCGCCCGGGGCAAAGACCGCACCTTCTCCCGCCGCCGCCACGGCGTAACCCCGGTGTAGCGGGCGGCGAGGCCCAGCGTTGTCCCTGAGCTGGGGTCCTGGCCCCAACGCCGGGACGACGCTGAGCCTGCAGCCGGGGACACGACGCCCGGCGCCGGACCGGCTGGCTGGAAAGCTCAGAGCCGGCTGGCGAGATTTTGGTTGATGTAAAATGATTTTTGAATTTTAGGTATACCCTATGCGGCAGTTATCTTGACCAAATGCTTGCCTGTATTACGGTGTGCCGCGCCAGGTTAATTAGGACTGTTCGCCTTATCATCTCGGCATGACTAGTGTATTGCTTGCTGAAGATGACCCATCTATTTCCGAGCCGCTGGCCCGTGCTTTGCGGCGCGAGGGGTATGAGGTGGGCGTTTCAGCCGATGGGCCGGGAACATTCGAAGTCGCACGGGCGGGCGGAATTGACCTGATCGTGCTTGATATCGGCCTGCCGAGAATGGACGGGCTTGAGGTGTGCCGGCGGCTCCGCCTGGCCGGGCAATCGACTCCCGTGCTCATCCTGACGGCGCGAGTTGAGGAAGTCGACACGGTGATCGGGCTCGATGCCGGGGCCGACGATTACGTCTCGAAGCCGTTCCGGCTGGCTGAACTGCTCGCGCGGGTGCGCGCTCTGCTCCGGCGGGGGGCCTCGCCCGCGCAGATCGTGCAGGGCGTGCGGATCGACACCGACGCTCGCCGGGCCTGGCTGGGCACCGGCGAGCTCGACCTCACCTCGAAGGAGTTTGACCTGCTCAACCTCCTCGTAACCGAGGCGGGCAAGGTCGTGACCAGGGATCAGATCATGCGGCAGGTGTGGGACAGCAAGTGGTGGGGCTCGACGAAGACGCTGGACATGCACGTGTCCTGGCTTCGCCGCAAGCTCGGCGACGACGCCCACAACCCGCATTTCATCACCACCGTGCGAGGCGTCGGGTTCAGGTTCGAGCGAGGAGACTGATCCGTGCGGCGGCGGCTGCTGACGTCGACGTTCGGGGTGAGCCTGGCGGCTGTGCTGGTGTTCGCCGCCGGGGTGGCCATACCCGCCGGGTCCTCCCGCGGGGGGATCTCTGCGGCTCGGGTCATTCTGGTCGGGCTTCTCGCGGTCGTGGTCGCGGCCGGTCTTGCGCTGGCGCAGGCGCGCAGGCTGGCCCGGCCGGCCCAGGATCTGGCCAGGGCCGCCGACCGGATCGGCACCGGCGACGCCAGGCCGGTCGGCCGCCGGTACGGGATCGGTGAGCTCGACCGGATCGCCGAGGGTCTTGACAACGCGGTGCAGCGGGTCGCCGACTTTATCTCAGCCGAGCAGGACTTCGCTGTGGACGCCTCGCATCAGCTGCGCACGCCGCTGACCGCACTTTCCATGCGGCTAGAGGAGATGGTGTCAGCGGCGCAGGATCCGGCCATCGTGCGCGAGGAAGGGGCGGCGGCGCTGGCCCAGACCGACCGGCTCGCTCAGGTGGTCGGCCAGCTGCTCGGTCGGGCGCGGCGTTCTTCATCGGGAGCGCCGGCGCTGTCCTGCCTCAACGACATCATCGACCAGCAAGTAACCGAGTGGGAGCCGGCGTTCCGCAACGCCGGCCGCAAGCTTGAGGTACTCGGAGACGCCGGCTTGCGGGCCTATGTGAGCGTCGGGGGAGTGTCGCAGGTTGTCGCTACGCTGCTTGACAACGCGCTCGTGCACGGGGATGGCACGGTCAGCCTCAGGACCTCGCAGACGCCGAGGTCGGTGGTGATCGAGGTGAAGGACGAAGGGAAAGGAGTGCCGCCCGACCTGGTGCACCGGATCTTCGAGCGGAGCGTGAGCGGGGCTGGAGGGACAGGGCTCGGGCTGGCCCTGGCTAGGTCAATTGCCGCGTCGGATGGCGGGCAGCTGGTGCTCGTCCGGCCTCGTCCGGCCACGTTCGCGGTGATCTTTCCGCAGCCCGCCGGGGACCGGATGGATGAGCCGGCGGTGGCTGGGCCTGCCTGAGCGGCGGCCGGGGGCTCCGGGCGGCGTCCGGCACTCCCTCGGCTCGTTAGGCTACGACGGGTGAGTGATCAGAACAGGGTGCGTGACCCCGGCTTCCCGGTGGTCGGGATGGTCGGTGCGGGGCAACTAGCCAGGATGACCGCGCAGGCAGCGGTTGGTCTCGGGATAGAGTTCCGCGTGCTCGCCGCCAGCTCGGGGGACAGCGCGGCCCAGGTCTGCCCGGGCACCGTGATCGGCGACTATAAGTCGGCGGGCGACCTGCTGGGCTTCGGCATCGGCTGTGACGTGGTCACCTTTGATCACGAGCACGTGCCTGGCGCGCAGCTCGCCGTGCTGTCCGAGGTGACCGCGTTGCGGCCGGGCCGAGAGGCGCTGGTCTTCGCGCAGGACAAGCTCGCGATGCGGAACCGGCTCAGCTCGCTGTTTGGGCAAACACCAGCGTTGCGGCCTGCGGACGGCAGTCTGCGGGCCGCAACGTCGGCGCTCTCCGAGGCCGGGGCTCGATGCCCGCGCTTTCGCCCGGTCGGGACTCTCGCCGACGTGCTGTCGTTCGCGGCCGATGAGCGCACGCTCGCCGGTCGGCCGGATTGGCCGGTGGTGCTGAAGGCGACCTCGGGTGGTTACGACGGCAAGGGCGTCTGGATCTGCGACAGCAAGGAATCGATCAGGGAAGTCCTGTCGCACGGCATCGGGTTGCTCGCCGAGGAGTACGTGCCTTTCGACCGGGAGCTGGCCGTTCTCGTGGCCAGATCGCCCAAGGGCCAGGGGGCGGCCTATCCGGTGGTGGCGACCATGCAGCGGGACGGCATCTGCCGCGAGGTCATCGCGCCGGCCCCTGGCCTGTCCGCCGAACTCGCCGAACGGGCACAATGGCTGGGGCTGAGCGTCGCGGCCGAGCTTGGAGTGACCGGGATGCTCGCCGTCGAATTGTTCCAGTGCGGCTCGGAGTTGCTGATCAACGAACTGGCGATGCGACCGCACAACTCAGGTCACTGGACCATCGACGCGGCGGTGACGTCCCAGTTCGAGCAGCACCTGCGGGCCGTGCTCGACCTGCCGCTCGGCGCCACTGGCTGCACGGCGGGCACGGCGGTGATGGTGAACGTGCTTGGCGGCGAGGATCCTGACCTTTACTCGCGGTTCATCCACGTGATGGCCGCTGATCCTGGGGTCAAGGTTCACTTGTACGGCAAGCAGGTACGGCCGGGGCGGAAGGTTGGTCATGTCACGGTGGCCGGGGGGGTGGCGGAGGTGGAGCGGTTGCGGGACCGGGCCTGGCGGGCGGCTAACTATCTCAGCCTGGGTACGGAGGAACCGGAGTCATGACTGGTCTGCCCGTCGTGGGGGTCGTCATGGGAAGCGACTCTGACTGGCCCGTGATGGGGGCCGCGGCGGCCGCGCTTGATGAGTTCGGCGTGCCGTATGAGGCTGACGTGGTGTCGGCGCACCGGATGCCGCACGAGATGGTCGCGTACGGGGAAGCGGCGGCCGGGCGCGGATTGCGGGTACTCATCGCAGGGGCGGGCGGGGCGGCGCATTTGCCGGGGATGCTGGCGGCCCTGACGCCGCTGCCCGTCATCGGGGTGCCAGTGCCGCTCGCTCACCTCGACGGCCTTGACTCGCTGCTGTCGATCGTGCAGATGCCGGCCGGGATCCCGGTCGCGACGGTCGCCGTCGGCGGCGCCCGCAACGCGGGACTTCTCGCCGTCCGCATTCTGGCCGTGGCCGACCACGCGCTGCGGGAGCGGATGCTCGGCTTCCAAGATCAGCTGCGTGAAGCCGCTCAGGCCAAGGGGGCCGCGCTGCGCGCGCGGCTGAGCGAGGGCGGTTGATGTTGCTGCGTGGTTAGGTTGAGATGGCGAACAAGTGACTAATGTTCGCCGATACCGAATCTTGACGATATATCGCTGACAGATGAGCATGCGCTGGAAGCCTGTTCACTCGACGGGCGACCAACCTAGGAAAGAGTAGATACCGCATGAGCTGGAAGCGACTAGCAGTTTTAGGGATCGGGGTCACTTTCGCGACCGCGATGGCCGTGACCGTTGGCGGAGCCGCTGCCATGGCCGCTCCGACCGCCCACGCCGCAGGCACTGCCGCGGCCGCTAGCTCCATGAACCACCCCACGTTCGTCATCTACCACGCCCGCACCAACGCGGCCGGCAAGCCGCAAGCCGTGGTCAGCAGCCCCACCGGGCTGCCGCCGAGCGCGATCCAGTCCGTTTACAACCTGTCCGGCCTTTCCCCGAGTTCTGGCGCCGGAGCTGGCCAGATCATCGCGATCGTCGATGCCTACAACGACGCGAACGCGCTCTCTGACCTCAATGTGTTCAACAAGCAGTACGGCTACGCGGCGCTGTCTACTTGCACGTCGCTCAGCCAGTCGGGTCCTTGTTTCGAGGTCGCCGAGCCGTCAGGCAAGCCGGCCAATAACAGCGACTGGAATCTGGAAGAGTCGCTCGACATCGAATGGGCCCACGCCGAGGCCCCCGCCGCCAAGATCGTCTTGGTCGAGGCGAAGACGTCAAGCAACGCGAACCTGTACGCCGCCGTGGACTACGCCAACACCACGCTCGACGCCACCGAGGTGTCGATGAGCTGGGCGGCAGCGAGACCAGTTCGGAAACCAGCAGTGACAGCAACTTCACCCACGCCGGCACCCTGTACACGGCCTCGGCCGGCGACAGCGGCCACGGCGTGATCTACCCGTCCGCCTCGCCCGACGTGATCGCGGTCGGCGGCACCACGCTCAATGGCTGCAGCGGCACCTCCTGCGCTGGCTTCACGAGCGAGACCACGTGGTCAGGCGGCGGCGGCGGAGCCTCGGCCGACGAGAAGATCCCGGCCTTCCAGACCAGTTACACCGGCCCCGTCTTCGGAGCGGCCACGATCAACGCCCTGACCGGCGGCAAGCGCGGCGTCCCCGACATCTCGTTCGTCGGCAACCCGAGCACCGGCGTCTCGGTCTACGACAGCACCGCTTTCGAAGGCCAGTCCGGCTGGTGGACGATCGGCGGCACCAGCGTCGGCGCCCCGAACTGGGCAGGCATCCTCGCGGCCGGCCGGGCCGCGGGCAGCACCGCGCTCCAGGGCAACACGGCCATCTACGGCGGCGGCTACAAGACCAACCTCCGCGACATTACCAGCGGCACGAACGGCAGCTGCGGCACGGACTGCACCGCCGGCACCGGGTATGACCTGGTCACCGGCCTCGGCAGCCCGATCAACTATCCCTGATCCGAACTAAGCCCGGCCGCTCCGCCCGACGCATCGGCGGGGCGGCCGGCGCCGCTCTCCAGCGGCACGCAGATCAGGCCCCAGGGCTGGTCGAAGACTCGGGTGAGCACGATGACCCCTGAGCCGGGTCCGCGCAGCCGCAGGCGCCGGTGAATCTGGGCCACGTCCCGGCCAGTCCCCGCCGCCTGATGTCGGCGGTGCCGATCTCTAGTTCGCGCAGTTTCGCCGCGAATTTCTTCTCGTGCCAGGGGGCCGACTCGACGACTCTGAGCGTCCTCGCAAAGGGCGTCAGGACAGGCTCATCGGACGAGAGGAACGCGATCATCGGGTCGATCTGCCACGCTCCGGTCCGCTCCGCGAGCTGCGCGACCAGCCCGGCCCTGGCCACCGCGGGATTCGGATCCAGCAAATAAGCACCGGGCGCGGCCACCTTGGCCGTAGCAGCCACGCCGTCGGACGAGGTCAGCGTGGCCCCGGACGGCAGCAGGGTCGCCCTGGCCACCAGCCCGGCCAGCGCGGGCGACCAGAGCAGGGCTTCCTTCAGGTCCCGGCCGACCGCGACGAACTCCGTCTCCCAGCCCGGAGGAACCAGGTCGCGGGCCAGGCCGGGGACCGCCTTGATCCCGACACTTGGCACCGTGCCCGCCAGGTCCAGGCACCAGCCGAGTTCAGGGCGGTGCCCGCCGGCGGGCAGCCGTCCGTGCCCGTCGCGCCGGGCCGGGTCGATGAAGATGGCGTTGGTCCCTTGGAGCCGAACCGTCCGCACGTCCGCGCACAGATAGCCGACCCTCGCCTCCGGTGCGCACACCGACACGTTGTGCCTGGCGAACTTGAGGCTGGTCAGGTCGCTGTCGACTCCGATGCTGGCGCGGGCAGGCCGGGCTGACGCCCAGGGCGACCAGTTACGCCGATCCCGCAGCACAAATCGGCCACTACCTCGGCCCCGGCGAACCGCCTGGCTGCGTGCCTGCCGGTCAGCTCGGAAGACGCCTGCTCGAGCCCGGCCCTGGTAAACAGCATCTGATCGGCCCGGCTGAACTTCGCCCGCCCGGCCATCCGCAACGACTGCTGCAGGCTCAGCGCCGCCGCCACCAGGTCGGCCGGATACTGGTCCCCGCAACGACTACCGACAGCGCCAGCACCCGCTCGGGCTCAAACTCCACACCAGCCAGCCCGGCGAGCAACTCCTGGCCTTGAGCTGAAAGCAACTCCCGGCCGGGCTGCCGAGTATTGACCATGTTCATTCCTAGGCACGTTCAAGAAAGGGGCGAAGTTGCCTTTGCGTGGCCTCATCAGCCTGAGCTAGCGTCCGCTCGGCTTCGGCTACGGCGTGTCTTGCCTTAAGCACCTCATCGGCCCAGCGCACCTCGTTGGGCACAATCTCGATCGCCAGATTGAAGTTGTGCCTGACCCAGTGCGCGACGTCAGGCCACGACCAGAAGCGCTCGCCGCTCAGGGCTCTGCCAATCGGGGGAAGGAAAATCGCCGGGACCACGCTTGCCCGCGGCCCAGAGACGCACTGCCTCGCGCGATCGCTTGGTCCTGTGCGCGATCTCCATGAGCAACACAAGGTATTCCTGGCCCACGCCGATTACCCGGATACCATGCAGGCTTTCGACGTCGCGAATGGCGGAACCGATCGCCTCTGACCAGCCGTCTGCGTCTCGGCTGAACTCGATCTCGGTGTGCCCGCGCCCAGTCATGATCGAGCCATCCTGAAAAAGGCCGTAAAGAGTGTCTGCCTGATCCTCGCTGATCTCGTGATCCAGCCGGAGCGTGAACTCGAAAATGCTCATCGCTGGCTCCTCATCCTCCTTCATGGATATCCAGTTCATCGGGCTTGTGCTGGTGACGCCGCACGAAGCGCCGGATCCTGTTCGCCTCGTTACCGGCACTAGTCGGTGTGCTGTTGACGTAGAAGCGTGTCATTGGATCCGCGCAGTCCAAGTCTGTGCAATCGATGTAGCCCCAGCTGTGTCCATGATGACCCAATGATGACCCGGAGTGTCCTTCACTCGTGAGCCCCGCGATCACTGTGTCATACAGAGCTTCGCGTACTGGCGCCTGCCTGTGCGACCACTTGCGGCCCATGTTGTGAATAATACAACAAAGTTGTACGAGCCGCAACTCACGAGTTCGGGCCGATGGCCTGCTTGCTCATGCACGCCTGCGGCAGCTGGCCATGGAGCCGGCTCGCTGGGTCGGTCGCGGATGCGGTGCTCGACTGGCGTCGGCCGCGGCTAGCTCGCCGCGGTCCAGGCGGCACTACGACGGGTCGGTAGCTGACTGTAGGAATGGCCTCTGGGTCCGGCGCCGACGGAGGTTACGATCGGGTACGTGAGCCACTGACTTCAACGCCTATGGGCTAACTGAGGAGCAGGAAGCGCTCAGGGAGTCGGTCCGGCAGCTGGCCGACGACAAGATCGCGCCGTACGCGGCCGAGGTTGACCGGGAGTCGAGGTTCCCGCAGGAGGCGCTCGACGCGCCTGGTCAAGGCGGACTTGCACGCTGTGCACATTCCCGAGGCCTACGGCGGCGCCGGGGCGGACGCGCTCTCGACGGTGATCGTCATCGAGGAGGTGGCGCGAGCCTGCGCGTCAAGCTCGCTCATTCCCGCGGTCAACAAGCTCGGCACGGTTCCTTTGCTGCTGTCCGCTAGTGAAGACCTCAAGCAGCGGTACCTTCCTCAGGTCGCGAGCGGCGATGCGATGTTCTCTTACGCGCTGTCCGAGCCCGAGGCCGGCTCTGACGCGGCGGCCATGCGGACGAGGGCGGTCCGTGATGGCGGCAACTACGTGCTGAACGGTACGAAACGCTGGATCACCAACGCGGGGGTCTCGCGGTTCTACACGGTGATGGCGGTCACCGAGCCCGACGTCGGCGGGCGCGGCATCTCGGCCTTCGTGGTCGAGCAGGGCGATGAGGGCTTCTCGGTCGGGGCACCTGAGCACAAGCTCGGCATCAAGGGATCGCCGACCAGGGAGCTCTACTTCGACAACTGCGTGATCCCGGCCGACCGCATGATCGGCGCGGAGGGCAGCGGCTTCCGGACCGCGCTGGCCACCCTGGACCACACCAGGATCACGATCGCCGCCCAGGCGCTCGGCATCGCGCAGGGTGCGCTCGACTACGCGGCGGGCTACGTGAAGGAGCGCAAGCAGTTCGGCCGGGCGATCGCCGAGTTCCAGGGCCTTCAGTTCATGCTCGCCGACATGGCGATGAAGGTCGAGGCCGCCCGCCAGCTCACTTACGCGGCCGCGGCCCGGTCTGAGCTGGCCATGGCCGGGGCGACCGTGCCTGACCTCACTTTCATCTCCTCGGCGTGCAAGTGCTTCGCCTCCGACGTCGCGATGGAGGTCACGACCGACGCTGTTCAGTTGCTCGGCGGCTACGGCTACGTCAGCGACTACCCGGTCGAGCGGATGATGCGCGACGCGAAGATAACCCAGATCTACGAGGGCACGAACCAGATCCAGCGGGTCGTCATGGCGCGGCAGCTGCTGAAGTAGCCGGATAGAGCGCGCAACTGGCCGGGCTGCCGGGCTGGTCGGGCCGCAGCAACGATGTCCCTCCCTTGTTGTTCCCTCGCCCCCGGCAACGACGACGATGGCCCGGCGTTGCTGTTGTGACCGCATCTATGAGACATCGTTGCGGTAGCGGAGGTCATCGAAACGACAACTGTGGGCCAGCGTTGCTGTTCCCGGCGGGCGGGCTGCGAAAATGAGGCCTGGGGGGCGAACATGGAGGTGCTGAGCAGCAGGATTCTCCTGCGACCTGCGGATCTTGAGCGGACTTCGCGGTTCTATCGAGAGGTGCTCGGGCTGGCGGTGTGCCGGGAATTCGGGCCGGCCGAGCATCCGGGTACGGTCTTCTTCCTCGGCGGTGGCCTGCTTGAGGTCTCCGGGAGTTCAGGCGGCCTTTCGGGCGGCTCGGTGATGCTCTGGCTTCAGGTTCGCGACGTGCGAGCGGAGCGCGCCCGGCTGGCCGCGGCCGGAGTGAGCGTTCTCCGAGAGCCGCTGACCGAGCCATGGGGGCTGATCGAGATGTGGATCGAGGATCCTGACGGCACCAAGATCGTGCTGGTTGAGGTTCCGCCTGATCACCCGCTTCGGCGTGATCGGCGGAACTAAGATCAGCTACAGCGGGGTCTGGTCTTCGTAGCTGCGCTCTTCGTAGGTGCGTTGCCGCGGCTGGGCATAATTGGCCTGCTGATCCTGCGGGTACTCGGTCTGGGTCGTACGCCGGTAGGTCGTGCCCCGGTTGCGAGACCAAGGAGCCCACATGACGGCCCACAGGATCAGGCCGAGCACTCCCACTCCCATCAGGATGTCGCCGACAGTGTGCAAGTACACGCCGTGAGTTATCACAGTGGTGAGGGCGAATCTCAGGATCGCGCCCACTGCTATTAGGACTAGGGCCGCGCCAATCCTCATGTCGGATCTCCTTCGGTTATCTGATTGGAGTCCGCTGCCCGGATACGTGCCAGTCAAACGCCAACTGCTTGGCTGCAACGATGGCCCTCGGGCGCGTTTTCTTCGAAAGTGACGAGCGACGGTCGGTCCGTGGGGTCGCTGCCGGCCAGGGCCGGGTGGCCCGTCAGGCCGGGTGGCCCGTCAGGCCCGGCGGCCCGCCAGGCCTGCTCCAGTTCCCCGGGTGCGCCAACGCGGAAACGCGAGACGCCGGGGGGCCGAGGCGATATGCGGCTAATGAGTGAGTCCAGAAAGTGGACCCGTGGTAAGTCGTCCTGGCCCGCCGGTGTACCACGTCTCTACCCCGCAAACTCGGATCGTTATACGTAGTTTACGATGATATGTTCGTAGCGAAAAGGTGGTAAGCCGCAGCCGCCGGGCGACTTACCACGGGTTCACTTTCTGGACCCGCTCCCGGCCCGATCCGGCCCGGATCCCGGCCCGGTTCCGCGCGGGCGTTTCACCGCATCGATGTCCCATCGTTGTCGTTGGCCTGGCCTGCGGCTACCGCATCGATGTCCCATGGATGCGGTGCTGACCGCATCGATGTCCCATCGTTGTCGTTGCCGGGCGGCCGCGAACAGCAACCATGGGCCATCGTTGCTGCGCCGCCCGGCCAGTTGCGGCTAAATGCCCGGAATGCCGGAATAAGCGAGGCCGGGGCCGGGCCGGGGTCGGGGCCGGGGCCGGGCCGGGCCAGGGCCGGGTCGGGGCTTGGGCCCCAGGGTCGGGGCTGGGGCCCGAGGGTCGGGCTGGGCCGGCCGGGTGTGCGGGTTGACGCGCGCTAGCGGAGCCCGAACGTGGGCGGTCGCGTGGTTACCGGTCGTTGACGAATTAAATGAAAGCATTTTTAATACCTCGTAGCTTGTCTCCTCGGCGAGGGACGAGTTCGAGCTGGGAGGTTGGCCCGTGGCGGAACGCAGGAGTCCGACGGCGGTTCTACGCGATGGCCCGCGGGCGCTGAGCGAGGAGCAGGTGCGCGGCGATCGAGGAGTCCGACCTGGCCGGGGTGCTTGAACGTCGACATCGACGACGTCATCGAGTATGTGCACAAGGACCTGAAGTCGCTGCCGGACTTCACGACGCTGTACCGCAGGTACCTGAAGCAGCGCTGGGACGTCTACGACCTCGACTTCACCCAGGACAAGATCGACTGGGCCGGAGAAGATGACCGAGGCCGAGCGGCAGTCGTTCATGGCCATCGCCTCGGGCTTCCACCACGGCGAGCGGCAGGTCGAGATCGAGCTGCCGGTGTTCATGATCGGGGCCAGCGAGGAGGAGAAGCTCCATATCGCCGCGCAGATCGAGGACGAGGCCCGGCACACGGTCTTCTTCGACCGGTTCTACCGTGAGGTCGTCGGCCTCGAGGGCAACGACATCATGGACATACCTCGACGCGTCGTTCCCGTGGGTGTCGGAGACGTTCGTCGGGCCGTTCGGGCTGCTGGCCTACCAGGCCGACGAGGTTCGGCGGAACCCGTACGACGAGCGGGCGCGGGTGCGCTACGGCACGACCTACTTCCTGTGGATCGAGGGCGTGCTGGCGCTGTCGGTCATGAAGGTGACGCTGTCCTACGCCCGGTGGCGCGGGTTCCTGCCCGCTTACTACACCGGGTTCACCGCGACCTGCCGCGACGAGTCGCGGCACGTCCAGGGCGGCATGCGCTACCTGCAGGACGCGGTCCGCAAGGACCCGACGATGATCAACGAGATCCACGACACCCTGCAGGACGATCCTCGCGCTGTCAGGGGTGGCCAGCCGCGAGGTCATCTACGAGCCGCTTGGCTGGACCTCGGCACGAGGTGCAGGTGCTGTTCTTCCAGCAGTTGCGCCGCAAGCTCAACGACGTGGGCATCAGCCTGGCGCCCGACCTGGAGGCGTTGCTCGAGCATGGTGCAGCCCGTCCTGGCCGGCGGCTGACCCGTGGCCGAGCCGACGTTCTTCAGCACCGAGTGGGCCGACGCGGTCACGGCGACGCGCTTGAGCGCCGGCCCTTCCGAGCAGGCCAAGGCGGGCAAGCTGCAGATGTACTGGGACTTCTTCGAGAAGATCAAGGCCGGCTATCCGGCTTCCTGGGCGCTTGGCTGCCGTGACCTGCCTGCCGGCCTCGGCAAGGCGCCGGCCTACCTGTACGTCGGGTGGGGCGGCGGCTCGGTCACCGAGCTGCCGGATCATCGGGCCAGGTGACCCGCTTGAGGCGACGTACGTGCTCGGCATGAACTACGAGGACTGGCGGGCGCTGCATGAGGGCTACGACGCGCAGCGCACGGTCAATGCACCGGAAGACCCCGCTCGAGGACGGCGAGCTGCTCCAGTTTTTCAAGACGATTTACTTCTTCGCCGAGTGCCTCGCCATGGCCATTCGGCGGGTGCCGGGCGACTCAAAAACCCGTACCCGCTTCGCCTCGCGCTAGCTGAGCGGACGGCCCGATGTAAGATCGCGACGGCTCCTTCACGCCGACGACCTTCTTCGGCGTCCCGACCACCGACGCCACCTTCTTGGTGTGCGGGTTGAACCAGACCAGCGAAGCGCCGGCCAAGTAGCCGCCTGGCCCGGCGTTGACCAGGAGGCTTGAGCCCTGGCCGGTGACAATGTGGAAGCTGGCGTAGTGCACGCCGGGAAGGTTGACCTGGTGCACTGATCCGTTTGCTCGCCTGCTGGGCGACGAACTCGACCCCGCACGGCCGAGAGCCTGCAGGTAGACGCCGCTGGAGAGCTTCCACGCGTCGATGTCGCCCTGGTCCTCTCCCTGTTCCGTGGCGCTGAGCGGTCAGGGCGGTGGCCTTGCCGGCGCCGACGTTGAAAAGCCACAGCCTGGTCTGGGGCCGGTTTTGTGCTTGGCGTTACACCAGGCGAGGACAGTGGTCGAATTCACCCACCGTGTCCGGAGAGGAGCTGGTGACGGCGATCGGCGCGTGCAGGCTGCTTAGGGACTCCGCCGCCGTTGCTGACTTGCTGAAGGCCGATAGCTGGCTTCGTCGATGACCGTGGTTCCGTCCGGGAGACTCGATAGCAGCCGAAAGCCCGAGGTTGACAGCACCTTCTGGAACTGGCCGAAGCAGGTTGTACTGGTGGACGCCGACGCCGTCCGCTCTATCTCGACGTCAGCAGGTTCTCGCCGTCCGGCCTCGGATATCCGAACACGGTGATTGGCCCGGCGGGAGCTTGAAGCTGTTGATTACCTTGCCGGTGCTCACGCTGATCTGCTCGACTTGCACAGGATTCGCTACCAGTACCCGCTGCCCGTCGCCAGACCAGTCGATGAGGTAGTAGCTGGCCGCTCCATGTACGCTGGCCGGCCAGCTGTAGAAGGCGTACTTGCGGCCCTGCGGGCTGACCGCGTACAGCGTCGTCTTGCCCTCGGCGTCGTGCGTTCGGCACGGGCGCGGACGAGACCTCGGCGATCGACCAGCCGAGACCGACCTTGCTGACCGGCACGTTCGAGGCGGGCGCTGGCCGGGCAGGTGTAGCGGGGTAGCGACAGCAGCGCCCGAGGCGACGCTGGCCGCTGCGATCGCGAGAAGAGATGCACCTAGAAGAGGCAGTACTCGTCTGGTATTATTGGTCATAATATACCTTTCCTTAGCTTTTGTGAGTCGTTGCTCGGACATTCGTCTTCTAGGACGGCGTTACGGTACCGACGGTTGCGCTAGCGAGTGAGGAGGCGGCGAACCAATGCCGGAATCTGATGAGGCGGCACCCGCGATCCTTGACCTCCCGATTGGCCTGCGCGCCACGGGGATGAGGCGCGAATTCCAGAGTCCCGGCGACGTCGAGGTGCCCGCCGACCGTTACTGGGGCGCGCAGACCCAGCGGAGTCTCGAGCACTTCAACATCGGCCGGGACCGGATGCCTATCGAGGTCTATCACGCCTACGGCTACGTGAAGAAGGCCGCCGCGGTGGTGAATACCGGCGCCTGGCTGCCTTCCGGCCTGGAAGGGGCAGCTGATCGAGCGGGTCTGCGACGAGATCATCAGCGGAGGGCTCGACGAGGAGTTCCCGCTGTTCGTCTGGCAGACCGGCTCAGGCACTCCGTCGAACATGAACGTCAACGAGGTCATCTCGAACCGGTGCATCCAGCTCGTCGGCGGCCGCTTGCTCCCAGCAGCCGGTGCACCCGAACGACCACGTCAACATGGGCCAGTCGAGCAACGACACCTTTCCTTCCGCGATGCACATCGCCGCGTACATGATGGCGACCGGGCGGACTCTTCCGGCCTTGCGGCGGCTGCGGGACGCCTGCGAGGACAAGTCGCGGCAATGGGCCGACGTCGTCAAGATCGGCCGAACGCACCTGGAGGATGCCACTCCGCTCACGGTCGGGCAGGAATGGTCCGGGTACACCGGAGCGCTCGACGACGCGATCGCCGAGGTCGAGCACGCGACCATCGGGTTGCTTCAGCTCGCTATCGGCGGCACGGCGGTCGGCACCGGCATCAACACGCCGGTCGGCTTCGGGACGGAGGTCGCGGCTCAGATCGCGGCGATGACCGGCCTGCCATTCGTGTCCGCTGAGAACAAGTTCACCGCTCAGGGCACCCTGGACCGGATGGTGCGCGCTCACGGCGGGCTTAAGGCGGCGGCGGTGACCCTCTTCAAGATCGCCAATGACCTGCGCTGGCTCGGCTCAGGCCCGCGCACCGGCATCGGTGAGCTGATTCTGCCCTCCAATGAGCCCGGCTCCTCGATCATGCCAGGCAAGGTGAACCCGACCCAGGCCGAGGCGATGCTGATGGTCGCGATTCAGGTCATCGCCTCCGACGTCGCTGTCAGCATGGGCGGCGCGGAAGGCAACTTCGAGCTGAACGCCTTCCGGCCCATCCTGATCAGTAACTACCTGCACTCAGCGCTGATCCTGGCTGACATGTGTGACGATTTCCGCAAGTTCATGGTCGAAGGGGCCGAGCTCAATGAGGCCAGGCTGAAGCAGAATATCGAGCGTTCGGTCATGATGGTCACCGCGCTCTCCCCGGTCATCGGTTATGACCAGGCCTCGGTGATAGCGCACTACGCCATCGACCACGACCTGACGCTCAAGCAGGCCGCGCTGGCCAACGGGGTGAGCGAGGAGCTCTTCGACCGGGTGGTTGATCCGCTGGCGCTGACTCGCGGCGGTACCGCGGACCTGTCGTGAGCTCCGCCCCCAGGCAAGCGCGGCCTATGGAGCCGCTTGGCCGGGCCGCGCTGATCGCCTCGGTCGGCGGGCAACGCGGCTGGGCCGACTGGGCGAACCCGAGGCACCGGCTCCGCCGCCTGCTGGCCGAGTTCATTGGCATGGCCGGCCTGACCTTCATCCTCTCCGGCGGGGCGGCGGTGCTCGCGCGATATGGCGGCGGCAACCTGCGCCCGTGGGACACCGTGCTGGTGCTTTCTCTCGTCTCCGCGCTGTGGCTCGTCGTCGCCGTGTATTTCCTCGGCGACATCTCGGCGCATTTCAACCCGGCGACCACGCTCGCGTTCGCCCTGCGCCGGGACATGGGCTGGCCGATGGCCGGGGCTTACTGGGTGGTCCAGTTCGCGGCGGCGGCCGGCGGGTCGCTGCTCGCCCGTGCCTTCTTCGGCGCCGGCAACCTGGCCGCGACCATGCCCAAGCCCGGCCTGTCCTGGCAGGCGGCCGGCTTCGAGGCGGTCATCACGTTCGGCCTGGTACTGATGGTGCTCAGCATGGCCAATGGCCCCAAGCTGAACGGGCCGTTCATCCCGCTGGCGGTTGGCAGCTACATCCTGGCCTGGGGCACCATGGGCGGGCCGTTCGATGGCGCCTCGATGAACCCGGCCCGCAGTTTCGGACCTGACCTCGCGATCGGCGACTTGTCGACGTGGTGGGTGTACCTGCTCGGCCCCGTCATCGGTGCTATCGCCGCCGTGGGCGTGGCGCAAGTGCTGCGCGGCCCGGCCAGGATCTCAGAAGCGGGCGCGGCCGTCGGCGTGCCGCTTGACCGCAACTCCTAGTCCAGATTCCATTCGCTGGCCAGGATCGCGTAGACGAGGGAGTCGCTCCACTCGCCCTTCATCCACATGTCCTCGCGATGATGTCCTTCCAGCCGCATTCCCAGCCGTTCGCAGATCCGCGCCGACGCCGCGTTCCTCGGGTCAAGCTGAGCCCAGACCCGGTGCATGCCCAGGTCCTTGAACGCCAGGTCGGAAAGCTCGCGCGCCGCCTCGGTGGCGAATCCGCGATGCTGGAAATCAGGGCTGAGCACCCAGCCGAGCTCGGCCTGCTGGTCCTCAAGCGGCCCGGTACGCACCAGCGTGTCACCGATCACCCGGCCGTCGAACTCGATCGCGAGCACGATCCGGTCCCGGCTGGCGACGATCGACGTGAAGTTCATCCGCTCGGTGATGAAATCGGTGACCGCCTTCTCGGTCAGTGGCTCGGAAGGAATGTACCGGCACACATCGTCCCGGCTACGGTAAGCAAGCAGGTCAGCCTCGTCGCCGTAGCGCAGCGGGCGCAGGACCAGTCGCTCGGTCCGCCGCGGCAGCAACGGACCGGTCCCGCCTTGCGTCACAGGCCGAGGTCGTCTAGCTGCTTGTAGAGGTCGGCTCTGGGGTTGGCCGGGTCGACGGCCGGCCCCTTCTTGGCAGACTTGGCGGGCTTCGCGGCCGAACCTGGGGAAGGACTGGCGGGGACGGCTGGCCGGCGGCGACGGCCGCGATTTGGCCGGGGCGCGCCTGTCCCTGAACAGCCAGCCGGAAAGGACGCCGCCGACCACGCCGCCTACGTGGGCCTGCCAGCCGATGCCCTGATGCGGCAGAAGCACGGAGAACTGATAGGCAAAGCACAGGGCCATGACGGCGCCGATGATGACGTCGATAGCTCGCCGGTCGAAGAGGCCGCGGACGATGATGTAACCGAAGTAGCCGAAGACCACGCCGCTGGCGCCCGCGCCGACCGAGCCAGAACTCTCGAAGAACCACGCGGCGAAGCCGCTGGTGAGCACGACCACGAGGCTGACCAAGGCGAACTTGCCCAGACCCCGGTAGGCGGCCAGGAAGCCGAAGATGAAAAGCGGGCCTGAGTTGCCCTCGATGTGCGTCCAGCTGAAGTGCAGGAACGGGGCCGACAGGATCTCGGGCAGCCGGCTGACGTCCCTGGGGATGATGCCGTAGTCGGCGGTCAGGGTCAGGATGTGCTGACTGTCAGGGCCGATCGCCTCGTTGATGACCTGGATGATCCAGAGCACGGCCAGGACGCCGACCATCACGAAGAACGCGCGGCGTGCGTTGGTAAGCAAGGTCCTGGCTTCGGCATCGCTCAGCGTCCAGCCGCCGCCACCCCGCCCCCGGCGCGCTGCCCCAGCCGTCGGGGTTCCGGCACTTGCCACGGGTCGCCTCCAGCTACGCAAAAGAACTCTTACACGCTAGCTGGCCGCGCGAGCGGTTCGGTAGGGCCGGCGTGTCGGCGTCCCCCCGGGCGGCAACTGGTGACCACAACTTGTCAGCCGTTACATCGCGTAATCGTTACGATACTGATTGCCAATCTGTGATCTGTGCGACACAAATTCCCGGCGGCACGGCACAACTTTTTCATCGGAAACGCTTGGTCGGCCCCTTCACTTCTGGCAACGTGGTGCGGCAGCGGAGTTGGCTCCTCGTTTCGGTCGTTGTGTCCCGGTAAGTTCGGGCCGCTACGGTCAGTAGCCGGCGTCTTACGCGAATCGCTTCACCTGTATCGCTGCCTTAACCGCAGCGGTCGTGGCTCGCTGAGCGGCTTGCTCTTCGGGCTTGGCCGACGGAAGGATGGCATTGTCACAGCATCGAAGGCGGTTGGTTAGCAAGCGCAGGACACGAAGGAACGTTCGTGCTTTCTTGATCACAACTGTTGTCGCCGCTGTCGCTATCGCTGTCGGAGCCAAGCTCATCATCGGCCCGGGCTCGGCCCCGGCCGCCGATCCGCTGGCCCTGTCAGTGAGCGGGCTCGCCGCGCAGCCACCAGGCTGACCAGTTGGTGCAGCAGCGCCAGCACATCATCTTGATGACGGCAGCTACCAAGAGCTTCAAGGTGGTCGGCTCCCCGAAGGTCGCGACCGTTCCTCCGCCCGTTACCCCGGCGACGGACAGCGGCACTAGTTCCGGCGGCGGCGCTCCGACCGTACCGACCGCGCCTCCCGACCCAGGGACCGCGCAGTCCATTGCCTACAAGATGCTTGCGTCGTTCGGGTTCAGCACCGACCAGTTCGGCTGCCTGAACAACATCTGGACCAGGGAAAGCGGCTGGGTTTACAACGCGGAGAACGCCAGCGGCGCCTATGGCATCCCGCAGGCGCTGCCGGGTTCCAAGATGGCGAGTGCCGGAGCGGACTGGATGACGAACCCGGCGACCCAGATCAAGTGGGGCCTTGGTTACATCAAATCGGTCTACGGCAGCCCGTGCAACGCCTGGGTATTCTGGCAAGCTCACAGTTGGTATTAAGTCTTGAAGTCAGGAGGCCCGGCGCTGACGGCACCGGGCCTCCTGACGTTTAGCCGGGTAGCGGCTTGAAGCTGTTCTTGGCCACACTGAGGATCTTCCTGGCCCGGTTAGCGCCCGGCTGAAGGGCCGACATCGACAGGATGTACTCCTGCGGCCTGTCCGCGGTCTGCACGCGGAACAAGAGCATGGTGACCTCCGTCGGGTCGGGTGCGCTCGCCCGCTGCCAGGAGAACGTCCACCGCGCGGCCGGCCGCCCGTCGAATGAGACAGCCGCGATCGATAGCCGCTGATAGCCGGGGTACCTGCCCGTGGCGATCGCGGCGGCCTGAAGGCGCCTGGCCTCCTTGACTGGCCCGACCTTCCACGAGGCCAGGTTGATGCCAAGCTTGGCCGGGCCTGACTGCGATTTGATGATCGTGTTCTTGCCCGGGGTCATCAGCCAGGTAGCAGGCGCACCGAGTTCGAAGCCCGCGACTGTGCCCACGCTCTCGGCGCTCACGCTGTACCAGGTGAAACCGGCCTGGCAGGCTGTTCTGGGTCGAACTGGGGCTCGGGGTCGGGGTCGGGGTCTTAGTCGGGGTCGCGCTCGCCGACGGGGTTGTGCTCGCAGACGCGGACGGCGAGCCAGAGGGTTTAGTCGACGTCGACGGGTGCCCGGAAGGACTTGGCTTGCCTGACTGGTGCTTGCCCGGCTTGCCCGGCTTGCCCGGACTGTGCCCGGCTGACTGGCCAGGGGTCGGATTCGCCGCCGGGGCGGTCTGTCCCGCCGAACCTGATGGCACCGGGCCTGCCCCCGTCTTGCCGCTGCCCTGCTTGCCCGTGCCCTTCCCGACGTGAACAGCGGCGATGGTGGAAGGGCTTGAGCCGCCAATTCGGTAGAGCGGCAGGCCAAGTGGCGGCAGCACGAGGAAGATGACGCCCGCCGCGACGGCTATGGCGGCGAGCGGCGCCAGGACCGCGAGCCCGCGTTTCGAGCTGAGGAATTCACCGATTCCGCCCCTCGAAGGCGCGTCCTGGCCACCTGACGTCCGGCCCATGGAGTCGTCGCCCTGCGCGGCGGCCAGCAGTTCGCCGGCCCCTTGTTCGGGCATCTTCAGGCCAGCGAAGTTAGGCACGGCCATCAAATCGGGCACGACGCTCGTGGCCATGGCCGTAGCGGAGCCTGAGTCTTCGGCGGCTGCCCCGGCCGTCGCCTGATCCGGTACGCCGTCGCTGGGGGGGATCGCGGTGCTCAGCTCGCCATGGTCATCAGGCACGCGCACTACCTGAGTCGCCGTCGTGGCCTCGCTGTGCGCCTGACCAGGCCCGAACGTAGCGACCGCACCGGCGTCGCTTTCGCCCGCGCTCCGATCCTGGTAAGGATCGGCGGTCGCGCTAGCCGTGGCCATGAAGGCGGCTCGGTCTGGCGTCCTCGCCGTCCGCCAGGCCTGCCTGAGCATCCTGGCGGTCGTGGTCGCGTCGGGGCGTTCGGCGGGATTAACCCTGAGCAGGGCCTCGATGACCGGCCCGAGCGGCCCCGCTGACGGCGCCCGCGGCGCTGGCTCGGTAGCGATGCTCGCGATGATCGCCGCTGAGCCGCCCGCCCGGTCGAAAGGACCGCGCCCCTCGACCGCCGCGTACAGCGTCGCCCCGAGCGACCACAGGTCAGACGCCGACGTCGCCTTCGCGCCGCGCACCCGCTCGGGGGGCGAGAATCCCGGCGTCCCGACGACCATGCCCGCCTGGGTCATTCCCGGATCGCCCTGGATCGTGGCGATGCCGAAGTCGGTGAGCACGGCTTTGCCGTCCGGGCTGATCAGCACGTTGCTCGGCTTGACGTCGCGGTGCAGCACGCCGGCCTTATGCGCCGTGGTCAGCGCGTCGAGCAGGCCGAGCCCCAGTTGCGCGGCCCGAGAGGGCGGCAGCGGCCCGTCCTCCGCGATCACCTGGTCAAGCGGCCTGGCGCGGACCAGTTCCATCACGATCCAGGGGGAGCCGCCCTCCTCGACGACGTCGAAGACCGTCACCACGCCGGGGTGCGACAGCCGGGCCGCGCTCCTCGCCTCGCGCAGCGTGCGCTGGTAGCTGGCTTGCGCCTCGGTCGCGGAGGTCAGCGGCGAAAGGACGATCTGCTTGATGGCAACCTCGCGATCGAGCAGTTCGTCACGTCCGCGCCACACGATTCCCATCGCGCCGCGACCGAGCTGATCGACCAGCCGGTACCGTCCGGCCACAAGGTAGCCAGAGCCCATGGCAGAGTGCATGGAGGGCAATCTAGCCCTGGCCGCTGGTAAGTTTCTGTGAGCTAGGTGGGAATTCAGTAACCTGAGACCTAGCTTGCTGGCCTGCTGCCAATGGATAGCAATGGCGACTTAGGCGCGGTCACGTCGGCGAAGAAGTCGTTGCCTTTGTCATCAACGACGATGAACGCGGGGAAATCGCGTACCTCGATCTTCCAGACGGCTTCCATGCCCAGCTCGGGGTACTCGATCACGTCGACCTTCGTGATGCACTCCTTGGCCAGCTTGGCCGCCGCTCCGCCGATCGAGCCCAGGTAGAAGCCGCCGTGCTTGCTGGCAGGCGGCGGTCACCGCAGCCGACCGGTTGCCCTTCGCCAGCATCACCAGCGAGCCCCCGGCGGCCTGGAACTGATCCACGTAGCTGTCCATCCGCCCGGCCGTCGTCGGGCCGAAGGACCCGGACGCGTAGCCCTGCGGCGTCTTAGCCGGGCCGGCGTAGTACACGGCGTGATCGCGGAGGTAGTCAGGCATCGGCTCGCCCGCCGCCAGCCGGTCGGCGATCTTGGCGTGCGCGATGTCGCGGGCCACCACCAGCGGCCCGGTCAGCGACAGCCTGGTCCTGATCGGGTACCTGGCCAGCTCAGCCCTGATCTCGCTCATCGGCCGGTTGACAGGTCGATCCTGACTACGTCGCCGTCGAGGTCGCTCTCGGTCGTGTCGGGCAGGAACTTGGCCGGGTCGGTCTCCAGTTGCTCGAGGAAGATGCCTTCGGCGGTGATCTTGCCGAGCGCCTGCCGGTCGGCCGAGCAGGACACGCGCGATCGCGACCGGGCAGGACGCGCCGTGCCTCGGCAGCCTGATCACCCGCACGTCGTGGCAGAAGTACTTGCCGCCGAACTGGGCGCCGATGCCCGTCCGCCTGGTGATCTCGAGCACTGGTCTGCTCAAGTTCGAGGTCACGGAACCCGTGCGCGTCCGGTGAGCCGGTCGTCGGCAGCGAGTCGAGGTACTTAGCCGAGGCGTACTTGGCGGTCTTGAGCGCGTACTCGGCGCTGGTGCCGCCGACCACGATCGCCAGGTGATAAGGCGGGCACGCGGCGGTGCCGAGCGACCGGAGCTTCTCGTCGAGAAAGGCCGCCATCCGCTCGGGATTAAGCACCGCCTTCGTTTCCTGGATACAGGTAAGACTTGTTAGCCGAGCCGCCGCCCTTGGCCATGAACAGGAACTTGTAGGCGCCCCCGCCGGTGGCGTAAAGCTCGATCTGGGCCGGCAGGTTGGTGCCCGTGTTCCGCTCGTCCCACATGGTCAGCGGCGCGAGCTGGGAGTAGCGCAGGTTCAGCTTCGTGTACGCGTCGAAGACACCCCGCGCGATGTGCTCTTCGTCCCGCCCGTCGGTCAGCACGTACTGGCCCCGCTTGCCCATCACGATCGCGGTGCCCGTGTCCTGGCACATCGGCAGGACGCCGCCCGCGGCGATGCACGCGTTCTTGAGCAAATCGCTGGCGACGAAGCGGTCGTTAGGAGAAGCCTGCGGATCATCCAAGATGCTCCGCAACTGCCGCAAGTGAGCCGGGCGGAGCAGGTGGGCGATGTCGTGCATGGCTTCGCTAGTCAGCAAGGTCAGAGCCGCCGGGTCAACCTCGAGGAAGTCACGTCCGAGCGCGGTCTTCCGGCTGACGCCCGCCTCGCTGACCAGGCGGTACTCGGTGTCGTCCGGGCCAAGCGGCAGCAAGTCGGCGTAACTGAACTCGGGCATGAACCCATCGTAGCCGGGGACCCGGGGGCACTTTGCGGTCGTTTTCGCGGCCGGAAAGTGCCCCCGCTGTCCGGGCGGCGTGCGAGCATTGGGGGGTGGTGAGCCGTGTGGTGGAATTCGGGGGCTGGCCGGACCGGGCCGACGTGGCGGTCGCGCTGACGTTCGACGTGGACGGTGAGGCGCCTTGGCTGGGTGAGGGTCCCGCGTACGAGCGGCGGCTGAGCATGCGGTCGCTCGGCCGCTCTCGGCCCCGAGCGGGGCGTGTACCGGGTGCTGAAGCTGCTCGGCGAGTTCGGGATCCCGGCGACGTTCTACGTGCCCGGGCACACCGCCGACACCTGGCCAGAGGTAGTGCCGGCGATCCTCGCGGCCGGGCACGAGGTAGCTCATCACGGGTACCTGCACCTGGGGACCGACGAACTGGAGCGCGGAAGACGCAGCGGGCCGAGCTTGAGCAGGGGCTGACCGCGCTCGGCAAGTACGGCGTGAAACCGGCCGGTTACCGGTCGCCGGGCTGGGAGCTTTCGCCGGAGACCCTGGCGATGCTCGGCGAGTACGGGTTCAGCTACGACAGCAGCCTGATGGCCGATGACCGGCCGTACTGGCTGGATGATGGTACGGGGCTGCTTGAACTGCCAGGGCACTGGAGCTTGTGCGACTGGCCGTATTTCGGGTGGACGCCCTATCACGGCGGGTTGCTGGCCGATCCGGCGGTGGTCAAGCAGATCTGGGTCGATGAGTACGAATCCGCGCGGGCCGAGGGCCGGGCCATCACGTACACGATGCACCCGGAGGCCATTGGCCGTGGCTACCTCACCGTGATGCTCAAGCGCGTGATCCTGGCGATGTTCGAGCACGGCCGCCCCTGGTTCGCCACCCACGCCCAGATCGCCGCGCTAGCCGTCACCGAGCCCGCGACCTAACGCGCCGCCGACCGGTCCGGGCAACCGCCCGGCTCGTCTCGCCCCGCCCGGCCCGGGTATTTCGCCCGGCCCGGCCTCGCCGGGTTCGGCCTCGCCCGGCCCGGCCCGGCCCCGCCCGGCCCCGCCCGGCCACGGCATGGCATGGCAAGGCCTCGCAAGGCAAAGCAAGGCACGCAGGCAACGCCCGCCTCGCCCGGCCCCGCCCGGCCCCGCCCGGCACGCCCGCCCGGCCCGGCCCGGCCCGAACTTGCCGAGCGGAACCGCAACGATGGTCCACGGTTGCTGTTCACGGCCGCCCAGGCGAACGACAACCATGGGTCCTCGATGCTGCCGGCACCGCATCCTGGGACAGCGATGCGGTAGCTGTGGGCACGCCAACGACAACGATGGGACACCGATGCGGTCGCCAGCCGCGCATCGGCCAGCCCGGCCCGGCCAAGTGAGGGCGGGACGGGCGGGGGCGGGGCGGGGACCGTGCCTGGACTTGCGATCCCGGCCCCCGGCATCCCCGGCATATATATCCGGGCATTCGGTGCAGCCCGCCGCCAGGTACTGGTTTTAGGCGGTAGGGCACTTATTACGTTCGGTAAATAATTTTAACAACAGCGAAGATGCCCCCGCCTTCCAGAGCAAGACCCTCAGCTACGGAGAGTCTTCTTGGGGGGTGGACCCTAGGAAAGAACAGAAAATCAAATAGACGCGGCACCCCGCCGGCGTGTCGTGCATGCGCTGCGCCGGCGGGGTAAGTGGCGGAGAAATGGCTCGCTGCGAGGCTCACGATAGGGGAGTGGCGGAATGGACAGCACTGTCGAGATTGGCAGCAATGGCGTCGTCCTGGCCGAAGCCGCGCGGCAGCTTCAGCAGGCGGTGCACGATGCGCGGGTAGCCTTCGACTGCATTGGCCTAGACGAATTCGACCGCGCCCACACCCATACGCTGATGGCGCGGGCAGCAGTCGACGCGGCCGAGAACGCCCTGCGGGTGGCGCTCGGGGGCGAGCGCGGCGGCCTCAGCCTGTAGCTCTGTTCCGGCGCGGGCGGGGCGGCGAGCAGTTCCGCCGGCGCCGATTCCAGCCAGGCCGAGCCGCTGACTGTCGGAAATCCGGTATTAGCCACATAACGGTCAGAGTTGGCTCAGCAATCTAGGCCACTGGTCCAGCAACCCCAGCGCGCAGGCGCAGCAACTCAGGTCGCTGGCCCAGGCATATGTTGAGGAGCGGGTGCTCTGACCCAATGCCAGCAACTTAAGGGCTGAGGTGTCAGCCTCTAAGTGGAATCCAGCCCTGTAATGCCAGGGCAGCCTTCCACGCTGACCGGCGGGCGGAACCGCAAGGGCCGCCAGAACCTCACTCAGGTAACACCAGCCCCGCCCGTCACCGACCGCGCGGACCGCGAACGGCTGCCAGCACGACGGCCGCCACCCCCAGCCTGCCTGCCTACTTAAGTTGCTGGCATTGGGCCAGAACCTCAGCTCAGGGACAACGCTGGGCCTTGTGCCTGGCCAGGTGCGGACCCCTGGCTTTCCGAGTTCTTCGGAGGGGTCGCCCAGTGTCAGAGTTGCCGAGGACTAGTGTGTGAGTCACACATTAATCTCGGAGAGGGGTCACGATGTCAGAGGCAACAGGTACGTTCACGGTGTCGTCGTGGGACGAGGACACCTACAAGGATCTGGAGAGCGGCGGGAAACTTACTAAAGCGCGGGTGACGTTCGGCTTCAGCGGTGATCTTGAGGCGCAGGGCGAGTGGGACGCGGTCATGTGCTATCAGCCGGACGGGACGGCGGCCTTCACCGGGTACCAGCGCAAGACGGGCAAGCTTGGCGGGCTCGCGGGCAGTTTCGTACTGCGCGCTGACGGTACCTATGAGGGCGGCGAGGCTAAGTGGAGCTGGCTGGTCGTACCGGGCTCGGCTAGCGGCGAGCTGGCCGGGTTGCGCGGGTCGGGCACGGCGGTAGCTGGCGGGCCTGGCGGGTCGTTCACGTTCGAGTACGAGCTTGGCTGAGGGCAGCGCGGAAGTGCCTGGCGCAGAAGTACCGCCAGCGGAGGGGCCGCCAGCGGAAGGGCCGCCAGCGGAAGGGCCGCCAGCGGAAGGGCCGCCAGCGGAAGGGCCGCCAAGCTGGGGAACTGCCCGCGGCGGAGGTGCCCGCGGCGGAACTGCCCGGTGCGGATCTCCCTGATGGGTTCGACCGGGCGGCGAACCTGCTGGGGCGCTCTCGCTGGTGGTGGCCGACCGGGCTACCGATGCGATCGCGGCGGCGGCGGGCCGGTCGGAGTCGGCCGCCGCCGCCTTGTCGGCGCTGCTTCATTTCCTCGACCGGCCCTACGTTGACCGCCTCAGGCAGGTACTCGGGCTGACCTCCTCAGGCACGGTCAGGCTGATCGACCGGCTCGAGGAGTCCGGGTACGCCCGCCGGGAAGCAGGCGTCGACGGGCGGAGCACTTCAGTCGTGCTGACCGAGGCTGGGCAGGAGGCCGCGCGACGGGTGAGCGCTGCCCGCGCGCAGGTGCTACTCGGGGCGATGGCCGCCTTGTGGCCGGCCGAGCGTGACGGGTTCGAGGCGCTGATCAGCAAGATGCTGGTGGGCATGATGCGGGGGCGGGAGCGACCCGGTGGGCCTGCAGGCTCTGCGACATCGGCGTGTGCCGGGGAGCGCCGGCGCCTGCCCGGTCGGCAATGCGGCGCGGGCGCGCTATGGCGGCTGAAATGGTCGCCTGAGGGTTTTCCCAGGTACTCCGTGATTAGACCGGGTCAGGCAAGGTAATGTCCCCGGCATGGCTGACGCGCAACCGGCGCTCGAACCGGTGACCGAACCGCCGGGCGATCTGGCGATCCAGCCGGCGGACGAACCGGTGATCCAGCCGGCGACGGAGCCGGAAACCGAGCCGGCGACCGAGACGGTGCCGATCTCCAAGATGCTGCATGGAGTTGACGTCTCGAGTGCTCAGGGTGCCCCCGCGACGTGGCGCTCCATCGCGGGAAGGATCTCCTGGGCCGGCGTGAAGCTGACCGAGCTGCAGCCGGGCGACATTCGGTACATCAACCCGGACGCGGCGGCGGACTGGGCCTACCTGCGCGAGAACAAGCTCGGCCGGATCGCCTACCTCTTCGCGCATCCGTCGGTCGGACCGCAGGACAGCGTCGACTTCTTCCTTTCCGAGCTGCGCGGCCTCGGGCTGCTTGACACCGACGGCGTCATGCTCGACCTCGAGCAGACCGACGGCCTGGGCCCGGTGCGGTGAGCGCGTGGGCGGTCCAGGTCATGGCCGGCCTGGAGAAGAGCCTCAAGCGGACGCCGATCTTGTACACCTACCTGGACTTCGCCTTCTCCGGTAACACGGCCGGGCTCGGCAAGTACCCGCTCTGGATCTCCGATCCTTCAAGCCAGGCGGGTAAGCCGAGAGTGCCCGCGCCGTGGACGAACTGGGCCATTCACCAGTACGTCGCCTCGGGCGAGATTGACCGGGATCTCGCAAATTTTGCTACCGTGAAGGACATGCAAGAGGCGTTTGGCGCGGCAGCTCCGCCGCCCGCTCCGAAGACGGGCAATCTTGGCGGCGCTATCAGCGGCGGGGTGACCGCTGCCCGGTGGAGCGACGGCAGCATGGTCATTGCCGGCGTCGACGGACTCGGTCATGTCGCGATCAGGCGATTCGACGGCTCGACGAGCAAATGGGGCGTGTGGTGGAACCCGGCGGGGACTACCAAGGCAGCTGGCCAGCCCGGCCTAGTCTCGTGGGGCACCGGCAACGGTCAGCTGTTCTTCGCGACCGACTCTGGCGCCGTCATGGAGCTAGCGACCGAGAACACTGGCAAGAGCTGGCGCTAGCCCGCGACGGCGCCGCACCCGCAATGACCCAGCCGCAATGACCCAGCCGCAAAGCGACCCGCTCAGAAGTGCACTGCCAGCGCTGAAGGGTCTGGTCAAGCACCTGCAGGACGCGGCGGCCCGGCCGGGTCCGCAGGATTTGCGCGCCTCCGACGCTGACCGTGACCTCGTTATCACGCTGCTGAGTGAGGCTGCCGGGGATGGCCGCCTCACGCTGGCGGAGCATAGCGAGCGCTCTGAGAAGGCGCTGGAAGCAAAGACGCTTGGCGAACTCGCTAAGCTCACCGGCGATCTCGCGCCCCCTTCCGGGCAGCCGATCAGGCTCTATCCCAGCCGTGCGGTCACGGCTCTGGCGGCGCGGGAGCGAAGGGAGGGCCGCTGGGTAGTGCCCGGCGAGTTCTCGGTGACCACCGTATTGGGCGATGTGGTGCTCGACTTCCGCGAGGCGATACTGCCGAGCAAGCGGGTGATCATTTACGCGTCCGCCTTCGCCGGGCAGATCAAGCTGATCGTCCCGGCCGGAATAGCGGTCGAGATAGGCGGCCGGCTCGTGCTCGGGGCAAGGAGCGTGCGCGGCCGCCGATCAGGGGCTCCTGAGGAGCCGCGAGCCGTCATCGAGGTCAGGACGAAGACGTTCGCCGGCTCGGTGCGGGTGACGACCGTGCGGCCGCCACGGCGTCGCCGGCGGGCTGCTGTTCAGTAGGGCACCACTGAATATCTGGATACTTTCCAGAGCGCGTGCTCGCTGTGAATGTGCCGGATGGTGCCCGACCGGGCCCTGGTAACCAGGGTATGCGTAGCCGCTCCGCCTGAGCGGTACCTAACACCCTTGAGCAGTTCGCCGTCGGTGATGCCGGTAGCAGCGAAGAACGCGTCGTCCGAGCTCACCAGGTCGTCGGTGGTGAGCACGCGGTCAAGATCGTGGCCGGCGTCGAGCGCGCGGTCGCGCTCCTCCTCGTCGCGAGGCGCGAGCTTGCCAAGAATGATGCCGCCCAGGCACTTGACGGCGCACGCCGCGATGATGCCCTCAGGGGTGCCGCCGATCCCGAGCAGGAGATCGACCCCGCTACCCTCGCCGGCCGCCAGGATCGCTCCGGCCACGTCGCCGTCGGTGATCAGCTTGATCCGCGCGCCGGTGGCCCGAACCTCGGTGATCAGGTCCTGGTGCCGCTCCCGGTCAAGGATGACGACCGTCACGTCGCTCGGTGCGCAGTGCTTGGCCCTGGCGACGGCGGCGATGTTCGCGGCGGTCGGCGCGTCGATGTCCACGAGGTCCGCGGCTTCAGGACCGGTGACCAGCTTGGTCATGTAGAAGACGGCAGTCGGGTCGTACATGGACCCGCGCGGGCTCACGGCGATGACCGCGATCGCGTTCGGCATGCCGTTGGCGGTCAGCCTGGTGCCGTCGATCGGGTCAACGGCCACGTCGCACTCAGGTCCCGTGCCGTCACCGACCCGCTCGCCGTTGAACAGCATCGGGGCGTGGTCCTTCTCGCCCTCGCCGATGACGACCACGCCGTTCATCGAGACCGTGCTGATCAGCTGCCTCATCGCCGAGACGGCCGCGCCGTCGGCACCGTTCTTGTCGCCGCGGCCTACCCAGCGGCCGGCCGCGAGGGCAGCCGCCTCGGTGACCCTGGCGAGCTCGAGGGCCAGGTTCCGGTCAGGGGCGCTCGGTTCCGTGCTCGCCTCGGCCAGCTGCTCGACGCGACGGCGAGCCGCGTGAACGCCAGGAAAGGTCGGGTCATCGGTCATGACGCTTCACCTCCTACCCAGATACTCGTCATCATGCCGCCGCGCGGTCAAACTCAGTCAGTCCGTCAGAACGGTCGGCCCTGGTCGTCGTCAGTCCCGTCACCGCTGGCCCGCGTAGTTGCCGCTGCCAGCTTGGCGCGGGCACCCTCCAGCCACTCCTCGCAGACAGTCGCCAGCTTTTCGCCCTGCTCCCAGAGTTCAAGTGACTGCTCAAGGGTCAGGCCGCCCGCCTCGAGCCGCTTGACGAGCTCAACCAGCTGGTCCCTGGCCTGCTCGTAGCTGATCCGCCGATTCTCGGTCACGAAGGCCTAGCGTAGCCAACATGCAAGAGTGTGCCGCTGACATTACGCGGCAGCCGTGATGTCGCGGTGGGCGGGGCGTGACGCAGCGCTTTGACCACTACCGCCTTCACCACCTTCGCGTAGAAGATTCCGCCAATTGGCATCGGATGAATGCCATCGCTCCAGAGCAGGTTCGTGTGGTGCTCGATGGCCTTGTGCCAGTTGATGAGCATCACGTTCGGGTAGCGGTGCACGGCATCGTAAATCGTTGAGTTGACCTCGTCTTCCCAGGAGCGCGCCTCGAACACGTTGATCAGCAAGAGCCAGCGGTGCGAGCCGATGATCGACCTGAGCTGGTCGATCTGGTCAAGGGTGATCGGCCCGTTGGTGCCGAGGCCGACGATCAGGATCGGGCGCAGCCGGTGCTCGGACTTAAGCTGCTGCGCTTCGATGATGCCGGCGATCATGGCGCGGCTCACTACCGCGCTCACGTAGACACCGGGGAGTGCCTGGTAGAGACCTGGCGCCGAGGCGAGCATCACCGAGTCGCCGATCATGTCGATCTTCGATCCGAGCACGCGCACCGGCTTGTGCTTCTCGGTGACCACGCGATAGGGGATTCCGCGTGCCTTTAGCCACCAGGCGTTAGCCTGGCCAGTCGAGTAGGCCTGCGACGGCGCTACCGGCACCTCGGCGGAGATGAACTTGCTGGCGTTCTCGATTTGCTTCTGCAAAGTCAGGGCGCCTGAGTCGGTGCGGACGAGGCCGAAGCCGGCGGTGCCGACCAGCGCGATGACGGCTAGCGAGCCGACAATGGCAGGGCTGGTGACGATCGGGGTGCGGAACAGCGTCTTCGGCGCGGTGCGCAGGATCTGCCAGTAGCGCTTCACCTCGGCGCGGAACCCGTTTCGCAGGATCGGCTCTTCCAGCCAGCGCCACGACGCGGCCGCCAGGCCGATCGGCAGGACGGCGTCGATGAGGTGCGCTTCGATCGAACTTGACCCGCGCGGATAGAGGCCAACCGTAATCGCGATGACCGGCCAGTGCCACAGGTAGATGCCGTAGGAACGGACCCCGAGCCAGCGCAGCGGACCCCAGGACAGTGCCTTCCCCAGCCACCCAGGCGCCGCCGCCGCCAAGACCAGGCCGCCAGCCGCGAGCGACGCGAGGCCGAGCCCGTACGGATAGACGAACGGGTCGCTGCCCGACAAGTGCCACATGGACCAGGCGAGCACGGCCAGGCCGATCACTCCGAGCACGTCGAAGCTCAGCCGCGGCTTCCCGGCCGCCGCCGCGACCTTCTTCAGCGGCCAGGTCAGGGCGATGGCAGCGCCGGCCAGCAGGCCAAGGGCGTGAGTGTCGGTCCCGTAGTAGACCAGCGAGGGATCAGAGCCCGGCTTGTAGATCGCCCACATCGCGATCGCCGAAGTGATCGCCAGCGCCCAGGCGATGATGACACGGGCCGCGCGGTTGCGGACCAGGAAAAGGATGCCGGCCAGCAGGAGCGGCCAGAGCAGGTAGAACTGCTCTTCGACCGCCAGCGACCACAAGTGCTGGAACACCGGAGGCGGCCCGTAGAGCGAGAAGTACGACTGGTGCGCGAACGCCTGCCACCAGTTGCTCGTGTAAGTAATCGCGCCGAGCAAGGCGGACCTGAGCGTGCCCCGCTGGCTAGGCTCGAACACGGTGACCGCCGCGGTCACGGTCAGCAGCATCAGGCCAAGGGCAGGCAGCAGCCGCCTGGCCCGCCGCTGCCAGAACGTGCTCAGGCCGACATTCCCGTCCCGGCCGAACTTGGCGACCAGGATGTCGGTGATCAGGAAGCCGCTGAGCACGAAGAACATGTCGACCCCGAGGAAACCTCCAGGGATCCAGGGCAGGCTCTCGTGGAAGCAGAGCACAGAAAGAACGGCGAGCGCGCGGACTCCGTCGAGACCGGGGCCCGCCAGGCCTTCTTCGCCGGTGCCTGCTCGGGCTTCGGGGTCGGCCGGGCTTGGGGGACCGGTTTGGTTTTAGCGGCCGGCTTGGGCTCGGGTTCGGGAGCTGGCTCGGTGCTCAGCGGGAGCTTGGTGCTGGCTGGGGCTTCGGTCTCGGCTGGGGTCAGAGTACTAGCCGGTGTTTCTGTCCTGGCCGGGGTCTCGGCCTGGGCGGTTGTGTCCGCCGAGGCCGGTGCTCCGGTCTTGGCGGGCGGCCCGGCCGAGATCGATGTCCTGGTCGCAGGAGTTGGCTTGGCGTTATTTGTCGGCTTGGACTTCTTTGGGCTTGTCCGGCCGGAGATCTTCGGTCGCCGACCGGTCTTGCCCGGCTGGGTGGCCAGCATGGCCCTGAGTTCGACTCGCGAGATCGGCCGGGTCGCCGCGAGCTGAGTCTCCGGCGGCTCAGTCTCGCGGTCCTTGGTTTCCGTGATGTCCGCCGCGTTGTTCGATGGCGCGAGCGGGTCAGGTCCGAGCTTGAGATCGGTCAGCAGGCGACCGGCCGCCAGCGGCCTAGCGTCGTTCGGCGGACTGGCCAGCTCGGGCCGAGCCCTTGCCTCAGAATCCAGGCTCGCCTGTGAGTTGGCCGCTGGCCTCAGCTTGATCGTGGGCCTAGGCTTGACGTTGTCGGCCACAGCACCATCGACGACGGTGTCATCAGCCGCTGTGCTGTCAACCACGGGAAGGTCGGGCGTGGTCCGGTCCGCTGCCTGATCTGAGGTCTGGTCGGCTGCAACCGGATGGCCGTTTTTGCCATTGGTTGACTGCACCAGCACGACAGGCCCTCCCTGATCACGATCGCATCGAGTTGCGCTCCGAGCGCGCTCCGCCCCATCGAAGCCACACGATCCGCTGACCCCGTGCTGGCCTCGTCCTCCCTGGTTAAGACGCCCCGAACCCCGTCGGCGGATATCGCCATTCGATGTGTACTGGACGATAGCTTAGTTTTAGTCGGCGTCGCCCGCTGGTAAACGCCACGGAGAGTGAGTAATGCTACGTTGTATGGCTAGCTCGGGGGTTAGGTAGTCGATAAACTACTTACTGTGACAGTAAGCTGGTCAGAGGCGAACCGGACTAGTAGTCCTTCGTCGGGATTCACGTCTTTGGCTGAGCGCACGACGGTCGTATCTTCGCGTTGCACAATTGCGTAACCCCGGCGCAGGGTAGCCGCTGGGGATAGCGCGATCAGTCGCGCTCTGGTGTGAACGATGTCGGCGCCCGCCCGGTCCAGGCTGACCGCAAGACAGCGCCTGGCCCGCTCGGCTAGCGCCAGCACCTGCTCATGCCGCCGGTCGACCTCGGCCGCTGGGTTCGCGAGTACCGGCCTTGACCTGATCGCGCTCAGCCACGAGCTTTCCCTGTCCAGCCGGCCAGTGAGCTGGCGCCGAGCCCGTGACCTCAGCTCAGCTATGATCGTCAGTTGCTCGCCGATATCGGGCACGACCCGGCGCGCCGCGTCAGTTGGTGTCGATGCCCTGACGTCAGCGACGAGATCAAGCAGCGGCACGTCTTGCTCGTGTCCGATCGCACTGACCACCGGCGTGCGGCACGCGGCGACGGCGCGGATGAGCGTTTCTTCGGAGAACGGCAGCAGGTCCTCAATGGAACCACCTCCGCGCGCGATGATGATCACGTCCACGCCGTCGTCGGCATCAAGTGTCCGCAAAGCGGCCGTGACTTCCTCCGCGGCGAAAGGTCCCTGCACGGCAACCTGCTCGACCCTGAATCGCACGGCTGGCCAACGGCGGGCCGCGTTTTGCAGCACGTCACGTTCGGCGGCCGAATCCCGGCCGCAGATCAAGCCGATCTTGCGCGGCAGGAACGGCGGCCGCCGTTTGCGCTCAGGTGCGAACAGCCCTTCGGCGGCGAGCGATCGGCGCAGCCGCTCAAGCCGGGCGAGCAGTTCGCCGATGCCGACCGCGCGCAACTCGATCGCACTAAGCGAGAATGATCCCCTGGTCATGCTGAAGTCCGGCTTGGCCAAGACCACTACCCGAGCACCGTTGGCTGGCTCGGGATCGGCATTCTCGAACACCTGACGCGGGCAGACGACCCGCACGGAAGCCGCAGCGACCGGGTCGCGCAAGGTCAGGAAGACCGCGCCGCCTCGCTTGCTGAGCTCGGCGATCTGTCCCTCGACCCAGACTCGGCCGAGCCTGCCAATCCAGTCGCCCACTAGCCGCAGCGCCGTCCGGACCGGAATCGGCGCCTCCGCGCTGGTTTCCAGCGGCATTTCACTCGTCCCCTCGCCCGGCCCGGTTCACGGCACCTCGGCGCTCACGACTCGTCGACGGCCGCCAGCTTGGTGATCCTGTTCTCAAACATGGTGACGACGTCAGCGCGGTTCGCGTGAGAAGTCTCGTAGTCGGCGAGTTCGCGAAGCTGGGCCGGGTCAAGGCCGCGCAGGCGCGCCCGGAGCGAAGCGACCGAGAGCCCGTCGTAGTCGGCGATCGGCAGCGCCAGCCGATTATCGAGGCTGCTGCCCGTTCCGGTCCCGAGCCCGAAACTGCTCCCTGTCCCGGCTGGCGGCAGGTCCGGCGCCGGCGCCGGCGTGGGAAAGCTCGGCAGCGACGTGACTTCGGTAAGCCTCATCGTCGGCCGGGCGACCTGATCGCGGTCGGGTTCATGGCGGTCAGACTCGTCCTCGGCCAGGTCGGCGATGTCCTGCTCCGTGAGCACTCGCACATTGCCGGTTGAGTCCAGTGACCGGAAGCGTGGCCGCTGGGCCGCTGCCGTCTTCCTTGATGCTCGTTTCGCCGGGCTTGCGCCCGCTTTGGCCGGCTTAGCGCTGGCGCCTGAGGGCTCGGCGTTCCCCGTGATCTTGAGCAGACGCGGCTGCGCGGGCTCATCAACCGGCTCATCTAGCGGCCCGGCACCATCCGGGGACCCGCCCGTTGCCAGAGTTTCGGCTTGAAGCCGGTCGGCCTCTTCTTCCCTGAAGCGGTCGGCGGCGAGTAGCAACTGTCCCACTCCGGAAAATACCGCCCGTAGCATCCGAACCGGGCCAAGCCTGGTTTCCTCGGTAGCCTCCGGTGATTGCGCCATCTTCGCCTCCTTCAGATGGACCCGCCACAACCGGCCCCTGATGACACTCGTCATCCGCCATCGTGCCGTAAAAGTACTGCTGGCGGTGGTTGATCGGCGGCGCGTCGCCAGTTGATGGTGTCCAGCCGTACGAGAGGCGGCTGGACAAAACACCCATAGTGTCCGGCCTCGGAGCCCCAGCGTTGTCCCGGCGCTGGGGCCAGGGCGCCTGCACAGGGACGACGATGGGCCTGCGGCCCGGCCAGGCCGGCCGCCCGGCCGCGCCCGTCAGTGCCCGTCGCGGAGGGGCAGCTAGGACTTCACCTACGATGGATCACATGTCCAAGCCAACCAGGAGAGTCCTGCTCGCGAAGCCGCGCGGCTACTGCGCCGGCGTCGACCGGGCTGTCCAGACCGTGGAGAAGGCACTTGAGCAGTTCGGCGCTCCGGTGTACGTCCGCAAGCAAATCGTGCATAACACGCACGTGGTCAGGGCCCTGGAAAAGCGCGGCGCGATCTTCGTAGACGAGACCGATGAGATTCCCGAGGGCTCCGTCGTCGTTTTCTCGGCCCATGGAGTGGCCCCCCAGGTGCACGAGGAGGCTGAGCAGCGGAACCTGCGCACCATCGATGCGACCTGCCCCCTGGTGACCAAGGTGCACAACGAGGCCCGCCGGTTCGCGGCCCAGGGGTACGAGATCCTCCTCATCGGCCACGAAGGCCACGAGGAAGTCATCGGCACCACCGGTGAGGCGCCGGCGAGCATCAGGCTCGTCGACGGCGTCGAGGATGCCGCGACCATAGAGGTCAAGGACCCGGCCAAGGTCGCCTGGCTGTCGCAGACGACGCTCTCTGTCGATGAGACGAACGAGACAGTCGCTGCGCTGCGTAAGCGATTGCCGCTGCTGCTTGACCCGCCGAGCGACGACATCTGTTACGCCACGCAAAACCGTCAGGTCGCGATCAAGCAGATCGCCGACGACTCTGACCTGGTGATCGTAGTCGGTTCGGCGAACTCGTCGAACTCCGTGCGGCTCGTCGAGGTCGCCCATGAAGCGGGCGCCAAGGCCGCGTACCTGGTCGAAGACGCGAGCGTGGTCGACCTCGCCTGGCTTGAATCGGCTACCACGGTCGGCGTCACCAGCGGCGCGTCGGTGCCAGAGGACCTGGTAGACCAGGTACTCGAACTGCTCGCGGAGGCTGGCTTCGATACCGTGGAAGAGGTCGAAGCTGTCCATGAGAGCCTGACGTTCTCCCTGCCGCCCGGCGTCCGCAGCCCGTCAGCCGCCAGGAACTCCGCCCGGTAGCGCCGCGGCCCCTCGGCTAGCAACTCAGGTGCCGTTACCGACCGCACCGAGACCTCTACGGGCTTGGCTTGCTCAAGCTCCGCGTCGGTGACGCCAAGCTGGTTGAGTTTCCGCGCCGTTACCAGTACCCGGCTCTCCAGCGATCCGACCGCCCGGTTGTACGAGAGCACGGCGTTAGTCAGCGCCTTCCCGACCGCGTCCACATGCCCGCCAAGCCCGTTCAGCCGCTCATAGAGTTCCCGGCCCAGGTCGAACACCGCCCGCGCGTTCTCAGAGAGCGCCGCCTGCTGCCAGGCGTACTGCGCGGTTCGCAACATCGTGACCAGCGTCGTAGGCGTCGCGATGTGAACTTTCCGGACGAACGCGTACTCGAGCAGTCCGGGGTCGCGCTCAAGGGCCGGCGCCAGGAACGCCTCGCCGGGGATGAAAAGCACCACGAATTCTGGCGCCGGGCTCAGCGCCGACCAGTAACTCTTCGCGGCCAGCTGATCGACATGGTCCTTCAGGTGCCTGGCGTGCGCGGCCATCCGGGCCTCGCGCACCTCGTCCCCGTCGGCCTCCGCCGCCTCCAGGTAAGCCGCGAGCGAGACCTTGGAGTCGACGACGATGTTCTTTCCGCCCGCCAGCCTCACCACAAGGTCAGGCCGCACAAACCCAAGCCCCGCCGACCTCGGGTCCCGGGTCGTGACCTGCTCATCGAAGTCACAGCGAGCGCTCATGCCCGCCAGCTCCACGACCCGGCGCAGTTGCATCTCGCCCCATCGGCCGCGCGCCTCCGGCCGGCGAAGCGCTGTCACCAGCGCCTGCGTCTGGACCCTGAGCTGCTCAGACGTCGCCATCGCGAACTTCACCTGCTCGCTCAGCGCCGCGTGCGAGCTCTGCCGCGCCGCCTCGCTCTCGCGCAACTGCGCCTCGACCCGTGCCAGCGTCTGCCGGAGAGGCTCGACCAGCTGTTCGACCGCATTGCGTCGCGAATCGAGCTCGCTCGCCGCACTCAGGTTCGCGGCCCGAAGCCGGATCTCGCTGAACTCCATCAGCCGCTGCTGACTCTGATCCAGGGCCTGTGCCGAAAGCGCCTGAAATCGTTCCGCCAAATAACCATCGACCAGCTCAGCGCGCTCAGAAGCGGCCTGGTCGACCAGCGCCGCCCGGTCAACCGCCGCCCGAGCGCGCTCGTCAGCGGCACGGGCCTGAGCAACCAGATCCGCCGCCGCACCGGCCAGCTTGCTCCGGGCGTAGAGGTAGCCAATGGCCGCCCCAAGACCGGCGCCCACAATCAACCCGACAAGCAGCAAGACCGAACTCATGCCCGCCAATGCTGCCAGTGCCCTACGACAGTCGCTCGCCGGGTTCATGCTGCAACAGCATCCGTGGGCCATCGTTGCTGTTGGGCGGCGTCGGCTTACCGCAACGGTGGCCCATCGATGTTGTTGCCGCAGCATTGATGGCCCATGGTTGCTGTTGTCCGCCCGGCCTGAGCAGCATCTATGGGACATCATTGCTATTGACTGAGCTGAAATGTCCGACTAGCTGAGGCTGTTGGCTCGCTTGCGGCGCACGGGGCTGGCGTACTAGCCCCGTCGAAGGTCGTGACCTGGCCGTTTTGCTCGGCTTCCGAGGGGGTGCTCGTCCGAGATCGGGGCGCTCACTGTCAGCCGGACGACGGGTGCAGACGGGATAGCCCATAGACTCGCGCGGGTGAGCCTTGAGATCGGAATCGTGGGGCTGCCCAATGTGGGGAAGTCCACCTTGTTCAATGCCCTGACGCGGGCGAGCGTACTGGCGTCGAATTACCCGTTCGCGACGATCGAGCCCAATGTCGGGGTCGTCGGCATTCCTGATCCTCGGCTCGAAGCGCTCGCCGGCCTCTACGACTCGGCCAGGATCGTGCCAGCGACGGTGCGGTTCGTGGACATCGCCGGGCTGGTGCGAGGGGCTTCGACCGGGCAGGGGCTCGGCAATCAGTTCCTGGCCCACATCAGGGAGACCGACGCGATCTGCCAGGTGGTGCGAGTCTTTGTCGACCCGGATGTGACTCACGTTGACGGCGACGTGTCTCCCGAGCGGGACATCGAGACGATCGCGACCGAGCTGATCCTGGCCGATCTGCAGACGCTGGAGAAGGCTGTTCCCAGGCTCGCGAAAGAAGTGAAGTTCGCTAAGGAACCTGAGCGGGTGGCAGTGGCCGAGGCCGCCATCAAGGCGCAGGAGTTGCTCGATACAGGGACCACGTTGTTCGCTGGGGCCGCTCCCGCGGGTATCGACCTGGCTCACGTTCGTGAGCTGCAACTTCTGACGGCCAAGCCGTTCGTGTACGCCTTCAATGTTGACGACGACGAGCTCGCCGACTCGGCGCTGCGGGAGCGGCTGGCCAAGCTGGTCGCCCCGGCTCAGGCGGTGTTCCTTGACGCTAAGGATGAGGCCGAACTGGCCGATCTCGAGCCAGCCGAGGCAGCCGAGCTTCTGGCTGAGCTCGGGCTTGGCGAACCGGGTCTTGACCAGTTGGCCAGGGCCGGCTTCGCGGCGCTCGGGCTGGCGACCTTCCTGACGGCCGGCCCGAAAGAGGCCAGGGCCTGGACGATCAAGGCCGGCGCGACCGCGCCCGAGGCCGCCGGAGTCATCCACTCGGACTTTCAGCGGGGGTTCATCAAAGCGGAGATCGTGTCCTTCGATGACCTGATGGCGGCCGGGTCCGTCACCGCCGCCCGTGCTGCGGGCAAGGCCAGGATCGAGGGCAAGGACTACGTCATGCGTGACGGCGACGTAGTCGAATTCCGCCACAGCTAACGCCAGCGCAGGCATCGGGCCCCGACCGGAGGCCCAGCGTTGTCCCGGAGCTGGGGCCAGGACCCCAGCTCAGGGACAACGCTGGGCTTGGCCGCGCCCCGTCAGGCTGCCCCAGCTCAGCCCCCCGCGCGGGGCTGGCTTGTCGGCCGCTCCCGTACTACGGAAATGACCCCCGCGGGATTTACTGGCGGCAGGCTGCGCTAGCTGCGCGGTTAGGTGCGCCGACGGCGTTACGACGGTACGGGAATGTCAGGTTAACGGGCGCTCAGTAAAAATTTCCTGCTGATCCTAACGTGGTTCAGGTAACTGAAACAAAACTGAACAGAAAGGATCAAGATGGGACTCCTGCGTGCCAGATCCGGCCAGGCCGGCGCGCTCAACAACGTGGGCTGGTATGGCATCCCGCTTGGCGAGTACGACTTATTCTCATGACAAATTCCCCCAAGGAAAAGGTGCATCGCGCCGGTGCCAGCCAGAAATCCCCTGTGACCTCGCCACCGGAGCCAGTGGACCCTATTGGGCACCGCCCGTGCCTTCCCGAGCCGATCAGATCCTGGATGACTCACGCCAGTTCCGGTTATCTCCAAGGAGACGCGCCAGGACAAGCCTGGGTTTACCGCCGAGACCCTGAGGGAGTTCTACGGTAGTGTGGATGTCATGGTTGCCGCGTATGAGGACGTGCCGTTCAGCGAACTGCTGCATCATCCTGCTTCCACGACAGGCAGGCTGAATCGGGTCCGAGCGTTGCGGTTGCGGCGACGCGATGCCGGTGATCTGGCGCTGATGCGGATCGAGCAACTTGAGCGCGAAGACGTCGTTGTCGACTTCATTTCGCGCCTGCTGGCCGGGCTGGTCAGGTCAGGGAACGCGGCGGCGGTGCGTGAGGTGCTGCCTGAGGCGTTGCCGTGGGTGATGTTCCTACCCGACGACGATGTGGCGCTGTTTCTTGACGAGCTAGCCTTGGTCGCCCGCGGTGCCGCCGACCTCGACAACCTGGCCCCGGTCGCGATCCTGCTGGCGCAGTGGCGTCATACGGCCGAAATCCATGCAGACCCCGCGCTGCGGGAGATCCTCACGGCCGCGCCCGACAGTGACCTCGGCGGCAGGTTGACGCTGTAGAGCAAATTCACGGCCATCGCGACGCTTAGGACGGTGACCTGAGCACCTGCCTTAGCTTGAGCCTCGGGCCGGTGCGGAGGATGGCACGGGAGTAAATGGTGCCGGCCAGGCGGGCCATCCACACCGTCGCGGCCAGGGTGATGACGGCGGACACCGCGACCTGCCAGGCGGGCGCGGCACCGAGCGCGACCAGCACAGGCATGTCGACCGGGGCGGTGAAAGGTATGAAGGCCAGGACATGGAACAGCGGGTTCACGCTGGTCGCGTACACGACGCTGTAGGTGAGCACGTAGCCGAGAATCAGCGGGATCTGAAGCGGGAGCGCGGCGTTGTAGGCATCGGACTGCCGGGAGATCAAGGAGCCCGCGGCGGCGTAGGCGGTGCAGTAGAAGGCGTAGCCGAGCACCAGCCAAAGCCCGGCGACCAGTACCACGCCCGTTGTCACCCCGCGAACCTCGTGCGAGCCGACCGCGTGCCCGAGCGCCAGGAACACGACGACCATCGCCGTGATCTGGGCTAGGGCGAGCAGGCCCATCCCGATAACCTTCCCGGCCAGCAACTGGACCGGTCGCAGGGTAGTGAGCAGGACTTCCACAACCCTGGTGGCCTTCTCCTCGCCGACCCCGATCGTGATCCTGATTCCGTAGGTCAGGATCACCAGGTACACGAGGATCGCGACGGTGAGACCGGTGATCCTGCTGGCCAGGTCCTTGCCGGGCGGGAGGAGGCCGTGCACCGGCAGGGCGATGCCGTGGCTGGCGATGTTCGCCGCTACGCCGGAAGGGAGCTGAGCGTAGAGCTTCTGCAGGCCGCCGATGCTGGCCAGGGCTCCGGCCAGCGTCCCGCCCGGCGACGAGCCAGTCGAGAAGGCCTCCCGCTCGACGAGCACCTGAGAATCGCCGGCGTCGCGGAATACCTCGGATAGCTTGCGCCGCTGAAAGCCGAACTGCTCGACCGGGCCGGCCCGGCGGGCCAGGTCGAGCACCGCCTGCGCGTCTTCCCGGCTGGCCAGCAGCAGCGTAGCCGTGCCCGCGGCTATCGCCTGTACCACGGCCAGGCCGCCAATCTGCCGCGTCCACAGCGCCTGATCGTCGCCGGCCACCTTGACCGCTATCCTGAGCTGCCCGCCGCGCGCCAGGTCATCGACCGTGCCTTGGGCGACCAGCTTGCCGTGGTCGATGATGGCCACTGACGTGCAGAGGTGCTCGACCAGGTCGAGCTGATGACTGGAAAAGAGCATCGTGACCCCGTCCGCCGCGCGCTCGGCGAGTACCTCGCTCATCGCGTCAACGCCGACCGGGTCGAGCCCGGAGAAGGGCTCGTCGAGCACGAGCAGCTCAGGGTCGTGTACGAGGGCGGCGGCGAGCTGCACCCGCTGCTGGTTACCGAGCGAAAGGGCCTCGGTCTTGAGCTGCTCCTTGCCCGCCAGCCCGAGCCGTTCCATCCAGTGCGTCGCGGCTACGCGGGCCCGCGCCGAGGTAAGGCCGTGCAGCCTGGCCAGGTATTCGAGCTGCTCAAGTACCCGCATGGATGGATAGAGGCCGCGCTCTTCCGGCATGTAGCCGATCCGGCGCCGTGCGCTCGCGTCAATAGGCCCGGCGTTCCACCGCACGCTGCCGCTGTCCAGTCGCGCGACGCCGACGACTGCACGCATCGCGGTCGTCTTGCCCGCGCCGTTGGGGCCGAGAAAGCCGAAGACCTGACCGGGCGGAACGCTGAAGGTGAGCCCGTCAAGGGCCGCTACGGCGCCGTAGCGCAGGTGCAGGTCGGTCAGTTCGAGCACTCCGTGCTGGCTTGCCACCGGTTGGCCTTCCCTGAGCTTGCAATTTAATCTGATATCATTATGATAGGTTGGTGTTATCGAGCACGTCAAGTGGAGGTGGTCAGGATGGCTACTCAAGCTCCCGCGCAGGGACCGGTCATCCGGGAGGTGACTGAGTACGAGGCACGGTCGGTGCCAGGAGTGCCAGTCCTCATCGTAGGTATCATCGCGATCCTAGCCGTGATCGCGCTTTTCTACTTCGATGCGCGGATGCAGAGCGGGGTGGTAAAGACTGCCCTGATCTGGGTCGCGGTGGTCGTTATCGTGATCGATGCTTTCGCGTTGCGCGGCCTGACGCCGGTAATCGCCGGCGAGGGGCGCGCCATCCAGCTCTTCGGCAGTTACCGCGGCACGATCAGGAGGGCTGGCCTGCACTGCGTGAACCCGTTCAGCATCCGGCGGGCGGTGTCGGTGCGGGTGCGTAACCTTGAGACCCAGCAGGCCAAGGTCAACGATGCCGACGGGAACCCGATCGAGATCGCGGCCGTGGTCGTCTGGCAGGTGAAGGACACCGGCCGGGCGCTGTACGGCGTCGATGACTTCATACGGTTCGTCGGCATCCAGTGCGAGACCGCCGTCAGGCACATCGCCTCGAGCTACGCCTACGACACCCGCGGCAGCGGTGAGCTCTCGCTGCGCGACAATGCCGACGAGATTACCCAGCGCCTGTCGGCCGAGATTGCCGATCGGGTCGCCCCGGCCGGAGTGCGGATCATCGAGTCGCGATTGACTAGGCTGTCGTACGCTCCTGAGATCGCCCAGGCTATGTTGCGCCAGCAGCAGGCCAGCGCCGTAGTGGGCGCGCGAATGAAGATCGTCGAGGGGGCGGTCGGCATGGTCCAGCTGGCTTTGCAGCGGCTAGAAGAGGAAGGCGTTGTCCAGCTCGACGAGGAGCGCAAGGCGGCGATGGTGTCCAACTTGCTGGTGGTGCTTTGCTCAGAGCAGGCGACCCAGCAGGTCGTCAACACCGGCTCGCTCTATCAGTGAATAGCGATGCGGCCAGGCTATGAGCGAGCGTAAGAGCATCCTGCTTCGGCTTGATCCGGCCGTGCACGACGCTCTGGCCAAGTGGGCCAGCGATGAGCTTCGCAGCACGAATGCCCAGATCGAGTTCCTGCTGCGCCGTGCACTAGGCGAGTCAGGCCGGCTTCCCAGCCAGGCCAGGGAAATGCGCAGGCAAGGCCGCCCGCCCAAAGACAGCCAGCCCGGCTAACGGGCGGGATCGGGGCCTTCTGATCGGCATGAACCACATGGCCAGGTTCGAGAGCGAGTACCCGGCCGGGTACCTGGACGGCTTCCTGGCCGGGTTCGCCTCCGGGTTGCCGGGCGCGACGCGAGCTGACTGGCTGTACCTGGGGCGGGTGCTCGACTTGTTCGCGCTCAGTGACCTGGTTACCCGGCCGGCTGGTCACCTGATAGCTGACCAGGCGGCCGGGGTAGTCAGGAGCTGGATCGCGACCGGCGTGCCTCGCTAATGGACCATCAGGTCGTTGAACTGCACGGGTGACCAGGTTGAGCCGATCCCGGCCAGGCCGGCCTTGTAGGTCTTGTCCTTGACCGAGGCGACGGTCGTCCCGTCGACCGACGCGGTGATCGCGGTCCCGTTGAGCCGCAGCGTGATCGCGTGCCACGGGCCCGGCGTGACTCCGGTCGCCCGGCCCTGCATAAGCACATTCTGCTTAGGACCGGCGTTGTTGCGGATCAGCTTCCACGAGCCGTTGCCGGTAATGCTGAAAACGTACCCGTCGAACTCGTCCGGCAGGTCATACACCTGGTCGCTGTACCGGCCGATCAAAGAGGCCGAGGCGGTCGCCAACGGCAGGGATACGTTGGCCGACACCGTGTAACTTGACCAGGTCGTCGACCCGAGGATCGCGTAGGGGAGGGGGGTACCTGACACCGGCTTCTGCCACCAGATCGGGTTAGCCCCGGCCATTTGCTCGACGCACGGGCCGGACGCCGCTGGCTGGCACGTCGCGTAGATGAACGCGCCTTCCTGGGTGGCGAGCGAACTCGGCTCGTTGCTGAGGTCGGGGGTCGCCGTGTAGGGCAGGCGCATCGTCGTGCTCTTGGGGACGTTGTACTTCAGGTGCGCCTGGCCGCTTGTCGAGGTGAAGCTGACCGCGTAGCCGGGCGGGATCGTGTAGCTGAAGGTGCCGTGGCTGGGGCGGACGGTCTGGCGGTGCGCGAACCAGGTCGAAGGCTTGGACGAGTTCAGGTCGGTTGACCAGACGTTGACCGGGCCGTTCCTCAGACCGCCGGCCAGGTGGACGGTGATGGTCTGGGTGGCGAGCTTCTGGCCGCCCATATGGCCAGTGTTCTCGGTGACCAGGCTCCAGTCCTTGCCGTTGGGGGCGACGTAGGCGTCGTAGCTACCGGTCGCGCCGAGGCTGCCGCCGGCGCCGGCTACGTGCCGCCAGCCTGGCTGGACGAACTGGGTGGTCTGGGCGATGGCCCAGGTCATCCGGTTGACATAGTAGAAGCCGCTCTGAGGTTCGTTGGCGGCGACCATGCCGCGGCCCTCGTAGAACAGGCCGGGCGGGAACGAGGACACCAGCGGCCATTCCACGAAGCCGGTCATGTCGGCCTGGTTGTAGCCATTGTTGATCGTGCGGGCGATGCTGGCCGCGGCGTTGTTGCCGTGCAGCGCGCCGAGCTCGCTCTCCCAGAGCGGGAGGCCCAGCTTCTTCGCGGTCGGGGTGGACTCGCACTTGTAGCCCCTCGTCGGTCCGCCGCAGGTGTCGTGCACGGCGATCACGCCGATAGAGGCCCTGAATTTGGGGTTGTGCGCGGCGACGGTGGCGACGTCGAACGTGCGCTGCCAGTTGTAGCCGGGGCCGGGGAAGCTGTCGGCCGCCATCAGCTTGACCTTGCCGAAGCCGTTCGCGTTCAGCGCCTTGCGCATGTTCTCGTACCAGCTGACGTTGAGCGCGTGCTCGTCCCAGCCGCCCAGGTAGGAGATCGACAAGTGGTGCTCTTTCGCGCAGTTCAGCCAGTCGATCACGTAGTTAATGTCGTTCTGGCCGAACATGTTGCCGATCCAGCCGGGCGCGCCCCACTGGAGTCCCATGAGCTGGATGTTCGGGTTCCTGGCCACGGCCTGCTCGGCGAGCCACCATTCGTAGCCTGAATCGCAGTCAGGGGCCTGGCCCTTGACGTGGATGATGGACGGCTCGGCGCCGTCGGAAGGGGAGGTGTCGTCGCCGATCTCCAGCTTGAGCATCTGCAGGTCGGCACCGCCCGGGCCGAACAGGTAATTGAGGATCTGGGTGCGCTGCTTCGCCGGGTAGTCGATCAGCAACCGGGCGTTGGCGCCGCCGCCGCCGATCGCGCCGACGCCGTTGAAGACGCGGCCGTGGCGGTGGCCGTTGATGGTGATGGTGGTCTGGCTTTTCGTGATCTGGCTAGCCGCCTGGGCGGGAGCGGCCGGGGCCAGCGAACTGAAGGCCAGCGCTCCGCTGGCGAGAAAGGTCGCCGTCGCGCTTGCCCTGAGCTTCCAGCTTGACCGTTGCCACCACATGATGTCTGGCTCCTCCTGCTCTACGCGCTCCGCCTTCGAGCCCCAAGCTTGCCTGAGTTCCGGGTCCTTGAGGGACCGAAACCGGGCGATTGATCGGGGAAGCCGACATACCGCTGATCCGCGGCCTGGTTGTCGGTACGGGTGCCTAAGATGTTCCTCATGGCTGGGGATTCCTCGTTCGACGTGGTGTCGAAGATTAACCGTGACGAAGTCGACAACGCGCTGAACCAAGCGGCGAAAGAGATCGGCACCAGGTTTGACTTCCGTGGCGTGGGCGCCTCGATCGCCTGGTCAGGGGGCAAGGAGGCGGTGGAGATCCGGGCCAACAGCGAGTCCCGCGCCACCGCTGTGCTCGACGTCTTCAAGGAGAAGCTGGTCAAGCGCTCGGTCTCGCTCAAGGTGCTTGACCCGGGCGAACCCAAGCCGTCGGGCAAGGAGTACAAGATCAGCGTCGCCCTTAAGGAGGGGATCTCCCAGGACGACGCCAGGAAGATCTCGAAGATCATCAGGGACGAAGGTCCCAAGGGGGTCAAGGCTCAGATAACGGGCGACGAGTTGCGGGTCTCGGCGAAGAAGAAAGACGAGCTCCAAGAGGTAATCGCCCTGCTCAAGGGCAAGGAGTTCGACATCGCCCTCCAGTTCGTCAACTACCGCTAGGCGAACGGGACCGGCTCGGTACCTAGCACCCTGAGCTGGTCGAGTTCTTCGGGCATCGTGGCCGACGGGTCGGCGGAGATCAGGGTGGTACCCGCCGACTGGTCGCTGGTGAGGGCGACGGCTAGGTCGAGTGGGAGCCGGGAGCGCTCGGGCGCGGTGCGGTCGGTGGCGTAGCCGGGCCGGTCGGAGCGGCCGTTGACCAGGCGGGCCAGACCGGCGAGAGGGTCGAGCACCTCGATCGGGTAGTCGGTGCCGATGAGCAGCTTCGTGCCCGCTTGCGCCAGTCGCGCCCACGGATAGGCCAGCGACTCCCGGTCGGGCCCGAGCGCGGGTTCGAGGTGGCTGTCGTCGGTGACCGGGAAGGACGGCTGGATGCACGCCCAGACGCCGAGTTCGGTCATCCGCGCGATGCTGTCGGCCGACAGGAGGCTGGCGTGCTCGATCCTTGGCGCTGCCTCGGCGATCGCGCGCGGGTCCTTGTCCCAGGCGAGCTCGTAGGCATCGAGCACGGTCCGCACCGCGAGGTCGCCGATCGCGTGCGTGGCAATCCGCCAGCCGTTCTCGGCGAACGGCCAGAGCCGGCGGGCAAGCGTGGCGGCGTCGGTGAAGAGGAGCCCGCCCGAGCCGGTGTCCTCGAACTCATGGCCGACCGCGCAAGTGCGAGGGCCTAGCCAGCCGTCGGAGTAGAACTTGATCCCGTCCAGCCTGAGCCAGGGACCGGCGTCAGCGCGCCGGACCGCGAGCCCGGTGATCGTCGCTGACTCAGCTAGGCCGCTAGCCAGGTAGATCCGGACTCGCACCGGCAGCGGATCCGACTGGCCGAGTGCGGTCAGCGCGTCGAGATAGGACCAGTCCCGCATGCCCATCTCGGTAATTTCCACCAGGCCAAGCGTGGCGGCTTCGGTCAGGCCCTGGCGCAGGCGGCTGGCTAGTTCTTCTGGCGAGACCGAGATGGCGGGCTCGCCGATGTCCATCGGGGTACTGCCGTCGCGCCAGACCCGGTGGTGGAAGTCGCGAACGGTCGTGCCTTCCCAGGGCCACGGCTGCCGCGCCGCCGCCTTGAGCAAGTGCGCGTGGTGATCGACAAACCCGCCGATTCGCACCGCGCCCGGTGTTTCGTCGCTCATGCGCTCAATGATGCTCCCGGTCGCGACGGGTGCGGGTGCGGCCAACAGCATCGATGGCCCAGCGATGCTGTTCGGGGCTGATGGCCAACCGCATCGATGGCCCATGGATGCGGTCCCCGCAGCATCGATGTCCCATCGTTGCGGTGACTGACCCGGCGCGAACAGCATCGCTGGGCCATCGATGCGGTTGAGGGGCCGGGGCCGGGCGGGGCCGGGCCGGAGCGGCCGGGCCGGAGCGGCGGGCCGGGGCCGGGGCCGGGGCCGGGGCGGGGCTGGTCCGGGCCGGTCCGGGCTGGTTCGGGCCGAGAATTCCCATCTGGGCAGGTCGACTTCGGCTTGGTTGTTACGGTTAGCTCCGTGCATTCGGGCAGGCGCGCACCGCGACGGCGGTTGCGGCGGGAGTTCCAGGTCGCGGTCGCGGCCCTCGTTGTCGTCGCCCTGGCCGGGGGGATCTTGATTGCCAGGGCTTATACCAAGTCACCGCACGGGTACGCGGCCGGTAAAGCGACGCCGGCCGCCAAGACCACCCGCGCCCCGCGCAAGCCAAAGCCGCACGGCTCGCCGCTTTCCCCGAACTGGCGGGGCGACGGGAAGGCGGTCACGCTCGCGTTCGGCGGCGACGTGCACTTCGAGGGGTCGCTCGGCGAACGACTGGCGGCCGACCCGGCCACCGCGCTTGACGGTAACATCGCCAAGCTGCTCTCAGGCTCTGACCTGAGCATGACGAACTTCGAGTCCGCGCTGGTCAACGGCTCGTGCCCGGATCCGCAGCCTAAGCAGTTCGTGTTTTACGCGCCGCCGACGGCTCTCACCGCGTTCAAGTCGGCTCACGTCACGCTCGTCACCGAGGCCAACAACCACGGCGAAGACTGCGGCGAGGCCGGCCTCGCCCAGTCGCTGGCAATAGCGAAAGCCGCCAAGTACCCCGTGATCGGGATCGGCGCCAACGCGGCCCAGGCCTATCAGCCCTACGAGACGACGATCAACGGCCAGCGGATCGCGGTCATCGCCGCCACCGAGGTCATCGACACCGACCTGATCAGTTCCTGGACCGCGACCGCGGCCAAGCCGGGGCTGGCGTCGGCCTATCAGGAGAAGGAACTCGTGGCCGAGGTCCAGCGGGCCCGGCGGGTCAGCGACACGGTCGTCGTGTACCTGCACTGGGGTACCGAGGGCCAGACCTGCCCGAACTCGGATCAGGAGCCGCTGGCCAAGGAGCTGGTCAAAGCGGGTGCCGACATCATCATCGGCGCCCACGCTCACGTCCAGCTTGGCGCCGGGTACCTTGGCACCGCCCTGGTGGACTACGGGCTCGGCAATCTCGCCTTCTACGACACCACGCCGCCTGAGACCTACAGCGGCGCGCTGCGCATCACCATTACCGGCCGCCACATCGACCACTACATCTGGCGCCCCGCCCTGATCGACGACGGCCTGCCGATTCCGCAGTACGGCGCGACGGCCACGGCGGCGGTGCGGCGCTGGCAGGGGCTGCGCGGGTGCACCGACCTGTCCTCGCTGAAAACGGCGTCGCTCGCCACCGTGGGTTCCGAGACCAGCCCGTTCACCGGTCCGGTCATCAAGCCGCTTGGCGACCCGCCCGGTGGCTCACCGGGAACCACCAAGCGCGCCGCGAAGATCACCAAGGACAGCTAACCGCGCCCGCCACGGCGGCGGGCCTCCGGCTTCATAGAATCTTGGGATGACCTCAGTAGCCCCGGCAGCGAAGCAGATCCCGACCGCGCGAGTGCACCACGGCGACACGTTTAGTGATGAGTATGCGTGGCTGGCCGAGAAGGAGAATCCGGACACTATCGCCTTCCTCGAGGCCCAGAACGCCTACACCGAGGCGATGACCGCCGGGCAGGCAGCCTTGCGCGAGGCTATCTTCACTGAAATCAAAGGGCGCAACAAAGAAACCGACCTGACGGTGCCTGTACGCAAGGGCGGCTGGTGGTATTACTCGCGCACGATAGAAGGCAAGCAGTACAGCGTACAGTGCCGCCGGGCCGTGAATGAGCCAGGTGAGCGCCCGCCGATCAGCGAAGACGGCTCCCCGCTTCCGGCGGAGGAAATCCTGCTCGACGGCAATGAACTGGCCGGGGATCACCCGTTCTTCTCGATGGGCTCGTTCAGCGTCAGCCCGGACGGCCAAAAGCTTGCTTTCTCCACTGACTACACCGGCGACGAGCGGTTTATTTTGCGGATAAAAGACCTTGTCAGTGGCGACCTAGCCCCTGATGAGATTCCCGATACCTATTACGGTGCCGCGTGGTCCCGCGATGGGTCCGCGCTGTTCTACGTCACGGTCGACGATGCCTGGCGCCCCTACCGGATCTGGCGGCACCTGACCGGCACGCCGGCTAGCGAGGACGTGATCGTCTTCACCGAGACCGACGAGCGGTTCTTCGCCGGCGTTGACCTCACGCGCAGCGAGCGCTACCTCATGATCAGTACCGCGAGCAAGCTGACCAGCGAGGTGCGGCTGCTGGGCGCCGATGATCCGACCGGCGAGTTCCGCGTGGTGGTGCCGCGCCGCCAGGGGGTCGAGTACAGCGTGGATCACCAGGTCACCGCCGACGGTGCCGAGCGGCTGCTGATCCTGCACAATGACGGCGCCGAGAACTTCGAGCTGGCGACCGCCTCGCCGGAGGACCCTGGCACCTGGACTCCGCTCGTGCCGCACCGCGAGGACACCAGGCTGCTCGACGTCGGCGCGTTCTCCGATCACCTGATGCTCTACTTCCGCAAGAACGGGCTTACCGGACTGCGCATCCTGCGGGCCGACGGCACCGGGCACGACGTGGCCTTCGATGAGACGGTGTACTCGGTGGGGCCGGGGTCGAACCCTGAATACACCTCGAAGCTGTTCAGGATCGGCTACGTCTCGCTCGTAACGCCAGACTCGGTCTACGACTGCGACACGACCACCGGGGACCTGATCCTGCTGAAACGGCGGGCCGTGCTTCCGCTGCCGGGCCAGGGCGAGTACCGGATAGAGGACTACGAGCAGTTCAGGGACTGGGCGGTCGCCGACGACGGCACCCGGATACCGATCTCGCTGGTCAGGAAGAAAGGCACTCCCTCGGACGGCAGTTCGCCGCTGGTGCTGCACGGGTACGGCAGTTACGAGGCGTCCTCGGACCCGTACTTCTCCATTCCCAGGCTGTCCCAGCTCGACCGGGGATTCACGTTCGCGATCGCGCACATCAGGGGCGGCGGTGAACTGGGCCGCCGCTGGTACGAGCAGGGCAAGCTCCTGCACAAGAAGAACACCTTCACCGACTTCATCTCCTGTGCCAGGCACCTCGCGGCTCAGGGCTGGACCAGCGCGGACCGGCTGATCGCGCGGGGCGGTTCCGCGGGCGGGCTCCTGATGGGCGCGGTCGCCAACCTGGCCCCCGAGGCGTTCGCTGGCATCGCCGCCCAGGTGCCGTTCGTTGACGCGCTGACCTCGATCCTTGACCCTTCACTGCCGCTCACGGTCACCGAATGGGAGGAGTGGGGCGATCCGCTCCACGACCCGGTGTTCTACGAGTACATGAAGTCCTACAGCCCGTACGAGAACATCATCCCTGGCCAGAAGTATCCGCCCATCCTGGCGGTGACCAGCCTGAACGACACCCGGGTCAGGTACACGGAGCCGGCGAAGTGGATCGCGAAGCTCCAGGCTGTGGCTGCCGGGGGGCCGTTCCTGCTGAAGACCGAGATGGTGGCGGGCCATGGGGGGCGCAGCGGGCGCTACGACGCCTGGCACGAGGAGTCCATGATCCTGGCCTGGACCATCGCCACCGCATCAGCCTGAGCCCTGGGGGCGGGAATCGGTCAGCGACACCGCCAGGCACTCCATTCACGCCAGCCAGCCCAGTTCGCTGCCAACCCTCGCCCTGTGCTGGGCAACACCAGGTACCCAGTATCACTTCTCGTAAATCAGCAATTGTGCTATTTATTGCTCATTTACCTTCGGGCGTCACACCAACACTCACAGTTGGCCTGCCTCAATGAGGAGCGTCAAGGTAACCGCAGGGATTGCTGGTCACAGCGGGCGGAAGCTGACGTGATGAGTCAGGGCTAAGTCAGCCTAGGAGGGCAGGCGCCAGATGCACCAGGGACGCCAGGTGACCGATCATCGCTGGCCGCTGTGCCGGTTAGACCGGGTTCGGCCAGGTCTGCGCAGGTCAGCGTGGCTCATCGGGTGCTCGAAAGGTGCGGTCCTGACATCTGCCGCTTTAACAATTCGCAGGTCATCGGCGCGTCGGAGACCGCAAAGATCCCTTAGGCTGGGCGTATTGCCGCAGAATGGTGCCGGAGGAGAGCATTGGTGTCCCGCAGCGCCGGGCTGGACTAGCACAGATCCGGCTGGTACGGCGCTGCGGGTGGAGACGTAATGGCAACGGGCAATCGAGTACTGCCCGAGGCCCTGGTAATGACCGAGCGAGCGGTGGCAGCCGAGCAATATATGACGGTCGGGCGAGGAGCCGGAACGATCGAGGCCGCGATGCGGTCCGGTGCGGACACCGGAGACACGACAGGGCAGGACACCGAGCAATCGCAGCGCGTCGCCGGACGCGGTGCGGGTGGCCGGTGGCTTGTCTGGATGCTGCGCGCCCTGGTGTGGGTGGTCTTGCTGCTGATCGGCTACCGAGGAGTGCTCGCGATAGTCGACAGCTACCGGCAGCCGAGCACGGCTGCCGGTTCCGCGCAGCCTGATAATGGGTTCCCCGTGCAGCTCGCAGGCGCGTTCGGCCTGGAGTTCGCGCAGGTCTACCTGAATTTCAGCCCGGCTACGGCCGCGCAGCGCGCGGACGAGCTCGCCCCGTTCCTGCCCGCTGGCACCAGCAACGCGGCGCAGTTCGGCTGGAACGGCAGCGGCTCGCTCAGCGTCCAGTCCGAGCAGCTCGCCGGGGTCGATGTGCAGAACGCGCACAGCGCCGTGGTGAACGTGCTGGCGCTGGCCAGCAATCAGATCATCGAGATCGGCATCCCCGTCTATTACGCCGATGGCGGGATCGTTGTCTCGGGTCAGCCTGCGTTCATTTCCCCGCCGCCCGGCCTTGTCCTGCCGCCGCCCGCCAAGACCGCGCCGGACGATAAGGCTCAGCAGCAGCTCACGGCTCAGTTGCCGGCGTTCTTCCGTGCCTACGCCGGATCCGATAGCTCGAAGATCGACGTATTCGCCGCGCCTGGAGTTAAGTTGTCCAGCCTGAATGGCGAAGTCACGTTCGGTAGCATCCTTGGGGTCACGGTGCCGGCGTCGTCCGGCGCGGTGCGGCAGATCACGGTCACCGTCGCGTGGCTTCCGGTCAGCTCGCCCTCGGCGGGTGCGTCGGCCGGCGGCCGGCGCCAGATCGACATGACGTACGCCATGACCGTCGTCCAGCGGGCCGGGAAGTGGTACGTCAGCTCGATCGGAGCGTCCACCGCCTTGCCGGGGCCGTCATCATGAGCAGCTTCCAGCCAGGGTACGACTTGGCGCAGGATCTCAGTAAGCCGTGCTCACCTACCCCCGGAGTAAGGATGTCACCGCAAATATTCGCCGCAGCGGCCCCGCTCGCGCTGAGCAGCTCTGGCCTCGTGACCTATCTCCAGGACCTTTTCGGGCCGTTGTTCCTCGGGATTGTCGGAATCGTCGCGATCTTCTTTCTTTTTACTCGCGAGATCATACGGTTCGTGCAATTCTTCGTGCTGGCGGTTGCGATCGCGGTCATTTTCTACGAGCCAACTATCGTGCGCTCGCTCGCTATGGGAATCGCCCATGCGCTGGGAGTTCACTGAGGCCCGGAAAACGCGGCAGAGAAAGGCCGTTCCTGGTACCCGGCATTCTTAGATAAATTGCGGAGGGAAGTGCGCGCAGGTGGATTTGCCCACCTACACCAGTATCTGGCGTATTGAGAAGCGGCTATACAAGCTGTACGACTTCCGGCTGCCGATGCCGCTGCCAGTTGGCCAGATTACAGTGTTCGCGGCTATCGCAATCCCTTACGTAGTGCTGCTCACGCTGCTCGGCGTCCCGTTGAGTCACACGCTGATCTGGCTTTACGTGCTCCCGCCCGGCGTCGCCACCTGGCTGGTGACCCGTCCTGTACTTGAAGGCAAGCGGCTACCTGAGCTGATCGGATCGCAGTTGCGCTATTACCTGGCCGAGCCTCGCGTCTGGTGCCGGATGGCTCCGATGTCCGAGAGCGAGGTCACGGTCGTGACCGGGAAAGTCTGGCGGCTGTCGCCCGAGGTGCTTGCGCGACTGAGCAGCCAGGTCAGCCGGCGGAAGGAGGGCCGCGCGCAGGCCGCCGCTCAAGCCTCGGCTCGGCTGCGCAGGCCCGCGCTCCGCCGGCCGGCCGGGCGGGCAGGAGAAGCGGAGCCCGCAGGAGCAAGGCCCGTGCCCGTGCTGGCCGGTTCGCTGCCTGCCGGGCCAGTACGGGCCGCGACCGCGCCAGCCACTGCCGCGCCAGCCGCTTCCCCGCCGACCGTAGCGGCACCCGCGGGAACCGGGCTCAGGCTTCGCGGTCTCGGGACGACCGGAGGGACCAGAGGGGCAGCGACAGCGGGTGCGTCCCGGTCGCCAGCGCCCGCGCCGCCGCTCCCTTCCCATCGACCGCGTGGGACCGTTCATCCGCCCGCACCGCCGGCGGCTGGACCCCGGCCTGCTGCGCCCCCCTCCGCGCCCCCGCCTGCTGCGCCCCCGACCTCCGCGCCCCGGCCAGCGGTGACCGTGGTCAGCGCCGGGGCGGCACCTGAGACGCCGCTGCCAGTCGAACGGGCACTGGCTGGTCCTTCCGCGCGGCGCGAGGGCCGGACGGGCCGGGTCACCGTGGTCCCTGGCGGGCACCGGCCGGGAAAGCCCGACCAGCTCCAGCGAGACCGTGTTCGGGTCCAGCTCCCGCTGAAGGGAAACCACAGCATCGTCGTTCTAGGCTGCACGGTCGGCGCTGGTCAGACCGTCACGACGCTGCTGACTGGCGAGGTGCTCGCCGGCCTGCGAACCGATTCCGTGGCCGTTCTCGACCTTAATCCGAGCCAGGAGTCACTGGCCAGGCGCGCGTTCCTGCGCCCCGCCTCAGGGCAGGCCTCAGCACTGGGACCTTCCAGGCTGGTAGTGCTGGACACGGGGACAACCGATGCGGGCGCGGTCGATCCCATCGCGGCCGCGGACACATTCGCGCAGGCGACCGCCGCGCACCGGATCTTGCTCGCTGACCCTTCCACGGTGGCCGTTCCGAGGCTGCTCGGGGTCGCCGACCAGCTGGTGCTCGTCGCGCCGGCCAGCGCGGCCGCGCCCCGTGCGATCAGCATGACGTTCGAGTGGCTTGAGGCCCACGGCGTGGCCGGGCTGGCTTCCGGTGCGGTCATGGTCATGAACGGCGTGAGCCGCCAGAGCGCGGCCCACGTCGAACAGGCCGAGCGCGTCAGCATCGGCCGCTGCCGCGCCATTGTCCGCGTCCCCTGGGACGACCAGCTTAAAAACCATTTGGCCGCCAATTTGCCCGGGCCGGCTGTCGGCGAGCCGCCCGCCCGCCAGTGGTCAGGATCGCTGAGCCCTGGCGCGGTCAGCGCTTACACGGCCCTCGCGGGCGTGCTCGTAGCGGCACTGGCCGGCCATGATCCCGGTCAGTCAGAAGGCCAGCCAGCGGACGCGAGCGCCGGACGGGCGGTGCGGTAATGCGGTCAACGACAAGAAACCGGCTCGCGGTCAGGTACTTCGACGACCGGATCCTGCTCACCGAGGGTCACGCTTGGGCTTACTTCCAGGTGCCGACTATTTCCTACGAGTTCCTGACCGGCTTTCAGCGTGAGGCCCTGGCCACCAACCTGACGGTGGCGCTGGCCGGCATCAGGATGGCCGACGCCGAGATCCACTTGCGGATCGCGCACCGCAGCTACCCGGCCGCCCAGTGGGCTACCCAGCTGCACGTAACCTCGGATGGCGGCCCTGGCTGGCTGCCTTACCTGGATGAGATGTACCGGCAGGTGTGGGCCAAGGATTTCTGGACCAAGGAGGTTTACCTCGGCGTCCGGCTCGGTCAGCGCGGGGTTCGGGCCCAGCTGGCTGGCGGGGCGCTCGCTTCGTTCATCAACACCTACCGAGCCGGCGAGCAGGTTCTCGGTATCGAGGATCCTTCGGTCTCGCCGGCCGAGATCGTCAGGTGGACCGAGCAGGCCGAGCGGGTCGGCCGTACTCTCGGCGCCAGTTCGCTCGCGGCCAGGCACGCCAGCGCCGACGATGTCGCCTGGCTGTTCCGCCATGCGCTGACCGCCGGCCTCGGCGATCCGCCGCCCACCGCCGTGCGCAAGCGGAAGTGGGGCTTCGGCGAGATCGAGTCGCTGGTCGAGGGCGAAGTGCACAACGGCCGGTCAGTGCTGCGGATCATTCATCCGTCCGGAGAATCGTGTGTGGCCTTCCTTTCCTTCACCAGGTTCCCCGATGTGATGTATTTCCCCGATGGCGAACCGTGGCTGCACTACGCTGACTCGTTGCCTTTCCCGGTCGAAGCCAGCCTGCGGATGAAACTGATCCCGCCCGCCAAGGCCAGCAAGGACGTAAGTCGCAGGCTCGCCCACGCCAGGGATATGGATGCGCACATCAGGGAGGCGGGTGCCGACCTGCCGATCGCGCTCGCCGAGCAAATCGAGGCGGCGAGACTGCTCGAGCACGGGATCACCAAGGAACGGCTGCCTTTCGTCTACGGCTGGCACCGGCTCGCGGTCACCGCTCCTGACCGTGAGCTCTGCCTGCGGCGGGCCGAAGCGGTAACCGAGCACTACCGCGACATCGGCATCGACGTGGTCAACTCGACCGGCGACCAGTTCTCGCTGCTTTGCGAGTCGCTGCCAGGTGACAAGGTCAGGCTGAATTCCTACCTTCAGCGGCAGCCGCTCTACACGATCGCGGGCGGGATGCCGACGGCGACCGTGGATCTCGGCGACCGGCCTGCCCAGGACGCGGGCTGGATTGGTCCTTACATAGGCGAGACGATCGGCCGGGCCAGGTCGGTCGTGCACTTCGACCCGCTGGTGGCGGCCGCCCGCAACCGGCCAACGGCCGTGGCGATTACCGGAGAGCCAGGCGGCGGCAAGACGACGCTCGCGCTGCTGCTGATACTTCAGCTCGCGCTGCGCGGCGTGACCGTCGCCGTGATCGACCCGAAGGGCGACGCCGAGTCGCTGGTGAAGCTGCTCGCGCACCGCGGCCGCCGGGCGCGGGTGCTGCCGCTCGGCAGCGCGGCGGCCGGGTTGCTTGACCCGTTCTCCTTCGGCGACGACCTCGCCGAGCGCCGCACGATGGCGGCCGAGACCTTGCGGCTGCTGCTGCCCGGAATGAGCGAAGAGCGCGAGAGCGCGATGATCCAGGCCGTTGGCGCCGTGTCGAGTGCCGACCGGCCGAGCCTCGGCAAGGTCGTCGAGCACCTGGAGGCGGTACCTGACCCGGCGTCGAAGAACCTCGGCGCGGTGCTGCGGTCGATGTCGGAAATGCGCCTGGCCAGGCTCTGCTTCGCGCCTTCTGGCGGCGACCGGATCGACGCGGAGGGCTGGACCACGGTCTTCACGCTTGGCGGTCTCACGCTGCCTGAGTCCGGCCTCAAGCGGGACGACTACTCCTACGAGCAGCGGCTGTCGGTCGCGCTGCTCTACCTGGTGTCACAGTTCGCCCGGCGCTTGCTTAACGACATGGACCGGCGCATTCCGAAGGCGATTGTCCTGGACGAGGCCTGGGCGGTGACCTCGACGCCGCAGGGCGCCAAGCTCATCCCTGAGGTGTCGAGGATGGGCCGGTCAAGGAACACCGCGCTGATCCTGGTCTCGCAGAACGCGAGCGACCTGCTGAACGAGCAGGTGACGAACTGCATCTCGGCCGTATTCGCGTTCCGCTCCACGGAGCGGGCCGAAGTAGCCAGCGTGATGTCGCTGCTCGGAATCGAGCCTTCCGACGAGCACTCGGCCGCGCTGCGCAGCCTCGGCAACGCTGAATGCATCTTCCGTGATCTCGATGGCCGGGCGGGCCGGATGATTGTCGACCTGATCTCCGATGACCTGCGGCGCTGGCTGGACACGAACCCGACGCGGGCCAGGTCGGGTGAGGCGCCGCTGGCACCAGGCCGGGCGCGGTCCCTGGGCGGCCGGGCGGAGAGCAGCCGAGCCGATCCTGAACCCTTCGGCAACGGGCATCCGCCCGGCCGGACGCTTGGCCAGGGCTTCCCGGCGGCCAGTTCGGAGCAAGCCTGGGTGCGGCCCACCGCTGGCCCCATGCAGGCGAGCCACCCGCAGACACCTTCCCAGTTAGCCCGCGCCGACTGAACCCCAGGAGCCACCCCGATGCTCAAAGTCCCGCGGCTGGCCCGCAAGACCGCTGTCGCGCTTATCGCACTTATCGCGCTGAGCTGCGTGCCGCACGGCGGAAGCGGCCACACGGCCGCGCCGCCCGCGCGGCCGGCCGCTGCCTCGGCGTCCACCGCGATCCCGGCGACGACTACGGCCAAAGTGACCCCGACGGCCGCGACGGCCTTCGCGGCCGGCGGGATCTGCTCGGTGCCGGGGATCGGCGACATCGGCGGGCTGCTCGGCTTCTGCTCGCTTGGCAAGTCGGGCATCACCAACACGCTCAACAACCTGTGCCAGCCGGGAATCTCTGAGCCTGAGTCGGCGACGGCCGGGATAGATTCCCTGGTCAGGCCTCCGGCTGCGTCAGGCCCCCCGGTCAAGACCCCCTACAACCAATACGGAATGGCCGGCCAGTACTGGGCGGCGACCGACTTGCAGTGCTCGGACATGACGTCCCTGATCGGCAACGACGTCGCCGGAATGATCTTCGACTTCGCTAAGGCGTCTGACCGGGTAACCATCACGGTGTACCAGTCAGCGGCCAGTAACGGCATTCTCGGCTGGCTGCAAAGCGTGACCGATCGCCTGGTCAGCAACATCGGCAACGCGATCTACTTCCCCTACGTGGCGCTGGTCATCATCATCGGGGCGATCTGGCTCGCCTGGCAGGGCCTGGTGCGCAAGCGCGGCAGCCGGACCATAGAAGGCACGATCTGGATGGTCGTGGCCTGCGCGGCGGCGATCTGGCTGATCGGGCGGCCGGCCGACTTCACCGGCGTGGGCACGGGCGTGTCTGACGGCATCAGCACCGCCCTGAACACCGCCTTTGCCCACTTGCCTAGCCCGGGGTCCGCCACTTGCCTGCCGGTCGCGGCCAATGACCCGCAGATCAGCCCGGCCAGCTTCAGCTATACGTCAGGTCGGACGGTGGTCGATCAGAACGCGAACGAACTGTGGACGGTCCTGGTCTGCAAACCCTGGCTTGAAGGTGAGTTCGGCACCACGACCTACGCGGCCCCTGGTCAGGCGCCGACCGTGGTCAACAAGTACGCCCGGTCGTTGCTGTGGTCTCAGGCCATCGCGGCTAACGAGAAGCCGACGACCTCGCTGATCAACGCCAAGGAGGCGGCCTACTCGGGAATCGCGCAGACGATGAAGAACGCCGACCCTTCCACGTACGCGCTGTTCCAGGGTAAACAGTGGACGACGAGGCTGGAGATAGCCTTCGCCGCGCTGCTGGCGGCCCTAATTGCCGGTGTGCTCATCTTGCTGATCTCGGTAACCTTGATCTTGCTCAAGATCAGTTTCTTGCTGCTGCTGATCGTCGGGCCTTTCTTCCTGCTCGTCGGAACCCATCCTGGGTTTGGCCGGGTCATCGCGATCCGCTGGTTCGAGTTGCTGGTCGGCGTGCTGCTGAAGCAGGCCGCGGTGGCGCTGGCGCTCAGCGTGCTCCTTTACTGTTACGCGCTCATCATGGGCACCTCGGACGCGGTGCTGCCCTGGGCGCTCAAGATCTTGATGATCACGCTGGTGACTGTGGCGGTATTCATTTACCGCAAGCCGTTCCAGCACCTGTTCGCGTCCGTCGGCTACGGTGCGATCGGCTCTACCGACCGGGCCCAGACGGACCTGGCGCTCGCCGGGTCGACCGCACGGGCCAACACCCGCGCGGCGGCGTCGCTGGCGGTGCCTGGCCTGGCGGCCTACCGGGCCGCGAGATGGGCGCGGAACACCCCGGCCCAGCAGGCCGGCCTCGCCGCGGGTTCTACCGCTGCCGGCGGTACCACGGTCGTGACTTCGGGCGAAGGCGGTGGTGCCGGTTCCTCGGACGGGGCGGCTGGAGCCGGTTCCTCGGACGGGGCGGCGGCTGGCGCGGCCGCTCAGGCCGGTTCCGCCTCCCGGGCCAGATCCCGTGGCGGGCCGTCAGGGACGTCGGGTGATCAGGCGCCGCCGCTGCGGTTGCCTGGAGGCCAGGGATCTTCGCCGGGCTGGACGTCAGGTAACGGTGCCCCGGCCGGTAGCGGCGCGAACGGCGGGTCAAGCCGGGCGGGCACCGCTCCGCCCGCCAGGCTCAGGGATTCGGGTTCTGGGTCCTCGGCACCCGCGCTGCCGATTGGCGGCTCAAGCGGTTCTGGTGGGAGCGGAGCGTCAGGCGGGACCGGAGGGGCCGGAGGGGCCGGAGGGACAGGTAACTCGGGCCAGCGCTGGCCTGGCGGTTCCGGCGGCGGACCGGCTTCCGGTCCCTCCGCTCCGGCCCGATCGGGCGGAAACGGCGGCTCAGCCGGTTCCTCAGGTTCTTCGCCCTGGACCGGCGGTGACGCGGCGCGGGTGCGCCTGGCCTGCGCCCCGTCCGGCGGCGCCGTCCCGCTCGTCGTCGGCGGCACCGCCAAGGTCGGCCCCGCCGCCAGGCCCGCCAGGCCCGTCAAGCCCGTCAAGCCCGTCAAGCCCGTCGGGCCAGTCCGCGTGGCCTCGCGCCGGGAGCAGCGGCCGCTCGTTCGGATCCCTTGGATCGCGGCGGCAGCCGCCGGAGCGGGGTGCCTCAGGCGGTGCCTCAGGCGGGGTGATGCCAGGCCGGGAAGGACCGTTCAGGTCCTCAGCTGGAAGTGACGGCGGTGAAGGCCAGCGGCAGCCGTTCTGGCTGCGACCGTTCGGGCGGAGAAAGTAGCCGATGCCATGGAGCTCACGCCAGCTCAGCGGGTCATCACTTTCGCGATCGTAGTCCTCTTGCTGGCCGGGCTCGGGGTCTACCTGTTCCTGCCGAAACCCGGCGGGGCCGCGGCAGCCGGGTCTCCTGGCAAGACGGCGGGCGGTCAGACCGGAGCCCGTCGCACGGAAAGGACGGGGCCGGGGACGGTCACTAATTCGCCGGCGCCGCCTCCGTCGTCACCGGTAACCTCCCCGTCGACAGGCCCTGGCAAGGCGCCGGACATCTACTCCTGGCTGCCTTTCACGCAGTCGGCGCTGGGAAGCGCGGCGCAGGTGACAGTCAAGTTCGCGGCCGACTACGGCACGTACTCCTACCAGCAGAACACGAACAGCTACCTGGCCCCGATGAAGCCGATTATCACCGGCCAGCTTGAGGAACTGATCGGACGGGCCTACGCCACCCCCGGCGTAGTGACGAACAGGGACGCGATCAAGCAGGTCGCGGTCGGCTCTGGCGTCATTACCTCGCTGCGCGCCTACGGATCATCGAGCATCACCTTCATAGTGGCGCTGACGCAGAAGATCACGTCCACGAAGGGCACTAAACAGCAGAGCACCAACTACGCGATCACGGTGACGGGAAGCGGCGCCAACTGGCAGGTCAGCAACTTCGAGTTCGCCTCGGCTGGCGACCAGTGATCCGGTTCTCAGGCAGCTTGCTCAAGCCGGTTCTTTTCGGCGCGGCCGCGGTCATGGCCCTGGTGCTTGTCGCTACGCTCGCCGCCCCGATGCTGCTGTTCGCGGCCGGGGGGATGCTGTACTCGACCGAGAACGCCTGTTCCTCGGCCGGCAACGGCAACGCTAACCAGCCGCCGGCGAGCACGACCGCGGAGAACTCCATCCCGGCCAACTACCTGTCCTGGTTCAAGCACGTGGGGGCTCAGTACAAGGTTCCGTGGGTCATCCTCGCCGGGATCGGCAAGGTGGAAAGCGACGACGGCCAGACCACGCTGCCCGGCGTGCACAGCGGCGCCAACCCGTTCGGCGCCGCCTGCCCGATGCAGATCGGCATCTACGGCGCGGCCGGCAACAACTGGGGCGGCGCCCCGATACACGCGGCCAGCGAGAAGGTAAACGGAGTCGCCACCGACGAGAACGGCGACGGCGTCGCCAGTGTCTATGAGCCCTCCGACGCGATCGCGGGAACCGCCAAGTACCTCGTGGCCAACGGCGTGCAAAACAACGTGCCCAACGCGGTCTTCGCCTATAACCACCTTGAGTCCTACGTGCAGTCGGTGCTCGGCTGGGCCTCGACCTACGCCAAGGGCGGCTTCACGGTCTCGCCGGTCACCGAGGATGACGCGCCGACCTGCATTCCCGGCCTGGGCGAGGCGTCGAGCGCGTCGGCCGCCACCGCGATCGCCTTCGCCGAAGCCCAGCTCGGCAAGCCCTACCAGTGGGGCGGCGTCGGCCCGGACGCCTTCGATTGCTCTGGCCTGGTCATGATGGCCTACCGCTCGGCTGGCGTCTACATCCCCCGCACGTCGCAGGAGCAGTGGCTCTGGGGTCCCCGCGTGCCCGCGAGCGACGTGCAACCAGGCGACCTAGTATTCTTCGTCGGCGGCGACGGAACCCCCACGGCCCCAGGGCACGTCGGCATTGTGATCGGCAACGGCCTGATGATCGAATCCCCCGCGCCAGGACTAGTCGTCAGAGTCGCCCCCTACACCGACCGCGGCGCCATCGGCTTCACCAGGCCCTGGGCCCACTCCGGCGCCGCCCAGCCCACCGCCCAGCCCACCCCGAGGTAGCCGGGCCGCCCCCCGGCCCCCCGGCCCCCGCGAGGCCAGCCCCGGCCCCCGCAAGCCCAGCCCCGGCCCCCGCGAGGCCAGCCCCGGCCCCGGCAACGCCAGCCCCGGCCCCGGACCTCCCTGCGAATCCGGCATATAGCGCATACCGGGCGGCCTGTCCTTGACCGCAGGCCCAGCGTTGTCCCGGAGCAGGGGCCAGAACCCCAGCTCAGGGACAACGCTGGGCCTCACCGCCCGCCAGCCCATCCCGAGGCCCGGCCAGCCCCGGGGCCCGGCCAGCCCGGGCGGGCGGCCAGGTGGACATATCGGTCGTACTGTCTTGCGCAACGTCAACGGTGGGCCATCGTTGCTGCTCGGGCCGGGTGAGCTACCGCAACTATGGGCCATCGTTGCTGTTGGAGCAGCATCGCTGGGCCATCGTTGTGATAAGTCCCGCTCGCGGAACCGCAACCATGGCCGGTCGAGAGCGGACTGCAGCTACAGGCCAGCACACTCGAGTTCGGCGTAAGGGTCGTCGGTGCGATGCTGGCGCTAGCCGTGGCGACGGTGCACGTGGCTGATCAGGGCGGGATCACCGCGCTTGCCGCGCCAGCCTGGATCGGCTGGAGTTACCGCGCGATCGAAGCCGGCGGTGCCCTGACCGCGCTGGTGCTGCTCGTTCCCCAGCGGTTCCTGCCTGGCCCCTCCTGGCTGAAGTGGGCGGCTGCCCTCCTGCTCGCCGTCGGCCCGTTCGTCGCCTATCTCGCCTCACGCTCGATCGGCCTGCCGGGCGACCCAGGCGATGTCGGCAACTGGGGCTACTGGGTAGGGACAGTATCGCTGCTGATCGAGGCGGCCTTGATCATTCTCAGTATCAGCATGGTGCGGGCACTCAGGCGGACCTAGCCGCCGGGCGGCGTCCTCCGCGTTACTTGGTGTCCTCGCGAAAGCCGCCGAGGAAGCGCCGGAAGACGCCGCCCTCCCGAGGCAGCGACGGCTGCGGATGCGGAGCCAACGGGCGCTCGTGACCTTCTGGTTCGTCGTAGTCGGCCCGCGCGATCGCGTCCACGATCTGCGCTTCATCGAAGCTCGCCGAGCCAGGGATCTCGGGAATGAAGCCGACGAGGTCACCGTCGAGCAGTACCTCGGCCTCGAGGCTGGAAGTGCCCTCGCTACCCCAGATCGCTTCCCGGCCGTGGTCAAGCACGACCCGCACGGCGTAAGAGCCGACGCCGAGCGTGGCCACGTGCGCGTCAATGCCACGATCCCGAAGTGCGTCGGACACGCGCAGGCAACGGTTCTCATCCATCCGCCCAACCTACCTTCCCCCGCCCGCTCTGCCGCCCTCCTAGCTAGGCCCCGCCAGGTCCCGCAGTCAGCCGGGTGTCGGGTCTCGCTAGCAACAGCATCGGTGTGCCATGGATGTTGTTCTGGTTAGGCGGCCAACGACATCCATGGCCCTCCGTTGTTGTTGCAGCAGCAGCATCTATGGGCCATCGCTGCGGTGGCTGGCCCGGCGGGAACAGCATCGGTGGGACATCGTTGCTGCTGGAGTAAGCGCTATGGGCGATTTGTCCGCACGTCCGCACGTCCGGTCTAGCGCTTAGCAGCGGCGCGCCACACGCTCTTGGCGGCGGTCGCCGGGGTGGCGGTCGGCGGGGCGGCGGTTGCGGGGCGGCGGTCGGCGGGGCGGCGGCGGCGGCCCCGCCGTACGGCAAAGGCCGGGTGACAGACGGCGGAGCTAGGATTCAAGCTGATGAGTACCGTGCGAGAAACGACGAGCGGCAGTACCCCCGAGGACGGCGCCCCCGAGGACAGCGCCGCGAAGGACACGGGACAGCTGCCACCGACGCCCGTGGCGATCCATACCGAGGATCTTACGAAGATCTACTCAGGAACCGACTTCGCCGCCGTTGACAAGCTTAACCTCGACGTCAGGGCCGGCGAGATCTTCGGGCTGCTCGGTCCTAACGGCGCGGGCAAGACGACCACGGCCGGCATGCTCACGACCCGAGTAGTCCCGACCTCAGGCCGTGCCTACCTCGGCGGCGTCGACGTGGCGGCCCATCCGGCGCTGGCCAAGCAGTTGAGCGGCATCGTGTCCCAGCAGAACACGCTTGACCGGCAGCTTACGGTCTGGGAGAACCTTTACTTCCACGGCCGGCTGTTCGGCATCGGGTCGAGGGAGTCTCGCCGCATCGCCGACCAGTTGCTTGACCAGTTCCAGCTCGCGAAGTGGGCCAAGGCGAGCGTCTACGCGCTCTCTGGCGGGATGGCGCAGCGGCTGATGGTGGCGCGGGCTATCTTTCACCGGCCCTCCGTGCTCTTCCTCGACGAGCCGACCGCGGGCCTTGACCCGCAGAGCAGGCTCGCGCTCTGGGACCTGCTCGGCGAGCTGCACCGGGCGGGGCAGACGATCTTGCTGACCACGCACTACATGGAGGAGGCCGACCGGCTCTGCGAGCGGGTCGCGATCATGGACCACGGCCAGATCCTGGCCATCGACACCCCGGCCGCACTGAAGCAGAGCATCGGCGCCGACACGATCGTCACCGTGAAGACCACCGGCGACCCGCAGCAGCTAGCTGACCTTCTGACCGAAACCGTTGAAGGGGTCACCCGCACCAGGGTCTCCGACAGCACGGTCCAGCTCCACATGCAAGGCAACGACCGGCTGGTGCCCAGGGTCGTGGTCGCCGCCGAGCACGGCGGGTTCGACCTTGTCGACTTGTCAATCTCCGAGCCGAGCCTCGAGACCGTGTTCATCAACCTCACCGGCAAGGACCTGCGAGATTAATGACGGAGCACCGAGATTGATGAAGGAGTACAGGGACTAATGGCCGCGCCAGCGACATCAACCGCGGCTAGGCCGCCGGACGAGCCGGAACCGATCAGGCCAATCGGAGCCGGCCCGACCAGATCGGTCGCGGCGGCCAGTTGGACCGCGCTCGGCGCGCTGATGCTCCGTGATCTGGTGGTGCTCCGCAAGCACTGGTGGGAATTCCTGATCCGCACCCTCATCCAGCCCTTCCTGCTCTGCTTCGTGTTCTTGTACGTGTTCCCGAAGATCGGCCAGGGCATCGGCGGCCACGGCACCGCCCAGGAGTCCGCGTTCGCGACCGTACTCGTGCCAGGCGTCGTCGGCATCTCGGTCATGTTCCAGGGCGTCCAGTCGATCGCGCTGAACATGGCTCAGGAGTTCGGCTTCACCCGCGAGATCGAGGACCGGGTGCAGGCGCCGTGCCCGATCTGGCTGGTAGCGATAGCCAAGGTGCTGTCCGGCGCGGCCCAGGGCGTCCTTTCCGCCATCATCGTGCTGCCCATCGCCTCGGTCGTGCACGCGCCGGGAGTCCACGCCCACCTGACGTTGCACTGGTGGCTGATCTTGACGTTCGTGCCGCTCGCCGCCGTCGCGATGGCCGGTCTCGGGCTGCTGCTCGGCACCAGTTTCGAGCCGAGGAACATCGGGCTGATGTTCGGTTTCATCATCTTGCCGATCACGTTCCTGGGAGGCACCTACTACGGCTGGACCAGGCTGGCGCCGGTCACGGTGGACGGCTGGCACTGGCTTCAGACGGTCGTGCTGATCAACCCGCTGATCTACGTGAACGAAGGCATGCGAGCCGCCTTCACCACCGCCCCCCATCTGCACCTTTACGTCATCTACCCCGTTGTGGTGGGATTCGCAGCAGTGTTCCTGTCGATCGGGCTGAGGAACTTCAGGCGCCGGGTGCTCTCGTAAAGGGGACGACGTGGACTTCGAGCTATCGGACGAGCAGCGACTGCTTCGCGACACGATGCGCGCCTTCGTGGATGCCGAGATCAGGCCGGTCGCCAGGGAGTTCGAAGCCTCAGGCCAGTACCCGGACGAGATCGTCGCCGTCATGCGCAAGATGGGCCTGTTCGGCCTGCTAGTGCCCGAGGAGTTCGGCGGCCTGGCGGCCGACATGGTGTCGCTCGCCGTCGTCTTCGAGGAGATTTCCCGAGGCTGGATGGGAGTCGCCGGGATAATTGGCAGCCATTCCCTGTCCTGCTGGATGATCGACCGGTTCGGCACCGACGATCAGAAGCGGGCGCATTTGCCCGCGCTGGCCTCAGGTGAGCGCCGGACCGGCATCGCGCTGACCGAGCCGGGTGCCGGAAGCGACCTCCAGGGCATCGCGACGACCGCGCGCAAAGACGGTGACCGCTACATCGTCAACGGCAGGAAGACCTGGATCACCAACGCCCGCCACGCGAACCCGCTCCCGGTGCTTGTTAAGACCGACCCGTCGGCCCGGCCCGCTCACAAGGGCATGTCCGTCCTGCTCGTCGACTCGGGCACGCCCGGCTTCGAGGTCGTCAGGGACCTGCCCAAGCTCGGTTACCGGGGTCCTGAGACCTGTGAGATCGTCTTCGACGACGTCGAAGTCCGGGAAGGCAACCTGCTCGGCGGCTCGGAGGGCCGGGGACTTCAGCAGGTGCTCGCGGCGCTTGAGAAGGGCAGGATCAACATCGCCGCTCGCGCGGTCGGGGTGGCCCAGGAAGCCTACGACCAGGCCCTGCGCTACTCGGGCCAGCGGGAAGCCTTCGGGCAGCCGATCTCCAGCTTCCAGGCGGTGCAGCTCAAGCTGGCCGACATGGCCATGAAGCTGCAGGCCGCCCGGCTGCTGACCTACTGGGCCGCGTCCCGCGCCGACGCCGGCCAGCGCGCTGACCTTGAGTCAGGCCTCGCCAAGGTCTACGCCTCGGAAGTGGCCCAGGAGTGCGCGTTCACCGCGATGCAGGTACACGGCGGTTACGGCTACTCCAGGGAGTTCACCGTGGAGCGGCTGTACAGGGACGCGCCGCTCATGATCATCGGCGAGGGCACGAACGACATCCTCCGCACCGTGATCGCGGAGTCATTGATTAGTGGCCGGGGCGTTATTGGCTGACCGGTTCGCGGAGCCGTCCCGGCGAGCGGTGACTATGCTCTGAGGTGCTTTGTCCGCCTGGGGAGGGGAGTTTTTCGTGCCGCACAATCTCGTCGGTGTCAGCTTCAGCCGGTTCAGCATCGCGCTGGCCAGCACGGTGCTGTTGCTAGCGACGCTGGCATCGGCCGCGCCGGCGAACGCGAGACCGGCCGGGCCGACAGCGAAGAAGCACAAGGTCCTCGCGGGCAAGATCATCGGCATCGACCCTGGCCACAACGGCCTCAACTACACCGACCCCTCCTTCCTTAATCACCAGGTGTGGAACGGCAGGGAATGGGAGGACTGCGACACCACGGGAACCGAGACCGACGGCGGCTACACCGAGGCCAAGTTCAACTGGCTGGTCGCGATGGACCTCGTCAGGATCCTGCGCAAAGACGGCGCCAAGGTGGTGCTGACCAGGAAGAGCAACCGGGGCATCGGCCCGTGCGTGAATACCAGGGCGCACATCCTCGATCGCGCGCACGCGAACGTCTCCATCGACATCCACGCTGACGGCGGCCCGGCTAGCGGCCGGGGGTTCACGGTGCTCGAACCGGTCGCGGACGGCCCGAACGACAAGGTGATCAAGTCATCGCGCCGCTTCGGCAAGTTCGTGCACCAGGCGTTCCTCCGCTACACCCCGATGAGAGTTAGCGACTATTATGGACACAATGGTTATATTTCCCGCAACGATCTGGCCGGACTTAATCTCACCACGATGCCTAAAGTCCTGATCGAGTGCGGCAATATGAGAAACGGGGCCGATGCCAAGCTGCTGACCTCGGTGCACGTACAGCGGGAGATCGCGAGGGCCCTCTCGCAGTCGATCATCGGATTCCTAACGAAGGCGTGACCCTTGGCGTGCAGTGTTAGTTCGCGGGGGGACGACCCCCCGCGCTTTCGGCATTTTAAAGTTGTGGCGCCGCTCCTTGGCGTGGTCTTGCTAGCTGGATGCACTGCCGTCGGGGGCGGGTCTTCTTCAAGAAGTTCTTCCAGCAGCCAAAATGCGTCCACCGCGAGCCCCATCGCACGTAGGACAACGTCCAGCTCGCCGGTCCCCGGCTTGAGCCCGACCGCGTCTGGAAGCTCGACCCCGGATCCTGGTTCGGCCGCGAAGCCGCTGGCGGGCAAGGTCGTTGGCATTGACCCTGGCCACAACGGCCTGAACTATACCGACCCCGCCTACCTTGATCACCAGATCTGGAACGGCAGGGAAATGGAGGACTGCAACACCACGGGCACCCAAACCACTAGCGGGTACACCGAGGCTCAGTTCAACTGGAACGTCGCCACGTACTTGACCTCCTACCTGCGCAAGGACGGCGCCAAGGTGGTGCTGACCAGGCATAACAATCATGGCATCGGCCCGTGCGTGAATACCAGGTCCTTCATCGTCAACCGGGCGCACGCCAACGTGTCGATCGACATTCACGCCGACGGCGGTCCCTCCTGGGGCCGTGGCTTCACCGTGCTCGAACCGGTCGCGGACGGCCCCAACGATAAGGTGATCGCCTCGTCGGTGCGTTTTGGCAGCTATGTGCACTCGGCTTTTCTGACCGACACCCCCATGCGGTCGGCTAACTATTACGGTCACGACGGGTACATTTTCCGCGATGACCTCGCCGGCCTCAACCTGACCACGGTTCCCAAGGTCCTGATCGAGTGCGGCAACATGCCCAACGCGGAGGACGCGGCCCTGCTGACGTCACCGAAGGTACAGCAGCAAATCGCCGGAGCCCTGCTAGACGCGATCATCAGGTTCCTGACCGGGCACTGGCCGGCTCGCAGTGAACCGGCATAGCCGCACTTCACAAGTAAGATCAGTGCCAAAGGACCGTCCTAGGACGCAGGTGAAATTGGTTATGCGCCGGCTCATGAGGCGAACAAGTCAGATAGCCGCCCTCTCCGCCTTGGCCGTCGCCGCGGCCGGCTGCGCGAGCGTGTCAGGGGCGCTGCCGGACTCCAGCCCGTCCGCGACGGTGGCACAGCGGAACACCTCATCGCCGCCCGCTAGTCCGACCGTCGGCGCCCCGGCACCGTCAGGCAGTTCCACGCCGACGCCGAAGTCGACGCCGAAGTCCACGTCGAAGCCGAAGAAGCAGAAGTCGCCTTTCGGTGGCCTGGCCAGCTACGTCGCGAGCTCGCATTACTACGTCACGGCGGCCGTTTACGACCGCAAGACCGGTCGGACCTTCGTATTCAATCCCCGCCCCGGTGTGCCGATGCGGACGGCCAGCATCGTCAAAGTCGAGATCATGGGCACCTTGTTCCGCAAGCACGAGACCTCTGGCCAGGCCGTGTCGGCGTCCGATGAGTCACTGCTGACCACGATGATCGAGAACAGCGATAACGACTCGGCGACGTCGCTCTGGGATTCCGATGGCGGCCCGTCCGCGATCCAGAACTTCGACAACTCGATTGGAATGACCGGCACGACTGCCTCCACCGACGAGTTCATCCCCGGATCGTCGGACTTGCCCGGCTGGGGCTGGACGACCACGACTGCTCTTGATCAGGTCACGCTCGTGAAGGACTTCGCCTACAAGAACAAGTGGATCGACGACAGCAACCGGCTGCAGGGCCTCCGCCTGATGGAAAGCGTAGAAGCTGACCAGCGCTGGGGTGTCTCTGGCGGCGTTCCTGCTGGCGTGACGGTCGCGCTGAAGAACGGCTGGCTGCCGACCGTCATCGCCAGCGACTCCGACTGGCAGATGGATTCCATTGGCTGGGTCAAGGGCGACGGCCGTAACTACGTGCTAGCGATCCTGGTCCAGGGCATCCCGAACTACGATAGCTCCAGCATGGCGTTCCTCGATCACATCGGAGCCATGGTCTACGCCAACCTTGGGTAGCAGCCGAAGTCAGATCTGGCCGTCGTTGAACTGAGTCAGGCCGTACTGGCTGGCGATCGGGTCCCAGAGGTTGAGAAAGGCCGCCTTGGCGTTGCTCGCGTTGGGGTTCTCGGTGTTGGCATCCGAGAGGTACGACGAGTCCTCGCCGGTCCCGCAGTCCGAGCTCTCCTGCTGCTGCGCCCAGTCGTAGTAGTCAGTGTCGATCCTGAGCGAGAGCTGAAGCGCGTTCATGAGATCGGTCTTCAGCGTGGCCCCATCAGGTATCGCGCTGACGTCCAGGTTCTTCGCCTGATTGAGCTCAGAGGTCCTCTCTGAGGCGATATTGCCGATCTGCGTCACGTCGTCGCCGACGTCACCGCAAGCCTCGACGTCGTTGACGAGCGGCTGGATGTCGGCCCGGCTGTTGGAACTGTCCAAGAGCAGGTTGTTCATCTGCGTCGCTTCGCTCTGCTCGGTCGCTTGCGACTGGGTCGCCGGAGTCGTCTGGGTCGACGGGGTCGGCGTTGACACCGGGGTCGTTGCCGGCGCGGTAGTCGAAACGCTGCTTGAAGGTCCGACGATAGGTGTCGGATTTGGGCTCTTGTGCAGCAGGAAGACCGCGCCAACCGCCGCGGCGGCGAGCACCAGTGTCCCGACGACCACCCCGATGAGCAGGCCGCGGGATTTGTTCTGCTGCTGCGGCGGCTGCTGGGGCCAGTTCGGGCCGGTCGGACCGCCCTGCTGCCAGCCCTGGACGGGCGGGCCGATCGGCCCGGTGCCCTGGATCGGCGGCCCGATCGGACCGGTGCCGTAGGGCTGCTGCTGGAACTGCTGCTGCTGGTATTGCGGCGGCTGCTGCTGGTACTGGGGCGGCTGCTGCTGGTACTGGGGGAACCCGCCCGGCGGGGACTGCTGTCCTTGCTGCCACTGCTGCTGGCCTGGCATCTGCTGCTGCCCGGTTTGCCACTGCTGCGGCCCAGGACCCTGCTGTCCCGGCATCTGCTGCGGTGGTGGCGTCTGCCCCGGTCCGTGCGGACCCGAGCCAGGCTGCGGCGCGTACTGGGTGCCCGCGTCGAAGGTGCCGGGAACCCCGGCCGGCCACTGCGGGGTCGGCTGGTTCGTGGGCGGGGATGACGAAATTACCGGGCCGGGCTGGCCCGCGCCGGCCAGGGCGCCACCGGCCGCGGTCGCCGCGATCGGGCCGGCGAGCTCCGTCGCCGGGTGCGCGTGCGGCTGGGGCGGCGTTCCCAGGGCTGCCGTCGGCTGGGCGCCGGCGACCACGACCGACGGGGTGCCGGGCACCATGCCGATGGCCTTGCCCAGGTCGGTAGCGAATTCCACGCACGACGCGTAGCGATCCGCCGGGTTCTTGGCCATTGCCTTGGCGAGGACGAGGTCCACGGCCGGCGACAGCTCAGGGCGCTTGTCCGTGATCTTGGGCGGAGGGGTGGAAAGGTGAGCGTTCAGCAGCGCGAGGCCGAGGTCGCGCTGGAACGGCGGCTCGCCGGTGAACAGTTCATACGCGGCGCAAGCCAGCGAATACTGGTCGACGCTGCCGTCAATCGCCTTGCCCTCGATCGTCTCAGGCGCGATGTAGTCCAGCGTGCCCACGAACTGCCCGGTGGAGGTCAGGTGACTGGCGAGGGTCTGCTTGCTGATGCCGAAGTCCGACAGGTAGACGTGATCGGTCTCGTCGCCAGACTGGCCGCGCTTGCCGCCAGTGGTCCTGGCGCTGGTGTCTAGCAGGATGTTGGCCGGCTTGACGTCACGGTGGACAAGGTCGTGCGCGTGCGCCGCGTCGAGCGCGGACCCGACCTGGCTGATGATGTTCCAGACCCTAGCTGGCGAGAGTACCTGCCCGGAGGCGAACAGCGAGCGCACGTCGCCGCCTTGCACGTAGCGCATGGCGATGAACAGGAACCCGCCGGCGTCGCCCGCGTCATAGACAGGGATGATGTTCGGGTGGTCGACCGCGGCCGCTGCCCGTGACTCACGAATGAACCTGGTACGGAACGCCGTATCTGATGCCAGCCCGGGCGCGAGCAACTTGAGAGCGACCCGGCGGTCCAGGCGCTCGTCGTGAGCGCGGTAGACGACGGCCATGCCCCCCTGGCCGATCTGTTCCTCCAGCCGGTACCCGGCAATCGTGTCCCCGAGGTTGGCATTCGCTGCCACTGAATTTGCTTCTTCGCTCACCGCATCTTCCTCACCGGCTCAAGCCGAAACACCCTGGACGCTCGCGCAATGCCCGGTTACGTCGGCCCGCGCCTCCCAGGGAACCCTCCCGCGCGACAACTGTAGTCTCTTACTCCCGCGCCGGAAATAGGACACTTGCCAAGGACCGGAACGTCTCAGTATCACAACGGCAGCCAAACACCACCAGCGCACCCGCACCCAACGAGCACAAGTGTGCCATCTGATCTCCTGCGCTCAGGACGCGCCGGAACTCAGAAGCTGGGGTTCGCATCGTAGTTGTACTGCGTGGCGATGCTGGCCCAGTCGGAGTCGAACGTGTCTTTTTCTGTCGAGGCCTGCTGATCAAGCTGGTACGCCTGCCCGAAAAATGACGAGTCGTAGTTGGAGCCGGGATCGCAGCCGGCGAGCTCGGCGTTCGCCCAGTTCACATAGCTCTGGTCCGCCTCTTCCGAGGTCTGGAGCGCCGCGATCAGTTCGGACTTCAGGGTGGTGCCGTCCGGGATCGCTTCTACGTTCAGATCATTCGCCGTGGCCAGTTCGCCCGCCCGGTCATTGGCGATGCGCGAGATCTGCGCGTAGTCATAGCTGAGGTCATCACAATTATGGACGGCGACCGTCAGGCCCTGAAGCGGCCGAAAGGTGTTGGTGCTCGCCTGGATCAGGTTCTCGATCGCTGCGGCCTCGGTTGCCTCCGTCTGCGTGGCGGGGGCGGGACCAGGAGTCGTGGCCTGGACCGGTGTCGCGATCGGGGTCGTTACCTGGATCGGGGGTTTGTTCAGGTTCGTGACGACCAGGACGGCGGCTACCGCCGCGACGGCAATCGCGAGGCTCCCGGTAACTATCGCCACTACCGTGCCCTGCGACCGGCTGGGCTGCGGCGGCGGAAAAGGTGACGGCCAATTGGGGGCGGAAGGTACCCATTGGTCTGCGGGCGGGCCGGCGCCCTGGCCGTAAAGCTGCTGAGGCGGTGGGGTGTACTGCGGGGGTGGGGTGTGGTGCGGGGGTGGGATCTGTTGTGGTGGTGGTGTCTGACGTGGTACCAGGAACTGCTGTTGTCGCGGCGGCGTAACTGGATTCACTGCGGGCGCCGCGAGTTTGGTCGCCGGACGAGCCGCGGGTTCCAGCCCTGCATTCGCGGCGAGCGCGGTCCCTGAGTGAGCCGTCAGCTCGGTAGCTTGGTACGCGCGGGGCGGTTCAGCGTTCGGTACGGCCGTGCGCTGGCCAGCGGCAGCTCCGACGGCCGGGGTGCCCGGCGCTTCGCCAAGTGCCTTGCCGAGATCGGTACTGAACTCGGCGCACGACGCGTACCTGTCGGCTGGATTCTTGGCCATCGCCTTGGCGATGACCAGGTCGACCGCAGGCGGCAGATCGGGGCGCTTGCGAGTGATCCGCGGCGGCGGCGCGAAGGTGTGAGCATGCAAGATCGCCAGCCCGAGATCAGCGTGGAAGGGCGGCTTGCCGGTGAATAGCTCGAATGCTGAACAAGCCAGCGAGTACTGATCGACGCTCCCGTCGATTGGCTGGCCTTTGATGGATTCAGGCGCGATGTAATCCAGAGTGCCGACCAGTTGGCCGGCGGTAGTCAGATGGCTGGTGACCGACAGTCGGCTGATCCCGAAATCGGATAGGTACACATGCTCGTTTTCGAGCAGCATGTTCGCCGGCTTCACGTCCCGGTGAATCAGGCCGTGCCGGTGCGCCGCGTCGAGCGCGGCGGCGACCTGGCCGATGATCTTCCACGCTCGCCCGGTCTCAAGTCCCGCCTCCTCAGCGAGCAGCGACCTAGCGTCTCCGCCTTGCACGTAGCGCATGGCGATGAACAAGGATCCGTCGGCCTCGCCCGCGTCGTACACCGGGATGATGTTGGGATGGTCCACGGCGACCGTCGCCCTTGATTCCCTGATGAACCTGGTGCGGAACGCGATGTCGCTAGCCAGGTCAGGCGAGAGCAGCTTGAGTGCGACCCGCCTTCCGAGCCGATCGTCCCAGGCGCGGTACACGACCGCCATTCCCCCCTGGCCGATCTTCTCTTCCAGTCGATACCCGGCAATCGTGTCGCCAGGCGCGAAATTAGCCGATGCTGAATCTACTTTCATAGTGACGGCAACCCCCCGGCGACAACTTTAGCCCTTTACGTACGTGCACGGAAATAGCGTGTATAACGCGCAGGACTAGGCCCTATTTAGCGGCGCTCGGCAGCCGCCAAGGAAGCGCTAACAGATGGGGCTGGTGTTACCCGGGGGAAAGTGCTTTGCCCCGCGGGATTCCGCGGACTGAGCAGCGCGGAGTCCTCAGGTGGCCTGGCACCCGAGGACTCCGCGCTGAGGTCCGGACCCGGTCGACGACCGGCCGCGGGCAGGCCCGAGTCCCGAGGCGCCGCAAAGTGGACATATTGCCATAGCGGGGACAACGGTGGCCCAGCGATGCTGTTCCGGGCGGGCGGGCGACCGCAACGATGGCACATAGTTGTCGTTGCCGCAGCATCGATGTCCCATCGTTGTTGTTCGTCGCGAGAGCCGTGCAGCATCGGTGGGACATGGGTGCGTTTCCCTGGGAGTGAGGCGGGTCCCTGAGGGTCTTGCGCGGGGAGGCGGGGGCACTTCGCCTAGGTTTTTGCCGATGTAAAGTGCCCCCGCCTCCGGGGGCCTGGCGGCGGGCTGCACCGAATGCCCGGAATGCCGGGAATGCCGGGACTGCCGGGACTGCCGGGACTGCCGGGATACCTGGGCCGGGACCGGCCGGCGGCATGGCCCCGCCAGGCCCGCGCTGAGGGGTCAACCTGAACTCACTCCCAAAGAAACACACCCATGGCCCATGGATGCGGTTGCCTGGCGGCGCGGGACCGCAACGATGGCCCATGGGTGGGTTTCCGCTGGAGTGAGTTCTGGTCAACTCCTCGGCGTGGCCCGGGCGGGACTGGTCTTCCAGCCTTTCCGGGCCTCGGCGGGGCGGTGGGTCGGTTTGGGTTTCCGGCTTTGCTGGTGCCGGTCTGAAGGCTCCTGTTGCGGGGGTGCGCCGGCAGGCTCCTGGATGATTGTGGAATCCCCGAATGGAATGCCATCTGAGGTTTCCACGAAAGCAGGCTTGCGGATCCTGTAGGTGCTGGCGGCGGGCCGGTTTGGGGTTAATGCCCGGTTCGTCGCGGCGGGGGGCGGGGCGGCGCCGCACTGGGAACGGCGGCTGCCCGGCTTCGCTGCTTTCGCTGGTCCGAGATACCCGAGTCCGGAAATCGGACGGACCCGCTGCTCTCAGCCTCCCCCACCATTCCCGGCATTTCTGACATCCAGGGCAGCCCGCGATCCCGGTGCCCGGGCAAGATCATCCGGCACCCGCCTCACTCCAGCGGAAACCCACCCGTGGGCCACCGATGCTGTTGCCATCGCCGAATAGTCCGTTGTGTCCGTTCCGAGAACTGGGGCCACCCGAAATGTGGCGGGCCGGGACCCGAGCCGGGCGGATCGGGGCTGGGTGGGGATGGAGACGGCATTTGGTCCACGTTTTCGGTGATGTGCCGTGGCCGGGTCTGGCGGTATCTGCCTAGGTTGCGGTAAGGCCGTTTGAGCGGCGGGGGAGGGCGGGGCGGGTGCCTGGCGGGCGCCTATGGCGGTTAGGGCGGACTTGGCGGTGGCTAGTTTCTCGTAGACGAAAAGGACCGGGCCGCCGGCGGCCTGAGTGATCGCTTCGCGGAGGGCGTCGCTGGCATTGGTGGCGTGCCCGATCGTGATGCCAGGGCGGGCCTTTCGCAGCGCGGCGGCGACGAGCTGGCGCATCTCACCTGGGGCCCGGCCGCGCAGGTCGGCGTCTTCGTAGATGATGGCCGCGGGGAACCAGGTGGCGATGGCCTCGGCTGTTTCTGCTAGCAGGTCGTCGCGGCGATCGCCTGGCAGGGTGATAGCGACGACCGGGGTGCCTGGCCAGGTTTCCGCGACGAGTTCGCCGGTCGCGAGCAGGGCGGCGGCGTTATGGCCGTAGTCGAGCAGGATGGGGCTGCCGGAAGCGGAGTGGTAGACGTTGGCCCGGCCGGGATTGGCCGACTCAGGTGCGAAGGTAAGCAACCCCGCCTTAATGTCCTTGACGGTGAGACCGACGCCACGGCAGGCGGCGATGGCCGCGAGCGCGTTCGCGACCACGTGCCTGGCCCGGCCGCCGAAAGCGCCAGGCAACTCGGCTAGTTCCATGATTACGCGCTGGCGGCCGCCGTCGGTCTCGATGAGGCGTCCTTCGCAGACCTCGTAGCAGATGCCGCCTGCCCGCTTGTGGCGCTCAAGCGCGGCGCAGCCAGCGGCGGCGCTGAAGTACCTGATGACGGGTGCGTTCTTGCGTACCCTCTGGCGCTGCGCGATGGCCGCTACCACCGGGTCAGCGGCGTTGAGCACCACGCTGCCTCCTGGCCGGAGCTCCTCGGCGATAAGGGCCTTGACGCTGACCAGTTCATCAAGTTCATCTATCCCTTCATCGCCGAGGTGATCGGCGCTGATGTTGGTGACCACGGCGACGTCGGCCGCGTCGTAGCCAAGGCCGCCCCGCAGGATGCCGCCGCGGGCCGTCTCGAGGACGGCCGCCTCGACGGCGGTGTCGTCAAGCACCATCTCGGCTGATCGCGGACCTGAGGCGTCGGCTTCGAGCACGCACCGGCCCGCGATGTGGACGCCGTCGGTGCAGGACATGCCGGTGCGGAAGCCGGCCTGACCGAGCAGGTGGGCGATCATCCTGACCGTCGTGGTCTTGCCGTTGGTTCCGGTAACGGCGAGGATGGGGATCCTCGACTGCGCCCCCGGCGGGTAGAGCCGGTCGACGACGGCGCCCGCCACGTCGCGCGACTCGCCGTCGGCCGGCGCGAGGTGCATGCGCAGGCCGGGGCAGGCGTTGATCTCGATAACGGCGGCCGGCTGGCCGGCCAGCGAATTGCCGATCAGGGCCGCGCCGATGTCGGCGAGCCTGATGTCGACGCCGCAGATGTCGAGCCCGGCGGCCCCGGCGGCCCGGCGGCAGAGTTCGGCTACGTCATCGTGGACCAGGTCGGTGACGTCCAGGCTGGTGCCGCCGGTGGACAGGTTGCCGTTCTGGCGCAGGCCTACTTCCTGGCCCGCGCCAGGAACCGAGTCAGGCGTCAATCCAGAAGATGCCAGGTACGCCAGCATCACGCTGTCGACTGCGATCTTGGTCAGGACCCTTGAATGGCCCTGGCCGCGGCGCGGGTCGGCGTTGACCGCCTCGATCAGCTCGCTGATCGAGCTGGTGCCGTCGCCGGTAACAGCGGGGGGCTTGAGCTGGGCCGCGGCGATGACCTGGCCGTCGACGACTAGTACCCGGTAGTCGTGGCCGGGAATGTAGCGCTCGACGATCACCTCGGCCGAGCCAGAGCCAGCTGCCGCCGTCCGGTAGGCCTGCTCGGCTTGCGCCGCCGTGGTCACGCCGATCGTGACGCACTTGCCGTGGTTGCCGTTGCGAGGCTTGATCACGATCGGCGAGCCGAGCCGGTCAAGCGCGTCCGCCGTCTCGGCGGCGTCCCGCGCGACCACGCCCTCGGGCACGGGGATTCCGGCCCGGTCGAGAACCTGCTTGGTGAGTGCCTTGTCGCCGGCGATGTCCACGCCGATCGCTGAGGTCTGCTCGGTTAGGGCGGCGCTGAGCAGCCTGCGGTGGCAGCCGTAGCCAAGGCGCAGCATCGAGAGTCCGCCGAGGCGCCTGACCGGGATGCCACGGCGTCTGGCCGCCGCGGCCAGGGCCGCCGTGCTCGGGCCAAGGCGCTCCCGTTCGGCCCCGTGGGCGATCGCCGCCAGGTCGGCGGCGAACTCCGGTCGTTTTTTGCTGATGAGGCCTTTGACCATGGCAATCGCGAGGACGCAGAGCTGCTCAGGTACGGCCGAGTCGAAGGGCTCGTCGACCGGACACTCGGTCATGACGTCGTAACGGCCTTCTGCGCCCGCCCATACCGTGCGCCCGAGGTGCACCTCGCGTCCCGTCAGCGCGGACAGCTCGAGCATCACGTGCTCAGCAACGTGCCCGAAGTAGGTGCCGCGGGCCAGCGCGTCGGTGAACCCGCCTGGCCGTCCGGCGGCGCAGTGGTGGTCGCGCAGTCCTGGAAGCGCCAGCATTAGCCGCTCGGCGAAGCCGGGGAAGTCCGTGGTCTCCCGGCCGGTCAGCTCGGCGAGCTCAAGCCGCGCGAGGCTGACGGGAGCAGTCGTGAAGATGTTGGGGCCGCTCAGGTGGCGCACGTATTCCAGGTGCACGTTCAGCTCCTTGGTGTGTAGGCAAGCACCGGGCCGGCCTCAGTACCTCGCATGGGCGGGGCCGATGGCCGGTGCCCGGCTGGCGATGTCGAAGACGCAGCCGGCCGGGAGCAGATGCAACCGCACGTCGAACAAGGTGATCGGGTCGCCCTCGGTGCCGGCGTGCACGACGGTCGAGTTGGCGGCGTCCACCACGCTGACCACGCCGCTGCCGATGACCTCGAAGCTGTCATCCCGCACGCAAATGGCGGTGTTCTCGTCGATTCCCACGCCGAGCCGGTCGGGATCGAGCGTGATCGCGCTCAGCAGCCTCGGCAACCGCCCGCGCTCGCCGAAATGCATGTCGATCAGCATCCTCGGTATCAAGCCGAGACCAGGGCCCGTGCGGACGGTGGCGGCCGAGACCTCAGGGCCGTTGCCGCCGAGGATCATGGTCCGGCCGAGTGCGGTGGCGCCAGCGCTGGTGCCCGCCACGATAAGCCCTTGGGCGAGGCGCTCCCTGAGCTGCTCGTTGATCTTCGAACCGACGAGCGTCTGCAGCCTGGACTGGTCGCCGCCGCTGAACAGGACGCCGGTCGCGCTGTCCAGGATGTCCCTGGCAGCGGCGCTGTCCGCGTCGGCGCGGCCGGCGATCGGCAGTTCGGCGACCTCCTTGACGCCGAGCTTGCCGAACACCCGCTCGTACTGGGCGAGTACCAGGTCAGGCGCGCCCGTCGCGGTCGTAATGACCACAATCCGCGCCTGGCCGCCGCCGCAGAGCTCAGCGAAGCGCTCGAGAACTCCGGCGCCGCAGCACCTATCCTCGGCGCCGCCGATGATCAGCAGGCGCCCAGGTCCGCGATCTCGCCCGGTATCCACGCATCGGCCCTCGTTCTAGACCGCGGTTGCGGCCCACGAGCCGATGTCTACCCTTCGCTACTTATCGTCAATCACCGGTTACTCGCTGCCAAGGATGCCGCGAGGCGGGCGGGGGCCTCGGGCCTGGCGGCCCGGCGGGCGTGGCCTGGAGAGTTCGTCGGGTAGCTGGAGAAGCGGGTTAGTCGCGCTGGCCACAACGTCGCTCGCGATGTCGATTACCCGGTGGCCCCGGCTCCTAGCCGCACTCCTGAGCTGCTCGAACGCTTGCCGGGGCTGGATGCGGTGCCGCTCTGCGAGCACGCCGATCGCCTGCTCGACCCTTACCCTTGCCATCAGGGCGTGCTCAAGCTGGCCGATCGTCGCCCTTAGCCGGTTCGTCTCGCTCGCTTCGGCCGGATGAGCTGCCTGCCCGCCCTTGGCCTGCTCCGCGGCGCCGGCGGGCGAGGCCAGTTCGGCGGCGAGCAGATCGGCGAGCACCATCGCACTGGTGAGATCGGGCAAATCGGAGCCGCCTACGCGCCAGCCATCCTTGGTCCGCCGCACAACCGCGGCATCGGCTGAGGGGACCACCTGGGCAGCGTCATCGGCCGGAGGCCGGGCGCCGTGCGCGCCGGCACCCTGGCCGCTTGAGCCGCCCCGAGCCGAGTTCATGGGGTGACAGCCAATTCTTCCAGCCTCTGTTTGATCGCGCGGACAGATGGGTTGGTCAGCGTGCTGCCATCACCGAACAGCACCGTGGGCACGGTCTGATTACCGCCGTTTACCTTCATCACGTATTCACAGGCCGCCGGATCGCGCTCGATGTCGACCTCGGCGATCTCGATGCCCTCGCGGGCAAGCTGGCTCTTGAGCCGCCGGCAGTACCCGCACCAAGGTGTCGTGTACATCGTCAGTGGCTGGGTCATGCGCTCGCCCTCCTTGGCCGCCATTGTCGCACCTGAACCTAACTAACGTCCGCATCTGCCTGCTGCTTCCGCGCAGGCCGTGCGGGTTCGCATGCGACCGTGGTGACGCGATTGTCGGCAGCATAAGGCAGGATGGCGCCGGAACCGAGTCGCGCGGGAGGTTAGTTTTCAGTTGACCGAGCTAGAGACCGAGCCGGCCCCGCTCACTGGCCCAGATGCGGTGCTCGCGGCGCTTGATCCCGAGCAGCGGGAGGTGGCGCTGGCAGTGCGCGGGCCTGTATGCGTGCTCGCAGGCGCGGGCACCGGGAAGACCAGGGCGGTCGCGCACCGTATTGGCTACGCGGTGGCCACGGGCGTGGTGCGGCCTGACCGGGTACTCGCGGTCACGTTCACCACCAGGGCCGCCGGAGAACTCAGGGGACGGCTGCGGTTGCTTGGCGAGGTGGTGCCTGGCGCCGGTCTCGGGCAGGTGCAGGCGCGCACGTTCCACGCGGCGGCGTTGCGGCAGCTTACGCATTTCTGGCCGCAGACCGTGGGCGGACCGCCGCCGGCTGTGCTCGAGTCGAAGCTGCCGCTGATCGCCGAGGCGGCCAAGCGGCTGCGGATCTCGCTTGAGCCTGCCGCGCTGCGCGACGTGGCGACCGAGATCGAGTGGGCTAAGGTCACCCAGGTCAGGCCGCAGGAGTACCCGGTCGCGAGCGAGAAGGCCGACCGGGCGGCCCCGGTGGCGCCGGACCGGCTGGCTGCGCTCTACGCGGCGTACGAGGAGGTGCGGGCGCAGCGGCACGTGGTTGACTTCGAATCCGTGCTCGAGCTGACCGCGGCCATTCTGGCGTCCCATCCAGTCGCGGCCGCGGCGGTCAGGGACAGGTACAGGTACTTCCTGGTCGATGAGTACCAGGACGTGAATCCTTTGCAGCAGTTGCTGCTTGACCAGTGGCTCGGCTCGCGCGATAACCTGTGCGTGGTCGGTGACCCTCGGCAGACGATCTACTCCTTCGCCGGGGCCACGCCTGACTACCTGACCGGCTTTCCGCACCGCTATCCGCAGGCGACCGTCGTCGAACTGGTGCGCAATTACCGGTCGACACCGCAGGTAGTGGCGCTGGCCAACCGGATATTCGCCCGGTCGGGCCGGTCGGCCTCTTCTGCTCCTTCGGCCCCTTCGGCCTCTTCGGCACGGCTGGTTCCGCTGGCCGCACAGCGTCAGGCCGGCCCGCCGCCCAGCCTGACCGAGTATCCCGATGAGCGCGCCGAAGCCGCCGGGGTCGCGGGCCGGGTCGCCGCTCTGGTGGCCGAAGGTACCCCGGCAGGGAGCATCGCCGTTCTGGTCAGGACCAATTCGATCACGATCGGCTACGAGGAGGCGTTCGCCTCGGCCGGACTTCAGGTTCAGCTTCGCGGGGCCGAGCGGTTTTTCGAGCGTGGCGAGGTGAAACAGGCGGTCGGCTTGCTTAAGGTGGCGGGGCGGTCGGCCGGTCCCGATGAGGATCCAGGAGCGCAGGTGCGCCCGATCCTGACCGGCCTCGGCCTGACCAGGGATCCGCCGGCCGGGCGGGGCCGGACCAGAGACCGCTGGGAGTCCCTCGACGCGCTGGCCAGGTTCGCGGCCGACTTCTTCGCGGAGCGGCCGCAGGCCAGGCTCGCAGACCTGGCGGCCGAGCTTGAGCTTCGGAGTGCGATCGGGCATGCCCCCGAGCCTGGCGGTGTCACGCTGGCCTCGCTCCACGCCGCCAAGGGCCTCGAGTGGGACGTGGTCTTCCTGCCGTGCCTGACCGAGGGCGCCCTGCCGATCGTGTACGCGCAAACCGCCGTGGCCATAGAAGAAGAACGGCGGCTGCTCTACGTTGGCCTGACGAGGGCCAGGAAGCGGCTGTTCCTGTCCTGGGCGCTGGCCAGGGAGCCCGGTAGTCGCTTCGCGAGGTCGCCTTCCAGGTTCATCGAGGAGTTGCGGTCGCCGATTGAGGCCCCCGGCCGGCCGGGGCGGGCCGGGAAGGCCGGGAAGGCCGGGAAGGGAGCTCGGGCGTGACCAAGGCCCTTGATGCGGTGGTTGAACTGCTTGATCTCGAGCAAATCGAGCTCGACATCTTCCGAGGCCGTAGCCCGGATGGCGAGCGGCGGCAGCGCGTGTTCGGCGGGCAGGTCGCTGGCCAGGCGCTGGTCGCGGCCGGGCGCACGGTGCCGGCGGACCGCCCGGTGCATTCGCTGCATGCGTACTTCATCAGGCCAGGCGACCCGGCCGTGCCGCTGATCTACCTGGTTGACCGGGTCAGGGACGGCCGTTCTTTCACCACCAGGCGGGTCTCGGCCGTGCAGCACGGGAAGACGATCTTCACGCTGTCGGCCTCTTTCCACCATCCCGAGGAAGGTGTGTCCCACCAGCGGACGATGCCTGGCGTGCCGCCGCCCGAGGAACTGCCCACGATGGCCGAGCGGCTGAGACTGCGTTTCGGCGACAAAGCGGCGGACTACTCGAGCACCAACCCGATAGACATTCGGCAAATAGGCCCTACGAGCATAGATGCCGTCGGTGACCCGTCACTACGGGTGGCGTCGAGCCAGGCCTGGATCAGGGCGGACGGTGACCTGCCCGATGACGAGTTGCTGCACGTCTGCCTCGTGACCTACGCGTCGGACCTGACCTTGCTCGATTCTGTGCTGCTTGCCAACGGCCTGTCCTGGGCGGACGGGCGAACCGCCGGGGCCAGCCTTGACCACGCGATGTGGTTCCACCGGCCATTCCGTGCCGACCGGTGGCTGCTTTACGCCCAGGAGTCTCCCGTGGCGGCCGGGGCCAGAGGGCTGGCAAGGGGCGAGCTCTACACCAGAGAAGGGGACCTGGTCGTGTCGGTGGTGCAGGAAGGACTCGTCCGCACCGCCAGTGACGCTGACCTTCGATAACGGCCTTTGATAACAGGTTGGACACGGGGCTGGAAAAAAGAGTTGCCTCTCCGTGGTACCGCTGCTTAAGGTCGTTGTAGTTCATCACAGCCAGGCGGTCACATGATGCTGCGAAGAGGGAGGTGCCCGCGATGCTGAACACAATTTCACCGGCCGATGCCGCTTCCGAGCGCATGCGTTCCGGCCTGGGCACCTGGTTCATCGGCGGCAGTACGACCGTTCCTAGTCACCTAGCCGATCGGATGGCCATCCTCCTGCCCGAGCCTGACGGGGCGCAGGGGATAGCCATGCCGTTTGCGCGACCGCGGTCGCGCAAGGCGGTCTACCTGCTCGGTTACGGCGCCCAGGCGGCTTGCCAGGTGGAACTTGCCAGGCAGCAGCACACGTGCAAAGTCCAGAACGCCCACTTGACCCTTAATGCCACCCGTATTAGCTACACCAAGGGTGGCGCTCCTCAGGGTCCGCATCCAGCGAGGGATCCGGTCTAGCCAGACCGGCTGAGATCCCCACAGGCCGCGGACCCAGAGATCGGGTCCGCGGCCTTAGTCATGCGAGGCCACGGTTGCCCGTAAAGACCAGACGCTGCGATAGCAGATGAGAGGGGATGACGCCGATGTACCGGCGAGGACCCGCCGCGGTCATAGAAGACTCAGCGGCGGCCGAGGCGGATTTCGTGCGGGTGACCGCGATCAGCAGGAGCGTGCCGGTTACCGTCGTGGTCAAGCCGGCCGAGCCTGAGGCTGGGCTTGGGCCGGTTACCAGCTCGGCGGCCGGGTTTGCTCCGGCGGCCGGGCTTGTGCCGGCGGCCGGGCTTGCGCCGGCTGGACCGGCCGGAGTCGTCAAGGGCAGTGCGCCGCACTGCGCCGACGACCCCGACCTGTTTTTCGCGGAATCGCCAGTTGACGTCGAGCTTGCCAAGTCGATCTGCGGCAGCTGCCCGGTCAGGTCAGCCTGCCTGGCTGGCGCGATCGACCGCAGGGAGCCCTGGGGAGTCTGGGGAGGCGAGCTGTTCATTCGCGGCGAGATCGTGCCAAGGAAGAGGGCACGTGGTCGTCCGCGTAAGGACGAGGTCGCTGCCTGACCCAAGGCACGGGGCGGGCGGGCCCGGTCTGGTCGGTTTGCCGGCCCGCCCGGCGCCCGCCCGGCGCCCGCCTGGCCGGCGGAATCGTCAGTTCGAGCGAGAGGGGTAGCCGCGGGCGTCGGACCCGCGGCTACCCAAGTGCCCGCCGACGGGGCTGGTCGGCTGGCAGGCGCTTGCCGGGCGCCCGGCCGGGGCCGTCGGACAAATCACCTATAGTGCAAACCCAAGCGCAACGATGTCCCACCGATGCTGCCGCCAGCCAGAGTCCTACCGCAACGATGGCCCATAGATGCTGCGCGAGTGACATCCATGGGCCATAGATGTCGTCCGCCCACCTCGCTCAACCGCAACGATGGGCCATCGATGCGGGTAACCCGGGCGGGCGGCGGCAGGCGGGGCCGCAAGCGGGCGGCTGGCACAGCGGGCGGTCCCGCGATGCTCGGATTCCCGCCAGTCACGGCAGTCACGGCAGTCACGGCAGTCACGTCGGGTGCTAACCCGCGGGCACCGCGTCGGCGCCTACCGCGTCGGCCGGCCCGTAGCCAGGTATCCAGCGCAGTACCTCGGAACGGAAGTCTGCGGTGGCCTCTAGCTGGCAAAGAACGCCGATCCCTGCGGTCGAGACGCGGTGGATGAGAATGTAGGACGGCGGCAGGTTGAGCAGCCTGCCGATATTGACGCCGCGCAGGTCGGCCATCCGGCCCGCTTCCGTCCGCATCCACTCCCTAGTGAACGTGAATGACTCCTGCTTGGACGGTTCGGCCAGGGGAGCCAGGTATCTCTTGAGGTCTTCGAGATCAATGGTGATCCCTGGCAGCAAGAAGCCGTGTTGCCGCAACTCGGCTTCCACATCAGCGATGTCCCCGTCGGTGTGGACGAGCCAGAGCATCCGGCCGAACAGCGGTGGCAGCCCCTCGGGCAGCCGGTCGACGGCACCGAAGTCAAGTACCCCGAGCCTGCCGTCTTCGAGCAGCCGGAAGTTGCCAGGATGCGGGTCGGCGTGCAGCAGGCCTGCCCGAGCCGGGCTGGAAAACAACAGCCTGACCAGCAGCAGGCCGGCTCGATCCCGCTGTTCCCGCGTGCCGTCAGAAATAATCGAGGAAAGCGGCGTGCCGTCCATCCAGTCGCTGATCAGCACGTGATCCGTGGCGAGCACGACGCGCGGAACCGCGATGTCGGGATCGTCGGCGAAAGCGACAGCGAAAGCTTCCTGCGAAACGCCTTCCATCCGGTAGTCCAGTTCCTCCGCGACCCGTGCGCGAAGCTCGTCGAGCAGCGGCTTGACCTCAAGTCCTGGCATCAGCACGCCAAAGAGCCTGCCGATCCTGCTGATCTGCGTGAAGTCGTTGATCAGCGCTTTCCCCGCGCCGGGGTACTGGATTTTCACGGCGACTTGCCTGCCGTCCTGCCAGACCGCCTTGTGCACCTGCCCGATCGAGGCGGCGGCAGCCGGCTCGTCGTCGAACTCGGCGAACATTTCTCGCCAGTCGTCGCCGAGATCGGCCGCGAGCACACGGTGCACGGTCGCGGCGGGCAGTGGTGGTGCCGCCTCCTGCAGTCTGGTGAGTGTGGACCGGTATGGTCCGGCGAGCTCGGGGGGCAGTGCGGCCTCGAAGACGGACAAGGCCTGCCCGACCTTGAGCGCACCGCCCTTGAGTTCGCCGAGCACGCGGAAGATCTGATCGGCGGTTCGCTCCTGGATCTCGTGCGCCACGAGCTCAGCCGGCCGTCCGCCAACGCGCTTGCCAAGGCCGATCACGGTCCGCCCGGCCAGTCCCGCTGGTAGCGTCGCCAGCTTGAATGTCCTGGTCACGGCCCTGCGCGGCAAGTCGTTCATAAACTCTATTGTCGGTTACCACCCGGTGTGACTCGTGCAGAAACAGGCCGGATGCGGCGGCCACGTCCGGCGGCGCCAGCGCCAGTCGGGCAGCACGAGTTCAAGAGTCCCGTTCACCGTAGCGGCGGACGAAGGCGACCGGTCGATGGCGATCAGGGTCTGGGCGGCCGCCTGCGCGGCGACCGCGGCCGTCAGCACCGCATCGCAGGCGGGGGGATCGGGCTGCCTCATGGCGAGCTGAGCCAGGATGAGAGGCCAGGCCGGATCCTTGCTCGCCCTGATGTAGTCGAGGCAGCGCAAACACGAGGTCCGGCCGGGTATCACCAGAGGCCCGACTACGCCAATCGCCTCCCCGGCCAGCACTGCGAGGTGCGGAATCTGATTCGTGACCAGGCTGCTCATCCGGTCAGGATGCTGCCGTCCGACGACAACCGCGAGGTCGGGGCGCCGGTCATGGATATCTCCGAGCATGACACTGACCACTCCTGACGCCGCGAGGATCCTGGCAACGGCCCGCCCGATCCTGCGCTCGCCGTCGATCCACACGGCCACGTCCCTGCGCCGGGCCAGGGAACGCGCCCCGCCATCACAGTCACCATGCGCGAGCGAGGTCGTGGCGAGTTCGGCCGCGAGTCTCCTCCGCGACGTAGCGGGAACGTCGCGTAAGGTGCTCGCCGGGAAATCGTCGAGGGCGCCCCCCGCGGCCAGCAAGGTCAGGATCCGCTCGGTCGCCTCCGAGGACACCCCTTGCTCAGCTGCGGCGGAGATCACCTGCCCGCGGTCCCTGCTCCCGTCGAGCAGTCCGAGCACCACCGCCGCCTGCGCCATCCCCGACAGTGCCACCGCCCGCCGCGGATCAATCCCGATCTGCACCGTGTCGCGATCACGCCACACTGGCAGCAACCCGGATTTCAAAGCTGGTCTCATAGCCGCACTATGCCAAGGACGTACGACACTGTCGTCCGCTCCCCGGCTCCCTGTGGATCCGGCAACCGTGGTGGAGCCTGCCTGTGGATTACTGCGCGGGACCTAGCTATGGATACTGCTGGGTAATGCTTGTGGAGTGGCGGGTGCGTCGCTGTGGATATCGAGTACCTAACCTGTGAATTTCTTCCCGGCTAACGCGGAATTGGCTTGCGGGCCTGCGATTTCGCCGTCCACTCCCTGTGGATAACTGTGGACCGACCGATCTAGGCGACGCTGGCACGACCGGCTGGTTCGGCGCCTTTCCTGGGCGCAACGGTGGCCCAGCGATGCGGCTCTGGTTCACATTTCGTGGTGGTAAGGGTGGTCCGGGTTCGGGCCGTCCGGGTGCTGGGTTCGGGCCGTCCGAGTCCCGGCTCGCGGCAGACCGGGCAATTCGCCGCCAGCCCCGGCCGCGAACCGCAACGATGGGACATCGATGCTGCTGCGCCGGGCCGGGCAACCGCAACGATGACCCATCGATGTCGTTCCCGCCGCAACGATGGCCCATAGATGCGGTTACCCGCCCCGGCCTGACAGCATCCATGGCCCATCGTTGCGGTTCGCCGCGCGGATCTGCCCGCTTCGCCGTCGCCGCCGGCCAGACCAGGACCGTCCCCGGCGACCAGAGGACCTGCGGCCGCCGCCAGTGCGGGCGATTTGCCGGTTTTGCGGCGGGTGCCGTGCGGACGGTATTGTCCCCGTTCCACCGGGGAGGGACTTGACCCGAAAACCGGCCCGTTCTATCGCTGCCCATGCGGTCACCAGCTAACGCCGCCGCCGCGCCGGGGCTGGTTTCGGTTACGCCTCGTCGGTTGGGGGCGTTACGTCGCCGGGATCCGGCCCGTTGCCTGGCGTGGTCCCGCTATCCGGGTCGGTCGAACCTGACGGTTTAGGCTGGTCAGCGTCAGCGTCGGCGTCGGGCTCGTTTCCACTTTCGGTTTTTGGTTCAAGGTCCGAGATGTCGAGTTCTGGGGCGCCGTGCACGAAGGCGTCAGGGTTGTCCAGGTCATCGGCCGTAGGGATGAGATCGGGGTGGCTCCAGATCTGGTCACGGCCGGCGGTGCCGCGGGCTTCGGTGAGGCCGGCCCAGATGGTCGCGGCTTCGCGCAAGCGGCGCGGGCGGAGTTCGAGGCCGACCAGCGTGGCGAAGGTGCGCTCGGCGGGGCCGCCGGTGGCGCGCCTGCGCCTGATCGCCTCGGCTAGGGCGTCGGCTTGGGGCAGCCGGTTCCTGGCGGCCTGCGCCACCACCGTGGCCACCCAGCCTTCGACCAGGGCGAGCAAGGTTTCCAGCCGGGACAGTGCCGCCTTCTGCTCCTCGGTGTCGGCCGGGGTGAACAACGCGGAGCCTGACAGCACCTCGTTGAGCGCTTCAGGGTTGGAGGGGTCGATCTGCGGCAGTGCGTCGCGCATCGCCTCGGCGTCGACCTTGATGCCCCTGGCGTAATCCTCGACGGCGCCGAGCAGGCGGGCCCTGAGCCAGGGGACGTGGCTGAAGAGGCGGTGGTGCGCGGCCTCGCGCAGAGCGACGAAGAGCCTGACCTCGTCAGGGTCGACGGACAAGCCCGCGCCGAAGGCCGCCACGCCTGCGGGCAGCAGTGCGGCCGTGCCCTCAGGGCCGATCGGCAGGCCAATGTCGCTTGAGCTGATGACTTCATCGGCGAGGGCGCCGACCGCCGAGCCGGCCTGGCCGCCGATCATCATGCCGCCGACCCTGCGCATCATCTCAGACAGGCCGCCGAAGCCACCACCTGGACCGCCACCGGAGAACATCGAGAACATGCCCTGCATCTCTGGCGGCAGTTCCGACAATTCGTCCTGGCCCATCGAGACCAGGCCGCTCATGGTGTCTACCGCTCGCTCAGCAACCGGGCCGCAAAGCTTGATCCAGACTGGCATCGTTGCTTCGACCCACTCAGAGCGACTCCAGGCCGTCGCCGTCCTTACTCCGCTCGGCAACGTGGTCGCGTCTTCAAGCCACAGGTCAGCGAGCCTGATCGCTTCGGTGACCGCCCCTTTCTCGTTCGCGAGCACGCTCGGGTCGCCCTTGGCGGCAATCGTCTGCCTGGCGGTGTTTTTCGCCAGATCCCAGTTGATAGCGCCGCCCTGGTAGGTCATCAGGTCGGCGAACTGACGAAGCGCCTCGGCCAGTTGCTGCGGGTCACCGAACGGGTTGCCCTGGCCAAAAGGACCGTCGGCGCCGGCCGGTCCGCCGGCACCTGGCGAGCCGCCCTGACCGGAGCCGCCCGCCCCGGAAGTCGGATCACGATCATCACCGGGATCTCCCGGCGGGCCAAAGCCGAAGGGAGGCTCATTCATCGTCGCGGCCTCTCAGGCAGGATGGAGGTGTCACACTAGCCAAGCTATCCCAGGAGCACTCCCCGGTGAGCGACCGAGTAGCCAAGGTTCGCCAAGGGCGCAGCGACGGCGCGGGCCGCGGCGGACGCCGCGATCGCCCAGTGGTCGCCGTAACCGGGGCCGCGCACGACCTCGGCCTCGCGCTGACCGCGCGCCTCGCCAAGTCAGAGCAATTCAGCCGGGTCATCGCCATCGACGACCACAGGGGCGACCTGACCGGCGTGGTCTGGCGGATGGCAGACGTCAGGGATCCGGTGCTCGCCAGTCGGCTGGCCGGGATCGACGTCATCGTGCACACTGACCTCGACCTGGCGGCCGGGTCTGATCAGAAAGCCAGGCGCGCTTACAACGTGCGCGGGGCCCAGACCGTGCTGACCGCGGCGGCCGCCGGCGGAGTCTCGCAGGTCATCCTGGTGACCAGCGCGATGGTCTACGGCGCGCATCCGGACAATCCTGTGCCCATGGCCGAGACCGCGCCGCTGAACGCTGACCCTGACGGCAGCGTTGTTGGCGATTTCATGGAGATCGAGCAACTGGCCGAGCGCTCGCCGCGGGCTTACCCTGGCACCGCGGTCACCGTGATCCGCCCGGCTGCCCTCGTCGGTGAGGGTATCGACACCCTCATTACCAGGCACTTTGAGGCGCCGAGGCTGCTCGTGGTGAAAGGCTGCGCGCCTCGCTGGCAGTTCTGCCACATCACCGACCTGATGTCGGCTATCGAACTGGCGGCCGCCGGGCAGGTCAGCGGAGCGTTCGCGGTCGGTTGCGACGGCTGGCTCGAGCAGGAGCAGGTCGAAGAACTATCCGGGCTGCGCCGGATCGAGCTTCCGGCCGGCGTCACCTTCGCGACCGCGCAGCGCCTTTACCGGGCGGGAATCACGCCGGCGCCGGTCGCTGACCTGCATTACGTCGTCTACCCGTGGGTGGTGGACTGCGCGGCGCTGCGGGAGGCGGGCTGGCGGCCTGAAGTTACGAACACTGAGGCGCTCAGCACCCTGCTTGAGTTGAGGGCCGGCCACCACGCGCTCGCCGGAAGAAGGCTGGCCAAGAAGGACGCGACGATCACGGCGGCCGGAGCCACCGTAGCCGTCATCGGCACCGCCGCCATCGTCAGGCAGGTACGCAAACGCCGCCGCGACCCCTGACGCAAGCTCAGTCAGGGTCCACGTTGAGTTGCTGCCTCGGGCGGCGAGGCCCAGCGTTGTCCCTGGGCAGGTGCCCTGGCGCCTACGTCGTGCCATCGCGGGGCCTGCGGCACAGACCCCAGGCCCCGCGATAGATACTTCTGGTGCTGGTGTGACTGCAGAGGATCCACGAACGGGTACGGCGCTGACGAAGCGGGCGCAAGGGCTCACTCCGTGATCATGGCGTGCGGGCTGGCGTGCTCTTGCCGGGTGCCTGGCTGGACAAATCACCTAAAGTGCCAGACCGAGGGGTGAGCGGGCGGCCGGGGCGATGCGGCCGGCCGTGTGGCGAAGGACAAGCCGGTCACGTTGTAACGTTGGCAGGTGAACGTGAACACCAATGTGATCAGGCTGGCCGAGGTGCGGAGCACGCCCCTGTCCATCGATGAGGTGCGTGCAGCGGTAGCCGACCCGGCCGCCGGCGGCATCGCCTTGTTCGCCGGCGCCGTCCGTGATCACGACAGCGGCAAAGAAGTGACCGCCCTTTCCTACTCCGCGCATCCGTCCGCCGCTGATCAGCTCCGGCTGGTCGCCAGGCGGATCGCCGACCAGTTTGACGTCAAGGCCGTGGCCGCGGTCCACAGAACCGGTGACCTGGAAATCGGTGACCTCGCCGTCGTCGTGGCGGTGTCGAGCGGTCACCGGGCGATAGCCTTCGACGCTTGCCGTGCGTTCATCGACGAACTCAAGCAGACCGTGCCGATCTGGAAGCACCAGCGCTTCGCGGGTGGCGCGAGCGAATGGGTCAACAGCGCGTAGCCTTGCCCCCATGTCACGTCGCGCCGTCACCCTGCTGATAGCGAGCGTCGGAGTCATCGGCGCGCTTCTCGCCGCCGCGCTGGTGCCTGTGCCTTACGTATCTCTGATGCCGGGACCCACGTTCAACACGCTCGGCCCGATTGGCAAGAAGCCGATCATTCAGGTTTCCGGTCACCGTACGTTCAAGACCGACGGTCATCTCAATATGGTCACGGTTTCTTACATCGGCGGCCCTGGTTACAGGCCGCCGTTCAATGTCTTCGCCGCGCTCCAGGCCTGGCTGAGCCCGCACAACGCGGTCGTGCCCCAGCAGGAGCTTTTCCCGCCCGGTCAGACGCAGCAGCAGGTAACGCGGCAGGACACCGAGGAGATGGCCGACTCGCAGCAGGCCGCCACGGCCGCGGCCTTGTGCCAGCTCAGGATCAAGTTCATCACCGACGACACGATTACGGGCACCATCAAGGGACTGCCCGCCCACGGCGTCCTGCGGGCCGGCGACGTGATCACGGCCGTCAACGGCACGCCGGTAACCTGCCGGTCAAGCGCCGCGTCGCTGATCGAGTCAGGGACCGCGGGCCAGCCGGTAACGCTGACCATCAGGCGCTCCGGGCACCTGCGGAAATTCACGCTCAAGACGGTCAAGTCGCAGGGTGAGCCCGTGATCGGCGTGAAGGTGATCGAGTCCTGGGTGTTCCCGTTCAAGGTCACGATCAGCGTCGCCAACGTGGGCGGCCCGAGCGCCGGGATGATGTTCGCGCTCGGCATCATCGACAAGATCACCCCGGCGAACCTGACCAATGGCAAGTTCATCGCTGGCACCGGCGAGATCGAAGTAGACGGAGCGGTCGATCCGATCGGCGGGATACAGCAGAAGATGGCCGCGGCCAGGGCAGCGGGCGCGACAATCTTCCTGACCCCCGCCGCCAACTGCGGTGATACGGTCGGCGCGGTCCCGCCTGGTTTGCGGTTGGTGAAGGTGAGTACGCTCAGCGGCGCGATCGCGGCTCTGCGAGCGCTCAAGGCCGGCCGTCCGGTGCCCGGTTGCTAGCCGGTAGGTTGCCTTCAGGCCCGCAAAGGGCGCATGCCCCGAGAAGGTCGGCCGCCGGGTAAGCGGCCTCCCGAAGGGCAGCCTCACGAAGGGAAGCTCCTTGGCATTCCGAGTTCCCGGTCCGCAGCATTCAGGCGGCGCCCGCCAAGTGACCGTGCCGCGCTGGCCGAGGTACGTCATTCCGACGGTCATCATCATTGTGCTGGCCGGGATCCTGATCTCGGTCACCGCCGGGATCTGGACCGATTTCCTTTGGTTCTCCTCGGTCCACCAGACGCGGGTCTTCAGCACCACCTACGGTACCAAGTGGCTGCTGTTCCTGATCACCGCGATCTTCATGATCGCGATCATCGGCGCCAACATGGTGCTCGCCTACCGGACGCGACCTGAGGCGCCGCCCGCCGGGCCTGAGCATCAGGGAGTCGAGGCCTACCGCCAGGCCATCGACCCGCACCGGCGCGGCGCCACCATCGTGGTACTCGGGCTGATCGGGCTGATCTCCGGCCTCACCGCCGCCAGCAACTGGCAGACGTGGCTGCTCTTCATCAACCGGGTGCCATTCGGCGTGAAGGACCCGCAATTCCATCTTGATATCTCATTCTTTATCAATGTTTATCCCTTTATCAGGATGTTGTTGTCCTTCCTGTTCGCTGCCATCTTGCTTTCGATTGTACTGGCGACCGCGGTGCACGTGCTCTACGGCGGGCTGCGGCTCGCCAGGCACACGCAGCCGACGAAAGCGGCCCGCGCGCACCTGTTCGTGCTTGTCGGCGTCTTCGTGGCGCTGAAGGCCGTCGCGTACTGGGTGGACAGGTACGCCATCGACTTCTCCCAGCGCGGAATCGTGCAGACCGGAGCTTCCTACACCGACGTGCACGCCGTGCTGCCGGCCAAGACCGTGCTCGCGGTGATCGCCGTGATCTGCGCGATCCTGTTCCTCGCCGGAGCGGTGCGCCGCGGATCACTGCTTCCGGCCATGGGCTTCGGCCTGCTCGTCCTATCGGCCGTGCTGATCGGCGGCGTCTACCCGTTCATCATCCAGCAGTTCGTGGTGAAGCCGAACCAGGCCGTTAAGGAACGCCCGTACATCGCGCGGGAGATCTTCAATACGAGGCAGGCCTACGGAGTAGCCAGCACGAAGGTGATCAGCTACCCGGCTAGCTCCACCGAGAAGCCATCGATCCTCGCCACTCAGGCCGCCGCACTGCCTGACCTGCGCCTCATCGACCAGGACGTCATCTCTACCGCCTTCCAGCAGTTGCAGCAGGTCAAGAGCTACTACCAGTTCTCCGACGTGCTCGGCATGGACAGATACGTCATCGGGACGAACAACCTGCCGCAGGACATGGTCGTCGGGGTCAGGGACATGTCAGGGCCGCCCGCAGGCCAGAGCAACTGGATCAACTCCCACCTGATCTACACGCACGGATACGGGTTCGTGGCCGCCGGCGCCGCGGCCTCCCAGCCGAACGGTAACCCGCAGTTCGTGGAGAGCGACGTGCCGCCTACCGGGCAGCTTGGCACTTTCCAGCCGAGGATCTACTTCGGCGACGAAGGCACGGATTACGTCATCGCGGACACCAGGCAGGCCGAGCTTGACTACCCCACGGAGAACAACGGCGGCCAGCAGAACAACCACTACAACGGCGGCGGCGGGGTCGTGGTCGGCTCCTTCGGCCGGCGACTGCTCTACGCCATCAAGTTCCGCGAACTCGACATCCTGCTTTCCGGCGCGATCGACAGCAAGTCAAGGATCTTGTACGTGCGGAACCCGCTCGCGCGGGTCGCCAAGGTCGCGCCGTTCCTCACCCTGGACGACGATCCGTATCCGGTCGTTGAAAATGGCCAGGTCCTGTGGGTAGTGGACGGCTACACCGCGACGGATAACTATCCGTACTCCAAGCGGCTCAGCCTGCCTCAGGCGACCTCGAACACGTTCAGCCCGGGCGGCCTCGCCAGCGGCCCGAACGGCGGCGAGGTCAACTACCTGCGCAATTCGGTAAAGGCGACGGTGAACGCCTACACCGGTGCGGTGCACATCTACCAGTGGGGCCCGGCTAATCCGCTGCTGAAGACCTGGATGAAAACCTTCCGCGGTCTCATCCAGCCGCAGAAGGACATCCCCGCCCTGCTCTTGCCGCATTTGCGGTATCCGGAAGTACTCTTTGACGCCCAGCGCCAGATCATCACCCAGTTCCACGTGCTCCAGCCGTCGGCCTTCTACGGCGGCCAGAACTTCTGGTCAGTTCCCGATGATCCGACCGCGCCTGAGAATTTCACCGTCACCCAGCCCCCGTACTACTTCACCCTGCAGATGCCGGGAGCGCCGACGCCTGAGTTCTCGCTGAGCACGCTGTTTACCCCTAGGGGCAGGCCGAACCTGGCTGCTTTCATGGCCGTGAACAGCAACCCGCTGAGCCCGGACTACGGGCAGATCCAGGTCTTGCAGCTACCTCAGGACACCGCGATTCCAGGGCCGCAGCAGCTGCAGAGCAACTTCGAGTCAGACGTCGCCGCCTCCGAGCAGCTGAGCCTGCTGCGCAAGGGCGGTTCCAAGGTGACGCTGGGGAACCTGATCACGGTTCCGCTCGGCGGTGCCTTGCTTTCCGTCGAGCCGGTGTACGTCTCGGCGTCGTCGACTATCAACAGCGGCTCGTATCCGCAGCTGAAGAAGGTGTTCACCTTCTACAGCGGCAATGTCGGGTTCGCTGACACGCTGGTCGGGTCGCTGGCCCAGTCCATTACCGCGATCAGCCAGCCGACCGGCACCGCGCCGTCGTCGCCAGGTCAGGTGAACTCGGTCGTACTCGGATTCCTGGCCCAGGCGCAGAAGTTCTACAACCAGGCGCAGGCCGCGCTGCATGACAGCCCGCCTAACTTCACTCTTTACGGGCAGGACATCGCCAAGATGAAGAACGCTCTCGACCAGGCTCAGCAAGCGGCGAAAAGCACCAGCGGCCATAAATCACCCGCTACGCCGAGCCCGTCACCTTCGGCGTCGCCGTAGTGCTGCCGCGCCTTGGCGGCGGCCGATGTCCTTCCCGTGCCGGAACGGTGACGCAGGGGCATCGCCGGGAAGTCGATCAGATGGCTCCACATCGCAGCCGTCACGGAAACCGGCAAACCTCGCGCTTGCCGTGCCACGCCGCGCGCGCTGAGGGCGTAGGCTTCAAACAGCGGGGACCATCGGGAGGGCGGCCTTGCCTCGGGAAGGCAGACTTGACTGTGCTCTTCACCGGACGGCGGCTCATCGGAGCGGCTCATCGGACGCCGGCGGTTCCCGGATAGCGATGAGGAAGGAGCCTGACACGCAGTGGGCCCCCGTGTGCTCGTAGACGCGACCGGCGTGCCCGCTGACCGTGGCGCGCTCGGCCGGTACGTGGACGGTCTGGTCGGTGCGCTTTCTGCCGAAGGTGCCGACCTCGCGATCGCCTGCCAGCGCGCTGACGAGGAGCGCTATACCAGGATGCTGCCGGGCGCGAAGATCGTGCCGGGCCCGCCCGCGATCGCGCACCGGCCGGCGAGGCTGGCCTGGGAGCAGAGCGGTCTTCCCCTGGTCGCGACTCAGATCGGGGCCGACGTCATTCACTCCCCGCATTACTCGATGCCGCTCCGGCCGGGTATCCCGACCGTGGTAACAACGCACGACCTGACGTTCTTCACCGCGCCAGATACGCATACCCCGGTCGCCGCGACGTTCTACAAGGCCGCGATCCGCACCTCCACGTGGCGGGCGACCCGGCTGATCGTGCCTTCCAAGGCCACGAGGGACGAACTCGTCCGGGTGCTCGACACCGACCCGACCAAGATCGACGTCGCCTACCACGGCGTTGACCACAACCTGTTCCGCCGGCCTGATGCCGTCCAGCTTGACCGGGTCGCCGGGCGGCTTGGCCTGCACGGACGCCCTTACGTCGGCTACCTGGGCAGCCTGGCGCCGCGTAAGAACGTGCCCGCGCTCATCGAGGCCTGGGCGCAGGCTGTCGCTGACCTCGCCGAGCCGCCGGCACTCGTGCTCGCCGGAGGCACCGGCTGGAGTGATGAGGTAGACGAGGCCGTCGCTGCCGTGCCCGCGCACCTGCGGCTCGTTCGGCCTGGGTACCTGCATTTCGCTGACCTGCCGGGTTTTTTTGGTGGCGCCCTTGTTGTTGCCTTTCCTAGCACCGGTGAAGGCTTCGGCCTGCCCGTGCTCGAGGCGATGGCATGCGGCGCGCCCGTGCTCACCACGCACAGGACCTCGCTTCCTGAGGTCGGCGGCGACGCCGTGGCCTATACGGAGCCTGAAGCGGCGAGCATCAAGACCGCCCTGCGGGCCCTCATCGACGACGAGGGCCAGCGGGAGGCGCTCGGACGGGCCGGTTACGCCAGGTCGCAGGAATTCACCTGGGCGATGTCGGCCCAGGCGCACCTTGCCTGCTATGAGCGCGCCGCATCGGCCGGGCAAGGGTAGTCTCGCCGGTCATGTCGACCGTAGAAGACCAGCAGGGGACGGCGGTCAGGTTCTCGGACGATGCCTGACGCGAGCGGGCGTTGACGCAGGCGGCCGAGCCAGTCGCGGCGCGGGCGCGACGATGGTCAGCCCCTTACGTGATCGATGTCAGGTCCGTGCTCAGTGTGCACAGGCGCGGCTACGGCGATCCGGCGTTCGCGGTCGACGACTCAGGTGCGGTCTGGCGGGCCTGCCGGACGCCTGAGGGCGCGGGAACGCTGCGGGTGGCCTGGCGGGCCTCGGCCGACCTGGACACGGCGGTCGCTGGCACCGCGTGGGGCGCGGGGGCGGAGTGGCTGCTCGACCGGCTGCCAGCGATGGTAGGGGCCGATGACCGGCCCGAGGACTTCGTTCCCGTGCACCCGCTGCTCGCCGAGATGGTGCGGCGGCGGACCGGGCTGCGGATCGGCCAGTCTGGCCTGGTATTTGAGTCCCTGGTTCCCGCTGTGCTCGAGCAGAAGGTGGTTGGCAAGGAAGCGAGCCGGGCCTGGCGGACGCTGCTGAGCTGGCACGGCGAACCCGCGCCAGGGCCGGCGCCGGCTGGCCTGCGGGTGCCGCCGCCGGCGGCGACGTGGGCTCGGATACCTTCCTGGGACTGGCACAAGGCCGGCGTTGAGGCGGTGCGGGCTCGTACCATCGCCGGGGCGGCGCTGGTCGCCGGGCGACTGGAGGAGATCGTGGACCTGCCGTCGGCAGAGGCTGACCGGCGGCTGCGGTCGCTGCCAGGGATCGGCGTCTGGACCTCGGCCGAGGTCAGGCAGCGAGCCTGCGGGGACGCCGACGCGGTCTCCGTCGGCGACTACCACTTGCCCCGGCAGGTGGGGTGGGCGCTCGCCGGCCGGGTGGTCGACGACGCCGGGATGCTCGAGCTGCTCGCGCCCTACGCCGGGCACCGGCACCGGGCCAGCATCCTGGCGATCTCTGGCGGCAGCGGTCCGCCTCGGCGTGGTCCGCGTAACTCCGTACGGGACTACCGGGCGATATGAGCTCGGTCAGGGAACTTGGGCTTGACTCCAGTGACTCTTCGCTCGGGCCGGTGTTCTCGGCCACGGCCGAAGCGGTCGCCGAGGCCGGAGTGGCCTGACTCTGGGGTTCCTTACTTCGGCGTGGGACAATTACGGTGCGAACTCGTCCCCACCGGGAGGATTGCCGTGCTTTACGCATTCGGATTCGAGCGGCTCGGCGTGCTCGTCAGCGACCTGTACTTCGTTGACCCGAACCCAAGGCCAGGTCAGGAAGGGGCCGAGCGCGGCGTGCGCCTGGAAATGCGGCTGCTCGGCCGGGGTGAACTCAAGGGCTCGATCTACTCTGGCAGCCCGATCGAGGTCGGCCAGCCGGTCTGGCGAGTCGACCTGCTCGAAACGGTTAGCGGTCCTCCAGGCAGCCTGAACCGGGCGCACCATCACCCTGCTTTCAACGGCTGGGAGGCCGGGCGGCGGGTGTTCGATCCCGAGTTGTCCGCAAACCCCGTCGCCTGGCTAGCCGAGCAGCTTGCCGACCTGCCCGCGCTCCTGTCCAGGGCCGGCGTTCCCGACGAAGGAGCATTCGCCGCCGACGACGAGATGCTGCGCGAGCGCGCGCCTGAAATCCTGTCGGCGGTCCGCGGCCTGCTCGACGACGTCAAGGCCGGCAAAGCCGGCCTGGCCCCGGAAGGCGAGGAACCAGAAAGCGCCAGGATCAGCTGGCTGTAGCGGCAGGTCCGAGTCGGCCCGGCCCCGGTCCCATCCCGGCCCAGGTCCGGCCCGGCCCCGCCCGGCCCAATGGCCCCGGAATCGGCCGGCGGTCTTCGTCGGCAGGACTTCCTCGATTCGGACAAAACACCCGAATAGTTCGACTTCACCTAAATTGGCCGACGCGCCCGCAATGATGGCCCACCGATGCTGTTCCGGCGAGGCCAGTCACCGCAACGATGGCCCATGGATGCTGCTGGAACAGCATCGAAGGCCCATCGATGTCGTTAGCCACCCGACCCGAACAACATCCATGGGCCATCGATGCTGCTGCTAGCCAGCCCGGCGGCCGGCCCTGGCCCAGCCACGGACCCGCTCTCCCGCCACCACCGCCTCGCAGGGTGTCGGGGCACCTGCGGTTTGGGGCGGGTAATCGGTCAGCCTAGGGTAATGGCATGGTGCGTACCGCTGATCAGGTCATGCCTTCCGACAGTGCCTTTCGCCGGGCGCTGGCTAGGGCCCGTGACGGCAAGCCGCTTGACCACGCCGAGGCGGTCGTCCTGCTGCACGCGCGGGGCGACCAGCTGACCGAGCTCCTGAGCTACGCCGCGCGGACCAGGGACGCCGGCCTTACCGCCGCCGGCCGTCCGGGGGTGATCACGTATTCGCGCAAGGTGTTCATACCGCTGACCAGGCTGTGCCGGGACCGGTGCGGCTACTGCACGTTCGTGACAGTTCCAGGCCGGCTGGATAGTGCCTACCTGAGCCCCGACGAGGTGCTCGAGATCGCCAGCCAGGGCGCCGCTCTCGGGTGCAAGGAAGCGCTGTTCACGCTGGGCGACCGGCCGGAGGCCCGCTGGAAGCAGGCGAGGGAGTGGCTGGACGCGCACGGCTACGACGACACCCTGTCGTACGTGCGGGCCATGGCGATCAGGGTGCTCGAGGAGACCGGCCTCTTGCCGCACCTGAACCCTGGCGTCCTGACCTGGCAGGACTTCCAGCGGCTTAAGCCGGTAGCCCCGTCCATGGGCATGATGCTGGAAACCACCGCCGAGCGGCTGTTCACCGAGAAGGGCGGCCCGCATTTTGGCAGCCCGGACAAGGATCCCAAGGTCAGGCTCCGGGTACTCGAAGACGCCGGCCGCAGCGCCGTTCCTTTCACGACCGGGATTCTCATCGGCATCGGCGAGAACCTCGAAGAGCGGGCCGACTCGATCTTCGCGATCAGGGGCGTCGCCCGCGAGTACAACGGGATTCAGGAAGTTATCGTCCAGAACTTCCGCGCCAAACCGGACACCAAGATGCGCGGCCTGCCCGATGCCGAGCTTGACGACCTCGCGGCCACGATCGCGGTGACGAGGCTGCTGCTCGGCCCTTCCGCCAGGATCCAGGCGCCGCCGAACCTGATCGGCGACGAGTACCAGCTCATTCTCGGGGCCGGGATCGACGACTGGGGCGGCGTGTCCCCGCTGACCCCCGACCACGTGAACCCGGAACGGCCCTGGCCTCAGATCGAGGCGCTCAAGGAGCACACCAGGACGGGCGGTTTCGAACTACACGAGCGGCTCACGGTCTACCCGCCCTACCTGCGCGAACCCTGGCTCGACCCAAGGCTCGCCGCCCACGTCAGCGCGCTGGCGGACCCGGCGACGGGCCTGGCCAATGAGAAGGCGATGCCGCAAGGACTGCCCTGGCAGGAGCCAGACGGCGGCTGGGGCGAGTCGTCAGGCCGCACCGACCTGCACGTCACCATCGACACCACGGGCCGCACGACCGACCGCCGGGCCGACTTCGAAGAGGTCTACGGCGACTGGAAAGAAATCGCGACCAGGATCCAGCCAGCCCAGTCAAGCGCGCCGCCGCGGCTCAGGTCAGAAGTGGCCGCCGCCCTCCGCAGCGCCGAGTCCAACCCGGCTGGCCTCACCGACGACGAGGCGCTGGCCCTCCTCGACGCCGACGGGCAAGAGCTTGAGGCCCTCGCGGGAATCGCCGACGCGATCCGCCGCGACGTCAACGGCGATCCCGTGACCTACGTCGTCAACCGCAACATCAACTTCACCAACGTCTGCTACACCGGCTGCCGCTTCTGCGCATTCGCCCAGCGCCGTACCGACGCTGACGCTTACACCCTGTCGCTCGAGCAGATCGGCGACCGCGCCGACGAGGCCTGGGCCGCCGGCGCCACCGAGGTCTGCATGCAGGGCGGGATACATCCCGACCTGCCCGGCAGTGCCTACTTCGACATCGCGGCTGAGGTCAAGCGCCGCCAGCCGGACATGCACGTGCACGCGTTCTCGCCGATGGAGGTCATGAACGGAGTCGCCCGCACCGGGCTCTCGGTCAAAGACTGGCTGGTCAGAGCCCGAGAGGCCGGCGTTGACTCGATGCCTGGCACGGCCGCCGAGATCCTGGACGATGAGGTCCGCTGGGTGCTCACCAAGGGCAAGCTCCCGGCGGCCGCCTGGATTGAGGTGATCACGACCGCGCAGGAGCTCGGCATTCCCACCACGGCGACGATGATGTACGGCCATGTCGACACCCCGGCGCACTGGGTAGCTCACCTGCGCGTGATCCGGCGCATCGCTGATCAGACCGGCGGTTTCACCGAATTCGTGCTGTTGCCTTTCGTGCACGCCAGCTCGCCGATCTACCTCGCCGGCCTGGCCAGGCCCGGACCCACCCGCCGCGAGAACCGCGCCGTCCACGCTCTATCCCGCCTCCTCTTGCACGGCGCGGTCAACTCGATCCAGTGTTCCTGGGTGAAGCTGGGCGACGACGTCTGCCGCGAGGTACTCGCCGGCGGTGTCAACGACCTTGGCGGGACGCTCATGGAGGAGACCATCAGCCGCATGGCCAGGCTCTGTGAACGGCTCGTTCAAGACAATCTCGCAGCTCGCGGCTATGGTCGAGCCTATCGGCCGGTCAATAAAACAGCGGACAACCACCTACCAAGAGCCCCAGCCGGACAGGCTCGCCGCGGCGGCGGCGAGCGACGGCGTGTGCTCATCCGTGCGCGGACGTTCGCTGCCGCTGATCACTCTCCCGACGGCTGGTGCGTGAACAAGCATTTCTGAGGGAAGGTCACGAACTCGCATCGACTGAAGACCTGGCTGGGAGCGATCCCTCCGGTCTTGGTACTCAGCTACGCAGATGATGTCCGTCGACGGAGGAGCGGTAAATGGCCGTAAAGCTTGAGACGCGCAAGCAGCGTCTCACTGGCTGGGGTATGACCGAGCCGACGTGGGCTGAGGTCGTGGCGCCCGGCTCGGCCGATGAGGTCGCGGGCCTGGTCAAGGGCGCGGCTGAGGCGGGCGGAGTGATCGCGCGCGGGCTTGGCCGCAGTTACAACAACGCCGCTCAGAACGACGGTGGCGTCGTGGTGTCCACGGCGGGGCTCGGACGGGTGCTGTCGTTTGATGCGGATTCTGGCGTCGTCGTCTGCGAGGCGGGGGTCTCCCTCGAGCAGTTGATGGTGCGCTTCCTTCCCCAAGGATGGTTCGTACCGGTAACTCCCGGCACCAGGAAGGTGTCCGTTGGCGGCGCAATCGCTGCGGACGTGCATGGGAAGAACCATCATAAAGTCGGCAGTTTTGCCAAGCACGTGCTGTCGCTTGACCTTCTGACCGCCGACGGTGCGGTGCGGACGGTGACCCCAGGGGGGAATCCCGAGCTTTTCTGGGCGACGGCCGGCGGGATGGGCCTGACCGGGATCGTGCTGCGGGCCAGCGTGCGCCTGAAGCCGGTGAAGACGTCGCGGCTGATCGTGGACACGGTGCGGACGGCCGACATTGACGAGACCATGGCTTACTTGTCGGAGACGGACGCCAGGTTCGACTACACGGTGGCCTGGACCGACTGCCTGGCGGCGGGCAGCAAGCTCGGGCGCTCGGTGATTACCAGCGGTAATTTCGCCGCGGTGGACGACCTGCCGGCCAAAGAGCAGGACAAGCCGCTGGCGTTCAAGGATTCTGCGCTGGTCGGGGCGCCGCCGGTGTTTCCGACCGGGCTGCTCAATCGCCGTACCGTCGCGCTGCTTAATGAGGCGTACTACCGAAAGGCGCCGATGCGCAGGATCGGCGAGATCCAGACGATCGGCGAGTTTTTCCACCCGCTTGACTCGATCAGGAACTGGAACCGAGTCTACGGGCCGGCCGGCTTCCGGCAGTACCAGTACGTGGTGCCGTTCGAGGCGGCGGACGTGGTCAGGCGCTCGCTTGAGCGGATCAGCGCGCTGCGCGCGCCCTCGTTCGTGACCGTGCTCAAGCGGTTCGGCGCGGGCGACCCCGGCCTGCTGTCCTTCCCGATGCCAGGCTGGACCCTGGCGCTCGACTTCCCGGCGAAGACGCCATGGCTCAGCCAGTTGCTTGGCGAACTCGACGAACTCGTCATTGACGCGGGCGGCCGCCTCTACCTGGCCAAAGATTCCCGGATCCCGGCCGGTCTCATGGGGCGCATGTATCCGAGGCTCGGCGAGTTCCGCCGGGTGCGGAGCCAGTTCGACCCTGACGGCCTTTTCGAGTCTGACCTGTCCAGGAGGCTGGCGCTTTGAGGATCCCCGGTCGCAATTAGAACCGTTGCCGTCGTATCGTCGTTCAAATGGCAGTAAGCGTTCTGGGCGTCACGGGCGGTGCGGCCACATGGAAGACATCATCAGCCAGGGTGGGCGCCGTCCGCCCGGTGGCTGGCGGCGCCGTCTGATCGTCATCGCGGCGGTCGTCTTGGCGGCCGGTCTTGTGGTGATTGGGCACCTGCCGCACGGCCGCGGTGTCCCCGCTCATGCGCACCGGTCAGGACGGCCGTCGCGGATCGTCCTGCCGGTGATCAGCGGGCAGACGGCGCCGGTACAGGTGACGGCGAGGCTGCCCCGTACTGGCGCGCGCCCGAACTGGTTCTTTCCGGCCGAGGGGCGGGCGGAACGGATCACCGGTCTCCCCAGCTACCAGTTCGGCTACGTGTTCACGCGGGTGGAAGGCGGCTGGGCGATCTCGCCGCAGCCGGTGGGGCGGGGCGGTTGCGCGTACTGCCCTGGGTCGCCCTGGCCGGTCTATTACCTGGCGAACCAGGCCAGGTCCGTGACCCCGATAGCCAGGGCCACGATGGTCGCACCCGGCGTGACCAGCGGTGATCTGTGGCTGACCACGTTCCCGCCGAACGCGAGCCTGGGCACGGCATCCGGGAAGGCGCGGGAGTTCTCGAGCGCCGGAGCGCCGCTCGGGCCGGCCGTGCGCCTGCCCGTGGGCTACGGGATCTACGCCGCCACCGACCGGGGACTGCTACTCGTACCCCTCGTTAACTACATCCCTGGCACGAAAGCCGGGACGGCCCAGCCGCTGTGGGACCCGGTGACGCGGACGACGCGGCGCATCTTCAGGTGCGTCCTGGCCGCGAGCGCGGACGACATAGTGTTCACGCCGCGGTGCGGGACCGCCAGCCCGGTCCATTTGCTGAATCTCACGAGCGGGCGCGGCACCGTTCTCGCGCTGCCTCGCGGCAGTTTCGCGTTCGCCGGAGTGTTCAGCCCTGACGGGCGTTATCTGGCGCTCAGGCTGCAGTTCGGCGACGTCACCGCGCGGCTCGAGCTTGTGACGGTGCGGACCGGGCAGCTCGAGCTTGTCCCTGGCAGCTGGGTGAGCAGCGAGGACCTGAGCGCCTTCGGCTGGCCGGGCACTGGCGACGCCCTAGCCGCTGAGCTGGTGAAGGGCACGACAGCGCAGGTCGCGTTCTGGTCACCTGGCGGTTACACGCCGGCCGTCGCGCTGGTAAGGCCTGACCAGGATCCGACCGACCTCGTTGTCGGCTAGCCAGGCGGGGGAGCGATGGAAGACATCATCAGCCAGGGTGCGGACCGGCCGCCAGGCCGCCCGCGCCGCAAGTTGCTGATCGCGGCCGCGGTCTTGGTCGTGGCCGCCCTTGTCGTCGTCGAGCACCTTCCGCATGGCGGCGCCAGGCCGCCGCACGTGAGCTCAGAGCACGCGCCCACCGGTCCGAGCGGCATTCCCGGCGTGCATCTTAAGGTCCCGGCCGCTACCCGGCTGCCGAGGACAGGCGCCCAGCCGGCCTGGTACCGGCCGGGCAACGGCAGCGCCCAGCTGATCGGCGGATTGTCCTACGACTGGTTCGGCTATGTCTTCACGCGCGTGGGCGGTGGCTGGGCGATCCACCGGGTTCCGGTCGGCCCGACCGGCTGCGGCAATTGCCCGGGACCGCCGGTGACCATGTATTACCTGGCCAACAGCTCGCACCGAGCCAGCAAGGTCGGCTCGGCCACGATGGCGGCGCCCGGCGCGCGGCCGGGCACGATCTGGCTCACCGCCTTCCCCGCTCGTCATAGCCTTGGTACCAGGCCGGGCCTGGCCAGGGAGTTCGCTGGCACCGGCAGGCCGCTCGGCCCGCCGGTCGAACTGCCCTCCGGGTACACGATTGGCCGGGGAACCAGCCGGGGACTGCTGCTCGTCGCGATTAACCAGCGCACGAGCGCTGCCGCGGACGTGCTGTGGAGCCCGGCTACCAGGCAGGTGGTCCGCTCCTTCAACGGCGTGATAGCCGTAGGCGCGAACCAGGTAGCCGTCACCCCGCCCTGCGCCGTGACCTGTCCGGTCCAGGTGGTCAGCCTGGTCACCGGCCGCACCGTGCTGCTCAAGGTGCCGCTCGGAAGCACCGTCACCGACGGTGACTTCAGTCCGGACGAGCGTTTCCTCGCCCTGCGGGTCAGCATCGGCGACACCGGCGACGAAGGGGCGTTCGCCATCCAGCTTGACGTCGCGGACCTGACGACCGGGCAGGTGCTCGCCGTTCCTGATACCCGGGTTAACAGCGACATGCTCGATGGGTTCGGATGGCCGGGTGACGGCGACAATCTCGCGGTCGAGCTGACCTTCGCGACAAAGGTGCAAATGGCGATCTGGAGCCCGGCCAACTCCACCCTGGCCGTCGCCGACGTTGATCCAGACAAGTTCCCCGCCGCGCTCGTGACCGGCTAACCCGCCAGTCGCCCGCCTCGGTTCCCCCGGTTTCCGCCCTCGATCCCGTCCAGATAGTTCGACCTCGGATTCATCGTTGCGGCTGAGTCGGCACTATGGGGTGATTTCGTGTTTTGTCGAGCCGTCCGATCCTGGTGGCTTATTTGTTGTCGTGTCGGCCGGGGTGGCGACGGGGTGCGGGCAGGCCTGGGAGTGCGTGCGCCTGGGGTGGCGGGGTGGAAATTTGGGCGTTTTGCGTGAGTCCGGAAAGTGAACCCGTACAAGGTGGTGGCGGTCGAGTGACGTTGTACGGGTTGCAGTGCTTTCCGGCGATGTTATGGGCTATTTTGTCAGTTTTCACGGTACGGTTAACCGTACAAGGTCGCGATCGCGCGACGACGTTGTACGGGTTTGCTTTCTGGACGCACCCCGAGCCGGGCGCGAATAAACCACCAGGATCCCGTCCCGGTCCGGCGAGACCGCAGTGGCCTTGCGCTTGCGGGCGGGAGCTCCCGCGCTGATCTCCGCCATCGTTGCGGAACCGGACACGCGTTCACGCCCGCCCCAAGAACCACATCGGCTAAAACGCCAGGCGTTCGCCGGCCGCGATCCTGCCGGCCGAACTGGCCAGCTACCTGACGACGATCGCGTCACCTGGGTCCCGCTCGGGCCGCGATGCGGGCGGCGAGGCGGCGTGGCCTACCCCGATGGCGCCCATCGGCTCCCAGGCCGCCGGGAGGTCAAGCGCGGCGGCGGCGACCTGACCGCAGAACAGAGCGCTCGAGACCCAGCAGGAACCGAGCCCCTCGACTGCCAGCGCGACCAGGAGGTTCTCGACCCCGGCGCCCATCGAGACCAGGAACATCGCCCGCTCGGCAGCCGCCCGCCGCGCGTCGGGGTACTGATGGGCGGCTTCGCTCACCAGGCAGGGCACGATGATCAGCGGTGCGGCGCGCAGGGGTTCCCCTCGCTTGGTCCTGCGGGCGATCTGGTCTTCTGTGAACCCGTCCGCGCGCAGGTCGCTGACCCAGGCTGCGAGCATGTCATCAAGCAGTCGCTGCCTGGCTGCCGGTGACTCGACCACGGCGAAACGCCAGGGCTGGCTGTGGTGCGGCGCCGGGGCGGTCAGCGCCGCGGCGATCGCGCGGCGGACCGCGGCATTATCGACAGGCTCGGCGGTGAACTCCCTGATCGTGCGGCGCGCGGCGAGCACGTCGGCCGCGCCGAGCCTGAACATGTCATCTTCTGGCGGCCTGACCAGCGCGGCGGCACCGGGACCAGGCTCGGCCGTGACGAGTTCGGCGAGACCGCGCACGATCGCCACCGGGATCTGGCCGGTCTTGCCCTTGACCAGCTCGGCCGCAGCCGAGACCTCGTCGGCGACGGCTGCCACGGTGACTTCGAGCACGTTGCCGAAGGTGTCGGCTTCGCCTCGATGATCGCGCAGCGGGAGCACTCCGGCCGCGCCGATCGCGGTGTCGGTCTGGCCGTTGCGCCACGGGCGGCCCATGGTGTCAGTAATGAGGACGCCGACCTGGGCGCCGGTCAGTTCCGCCAGGTCGGCTCGCAGCCGCCTGGCCGATCCGTCCGGGTCCTCAGGCAGCAGCACCACCGTTCCCGTAGCGGTGTTGGAACGGTCCACGCCGGCCGCGGCGAGCACAAAACCGTGCCTGGTCTGCGCGATGGTCATAGGGCCGCGGCGCGCCACCACCCTGACCGTCTCTGCCTCGATTGCTTCCTCGCGGGTGGCCGCGACCACGCGGCCTTCGGCCTTGCTGACGATCTTGGAAGTGACGACCACGATGTCGCCGTCCGCCAGGCCGGGTGCGTTTTCTGAGATGAGCCTGGCCAGGTCGGTGCCGGCCGCGATTTCTGGCAGGCCGGGAACCGGCATGATCGTGACGGCCGCCCGCGCGACCGGCCCCGGTGCCTGGCTCATCGGGAAAGTCCCTTCGCCAGTTCGATCGCCGCCGTTGCCATCGCCGCGGTGGCGGGAAGATCGCGCATGTAGAGCGGCACCGCGCGCACCGTGATCCCTTCCAGCTCGGCCGCGTCCGCCGCGTCCGCGTCCTGCGTGTCAACCAGCCAGCCGTCGAGCAGGTCGCGGCCGTAATGCGCCGCGACGGCGGCCGCGCTCGTCTCGACGCCGATCGCGGTCAGGCAGGCGTCCGCCATGCCGCGAACCGGGGCGCCCCCGATCACTGGCGAGACGCCGACTACGGTCTTGGCCGCCACCGCCTTCGCGATGCCAGGCACCGTCAGGATGACCCCGATGCTGACGACCGGGTTAGAGGGGGGGAGCAGCACGAAGTCGGCGTCCGCGATGGCAGCAAGTACGCCGGGCGCCGGGGTCGCCAGATCAGCGCCCGCGGCGGTGAAGCTGAGCGCCGGCACTTTAGCGTGCAGCCTTACCCACCATTCCTGGAAATGGATCGTCCGGCGGCCGACCTCGTCGTCGATAAGCACCTGGGTTTGCACGTCATCATCGGTCATCGGCAGCAAGGTGACCCCCGGCCGCCAGCGCTCGCAGAGCCGGGCGGTCGCCGCCGACAGCGGCAAACCCGCGCGCAGCATCGAGGTCCTGGCGATGTGCGTCGCGAAGTCCTTGTCGCCCAGGCTGAACCAGGCGGGCCCGGTCCCGTATTCGGCGAGTTCGGATTGCACCGCGTAGGTTTCCTCGGCCCTGCCCCAGCCCTGGTCCTCGCTGATGCCGCCGCCGAGCGTGTACATCACGGTATCCAGGTCAGGCGAGACGTGGAGCCCGAAAAGCGTGATGTCGTCCCCGGTATTCCCGATGACCGTGACCTCGGCGTCAGGAGCTGCGGCCAGCAGGCCGCGCAAGAACCTGGCCCCGCCAACCCCCCCGGCAAGCAACGTGATCCGCATGCGCCCGAGTCTGCCAGGCCCGTGCCGAGCACGGGCAGAGAGGTGGGTGGACCCCGGCCCGAGATTGCCGGCGCGCGGCGCCGTCTGGACTGAGGAGTGATGAGCGAGGAACGAGCGAGGGAGCGACGAGGGAAGACGGCGCCTTAGAGCGCGCCGGCCTGCGGGGGGTTCCCGGGGGGTCGCCCCGCTCCCTCCGAGATTGCCGGCGCGCGGCGCCGTCTGGACTGAGGAGTGATGAGCGAGGAACGAGCGAGGGAGCGACGAGGGAAGACGGCGCCTTAGAGCGCGCCGGCCTGCGGGGGGTTCCCGGGGGGTCGCCCCGCTCCCTCCGAGATTGCCGGCGCGCGGCGCCGTCTGGACTGAGGAGTGATGAGCGAGGAACGAGCGAGGGAGCGACGAGGGAAGACGGCGCCTTAGAGCGCGCCGGCCTGCGGGGGGTTCCCGGGGGGTCGCCCCGCTCCCTCCGAGATTGCCGGCGCGCGGCGCCGTCTGGACTGAGGAGTGATGAGCGAGGAACGAGCGAGGGAGCGACGAGGGAAGACGGCGCCTTAGAGCGCGTCGGCCTGCGGGGGGTTCCGGAGGGTCGCCCCCCCGGGCTAATACAGGTTGGGACCCCAGGATTGTCGGCAGACTTTCCCGTCATCACGGGCAACCGGGCGGGCTTTATCACGTATCTGCCTTGACGGTTGGCAAGACACGCGGGTGTAATTTCAACAATGTAATTCTTCGGCTGACCGCCTGCGGCGGTACGGGGAGCCGGAGAGCCGACGGGGTAGCGAGGGGTGGGAGGTGCGCTGTGACCGACGCAATCGTCACGATTGTGCACGACGCGTTTGACATCGGCGCGGATGAGACCGCAGAGCCGGCGTGGCAGGATCGGGCGCTGTGCGCGCAGACCGATCCTGAGGCCTTCTTTCCGGAAAAGGGCGGCTCGACCAGGGAAGCCAAGCGGGTGTGCCGTAGCTGCGAGGTACGGGCCGAGTGCCTTGAGTACGCGCTCGCCCACGATGAGAGGTTCGGCATCTGGGGTGGCCTGTCCGAGCGAGAGCGCAGACGGCTCAAGCGCCAGGCTGGATAGCCGGACGGGCGGCTCCGGCCGTGCGCTGACCAGCGGTGGTCCGCGGTTGCTTCGGCGTCTTCGAGTAACGGGGGTGAAGGTAGGTTTTAGCGGTCTCCAGCGTCTGGCAGTGACACGCCCCAAGCTTCGCGTATCGTTCGATGGGTAATTCCGGCCCGCATTCACGCGGCAGGCCTAGCCTGCGGTCGGTGCCGGACGGAATGAGTACCCCCTGAGTGTCACCTCCGAGTGGCAACACCGAGCAGCAACCGGATCGCCTTGTCGTCGAACGAGTCTTATCCGCACTACGTCGTCACTGCGGTCATCGTCGCCCATGACGGTGCCGCCTGGCTGCCTGGCGTCGCTGATGCCCTGGCTGGCCAGACTCGCGCCGTGCAGCGCGTTGTCGCCGTGGACACGGGCAGCAGAGACCGGAGCGGTGCCGTCCTGGCATCGAGATTCGGTCAGGCCGCCGTATTCGGCATGGACCGGGCTACTGGCTACGGTGCGGCCGTCGCCCGCGCGCTCTCGCACCGGGCCGCGAACCTGCCGGTCCCGGGGTCGCTCAGGGATCTCGGCTGGTGACCAAGTCGAGTGGATCTGGCTGCTGCACGACGATTGCGAGCCGGCTCCCGATGCCCTTGAGCAGTTGCTGCGGGGTGCGGCTGAGACCAGCGCGGCCGCGGTACTCGGGCCGAAGATTAAGGACTGGTCTAACCGCGACGTAATCCTCGAGGCCGGGATCACGCTCGATACGGCGGCTAGGCGGCTGACCGGCATCGAGCCGCGAGAGGTGGATCAGGGCCAGCACGACGGCGATCGCGACACCCTCGCGGTGAGCAGCGCCGGCATGCTCGTCCGCCGTGACGTCTGGGAACAAGTCGGTGGCTTCGACACCGGCATGGGCCTGTTCATGGAGGACATCGACTTCTGCTGGCGGGTGCACTCAGCCGGTTACCGGGTGCGGGTCATCACCGACGCGGTCTGCTATCACGTTCAGGCCGCGACCAAGCACCGCCGGGCGGTCTCGGTCGGCCGCCGGGCTCGCATGCTCGACCGGCGCAACGGGCTGCTGACCTTGTTCGGCAACCTGCCGTTTGAGCAGATGGCCGTCGCGGTTGGCTCGAACGTGCTCGTGTCGCTGCTCAGGATCATCTTCTTCCTGCTCGCCAAGCGGCTGACCGCGGCGCTTGACGAGGCCGCGGCCGCGTCGTCCGTGCTACTCCACCCGTTCAGGCTGATCAGGATGCGGCGCGATCGCAGCCGGGGCAGGCGGTCCGCCTACAGCCGGGTGAAAGCCGACCTGCCGCCGGGGCACTCGGTCCGCCGGGTGGTCGAGTTCGCGGCCGCGGCGACCTCGAAGTCTCAGGCGGACACCACCGGCGCGCACCACGCGTCGGTCGACCCGACCGAAGACGATTCGCTGCTCATCGACAACGGCCTCGGTCGCAGGCTGATGACCAGCCCGACGCTGATGACCTTCATCGCTCTCCTGGTAATCGCGCTGATCGCGGGCCGTTCGCTGATCGGGGGCGGGCCGCTGGGCGGCGGCTCCCTCGTGCCGGCCTGGGGCGGTGCCTCCGACCTCTGGCACACCTACCTGCAGACGTTCCACCCGAGCGGCATCGGATCGCAGACGGCGGCTCCTGCCTACCTGGCCGTGCTCGCCGGGCTGTCTACCGTACTGGCGGGCAAGCCCTGGCTGGCGATCCTTGTGCTCCTGATTGGCTGCGTGCCGCTCGCCGGGATGTCGGCGATGCTGGCGGTGCGGCGGATCACCAGTTCGGCTCCGATCCGGGTCCTGGTCTCCGTGACCTACGCCTTGCTTCCCGTGGCGATGGGCGTCGTGGCTTCGGGGCGGTTCGGCTCAGCGCTGGTCTTCGTGCTGCTCCCGCTGATCGCGCTGGCCGCTGGCCGCGTTGTCACCAGGACAGGTCCGCCCGCGAGCCGCGCCGCCTGGGCCACAGGACTGCTCGTCGCGATCGGCTCGGCGTTCGTGCCGTTGCTCTGGCTCGTGACGCTGGCTGGCTGCGTGATTACCGCGATCGCCCTCAGAAACACCAGGCCAGGCCTTCTGCGTAACCTCGCCGTGGTCGCGCTGGCCGCACCCGTCCTGCTGGTGCCCTGGACGTTCACCCTGTTCTCGCATCCAGCGGGCCTGATGCTTGAAGCTGGCCTCGCCCAGCCGGGAACCCCGGCGATAGGCCTGTCGGGCAAAATGCTTCTCTTGCTGAGTCCTGGCGGTCCTGGACTGCCGCCTTACTGGGTCACGGCCGGACTCCTGCTCGCCGCCTTCGCCGCACTGTTCGCCGGACGGCGGCGGCAACTGATCACCGCCGGCTGGGGAGTGGCCCTGGCCGGAATGCTGCTCGCGATCGTGATAAGCCACCTGATCGTGACCCCGCCGGACGGCGGGCGCGTCGTGGTATGGGCCGGACTTCCGCTGGCGCTCGCCGCTCTTGGCCTGCTGCTCGCGGTCGCGGCCGGCGGCGAAGCGCTTCCTCGGCTGCTTGCCGGCGGCAAAGGCTGGCGGTCGCTGGCCAGCGCGCGCGGGGCCTGGGTCGCCGTGATAGCGGTGATAGCCTGCTCGGCTCCCGCGCTCGCCGCGCTGAACTGGCTGAGCACCGGCGTAAGCGGCCCTGTGCGCCATGCGTCAGGGCAGGTAGTGCCAGAACTCGTGGCCGTCGCCGACGGGCAGAGCCGGCAGGTCCGCACGCTCGTGCTCAAGTCAGATCACGGCCACATCTCCTATCTCCTGCTCCGCGGGGCCAGCCCCCAGCTCGGTGACCCCTCACTGACTTCCCCGTCCGGTGCTGAGCAGGCCCTGGCGAAGGTCGTCGCCGCCGCTCACAACGCCGAATGGTGCCCTGGCCGTTAATCAGAGCCAGTTGCTCGCTGACTTCGACATCGGCTACATCCTGGTCCAGGCACCGGTCAACCAGCAGCTCAGTGCGACCCTCGATGACGTCAGCGGGCTCCGCCCTTACAGCACGACGTCGCGTTACGCGATCTGGCAGCTGATCAATCCGCCCGCACGGGTAAGTGTGCTCGAGCCGAACGGCACCGTGGTGCCGGTTGCTTCCGGCCAGGTAGGCGTGTCGGGCGTCCAGGCACCTGCCTCGGGCGGGACCCTCATGCTGGCCGAGCCGGCTGGCGGCTGGAGCGCTTCACTCAATGGACAGGCGCTGACCCAGGTGCCTTCGCCGGCGGGTAGCTGGGCCCAGGCGTTCCGGCTGCCTTCTGGCGGCGGCCGCCTTGACCTCGGTCACACCAGGCTTCGGCCGTGACCTGTGGCTGATCGTTGAACTGCTCGCGTTGCTTGCGGCCGTCGGGCTCGCGCTGCCCGGCATCGGCCTGGCCGAGGACGCTCAGCGGGCCGATGCGGGCGCGATCGATCAGCCAGCAGGGAACACAAGGGCTGGCGCAAAATCCGGTGCGAGGAGTTCGCGTGGCGTTCCCGGCCGAGCCGTGGCCGCCGCTGACTCGCGCCAGGGCAGTGCGCGCGGGCTGGCTGTCGATGACCCTGATGAGCTAGCCGAGCCTGCTGGTGCTTCCCGCGTGGCAGCCGGCTCCGGCGCGGCGCGGCGCGGTGCGCCGGCGGGGGCTTCCAGCCTGGCGGCGCCGAGAGCGAAGGGCGGCGGCAGGCGGGGCCGGGCTAAGCCTGGACGGGCCAAGCCGCCCAGGGAACGCGCCGCCGTCAGCAGGGACCGAGTCAGCACGCGGGAGCAGGCCTACCGCGATCGCGATGATGATCGCGACCCTGTGGACACGGATCTTGACGATCGCGATCGTGACCTCGTCGGCCGGGCTCGTGGTGACCGCGATCGTGACCTGGCGGGCTGGGAGCGCGATGATCGTCAGCCGGTTGGCCGGGACCTGGACGATCGTGGCCGTGGCCTTGGCCGGGATCGCCTTGGGCGTAGCCTGCCCGGCGAGGCCACGGTAGGGACCCCGCCCTTCGGGCTTGGCGAGGAAGCCGACCCGGGCGACCAGCGGTCCCGCGATGACCTGAGTCCGTACCTGGCAGGCGGACCGCAGGCCAAGGCCTGGCCTTATGCCAGCGATCCCGAGCCCGCGGCCGATGAGTACCCGGCCAGCCGGGCCGTCGCCCGGCGGTCACCTTCCGGCTCGGCTCCGCCGCCCCAATGGTCAGCGAGGTCGGCTGACGGCCTCGTTGATCCTGACTTCGACCGCCGTCCTGACAGTTACCACAGCGGCGAATACCGCAGGGAAGGAACTAGCCGTCGTGGTCAGGACAGGGAGCAGGCTTCCTGGCGGGAATCCGCTGGCCGCGCACCCTGGCCGGCCGCGGAGGAACCCGAGCGGCTTGACGACTGGGCCGGGCGGCGACCGAGCCGCGATGAAATACCGGCCGTACCTGAGCGCGAACTCGATCGTTACCAGCCGTCACGGCACGGCCGCAGGGACTACGCCGAGTCCGAGTGGGACGCCGATTCCTACGGTGCTGGCCATTACGGTGCCGACCAGCCTGAGCGCCACGAGCCTGACCGCTACGAGCCTGACCGCTACGGTGCCGGCCAGCACGCCGACGGTCGCTACGAACGGGAAGACCTCGACCCGCCCGGCGGTCGCGGCAGCCGGGGGCGTGGCTATACCGAGCTCGATGGTCCGCCCGCCCGCCGCAGGGACAGCGACCGATCCGCTCCCTGGCCTGGCCCAGCGGGGGACGCGCTTGAGCCGCTGCCTCCGCTGACTGGCCCGCCGCAGGCAGGGCAGAGCCGCACCGCTTCCTGGCGGCCTGAGCGTTCGAGCGCGCGCGGGGGCTGGGATGACGCAGGAGACGCCGATGACTGGCGGCAGTCCGACCGGGCCTGGGGTACTGACCGCCGCGCGCGTCCCGGCCAGGAAGACTCTGACGGTCCCTATGAGCCCCGGCGGCCAGCGCGTGACGACGACTACGAGGGAGAGCCCTGGTGACGCCTCGCAAGGCTCGTCAGGCCAGGAACCGGGTAGTAGCCAACAGGGTGATACTCGCGGTCCTGGTAGTGGTAGTACTCGGGGCCCTTTACGAACTAGTCGGAGTAAGCCGACCCATATCGGTGAACGCGGTGAGCGTAGCCGCCAGCACAGGCCGGGCTCGACGTCAGCACAACTTTGCTCGGCTGCCCGGCACCGGGCTCGGCGGGCATCACCGGCGGGCCGATAGCGGTCGCGAACGTGCCGTTGACGGCGGCGGGCGGCCACGAGACTTTTACGCTGCTGAACTCAAGCGCCTCGACCAGCACTTCAGTCGGCTCGGCTTCCCGTCCCGGCCAGCTCACCGTGGAGAGCATCCCTGCCGCTCCCGCTCCGTCCGGTAAGCCGGCCGACGTCACCAAGATGGCAGGCGGCCTTGTTCCTACCTCCCCGGCGCGCGGCGGCCTGATCGTCTCGGCGCAGGGTGCTAACGCCCAGGGCCTTGACGTTGAGCAACTCGGACCAGGCGGGCAGGCTACGGCCCGATGCCAGCCGGCGGGCTCCGACTTCTGGTTCGTCAGTCCCGGATCAACGAAGCTGCACGTCTACCTGTACTTGATGAATACCGATAGCGAGTCGGCTGACGTATCCGTGGGAGTTCAGACCGACAGCGGGCCGATGCTCGGTGCACAGGACTCTGGGATCGTGGTTCCGCCGCACAGCATGGTGGTGCAGACGCTTGACAAGCTCGTGCACGCCGCCAAGGCGACCGCGCTGCACGTGACGACAAGCACGGGCCGGATCGTGGCGGCAGTCAGGGAGACGACAAGCGCCACGGAGGAAGGCACCTGGCTGCCGGTAGCGGAAGAACCGGCGACCAGGCAGTTCCTGGCGGGCCTTCCGGCTATCTCTGGCGCGCGGGAACTTTACCTAACGGTGCCAGGCGGCGCCGTGGCGCACGTCAAGGTGACCGTTATCACGCCCCGCGGTTCCTACCAGCCAACCGGCACCACAGGGATCAACCTGCTCGGGCATCTGACGAGCGGAATCTCGATCCCTTCCCTTGGCGGCCTGACCGGGGCAATAGAGATCTCGGCCAACGTGCCGGTCACCGCTACCCTGGTCACCCCTGGCGGGCCGAAGGGAGCGCCGGGTGCTTTCATCGTCGGGGCACCTGCGATCGACGGGCAGGGCGTGGTCGCCGCGAGCACCTCAGGGCGCCTTGGCGCGACCGAAGTGGAACTGGCGGCGCCCGCGGCGGCGGCCTCCGTCCGCATAGTCCAGGCGACGCCAGGATCCCCGCTTACCGGTTCTGAGGGTCAGGTCGTGCACATTCCCGCCAGGTCGTCGGTCGAGGTGCACCTGAGCCTTCCTAAGCGGCTCGCGAAGATAGCGCTCATCGCGTTCGTGGTGAAGCCGCTGCCCGGGTCAGGTCCGGTGTACGGAGGCCGGGTGTCGGTCATCAGGAACAGCGTGCAGACCGTGATTCCCGTGGTGCCCTCGCCTGACCAGATCCAGTTCGCGGGCGCCGGGCAGTCCCTGCTTGCGATCCTGGGTCCCTAGTCATCGTCATAACCAGGGTCGATCATCGTCGGGTCGACGCCGAGCAGCCGGGCGAACTCCTCGATTACCACGTCGAGCACCAGGTCGCTCAGCTCTTCCTCGCCGTCGGCACGGGCTAGCAGCGGCCTGCGGTACAGCACGATTCTCGCTGGCCGCGCCGGACGGTCAGGATCCCCGGTCTCCGACCAGGCGGGGTCAAGCCTCGCCAGCGGCACAGGGTCGAATTCGTCGGCCGGCATCTGCTCGCGAGGCAGATCAGAAATGGGCACCTCTTCGACCGCGAACTCGATGAGGGAAAGCTCGGCTTCCCACCGCGGCTCGAGCTGGGCAACCGCCCCGAGCACGAGTTCGTCGAACCGCTCAGAGCGACTGCGGTACAGCGGCGAGCCGGCCGGAGCCAACGGCCCGCGCAGGCCACGTCCGTGCCTGTCGCGGCGCCTGATACTTGATTCCTGAGGAGGTCGGCCGTCAGCCTGGCGCACGGCTACCAGCGTAGCCGCAAGTGCCGTGCAGGTAGCTGATCAGCGCGGACCGGCGGGGGGACAGTTGTACGCGAGGCTGGCTCAAGGCACGGCGCACGGTACTTGCCAAGACACGATCGTGCAGAGTGCCCTGGGTGATGGCGTTACCGCCTGGCATACCGATACCGTCAGCCGTTGTGAGCGAACTACGCGGGCACGTCCATTGCGGGGCGCCGCTGTCGTCGCGAACTAACCGAGCCGTGAGCGAGGAGGGTCATTGAGTTCTCGCCGCTGCTCCCGGCCCGCTTGCAATCGGGACGCGGTATGCACGCTGACCTACGTCTACCGGGATTCCACCGCTGTACTCGGGCCGCTCGCGGCCTATGTCGAACCTCATTGCTACGACCTGTGCAGTGCCCACGCCGACCGGCTGACCGCGCCGAGAGGCTGGGACATCGTGAGGCTGCCGCTCGGACCGAGCCAGGAAGCCGCCGCTGACGACCTCGAAGCCCTCGCCAACGCCGTGCGCGAAGCGGCCGTGCCCCGCAAGCCGGCTGAGCCGGTCGGGCAGGGAGTTGAAGTAGGCAGGCGCGGTCATCTGCGGGTCCTGAGGTCAGCGCCGCCCGAGCGTGGCCGCTCTTAAGCAGGGTTCGGCCGAACGCGTCTGGCTCAGGCAGGATTTTCCAAGTGGCCTGCCTCCCTGCCCGTAGTAAAGGGTCCGAGAGCAACGCTGGCCCAGCGACTCGGTTCTGGTGCATATTTCGTGATGGTAACGGTGGTCCGAGTCCGGACCCGGGCCGTCCGGGGCCGGGCTCGCGGTAAACCGCGCAATTCGCCGTTGGCCCCGGGCCGCAGCAACAACGATGGGACATTGATGCTGCTCAGCCGGGCCGGGCAACCACAACGGTGGCCCATGGATGTCGTTTCCGCAGCAACGATGGCCCATCGTTGCGGTTACCGGCCCCGGCCGGACAGCATCCATGGCCTATCGTTGCGGTTCGCCGCGTTGATCTGCCCGCTTCGCCGTCGCCGCCGGCCGGTCCGGGGCCGCCCTTGGCGTCAGAGGACCTGCGGCCGCCGCTAGTGCGGGTGATTTACCGGTTTTGCGGCTTGTCTGGCCGATGCTGTCCCGGTGTCGCCGGGAGGGACTTGACCCTGAACGCCAGCGTGTTCTCTCGCTGCTCGTCGTTACCATCACGAAATGTGAGCCAGAGCCAGCGACTCTTGACATGGTCGCTCGGATACATTGCGCAGGCGGGTGCTGACCTGGTCTTCCGGGGTTTCCGCAGGTGTCGCGGCCGTGCCTTCCCGGCCAGGTCTGGCGAGAAAGCAACCGCGAGCCGTTGATGCGGTTGGCGGGCATCCAGCCGATGCCGTCGGCGTGGGGTGACTGACCACGTTCTCCCGTAAGCGCCGGCCGATAGTGTTGGGGATCTGCACTGGTTAAGCATCCGTACTGGCAAAGCGCACCGTCATTTTGCGGCCCGCGCGTGAGCGGTCAGGAGAGACGAGCCGAAGTGGCCGACTACGCGAAGATCTTCAAGGCGTACGACATCCGCGGGCTGGTGCCCGGCGAACTTGATGATGGAGTTGCCGAGGCCGTGGGCGCGGCGTTCGCCACGATGACCGAGGCTGACTCAGTCGTCATTGTGCATGACATGCGCACGTCGTCTGAGCCGCTCGCCCAGGCCTTCGCTCGCGGGGCCGCGTCGACTGGGGCCAGCGTCGTCGATGGCGGGCTCGGATCAACCGACATGCTTTACTACGCCAGCGGCAGCCTCGACCGGCCGGGAGCGATGATCACCGCTAGCCACAACCCGGCTCGTTACAACGGCATCAAGCTGTGCCGGGCCGGGGCCAAGCCGGTCGGCCAGGACACCGGCCTCGCGAGGCTAAGGGAGCTGGCCAGCGCCGGCGAGCAGGCCAGGGCGGCCGTTCCCGGCGCTGTAGTTAAGCAGGACCTGCTTTCCGGCTACGCCAGCTACCTTAAGACCCTCGTCGATCTCTCCGCCATCAGGCCGCTCAAGGTCGCGGTGGACGCTGGGAACGGAATGGCGGGATACACCGTGCCCAAGGTCTTCGCCGGGCTGCCGATCGACACCGTGCCGCTCTACTTCGAGCTCGACGGCTCATTCCCGAACCACGAGGCCAACCCGATCGATCCGGCCAACCTCGCCGACCTCCAGGCCGCCGTGCGCGAGTCAGGCGCGGACATCGGCCTGGCGTTCGACGGCGACGCCGACCGCTGCTTCGTAGTGGACGAGCGGGGCGAGATCGTGTCGCCTTCCGTGCTCACCGCCCTGATTGCGGTGCGCGAGCTTGCCCGCGAACCTGGTGCCACCATCATCCACAACCTGATCGTCTCTAAGGCCGTACCTGAAATCGTGATCGAGCACGGCGGTGTCCCTGTCCGTACCAGGGTCGGGCACTCCTTCATCAAGGCGGTCATGTCCGAGCGCGGCGCGATCTTCGGCGGTGAGCATTCCGGGCACTTTTACTTCAGGGATTTCTGGTTCGCCGACTCCGGCATGCTCGCCGCCCTGCACGTGCTCGCTGCCCTCGGCGGCCAGGACAAGCCCCTGTCGGCCCTGCTGGCGCAGTACTCAAGGTACGTCGCCTCCGGTGAGATCAATAGCGAGGTCAGGGACCAAGCGGCCGCTACCGAGAGGGTGAGGCAGGCGTACGCGAGCCAGGACGGCGTCACTGCCGACGAACTCGACGGACTCACGATCACGAGCAAGGACTGGTGGTTCAACTTGCGGCCGTCGAACACCGAGCCGCTGCTGCGACTCAACGTGGAGGCGGACAACGAAGAGATCTTGGCTAAAGTGACAGACGACGTACTGCGAATCGTCCGCGATGGAGGCTAAGTGAAGATCGAGGACTGGCTGCTGGAGATACTCGCTTGTCCCAAGTGTCACTCGCCGCTGCGCGTAGACGACGCGGCCAGCGAGCTGATCTGCACTGGGGCCGATTGCGGGCTGGCGTATCCGGTACGCGACGACATCCCTGTGCTTCTGGTAAGTGAGGCACGTGACCCCGCACCGTGATCCGCGATGAGTTCAAGCACCGCTCAGTCGAGCGAGGCTCACCAGGACGGTGGTCACTCGGACAGCCCCCGTGCCGTTATCGCGGCCCTGAGCGCGAACCTGGGCATTGCCGTAACCAAGTTCGCCGCTTTCCTGATCACCGGATCGGCCTCGCTGCTTGCCGAGTCGGTCCACTCGGTCGCCGACTCGGCTAATCAGGTTCTCCTGCTGGTCGGCCGGGCCAGGTCGCGCCGGGAGGAAACCGAAGAGCACCCGTTCGGCTTCGGCGCGGAACGTTACATCTACGCCTTCATCGTCGCTGTCGTGCTCTTTGTCGTCGGCGCGATCTTCTCCGTGCTCGAGGGGATCAGCCGGATCAGGCACCCTGAGCACGTGGTCTCGCCGGTCGTGGCCTTCGTGGTGCTCGGGATCGCGATCGGCCTTGAGGCCTTCTCGTTCCGCACGGCGATCTCTGAGTCTGGCCGCACCAGGGGCGCGGCTTCCTGGCGGGCCTTCATCAGGCACGCGAAGGCACCAGAGTTGCCGGTCGTGCTGCTTGAGGACTTCGCCGCGCTGATCGGCCTCGGCTTCGCGCTGATCGCGGTGATCCTGACGACGGTCACAGGGAACCCGCGGTGGGACGGAGCCGGGTCGCTCGCCATCGGGCTTTTGCTCGGCTGCGTAGCCGTCGTCCTCGCGACCGAGATGAAAAGCCTTTTGGTCGGCGAGTCCGCCGCGCCAGAGGCGCAGCGAGCGATCCTGGCGGCCATCGAGGAGGATCCCGACATCGAGCGGGTGATTCACTTGCGCACCCTGCACGTCGGCCCCGAGTCGTTGCTCGTCGCCGCGAAGATCGCGGTCAATTCTGGCCAGGACGCCGAGAGCATCGCCGCAGCCATTGACGCCGCCGAGTCGCGGATCAGGGCCGCCGTGCCGATCGCCGGCCTGATCTTCCTCGAGCCAGACCTCTACGCCGAGTCCAAGCTGGACCCCGCCGACCCGGCCGTCAGCACAGTCCGCGCGGCCCGCGCCGCGCGCGCGGCCCGGAAGCCAAGCCAGCCCAAGGCCCAGCCGCCCGCGCCCGCGCAGCCTTCCGCGCCCGCGCAGCCGGAAAACCCTCCCTCTTGACACCTGATCCGGCTGGTTTGCGGGACTGGTGTGGCTTGGGCCGGGCGGGTGTCGCGTACCTCTGGCCCCGTCCCGGCCCTCAGCCCGGTCCCGGCGCTCAGCTATTCCGGCATCCGGGGCATTTGCCGCAACTGTCCGTTCGAGGCAGCAACGATGGCCCACGGTTGTTGTTCGTGGCCGCCCAGCAGCAACAACGATGGGACATCGATGCTGCAAGCACCGCATCCATGGGACATCGATGCGGTAACCCAGGCCGGGCCAACGACAACGATGGGACACCGATGCGGTAAAGCGGTCGCGCGGAAGCGGGCTCGCGTCCGGTGAAAGCCACCCGTGAGCCGCCGTGGCGCCTAGTACGGGCGTTTTGAGCGCTTTGTCCGGTTGCAGCCCGGCGAACTCAGGCCAGCCCGCCCATTCAAGATCCAAAACAAACTCAGTGACATTGCTGCGGGGACAGTATCGAGGGACTTCGTTGTCGTCGGTGGCTGTGCGGCGTCAGACCCACCCCGTTTCGCCCTGGGTAATCCCCATCGGTGCTTTTGGCCCGCCGGCCGCCGGCCCCGCCGCCCCGCGGCCCCGCCGGCCCCGGGCGTCAGTTCGTGCCGAGGAAACGCGCCGCCCGTTCCTTCTCGAAGTCCATTGCCATGGCCGGAATAGGACGGATTCGCCCGATCCGACGGCCGAGTTCGGTGACCTCGGCTCGGGCGGCAGGATCCGCGAGCACCCGCAATCCGAAGGCGAGTTCGGCGGGGCTGATGTCGTAGCGCCTCTCGATCGCGATGCCGAGTGCGACCGCGTCGAGATCCGCGCGATCGAACCGCCGGTGCGGTGCCGTCGTGGCCCGACGAGAGCGCGCGGCGATCCGTACCGTCGGCAGCAGGCCGAGCGACTCTCGGTAGCGGAGCATTCGTGGGGATATGTCGAGTTGACGCGCTGCCTCCGTGATCCGCATGAGCACCAAATTAACAAATTCCTGTCAAGAACGGCCACTAGGAGGTGCGCCAAGCGCCGCAGGTCCCTTACGGTTTCTTATGGGGTCCGAGTCGCAGCCCATAGGAGGAGCGCAGCATGTCAGCCGAAGAGCTTCCTTTCAAGGTCGCCGATCTGTCGCTAGCCGAGTTCGGCCGGAAGGAGATCAGGCTGGCCGAGCACGAGATGCCAGGGCTCATGGCCGTGCGCGAGGAGTACGGCCGCACCAAGCCGCTGGCCGGCGCCCGCGTCACCGGTTCGCTGCACATGACGATCCAGACGGCCGTGCTGATCGAGACGCTCGGCGAGCTTGGCGCGGAGGTCAGGTGGGCGAGTTGCAACATCTTCTCCACCCAGGACCACGCTGCCGCCGCCGTAGCGGTCGGCCCGGACGGCACGCCGGAAAACCCGCGCGGCATCCCCGTGTTCGCCTGGAAGGGCGAGACCTTGCCCGAGTACTGGTGGTGCACCGAGCAGGCGCTGACCTGGCCCGGCCACGCGGGTCCGAACATGCTCCTCGATGACGGCGGTGACGCTACGCTCCTGGTGCACAGGGGCGCCGACTTCGAGGCTGTCGGGCAGGTTCCCGAGGCGGCCGACGATGACCCGGAGGAGTGGCAGGTCATCCTGGGCGTGCTGCGCGCCAGCCTGGCTGCCGACCCGGCGAAGTGGACAGCGGCCGCGAAGGAGATCCGCGGCGTCACGGAGGAAACCACGACCGGTGTGCACCGTCTGTACGAGATGGCCAAGGCGGGCACCCTGCGCTTCCCGGCCATCAACGTGAACGACTCGGTCACCAAGTCCAAGTTCGACAATAAGTACGGCTGCCGCCACTCGCTGATCGACGGCATCAACCGCGGCACCGACACGCTGATCGGCGGCAAGGTCGCCCTGGTCTGCGGCTACGGCGATGTGGGCAAGGGCTGCGCCGAGTCTTTGCGCGGCCAGGGCGCCCGGGTCATCATCAGCGAGATCGATCCGATCTGCGCGCTTCAGGCGGCGATGGACGGATTCCAGGTCGCCACCCTCGACGATGTCGTCGAGACGGCCGACATCTTCATCACCGCGACCGGAAACCTGCACATCATCACCGCTGAGCACATGAGCAGAATGAAGCACCAGGCGATCGTCGGGAACATAGGACATTTCGACAATGAAATCGACATGGCCGGTCTGGCCAGGTTGCCTGGAGTCCGAAGGGTGAACATCAAGCCGCAGGTGGATGAGTGGATCATTCCCGGCGGGCCGCACGGACGGATGGCCGCCGAGCCCGACGAGGGCGGGCACTCGATCATCGTGCTCTCCGAGGGCCGGCTGCTTAACCTCGGCAACGCGACCGGTCACCCGAGCTTCGTCATGTCGTCAAGCTTCACCAACCAGGTTCTGGCCCAGATCGAGTTGTTCACCAAGACGCAGGAGTACCCGCTCGGCGTTCACGTGCTGCCGAAGGTGCTCGACGAGCGGGTAGCCCGGCTGCACCTCGCAGCCCTTGGCGTGCACCTCACCGAGCTCACCAAGGAGCAGGCCGACTACATCGGTGTCGCGGTCGAAGGCCCCTACAAGTCCGATCACTACCGGTACTGAGCCCGCGTGAGCGACCCAGGCCAAAACGGGACGACCGGCCTGCGCGGCGAGGCCAGGGTCGCCTGGGCTGAGCGGGCGATGCCCGTGCTCGGGTTGCTGCGGGAGGAGTTCAGGCGCGATCGTCCGTTCGCCGGGCGGACGGTCGCGGCCTGCCTGCACGTTACGGCCGAGACCGCCGTCCTCGTCGGGGTGATCACCGCCGGCGGGGGCGAGGTCCACCTGGCCGCGTCTAACCCGCTGTCCACGCAGGATGACATCGTCGCGGTGCTGGCCGGCCAGCCGGGAGTGTTCGTGCACGCGAAGGCCGGGGTCGACCGGGACACCTACTACTCGCACATCCAGCTGGCTCTTGACTGCGGACCCGATCTCGTCGTCGACGACGGCTGCGACCTGGTGCACACGCTGCATTCGCAGCGCCAGGAACTGCTGCCTGGCGTCGTCGGCGGCTGCGAGTCGACCGCGACCGGGGTGGCCAGGCTGCGCCGGATGGCCGCCACGGGAACGCTGGCCTTTCCCATGCTGGCGGCCGACGGCTCGGTGACCAGGAAAATGTTCGATAACGGCTACGGCACCAGTCAGTCAGTCATCGACGGCTTGCTGCGCGCTACTAACCTGCTCCTCGCCGGGAAGACGGTAGTGGTCGCCGGCTACGGCTCATGCGGAGCGAGCATCGCTGACCGGGCCGCTGGACTCGGGGCTCAGGTGATCGTCACCGAGGTCGATCCGGTTCGCGCGCTCGAAGCGCTGATGCGGGGGTTCAGGGTCCTGCCGATGGCGCAGGCCGCGCCGCTCGGCGAAGTCTTCATCACCGCGACCGGATCCCGTGATGTGATCAGCTCCGGGCACTTCGCCGTGATGCGGGACGGCGCGGTCCTGGCCAACGCCGGTCATTTCGATGTCGAGATCGACGTTCGCGGCCTGCATGACCTGGCGGCCGGGATCAATCGCGGCGTGCGGCCGCATGCCGACGAATACGTGCTCGGCAATGGCACCAGGCTGGTCCTGCTGGCGGAAGGCAGGGTCGTGAACCTGATCGCCGCGGAAGGCAGCCCCGCCGCGGTTATGGACCTGTCCTTCGCGGCCCAGGCCCTCGCGCTCGCCTGGCTTGCGAGCGGCGATGCCGGCCTGACCGCCGGCGTCCACCCGATCCCGGCCTCGATCGATATCCGCGTCGCTGACCTGACCCTGTCCGCACGAGGCGCCAGGATCGATACGCTGACCCGCGTACAGCAGGACTACCTGGCGTCTTGGCGACAAGGGAGCTGACCTGCGCCGTTGTCGAGAATTGCGCAGCAAATGTCATGTATTAATGCGCGAATCATTTTCTGCACTCGCCGGCTAATGGCACCCTAGAGGTATGACGACCGAGCGCACGGCCCGGCCAATGCTGCCTGGGTTGCGGGTGCCGGCGAATCGGGTGAGCCGCCGGGCCATCAGCTACTGGACCGCGAGGGCGGTCCTTGGTGGCGTGACCGTCCTGCTGGCCGAGGCAGGCATCGCCGCTGCCGCCAGCGGGTTCTCCCTGGTCTGGACGTACGTGATCGGCCTGACCTTCATCGCGGAAGCCGCGCACGCGGCGATCATGCCGCGCTGGCGGTACCGCGTGCACCGCTGGGAGGTCACTGATCAGGCCCTGTACACCAGGTCGGGCTGGTTTTCCGTGCACTGGCAGATCGCGCCGATCAGCCGGATCCAGACCATCGACAGTCACCGGTCCTTCGGCGAGCGGATCTTCGGCCTGGCCAACGTCACCGCGGCCACAGCTTCAGCCGCCGGTCCTGTCCGCATCCACGGCCTCGACCGTGAACTGGCCGACGTGCTGATCGATCAGCTCGCGGTCGCGACCGGCCGGACGCCGGGAGATGCCACGTGACGGGCACGCCCGGCGGGTTCACCGATGGCAGTTCTGAGTGGCTGCGGCTGAGCCCGCGAAGCCTGGTCGTGCGGCCGCTGACCGACCTGGTCCGGCTGCTTCCGCTGCTGGCCGGGCTGCTCATCCTGCACTCACGGGCCGGCAGCGACGTGATCTGGGGCGTTCTCGCGGCCGCGGCGGCGGTCGTGACCGGGGTAGTGCACTGGATCACCACCAGGTACCGGATCACGGACGAACGGATTTACGTGCGCCGGGGCCTGCTGAACCAGAAAGTGCTCTCGGTCGCCAGGGACCGGATCAGGACCGTGGACGTGACCGCGCACCCGCTGCACCGGGTCGTCGGCGTCTGCTGGGTCAGCATCGGCACCGGGCGCAACGACTACAGGTCCGGCCAGAGTCTCCATCTGGACGGCCTCACCAGGGCCGACGCCGAGTCGCTTCGGATGATGCTGCTCGCCGCGGCGACGGGAGCGAGCACGGAACCGGCCGGCGTCCGCCAGGCCGAGGTCAGCGCGAGTTCCGCCGACGATGAGATCGTCAGGCTGCGGCTGAGCTGGCTGCGGTTCGCGCCGCTGACCATGACCGGTCTTGTGGTACTTGGCGTGCTGTTCGGTTCGGTCGTGCAGATCAGCAACGCCGCTAACGTCAACCTGGCCGCGACCGGCCCGGTCAAGCTTGTAGTAGGCGACTTCGCCGCGCTCAGCATCGTGCAGCGCATCGGCGTCGGCGCCGCGTTCGCGGTGCCGGGTTACGTGCTGATCGCGCTGATGGGCTACGTCGCGGTCTACTGGAACTTCCGCCTCGCCGAGTACGGCGCTGGCAATGTCAGGATCACCAGGGGACTGCTGTCGATCAGGGCGACGACGATCTCGCTGAGCAGGCTGCGCGGCGTCGAGATCAGCGAGCCTTTGCTGCTGCGTGCCGCTGGCGGGGCCAAATGCAGCGCGATCACCACCGGACTCCGGGTAGGACAGGGTGCCGAGCACGAGGGTTCCGTGCTCTGCCCGCCCGCCCCGCGCCAAGTGGCGCACCAGGTCGCCAGCCAGTTGCTCGGCGTTCCGGCCGAGCTCACCATCGGCCCGTTGCTCCGGCACGGTCCGGCCGCGCTGCGCCGCCGGTACTTTCGTGCCCTGACCGCCGCCTGCCTGCTGATCGCCGGCATCGGCGCCGCGACCTGGATAAGGCAGGGTCCCGCCTGGGTGTGGATCGGCTCCTTCCTGCTCATCCCGGCGGCCGCCGTCATCGCGACCGACAGGTACCGCAATCTCGGGCACCGCCTGTCGGGCGAGTGGCTGGTGACGAGGGCGGGCAGCTTCGCGAGGCGGCGCAGCATCATCGGAACTGATGCGATCATCGGCTGGCGCATCAGGCAGACCTGGTTCCAGCGCCGGGTAGGACTGATGACGCTGACCGCGACGACCGCCGCCGGCCAGCAGCATTACTCGCTGCGGGACATCCCCGTTGATCTTGGACTAACCGTGGCCGCGACGGCAACCGCTGACCTGGTCAAGCCGTTCCAACTGGAGCCAGCACAGCCCGAATTGCTGGCCGATGCCGGGCCGTAGCCTCTCCTGCCCGTCTTTCAAGACCTTCCACGGGGCGGTGGGGGTACCTGACCCGCACCGCCCGGATAAGCCGCAGAACCGGCAAATCGCCCGAGCTGGCGCCGGCCGTGGATCTCCTGGCCGCCGGGCGGCCCTTGGGTTGGCCGGCGGCAACGGCGAAGGGGGCATATCCGCGCAACGAACCGCAACGGTGGGCCATGGATGCTGTCCGGCCGGGGCGGATAACCGCAACGATGGGCCATCGTAGCGGCGGGAACGACATCGATGGGCCATCGTTGCGGTTGCCTGACCTGGCTGAGCAGCATCGATGTCCCATCGTTGTCGTTGCCGGGCGGTGGCGCCAAGACCCCATCCCAGGGACGACGCTGGGGCGCGCCCTGCCAAGATCCGATCGACGGCTGCGATGCGTCGTGTCAGCGGATGGATGGCTAGAAGGGCTTGGCGAATCCGTAGTCCTCAGGCGGATTCTCTGAGCTTTCTGGCTCGGTGTCCTCGGGATTCGCCGGTTCGTCCTGGTCAGTGGGCCAGGCGGACTCAGTACTTATCATCGCCGGGGCGGCGTCTTCGATCGGCGCGGCCTCAGTGTTCCCCGGCCCCCAGTTCCCGGTAGCGGGCCTGCTCGGCCACGCGGGCTGGGCAGCCGACCCGGGCTGGCCGGCCTGCGGGGGCTGGCCGGGCTGCGGGGGCTGGCCGGGCCACGCGGGCTGGGCGGCCGGCCAGGGGCGGCCGCCCAACGCGGGCTGGCCTGGCTGTGCGGGCTGGCCGGGGAAGGTCGGCTGGGCGACTTCGGCCGCCCGGGCGAGCTTGGCCTGGTCCCTCGCACGGCGGATGGTGAGAATGGCGCCCAGGTAAATGTCGGCCGGGGTGCCTGCCGGCGGCGGTGGGCTAACGTATCCGAAGACCTCGCTGGTGATCGCCATGCCGATGCTGATCCGCGCGGCCGGCCGCAACTGGGGGAACCTGCGCAGATAACTGCTCGCTGCGGCGGCCGTCTGCTCCGGCAGCCGGGAAAGCTCCACGTGGTGTGCCCATTCGAGCAGCGGCGGCGGTATGTAGGTGTAGGCAGGCGCCAGTTCTGGCCGTCGCGGGGTTCGTTCCTGGATGACGAACGTGCCCGCGAACAGGTCGCCGAGCCGCTTGCCCTTCGCTGACACCATCGAAGTGGTGAGGCCGATCGGCATGCCGATTAGCGAGACCGGGGGCCAGATCTCGATGAACGCCCCGGCGAGCGCGCGAACGAGGGCTTGCCTGAATCGTTCCGGGCCGCCGTCGTCACTGACCACCCTGATGCCAAGGGCAAGCTTTCCCAGCGTCTTGCCCCGGCTGAGCGTCTCGAAGGTTACCGGATAGGCCACAATGATCAGGAGGTAGCCAACCAGCCAGAGTGCCGCCGCCGATGCCGCATTGAGGTGCCGCGCGGCCGCTCCGAAGACGGCGCCCTCAATGAAGCTAATCGCCGCCAACTGGGCCGCGATGTCAATCATCTCGGCGAGTATGCGGTTAGGAAATCTCGCTACTGCCAGGTCAAGTACAACGGCTTCGCCGGTCACTACCTCGGCCATGCCGGTACCTCCGGGCTGGTTTTGTCGGTTCAAGCCTGGCCAAGGATATCGACTTATCAAGGCTGTAGTCTCCAGGCGTGGACGTTGACGTGTTCGTGGCCGAACATCGCGCGGACTGGGCCAGGCTCGACCAGCTCACCAGGCGGCGTGGCCGCCTGCGGGGCGCGGAGATCGACGAACTCGTCTCGCTCTATCAGGCCACGGCCGCGCAGCTTTCCGCGGTACAGGCGGCCGGCCTTGACCCGGCGCTTGCCGCCGGGCTGTCGAGCCGGCTCGCCAGGGCGCGGGCGGTCGTGACCGGGGCTCAGTCATCGTCCCTCGGCGCCGTCACCAGGTTCGTGACGATCTCGTTTCCCGCCGCCGCTTACCGCGCCAGATGGTGGTGGCTCGGCAGCGCGCTCGGCACCATCCTGGTGTCCGTGCTAGTCGGCCGTGAGGTCGCCAGCTCGCCCGCGCTCCAGGCGTCTTTGCTTCCAGGAGCCGGTGCCAGGCGGCTGGTAACCCACGAGTTCAGGCACTACTACTCGACCTACGACGCGCAGTCCTTCGCGGCCCAGGTCTGGACCCACAACGCGCTTCTCGCCGCTGAGTCAGTCACGTTTGGCCTGCTGCTCGGCATCCCCGTGCTCTACTTCCTTTACGCCAACGCACTGAACATCGGCATCGACGGCGGCCTGCTGGCCGCCTACGGCCGTTCGGGCGAATTCTGGACCCTGATCCTCCCGCACGGGATGCTCGAGCTCACAGCCGTGTTCCTGGCCGCCGGGGTCGGCCTGCGGCTCGGCTGGGCCGTCATCGACCCTGGGCCGCGTTCCAGGTTCGAAGCCGTCGGCGCCGAGGGCCGGGCCATGTTCACGGTCGCGATCGGGCTGGTGTTCGTGCTGCTGACCTCTGGCCTGATCGAGGCCTTCGTGACGCCCTCGCCGCTACCCGCCTGGGCCAGGATCGGCATCGGTGCCATCGCGGAAGCCGCGTTCCTCAGCTACGTCATCATCTTCGGCCGCCGCGCGGCCGCCGCCGGGGAAACCGGCGACATCATCGAGGCCCCGGACACTCTCCCGGTCGTCGGCTAAGCCGCCGTAGCGGCAGCGGCATGCGACCCCTCGCGGGCGGGCTCAATGGGAACGAAAGACCACCCGGACCGGTCCACCGAAACCCACCAGTCACACCAGTCACCGCGACCGCGTCGGGACAACCGCACCATGCCTGCTTACAGGCCGGCTGAAGTTGATCTTCAGCCGACCTGGGCCGCAGGCCCATCGTCGTCCCTGCGCAGGTGCCCTGGCCCCAGCGCCGGGACAACGCCGGGGCTCCAGACCGTCCCCGGACGCCCGCGTCGTGCCATCGCGAGGGCTCCGCCCCGCCCATGAGCCCACTCCCGACCGGTATGCGGCCTAATGCCTGGTTCGCGGGGTTAGCCCGTGAGGGTTTCGTCCACGGCGGCCCGGCCCGGAGTGCGTCCAGAAAGTGAACCCGTGGTAAGTCGCCCGGTGGCCGGGACTTACCACGTTTTAGCTCAGAAAATATAGGTGTAAACCACGTATAACGATCTGCGGCCGCCAGGTAAAGCGTGGTAAGTCGCCGGGCTAAGGCGGCTTACCACGGGTTCACTTTCTGGACTGACTCAAATCGTCCATATCGCCCGACTGCCCGGCCTGGCCGACAGCGACTCCACGACCGACTGTCGCTCGTCACTCCCAGGGAAACGCCCACGGGCCATCGTTGCGGTGAATAGGTCGGTAAGGAACAGCATCCGTGGCTCTGGCTCACATTTCGTGAAGCTAACGGTGGTCCGGGCTCGGGCCGTCCGGCCCCCGGCTCGGCAAACCGGGCAGGGAGCCGCCGACCCCCGCCGCAGCAGCAACGATGGCCCATGGATGTCGTTCCCCCAGTAACGATGTCCCATCGTTGCGGTTACCGCCCCCGGCCGGACAGCATCCATGGCCCATGGGTGCGTTTCCGTGGGAGTGAGTTCTGGTCGACTCCTCGGCGCGGCCCGGACGGAACCGGTCCTCCAGCCCTTCCCGCCTCAGCCTCCACCGGCATTCCCGGCATTCCCGGCATCCAGGGCAGCCCGCCGCCCCCGGCCGCTGACACCGGGGGCACCCCGCGGTCGTTATAGCGACCCCGAAGTGCCCCCGCTGCTCGGGCAAGACCGTCCCGGACCCGCCTCACTCCACCAGAAACGCACCCATGGCCCATGGGTGGGTTTCCGCTGGAGTGAGTTTCTGGTCGGCTCCTCCGCATGATCCGGAAGGAGCCGTGTCGCCGGCCGATCCCGCCCGGATATCACGGCATTCCGGGCATTCGGCGCATCCCGCCGTCCCGCCCCGCGAGGCAGGGGCACTTTACCCCCGTAAAAACCATGGCAAAGTGCCCCCGCCTCTTCAGCAAGACCCACGAGACCCGCCTCACTCCCACGGAAACGCACCCATGGCCCATCGTTGCGGTTCGCCGCGCGGATCTGCCCGTTTCGCCGTAGCCGCCGGCCAGCCCCGGGCCGCCCGGGCCGGCCCCGGGCCGCTCCGGGCGGCCTGCGTGGGCGATTTACCGGTTTTGCGGCTTGTACGGGCCTGTCCCGGTGTCACCTGGAGGCACTTGACCCTGAACATCAGCCCGTTCTATCCATGCCCGTCGTTACCATCACGAAATGTGAGCCAGAGCCGCATCCGTGGGACATCGTTGGGGGGCGCCCTGTCGATTCGGGCGGTATACCCGGATTGGGCAGCGGCAGCTGCCAGGCCGGAGCGGGCGGAAGCTTCGCTACAGGCGGCCGGCGGCCTTGAGGTCTAGGTAGGCGTCGGCGAGGGCCGGGGGGAGGTCCTCGGGCGTGGCGTCGACTACGTCGACGTCGTGCCTTCGCAGCAGGGCGCTTACCTCGGCCCTGGCGGCTTGCGCGCGCAAGGCGGCGGCGGCGTTGTAGACAGCGGCCGTGCTGCCGCGGTCGCTGATCATCTGGTCCGTCTTAGGGTCGGCGACGGCCGCGATCAGGACGTGGTGCCGCGTGGACAGCGACCGCAGATGCGGCAGCAGACCCTGCTTGATCGAAGCCGGGTTCAGGTCGGTCATCAGCACGACCAGGCAGCGCTGCCGCGCGATGCCGAGGGCGGCGGCGGCCATCAGGGTCAGGTCGGGCTCGGTCAGCTCTGGCTCGAGCAAGGCGAGCTCGTTGGTGATGGCCGCGAGTACCTCGTTGCGGCCCTCGCCGACGACCCTGGCCCTGACCTTGCGGTCAATGGCGATCAGGTCGACCCGGTCGCCGGCTCGCACCGCCAGGGCGGCGAGCAGGAGAGCCGCGTCCATGGACGCGTCCAGCCTGGTAATCCCGCCGATCCGGCCGGCCGATCCGCGGCCGGTGTCGAGCACGATCAGGACCCGGCGGTCCCGCTCCGGGCGCCAGGTGCGGATGAGCACGTCAGCGCGGCGCGCCGAGGATCGCCAGTCGATCGACCGGACGTCATCACCGAGGACGTAGGGGCGGAGCGAGTCGAACTCGCTGCCCTGACCCCTGATCAGCGACCGGTGCTGGCCGTCGAGTTCGCGCAGCCTGGCCAGCTTGGCCTGGCAAGTGCTTGCGGGAAAGGAACGCGGGCAGCACCCTGACCGACCACGGCGCGGAGAGGTTGCGCTGCCTGCCCGCGAGCCCGAGCGGGCCGATTGACCTGATGGTGACCTGGCCTGCGGTAATGTCGCCGCGCCTGACCGGGATGAGCGTCGTGGTCAAGGTGATCCGCCTGCCAGCGGGCACGGAGGCGAGGGCACGGGCCGGGGCGGCGCCCGCACTTGGCCGCCAGCCGTCCCTGAGCCTGGCGCGGAGCCTGCGCCTGCCGTTGTTGGCAACGGTCAGCGTGATCGTGCCGGCCTGGCCAAGGCGCACCCTGGTGTCACCAGACCTCGTCACCGCGACCGGCCGCAAGCTGGCCGCGAGTACCAGGTCGGCCACGATCAAGACGACCAGGACAGCGTCGACGAGCAGCACCGCGAGCCCGGTGCCGAACAAGAGCACCACGATGGCGCCGCCGGCGGCGGCGAGCGCGGCCCGGCCGGTGAGGATCATCGCGGCACTTGGACCGTCGCGAGCAGCCCGGCCAGCACGCCATCGGCGGTCGCGCCGTCAAGCTCGGCCTCTGGCCTTAGCTGCACCCGATGCCGCATTGTCGGACTGGCCAGCGACTTCACGTCATCGGGGGTCACGTAATCGCGCCCGGACAACCACGCCCAGGCCCGGCTCGTGGCCAGCAGCGCCGTCGCCCCTCTCGGGGAGACGCCGAGCTGAAGCGAGGGCGACGTCCGGGTGGCCCGGCAGAGGTCCACGATGTAGCCGGTCACCTCGGGAGCGACCCTGACGCGCCTCGCCGCGTCCCTGGCCTGCGCGAGATCGGCTGGTGTGGCCGCCGGCCGGATGCCGGCCGCGCGCAGGTCACGCGGATCGAAGCCGGCCGCATGCCGGTCAAGTATCGCGATCTCGTCGGCTCGTTCCGGCAAAGGCACGGTCAGCTTGAGCAGGAAGCGGTCAAGCTGCGCCTCAGGCAGCGGGTAAGTGCCCTCGTACTCCACCGGGTTCTGGGTAGCGGCGACGCAGAAAGGAACCGGCAGCGGGTGCGGCTGGCCGTCCACCGACACCTGCCGTTCCTCCATCGCCTCGAGCAGGGCGGCCTGCGTTTTCGGCGGGGTCCTGTTGATCTCGTCGGCCAGCAGCAGGTTAGTGAAGACCGGTCCGGCCCTGAACTCGAACGCCGCCGTTCTCGCGTCGTAGATCAGGGAACCGGTCACGTCGCCTGGCATCAGGTCGGGCGTGAACTGCAGTCGCTTGCCGTCGAGGGAGAGCGCCCCGGCCAGGGACCTGATCAGCAGCGTCTTCGCGACGCCAGGTACGCCTTCAAGCAGCACGTGCCCTTCGCAGATCAGCGCGATGAGCAGGCCGGTGACGACCGAATCCTGACCGACCACGGCCTTGCCCACCTCGGCGCGGACGGCGGCAAGGGCGGCCCGCGGCCCGGTACCGCCCGCGGCCGTCCGGCCGGGCTCGGGCTGGCCGGGCTCGGGCTGGTCCGGCTGGTAGTCGTCTCTGACAATCACGGCGCGCGTACCTCTCTCTCCAGTTCGTCAAGATCATCGGCCAGCCGGATCAGTTCAAGATCGGAGGCGGGCGGCGGGCCATAGCCGATCGCCTTGATGTTGTCTTCTGACCGGGCTGACCGGGCCGCCAGTTCGGGGACAACTGCCTCAGCGGGGGCGCTAGGTGGCAGCCCGAGCAGCGGTTTTACCCGGCCGAGCATCGCTTCCCTCAGCGTCGCGGCGGCTCGGTCCCTTGCCCTCCTGGCCTGGTAGAGCCGGGCGTGACCCTCGACCGTTTCCGATGCCCTCACCACGACGGGCAGCCGCTCGGTGATCAGCGGCCCGAACCGGCGCGCCCGCCAGATGACGGCGAGTACCAGGGCGACGGCCAGTTGCAGCACTACCAGCCAGGCGATCGCCGGAACCAGCGGGGGCGCCGGCTCGCCCGGCTGGCCAGGCGTCAGGCCGGTGGCGACGAAGGGTTCAGGGGTGAGCCACACGATCTGCTGGTGCGCGCCGAGCAGGTTGAGCGCGAGCGCGGCGTTACCTTCCTGACCGAGATAGGCGTTGCTGAGCGGCAGGCCAGTGCCCAGGATGGTCAGCGTGCGGCCGGACGCTGAGTACCGGACCAGCGATGGGTTCCCGCGTACCGGATAGCAGCCAGTCGCCTGACCGAAGGCGCGGTAAGTGATCCCGCCGGCGATCACGGTCCCGGCCAGCCGGGCGCCGGCCAGCGCGCAGGCAGGTTCGGCGGCCCCGGCGAACGGCGCTTGCGGGTTCGCCACGTGCACCAGGGGAGCGAGCATGCGCAACGAAGCCGTGCCGGCCCGATCAGGACAAGGTCGGCTCGGGCCTGCGCGAGTTGCTGGCGCTGACCGGCGGTGAGCAGCGAAGGGCTCGTGATCACCAGCGTGGCGCCGCCGGTTGACCCGATGGCCGCTAGCGCTCGGGCCGGGCTGTACACCTCGTCGAGGTGATAGCCGCGATCGGCCAGGATCTGGGCCAGGCCCTTGGCCCCGTCGGGCGTGCCGTCAGCCGGATCGAGGTAGGCATTGGACTTGGGCGGCGTCGCGAACACGAGCCCCCCGAGCACCACACCAAGCACAATGACAGCGAGGAGCGTAAGCGGCACCCAGCTGCCCCGCCAGGCCCTGACCAGCCCCGTACCAGGCGCGGGAAGTACGGCCGCGGTCATCGCGGCACCGCCAGCTGACCAGGTCCCTGGCTGCCCTCGTCCGCATCGGCTTGCTTCGCGCTCGCCGGGCTGGTGGTGCGCACCAGCGCGTCAACCCGGCTGACGAGCTCGTACCCGGCAACGGTGCCTGGCCGGTCGCCGTACCGCACATCGTCGAACAGCCGCGTCACGGTGCCAAGTTCTGCCGCAAGCGCCGGCAGCTCGGCCCCGGCCTCGGCGGCCACTTCGTTCGCCGTCCGTCCCGCCCTGGCCAGCAGGATCCCGCGTTCCTCGAACTCGGCCGCGATGGCACGGACGCCTTCGACGATCGCCCGGCTGTAATCACCGGCGCCAGCCAGCCGCTCAGCCTCGGCCCGGTACTCTCGGGCCGACCTGGCCTTCCCGCCGAGCACGCCGCCGCCGCGCGCCCGCCGCTCGGCCCTTGGCCTGGTCCAGGTCATCACGACCGCGATCAGCCCCACGGCCAGGATCGCGAATACCCCGACACCGAACCAGCCGCGCGGGACCGCGTTGCCGCTGCCACCGAGCAGGTGACCTAGGTCGTTGAGCAGCCGCTGCCAGAGCGGAAGCTTCGCCAGCTGGGCGAGTTCCCGCCTGGCCAGTTTCTGGGCAGGCACCCGGCCGATAAGCGGACCTGGCCCGGCTCCGGTCATGGCGCAGGCCCGGTTTCAGGCCCAGGCGCTGGGGGCGGCACTGCCCGCGCCGTCGCCGCGAACTCGGTTCCGGCCTCGCCGCCGCGCCAGGGTGGCAGCCGCACCATGAGATCCAGGCCCTCACGGCGCATCCGCACGTCGGTGTACAGCTGGCAAATGAGGGCAAGCCACATCGGCGCGACGAGCGAGACAAGCGCGAGCGCGAAGACAATTATGGTGATAACCCAGACCAGGCCGGGGCTTTCCAGCTTGCCGTGCTCGCGGAGCAGGGCGATGCCGAACCCAGTGACCAGCGTGACGAAAAGCACCGCGATGAGGAACAGGGCGGCCGTCACCAGTGCCAGCAAGATAAAGATCGCGAAGAAACGCCAGAAGCTGCCATAGACAAGTCGCCAGGAACGGCCGATCGCCGCGAACGGATTGCGCCGTTCAAGCACGACGACCGGGAAGATCAAGCTGAGCATGATTCCCAGCCACACCCACAGCGGCAGCCCGAGCAGTACCCCGAACCCGGAAAGCAGGATCAGCGGCACCGCCCAGATGAGGGTGACGATCACCGAGTAAACAAGCCAGGTAAGCAGCACCCAGCCCGCCCTCGAGCGCCTGAACGCCTCGCGGACGGTAATCCTGCGGCCGAGCAGGCCTTCGCCAAGCGCGGCGATGACCGCTCCTGAGACCGTCGCAATCGCGGTATCAAGCACGTAACCGGCCAGGTTGGCCACTACCGGCGCCGCCGTCGTATTGCGAGTGGCGAGAACCAGGGAAATGGCGAGTACCGCGCCGACAGCGGTGCCAATAGCGACAAGTCCTACGGTCGCCGGCGGATTTTGCCTGATCAGGGTGAAGGTACCGGAAAGAATGTCACCGACTCCGAACGGCCGGAGCTGTGGCGCTGGCTGCGCCCCCGGTGTGTCGGTCATTGTCCTCTCCTGTATTTATCGATCCCCGGACCCGTGCGGTGAGCACCGCGCCAGGCGACCATCGCCCATACTCGCATAATCCGCAGTGCGGTCGCCCCGCTAGTGACGTCCGGGGGGCCGATGGCACAGACTGCGAGGGTGAGCATTTCTGTATTCCGGTGGGTTGACCCGCCTGCGGGCCCGGCGATCGAGTTGCTTGACCAGACCAGGCTGCCCCAGGTCGAATCGGTCCTGCGGTGCGCCGACGTTCCCTCGCTGATCGACGCGATCCGGCGCCTGGCCGTGCGCGGGGCACCGCTGCTCGGCATCGCGGGCGCGTTCGGGGTCGCGCTGGCGGCGGCTCGGGGCGACGACGTGGCCGCTGCCGCCGCGCAGATCAGCCTGGCCAGGCCGACTGCCGTCAACCTTGCCTGGGGTACCAGGCTGGCACTAGAGGCCTACTCACGGGCACTGCCAGCTGGTGGTTTTTTGGCGGCCAATAATTCCGCTGCGCAAGCTGCCCTGGAGCAAGCGCTGGCTATCGCGGAGGCTGATCGCCGGGCGTGCGAGCAAATGGCGAAGCACGGATTTGAGCTGGTGCCTGACGGGGCCAGGATCCTGACTCACTGCAATACCGGCGCGCTGGTCACAGCCGGCGAGGGGACGGCCTTCGGCGTGATCAGGGCCGCGCACCGCGCGGGGAGGCTCGCGATGCTCTGGGTGGATGAGACCAGGCCGCTGCTCCAGGGCGCGCGGCTCACCGCCTGGGAGGCCAGCCGGGCTGGCATCCCGTACCGGGTGCTCGCCGACTCGGCCGCCGCGGGACTGATGGCGGCGGGCCAGGTTGACCTGGTCGCGGTCGGCGCCGACCGGATCGCTGCCGACGGCAGCGTCGCCAACAAGGTCGGCACTTACTCGCTCGCCGTGCTCGCCCGGCACCACCGGGTTCCTTTCATCGTGGTCGCGCCGGTTTCCACGGTTGACTTCGGCACCACCGATGGCCGGTCTATCGTGATCGAGGAGCGGTCGCCTGGCGAGGTGACCGAACTGGCCGGGCAGCCGATCGCACCGGCCGGCAGCGATGCCTATAATCCGGCATTTGATGTGACACCGCCCGATCTGGTGACCGCGATTGTCACGGAGCGTGGCGTTGTGCATCCAGTCACACGGGGTAATCTGCGTGTTCTGGGTGCGGATGCGTAGCAATACGACCGGCGGACTCCTTCTGCAGGCCGTATTGCCGGTGTTCGCCTACACGCTGCTGGCTCCGGGCCGCAGATTCCATGGAACGATGGGGATTATGAAAGGTCGCGTGCTAGTCGTCGACGATGACGCAGCTCTGGCGGAGATGCTCGGGATCGTCTTGCGTGGCGAAGGTTTCGAGCCGACGTTTGTCGCCGACGGAGACCGGGCGCTTGAAGCATTCAGGGAGACAAAGCCTGACTTGATCCTCCTTGACCTGATGCTGCCGGGAATCGACGGCATCGATGTGTGCCGTCAGATCAGGGCCGAGTCGGGTGTCCCGATCGTGATGCTGACCGCGAAGAGCGACACGGTCGACGTCGTGCTCGGGCTCGAGTCAGGGGCGGATGACTACATCGTCAAGCCGTTCCAGGCGAAGGTGCTCGTCGCGCGGGTCAGGGCCAGGCTTCGCCGTACCGATGATCCGGCGCCGGAAATGCTGTCGATCGGAGACGTCACGATCGACGTCGCGGGGCACTCGGTGAAGCGCGATGGCGAGCCGATCAGCCTGACTCCGCTCGAGTTCGACCTCCTGGTCGCCCTGGCGCGCAAGCCGCGGCAGGTGTTCACCAGGGAAGTGCTGCTCGAGCAGGTCTGGGGTTACCGGCACGCGGCGGATACACGCCTGGTCAACGTCCACGTGCAGCGCCTGCGGGCCAAGATCGAGCGGGACCCGGAGAGGCCGGACATTGTGGTGACCGTGCGCGGCGTCGGGTATAAGGCCGGGCCTGGCTGACGGGCTAGACGAGCATGACAGCCTCAGCGTCCGGGAGTGAGAGCGCTCGTTCTGCGACGCGGACGCGCGGCACCGGGCGGCTTGGCCGGCCGGGTCGGCTCGACCGGCACAGCAGGCCAGGTCGGCCTGGGCCTGACCTGCACGGTCCTGGCTGGCGGCGGGTCGCCGGCACCGCCTGGCAGGCTCCAGGGCAGGCCAGTTCGCTGCTGACGCGGGCGAGGTGGCGCTGGGGCAGTTCGCTGCGGTTGCGCGTGGTCAGCACGACCCTGGTCGCCTCGGCGATCGTCGTGTCGCTGCTCGGCTTCTTCCTGATGCAGGAGATCACCGCCAACCTGCTGCGCCAGGAGGAGGCGCAGGCCTCTACCCAGGCCTCGAACGGGCTGACGTTCGCGGCATCACTGCCGGCCGCGTCGGTACGGCCGGGGGCCAAGGCCAAGCAATTCATGGATGGCGTGGTGAGCAGCCTGCAGCCGGTCGGTGACAACCCGGCCGACGAATACGGGATCGCGGTCGAGGTAGACCGGCCCGTCTACCCGGACTTCTGGAAATACGCGTATGCGAACCTGCCGGTGAACTACGTGCCGCTCAAGGTCAGGAAGCTCGTCACCGCCCGCGGCGGCGCTCAGGTCTTCGAGTACGCGCGGATGCCTTACCCGAACGCCAACAGCCCGCAGACCTCTGGCCTGCTGTTCGCCGCCCCGTTCGGCAGCGGGTACACGCTCTACTACTTCTTCCCGCTGACGCAACTGCAGTCCGAGTTGTCCGTGATCTTGCGCGGGCTGGTCCTCGCCGGCTTCGCGCTGGTCTTCCTGCTGGCCGGGATCGCCTGGCTGCTGACCCGCTGGGTCGTGGTGCCGGTCGCCAGGGCCGCCCAGGGTGCTCAGCTGCTGTCAACCGGCAAGCTGGATGAGCGGCTCATGGTTCACGGCAATGACGAGGTGGCGGCGCTGGCGACCTCTTTTAATGAAATGGCCGCCAGCTTGCAGGAGAAGATGCGCGAGCTCGAGGAGCTGTCCTCCGTGCAGCGCCAGTTCGTCTCCGACGTCAGCCACGAGCTGAGAACGCCGCTGACCACGATCAGGATGGCCTCCGACCTGCTCTTCGAGGCCAGGGAAGACCTCGAACCGCAGGCCAAACGGTCGGCCGAGCTGCTGAATAGCCAGCTTGGCCGGTTCGAGTCGCTGCTGGTCGAACTGCTGGAGATCAGCAGGTACGACGCCAACGTGGCGACGCTTGACGCTGAGCCCGTGGACGTATGTGACCTGGTGCGGAATTCGGCTGACATCGCGCAGCAGCTGGCCGAGCGGCGCGGGGCGAAGATCGAGTTCCGGCTGCCCGCCGAGCCATGCGTAGCCGAGGTGGACCGCAGGCGAGTGGAGCGGATCCTGCGTAACCTGCTGGTCAACGCCGTTGAGCACGGGGAAGGCAGAGATGTGGTGGTCAGTTCGGCGGCCGATCGCGGTGCGGTCGCAGTGACCGTGCGCGACTACGGCGTCGGCCTTGCTCCAGGGGAGGAGACCCTGGTCTTCGACCGGTTCTGGCGGGCGGACCCGGCCAGGGCCCGTACTACCGGTGGTACCGGCCTCGGCCTCGCCATCGCGCTCGAGGATGCCAGGTTGCACGGAGGCTGGCTTGAGGCCTGGGGCCTGCCAGGGCACGGCTCGGTGTTCAGGCTGACCCTGCCGAGAACGGTGGGAGCCGAGATCATCGGGTCTCCGCTGCCGCTCCGGCCTGACCTGGCCGGCCTGGACGGGCTGATCCCGCACCGGCGGGGCGAGCTGAATGGCGATCTCTCGCTTGAGCCGGCTGAGGAGCGTCAGTGAAGCGGCGGGCTGGTGCACTGACCGCCGCGGCGGTCGCGGTCGTGCTGCTTGGCGGGTGCGTGAACTTGCCTACGGTTGGCACGGTCAACGACGCGGGCACGCTTCCTGACGCACCAGGGGCGACGCAGCAAGGCGTCCGGCTTCAGCCGGTGCCGCCTGGGCTGCAGTGGATGCCGCAGCAGATCGTCAGCGGCTTCCTCGCCGCGACCGGAGCGACCTGGGACGGAAAGCCGAACTCGCTTGGCATCGCGCGAAAATTCCTGACCAGGCGCTACGCGAAGAACTGGCACCCTACCCCGGCGGCGACCGTCATCGACGCCACGCCCGCGATTGAGCCGATCCAGCAACCGCCGCACGTCACCGGAGGTCAGGCGGTCGCCCAGGTGGCCGTGACCAGCCAGAGTCTGTCGACGCTGGTCTCCGCGAACGCGCAGGAAGCGGGCAGCATCCGGGCGTCGTCGAAGCCCGGGCCTTACGCCTACGACTTCGAGCTCGTCCAGGTCGACGGAAAGTGGCGCATCTCGAGCATTACCGGACCAGGGATCCAGAGCACTAAGCCCGGCCAGCCGGAAGACGACGGCATCCTGCTCCTGGAGAATTCCGACTTCCTGCGCGACTACCAGCCGCGCAATCTTTACTTCCCGGCCGTCGGGGCCCGGCACACGCTCGTGCCGTTTCCGGTCTATATTCCCGACCAGAGCGGGCCGCTTGGCGTCCAGCCGCTGGTGGACGGCCTCACCTCGCTTCCGCCCCCCGAGTCGAACTGGCTGCACGGGTCGGTGACCACGGCCTTCAAGCCCGGCAGCACGCTGCCTACCCAGGTGCAGGCTCCGAACCAGGTGATCGTGGACCTCCAGGGAAAGGCGGCCAGGGTCAGCCCGCGGCGGCTGAAGCAGATGGAGGCGCAGCTCGTGTGGACGCTCACGAGCTCGCCTTACTCGGCGGAGAGCGGTATCCAGTCGGTCAGCTTGCAGATCGGCGGCAAAGTCATCCACCTGCTGCCGTCTGAGTTCGCGGGCTGGGTACCAGGCCAGGCGGGTAGCTCGCTGTTTTTCCAGATGCCGGGCCAGACGGGCTTGCCTGACTTCAACATGATCAGCACGGCCGCGGCTACCGGTCCGCCAAGCAAGACCGCGCCCGCCTACACGACGCAGGTCAGGCCATCCAAGCTCGGAAGCGGACCGCTGACGGCGGTCGCCGTCTCGCCGCCGGCGAACAACTACGCGCGGCGCACGCCGATCTTTGCCGGCTGCCGGGGCAAGACGGTCTATATCGCCGACCTCGGCTACGGCAGCACGGTGACCACCCAGCCCATCACGGCCGCTTGCACGTCGCTGAGCTGGGACGGCAACGGCTATCTCTGGGTCAGCACGGCCAGCGGCGTGTTCCGGATCCAGGTGACGGCGCAGGGCCTGCAAGTCGTGCCGATCGCGATCGCCGCACCGCTCGCCCCTTCAGATACCTTCGCGGCTCTGCGGCTAGCCCCGGACGGCGTCAGGGTGGCGATGATCATCAAGCACGGCAAGAAGGGCGCCTCAGTCTTCGTCACCTCGATCACCCAGAAGAGCAAGTACCTGATCTACCTGGCGCAGAACCAGCGGTTTCTTTCGGTGGGGCCTGAGCTCACCGACCCGATCGCGCTGAGCTGGTTTGGTTCAGATCATTTGCTCGTGCTCGACAAGAAGGCAGGGAAGACCTCGCTATACGAGGTGCCGCTCAACGGCGGCCAGTCAACGGAGCTTCCCACGCCGGCGGACTCGGTGTCGGTCGCGGCGAACGGTACGAGCGTCGCCGTCGGCACGGCCGGCCCGAGGGGCCGGCGGTGAAGGTCGCCCGTGAGCTCGGCGGAATCTGGCACCAGATCGGCGGAGCGACTTCGCCGACCTATCCCGGATAAGCCCGATCCTGACCTGGTCTTCTTGATCGAGTCCTTGCCCTGCTCCTGACAGGTGGGCTGGACAGGACTACGGTCAAGGTGTGGCACCCGTCCGGGTCCGTGGTTGCGCTTGGTGCCGTACCCCCGCAGCGGGGCGGCGGCGCCGGCAAGCCGATGCCAGCCGCAGGCGAAACGGCCCACGTAAGGCGACTAACCGTCGACTGATCACGGTGCGGCTTAGAAGTAAGTCCTGCCTCAGCCTCGGGTCCGGATGTCCCGTGGTGCGAGAGAAGAGCGTTAGTGGCATTGACAAGCTGCGAAGCTCTCAGCGGGCGGATGTGGGGTCGAAGACCAGGTCGGCCGGACGGGTGCTGCTTTCCACACCGGATGGAAGGGGGCTTAGGTCATGGAAATAACCTTCAAGGGCCGGCAAACCGACGTGGCGGCTCGGTTCCGCGACCAGGCTACGGCCAAGCTGGAGAAGCTCGAAAAGCTAGACCAGAAGACGATCAGGGTAGATGTGGAAGTATCGGTCGAGCGGAACCCGAGGCAGTCGAGCCAGAAAGAGCGGGTTGAGCTGACGATCGTCTCGCGGGGTCCCGCGATCAGGGCCGAAGCGGCGGCCGAAGATCGCTTCGCGGCCCTTGACTTGGCGCTGGCCAAGCTGGACTCCAGGCTCAGGCGCGCGCTGGACCGGCGCAAGCGGCATCACGGCAGTCACGGCCGGCCCTCTGATCGGCTGAACCCAGAGCAACTGATGGTCCCCGAGACCGTGGAGTTGCCCGCACAGCGAGCGCCAGGGGAGGAGCCGCCCCCTTCGCCGGCCGTCGGCGAGCCGGCGGGCGAGCCGGCCTATCGGAGTTCCGCCGAGAGCGTAGTCGCGATTAGCGCCGAGGGGGACGGGCCGCTCGTGGTCCGGGAGAAGTTCCATCACGGCACCCCCATCGCGATTGACCAGGCCTTGCTCGAGATGGAGCTGGTCGGTCACGACTTCTACCTGTTCCATGACATCGACTCGGGCACGCCGAGCGTGGTGTACCGGCGGCGTGGCTACCAGTACGGCGTTATTAGGCTGGTCGAGGATCCGGTGCCGGTCTCCGGCAGCGAGGGGGCAGCGGCGAACGGAGACGGGCAAGTTCGCCAGCGACCCAAGGCATCATCGGCGCGGTCGGGCTGAATTCACGTGACCAGCCGGATCGCGGTGCCACACCCCGGTGCACCGCGGTCCGGCCTGGCTCCGGGCAACGAAAGGCACTTATCATTATTGTGAGCACGGAAGGTGACAGTGAGCCCGGAAAGTGACATAGCGTCGCAGCCTGGCCGTCGTCCGGAGCCCATCCGCACGTTGATCGTCGATGATCACGCGCTGTTCCGCCGTGGACTTGAGATCGTACTGGTCACCGAGCCAGACATCGAGGTAGTCGGTCAGGCAGGCGACGGCACCGAGGCGATCGCCAAAGCTAGCGAGTACGTCCCCGACGTGGTGCTCATGGACGTCAAGATGCCGAGAAGCAGCGGCATCGAGGCCTGCCGGACAATCAAGGCCGTCGTCCCCAGCGCTAAGATCATCATCTTGACGATGAGCGACGAAGAAGAGGATCTCTTCGAGGCGATCCGGGCCGGTGCCAGCGGCTACCTGCTCAAGGACATCCCGCTCGACGACCTAGCCGACGCCGTCCGCTCGGTACACGGCGGCCAGTCACTGATCAGCCCGTCCATGGCGGGCAAACTGCTCACCGAGTTCGCCACCCTGGCCAAGCGCGACGCTGAAGCACCGCCGCAGCAGGTGCCCGCACCCAAGCTCACCGACCGGGAAATGCAGGTGCTCAGGCTGGTCGCGAGAGGAATGAACAACCGCGATATCGCCAAGGAACTGTTCATCTCCGACAACACGGTCAAGAACCACGTAAGGAACATCCTGGAGAAACTCCAGATCCACTCCCGCATGGAAGCCGTCATGGTCGCCGTCCGCGAAAAAATCATCGAGCTAAACTAACCGCCCGTGACGGGTCTGCCGGCTCAGGACAGTTCGGTGGCTAGGGCGGCTTCCAGGCGGGGGCGGAGGGTGACCGGGTTTACCTGTTCCAGGCGCACGTCGTCGCAGTTGACCCAGCTAGCTGCCTCGACGAGGGCCCGCGCCATTGGTTCGGCGGCCTTCGCGGTGTCGAGCGTGAGTTGCCTGGCGATCAGCGTGCGGCCTTCTCTCGCGGGGTCGACCCGTCCGAGAAGCCGGCCGCCGGCGAGGAGCGGCATCGTGAAGTAGCCGTGCACCCGTTTCTCGCGGGGCACGTAGGCCTCAAGGCTGTGCTCGAAGCCGAACATCCGCAGAGTCCGCTTCCGGTCCCAGACGAGCGAGTCGAACGGCGAGAGCAACGTCACGCGGTGCCGGCCGGGGAGTGGCTCACGCAAGCTGGCGATCGCGTCCGGATCGGCCCAGGCCGGCACCGGTGTTCCCGCCCGGCCGCCGCTGATCTCGACCGGGATCAGGCCGGCGGCGGCCGCCGCCTCGTCCGCCGAGAGTCCGGCCGCGTTCCTGCCGTTGCCGAAGTTGCTCACTCGCTGGTAGTCGGAAAGGTCGGCCTTGGTGGCGATGCCGAGGGCGCGGGCGGTGCCGGCCGCCAGGTGGATGAGGCACTCGGCGTCGGTGGGATCAGCCTTGAGCAATTCGGCGGGGAGCACGCGCTCGGGCAGGTCGTAAACGCGGCGCCAGCCAATGCGGCGGACGCAGATCGCCTCGCCCGTGTCGATCAGCCACTCCGCCGCGATCTTGGTGTCCGACCAGTCCCACCAGGGACCACCACGTTTCGCTCCGCCAAGCTGCGTCGCGGTCAGCGGTCCCTCGGACCTCAGCCTCGCCAGGATCTCAGCGGCGACGCCAGGATGGTTCTCGTGCCAGCGCTTGCCCCGAGCCACGAAGGCCCGACGGCGGAATGAGTAGTACGGCCACTCATCGACCGGCAGCACGCAGGCGGCGTGGGACCAGTACTCGAAAGCGGCCGCCGAACGCGGATGCCAGTACGCCCGTTCGACCGCCTCCCGCCCGACGGCGCCAAGCCGCGCGTAAGCGACCAGTTCGTGCGATCGGGCCAGCACGCTGATCGTGTCAAGCTGAACCGCGCCGATCCTCCGCAGCATGGCGGGCACGCCGCCCGTGCGCGCCCGTGCGCCGACCAGCCCCTGAGCCTGCAGGGTGAGGACTCTCGCCTCGTCGGGGGTCAGCGTCAGCTCAGGAGAGGCCACACTTGAGATCGCCACGCCTCGCAGCGTAGCTGGCGGCTCTGACAGTCACCCCGATGAGGGCATATTGGCGGCTTAATACCAGTCTTCGAAAGTGTTGGTGACAAGCGTGACGAGCAGTCCGAGAACCGCCACGGCGGCGCCGGTCCAGAACAGCCACCAGATGGCGCCGTGCTGCCCGAATACGAGGGCCAGGCCCCCGATCACGAACCCGGCCATCACGATCGATACCGCGATCCAGGAGATCCTGCGGCCGTGGTAAGCGCGGGTGGGGGCCGAGATGGGCGACGTTCGTCGTGGCGGCGACGGTGCCGTAGCCGTGGTCTTCAGCGGCGAGAACCTGGCCGTGCGCGGTGGCACCGCCTGACGCCGCGCCCCCCATCGTGGCGGGGTCCACTTGGTTAGCCATGGCGGTGCTCCTCCTGCGTACTGTCATTGTCGGCGGTTCCTGCGGCCCGCTCGGGACGGGCCGAGCCGCTAGTCTTCGTTAGCATGTTATTGGAGTTGGGCTGGCGCCCGCCGGACAGCCCCTCGCATAGTCCGGTCCGCTCGGCATTGGCCGCCATCTCGCCTACCATGGCAGGCGAAGAGCTGTACTGGCCGGGGGCCAGCTGAAGACGATCCGCGAGGAGCCGACGAGACGTGCCAGCAATCATTGATAAGGTCCTGCGCGCTGGCGAGGGCAAGATCCTGCGGAAGCTGCAGCGCATTGTCGCGCAGGTCAATTCCATCGAAGCGGAGTACGAGGCTCTCAGCGATGCCGAGTTGCGCGCGCTGACCACGGACTTCAAGGAGCGTTACGCCGAGGGGACCTCGCTCGACGACCTGATGCCCGAGGCGTTCGCGGCGACCCGCGAAGCGGCGAAGCGCACGCTCGGCCAGCGTCATTTCGACGTGCAGCTGATGGGCGGCGGCGCGCTGCACTTCGGCAACATCGCTGAGATGAAGACCGGTGAAGGAAAGACGCTCACCGGCGTGCTCGCCGCTTACCTCAACGCCCTCACAGGCAAGGGCGTGCACGTCGTCACCGTGAACGACTACCTTGCCAAGCGCGACGCCGAGTGGATGGGCAGGATCCACCGGTTCCTCGGCCTTGAGGTCGGGGTCATCCTCGCCGACATGGAGCCTGAGGAGCGGCGCAGGCAGTACGCGGCCGACATCACCTACGGCACCAATAACGAGTTCGGCTTCGACTACCTCAGGGACAACATGGCCTGGGGACAGGAGGAGTGCGTACAGCGCGGGCACTACTTCGCCCTTGTCGACGAGGTGGACTCGATCCTGATTGACGAGGCGCGAACCCCGCTGATCATCAGCGGCCCAGCGGATCAGAACAGCATCTGGTTCAGCGAGTTCGCCAAGATCGTGCCGAGAATGCGCCGGAAGCGGGACGACGAGGACCTGACGGCTCATTACGAGGTGGATGAGAAGAAGCGGACCGTCGGCATCCTCGAACCAGGAGTAGCCCTCGTCGAGGACACTCTCGGGATCGAGAACCTTTACGACCATTCGAACACCCACCTGGTCGGCTTCCTCAACAACGCCATCAAGGCGAAGGAGCTTTTCAAGCGGGACAAGGACTACGTCGTTCAGGGCGGCGAGGTACTGATCGTCGACGACTTCACCGGCCGAATCCTGCACGGCCGCCGCTACAGCGACGGCATGCACCAGGCGATCGAGGCCAAAGAGGGCGTCAAGATCATGGACGAGAACCAGACTCTCGCCACGATCACCCTCCAGAACTACTTCAGGCTCTACGAAAAGATCGCCGGCATGACCGGTACGGCCATGACCGAAGCCAACGAGTTCCACCAGACTTACAAGCTCGGCGTGGTATCGATCCCCACAAACAAGCCGATGATCAGAGACGACCAGCGCGACGTCGTCTACCAGACGGAGCAGGCCAAGTTCGACGCCCTGGTCGATGACATCGCCGAGCGGTACGAGGCGGGGCAGCCGGTACTTGTCGGAACGGTCAGCGTCGAGAAGTCCGAGGTCGTCTCCCGGATGCTCAAGCGCCAGGGCATCAGGCACGAGGTGCTGAACGCCAAGCACCACGAGCGCGAGGCAACGATCGTGGCCCAGGCCGGCCGCAAGGGCGCCGTGACCGTCGCGACGAACATGGCCGGTCGTGGCACTGACATCATGCTGGGCGGTAACCCGGAGTTCCTGGCCGATCTTGAGCTCCATGAGCGCGGGCTCTCGCCGGTCGAGACCCCCGAAGACTACGAGGCGGCCTGGCCGGAGGCGGTCGAGAAGGCCAAGCGCGACGTTGCCGAAGAGCACGAGGAGGTCGTGGGGCTCGGCGGGCTCTACGTGCTCGGCACCGAGCGGCACGAATCCCGTCGCATCGACAACCAGCTCCGCGGCCGGTCAGGACGCCAGGGCGACCCTGGCCTTTCCCGGTTCTACCTGTCGTTCGAAGACGAGCTGATGCGCAGGTTCAACGGCGACAGGATCGCTCAGCTCCTTGAGTGGGCCAAGGCCGGTCCCGAGGTCCCGATCGAGAACAGGGCCGTCACGAGGTCGATCAGGTCGGCGCAGACCCAGGTCGAGCAGCTCAACTTCGAGATCCGCAAGGACCTGCTCAAGTACGACGATGTCATGAACCGGCAGCGCACGGTCATCTACGCCGAGCGGCACCGGGTGCTGGCGGGCGAGGACCTGCACGAGCAGGTGCGCGGCATGATCAACGAGGTCATCGCCGACTACGTGGTCTCAGAGACGTCGTCCGGCTTCGCGGAAGAGTGGGACCTCGAGGCGCTCTGGCAGGCTTTCCGTCGCCTCTATCCCGTCGGCGTCACGATCAACCAGGTCGTCGAGGAAGAGGGCGGCGAGCGCGCTTACCTGGCCGGGGACAACCTCACCGCGCGAATCCAGCAGGATGCCCAGGACGCCTACGACCGCCGCGAGGTCGAGCTCACCCCGGAAGTAGTCCGCGAGCTTGAGCGGCGAGTGGTCCTTTCGGTACTTGACTCCAAGTGGCGCGAGCACCTCTATGAGATGGACTACCTGCGCGAAGGCATCTCTCTGCGGGCCATGGCCCAGAAAGACCCGCTGGTCGAGTACCAGCGCGAGGGCTTTGAGCTCTTCACGGCGATGATGGACGCGATCAAGGAAGAGTCGGTCGGCAACCTGTTCATGCTCCAGGTTGAGGTGCAGCAGAGCCCGATCGTCGGCGAGGCCGGCCCCGATGGCGAATGGGCGAACGGCGCTGGTCATCCGCTCCCGGCTGGCAGCGAACTCGACGATGCCCCGCTGGCTCGCCCGGCGGCCCCGGTGATCCGTGCGACTCCGGCGGCGGCTGGCCGGTCCGAGGCGGCGCCCGCCGCGAGGCGGACAGCGGCCTCAAGGCCAGGCGCCGCCCAGGTTCAGGCGGCTGCTGTGCCGGCCGGATCCGCGGTAGCTGATGAGCCGGCCGTGCCGGCCGCGTTCGTCTCCAGCGGTCTAGCCCAGCCCAAGCGCCCAGCCCGGCTGAACTACAGCGCCCCGAGCGAGGACGGCTCTGGCCAGGCAGTCGAATCCGCGGCCAAGGGATCTAAGACCACCGACTTCTCCAAGGTCGGCCGGAACGAGCCCTGCCCCTGCGGCTCAGGCAAAAAGTTCAAGCTCTGCCATGGCGACCCCAGAAACCGCTAGGCCCCAGCGTTGTCCCAGCGCTGGGGTCCTGACCCCTGCTCCGGGACAACGCTGGGCCTGCGGCAGGGACAGGCGGGTTGTTCAGGCCGCTTCGATTGCTGTGCAGTACCAGCGAGCGGGGTCGGTCCGCGCCGTCTCGGTTGGGCTCGTGAAGCCCTCGGCCAGTCTCGGGCTAGGTGCTGGCCGGGAGCCTCGCGTGCGCAAGAGGACCGGCGCGGGCCTCGCCGAGGCGGACGGCTCGGTCGGGTCGGTGGGTTCCGGCGGTCCTGGCGAGCGGTCGCGTTCCAGGCGGACGGCCAGCGCGCAGGCTCTGGCTCCGAGCCAGACGATCACGGTCATCTCGACCACGCCGTCGGCCGGGGAACGCACGATGACTCGCTTGAGGCGCGGCTGCTGCGCCGTGGCCAGGGTGGCGCTGAGCTGACTGATCCGCTTGCGCGCCTGGTCAGTGGTCCAGGGAGCGAGCTGCTTCTGCGGCCGGGTGCCGGCGAGGGTCTCGGCGAGTACCTGGGCGAACTGGCTCGGCCAGCGTCCGTAAGGAAGCTGCTCCGGCTGACCGCCAAACGCGTCGGGCCCGGCGACAGCCAGAGGCGGCGTGCCGCCTCTGCTTCGCAGGCGCCGCTGGGAAGATCGCGGCCGAGGCGCGTCATCGTAGGGCGGTGCATCCGGCGGGACGGCGATCAGGCCGATGGCGGGCGTACCTGAGGCAGGGGGCGCAAGGGAACCACGTGGGGAAGGGATGGGTTCTGGCATGGTTGAGTTGTACAGCCAGCCACTGACATCGTGAGCTAGCCGCACAGCACCCGCGTGCCGCAGCCTGCCAGCGAGGTGGCCGGAATGCAAGGATGACTCGCGTGGTTGCCCTAACTATCGAAAGTGATATCGCGAACTTGGAGATAACCGTGTCATTGCCGCCGCTGGTTGAGCCGGCCGAGGAGCTTAGCGTCAACGAAGTCAGGCGCTATTCCAGGCACCTGATCATCCCCGATGTGGGGATGACGGGGCAGAAGCGGCTCAAGAACGCGAAGGTCCTGTGCGTGGGAGCGGGCGGGCTCGGGTCGCCCGCGCTGCTGTACCTGGCCGCCGCGGGGGTCGGCACGCTCGGCGTGATCGACTTCGACGTGGTGGATGAGTCGAACCTCCAGCGTCAGATCATCCACGGCCAGTCCGACATCGGCAGGCCCAAGGCGCTGTCGGCCCGCGACAGCGTCAACGAGGTCAATCCTTACGTGACCGTGGTCGTGCACCAGGAGGCGCTGACCAACGACAACGTGATGGAGATTTTCTCCCTGTACGACCTGATCGTGGACGGCACAGACAACTTCGCTACCAGGTACATGGTCAACGACGCTTGCGTGCTGCTCGGCAAGCCCTACGTCTGGGGTTCGATCTTCAGGTTCGACGGGCAGGCGAGCGTCTTCTGGGCCGACTACGGGCCTTGCTACCGCTGCCTTTACCCGGAGCCGCCGCCTCCCGGCATGGTGCCATCCTGCGCCGAGGGCGGAGTGCTCGGCGTGCTCTGCGCGTCGATCGGGTCGATTCAGGTCACCGAGGCCATCAAGGTGCTGACCGGGATCGGCGAGCCGCTCGTTGGCCGGCTGATGATCTACGACGCCCTGGAGATGAACTACCGCACGCTGAACATCAGGAAAGACCCTGACTGCGCGATTTGCGGCAAGAACCCGACCATTACCGAGCTGATCGACTACGACAACTTCTGCGGTGTCGTCTCCGCTGACGCGCAGGAGGCCGCGGCCGGTTCCACGATCACGGCGGCCGACCTGAAGGGAATGCTCGACCGGGAAGAGAAGATCTACCTGATCGACGTCAGGGAGCCGAACGAGTACGAGATCGTATCCATCCCCGGCGCTGTCCTGATTCCCAAGGACCAGATCTTGTCTGGTGCGGCGCTCGAGACGCTCCCGCAGGACCGGCAGCTCGTGCTGCACTGCAAGTCGGGCGCGCGCAGCGCCGAATGCCTCGCGGCGCTCAAGGACGCGGGCTTCAGCGACGCGGTGCATGTGGGGGGCGGGATCCTTTCCTGGATCAATACGGTAGATCCTTCGCTTCCCGCGTACTAATACCCGCGGCGCAGGAGCCAAGACCGGTCGGCGTGGTAGGCGCGGCCTATTACGGGCCTTAACATCGTCAGGTGGCAATTGAGCCGGAGCCAGGCGAGCGCGGGATACGGCCGGCCGCGTCTCCCGTGCGGCGCGGACGGCGGTCGCGCCCTGTCGCTGCCGTCGTCGCGGTGCTTGGTCTTGGCGGCCTGATCCTCGCTGGCCTCGGCATCTCTGGCCAGTTCATGCCGCGCCAGTTCACGCCCGCGCAGCGGACGCGGATCGAGGCGTGGGAGGTGTCGTCGCGCTGGCGCACGACCCCGAAGACCAAGATCTTTCCCTCGCGGGTGCGTTACGCGCTGACCGGGCCGGCGCTCGGCCTGCCAGGCTCGCTCGACCTGACCGCGAGACGGCTGGAAATCGCCAGGCAAGCTAGCTGCGCGAAGGCAGCCGGGGTCAGAACGCGGGCCCTGCTCATGCTGCGCCGTGACGGCTGCGAGGCGATGCTCCGCGCCACCTATACGGACGCCACGAGCAGCATCGTCCTGACCGTCGGGGTCGCGGTGCTGCGCGGCGAGAGCAGCGCGCGATCGGCGGCAGCGTACCTGACCGGAGGAGCGGCGGCTGGTGACGGTGCCCTGACCAGGCACCTCGTGCTCAGGCCGGTGCCCGTGCCGGGCACGGCCGCCGCCGCGTTCAGCGCCCGCCAGCGCCAGCTCGGCTGGGCCGTGAACTCGGGTTCTTACCTGATCATGGCGACGGCTGGCTTCGCCGACGGTCGCCCGCGAGTTACCGTGGCCACCGATCCTTACACGCTCGCGGAGATGACCAGCCTCGCTCGGGGCGTGGCCACCGAGATCGCCGCGCCGCTCGGCGCCCCGGCGCCAGCGCCGCATTGCCCCGAGGGGCCCGGATGCTGAGGCTACGCGGGGTCGTGGCGGCCTCGCTCGCGATCGCGGCGGCCGTAGCGGTCCCGCTCATCGCGGCCGGCCCGGCCAGTGCCGACATAGTGCGGCAGCAGCAGCAGTGGGTGCTCGATGCCCTCAACGTCCAGCCGGCCTGGCGGATCACGCAGGGCCGGGGAGCGCTCGTCGCGGTCATCGACAGCGGAGTCGATCCGACGATCGCCGACCTGAGCGGTTCGGTAACCACCGGCCCCGACCTTACCGGTGAGCACACGCCGTTCAGCAATCCCAACTGGGGTACCCACGGTACCTGGATGGCCTCGCTGATCGCCGGCCATGGGCACGGAGAAGGCGACCAGGACGGAATCATCGGGGTGGCGCCGCAGGCGAGAATCTTGTCGATCAGGGTCATTACCGACCGCTCCGACCCGGCCTACGATTCTTACCAGGATCAGCCAGCGAACCGCGGCCAACGCGAGCTTGCCGAGGCGATCAGGTACGCGGTCAGTCACCGGGCGAAAGTGATCAGCATGTCGCTCGGCTACGACGCGCCGAGCCTCGTCGTGCGCAAGGCACTTCAGTACGCGCTGTCCCGCAATGTGGTCGTGGTCGCGTCATCGGGCAATTCCGGTAACGCCCAGACCTCGCGCGGGCGGGGTCACGCCCCCTATTCGTTCCCGGCCGACTACCCGGGCGTGATCGGCGTAGCGGCCGTCGGCAGGTCAGGCCGGCCGGCGTACTTCTCGAGCGACAATCTGTCCGTCGAGGTCGCCGCTCCTGGCGTGAACGTCCCCGCCGCCGGCCGAGGCAAGATCGCTACTGGGTGGTCAGCGGCACAAGCCCGGCCTGCGCGCTGACCGCAGGGGTCGCCGCCTTGATCAAGTCCAGGTATCCAGGACTCACCGCGCCGCAGGTCAGGCGGTCCATCATCTGGTCGGCGTCGAATCGCCCGCCCGGCGGTTACGACGACGAGATCGGTTTCGGCACGGTTGACGCTTACGCGGCGCTGCGCTATGCGGCCCGGCTGGCGAGCCAGGCGGCGCATCCCCAGACGGCCCGCGCCAAGGTACTCGCCCGAGGTTTCTTCGGCGGCGGCCGGGCCGGCGTGCCCCAGGTCCCCGTGCCGCCGCGCAGCCGGGATCCGCTGATCGAGCTTTCCGCGCTCGCCGCGATCTGCCTGCTGCTCACGATCGCCGCGATCTGGCGGCTCACCGCTGGCCTGCAAACTGGTCGCCCGGATGATGATCCCGCCGCCGGCCAGTCTTGGCCGCCGTCCAGCTACTACCAGAACGGCTCCGGTCAGCTCTACCTCGGTCAGCCGTCCGCGTACGGTTACCCGCACTCCGGCTACAGCCAGGACCGGCGCTGGCCTGAGGAACAGGGCAAGGATGGATCACCTGGTGGCGCGCTCTGATCCGGCGCCCGCCGTCAGCGACTTCGCCGGCCGGGTGCTTGACGTCGCCGAGTCGATTCCGCCCGGCCGGGTCATGTCTTACGGTGACATCGCCGAGTACCTCGGCGACGGCGGCCCCAGGCAGGTTGGCCGGGTGATGGCGCTCTGGGGCGGCGGCGTGCCCTGGTGGCGGGTCGTGCACTCGGACGGCAGTTTCCTTCCTGGCCACGAGCGCGAAGCGCTGAAGCACTACCGCCGCGAACGCACGCCCCTTCGGATCGGACCGGACGGCCAGCCAACCCGTCTGGACATGCGCAAGGCCCGCTGGACCGGCGAGCCCTAGCGACGGCGTTCGGTTTACCACGTCGATGGGACATTGTTGCGGTTCGGCGGGTCAGGCAGACGACATCGATGTCGCATAGATGCTGTTTGTGCAGCATCGATGGCCCATCCTTGTGGTACGTCGCTGGCCGGCAGCAGCATCGGTGGGCCACCGTTGTGGTTGAGCCGCACGCTATGGGTGTTTTGTCCGCACGGCCGATTCTGGTGGCTTATTCGCGCCCGGCTCGGGGTGCATCCAGAAAGCCAACCCGTACAACGTCGCCAGGCCATCACGACTTTGTACGGTTAACCGTTCCGTGAAAACTGACAAAACTACCCGTAACTCCGCCGGAAGGCACTGCAACCCGTACAACGTCAACCGACCGCCGCCACCTTGTACGGGTTCACTTTCCGGACTCACGCAAACCACCCAAACTCTCAGCCCCGCCACCCAGCACACGCACTCCCGGGCCGGCCCGCACCCCCCGCCAGCGACTTCACCCCGCGCCACGCCGACATCACAACAAAATAAGCCACCAGGATCACGGCCCGACCAGGCATCCGGTAACGGGGCGTCAGCCCACTGTCATCGGCGGGGTCAGACGGTGCAAAAGGTCATATAACACTCGGATGGGCGGGTGAATAGCCGACTAAAAACTGTGGGCTGGGCAAGTCTCCAGCGAGATCGCGGCTCGGGGTGCTGGAATGCCTTACGACTATGCGAAACGACACGGATTGGCAATCGCCCGCCTACCGTCTGGTTCGCCGCCCGATTAGCGCCGCAGAACCACCTGAACTCGACGACGCCCAGCGCCGCGTGGTCGGGCACAGTAGCGGGCCGCTGCTTGTGCTGGCCGGGCCTGGCACCGGCAAGACCACGGCCATCGTCGAAGCGGTCGTCGACCGCATCGTGAACCGCGGGCTTGACCCTAGCCGGATCCTGGTGCTCACGTTCAGCCGGAAGGCGGCGCAGGAACTGCGGGAGCGGATCACGCTGCGGCTTGACCGCACGACGACCGAGCCGCTCGCCCTCACCTTCCACAGCTACGCCTACGCGCTCGTCCGGCGCGAGTTCTTGCTCGCCGGGGACGAGCCGCCGATCCTGCTCTCCGGCCCCGAACAGCTCGCCGAGGTCCGCCGGATGCTGCGCGGCGAGGCCGCCGACGGCGCTGGCCACTGGCCAGACCAGCTCAGGCCGCTCCTCGCCACCCGAGGTTTCGCCGCCGAGCTCCGCGACTTCCTGCTCCGAGCGGCCGAGCGCGGCCTGGACGGCCAGGCCCTCGCGGGCCTTGGCGGGCAGGCTGGCCGCGAGGACTGGATCGCCGCCGGGGAGTTCCTGACCAGGTACGCGGCCAGGTTCGATCTTGCTCCCGTGCCCGCCTACGACTACGCCGAGATCGTCAGGATCGCGAGTCAGTTGCTCAGCCGGCCGCAGATCAGGCAGCGCGAGCGGCTCGCCTACGACGTCGTGCTCGTGGACGAGTACCAGGACAGCGACCCGGCTCAGGAAGAAATGCTGTACGCGCTCGCCGGCGATGGCCGGGAGCTGATCGCGGTTGGTGACCCCGACCAGTCCATTTACGCGTTCCGTGGCTCGGACGCCGAGGTGATCGAGCGCTTCCCGGCCCGCTTCACCAGTCCGGACGGCCGCCCGGCCAAGGTGCTCGCGCTGAGCACCTGCCGCCGCAGCGGTCCGGTGCTGCTCGCCGCCTCCCGCCGGGTGGCAGCCCGGCTCCCGGCGGTCAGGGGCATGCCGAGTCGGTCCGCCCTGACCGCTAGAAAAAGTCATCGCTCTCTGGTCACGGGGCCGGTCGCCGGTCCGGGTTCGGTGCGGGTCGTGCTGGCCGCGAGCGAACGCCAGGAGGCGGCGGCGATCGCGGACACGTTGCGACGGGCGCATCTCGTCGAGAAGGTGCCCTGGTCGTCGATGGCGGTGCTGGTCAGGTCCGCGGTCCGGCAAGTGCCCGCGCTGCGGCGGGCGTTGTCAGGGGCCGGAGTCCCCGTTGCCGTTGCCGGGGATGAGCTGCCGCTGGCCGATGATCCCGGCACGCGTCCTTTGCTGCGGCTGCTCGGGTGCGGGCTCGACCGGACGGCACTGACCGAGGAAGCCGCCGCCGAGCTTCTCACCGGGCCGATTGGCGGAACCGACGCGCTCGGGCTGCGGCGGCTGCGCCGGTTGCTGCGGCAGGGAGAGCCGGATGACGGAGGGTCACTCGCCGAAGGCGAGGTCCTGGCGCCGGTGCTGGCCGACCCGAGGCTGCTCACCTCGTCCGGGTTCGCTGCCGGGCCTGCCCTTGAGGCGGCGAGTGAGCCGCTGGCGGCAGCGCGGCGGGTCGCCGCGCTGCTTGAGCTGGTCCAGCAGATGTCGGCGGCGGGGACCGCCGCCGACATCTGCTGGGCTACCTGGAACGCGACCGGCCTCGCGGAGCAGTGGCAGGCCGTGAGCCTGGGCGGGGGAGTGCGCGGGGCGGCGGCCGACGCCGACCTCGACGCGGTGATGACGTTGTTCGACGCGGCGGCCAGGTTCGACGACCGGACGCCGCCTGGCTCGATCCAGTTGTTCATCGACAGCCTGACCAGCCAGGAGATCGCCGGCGACACCCTGGCCGAGCGAGCGGCGGCCGGCGAGGCCGTGACGATCTGCACCGCGCACCGGGCCAAGGGGCTTGAGTGGGATCTGGTCGTAGTCGCGGGTGTCCAGGAAGGCACCTGGCCCGACCTGCGGCTGCGCGGCTCGCTCCTCGGCATGGACCAGCTAGTCGAGGCCATCGACCACGGGGCCGATGTTGGGCGGTGGGCGGGGGGTGCAGAGGGTAGGGCTGCCGCCGTCGCCATGGTCAGCAAGCTGCTCGACGAGGAACGCCGGCTGTTCTACGTCGCGGTGACCAGGGCGAAGCGCTCCCTGGTGGTGACGGCCGTCGGCGGCGAGGACACCGAAGACCGGCCGTCCAGGTTCCTCGCCGAACTGGCCGGCGACGAGATCGAGGTCGAGGAAGTCGTCAGCACCGGCAGGCGCTGGCTGTCGCTGCCCGCGCTGACCGCCGACCTGCGCCGGGCGGTCACCGACCGGACCTTGCCCGCGCCGGTAAGGCAGGCCGCCGCCACCCAGCTAGCAAGACTGGCAGAAGCCGGAGTAGCCGGCGCCGATCCGGCCCGCTGGTACGCGCTCACGCCCTGGTCGGGCACAGGACCGATCAGCGAAGGCGATGTACGGGTCTCGCCCTCCCAGGTCGACAAGTTCGTGACCTGCGGGTTCCGCTGGCTGGTCGAGTCGGCGGTCGGCGCCAGCCCGCCGTCGGTCGCCGGTCACCTCGGCACGCTCATCCACGCCGCCGCCGCCCTGGTCGCCGAAGGCGCCGACCGGGCCGACATCGCCGGGAGGATCGACGAGGTCTGGCACCAGCTCGACTTCGGGAGCGTCTGGTACAACGGCAAGCAGCGCGGTGCCGCGGACCAGATGGTCAGCAAGTTCCTCGACTGGCACCGTGGCAACAGCCGTGAGCTGATCGCGATCGAACAGCGGCTGCGGGTCAGGGTCGACAACGTGGTGATCTCCGGCCAGGTTGACCGGCTCGAACGGGACGCCGAGGGGGCCGGCGTAGTGGTTGACCTGAAGACCGGCTCGAGCAAGCCGGCCGCTTCCGAGCTCGACCACGACCCGCAGCTCGGGGTTTACCAGCTCGCCGTGATGCTCGGCGGGTTCATCGAGCACGGGGTAACCGAGTCAGGCGGCGCGGAGCTAGTCCACGTCGGCAAAGCCAGTGGCACCAAGGGCGCCGCCGTCCAGTCCCAGCGCCCCCTCGCCGACGACCCCGACCCCGGCTGGGCCCTCGGCCTGGTCAAGGAGGTCGCCGCCGGCATGGCCGGCCCCGAGTTCACCGCGACCGCCAACGACCGTTGCCGCACCTGCCCGGCCGCCCCGAGCTGCCCGGTCGACGAGCGCGGGGAGCAGGTGCCGCCGTGACTTCGCGAGATTTTCGGGGGGTCACGGGGGGTCGTCCCCCCGTCTCGGCACAGGGGACCCTGTTTGACTTCGAGCCAGCCGAACCCGAGCCGCCTAAACCACGCCGGCCTGCGTTCACGCCCGCGCAACTCGCCCGGATGCTCGGGGTGGAAGAGCCAACCCCGGAACAATCAGCAGTCATCAGCGCGCCGCTGTCGCCGCTGGCAGTCATCGCCGGGGCCGGGTCAGGCAAGAGCGAGACCATGGCTGCTCGCCTGGTCTGGCTGGTCGCCAACGGGCTCCTGCGCCCGGAACGCGCGCTCGGGCTGACCTTCACGAGGAAAGCGGCGGCCGAACTGGCGACGCGGGTGAGGACCAGGCTGGACGGGCTGCGGCGGGTGGGGATCATCGAGTCGGCGGCCGACCTGGAGGGCGACCCGGTCATCGCCACCTACCACGCTTACGCAGGCCGGCTGATCGCCGATCACGCGCTGCGCGAGGGACTCGAGCCTTCGCTGCGGCTGATCACCCCGGCGGTTGCCTGGCAGGTCGCGGCCAGGATCGTGGCGGCTTACGACGGGCCGATGGACGCCATCGACTGGGTGCCGGTCACGGTCACCGCCGCCGTCGTTGACCTGGCGGGCGAGCTGGCCGAGCACCTGCGCGGCCCCGACGACGTGCTCGCGGCCGGTGAGTGGCTTGAGCGGCGGTTCGAGGCCCTGCCCGCGGGAAAGCGCAAGCCTGCCGAAGCGGCCATGCGCGCCCAGCGGGTCAGGGCCCAGCTGCTCCCTCTGGTACGTGCCTACGCGGCCGCCAAGTCCGAGCGCGAGGTCATCGACTACGGTGACCAGCTGGCGATCGCCGCCAGGATCGCGGTGCGGCACCCGCAGGTCGGCGCCTTCGAGCGGGCTCGGTACCAGGTCGTGCTGCTCGACGAGTTCCAGGACACCAGCCACGCGCAACTCGAGCTCCTGCGCGCGTTGTTCGGCGGCGGGCATCCGGTCACGGCGGTCGGTGACCCGTGCCAGTCGATCTACGGCTGGCGCGGCGCCAGTGCGGGCAACCTGAAGCGGTTCGCCGCCAACTTCCCGCCCGCAGGCGGCACCCGCGCCGAGGTCAAGGTGCTGTCGACCAGCTTCCGCAACACCGGGCGGGTGCTCGACGTCGCGGCCGAGATCCAGCGGGACCTGCGGGCCGAGGTCACCGAGGTACCCAGGCTGATCGCGCCGCCGGAACGGGCCGAGCGCGGGGCGGTGACCTGCGCCTTGCTCGACACGATCGCGGCCGAGGCCGACTTCGTGGCTGAGCAGGTCGCGGGCTTGCTCGAGCTGCCCGCCGGGGTAGCACCGGACGGCGGGCGCTGGGCGGACGGGCGGACCGATCCGGTCAGGCCCGCCGACATCGCCGTGCTTTGCCGCAAGCGCGCCCAGTTCGGGGCGCTGCGCGGGGCGCTCGAGGCGCATGGGATTCCGGTGGAAGTCGTCGGGCTCGGCGGGTTGCTGACCGTGGCTGAGGTAGCTGACATTGTCGCCACGCTGCGAGTGCTGCACAGCCCGGGCGCCTCGGACGCGCTGGTGCGGACGCTGACCTCCGCTCGGTGGCGGATCGGACCGCAGGACCTGGTCGCGCTCGGGGCCGAGCTCGTGATCTGGCGAGAGATCAGCGGACACTACCCGGAGAGTCGTCCGGTGAATTGGCAGAAAATTCTGGGGATTTTCTCGACCGGGCGGTCGCCGATTTCACCAGGGAAGCCGGCAGCCTGATCGAGGCGCTCGAAGACCTCGGGGAGCCTGAGTCGTACTCGGCGGCGGGCTACGCCAGGCTCGGGGCGCTGGCCGGTGAGCTGCGCGGGTTGCGCAGGCACGTCGGCCGGCCGCTGCCCGAGCTAGTGACCGAGGTCGAGCGGATGCTCGGGCTTGATGTCGAGGTCGCGGCCAGGCCGGGGGTCGATCCGGCGGCCGCGCGGGCCGACCTCGACGCGTTCGCTGACGCGGCGGCGGCGTTCGCAGGGGACGAGCAGGAGCCGACGCTCGGGGCGTTCCTCGCCTACCTGACCGCGGCCGAGTCGGAGGAGTTCGGGCTCGAGGCCGGGCAGGTCAGCGAGACCGACTCGGTGAAGCTGGCGACCGTGCACTCGGCCAAGGGGCTGCAGTGGGCGGCCGTTGTCGTACCAGGGCTGTCCGCCGGCTCGCGGTCGCAGAACTTCCCGGCCCGGCCGCGGCTCTCCACCAGGTGGACGGACAATCCCCGGCTGCTGCCTTTCTGGCTGCGGGGCGATGCGAGCGATCTGCCTGAGCTTGGCGGGCTTGACGGCGACTCGCTGGCGTCGTTCGGGCGGGCGTGCGCTGACCGGAGCCTGGCTGAGGAACGACGGCTCGCCTACGTGGCCGTGACCAGGGCGGCTTACTGGCTGTGCGGCACCGGGTACTGGTGGGGGGCAGGCAAGTCGCCGCTCGGACCTTCCGCGTTCCTGCTTGAGCTCAGGGCCGCGTGCGAGGCCGGGGCGGGGCGGGTCGCCGAGTGGGCCGACGAGCCTTCGGCTGGCGAGGAGAACCCGGTGCTTGCCCAGCCGCTGACCGCGTCCTGGCCGGTGCCCCCCGAGGCTGCGGGTGTCAGGTACGAGGCGGTGCGCGAGGGCGGCGACCTGGTACTCGCGGCGATGGGTGGCTCGGGCGCTGAAGCGGCGCCCGGTGGCGCGGGGGCAGTTGCCGGTGTCCTCGGCGGGGCAGCCGGCGGCGCGGATCGGTATGCCGAACTGGTCGCGGGCTGGGCGGCGGACGCTGATCTGCTGCTGGCGGAGCGGTCGCGGCGGCGGCCCGACGGGCCGGTGCCAGTGGAGTTGCCGCACCGGATCGCGGTGTCGGCGCTGGTAACCATGGCCGGGGATCCGGCCGAGCTGGCGGCGCGGATCAGGCGGCCGATGCCGAGGCCGCCAGCGCCTCGGGCGGAGCTCGGTACCGCCTTCCACCGGTGGCTTGAGGAAAGGTTCGGCCAGCTTCGGCTCATTGACAGCGAGGAGCTGCTCGGTCAGGTCGATGCCGGGCTTATGGCCGATGAGGGCGAGCTGGCGGAGCTCAGGGCCAGGTTCGAGGCGGGCGAGTGGGGGCAGCGATGGCCGGCCGCGGTGGAGGTGCCGTTCGAGACGCGGGTGAGCGACCGGCTGGTACGGGGCCGGATCGACGCGATCTTCACCGATTCACCCGGAGGCGGAGTCGACGTCGTGGACTGGAAGACCGGGCGAGTGCCTGTTCAAGGGACTCCGGCGGAGCGGGCGGTCGCTGTTCAGCTCGCCGCGTACCGGCTGGCGTGGGCGGCGCTGGCCGGAGTGCCGCTCGCCGAGGTCCGGGCGGCGTTCTACTACGTACGCGAGGACCGCACCGTCCGCCCGGCCGACCTGCTCGACGCCAAAGGCCTCGCCGCCCTGATCGAAAGCATCCCGGTCAGGGAAACGTGACTCCGGCCAGGTACGGCGCCGCTCCGCGGGCTTCGCGGGCTCCGCGGGCTCCGCGTCGATCCTGCGCAGGTACCGTGACCTTCACGCCGCGCCATCGCGGGGCGGGCTGCCGCGTCCGGCCCGTGGTCGGCAGCGCCAGCGCGTAACCCGGCAGGCACCGTGCGCAACATCATGGCGGGACAACCGGGACCCGGCCCCTTCCGGCCGAATGAGCCGCAACAGTAAACCCCGCATTACTGTTGCCAGGCAACAGTAAATCCCGCATTACTGTTGCCCCGGATCCCGTGCCCTGGCCCGGGCAAGTGCCGGGATGGATACGCGGTTTGGTCGCCGTAAACGAAGACCAAACCGGGTATCCATCTCACCCTGGCCCGTCGCGTCCAACTCGTCTAGCGCTGGATCTCGACGAGGAGGCTCGTCTTGTGGCAAAGAGTGCCACGCCCGTCCGGACTAACGTCTAGAGTTCCTAGCTAAAGCTGGCAACAGCTGTTACTTGAGTGACGCCGGGAACGGAATCAGGCACCGGCGGCTCGCAGCCGGGCATCTGATCGGATGAGGTGACACCTGCATGGATACAGCCGTCCGCGAATATATCGACGCGAACTCAGGTGAGTTCTTCGCCGCGCTGAAGCAGTGGCTCACCATTCCTTCGATCTCGGCTGACCCCCTTCGCAGCGGCGACGTGCGCGAGTCGGCCCGGTGGCTGGCCGACCACTTGCACCAGTCAGGGTTCCCGGTCGCCGAGGTCTGGGAGACCGGTACCCCTTCGGCTCCAGGGCTGCCCGCCGTCTTCGCCGAATGGCCGGCGGCCGATCCCGGCGCCAGGACCGTGCTCATCTACGGGCACCACGACGTTCAGCCGGTCGAGCCGCTCGACGAGTGGGACTCGCCGCCGTTCGAGCCGGTCGAACTTGGCGGGCAGTTGCTGGCCAGGGGCGCCTCGGACGACAAGGGACAGGTGCTGTTCCACACCCTCGGTCTGGCGGCCTGGCTGGCCGCCCACGACGCGAGCGCCCCGCCCGTGACTATCAAGTTGCTTGTCGAGGGCGAAGAGGAGTCAGGTTCGGTGCATTTCGCCGAATTGCTGCGGCGCGAGCGGGAGCGACTGGCCTGCGACGTGGTCGTCGTCTCTGACACTTCCATGTGGGCCGCTGACGTGCCGTCCATGTGCATCGGCATGCGCGGCGTGATCGCGGCCCAGATCGACGTCTACGGACCCGAGCGTGACCTGCACTCGGGCTCGTTCGGCGGCGCCGTGCCCAACCCGCTGCACGTGCTGTCCGGCTTGCTCGCCCAGTTGCACGACGCTGACGGGCGGGTCGCCTTGCCTGGTTACTACGACAAGGTCGCCGAGCTGACCCCGGCCGAGCGGGAGCTTTTCGCGAAGCTGCCGTTCGATGAGAAGGCGTGGCTGGCGACGGCGGGGAATAGCGGGGCCGCTTCCGGCGAGGCCGGTTTCTCGACGATCGAGCGGATCTGGGCCCGGCCGACCGCCGAGATCAACGGCATGTGGGGCGGGCACACCGGCGCGGGCGGCAAGACCATCGTCCCGCGCGAAGCCCACGCCAAGCTGTCGTTCCGCCTCGTCGCGCACCAGGACCCGGCTGACGTGCCCGGCATGCTGCGCCAGTTCGTGGCCGAGCGCGCTCCCGAGGGGGTCGGGGTCGAGGTCGTCGTGACCTGCGAAGGTCACGGAGTGAGGCCGTGTTTCTCGCCGATCGACTCGCCCGAGGTCGCGGCCGGCCGACGGGCGATGGAGCGGGCGTTCGGCGGGGAGATTCTCTTCACCAGGGAAGGCGGCAGCGGGCCTGAGGCTGACCTGGCCGAGATCCTGGCCGCGCCGCTCGTGTTCATCGCGGTCGGTCTTGACGAGGATCAGATCCACGCCCCCAACGAGCGAGTCGACCTGGGCCTTCTGCTGAAGGGCGCGGAATCGGCGGCCTACCTCTGGGACGAACTCGCCGCCCTTCCGTAAGGCGGGTTGGGCCCGCAACCCCATCGTTGTCCCTGCGCGGGGGTCAGGACACCAGCTCAGGAACAACGGTGGGGCTCGCCCTCGGTGAGTTACCCCCCATTCAGGGACGACGCGGGATTCGCGCGGGCGCCGAACCGGACAAGTCGCCTATAGTGGTCGGCCAGGCACAATGATGGCCCCGCGTTGCAGTCGGTGTCAGGCACGGACCGCAACGATGTCCCACCGATGCTGCTGCCGGTCAGTGACCAACCGCAACGATGTCCCACCGATGCTGCGGCAACAGCATCCATGGCCCATCGATGTCGTTCGCCCAGGCCGCCAAACCGCATCGATGTCCCAGCGATGCGGTAAACCAACGCCGCCCGTCCGCAACGCCGGGCCTGCCGAATACGCGTGAGAGCCATTAGTCGTTTTTGTCGTCCAGCGACCGGGTGACGGAGATTTCCTCTAGGCGCCGAGTGAGCAGGGCGATGACCTCGTCGGCTGCCCAGTTGATCACCGCACTCCGGCTCGCTGGATCGGCCAGGGTGCGGAGCTCGGTTCTGGTACCGAACGGGTCGGCGACCGAGATGAACAACGTGCCCGGCGGGTGCCCTTCGAGGGGGTCGGGGCCGGCCGCCCCGGTCGTGGCAACGCCAACCGAGGTGCCCAGCAGGTTCCTGACCCCGGCCGCCATCGCGCTCGCCGTCTCCTCGCTGACCGTGCCGTGCGCATCAATCACGCTCGCGGGGACGTTGAGCAGCGAGGACTTGATCTCGGCGGCGTAGGCGATGATTCCGCCGTAGTAATAGTCAGAGGCGCCGGGAACCGAGGTGATCCGGGCGCCGACTGTCCCTCCGGTCAGCGACTCGGCCGTGGCGAGGGTGTACCCGAGTTGCCTGAGCAGCGCACCAGCTCGTCCGGCGTCGTTTTCATCAGCCACCCGCCCATCGTGCCACTGGGGCGGGACGTAGGCGCGCAGGCGGGGGCAAAGATCGTATTCTTGGGCGGTGGCACCTTCCACGCTCGCGCTCACCAGGAGCCAGGTCGAACGATCGGCTCCGCTCCGTACCGATACCGAATGGCTCGCCGCCGCCTGGGCTAGCGAGGAGACCAGGGTCATCCTGGTAGCCGACGGCCAGGCACTGATCAGGTCCGGCGACGAAGGCGAGCCGGCCGAGCTGGTCTTCGTGTCTACGGGGGACGCCCCGGACGGCGTCAGGTTCCTGCTCGGCGTGGACGTGGACGAGACCGTCTACTTCGGGGTGCTCGCGGCTCCCCAGGTTCGGCTCGGCACCAGGCTGGCCGGCCTTCGCGACGCCGGCCATCTCCTGAGCGACCGCGACGCCGGCCTGCTCACCAACGCCATCGGCCTGGCCAACTGGCACGCCGTCGCCGGATTCTGCCCGAGGTGCGGGCACCCGACCGAGGTGATCATGGCCGGCCACGCCCGCAAGTGCACCAACGACGGGAGCGAGCACTTTCCCAGGTGCGACCCGGCGGTGATCATGCTGGTCACCGACCCGGACGACCGGTGCTTGCTGGCCAGGAACGTGCAGTGGCCGCCGAAGCGGGTATCGGTGCTCGCCGGTTTCGTGGAGACCGGCGAGTCCGCCGAGCAGGCGGTCGCCCGCGAGGTCTACGAGGAAGTCGGTGTCACCGTCACCAAGGTCAGCTACCAGGCCAGCCAGCCCTGGCCGATGCCGCACAGCCTGATGCTCGGATTCCGCGCCGAGACCGAAAGCACCGAGATCAAGGTGGACAACGACGAGATCGCCGAGGCCGCCTGGTACAGCCGCGAAGACCTGAAGAAGGCGATCGAGTCAGGCGACCTGCTGATGCCGCCGTCCCTCTCGATCTCCCGCTGGCTGATCGAGACCTGGTACGGCGACAAGCTGCCGAGAGCTATCTGAGCAGCAGCCGCGCCGCCAGTTCCAGCTGATTAGCCACGTCGCGAGCCGACGCCCGCCGGGTGACCCAAGCGACCAGATTAGACAGCCACACATCCCCCACCACCCGCGCGATCGCCCGCTCGTCGGCCGTCGGCTCGCCATCGTGCATCGCCCCGGTCAGCATCTCTTCCATCAGCGCCGCCACGGCGTTGACCTCGCTGGCCGCGCTCGGGTCGGCGAACATGAAGGCCCTGGTCATCGCCTCGCACAGCAACGGCTCCCGCTGCATGCTCTTGGTGACCTTGTGGAGTACGTAGATCAGCCGGTCGGCGCGGGTCGCGCCGGGAATCGGCTGCTTGTCAAGCTTCTCCCTTGACCGCTCGAACTCGCGGGCCAGCCCGGACACCAGCAGGTGGATCTTGGAAGGGAAGTACCGGTACAGCGTGCCCAGGGCGACGTCGGCCCGTTCGGCGACGGCGCGCATCTGCACCGCGTCGTACCCGCCCTTGCATGCCAGGGTCAGCGTGGCATCAAGTATCCGCTTGCGCCGCTCCCGCTGTGCGGCCGAGCCAAGCTCAGCTTCAGCAAGGGCGGGCTGGCTGACTGACCTGGCAGGCGGCATCTGGCCCTCTCGGCATGTTACGGCGGTGCTATTTATTATAACGTGTTCTAGTTGTCAGCCAGCGGATCACCTGGGAGAACAGTTGGCCATCGCTCTGACGTCCGAGCAGCTCGCGCTGGCAGAGTCGGTGGGCCAGTGGGCTAAGCGCGCTAACACCATCTCTTCTGTCCGCGATCTCGAAACGCGCGGCGGGCGCTCCGGCGAAGAACCATGGGCATCGGCCAATTGGCACGGGCTGGTGCAGGCAGGTGTCTTCGCGATTACGGTACCGGAAAGCGCGGGCGGCGCGGGGGGCGGCGTCGTGGACGTAGCCGTGGCGGCCGAGCAGCTCGCGGCGACTCTCGCTCCAGGGCCGGTGCTGCCGACGTTGCTCGCCGGGCTGGTGCTGCCGGCCGGTCATCCGGTTCTTGACCAGCTTGGGGCGGGCGCCGGCTCGGTCGCGATGCCGTTGCGGACGGGCGGGCTCACCGGGGTTGAGTCGCCCGGCGGGGGACTGAGCGTGACGGGCACGGCCAGCTTGGTGCTCGGCGCTGGTGACACCACGCACGTACTGCTCGCCGCGCAGACGGACACCGGCGAGACCTGGTTCCTTCTCGGGCCGGACCAGCCGCAAGTAAATATTGCGCCCCGTTCCCCGGTCGACTTCTCCCGTGCTCTCGGCGATGTCACGCTTGCCGAGTACCACGTGCCGCCAGCTCAGCTACTTGACCTCCGCCCTGGGCTGGCCGGTGACCTGGCGGCGACGCTGGCGGCGGCCGAGGCCTCGGGGATCGCCGCCTGGTGCGTCAGCACGGCCGCCGACTACGCGAAGGTCAGGCAGCAGTTCGGCCGCCCCATCGGCTCCTTCCAGGCCATCAAGCACCTCTGCGCCGGCATGCTCGGCCGCTCCGAGCAAGCGACGGCGCTGGCCTGGGACGCGGCTTGCGCGGCCGATCAGGCGCCGGACGAGCTGCCGCTGGCGGCTGCGGCTGCCGCCGCGATCGCGCTCGACGCGGCCGTCGACAATGCCAAGGACGCCATCCAGGTGCTCGGCGGCATCGGCTTCACCTGGGAACACGACGCTCACCTCTACCTGCGCCGCGCCCTTGCCCTGCGGCAACTGCTTGGCGGCAGCGCTATCTGGCGAGCCCAGACGGCCGAGCTGGCCCTCGCGGGCGGACGTCGGCACCGTACCGGGCCTGAAGTGCCGAAGGCGCGGGGGGCGCGGGGGGTCGTCCCCCCGCAAGCTGGCGCTGAGTCTGACCAGGCCGCTGAGGTTCGGCGGGCGGCGGCGCTCGTGGCCAAGGCGCTCTCGGCCGTCCCGCCCGAACGCGTGCGCAAAGGGCTCGCTGAGGTCGGCTACGTGGCACCGGCCTGGCCGAAGCCTTACGGGCTCGGCGCGTCCGCTTCCGACGTACGGATCATCGACGAGGAACTGGGAGCCGCCGGGATCACCAGGCCCGATCTCGCGATCGGCAACTGGGCGGTGCCCGCCATAGCCGCCCACGGGACCAAGGAGCAACTGGAAAGGTTCGCTGAGCCGACGTTGCGCGGCGACATCACCTGGTGCCAGCTGTTCAGCGAGCCCGAGGCCGGGCTCCGATCTGGCTTCGCTGCGGACCAGGGCGGTGAAGACCGACAATGGCTGGAAGCTGACCGGGCAGAAGGTGTGGACCTCGCTCGCGCACCGGGCCGACTGGGCCATCTGCCTGGCTCGGACCGACCCTGACGTGCCTAAGCATCAGGGGATTACGTACTTCCTTGTTCAGATGCGCCGCCCCGGCATCGAGATCAGGCCGTTGCGGGAAATGACCGGCCGCGAGATGTTCAACCAGGTGTTTCTCGACGACGTGTTCGTCCCTGACGACTGCGTTGTTGGCCAGCCGGGTGATGGCTGGAAGATCGCCAGGACCACGTTGGCCACCGAGCGGGTCGCCATGGTGCGAGGCGGCGGGCTGAGCGAGGAAGTAGAAGCACTCCTGCGTGCCGCGCAGGATGATCCGACCATGCTCGATGAGGTTGGTGCCCGTCTCGCCGAAAGCCTGGCCCTGTCCGCGCTTGATGACCGGTCCGGATCGCTCGCCGCGGTGCGCAAGCTGCTCGGAGTAGCGCACCGCCAGGCCGTCGCTGAGACGGCCCTAGTCCTGTGCGGGGAACGCGGAGCGGCGGCCGACGGGAACGCGGCCGGCGCCGTACAGGAGTTCCTGCTGACCAGGTGCCTGAGCATCGCGGGCGGCACCAGCCAGATCCTGCTGAGCCTGGTCGCCGAGCGGGTACTCGGACTGCCGAGAGAAGAGGGCCGCTGACGTGGACTTCGAGCTGAGTGAGGCCCAGACGGTGATCGCGGCGTCGGCCGCCGACGTGCTCGCCGACGCGGCTAACGACGAGGCCGCGTGGCAAGGGCTGGCTAAAGCGGGGTTGCTGTCGCTGACGCTGCCCGCGTGGCTGGACGGCGATGAGCTTGGCGTGCTCGACGCGGCGGTGCTGCTCACCGAGGTCGGGCGGAAGGCTTCGTCCGTTCCGGCACTGGCCACGATCATGCTCGGCGTGCTGCCGGTGACCCGATGGGGCAGCCGGGAACTCGCCGAGCTTGTGCTGCCCGGAGTCGGGACCGGCGAGGTGCTGCTCACGGCCGGCGTCAGAGAGCAGTCGACGGTGCTGCCGTCGCGGCCGGTGACCGTCGCTGACCTGGAGGCCGGAACGGTGACCGGGACCAAGGTCGGGGTGCCTTACGCGGCGGAGGCCCGCTGGATTCTCGTTCCTGCTTCGGTACCGGGCGGCGGCCAGGTCGTGGCGGTGGTTGACCGGCCAGGAAATGGAGTCACCTGCACGGTGACACCGACCTCGGCGGCGGCTCCTGAGTACACCGTGGCACTGAACTCCGCGCCAGCGGCTGGGTTTTTGGTCGAAAACGCTTTTCAGGATCTTTACCGGCTGGCTTGTGCCGGGGCTGCGGCTATGGGCGACGGTGCGCTGGCGGGGGCGCTCGAATTGACTGCCGGGTACGTGGCTGAGCGCGAGCAGTTCGGCCGGAAGCTGGCGACGTTCCAGGCCGTGGCCCAGCAGATCGCCGACGTGTACATAGCGTCGCGGACCCTGCATCTGGCCGCGCTGTCGGCGTGCTGGCGGCTGGCGGACGGGCTTGACGCGGACGAGGACCTGAACGTGGCGGCGTACTGGCTGGCGGAAGAGGGGCCGCCGGCGTTGCGGACCTGTCATCACTTGCACGGCGGGATCGGAATGGATGTCGAATATCCGCTGCATCGGTACTCGGCGATGATCACCGACCTTTGCCGGTTCGTTGGCGGGGCGGATTACCGGCTCGAGGTGCTGGCGTGCTGATCGAGCTAAGTGATTCCCAGCGGGCGCTCAGGAACGAACTGCGGGCGTATTTCGCCGAGCTGATTCCGGTCGCCGAGCGGGAGGCGATGCTGACCGACCGGCACGGCGGCGTGTACCGGGGGGTGATCAGGCGGATGGGGAGCGACGGCTGGCTGGGGGTGGGCTGGCCGGTCGAGTACGGCGGGCGCGGGTTCGGGCAGGTCGAGCAGCAGATCTTCGTCAGCGAGGCGGCCCGGGCGGACGTGCCGCTGCCGTCGGTGACGCTGCAGACGGTCGGGCCGACGTTGCAGCAGTTCGGTACTCCCGAGCAGAAGGCTCAGTTCCTGCCTCGGATTCTCGCCGGGGACGTGCACTTCGCGATCGGGTACACCGAGCCGGGGGCCGGGACCGACCTGGCGTCCCTTTCCACGCGCGCGGTCAGGGACGGCGACCACTACATCGTCAACGGGCAGAAGATCTTCACGACCGGGGCGCACGACGCGGACTACATCTGGCTAGCTTGCCGGACCGATCCTTCGGCGCCGAAGCACAAGGGGATCTCGATCCTGATCGTGTCGACGGCGGATCCTGGATTCTCGTGGACGCCGATTATCACCGCCGACGGCGCGCACCATGTGAATGCGACCTACTACTCCGAGGTGCGGGTGCCGGTCTCGATGCGGGTCGGAGAGGAGAACGGCGGCTGGCGGCTGATCACGACTCAGCTGAATCACGAGCGGGTGATGCTGGGACCTTCCGGGCGGCTCGGGGCGCTGCTTGACCGGGTTCGGGAGTGGGCCGTGGCTCGGTCGCTTGACTCCCTTCCTGACGTGCGGCGGGTGCTGGCCGAGGTTAACGCCAGCATGCGGGTGAATGAGCTGCTGAACTGGCAGGTCGCCGTTTCTGAGACGGTGCAGATCGCTGACGCGTCGGCTACCAAGGTATTCGGGTCGGTGCGGATTCAGCGGTTCGGGCAGGTCCTTTCTGACTTGGTTGGGCGGCACGGGGATCCCGCCGATCCTGATACCGCTGAGCTGATGCGGTGGCTCGATGTGCAGGTGAAGCGGAATCTGGTGCTGACGTTTGGCGGCGGGGTCAATGAGGTTCAAAGGGAGCTGATCGCGATGGCCGGGCTGAAACTGCCGCGGGTGCCTCGATGACGGACCTGCGGGCGGTCGCTGACGAGATCATGGCCGCGGGGGAATCGGAGCGGCGGGCGGCCCGCGATCCGGTGAACCTGCCGATCATCGAGAACTGGGTCGAGGCGATCGGGGATGCCAACCCGGTGTGGACCGCGGGTGAGGTGGCGCCGCCCGCGATGATCCAGGTGTGGACCATGGCTGGTCAGGTGCCGTTTTCCCGTGACACTTCTGATCCGATGGGGCGGATCGTTAACGCGCTTGATGAGGCTGGCTTTACGTCGGTTGTGGCCACTAACTGTGATCAGGTCTATCACCGGTACCTGCGGCTCGGGGAGCAGCTCACGATCACGGTGAGCCTCACGGATCTCGTCGGGCCTAAGCGGACTGCCCTGGGCGAGGGGTATTTCTTTACGACCCGGCATACCTGGTACGTCGGGGACGAGGTTGTCGGGACGATGGACTTCCGGATCCTGAAGTTCCGGCCTGAGCTGCGGGCTGCTTCTGACCTGCCCGGCGGGTTAGGGGAGCCGATGCGGCCGGTGATCTCGGCTGATACGGCGTTCTTCTGGGCCGGGACTTCTTTGGGTGAGCTCCGAATCCAGAGCTGTGCCGACTGCGGGGCGCTGCGGCACCCGCCGGGGCCGATGTGCATGGAGTGCGGGTCGGCTCAGGCTAAGTACGTGGTCGCGGCCGGGACCGGGGAAGTGTTCAGCTTCATCGTGCACCGGCATCCGCCCGTGCCGGGGAAGAAGCTGCCGATGGTGCTGGCGCTCGTCGAGTTGCCTGAGGGGGTGCGGGTGCTCGGGGAACTGGTCGGGGCCGCTCCTGAGTCGGTGCACGTCGGGATGGCGGTCGAGGCGGCTTTTATCGGGATCGACGACGAGCTGAGTTTGCCAGCCTGGCGGCCTTCGTTCGGCGGCCGGCTGCCTTCGGTTTTGCCAGAGTTGACCGTCGAGGTCACGACGACGTTTGTCGTCGGGGCGGCGCTGGCCACGCGGGACTTTACCCGCGTGCATCACGACCGGGATTTCGCGATCGCGAGCGGCAGCAAGGACATTTTCGTCAACATCCTCACGACGACCGGGCTCGTGCAGCGGTTCGTGTCTGACTGGGCGGGACCCGGCGCGGTATTCCGGTCGGTCGCGATCCGGCTCGGTGCACCTTGCTACGCGGGTGACGTGCTGCGGTTCTCCGGGGCGGTCACGGCGCGGGAGGGCGACGTTTACACGGTGGCCGTGACCGGGCGGGACAGTTTGGGTGATCACGCGATTGCCACGGTCGTGGTCGAGATTCCGGGGAGTGAGTCATGACCGGGGCGGCTATTGCCGGGATCGGGGCGACCGAGTTCTCCAAAGACTCGGGGCGCAGTGAGCTGCGGCTGGCGGCCGAGGCGGTGCGGGCGGCGCTCGCCGACGCGGGGCTCTCTGCTTCGGACGTCAACGGCATGGTGACGTTTTCGATGGACAGTAATGCTGAGGTCGCGGTCGCTCGGGAGCTCGGGATTCCTGAGCTGACGTTCTTCAGCCTGATCGGGTACGGCGGCGGGGCCGCGTGCGCGACCGTGCACCAGGCGGCGATGGCGGTCGCGACCGGGGCGGCCGATGTCGTGGTGTGCTACCGGGCGATGAATGAGCGGTCCGGGCGACGGTTCGGGCAGGTCGCGGTTGGGGCTTCGGCGGCGGCGACGTCGTCGGGGATCGACAACAGCTGGCATTACCCGATTGGGTTGTCGACGCCGGCGGCGACCGTGGCGATGATGGCGCGACGGTATATGCATGTGTACGGGGCTACTAGTGCTGATTTCGGGGTCGTGGCTGTCGCTGATCGGAAGCACGCGTCATCCAATCCGAATGCCTGGTTCTATCAGCGGCCGATCACGCTTGAGGATCATCAGTCGTCGCGGTGGATCACTGAGCCTTTGAGGCTGCTCGACTGCTGCCAGGAGAGCGACGGCGGGGTCGCGCTCGTGGTGACCAGCGCGGAGCGGGCCCGGTCGTTGCGGCAGCCGGTGGTGTCCGTCGCGGCGGCGGCCCAGGGGAGCGGCCGGGACCAGTTCACGATGACGTCGTATTACCGGGATGACATGACCGGGCTGCCGGAGATGGGAATCGTGGCCCGGCAGCTTTGGGAGAAGTCCGGATTCGGGCCTTTGGATGTGCGCACCGCGATCTTGTATGACCACTTCACGCCGTACGTGCTGATGCAGCTCGAAGAGCTGGGGTTCTGCGGGCGGGGCGAGGCTCGGGAGTTCATCGCTGGCGGTGCGATCGAGGTCGGGGGGCGGCTGCCGCTGAACACGCACGGCGGGCAGTTGGGCGAGGCGTACATCCACGGAATGAACGGGATCGCTGAAGGGGTGCGGCAGGTGCGGGGGACTGCGGTGAACCAGGTGTCTGGCGATGGGCCGGTGCTCGTAACGGCCGGGACCGGGGTGCCGACGAGCGGCCTGGTCCTAACTGCTGGCTGAAGCTGCCCTCCAGCAGCCGGGGCGCGGCTACTTGGACGACGGGCGCAGGATCGGCGGGTAGAGGACGTCGCTTGCTCGCTCCTCGTTCAGGCGGAACAGGGCGGCGGGGCGGCCGCCGTCGCGGGTAGTGCGATCGCCCGTGGGCACCAAGATGTCGGCTGAGAGCAGCTTCCGTTGAAAGTTACGCGGGTCGATGGGCGTGGACCAGACAGTCTCGTAAACGCGCCTCAGCTCCGAGATGGTGAACTCGGCCGGGCAGAATGCGGTCGCGAGCGTTGTGTACTCAAGTCTGGAGCGAGCGCGCTCGACTCCGTCGCTGACAATCTTGCTGTGGTCGAAGGCAAGCCGCAGACGGCCGTCGAGTACCGGGGCGACCGGCTCCCAGCGAGCGCGGGTCGCGTCTGTGCCGGCCTTGGGTAGGGGCAGATTGGGAGCCAGTCCCAGATAGGCGATGGTGACGACTCTGGCACGGGGGTCCCGGTCAGGGGCGCCGTAGCTCTGGAGTTGCTCGAGGTGTAGCGTGCTGCCGTCAATGTGGGTTTCCTCAGCTAGTTCACGAAGGGCTGTAGCGGCCAGGTCCTCGTTGACGAGCATGAAGCCGCCAGGCAGCGCTGGCTCTCCTGGCCGCGGACCGAGCAATCGGTCGATCAGCAGGATCTGCAGCGACCCTTCACGCACGGTGAGGAGCACTATGTCGACGGCCAGGGCGCAGTTCTTCTCTGGCTTAAAGTTGCGGATGGCGGGATCGGACATACGGGTATCATAATGTCTTTCTGACGGTAATGGGGAGCGGTACCGGTCCGGGTCTGCCGGTTTCCTATCTGAGCGTTGCCCTGGCCAGCACTAAGAGCGCGGCCCTGCTGGGGCTAGGTCCACAGTCGCGCAGGCCAGCGCGGATGTGCCGGGATGCTTCCTCGGCGAGAACCCAGGACAGGTCCTCGTTAGGTGCTGGCAGGTCCATTGCGCCATCGATCGCCCGGTGCACGACAATCACCGCGCGGACCTGATGATCTGGGGGCAGGATTCGCTGCCAGCACCTGACGGCCCTGGCCAGCGCGCTCGCCGACTGCCCGATGTATACACCGTCGCAGTGGATCCGCCCGTCAGCGCTCATGACGTAGTTACCTGGCGGCCAGGCGACCGATTCGACCAGGATCAGGTGCGGACCGGCGCTGATCGCGTGCGGAATCGCCTGCGCATCGGCCCCGGCCAGGCCGACGCCAAGGAAAGTCCAGACGTAGGGAAAGGCGAGCAGATCGGCCAGCAGGGCACCAGTCCTGGTGGCTACCTCCCGCGCGGTGGTGCCGATGGGTCGTAACCCGCGCCGTTCGCTGTCGGCGATGCCGTCGAGGCTGCCGTGGGCGCGGCCGGGAGCGATCGCAACTGCCTCGGCCTGATCCGCTTGCCCGTCATCGGAATACCACATCGTGGTTACCGTCCTTGAATATCGGTCCTGCTGGCGTTCGCTCAACGGCCATTGGAACGGCTAAGGCTTCCGAAAATCTTCCGGCACCCGCCGATACTGCCAATTAGCGTGCCTGAATGGCAGACAGGGGGCATTATGCGATTTGGGGGGAGGTGCGCCCGTGCTTTACCGGTTGCTCGGCGAGCTGGAAGTCGGGCCGGAGGGCCGGTTAGTAAAGCTGCCCGCTGGCCCGACCCTGATCCTGCTGGCTGTCTTGTTGCTCAATGCCAATACGCGGATGTCGAAATCGGACCTGATCCGGGTGGCCTGGGGGAAGGATGACGTCAAGGAAGCGCAGCTGCACAAGCGCGTCAACGAGCTGCGCAAGCTGCTGTCACAGATCGGGAAGTCGAGCCAGCTCGAGACGCACGCCAGGTACGGCTACGAACTGCACGCCACCGCTCAGGACCTGGACTCGCTGCTTTTCAGCCAGCTCGTTCGCAAGGCGGAAGAGTCAAAGAACGCCGGGCGGGCCGATCAGGAGGTCAGCTCCCTGCGAAGCGCGTTGCGTTTGTGGCGCGGACCGCATCCGGTGTCGAATGTGCCTGACGAGACTTTCATCCAGGAGGTCATCGCGCTTGAGCAGCGGCGCAAGCGCGTCGCGGTGCGGCTGTTCGACCTGGAGCTCGCGCGCGGCGGCCACGAGCAGGTACTTGACGATCTGGTCCTGATGGCCGGGCTGTACCCCGCTGACCGCCGGCTGTGCGAGCAGCTCATGATCGCGGAATACCGGGGCGGGCACCTGACCGAGGTGAACGACGCCTACGAGCACTATCGCGAGGCGGTCGAGGACGAGACCGGCGGTGACCCCGATCCGCTGCTGCGGAACCTGCACTTCGCGATCGCCAGGGGCGATGAGGAGGCGATCGCTCAGGCCGAGTCGGCCATCGCCGAGCGGACGGGAACCCCGGCCCGGCCGGTCATGCTCGTACCCCGCCAGCTCCCCGCTCCCGCTGACCTTGTTGGCCGGGACAACCTGGTGGCCGAGATCCCCTGGCTCCTGCGCCGCGAGCCGCGCCCGACGGTGCCGGTAGTCGTCATCTCAGGGCCGGGCGGAATCGGCAAGTCGGCTCTGGCGGCGAGGGCCGCGCACGAGTCTCTCGATCGCTTTCCCGACGGCCAGCTCTACCTGGAGCTGCATGGCACCTCAGGCAGCCAGGTCGATACCAGCGAGGCACTGGCTCAGTTCCTGCGCGCGCTCGGCCTGCCGCGCGTACCGGAATCGAAGTCCGAGCGGCTCGGGCTGTACCGTACGGTGCTCGCTGACCGTCGCCTGCTGATCGTGCTCGACGACGCGGCCGACGGAGAACAGGTCACTGACCTGATGCCGTCGGGCCCCGGCTCGGCCATGCTGGTCACGGCCAGGCAGCGCATGCCTGACGTGCCCGGGGCGCACCATGTCGCCGCGCTTGAGCCGCTTGGAGCGGACGACGCGGCCGAACTGTTCAGGCGGATAGTGACCAGCGCGGGTATCGCCCTCGACAGCGATCAGGATGCTGTCGGTCAGATTGTTGAGCTTTGCGGCGGTCTGCCGCTCGCGCTGCGCGTCGCTGCCGCGCTGCGCGTGCATGACCATCCGAGGTCAACGGCGGATCTCGCCAAGCGGCTGGCGGGGACTGGCCCGGAGGGTTTCGAGTACGGGCGACTCAGCGTGGCGCGCACCATCGGCACCGGATTCGACCGGCTCGACGATGCGGCGCGCGAGCTTTTCCTCGGACTCGGCCTGCTGCCGCTGACCACCTTCGGGTCGTGGACGGCGGCGGCTCTTCTCGGCCGTAGCGACGGGGGCGCCGACGCCGCGCTCTCGCAGCTCGCGGGCAGCTTCATGATTCAGGGCCAGGCGCCGGATCAGCGTTACAAGTTTCATGATCTGACCAGGGATTACGCTCGTCGCCTGGCTCGCAAGCAATATCCGGGCGATCCGGCCAGCGTCCCGGTAGCCGCGTATCGGTCGCTACTGACCCTGATCCGGCGCGGCCATGCCAGTCTCTATGGCGGAGCCTTCGAAGTCGTGCACAGCGCCCTGCCTGATGCCGATCTCCCGGCGGAGGTGCTCGCCGAGGTCGACGCAGCCCCCTTCGACTGGTTCGAACTCGAGCGGCGCAACATCGGCATCGCGGTCGGGCACAGCGCCGAACTCGGGCTTACCGATCTGAGCTGGGACCTCGCTGTGTCCGCGCACGAGTTCTACGCGATCGGGGGTTACTTCGACGACTGGCGCGCGACGCACGCCGTGGCGCTCGCGGCCTGCAGGCAAGCTGGTGACGAACGCGGCGAGGGCGTTCTGCTGACATTCCTCAACCAGCCTATCCTGCTGGCGAGCGGACATGCCGACAGCCGCGAGAGCATCGCTGAGCTCGAGCAGGCGGCCGGCAAGCTGGCGGCCTGCGGCGACCGCAATGGCCTGGCGATCACGTTGCGCACACTGGCCAACGCCTGGCGACGGCAGGGCCATCTGACCAGGCCGCTCGCCCTGTTCAACGAAGCCATCACGCACTACTCGGTCAGCGGCGACCTCGTCGGGCAGTCGCAGACGCTGCGCTTCATTGGGCAGGTTTTCCTTGACCTCGGTGACTTCGCCGACGCGCTCCGCTTCCTGAAGCGAGCGGAAGAGCTCGCACTCAGGCTCAGCGGCGGTCGCCTGGTCGCGCAGACCTCGTACTGGATCGGCCAGGTCTGCCTGGCCGCTGACGACCTCGGCGGCGCGCGGGAGGCCTTCAACGCGGTGTTTGAGACGTTCCGCGACGACGCCAACGTCGGCCACGCCTATGCCGTGCACGGCCTTGGCCAGCTGGCGCTGCGCGAGAAGCAGACTGGCGCGGCGGAACGCCATCTTGGAGTTGCCATTGACCTGGCGCACGGAACGGACGCGGGCCTTGAGGGCCGGGCCAACCTGGCGATGGCCGAGCTTTTCAGCATGCTCGGGGAAGTGGACCAGCAGGTCAGCGCCCTGCGTCAGGCCATCGCCGGCTTCGTCGGCTATGGCGCGGCCTACCTTGAAGTTCGTGCGCTCGCCGCTCTTGGCGAAGCCCTGACCAGCCAGGGCGACGAGGCCGGGGCCGATGCGTGCTGGGACCGGGTCGAGGAGATCTATCACTTGGCGGGCGTGCCGGAAGCTGATCGCCTGCACCATCGTCCCGGTCGCTAAGCCGCCATTACTGTTTGTTTGACATTAAGTCGCACTTCCTTTATTGTCGATATGACAGTAAGACGATGCTCGGCCAGGGCCCACGACCTGGCAGCGCGGAAGAGCTTGCTGACGCCGCTGCCCGGCGGGGGCCGGGGGGCAGCGAACATCGCGCGCACAAGGCGTCGCATCGGGGGTTGGCCAGCCTCCGCTCCATCGTCGCGGCCGAACGGTGAAGGCAACGGCGCCGCAACAGACGATCCGCCTGCTCATTCGCTTTCATTCGAACTCGAAAAGGACATAGCCATGCTTCAATTCGCCCGCAACATCGTGGCGCCGCTCATCCTGGCGGCCGCCATCATCACGGCCGGCGCAACAGCGCAGCACGTTGCCGCCCCACCGGCTCACCACCCGGCCGGGCTGGCCGATCAGATCTGCCCGGCCGCCACGAACTGGGACAACGTCATCAACGCCTGTGCCTAGGCCCCGGTAGAGATTTGGAAGAGCCGCACCGAAGTCTGGTAGCAGCAGGTACCGGACATCGGCGTCATGCGACCAGGCTGGCGGCGGGCCAGCTCAGACTGACCCGCCGCCAGCACCAGACAAGTAACAGGTTCGCCCGCAGGCTCAAGAGGAGTTGCCATGCCGAGGCAGTCATCGACCTCATGGGATGTGAAGCCGCACAAGCCGATCAGGTACGGGCCGTTCACCAGGCTCGCCGACCGCTGGGCCGGGCGCAACGACGGCAAGGCGGGAATCCCGCCGGTGCCGGCCGAGCCGCCAGAGGTCCCGGATCCGGCGCTCGGTAAGACGCCGTACCTGGACATCAGGACACAGCACTTCCGCGATCGCAGCGAAAGGGAACGCAGGCACGTAGTCAAGGCCCTCGAGGAACCTTTCACGCGGCGTCGTGAACTCGACCGGAAGATCAAGAATGCCGAAGAAACACTCGCCGAACTGCAAGAGCGCCTCGGCAAGGTTCCTGAAACGGCGCCAGAAGACCAGATCAAGTCGCGGAACGTCGTCGAGCAGAACGCGTCAGAGGAACTGATCAGGGCCAGGAGGCAGCGTGAGCACACAGCGAGGCGGAGCCAGCTCGTCGCCAAGGAGGAGCAGCTCAGCGCGACTAGGCAGAACTACCTCGTCCAGCGTGACCAGGTCGACGAGGTGATCGGCGTGCAGTGCCTGATCCTGGACAGCCGGGTCAATCAGCTGCACCGGCACACGCTGCGCCGCGTGGGTACCTACCTCCGGCGGCTTCAGCGCAAGCATCCGGCCGGGGCAGCGGTCCTGCCCTACCTGAACCTGGCGCTGCCGGCCTTGCCTGAGTGGCTGTCGAGCGTGCACGAGGGTTATCACTCGCCTGACCTGCTGATGGAGGGGAGAGCAGGGGAATGAGGGTTTTCTCTCGCCGCCGCCAGGTTCCCGGCAAGGCGCCGACCTGGCAAGACAACATGCCGGACTGGGACAAGGCCGAGCGTCGAGGCCGGTACATGCGTTTCACCCAGATCGACCGGTGGCGGGCGATGGGTTTCGGCATGCCGCCCGATCCGGAACGCGGAACGGTGCTCCAGCGAGTGCGGCAGCTGACCGAGGCACTCGACGGCGCGATTGACGAAGGCACCGGTCAGGCGCTCGACCTGATCATCGAGTCCTGGGTCGCGGCCTGGATCGCGACCGTGGAAACCGCCTACACCGATCATTGCGGAGTCATCAGTGTCCACCGGGGCCAGGCCGCGCAATGGCTGACCGAGAGTCTCGACTTGGCCAGGCACGAGAACGACGAGCTCGACCGGGCGCGTGAGGCCTACCTGGCTTGCCGTACCCGGCTGGCGGGCGGCCCGGACGCGCTTCAGGCGACGGCCGCAGGACCAGAAGATGATGCGGAGGAGGACAAGGATGATGACAGCACAGTCGCCGACGGGCGAAGACACCAATAGCTTCACCGTCCGGCGAAATGAGCGGCCGCATGGCCTTATCTGGCGGTACCTGAACGCGATGGTCAGCCGCGCAGAGTCCGGCGAGCGGCGCGGGAAGCCGCTGGCTGGGCCGCCCCGCACTTGCTCGGCGGCCGCGGCCGGGCCGAGATCCTCGTCGCTGGGGCGCTCATCCTAGCGGGGGCACTGACCGACACGGTGGCCTTCAAGTCGACGCTTAACCTGCTGCTGAGGCAGAGCGAAGTCCTTTCCTGGATCATGGCAGCCGGAGCGACTTCCATGGCACTGGTCGCCGCTGCGGGCCTGGGGATCTCGCTGGCGGTCAGACGGCGCAGCGAGACCGATCACGGCGGCGGCGTGACGCTGACCGCCGCCGTCTGGCTGTTGCTCGGCGCCGCCATGTACCTGGTCAGGTGCTTTGTTAGCTCTGGATCGCCTTTCGCCTTCGGCAACTCGTCGTTCAGTACCGTCCAGCACCCCGCGCTCGTGGCGCTGTTCTTCGCGGCCATCTACCTGATCAGCGGAGTCTGCACGATTTACGAGGCTGAGCGGCTCTACAACCCCGAGTACTTCGCGTACCGCAGGCTCGGCAAGCAACTCCGCAAGCAGGCCAGGATCACCGCCAGCGCGGTCGCCGAGGTAGACCGGGCGAGGTCGGCACTTGATCACCACGCCGGCGAACTTGATCGCGAAGATCACCGGCGCAAGGTCGCTATCGCCGAGCGGCAGTCGCTCGGCACTGAGGCCGCGAACTACGCCAGGTACCTGATGGCCACCATGCTGGCCGATCCGGCTAAGACTGGCCTTACCGAGACCGGCCCGCTTCCGCCCGGCGCCGCCGACGGCGAAGAAGGCAAGGGACACGAGGACGACGAGGGCCGGCAGGACGCGGCATGAGTTTCTGGAGCTTGATCACTCGTGGCGGCGAAGCTGCCGCGCCCGGTGGGCCGTCGGCCGCCAGCACCTGCCCGCATTGCGGTCGCGTGCTCGGGACCTGCGGCTCGTGTGGCGGCAGCTTTGACAACGGGCGGCTGTGCCAGCATTGCATGTACGGCGTGATCTGCCCTGGCTGCCTCAGGCACTGGACCTGGAACTAGGGCAGCACCATGAACACCAGGCAGGGCAGACAGCCGGGCGGAATGGTGCCGCCGCCAAGCCAGTGGGTCCCGGCACCGCCTCCGCTTCAGCACGGACTTGACTATGCGTTCTCCCGCTGGGACGGTCAGCGTCCCCGGCGGTGGCGGCCGGGTTCGACCGTCATCGTGCGGCCGGCTGATCCCGGCGGGAGCCTGGTCATGGACGAGCTCGCGGCCGTGCTCGCCGAACTCGCGCCGCTCACCGGACTCAACCTGCGCCTTGGCGCCCGCGCACACGGTCCGCTGCGGCTCGCTGACATCCCGGTGCGGCAGATCCACGTCAGGTCCGCCGTCGGCGCTAGCCAGAAATGGCCGGCTAGCCCGCCCGGCTGTGCTGACAGCGGCATGGCGGCCACGAGGACAGGCACCCGTTACTACGCTGCCGGGCTGGTGGCCATCGGCGCCAGCGCGCTCGCCGGGGGTCAGATGCCTGACGAAGTGCTCACCGTGCTGCGTCATCATCTCGGTCACGTCCTCGGGCTCGGCCACGCGGCCAGGTCCGATCAGGTCATGAACTACGCGATCCCGGCCACAGGCACGGGATACGGCCGGGGCGACCGGTACGGGCTCCGAGTGCTCGGGGAGCCGGCGCCAGCGGTCATTCAGATGCCACTGCATGCCGCGAGGGAGCGGAGACCACTATGCGAGATCTGAAACTGAGTATCCGTCTTCGCCGCGGGCTCACCGTGGCCCTGTCAATACTGACCGCCATCACCGCAGCCGGCTGCGCGGCGTCGGCCACCCCGGCCCCAGCGGCGCCGGCGGGGTCCATGCCGAAGGGGTGCACGAAGGCGGGGCCGGTAGTGTTCGCCGTGTCCGGCCGGGGGGACAGCCCGGTGCCCGGCGTGACGGCCCGCATGGCCAGCGCCATCGTGCAAGCCACGATCGAGGGCTCGCCGATCGGCGTGGTCAGCATCGACGGGGTTCCTGCCCTGACCGGCGGCCATGCGTTCGCTGACCCAGACGCGGGCAACGGCGACGCGCGCCATTCTGACGAAGAGACGTTCGAGGCTGCCGTCTACAGCGAGATCGTGAGCACCAGGGCTACCGCGCCGCATGCCGACGTGCTCGACGCGCTGCAAGTCGCCGGGCAGGCGATCAGGGCCGCCTGCGGTCACGGCGGCACGATCTACCTGGAGGATTCCGGTCTGCAGGAGACCGGCCAGCTCAATTTCCTTCAGCCCGACCTTCTGTCGGCCGCACCTGATGACGTGGTCAGATTCCTGCGCCGTGGTCACGAACTGCCGTCGCTGAAGGGCATCACGGTCTGGCTGACCGGAATCGGCGACACCTCTCCGCCGCAGAGGCCGCTCTCCATCAGCGAACAGCGGAATCTCCTCGCAATCTGGACGGCGGTGGCGCGGGCAGGAGGCGCGAAAGTCTTCGCCGATCCTTCGCCGCGATCGGGAAAGGCGCCGGCGCACGTTCCGGCCGTACTGCTTGTGCCGCTTCCCCGAGCTCCGCGGTGGGAGCCAGGTCACTGGCCGATCAGCTTCCCCGACAGCGGTACGGTCGGCTTCGAGCCGGACGAGGCCGTGTTCCGCGACCCGGCGGCGGCCAGGGATACGCTGCGGCGCCTGGCGGACTACCTGACCAGCAGCCCGGCGACGCGGATCCTGCTGACTGGCACTACGGCCAGGTGGGGCACCGAGGCTGGCGACATCGCACTGTCCCGTGCCCGAGCACAGGCGGTCGAGCGGGTGCTTGTCGAGTTCGGGGTATCGGGCGCGCGGATCAAGATCAGGGGACTCGGCTGGCGTTTCCCCGGCTATGTCAATGACCAGGCACCAGGCGGCGGCCTGTTGCCAGGCCCGGCTGAGCACAACAGGTCAGTCATCGTAACCCGCCAGTAGCCGGAAGAGATTCGGTAGAAGGGAGCGGCAGGCTAGCTGCTAAATCGACCGGCACAGAAAGGAAGGCGAGAAAATGTCAGCACCGAGATGCCCGCACTGCAAGGTGAGCATGTGGCCGTACGAAAAGGTTCAGAAGTCGGATGGGACCTACCACAGGTACGAATGCAAGATCCTGCACTGTGACCGGTGCCGTGGTAAGTGCACCGAGAAGATTCTCGCCCCTTAAACCGTCCGCGGTCCCTCAGGAAGGAGCACTCGCCGTGGGAGTTCTAGCAGTGCTGGTAATTGTCGTGATAATTGGCTGGGTTGGTTTTACCCAGGTAGCCGGCCGGCAGCAGGTCGACGTTCACTCGCCGGACGATCTCGCGACGACCCGCAGGAGGGTCAACGAGTTGTTCGGCATTGCCTGGAGCCCGGCCGAAGGCAGGGGCGACGACAATTTCCGGCCGAGGCTGCGCGCGTACGCGCCGACCATCTCCGTCGCGTACAGCTCCTCGGGTTCAGGCACCGACGTCTCCATCTGGTGCTCAGATTTCAGCACCAGGTACGGGATCATGGCGCACGCTCAGCTGATGTGGCGCAAGAGCCACTCGGTCGCGAGGGCGATCGCCAGGGATTCGACCCCCGCTATCGCATCAGATGGCGCGCTCTAAGCAGAACGAAACGGGCAGTCAGCCTGAAGCGGTGCCACGAACCGTACTGAAGCGACAGCACGCCTGCGATCACCTCGGGGATCGTGAAAACCCGTTCCGCTCCGGGCAGGAGGTGGGTGCGGAGTTGCCCGGAGCGGCTTCCGGTGCTGGCACAGTGAGCGCCAAGCTCACGGTAGCGGCTTGCTAGTTCGGCGTCGCTAATCGCGTCGCTTGGGTAGTTGTCGCGGTACTGGCGATGGCGGTAGCTCAGGGCTGCGAGCACGTTGCCTGCTTCGGCGAACCACTGGCTGGACGTCGAGGCCTCGAGCGGCGCTCTCGGCACGCCCGTGATCGAGCGGAGGCTGCTGATCAGGTCGTTGCGGCGCCGGTAGAGGTGCACTCCGGCGGTCTGCTCGGTGTCGCCGATGATCCGGATGAGGCGGGGCGCGAGTCGTCGTGCCAGCCATCGCAGCTCAGGCACACGCTCCATGTGCTCGATGACTCGCCCCAGCGTCTCGGCCAGCGAAAGCTGGCCGTCCGCGTCCTGGCAGCGGCGCCGGTGCCAGGACAGCCACAGGCAGGCCGGAATCATCCGGCCTTGCACCCAAAGGCACGCGCCAATGCGCTCGGCCCTGATAGATCCGCGCAACTCGGCGGGGACGTCAGGTCCTTGCCACAGGCGGCGCAGCCGGTTCCACTTGCCTTGCTCCCACAGCACCTCTGACCTGGCTAGCCAGATTGCCGCCCGGTCGGTGCCGGGGGGTTCGCCCGCCCTGAGCATGGCCGCGACTTCGACCTGCAAGCCGAGCTCGCGATAAAGCAAGAACGTCGCTGCCTGCTGCTTCGTGTCGTCGTTGGTCAAGACTGGATGACGTGGCGTCCGGGGTACTGCCTTCCCCGGCAGGGCGAATCGCCAGCTTCGCGCGACGCGTTCGATAACGTCGCCGGTAGGTCCGCAGGCCAGTTGCACCCGGGCGCCGGCCCTGGCCAGGTGCACCGCGAGCGGCACGCCGGCGTTTGCGGGATCGACGCGGCGCCATGATCCGCGTGGCTCGTGCAGGACCCAGACGACCTGGACGTCGGCAAGGGCGCCGGCGGGCAGCGCCGCTATGGCTTCGTCGATGTCGAAGAAGTCGCTGCCGCTGTAGCCGAAGATGGCCAGGACACCCTCGGACGGCAGCATCTCGTGCAGGAGTTCCGTTCGTTGATCGTCGAAGCCGCCCTGGATCTGGTCGAGGGTCGCGCCGAGCGAGCGGCCGGAAGGATCTTCAGCGAGGGAGCCGTGGAAGTGGTAGATCTGTCCCCGGCTACGCCAGCTGGGAAAGGACAAATCGGCGGCCGACTCGATGCACCCGTCGAAGTTGGCGGTGAGGTGGTACCCGCCCGCATTCAGGTGCGCGGCAAAGAACCTGTGCAGGCGGTTAGGTTCAGCATCAGCTACATCGGCGAGCAAGCGCGCAATGGCGTCCGCTCCGTGGACGCGCTTAGCTACCTCAAGTACGGTCTCCAGGCGCGGCAATCGCGGCTTAGCGGCCGGATCGGGCCTCGGCCGGCCGGGCTCACTGGTGCGCCAGCCTACCTGATCGTGATGTCGCAGTACTGTTGCGAGCGCGCCGGCCGTGAACAGGCCGCCGAAGGCACGCTCGGTCAGTTCGGCCCCGGTCGGCAACGACGCGGCCCTTCCACCGATATGCCGGCTCCAGAGAGCATGACGACGGAGTCGGGTGGATACGTCCCGATCAGCTCAGCTAGTTCCCGGTCGACAGGCATAAAGTTCCTTCGGGTCGCAGAGGTCAGCAGAAGAAAACTTCGCCCGCGCCGCCGTCCGATGGCGAGGCCATGAGACGGTGGGCTCTCGCCGTGACAAGCCGGAGCCCGATCTCGCCGCCGATCCGCGCGGCCGTGCGCGCGTGCTCCGGGTACTCTCCGCGCATCGCCTCGATGAGGCCGAGCCCTAGGTGGCCGAGTCCGGCGTGGATCGGGTAAGCGGATCTGGCGATCCGCTCATAACGGTGCCATGCGGCATCAAGCTCATGCTCATGGACCCGGGCGAATTCGGCTTGCTCGAAAAGTATGGTCTCGTCGGTGAAGATGTTCTTGCTGGTGTAATAGCGCTTTCCCCGGTGACGTCCGTTCATCAGTTCTGCGAGTCCGTTGAGTTCCTGCTTGAAGGCACCGTCATCGCAGGCTAGCCGGTAAGCCGTAAGCCTTGCGGTCATCACGCTGATCTCGCCGTCGAGCAGGGCCTAAGAGGGCATCTGATCCTGGGTGATGCCGGTCTGTCTGAGCGTGGGGATCTCTTTACCTTCGAGGTCCCACGGTCCTGCGAAATCGCGTGCTATAGATCACGATCATGTCCAGTCGGCGTGCTTATCGCAGTGACCTGTCCGATGCCCGGTGGGCCCTGATCGAGCCGGTCCTGTCTGCCTGGCGGCAGGCGCGGGCCGGCGTCGGCCTGGGCCTGAGCGAACCGGTCCATAACTTGCGCGAGATCGTGAACGCGATCTTGTACGTGAACCGGACAGGGATCGCGTGGGAGTACCTGCCGCACGATTTCCCGCCGTGCAAGACCGTGTACGACTATTACGCGAAATGGGAGGCCGACGGGACCACCGGGGCGATCCACGGCCTGCTCCGCCGCAAGGCCCGCGAGCAGGCCGGCCGCTCGCCGGAGCCGACGGCCGCGATTATCGACGCACGGGTAGTGAAAACGTCGTCAAACGTCCCGGAGGCCACCCAGGGATACGACGCGGGGAAGCGGACGAAAGGCCGTAAGCAGCATATAGCGACCGACACGCTCGGCCTGCTCCTGGCCGTCGTGATCACCGCCGCGTCGGTCCAGGACACCAACGGCGGCAAGGACGTCGCCAGCCAGCTCGCCGCCCGGCACCCGGCGGTGACCGCCGGCTGGGCCGACAGCGGCTACAAGGCCGGGTTCCTGGCCTGCGCCGCCGAAGCCGGCATCACCTTCGCCATTGTTCCGAAAGAACCCGGTCAGAAAGGCTTCGCCCCGCTTCCCCGCCGGTGGGCCGTCGAACGCACCTTCGGGTGGCTTGTCCTGCACCGGCGGCTTGTCCGCGATTACGAGACCCTCCCGGAACGTTCCGCCACGATGATCTACTGGGCGATGATCGACAACATGAGCAGGCGCCTCACCGGAGAAAACACCCCAACCTGGCGAGACGCCCCCGCCGAAACCGGCGAACCATCACTGACCTAAATCAGATGCCCTCTCAGAGCTGAATCGATCCTGGCTGCTGCTGAGGAGCCTGAGCGCATCGGTCGCGTCGTGACCGCTGGAGGCCGCCGTGCGGACGGCTAGGCAGCCAGCGATGAAGCCAGCCCACGCGACCCACCGGTTGGCTGCTAGGGCTGCGTAGGGTTCGAGGTCGATGGTCAGGCAGGTCCGAGCTTCGGCTAGCCGCTCTGCCCACAGGAGCGCGAGACATCGCTGGAACGCGGCGTTGGCGATCCTGACCGGATGCTGCTCGGCCAGTGCCTTCCGCCGCGCGGCCTCTGCGGTAGCCTCGGCGAGATCGAGCGAGCCGGTAATGCGTTGCGACCCTGACCGCAGGATCAGGCCGGTGGAGACCGCGTCGTCGGTCAGGCCGGCCGTCGCCCGCAACACCGCGTCATGCCTTCCGGTGCGAGCCCAGATCGTTATTCGCTTACGGTCGGCAAGTTCGCGCCACTGCCCGAGACGCCCGGACGAGGGAAGCAAGCGCGCGGGCGTGAGTGCGGCGGCCACGCCGTTGCCGCCATGATTGATGACCGAGATGCCAGTTGACCTGATCGCATGGAGGCATTCACCCGAACTCAAGGCCAGTCTCAGGTAACTAGCGCGCTCGGCTGAGTAATCGCCGAGCAACCCCTGGACCGCGGGCCTGGCCCATTTCACCCGGCCTCGTAACGGCGGGAAGCTCACCGGATCTGGAGCTTCGAAAAGCTGATGAATGGCCGAAGGGCCGGTGGTGATCAGGCGGTGCGCCAGGCACCAGGCGATGAAGTCCCAGCAGGGGTTCCGCTGGGCGCCCGCCCGGACTCCGGCAGGCACCGGGACGGGCGTGGGGAACGCTAGCAAGCCCAGTCGGTCAGTGCGCGGAAGCAGGTTACGCTTGCGCTGCTCGTCGACTGGCTGGCCATGAGACCAACGGTCGATCCACAGGACGCCGGCCGAGGTAGTGAGGACGTCATCCCAGACCGGCTGAAGGTCAAGGTCACGCGCGCTGTAACCGAGCAGCACGACCGTGCGGCCTGCTATATCGGATCTGAGCTTGTCAAGCCAGGAACTGGCCAGCGGTTTGAGAACTTGCCTGGCGGTCACGATGAGCTTTCCGCCCACAGTTCCGTGTGGTTTGCAGATCCCGGTATCCTTTGCCGGGTCATCGGGCCAGGCGACGCACTTGACGCTGTCCGGGGCGGCGGCCTCGATCAGGGTATCGAAGTTAACCGTCCAGATCCGGGCGCCGGAGGCGGCGAGCTGAGCGAGGGCCTGATGTGCTGCATTCGGCCCAGTGCCTGATAGCAGCCCGGCAAGCCAGTCTTCGACAGCTATGCCAGCTTCGGTGAGCGCCAGCATGAATGGCTCAGGCGCGAGTCCGGCGGCCACCTTGACTAACTCGCTTGTGCTGCCTCGACCGTTTGGTAGGTAGGCTTCGAGGCCGAGCTGGGTGAGGACCTGGTCGCGAATCGAATTGAAAACAGGAAGCGCGCTCGGTGCCGAGCAGGACACCCCGGCACCCGCGAACACGAAAACTTGATGAGGAGCGAGCGTCGCGGACATCTGAGCAGTGCTCTCCTTTCAGCGCGATCGGATCGCTTCCGTCGTCTCACTAGCGGATTAGCGGGAAGTTCAATCCGTCGCATGGTGCATCTAAAGTTTCCCATGAAGATTGACCTGCGCTGGCGCTATGTGATATTCGCCGGTGCTGCGGGCAGGAGGTTCGACGATGCCAAGGCTGGTGATCAGTCGGTCGACGCCGGTCGAAAGATCCTGGTCGGGAGTCTCCGCGGAGAAGGCGGCCGCTAGCCTTCTGGCCCCGGTCGACAGGCCGGCGAATGCCATCGTTTTCGCGGAGGGCCGCGAAGCGCCGTTCATCGATGCGCTTGTTATCGTGCGGGTAGTCCGCGAACTCAGGATGAGCCGCGCGGAGCTTTTCCATGACCACAAGATTCGAACCACCCTGGCCGCGGCCGGAATTCTTGAATGTGCAACAGCAGCCAAAGCTCGAATGAAGGATGCGAGAGCGCCGTCTCGATTCCGTGCCGCCTCGCCCGGGCGCAGACTTCATCGATGTCCCGCTGACGGTCATGATCAAACAAGGCCCAGACCTCCACGCCATCGGCGTCGGGCTCCCTGGCCGCGCGGTATGCATCATCGAGGACGCGGAATGCGGGCAGTCCTCGCCGCTGATTATGCGACCTGATGAGGAACCTGTGATTCGGGCCGTAGGTACGGTTGAGGTGAGGTAAATACTGGGTGTAGGTTTCTGCGGTTGACGCTTCGAGGCCGGCTGATCTCGCGGCCTCAGCGACGTTTTCAGTTGCCCGGACTGGACGGCCAGCCCTCGTGAGCAGTCTGGGGATCTGCGTTCGCTGCCTGATCTGGGACAGCGCGACAACGTCCCGGTCCAAGACCAGTGTCACGTAGTCGGCGAACCATTGCGCCCGGAGTGGGTCAGGAATGGCCAGCGCCAGCGGGAAGCCGCCCGCGAGACGCGGTCTGCGTGTTCGGCGCTGCCGGTCCCGGCACTGGACGGCGCCAGTTCTGCTACTTCGCCGACGAGAAGCCGGGTGATGAAGTCCTCGTGATGCACACCAGCGCAAAGAAGCCGCCAGCTCTGCGTCGCGACAGCGAGACCAAGGCCCCGATCTCCTCGCGGCGTGTCCCGCTGAGAGCTAGCCGCCGAGTTGACGCTGCCAGGGGCTGATGTCCAGGCTGGGGTACCGCACTTGCATTTGCGCGACGGTCTCCGGAGTCCAGTACGGATGCCCGGGCGGGGGGAAGCCGAACAGGAGGAGCTGGCGGAGAGTGGCCTGCTCGGCGAAAGGATTCCAGTCGGGGTGGAATGAGCGGTCGCCCCAGGCGTGGCGGTTGGTCCAGGTGTTGTCGGCGCGGCGGTAGCTGACGTGGGCGCTGTAACGGGCCGATCGCGGGGCGGTGATCTCGGTGCCCCGGTGGAAGGTCTCCGTGCTGTAGGCGACGACGGTGCCGGCGGGACCGGCCCCGGATAGCTCTGCTTCGTAGAAGTCCGGGCGGTCTGTGTGCAGGTACCCGTGCGGCAGCGCGGGCACGCCGGCGGTGACAGGCAGCGGCACTATGTGCGTGGGGCCGTGGGCTTCGGTGACGTCGGACAGCCAGATGAACATCTCCAGGCCGCGCCAGCGCGGGTCGGCTGATGGCGCTAGCGGGGTGTGGTTGAGGTAGTCGCGGTGGTGTTCCTGCTCGTAGGTCGCCGCGCCGGTGTACTTGGCCCAGAGTTCTGAGGCGTAGATCCGGAGGTCCGAGGTTTCGAAGATCGCCTCGGCGAGGGCGATGAGGCGGTCGTGGACGACCAGGCGGCCCAGGGCGACGGTCGGGAACGGGAACTCGGTGATTCCGCCGAACTCGTCTCCGGTGTACCGGCGGTTGCGCTCTGAGGACGGGGCCTGGTGGTACTCCGCCGCGGTCGGAAAGGCCTTGGGCAGGTCGCGTTGCGCCGCTTCGAGGTCATGGCCGTCGAGGTAGCCGGGAAGTACGACGAAGCCTTCCCATCGCCACGTGGCGGCGGCTTCTGGCAGTTCCACGTGGTCATGCTCACTGAGGCAGCGCAGCCGGCGCAAGCTTTTTGGCTGCTGCCGATTATTCCAGCTCTTCCCACAGCCGCGCGGTCTTGTCCCAGCTTCCCGTGCCGAGAAACGTTCCATCGGGACTGAAGGTGACTCCCCACACGGCCGCGGAGTGGCCGGTAAGAGCTCCGGCGCTATTGCCTGTGGTGGTGTCCCATAGTCGCACGACCTTGTCGCGGCCGACCGAAGAAACGAGGGTGCCATCTGGGCTCAGGGCAACTCCCCACACCATGTCGGTGTGGCCGGTGATGGTGCGGACGGGAGTGCCTGTGGCGGTGTCCCAAAGTCGGACGGTACGGTCGCGGCTGCCGGTGGCGAGGAGGGTGCCGTCTGGGCTGAAGGCTACGCCGCGTACCCAGTCGGTGTGCCCGGTGAGGGTGTGGACGGGGGTTCCTGTGGCAGTGTCCCATAGTCGGGCCGTGTGGTCGTTGCTGGCAGTGGCGAGGAGGCTGCCGTCGGGGCTGAAGGCTACGCCGCGTACCCAGTCGGAGTGGCCGGCAAGGGTGCGGACGAGGGCGCCTGTCGCGATGTTCCACAGACACGCCGTTTTGTAATTGCTGGCGGTGGCGAGCAGTGCGCCGTCTGGGCTGAACGCCACGCCGCTGGGGAAACTGTAGGCTCCGCCGGTAAGGGTACGCATCAAAGCGCCGCTCGGCGTGTCCCAGAGCCCGATGGTCTGGTCGTCGCTAGTGGTGGCCAGAATGCCCCCGTCAGGGCTGAAAGCCACGCCGTTCACGGGGCCCTCGTGTCCGCACAGTGTACGGACGGATGTTCCGGTGGCGGTATCCCAAAGCCTTGCGGTGTGGTCCTCGCAGGCCGTGGCGAGCAAGCTGCCGTTCATTCCGAAGGCGACGCAGTTCACCTCCGCCTCGTGCGGCAGGACAAGTACTTGCCGGTACTGCTGACCTGAGGTCTGCGCGCGAGTCGCCTGTGCGGTGCTCGCCGTGCGTCCGCTCCGGGCTGGCGGGATGAACAGGCGGGTCTGGTGGCCGCGGAGGTACAGGACCGGGGTGAGCCACTCAAGTGTGTGGCTTGAAGTGCCAAGAATGGCGACGCGACCACTGGAAGTTGCCTCGTCGAGGCTCCGGCTGTACGCGATGGCAGTGTAGAAGCCCTCGGCAAAAGCGGTGCTCGCGGTGCTGGTGATCTCATATTGCATGGCGGCTACCGCAGGGACGCCCGCCCGGACGAGGGCGGCTGCAGTGCCTGAGAATAGGTCGGTGGTGCTGCCCGCAGCGCTTGAACAGGAGTTCAGCACAACCAGGCGGGGCATCGGCCTGGCCTGGTGCAGGAGATCAGCGAACTGGTCGGCCCTGATCCGGTGCGCGCGGCCATCGGGCCGGGTGAGCGCCAGGATGCCGAGGTCCTGGTCGGCGTCGAACTCGCCGTGACCGATGAAGTGCAGGACATGCCAGTGCCCGCGGACCAGTTCGACGTGCAAGCCCGACCAGGTCGCGGCCGGTATCCAGTGAATCTGAATCAGGCCATCGCGGACCGCCTCGGCGAGGGCCTCGGTCAGCCGGTTACGCTCAAGGTCGACGTCAATTTCATCCAGGCCATTGGGCGAGGAGATAACCGCGAGGATGCGCAGCGGCAAGCTGACCGCAAGCGGCACGGGAACCGACTGAACCGGAATATGCCGCACAAGCTGCTCATGCCGGCAGACATACCCGAGAGCCGGGTCGTACATCGCTTCCCACGGCAGTTCGGCGAGTTCAGGCGTATCGATCCGCAGGACGACCCGCAAAGCCTGCCCGGCTGTGGCGGCTAAGGCTGCGCTGGCCCGGTATTGGCCCGCCACATCGCCAGTGCCGAGCAGCGCGGTGAAAAGCGCTGCGCCTACTTCCCTGACTGGCTTCTCGGTTCGGTGGAGAATCTGGCGGGTGGAAGCGGCCGAGGCGAGGATCGCGGCCTGGATTTCCTCCCGCCTGTGCAGCAGGGCATTTACGTCGAGGTTGACAGTGGCTGAGGCCTGCCCAGCGGCTGAGCGGACGATGTCCACCCGGAACCGGTCGTCCGCCTCGTCCGGGCCGATCGCCACTTCGATGACCGCACCGGAGTCGAGATCCGGACCGATCTGATCGAATCCACTCCCCATAAGAGACAATCATTCCACTGTCAGCTTCTTTTCGCGAAGCGTGATCACTTGACTCCAAAACGTGACCCCGCGGCGCCGCCTGTGCTGATTGGCGCCTAACTGGTCTAGCGCAATTGCGTGACAGGCACTGAGACTGTTGGGTGTGACTTTCCTGCCTGGCGAACCAGTGCTGCGATCGCTCGCCGAGTCGTGGGCCCGGCAAGTGCTGCCTGAGGACCGGGTGGACTTCTGGGGCGAGGCCTGGCGCCTGGTGCTTCGCCCAGTCGCCGAGGGATTCACCTCTATGGTGCTGACTGGCAGTGCGGGCAGCGGCAAGTCGGTACTGACGGCCTGCCTGATAAAGGACCTGCTCGCCGACCCGCTCAGCGTGCCTGTACTTCTGGCAAGGGACGATGTGTATGGTGGCCTGCCTGCGGTCCGGATGAGGATCGGTGTCGATGCGGGGCGGGACCTGACGCGGTTCGTCGCCGCCATGCGCGAGTTAAATCGCCGGGTCCTGTTTGTTATTGACGGTCTCGACTCGAAAATTGACCTCGCTAATACGGATGTAGCCAAAGACCTGCTCAGGGAACTGGCGAACACGTCGTGCCTTCTCGTGACCTGTCGTACGGAATTCTGGGATCGGCGATTCTCTGATCTCAGCATTGAACGGCGTGAGATTCCGCCGCTAGAGCCGGCCTTCGTGAAGAGGATATTGCGGAATAATGTGCCTGGGGCACCTTATTCTCCGGTGCTGCTCACGCCAATCTATTTTGACATCGCGCTCGAACAGCCGCAGCATTCAATTGTCTTGCCTAAGTCAGAGACTGGATTGTTGCAAGTCCTGTGGAATTCATACCGCCGGCCAGCGGCGGTTCAGATGCCCGGACAGAATCTTGAGCATCTGCTGACCGTAGTGGCCGAGCATCAGTTCGCGGCGATGTCATATGAAATCAGCCGATCTGGCCTGATGACTGTGCTTGAGGCGGCAAGCGGCGGTGCGGCGGACCTGGCGCTGCTTGAAATGGCGGGAAAGCTTCGAAGCCGACTGACTGGTCCTTCGGCGACCGTGCGCCTGGGCCATGACTTGCTTGACTGCTTTAACATCGCGCGGTTGCTGGTCGAGGGTGATAATGCGGCGAGCCGGCGCCGCCTCGCCTATCAGCGCTCGGCTGCGGGGGTGGGCTGGCCCGTGCTTGCCATGCTCGCTCAGATCGCCCATGACAGCGGCGATCAAGTCGTGCTCCGCGAGCTATTCAGCGAACTGCTGCATATCCTTGATCGCAAGCGCCTCGGCGATGAGTGGATGGCCCGCTCCTGGGCTGCTACTTATGTTCTCAGGGACAAGATCGCGATCTTGATGCCTCTTGTTCTTGAGTGCCTCGACGGGGACCAGATAGCGTCCCTCGAGCATGTATCCGCGGCCGGAGGGAGTTCACTGGGACCAGGGCCGAGGGTGAGCCAGGAGGTCGCCAGTACCCTCGCGTCGGTCTTCGACTCGCTTAAGGACTGGTCGGCCGGGCTTCCCGAACTGGCCGTGCCGGTGCTCAGCACAGGACTGAACCGATGGCGGCTCAGAAAGCGGTTCGTCGAAGCGCTCGCTGTTTATCAGCATCCGGACGCGCTTGATGCGCTGACCGCGTTCGCCAGGAAGCTTATTGACGAGGGCGACGATCCTGGCCTTCTTGGCGAAGTCGCTGACGCGCTTGGGCGGCTGGGAGATGCCCTGGCCGGGGAGGCAAGGGACAGGTGCGTAGAACTTCTCGGCGAAGTTGCCGCGCAGCCAGATCTTGGTGCCAGGGTACGACGGACCGTGATCGTGAGCCGGAACAAGCTGGCATCCTCTATCGTTGAGGCCGTGCCGGATGTTGATGAAGCCGAGATAATAACGAATCTTAATCCGGTTGACGAGCGAGAGCATAGCTATTCTGACTGGCGCATCGTGCAAAGATATGCCGGATACGCATATGAGCAGATTATTAGCGGCGAGCTCACTGAGCCGCTGCTGGCAGCGCTATTGCGTGCCTTCACTCATGACTCGGTCTTCGTTCGCAGACCGATTGCGCGCTGTCTCGGGCGCTCGGACGACCCGCGGGCCAGGGCTGCCCTTGTGACGGAGCTGCTGCGGCCATCCTTGTCCTGGGACGTGCAGCAGGATTGCCTGGATGCGCTTGATATGCAGATTGGCTCCGCGCGGGATTGCGGTGACCAGGCACTTAGACGCTGGCTGGTCGTGCACGCCAGCGTGGAGGCGGCTGAGCTTTCCGTGCCGGCGGCCGAACCGCTGGCGAAGTTCGCGGCCAAGGTACAGGAGTCGCACGACGGGATCATCACGGCGACTGCTTTCGAGATCCTTCCCTCGCCGGCCGGCGATCCGGCCTACCAAGCGCCCGTGATCGATCTGGTGAGCCCGGCGGCGGTACCGGTCTGGATCCAGGAGTTTGTGGAGCCAGAAGACTACGATGCAGTAGGGGACGGATGGGAGAGCAAATACCGGGTGATCATGGTTTCAAGGCCTGCTGGCCGACTGCAAGCGTCGTTGACAGAAACCACGTGGGAGGACGGCTCTTCCTTTCATCATGCAATGGCCAGGCATCCTGATCATCTTAGGGAGAACGCGGACAGAATACTTGGCGCCTGGTTCCAAGGTTCGGTGACTTTCCCCGGCATTCTCTCTGTCCATTGCATTGTGGTAACTCGCGATTTGAAGGTCGTGATGACGCGAAGGGCTGCGGGAACGATTTACTCGGCGGGATCCTGGTCGGTTTCCTTTGAAGAACAGCTAACTAGCGCTGACTGGCTACCGGGAGACCGTGATCCGGTCAGCGCCGCAGCCGTAAGAGGTTTCGCCGAGGAATTCAGGATCAGCTCGGACGATTGTACGGTTAGCGTAGTTTCCGCCGTAGTCGAATTTCCCATTGTGAACTCAGTGCTGATTGCCGTTGTTACGACCATGAAAGAGTCAGAAGAATTGGCGCGTCAGGTCGCAGCGCGGCCTAATAGTGAAATTGACGGCATCCGCTTCATTGAAGCGAGACCCGACGTGCTCAGCGCCGAGACCATTCGGCCCGATTTGCATCCCACCTCGGCTGTGCGGATGCTCATACTTGCGCGACTGCTGCGACAAACTGCCAGTTAGCGCACGCCCCGCTCGGCGGTACGCCAAAGCACTTGCAGCGCCCGGCTGGGCGGCCTGGGTGCGTTTCTCCCAAGTGACGAGCGACCTGCGTCCCGTCTGCCCACTGCCGTCCGTCGGGCCACGTACCCCGGCCCCGCGAACCCGGCATATTCTACATATCGGACCTTCGCCCCCTGGCCGCAGCGCCAGCATTGTCCCGGCGCAGGGGCCAGGACCCCAGCCCAGGGACAACGCCGGGCCTCAGGCCCGCCGCCAGGCTGCTGAGCCACAGTCCCAGCGCCGGGCTAACGGCCGGACCAGGAACCAGCCCCGCCGTGGCCCTCACGCCACTCAGGAAGAACGCACCCATGGGCCATGGATGTGGTTGCCGGGCGCGCTGAACCGCACCCATGGGCCATGGTTGTGGTTGCCGGGCGTGCTGAACCGCAACGATGGGCCATCGATGTGGTTGCCGGTGGCGCTCGACCGCAACGATGGGCCATCGTTGCTGCGGCAGTGACATCCATGGGTCAGCGTTGCGGTTGCCCGGCCCGGCTGAGTAGCAACGATGTCCCATCGTTGCGGTCGCGCCCGGAGGCTGGCGGCGAAGTGCCCGCTATGCCGGGAACTGGGGACCTGAACGGCGGGCACTGGGAACCGGGTCGCCGGGACGACACTGCCGCACCTGGCACCGTTACCTTCACGTTATAGGTGCCAGAGCCAGCGATGTTGCACGCAAGGCGAACCGGGCGGCCGCCTTGGGTTCGGGATCCGGCTAGGCCCGGCAATCATGCCGGTCGCTGCGGTCACGCCGGCCCCGGTCCGCTCACCAGAGCCAGGCCAACCTTCGGCTGCGGGGTCGGCCTGGCCGCCAGCCATGGGGCCGGCGACGTCTGGCAGTTCCCGTGCCCAACCGGCCCGGCCGGCGCGAGTTTTTTGCTGATGGTTGTGGGGGTGAAGATTGACCGGCCCCGTTGACCTGGGCTGATGTGGTGTGATAAATGGTCTAAACATCAGTCCACTAGACCATATGCGCCGAGTCAGACCAGGACGGGATGAGCGAGTATCTAGGTCCGATACCGATGCAGACCGCGGGCGAGCGGATCGCCGAGCGGATCGTCACCGCGATCGCGCTCGGGGAGTTCGTGCCTGACCAGCGGCTGCCGACCGAGCGTGAGCTGGCGGCGGCGCTCGAGGTCAGCCGGACGACGGTGCGCGAGGCGCTGCAGCGACTCCAGGCGGCCGGATACGTCTCGACGCGGCGAGGGCGGAACGGCGGGACCTTCGTTCGGACCGGCATCGGTTCGGACGCCGATGCCATGATCCGCCGCACGCTGGTCCCGGCCTGGCAAGAACTGACCGAGGTGCTCGATTTCCGGCGGCTAATCGAGCAGACGATCGCGCGGACAGCGGCGCAGCGGCGCAACGACAGCGACATCGCGGCGATCCGGGCCGCCGTCGAAGACTACGAGCGGGCGCCGGACCGGGAAGCCTCGCGCCTGGCCGACCACGCACTCCATCAGGCGATCGCGCGGGCCGCGCACAACTCGCGGCTCGTCGCCGTCAGTGCGAGCGTCCGCCGGGAGGTGAGCCTCGGCTTCGACGCGGAACCCTATTCGCCGCAGGTCAGGCAGCGAGCGGTGCGGCAGCACCCCACGCTGGCCGAGGCGGTGATCGTCGGTGACTCGGAGCGCGCGGCTGCCTTGGCGGACGAGCACTTTTCGCTGACCGAGGAAATGCTGACCGAACTTCATGCCCGCATCCGCATTCGATCAGGAGGCAGCAACGATGCCGGTAGCCAGAGTCAATGACATCGACCTGCACTACAAGCTCGACGGCGATGGCGAGGAAACCATCGTCCTGATCAACGGCCTCGCTGACGACGTCGAGACCTGGTTCGGCCAGCTTGATGACTTCCTGGCGGCCGGCTACCGGGTGCTTCGCATCGATAACAGGGGCATTGGTGCGAGCTCCAAGCCGGCCGGGCCTTACTCGAGCCGGATGCTGGCGGATGACGCTAAGGCGCTTGCTGACCAGCTTGGGCTCACTGATTTCCATCTGATGGGCGTGTCGATGGGGGGGATGGTCGCGCAGGAGTACGCGCTCGCCTATCCGGGCGACCTGCGGTCGGTGACATTTGGTTGCACGTACGCGGCGCCTGGGCCTTTCTGCTCGCGGATGTTCGCCATGTGGGCAGACCTGGCGCCCGTGCTCGGGGTGCCTTTCGTCATGCGGGACGTCACGCTCTGGGCGTTCACGCTGCCGTTCTTCGAAGGGCGGCCGGAGGACCTGGCCGAGTTCGAGACCGCGATGCGGTACCTGGACCAGCCGGTGCATGCCTACCTGGCCCAGCTCGCGGTGATCCAGAACCATGACACGACGTCGCGGCTGGGCGAGATCAGGGTTCCTGTGCTGGTGCTCGCCGGGGAGGACGACATCCTCATTCCCGTCGCGCTTTCGCGGCGAATTCACGAGGCGATTCCCGGTTCTGAGTGGGCCACGACGAAGGGCGGCCATGCGTGTCTCTGGGAGCACCCGGCCGAGTTCAACCAGGTTTACCTCGATTTCGTTCGACGGCAAGGAAAGGCCTAGCATCATGGCGGTCATCGCTTCCCCAGAGAAACTCAAGCGCGATCAGCTTGGCCTGTTCGGTGTCATCATGCCGGGTCTGGCCCAGGTGGCTCCGGCGTTCAACTTGTTCTTCACGACCGGGGTGATGGTCGCGCTCGCCGGTGCGTCGGCGCCGCTGATCTTCCTGATCTCCATGGTGGGCATGGCGGCGACCGGGAGCAGCCTGGCCCAGTTCTCCAGCGTCTACCCGAGTGCCGGATCCTTCATTACGTACATCACCAGGGCGATCGGTACCAAAGTCGCGGTCGCGATCGGCGTGATCACCATCCTCGGGTACATCATCGCCTTCGGCGGGATCTACATTTTCGTGGGCAGCTACATCGTCCAGAATGTGCTCGACAACCCGCACATCTGGGGCATCACGCCGATCGTCACGATCATCTACGGCGTGCTGGTGGTGGCGCCCGTGGTCGTGGGCCTGCGGTTCGGGGTGCGGATCACCATCGCGCTATACGTCTTCGAGGTCGTGCTGCTGCTCGCGCTCAGCCTGACCATCCTGGCCAGGGGCGGTGCCAGCGGGCTGTCGGCCACGCCGTTCACCTGGCCAGGCGGCAAGTCGAGCGACGTGCTCCTCGCGTTCAGCCTCGCCGTACTCGCGTTCGGCGGGTTCGAGGCGGCCGCGCCGCTGGCCGAGGAGACGCGTGATCCCCGGAGGAACGTGCCGATCGCCGTCGTCGGCGCGGTGATCGTCAGCGGCATCATCTACGTGCTGGGCTCTTACGCTCTGGTAACGGCGTTCGGCGTCGGGCACGCGGATGCGCTCGCCGCCGACCCGAACCCGTTCCGCACCGCGGCCAAGGCCTTCCTGCCGTTCCTTGCCCCGGTCATCACCTGGGTGTTCCTGTCGAGCGTGACTAGCTCGTACGTCGCGGCGAACACGCAGACTTCGCGGGTCATTTTCGCGGGGGCGCGGGGCGGGCTGTGGAGCCGGTCGCTAGCCGGGATCAGCCCGCGGTTCAAGACTCCCGCGGCGGCCGCCGTCGCCTTCGTCGCGCCGAGCATCCTGATCGGCGTGGTCTCGACGGCATTCACCGATCCTGGGACCGCGTCCGGGTTCCTCGGGACCTACGGGATTCTCGGTCTGATCATCATGTACCTGGTCGCCAATGTCGCCCTCGTCGTCGAGTGGGCCAAGCTGCGGCGCCGGGGGATAAACAAGAACCCGTGGCTGTGGGTGGTGACGCCGGTCATCGGGGTGATTGTCCTGGCGATCCCGATCTGGGGCGACCTGCGGCCAGGCCAGCCCAGTCCCTACAACATCCTGCCGTGGCTGACGATTGGCCTGATTCTCGTCGGGGTCATCTACGCGCTGGTACTTGGGGCCGTGCGGCCGCAGGCGCTCGCGGCGGCGCCGGCCTTGCTTGAGGGTGAAGAAAGCCTCGCCACCGATCCGCTGCCGGTCGGCGACTGAACGGGGTTCCTGGCCGGGTGTGGCGGCGGGCCCGCCCGGCCAGGAATCCGCCAGCTAAGCCGCTGTTTCCGTACTGCCTGCGAGCCAGATGACCGACCGGATCGCTGGGACGGCTAGAACGGCCGCGCTGCTGGCGAAGCCGTAGGCGGCGGCTACAGCGAGCAAGGGAACAGGGCCGGCGATCCCTGTCAGCGGGCCGATCAGTGCCCAGCCGGCTGAGCCGAGCGCGTAGGCGCCGGTCAGTTCGATCGCGCCGATCCTGGCCAGCATCTTGTGCGGTACCCGTTGTTGCGTTATCGACGCGGTGATCGAGCCGCTGATGGCCGAGCCTGCGCCGGCTAGCAAGGCCCCGGCGGCGACAGCGACGACCGGGGCGTGCAAGGCGAGCAGCAGGCAGGGCACCGGGTACCCGAACGTGCCCGCCACCGCGACCGCCATCGGCCGCCGGGGACGCCGGCCGACCAGGACGAGGCCGGCCAGCACCGAGCCGGCGGCGAAGGCCGCCGAGATCACACCCCAGGCGCCGGCGCCGCCCAGGTACTGCCTGGCCAGGATCGGGCCGAGCAGCAGGTAGGGAGCCCAGGTCAGCAGGTTGAACAGCGCGAACTGGAGCGTCGTCAGCCACAGCCAGGTCTGAGACTTGAACACGCTCCACGCCTCGGAGACGTCACGCCACGGTGTCTGCGCTGGCCGGCTGGCCGGAGGTACGCGCAGCAACGCCAGTGCCACCACGCTGACGCCGTAGCTGGCCGCGTCCAGGGCGATGACGACCGCCGGGCTGGTCAGCGCGATCAGGACGCCGGCCAGGGCCGGCCCGGCAACGGCGGCTGCTGATTGCGCCGCGCCGAGCACGGCATTGGCGTCGGGGAGTTTGCCGGCCGCCGCTATCTCGGTGCGGAGGCCGCCGAGGGCCGGGTTGAAGAATCCTTCTCCGAGGGCGAGCAGGCCAGACAAGACTATGAATTCCCACGGTGCGGGCTTGCCTATGAATAGCGCGGTAGCCAGCGTTGCCTGGACAGCAAGTCGGCTGGCGTCGGTGCCGAGCATGAGCGGCCGCCGGCCGATCCTGTCGGCTAGTACGCCTCCGCCGATCATGACGAGGACCTGCGGGAAGACCGAGGCCGCGAATACTAATCCGAGTTCGGCCGGCGTGCCGCCGCTGTCAAGCACCGCGAAAGTGAGCGCGATCCTGGCCATCGCCGTGCCGAGCAGCGACGTCGAATACCCGGAGAAGAAGACGCGGAAATCACGTTCCTTAGCCAGGGCGGCCAATTTACTGCGGTATTTTATTGGCCGAATCTCCTTAACCGCCATGGTCGTCAGGTATATACCGGTCGTTATGAAAATGCAAATGTCTATATTGAGTTACCGCAGTAAATGCGAATTGGGTGCCGCCTTATAATGAGTCTGTGGAGCTGATTACCCGGCTGCCAGGCACCTGGCCCGCGCCGGTTGAGTACGCGGTCGCCGTGGAGCGTTACCTGGCCGACGCCGCGCTGGGCGAGTCATCAAGGCGGGTGTACCGGATCTCGCTGACCGGGTGGACCTGGCCGCTGGTCGGCTTGGACCAGCCAGCGGGGGCGGGGAGACGCCGGGCGCGGCCCCCGGTCGTGCCGCTCGCGCTGCTTGACGACGAGGATGTCGCTGCCCGGCTAGCCGTTGCTATCGGGGCGCGGGTGCAGCAGGCTGACGTCCGCACGGTTAACCGGGAGTTGTCAGCGCTGCGCAGCGCGGTGGGCTGGTGGCAGGATCTCGGCTGGATCCAGCGCGACCCGACGACCGGCCTGCGGATGCTGCCCGGGCTAGCTCAACCGGCGGTGCCTTTGACCGACCAGCAGGTAGCGGCCTTGTTCCGTGCCGTCGGCAGCCTCCGTGAGCAGGCCTTCTGGCAGTTGCTGCGGGAGACAGGCGTTCCCGCGCCCGTCGCGCTCAGCCTGGATGCGGACGTCGTTAACCGAATGGGCCGGCTCGGTACGCCCCAGCGTTGTCCCGGAGCCGAGGCCATGACCCCAGCTCAGGGACAACGCTGGGCCTCGCCGGCGGCCAGACTGCCCCACCTCAGGCCGCCGACCCTGGCCAGAAGGAAAATCCACTGCGGCCATCACGATCACTCAGAAAGAAACGCATCAATGGCCCACGGGTGCGTTTCGGTGGGAGTGAGGCGGGTCCCGTGGGTCTTGCCGGGGAGGCGGGGGCACTTTGCCATGGTTTTTACGTGGGTAAAGTGCCCCCGCCTTCCGGGGGCGGGACGGCGGGCTGCGCCGAATGCCCGGAATGCCGGGATATCCGGGATATCCGGGCGGGATCGGGCGGGGACCCGGCCCCTCCCTGACCATGCGGAGGAGCCGACCAGGAACTCACTCCAGCGGAACAGCAACGATGGCCCACCGTTGCTGTTTCTCGGGCCGTGCTCCACGACAACGATGTCCCATAGATGCTGTTCCCGCAGCATCTATGGCCCAGCGATGCGGTTGCCCAGTCGTTTGGAGCAACATCTGTGGGCCATCGCTGCGGTTGAGTGCGATGATCTGGGCGTTTTGTCCGCACGAGGGGCGAGGGCTAGGGGCGAGCGCCTGGCGGTTCGGCTGCATCGGACTGGGCGAACTCGAGGAGGGCTTCGGCGGGTAGCGCGGAACCGGTCTGGCGCAGTTCCAGGAACCGGCCTGCGCCCAGCGAGGTGCGGGCCGCTTCGACGGCGGCCTCGAAGCGGCCGAGGTCCGACTTCGGGATCGGCGAGTCGATCGCGGATCGCAGGGCTTCCGAGGCGCCGATTAGCACGGCTGCCCGGCTGAATCTCAGGTCCGCGGCTTCGGCCTGGGCGAGTTCCTCAATGCTCTCGGCGATCGCCCGGGGCTCGCCGCCCGTGGCCGCAAGTACCAGCGCACGCCGGTGCAGGGTCCTGGCGGCCGCGTAAGTGCCCTGGGCGACGGCCACCAGACCGAGGTTGATCAAGGCCACCTGCTCGAGCCTCCGATCGCCGTGATCTTCAGCCATCCGCAGTGCCTCCCTGTGCAGCTCCGCCGCCTGGTCAAGATCGCCGGAGTCGTAGCAGACCATGCCGAGGTTGGTGAGAGCACCGCCGATCAGCTTGCGGTCGCCGAGGCGCCTGGCGTTGCGCAGGTGCTGGCTGAGGCGCTCCCTGGCGAGGGCCAGGTCGCCGGCATGGATGGCGGCGACGCCGAGGTTGCCGAGCGTCAGCGTGGTCCGGCGCAGGTCACCGATCTCGCTGAACTTCGCCATGCTCTGCTCGTAGTAGGCCTCGGCGGCGGCCAGGTCATTGCCGTGCAGCGCGATCCGGCCGAGGCCGGACAGGCAGCGGGCGACCTGCTGCGGGTACTCGGCCTCTTGCGCCAGTTCGAGCGCTTCCGCGTACAAGGCGCCGGCGGCGAGGTAATCACCGCGCACGTGGGCGACGGCGCCGAGGTCGCCGAGCGACGTCGCGATCCTGGCCGTTTCGCCGAGCTCACGCCAGATCGCGATGCTCTGCTGCAGGTACTCCTGCGCGGCGGCATGGTCGGCTTCGACCGAGGCGAGGAGAGCGGCGCCGTCAAGAGCGATGGCCCGCGATCGGGGATCAACGTCGGTGCCGGCCGCGAGCGGTGCGTGCCTGCTCAAGGCGGCCTCTAGCTGCCGGCGCCCGTGGCCGACCGGGCCGCGGGCCGCCCAGAACGGCGCCATCGCCCCGCCGAGTTCAAGCGCCCAGCCAAGGTCTGGCGGAGCGGTCGCGCTGTCGATGGCGGCTCTGATGTTGTCGAGCTCGGCTTCGAGTACCTCGAGCCACGCCACCTGATCGGGACCGTCGAGGTCCGCCTCGGTAGCGGTCCGCAGCAGCCAGGCCCAGGCCCGCCGCTCCACCTCCAGCCGTTCCCCTGACTCGTCCAGCCGGTGCCCGGCGTACTGCCTGATCGATTCGAGCATGCCGTAGCGCATGCTGCCCGCCCGCTCCTCAGTAGTGAGCAGTGAGCGGTCGATCAGCGTGGCGACCGTCTCGAAGATCATTTCGACCGGAAGGCGCTCGTCGGCGCAGGCCGCCTCGGCACCCTCGATCGTGCAGCCGCCAGGGAACGCGGCCAGCCGCCGCAGGCACACCTGCTCGACCGGGCTGAGCAGGTCATAGCTCCACTCGATGGCGGCTTCAAGCGTGCGGTGCCTGGGCAGCCCGGCCCGGCTTCCGCCGGTCAGCACCCGGAACCGGTCATCGAGCCGGCTCGCGAGCTGCCTGGTGGTGAGCGCGCCGATCCTGGCCGCGGCCAGCTCGATGGCCAGCGGGATGCCGTCAAGCCGACGGCAGATGTCACGGACGTCCGCGGCGTTGTCCTCGTGCAGTGCGAAGCCTGGCCGGGTCAGCCGAGCCCGGTCGCAGAACAGGAGCACAGATTCACTGGCAGCGATGGTTTCCTTGTCGCTGGCGAGGGCCGGGGGCAGCGCCAGCGGCGGAACCGGCCAGGTCGCCTCGCCTGGCACGTTCAGCTTGCTCTGGCTGGTCGCCAGGATCCGCAGCGCCGGGCAGCCTTGCAGCAAGGCCGTGCTCAGCTCGGCGACCGGGTCGAGCTGGTGCTCGCAGTTGTCGAGTACCAGCAGCACCTCGGCGTCCTGCAGCGCGGCGATGAGGCTTTCGAGCAAGGGCACTCCGGGCACCTCGGTGACGGCCAGGGCCCGCGCGACCGCGAAGACAACCAGATCAGGCTGCGCTACCGGCGCCAGTTCCACGAGCCGGGCATCGGCGGCCCCGCTCGCCTCCACTTCAACGGCGGCGTGCAGCGCGAGGCGGCTCTTGCCCGAGCCGCTCGGGCCGGTCAGCGTCACCAGCCTCGCCAGCCTGAGCAGTTCCTCGATCGTGGCCAGTTCGCCTGCCCGTCCGATGAACGAGGTGGTCTCAGCGGGCAGCCGCGGCCAGGACCGCGCGGGCGGCGGCGAGTCGGACGCCTCGCCGGGAAGCGCCACGGCGACGAGGGCCGACGCGTCCGCTGCCTCCTCCTCAGGCCGCTCCGGCTCTTGCCAGTCAAGCTCAGAATCCTGCCTGAGCACGGCGAGCTGAAGCCGCTGCAACTGCGGACTTGGATCGATGCCGAGCTCATCGGCCAGCCGTTCCCGCAGCTCCTCGTAGGCGTTCAGCGCCTCGGCCTGACGGCCGCAGCGGTAAAGCGCGATCATCCGCAAGCTCGACAGCCGTTCCCTGAGCGGATACCCGGCCGCCAGGCCCTCAAGCTCAGCGGCCAGCTCGGCGTGGCGCCCGCAGGCGAGGTCGGCTTCGGCCCGGCTCTCGATAGCGGTCAGCCTGGCCTCATCCAGCCTGGTCACGTCGGCCCGGGCGAACTGGAGGTCCGACATGTCCGCGAGGGCTTCGCCGTGCCACAGCCCAAGCGCTCGCCGCAGCCCGGCAGCCGCCGCGTCGGAACGCCCGGCGGTCAGGTCGGCCAGCGCGACCTTGACCAGCGAGGTAAACCGGTCCGCGTCGAGCTGCCCGGGCTCGACCGCGAGCCGGTAGCCGGGCGGCTGAGTGGTCAGGGACTCGGCCGCGGCCCCGAGCGCCCGGCGCAGCCTGGAGATATAGACCCGCAAGGTCGCGGCGCTGTGCGGCGGCGGTTCGCCCGACCACAGATCGTGCACCAGCGTGTCGGCCGGAACCATCCGGTTCGCGGACAAGAGCAGCCTGGCCAGCAGCACGCGTTCGCGAAGACCGCCGAGGTCAACCTCGCGACCGTCGTCGCCAGTCACCGTTACCGGTCCGAGAATGCGGTACTCCACCGTCCACCTTTAGTCTGGCGAAGGCACATGATAACGGCCAACGATCAACGGCCCAGGTCAGGTGCCATCCTCGGGGTGAAGCTTACGGGTGTCACCGATTTGTAACGCGGCTGCGGCACAACTTCCCTATGCCGACTCCCGTCTTCCCGCTCCGCCTGGCCTGGCACGAGCGGCTGGCCGAGGCTGGCGGCGAGGCCGTGCTCCCGGCCGGGTCAAGGCTGGCCGACGGGGACCGGCCTGGCCGCCACTGCTTCCTGCTGATCGAAGGCAGCGCCGTCGCGCAGCGGGACGGCGAGCCCGCGGAGCCAGTCCCGTCAGGAACATTCGTCGGCTCGGCCGACGCCGGGGGAATGCCCAAGCCGCCAGCCGGGGTCACGGTGCGGCTCGTCACCCCGGCTAGGGTCCTTGTGCTCGACACCGACCGGCTCGCCGCGCTCATCGACGCCGACCCGGCGATAGCCGACCTATGGCGCCGCACGACCGGGTCAGGAGGCTAGCCGAGATGAGAACAGAACCCGCTGCTCCGAGCCTGCTTTCCTGGTGCCGGCTGCTGAGCGCGGCCGGCAGCGAGACTATCCTCCCGGCGCGCTGCCGGCTCACCGACGAACACCGGGCCGGGCGGCATTGTTTCCTGCTGCTCGATGGCTCAGCCGTCGCCGAGTCCGGCGGGACGCCGCTGGCGACGTTCTCGGCCGGCTCGTTCATCGGCTCGCTTGACGATCGCGGCCGTCCGTCCCCGCTTGACGGCATCACGGTGCGAGTGATCGCCCAGGCGCACGCACTCGTGCTCGACGCCAGGAAGCTCGCTGTGCTGCTCGACTCCGACCGGGCGCTGGCGGCCGCCTGGCTGCGGCACAAGCCGGCCGCGGCTGGCCGACCGGGACGCTACGGTCTGCCCAGGGTTCCTGTCATGTCAAGAGCGGCAATATAGCCAAAGGTCATGGCCGGACCGATGGTCGCGCCCGCGCCGGCGTAGCTGTGGCCCATAACCGCTGCGCTCGCATTGCCCGCCGCGTACAGGCCAGGGATGGGAGTGCCGTCCTGGCGGAGCACCCGCGCCCGCTCGTCGGTGCGCAGGCCGCCCTTCGTGCCGAGGTCGCCCGGCACGATCTTGATGGCGTAAAAGGGCGGGAGGGAGAGTGGCGCGAGGTTCGGGTTCGGGCGGCAGCGCGGATCGCCGTAGTAGCGGTCGTAGGCGGAGTCGCCCCGGCCGAAGTCCTCGTCCTTGCCGGTCGCGGCGAAGCCGTTGAACCGTTGCACGGTCTCGGCGAGCCCGTCGACGGGCAGGCCTATCTGGGCTGCGAGCTCAGCGAGAGTGTCGGCTTTGAACACCACTCCCGCCGCGTGCCAGCGGCGAGGGAGTGAGCGCCGGGGCGGCAGCCCGGCGAAGACATAGTTGTTTCTGTACCGCTGGTCGGTGATCAGCCAGGCTGGGATGTGCGGCTTGTCTTCCGTGTGCCCGTCGTACATGGCATGGACGGCGTCCACGTAGGGGGAAGCCTCGTTGACGAAACGCTGGCCGGCCGCGTTGACCAGGATGCAGCCAGGAAGCGACCGCTCGGCCAGGCAGAAGTAGGGTCCGCCGGTCAGCGGAATGGACGGGCCCCACCAAGCGTCATCCATCAGGTCGAGGCTGCCCCCGATATCCTGGCCGGCGATGATGCCGTCGCCCGTGTTCCCCGGCGTGCCGACAGTCCAGTCCGTGCCTATTGGCTGCCTTTGGTACTCCGCGCGCATCGCCGCGTTCCGCTCGAAACCGCCGGTGGCGATCAGCACGCCGCGGCGGGCCTTGATCGTGGCCGGCTCTCCATCGCGGGCGACATGCGCTCCGGTCACGGTGCCGTCTTCGACGAGCAGGCCAGTAAGGGGAGTGTCGTACCAGATCGGGACGCTGTGCTTCGCGAGGCCGCCGCGCAGTCCGGCGGCGAGGGCCTGACCGAGGTTGAGCGTGCGGCGGTGCAGCACCTTGGTCTTCGCGGCGCGGGCGGCGACCTTGGCCGCGCGCCAGACCGAGCGCGGGTGCCTGGTGCCGAGGCTGAGCCAGCGGTAGTCGGACTGGGTGATGGTCACGCTGGCCGGGGCGGGCAGGTAAGGCGGGTTAAGCCGGTCGAGTTCCGCGCCGAGTACCCGGCCGTCGAACAGGCGGGGCTCGACGCTGCGGCCGCTGGCCAGGCCGCCGGGGGCTTCGGGGTAATAGTCCGAGTATCCCGGCACCCACATGAAGTCCATCGGGCTTGACGAGCGCACCAGGTCGAGCATGGCCGGGCCGTGCTCGAGGAAAGCCGCCTGCCTGGTTTTCCCGACGCCTTCCCCGGCGACATGAGCCAGGTACTCGCTCGCCTGCTCGGGCGAGTCCTTGACGCCGGCCCGCTTGAGCACGCTGTTGTTCGGCACCCAGACCCCGCCGCCCGAGCGGGCCGTCGAGCCGCCGAACCGGTCGGTCTTCTCGATCACGACCACGCTCAGCCCGTTACGCGCCGCGGTGAGAGCCGCCGTCATCCCGGCCGCGCCGCTCCCGGCCACGACCACGTCGAACTCAAGCTCCTGCTCGCCCATCCCGCCTCCTGCCCCAGATACTAGAACACGTTTCAGTTTTGCGCGGCAGTGCGCGGCGCGGCGCCCCCGCGACTAGTTCGCAACCGCATCGCTGGGACATCGTTGCTGTTGGGCCGGATCGAGTAACCGCAACGGTGGCCCATAGATGCGGTTCCCGCAGCAACGATGGCCCATAGATGCTGTAGCCCGCCCCCACTGAACAGCATCGCTGGGCCATCGTCGTGGTGAGCCGAGCCGAAATGATCCGGTTGGCTCGCACGGTGACTCCAAGAATAGGGTCGTATGTCGTGCTGAGATTGATTCAGCACATCTTGTTCTTGCAGTACAGCGGCGGGGCGTAACGTCTGTGTAATGACGGGGGAGACGCTGAGCACCGGCCCGGACACGGGGCGTGGCGGCGAGATCGTGGTCAGCGTGTTCGGTCCTGTTACGGTGTCGGCCGCGGGCGGGTCCTTGTCCGGGCACGCGCTTGGCGGGCGGCGGGCCAGGCTGGCGCTGGTAGGGCTGGCTCTGACGGCCGGGACCGGGCCGTTGCCGGCCGAGCGTCTTGCCGAGATCATCTGGCCTGATCAGCCGCCGCCGACCTGGCCGGCCGCGCTGCGCGGGGTGATCAGGGCGCTGCGCGGCACCTTGGCTTCGATCGAGGCTGGCGGCGAGCGGGTCATCGTGACGACGCCGGCTGGGTACGCGCTCACCGACGCGGTTGAAGTCGACCTCCTGCAGGCGCCGGCGGTGCTGCGGGCAGCGGGTGCCCTCGCCGGTCAGGGACGGCACGAGGCGGCGCTCTTCTCGGTCGAGCCGGTGACGCTGTTCGCCGGTGATCAGCTGCTCCCCGGCGAGGACGGGAGCTGGCTTGGCGGCTACCGCTCGCAGGCCGACGGGGTTTCTTTGCTGGCGCTTGAACTGGTCGTGAAGTCCGCCGGGGCGATCGGTGATCATCATCGGGCGGCTGAGGCCGGACGGCGAGCCGTGGCTGCCAGCCCGCTTGACGAGCGCGCGCACCGGATGCTGATCAGGGCGCTGCATCAGGGAGGCGACCGGGCCGGGGTCGTGCTCGCCTACGAGGCCTGCCGGCAGGCGCTCGCCGATCAGCTCGGCGTTGATCCGGCACCGGAAACCGTCGAGATGTATCTCACCGCGATCGGGGCCGCAGGAACTTCAGGAGCTGCGCGGCTGCCGCCTCGTTCTTCGGCGTTCTTCGGGCGCGAAGCCGAGGCCGCCGCGCTTTCGGCCGCGGTCGGCGAGCCAGGGCTGGTGACCGTGGCCGGGCCTGGCGGGGTCGGAAAGTCCAGGCTGGCGCTTGAGATCGCGGCGCCCGCGGAGTTCGCGGGCGGCAAATCCTGGGTGTCGCTGGCTACGGTGTCGGCGGATGAGCTGGTCGCTTCCACGGTCGCAGTGGCGCTCGGGCTGCCGGTGGGTACCGGTGGCCCGGCGGTGCTGCTGGCCGGGTACTTCGCGCCGATCGGCCGTGCGCTGCTTGTGCTCGACGGGTGCGAGGCGGTCGTTGACGGCACTGCCTCGGTCGCGGCCGGCCTCCTGGCGCTGTGCCCGACGCTCAGCGTGCTGGTTACGAGCCGGGTACCGCTCTCGGTCGAGACCGAGCGGATCATCGCGGTCGAGCCCCTGCCGTTTGTAGCCCTGCCGTTTGTAGCCCAGCCGTTTGTAGCCCAGCCGTTGGTAGCCCAGCCGTTGGTAGCCCAGCCTTTCGCGGCCCGGCCTGGCGTTTCCGAGCTGGGGGCCAGCCCGCAGGTGCAACTGCTCGCCGACCGGGTGCGGGCGGCGGGCGGGCGGCTCGACCTTGACCCATCGACGCTCCCTTTCGTGGCCGAGCTTTGCCGGCGGTGCGGCGGGCTGCCGCTGGCGCTTGAGCTCGCGGCGGCGCAGCTTGCCATCATGTCAGTGCCTGACCTGCTCGATCATCTCCCGGCCCTGGTAGCAAGCGGCCAGGACTGGCTGCGGGGGGTCGCGATGAGCAGTTACGAGCTGCTCGACGGCGACGAGGCGGCGGTGTTCAGGCGGTTCGGTGTCCTTGATGGCGAGGTGACGCTGCCGCTGGTGCGGGACGTCGTCGCCGACGAGGCGATCCCGCCGGTCAGGATCGTGCGGATCCTGCGCGAGCTTACGACCCGCGGGCTGCTCGCGGTAGACCGGTCCGGGCCGCGCTGGCGCTACCACCAGGACGATGACCTGCACCGGCTGGCCCGCGAGCTGCTCGAATCCAGCGATGAGGCCGGCCCGGTGATGGGACGGCTGGCGGCGGCGGTGCTTTCGATCGCCCCGGCCGATCCGACCGCCCCGCCCGAGCCTTACCTTGAGGCGGTCGGCGAGGTGCTGCCTCAGGTCAGGTCGCTGCTCGCGGCCGCGATTGACGGTCGGCTGCCTTCGTCGACCGGGCTTGAGCTCGGCTTCAGGCTGCACAGGTACTGGGCGGCTACGAACGTGGCCGAAGGCCGGTTCTGGCTGTCCAGGCTGCTGGCGAGCGCGGAGTCGTTGCCGTCGGCGGGCGCCGGTGACTGGCAGGCGCACGCGGCGTACGCGCTCGGCTACCTGAGTTACTGGTCGGGTGACACGGCTGCCGCCGTGCGGGAACTTGAGCTGGCCGTCGAGCTGCTCGCCGGGCGCCCTGACGTCTACGCCGCGCGGGCGCTGATCTATCTCGGCGGGCTGGCTGATGACCTTGACCAGGGTGAGAAGGCTCTCTCCTACGTGCGCCGGGCGATCGAGGCGACGAGGTCGTTCGGGACCAACCTTCAGGTCGCCGCCGTCATCGGGATGGGCTGTGTCCTGGCCGAGCGAGCGGATCCGGCGGCGGCCCGCTTCGCCGTCGAGGCGATCGACCTGTGCCGGGCGTCTGGCTCGCCCGAGCAACTCGCCGCGACGCTGCCCACCGCCGCGATGGTGTGCTGGCAGGTCGGTGATCTGGCGACCGCGCGGGAGTACGTGGCCGAGGCGACACCTTTGCTGGCCGGATCACGTCGGATCGCCCGCGTGGTGCTGCTTTCCGTGGCCGCGGGTATCGCGCTGGCCGATGGCGACCTGGACGCGGCCACTGAGGTCGGTGCGGTTGCCGACGCCGAGGCGAGCGATCTCGGAATCGAGCGGGAGTTGCCGCTGATCAGGTGCGTGCTGGCCCGTGCCCTGCTGGCCAGCGGCGACCTGGCCGGGGCGACCGCCGCGGCAACTCGGGCCGTGCAGGCGGCGAGGACGCTCACCTTTACGTTCCCGCTGGCCGGCTGCCTGGAGACGGCAGCCCTCGTGTGCCTCGCCGGATCACGGGAGCCCGACCCCGCCGGGACCGCGCTGGTGCTGCTCGCTGCGGCGGCGGCAATCAGGAAACGAGGCGATCGTCCTGGCCCGGTCACCCTGAGTGAGGCTGTGCTGGCGGCGGAGGCCGAACTCGGGGTGCCTGCCGCTGGGTCGGTGACGGGGGTTGCCGCCGCGGTCGAGCTGGCTGTCCGTATTCTCGGCACCGGTGACTGGGTGAGCCGCTAGGTGTGCGAGAGCGCCGGTGACCTTGCAAAATCTACTCCTACACTGTAGATTTCGATCTTAATTCTACAGTGTAGGAGTAGATTTCGGCAGGAGGGGCATGGCTGATGACCCTGAGGCAGGAACTTCGGTTCAGTGCCAAGTCGATCCGCACACCGACCGGGTGATCGCTGACATATTCCTCGAATTTACCGATGATCATGAATTCGTCAGGACCAGACCGGTCGTGAAACTCTTCGAAATTGCTACTCCTTTTGTGTCGCGTAGCGAGGCGCGCCGTCTTCTCGATGGGCTGGCTGCTGACTTCGAGACGGTTGAAGTTGACTTCAACGGCGTTACCGATGTTGGCCAGGGTTTTATAGATGAGTTGCTGCGGGTCTGGCCAGATACTTATCCAGGTAAGACAGTAGTTCCGCTTAACATGAACGCTGCCGTGCGATTCATGGTAGATCGGATACGGCGCCGCTCGTAGCTCCGTGGTGGAACCGCACGAAATACGATGGGCGGGCAGGCCCGCCACGGCCTGCCGGCCCACCTTGGAAGCTGGTCAGACTCTGAGCGCGCCGGCCAGGCAGGAGTTGAACTTCAGCGTCGCGGTCACGGTGACGTGCGAGCCGCCGTTCGCGAAGCGGATCGTGCCGGTCAGCTTGTAGGAGTTACCTGCTCTGAGTGACGCGCCATCGAGAGTGGCCGAGTGGAGCACGGTGCTGCCGAGCCGCAGGACCTTGCTGACGACGCGCCAGTTCCTGGCGGGCTCACCCTTGAGGCCGACAGCGATGTCGACCGGCGGCAGGCAGGACTGGGGTCCGCTGAGGACGACGCGGTTGCCCTTGGTCGTCTTGGCCGCGGTCACGATGCGGCCGGGGAGCACTACGGGTGCGACGAGCAGCTTGTTGCCCTTGGTTGACTCGATGGACCACGCGACCCAGCCGGTGCCGCGCGCGGTCGTGCCGAGCACCGGATCGCCGCCGGCGAAGGTGCCGTGCACGTTGAACCTGACGACCGCGGCGTGCCTGGTGTCAGGCAGGTTGGCGATCGCGACGTCTTCGCATTCGCGCGAGACGTCGGCGAGGCGGCCGCTGCCATCGGAGACCAGGTCGTGGCTGTTCGGCGAGCAGTTATTGAAGTCACCGGTCAGGGTCGGATTGCCGAAGGTGCTGCCCTTAAAGCTCCACACGACCGGGTGGTAGCTCGCGTTGTCCTCGCTGGTGATCAGGCGGATTCCTGAATTGGATCCGGCGAGGCCGAGTTCGGAGTCCGAGGTCCAGGTGTGCGCGATCTTATGGAAGGCCGACCAGTGACCGTTGCTGTTGCTCGCGAAGTCCACGGGAACGGTGATCGCGCCGCCCTTCTGGATGGCAAGCACGGCCGTGTTGCCGTGGAACCTGATCTTGGCCGAGCCGAGCTCGTAGGGCGGGTGGAGCGTGACGAACGGATTGGCCGGGTTGTTGATGTCGGTGCGGACCTGGATGCTGGTGTTATCGGAGTTTTCTGCGACGGTCCAGATCTCGTTGCCTGGGCCGAGCCTCGCGTCGAGCAGGGCGCCGAAGCTTGGCGCCGTGGCCATGTCGAAGGCCGGCGAGAGCGGTCCGCCGGCGTTGGAGGTCGCGGTCGCGATCTCGCTGCCCTGCGGGCCGTTCTCTGAGGCCGTGGTGTCGTGCATCCAGACCAGGGTTACCTCGCGGGCCGCGGTTACCAGGACCTTCAGGCCGGCGGCCGACGAGTCGCCGAGGGAGTCGATGGTCTGGATGCCGCCCTTGCACAGCTTGGCGCCGGGCGGCAGCGTGCACAGGTGCACCTTGCGGCCGGCGCCGTTGTCAGAGATCCAGCCGACGTAGGCCGTGCCCGAGGAATCGGTGGCGAGATCGTAGCCGCTGAACTCCGTGTTGTTGTCGAGCACGATCGGCTTGGCGGTAAGTCCTGGCTTCGCCGCCGCCGCGGCGGGCGCGCTGACCGCGCGCGGGCTGGCCAGTGCTACCGGGCCGGCGGCCAGCAGGGCCGTCGTCGCGGCACTGGCGAGTGCCAGCGCGCTGATCCGGATCGGTACGGTCTTGGCTCTCAAAGGTGACCTCCAAAACAGGTCGTATGTAGTGCGCAGGACGGTCCGCCGCCGATGCGGCTTCAGTCAGCACAGGTTGTGCCTGTAGTAGAGCGGCCGGGCGTAACGTCTGTGTAATGCCGGGAGACGCCGGGCGCGCTAGTCGCCAGGCACGTCGGAGGTGAAGTAGCCAATCAGGACGTTGGCCGTCACCGTTTCCTCGCCTTCGGCGTCGCTGGTTCCCCGGTCGGCCTCGCTGAGATCGCGCATGATCTGCTCGAGTTGCTCGCGGACGGCTGTCGCCTGGGCGGGTGAGAGCGTGGCCACCCTCATGACGCTGCTCGGCATCGGCATACCGGCCGGCCTGGCCTTGGCCGGCCTGCTGCTGCAGTACTTGCCGGCCCAGGTCGCGGTCCTGATCCTGGCCGCGGCGCTGGCGGTGGGAGTCTTGGCCTGCGCCGCCAAGCGGCAGCTATGGAACGCCCGGTGGCCGAAGTGAGCCCCGGCTACCCGATGGCCCGGCGCCAGGCGGCCAGCGCCTCGTCGATGTCGGCCCGGCTGACGTCACGGTGGGTGAGCATGCGGACCTTGCCCGACACCGTCGTGACCAGGAGGCCCTCGGCGGCGAGCCTGGCGGCCCACTCGGCGGCGGAGCGGCCCGTGCCGCCTACATTCACGAAGACGATATTGGTGGCTACTGAGTCGAGATCGACAGACCCGGGCAGTAGTTCGGCTACGCCGCGGGCGAGGACCGACGCGTTCTCATGGTCTTCGTGCAGCCGCTTGGGCCCCTCCTCGAGCGCGATCAGTCCGGCCGCCGCCATGATCCCGGCCTGCCGCCAGGCCGCGCCGAACAGCACCTTCAGCCGCCTGGCCTCGCGGATGAACTCGGTGTCGCCGACCAGCATCGACCCGATCGGCGCGCCAAGTCCCTTCGACAGGCAGAACATCATGGAGCTGACTTGCGAGGCGTAGTCAGAGACCGCGGCGCCGGTGACCGTGCAGGCGTTGAAGATCCTGGCGCCGTCCAGGTAGAGCGGGACGCCGGCCTCGGCGCAGGCCTTGGCCACGGCGGCCACCTCGCCGACCGTCTGCGGGACGCCGCCGGCGACCTGGTGCGTGTTCTCGATCGCGACGAGGTCGACGACCGTGACGTCGTAAGGGTGCGGTTCGAGCGCGGCGGCCACCTGCTCGCCGGCAAGGACTCCGCGTGACCCGACGACCGGCCGGAAGGTGATACCTGACAGCACGGCGGCGGCACCGAGTTCCATGCCGCAGACGTGCGCCGACGCCTCGCAGACGACGATGTGCCCTGACCGCACCAGCGCGTGCAGCGCGATCTGCGTGCACAGCGTGCCGGTCGGCAGGTAGAGCGCGGCCTCGCGGCCGGTGAGCTCGGCGGCCAGGTCCTGGAGGCGGTTCACCGTCGGGTCGTCGCCGAACCAGTCGTCGCCGACCTCGGCTGTCGCCATCGCCTGGCGCATCGCCTCGGTCGGGCGGGTCACCGTGTCAGAGCGAAGGTCAATAAAGGGTGGCATGCCTGACATCCCGTCCTGTCGCTAATCGTCTGCTGGCAGTATCCGCTATAGCCAATCCGCTCCCGGCGCTGCGGTACAGTCGCGGGGGACCTGCCGGTAATGGGGCGGGCAGGTCGTCCCCACCTGGAGCGAGAAGAAGGATGAAGGCTCTCGTCAAGGCGCTCGCCGAACCTGGACTGCGGATCGAAGACGTGCCGGTCCCTGCCGTGGGCAGGAACGACGTGCTGATCCGGGTTCTGCGGACCGGCGTCTGCGGTACCGACCTGCACATCTACGAATGGGATGGCTGGGCGCAGAAGAATGTGTCCCCGCCGCTGGTCATCGGGCATGAGTTTTCCGGGGAAATTGTCGAGATCGGCTCCGAGGTCGACGATCTGGACGTTGGCGACATCGTCAGCGGCGAAGGCCACCTGGTGTGCGGTAAGTGCCGCAATTGCATGGCTGGCCGAAGAGTTCAGTGCGCTCGGACAAAGGGCGTTGGTGTCAATTATCCCGGCGCCTTCGCGGAATACATCGCGCTGCCGGCGACCAATGTCTGGAAGCACCCGGACGACATCGACCTGGCGGTGGCCGCGATCTTCGACCCGTTCGGCAACGCGGTGCACACGGCCCTGGCCTTCCCTGTGCTCGGCGAGGACATCCTGATCACCGGGGCCGGACCGATCGGGATCATGGCCGCGATCGTGGCCCAGCACGCTGGCGCCCGGCACATCGTGATCACTGACGTGTCTCCTTACCGGCTGGATCTGGCGCGGAAGGTCGGCGTCACGATGGCGGCAGATACCTCGCAGACTCCGCTGAAGGAGATCATGGCCGACCTCGGGATGCGCGAGGGCTTCGATGTCGGCATGGAGATGTCCGGCAAGCCGGTCGCGCTCCGCGAGATGCTCGGCGCGATGACCCACGGCGGCAAGGTCGCCATGCTCGGCCTGCCCGCCGAGCAGTTCCCGATCGACTGGGCGCACCTCGTGCTCAATATGATCACGATCAAGGGCATCTACGGCCGGGAGATGTTCGAGACCTGGTACGAAATGTCGGTCCTGACGCAGTCGGGCGTCGACATCAGCCCGGTCATCACGCACCGCTTCGACGCCGCTGACTACGCGGCCGCGTTTGAGACGGTGAAGGCGGGCAAGTGCGGCAAGGTGGTACTTGACTGGGCCGAACGGCAGCAGCCACGAACCTCGCCTCAGGCGTAACATCCCCGAGCATCGGCACGCTGACTACGTTGTAGGCAAACTAGGAGGGGCGCAGGAATGTTTAGCGGCGTGCAACCGCAGATCGCCGACGAGCTTGACCAGATCCGCGCCGACGGACTGTACAAGACCGAACGGATCCTCAACGGCCCGCAGCGGGCCACCATCGTGGTCGCGGACGGCTCGTCCGTCCTTAACCTGTGCGCCAATAACTACCTTGGCCTCGCGGACGACCCCAGGATTATCGACGCGGCCAAAGACGCGCTCAACCGCTGGGGATTCGGAATGGCCAGCGTCCGGTTCATCTGCGGCACCCAGGACCTGCACAAGCAGCTTGAGCGCAAGATCTCGCAGTTCCTGTCCACCGAAGACACGATCTTGTACCCAAGCTGCTTCGACGCCAACGGCGGCCTGTTCGAGACCATACTGGGCGAGCAGGACGCGGTGATCAGCGACGAACTCAATCACGCGTCGATCATCGACGGCATCAGGCTCTGCCGGGCCAGGCGCCTGCGCTACAAGAATAGGGACCTGGCCGACCTGGAAGCCCAGTTGCGGGCTACCGCCGACGCCCGGCGCCGGCTGATCGCGACTGACGGCGTGTTTTCCATGGATGGCTATGTCGCTCCGCTCCGCGAAATCTGCGACCTCGCGGAGAAGTACGACGCGATGGTCATGGTCGATGACTCGCACGCGGTCGGCTTCGTCGGGCCGACGGGGCGCGGTACGCCTGAGTTGCATGGCGTGACCGACCGGGTCGACATCGTGACCGGCACTCTCGGCAAGGCTCTCGGCGGTGCCAGCGGCGGTTACACGAGCGGACGCCAGGAGATCATCGACCTGCTGCGCCAGCGGTCCCGCCCCTACCTGTTCTCCAATTCGGTCGCGCCGGCCGTAGTCGGCGCCTCGCTTAAGGTGCTTGAGATCCTTGAGCACGGGCACGACTTGCGGGCGAGGCTGCGGGAGAACACCACCTGGTTCCGCGAGCGCATGACCGAACTCGGGTTCGACGTCCTGCCCGGCGATCACCCGATCGTCCCCGTCATGATCGGCGACGCCGCGCAGGCCACCAGGCTCGCCGACCTTCTGCTGACCAAGGGCGTGTATGTTATCGGCTTCAGCTATCCGGTCGTGCCCATAGGCAAGGCGCGGATCAGGACCCAGGTGTCGGCCGCGCACAGCTCCGATGACCTGGAACTGGCCGCGACCGCGTTCGCGCAGGCCAGGGACGAATTGAACTAGGCGAGGAAGCCATGCTTACGCTTGGCCTGACCGTGCTCGGAGTGACCGACATGCGGCGGGCGATGATCTTCTGGTCGATGGCGCTCAACTACGACATCATCGAAGGCGGCGACGACTCGACCTGGACCGAACTCGGCCCGGAGGGCGAAGGCGAGGCACTGCTCGCCTTGCAGCTCAGCGACGAGCCGCCGCAGGACCATCCGCGGGTGCACATCGACCTGGACGCGGTCGGCAAAGACGAGCAGGACGCCGAAGTCGCCCGCCTGATCGCGCTCGGCGCCCGCCGGGTGGACTGGGACAGCTACCCGGCCGACCCCGACTTCGTAGTCCTCGCCGACACCGAAGGCAATATCTTCTGCGTCGTCGACACCGATCACGAGCCCGCCGGCGGTTAGACCAGCCATCTCAAGCTTTGACCGCCTCGCCATCCGGCGGGGCTGCCCGCCCGGCGGCGCACGGTTTCAGTGCCCGCGTGTCACTGCCCGGTATCGGCGTTTCGCGCCGGTAATATTCACTCTGATATGTGCCTCGGACACACTCATGCCCTTTCCGGTGCTGTTGTCGGCACCGCGGTCGGCTTGTATGTAACCCACCTGTCGATGCCGCATCTCGCGCTGTTTGCCGGGCTGGCGGCCGGGGGCGCCGTGCTGCCCGACATCGATCACCCGAACTCGAGCCTGGCGCATTGTTTCGGCTTCCTGACCAAGGGCTTCGCCTGGCTGGTCGGCAAGATCTCTGGCGGGCACCGGCACCTGACCCACGCCATACTTGGGGTGGCCGGGTTCTGGGGCCTCGCCTGGCTCGCGGTCAAGTTCCGGCCTGATCTCGCCGGTCAGATCGGCCTCACGATCTTCCTGTCGCTGATCATCGCGAGCGGCCTCTACGCGCTTGCCGTGACCGGCCACGGTGCCGATGTCCTCGCGATCGCGGCGGCCATCACGCTCGTTGTCACCGGCACCGGGCTGGGGCTGGTCGCGTTTGCGACCGTGCTTGGCTGCGCGACTCACGTTGCCGGGGACATGCTGACCGATGAAGGTTGCCCGCTATTCTTCCCGTTCAGCGACAGTCATCAACGGCTCCTGCCCAGACCGCTCGCGTTCACCACCGGCACCCGACCCGAACTGTGGGTGCTCGACCCGGCGCTGCTCGTCGGCTTCGGGTTTCTGGTCTACCGCGTCATCGAGGTAGGAATGGTCAAGATCCACCTGCCGTAGTTGGCAGCGTGAGTCCCGCGCCCGCCGGACCCGAAGGCCGCCGCGCATCTCAGTCCACCAGAGCCGCAACGATGGCCCACCGATGCTGTACGCGGCCACCGACTTACCGCAACGATGGCCCACAGATGTCGCGGGAACCGCATCCATGGGCCATCGTTGTCGTCCGCCCGGCCCACCGAACCGCAACGATGGCCCAGGGGTGAGGTTATCCGGACCTCGGCTCCGGTCCGTGACCCCACCAGGCCCCGCCTCCGCCCCAGCCGGCCAGCCCGGCGCGGTCGGTCGCTCCGGAAAGCTGCCGAATTACTGGTAGCTGATGCTGACTTCGGCGGTTAGCGCCACCGACTGGCAGGCCAGAATGTAACCATCGGCGAGGTCGGCGTCTTCGAGTACCTCGTTGTGCGCCATCTCGACCTCGCCCTCGACGAGGCGGCAGGCACAGGCGCCGCACACTCCCTCGCGGCAGGAGTAAGGCGCGTCAAGTCCGGCATCCAGCATCACGTCAAGCATCCGCTGCCCGGACGGCCAGTCCAGCTTGCGCACCTCGTCGTCAAGGTCGACCTCAAGCGACGCCGCGACGCCGCCGGTCACCACGGTTGCCTCGAACGGGTTCTCGGCCAGCGAAAGGAACCGCTCGACGTGCACCCGAGGCGCGGGCACCCCGAGTTCGGTCAGCGCCTGCTTCACCGCCGCCATGAAAGGATCGGGACCGCAGATAAACGCCTCGAAGCTCGCATACGGCCGCGCCAGCTCGCGAAGCGCGGCGGGCGACGGCGGTCCCTGCACTGCATCAAGCCAATGAATTATTGCCAATTTGCGCGGGGCGGCTGCCTGGAGTTCCCGCAGCTCACGTCCGAAGATAACTGAGCGCTCGTCAGCGTTAGCGTAGATAAGCACGACCCGCCCGCGCCCGGCCCGCAAGGCCGACTTGAGTATCGACATCACCGGAGTGATGCCGCTTCCGCCGGCCAGCAGCAGGAAATCGGCCTCAAGCGACCGGGGCGTGAAGGTACCGGCCGGCGGCAGCACATCGAGTACGGTGCCAGGCCGGACGTGGTCGGCGATCCAATTGGACGCCAGTCCTGAAGCCATCCGCTTCACGGCGATGCGCGGACGGTCATCGGTCACCGGGGAACTGCACAGCGAGTAGCACCTGGCCACGGAGCCGCCGTCCGGAGTCGGCACCCGGATGGTGAGGAACTGGCCGGGCCGGTAAGCGAACGCGGCGGTCAGCTCGGCGGGCACGTCGAAGACGATCGAGCACGCCTGGTCGGTCTCGGCGATCACCTCGGCGACCGGCACCTGATAAAAAGTCCGCCTTGAGCTCACGGCGGCAATACTTCCACCCGCCCGCAAGCGACCGCGTCCTCAATGCTGTCGCGCAAGCTGACGCAGGTCGGGATCAGCGCCGAGCAGCCCTCGGCTCGGGCGAACTCGGCGCAGCCGCGCACGGAGCCGGCCGGCCACCGCACGCTGGTGTGCTGGAGGCTGAACTTGGCGACCTGCACCACAACGCCGCACTGAGCACAGGCAACGGCCGTATAACGCCAGGGCCGCTCATCAGTGCGGATGCTCATCGGGCTAGCCGGGCTGCTCGGCCTGGGCCGCCAGGTTGGCGGCGACCTCGGCTTCCCAGGACTGCACGGCCCTGGTGGTGTCGATCTCGTACTCGAAGCGCTCGACCATGTCCGGAGTGACCTGGGCGACGTCGACATAGAACTGCTCGTACCAGCGCCTGAGCTGGTAGACCGGGCCGTCTTCGGCGCAGAGCAGCGGATTATCGATCTTCGTCTTATGGGTCCAGACTTCTACGTCCTGCTGGAAGCCAAGGCCGATGAACTCGGCGAACTTAGCCGCGATCTTGTCGCCCTGGGCGTCGGTGACTCCACTTGGCTTCTTGACGATGATGCCCCACTGGAGCAGGAACGAGTCGGGGGTGACTGGATAGTGGCAGTTGATCAGGACGCTCTCCATGACCAGGCCGTGATAGTCGTGCCACAGGTAGTCGATCATGTAGGACGGGCCGTAGTAGGCGGCCTCGGACCGGAGCGAAGTTTCACTGTAGTTGGACCCGGCGGTCACATCGGGGCGGGACTTCGTGTTCAGGTACTGCGTCGCGATGTGCCCCTCAAGGACGTTCTTGAAGAACGTCGGGAACGCGAAGTGGATGTAGAAGAAGTGCGCCATGTCGACGACGTTGTCGACGACCTCGCGGCAGTTCGAGTTCTTGACCAGGATCGAATCCCAGGTCCAGTTCGACCAGTCCGGGGAGAACGCGCCCTCGATCTTCGGGATCGTGACGTCAGGGGGCGGCGGGTTACCTTCCGGGTCATTCCAGACGAACAGTTGCTTGTTCTCAACGCGGGTCAGCCAGGATCTGGTTCTCGCCGCGGGCGGCACCCGGCGGGCGTAGGGGATCTGAGCGCAGCGGCCGTCGCCCCCCCAGCGCCAGTCGTGGAACGGGCAGGCGACCTGGTCGCCCTTGATGGTGCCCATGGTCAGGTCGCCGCCCATGTGCCTGCAGTACCCGTCAAGCACGTGCAGCGCGCCCTTGGAGTCAGCGAAGACGACTAGCTTGGTGCCGAAGGCCTGGACCGCGTGCGGTCCGCCCTGCCGGTACCGGTCGGCCAGGCCCAGGCAGTGCCAGCCGCGCGCGTACCTTGCGGGCAGCGGAGCGGCGTCGATGGTCCTGACGCTGTCGTTCATCGGCCCTCCCTCAGCGATAAAGCCTAGACTAGAACACGTTCTAGTTGTTGTTCTAGTCTAGGGTCCTTAAAGCGGCGGCTTGGAGGCACACAGTGAGTGAAGAGGTCGGGCAGTCTGTACTCGATGCCGTCGGCGAACTGCTTCCGGTACTGCGGGACCGGGCGCAGGAGGCCGAGGACGCGCGGGCGGTTCCCGTCGAGTCGGTGAAGGCGCTCGAAGAGGCCGGATTCTTCAAGCTGCTCCAGCCCGCCCGCTACGGCGGCCTCGAAGCTGACCCGGTGACCTTTTACCGCGCGGTGCGGATGATTGCCAGTGCCTGCGGGTCGACCGGCTGGGTCTCCTCGGTTGTCGGCGTGCACGCCTGGCAGCTCGCGCTGTTCCCCTTGGCCGCTCAGCTAGAGGTCTGGGGCGAGGACCCCGCGACCCGCATGTCGTCGTCGTACGCGCCGACCGGCCGGGCGCAGCTGACCGAAGGCGGGTACAAGCTGACCGGGCGGTGGAGCTTCTCGTCCGGCTGCGCGCACGCGACCTGGGTGCTGCTCGGCGGCATCGTCACCGACGCGGACAAGAACCCGGTCGACTTCCGCACCTTCCTGCTGCCGATCAGCGACTACCAGATCGACGACGTATGGAACACGGTCGGCCTGCGCGGCACGGGCAGCAACGACATCGTCGTCGACGGCGCGTTCGTCCCCGAGCACCGCTCGCTCGGCTTCGGCGACGTCACCAAGTGCGAATGCCCGGGCCAGGAACTCAACGACGCGCCCTTGTACCGGATACCTTTCGGGTCGATCTTCTCCTGCGCGATCACGACCCCGATCATCGGAATGGCCGCCGGTGCTTACGACGCGCACGTCGCCTACCAGCGGGACCGCGTCAGCACCGCTTACCTGGGAGCCAAGACGGCCGAAGACCAGTTCGCCCAGGTCAGGGTGGCGCGAGCGGCCGGTGACATCGACGCGGCCTGGCTGGCGATCGACCGGAACATGATCGAGCTGATGGGGCACGTGCGGGCCGGGGAGCCTATCCCGATGCCGTTGCGGCTGCGGATCAGGCGGGATCAGGTCCTCGGTACCCAGCGGGCGGTCGGCGCCGTTGACCTGCTGTTCGAGAACTCTGGCGGCCGGGCGCTGAAGAACGGCACGCCGATCCAGCGGTTCTGGCGGGACGTGCACTCCGGCCGGGCCCACGCGATCAACGATCCTGAACGCGCCCTGTCCATGTTCGGCCGCGGCGAGTTCGGCCTCCCGCCCGCCGCGGACGCGATGCTATGACGTTCGCGGACACCGCGATGATGCGGCTGCACTATCACGAGGCCGGTGCCGACGGTGACCTGCCGGTCGTGCTGCTGCACGGCGGCGGGCCTGGTGCTTCCGCCTGGTCTAACTTCGGCCTTAACCTGCCGGTTTTCGCGGAGCGGTTCAGGACCCTGATGCTCGACCAGCCTGGCTTCGGCGATTCTGACAACCCCCCGGTCGAAGGCAACTACTTCACCTTTTCCGCTCGCGCTCTGGCCAGCTTCCTCGATCACCTCGGGATCGAGAAGGTGCACCTGGTCGGCAACTCGCTCGGCGGCGGTACGGCGGTGCGGTTCGCGCTGAACTATCCCGACCGGGCCGGGAAGCTCGTGCTGATGGGTCCAGGCGGGCTCAGCCTCAACGTGTTCTCCCCCGACCCGACCGAAGGCGTCAGCAAGCTGGCGCAGTTCGGCGCTCCGCCGGGGCCGAGCAAGGAGAAGATGGCCGCGTTCCTGCGCACGCTCGTGTTCAAGCAGAACCTGATCACCGAGGAGCTGATTGACGAGCGGTACGAGATCGCCAGTAAGCCGGAGGCGCTGGCCGCCATGGTGAGGCTGGGCATGTCGTTTTACGACCCGGCGACCGCTGAGGACGGCATGCTCTGGCGCGAAGTTCACCGGCTGAGGAACGAGGTGCTGCTGATCTGGGGCCGGGAGGACCGAGTCAACCCGCTCGACGGGGCGCTGGTGCCCCTGAAGCAGATCCGCAAGGCGCAGCTTCACGTCTTCAGCGGCTGCGGGCACTGGGCGCAGCTCGAGAAGTTCGACGAATTCAACCGGCTCGCGCTGGACTTTCTTGGAGGGGTGCCGTGAACAGCATCAGGTCACTGGGGTATTTGCGGATCCAGGCGGTCGATCCGGGACAGTGGCGCGAATTCGGTACCAAGCTGCTCGGCCTGGTGGAGGGCCGGGGCACTGAGCCCGGCGCGGTTTATTTGCGGATGGATGATTTTCCGGCGCGATTCGTGATCGTGCCGGGAGACAGCGACCGGCTGCTCGCCTCCGGCTGGGAAGTCGGCGGCGAAGCCGAGCTGGCCGCGATGGCCGCCCGCCTGGAGGCGGCCGGCGTCCCGGCCAAGGCCGGCACCGCCGAGGAACTCGCGCTTCGCCGGGTCGCCGGCATGCTGACGTTCGACGACCCGTCCGGGCACACGCTCGAGGTGTTCTGGGGCGCGTCGCTGGACAACCGGCCCGCGTTCAGCGCGTACGGCGTCCGGTTCGTGACCGGCGATTACGGCCTGGGCCACGTCGTCATCCCGGCCGGCGACGACGAGGCGTCGATGGACTTCTACACGGGCGTGCTCGGCTTCCGGCTGCGCGACACGATGGCGATGGCGCCAGAACTGTTCGGACGTCCGGCTGGCGGGCCGCCCGCGATGATGCGCTTCCTCGGGCTGAACCCCCGGCACCACTCCCTGGCGCTCGCGCCGATGACCAGCCCGTCCGGCTGCATCCACGTGATGATCGAGGTAGCCGCCCTCGACGACGTCGGCCGGGCAATGGACCGCTGCGCCCGGCGCGGCGGCCACCTGAGCGCGTCGCTCGGCCGGCACGCCAACGACCAGATGGTCTCGTTCTACGTCCGGACGCCAGGCGGCTTCGACATCGAATACGGCACCGACGGCCTCCTGGTAAACGACGCCACCTGGATCGCCCGCCAGACCACGGCCATCAGCAACTGGGGCCACGTATTCGCCCCCGGCACCCCCCACTAACCCGCCCAGCACCCGCCCAGACCGGTCAGCTCAACCACAACGATGTCCCACCGATGCTGTTCGGGCCGGGCCAGTCACCGCAACGATGGCCCATCGATGCTGCGCGAACAACATCCATGGGCCACCGTTGCGGTGAGCACCCCCGCCCCGAACAACATCGGTGGCCCATCGATGCTGCTGCAGCCGGCCGCTCCATTTAATTGAGGGCGTTGGCGTGGGGCGGCGGGCACTCGTTGACGTAGGCGGGCAGTAGTGTCTGCTGCGAGGGAGGATGCCGATGCCCGGATCTGAGCAGTGGACCGTTGTTGATCTCTTCTCTGGTGCCGGGGGAATGAGCTACGGGTTCAGTGCGCATCCTCGCTTCTCTGTCGTTGGCGCCGCGGATGCTCAGATCGGCAAGCCGAGCAGCGGACGCGGGACGCTGGGGTGTAACGCCAGCTACCTTGCCAATCTCGGCATCAGCCCCATCGAAGCCGACCTCGCGGTCGCCGATCCCGCTGCGATCTGCGGGGCCATGGGCCTGCCGGAAGGCGGCGTCACGGTGCTGTCGGCGTGTCCGCCCTGCACTGGCTTCTCGCGAACGCTGGCGCAGAACCACCTCCGCGACGACAGCCGGAACAGCCTCGTCAGGGTAGTCGCGGATTACGTGCGGGAACTGCGTCCTCAGATCGTTGTCATGGAGAACGCCCGCGAACTAGTGATGGGGCGGTTTTCCGTCCATCTGCGGGGCCTGACCGATGATCTCTCTGGGCTCGGTTACTCGGCGCTGGCTGTCACGCATTTCCTTAATGAATTTGGACTGCCGCAGCGGCGCGAACGAGCTTTGGTCGTTGCCGTCCGGCGCCCGCTACGGTTGCGCGGCCTCAGCGATCTGTGGACCGGTTACCGAGTGAATCAGAAGGCGACCCACGTCCGGCGGGCGATCTGGGATCTGCCGGCGATCGGCTCTGGCGAGATCGATCCTCGTGACCCGATGCACCTGTCGCCGACGATGATTTCAGAGGCTAACCAGCGCCGGCTCGCGGCGACTCCGCCCGATGGTGGCGGCTGGATAGACCTGGTTAGTCACCCTGATGCTGACCAGTTGCTCACGCCATCGATGCAGCACAGAGCCAGAATCCGTGATTTCGGCAGTCACCCTGACGTCTACGGCCGACTATGGTGGGACCGGCCCGCGGTCACGATCAAACGGGAATGCGCGCATATCGGCAACGGGCGCTACGCTCATCCCGAGCAGAACCGGCTGTGCACTGTGCGGGAAATGTCGGTTCTTCAGGGATTCCCCCGCGACTACACCTTCGTCGGCACTCTGACGAACATGTACCGGCACATCGGCGACGCTGTTCCGCCTCTGATCAGCTACCAGCTAGCGTCGGTATGCGAGTGGATTCTCACGGATGCCCGCCCGGACCCGGATGACCTTATCTTGCCCGGGTGTCACCTTGGACCAGAGGACATCGAACCCGATCCTGCCCTGCTGATCGCGGTCTGAGCATTTCTGGTCGAGAGAATTGGCCCGAATTGCGGGGCCAGGGCGGGTAAGTTCGGCCGGGTGGAGCGACGTACCGATCGTACCGATCTGCATCAGAAGATTGACCCGCTTACTGACGGGCAAGCCAAGGTGGTCGCTGGCTTCGTGGACGCTGTGCTAGCGCCGCTGCACAGCGAGGAACTCCCCGCGACCTGGCTTACGGTGCCGGCGTGGAGCGACGCCTTCCTCGCGCGGCTGCGCGGTCATCATGGCCTCAGCCAGGAACCCTTGTCCACCACGCAGTTCGAAGCCGCGTTCAATGAGTCCTGCCTGGCGGCGGGCTGGCAGGTTGAGGTTTCCGCTTCAGCTACTCAGCGCTTCTTCGATACGACCATTACGGTGACCGGCGGACAGCCGCAGCGACTCTCGCTCAAAGCCTCGTCCGCGAAGGACATGAGTATCAGGAGCGTCCACATCTCAAAGCTCACCGAGGCGGCCTGGATCCAGGATGTCAGAAGGAAGACGGATCGGCGGGATCACATAGTCACGTTGTTTCGGGACTACCAGAGCGTTACTTCCGCGATTGTGATGCTCAGGGGATTTAGAGACAGGGCAGGGTGCGCCGTATATTACGAGCTGCTCGAAATCCCGACGACTATATTTGGGCCGGTCAGTGCTCTAGGCGTCGACCAGGCTCAGCTCGGCACGATAAGAATACCTGACGTCAAGGTACCCGATTTCGCGATTCGCGTGGACCGCAGCGACGCCAAGATTACCGTTACGAGTATTCGGCTCGATCTTTGCATCATTCATGGCCGCTGGGGAGTCAGCGCCAGCGGACGAAGTACGTAGCCGTCGCCACGGCGCATCTGCTCGATGCTTTCGGTCAGGTCAGCACGAGCCAGCAAGGCGGCGTCGTTTAGCCTTCGCCACACTTCCTCAAGAAGATCCCGGTCCTTTCCTCGTGCTCGCAAGTCCTTGAGGATGTGGCTAACAGCGTGGACGCTGCGGACATCGAGAAGCAACCGGGGCTTCACCTGGGCAACAGTCAGTACGCCGTTCGCTGCCCAGGCCCTGATGGTTTTCTCGCTCAAGCCAAGGAGTCGGGCGGCGATGACCGGCCTCATCGCGGCCTCTTCAGCCAACTCGGAGTCCGTCACGGCCAGAAGCCTTGCTCGACGTTCGTCATCCTCAGACAGGGTCCCAGCTACTTCCTCAACCGCCTCGACGCGTTGGAACAGGCCGCGGAGCCGCTTCTCTTCCATTGCGATCGTCATCGAAGACCTCCTGTCGGTTCACTTCCGAGTATGAAGGAGATTCTCGGAATCCGTCACTTCGGGAGGCAAGAGGAAGCTGCCCGGAGTCAGCGGTTGTCAGCACATGGCGGAGGAACTGCCGAGGGTGGTGTCGAGTAGTTCGAGGGCAGAGGCCTCGGTCGCGAAGTTCAGCACTTTCTTGTTCGCGGCGAACTTGACGTTGCCCCACAGGAAACCGAACTCATTCAGGTCAGCTGACGCCGGGCTCGCGGTCTCGGCGTCTTGGTCGTGGGACCAGAGCGAAGCGGCGTTGGCGCTGATGAAGCTCGTCAGCTTCGGATCGGAGAGGCCGGCGGCCGGGAGCGTGCGGGTCAGGCAGTAGGCGCCGCTGATGAAGACGCCCTTGTTCGGCAGGAACGGCGTGTCGCCGATCTGGCCCGGGCTGGTGCGGACTCGCAGGATGCAGTCGGCTGGCCAGCGGGCTTCGTGGCCGATCGGGGGTTCGCAGGGTTCGCTGAGCGTGCCGGATCGGTCGACGGTTGGCGGGCCGAACGGGGTGTGGCCAGGGGCGTGGTAGATGCCGTGGTCGCCGGGTGGTGACTGGCCGGGTATGAGGGTGTCGGTCGTGATCGTGTCGGCCAGGTTGTCGGCGACGCGCAGGTAGTAGCGGGCGTCGCTGGTGTCGCCGGCCAGTTTGTCGGCCTGGTAGAGGTCGGTGAGCGCGGCGACGCCGACGCCCTGGGAGTGCAGCCACATCTGCTGCCCCATTGGCGCGCACGACGCGGTGAGGTGGTCGTCGAGTATCAGGCGGGACCCCGCCGTGCCGGCCGGGCGGCCGGGAACCGACGGCGCGAGCGCGCTGCGGAACGGGCCGCCGATGATCTTCGCGGGCGGCACCGTGGCGGTTCCGCCGTGCGCGGCGCTTCCGGCCAGCCACTTTCCTACTTTGATCGCGCCGCCAGCTCCGCCGACGCCGTTGCGGTACCTCCCGGCACCGGGCAGTCCGCTGGTCCTGGCGATCACGTATAGCCAGGCGGACAGCCGCAGGTAAAGGACGTTGGCGATGGTGTCCTCGGTTGACGGGCCGCGCCTGCCCGGCCCGGAGAACTGCAGCAGGGCACCCCCACAGGCCTTGTCCCAGGCGTTGGCCGTGAGGTAGCTCCACAGTTCTTGGGCCAGGTAGAGGTAGCGGAGGTTACCGGTCAGGCGGTATGCGTTCACCCAGGTCAGCGCCCACCAACCGGTGTCGTCGAAGTACCGGTTCGCGAAATTGGCCGCCGCTGTGCCGAACGGCCAGGCCTGGTTGGGGACTTGCGGGCAGGTGGTGCCGCAGATGACCGCGTAGGTCTTCGCCAGCGCCGCCTCGACCGAGGTGCCCGCGATCTTGGCCGCCGGGTCCTGATCGGCGAAGTCGGTCAGCGAGTACAGCGCGAGCGCCGACCACCACCAGCAGTTCCCGCGCCGGTAGAGGTTGGAGCAGGTACGGGCGCCAGGGTCGGTCGCCGTGTTGAGCAGGCCGGCGAACTTGCCCGAAGTGTTGTACCAGTAGAGCAGTTGCGCGGCGGCCGACAGGGCGCGAGACGACGTGGACGGCGCGGGGACCAGCCAGCGCTGCCCGGCCGCGTTCGGGTCGCAGGGTTTGAGGGCGGCCAGGGTGGTTCCGTGCACACCGCTGCCGGGCGGGGCCAGGCAACGATCCGAGCCGCGCAACTGGATCCGGCCGGCCGCGACTGTCCACTGCTGCGCCCCAGTGCCGTCGCAAGGCAGGACGCGCAGCGGGGGAGAGATCGCGCCGGTGAGGCATAGGTCGTCGATCCTGATCGTATGGTCGGCCTCGTTGGTCCAGATCTGGCTCCAGGTCGCGATGCCTGTGCCGCCGCAGGTCGCCAGTCGGATGCCGACGGCCTTACGCTCGTCCGGGTTCTTGCCCTGGGTGTTGTCCAGGCAGACGCTGTGGTTCGCCGCGCTCCTGATCGCGCCGGCCGCGATAACCGGGCCAGCGGTGACCGGGGCGGCTATCGCCTGTGGCGCCCCGTTGCAGGTCGCGGCGAGCGCAACCGCCAAGGCAGCGAGCACAGTCGCGGCCAGCCGCCCGGTGCGGAAACCTGGTCTTCGCGTAAGTCGTCGCAGCGCCGCCTCCCCCAACACGATCCAGAAAACGGACAATACTTGATTTCAACTCTACGGGAGACTTATCCGATAACTCGCGGCTCACGAAGTTGCCTGGATCAGGGAAGGTCGCTTTCATCTTCGACCGGTAAGTCTGGAGTGTCGTCCTGGCTGGACGCAGCCTGGTGGCGGTTTTTGCCGTGGCGGGGCGGGGGCCGCAGTGCCGATCAGCGCCCAGTCATACAGCCGGGGACCCTTCGACCGTCCGCGCAGGACAGCCGCTGCCACCCGGACGCTCGGCCGCCCGCTATGCGCAGCGGGGGCCGGCGACTGCGGCGGCGCTTGGCCTGCCCATCCCGTATAGCGATCATCAGGGTCCTCGCGATGACAGCGGGAAGACGCAGCGGCGCGCTACGGTCGACGTTCTTGTCGGCGACCAGCCTGCCCGGCGGGCATCTCCGCTCTGGCTGCGGGTCCGCCATGATGGCGGGACCTGGCGGCTGCGGTCGCTGGCGTTCGAGAGCGTATGGCTTCCGTCGAACGCGCAGCTTCGCATCGCCATGGTTTCAGGCCCGCAGCGGGCGCCGGTCGGCTTGCTCAGTCAGGCGCAAGTAAGAGGAGAGCTCAATCGCTGGTTCGGCCTTGATGCGAGTGCCCTGGAGTAAGGCATGCCGGTAATTGTCGAGCTGGCGCTCAAGGGCTCCTGGCCGCTGCGGACGGATACGGCGCAGTTGCACGGGCTTACCTGCGCGCTGTTCGAGGGAGAGGGAGCCGATCATTTCGGTCACGATAAGCCTTTCACGGTCTGGCCGCTGCGAAAGGCGGCCGGGGGCAGTGCCCATGACTGGGAATATCGCGCGGCGTGGCTTCCCGGCGCGCCGCCGCCTTCGGCCGCGCTCACGCCAGAGCGTCTCCGGCATGGTCATGTCACCTGCTCGGTCCCGGAGACCAGGCTCCGGACGGTGTCCTACGCTCAGCTGGCTGGCGGCAGTTGCTTGCGGGAAGTGAAGGTCGCTTTCCGGTCTCCGGCCTATTTCTCGCAGAACGGCGGCGCGGTGGTGCTGCCTGACCCGCGGCTGATCGTCGGTTCCTGGCGGCGGCGGTGGAACGCTTATGTCCCGGCTGGCGAGCTGGCGATCGCTGATGACACCTTGGCGAGACACGCACCGGGCGCTGTGTCTTGTGGACTATGACCTGCGTACGGAGCGGCTCGAGTCCGGTTACCAGCGTCTTCAGGCCGGAATGGTCGGCTGGCTGACCATCAGGGCCGGGAAGGGTGGTCAGAAGGCGTCGCGGGTCCTGAGCACGCTCGCGCGTTTCGCCGAGTTCTGTGGCACCGGGGCGCTGACGGCGCACGGCTTCGGGGCGACGACAGCCGGGCCGGCGGACTAGTGCCGGGCGAGTCTGCGGTGTTGCCGTCCTCCAGGGCTTGCGGCCGGGTACGGAGTTTGCGGGGGCTGTCGGCGGGAGGCCCGGTTGGCGCGGGCGTTTGCGCTGGTCAGGTCCATGAATTTTTGAGGAGTGGCCGGAAAGCCTTATTGTCGGGGCGGCGTGGTGCGAGGATGGCGCAACGGCTTGCAAAGCCGCAGGTCAGACGTGCCGTTACGGCGGGTCTGTCGCAATGCTCAGCCCGAAGTCGAGGGCATAGAAACCTTGGCCTTCACCCTGCGGCCGTGCTCGCTAAATGGGCCGAATGGTCGCAATGCTCCGCCCGAAGTCGAGGGCATAGAAACGCAGTTCACCCAGGCCGCCGGGCAAGGGATTTCCCGTGTGATGACGCTGCCGGGCAGTTTTTATGCGTTAGTCGCCGGGCCGGGCGGAATGGTGGCCGCTGGTGACGTGGCGGGGTTCCGGCGCTTGTTCACCGCACGTGTACAGGGCTTCCCGGTGCTGGCCAGTCATGCCCGCGTGCTGCGTCGGCTTCTGGGCGCCCCGGTTGATCGGACATGGCTGGCGTGCAGGCTGGCCACCCCGGAGGCACCGAGCGTGCTGCGGGACACGCTGAGCCCGTTTACCGGAGTGGACCCGGTTCCGGCAGGGCATTTCGCCGAGATCACCGGAACCCGGTACCGGACGGCATGCTGGTGGACACCGCCGCCCGCCAGGCTGCCGCTTGCTAGCAGCCGCTGCTAATCACGACCGCCGGGCGGTCGGCCGCCGATGACGACCTGACGTGGGCGCTCCGGGCCGCCGGGTTGCTGTCCGGCTGTCCGCACCGCGTCATCGCCGCCCAGGAGACGCCGTTGTTCTTCGCTGACCTGGATACCCCGGTGCCGGACATGGACGAGCCCGCGCCATTCACCGCCGGGGCGGCCCGCCAGCGGTACGTCGCCGCGCTGCTGGCCAGTCACGGCTCGGTGCTGCACCTGAACGGTCAGGGCGGGGATGAGGTGCTGCTCGCGCCGCTGGCCTACCTGCGTCCGGCACTTCGGGCCGTGCCCCGCACGGGGATGCGGCACCTGCGCGGGCACGCCGCCCTGAAGGACATCCCGGTGCCCGCGCTGGCGCGCGCGGTAATCCGGAGTGAGTCGTTCGCCGCATGGCTCCGCAGCTCAGCCGACACGCTGCGCGCCGGGCTCCCGCGGCTCGCGAGCTGACCGCGTGGGAGGCCGCGCCCGTGCTGCCGCCCTGGGCTACGCCCGAGGCCGCCCGCCTCGTCGCGTCCGCGATCCACGACGCGGAGCCAGCATCCGGGACCTGGGATCAGGTCACCCATGCCGCCCTGGTGCGCATTCGGGCGTCGGCTTACCGTGCAGGCCTGTACCGGGACGCGATGGGGGCAGCCGGGGTGCCGACGGCGATGCCATTCTTCGACCGGGCCGTGGTCGAGACGTGCCTGTCGGTGCTGCCGTGGGAGCGCACGGACCCGTGGCAGCCCAAGCCGCTGCTGCACGCCGCGCTCGCCGGCGTGCTACCGGTGAACCTGCTCTGCCGCCGGACTAAGGGCAGCTACAACGCTGATATCTACTATGGCTGGTCGGCCTGCCGTGCCCAGGTCGCCGGACTGCTCTCGCAGTCCCGGCTGGCCGGGTACGGCCTCATCGACCTAGACCGGCTGCGCCGCGACCTCACCGCGTTCGGCTCCGGCGGGCTGTCACCCGCATGGGTCACCGACCTGATCGCGACCGAGACCTGGCTGCGCGATCTTGACCGCGGACCCGCCCCTCCTCGTGCCCGCGCGCGCCCTTATGCGCTGAGGCTTCCCGATGCCCGCGAAGACCGGGGCCACGAGCCCGTGAGGTTGGGCCGGACGGTGCGGGCCACGCCCGTTGACGACGGGATGACCCTGCTGGATGTCCGGCGCGGCAAGCTGTATCACGTTAACTCGGCCGGCGCGGTCATTCTCACCGCGCTGGCCGACGCCACTGATGACGAGGCAGCGATCGGGGTCGCTGTTGCGGCGCTGACCGCCCGCTATGCCATCTCCGAAGGGCGTGCCCGCGCTGACATCGCGGCGCTGCTCGACCGCCTCCGAGACCGCGGACTGCTAGTCCGCAGGGAGCAGGCATCGTGAGCATTCTGGTTGCCCTGCCCGAGCCTGCCGTTCTGTCCCCGGCCGAAAGGGCCTGCGGTCATCTCGCCGTCGTCCTGGCGCGGCTGCTGCTAGCCGCCACGGGCAACCGCCATGACCGGCTGGCCCGTGTCTTGCGTACGGCGAGCCGTCATGCCAGCCCCGCCACGGCCGCCTCGGCAGAGCGCGCCCGCGCTGTCGTGGAGACCGTCAGCCTCCGGTGCGCCAGTCCCCAAGGCTGCCTGCCCCGTTCACTGGCAATCCTGGTGCTGTGCCGCGTCCGCGGCCAGCGCGTGACCTGGCGCATCGGCACGCATTCTCCTCCGGCCGCTGCCCACGCCTGGATCGAGGCCGGTGGCCACCCGGTCGGCGAGCCGTTCGACCCGCGCCTCGTGTACGCGGTTATCATCACAACCTAAGCAGGAAGGACCGGCCCGGGTGACCGCGAGCACCGACCCAGCCCTTGCCGACCGGCTGGCCGTCTACGCCGCCGGGCTCCGCGCCGCCGGGGCGATCCGCTCGGACGCGGTGGAGGCAGCGTTCGCCGCCGTCCTGCGGCATCAGTTCCTGCCCCGCTTCCGCTACGGCGCGGACGAGTACCAGGCAGGCATGAGCTCAGTGCCCACCGGGCCGGTTCTCGACCTGATCTACGCCAACAACGCGCTGCTCACCCGCGACGGCCAGGACGGCGACCCGCCATCATCCAGTTCCGCGCCCTCCATCATGGCCAAGATGCTGGAGGCCGCCGACCTGAAGCCTGGCGTCCGGGTACTGGAGATCGGCGCCGGCACCGGCTACAACGCCGCCCTCATTCACCGCATCACAGGCGCTACCGTGATCACCGCAGAAGCCGGCCGCCGGACAGCCCTTGAGGCAGCCGCCGCGATCCGCGCCGCTGGCCTCAGCCACCAGGTGCACGTCGTCCACGGCGACGGCTACGACGGCCACCCGACCGGGGGACCCTATGACCGGGTCATCGTGACCTGCGGCATCGCCGGCATCCCGCCAGGATGGCTTGCGCAACTCGCCGACGAGGCGATGATCATCGCGCCTATCGCGCACGCCGGCGCCCACCCCATCATCGCCATCCGTCACGGGCCTGGCCGGCGCCTGGCCGGCCACGCCCTGATGTGGGCTGACTTCATGCACGCCACCGGCCATCTTCGCCCCGATGGGCTGTACCGCGACCCAGCCGCCTACATTCCCGCCGCCGGAGCGCGCCGCATCCCCGGCACCGGACCGGTCCTCAGCCTGGATGACTACCACAACCTGTGGCACTACCTAGGGATCCGCGACCACCGGATCACCCGCGCCTACCCTGATCCGGACGTGTTCGACCCCGCCGCAGGCACCTGCGCGCTAACCGATCCGCAAGCCGGCACCGCCTGGCTCCACCGCGACCGCAGCCTGACCCTCGCCGGCGCCCCCGAGCTCGCCGATCACCTCACCACCCTGGCAGCCCAGTGGGACACGAGCGGCCGCCCAGCCGTCAGCCAATGGCTCAGCAGTTGGCACCACGCCGACACTGGCGGCGCCGGACTGCTCCTCCCCGCCCGCTGGACAACCGAACCGAATCCGGCGATTTAGGGGGCTTGATGACCGGGCTATTTCGACCGTGAATGCGGAGTTCGACGGATCTTCGCGCGCTGACTATGGGCGGCGGTTAAGGTATCGATGGGCTGGAAACGGAGTTGCCGGATACTAGCCGCCTTCGTCGGGCGTCACGACGTGGATGCAGGGGATATGGAACTGGTTGTCGTTGGCGTGTCCGGTGTGCAGCGATTCATCGGCGAGTCTCGGTCGACGGCGGATTTGCATGCTGGCAGCGCGCTTGTGTCGGGGCTAGCTGGGGCGATGCTGGATGTTGTCCCTGATCAGTCCATGCTTGTGCTGCCGTCAGGTAGTCCTGCGGGCGCGGGCAGCATTCCTAATCGAATAGTCGTGCTTGCCGGCGACGGCGATGGCGCCGAGCTGGCCGAGGCTATGGCTGGCAGCGCGCGCTCGGCCTGGGACGAGCACCTGGCGGCCGCATTTGCCGACGCCGACGGTGAGGTGCCGAGGACGCCAGGGTTCCCTGCGATCCAATGGGCGGTTGTACCGTTTGATGGCAATGGTTACCGGAATGCGTGGAAGCAGGCGCAGGCTTTACTGCGGGCGCGCAAGCGGATACGTGATTTCCCCGGATTCCATGTTCAGCAAAATGGCGTGTGCACTCTTACGGGCCGCTGGCCGGCCGAATCGGGGCCGGGCCGCCCGTCGAGAACACGCGTCCGGCGTGGTGAGTCGCTGTCGGCCGTTGGCCGCGTTAAGCGGTGGTACGGACGCGCGCATGGTGATCGGTTCGCGTCGACGTGGTCGATCAGCACGGCGGCTTACCGCGACGAGATCGTGCGGCTCGGTGCACCAGAAGAAGACTTCGAGTTGTGGGGAGCGGTGCTTGACCTGCGGTTCGCCGTTGACGGGCTGGCGGCGGCCGCGGATCCGGCGCTCGGCGCCGCGTTGCGGCAGAAGTCGGGCGCGCTTGAGGGGATGGCGGCCAGCCACGACGAGACGCTGGAATGGCTTCGCCAGGCCGAGGGCTCCTGGTGCGTCGCCGGAACCTGGGACCCTTCGCAGCTTCGGCGTGACTACGAACTGGCCGAGGATCCAGATCCTGAGCTGTGCAAGGACGCGCGTCTTGCCGCGGGGAAGCTGGCGCGCGCGGCCAGGGGGGCAGGGATCGCGCCGGTGAACTCGTACCTGGCGGTGCTCGCCCAGGACGCCGACCGGCTCGGTGACCGGCTCGGGCGCTTCGGCGGCGGTGATCCGGTCGGCTGGCACCGCGACGTGTCGGCGGCGCTGAGCGACATAGCGACCCGCCAGGTAGAAGACATCAAGGGGTCGCATCTTGGCCAGGTGGTGTACGCGGGCGGCGATGACCTGCTCGCGCTGGTGCCGGCGGAACGAGCGCTGGCGGCGGCCCGCTCGGTCAATGGGCTTTTTGCTGGCGACCCTCGCCTCAATGAACTGCTTGACCGGCCGACCGCCAGCAGCGCGATCGCTTTCTTCCACGCGTCCTGGCCGCTGCAGTCAGCGATCGAGTCGGTCCGCGACCTGCTCAAAGACGCCAAGCGGCGAGGCCGGCCCGGACTGGGCGTCGCGGTGCTGACCAGGGGCGGCGAACGGGCACGGGTAGTCCTGCCGTGGACCGACCATGGCAGCGATCCGGCCGTCCCGATGATCCAGCATCTCGAAGAACTGGTGGCGGCCACGTCGGGGCCGTTGTCCGGGCGGCTCGCCGGCGGGCTTGAGCAGGATCGCGACGCGCTCGCCGACCTGAGCCGCGAATGGCTGGAGCTCGAACTTGCCCGCAGGGCGCTACGGCACGGGATCGCCCCGCCCAGTGCGCAGGCCGTGGGGCGGACACTCGCCGCGTTGTGCCGCAGCGCTCCGGGCAGGCAAGGCTATACCGACTGCGCCGGCAGTGTCGTCATTGCCAGGTTCATCGCCGGTCAGGCGAAGGCGGCCGCGTGACCGCCGAACGATGGGTGGTCCTTGAGCCGCTCGACACGATCGTGGTCAGGGACGGCCGGGCGTTCGACGCGGGCCTGCAGTCGGTGGCCAGGACTAACGTGCCGGCGCCCGGCACGCTCGCCGGGGCGATCGGCGCCGCTTACGGTGCGCCGCCCGGAGCCGGCCTACGTGCTGACAGCCGGGGGCGCCTGGTGCCTGAACGGCTGCTCGGCCCGATTCCCGTGGTCTACGACCGGGGTGCCTGGCGGGCTCGCTGGCCCTGTCCGCTTGACGTAGTCCGCGACGATGACGACCCGGTCCCGTACCGGCTGGCCGTCACCGAAGTGAGCGATGACCACCATGATCTTGAAGGCGGGGTGGGCGCGCTGGCCTTCGGTGCCGGCGAGTCCCTCACGGGCTGGTGGGAGACAGCCGAGCTCGCCAGGTACCTGCGGACCGGCGACGTCTCCGGTGAGACCGTCGCGCCGCCGTGGTGCGTGGAGCGCCGGGTTGGCCTGGCCCTGGACGACAACGGCGTCGCCGCCGAGGGCATGCTTTACTCGGCCGAGCATCTGCGGCCCGATGAGCTGGCCGGGCGGACGGGATTCGCTGTCTGCTGCATCAGCGGCCCCGATGCCGAGCTGCCCGGCACGGTGCCGCTCGGCGGCCGGAACAAGTCCGCTCAGGTGCACGTCGCGGTCGACCCGCCCGAGCTGCCGCCCCCGGCTACGTCAGCCCCTGATGGTTACTTGCTGCTGTATCTCGCGACACCTGGAGTCTTCGCTGGTGGCTGGAGGCCGGACCTCTCGGCGCTGCGCGGCGCGGAGCTCGTATCGGCCGTGGTGGGAGATCCGCAGGTCATCGCGGCGGCCACGCCCGACCGGGCGACCGGCGCCGTGGGCGGGGGCCGCCTGATGTGGGCGGCGCCGCCGGGCAGCGTCTATTACCTGAAATTCGCCAGTGAGGACGCCGCCCTGGCGGCGGCGGCCAGCTTGGAGCGGACGACCTTGCCTCAGGTTACCGAACCGCTGGCGACCGCCGGATTTGGCTATGCGATGACCGGAAGCTGGAGCCCAGATGCCTGCTGACCTCGACCGAGCCCTGCTGTTCCTGTACGCGGAAACGCCGGTGCACGCCGGCGCGGACACCGGCCTCGGTGCCCTTGACCTGCCAATCCAGCGCGAGGTAACCACAGGTCTGCCCATTATCAAGGGCGAGAGCCTCAAAGGCGCGCTTCGCGAACGGCTACGGCCGGTCGTCGAAGACGGGCTGTGGCAGAAGATGTTCGGAGGCCGGCCGCCTCGTTCTGGCACCTCCGAAGGTACGCCGGCCCCCGGCCAGCTGCGCGTGCACGAAGCACAGCTAGTCGCGTTCCCGGCTCCGACGCTTGACGGATTCGGCTGGGTGACCAGTTCGCTGGTCAGGGCCCGCCTCCATCGCCGCCTGTCCCTAGTCGGCGCCTTCCCTGAGCCAGGCCCGGCGAGCGCGGACGACGGCAGCAGCGATGACACGCGGTGCCTGCGAACAGACACCAGCCGCCGGGGCGGGAAGGTCCCGCCGCCGAGGTCGGTCGTGCTCGGTTCCTACGAGTTCACTACCACCGGGGACGACGGATTCAAGAACTGGGCGGAGTCGCTCGCGGACCTCGCCTTGCCCGCTCATCCTCAACACGATCCGTTCAGGAAACGACTGCGACGCGACATCTACGAGGTGTCCGACGTCGCGATGAAGGCGATCACCGACGAGTGCACCGTGGTGACGGCGCGGGTGCAGCTTGGCGCGCCGGACGACGAAGGGAACCGGACCAAGACCGTACAGCACGGCCCCTTCTACAGCGAGTACCTGCCCGGCGAGACGCTGCTCGCGGCCCTGGTCGAGTCAGCGTCAGCGGACCACCTGGACGTGCTCGCCCGCCACGTCGGCGACCAGGTCGTCCAGGTCGGCGGCGACGAGACCATCGGCAAGGGACTGATGTGGTGCCGGGTTGTCAGGTCCGCCGACCTCCCGGCTGAGGCGGCGGCCAGCGGAGCGGACCGGTGAGCCTCCTCCGAACGGATACGGGACTGGCAGGCAAGGCCGCAGCGGTGCTTGACGCCATCGGGCGGGGCCCGGACGGTACCATGCGGCCGAAGTGATCAGCCAGCTCAAACGCCTGCCGGCGTTGCTGCAGGGCAGCGGAGTGCCGGCGACGATGGCCTTCCTCTACGCCAAGGCGGGAAACGACCGCGCGCTCGGCCGCGCGTACGCGGAAATCAGGGACGCGCTGCTCACAGAGCTGGCCGAGGCCTGGGGCTGGGACGATCGGCCTGGTGCGATCGAGTTCTTCAAGCGCGTCGGAGACCGTAGGCAGGTGGATGCGGCGGCGCTGAGCCAGGCCAGCGTGCGACTGCGGGAGTTCGCGATCTGGCTCCGTCGCCTGGCTGAGGCCGTGGAACACGGGCAGTCTGGTGCTCGGGATGCCTGACAAGTTCTCTTGGCAGGTCGTCGGTCCGCTGGCCAGCCGGTCCGATTTGTACGACCAGGACGGCAAGCCCAGGTTCCCGCCCGATGCGAACGCCAGGCTGATCTTGCACCGGACCGCGGTGGCCCTGCTGCGCACGGATCAGCGGGCGGGGACAACGGAGTTCAGCGACCTCGATGACCGGCCAATCCGCACCTGGGCCGTCGACACCGGCCTCGGCCAGCAGCGAGGCGATCACCTGGCCAGCGACCTCGCCGCCCGGCGGTCAGGCGCGCTTGAGCTTCTCGCGCTGGCCACTGGCCGGCGGGTCATGGTCGTCGAGATCGAGCCGCAGGCAGCCTGATCGCCGGTACCGCGACGGGCGGTATCCGCCACGTGGGAATCGAGCTGGACGGGACGCACGGCTGGCCGATCATCCCCGCGAGCGGTCTCAAGGGTGTCGCGGCAGCGTACGCCGCCGACGTGGCGAAGCCGGAAGACCTGGACCGGATCTTCGGCTTGCCCCGGCCATCGCCAGCGAAGCCAGCCCCGCCGAAGGCCGCCGAGCCGCCGTCGAAACCGGGATCCGTCCTGTTCTTCGACGCTCTTCCCGGACCGGGCGGCGTGACGGTCGCCGAGCACAACCTCACGCCGCACGCCCGCGACTACCACATGGGCCACGGCGCGGGCGGTCACCGGGCGGCGCCGGCCGAGTACCTCAACCCGGTCCCGATACCTTTCCTGGTCATCGACGGCGGCAGTTTCATCGCGCAGCTCGTCGGTACTGAAGCCGACGTCCAGATCGCGGCGGCCCTCCTGTGCGACGCGATGGACGACATTGGCGTCGGCGCTAAGACTTCCGCCGGATACGGCTACCTGACGGGCACTGCGCGATGACGGTTTACGTGGTCCCGTGCGGCGTGTCATTGCTCGACGTTTTGACGGCCAATAAACCCAGATGGCCGGTCAACGCTAAGCCAGCGGAACTTGTGAATGGCGCCTCGGACTGGGGGCGCGCCGTCCTGGGGCTGGCCGACGATGAGGTGCTGTCCTGGTGGTCGCGAACTGCGACGAGCGCGACCAGGGATGCCCGGCTGGCCGCCTGGGATCCGCGCGTTCTCTGCGCCGAAACGAGCACGCTGGCGGCAAGCAGCGGACTCAGCGATCTGAAGGGGCTGCCTGGCCGGGGGGACACGATTCTGGTGCTTGCCTCGGACACCGAACGCGGCGTGGTCGCCGCCTTGTCCGTGGCGCAGTACATCGCGGGCGCCGACCTACCCGGCGTGCGGTACCTGAGCACTGCTAAGCACATCAGTTCGGCTTCTCCTGGGTTCGCGCTCGAGCGGGGAAAGCTCACGGTACTGAGGCTGCGCAAGCTCGATCCCGTGCATGCCAAGGGCGGCTTCATCGACGCTATCGCCGGTCTCGGGCAGGCGCTGCGCGCCGCGTTCGACCTCGGGGAGCCTATGGAGGTGCATCTCACCGGCGGATACAAGGCGACCTTGCTCTACACGATGGCTCTCACGGAGTTGCTGTACTCGCTGGCGCCCGACCGGGTCAGTGCGCGCTACCTGTTCGAGGACACGCAAGGCGCCGCCACGACTATCGGCCTGCGCCAGTTCTCCCGGCCGATCTGCGACGACATGCGGGCTGAGCTAGTGGCTTTGCGGGACGGCAAGAAGTACGCCGGCGCGGTGACCTTTGAAAATCTGTATGGGACAGGAAAGCGAAGAAGTTCAACGCGTTCGGCTACGGATATCTGGCCGTGCTCGGCGAGCCTTTCCCGTCAAGCGGACCTGGCCCGCTCGGATCATGAGCGAAGAGATCAGGGCCGGCGAGGGAAGCTGGCTCGCGGAAGCCGGAGAGCGGGCAGCGCTGCCGCGAGCCAAGCGCCGCGAGGATTACGCCGTCGAGGTAAGGACTGAGCTGCTGGAGCGCCAGAACTCTCAAGCGCACAAGATCATGGCGCGGACCTCCTCGCAGGATCGGATTGACGGCTGGGCCGGGCTGCTCAAGCAACCACAGGTCAGGTTCTTCGCTTACTGCCCGCAGGATGCCATCGGCGTCTTCGGCGCGGCCTGCGGGAACTTCAGCGGTGGAGCACGCTGGCCGAAATCTATGAGGCCTGTTACGCGCGGTGCGACCAGAGCGTCGGCGCTAGGAGCGAACTGCCGTACGGCGAGCGGCTCAGCGCCGCCCAGCTGAGCCGTACCCGGTGGGTGCTGCTGTCCCAGCCGTTCGTCGGCGCGGCCCGGCCGGAGCGAGTTGACCTCTGGTATGTGAACGATGAGCCAGGGCGGCTGGTGGCCCTCGCCCAGCAGGCCAGGGATGACTGGCTTACCGTGCTCGCCGCGATCGATGACTATCCGCTGCTCGCCGCACGGATCGGCGATCTTGAGCGTGACGCCGTGACCTTGGCGATTACTCAGGTTACTGAGGCTGTGCTTGACCTTGACCCTTCGTCGCCCGCCGATCACGACGACCCGGTCGGCCGGGAAGCCGCCAGCTACGCCGTGACTCGGCTGCTGCTGCCCAGGTTCGCGTGGGCGGCAGCGGCACGGGCGTACCTGCGGTGGGCCAGCCGGCTGTCGCGAGCGCTGAGCGGTGCGGCCTTCCTGGCGGTAATCGCGGTCCTCGTCCAGCTCATGATCGCCTTCTGGCTTCCATGGACGCCGGGATACACCGCGGCCGCGATCACCGCCGCAGCGGTCTACCCGCTGATCGGGTTCGCCATGGCCGCTGAACCGGGGGGCGCCTGGCCGTGGCTGCTGCGGCAGCCGGCCAGCGCCGCGGTCGGCCTGCTCGCGCTGGCGGCCTTCGGAACGACGTGGTGGTATACGGGCAGTTCGCGAGGCGATGCTGGCCGGGCGGTCCTGGTCATGGTCGGGCTGGCGGCGGCTGCGCTGCTTTACCTGTACTTTGAGGCGATCGGTCACGGCGTACGGGGCTGGCGGCTTTTGCGGCGACCGGCCTGGGTGACGTTGCTCGGCTTGATGCACGGCTTGCTGATCAGCTTGATCGGATTGCGGTTCCTGTTGCCGTTCTTCGCATCGGCACCGCCGCACGGCCCTGAGCTCTCCTGCTGGTACTTGGCTGGCTCCTGCCACGGCCTGGCGCTGCCGGTGCCGCTGCTGCTTGGCCTGGCGGCGGCGTGGAGCCTGGCCGCCGGGGTGTTCCTGCAGATCATCTGGGACAGCGAGCCGGTCACGGCGCCGCTGGCCCACGTCAGCTGGCGCCGAGGAGGATGAAGAGACCCATGACCGATCCCTGGCATGATCTCGGTCTGCGAGTGGTAACGCCCGCCTTCCTTGGGCGCTTCGCTGTCGTTGATCCCGGGCCTGCCCCGGCCCCCGCCTCGTTCCCGGTGCCGAGCTTGCGCGGAGTGCTCGCGTACTGGCTGCGGGCGCTGGCCGGGGCGCATCTCGGCGATGGCCTTGAGCAGGTTCATGCCGTTGAGTCGGCTGTCTTCGGAGCGGCGCGGACCGAGCATTCAGGCGGCCCTTCGCCGGTTCAGCTGCGCGGAGGCCGGGTGAGATTTACCAAGCTCACGGTCGACGGCTCGCTGAGCGGTTTGCGTTACCTCATGGGGCCGGGGCTGACCTCTGATCCGCCGCCGCGTTGCCTGGCTCCTGGCCAGGTCGAGCTGAGGGTGCGAAACTCGGGTCCGCCGGCGGTCGCTGACCTGTTTCTCGCCGCGCTCTGGGCGCTCCGCTCGTTTGGCGGCGTGGGAGCGCGAACCCGGCGCGGTTTCGGCACGCTCGCCATCGACCAGGTTCCCGACCTGGCGGTCGGACAATTCGATCTGGCTTGGCTCGGCCGTGATCGGGCTGGCGACCTCGGGCCGGTCCTCGACTGCGTCGCTGCCGCGATCCGAGCTCTCGGCATCGAGCCGATAGCTGCTCTAGCTGATGGTGTTCCGCGTTACCCGTGTTTCGCCGCCAGCCGGTACCTGCTCAGCGCGGACGATGAAGATCGGCTTCCGGGCGCGGCCGGGAACTGGAAACCGGCGCTCAATCAGGCCGGCGACTGGCTCTGGGCGTTTCGCCACGGTGCTGACCGGCGAGTCCCTGAGTCCCGGCCAGCGTCCGGGGTTCACTCGCAGACCTACAGCGACGTGGTCCAGCCTTTCCTCAACAACCCTGCCCGCTATACGCAGCGGGGCCCGGCGACCGCGGCCGCGCTTGGCCTGCCCATCCCGTACAGCGATCATCAGGGCCCTCGCGATGACAGCGGGCAGACCCAGCGGCGCGCTACGCTCGACGTCCTCATCGGCGACCAGCCCGCCCGGCGGGCATCTCCGCTCTGGCTGCGGGTCCGCCATGATGGCGACACCTGGCGGCTGCGATCGCTGGCGTTCGAGAGCGAATGGCTTCCGTCGAACGCGCAGCTTCGCATCGCCATGGTTTCAGGCCCGCAGCGGGCGCCAGTCGGCTTGCTCAGTCAGGCGCAAGTGAGAGAAGAGCTCAATCGCTGGTTCGGCCTTGATACGAGTGCCCAGGAGTAAGGCATGCCGGTAATTGTCGAGCTGGCGCTCAAGGGCTCCTGGCCACTGCGGACCGATACGGCCCAGTTGCACGGGCTCACCTGCGCGCTGTTCGAAGGAGAAGGAGCCGATCATTTTGGCCACGACAAGCCTTTCACGGTCTGGCCGCTGCGAAAGGCGGCCGAGGGCAGTCCCCATGACTGGGAATACCGTGCGGCGTGGCTTCCCGGCGCGCCGCCGCCTCCGGCGGCGCTCACGCCAGAGCGTCTCCGGCACGGTCATGTCACCTGCTCGGTCCTGGAGACCAGGCTCCGGACGGTGTCCTACGCTCAGCTGGCTGGCGGCAGTCTCTTGGGAGCAGCGAAGGTCACTTTCGGGTCTCCGGCCTATTTCTCGCAGAACGGCGGCGCGGTGCTGCTGCCTGACCCGCGGCTGATCGTCGGTTCCTGGCGGCGGCGGTGGAACGCTTATGTCCCGGCTGGCGAGCTGGCGATCGCTGATGACATCTGGCGAGACACGCACCGGGCGCTGTGTCTTGTGGACTATGACCTGCGTACGGAGCGGCTCGAATCCGGCTACCAGCGTCTTCAGGCCGGAATCGTCGGCTGGCTAACCCTCAAGGCCGGAAAGGGTGATCAGAAGGCATCGCGAGTCCTGAGCACGCTTGCGCGTTTCGCCGAGTTTTGCGGCACTGGGGCGCTGACGGCGCACGGGTTCGGCGCGACGACAGCCGGGCCGGCGGACTAGTGCCTGGCGGGTCTTCGCTGGCTGGCAGGTTGTTGGCCTCCTGCTGGGCTGTGGTCGTTCTTGCGAGTCGGTACAGAGTTTGCCGGGACAGTAGACGGCAGGGTCGGTTGGCGCGGGCGTTTGCGCTGGTCAGGCGCGTGAATTTGAGGAGTGGCTGGAAAGCCTTGTTGTCGGGTCGGTGCGGTGCGAGGATGGCGCAACGGCTTGCAAAGCCGCAGCTCAGACGTGCCGTCACGGCGGGTCTGTCGCAACGCTCAGCCCGATGTCGAGGGCATAGAAACCTGGGGTTTCCCCCAATCATGAGACGCAGCCGCTTTCCGCGGGTCGCAACGCTCAGCCCGATGTCGAGGGCATAGAAACTCTTACTCCGGCAGGCGCACGCCTTGTTCTTGTGCGCGCGTCGCAACGCTCAGCCCGATGTCGAGGGCATAGAAACTCTCCTCGGAGTAGGCGATGGTGATCGCCCTGTCGTCGAGTCGCAACGCTCAGCCCGATGTCGAGGGCATAGAAACGGGGTGAAGGGCAGGATCTCGACAATACCCTCTCCGTTGTCGTCGCAACGCTCAGCCCGATGTCGAGGGCATAGAAACTTTCGCATCGACCTCGTCGAATGCGTCGCCGAATGCGTCCTTGGTCGCAACGCTCAGCCCGATGTCGAGGGCATAGAAACAGTGGCACGTTGCCGTCTAGGGCAAAAACCATCTCGTCGCAACGCTCAGCCCGATGTCGAGGGCATAGAAACACTCGAATATCGGGCTGGTATGAAGTAGTCCCGATGTCGCAACGCTCAGCCCGATGTCGAGGGCATAGAAACGTCATCTTGGGGGGTTGGCAAGCGCAAGCACCCTTGTCGCAACGCTCAGCCCGATGTCGAGGGCATAGAAACGCACGCCGGTGGAAGCGCATGACACCAAGGTCAATGACGTCGCAACGCTCAGCCCGATGTCGAGGGCATAGAAACGAAGCGGCGTGATCGCTTGCTCGTAGCAGTTGATGTCGCAACGCTCAGCCCGATGTCGAGGGCATAGAAACCCTCCTGCTGCGGAAGGTTGATCCGTCGTCGCCGTCCTCCGTCGTCGCAACGCTCAGCCCGATGTCGAGGGCATAGAAACCGCCGTTGCGGATGGCTTGCCAGTGGCGGCGTGGCCTGTCGCAACGCTCAGCCCGATGTCGAGGGCATAGAAACGTCTCCATCAAAGTGACAGACATACTCCCACCCACCGCCGTCGCAACGCTCAGCCCGATGTCGAGGGCATAGAAACGATGGCCGCTCGGACCACAGCCTCCTGCCACTCCAAGTCGCAACGCTCAGCCCGATGTCGAGGGCATAGAAACATGAGGCGGTCGCCGGTCTCCTCTCCGCCGATGTGAGTCGCAACGCTCAGCCCGATGTCGAGGGCATAGAAACGAATCGAAGGTGTAGAAGAACACCCAGCTCTCTTCCGGGAAGTCGCAATGCTCAGCCCGATGTCGAGGGCATAGAAACCTGAACAGCGGCGTCCGCTCGTCGATCATCAGCGACTGCGGTCGCAACGCTCAGCCCGATGTCGAGGGCATAGAAACGCCATGCGCTTGTCCTTCAGCATCTGGACGAAGGCCCGCAGGTCGCAACGCTCAGCCCGATGTCGAGGGCATAGAAACGGCCGGAGACCCAACGAAACTGAGGTCGAATCCCCTGACGTCGCAACGCTCAGCCCGATGTCGAGGACATAGAAACGCCTCCATGGCGGGGGTGAGCCGGACCTCGTTGTCGAAGTCGCAATGCTCAGCCCGATGTCGAGGGCATAGAAACATGCCACCGACGGGGTTGTGCGGGGTCAGGAGGTGCAGTGTCGCAATGCTCAGCCCGATGTCGAGGGCATAGAAACATGGCCATCACGGGCATCGAGGGGATGAGGCACTTCACGCCCGACGTCGCAATGCTCGACCCGACTTCTATGGCATAGATACCACGATGCCCAAATTCGTGCCGTTCTTCTTCGTTCGAGAGTTGTCAGTGACTGAGTTCGACCGGCACACTGAATAGTGAATTACCGGCAGCGCTGGGAGGGATGGTCAGTTGGCTGATCCATACGGTTGGCAAGGACGGAGCCTGCCAAGACATCAAGGGTGGTGTTCACGCTGGCGCGCGTGCAGAATCTGCGGAATGGGTGCGTGCGTGCTTGGCTCCTGTGCTGGCCCTGCCGGATCAGCAAGGCAGTGATGGGTGAGTTAACGGCGAGGGCCTTTACCGAGCAGTCGTTGCTTGATGCCTGGGATCAGGTCCGCGACTCGGCGTTGGCCGACGGCGAGGCCGGTGCCGAGGTAGATCAGTTCGAAGCGGCTGCGGCCCGCCGCGTCAGCCAACTGTCGGCCGAACTGGCTGACGGCAAGTATCAGCCGCATCCCGTCGTCGCCGTTGAGATGGCTAAGCCTTCCGGCGGAGTCCGGCATCTGGCAATTCCCTGCCTGGAAGACCGGATCGTTGAGCGAGCGCTGCTGTCGGAACTCGACGCTGTCATCGATCCGCTCCTGCTGCCCTGGAGCTTCGCGTACCGGCACGGTCTTGGAGTCAAGGACGCCATCGCCTGCCTGGTAGAAGCGAGGGAAGCCGGCGCCGGCTGGGTGGCGCGCGCTGACATCAACGATTGCTTCGACCATATTCCCCGGTGGGAGGTGCTGCGCCGGCTGCGCGAAGTGGTACCTGACCTGCAGGCAGTCGATCTTGTCCGCCGTTTCATGGACCGTCCGGTGGTCGGCAAGCGGAAAGCGTCAGCGGAGCGCGGTCTCGGCCTGCACCAGGGCAGCCCGCTGTCACCGATACTGAGCAACCTGTACCTGGACGCGTTTGACCGGGCAATGCTCGCCGCCGGATACCGGGTCATCAGGTTCGCCGATGATGTGGCGATCCCGGTCGCGGATCGCGGTGCAGCCGAACAGGCTCTTCATGAGGCCGCGGAGGTATTGGACGGGCTTCGGCTTGACCTAAACGCGGCCAAGAGCCTCGTGGTGTCCTTCGACAGCGGCGTGCCGTTCCTCGGCGCGGTAGTGACTTCGATCACTAGCCCAGGCGTGCTCGCGCTGTCCCATCCTCTGGAGACAGTCGTTTACGTGGACCGGCCGGGCAGCCTGCTTCGCAGCCGCGGTGATCGCCTGATTGTCGAGCAGCAGGACAAGGTGCTGTTCAAACTGAACCTGCGGCGAGTCCGGCAGGTCGTGTGCTTCGGGCGGGTCGGTATGACGACGCCGTTCCTCCACCGGGCGCTGCGCGACGGTATTGATGTGGTGCTGCTCGACGCTGACGGCGGTCCGGGCGGTCGTCTGACGTCGCTTGATCTTGGTGATGCCACCGTGCGCAGGGCTCAGTACCGACTCGCCGATGATGCTCCTGCTGCTAGGGCGCTGGCGGGCGCGTTCGTGGACGGGAAGATCGCCAACATGCGAGTGGCGCTGCTGCGGGCGGATCGCCGTCGCCCCGATCCCGCTTTGACCGCGATCGCGGACAGACTGGCAGCGACCCGGCTTGCACTGACGGCGGCCGGATCCTACGACGAGATCCTCGGCCATGAAGGCAGTGCGACCAGGGAATACTTCCGCGGGTGGCGCACCGTCCTCGGCGAGGACTGGGGCTTCACCGCCCGTGAGCGACGCCCGCCCCCTGATCCGGTGAACGCGATGCTGTCGTTCGGCTACACACTCTTGACCCATGAGGCGGTAAGCGCGCTGGCTGCGGCCGGGCTCGACCCGGCGGTCGGCTTCCTGCACCAGGCGAGGTGGGGTCGGCCGAGCCTGGCCCTTGACCTGATCGAAGAGCTCCGGCCGGCAGTCGTCGATGCGGTCGTGCTCCGCTGCGTGACGACCGGGATCGTCCGCCAAGACGAATTCGATACGGACGAGAACCATGGCTGCCGTATGAACCCTCGGGCGCGCCACGCTTACCTGGCCGCCTACGAGCGGCGAATGCTGACCTTGTTTACGCATGAGCCGAGCGGCCGCCGGGTGTCCTACCGGGTAGGAATGGAGTTGCAGGCTAGGTCGCTGGCGAGGACAGTCCTCGACCCAGACCGCCCGTACCGCCCGATTCGGTGGAAGTGATGCTTTACCTCGTTACCTATGACATAGCCGATGACCGGCGGCGTGAGGATGTGGCCACGGTGTTGTCCGGCTACGGCCCGCGCGTCCAACTCAGCGTCTTCGAGTGCGATGTCCGCACCCGCCGTGAAGCCGTGGCTCTCCGGGCCATGCTGCGGAGGTTGATTGATCCCGTTGAAGACCAGGTCAGGCTCTATCCGCTCGACGAGCAGGCCGTACGCGGCGTTGCCGTGCTCGGTGCCAGGGTGATCGAGGAAAGGCAGGACTTCTGGATCGTCTCGTGAGCCGGTACAGAATTCGCCGGGTCGGTCGCGGGGTGGGTCGGTTGGCGCGGATGTCGGTGCTGGTCAGGTGCATGATTTTCGAGTGGTGGCCGGAAAGCCTTGTTGTCAGGCGGGCGCGGTGCGAGGATGGCGCGACGGTTTGTATAGCCGCAGGTCAGGTGTGCCGTGACAGTGCATCCGTCGCAATGCTCAGCCCGACGCCGAGGGCATAGAAACGCATCATCGCCATTTGTGTGGCAATCACTTTCTCCAGTCGCAATGCTCAGCCCGACGCCGAGGGCATAGAAACACTAGTGTTTCGCTACGTTCGTCCTGAGTCCTTGCAGCCGTCGCAATGCTCAGCCCGACGCCGAGGGCATAGAAACCATTGAAGAGAAGCCACAAAATTAGCACCACGATTCCCACGATGATGTCGCAATGCTCAGCCCGACGCCGAGGGCATAGAAACATGATGAAGCAGAAGAGTCGCCCAAGGCTGTAGTCGTGTCGCAATGCTCAGCCCGACGCCGAGGGCATAGAAACGCGGTCGCAAGTATAGCGCCAGTCGCGATAAGTCCGGCGAGTCGCAATGCTCAGCCCGACGCCGAGGGCATAGAAACTCCAGGGTCACCTGGTCGTTCCCCTTCGGGAACAGGTGGTCGCAATGCTCAGCCCGACGCCGAGGGCATAGAAACCACCACAACTCGACGTTGTCCTCCGGCGAACCGAAGTCGCAATGCTCAGCCCGACGCCGAGGGCATAGAAACTTCCGCAGAAGATGGCGAGCTCGTACTCCTTGCCGGTCGCAATGCTCAGCCCGACGCCGAGGGCATAGAAACCACTTAGGACGCGTCCGTCGCTGCCCTTGATGGACAACTCGTCGCAGTGCTCAGCCCGATGCCGAGGGCATAGAAACAGTGCCGCCGTAACGGTAGCAATGAGCAACCCTCTGAGGTCGCAGTGCTCAGCCCGACGCCGAGGGCATAGAAACGCGGTGATAGCCGCATGTACCAACCCGGCCACGTGAGCAGTCGCAGTGCTCAGCCCCGACGCCGAGGGCATGGTGCTGCGGATTTCCGAAATTCCCCACTGTCGATCACGGGATTTCCCCAGGGAGCTGAGCGGTGCGGAGGGCCTGGGATGAGCTTACGGGGTTGTCAAGTCCGGTCCTCCCGTCCGGTTAGCTCGGCGATGGTGACGGGTTCGTCGCAGGAGGGGCAGCAGCCGCCGGTTCCGGCGCGGCGCTGAAGGTTCCGCACTGGTCGCAGCGCTGGTTTCCGAGAGCGCGGCTGCCGCAGCTGCCGCATTCGTAGACGGTGCCCGGCCGCCTTGACCGGGCCTCGGGGATGACGATGGCTGCCCGGGCCGCGTCGCGGCGCCGCCGGTAGGCCAGCGCCCGGCAGGCGCCGGAGCAGAACCTTGGCTCGCCGGGAGACATCGTCACCCTCGCGTAGAGCAACTGACGTCTCGCTTGGCATGAAGAGCATGAGCTATTAGAGCAATGCTAGCTCTGAATGATGGTAAGGTTCGCGTTATGCGCGCTATTGGTCCCTTAGCAGCTCAGAATGCAACTACCTCCAGGTAGCCGATACCATCACCGCCCGTATCGAAGCTGGCGAGATCACACAGGGCCGCACTCCATCAGGACGCTTCGGCAGGACTAGGCGAGCATCCTGTCCTCATCCGGCTGCCCAGTCTTGCCACAGTCGTCGTGCGTGCAGCCATCTAGATCCGTCACGGAATGTGACCACGTGGGGCTATGCCGCTCCTGATCCGCCAGTGGTTCGCTTGGCTGGGACCGGCGTCATGTTGTCGTTCCCGTGCCGACAGCTAATTTGTCGCCTCGGTTCCGCCGGAGGATTTCTGCCTGCCGAACTAGTGCGTCGCGGCGGCCGCGCCGCGCTCAAGTCGCTGGCCAGTGCGGGCCTAGGTAGGGGTCCGGGTAGTCCCGCGCCCAGTTGTCCAGGATCTTCGCGAGTCCGGCGGCCATCGCGCCCCCGGCGGGCAGGTTCTTCTTCAGGACGAATACGAGCACCAGGTCGCGTTCGGCGGAGAAGTCCGCGACGTTCTCGGCGACGACGGCCCGGCCTTCCGCGCGGGCCGCTGCCGCTACGTCGGAGTCCTCGGCCGCCCGCAGGCCGGCTTGGGCGACGTGGATCGCGTCGCGCCCGTAACTGTCGCGCAGGAGCGCGGCGGCCGCTACCGGGAACATCTCATCGATCAGGAACCCCGTCATGCCAGCAGTGCCTCGCGCTGCCGCGCCGTGCCGCGGTTGTGCTCGGCCATCGAGCGGTTGCGGTCGATCCGCGCCCGGATCTCGGCCAAGTGCTCGGCGGCGTAGTCCAGGGCGATCCGGATCAGCCGCGGATGCAGGTCCGTCTCCGCCGCCAGCACGCTGATCCGCTGCTCCTCGCCGCCGTCGAGTTCCTGCAGGCGCCCGATGACCTCCCACACGTCCGGGCCGGCGGCGAGCGCGGCCCGCCGGTCGTGTGCCTGGCCACGGAAGACGATCCCCGGATAGTCCCGCTGGTCGATGCCCTCAATGATCAGTTGATCCAGCAGCGCCGTAGCGGTGCTGCCCTCGCGCGCGGCACGTGACGCCAGCCTGGCCCTGGCGGCGTCGCTGATCCGGAATGATGTGCTAGCGGCCATGGTGACCTCCCTCGTGTCTCACGACCGACTATACCGCAGTGTAGCTCTAATGCGCTACGAGGCGGGTGGGCCAGCCAGGAGCTTGTCCTGGCCCGTGCGGGGTCAGCGCCCGGACCGGACGCGGCCTTTCCGGGCGCTTTGTCGATTCGCTGAGGTTACGTCCACGACAGTGCAAGGCATGCTCTTGGCGGCTGGCCTGGTCAACGGTTATGGCCGCTTATGGCGGGACCGGGGTGCAAGCGCTCCGTTGCGCTCGCGCGCAGCAGCCAGAGACCGGCGCGGCTCGTACTCGTTCCGTCGGCGCGATTAACGTTCGCGCCTAGCATGGCATGACACCATGCCCGGGATTCCCCCTCTGGGACTCCATATGCGGGCCAGCAGCTATCGCAACCGCGCGGGAGACGGTGGATAAGGGAGCATTGCCGTTGATCATGACTTGCTATCCAGATAAACGTGCCGTCAGCAGTAGGAAGGCCATAGACCCGCAGTCCACAGAGTTGCGATATGTTGCGCTAGGACAGCTCACCTAGCGCTCGGACGATCAGTGACCGTGCGGCCCCTCCATAGCGCGCCGACTCACGGAGATGCTTGAACATCCGTGAATACAGCTCAAGTTCTTGCGGCCGGGATACCTCGATCCTGGCAGTGGGAGTCTGGATTGTCTCGTGAGCCTCGATGATTCAGGGGCGGTCGGGCCGCGCCTCCGCAAAACGGGGGTGCCTGATTTGCGTTTTAATATCCGTTTCTGTTGCACGTGATGATGACGGGCCACCCGGTGTGCCCGGGCAGCACCGGCTTGACCCGCGCCGGGACGGTCCTCCTTCCTGGTGTGCAGTCACGGTTTTCCGCTGGTCAGCCGGGCGCTGGCAGGGCACAGAACCGCTGCCAGCACAGCATGAACGCCTCCTTCCACGGCCAGGTGCCGCTGATCTTCAGCACCCGCTTGCGGGCGTGTCGCACGAACCTGGCCGGCAGGTGCCACAGCCGGAACCGCAGCGTCCCGGGCTCGGCGTCCTTAAGATCCTCCTGGTCGTGCAGGCCCAGCAGCCGGCACCAGGCGTCCAGGTCGGCGGCGATGTTCGCCGCCAGCACCCACCCGCAGTTCACCGTCCACGTTTTCGACGGAAGATTACGCAGCCCGGCAGCCTTGTTCGTCCTCACCCTGTCTTCCACGACGGCGTGCTGGCGGTGGAGCACGTCGATGAACTGCGGATAATGGCTGCCGGGCACGCCCTTGATCCCCGCGTCCGGGATGTTCGTGACGATGATGGAGTACCGCCATCCGGTGGCTTTCTCGTAGGCGGTCAGGTTCTTCAGCTGCCGCCGTGACGGCTTGGTGCGCCGCACGATCCACCGCAGTCCCGGGTTCCAGCCGCCGGCGCGGCTCATCAGGTGCGTGATCTCCGCGACCGCTGTTTTCCTCTGCACGGTGCCGTCCTGGCCGACGGCGGCGTCCCACGCACTGGCGGGGAGCAGCTTGATGGCCTTCTCATCGGCGGGGGTGATCATCCACCCGCAGGTGAACAGCACCGTCCGCCGCGCCGTGGTCAGCGACAGCAGGTGCGTGACCAGCTTATGGGTGGCGCCGGCCCCGTCGATGCGGACCAGCAGCTGGCGGCGGCAGAGAGCGGGGACCTGCGCGATCGCAGCGGCGAGGACGTCGATGTGGTCGGTGACGGTGTTCGATCCGGCGTTGCCGTGGCGCATCAGCATCGCCAGGCTCTCCCGGGTGTTCGCGCACCAGGCGCCGAGCGGATGGAAGCCGAAACCCATCTTGAACGCGGGTGCCGCTCCCTCCTTCTCCGAATGCGCGGTGATCAGCGTCGCGTCCATGTCGATGACCACCCAGCCCGTCAGGATCTTCCCGGCGATCGCCAGCCACGGGAACCCCGCCTGCGTCGCTGTGATCAGCGCCCGGGCATGCGCGGATCCTGGCCCTGGCCTTCGCGATCCTGGCCAGCGTCTTCTCGTCGGCCAGTTCCAGGGTCCGGCGGATCGTGGTGTCCGACGGCGGCGCCCCCAGTACCAGCGCCAGGTGGCCCAGCAGGGTGATGTCGTTCATGCTGGTCGCGCCCAGCGCGATCGCCACCGCGACCGATACCAGCGCCACGCCCCGGTCAATGAGGGGGGACTTGCCGGCCCGGGCCAGCGCCGGGCCCAGTGCGGCCGTCAGCCCGACCTGGTCCGCCAGCTTGCGCAGCAGTACCGCACCCGCATGCCCGGCCAGGCCCTCCGCGTCCGCCGTGACTGACAGACCATGATCCCACAGCGTATCCTTCGACACGAAAAGCGCTCCTGACCGGGTGAATTACATGCGTGTGGTTACCGTGTAATTTCCCAGAAAGGGGCGCTTTTCGCTAATCGAGGCCAGCCTGGGCTGTCCGGAGCTGATAACGGAACATAGTTGCTTACTGTTGCTTGATCTCGTCTTCGATTAGCTTGCGGGCGTGCTTCCCGTAGACGGCCAGATTCGAATAGTGCGCGAAGAGGCTGCCGTAGAGGCCGATCTCGGCTGGCTGCTCGGCCTTGACGATCGCCGTGTGCGTTTCTATGTCTACGGTCCTGTCGTCGATCATGGTGAAGGCGTTCATGATCGCGTAGTGGTCAGTCCGGATCGGGAGGACGCCCAGGTGCACGTTCGGCTGGGTCGAGACGGCGAGAAGGTGGCGAAGCTGGGGTGTCTTAATGTCGGGTGGCGCGAGGCTGGTGCGGATCGCGTTTTCGTAGATGACGAAGTGAAATAGCCGTCTCCCGTCGGTCAGGATGCGGGCTCGTTGCATCCTGACTACGGCTGTTTCGGCGGAACTGTCCGGCAGGCCGAGAAGCTGCGCGATCCTCGAGAGAACCAGTGTCGCGTAGGCCTCGGTCTGCAGAAGTCCAGGAAGGATGTCGACAGTGAACGACCTGTATATGCGTGCGTCGGCCTCTTCGGTCAGCACCGTCCGCTGATACTGTGCGGTGCCGGAGCGGAAGAGCTTGCGAAGCTCCCGGTATATCCGCTCGATACCACGCGCCATCGCTACTAGGTCGGCGAGTTCGGATTCGGCGTGGCAGTGGAAGCACCAGAGTTCAAGGTCGGTCTCGGACGGCATGGTCGTGCCGTGCTCGATCTTAGACACCTTAGTGAAGTGCAAGCCCGCCTGCGCGGCCAGCTCACGGCCGCTCAGACGGGCGTTCAATCTCAGGTCGCGCAGCCGGTTAGCGAGCGCTTGCCGTGCCTGTTCAACATTCCTGGGCACGAGCTAGGGGTGGTACTCGTCGTGGGGGGTCGCCAGTTCCCAGACTGCCTCGAAAGCGCGCGAGCATAGCGTGGCAAGCTCGTGATCGTCGGTGACCAGTTCGTTGCCGAGCCAGCCGCCGCATCCCGTGAAGTGGTTGAACAGGACTCGCTGCTGATCGAACAGCCAAAAGTCCGCTCCGGGCAGGGCCAAGCGTGCAGCCTTGGTCCTGGGCAGCCAGCGGACTTGCTCGCCAGCCATGATATTGAGAGGCGTACCTGCGTATTCGTAGCGGATGTACGCGGTGACGGGCTCGGACACAATGCGAGCGCGGCGGAGGCTCACTCCTTGCGCCTTGGCATTGCGCATGAGGTCAAGCCACCAGGACCTCTCCAGTGCCAGAGATTCGGCGGCCAGGTCCCTGCCGCCGGTGGCCTGGAAGTGCGCGATGCGCGCCTTCTCGTCCTCAACTGCGTATGTGTCCCGCATCTCCAGGTGAGCCGCCGAGTGTTGGGACTCAGCGAACAGCGCCCGCCACTGGTCAGGACCGATCGTCTCCATCGCGCTTGTCCTCGGGGTGGTGAATGAGTTCAGCGGGAATCTCGATGTCTAACTCGCCGGGCGGAGTCTGGCCAAGCGCCCCAGGGCATCTGGATCGTTGATGATCCAGCCTCGCACGACATAGGTCGGGCGGTCGATCCGATCTGTGGCCCACAACGTGGGCGATCCGCCATTGTCTGTGACCTTGCGAATAAACGCTAATCTCATCGCCGTACTTCCTTCGAAGGTTGCTTGTAGTTGCAGCAGCATCGCGTGCTCCGACAGGCGAGTCAAGTGCACCGCCGTTCTCCAGCGTCCGAAACATGACGAGATCGATCCCGCTTGAGCGATTCCTTGCCGTTGCTCGATCGCGCGGGCATCCAGGAGGCCTGTCGCGGCCAGTCGTGCGGTGCGGAAACCTGGGCTTCGCGTAAGCCTCGATCACTAGCTCAGGCGTGCTCGCCTTGTCTCGCCCTGTCTTGTCCTGTGGAGACAGTCGGTTACGTGGACCGGCCGAGTAGCCTGCTTCGCAGTCGCGGGTGATCACTTGATCGTTGAGCATCAAAGCAAGTGGTGTTCAAACTGAGCCTGCAGCGGGTTCGGCAGGTCGTGTGCTTCGGGCGGGTCGGTGGGGCGGCTCTGTTCCTACACCGACGGCAAGCCTTGCCTAGATGACGACACTGAACCAGGTGACCCGGTTCGGCGACCCGGATATCGTGCTCGATCCAGTGCCAGGGTGATCAAGGAACGTCATGACGTCCGGGTCGTCTCGTGAGCCGGTACAGAGTTCTCCGGGACGGCCGCCGGATGGGTCGGTTGGCGCGGATATCCGTGCTGGTCAGGTGCATGATTTTCGAGAGGTGGCCGGAAAGCCTTGTTGTCAGGCGGGCGCGGTGCGAGGATGGCGCGACGGCTTGTAAAGCCGCAGGTCAGATGTGCCGTCACGGTGCGTCCGTCGCAATGCTCAGCCCGACGCCGAGGGCATAGAAACAGGAAGATGAAGAGGCACACCACAAAAATGGTGGCGTCGCAATGCTCAGCCCGACGCCGAGGGCATAGAAACGTTCTGGTGAACCAATAAAGCCCACTAGTGAACACTGCGTCGCAATGCTCAGCCCGACGCCGAGGGCATAGAAACGTGTCGCTCTAGGAACCTTATGAGAGTGACTGTGTCCGTCGGTCGCAATGCTCAGCCCGACGCCGAGGGCATAGAAACGATGCGGTTCACATGGTGCGAGAGCCAAGCCGTCGCAATGCTCAGCCCGACGCCGAGGGCATAGAAACAGATCAGCGATATCCCTATGGCCACGAGCGCAAGGGTCGCAATGCTCAGCCCGACGCCGAGGGCATAGAAACGGGTCAGTAACAGATGTCGTCGCACCTGGTCATCGGGGTCGCAATGCTCAGCCCGACGCCGAGGGCATAGAAACCGACTATGGCTACCGCTATGGCAATTATATTGCCCCATGTCGCAATGCTCAGCCCGACGCCGAGGGCATAGAAACGCCTTGCGCGAGGCGGCAGCTTGCTTAGGCGTCATGCGTCGCAATGCTCAGCCCGACGCCGAGGGCATAGAAACACGTGTCGACGGCAGCGAGCTGCTCGTCGGTCAGGCGGTGTCGCAATGCTCAGCCCGACGCCGAGGGCATAGAAACGGAGGCGGCAGAGCTAGTCTGCCACCACAAGGTTGGGCTTGAGAGTCGCAATGCTCAGCCCGACGCCGAGGGCATAGAAACCCCCCCAAGAGCGGTCGGTGGGCTGCTCGGCCAGAGTGGTCGCAATGCTCAGCCCGACGCCGAGGGCATAGAAACCTCGACCGTGTCGGTGTGGCCGTTGTTGTCGTGCGTGTCGCAATGCTCAGCCCGACGCCGAGGGCATAGAAACAAGTACGACTCCATCGACGACCGCAGATTGTCCTGTCGCAATGCTCAGCCCGACGCCGAGGGCATAGAAACAAGTACGACTCCATCGACGACCGCAGATTGTCCTGTCGCAATGCTCAGCCCGACGCCGAGGGCATAGAAACTTCGGGTTCCCAATGCGCCACCAAGTTGATCCGCACGGTCGCAATGCTCAGCCCGACGCCGAGGGCATAGAAACACCTGAGGGCGACATCGTCGCCGCTGACGTAGATCTCGTCGCAATGCTCAGCCCGACGCCGAGGGCATAGAAACTCATCATCGTCGTCTGGGTCGGTCGGGTTGACTCCCGTCGTCGCAATGCTCAGCCCGACGCCGAGGGCATAGAAACACGAGGAACAGGGGCTTCTCGTGCCCGCGGTCCATGAACACGTCGCAATGCTCAGCCCGACGCCGAGGGCATAGAAACCGCCAGGTCGTAGCACAGCTCCAGCCACTCCTTCGTGTACGTCGCAATGCTCAGCCCGACGCCGAGGGCATAGAAACGCTCCTGGTCGAACATCTCCGTCGTCACGGACTCCGGGTCGTCGCAATGCTCAGCCCGACGCCGAGGGCATAGAAACAGGCAACCAAGTCCGCCTGCTCCCACAAGATGAGGCGAGTCGCAATGCTCAGCCCGACGCCGAGGGCATAGAAACGTATCGCCCTTGGCGACGAATCCCTTCCATCCGAAGATGGTCGCAATGCTCAGCCCGACGCCGAGGGCATAGAAACGTGCGTCGTCTGCGGGATCAGCAGAACCTGGTGGGGAAGTCGCAATGCTCAGCCCGACGCCGAGGGCATAGAAACTCACTGTCCGGCGGGGCAGCAGCAGAACCCGATAGACCTGGGTCGCAATGCTCAGCCCGACGCCGAGGGCATAGAAACGCCAGCGTAGAACGACGTCGACGCGAACGTGACGTCGCAATGCTCAGCCCGACGCCGAGGGCATAGAAACCTCCGAGGATGATCGTCGCCGAGTACGCCCTGATCGTCGCAATGCTCAGCCCGACGCCGAGGGCATAGAAACATCTTGTTAGTTGGGCGAAGCTACAAAGGTGCCGCTGGATGCCTTTCGCTGCCTGGTGGCGGTTTTTGCCGAGCTGGGGCGGGTTAGTATGGCTGGTCTGGGTGGGTTTGGTTGTATGCGCTGATGGCTGGTGCGGGGATGGTGCCGTCGGTGCCGATCTGGAAGCCGCTGGCGGTTGCCCAGTCGCGGACTTCTGAGGTGCCGGCTTGCCACTGCGAGCCTGTGATCTCGGTGCGTGGCTTGTTCTCTCTGGCGATCCGGATGGCCTCGGTGACGAGGTCGCGGGCGCGGGCTGTTTGTTTCATGCTGAGCTCGTCGAACACGGCGCTGGTGATCTCGTCCACGGTCCGGCCGGGCTGCTGGCGTTCGAGCTTGCGCACGATGGCGGTGAGTTCTGTCAGGCTGAATGCGCGGACCGGGTTGTCGAAGAGGCCGAGCTGGATGCCGGCAGGGCGCGGTGGCATGGGGTCACGGTAACCGGAATCCGAGGCGGCATGGAAGCACCAGAGGTCAAGCTGGGTCGTGTTGCTGTCGGCATGGACAGGCGAGACGGCTACGATCGGATCGTGACAGGCGGCGCCGTGATAACCAGGATCTTGCGGCGTTATGGCATCCCTGCCGACGAGTTGGCCCGGCGCCTCGGCGTTACGGAAGCACAGGTCGCGGCCTGGATGCATGGAGATCCGCCGCTGAGCATGGTGGATTCTGTCGCAAGGGCGTGTTCGACCGATCTGGCCAGCGTGCTCGCTGAGCCCGAGCCAGATCCCCATGATGTCGGGCTCCTGGAGACCACCTTGGCGATGACTGTCGATCAGCGGATGGAAAGGCTCAAAGCGTACGTGAGATTCGTTCAGGCGGGCCGCGCGGCGCTGAGGAACGCACCGTGACCGGGTTCGACCCTGACGCGCTGCTTGAAGTCCTGCACCGCCGGGAGGTTCGTTACGTGCTGATCGGAGGCCTAGCCGCCGCAATGCGGGGCTCGGCAACGCCAACCTTCGATGTCGACATCACGCCTGCTGCCGGATCAGCTAACCTGGCGCGACTGTCGGGAGCGCTGACAGATCTGAACGCGCGAATCCGCGTCGACGGTATACCAGGAGGCCTGCCTTTCTCTCACGACGCGGCAAGCCTTGCCCAGATGACGACACTGAACCTGGTGACCCGGTTCGGGGACCTGGATATCGTGTTCGATCCAGCAGGAATAGCCAGTTACTCCCAGTGGGAGGCCGATGCGACTCTCGTCACCGTGCTCGGCGTGCCTGTGCAGGTCGCATCTCTGGATGACATCATTCGGTCCAAGGAAGCCGCAGGCCGCGACAAGGACAGGCTGCAACTGCCGATGCTGCGGGCGCTCCAGCAACGTCGACACCGGATGGAGAGTCCTTCGGATGACACGTGAACTGACGCCTTCAAGGACAGGATCGACAGAGCCCAGGTTGAGCCCTGCCCGGTAGGCCGTGGCGCTGACAGTTGGCTGATGCGGCGGGCCGTAGCGGCCTCGAACTGCGCGTCAGGCGGCCTGCATGTCTGGCTGGATGGTGTAGGTGCGGCCGGTCGGGGTGGTCCAGGTGAAAGTGCCGGGCGTGGGCTGGTCGAGCCGCCACAGGGCATGCTGCTTGAGCTTATGATGATGTCTGCAGAGCGGGCCGAGATTGCAGCAGCAGGTGGGCCCGTCTTGGTCGTAAGGCTTGGTGTGGTCGGCATCGCACCGCCAGGCGGGCTGGCGGCAGGTCGGGAACCGGCAGGTCAGATCCCGTACCGTGACGAATTCCCTGAGCCGGGCCGGTACCTGATAGGCAGGGCTGGCTAGGAGGTGAGCGCATGCGCCTGCGGCGGCGTCGGCCGCTCGTTGTTCGGCTGCTCGCTGAGCGGCCTCGCGGGCAGCGGTAGTGATCGCGGTGAACAGTTGGGCCACGCCCTCGTCCGGGTGCGAGCCTGAGTTCTCCTGCGAACCCGGGAACTGATCTGAACCCGAGCCGCAGCATGGTGCGGCGCTGAGTTCGCCGGCGGAGATGATCACGGTTACCCGTGCCACGAGACTGCTGCGACCGCCGGGACCGGCGCGGTCAGGATCAGCTAGTGATCGGCTGGGTCGGACTCGCGTGATGGCGGTCGCCCGGCCGGTGCTGTCAGTGACGACTACCCGCCGTTCTGCCGCTGGATCTTTGGCGGCCAGGAGTGCGAGGTAGTTCGCCTGGGCTGGGGTAATCGGTCCGAGGCGGGTGAGATAGCCAGGCTCCTGGATTCCCGCGGTCAGGGTGGACCACGGAACGCGCAGGTCAAGGAAGCCGCTGCCAGCGGCCGCTAGATTACCGAGGGCGGCCGGCCCCGGTGGCAGGAACGGCGTCGCGTCCGGCCATGGCATCGGCCGGACCGGCCCGCATTCGTCAGCAGGTTCGTCCTCGGGAATGTCTTCGCACGGTCGGAAGTCCTGGCACTGATCATCCAGGGCCGGGAATCCTCGCTCATCGGGATGGTGCTCCCCGTCCGGCTGGTCTTCGCTGGCCGGGAGATCTTCGTCATCGGCGACATGCTGGCTGGATGAGTTGCCTTCGCTTGGCGGGAAGCCTTCGTTCTCGGTGTCGCCCTGGCGAGCCGAAGGGGTTTCGGCGCTAGGCGGGTCGCTGGGCCAGGGCCAGTCGTCGAGCAGAGGGCTGCTGGCCCCCGGCTGATCGCCGTCATCTTGCGTTCCGCCGCCAGTCGGGCCGGCTTCGGGCGGGCAGTCGGCGTCGGCCGGACCGTCGGGCGGGGGCGGGATGTGCGGAAGGGTGCCGAGCAGGAGGCCTAGGAATACCTTTGACCTGAGCAGGTCGATGCCGCCGGCGGTGCCTGAGGCTTTGAGCGCTCGGGCGAGGGCGGTTAGGCGAGCCATGGCGGCAGCGGCCTGGATGCCGGGCAGGTTCTGTCCGCTGAGGGACGCTGTTCCTTCGGCGTCGGGGTAGAGGGAGACCTTGGCGCGTCGTTCCGCTTCCTCGCGGCGTCGCTCGGCTCCTTCTGGGTCGGCGGCGATGACGGCGCGGCGCAGGGAGGCGCGGAGTTGGCCGATAGTTTGATCCTCGGCTTTGGGCAGAACCTTGGCCTCGACGGCCTTGGCCTGGTCGTCGTCGAGAGGAGCGGTAGCGTCAGCGATAGCCTTGGCGCGGGACAGGTCGATTGTGCCCTTGCTGAGGGCGGCACCGGTTGCGGCCAGCCGCCACCGCAGGTCGACCGCCAGGTCGGTCCACCATTCGGCCCCGGCCTGGGACATGGTCAGGGCCAGAGACACCTGACCGTAGGCGTCGGCCGGGACCTTGTCCGGGCGGCCGCGTTCGTCTACCTGAGCCTTGCGGTCACTAGCGGCCGACCTTGATGCCATCTCGGCGACGGCGGCTAGCTCCCCGGCTTGCGCCCAGGAAGCCACACGCCGGAACGCCGCAACCACTCCGGCCAGCGCTCCATCCTCCAGGTCACCGGCCGGGTGACAAGACAGCCAAGCCGCCAGATCAGGGCTGGCGGGCAGCAGTTCGGCGACCCGGCCCGCCACCATCGGCAAGGGGACCACCACAGACCGGCCTGTGTCGCGGGCATCAAGATAGTCCGCGAACTCCGCCTCGATCGGATTATCCGCGGCGCGCGAGGGTTCAGCGTCGGCAGGCTCGGTGTCGGAGGGTTCGGTGTCGGAGGGTTCGGTGCTGGAGGGTTCGGTGCTGGAGGGTTCGGTGCTGGCGGGCTCGGGGTCAGCGGTTTCGTCGCCGTGGGCGGGCGGGGTCGGCCGGGGCGGGCCTGGGATGGGACGGTTCCAGGGCGCTGGCTCTGACAGCGCCGCGAGTAGCGTCTCGACGTCAAGGGCCCAGGACCACGACAGTCCTTCCGGAACTGCGCACCCCGAATCCGGCTCGCCGGGTTCACCAGCTGTCATGGTCACCTCCTCTGTCATCGCCGATCTATCGACCACTTTAGCGAGACCCACTGACAGTCACGGAATGTAATCAAACAAAATAACTATTAAGCGGCTCGGGCGGCGGGCGCTCGCTCGGGCGGTAGCCCGCTCGCTCGGACGGTAGCCGCTCGCTCGGACGGTAGCCGCTCGGGCGGGCGGGTGATAGAGCGGACCATCAGATCATGGTTAGCGTCGAAAAGGGTCTCCAGTTTCCTCGCGCTTTGGCATTACGCATGCGGTCAAGCCGCCACGACCTCTCCATATCCGGAGATCCTGCGGCCAGGTCCCTGCTGCCGGTGGCCTGGAAGTGAGCGTCGCGCGCCTTCTCGTCCTCAACTGCGTATGTGTCCCGCATCTCCAGGTGAACCGAAGAAACTGGAGCGTCGGCCGAACCCAGGGCCAGCGGCGAAAGCGGCAGCGCCGTTGCTGGCGACCCGGTTCCCGGTCCTATCCGCTCCCGGTTCCCGGTGTCCGCCGTTGAGGCCCCAGCTCCCGCGCACGCCAGGCACTTCGCCCGCCAGCCCAGGGCCGTAACCGCAACGATGGGACATCGATGCGGCTCAGCCGGGGCGGGTAACCGCAACGGTGGCCCATGGATGCGGTTGCCGTAGCATTGATGGCCCATCGTTGTGGTTGCTCGCTCAGCCCGAGCAGCATCGATGGGCCAGCGTTGCGGTTGGCTGAGCTGAAATGCCCGGTTCGCCGGTACCGTCGGCCCGTTCGCGGCCGCCGCGCTTGCTCGCGGGCCTGGCGGCGTGCTGGTGCGGGCGAATTGCCGGTCTTGCGGGTTGTCCGGGGCGGCTGCCCTCTTGTGAGCCAGAGCCGTATACCTGGGCCAGCCCAGGCGTCGGGCTGGGCCGGGTTGGCGCTGCTGACCAGCTCGTATCCGTCACGATGCCCTCCAGGTAAGGCTGTCGCGGAGCCCGGCCGGGGAGGATCGCGGTCAGCCGGCCGTCCAGAGGTAGGCCCCGCCGTTCGTATCCCCGACCGCTAGCGTGCGGCCCGATCCGAACTCGACGGCCTGGATGTTGACGTTCGGATCGCCTGTGCCTGGGACCGACAGCGTCCTGAGCAGGGTTCCGCTGGCGAAACTCCACAAGTACGTCTGCCCGTCGTACCCGCCGCTGGCCAGTGCCCGGTCGTCCGGGCTGAACGCGAGCGCCACGACGCCGAACTGGCCGGCGACTCCGCCAGGCGCGTTGAGCACACGCTCGGGGGCGGACGAAGAACCGATAGCTGCCGTCGGCCACAGGTAGGTCGCGCCGCTGGCGTCGCCCGCGGCGACGGTACGCCCGTCCGGGCTGAAGGCGACGGCCTGGACGCCGCTCGCTCCCTGGCCGGTCAGCTCGGCGGCCGGAGTGGCCGGGCTCGCCCCGGAAGAAACGGGCCACAAGCAGGTTGCACCCCCGGAGTCGCCGGTGGCGAGCAGCCTGCCGTCTGGGCTGAAAGCGACTGCCTGCACAGCGAGACCGGACGGGTCGGGCAAGGCGCGCGGCGGAGAAGAGCCGGCACCTGAGCCGACGTTCCAGAGGTAGGTGCTGCCGTTCTTGTCCCCGGCGGCGAGCGTCTTTCCGTCCGGGCTGAAGGCCACGCTGTACACGCCGTCGCTGGACGGATCGGCCAGCGTTGCCTCGGGCTGGCCGGGCAAGGCGCCGCCCCTGACCGGCCACAGGTACACGTCGCCGTTCCGGTCAGCGGTCGCGAGCTCGGCGCCGTCAGGGCTGAACGCGATCGCCTGGACGTTCTTCTGGTCCGGGTCAGTGAGCGGCCCCTGCTCGTTCCCCGTGGCGACGCTGACCAGGTAAGTGCCGCCGTACGTGGCGACCGCGAGCGCCTGGCGGTCCGCGCTGAATGCCAGTCCCTCGATGACGTTCGCGTGCACGCCGCCCTCAAGTTTCAGCAACGTTCGCATGGAGGGCGTCAGCTGCCAGTTCACGGTGGAGGCTACGGCGCTGCCAGGCGTGCTGGCCGAGGGAGAAGGGTGCCCGCCAGAAGAGTGCCTGGTCAGGTACGCCGCCGTGCCTATGCCGGCAGCGGCGATGATGATCGCCACGACGATAGCGGCGGTACGGGCACCCGCACCCGAGCGCGGCCGGTCCGGCGGAACGTAGCCGGGGGGAGCTGCAGCCGACGCTGGGCAGGGAGTCAGTTGCGGAGTCGGCTGCGGCGCATAAGGCGCGGGCTGGACGGGAGCCGGCCGCGCTTCGGCGGGGGCCGGGGCAGCAGGAGGCGGCGAGGCGGCCTGGGTAGGCGGACCGGCCGTGTGCGGGCCGGCCGCGTGCGGGCCGGCCGGACCAGCCGTTTGCGGCGGGAACCCACCGGGCGAACGGTCAAACTCGCCGGTAGTCCGCCGCTCGTCATAACCTCCGACCCCGAGCGCATCGCGCAGGGCGTCGGCGAAATCTTGGCACCGGCCGAAGCGATTAGCCGGTTCCTTCGCCAGTGCGCGCGTGAAAACGGCGTCGACCGCCTGCGGAAGATCAGGCCGCAACTCGGTGAGCGAAGGCGGCGGCGAAGAAAGGTGAGCGTAGATCACCGCCATCTGCTCGTCACTGCGGAACGGCGGCCCGCCGGAAAGCAATTCAAACGCCGTCGCGGCCAGCGCGTACTGGTCCGTCCGGCCATCCACGGTCCGACCGAGAATCTGTTCAGGCGCGACGTAGTCAGGCGTGCCGAGAAACTGGCCGGTCCCGGTCAGGCCGCTGCCGGCCAGCGCGGTCTTACTCAGCCCGAAGTCCGACAGGTACACGTGATCGGGCCGTCCTGGCCGGACATCGATCAGCATGTTGGCCGGCTTGACGTCGCGGTGCACAAGACCGGCCTCGTGGGCCGCGTCCAGGCAAGACGCGATCGGCGAGATCAGGGCCGCGACCCGGCCGGCCGCCAGCGGCCCTTCGCGCCCGACCAGCGAACCGACGTCACCGCCCCGTACCAGGCGCATCGCGATGAACAGCACGCCATCAGAGTCGCCGGCCTCGAAAACGGGAATGATATGCGGATCGTCCACAGCCGCCGCGAGTCGCGATTCCCGCATGAACCGCTGCCTGAACGCCTCGTCGGCCGCCACGACCGGAGCTAGGATTTTCAGCGCCACCAGCCGGTCGAGGCGTACGTCAAGCGCGCGGAAGACGACGGCCATTCCGCCGTGCCCGATCTGTTCCTCGAGCTGATAGCCGGCGATGCGCGCTCCCGGCTGGAATCCGCCAATGGCCGCGGGGAAAACGTCGCTCATTCCACCCCCAAATCTAATGTTCCTATCTAACGCGCCCGATGACCACGCAAGGGGAGCTTTCTTCAGGCCGGGCGGGCCGGCGAAGGTCGGAAGTAGCCGCGAGCCGGGAATGAACGGAGGGTTTCCAGTGCTCGGAAGGTTCGTGGGAGACACAGGCACCCAGGTACGGTACGAGCCAGATCCTGAACGGTTCCGGCAGGTGCTTGGTCACTTCGCTACCGGCATCACGATCATCACGGCCAGCCACGATGGCGAGCCGGTCGGCTTCTCCTGCCAGGCCTTTGCCGCCTTGTCGCTCGATCCGCCCCTGGTGCTGTTCTGCCCCGCGCGGAGTTCGTCGACCTGGCCGCGCATCGAGCAGGCCGGCCACTTCTGCGCCAACGTGCTGACCGCCGATCAGGGGCACCTGGCCACGCTGTTCGGCCGGAGCAACGCCGAGCGATTCAGCGGGGTTGACTGGGTGCCTGACGCAATGGGCAATCCCGTCATCGACGGCGTGCTCACCTGGATCAGCTGCCAGATCCTCGACGTGCACACGATCGGTGATCACTACGTGGTCATCGGTCAGGTGCTCGAGCTTGGCGAGTGCGGACCAGACCGGCCCCTGCTCTTCTACCGCGGCCGGTACGGCACCTCGGCCGTGCCCCCGGCCGAGGGACCGCCGGAGGTCGTGGAGACGTTGCTCGCCTGGCCCAAGTACGCCGACTGGATGTAGCTACCCGTCGATAACCTGGTCAGCGATCCTGGCCAGGTAGCTGGCGGGCGGTCCGAAGAGCTGAGCGGACCCGTGGGCTCGCTTGAAGTACCTGTGCGCGGCGTGCTCCCAGGTGATGCCGATCGCGCCGTGCAGCTGGATGGCTTCGGCCGCGACCTTGATAAGCACCTCAGAGCAGTAGGCTTTCGCGGCTGAGGCGAGCAGCGACGGGTCCGCTGGCCTTTAGCGTGATCGTGTTGGACTGGGGTTACGCAGCATTAGGTCCTTAGCGGCCGAGATTGCGACGATGTCAGTGTTTACCACGATGCGCCGAAGCCCCATGGACACGCAGTATGGATAGTGACGGCAGCGGAGCAGGTCGGGACTGAGGACGGTCACCATCGCGCGTTAGGCGGCGTATCGGCTGCCGAAACCTCATCCGGCAGGAACAAAATGTCTCGGCTTTGATTGTGATTGGCTAGAAGGGAAACGCCTGGTTCCGCACCGAGTTCAGCACGGGGCAATTCCGAGGTGAATGCATCGGCCCCGATAATGACAGCAATATTCCCCACCAGAAACAGCGCGGCCAGTGCCCGCACAAGCATGTGGATCACGGGTTCGTGCGATACGTGCACAAAGTGCATCTGGATGATCCACGACAGGGGCTGGTTCGGGGGTACGGGCGTCGTGCAGCCGCAGCATGCTCCCACCACGCCAGGACCGAACTGCGCGCACTATCTGGCTGGCAGCAGCTTCAGCAGCTCGGCACAGACGGGTTACGACAAGAACGCCGTCATGAATTTTCACTTCGCCCACGCCGGATGGATCTGCGGCACAAACAATGGCCCTGCTAAGGCTGCTATAGAGGTGCAACGAAGCAACAAGCCGTAGCACCAGGAACGGCCTGCGGCGTGAGCGAGAAGCGCCGCAGGCCGTTCCTCGCTCACTTTGGTCTCGTGATTCAGCGCCCGGCCACCGCACCTCGAACCGCCCTACTTGCACCCGGACTTGCTCGTGCTGATGGTCATGCCGACATCATCTGTGGCCATGTAGTTGCCCGACGAGTCGTGGTAGTAGACCACCATGCCTCGTGAGGTGCCGATCCCCATAGCAGTGGCTTCCACGCCCAGGACCATGTTGAATGTCTTGCCCGGAGCGAGACGGAACCCGCGAACGGCCTGGCGATGCTTCCATGCGGCGGGTATGCCAGCGTAGTTCGGGGGCCAGCCACCCACACCGATGAGCACCGCACCCGGCACGGCATAGGAACCGACAAGGCGCAGGTGATGCGGATGCTGCAAGGTCACACCCTCCAGCACAACAAGCACACGGCCATGATTGGTGAACTGCGAAAGGCCGAACGACCGAGGCTGGCCGACACGTCCCGGTGCGCAGGCCGAGCCGTGGTCCGGATCGCTGCCGCTGCCGCTGCCGAGCGGGCCGTTCCGCGCCGGACCCTCGCTGCCACACCCGCCCAGAGCGGATATCAGTGCCGCCGTCGTGAAGGCCGCCACTAAGGACAAAGGCTTCACTCGTGTCCGCATGCTCCACCCTCTTCTATCGACCAGCCGAGACCTGAGCTAACCGCGTGGACATCATAGGAGATCGGTAGACGTGAATAGCCTGCCAGGCCAGTTGCTACATCAAAGCCGGTCGAAGGCCTGCCTGAGGTCGTGGAGACGTTGCTCGCCTGGCCCAAGTACGCCGACTGGATGTAGCTACCCGTCGATAACCTGGTCAGCGATCCTGGCCAGGTAGCTGGCGGGCGGTCCGAAGAGCTGGGCCGACCCGTGCGCCCGCTTGAAGTACCTGTGCGCGGCGTGCTCCCAGGTGATGCCGATCGCGCCGTGCAACTGGATGGCTTCGGCCGCGACCTTGGTGAGCACGTCCGAGCAGTAGGCCTTCGCGGCCGGCGCAAGCAGTAAAGGGTCGGCCGCCGCCCGGTAAGCCAGCGCCCGGGCCGACACCACCAGGGCGTGCAGCTCGGCGAGCCGGTGCTGCACCGCCTGGAAGCTGGCGATGGGCGGGCCGAACTGAACGCGCCCCTTGGTGTACTCGACGGTCAGCTCGAGCGCTCCCGCCGCCGCGCCAACCTGCTCGGCCGCGAGAGCCAGGCACGCCAGGTCCCTCGCCCGCGCCAGTGCCGCCGCTCCGGCGCCCGTATCACCAGCGCAGCCAAGCGGGCGCCGGGCCGCGGCGGCCAGCCTGACTACGGCCAGCCTCCTGGTCTGGTCCACCGACGCCGCCGCTTCCCGTTCGACTCCGAGTTGGTCAGGCGCGACCTCAAAGAGCCCGATGCCGCCTTCAGGAAGCGCGGCCGCCACGATCAGGATGCTGGCGCTGTCCCCGTCGAGCACGTAGTGAGCGGTACCCGTCAGCGTCCAGCCGCCCCCGCTGCGCTCGACGGCCAGGCAGCCCGCCACCTCCGGATCCCAGCCGCCCTCCTTGCCCGTCCAGGCGAGCGCGGCGACGGCCTCGCCGCTGCTGATCGAAGGCAGCAGCCGCTCGCAGGCCTCGGCGTCGCCGGTGGCCAGGATCGCCTGGCCGGCCAGCACCGCCGACCCGAGCAGCGGCGAAGGCGCCAGCGCCCGGCCGAGCTGCTCGGCCACGATAGCGGTCTCCACTGGCCCCGCGCCCGCACCGCCAAATCGCTCAGGGATCGCCAGCCCGGCCGCGCCGATCCCGGCGAGCCGCCGCCAGAATTCCGCACCGGCTGTGGTGCCCGCCTCGGAGCCTGGCGGGTTCCGCCTGATCAGATCGGCGACCGACGCGCGCAGGGCGACCTGCTCAGCGGTTAGCTTCACCGGGCTCAGTTCCACGGCCCGGTCCCCGCCTCCGTCAGCGCCGCGAGCACGACCGCCCGGTGCTCGGCCTGGCTGCCCCACGTGGCTGACAGCGCGCGTACCTTCGCCAGCCAGAGGCTGACGTCGCACTCCCGCGTGTACCCGATGGCGCCGTGCACTTGCAGCGCCGTCCGGGCAGCGAGCCGGGCCGCATCGGCGCAGGCCACCCGCGCCGCCGAGATGTCCCGCGTCGCCGTAGCGGAATCAGCCTCGACGGCGACGGCCGCCGCGTAGAGCAACGGCCGGGCGAACTCGATCGCGATCAGCACGTCGGCCAGCGCGTGCTTCACGGCCTGGAAGGCGCCGATCGGCCGCCCGAACTGCTCGCGGGTCCTGGCGTGGCCCACGGTCGCGTCAAGCAGGCCCCGCCCGGCCCCGAGCAGCAGCCCGGCGCAGGCCAGCGTCCCGTACCTGATCCCGGCGGCCAAGGCCTCGCCTTGTTCAGCCGCGAGCTCTTGAGCTGGTCCTACTTCGTACAAGCGGCGGGACGGATCCATAGAGTCACGCCTGCATTTTGGCTGTCCAGTAAAGAGCTTTTGATTTTCAGCCAAGAAAACCAGCCGGGCAATGTCCGCATCAAGAGCGTAAGGAACCTGCGGCGCGATCGCCAAGGTCGCGATCGCCTGGCCAGCGGCGAGTTCGGCCAGCCACTGGTCAGCGCCGAGCTGGCCGAGCAGGGCGGGCACGGCGGCGAGCGACTCCGCTAGCGGCCCCGGAACGGGGTGATGCCCGAGCTCCTCGCAAGCGACCACGAGGTCGACCGGGCCGCCAGGCTCCCCTGGTACCGCCAGCGAGGTAACGCCCGCCTCGGCGAGCGCCGCCCAGATCAGGAGGCCTGGTTCGTGGTCACCTTCGGCCCAGGCCCGCGCGGCCGAGGGAACGTCCGCGTCGGACAGCAACTGGTGCAGGGTCGCGCCGAACTGGCGCTGCTCTTCGGTGAGCGCGAACCTCATCGGGGCATCCCGAGCAGTCGTTCGGCGATGACCGAGCGCTGGATCTCGTTGGTGCCGGCGTAGATCGGGCCGGCGAGTGCGAACAGGTAACTGGTGGTCCATTGTGCGTCGAGTTCGGCCTCGGGGCCGAGCAGGTCGAACGCGGTCTCGCCGATCCTGATGTCCAGTTCGGACCAGAACACCTTGCCGAGGCTTGACTCGGCACCGAGCGTGCCGCCCGCTTCGAGGTCGGCCACCGCACCGAAAGTGTGCAGCTGGTAGGCGCGGGCGGCGATCCAGGCGTCGGCCACGCGGTCGCCGAGCGCCGCCGTGCCGCCTGATCGCTGCCACAGGCCCGTCAGGCGGTCCGCCGCCGCCAGGAATCGTCCTGGGCTGCGCAGCGAGAGGCCGCGCTCGTGGCTGGCCGTCGACATCGCGACCCGCCAGCCTTCACCAGGCGCGCCGATCACGTCTTCCTCGGGCACGAAGACGTCGTCAAGGAAGATCTCGGCGAAGCCGGGCTCACCGTCGAGCTGCGCGATCGGCCGCACGGTCACGCCCGGTGCCCGGAGGTCGAACATGAGGTAGGTAAGTCCTTTATGGCGCCCGGCTTGCGGGTCCGATCTGAACAGGCCGAAGGCGCGGTCGGCGAAGGCGGCGCGTGAGCTCCAGGTCTTCTGGCCCGTTAGCCGCCAGCCCCCGTCCGTGGGTCTCGCCGTCGACCTGATCGCGGCTAGGTCGCTGCCGGCCCCTGGCTCCGACCAGGCCTGGCCCACACCACCTCGCCGGTCGTCATCGGCGGCAGTATCCGGTCGAGTTGATCCACCGCACCGTGCGCGAACATGGTCGGGGCTAGCAGGAACAGGCCGTTCTGACCGACTCTGACCGGCCCGCCCGCCCGGTAGTACTCCTCTTCGAACGCCAGCCATTGCCCCAGCGACGCGTCCCGGCCGCCGTACTTCGCCGGCCAGGACACCACCGCCAGCCTGGCCTCCGCCAGCTTCCGCTCCCAGTCCCGGTGCGCGGCGAACCCGGCTTCGGTGTTCACCGAAGGCAGGGCCGGGTCGGGCACATGCTCTCCCAGCCAGCCGCGGACCTCGGCCCGGAAGGCCTCGACGGCCGGCTCTGCGTCGAGATTCACGCGCCTGCCGACTTCATGGACCTGGCATCCATGCCGGCCAGGGAGTCGGCGCCCGGTCTCGGCGTTGTGGGCGTGGGCGACGTGATGCAGGCCGAAGGTCGAGTCCATGCCTGGCCGCATCCCCATCAGGTCCTCGCACTGGTTCACGGCCCGCTTGGCCAGGGAGAGTCCGAAGGACGGCATCGCGGCGATCCGCTCGGCCAGCGCGAACGCGACCGGCTCGAGTTCCTCGCGCGGCACGACCCGGTTGATCATGCCAAGCTCGTAAGCTCGCTGGGCGGTGAACCGGTCCCCGGTGAACAAGGCCTCCTTCGCGAACCTGGGCCCGAGCATCCACGGATGGGCGAAGTACTCCACGCCGGGAATGCCCATCCGGACGACAGGGTCGGCGAAGAACGCGTCCTCGGAGGCCACGATCAGGTCGCAGACCCAGGAGAGCATCAGGCCGCCGGCGATGCAGGCGCCCTGGATCATCGCGATCGACGGCTTAGGCAGCTCCCGCCAGCGTCGGCACATGCCCAGGTAGACCTCCATCTCCCTGGCGTACCTCGCGTCGGCGCCCTCCTTGTCGGTGTGGTCCCACCACATCACGGCCTTGCGGTCGTAAGTGACGTGCACGTCCCTTCCCGGGGTGCCGATGTCGTGCCCGGCGCTGAAATGCTTGCCCGCCCCGGCGAGCACGATGACCTTGACCTCGTTGTCGTTGACGGCGCGTTCGAAGGCGGCGTCCAGGGCGTAGGTCATCACGGAGTTCTGCGCGTTGCGGTATTCGGGCCGGTTCATCGTGACCAGCGCGGTGGCGCCGCGCCGTTCGTAAAGCACGACTGGCTCTGGTTCTGTCATTGGCTTTCCCCTCTCAGCACCCGCTTGAGCGGCTTGCCGGCCGGGTTGCGCGGCAGTTCGGTGCGGAATTCGACGTGCCTGGGCACCTTGAAGTTGGCTAGCCGTTCCTGGCAGAACTTTCTCAGTTCTTCTTCTGAAGCGTTCGCGCCCGGTCTTGGCACGACGAATGCCTTGCCGACCTCGCCGAGGCGCTCGTCTGGTATCCCGATCACGACCGACTCCGCGACAGCGGGGTGCCTGGCCAGGGCCTGCTCGACCTCGGCCGGGTAGACATTGAAGCCGCCGCAGATGTACATGTCCTTGAGCCGGTCGGTGATCGTCAGGTAGCCCCGCTCGTCTAGGTGCCCGATGTCGCCAGTGTGCAGCCAGCCGCCGGAGTCGATCGCCTCGGCCGTCGCCGCTTCGTCGTCGAGGTAGCCGAGCATGACGTTCGGTCCGCGCAGGAGGATCTCGCCTGAGCCTCCGATCGTGATCTCGAAACCGGCCGCGGCCCGGCCCGAGGTCGTCGCGATGGTCTCGGCGTCGTCACCTGGCCGGCACATGGTCGCGACGACCGCTTCGGTCAGCCCGTAAGCGGTGAGCACCGTGTCGAAGCTGAGTTCGGCCCGCATCCGCTCGACGAGGGCGACCGGCACGACGGCGGCGCCGGTTACCGCGATTCGCAGGCTGGACAGGTCGTGGCTGTTCTTCTTCTCGTGGTCGAGGATCGAGACGTAGAGCGTGGGCGCGCCGGGGAAGACCGTGATCCGTTCCTTTTCGATCAGCCTGATCGCGGCGCCCGCGTCGAACACTAGCTGCGGCACCATCGCGGCTCCGGTGAGCAGGCAAGCGAGAATGCCGGCCTTGTAGCCAAAGCTGTGGAAGAACGGGTTCACGATCAGGTACTTGTCTTTACTGCTCAGCTCGGCGCACTCACCCCAGGCGCGGGCCACGTCGAGCGCCTGGCGGTGCGCGGACCTGGCGCCTTTGCTCCGGCCGGTCGTGCCGGAGGTGAACAAGATGTCGCTGACGTCGTCGGGGCTGACCGCCGCCGCGCGCGCGTCGACTTCGTGCTCGCCGGTCCTGCGCTTGAGGAAGTCGTCCCAGGAGGTCTCCGGTGACTCGACCGGGATCCTGACGATCAGCTCGGGCAGGCTGGCGTCCCCTGCGGCCTTCCGCAGGAGCTCAAGCCGGTCGGCGCCGAGGAAAGGACCGGCTACGAACAGCGCTCGCGCTTTCGTCCGGCTGATCACGTCAAGGGCCTCTGGCCCGGTGTACCTGGTATTGACGGGGACCAGCGTGGCCCCGGCGTAGAGCGCGCCGAACGCTGCCAGTACCCAGTGATGCGTGTTCGGTGACCAGATGGCGACCCGGTCCCCGGCCTGCACTCCGCTGCTGATCAGGGCTCCGGCTATTTCCCGCACCCGGTCCCGAAGGTCGCGGTACGTCAGCACCGGTCCGCCAGGCTCGGCTACGGCTACCGCTTCCCCGAATGTCTGTGCGGCCGCGTCCACGGCGGCGGGAACTGTCTCGATTGCCGCGTCAGTGCCAGCCAACAGGCTGTTCGCCAGCCAACGCGGTCCTCCAGACAAGCAAGTGCTTGGTTGGGAGCTGCCTGTAGGGAGCCTACGCCGAATGCCGGCATCCGGTAGCGGTGCCTCGACATGCCACTACTTACCACCAAGCTGGCCGACTGAGTGGTAAGTTGGTGGTAAGTTGGTGGTAAGTTAGCTATCCGGGTCACGGGAGGCTGCGTGGAGCTGGCCGACATCGTGGTGAGGCTGCGAAAGACGGGCGTCGAATTGAAGACGTTGAGGTCAAGAGAGCAACCGGTGGTCTGCCGCATAGCGTGGTCGAGACGATGTCCGCGTTCGCGAATTCACGGGGCGGCATCATCATTCTCGGGCTGGACGAGAGAGCTGGGTTCGCCACGGTGGGGGTGACCGATCCGGTTGCGCTGCGTGACGAACTGGCTGGGGTTGCCGGGCCAAGCTTACCCCGGCGCTTGCCCCGGTCATTGATACCGTGCCATTTGAGGGCAGCATCCTCGTCCTGGCGGAGGTGGAGCCGCTTCCGCCTGCTCAGCGCCCTTGTTACGTCACTTCAAGGGGTCTTTACAATGGCGCGTACGTGCGGGTTGGAGACGGGGACCAGCGCCTTACTCCATATGAGATCGACCGGCTGAGGGAGAACTCGGGACCGCCGCGGTGGGATGAGGAGCCGGTTCCTCAGGCCACAGCCAAGGATCTTGACCGGAGGGCCGTGCTTCGTCTCATCGAGACGGCGAGCCGGAATTCTCCTAGGGCATTCTCCGGGCTCGACGAGCCTGACATCCTGGTCCGCCTGGGCGTTCTCGTACCCTACGAGGGATCTTTCGTGCCTTCCCTGGCGGGATTGCTCAGCGTCGGCGCCTATCCTCAGCAGTTCTTTCCGCAGCTCATGGTTTCCCTGGCGGTGTACCCCCATGAAGACGCGGGTCAGCCAGGTCCTGGGGGCATCCGGTTTCTGGACAGCGCCGCGATCGGCGGCACCGTCCCAGCCATGGTGGCCGATACGATCCAGGCGGCCCAGCGTAATCTCCGTAAGAGCAGCCGGATCGTCGGCGCGGGCCGCGACGACCATTGGGAGATCGAGCCAGAGGTTATTCGCGAGGCCGTGGTCAATGCCCTTATGCATCGCGACTACAGCCCGCAGGCTCGGGGTACCCAGATACAGGTCGAGCTTTATCCTGACCGGCTTCCATCACCAGCCCAGGCGGGCTATTCGGCAACGTGAGGCTTGAAACGCTCGGTGAGAGCGGAACCTCCTCATCGAGGAATGCCAGGCTCGCCGCCTGCTCCAGGAGGCAGGTGATCCGCTCACCGGGCGCCCGGTGGCCGAAAACCGCGGTTCTGGTATCGGCATGATGATCAGCCAGGTCCGGCACGACACAGGGCTGGTGCCGTTGTTCGCTGCCAGCCTCGACGATTTTCGCTTGATCATCCCGCGGATATCACTTGTCACCCCGGAAGTACGTGCCTGGGCGAGAGACCTCAGCCGGGGCCAGGAGCTTTCGAGGCTCAGATCTCTGTCCTCGCCCTTGCCGACGCCGGTTACGGAGTCGGCGTTGCGCAGCTGCGCAGAATGGGCCTGGACCCGTCGGGACGCGCGCCGTCAGCTCAGCCAGCTTCTGGACCTCGGCATCCTGCAGCCACGCCGCGCCCGCGACAATGGCTCCTGCCGGCTGGCCCAGGCCTTCATCGGACAGGAGCCAACGACAAGCCCAAGCCATCGAATGGAGACGGCTTGTCCGAACGTATCCTCGAAGTACTGAGTGGAACCAGCTCCGCCAGCCGAGAAGAACTGCAAGACGCTACCGGGGCCAGCCGGAGCGGTGTCACCAAAGCGCTTGACGTTCTCATCGGCCGCGGGATCTTTGCGCGCTACCGCTCGCTGCGGAGCAGGCGAACCGGCGGGCCTGAGCGACGTTCAGTTTCGCGTGGCGGTGCGGGACTGGCTGGCGGCTAACCTGGCCGGCGAGTACGCCGGGCTGCGCGGCGCCGGGGGACCTGGGCGCGAGCACGAGGCGTTCGAGCAGCGGCTGGCCTGGGACCGATGCCTGCATAAGGCCGGCTGGACGCCGCTGAGCTGGCCGCGCGAGCACGGCGGGCGGGGCGCGACGCTGAGCGAGCAGCTGATCTTCCACGAGGAGTACGCGCGGGCGGGGGCACCGGCGCGGGTAAGTCACATGGGCGAGCAGTTGCTCGGCCCGACCCTCATTGAGTTCGGTACCGCCGTGCAGCGGGCTCGATTCCTGCCGCCGATCGCGTCGGTCGCCGAGCTGTGGTGCCAGGGGTTCTCAGAACCCGGGGCCGGATCCGACCTGGCCTCGGTCAGCACGGCCGGGAGGCTCGCCGGTGATCACTGGGAGATTACCGGGCAGAAGGTGTGGACCTCGCTGGCGCACGTGGCCGACTGGTGTTTCGTGCTGGCCAGGACGGAGCCTGGATCGCGGCGCAGCGCCGGCCTTTCCATGCTGCTCGTGCCGATGCGCCAGGAGGGTGTCACGGTCCGGCCGATCAGGCAGCTCACCGGGAACAGCGAGTTCAACGAAGTGTTCTTCGACGGGGCCAGGACCGATGCTGACCTGGTGCTTGGCGGCGTCGGCTAGGGCTGGCCGATGGCCCGGTTCCTGCTCGGGGTCGAGCGCGGTGCGGCGACCTTCGGCCAGCAGATCCAGTTCAGGAAGGAACTCGACGACCTCATCGAGCACGCGAAGCGAACCGGCGCCGCCGCTGACCCGCTGCTGCGGGACCGGATCGCGCGCGCCTGGGTGGGGCTTGAGGTACTGCGCGCTTACGCGCTTGACACCGTCGGGCCTGCGGGGCAGTCCGCCGGGGCCGAGGCCAGCGTGGCTAAGCTGCTCTGGGCTCGGTGGCACAAGACGCTGGGGGAGCTGGCCATGGATGTGCGAGGGGCGGAAGGAATGGTGGCCACGGCCGCGCCTTATGAGCTTGATGCCTGGCAACGGCTGTACTTGTTCAGCCGGGCCGACACCATTTACGGCGGGTCAGACGAGATCCAGCTCGGCCTGATCGCCAGCAGGGAATTCGGCCTCGCGCCGGGGGGAACGGCGTGATCACTCCGCCGGCCGGCCGGGACTTGCTCGTCGGGAAGGTGGTCGTGCTGACGGCCGCGGCTGGGACTGGGATCGGTGGCGCGGCGGCGCGGCGATGCCTGGACGAGGGTGCCAGCCTGGTAATCAGCGACGCGCACGCGACTCGGCTCGCGGCGGCCCAAGCCGAGCTGGCCGGGATTTACGGCACCGACCGGGTCTGGTCCACCGGGTGCGACGTCACCAGCGAAGAGCAGGTTCAGGCGCTGATCGACGGTGCCGTCGGCCGGTTCGGACGGATCGATGTCATGATCAACAACGCCGGTCTCGGCGGGACCGCGCCGGTGACCGAGATGAGGGACGACCAGTGGCTGAAGGTACTTGACGTCACCTTGAACGGTACGTTCAGGTGCACGCGGGCCGCGCTCCGCCAGCTGATCGCCCAGGGCGGCGGCGGCGCGATCGTCAACAACGCTTCTGTGCTCGGCTGGCGCGCCCAGGCCGGGCAGGCGCACTACGCCGCCGCCAAGGCCGGAGTCATGGCGCTGACCAGGTGCGCCGCGATGGACGTGGCCGAGCACGGCATCCGGGTCAACGCGGTCGCGCCAAGCCTGGTGATGCATCCGTTCCTGGCCAAGGTGATGGACCAGGACACGCTGGATGACCTGGTCACCAAGGAGGCCTTCGGCCGCTCGGCCGAGCCATGGGAAGTGGCCAGCGTTATGGTCTTCCTCGCCAGCGATTACGCTTCCTACCTGACCGGCGAGGTCATCTCGGTCAGCAGCCAGCATCCGTAACGCCGCCCCGCCCGCGCCCCGGCCTCCTGGCAAATCGGGCAATTCTCCGCCGGTCTCGGCCGCAACAACATCAATGGGCCATCGTTGTTGTTGACTGAGCCGAAATGCCGGATTGGGTGATGCGTTGGGGGGCTCGCGGCCGCTCCGGGTGGCTCGCGTGTCTGTGGCCGGGACTCATTTGGGCGATTTACCGGTTTTGTGCGTTACCTGGCCGGCTGTTGCTGCGGGCAGATGTGGGTGCGGGGCTGGCGGTTACCGTCGTCGTCGGCGCGCTCGCCCCGTAACGGAATTGGCTGGGCCGCACTGGGCCGCGGTGCGCGGGCGCAAGCGGTTACCGGTAGGATCCCCACCGCTGCGAATTGTGCTTGGGGAGAAGGTTATGAGGATGGAACGGGCGGCCCGGCTGGTGGCGGGTTCGTTAATCGCCGTCCTGATGGTCGTCGCGACCGGTTGCGTGTCGAGTGTGCCCCAGGTGCAGTTGCCGAAGAAGGGCACGTCCTATCCGGCTATCGGAACGGCCGGATCGCCGTGGACGCACGCTCAGCGGCGGGTCATCAAGGCCTACCGGGCAACCCAGCTCGCATTGGTCGCGGCGAGCGACTCGCGGAGCGCGACCCAAGCCCAGACCTTGCTCGCCCGGCATGTGCTCGCGGCCGATATCCCCGTGTTCATCGCCGGGATGACGGGCAATTGGCAGAAGGGTGACGTCTCTAGCGGGAAGCTGGATTATCAGATCGTGGGCGTCACGTTCAAGCATGCCACCGCTCTCGTCGAGACCTGCTGGTCACCGATCGCGTTCGCGGCCAAGTCGGCCGCAACGGGCAAGCTGATACACCCGCTGCCCAAGAAGTCAAGGCACTCGATCACCTTGATGGGCCTGGTGAAAGGCCACTGGCTCCAGGGCAAGAGCGTCGCCGCCCCCGGACCCTGCGATTGAGCCGCGGTCTAACTAATTCACAGTGTGTGATCTATCGACTACATTTAGTCTTGGCCGAGCAATTGATCAGCCAATTCTGACAGTTATTCAAACAGCGGGAGCGGGAGAAATCACACATGAAGGTGGCAAATAGCCGGGGCGTGCTGGCCCTGGTCCCGGCGATAGTGATCGCGACCGTGGTCGCTCTGCCGTCTGCGCCGGCGGCAGTCGCCGCGTCGGCCGGGACCGGGTACGGGAACTGCCAGGAGCTTGACCTCCCGGTCGCTCTCTCGCCTGGCCTGCCGGCGAACGAGACCTTGTCAGGTACTTACTGTGAGCCGCTCACCTGGCAGGCCGGGCCGCACGAGGTGGATGTGCTCACGCCGGGCGCGACTTATAACGGTGCGTACTGGGACTGGCCAGTCGACCCGGCGCTTTACTCCTACGTGGATAAGACGCTGGCGGCCGGCCGGGCAACCTTCGATTACGACCGGATCGGCACTGGCACGAGCAGTCATCCGCTGAGCATCGGGATCACGATCGGCGCCGAAGCCTACGTCCTGCATCAGATCGTGACCTGGCTGCGCGAGGACATCGGGTACGGCCAGGTGAACCTGGTCGGGCACTCGCTCGGCTCGGTCATCTCAATCGAGGAAGCCGGCCAGTACCGCGATGTCAGCCGCCTGGTCGTCACCGGACTCCTGCACCTGCCTGACGTGGGCATCGGCTTCGCCAGCACGCTTGAGTCGTTGCTCTATCCAGCCATCGACGATCCAGAGTTCGCGGGCCAGGATCTGGATCTTGGCTATCTGACCACGATTCCCGGCGATCGCGCCGCGGACTTCTACTCAAGCTCGGCGGACTCGGCCGTGATCGCCTACGACCAGGCGCATGAGGACGTGGTGCCCGCCACTGACCTGGCGACGCTGGCCACAACCTGGGCGCTGCCCCCCGGGCTGAATCTGTCCGACCGGATCACCGTCCCCGTGCTCGTAGTCGTTGGCGCGCAGGACGCGATCTTCTGCGCCGACCCGCCAGTGCTTGACTGCGCCGCCCCGGCCCAATTGCAGGCGAACGAGGCTCCTTACTACGCGCGCGCCGCGAGCCTCACGGTCTACTCGATCCCTGGCACCGGCCACGATGTCGCCCTGCACCCGAGTGCCGATCAGTCCTTCGACTTGATCAACAACTGGCTTGCAAACGCGTCCGCCTCCGGCTGACGGTGTCGTCGGCAGCAACGATGTCCCTCCGTTGCTGTTCCCGGTGCCCCGGCAACGACAACAATGTCGCTCCGATGCTGCCTGTACAGCATCGATGGCCCTTCGTTGTCGTTGGAGCACCCCGCTGAACAGCAACGATGGGCCATCGTTGCGACGATCCCTTGAACCCGCGGAAGGTGCGGAAGGTAAAGTGCCCCCGCCTTCGGGCCGGTGAGGGCGCGCCGCGCTGCGCGGCGGCTTACCCTGACTATTTCAGGGCTATTTCGCACCAGACGACTTTTCCGAAGGAGTCGGGGTTCCAGCCCCAGTAGCTGGCCAGGGCGGCGATGACGTCGAGGCCCCGGCCGGACTCCTCATCGAAATCGCGCCCTGCGGCCTGCCTGGGAACGGGGACGCACGCGGTGTCGTGCACTTCGACTCGCACCAGGGCCGGCGAACGCTCGATGGCCAGCCAGACCCGGTGCCGGCCGGTCGCCTTGGCCGCCGCTGATGCGGTCACTGACCGCGCCGGCATCGCGGGCAACTCGCTGACCGCGTGAATCGCGTTGGTCACCAATTCGGACACAAGTAGTACCAGCGTGTCAATAAGATCTTGATGGAAATCGGCCTCGGTGAGCAAATTGGCCGCCCAATGCCGCGCGCTCCGCACAGCGGAAGGCGCCACAGCGAGTTCAAGGCAACTCCGGTGCGTTACTGCTGGCGCCCGGAAGGCAACCCCTACACTGCCATGGAACATTGCGGTCATGGGCCCACCCAATGGGTGTAAGTCACGACAGTACCGCCGGGAAACGGCGGTATCGTCGTGAAACTTGAGCACTCGCTGGCTTTGCGGATTTAGCACGGCGACCGCCACACCATTCGGCCTGCCGCACCGCCCTCGCTATGGCAGTCTTGACGCAGTTCGGCAGGACCGGCCTCCCTCCCCAGATCCTCCCGGTCTGCCAGGGAGGAACCATCGGGCATGGCGGTCCAGGCCATTCAATCGGGGTTACTGTCGTACTAACCGACCGATCGCGATGCCAGTTGGCGGCAAAACAGGCGCGCAAACAACAAAAGGCGCAAAGGAAAACGGTTGTGAGCGGTAAGCCACGAAGCGTTCGGCAAGCACAAGCACAACATGCGGCTCAATTGCGGGCTGAAGGCCGCACCTGGGCAGAAATCGGCGTCGCGTTTCAGGTCGCCTACCGGGTGAATCCGAGGGTAGCCCTCCGCCAGGCGCACGGCTGGAGTCAGCCGCAAGCCGCTGAGGAATGGACGAGCATCTGGCCGGACGACCCGAAGACGTTCAAGAATTTCTCTTACTGGGAGCAATGGCCTGGCAAGACCGGGCACGCTCCTTCGCTTGAGACGCTTGACCGGCTGGCCAGGCTCTACCAGTGCCGGATCACCGATCTCCTCAGCGACTGCCGCGATTATAGCGGCAGGTCCGCCGTGCTTGCCGTCCGTGAGCGCGCTGTCGCCCAGTCCCAGCCGTTCGTGCCGAGCCAGCCCGGTCAGGTCGGGCTTGGCCAGGTCAGGGATCATGATCAGGCCCGCGGGCGAGGGCTGCCGCCTGACCGGGCCTCCGGCTGGTCGCACGACCGTACCCGCAGCGGTTCGGCTGACCGGGCGCACCCGGCGACCGAAGATCTGCCCGCCGACCGGGCGCCGGCCGTCTCTTCGGCCGCGCTGCAAGCCGCGCTGGAAACGATCAGGCGGGCTCAGATCACGCAACTGATCCAGGCGGGGAACGTGGCCGAGGAACCTGGCCCCGGCTGCGCCGTCGCACCCTGCTGCTCGAGGCGAGCAGCGCGCTCGCCGTGGTCGCCGCGGCCCCCGTGCTTGAGGTGCCAAGGCTGGTCACCGGTTCAAGACCAGGCCGTCTAAGCGCCGACCTGGCGATCGTGCATTACACCAGCGACGTCGTAGCCGGACTTCGGCGGCTTGGCGGTACCGTCGGGCCGCGCATCACGCTCCAGCCGGCCATGTCGCTGCGCTCGGCGATGGCGGCCCTGGCCAGGAGCGTGCCCGGCGTGGTGACCCCGCAAGCGCTGACCGCTTACGGCGACCTGACCCAGCTCATCGGCTGGCTGTTGTTCAACCTCGGTGACCATAAGGCGGCCTGGTACTACTACGACGACGCACGGGCGGCCGCCTACCGGGCGGGTAACAATGACCTCGCCGCCTACACGCTGGCCGCCGCGAGCCAACTCGCCGCGGCCAGGCGCCGGCCGAGCCACGCTATCGACCACGCTCAGGCGGCGATCGCGGCGGCCAAGACCAGCGGCAGCCCCTACGCCATCGCCTACGCGGCCGATGTCGCGGCCCGCGCCTACGCGGAAGCCGGGCAACTTGGCCGTTGCCAGGCGGCGCTCGACCGGGAGCAGGAATCACTCATCAGGATCACCGACGATACGCCAAGATCGCCCTGGTGGTACTTTTACGACCGCTCGTTCTACTGGGGCACTGAAGCCGAGTGCGCGCTGAAGCTCAATCTCCCGGTCGACGCTTCCGACGCGGCTAGGCGGTCGCTCGGGCTCCTGGCCCCGGTCAACTGTCACAACAGCGCGCTGACGCTGGCTTTCCGTGCGGAAGCACTGATCAAGCAGGGCGAGTACAGCGAAGCCTGCGAAACCCTCGCCGACTCGGCCAGGCTGACTACCTTGAACAGTTCGCGCCGCATTTCCGGCCGGATCCATTTGCTGCGGCAGGAATTGCACGTCGCTGACGGTACCCCCGCCGTTCGGGAGCTAGACGAGAAGCTCGCCGAGTACCGTAAGGCAAGAACCGCCAGCGAAGCGACAGTTCCGGTGTGACAGTGCGCTACCCAGGGGAGCATTCATGACCGAAGCCGGCCGGGTACCAGAAGGAATCGAGACCGACCGGCCGAGCGTGGCCCGCCTCTATGACTTTTTTCTCGGCGGCCATCACAATTACGCCGCCGATCGCGAACTTGGCCGTCAGCTGATCGAGGCCGAGCCCAACGCCAGGATGATCGTCAAGGAGAACAGGAATTTTCTCGGCCGGGCGGTGGCGTACCTGAGCGATGCGGGCATCCGTCAGTTCCTCGATCTCGGCTCAGGAATCCCGACCCAGGAAAACGTGCACGAGATAGCGCAGCGCTGCGATCCAGAGGCGCGCATCGTCTATGTCGACAATGATCCTGGGGTGGTCGCGCACAGCAAGCACCTGCTCCGAGGCAACCCGCTGGCCAGCGTGATCAATGCAGACCTGCGCAATCCTAAAGTGGTGCTCAGGCATCCCGAGGTCCGCAGGCTGATCGACTTCAGCCAGCCGGTCGGGCTGCTGATGGTCACCGTGCTGCATTTCATAGCCGAGTCCGACGACCCGGCCAGCATCGTGGCAGGCTACGCGAAAGCGCTGCCCGGGGGCAGCTACCTGGTGATCTCGCACGCCACGAACGAGTCAGCCCCTGGCGCGGCCGCCAAGGTCGAAGACCTCTACAAGAACACCACAAGTTCCGCCCACACCAGGACAAGCGCGGAGATCATGCGGTTCTTCGACGGGTTCGAACTGGTGGATCCCGGTTTGGTGTACATGCAGCTATGGCGGCACGACGGCCAGGTGCCTGAGCACCCGGAGCGCGCCTGGTTTTACGCCGGAGCCGGCCGTAAGTCCGTCGCCTAATTAAAGGGTGTTGGCGAGTTGAACGGGCCGACTCCGCTAAAGCCGCCAGGACCTGACGCGTTGAACGCCGCCTGGTTGTTCCGCTTTACGGCCCGGATAATGAAGCCCGCGATCATCAGCACGACGCCGCCGAAGATGCCGATGAATCCGCTCGACACGCCTACCACGCACAGCGCGCCGGTGCAGGCCTGCTTCACTGGCGGGCCGGCGGCGCTGATGACCTCGCCGAGGAACCCGCCGACGCAAAGGTTGAACCCGAGCGCGACGATGACCGAGCCGACGATGCCGCGGATCAGGCCCACCGCCGGATTGCTGCCGATCGTGTTCGAGTACCCGAAACCGCCCGCGCTCTTTGCTGCCTTCAGGTTGCGCCGCAGGGAGCCCCAGAGCAGCAGCAGGAGGAACAGCACGGCCAGGATGCCGATATAGAGGCCGATCGGGAGAACGCCCTTCGCGCCCGTGAACGTGGTGTGAGCGGTGGTGGTCTCGTCGAAGGTCGTGCCGCTCAGCGTGGCTTTGGACAAGTCGGCGTCGGTCAGGTCGGCCTGGGTGAGATCGACGCCGGACAGGTTGGCCCCGACCATCTTGGCGTGCTGGGCCGTCACCTGGATCATGGTCGCGTCGGTCAGGTTGGCGCCGGAAAGATCCGCGTAACTGAGCGTCGCCTGAGTCAGGTCGGCGTGCTGGAGGTTAGCGTTGTGCATGATGGCGCCGGTGAAGTCGATCTGAGCTAGGCTCAGCCCCTCCAGATCGGCACCGGCCAGGTTGGCGCAGCGCAGGTTGTCGCTGTAGCCGGAGATCTGAGAAGCGCTGAGGTGGGCTCCGGCCAGGTTCTTACCTGAGCCGGGCTGGCAGCTTGGTCCGGTCAGGGCCGCCGACGCGCCGACGATGCCGACGGTCGCGAGCGCGCCGCCGATGCCGAGAACCACCGCCAAACGGGCTCGCCGGCTCAATGTACTCATGTTCATGCTGATCCCGCCCCTGGCCAAGTTCTGAAATGACGACTGAGAAGAACTGTAGTTTGACATCCCAAGCGCTGTTTTCCGAGTGTTTCTAACTACTTACCAGACGTAATCGGAGTGCTCCGGGCAGCGGGGACCGCGGACGGCTAGCATGAGCGGATGGCCGGCCGCTCTGAGCGCTTTCCCGGACGCCCTCGGGGCAACCGCCCGGGCGGCATCAAGGAGCCGTCGGCCCCCGACCTGCCGGGAGAATTGACCGCCGGGTCGCTTCCCGAGGCTGACCTTTTCGACGGTGCGGTGCACGCTGGCCTGGCGGTGGACGACATCGACCTGTCCGGCCGGGAGGCGGCGGGGGCTGAACTTGATCAATGCCGGTATCGCAACGTTAAATTTGCCCAGGTCAGGCTCAACCGCGCCACCTTGAAGGATGTCGAGATCAGCCGTTGCGATCTGGCGAACCTGCGGGCGAGGGACAGCTCGATCCGCCGTGCGGTCATCAGCGCCACCAGGATGACCGGGCTGAGCTGGATTACTGGCGGAATTCGCGATGTTATTTTCGACTCGTGCCGTATTGACCTTGGCTATTTCTCGGCGACCAAGTTCTCCAACGTCGTCTTCACCGGCTGCCGACTTGACCAGGCTAATTTCGGCGACACCGACCTGTCTGACGTCCGTTTCGACAACTGCGACCTGTCCGGTGCCCAGTTCTCTGGCGCCAGCCTGGCCGATACCAGGTTTTCCGGCTGCGTGCTGGCCGGCCTGTCCGGCGTAACCAGCCTGCGAGGTGCGACGATCACCACGGGCGACGCCGTGGCACTGGCCGGGATCTTCGCCGACGCGCTCGGCATCAAAATCGAGGAAGACGCCTAGCAAAATGCCTGGCCGGCCGGGTTTCTGGCCCGCCGTCGTCCCGCAGCTGGTGCTGTAGGCCCTCCGTCGTGCCGTCGCTGGGGTTGGCGGTCTAGTGCCAGTGCGCGAGTGGCGGCAAGTCCTGGGCGGATCGGGGCTGGTGTGACTAGCGTGACCGGCGTGAATACCGGGCGTCCGGGGCCGCGGGGCCGGAGCGAGGGCCGCCGGATCGCAGGGCCGGCAAGCGTTGCGGCGGCCCCGCATACCGCATCGCTGTGCCATCGATGCGGTTCGGCGGGTCGGACGAACGACAACGATGTCCCAGGGATGCTATTCGTGCAGCATCGGTGGGCCATCGTTGTTGTTGATTGCTGGCCGACAACAACATCGGAGCGACATCGTTGCGGCTAGACCGAACGCTATGGGTGATTTGTCCCACGGCTCCGCGCGGCCCGGTCCGAAAGGCCGGTCTTAAAGGCGCTCGATTATCGTCGCCGTGGCCATCGCGCCGCCCGCGCACATCGAGATCAGCGCGGTGCTAGCGTCGCGGCGCTCGAGTTCGTACAGGGCCGTGGTGATCAGCCGGGACCCGGTGCTGCCGACGGCGTGGCCAAGCGCGATGGCGCCGCCATTCACGTTCACCTTGCCTGGATCCGGTTGATGCACGCTCTGCCAGGAAAGCACGACCGAGGCGAACGCCTCGTTGACCTCGAATAGATCAAGATCGTCGATCCGCATGCCGCTTCTTTTGAGCACTCGCTCGGTGGCGGCGACCGGACCGTCCAGGTGGTAATAAGGTTCGTCGCCGATCAGGGCCTGGGCGATGATCCTGGCCCGTGGCCGCAGCCCGAGTTCCCGCGCGCGGGATTCCTCGACGAGGAGCACGGCGGCGGCGCCGTCGGAGATCTGCGAGGACGTCCCGGCCGTGTGCAGGCCGCCATCAAGCACCGGCCTGAGCTTGGCCAGGCCTTCGGCGGTCGTCTCGCGCAGACCCTGGTCCCTGTCCACGGTCGCGGTCTCGCCGGTCGGCTGCCGGTCGGCGTCGAGCACCGGAGCCTTGACCGCGATCACCTCCCGGTCGAAGTGGCCCGCCGCCCAGGCCGCGGCCGCCTTCTGCTGGCTTTTCAACCCGAACTGATCCAGATCATCCCTGCTCAGGCCGCGCCGCTTCGCGATCCGCTCGGCGGCTTCGAACTGGTTAGGCATGTCGATGGTCCAGGTCGCCGGTCTCGGGGAGGTGCCGCCCGCCATTGCCGCCGTTCCGAGCGGCACGTGGCTCATCGCCTCGACGCCGCAGCCGATCCCGGCGTCGATCGCCCCGGCCGCGATCAGGCCCGCGATGAGGTGCACGGCCTGCTGGGCCGAGCCGCACTGGGCGTCGAGGGTCAGGCAGCCGGTAGTGACCGGCAGCCCGGCGTGCAGCCAGGCGGTGCGGGTGATGTTGTTGGACTGCTCGCCCGCCTGGGTGACGCAGCCGCCGGCGATCTGCTCAACCAGGGCCGGGTCGAGTCCGGCTCGCTCCACAAGTCCGCGGTGGGCGGAACCGAGCAATTCGGCGGCGTGCAGGCCTGATAGGGTGCCGTTCCGCTTGCCGATCGGGGTGCGGACGGCTTCGACGATAACGGCTGTGCCCATGGCTGTTCTCCCCTGGTACGGATCTTCCCTCATGGTAGAACGTGTTCTTGTTTTCTGGTCTAATCGGGCTAGAAGGTCGGTCGCACGGCAGTTCAGCTAGCACAGCGCGGAGGCAGCCATGTCCGGACCACAGATCCCGGCGGGATTCGACTTCACCGACCCTGACCTTTACGCGGCCCGAGTTCCTAACGAGGAGTTCGCTGAGCTCCGCCGGGCCGCCCCGATCTGGTGGAACGAGCAGCCGGACTGCGGCTTCGATGACGGCGGCTGCTGGCTGGTCAGCAAGCACGCCGACGTCGTGGAGATCTCCCGCAACAGCGACCTGTTCGGCAGCTGGGAGAACACTGCGATCATCAGGCACGGCACTCCAATCAAGGACAGCATCGACCTGCAGCGCCTGATCCTGCTCAACATCGACCCGCCGCAGCACACCAAGCTGCGCCAGATCGTGTCCCGAGGTTTCACCCCGCGCGCGATCGGCAACCTGAGGGAGCGGCTGACCGAGCGGGCCGAGAAGATCGTCGCGACCGCGATCGAGTCTGGCAGCGGCGACTTCGTCACTGACGTGGCCTGCGAGCTGCCGCTTCAGGCCATTGCCGAATTGATCGGCGTGCCTCAGGAAGACCGCAGGAAGATCTTCGAGTGGTCGAACGTCATGGTCGGCTACGACGACCCTGAGTTCGGCGACGCGGGCACGATCGCCGCCGCCGAGCTCGTCGGCTACGCCATGGCCATGGCCGAGGACCGCAAGCAGAACCCGCGTGAGGACATCATCACCAAGCTGGTCAGCGCCGAGATCGACGACCAGCTGAGCTCCGATGAGTTCGGCTACTTCGTGATCCTGCTGTCAGTGGCCGGAAACGAGACCACGAGGAACGCGATCTCGCACGGCATGCTGGCCTTCTTCGATCATCCTGACCAGTGGGAGCTTTACCGGGCCGAGCGCCCGAAGACAGCCGCCGACGAGATCGTCAGGTGGGCGACTCCGGTGACCGTTTTCCAGCGCACCGCCAAGGCCGACACGGTCGTCGGCGGTCAGGAGATCAAGAAGGGCGAGCGGCTCGGCTTGTTCTACCGGTCAGCCAATTTCGACGAAGACGTGTTCGAGGCGCCGGAGAGGTTCAACATCATGCGCGATCCGAACCCGCACGTAGGCTTCGGCGGCACCGGGGCGCATTACTGCATCGGGGTGAACCTGGCCAGGATGGAGATCGACCTGATCTTCAACGCCATCGCCGATGCCATGCCGGATATCACCCAGATCGGCGACCCGGAGCGCCTGCGCTCCGGCTGGCTCAACGGCATCAAGCGCCTCCCGGTCGCGTATAGCTAGTCGGGCGTGTCGCCGACGACCCACATGGAAAAGTACTGTGACCCGCCGCCGTAAGCATGGCCCAAAGCAGTGCGCGCGCCCGCGACCTGGTGCTCGCCGGCCTTGCCAGTAACCTGCATCGCGGACTCGGCGAACCGCAGCAGCCCCGAGGCGCCGATCGGGTTGGAGGAAAGCACGCCGCCCGACGGATTGACCGGGATCTGGCCGGTGATCTCGGTGTCGCCCGATTCGGTGAGTCGCCAGCCACGGCCCGGCTCAGCGAACCCGAGATTCTCCAGCCACATCGGCTCGAACCACGAGAACGGCACGTAGATCTCGGCGGCGTCGATCTCATCCAGAGGCCTGGTGATGCCGGCCGACGCCCAGAGCGCTTGCGCGCAGTCGAAACCCGCGCGCGGGTTCACGTGATCCTTGCCTGAGAACATGGTGGGCTCGGTGCGCATCGCGGTTCCGCGGATCCAGGCTACGGGTTCGCTGCTCGCCTCGGCGGCGGCCTGATCGCCGAGGACGACCGCGCAGGCGCCGTCGGAGGACGGGCACGTCTCGTCGTAGCGGACCGGGTCCCAGAGCATCGGCGAGGCCAGGACCTTTTCCATGGTCATGTCGGCCTGGCGCAGATGGGCGTAAGGGTTGCGGGCACCGTTGCGGCGATCCTTGGCGGCGACCATCGCCCCGATGTGCCCGGGCGCGCCGCTTCGCCTGATGTAGGAGCGGATGTGCGGCGCGAAGTAGCCGCCGGCGCCGGCGAGCACCGGCATCGAGAACGGCGGCGAAATCGACAGCGCCCACATCGCGTTCGACTCCGACTGCTTCTCGAACGCGACCGCCAGCACTCGCTTGTGCACTCCGGCCTGGATCAGGCTGGCCGCGACCAGGCCGGTCGCGCCGCCGACCGAGCCGGCCGTGTGCACTCGCAGCAGCGGCTTGCCGACCGCTCCAAGCGCGTCAGCCAGGTAAAGCTCTGGCATCATGACGCCCTCGAACAGGTCGGGTGCCTTGCCGACCACGACCGCGTCGATCTGGTCGCCGGTGAGCCCGGCGTCGGCGAGGGCACGGTCAGCCGCCTCCCGGCAGAGCCCGGCGATCGACACGTCGGTCCGCTTGCTGCGGTGCTTGGTCTGCCCGGTGCCAAGTACCGCCGCCCGCTGCTTCACCGCGCCTCCCCTTCCATCACGCACACGAGGTTCTGCTGGAGCGCCGGGCCGCCGGTGGCGTGGCCGAGCGCTACGTCGGCGCGGCCCGACATGATTTCGGTGGCGGCGCTGCCGATCCTGGCCAGCCCGGCCGCGAACATCGGGTTGCTGGTCAGCGCGCCGCCCGAGGGGTTGATCCGCACGTCGTCGCCCAGGCCGAGTGCTTGCCGCAGAATCAGCTCCTGGTGGGTGAACTGGGCGTGGAGCTCGGCGACCTGGGCACGGGCCGCGCCCGCCGCCTGCCCGGCGCTGGCCGTGGAAGGCGAGGTCGTCAGGTCCCTGGCGCCGAGCGCGCCCGAGTCAACGCGGTGCTCGAAACCGGTGATCCAGGCCGGGCGCTCGCACAGGTCGCGAGCCCGGTCACCGGCGGCCAGGATCACTACCGCGGCCCCGTCGGCGACCGGCGCGCAGTCGTGGGCACGCAGCGGCTCGGCGATGTAAGGCCTGGTCAGCAGCTCGGCGGCCGACGCGTTCTCGCCATCAGCGGCAGCGCTCGCGGATTTTCGCGCGCGGAAACCCAGCTCCGCGCCGCGACCTCGGCCATGTCCTTCTCGCTCCAGAGCCCCGCGTCGAGCCCGGCCCTGGCCTGGAGCGCCGCGATCGACACCGCGTCCGGCCACAGCGGCGCCAGCAGGTAAGGATCGAGCTGCAGCGCGAGCACCCGGCGCAGGTTGCCCGCCGACGACTTGCCGAATCCGTAGGCCAGGGCGATCTCGGCCTCACCGGTCAGCACCTTGAGCCAGGCCTCGTAAAGCGCCCAGGCTCCGTCCATCTCCACGTGCGACTCCATCACCGGCGGGAACGCCCCGATGGCGTCGACGGCGGAGACGAAGGAGAACGCCCGCCCGGCCAGGTAGTCAGAAGAACCCGAGCACCAGAAGCCAATGTCGGCCTTAGTCAGGCCAGTGGCCTCGAAGACCTCGTGGAAGGTCGGCACGAGCATCTCGACGCCGTTCGTGGTGGCGGGGGAGTGCCGCTCGCTCGGCGCCTGCGCGAACCCAACGATCGCTGTGTTGACCCGGGGGGACGACCCCCCGGAGCCCCCCGCGTGTCGGCCCGCTTTAGATGCCGTCTTCCCTCCTCGCTCGTCGCTGCGCTCCTCGCTCGTCAGTCCAGACGGCATCGCGGGCCGACCTTTCTATAGGTGGTGGGCATAGGAGTCGTAGGGGGCGTCGGGTTCGCCGGTGGGCTCGAAGTACTCGATGTTGCGTAGCGAGGTCTCCCACTGCTCGCGCGGTTTCCATACCGCCCTGACTCGCAGGCCCATCCTGACCTCGTCAGGCTCGCAGCCGAGGATCAGGTGCTGGAACGCGATGTCGGCCCCGTCGATCAGCACCGAGGCCGCGACGTAAGGCACTGGCACTTGCTGGCCCTGGAACGGCACGTTCACCACGCAGAACGTCGTCACGATGCCGGTGTCTGGCAATTCGATCTCGGTCTCGGTTGGCACGCCGTCCACCGGGCATGCTCCGCGCGGCGGCACGTAGACCTTGCCGCAGGCCGGGCAGCGCTGGCCGATCAGCCTGCCCTCCGCGAGCGCAAGCAGGAAGCTGCTTTCGCCGGGAGAGACCGTGTGGTTATAGCTGAGCTTGATCGGGGTGGTCAGCATCCCGACCTCCGTGCTCTCGCTGCTCGGGCCGCCCCGCGCGCCTGGCTCACCGGGCTCGAAGCACTCGATGTCGGTGATGCCTGACCCGTGCCGGTCCGACCAGCGCGGCCTGACCCGCATCCCGGTCCGCATCTGCCCGGCTTCCCCGGCGTCCACGGCGTGCAGCATGGCGGTATCGGCGCCGTCGAGCTTGATCAGCGCCCAGCCGAATGGCCGCCCGAGCGGCTGCCCGTCCTCTGGTTCCGGCATCCAGGACCAGCTCGTGACCGTACCGCCCGGCCCGACCTCGACAAGCTCGGCCGGCGGCGCCGAGGTCACCGGGTCGTACTCGAACGGCGGCGCGTGCACGGAGCCGTCCGACGCCACGGCACCGAGGATCCGCCGATCGGCCAGCGCGGTCATGAACGCGCCGAGCGTGGGCCCGAGCGAGCGGGTGTAGTCGAAGGAGATCTCAAGCACAGCGCGGAGCGGCTGAGTATCTGATGGCTGGCTCACGGACCGATACTAGAACGCGTTCTACTTCCAGGGCCAGGCGGGCGGGGGTCAAACCGCCGTCTGGCGGGCAGACTGAAGCTTATGGCGACGACGAAGTCTGACCTGGGGAGCGAGGTGGCCAAGTATGCGGCGACCTTCCACGACGCGATCGGGTACCGGCACCACGTCGCGTCGCCGCTCGGAGCCTGGATACTGCTTGCCCTCTGCGGGCCAGCCGCTACCGGTGCGGACGCCGCTACGCTCGCCGGGCTGCTCGGCGGCGATCTCCCCGGGGCGGCTGAGCAAGCAGCTAGCCTGCTCGCCGCGCCGTATCCGCTAGTCGCCGCGGCGGCGGCCGTCTGGTCCCGCCCGAGGTCGACCGACAGAGACTGGCTCGGCGAGCCTGCCAGCCGCCGTGACCCAGGGCGACATCCCGAGCCAGGGCGACCTCGACCAGCTGGGCCCGCGACCACACGTTCGGCCTGATCAAGGAGTTCCCGCTGCGGGTCTCCGCCCTGGTGGACCTGCTGATCGCCACGGCGCTGGCGACTAAGGTCTCCTGGGCGCACCCGTTCGACCTGGCGCCCGGCTCCTCGCTGGCCCGTCCAGTCCCTGGTCCGGGCAAGTTGAGCAGGTGCTCAAGTCACCGAAGGACCCGACCCATTCGGCTTTCATCGCCGTTACCGATCAGGCCGGTGACGTCGCCGTGCACGTGGCCCGCGCGGCGGGCGGCCTGCTGGTCGCGTCGGTGATCGCGGCGCCCGAAGTCGCGCCCGCGCAGGTCATGGCCCAAGCCCACCGGATCGCGATCGCGACCGCACTCAATCAGGCGGTGCCGCGAAGATCCCTTTTCGATCTGCCAATAGGCAGCGGGCCGCTGTGGACAGTACGCGAAGAGCGGTCAGCCGGAAATGCCGGCGAGCGTTGCGTCGCGATCCTGCCCGCCTGGTCAGCGGACAGTCAGCACGATCTCAAAGACCCCAGGCTCGGCTTCGCCGCCGCGGCTTCGGCACTCAGGGCCGGGGACGACTGGGACGCCAGGCAAGCGGCCATGGCGAAGTACAGCCGAACCGGCTTCGAGGCCGCCGCCGTGACCGCCGTCATGCGACTGACCGCCGCGATGCCGAGAATGGGACTTAGCCGGGTCGCCGACCTCCGGTTCGGCCATCCCTACGCCGTCGTCGCCGTGACCGCCGGCGAACTGAGGGACGACGTCGCGCCGGGACCCTGGCACGGCGTCCCGGTCTTCTCCGCCTGGGTCGCCGAGCCCTCCGAAGCCTGAAACGAAACGCAGTGCGGCCGGCGCTGCGCTGCGCGGTGGGTTGGGGGCGCAGCGGGTGGGGGTCCGGCACCCATCTGATTCCGCTACGACAGTCGCCTGGACGACTCACAAAACCGGCAATTAACCCAGACCGGCCCCGGTCGCAGGCGCGCGAGCCACCGGGCGGCCGACGGCACCAGCTAACCGGACATCACTTCAGCTCAGCCAACCGCAACGCTGGCCCATAGATGCTGCTCCGGCCGGGCTGGCAACCGCAACGCTGGGCCATCGATGCTGCGGCAACCGCATCCATGGGCCACCGTAGCGGTTGGTCGGCCCGGCCGAGCAGCAACGATGTCCCACCGATGCTGTTGCCACCTGAAGCTGGTGGCGAATTGCCGGGCTGGTGCGCCGAATTTGCCTGGTTTGCCGGGAGCCGGGGAGCCGCGAGCCGGGGAGCCGGGGAGCTGGGAGCGGCAGCCGCGGAGCGGGAGCTCGTCTTTATCGGCCACGCTAGCCACTACATTGATCGCCCTCCGGGTCCGGTATTGGCGCTCGCCGGACCGTATCAAAATAGCTGTAGCCGGACAATGTGTCGATAATATCTTTCTCCCCGGAAGATTATCAAGTTTCGTAAACCTGATAGTGCGTGACGTAGCCGCATGCTATATCTCGTTCATGCCTTGCACGCGGATCGCCAGCTGGCTGGAGGCTATTAGCGGTGGAATCGGAACTATAGGCACACAATGGTGAGCAACGCCTAATGGTGATCGCAAGGCCTGGTGCGGCTAAGCAAACGCAAGCCGCTTCCAGGAAATCGGCTTTGCCAGAACCCGAATACCGGTATTCGCCGGTAGGCGGAGGGTCGCGCGCCATTGACAGCGCCCTGGCCGGACGTGCCGGCGCTGGTGACGCGCGCGCCTACCCTCGGCATGCCCGATCGCTGACGGCCAGAGCGGTGAGGCAGCGCTTGCTGATGCTCGGGGCCGTGCTGGTCATCGCCGCCATCACCACGGTGATCGCGGTGCCTAAGGTTGTCCATGGCCAGCCGGCGCCCCCGCGTCAGGATCCGGCGCTAGCGCTGGCTGCCGTCGCGCGGAACGAGGCCGCTTCCTGGATCCGCCGGTGGGCTGCGTCTGACGCGATTGTCGGCTGCGATCCACTTATGTGCTCGGTGCTGCTCAAGCACGACATGCAGGTCGGACAGTTGCTGCCGATCGGCCCTAAGGCTACCGACCCGGTTGGCAGTTCGATCGTGGTAGCGACACAGGTGCTGCGCAGCCAGATGGGTGCCAGAAGGCTGTATAGGATCTACGCGCCTGACGTGCTGGCCAGCTTCGGCACCGGCAGTGCCCGCGTGGATATCCGGGTCGTGGACAGCGACGGTTCGGCGGCCGCCTACCAGCGACAGCTTCGGGCCGACTGGGCAGCAAGGAAGGCCAACGGGGCGCAGTTGCTGCGCAATTCCGAGATCTCGATGACCTCTTCGGCCAAGGACCAGATCGACCTCGGTGACGTGGACTCCCGGCTGCTTATCATCTTGCCGGTGCTGGTCCGATTTTGCGGCCCCGTGCGGATCCTGCGGTTCGGCGGGGCCGGGCCAGGCCGGAGCAAGGGCATTCCGTTGCTCGCGGCGTTCGTTACGCCGGCGGCGCGGCCGGGAGTCTCACTGACCGCACAGCCCACGGCTAGGGCGGCGGCGAGGATGGTGGCCTTCCTCAAAGCGCAATGGACCTTCATCACGGCCACGAGTTCTGTTCGGCACGCGCGTTCAGGTGGGCAGATAGTCGTCCAGCTCGATGTAACGTCGCCGCCACAGCTCAATGCATTCAACGGCAATCCGGTAATGACAACGCCCATTACCCCGCCGTCGAAGTAAATGCCTGATGACAGGTAAGGCGCCTGCCATCCAAACAGAGAAGAGGAGAACGGTGAGATTAATGTTGTCAAAATCCGGTATCCGGAATGTGCTGGTTGCCTGTGCCCTGTCCGCCGGCCTGCTAACGAACGTCGCGCCGGCGTCGTCTTCGGTTGCTCGTCACGATGGCTGGCTCAGGCTGGCCCATCTGTCGCCGAATACGCCCGCGGTCGACGTGTACCTGTACTCCTTCGGCAACCCGAGAGCCGAAGTCGTGCTGCACCATGTCAGCTACGGAACAGTGTCGCCTTACCTCCCGGCTCCGGCCGGCACATACACCGTCGCCATGCGCGCGGCCGGCGCGGCCGCGAGTTCGGCGCCGGTGCTGTCGACGGCCGTGCACGTGCTGGCGGGGGAGGCGTACACAGTGGCGGGCATGGGGCCGAAGGATGGCCTGCGGCTGGTCGTTTTGCGCGATGATCTGTCGGCACCGGCCGGGCGCTCAATGGTGCGGGTGATTCAGGCGTCGATGCGCGAGCCAAAGGTCACGGTGCGGACGAAGGCTCATCTCTTCGGCCGTGACATGGCGTTCGCCACGGCGACCGGCTTTCAGGCGCTGTCCAAAGGCAGCTACGTCGTGCACGCGGCCGGCCAGTCCGAGTCCGTCACTGACCGTATTGACCTGCGGTCGGGCAGCATTCACACCCTGGTGATTCTCGACACTCCGCAGAAACTGAGGCTCGTGAATCTCACCGACGCCGTCGGCAGCCGGGTTCTCCCGGCCGGTGCCCCGGCCACCGGGTTCGGCGGCACCGCGCCGGTGCCAGGCCGGCCGCTGCTTCCCTGGGCCGTGGTTCTCGCCGCTGGGCTGCTGCTCATGACCGGCGGCCTGGTGAGCTTGCGCCGCAACCGCCGCGCCCAGCCGGCCCGCGCAAGGTGAAGCCACGCAAGGGTTAGCAGGAACGCCAGGGCCAGTGGGAAAGAACGCCGGACGGCACGCGGCCCCAGCGAGCCGGCCAGTACGCCTCAGCCTGATCGCGGCGCTGGCCGGCTCGCTGGTGACCATGACGGGAGGCGCAGGAATCATCGCCAGCGGCTGGACCGCCCGTCCCGGCTACGTCGCCGGGCCGGCCCCGCGCGTCGCCGTGCCGAAAGGTCAGGTCGCCGTTGTCCCCGACGCCGAGCAAGACGCGAGCGCGCCGCCCCCCGTGTACCTGGTCATTCCGGCGATCGGCGTGCGCACCAGGCTGATCAGGCTGGGAACGACGAGGCAGGGCACCATGGCAGTGCCGTCGACTACCGCGGTAGCAGGCTGGTATACCGCCAGCCCCCGCCCCGGCGCGATTGGTTCCTCCATCATCGCCGGTCACGTCGACTCGTACCGAGGGCCTGGCATCTTCTTCAGGCTCCGGCTCCTGCACCCAGGCGACCGCGCTTTCGTCGTACGGGCCAACGGCACGCTAGCCGTCTTCCAGATCACTGCCGTCCGCAAATACCTGAAGACCAAGTTCCCGGTCAAGCAGGTCTTCGGCCCGGTGCCTTACGCCGGCCTGCGCCTCATCACCTGCGGCGGCACCTTCGACTACACCACCCGCCAGTACCTCTCGAACGTAGTCGTCTACGCCACCGAGACAAGCTCCGCCGGCATCTGAGCGGCTCAGAGCGGGGCCAGACCGTGGCCGCGAAGCGCCCGCCCAAACCCCGGCCATCGCCGGCCGCCGCTCCTTCCCGGCCCGCCGCTCCTTCCCGGCCCGCCGGGCAGTTGGCGGCCCGCCGGGCACTTGGCGGTCCGATGGCGGCTTACAGCGTCGCTGGCTCTGGCGTACCTAACGTGAAGGTAACGGCGTCAGGTGCGGCAGTGCTGTTCCGGGTGACCCGGTTCCGGCTCTTCCGCTCTCGGTTCCCGGTGTCCGCGGTTCAGGTCCCCCCAGCCCCTGGCACACCGGGCACCTGCCCGCCAGCCCGGGCCGCAACCGCAACGATGGCCCATCGATGCTGCTCAGCCGGGCCGGGCAACCGCAACGATGGCCCATGGATGTCGTGGCCGCAGCAACGATGGCCCATCGTTGCGGTTGCCTTCCCCCGCCGGACAGCATCGCTGGGACATCGTTGCACGTCGGTCTGGCGCTATGGGCGATTTGTCCAAATGGGGGTTCGGCAAGGCGGCTTCGGGACGGCGGATTCGCTCCGATGCCATGTGGTTCGGGGCGCGAGGGGGTGCGTCCAGAAAGTGAACCCGTACAAGGTCGCCGCAGGCCCGTGACCTTGTACGAGTTACCTGACCGTGAATACGAACAAATACCGCATAACGTCGCCGAATTAGATAGGCAATCCGTACAAGGTCGCCGGTCCGGGATGACCTTGTACGGGTTCACTTTCCGGACCCACTCAAATCGTCCATATCGCCAAGATGGCTCTGCGGCAGTCTGGCTGATCTACTCGCCGGTGAAGGCTGGTTTGCGTTTTTCGGCGAAGGCGCGGGGGCCTTCTTTGGCGTCGGCGGACATGAAGACCTTCATGCCGATGCGGGATTCGACCGCGAAGGCCTCGTTTTCCGGCAGGCCCTCGGTTTCCCTGATCGTCCGCAAGATCGCCTGCACCGCCAGGGGCCCGTTCGCGGCGATCAGGTCCGCGACCTCGAGTGCCCTGGTCAGGACCTGCCCGTCGGGCACGACCTCGCCGATGAGGCCGAGGCGCAGCGCCTCTGGAGCCGTGATGTGCCTGCCGGTCAGCAGCAGGTCGGCGGCGACCGTATAAGGGATCTGCCGTACCAGCCTGACAGCGGAGCCGCCGAGCGGGAACAGGCCCCAGCGAGCTTCAGAGACGCCGAACCTGGCGCTTTCCCCGGCGATCCTGATGTCGGTGGCCTGCAGGATCTCGGTGCCGCCCGCGATCGCCGGTCCCTCGACGGCGGCGATCAGCGGCTTGCTCAGGCGCCTGCCCTTGAGCAGGGCGTCGATCTTCGTCACGTCCAGGCCAGAGGAGAAGGAGTCACCCGGATGGGAGCTGGTCATGGCCTTCAGATCGGCCCCGGCGCAGAAGGCGCCGCCCGCACCGGTCAGGATCGCGACCCTGATGGACGGATCCGAGTCGACCCGGTCCCACGCCTGCCGCATCAGCGCCATCATCGGCCCGCTCAGGGCGTTGCGGGCGCGAGGACGGTTGAGGGTGACGATCAGCACGTGTCCCCGCTGCTCGATCAGCGCGTGCGGCTCCCCGGCGGCGTCGCTTGTCATTGATCCGATCTCCTAGCTGGGTTGCCTAGGGACTGTAACAGGTTCTAGTTTCGTCCCATGGCACTCAACATAGCCGACCTGTTCGAGCACGCTGTCGACGCGGTACCTGACCGGATCGCCGTGATCTGCGGCGATCGCCAGGTGACCTACCGGGAGCTCGACGAGCGGTCTAACCGGCTCGCGCACCACCTCGCCGGCTTCGGCGTCGGCAAGGACGACCACGTCGGCCTTTACGCGCGTAACTCGATCGAGGCGCTAGAGACCATTCTCGCCAGCTACAAGCTTCGCGCGAGGACAGTGAACATTAACTTCCGCTACGTCGAGAGCGAACTGCGGTACATGTTCACCGACGCCGACCTGGTCGCGCTCGTCTACGACCGGGAGTTCGCACCGCTCGTCGCGGCGGTGCTGCCCGACGCGCCCGCTGTGCGCGGGACCGTGGCGATTGATCATGGCAGTGATGCCGGGGACGCGCCGGGCGTCCCCTACGACGAGGCCCTGGCCGCCGCGTCGGCGGAACGCGACTTCGAGCCGCGCAGCGGCGAGGACATCTACCTCCTGTACACCGGCGGCACTACCGGGTACCCGAAGGGCGTGCTGTGGAGGCAGGAAGACGTCTGGCGCACGCTGGGCGGCGGAATCGACTTCCTGACTGGCGAGCCCCTGCCGGACGAATGGGCGCAGTCGCGCAGCACCGCCAACGGTCCTGGAATGGCCAAGCTCTGCGTGGCCCCGCTCATCCACGGCAGCGCCCAGTGGACGTCGCTGATGAGCCTGTTCACCGGCGACACGGTGATCCTCATCCGTACCTTCGAACCGCAAGAGGTCTGGCACGCGGTCGAGCGGCACAAGATCAACGTGCTCGTCGTGGTCGGCGACGCGATGGCGAGACCGCTGATTGACGAGTTCACCGCGGGCGGCTACGACGGCTCATCGCTCGTCTCGGTGTCATCCAACGGCGCCCTGTTCTCGCAGAACACCAAGGACGCGGTCTTCGCCGCGCTGCCCAATGTCGTGATCACCGACGCCATCGGCTCCTCGGAGACCGGCTTCACCGGAATCTCGTTCGCCAGCGCGGGCAAGCAGCAACTTGGCGGCCCTACGGTGAGCCCCGGCCCGAAAACGATCGTGATCGACGACGAAGGCAAGCGCGTCGGCCCTGGCGAAACCGGCCGGATCGCGCGCGGCGGGCACGTACCGCTCGGCTACTACAAAGACCCAGCTAAATCCGCCAAAATTTTCGTCACCGTCGACGGAGACCGGTACGTGGTGCCAGGAGACTTCGCCAGGGTCGAGGCCGACGGCACGCTGACCTTGCTCGGCCGGGGCAGCTCCTCGGTGAACACGGGCGGGGAGAAGGTGTTCCCCGAAGAAGTCGAGAGCGCACTTAAACAGCACCCGGCCGTCTTCGACGCGCTCGTGATCGGCATCCCAGACGAGCGGCTCGGCCAGCGGGTCGCCGCCATCGTCCAGGCCCGCGAAGGCCATGACCTGGACCTCGCCGACCTTGAGGCCGTCGTCCGCAAGCACGTCGCCGGCTACAAGGTGCCGCGCACGGTCTGGCTGACCGACGTGATCGGCCGCACCCCGAGCGGCAAGGCTGACTACCTGTGGGCGAAGAAGTTCGCTGACGCCAGACTGGAGGCGTGACAGCATGCCGCTCCGCACCCCCATTTGCGACCGGTTCGGCATCGAGTACCCGATCGTCGGATTCACCCCCTCAGAGCACGTCGCCGCCGCGATCAGCCGGGCCGGCGGCCTCGGCGTGCTCGGCTGCGTCCGCTACAACGAGGCGTCGGAACTCGAGACCGCGCTTAACTGGATGGACGAGAACACCGAGGGCCGCCCGTACGGCGTCGACGTGGTCATGCCGGCCAACGTCCCGGCCGAGGGCACGCAATTCGATCTCGACCAGCTCATCCCAGCCGGTCACAGGGACTTCGTCGACCAGACCCTGCTCCGGCTCGGGGTGCCGCCGCTGCCGGCCGACGGCCTGCCCGCGCCGGCGTGCTCGGATGGCTGCATTCGGTCGCGAGGGCGCACGTGGAGGTCGCGCTCGCCCACCCGGTCGCCCTGATCGCCAACGCCCTCGGCTCGCCGCCAGATGACGTGATCGGCAGCGCGCACGCCAAAGGGATCGCGGTCGCCGCGCTGGCCGGGAAGGCGCAGCACGCGGCCAGGCACGTTAGCAACGGAGTCGACATCGTGGTCGCCCAGGGCTACGAGGCGGGCGGTCACACCGGCGAGATCGCCAGCATGGTGCTGGTGCCCGAGATCGTCGACGCGGTTGGCGCCGACGTGCCCGTGCTCGCCGCCGGAGGCATCGGCTCTGGCCGCCAGGTCGCCGCCGCGCTCGCCCTTGGCGCGACCGGGGTCTGGATCGGCTCTTACTGGCTCGCGACCCGCGAGTACGCCCAGAGCATCGAGGCGTCCGCGCTGCACGAGGCGCTCCTCGCCGCGACCTCGTCCGACACGGTGCGGTCGCGGATCTACAGCGGCAAGCCGGCCCGGTTGCTCAAGAACAAGTGGACGGAGGCCTGGGAGGACGACGCGGCCCCGGCCCCGCTGCCGATGCCGTTGCAGAACATCCTGGTCAGCGAGGCGCACCAGCGGCTGATGCGCTCGGGTGACCCAGATGTGGTGCCGATGCCGGTCGGGCAGATCGTCGGCCGGATGAACGAGGTGCGGCCCGTCGCCGACGTCATGACGGCACTGGTCGCCGAAGCGGAAGAGACAATCGCCCGACTTAGCAAGTTGTCGGCCTAACTCGGGTTCGAGTCGATTCTTACGGTTAATAATAGTTAACTCTGGGTGATACTGGCTATCGCGGGAGCGGCACCGTGGAAGCAGATGATGATCACGACGATTTCGGCGCGCTCCTGCGGGCGCACCGGCTTGGCGCGAACCTGACGCAGGAAGAGCTGGCTGCTATGGCCGGCCTGACGGCCAGGACCATCAGTAACATGGAGGCTCGCCGGACCGGCCGGCCTTACCGCCGCACGGTGGAATTGCTGGCCGACGCTTTAATGCTCTCAGAGCCGGGCAAGGCTGCGCTGATCTCCGCGGCCAGAGGAGCCAGGCACGCGCCGCTGGGGCCAGAAGAGACGGTGCCCTTCAGGCCCGCGCAGCTCCCGCCTGACATCGCGGAGTTCACCGGCCGGGCCGAGCAAATCAGCTGGGCGGCCAGCCTCCTGCGCGGCGCCAAAGACGCGCGGCCGGTGAAGGTCGCCGCCATTACCGGCGCCGGCGGACTCGGCAAATCAGCGCTCGCGGTTCACGTCGCGCACCGGCTGAGCGGCGCCTTTCCCGACGGCCAGCTCTTCATCGACCTGCAAGGCTCCGGTGCGCAGCCAGTTTCAGCCACCGAAGCGCTGGCCAGGTTGCTCAGGCATCTTGGCGTCGCCGATGCCGCGATCCCGGCCGACGCCGCCGAGCGTGCGGCCGAGTTCCGCACGAGGATGGCGGGCCTGGCCATGCTGATGGTGATCGACGATGCCAGGGATGCCGCGCACGTGCGGTCGCTTCTTCCCGGTGGCGCGTTGAACGCCGTCGTGATCACTAGCCGGGGCTGGCTGGCCGATCTGGAGGGCGCCAGGGTGCTGGCCCTTGAGGCCCTTGACCTCGCCGACGCCAGGCGGCTGTTCGCGAGCATCTGCGGCCAGGAGCGGATCGCCGCCGAGCCAGAGGCAACCGACGCCGTGCTCAAGGTGTGTGATGGCTTGCCGCTGGCGATCAGGATCGCCGCCTCTCGGCTGGTCTCGCGGCCGGGCTGGCCAGTCGGCTCGCTCGCCCAGCGGCTCGACGATGAACTGCACCGGCTCGAGGAACTCCAGGTCGGCGATCTCGCCGTGCGGGCCTGCTTTCAGGTCAGCTACGCCGGGCTGCCGCAATCCGCCGCTCCCGGCGGGGACGTGAGCCGGGCGTTCCGGCTGCTCGGCCTCTGGCCAGGAACAGATATCAGCCTGCCGGCGGCGGCGGCGCTGCTCGGCGTCGGTGACCGGGCGTCCGCCGCGCTTCTTGAGCGGCTCGTCGACGTGCACATGATCGAATCGCCGACCTCGTACCGGTACAGGTTCCACGATCTCGTCCGGGTCTTCGCCGCCGAGCGTGCCCAGCTCGATGAGGCGCCTGAGCTGCGGGAACAGGCAATGAGAAGGGCGCTGCTCTGGTACCTGCACACCTCGGCCGAGGCCTTTACCGCCATCGGTCTTCGGCCTAGGAGCGCCTGCGTCCCGGCGCTCGAGCCAGGGATCCGCCCGCTGAGCTATGGCGGTCCGGCCGCGGCGGCGAACTGGCTCGATACCGAACGCGACAACACGGTGAGCGCGGTCATGCTTGCCGGGAGGAGCGGTCTCGATCAGCTCTGCGCCTGGCTCGCGGACGTGACCTGGCAGAACTTCATGCGGGCCCCGTGGGACGGCTGGCTGGGCGTACTCGAGCAGGGCATTGCCAGCGCGGACGCGGCCGGCGACGCGGGCGCCGGCGCCTGGCTGCGAAGTTACGTCGGCATCGCGTCCGTTTACCGTGGCAGGCATGCCGACGCGGTGGAGCAGTTCAAGGAGGCCTTGCTGCTCGGCGCGGCCGCAGGGGACCTTAACTGCGAGGTGACGGTGACGGCTAATCTCGCCATCGCCTACAAAGAACTCGGGCAGTTCGACGAGTCCATCGCCCAGTTCGAACGCTCGCTGCGAGTCGATCCCGACCAGCCGCACCGGGGCCAGGTCCTGGTCAACCTGGGCATGGCTTACGTAGAAGCTGGCCGGGCGCAGGAAGGCGTCGCGTCCCTTGAGGCCGGGCTGGCCGCCATCAGCGACAAGGGCGACAGCTGGGGCGAAAGCTTCGCCAGGTCAGGTCTCGCCGGGGCCTACCTGGCCCTCGGCCTGGCACTCCGAAGCGCGGAGGTTCGCGGAGGAGGCACTAGCTCTCGGCCGCGAGGGCTGCAACCAATACCAGGAACTCTTCGCGCTCAACACCCTCGGCGATGTCCTGACCGCTGGCGGTGATCTTGTGCAAGCACGGTCGTGCCTGATCAGCGCCAGGGAACTGGCCGAGAAGCTAGGCGTGCCCGAGCTCGAGCGAATCACCGCCAGCCTGGCCGCGGTTGACGAGGCCCTGGCCGACCCGAAGCCAACTTTTCCGGTAAGACTTCGTGGACCACGCTTAGCCGCTCGCCCATCCTGGAGAAGCCGTGGAAAACCGAAGGGATGTGGTAACCAAAGGGCTCGGCTAGCCGAGATGGATTCTCTCTTCCAGCATCAGATGCGCCCGGTCGCCGACAACGCGACCGGGCGCATCGCCCGGTCAGGCCTGAGGTCCGGCGGTGGGCGTCGACCGAGTTTGAACAAATGCGATAATTCGCCCACCTGACGCTTCCGATGACCGATTGACAGCGCTGAGTTCCGGCATAGGGGCAATTCGCTGCCGGCCTTCAGTTCGCAACAGCAACGATGTCCCATCGTTGCTGTTCGGCTGGGCTGACTAACCGCAACGGTGGCGCATAGTTGCGGTTGCCGCAGCATCGATGTCCCATCGTTGCTGTTGCCGCTCCCCGCAGACCGGCATCAATGGCCCATCGTTGCGGTTCGCTGGGCCGAAATCTCCGGTTAGCTGGTGCCGTTGGCTAACTCGCGGCCGCTCCCGGCGGCTCGCGCACATGGCGCCGGAGCCGGTGTGGACGTTTTATCGGTTTTGTGAGTTGTCCGGGTGGCTGTCGTAGCGGTATTACCTGGAAGCCGGGGTCCTGCCGCGATCAGCCGCCGGCCAGGACCGAGCCGAGCTGACGGAGTTGCGCGGTGGCGCCGCCGAGGGCGAACTCGTTTCGCTTGGCGGCCGCGAAGTACCTGTGCACCGGGTGGCTGACGTCGATTCCGACTCCGCCGTGCACGTGCACGGCGGTGTGGGCGACCCGGTGACCGCCATCGGCGGCCCAGAACTTCGCGGTCGCGAGCTCGGCGTCGGCCGGCAGGCCGGCTTCCAGCCGCCACGCGGCCTGCCACAAAGTCAGCCGCATCGCCTCGACGTCGATATAGGCATCGGCCAGCCGCTGCGCGACCGCCTGGAACGATCCGATCGCGCGGCCGAAAGCCTGCCGTTCGCGGGCGTACTCGGCGGTCCGCTCAAGCGCCCGCTCGGCTACTCCGAGTTGCAGTGCGCACAGCCCGACCGTCGCCCGGTCGATCAGCCAGGCGAGCACGCGACCGTCGGCGGCCCCGACGAGGCGGTCGGCTCCGACTGACACGTCGGTGAGAAGCACCCGGGCGGCACCGGCTCCGTCGATGAGTCGCTGCGGCTCCACCTCGACCCCGTGGTCTCCCCGCTCAACCGCGAAGACCGCGACCCCGTCCGGCGTGGAGGCGCTCAGCAGGAACAGGCCGGCCGCCGCCCCGTACGGCACGGCGGTCTTGGTGCCATTCAGGCACCAGCCGCTGCCCGCGCGCTCGGCGCGCGTCGCCGGGCGGGCGAGGTCGTAGCCGGCGGGTTCAGCGAGGGCGACCGTGATGATGAGCTCACCATGTGCGGCTGCCGCTGCGTAACCATTTGGAAGATCGGAAAGGGTGCCCGCTCCGAGCACGATGGATTCCAGGTAGGGAGCGGGCGCGACCGTGCGGCCGACTTCGATCAGGATCGAGCACTGCTCGGCTAGGCCGAAGCCGTCGCCGCCAAGACTCTCAGGGAGGGCGGCAGTAAGGATCCCCGCCGCGGCGAGGTCCGACCAGACCGCCTCGTCGAAGCCGAGGTCGGCGCGCTCGAGTTCGGCGAGCCGGTCAGGCGTCACCCGGTCGGTCAGGATCCGGCGGCTCAGTTCAGAAAGCTCGGCCTGCGCTTGCGTGACAGAGAAATCCACGACGCTCCCTGGGTTAGCGCTTGTAAGGCAGGCCGAGCGCGGCGGCGGCGATGATGTCGCGCTGGATCTCGTTGGTGCCGCCGCCGAAGGTCAGGATCAGGGCCGAGCGCTGCATCCGCTCGATCCGCCCGGCTAGCAGCGCACCAGGCGAGCCGGTGCTGACCGGAGCCTCAGGGCCGAGCACATCCATCAGCAGGCGGCAGGCCTCGATGGTCAGCTCGGTGCCGTAGACCTTGGTGGTAGAAGCGGCGGCCGGGTGCAGGGGCTGCCCGGCGTCGGCCTGGCCCGCTATCCGCCAGTTCAGCAGCTTGAGTACTTCGGTCTTGGCGTGTACCCGAGCCAGGTTGAGCCGCACCCACTCGGCGTCGATGACGCTAGTCTCCGCGGCCCAGTCCCGGACGTCGCGCAGCGCCTTCTGCAGGGGGGCGGCTGAGGTGAGGGCGACTCGCTCGTGGTTGAGCTGGTTGGTGATCAAGGGCCAGCCCTGGTTCTCGGCGCCGACCAGGTTTCCGGCCGGCACCCGGACGTCGGAGTAGTAGGTCGCGCTAGTCGCCACCCCAGCCAGCGTCGGCACCGGCGTCCAGGAGAACCCGGCCGCGCTGACCGGAACGATGATGATCGACAGGCCCTTGTGCCGGGGCGCGTCAGGATCGGTACGGCACGCCAGCCACACATAATCCGCGTAGCTGATCAGCGACGTCCACATCTTCTGGCCGTTGATCACGTACTCGTCGCCGTCCCGCACCGCGCGGGTCCGCAGTGCGGCGAGGTCGGTTCCGGCCTCGGGCTCGGAGTAGCCGATCGAGAAGTGCAGCTCCCCGGCGGCGATCTTCGGCAGGTAGAACGCCTTCTGCTCGTCGGTGCCGAACCGCATGATCGTCGGCCCCACGGTGCCGATCGTGAGGAAAGGCACCGGCACGCCGGCCACCGCCGCCTCGTCGGTGAAGATGAGCTGATCGGTCACGCTGGCACCGCGCCCGCCGAACTCGGCCGGCCAGCTCAGCGTCAGCCAGCCGTCGGCGCCAAGCTGGCGGACCACGTCCCGGTAGGCGGTGCCCTCGCCGTAGTCGCCGCCGGACTGCGCGAGTGCTTCCCGGCGCTGCGGTGTCATCAGGCCGACGAAGTACTCGCGCAGCTCGGCCGCGAGCTTTTCCTGCTCAGGCGTGTAGGTGAGATGCAATCCGCCGCCCTCCGGCCGCCCATCCGCTAGAACGTGTTCTAGTCTAGCGAGCGGGTCGGCGGTGGCGGTAGGTTCCGCTCAGAGCGGCGGGAGCAGCAGGCAGCTGTCGCCGAACTCGTGCCCGAGGTAGCCAGCCCGCCCGGCTTCGGCGTAGGCAGCGCGGACGAGTTCGGTTCCGGCAACGGCCCGCAGCAGGGCCAGGTGCGAGGCCTCAGGGTCGTGCCAGCCGGAGATCAGCCCGTTCACGACCCGCGCGGGCCGCTCAGGGCCGAGCACGAGGCCGGTCCAGCCGCCGCTGGCGTGCACGGTCCCGCTCGCATCGGCGGCGCTTTCCAGGGCCCTGGTGCAGGTCGTGCCGACCGCGATGATTCGGTGGCCGGTCGCGCGGGCCAGGTTGACCAGCGTCGCGGTCGGCTCGGGTACCAGGTAAGGCTCGGGCAGCGGAGGCTCGCCGGTCTCCAGCGAGGCCACGCCCGCGTGCAGCGTGATCGGAGCGAACATCACGCCGGCCGACACCAGCCTGGCTACGAGCTCGCCGGTGAACGGCCGTCCGGCGCTCGGCATCTCCGCGCTGCCAGGATCACGCGAGAACACGGTCTGGTAAGCGGAAAGCGGCCAGGGCTCAGGCACATACGAGTACCTGATCGGCCTTCCGTGCGCGGCCAGCGCTTCCTTGACGCCGCCTGGGGCGGTGACGGTCGCGGCCCAGAGCCGGTCGCTAGCCGGCTCTGGATAACGGTTGCTCAGTTCTACTTTCACGCCCCCTGGCAGCTCAATGATCTCTCCGCTGGTCCCGTCGAGCACGCGGGCGTGCGCGGGGGAGTTCTCCCGCAGCTCGACGAGCCAGGTCCCGTCGTCAAGCTCGGTCGAGAAATCGACCGTTACCTGGCGGCCGTCGGCACGGTTCCCGTCAACTGCGGCCGGGAAAGTGGCCGAGGTATTTACGACGAGGAGGTCGCCCGGAGAGAGGAAATTTGGAAGATCGGTGAACTTGGCGTGAGCCAGGCCGTCCGGCGTCGCGGCGAGCAGCCTGAACGCCGTCCCGCGCGAGACCGCGCTCCTCGGGCGGCCTGCTCGCGGCGGTCCTCATCTGGTCACCTCCGCCAGCAGGTCGCTGGCCTGGTACCGGCCGCTCGGCGGTCGTTCTCCGAGCAGCCGGAGCAGCGCGGGGATCACGCTCGCCGGCTCGGCCCGGTCGGAGATGTCCTCACCGGGGAAGGCCAGCTGATGCATCTCGGTGCGCATGTCGCCAGGATCAAAGGCGTAGCAGCGCAGCCCCGGTTCTTCGGCGGCGAGCACAGCGGTCAGCTGGTCGAGTGCGGCCTTGGCCGAGCCGTAGCCGCCCCAGCCTGGATAAGCCTCGACCGCGGCGTCCGAGCTGACGTTTACGATCGCGCCGCCGGCCAACATCAGCGGCACGGCGAGCAGCTGGAATGAGCGCGAGCGGCGCGATCACATTGGTCTCGTAGACCCGGCGTAGCTCGCTGAGCGGGTAGCCGGCGAGCGGCGGCAGCGGGCTGGCTCCGAGCGTGCTCGCGTTGTTGATGAGCAGGTCCAGGTGGCCGGCCTCGGCGACGGCGGTCGCGAGGGCGGCGCGGTGATGCTGGTCGGTCACGTTGCCTTGAATAGCTCTGACGCGGGGGAGTCCTTGGGTGGCGGCGCTGAGCGCGGCGGCCTCGCGCGCGTCGACGATGAGCGACCAGCCGCGCTCCGCGAGCGCGTGGCAGGCGGCTGCACCTAGTCCTTTGGACGCGCCGGTGATCAGTCCGGTAGGCATGGCATCTCCTCTGGTGGCTTTCTCTGATGTCATACTGGTAGTTGAAGTCAACTTGAAGTCAAGACCTTGGGAGCAGGCGATGCGCGGCGCGGGGATGCACAGCACGGACTTGCTCACGGTCGGTGAGATCGCCAGGCGCAGCGGATTCGCCGAGTCGGCCGTGCGCTACTACGAAGGACTCGGCCTGCTGACCGCGTCGAGAACGTCGGGCGGGCAGCGTCGCTTCGAGCGGAGCACGCTGCGGCGACTGGCGTTCATCAGGGCCGCGCGGAATATCGGGCTGAGCCTCGACGAGGTCGCGGCGGCGCTGGCATCGCTGCCGGCGCAGCGCACGCCGACCAGGTCGGACTGGGCCCGGTTGTCGCGAGGCTGGCGGAAGCGGCTCGACGACCAGATCGCCGCGCTGATCGCGCTGCGGGACGGGCTCGACTCCTGCATTGGCTGCGGGTGCCTGTCGCTCGACCGGTGCTCGATCTCCAATCCCGCCGACGCTGCCCGTGCTGACGGTCCAGGGGCCGCCTACTTGCCCACGGGCCTGCGACGTGATGCTGCCATGTTAGCGGTGCTGCTTGCAAAACAGCAGCATTAGCTGCAAAATAGCTCTATGACAGTCTCGATCACGGTCCGGGACGTGCCGGACGAAACGAGGGCCGAACTCGCGGCTAGGGCCGCTCTGACCGGCCGTTCGTTGCAGGAGTACCTGAGAACGCACCTGATCGACATGGCGAGCCGGCCCGACGTGGAGGTCCTCGTGGCCCAGGTACGGCTGCACAAGTCGGCTACGGGCTCGGAGTTGTCCGCCGACGACATCCTGGCCTTCAAGGACGCCGATCGTCGGTGACCAGGGAACTCATCGTGGTCGACGCATCGGCGGTGGTGGCCGCGCTGCTCGGCGCCGGAGCGCAGGGACGCTGGGCCGAAAAGGTGCTGTCGTCCGGGCCGCTCGCGGCTCCCGCGCTGATGCCGGCCGAAGCGGGCAACATCTTTCGGAAGGCAGTCGGCGCCGGGAAGGTCTCGGCGGACGCCGCGTCGCTGGCCCACGCCGACCTCAAGGCCCTCAGAGTCGAGCTTTACCCTTACGAGCCCTTCGCCGACCGGATCTGGGAACTGCGAGCCAATGTCACCTGCTACGACGCGTGGTACGTGGCGCTGGCCGAGTTCCTTGGCTGCCCGCTGGCGACCTTGGACTGGCGGCTCGCTAATTCGTCTGGGGTGAAGTGCGGCTTCGTACTGCCGGATGCGCCGCCTTAGAGTAGAACGTGTTCTAGCTGAGCGGTGGAGGCTTGATGGCCGAGGCATTCATCGTCGATGCGGTGCGGACGCCGGTCGGCAAACGGGGCGGCGGCCTGGCCGGGGCGCACCCGGCCGACCTGGGGGCGCACGTCATCTCCGCGCTCGTCGAGCGGACCGGGGTTGATCCTTCCGCGGTCGACGACGTGATCTTCGGCTGCGTGGACACGATCGGGCCGCAGGCCGGTGACATCGCGCGGACCGCGTGGCTGGCGGCCGGGCTGCCCGAGGCCGTGCCCGGGGTGACCGTTGACCGGCAGTGCGGGTCTTCGCAGCAGGCGGTGCACTTCGCGGCGCAGGCGGTACTGAGCGGCACCGCCGACCTGGTGGTCGCGGGCGGCGTGCAGAACATGAGCCAGATCCCGATCGCGGCGGCGATGACGTCCGGGCAGGCCTTCGGCCATCCCGATCCGTTCTCCGGTTCGCAGGGCTGGGCAGCCAGGTACGGGGACCAGGAGATTTCCCAGTTCCGGGCGGCCGACCTGATCGCGGCGAAGTGGGGGATCGGCCGCTCAGAGATGGAGGAGTACGCGCTCGCCAGTCATCAGCGAGCGGTCGCGGCAATCGACGCCGGGCACTTCTCGGCCGAGCTCGCGCCGTATCGGGGGGTGTCAGCGGACGAGTGCCCTCGGCGGGACACGTCGCTGGCGCGCATGGCCGGCCTGGCCTCGTTGCGGCCTGCTTCTGACGGAGGTGTCATCACAGCGGCGCTCTCCAGCCAGATCGCCGACGGCGCCGCCGCGCTGCTCGTGGCATCCCCGGAGGCGGTCGCCGAGCATAACCTGACGCCCAGAGCCAGGATCAGGCACGTATCGGCTCGGGGCGACGATCCGGTCCTGATGCTGACCGCGCCGATCGTCGCGACCAAGCACGCGCTGCACCGGGCTGGCCTGACCCTCGCCGACATCGACCTGATCGAGATCAACGAGGCCTTCGCTCCCGTAGTGCTCGCCTGGCAGCGGGAGACTGGCGCTGACCTGGGCAAGGTCAACGTGAGCGGCGGCGCGATCGCGCTCGGGCACCCGCTCGGGGCGACCGGCGCCCGGCTGCTGACGACGCTGCTCTACGCGCTGGAACGCACCGGCGGCCGGCTCGGCCTGCAGACCATGTGCGAAGGCGGCGGCCAGGCCAACGTGACGATCATCGAACGGCTCGGCTGACGGCTTACTCGCCGGCCTTTCCAGTCGCCAGTTCGCACACGATGTCGAGGTGTCCGACGTGCCTGGCGTATTCCTGGACCATGTGGAACAGGACCCGCTCCAGCGTCGCGGGCGGCTTACCGCTCCAGCGCTCGCCGGGCTGGCCAACCTCGTCGAGGTCGTGGGCCAGGGCGATGGCACGGGTCGTCGCGGCCTGCTCGCCGAGGCCGGCGATCAGGCTATCCAAGGTTTCGCCGTCGGTTACCTGCCACTTCCCGTCGGCGTGGTCCCCCCACGGGTCCTTGAGCGGCTGGCCCTCGAATCCCCAGACCAGCCAGCGGCGCTCCATGAAGCGCAGGTGCTTGATCAGCTCAAGCGGCGTCCAGCCGGAAGGGAGCCTGCTTGCCCGCAGGTCGGCCTCGGGCAGTTCTCTTAGCTTGCTGACGAGTCGCGAGCGGAAGTAGGTGAGATAGTTCAGGAACACTTCGGTGCGTGAGTCGGCCGGCGTCGTCGCGCCGAAGAACTCCACCGTCTCGGGGATCTGCTCGGTCAACTCATTCACCCTTCCGCCGCGAAGAACCTGGCCAGGACGGCCAGCCCGATCGTGATGACGCCGAAGGCAACGGCGCCGGGGACGCTAGCTGTGACCGCCAGTCCGGCGGCCGCCGCCGCGAAGATCACCGCCTCGGCGATGAACCGCCACGGGTCCGCGAGGCGCCGCTTCGCACGCGGCGCCATGACCAGGCCCCAGACAACTGCCGCCACGACCGGCAAGCCAACCGCCAGCGCGATCCGCCCCGCCAGCCCGATCCCGGCGTTAATGCCAATGATCACCAGTACCGCAAGCAACGCAAGCTCCGCGAGGAACCGCCCCGTCAGCAGGGTAGCCTTGAGCGGCCCGGAACCTAGCAGATCCGGATGATTATCACTATTTTGCACCGCCACGGTGCCACTGTACTGCTCGCATCTGACAGCCATTCAGACTGTCCCGCCGGGGTGATACGGGTCCTGCCGGGCCTGCCGGGCCGGGCCGGGGCCTGCCGGGCCGGGCCGGGCCTTGCCGGGCCGGGCTGCAACCCCGTCAACGGCACGACGGTGGGGTCAGGGCGCCATCTCCGGGACAACGATGGGGTTAGGCGGCACTTCCCCGGGGGCCGGGGGCTGGTGGTTCGGGCCGTCCGGGTCCCGGCTGGCGGCAGACCGGGCAGTTCGCCGCCAGCCCCGGCCGGAGCAGCAACGATGGGACATCGATGCTGCTCAGCCAGGCCGGGCAGCCGCAACGATGACCCATGGATGTCGTTCCCGCAGCAACGATGGCCCATAGATGCGGTTACCCGCCCCCGGCCGGACAGCATCCATGGCCCATCGTTGCGGTTCGCCGCGCGGATCTGCCCGCTTCGCCCTCGCCGCCGGCCAGACCAGGACCGCCCCCCGCGACCAGAGAACCCGCCACCGGGACTAGTACGGGTGATTTACCAGTTTTGCGACTTGTGCTGGCAGCACTGTCCCCGTTCCACCGCCCTCCGGAGTCCGCGGACTGGTTAGCACGGAGTCCTCTGGTGGCATGACACCGGAAGTCTCCACTGTGAGGCGAGTATCCAGCGGCTACAAGCGGCCAAGCTCGCCGAGCCGCTGGTGCGCCTGGGTCATGATCGACTCGATCAGGTCGGCGCAGGAGGGCAGGTCGGTGATCAGGCCGGCGACCTGCCCGGATGACATCAAGCCCAGGTCAGGGCGGCCGTCCACCATCGCCGACTTGAGCAGCACCGGCGTATTGGCCGCCATCAGAACCTGGGCCCAGGTCAGCCCGGCGTCATGCCGCATCGCCCGGCCCTGCGTGATCAGCTCGCGCCAGCTGAGCCCGGACACGGCGCGGAACGCGTTCGCGGCCCTGGCCGACCTCGCCAGCCCGGTGAGCCGCCCGGCCTGGTCAAGCCGCTCGGTCAGCGGCGTGCGCAGTACCCGGTGCGGCACGCCATCGACCTTGGTGGTGACCACCGTCCCGGTGACGTCGCTGTCCAGGTAGACCTGCTTGACCGCGTCCGCGACCGGGCTGTCGGAAGTAAGCAGGAACCTGGTGCCCATGGCGATCCCGGCCGCGCCGTAAGCCAGCGCCGAGACCAGTCCCCGTCCGTCGAAGTAACCGCCCGCCGCGATCACCGGGATGTCCACCGCGTCCACGACCTGCGGAATCAGCAGACTGGTCGGCACGGACCCGGTGTGCCCGCCGCCCTCGCCGCCGGTCGCGATCACCGCGCTTATGCCCCAGGCGGCGACCTTCTCGGCGTGCCGCCTGGCGCCGACCGAGGCGATCGTGACTACGCCGGCGTCGCGCAGCCGGGCGATCAGGTCCGGTTTCGGGGCGAGCGCGAACGAGGCGACCGGCACCTGCTCGACGATGATCAGGTCGATGCGCTCGCGCGCGTCGGCGGCGTCCGCCCGCACGTTGACGCCGAACGGGGCCGAGGTCCTCGTCTTGACCCCCTTGATCGCCTCACGCAGCTCGTCAAGACTCATGGTCGCCGAAGCGATGATGCCAAGGCCCCCGGCGGCTGAGGTAGCCGCCGTGAGCCTGGTGCCAGCGACGTAACCCATAGCTGCCTGCACGATCGGGTACCTGATGCCGGCCAGCTCGGTCAGCGCCGTCCTGACGGGCGGGCTGCTCACCCGACTTCCCTCGCGGCCAGCCCGGCCCGGTCAAGCCGCTCCCTGATCAGCGCCAGCTCGGTTCCGGTCGGCTCCGGAGTGCTGCCGACGGCGGCCGGGATCACCAGCGGGAATCCGGTCAGCTCCTGGACCTCCTCGGCGGTGACGCCCGGATGCACCGACCGCAGCCGCATTGAATGATCGGGGGTCTCGAAGTCGAGCACGGCCTTGTCGGACACCACGCGCCTGAGCTCGAAGGCTGGCGGCATCCGGTCGTAACCGATGCCGCACACCAGGTCAACGTGCTCGACGAAGACCCGCGGCGAGTGCTTGGGTACCCAGTAGCTGACCGGATGATTGATCGTGTTCCCCGGCGCCCCTCGTACGCCAAGAAGCTGGGCCTTCGGCTTGGCCCAGGCGCCGATGGCAGAGATGTTCTGATTGCCGTACCGGTCGAGCTGGGCGGCCCCCATCATCATGTGCCGCCGTCCGGTCGCCACCAGCCGCAGCACGTCGCGATAGGGCATCCAGCCCTCGACGTTGTCCTCGGCGTCGAGCAGCATGGCCTCGCCGTCGGTGACCAGGAGGTCAGGAGAGAACGTGAGCCGGGCCAGCCGGGCTCCGAGCGAGGGAACGAGCCCCATCGGGCTGGCCAGGATCGCCCCGTCGCCGCGCCAAGCTTCCGCGCAGGCCATGATGCAGATCTCAGCCAAGGTCACGTCAGTCATGACGGACCGCCTCCTGGTATGAAGCCTCGTCCCCGTCCAGGTATCTCGACCGGAACAGCGCCCAGCTGTCCTCGCCGCCCGCCGCCTTCGCGTACGCGGTCTGGAACGCCTCGTCCCGGCCGTAATCGGGCACGCACGAGGTGAAGTGCGCCCCATTCCTTGTCTCCACCACTCCGGCCACCATCGCCCGGTTGACCAGCATCGACTGCGGCGGCCCGGTCTCCGCGAGCGTCCCGGCAGGCACGATCCGCTCACAGGAGACGAAGGCCAGGTCAGCGGCCAGGCAGAACAGGTCGTCAAAGTACGGATCGGGCCCGAGATGCTGCGCGTTCCCGCCCGCATCGGCGCGATTCAGATGCACAAGCGCGACATCAAGCCGCAACGCGGGCACGGCGACAAGTTCCTCGCCATCGTCATAGGGCGACCGGACGGTCTTGAGCTGCGGATTAATTCGCAGTACATCGGATCCGAGCCCGGCCCTCGTCGGCAGGAAGGGCAGCCGCTGAGTAGCCGCCAGCAGTCCGAACTGCATCATGCCCTCGTCGAGTTCGGTCAGCTCGACCGCGCCGGCCTGCCGGGCCCGCCGATAGTGCGGCTCGAGCGGGATCGAGTCAAGCGAGACGAACCCGGCGACTACCCGCCGCACCGCGTCGGCCGCGATCAGCAGTCCTACGTCAGGTCCGCCAAAGGACACCACGGTGAGGTCTTTCACGCCGGCGCGCGCAACCGCCCGCACGAGTGCCATCGGCTTACGGCGTGATCCCCACCCGCCGATCCCGATCGTCATGCCTGAGGTAATCTCAGCGGCCACGTCCTCGATGCTGAGCACCCGGTCGGTCAGCCTCTTTGGCGGGGGGACGACCCCCCGCACCCCCCGCGCCTTCGGCAACTTCAAGGCTGGCCTTTCCGGTCGACGAACTCCTGCCTGGCCTGATCGGAGATCCCCGACAAGTTCAGCTCGAACGTGAACCCCTGCTCGTAGCGGTAGGAGCGCCGCACGTCCACGGGGTCGATCCCGTTGAGCGACTGCTTCGCCAGCCGGATGACGTCGCCGTTCTTCCCGGCGATCTCGTCAGCGACCGCTCGGGCCGCTGCCCCCAGCTGGTCCTTGGGCACCACTTCGAGCACGCTGCCGAACGCGTGCAGCGCGGCGGCGGGCACGCTACGGCAGGTATAGACCATGGTCCGCATCAGCTGCTGCGGCACCAGCCTCGACAGGTGAGTCGCCGCGCCGAGAGCGCCCCGGTCCACCTCAGGCAGTCCGAACGTGGCGTCTTCGCTCGCCACCACGATGTCAGCATTTCCGGCTAGCCCCACGCCGCCGCCGAGGCAGAACCCCTGCACCGCCACAACCACGGGAACCGCGCACTCATATACCGCCGCGAACGCGGCGAAACAACCGCGATTGGCCCCGATCAGCGCGTCATGCCCGCTGGTCCGCTGCATCTCCCTGATGTCAACCCCGGCGCAGAACCCGCGCCCGGTCGCCGCCAGCACCACCGACCGGACCTCCCGGTCCTCCCCGGCCGCCGTTATCGCGTCAGCCAGGTCGAACCACCCCTGCACCGGCAGCGCGTTCACCGGCGGAAAGTCGATCACCACCTCAGCGACGCCTCCGCTGGCACTGACTTCTATCCCCACGCCGCCGCCTTCAGTGACTAAGAACCAAGCGCTTGCTCGGCAGGCTAACACGCCTCGCGCGAAGGCCAGCCTGCCACTCATCAGTCACGGCAGATCGGCAAGGTCGCGAGACGCTGGAGGTAATGCTGCGCTAGTGCGGGAGCGCGGGCGTCTGCTTCCTTCTTCAAATCCCCCGCCCACGCCGCTCGCATGTCCGCAACCGTCTGCCGAACGGTCTGGACCGACCGTTCCGGATCACAGCCAGCTTGCTCGGCAAGACGCCGGAAATTATCGAAGCGTATCCCGCCGGGCAAGGTCTCGCCGTCGAGGCTGAGCGCAAGCGGGCTGAACCGGTATCTCGAATATAGCGTCAGAGAATGAAAGTCGTAAACTGGACTCAATGACGGGGTTTGCCCGTCGAGGTATATCAAAGCCCAATTCTTTATATGCGCATCTGTGTTACCAGCAATGATCATCGCTGTCAGTCGCGATACGTACTCAAGAAAACCGACGATACCCAGGAGGTCAGAGATACCTCTGCCCATGCTGTCGTAGGTGACTCCCGAGTCGCTGTACTTGAACTTCGGCGCGACATCGGCTACCTGAGCGAAGTCTTCGACGTGGACGCTTCCGTCGGCACGTCGATCGAAGCGCTCGATTAGATATACCAGCTCATCACGATCTACCAAACCTTCCGTAAGTCCATGCACTGAATATGCCGGGACGAGCTGTACTCGCGGCACGTTCATGCCCGAATTCTGCAGCCAGCGCATCGTAAGGTATTCATTGAGGGACAAGTCTTTCAGGCTGCGATCGGGAAGCTTGGCGATCCACCATGCGCCCTCCCCGCTCGCCGGAAAAGTGAGATGACTACCGCGAACCGAGAATTTAAGCTGTACTCCGGCCAGCGAATGTCTGATGGGGTGGTCTGGGCTCGCGATGTCGGAATCGTCATTCTCAAGCGGGTCGCCAATCGGCTCGTTCTCGCCTCGTACGGTCACAGCCCCTGGCAAGCTAGCGCCAAGACGCAGCAGGAGGGTAAAATCATGCACGTAGCCGCCCATCTCGCGCATGATCTGCTTTCGCAGTTCCCCTTCGGGCAGCAGATTCGCGAACCACGGCGGCAGACCAGTGCGGACGCTTAGACGTTTTCTGGGTTCGTCTTCGAAGATCTGCCCCAACGTTCGATGGCCCGGCGCGGTCAAATCGTCTTGATAATCAAAGGATGATCCGCCCATTCGGTATCGCAGCACGCCGACGTGGCGCCCGTGCAGCTGGACCTGAGCCTCGACGTAGTCGGACATTTTATGCGACCGAGCGAATAATGTCGGAAATTGATCGGCCGTCCCTGGCGCCCCATTCGGCCATCTGATCTACGTGAGCTTGTATGTGGGCTGACACCGTCGCCGCGCGCGCTTGGAGGAAATCTTCGTCCGAGCCTCTGGCAAGTAGGCTCTGACTAAGTTCGCTGATCAGATGACTTTCCGTAATTTCCGAAGGTGCCATAGCCAGCGAATTCTTGATGGAACGCGACCGACTGCCTGCCAAGATGGCCCTGTTGGCCATTGAGCGAGCGTAATGACCAGATCGTTCGCCAACTATCTGGCGCAGAGGATTTCCGTCGGAAAGAAGAATACGGATATCTACTGACTGCCCAGTGTCCGGATCGAGCGGGCCGGCGGAAAAGAGGCCGAGGATGTTGAGCTTGGACATCGCGTGATTAAGGTGAGTCTTGGTCAGATCTACCTCAAAGCTGGAGACGGCCGCAGTTAGCCTCAGCAGAGTGTGCGCAGCCGCGATGGCCGTCTCGTCATCCACAGCGGCGACCTGATGCCTGATATCGCTCACGCTCACGCCTCGCACTCGTGTGTCGGCGACCGCGCTGCGCCATACCCAGCGGCGCAACAATACCGCCACACGATTACTCGGCTCGTCGTGTATTCGCATGAAGCGGACAAGAATAGGTATGACGTGAGAGTAAGGAAGCAATTTTACATGCGGAATTCCGATTTCTCCCTGCATGAGAGTGACTACCTTGTGCAGTAGAATCCCGACTTCGGTAAAGGTGTCAATTCGGTCTTTCTCTGACTCGAATTCCTGATGGAAGTCGTCTCGAAAGATATCGCCACCACGATAGGCGAGCAGGCATCGGAGTACCAGCCTGGCATCCAGTTGCCCGAAACCAAGCTCCATCGGGATACGGCCGATGCTCTGGAGGTCCGTCGGCTGGCTGCCGGCAAGTCCTGAGTGCAGGGCCGAAAAAGACTCGGTTTTGGTCAAGGGCTTACCCGTGTCATTCATACGAGTAAAAATCTCGACTAGCGCCGCCTCGTCATTGGAGTCGACCACGTAAGTGGGAATCTGGTATTCACGGATAGCCTTTGCGGCCTGATCGGCGAGTGCGATTTGGTCTTCAGAGAGCGCGTCGACATTGGCTCTCATCCAGCGGATCAGGGCGACTGTCTCGTAGAGAAGACTAACCGGAACCCACGTTGCGGGAGGTTCCTGGCGTATGCCGATGCTCCGGAACGCCCCAGAGTCGAGATCAAGGTAGATCCGGAAGCGGGGGTCGGTTGTCTTGTCAGCCTCCATTAGTGATCCGACGATGCTAGTAATGCGCTGCTGACCATCGACTACCCAGAGCGCGAACTCTGTTTCCGGTGCATCGATGTTAACCGGGCCGATCGTCAGGCGCTGCTTAGGTGCTGACCGGCGCCAAAGCAAGAGATTCCCGATCGGGAAGCCTCTGTAGAGACTGTCAAACAACTTGGTAACGTCGGAAGGCTCCCATCGGAGGCCGCGCTGGAACGGAGGTACCCGGAGTACTCCGCGCTGGACGTCACGGACCAGGTCGGCTGGTGTCCTGTACTCAACCGACGGTCGGTCGAGCGTAGCCATGCAGCCTCCTAGTGAGTCTCTCTGCGCTGATGCGTGCGGACACTGCTCGGTGTTCCGCAATATTTACAGCCGGGCTTCGGGCAACGCAGCCATCCGCCATTGCGGACGGCGTCATCGGTCACGGAGGAACCAGCCCCGTAGCCGTGCCGGTAAAGCAGTTGAGCGACGGCGCCACCGTACTCGACTGCGAGCAGGGCGGCCTCTGCGATCTTGTCGTGACCCTTAGCGAAGAACGAGCCGATGCTCGCTTCCGTACCACAACCGCACCAGCAAGTGCCAGTAGGAATCAGTCTTGGCAAGTTAGCGTTAGCCACGCCGTGAGGATATCCAGTTCTAGATCCAGCATCAAGTTTATAGATCTAGAACTCTGGGTTGGCAGGCAGATCCCGGCGGCTGAGGATGGGGCGGGTAAATAGCAGCAAGCCGGACAGCGCGAAGACGGCGACCAGTACCCACAGTGCCTGCCGGACTCCGAGTGCGGTGCCAAGCACGCCGGCGAGCAGGGCGCCGAGCGGTGCCGTGCCGCCGCGACGCCGGCCAGTCCGCGGCCGCTGATCGAGGCCACCGACTGGCTGCCGGAAAGCTTCGCGTTGCCTTCGAGCAGGTCATCGGGGCGTACCAGGTCCGGCAGGTACACGATGTAGGCGGTGGTGAAGAAAATGCCGGCTGCTCCGGCGACCAGCGCCACGGCCAGGAGCTGACCGGTCCGCGAGTCCGATCATGCCGGATCGCCCGCCGCGCAAAAAGCTAATTACTCAGGGCGGAAGCGCAGCCGGCCTCGGTCGATCACGATCGTCCCGTTCTCGGTCGCGGTCTGGAACAGTGCCTCATCGCCCTCGGCTGGCACCCACATCGACACCACCAGCGCGTCTCCCGGATATACCGGATGACTGAAGCGCCCGGACATCGCCAGGAAACGCGCCGGATCCGACCCGCACAACGTATGGAGCAATGCCCGCCCGGTCACCCCGTAAGTGCAGAGCCCGTGCAGGATTGGCCGGCTGAATCCGCCGCGCGCCGCGAACTTTGGGTCAACGTGCAGCGGGTTGCGGTCACCAGACAGCCGGTAGATGAGCGCTTGCTCTGGCCTGGTCTCGTAGGTCACTACCTGATCAGCGGCCCGGTCGGGGCGAGCCCAGTCGTCGCGCGGTCCGCGGTCGCCGCCGAAGCCGCCCTCGCCCCGGATGAAAGTGCTCCCCCTGGCGGTCACAAGCGGTTCGCCAGTGGTGGCGTCGACCGCCTGGCTCTCGGTCACGACCAGCGCCCCGGAGCCCTTGTCGTAGATGCCGGTCACGGTCGCGACCGTTCGCACCGTTCCGGCCGCCGGCAGCGGCCGGTGCAACTCAAATGACTGCTCGGCGTGTACCAGCATGGCGCGGTCGAAGTCGCCGAGGTTCCTGCCAGTAGACGCCTGGGAGATCAGCACACCATAAGTGGGAAGCACTTGCTGGGTGATGCCCTCAGAGTTCTCGGTAGTGAACTCAAGCTCGCTCAGCGGCTCGCCAAGCCCGGCCCCCACGCCCACCGCGTAGAGCAGCGCGTCCTTCGAGGTCCAGGTCCGCTCCTGCGGCTCGCCGCTGACGCCGATCAAGCTGTAGTCGAGTGCCATCCTGCCCTCCGGGCCGCCGCTAGAATCCAGTTCTAGAATGTTCTTCTAGCTGCGTATTCTCGTAGCCGCGCCGCCGGCCTGTCAATGCGCCGCCGCTCCGCCGGCCAGCGCCAGCTACGCGGCAGTCCAGGCTCAGCTAAACGGACAGGGAGGATGTGGAATCCGCAACGATGTCGCATAGATGTTGCTCGGCCGGGGCGAGCAACCGCAACGATGGCCCATCGATGCTGACCGCTCAGTGCGACGGCTCGGGCTGGCGGGGGCTGCCGGACGCTGGTGCCGGGAAGTGCTCGCGGAGAGTGAACGCATACGGGGTCGGGCCGTGGGCACGCAGGTGCTCGACCCTGTCCTCAGCATCGCTGATCGTCGGGACCTGGCTGCGGGGGATCCACCACACGGCCGCATAAGCCTCTTTCATCCGCTCGAACCACTCGCGCCGCCGCCGCAGCACTGGCAAGTGCGAGTCGCCGTACACGTAGGCGGCAAGTTCCTCGACCGTCTCCCAGACGGACATGTTGAGCAGGATGCCGCCATCGGCTCCTTCGGCGTCGGCTTCGAACGCGCGCAGCGCCGTCGCGTTGCCTTCCTCGGTCTGCAATCGCCAGATGAATCCGGGTGCCCCGTCGGCCGCCGCGTTCACGGAGTCGAGGCGGGTCGCAAAGTCCGCCAGCTGGGGACTCTCAAGCGGCGCGACCAGCCGCCCCAGGTTGACTTGCGCGATGACGTAGCCCATGGCGCGATCCTCGCAGATCAGCCTTACTTGTACCAGAATCCCGTTCTAGAATTGGAGGCCGCGCCGCGTCCGACGCGCCAAGACACAGGGAGCCAGCTATGGGCCTGCTTGACGGAAAGATCGCGATCGTCACGGGTGCCAGCCGCGGCATCGGCGCGGAGATCGCCAGGCGGTTCGCCGCCGAAGGCGCCGCCGTGGCGGTCGCCGCGCGTAGCGCGGATCCAGGCGCCGCCCCGTTCGCGGGAACCATCGGCGAGACCGCCGATCAGATCAGGGCAGCGGGCGGGACCGCCTTCGCCATCGCGACGAACCTGGCCAAGCCCGAGGACCGTGAGTTCCTCGTCGCCGAGACCGCCCGCCAGCTCGGTACCCCTGACATCCTGGTCAACAACGCGGCGGTGACCTATTTCCGCCGGGTCGAGGACTTTACCCCCAAGCAGTACGCGCTGATGTTCGACGTGCAAGTGCAGGCGCCGTTTCACCTGTCCACGCTGGTCCTGCCCGGCCTGCGGGAACACGGCGCCGGCTGGATCCTCAACATCTCGTCCATCGCCGCTGTGCACCCGCAGTTCCCGCCCAACGCCAGGGCCGGCCGGGGCGGCACCGTCTACGGCATGTGCAAGGCCGCGATCGAGCGGTTCTCGACCGGTCTCGCCGCCGAGTTGTACGACGACAACATCGCGGTCAACTCGCTCGCGCCGAACAAGGTCGTGCCAACCCGCACGACCGTCACCTGCACCGAAGGCCGACCCGATCGCTTACTCGATCGACTTGCTCACCGAGCTTGGGACGCCGGTACCGGTGAGCTAGACCCCGATCCTGGTCGCCAGCCGCTCCCGGTGGTAGTTACTGTCGCCGAGGAACAGCTCGCTGGCCTTGGCCCGCTTGAAGTACAGGTGAGCGTCGTGCTCCCAGGTGAAGCCGATGCCGCCGTGGATCTGGATGTTCTCGGCGGCGGCGTGGAAGTACACGTCCGAGGCGAGCGCCTTGATCAGCGAGGCGAGCGCCGGCACCTCGGGCGAGTCCTCGGCTACGGCCGCCGACGCGTAGAGCACCGCCGAACGCAGCGACTCAACCTCGAGCAGCAGGTCAGCGCACTTGTGCTTGATGGCCTGGAAGCTGCCGATCGGCCGGCCAAACTGGTGCCTGATCTTCGCGTACTCCACCGCCATGTCAAGCACCCGCTGCGCTCCGCCAAGCTGCTCGGCCCCCAGCGCGATCGCCGCGACGTCAAGCACCTTGGCCAGGATCGCGGCCCCGTCGCCCGGCGAGCCGACGAGCCGGGCCGGGACCGAGCCGAATTCGAGCCGAGCCAGCTTCCTGGTCTGGTCAAGCGCCGCCAGCGGCTTGCGCCCAAGCCCGGACGCGGCTCCGTCTACGGCGAACAGCGAAAGCCCGCCCTCGGCCTGCGCGAAGACCAGGATCAAGCTGGCCGTACTGCCGTCAAGCACAAAGCTCTTGCTCCCGTCGAGCAGCCACCCCGCTCCCCCGCCCGCCTCCCCTGCCCCCTTCATGGCGGTAAGCCGGATTGCGGAAGGCTCCCAGGACCCGTCGTCCTCAGTGAACGCGACCGTCGCGATCGTCTCCCCGCTGGCGATCCCCGGCAGCAGCTCAAGCTTGGCCGCCTCGTCGGACGAGGTCAGCAGGGCGGTCGCCGCGAGCACCGCGCTGGCCAGGTAAGGCCCGGTATAGAGGGCGGCGCCAAGTTCCTCGAGAAGGATCGCCTGCTCGGTGAAGCTGAACCCGGCCCCGCCGTACTCCTCGGGAATCGCGATGCCCGGCAACCCGAGCTGGCTGCCCGCCGCCGCCCAGACCAGCGGGTCGGTCGAGTCATCATCGGCCGCCATCAGCTCCCTGACCCGCGTCAGCGGTGCCCGGTCAGCCAGAAACCGCCGCACCGACTCCCGCAGCTCAACCTGCTCAGGACTCATCGCCAGCTTCATCTCTGCTCCTCGGTAATGACCAGTACGTCGAGCGCCTCGATCTGGACGCCATTTACCCACAACGGATTGATCTCCAGTGACCGCAGCGCGGACCCGAGCGACAGCGCCGCCGCACCGACGGCGACGATCACTGCCGCGAGTTTGTCCAGGTCAGCGGCAGCCTGACCGCGCGCGCCCCGCAGCAACTCGACCCCGCGCAGCTCGGCCAGCATCCGCAGTACCTCACCGGAGTCCACCGGCAGCACCCGCAAGCTCACGTCCCGCAGCACCTCGACCCAGACCCCGCCGAGCCCCACCGCCAGCACCGGCCCGAAAATCGGATCAACGGTCACCCCGGCCAGCAGTTCAACCCCGCCACCCCGCATCGCGGAAACCGTCACGCCGTCCACGGGAAGCCCGCCGGCCGCGGCTAGCACCCGCTCGTACGCTTCGGCGACCTCGGCGCCGCTCCGCAGCCCGAGCGCGACCGCCCCGAGTTCTGATTTGTGGGCGATCTGAGCCGACGAGATCTTGACCGCCACGGGGAACCCGAGCGCCTGCGCCGCGCGCACCGCCTCGTCCGCCGAGGCAACCAGCTCCAGCGGAACCAACGGAACTTCAAATTCCATCAGCAAATTTCTTCCGGCGGCCTCTGGCCACGCCGCGCCAGCCGACCACGGGGCGGGTGTTCTGACCGTCGCCGGGACCCACCCAGCCGCCCGCCCCTGCCCCTCAACCCACCGCAGAGCGTTGCCGATCGCCTGAACGCCGAGATCAATGCCGCCAAGGACCTGCACCCCGTGGTCCCCGAGCAGCCTCCGGCCGTACTCGGACAGGTCCACGCAGGTCGAGCTGACCGGGATCACCGGCACCGGCGCGGCCGCGATCCGCCCGGCCAGCCAGGCGACCCGTTCTTCGAGCATGCGGGCCGTCGGCTCGTCCGCCGGCCTCGCATCGGGCAGGCTCAGGCCCCCGTAGAGCACGAAGTCCAGGCCGGGATCGGCGACGGCTTGATCAAGGGCGGCGTCGACCGGGGTCAGGGCGGCGGTGCGCCGGTTGGCGAGGAAGTAGCCGGTCACGTCGAGGGGATTGCGTACCTCTGCGAAGGGCGGCAGGAGCGGCTCGATGGCGGCCGCGGCCGACGGGGAGAACGGCGGCAGCTCGATTCCCAGGCCCGCCGCCCGGTCGGCGATCAGGTCGCAGGCACCGCCCGACGTGGTGACCGCGCCCATCCGCCTTCCGGCCGGCCAGCGCGAATAGCCGAGCACGGCGGCAGTGGTAAGCAGTTCCTCGATGCTGCGAACCCTGACCACGTTGAGCTGCCGCAGCGCCGCATCGACGACGGCGTCGTCGCCCGCCACCGACCCGGTGTGAGCGAGCGCGGCGGCGCTGCCTGCCTGGCTCGAGCCGACCTTGAGCGCCACGATCGGCTTGCCCGCCTGCTCGGCCCTGGCCGCCGCCGAGGCGAACGCCGCCGGATCGCCAATCTGCTCGAGGAACAGCGCGATCACCCTGGTCCGCTCGTCCCGCACCAGGTAGTCGACCACGTCGGTCGTGCTGATCATGGCCTCGTTGCCCAGCGAGGCGAGCGTGCTCACCCCGATCGCGTGGGCCTTGGCGAAGCTGAGCAGGACACTGGCGAGCGCCCCCGACTGCAGCGCGATGCCGACCGGGCCGGCCAGCAACGGCAAGGGAATGGTCAGCGCGAACGGCGCCACTCGCGCGTGCGCGTTAAGGAAGCCGAGGCAGTTGGGGCCGAGCACGGTGATGCCGTGCTTGGCGGCCCTGGCGACCAGCCGGTCCTGCAGCAACTGCCCGTCCGCGCCGACCTCGCGGTACCCGGACGCCAGCACGACGGCTCCGCGGACCCCGGCGGCGCCGGCGTCGTCGAGCACGTCTTCGACGGCTTCCAGCGGGGCCATGATGAACGCCAGGTCAACCGGTTCGGCCAGGTCCCGCAGGCTCCGCACGGCCGGCCGGCCGAACACCGTCTCGTGCACGGGATGGACCGGGATCAGCGGGCCTTCGTACCCGGCCGCTCCCGCGCTGGCGAGCAGGAACCGGCCCAGCCCGAGGTATCTGAGGCACCGACCACGGCCAGGCTGCGCGGCGCGAAGAACTCGGCGAGCCTGGCCGGTGTTACCAGCTCCTCAGCGGTTGCCATTGCCCGGCGGGGTTCGCGGCTCCTTGGGCAATCCGAGGGCGCGCTCGGCGATAATGTTGCGCTGGATCTCGCTGGTGCCCGAGTAGATCGTGCCGGCCCTCGCGGACAGGAACACGTTCTGCCATTCGGTCGTCGGGTACTTAGGGCCGTCCGGCCTGACCAGGGCGTCGGTGCCCACGATGCCGATCGCGACCTCGCCGAGCCGTTTGTGGTACTCGCTCCACAGCAGCTTGGTGATCGAGGACTCCGGGCCAGGGGACCGGGCCTCGGCGGCCTGAGCCAGCGTGCGCAGCCCGTTGAACCGCATCATCTGGACGCTGGTGTACGCACGGGCCAGGTCCTGGCGGACCAGAGGGTCGGTGTTCTTCGCGTGCTTGCGCGCGGTTTCGACCAGCTCCCAGAATTCCCGCTCGAAGCCCAGGTGCGCCGTGGTGACGGCACCGCCGCGCTCATGGCTGAGGGTGGTCATCGCGACCTTCCAGCCGTTGTTCAGGCCGCCGATCACGTTGAACAGCGGGACCCTGACGCCGTTGATGAAATCCTGGCAGAACTCGCTGGCCCCCGAGAGCTGCCTGATCGGCTGGTAGGTGACGCCTGGCTCTTTGAAGGGGAAAAGGATGTAGGACAGGCCCGCGTGCTTGGGTGCGTCAGGATCGCTGCGGCACAAGGCGAACATCATGTTCGCGCGGGATGCTCCCGACGTCCACACCTTGGTGCCGGTGATGACGACCTCTTCGCCGTCCACCTCGGCCTTCGTTTCCACGCCGGCGAGGTCGGAGCCGTGGTCTGGCTCCGAGAACCCCTGGCAATAGGCGTCCTGCCCGCTGATGATTCTTGGCAGAAAAAATGCCCGTTGCTCGTCAGTACCGTGGACGATGATGGAGGGGCCGACGAGGCTTTCGCCCATGCCCCGGCGCACGCGGGGAACCCCGGCTGCGTGGAACTCCTCATTCAGCACGGCGAGTCGGACGCCGTCCAGGCCCTGGCCGCCGAACTCGGCCGGCCACTGCGGGCAGATCAGCCGGGCGTCCGCGAGGCGCGACTCCCAGTCGCCGTACTTGGGATCTTTCGCGGCGATGCCGAGTTCCTCGCCCCGGTAGCCGCCGGCCGTGACCGCCATGTTCCAGTCCGCGAGCCCGGCGAGGCCGTCCGGGGCATTCGAGGAGATCCACTCGCGCGTCTCCGTACGGAACTCAGCGATCTCCGGGCCAAGGTCAAGATCCATGGGTACCTCCTCAGACCGGCGCAATCTTAGAATCCCATTCTAGATCTGATCAGACCGCATCGCGGTCGGCGTTGTCAAGGCGCTGGGGGCCTGGTGCTGCTTGCGGAACTCAGCTCTCGCACCGGTACGTTCTTGAGGACATGAGCGCGAACATCACGGCGGCGCCCGGTCCGCCGGCCGAGCGGGTACGGGATATTCGCGGCCGGGGGCGCTGGCAGGTGGATCTCTGGGATCTGGCGGAGATCGCGGTGGCCGTGGCCGCCTTCGTCGTGCTCTGCGTGGTGATCTTGCGCACCGCGACGTTCCTGCCTGAACCGGATGACTACGCCTACCAGGGCTCGATCATCGCCATGACGGACGGGCATTTCCTGAGTCTTTCTGCCGCGCAGGCGCACGCGCTCGCCCTCCAGCTTCAGCGCTATAACCGGATCAATGAGCCCCCCGGCGTCGCGCTGGCGATCCCGCAGTGGGTGCGACTGGCCAACGGCCGGTGGATCAGCGAGAAGGATCCGGGATTCCCCTTCCTGGCGGCGATCTTTCAATGGCTCGGGATCATCCGGTGGGACCAGCTGTTTTACGGCGCGCTCGGCTGCATCGGCTTGTTTGCCGGGGCGCGGCGCTGGCTCGGCCGGTTCGGCGGGGCGGCGGCGGTGGGGCTCTACTGCTCGGCCGGGGCGGCCATGCTCTGGGGGTGGCGGGACTACATGCCTACGTTCACCGATGCCTCGCTGATCGCGGCGGGCAGCGGGGCGTTGCTGTGGGCGGTGCTGGCAAGCGAGGCGACAGTGAGGCGGCGGACGGTCGTCGGGCTGCTCGGGTTCTTTGCCCTGGAGGCGGCGACGTTCACCAGGTACACCGACGTTGTCGTGCTCGGGTGCGCGGTCGTCGCGGTTCTGGCGGCGGCTTGGCGGCGGCCGGGGTGGCTGCCAGGCGACGCGCTCTGGTGGTGGCTCGGATCTGTCGCCCCGTTCTTCGCGTTTGTGGGCGGCTTCGATGACCTGGTTTACGGCGGACCGCTGACAACCGGGTACCGACCGGGCGAGATCCAGTTCGGCCTCAGTGCCATCCCGCTGAACCTCAGGTACCTTCCGGCTCACCTGCTGCAGGCGATGCCGGTACTGGTACTCGGGCTGGTCGCGATCGTCTGGATGGGCGGGCGGCTGGCCCGCGCTGGTGTGGCCGGCCCCGCGCGGCTCGACGCCGGGCGAGACCTGGCGGTTGGAGTTTCGCTCTTCGCGGCCTGGATCGCGGTGTGGGGCCTATATTCGGCGTACACGTGGACCGCCGTGCCGTTTGGTACCACCTTGCAGCTGGCCAGGTTCTATGTTCCGGTGCTCGGCCCGATCGCGCTGCTTGGCGCGTGGCTGGTCACGAGGGTGCCCTGGCGGGAATCGCGGCCGGCGGTGAGCGGGCTGGTAACGGTGGCGGTTGTGGGCGTCATGTTCGCGATCGGCATCGGGGCGTTCCATTCGATGCTGACCGGAGCACCAATGCACCGGGCCGTGCGCGCCTGCCCCCGGCCGGTCCCTGTCCGCTCGGGCAATGGGCCGGGCGGACCGGTGACCTGCCGGGTCAACGGGAAACCACCCGGCTAGGAGGTGGCCTGGTACGAGATGCCGCCCAGCGAGAGGTAGGTACCGTCGGCACCGCCGTTGTTCCAGCCGTTATCGTTCCCGCCGTTGCTCCAGGCGCAGGTCGTTCCGTCCGGCCTGATCTCGAGGTCAGCGATGGGCAGTCCTTCGGCGTTGGCGATCAGGTACAGCGTGTGCGCTGGCCGGGCCGCGGGCGGCAGGATGGCGAACTCGCAGCCGTCGGCCGGCACACTTCCTAGAAATCCGTTCAGGTACACGACCCCGTCTTGGGTGTAGTAGCTCGCGTTGTGGTTCAAGCAGTTGTCTTCGCTGTTCCACCAGCCGTTGATAATGCTCAGCTGCTGCCACGCCGCGCCGGCGGCCGGGTAGGCCACGCCGGCCAGCGAGGTGAATGAGTCAGAGTAAGGACCGGCCGGGGGAGAAGCGCTCGTGTCCTGTATCCACAGGGGGCCGTTCCCGTCAGAGGTCCCGTTGATGGCCAGAAGGCCATCGTTTCCGCCGTAGGTGTAGACAGAGGTCTCGGTGCAGGTGTCCGCCATGATGGCCGGCGGCTCCTGGGCGAACTGCCCGGCTTGGGTGATGCCGTTGGTGGTCATGGACCCGGACAGGTGGACGATGCCCCGGTTGACGAGGTAGGACGGGCTTCCGGTGCCGTAAGTCGGGTCGGCCGACTGCCAGCCGTTTTGCAGTGGCAGCAGTGACGGCCGGCCTGGCCAGGACTCGGCGGCGGGAAACGAGATTCCGGCGAGCGACGTGTACGTCGTGGCCTGGCCGTCGAAAGCGAGCAGATCGCCGTTCGGGTCGATCCGCAGCGCTCCGGCGGTGCCGCTAAAGGTATAGGTGCTCAGGTAAGTCGTGCTGGTCGGCGCGGCCGCGGGCGGAAGCACGGCGAACTCGTCGTCGCCGCTCCCGCTATGTGACAGTGAGCCGGACAGATACACGATCCCGTACGACACGCAGTAGCTCGGATCCCCGGTGCCGTAGCTGCTGTTCGCTGATTGCCAGCCATTGACCAGGGTGAACGGGGTCCAGGAGCACCCGGCCCGGCCAATGCCCGCGCTGGCGGCGGGAACCACCGCAGCGATCGCGCCGAAGGCCAGGGCAAGTACTGCCAGCATTTGCAGCACCCGCCGGGGCCGGCCAAATTTCTTCATGACAAGTCGCTCCTCTTAGTGATTGATCATCGGATCGGCTCATCCAAACTCGCGCGGCTGGTCAGGCACCTGAGTAGCCGGTACTCAGATTCAGTCTCAGCGGGAAACCACCCGGCTAGGAGCTGCCCTGGTACGAGATGCCGTAGCCCGGGTCGGCTGACTGCCAGCCGTTTTGCAGTGCCAGCGGCTGCTCGGACGGAAAAGACCCGGCGGCCGGAAACGAGATTCCCGCCAGCGAGGTATACGACGTGGCCTGGCCGTCGAAAGCGTAGAGAGCGCCGTTAGTGCCGATCCTCAGCACTCCGGCGGTGCCGTCAAAGGTGTAAGTGCTCAGGTAGGTCGTGCTGGTCGGCGCCGCCAGGGAGGGAAGCACGGCGAACTCATCGCTGCCGCTCCCGGTCTGCGAGAGTGACCCGGACAGATACACGATCCCGTACGCCACGCAGTACCTCGGATCGCCGGTGCCATAGCTGCTGTTCGCTGATTGCCAGCCATTGACCAGGGTGAGTGGCGTCCAGGCGCACACGAGCCTGCTGATCGCGCTCGCGTCGGGAACCACCGTCCCGATCGCGCCGAAAGCCACGACAAGAACGGTCAGCACTTGCAGCACCCGCCGGCAGCGGAGAAATTTCTTCATGAGACTCACCCAAGCTCGCGCCGCCTGTGCGGCACCTGAGTAGCCAGTACTCAGATACCGGTGCGCCGGGTTAGCGGCGCCGCTCGGCGGAAGCGGGCTTGGCCGGGCCGCCGGCCATCACACGCTGGGCGTACTCGATCACGGCGTCGATAATCTGAGTAGCCTGGCGCTGGTTTCTCGAGGCGGCGACTTCGCGGGCGCCTTCGCCGATCAGTGAGGTCAGGATCGCGGCGTAGAGCCGGTCAAGCGAGGTGTCGGCCAGCCTCAGCAAGGCGTCGTTCTGGCTGATCCACTCGTGCACCCGGCCGCGCCTGACCAGTTCGAACCCAGGCGGACCATCGCCGGAGACGAACAGCATCGCCAGGTCGCGGCGATGCCAGCTTCCTTCGAGGAACGCGCGGGCGCCGACGGAGAAGAGGACAGCCGGATCCTGCTCGCCGGCTGCCCTGGCCTGGGCCACGGCCTGGCTGGCTGCTTTCTCGTGTGCTTGCTGGTGGTCTTGCCAGAGGGCGAGGAAGAGCTCGTTCTTGCCGCCGAAGTGGTGGTAGAGGCTGCCCACGCTCGATCCGGCCCGCTCGACGACGTCCGCGATGCTGGCGGTCGAGAAACCTTGCTCGGTGAACACGTCGCGGGCCGCGTCGAGCAGTGCCCGCTGCGTCTCCTTGGTGCGGCTCCACTGCCAGGCCCCGCCCGCCTGCTTGCCGGTCAGCTCACTAGGCATCTGTCCCTGCCGGTCCGTAGCATGCTAGAAGTTAATTCCAGAAGGTCATTCTAGTAATAGGGAGCCTTGCTCATGGGATCGCTTGATGGACGGGTCGCTGTCGTCACCGGGGCCGGGCGCGGGATCGGCCGGTCCGTGTCGAAGCTGCTGGCCGCCGAAGGTGCTTCGGTGCTGGTCAACGACCTTGGATCGGCGGTCGACGGTTCTGGTCACGATGCCGGGCCTGCCGCCGACGTCGTTGCCGAGATTGTCGCCGACGGCGGCAAGGCCGCCGCGAACGGCGCTGACGTGTCTGATCACGGCGCCGCTGAAGCACTAATCGCGGCGGCGGTCGCTGAGTTCGGGCGGCTGGACGTGCTGGTCAACACGGCCGGGATCCTGCGGGACCGGATGATCTTCAATATGTCCGAGCAGGAGTGGGACGACGTGATCCGGGTCCACCTGAAGGGTTCTTTCAACACCAGCAAGTTCGCCGCGATCCACTGGCGGTCGCTCGGCGACGCCGGCGGGCAGCACCGGATCATCAACTTCACGTCGGTCTCCGGGCTGCACGGTTCTCCCGGCCAGCCCAACTACGCGGCGGCCAAGATGGGGATCGTCGGCCTCACTTACTCCTGCGCCAACGCGCTGACCAGGTACGGCGTGACGGTGAACGCGATCTCGCCCGGTGCTTCTACCCGGATGACCGATACCGTGCCGAGTGACCGGCGCCGGGGGCGGATCGCTACCGACGATGAACGCTCGCCGGACAACATCGCTCCGGTCGTCGCCTACCTGGCGAGTGACCGCTCGGGATGGATCAACGGCCGCATCGTGCACACCGCCGGCTACGAGGTCTCGCTCTACAACAACCCTGAGGCCGTGCTCCGGGTCATCGGCACCGGCCCGTGGCCGGTCGAGGACCTCGCTGACCAGGTCGAGCGGTCCTTTGGTCCTTCGCTCGGCCGTCGGGCCTGAGGCCATGGCGAAGTCCGAGGCGAAGCCTGTGCCTGAGCCGACGCCGGAGACGCAGCCGTTCTGGGATGGCTGCGCGGCCGGCGAGCTGCGGCTCCAGCGTTGCGTTTCCTGCGGGCAGGCGTATTTCTATCCCCGGCCGGTGTGCCCGTCGTGCGGGTCCACGCGGGTGGAATGGTTTACCGCCAGCGGGGACGCGACCTTGTATTCATACGTGATCAATCAGCGCCCGGCGCCTGGCTTCGAAGCCGACGGGCCATATGCGATCGCGGTCGTGCAACTGGCCGAGGGGCCGCGGATGATGACGAACATCGTCGGCGTGCCCCAGACGCCCGAGGCGCTCGTGCTCGACATGCCGCTGCGGGTGACGTTCGAGCAGCGCGGGTCGATCAGCTTGCCGGTGTTCGCGCCGGTCCCGGCCGGGGAGGTGTCGTGAGCACGGGTGCGATCATCGCCGGGGCTTCGGAAACGAATGAGATCGGCAAGCTGCCCGGGTACTCCACGCTTGGCCTGCACCTTGAGGCGGCGGTCAACGCGGTCGCCGACGCGGGTTTGTCGCTGCGGGACATCGACGGCATCGCGACGGTCAGCGCGCCTGGGCCGGTGCAGGTCGCCCACGCGCTGGGCATCACGCCGCGCTGGATGGACGGCACCGGCGTCGGCGGTACCTCGTTCCTGCTGCACGTCAGGCACGCGGCCGCCGCGATCGCGGCCGGCCAGGCGAGCACCGTGCTGATCACGCACGGCGAGTCGGGGCGGTCCAGGATCGGCGCCGCTCGTTACGCTCAGGGGTTGTCCTCGCCGCCTGGCCAGTTCGAGGCGCCGTACGGGACGTTCGGCCCGACCACTGCGTTCACGATCCCCGTTCTCCGCTACATGAAGGACTACGGGCTGACGCATGAGCAACTCGCTTACGTGGCCGTCGCTCAGCGCCGCTGGGCCGCCAAGAACCCGCGGGCGATGTTCCGCGACCCGATCACCGTCGACGACGTGCTCGCTTCCCGGCTGGTGGCTTATCCGTTCCACCTGCTCGAGTGCTGCCTGGTGACCGATGGCGGGGGTGCTCTGGTGGTGACCTCGGCTTCGCGGGCCGGTGACTTTCCCAAGCCGGCCGTGCACGTGCTCGGTACCGGGGAGTCCATGGAGACCCCGATGATCTCGCAAATGGCCGACTTCACCGAGTCGCGGGCGATGCGGCTGGCCGGTGCCGCCGCCTTCGCCGAAGCGGGCATCACCACGGGTGACGTCGAGCACCTGATTATCTACGACGCCTTCGCGCACTTGCCGATCTACGGACTCGAGGCGCTCGGATTCGTGGCCAAGGGCGAGGCTGGCGCTTTCATCGGCGACGGCAACACCGAGCCGGGCGGGATGCTGCCGCTGAACACAAATGGTGGCGGGCTTTCCTATACGCATACCGGGATGTACGGGATGTTCGCGATCCTCGAAGCGGTGCGTCAGCTTCGGGGCGAGGCCGCCGCTGAGGTGGACCCGGAGATCAGCGTGGTCCTGGGCAACGGCGGAATGTTCGCCACCGCAGGAGTCCTGGTACTCGGCCGCTCGGGTGCCCGCTGACCGTCGGGGCGGCCTTCCCCGGCCGCGCAGGCGCAACAGTAAACCCCGCATTACTGTTGCGCAGCAACGGTAAACCCCGCATTACTGTTGCCAGGATCCCGACGGGCGGCCGGGTGCTGGCCCTGGGGCGGGGATCGTTAGTGTGAATCTGAGAAAAGCGGGCGCGGATGAGGAGGCTGCATGGCGGGCGGTGCGGTGGCGATCACTGGAGCTCGGGTGGTGCCGGTTACCGGCGAGCCGATCGAGGGCGGGACCGTTCTCGTGCGGGACGGCAAGATCACCGCCGTCGGGGCCGCCGTCGAGATCCCTGACGGCGTCACCGTGATCGACGCCGAAGGCTCGTGGGTGCTGCCTGGCTTCATTGACGCGCACGCGCACGTCGGCGTCCACGAAGAAGGCGAAGGCTGGGCCGGCAACGACACCAACGAGATGACCGACCCAGTGATGGCGCAGGTCCGCGCTATCGACGCGATCTATCCGGCCGATATCGGGTTCCGCGACGCGATCAGTGGCGGGGTACTCGCCGTGAACGTCAACCCCGGCTCAGGCAATCCGGTTGGCGGGCAGACCGCTGCACTCAAGACATTTGGCCGCAGTGTGGACGAGATGCTGCTGAGGGCACCGGCGGGCATGAAGTCAGCGCTCGGCGAGAACCCCAAGCGGGTCTGGGGCGAGAAGAACCGTACCCCCGCGACGAGGCTCGGCACGGCCGCAGTGATCCGCGGAGCCTTTGTCGACGCGGCCAACTACCTGGCCAGGATCGAGAACGAGCGAGATAAGCCAGCCGACCAGCGCAAGGTTGTCGACCGCGACCTCAAGCTTGAAGCCCTGGCCAGGGTGCTCCTGCGCGAGATCCCCTGGCGCCAGCACTGCCACCGGGCCGACGACATCGCCACAGCGCTGCGGATCGCCGAGGAGTTCGGGTACAACCTGGTCATCGATCACGGCACCGAAGCCCACTTGCTCGCCGACGTGCTCGCCGAGAAGGGCATTCCGGTGATCATCGGACCGCTGTTCACCAGCCGCTCCAAGGTCGAACTGCGGAATCGCTCGCTGGCCAATCCCGGCCGCCTGGCCAAGGCCGGCGTCACCATCGCGATCACGACTGATCATCCCGTGGTTCCCATCCACTTCCTCGTCCACCAGGCGGCCTTCGCGGTCAGGGAAGGACTCGACGCCGACACCGCGATCGAGGCGCTGACGATCAACCCGGCGCGCATCGTCGGCATCGATGACCGGCTGGGCTCCATCGAGGTCGGCAAGGACGGCGACCTGGTGGTCTGGTCAGGTGACCCGCTTAACGTTCTCAGCAAGGTGCGGCACGCCTTTGTCGAGGGAAACGAGATCTACTCGAACACCGACGGTGAGCCGAGGTTCGCCGAGCCCAACCCGATGGCGCCCGCGTACTGACCATGACCAGCCTGGACTACGCCGGCCGGGCGGTGGTGGTGACTGGCGGGACCCGGGGAATCGGAGCGGGCATCGCGGCGGCGTTCCTCGCGGCGGGCGCGCGGGTGCTGGTCTGCGGCCGCACCGAGCCCCCGGCTGGCACCAGTCCGGCCGAGTTTTTCCGTGCTGACGTCCGCGACCCCGATCAGGCCAGAGCCCTGATCGGGGCGGCGGTCGACCGGTTCGGGCGGCTCGACGTGGTGATCAATAATGCCGGTGGCTCGCCCCCAGCGCCCGCCGCGACCGCGTCGCCCCGGTTCCACGCCAAGATCATCGAGCTGAACCTGATCGCGCCGCTGCACGTCGCCCAGGCGGCTAACGCCGTCATGCAAGAAGGCGACGGCGGGTCGATCATCATGATCAGCAGCGTCAGCGGCACCAGGCCTTCCCCTGGCACGGCCGCCTACGGCGCCGCCAAGGCCGGCGCTGACTCACCTCGCAGTCAGCCTGGCCATGGAATGGGCGCCGAAGGTGCGGGTCAACACGGTCGTAGTCGGGCTGGTCGGCACCGAGAGTTCGGCCGGGCACTACGGCGGCGCGGAGGCGATGGCCGCTGCCGCCGCGTCGGTGCCGCTCGGGCGGATGGCGACGCCGCAGGATGTGGCCGATGCTTGCCTGTATCTCGCTTCTCCGCTGGCGGCTCAGGTCAGCGGCGCCTCGTTGCTCGTGCACGGGGGAGGCGAGCGGCCGAGCTTCCAGGCCAGGGATTCGGCTCCCCTGGAGTGAAGGCCGTCCGCGGGACCTGAGCGTTGCGGTGAGTGTTCGCAACACCGCATCGGGTGAGGCCAGTGATCGATTAGCGGTACTCGGCTAGCCGGGACCTGGTGCCTGCTAGTACCAGGATCAGGGCAGCTAGGACCGCTACGCCGGGGATCAGGCCGGTCCAGCCGGTCGTGCCGTGCTCGCTGGCGGTGATGGCCTGGGTGAAGGCGCGCTGGTTGATGGTGATGATCGAGACCAGGGCCTTGTCGTAGCGGTAGAACGCCCAGTTCGAGTTGCCAGGGGCGGTGCTGGTGTCGAAGGCGATGGCGCCGGACAGGTCGCCGCGCTGGTTGAGGGCGCGCAGGTGGCGGTCGTAACGTTCGTAGACCTGGTAGGCGTAGAGGGTCTTCTCGGCCGCCGCCCGTTCGCCAGGGAAGGTGATGTTGCGGAACTCCGTGCCGAAGAAGCCGCCGAACTCCACGTTGGCGTTGCTGGCGCGGTACGCCTTGATCGCGCTGGCTAGCGCGCCGTCGTAACCGAAGATGCCGGGTGTCTTCACCTGCGCGAGTTCGGAAGACTCGGCTTCGAACGAGTTCTGGTACTGCGTGGCCCGGCCAGGATCGACCAGGTAGCGGCTCTCGTCGGCGTTCGCGTCGTAGCTGACGGCGCGGGCCTGCGACAAGGCCAGGATCGAGTCGAAGGCCTCGTCCTTGGCCACGTGCAAGTGGCTGGCCTGAGCCGCCAGGGAAGCGGCGCCCAGGGCAGTGAGGAGCACCGCGATCAGCGTGGCGGCCGCGAGAGCAGGATTCAGCGTCCGCCGGTGCGTGGCCGAGAGAAACATCTGAGTTCCGGTCAATAGCCCGGTCAGCGCGAGCCCGATGATCAAAACGAAGATGACGCCGCGAAGAGCAAGCGAGTGCCTGCCCTGGTACGTGGCGTCGAGGGCGGCGCCGTTAGCGGCGGTCAGGTTACGGGCGGCCGGCAGGATGCCGGTCCTGAGCAGGTCGGTCGCGGTCCGGTAGGCGGCCAGCGCTGCGGCCGGAGGCCGGCCTGGCTTGCTTGGCCCGGTGGCTTCCGCGTACTCGACCTGGCCGACGAGCAGTTCGTACCGGCCGAGACCGTCGAGTACCGTGCGCAGGGCCCGTTGCGCTGCCGGGTTCGAGCCGGCCGCGGCGGCCGCCTGCTGGAGGTCGCGGTCGGCGGCGGCGCGGTCGCTGGCGAAGGTCTGCTCCGCCTGCGCCTGGCTCTCGCCGAGGTTACGGCTGCTGCCCACCAGGAGGATGTTCGCGACCTGGGCGTCCATGTCGTTGAGCCGGAAGTACAGGTCGGTCGTGGCCCGTACCTCTGGCGCGGCCTGGTTGCCGATGACACGGACGCCCGAGGCGATGCTGTTGAAGATCATGCTCATGATCAGGCCAAGCGCGATGGCAAGGACAATGATCAGCGCGGTCAGTCCCCTGATGCGCTCCGGGGTGTTGCGCCAGCGGACCAGCCTGGTCAGCGGTCGGCTTGCCCTGGTCGGGCTGGGCGCCGCTTGTTCGGCCGGTGCGAACGCGAGGGTAGTCACTTCTGGTCCTTCAGCTTCAGATGAACGTGCGCGGCCGGACGGAATTCGCCTTTTCCACCAGGGCGATCCGGTCGTCGGGGCGCTTGGCGAGATGGGCGAGCGCACGGTAGGTCCGCTCCAGGCCGAGCCGCAGCTCCCGCTCGGTCAGCCGCTGGCCAAGGATCCGGCCGTCCCAGCCGGCCTGGACCGGCCTGCCCGGCCGGCCAGGCGCCCGCGCCGGCCCGAGTCCAGGCCAGAGCCGCTTCGAGTACCTCCGCCTCGATCAGCTCGCGCCGCTCGGCGTCGAGCCCGAGCGCCGCCAGCCGCATACCGGCTTCGATCACGTCAAGAGGTTCGACTTGGCCTTGCCGCTTGATCCTGGCCTCGATCGCGGCGACCTGCGCCTGGGTGAAGTAGATGGAGCTGGCGGGGACCGAGTCGAGTACTCGTACCGCGCTGGCGCGATCGGACCGCGCCAGCCCGACCCGCGCGGATCCGAACGCGGCCGAGGTGTACGCGTGATCAGTGGTCCAGACCAGCCCGTAGTACCCGGCGGCGGACGCAAGGTCGCCGGCTAGTTCGGCGGCCGTGGCGAGCGCGAGCTTGGGTACGGTCTCGCCGGGGAGCACGCTGTAGACCCGGTCGAACCAGTGCTTCGCCTCGGTGAACCGGTCGGCCCCGAGATCGGCCAGGCCGAGATACCACTCCACCCGCCAGTCAAGCGGGTCGGCCTCGCCAAGCTCGGCGAGCAACTGGCGAGCCCGCTGCTGGTCAGAGGTCTCGATCAGCGACCTGACCAGGCGCAGGCCCACCTCGCGGGACGGCACCGGCGGACTGGCCAGCAGCCGGACGACATCGGCCGTTGGCGCCCCGTTCAGGCTGGCCAGGAACCCGGCGGCCGGGTCGGAAGGATCCGTCAGCGGCGCGGGCAGGCTGGCGGCCGCGGTCGCCAGGTCAGTCCCGGTGCGCAGCGGCGGCTCGAAGAACGCGGAGACGGCCGGGCGCGGTTCGCCGTCTTCCCTGGCGAGCACCTCCCTGAGCACGCCGGTGAGCTGGTCGGCCATTTCGGCGGCGGAAGTGAACCGAAGGTCAGGATCCGGATCTGTGGCCCGGCGGAGCAGCCGGTCAAAGCTTTCGTACTCGGCCAGCAGCGGCACGTTCTCGCTCGCCGGCAGGCTCGTTGCGTAGTCGCCCGAGTAGCCCTTGAACTCGAACGTCAGCACCGCGAGCGCGCGGGCGACCGTGTACAGATCCGAGCTCACCGACGGGCCTTCGGCACCGACCTCGGGCGCCTGGTAGCCGACGGTGCCGTAGATGGCGCCGGTCTCGTCGTCGATCCTGCGCACGCCGCCGAGGTCGATGAGCTTGAGTTGCTCCTCGCTCTGAATCACGTTGTCCGGCTTGAAGTCGCAGTACACCAGGCCGAGGCTGTGCAGGTAACCGAGGGCGCGGAGCACTTCGAGCGCGAAGGCGATGGCCTGGCTAATCGGCATCGGCGCGCGCCGCCCGTCCTGGCCCCGGCGGTTCCTTGCCATTTCCTTCAGCGATTCGCCGCCGACGTATTCCATGACTATATAGCCGGCCACAATTCCGGTATCAGGCTCAGGATGCTGCACGAAATTGTAAATCTTGACAATATTAGGATGCTCGACCCTGGCCAGGAACTGCCTTTCCGCCATGGCCGCTTCCATGGCGTCGGGGTCGGCGCTGTCCAGGAGGCCCTTGAGCACGACCCAGCGGTCGCTGACGTTGCGGTCACGGGCGAGGTAGATCCAGCCTAGACCGCCGTGGGCCAGGCAGCCGAGCACCTCGTACTGGCCGGCGACTACATCGCCTGCCCCGAGTTTCGGCGTAAAGGAGAACCGGGCGCCGCAGGTACGGCAGAAGCCGTCCGACCGGGCCGATTGCCCGTCCCGGCCGCGCCCGACCGGATTGCCGCAGCGGCTGCAGAACCTCTTGTTCTCCGGGACCTGGGGATTCGTCAGCACCGCCGCCGCGGGGTCACGGTAAGGAACCGGCGGCACCTCGACCAGTCCGGCCCCCAGGAGGCCTCGCCTGGACGTGCCCGTGCTTCCCGACCTCGACCAGGACCGGCCGGAGCGGGCGCTGCGCGACGATCCTGTGCTGCTCGATTCTGTGCTGCTCGACCGGCTCGCGCCGCTGTTCGCCGACGCCGGCTCGACCGCGGCTGCCATTCCGCAGATGTCGCAGTAACCGTCCTGAATGGATCCGCCGCAACTAGGTTGCGTGCATGCAGTCATCGTATGCTCCCGTGCCCGGCCAGCCCGGACGCGGTCATGCTACGACACTCCCTAATCTGCGACCGTTAGGGTTTTGTTAGGTTATTGGCCGAAAAGAATTGGGGTTTGTTAGGAGAGCCTGGCGATCTGCCGCATCTTGTTCGTGGCATCGAGCGCGGCGACTTTGTAGGACTCCGCGAGGGTCGGGTAGTTGAAGACGGCTTCCACGAGGTAGTCGACCGTGCCGCCGCAGCCCATCACCGCCTGGCCGATGTGCACGAGTTCGGTGGCGCCGGTGCCGAAGACGTGGACGCCGAGCAGCTTGCGGTCATCGATCGAAACCAGGAGCTTGAGCACTCCGTAGGAGTCGCCGATGATCTGGCCCCGCGCCAGCTCGCGGTAGCGGGAGACGCCGACCTCGAACGGCACGTTGTCGGCGGTGAGCTCGTCTTCGGTACGGCCGATGAAGCTGATCTCGGGGATGCTGTAGATGCCGATTGGCGGGTGGGTGTCCATCGGGGGGACGGGCTCGCCGCATGCGTGATGGGCGGCCAGGCGGCCTTGCTCCATCGAGGTTGCCGCGAGGGCGGGGAAGCCGATGATGTCACCGACCGCGTAGATGTGCTCAACTACGGTACGGAAGTGCTCGTCGACCTTGATCCGGCCGCGCTCGTCGGCGGTGAGGCCGGCGGCGGGCAGGTTGAGGTTGTCTGAGACGCCCTGGCGGCCGGCCGAGTACATGACCGTATCGGCGAGGATCTTCTTGCCGCTGCGCAGCGTGGCGACGGCGCCCTCCGGGTGAGTCTCCACCGAAGCTACGGTTTCGCCGAAACGGAATGTGACGGCGAGGTCGCGCAGGTGGTACTTGAGGGCCTCGACGACCTCGATGTCGCAGAACTCGAGCATACGGTCGCGCTGCTCGACGACCGTCACCTTGGTGCCGAGGGCCGCGAACATCGAGACGTACTCGATCCCGATGACCCCGGCGCCGGCCACGAGCATGGACCTGGGCACCGTCTCCAGGTGCGCGATGCCGTCCGAGTCGATGACAGTCTTGTCGTCGAAGTCGACCGTGGGGGGCCGCGCGGGCCTGGTACCGGTCGCGATGACGATCTTCTCGGCCGTGACTCGCTGGGAGTGGTTGCCGTCGTCCACGTCCACGACGTGAGGTTCGACGAAACTGCCGGTGCCGTTGAGGATCGTGACGCGGTTCCTTGACAGCTGGCTCTGCACGACGTCGATCTCGCGGCCGACCACGTGCTTGGTCCGCCTCGCCAGGTCGGCGATCGTGATCTCATCCTTGACCCGGTAGCTCTGCCCGTACAGTTCGCGCTGGTCAAGGCCGGTCAGGTACAGGACGGCCTCGCGGAGGGTCTTGGACGGGATCGTGCCGGTATTCAGGCAGACGCCGCCGATCATGTCCTTCCGCTCGACGAGCGCCACCTTCTTTTCCAGCTTCGCTGCCGCGATCGCCGCTTTCTGCCCGCCAGGCCCGGAACCGATCACGAGCACATCAAAGTCATACACACTGCCAGTGTGCCGGTGTCCGACGCGGTTTAGAAGCCCTGGCCGGGCTTCCATGGATTAATCGGACTTAGGCGCGTCGTGGATGTTCCGCTCACGGGTAGAGCGCGGCGAACATCTCCGTCATCTGCTCATGCTCATCAATCGTGCGAGCCGACCGGCGGAACTCGATCCGCTGGGGATAGCAGGAACTACGAGACTGTAACGTGCGATCCGGTCGGATTGACCTTTATTAACTTCAGGCGCAGGACATTACCATGGGCGTTATGCAGGCTCCCGGAGCGGATGTCGGTGCTGTGCCACTGGTCGCCATACCGCGGTTGCTGGTGGGCCGGGACGCTGAGCGGGAGGCGTTGCGTGAGCTGGTCGCGGCGCTGCAGGCAGGGGTGGGTGGCGCGGCGCTGGTGGTGGGTGAGGCGGGTAGTGGCAAGTCCTCGCTGATGGCGGCGGTGCTGGAGGATTTGGGGGATGATGTCCAGCTCGTGTGGGTGACGGGTGATGAGCTGGGTCAGGCGTTTCCGTTGCTGCCGTTGGTGGAGGCGGCGGCGGAACGGGGGCGGCGTGATATCGAGCGGTTGCTGCGGGGGCGCCTGGATGATGGCGGCCGGGTCGCTGATTCGGTGATGGCCGCGTCGGAGCGGCTGACGGCGTGGCTGGAGGACTTGTCGGCGGTATCGCCGGTGATGCTGGTGTTCGATGACCTGCACTGGGCTGATGATGCGTCGCTGCGGTTGTGGTACCGGCTGGCGCGGTCAGCTAGGCAGATGCCGTTGCTGGTGCTGGGGACGGCGCGGCCGGGTTATGGGCGGGAGGAGTTCACCGCGCTGCGCCGGCAGGTTGGTGAGCTGCAGACGGCTGGCCGCGGGGTGGTGGTGGAGCTGGGAGTGTTGCCGCCGGCGGTGGTGGAGGACCTGGTGGCCGGGCTGGTGGGGGGCAGGCCGGGGCGGCGGCTGGTGGAGTTGGTGGGTGCGGCGGGGGGAAATCCGTTGTATGTCACCGAGCTGGTGGGCGGCTTGCAGCGCACCAACACGCTGACGGTGCGGGGCGGGCAGGTGGAGGCGGTGCGGGGGTATGAGGCGGGGTCGCTGGTGGAGGTGATCGGGGGGCGGTTTGATCTGGTGGCGGCGCCGGTGCGGGAGGTGTTGCAGGTGGCGGCGTTGCTGGGGGTGGAGTTCTCGGTGGCGGATCTGGGGGTGGCGTCGGGTCGGCCGGTGGGGGAGCTGGCGGTGATGCTGGCGCAGGCGCAGGCGGCGGGGGTGGTGGCGCCGAGGGGCGGGGGGATGGTGTTCCGGCATCCGCTGATCAGGGAGGTGCTGTGCGCGCAGGTGCCGGCGGGGGTGCGGGGGGTCTGGCATGTGGAGCTGGCGCGGGTGCTGGCCGAGCGGGGGGCTGCCGCGGCGGCGGTGGCCAGGCAGCTGACCGCGGCGTTGGAGTGCGGGGCCGAGTTGCCGGGTTCTGGCTGGCTGGCTGACTGGCTGGTGGCGGAGGGACCGGTGCTGGCCAGCCAGGCGGTCGCGGTCGCGATCCCGCTGTACCGGCAGGTGCTCGGGCAGGTCGCGGCGGAGGACGCGCGGCGGCTGCGGCTGGCGGTGTCGCTGGCGTCGGCGCTGTACGCGGCAGCGCGGTATGACGAGGCTGATGAGGTCGCCGTGCAGGCGCTGGCGCCGGGACCTGACCGGGTTGATGCCGGCCAGGCCCTGACGTTGTACGTCCTGATGGCCCAGAATCTGCATTTGCAGGGGAAGGTCGCCCCGGCGCTGGCGGTGCTTGACCGGGCCGACGCGGAACGCGACTGGACCCCCAGCCAGCAGCTGCACCTGCGGGTAACCCGGGCGCGGACCTGCGACTGGTCCGACCGGCCCGCATGCGCGCAAGCGGGGATCAGGGCACGTGAGCTGCTTCCCCTGGCCGAGCAGCTCGGCGATTCCTGGGCGACTGCCACGCTGTGGCTCACGGTGGCGGAGTATTTCCCGGAACCGATGGCCGCCTCTGACCCGCTGAGCGACCGCAGGTCCGCGTTCGATGAGACGTTTCGCTGTAGCGAGCGCGGCCTCGCGGCGGTGCGGGGGCACCCGGAGTTGCTGGCGCTGCAGCTGAAATTGCAAGTGCTGCAGCTGGCCGTGCTTTCCAGAGCGCTGCGGTTCGGGGAGTGCGCTACGGAGGCCGCGCGGGTGCGGGCGCTCGCGGAACGGGCCGGTAATCGCCACTGTGCCGGGCACGCGGCCCACCTCGCCGCGACGTGCTTGTTCCAGTTCGGCCGCTGGGACGATCTGCCGGCCGAGTCGGACACCGCCGATGAGTTCGGCTGGGTGAGCTCTGGCGCTGCGGGGCTGGCGGCGATCGCGTTGCTGCACCGCGATGACGAGCAGCGGGCCGAGCCCTATATCCGGCGCGTCGCCGAGACGGCTGAACGCCTCGGGGCCAGTTACGGATCCACGGTCAACTGGGCGCAGGTGGAGTCGCTGCGGCTTGAGCGGGCCGGCCGTGACCGGGACGCGCTGGAGCGGCTGGTGACGGGCGAGGATCCCGCCGCTGAGTGGTGGGAGGACTTTCTCTATACGCCGCGGGTGCAGGCCGCGCGGCTGGCGGTGTCCCTGGGGGACCGGGAGGCGGTGGCACAGGTCCTGCGGTGGAACGACGAGATGCTCTTGCTGCACCCTGGGGTGCGCGCGCAATGCCTCGGGCTGGCTGGCCGTGACCCGGGGCTGCTGGCGGAGGCGGTGGCGAGTTACCGGTCGTCGGGGCAGAAGTTCCAGCTGGCGCAGGCGACCGAGGACCTGGGGATCGTGCTGGCTGAAGGCGGCGACACGGCCGCCGCGCGGCCGCACCTGGTGGAAGCGCTGCGGCTGTACGAAGACCTCGCCGCCACCTGGGATCTGCACCGGATGCGGGCACGGTTCCGGGAGTACGGCATGCGTACCGGATCGCACGCCGCTCGTGACCGCCCTGCGACCGGCTGGGCCAGCCTCACCGAGACCGAGACCCGGATCGCCCGGCTCATCGCCGACGGCAAGTCCAATCCGGAGATCGCGCACACCTTGTTCTTGTCCAGGCGCACCATCGAGTCCCACGTCTCCCACATCCTGGCCAAACTCGGCCAGCGCAGCCGTGTCGACATCACCCGCCTTGCCGCCGCCCAGCCATGAGCCACTGGCGTTCGCTGACTCCGGTGGATGTCGGTGCGGTGCCGCGTTTGCTGGTCGGCCGGGATGGTGAGCTGGCCGCGTTGCGTGAGCTGGCCGTGGCGTTGCAGGCGGGTGCGGGTGGTGCGGCACTAGTGGTCGGTGAGGCGGGGAGTGGTAAGTCCTCGCTGATGGCGGCTGTGCTGGAGGAGTTGCGCGATGTCCAGCTTGTGTGGGTGACGGGTGATGAGCTGGGTCAGGGGTTTCCGCTGCTGCCGTTGGTGGAGGCGGCCGCCGAGCGGGGTCGGGGTGATATTGAGCGGTTGCTGCGGGGTGGGCCGGATGATGAGGGCGGCGTTGCTGATTCGGTAGTGGCGGCATCTGAGCGGCTGACGGCCTGGCTGGAGGACTTGTCCGCGGCGTCCCCGGTGATGCTGGTTTTTGATGACCTGCATTGGGCTGATGACGCGTCGCTGCGTCTGTGGCACCGGCTGGCGCGGTCGGCTCGGCAGATGCCGTTGCTGGTGCTTGGTGCGATGCGGCCGGGTTACAGCCGGGATGAGCTCACCGCGCTGCGGCGGCGGGTGAGCGAGTCGCAGGTGGCCGGGCGGGGGGTGCTGGTGGAGCTGGGGGCGTTGCCGCCGGCGGCGGTCGAGGAGCTGGTGGCCGGTCTGGTGGGCGGCAGGCCAGGGGAGCGGCTGGTGGAGGTGACGGCTGCGGCGGGGGGAAATCCGCTGTATGCCACCGAACTGGTGGGCAGTTTGCAGCGCACGAACGCGCTGGTAGTGCGGGGCGGCCGGGTGGAGGCGGAGCGGGGGTATGAGGCGGGGTCGCTGGTGGAGGTGATCGCGGGGCGGTTTGATCTGGTGACGGGACCGGTGCGGGAGGTGTTGCAGGTGGCGGCGTTGCTGGGGGTGGAGTTCTCGGTGGCGGATCTGGGGGTGGCGTCGGGGCGGGCGGTGGGGGAGCTGGCGCCGATGCTGGCGCAGGCGCAGGCGGCGGGGGTGGTGGCGCCGAGGGGCGGGGGGATGGTGTTCCGGCATCCGCTGATCAGGGAGGTGTTGTGCGCGCAGGTGCCGGCGGGGGTGCGGGGGGCCTGGCATGTGGAGCTGGCGCGGGTGCTGTCCGGGCAGGGGGCTGATGCGGTGGCGGTGGCGCGGCAGCTGACCGCGGCGTTGGAGTGCGGGGCGGAGCTGCCGGGTTCTGGCTGGCTGGCTGACTGGCTGGTGGCGGAGGGGCCGTTGCTGGCGAGCCAGGCGGTGGCGGTCGCGATTCCGCTGTACCGCCAGGTGCTCGGGCAGGTCGCGGAGGATAAGCGGCGGCTGGAGCTGGCGGTCTTGCTGGTCTCGGCGCTGTACGCGGCGGTCCGCTACGAGGAGGCCGAGCAGGTAGCCGAGCAGGCCTTGGCCCCAGGACCTGGCCGCGTCGGCGCCGACCACGCCCTGACCCTGTACATGCTGATGGCCGAGAACCTGCACTGGCGGGGTCAGGTCGACCAGGCGCTGGCGGTGCTTGACCGGGCTGAATCAGAACGCGACTGGAACTCCGGCCAGCGGCTGCGCCTGCAGGTAAGACGGGCACGGACCTGGGGCTGGTCCGACGAGCTCGCCTTCGCGCAAGCGCGGATCAAGTCACGTGAGCTGCTCCCCCTCGCCGAGCAGCTCGGCGATTCCTGGGCGGTAGCGACGCTGTGGCTCACGGTGGCGGAATTTCACCCGCACACAGCTCCGAAAGAGCATGACCCGCGCAGCGACAGCAGGTCGGTGTTCGACGAGATGCTGCGCTATTACGACCGCGGCCTCGCGGCCGCGCAGGGGCACCCCGAGCTGCTGGCGCTGCAACTGCAAGTGCAGCTCCAGAAGACGGCTGCGCTCGCCAGAATGCTGCGGTTCGCAGAGTGCGCCACGGAGGCCGCGCGGGTGCGGGCGATCGCGGAACGGGCCGGTGACCGCCGCTACGCCGGGAACGCGGTACTCTACAGCGCCGTATGCCTGTTCCAGGACGGTCGCTGGGACGACCTGCTGCCCGAGACGGACACCGTCGATGAGCTCGGCTGGCCGAGTTCTATCGCCGCGACTCTGACGGCGATCGCGTTGCTCCATCGGGATGACGAGCAGCGGGCCGATCCCTACATCCGCCGTGTCGCCGACACCGCCGAGCGCCTCGGAGACAGCTACGGATCCACGGTCAACTGGGCGCAGGTGGAATCGCTGCGGCTTGAGCGGGCCGGCCGCGACCGCGAAGCGCTGGAGCGGCTGGTGACTGGGGAGGATCCCGCCGCTGAGTGGTGGGAGGACTTTCTCTATACGCCGCGGGTGCAGGCCGCGCGGCTGGCGGTGTCGCTGGGCGATCATCAGGCGGTGGAGCAGATCCTGCGGTGGAACGAGCAGATGTCCTTGCTGCACCCGGGGGTGCGCGCGCAGTGTCAGGGGCTGGTCGACCGGGATCCGCGGTTGCTGGCGGAGGCGGTGGCGAGTTACCGGTCGTCGGGGCAGAAGTTCCAGCTGGCGCAGGCGACCGAGGACCTGGGGATCGTGCTGGCCGAAGGCGGCGACACCGCGGCCGCCCGGCCGCACCTGGTGCAGGCGCTGCGGCTGTACGAAGACCTCGCCGCCACCTGGGATCTGCACCGGATGCGCTCCCGGTTCCGCGAGTACGGCATGCGTACCGGGTCCCACGCCGCTCGTGACCGCCCTGCGACCGGCTGGGCCAGCCTCACCGAGACCGAGACCCGGATCGCCCGCCTGATCGCCGACGGCAAGTCCAATCCGGAGATCGCGCACACCTTGTTCTTGTCCAGGCGCACCATCGAGTCCCACGTCTCCCACATCCTGGCCAAACTCGGCCAGCGCAGCCGCGTCGACATCACCCGCCTCGCCGCCGCCCAGCCCACCTGACAAGTTAGGCGTCGTCCGGTGACATCAGGGCCGCTGCTGTCGGTCGAGTCGGTCGAGTCGGTCGAGTCGGTCGAGTCGGTCGAGTCGGTCTCGGTACCGGGCCGCCGGCGGCCCGGTACCGGCGCTGGCGGATGTCAGCTTCTGCGTGGCCCCTGCCGAATCCGTGGTGGTTAATCGCCGCAATGCAGTCGGGGCGGCGCATACCTCTTAGCTGTCGGCTTGCCTGACGGAGGACCCGAAGCGCATACTTTCTCCCGTGCCGGGCGAGCATGGGACGGGAGAGGCTGCCGAGTGCCAAGCTGGACCCGCGCGGCCTTCGCTGTGGCGTGGCGTTCGCGGGGACGGCTGAAAATGGGCGTCATCCGGTGACTCTGGTGAATGTCGGTGCGGCGGATGTCGGTGCGGTGCCGCGGTTGCTGGTGGGCCGGGATGGTGAGCTGGCGGCGTTGCGTGAGCTGGTCGCGGCGCTGAAGGCGGGGGTGGGTGGTGCGGCGCTGGTGGTGGGTGAGGCGGGGAGTGGTAAGTCTTCGCTGCTGGCGGCGCTGCTGGAGGAGATGCGTGATGTCCAGCTGGTGTGGGTGACGGGGGATGAGCTGGGTCAGGGGTTTCCGCTGCTGCCGTTGGTGGAGGCGGCGGCGGAGCAGGGGCGGGGTGATATCGAGCGGCTGCTGCGGGGGGGCTTGGATGATGGCGGCGGGGTCGCTGATTCGGTGGTGGCGGCGTCTGAGCGGCTGACGGGGTGGGTGGAGGACTTGTCGGCGGGGTTGCCGGTGGTGCTGGTGTTTGATGATCTGCACTGGGCTGATGATGCGTCGCTGCGGTTGTGGCACCGGCTGGCCCGGTCGGCGAGGCAGATGCCGTTGCTGGTGCTTGGCGCGATGCGGCCGGGTTATGACCGGGATGAGCTGAGGGTGATGCGGCGGCGGGTGGGTGAGTTGCAGGCGGCGGGGCGGGGGGTGCTGGTGGAGCTGGGGGCGTTGCCGCCGGCGGCGGTGGAGGAGCTGGTGGCCGGACTGGTGGGGGGCAGGCCGGGGAAGCGGCTGGTGGAGGTCGCGGCCGCGGCCGGGGGAAATCCGCTGTATGCCACCGAGCTGGTGGGCAGCTTGCAGCGGGGCAACGCGCTGGCGGTGCGGGGCGGGCTGGTGGAGGCGGTCGAGGGGTATGAGGCCGGGTCGCTGGTGGAGGTGATCGGGGGGCGGTTCGCTGCGGTGGCGGCGCCGGTGCGGGAGTTGTTGCAGGTGGCGGCGTTGCTGGGGGTGGAGTTCTCGGTGGCGGATCTGGGGGTGGCGTCGGGGCGGGCGGTGGCGGAGCTGGCGGTGATGCTGGCGCAGGCGCAGGCGGCGGGGGTGGTGGCGCCGAGGGGCGGGGGGATGGTGTTCCGGCATCCGCTGATCAGGGAGGTGTTGTGCGCGCAGGTGCCGGCGGGGGTGCGGGGGGTCTGGCATGTGGAGCTGGCGCGGGTGCTGGCCGGGCAGGGGGCTGCCGCGGCGGCGGTGGCGCGGCAGCTGACCGCGGCGGTGGAGTGCGGGGCGGAGCTGCCGGGTTCTGGGTGGCTGGCCGGCTGGCTGGTGGCGGAGGGACCGGTGCTGGCGAGCCGGGCGGTGGCGGTCGCGATTCCGCTGTACCGGCAGGTGCTCGGGCAGGTCGCGGCGGGGGATCCGCGGCGGCTGGAGCTGGCGGTGTCGCTGGCGTCGGCGTTGTATGCGGCGGCCAGGTATGAGGAGGCTGATGAGGTCGCGGAGCAGGCCCTGGCGCCGGGACCTGGCCTCGTCGATGCCGATCACGCCCTGACGTTGTATGTGCTGATGGCGCACAACCTGCGGGACCGCGGGATGGACGCCCAGGCGCGGGCGGTCTTGGACCGGGCCGAGGCAGAACGCGGATGGAACCCCGGCCAGCGGCTGCGGCTGCAGGTAACTCGGCTGCGGGCAGCCGGCTTGAACCTCCTGAAGTTCCTTGAGCAAGGACGGACCAAGGTACAAGAGCTGCTTCCCCAGGCGGAGCAGCTCAACGACCCCTGGGCGGTAGCATCCCTGTGGCTTGCAGCGGCGGAGTATCACCCGATGGGCGACGACACGCTCGTCTTCGACGAGCTGCTGCGCTATCTCGACCGCGGCCTTTTGGCCGTGCAGGGGCACCCGGAACTGCTGGCGCTGCAGCTTGACCTGCAGCTATTCCGGCTGCTAGTGCTGAGCAGAGCGCTGCGGTACGCGGAGTGCGCCGAGGCCGCCGGGCAGGTGCGGGCCATCGCGGAACGGGCCGGTGACCGCCGCCACGCGGGGCACGCGGCACACTACACCGCGGCGTGCTTGTTCCAGTTCGGCCGCTGGGACGACCTGCTGGCCGAGGCGGACACCGTCGACGACTTCGGCTGGCCGAGTTCTGGCGCCGCAGCGCACGCGGCGATCGCGGCGTTGCACCGCGATGACGAGCAGCGGGCCGGACCTTATATCCGGCGTGTCGTCGGCACGGCCGAACGCCTGGGGCAGAACTATGGCTCCATGGTCCACTGGGCGAACGTGCAGTCGCTGCAGCTGCAGCGGGCCGGCCGCGACCGGGAAGCGCTGGAGCGGCTGGTGACCGGCGAGGAACCCGCTGCCCAGTGGTGGGTTGACGCGTACTACTCGCCGCGGGTTCAGGCCGCCCGGCTGGCGGTGTCGCTGGGGGACCGCGAGGCGGTGGCACAGGTCCTGCGGTGGAACGAGCAGGTGCCTACGCTGCATCCGGGGGTGCGCGCGCAGTGCCTCGGGCTGGCCGGCCGGGATCCGGGGCTGCTGGCGGAGGCGGTGGCGAGTTACCGGTCGGCGGGGCAGAAGTTCCAGCTGGCGCAGGCGACCGAAGACCTGGGGATCGTGCTGGCCGAAGGCGGCGACACGGCCGCTGCCCGGCCGCACCTGGTCCAAGCGCTGCGGCTGTACGAGGACCTGGCAGCGGCCTGGGACCTGCACCGGATGCGCGCCCGGTTCCGCGAGTACGGCATGCGTACCGGATCGCACGCTGCCCGTGACCGCCCCGCGACCGGCTGGGCCAGCCTCACCGAGACCGAGTCCCGGATCGCCCGCCTGATCGCTGACGGCAAGTCCAATCCCGAGATCGCGCACACCCTGTTCCTGTCCAGGCGCACCATCGAAACCCACGTCTCCCACATCCTGGCCAAACTCGGCCAGCGCAGCCGCGTCGACATCACCCGCCTCGCCGCCGCCCAGCCCACCTGACAAGTTCGGCGTCGTCCGGTTACAGCCGGCGCGCTGGTCGTCGGTCGAGTCGGTCTCGGTACGCACGCCGCCCCGCCCCGCCCCGACAATGCCCAAAGAAATCACACCGATCCACCTACCCGGCCGCCGCGCTGCCAACATAAGTACTCTGCGAATAATGAACCTGACATGCCCGCCGGTCGTAGCTAGTGAACGCAACTAGGGATCGGCGGGCTAAGCCCGTCTAGGTCCCTGGTGTGGGCTAGGTGCGCCCGCCGTTGGGACACTAGTAGAAGGGCAAGCGAGATGCGAATGACCGGTTGCCGCACGCAGACGGGCCTGCATGCCGTGGTTATCGGCGGCAGCGTCGCCGGGACGCTGGCGGTTCACGTTCTCGCTCGCCACGTTGACCGCGTGACGCTTGTCGAACGCGACGTCCTGCCTGATGAGCCGACCTTCCGCCGAGGCGTGCCGCAGGCCTATCAGAACCACGCGACCTCGGCTGGCGGCCGGCTGATCCTGGACCGGTTGCTGCCGGGTTTCGTCGCTGCACTGCTGGCTGACGGTGCCACGCTGTTCGATCCTTTCACCGGACGTGCGAGTCCCCCCGGCCATCGGGGACCGTCGCACCGGGTCCTGGCGTTGCAAGTGAGCCGCCCGCGACTGGAGTGGCGATTGCGCCGCCGGGTACTGGAGAATCCGCGGATCACGGTGCTGAGCGGCACGGCCGTCACAGGACTGGTCTGCGAACGCGGCCGGGTCACCGGCGTCACCATGCGGAATGCTGTGGCCATGCGGCCAGACAGCGACGGCACGCTTCCCGCCGACCTTGTCGTGGACGCCAGCGGGCGGGGCTCCCCGGTGCCGCAGTGGCTGGGAGCGCTCGGCTACCCGCAGGTCCCCCTGACGACGCTGGACTCGGGTGCCGGCGATGCCAGCCGCCACTACGAGCTCCCCCAGGACTGGCCGCCGGATTTGATCTCGTCCGGTTCTCCCCCCGCACCCGACCGCCCGACCCGGTACGCCAGGATCCACCGCCTGGAGGGGGACCGGTTGATCGTTCAGCTGATCGGCCTTCTTCGCGACTTCCCCGGCAGCGCCGAATCCGACTTCCACGAGGTCGTCAGCACGCTGCCGGCGCAGGTGGTGAGTGATGTGGTCGGCAATGCCACGCCCCTGACACCTATCAGAGTCAACCGGTCCACCACGAACCTGCGCCGTCACTACGAACGGCTGCGTCCCGCTCCGGAGGGATTGATCGTCGTGGGCGACGCTTTTTGCGCGCTGAATCCGCTCTACGCCCAGGGAATCACCTTGGCCGCGATCGCGGCCGAGTTGCTCGACAAGCAGCTGGCCAGGATCAGCTGCCAGGCGCGCGGGTTTGCCAGGGCCTATCACCGGCGGCTCGCCCGTGCGATCCGAGAGCCCTGCCTCCACACCATGGTCCTGGATCGGTCGACGATGAGCGATCTCGGCGGTATTCCGCAGTCTGGCTTGTACCGGCTGCTGGGAGGGGTCTCGCAGCGGATCGGTCACTTGTCGGCCACAGACCCTGCGATCAGGATGAAGGCCGTAGAGACGGGAGCGCTCATCCGCTCGGGAGCGTGGGTGTTCCGTCCAAGGATCCTGCTCAAGCTTGCTCTGGCCAGCTCACCTCACCAGGTGCGGCGCACCAGCCTTACCGGCAGGCGCGTACGCCACCAGCAGATGACAGAAGGCTAGCTCCGTGACATGGAGTAGGCCAACGGGTCCGTACCAGGCTGCGGGCCGATCCAGAGAACGTCGACCATGCCTGGCATCGGATGACGCCAAGCACGCCCTTAATCCGCTTGCCATTGTCGCCGCCGTTTTCGCGCAATGCGCGATAGGCCTCCAGGGCGCTTAGGATAAGCGGTCCGAGCCGGTTCTTGTCCAGCCGAAGGCGTATCTGCGGCGGCTCGTTCACGAGGCGTCCAGGTCGATCTCCTCGCCGTCGAAAGCCCCCAGGGCGTCTGCAAAGTCCCTTTCCGCGTAGCTGGCTGACGGGGCTTTCTCTGTTTACGCTGATTGCCGCGTTGCGGTTATGCGCGGGGCGGGTGGCCGGGGCTGCTTTTGTCTCGTTCGGGTTCCGGCATGGGTGTCAGGTGGGTGACGGGGGAAGGGCTGCGAGGCCGGGGAGCTGGAGCGGCAGGCGGTGAGGATCGCGGCGGCTGGCCCGGAGCTGGCTGGCGAGGACCGGGACGCGGAGCAGGCGGAAGGCGCCGGTAACGGCGTTGCGGATGGCGGCGAATGCCTGGTGCGCGGCGGCGGCGCGGCTGCCGTCCTCCCCGAATACGACATCGCGGATCTTCTCTCGGGGTCCAGACCGGGATGAACCGGACGGTGCGATGGTTCCAGCAGGTCAGCGGCTCATCAAAACCGGGTAGTCACACCACAGGTGTTGCACGAAACGACCGGTCCTGCGGCAGCAGGCGTCAGAGCAGCAGCGACAAGGAGCACCACACCCACGAAGACGTGTTGCAAAAGCTCTCCGCCAAGCGTCTGGCGCAACGTCATGCCACGGGCTGAGGACCCCTGGAGAACGGATATTGTGATGCGTTTCTATGGCCCAGTGGGCGCGGAGGTAAGCGAGCAGTTCAGCGGGACCGGCGTGGTCCGGGGGAAGGCTGGTGATGCCGGGGACGGCGACGGAGCCGGGGATCTCCCCGTCTGTGCCGTAGCTGTACCGCTCGGCGAGGAAGACCTTCCGCGGGCAGCGCCGCGCAGGGCCTGCCGCCGGCCCTGCAGGTGCTTTCGCATGCCGGGGCGCAGGTCACGGGCGCGGGCGGCGGTCCAGGCGCACAGGACGTCATCGACCTGCTGCGCGTGGCGGGGGTCCCCGAGGACCCGGGAGAAGGTCGCGGCGTCCGGGCGGCGCGGGTGCCCGGCGGCGTCGCGGGGCGCGCCGAGCCGGTGCAGGAGCCGGGCCGGGGCCGACGCCGCCCGCGCGGCAGCGCCCTCCGGGTTGTCGTCCCCGGCCGCGCCGGCCGTGACCGCGACCGCGGTCAGGTAGTCCAGGGGGAGCCGTCTTCCCCGCGGGTCGCGGCGGTCGGACATGGAGCGCAGGAACCCGAGGAACCGCGTGCCGCCCGCCCGCCGCCGGCAAACCCGGCACCCGCTGCTGACCAGCAGCAACCCCTTACGCACTCAGGCGATCATGGACTTTGCAGGTGCCCTGCGAAAGCCCCCGAGGCCAGGTAAGCCGGTCTGCCAGGTAGCGACCGTAACGCGAGTAACGTGGCACTCAATGCGGATCGTCGAACTCGGCCCGACGACGTCGGCGCCGGGCGGGCGGCGGCATCCCTGCACGTGCCGGCTGATCACCGCCGCACCGGTCGCCGATCCCGGCGGGCAACGCCGCCGCCTGGAGATCTGGAGATATGGCGGTCGACCAGGCCTGGGTCAAATCCGTTGCGCCCTAGGGCGTAGCTGGCGTCGATTGCCGTCGTGGCTCGCGTAAGCCGGTCTGCCAGGTAGCGACCGTAACGCTGAAATAACGTGGCACTCGCGTGGCACTCTCTGCGGATGTGCAAAGAATAGCCCTGGCTTTTACTTAGGTTAATTCACCAGCGCGGCTGGGACAGCACAAGTTAACCGGAGGAATGCCATGAACGCCGAGCTTCTCATCGACGAGATCGTCGCCGTGCTCGATGGCGAGCACGACACCCTGGACAGCGCCGCGGGCCTGATGGGCCTGACCGAGTTCGAGGTCTACAACGAATGCCCCGGCCACGGCCCCGGCGGCACCGGGGGCTCTTGCTAAGACGACCCGCACTGATCCTCGCTGGCAGTGGATCACTGCCAGCGAGGATTCGGTTATTTCGGAGGTGGGCAGCATGCAGACGATTGACGTTACTCCGGTGTTCCGGGACATCAATGGCATGAGTTCCGTTGTCAGCGCGCTGGCCCGGCAGGCGGTGGGGCAAGTGTGCGCGGCGGAGGAGGTGCTGCGCTGGTCGGTCATCCAGCTACTCAAGCGTGATCAGGCCGGCGCGTCCGCGTTTCGCCTGATGTCTCTTGCGGTTGCGGGCGCATGTGGCATGCGGCCAGAGGATGCCGTGGCGGTGGGTGCTATCTCCCGGGTGTGGTGGGTCGGCGCGGAGACGCTGGACGACATCACCGACGGCGAGTTCGATTCCGCTTACCTGGGGATGTCGGCCGCGCAGGCGATGATCGCTTGCACGGCGTGCCTTTCGCTGATTCCGCACAAAGCGGCGGAGATGTATGCTCCGTCGGCGCGGCTGGCAGCGGCCTGGACCGGGGAGCTGACCAGTTCCTCGTTGCAGTGCGCGGAAGGCCAGCTTCGCGACCTGGCCCGCGCTGACGATGCGGTGTCCTGGAAGCAGGCGATGCGGGTTTACGCGGGTAAGACAGGAGCTCCGTACGCCCGCGACGCGGCGATGGCGGCGCTGACGGCCGGGCTGCCCGGTGAACAACTCCGCGGCTGGCGGAGCTTCGGTGGGCTGTTCGGGGTGCTGCGGCAGCTTGCCAACGACCGCGCGGGTGACGGCGCCGATGACGCTGACCTGGCGAACGGCACCCCGACACTGCTGCTCGCCCACGCGTTCGGGCAGCTGGCCGGGCCGGGGCGGGACCGGCTGGCCCGGCTGCGCGAGGCCGCGGCCAGCGACCGGGCGCAGCGGCAGCTACTGCACGCAGAGCTGGCAAGCCCTGGCCTGGCGGCCGGCTACAACGGGCGGATCGATGCGATCAGCGGCTGCCTGGCGGCCCTGCTCGACCGCCTGGCCGCCGCGTCGCGCTACCGCGACGTGCTGCTCTGGATGATCCGCGCCTCGGCGGATCAGGCGAAGCTCGCATCGGCTGAGCCGGCTGCCGCTGGAAGGGAGACCTTGAGATGATCACCCAGGAGAGCCTGGACCGTCATCGCGCCCTGGCCGCGCGGATGACTCCGCACGCGCCCCTGTCAGCGGACCTGCTCCGCCGGGTGGTGCGGGAGGTTGAGGCAGGCAGCCCGCTGGGCGTGCTGCTCAGCACACACCCGGACGCCAACGCGCCGCTGTTCATCGGCCGGGCGCTGGCGGGCGTGAAGTACCTGCTCCTGGCCGGGCAGGCGCCGACGCTGGCGGAGCACGTGCGGGGGTACCTGTCCAGGCACCGCGACGCGGCCTTCCCTGACCAGACCTGGGAGCTGTGGCGGGAGGCCGCGATGAGCCATCCCGCCGCGCTGCGGGCGGCGCTTGACCGCCCGGTGCAGCAGCACCATCCCCGGCGGGCCGGGATGCTGGTCCGCGGCCTGGCCATGCTGGCGCAGCCCGAGGTCCGGCTGCTTGAGCTCGGCGCGTGCGCCGGGCTGACGCTGATCCCTGATGCGTACTGCTGGATCGGGGACAGCGGGACGTGGGGCGACCCGGATTCTCCTGTGCGTCTGGCCGCGCCACGGGGACCGCTGCCGTCCGGCGTGCGGATCGTCGGGCGGGCAGGCTGTGACCTGCAGCCGCGGCGGGCCGCGGACTCCAGCGACGCGCTCGTGCTGCTGTCTTTCCACCTGGAGGAACTCGCGGCCGAGCGGGAGGAGCTAGTGGATGCGATGGCGCTGGCCGCGGCCCGCGACATCAGGATCGACCGGGCCGACGCGGTCAGCTGGCTCACAGCGATGCTCGACGACCGCGGCCCGGCCGGCGTCCGCACGGTGGTCTGGCACAGCTTCTTCCGCGGCTTCCTGCCCCCGGCCGAGCAGCAAGCGCTGGAGGACGTGATGTGCCGGGCAGCCCGCCGGATGCCGCTGGCGCTGATCAGCCTGGAGCCACCCGACCTCACTGAGCCGGCGCAGCTCACCGTGCGCCTTTACTCCTGACCCTGTTATCTGTTCCCGCTCGCCGGGCCCCGGCGGCGACCTCCAGCAAAGGCCCTGGTCATGTGTCCTGCGCCCGTTCCCCTGCACCTGCGCCGTCACGGCGCTGACCCCGATCCCGCCCTGCGGCTCCTGCGCGAGCACCGGCCGCTGGTGCGGATGAGGCACCCCAACGGGATCGTCACCTGGCTGGCCACCAGCAGCGCGGCCATCACCGCGATCCTGTCAGACGCCGGCACTTTCGGCAGCAACGGCTTCCGGCTGCCCGACCCGGCCCGCGGCACGGGATCGGGATTCTCCGCCGACCGGCATGGCCGGCACGGCAACATCACCGTCTGCGACCCTCCCGACCACACCCGGCTGCGCGCCATGATCGCGCCGGCGTTCACCGCCCGGCGGATGGCGGCGATGGAGCCGGTGGTCAGCCAGATCGCCGCCAGCCGGCTGGACGCGATGGCCCGCTGCGGCCCGCCCGCGGACCTGGTCAAAGAGTTCGCGCTGGCCGTGCCGTCGCTGGTGATCTGCGAGCTGCTCGGCGTTCCCTACGCCGACCGGGCCGCCTTCCAGCGGCGCAGCAACGAGCGGTTCGACTGTAACCTGCCATTCGCCGTCCGGGATGAGGCAGTCCGCGAGTCCCGCGCCTACATGGCCAGCATCGTGGCGCGCCAGCGGTCCAGCCCCGGCGCGGGCGTCATCGGCATGATCATCAGCCAGCACGGCGACGACATCGACGACCATGAGCTGACCGGCCTGGCCGACACCCTGCTGCTGGGCGGGTACGAGACCACCGCGCACATGATCAGCCTCGGCACCTGGCTGCTGCTGCAGGACCGGCAGATCTGGCCGGAGGTCGGCGCGGGCCGCAACGTCGGCGGCGTCGTAGAGGAACTGCTGCGCTTCGTGTCCGTCGTCCAGAACGGCATCCCGCGGGTCGCGCTGCGCGACGTGCTGTTGTGCGGCCAGCAGATCCGGGCCGGCGAGCGGGTCTTGTGCTCACTGCCGTCGGGGAACCGGGACGCCGCCGTCCGGCCCGACCCCGACGCGTTCACTCCAACGCGCGAGCCCGGCCGGCACCTCGCCTTCGGCCACGGCATCCACTACTGCGTCGGCACCGCCCTGGCCCGGCTCGAGCTGCGCATCTGCTACCAGGCATTGGCCGCCCGGTTCCCGCATCTGCGGCCCGCCGACGACCCCCCGGTCTTCCGCAGCAACTCCCAGGTGCACGGCCTGGAGTCCTTTCCCGTGCAGTGGTGAGCCAGACCAGCGACAACGAGGAAGGACACGCCATGGAACCAGCTGCTACGACCGCGGGCCTGCGCCGTAACCGCAACTGGCGCCGGCTCTGGCTCGGGCAGTCGATCTCGGCCGCGGGTGACTTCATTTTCGGGGTGACGATCTTGATGTGGATCGCCGTCCTGTGTGCCGGCAAGGCCTGGGCTCCGATGGCGGCGAGCGGCGCGCTGCTCGCCGCCTGCGTCCCGGTCCTGGTGCTCGGCCCGCTTGGCGGCGTCTGCGCGGACCGCTGGGACCCGCGGCGGATCATGCTGACCGCCGACGCCGCCAGGGCGATTCTGATCGCCAGCTTGCTAGTCGCCCCGGTCCTGCGCCACCGCGTGCCGCTGGGCGCCACGCTGGCGCTGATCTACGGCCTGATGGCAGCGGCGAGCTGCTTCTCGCAATTCGCCTACCCGGCAAGGCTGTCCATTATCGCCCGGATCGTGCCGGCGCCGGAGCAGCCCGCGGCCAGCGGCCAGCTCGCGGCGGCACAAGGGTTCGCCCAGGTGCTCTCGCCCACCTTCGCGGTCCTGCTGTCGGTGCTTGGCGTGCAGTGGGCGCTGATCTTCGACTCGGCCTCGTTCGCGGTCTCGTTCCTGTGCATCCGCGCGCTCCGCCTGCCCGCCGCGCCCCGCGACCCCGCGCCAAGCCCCGCGCCGGGAGGGCTTGGCGCGGACTTCCGGGCGGGCCTGCGGTTCGCCGCCGGCAGCAGGCCCATCCGCACACTGGCAGTCGGCGCGGTGGTGACCGCCGCCGGCATGGGCGCGGTCAACGCCCTGGCGGTGTTTTTCGTCCGGGTCAACCTGCACGCGCCGGCCAGCTGGCTCGGCCTGGTAGCTGCCGCCATCGGCGCCGGGATGATCGTCGGCGCGCTGCTGGCCGGCCGGGCCGCGGCTGCCGCGGGAACTGCCCGGGTCTACTGGCTGAGCCTGCTGGGATGCGGGCTGTCGCTGCTGGCGTTCTCCCGCACCCGGACCCTTCCGCTGGCGCTCGGTGCGGGCCTGCCCCTGGGCCTGTCCCTGGCGATGTTCGCCAGCATGTTCACCCCGCTGCTGCTCAAGCTGACCCCGCAGGCCATGATCGGGCGGGTCTCGGCCGTGATCTCCTCGGTCCAGGTAGTCGCGGGGATCGCCGGCATCGCCGGGGCCGGGCTCGCGGCCGGCACCGTCATGCCGGGTTTCCATGCCGTGATCGCGGGGGTGAGGCTGGGTCCCTACGACACCATCTACCTGCTCGCTGGCCTGCTGTTCTGCGCGGCCGCACCGGCGTCGGCCCGGCTGCTGCGCCCCGCCCGGCCGCTGGCCCGGGCACTGCCCGGGCCAGCGGAGGTTCTGGCCGGTGACGCCGCGTGAGCCGGATCGGTGAACGCCATGACAAGTCTGGAAGGTAAGTCCATGGAAAGTCACCCCGATCTCGCGTCCCGCCGCACTGCGGCTGACCGGTGGGGGTTCGCGATCACCGCCACCGAAGCGGGCCAGGATGCGTGGGAAGCCGCGGTGAGCGCGCTGATGGCCCTGTCCGGCGAGGCGCCCCGGCTGCTGAACACCGTCGCCGCGGTTGATCCCGGCCTCGCGCTCGGCCGCGCGCTGCGCGCCTTCGTGAACGGCTTCCTGCCCGCCGCGGCGTGTGACACTGAGGCGGAACTCGCGGCGGCCGAACGCCTGCTACCGGAAATCAGCCCCCGCGAACGCAGCGCCGTCCGGTCACTGGCCCTCCTCATCCGCTGCGGGCTCCGCGCCGCGCTCCGCCCCCTGGGCGACCACCTCGCCGAGTTCCCCGGCGATCCTGTGGCCGGGCACGCCCTGCACCTGGCGCTGCTGGAAAGCGGTCAGGACAAGCTCGCCCAACTCGCCCACCGGCTGGCCGAACAGCAATCACGGATAGCCCCGGATGACTGCGGGTGGCTGGGCCTGGCCGCCTTCGCCCGGGCCGAGCACCAGCGCTACGACGAGGCGGCCAAGCTGGCCGAACGGGCACTGCGCACCTCTCCCCGCGACGGCTACGCCGCGCACGCCCTGATGCACTGCCACTACGAAACCGGTGAGCACGCCGCCGGGCTGCAGTGGCTCGACAGCTGGCTAGCCGGAGGAACCTCACTCGGGCACTACCAGGTCCACTTCCCCTGGCACGCCGCCATGCACGAACTCGCCCAAGGCGACCTGAACGCGGCCCGCCTCCGCTGCGGCACCCAGATCCCGGCCCAGGCCACCGCCGATATCGCGCCCCTGCTATGGCGCCTTCGGCTCGCGAAAGCACCCGCAGGCAACGAGCTGGCACGGGCGGCCGCAGCGGCGTCACTGCCCGCCAGCCAGCCAGTGCCCACCGCGTTCGCCGGCCTGAACGTCGCGCTGTGCCTGGCCGCCGCGGACGACATCGCCGGCCTGCACGATTTCGCGCGCCACGCCGCGGACGACCCCCGTCCCCCGGTGGCAAACCTGCTCGCCCCCCTGGCTCGGGGACTAGCCGCGCTCCTCGGCGGACAACCGCAGCACGCGGCGGACCTGCTGACACCGGTCGCTGCCCGCGCGGCCGCGTTCGGCGGTAGCCGGCTCCAGTGCGACATCGTCGAGGACACCCTGCTGCTCGCGCTGATCAACGCCGGCCAGCGCGACGAAGCACTCGCCCTGCTCGGCAAGCGACTTGACCGGCGGCCCCCGACGCACTACGAACGCGCAATGATCGCCACATCCCGTTGACCGCGACGCGCTGCCGGCGGAGCTGGCCAGGTTACTGCGCCCCGCCCGGCCGCCGTTAACGGCACATGCGGTCAGCGGTTTGCGGTATCGCGTCTGGCCTAAGCCCGCGAGGGGTGCGGGCTCGCGTGCGTTCCAGGCGGCGATCTCGGCGCGGGTGCGCAGGCCAAGGCCGGTCCGGATGTTATCCAGATGCCTGTGGACGGTGCGCACGGACAGGTGCAGGCGCGTTGCTATCTGCCCGTTCGTCATGCCCTGCATGACCAGCGTTGCCACCTGCTGCTCACGCGGGGTCAGCGGGCCGGCGGCCCGTGCGGGCGCCGCGGTCGCTGGCTCGGCGCCTAGGGCGCAGGCCACGGCGCCCTCAGCCGTCAGCAGCCGCCCCTGTGACAGCGCAGCCTCCGCGCGGCCGTCCGGAAGCTGGGCGCTGGCGGCCGCCAGCGCCCGCCTGACCCAGCCGCCCCACCAGGCGTCGGTGCCGGGGCCGATGGCACCGCGGAGCGTGTCCGCGGCGCCCAGCAGGTGCAGCGCCCGCGCGGCGCGGCCGGTCATGGCCGCCGTGACGGCCAGTCCTTCCAGGCCAGGTACCAGCGTGCCGACGGGCTGCGGGCCGGCGGAGCGCACGCAGGCGAGGAACTGGCGCTCGGCCTCAGGGGCGGCCTGATCTGCCAGCGCGACCAGGCCGGCTGTGTACTGGTGGACAGCCATCGATCGTGGATCGGCGCCTAGGTGCGCGGCCAGCGCCTGGGCGGCGAGTTGCCTGGCCCGCGCGGGGTCACCGGCCTGGGCGCTGACGGCGGCCAGGTTGCTGAGGCACCGGGCAGTGGCGTCGGGCTGGTTCAGGTTGCTGAGCAGGTCCAGGCCCTCGGTGAGGCAGGTGCTGGCTCTTGTCAGGTCGCCGCAGGCCTGCCAGATGTGCCCGAGGATGGTGAGGCAGCGGGCGGTGAGAGCCGGGTTCGCGTGCTGGCGGGCGAGTTCGGCCGCCGCTGTGGCGTGCCGCAGTGCTGTCACCGGCTCGCGGTTGCTGATGGCCTGGCCCGCGGCGGTGGCCAGTGCCAGGCACCGGTCGGGGGAGGGCGCGGTGACCGCTTCCAGCGCCGCCGCGAGCTGGGCTGCGTGGCGGTTCCGGTCGGCACGGGGGTCGCACTGGTGAAGTGCCGAGAGCAGCCGCAGCAGCCTGCTGTCGGGGGCGGCGGTGAGCTGCCCGGCGGCGTAGCTCAGGTTGTGGTATTCAGCGTCCAGCCGGGCCCGCAGTTCCGGCGTGGTGACGGCCTGCGTGAGCAGCGGGGCGGCCAGGGCCGTCAGCCAGTCAGCCAGCACGCTCGCCGCCGCTGCCTGACGGCCGGAGCCGGCGAGCTGGCGCCCGGCGAATTCGCGCAGGGTTTCGAGCGTGCGGAAGCGGACCTGCCCCCCGGCGGCGCTGGCGGTCAGCAGGGACTTGGACTCCAGGCCGAAGATCACCTGCCGGCAGCTTGCCGTCAAGCGCAGGCCGCGGCAGGCCTGCTCGGCTAGCTCCAGGCCGAAGCCGCCAGGATAGGTGCCGAGCTGGGTGAATACCCGCTGCTCGTCGCGGCTAAGCAGCCGGTAGCTGCGGGTCAGGGAGCTGAGCAGGTCCCGCGGCGCGGGCCAGCCGCCGCCGGCAGCGCAGCTGAGCATCTCGAACCGGTCGGCCAGCCCAGCGTAGATGTCGGTGAGCGACAGCAGGCGGACGAGCCCGGCCGCCTGCTCGATAGCCAGCGGCATGCCATCCAGCCGCACGCAGAGCCGCTCGGCGAGTTCGGCGTCGGGACCGGTCAGCTCGAACCGGGGGTGGACCTGCCTGGCGCGGTCGGCGAACAGCTTGACGGCCTCGGCGGGCGGCAGTCCGCCGAGCGAGAAGATCGTCTCGCCGGGCAGGCCCAGTGTCTGCCGGCTGGTCACCAGCACCTGCAGGCCCGCGCAGCGGCGCAGCAGCATCAAGATGAGGTCGTGACTGGCGCCCGCCAGGTGCTCACAGCCGTCAAGCACGAGCAGCGTTTGCTTTCCTCCGAGGCCGCGGATGAGCGCCTGGTCCAGGGGCTCACCGGGCTGCGGGCGGACGCCGGTCGCGGCAGCCACGGCCGGCAGCACGGCGTCGGCGGAGTCCAGGTGCTCAAGTTCGGCCAGGAACGAGCCGTCGGCGAACCAGCGAGAGGTCCGGGCGGCCAGCTCCAGCGCCAGGCGGGTCTTGCCCACGCCGACCGGCCCGTGCACGGAGATCAGCCGGCTGTGTAGGCAAACACCGGCAGTGCGGTCGGCGGACCCTGGTCCGCCGACCGCTCTGCGCCGTTGCAGCATCCTGCGCAAAACGGCAAGCTCCTGGCCGCGCCCGACGAAGCTGTCCACCGCCAGCGGAATCGCCAGGCGCGGCGCGCCCGCACCGCCATCCTGCGCCACCGCAGCCGCTTGCCGCTGCCGGTACGCACGCTGTCGGCAGGCGCTTGAGCAATATCGCGGCTGCCGGGCCGGCTGCGACGGTACGGGCAGTTCGCCCCCGCAGCTTGCGCAGCCACCGCCGCCGACCATTACCAGCGCGGCTGAGCGCGAATTCGTGGACATGAGCTCTCTCTCCTCGGCTTTTAGGCTGCCTGCCTGCCTCAGCTGTGCTGGCGTGTACTGCACCCGCACCATGGCACTGCCTGCACTCGTCGGCTGATCACCGCCGCACCGGTCGCCGATCCCGGCGAGCAACGCCGCCGCCGGGGAGATATGGCGGTCGACGAGATCTGGGTCAAGTGGCTGACATGACGTGCTTGAGGTTGCGCAGGGCATAGTGGGCGCGTGACTTGACGGTGCCGGCGGCCAGTGCCGCGCGGACGTCCATGACCGCCTGCTCGATGTGCTCGGCTGGTCGGGTCGGTCGGCTCGGCTTCGAAGATATCCTCGTTACGCGACAGCGCGGTGCCGTGCAGCCGCCAGATCGTGCTCATCAGGTGGGCCGTGGCGGAGGCCGCCCGCGGGGGCGGTCGCGTGGTCTGGCTCTAGCACGGCGGTGGCTGTCGTCACACTCATCGACCCTCCTGGCCCCGTACCGGCTTCGTTGACCGGTTTATGCAACAATGCTCCGGTCGGCGCCGTTCAACATCGGGGAGGTCACGTAGATTTAATTTACTGTTAATGCCTTCATCGCGAAGATGTGATCCTTCCGGTTCCGGTTCCCGGTGCCCGCCGTTCAGGTCTCCAGTTTCCGGCATAGCGGGCACTTCGCCGCCAGGCTCCCGGGCCGCAACCGCAACGATGGGACATCGATGCTGCCCAGCCGGGCCGGGCAACCGCAACGGTGGCCCATGGATGTCACTCGGGCAGCATCGATGGCCCATAGTTGCGGTTGCCCACCACCCGCCGGGCAGCATCGATGGCCCATAGTTGCGGTTGGCTCAGCCGAAATGTCCAGTAGCCGGCGCCGCCGGCCAGTTCGCGGCCACCTGCGGGCGGCTCGCGTGCCTGACGGCGGGCCGGCGCGGGCGAATTGTCGGCCTTGCTCGGTTGCGGGGGCGTGAGCCAGAGCCGCACGGCGTACCCCGACCCAGAACAGCGTCCGCGAAGCTGAACCTACGTGACCTCGCCGACGCCGACCGGGTCCGCCATTTCATTGGCTCGGGGCGGCGCCCACTGTGAATGCCGGCTTGTTCCGACGGGAACCCGGAGCGCATACTTCTCCCGTGTCAGGCGAAAGCGGGGAGGGAATGGCTGCCGAGGCGCTGTTCGCGTCGTATCCGGACTACCTGAAAATCGGCGTCATCCGGTGACGTCAATGGACGTTGGTGCGGTGCCATTGGTGGCGGTGCCGCGGTTGCTGGTGGGCCGGGATGGTGAGCTGGCGGCGTTGGGTGAGCTGGTGGTGGCGTTGGGGGCGGGGGTCGGTGGCGCGGCGCTGGTAGTAGGTGAGGCGGGGAGTGGCAAGTCTTCGCTGGTGGCGGCGCTGCTTGAGGAACTGCGTGATGTCCAGCTGGTGTGGGTGACCGGTGATGAGCTGGGTCAGGGGTTTCCGTTGCTGCCGTTGGTGGAGGCGGCGGCGGAACAGGGTCGGGGTGATATCGAGCGGTTGCTGCGGGGTGGCCTGGATGATGGCGGCCGGGTCGCTGATTCGGTGGTGGCGGCGTCGGAGCGGCTGACGGCGTGGCTGGAGGAGTTGTCGGCGGTATCGCCGGTGGTGCTGGTGTTCGATGACCTGCACTGGGCTGATGATGCGTCGTTGCGGTTGTGGCACCGGCTGGCGCGATCGGCTCGGCAGATGCCGTTGCTGGTGCTTGGTGCGATGCGGCCGGGTTACGGCCGGGATGAGCTCGCCGCGCTGCGGCGGCGGGTGGGTGAGTCGCAGGCCGCGGGGCGGGGGGTGCTGGTGGAGCTGGGGGCGTTGCCGCCGGCGGCGGTCGAGGAGCTGGTGGCCGGGCTGGTGGGGGGCAAGCCTGGGCGGCGGCTGGTGGAAGTGGCGGCCGCGGCTGGGGGAAATCCGCTTTACGCCACCGAACTGGTGGGGAGCTTGCAGCGCAGCAGCGCGCTGGCGGTGCGGGGCGGGCAGGTGGAGGCGGTGCGGGGGTATGAGGCGGGGTCGCTGGTGGAGGTGATCGGGGGGCGGTTTGATCTGGTGGCGGCGCCGGTGCGGGAGGTGTTGCAGGTGGCGGCGTTGCTGGGGGTGGAGTTCTCGGTGGCGGATCTGGGGGTGGCGTCGGGGCGGGCGGTGGGGGAGCTGGCGGTGATGCTGGCGCAGGCGCAGGCGGCGGGGGTGGTGGCGCCGAGGGGCGGGGGGATGGTGTTCCGGCATCCGCTGATCAGGGAGGTGTTGTGCGCGCAGGTGCCGGCGGGGGTGCGGGGAGCCTGGCACGTGGAGCTGGCGCGGGTGCTGGCCGGGCGGGGGGCTGCCGCGGCGGCGGTGGCCAGGCAGCTGACCGCGGCGTTGGAGTGCGGGGCCGAGTTGCCGGGTTCTGGGTGGCTGGCTGGCTGGCTGGTGGCGGAGGGACCGGTGCTGGCGAGCCAGGCGGTGGCGGTCGCGATTCCGCTGTACCGGCAGGTGCTCGGGCAGGTCGCGGCGGAGGACGCGCGGCGGCTGCGGCTGGCGGTGTCGCTGGCGTCGGCGCTGTACGCGGCAGCGCGGTATGACGAGGCTGATGAGGTCGCCGTGCAGGCGCTGGCGCCGGGACCTGACCGGGTTGATGCCGGCCAGGCCCTGACGTTGTACGTCCTGATGGCCCAGAATCTGCATTTGCAGGGGAAGGTCGCCCCGGCGCTGGCGGTGCTTGACCGGGCCGACGCGGAACGCGACTGGACCCCCAGCCAGCAGCTGCACCTGCGGGTAATCCGGGCGCGGACCTGCGACTGGTCCGACGCGCCCGCATGTATCCAAGCGCGGATCAGGGCACTCGAGCTGCTCCCCCTGGCCGAGCAGCTCGGCGATTCCTGGGCGATAGCCACGCTGTGGCTCACGGTGGCGGAGTATGACCCGGAAGCGATGGGCGACCATGACCCGCTGAGCGACCGCAGGTCCGCGTTCGATGAGACGTTTCGCTGTAGCGAGCGCGGCCTCGCGGCGGTGCGGGGGCACCCGGAGCTGCTGGCGCTGCAGCTGAAATTGCAAGTGCTGCAGCTGGCCGTGCTTTCCACAGCGCTGCGGTTCGCGGAGTGCGCTACGGAGGCCGCGCGGGTGCGGGCGCTCGCGGAACGGGCCGGTAATCGCCACTGTGCCGGGCACGCGGCCCACTTCGCCGCGATGTGCTTGTTCCAGTTCGGCCGCTGGGACGATCTGCCGGCCGAGTCGGACACCGTCGATGAGTTCGGCTGGGTGAGCTCTGGCACTGCGGGGCTGGCGGCGATCGCGTTGCTGCACCGCGATGACGAGCAGCGGGCCGAGCCCTATATCCGGCGCGTCGCCGAGACGGCTGAACGCCTCGGGGCCAGTTACGGATCCACGGTCAACTGGGCGCAGGTGGAATCGCTGCGGCTTGAGCGGGCCGGCCGTGACCGGGACGCGCTGGAGCGGCTGGTGACGGGCGAGGATCCTGCCGCCGAGTGGTACGAGGACTATTTCTATACGCCGCGGGTTCAGGCTACCCGGCTGGCGGTGTCCCTGGGGGACCGGGAGGCGGTGGCACAGGTCCTGCGGTGGAACGACGAGATGCTCTTGCTGCACCCTGGGGTGCGCGCGCAATGCCTCGGGCTGGCTGGCCGTGACCCGGGGCTGCTGGCGGAGGCGGTGGCGAGTTACCGGTCGTCGGGGCAGAAGTTCCAGCTGGCGCAGGCGACCGAGGACCTGGGGATCGTGCTGGCTGAAGGCGGCGACACGGCCGCCGCGCGGCCGCACCTGGTGGAAGCGCTGCGGCTGTACGAAGACCTCGCCGCCACCTGGGATCTGCACCGGATGCGGGCCCGGTTCCGGGAGTACGGCATGCGTACCGGATCGCACGCCGCTCGTGACCGCCCTGCGACCGGCTGGGCCAGCCTCACCGAGACCGAGACCCGGATCGCCCGGCTCATCGCCGACGGCAAGTCCAATCCGGAGATCGCGCACACCTTGTTCTTGTCCAGGCGCACCATCGAGTCCCACGTCTCCCACATCCTGGCCAAACTCGGCCAGCGCAGCCGCGTCGACATCGCCCGCCTCGCCGCCGCCGGGAGATCTGGTGGTTGACCAGGCCCAGGGTCAAGCACCTGACATCACGCCCTTGAGCTGGCGCATCGCGTAGTAGGCGCGTGACTTGACCGTGCCGACGGGCACGCCGAGGGATCGCGCGATCTCGTCCACTGGCCGGCAGTAGTAGTACATCTCGACGATGACCCGCCGGTGCTTGGGCGCGAGCGTGGCCAGCGCCGCGCGGACGTCCATGGCGGTGACGGCCTGGTCGATGCGCTGGGTCGGGTCTGGCCGGTCGGACAGCTCGACCTCAAGTACCTCTTCGCTACGGGACCTGGCCCGCCACATGTCGATGGACACGTGGCGCGTCACGGTGACCAGCCAGGGCAGGATCGTCTCTTCGCGGCCTTCGACCACCTCTGGGTGGCGCCAGGCGCGGAACAAGGTCTCCTGCACGATGTCCTCGGCCCGCTCGCGGTCGCCCCGCGTCAGGTTGAGCGCGAACCGGAACAGAGCGGTGCCGTGCAGCCGCCAGATCGCGCTGATCAGGTCGGCCGCGGCGGTCCGCGCCGGCGCCGCGACGGGGGCGGCTGATTGGGCTGGTTCTAGCATGGCGGTGGCGGTCATGACGCTCATTGCCCCTCCTGGCACCTGCACCGGCATGGTTGACCGGCTTAGGCAACAGTGCTCCGATCGGCGCTGGTCAACATCAGTGAGGTCACGTAGCTTTAGGACGGCTGGTCTTTGCCGATGCTTAAAGCCAGGTGACCTCGTCTTGCCGATCGCTTAAAACCAGGTGACCTCGTCTTGCCGATCGCTTAAACGGGTGACCTAACCTTGTTGCGCGGCGGCGGCACTGACGGTGATCGAGGACTACGCCTGGACCTGCGACATCCCCGCCGGATAACCCGGAAACATGAGGTTCATGGCGTCGCGCAGGGCGGCTCGTGAGGTGATGCCGAGTTTGGGGAAGAGCTGGTACAGGTGGGTGGAGACGGTGCGGGGGGATAGGTAGAGGCGTTCGGCGATCTGCTTGTTGGACAGGCCGGCGGCGGCGAGGAGCGCGATTTCGCGTTGCTGCGGCGTGAGCGCGCCGGCCGCAGGGCCGCAAGCCGCGGGTGCGGGACTGACGCTGCCGCACGCGCGCAATTCCTGGCTGGCGCGGCGGGTCCAGGGGGTGGCGCCGAGCCGCTGGAAGGTGTCGGCGGCGGCGGCGAGGTGGTGGCGGGCGCGGGCGCGTCCCTGGCCGCGGCGGAGTTGTTCTCCGTAGTACAGGTGGATTCTGGCCAGGTCGAAGGGCCAGCGTTCGGCTCCCTCGACCGCGAGGGCGTCGCGGAAGCCGGGGTGGCGGTCATCGCCGGCCGCCAGCGCGCTGGCCGCGTGCAGCAGCATCCGCTGGCGGGGGGATATGGCGTCCAGGCCGGCGCGGCGGGCTGCGGCGACGTGATCGCGGGCTTGCTGGTGCCGGCCGGTCCGCACGGCGGCGTCCGTCAGGTCCAGCACCATCCACGCCGCGTGCGGCGCGAACGCTGGCAGCGTCCCCGCTGGCGCGATCAGCGTTGCCTGCTGGTAGGCCTCCTCGAAGTCTCCGCGCCCCAGCGCGGAGAGGGCCTTGGCGTGGGCGGCGTAGAAGTGCACGGCGCCGGCCCGGCGGGATCCGGCCCACTGGTCCATCTGGCCGGTCAGCCGGTGAGTCGTCGTATCGTCGCCGGATGCGGCCGCGGCGCAGGCCAGGAGGAATTTCCCCAGGCAGGCGAGGGCCGGGTAGTGGTGCTGGTCGCAGAGGTCTAGTCCTTCGCGGGCGAGTTGGCGCAGTTCGGGCCATTGGGCGGTGTGCCAGGCGTCGATGCCGAGCAGGAACAGGGCGCAGATGGCCGGGGTGATGTTCTCGCCGCGGCGTCCTGCGGCCGCGACCCGGTGCAGTCCTTCGGCGCATCCGCCGAGGCGGTCCACGTATGCCCCGGCGATGGCGACCCGGACGATGGCCAGCGGGTCGGACTCGTGAGCCAGCCCGGTGATGGCGGCGTCCAGAGCCGCCAGGTCGGATGGGCGGGCGCGCGCCGGGTCGGCGAGGGTGCTGCGGGTGATGGCCAGCAGTTCAGGGACCGCCGGGTACCTGGCGGCCGCGGTGTCGTACTGGGACCACAGGGCCGGCCGGCCGCCGAGGAAGCACGCCAGCGCCAGGGTGTGCAGTGCCTCGGGCAGCGTGGCATCGGCCGGGTCGTGTGGCCCGGGCGCCGTGGCGAGGGCGTCGTGCAGCAGGCTGGAGGCGGTGTCGATGTCGCCGGGGCCGTGGAGCTGGTACGCCGCCCGTGCCAGCGCCGTGGCCGGCGATCCGGTGTCCGGGGCCGCGCGGCGGGCCTGGTCCAGCAGGCGCGGCGCGTCGCGCAGGTCACCGGTGATGCTGACGCCGGCGTAGGCTGCCCGGGCCAGGCGGCGGGCCCGGTCCGCGCCGAGGGGCTCAGGTCGGCGGCGCGGCGCAGCGCGGCGACGGCTGAGGGCCCGTCGCCGCGGCGGCTCATCGCGGCGGCTGCCGCCTCGAGCAGCGCGGCGGTGTGCTCGTCGGGTGCGGCGGCGGCGCAGGCCAGGTGCCAGGCATGGCGCTCGGGGGCGTGGTCCCAGGCCCGGGCCAGGGCGCGGTGGGCGCTGCGGCGCTGGTCGCTGGTGGCCAGGTCCGCCACCGCCAGCCGCACCAGCGGATGCCCGAACCTGATGCCGGACGGGTCATCGACGCGGATGAGCCGGGCGTGCTCGGCGGGGGCCAGGTGCTTGAGGCTGCACCGCCCGGCCGCCGAGCGCGACAGGACTCCCAGGTCGCCGGTGCCGTCCAGCGCGGCGAGCAGCAGCAGGTAGCGGGTGGCCGCGGGCAGCGCGGCCAGTCCGGGGGCCAGCGCGGACCGCAGCCTGCGGGTGAGCGGGAACCGCTCGGGCAGGGGCTGGGAACCCGCGCGCTGGGAGTCATTCAGCGGGACCGGGAGCTCCTCCAGCGCCAGCGGGTTGCCCTGCGCCTGGGCCATCACGCGCCGCCGCACCCGCGGCGCCAGCTCGGGGAACCTCCTGACCAGCAGTTCCTCGGACGCCGTATCGCTGAGCGGGTGCACGTCGTGGACGGGAAGGCCGCTGCAGTCAAAAGGACTTTCCGTTTCCGTCCTGGCCGTGCCCAGCAGGCCCGCGCCGGTGCCGTCGAGCCGGCGCGCCACCAGGCCGAGGACGACGGCGCTGGCCGGGTCAAGCCACTGCACGTCATCGACGGCCAGCAGCACGGGCCTGCTCCGCGAAAGCCGCCCGACCAGCGACAGCACGTCCCCGGCGACTGCCTCGTATCCGGGGGCCTGGCCGGCGGCGTGCCCCAGCGCAACAGCCAGCGCCCGTCCCGTGTCCACGGACGGCTGATGCCCGGCCACCACTCCCACCAGCTGCCGCAGCCCGCCGTAGCTGAGCCGCGCCCGGTACTCCACCCCGGCGGCCGACAGGACCCGCATGCCGCCGGCCTCGGCCAGGCCACGGGAGGCCGCCAGCAACGCGGTCTTGCCCGCACCCGGCTCCCCCACCAGCAGCAACGGACCCCCGGCCCGCGGGATGCCCGCAGTGAACGCCCCGACCTGGTCCAGGTCGGCCACCCGGCCGACCAGCGTGCCTTGGTCATCGAACGCCCACGGGGCGGCCCAGTCGGCGGGGGCGAGCGCCACGTTCTTGACCGGATTCGACATGATCTTTTCCTCCTCGGGCCGGGGAACCGACTCCTCTGACGCTAGGGGGGTCATGTGCATGGGAAGTGCACGGTAAGTGCACGCGGGTCTACTCTCGACATGGAGGCGTTCGTTGGATCGGATCTGTACAAAATGGACGGGCTAGAGCCCTCGATGGATGAGACTGTCCGCTTTGCTCTGTTTGGTGGCGTCCGGGTCGTGCGGGGCGGTGCCGAGGTCGAGCTCACGCAGTACAGGCAGCGGGTGATCCTGGCGCTCCTGCTCTCCAGTCCGGGTGAGCCGGTATACGTGTCTGAGATCATCGACGCTCTGTGGTCGGGTGAGCCGGCCGCGTCGGTCACGAACCAGGTTCACCGGCACGTCGGATCGCTGCGCCGCGCGTTCGAGCCGGGGCTGCCGCGACGGCAGGTCGGCCGGTACCTCCTGCCCGCCGGCACCGGCTACCGGCTGGTCGCGGGGCCCGGCGACTGTGACGTCCTGCGCTTCCGGGGCTTGATCCGGGAGGCGTACCAGCTCGCTCGCGCCGGCAAGCGAGCCGAAGCGGGGCGCGCGTACCGCGGCGCGCTCGCGGTCGCGTCTGCTCCGCCTGGCGAGGACACGATGCGGGCATTGCCCGCCCTGGTGGCACTGGAAGACGAACGAGTTCAGGTAATCATCGCCGCGGCCGAGCACTGCGAGACGGCCGGCGACTTCGCCGCGGTGCTGCCCATCTTGCGGGCGGCGGTCGCCCGTCACCAGCTCAACGAGGCCCTGCACGCCCGGCTCATGACGGCGCTGACCCGGACTGGCCGCGCCGCGGAAGCCCTTGAGGTCTACGCGGGGATCCGCCGCGAGCTGAGGGACGAGCTCGGGACCTCGCCAGGCGCGGATCTGGAGGCGTCACAAGCACAGGCCCTCCGCGGAAGCGACCGGCCGTCGCCACCGGAACGGTCGTCTCTGGCGCCGCTCAACGCCGGGAACGCCGAACTCGGTGCGGCGTCGCTGGCCGCGGTGCCGCGCTTGCTGGTGGGCCGGGATGGTGAGCTGGCCGCGCTGGGTGAGCTGGTCGTCGCGTTGCGGGCCGGAGCGGGCGGTGCCGGGCTGGTGGTGGGTGAGGCGGGCAGCGGGAAGTCGTCGTTGCTGGCGGCGTTGCTGGAGGAGTTGCGTGATGTCCGGCTGGTGTGGGTGACCGGTGATGAGCTGGGGCAGGGGTTTCCTTTGCTGCCGTTGGTGGAGGCGGCGGCGGAGCGGGGGCGGGGTGATATTGAGCGGTTGCTGCGGGGCGGGCTGGATGATGGCGGCGGTGTCGCTGATTCGGTGGTGGCGGCGTCGGAGCGGCTGACGGCGTGGCTGGAGGAGTTGTCGGCGGGGCTGCCGGTGGTGCTGGTGTTTGATGATCTGCACTGGGCTGATGACGCGTCGCTGCGGGTGTGGCACCGGCTGGCCCGGTCGGCTCGGCAGATGCCGTTGCTGGTGCTTGGTGCGATGCGGCCGGGTTATGACCGGGATGAGCTGGCGGTGCTGCGGCGGCGGGTGGGCGAGCTGCGGGCCGCGGGGCGCGGGGTGCTAGTGGAGCTGGGCGCGTTGCCGTCGGCGGCGGTGGTGGAGCTGGTGGCGGGGCTGGTGGGGGGCAGGCCGGGGAAGCGGCTGGTGGAGGAGGTGGCGGCCGCGGCGGGAGGAAATCCGCTGTACGCGACCGAGCTGGTGGGCAGCTTGCAGCGCAGCAATTCGCTCGTGGTGCGGGGTGAGGGAGTGGAGGCGGTGCGGGGGTATGAGCCCGGGTCACTGGTGGAGGTGATCGCGGGACGCTTTGACCTGGTGCCGGCGCCGGTGCGGGAGGTATTGCAGGTGGCGGCGTTGCTGGGGGTTGAGTTCTCGGTGGCGGAGCTGGGGGTGGCGTCGGGCAGGCCGGTGGGGAACCTGGCGGCGATGCTGCAGCAGGCGCGGGCGGCGGGGGTGGTGGCGCCTCGGGGTGCGGGGATGGTGTTCCGGCATCCGCTGATCAGGGAGGTGCTGTGCGCGCAACTGGCGCCGGGGGTGCGGGGAGCCTGGCACGTGGAGCTGGCGCGGGTGCTGGCCGGGCGGGGAGCTGATGCGGTGGCGGTGGCGCGGCAGCTGGCCGCGGCGATCGAGTGCGGAACCGAGTTGCCGGGTTCTGGCTGGCTGGCGGACTGGCTGGTGGCGGAGAGGCTGATGCTGGCCAGCCAGGCAGTGGCGGTCGCGATCCCGCTGTACCGGCAGGCGCTCGGGCAGGTCCCGGCGGGAGATCCGCGGCGGCTGGAGCTGGCGGTGTCGCTGGCGTCGGCGTTGTATGCGGCGGCTCGGTATGAGGAGGCTGATGAGGTCGCGGACCAGGCGCTGGCGCCGGGACCTGACCGCGTCGATGCCGATCACGCCGCGCGGCTGTACGTGCTGATAGCGCAGAACCTGCGGGACCGGGGAATGGTCGTCCAGGCGCGGGCGGTACTTGACCGGGCCGAAACAGAACGCGCATGGAACCCCCGCCAGCGGCTGCGGCTACAGGTAACCCGCTTGCGCACAAGCGGCTGGTCCGATATCAACGCGGGCGCCGAAGCGGGCGCGAGGTCACGTGACCTGCTCCCCCTGGCCGAGCAACTCGACGACCCCTGGGCAGTGGCATCGCTGTGGGATATAACGGCGGAGTATTCTTTGGGTATTTCGGCCGATGAGTCACTGCTCTTTATCGACCGCGGCCTCGCGGCCCTGCGCGGGCACCCGGAGTTGCTGCAGCTGCGGATGGAGCTGCAGATGTCGCGGGTGGCCGAACTGGGCCGGGTACTGCGGTTCGCCGAGTGCGCCGAGGCCGCCGTACAGCTGCGGACGCTCGCCGAACAGGCCGGTGACCGCCGCCACGCAGGGCACGCGGCGCACTTCAGCGCGGTGTGCCTGTTCCAGTTCGGCCGGTGGGACGACCTGCCGACCGAGGCGGACACCGACGACGAGCTCGGCTGGCCGAGTTCTGGCGCCGCGGCCCTCGCGGCGATCGCGGCGTTGCACCGCGATGACGAGCCGCGGGCCGAACCCTACATCCGGCGGGTCGCCGACACCGCCGAACGCCTGGGCATAACCATGGGATCTGAGAGCAATCTGGCGCATGTGGAGTCGCTGCGGCTGCAGCGGGCCGGCCGGGACGCCGAAGCCCTGGACCGGCTGGTGACCGGCGAGCAACCCGCCGCGGACTGGTGGGACGACAGGTACTACACGCCGCGGGTGCAGGCGACCCGGCTGGCTGTGTCCCTGGGGGACTGGGAGGCGGTGGAGGAGATCCTGCGGTGGAACGAGTACTACCCCCGGCTGCACCCAGGGGTGCGCGCGCAGTGCCGCGGGCTGGTCGACCGCGACCCGCGACTGCTGTCCCAGGCGGCCGCGATTTACCGGTCGGCCGGGCAGAAATTCCAGCTCGCGCAGGCGGCGGAAGACCTCGGGATCGTGCTGGCCGAACGCGGCGACACCGCCGCCGCCCGCCCGCCCCTGGTGGAAGCGGTGCGGCTGTACGACGACCTCGCGGCCACCTGGGACCTGCGCCGGATCCGCGCCCGGATCCGCGAGTACGGCATCCGCGCCGGATCGAGCGCCGCCCGCCGCCCCGCGACCGGCTGGGCCAGCCTGACCAGGACCGAGTCCCGCATCGCCGGCCTCATCGCTGAGGGCAAGTCCAATCCGGAAATCGCGCAGGCCTTGTACCTGTCCAGGCGTACCGTCGAAGGTCACGTCTCCCACATCCTGACCAAACTCGGCCGGCGCAGCCGCCTGGACATCGCCCGTCTCGCCGCCACCCGAGCATCAGGTACCGCGCGTGGCCTGCTTGATCAGGTCGGCGACGGCGGCGGGCTGTGAGAGGTAGACGAAGTGGCTGCTGCCGGGTACTTCGACCGTGCGGGCTCCGATCCGGTCGGCCATCGCGCGCTGGGCCGCCGGCGGGATCACGTGGTCGTTGCCGGCGACCAGGTACCAGGCCGGCTTGGTGCGCCAGGCCGGTTCGGATACCAGGCCGTTGAGGGCGTCAAGGCCCCAGGGAACCTGGGAGTCGGCCAGGAACTCGGCCTGGGCGCGGGGCAGGTCAGCGGCGAAGGAGTCGGCGAGCTGGTCGCGGTCCAGAAACAGGAAATCCTGGTCCGGCGGCAGGACCGGCGGCACCGGGGCCTTCCGGCTGGCAAGCCTCGGGTCCCCGGCGGCGGGCTGGCGATCAGGGTCCGCACCGACTCGCCCTTGTCCGGGGCGAACGCGGCGATGTAGGCCAGCGACCTGACCTTGGCGTGGTTGCCCGCCTCGGTGATCACGGCCCCGCCGTAGGAGTGCCCGGCCAGGGTCACCGGTCCGGGCAGGGCGTCGATCACCTGGCAGGTGGCGGCGACGTCGCCTTCCAGTGAGAACGCGGGGTTCTGCACGATGGCCACGTTGTAGCCGTCGGCGCTGAGGGCGTCGCAGACGCCCCGCCAGCCGGAGCCGTCCACGAAACCTCCGTGGACGAGCACGACATCCGCGTGCCGCGGATTGCCATTCATAGTGCCTCAAGGCTCCTTTTGGCCACGTAGCTCCGGCCGGCCGTCCGTAATCTCGGGCCTCGCGCGGGGGCGAGCGCCACGTTCTTGACCGGATTCGACATGATCTTTTCCTCCTCGGGCCGGGGAACCGACTCCTCTGACGCTAGGGGGGTCATGTGCATGGGAAGTGCACGGTAAGTGCACGCGGGTCTACTCTCGACATGGAGGCGTTCGTTGGATCGGATCTGTACAAAATGGACGGGCTAGAGCCCTCGATGGATGAGACTGTCCGCTTTGCTCTGTTTGGTGGCGTCCGGGTCGTGCGGGGCGGTGCCGAGGTCGAGCTCACGCAGTACAGGCAGCGGGTGATCCTGGCGCTCCTGCTCTCCAGTCCGGGTGAGCCGGTATACGTGTCTGAGATCATCGACGCTCTGTGGTCGGGTGAGCCGGCCGCGTCGGTCACGAACCAGGTTCACCGGCACGTCGGATCGCTGCGCCGCGCGTTCGAGCCGGGGCTGCCGCGACGGCAGGTCGGCCGGTACCTCCTGCCCGCCGGCACCGGCTACCGGCTCGTCGCGGGGCCCGGCGACTGTGACGTCCTGCGATTCCGGGGCTTGATCCGGGAGGCGTACCAGCTCGCTCGCGCCGGCAAGCGAGCCGAAGCGGGGCGCGCGTACCGCGGCGCGCTCGCGGTCGCGTCTGCTCCGCCTGGCGAGGACACGATGCGGGCATTGCCCGCCCTGGTGGCACTGGAAGACGAACGAGTTCAGGTAATCATCGCCGCGGCCGAGCAGTGCGAGACGGCCGGCGACTTCGCCGCGGTGCTGCCCATCTTGCGGGCGGCGGTCGCCCGTCACCAGCTCAACGAGGCCCTGCACGCCCGGCTCATGACGGCGCTGACCCGGACTGGCCGCGCCGCGGAAGCCCTTGAGGTCTACGCGGGGATCCGCCGCGAGCTGAGGGACGAGCTCGGGACCTCGCCAGGCGCGGATCTGGAGGCGTCACAAGCACAGGCCCTCCGCGGAAGCGACCGGCCGTCGCCACCGGAACGGTCGTCTCTGGCGCCGCTCAACGCCGGGAACGCCGAACTCGGTGCGGCGTTTCTGGCCGCGGTGCCGCGCTTGCTGGTGGGCCGGGATGGTGAGCTGGCCGCGCTGGGTGAGCTGGTCGTCGCGTTGCGGGCCGGAGCGGGCGGTGCCGGGCTGGTGGTGGGTGAGGCGGGGAGCGGGAAGTCGTCGTTGCTGGCGGCGTTGCTGGAGGAGTTGCGTGATGTCCGGCTGGTGTGGGTGACCGGTGATGAGCTGGGGCAGGGGTTTCCTTTGCTGCCGTTGGTGGAGGCGGCGGCGGAGCGGGGGCGGGGTGATATTGAGCGGTTGCTGCGGGGCGGGCTGGATGATGGCGGCGGTGTCGCTGATTCGGTGGTGGCGGCGTCTGAGCGGCTGACGGCGTGGCTGGAGGAGTTGTCGGCGGGGTTGCCGGTGGTGCTGGTGTTTGATGATCTGCACTGGGCTGATGACGCGTCGTTGCGGGTGTGGCACCGGCTGGCGCGGTCGGCTCGGCAGATGCCGTTGCTGGTGCTGGGTGCGATGCGGCCGGGTTATGACCGGGATGAGCTGGCGGTGCTGCGGCGGCGGGTGGGCGAGTTGCAGGCGGCCGGGCGCGGGGTGCTGGTCGAGCTGGGGGCGTTGCCGCCGGCCGCGGTGGTGGAGCTGGTGGCCGACCTGGTGGGGGGCAGGCCGGGGAATCGGCTGGTGGAGGTCGCGGCGGCGGCGGGAGGAAATCCGCTGTACGCGACCGAGCTGGTGGGCAGCTTGCAGCGCAGCAATTCGCTCGTGGTGCGGAGTGAGGGAGTGGAGGCGGTGCGGGGGTATGAGCCCGGGTCGCTGGTGGAGGCGATCGCGGGCCGGTTCGCTGCGGTGGCGGCGCCGGTGCGGGAGGTGTTGCAGGTGGCGGCGTTGCTGGGGGTGGAGTTCTCGGTGGCGGACCTGGGGGTGGCGTCGGGTCGGCCGGTAGGGGAGCTGGCGCCGATGCTGGCGCAGGCGCAGGCGGCGGGGGTGGTGGCGCCGCGGGGCGGGGGGATGGCGTTCCGGCATCCGCTGATCAGGGAGGTGCTGTGCGCTCAGGTGCCGTCGGGGGTGCGGGGGGCCTGGCACGCAGAGCTGGCGCGGGCGCTGGCCGGGCAGGGCTCTGCTGCGGTGGTGGTGGCGCGGCAGCTCGCTGCGGCGATGGAGTGCGGGGCGGAGCTGCCGGGTGCTGGCTGGCTGGCTGACTGGCTGGTGGCGGAGGGGCCGGTGCTGGCCAGCCAGGCGGTGGTGGTCGCGATCCCGCTGTACCGGCAGGCGCTCGGGCAGGTCGCGGCGGGGGATGCGCGGCGGGTGGAGCTGGCGGTGTCGCTGGCGTCGGCGTTGTATGCGGCGGCTCGGTATGAGGAGGCTGATGAGGTCGCGGACCAGGCGCTGGCGCCGGGACCTGGCCGGGTTGATGCCGACAAGGCCCTGACGTTGCACGTGCTGATGACGCAGAACCTGTACTCGCGGGGGAAGGACGCCCAGGCGCGGGCGGTACTTGACCGGGCCGAAACAGAACGCGCATGGAGCCCCGGCCAGCGGCTGCGGCTGCAGGTAACCCGGCTGCGTACCGGCGGCTGGTCCAATTCCGCCGCGGTCGCCGAAGCGTGGGCGAAGTCACATGAGCTGCTCCCCCTGGCCGAGCAGCTCGACGACCCCTGGGCGGTAGCATCGCTATGGGATATTATGGCAGGGTATTACCCGGATGGCTCCATCGATGAGCCACTGTCCTTTCTGAACCGTGGCCTCGCGGCCGTGCGGGGGCACCCGGAGTTGCTGTACCTGCAGCTGGAGCTGCAGATGTCGCAAGTGGCCAAGCTGGGCCAGGCGCTGCGGCTGGCGGAGTGCGCCGAGGCCGCCGCTCAGCTGCGGGCGCTCGCGGAACGGGCCGGTAATCGCCGCTACGCGGGGCAAGCGGCACTGTTTAGCGCACTTTGCTTGTTCCAGTTCGGCCGCTGGGACGACCTGTTCGCCGAGGCGGACACCGTCGACGAGCTCGGCTGGCCGAGCTCCGGCGCCTCGGCGCTCGCGGCGATCGCGATTCTGCACCGCGACGACGAGGCGCGGGCCGAACCTTACCTCCAGCGGGTCGCCGATACCGCCGAACGCCTGGGCATAAATCACGGATCCGAGAGCAATCTGGCGCACGTGGAGTCGCTGCGGCTGCAGCGGGCCGGCCGGGACGCCGAGGCCCTGGACCGGCTGATGATCGGCGAGGATCCCGCCGCGAGGTGGTGGGAGGACAGGTACTACACGCCGCGGGTGCAGGCCACAAGGCTGGCTGTGTCGCTAGGAGACCGGGAGGCGGTGGAGGAGATCCTGCGGTGGAACGAGGACTTGCCTACGCTGCACCCGGGCGTGCGCGCCCAGTGCCGCGGGCTGGCTGACCGCGACCCGCGACTGCTGTCCCAGTCGGCCGCCATTTACCGGTCGGCCGGGCAGAAACTCCAGCTCGCGCAGGCGGCGGAAGACCTCGGGATCGTGCTGGCCGAACGCGGCGACACCGCCGCCGCCCGCCCGCCCCTGGTAGAAGCGATGCGGCTGTACGACGACCTCGCCGCGACCTGGGACGTCAACCGGGTACGGGCCCGGTTCCGCGAGTACCGTATGCGCACCAGTTCCCACGCCAGCCGGGACCGCCCTGCGTCCGGCTGGGCCAGCCTGACCAGGACCGAATCCCGCATCGCCGGCCTCATCGCTGAGGGCAAGTCCAACCCCGAGATCGCGCAGACCCTGTTCCTGTCCAGGCGCACCGTCGAAGGCCACGTCTCGCACATCCTGACCAAGCTCGGCCAGCGCGACCGCGTCGACATCGCCCGCCTTGCCGCCACCCAGCCACCAGATGCTTTGTCATGACCTCGGCTTGGTGTAGTACCAGACCTCAGGGTTATAGGTTCCGGAGAACGGGTTCCACGGCGTGATCCCGGCCAGGTTCTTCTTGTACACGAACAGGTTCGACGGGTTCGGCAGCCACAGGTAGGGCAGCTGCCTGGCGGTGTAGTCCTCGTAGGCGAAGAACGCCGCCGAGCTTGAGCCGTACTCGGTCGCGGCGATCAGGCTGTTCTCCCTGGCACTCGAGTAGCCGCCGAAGTTGCCGTAGCCGCCGGTGCTGAACAGTTCGGCCCCGTTCGGGTCGAGCGGGTACGCGTTGTAGCCGTATTCCACGAGCTGCCAGCTGCACGTCGAGACCGGGTGGGTCTTGGCGTTGCAGGAGCCGGTCGTCGACACGATCGTGTTGAACGGCTCGGGCTTGAGCACGATGTGCACGCCTGCCCGGGCCTCGGTGGACTGGATCGCGGCGTCCTGCTGGCCGAACGTGGCGATGCCTGAGGTGTAGGTCAGCTGGAACTGCAGCGGCTCGCCCGCGGTGATCCCTGGGCCGCACTCGCCTGCCGCGGTGCCCGCGTGCTGGCAGGTATCGGTGCCGCCCGGCGTCACCTTCCAGCCGTGTGACTTGAGCAGGGCGATCGCCTTGGACGGCGAGTACGGGTAGGGGCCGCCGGCCTTCTCGAGCGGGGAGTCCCATTGCTGGCCGTAGGTCACGGAGACCGGGCCGTTGCCGGGGTCGGCGTAGCCGTCGTAGACCTTCTTCACGATCTCGGGCCGGTCGATCAGGTACTCGAGTACCTGCCGGATGTACAGGTTGCCCAGTATCGGGCCGTTGGTCGGGTTGTACTGGTTAGGCACGATCTCGGCGACGCCCGCGACCGGCAGGCTGCCCACCGTGTAGCCCTCCGCCTCCAGGGCGCCGGCCTGGCTCACGTCGTTCAGCGGCAGGTTGCCGACGTCGAGGCTGGTGCCGGAGCGGAGCGTGTTCAGCTCGGCGGTGTCGGTGGTGAACGGCGTGTACTCGACCTTGCTCACGATCGGCTTGTCCGGGCCCGAGTAGTTCTTGTTCGGCACGTCGGCGTAGTAGCCGTTGCTGTTGAAGGCCTGCAGCGTCCATGGCCCCTCGACGACCTTCCACAGCGGGTTGGTCGCGAACTCGCTCGTGAGCCCGCCCTGCTTCTGCAGGAACGCGAAGACGGCCTTAGACCCGGCCTTGGTCTCGTCGTAGTTGCCGACCTTGCCGGTCAGCGAGGTCTTGTCCCAGGCGTGCTGCGGGATCAGCTGGATCTCCGACAGCACGTCATCGGTGTAGAACGTCGGGTTGTAGGACCGGCTCAGGTCGAGCACCACGGTGTGGGCGTCCGGGGTGAGTACCTTCGTCACGTCGGTGGGGAACAGGCCCTGGCTGTAGCCGTTCCAGTTCAGGTAGTTGTACTTCAGCAGGTTGTAAACGAACGTGAAGTCCCGGCTCGAGATCGGCGTGCCGTCTGACCAGTCCCACGGCTTCAGCACGATCGTCACGACCGAGTCCTTGTCGCTGAACTTCAGCGAGCTGAACAGGCTCTCCTGGGGGTTCACGATCGACTTGGAGCCGTCGCCGGCGTCGGCGAGGAACGGCCACAGGGCCTCGGAGAGGCCAGCGTTGTAGCCGTTGCTGTTCGTCGATGGCGCGTAGGGGAAGATAAAATTGGGCGATTCCCCGACCTCAGCTATGGTGACCGTGCCGCCCTTCAATGGCTTGCCGGTGACCTTAGGAGTGCCGGTGCCGACCTTGCTGCTCGTGCCCGAGCACGCCGCCACGACGATCGCTAGGGCGACGAGTGACGCTGCTACGGCGATTCGACGAGTTCTGCGCATACCTAGCTCTCTCCTTCTGGCGGGGGCACCAGTAAGCCTAGATCGACCATTATTGACCTAAGGCGCAGGAATTAGCGTTGCGTTATGGCTGCAGCATGGATGTCGGCGCGGCGAGCGTTAAGCCGGCTGGTCGTCGTGGGCGTCGCTGTCTTGCTCGGCGAGGTCGAGGGCGTGCTTGATGAGGGTGTCGACGATCTGGGATTCGGGGACGGTGGCGACGACCTGGCCGCGGACGAAGATCTGGCCTTTGCCGTTGCCTGAGGCGACGCCGAGGTCGGCTTCGCGGGCTTCGCCGGGGCCGTTGACGACGCAGCCCATGACGGCGACGCGCAGCGGGTGGGGGAAGCCGTCGAAGGCGGCGGCGACTTTCTCGGTGAGGCTGATGACGTCGACCTGGGCGCGGCCGCAGGACGGGCAGGAGACGATCTCCAGGCCGCGCTGGCGGAGGCCGAGGGATTCGAGGATCTGCTGGCCGGCCTTGACCTCGTCAACGGGCGGGGCGGTGAGGGAGACGCGGATGGTGTCGCCGATCCCTTCGCTGAGCAGGACGGCGAACGCGACCGCGGACTTGACGGTGCCCTGGACCGCCGGGCCGGCCTCGGTGACGCCCAGGTGCAGCGGATAGTCGCAGGCGCGCGGCGAGCAGGCGGTAGGCGGCGATCATCACCAGGGGGTCATGATGCTTCACGGACACCTTCAGGTCGGTGAAGCCGTGCTCTTCGAACAGAGAGCACTCCCAGAGCGCCGACTCGGCCAGCGCCTCAGGCGTCGCCTTGCCGTACTTGGCCAGCAGCCGCTTGTCCAGCGAGCCGGCGTTGACCCCGATCCTGATCGGGATCTGGGCGTCAGCGGCGGCGCGGGCTATCTCGCCGACCTTGCCGTCGAAGGCCTTGATGTTCCCCGGGTTCACGCGCACGGCAGCACATCCGGCGTCGATTGCCGCGAACACATATTTTGGCTGAAAATGAATGTCCGCTATTACCGGGATCTGGGACTTACGCGCTATCGCCGGCAGGGCATCGGCGTCGTCCTGGGATGGCACGGCGACCCGCACGATCTGGCAGCCAGCCGCCGTGAGCTCCGCGATCTGCTGCAAGGTCGCGTTCACGTCGGCGGTCAGCGTGGTCGTCATCGACTGCACAGAGACCGGGGTGCCGCCGCCGACCGGCACGCTCCCGACCATGATCTGCCGGCAGGCGCGGCGGGGCTTGAGCACGCCTGGCGCCGACGGCGACAGCACGGCCGGCATCGGGAGACTGACGGTGGTCATGACGAACCTCCTGGCTGACAGGCCGGGCTGATGCCCGGCGGGGTGGCTTCGGGCAGGCGGGCGAGGACGGCGGCGCAGATCCCGACCGCGTCCAGGCCGTGCGCGCGCAGCAGGCTGTCGCGCGAGTCGTGAGGCAGGAACTGCGCTGGGAGCGCGAGGCTTATCACCTGTGCCGCCAGCCCGTCGGCGGCTACGGCCGCGGCGAGCCGGCCGCCAAGCGAGCCAGTGACGTTCGTGTCTTCCACGGCGACGACGAGTTGGTACCTGGCGCACATCGCGACCAGCGCGGGATCCAGGGGTGCGATCCAGCGCGGATCGACGACTGTGACGCCGATGTCCAGGGCGGCCAGTCTTGCGGCCGCGGCCAGGCTGGCGCCAGCCAGCGGGCCAACAGAAACCAGAAGTACCGATGCGTCCGGATCCTCGCGCAGCACGTGGAGGTCGCCGATCTGGCGCACGGCCGGGATGTCCGGCCCGGCGGTAGCCTTCGGGTAGCGGATCACGGTTGGCCCGTCGGTGATTTCGACGGCCTCGCGGAGCAGGGCCTTCAGCTGGCCGGGGTCGCGGGGGGCGGCGGCCCGCAGGCCCGGCACCATCGGCAGCCAGGAGGCGTCCCACATGCCGTGGTGGCTGGGACCGTCAGGGCCGGTGATCCCGGCCCGGTCAAGTACGAACGTGACGGGCAGCTTGTGCAGGGCCACGTCCATCAGCACCTGGTCGAAGGCCCGGTTCAAGAACGTGGAGTAGACCGCGACCACGGGATGCAGGCCCGTCATCGCCAGGCCCGCGGCGCTGGTCACGGCGTGCTGCTCGGCCATGCCGACGTCGAAGGTCCGGTCGGGGAAGCGCGCCGCGAACGGGCCAAGGCCGGTCGGGTGCAACATGGCGGCGGTGATGGCGACCACGTCGGGTCGCTCGGTGCCGATGGCGGTGAGCTCGCCGGCGAAGACCTGCGTCCAGGACACCTGCGGCTGGTCGGCTGGCCCGGCCGGTGGCCGGGTCGATGACTCCGACGGCATGCATCCGGTCCTCGTCGTGGGCCTCGGCGTGCGGGTAGCCCTTGCCCTTCTCCGTGACGACGTGCACCACCACTGGCCGCCGCAGCCTGGCGGCCCGGCGAAGGGACTGCTCCAGCGCCGGGATGTTGTGGCCGTCGACCGGTCCGAGGTAAGCGAACCCGAGCGCTTCGAACAGGTTGCCGTCGGGGGTTCGCCCCGGCTGGCGTGGTAGCCGCTTGATCGTGGCGAGGTGCTCGCTGAGGCTGCCGACGGTAGGAGAGTAAGCGCGTCCGTTGTCGTTCAGGACGACGATCACCGGGCGGTCAGGCGCGGCGCCGATGTTGCCCATGGCCTCCCAGCACATCCCGCCGGTCATCGCGCCATCCCCGACCACCGCGATCACGTGGCGCCCGCGCTCGCCGCTGAGCTTGAAGCCCTTGGCGAAGCCGTCGGCGTAGGACAGGGCGGTGGACGCGTGGGAGTTCTCGATCACGTCGTGGGCTGACTCGGACCGGCATGGGTAGCCGGACATCCCGCCGGGCTGGCGCAGGCCGGCGAAGCCGGCGGCCCGGCCGGTGAGCATCTTGTGCACGTAGGCCTGATGGCCGGTGTCGAACAGGAACACGTCGTGCGGGGTGCGGAAGACCCGGTGCATTGCGATCGTCAGCTCGACGACGCCCAGGTTCGGCCCCAGGTGCCCGCCGGCCGCGCATACCTTCTCGATCAGGAAGGCGCGGATGTCGGCGGCCAGGCTCGGGCAGCCGGGCCGCCGGGAGTGACCGCAGTCCGGCTGGTCGCGGTGCCGGGAAGAGGACCGGGGGCTCGGCCTGCCGGTCGGCTGGGGGCAGGATGTCATGCCGGACCGGCATGGTGGTCACGGTCATCAGGACCTCACAGGGGACGGGAGAGCGAAATGAATGGATTCGTTGGCGGATACCCGCTCCTTGACACTGACCGGCCCGAGGCCTTCCAGCGCGTCGATGATCGTGGTGACCAGGCTCGGCGGGGCTGACGCGCCCGCGGTCAGCCCGATCGTGCGCACTCCTTCGAGCCACGAGGCCCGGATATCGGCGGCGCTGTCGATCAGGTACGCCGGGGTACCGCAGCGGCGCGCGACTTCAGCCAGGCGTACGGAGTTAGAGGAATTGGCGGAGCCGATCACCAGGACAAGGTCCGCTTCGCCGGCTACGGCTGAGAGGGCGTGCTGCCGGTTGGTCGTCGCGTAGCAAATGTCGCTTGAGGAGAGTTCCCGCAGCAGAGGGAATCGCTCCCGCAGCGTCTTGACGATATCGGCGGTTTCGTCCACGGCGAGCGTGGTCTGGGTCAGATAGGACACCCTGGTGCGGTCGGGTACCTCCACGGCGGCGGCGGCTGCGCTGTCCGAGACCACGGTGATCGCCTCGGGCGCCTCGCCGAGGATGCCCTCGACCTCCTCGTGGCCCGGGTGGCCGATCAGGATCACCATATCGCCGAGGCCCGCAAGCCGGCGCGCCCGCGCGTGAACCCTGGTGACCAGCGGGCAGGTCGCGTCGATCACCGCCAGTTCCCGGCGGTCCGCTTCCTGCCGCACCGCGGGCGATACCCCGTGGGCCGAGAAGACCACGGTGGCTCCGACGGGAATCTCGTCGAGTTCGTTGACGAAGACCGCGCCGCGCGCCTCAAGGTCAGCCACCACGTGAGTGTTGTGAACGATCTGCTTGCGCACGTACACGGGGGCGCCGTGCTGCGCCAGTGCCTGCTCCACGGCCTTGATGGCGCGCTCGACGCCGGCGCAGAACGAGCGCGGGGCGGGCAGCAGGACCGTGCGCTCCCCGGCGACCGACAGCCAGCTGGCCAGCACCGCGAGAACGGTCGGCCGCCAGCGTGCCGGCGCGGCTGCTCCCAGCCCGATCCCGCCGCCAAGGTCGGCATGGAGGACCGGCTCGTGCGCCTCCCCGATGTGCGGACTGCGGGCGACGACCGGCCCCAGGGCAACGGGCACGCCAAGGGATGCCAGCTCACCCGCCACCAGCGCGCCGGCCGGGCATCGCAAGGCAGGCGCACTGGCCCGCCGCAGTTCGGTCGCGACGATAACCTGATCGGCGCGATAATTCTCCGGCAGGGTGCCTTCATTGGCGCTCTGCCACATCAACGTGGCCATGCGAGAGCTCCTTTCCTTGGCTGGATTCGGTGTCGGGTTCCGGGATCAGCTCAGCACTTTCACCGGCGTTCGCCAGCTTGCGCGGCAGTGGGCGCGAGCCGTTCCGTTCGCCCGACGCTCCGGTCGCGGCATCCGGGACCACCACCAGTCCACGCCGGGAGGTGGGGTGAACGCTGGGAGCGGGCGGGTCAGGTCGGTGGACACTCCGATCGTGGGCTCGCCGGAACGGTGATACCTAGCCGAATTCATGCTCCAGTCGAGATTGCCGCGGATCCACGCGGACAGCCCGGACATGTAACGCCGGGTGGCGTCGCTGACGCCTGGCTCGACTGTCCGGTAAAGCTGGAGGTAAAGCGCCATCACGGCATCACGGAATGCGATCGCCTCGGGCAGAGCCTCGTCGGCGGTCTGTCCCCGCTCATGGGCGATGACATCCACCAGATTAAGCTTGCAGTCGCTTCTTGAATGTTCTTTGTAATATGACGCGATGTCGTTGTCGTAACCGACTAGGGCGCAGGCCATTTCGGTTAGGGCGCGGACATCTGGGCCTTCTGTCTCCTCGAACGGGGCCTCGTATCCCTCGGCGACCTCAAGGCACGCGCAGCTTACTTCCATCGCGCCGTTGCGGATTCGCGCGACGGCATACTCGTCAATGGTAGGCATTCTGTTCGTGCTGCGATGTGACGCCTCCCAGATCTGATAACCGAGATAGGACTTCATCGTGTTTACCCATCGGGCGATCAAAGGGGGCGACGCGAGCAGGTCGAGCTGCTGGCGCAGGTCAGCGAGGGCGAGCGCGCACGGGCCGCGCGACGTAGTGCGGCCGGTCTCCGTGATCCGCATCATCTCGGCCACGAGGCTCACCGTCCGGCTGGGGTCATGGCTGTAGCGGCCCTCGTCGCAGTAGGCGTCATCGAAGGCGAACAGCCACATCAGGGTGCCCGCCGAGAATCTGGCGCCGGGCGCGTCCGCAGCCGGATCAATGGTCCTCGCGGTAAGTTCGCCCACAGAGATACGGTGCAGCCGGCCGGAGTCGAGTTGCTCGCCGTCGAGGTCAAAGCGCCTCATCCAGCTGACGGTCTCGTCCTCCCAGAGCTGCCAGTCCGGATGGATCGCCGGAGGTATAGGACACCACAAGAGAACCTGGTCGGAGATCTTCATCTAAGTCGGCCTTTCGCATCTTTGATTTAGTGATTGCGTTGCAAGAGCAGTTCCGCGAGTTCGCGGAGGGCGCCTTCGGCGTGAGGCTGGCAGTTAGCGGCGGCCAGGCTTTCGACGGCCAGTGAGTGCTCATGGGCCGCCGCACTGCGAGCCCACTCGCGCGCGCCCGCCTGCTCAATGAGCTCGGCGATTGCTGCCAGTTCGCCCGGCTGGAATGGCTCAGGGCGTCGATAGAACCGAGCGACTTCCTGGCCAGGCGCGGTCTCGGAGTTCAGCGCGGCAACTGCGGGCAGTGACTTCTTGCGGCTCATGAGGTCTGAGTGGGCTGGCTTGCCGGTCACGGCGGGATCACCCCAGATGCCCAGCAGGTCGTCCACGAACTGGAAGGCCAAGCCGAGGTGATCGCCGAAGCCGCCTAGCAGCCGGACCTGTCCGGCCGTGGCACCGCCGGCCAGAGCGCCGAGCGAGCACGCGCAGCTGAGTAGCGCTCCGGTCTTGGCCGCCGACATCGCCCAGGACTCCGCTATCTCGACCTGGCCGCGCTGCTCGAAGGAAAGGTCAAGCGACTGGCCATGGCACAGCTCGGCTACGCTTTGGTGAAGCCTTCGCACCCCCTCGCCGCCGAGTTCCCCGCTACCCTGGGCGAGGCACTGAAAGGCAAGTGACAGCAGGGCGCTGCCAGCCAGGATCGCATCAGCGGCCCCGAAGACAGTCCAGGCGGCAGGCTGGTGGCGGCGCATCAGGTCACGATCCATGACATCGTCATGCAGCAGCGAGAAGTTATGCACGAGCTCGACGGCGACCGCCGCTGGAATAGCCGCCTCAGGGTCACCACCGACCGCTTGCGCGCAAAGCAGCGCGAGGGCGGGACGGACCGCCTTCCCTGTGTCACCAGAAACGGGTTTCCCTCCGCTGTCACACCAGCCGAAGTGGTAACTGGCTACGCGCCGCGCGGACGCGGGCAGTTCCGCCACGGCGTTCCGCAGCGCGGCATCGACAGTTGCCCGGCTCCAGGCCAGAATGTCCGCGGCCGTTGGGCCGGCCGCCGTTCTTAGCCGGATGTTCACTGTTCCTCCAGGTTTGTCGCCGCCAGGCCAGGCAGGCAGCGAAAATTCAGTGCCTGACGGTAAAGTTGTTGTTTCCTAATGCCCAGGGCAAAGCACACTTGCAGGCCTGGTGATTGCTGGAGAATGCCCGATGTTTAACGGGCTTTGCCGGTCTGGCGAGAGACGTCGCTAACTAGGTCTCGCGCCCAGGTGCGGGCCAAGAAAGGCCACGTTGGCGCCTAGACGTCTTGCGGCTCTTACTGATCCGCGCTAAGATGTTCATGGTGCCGCACCTCGACTCAGTTCTTGCCGGAATGCGTCATTGCTGACCATTCTGGTTGGCCTCCGGAAGGGTATAATCCGGCGACTCAGCGATAGCTACGACAGTCGGGTGCGTTGGGTTCAAAAATGGTCGAAATTTCACTGAATGAATTTTCTCCGGCAGCCCGGGCGGGCAGCGACTAACTGCCGATGCGCTCTCTCGCGCCTCGGGCAACCCGCAAGACCGGCAATTCGCCCGCGCCAGTACGTCGCCAGGCACGCGAGCCGATGCGGCGACCGCGAACTGATCGACGGCGCCGACGAACCGGATATTTCTGCTCAGGTCACCGCAACGATGTCCCAGCGATGCTGTCCGGCGGGGGCGGGAACCGCATCTATGGGCCATCGTTGCTGCGGCAACGACATCCATGGGCCACCGTTGCGGTTGCCCGGCCCGGCTGAGCAGCATCGATGTCCCATCGTTGCGGTTCCGGCGCGGAGTTGGCGGCCAGGTGCCTGGTGTGCCCGGAATGCCGGGGCCTGGGCCGGGCCGGGCCGGGGCACGGGCCGGGGCTAGGGGCGGGCCGGGCCGGGGCTGGGGGCGGGCGGCGGGGCGGGCGCGAATACGGGCCAGGCCCAGGGCGGGCAGGGCGCCTTGCGGACTCGACCGGGTTCAGGACTAGCGTCTGGCCGCGGCGATGACCAGCGCGGCGGCGTCGTTTGGAGTGAGCGTGCGCAGGTCATCGGCGCTCGGATTGGACAGCGCTCGCATCCGGCCGGCCTGGCGGGTGATGACCTCCTCAAGCGCCTTTCTGGCGTACCGGCCGTTGCCGAAGGACTTCCCGCGAGGCACGAGGTCGAAGTGGTGCCGCACGATCGCCAGCGTCTCGTCTGAGCATTCGTACCCGGCGGTAGCCGCGTGCTGCCAGAAGATCGTCGTGAGCTCGTCCGCCGAGTAGTTCTCGAAGAGCACCTGCCGCGAGAAGCGGGACGAAAGGCCGGGGTTAGCGGCCAGGAAGCCAGCCATCTCGTCGGTGTAGCCAGCGGCGATGACCACGACCTCGTCCCGGTGGTCCTCCATCAGCTTGACCAGCGTGTCGATGGCTTCCTTGCCGAAGTCGTTACCAGAGACGTTGCGCGGGGCCAGCGTGTACGCCTCGTCGATGAACAGCACGCCGCCCTTGGCGCGGTTGAACGCCTCGCGGGTGCGCTGCGCCGTCTGGCCGATGTACTCGCCGACCAGGTCCGCCCGGGCGACTTCGACCAGCGGACCGCCGCCGAGCACTCCGAGCGCGGTGAGGATCTCCTTGTAAAGCCGCGCCACGGTGGTCTTGCCGGTACCTGGTGCGCCAGCGAAGATCAGGTGCCTGCTCATCGGCGGCACCGGCAGTCCGGCTTGCTCCCGCTGCCTGGCCGAGGCGATGAGGTCGACGAGCCTGGCGACCTCCTGCTTGACCTGCGTGAGCCCGACCATGTCATAGATCTGCCCGAGCAACGTGTTGATCACCTGCTGGTCGGCGCCCCTTCCCGCGCTGCCTCTGGGCATCGCGATGCCGAGATCCTCGGGCAGGAAGCTGGTCAGCTCGGCGACGGACGCTTCTGGCATCATCGCCAGCCTGCCTGCTTGCCTGCCGACCATGTCCTCGAAGATCTTGCGCACCGCCCGCCCGTTGCCGAACGACGCGTCACGGGGGATCTTCTCGAAGTACATCGCGAGCAGCACCCGCGTGTCATGTTCGAGCGCGTAGTTGTGCGACTGGCAGATCAGCTCCATGATCTGCACGAGCTCGGCGGGATCGTAGTTCTCGAACTCGACGGTCCGGGAGAAACGCGAGGCCAGGCCGACGTTCGACCCAAGGAACTGGGTCATCTCGCTGGAGTAGCCCGCAGCGATGACGACGACGTCGTCGCGCCGGTCCTCCATGAGCTTTACCAGCGTGTCTATGGCCTCCTTGCCGAAGTCAGGACCACCGCCCGAGTTCGAGGTCGACAAGGTGTACGCCTCGTCGATGAACAGCACGCCCCCGCAGGCTTCCTCGAACCGCTCGGTCGTCTTGAGCGCCGTGGCGCCCACGTACTGCGCCACCAGGTCGGCCCTCGCCACCTCCACGAGCTGACCGCTACGGAGCACGCCGAGCGCGGCGAGTATCTTCCCGTACAGCCGGGCCACCGTCGTCTTGCCGGTCCCCGGCGGTCCGGCGAATACCAGGTGCCTGGCCATCGGCGGGGCGGGGAGGCCGGCTTCCTCGCGGCGCTTGGCCAGCGCGTGCAAGTGCACCAGCCGGGATACCTCCTGCTTCACCCCGGCCAGTCCGACCAGAGAGTTCAGCTCGCGCAGCAGCGGTTCGACGTTCGCGTTGCCCGGCTCGGCGGGCTCCGCCGCCACGGACCTGACCGGCACGCTGACCTGGGCCATCGCGGCAGCTGGGCTGCCTGTATCTGGCTCGGAGTTCCCTCTGGTAGTCAGGTTCTCGACGATGAGCATTTCCGTAGGCACGAGGCGGCGCAGGCCCGCGCCGCGATTATCGCGCACGATGCAGTCGCGCAGCACAACGGACTGGCTGCTGCCGAGCACGATGCCGTCTCCGGAGTTGGCGGCGATCTCGCAGGCCGTCAGGCGCCCTTCCGCGCCCTCAGCCAGCAGCACCCCGGCGCCAGCGCTCTCATGCACGAGGGTCCGGCTCACGGAGATGTCTCCGCCGCTCTCCACGACCACTCCGGCGGTTCCGGCCCCGATGATCTCGCATTCGCGAAGCACTCCCCGGCCCCGTGCGCCGACTATCACGCCCGCCTCCGCGCTGCCCACGAACCTGGTCCCCCGCACGTCCGGATAGCCCCCGGCGGCGATCCGCATGCCAGCCGAGCCAGCGCCCTCGAGAACCGAGTCCTCGATCCGGCCGCGCCCGTCGTCGAGCACTGTCAGGGCATGGCCACGGCTGGCGGTGACAGCGGCCTGCCTGAACAGCGGATTGGCCCCCGAGGTGATCTCGATCCCGTTTTGCCCAGGGCCGCGCACGTCGACCCGGTCGAACGTTCCTGCCGCCGCGTCGGTCACGACCAGAGCGGCCTTGGCCGTGCCGCGGAACCGGCACTTGGCGAACATCGGGTCGCTGGCCTCGCCGATCAGTGCGCCTGCCGCCGCGGTGTCGGTCACGGTGCATTCGCTGAAGGCGCCGCGCGACCTCCCCATAACCTGAATGCCGTGGCCGGCTGGCCGGCTGACCGAGCAGCGCCTGACGACCGGGTCGGCTTCCTCGCAGAGCACTATGCCGTGCGAGCCGGTGTCGCGGATCTCGCAGTCCTCGAGCAAAGGCCTGGCCGCCGAGGTCACGAGCACGCCGACGTCCCAGGTGTCGTGGATCCACGCGGAGATCATCCTGGTCGTGCTGCTCTGGCTGAACGTCGCGGCCGGGCCAGTGATCCTGGTGATCTCGCATCCCTGGACGACGCCCCTGGCGTTGTCACTGGCGACCAGTCCGGTTCCCTGCACGTCGTGGATCGTGCAGTCGCGGAAGGCCGGGTCGGCGCCTGAAGAAATGGCCACTCCGTCCGAGCTGACGTGCTCGATGACCGTTCGCTCGAACGTGCCGCCCGCTCCGTCGCAGATCATCACGCCGACACCGGCCGAATTGCGTACTCGCCCGTCACGCACGAAAACCGCTGCCGAGGCACCACGGGTCTCGATGGCGGTCCTGGCCGCGCCTGCCACCACGCAGCCTTCCAGCGTTAGCGACCCACCGGTCACGTCCACCACGGCCGCTGTCGCGTCCCGGCCGCTCAACGTGAGCCGGCGCAACGTCGATGATCCTGCCGTCATCGTGACGGCAGGTCCGCTGGGCGACTCCACCACCGCGCCCTCTGACTCGGCCGCGATCGTCACCGGGCGGACAAGCACCAGGTTCTCAGCGTAGCTACCTGGCCGCACCATGATGGCCGCGCCGTCTGGCGCGGCCATGAGTGCCGCTGAGATCGATCTGTAGTCACCACCGCCGGCGGCACAGACGGTAATCGTTGCCGGACCGGTGCTGACGTCGCTCACGACTCGTTCACCAATTCCCGCTCGCAGTCAATGCGCGCCCGTCAGACTTCCCGGCGCTGTCATTTACGGCTACGACGGACCAACCGAACTGGTTCATCGCGGAGTCTGGCCGCTAGCCTGTTGACCAGCGACTGACGAGCTGGCTGGCATGCCCTTGCCGGGTCGGCCAGCCTGCCCAATTGCCCAGTTACCGCAACGATGTCCCATAGATGCGGTTGCCTGGTGGCGCGGGACCGCATCTATGGCCCATCGATGCTGCGGGAACAGCATGGATGGCCATGGATGCTGTTCCGCCCGGCGGCCGGACCGCAACGATGGCCCATCGATGCGGTGAGCACGTTGCCGCCACCTCGGGCTGCGATCTCGTCAAGCCCCGGAAATCACATCCAGCCACGCCAGTCACGTCAGCCCCGGCCTCGCCCCGGCGAGCAGACCCGCGCCATCAAGATCAAACCAAGCTCAGTGGCATTGTGCGGGAACAGCAGCCCTGGGCCATGGGTGCGTTTCTGGTGGAGTGAGGCGGGTCCGGGACGGTCTTGCCTGCGTCCTGAGATGGGCAACTGAGCTTGATGATCCTGCCGTCATCGTGACGGCGGGAACGAGTTGAGGCGGCCTACCGGGTCTCGGCCCGGCGGCCGCCTCAGGTTGAGTCATTCCAGTCGGCAAAACCAGCGCCGTTATGGTGTCTTGCCGAAGCCGATCTCCAGCGACACATCGTGATCGTTCAGTTTTCCGAGGCTGCGGCAGATCGCCGAACATAGCACGGAATGGCCCTTCAGGTTCGCGCGCGAGAAGATCTGCCCTGAATGGCAAGTACGGATCGCCTTCCATGACTTCATCTTGTTCAGCATGACACCGAGCCGCTTCCAGATCCAGGCTGTCCCAGCCTGGCAGCCTGGCTTCGGGACCGCGAAGTGCCAGCACGGGCCTTTAGTGGAGAAGTCCGTGCGATGACACCCGTACCCCACGTTGACCAGCTTCGTCGTCGCGAGGACGGCCTCGGTGTAGCGACTGCCGCTTGTCGTGACGCACTCCGTAGCCACAGCTCGGATGACCCGCATCCGGCCGTGCCCTGTGAACTTGGCTGCCGTCACCAGGCAGGTGGCGGCTGGGCGTTCCGGCCCGGCCGACCTGGCATTGGTCGCCGCTCCAGCGTTGCCGGCGGTCGCGATGAAGGCCAGACCGCCAACGGCAGCCGCCGCCATCGCGATGAGCCGCAAGGCTCGGCTTATTGGTGTCACCATAGTTCTCCCGTCTGCGGCGCGGCCAGGGCGAGCGCCCTGGTTTCCGCATGGGGCTACGCAGGCCTGGCCCGCCGAGTTCAAAGTCGGCAATTCCCGTAAGGGAAATCGACACCGCCCCCGGTAGCCACGCCCCACCACAATGACGGCCCGCCGATGTGGCTTTGGCTCAGATTTCGTGATGGTGACGATGAGGGAGACCGGACATTTCAGCTCAGCTCACCGCAACGATGAGACATCGATGCTGTCCGGCGGGGGCGGGTAACCGCAACGATGGCCCATGGATGTCGTTGCCGCAGCAACGATGGCCCATCGTTGTGGTCGCCCGGCCCGGCTGAGCAGCATCTATGGCCCATCGTAGCGGTTGCGGCCCCGGGGCTGGCGGACAGGTGCCCGGTGTGCCAGGAGCCGGGCGGCCTGAACGGCGGGCACCGGGGAACGGGAGCGGAAAGAGCCGGGAACCGGGTCGCCCGGATCCGCGCTGCCGCACCTGACGAAGTTACCTTCACGTTAGGTACGCCAGAGCCACCGATGTGGGAAACCCGGCCGCCTCAGCGCACGGCCTGGATCATCCACGCCGGTACCGGATACCCCAAGATTACCGACTGACCAACTGTGGATCGATGACCTTAGACCTGCGCCGGGTGCGGCTGCCTCTGGCGGCAGGCCCAGGGCGCGGAGTCGGCGAGGAAACGCTGGACGCCGAGACTGTGGTCGAACCTGGTGCGGGCGAGTTCGCGTCCGGCGGCGCGCATCCGCTCGCGCTGGCCGGCGTCCAGGCTCAGTGCGCGCTCGATGGCGATCGCCAGGCTGGCCGGATCGGAGGCCGCGGCGGTGATTCCGGTCACGCCGTCGATGACCTGTTCCGTCAGCCCGCCCGCCGTGGTGGCCACCACCGGGGCGGCGCCCGCGGCGTAAGCCTCCAGAGGGACGCGGCCGAACGGCTCGGACCGGGAAGGGATCACTGCCGCCCGCAGCGCTGGATGTCCGAGCAGGGTGCGGATTCCGGGGTTGAACTGGGTCATCAAAGTCGCGTCGAGACCGAGCGTCCGGATGCGCTCAGCAAGGTGACGCTGATACTGCGACAGGCCCGGCTGATCGGTGACCGCGGCCAGCACCGCGTGCGGCCTGGGCGCGCTGACCGGCTGCCGGTCGCGCAGCACTGCGAGCGCGTCGAGCAGGTCATCCCAGCCCTTGTAGGGCTGGGCGCGGCCGAGGGCGAGCAGGAAACCGTCGCGGGCGGCCGCCGGCAGGGCCGGCGGTGGCGGGCAGTCGTCCCAGTCGCCAGGAACCAGCCCGTCGGGGAGGTCGGCCATTGCCCAGGACGGCACCTCGTAGTCGCGGGTGAGGTGGCTGCGCATGTAACCGGAGATCGCGGCGATACGGCCGCCCTGGGCGGCAAGGAACCGCAGGCCCGACCGCTCGAAGGCGATGCGGTCGGCGTTGGCTGGATCGTGCAGGATGCCGGTGGAGCGGACGACCGCGGTCAGTCTCGGCACGACGCTCATCGGCAGCAGCGGGGCAACGCCAAGGAACGGCACGTCGAAGAGAATGACCGCGAGCGGGCCCGCGGTGGGCAGCACGTACTGCTTCAGCCTGGCGGCCACCGAGTCGGCCAGCCGCCGGAAAGCCGGCACCCCTCCGAAGCGGACCTGGCCTTCGGTGCCGTTGTACACCGGCAGGATGGCCGCGGTCGCCCGATCACAGAACTCGAGGCTTGCCACATGCCAGTCGGCCTGGTATTCAAGACTGTCGCTGGCCAGATAGACGGGCATGATGACGAGTCGCACGTCCGGATCAAGCATCCCGCTAAGTACTTGCAGGAAACCGCGGTTCGCATTGCCGGCGCCGGTGCCAGACCCGTAGAAGCCGTCGTGCAGCGCGACTACGACCGTGGGCCGCGCCGTCATGACGGGCTGCCGCAACTGGGCGCCGAAGGCTTGGCCGGGTCAATGAGGGCGAGCCGCGCCCGCATCATCTCCCTGATCACCGACGCCCCTGATCTCTGGGTCCTCCCGTGCGACGCCGCCTCCATCCGGAGGCTCGGCAGCACGTCACCTCGGAACCTCGCGCAGATAAATTCGTGCGCCGCATAGGCGGACACGACTGAGTCGACGAATTCGCTGTGCGCTTCGCCGGCTGGACCGAGCGTGAGGAACACAGGTTTCAGCGCCCCGAACAACCGGACGAGATAAGTGTGATCACGGGTCTGCAGGCCGCTGAATCCGGCTCGCACCTTCGGCGGCGCCATGGCCGTGCGTACCGTGCGCTCATAGTCTTCCGGTGCGAAGTCGCTGGCCAGCTTCATTGCCGTGGCGGAGCTGCGCATGAAGGCAGCCGCGAACCGCAGGCTCTCGTCCGCCTCCGCCGCCTGCCCGGCTGTCATGGCGTTGGCGAAACGGTTCAGGCCGACGATGGCGCCCTGGATGAGCGAGAAGAACAACTGGTGTCCGGTCAGCCAGCGTGCGGCCGGGTCGTAGCCTGCCCGCCACCCCGCCGGTGAAGGCAGTGCCGGCGCGGCCCCCGCCGACGCGGGCAGTGCCTCTGGAGGCAGCGCCTGGCCGGCCGTGCGCAGCAGCGCGCCCAGGCCGGCGAACAGCAGGTTCCATTCGGGTTCGGCCAGCAGCGTGACCCCCATCTCCAGGCAGTTCTCATGCGCGGAGAGGTGAGCCAGCAGGAGACCGGCCACGAACCTATGCGCCGGACCTCGCGCGGAGCGCCTTACGGAGAAATAGCGGTCGTGTTCGGCCTGATCCTCGTCGGCCTCAAGGCTGATGGCGCCCCGCGCGCCCAGGGGCACCGCCGTATCGTCCGGGCGCGCTGGCGATGTTCCGGCAGAAAGCCGCAGCCGCAGGGCCGTGCGGGCAAACGGGTCGTTGAACGTCTTGGCCAGATCGGCTCGGCCGATTGTGTCCCGCACCGCGATCGCCAGGTCACTTCGATGAGAAGGAAGGGCGGCCGGATAGGGGAGCGTCAGGGTGACGGCCGGTTCCCGGTCAGAATCGCACTCGGCCGACTGCCCCAGGGCACTAGCAACCGACGACACCGCAGTCGACATGTGCGTTCCTCTCGCTCAGGATCCAAACTTGCTCACATACTTAACAAGCATGTAATACCATCATTATGCATAACAGGTATGTAAGGCAAGTCTTTCAGCTCAAGAGGTCGGGATGGCCAGGGTGCACGAGGCGGTGAGCCGGGGAGCGGGTTCCCTTGACCGCCGCTGGCTCGCTCTGGCCGTCCTGTGCCTGTCCATGCTGATCACGGTCGTCGATACCACGATCATCAACGTGGCGCTCCCGACGCTGGCGGCGCGCCTGCACGCGAGCACGTCCTCGCTCGAGTGGATCGTCGATGCCTACACCCTTTCCTTCGCGGCACTGTTACTGCCCGCGGGCAGCGTCGGCGACCGGTTCGGCCGGCGCCGGGCGCTGGCCATGGGAATGGCGGTCTTCGGGGCCGCCTCCCTGGGCGCCTCGCTGTCGTCCTCGGCCTCAGAGCTCACGGCCTGGCGGGCAGTCATGGGCGCGGGCGCGGCCCTGGTCATGCCGGCCAGCATGGCGATCATGGCCGGCCTGTTTCCGTCGGCCGCCGAGCGGGCCAGGGCGATCGCCATCTGGTCGGGGGTATCAGCGCTCGGAGTGGCGATCGGCCCGACCGCCGGCGGCTGGCTGCTCGCCCACTTTGCCTGGGGATCGATCTTCGCGGTCAACCTCCCGGTCGCCGCCGTGGCGCTGGTCGCCTGCTGGTTCGCGGTCCCCGCCTCGACCGCACGGCAGCGGCCAAGGTTTGACCCCGTGGGCACCCTGCTCGCGGCGGTCTCGTCCGGCACGCTCACCTATACGATCATCGAAGCCGGAACGGCCGGCTGGGCGTCAGGCACCACGGACGGCCGGTGGGTGCTCAGCGTCCTGCTGGCCGCCGCCTTCCTGACCTGGGAGGCCCGCGCGCCCTGCCCCATGATCGACCTGGGCATCTTCAGGGACCGGCGGTTCGCCATCGCCTCGGGCGCTGTCGCAATCTTGTTCTTCGGACTGGCCGGGGTCACGTTCCTGCTGACCCAGATCTACCAGTTCATCCTGGGCTACTCACCGCTCGCGGCCGGCGTCAGGACACTTCCTTCTGCGGTCGCGCTGGCCTTCGCCGTGCCGGCTGGCACCCGGCTGGCCGCCCGCGCCTCAATCCGCACCGCGGTGACCACCGGCCTGCTCACCATGACCGCAGGCCTCGGCTATCTGGCCTTGGCCAGGGGAGACACGACCTATCCTCATTACCTCGTCGCCGCGACGATCATGGCGGTTGGCACCGGGCTGACGACCGCACCGGCCACCCAGTCCATCCTGGCATCGCTGCCGACGGCCCGCCTCGGAGCCGGGTCGGCCGTGAGCAGCACCCTGCGCAACCTCGGTTCGGTCCTCGGGGTCGCCGTTCTCGGCAGCCTGGCCGCGACCGCCTATTCGCGCGGCCAGGGCGCCGTCCGCGGAGTTCCCTACCCGGCCGCGGCCGCTGATGCCTTCGTGCACGCCGCGACCCTCGGCGCCCTGGGCACCGCGGGGCTGACGCTGGCCGCCGCCGTGGCCACCGCCCGGCTGCTGCCTGGCCGGCCTGCGTGTCAACCAGCACCGGGCCAGCCGGAACCGGCCCGGCTGTTGCGGGCTACCCGTGATCAGACTCGATCGCGTCGCCGATCCTGTGCACCCGGAGGGCGTTGGTCTTGCCCGGCGTCCCCGGCGGGCTGCCGGCCACGATCACTACCTTGTCGCCCTTCTGGCTGCGGCCGACGTCGAGCAGGGCCGACTCGACCTGCTTGACCATGTCGTCCGTGTGCACCACGGGCGGCACGATAAAGGTCTCTACTCCCCAGGTCAGCGCGAGCTGGCTGCGCGTCGCCGGTTCCGGGGTGAACGCCAGCAGCGGAATGACCGACCGGTACCTGGCCAGCCTCCTGGCCGTTTCGCCGGAGATGGTGAACGCGACCAGCGCGGTCGCACCGACAATGGCACCCACCTCGGCGGCCGCGCGGGTGATGGCGCCGCCGGTCGTCGTCGGCACTCTGGCCAGGGACGGCATCGCGGCCAGGCATTCATGTTCCGCCGCGAGGATGATCTTCGCCATGGTCTCGACGGATTCCGCCGGATAGCTTCCGACGCTGGTCTCAGCGGACAGCATCAGCGCGTCGGCGCCGTCGAGCACGGCGTTGGCCACGTCCGAGGCCTCGGCCCGAGTCGGCCTGGGCGCGGAGATCATGGACTCCAGCATCTGAGTCGCGACTATGACGGGCTTGGCCTTCTCCTTGGCCAGGTTGATCGCGCGCTTCTGCACGATCGGCACCTGCTCGAGCGGAAGCTCAACCCCCAGGTCACCGCGGGCAACCATCAGCCCGTCAAACGCGTCGAGCACCTCGGGCAGCCGGTCGACCGCCTGCGGTTTCTCGATCTTGGCGATCAGCGGAAGTGACGCTCCCAGCTCCTCCATGATCGCGCGGACCGGAGCGGCGTCCTCAGGTCCGCGCACGAACGACAGGGCGATCAGGTCGGCGCGCAGCCCGAGAGCGAAACGCAGATCCTCCTTGTCCTTGTCGGAAAGCGCAGGCACGCTGAGACTCGCACCTGGGATGTTCAGGCCTTTATGGTCAGAAATCGGTCCACCGACCAGGACCCTGGTCCGCACGCGTTCGCCCCGGATCATGGTGACCTCGAGCACGACCCGGCCGTCGTCGACGAGGATCTGATCACCAGGCTTCACATCACCGGCCAGCCCGGAATAGGTCGTCGATGCCTGCTCGGTGCTGCCGGGAATATCTTCGGCGGTAATCGTGAACCCGTCCCCTGGCCGCAGCATGACCGGCCCGCCGGGAAAGGTGCCGAGCCGGATCTTCGGTCCCTGCAGGTCAACTAGTACCCCGACGCTGTGCCCGGTTTCGTCGCACGCCGCCCTGACCGCGTCGTAGGCGGCCTGGTGCTGCTCGTGAGTGCCGTGGCTCATGTTCAGCCTGGCTACGTCCATGCCAGCCCGGACGAGCCTGGCAACTTCCGGCGGGCTCGAGGTCGCTGGCCCGAGTGTGCAGACTATCTTCGCCCGCCGGCTCATTTTACTCCGCCTTTCGCCAATGTGGTTCGCTTAGCACCCTAAGGCCAGAAATAGGGTTATTGCATTTCTGTAACATAGAATTAACGAGCCCGACATCAAGGGCCTGTAGTCGTCATCAGACGCCAGGCGTGGCCGTTCCACCATTCGGCGAGCGTGGCTTCCCTGTCCGACTGGCCCGGCTGGTACCTGGCACCAACCGTGAGGCAGCGGACGGTCCCGTGCGGGCAGGAGAGCTGGCTGAGCTCGTTGGCCTGACGGCCGGGCGCCCATTGCGCCGACACGACCCGCCACCGCTTGCCTGACCACGTTTCCGCTAGCGACTTGCGGCCGGCCATGCCGACCGCGGTGCACCAGTTCACGTCCGGGCAGGAGATGCCGCTGAGGGCGCCGCCGGCTACCCGGCTGCCGCGCTCCTGCCGCCAGTGGCCGTGTTCCCACAGCTCAGCGAGCGGCCGCGACTGGTTCCAGTCGGTCTCGCCGACGGCCATGCATAGTGACGCGGCGTGACAGGAGACGGCGTCCAGTTCGCTGAACGGTCCCTGGGCGCTGGCGGCGGGCAGCAAGTGCCATGTCCGGCCGTTCCAGTGCTCGGCCAGGGCAAGCACCCTTCCGCTGGCGATCTCGTACATGCCGACGGCCATGCAGTCCCTGCCGGTGCAGCTGATGCCGTCGAGTTCGGTCGCCACCGCGGCCGACGGCGCCGGCACCCTCGCGAAGTGCCAGTGGCCCTGCGTCCATCGCTCCGCGATCGCCTGGCCGTTGCCGTTCGAGCCGGCCGAGCCCCCGACGGCCAGGCAGCCGGCGGTGGCCAGGCAGGACACGTCGTTGAGAAACGCCGAGCTTGTCGTGGCCGGATTACGGCCCTGGATAATGTGCCACGATTTACCATTCCAGTGTTCAGCGAGCGGCGCGTAGCCTTTTCCCGTTGCTTTATAGTGGTAACCAGTAGCGACGCAATTGCGCGCCGACCGGCAGGAAATCGCCGTTACCAGCGACCGCGATAGCGACGAAGGCCCTGGCATGGGAGTCACTTTCCAGTGGCGGCCATTCCAAAGCTCGGACAGTGGGCGGAAGTTCACCGCTGTTCCTGTCGCCCGGCTGCCCACGGCTACGCACTGAGTCCACTTAAGGCAGGAGACTCCGTACAGAGCGTTATTGTGCACGTGACCGCTGGTCACGGCCGGCGAAGACCCGAGACGTGCCGTCGCCGGCACGGTCAGGGCGGCTGGCGTCGTGCCCGCTGTCGCCGGGGAGGTATTCAGGAGAATTCCGCTGGCAAGGCCGGCGATGGTCACGCAGGCGACCGTCAGCCCGGTCGTGGCAAAAGTCCTGAGATTGGTCCCGATCATTGGCGTCCTTCCATTCCGTTAAGCGATGCGGCGCAGGGCGACAACGCTCGATGCCCACAGGCTGAGTTGGTCTATCCCGACGTCCTGGCCGCTTCGCGGTGCCTGGATGACCAGGCCGTCGCCCAGGTACATGCCGACATGGCCGGGATTAGACCTAGTACCGTCAGAGCCGGCGATGAAGAGCAGGTCCCCGGGCTGGAGCTCGGCCACGGAGGACACCGAGGTGCCGACGTGGACCTGCTCGAACGTGGTGCGCGGCAGCGGGATGCCGCCCGCTCGGTAGGCCTGCTGCACGAGCGAGGAGCAGTCGCAGTGCAGCGCCATGTCGGAGCTGTGCGCGTCCGTGCAGGATCCGCCGAAATCATAGGCCGTGCCGACCTGGGCGACGGCGAACCTGATCGCCATGACGACCGGCAGCGGCGTGCCTGGCGGCAGGTTAAAGCCCGTCGGCAGGCTGGTGGTCTCGTTCGCGGGCACCGCATCGGTCGCCAGGACCGCGCAGGTGCCGTTGCCGCTGGCGAACCAGGCCACCAGCCTGGCCGTCGCGTCCTGCCAGTGCGCATAGGCACCGGGCAAGGCGCTATGCTGCACCTCCTGCGCCGCGACGGTCACCGGCTTCGATTGCCAGCCAGCGACCTTCATCAGCTGCCCGTAGAACGCTCGCGCCGCGTAGGCCGGGTCCATGATCTGGCCAACCGTGCCCCAGCCCTGCGAAGGCCGCTGCTGGAACAGGCCGATGGAGTCCGAGGTCCCGTAGGGCAGGTTCTGCAGGGCGGACTCCTGCAGCGCGGTCGCGATAGCAATGATCTCGGCCCGCTCGGGCAGCCCGAGCCTGACGCCCACGTCGTAGATGGTCCAGGCATTCGCGAGCTGGCCGGGGTCGAGCGGCAGGCCGGCGACGACCTGGCTGGCCGTCGTCACGCCGCGGCCCGGCAGCGCGCACCCGTCCGGGTTGGTAATGCCGGAGCCCACCGCCGTGATGGCGATCGCGGCGGCCAGCAAGCCCACGGTCAGCAGGGCACTGACCGGGAGCCAGAGCAGCCGGCGGCTCATCGCTACACCGCCATCTTCTCGTTGGTCCAGAACAGCTGCCGCTCGGCCGGGGTCAGGATCAGGTGCACCACGTGCGAGCTGACCCGTCCGACCTTCCAGAGCGCGCGGCCGATCTGCGCGGCCGACCAGGAGCCGATGTGGGCGCACTCGGTGTCGGTCAGCCCGATGATCTCCCTGGTCATGGCCAGCGGCTGGGTGTCCTGGGCCAGGCAGACCCTGACGTCGCAGGAGGAGATCAGGTTGCGCGCGATGGCGGCCTCCTCGCTGCCCGCCGTCCCGACCGCCTCGAAGTCGGCCAGCCGGTGCGTGGCCAGGGCCTGGATCGTGCCGTGCGCGCGAGACAGCCGGAGATCGGAGTCGATCTTGCGGACCATCGCCGGTATCCGCATCGAACGCCAGAGCTCGTCCCGCACGACGAGCCTGACCGGGCCGCCTTCGGCGTCGATCGCGGCCTGGCCCCAGGAGGACACGCAGGCCAGCGTCATCGCTACGGTCTCGTCGCCCCGGCCGTCAAGGCGGGACAGGTCCACCGTCTGGAGCGGGGCGTCGAAGTCAGGGCGCGCGGTCGTCGGGCCATCGAACAGCCCGGACAGTGAGCCGGTGACCATGTTGCCGAGCGCGTCGGTCAGCGGCCTGATCAGGTCCCTGAGCTCGTCGACCTGGTGCTGGCGTACCCTCAGCTCGCGCGCCATCTCGGGTACCGGGTCCCGCAGCAGCTGCCACACCTGCGGGATCGTCGGGTCCAGCAGGTGCGTGGCGGCCTGGGCCTGTCCCGACGCGTGCCTGATGGCCAGCGAGAGGGCGGCTTCCTCGGTCGGGTAAGGACCACGGCCAAGCCGCATGGTGACCAGTGAGGACAGCAGCGCCAGCCGCCTGCGGTGGATCTCGCCGAGCCGGTCGGCGAGCAGGTCGGGATCGGCGGGCAGGTTGTCGCCCAGCGGTCCGGCGTCCAGCGGGTTGAGCCGGTTGCCCAGGCCGGGGCCGAGCTCGATCGGCGTGATCCCGAGCGCCCGGGCCAGCGGCGCGTACTCGTTCTTGACGTCACCGACCACGAAGGTGGAGACGCCGTAGGCCATCAGCCGAAGCGCGAGCGCCTTGATCGTTGCCGACTTGCCGGCCCCCGGCACCCCGGTGACCAGCAGGTTCGGATTGGTGACAATTCCGCGCCTGAGCCAGTCGACGGGATGGCAAGAGAAGGCCGCACCGCTGAGGCAGTCAACGCCGAGGTAAGCGCCCGATGACGGCAGGGGAGCGCCGTGCAGCCAAGGGTAGAGGCCCTGCACCTGAGCGGTGGAGCCGCGGAACACCCTCGGCGGCGGTGCCTGCGGCGCGCGGCCGGCGCCGCGCCTCGCGTAGCCGCGCCTGGGCGGGACCTGGCCGGGATCATCGCGCAAGGCATCCGCCTGGCGCGCGGCCTTGCGAGCGGAATTCCCGCGGTCCTGCCCCAGGTGACCGCGGGGCGCGGCCGGCAGCCGGCCCGCTGGCTGGCTCACCGATCTGACCAGGTCGGTCATGGAGAGCGCGGGCAGATCCTGCTCGTCGGGCGGTCGCCTGTTCATGATTCCGTGCATGACGTCACCACCTCCGCTGGGGCAGCCTGAGCCCGGCTGGCAGCGCGGCCAGGGCGAATCCGACATCCTGGGCGCCCCACATCCGGCGGAGCTCAATCCGCGCGGCGGCCGCGTCGGCTTCCAGCGAGGCCATCGCGTCGGCGATGTCCGCACCGTCGCTGACGGTGACGCATACGTAGCCGGTGAAGCGGACCAGCCCGTGACCGGCGGCGCGTTCCGCGTCTTGCTCCTCGGCCCGGCGCTGCGCTGCCATCTCGTGCTCTGGCACGATCTGGCCGGTGCGCTGCCGCATCCTGATCGCCACGTCCCGCTGGGTGCGCTCAGTCAGCACCTGGCGCTCGGCCTCTCTCGGGCTCAGCGGCTGCAGGTAAAGCGACAGGGACCGGCGTGACGTCCCGTCGCCGAGCAGCGGGAACAGCGAGGTGGCGTACACCTCGCCCCGCGGCCAGTCGTAGACCTGATAGCAGACGCTCGTGCCGCCGTCGTGCCGGTAGGAACCCCACAACGCCTCGGCCCGTACCGGCCCGGCGAGCCCTGGATCCATGCCTGAGGCCAGCCCGGTGTGCTCGCGCCCGGCGTCGTCCGCCGACTCCTCCGCGTAACGGCGCAGCTCGAGCAGCTGGTCGCTGTCCGGGTCGAACGCGGCCCTGAAAACCTCGGCGAGCTCGCGTGGTGAGAGCCATCCGGTCACTTCAAGCTCGGCATCGCTGATGGCGGCCGCCAGCGCGCGAACGTGCCTGGCCAGCGCCGCGCAGGCGCCGGCCTCCCCACCGCCGGCGGCGCGAATAGCCGGGGCGGCCCGCCGCTCGTCCATGGTGAAGGCCAGCCATTCATCCCGGCGCACCGACGCGGGCGCCGCCTCGGCGAGCAACTGGGCGGTGACGGCGAGGGCCTGCTCGGGAGCGTCCTTGGCCAGATGGTCGGCGTGCCAGCTGCGCAGGCCGACCGCGTCCTCCGGCCTGACCCGCTGGATGGCCTGGATCCTGACGATCGGGTGGCCTTCGGCGCACAGCCCGGCGAGCAGCCGGCCCCAGCCGTTCACCTGGGCCGCGCGCCTGCCCGCGTCGGCGAGCGCGATGCCGGCCGACGTGATCTGAGCGACCGCGGTGTAGGTGCGATCGTGCGGGTGGTAGATCACCGCCATCGACTGGCCCGTGCCGCTCTCCGCGGTCAGGATGCGGACCGGGGCGAGTACTCCCGGCAGGTCAAGCGGGGCCGGCGACGCCGGGTCGCCAGTGGCGGCCGGCGCGAACGCCCCCGAGTGGAAGCGGCTGTGCCCGCGGGCCTTGAGCAGCCGGAACGACACGGCGATCACCATCCATTCATCCAAGGTGCGGCCGGCCACCCGCAGGTACGCGATCATCAGCAGGATCGCCGCGACCGGCCAGTCGATAAGTGCTTCTGACAGCCGCCCGGAGGAGACCGGCTGGATCGCGATGAGCACGGCGAGCGCGATCATCGCGGTCCGGCGGCCACTCATGCCGAACAGGAAGTTCACCCGTTCGTGCTGCCAGCCGTAATAGGTCTGGTCCCGGCCCGTCATCGGATGCTCCCGGCCATCGCGTCGTGGCTGACGTCCGAGGCGGGCTCTGACCCGGCCGGCCGTTCAGGGACGCTGGTCAGCGCCGCTGCCGCGCGATGCTGGCCGAGGACGAGGCCGCCGGGGATTCCGCCGCGGAGCCGTGACTCGTGCACTACGGCCATGGTCCTGGCCTCAGCCACCCGGCTGAATTCGGTCGGGTCAATGCCGCCGGGTGCTTCAGCCCGGCCGCCGCCGCCACCGCGAATGCCCGCCAGCACCCCGCCGCTCACGTGGACGTCAAGCACGGCCGAGGCCCTTGCCATCGCCGGCCAGGCGCAGGCCGCCAGCAGCAGCACGAGCATCCCGCCGAGCAACTGCGCCACGGCGCCGGTGAAGCTTGGCACCGTGAGGCCGACCGCGAGGATCAGCGCCACGGCCGGCTTGAGCGCGATGAGCTGGATGACCGCCCTGGTGAGCTTGCGCCACCACTGCTGGGTGGCATGGCCAAGCTGGCCGGCGGCGGCCACCGGGGACACCGCGACGAGGATGGTGACCGCGATGTTGCGGACGAGCACCTGCGCCCACAGGGCGATGATCAGCATGATGCCGAGCAGCGCGAGTATGAGCGTGAGGGTCGGCGATACGTTGGGGTTGAAGCTCGCGATCCTGGCGAGCCGCTCCGACAGCGCGAGCGGGCTGCCGAGGCTCCTCGCGATGATCCAGCGGGTCAGCTCGTCGGCGGCGTGCAGTGCGGTGGCCGCCGCGGCGAGCGTCAGCAGGAACGCCAGCGCCGCTTTCCCCACGCCGATCAGGCCTTGCGCGACCGGCGAGCCGTCATGCGTCAGTACGGTCCTGATGACCTGCGCCAGCAGCAGCGCCGCGGCGACGAGCGCCGCGATCTCCAGCGACAGGCCGTAAGCCGAACGGACGCTTGCGTAGCTGAGGCTGACCGGCGGTATCGAGACGAACGACTTGGCGAACGAGCTGAGCAGTTGCTGCGCCGCCGTCGCGAAAGAATGGCAGATGGCTGTCCATCCCGGAGCGTCCTGCGAGCTCGGCCCGCCGGCCGCCGGGCTCAGGCAGCCGGTCGCGCTGGTAACCGGGTTACATGACATCGGTCATCGCCTCGATCAGCCGAGCCTGAACGCGCGGTTGACCAGCGGGATGCCGACGGCGACGACGATCGCGCCGAGGACGGACCACACCAGGCCGGCCTTGCCGCGAGCGGCGAGTTCTGAGCGGCGGGTCACGCTGCCGACGGCGATCATTCCCCCGGCGGCGATCGCCGAGGCGGCGCACGCCGCCAGCGCCAGCCACTTCAGCCAGGCGAGGAGCGTAGTGATGGCCCCGCTGCCCGGTCCTGGGCTCGCGGGAGGTGGGTTGGGGACATTCGTGAACTGTGCCGCGGTGTTGATCGCGTGCGCTCGGACTGGTCCTAGCCAGTGGTGAGCGTTAGCTGTTAGCTGGGACAGCGTGAGCAGCGGAAGCGACATGCCAGGAACTCCTTTCTGCGGATGGCTGTTCCTTAGCGGCTGAAAGACTGGGTGCCTGGTCATCGGCGGCGGTGAGGACGGCGCTGGCCAGTGCGGCCACGTCCGGCCGGGTGAGCTGCTCGGTCTTGCCACACGGCCGGTCGCCCCGGCGCAGCGCGGCGTCGTGGTTCAGTTCCACGATCGCGCTGACCCGGTCGGCGAGCAGCGTGCGGCGGCTGCGCGAGCGGGCCGCCAGGCCGTGTCCGTGGCAGTCGTTGATAGCGACGATGACCTGGCTCATGGCCAGGCCGCACGCCTCGGCGTCCGTCATGGCCTCGAGCGTCCGCGCCAGGCCGGCCGGACTCGGGTCGGTGACCCAGACGGCCGCGGTCCTCGCCGAGGGCAGCGCCATCCAGGCCGCGGCCGTGCTGACCTCGCCGCCCGCTCGCTGCCTGGCCAGCCTGAAGCCTTCAAGCGGGTCAGCGTCGATGACGACCGCCCGCAGGTAGCGCAGCACCGGTTGCCAGGTGGCCGGTCCGGCGTCGGCGCCGGCGAAGCCGGGAGCCAGCGGGCCGGTGTCGGTCAGCACCCACAGCGGCTGGCCGTCCGTCACGTCGATCGCCGAAGTGCTGCGGCGCATCTCGCGGCCGAACTGCTCGGCCGGGCAGTCGGCCAGCCAGCTTGTGCCGCGCTCGGCCGTATGGTCAAGCCAGCCAGGCCAGGGAGACGCGCCCCGAGGCCGGCAATCGCAGATCGCGACGGCACGGTTCGCCTTGTCCGCCGTGCGCTGGCTGAGCGCGACGGCGAGCTGAGCCGCCACGGTCGAGCGGCCGACGCCGCCAGCGGCGGACAGCACGGGAACTACCAGCGGCACTCGGCCGTCCAGTTGCTCGACACCTTGGTCTGGCTGTCGTTTCTGACCTTTCACGCGTCCTCCCTCGCAGCGCCGCCGTTGCGGGACCCGACCGAGACCGCGCCGGTCAGTTCGGGTGCCGCCAGGCGATCGTTGCTACGGCAGATCGAGGATCCGAGTTCAGACAGGAGCGGTGAGCCTGGCCAGGACGGGCCGGGGGCGCCAAGCAGCGCCTGCTCCGGGGCGGCCGTCGTCAGCGGCGCGAGCCCGACCGTCCCGGGACGGGCGACGGCGATGACGTCACGCGGTATACCGTGCAGTGATCGCGTGACCGGCGTGGGCAGGTCCATCGCGACGATGGCGGCGGCCCGGCAGACGGGGGTGCTTCGGTGCAAGATAATCGAGTCAAGGCCGCGCAGCGCCGCGATGGTTACGTCGTCCGGGTCGGGCGCGGCGACGAATGCCTGCCATGGGCGTGCGACGGCGGCAGCGGCGGGGGAGCCGGTGTCGTCAATGATCATCAAGGGAGCTGTCCTTGTGCCGTCGGTCGGCACTGGCGCGCCGGGGCCGACGACGGCCATTCGCTCGCCGGGCAGCCTGGCCTCGTCTCGCAGCGCCAGCCAGGCAGCCGGACCGGACGTGACCACTCGCACCCGTGCCCCGGTGCCGAGGGCACGGAGAGCGAGCAGCTTAGGTAGCCTCGCGTCGCCGAGCGCGGCGGCCCGGACCCCGCGTTCAGTGAACAGCGGGACGGCGAGCAGCTCCCCGTCGGCGGCGGTGCCGAGGACGACGCCGCCGCTGGCGATCGGGATCACGTCGGTCCTCGCCGCGCCGAGCGTGCTGCCGCCGGTCCGGCTGAACCATCCGCTGACCCTGGACTGGCGCGGCGCGAGGCATGAACCGAAGGGAGCCGCGGCGCTGGCGACCGCCTGGTCAAGCTGCTGGCGGCTAAGTCGTCTTCCCGTTGCCATCGAAGTCGTCGCGCTGAGGCTGACCTGGCCGTTATCGGCGCGGGCCATGGTCACCGTGGTTGTTACCGACAGCGCCGGGATGACCGCTAGCGCCTGGTGCAGCGCGGCCAGGCCGCCGGGAGGCCAGCAAGTGAACTGGTAGGCGGCACTGCCGCTGGCCGGCGTCGTCGCCGCGATCAGGTCGCGGGCCAGGTCGGCGTCAGCGAGCTGAGCTCGCACCGGGCCAGGTCAGCCGGCTGAGCGCGACCGCCGCTTGCTCAGCCAGGCCGCAGTTGCCTGCTCGCAGGACCATCCAGGCGGACTGTGATCGGGGAACGCGGTGGTAGCCGAGGTTGTCATAGGCGGCTGACAGATCCGAGTCCTGGTCACCGGGAGCCAGGTCCGCGTGCAGGATGACCTGTACGGTGCCGAAGGCGGCCTGGCGCGCGTCGAGCAGGGCCTCAAGTGCGGCCAAGGTGATCCCGGTGCCTGGCGGTCCGCCAGGTGCGGTGCTGAGACTGCCGATCACGGCGAACCCGTCGGCGTCGCGGACGACGCCGCCCTCTGAGCCGTCGGACAGCCGGACTCTGGTGACCTCCACCGGCGGCGATGTTGCTGCCCTGTGGGTGCGCGCCATAGCCTTACCTCCCTGTCACGCCGCCGGGTCACCCACGGTCGTGGCGCCTTCGGCTTGCGTGCTTTGCTACGACGGCAGGCGACCGGGCGTTCAACAGTTCCCTGGTTCAGCAGCTGGGGTTCATCAGCTGGCGGCCGGGTCGAACCTCGTGCCCGTAAACCACGTAGCCCTGAGCATGGTCATCATTGAGCGCACCGCGCGCGTCGCGGCCACGGCCCTGCTGGCCGCCGTGGCGTTTGCCTCGGCCGCCAGCCCGGCCCTGGCGGGCACAACTCATCAAGCCGCGGTGCATCACGCCGCCGTGCAGCCGGCCACCAGGCCAGGTGTGAGCCGTGGCCCGCTCGTCCGGACCGCGATGGGCGGCGCGGCGTTCATGCTCCTGGCCACGATCGGCCTGCTGCTTCTGATGCGCCGAGAGCACGAGCTGACCGGAGCGCCGAAGGCCAAGCGGGCCGCGGCGCCGAAGGCCAAGCCGGCCGCAGTACCGAGGCTCAAGCGGGCAGCGGTGCCGAAGGCCAAGTCGGCCGAAGCGCCGAAGGCCAAGCCGGCGGCGGTGCCGAAGGCCAAGTCGGCCGAAGCGCCGAAGGCCAAGCCGGCGGCGGTGCCGAAGGCCAAGTCGGCCGCAATGCCGAAGTTCAGGCGGGCAGCGGTGCCGAAGGCCAAGTCGGCCCCAGTGCCGAAGACCAAGCCGGCCGCGGCGCCGGTATCAGCGCCGCTGCCTCAGCTCCCTCCGGGCGACGGCTCCGACGCCAATGAGCCGGTCAGCGCTCCCAGCTGGCTGGGTGCTTTCGAGCCGCTGGAGGATCCAGACCCGCCAAGCGAGCCTGCGGCCGTGCCGGAGATCACGGAACCCCTGGTCAGCCCGGTCGGACCGGCTGGCCCGGTTGGCCCGGTCGGGCCGGTTAGCCGGAGCGACCAGCCGACGGTGGCGGAATCGGCCGCCTCGGGCGACGACGAGCCTGCCTGGCCAGACTTCCTGGCGCTGACCAGCCCGGTCGAGCAAGCCGCAGCTCCGGGCACTGTCCCCGAGCCCGAGCCGAGCTCCATGCCCGAGCCGAGCTCCATGCCCGAGTCAAGCTTCATGCCCGAGCCGAGCTTCATGCCCGAGCCGAGCCTTGTCCCCGAGCCGCCGCGTATCCAACCTCAAGATCACGGCCAGCTCGCGGAGCCGGCCTTCTCGTCCGACGCCCTGCGCCCGCCTGACGCTAGGCCGCCGTGGCTAAGTGGCGACGGCGAGCTGCCCGCGCAGCGGCATCAGGTGACTCTCGGCGACGACTGGATCGAGGTCGTGCTGGCCGAGGCGCCAGCGTCCTGCGTAGCCTGGGCGCCACTGCCATATGACGTCCCCGGCGATGCCTTCGCCTGCGTCGGTGCGGGGGATGACGGCTGCCTGTTCGTCGACCTGGCCGCGGCACCAGGCACGGTATCGATAACCGGTGACACCGACGCGGCCGCCAGGCTCGCGGAGTCCATCGTCTACCAGCTGTGCTCGAGAACGGCAGCCGACCAGGCCATTTCCGTCCTGCTCGTCGGCGACGCCATCCCCCGGCCGCATCCGGCGAACACGACCTGGGTCGAGACGCTCCGCGACCTTCAGAACACCAGCCTCGACAGCCCTCCGGACAGCATCGGCATCGTGTTCTGCGAACTGCGCTCGGACGAGGACGCGTCCGAGCTCGCCCGCTACACCGGCAGCTCCGCACGCCGGGTCGTTTCCGTCGTGCTCGGGTACCTGCCTGGTGCGGCCTGGTCGCTCACCGCACTGCCGAGCGCGCACCTAGATGAAGAGCTGCCCTTTGGCAGCCTCACCACCAGCTCAAGCCTCTTCGGCTAGAGCGACGGCAACAAACCGATCTTGGTAGCTGCCCGGATTGCCGGGATAGTCGGGCCGTGGCAGCGGCCAGTAGCGTGGCCCAGGCGGGACCCTGGCCGTCGTGCCGCATCGATGGCCCATGGGTGGGTTTCTGCTGGAGTGAGGCGGGTGCCGGACGGTCTTGCCCGGTGTCCACCGCCGGGACAGCGGACTGCCCCGGATGCCAGGAATGCCGGGAACGGCGGGGAGGCTGAGAGTAGCGGGTCAGTCCGATTTCCGGACCCGGGTATCTCGGACCAGCGAAAGCAGTGAAGCCGGGCAGCCGCCGTTCGCAGCGCAACACCGCCCCGGCTCCCCGCCGCCACGAACCGGGCCTTAACCGCACACCGGCCCGCCGCCGGCACCTACAGGATCGGCAGGCCTGCTTTCGTGGAATCCTCAGATGGCATTCCAGTCGGGGATTCCACAATCATGGGGGAGCCTGCCGGCGCACCCCCGCGACAGGAGCCTTTCAGGCCGGAACCAGCAAAGCCGGAAACTCCAACCGACCCACCGCCCGGCTGAGGCCGGGAAAGGCTGCAGGACCAGTCCCGCCCGGGCCACTCCGAGGAGTTGACCAGAACTCACTCCAGCGGAAACGCAACGATGACCCATGGTTGCTGTTCGCGGCAGCCGGGCAACGACAACTATGGGACAGCGATGCTGCTGGCACCGCATCCATGGGACATCGATGCGGTAGCCGCAGGTCGGCCAGCGACATCGATGGGACATCGTTGCGGCTCCCTTGGAGGGAGGGGTCAGGCAGCGAGGGCGGGCCTACTGGCTCCGGCTTGCCGTGCGGCTGATGTTTCGTGTGTGGCCAGAGCGGCTCGTGATCTCCGGCCCCGTCCCGGAGGTTCCATGATTGTGGAAACCTCGCATGGCCGGGCGACACAAAGTTTCCACGATCATGTCCCTGACCCCGAAAAGAGCTGCACCTGGGGTTTTCTGGTGGCCGCTATCGGTGCCAGTCCGGACATGAAAACACACCCCGAGCGGCCATCGCGAGCCGACCGGGGGGTGCTAGGTCGTTCTTAAGGCACTTTTTCGAAGGCCCGGCCGGCGGCCGTCGGCACTGCGCCCGCGCGGAAAAGACCGGCGGTGCCGTCTGAGCCATCCTTCGGAAGCGCGAACCACGCGTATCGCCAGACGTAGGGCAGCTTCTGGAGCATCGCCGTCGCGGCCGTGACAAAGGCTGCCTGCCGCTTTGGACTCGGAAATACCGAAGGGCCGAATCTCCACAGCGCGAACTCGGTCAGCCAGATGGGCTTGTGGTAGCGATTCCAGACTGACTGGATGTAGCTCTGGAGCTGGCTCACGGCCGCCCCGGTCGAGAAGTCCTCTCCGTACCAGTGAAGCGTGATGAAGTCGACACGATAATGCCGGCGGGCCGCCCGGCTCATGAACTTGGCCAGCCAGCTGCCTGGCGTGGCCGCATCGAAGGCGACCGCGGGGCTGCCGAGCCGCATCTCGGTGGCTTCCAGCCTTGGCCACAGGTGCAGCGCCTGCTTGACCGTCATATTGGCCTGGCTGGAAAGGTCAGGCTCGTTGAAAGTCAGCAGGTTGCGACCTTGCCGCCTGACCAGCTTGAGGTTCGCGGGGGTGACGCTCTTAGCGCCCCAGATCATCGGGACGAAGCTGACTCCCCACGGGGTGGTGATCCCGGGGTGATTTACCGCCCAGGTGTAGTACCAGGAGGCTCCTGACTCCTTGAGGGCCCGGCGTGACTTCCGGAAAGCCCAGGCTCCGACTCCCTTCTTGAAGTTGGCGCTTTCGTGATGGGACGCGGGGACAGCGGCCGCGGCCGGCTGGGCGGCGGCGGCGGACGGCCAGGCCGGGCCGCCGGCGACCAGGGCCGCGGCGATCGCGGTGGTCGCGGCGATCGCGGTCAGGCCGGCCGCTGTCGGACGGCGCGGTTTGTGCCTTGCTGACATGGGAGTACCTCTCGTTTCTCGGTGCTAGCGACGGCGTCCTTGTACTTTTCTGCGTTCGCGAGGCCAGGAAAGTTCAACTCAGGAGCCGATGAGGTTTGGCGAGGACTTGAACGGAGGGGGCGGCGAAACTCGTAGGGCAGTTCAGAGGACGACTACTTCTGTCGAGAGGTTCAAGGGGACTGGCATGGTCAGCGAATCTGGCGGGGCCGCACCAGCGGCCGTGACGGCCGACCCCGGCGGTCGCCGTCGGCGTGTTTTCCGTATGGCGGCGATCGCGGTGGGGCTTGGCTGGGTGGCAGTGATTTCGCTGCTAATTGTCGGGCTGACGCTTCCCGGTGCGCCGACCATGGCGGCTGGAACGCCCGCTCACCGGCCCGCCGTCACATCCCATCCGACGGTCAAGCCAACCGCTCAGCCGACCGTCCATCCGACCGTCGGCCGGACTCTGCAGCCGACCCATCGGGCTGTTCCTGCCGTGCCCCGGCCGCCCAGGTTGTCCGGCCACCAGCTTTCTGAGACCAGCAAGGAGTTCGCTACCGCGCCGCTGGCCTGCGCGCCTGCGCGCAAGTGCGCGAATCTTGGCTGCAAGCGGTCCCTGGCCGCGCCCGTGACGAAGTCGTTCGCCTCCGTAGAGGCGGCTTTCGCAGGGGAAGGCATCGCCCTGCCCGGTAGTGCCTCGTCGGGGAACTTTGACTGCGGCGGGTTCAGCTACCAGGCGCAGCAGCTCGCGGCGGACGGCTTCGGGCCTGGCGATGAGGTGGCGGTCGCGGGCAAGGTGCTGACGCTGCCGCAGGTACCCCTTGGTGCGCCGGATGAGATCGCCGCGCGAGGTCAGGTCATTCACCTGAGCCCGCCGAGCAGGCCGGCGACTGAGCTCGGTTTCCTCGGGTCCGGGGAGTTCGGCACCCAGAGCGGCACAGTGACCATTACCTATGCCGGCGGGTCGAAGCAGGAGTCGACTTTGCAGCTGGCGGACTGGTATTCCGACGTGGCCGTGCCGGGGACTGTCATCGCCGCCTCCGGGCTGTGGAACGTGCCGCCGCTCCAGGTCTCCTCGTTCGGGCCGGCACCGGTCTCGGTGTATTACGCGCAGGTACCGCTCGACCCGTCTAAGCGGATCGTGTCTGTGACTTTGCCCAGGGACCCGAACCTGCACTTGTTCGACATTGGCGTGCCGTCGGCGGCGGCTTACGCGACGGTTGCCTCGGCTGCCAACGACGCCGGTCTGGTGGCGGCAGCGACCGCGAGTGAGGGCAACTTCGACGGCGCCGGCCACAGCTACAACTCAAGTGCCCTAGCCGCTAAGGGACTGCGATCCGGCGCGCCCGTGACCGCGCAGGGGATCAGGTTCACCTGGCCGAGCTACGCCCCCGGTCAACTCGACAACATCCGCACCCAGGGCCAGACCATCGCCATCACGGGCACCGGCCGGGTACTCGGGTTCCTCGGCGCTGCCACGCTGGGAACCCAGCGCGGCACCGTCACGATCCAGTATTCCGACGGCTCCACCCAGACCGCGGTCCTTACCTTTGCGACCTGGCGCGCCAGCCATCCCGCCCCCGGCGGCACCATCGTCGCCACCGCACCATGGAACCAGGTCCGCGGCGCCGGCCACCACCTCGTATCGGTCTACTCCGCGACGATACCGCTCGAAAAAGGCAAGACCGCCGTGTCGGTCACGCTCCCCGTCAACATCGACATGCACGTCTTCGCGATAGCCGAAGGAAAGTAACCCTTAGCCGAGGTCGTCGGAGCTGGGCCTTTCGCCCGGCTCCAGGCCGTCCAGGTACTCCCGCCATACCTTCTTAGGCACTGTCATCCGCCAGGAGTTCACGACTAGCTCGCGCAGTTCGTCATAGTCGAGGGCGGCGAGCCAGACCCGGACCCAGTTGTAGCGGAGGTCCGACTGCACCGGCCAGAAGAACTTCTCCGGATCCGACGCGATCAGCGCGGCGCGCTCCTCCTTGGGAAAGCCGAAACCAAGCACGGTCTCATCCGGCGACAGCGACGCGAAGACGATCCGGCCCACCCGGAACTTAACCCGGTCCCGCACCAGGGCCTCATAAGCACGGGGAAGCGACAGCGCGATCTCGCGCACATCCTCAGCGGTCACCATCCGCGGCTCCCTACCGCCAGGGCCCTGCCGGACAGAAACGTCCATCCGGGCATACCAAACCTGAAGGATAGCGGCCACCAGAAACCAGGTAAGCGGACATGCCTTCCCGGCCGGCGCCCAGTTCGATTTCGGGTCTGCGGTCATGGTTCGGGAGGCGAGTGCCGAGGCACTTAGTTTGGTGAGCACCTAGTTGGTAACCACTGAGTTGGTAACCACTGAGGCAGGTGAGCTTGGTTGTCAGATGCCGGGGGCGGCGGGGCGGGCATGGGCGGCACGGCGGAGCCCACGGGGGGAATGGGCGGCACCGCGCAACCTACCGAGGGCATGGGCGGCACAGCGGAGCCCACGGAGGGAATGGGCGGCACCGCGCAACCTACCGAGGGCATGGGCGGTGCGGCGGAACCTACCGAGGGCATGGGCGGCACGGCGGAACCCACGGAAGGCATGGGCGGCCTCGAACCCGGCATATTACACATACCGGGTGCGCCAGAGTCGGCGGTGGTGGTTCCGCGCGGTCGCTATACCGCATCGATGTCCCATCGTTGTCGTTGCTGGGGGACCGCGAACAGCAACCATGGGCCATCGTCGCGGTTAGGCGCTTGCTGCTTGCGCCTCGACAGGGCACTGTGGGCAGGGAGGGAACGGCGGGTCCGGGGCTAGCGGGCGGTGCCCAGCCTGGATCTGACCGATCCGAGCAGTTCGGTGAGTTCTTTGACGTGCAGGATCTTCGCCATGGCGAAGTACAAGCCGAGGGCGCCGCCGCCGCCCACGATCACGATCATCGCGTCGATGATGGCCGCACGCAGGTGAGTTTCGGTGGGGGTCGACAAGGCGGCCGTGGAAGCGACGGCTACGGCCAGCGCGAACAGCGTGGCCGGCAGCGCGGCGGCGTGCATTCGCAGCAGGCTGGCGCCGATCTGCCTGCCGCCGAGGCCATGCAGGCGCTTGCTCAGAACCCGCCAGGCGACCAGCGTTCCGGTCACGTTGGCCAGGCCGAAACCGGCACCAAGGGCGGCCACTACCTCGGTCTTCGGGAAGATGAGCAACGCGGCCACGTTGGTGGCGATGTTCACGGCCATGGTCAGCAAGCCGATCAGGGCCGGCGTCCGGCTGTCATGAAGGGAATAGAAGACCCTGAGCTGCAACTGGAAGAGCATGTAGGGCATGAGGCCGAGCGAGAAGACCGAGAAGACCAGCCCAAGGTAAGCCGCGCTGCGGGCGGTGTTGACGCCCCAGCTGAGCAGCACGACCCCGAGAGCGGGACCGAGCACGGCGAGGACCAGTGCGGCCGGCGCCACGATCACCGAGCCGAGCCTGACCCCGGCCGAGAAGTCCGCCCTGACCAGGTCATAGCGGCGGTCGGACGCGTTCGCGCTCATCCTCGGCAAGAGCGCGGTGATCACCGAGATCCCGACGATCGCGTAAGGCAACTGGAACAAGAGCCAGGCGTTGGTATAAGCGGAGTACCCGATGCCCACGGTGTAATGGTTGGTGTAGGCCCAGCGGTCGGCGGTGCTGCTGATCGCGGCGGTGACCCAGAAGGCGACCTGGGTCGTGAGGACGTAGCCGAAGAGCCAGCCCGACATGCGGCCGATCTCGCGTATCTCATACCGCCTGAAGTTGAAAGTCGGGCGCCACCGGAAGCCGACCTTGCGCAACGCCGGGATGAGAGCGATTGTCTGGGCAACGATGCCGACGGTCGTGCCGATGCCAAGGAACCAGATCTCGGTGGTGCTGACGTTTCCCGCGGCGACGCTGCCGCTGGTGCCCACGATCACCATGAACGCGACGGACACCGCGATCACCACGATGTTGTTGACCACGGGAGTCCAGGCCGGCGCGGCGAAGTGCCCGCGCGCGTTCAGGATCGCGCCGGCCAGGGAACTCGCGCCGTAGAAGAAGATCTGAGGTATGAAGAAGTAGGCGAAGATGATCACCAGGTGGTGTTCGTTCCCTGCGGCCTCGCGGTCATAGGCGAGTGCGATCGGGGCCGCCGCGAGCGTCGCGACGATCGTCACCAGGCCGAGAATGATCGTGACTAGCGTGAACATGCGCTGGTCGTAACCGGCGCCGCCATCGGAGTCTCGTTTCGCCGCGTTGACGAGCAGCGGCACGATCACGGCCGTGAGCACGCCGCCGATCGCAAGGTTGTACACCGTGTTCGGCAGGCCGTTGGCGTACTGGTAGGCGTTGCCGAGCGCGAACGTGCCGATCGCCGCGATTAGGACGAACGTCCTGATCATCCCTGTAACTCTTGACGCCAGCGTGCCGATCGCCATGACGCCGCTCGACTTGACCAGGCTCGCTCCGGCCGGATCACTGGCGCGGTCGGTCCGCGGCGGCTGGGGCGCGGCCGCCGCGAGGTCGCGGTCGGGCCTCGGCGGGTAACCCTCGGCTTGGCGGGGTGCCTGGCGGGGAGCGTGGCCGTCAGCCTGACGCTGCCCGTAGCCGTCATCGCGTCGCGACCGGTACTCGTCGTCGGGGCGGGGCGCGTAGCCGTCGGCCCGGCGCGGGGCGTAGTCGCGGGCCGGGGGATACCCGTCGGCAGGACGGCGCTGGTACTCCCGGGTCGGAGCGTAGCTATCGTCAGGCGGCTGGGGGTAGCGGTCGGCGCGGCGCGGCGCGTGGCCGTCGTCCGGCCTGGGCGCGTATAGGTCGTCCGGCATCGGCGCGTAGCCGTCGGCCCGGCGGCGCTGGGGGTCGCGGGTTGGCGCGTAATCGTCGTCTGGCCTGGGAGCGTAGCTCTCGGCCGGGCGCGGCGGGTAGTCGCGGGCTGGCCGGTTGTCATCGTCCGGCCTGGACGCGTAGCGGTCAGCCCGGCGCGGCGGGTAGTCGCGGGTTGCCTGGTAGTCGTCCTCGGGTGAGGCGTGGCTATCGCGGCGGCGCGGAGCGAAGCCTTCGTCTGACCTGGCGGAGTACTCGTCGGGCCGGCGTCGGGGATAATCGCGGGGCGGCGGATAGGCGTCGTCAGGCCGGGCGGCGTAGTCATCGCCTCGGCGCCGCGGGTAGTCGCGGGTTAGTTCGTCGTCTGGCCGCGGCGCGTAACTGTCGGCTCGGCGCGGAGGGTAGTCGCGTGCGGACGCGTAACCGTCCTGCGGTCCAGGCGGATAGCTGACATCGCGGCGCCGGACGTAGCCGCGAGGGGGGTAGCCGTCGTCGGGGCGGGCCGCGTAGCCGTCGTCGGGTCGCGAGGCGTAGTCGTCGTCGGGTCGCGAGGCGTAGTCGCCGGGATAAGGGGGCTGCTCGTCCGCCCGGCCGCGCGGGCCGCCGGCGCGGTGAGCGCCTCCGCTGCGCCGGGGAGCGGCGGCCGGGGACTCGGGATCGTAGTCATCTCGATCCGGCGTCGCCTGGCCCCTGTGCGACGGGCTCATGGCGCTCCTTCACCGGAACGCCGGGCACGCCCGGCGCGTACCGCATGGTGTCCCACGACCACAAATGTATAGGCAAAGCCCGGACGAAACTGGCCTCGCGGGTTAATCCTCATCAGCTCGCGCTTCGCCAACGGTTCAATTTCCGGATATTCCGGCCCGCTCCGACCTGAACTCCCGGCCGCGGCGGGGAGGGCGCTGACCGGGGAAGGCGGGGAGCGGGGCGGCTGCTTGAGCCGACCCCGCTCCCCTCGCCGTGGCTCCCTGCTAGCCACAACTAGGCAACGACCGGCGACCGGCGACGGTTCCGCCGCTGAATACGCGATATGCGGAATAAGGCTTCGGCTCAGGCCAGCCAGGTCGCAAATTCTGGCCATACCTAAGCGCAACCGCCCGGACTGCTTGCCCGCTCCGCGAGAAACCCGGCATATGGAACATACCGGGCCGCCTGTCCCTGGCGGCAGGCCCAGCGTTGTCCCGGAGCAGGGGCCAGGACCCCAGCGCAGGAACAACGCTGGGCCTCGCCGCCCGCCGCCCGGCCGCCCGCCGCCCGGCCGCCCGGCCGCCCGCCGCCCGGCCGCCCGGCCGCCCGGCCGCCCGGCCGCCCCGCCGCCCGGCCGCCCGGCCCCCCGGCCGCCCCGCCGCCTCGCCGGGCTGGCCCACCATGCGGTCCCCGGCTGATTCGCCGATGTGATAAGAGGGAACCATGGATACCAATGCTCCTGGTCTGCCGGTCAAAGAAGGCTACGTACCGTTTGCCGGATATCGAACCTGGTACCGGATTACCGGTACCGGCGAGGAACCGGGCAAGTTCCCGCTGCTCTGCCTGCACGGCGGACCCGGCGCGACCTGGCATCACATGGCGCCGTACGAGCAACTCGCGGTCGGCCGCCGGGTGATCTGCTACGACCAGGTTGGCTGCGGCAACTCGGCGGTCACCGAACCGCATGACCCGGCGATGTGGACGACCGAGCTTTACGTATCCGAGGTCGATGCCGTACGCGAAGCGCTTGGCCTTGACCAGGTGCACATTCTCGGACACTCGTGGGGTGGCATGCTCGGCATGGCCTACGCGATCACCAGGCCACCAGGTCTGGTGAGTCTGCTCGTCGAATCCTCACCGGCCTCGGTGCCATTTTGGATGAAAGAACTTGACGTTCTAAGAGCTGCCCTGCCCCCTGAAGTCGAGGAGACCCTGCGCAGGCACGAAGCCGCCGGCACGTTCGACAGCGAGGAGTACCAGCAGGCCATGGTCGTGTTCTACGACCGCCACGTGGTCAGGGCGCGGCCTTATCCCGACTGGGTCCAAGCCACCTTCGACGGCATCGAGGCCAGCCCTGAGGTCTACTTCACGATGAACGGGCCGAGCGAATTCCACGTCATCGGCCCGCTCAAGGACTTCGACATCGTCAGCAAGCTCGGGGAGATCGAAGCGCCGACGCTCCTGTTCTGCGGCGAGTTCGACGAGGTGACCCCGGCGACTGTGCGGCAGGCGCACGAGGCGATTCCCGGATCGCAGTTCGTGGTGCTCGACGGCTGCTCCCACATGAGCCAGGCCGAGCGCCCTGACTTGCCGCTCGGATTGGTTCGCGGCTGGATGGCCGGCGTGGAGGCGTCGCTTTAGGGCAGGGGGATAGCCTTGCGCGGAGCGGAAACGGACCCGCGCGTGGCCGAAGACCCACCCTGGAGGGGAACATGAGCGTCGGCAAGCCTGAGATCGACTTTCCCGGCAGCGAGCCGTCGGGGAAACTGGAGATCACCGATATCTGGGAAGGCTCAGGTCCGGTGGCGAACCCAGGTGACACGGTCCAGGTTCACTACGTCGGAGTCGCGTACTCAACCGGAGAGGAATTCGACGCCAGCTGGGACCGGGGCGATCCCCTTCAGTTCCGGCTGGGAGCCGGGCAGGTCATCGCCGGCTGGGACCAGGGCGTGCAGGGCATGAAGGTCGGCGGCCGTCGCCAGCTGATCATTCCCCCTGACCTGGCCTACGGCGACCGCGGCGCCGGCCGCTCCATCGCGCCGGGCGAGACCCTCATCTTCGTGTGCGACCTGGTCGCGACCTGACGTTCTGGCTTCGGCGGGCTGGCCAGCTCGCGGCATAACGTCCGCGTCGGCGGTGTTGTGCGCTGTGGCCTGATTCGTCAGCCTGACTACCTATCGGAGGTTTAGCTTCGTGAGCGTGCATGACATCGATCTTCAGACGCTGGCTGGCAAGCCTGCGTCGCTCGGCGACTTCGCTGGCTCCACCGTCCTCGTGGTCAACGTGGCGTCCAAGTGCGGGCTGACCCCGCAGTACACCGGGCTCCAGCGGCTGTATGACCGGTTCGCTGACCAGGGTTTCACTGTCGCCGGCTTCCCCTGTAACCAGTTCGGCGAGCAGGAGCCTGGCACGGCCGACGAGATCACCGAGTTCTGCTCGGTGAACTACGGTGTCACGTTTCCCATGTTCTCCAAGATCGACGTGAACGGACCCGACCGGCACCCGCTCTACACCGAGCTGACCGAGGTCCAGGACGCCGAGGGTAACGCTGGTGACATCCAGTGGAACTTCGAGAAGTTCCTCATCGACGGCGAGGGCAACGTAGTAGGCAGGTTCCGCCCCCTCACCGAACCTGAGTCCCCTGAGCTAGTCGAGGCGATCGAGGGGTTGTTGGCTAACTGACTGCTGGCGCCGGGAGCCGCAGGGCCGGGCGGCTCGTCTCAGGCGAGTCGCCCTGGTCCGCGCTTGACCATCTGGTCGGCGATGATCGCTCGCTGCACCTCGCTGGTGCCTTCCCAGATCCGCTCCACCCGCAGCTCGCGGTAGAACCGCTCCGCCGCGTACTCGCGCATGTAGCCGCGCCCGCCGAAGACCTGCACCGCCCGGTCGGCGACCCGGTTCGCCATCTCGGCCGCGTACAGCTTCGCCATCGAGCACTGGCCGTGCTGCACCTTCACGTCAACGCCGTCGTCAATGTTCCGTGCGGTCTCGTAGGTGAGCGACCGCGCCGCGAACAACTCGGTCAGGCTGTCGGCCAGCATCGCCTGCACCGCGCCGAACGCCACGATCGGCTGGCCCTGCACGACGACGCTCCTTGGCGAAGTCCGTCATCTCAGCCACCAGCCGCTCAGCCGCCCCCAGGCACCGCGCCGCCACCATCAGCCGCTCGAACCTGAACCACTCGTACGCGAAACTCATCCCGTCACCCTCGGCCCCGACCAGCTGCGCCGCCGGGACCCGAACATCCTCGAACGCGACGATCGGGTGCTGGTGAGCGTGGCCGAGCGTGTGCATGTAGGCGGGGGTGCGCACCACCCGGACGCCTGGACTCGGCAGGTCGACGAGGAACATCGCGTGCTCGCCCGCGTGCTCGCCGCCGGTGAGCTTGCCCTGGAAGAACGCGTAGTCGGCGCCGTTGTAGGAAGTGACGTGCCACTTGACGCCGTTGAGCAGGTAATCGTCGCCGACCCGCTCCGCGGTGGCCACGATCGCGTCGACGTCTGAGCCCGCGCCTTCCTCGGTGATCGCGTAGCACTCGTCCCGCTCGCCCCGCGCCGCCGGCCGCACGTAGCGCTCGAGCTGGTCTTCGGTCGCCACCTCTGGCAGCCAGGAAGGCGGCGTCGCCACCACCCAGGCCAGCGCGTTGGTCACCCGGCCGACCTGCTCCTGGATCAGCACCTGCTGGAGCGAGGTGCAGCCGCCGCCGCCGTACTCCACCGGCAAGTTCGCCGCGTACAGGCCAAGGTCGATAGCCCGCTTCTTGTGCGCCTCTTCCAGGTCCCCGGCCAGTTCGCCGCCCGCCAGCTCGACCTCAGTCTCCAGCGGAATAAGCGAGTCGGCGAACTCCCTGGCCCGCGCCTGGAGATCGAGATCGGCGGCCGACAACCCGTACATAGGCCCTCCGGATGGCCGTGTTCTTGACTGAACGTTCAGTCTATGCCAGCATCGAGTTCATGCCAATGGTGTCTTCGGCGATACCCAGGACGGCGGACGCGGTCGTGGTCGGCGGCGGCACGGTGGGTGCCTGGTGCGCATATTTCCTGCGCGAGGCCGGACTTGAGCGGGTCGTCCTCGTCGAGAAGGACACCCTCGGGCCAGGGTGCGTCAAGCCGGGCCGCCGGGGTGGTGCGGACTCAGGGCGGCACCCCCTGGGCGGTCCAGCTCGGCGAGTGGTCCCGCCAGTTCTACCTGGGCCAGCGCGACTGGCTCGGCACCGATTCCGGGTTTACCCCTCAGGGCTACGTTCTCCCGTGCTTCTCCGAGGCTGAGGTCAGCGCCGCCCGCGAGCGGATGCGGATGCAACGGCAGTGCGGTATCGACGTCGTCTGGCTGGAACCAGACGAGCTCGACGACCTGAACCCCACGTTCGCGAAGGGCAAGACGCTCGGCGGCACCTATTGCGAGCAGGACGGGTACCTGCACCCGCCAAGGAACGTGATCGCCTACTCGGTGGCGCTCGCGAAATCGGGGGTCACGGTGGCCGAGCACACTAGCTTCACCGGGCTTGGGGTCAAGCGACGATACCGTTACGTCGGTCAGGACCAGCGCCGGCGAGATTTCGGCCGGTCTTGTCGTGCTTACTGGCGGCCCAGCAGCTCGCGGAAGTGGGCGCTCTGGCGGGCGTGCGGATTCCGGCCGGCGGCGTCCGGCATCAGGTCGCGGTGACCGAGCCGCATCCCGACCTCGCGCCCGAGCGGCTGCCGATGGTGTTCGATGTCCCTTCCGGGCTCTACTGGCGCCCGGAGGAGGGCGGGATGCTCTTCGGGATGTCCAACCCCGATGAGCCGCCCGGCGAGGCCCGCGGCATCGACCTGCCCTACCTGGCGCGGATGCGCGAACGGCTAGGCGACTTGGTCCCGGTGAGCAGCGGACTCGCGCTGCGGCGCATCTGGGCGGCCACGATCGACTACACCCCTGACCACCTGCCGATCATCGGGCCCGCGATCGCGTCAGGCCAGATTCTCCAAAGGGCAACGGTGGCCAGTGCCGGCGGGGCGGGAATGATGTGGGGCCCGGCCGTGGCCAGAGCCGCCGCGGACGTGGCTCTTACCGGGCGCTCGGCGGTCACCGACATCGCCGACCTCGGGCTTGACCGTTTTGACGAGGCCGGACGCAGCAAACTGGCGACTGACCCGATTGCTCTTCCATTCCCGAACATGCAGCGACAGATAGGAGCTCGATGATGACCGATGTGACGCCGTACCTTGCCAGCGCAGCGACCGCCGAACTCGAGGACTGGGGGCCGCTCGAGGAGGCGACCGGCGACGAGATGTCGACCAGCGGCCTGACCTTGTGGAAGGACGGTGACCAGGAGGTCGGCGTCTGGGAATGCACGCCGGGTCCTTCGTACTGGAAACTGGAGACGCACGAGTTCGTGCAGATCCTAGCTGGCCGCATGACGGTTACGCCTGAGGGCGGTGAGCCGACGGAGATCGGTGCGGGGGATACGGCGGTGTTTCCTCGGGGGTGGGCTGGGACGTGGCAGATCCACGAGGTTATTCGTAAGGTATATGTGATCTTTTAAGGTCAAGACCTACTGCGGGGTGGGTGGGGTACCGGACACGTACCGCCCGGCTGCGTTCCGCAATTGCCTGGCGATACGTACCCGGCACCCCATGTCAGCCCCGCAACAAAAGGCCGTCCTCACTCAGCCTGGCCGACTGCGTCGGCATCGGCACCCTTCCCCGCTAGGCCGACGTGGCCCCAAGCCGGACAAGTGCGACAATCTGCCCGGTTGGGGCCTCCGGCGTGGCGCTTAGTCCGGCGTAGCTGGCATTCGACTGCCGGGCTCAGGCTGCAACAACATCGGTGGGACATCGTTGCTGCTCGGCCGGGGCGACTAACCGCAACGGTGGCCCATGGATGTCGTTGCCGCAGCATCGATGGCCCATTGTTGTGGTTGCCCGCCCCGGCCGAGCAGCATCTATGGGCCAGCGTTGCGGTCAGCTGAGCTGAAATGTCCGGTTAGCTGATGCCGTAGGTAAGCTCGCGGCCGCCCCCGGCGGCTCGCGTGCCTGCGGCGGGGCCAGCTGAGGGTGCTTTGCCAGCTTGTGCCGTCTGTACGACTGTCGTTCGCGCACTGACATGGGGTGCCGGACATGTGTCGCCAGGCTTTTGCTGAAAGCAGCCGGGCGGCACGTGTCCGGCACCCCACCCACCCCGCGAAGGGGCTTGACCTTAACGATGCAGTTCGGCGTTGACCCCCGTAACGGCCGCGTACCTGACAACGATCACTTTCTTCCGCAGCTGCGTCGCGAAACCTGAGTCACCGCAGCCTGAGCTGAATTCGATCCGGTAGAGCCCTGGCTCGAGCCCGGCGATGCTGAACTCGCCGGCGTGATTGGTCGCCGATCGTTCCGGCTGCACCGCAAGGCCGAGGAACGGCTGGGATTCGCCCTTGAGAGGGACTGCCGTCACGCACTCGCCGGAAACCGGAGCCTTCGCCGTCGTGGTCACCGTGCCGTCAACCGAGCCGAAGCCCTGCAGCGTCGCTCCGATGCCGTTGGTCCGCTTGCCCGCTGAGACGGTGACCGTCGTCGACAGTCCCGCCGTCGGCTGGCCCTTGTACCACTGCGACGCGAACGGCGGGCTCACGTCGGGGTAGTCCTCGCACAGCGGCGGCGAGAAGTCGAGGCGATACTTCCCGGCGGCTAGGTTCGGCACGAGGTAATCACCATTCGAGCCGGTTATGACCGAAGCGAAGTTTCCTGGGTGACCGACGCCCTGGATGACGACGCAAGTACCTGCGACAGGCGCGTTCCCCTCGGTGCCGCTAACCACCTGGCCCGCTATCCACCCTCCGGTGATCAGTCTGACGCTGGGGACGCCGGTCGTGCGGGGGGCGGTGACGTGCACCAGGCCTGGCTTAGTCTGCCTGGCCAGGTTCTCGGCGTTGGAATTGCATGGGGCAAAGGTGAGCGAGTAGTTCCCGCTAGCCAAGCCGACTAGCCGGTAGTGCCCGGAACTGCTTGTCGTCGCCGCACCGCTAGCAAGCGTCCCGCTGCTGGTGGCCTCGACGCAGACATTGCTTACTGGCTTGCCTGCCGGGCCTGTCACTGTCCCGGTGACGTCGCCGCCGATGGTCAGCGGGGCGTCGATGCCCTTCACGGTCGCGGCGGAATGAACGTGAACGACGGTCGCCGAGCGCACGGAGGCCTGGTTCTTGTACCACTGAGTCGCGTAGGCGGGGCCAGGGAGACCGAAGGCGCAGCCGCCGAAGTCGACCAGATAGCTCCCTGACGGCAGGTCACCAATGCGGTAGAAACCGGACTTTGTGGTGAAGCCGAGGCCGGACGCGCCGAGGGTGCCAACTGAATCGGCCGGCGTGGCTTCCACGCACAGGTTCCTAAGCGGCTTGCCCGCCGAGTTGGTGACCGTGCCGGTGATCGCGCCAGCCAGGCTGAGCTTCGCGTTGACGCGGGTGGTGACGCCGGGCACCGTTGACACAGCAGTCGCGGTCTCGGGTCCCTGCTGGGCGTTGTACCACTGGGGACCGAAGTGATCGCACCCGAAGACGACGTCAAAAGCCGAGGTGGGCAGGTTCGCCAGCTCGTAGTGGCCGCCCTTGATAACCGCGGCCCCGCTGAAGCCGTCCTCGCTATTGTCGGGGGAGTACAGCTCCGGGTTGACTATCTCGACGCAGGCGCCGGTAACCGGATGCCCCCGGTTGTCTGTGACCATTCCGGCGATGGTGCCGCCCGGCTGCATCTTGGCGTCGATGCCAGGCGTGACCGTAGTCGCCTTGAACGTGATGGACGTGGCGGCCGGGCTGTACAGCTGGTCAGGGTAGAACTGCGGCGCCAGGCTGCCCGAGCTGCCGCATCCGCCGGAGAACTCGACCTTGAAGCGGCCGGGCTGGACACCGAGCAGTTGGTATTCGCCGTTCTCGTTGGTCTTGGCAACGTTGTCGCTGTCGTATTCCTCGTTGTTGACCAGCACGCAGACTCCGTCAAGCGGGTGCCCGCTGGCGTCAGTCACGGTCCCGGTGATGCCGCCCGCTTTTCTCAGGAAGATGTCGTAGTCGGCCTCGTCATCGCCAGTTTTGAGGGTCAGCAGTCGTTGCTGGTACAGGTAGTGATCGGTCGGGCTACCTCCGCATCTCGGGTCGAACTGCATGACGTACTCGCCGGCGGCGAGGCCGATGACCGAGTAGCGGCCTTTCTTGTTGGTACCCGCGAAGCCGTACTGGTTGTCGTCGGACTTGGCCACCGCGTTCACGCATACGTCGGGAAGCGGCTTTCCGCTCGCGTTGACGGCTCTGACCGTGCCGGACACGGTGGCGCCGGGCAGCAGAGTCGCGTTGATGGCATCGAAGTCCTTGGCGCCCTTGAGCTTGATCGTGGCGGCCTTATTCTCCGACGCGGCGTTCCGCCACCACTGGAACGCGTAGTTTCCCTTGGTTCCGCAGCCGATGCTGAACTCGACCTGGTAAGAGCCGGGGAACGCGCCGTGCGCGGTGTAATGCCCGGTCTTGTCGGTAGTGATGCTGCTGAACAAGCCGACGGTCGGCGGCGGGGGCGCTCCGCGGTCCTCGTTGCTGAAGAACTGGCCCAGGATGCCGACGCAGACGCCCGCCAGGGGCTTGCCCGATTTGTCGCGGACGACTCCGGCGATCTCGCCGCCGCGCTTGAGGCGCGCGTCGATGCCCTTGACTTCCTTGCCGGCGGTGACTCGTATGGTCTGTACCTTGCCTGTGGGGAAGAACGAGTTGACCTGCGGGTACCACTGCGCCAGCCAGTTGCCGTCGTTCGGGCACCGCTTGACGCCGGCGACGAAGCTCACCTGGTACTTGCCCGGCTTCAAGTCCGTGATCCGGTAGGTGCCGTTCTTCGCCGTCAGGGCGATCTTGGAGCTTGAGAAATTCGTCGGCTCAGCGATCGCGCAGACGCCGGCCTGAGGCTTCTTGCCGCCGGTCACCACTCCGGAGATGCTGCCCGTCTTAGCGGCCGCGGCTGCGGTGAGCGGCTTGGTCCAGGTCGCTGCCTGAGTCCCGGCCAGCCACATCGCGGTCGGGCGGGCGGTCGTGATCATCCCGGCTCTGACCGTGATCCCGGTTTGCGCCGCCGGGATGGTCACCGAGGAGAACGGCTGCCCGGCCGGCCGGCCGGCACTTTCGCAGCGCGCGACGCGGACGGCGTAGCGGCCGGGGCGCAGGCTGCCGAGCAGATAGCTGCCGTCGGAGCCGACTTCGGCGGTCCTGCTCGTCCCTTGGCCAGAAGCTGTGACGCAGACGCCGCTAAGCTGCCGGCCGGTGACGCGACCCGTAATGGCGCCGGCCTTTGCTTTGCCCGTGCCCGCACGGAGGATGCGCTCGCCGGTCAGGCTCGACAACAGGCCTGACCTGAGGATGCTGCTCGGCCTGGCACCGGACTGGCTAGACCGCTGCGGGGCAACGTGACCGCTCGCGGACGCCTGGGTCGCCGGAACCGAGATCAGGCTGGCCGCCAGCGTCACCGAGACAGCGACGAACCCAAATCGCCGGGCTCCGAACAGGACTCGTCGCATTCGCATACTCCGTTTACTCGGCAAAGCCCGGCAAGAGGCACTAGTCGCGAGCATAGATCGGCAGGGCCATATCCGGGCTGCTTATTTCGTTCACCAGCATCTCAGGCGCCTCTGACAGTCAGCCCCGACTGTCCGCACAAGCCGATGATCCGGCGATTTCCGACGGCTAGCCGCCATGGCATGGGCCTGGCCTCAGGGGGTGACGGGCTGGTGTAACTAGCGTGCCTTTAGTGACTGCCGGGGCTGGCTGGGTCGCGGCCCGAGTGGTGGCGGGGTCGCGGCCTGGGTGGTGGCGGGGTCGCGGCCTGGGTGGTGGCGGCACTGGCGGCTGTTCCCGCAGCATCGGTGGGCCATCGTTGCGGTTCGGCGGCCGGGCGGAACAGCATCTATGGCCCATCAATGCGGTTCCCGCAGCATCTATGGGCCATAGATGCTGTCCGGCGCCGCCAGGCAACCGCATCGGTGGGCCATCGTAGCGGTCGGCCGGGCGTTACGGGAGTTTTGTCCGCACGGCCTCGCCTGGCAACCGCATCGCTGGGACATCGGCTGGGTGCACGTTGCGGCTGGGTGCTCGTGGCGGCTGAGTGCTGCGAAAACCGCGAAGATCACATCCCAGGCATATAGTCTGCTATCAGTACGGAAAGTGACTATCATGCGCACATGAGTGAGGCCGAGCGCCCGGCGCCAGGTAGCGCCGGGCAGGTGACGACGTACAAGCCTGCTCTGCCTTCGGTCACGTCGAGCGACCAGTCCAGTTTCGTTCAGCGGCATAGCGTTTTTATTACGGCTTCACTGCTGATCGTCGCGCAGATTATCTGGAAAGCGTACCTTCTGCGCGGGCTTTACTTTCGTGTCGATGACTTCCACGACTTGGACCTGGCCATTGAGCATCCGCTCGACTGGCGATACCTGACCTACATCTGGGCCGGGCATCTCATCATCGGGCTGAGGATAGTCGCCTGGCTGATGGTCAGGACTTCGCTGTACAACTGGGGTCTCGCCAGCGTGATCAGCCTCGGGTTCACTGCCGCCGCCGATCTCGCCTGTTACCGCGCGCTGCGCGTATTGTTCGGTAACGGGCCGCGGATCTTGATCCCATTGATCTTTTACCTGCTGACTCCGCTGACGATCACCGATCTCGGCTGGTGGTCGTCGGCGATGGAAGCAATCCCGTTGCAGCTAGCTATTTTCATGGCGCTCGCGTCTCACGTTTTCTACGTCCGAACCGGCCGGACCAGGCAGCTCGTCGGGGGATCGCTCTGGCTGATATTCGGCCTGATCTTCTTTGAGAAGGCACTCGTCCTGCCCGTGCTGCTTTTCGCGATCACGGCCGCCTTCCTGGTGGAGCGGCGGACTCTGGCCGACGGGGTTCGCTCCGCGCTGACGCGATTCTGGCGGGCCTGGGCGGTTTACCTGGCCATCGCTGCCGTATATGCCGTTGTGTTCCTCATCTCGCTGCGGACGTCAATTTCCCAGCCTCACTCGCCGCCGTCACTAGGCAGCGTGTTCGCTCTTATAGGCGACTTGCTGAAGAATTCCTTTTTTCCCGGCGTCTTCGGTGGTCCTTGGCAGTGGTTTCCGCTCCCTGGAAACTCGTTCGCGCTCGCGGCGCCGCCCCAGTTCCTGGCCTGGGTCGCGACTGTCCTCGCGATCGTCGTCGCCGGCGCAACCATTGTCATCCGTCGCCGGGCCTGGCTCGCCTGGCTGATCCTGGCCATCTGGCTGTTCATTGCTGACTTGCTCCCCCTGTTTCTCAGTCGCGTCAGCACGATCCCGCCGGCCTTGCTTGGCCTTGATATCCGTTACGTGGCGGACGCCTCGGCGGTCGTCGCAATCTGCATCGGTTTGGCTGCCTGGCCGGTGCTCGGAACAGCGGCCGCGGCGAACGGCCCGCGGCCGGGGGCGAAGTCGGCTACCTCGGCTGGTCATCCGCTGAGGACCGCCGTCGCCGCACTGGCGGCACTTTTCGTGCTTGGCTCGGTCTGGTCAGTGCAAGACCTGGGAGAGACCATCAAGGGAACTGCCGCCCGCGGTTACATCGCGAAGGCTACCGAGGCGATGACACTGGTACCCAGGGGCACCCTGGTCTTTGACTGGCCAGTCCCCCCTGACATGGTGCCGGCGGTCTTCGCCAAGTACGCCGATGCGTCCAAGGTCGTCGGCGATCTTGATATCGGGAAGGTCAGGTGGGTGCAGCGCTTGAACGGGACGATCGACAATTTGTACTGGGTCGGCGCTGACGGCGAACTGCACCAGGTCTGGGTTGGTCCTACCTCAACGTTGCCGCGCGCAAAGGCTCAGGGTTGCTGGCCGGAGAACGATGGGCAGGTCGCGGTAACCTTTCCTGTCCTCACCTCGCCTTACACCTGGGTCATCAGGATCGGCTACCTGCTCGGGTCAAAGCGTCCGGTCAAGGTGACCATCAGATACGGGCACTCGGCCACCGCTGTTACCTTGCTTCCCGGATTGCACGCCGCGTTCGCGTCAGTAGGCGGGGGACGTGTCTCTGGCATCGCTATCTCCGGGCTCGGCACCAATCGGTTGTGCGTGGGTGACGCGGAGGCCGGGAGCATCGAGTCCTCACCTTTCGGTAAGGCTATTCCATGAGCAATATAGAAAGTTCCACGGAAGAACCAGCCGGGCCGGGCACCGCCTTGGTGCGGCATAGTGCCGATGAAATAGAGCAATACCGGGCCGAGTTCGATTTCGCGGCGGCGGCGAAGTGGTTCAAGCGTAACTATGTGCTGACCGCGGGCGTGCTCCTGGTCGTGGCCGAAGTAATTTGGAAGGCGCTGTTCCTGAGCCAGATGTTCTTTAGCCAGGACGATTTCGTTAACTTGGATATAGCGCTTAAATCCAAATTTGACTGGCATTATCTATCATTGATAGGCGCTGGGCATTTCTTTCCCGGCGTCCGGGCGCTTACCTGGGTGCTGGCGCGAATCTCCTTGTATGACTGGGGTCTCGACGCGGGCGTGGCGTTGCTGCTTGTCGCGGCGGCCAGTCTGGCCGCGCTTCATTTGCTGCGGACGCTCTTCGGTGACCGGCCCGCGATCCTTATTCCGCTTGCGATCTATGCGCTGACGCCGTTGACCGTGCCTGACCTGGGCTGGTGGTGGTGCGCGATCGAGTCGTTGCCGCTGCAGCTGGCGATCTTCATGGCGCTCGCGTCCCACGTGCGTTATGTGCGGACTGGTCGCGCGAGCAATTTGGCCGCGGCGGCCTGCTGGCTGGCATTTGGCATGCTCTTTTTTGAGAAGGGATTCATACTTGCTCCGCTGATGTTCGCGATCACGGCCGGATTCCTGACGAACACAAGAACGTGGCAGACCGGGATAATAGTCGCGTTGCGGAAGTTCGCTCGGGCCTGGCTGGTTTACGGAGCACTGATGGTGGCCTACGCGGTGACCTTCGTTATCGCTTTCAGTGGTTCCGCGCAGCAGGCATCAACTCCAAGTTCGGCGTCAGCCGTGCTCAGCGTGGGCTTCACCCTGGTCAGGGATACGTTCCTTCCCGGTGCGTTCGGCGGCCCATGGCACTGGCTGCCCTTGGCCGATGGTCAGCAAGCCCTCGCTCAGCCGCCAAGCTTCATCGTGCTGCTTTCAGGACTGGCCACGATCATGGTTATCGGGGTGAGCATCCTGCTGAGACCCCTTGCGGTCCGCGCGTGGGAGATACTGCTCGGCTGGGTGGTGGTTGCCGACGTGCTGCCGCTAGCGCTGGGGCGGCTATCAGGCGGCCTGCAGGGATTTCTCGGCTTGGAGACCAGATACCTCGCTGATGCGGCCTGCCTACTGGCGATCTGCGTCGGGCTAGCGTTCCTGCCCATCGTCGGTGTCGTGGAGGTTGAGGCGAGCGCCCGCAGGATGCCTACGACCGCTCAGCGGCTTAGGGCCGCACTGTCGGCGGACCAGAACTTGCGCTATGCGGGCGCGGCCGTCATAGCTATCTTCGTGGTCGGCTCCCTCTGGTCGGTTCGCGCCTATGAGATCAGCACCCCTGGCAGTGCGGCCGCGAGGGCTTACGTCAGCAATGTCAAGAAGGCGGTGCACCTGGTGCCGCGCGGCTCAACGGTGCTCGACCAGTTCATGCCTCAGCAACTCGTGGAAGGACTCTTCGGCAAGCCCGACGCCCTGGAGTCACAGGTCATCGGCGACCTGGAACAGGGCAAGCTGAAGGACAGGATCGACTGGGTAAGTAACACAACCGGAACAATCGATGACTTGCGGGTCTTCGGCGGCAACGGGCAGCTTTACCCGGCGGTGATATCTGGCGTGTACTCGGTCAAAAGATCAGGTGCGGGACTCAGGGCCTGCTGGCCGGAGCGAGCTGGGCAGATTGTCGTCAAGCTCCAGCGCACTACGGGCATTTATGACTGGACTCTGAGACTGACTTACATCAGGGGCGCGGCACCTGGGAGGGTGCTCATCTACTACGGCAGGCTAATTCGGCAGCTTGACGTAATGAAAGGCATCCACAACGCCTATGTAACTATAAACGGTCAGGTGTCAAGCTTCGTGATCGCCGGGCCGGGGGCCGCAGGCCTCTGCATTACAAGCGCCGAATCCGGAATTATCGTGCCTTACGGACAGGCGATACCGTGACCGAAGCCGAGAACGCTATGCAGGCGCCGCAGCACGGGGCATTGCAGGAGTGGCGGGATGATCCGGCGGACGCGGATAAAGGAATTGACCTGAGTGCGCTGGTCAACTGGCTGAGACACCGGCAGATCGTGGTGTTCGGCGTGATCCTGATCGCGGCGCAGCTTGTCTGGAAAGCTTACGACGTCCATCATCTTTATTTTTATCAAGACGACTACGTCAATCTCGACCGCGCGCTTGAGTCTCCGCTGAACTGGCACTTTCTTGCGCTATTTGACGATGGCCACGTCTTCCCCGCGATCCGGGTGCTTACCTGGGTGCTCGCGAGAATTTCGCTGTATGACTGGGGCCTGGACGCCAGGCTCCTGCTGGTGCTGCTGGCGTGCTCGTCTCTGGCCGCGCTGCGGATGCTGCGTACACTGTTCGGTGACCGTCCCGCCATCTTGATCCCGCTTCTGCTTTACCTGACGATCCCGCTCACCGTGCCTGACCTCGGCTGGTGGTGGAGCGGTATCGAGTCCCTCCCGCTGCAGCTTTCGATCTTCATGGCGCTGACCGCGCACGTCTTGTACGTGCGGACTGAGCGCACTCGGCATCTGATCGCGTCCGCCGCCTGGATCGTGGTCGGCATGCTGTTTTTCGAAAAAGGTGTAGTGCTGCCCCTGCTGTTGTTCGCGATCACGGCCGGATTCCTGATGGGAGACGGATCCTGGCTGGCCGGGGCTGTCCGAACCCTTCGGAAGCATGCCAGGGCCTGGCTGACGTATACAGGCCTGGCCGCCGGTTACATCGTCTTTTTCGTCGTGGCTTTCAGCCAGCAGGACAGTCGCCTCTCGACCCCGACGTCAGCCGCTGACGCTTTCACCTTTGCCCGTATCCTCCTCAGGTCGAATCTGCTCACTGGCGCGATCGGCGGCCCGTGGCGATGGCTCACCGCGCCGAGCAAGATGTACGCACTCGCTGCCCCGCCGCCGTCGGGGGTATGGCTGGCAACGGTTATCGCGATCCTCGTCGTAGGCGCCAGCATCTGGAGTAAATCAAAGGCGTGGCGGGCGTGGGCGATCTTGCTCGGCTGGATAGTCCTCGCCGACATGGTGCCGGTCTTCCTCGGCCGGCTGCACGCTGGTTACGCGGTCATCTTCGGCCTGGAAACCAGGTACCTGGCGGACGCGGCGGTAGTCCTGGCGATCTGCGCCGGCTTGGCTTTCCTGCCCGCGGCCGGATCGCCGGCGGGGGCCGCTGTCTCAGCCGGTACCGGCCGCAGACTCCGCCCGGCCCTGCCTGGCTGGCAATACGCGGTCGCGGCCCTGATGGCTGTATCTGTCGCCGGATCGATCTTCTCGGTGCGGCAGTACGAGCGGGTGACCTCGGGCGCCCCGGTTGCCGTCGGCTTCATGACGAACGCGAGGCTGGCCGTTGAGCACGCGACTCCTGGCACGAACGTGCTCAATCAGCCAGTGCCAGACACCATGGTCAATTTCATATTCGGTCAGTACGCGAATGAGTCGCATGTTATCGGCGACACGAGCCGGGGCAAGCTGCGCTGGGTCGCTCGGCCCCAGGGGACCATTGACGGCCTTCAGATGTTCGGTTCTAATGGCCAGCTCTATCCGGCGCTGATCAGCGGAGTGTATTCGGTCCGCCGGAAGCAGACTGGATTCAAGGGATGCTGGCCGGTAAAGAACGGGCAGATCAGGGTCTGGTTCCCCGCTCGCACTTCTGTCTATGACTCGACGCTGAGGCTCAGCTATATCTGGGGATCAAGTCCTGGCTCGATTTCCGTCGAGTACGGCGGGACGGAAGAGCAGCTCACCGTACGCCACGGGGCTCATACCGCCTACCTCCCGGTCTCCGGGGACGTGCTGAGCTTTATTGTCACCGGACTGGGAGGCAACGGTATCTGTGTCGGCGGAGCAGCAGCAGGACGCCTGGTCCCCTTCTGAGGTGCGCCTCATCGGGCTGATGGCGATTGCGCTTGTCTTTCTCTGGAAAGCCCAGTTCGTCCTGCGCCGGTATTTCTACGGCCAGGACATCGTCAATCTTGATCTGGCTCGCAGGTCGGGATTTGGCTGGCATTACCTGACGCTGGTGAGCGGCGGGCAGTTATCGCCTGGCTTGAGGGCGGTGAGCTGGGTACTAGCGCGAGTTTCCTTGTATAACTGGCCCGTTGGCGGCGGCATCCTGGTCCTGTTCGCTGGTTGCACGGCGCTGGCGGCGTTCCGGCTTCTGCGAACCTTGCTCGGTGACGAGCCGGCGGTTATGGTCCCGCTGATTGTTTACCTGCTCAGTCCGCTGGTCGTGCCTGATCTTGGCGGGTGGTGGACGGCCATGCAGTCGCTGCCGCTGCAGCTGGCGACATTTCTTGCCCTCGGCTCGCATCTGAGCTACGTCAGATCGGGCCGCGAGCGCGACCTTGCCAGCGCGGTCGCCTGGATGGCGTTCGGGCTGCTATTTACCGCTAAGGCTGTCGTCTTGCCCGTGCTGCTGTTCGCGATTACCAGCGCGTTCCTGGTGGATGCCACGTCCTGGCGGGCCAGCGCGGCGCAAGCACTGCGGCGATACGCCCGGGCCTGGCGGTGGTACGGCGTTGCTCTCGTTTGCTACGCGGTCGTCTACCTCGGCGCGCTTTCCGAGGCGAGCGGGCGGGCTCTCTCCGCCTTTGTTTCCTGGCCATTACTGACCGGGCTGGCCGGAGGGCCGTGGCGGTGGCAGGTCGCCGGGCCAGGCGGGCTCTATGCCGCGGCGATCCCGCCTGGCTGGCTGATCTGGACGGCAGTTCTCCTGGTCGCGACGACTGTGCTGCTCAGCGGGTGGGCCAGGCCGGGCGCCCGGCGGGCATGGCTGATCTTCGCAGGCTGGATTGTGCTGGCTGACGCGGCGCCAGGACTTGACGTGAGGGATCTTAGCGATGTGGCGCCTGTCCTGGCGGTCTGCCTGGGCTTGGCGTTCTTTCCGCTGGCGGGTCAGGTAGCGGGAGCCAATGCGCGGCGAGGCCGTGTTGTCCGGTCGGTCGGCCTGGTGTCCGTCGCGATCTTCATCGCCGGGTCGATCTGGTCCGATCAGGTGTACCAGGACCTGACCGGCGGGAATCCCGTGGTCGCAAGCTACCTGAGCAACGCCGGTCACGCGGTGGCGCAGGCGGCGCGCGGCACCGACGTCCTTGACTCGCCGGTGCCCGCCCCGCTCGTGTCGCCCCGCTTCGGTCTTGACCGCTATCAGTCGGCTGTGATCGGCAGCATGAAAACCGGTCGGTTGCACTGGATCGACCAGTTGCGGGGCACGATCATCAAGCTGATGATGTTCGGGCCTGACGGCAAGCTCTACCCGGTGTTCATCGACGGCGTCCAATCGCCCAGGCGCGCTGAGCCCGGCCTGTCCGCCTGCTGGCCGAACGTCGGCGGCCGGGTCACGGTACGGTTCCCGCGCGTGACGACGGCTGGTGACCGAACGCTTCAGGTCAACTACATCTGGAACTCAGCGCCTGCGACGGTTCGGGTTAGGTACGGAGCCTCGGCCAGCCGGATCCGCCTGATGCCTGGCCTGCACAACGCTTACCTGCCGGTGCTCGGCCGGGTCAGGAGTTTCACGATCTACGCAGACGCGCACCACCTCTGCGTAGGAGGCGCGGAAGCCGGGCGCCCCCGTGCCGCTCTAGAGAACCGAGCGGCTGGCTCTTGGGTTCGCCGCCCGAGTTAGGTCGACCTAGTGCGCCACCCGGAGTGCGGGTGGACCGCGAAGTGCTCGCGCAGTCAGGGCGCCGGCCGGTTCACGTTCGGGCGGCGGTTCCGGGCTTGCGGCAATTACCCGAAATGCCGGGGCTGGGGGAGTAAGGGCAGTGGGGGCCAGGGCGGGGGCTTGACCCGATCGCGTCGCGTGAACCCAGTGCCGGCTATCGCGGCATTCCGGTATTCTCGGCATTCCGGTATTCTCGGCATTCCGGGTATTTGCCGCAACTGGCCGGACCGGGCCGCAACGATGTCCCGGCGTTGCTGCTCCCGGCCGGGCGGCAACGACAACGATGGCCCCGCGTTGCTGTTGCAGCAGCATCGATGGGACATCGATGCGGTAACCGCAGGCCAGGCAGCGACAACGATGGGCCACGGGTGCCTTTCTTTGGGAGTGAGGCCGGTCTCGGAGGGTCTCGCGCGGGAGGCGGGGGCACCCTGCTGTTGTTTTGCGAACGTAAAGTGCCCCCGCTTCCGGGGACCGCGCGGCGGGCTGGGGCGGCGGGGCGGCCCTGCCTTGGCGGCGAGCCCCGGCGTAGTTCCTGCGCCGTGGTCCTGGCCCCAGCTCCGGGACGACGGCGGGCCTGCGGCCGCCGCCCGGCCCGCGCTGACGGTCCGGTATGCGTTATATGCGGGTTTCGCGGGGTGAGGGGCGAGCGGGCCGGGCGGGCCGGCAGCGGCCGACGAAAACACAGACCACCCGTCACTTGAAAAGAAAGGCACCCATGGGCCACGGGTGCGTTTCCGCTGGAGTGAGGCGGGTGCCGGATGGTCTTGCCCGAGCCCCCCGGTGTCAGCGGCCGGGGCGGCGAGCTGCCCTGGATGCCGGGAATGCCGGGAATGCCGGTGGAGGCTGCGGCGGGAAGGGCTGGAGGACCGGTTCCGTCCGGGCCGTGCCGAGGAGTCGACCAGAACTCACTCCCACGGAAACACACCCATGGCCCACCGATGCGCTTCTCTTGACGGGAGATCTGGCCGGGTCCTGGACCTGACCTGACCTGATCGGCGCCGTGTCCCGGGCCTCTGTTCCGGCCCGGCTGCCACCGGGTATTTCGGGCATTTGCCGCAATTAACCGCGCCGGAGCTGCTGCCCCGCCGGTGAACCGGCCGGCGCCCTGATAGCGGGGGCACTTTACGTTCGTAAAAACGATAGCGAAGTGCCCCCGCATCGGCAGTGGGACCCGCGGACATGCCTTCCCGGTCGGTGGCCAGTTCGGGTCCAGTTCCGCGGGCTGCTCGTCGCTGACTGTGACTGGTTGTCTGTCCTGCGGAGGCTATGCTGCCGCGCCGCTTCCGGTGCTCGGGCCCGTGCTGCAAACACTGCGCGGCCCTGCGCTCCGGGTCGGCTTGCCCTCGGATTACCTCGGGGTTCTGCAGGCGCCGGCTGAGATCGCCGGCTGGGCTGGTCCCGGAACTTGCGGCCGCTGGTCGTTCCGTTCGTCACTGCGGGTGATCACGGCGGTGCAAAGAGCGCGGCAGTTCGGTGCCGCCTCCTGGGCTAGTGAACACTTTCCGCAGGTCATCGCGACGTCGAGAGTTCATGCGTGGCCGAAGTCAGGTTTCACGTATCTGTCATTCGGCTTCTCTGGCGCCGTCCACTGCCTGGCCGTTTCTGACTACAACCAGAACCTATCCGCAGGCTGCGCTATCTGATTGTCGTACTGGTGCCTGATTAGAAGTGGCGAGACCTTGTACCTGCTGGCAACTGCCTCTATGGCGGAGTCGTCAGTCTTGCCGAGAATAGTCAGGTACTGTCTTATACCTTCGGCTGGTGCAAGAAGCTCCGCCGCGAACGCCCCGGCGACCTTCTCGTCATTTCCCCGTGCTAGCGAAAGGATAAAGTGGCTCTGGTTCGGGCGGAGCAGGATGCGTCCGAGCGCTCTGGCCTGCGCGAACTTGTTTACCGAAATTCCCGTCCTCGGCAGGCCAAGTATCAGGCCGCACCGGCCGCTTTGCACGGCCGTAACGCCCTGTAGGCCGCGCGCTGGTGCATTCGACTCGCCTAGACCAACCCACGGTGATGTATCGAACGGATCCATGGTGCTGACGTTCAGTTCCCGTCGAACGCTCGTGGCCATGGAATAGCCAGCAATCCAAGGTCTCTCCATGCGATTCGCGCCCAGGGTGTGACTGATGATATCGCCGTCAGTCGATACGGCATCATAGAGCGGCCGCAGGTTCTCGCGTGCCCTGACGGAGGCTTTCTCAGCCGAAATCATCGCCCGTCGAGCCCATCGGGCGGCAGCCGTCAGGGCCTCGGGATCGGCGCTGTCAAAGAAGTCTGACACCAACTCCTGCGGAAGTTCCGCGGCTATGTCTATGATATCGGCTGCAATGCCATCTGGAAGAGAATATGGATCTAGCCCAAGTTTACCTGCCGTCAGGCAGAAGTCTCTTTCATCTGGACTGGCATCGGCTATTGCTTCCCATTCGTCCGCGAGTCTGGTCTTGTGGAGGCCTTCCTCTGAAAGTCGTTCCAGTACCCGGTCAACGATCGATGCCAGGCCTTCAAGCACATCGCTTGTGGCTCCTGCTGTCACTCCGTCGGCGGCGAAGCGGATTGGCCTGGGTGCGTACTTCAGATCTGACACCCAGCAGATCCGCGTTACCGCGCCTTCCGTCACAAGAGTCAGGTTGGGCCACGCCATGCCGTCGCCAGCGCCACGGAAATTATGGTTCGCCAACCACGGATAGGTGCGAATGTTCGGCCAGGTCCAGTAACGGCTTTCGACGGCCGAGGGCCGGATATGCGCGGTCAGAATCCACCAGTTGGTCGCGATCCACTCCGCCAACGGGTACACGGAGCCATAAATGGATCTGCGCAACGTCCCATCGGGCGTCTCGGCTTGCGTCACGCACCTTCCGCCAACCCAGAGTTCCTGCCTGGCCCAGGTTGCCGCGAGTTCAGGAGTTGTGACTCCCGGCGCATCTAGCCATTCGATTCGAAAGTCAAAGGCGTCAGTCATGGCAACCAACTCGGCGCTTCATCGTCCTGAATTGGATATCCTTTGTACTGTCCAAGGCCTGAGTTGCTCAGCCTGGCCTCGTAGACCTGCCCATCAACGCGCTTCCATGCGTAACGCGGAAAGTCGCCTTCGAGTTGCGCACTGACGTCACCGTCACGCACAGCATCCCGAAGCCACTTGACTACATTATCGAGGTCCAGGCCTCTGGGACAGGCCGAAGCGTCACTGCGAAGCCGTCCGGGACCAGCACTGGTCAGGTAATCCTTGTGCTCAGTGCTAATGACGTATGCCACCTTCTCGGACACAGTCGTCAAGTCGACATCGCACCCCAGCGCAAATCGATCCAGCTTGCGCGGCCGGTGACGATTAGGCGTGCGCATCTCCAGCTCCCTCGGCGGCTCGGGTGTCCAGGCTCGGGCTTGTAGTCAGCGGTCTTCGAAGCCGTAGGTCTCGAACTTCAGCGTACGGGCATTCTCCGTGACGTTCGACTCTATCCAGTGCACCGCCACCACCGCTCCCTGGCGTCACGGGTGCGTTTCATTTGGTGTGACCAATGGCAGGCGGTTCGGCGGGCCACTGTCGGCCGGGCCGAGAAGCCCGCTCTGTCCACCCGGCCTCCCCGAACCGGGCATAAACCGCATACCAGTCCCGCGCCGGATCCGACGCCCCGCCCGCAGGCCCATCAATGTCCCGGCGCGGGCGCCAGGACCCCTTCGCCGGAACAACGCTGGGCCTCGCCACCCGCCCTCGCCACCCGCCCTCGCCACCCGCCTCGCCACTCGCCCTCGCCACCTGCCTGGCCGGCCGCGCCGGTGATTCGGGCGGGGCTGGTGCGAGAGAAAGCTATTACTGATCTGAACTATCAGTCTTCTAAGGAATGACAATCTAACTACCAGGGTATTGACGGCGACCAAACGCATTTCTACGCTAACGGCAACCTGCGATTTACCGGAAAGGCTCATTCATGAACGAAAAGGTCATTATCAGAACAGACACCTCAGTGGCCCCAGTCCTGCTCACCCCGGCTCTGGTCGAGAAGATGCTCGCCAGCCGCGACGCCGTACAGGTCATGAAGTTCCGTACCACCTGCACGGACTGCGTGCCTAATTACTAAGCCGTGAAGCGACGCCGTGGTGACCGGCCGGCCGAGGTGCCGGCTCGCCTCGGCGCCGCTTCGGTGTCTGCTGCCGATCGCCAGGGAGGGTGATGGAGCTCAGCGGTGCGAACCTGGTCGAGGCGCTCGGCACGGCGTGCGGTGAGCAGGCCGAGGAACCCGCGGAGATCGTCGGGCTCGTGCGCCGGGCCGAGCCGGGGTTCGCGGCGACGCTGTTTTCTGCCTGGCAGGCTGAGGGCATCGCGCTCAACGCGGCCTTACGCGAGGACGTGGAGTCCGCGGCCAGCCGGGTCGGGTTTTATCGCTCGGTCGCGGCTGAGCTCACCAAACAGGTGGACAGCCTGACCACGATCAAGGGGCTCGAGGTCGCTGCTCTCTACCCGGCCGGCCTCGTCAGGTACATGAATGACCTGGATTTCATCACGCCGTCAGAAGACGACCTGTGGCGGGCGGTCGGCTGGCTGACTGACGAAGGCTGGGAAACCGACACGGCGACGTTCTCGTTCCTTGAGGGCTCGCTCCGGGTCATGGTCAGCCTGCGCAAGCAGAACGAGGACAGATTCCGGCTGCCGTACGGCATCGAGCTGGCGACCTACTACACGCTCGGAGACCAGGGCGGCATACCGCCGATCATCGAGCTGCCGGCCAGATGGCAGGTCCCGGCGGTCAAGAACTCGATCATGCTGCTTCACGAGCGCTATGAACAACCCTTCCGCGCGCGTGACCTGGTGGACGCGGCTTTGCTGCACGAGTCGATGGGCGAGCCCGAGCGCCGCGCCCTGCGTGAGGCGGTGGCCGAGCTCAATCTCGCGGTCGAATACGCCGAACTGGTCCGGCTGGTCAATCAGGCCGGGCTCGCCGACCTGGCGCCGCTGCCAGGTGGCCGGTGGGTGACCGCGCGGACGAGGGCGGTCCGGCTGACCCGCGGAGCTGGCTTCTTCGCCAAGCCGGTGACCGGGACTGGCCGGCATCTGCAGCGCCGGCTGATGATGGCCAAGCCCGGCCGGGCCGAGAAGGCGGCGTGGGAGCTCGTGCAGCGGCGGCTGCACCCGGCCACGGCGATCCGGGGCGGGCTGCTTGGCTTCGGCCTGCCGCTCGGCGGCCCCCGTTCGGAGGTGGCCAGTGCTGTTCTCCGCCGTCGGGGCGACCTGGCCTGGGTCGACACCCCGGCTGGCCGGTTCCTGCTGACCGTTGGCGATTTCGTTTCCGAGGAAGCCGTCACGGAACTTAGCGAGGGGCAAGAACCTGAGCCGGTCGCGGAGGCCAGCTAATGACGGAGATTACGGCCACGGCCGGGCGCGCCGCAACGGACGCCCTGGCCAACGGCGTGCGGTACGCGGTGCTGCACCGGCCAGGTGCCCAGGTAACCACCGTCTCGGTCTGGGTGCTGGCCAGTTCCCGGCACGAGCCCGTTCCCGGAGTCGCTCACCTGCTTGAGCATGTCGTCATGCAGGCAGTGCCGGCCGGGCACAGCCAGCGGGTCGTCGATGAGATCGAGGCGTGGGGCGGCGACGTCAACGCGATGACGACCCGCGACCATGTCGTGCTGCACGCGAAGGTACCCACCTCGGAAGCGGGTGCGGCCTTAGCGGTGCTCGCGGCCGCGGCGGCCACGGCGGAATTCGACGATGAACTGGTTGAGGCGGAACGGCGAGTCGTGCAGGAAGAACTAAGGCTTGCCGCCGCCGATCCCACCGACATCGTGCATGACGTGTTCTTCCAGGCCGCCTACGGCGATGACCAGATGGGCTGGCCGGTCGGCGGCACGGCCCCAGGCGTCGCCCGTCTCGGAACCGCTCACCTGCGCGAGTGGTCTCGCCGGTTCGTGCGGCCAGCGACAACAGCCGTGGTCGTGTGCGGCGGCCTGAGCAGGGAAGAGGTGGCCTGCCTGCTGGAGGACGGTCCGCTCGCCGGCCTGGTTCGGGACCCGCGAGGGCGGCCGCCAGACAGTTCGCCGCCGGTAACGGCCGGGCGCCGGGACCTGCCGATCGTCAGCGACACGGCTGCTGTGGTCATCGGCGGACAGGGCTTCGCCCTGAGCGACCGCGCGATCCTCGCGGCTGAGATCGTGCTCGAGCTGATAGCCGGCGGCAACGCGTCGGTGCTGAACGAGGAGATCAGGTCGAACCTGGGGCTGTCCTACGACATCTTCGGCGGGGTGAGCGGGTACCGGGAGACCGGCACCTGGCGGGTCGCGATCTCCACCGCCCCGGAAAACCGCGACGAGGTCGTCGGCCTCGCCACCGGGCTGATAGCCGATGCGGTCAGGCGGGGCTGGACGCCTGAGCAGGTCGGCGCGGCGCGGCGCCGGGTCGCCGGGCTGGCGCAGGTCAATGCCGAGTCCTCGCTTGAGGAGGCGTTTCAGTTCGGCGATTACGCCTATGTGGGCGATTGCGCGGGCTTCTCGTTCCCCGGCTATCTCGGTCAGCTGGCCTCCGTCGAACCCGACGAGGTGGCCGCGGCCGCCGAGTTCATGACTAACCGCCTGGTGGTGGCGACGGCCGGACCGGACGGGTCGCAGGACTTCCCAGTCGAGTGACAACCATGGAGAGGAGGTGCCAATTGGACCGTCACATCAGATCCGCTCGCCGGCCGAAGATCAAGCCGATCAAGAAGTGAAGGAGTGACCAGTGAACCGTCGTCTGTACGCCGCTCGCCGGCCCACCGTCAAGCCGGTCAAGAAGTAGCCGGCTGGTTCTCACGCCAACGAAGGAGGGAGGGGACATGGACCGTCGTCGAGCCTCATTGCGCCGTCCTGTCGTGAAGAAGAAGTAGTGAGCCTTCCCTCACCACGTGAAGTGTGAGCAAGCCGGGGTGCGGCGCGCTGGACGGCGGCGCATCGTGCCCCGGCCGCGCCACCGGAAAGGCTTGGTCGTTGGAAAGTGTCGATCCTGATCGCACGATCTTCGCGCTGATCTGTCCCGATGCGCTGGCGAGGCATCTTGGCCGGGTAATCCTCGCGCGCGTCGGCGAGGCCGGCTTCGCGCCGGTGGCCTGGCGGGTGATCTGGCACCGCCCTGAGGATCTCGACTTCTTCCATGAGCGCAACATCAGCAGTGCCTGGCAGTCATATTTGTACCGCCTAGTCGACCAGTTGTTCGCCTTCGGCCCGGCGGTGGCCCTCCTGCTGGCCGACCAGCGCCCGGGCATGGAAGGTCACAGCCGGCTGCGGCTAGCGAAAGGCCCAAGCGACCCCGCCCGCTCGGGACCGGGAACGATCAGGGGCGACCTCGGCTCGGTCAACGGCATGCTTTCGCTGCTCCATACCGCCGACTCCGCCGCCGACTCGGCCAGGGAAAGCGCCGTTTTCACTGGCCCGGACGGTTTTACTTCCGGCGACCAGGACGACCTGCTCAACGTGCTTGAACTGCTCGAGCTTCAGCCGGCCTCGCGAAATCCGCGACTACCCGGACGTGGTAGCCGGCCTGCGAGCCAAAGCTCTCGCGGCCGCCTGGCCAGACTTGCCAAGACCGGTCCGCAAGACCGCGAGCGAGCTTCTCAGGTCAGGAACGGCGGAACTGGCCGCGCCCGCGAGCGGCGAGCGGCTCGCCTGCCTGCTTGATCAGGACCATCCGCTCACCGGGATGCTCAGGGCCAGCTTCACCCCGGCGTCCGCCGGACCCGATCCGCAGCGGGTCGCCGTGACCCTGGCGGGATTCGGCACCGGCATCGACGAGTGGGAGCGCCTGGTGCTCGCCACGTCCCGCCGCTTCTGGCCGCGCCGGGTCATCCCTACTAAAGGACCAGCTTGAATCTGCCAATTTTCCCCAGCAGTCGAGGAGAGCCGCCGTGGCGTCAGTATTCTTCCGCACCAAGCTAGGCACCACCGAGGAACTCGCGGCCGCACCTGGCCAGCCGCTGACGGACGTGCTCCTTCGCGCGGGCATTCCGGTGAACACGGTCCTGACCTGGCGTAACGGCACCATAGTGGCCGAGGAAACTACCGTCGTGCAAGCCGGCGACGTGATCGAGGTCCGCCAGGTCAGGCATTACGACCTGGACGTGCTCCGCCGGCCGAGGCGGCAGGTGTACGGCGTGCCTGACCCCGTATACGCCAAGACGGTGCTCTTCGACACGATGGGCTCGCTTGAGCGCAAGACCGAGCAGCTTGACGCGGCCGGTTTCGTGAAATACGTCGAGGAGACGTTCGTCCAGAGCGTGCTCTCTCATGACGTCATGCGGGCGGGGGACAAGGTAGTCGTCGGCCTGTCCGGCGGCCGGGACAGCGTCGCGTACCTGACTTTGCTCGAGCGCACCAGGGAACGGCTGCCCGACCTCAACATGACGGCCGTCACTATTACGGGGCTGCCCGACTGGGAAGAGCCGGCCACGTTCGCCGCCGCCAGGGAATCCGGCGAGCGCCTCGGCATCGAGCAGGTGATCGTTACCTCGGCCGACGTCGAGCGGACGTTCAAGCTCAAAGGCCAGTTCGTAGACGCCATGAACGAGGTCGTGGCCGGCGAGGGCAATCACCTGACCATGGTGATCGGCCATCAGGTGCTGCGCCGGATGCTCGAAGAGGAAGCCAGATCACGAGGGGCCGGGGTCGTGGCGTTCGGCTTCAACGCCGATGACCTGGTGGCTTCCATGGTGACGTGGTTCACGAGCGGCTTCCGCATGGGCGGCATCCCGGTGCGGGAGATCGGGGACCTTCGGTACGTGTTCCCGCTGTACCGGATCACCAAGAAGGAACTGACGCTGTACCTGGAGCTGGTCGCGCCCGAGCTGAACCGGCAGGGAACACCAGGCCGGTTCACGACCGGGCCCGATGAGCGATCGATGGCTTACGCCCTCACCGATCACCTCTTTGACTTGTGGCCGGGCATCGATTACTACTTGTTCGCGGCGTTCGCCAACATGCAGCGTTACATGTTCCCGCTCATCGAGGTGTCCTGCCGGGGCTGCGGCGGTCTTTACCTGCTGCAAGAGGGCATTCCTAACGCGCCCGATCTGTGTGACGTGTGCGATTTCTTCGCCCGGCGCGAGCTGAGCACTATCAGCTGATGCCCTGGTACGAGGACTATTTCACCGCCGACTACTGGTCGTACGCGGACGCCGAGTACACGGCGGCGCGGACCCAGGCTGAGGTCGGGTACCTGGCCGAGGTGCTGAGGCAGCATGCGCCAGGTCGCCGGGTGCTTGACCTTGGCTGCGGCACCGGCAGGCACGCCGTCGGGCTCGCCCGGCTCGGGTTCGAGGTAACCGGTGTCGACGTGTCTGAGTACGCGCTCGGGCGAGCGCGCCTGGCAGCGGCCGAGGCGGGCGTAACGGTCCGCCTGCACCGGGCCGACGTGCTGGGGAACTGGACCTGCCCGCCTGCCGACGCGGTGGTTTGCGTGCAGGCCTTCGGCTGGGGGCAGGACGCCGACCAGCTCAGGCTGCTGCGCCGGATCAGGCGGCTGCTGGCCCCCGGCGGTCTGCTCGTGCTCGATCATTCCAGCCTTCTCGCCATCACCAGGATGTACTCCGCGCACGCGGAGGCCAGCGTCGGCGCTTCGACGTTCACGTTCAGCCGGACCTTCGATCCGGTCAGCGGCCGGAGTGGTGGCGAGGTCCTGGTCGAGCGCCCGGACGGCAGCAGCGGCGTGCTGCCTGACAACGTGCGGCTTTACACCCCAGCCGAGATCGCCGGGCTGCTCGCGCGGGCGGGATTCGAGGTGATCAGGGCCGACGCGGACTTCGGCGCCGGTGAGCCGGTCACGCTGAGCACCAGGTACGTGCAGTTCCTGGCCACCCCGGCCGCCAGGGTGGAGCCTGCCCTCGCCGGGCATCGAGAGCCGGCCGGACCACGAGAAATCGACTTGCGCTGGGCGCCTGACGAAGCTGAGTTCACCCGCGCGGAAGTGGCGGCTGCCTGGGCGCGGACGAGCCTCGATCAGGCCAGGCGCTACGACCTGCGTGATCCGTACGGCGGCGGGCGGGCCGCACCGGTTCTTGGCCGGCACCTGGGCTGGCCGGCTGGCACGGCTCCCAGCCAGGACCGGGTCAGTGCCGGCGCGGGCGTCACTGGACTGCTGCACGGGCTGGCCAGGCTCGCCGACGGCGGCACCCTGCTGATGACGCCGGACGGGCATCCGCAGCTAGCCGAAGCGGCTTCCGCGGCCGGCGGCCGGGTCGCGGTCGCTGAGCTCGCCGACCTGGCTAAGGCCGTCGTCGCTTCCCGGCCAGCGGTTACCGTACTCGACCGGCCAGGACTCACCGGCCCTTGCTGGCCGGCCAGCGGGATCGCCGACCTGGCGGCCCGCGGCGCCGAGCACGGCGGCGTGCTCGTCGTCGATGAGAGCTACGGCTGCTACCGGCCGGCCGACGACAGCGTGGCTCGGCTCACCGACAGCGTGGCCGGCCTCGTCGTGCTTCGCGGAGTGTCCAAAGGTTACTGCTGCGGCGGGCTGCGGATCGGGTTCGCTGTCGCCTCGGCGGAGGTCGCGGCCGAGGTGAGGGCGGTGCTGGCGCCGCTCGCCTTCGGCGCTCTCGCCTTCGACCTAGCCCTCGCGTTGCTTGACCGGCCCGATCCGTTCGGGCCGCTGCGGGCACGGGTGGCCGAGGTCAAGCCCGTGCTCGAGGCGGCGGTGCGCCGGGCAGGCGTCGAGGTGATCGGGAGCGACGAGCACGTGCCGTGGATCGTGCTGCCCGACGACCCGGCGCCGCGGTCGGCGCTCGCCAAGTGGGGGCTCGTCGCGAAGCGCGTTCCGCTCGTCGGTCGGTCTGGCTGCCTGCTCCGGATGTCGGTCCCGTTGTCGCGAGAACGGGCGGACGCGGTGAGCGCGGCGCTGCGATGATGCGGCTGGCGGAGGTCGTGGCGGCCGTGCACGACGAATTCGATCTGGGCCTGGCCCTGGCTGACCTGCGCGCGGTCTGCGAGTACGACCGCTACCAGGCGTCGGCCGGGATTACCGCCGCCGCCGAGTACGTGGCCGAGCGGGCGAGGTGCGCCGGGCTGGCCGACGTCAAGGTGCTGACGTTCCCGGCCGACGGCGGGCGGCGGTGGTGGACCTATCGCGCGCCGGTGTCCTGGACGCCGCTGCGAGCCAGGCTCGCGGTCGGCGGCGACGTTCTGGTCAGCTACCCCGAGCAGCCGTACACGCTGGCGGCCTATTCGGCGCCGGTCGGGCCGGGCGGACGGTCGTTGCCGCTGGTCCGCTGGACCGCCGTGCGACAAGGCGCCGACTCGCGCGGCTCCCTGGTCGTCGCCGACGAACCGGTCGCGCTTGGCTCGGTCGCTCACTCGCTGGCGGGAGCTGGCGCCGTGGCCGTGGCCGCCGATCCCCTCGGCCGGTCACCACAGCGGGGGGCCGGCCAGGTTGGCCGGATCGAGTTGCCCGCCGGGTGCGGGCTGGCGGCCTTCAGCGTGACCGCCGGGGTGCTGGCCCGGCTCGCGGCCGAGGCTGACCGGGGTGGCGCGGCTCAGGTTGAGGTCGTGCTCGATGCCAGCGTCGCGGCGATGCCGGTTGTGACCGGGCGGCTGCGTGGTGACGCCGAAAAGGAAATCCTGCTCAGCGCTCATCTGTGTCATCCAAGACCCAGTGCCAACGACAACGCGTCTGGTGTCGCCGCGCTGCTCGGGATCGCACGGGTGCTGGCCAGAGCGCCCGCCGGTCGCGCCCGCCCGGCCATCAGGTTCCTGTGGGGACCGGAGTTCACCGGCATCGCCGCCTACCTGCATGAGCAGGTCGGCACCGGCAAAGCTTCCGCGCCTTCGTTCGCGATCAATGTGGACATGGCCGGCCAGGATGTGGCCAGGTGCGGTGGCCCGCTGGTCATCGAGCGCGGGCCCGATGACATCCCCTCGTTCCTGCCCGCCCTCGCCTCCCGCTGTGCCGAACTGCTGCCGCCCGCCTCCCGCTCCTACAGCGGTGCGGTCGGGTGCGACCCGTGGACCTGGCGCGAGACGCCGTTCGCGGGCGGCGCCGATCACGCCCTGCTGGCCGACTCGCCGGCCAGGTGCCAGGTCGTCGGGCTCGGCCACTGGCCGGACCGCGCCAATCACAGCTCAGCCGACACCCCGAACCTGGTTGATCCGCAGGAGCTCCGGCGGACAGCGACCATCGCTGGTGCGGCAGCGGCCGCGATCAGCGCCAGCGCTGGCGGCAATTTGGCGGATGATCTTGAGGAAGTAACCGTGAGCTGGGCGGCGAGGCACGTGCTGGCGACGTTGCCCGGCAGCCGGCCTTGGTCAGGTCGAAGACCTCAGCAGCTGCTCGATCCGCACGACGAGGCGGAAGCGGGACGGTGGCTCAGGCATCGGGCCGCGGTCGCGCTGGGCGCGATCAGGGCGCTGCCGGCCGCCGGGGTCGATGACGCCAGGGTGCGCGCCGCCCAGGCCTGGATCGGGCCAGTCATCACCGCTACCGCGGAACGGCTGCCGCCTGCGGCCGGGGCTGCTGCCGGCGCCGAGCCGCTGATCAGGTGCTGGGCCGGTCCGGCGAACTTGCGCGCGCTCGCCGAGGACGCCGCGCCCTTGGACAGGGACTGGCTAAATGAGGCCCTCGCCGTCGACCGGGGCGGCAACTACGCCCGCGCGCTGGCGCTGATGCGCGGCGTCAATGGCGAGCGCGATCAGGCCGAGGTCGCCTGGTGGGCGGCGCTGAGCAGTGAGCTTGCCATTCCGGTGGCGTTCGCGGAGACGTTCGTTGCCTTGCTTGTCCGGGCCGGATGGGTGCGAGGAGATCAGTAATGAAGATGATCGTGCTTGCCGATCGCAACCTGCGAGTGCTGTTCGCCGGGCAGACGATGAACATGATCGGCAACACCGCCATGACCATTGTTCTTGGCATCTGGGTGAAGGACCTGACCGGATCGAGTGGTGACGCCGGCCTGATCTTCTTGCTCCTGGCGGCGGCGGCGTTTCTGGCGCCGGTGACCGGCCTCATTGTCGATCGCTTCCCGCGCCGCAGCCTGCTGGTGGTCAACGACTCCATTACTGGCCTGGCCGTCGGGTTGCTCCTGCTAGTGCACCATAGGGATCAGGTGTGGCTGATCTACGTGGTGGCGGCCGTGTACGGCGTTTCCGGGCTGATCTACCGGTCCGCTCGGGGCGGGCTGCTGCACTCGATGGTGCCCGACCAGCAGCTTGGTGAGGTCAACGGCCTGTTCAGCAGCCTGTCCCAGGGGATGAGGATCGTCGGGCCGCTCGCCGGCGCCGGGATCTACGCGGCCTGGGGCGGCGGCGTGGTAGCCGTCGCTGACATGGCTACTTTCGCGGTTTCGATCGCGTCCTACCTGGCTCTTCGTCAGTTCCGTGACCTGAAGCGAGCCGACCAGGAGCGGCTTGGCCGCACGCCGCGCGAGTTCGCGGCCGAGCTGACGGCCGGGGTGCGGCATTTGTTCGGTAACGACGTGATCCGGCGGATGGTCATCGCCAGCACGATCGGCTTCGCCGGGGCCGGCATGATCGACGTGGCCATGTTCTCGCTGGTCGATCAGGGTCTTGGGCGCCCTACCTCCTGGATCGGGGTGCTGGCGAGCGTTCAGGGCGCTGGCAGCGTGCTGGCGGGCTTTATCGTCGGCCCCTACATGCGCCGCTTCGGTGAGTACAGCGCGGCCTGCGTGGGGTTTCTGCTGAACGGCGTCGGCCTGGCGGCGGCGAGCACGTCGGTGCTGCCCGGTGCGCTGTGCGGCTCGGCGCTGATCGGGATCGGGCTGCCCATGGTCTTGGTCGCCGAGTTGACTGTGCTCCAGCGCCGTACTCCGGCCGACTTGCAGGGGCGGGCGATCGCGGCCTCGGAGGCGATTATCAATACCCCGTTCTCGATCGCGATCGCGGTCGGCGCGGGTGTGATCGCGACCGTCGGGTTCCGGCCGATCTACATCGGGGTGGCCGCCGGCTTCACCGTCGTCGGCCTGGCCCTGCTGCCCTACCTGAAGGTCACTAAGCCGGAGGACGCCAAGCCGGCCGACGTAGCGGACGAAGTCGCGGTGGTCGGGCAGGCGCCTGAATGAGAGTGTCGGCTGACGAGTTGCTTGATCAGGTCCGGGGGCCGGTGCTCGGCCTGTGCCGGCGGCATCCTGAGCACAACCTGACCGTGATCGCGCGAGCGATTACTGACAGCTATCATGGCCTGGGGCCGGTTTGGCTCGGCCCTGCCCGCAGCCTGGTCGTGCTTGCCGTGGACGGGCTCGGGTACGAGGCTGCTGCTTCGGCGTTTCCCGCGGCCGAGCTCTGGCCGCTGACCAGCGAGTTTCCGACCACGACGGTGGCTTGCCTGATGACGTCGGTGACCGGCGTGCCGGCCGGCGAACACGGGTTCACCGGCGTCCAGTACCTGCACGCCGACGGGCACCGCGTCGTCAACTGTCACAGCGGCCAGGTCACCGGCTGGTCTGACGCCATTGCCCGGCCGACGGCCACGCCCGAATTTCCGACCGTGTTCGACCGGCTTGACGCGGTCGGCGTGCGGTCGGTCGCTCTGCCGCGTGAGCTTGCTGGTCTTCATGGAGATGTCACGAACCGGATGCTGCACGGCGCGCGGCTCAGCCCGGACGCGGCGGCCGTCCGGTCCGCTGCCCCCGCTGACCCGGTCGGTCTGGTGGAGGCCTTCGCCGGCGGGCTCGTGATCGAACCGGGCACGCTGACCTGGGCCTACCTTGATTTCGACAGCTACCTGCATCGGCACGGCTTCGATCACCGCATCCACGTAGCGGCTCGGGCTCTTGGCGACCTTGCTCAGCGGCTGCGTGATAGTGGCGTCTCGGTGCTGATCTTCAGCGATCACGGCCTGACCGCCAGTGCGCCCGCTCCTGGCACCTTGGAGACGTGGGATGCGGTTGCCGTTGAGCGCTGGTGCCGGCTGCCTCCTGGCGGGGCTGGGCGGGTCAGGTGGCTGTATCCGCATCCGGGTCTGGCCGGGGAGCTCGCCGATCGGCTAGCCGGGCAGCTCGGCGACGCCTTCGTGACTTCGCCTGACGAACTCGCCGACCTTGGCCTGGTCGCGGCCGGATCCGTCGGGCAGCGCCGGCTCGGCGAGGTCGTGCTCGTGGCCACCGGACCTGATTTCCCTGTGCCCGATCCTGGTACTTCCTACGAGCACGGCTCCATGACCGCGGCTGAGGTGCTGGTGGCAATGGCGATCTGGTCGGCGGGGCCGTGATCGGCGAGTCGGTGGCCGCTGTCGAGATCGAGCCTTGGGTCATTCCTGATCAGCGCAAACTTGCGACTTACGCCGACGATCCTTACTTCTGGGAAGGCTGGGCCTCGTTCGCGCGGGCTTGCGGGGGTCAGCCAAGCGCTCGCGCCTTTGAGCGGATGACCTTTCTGATGATCAAGCCGGAGGCGATCGCCGGGCGCCGGATCGAGCTGATACTTGATTTCCTTGCTTCGCGCGGATTCTTGATCACCGGTGCCTGGCCGGTTCGGATGAGCAGGCACGCCGTCAGGGCACTCTGGCGTTATCAGATCAACGTCGTGCCGGTGGCGCACTTGCGGGCGCTTGAGCTTGGGGTTACCTCCGATGAGCTTTTCGTCGTCGGGCTGATCCACCTTGAGCCTTGGGACGGGGCGGGCAGCGCGGCCGAACTGCTGCGCTTGTGCAAGGGGAGTTCGTCGGCCCCGGCCGGCGATTCGCTGCGGGACGTGCTGGGTGGTCAGGCTCGGATGCTCAGTTTCGTGCACGCGCCGGACGAGTCGGCGGACGTGATCCGTGAACTGCCCATCTTGTGCGAGCCAGGGCAGCTCGGTCAGGTTCTGGCCAGCCTGGTGCCCTCGGCCGCATCGGCGCCCGGTCGGTCCGAGGCTGAAGCTCGGCTGGCCATGACCGCTAGGTATCAGCAAGTGCCCGAGCACGACCTCGACGTTCGCGCGACCTTCCAACGAATGCTGGCCGCGTCCGGTGGCTTGCCCCAGGTTGCGCGGGCGGCGATCCGCGCTGGGCGTACCACCTCCGAGCAGGCACTTGAGGTAGTGGCTGCGCTCGAGGTGGCCGACTGGCTGCCGTTGTGGGACCGGATCGTGACCGCTGCTCACCTCACCGATGGTCTTCGTAACGGCCGCGCGATGCTGCTGCCGCCATGTCCCCGTCCTGCCAGTTAGCCATTTCCGACTCTGGACGTTCCGGAACCGCATCGATGGCCCACCGCTGCTGTTCCCGGCCGACGGGCAACGACAACGATGGGCCATGGATGCGGTTGCAGCAGCATCCATGGGTCATCGATGCGGTAGCCGTCGGCCAGGCAACAACAACGATGGGCCATGGGTGCGTTTCCGTGGGAGTGAGTTCTAATCGACCGCTCGGCTTGGCCCGGACTGAACTGGTCCTCCAGCCCTTCCCGCGTCAGCCTCTCCCGACATTCCAGACATTCCCGACATTCCCGGCATCCAGGGCTGCCCGCCGCCCCGGCCGCTGACACCGGGGGCACTTCGCGGTCGTGAACCCGCGGACCCCGAAGTGCCCCCGGTGCTCGGGCAAGACCGTCCGGGACCCGCCTCACTCCACCAGAAACCCACCCATGGGCCATCGATGCGGTTAATCGGCCGCCGAAACGGCAAACAACGTCCCGGCGATGGAGCTAAGCCGGGGCGATCCCCTCGGGCTCACGATCTCGCGAGGCCCGTCATTCACGCTTTCCACACGGGCCTATGTCAGTCTCGGCTCCGCGCGCTGTCGTCTGCCGGCGGCCTTAAGACCGTCGCGGCTAAGGCGTCCCGATGAACGCCATCAATTCGACCGGGGTCAGCCGGAACCTCAGCTTGGTGGCGGCGTTTCCCCGGCCGCCCTCGAGCACCGCCCGCCCGGCCGCTGTCGCCTCCTCCACGGCTGGCATCAGCATCAGCGGGAACGCGCTGCGGGCACCGGCCATTACCGAATAGTCGATCCCGCCGGCCCACAAGTGAAACCTGGTCGCGTCCCTGAGGCTGATGCTCGCCAGCCCAAGTTGCCCGTCTAGCCAGATCTCCGTCACGCTGATCAACCCGGCCGCGATCGCCACGAACTGACCGAACTCATCCGGATAATAAGCGGCAGTGCCGTGGCGCGCGGTCGTCCGCTGACAGAGTCCAACGGCGTCGGGCACGCCCGTCGCCGGGTCAGGACGCACGTACCGCATTCCGATCCGGTCCGCCTGGCGGCGGCCCTGCCGGATAAGAGCCCTGGCTTTCTGGCTGGGAATCGCCGCGATGAAGTCTTCTGACGAGCTGAAGCCGCGCAGGTCCTTGTTGTACCGGGTGTTCATGGGAATCTTCGTCAGCCCAACCTCGGCCAGTGCCGCCGAAAGCTGGGAATCGCCATCTACGTTCAGGAACGCGAACCACTTCACGCCTGCCTGGCGGGCTAGGTCGGCGAGGACCAGGCAAGCCCGTTCCACCAGGTGTGTCGTGAGATGCCCAGGCCGGGTCGGCAGCGCGGTGTCGTAGCAGTGCGCGACGTGGGTGATCAGGATCAGGTCACCTGGTTCTTTGCCGGGCAGGCCGAGCCCGGAAAGTATTCCAAGGGGATCGTCGCTGCTCTGCAGGTAAGCGGGCAGCACCGCGACGGCCGGGTCGCCGAATCGCAGGTAGAAGAAGTTCTCGGTTACCTGTAAGGGCGCTTGCTCGTAGGCGCGGAGGAAAACGTAGTCATAGAAGGCCGGCGCCCCGGCCGCCTCGGTCACAGCCGACCACTCTGCCCGGCCAATCCCGTCAATGGCGTGACCGACCAAGACGGGTCCGGCGTTCTTACTCACCGTCGCCGCGAATCCCGATCATGTTTCTCGGACACACTCGGGGCGGGAGGTTAAAAGTCAAGCAGGTTAGCGGGGTCGAGGGAGACCGTAAACGGCTTGTCCGAGTCAATCTCAGCTTCAAGCCTGCCGCCTTCCACGACTGCCGGGGCGGCTGTATACGTTCCGTCTGTCAGGATGAGGACCTGGACAGATAGCCGGGGCGTGTGCTCGATGATCCAGTACTGCGGAATGCCGAGGGCGGCGTATTCTCCGACCTTGCGCAACCGGTCTGTGCGCTCGCTACCGCTCCCCGGTGAGATGACCTCCGCCACCATGAGCAGGTCAGAACCGGGGATGAGCTTCGGCGACTCCTCGATGATCGCCGCGCGGGCAGTCTCCCTTGGAACTACGAACACGTCCGGCTTGCGCACACCCACCGGAGTGCTGATTTCCCACTCGCCGCCATCACACACGATGACCGGTGAGTCCGCGTCAGCGGCGGCTTGCTCGATGATCCGGGCCAGGGTCCGCAGCGCCCAGTTATGCCGTGAGCTTGCCGCCACTTCAGTCAGCCACCCGTCTTCGAGTTCGAATCCCTTGCCGTCCTCCGGTAGTTCGTGCAGGTCGAGGATGGTGTACGGCCCGAATTGGGTGCCATGCACCGAAGTTCGCGCTCGCATGGCGTCACCTCCGGCGGTTCACGGTATGCATGGCCACTGTATCGTGCGCCTCAGCCTGGATCAGCTCGCGAGTCGCCTTCTGCGACCCGCGAAGCAGGCATCTCAACGCATGGAGCCCGCGCCGGCCCGAGCCGTGGTTGTTCGGACAGATCGCCCATAGTGCAGGGCTGCAACGATGACTCCCACGAGAACGAAGCCTGTGCACCACTTCTTCCGCTTCCCCGTCACTGCCAACGGCGACCACGAAGTCTAGGTCCTTGGTGAACCGAGGATCCGTACGCGCTGACACCGCGAGGCCCCCAACGAGCGCCCAATGTGCCGCTATAGCGTCCAGGTCAGCTATTCCGTTTATGAGTGCGGACTCAACCGGCGTCACTGTCCCGTTTCCTTGCGGAAGCACGGCGGGGACCGCTCCGTGGGGGCTCGGCTAGCCACGTCCTCACCATCTTGTCGATCTCCTCTTGGCTAGCTTGCGGGTGATCCCTGCGCATCCGCTGCCGGTACAACTTGACGCCCAAGTCGTGCATGTCCAGAGCGGTTCGCAGACGCGCGGTCTCTGGCGTGACTGAGTCTGAAGTTCCAGGTGCTTCATTGGACATCGTGACCCCTGCGGACCTGTATGCGTCCAGTTAGTTGACAGTACCAATGATCATCATCTCTTAACGCGTTCCTAGAAGTAAGCGCGCCGCATAGCGCGGTTTGGACGCGGTGGATTCACGCGTCCTGGCGCGGGCCGTTAGCGGGGGGGATGATCAGGACGTCGGCGGCGATGGCGCCTGCTGGGCCGCAGATCAGGGGGTTGATGTCTAGGGCCGAGAGGTCTTCGGCTAGTTCGGTGGCCAGGGCGCTGAGGTTCACGATCGCGGTAGTGATCGCGGTCAGGTCGGCGGGCGGGGCGCCTCGGACGCCGGCTAGCAGCTTGCTGATCTTGAGTTCGGCCAGCAGGGAGCTGGCTTGGTCAGCGGAGACCGGCGGCAGGGCAACGGCGCGGTCGGCGATTACTTCTACCAGGGTGCCGCCTGCGCCGACGACGATCAGCGGGCCCAGGTCGGGATCGATGGTGATGCCCAGGGCCAGTTCTACGCCGGGCGGGGCGGTCTGGCAGATCAGGACTTCGGTGCCCAGGCGGGCGGCCAGGTCGGCGTAGGCGGCGCGGAGTGCCTGTTCGTCGGCTAGGCCGAGCTTGACGCCGCCTACGTCGGATTTGTGGGCGATCGCCGGGTTGTCGGTTTTGAGTATCACGGGGTAGCCAGTGCGGGCGGCGGCGGCCGCCGCTTGGTCGGCGCTGGACGCTCGTTCGGTGCGGGTTACCTGGATGCCGTAGAGGGTGAGCAGGTCGAACGGGGCGGCGAGTAGTTGCCTGGCGCGGGACTGGCGGGGTTGGTTGATCTCGGGGGCAGGGTGGGGTTTTTGACCGGCTCCGTGGTTGAGCAGGTGGCGGATGGCTTTCAGGCCGGGGCGGAGGCCTTCTAGTACCGGGATGCCGTTCTTGCGCAGCAGGGCGGCCGCGTCTTGGTCCAGGGCGCTCGGGACGTTGCTGATCAGCATCAGCGGCTTGGTCGTACGCTGCGCCGCGTCTAGGGCCGCGAGTTGGTAGGACTCGTCGCCGTCTAGCTCTTTGACCAGGTCCACCGCCAGAGCTACGGCGTCGACGGCGGGGTCTTCGGCGAGGGCCGTCAGGCACTCGCCGAAGAGTTCCCTGGTATCGGCTCCGGTGCCCCAGACGTCGAGCGGATTAGTCGGGAGCAGTCCGGGGTCGAGCAACGAGGCCAGCTTGGACTTCGTGGACTCGGAGATGGCCCCGTACGGCACCCGCAATTCCTCGGCGACGTCGGCCGCGTGGGCTCTTTCGAGTCCTGAATCGTGGACCGTTGCTATGCCATGTCCGGGCGCGCTTGTTCGCGCGACCGGACGGCGGGCACAGAACAGCTCAAGGGTGTCGCACAGTTCGGCTAGGTCGGTTACCCGGTGGACGCCGTAAGCGCGGGTCAGGGCTTCCCAGCCTGCCCCCGAGCCCGCCAGCGCCCCTGAGTGGGCGGCGACCATGGCCCGGCCTCTGGCTGAGTTGCCGGCGGTGAGCAGCACGACGGGGATGTCCCGCTCGGCCGCGGTCGCCAGTACGCCGACGAGACGGCTGGGCTCCCTGATCGCCTCGAGTACCAGGGCGAGCACCTTGGTCTCCGGCTGGGCGAGGGCGTACTCGAGGTAGGAAGGCGCTGCTGTGACCAGCTCCTGACCGGAGGACACGGCCAGCGTGAAGCCGAAGGCACGCCGGGTGCGGAGCAGGGCCGAGAAGACCGACCCCGAGTGCGTGACCAGGGCGACGGGACCAGCAGGGATCGGGTCGGGCTCGATGTACCCCATCGCCCGCAGTCCGTAGGTGACGTTGGCGAACCCCATGCACCCGGCCCCGCACAGTTCCATCCCAGCCGACCGCGCGATTGCGGCCAGCCGCGCCCGAAGCCCGCAGGAGGCGGCGCCGGGCGGGGTCTCGTTCGCGTTTCCGAAGATCACTCCCGCTCGGCAGCCCAGCTCGGCGGCCAGCGTGAGCTGGGCCTCGAGCGCCGCGTCTGGTACGCCGAACAGCACCAGATCGGTCGGACCAGGCAGGTCAGCCAGCGTCGGGTAACACCGTTCGTCGTTGATCCGCGAGTACCTGGGGTTCACCGGGTACACCGTCGGCCGGGCCGGCGACTTCGCGACTTCGGCCAGCATCCGGGCGCCGAAACTGTCCGCACGGGCCGAGCCACCCACGACCGCGACGGAACGAGCCTCAAGCAAGCTGAGCAAGGCCGACCCCGAGGGAGAGTTGGCCTGCTCGGCTGGTTTATTGGCGGATGTAACGATTGTCATCCCTTGGCCGACCCCGAACGGGAGAGCTTCTTGTCGGCGATCGCTGCCCGGGCGGCCTGCCAGCCTGGGATACCGCAGACGCCGCCGCCCGCGTGCGTAGCCGAGCTGCCGTAGTACATGCCTGCTACCGGCGTCCGGTAGTCCGCGAAGCCCGGGGCGGGGCGCATGTGGAAGAGCTGCTCGAGGGACAGCTCGCCGTGGAAGATATTGCCGCCGATGAGGCCGTACTCCTGCTCCATTTCATGCGGGCTGACGACGTCCCTGTGCAGGATCGACGCCTTGAAGTTGGGTGCCACCTCGTCGTACAGCTCGATCATCCGGTCGGCGTAGGCCTCGAGCTCGGACTGGTGCGGTTCGAGGTTCCAGTCGGCCGGTACCCACTGGGTGAACAGCGACATGATGTGCGTGCCTTCCGGGCACAGGGTCTTGTCGAACGTGGTCGGGATCACGCCGTCGCTGAACGGTCGCAGCGCGGGCTTGCCGTTGCGGGCGTCCTGGAACGCCTGCTCGATGAATTCCATCGTCGGTGCCATCTCGACCGAGCCGGTGTGGTGCTCTTGCTGCTGCGAACCGGGGTCGGCGATGAAGTCAGGCAGCTCGGAGAGGGCCAGGTTGATCTTGACTACGCCTGAGCGGGTCTTCCAAATCTTGATGTCCCGCGCGAACTCTGGCGGCAGGTTCGCCTCGCCGACCTGGTCGAGGAACGCGGTACGTGGATGCAGGGTGGACACGACCGTGCTGGCCCGCAACTCGGTGCCGTCCTCGAGCGCGACGCCAGTGACTCGCCCGCCCGAGGTAAGGACCCGGCTCACGCGGGAGTTGAGCCGCACCTGCGCCCCGAAGCCCTTCGCGGCGGCCTCGATAGCGTCGGAGACCGCGCCCATGCCGCCTTCCTGGAAGCCCCAGTTGCCGAGATGGCCGTCACCCACGTCGCCGATCGAGTGGTGCGCCATCACGTAGGCGGTGCCAGGCTCGTAAGGACCGGCCCAGGTACCGATCACGCCGTTGACCGCCAGGGCGCCTTTGACCTGGGAGGACTCGAACCAGTCGTCGAGCAGGTCGGCGATCGACATCGTCATCAGGCGGGTCACATCAGCCGTCGTGCGGACGTTAAGGCCCCGGTTCCGCCAGGCGAGCTTGAGGAGACCGCGCAGGTCCCTCGGCTTGCGGGAACCGATGTTCGGCGGCACGGTGAGCAGCAGCGGGCCGAGTACGTCGGCTAGCCCGGCCAGCCAGGCGTCCCACTTCGGCATCGCCTCAGCGTCCTTTTTCGACCACTGCGCGACGGAATCATAGTTACGCTGGGCGTCGTCGGCATACAGCTTGATCGAGCCGCCCTCCGGGAATGCCTGGTAGTAAGGCCCCATTGGGTGGACCTTGTAACCGTGGCTGGCTAGCTTGAGATCGTTGATAATGGTCGGCGGCATCAGGCTCATCACGTAGGAAAGCCTCGTCACCTTGAACTCGGGAGCATCGGGCCATGGGGATTCAGTGGTTGCTGCGCCGCCGGTCTTATGGCGGCTTTCCAGCACTACTGTCCGGGCGCCTGCCCGGGCCAGATATGCGGCGGCCACAAGGCCGTTATGCCCTCCGCCTATGACGATGGCATCGTATGTTGCGGCCATGCTGTTTTCCTTTCCGGCCGTCTCCTGCGGTCCGAGGTCCGGCCGCTTCGTTACCCTGAGGCTCCGCTCGCGTGACCTGCGAGATCGAGGTCTGCGCGAGTCCTGACTGAACATTCAGTCTAAATTTTTGCTACGGTTACGACAAGTGCTGCGGAGGAAGTGCGGATGAGACAGCAGGTCGAACGCGTTACAGCGACTCGCACCCCGGCGGTTCAAGCCGCGCGGGCGGCTGGGCTCGGCGCGGCCGGGCTCGGTACCACGGGACTTGACCCGTCGGCGTCAGGCGTCGACGAGCCGGACGGGGGCCTGCCTGGTACCGCCGCGGCCGGTCAGGGCATCGCGGACCAGCGGCGCAGGCAGATGCTTAACGCCGCCCTCGACGTGATCTCCGAGCGGGGGTTCGCTGACACCAGGATCGCCGACATCGCCGAGCGGATCGGGATAAGCCCGGCGCTGATCATTTATTACTTCAAGACCAAGGATCAGCTGCTTACCGAGGCGATCAGGCACTATGAGGACACCTGGTACGCCGAGGGCAAGCGGCGGATGGATGCCCTGCCGACGGCGGCCGCTCGGATCGAAGAATTTGTCGCGATGAACCTGCTGCCGGAGAGCGACGAGGAACTTGAGGGCAACTGGCAACTCTGGCTTGAGTTCTGGGTCCAGGCCGCGAGGAACCCGGGCATCGCCGTGCTGCGCCAGAGGTCTGATGAGCGCTGGCGGGAGGCACTGGTCGCCCTCGTGCGCTCTGGCCAGGCCGATGGCGAGTTCGCTACTATCGATCCTCACCCGTTCTCGATCATGGTGTCGTCTTTGCTCGACGGGCTGACAGTCCAGATCGCTCTGGAAGATCCGGTAGTTGACCCGGTGAGCGCATTTGAGCTATCTATGCGCTACATAGCAGAACATCTAGGTTTTGCGTGGGAGCCGACCGGGCGGACCCACGCGAATGGCCGGGAGAGCTAGCACAGTCAGTTAACACGCAGGAAGGCGGCCGCAGATGTCTGGTGGACAGATCGACCTCATCTCGCTCAGCAAGCGATTCGTCGAGGTAGCCGTCGACAACGTGGACCTGACCGTGGCGAGCGGGGAGTTCTTTTCCCTGCTCGGGCCCTCTGGCTGTGGCAAGACGACCACGCTGCGGCTGATCGCCGGCTTTGAGCAGCCGACGTCCGGTCAGGTCCTGCTCGACGGCCTTGACGTCACGCACACCGCGCCGAACAAGCGCAAGGTCAACACGGTGTTCCAGAGCTACGCCCTGTTCCCGTTCCTCAATGTGTACGAGAACGTCGCCTTCGGGCTGCGCAACACGGGCGCCGACAAGGCGACGATCAAGACCAAGGTCCACGGGATGCTCGAACTAGTCGGCCTGGTCGAGTTCGAGAAGCGCCGCCCCGGCCAGCTTTCCGGCGGCCAGCAGCAGCGCGTGGCGCTGGCCCGCGCCCTCGTGCTCGACCCGGCGGTGCTGCTGCTCGACGAACCGCTCGGCGCGCTCGACGCCAAGCTGCGCCGGTCTCTGAAGGTTGAGCTCAAGGCGCTGCAGGAACGAGTGGGCATTACCTTCCTCTACGTCACCCATGACCAGGAGGAAGCGCTCACGATGTCGGACCGGCTCGCCGTGATGCGGGCAGGGAAGATCGTGCAGATGGGTGGGCCGCACGAGATCTACGATGAGCCTGCTGACACGTACGTGGCTGATTTCCTCGGGGTGTCCAACCTGATGGAGGTCAGCGTGATTGAGCGCGGGCCCGGGGCTAAGTGCGTGGTCAAGCTGGGCGATTCGACTCTCGAAGCCGACCATGGCGGCCTTGACGCCCCTGACCGGGCGCACGCGGTGATCAGGCCAGAGCGGGTGCGCATCGAGGCATTCGGTTCCGGCGGATCCAACCGGGTGCCTGGCATGATCGAGCGGCTGGTGTATCTCGGCTCGACTACCCAGGTGCTGATCAGGCTGGCGCCGGGGCATCAGGTGCAGGCGCTGGTGCAAAACGACGGCAGCGCGTCCGACCTGACTCAGGGCACGCCGGTCAATGTGCACCTGGCGCCGGACGCGTTGCGGGTCCTGACCGGCACCGACATCACCATGGACGAAGACGAGCTCGTGGTAACTCCCGCCTGACCCCGCGCTGCGGACGGTTGTATAGTTACGCTTATAATAAACGTAGTTATACAACTGGGGGCCTCATCAACGGTGAAACTGGCGTGGATAGGCCGGCTGACATGTTTGACCGTGAGTTCGAGTGGGGCGAGCTGGCCCGATTCGCACGGTTGCGCGGGCAAGGTCCGGCGCTGGGAATCGTGTCCGGTCGGCGGCGGCAAGGCAAGACCTACCTTCTCGACGCCGTTACCCGAGCCTGCGGCGGCTTGATGTTCACGGCGACCGAGGCTACGGCGGCTGAGTCGCTCGGCCAGTTCGGTGCGGCGCTGGCGCGCTTCCGGGGGGAGCCAGTTCCTCATCGGTTCGCGACTTGGGACGAGGCACTGTCCCAGCTTCTCCGGGCAACTTCCGACGGCGACCCTTTCGTCGCCGTCATTGACGAGTTTCCCTACCTGGTCAGGCAGTCGCCCGAGTTGCCATCGGTGATACAGCGGCTATTTGACCCGGCGGGCAGGAGATCGGCCGGGCCGGTTCGGTTGTTGCTGTGCGGCTCCGCGATGTCGTTCATGGGGGCGTTGCTCTCCGGCGGCGCGCCGCTGCGGGGGAGGGCCTCGCTTGAGCTCGTGGTTCCTACCTTTGACTACCGCCTTGCCGCCAGGTTCTGGGACATCACTGACCGCAGGACCGCGGTGCTGGCTAACGCGATCGTCGGCGGGACGCCTGCCTATCGCCGGGAGTTCTCTCAGGATGACACTCCCGCCGGGCCCGATGACTTCGATCCGTGGGTAGTGCGCGCAGTTCTGAATCCGGCTCGGCCGCTGTTCAGGGAGGCTCGTTACCTGCTCGCTGAGGAGCCGGGCATTCGCGACACTGCCGTATACAGCTCAGTACTGGCTGCCATCGCCCAGGGCAACACGACTAGGGGCGGAATAGCCGGATACCTGGCGCGGCCTTCAACTGACCTGGCCCATCCGCTCGAGGTGCTTGAAGATGCCGGCTTTATCGCCAGGGAGGCTGACCTTTTCCGCGCTAATCGCTCTTCCTACCGTATCGCCGAGCCGATCGTCGGCTTCTATCACGCCGTAATGCGGCCAGCCTGGGGAGAGCTGGAAAGACCAGGATCAGCGGCCGCGATCTGGCGCCGGATGCGCCAGACGTTTACCAGCAAGGTCGTCGGCCCGCACTTCGAGCGGCTCTGCCGGGACTGGGCGCGGTGGTATGCGGCACCGGAAAGTCTTGGCGGCTACCCGGCGAAGGTCGGCGGCGGAGCGATCAACGACCGGTCCGGGCGGATGCTCCTAGAGGTCGATGTGGTCGTACTCGGGCAGGACGGTGCGAGCCCGGCTGAGATCCTGTGCCTAGGTGAAGCGAAGTGGAACACGGTGATGACCCCCGGCCATCTTGAGCGGCTTGAGCGGGCAAGGGACCTCCTGCGCGAGCATTCAGGGGCGCGGTCGACCGACCGGACGCGGCTGGCATTGTTTTCTGGCGCGGGCTTTTCCGAAGATCTCAAGGAACTCGCCGAACACGCCGCCGATATTGTCCTGGTTGACCTTGACCGCCTGTACGAGAGTGAGTAAGCCGATTAGCGTGCGCGAGGCAGTGACTTCGGTTCCGACGGCGATGGGTGAGTTGCGGGCTCTCGTGCGCTGCCCTGACGAGGACGGGGCGTCATTGCCAGGGGTCGTATTGGTCGACGGAGCAGGCGAGGGTACGGCCGAAGACTGGGGTGAGTATCCCGAGCGGCTGGTCAGCTTCGGCGCCGTGGTGCTGAGTCATGACAAGCCTGGCGGCGGCGGGTCGCCGGGGGACTGGCGTGAGCAGACTTTGGAGGACCTGGCCGGGGAGACTCTCGCCGCGGTCGAGGTGCTGCGGGCGCAGCCGAGCGTCGACGCCTCCTGTGTGAGCCTGCTTGGGGTTAGCCAGGGTGGCTGGGTGTCGCTCATCGCGGCCAGTCTGGCTCCGGAAGCGATCAGCCGGGTCGTGACGGTCTCCGGGCCGGCGTGCCCGCGCTTGAGCAAGAGCGCTACCGGCTCATGCGATCCGTCGATGGCGATCCTGAGGCAATGGCCTGGGTGGACGAGCGGGCCCAGCGGATTTCAGCTGGAGAGGATCCGCAGTCGATCATTGACCGCCAGCTCACCTATGCCGAACGACCCTGGTACGCGGCGGTGACGATGGCCTACGACGACCCCGTCCTGCTCCGGTTCGGTCAGCGGATCGTCGGATTCGACCCGGCCGTGGTGCTGTCTGAGGTGCGCTGCCCGGTGTTCGCGGCATTCGGCGGCGCGGATGAATCGTACCCGTTCCGGCGAGCGTCGTGCAGTTCGCCAGCCTGCTGCAGCGGAGTGCCAGGCACGCGCTCGCCGTCTTTCCCGGCGCTGGTCACGGCCTGTCCGCGAACGGGCAGCTCGCACCGGGCTTCCTGGCCATGCTGCGCCAGTTCCTCATGACATCCTAGGAGTTGAGGTAGGCGAGCACGGCGAGGACCCGGCGGTTATCGTCGTCGGAGGGTTCCAGGTTCAGTTTGGCGAAGATGCTGGTGCTGTGCTTGCTGACGGCCTTCTCCGAGATGTAGAGACGCTGGGCGATGGCGGCGTTCGACCTTCCCTGGGCCATGAGCTCGAGCACTTCACGCTCGCGGGGCGATAGCGCGGCGATCGGCTCGTCGGCCTGGCGCCTGCGCAGCAGCTTGCTGATCACTTCCGGGTCTAGCACGGTACCGCCGTCGGCTACTGTGCGGAGCGCCTCAACGAAGGCGTCGTCGCTGAACACCCGGTCCTTAAGCAGGTAGCCGACGCCGCCCGCGTGGTCAGAAAGCAGCTCGCGGGCGTAGAGCTGCTCGACGTACTGGGAGAGCACGAGCACTGGCAGGCCCGGCAGTTCCTGCCGGGCCGCGAGCGCTACCCTCAGCCCTTCGTCGGTGAACGTTGGCGGCAGCCGGACGTCGATCACGGCGACGTCCGGCTTCTGTTCTAGCAGCGCATCGAGCAGTTCAGGGCCGCTGCCGACGGCCGCCGTCACCTCGATGTCGTGAGCGCGCAGTAGCCTGGTCAGGCCATCCCGCAGCAGGAACAGATCCTCGGCGATAACTACGCGCATTTCGCCACTCTAAGCGGCGATCCTGATCGCGCAGGGCACCTCGATCGCGATGATGGTCGGCCCGCCCGGTGGGCTGTTCACGGCCAGCACGCCGTCGAACATGCCGAGCCTGCGCTCCAGGCCGAGCAGCCCTGAGCCGCGCTGCGGGTCGGCGCCGCCCGAGCCGTCGTCGGTCACCGTGATTCGCAGCGCGCGGCCGGCGTGCCAGATCCTGACGTACGCGTGCCTGGCGCCCGAGTGCTTGACCACGTTGACGAGAGCTTCGGCGACGGCGAAGTAGCAGGCGGTTTCCACTGGCAGGTCGGGGCGGCCGGCTAGGTCCACCTCGACGTCCACCGGCAGTGGCGTGTCGAGCGCCAGTGCTTTCACCGCGTCAGCGAGGCCGCGGTCGGCCAGCACCGGCGGGCAGATCCCCCGCACCAGGTCGCGGAGATCGGCGAGCACCCTGACCGAGGTATCGCGCGCCTCGGCGACCAGCGCGGCGGCGGCGTTCGGGTCAGTCGGAATCAGCCGTTCAGCCGCCCGCAAGCTCATGCCGAGCGCGATCAGCCTGGCCTGGGCCCCGTCGTGCAGATCGCGTTCCAGCCGGCGGATCTCGGCGTTGGCGGTGTCGACGGCGTCGGCCCTTGTCCTGGTCAGCCGCACTACCCGAGTGGCAAGGTCGGCGTCGGCGGCGGACCGCAGCAGCGCCCTGGTCCGGTTGTCGAGCGCCCGTGGCATCAACCAGAGCCCGAAGCCGAACAGCGCAAGACCCTCAACCCCGGCCAGCACCGCCGAGGCCCGGCTGTCCACCAGCACAGCGCCATAACGAACGACGTCGTTGTACGGCGAGGGAAGCGGAACGTGCGTTGGCCAGAAGAGTCCAAGAGCAACCCCGTAAATTCCCAGCAAAATGAACCCGGCGATAGCCACGTCCGCGGCCAGGGCAGGGAACCTGATGACGAGGAGCGTCGCCGCGACCGCGACCGAGAACGTGAGGCCAGCACCCCACCAGGCCGTGCCTAGCCAGTACACCCGCCCGAGCAGTTCGATAAGTATCGCTGCGGCGGGGAGCAGGAGGATTCCCCAGCGGAAAGTGCCCTGCCCGGCGGCGGTGCGACCTGGCCGCCAGAGCAGTTTCCTGGCCCAGGGAATGTCCTTGGAGGATCGCCAGAGCAGGTACAGCCCGAGACCGCCGAACAGGCAGGCCTGGAACAGGACTAGCTGCGAGTAACTACCGCCATCGCGAAACGAGGCAAGGCCGTAGCGAGTGTGCTCCGGGATCCCGCGCAGGTAGTCCCTGAACTTAACGATTCCTTCGTATCCGAGAAGCGCCAGCGCGACCGGAACGATCTTGTCCGTAATGAACCTCGGCGCGAACGTCCAGAGTGCGAGCGCGACCAGCGGGGCCGCCAATGTAACCGCATCACCTTCAGCGGATAGTGCCGCCACCACTGGCAGCAGCAGCACGCCGAGGCCAAGCCGGCGAAGCCGGTCCGCGGGCGGCAGCGACCTGAGTTCTGACCGCTTGAGCCGGCGCCAGAGGACCGCAAGGAACCAGCCTGCGAGGCCGATCAGATAACAGAACACAATCGCGGCTGGCACCCAGGGCATCGCGTCACTCCTTCTCGGGCAATGCCATCACCAACTCAGCGACGGCAGCACCGTTATCGTGCCGCAGTACACCCGTCCGCCGGAATGGTCGCCGACCTACACCTGAGGTAGGCGTAGACCCACTAGGGTTCTTCCAGCGCCCCAAATGATGGGATCTGTCCGATGCGCTTGCGCAAATGGTTCGTTGTCACGGGCACCGTGGCGGCCCTGCTCGGGACCGTCGCCGGTTCCGGCGGTGCGGTCGCTCAGCCCGCTGCGCGCAAGCCGCCGCTGATGCTGTACGTGGTGAACTCGGGCAGTTCCACCGTCACGCCGGTCAACACGGCCACCGACCGGGCCGGGCCCCGATCAAGGTCGGCTCGGAACCAACCGCCATCGCGATCGCGCCGGGCGGCCGGTTCGCTTACGTTCTCGATCAGGGCTCGGGCGCGGTCACTCCGATCCGGCTCAGCACTGACCGGCCTGGCCGCCCGATCAAGCTCGGCGGAGAGCTAACCAGGATCACGATCACCCCGGATGGCAAGAAGCTCTACGTGCTTGACGGCGCCGGCGTCATCCCGATCAGTACCGCCACAGACAAGGCCGGCAAGCCGATCCCGGCCGGGGTCGGTCCCAACCGGATGGAGCTCACGCCGAACGGCAAGACCTTGTACGTCACCGACCCGGTCTCTGACCACTTGATCGCGATCTCGACGGCCGCCAACCGGGTGGCAAGGCTGATCACGGTGAAGAGTTCGCCCGTCGTCGTGACGGTCACGCCTAACGGCAAGAAGGCGCTGGTGCTGAGCGACGGCGGGTTCGTGACCCCGATTGACACCGCGACCAACCACGCGGGCCGGGCGATCGCGGCCGGCGTATTTCCCGAGGACATCGTCGTGTCGCCAGACAGCAAGATCGCTTATGTGCTTGGCGGGGACGCCGATGGAACCGTGACTCCGGTCAACCTGATCACCCGCAAGCCAGGCCGGGCTATCAAGACCAGCCTGGATGCGCTCGCCACTTTGGCGGCGACACCGAACGGCCGGACGCTCTACATCGGCCTCGCCGGCTTCGTCAGCGGCCCGGGCTTCGTCATCCCGATCAACCCGGCGACCGGCGCCATCCGCAAGCGTGTCCAGGTCGGCACGGGCGACACGACGATGCTCGCGGCGCCGGACAGCAGAATTCTGTACGTCGCCAGCGCGGGCTCCGGCACCGTGACGCCGATCGTCACCAGCACCAGCCGGCGCCTCAAGCCGATCAAGGTCGGCAAAGGCCCGGCCGCGATGGCCTTCGGTCGTTAGCAGAGCGCGCGCTGCCGATCGCGGACCGCGCCGCGGCTGAGCACGATCACTTCACGTTACCCGCAATGGGAGGCCTCACGTGCTGGTGGTTCCCGCATGGTTGTTTCTGAGTGATGGCGGCGGCGGCGGTCCTGGCCCGGGCGGTCAGCCCCAGCCTTGTTCCCGCGATGGGGTCCAGGCCCCGGCTCCGGGACGACGGTGGGGTGCGACCGGGAACCCGCTGGTCCGGGATGTACTATATGCGCGGTTCGCGACGCCGGGAGCCGCGGTTAGCCTGGCTGGCCGGCAACGCGGGCCGCTGCTCACTGGCGAAGAAACGCACCCATGAGCCATGGGTGCCTTTCTTCTGGAGTGACGGTGATCGGCGGGCATGGAGCGCAGGCTGGCCCCCCTGCGCGTCGACCGGTATGCCGCTAATGCCCGGTTCGCGGAGGTTAGCCCGTGAGGTTTTCGTCCAGGGCGGGCCGGGCCGGGAGTGCGTCCAGAAAGTGAACCCGTGGTAAGTCGCCCGGGGACCGTGCCTTACCACGTTTTAGCTAAGAAAATACCGGCATAAACCACGTATAACGATCCGCGGTTGCTAGCTAAAACGTGGTAAGCCGCCGGGCTGAGGCGGCTTACCACGTTTTCACTTTCTGGACTGACTCAAACCGCCCATATCGCCCGGCCGCCAGCCTGGCCGACCGCGACTCCACGGACAGACTGTCGCTCGTCACTCCCCGGGAAACGCACCCATGGCCCATCGATGTCGTTTGCGCGATCTGGGGTTACCGCATCGATGGCCCATGGTTGCGGTAGGAGCAGCATCGATGGCCCATGGTTGTTGTTGCCTGGCGGCCGCGAACCGCATCGGTGGGCCATCGTTGCTGCCCCGCCCGGACAGTTGCGGCAAATGCCCCGGATGCAGGGATCGGGCTGACCGCCGGGATCCGGCTGACCGCCGGGATCCGGCTGACCGCCGGGATCCGGCTGACCGCCGGGATCGGGCTGACCGCCGGGATCGGGCCGGGGTATACGACACCCGCCGGGCTCGGCCTTCACCCCAGTCACGGCAGTCACGCCAGCTCTGGTCGCTGACCCGAGCCCTGACGGGCAACCACACGAGAACCTTCCGTGATGATGGACCGCGAGCGTGCTGGGGCCGGGGTGGCTGCCGGGCCTCGGGTACTAGGCCAGGATGCGGAGGCGCTGGGGGTCGTAGAAGGGGGGGAGCTGGAGTCGGGCCGGCCATTCGCGGGAGTCGGACCGCACTGTGAAGTTGCCCGACTTGAGCCACTCGCCCGTGACGCCGTCGGGGCACGACACTTGCGCCAGCGCGACCGGACCGCCGACCGAGTATCCGTAGGCGGCCGCCCGCACGTACCCGACACGGGTCCCGTCGAGGAACACCGGCTCGTTGCCGAACAAGTCCGCCGTCGGATCAGGGACGAACAGCCCGACGACTCGTTGCTGCGGCGGCCCGGAGGCGCGCAAAGCGAGCAAGGCGTCAAGCCCGGTGAACCCGCCTGGCTTGTCCCAGGCGACGGTGAACCCGAGCCCAGCCGACAGCGGATCGTCGGTGTTGTCGATGTCGATGCCCATGTCGCGGTAGCCCTTTTCCAGCCGCAGGCTGGACATGGCCGACAGGCCGACTGGCCGCAGCCCAAGGTCGGCGCCGACCGCGAAGAGATCGTCGTAGACACCGGCCGCGTACTCGGCGGGCACGTGCAGTTCCCAGCCAAGTTCCCCCACGTACGTCACTCGCAACGCGAGCACCGGCGCGTAGCCGACGTGGACCGGCCGGGCGGAAAGGTAAGGGAAGTCCTCAAGGTCGGCATCGGTGAGCCGGGAAATCAGCTCGCGCGACGCCGGGCCTTGCACCGTGAGCAGGGTCGTTCCCGAGGTGACGTCGGTGACCGTGACCGCCTCGCCGGCGCGGGTCTCGCGGCGGATCAGCGGCTCGACCCGGCGGTGAATGATGTCACTGGCGACGACCATGAACCGCTCCTGCGGCAGGCGGGTCACGGTGAGGTCGGCCACGATCCCCCCGGCGCGATTCAGCCACGGTGTGTAGACGATCCGGCCGAGCTCGCGGGCCACGTCGTTCGCCGACAGCCGGTTAAGCACGGCGGCGGCGTCGGGACCGGCCACGATGAACTTCGCCATCAGGCTCATGTCGATCACGCCGACGGCCTCGCGGATCGCGGCGTGCTCCTGCCGCACGAGGTCGAACGAGCCAGGGCGCGCGAAGTTCAGCGCGGTCGGTGCGTCGCCGAACCACTCCGCGAACTCCCAGCCGGCGGACACCCCGAAGTGCGCCCCGGCCGCCGCGAGCCGGTCGTGCAGCACGGACCGGCGCACGTTCCTGGCCGTCTTCGGCTGCCACGATGGCCAGACCGCGTCCCCGAACAGCACCCCGAGCTGCTCCACCGTCCGCTCGGACCTGAACTTCCGCGAGGTCTCATACAGCGCCGTCCGGTCGATCGCGACCGGGGTGGCGTCGACCGGGGGGACGCCGTCGACGATCCAGTGGGCGATCAGGTTGCCGACCCCGCCGCCGGACAGGATGCCGAGCGAGTTGAGGCCGGCCGCGACCCAGTAACCGTCAAGCTCGGGCGCGGGGCCGAGCAGCGGCCTGACATCAGTGGTGAACGACTCGGGACCGCAGAAGAACGTCCGCACCCCGGTGTCGGCCAGCGAAGGGATCCGCTCCATCGCGCGAGCCAGATAGGGTTCCATCCGCTCCCAGTCAGGAGGCAGCTTGCCGAAGGCGAACTCGCGGGCCACACCATCAAGCGACCAAGGGGCCCCGACGGGCTCGAAGAGCCCTACGAGCATGCCGTCGCCTTCTGGACGGTAATAGCCGTAGCTATCGGGATCCTCGATCACCGGGAGGTCGACGTCCATCCCGGCGACCGTGTCGGTCAGCAGGTAGTAGTGCTCGGCCGCCTGGAGCGGCACGTGCACCCCGGCGAGGGCACCGAACTGGCGCGCCCACATGCCGCAGGAGTTGACCACGATCTCGGTCTCGACGTCGCCCTGCTCAGTGGTGACCGCAGTCACTCGGCCTCGGGCGGTCTTTACCCCTGTGGCGGCCACCCCCTCGACCACCCGCACTCCGAGTTGCCGCGCTCCCTTGGCCAGCGACGTCGCCACGCCGACCGGATCGGCCCGGCCCTCATCGGCCACGTAGAAGGCCGACAGCACGTCGCTGGTCTTCGCGAGTGGCCACAATTCGGCCAGTTCACGCGGCGAGATCTCCACGTCCTGCACCCCGAACCCGTGCATCCAGGCGGCTTCGCGCCGCAGCGCGGCCTGCCGCTCCGGGTCAGTAGCCAGCGAGATGTGCCCGACGGCGCGGAATCCGGTGGAGTGCCCGGTCTCCTCTTCCAGGCGGGCGTACAGGTCGCGCGAATACCGGCTGAAGAACAGCGCGGTCTCGTCGGTCATCCCGGCCGAGGTGATCAGCCCGGCCGCGTGCCAGGTGGTCCCGGCCGTGAGCTGGTGCTGCTCGAGCAGCACGACATCGGTCCAGCCAAGATGCGCCAGGTGATAGGCAATGCTGCACCCGATCACCCCGCCGCCGACAATCACAACCTGTGCCCTAGCGGGCAGTTCGCTCACGCTCAGGTTCCGGCGATAGTGGTCAGCGCGTCGGTACTCGTGCCGCGCTCGCCCCTGGTCATCAGCCGGAAGCCGAAGTAGCCGAGGATCGCGATGATGAACGAGAGGAGCAGCATGATCGTGCCGAGCGCGTTGAGAGCCGGGCCGCCATTGCCGCCCCGCTGGGTGCTGTAGATGTACACCGACATCGGCGTGTTCCCGGCCGTGTTGCTGAGCAGGTCGACGATCACGAAGTCGTCGATGACGGACGAGAACACCAGGATGGCGCTGGCGAAGATCGCCGGCGACAGCAGCGGCAGCCAGACCCGGTACATCGTCTGGAACGGATTGCAGCCAAGATCCGCCGCCGCCTCTGAGTACGAGTCACCGATGGTCGAAAGGCGCGCTTGCACGATGATCGCCGGCCAGGAGACGTTCCAGGTCACCAGGGCCAGAGTCTCGGCCAGGGTGCCGAGGCCCACGCCGCTGAACAACGTGGTGAACACGAAGAACATCGCCACGCCGAAGATCAGCTCGGGGATCACGAACGACAGCAGCATCACGAAGTTGAACGACGCCGAGGTCCGCGTGCGCCAGCGGTGAATGCCGAGCGCGAACAGCACGCCGATCGGGACCGCGATCAGCGTGGTATACGCGGACAGCTTGAGCGTCTGGAGCACGGCGAGCTGGAGCACGTTGCTGTGCGCGATCGAGTTGACCGGGTCGGTGAAGTACCAGCGCCAGGAGAAGCCCTGCCAGACCGCCTGCGATTTGCCGCTGTTGAAGGAGAACAGCACGGCGAGCACGATCGGCACCAGCGACCAGACCAGGTACAGCCAGGTGAAGCCCTCAAGGAACCAGGGATGCCGCCACGGGTTCGGCTTGAACCAGGGCCGGCGCGGGCTGCTCGTGGCGCTGGCGGCCGCGGCCGCTCTCCTGGCCGAAGTGGTCGCCGTGGTCATGACGCCTCCCTGGCTGACTTGGCCGTGGCCCTGACGTAGTAGACCATCGGGACGACCAGCACGACGAGCAGCAGCAGCGAGAGCACCGCGCCCTGGCCTTCGAATCCGTTGGTGCCGAGCTGGTTCTGGATGACGTTGCCGATCATCGCGGTGCCCGGCGTCGCGGACAGCAGCTGGTTGGTGAAGTAGTCGCCGAGCATGGGCAGCACGGTAATCAGCAGGCCGGTCAGGATCGGCTGCCTGGAAAGCGGCATCGTGATCTTGAGGAACGTTCTCGCCCGGCCGAGGCCGAGGTCGCGCCCGGCTTCGAGCAGGGAGCCGTCGATCCGGTCAAGGCCCGCGTAGAGCACCAGGATGATGTAAGGGATGTACCCGTAGACGAGCCCGAGCACGACGGTGAACCAGTGACCGCCGAGCCAGTTGGTATCGCTCGGCAGGTGCAGCCAGCCAAGCGCCTTGTTCAGGTAGCCGTTGGTCTGGAGCAGGCCGATCCAGGCCAGCATGCGCATCATGTAGCTGATCCAGAACGGGGCGATGAGCAGCACGAGGAACAGCGCCTTGCGGCGCCCGGCGAACCTGGCCACGAAGTAGGCCGCCGGATAGCCGATGACCAGGCAAAGCGCCGAGGCTACGGCCGTGTACCAGACGGTGCGCCAGATGATCGGCAGTTCGAACCCGGTCGCGCCGAAGATGCCGCGCCAGGTATCGACGAGGTTCGCGTGCGACCAGTTGAGCGGGTTGTAGACCGCGACCGGCGAGCCGGTCAGGAAGTCGAGGCGGCCGCCGGCGATCGCGAGCACGTCGTAAAACGGCACGATGAAAAGGACCGTGAGCCAGACGATGCCCGGCGCGGCGAGCAGGAAGTAGAACAGCCGGTTGTGCTGCGTTTTCTCGGTGCGCCTGTCGCCCTTGTCCCGCTGGCCGCCGAAGCGCAGGGCCGTTGGAGCCGCCATCGTCCGCCTCCTGTCAGAGCCCGAGGCCCACGGTTTGCCAGACCTGCTGCCAGGCCAGGTCCGTTTCGACCGGTAGCTGAAGCTCCCACAGGCCGGTCTTCAGCGTCTTTTCGTGAACCACGGTCGAGGTCAGCGCCTCGGGCAGGATCTTCTCGTGCACTAGCCGGTCCTCGGTGACGCCGTAGACCGGCTGCATGTAGCCGTTGTAGCTGATGTTGACCAGGGCGTTGTCGAGATCCTGCAGGTAGTTGAGGAACAGGTGCGCCAGCACCGGGTTCTGGGCGCCGCGCAGGACCGTGTTGGTGTCGTTGGCGACCGGGCCCTTGCCGTCAGCGGGGAACCAGTAACCCACGACGTCGACCGGCACGCCCTTCGGCATGTACTGCCCGGCCGCGGCCATGTCACCGGACCAGGAGTGGTGTATCCACATCTGGCCGGAGGGGATCTCGGTGTAGTCGTTGTTGTCGATGTGCACGTTGGTGAGCTTGACCAGGTCCTGCAGCGAATGCTGGGCGATGGCCAGCTGGGTGGTTGACGTCGTGTTGAGGTCGTAGATGCCGTTCTTCATCAGGGCCAGGCTCGGTGACTCCCGGTAGTCGTCGAGGATCGCGACCTTGCCCGCGTACTTGCCCTGCCAGGGGAACTGATAGCCGTTCACCCAGCTCGCCGGGCTGTCGGGGATGTGGTCTTTGCGCCAGGAGATCCCGGTCGTGTAGATCGTGTAAGGGACCGTGTACTGCCAGTGCTGGTCGTAGAACGGGTTCTGGTACTCGCGCCAGGCCTGGTTGACGATGTTCGGCAGGTAACTGTGGTTGATCGGCTGGATGAGCTTCTCCGCGACGGCCTTGCCGATCACGTCGGCGGTGACGCCCATGAAGACGTCGAAGTTGACCTGCTTGCTGCTGAGCTTGGCCAGCGCCTCGGTCATCGTGTTGAAGGTGGTGACCTCGACCTGGCAGTTGTACTTCTTGCTGAAGTTCTTCACGCTCTGCGGGTTCAGGTAGGCGACCCAGTTGTAAATCTTGAGCGTGGCGTTCTTTTCCGGGAGCAGGCCGCTCTTGATCGGCTTGTTGTCGGCGTAGATCGGCCAGGTCACCGGGTTGTTCGGCCGCGGCAGCGGCAGCGGCTTGCCGACCGGCCCGGTAGCCAGGGCGCTGCTGCAGGCCTCGAGGAGGGAACCGGCACCCCCGGCCGCGAGCAGGGCGGCCCCGGCTCCGGCGCCGCGCTGGAACAAGGCGCGGCGCGAAAGCGCCCTGTCAGCGTCACCGGGGCGCGTGACTCCTGGGATCGGCGGCCGCCCGTCGCGCCAGCCTTCCTTCGGATGCATGATGGGCCACCCCTCGCTACCTCGCTGAACCATCCTTCAATTTTGTCTCACTTCATTACTACTATGTCGGCGCGGAGGCAAGGTCAGCAGGTCAGCGACTTCGGTTGAGTTGTTGCACCACCGAGTGCCACTCCTGATTCCACAAGGCCTGCGCGCCGATCTGAAGCTGAAGTTCCTTCAGGCCGCGGTAGAAGTAGTTCTCCAGCACCGTCGCGGTGATCAGCGCCGAAGGTATGGCCCCTTCGTGGATCAGCCGCTCAGGGGTCATCCAGGTCAACGGCTGCATGAAGCCGGTGTCGCGGACATTGTTCACCGCGGTTCGCTTGCCGAGCAGGAAGTTCACGAACAAGTGGGCTAGCACCGGGTTGCGCGCGTAACGGGGGATCGTCATGGTGTCGTTGGCGACCGGTCCGGCCCCGTTCGGCGGGAACCAGTAGCCGAGCACGTCGCCAGACGTCCCGGGGGGCAGGTACTTGGCTGCTCCTGCGACTTGCCCGGACCAGGCATGGGCCATCGCTACCTTTCCGGTGCCCAGTTGCCGGTACGCGGTATTGGACAGCGAGGGACGCACCAGCCCCGCCAGTTCTGACAAAGCGCTGCCGGCCGCGTCGATCAGTCTCGGGTCGGGAGTTTCCAGGTCGGTGGCACCGGTCTTGAGCAGGCCCAGGCTGATGCCCTCGCGGTAGTTGTTCAGCAGCGAGACCTTGCCGTGGTACTTGGCGTTCCACAGCACGTCCCAGCCGTTGGCCAGGGCGAACGGGTTCGCGTCGATGAGGTCCTTACGCCAGCCGATGCCGGTCGTGTAGATCGTGTAGGGGACGGTGTACTGCCAGTTCTGGTCGTAGTACGGGTTGGTGTACTGCGGCCAGACCGCGCCGATGTTCGTGATGTAGTCGTGGTTGACCGGCTGGAGCAGCTTGCCGTCGATGAACGAGCTGAGCGCATCGATGGTGGCGCCGAGCAGAACGTCGACCTGGGAGCCATTGCGGGCCAACGTGGCGATGGCCTCACTCATGGACTCGAAGGTGCGCAGTTCTACCTGGCACTTGAACTTGTGCCCGAAGTCGTTCAGGGTGTTGATCCCGACCCGTCCAGGCCAGCAGTACACCCGCAGCGTGGCATCGGCTTCCGGCCGCTGCGCCCCGGCGATCGGCAGGTTGTTCAGGTGGATCGGCCAGAGCACCGGGTTGACCGGTGTCGGCGGCGTACCCTGAAACAGAAGTTTCGCCTTGACTTCCCCGGCCCCGCATCCGGACAGGAGCCCGCCAGCCGCCACTGCGGCGGCCCCGGCTCCGGCCGCGGCCAGGAAACCTCGCCTGCTTGTGCCAGCCTTCACCCGGCGGAATCTAGCACCTTGCCAGAGTCGGCGATGCTTGCCGCGAATCTCGCAACGTTTCCGTTAAACCGGTCGATATCAGAGGTGTCGTGCTGCACCGAGATCAGCCACTGCTCCGACTTCCCCCACGGCGGCAGGAAGACGCCGCCATTGTGCTGGAAAAGCCAGTGCGCGTTGCTGTACTCATCGGAAATGGCGAGGAAGCCGCGGAAGTCCGTCACCGGCTCGCTGGTGAAGACGATGCAGCCCTTGGCGCCGACCGACACGACCCGCGCCGCGAGTCCGTTGGCCGCGATGGCCGCCTCGGTCGCCGTGACCGCCTGACGGCGAAGCCGCTCGATCCGCTGGTACGCCTCGGGGGTCGCTACTTCGTACAGCATCGCCCTGGTCGCTGCCATCGCCAGCGGATTGCCGTTGAAGGTGCCCACCATCTCGTAATCGCCGTTGGCCACGTGCCCCATGACTTCCGCCGTGCCGCCGACCGCCGCGACAGAAAGGCCGCCGCCGATCGCCTTGGCCAGGCAGATGATGTCCGGGGTAACGCCGGTCACGCCGACCGCGCCCTTCGGCCCGGCGGTCAGGCCGGTCTTGACTTCGTCGAAGGCCAGCAAGGCGCCGTGGCGGTGCAGCAGTTCCTTAAGGCCGGCGAGATAGCCGGGCTCGGGCGGGATGATTCCGGCGTTCATCATGATCGGCTCGAGGATCATGCCGGCGACCTGGCCTCTGTTTTCCTCGAGTACCCGCTCGACGGCCCCGAGATCGTTGAAGCCGACGATCAGCGTGAGGTCGGTCAGCGCGCGCGGGATGCCGGTGCTAGACGGGGCGCTGACCGGCCGGTCGGCGGGGCCCATCTCCTCGGGGTCCGGGTACACGGAGACCTGGACCGAGTCGTGGTGGCCGTGGTAACAGCCCTCGACCTTGATAATCAGGTCACGTCCGGTAATCGCCCGCATCAGGTGCACGGCGTCCATCGTCGCCTCGGTACCCGAGTTGCCGAACCGCCACAGCGGCAACTCGAACCGCTCGGCCAGCTGCCTGGCCACGGCCAGCGCGTCCCTTGTCGGCTGAGCGAAGTGAGTGCCGCTCGCGACCTGGCGCTGCACGGCTTCGACAATCGCGGGATGCGCGTGCCCGGCCAGGGAAACCCCGTAACCGCCGTGCAGGTCGACGTACTCGTTGCCGTCCACGTCATAGAGCTTGGAGCCGCGCCCGTGGCTGAGCCAGACTGGCTGCGGCCTTGAGATCTGCCAGCTCGAGGTCACGCCGCCGGCGAGGGCCGACTTGGCCGTGCTGGCCAGCCTGGCCGACTCGGGCTGGCGGCGGATGAAGATCGCCTCCTGCTCGCTGATGATGTCGGCGAGGCTCGGCCGCGGCCCGGCCATGGTCTGGCCGGCCATGGTCTGGCTGGCTCCGTGCCGGCTGCCGTCGCGCGGAGTGACGGGGCGGCCGGGGTTGGCTGGCGTCGCCGGCGGGCGCTGGGGAGCAGCGGCGGGGCGGGGCGGGGGAGCGGCGGTGGCGGAGTGGGCTGGCGACTTGCTGGACGAACTTTCGCTGGACGAGGCCTGTCTACGGGCCATGGCTTGCTCCCCTAACGGAGTTGACTGAATGTTCAGTCTAAGAGGAGAGGCAGTTGGGCCGCAAGGAGCGGCGCCCAGATGAGCCCCCTGAAGCCACCGTCGCGGGTTATGCTCCGGCCTCATGCGCCGGTTGCTTGTCGTTCACCACACGCCGTCCCCGGCGATGCAGGAAATGCTCGAGGCCGTGCTCAGCGGTGCGCGCAACGACGAGATCGAAGGCGTAGAAGTAGCGGTAACCCCGGCCCTGACCGCCGGCGCGGCGCAGGCCCTTGCCGCCGACGGCTACCTGCTCGGCACCCCCGCCAACATCGGCTACATGTCCGGCGCGCTCAAGCACTTCTTCGACGGCATCTATTACCCCTGCCTCGAAGCCACCAAGCGCCGCCCCTACGGCCTGTACGTACACGGCGCGAGCGACACCACCGGCGCCGTCAAAGCCGTCGAGTCAATCACGACCGGCCTGGCCTGGCGCCAGGCCAGGCCCCCGGTCCTGGTCACCGGCCCGCCCAAGCCCGCCGACCTGGAAGCCTGCTGGGAACTAGGCGCCATCCTCGCCGCCGAACTAGCGGCCGAGCCCTAAGCCGATTCTCGTGCCGGGTGCTCGGCTGGACAAAATGCCCATAGTGTCGACCATAGGCGCAACGATGTCCCACCGATACTGCTCGCCGAGCCCGACTAACCGCAACGATGTCCCATGGGTGTGGCTGTGGCGGGTGGAGGTGGTCAGGCGGCGAGGGCAGGCGTACTAGCTTCGGCGGGTTGTGCGGCTGGTGTTTCGCGTGTGGCTGGAGCGGCAGGTGAGATCCAGTCCTGGCTAGCGGTTCCATGATCGTGGAAACCCCGAATGGCGGGCCATCTGAGGTTTCCACAATCATGGAACCTCCACCCAGAAGAGCCACGCCTATGTCCCATCGATGCTGCGGGCACAGCATCGGTGGCTCTGGCGCATATAACGTGATGGTAACGGTGAGGGCGGGGGCTGATGGGCTGATGCTTGGAGGTCAGGACTTGTCACGGGGTGGCGGGGCGCTGATCCGGCTGACGGCAGCCGCCCCGGCAACCGCAAGGCCGGCCGGGCGCCGATCCCGCTTGCCGCAGCCGCCCCTGGCAACCCGCAAGACCGACAATTCGCCCGAGCCGGCCGGCCGCCAGGGCACGCGAGCCGCTGCGGCGGTCGCGAACTGGCCGGCGACACCGGCTGACCGGACATTTCAGCTCACCTCACCGCAACGATGGCCCAGCGATGCTGTCCGGCGGCGACGGCCAACCGCAACTATGGGCCATCGTTGCTGCGGCAACGACATCCATGGGCCGTCGTTGTGGTTGCCCGGCCGGGCTGAGCAGCATCGATGGCCCATCGTTGCGGTTGCGGTTGCGGTTGCGGTTGCGGTTGCGGTCCCGGGCCTGGCGGCCAGGTGCCCTGGTGAGTCAAGAGCCGGGGACCCGGACGGCGGGCACCCGGATCCGGGAGCGGAAAGAGCCGGGAACCGGGTCGCCAGGAACGACGCTGCCGCACCTAACGCCGTTACCTTCACGTTATGTGTGCCAGAGCCGCATCGATGGGCCATGGTTGTCGTTCGCCCGGCCCGCTGAACAGCAACGATGGCCCAGCGATGATGTTGATCAACTTCGCCCGCGCAGCCAGAATGGGGCCGCGCCGATGTGGGGAGCGGGTGTTACCTGGAGCCGTAGTTGAACAGCTGCTGGTTGACCGGGCTGTCGTTGGCTCCGGCCAGCGCACCGGTGACGGCGAAGGCGGCACCGAGGGCAAGCGCTGCGCCGGCAACGATGGCGATGATCATGAGCCAAAGCGATGACACGCTGTCCTCCTCGACAAACCCCCTGAGCCTGTGCGCAACTGTAGTGAATAACACGCCACTCTTGCCAGATCGATACTAAATAGTAACTAACGCGCGGTCAGCCGAAACACGATCAGATCGCCGCTGGCGGTCAGGACCTGCGCGCCAGGAAGTCTGGCCAGGTCAGCGAGGCGATCTCGGGGTTGCCCGAGCAAGGGTCCCGCGTCAACGATGACGTACCTGACCCCCGCCCTCAGCAGGACAGACGTCAGCGGGCGCCCGGAACCGGACGTGATCGCCGGTCCCAGGACCCGGGCCGCCGCGCTCTCGGCGGCCACCGTCGTGCTCCCGACCTGCAACGCGTCATTCCAGATCATCGCCCTGGACAGCAGCCGGGGCCACGGATCGAACACGGGCTCGCCGTGATTCCACGGATATCGCCGGTACTGGGCCCACGGCAGCAGCAGGACAGAGCCTGACTCGGTGGCCGAGTCGATGACCTTGCGCGCCGCCAGCCAGTCTCCCGGATACTCCACCGCCCGAAGCCGCCCGAACGCCCCCCACGCCAGCCCGGGCAGCAGCACCACCGGCGCGAGCAGCGCGAGCACCCCGACCAGGGCCGTCGCCCCCGCGAGCCCATCGGCCCGCGAGCGTTCAGCCGGGGCGGCAAGCACCCAGAGCACAGCGGCCCCGAGCCCGGCCGACTCAGCCAGCGCCAGCGGCGCGATGAACTGCTGCCCGTCCCTGAGCAGCGCGAACGCCGGCCAGAACGAGATCGCCGAGCGCAACAAGGCCAGCGTAGGCGCCCAGGTACCGACCGCCGCGACGCAGAACCCAAGCAAGGCCGCCACCCCAAGCCCAGGGCACACCCGGCGCGACCGCGCGACCAGCACGTATCCGCCCAAGGCGACGAGCACCACCGCCAGCCACGCCACGGACACAGCCACGCCGCCATACCCGGCAGGCACGGCCTGACCATTCCAGATCCCGCCCAGCATGACCAGGCTGCCGAGCGCCCCGAACGGAGTATCCGCCCGCGCCGCGAACGCGTTCGCTCCGTTCGGGTCGGCGTGCACCGCCACGAGCAGCGAAGGAATCACCCACGGCAAGCTCGCGACCAGCAGCACCGCGAGCGTGATGACGGCCCGCCTGAACCGCTCCGCCACCGGACCCCGGCCACAGAAGGCCACCGCAAGTGCCGCGATCGCCGTAATCGACATCGCCGCGAACCCGCCGATCGCCGCAGGCAAGATGGAGACCACGAGCCGCCAGACCCTGAGCTTCCCCGACTCCGACCAGCCCGCTAGCTCCCGCAGCACCCACGGCAGCCCGGCGTACCCGAGCAGCAGCGCCCACTGCCCCATGATCAGCCGCTCGGCGACGAACGGGTTCCACGCGTAGAACACCCCAGCGACCAGCCGGCCAACCACGAGCCGCCAGTCACCGCCCGGCGGCGACTTCCACCTAGCCGAAACCAAGGCCGCCGCTCCGGCACAGGCCGCCGCGAAGATTGCCAGCAAGATCAATTTTTCCGCAAATTCAGCGGGGACGACTCTCGCCAGCAGGGCAACGACAAGGTCGCTAGGCACCGCCCGAGCCGGCCCCCCGGTAACCCCGAGATCAGCGACGCCGATCGGCGGCCGGGGCACGAACACCAGGTCGTACGACAAAACGAACCCGCGCCCAAGCCCCGGCCCAAGCGCCAGCAACCCAAGAACAAGCCCGGCCACGGCCGGAAGGATGTGGGAGATGCCCGCAGAGCCGGGGCGCGCCTTAAAGCGCGCCGGCATCCGGGGGGTTCCGGGGGGTCGCCCCCCCGGGCCAACACAGTTCACGATTTACGGGCGTGGACGAGCAGGATCGACGATGCCGATGGCCAGTAGCAGAACAATCGGTCGGCCGGGCGCAGGATAGGCGGGACATCGTGGTACCGGGCGCCGGCTACGCGGACGCAAGAGAATCCGTACGCTTCGAGGAACTCGACCAGCGCTCGCTTGGTGAACATGTGCAGGTGCCCGGCGACCTGGCTGCCGGGCCGGCCGAAGACGCCGCGCAGGCTGACCTCGGAGAAGATGGGTTGGACGCCCAGGGCGAGCAGGCCGCGGTTGTACCAGGACGCGAGGTTGGGCGTCGAGAGCAGCAGCGATCCTCCCGGCTTGAGCACCCGGTGCGCCGCCTCGATCGCCGCGTCGGTATCCACGAGGTGCTCGATCACCTCGCTCATCACGACCACGTCGACGGTGCCCGCCGCGAGCGGCAGGCTTGGTGCGTCAATGCTCGCCCTGACCACGGTGATCCCGCGATCCCCGGCGATCTTGAGCGAGGAGGCGGACCAGTCGAGGCCGACGAAGCGATGCCCAGCATTGCGGTCGGCCGCGACCTTAGTGGCGAACCCGTCCCCGCAGCCCACGTCGACGATCAAGGCGGGCGCAGCTACGCCTCGGAGCAAGTCGGCAAGCATCGCCGCCTGCCGGTAAGCCCGGTCGGGCCCCGAACTCGCCGGAACGGCCGGGTCCTCGTAAAAGTCACGCAGCGCGTTGCCCGTGGTACCGCCGGGGATTGCGGGGCTCGCGGAACCCCTGAGGCTGGTGTCGTCCGTGGGATCTCCGGAGCTTACGGGGTCAGCGGGATTGCTGAGGCTGGTGTCGTCCGTGGAGCTGACGGCCGGGAGGCGCGGCATCAGGCGGGCTCCGAGGGCGCGGGCGCGGCTGGGTCGGCGACCAGTTGCTCGGCCGGCACCGGAGACCGCGCGTAACCGGGAACCCGCGCCCTGGCTATCGCCTCGTCGGCGACGGCCGAGAAGCCTTCGACCGCGACCGACCAGTGCAGCCGCAGCGCCCGCTCCCGCGCCGCGTGCCCCATCGTCTGCCGTCGGCGCTCGTCGATGGCGAGGGTTGCCCACGCCGAGGCGAACTCGCCTTCGGTCCTGACGAGCAGGCCGGTCTCGTTGGGAACGACCGAGTCGCGCAGGCCAGGCACGCTGAACCCGATCGCGGGCGTGCCACGAACGGCGGCCTCGGCGACCACGATGCCCCAGCCTTCGATGCTCGCCGGGTGCAGCAGGATCCAGGCCGAGGAAAGCAGCCGGTGCTTTTCTCCCTCAGATACCCGCCCGGCAAAGACCACGTCGGGCCCGGCGAGCTGGGCCAGCCGGCTCCGCTCAGGCCCGTCGCCCGCGATCACGAGTTTCCCGCCCACCACGCTCCGCACCCGTTCCCAGAGCTTGAGCAGCACGTCGATGCGCTTGTACTCGGCGAGCCGGCCGAGGGCGAGGAAGAGCGGCTCCGGCGAACGCGGCACTGGCGGCGGCGCCGGCTCGACGCCGTTGCAGATCAGCCTGATCCGGTCCGCGTCAACGCCGATCTCGGTGAGCGCGCCGAACGTGGACGCGGAGACCGTGACGAACAAGTTCTTCCTGTGTGCCCACGGCATCACCACCGACTCGGCCAGCCGTCCCGCGGCGGCCATCGGCTGCGGGAAGCGCAGCGGCCACAGTTCGGTGTGCACGTGATTAACCAGGCAGATGACTGGTCGCCTGGCCCAGAGCGGCGCGAGGTAAGGCATGCCGTTGCAGACCTCAACGATCAGGTCACTGTCGCGCAGGTGGCGCGAGTAGGCAAGCGGCGCCCGCAGGAACTGGCTATAAGTCCCGCCGCTGCGCCTGACGTCGTAATCCCGCTCGGCGATCGCGCCGCCGCAGAGGAGCGTGACCTGATCGCCTCGTGCGTGCAGACCCTGCGCCAGGCGGTCGACGAGCAGCTCAGATCCGCCCGCGTTCCGGTTCGCGAGATCACGCCAGGCAACGAAAACTATTCGCCTCGGCTCCTTAGCCGCTCTGCTCTCGTCCGATTGACTCGCCGCCTTGTCAGGTTCCGACTTCAGGGTAGGCGCCTGATTGTGCTCCATCCCGGACCTTGCGGCAATATTGTGGCGATATTAGTAGATCGCGATAGGGAGTCGGTGCATGTTGAGGTCTGTCCGGCTGTTCCGGCTGTTCCTCACTGAGCAGCAGGATCCCGACGGCTTCTACTCCGCGCTTGCCAGGGACGCAGCGGCGCAGCTCGGGAAGTTCGTCGCGATCGCCGGGCGGACCGTGCTCGACATCGGCGGCGGGGCCGGCTACGTCACCAGGGAATTCAGGTCCCAGGGGGCGAACTGCTACCTGCTCGAGGTCGACCAGTCTGAGTTGCTCAGCCGGGGCGACCCGCCGCCTGGCGCCATGCTCGCGGACGGCTTCTGGCTTCCGGTCAGGGACGGCGGTGCCGACGTGTGCGTCTCGTCGAACGTGCTCGAGCACGTCAGGGATCCGCACGGCCTGATCGAGGAGATGGTCCGGGCTACCAAGCCTGGCGGGCTGATCTACCTGTCCTTCACTAACTGGTTCTCGCCGTGGGGCGGACACGAGATGTCGCCCTGGCATTACCTCGGCGCGGACCTCGCCGAGCGCCGGTATGTCAGCAAACACGGTAAACTTCCGAAAAATCGGGTCGGCAGCAGCCTGTTCCGCGTGCATATTGGCCAGATACTGAAGATGATGCGAGATCGCTCCGATGTTCAGGTCGTGTCCGCCCGCCCGCGGTACTACCCGGCCTGGTGCCGGGTGCTGCTTTATGTGCCTGTCATCCGTGAGATCGCTACCTGGAATCTGCTGCTGATCTTGCGGAGGACTGATTGACCATCGCGCGGGATCAGGTCCGCGACGAGGCTGAACTACCTGCGGCCAGCCCACCCGCGGATCGTCCGCGCTCCATCACCAGGTGGGTCGCGCTCGTCTGGCTGGTTGCCTTTCTTATCTTGCTCGCTAACGCTTCCGGGCACATATTCTTCGACACCAAGCTCGGCGTTGACATCGATCCGGCCAGTTTCCTCGCCCGCCTGTGGCAACTGTGGAATCCGTACGAATGGTTCGGCACGCTTCAGGATCAGTACATCGGCTACGCCTTTCCCATGGCGCCTTTTTACCTGGTCGCCGAGGCACTTAAATTCCCAGTCTGGATAACCGAGCGGCTCTGGCTGGCGACGCTCATCGCGGTCGGTTTCGCCGGTCTGCTCAAGCTGGGACGAGCGGTTGACCTCGGCACCGACCGGTCCCGAGTGGTCGCCGGGGTCGTATTCGTACTCTGGCCGACGTTCACGATCGCGATCGGCTCCACCTCGGCCGGGCTCATCCCTGGCCTGCTAGCGCCGTGGGCCGTGCTGCCGCTCGTCCGGGGCGCCAAGACCGGTTCGGTGGTTCGCGCGGCGGCGCTGTCGGGGGTAGCCGTCCTGTGCATGGGCGGAGTCAACGCCACCTCCACGCTCGACGCCCTGATCCTGCCCGCGGCGTTCGTCGTCACCCAGACGCGCGGGCGCAGGCTGGTCATGCTGTCGCTGGCCTGGGTCGGTGCGGTCGGGCTCGCCACGATGTGGTGGGTCGGTCCGCTGCTGCTGCAGGCCAGGTACTCGTTCAACTTCCTGCCCTACATCGAGCAGTCGGCGACCACCACGGCCACCATGTCGGCGGCGACCTTCCTGCGCGGAGGCGGCAACTGGACCGCCTACTTCAACCTGGGCCAGCCCTGGGTGAACGCCGGCTGGACGGACGTCACTAACCCGTTCTGCATCACGGCCGCAGCGATCGCGGCCGGGATCGGGCTGCTCGGGATTGCCCGCAGGGACCTGCGTTACCGGGGCTGGCTGAGGCTGGCCCTGGCGGCGGCCGCTCTCGTCGCGCTCGCCGGGTACCCGGGAGCGCTCGGCGGCCTGTTCCATCATCCGATCGACCAGTTGCTCAACGGCGTACTCGCCCCGCTGCGCAGCGTCTACAAGGTGGAGCCCGCGGTCGCCGCCGTGCTCGCACTCGGGGTCGCGCACGCGCTCGTGCTGAGGACCAGGCGGACCGCGATCATCTCTGATCCGGCGAACCGCACCCTCTGGCACCTGCTCGCCGCCCCGGTGATCGCGCTGGTCCTGCTCGGCCTCGCCTACCCGTACGTGACCGGCCAGGTACTCAATCCAGGCTCTTTCAAGTCCGTTCCCGGCTACTGGTACCAGGCGGCGGCGTTCATCAAGAAGCACTCGCCGAACGCTCCCGCCCTGGTCGTCCCGGCCGCCGCGCACGGCACGTTCCTGTGGGGCGAGTCGGAGGACGAGCCGCTTGAGCCGCTGGCAAGCTCGCCCTGGGTCACCCAGGGCCTGGTGCCCTACGGCGGCGCCGGCTCGCAGTTGCTGCTCACCTCGCTGGAAACGGCGGTCGACTCGGGCGAGGACGTGCCCGGCCTGGCCGCCACGCTGGCCCGCTCGGGCATCCGCTACGTGGTCGTGCGCAACGACCTGAACCCGAACGCGCTCGGCTACACCCCGCCGCAGACCGTGCACAACGCGCTGCGAAGCTCGGGATTCCGGCGGGTCGCCGTCTTCGGCCCCCTCGTCACCGGGGAGCAAACCGATCCCGGGGCAATCGAGATCCAGTACGCACTGCCGTCTTATCCGTCGGTAGAGATTTTCGCAGCCAAAGGTGCACAAGGAACTGCCGTACCCCCGCCGGCGCTGGCCCTCCCGGTCAGCCGCACGGTCCTGGTCAACGGCGGTCCCGACGCGATGCTCCAGCTCGTCGGCCAGGGACTGCTCAAGTCCGCGTCCCCGGCGGTCATCGCCGGCGACAAGCTGGTCACCGCCCCGGCGACCTGGGCGGTGACCGACTCGCTTGCCCGCGCCGATCACTCGTTCGGCCTCATCGATAACTCGCCGTCCTACACCTACACCGCGAAGGAGACCAACCCGTCCGGCGACCCCCTTGGCGGCGCCGGCCAGCCGCCCAGGCAGCTCCTTCCGGTCAGCCCGGCCGGGCATCAGACCGTCGCGGTGCTGTCGGGCGCGGCCAGCGTGACGGCCTCGTCGTCTGGATCCTGGCTGGCGGAGACGCCGCAGATCGACCCGGTGAACGCCTTCGACGCCAATCCAGGTACCTACTGGACCGAGGCGAGCCCGACGACGCCGGTCGGCCAGTGGATCCAGATCAACTTCAGCCAGCCGATCGTGCTGACCGGCCAGATCGGCATCAAGCTGCTGATCGGTGATCGCCCCGTCGCCGACCAGCTCACGGTGCACACCGCCGCGGGCACTGTGACCAGCCACGTGCTGCCCGTCGGCACGCTGCAGGCGCTGCCGGTCCCGGTCGGCGAGACCAGGATGCTGCGGGTCACGATCACCGGCGCCCGCGGGCAACTGCCCGGCGGCCCTGGCGCCGGAATCACCGATATCAAGATCCCTGGCGTCACCGTGACCAGGTACTCGGCACCGGCGCAGAGCCCGGCCGGCCAGCGGGCCGCGCGGGTCGAGTTCTCCTTCAGCCGGGCGGTGCCCTCACCGGCCAGCCTGGCCGACGTGACCGCGTTCCCGCCCCTCGCCAGGCAGATCTTCACCAACTCGGCTGGCACCTACAAGTTCTCGGCCACCGCGATCGCGGTACCAGGCCAGAAGCTCGACGCGCTGCTCGCCCGGCTGACCCCGGCCCGCAAGTACGCGCTCGAGGTGACCGCGAGCTCCACCTGGGGCTCGCTGCCTGACCTGGCCCCGGTCCGGCTGTTCGAGAAGGGCAAGCAGCGCGGCTCGTGGATCGCCGGGGCCGGCCTGCCGGTGCTCCGCCTGAGCTGGCGGGGCAAGCGCACGATCCGCCGGCTGGTGATCCTGCCCGTCGCCGGCTTCGGTGCCGCGCCGGAATCGATCAAGATCACCAGCCCCGACGGCGTCAGGTTCGCCAGCATCGGGCTCGACGGGCTGACGACGCTGGTGCCGCCGCTGACCACGAACCGGATGAGCATCAGCTTCCCGGTCGTGCAGTACACCGTGGCCGGTTCTGAGTCGGCCTCGGGACAGTCGGCCCAGCTCCCGGTCGGCTTGTCGAAGCTGGCCATTCCCGCCTTGCACGGGCTGAGCCCGACCACGCTGTCCGGCTCGGCTACGTTCAGGCTCCGCTGCGGCAGCGGCCCGGCGATCACCGTCGACGGGCAGCGGATGCCGACTCGGATCGCAGGGACGGTCGGTGACCTGACGAACTTCAGGCCACTGCGGGTCAGCCTGTGCTCCGCGGGCTCGGTACTGCCGCTTTCCCCCGGACAGCACCGGCTTCTGGCGTCAAGGCCCGCTCCTTTCACGATCACGGGCCTCAGCCTGGTCAGCCAGCCGGCCCCGGCGCCCAGCCCGGCCGCCGGGGCCGGTCGGCCCATCAAGATCTTGTCCTGGCAGCCCGAATACAGGGAAATCAGGCTCGCGCCCGGCGCGGCTTCCTACGTCGAACTGCACCAGAACGCCAATCCCGGCTGGGTCGCCAGCCTGGACGGGCGGGCCCTCACACCGGTGACCCTGGACGGCTGGCAACAGGGATTCGTGGTGCCCGCAGGAAAAGGCGGCGTCATCGCGATGACCTTCGCGCCGGACAGGTTTTATCATCTCTGGATTATTATTTCCGCGATCGCGGCCCTAGCCCTGCTAGCAATCGCCCTGATTCGCCGGAGACTGTCGGCGCGCGGCGCCGTCTGGACTGAGGAGCGAGGAGCGAGGCACGAGCGAAGGAGCGAGGAGGGAAGACGGCGCAGTGAAGGGGGCAGGGGCGGTGGGCGGGGAGCCGACCCCGGGGGGTCCGGGGGGTCGCCCCCCCGGGTCAACACCTTCCTACAGTTCGCCGGGCTATGTCTGCTGATCGCCATACTCGGCCGCTACACCGTCTTCGCCGTCCCGGTGATCGCGCTGGCGGCCTGGCGGTGGCCGAACTGGTACGGCGCGATCGCGCTCGCTGCTGCCGTCGCGACCGGCCTGCTCACCGTACTCACCGGGTCGAGCGCGCCGAGCTCCTCCGGCGCTTTCGGCGCACCCGCTCAAGCTTGCGCGCTGATCGCGCTGGCCGTCGCCCTGATGCCGGTGCCGCCCGAGGTCAGGTGGGCGAGCTGGCTGAACCGGCTGCCGCTCCTGCGCGAGATGCCGGGCAAGATGGCCGGCAGGCGGCGGAAGCCTGATGCGGAGGCGTCCAGTGACGGCTAGGACTAAGTTCGCCGTCGCTGACGAGCTGACCTGCTACTACGATCGGCCGGCTGAGCCGGCGAACGTGCACGTCGAGGCTCAGCTCGCAGCGCCGCTCGACGAGTCGGCCGTGCGGGCCGCGGTAGCGGCCGTGCTCGCCGCTGAGCCCGGCCTGCGGGTCCGGCGGGCCGCGACCGGGAGTTGGCGGTCCAGCTATTACTGGGAGTTTCCGCCGGTCATCGACCTGGATCCGGTTGAGGTTGTCAGCTACGCCGACGACGCGGAGCTTGACCGGCACCGGGCGGCCTTCCTGTCGCGATCGCCTTCGCTGGCGACGTCGCCTCCGGTGCGATTCCTGCTCGGCGGCGACGTGCTCATGCTGAACGCCCATCACGCCTGCTTTGACGGGCTGTCCGCGTTGCGGTTGCTGCGCCGGGTGGCCGCCGAATACAGCGAGCTGACCCGGGTCGGAGGGGGGAGGTCCATGATCGTGGAAACTTTTGATGGCTATAACACCCGAAGTTTCCACAATCATGGAGTCCCCGCCGGGGGAGAGATCCCACTAGCCACTCCAGCCTCACGAGAGACACCGGCAGCGCCGCCGCCGGGGAAAAGCACCGGCCGGGTCGTGCGGATCGCCGGGGACGCTGACCGGCGCGCTCCTGGTTACGGCACCGTGCAACTCACCTGGGACGGGCTCACGGCGGTGACCGGCGTTCTGCGGGCGGCCGGGTACAGCGTCAACGATCTGCTGATCGCGGCGCTGATCGTCACCATCGGCGAGTGGAACGCCGCGCGCGGCGGCTCGTCCGGGCTGATTAAGATCACGATGCCGGTGGGGGATCCGGTCCAGGCCACCGAGCAGGGGGAGTGGGCCAACCGGTCGCGGCTGACCAAGGTGACCGCCCGCCCGGCCGCAGTCGACACCGCGGCCGGCCTCCTCAGCGAGGTGGCGGCGCAGACCAGGTACGCGAAGAACCACGACAGCGGCCAGGTTGACGTGCTGTCGGCGGCGCTCGCCCTGGCGCCCGTTCCGGTCTCGGTCAAAGGGATCACACTCCGTGCCATGCTGCGCGTGGCCGGGCCTATTTGCTGCGATACTTCACTGATCTCTAATCTCGGCGTGGTAACACCGGTTCGCTTTGGTACGGCAGGTGACGCGTACGTGTGGTTTTCCACCTCGGCCCACTTGCCGCGCGGGCTTTCTGTCGGCGCTGTGACGACTGACGGCAAGCTCCGGCTGACCTTCAGGTACCGGCGGGCGCTGCTGACCGGGGCGGCCGCCGCCGAGTTCGCGGCGAGTTACCGCCTGGCCCTCGATGCGGTGCTTGATGGTGCGGCCGTGGCCGCGGCGGTGCCTGAGTGAGCGCGGGGGCCGGGCTCGGGATAGCGGTGGCCGCGCTGGCGACGACGTCCTACAACGTCGGCTTGATCGTGGAGAAGCGCGCACTCGGCCGGATGCCGGCGATCGACGCCAGGCACGCCGTTTCTCTGGTGCGGACCGTGCTGCTCAACCCGCTGTGGCTTGGCGGCTTCGCCTTGATGCTGTGCGGGTTTGGGCTCCAGGTGGTGGCGCTGATGCTGGCGCCGGTCAGCGTGGTGCAGCCCGTGCTCGGCTCTGGCGTGGTCATCCTCGTGCTGCTCTCCAGCCTGGTGCTGCGGGAACGGCTCGGGCGGGTCGAGCTTGGCTGCGTGCTTGGCGTCGCGGTGGCGATCGCGGCGATCGCGCTGTCCGCCGCTGGGTCGGCCGGGCAGGTCGGGCACGAGGCGAGCGGGCTGCTGATCGCGGTTGTCGCCGTCCCTGCCTGTGTGGTCGCGCTGATGCTCGGGGCAAGCGCGCTGCGTCCGGTGTCTGGCGGCAAGCACAGGATGCCGGCCGTCGGGGTGTCTTACGGGCTGGCCGCCGGACTGCTTTACGGTGTCGCGACGCTGGCGATCAAGGCGCTTTCCGGCGCGATCTTCCACCACGGCGGCGGGCTCGGCGGGCTGGTCACGGCCGTGCTGACCTCGCCCTATCCGTACCTGACCGTCGGCTGCTCCGGGGTCGCGCTGCTGATCTTCCAGACCGGTCTTCAGCGCTGCCGGGTCGCCATTGTCGGCCCGGTCTCGAACATCACGGGGAGCATCTTCTTCATGGTCGCCGGCACCTGGCTGTTCGGTGAGCGGTTGCCCGCCAGCCCGGTGGGGCTCACGCTCCGGCTGGGCGGAATCCTGCTCGCCGGAGCGGCGGTGATCGTGCTGTCGAGGCAGCCGGCCGGGCCCGATGGCCGCAGGGAGACCCGGCCCGAGCCTGCGCCGAAGGTAGAAAGGACCGTGCATGCCGATCGAGCGCCCGCTGCTTGACATTCTCGCCTGCCCGATCGACAAGCAAGGGCTGCTGTTGTTCGAGGACGAGGCGATCCTTTACAACCCGAGGCTGCGACGGATCTACCGGATGCCTGACGGCTTTCCTGTCATGCTGGCCGACCGGGCCGAGCCGGCTGCGGAAGACGAGCATGAGCGGTTGCTGAAGCGGGCGCGGCACGGCGAAGCGATCGGCACGGCGGGAGTAGATGCCCAGGTCACCGACTTCGATTGAGCTATTTGTCGGTTATCTTCGGATTATCGGAATCAGGTCGTTATGATCATGTGTCCGGCTCGTAGTGACACATCTGCTACCGGTCAGTATCATGCCTCAAACTGCAATGTTCCTCAACTAGGCCGCCAGATCTGACAGCCAATCCCAGGAGGATCCATGCGCCGCGTCGTCTGGTCAGTGCTGGCTGGGCTCGGAGTCTTCTTCATCGTGATCGCGATTATGTCGCGGATCTTCATTCCCGGGCAGGCGGTCAAGTTCCCGCTCAACGAGTACGGCATTAACACCCTTGTTGCCAGCGGCGCTAGCTGGTTCAGCCCGGAAAATGTCAGCGAGCTTTCCCCGGTTACCCTTCAGATCACCAACACGACCAAGGGCAACGTCGCCGCGTCTGACCAGCTCGGCAGCTCCACCTACGCGGTGTGGCAGAGCTTCGGGGTCATTGAGGACACCACGGACCACCAGCAGGTCAGCATCCCGGCGGCCGCCGACCAGTTCGCCTTTAACCGGCGGACTGGCGTGCTGTTCAACTGGAAAGGCAACGAGATCGCCGGCAAGCCGGTGAAGTCGGTGAGCGGTCAGGGCTACGTCTGGCCCCTCGGCGCGGGCAAGCAGAATTACGAGGTCTACGACACCACGCTCCAAAAGCCGGTCCTGTTCAAGTACTCGCGCGTGGCGATCGTAGACGGCGTGACCACTTACCTCTACATTGCCAATATCCCGCCCACTCAGACCGGCACCCAGCAGCTGCCCGGATCGCTGGTCGGGTCGAGTGCCCCCGAGGTGACGCTTCCCGAGTTCTACAGCTCGACCGAGGATTACTACGTCGACCCGGTTACGGGCGCCCCGATCCAGGTGGACCGCAAGGTGAGCAGCGTGCTCAAGGACAACTCGGGCACGACCCGCCTGGTCCTGCTCCAAGCCGACTTCAAGTCCTCGCCGACCAGCGTCGCCTCCACTCTCAAGACTGACAACCACTACCGCAACGAGATCAACCTCGTCGAGAACATCATCCCGATCGTCGCGCTGCTCGTCGGCATCATCTTGCTGGTGATCGGTCTGGTGCTGAGCCGGATGGGGACCGAAGATGAGCAGTACGAGGAGGACGACCAGCGAGTCGGCTCGACCGTCTAACTCACTTCGCTTCACCACGGGCCGGAGGGCAGCTGATGGGGTTCTGGGCGCGCGCGCAAGAAAATCCTGACTGGGTCGCGGTAGTCGAGCCGGACGGGACCGAGCACAAGGCAGGCGACTTGCTCGGCCGTGCTAACCAGATCGTGCACGCGCTGCGCGAGCGGGGGCTCCGCGCGGGCGACGGCATCGCCGCCCTGGTACCTAACGGCGTGGCCCCGGTCGAGCTCTACCTGGCCGCGCTCCAGGCCGGCTGGTACTACACACCCGTGAACTGGCACTTCACCCCGCCCGAAATCGCTTACATCGTGCGCGACACCGGTGCCAAGGCGTTCTTCGTGCATTCTCGGTTTGCCGATGCCGGGGTAGCCGCTGCGGACGAGGCCGAGGTGCCCGGCGATGCCCGGTTCAGCTTCGGCGCCGTGCCCGGGTTTACGCCAGTCTCTTCCCTGCGCGAGGGGCAGCCGGTAAGCCTGCCCGGTGACCGCGCCTCGGGGACCGCGATGCACTACACCTCGGGTACCACCGGCCTGCCCAAGGGGGTCAGGCGGGCTCTGATCGGACTCGACCCCGACGTGTCGGCGGACCTGCTCACCGGGCTTCTCCAGTTCTTCGGCGTGACCGAAGGCGGCTCGAACGTGCACCTGGTCACGTCGCCGGCTTACCACACCGCGGTGACGATGTTCGGCGGCTGCGCTCTCCAGTTCGGGCACACCCTGGTGATGATGGATAACTGGGACGCTGAGCAGGCGCTCGACCTGGTGCAGCGGTACCAGGTCACGAACACGCACATGGTGCCGACGCAGTTCAAGCGGATGCTGACGCTGCCGGAGGACGTGCGCGGCCGTTACGACGTGTCGTCGATGAAGTGGATGATCCACGCTGCGGCTCCCTGTCCGGTGCCGATCAAGCGGGAAATGCTCGACTGGTGGGGGCCTTGCGTCTACGAGTACTACGCCGCGACCGAGGGCGGCGGGACAATCGTGACGCCGGAGGAGTGGCTGGCCAAGCCGGGGACGGTTGGCAAGGCCTGGCCGGGCAGCGAGGTCATCGCGGTCGATGACGATGGCGTGGAAGTTCCGGTCGGGACGCCTGGCACCGTCTACATGAAGATGGGCGTCATGGAGTTCGAGTACAAGGGCGACCCGGACAAGACCGCCGCTTCCCGGCTGCGCGATTACTTCACCGTGGGGGACATCGGGTTCCTTGACTCCGACGGGTTCCTGTTCTTGTGCGACCGCAAGTCGGACCTGATCATCTCGGGCGGGGCCAACATCTACCCGGCCGAGATCGAATCGGAGATCGTGACCCATCCGAAGGTCGCCGACGTGGCGGTGTTCGGCATTCCGGACGAGGAGTGGGGGGAGCAGATCAAGGCCGTGGTCCAGCCTGCGGAAGGGGTCTCGCCTTCCGATGAGCTGACCGCCGAGATCCTCGCCTCGCTCGACGGGCGGCTGGCCAAGATGAAGTGGCCGAGGTCGATCGATTACGTGGAAGAACTGCCCAGAGACCCGAGCGGCAAGCTGTTGAAGCGCAAGCTGCGCGAGCCGTACTGGGCCGGCCGCTCCACCGCCATCTGACCAGCGCCGCTTCGCCCGCCTGCCCGATGCGCCGCCCACCCGCCGCGTCGCCTCGTCCGGTGCGCCGCCTCGCCCGGTACTTCTTCAGCAGCAACGGTGGCCCACGGATGCTGTTGCTAACCACGTGACGGCGACAACGATGGGCCTGGCCTCAGGGAGTGAACCGGGGCTGGTGTGACTAGCGTGCCCTTAGTGACTGCCGGGGCTGGCGGGGTTGAGGGTCCGGCTGGCGGTGGCGCTGGTGACCGCATCGGTGGGCCATCGTTGCGGGCCGGCGGGCCGGGCTAACGACATCGATGTCCCAGGGTTGCTGTTCCCGCAGCATCGATGGGCCATCGTTGCGGTCCGGCGCCGCCTGGCAACCGCATCGGTGGGCCATCGATGCGGCCGGCCGGGCATTACGAGCGTTTTGTCCCGCCCGGGTCCTGGTGGGCACTGGCTAGAGGCCGCTAGCCCGCACTCCATGATCAACTCAAGCTACGTGGCATGTTTCTGACCGCACCTTGGGACAGGGGTGGGGCTCTTATGGACGGGAGGGCCATGATCGTGGAAACCTCGGGTGCTGGGACAACCCGAGGTTTCCACGATCATGGAATCCCCGGACAGGGCCGGGTCTCACCAGCCACTTCAGCCGCACGAGGAACACCGGCCGCACCGCAGAACCCGAGCCAGTGCGCCCGTCCTCGCTGCCGACACCATCCCTCCCAAAGAGCACCCGACCATGGCCTACCGTCGCGGTTGCCCGCCCGGCGAGAAAAGCAACGGTGGGATATGGGTGCATTTCTTTTGGCGTGAGCGTGCGGCGGGGCTGAGGGGTCGGGATTCCGGCAACAGTAATGCGGGGTTTACTGTTGCCGGGCAACAGTAATGGGGGCTTTACTGTTGCGCCCGGCGACCGGGAAGGGCGGCGTCCCCGGTTGTCCCGCCTGTGATCTCGCGCACGGCACCGGCGTGATTACGCGCTGATCGTACTGCTGCGGGAAGCGAGAGTGGCGGCGCGCCGGTGCTGAGTGCAACCCCGCATCCATGTTGATCGACTTCGGCGGCGGTCAAAGATCCGCCGCCTGGCGCCACCCGCACCGCAACGATGGCACAGCAATGCGGTCGGGGCGGTTGGGGCGGTCGGGGTTGGCGGCCGGGCGGCCGGGCGGTCGGGGCAGTCGGGCGCCCAGGGCCACGGGCAGTCACATCTGACGTGCTTTCGCATTTGGGACCAGTTCTCGCTTACTGGCACGCCAGTTAAGTATTGCCCTCAGGCATATGGACAATGGCCGGCTGGGCGGTGCCATTGCTGTTCGCCTGGGTGCTGGTCCTGCGAAAGTGGGCATTTGGCGGTTGAACGGCGGGTGAAAATATGTATTTCTGCTGGTGGCCGTGGCTGTCCGGTCAAAAGTGACTGTCCCGCGCTCTGGGCCGGATAGAGATGATCTTGGTTGCTAGGCCGTAAATTTTCGCGTGTTAGCCTTTATTGCTTTTGCATTGCGCGGATGGCAGCCATCGGGAGGAACCGGAACTTGAGCACGCAGCAGGAGCAAGAGCCGCAGGCCCCCGCTATCGGGCACCGGACGTTTACCTGGTTCCAGCCGCAGGGTCGGCGGCCGACCGAATATGAGCTCTATACCGTTGGCCATCAGTCGTCGCCGAAAGAGTGGCTGAGGGTTGGCTGGCCGATCCGGTTTGACAACGGCCGGGAGCCTTATGCCGAGGAGTCGACTAAGGTGCGGTCTTCGCGGTGGCGGGACTGGCGGGATCCGGCCCAGCTCTGGCAGCGGCCGTACGTGCAGGCGTCGAACTTTGGTGAGCAGGCACTCGACCGGCTGATCCCGGCCGCGCTGGCGGGCGGGCAACTGGCGTCGGTCAATGAGACCTGGCTAGCTGAGGCGGTCGGCAAGTACTACGCGGCTTGGCCCTACGCCGAGTACGGGCTGTTCCTCTGCTTATGTTATTCGGTGCGGGAAGCGCTGGCTGACACCGTGATGTTTGCCTTGGCCTTCGAGGCTACCGACAAGCTGCGCCATCAGCAGGATGTCGTGCGGCTGCTGCTCGACTTGCAGGAGGCCAGGCCGGGGTTCACCGACGATCAGGCTAAGGACGCCTGGATGTCAGGCCCGATTTTCCGGCCGGTGCGGGAGAACATTGAGCGGATCTACTCAGCCGACGACTGGGCCGAGGTTCTGATCGCGATCAACCTGGCTTTCGAGCCGCTCATCGGGTCGCTGGTCAAGGACGAGTTCCTGGCCAGGAACGCCAGCTACAACGGCGACGCGGTGACCCCGATGATCCTCGCCGGCGTCCGGGTTGACACAGAACGTCAGCTGGCCACGACCCGGAGTTTCGTCGAGTTCCTGATCAGCGATCCTGAGCACGGATCGGCTAACCGGGCGGTGATCGCCGGGTGGGCGGACCGGTGGACGGAGGAGAGTCTGGCGGCCGCGACGGCTGCCTCAGCGTTGTTCGACCTTGACGGGATCACGCTCGCCGAGGACGGAGAGGTCGCGCTCGGCCGGGTTGCCGCCGCGCAGGCGGCTTTGCTCGGCGGACTCGGGATTGGCTAGCGGGAGAGGACGACGCGATGACCGCGAGCGAGACCGTGAGTCCGGCGCCGAGGTGGAAGCAGGGACGGGACCGGCGCACGGTCGGCGTCAGCCTGATGGGCAGCGCGGAGACCGACGCCGTCATTGAATACCTGCGCGCGGAGATTCCGGACGCGACGGTCAGCTTCCGCGACTGCTATTACAAGATCGAGCGCGATGACGTGCTTGAGTTCGATATGGCCAAAGTCAGCGAGTATCTCGGGCACAAGCTGACGACCGAGATGTTCCTGGTCAACCTGACCACCTACTACGGGCGGATGGATCGCAGCAACGACAAGATCCAGATCTTCGCCGATATTCAGCCCGGCCGCTTCAAGTAGCAGAGGAAACGCTCATGCCCGCGAGCCTGGAGGAAGTGCACGAGAAGGCCAAGAGCTATGACTGGCCCTTCTCGGTCGGTGACCAGCGGCCGAAGTTCGAGAGCAAGTACGTGATCCCGCCGAAAGGCAGGGACCCGTTCCGTACGCTGGTGCGCGATTACCTGAAGATGGAAGCGGAAAAGGACGACCGCACGCACGGCTTCCTTGACGCCGCTGTGCGCCTGCGCGTGGCCGAGCGGACCGATCCGAGGTTTCTCGAGGTCATGAAAGTCACGCTGACCGATCTCACGCTCGCCGAATTCCAGGCGGTGTCCGCGTGCGGCATGCTGATCTCATCCGTGCCGAACCAGGAAATCCGCCAGGGTTACCAGGCTCAGATGATGGACGAGATGCGGCACGCCCAGCTTGAGATGGCCCTGCGGCATTATTACGTCAAGCACGCGCCTGATCCGGCGGGTTTTGACATCGGCCAGAAGGCCCTGTACGAACTGCCGGGCGGGCTGATCGGCGTCGGCGCCTTCGCGCAGTTCAACTGCGGTGACCCGATCGACGCCATCATCAACTTGAACGTGGTGCTCGAGACCGCTTATACCAACCCGCTCCTGGTGGCGACCCCGCAGATCGCCGTCGCGAACGGCGACGACGCCCTCGCCACGACCTTCCTCTCGATCCAGTCCGACGAGGCTCGCCACATGGCCAACGGCTACGGCTCCCTCATGGCGGTGCTGAGCGTCGAGCAGAACATCCCGCTGGTCAACGAGGCGCTCGAGCGCTCCTTCTGGATCGGGCACCGGCAGTTCGACGCGCTCAGCGGGTTCACCTCGGAATACGGCGCCACGGTCCGGCCCTGGGCGTACCGCGACCAGTGGGACGAGTGGATCGGCGATGACTTCATCTCCAGTTACCTGGAGCGGCTGACGCCGTTCGGGGTCAAGGTTCCCTCGCGGGCCGCGAAGGCGGCGCAGGACGTCAACTGGCTCCATCACACGACCGCGCTCGCGCTGGCCGCGATCTGGCCGCTCAATTTCTGGCGGACGCCGGTGATGCGCCAGCCGGACTTCGACTGGTTCGAGAAACACTATCCAGGCTGGTACGGCTACTACGGGCAGTACTGGGAAGGCACGGCCGCGCTCGCCGATCCGGCTGGCGGCCGGATCATGCTGCAGGAGTTTCCCGCCTTGCCGCCGCTCTGCCAGGTGTGCCAGCTTCCCTGCGTCATGCCCAGGCTGGACATCGCGGACACTCAAATCCTCAGCTACCAAGGAGCACCGATCGCGGTCTGCAGCGAAGGCTGCGCCTGGGTCTTCCAGAAGTGGCCGACCGTCTACGCGGGCAGGAAGCAGTTCTGGAGCCTGTTCCACGGCTGGGATCTCGCCGACGTGATCATCGAGCTCGGCTTGCTCCGCGAGGACGGGAAGACCCTGGTCGGCCAGCCGAGCATAGAACTGGAGCGGATGTGGACCATCGACGACATCAGGAAGCTGGGTTATGAGGTGAAAGACCCGCTGCATGCCCTCTAGCCGGGCCGCTCGCTAATGCCGCGGCTGAGGCTGGAGCCGTTCGGCGCTGAGGTCGAGTGCGCGCCCGGTGAGACCGTTCTCGGGGCGGTGCTCCGCAGCGGGTTCTACCTGCGGTACGGGTGCAAGTTCGGCGGCTGCGGTACCTGCCGGGTGCGCCTCGTCGCGGGCGAGGTCGCGGATTCCGGGTCGACGTTCGCGCTGCCTTCGCCGGATCGCGACCTCGGGTGGATCCTGGCCTGCTCGTCCGCGCCGCTCGAAGATTGCGTGCTCGACGCGTCATCCATGGGGCTGAGCGAGCCCGAGTTCTTCGGCGGTGACCGGGTTCAGGTCTTCGAGGCCACGCTGACCTCGGTCAGCCGGCTTACGCCCGCGATCTTCGGCGTCGAGTTGCGATTGATCGACCCGCCGGTCCTGTCGTTCAACGCCGGCCAGTTCGTCAACGTGGAGGTGCCAGGCACCGAACCACCGATGGCCAGAGCGTTCTCCCTGGCCAACGGACCGGCCGCCAGCGGGACGGTCGAGTTGCTGGTCAAGCGCCTGCCGGGCGGGGCCTTCTGCGGTTATCTGGAATCGGCGCGGCCTGATGATCGCTTGCGGTTGCACGGGCCTTTCGGGTTGCTGCGGATCCGGCCGTCCTACCGGAAGATGATCATGATTGCGGGCGGGTCTGGGCTCGCGCCGATCCTTTCGATGCTGACCGACCTGGCCGCGCAGGGGGACCGCCGGCCGGTGCGGCTGTTTTTCGGCGCGCGAACACAAGACGAGCTTTATCACCTGGACCGGATCGGCCGACTCTGCGAGGAGTCAGCTGAACTTGAGTTCGTTCCGGTCGTCGAGCGGCCTGGTGCCCTTTGGCCGGGCGAATTTGGCTTGGTGACCGACGCGGTGGCGAGGCTGATGCCGAGCCTGCGAGGCTACGACGCTTACGTCTGCGGACCGCCTCCCATGGTCGCGGCGGCGCTTGAGTTGCTGCCGAGGCTAGGTGCGCGCGCACCCAACCTCTACTACGACGCCTTCCTTCCGGCCACCTAAGGTCGCGGTCGGCACGTCCTGACGAGCGGCGGCATTGACCAGTGCCTGGACGAGACTGGCCGTGACGGGCCTGCCGGCCGTGCCGCTCGTGCCGGCCGTGCCGCTCGGATGCGTGATGGCCAGGACCTCGCGGCTGGCTCCCGGCAGTTCGGCCGCGCGGATCCCCGGATGCCTGGCGGCCCGCAGCGCCAGGCCGGGCAGGATCGTCGCGCCCAGGTCGGCCGCGGCGAGCGCCTGAGCGGTCAGGAAGTCATCGACCCGCAGGCAAATGTCCGGATTAAGGTCCGAGCGGCGGCACAGGTCAAGGAGAAAGCCGGCGCTGTGCTCGCCGGCCGCGATCCAGGGCAGGTCCTTTCTGGCCGCTAGCTGGGGTTCGGCCGACTCGGCGGTGACCAGGTAGACAGGCTCGGTCAGCAGGAGTTCTCCGCCAACGTCCGCCGGCGCGCCTTCGGCGCCGTCATGCAGGTACCTGTATACGAGCGCTACGTCGACTTCGCTGGTCTTGAGCAGGTGCGTCGCCTCCGCTGGCTCGGCCTGCACCAGGTGCACCTCACAGTCGGGATGCTCGGAGCGCAGCGCCACCGCGGCCTCGGCGACCAGCGGGCCGATCGCCGAGCCGAACGAGGCGACTCGCACCCGGCCCTGCCGTTGCCGCACGTGCGTGGCCAGTTCCGCTTCGGCCGCATCCAGCCGCCCGAGGATCTCCTCGGCCCTCGCGGCCAGCAGTTCGCCGGCGTCGGTCAGCTTGACCCCGCGCCCGGCCCGTTCCATGAGCTTCGCGCCGGTCTCGGCTTCCAGCCTCGCGATGTGATGACTGATGGACGGCTGCGCATAGTTCAGTGCCTGCGCCGCCGCCGTAACCGAGCCATGCCTGGCCACCGCGACGAGCACTCGCAGCCGAGTCGCGTCCAGCATGGTTTCAACTATAGATCCGGTCGAATTCCCGGGTCGGTCTTATAGATGGGGCGGCTGTGCGGTCACCGGCCGCGTAGGAGGGGCCATTCGGGGCGGCGTACTGGTTCGCCTGCTGAGGCCCGGCGCCGCCAGGCGATTCCTGACAGTGCCTCGAGCACGACCCGGTTGGCCAGGAACGCGGTCACCTCGGCGTGGTCGTAAGGCGGCGACACCTCGACTACGTCCATTCCCGCTACCGGCAGTTCCATCGCGATGCGCCGTACCGCGTCGAGCAATTGCCGGCTGGAAAGGCCGCCGGGCTCTGGGGTTCCTGTTCCCGGTGCCAGCCCTGGATCAACGACGTCGACGTCGACAGACAGGAACACGGCATCACAGTCGTCGGTGGCGATCGCGAACGCCTCGGTCAGGCACTCGTCGAGGCCGCGCGCGACGATCTCGGTCATCTCGAAGCTGCGCATCCTCTGCTCAGCCATCCACTCCAGCGTCTCAGGCTCAGGCCAGTACCCGCGCAGCCCGAGCTGCAGGAACCGGTCACCTCGCACCGCGCCGGACTCGATCAGCCGCCGCATCGGGGTCCCGTGCCCGTACAAGGATCCGAACTGCGTGTTGCCGGTATCCGCGTGCGCGTCGAAGTGGATCAGCGATACCCGGCCCCAGCCCGCGTGCCTGGCCACGGCGGTAGCGTCGGGAAAGGTTACCGTGTGATCGCCGCCGAGGATGACCGGGATGGCGCCGGCCGCCGAGGCCGTGTGCACCGCCTCCTCGAGCCGCCGCAGTGAGAGTTCCGTGTCTCCTGACGGCATCTCGACGTCGCCGGCATCAGCGACTCGCAGCGAGACGAGCGGGTCAACCCCGAGCGCCAGGTGCGGTCGCAGGCCGTCGTGGGGCAGGTAGTCGGTCAGCCTGATGGCCGCAGGGCCGAATCTTGCTCCCGGCCGGTGCGAGGTCCCCCCGTCGAACGGGGCTCCGATCACCAGGACGTCAGCCCCGGCGAGGGAACCAGGATCTGACAGGTCGGCCCTGGCGACTCCGAGGAACGTGGCATCGGGTCCGTACATATTGCCGATCCTGCTCACTACGCCTCCCGTGCTACGCGATCATGTGCCGTTGCCCAGTCTGCCTTGCCGGGTCAGCCGTGGGGTACTCCCGGTGGAGCAACAGCGCGGGCGGCCACGCTAAGTTCCACTGAGTGCCGAAGGCAGGAGGAAGCGAATGGCTGACGCGCGACCAGCGCCTGACTTTGCCAGCTTGATGCTCGGTATCTCTGGCGATAGCCGGCGGCACCTGAGCGTCCAGGGCACGCTGAATTTCCGTGATATCGGCGGCTACCCCGTCGAGGGCGGCGGCACCACGGCCTGGCGCACGCTCTTCAGGTCGGACGCGCTGCATAGGGTCGATGACGACGGCTCGGACGCGATCGCGGAACTCAACCTGAAGACCGTGATCGACTTGCGGATTCTCGAGGAACTGATGATCGCCCAGAGCCCGCTTAGTGACTTCGCCGACCGGGGTACGCGTACCCTGCACCTTTCTCTCGTCGGAAAGGATTTCAGTGAATTGCCGCCTGAGCTCGACGGAGTGTATGCGTTCTTCATCGATAACCGCGGACCTGCGATCGGATCGGCCATTAAGCACCTCGCGACTCCCGGTGCGCTGCCCGGCCTCGTCCATTGCACGGCGGGCAAGGACCGGACGGGAGTCGTCATCGCCATGACGCTCGCCGCCGTCGGGGTTCCCGACGAGGTGATCGCCGCCGACTACGCGCTGAGCAGCATGTACCTGGTGTCGGAAGGGGTCGCCGTGATCGGGCAGATCAGCGCCGACTCGGGGCTGACCGAGCAGCTCATCGAGGCCATGATGGCCAGCCCGCCTGACTTGATCTTGCGTACGCTTGACCGCGCCAGGGCGAAAGGCGGCAGCATCGCCGGCTACCTGGCCGGCCACGGTGTCACCGAAGCCGAGCTCGCCGCGCTCAAGGCAGCGCTCGTGACTACCGAACCTGAGGAACCGGATGTCCCACGACGAGCTTGACCGCAGGATCCTGCACGCGCTCGTAGAGGACGCTCGTGCCAGCTACGCGGAGGTCGGCGCCCTCGTCGGCCTCTCGGCGCCCGCGGTCAAGCGCCGCGTCGACCGGCTTCGCGCCGCCGGCGCGATCACCGGGTTCTCGGCCCGGCTCAGCCCTGGTGAACTTGGCTGGACGACCGAGGCGTACGTCGAGTTGTTCTGCCGAGGCAAGACCTCGCCCAGCGAGATCGGCGCCGCCGCCAGCAAGCACCCGGAAGTGGTGAGCGCGTGCACGGTCACCGGCGAGGCCGACGCCCTGCTGCTGATCAGAGCCTCCGACATCAGGCACTTCGAGCAAATCGTCGAGCGAATAGGAGCCGAACCTTTCGTAGTCAGGACAAGGAGTTCCATAGTCTTGTCGAGGCTGGTCGAACGCGCCGACATACTGCCCTTGATACCGGACTAGCTGTTTGGCAGGGGTTGGGGTAAGCGCACCGGAGCGTCGGGCCGCGATGCCGTCTGGACTGAGGAGCGAGGAAAGAGCGAAGGAGCGACGAGGGAAGACGGCATCTTGGGCGGCCCGACATCGGGGGGTCCGGGGGTCGCCCCCCCGGGTAAATACAGCCCCGACCTTCCCCTCCGCTACGACCCTGGCGCCGGGGTCAACACGGAAGTGCGTGATCAGGGGGTTGAGTGCGGTGGCTTGGGTTACAGTCGTATCATGTCCGAGCGAGACGACCGATATGTCGGTAATGATATTCCGCGAACCACGGGCGAGTTTCGGGCGACTCCGGATGCTTCCGCGAGCACGGCCGAATTTCGGGCTTTCGCGGCTGGCTCCGTTGGCGGGCAGGTCACTGACTCTGGTTCCTGGCCTGAGCAGCCGTGGGCGGGAGATCCGCCCGCTCCGGGTTCAAAGCGCATGCTCGGCGTGGTCATCGGGGTGGTCGTGGCGATCATCGTGATCGGGCTCGCCGTCGCGCTGTTCGCCTGACCGTTTCCCTTCCGTAGCGGGCCGCGGTCAGAAACCGCTGCCCACGTTGCTCCAGGATGACCAGCCGCTGCCCGTGTTGCTGGCCACGACCAGCTTGAGGTTCTTGCCGATCACGGCGACGCTCGCGGCACCCTGCGTGTTCAGCCAGCCGCTCGGGCTGCCAAGCATTTCCCCGCCAGGCACTCCGCCGATCTTTGTCCAGTTTCCCCAGGAACCGGCGCCGCCGCTGCCGTTTTGCCTGATGTACTCCGGCTGGCCGCTAGAGGTCTTGGCGTAGACGATGACTTGCCCGGCCGGCCAGTTCGCGGCGGCCGGCGATCCGGCGATGGCCCCGTGGCCGGCCAGCGGGGTGGCCCAGGTCCAGGTCCCGCCGACGCCGTTCTGCCACGCACTGGCCAGCCCGCCGGCCGCGGTCGCCGAGAAGAACTCGACCTGGCCCGAACCGTTCACCGTGACAGCGGGAACGCCGGCCAGGTTCGCAGGGCTCCCGGTCAGGCCCTCCCAGGATCCCCAGGACGTGCCGTTCCAGGTAATCACGGCGGCCGAGCCCGCTGTCGTCCGGCAGAACACGTCAACTTCCCTGCTCGCATCCACCAAGGGCACCGGGGTGCTCGCGCACTTCCCGCCGAGGTTCTGCCAGCTGCTCCACTGTTCGTTGGCGTTGGGGTGTTCTTGGCGGATAGCGAAAAGGTTGCCGTTGCTTCCGGTCTGGAAAACCGCTGCTTCTCCCAGCGGCAGCAGCACGGAAGCCGGATCGGTGCCCGCGCGGACCTGGTGTTTTAGCGATGGCAGTGGCTGGCCCCATTCCCAGTCGTTGGGGAAGCCCGCCTGCTGCCAGGCGTGCGCGACCTGGCCTCCGCTGGTCCTCGCGAAGATCGTGAGCGCCCCGTCGGCGAGCGGGGTCACGGTCGGGTTGCTCGCGATGGTGGCGGGTGACCGGCCGACGGCGTGCATCTTCGACCAGTTCAGGCTGCCGACCGGGGCCTGCCAGGAATGGAGCAGGGTCTTGCCCGCTGACCTGGCGAACCACTCGGCGGTGCCGTTCACGTTCACGGCTACCGAGATGCGAAAGCTGCTGTAGGCGGTCGGGGCCGGGCCGGCCCTGGGGCCGGAGGCGGCGTGCTGCTGCCGAGGTTGACGTCCAGGCGGTCAGAGTCGATGTCGATGCTGGTGCCGCCGTAGGTTTCCGTGTGGCTGCCCTGGTACTGGTGCAGCCGCTGGTGGTTCGTCCACATGCTGGACGGCATGTAGGAACTTTCGGTCGTGTCGGCGCCGTCCCAGTCGGCGTAGTAAATGACCTGCGGCTCGGTCATCGCGGCGGCGGCGGCGACGAGCGCGCCGACATTCGTGAACGACTCGTAGACCCCGGAGACGTAGCCGCGAGCCTGGACTTCGCTGTCCCACGCGGACAAGAACTTGGTGACCTGCGAGTCGCAACTCGAGCCGTACGCCTCCATGTCATAGATCAGCGGCGTACCCGGCGGAATACCGAGGCTGGTCGCTTGCGTCACGGCGTCGTCGGCGGCGGACTTGCCTTCCTGGCTGGCCTGGGCGGTGTTGATGGTCGCGTCGCCCGATGCCTGGACGCAACTGGACTGGAGTCCCGGGTAGATCGGGAAGTAGTGCCAGCCCTGGGCGACGATCCCGGTCAGCCACGACGAGGTCAGGCTCGCCTGGGCGCACGCCCGGTTAGCGCCGCCGATGTAGATCCCGACCGCGCGGTAAGACGAGCTGAGCCAGCCGGTCATCGCGCTCGCACTCGGCGCGGCGCAGGCGTCGAAGCCCTTGCCGGTGAAGATGCCCTGGCCGGCGGACTTCTTGCTGGGGTGCTTGGCCTGGCTGGGGTGTTTGGGCTGGCTTAGCTGCTTGGCTAGGACTGCCTGCTCGGTGAAATCGGTTGCCGCTGCTGAACTGGCGGCCTTGGTTCGCTTCGTGATCCTGACCGAGGACTGGATTCGCAGCGCCATGGCCCGGTCGGTGCCGTAGGAGATGCTGACCTGCGCGCCGACGCCGCGCAGTACGTCGGTGATGGTGCGGCTCACGCTCCAGTCGCGGTCGGAAGGGATGACCCGGCTTGACTGGGACATCGCCTGGCCACCGTTGGTTTTCCGCGTTGGCTGGTCCCCGGTCGGCTGGCGGACGGCCTGATGGTGGCGGCCGGCCTGGCCGAGCGGGCCGATCATGACCGCCTCGGTCTTGCCGACCAGCCCGGCCGGGCAGATCGGGTCGGGTCCTGGCGTGCCCAGGTACACCGCGTGCACATCCAGGCGGGGGCAGGCGGTCGGATGCTTCGCGAACCTGATTACGGGCCAGTTCGCGGGGATGCTGAGCCTTACCCCATCAAAGGTGACGCTCCGCCACCGGTGGGTATTGGCTGAGGAAGGGTCAACCGACCATCCGCCAACCAATATACTCCCGAGTCCGACCAGTACAGCAGCATGGATTCGAAAACTCATGTAACCGATGCTTGCGCTTTGGCGTCCTATCTGCTGGAAGTTTTCGATAACTCTACGTAGTCAATGACAAGACTTGCCAGACCGGCCGCTAGATGGCCTGCTGATACGGGATCGCGGCGGGGCACTTTGGGGTGGTTTACGGCTGCGGAACGACGAAAAGGGATAGAACGGGCTGGTGTTCAGGTTCAAGTCCCTCCAGGTGGCACTGGGACAGCCCGGACAAGCCGCAAAACTGGCAAATCACCCGTGCTGGCGTCGGCCGCGGGGCCTCTGGCCGCCGGTGGCGAACCCAGGCTGGCCGGCGGCAGCGGCGAAGCGGACATATCGGCGCGGCGGACCGCAACGATGGGCCATGGATGCTGTCCGGCCGGGGGCGGTAACCGCAACGATGGGCCATCGTTGCTGCGGGAACGACATCCATGGGCCATCCTTGCGGTGGCCCGCCCCAGCTGAGCAGCATCGGCGGCCATCGTTGCGTCGAGTTGGCACTATGGGGCTTTTGTCCGTTGGCGCGGGGCGGGTTGCGCGCGGGGGCGGGGTTTAGGTGGCGTCGGGTTGGAAGCGGTAGCCCATGCCTGGTTCGGTGAGCAGCCAGCGGGGGCGGGCCGGGTCTGGCTCGAGTTTGCGGCGGAGCTGGGCCATGTAGAGGCGCAGGTTGCCGGTGGCGTCGGCGTAGCCGGGACCCCAGACCTCGGCGAGGAGCTGGCGCTGGCTCATCAGCTTGCCCGGATGGCGGAGCAGCACCTCGAGCAGGTGCCATTCGGTCGGCGTGAGCCGGATGTCGGACTGCTCGCCGGCCGCGGCTGCGGTTCTGATCACCCGTTTCGCGGCTAGGTCTACGATCAGGTCACCTAGGTTGACCTGGGGCTCGCTGGCGTCGGGGGTACTCCGCCTGACGGCGGCCCGCATCCTGGCCAGCAGTTCGTCCATTCCGAAGGGCTTGGTCACGTAGTCGTCGGCGCCGCTGTCAAGGGCCTCGACCTTGTCGGTGCTGTCGGCTCGCCCGGACAGGACGATGATCGGTGCGTCGGTCCAGCCCCGCAGCCCCGCGATCACGTCGACGCCATCCATGTCGGGCAGCCCCAGGTCGAGTATCACCAGGTCAGGAGGGTGCTGCGCGGCCTGCTGCAAGGCGCCTGCTCCGGTCAGGGCAGTCTCCACGTCGTACTGCCTGGCCCGCAGGTTGATCCGCAGCGCGCGCAGGATCTGCGGCTCGTCGTCGATGACGAGCACTCGCGTCATGTGGGGATCACCGGACCGGTTCCCGGCAAAGGCGCGGGAAGTTCCCGGGCCGGGCCGGCGACGGCCGGCAGCGACAGTGCCATGGTGAGGCCGCCGCCGGGGGTTTCCTCCGGTTCGAGCGTGCCGCTCATGGCCTCGGTCAGGCCGCGGGAGAGCGCCAGGCCGAGGCCGATTCCCGTGGTGTTGTCGGTGTCGCCGAACCGCTGGAACGGCACGAACATCCGGTCGGTCTGATCAGCCGGAATACCAGGACCACGGTCGATCACGCGTACCTCAACCCGCTCGCCGAGCGAACTGGCGGTGATGACGGGAGGCGATCCGGCCGGCGAAAAGCGCAGCGCGTTGGCTACGAGATTGGCGAGCACCCGCTCAAGTATTCCTGGATCAACGTGTACTTCCGGCAAATCGGCCGGGATCTCGATCACGACGGACTTCCCGCTCGGTCCCAGGTCGTCGAGCGAGCGGGCGACAATTTCCCCGAGGTCGGCCGGGCGGGGGAAAACCGACATCGCTCCGGCCTGAAGCCGGCTGACGTCGAGCAGGTTCTCGACCAGCCTAGCCAGCTTGTCGAGCGACTCATCGGCGGTCGCCAGCAGTTCCTCGTAGTCCTGCGGGTCCCACTGGATATCGTCTGACCGCAGGCTGGTGACGGCCGCCTTGGCCGAGGCCAGGGGGGTCCGCAGGTCGTGGCTGACCGCAGCCAGCAGGGCGGCCCGCATCCGGTCGGCCTCGGCGATCGGCCTCGCGGCCTGGGCGGCTTCGGCGAGGCGCTGCTGTTCGAGTGCCGCCGCCGCGTAGGTCGCGAAGGCACCGAGCACTCGCCGGTCTTCGGCGGCCAGCATCCGGCCGCTGGCGGCCAGCATGAGCGTGTCGTCGACTGGCATGGCCACGTCGGCTTCATCCGGGCTGGTCACCGGCCGCTGCTCGGTCGCTTCGCCGGACGCGGCGACCACGTGCCAGCCGCCGCCAGGCAGCGGCTCGCCGTCCGGGCCGGTGTCGCGTTCCAGCATGGTCACCGTGTGCATGCCGAAGGCCTCGCGCACCCGGTCGATGACCGCCTGGAGCGGCTGCTCGCCGCGCAGGATGCTGCCCGCCGTCGTCACCAGCAGGTCGGATTCCGCGCTCGCCCGTACCGCCTGCTTGGAGCGCCGCGCGGCGTTGTCCACGATCGACGCGACGACGGCGGCCACGACCAGGAAGACGGCCAGCGCGAACGCATTGTTGGGGTCGGAGATGTTGAACGTGTAGAACGGCGGCGTGAAGTAGTAGTTGAGGAACAGCGAGCCAACCAAAGCCGCGAGCACAGCCGGCAGCAGCCCGCCGACCAGCGCCACCGCGACCACGCCGACCAGGAATACGAGCACCTCGCTGGTCAGAGTGAGGTCCGGCCGCAGGTTGGCGAGCAGAAGCGTGAGCACGGGTGCGAGCAGCAGGGCCAGCCCGTAGCCGGCCAGTCGGCGCGGCAGCGAAAGGCCGCCCCTGTGGGTCGGCAGCCCGCGCCCGAGCCCCATCTGCGAGTGGGTGACGATGTGCACGTCGATGTCACCCGAGTCGCGGATCGTGCGCCAGCTCACGCCTGGTCCGGTCAGCAGCGTGCTGATCCAGTTGCGGCGGCTGGCGCCGAGCACGAGCTGAGTGGCGTTCTCGGCGCGGGCGAAGGCCAGCAGCGCGTCGGGGATGTTGTCGCCGACGACCTGGTGGTAGCTGCCGCCGAGCGACTCGGCGAGCCGGCGCTGCGTGGCCAGGGCGGCCGGGTCGGCTCCGGTAAGACCATCTGACCTGGTGACGTAGACAGCGAGGAGGTCGCCCGCCCCGTTGACTGACCGGGCGGCGATCCTGGCGGCCCGGCGGATCAGCTGCTCGCCTTCAGGACCGCCGGTCAGGGCTACGACTACTCGTTCCCTGGCTTCCCAGGTGCTCTGGATGTCGTGGGCTTCGCGGTATCTTTTGAGGCCCTCATCGACCTTGCCCGCCAGCCAGAGGAGGGCCAGTTCGCGGAGCGCGGAGAGGTTGCCCGCCCTGAAGTAGTTGTTGAGCGCGGCGTCGACCTTCTCGGCCGGGTAGATGTTGCCGTGCGCCATCCGGCGGCGCAGGGCTTCCGGCGTTGAGTCCACGAGCTCGACTTGGTCGGCAGCCCGGGCGATAGCATCGGGGATGGTCTCGCGCTGCGGCACGCCGGTGATCTTCTGCACCACGTCGTTCAGCGACTCGAGATGCTGGATATTGACCGTGGTGATGACGTCGATGCCGGCCTTCAGCAGCTCGTCGACGTCCTGCCAGCGCTTCTCGTTGCGCGAGCCAGGCACGTTCGTGTGCGCGAGCTCGTCGACGAGCGCGATCTGCGGATGCCGGGCGAGCACGCCGTCGACGTCCATTTCCTCGAACACCGAGCCCCGGTACTCGATCCTGGCGCGCGGCATGACCTCAAGGCCGGCCAGTTGCTCGCTGGTGCGACGCCGGCCGTGCGTCTCGACGAAGGCCACCACCATGTCAGTCCCACGGGACTTGCGGCGGTGGCCTTCGCCGAGCATGGCGAACGTCTTGCCGACGCCCGCCGCGGAGCCCAGGTAAATCCTGAGCTGACCGCGGCGGGCGGTGCTAACTTGCGTTGAGTTGCTGTCGGTCATATCTAAATTCACGGTAGCGGGTACTGCGTGTCCAGGGCGATGTTGAGCAGGAGCACGTTGACTACCGGCTCGCCGAGGATGCCGATGATGCGGCTGCTTGTGTACTTGGCGACCAGTGTCCGCACCGCTGCCGGGCTGACGTGCCTGGCCGCGGCAACGCGGTCCACCTGGATCGCCGCGTTCTGGGGCGTGATGTCTGGGTCAAGGCCTGATCCCGAGGCGGTCACCGCGTCCGGTGGTATCGCCGACGCCGGCACGTGGTCGAGCGCCTCGATGGCCTTCTGGCGCTGTTTGATTAGCGTCACCAGACTCGGGTTATTGGGTCCCAGGTTGGTCGCGGCCGAGTAGACGGGGTCGCAGCCGTAGTCATTGGCTGCCCCGCTGGTCGCGGCTGAGGGCCTTGACTGGAAGTACTGCGGCAGCGGGTTGCCCTTGGCGTCCGTGAACTCCTGACAGAGCAGGCTGGAGCCGACGACCTTGCCCTTGTAGCTCACCAATGAGCCGTTGGCGTGGTTGTGGAATGCGATCTGGCCGATGCCGAAGACGACAAGCGGGTAGGCGAGGCCGCAGATCACGGTGAAGATCAGCCAGCCGCGTATCGCGGCGATGATCTGCCTTACTGAGCCGGGTAGATGATTCATTTTCCGATCACCGGAATCCTGGGATGAACTGAATGATGAGGTCGATGACCTTGATCCCGATGAACGGGACGATCAGGCCGCCGATGCCGTAGATCAGCAGGTTGCGGCGCAACATGGCCGAGGCCGACGAGGGGCGGTATTTGACACCGCGCAGCGAGAGCGGGATCAGCGCGACGATGATCAGCGCGTTGAAGATGATCGCGGAGGCGATCGCCGACTGCGGGCTATGCAGGTGCAGGATGTTGAGCTTCCCGAGCGCGGGGATCACTTCGCTGAACATGGCCGGGATAATGGCGAAGTACTTCGCCACGTCGTTGGTGATCGAGAACGTCGTCAGCGCGCCCCGTGTAATCAGCAACTGCTTGCCGATCTCGACGATCTCGATGAGCTTGGTCGGGTTGGAGTCCAGGTCCACCATGTTCCCCGCCTCCTTGGCGGCGGAGGTACCGGTGTTCATGGCCACGCCGACGTCGGCCTGGGCGAGAGCGGGAGCGTCGTTGGTGCCGTCGCCGGTCATCGCGACCAGCTTGCCGCCCTCCTGCTCCTTCTTGATGAGGGCCATCTTGTCCTCGGGCGTGGCCTCGGCGAGGAAGTCGTCGACCCCTGACTCCTCGGCGATGGCCTTAGCGGTGAGCGGGTTGTCGCCGGTGATCATGACGGTCCTGATGCCCATCTTGCGCATCTCGGCGAACCGCTCGGCGATGCCCGGCTTGACGATGTCCTTCAGGTAAATGACGCCAAGCGCCCGTCCCGGCTCTCCCGCGCGTTTTTCAGCGACAACCAAAGGCGTCCCGCCGGCGGCCGAAATGGAATCGACTGTCTGCCCAAGCTCGTCCGGCGGGGTGCCGCCCGACTGCCTGATCCACTCGCGGACCGCGCTCGAGGCGCCCTTGCGTACCTGGCGGCCGTCCGCTAGGTCGACGCCGCTCATCCTGGTCTGGGCCGTGAACTCAATGAACTCGGCCCCGGCGAGCTCGCCTTCCGCGCGCTCGCGCAGGCCGTACCGCTCCTTCGCGAGTACCACGATGGACCGGCCTTCAGGCGTGTAGTCAGCCATCGAAGATAGCTGGGCCGCGTCGGCCAGTTCCTCCGCGCTGACGCCGCTAACCGGGATGAACTCGCTGGCCTGCCGGTTGCCGATCGTGATGGTGCCGGTCTTGTCAAGCAGCAGCGTGTTCACGTCGCCGGCGGCCTCGACGGCCCGGCCCGACATGGCGAGCACGTTGCGCTGCACCAGCCGGTCCATGCCGGCGATGCCGATCGCGCTCAGCAGCGCGCCGATCGTCGTCGGGATGAGCGCGACCAGCAGGGCCACGAGGATCACCAGGCTCTGCGGCGCCCCCGAGTAGAATGCCATCGGCTGGAGCGTGATCACGGCCAGCATGAAGATGACGGTCAGCGAGGCGAGCAGGATGTTCAGCGCCAGCTCGTTCGGCGTCTTCTGCCGCTGGGCGCCTTCGACCAGCGCGATCATCCGGTCGATGAAGGTCTCGCCCGGCTTGGACGTGATCTTCACGACGATCCGGTCAGAAAGCACCTTGGTGCCGCCGGTGACCGCGGAGCGGTCGCCGCCTGACTCCCTGATGACCGGGGCCGACTCGCCGGTAATCGCCGACTCGTCGACCGAGGCGACGCCCTCGACGACGTCACCGTCGCCGGGGATGATCTGCCCGGCCTCGACGACCACGAAGTCGCCGAGAGTGAGCTGGGTGCCTGATACATCTTCCTCTCGGGCCTGGGTCGGGGCCTGGCCCGGCTGCCAGCCGATCAGGCGGCGGGCCATGGTCTCGCGCTTGGTGCGCCGCAGGGTCTCAGCCTGCGCCTTGCCCCGGCCTTCGGCGACCGCCTCGGCCAGGTTGGCGAAGACCACCGTCAGCCACAGCCAGACCACGATCGTCCAGTTGAAAATGGAAGGTGAGGTGATCGCGGTGTAGGTCGTGAGGGCAGCCCCGACCTCGACCACGAACATGACCGGATTCTTGACCTGGACCCTCGGGTCCAGCTTCTTGAAGGCGTCCGGGGTTGCTTTCCACAGCATCTTGGGGTCAAGCAGGCCGCCGGCGACTGTTCTCTTCGGTGCGGGGGCGGGGAGCTGGGTGCCCTGAGCCGTGTCCGAGGTTGCGACAGACATGTCAGTGCAGTCCTTCTGCGAATGGGCCGAGCGCGAGCGCGGGGAAGTAGGTCAGGCCGACGAGCACCAGGATGACGCCGACGAGCATGCCGACGAAGAGCGGTTTCCTGGTGTCCAGGGTGCCGACGCTGGCTGGCACTCTTCCTTGCCTGGCGAGGGAGCCCGCGAGGCCGAGAGCGAAGATCTCAGGCGCGAACCGCCCGAGCAACATGACGACGCCGCCGATCGTGTTGTACCAGATGGTGTTCGTCGTCAGCCCGGCGAAGGCGGAGCCGTTGTTGTTCGCCATCGACGTGAACGCGTACATGATCTCGGTCAGGCCGTGCGACCCTGGATTGAGGATGGACGACAGCGGCGAGGTGGTCGGTGACGGCCAGTTGCGCAGGCCGAGTGACAGTCCGGCCGAGGTCAGGATGACCACGGGAAGGGTAAGGAAGTACAGCGCCGCGTACTTCATCTCGACCGGCCTGATCTTCTTGCCGATGTACTCAGGCGTCCGGCCGACCATCAGGCCGCCGACGAAGACGGTCACGATGGCGAGCACGAGGATGCCGTACATGCCTGCCCCGATGCCGCCGGGCGCGATCTCGCCGAGGGCGATGTCGAACAGCGCGATGCCGCCGCCGAACGGCGTGAGCGAGTCGTGGAAGCAGTTCACTGACCCGGTCGAAGTCACTGTTGTGGACGCCGCGAACAGCGAGCACGCTGGTCGGCCGAACCTGGTTTCCACGCCTTCCATCGCGCCGTGCGCGAGATGGGTCGCGGCGCCGGCACCCTGCGCTTCGAAGAAGCTGATGCCGCCGACGGCCCCGAGCCAGATGATCACCATGACGGCGAGCAGCGCGTAGCCCTGCCTGTTGTCGCCGACCATCTTGCCGAACGTGCGCGGGGTGGCGAACGGGATCAGCAGCAGCAGGAAGATCTCGAAGATGTCGCTGAAGGCGTTCGGGTTCTCGAACGGATGGGAGGAGTTCGCGTTGAAGAACCCGCCGCCGTTGTTGCCCATGTCCTTGATGGCTTCCTGCGACGCGACCGGTCCGCCGGGGATGGTCTGGTGACCTCCGGCCAGCGTGGTGATCGTGTGGTAATGCGCGAAGTTGTCGATGGCGCCGGTGGCGAGCAGCACGATCGCCCCCAGGATGGACAGCGGGAGCAGCAGCCGGAGAACGGAGCGGGTCAGGTCGACCCAGAAATTGCCGAGCCGGTCCGTGCGCTGCCTGACGAACCCGCGGATCAGCGCGATCGCGATCACCAGGCCCACGCCGGCCGAGAGGAAGTTCTGGACGGCGAGCCCGGCCATCTGCGTCAGGTAGCTCATCGTCGACTCGCCCGAGTAGTTCTGCCAGTTCGTGTTCGTCACGAACGACGCGGCGGTGTTCCACGCGACGGCGGGCGGAACGTTCGGCAGGTGAAAGACATTGAGCAGCAGGTACTTCTGCAGGCGCTCGATGCCGTAAAGGAACAGAACGCTGACGGCAGAGAATGCCAGCATGCTGCGCAGGTAAGCGGACCATTTCTGATCGGCTTTGGGGTCAACGCCGATAAGTTTGTAGATGCCGCGCTCTACTCGCCAGTCCTTATCGGTCGTGAAGATCCGCGCCATGTAATTGCCAAGCGGCACATAGCAGACAGCGAGCGCAACGACAAGCAGGCCGACTTGAAGCCAGCCCGCGAGGGCACTAGACATCAGAATTTCTCCGGCAACACTAGGGCGAGGAATAGGTAGACGGTCAGGGCTATACCGGCGATTAGTCCGAGCCAGTTATTAGCGCTCAAAGCGCTCGACCCCCTTCACGAGCAAGAAGAGAGCCGCGAAAACCACGATGGTGAGCCCGATGTACAGGAAATCGGACATGGTGCCTCCTTCGGCGCGTCCATAGGACTGGATCAGTAAACATCTCCGAACTGGCGAAATACCGCGTCCAAGCGAGCCCCATGCGGGGCCAGTGCGATTCCTAACGAACTCCATGCAAAGAGGTTGCATAGCGATGGTCCGAGGCCGGCCAAAGTCTGGTCCCGGCTGTCTCTAGCGCGGTGAGACGGGTGCGTGCCTGGGTAATCCCCCAGCGTTGACGCAGCTGAAACGGGGGGATAGCGAGCATGCGGGAGATCGGGTCCTACGCCGCCTTGGGCGACAGCTTCACTGAGGGTGTCGGCGATCCAGCCGGCGACGGCACCGGCTGCCGGGGCTGGGCCGACCGGTTCGCCGGCGAGCTTGCCTGGCACGAGCCCGAGCTCAGGTACGCGAACCTGGCGATCCGCGGCAAGCTCGTCAGCGAGGTACTCGCCGAGCAGGTACCGCTCGCGGTCGCGATGGCTCCCGAACTGGTCACGCTCGCGGCCGGCGGCAACGACATGCTCAGGCCGCGCACCGACCCCGATGCTCTGGCCGACACGTTCGAGTCGGCCGTGGCCAGGCTGACCTCGGCGGGAAGCAAGGTAATGATCTTCACCGGCTTCGACCCGACGGCGTTTCCGGTGCTCCGCCTGATCAGGGGCAAGGCCGCCGTGTTCAGCATGCACCTCCGCGTGATCGCGCTGAAGTATGACTGCCTGCTCGCGGACCTCTGGCCGATGCGGGTGCTCACCGATCGCCGGCTCTGGTCCTCAGACCGGCTGCACCTGTCTCCCGACGGCCACCGCCGGGTCGCCCTGCTCGCCTGCGAGGTAGCCGGCCTGCCGGTCCGAGAGGACTGGCGCCGGCCGCTGATGGACCAGCCGCCCCGGCTAGGGTTCGGCGCCTGGCTGGCCAACCGGTGGAGTGACGTCGAATGGCTCACCGAGCACGCGGCGCCGTATGTCAGCCGGCGCCTGCACGGCGTCTCAAGCGGCGACGGCCTGCTACCCAAGCGCCCGCACCTCGCGCCGCTCGGCAACGCCCCGGCCGTCCGTTCACCCGCTCTGGCCCCGGTCGCCAGCCTCAACCCGGTAGAGGTCAGCCCCGCCGAACCTGCCATCGTCTGATCGGGCCATCGCTGACCTGTGAGGACGCCCAGACCTGGCTTCGGTCGCTAATGCCATGAGCAGGCCTGACACGGGTATGACGATCTGAACTCGCGAGGCAACGACGGGGCGATCGCGATCGCGATCACGAGGAGATGAGGCGGCATGACTCTCCGGAGCAGACTCTTCGCCATGACGTACGACCGCCAGATGGCCAGGGTCGAGAAGGCCGGTTTGCGCACCCTCCGGGCAGGCCTGCTCACCGCGGCGAGCGGGAAGGTGCTCGAGATCGGCGGCGGGACCGGCGCCAACCTGCCCTTCTACAGCGAAGCGGTCGAGTCGGTGGCCATGACGGAGCCCGAACCCTCCATGCTGCGCCGCCTGAAGCGCAAGGTCCCCGCACAGGCGTCGGCGGTCACGGTCGTGCGGGCGCCGGCCGAAGACCTTCCCTTCAACGACGACAGCTTCGCCGTAGCGGTGTCGACGCTGGTGCTGTGCGGGGTGAACGACCAGCCGCAGGCGCTGCGGGAGCTACGGCGTGTGCTGCGGCCCGGCGGGAGGCTGCTGTTCATTGAGCACGTGCGCTCCGGTGACCCGCACCGTGCCCGCACGCAGGACCGGCTCACCGGGATCAGCCGGTTCGTTGTCGGCTGTGACTGCAACCGCCCGACGCTCGACTCCATCAGGGACGCGGGGTTCACCGTCACGGAGATCGTGCACACCGCGCTGCCGAAGGCACCGAAGTTCGTGCGGCCGGCAATCGTGGGCAGCGCCACCGCTCCAGGACGCCTGCCGGGCTAGGCCGGCCTTGCGCCGACCTGGAGGCCGGCCGTGACCAGAGCTGTGCACTCACAGCCGGCCATGTGCACGGGATGGTTGCGCGGTTAGGATCACTGGATGCCGGTTGCGGTCGCTGTTCCTGCTTTCGTGGCGGGTGCACTTGTCAGCCTGGCCGTGAGCTGGGTCCTGGTGTCCCGGCTGGAGCGGGTCGGGGAGCGGCTGGGACTGTCTGAGGCGCTGCTCGGCATTGTGGCGGCCCTGGCGGCTGATGCACCAGAGGTCACTGCTGCGGTGACTGCGATCGCCGGTCATCAGCAGCGGCTTGGCGCCGGTGTCGTCATCGGATCGAATGTGTTCAACCTGGCGGCCCTGCTCGGTCTTGGCGCGGTCGTCGCCGGCCGTGTCCGCTTGCACCGCAAGGTGGTTGTCCTGGGCGGGACGGTCGCCATGACCGTGGCCGCCATCTGCCTGGTTGTCGTGACCGGCGTGGTACCGCCGGCCGCGGGGTTCGCCCTCGTGCTCGGCGCCGTGGTGCTGTACGCGGTTGCGCTGGGTGCCGGCGACCGGCGGCTTGCGCGTCTCCGGCTTCCCCGGTCATGGATCTCCTGGATCCGGTCGGCCGTCACGGAGGAGGAATCGGAGCTTGAGGAGGCTATCCGGCCCCGTCGTGGCCGCTGGCAGGACGTGGCCATTGCCGCGGTGGCGTTGCTCGTGGTGGTCATAGCCAGCGTGACGATGGAGCGCGCCGCGTCCGCGCTCGGAAGCCAGTTCGCGATACCGGAGATCGTTGTCGGCGGTCTCGTGCTCGCCGCCGTGACGAGCCTGCCCAACGCGGTCGCCGCCGTCTACCTGGCGGCACGCGGGCGGGGGGCGGCGACGTTGAGCACCGCCTTGAACAGCAACACGCTCAACATCGCCCTTGGCCTGCTCCTTCCGGCCACCGTGATCGGCCTGGGCCGCGAGCCGGCCAGACGGTGCTGATAACCGCGTGGTACGTCGGACTCACGGCCGTGACGCTCGCCGTCGCCTACCGCGACCGCGGCATCGGCCGCGTCACCGGCATCCTGATCATCGCCGCCTACGTTGTCTTCACCGGCTCTCTCCTCATCCCGGCACACGAGCCCGGCTGGTCGCGGACAGTCATCACGGTCGGCACGGCGGCTGCGGTCTTGTCCGGTGTCCTGCTAGCATCCGGGCGCGGCTTGGCCAGGAATCCCATCCCGGCTGTCGCGCCGGGGTGGGAAACCGCAGACCAGACCCGGTCGGCCTGCATCACCGTCAACGATTACCCGCCGTCTGCGGATCCCCGGTTCCCTGCTGGCTCGGGGTCATGGAAGGGAAGGAAATCGCTAGTGCCCGGATGGCCGGTCAGGAAGCTCTGGTTCCTCGGCCTGGAGATATCGGTCGCCATCGCGATCATTGACGCCGTGCTTGGCCACCGCGTCATACTGATTGGGCTGCTGATCGCCGGGCCGTGCTGCGCTGTGCTGACCGGCCGGTGGATCCCGGCCGCGCTCACCGGCTTCTGGGTGATCGGCTTGGCCGTGCTCCTCGGCCTGCCAGACGGCATCTGGGGCACCAGAACCCACCTGGCCTTCCTGGCCCCGGTAATTACTGTCGCAATAGTCAGTACTCTCGCCGCCGCCCTGATCGAGATCCGCTCCCCTCCCGACCGCCCGGCCCGGCTTTGATCAGGGTAACGCTGGGTGTCCCTTGCCTTCTCGTGGAGTCAGTGGCCTTGATCGTCGCCGGGCCCGCTGCGGTGTCTGGGTTGGGCGGGTGGGGTGATGCCGGCGGCTTTGGCGGCCAGGACGGCGGTCGTCAGTGCGGTGATGTCGTAGCTGCCGTAGTGACGGCGGCCGTTGATGAAGAAGGTCGGGGTGCCGGAGACACCGCTGAGGTCGGCGGAGTCGATGTCCTCGGCGATCCGCGCGGCGCCAGCACGCTTGCGGAGGTGCTCACCGAATCGCTCGCTGTCGAGCCGGAGATCGCCGGCGTAGCGGATCAGGTCGCGCAACTGGAGGCGGTCCTGATGGCGTAGCAGCAAATCGTGCATCTCCCAGAACGCGCCCTGGGCAGCGGCTGCTTCAGCGGCCTCGGCGGCGAGCTGGGCGTCGGGGGTGAAGTGGGATTATCCGGATCCCGGTTCGCGAACGGCGGCGGCGAGTTGCTGATCGACTTCGCGAGCCCGTACTCGCCCTGGCCGTACGCGCCCATCGCCAGGATCCCGGCCCCGGTCTCATACAGGCCATCGAGAGCGCCCTCGGCCACATCGGTCAGGTTGAGCGACGGCTGGTCCGGCGACACGGTCGAGCAGTCGTCCTCGTCTGAGCGGCAGGTATTCGCCCCCGTCGGCCGGTCCCCCGAAGGATCCTCATTAGTGACCGGGTTGCCGTAGGCGTAGTCATAGGGGTCAAGATCAGCAGGATCCGCCGCCGTCAGCACCGGGTCAGGGACAAGAACCCGGGAACCGCAGGGTCATACTCACGGGCACCGAATTCGTCAGCCCCGTCGTAACATCCGCCGTCCCCCCGGCAAACCCCCGCGTCCCCGGCCACGCCGCCACACCAGACCCGGACGTCGTGGTCGCCAGAAGTACCCCCGACGGGGTAATACGGCTGGCCGCCAGAGTGAGGCACTGGCATTCGAAGTCGCCGTCTCCAGCGGATCAGGGAACAGCCACGACACCAGCTTCGACCCGCCCGGGTTCGCCGCCGCCGCCGCGACAACCTGCCCCCCGAACGCGTAATACCGGGTCGCGGTGATGTTCCCCGCGCTCGAGGCCACGTCCTCCCCCGGCAGGTACAGCACCGCCGCCAGGCCCGTCCTGCTGCATCAGCAGGTTCCCGTCCGCGTCATACCAGTAATGCGTCGTCACCGCACCAGAACCGCTGCCCGTCACCGACGACGACCATGACCCGGCACCACCCCATTGCCGTCCCAGTCAAAACTCGCCACCTGCGCCGCCGTGCCGCCGGCGGGCGTCGAGGCGACCAGCGACAGGTCACCAGGCTGGGCGCCGTTCCACGTGTAACTCGTCTTCGAAACCTGCCCGCCCGCCGTGACCGCCGCGCTCGACGGCGCGTGCGACCGGGCCGCGCCGTCAGACGGATCCGGATAGACCATCGCCGTCGAGGCCTGCGCCGACGACGGGCCCGAGATCAGCGTGTTGTCATGACCTGCCGCGCGTGCCCTGAGCGCTGCCGTTCGCCGTCCCGCCGGTGCATAGGACAGCGTCGGCTGATACGGCGCGGGACCGCCGAGCCCGGTGCCGCCCGGCGCGGTGCCCGGACACCCCGACGACGACTGCGACCACGCCGCGGTCAGCCGGTCCAGGTAGTCGACTGGTAACACTGGTGATCAGCCGCCACCGACTGCCCGGCCGAGGTGATGTTCCCGTACGAGTCATAGGAGTAACCGGTATTCGAGATCAGGTTCCAGTTCGCCGACGCCGTCTCCTGCTGCACCCGCGTCCTGGTCAGCCGCTGCGTCGCCGTGTCGTGCTCATCGAGCAGCCGCGACCACTGAGCCGACGGCCCAGAACCCAGGTCGACCTCGGCCGGCAACCCGGCCGGCGTGTACGCCCGCCCGTTCCACGTAATCCGAGCCGCCGCTCCACAGGCTGTACGGCGAACCCAGGTTGTCGTAGCCGTAATGCAGCGTCTCCGCGCTCATCCCGCCCGCCGCCGGGAACGACGCCGTACCCGGCGAACCATCAATGTTGTACGTGTAACCGAACTTGTACGTGCCAGGCCAGCCCGCCCGGCACGCCCGACGGGATCACCCACGACTCCGACGTCGCGTCATAAGAATCGTCGTAACCGCCGATCGACTCCTGCCAATCCTGCCCGCCGGCACCGCTGCCGCCCACGAACGAATCCTCGGAAGCGGGCTGGCCGACCGCCGTCCCGCCGCCCCCCGCCAGCGCGACCTCGCTTGTTCTCACTGAGTTACGTGAGCGAACAATTTGTAACTTAGGACCGTCATTGACAGGAAACGCTACGTATCGTTACTGTTCGGGCGTCGTCGTTTAGCTGAGGCTGTGGCGCTACTAAGTGAAAAGGGACCCGCATATGACGAGGTCTGGAATGTGTTCTTTTCTGGTCCGGGCGTCGGCGCGGGTTTCCGACGATGTGCCTGCTGGTCGTCACTGGCCTTTTGTTTTCCCTGTTCCCAGATCCTTCCCCGGCTCAGGCGAAGGTCGCGGTACCAGCGGCGAGCGGGCCGAAATGCGCCACGGTGAAGCCGATCGGCCGGCGATGGCGCCGGGAGTTTCCTCGCGGGGGTGGCCTCGACTTCCTCGTGTGACGCCTGGGCGGTGGGCAGTGATCCGGCCGGGTCGCGGACCGAGCCGCTGATCGAGCACTGGAACGGCCCGGCTCTGGCGGCAAGTGCCGAGCCCGCAGCCGGGCACGCCAGGTACCGGGCGATCGGCGGGCGGGCAACTGGCTGCGGTCGCGGCGCTTTCGTTCGAAGACGCATGGACGGTCGGCTGGTCGGGGACGACGGCGTTGGCGGAGCACTGGGATGGCAGTTCCTGGCAGCTGAGCCCGGTGGCCGGTGCCGGCAGGTACCAGGGGAGCAGGCTGCTTGCGGTCGCCGCCAGCCCGGTTCGCGGTGCGTGGGCGGTCGGCGCCTACCAGGCCGGGCGGGCCGGGCCGGGCGGGCAGAGCCGGGGACTGATCGGCCGCTGGAACGGCACGGGCTGGGCGCTGGCCGCGGCACCGCTACCTTCCGGGGCCATCGGCGCGGTCCTCAATGGCGTCACGGTGTCCTCTTCGGGGGTGTGGCAGTCGCCGCCCACGCTGTTCACGGCCTCGCGGGCGGGCACTCCCGATGACGAGTACAAATGGCAGGCGTCCGCGAGCACGCTGCCGGTGATCGACCCGATCGGCAATACCGTGCCGGCGCTGACCGGCCCAAGTTCGCCGTGGTGCTACCTGTGGATCGATCCAGACGCGCCGTTTGAGCCGACGGTGACGTCGTCGAACTACACCTCGGGGCCGGCCGGCCAATCCGGTCGGCACGCCGGGCTCGTTCACGTTCACCGATCCCTCGAACCTCGATCCAGGGCTCGGCCTGAATGACGTGGCCGGTTATTACTACGGGATCGACGACGCGCAGGCCGGCGACCTACGTGCAGGCCCAGTATGAAGGCGGCCCGGCCACGATCACGCTGGTGCCGTTCACCTCGGCCGAGGAGGACCTGTACGTCGCGGCGGTCGACGAGGCGGGCAACATCGGCTTTGTCAACGGCCCGTTCCGCATCGACACGACGGCGACGGGGAACATCGCCACCCTCGGCTGGTGGAAGCTCAACAACAACGCCACCGATATGGCCACCATTGCCGGCACGCCCAATGCCAGCGTCAGCGGCGCGTCGTTCGGCTGTCCTGGCTCGGCGACCGAAAGTCCGGCCCAATATAACTGCTCGCTGGCGCTGAACGGCTCGGACTCGGCCGTCACCGGCGTGCCGATGGTGGGGAACACGACAGTTTCTCGGTTTCCGCCTGGATGTACCCGAGTTCGTGCACCGGGTTGTGCATCGCCGTCTCTCAGGACGCCGCGCACGTGAGCGGGTTCCGGCTTGGCTATCAGAAGTCAGGCACGACCGGCGGGGTGACCTGTCCGTGCTGGGAGTTCGCGATGCCGCAGTCCGACTCGTCGTCGGCGTCGTGGTCGATCGTGGCGGCGTCGGCCAGCGGGAGCCTCAACTCCTGGACGCAGCTCACCGGCGTGTTCAATGCCGCTCACGGCACCCTCACGCTCTACGTGAACGGCAACGTCACTAGCCCCCCGACCGCGTCGGCGTCGCCGTGGTCGGTGCCGGCTTCCGGGTCATTCCGGATCGGGGCTGACCTGAGCGGCGGAGCGCCCTCTGATTACTTCGATGGCTCGGTCTCTGACTTGTGCGTCTTTTACGGCGTGCTCAACACCGGTTCGGGCGGATCTAGTCCTGACGTTCAGAACCTTTATGACGGTGCCGGCGGAGACGGTTGCTCAGCCTTGAATCAGTCCTATCCATAGCCCTGGCCGTGGTCTCGGCCGGCGTATGAAAGTTCACGTGACCAGGGAGCAGAGGAAGCACGGGAATGGGCGTATCCAGGGCAGGGCGCGGGCGGCGGACCGGGAAGCTGCTGGCGGTCGTTTCCGCGGTGTTCGTGCTGGCGGGTCAGGGCACTGGCGCGGCGCTGGCCGCGTCCAGGCCGGCCGACCGCCGGCACTGGCCGGCGGCTCGTGGTCGCCGCCGGCGGCGGCAGGCTCGAAGGCCGCGGCGGCGCTGGCGAAGCGGCATCACCTGAGGCGCCGGCAGCGAAGGTCAAGACCGTGCCAGGGCATTACGCGAGCCCGGTCGCGTTGCCTCGCCTGATCCGGCCTTCTCAGCTCGGGCAGCCCGGGCGCGCGCGGGCCTGGCCGGCGGCCGGGTCGGGGACGGTGACGTGACTTCTGGGGCGCGGACGCGGTCGCGGGCCGGTGCTGGCCGCTGGGTCGCGGTGGCCGGGCTGCCGGTCCAGGTCGCTTCGGTGAGCGGTTCGCCGGTCCGGTCGGTGCGGGTCGGCGTGGCCAGCCACGGGCAGACCGTCGCCGCCGGCTCGGACGGGATGCTGCTCGAACTGACCAGGGCCGATGGCGCGGTGCTCGCGGGCAAGGTCAAGGTACGGGTGAACTATCCGCGGATCGCGGGCGAGTTCGGCGCGGGCTATGGCGCCCGGCTGGCGCTGTTCGAGATGCCAGCCTGCGCGTTGACGACTCCGGGCGGGCGGCCTGCCGGGGCATGGCGCCGGTCGGGTTCACCAGCGACTCGAAGACGGAGGAGATCACCGCCACCGTTAACGCCGCTCCTGGCTGGGAAGCGGACGGTGCGGCGCAGCCTTACGTGTACGCGATCGCGTCCACGACGTCGGGCGGCACCGGCGATTACAAGGCGACGTCGCTTTCGCCGTCGTCGCTGTGGCAGGTCGGGCTGCAGACCGGGGACTTCACCTGGTCTTACCCGCTGCGGGTGCCGCCGCCCATCGCCGGAAAGGCACCGTCGCTGTCGCTGGACTACGACTCCAGCGGTACGGACGGGGAGACCGCGCAGTCGAACTCGCAGCCCGGCCAGCTCGGCGAGGGATTCTCGCTGGCCGGGGCAGGCGGGTTCATCGAGCGGAAGTACACCTCGTGCGGTGACCTGATCAAGGCGGGCAGCACGAACACCGGCCAGCCGACCTACGAGCAGACCGGTGACCAGTGCTGGGACGGGCTGAACGCCTACATCTCGTCCGGCGGGCACTCGGGCCAGCTCATTTACGACCCGTCCGATTCGAGCTGGCACCTGTCATCCGACGACGGGTCGACGGTCAAGTTCCTTTCCGGTGCGAACAACGGCGCTTACAACGGTTCTTACTGGGAGGTCATCGCCCCCGATGGCACGCAGTACTACTACGGGCTGAACCAGCTTCCTGGCTACACCAGCAGCGACCCGGTCACGAACTCGGTGTGGACGATGCCGGTGTTCGGCATCCGCAGCGGCGACCCGTGCAACACGCCCGGCAGCTATACCGGCTCGGTGTGCACGAACATGCCGTGGCGCTGGAACCTTGACCTCGTCGTCGATCCGAACGGCAACTCGACGTCGTATTTCTACAACCCGGAGACCAATTACTACGCCACCGACTCGTACGCCTACGTCAGCAGCTACGGCACCGTCACCAGCCATTACGGCACTGCCGACCAGTACGACACCGGCGGCACGCTGACCGACATCTATTACGGCATGCAGGACATTACCGGCTCGCAGAACGTGTACACCGCCGAGGCGTTCCACGTCTCGCTGTGGTACGCCGGCCGGTGCTCCCTGTACACGCCGAGCAACTACGGCAACTCGAGCACCATCACCCAGTGCAACAACAGCCTGAACAAGTCGGTCTGGCCGGATACGCCGTGGGACCTGTTCTGCGCGACCGCGTCCGGCTGTACCGGATCTGAGCACGAGGCGCAGGCGTTCTTCGATACCCAGATGCTCTACAAGGTCAAGACCGAGGTCGAGCAGGGCGCGGACAACCCGGAGGAGGTGGATAGCTGGACGCTCGGCTACGACTGGCTGGCCGGAGACGTCAACTGGGACCTGGTACTCGCGACCGTCCAGCACGAGGGCTGGGTCGGCGGCAGCGGGGCGACCAGGCCGCCGGTCCAGTTCGGGTGGACCGGGATGAACAACCGGGTCAACTACGGCGAGAGCTTCCCGCTGATGTACCGGTACCGGCTCACCTCGATCCTCTCTGAAACCGGCAGCCGGACCCACGTCTCATACAACCCGGGCAAGTGCAACCCCTCGGAATTGTTCGGCGACGCGGCCATCTGGGGCAACACGCTGCCCTGTTCCCGCAGAAATGGACCGGCGGCGACTTCGGCGGTAACCCGACGAACCTCTGGTATTACAAGTACACCGTCGGGGCGGTCACGGTCAGCGACCCGACCGGCGGCGGCCAGGTCATGCCGACCACGTACAAGTACTGCGATAGCTTCCACTGCGGCGCGCAGGACAGCGGGCGCGAACTGGCATTACGACACCGACAACGACCTGGTGCCGAGCAAGGACAAGTCCTGGGCGCAGTGGCGCGGGTACAACTATGTCCAGCGTCATCAGCGGCGCCGGGCGCCAATCAGTCGGAGACCGACTACACGTACCTGGCCGGCATGGATGGCGACCCGCTGCCGTGCTCGTCGTGCAACAGCGGCTGGACCACCGCGTCGGTGACAGATCACTGCCGCAGGACCCGACGAACGCCCTGCAGGCCGGTCCTGGTAACCCCGCCGACTCGGTGACCGACAATAACGCGCTGAGCGGGTTCCTGCTCGAGAAGGTCGTCTGGAACGGGCTGCACAGCACCGAGTGGGCCGGGACCGGGAACGGTATCTGACCAGGTCAACTGGCCATGGGTGTCGCCGCCGACCGGGACTTCCTCGGTGCAGCCGTGGGGCGAGTCCAACTACGCCGAGATGACCGAGACCGGCGAGACCGACACGTACACGACGCTGTCCCCGTTGGCGGCGAGAACGTCCTGGATAGACGGCGACGAGGCGCAGCGCCAGCTCAAGACCGTCGTACACCTGGGACTCGGCTACGGTCGGCTCCTGGACGTCAGCGACCTCGGTGACACCGCCGATCCGGCCCAGGCGACGTGCACGAACTACTCAGTACTTCACGAACAGCTACAACGGCCTCGTCAACTACCCGATGGAAGTGACGACCACCGAGGGGTATTGCTCGGAGCAGCAGCGGCGCGGTCACGATCTCGGACACCAGGTACCTGTACGACGGGCTGAGCTTCACCAACGCGCCGCGGGAAGGCGACGTCACCGAGACCGACATCCTGGCCCCCGCGACCACCGACGACGAAAGCGGCAACCACTGGGTCGTGCAGTCGCGCGAGGCCTACGACACCTACGGCCGCGTTGTCTGGGACCTGAACTCCGGCGGTTACCCCACCATCTACACCTACAGCTCGGCCTGGACGAAGTCAGGCGCAGTCGTCGCAGGAGTACGCGACCACGGACGAGCAGGTTCAGTCGCCGCTGACCGCATCGACGTCGGCGACGACCAATCATCGGTATTGACACCGGAATGGGGCACCCGCTGACGTCACCGAACCGAGCAGCCTGCGGACCGATTACCCTACGACGCGCTCGGCGACCTGACTGACGTCTGGCTCGCCCGGGACAGACCGGATCGACCCGCTCGGGAGACGGACTCCGAACTACGCCTACAGCTACAACATCAGCCAGACCACGCCGTCGTCGATCGAGACGAAGAGCCTGACGGGCCCGGACGAGAACCCGGTCATCAGCTACCAGCTGTATCGACTCGCTGCAGCGTCCGCAGGCGCAGACCCCGGCCGAGGGCCAGTCCGGCGGCATGGAAGTCAGCGACACCGAGTACGACTCGCAGGGCCGCACGCTGCTGACCAATAACCCCTACACGGTCAGCGCGGCCCCGTCAGGCAGCTTGTTCATCGCCGCCCAGGCCGCCGTCCCTTCCTCGACGGTGCTGTCTTACGACGGAGCGGGCCGGGAGACGAGTCGGACTCGACTCCGACGGCGCCCAGAAGTGGGACACCCAGTACCAGGATCCGGACGGCGACGAGACCACGGAGATCCCGCCGTCGGGCGGCGACGACCGCGACGACCTACGCCGACGAGTCCGGCCGCCGTCCAGATCGAGCAGACCCAGGCCGAGCGCCGACTTCAGCGGCACGGCCTACGCCTACGCCTACGACAGCACCGGCGGCACCATCATGACGGTGACTGACCCTGGCGGGAACACGGGCTGTTCACCGACAACCGGCTCGGCGATCAGACCTACGCCACGTATCCCGATACGGGCACGACGGTCCAGGGCTGGAACGATCTGGGTCAGCTCACGCACCGTCACCGATCCGGCCGGCAACGAGATCTCGTACAAGTACGACGCGGCCGGACGCAAGAGCCGAGTACAACACCACCAGCGGCGCCAGCGAGACTGCTCCGGACGAGCTCGCCGACTGGACCTATGACAGTGCTTCGCTGGCGAGGGGGCGGCGGGACGGCGGTGGGTCAGCTGGCTTCGAGGATTCGTATGTGGGCGGCAGCGGTGCCGGCGGGCAGGATTGGCAGGAGTCGATCGGCGGTTACGACGATTCTTATAACGCGACGTCGGAGTCGTGGGTGATCCCGTCGGGCGTGCCGGCGGCTGGCTGCGACGTACAAGTTCGGTTACACGTACAACATTGATGGTTCGCCGGGTACGGCGTCGTTCCCGGCGGCGGGCGGGATGAGCGCGGAGACGCTGCATTACGGCTACGACAACCTGGGTTCGCCGTACAGCCTGTGGAGCGGCGGCTCGGATTACGTGGAACGGGCGGCGTACACGCCGGCCGGCTTGCCGTCCGAGGTTGACCTGGGTTCTGGGCCGTGGGCTCAGTGGTCGCGGCTGCTCGATGAGTACGACACGGCGACGCAGCGAGCTGAGCAGGACGCCGGGTGCAGCAGGAGACGGCGTCGGCGAACTGGAACCTGATCTCGATACCGGTTATTCCTATGACTCGTACGGGAACATCACCTCGGCCGGGGAGTGGGTGGCGGGTGATTACCAGTGTTACCAGTACGACTACCTGGACCGGCTGACCGCGGCGTGGTCGCAGTCGTCGTCGGGGTGTCACGGGCACGCGCGCCGGGCGGCACCGGGCATCGGCGGTCCCGGCGCCGTATCAGCAGACGCTGACCTATGACACCGGCGGGACGGCGAACGGCAGCGTCCAGGGCACGACGGGGCAGGTCACGAACAACACGCTGATCGCCGGGCTGCCGTCCGCGCAGGCCTCGACGTCGCGATGGTCTATCAGCGTATACCGTCTTACGGCGCGGCGCCGGCTCGCACGCGCCGGAGAGCGCAGCGGTCACGGCGGCAGGCAGGTTTCGAAGACGAGCTACACGTGGAACGGCGCCCAGCCTGGTGACCTGTCGCTGGTCACCTCGACACCAGCCGGCACGGCGGCGCAGGTGGCGAGTTTTGACTGGGATCGGAATGGGGTGGTGCCGGGTCAGTTGTCGTCGTCGGTGACGGGCAGGTTCTGGTGCGGTGACGACGCATTACTGGTATGACGCGGACGGGAACCTGCTGATGCAGCGGGACGGGTCGGCGCGGTGCTGTACCTGCCGGGGGAGGACGTGGCCTCGAGCGGAGACATCACCGCGACCCGGTATAACCTTGGGGGGCAGGTTGTCGCGGCGGCGGCGGCGAACCCGGGCGGGTCGAAGCTGGTGTCGTGGCTGTTCCCTGATCCGCTGGGGACGGCGACGGCGGATGTGAGTGCGTCGACTCGGTGGCGGACGAGCAGCGCGCCGTCGGGGGCGTATGCTGGCGACGAGCGAGCGTCCGGGGTTGGTGGGGGGTGGGGGGACGAGTTGCGGGGGGACGGCGATATTCGACGGGGCTGACGAATCTGGGTGCTGATATGCGCGGTTCCGGATTCTCCTGAGGATGACGGCGGCGGATCTGCTTGATCTTGACCTATGACTACGCCTACGGCAACCCGGTCACTAATGAGGATCCTCGAGTCGCCGACGGTGGCGTCGCGGCTGAGGCGACTGCTCGACTGTGTCGCCGGACCAGCCGTCGCTGAACCTGACTGATGTGGCCGAGGGCGCTCTCGATGGCCTGTATGAGACCGGGGCCGGGATCCTGGCGATGGGCGCGTACGGCCAGGGCGAGTATCAGGCTGCCGAAGTCGATCAGCAACTCGCCGCTGCCGTTCGCGAACCGGGATCCGGATAATCCCAGCTTCAGCCTCGGCATCGGCGGTGCTCGTCGCCAGTCTTGTGGTCCCCGGCGGCGAGGAAGCCGACGCCGCCACCCTCACCACCGACGCACTCACCGACACAAATCTGCGATTGCCGACGATGTGACGTCCGTATTCCGTGGCGCTTCGCAGAGCGCTCCGGGAGGTCAGGCAGGCGCGCCGGTCAGTATCCAGACGCTCAAGATGGCACTGGGCGGGTCTGAGCGTCAAGGACTCGACCTGGTGCACGTTCCAGATATCGTGCAACCTGACGGCGTACTCGCCTACGGCAACTCACCGCACATCAACGGCAGTGCCGTCCTCGACCCGAGTGTCCTGCCACTCATTGAGATCACTAACAAGGGACTCGGCAGCATGAATGAGGGAGTGGCGACAGTATTCCATGAGATCTATCATCAGCGGATGCTCGCCACCTTCGGAGTTCCTGGAGCCGAGGTACCGCTGAGGGTTTCGCGCAGCAGATGTCTTCAGCGGTTCTGTCAGCGAGTGGCAGGTTAGATGATGATCAGTAAATGGAAATCTTTCGACTATTACCATAATGACGAGCTCGGGCGTACGGCGCGTCTGGCAACCGGGCCTGGCGAGCGGACCTGCCCAGCCTGCGGCCATCAGAGCATTCGAAGTTATAGGCATTTTTCGGAACGCCTGACGGGTTCTGACGGTGATATCTACGTCTGGTGCTCGAATTGTCACCGTTACTCGGGCTGGACCGGTCCTCGCCGGGAGGGCCTGATTGTAAATGACCCTGTCCGAGCAGGATCATATTGATCTCGACAGCAGCCTCGTTCCGCTGCTTGATCATCTCGATCATTTGTGGGACATCGGTATACTGCCGTGACAGTCACGCTCGGATGGTGTCCTGGCTGCAATCCCAGCTGTTCTTTGGCGGCCCGAGCCACAGTGCGGCAGCTCTTGCGAAGTAGTGAAGGTGCGCGGCGCGGGTCTTGGCCTTTGTCGTCCTGAGGTCGCTCGCCTGATCGTCGGGGCTCCCAGCCGGGGCCGGGGAGCCGGAGTGGGCTACCTGGACTAGCCGCGCGCTTCGGCGGGTTCAGGCGGTACGGCGGCGCTAGCTTGTGGTGGGCTGCCTAACTTAATTCGGACCTGACCGTCCTGGTGATGTCACGTGCATTCCCCGGAGTGCGGTCGTTGTCGGGGTGTTCTGGCAGCGTGCCGAGCGGCAGCGGGATCGGCGGTCCGGCGCCGTATGAGCAGACGCTGAGCTATGACACCGGCGGGACGACGAACGGCAGCACGCAGGGCACCACGGGGCGGGTCAAGAACAACACGCTGATCACGGGTCTGCCCGGCTCGCAGAATACGACGGCGACGGTCTATGCCTATCTGTCTTACACCAGCTCTCGCCGCACGCGCCGTCCAGTGCGACGGTCACGGCCGGCGGGCAGGCGTCAACGACGAACTACACCTGGAACGGCACCGCAGCCCGGTGACCTGCCGCTGGTCACCTCGACGCCAGGCAGGCGGCACGGCGGCGCAGGTGGCGAGTTTGTGACTGGGACGGCAATGGGGTGGTGCCGGGTCAGTTGTGTCGTCGGTGACGGGCAGTGGTTCTGGTGCGGTGACGACGCATTACTGGTATGACGCGGACGGGAACCTGCTGATGCAGCGGGACGGGCCGGCGGCGGTGCTGTACCTGCCGGGGGAGGACGTGGCCTCGAGCGGGGGGAACATCACCGCGACCCGGTATTACTTGTTCGGGGGGCAGGTTGTCGCGGCGGCGGCGGCGAACCCGGGCGGGTCGAAGCTGGTGTCGTGGCTGTTCCCTGATCCGCTGGGGACGGCGACGGCGGATGTCAGTGCGTCGACTCAGGTGGCGGACCAGCGGTATTACGCGCCGTCGGGGGTGCTGCTGGCGACGACGACGTCCGGGTCTGGTGCGGCGGCGTGGCCGGGGACGCGGGGGTTTGCCGGGGGGACGGCGGATGTTACGACGGGGCTGACGAATCTGGGTGCCCGTGAGTATGACCCTGCGGTTCCCGGGTTTTGTCCCTGATCCGGTGCTGACGGCGGCGGATCCTGCTGATCTTGACCCCTATGACTACGCCTACGGTAACCCGGTCACTAATGAGGATCCTTCGGGGGACCGGCCGACGGGGGCGAATAACTGCGGCTCGGACGAGGACGACTGCTCGACCGTGCCGCCGGACCAGCCGTCGCTGAACCTGACTGATGTGGCCGAGGGCGCTCTCGATGGCCTGTATGAGACCGGGGCCGGGATCCTGGCGATGGGCGCGTACGGCCAGGGCGAGTACGGGCTCGCGAAGTCGATCAGCAACTCGCCGCTGCCGTTCGCGAACCGGGATCCGGATGATCCCAGCTTCAGCCTCGGCATCGGCGGTGCGTTCGTCGCCAGTCTTGTGGTCCCCGGCGGCGAGGAAGCCGACGCCGCCACCCTCACCACCGACGCACTCACCGACACTGCCAGGACAGCAACTTCAGCGGTCAAGACCGCCGCAGAAGACACCGGTCCCTCTGGCGGAGGTACGATCTTTACGCACTTCACCGATGGTGAGGGAGTCAAGGGGCATTGCTGGCGTCGAGCCCGACAGCCTACAGGTCGGGCAGAGGGCCAGCGTGAAGAGCCTGGAGTTCGGACAAGGCAGTACTGACTTCCTGGCGACGCAGCCCGGCGACAACTTCGTAACGGATGTTGGCCCGGAAGCATCACAAGGACTGCTAGAACGTTTGGGTGTTTTTGGTGAAAAACAGAACTTCGCGATTCAGTTCAGTCAAGAGTCCGCGATCTCGCAGGGCATCCGGCCAACTATGGTGCGCGAAGGGATCTTCACGATCCCCGGCGGTTCGTCTTTCGGACCAGACTTCCTGTACAACGTGATGAGGCTCAGGTGACAGATCGTCAGCTTCCGAGCTCGCCGGGAGTTCTCAGGGAACTGGCATCGCCTGATTTCACGACACGGGTGATTGCCGTGGAGGATCTCGCGCATTTCGCAAACAAGATCATTGACAGGGTCCTGGAGGAATTCGCGAGACCTGGCTCGGCTCGCTATCTGATATTTGAACGTCTCGGCAGATTCGGGTCACTCATCGTGGAGCCGCTGGAGCAACTCCTCGTGCGTAGTGATGACCAGGAACTGCGGGTACTCGACCGCAGCTGCGTTGCTAGCGCTAGGGTCCAGAGCAGGCCTAGAGGTGCTACTCGACACGGTGCGGGCAGACGACCCCCTCGTATGTGTAGCCGTCCGGGTGTTGACCGAGGCGAAGATCAGCCAAGCTGCACCCCGGATCGAAGAGGCGGTCTATCAGTGCGATATCGCCAATACAACGGTTCTTGAGTGCCTGATTGCGGCGCTCCGCCGGTTCAGCGATCGTCTGCCCGATGGCGTGGCCGCACGGCTGCAACTGGTCGAGCCCGCCTGGCTGCGGGAGTCTCTACTGCACTAACTGACGTCTTTGCCGCAGAAGACGGCACTCCGCAGTTGATCTTCCGTACGGGAAGCCAGACCGACAATGCCCTGACAGATGAGAGTGGGGTCTTGTTCGCAGTTCGGTCTCCAGTCCACGTCGACTGGGGTTCCGCAGATCTTCAAACCAGCGACAAGATATGGGCGGTTAACACTGCCCAGCTTCCAGACGGATCCGTAGTCGCGGACAACATTCCGCCTGGTCACGTCAGCGTCTCCGCCAGTCCCGATGCAATACGAGCCGCCGGCCGTGTTGTTCCACGGCACGGCAGTCGCATCGGTCCCGGTGATCCTCGCCGAAGGGCTGCGGCCGATGCATTCGCGAACCGGGATCCGGATAGTCCCAGCTTCAGCCTCGGACTGGGGCGGCGCGTTCGTCGCCAGTCTTGTGGTCCCCGGCGGCGAGGAAGCCGACGCCGCCACCCTCACCACCGACGCACTCTCGGACACTGCCAGGACAGCAACTTCAGCGGTCAAGACCGCCGCAGAAGATACCAGAGCCGACACGACGCAGGTTTTCCGTACCGTTGGGTCTGCGGAGGCGCGTGATATCGCCGAGTCTGACGTGTACCGGAATCCTGAGGGCCTGGAGGGCAAGTACTTCTATCCCACGCAGGCTCAGGCTGAGAATCTGGGGGCGCAATACGCCAAGATAGGCCTGGGAGAGCAGACGCTTACATCCGGCCGGATCAGCACCGACCTGCTGAACCAGTTCGGGAGCCGATCTCGCCTGCAGGCGAGGGCCCGGCGTTCTTCCTGCGGAGCGATCTTCTTCCCAACATCTTTGGCGTCACGATCGAAGGGCCGTTGCCGTGATCGGGGGAAGCCGCGCTGGCGGAGGCGCGGCTGGCGCTACTGCCGGCCGAGCGGGGCGGGCTTCGCAGCCCGATGCCCACAGGTTCGCGCTCGCTGCTGATCTCCTTCGCTCCGGATGAGCCCGAGGGCGAGGACGTGAAGGTCGGCGCGGTGATCGACGTGGTCGGCGGGCTGGCGCTCGTTCCCGGCAGTGCCGAGGTGCCGGTGACCCTTCGGTTCTGGGCGGATGAGGCAGCGGTCTACGCGACGCCCGGCGTGTCGTTCACGCTGTGGTATGGCCGCGCTGTCGGCACGGGCGTGGTGACGCGGGTCGTGGACGAGGCAGCTGGCGGCTGACGCGCTGGGTTAGCGGCTCCGCCGGTGATGAAGCGGAGTTTGGCCTTTACTGCCAGACCTGCCGTTGTGCGCGTTAAAGGTATCCTGCTGCCTTTTCTCGCTGAGTGATGCTCGCTAACAATTTGTAGCTATAGGCAGCGCTCGGCCGCACGCGCCGTCGAGCGCGTCCGTCACGGCGGGCGGGCAGGTTTCGAAGACGAGTTACACCTGGAACGGCACCCAGCCTGGTGACCTGTCGCTGGTCACGTCGACCCCGACCGGCGGCTCCGCGACCCAGGTGGCGAGTTTTGACCGGGACGGCAGCGGGGTGGCGCCGGGTCAGTTGTCGTCGTCGGTGACGGGCAGCGGTTCTCGCGCGGTGACGACGAATTACTGGTCTGACGCGGACGGTCCCTGCTGGTCACGTGACTCTTGCACCGCCGTACCCTGCTCTGGTGGAGGAATGGGCGGCGACCAGGGGCACGGAGGTGATATCTCCGTACACGCAGGAGATCATCGACGCGATCATCGGGGAAATGCGAGCGCCATGATGTCCGAGTCGGTATGGGAGGAACTCTGGGATCGGCTGAACGACTTTTACGCGGTCCTGGTGGGTCATCTGGAGGGCGCACAATGACCGGCTGTGGAGCCAGGTGGCTCATCAGGAGACCGCCGCGTTCCCGTTCACCGGCTGCGTGTCCCTCAGCAAGGACGGGCGTCCGGGTGAGGAGGATCTTGTGCTGACGTGGAGCGTGCAGCGTCGTGATGGGAGCCTTGTCGTTGCGGCTGACGTCTCCCGTGGTGACGGGACGGTGCTCGCTGAGCTTGCTGGCGCCGCCCTCACCGAGCCGGCCGATAGGTCGAGGATCACCGAGGAGCATGAGCGGGCTATCCGGTTCTTCCGTAGCAACCTCGGAATGATCGAGCGAGAGGTGTGCTGAAACCACCAGCGCCGTGGCCAGCCCTGGCTTGGACGGCGGATGATCGAGCGCGCTATGCCTGCCGGAGTGCCGTCATCGGGGTCGCGGCGACGAGGCCCACCGGGAGGACTGGGGGTTGGCCGTAGTGTCGCCGGAGGAGCGGTCGCTTGTCCGGGCGCTGTTTGTGGTGCCCGGCGGTGATCAGCCGTTGCCGGGGGATGAGTTCTTGCGCCATGTTCAGCCGCTGGTCACCCTGGCATTTGCCAGGCTGGCATCGGCGGCACGAGGATGTGGCGTCGGCGCTTGGGAGGCTGAGGTCGCCGGCCTCGGTAGGCGCATTGGTGTACTTGGCGCGGTGGGTGCCGGCTTACCTGGAGTTCGATGATGCCCGGGCGCTGGCCGTCAAGGCGATCTGGGCGCTCGGCGGGATCGGTGGTGAGGCGGCGCATGAGGCGCTGAGGTCACTGGCCGGCTCGGAATGCGGCGTCGTAGCGGAGAACGCTGTCGCCCAGCTTCAGAAATAGGCTGCCGGGTTTGCCTCGCTCGGGGAAGATCAGGATGAGCCGATTATCGCCTTCAGGTGACCGGGCAGCGGGTAGGGACGCTCGCTGGGAAGCTTCACGTTCGCTGTCGTGATGTCTCCGGTGGCGACGAGGCCGCGGATCGGCCGGGCGCAACACTAAACCCTGCATTACTGCTGCCGGGAACCTGACCCCGAAGCCCGGCCGCCTGCTCGCGCCAGGAGAAAGGCACCCGATGGGTGCGTTTCCTGGGATGTGAGGCGGATTCCGTGCGTCTTGCTCGGGAGGCGGGGTCGCCTGGCCATGGTTGTCACTACCGTTGAAGTGCCCCCGGCCTCCCGCGGGCGAGGCGGTGGATGCGCCGGTGGCCTGAATGCCGGGCAAGGCCGGGGTCGGCCGGCGGCACGGCCCTTCCCGGGATCAATCTTCTCGCCTTTCGTGCCTCAGCGTCCCGGCTTTTCCGTCATTTCGTGATATCCGGGCGGCCCGGCGGTCCCGGTGCTCGGGCACGACCGTCCGGGACCCACACCCCTGGCCCGCCTATGCTGTCCCGCCCGGCCTGCCGCCGCCTCGCCGCCCCGCCGCTCCGCGACCCCCGAGCGCCGATCCCGCCCGGCCCGGCAGCCCCGTCGGCCTCCCCAGTCCCGCCAGCCGCATCAGCCGACCACGGGCCGAGACCCGGGTGGCCGCGAGAGCCAGCCTGCGAACCCGCGCGGGGAGTTATGCTCCCCGCATGAAGCTTGATCTTGGGATCGGGGTTGGGGAGCTTACCGGGCTGCTTGTGGATTTCGAGTCGGTGAGCGGAGACGAGGGTCCGCTGGCTGACGCCGTCGAGGAGTCGGTCAGGGAGCTCGGCTACCTGAGCGTGCACCGCGACGGGAATGCGATCGTCGCCAGGACAGAACTCGGCCGGGCTCAGCGGGTGGTGCTCGCCGGGCATATCGACACGGTGCCGATCGCCGGCAACGTGCCGTCGAGGGTTGAGGGCGGTACTCTCTTTGGCTGCGGTACTTCTGACATGAAGGCCGGAGTGGCGGTGCAGTTGAAGCTGGCCGCGACCGTGCCTGATCCGGTCATGGACCTTACCTATGTCTTTTACGACTGCGAGGAAGTGGAGTCACACAGGAACGGGCTGCTGCGGCTCAGCCGGAACTGTCCCGACCAGCTGGCCGCCGATTTCGCGATCTTGCTTGAGCCCACCGACGGCGTCGTCGAAGGCGGGTGCCAGGGGACGCTGCGGGCCGAGATCAAGGCACGAGGGGAGCGGGCACACAGCGCGCGGTCCTGGCTCGGCCGTAATGCCATTCATGGCGCCGGCGGGATTCTTGACCTGCTGAGCGGCTACGAGGCCAGGGAACCTGAGGTGGACGGGCTTGTCTACCACGAAGGCCTCAACGCGGTCGGCATTCGCGGTGGCGTGGCCGGGAACGTGATTCCCGACGAGTGCACGGTGACGGTGAACTACCGGTTCGCCCCTGATCGGTCGGCGGAGCAGGCGGCTGGCTACGTGCGGGAATTGTTCGGCGACTGGGAGGTCGAGATCACGGACCTGGCCGGGGGGGCCCGGCCTGGGCTCGGCCATCCGGCCGCTAAGTCATTCGTGACGGCCATGGGCGGCACGCCGAGAGCCAAGCTCGGCTGGACCGACGTGGCCAGGTTCGACGCGCTCGGGCTGCCGGCCGTCAACTACGGTCCGGGGGACCCGACGCTGGCGCACACCAGGGGCGAGCACGTCAAGCTGGCCGCTATCACCGCCTGTGCGGCCAAGATGACGGACTGGTTGCGCGGCTAGCCTGGACGCGGATGAGGATTTAGTGCGGGGGGGCCTCGATCAGGTCCATCGCGGTCTTGTGGGTCTGACCGTGGAGGTCTACCCAGGTGACCTGGACCGAGTCGCCAGGCTTGAAGCCGAGCATCACCTTGGTCAGCGCCTCTGGCGAGCTCACCTTGTCCGGGCCAACCGCAGTGATGACATCGCCAGGGACGATTCCCGCCTTGGATGCCGGGGTGTTGCAGAGCTGCCCGATGATCAGAGCGCCGCTGCTGACCGGGGCTACCTTGTTGGGAACGCCGGCCTGCAGGTCGTTAGCGAGGCAGTTGGGTGAGGCGGGCTCAAGCGGTGCGCCGACGTCACTTTCGTCTTGCTGCAGCTGCCGGTCGCGCTGCTGCTTCGGGTTACTGACCTGACTGGCCTGCCCGGCCGGCACGAGCACGCCCATGAAGCCGGTCGAGCCGACCTGGATCGAGCTGCTTGACTGGCCGTGAATGATCTTCTCCGCGATGGCGAGCGCCCGGTCAATCGGGATCGCGAAGCCGACGTTCTGGGTATCGAAGCTGCCGGTCGCCGCCGCCGTGTTCATGCCGATGACGTGGCCAGACGTGCTCGCGAGGGCGCCGCCAGAGTCGCCTTGCACGATGCCGGCGTTGGTTTGCAGCATGTTGTGCAGGGTCTCTTTGGTCCCCTCGCCGCTGTCACTCGCCGTAATCGTCTTGTTCAGGCCGGTTATCCGCCCGGGGGCCGGGGTGATGCCGCCGGCGCCGTTGGCGTTGCCCATCGCCACGACCTGGGTGCCGACCTTGATCGCGGACGAGTCACCAAGCGGCACGGTCTTCAGGTTGTGCGCGCCGACCAGCTTGATGACGGCGATGTCGTCGGTGGCGTCGTAGCCGAGCCAGCGGGCCGAGTAGCGCGTGCCGCCCTGCGTGATCGCGAAGAGCTGAGTCGTGTCGGTGATCACGTGGTTATTGGTCAGCACGAGGCCGTCGCTGCTGATCACCATGCCCGTCGCGGCGGCCTGACTGCCCTGGTACCGCAAGTTGCTTGAGATATCGACCAGGCCGGGGCGTACGGCGCTGACCACCGCCTGCTCGGTCGGGGCGGCGATGCCGCTGTTGCTGTTACCCGAGTTCCCGCCAGAATTGCCGTTCGGGAAGGACGGGAACAGCGGGAAGTTGCCGTTGTTTCCGCCCGAGCCGCCTGCCCCGCCATTGCCCTGCGGGCTTGAGGAGATGCTCGCCGGGCTGTTGCCGACGAAATAGGCGGTCGTTCCCGCTCCGGCCGCGGCAGCGACGACGGCGACGATGACGTAGGTCAGCAAGCTGCGCCGACGCCGGGCGGCCGCCGTCGGCGGCGGAAGGTAACCACCGGGCTGGCCGTAGCCGCCGCCAGGCCCGAGCTGAACGGTCTCGCTGAAAGCCGGGTTGCCGTAGCCGGGCTGGCCGGGCGGGGGGAACGCGGGGTGATCGGCCCCGTAACCAGGGTGCCCAGACGGAGGCGGCGGAAAGGCAGAATCGCCAGGACCAGTACTGCCGCCATAGCCAGGCTGACCTGACTGATCAGCTCCGCCGCCGAACCGGCCAGTACCCGCACCGCCGGGCTCTTCTCCCGGCTGGCCAGCACTATCCTGGCCGGTACCGTCCTGACCGGCACCAGCCTGGTCATCGCGGCCCTGATCGTCGCGCATTTCCACCACCTTCGCTCGGTGCCAGCGTACTTGGTCGCCCCGCCAGAACCGATCCGCCGTCCACCGCCAACGCGCCCGAGCTGTCCAGCCTGCGGCTTGACTGGCCAGCTACGGGCGGCGCGGCGAGCGTGGCCTGATTCCGCCCAGGCCACCCCTACAGTAAGCATCAACTGCCTGAAAGCTGCCTGAGGGCACGCTGAGTATCCTCTCCGTTGGCAAAGACTCAGCTACCGCGCTCATTCTGCTACCGCGCTCATTCTTCCCGTGCGGGCGAAGGTTACCCATCAACCGTTTCCCAGTTGTCCCGTTAATGCGGATATTAGGCCAGTTAGCCGAGTCGCTACCGCTCAACGCGGAAACCAATATCACGGTGGGCTCTGGTGTGATAGCGCAGCGTGCACCATGATGCGCTGTAACGTCACGGCGAGGACGTCACCGCGAGAGAGAGGACACCGCGTTGGGCGGGCCGCTACGCCGGGCACTTCTGGTGCCGGGTTCGATCAGCACGGGTCACCAGACCGCGGCGATCGCGTGCGCGGCCACGCTCGAGGCGCTCGGCTGGAAGACTCATACGCTCGACGCGAGCTGGCTGCTAGGCCAGGGCTGGGGTCCGGCCGCCGAGACCACCTTCCGCACGATGCTCGCGATCCCCGGCCTCTACGACGCCTTTCACTACTCCTCGCTCCGTACCGGCAGCCGGCTCGCCCTGCAAGCCGATGCGGTCTCCAGGTTCAAGCTGGTGCCGAGGCTGCGTGACTACCTGGACCGCAACCCGGTGCAGCTGGTCATCTCGATCAGCCCGACGGGCGCCTCGGCGGTCAGCATGGTCGCGAACCGCTATCCGGCCATGCGGCACGTGGTCTTCTGCACCGACGCGTCGCCGCACCGGCTCTGGGTGCACCCCAACGTCGACTTGTACCTGGTCACGTCGGTCGCCGCCGAGCCGGCCGTGCACCGCTTTCAGCCCGAGGCCAAGGTCATCGTGATCCCGCCGGCGGTGCGGCCCGAGTTCTACCGGCCGCCGATCCAGCGCTCGGCCAGGATCGGGCTTGGCGTGGGCGAGCAGGAGCAATGTGTCCTGCTGATCGCCGGCAGCCGGGGGCTTGGCCCGCTGGCCGAGATCGCCGACGCGCTGGCGGCCGTGGGCCTCGCCGTGCTGGCGGTCGCCGGGTACAACCCGAGACTGGAGCGGAAGCTCCGCGGAGTGGCCGAACGCAGGCGCCGGGTTCAGGTGTTCGGCTTCACCGACCGGATACCTGAACTGATGGCGGCCTGTGATCTGGTGATCACCAGTCCTGGCGGTACCTGCATGGAAGCGCGCACGGTCGGGCGGCCATTGCTGCTGCTCGACCTGGTGCAAGGCCACGGCCGGGACAACCTTCAGCACGAGCTCCAGTTCGGCGACGCGGCGGTAACGTCCAAGCGCCCGCTTGAGGTCGTCAGGGCCGCCCGTGCCTGCCTGCAGCGGATAAAGCCGCCCGCGACCAAGCCGACCAGGTCACTGGCCGACTGGGAGGAACGATTTCGGCTGGCACTTGAGTCGATCGCTGTCGTCTGAGTCAAAAGCTCCCGATGTAAAGAGTGGTGCGAGCGGCATTCAAGCTAGGCACTGCGGCATGCTTAGGTGCATGAGCGGCCAGATGAACTTCAGCCGGCGTTCCTTCCTCGGCTCAGCGACCGTCGCCGCCGCGACGGGCACCGCCGTGACCTTGGCGGGCTGCGACGCCAGCTCAGGCTCGGGTAGCGGCAGACCAGCGGATAGGCCCCGGCGCACCGTCATTCCCGAGAACTCGCTGCCCGGCGACAAGGACTGGTGGATCAAGCACCTCGGCGCGCCGCACGCGATAATGGGCTATGCCGCCCAATCGAGCATCTTGCCGGGCGAACCGATTGACCTGTACGTTTCGGCGACGTCACGGGAACTTACCGTAAAAGCGTTCCGTATGGGCTGGTACGGGGGCGATCTGGCCAGGATGGTCTGGCAGTCGGGACCGGTGAAAGGCCACCGCCAGCGGGCGGCCGCCAGGACCGAGCGGACCAGGACCGTCCACACCCGCTGGGGCCGCTCGCACGTGATCGCCGATACCCACGACTGGCCGGCCGGCTCCTACCTGCTGCGCCTCGATTCGCAATCCGGTCAGCGCTACGTGCCGATCACAGTCCGGTCAGCAAGCACCAAGGGCAAGGTCGTGCTGAAGAGCGCTGTCGCAACCTGGCAGGCGTACAACACCTGGGGAAACTACGACCTGTACAAGGGACCGGACGGGAGCTACGACGACCGCTCGTACGTCGTCAGCCTTGACCGGCCCTACGACGAGTCAGGTGCCTACCTGTTCATGGTCTACGAGCGCAAACTGGTCAACCTCGCCGAGCGGATGGGCCTGCCGCTGGCCTACCTGACCAGCATCGACCTCGCTAGGGACGGCGACTTGCTGCACGGCGCCAGCGCTCTCATCTCGCCGGGGCACGATGAGTACTGGACGCCGCAAGAGCGCTCGCACGTCACCGCCGCCAGGGACCGCGGCACCAACCTGGCCTTCCTCGGCGCCAACTGCATGTTCCGCCGGGTCAGGCTCGAGCCGTCTGACCTGGGACCCAACCGGCAGGTGATCTGCTACAAAACCGACTACGCGCTCGATCCCCTGTACGGCAAGGACAACGCCCTGGTCACCAACGACTTCAGGGAGCCGCCCGATCCTGACCCAGAGTCCTCGGTAACCGGCACCATCTACGAGAGCTACCCGACGGTGGCCGACTACGTGGTGACCGCGCCGGACGCCTGGATGTTCAGGGGCACGGGGGTCAGGAAAGGGCACGCGTTCAAGGCACTCGTCGGCATCGAGTACGACCGGGTCAACCCGGCCTATCCGCTGGAGCGGCCGATTCAGGTCGTCGCCCACTCCCCGCTAACCTGCAACGGCGTCAACAGTTTCCAGGACTCGGCCTACTACACGCATAAAGGCGGCGCCGGAGTCTTCAACGTCGGCACCATGCGCTGGGTTGAGTCATTCGGCCCGCCGCTGTACGACTGGGGCATCACCAAGCAATGCGGCAACTTCACCAGGCGAGTAACCGCGAACGTTCTCCGCGCCTTCGCCGACGGCCCAGCCGCCCATAAACACCCAGCTCACGACAACCTCGCCGAAATGAAACCCTGGCCAGGCAACCCGATCGCCGCCCACCACAACCTCTGGTAACCGGCTGCCCGGTCCCAGTCCCGGCCCGGTCCCGGCCCCGCCCGGTCCCGGTCCGGTCCCGGCATTCCGGGTATTTACCGCATCTGGCTGGGCGGAGCAGCAACGATGGCCCACGGTTGCTGTTCGCGGCCGCCCGGCAACGACGACGATGGGACATCGACTCGGCAGCTGCCGCCCGACTAACGACATCGATGGGCCGTGGGTGCGTTTCTGGTGGAGTGAGGCGGGTTCGGGACGGTCTTGCCCGCGCCCCCGGTGTCAGCGGCCGGGGCGGCGGGCTGCCCTGGATGCCGGGAATGCCGGGAATGCCGGTGGAGGCTGGGGCGGGAAGGGCTGGAGGACCGGTTCCGTCCGGGCCGCGCCGAGGAGTCGACCAGAACTCACTTCCACGGAAAGGCACCCATGGCCCATGGGTGCCTTTCTTCTGGAGTGACGGTGATCGGCGGGCCTGCGCGTCGGCCGGTATGCGGCTAATGCCTGGTTCGCGGGGTTAGCCCGTGAGGTTTTCGCCCAGGGCGGGCCGGGCCGGGAGTGCGTCCAGAAAGTGAACCCGTGGTAAGCCGCCCGGGGACCGCCACTTACCACGGTTTAGCTAAAAAAATATAGGTGTAAACCACGTATAACGATCCGCTGTTGCTAGTTAAAACGTGGTAAGCCGCCGGACTGAGGCGGCTTACCACGGGTTCACTTTCCGGACTCACTCAAACCGCCCATATCGCCCGGCCGCCCGGCCTGGCCGACCGCGACCCCACGGACCGACTGTCGCTCTTCACTACCCGGGAATCGGCTCATCGATGCGGCTCCTTCGGTGGAGAGGTACAGGCCGGCCCGGGCCGCAGGCCCATCGTCGTCCCGGCGCAGGTGCCCTGGCCCCAGCGCCGGGACCACGCTGGGGCTCCAGACCGTCCCCGAACGCCCGCGTCGGGACCACGCTGGGGCTCCAGGCCGTCCCCGAACGCCCGCGTCGGGACAACGCTGGGGTACGGACAGCCAGAACTCTCCCGGAACAACCCGACCCCCGACCCCCGACCCCCGACCCCCGACCCCCGACCCCCGACCACCTGGCAGTGCCGTTACGGTTACGTTGTGTCAGCGAGAGCCGTCGATGCGTGACGCGGTCGGGCGCAGTCGGTGGATTGCTGTCTTTGCCCGGTTTGGCAGGCCGGGTAGGGCCGGGAGGTATCAGGTCCAGGGCGGGCGGGCAGGCGGGCGGGCCGGGGGTGATACCTGAGGCTGAGCGCGGGGTGCTACCTGGGGCTGATTTGCCGTCGATTTGGGCGGGCGGGCGGCGCGGAAGCCATTCGGTTGCCTTCGAATGGGTATCGTGGATGAAGGCAGGAGGTGCCGCGATGGGTCAGCGACGGATGTACGGCAAGAGAGTCTGGTGGACATCGGCCGGAGCGGTGCTCGTGGTCGCCGGGGTACTGGCCGGGACCATGCTGGCTAACGCGGCCGGACCGGCGCTGCCGGGCCGTACTCCCGCGCAGTTGCTCGCTGACGTGCAGCAGGCTAAGCCGCCTTCGGTGTTTTCCGGCGTGATCTCCGAGAGTGCCAACCTGGGCTTTCCTTCGCTGCCGAACATCGCCGGGCTGTCTTCATCGACGCTGTCGGCGTCGAACTGGATCAGCGGCACGCACACGGTCGATGTCTGGTATGGCGGACCTGAGCACCTGAGGGTCGCGGTCCCTGTGTCCTTTGGCGAGACCGATCTGCGGGTGAACGGCGACGACGTCTGGCTCTGGGACAGTCACTCCCAGATGGCGACCCGCTATCTGCTGCCCGCCGGGCACCTTCCTGTTCACCACCGCTCCCCGGCTATCGACCGCTGGGCGATGACGCCGCTGCAGGCTGCGAACCTGCTGCTCAGTGCGGTCGGCCCGACTACTAGCGTCACCGTGCCTGGCACGGCGACCGTGGCCGGCCGGTCGGCTTATCAGCTCGTCATCGGGCCGCGCACGGACCAGTCGCTGATCGGCCGGATCGTGATCGACGTCGACTCGCAGACCTACGTGCCGCTTCAGGTGCAGGTATTCGCGCGCGGGGTCGGTAGCCCGGCTTTCCAGGTGGGCTTCACCTCGCTCAGCCTGGCCGCGCCGGCCGCGTCTAACTTCACGTTCACCCCGCCCGCCGGCGCACACGTGAAGACCGTGAAACTGCCGCCCGGCGCGCTGCCCGTGCAGACCGCGCCTGGTGTCGTGCCTGGCAGCGTCGGCGGCGCGGGCACTAGCGCCAGGCTGCGGATCAGTCACCCGATCAAGCTGAAGGACGGCCTTCAGGTACACGCCTCCATGGCCACCGCGCCGGCCAGGGCGGTGGTCCCGGCTATGCCGGGCGGCGTCACGGGCTCGGACCAGCGGGTGCTCGGGAAGGGCTGGCTGTCTGTCGCCGTGTTCTCCGGGGTCAACGGGCTAGCGGCGCTCACCGGCAGCGGCGGGCCCCGCGGCTGGGTTAGCGGCGGCTCGGTCGCCAGCAGTGAGCGCGCCTCCTTCGGCACGCTGACCGTCAGCCCGACCGAAGCCGGGGTCCGCGCCGGCGAGTCCGGCCAGCCGCCAGCCCAGCTCGCGGCGCTGCTGCGGGTGCTGCTCAACGCGGCTAAGCCAGTGCATGGCACCTGGGGCAGCGGCAAGCTGCTCGAGACCACCCTGCTGAACGTCTTGATCACCAGTAACGGCAAGGTACTGATCGGCGCCGTCAGGCCGGCCGTGCTTTACGCGGACGCGGCCAAGGTCAAGTGACGCTGACCGATCCCGGACCGGCGGATCAGGCTGACCTGGCCGGCTTTCCTGGCTCGGGCCAGCCGCGGGCCCGGCTTGACCCTGGCCTGGCGATCGCTTCGGCGGGGCTATCGATGCGGTTCCGCAGCGGGCAGCTCGCCGTCGACAACATTGACCTCGCCGTGCCGCCAGGCAGCGTGTACGGGTTCCTCGGGCCGAACGGGTCAGGCAAGACCACTACGATCAGGATGCTGCTCGGCCTGGTCCACCCGACGAGCGGGTACTTCAGGCTGCTGGGGACCGACGCCCTTGACGGGCTTGACCGGGTGCTGCCGCGAGTCGGCGCGCTGGTGGAGGGCCCGGCGTTCTACCCGTTCCTTTCCGGCCGGGAGAACCTGGAACGGTGTGACGCGGCCGACCCGACCGCGGATCCGCGCACCGCGCGGACCAGGATAGCTGCGGCGCTTGATCAGGTGGGCCTGCTCGCCGCGGCCGACAAGCGGTACCGCGCGTACTCGCTCGGCATGAAGCAGCGGCTTGGCATCGCGGCCGGCCTGCTCAAGCCGCGCGACCTGATGATCCTCGACGAGCCGACGAACGGGCTTGACCCGCAGGGGACCCGCGAGATCAGGTCACTGGTCAAGCAGATCGCGGCCGGCGGCACGACTGTGTTCGTCTCCTCGCACCTGCTCGCCGAGGTCGAGCAGATCTGCTCGCACGTCGGCGTGATGAGCACGGGCAAGCTGGTTTTCCAGGGGACGCTCGCCGACTTGCGCAGCCGGGGCGAGCCCAAGATCAGGATCCGCACGACCGAGACGGCGCTGGCGGGCAAAGAGCTCACCAGGCTCGGGCTGGCCGACCTCAGCGCCGACGACGAGACCGTGACGGCGAGCCTCGGTGAGCAGCGGCCCGAGGTTATCAACGCCGAACTGGTCAGGGCGGGCGTGCCTGTCGCCGGCCTGGAAAGCGTGCGGCCGAGCCTCGAGGACCTGTTCGTTCAGCTGACTGGCGAGGGGTTCAATGTCAACGGCTAGCGTGACGACCAGCCCCGTACGGCTTGAGCCTGCCGTCCACGTCCGCGCCTGGTTCCGGCTATTCCGCTCGGAGCTGAGGATCGTGTTTCTCCGCCCGAGAAACCTGGCCATGCTCGGCGTGCTCGCGATCATCCCGATCTTCCTTGGCGTGGTGCTGAAGATCAACACCCCGCCGCCCGGCTCCGGTGGCCCGAACGGCCCCGGCCAGTTCATCGGCCAGATCGCCGACAACGGCGTGTTCCTTTCGCTCCTGTCGATTTTCGTGCTGCTCACGCTGGCGCTGCCGCTCGCGATCGCGGTGGTGTCCGGCGACTCGGTCGCCGGCGAGGCCGGGCTCGGCACGCTGCGCACCCTGCTCACGGTGCCGGCCGGACGGGTTCGGCTGCTGCTGACCAAGTACCTGATGATCGTGGTCTTCTGCTTCGCCGCCGGCGTGCTCGTGGCCGGGATCGGGCTGCTGACCGGCGCGATCCTGTTCCCGATCGGGCCAGTTACGCTGCTCTCAGGAGACACGGTGTCGCTGGCCGATGGCCTGGCCAGGCTCCTGCTCATCGTGCTGTACGTCTCGTGCGGCCTGGCCGCGGTCGGCGCGATCGGGCTGGCGCTTTCCACGCTGACCCAGCAAGCGATCGGCGTGATGGCCGCGTTGCTGGTCATCGTCGTGGCCAGTGAGATTCTCGACGCGATTTCCCAGGTCTCGGCGATCCATCCTTATCTGCCAACCCACTTCTGGCTGATGTTCGACGCCTTGCTGCGCACCCCGATCACCTGGTCGGTGATCTGGCAGGGGCTGGCCTCGTTCGCCGCGTACGCGGTGATCTTCGTCGGACTGGCCATCGCCAGGATCCGCACGGCTAACGTGATGAGCTAAGCCCCCCAAAGTCGGCGGGTGGGGGTACGTTTCTGGCATGCCCCCCACCGCTTCGGCTGACGCTGTTCCGGCTGACATTGGCGACTTGCTGTCCACCGCCGTCCGGGCGATCGGCGGTGCTGAGCGGTCAGGTCAGGTCACCATGGCCCGTGCGGTCCAGCGGGCGATCGACACCGGCGAGCATCTCGCGGTTCAGGCCGGGACCGGGACAGGGAAATCGCTCGCCTACCTGGTGCCAGCCGCGCGGCACGCGGTCGAGCAGCAGGCGACCGTGGTCGTGTCGACCGCCACGATCGCCCTTCAGCGCCAGCTCGTTGACCGCGACCTGCCCAGGCTGGCGACTGCCATCAAGCCGATGCTCGGCCGGGAGCCGGTGTTCGCGATCCTCAAGGGCAGGCGCAACTATCTCTGCCTGCAGAAGCTGCGCGGCGGACCGCAGGACGAGCCGGGGGAGACGCTGTTCGACCCAGCCGCCGTCTCGGCGATCGGGCGGCAGGTGCAGCGGCTGCACGAGTGGTCAAACGAGACCAAGACCGGCGACCGGGATGAGCTCGTGCCGGGAGTCGGTGAGCAGGCCTGGCGCCAGGTCTCGGTCAGCGCCCGCGAATGCGTCGGCCAGCAGCGCTGCCCGTTCGGCTCCCAGTGCTTCGCCGAGCTTGCTCGGGAAGAAGCCGGGCACGCCGACATCGTCGTCACCAACCACGCGCTGCTCGCCATCGACGCGCTCGAGGACTACGACATATTTCCCGAGCACGACGTCGTGATCATCGATGAAGCTCACGATCTCACCGACCGGGTCACCTCGGTCGCCTCCGACGAGCTCTCGGCCCCGGCGATCGAGACCGCCGTCAGGCGCTGCGGCAAGATGATCGACGAGAAGTGGACGACCAGGCTGAAGGAGTCAGGCGACGCCGCCGGACGGGTGCTGGCCGAGATACCGGCTGGCCGGCTTGACCTGCTCGATGAGGCGCTCGCTTTCACGCTTGAGTCGGTGCGGGACTCGGCGGCGGGTTGTGCCGCCGAGCTTCGCGTCACCGGGAAGGGCACCGAGGAAGAGCCGGGTGCCTTGGCGGCCAGGAAGGTGGCGCTGGCCGCCCTGGGTGATGTGGCGGATGCGGCGGACCGGGTGCTCGGTTCCTTCGGGGTCGGGATCGCTCAGCGGACGCACGTTGTGTGGATGGATAAGCCGGACTCTGAAGTGCCGAAGGCGCGGGGGGAGCGGAGCGTCGTCACCCCGCGGGCTGGCACTGAAGAGTCGTCCGGGCGGCCTCCGACGCTTCGGGTGGCGCCGCTCTGGGTGGGCGGGCTCCTGGCGAGCCGCCTGTTCGGCAAGCGGACCGTGGTGCTGACGTCGGCCACGCTGGCGCTTGGCGGTTCCTTTGAGCCGCTGGCACGGCAGTGGGGTCTCGCGGACTCGGTGCGGCCTCAGGCGGGGTCTCCCGAGTCCGGCGACGCGGCGGGTTCAGCCGGTGATGCTGATTTGGAAGATAGCGAATTTGATTTTGAGGAGGACTCAGGACGGCATTCGCTCGCCTGGACAGGGATCGACGTGGGGTCGCCTTTCGATCATCCCCGGAGCGCGATCCTCTATGTCGCCAAGCACCTGCCGCCGCCGGGGCGGGAAGGCCTTGACGAGTCCTACCTGAACGAGATCGCCGAGCTGATCGAGGCGGCCGGGGGACGGACGCTCGGGTTGTTCTCCTCGATGCGGGCGGCTCGGCAGGCAACGGACGAGTTGCGGGGGCGGCTGTCGGTTCCGCTGCTCTGCCAGGGCGATGACCAGACCTCTCAGCTGGTGTCGCAGTTCGCGGCCGACGAGCCGACGTGCTTGTTCGGCACGTTGTCGCTGTGGCAGGGGGTGGACGTTCCCGGGCCTTCGCTGCAGCTCGTGGTTATCGACCGGATTCCTTTCCCCCGGCCCGATGATCCCCTGGCCTCGGCCAGGCAGCGGGCCGTGGCGGCGCACGGCGGGAACGGGTTCATGTCGGTGTCGGCTACTCAGGCGGCCTTGCTGCTGGCGCAGGGAACCGGGCGGCTGCTGCGGACGATGACCGATCGCGGGGTCGTGGCCGTGCTTGATCCCCGGTTGAGTACCGCGCGGTATGCGGGGTTCCTGCGGTCGTCGCTGCCGCCGTACTGGACGACGACCGATCCGCAGGTCGCGCGGGGCGCGCTGCGACGACTCGCGGCCGCTCGGGAGGATCCGGCGTCCTAGAGGACGTCGTGGCCGGGGTGGGGGTCTTGCGGGATTCTCGCGGGCTGGGCCGGGATTGAGCCGAGGCGGCCGGCCTGGTAGTCCTCGAAGGCCTTGACCAGTTCGGCCCTGGTGTTCATGACGAACGGGCCGTAGGCGGCTACTGGCTCCCTGATCGGCTGGCCGCCGAGCACGAGGAGTTCGACGCCTTCGCTCGGGCCGTCTGACCTGGTGTTCGCCGCGAAAGTGAGTACGTCGCCCGGGCCGAAGACGGCGAGCTGGCCGGTCTTGACCGGGCGGCGGTCGGCGCCGACGGTTCCCGAGCCGGCCATCACGTAGCCGAGCGCGTTGAAGTCGGGCCGCCAGGGCAGCCTGAGCTGAGCGCCTGGTTGCAACGTGGCGTGCAGCAGCGTGATCGGGGTGTGGGTGACGCCCGGGCCTTCATGGCCGTCTACGTCGCCGGCGATGACTCTGATGAGGGTGCCGCCGTCGGGGGAGGTCAGCAGGGCGACCTGCCGGGCGCGGATGTCCTGGTACCTGGGCGGGGTCAGCTTCAGGGTTCTCGGCAGGTTGACCCAGAGCTGGAAGCCGTGGAACAGGCCGCCGCTGACTACGAGTTCCTCGGGCGGCTCTTCGATGTGCAGGATGCCGCCGCCCGCCGTCATCCACTGGGTGTCACCGTTGGTGATGAGGCCGCCGCCGCCGTTGGAGTCCTGGTGGCGGAAGGTGCCGTCGATGATGTAGGTGACGGTCTCGAAGCCCCGGTGCGGGTGCCAGGAGGTTCCCTTGGGCTCGCCGGGAGCGTAGTCGACTTCGCCCATCTGGTCCATGTGAATAAACGGGTCGAGGGCTTTGAGGTCTACTCCGGCGAACGCGCGGCGGACGGGGAAGCCCTCGCCCTCGTACCCGGATGGCGCCGTGGTGACGGTGCGGACCGGCCTTTCGGTGGCTGCGGCCGGGTCGGGCTCGCTGATCCTCGGCAGTAGCAAGATGTCTTCGACGGTTACAGCTGGCATTGGTCAATTCTCCCACCTGCGAGGATGTCTGCTTGGTCCACCCCCTGCAACGGTAGTTGAACGCGCAACATTCCCGGCTCTTAAACGGGCAGGCCGGCTTCCAGGAGGGCGAGGGCGGCGTCGATCCGGTCAAACATGTCGATCGATGGTGCTTTATCCGGCTCGGCCCAGTCGGTCCACGGCAGGGTGGCGGCCATGATCACTCCGATGATCGCCCCGGCCACGACCCGGATCGCGAAGTCGTTCTGGTCGCGGCCTGACCGCTTCGCGGCGGCTTCGGCGATGACGCCGATTGTGCGGGTGTACTCATCCATGGCGCGGGCGCGCAGCTCAGGCACGGTCAGGATCAGCGCCGAGGTCTCGCGCATGCTCGCCAGGTCCGCTTCGCTGATCGAGTCAAGTGCCTCCCTGGCGGCGGCGCGGAAGGCGGCCACCAGGGAGAGATCGGCTGGCTGCTTGTCGAACGCGCCCAGGGCCAGCACGTCGAGGTCGTCTTCCAGCACGACGTCTTCCTTGGTCGGGAAGTACCTGAAGAAGGTGCTCGGCGACACGTCGGCGGCGTCGGCGATCTGATCGACCGTGGTCGCGTCGTAACCTTGCTCGCGAAAAAGCCGGAGCGCGTGCTCCCTGATCGTCGCACGCGTCCTGGCTTTCTTGCGCTCGCGGAGGCTGGGCCGCAGATCAAGTTCGCTGCCCGCCGCTCTCCTGACGTTCATCTCACCATTCTGCTCTTACCTAGCGGACGCTGGCGATCTCGCTGACCGTCGTGTCGTCGCCAGGGGCCGGCTCGGTCTCCGACGGCCGCCATCGGGGCAGGAACGCCAGGGCGAGCAGCGCGGCGACGATCGCGATGCCCGCGCACACCCAGAGCATGGTGTCGAGGCCGTGCACGTAGCCGGAGCGCACCTGGTCGAGCAGCTGGCTCGACTTCGCGGCCCTGGCGGTCGCGACACCGCCGGCGACGCTGTTCCTGATCGCGGCTACGGCCTGCGCCGGCGAGCCGGCTGAGGTGGAGCCCGGCTCCGGTAAGCGGTCGCTAGCACGGTGCCGAGCACCGCGACCCCGATCGTGCCGCCGACCTGCCGCATGGCGGTGATCAGGGCCGAACCTGAGCCGCTGCGCTCGGTCGAGAGCGCGTCGAGGGCCACGTTGAGCGTGGTTGGCATCGCGAGGCCAAGACCGAGACCCGTCACCGCGAACCAGCTCGCGGCGAAGCCGGTGCCGCTCGCGATCGTGGTACGGGTGCCGACCGCCAGGGCGCCCGCCATGATCGCGAAGCCGATCCCGGCGAGGATCTTGGGACTGACGGGCGGCGGAGCGGTCTCGGGCGCCTGGCCTTCGCCCCGCCGTTTGCGCGGGGATTGCAGTCGCTGCCCGAGCCCCAGGCCAACGACCAGCCCGCCAATCATCGGCAGCATCCTGATCCCGGCACCGAGCGAGTCGAGACCTCGCACGTCGAGAAAGTACTGCGGCATCGCGAACACGAGCCCGAACAGCGCGAACGAGACGAGCGTGGAGAGCACGGTGCCCCAGGTGAAGCCGGCCGACCTGAACAACCCCAGGTCAACGAGCGGCAGTATCTTGGAAGGGCCATCGGCCTGACGCCTGGTCGCCAGCTTCTCCCAGGCGACGAACGCCGCGAGCACGACCACGCCGGCTGCCATCGTGGCGATCGCGGCCGGGTCCGACCAGCCGTTGTTTCCTGCCTTGATCACCCCGTACGTCACCAGCACGAGGCCCGCGCTCGAAATGAGGATCCCTATGCTGTCAAGGCTGAACGCGAGGGCGCCCTTTGACTCGGGCATCAGCATGACCACCGCGATGATGGCGACCACGACTACCGGCACGTTGATCAGGAACACCGCGCCCCACCAGAAATGATCGAGCAGCCAGCCGCCGAGGATCGGGCCGATCGGGTAGCCGAGGAAGGTCGCGCCGCCGACGGCCGCGATCGCCCGCGGCCGCTCCTGCGGGGTGAACATCACGGGAAGCATCGCCAGCGAGATCGGCAAGATCACAGCGGCGGCGAGTCCGAGCACCGCCCTGGCCGCTATGAGTTCCCCTGACGACCTGGAGTAAGCGCACGCCAGCGACGAGATCCCGAATAGGGCCAGCGCGATGACCAGGATCTTCTTGCGGCCGATCCGGTCGGCCGCAAGACCGGCCGGGAGCAATGCCGCCGCTAGCACGAGGCTGTAGGCGACGACGAACCACTGGAGATCACTTGACGACGCGTGCAAGTCGTCCGACAGCGTGGGCAAGGCCAGGGTCAGCACGAACAGGTCGAGCGCGACGACGAGGACGCTCAGCGACAGCGCGCCGAGTACCCACCACCGGCGGGTTTCCGACTGAGGCATGACATGAACCTTCTTCCGGCAGCAGGACTCAAAAAGATGTTAGTAGCTCTTGATAGTTGCTGTCAATTAACTGCCGGTGTCGTCTAGACCGCGGTCTGGTCTGGCCCGCTTGACAGCCTGCGACACTGGATGATGGAAGATGCCAGGCATCGCGAACCGGGAGGCAGTAGTGCCGCAGCCAGAAGGTAAGGAACTCGAGCGGATTCGTGCCCGCCGCGAGGAACTGCGTGAGAAGTACCTGAGACCCGAGTCGAGCCGGCCGCACACTACGGTGCAAGGTGTCCACCATCTGGCCCTGATCTGCCGCGATACCGAGGAGACGATTAAGTTCTACCAGGATTTCCTCGGATTCCCGCTGGTAGAGCTCGTGGAGAACCGTGACTACGCCGGCTCCAACCACTTCTTCTTCGACATCGGCAACGGCAACCTCCTCGGCTTCTTCGACTTCCCCGGCCATGAGCACCCGGCCTGGGAGGAGACCATCGGCGGCGTGCAGCACCTGGCGATCTCGATCTCGCAGGAGCAGTTCGACGCGGCGAAGAAGAAGTTTGACGAAGCCGGCGTCGAGTACCTGGGCCCGGATCGGGGGGTACTCGACAGCATGTACTTCCGTGACCCGAATGGCGTCGGACTAGAGCTGTACAGGGAAGAACTCGGTATCTTCAACGGGCACCGTATCCTCGGCTAGCTGCCGGGCGCGGGGGCGCGGATGCGCGCGCGGAGGGCGCCGTCATGGATGTCGGCAATATCGCCGAACTGAACACGTTTCTGGTGCTCGACGCTGTGCGGTCACACGGCCGCACCACGCGCAGCCAGCTGGCCAGGGACCTCGGGCTGTCCGACGCCTCGGTGAGCCGCATCGTCAAGCGGCTGATCGCGTCGGGCAGCGTGGCCGAGTTGCCCGGAGAATCGACGGCCAGGGGACGGACGCCTTCGATACTTGAATTCGTCGGCGCGGCGGGCGCCGTGATCGCCGTCGACCTGGGCGGCACCCAGTGCCACGGAGCGCTCGCCGACCTCGCTGGCGGCACGGTCGCCGAGGACTTCAGGCTGGCCGGGGCTGGACAGAACGCGGCCGGCGTGCTGCTCGACTGCATCGCGGAGCTGAAGTCGCGGGCGGCGGAGCTGACTCGGCCGGTCCGAGCGGTCGTGGTCGGGATTCCGGCGCTCATCGATCCGGCGACCGGGCTGGCGACCGCCGGGCCCAACGTGCACTGGCAGGGGTTTGACCTGCTTGGGATCCTGCGGGAAAGCCTCGACGAGCCGTTCGAGGTCGATAACGACGTTAACCTCGGCGCGCTCGGGCAGGCCTGGCGAGGGGCCGGCCGGGGGGTTAGCTCGTTCGTGCTGATGTCGCTCGGCACCGGCATCGGCGGCGCGATTGTCATGGACGGGCATCTGATCAGAGGACGGCACAATGCCGCCGGGGAGATGGCGTACTTCCCGATCTGGCGCGGAGGCTCGGGTGCTTCTGACGGCGCTGGCGCGGCGGGGGTTCGGAGCGGGTTCGAGGACGTGGCCTCTGGTCCGGCTCTGCGGGCGCGGGCAGTCGCTCTTATCGGCGTGGGGCAACCAACGTCGCTGTCGCCGGCGTCGTTCGAGGTCGCTGACATCTTTCGGGCCGCGGCTAGCGGCGATGGCGTCGGGCTGCGGGTCGTGCGCGAACTCGTTCACGACGTGGCGGCGGCCGTGGCGGGCACTACGTCGCTGATCGACCCTGACCGTATCATCTTGGATGGGAGCATTGGCCGGGCACTGCGGCCGTGGCTTGACGAACTGTGTGACCTCGTTGCCGGCCAGGTCTTCAGTGCCCCGCAGATCGTGGTCTCTGACCTTGGCCCCAACGCCACCGTGATCGGCGCGATCGCGCGCGCCCTGGCCATGGTGTCCGAGCAGGATCTGCCCGCGCACTTGTCCCACGGTGCCTTGCACGGCCGGGCCGCGAGGGTGACCGCGGACCAGTAGCAGCGGGGTCGTCAGCCCGGTCCGGCTCTTCGCCCGCCTGGTTCCGCTTGTCTCGGCTGCCCGAAGCGGGCGCAACGGACAATTTGCGGACGGCAAGCGCAACGATGTCCCACCGTTGTTGCAGCGCTGGCCACGACCAACGACATCTATGGGTCATCAATGCTATTGCAACAGCATCGATGGGCCGTCGTTGCGCCAACTGGGCTGGCGTGAACAGCATCTATGGGCCACCGTTATCAGCCAGGCGAATCGGGTGATCGCGGGTCTTGTCCGCCAAGCTGCCGATAGCTATAGTTCGTGCCAGGTTTTATTTGCACGCTGCAAAGAATACGAGCCGCGGCGGCGCGGTGCTGTTTGCCGGGGTCGGCTGGCAGGGTCAGGGCGGACACAGGAGGCGCGCATGCGCGCGAGATCAGCCGTTAGTTGTCTAGTAGCGAGTTCAGTCCTGGTGATCGCGGCGGTGAGCCAGGTTCCTGGTGCCGTCGCCGCCACTGGCAAGGTCGCCGCCACCGGGGCTAGACAAGTGAGCGCCCGCATGACCCCGGGCGGGGGAGGAACCGGGCTGACCACGATCGGGACCGGTGGCTGGGAAGTGCAGTCGAGCGCGGCCACCACCTCGTGGACCACGGACACCGGCGCCACCCAGACCGGAGCCCAGATTTCCGCGCCAGGATTCAGCACGAGCGGCTGGCTCCCGGTCAGCGCCGATGACGCCGGCGCGGTCGGCACCGAAGTCGAGGCGCTGCTGCAGAACGGGCTCTGCCCCGACGACCCCTCGCTCGCGCCGGTCAACCAGGGTACCGACAGCACGTCGAGCGTCTTCTACTCGAACAACATGCAGCTTTGCTTTGGCAACCCGCAGACCAGCGTCGGCGCGGACACGAACCCGCTGTTCGACGTGCCGTGGTGGTTCAGGACCGATTTCACCGCGAGCCTGCAGAACGGCCAGGACGCCAAGATCGTGCTCAACGGCGTCATGGGCCAGGCCGACGTCTGGGTGAACGGCACCGAGATCGCCACCGAGGCCACGGTCGAAGGCGACTACACGACCTACACCTTCGACGTGACGAACCTGCTGAAGTCGGGCACGAACAGCCTGGCCCTCGAGCTTTTCCCGAACAACCCGACCGCCATGTTCACGCTGGACGACGTGGACTGGAACCAGATCCCGCCGGACAACAACACCGGCGTCCAGTTCCCGGTCGAGCTGCACGTCTCCGACGCTCTGTCCGTCAGCGACACCTACGTGACCCAGAACGACGCGACTGATATGAGCTCGGCCGCGCTGACCGTGCACGCCGACGTCACGAACACCACGACGAAGCCGCAGGACGGCGTGGTCACCGCGATGGTGGCGCCGCCGGGCGGCCACGGCCAGCCGATCTCCGTCAGCCAGAAAGTCGAGATCGCGGCCGGTGCTTCGGAAACGATTACCTTCCTTCCAAAGAAATACAAGGCGCTGGACGTAGCCAACCCGCAACTCTGGTGGCCGTACCAGATGGGCGGCCAGCCGCTCTACACGCTCACCGCGTCGGTCTCCGACGGCGGCGTCGTGGCTGACTCGGCCCAGCCGGTGACGTTCGGCATCCGGTCAGTCACCACGTACCTGACCGCCCCGTCGGCCGAAGATCCGGACGGAGCCAGGGTCTTCGAGATCAACGGCGTCCCCTTCGACTACCGCGCGGGCGGCTGGTCAGAGAACCTGTTCCTGCACTACTCCTCCTCCGACCTCGCTAACCAGATCACCCTCATCAAGAGCATGGGCCTGGACGGCATCAGGACCGAGGGCAAGGAAATGCCGCAGGACTTCTACAACCAGATGGACGCGGCGGGCATCCTGATCGACGCTGGCTTCCAGTGCTGCGACAAGTGGGCGCCGTCCTCGAGCGGCAAGGGCGTCAGCTCGCAGGAATACCACGTCATGTACGACTCCTCGCTGACGATCGGCGAGCAGCTTCGCGACCACCCGAGCGTGATCAACTTCAGCTGGAGCGACAACCCGCCGATCAACGAGCAGGAAGTCGCCTCGACCGAGGGCTTCAACCAGGCCGGCTTCCAGGACCCGAACATAAGCTCGGCCGAGTACAACGTCAGCGGCATTCTCGGCCCGTCCGGCGAGAAGGAAGGCCCCTACGACTGGGTCCCGCCGACGTACTTCTACGACACCACTCATTCGAGCAACAACGGCAACGACGACGACAGCACGCTGACCAACGTCGGCGGGTCCTTCGGCTTCGACAGCGAGCAGGGCTCAGGCGACACGGTGCCGACCATGGACTCGATCAACCGGTTCATGTCCCCGGCTGACCAGGCCACGCTCTGGCAATCGCCCGACGCGCACCAGTACCACACCAACTACGAGTCGACCACGGGTTCGCACTCGGGCTACTCGTTCGGCACGCTCGACAACCTGGACACCGCGATCAAGGCCAGGTACGGCGCGTGGACCAGCCTGCCCCAGTACGTGCAGGAAGCCCAGGTCCAGAACTACGAGGACACCAGGGCCCAGTTCGAGGCCTACCTCGATCACTGGGACAACGAGCCGACCCCCTCGACCGGAACGGTGTACTGGCAGCTGAACAAGGGCTGGCCGACCCTGCTCTGGGACCTTTACAACAATGACTACGACACGGCGGGCAGCTACTTCGGGGCCAAGAAGGCCAACGAGAGCCTGCACGTGCTCTACGCCTACGACACCGGCGGCGTCACGATCGACAACCTGACCGGCGTGAAGCAGACCGGCCTGTCGGTCGAGTCGAAGGTCTACGGCATCAACGGCAACGTTCTCGATGACCAGACCACGTCTAGCTCACTGTCGCTTGACTCGCAGCAGGTGCGGAACGGCGTACTTACCCCCAACGTCCCGGCGGCTACCACGCCGCCGACTCCGGCGCAGACGTATTTTGTAGAAGTAATCTTGCGCCAGAACGGCAATGTGGTCGACCGTAATGTCTACTGGCTGTCGACCCAGCAGGACGTCATCAACTGGAACACCACCGAGGGCAACCCGCAGGCCGACAACGGCTCGCCGCTCAGCCAGTACGCCGACCTGACCGCGCTGCAGTCGCTCGCGTCCGAGGGCGTGCAGGTCGCGGCCGACACGCAGCCGGCGAGCGGCGGCAAGCTTACGACGACCGTCGTGGTCACGAACCCGTCCTCGAACTCGGCCGTCTCGTTCTTCCTCCGGGCGGACGTGCGGAAGGGCAACCCGGACGGGACCGCGCAGTCGGGCGACAACGAGGTGCTGCCGGTCGACTGGAGCGACAACGACGTCACGCTGTGGCCAGGGCAGTCGCAGACCCTGACCGCGACGTATGCCGCCTCGGCGCTTGGCAGCGCGAACCCTGTCGTCAGCGTCTACGGCTGGAACGTGCCCAATGCGGTCTTCGCCGCGCCGCAGACGCAGGCCGCGGTCAACGCGGTGAACGCCGCCAGTTCGGCCGCCGGGGTGCAGCACTTCGGCGTCGCCAACGGCTCCGGCGGCCAGTCCGGCAGCGCGACGCCGAACTCCGGCACCGCACCTGGTGCGGCGGTTGCCGCGTCCACGACGGCTGGCGGGGTTTCCTGGAAGGTCACCTCGGTGGCGAACTCGGCGTTCACCCAGGGCGACTCGGCCGATACCTACACCATCACCGTGACCAACACGGGGACGGCGGCGACCGACGGAACCACGCCGGTCACCGTGACCGACGTGGTCGACCCGAACATCAGCATGCAGTCCATCAGCGGTACCGGGTGGACCTGTAATACCGACAACGACCCGACTGAGGTCTGCACGGAGACCGGCGGGGCCGGCGGCTCGCCGTCGGTGCTTCAGCCTGGTCAGTCTTACCCGCCGATCACGCTCACCGTGTCCGTGCCGCGTACGGCCGGGTTCGGCAGCCAGGAGTCCACCGACGGGCTGCATGTCACCAACGCGGTGACCGTGGCCGGGGGTGCATCCGGCGGTCCGACTGCGACCAAGTCGTTCGCTACGCCGGTCGTCGGATTGCCTGACCTGACTGCGGACGACGCGACCGACGGAGCCTTCACTCAGGGTGATGCCGGCGACCAGTACCAGGTCACCGTCATCAACCAGGGCGGCGGCCCGACCAACGGCAGCGCCACGGCGCCGATCACGGCCACGTTCAGCGGCATGCCGACGGGGCAGACGATCACTGCCCTGTACGGCAGCGGCTGGACCTGCAACCAGTCCGCGATCACCACCCCGGTGACCGAGCCGGCCAACACGTGCTACCGCTCGGACGTGCTGGCCGGGGAGAACGGCGAGGAACCGCCGATCACCGTGGTGGCGAGCACGGCCGGCAACGCCCCGGCGACCGGGACGCAGACCACTGTCATCGGCGGCGGCGGCGACGCGGCCTCCCCGGCTTCAGTGACCGCCTCGGCGACCATCAACCAGTCGCCCGACCTCACCGCGACCAGCGCCCACACCGGGAACTTCGCCCAGGGTGACGCGTCCGACAACTACACCCTGACGGTCAAGAACGTCATCGGCCCGAACTCCACGACCGGCGGCCCGTCTTACGGACTCGTTACCGTGGCCGACTCGCTGCCGTGGGGCCTGACCGCTACCGGGCTCAGCGGCACCGGCTGGACCTGCAACGTTTCCGCGGTGACGTGCTACCGCAGTGACGCGCTGGCCGCTGGTTCCTCTTACCCGCCGCTCACCTTGACCGTGTCCGTTGCCGGGAACGCGCCGGCGTCGGTCGTGAACTCGGTGACGGTTTCCGGCGGGAGCATGACCAGTGCTTCTACGGCCAACGGCGGTCAGACCGGTACCGACTCGACCACGATCACCCAGAGCGGCCCGGCGGGCACCCCGCCGTCGCCGCCGGCCGCGCCCGCATTGTCCGTTGCCAGCTCGCACTCGGGCGGCTTCGGCCAAGGGGACGCGTCCGACGCCTACACGCTCACCGTCTCCAATGGCTCCGGGGCCGGGGCGACCAGCGGCATGGTAGTCGTCACCGACACCCTGCCCGCTGGTCTGACCCCGACCGAGCTGACCGGTACCGGCTGGATCTGCTCCCTGGCTCCGGCGACGCTGCCGCCGACCGTGGCGGCCCGGCGCAGCACCATCGTCAACAACTACGCGCCCGACCCGACCTGCTACCGCTTCGACTCGCTCGGAGCAGGCAAGTCCTACCCGGCCATCACGCTGGACGTCGCGGTAGCGAACAACGCCCAGCACTCCGTCACCAACACGGTGTCGGTCTCCGGTGGAGGTAACGGCGGCACCGCCACCGGGACCGACACCACCACCATCGCGCAGCGCGCCCAGCTGTCCGTGACCAGCATCAACACGGCGGCGGGCGTACCCTACGCGCCGTTCATCACCGGCAAGAAGGCTGCTAACACTTACGAGATCACGGTCGCGAACGACGGTTTCGCGTCCACCGCTGGCCAGATCACGGTCACCGCTAACCTGCCGGCCTGGCCTGACGGCCAAGACGATCTCAGGCACCGGCTGGACCTGCTACCGGTCCAAGGCGACCTGCTCGTCCAAGTCAGGGTTCACCCTGGCCGCGGGAGCGGAGTCGCAGATCACCGTGAATATCACCGTAACCAGCACCAACCCGCCACTGAGCGCGCTGACGTTCATCACGGCGACCGGAGGCGGCGCGATCCAGTCCGCCCAGATCGACGAGAACAACGACTACAACCTGATCGAGAACGGCGGAACCTATGTCGACCCGACGTTCATAGCGGCGACCGGCGCAGCCGGGTAAGTCCTGGCCATCTACTCACGGCGGGCCGCGTCAAAGCCGACGCGGCCCGCCGTCTTTCGCATCCGGGCATCCGCCGCAACTGCCCGGGCCGGGCCGGGCCGGGCCGAGCCGGATGCCGGCCGGGGTCGTGCGAACAAATCACCTATAGTGCCTGGACCGGACGGGCGGACGACAACGATGGCCCCGCGATGCTGCTGCCGGCCGGGGCGCAACGATGGCCCATTGATGCTGTTCGCGCCGGGTCGGCAACCGCAACGATGGGCCATCGATGCTGCGGCAACGTCAACGCTGGGCCACCGTTGTCGTTCGCCTCGCCCGCCGAACCGCAACGATGTCCCATCGATGCCGTTCCGCCCGGCCGCGGCCCCGGCCCCGCCCGGCCGCCGTCACCAGGCCTGGCTCGGCCGTGTCATGATCGGTGCCCGCGTTCACCCACCCGGCATTCGCGGCCAGGTCATAGACCCCGTACGGGATCACCTTGCCCAGGTCCTTGTCGATGAAGTCATGGGTGCGGACCGGCCCGCCGTCATTTCCGATCCCAGGGGATTAGGCGTCAGCCCTTCTTTATGGCTGACAGGCGCGGATCGCTGTACTGGTAGATGCCAAGCCACTTCGAATTATTGAGGTCGTAGAAGGCCATCGTCGTGCACTTGTGCCGTCGGGGAAGGTGATCACTCGGCGGTCCTAGAGCCGTGCACGTCACGTGTCGGTAAGAGAGCACTATTGCCGGAAATTTCGCACCTGGCTTCATGTCACGGAACAATGGCTGGTAGTCGGTGATGATGTCATCGGTGACTGTGGGTGATTTCAGTCGCGAGCCCAGCACTGCCTGGGCTGCCCGGCGTTTGTAGAAGGAGTGCAGGACTCGCGTTGCCTGCGCCGAGGTGGCCACCGCGCTCGCGGGTGCGGGCGCCAGGATGAGGCCGATGGCCGGGTAGCCGGTATCACCCGCTGGCACCTTCTGCATAAAGCGTCGAGCACCTTTGTTGAGAGTAACCTTGCCCGCCGTGCGTGATGAGTGCGATTTGCTCTCTCGGTGAGAAGAGCGCCCGGCCTCAGAATTGCCATGAACGACACCGCAGCCAACGAGCGCTAGAGCCAAGACGACGCCAAATGCTGACGCCGCTGCTTTCTGTGTAATCACTTTAATGCCCCAGTCGCGTCTTCTGCCTTCACGGCGCCGATGAATTAGTAGCTGTATCGGTGTAAATATTGACGTTGGGGCATGTCGGGGTTTTGTTAAACCATTCCTCCCCGTCCGAGCGTTCCGTGCCGCCTTGGTTTACGCTGGTGAGCACCGAGCAAGCGTAGTTGTGGAAACCGTCTGAGCTCTGGTATTGCAGCCCGGTAAACTGCTCTGGGCTGGCAGAATTCCCCGGCATATCACTAGCTGTATAGACGGCTTCTCCGAAGAATTCGGGACTCCACGGCGTAGTCCAATTCTCGGTCGGATCGAATGATGTCGATTCCAGAATCCTGCCGCCCTCATCTTGATGTATGCATGAGCAACCACTGTCATATTGCTGAGTGAAAGTATTAAGCTGACCGCCATCTTGCTGACAGGTCGTTCCGATAAAGAAGTCTGAGACATTGACGCCGTCTACGCTGTCTTGAGCGAATACGACATTACAGTGGTTGTACCATCGCAGGTAACCCGATTGCGCCCAGCCTGCACCGTTTGCTGGCGCGATCATTGCCCAGGTCGAAACAGTGTTGCCGCTAGTCATATCTGTATCGCAAACCGCTCCGTACCGTTCGCTGATCGTAGCAGCGGCGCCAAGCCGGTTTGCGGTCGTTTCATCTACTTTTCCATCGAAGCAGTGATTCCCTTTGTTGCAAGGGTTCCCGCAATTATATACCTCGGCATTGGCCGCGGTGCATCCAATCCCGGCCACTGCTGCTAACAGTCCGAAAGCGATGAGACCTCTAATCGTCCGTCGCATGATCATTCCACGATTCCTCCTGACTTCTTCCGCTGTCTGGTGCACCAGTAACACTGGTAACGCCGTCAGATCATATATCGCTCAATTTAGCATACCACCGCTGTCGTGCCAGTCGTGCCCTCATCTGATACATCTGATCACTTATAGCCGGTAGCAAGATCACTTATAGCGAGGTCCTTTGAGGTCGGAATTCCCAGGGCGGCCCCAGGACGCAGCAGAGGATCGCCGGCCCCTCCGATCTGAACAGGCAACGCGCACCGCTATGTCGTCTGCGGCCGCATCTCCACGCCAGGCCTCTGATCGTTCGTTGCGGGGGATATGCCGGGACCGCTAGCATCGCCAGGTTCGGTGTTCGGGTTGGGAGGGCCTGGCTTTGCGGCGGACAATTGCGGTGTCGGCGGTACTTGCGACGGTGGCGATAGGTTTCTGCGCGCCCTCCAGCGTGGCTCAAGCGCAGGTGACGGCCTCGTATTACGGCTGGGGCCTGGATGATAACTTCGAGCTGGGCAACGGCAGCCCGTCCGATGTGGTTGCCGAATCTCCGACCGCGATCGCACTGCCGGCCGGAGAAACCGCGAACCAGATCTCAGCCGGCGCGAACGGCGGGCTGGCTGTCGGTGCCGACGGCCCTCTCTACGCCTGGGGTGGCAACACCTACGGCGAGGTCGGCAACGGCGGCACCAGTCCTCAGCCCGAGCCTGAAGAGGTCGCTCTCGCCGGCGGAGTAGATCCGGTCGCGATCGCGCAAAGCCAGGCGGGTTCTAGCTTCGCCATCGGCTCGGACGGGAACCTGTACGCCTGGGGAAATAACGCCAGCGGCCAGCTTGGACTTGGCCCGACTGCTGGCAACGAGGACACGCCCCAGGTCGTGACGCTCGGCCCCAGCGTCACCGCCGTGGCCGTGTCGGCCGGTCAGGCGCACACGCTGGCGATCGGCTCCGACGGTCACGTGTACGCATGGGGCGATGATTCGACCGGTGAGCTTGGCGACGGCGGGAGCACGCAGGAAGATAGCCCCGAGCGGGTCGACCTGCCGGTCGGGGTCACCGCCGTCGCGGTATCGGCGGGGTATTTCTTCAGTTTCGCCGTCGGGTCTGACGGCAACCTGTACGCCTGGGGTGCCGAGACCGACGGCGCTCTCGGCAATGGCGTGGCCGGGCTTAACGCGACTCTTTCCACCCCGGAAGCGGTCGCGTTGCCCGGCGGCGTCAAGGCGGTCGCGGTCGCCGCCGGGACCTACGACTACGACTCCCTCGCGCTCGGGGCGAACGGAGAGGTCTACGCCTGGGGCTTCAACGAGTACAGCCAGGTCGGCGACGGCAAGTCGGGCAGGCAGGTAACGCCGCTCGCGGTCAGCCTAGGCGCCGGTGTGCAGGCCGAGAGCATCGCGACCGACGGCGACTCCTCTTTTGCCGTTGGCTCCGATGGCTACCTCTATAGCTGGGGCAGCGACGAGGACGACATCCTTGGCGCGGGACCAGACGCCGCCAACCCGGTGACGAAACCGCTGCGAACTCCCCTTCTGCTCGGCTCCGAGGCGGAGGTGGCGGTCGGCGACGACTTCGCGCTGGCCACGTCGGTACTGAAGGCCCAGTCCATCCAGTTCACGACGACGGCACCGGCGAGCGCGAAGGCGGGCGGTACCTATCAGGCAGCCGCTACCGGCGGCCCGTCTGGCCAGCCAGTGGTCTTCTCGGTCAGCCCGCTGAGTGTCCCTGGCGCCTGCACGGTCAATGGCCACACGATCAAGTTCACCGCCGAAGGCGTCTGCGTGATCGCGGCCAATCAGGCCGGCAGCGCAAGCTATGCCGCGGCGCCCTCCGTGACCCAGGCCGTACCGGTAACCCAGCGTCCGAGCTTCACCCTGAAGAGCCCGCCCCGCACGACGACCACGCGGCTGCAGTACAGCTACTCGTTCCTTGCCGTCGGCCTCCCTGCGTACGCGCTCGCCAAGGGCGCCCCGTCGTGGCTCTCTGTGAACGGCGGCACCGGCCTGGTCCACGGCACCCCTCCCGCTAGTGCCCGGTCGTTCAAGTACTCGGTGATTGCCAGTAACGCGGTCGGCAAGGCGGCCGCCGGGCCGTTTACGGTCAAGATCAACGGCGCCCCGGCCACCAAGGCCAACCTGTCGGTTAAGTTGTCCTGCCCAGCTATGGTCAGCCCCGGCACGGGCTTCAGTTGCACCATCAAGGTCGTCAGCTCCGGGCCGGCCGGAGCCAAGTCGACCCAGGTCGCGCTCGTGCTGCCCGCTGACGCGTACCCTGCGAAGCTTGCCGGACTTAGCCGGGCCGGGAATGTGCTGGTCTGGGCGCCGAGGACGATCGCGTCGAAGCGGACGGTCACGATCGTCGTCCCGCTCAAGGTCGCGATCGCTGACCCCCTTTCCCTGACCGCGCTGGCCTGGTCACCGACCACGGATCCAGCACCGACGACCAACTACGCGACCGCCAAAGTCAGGTCCGTCCTGCCGCCCGCCTAGAGTGCGCCTGTATCGCTGATAGGTGATATTGGTATTCGCTGATAACATGCTAATATTGCTCTATGGCGATAGGGCGCGACGAGTATCAGGTGATCGCGGCGCGAGATCTCGGCGGGGCGCTGAAGCATTTCAGGACCGAAGCCGGGGTTACTCAGGTGACGGCGGCTGAGGCCATGGGGATCGGGCAGCCGTATTTGTCGGCGCTGGAGGGCGGGAAATTCGGCAGCTCGCTGACTCACGCTCTCCGGCTGGTGCGCTTCTTCGGCTGCGAGGTCATCGTGCGGCCGCGAGTTCCCCGTGACTGACCGGCTCGTCGCCTGGCTTCATGACACTCCGGTAGCGGAGTTGACGCCAGCGCCGAACTTCCGGATCCGACTTGAGTGGCGGGACGAGGCGATCGAGCGCTGGGGGCTTGGCAGCGCTGCCCTTTCTGTCGGACTGCCGATCGGCGCCTCGACCGGTCCGCAGGACCTGCGCGGCCTGGACTTCTTCGAAAACATATTGCCTGAGGGCCCGGCGCTCGCGCGGATGGCCGCCATGGCTGGGGTTCGACCGGTAGATACTTATGGCATCCTCGCCGTATTCGGCCACGACTGTGCGGGGGCGGTGACGCTCCTCCCTGAGGGACAACAACCAGGCCGAGCGGGTAACAGCGGCTACACCCCGATAAAAGCTGGCGATCTGCGGCGCGTGATCGGCGAGCTCGATGTGGCGCCTTTGGGGGCAGCCCCAGAACGCGGTTTCCGCCCCTCTCTGGCCGGCTTCCAGCGCAAGGCACTGCTTGGCCGAGCCGCTGACGGTATCTGGCAGCTTCCCAACGGGGACGCCCCCTCCACGTGGATACTCAAGCCTGACGGCCCGCACCCGATGGTCGGCAACGAGGCCACATGCCTGCGACTCGCTGTCAACTGCGGCCTTGTGGTCCCCGATCTCGAGCTACTGAATGTGGGCGGGCTCGCTGTGCTGGCCATCAAGCGCTACGACCGTGAAGACCAAGCCGAGGGTCGGCTTCCGGTGCGTATCCACCAAGAAGACGGTTGCCAGGCTACTGCCAGGCCTCCCGCGCAGAAATACCAGGAGCAAGGCGGTCCGGCCTTGCGTGATCTTGCCGGCGTGCTCAGGAGCTTCGGCGACCCTGGCGAGGTAATCAGCCTGCTGCGGCGGACTACTTTCAATATGGCTGTTGGCAATGCGGACGCGCACGCGAAAAATTTCGCAATTCTGCACGAGCGGGGCAGTTCGGCGATCAGGCTCGCCCCGCTTTACGACGTGCTCTCGACGATCGCGCTGGAGCTGACCGATGCCGCGGGCCAGCCGATGCGGGCGGACACGCACCTCGGCCAGCGTGTCGGCGGTCAGGTTGACATACGCGAAATAACCGCGAGCAACCTCCTCGACGAAGCAGTCGCCTGGGGCGTTCGGCGACAGCAGGCTTCGGTTGCGGTGGCCGAAACCCTGGACCAGATTCTAGCTGGCATCCCGGCGACGTCAGGTGATGAGCGAGTCCTGGCCGTCATCCGCAAGCAAGCGGAGCGGATCAGTCGCAGCTAGCCATCGCAAGGACGCGATATCGTCGTTGACTGATATCGCGCCGATATCGGTCTTTGGTGATACGGTGACTCACAAATACTGGCAAATCGCCCAGACTGGACCCGGCTGCGGGGCGCGCGGGCCGCCGGGGCGGCCGCGAACTGGCCGACGGCACCGGCTAATCGGGCGGGGAGGCTCAGCTGACCGCATCGCTGGCCCATAGATGCTGTTCGGCTGCGGCGGGCAACCGCAACGATGGGTCATCGTTGCGGCGGCAACAGCATCCATGGGCCACCGTTGCGGTTCGTCGCCCCGCCTGAACAGCATCGATGGCCCATCGTTGCGGTTGCGGCCTGGTTGCGGCCGGGGTGGCCGGGGTGGCCGGGGTGGGGCGGGTTCGTCGGCCCGGTCAGTTGGAGCGGGCGAGGCCTAGGCGCTCCCAGTCGGCGACTAGCACGGTCGCTAGCCGCCGCAGTGCGAATTGCCAGCTCTCCGGGGCGTCCTGCCAGTTGAACCGCCCGGTCGCGAGCCTTGTCGCCGCGGCGATGTCGTCGGGCACCACGACCAGGCCGCGGGCGGCCGGCAGGTACCGCGACAGCCGGGAGATGTCGAGCTTGGCGCCTTTCGGCGGCATCCGGTTAACGACCACGGTGATCGGCCTGCCCCATTGATGCAGCAGTTCCGTCGACTCGGCGACCAGGCTGGCCGTGGCCGGCTGCGCGTCGGTCAGCAAGATGACCTGGTCGGCGGTCGCGATCGCGGCCGCAAGAGCCGGATCCTGCAGTCCGGTCCCGCAGTCAAGGAGGATCAGGCTGAAGAAGTCCTTGAGCCTGGTGATCACCCGACGGTAGGCGTCTTCGTCCAGCCCGGCCATGCGCTCGGGATCGGTCGGTGCGGGCACCACGAGCAGGCCGTGTACCGCCCGGCCAAGCAGCGAGTCCAGGCTCGTCAGTGACAGTTCGTCATCTTCGAGTACCAGCCGCGCCAGGTCGTCGACGAACCAGGACTGCTCGGGGGTCAGCACCCGGCCGAGGGAGCCGAAGTCGGGGTTGGTGTCGACCGCTACGATCGGATCCCGACGCAGCAGCGAGAACAGCGTGCCGAGCAGTGCCGTCACTGTCGTCTTGCCTACGCCGCCCTTGGGTGAGACGACCGCGATCGTGGCGCAATGCAGCAGCCTGGGCTCGATGATCCTCGCGTCGAGACGGCCAAGGTTGTCAAGTTCCCGCCATCTGGCCTTCGCGCGCTCAAGCCGGGACGGCGCTGCCTCGATCGTCAGGTCGGCGGGGCGGTACTGATGCCGCCCTGACAGCAGGGCGGTGGTCTTGGCTGGCTCTGGCGGCTGAGCTGACTCCGACGGCGGTTCCGGCGAGGAAACTTCCCTCTTCAGGTCGAAGCCCTCGGCCGGATCTTCCGCGTGCGGCTGGCTGAGGATGTCGCCGGCGTCCGGTGCGTGCAGGAAAGCCTGGCTGGCCGCCCGCAGCCGGGCGGTCGCGCTGATCGCAGGAGGCAGCACCGCGTCGACCCGCTCAAGCGGAGTGAGGTTGTCCTCAGGCGGAGGGCCGGCGACCATAACGCGCGGCAGGTGCCTGGATACTGCTCCTGAGTCTCTGAGCTGGCCTACCCCCGTCCGAACGTGCGGGCTTGATCCGGCCGCGCGGTCGGCGTCCCCAGGCTGGGACCGGCGCAGCCTGACCGCCGCGCCCGGTCCGACGCCGCATTCGGCCAGCGTTCCGTAGGCGGGGATCGGCTGGCCGGCCGCATCGGTCAGGTGCCAGCCGTCGGCGGCCAGCTTGGCCCGGCTGAGCTGCAGCCCGGCCATGGCGAGCACGTCAGGCAGGAACTCGGAGACCGGCGAGTCCGCGGGCAAGTCGATGTCGTGCTTGCCGACCGGGCTGACCACGGTCACGCGCACGAACTCGGACTTAGCTTGATCCATCAGGAGGTTCTCGCCCTTCAGTGATTATGAGTGGCCTTAGCCTGGCCGGGCTTGTGGCTTGGGCGGGGTGGCGGTGTTGGCTTCGCCGACGGAGCGGATGGCGGAGGCGCGGCTGTCGCCACCAGGCTCACCTCGCCCCGAGCCGCGTAACTGGTCAGCTCCGTCGCTTTTGAGGCCGGAACCACGACGCTGGCCTGAACGTCGCCCGATGATCCTGGCGGCTGAATCTCCCAGACCGTAGTGCTGATCAAGGCTTCCGGAGCCAGCGCGACCCCCTGAGCGCTGACCGGAAGCAGCACGACTAGCACTCGCTGGCCGACCACCAGACCGTCGGCCGGAAGCTGGCCCGCCTTCAGGTCAAGGCCGACCAGGGCCTGGTCAGGTCCTGGCATCCCGCCGCCGCGGGACAGCATGGAGCTAGCGAGGAACGTGCCCGAGGGCAGGACCTGCCTGGTCACCAGCCCGAGATCCCCGGCCGCTGCCGCCGGGCTGAGGAAGCCTGGCGGCACGGCAGCGGCCCGAACGGTTACCACCCGGACATCGGAAGCCGTCAGCTTCGTGCCGGCCGGGACGGCAACAGCGGTGACAGCGATCTGCACGAGGTGCGGCGGCTTGGGCGCGATCACGTACCGGCCGAGAGCATAGCTGCCGCCCGCGGCCAGCAGCGCCGCGATAAGCGCGGTCACCCGCCAGGGCGTGATCGCCCGGCGCCTGCCGCCCGATGGCGACGCGGTCACCAGGTCCGTGATGCCGGCTCCGCCGCCCCGCAGGCCTGGCGTGGCCGCACCGAACCGGCCGTCGCCGGTGCGCGAGGCTCCTGGCCGCCCGTCGGTCGGGCGCCCGTCAGTTCCGGTCGGCTGGCTCATCTGACCTCACCTCCTGGCGGGTCGTGTTCCTGAACATGACCAGGTCGCCATCGACGACGCCGCCATCAGCCAGCGGGACGTCAACGCTCAGCCTTTGCTTCGTGCCGCGCGGTGCCCCCGGCCGGGGCGGCGCGTGGTGCTCGGCGACGGCGCCGCTGAGTCCGACGCCGAGCACGTCGCCGAGCGACATGATCAGCTCGGCCGGGGTCGCGTCGGAGCGCACGCCGACGTCGGCCTGGCCGCCAGGACCACCCGCGGTGATCAGGATGACCCTGGTGCCGCTCATGCCCGGCCGCCACTCGCGAGCGGCAGGTCCTGCTCGGACTCGACGCAGCACTGAATGAGCTGCGGCCTGGCCCGGCCGCTGACTAGCATGCCGCGGCCGGGTGGCCACGGCCTGGCGGTAACCCCTCCGGCTAGCGGTCCTTCATCCGGCTGGCCGGAGAGGATCAGGGACGCGTCGGCGACTTCCCTGAGCCGCTGGCCGAATGGCTCGTACGAGGTGCGCTGGCTGCCGGCGACCCGGCGGGTGAGCACGACGCTCAGGCCCACGTCGGCGCCCTGCGCGAGCAGGTCGGTCAGCGCGCCGAGCGGGCCGCCCATCGAGGAAAGCAGCAGGTCGTAATCGTCAACAACGAGGACGTAGCTCGGGCCTGACCACCATCGTCCTGCTCTCAGCTCGGCCACGCCAGCCGATTCTGGCGCCACTCTCGGCTGCAGCCTGGCGGCCAGTTGCCCGGCCAGGTTCTGCGCCTTGGCCATGGTCGCGGCGTAACCGAACACGCCAGGACCATCGGCCGCCTCAAGCAGTCCCCGAGCCGGATCGATGATCGCCAGCGCGAATTCGTCATCCGGCCGGCCGGTGCCCTGGCGGCGCAGGTAGCCGATGACGCGCCTGAGCAGCGTCGTGCGGCCAGAGCCGCTGTCGCCATAGACGAGCAGCCGGTGCCCGGCCCTGGCCAGGTCAAGCTCGACCGGCCGGCCGCGGAACTCGCTCACGCCGAGCAGGAACTTGCCGTCCGCCGCCGGCGGAGCCGAGCCGGCGGCGCGGGCCAGCCGGGCGACGTCGCCCTGGCCTACCCGCGGCGGCAGCGGAGCGATGGCTGGCGCTCGCTGGCCGAGGGCCGACTCGGCCAGCACGGCCACGGCTTCAGCCAGATCGCCGGGCGCGGGTTCGGCTGACAACGAGGGAAGCGCCGCCTGGAACAGGTGCCCGTCCTTGGTCAGGCCGCGCCCAGGGAGGTCGGCGGGAACGCCCGCCGCGGCTTGCCGTCCGGCCAGCGAATCGGCCGGGTCGGCGAGCCGCAGTTCCCACCTGGTGCCGAGCGAGTCGAGCAGCTGCGGCCTGACATCAAGCCAGCGGTTCGCGGCCAGCAGCACGTGCACGCCGAACGGCAAGCCGGCGGTCGCGAGCTCGGTAAGGTCAGGCTCGAGGTCAGGTGCTGACTGCCTGAGCTGGCCCACGTTGTCGACGACCAGGAACACTTCCGGCCACTGCGTGCCTGCCCTCGCCTGCCTGGCGGCCGCGCGCTCGTCGAGCAGCGCGCGCAGCTCGCGGAACAGCCGCGCGGTCGCCTCGTTCTCGCCCCGGCCGACGACCGCACCGACGTGAGGCAGTCCGCTCAGCTCGAACAGGTTGCCGCCGCCGAAATCCAGGCAGTAGAACTGCCGCCGGTCCGGCCCGGCTGTTGCGGCGAGCGCGAGGACAAGCGTCTGCAGCAAGGTCGACTTACCGGTGCGAGGCGCCCCGGCGATCCCGAGGTTGCCGCCTCCTCCAGCCGGACGGTAAAGGACCGCTTGCTTCGCCTGCCGCTCTGGCCAGTCGGCCAGGCCGACAGCGACCTGCTGGCCGGCCAGCTCGCTCGCTGGCGGCAGCAAGCTGGCGAGACCGCGCAAAGTGAAGGCGGCCGGCAGCGGTTCGGTCCAGATGGTGCGGGCGCGATGCTGGCCGGCGGCATCGCCCGCCAGCTTGACCAGCACTTGCAAGTCATCGGAGCGGGACCTGACCGGCTGGGCCTGGCCGTCGGAGGCAGCTCCGCCCGCCAGGCTCAGGGAGCGGAAGATCGAGCCGGCCCTGGCCTGGCCAGGTTCCGTCGCCTGCGGCTCGGCGAACTGGACCGCCGGCTTCGCCGAGCCGCAGATCGCGGCCTTGAACTTGATCTGTTCGCGGTCAACCCGCAGGTAACCGACCCCCGGCAGCGACGGCAGCTCGAACGCGTCGGCGTTGCTCAGGACCGCGCGTGACTCTTCAGCGGTGAACGTGCGCAAGCACAGCCGGTACCGCAGGTGCGGTTCCAGGCCCCTGATCCGGCCCTCGTCGAGTCGCTGGGTAGCGAGCAGCAGGTGCACTCCGAGCGAGCGGCCGAGCCTGGCCAAGGTAAGGAAGGTGTCGACGAAATCTGGCTTGGCCACGAGCAGCTCGCCGAATTCGTCGACGATGATCACCAGGTAGGGCAGGGGGTCGAGCGGTGCGCCCGCGGTCCTGGCCGCGTGATAGTCGGCGATCGACCCCAGGTTTCCCGCCAGCCGCAGCTGTTCCTGCCGCCTGGCCAGCTCGCCGGCGAGAGCGTGCCGCATCCGGTCAACGAGGCTCAGATCGTCGGCCAGGTTCGTGACCAGCCCGGCCACGTGCGGCAGCCTGGCGAGGTCGGCGAACGCGGCGCCGCCTTTGAAATCGATAAGCAGCAAATTGACCAGGGCCGGGTCATGCCTGGCCGCTAGCGCCGCGGTCAGCGACCGGAGCAGCTCGCTCTTGCCTGAGCCGGTCGCCCCGACCAGCATCCCGTGCGGCCCCATCCCGCCAGCCGCTGCTTCCTTGAAGTCGAGCATGAGCGGGGTCCCGTTGTCCTTGCGCCCGATCGACACGGCCAGGAAGTCAGGCGGAACGCCGCCGCCCGGCGCGTCGGGCCGGCTCCAGCCGGCCCGCAAGTCAAGTTGCTCGGCTTCGTCGGCGCCGAGAAGCTCGACCAGCCGCACCTGGTCAGCCAGGTCGGCGCCGGTCTCGCCGGCGCGCAGGCCGAGCGGGGCCAGGGTCCTGGCCAGCTGCGTGGCGATGCCGAGGTCAATAGCGTCAGGCACGACCTCGGCCTCCACGAGGCCGTCAGGTCCGGCGGCGACGTACCTGACCGTGTTCGCGCTGGTCCAGTCGACCCTGGCGCCGCAGTTCGCCGGAACCTCGGCGTGGTCGCGCACGAGCACGATGACGGTCATGGCTACCGACGCGGCCACGCCGAGCAGGGCGTCAAGCGAGGGCGACCCGGCTCCGGGCCGGTAGCCGTCCACGACGACTACGACGTGCGCGCTCTCCGCGTCCGGCCGGCGGAGCTGCTGGCGGACCTTGTCCGCGCCGGACAGCAGGCCGCCGGCCGCGTCCATCCGGCGGCGCAAGCTGTCCATCCGGCGCTGAGCGAGCGCTTCGAACTGGGCCGCGAATGCCACCGGATCGGCGGTCACCGCTCTGGCGACCCGGCCGAGGCCCTCGCCGGCCTCAGGATCCCTGGTGTGCGGCAGCCATTTGAGCCAGCCCCAGCCGCGCGCGGCCGACAAAGGCACCAGGCCCATGATCCGCAGTTCCGCCGGGGCATGGAAGGTAGCCAGGCTGGCCAGCCAGGATCCGGCGAGCGCCCGCGAGTGATCGGCGTCGCCCACGATGGCGATGCAACCGGTGTTCGCCAGGGGGATGACGACCGGTGCGGCTGCCAGGGTCGCGGACTCCGCGATCACGCGGTCGGCCTCGGCGGCGAGGTCGGGATCGGCCTCGGCGAGCGGGCCTTCGTTCCTGACCACCCGCACCGGGCGGCGTGCCGCTACCCGGCCGCGGCCGAGCCTGACCGCCGCGAAATCCTCGTCTCCTGGCCGCCGTTCCCACAGGCCCTCGCCTCGGGCGGCGATCGTCACGAGAGCCTCGGGGTCGGGGAAGCACGCCTGGGTCGCGTCCCGCTGGGCGAGGGCTGCTGCCCGCGCCTGCGTCCTTACCTCGGCCAGGTGGGCCGCGTACCGCTGCTTGGTGCGCGCCCAGCGCCTGGCCCGGCTGCGCCGCTGGCTGACGCTGACGGCCAGCCCGCCGCCGACCATGGCGAGCACCATGCCGCCGATCACGACCAGGTAGACCAGCGAGTGGATCAGAAAGGCCAGCCCGACCATGGCCAGGCTGCCGAGCATCGGCAGCAAAGAGGTCATGCGCCCGGTCCCGCCGTCCGGTGCCGCCGGAGGGGCGGTCAGCTCGACCGGCGCCAGCTCGGGCCGGTGCGGCCAGGACCGCTCAGGCCGGTGCACGCGGAACGCGTCCGTGCGGGTGATCACTTCCCCGGCCACCTACCGTGATCTCCTCACATATCGCCCTGATAGGCCAATAACAGTCAGACAACAATACCCTAAGCGAAAGGTATCATTCATCATTATCATCTATTTACAATGACTTATCTGCCAAATGGCCTTGGATATGGTGCCGTTACATTGTATGGTTACTATCCCAATAGGGCGCATTGCAGGAGACGCGTTCGCTAAGAACGAGGAGGAGCAATGGCAGGCGTCATCAGAGTTACTCCCGAGCAGCTCGCGGGAGTGTCCGCGCAGCTCACCGGCGGTGCTGGCTCGATCGAAGCCACGCTCTCGCAGCTCGCTTCCCAGGTCGCTCCGCTTGGCTCGGACTGGGCCGGCGTCGGTCAGGCCAGGTTCCTGGCGCTCTGGCAGCAGTGGCAGACCTCTTCCAGGCAACTCCACCAGGCGCTCTCCGACATCAGCATCCTGATGCGCCAGGCCTCGGTCGCCTACGAGACGAACGACGCCCAGGTGGGCGCCAGCTTCGGCTGAGCGGCCGGCGATGGAGGCTACCGCCGGAGGCGGCTCCATCCTGGTGGAGCCCGGCAGCCTGGACGCCTTGGCGGGCCGGATCGCGAACGTGGCGACCGGCACGTCATCGGCGCGAGGCGAGCTGGGCCGCGCCTGCGCTGCGGTCGCGGGCTGCCAGGATCCGGCCGCGTTCACGTTCACCAGGCTGCAAACCTTGCTCAGCGGCTCGATGGAGATGCTCGACCTCTGCTCGTCCGCGCTGTCGCGCGCGGTCTGCGGGGCCGCGAGTGCTTACCTGACTACTGACGTGACCCAGATGGCTGCCGGGCCTGGCACGGGAGCGGGACCCTAGGACGAACCTATGCTTCCAGATGACGGCGGAGGCGGGCTGTTCCTCGCCCCGATCGAGATACCTCCCGGCGATCCGGGAGCGCTTTGCGCCGCGGCCGGGACCTACACCGCGGCCCACGGCGAGATCGAGCGGAACCGGGCCGCTCTCGCCCGGACGGTCGGCGGCGCGAGCGGGCGTCAACGGCGGACTGGTTGGCTATGACACTGTTGGCGCCGTCGGCGCGCTCGCCGGGATCGACGCGATGTCGTGGAGCCTGCCGCCGGTAGGGGTCGCGGTCACGGTCGGCACCGGTCTTTACGTGGCTGGAGCTTATGCCTACAAGCACTGGGGATTTTTCCGTAACGACATAGCCAACCCGATCGGGCACGGGGCCGTCAGCCTGGTCAAGGGCGCCGCCCGCGGCATCTCCGACCTCGGTCACCTCCTAGGGCTGTGAGGCCCGTTGGCTGATCCACGCGCGGGTGACGTAGCCGAGGCCGAACGGCTGCTGGCCCAGGCGGCTGGTGACGGCATCGCCAGGCTTCCGGTCCTCAGCGCGGCCGAGCTGTGGGTATTGTGCGGTGACCAGCAGGTTCTCGCCGATGTGGCCGAACAGACCTGGTGGTCATCGATGACCGACGCCGAGCGGGAGAAGTACGCCGTCGCGATGACGGATTTTCTCGCTGACCGGCAACTGATCAGACGCCCCTCCGATCCGGCCTCGGACAGGTTCCCCATGACCGCCGAACTCGCCATGATAGTGGCGGCCAGGCAGTTCCCCGCCGTGGTCGCGATCTGCACCCAGGCCGACGGGTCGGCGGACAACGCGCCGAGGATGTACGGGCTTGCCGAGGCCGGTCAGCCCACGAAGGTGCTGGTCTGCGAGGTCGTCCAGCCCGCGAAGGAGCCCGCGTTCGGCCCGCTGCACCACTTCTCCCTCGTGTCACCCGAGCGGGCCGGCCGGCTGCTCGCGCTCTGGGCAGCGGTAAGCGGCCAGCCCGGCCTCTGGCGCAAGAGAACCAGGTCCGGCGAGCGAATAGTCGATGTGTACCGAAGCCAGGCCGAGCTCAGCAGGGACCGGGTCGTCGTCAGCGCGGCGGCCGGCGGACTGGCCGTGATCAGGCAGCGGGCCGCCGGACCGGCCGAGCCTCCGCAGCGCGCCAGTACGGAAGAACTCGGTGGCCGGCTTACGGCGATGCTGCGGGACCACGAGTCGTGACCGGAACCGGACAGCAACTCCGGTACCAGGAGAACCGGTGCGCGCTCAACTGGCGGTTTCTGACCGTTGGCCTGTACGCTCCCGTCGTCGCGATCGCCCTCGTAGTAGCGTCGCTGGTCCTCGGCGACCAGGCGTTTTTCTGGGGTGCCCTGGTCTTCTTGATCATCGCTGTCGTGGCCTGGGCGGCTGGCAGCGGCGAGTGGGTCCGCTACGCCTGGCCGGCCGGTATCCGGCTGGACGATTACGGCGCGCGGATCGGCGGCGTTCGCTGGGCCGAAAAACATCCTGGCCGGACCCGTACCCGCCTGGCGATCGTCCCGAGGCAGTATTCGCAGGTATTCAGCTGTCCGTGGACCGGCGTACTGAGCGTGGGCGTTACCACCGACCGGCGCCTGCTGGCCAAGATGACCCGCGCCGCGTCCCGCGGGCGAAAGCTCACCCCGCTTGGCAACCTCGCCCTGCCTTTCATGCGGGCCGCGCTGGTGATAACTGTGGACACGGCGCAGGCCAGCATGCCGGAAATCAGGCCGGCGACCAGCTTGCTCTGGGTCAATTTTCCCGAGCCTGGCTACCGGCAGCCGGTCTGGATATCGCCGACCAGGCGGCCGGCTCAGCTTGAGCAGGCGCTGGCCGCGCTATCCCTGCCACCAGGCACGGTCCGCGATCCTGCCGACTCTCTTGCTGCCGGGTAGCTGCGTCATCCTGCGGATCCGGCCGCGCGAACCTGACAGAAAGATGGCAGGGAATCGGCCGTTATGACATTGATACGCCGTCGGCGGCAGCCGCCTGGCTAATGATGCCAGCCCTCGGCAAATTTTCTCATTACGACCTTCGCCAGATGTGATCATAGAATCTATCCTTGCTACACACACTCGCCATATCGGGCGATGAAGTGTGAAGGGACGTGGGGGCATGGCCCAAAATGCGTGTTCTGGCGGTCACGGTGACCGCGGCTGGGTGCCCGGGCCGGCGACGAGATGCCGTCGGTCCCTGACGACTGGTGTGGCGGCTCTGCTCGGGATCGCCGGGCTGGTCGTGCTGGCCTGCGCCGCGCCCGGTGCTGACGCCGCATCCGCTGGCGCCGGCGCTGCGCGGTCGTCCGCCCAGGCTTCTGGTCTCGCGAACGTCGCCGTGCTTGATGTCGTGATGCTCGTTGACGAGTCAGGGAGCGAGACGCCCGCCAAGGTCGCCGACGAGAAGCAGACCGTCAGCACCATCGTGCAGTCAATGCTCAATCCTCGCAGCCGGGTCACCGTAGTCGGATTCGGCGGCATTAACCATGTCGCTCCCCATCAGACCCCGGTTGACATTGCCTGCGTGCCGACGATCGCCAGCGGCCAGCAGAACCTGAGCTACCTCGCGTCGTGCGTGTCTAAGCTGCACCGCCGAACTGAGACGGAAGGTGACGACACCGATTACGCCGCCGCGCTCGGTCAGGCTATGAGCTACCTCAGCCCGGACAGTACTGCTACTCCGCCGTCACCTCCTGGCGCGATCAAGATCATCCTCATGATGACCGACGGTGCCGTGGACGTGCACAGGGACACCCAGCAGTACGGTGCCAACTGGCAGGAGGGCGAGAAGGTCGCCATCGATAGCCAGCTAAGCCTGGCCAAGAAGTCCGGCGTGCAAGTGTGGCCACTGGGCTTCGGAACCGACGTCGGCACCGGACTTACCGTGCCGCAAGCGCTCGCCTACCTGAACAATATCGCCGCTGGCGGCGCGTCGGCCGTGTGCGACAAGCAGCACACGGTGAATCAGCCGCACGCGACCTGGGTGAACAACCCGGAAAACGCGATCAGCGCGCTCAACGAACTCTACGCGGACGCGTCCTGCCTCGGCACCAACGGCAATTCGACGACCGTCAGCGGCGGCGGGAGCAGCACGCTTTCCGTCGCCATTCCGCAGATCGCCAGCGACGCGGCGATCAGCGTTGACCGGGTGAGTCCAAATATCACGGTCGGGTTCACGATGCCGGACGGCCGGGCCTGGACCGACGCCACGGCGATCAGCGGCCAGGACAACTCGCCGGTCGTAGTCCTGCACTTGACCAGCATCACCAGCGCCGACGTCGGGACCTGGAAGATCAAGCTGACGGCACCACCCGGGCAGGCGAGCCAGCTCGTGAGCGCGACCGCGTTCTGGCAGGGAGCGGTGCGGGCCGTGATCACCGCTAACCCGCCGAGCGCGAAGCTGGGGCAGCCGATCAACGTCGAACTCGACGTCCTCGGTCCCTCCGGCCCGATCACCGATCAATCGGCACTGAACAACCTGCTCGCCGGGGTCACCGTCACCGGAGACAACCTGCCGGGGACGAGCACCGTCAAGGTAAGTCCGGCATCGAGCCCAGGTGAGTTCACCGGCACGTTCAAGGCGCCCGCCCAGGCGGGGACGCTGACGTTCACCGGATCGGCGTCCGGCTACGGCTTGTACTCCACCGACGTTCCGACCTATGTGGCGGTGGGCACGGCTAATCCGAACTTCACCGCCACCGCCGAGTTCCCGGTAGTGACCAAGGTCCAGATCGGCGACGCCATCACCGGGAACCTCATCTTCACGAACAAGACCGGCTCGGCCAAGCAGGTCCGCCTGTTGCTGAGCACCAGCGGAGCGTCGGCGTCGATTACCAGTCCGGCCGGCGCGGTCAGCGCGCCATCGGGAAACCCGCCCACTGTCCCCTTCACTGTCCAGATCGCCAAGAATTCCCGTACCGGGGCCGCCTGGCTCAGGGTCGAGGTCGTCGACGCCTCGAATCCGAGGCTTGTCTACAACGCGGCGCGGATCGAAGTGACGGTCACCAAGCCGCCGACCTTCCTTCAGAAGTACTTCTGGGAAATCATCGGCCTCATCATCCTCATCGCCCTGATCATCGTCGCCATCCTCTGGCGGCGCGCGGTCATCAGGAGAAGGAAAGACGTGCGCGGCCTGACCGCGATCCTCAGGCGCGAGGGCCAGGAACTTGGCCAGCTGCGGGCGAAGAGCGCCTGGTCAGACACTTTCAGCTTTGTGCTTCGCGACGAGGATGAGCAGGCACCCCGACTGGAATATGAACAGCCAGGATTCTCCGTCTACCAGGTCAAGCGAGCCGCAGTTGGCCAAGTCCAGCTGATGACCCCGGCCCGGGCCAAGCCTTACGACGTGACTATCAACGGAGAAGGCCAAGCCATTAACGACGACGGACTCGAGCTTGCCTTCCGCGACTCCCGCCGCAGGCAAGTCGGTGGTGTGCCGAGTGGACGCAAACCCAGGCCAATGCCGAGCGCCACCGGGACCTCGGGATCGCCAGTGGGCAGCGGGATTCCTTCCGGTCCGCCCGCTCAGGAAAAGGATCCGTGGCTATAAAGGGAACCAGACCCGTGACCCTGACGGGCTAGAGAGTAATTGGGGGAAGAATGCAGCTTTACCAGCCAGTGTTGTTCGTCGGACTCGGCGGAACCGGATGTGACATCGGCGCCGAGCTCGAGCGGCGCTTGCGTGAGGAGATCTGCGGGCCTGACGGCAACGAATTCCGCAAGCTGCGCGCGAAGGGAGGCATGCTGCCTTATCAGCTGCCTAGCTGTATCCAGTTTGTGTACGCGGATATGAACAAGGTGGAACTCGACCGGCTGCCGCGTCGGGTCGTGCCCGGGCCTGAGCACGTCCCGGCCGTGACGCAGACCGCGAGCTATGTCAGTGAGCTAGTGCCGGACGCGGACAGCTACCCTGACCTCGCGGTGCGGCTGCGCCTGCAAGAGAAGAAGGTTGTCGAGAACTGGCTGCCCCCGGCGACTGCGGACGAGCCTAAGGTCAATCCGCTGCACAGGGGGGCCGGACAGTATCCGACCATCGGCCGGGCCGCCCTGTTCGGGACGTTTTCCGACGGCGTCGCTCCGGCGACGCGGGATATCCACCGGGCAGTTGGCAAGCTGGCTGGTGCTGGAGAGGATCTGTACGCGCTTGGCGGCAAGGAGACAAGAGGAATCGATGTCTTCGTCGCGTTCTCCGTGGCTGGCGGTACCGGGTCTGGCATCTTTTATGACTACCTGCACCTCATCGCGCACACGTTGCAGGCGAGCCCCGATCTGAAGGTAAAGATCTATCCGCTCGTGCTAATGCCATCGGCGTTCGCCGAAGGCCTGGGTGGTGGCCGGCCCGCCGAGCTCAATGGCGGCCGCGCGCTCCTGGACTTGTTCCGCCTCGTTGACCAGCAGAACGGCGGGGACGCCCTGCGAGTGCTCCGCAGCTCCCACGACCAGCGTCCGGCCCAGCCCGATGACGTCACGGTCACGTACCCGGGTAACGAGCGGATCACCATTCGCGCGGGGACGGTGCAAACCGGGTTCCTCTTCTCCCTGCCTGCGGGCGCTGGCCGGGAAGACATGCACCGTTCGATCGTGTCGCTGGTCATGTCCCTGATCGGGACCGAGATGTCAGAGGAAGACGACCGTAGGGGCGAGCACCACCAGTCGTTCGCGGACAGCTTCGTCAACCAGGCCACCAAGCGGCAGGTGACCGCCGACAACGGCATCGGCAACCGGGGAGTCTCCACGGCGCTGGTCGCCTCCCTGACGGTGCCGGTCGACGAACTCGCCGGGATCGTCGCCTCGCGCCTCCTGCGCCACGCGGTCGAGCGCATCTCGGCGCCTAACCCCAGGGTGGAGTCCACGAGGAAAGACGTCGAGGACTTCATGACGAGGGCCGCCGTGCACCAGGTTCTGCGGCGGCAGGGCATCGATCACGCCGAGCCTCCGCCCGCCAACGGCGCCAGGGACGTGACCGCGGCGCTGAACGACCGGCGGGAGTCGATGCGCGTCGGCATCGAAGCCCTGCGATCCAAGCTGAGCCAGGAAGTGCCCAGGATCGTCAACGGTTTTAATCCAGGCGGGGCCACCAACGAGATGCTCGGCACGATGGACATCTTCAAGGTGCAGCGCGTTGGCTACGGCCACCAGGACCTGTCTACCGAAGTGGAGCAGGGCGGCGTCAGCGGGCTTCTGCACCGCCGGAGGGCCGCGCCCGAGCCGCCGCCCGGCTTCGGTGTCGCCCCGCCGGTGACCCCTGAGCTGCGCGACAAGTTCCTGCGTAAGGTGCAGTGGAACGATCCTGAGGTCGTCGGTGCTCGTAACCAGCAGAACGCATGGTACGAGTGGCAGACCCAGGTGGTCTGGGCTCAGTTCTGGGACTCGCACGTGAACCAGTGGCGTCTCCCGCTTGAGGCGACCCAGCGCGATGTGGCCGGGCTGACGAGGGCTCTCACGCATTTCGCGCAGCAGGATGTGGACGACTTCACCCGCCGCTCGGCCGATTTGTACCTGAAGCGCGTCGGCGTGTCCTACTTGCTGCCAGCGGGCACCGGCCGGATGGAGCAGTTCTACCAGCAGGTGTATAACCGGCTCCGCGAGCAGATGGCCAGGACCGGAGTGATCAAGGTCAACTCAAGCGAGGCCGACCTTGTGCGGGCCATTGTGGGTACCGACACCTGGCCGGCGGCGCTCAAGATGAGCATCGACCAGACGCCGGAGCACGCGGTTTCCTACCTGCGCGAGGTAGTGAAAACGGCGATCAAGAAGTTCCTGAGGGAACCGCCCCCAGGCGAGCAGCCCATGCTGCCCAAGCTTCAGGACCTCCTGATCGAGGCCGCGGGGCACGGACGCCGCGGCAGCGGCGGTGGCGGTATACAGCAGGAATACATCGACGAGTTCAACGGGAAGCTCGTCGGATTGCTCCCTGGCACCTTCATCCCCCAGGGCAGCGGTGAGCTCAAGGTGCTGATCAACTATCCAGCCGATGCCCCCAACGAAGTCGTCGAGGAGTACCTCAAGTCGACGCTGACGCTTCCGAGAGGCCCGAAGACCACCCACGATTTCCGGTCCACGAAGACCGAGTCGATCTCGGTCGTGCTGTTCCGCACCGGAATGGGCGTCACCGAGGTGGGCGAGGTTCGCGACGTGCTGCGACGCTGGGCCCGTGCGCTGTCTAAACCCCAGCCAACTGACTTGCTGCGCTGGCGGCAGCGGACCGGCTACGACTTCGGTTACCTGGCGACCCGCGAAGACCACCGGGTGGTGATCCTGCACCGGCTGCTCTGCGCCCTGTGGAACGGCTACGGAACGGTCGAACGTCCAAAGATCGAGGGCAAGGAGCAGGCATCGCCAGAGCGGCTCAATGTGGAGCTTGGCGAGGTGACGATGACGCTGCCGCTCATCCCGCTCGGTCAGGCCTCGTCGTGGGGCAGCCTGCTGCGCGCCTACGAGCTATGGGCGCTCGATGACAATGACCTGAATCGCCGGTTCTGCGCGCAGCTCATGCAAGAGCTGCCTGAAGGCGTCGATGCCAGCCCGTCGAAGCCCGGCGAGCTGTACGTGGAGATCAGGAAACTGGCCAAGGGGCAGATTGAACTGCTCGACAAGATGATGGAGAATCTCGCGGCCAACCAGCGATCGCGGCACATGCAGATGCGCGGATTCTGGGCGAACACTCTGCCCAGCGCGCTCGACCTCGAGTTCACCGGCGTCCAATCGCCCATCGCGCAGACCCTCAGGACGCTTGAGAAGCAGGCAGATCCCGGATTGGAGCTAGACGATGACGGTCGAGAAGCTGCGGCTGTCGGGCCTGAAAGCGGCCGAGGCGACAGCGGCGGCGGAGAAGGCGACCAATATCAGGACGGGTCCTCGTGACCTGCGTAACCTGCTCGTAGTCGACGATACGGCCCTGGTCGCTGAACATGACCAGGCCTACGTCAACCTGGACAACGCCGTCCGAATCGAGGAAATGCTTTGCGTGCTCGTCGGGCCTCGTCCGGGGAATAGCAGGAAGCTGGTGCTCCCTGGAAACCTCAGCGGCACGCAGGGCTCCCCAGTGCTCTGGGTGAGTGACCCCGACGGAATTGACTGCCGGGTGGCGAACGCGGCGGTCGCTATGGGGCACCTGCCAGGCAAGACGAACGGCCTGGACCTTCTGATCGAGATACTTTCTGATCAGGAGATGTTCAGGCAGGTTTATAAGGCGCTTCACGAGGTGCCTCATCGAGTCGCTAACCCCGGACTGCGTCTCACCGGGCAAGACGACGAGGCCGCGACCTTCGCGGTGGCCCTGACCATAGCGATCCGTGCCCTCTGCACTGCGGGACCAGGTGCGGAGGGACCGTTCAGGGAGCTGCTTCCCTCCGCCGCTCAGGGGGTCAGGCTGGGCGACGATGGCGTGCTTGCCCGGTACCGAGACGAGGTATTGGCGGTGGCGGAAGGAGCCGGGAGGCGGAGCGGTCTTGGCGGCCGGTTCCGTTCCGGCCAGTCCAGTCTTCACACCCGTCTCCTTGAGGCGAGTGCCGCCCTCAGCGACCTGCGCGAGGACATCACCAAGCTGCTCAAGGGCGCCAGCACAGTCGGCGAGCTCACCGAGAACCAGCGCCAGCAGGTACGAGGCGCAGGCATCGTGTTTGCTGGCGCAGCGGTGCCTGCGGGTTCGGCTCGCGGATCTGGGCCCACGGTTGAGCAGTCACAGATCTACCTGACTGTAACCAAGGCCATTCAAGGCGGGGACGCGCTTCCGCTGGTTTCCAAACGGCTGAGCCTGACCGAGCGCGAGCTCAAGCGCAATGGCAGCGCCAGCTATCTGCCCGAGGTCGGCAAGCGGTGCCCGCAGCAACTCATTGACCGGCTCGCTAATTCTCCTGAACGGCCAGCCCGCCGGGGGGCCGACTCCCGGCCAGAAGAGGACCTCTCGCAGGCGGCGGACGCCGCTAGGGCACTTGAGGACCTGATCGTGACCGTGGCCGGCCGGGAGTGGTCTCCCAACGTTCCTTCCCGGCCCGAGGTGGGCCGGATCAGGGCCGCACTTGACGGCGCCGCCACCGCGCTTACCGATTACGCCGACAAGGCTGGAAGCAGCGGTCAGGCCGGCGGTGCCCGCCCCGCCCGGTTGGCTGAGATGCTCGCGCCGGTCGTGCGTGACCTGGTATTCCAGGTCGTGAACGCGGAAACTGGCCTGCCCAGTCCTAGCGCACTTGAAGCGCTGGATGCCGCCAAGAGCCGCACGGACAATTTCGTCAGGGAATGGGTCAAGCGGGTGCAGGACGATGGCATCTCCGCTCAGACCCCGTTCCCCAGTTCCACCGTGTCGTCGGCCGCACTTTCCGCCAGCCCTGATGACGTTAGCGAAATCAGGGAGGTCCTGCTCTACGAGCCCGTGAACGAAATGTGGCAGTTGTGTCGGCCGGAGGATCTGAAGAGCGTACTCAACCTGGGCATAAAGCCAGAGGTAGTGGGATTCGCTTCCCGCCTGAACAAGGACGCGCTGGCCTTGAGCCTGTCTCGCGATTATCGCCAGGCCTGGACTTCCTCCGGGTCGAGCGCCGGGCTGCTCCGCCTGGTCTCGCTGCGTCCTGAGTACGTGTCCCCTGGTCATGCCGTCGCGGGCTCGGACGATCCCGACGATCCGGAGCTGACGTAATGCCTGAGTCGCTCACTTTCCGCCCCGTCGCTGGCGGCGAGCAGGTCACTCGCGACGTCTCCTATGGAGATGACGTACCGGCGGGCAAGTACCTGCTTGGGCAGATCGTGCGGTTTGACGGCCGCGAGTTCCGTCAGCACCGCCCGGTGACCGGCCCCCGGCGGCGTGACGGCTACGAGCGGCTCGATAATGAGATTCTCGCCGGGCGTCAGCTTCATCAACTCGCTGACTGGCGCTATCCGCCGCAGGTCTCGAAGCTCTACGGCGACGAGGCGAACTCGGCCGAGCCGTTCGCTCTGTTCGAACCGTATCAAGGTCGTACGGTGCGGGAAGCCTGCCACTACGGTGACGTTGACTTCGAGCAGTTCGTGACCGATCTTCTTACCGGTCTGTGCTGGATCGCGGCCGCCGGGATTGTGCACCAGATGATCAGCCCCGAGACAGTGTTCTGGCTCCCTCAACGGGGAGTACTGATCACAGATTTCAGCCGCAGCACGATTTTCGGGGCGCCCAGGTCCGAGCTTAAGGAATACGAAGGCTGGGTGCCGCCGGAATTGCGCTCAGGCAGTTGCAGTGGCACGGCCGGCCCGCGTGACGACCTGTGGGCCGCAAGCAGGCTGATTTTCTACGTCAGGAATCAGGGCGATGAAACTGCCAGTTACAGTCAGATCGCCGACCTCGAGGTGATGTTCGGGGGAATGTTCAATCGCATGCTCGGGCTTGCGGACAACCGGCCCACGGCCAGGGAAGTCCTCGAAGATGGCCTTGGGCAGGCTGTTAACGTACCAAGCGCGGCGCAGCGCAGCGACCGGCTGAAAGCCGGCCGGGAGAAGTTCCTCAATGTGCGGAGACGCAAGCATCCTGATGCGAGTACGCCGGGGGACTTCGACGCTGATCTCGATTGGATGGACGGACCGGCCAGCCCTCCGGCTACGCCGGTGAACGGTGACCATCCGGCCGCCGCCGGTCACACGTCGGCCGAAGACGCGGCGCCTTATCCACCGGTGGACGCCGATGACGATCGGGCCGGGACCGCGCCCCGTGCGAGCGGGACGGGTCTCTTCAGGCGGAAGCGCGGTGACTGATGAGAACCGTCGACCAGATTACCTACCAGGCCCGTACCGGCAGCAGCGGAATGATCTTCGAGACGGCTACCTCGCTTCGCGAGCAGGCCGTGAGCGACCTGTGGTGGGAGCGGCTCGAACCGTGGCTGCGAGTCGGCAAGCCAGAGGGCTGCGCCTACCTGAACTTCGACGCGGAAGCGGCGTTCATCCGCTGGTACGCCGAGCCGGCGTCCCACTATGACTGGGAGACCGCGCGCGTTCTCGCCGGCGCCGCTGACCTTCTCACCGGCAAGTACGCGCTTGAGCTAATCAACCCCGACCACCCCGCCCAGTCCCAGCCTGAGTCGTACCAGCCCTTGTCTACCACGGAGCGCGGTTCTGGCCGCGACGCGATGGAGTCGAGAGCGCGCTCGGCCGACGTCATCGGGCAACTGATACCCCTGCTCGCCCATGCGCTGCGCGGAGAGCGGCGGGTCACGATGCCCTGGACGGCACCGCTGGTGCCTGAGGCCGTCATGTGGGGCCTGCTGAGCATCCTGCCGATGATCGGCGATACGACATCGGTCTCTTTCCTTACCTGCGTGTCATCGACCCGGGTTGACGCCGGACCTGACGGTCTCTTCGTCAGCTTCCGCCCTGACCTGGCCGGAGTGGTGCCGCCTGATCCCGGATTCATCACGCTGGCGGAGGCGCTGACCACCAAGTTCGCCAGCGATCCTGACGGGTTGCGCGAGTTGCTCGCCAGGCACGGAATGCTTGAGCCAGCCGACCGGGCCGACCGGATCAAGCGCCTGCCTGATCTGCTGCCGGCGATCCACGGGGTTGGTGCGCCCACCGCAAGAACAGTGCCGGCGAACACCGGCTCCGAGCGCCATCGTCGCGCGAGCGAGCCGGCCACCGTTCCGGCAGTGCCGCCGTCGCCGGCACCCGCGTCATCCCGGGTTCCGGCCGGAGCCAGGCCCGCCGAGGCCAGGCCAGCCGAGGCCAGGCCGACCGCATCCGGCACGCCGGCCAGGCGCGAGAACAGCGGCCAGACCGTGCGGTGTCCGATGTGCCTCCACGAGATCGATAACTGGAACTCGCTGGAGATATGGAGCTGGGATGCCCGCGCAGAAGAGTACGTGGAAAAGACTATTCCTGCTGATCTCAATAGCCTGCAAATGGAGCGGGCGCTGCACCGCGCCAGCGTGCGCTGCAATTCGGCCCAAGGAGAAGCGGCCATCGGACGGCATTTCCTGCCTGCAGACTACGGCCGGTTCGGCCCTCCGGTGGTGCTAGGTTTTGTCGGCCTGACCCAGTCGGGTAAGTCACACTTGCTTGCCTCCATGGTTGGCGAAGTCGTCGAGCGTGGCCTGGCGAAGGTCGGCGTCACAGACAGTCCGCTCGATCATTCACTGCACCGGCGCTACCTGGATAACTGGGTCCGCCCGCTCAGGCAGAGCAAAGTTCTGCCCGGCACTCGGGAAGGCATCGTTGAGTTCGCTGACGCCTTTCTCGTCAAAGGAAACGGCGGTGCTGAGCGGGTGGTCGCGCTGTTCGACGTCGCCGGCGGCGACCTAGCGAAACTGGATGACACGACCGAGTTCCTCTGGATCGCCGACGGACTGTTTTTCGTGATCGACTCCGCCCGGCTAGACGGAGAGTGGATCGAAGACGAGACCTTCAGCAACGTGCTCGATGTCGTGCGGAAACGCACCAGGAGTCAGCCGGTGAGCGCCGCTGTCGTGCTGAACAAGGCGGATCTGCTGCGCTTCGAGGAACCGGTTGACCGGTGGTTGCGGTCGGCTGATGTTCCCGAGGGCAGCGAACTCGACGCGACGGAGTTCCTCCGCGAGAGTGCCGACGTCTACGCCTTCCTCGACCGCAAAAACGCGCGCTCGATGGCTGAGCCGTTTGAGGTCTGCCAGAAAGCCACCATGCACGTCGCCTCGCCGACCGGGGGAGTCGAGATCGGCCAGGGCGGCGTGTACCCGCGCGGCGTCACGCCCCGCCGGGTGCTGCGCCCGCTGATCGCGATGCTGGCGATGACCGGGGTGCTGACCGGGCTGGATGCGGAGCAGGTGGGGGTCTGATGTGACCGAGGCACCGGACAGCGTCCATCAGATCGAATACCGCTGGCACGACCGGCGTGATTTGTCACCGATCGCGAGCACGATGTCGGCTGACTCGCTCAGAGGATGGGACGCGTGGATAAGGACCTGGGTGCGGCACCCGCACGTCGAGGGTCTCGGGGAAAGCGTGTGCTATCAGGTCCAGCCGAACGGCCGGGCCGCGCTGGCGTGGCGCTACGAAGACTGGCAGGCCGCCGAGCGCGAGGACGGCACCAGGGGTCGGCCGCTGGTATCTCGCGTTCTCGCCGGTCAGGCCAGCCAGCTAACTCCCGAAGTGGCCATCGGCCTCTGCCACACCGGACTTGGCGAGTGGGCCGGCCCGCCGCCCGGCCGGGTCACCTCAGACGGCGATCTTGCCGTGGTCGGGGTACAGGCCCTGACCAGGGTGGCTCGCAGTCAAGCCGCCGGACTCGACTTGGCGGCGATCGCTCAGCGCGACTGTCTGCTTGGGATCATCGCCCCAGCGCTGGCTGACCCGCGCACCCCGATCGCCGTGCACCTCCCGGACGCCGACGTGCTCAAGCCACCGGGCAAGGGGCTGCCGGGCCTGCTGCTCTGGGGCCTGAGGCGCATCGTCAGGCCCGTGCTCGGCACCGGTGGCCGGGGCTGGTCATTCTCGACCTTCGAACTGCCGCCAGGAGATGTCGACCCAGCGACAATGCCGGACATCTTGTTCCGTCAGGCGCAATACACGCCCAGGCCAGTAGCCAGACCGCGGACAGAACTCAAGCTCCGCCCCTTCGAGCCGAAGCCTACTGACGCGGCTGAGGAGTTTGTTGACCTGGCCACCTGGCTGCTTGCTGAGTACCAGGAAACCGGCGGAGACGGGTTGAGACAGCTGGTCGAGAGCTTGCAAGGCCCGGATAAATCGGTGCAGCCGAGGATCAGCCGGATCTATGAGGAGCTGCGCTCCAGGCAAGCACCGGCAAATCCGCGCGGTCCGGTGACACCGCCAGTACACCGGCTGCCTGGCCGGGAGTGGCCGCGCCGGTCAGAACCGTCATCCCAGCCTATGCGGGTCCAGCCGGTGGTCGTGGAACCCTGGCGCGCCGAGCCTGCGCGGGCTGAGCCGGTGGCTGCGGAACCCGTGCGCGCCGAGCCGGCACTGGCCGAGCCGGTGCTCGTGGAACCAGTGCCGGTTGAGCCAGCGCTGCCGGAGCCGGTTGAGTCCGATCTGGCCGAGGCGCCCGAGCCGGAAGTGGTCGAGTCCGCTGGACCGATCGAAGATCTGCCTAGGCAAGGCCGGCCCGTTCGGTATTCGGGGCCAGAACTCGCTGCGAGTCAGCCGCTGCTCGTCGATCCGGTATACCAGGAGTGGCAGGAGTCGGCCGGCAAGCACCGGGCAGCCGACAGTTCACAGCACCCGCGGGAACGCGTCAAGGACGAGGAATTCGAGGCGACCGGAAGTCAGCATGGCCCGACCCAGGTCCGGCGTCTCGCCGTCAATGACCTGCTCAAGAGATTGCCTGAGGCCGAAGACGCAAAAAGGTTTCAGGACATAGTGCGCGACATACTAAATGAGCGAAGCCTGCCCGAGTTCGGTGAACGCCACTTGTCGCGCCGTGAGGTTTCAAAGCCTGAGTGGTACGCACAGGTGAGCGTCAAATCTCATCCCACCCCTGTTGCCGACCTGCTGGCAGAGATCTTCGAAGTCATCGTCATCCCTGATCTTGACGATCCGGAAGTCATCCGCAAGGTCTCTGAATGGGCTGAACGGGCTGCCCCTCCGATGGTTGGCGGTCTTCTCGCGGCCGCAAAACAATCAGGACCTGAGAGCTCCCGCAAGATGATGGACATCGTCCAGCATCGACTGGCCTTCCGGTGGATGACCGAGAACCATATGGCTGAGTTCTGGTACACCGTGTCCGCGGCGCCGCAAGCGGGCGAGCCTGATCGGCCAGCCCGATTTGGCTTCCGCCGCAAAAACTAGCTTCGGCTGGCTCAGCGCTCTGGTTCTGGCACACGTAACGTAAAGGTAATGGCGCCGTGTGCGCCAGCGCCGTTCCGGTCGGCCCGGCCGCCCGCCAGGCATTTCGCCGTCAGCCCGCAGGCCGCGAACAGCAACGCTGGGCCATCGATGCTGCTCAGCCAGGCCGAGGAACCGCAACGGTGGCCCATAGATGCTGCTGCCGCAACATTGATGGCCCAGCGTTGCGGTAGCCCGCCCCCATCTGAACAGCATCTATGGGCCACCGATGCGTTTCACTGAGCCGAAATGCGCGGTTAGCCGGTGCCGTCGGCGAAGCTCGCGGCCGCCGGAGGCGGCTCGCGCGACCGAAGCCGGGGCGAGCCGAGGGTGCTTTGCCAACTGGTCTCGTATGTGCGGTTGTCGATCGCGGACTGAGCCCAGCCATCCCGTGGAAGGTCCTGACCTTAAAGACACCAACCTCCCCCGTTCAGGCCTTGACCAAGATCATGGACTCCTGGGTCACGCTCTGACCGTGAAGCTGGCGTTCGATGGTAGTCACGCCTATCGCCAGGTCAAGGTATTTCCCTGCCACCGTCGCATGTTCCGGATCCCTGGCCAGGTTGGCGGCCAGCGCGACCGCGCCGAGTCTCACGGCCGAGATTTTCTCTTTCCTGAGGTCAAAGTCGGGATCCGTAATCTCCTCCACTTGGCGGTGTACTTTCGCCGCTACCGCGACTAGGCGGTCGGCCGGGGGACTATCGCCTGAATCCCTGATCAGGACGGACAATTCGTCTCCGGCCTCAGCGGATATCCTGGCCAGCGAACCGGGGAGAACGACGCGGCCCTCCCGTTGTTTAGCGATCGCGGAGAAGGCTGAACCCCAGATGGCGTCAAGTACAGTTCGCTGCTTGCCTTCTACTGGTATTTGCCTGGCGAACTGGAGGCACATTGGCACGTCGAGATCGGCCTCTGATTGCTTGGCCCACCTGAGAATCTGATCTAGAGCCCGATCGAGGGTACTTGCGAACGGTCGGCCGCTAGTCGCCGTCAAGTCGCGGGCACGGCTCGGTGGCCGGGAAAGCATGCCCGCGGATCTGGTCAGGCCGGCCCCGCCGACGTGGTCGTTCAGGAAGCCAAGGCTGGTCTCCAGGTCGCTCGCGCGGAAGCGGGCTAGATCGATGGCCAGGTCAAGGGCGCGCGGGAGCGCGATGTTGGCCGAGTTCGCGACCGCGCTGGCTAGATCACGACCGAAGTCCGGTGATTGCGCGCTGCCCTTAACCGTGTTGAGCGCGTTCTTGAGTACCCGATGAAGGCGGCCATCGGCACCGGGCGGCAGCCCGTTAATGGAAACCACCGCCAGGTCCGTCGCGTTCCTCAGAGCTATGTCTATCTCTTTGAATAGCGTCTGGTTCGGCGTGCGGCGGAGGGACAGAAGCGTGTTGGCCGCGGTGAGCGTGTGCACTAGGGCGAAGGTCAGTGCCATCGCCAGCACCTGGCCAAAACAGCCTGTGCCGTCAGCGTCGGCCCGTTTGCGAAGTTCGCCATCCGGGACCACATAAGGGTGCTCGGAATCCCTCGGCACCCAGAGATCTAGTTCCTGTGGCTCGCTGGCCGCCGCGAGCCAGACACAGCGGTTCTTCGCGGCGAACCTGGGGTCTGCGGCCTCAGCGCGAGTTGGCAGGCGGAACAATCGCTGACTGTCGGATAGCCCGTTGAGCCACGTGAGAAAGGCGAGCGCTTCATTAGCTTTGACGCCTAGAGCCGGTGGCCTGGTCAAGGGAATGGACTCACTGTCCGGGCGGCGGCTAGGGAACTCCCCTCTCGATTGCGAGGCGAAAATCTCGAACAGTTCGCGGCTCACGGGAGCGTCGCACATCAGAACGTTGCTGGCCAGCCTGATAACTGGACGTAGTTCCCCCATCGCGATGACAGCCGCGGCCAGTCGACGCCGCACGGCGGGAACCTTCGGATCAGTCGCCTCTTCGAGCACTACCCGCAGCTGGCTGCGCAACCCGCTGTCGAGGTCACGGGCCACCTCCGCGCACGCGAAAGCGAGCGCCAGGGCTGGCACCGTGTCTGACTTGAGGCAGGCCTCTACAATCCGGTCAGCTCCCTTGATCGCCGCATAGAACATGCTGGTCTCGTGCCACCGCGGGTTAGCGACATTCGCGAGAAGTACGTAGAGTTGTCCGGACTCGATGATCGCGACGGCGGCCAAGTATTCGCGGAAAGTCTGGTGGACAAAACTGTAATCGCCGTGCTCGCTTTCGGCGAGCAAGCCGGCGTATCGTATGTTCGCCAGAAAATCTTCCGGTTTGATATTCGGACTTATTCGCCGGAGCGGAGTTCTTATCATCTTGGCCATTTCTCCGGCCGCAGGTCGCTCCGAATGACGCTCCATCATGGTCAGGGCCAGCTGGCGGAGTATTATTACCTTTTGGTCCGGTGTTAGCTGAACCGGCAGCTTATTGCCGCGTTGCTTGTTAGCCAGCAAAACTCGGCAGAATTCCTGGTAGAGTTCGGGCCGGGTCGTGGGCAGCTCGCCGCCGCTGTGACGGTTGACCCGGCACATCATGGTCAGCAGCAGGGGATTGGCGGCGAGCTGACCAAGAGCAGTCAGGTCGATTCTGTCAAGTAGCCTTCTGGCCTCCGATGACATCTTTCCGCCGGTCTTGCCGCCCGCCTTTACCAGCGGGTTCCGCTCGGCGGCTCGGTACCAGTTGTCGACGAAGTCCCAGATCTGGGCTGGAGTTAGCTCGCGTACCTGGAGCACGGTCGCTCCGTTGAGCGAATCCTCCTGGTTCCCGAGCGGCCGGGACGTCACGATGTAGTCATTAGCCCGGAAGTGAGTGGCCTGTGCATGTATCCACGCGAGCACCGCCTGCCGGTCCTGGCGGTCGGCGATCTCGTCAGCGCCGTCGAACATGACCACGCAGTCGCCCGCCGCCAGGCGGTTCTTGAACCAGTCCGACGGAGGCTTCCCGGCCAATAGCCCGACCTGCTCTTCGATCAGGACCGGCAGGCTCATGTTCGGGTCGGCCACGATCGCGCTGGAGCAATCGGGCAGAGAGAGCAGCACAGGGACGTGCCTGCGCGGTCGACCTTCCGGGCGGCTTCTGCTGGTGGCGTTCAGCGCCACGTGCCGCAGCAGCGTGGTCTTGCCGCTGCCAGGCGGGCCGATGATCATCAGCCTGACCGGCCCGGACGCCCGGTTGTCGAGCAAACGCAGGATCGAAAACCGCGTAAGCTCGGCGTCCTTGTCAGCGACCTCCGGCGGGATGACCGTGCCGCTGATCCGGCCCGGCGGGGTGGACACCAGCCCGACGTCCACGAAGACTTCCTCGATGGCGACCGGACTCTCGCCGCGATAGGGCACGCCAAGTTCGTCAAGGTAGTGGTAGAAGATACGCACGCCCTGCCGGTAACTCGGCCCGTAGCCGGCCAGCCAACGGGTCACGGTTGAGTTGACCCAGGTGGCCAGGCTCTTGGCCCAGTCGGCTTCCAGAATCCGCCAGGCCCGCACGGCGATGCCGCCGCCGATGATCGCCAGTTCGTAGGCGGCGCCGATCAGGACGTCCGCCACGGAATGGTGAGTGGCGAACTTCCAGTGGGTCGCGGCGAGAAGCGCCGGCGGTGCGAACGCGACGAGAAGCGCGCCGCCCAGCCGCAGAGCGCCGCCCTTGTCGGCCATCGATAGGTCCCCCAAGCATTAATGCCAAATTTATGACGAATATGTCCTTATCTTGACCTCCGGGCTGACGAGCGCACGGGCCATTATTCTGCCGAAGACGGGTAGTATATCGATCTGCATATGATTGCTATGCTATGTGGTTAGCGTTCCATATAGCACGGCGGCGGGACAATCCGCAATAGCCTAGGGGGAAGTGACGCGGAGTCGTCAAAGCCGCTAGGGCCGCGAGACAACTGGATCGGGACAAACTCAGATAGGGCGGGGCGGATGACTACGCAAAACGAAGGGTCTTCCGAAGAGCGGACCGAGGCTGCCGCAGGCGGGAGCGGGTCGTTCGCGAGATTGAGAAGCATGGGCGAGCCAGGGCAGGACGCGGCGGCCAAGCTGGATCGGGCCTGCGGTTTGCTCAGGGCTAAGGGCATGGAGCAGGGAGCGGTCCGGTTGAGGCGGATCGATGAGTTCGCCAATCAGGTCGATCTCGTTACCCTGGATCGTCTCGTTAATCCGGAACGGACGGCGGACGAGTTCGCGGCGAAGGTGAGCCGCCGGGTACACCGGTTGCACTCGTGGCGGAACGCGTTGGCCGTGGCGCCGCTGCTCGTCACCTGGCTGGCACTTGCCTGGGCAAGCATTGACTACAACAGGGAACTCGCGAATTACCCCGCCAGGGTCACTAAGCCGTTCCTCCTGCTGTGGCAAGAGCACTTCGGGGGTAAGCACATCCCTGCCTTTTCGTCGTTCGGGATCTTCGACCTGGTTCTCCTTGGCTGCGTGTTCGCCTTCACGATCTGGGTCTCTGGCGAGGAAGCCCGGCTGACGAAGCAGCAGAACCAGATCGCCGACCTGGTCGACTCCGCGATGAGCGATCTCGCGGTCGCCATCAGCAGCGGCCTTGGCCGGGCGCCCGCTAACGCTCAGGAATGGGCTGAGAGCGCCAGCCGCATTATCACCGAAGCGATGGATATGACCAAGCAGCTCGCCACGACAGGCCGCGAAACCATCGAACAGGCGACTAGAGAGCTAGCCAAGGTCCAGACGGACGGGCAGGAATTCATCAAGACGTTCTCCGAGGAGATCAACGAGGCTCTCGGCAACGTGCAAGAGGAATTCCAGCAGTTCATGGAACGGATCGGCGTCGAAGTCGTGGGAATCATCGAGCAGCAGATGAGCCCCCTGCTCAGCAAGTTGGATGGACTGGTCACCGAGTTCGGCAGGCATCATGAGACCTACCGGTCCGGAGTAGCCGAGCTGGCCAGCGGAATCAGCACGCTGAGCCACTCGGCCGAGGCGCTGGCGATCAGCGCCAGTGACCACGCGAAGGTCGGCAGCGAGATCGGCGTGAACTTGGCGAAGGTCGCCGAGTCGCAGCGCGACTTCGCCGATCAGGTAACCAGGAACGTGACTAGCATGGAAAGCTCAGCTAAGGCGATGGAGTCGACTGCGGAAACCCTGCGGGGAGAAGTGGTCTCCGGCTTGAAGGATTTCACCGGTAACGTCGTCGCTGCGAGCCGTGACCTTAAGACGGTGGAAGGCAGTCTCCTGGCCGCTACCTCGGGGCTTGATTCCTCCGCCAAGGCGCTATCGGCTTCCTCGTCCGGGCTTAACGCCGTCACCAGGGAGATGCGGTCGGCCGCCGCCGCTCTGAGTTCCGCGCAAGTGGGCTTCTGGCGCCGCATCTTCGGATCCCGCCGGTATGCCGGTACGTGATCGTGCTCATCTGAGGGGGAGCCGTGTACAGTTACGGACGGCGCAAGAGCGGCCTTAATGAAGCGAGCCGCACGATGTTCGGAAGCACCGGGTGGCTTTTCGCTGACCTTATGCTGGCGATCGCGATGGCCTTCCTGGTCGCGAACACCGTTGGTGCGCACACGCCGCAGCATAAACACCGGGTCATCCGTACGAAACAGGTATGCAGCCCGCCGGCGCTTAATCGCGATCACGCGGTGCAAGTAAACCTGACGGTGGACGATGTCGGCCTGCTTAGCCACTCCCGGTCAGCTCAAGCCTCGATAGGTCAGCAGGTCAGGAGCCATCAGGCTCTTACGGGCAAGTCAGCCGGATTCGTTATAATTTACGCCGGAAATGCGGATACCGGCACTTATGCGATTATGATTGACCGGCACATCAAAGGGGTGCTTATTGCCCTCGGGAAGAAGCATTATGTCTTCCAGAATGCTGTCTATCTCAACGAGCAGCTCATCAACGGGCCTCCGACCCAGGCGCAGCTTGAGATCTATTTGTTCGAGCCGCATACATGTCGTCGCATCCCCCGTGGCACCAGCTAGTCCGGGTGGATAACGCGGACGCCATAGTCGTCGCTGCCACCCGCCACGAACAGCCGGCACGATTGCGGCGAGGCGGGCCGAGCGCGAACCTGGTGACGAGTTCGCGCTCGGACTGGCCGGCTAGCAGTTCGAGCAGCACTTGGTCGTCGCGGCTGGCCGGCCGGTTGTCAGCCCGGCCGTACAGTTGAAGCGCGGGCAGCCGGGCTGGGCGCTCGGGTTTCAGCACGAGTTCGGCCCGGCGGCCGGCCCGCGCGCCAGCCTTACCTCGTACCGGAGCGCGGTGTCGGGCCTCCGCGCGGTGATCGCCGCGCCTGATGAGACGAACTCAAGGTCGTGATCGCGAGCAACGACCGCGACCAGCACGTACAACGTCGCTGCCGTGTCCACTGAGATGTCAAAGCACCCGGTCGTTTCACCGGCGTTCCTGGTGACCCGCGCTTGCATCGGGGCGACTAGCGGATCAGGAATCTCGGGATTCTCATCCCAGGCCACCAATGCCCCGTCACCGAGTTCCGGCCACGTCCAGCGCAGCCGGACCGAGTTGCCCGCGTATTCGGCGGTCAGGTCGCCTACCTCGGTGCCAGCGAGGTAGTTCCTTGGGTGGCCGACGTGATAACGGCCGTCAATGAACAAGGCGGGGAAGTACTGGAGGAACGGCCCGGTCCTGCGCAGTTTATCGGTATAAGGAGGCTGGCCCAGGTGCAGGTAGCCGTGCTGCTTCAGCTGATCTTCAGCGAGGTCGTCTCCTGGTCTGAGCGCGGCGTTGGGCCCGGCTTTGAGAATCCTGACAACGCCCCGCTCCGGTGCTGGCCAGCGGATTACGACCTTGTGATCATAAAACGCCATTCCCTCGCGCGGCGGACCTCCCTGAGCGCGCGGGGCGGAAGGCGGTTCCGGAGGCCGGCTCGGAGTCGCCTCGGCCGTGCTGGCCGCTCCGTAGCGCACCGCGCCGGGCCGGCCTGCGGTCGGATCGGCGAACCGGGCGCGGATCGTGTATCGGTAGCGGGCGCCGTTCTTGACATTCTTGTCGACTAGATAACTTTGGCCGCGCTCGACCGGCAGGTAGATCGGCGCCACTATCGGCCCGATCTCTTCTCGCTGTAGTTCAGCGCCATCCGCGTTCGGCGGGTTGGTCCAGGTCAGTTCGATGGCTCGGTCAGTGGCCTTGGCGGTCAGCTCGGCTGGCCTGGTCAGAAACACCACGTCAGAGGCGATCGTGGCTCGGGCCGACATGACGGTCCGGCGCTGCGTGTACACGGCGTAGCGAACGGGCGCGCCGACTACAGGGTCAGGGTCGGTCCAGGCGGGCGAGAAGATCCCCGGGCTGACCCGCTGGCCAGGCAACTCCGCCGCGGAAACGGGCGCTTGCGTGCCTTCCGCCCTGACCACGACCCAGGTGCAGTCGGGAGAGAATTCCTGTTCCCAGGTGAGCCTGATGATCATCCGGCTTTCGTCCTCGATGACGCGCAGGTTGCGCGGGGGTTCAGGCGGAATCGACGCCAGGGCCTGACTGGCCGGCTCGTAGTCCTTGCAGACTCGCAGCGCCTGCAGGAAAAGCTCCGCCTTACGGTCGTCGGAGGTGCCCGGTCGTTCGGCGACCCGGCAAAGCTCACGGGCCTGCGCCACCTTCCGCTCGCATTCGGAGATCAACTCGGCGGCCGAAGGGAGCGCGACGCTCAGGCCGCGAAGCCGGAGCAGAGCGGCCCGGTACCGGTCATCTTGCATCAGGTCGGCGATGCGCTGCGCCTCCCGGTCTCTGGCGGCCTCGAGCCTGGTAAGGCTTTCCCTTGCCGCGCGAATGCGGACGGTCAGGTCGCTGGTGCTGGCCGCGCCCGCCGGCCAGGCCTGCTCGGCTCGCGCCACGTTCTCGGCCGCGCCGGGAATATCGTCTCTGATCAGGGATGACTCAGCTTCCTCGACGAGATACTCGGCCCAATCGCGCTCGCCGATCGGGAAGCCGCACTGAGGGCACGCTCTGGCCGCCGCCGGCGTTTCGCGGTCGCAGCCGGGGCACGGCTCGCGCATGACGCGACCGCAATCCTGGCAGAACGGGGCATCGGGCTCGTTCAGGGCCGCGCAACGGGGGCACGAGACGAGACGTCTGATCGCTCGTTCGGCGACCGCGCTCGGTAGCTGCACCGGCCAGCGGAGCTCGGTGAAATAGCTGACCAGGAAGTCCCTGGCGAGGTCGGGATCGATACGTTCCTTGGCGGCGGTGAGCAGGAATCGCTCGGCTTGGCTGGCGTCGACCCTTTGGACAAGTTTCAAGTCCTTCCGGTAGCGCTCGGCCAGTTCTTCGAGCGGAGCCACCAGCATCGAGAAGTTGTACCGCCGGGTGAGTTCATCGTCGCGGAAAATCCTCCTGGCCTGGCCGGCGAGCTGCTGCATCGCCCCGACTTCCGGCTTTTGCTTGTCCGCGGTGTTCTGCGCCTTACGGTAAAGACCGTCGGCCGCTGCCAGCAGCTGGTCGCGCGGGCTGGTTTCGCTGACGCCAGGATCGATACGCGCTAGAGCGGTGTACAAGCTTGACTCGGTGAGCGTCGCCAGATTTTCCTTGATGACGAGTTCCGAGGTGGGATCGAGACGCTCCTGGTCCGGCCGTGTCTGCTGAAAAGAGCGCACTTCCGCTTCGGTAAGTCGTCGGCGTAGTCCGGCATCGGCACCAGTCAGGTCGGCCAGGTCGACTTCCAGGGCGCTGAGTTCGTTGTCGTAGAGGAACCCCTTCGCCAGCAGGAGGTCCAACCTCTCGGCAAAGCCGTCGAGCTGGCGGTGCTGATCATCCGCCTGGCTCTGGCGAGCAGCCGCTTGCTCCTTCCTGCGCGCCTCAGGATCACGCATGACGCGATCGATGTCTCTTATCTGGCTGAGACCCCAGCGCGCCAGCACGGTGTCTGGGTTAGTCCGCACGCCGTGTCGCTGCCGGCTCCACGTGGATCGGCGCTCGGCCAGGGAACGCTCGTAAGCGGCCTGGTCCCAGGGGGCGTCCGGATCAAGGCCAAGAATGATGAAGTAATTCCGCCGCTCAGGTCCCTGCGTCAAGGCTCGGCTGCTCCTCGGCCAGGCAAGCTGGCGTTTTCGGTCAGCTCGCGAGCTATTGTGCTAAATGCCTCAGGGAGTTCGTTCAGGCTGGTGAAGAATGCCAGCTCGGTCGATGAGGCGATCTCGTCGAGGAAACGGCGGTCGGCCGACCCGAAGCCGATCGCAATGACCTCGATCCCTTCCCCGTGGCAGCGCTTGGCCCTGGTCACGACGTAGGGCTGATTCGACCAGACGCCGTCGGCGAGTACGACGGCATAACGACGGCCTTCCCGGTTGGCGAGCAAGTCGTAGAGGTCCTCAAACGGGTGCCCGCTGTTACTGATCCCGGTCCGGCCGATCTCCAGCGCCCTGATTGCCTCGCTGATCAAAGTCGCATTCTGGCAGGCCGGGAGGTCGATGAGAACCGAATCAGAGAACGAGATAAGCCCCACCGAGGTTGTCGTCAGGTCAATCTGGCTGACGAAAGCCTCGGCAGCTTTTTTCGCTTGCGTCAGCGGCTGGCCCGACATGCTGCCGGAGAGATCAAAGGCCAGGTAAACCGTCGTGGGAACGCGGGCCTCGACCGTCTCCGGTGGTTCGAGGAACCGGTCAGGAACGTCGAGCGGCAGCGGCTCCACCGTAACTGTGAGCGAATCCCCGCTGGCCCGGTCGGTCGCCGTGACGCTGACGACGGCGTTCTCGTCGTAGGCGTAACTGATGTCTACGACGGCCGTTCCGGCCGAACGAGACGGAAAGCCAGTTAGCACGTATCTTCCGAGATAGGTGCAGTTGCCCGGATCCTCGTTCTCCCCCTGGGTCAGGAAGACCTCAAGAAGGTCGCTGCCGTTCCCGCTGACATCGAAGTGGTAAGGGCGCTGCTCCACGCAAGGAATCGGCGCGTTGCGCCTGAGCAGCACGCTATTCAGGTACCGCGAACGGTCAGGACTCTCGGCGATCATTCCGAGGCTGTGCGCGACGATGTCACGAACCTTCCTGGGCGCCAGCATGGCCGTGCTCGCGGCCCCTTCGGACTGAAGCAGTCCGGCCTGGACCGCGGCGCCAAGCACGACCGCCTGATCGGGATGGACACCGCTCACCGGGGGACGCCCGGACATCTCCTCGATCCTAACCCTGACCATCGGCATCCGGGTCGAACCGCCAACCGGCAGAACGCCGTCTATGTCCGCCCAGGTCAGTCCCGAGTCGCCCAGCGCCTGCTCGGTGAGCTGATCCGTGCGCTCGAGCAAGTCACTGGTCATCTCCTCGAACTCGGCCCGGCTGATCACGACCTTCATCGTCTTGCCGTCTGACCCGAACCTGGACTCCACGCTCTTACGCGCCGAGAGCGCCCGCTTCATCCGTTCCACTTCGACGAGCAGCTCATCCTGGTTGCGCGCGAACAAGCTCCGGCCGAGTTCGCGGCTGAGACGCTGCTGCAGGCTGCCGGCTAGCCGGTCGTCCCAATCACGGCCGCCGAGCTCGTGATCGCCGGCCGCCGCGATGACCTCGACCGCATCGGCACTGAGTTGCACCACCGAGACGTCGAAGGTGCCGCCGCCCAGGTCATAGACCACGAATCGGCGAATGCCCGCGCCCGGCCGCAGTCCGTAGGCGAGGGCCGCCGCGGTTGGCTCGCTGATGATGCGGCGCACGTCAAGACCGGCCAGTCGGCCAGCCTCAATCGTGGCCGCGCGCTGTGGGTGGGTGAAGTACTCGGGCACCGTCACGACCGCCTGAGTGACTGGCCGGGCAAGAACCCTCTCAGCCTGGGCCTTCAGATGCGCGAGCACCAGCGCCGACAAGTCGGTAGCGGTCCATTCGCGCCCGGCGAACTGGCAGCCGAAGGCCGGATCACCCATGCTCGACTTGAAGAACGCGATCACGTCGGCCAGGCCAGCGGCCTGGTCCGACTTCGCCTCAGCGCCAACGACCGGCGTGCCGCGGGCGAAGCTAACCACCGAAGGTATCAGCGTCCTGTCTTCGGCGTCAGGGATGATCTTAGGTTCGCCGTCCGCGTCGATCCACGCTACGGCCGAGTAGGTCGTGCCCAGGTCCATGCCGATGGCCGGACCCGCCGTAGTGGCTCCCATCGCTATCCGGTGACCCTGACGTCGCGGGCGCGGATCGCGGCCTTCGCGACTTCTTCTTCGTTCAGGGCGCGGTTGGTTTCGATCGTCGCGGTCACGGTCCGGCCGCCGGTCGCCAGATCCTTGCCGGTAATATGCAGGCGGCCTTGCGTGTTCAGCTCGAAGGTGACCTCGATCGGCGAATTAGCGGGCAGGTTCGGTGCCATCGGCAACATGGCGTCGCCGACCTCGCTTCCCTCATCCAGGTCATCGATCTCATCGGCTCGCGCGGTGCTTTCCATGATCCGGAGATGCACCTCGCGCTGGTTGTCGACGAGAGTCCCGTACTCACGTGTCCGCTTCGCCGGGAGCGGTTCCTGGGCGAGCACCAGGTTGGAGATGAACTCCACCAGGCCGGAGGCTTCGTCCTTGACAGCCACGACGCCGAAGCTGTGGCTGACGACGTTGGTGACCCGCATGTCGTTCAGCTTCTTGAGCGCGGGAAGGCGCATGCCGAGTTCGTCGGCGACCGCCCGTTCCGCCCGTTCCTTGATCTCCGGCGCTATCTCCGCCTCCCCGACCTGATCGGGCGAGGTGCCGAGTTCCCTGGCGATCTCGGTATTGATGCGCCGACCGATGCTGAGCTTCTGCCCGTAGACAGCGGCACCTTTGGCTACTGACTGGTCCGGTTCGTGTACTTGGGGCTCCTGGCCGAATTCCGCCTCCAGCCGCCTGGTGACCTGCGGCATGCGGGTCGAGCCGCCGACGAGAAGCATCCGGTCGATCACGGGGTGGCCGAGTTCCTTGGCCATGGCGACCGTATCCCTGGTAAATGACATCGTGTTCTCGAGCAGGTGCTGGGTGAGATCCTCGAAGCGGTCACGGGTGAGGGTCACGGTCACGCGCTGGCCGCCGTGACTGACCGGGACCCTGACCTCAGTTCTCGCCGTCAAGCTGCGCTTGGCGTCCTCGGCCCGCCGCCACAGTTCCTGCAAGCTCTCAGAGGAACTGGAAGGATCATCAGATGACCCCGTTTCCCGCATCCATTCCCTGGCGAGGAAGGTCACTACCTGCTCGTCCCAGTCGCGGCCGCCAAGCTCGTGGTCACCGCCGGTGGCGATGACGGAAACCGAGCCGGCGCTGATCTCTATCACAGAGATGTCGAAAGTGCCGCCGCCAAGGTCGTAAACAAGCACGACCTGATCGCGGTCGTCCTGCAAGCCGTACGCGATCGCGGCCGCGGTAGGCTCATTAATGACTTCGAGGACATCGAGGCCTGCTATCCGGCCCGCCGCCGCCGTGGCCTCGCGCTGCGGGATGCCGAAGTAGGCGGGGCAGGTGATGACCACCTCCTCCGGGCGGGTGCCTAGCTGCTCCTCGGCGTCGTCAACGATCTTGCGCAGGATGTAGGAGGAGATTTCCTCCGGCGAGTACTCCTGGCCGAGGTACCCCCAGCGCCAGTCCGCGGTCCCCATGTTGCGCTTGACCATCTCGACGACCCGCTCAGCGTCGAGCACCGCCGTATTCTTGGCTTCCTTGCCCACGACCCTCGTGTTCTCGTCCTCGAACAGCACCACCGAAGGGGTTGTAACCTCGCCCTCGGCATTGGGAATTAGGTAAGGCTTGCCAGACAGGTCATCGACAACGGCGATGCATGAGTATGTCGTCCCGAGGTCAATGCCAAATACGTGTTTGCTATCCAAAGCCTTAGCCCTCCGGAGGGGTATAACAGTAAGCGGTTACCCATTCTGGACGCAAGACTTTTCCCTCAAGCTCGAATCCAGGTCGCAACCGGTCTGCGATTCGCCGGTCAAGCTCCTGATCAGGTACGCGCACTACGTCGATAACCTTCTGCCTGGCCCGCTCGACGGTCTCACCGTCGCAGCTGAAGCTGCGGACGCCGTAGCGCGCGAGTATGTCGTCGATAGCGGTCAGCAGGAACGAGAGATCGCGACCGTCCGCCTGCACGCTCGTCGTGGCTGTGAGGAACTCGCTCAAGTCGTCGTGCAGGCCGACGAGATCCCTGAGCAACGGTTCCATAATCTGGTCGTAAAGCCCGCGCCTGTGCTTCTGCAGTTCCTCGTGAAGTTCCGTGATCTGCCGTTCACGCGTCTCGTCGTACTTGATCTTCGAGTCAAAGGACTCCTGCAATCGGTCAAGTGCCGTGAGCAGCTCGGCGGAAGAACCGAACTTGGGCTCGACGCCATTAGCGTTTTCCGATCCCTGACGGATCTCGGCTGAACTGCTATCCACAGAAGGCTAAACCTCATTACCTCGGGAAATCGTTACCTTTAACGCTTGCTGATCATGGATCCATCGACCCCCTGACGCTGTTAATGGTACAGCCAAAGGGCCATGTGGTGATAAAGATCACCGTCTTATCCGGCTCCTCGTACCGAAAAAGCCATAAAGGCCGCATATAGCAGCCGGTGTGCGCGGCGGGCCGACACTCTCGGCGGGCGCTGAAGATCTTCAGTAACCAGGCCCGGATGACTCAGGCGACGGCAACTGGAGCGATGGGGATGGTGATGGATCCGGCGCTGATGTGATTGTCGTGACTGGCGCGAGGGCCGGCCGGGGCCGGGTGACCTCGGGTTACCGCATCGCTGGCTCTAGCTCATATTTCGTGATGGTAACGAGGAGCGCAAGGGCAGACGGGGCTGGTGCTTGAAGGTCAGGACCTACCACGGGGGTGGCGGGGCGCCGATCCCGCTCGGGGCAGCCGCCCCGGCAACCCGCAAGACCGGCGATTCGCCCGCGCCGGCCCGCCGCCGGGCACGCGATCCGCCCAGGGCGGCCGCGAACTGGCCGCGGCACCCGGCGAACCGGACATTTCAGCTCGGCTCACCGCAACGATGTCCCATCGACGCTGTCCGGCGGGCGCGGGCAACCGCAACGTTGGGCCATCGTTGCTGCGCGAATGACATCCATGGGCCATCGTTGCGGTTGCCCGCGCCCGGCTGAGCAGCATCGATGTCCCATCGTTGCGGTTGCGGCCCGGGGGGCCGGCGGCCAGGTGCCCGGTGGGCCAGAAGCTAGGGACCTGAACGACGGGCACCGGGAACCGGGAGTGGAAAGAGCCGGGAACCGGGTCGCCCGGAACGGCGCCGTCGCACCTGACGCCGTTACCTTCACGTTATGTACGCCAGAGCCGCATCGCTGGGCCATCGTTGCGGTTGCGCGGACCAGCCTGATCGCAACGATGGCCCACGGTTGCGGTTCCTACAGCATCGATGGGACATCGTTGCGGTGAGACGTCGGCCAGGAACAGCATCGGTGGGCCACCGTTGCGACCAGCCGCCGTTATGGGCGCTTTGTCCCTAGAGTCCAGCCGAGGCCCGGCATCGGCAGGCCAGTCCGTGCGCCATGATCCAAGTAGGCCAAGTGGCATAGTGCTGTCGACTGCGAGCCAGTGCCCGTTATACCCGAATTGTTCCCAGAGTCCAGTGCAGGCTGGTCCCATGCAGGCTGGTCCCCGCGCGGGCGGGTCCCGTGCGGGCGGGTCGCGGGCAGGACCGGGCCGGGGGCGCCTGTTCCGGGCTAGCGGGGGCGGAGATCTCGTCTGATTACGAGGCGGAGGCCTGACCAGGTTTCGTCGATGGCGCAGACCTTGTTGTCGACTAGGCCGGTCGGGAGGACGATTTCCCTGATCACGTTGTCGTTCAGGTCGGTGGGGACCTTGGACGCTCGCTTGGGCCAGGCGATCCAGAGGCCGCAGGCGGGCGCCATCTTGGATCTGAGCCGCTCAAGCTGGTCCTCAAGCTCGGCCCGCCGGGTAAAGAACGCGATGATCACGTCGAACAACGCGCCGTCGTCGAGGTCCGTATGTAGAACGGCCGAGTCGCCGAGCATAGCCGCCAGCCGGTCGGTGAACCCGTCGGCCGCCCCCACGACGGCAACCTCGTCGTCTTCCCCGATGCCCAGTTTGCGCGGCAGCGGGGTCCCCGAGTAACCAGCCTCAGGCAAAGCTGAATCCGCCAGGCCGGCCGTTGCGGTCGGCGAGAAGGCCGGCGAGAGTAGCGATCGCGATCTCAGGCGGGGTTCTCGAGCCTATGTTGAGGCCGATCGGGCGGTGCACCCGCGCGATCTCGTCCGGGGCGACGCCGAGCAGGGCGAGCGCCTGGATGTGCGGCGGCTCGACCCGCGGACTGCCCATGATGCCGATCCACCGAGCCGGGGTCGCAAGCGCGTCCCGCAGCATTACGCCGATCTCGTCGCGGTGGTGATCGGTGAGCACGACGTCAGTAAGAGGATCAGGCAGCGAGCCGACAGCGGAGTAAACGTCGACTCCGGCGCCGTTGAACTTAAGCGCTCGCTCGCCGTCCGGCTCGACGACCGCGACCCGGTAACCCGAGTCAGCCGCGTACCGCACCAGGTACTCGGCCACGGGATTTGCGAACACCGCGACCAGCGCTCGCCCGTCTGGAGCCGGACCGGGAACGGACCCGTGCGCTACCTCACAAGCAACACCGTCGTGGAAGTGCGTCATAAGAGGCAGCCTAACCGTCGAGCAGAACCCTGACCGCTTCGCGCAGAGGGTTGAGACGGGCGCGGGCGGCGCGGCGGGCCTCGGCGAGGCGGCCGGCGATCACCGGTTCGACGACCTCAAGGTAGGCCTTGACCTTGGGCTCGGTGCCGCTCGGCCTGATCACTACCCGCGCGCCGCGCAGCCGGTACCTGAGCACGTCGGCCGACGGCAGGTCGGCGGTGCCGCCGGTCAGGTCAGAGGTGGAAAGAACAGGCTGCCCGGCGAGCTCAAAAGGAGCGGCAGCACGCAGCCTTGACATGACGTGAACGGGAACGGTCGTCGGCACGGTGACCTGCTCGGTCAGGTGCACCCCGTGCGCGATCTCGAGCGCGTCGTAGGCCTCGAGCAGCGACTCGCCGCCCGACCTCGCCCGAGCGGCCAGGCTCAGCACGGCTAGCGCGGCCCCGATCCCGTCCTTGTCCCGCACGGTTGTACCGATCGTGTAGCCGATTGCCTCTTCGTAGCCGAAGATGAACCGGCTCTCCGGGCGGAGGTCACCGGCCCTGGCGATCCACTTGAACCCGGTCAGCGTCTCGGCGTAGGCGGCTCCGGCGGCCGAGGCGATGCTGGCCAGCATGGTCGCCGACACGATGGTGGTCGCCACGAGCGGCGGCTGGTAGCCGGCGTCGGCCGCGTGTGCTCCCGGCCTGGCCCGGTCGAGCAGGTAAGCCCCGAGCAGCGCGCCGACCTGGTCGCCGGTCAGCGTCCGCCAGCCGCCAGGTACCGCGTCATCGGGCACGGCGACGGCCAGCCGGTCGCCGTCAGGGTCATTCGCCAGCACCAGGTCGGCTCCGGTGCGGCGGGCCTGCGCCAGGGCCAGGTCGAGCGAACCAGGTTCCTCGGGATTGGGGAACCTGACCGTGCGGAAGTCAGGATCGGGCCGCGCCTGGGCCTCGACCACGTCGGCCGGCGGGAAGCCGGCCTGCTCGAAGGCGCGGACCGCCAGGTCCCCGGCCACGCCGTGCAGCGGCGTGTAGATGTAGCGCAGCCAGGCCGAGCCGCGGGGCGCGGGCGAGAGCCCGCAGATCGCGTCCAGGTAGGCCGTGGCGATCTTGTCGCCGTGCCTCTCAATCAGCGGATCGTCGAGGTCGGCGACCGGGATCCGCGACAGCGGGCCTAGCGACCCGATCGCGGCCTCGATCTCGAGGTCGGCGGGCGGCACGATCTGGGCGCCGTCGCTGAGGTACAGCTTGTAGCCGTTGTCGGCGGGCGGATTGTGGCTGGCCGTGATCATGATGCCGGCCGCGGCCCGCAGGAAGGTGACCGCGTAAGCGAGCATCGGCGTCGGCTGCCTTGGCGGCAGCAGGTGCACCCGGATGCCAGCCCCGGCCAGGACGGCCGCCGCCTCAGCGGCGAACTCGTCAGAACGGTGCCGCGCGTCGTGGCCGATGACCACCCCGACGTCGGCGGCGCCCTCATCCACGTAGGCCAGCCAGCCAGCGAGCGCGGCGGTGGTGGCCCGGACGACCGCGCGGTTCATCCGGTTCGGCCCGGCCCCGATCCGGCCGCGCAGCCCGGCCGTGCCGAACTCGAGCCGGCCAGCGAACCGGCTCGCGAGGTCGGCGGTCGCTTCGGCGGTGTCCTCGTCGTTGCCAGGCCGGTCGGCCTCGCGCAGCAACTGGGCCAGCTCGGCCCGGTCACCTTCGTCGGGATCCTCGTCGATCCAGTCCATGACCTGTGCGTGCAGCTCATCACTGATCATCGGGGGCCTCGCGATCCTGCCAGCACTCCGGGCAGGATCGCGCTGAGCAACGTGCCCACCCGCGCCGCCGAAGCCTTGCCCGCCGCGATCACCTCGACATGGTTGAGCGTTTCCTCGGACAGGCCGGCGGCCGGGTTGGTGACCAGCGAGATCCCGAGCACTTCGAGACCGAGGTGCCTGGCCGCGATCGCTTCGAGGGCCGTGGACATGCCGACCATGTCGGCCCCGGCCGTCCGCAGCATCCTGATCTCGGCCGGCGTCTCGTAGTGCGGTCCTGGCAGCGCCGCGTAAACACCTTCGGCCAGGCTGGGATCGGCTTGCCGGGCGAGCGCGCGCAGCCGGGGGGAGTACACGGCCGTGAGGTCGGTGAACCGTGACCCGTAGCCGTCCGGCGGCTCTGGGCCGGCTAGCGGTGACCGGCCGGTGAGATTGAGGTGATCACTGAGGAGCACCGGCTGGCCGACGCCGTAGTCCGGGTTGATGCCGCCGGAGGCGTTGGTGAGCACGATCGCCTGGCAGCCCGCGGCGGCGGCCGTCCTCACCCCGTGCACGACCAGGTTCACCGGGTGGCCTTCGTACAGGTGCGTCCGCCCGAGGTAGACGAGCACCCGCAGCGAGCCGACCAGCACCGACCTGGCCCGGCCGACGTGCCCTGGCACCGAAGGCGCGGCGAAGCCGCCGAGCTCGTCAAGCGTGACCTCGGCGACCGGATCGCCAAGTGCGTCGGCGGCAGGCGCCCAGCCCGAACCGAGCACGACCGCGACGTCATGGCTGGGCACCTGCGTCAGTGCCGCCAGGTTTTCCGCGCTAGCCTGCGCGGCGGCGTATGCGTCCACATCACTCACCGTAGTGCTATGCCTTCACGTAGGGCTGACCGTCGGCCGCTGGTGCTCTGACCTTGCCGACCAGGCCGGCGACTGCGATGATCGTCGCCACGTACGGCGCCATGTTCATGATCGCCGGCGGGAGCACAGGATCCACGGTCGGCAGCACCAGCGCCAGTTCAAGCGAAAAACCAAAAAGCAAAGCGGCAGCCAAGGAGCCCAGGGGAGTCCAGCGTCCGAAGATCAGTGCCGCCAGGGCGATGTAGCCGAACCCGGAACTGATGTCAGGATTGAAGCTGCCGACCGAGCCGACGGTCAGGAACGCCCCGCCGATGCCCGCGAGCAGCCCGCCGATGATCACGTTACGGTACCTGATCCACAAGACCGGGATGCCGACGGTGTCGGCTGCGGTCGGGTGCTCGCCCACGGCCCGCACCCGCAGTCCCCACCTGGTGCTGAACAGCGCGACCTGAATGCCGATGACGGCCACGTAGGTGATGTAAAGGAAGATCGTCGAGTCGAAGAAGATCGGCCCGATGACCGGGATCTCGGCGAGTACGGGGATCTTGATGTTGTTGAAGGTGACGCCGGTGTTGTAGTTCGGGTTCTGCACCATCAGCCGGTCGTACAGGTAATCGGTCATGCCGAGGGCCAGCACGTTGAGCACGACGCCGAGGATGATCTGGTCCATCAGGAACGTGATCGCGAAGACCGCGAGCAGCACCCCGACGAGTCCGCCTGCCAGCGCGCCCGCGACGAGCCCCACCCAGAGTCCGCCGAACGCGCTGGCGATGATCGCCGCTGTAAAGGAGCCGAACAGCAGTTGGCCCTCGATCGCGATGTTGATCACGCCCGACCGCTCGGACAGGCAGCCGGCGAGGGCGCCGAGGATCAGCGGGATCGACGCCGACAGGGTGCCCTGCCCGAGGTTGAGCACGCTCAGCGGGATCGCGCCGGCGTCGGCCCAGCACAGCAGCGCGATCAGGAAGAACACCAGCACCCCGGCGATGCACAGCCGGATCTGACCCCGGCTGAGGTTGAACGTCCCGCGTACGGCGGCGATGGCGAGCGTCAGGACGCCGAGCACGTAGCAGGTCGGCGCGGCCGGGACCTTGATCACCGGGATGGAGATCGTCCCGGCCTGCGACAGCACGAAGCCGGCGTCGCCCTTGTGGGCGAGCAGGCCGAAAACCACGATGTCGATCACGCCGAACAGTGCGGCCGTGCCGGCCGCCAGGTACTTGCGGTCCACGGTAAGCGGCGCGCGAACCGCCGCGGTGAGCGTGGTCAACCGTTCCACCCCTTAGCAGCCGCTTCCATGCCGGTGCCGCTGGTCGCGCGCAGCCGGAATACCACTCTGATCAGCGCGGGCGCCGCCACGAACAGCACGATGAGGCCTTCGAGAACCTGAACGATGTCGGTGGGAACCTCGTTGAGGGTCGCGGCCGCGACGTAGGTGCCGCCGACGTGCAGCGCGCCGAACAGGAGGCCGGCCATGACCGTTCCCCACGGCTTGGCCCGGCCGAGCAGCGCGACCGTGATGCCGTCGGGTCCGTAGGTGCCGTAGCTGTTGAACGTGAGCTGGGTATTCGTGCCCAGGACGACCGATGCCGCCGATAGCCCGGCGAGCCCGCCCGCCAGCAGCATCACCCAGATCCAGGCCCGCTCCACGTTGATGCCCGCACTCCGGGCGGCGCTCGGGCTGGCGCCGACGGTGCGGAACTGGAAGCCCGTGGTGCTGCGGGAAAGCAGCCAGGCGCAGGCGCCCGCCGCCGCGACCGCGATCAGGAAGCCGACCCCGGCCTGCGGAGGCGGTCCCCCGACGTGCGGCAGGGTCGCGCTGTTCGCGACGAACGGCGCGATCTGGTTGGTCTGGTGCGGCTGCTGCAGCATCGCCGGGTGCGAGAGCAGGTAGCTGAGCAGGTCGTACATCACGTAGTTGAGCATGATCGTGACGATGACCTCGTGTGCGCCTGTCTTCGCCTTGAGCAGGCCGACGAACCAGCCGATGACCGCGCCGCCGACGAACCCGCCGATCACGCAGACGATCACGTGGATCACGATCGGCAGGCTGACCCCGAACCCGAGCCAGGTCGCGACGATCGCGCCGCCCACCCACTGGCCGGCCGCCCCGATGTTGAACAGGCCGGCCCGGAAGGCGATCGCAACCGAGAGCCCGGTCAGGATCAGGGGAGTCGCCTGGGCCGCCGTTGCCGACAAAGGGTAAAAGATGGATGCGAAGGAACCGCCGTGGAAGGCGGCGCTGATCGTGTGCGGGTTGAGGATCGCGCCCTCGAACATCTGCGTATAAGCGAAGGACACCGAGTCCCAGGTCTGAGCGAGCGCATTCACCGGGTCAGAGAAGAACTGGCCCCACGCTTTCGTCACGACCGGGTCGGTGAACACGATCAAGATGCCGCCGACGACGAGGGCAAGGAAGATCGACAGGATCGTCATCACCGTGGAACTGCCCTGCGTGACCGCCTCGACGATCGCGCCGCCGGTCAGCTTCAGCCTTGACCTGGGTTCTCCTTGAGCGGCTGTCGGCTTGTCAGCCACCTCTTCACTCACTGCGCATCACCATCTTCGACGGCGCCGGGAAGTTCGAGCGCTTCATCAGGCGGTACCGCGTCCGTAACCGGCGCGGTCGGGGTATCCGCCAGGCCCGCCATCAGCAGGCCGAGTTCAGCCTCGTCGATGTCCGGGTCGCGGAAGCCGATGATGCGCCCTTCGTACATGACCGCGATCCGATCGGAAAGCGCGTAGATCTCGTCAAGCTCGGAGGAGACGATTACTACCGCGACCCCCCGGTCGCGCTGGGCGACGATCTGCTTGTGCACGAACTCGATCGAGCCGACGTCGAGGCCGCGAGTCGGCTGGCTGGCCAGCAGCATCTTGTTGTCCCTGCTGAGTTCCCTGGCGACGATGACCTTCTGCTGATTGCCGCCCGACAGCGTGCCCACGGGCGTTTGCACCGAGCTGGTGCGAACGTCGTACTCGTCCACGAGCTTCGTGGCGGACAGCTTGATCTGGTCAAGGTTGAGCGCGATGCCCGAGGCGTAGGGCGGCCGGTCGTACACGTCGAGCACCAGGTTGTCGGCGACCGAGAAATTGCCGACCAGGCCGTCTTCCTGCCGGTCTTCAGGCACGTAGCCGACCCCCGCCCTGAGCCGGTCGCGGGTCGTCGTCCCGGTGAGCAGGCTGCCGTCCAGCGTGATCGAGCCGCCGGCCGGCCGCAGTCCGAGCATCGCCTCGCACAACTCGGTCTGCCCGTTGCCCTGCACCCCGGCGATGCCGAGGATCTCACCGCCGCGCACCTCGAAGGAAACGCCCCGCACCGCGAGTTCGCCGCGTTCGTCAGGCACGGTCAGGTTGTCCACCTTGAGCCGGACCCCGGCGGGCTTGGCGGGCTCCTTGCTGACTCGAAGCTGCACCGCCCGGCCGACCATGAGGGCCGCTAGCTCGGCCCCGGTCGTGCTCGGCGGGCGCTCGCCGACGACCTGGCCGCGCCTGATGACCGTGATGGTGTCGGCGATGGCCTGGACTTCCTTGAGCTTGTGCGAGATAAAAACGATCGACCGGCCGCCCTCGCGCAGCTGCCGCATGATGCGGAACAAATCCTGGGTCTCGCCCGGCGTCAGCACGGCCGTCGGCTCGTCGAGCACGAGCGTGCTCGCGTCCCGCAGCAGGGCCTTGATGATCTCCACTCGCTGCTGTATCCCGACCGGCAGTTCTTCTACCAGCGCGTCCGGGTTGACCTGCAGCCCGAAGCGCTCGGAAAGCTCAAGTGCGTCGCGGCGGGTGCGCTTGCGGTCGAGCAGCCCGCCGAAACCCCTGGTGCGCTCGACCCCGAGGGTCACGTTCTCGGCGACGGTGAAGACAGGGACCAGCATGAAGTGCTGGTGGACCATGCCGATGCCCGCTCCGATGGCGTCCTTGGGCGACCGGATGCGCACAGCCTGGTCGTCGATCAGGATCTCGCCCTCGTCCGGCTGGATCAGCCCGTAGAGGACATTCATCAGGGTGGTCTTTCCCGCGCCGTTCTCGCCGAGCAGCGCCCTGATCTCGCCTGGCTGCACCACGAGATCGATGTGGTCATTGGCCACGAGACTGCCGAAGCGCTTGGTAATGCCGCGCAGCTCAAGCTTCACCGGCATGCTTCTTTCACGCCTGCGCCGCCCGGCGGCGGCGCTGACCTGGTGGGCAGGTCAGCGCCGCCGGGCCGGACGGCGGAATGGGGGATAACCGGGACAGGCCTTACACCGGGCTCTTCGTTTTGGGCACGATCTTGCCGCTCTCGATCTCCGACTTGAGCGTGCTGATCTCGGCCTGCACCGGCGCCGGGATCTTGGTGGCGAAGTCGTGGTACGGGGAGAGCGCCGCGCCGTTGTTGGCCAGGGTGCCGACGAAGGTGTTGTTTTGCTTGAAGGTGCCCTTGGCCGCGCTCAGCACCGAGGTCTCGACCGCGGCGACGATGCCCTTGGTCACCGAGGTCAGGAAGTACTTGCAGTACTGCGGTGCGTTGACGCAGCCATCGGTGTCGACCCACTCGATGCTGACGTTCTTGCCGGCCGCGTCCGCGGTCTGGACCGCCTTCGCGGAGCCAAGCCCGACGCCGCCAGCGACCGGGAAGATGACGTCGGCGCCGTCACCGATGAAGGTGTTGGTCAGCGTCTGGCCAGCGCCCAGGTTGGTGAAGTTGCCGATGAAGTCGCCCTTCTGGGTCGTCTCGTTCCAGCCGAGGACCTTGACGTTGGCGTGCTTCTGCTTGTTGTAGTACTGGACGCCGTCGTAGAAACCGTCCATGTAAATGGTGACGGTGCCGAAGTTCTCTCCGCCGTAGGTGGCCACGACGTGGGTCTTGCTCACCGCTGCCGCGAGGTAGCCGCCGAGGAAGCCGTCCTGCACGGTGTTGAACACGAGCTGGTCGATGTTCGGCTGCTTGGCCCCGGTCAGGCAGAAAGAGGCGTAGGAGCAGTCCACGATCGCGAACTTCTGGCTCGGGTTAGACTTCGCGGCGGACTCGGTCGCGTCGGCCATCAGGAAGCCGACGGTGACAATAATTCCGCAGTCCTGGGCCAGGAGCGTGCTGATGTTCGTCTGGTAGTCAGAGGGTGAGGTCGACTGGAGGTACGTGACCTGGACGTTCGGGTCGGCCTTGGCGGCGGCCTGCATGCCGGCCCAGGACGAGGCGTTGAACGACTTGTCGTCGATGCCGCCGGTGTCGGTCACCATGCAGGCCTTGAACTTGGCGGCGGTAGTGGTGCTCGATGAGCCCGATGAAGGGGTAGTTGAGCTGCTACTGCACGCGGCGGCGGCGGTCGTCATCGCCAGTACGCACAGTGCCGCGACGGTCTTGAGAGACCCTCTCACGGTTCCTCCTATGTGGGGGCGGCATGCCGCCGATGTAGCGCACCGGCCCGCGGAGCAGGGACCCGGCCGGCTGGGCCCAGCGACCCGCCCTAGGGCAGGCAGGCCACGTGAGAACCTGGGAGTCCCCCCCAGGATGACGAGAATCTATTACCGTCACGAGTGTCGCGGAAGCGGGATATCACGCCAGCAACTGGGCTGTTGTGAAATCGAGACGCGAAAGAAGCGACGTTAGCTACATTAGATTGCAAACGGGACAAATTATCATAACTACCGGAGCAAGCATGACCATCGACTGGGCCGAATTGCGCGTCGCGGCGACGAGAGCCGCCGCGAACGCGTACGCACCGTACTCAAGGCTCAGGGTGGGTGCCGCCGGGCTGGCGACTACCGGCGCGGTCGTGACCGGATGCAATGTCGAGAACGCGTCGTTCGGGCTGACCCTGTGCGCGGAGTGCGGCCTGGTCAGCGCGCTGCACGCGGCCGGAGCAGCCGGCTCGTGGCGGTCAGCGTGGTGGCCGGCGACGGCGCTCCTCTGGTGCCTTGCGGACGTTGCAGGCAACTGCTGCTCGAGGCGGGCGGACCTGGGTTGCTGCTTGACTCTGGCGACGACGCGGAGCCTCATAAGCTGGGCGAACTCCTGCCCGAGGCGTTCACCGGCACGGACCTGGCGGAGCGTCGTGACAGCGGCCGCTGAGGGGTTGCCGTCGGCGGCGCGGGGGGTCCAGGGGGGACATCCAAGTCGTCCCCCCTGGCGAGCGCCGGCGACTACTGATCTCATCCGCGCTAAGCGGGACGGGCTCGAGCTTTCGTCGGACGAGATCGGGTGGCTGATCGAGGCCTATACCAAGGGTGCGGTCGCTGATGAGCAGATGTCGGCGATGGCCATGGCGGTTTACTTCCGCGGTTTGGGGCCGGCCGAGCTTCGGGCGTGGACCGACGCCATGATCGCCTCTGGCCAGCGCCTTGACCTGAGTTCCGTGCCGTTCCCGACCGTCGACAAGCACTCGACCGGCGGGGTCGGCGACAAGGTCTCGCTGGTGCTCGCCCCGCTCGTGGCCAGCTGCGGCGCCGCCGTGCCTCAGCTTTCCGGTCGCGGGCTCGGTCACACGGGCGGGACCCTGGATAAGCTCGAATCCATCCCTGGCTGGCGGGCGGGGCTGTCGGCGGACGAATTCTTGGCGGCTCTTAGTACGGTCGGATGCGTTATCGCCGCCGCTGGCTCTGATCTGGCGCCGGCTGACCGGAAGCTTTATGCCCTTCGTGATGTCACGGGGACGGTTGAGTCGATTCCGCTGATCGCCAGCTCGATCATGTCGAAGAAGATCGCCGAGGGCACCTCCGCGCTCGTGCTCGACGTGAAGGTCGGGAGCGGGGCGTTCATGCGCGACCTCGATGCGGCGCGTGAGCTGGCGAGGACGATGGTGCGGCTGGGCACCGAGTCAGGGGTGCGCACGACGGCGCTGCTGACGGCGATGGACGTGCCGCTCGGGCGGGCGGTCGGTAACGCGGTCGAGGTCGCCGAGTCGATCGAGACGCTGCGCGGGTCCGGGCCAGCCGACCTCGTGGAGGTCACGCTCGCGCTAGCGCGGGAGATGCTCGCGCTGGCCGGGATCGACACCGACCCTGCGGAAGCGCTGGCGGACGGACGGGCGCTGGCCAGGTACCGCCAGATGATCGCGGCGCAGGGCGGTGATCCTGACGCGGCGTTGCCCGTCGCCGGGCACGTGCGGCACGTCACGGCGTCAGAGAGCGGCTACCTGCGGCGACTCGACGCGCTCGCCGTCGGCACGGCCGCGTGGCGGCTCGGAGCCGGGCGGGCGCGCAAGGAGGACCAGGTCAGCGCCGGGGCCGGGGTGATCTGCCTGGCCAAGCCGGGGGACAAGGTCAGCGCCGGGGAGCCGCTGCTCGAACTGCGCGCCGATGACCCGGCCAGGTTCGCCGGGGCGATCGACGCGCTGGCCGCCGGCCTTGAGATCGGTCTCCAGCAGCCGGTTTCTGGTCCGGCCGTCCTCGAGCGCATCGGCTAGGCGAGAATGAGCGACGTGTCAGTCACCGTTGATCAGATCCGCCAGGTACCCAAGGTGCTGCTGCACGACCACCTGGACGGCGGGCTTCGGCCCGCGACGATCGTGGAACTCGCGCGGCAAACTGGTTACCGCGGCCTGCCGACCTATGACGCGGCCGAGCTTGGCCTGTGGATGACGAGCGTCGCCGAGCGCGGGCGTCTTGAGCTCTACCTCGAGGCCTTCCAGCACACCGTCGGGGTGATGCAGACCCGCGACGCGCTCGTGCGGGTCGCCGCCGAGTGCGCCGAGGACCTCGCCGCCGACGGCGTCGCGTACGCGGAAGTGCGGTTCGCGCCTGAACAGCACGTGTACGCGGGACTCAGCCTCGACGAGGTGGTCGAGGCGGTGCTCGAGGGGTTCGCCGCCGGGAGCGCGGGCCGCGGGATCAGGGTGTACGCGCTGCTGACCGCGATGCGGACGGCCGCCAGGTCGCTGGAGATCGCGGAGCTGGCCGTGCGGCACAGGGACGCCGGGGTAGTCGGGTTCGACATCGCCGGAGCCGAGGCGGGATCGCCGCCAAGCCGGCATCTGGACGCGTTTCAGTACGTCGCGCGGGAAAACTTCCACATCACGATCCACGCGGGGGAAGGTTTCGGGCTGCCGTCGATCTGGGAGGCCGTGCAGTGGTGCGGGGCCGAGCGGCTCGGGCACGGGGTGCGGATCATCGACGACATCACCGTGGAGCCTGACGGTTCTGCCGCTATCGGGTTGCTGGCCAGTTACGTCAGGGACCGGCGGATTCCGCTGGAGATGTGTCCGACCTCTAACGTCCAGACCGGGGCGGCGAGGTCCATTCGCGAGCACCCGATCGGGTTGCTCCGGCGGCTGTCGTTCCGTGTCACCGTTAATACCGATAACCGGCTGATGTCGAACGTGACGTTGTCGTCGGAGTTCGCGGCGCTGGTCGAGGCGTTCGGGTACGGGTGGTCGGATATTCAATGGCTGACCATTAATGCGATGAAGAGCGCCTTCGCGCCGTTTGACGAGCGGCTCGAGCTGATCAACCGGGTAATCAAGCCAGGCTTCGCCACCGCGATGGCGCCGCTAGTGGCAGCGCGGGCTCGCTCGTAGCGTTCTCGCCCGCCCCGGCCCGCCCCAGCCCCGGCCCCGCCCGCCCCGGCGCGCGCACCTCGCATTTCGGGCATTTAGGGCAACCGGCCTCGCGGAGCAGCAACGATGGCCCAGCGATGCTGTTCCGTGCTTACGGGCAACGACAACGATGGGACATTGATGCGGTCCGGACAGCATCCATGGGACATCGATGCGGTAACTGCGGGCCAGGCAACGACAACGATGGGACATCGATGCGGCTCTGGCGCACATTTCGTGATGGTAACGATGAGGGCAGGGGCAGATAGGGTTGGTGCTTGAAGGTCCCGACCTGCCGGGGGGTGGCGGGGCGCCGATCCCGCTTGCGGCAGCCGCCCCGGCAACCCGCAAGACGGGCAATTCGCCCGCGCCAGTACGTCGCCAGGCCCGCGAGGCGTTGCGGTGGCCGCGGACTGGCCGGCGGCGTCGGCGAACCGAACATTTCGGCTCAGGTCACCGCAACGATGTCCCAGCGATGCTGTCCGGCGGAGACGGGGAACCGCAACGATGGGCCATCGTTGCGGCGGGCACGACATCCATGGGCCATTGTTGCGGTTGCCCGGCCCGGCTGAGCAGCATCGATGTCCCATCGTTGCGGTTGCGGTTGCGGTTGCGGTTGCGGTTGCGGTTGCGGGATCGGGCGGTTTGGTGGTTCTGGGCGGCGAGTCGGGTAACGGGTAGCATCGCTCGCATGACTGGGGTGCTGTCGTCGCAGGTGGTGTTGTCGGCCGAGCGCTGGCTGGCGGATGGGGTCGGCTCCGATGCGGCGCTTCGGCAGTTGCTGCACGGGCTGCCCGGTGTTGATCAGGTTGGCGTGCAGGCGAGGGCGGCGGCGCTGGCGACGAGGTCGATCAAGAAGGACTCGAAGCTGGCCGCGCTCGATCTCGCGGTCAGGATGGTGGACCTCACCACGCTCGAAGGCGCCGACACGCCCGGCAAGGTCCGCGGCCTCTGCGCCAAGGCGGTGCGGCCTGATCCGGCGGACGCGGCGGTGCCTTCGGTGGCGGCCGTCTGCGTGTACCCCGATCTCGTGGCGGGGGCCAAGGCCGAGCTGGCCGGGACTTCTGTGGTGGTCGCCTCCGTGGCGACCGCGTTTCCCTCCGGGCGGGCATCGCTGGCGGTCAAGCTGGCCGACGTCGCCGACGCGGTGACCGCCGGAGCGGACGAGGTCGACATGGTGATCGACAGGGGAGCGTTCCTCGCCGGGCGCTACGGTCAGGTTTACGACGAGATCAGGGCCGTGAAGGAGGCCTGCGGCCCGGCGCACCTCAAGGTCATTCTCGAAACGACAGAACTGGCCACGCTTGACAACGTGGCGCGAGCTTCCTGGCTGGCCATGCTGGCGGGGGCGGACTTCATCAAGACCTCGACCGGCAAGGTCAGCCCGGCGGCGACCCCGCCAGTAGCCCTTGTCATGCTGGCGGCGGTCCGCGATTTCGAGCAGTCGTCCGGCCGGCGGGTCGGCGTGAAGGCCGCAGGCGGCATCCGTACCGCGAAGGACGCGATCAGGTACCTGGTGCTGGTCAACGAGACCGCCGGGCAGGCCTGGCTGACGCCAGACCTGTTCAGGATCGGCGCCTCCAGCCTGCTCAACGACCTCCTCATGCAGCGCCGCAAGCAGCTCACCGGCGTCTACTCAGGACCTGACTACTTCACGGTGGACTAGCCTTAGCCCTGCTTGAAGGACTTCAGCACTTCCGAGGTCAGGACTAGCGACGTGCTGCCGGTCTTGCTCGTCACCGTGGACTTCACTGGGCCGATCCCTGTCGCCAGCCAGGTGTCGACCTGACTGACGATGTTGATTCCGTCCAGCGATTCGGCAACGGACTCGTTCACGAGCGTTGCCTGGAAGGTGCCGGCGGGGACCGTGATTGACTGAGTGCCCTCGCCCTTGACGGTGACGTGCGCGGTCACCTTAACGCTGTGACCTTCGAGACTAATCTGCAAGGTAAGCGTGGAGGTCGTCGGCTGACCTGAATCGAGCTGTGCCTTGGAAGGCCAGACGATGCCGCCGCCCTTGATCTTGACCGTCGAATTGCCGACCTGCGTGTAAGGCACGCCGATCCTGCCGTCGGAGTAGAGCTGATAGGTCAAGGTCGTCGGCGTCGCGGGCAGGCCAGCAACGTGAGCCTCGGTCGTGAACGTCACCTTCTCGCCGTCGCTGTCGGGCGTCACGGCGGTGACCTTGTTGGTCGTTGTTCCCGTCTTGCCGCCGCTGAGGGTGCTCTCGTAGACCCAGGTGTTCCCGACCGTGGCGGGGAACAAGGTGGTGTCCAGGCCGCCAGAGCCAGACGAGGTCGGCGCCGAGGAGCTCGACGAACCCGACGAGCCTGTAGCCGGCGCGCTCGGCTGACCGCCCGAAGTGGACGAGCTTGAGCTGGACGGGCCGCAGCCGGCAACTAGGAGACCGGCGGTGACCAGGGCAAGCCCGGCGAGGGGGAGGCTGAACCTATTCATGCGAAGCACCTACCTATGCGGCCGCGATGGGCGCCCTTAGCGAGAATCACAGTAAACACGAAGGCATCAGGCGGGTTGGCCAGCCCAACTTGATCGTGATCTTTTTCCCAGGGGTATACGCCCAGGAAGCGGGGGCACTTTGCGGTCGTAAAAACGACAGCAGAGTGCCCCCGCTGTGGGCGCGGATCCGCGATCAGGCCGCGAAGCCACGCAACTGACCCCGCGGCGATTTGGCGGTCAGGCCAATACCGCCCGCCGGACCTGAAACCGGACACCAGCCCGGCCCGGCCGGTCGCACCCACCCGCAACAGCCGCAACGGTGGCCCATGGGTGCCTTCTTCTGGAGTGACGGTGATCGGCAGCCATGCAGCGCGGGCTGGCGGGCCGACGCGTCGACCGGTATGCGGCTGATGCCTGGTTCGCGGGGTTAGCCCGTGAGGTTTTCGTCCAGGGAGGGCCGGGCCGGGAGTGCGTCCAGAAAGTGAACCCGTGGTAAGTCGCCCGGCGACCGCGACTTACCACGTTTTAGCTCAGAAAATATCGGCGTAAACCACGTATAACGATCCGCGGTCGCTAGCTAAAACGTGGTAAGCCGCCGGACTGAGGCGGCTTACCACGGGTTCACTTTCCGGACTTACTCAAACCGTCCATATCGCCCGGCCGCCCGAGCCAGGCCGACCGCGACTCCACGGACCGACCGTCGAGGGCCTGGGCGGGCGGTTCCGCGGGATCTGGGCAGAGGGCGCGACGTGCGACAATAAGGACCCAGGACGGCGGGAGGCTGAGGTGGCTGGCAAGGCGGCGGGCCGGGGGACTGCGAGCCGGGGGACCGCAACGGGCGGCGAGGCCGCGGCGGGCGGTGCGGCTGCGGCGGGCGGTGCGGCTGCGGCGGGCGACGAGGCTGAGGCGGGCGGGAAGGTCGCGGTGGCGTCCGGGTTGGACTGGCAGTATGCGCCCGCTCCTGAGTCACGCGACGTTGTCTCGATCGCGCCCCGGTACGGCCTGTTCATCGGCGGCGAGTTCAGCCCGGCCGCCTCTGGCCGCACCTTCGCCACGGTCAACCCCGCCACGGAGGAGGAGCTCACCCAGGTCGCCGACGCCGGCCCCAAGGACGTGGACCGGGCGGTCGCAGCCGCCAGGACAGCGTACGAGCAGGTGTGGGGCCCGATGCCTGGCAGCGAGCGAGCTAAGTACCTTTACCGGATCGCCAGGATCCTGCAAGAGCGATCGCGCGAGTTCGCCGTGCTCGAATCAATCGACAACGGCAAGCCGATCAAGGAAACCAGGGACGTCGACATCCCGCTGGCCGCCGCGCACTTCTTCTACTACGCGGGCTGGGCGGACAAGCTCGGCTACGCCGGCTTCGGGCCTGATCCGCGCCCGCTCGGGGTCGCCGGGCAGGTGATCCCGTGGAACTTTCCGCTGCTGATGGCGGCCTGGAAGCTGGCGCCGGCCCTGGCCACGGGCAACACGTGCGTGCTCAAGCCGGCCGAAACCACGCCGCTGACCGCGCTCCTGCTCGCTGAGGTCTGCCAGCAAGCTGGCCTGCCCCCCGGCGTGGTCAACGTGCTGACCGGCGCGGGCGGCACCGGGGCAGCCCTCGTGGCCCACCCGGACGTGAACAAGGTTGCCTTCACCGGCTCAACCGCGGTCGGCATCGCCATCAATCAAAAGATTTCAGGTACATCCAAGAAGCTCACCCTGGAACTCGGCGGAAAGGCCGCCAATATCATTTTTGATGACGCGGCCATGGACCAGGCAATCGAGGGCATCGTCAACGGGATCTTCTTCAACCAGGGCCAGGTCTGCTGCGCCGGCTCCAGGCTGCTCGTACAGGAATCGGTCGCCGAGCAGGTCACCGACCGCCTGCGCCGGCGCCTGGCCACACTGCGGGTCGGCGATCCCCTGGATAAGAACACCGACCTCGGCGCGATCAACTCGCGCCAGCAACTCGACAAGATCACCGAACTGACCGCCGCCGGCGAAGCCGAGGGCGCGCAGCGCTGGTCGCCGCCGTGCGAGCTTCCTGCGCGGGGATACTGGTTCGCGCCGACGGTGTTCACCGGAGTGAGCCAATCGCACCGGATCGCGCGGGAGGAAATCTTCGGCCCGGTGCTTTCCGTGCTCACGTTCCGCACTCCGGAAGAGGCCGTGGCCAAAGCCAACAACACGCCGTACGGCCTTTCGGCCGGGATCTGGACCGAGAAAGGCAGCCGTATCTTGTGGATGGCGCAGCGAGTACGAGCCGGCGTGGTGTGGGCCAACACCTATAACGTGTTCGACCCGGCCAGCCCCTTCGGCGGCTACAAGGAGTCAGGATTCGGACGGGAGGGCGGCCGGCACGGGCTGGCCGCGTACCTCGATGTCTGATTCAGAACAAGCACGGCTGGCCGTGCGCAAGACCTACAAGCTGTACGTCGGCGGCGCGTTTCCTCGGTCCGAGTCGGGCCGCTCGTATCCTGTGCATGCCGCTAAGAACGGCGAGCTGCTGGCCTTCGCTGCGCAAGCGTCCAGGAAAGACGCGCGGGACGCCGTAGTCGCCGCCCGTGGTGCGGCCGGGAAGTGGAGCACCGCAACTGCTTATAACAGGGGGCAAGTGCTCTACCGTGTCGCGGAAATGATCGAGGGCCGGGCGGGACAGTTCGCGGACGATATTTTGGCGGCTGAAGGTATTTCTCAGGCAGCCGCCCGGAGGAGCGTTGCCTCCGTGATCGACCGCTGGGTGTGGTACGCCGGCTGGCCCGACAAGGTCGCGCAGGTCGCCGGCGGCGCGAACCAGGTGGCCGGGCCTTACTTCAACTTCAGCGTGCCCGAGCCGACCGGAGTGGTCGCGGTGATCGCGCCGGCCGAGTCGAGCTTGCTCGGGCTGGTCAGCGTCGTCGCGCCGGTGATCGCGACCGGGAACGCCGTAGTCGTGGTGGCCAGCGAGGAGCGGCCGCTGCCGGCGATCACGCTGTCCGAGGTGCTGGCGACTTCTGACGTGCCCGGCGGCGTCATTAACGTGCTGACGGGACGGACGGCCGAGCTTGCCCCGGTGCTCGCTGGTCATTTCGACGTGAACGCGATCGATCTGACCGGCGCCCCGGCCGAATCCCGTGCTGAGCTCGAGCGACTGGCGGCGGCCAGCGTGAAGCGGGTTTTCTGGGCGGCCGACGACTGGGCGCAGACGCCGACTCCGCGCCGAATGCTGGCCTTTCTCGAAACCAAGACAGTCTGGCACCCGGTCGGCATCTGAGCTAGCTGAGGAGGCGGACTTGGGCGACCAGAACCCGGTTAGTTTCGCCGAATTGCTTAGGCAGTTGCGCCTGGAGCGAGGATTAACTCAGGAAGGGCTGGCCGAGGCCGCCGGTCTCAGCGTCCGGTCTATTAGCGATCTTGAGCGCGGCATCAATCAGACCGCTCGCAGGGAGACGGCGAGGCTGCTCGCTGACTCGCTCCGGCTGGCCGGCGAGGTCCGTGCCATCTTCGAGGCCTGTGCCAGAGGGCGGCGTGCGCCATCCGCGATCGACCTGGTCTCCGACACGATCGCTATCGCGACGAGGACCTTGCCTCGCGACAACGCGAATTTCACTGGTCGCCAGGCCGAACTGCGTCGTCTGATCGAGCGGGTTACCAGCGAGGACTCGGGTTCAATCGTGCAGATCTGCGCGATTGGCGGGATGGCGGGAGTGGGCAAGACTGCTTTCGCGGTTCACGCGGCTCACCGGCTCGCGTCCCGCTTCGCGCTGGGACAGATCTTCCTGCCGCTGCACGGTCATACCCCCGGTCAGCGTCCGGTCGCCCCGGCGGACGCGCTGGAAAGCCTGCTGCTTACTTCGGGTGTCACCGCCGACCAGATTCCGCCTGACCTGGAGTCGCGGGCCAGGTTGTGGCGTGACCATCTCGCCAAGCGGAAGCTGCTGCTCGTGCTCGACGACGCCGTGGGGCATGAGCAGATCGCGCCCTTGCTGCCCGGCGCCGGGGGAAACCTGGTCCTGGTCACGACTCGCAGGCACCTCACCTCGCTCCACGACGCCCATACGATCAGCCTGGACATTCTGCCGCCCGATGAGGCAGCGGAGTTGTTTTGCCTGCTTGCTGACCGCGATGCGCTGGACCGTGCCGATCCCGCCGTCAACGCGATCACCAGGACCTGCGGTTTCCTGCCGCTCGCGATCGGAATGCTGGCGAGGCAACTTCACCATCATTCCGCCTGGCAGTGTGCGCAACTCGCGGATGACCTGGCCGCCTGCCGCGACCGGCTTGAACTCATGCGGGCGGAGGAGCTTTCCGTGGCCGCTGCCTTCGACGTCTCCTACGAGAACCTGGGGCCGGCGCTGCAGAGGTTCTTCCGGAGGCTGGGCGTTCATCCTGGCGTCGATCTGGATATCTACGCGGCGGCCGCTCTCGACGGCATCGACCTTACCTCTGCCCGCAGGAACCTGGAATACCTATACGACCACTACCTGCTCACCGGGCCACAACACGGGCGTTATCGCATGCACGACCTGATCCGTGAGCACGCCAGAAACCTGGCGGCGGCGGAACCCGAGGATGAGCGGATTGCCACGTGCGGCCGGGTGCTTAATTACTATGTGCACACCTCGAATGGAGCCCAGCGTCATATCTTCAGGCGCAGCCCGGTGAACGAACCGCCGGTGACCGGGGCTGTTCCGGTGTTCGCTCCTGACTTGCCGAACCGGCCGTCCGCGATCGGCTGGCTGACCGCCGAACGGCACAATCTGCACGCGGTCGCGAACTACGCCGCCGCGAACGGCCAGCCTGGCCAGGTGGTCACGATAGCGGCCAGCTTGCATAGCGTCTTGCGGCGCTTCGGGCACTGGGATCAGGCTCTCAAGCTGCACCAGCTTGGCTATGAGGCTGCGCGCGAGATCGGTAGCGCCGACGCCCAAGCCAGGGCTCTCACCGATCGCGGTGACATTGAGCACGTGACCGGGAAATACGCGGCCGCGAAAGCCAGCCTCCTGGCGGCGCTTGAGCTATACCATTCGTCTGGCAGTGAACTCGGCGAGGCCAGCGCGCTCAATGAGCTCGGTGTCGTTCAGGAAACGGTCGGTGAGTATTCGGCGTCTGCCGACAGTCACGAACGCGCACTTCGCCTTTACCGGAAACTCGGTAATCAGGTTGGCGAGGCTGGCGCTCTCGACCGGCTGGGAGTCGTAAGGCACACAACTGGCGATTACCTGGCGGCGAAAACCAGCCATGAGCAGGCTCTGCGCCTTTACCGTCAGCTTGGCTACCGGCTCGGCGAGGCTGGCGCGCTCAATCGGCTCGGCGGGGTTCAGCAGTCGCTGGGAGACTATGCGGCCGCCATGGTCAGCCATGAGCAGGCACTTGCGCAGTACCGGAATCTTGAGTACGTACTTGGCCAAGCTAACGCACTCAGCCGCCTAGGCAGCGCCCAGTACAACAGAGGAGACTTCGCCGCGGCCGCTGTCAGTATCGGGGAAGCGCTGAGCCTATATCGCGGTCTTGAGCAGCGGATAGGCGAAGCGCATGCGCTCAACGTGCTCGGCGCGATACAGGACGGTACTGGCAATTACCAGGATGCGGCGCTAACTCATGGGCAGGCTCTCAATCTTTACCGTGACCTCGGACATCCTATTGGCGAGGCGCGTGCTTTGGCCGCGCTGGCAGTCGTCCAGCAGAAAGCCGGAGATCAGGCGGCGGCAGCAGCTAGTGAGGCGAAAGCCGCAGCGCTTTACGATCGGCTTGGGGTCACAGGGGTTGCGGAACTTCCCTCCCGATGGTCGCAGGAGAGCTAAATCATGCTAAATGCGAAGATATAACTCATGCTGGGTAAAGCCATGGAAGTCGGCGGCCTGGATAACTGTGTTATAAATAAAGTCATCCAGCGTTATGCAGTGTTAGCAAAATATTAATGACGCATGCACGCCGCGTCACCGACCCCTGGCGTGGCTGTGACCTTACGTGACACTTGCAGTGCGAGTAGCTTGTGCCGGGGAGCAGTGAACGCCAGAAGTGACGAAACCAGGCAGGTTCCATGGCTAGCGACCTCACCGGGCAGATCGATCAATGGCGGATCTCTGACGTGCTCGGTCGCGGTGATTTCGCGACTGTATACAAGGTCAGGAGGAATCACAGCACTTTCGCGCTAAAGCTCTGCCCCACTGACAATCCAGCGGCTTTTGAGCGGATGGAAGTCGAAGAGTCCGCGCTGCGGCAGTTCGACCATAAGTCCATTCCGAAGTTCGTCGACAAGGGGAGTTACCGCGGACGGCCTTACCTCGTGATGTCGTTGGCCCTCGGTCGGCCGGTCAAGGCTGAGCTTGAACACCTGGCAGAGACGGGGGCGGTTTACGGTGACGTTGCCGCCTTCAGGCTGCTCGCGCTGCTGCTCGCCGCCGTCATTCATGTTCATGACCATGGCCTCGTGCATCGCGATATCAAGGACGCCAATATCATCGCGACGCAGGACGGCGAGGAACTGAGCCTGATTGACTTTGGCTTCTGCAAGCCCGCGGGCATGTCCGAGCTGCGTTCGCCCGACTCATTCTGGCGGGTTGGGGCGGCCCGCTACAGTCCGCCGAGCAAGCTCGACAAGCCCGCCCTCGCGAATCCTTCGCATGACGTCTTCGCCGTCGGAGTGATCGGTTATCAGCTCCTCACCTGCGAGTACCCGTGGTCAGCGCCGGACGGGCAGGGCCGCGAGGTGCTGCAGGAACTTCAGCTGAGTACTGCTCCAGTGCCGGTAATCGAGCGAAACTCGCACGTCGCCCCGCTAGCATCACAAGTGATTTCCCGGCTGCTGCAGATCAGCGACAACGACAGGCCAACCGCAGCGGATGCGCTCAGGGAAGTGGAGGATTTCCTGAGGATCGCCCGTGCCCAGGGACCAGGACTTGCCAGGGGCAAGCGCCGGGCACCTTACCCGAACGTCAACCGCGATCCCATCTACGGCGATATCTGGCTGACCGATTACGAGCGTGAGGTCCTGGACACCAAGGAGATGCAGCGGCTGCGGTCAGTGCGTCAGCTTGGCCTGACTAACCGGGTCTACGACAGCGCCGAGCACAGCCGATTCTCGCACTCGGTCGGTTGCGTCGCCAGGGTTGAGCAGATACTGCGCACGATAGAAGATCAGGACGGTTCGCGCATCGACGATGACTTGCGGCTTACCGCCCGCATGTACGCTCTCACGCACGACGTCACGCACATACCTTTCGGTCATACCCTGGAAGACGAATTCAACTTCTTTCCTAGCCACGACATCAATTCTGGCCGGCTGGAGCGGATCGTCTTCGCGCCGCTATCTGAGATAGGAAAGGTGCTTCAGTCCAACGAGATCGGCCGCGCCGTGCTCAAGTTGCTCGATCCTGATCCGGCGTCGCGGCCGCTTGGCGCGGTCGCGGACCTGGTTGCCGGGGTCACTGGCGCTGACGTACTTGATTACATCGACAGAGACGCGTTCTTCTGCGGTCTTGACCACAGAATAGACAGCGCCATATTCCGGCAGTTCAGGCTTCACTTCACGCCGCGCAGCGGCGACCGCAGGCTGATCTCCCTGGTCGGCGGCAGGTACGGGATCAGGATTGACCGGGAATTCGCCATCGAGAGTATCCTCGAGGCGAGGTATGCACTGTTCCTTAAGGTATATGCCGATCCGACCAAAATCGCGGCTTCTGCTTTGCTCGCTAAAGGTCTGACGGAGGCGATCTTCCCGGCTTCCGGTGGCCGAGGTCAACTGCGCGAGGAAACCCTCGAAGCCCTGGGCATGGGAGATGACGTCCTGCTTGACCGCATGTCGCAGTCGAGGAAGGACGTGGTCAGGTGGGCGGCTGACCAGATCTTGCGGCGTAATCTGCCGGTCGGCATCTACCGGGCCGAGCTTCTCGGCAAAGCCCACCGGGAGGCGAGACACTATGAGGATCAGCGCAATGAATTGCGCGAGAGAGGCTTGTTCGACCCCAGGCGGCGAGCGGCACTCGAGGCCGAGCTGGCGCATGCGGCCAAGCTCGACGCGCGTCAGGTGATGGTCTACTGCCCGCAGAAGGCGCCGGGATACCAGCGAGTCGATCACTGGGTCGCGAGTGCGAGCAACGCTTCTCCGACCAGGCAGCCCCCGGACGCGGGCGCGGAAATCAAGAGCAGGCATCTTGGCCTGTGGGAGCTCTGGGTATTTGTCGCCGGTGTGAGCGACGCGAGTCGCCGCGACGTGCTCGCGGACATCGCCCAGGAGCGGTTCGGGTTCGCGAACCTGATCGGGGTTGACCGGCGGCAAGGTCGGCTGTTCTGAGCCAAGGTCCAGCCTGAGCTGGCGCTTACTGGCCGTCAGGCAGGTATTGCGCCTCTGACCTGCGCGTATATCTTGGCGCAATCACGCTGAATCTGTTACTAAAATTTTCCATTGAACGCCGTGTGTCGGGTCGCGGCCCGTGGCAATGTATGGGCATGCTTGGCGCTGTGCTGCTTCAGTGCCAGCGTAACGCGCTAGCTCTCGGTCGTCCTGCCCCCTTAACAGGCAAGGTGAATCCGCTGAAGATAACTCAGGCGCTGATGGCGATTGGCGGGCGGGCGACTCGCATTCGCCGAGACGGTGTTGACGTGCCGGTTTCTAAATCTTTTCTGCCGCTATGCGGAAAGCCGATTCTTTACTGGAACCTCCTATCCTTGCACGCGGCCGGGATAAGACGGCTGATCTTGTGCGGGAACAAGACGATGCACCTCAGAGAGGCCGAGGTCCTGCTTGACGGCCTGGGGGTCTCGTTTGACCGAGTCGAATTTTTCAAGGACGCGGGCCTGGGCGTCCACGGCTTGCCCTTCCAGGTATTGCGTTATCAGCGTGACTGGCTTGATCAATCGTACTTGTTCGAGTGCGGGCATAGCCTGATGACCCCGGATCTTTACCGCGAGATTGCTTCGCTCAAGAGGTCAAGGTACGTCGTACTGACCGCCTTCAAGCCGCATCCGGCTAATTTGCGTCAGCCGGTCATTAAGGACGGACGCCGTATCCGGCTTACGTCGGCGCCAAGTACGCGCAGCTTCGCGCTGGCCCACCCGGCGGTAATTGACCGACGCTATGCGGGTAACTTGCCTTCGCTTGACTTCAATATTGATCGAATCATTGAACACTATTCAGCTCAGGCGCGGCTTCGGTATGCGTTCAGTGACATGCCTCCCGAATTCGATCTTGTCGCCGAGATGGATTCGGCGTTTCCCGTTTACGCGGCCTATTTGCGTGACCGTGGCCTCGTGGGCTCCTGGCAGGCTGGCTAGCAGGACCTACCTAAAGCAGGTAAACCTCGCCGTCCCGGTCGGCGTCAGGTTAGTAGGTGGTGTTCAATGGCATTGGAGGGTTGGCGATGGCGAAGCGGTTAGTGCTGATCATTCTCGCGGTCCTTGGGCCGGCGTTGCTGCTCGGGGCGTGCGCCTCATCCGGCGCTGTCGTTTCTGCGGCGTCCCCGCCGACTACCGGGTGGGGCCAGGCCGAGCCGGTGCCTGGGCTGGCGGCTCTGGTCAGCACGGGATGGCCAGCCGCGCTTAACTCGATCTCCTGCGCCTCGCCGGGAAACTGCGTCGCGGGCGGTGATTACCAGTTTCGCGGTGGCTATCAGGGGTTCCTAGTCAGTCAGGTACACGGCCGCTGGGGTGACGCCGAGCTGGTGCCTGGCCTCGAAGCGCTGAACCAGGGCAAGAACGCGCAGGTTACGGCGGTGTCGTGTGCCTCGCCTGGTAACTGCGCGGCCGGCGGGTTCTATGACCCGGCGAAACAAAGAGCTACCGTGCCGTTCGTGGTCAGCGAGGTGAAAGGCACCTGGGGTAAGGCACAGCCGGTTCGCGGGCTGAAGTTCACCGGCCTCACCGCCAATGTGCCCGTCACGTCCTTGTCCTGTGCGTCGCCAGGCAACTGCGCTGCGGTCGGGTTCGCCGACCAAAGCACGGACCCGGGCAGCGTAACGAGCGGGTTCGCCGTTAACGAGGTGAACGGTACCTGGGGACGGGCTCGCGTCGTGCTTCCCAGGGGCGAACTCAACGCCGTGTCGTGCGCCAGTCTCGGCAATTGCACCGCCGTCGGCGGGTCCGTGGTCAGCGAGGTCAAGGGAGTCTGGGGCGCGCCGGTCGTGATCAAGGGCAGCTTCGGCCGGGCGCAGATCAATGTCGGGTCCGTCTCCTGTGCGGCACCTGATCACTGTGCCGTGGTCGGCGTCAGCGTCAGCCAGGCGGTTGCGGTCAGTCAGGCGGGCCGCAAGTGGGGGACCGCGCAGCGGATCGCGGGCGCCGCCGCGCTTGAGCACGGCGGAGATTCGGTGCTCTCTTCGGTCTCGTGCGTCCCGGCGGGGAACTGCACGGCCGGCGGGTACGGCGACTACAGTGCCGAGGCCGGGTCGAGCACCAGGGAGTACGCCTCGGCGTTCGTGGCTACCGAGCGGAACGGAGCCTGGAGTGGCGTGCAGCCGCTGCCCGGCGTGGCTGCCTTGTCTAAGTTCGGCTACTCGGTAGTGAACTCCGTCTCCTGCTCGTCGGCAGGTAACTGCGGCGCCGGCGGCGGCATCGGCTTCGGCAACGACATCACCGAGGTCAACGCAGGTGGCGATTCCTTTGTCGTCAACGAGGTGAACGGTACCTGGCATGCCGTCAAGCTCGTGGCCAAGTCCCTGGGGATCGGCGGGCAGGAGATAGACCACGTGGCCTGCCCGGCCGTCAGCAAGTGCAGCGCGACCGGCACCTTCGACACGCGGGATGAGCAGTTGCCTTTCGTGATCAGCCAGGTGCCCTGAGGAGGGTTCGAAGATGCTGCGGAGGCGACGGTCCGCTAGCCCGCGCTCGCCGCACCCCGAGAACCCGGCATGTAAACACATACCGGACTGCCCGTCCCTGACCGCAGCCCCAGCGTTGTCCCGGCGCTGGGGCCAGAACCCCAGCTCAGGGACAACGCTGGGGCTCACCGCCCGCCAGGGGAGTTAGACCTCTCCGTAGAGGCGGTCGCCGGCGTCGCCTAGGCCGGGGACTATGTAGCCGCGCTCGTTCAGGCGCTCGTCGAGGCCGGCGGTGACTACCTTGACCGGGATCGGGAATTCGTCGGGGAACGCCTCGTTAACTCGTGCGATGCCTTCCGGCGCGGCGAGCAGGCAGATCGCGGTCATTGACGCGGCGCCTCGGGAGGCAAGCATTCCGAAGACCGTCTCCAGGGTTCCGCCAGTGGCCAGCATCGGGTCGAGCACGAACGTGTCGCGGCCGGTCAGGTCGGCCGGCAGCCTGGTCGCGTACGTGGAGGCGACGAGGGTTTCCTCGTCCCTGGCCAGGCCGACGAACCCTACGTCGGCCTTAGGCAGCAGCCTGGCCATGCCGTCGAGCATCCCGATTCCGGCGCGCAGGACGGGCACTACGAGCGGGATCGGCCTCGCGAGCTTGACGCCTTCGGCCGTGGCGACCGGCGTATGGACCTGTACCCGTTCGACCTTGACGTCACGAGTTGCCTCATAGGCGAGAAGCGTGACGAGTTCGTCGGTCAGGCTGCGGAAGACGGGAGTTTCTGTGTGGACGTCCCTTAGCGCGGTGAGCTTGTGCGCGATGAGCGGATGATCAGCGACCAGCGTGTGCATGATCGGTAGTGTGACAGGCCGGGCCTGCCGGTTGGGTCACTACCGTCAACGCGTTGACTACGTGCCTGTAGCCAGCCAATATATCGAATTTGTGTTCTACTGATGTCATGAGTGAAGTGACCCGCCCGGACTGGTGGCCGTATCCCGAGCAGTGTCCTGCCGGTCATCAGTGGGGGCCAGGCCGGGTGATCGTGAGCTGGACGCCCTGTGACTGCCCGGCGGCGCTGGCTCAGCCGGGCCGCGGCCATCGGCGCGTTCACTGCGGCACGGTCGGCTGCACGGCGACGTGGTACCAGCCGAAGCACGGCTGGCCGCGAGGCAGCGCGAAACCCGAGCGGCGCTAGCCGCCCGGCTGGGTTGCGCCGGCCGCTGGGGGTTCCGGCCCGGCGCCGCCCGACGGAGGTTCAGGTTGGGCGTCGGCCGCTGCCCGAGCGCGGGCAGCGGTCAGATCCCGCTCCTTCATGTTGCCGGCCAGCGCGCTCGCACGCTCGAACTCCGCTCGCGCCTCGTCCGGCCGCCCCAGCTTCATCAGCAGGTCGCCGCGCACACTCGGCAGCAGGTGGTATCCCCGCAGCGAAGGCTCGGCGGTCAGCTGATCAACGAGGGCAAGCCCGGCCGCCGGCCCGTGAGCCATAGCTACGGCCACCGCCCGGTTAAGCTCCACCACCGGCGAAGGCATCACCTCGGCCAGTACCTCGTACAGCGCGGCGATCTGTCTCCAGTCGGTCTGCTCAGCCTGGAACGCCCTGGCGTGGCAGGCCGCTATTGAGGCCTGAAGCACGTAAGGTCCACGTTCGCCGCCCAGGGCCACCGCCCGGTCGAGGGCGGCGAGCCCGCGCCCGATCAGCAGCTGGTCCCACCGGTGCCGGTCCTGGTCGAGCAGGAGCACGGGCTCCCCGTCCGGCCCGCTCCGCGCGGCCAGCCGTGACGACTGGATCTCCATCAGCGCGAGAAGACCATGCACCTCGGGCTCGCGTGGCATCAGCTCGGCGAGCAGCCGCCCTAGCCGCAGCGCCTCGTGGCAGAGACCTGGCCTGGTCCAGTCCTCGCCTGCGGTCGCCGAATAGCCCTCGTTGTAGATCAGGTAGATCGCCTCGAGCACCGACGCCAGCCTGGCCGGCCGCTCCTGCATGCCCGGCGTCTCGAACGGCACGCCGGCGCTGGCGAGCGTTTTCTTGGCCCTGACGATGCGCTGTGCGATGGTCGGCTCGCTCACCAGGTACGCACGGGCGATCTCGGCCGTGGTCAGCCCGCCGAGCAACCGCAGCGTGAGCGCTACCCGCGCGGGCAGCGAAAGGACAGGATGGCAGGCCGTGAAGATCAGCCGCAGCAGGTCATCGTCGATGTCGTCAGAGATCGCGCGGTCGAACCCGGCCGTGCCGTCGCCGGCCGCCTCGAGCGTCCGCCCGAAGTCGGCGTACTTGCGGTCAAGTTCCCGGCTGCGCCTGAACGCGTCGACGGCCCGGCGCTTGGCGACTGTCATCAGCCAGGCACCCGGATTGCCAGGCACTCCGTCCGCCGGCCACTGCTCGAGCGCGGCCACGACCGCGTCCTGCGCGAGTTCCTCGGCGAGCCCGAGATCGCCGCCCGCGTACCTGGCCAGCCCGGCGATGAGCCGGGCCGATTCGAGCCTGATGACCGTCTCGATCGCCTCGTGTGCTGAAGTGCGGGGGGTGTGGGGGGTAGTCCCCCCGCGAGCTGGCACTGAGCTGGTCATACTGCCCGATCACATCATCGTCGGGCCAGCCAGGCAACTCGGCTACATAGGCGGAGGCCCCGCCACCTCGCGCAGCGTCGTCTCGCCCTCGCCGACGAGCGAGAGGAACCGCTTGGTCCACTCGATCGCCTCGGCCTTGTCCCGCACCTCAAGCAGCGCCCAGCCACCGACCAGTTCCTTCGCCTCGGCGAAAGGCCCGTCGAGCACGGTGAACTCGCCGTCGTGGTACTTGACCTTGATCCCGTCATCAGGGGGTACGAGCCCGCCGGTAGCGAGCATCACTCCCGCCTTGGTCGCATCGGCGACGAGCTCATCCATCTTCGCGAATAGTTCCGGGTCAGGCGGCGGCATCGGGGTGGACGGGTCGGCCAGGGTATATCCGAAAAATCGCATGGTGCCTGCTCCTTGTTTCGTTGCCTTCTTACGTCCACGCGTCGAACGCCAGCGTCCCAGATCGACATCGCGGGGAAGGTTTTTTGGAAGATCAGGGGTTGGATTTGCGGCGGTCCCCCGGTCTAGAGCAGGATCGGGTTAGTGGACATCGCCGTGGCAGCTGTGACGTTCGGTCTGGTGTTCATCGCTGAGCTACCGGACAAGACCGCGCTCGCAAGCCTGATCCTCGGCAGTCGGTACCGCCCGGTTTACGTCTACGCGGGCGTGGCGGCCGCGTTCACGGTGCATGTGGCGCTCGCCATCGGGGCGGGCAGCCTGCTCGCGCTGCTGCCGCACCGGGCGCTTTCCATTATCGTGGCGATCCTCTTCGGTCTTGGCGCGGTCCTGCTGATCAGGGGCAGGCACGACGAGGACCTGGCCGAGGCGCAGAAGGAGACACCGCCGACGTTCTGGCGGGTTGCCTCGACTAGCTTCCTGGTGATCCTCGTCGCTGAGTTCGGTGACCTGACTCAGATCCTGATCGTGAACCTGGCCGCTAGGTACCACGATCCGGCCGTGGTCGGTCCCGCCAGCTTGCTGGCGCTCTGGGCGGTCGCCGGGCTGGCGATCGCCGGCGGGCGCGGGCTGCTCAAGGTCGTGCCGATACGGGTGATCACGCTGGTCGGGGCCGGGATCCTGCTGGTATTTGCCGTCTTGAACGTCTTTGAGGCCATCCGGGGCTAGCGTTCGGACAGGATCCCGGCCGCTGGCCCCGTGAATTTGTCGAGGCAGTGGTCTGAGCAGAACCAGTAGGTGCCCGTTTCGGCCGGCAGTTGGGCCGGGGCGGCTGCCTTCGCTACTTGCATGCCGCAGACCGGGTCGATCGCGAGACTGGAGCTTGCGGCTTGGCGGTCTCCGGTCCTGTGCAGGTAGTACAGCAGGCCGAAGATCGCGATGAAAATCACGTTGAGCACGGTGGTGTAGTTCAGGTCCAGGTGCTCGGGCGCCACCGGGGCCTGCTGCTGGCGCGCGGGGATGAGGCCGGCCGCGCCGAAAACAAGCTCGGTGACCAGCCCGGCCGTTGCCATCAGCGCCCAGAACCCGGCCAGCATGCGCAGTGCTAGTCGGCCGCCGTAGAACTTCCGGTAGACGAAAACGAGCGGAAGGGCGACGAGGTCGCCGAAGATGAAGCTGATCACTCCGCCGAAGCTGATCCCTTCGTGCCAGAGGACGGCGGCGAGCGGTACGTTGCCGATCGAGCAAACGAAAGTGATCATGGCGATGAACGGGCCGGCGATCGCGTTCTCGACGCTGGTCAGCAGGCCGTGCCCGGAGAGGAAGAACACCCGCCAGAACGCGGCCGGCACGAGCGTGGCCAGGAAGCCGGCGCCGAGGAACCCGATGAGCAGTTCCCGGCGCAGCATGCTCAGGTCGGCGACCGCATAGGTGGCGGCGCTTGTCCAGCCTGACCTGGTGCGGATGGCGGGCATCTGGCCGTGATCCTGAGCGGGTGAGCTGGCGTCAGGAAGGGCCGCGCTGGTCAGCCGTGCGGTCAGGAAGAGACCGCCGAGCAGCGCGAGCAATCCGATCATGATGATGCCGCCGGCGTACTCGGCGACCGCGAACTGCCAGCCCATCAGGACGACGAGCACGACGCCGAGTTCGATCACCAGGTTCGTCGAGGCGAACATGAAGATCATCGAGGTGACGAAGTCGGCCCCCTTGGCGAACAGCGACCTCGCCATCGCGGACGCCGCGTAGGAGCAGGACGAGGACAGAACGCCGGCCGCCGAGGCCCTGGTTACCGCGCCGAGGCGGTGATCCCCGAGCCTGGCCCGCAGCGCCCGGCCTGGCACGAAGGCCTGGACGGCACCGGAAAGCGCGAAGCCGCCGAGCAGCGCCCACAACGTGTCCCAGAACATGAAAAACGACTCGCGCAGCGAGGAACCCAGGTCGGAGAGGACGATCAGCACGCCCTCAATATACCCCCCTAGGGTATATCTCGCCGGGCCGGGCCGGGCCGGGCGGGCCGGGCGGAGCGGAGCGGGGCGGGCCGGGCCGGGTGGAGCGGGGCGGGCCGGGGGCGGGCCGGGGCGGGGCCGGGCGGGGCCGGGGCCTGGGATTGGAGGCGGGGCGGCGGGGGGCTTGCCGACCTGGCCGGGGCGGGGCGGTCTGGCCGCACCTGCGATCCTGGTGGTTTATTCGCGCCCGGCGCGGGGTGCGTCCAGAAAGCCAACCCGTACAACGTCGCCGCGCGACCGCGACCTTGTACGGTTAACCGTTCCGTGAAAACTGACAAAACCACCCGTAACCTCGCCGGAAAACACTGCAACCCGTACAACGTCAACCGACCGCCGCCACCTTGTACGGGTTCACTTTCTGGACTCACGCAAAACACCCAAAACTTTCACGCCGCCACCCAGCGCACGCACTCCCAGGCTGGCCTACCAGGCTCACGGTCCTGGCTGGGCTTGCGTCAGTCACAGTCTTAGCGGGTTTTCCGCCGTTCGGCCCGAGGCGTCCCGCGCCCGCCCCGGACTCAGGCGCCCGCTCCCGCGCCGCTCCCGCTCCCGCTCCCGCTCCGCGCCGGCCCAGCCGACGGAGGGCGAGACGGCGCCCGCGCCGCGCTTGAGTGCCCGCCTGGGGTGTCTGGCCAGGCGGGCACTCGACTGCTAGTTCTTACGTGGGATGGCTAGTTCTTGACCTTGGACAGCGGGCCCTTGTTCACGGGGAAGTTGGCGGTGTTGAGCACCTGGATGCCGGCGTGCTGCTCGCCGTTGAACGGCGTGACGATCGGTGATGTGGCGGTTGGCTCGCAGTTCAGGTTGAACGGGGTCTTCGGGTTGCCGAACCACAGGCCCAGGTGGTCCTGGTGCGTGGGCGCGAAGGTAGTGGTTCCGCCGGGGGAGACTGAGAACGTCTCCTTGTTGAAGACGCCGCGCACGGTAGCCGAGCCAGTGCCGCGACTGTTCGTCTGGACGTCGGTCTGGTACCAGGAAACGCCGAACGGCTTGTCTGGCATCTGGATGACGAAGAAGTCAAACCCGGTGTTGCCCGGCATGCCGTGGACCGAAACGGTCATGGTGTCGTTCAGATCACCAGGAGTGATTTTTACGCTTCCGCCGGCTCTGGGCAGGCAGGACTTGATGCCAGGTGAGGCTATGAGGTTGAAGGAGAACGAGTGGTCCTTAGCCGGCGCGGCGCCGGCTGAGACGAGGCCGACGGACAGCGCGACCGCGCCTGCCATGCCCACCGCGCCGATGCCGATGCCGATCCTTGTCCGCAACTTCCTGCCGGATGACTGGGTCTGACTCATGATCGGGAAACTCCTGTCTGGAAAGTGGCCCTGCTCGGCCGCCGTGCTGGGTTCCCTGGCCAGGGATGTCGGACAGGAGTACGCGGGCGCAGGAACGGAGGGTTCAGCCGGACACAAGATTTTTTGCGGCCAAATTTCACCCGCCGTCGCGATACGATTCCGGCAGACGAGGCCCAGGCTGGTCAGGACGGGAGTCGCTGCGTGGCCATTCCCGCCCCCGAGCAGGGAAAGGAGCGGCGTCGGTTGTTGCCCGGCACCCGGCGCGACGGCGCCGTCGGCATTGACGACGACCGCTTGGTTGCCGATCTTTACCGTCAGTACCGGACACCCCTGATGGCCTTTGTGCTGCGACTCACCGCCGGTGACCGGCAACTGGCCGAGGACATCGTGCAGGAGACGATGCTGCGGGCCTGGCGTCAGGGCGGTCGGCTGGATCCCTCCGCACCCTCGCTGATGCCGTGGCTGGCTACGGTGGCGAGGCGGATCGTGATCGACGAGCAGCGCAAGAAGGTAGCCAGGCCGGCCGAGACCGGTCAGGACAAGCTTGAATTGGCATCGGTCACCGACCTGACCGATGATGTGCTACGCAGCGTGATCGTCGCTGACGCGCTGCGCGCGCTTTCGCCGTCGCACCGTGAGGTTCTCAACGAGACAATTCTGAGTGACCGGACCGTTAACGAAGCGGCTGAGATTCTGGGCATTCCGGTTGGTACTGTCAAGTCAAGGGTTTATTACGCGCTCCGGGCACTGAAGCTTGTGCTGGCCGAACGGGGGGTGTCGCTGTGAACATAGAGCACACCGACGTGGCGGCCTACGCGCTCGGCTTGCTCGACGCCCGCGACCGTGAAGACTTCGAGGCTCATCTGGCGGACTGCGAGTCTTGCGCGGCGGAACTGGCCGAGTTCGCGGCGATGGCCGATTTGTTTGCCGAAGCGGCTCGGGTTGAGCTGGATGACACCGGACCCGACGAGGCCGCCGTCGTCGATCTGCTCAGCCGTCGGGCCGTCCTGACCAGGCGCAGGAACATTCAAAGAGGCTGGCTCGCGGCCGTCGCCTGCCTGGTTCTGCTGGTAGGCGGTGCGGTCGCCGGCGCCGCGGCCGCACCGCGCCATAGCGGGCTCAGCTCTGAGTTGCACATGTCAAAGCAGGTCCACGCGGTGAATCCCGCCCAGGACGGCATCGTTGGAACGGTCGGCCTTATCCCCCATGCCTGGGGAACCCAGGTCATACTTCAGCTCAGCCATCTTGAGCTCAGCCCTGTGCGCGGACCGCTTGACTGCGAACTGATCGCCGTCGCTAAGTCAGGCGAGATCCGCGTCTTGATGGGCTGGCTGGTGCGCGCTCCCGGTCTCGGTGTGCCCGGTCACCCCGCTGACCTGCTGATCGAGGGCGGCACCTCGATCCCGATGAACAAGCTGAAGAGCATCAGGATCCAGGTGGTGCCTGGCCCGACCTTGCTTACCTTTCCGGTCTGACGCTATCTGTCCGATCACGGATTCTCTCTGTATGATCCAGGAGACCGAAGTGAGGCCAGAGTGATCGGCCGGGAAAGGAACCCCTGATGTCTGCCCTGACCGTTGCCAGAAGAGGCCGTCTCGCTGGTGCCATCATCCCGGCCACCGCGCTCGCCGTAGCGGGAATCGTGGTAGCGCAGTCCGGCGCTCAGGCCGCATCGAGCAGCGCCGCGCTGCACGCGGGTCCGAAGATCACGCTGGGCACGACGTCGAATGTTTTCACCCAGTCCTTCACGCAGGCGCCGGACGGTTCCCTGTTCTACTCTCACGGCTCCGTGGTCTCCGTGGTCAAGGGCAACGCCAAGCCGAAAGCCGTGGTGCACGCCGCGCACACCGTACAGGCGCTCGCCGCGACCACTTCCGACCTGTTCGTGCAGGTCGGGCTGACGGTCACCGAGTACCGCAGGACCAACTTCACGTCGGTAAGGCACTTCACGCTTTCCAGCCCGGTCAAGCCGATCACCGAGGCCGGCCTGATCGTCGGCACTGGCAATACGCTCTGGTCGTGGACGGACTGGGCCACCGATGGGAGCGGCTTCGAATTCGCGACCGTGAGCCAGATCAACACCGCTAGCTCAAAGGTCCACGTGGTGTCGAAGTTCGGGTTCCCCTCACCGAATGGGTACGCGGCCGACTCGAATGGCCTGTACTTCGAATCCAACCCGCCGAACGGCATCGATCTCAACGAGGCGACGACGGGCGGGGCCCTGCACTCCCGCAAGGTCACCGGTGCCGATGGCACGCCGCTGGCGCTGCTTGGCAGCCGGGTGGAGCTGCTGGTCTTCGGTACCCATGTGATGATCAACACCTACAGCTCTTCGCTGGCTACGGTGTCGTCGAAGAAGGTGTCCACGGATGACTTCACGATCGCCTCGGCCAGCTTCGGCCTGGCAGTACTGAGCCAGAGCTGCACCAAGTGCTCCACGTTCACCGTTAGCAAGCTGAATCCGGCGACCGGCGCGGCCTCAGGCGGGGTCAAGGTAACCGGCGAAGCGGACCTGCTTTCCGGGCCTAGTGCTGACGTGATCGAGGTGTCGCATATTCAGCACGGGACCGTAACCCTGCAGCGGGTCAGTGCCTGACGGGCCGCCTGGCAGCCCTCGCGGCTAAGTTCGAGTGGGCGCCGACGCCCAGGGCGACGATGTCAACGACCTGGTTGACGAACTGGTCGTTCAGCGGCCGGTGCCCGTGCAGCAGGCGGTAGTAGCAGGCACCGAAGAGGAGGTCGAGCACGACGCCGGCGTCGGTATTTGACGGGATCTCGCCCCGGCTGATGGCGCGGTCAAGCATCATCGAGTACTGCGCTCGCAGCGGAGAGATAACCTGATCCTGCCAGGCCACGGCGAGTCCGCGGTCCTTATGCATCTCGGCGATGAGCCCGGCCAGCATGATCCCGGCGTTAGCGCCGGCCACGGCACCAACCCATTCGCCGAGCGCGGCCCGCAGGTCGCCGGAAAGGCTGCCAGTGTCCCTCGGAGTCTGCTGTTCACCGATTTCGGCCAGGAAAGCGTCGAGCGCCAGGGTTCCTCGTGATGACCATCGGCGGTAAATCGTAGTTTTGCCCACCCCGGCCCTGGCGGCGACTTCCTCGATCGTGAGCCCGCTGACGCCCTTATCGGCGATGACGTCGTTGGTGGCGAGCAGGATCACCCGGTCCGCGTGCTCGCTGCGCGGCCGGCCCCGCCTAGGCCGTACCGACCGGCCGACCCGGCGTGGGCCAAGGGTCAGCAGCGCTGGCGGCGTGACCGTCGGCTCCTCGACAAACTCGAGTACTGCCGTATCGACAAAGTGCGCGGTAACGTCAGGTTCGTCGTCGGGAACTGGTGCGGGGAGCGGACCGGCGGCCGCCGATGAACCAGGCGACAGCGAACCAGGCAACACTGAGCCAGCCGCGTCGGTTCCGGCGGAACCAAGTTCGGAGAGGGCCGCGATTTTCCTCAGCCGGGCCGGAATACCTGGGCTTCCCATCGTGCTACAGCCTACCTCAGAATTTCCAAAACGTCTTCTATCGTATTCTTCTGAAAGTTGCATGAAAAGGTCGATCAGTATTGACCGGCCGGACCAGTAGGAATCCCATATCGGCAGGCTGCCGCACTGGAGAGCGCACGCCAAGCCTAAATGTGCCCGAGCCCCGCCGCGCGGGACTCAGGCACATCGGCATATTAAGGTGTGCGAGCGTCAGTCAGCCTAATCAGGCGTCCGAGCCGACCTCTTCTCTTGGCCTGGTGACTTCGGAGTCGGTGGTGTTATCACTGGCCGGCTTCCTCGCGATCCTGGTCAGGGTGGCCAGAGGTGCTCTCCTGGGAAGGCTGCTTGAGCTGCTGCCAGCGGTATTCGCCGCCACGCGGGGAGTCTTAGCGACCACGGGGGTCTCGGTGACTGGCGTCGTGGCAACGGCCGGGGTATCGGCTCGCTCGGCCAGCCGCTCAGCGATCTTGAGGTCCCTTACGGAGACAACGGAGAGACGACCAAGCGCGGCCGCAGCGACGCAGATGATCACGACGCCAAGGCCGGTGAAGAACCCGAGCTGCTCGATCGTCCGCGCGACCGACCCGCCGACGGGGGTGCCCTGAGCCGGAGGTGAATGCATGAGCAGCCTGGTCAGGTGACTGCCGAAGGCGAACCACGCGCCGCTGAGCCCGGCCAGCGTGGCGCCGGTCATCGCGGTTGGCCGCATCTTGCTGGTCAGCATGATGATCCCGCCGATCACCGCGCCAGCAGCCGGCAGGAACTCAAGCCAGACCCGTCCGCTTGTCACCGTCCACGCCCGGTCTGGCGTGTACGCGTAATGCAGGTAAGGACCGATCAGGGGAGCGATGGCGCCCCAGATCCCCAGCAGGATGAGAAGCACACCGCTGAAGGCACCGCGACTCCGCGGCAACCGGAGCGTCGTCCCGGTCATCACAATCACTCCTTTGATTGATGAGCTTTCGCGCCGCCCAGCTACCCTGGTCTCTCGCAGTTATTCACGGTGCGTCTGCCCGGGCAGTTCAAGCGCGGGCCGGGGTAAGGTCAGGCATGCGCGGATACAGCCAGGACAAGGACGCCTACCTCAAACGCCTGCGCCGGATCGAAGGCCAGGTCCGCGGTCTGCAGCGCATGGTCGACGAAGATGTTTACTGCATCGACGTACTCACCCAGGTTTCCGCCGTCACCAGGGCGCTGCAGTCGGTCGCGCTCGGCCTGCTCGAAGATCACCTTAGTCACTGCGTGACCGAAGCAGTCGCCCAGGGCGGCCCCGAAGGCGAAGCCAAGGTCAAGGAAGCCGCCGAAGCCGTCTCCCGCCTCGTTCGCTCGTGACCTGGCGGACAAAACGCTCATAACAAACCGAGCGGGCCGCAACGATGTCCCATCGATGCTGTCGCCGGCCAGCGGCCAACAACAACGATGGCCCACGGATGCTGCGGCAACAACATCCCTGTGCCATCGTTGTTGTCCGCCACCCCCGCTGAACCGCAACGATGTCCCATCGATGCGGTAAACCGGCCGCGCCGTCATCCCACCGGACCCGGCACTCGATTTCAGCCGCGCCGACCCCTTGCGGCTGCGAAGGCGGGACTGCTCTCTTGCCCGGTGGGCCGCCCGCCCTCCCGCCTGCCGCGCCGCCCGCCCGGCGCGCCGCCCGCCTGCCGCGCCGCCCGCCCGCCCGGCCGCCCGCCGCGCCGCCGCCCGCCCGCTGCCGTCGCTGGGTCCCGCCGGCGTCCGAATTAGGGCAGGATTGGCCCTGACGATTTGGCTCTGACAAAGGCTCGCGAGACGGGAGTGGCGGCAGATGAGGATTGGGTTGCAGGTTCCTGACTTTAACTGGCCGGGCGGACCGGCGAGGCTCGGCGCCGAACTGGCGGCAGTGGCGAGGACGGCGGACGACGCCGGGTTTGAGTTCATCAGCGTCATGGATCACTTCTTTCAGATCCCGGTCGCCGGGCCGGTCGAGAACGACATGCTCGAGGCCTACACGACGCTCGGCTACCTGGCCGCCTGCACGACGAACGCGAAGCTGCTGACTCTGGTCACGGGCGCGATCTACCGGTACCCAGGCGTGCTCGCGAAGATCATCTCTACGCTCGACGTGCTTTCCGGCGGCCGGGCCTGGCTCGGCATCGGCGCCGCCTGGAACGAGGAGGAGTCCAAGGGTCTCGGCATTCCGTTCCCGCCGGTCGCCGAGCGGTTCGAGCGGCTGGAAGAGACGCTCAAGATCTGCCTCCAGATGTGGAGCGGCAACGACGAGCCCTACCGGGGCGAGCACTACGAGCTTGACCGGCCGCTCAATCACCCGCTGCCGCTGACCAAGCCGCACCCCCCGATCATGATCGGCGGCGGAGGCGAGCGTAAGACGCTGCGCTTCGTCGCCCGCTACGCCCAGGCCTGCAACCTGTTCCCTGGCCCCGACCTGGCCCGCAAGCTTGACGTGCTCAGGGAGCATTGCGACGCGGAGAACCGTGTCTACGACGAGATCCGCAAGTCCTGCTACTTCATCTTCGATCCCGGCCCGCGCGGAGAGAAGACCGGCGAGATGATCGACCAGCTCGGCGCGCTCGCCGAGCTCGGCTTCGACACCGCGATCGGTGCCGTCGCGAACGTCTGGGATCTCACCCCGCTCGAGATCATCGGCTCCGAGGTAATCCCGGCCGTAGCCGAGCTGTAGCAGCTAGCTGGCCGACCAGCCGGACCAGGCCGTCACCGAGATCGCGATGACAGGCCCATCCGGCGGCCGGTCAGCATACTGCGAATACCTTTCCGTCAATAGACGGACCGGGCGACTCACCGCAGCTTGGGCTCGTCCAGCACGGACGCGACGCCATCGGCGCGGGCCCACCACAGCGACTGCCAGTCTTCGTCGTAGTGGTCCGCCAGCATGGCCACGTTGGGGTTGGCCGCGATGTTGCGGAGCCGCTTGAGGTTGGTCGTCGTCTTCGGCTTGTGGTCGACCGCCACGTAAATGGAGTCGCCGTCGAGGGCAAACGTGCACGGCACCAGGTGCGGCCGCCCCTGCGCCGAGACGGTGGCCAGCCGGGCCACCCGCGCCGAGGCGAACCGCCGTCGCGCCTCCTCGGGGCTCACGACGGTTCGCCATGACGGCGTACGTCGCCCAGTGGAGTCGGGCCCAGGCGCGCTCGCAGTGCCGGTGGCGAAGCCCAGGTGCCGAGCTGGAAGTGCAGCCGGCAGATGACGACGTTGACCGTGCCCTTCTGGATCGCCCGGTCGAGCACGAAACCGCGCTGGTTATGCAGTATCCGCTGCCAGGGCCTAGCCGGCTGGACCTCGGGGATCAGCACCACGATGCGGTCGTACTGGTCGCTCTTTTCCAGGTCGTGCAGGTAATCGACGATCGGCGGTGCCAGCGAGCGGTGCTGGGAGTGCAGCGTGACCAGCGGCACGCCAGGATGCCATTCCTCCCATTGCTCCCGCAGGTGCAGGTGCGACTCTTCGTCCTCGGCCTCGCTGTAGCAGACGGTCACCGCGATGACGTCCCGGCCGAGCGAAAGGGCCGCCGAGATCCCCTCCTGCGTCAGCCGCGACATGCCGCCAACCGGCACCACGACCAGCGAGCTTTCCCGCTCGGGCGGCGGCGGTATGGTCGCCGATCCGCAGCAGGGCGCCGATCTTCGCGTACGTCGCGTGGATGCGGGAGAACATCAGCACGAAGAGCGGCACCACGAGCACCACGATCCAGGCGCCCTCGGTGAACTTGCTGACCAGTTCCACCACGAGCGCGGCCAGGGTGAGCACCGCGCCGACGCCGTTGATGGTCGCGCGGCCCGCCCAGCCGGACCCGCGCTGCTCTCGCCAGTGCCGCACCATGCCGGTCTGGGACAGCGTGAACCCGACGAATACCCCGATCGCGAACAACGGCACCAGCCGCTGGGTATTGCCGTCCGACGACGACGAGCAGGACCGCGGCGAAGGCCGCGAGCACGCCGACGCCGTACCTGTGGACCTGGCGGTCGGCCTTGAGGAAGAAGAGGTGCGGCAGGAAGTTGTCCCTGGCCAGCAGCGACGCCAGCACCGGCAGGCCGCCGAAGGACGTGTTCGCGGCCAGCGCGAGCAGGATCGTGGTGATCAGCTGGATGCCGTAGAAGACGATGCCCTTGCCGACGCCGATGGCGGCTAGCTGCGCAAGCACGGTCTCATGCGGGTCGGGCGTGACGTGATACTTCCTGATCAGGATCGCGAGGCCAATCAGCATGGCGCCGAGCAGCGCGCCGAGCCAGGCCTCGGTGTGCTGCGCGTGCTTGACCCTCGGCTTGCGGAACGAGGGAACCGCGTTGGCGATCGCCTCGACGCCCGTCAGCGCCGAGCAACCCGAGGCGAAGGCCTGGAGCAGCAGCAGCACCCCGACGGCTTCGGCGACGCTCGGCAGGTGCCGCGGCGGCGCGACGACCGGATGGCTGCGGAGCAGGCCAGAGACGATGACCAGCGCGATCGCGGCGATGAAGATCAGCGTCGGAAGGATGAACAGCCGGGCCGACTCGGCGACGCCCCAGAAGTTGGCCGCCGTGATCGCCGCGAGCACGATCAGGCACAGCATCGACGGTGTACTTGAACAGGCCGGGAAACGCCGAGGTCAGAGCCGCGACGCCGGCCGAGACGCCGACGGCGGCGTTCAGCACGTAGTCGACGATCAGCGGATCGCCGCCGCGATGAGCGCTGGCATCCGGCCCAGGTGCCGCTTCGCGACGGCGTAGGCGCCGCCGCCGTTCGGGAACGCCTCGATTACCTGCCGGTAGGAGATCACCAGCACGACGAGCAGGATCACGATCGCCAGGGTCACCGGCAGCGTGTAGCCGAGGCCAACCGTTCCGGCCGCGACCAGCACGATCACGATCGCCTCAGGCCCGTAGGCCACCGAGGACAGCGCGTCGAGCGACAGCGCGGCCAGCCCGGACAAGGTCGTTAGCCGGTGCCGTTCTTCCTCGATCTCGTCCTGGCCTGTGCTGGCCGGCAGCGAGGCGTCGCTCGTGGTCACGAGAAGCTAATACAAGCATGTCCAGCAGTCACCCCGCCTGCGTGGACGGCGACGCGGTGCAGGGCGCGACACGCCGTCGCGTCGGCCGGGTAGCACCGAACCGGATCCCGTGCCGGCGACGGCAACCCCGATGACTGTTAGGACTCGGTCCCGGCCGTCTCGGCGGCCGGATGGCATCGACTACGCCGGCGCGGGGTAATGGCGGGGGCCGGGCGGGTTCGGCCCAGCAGACCGGCTTGGTCTTCATCCCGGACGCGATTCCCCTCAAGAACTATGGTGCGCCGATGAGACTGATCCATACCTCGGACTGGCATCTGGGGCGGACGCTGCACGGCGCCGACCTGCTGCCGTACCAGGCCGGAGTTCCTGGACTGGCTGCTCGCGGAGTCGATCCGCCGGCGCGCGGACGCGGTCGTCGTCGCGGGTGACGTCTACGACCGGGCGGTGCCGACGACCGATGCGGTCGCGCTGCTCGACCGCGCGCTGAGCGGGTTCGCCGCGGCTGGCATCCCCGTGCTGCTGACCAGCGGCAATCACGACTCCGCGATCAGGCTCGGCTTCGGCTCCCGGCTGAGCGAGGCGGCCGGGGTGCATCTGCGCACGAGCGTCGCCGACATCGCCCGGCCGGTGGTACTCGCCGACGAGCACGGCGACGTCGCGATGTACGGCATTCCGTACCTGCTGCCCGACGCGGTGATGGACGAACTTGGCGCCGACCGGTCGCACGCTTCGGTGCTGGCCGCCGCCGCAGACCTGATCCGGGCAAGGACGCGGCTCAGCGCGGCATCAGCCGTACGGTCGTCGCCGCGCACGCGTTCGTCACCGGGGCGGCGCCGACGGAGTCGAGCGGGACATCAGGGTCGGCGGCATCGCGGACGCGCCCGTCGCGGTGTTCGCCGGCCTCAGCTACGTCGCCCTCGGTCACCTGCACGGCCAGCAGAACGTGCGGGCCGGTGCGATCACGGTACTGCGGATCGCCGCTGGCGTTCTCGTTTTCCGAGCGGCAGCACGCCAAGTCGGTGACGCTGGCCGAGATCGACTGGCGCTGGCCCGGTGAGCGTGACGCAGCTGCGACGCCGGTGCCCAGGCCGCTGCGGCAGCTCAACGGGAAGCTCGACGAGCTGCTTGCGCTCACCGACCCCGAGCTGGAAGACGCCTGGGTCAAGGTCGTGCTCACCGACCCCGCCCGGCCCGCCGCGCCGATGGAGCGGCTGCGGGAGCGCTGGCCGCACACGCTGGTGCTCGACTTCGCGCCCGAAGGTGGGCTCGACTGGCTCCGACGCCGACTTGCGGGCGCTGCTCGGCAGCGACCGACCCGGTCGAGATCTGCGCGCGGTTCGTGGAGTTCACCAGCGGCGGGCCGCCGGACGAGGAGCAGCTGGCCGTGCTGGCGGACGTCGATCGAGACGCGTGCACAGCAGGCGCGATACCGCAGGAGGAACGGTTCCCTCATGGGCATCACAGGCGCGGCGAGTGGCGGCGGCCTGAATGCGGCTGCACAGCCTGGAGCTGCAAGCTTTCGGGCCGTACGCGCAGCCGCAGCATATCGACTTCGACCGGCTCGCCGCGGGGCGGGCTGTTCCTGCTCGAAGGGCCGACCGGGGCGGGCAAGACGACGATTCTCGACGCGATCACGTTCGCTCTCTACGGCGGGCTGGCCGGCCAGGAGGCGGCCGATGACCGGCTGCACTGCGACTTCGCCGATCCTGACATCGAGCCGCTGGTCCGGCTGGAGTTCTCGCTGCGCGGGGTCCGGTACCAGGTCAGCCGGGTGCCCGAGCACCAGCGGCGCAAGCGGCGCGGCAACGGCTTCACGACCGAGGCGATGCGGGTGCACTTGCAGCGCTTGCAGGCCGGACACTGGGTCAGCGTGTCGGCGAACAAGGCCGAGGTCGGCGAGGCCATCACGACCGCGGTCGGGCTCAACCGCGCCCAGTTCACGCAGGTGATGCTGTTGCCGCAGGGCGAGTTCGCCCGGTTCCTTCGCTCGGACGACGATGCCAGGCGGGCGTTGCTCACCAAGCTGTTCGGCACCGAGCTTTACGACAAGGTCACCGCCGAGCTTGACCGGCGCCGGGCTGAGGCGATGCGGGTCAGGCAGCTGGCCGACGCTGACGTCGCCACGGCAGTCTCGGCGGCGGCCGAAGCGGCTGGGCTCGACGCCCTGGCGCCAGGAGCTGATAACCGCCACGGCGGCGGACGGGACGGTTCAAGCAGCTCAGCGACGAGATCGCGGAGCTGGCCGCGCTCAGCGCATGAGGCCGCAGCTCGCGGCCGGCAGGTCGGCTGGCGCTGGCGGCCGAGCAGGAGGCGGAGCGGCGGGCCGCCTTGACGGCCCGGCTCAGCCTCGCGCTTGACCGGTTGGGCGCATGAGGCGACTAGGGCCGAGCACGAGAGCGGGTCGCGGTACTTGGCGCGGCCCGCCGGGCCGAGCCGGTGCGGCCGCTGATCGGCGTCTCGCCGAGGCAGACGGCCGTCGGCGCCGCCCGGCGGGCCGTGCGCCGGGCCATCCCGGTCGCCCAGGGACTGAGGCTGGCCTGGCGGGGTTGCTGGGTGGGTCGGCGGATAGTGGACAGGCCAAAAAGTACAGTTCGCGTGCGGCCGCGAGGGCGGCCACGGCTCAGGTCCAGGCGAACGCCCTGGACAGATTGGTCGATGAAGAAGCGGGGCAGTCCGCCGGGAAAGCGCCGCCGCCGAGCTCAGCCAGGAGCCGCCGAAGCTGGTGACCTGGTCAGGTCGCTAGCGGACGGGCAGGCGGGAGCGGCCTGGGCGGGTCGCGGCGGTGCAGGCAAGCCTCGCGGAGGCCAGGCAGGCGGCCGCCGGGCTTCCGGCGGCGCGGCATCAGCGGGACGAGCTGGCCAAGATCGTGGCGGCGGCGCGGCGGCTGGCGGAGCTCGGACCGAAGCTAGAGCGCCAGGCCGACGTGCTGCGGGCGGCCATCGACGTGCACCAGGAGCTGACCGACGCGCATCAGCGGGCGATGGACGCGCGGCTGGCCGGGATCGCCGCCGAAGCTCGCGGCCGGGCTGGCCGACGGCTTGCCTTGCCCGGTGTGCGGGTCGGCCGAGCATCCTGACCCGGTCGGGGCGCGGACGCCGAGGTCGGTGACCGCTGAGCAGGTCGCGGTCGCGCGGTCCCGGCGTGACGCCGCTGAGCGGGACCGGGAGGCGGCCAAGCGCGACTACGACGAGCTTGACCATGAAGTTGCCGGGCTGGCGGCGTCGCCGGGGGCCGAGCCTCGGCGAGATCCTGGCGCAGGCGCAGGAGGTCACCGGGCAGGTCGCCGCGGCCGAGTGCGCCGCCGCGGCCACGACGCGGATCGAGGCCGAGCTGGCCGGGCTGAACTCGGCCGGCGAGCTGGCTGAACGACGAACTGGTCGCCGCCGTGGCCGCCGAGGCGACAGCCGGTGCCCAGGCCGGGCAGGCGCTGGCCGCGCTCGCCGCGCTGCGGGCCGCGCTCGGGGAGGCCGCTGGCTCTTATCCGTCGGTGGGGGCGAGGAAGCAGGCGCTTGAGGCGGCGGCGCAGGCGGATCTCGCCCTGGCGGCGGCGCTCGGGCGAGCTGGCGGCGGCGCTCGATGCCGCCGAGCGGGCGCGGGGCCGGGCCGAGTCCGAGGCGGTGGCCAGCGGGTTCGCGGGGGTGGCTGCTTCCGACGGCATGCTGCCGCTTGACGTCGGGGGAACGCGGGCACTTGAGCTGGCGGTGGCCTCGGTGCGGTCGCCCGGCGAGCAGGCGCTGCTGGATGAACAGGTGACCGCCTGGTCGCGGGAACTGGCCGCGCTGCGGTCGGCAGTGCGGGCGCCCGAGTTCCGAGGGCTCGATCCGGCCGAGGCGGAGGAGGCGGCCAGCCGGGCCTTGGCCGCCGTGGCCGCGCTCGAGCTGGCGAGGGAGGCCGAGCAGGAAGCGCGGTCAGCGAGGGACGCGCACCGCGCGAAGGCGGAGCGGCTGGGAGCCAGGCTGGCCGAGGTGCAGGAGGCTCAGGCGCGCGAGGAGGCGCTGGTCGCCGGTACCGCGCCGGTGATCTACCTGGCCGGGCTGGCCAAGGGAATGGACGGGCACCGGCGGGTGGCGCTGCACCACGTACGTTCTGAGGCACTGGTTCGAGCAGGTGGTCGCCGCGGCCAACGTCCGGCTCGGCGTCATGTCATCCGGGCGGTACGAGCTGCGGCGCAGCGACGAAGCCCAGGCGCGGCGGCAGCGGACGGGGCTGACGCTGACCGTGATCGACCGGTACACGGGTGAGGAGCGCAGCCCGGCTTCGCTGTCGGGCGGCGAGACCTTCTACACGTCGCTGGCGCTGGCGCTCGGGCTCGCTGACGTGGTGAAGGCCGAGGCGGGCGGGGTTGACTTGCAGACGCTGTTCATCGACGAAGGATTCGGGTCGCTGGATGACCAGACGCTTGATCAGGTGCTGGAGGTGATCGACGAGCTTCGGGACCGCGGGAGGGCGGTGGGGATCGTGAGTCATGTGGCTGAGCTGAAGCACCGGGTTCCCGAGCGGCTCGAAGTGCGGCGGCTGGCCGACGGGTCATCGGTCGCCAGGGTGGTGGCGTGAGTTTGCCTGTCGCTGGCCGGCATACGGCGATCGTGACCGGGGCTAATCACGGAATCGGGGCCGCGACGGCGGTGGAACTGGCACGGCAGGGGTGCTCGGTGCTGTGCACGTACCTGCGGGTTGTCGATCCCGTTGATCCCGGCATTCCTTCCGAGTATCGGTTGAACCGCGCGGCGGGCGCGGATGCGGTGCTGGCAGCTGTCACTGCGGCGGGCGGGGCGGCTGAGACGGTTGAGGCTGACCTTGGTGATCCCTCGGCGGCTGCAATGCTGTTTGATGTCGCCGAGGACCGGTTCGGGCCGGTTGACGTGCTGGTGAACAATGCCACCGGGTGGCTGGCCGACTCGTTCGGCGCAGCTCGGACCGACCGCGTCGGGCGGGTGCTGCAGCCAGTGTCCGCCGAGACCTGGCGGCAGCAGTTCGGAGTCGACGCTCTGGGCGCCGCGCTGCATGATCGCCGAGTTCGCCCGCCGGCATATCGAGCGTGGCGGTACCTGGGGGCGGATCGTCGGGCTCACATCGGGCGGTGACCTGGGTTTTCCCGAGGAAGTCTCGTACGGGGCGGCCAAGGCCGCGCAAGTGAACTACACAATGTCGGCTGCGGTCGAATTGGCACCATACGGGGTCACAGCGAACATGATCCACCCGCCGGTCACCGATACCGGCTGGGTCACCGACCAGGTCCGTGCTGAGGTGGCGGCTAGCCGGACCTTGATCCACATCGCTTCTCCCGAAGAGGTCGCGTCGGTGATCGCCTACCTCGCGTCGGATGCCGCCCGGCTGGTTACCGGCAACGTGCTGACGTTGCGTTAGACCCGGCCCAGGTAGGGTGCATGCGTGCTCTCACTCGTATTGCCCAAAGGGTCACTGGAAAAGGCCACGCTCGAGCTGTTCGACGCCGCCGACCTGACCGTGCGGCGAGCGTCAGAACGCGCGTACCACGCCTCGATCGAGGACCCTCGGATCGACCGGGTGCGGTTCCTGCGGCCGCAGGAGATCCCGCTGTACGTAGCGGAGGGGCTGTTCGACTTCGGCATTACCGGGCGGGACTGGATCACTGAGACCGGTGCCGACGTCGCCTCGCTCGGCGAGCTTGCTTACTCCAAGGCGACTTCTGATCCGGTCAGGGTGGTGCTCGCGGTGCCGGTCGCCTCGGGCTGGTCCTCCCTTGATGATCTGCCGGACGGGATCAGGATCTCGACCGAGTTTCCCTCGCTGACCCGGCGATTCCTGTCCGACAATGGGATCAAGGCGGTCGTGACGCCCTCGTACGGCGCGACTGAGGCCAAGGTGCCTGACATCGTGGACGCGATCGTCGACCTGACCGAGACCGGATCCTCGCTGCGGCGGAACGGGCTGATGATCCTGCACACGTTGCTGACCAGCTATACCGAACTGGTCGCCAATCACGACTCTTACGCCGACGAGGAGAAGCGGGCGGCGATGGAGGACGTGGCGCTGCTGCTGCGGGGAGCGATCGCCGCCCGGGACCATGTGCTAGTCAAGCTCAACGTGGCGGCGGCCGACCTTGAGGCGGTCACGGAAATGCTGCCCGCTATGTCGTCGCCGACGATCACGTCGCTGGCGCGGGGCGACATGCACGCGGTCGAGGCCGTGGTGCCCAAGCGCGGGGTCAACACGCTGATCCCCGCGTTGCGCGCGGCCGGTGCCAGGGACATCCTCGAGCTGCCGATTTCCAAGATCATCGAATAGCGAGCTGCCTGGCCAGGCTGGAGTGCTTGGTGATGGAGCCGGGGGGCGGGACCTGGCCAGGGCCGAGGAGTCGCATCTGGCGGCGCTGACGGGCTTCTGGGTGAGCAGGGGCCTGGCCAGGGGCGGGGGCTTGGCGAAGGCGGGGGCGCGGAAGTCCAGCAGGTCGAGCATGGCGTTGGCGTTGGCGTCGCGCCTGGTCATGGCGGGCAGGTTCCACTTGGCTTCGACGAGCGCGCAGATGCTTGTGTGGTCGAAGACTACGTGCGAGACATAGTTCGCCCGTGCCCACGGTGAGATGACGGCGCAGGGGACCCGGAACCCGTACCTGGTGAAGCCGCCGTACTGCTGGCTCGCCGGGGCGTCAGGCTTGATGTCGTCCGGCGCGATCGCGGGGGGCGGCGGCACGTGGTCGTAGTAGCCGCCGTGCTCGTCGTAGGTCCAGATCAGGAGGGTCTTGCCCCAGCCGGGACCGGTCATGACGGCGTCGATGACCTTGGCGGCGAACTGCTCGCCCGCGGCGACGTTCTGCGGGTCTTCTTCTGAGTCCTTCTCGAAGTTGGGATCGATCAGGGAGAAACCAGGGAGCTTGCCCGCGGCGGCATCGGTGAAGAAATGGTCGATGTTGACGACCTTCCGGCCGACGTTCTTGAGGTAGAGCTTCGGGTAGAGCTGGGTTGTCGACAGAACGCTGTGGTAGTTCTTCCAGCTGACCCCGGCGGCGTCGAGCCGGTCGAAGATGGTGCCGTTCTTCGGGTAGGTCAGCGGGTTGGGCACGCCGTCGTTGACCCAGCCGAGCGAGGTCGCCGAGATCAGGTAGCGGCGGTTGGGGAACGTCTGGCCGAGGACCGAGCAGAAGTACCGGTCGGCGATCGGGAAGATACGGGCCAGCGAGTAGTAGAAGGGCTGGTCGGCCCACTGCCAGTAGCCCATCGCGACCGGGCCGCTTGTCGCGACGAAACCGTTGTTGCGGCCGCCGGCGAACTGAGCGTGGCTGTTGATCCAGGTCTGGCTTGGCTTGCCTGTGAGCTGGCAGGGCGTCGGCATGCGGAACGCGTGCTGGAGGTCGCCGTTGGGGTACGGGTTGACGGCGTTTGGCTGGCCGTCCTTGCCGATCGTGAAGCCATCCGCGCCGGCGCGATTGAGCATGCCGAGCTTATTGTCGTAGGAATGGTTCTCCATCATCAGCACGACGATGTGCTCGATCTGCGGGATCATGTTCTTGCCCGCCGGGTGGTCAGGGTAAGGCCGCGAACCGGGCGCACGGAGCCGGGCCGGCGCCGCCGGCGCCGAGGCCGCGTGCCAGCCCCCGACTCCGACGGCCGCTCCGGCGATCAGACCTGCTTTGAGCACGCCGCGCCTGCTGGTGCCAGGCTCCTGTGCCATCGGTGCCTCCGGGGGTATTTGCCTATTTGGGGTGCGGTTTTGATACCGAGCCTGGCGGCGGGATCTTGCCAGGACCCGACTTGTTGCAGGACAGCGCCTTGTGGTCGGTGTCGACCAGGGGCTTGGCCAGCTTGGGCGGCTTGAGGAAGGCTGGGTGCTTCAAGTCGAGCATGTCCAGCATGTTCTCGGCGTTGGCGTCGCGGAAGGTCATCGCGGGCAAGTTCCATTTGGCTTCGATCAGCGCGCAGACGCTGGCGTGATCCATGACCCGGTGGGAGACATAGTCGGGCTTGGCCCACGGTGAGATCACCGCGCAAGGGACCCTGAAGCCGTACCGCCCGAAGCCGTCATAGACCAACTCGCCTTTGGGGACCTTGGGCTTGATGCTGTCCGGCTTGATCGCCTTTGGCGGCGGCACGTGGTCGTAGTAGCCGCCGTGCTCGTCGTAGTTCCAGACCAGGAGCGTCTTATCCCAGCCTGGTCCGCTCATGACGGCGTTGATGACGTTGGCGGCGAACTGCTCGCCCTGGGCGATATTTTGCGGATTCTCTTCTGAAGTGACGTCGTAGTCGGGTTCGACGAGGCAGACGCCAGGCAGCTTGCCGGCGGCGGCGTCGGTGAAGAAGTGCTTGATCGGCAGTACCTTCTTGGAATTGTTGAGGTAGAGCTTGGGGTAGAGCAGCGTCGTGGGGAGCGAGCTGAAGTAGTCACGCCAGGTGATCCCGGCGGTGTCGAGGTGATCGAAGATGGTGCCTCCCGCCGGGTAGTCGCTCTCCTTGGGCGTGAAGTCGTTGACCTGGCCGAGCGAGGTCGCGGAAATCAGGAAGCGCCGGTTCGGATCGGTCTGGCCGAGCAGCGAGCAGAAGTAACGGTCCGCGATCGGGAAGGTCCGCGCCATCGAGTAGTAGAACGGCTGGTCTTCCGCGCCCCAGTAACCCATGGACACCGGCCCGCTGCCTGACTTGACGAACCCGCTGTTGCGGCCGCTCGCGTATTGCGTGTGGCTGGCCAGCCAGTCCTGGGCCGGGTGGCCGTCGAGCTGGCAGAGCGTCGGCATCCTGAACGCGTGCTGGATATCGCCGTTGGGATACGGGTTGGTCGCGATGGGGTGCCCTTTGGGGCCGAGCTTGAAGCCGTCGGCGCCTCGGCGGCGGAGCACGCCGAACTTGTTGTCGTAGGAGTGGTTCTCCATCATCAGGATGACGATGTGCTCGATTTGCGGGATCGTGTCGGTCCCGGCGGGGAGCTTCGGGTAAGGGCGTGATCCTGGCTTGCGGAGCGGGTGCTTGCTGCTCGCGGCTGCCCGCCAGCCTCCGGCGCCGAGCGCTGCTCCGGTCGCTAGCCCGGCGCCGAGGATCTGCCGCCTGGTCGCCGGCGTGCGCGGGCTCTTGCGCGGGCTCTTGGGCTGCTCGCTGATGTTCTCTGTACCTGGGTTACCTGGTTCGGTCGACACGATAAGAGCATGCCGAAACGATCCGGCTGTGTATAGATCGCGAAAATTAAGCTTTCCGCAATTGCGTGCGGCCCGCGGGTCCGGCTGCTTGGGCGGGGCCTGGTTGAGTCAGGGCCGGCGGGGCTGGCGGGGCCGGGCCGGTGGGGCCGGTGGGGCCGGTGGGGCTGGTGGGCCGGTGGGCCGGCGGGGCGGGCAGGCCGAGGCGGCAGGCCGGGGCTGGGGTGATTGGAGTGACTGGTGTGAACGTTGAGCGTGGCGGGATCGCGGGTTTGGACGGGCCAGGGTAGCGAGGTCCCGGTTGAACCGCAACGGTGGGCCATCGTTGCGGTTCGGCTGGGCCGGGCAACGACATCGATGGCACAGGGATGTCGTTCGCCGGGCTGTTGCGGGATTGGGTGCCGGGCGGGCGGGCGGCATGCCGGATTTCGGTGGCTGGTGGCGGTGCGGAGGGCTGGCGGTGCCCGCGGGGGGCGGCCGGGCTGGGGCCGGGTGTGCCCCTGGGGGCGGTTCAGAGGGTGGTGAGTGCCTGGCTGGTGAGGTGGCCGCTGCTGATGGCGGTGAAGAGGTTGTGCACGCTGGTGACCAGGTTCCATTCGGCGGTGGCTTTGGGTTTGCCGCGCATGGTGAACTGGCGGAAGCCGAGGTTGTGCTTGATGTTGCCGTGGGGGGTCTCGGCGATGTGGCCGCGCTGCCGGTAGGCGGTGATGCCTTCGGGGGTTTTGAGGCGTTCGGCCATGGCGGCGGTGGCGGGCCCGTCGGGCTGTCCGGGGCCGGGCGGGGCGGCGGGGTCGCGGGCTTTCTTTTCGAGGTCGCGGTGCTTGCCGGTGGCGATGAGCCGGTCGGGGCCGGGGCTGGTGATGTTGTCCTCGGATTTGTAGCCGGCGTCGGCGAGGATCAGGCCGATGAGGCAGCGGCCGCAGGTGCCGCACCGGCACCGGGCATTGTCGGGGCAGGCGTCCGGGCTGGTGCCGGTGTCCGGGCTGGCGGTGTCGGGGCTGGCGTCCGGGCTGGTGCCGGTGTCCGGGCTGGCGGTGTCGGGGCTGGCGTCCGGGCTGGTGCCGGTGTCCGGGCTGGTGCCGGTGTCCGGGCTGGTGCCGGTGTCCGGGCTGGCGGTGCCGGGGCTGGCGTCCGGGCTGGTGCCGGTGTCCGGGCTGGTGCCGGTGTCCGGGCTGGTGCCGGTGTCCGGGCTGGTGCCGGTGTCCGGGCTGGCGGTGTCGGGGCCGGCGTCCGGGCTGGTGCCGGCGTCCGGGCTGGCGGTGCCGGGGCCGGGGGGCTGGCGCGCGGCGATGTACTCGGCGGCGGTTTCTGCTTTGTCGGTCATGTGCTGGTACCAGGTGACGTCGCCGGGGGTGTCGGTGACCTCGGTGGCGATGATGATGCCGTCTTCGCTGGTGACGTTCTGGGTGTTGTAGGCCTGCATGAACCCGCCGCCGCGGACGGGCATGAGCCGGGAGTCCGGGTCGGTGATGTTCCGGGTCCGGGGCCGCTTGCGGAGTTTTTCGGCGCGGGCGGCTTCGCGGGCGGCTTCCCGCTCGCGGGCCTTGTCGCGTTCGGCTTCGGCCTGCCGGACCCGGACGTAGTCGCCGGCCGGGGATTTCGGGCGGGTTCTCTTGCTGAGGCCGGGGCCGCCGGCGGCGCGGTCCGCGGCGTCGCGGGCGTCCCAGTCATCGATCCTGGCCTGCTGCGCGGCCCGGGCGGCGTCTGCTTTCTCCTGCGCCAGCTCGGCTTCCATGCCGGCCGGGGCCGGGCCGGTCCGCTGCCCGGCCGCCTTCCGCGCCCGGAACGCCTCCGCCTTCGCGGCTTCCTCCTTGCGGGCGGCTTCGGCCTCGGCCTCTTCCTCGGCTTCCATCTGGGCCATCGCCCGGGCGATCCGCTCGTCCCGGTCCTTCTCCCAGGCCCGCGACTGCGGGCTCCGCACCTCTTCGGGCACCTCGTCGCCCCGCCGGCCCGGCCCGAACGCCTCGTCCTCGTCCGCGTCCGCAGCCGCGTGCGCCGCCACCGCCTCCGCGCCCATCTCCCGGAGCCGCTTCAGCGACCGGTTCGCCGACTTCGACGCGTTCGCGGCGACTTTCGTGCCGTCCAGCGCGATCACGCCGAGCTTGCCCATCCCCAGCTGCGCGCACAAGCCCAGCACCTGCGCGAACAGCCCCGCCATCGCGTCCCCGGCCTGCCCCCGGAACCGGGCGACCGTCACGTGATCCGGATGGCACCCGCCGCAGATCTCGATGAACGCCAGGTCGCTCCGGCACAGCGCCTCGATCCGCCGCGAGGAGGTCACCCGGTGCGCGTACGCCCACACCAGCAGCGTCAGCATCATGTCCGGGTCATAACCCGCCGCGCCCGCCCCGCCCGTCCGGCACCGCGCGTGGAACGCCGACGTGTCCAGGTGCTTCTCGATCACCGTGATCACCAGGTACACCGGATGATCCTTGCCCAGCTTCTGCCTGATGTCCGGCGGCAGCATGCACAGCTGATCCCGCTGCACCGGCCGGTACCCTTTCGCCATACGTAATCATCTCAAACAACCACGAACACGCATAAACGCCACGCCGCAAGCACCCCGCCGATTCTGCAACAGCCCGACAGCATCGATGGGCCATCGTTGCGGTTGCGCCGGCGCCGGGCGGACAGCATCGGTGGGCCATCGTTGCGGCTCGCCGGGTCGGGCGCACGACATCGGTGGGCCATCGTTGCGTTTCCGGGGGAGTGAGTTCTGGTCGACTCCTCGGCGCGGCCCGGACGGAACTGGTCCCCCAGCCCTTCCCGCCTCAGCCTCCACCAACATTCCCGGCATTCCCGGCATCCAGGGCAGCCTGCCGCCCCGACCGCTGACACCGGGGGCAACTCGCGGTCGTCGTAATAACCCCAAAGTGCCCCCGGTGCTCGGGCAAGACCGTCCTGGACCCGCCTCACTCCACCGGAAACGCACCCAGTGGGCCATCGTTGCGCCCCGGAGGCATTATAGGCGTTTTGTCCGGACGCGCGAGGGTCGCCCGGCCCTGCGGCCCGCCCGGCCTCGGCGGCCCGCCCGGTTCCGGCCCGCCCGGCCTCGGCGGCCCGCCCGGTTCCGGCCCGGCCGCAGGCCCGGCCCCCAAGTCCGGACCGGCTGGGCGTGGGGGTAGATGGTGCGCGGCGGGGTGCGGCTAGGCTTGCTTGGTGCTTAACAGGGTTGATCTGCGGGGGAAGTCAGTAGCCGAGCTTGACCGCGGCCGGCTGTCTGGGGTGTTGCCGAGGGCGCGGCTTGATGTTGCCGCCGCGGTCGAGGTGGTGCGGCCGATCTGCGATGACGTTCGCGACCTGGGCGCCGTCGCGGTCAGGGAGCATACGGCCAGGTTCGATCAGGTCGACCTGCCGACGACCCTGGTACCGCGCGAGGCGCTGGCCGGCGCGCTGGCCGAGCTCGACCCGGCCGTCAGAGACGCACTCAAGGAAGCGATCAGGCGCACCGTCAAGGTTCACGCCGCGCAGGTCCCGGCCGAGTCAGTGACCACGGTCGCGACCGGGAGTACGGTCACCGAGCGGTACGTGCCGGTGGGCCGGGCCGGGGTCTACGTGCCGGGCGGACTAGTCGCGTATCCGTCATCGGTCGTGATGAACGTGGTACCGGCGCAGGTCGCGGGCGTGCGCGAGATCGCGGTCGCGTCGCCTCCGCAGCCGGAATACGGCGGGCGGCCGCATCCGGCGATCCTCGCGGCCTGCGAGTTGCTCGGGATCACCGAGGTGCACGCGGTCGGCGGTGCCCAGGCGATCGCCATGTTCGGGTACGGCACGGATGACTGCGCGCAGGTCGACACGATTACCGGGCCAGGCAACGTGTACGTCGCGGCGGCCAAGCGGCTGCTAGCCGGAAAGGTTGGCACCGACGCCGAAGCGGGGCCGACCGAGATCGCGATCATCGCCGACGGTACCGCCGAGCCGAGGTTCGTCGCCGCCGACCTGATCGCGCAGGCCGAGCACGACTCGCTCGCGGCCTGCCTGCTGATTACCACGGACGAGACCCTCGCCGACCAGGTAGACGCCGAACTGACCGGGCAGCTGGAGACGGCAAGGCACGCCGCCAGGATCGAGAAGGCGCTCGGCGGGCAGTCGGCCGCCGTCCTCGTTGATGATCTTGATGCGGCGGTGGTCGTGGCCGACGCCTGGGCGCCTGAGCACCTGGAGATCCAGGCCGAAGGAGCCGGGGAACTCGCTAGAAAGGTGCGTAACGCGGGCGCGATCTTCGTCGGGCACTGGGCGCCGGTCTCGCTCGGCGACTACCTCGCCGGCTCTAACCACGTGCTGCCGACCGGCGGCACGGCTAGGTTCAATGCCGGGCTTTCCGTGCTCACGTTCCTGCGCGGCATCCACGTGGTGAACTGCACCGAGCAGGCGCTGGCCGGCGTCGCCCCGCACATCGACGCCATCGCCGGCGCCGAGGACCTTACGTCCCACGCAGCGGCGGTCAGAATCCGGGTACCGGCGGGCGGGGGCGCCGCGCCCAGCCCAGCCACGTCGGGCCTGTCCGCGCTGCCGTTGCGCCCGGACCTGCGAGGAAAGGAGCCCTACGGGGCTCCCCAGGTCGAGGCAAGGGCCCGGCTCAACACCAACGAGAACCCCTACCCGCCCTCGGCGGCCTTGGTAGCCGAGATCGCCGAAGCGGCAGCAAAAGAAGCGGCGGGCCTTAACCGGTACCCGGACCGCGACGCGGTCAAGCTGCGCACGGACCTCGCCAGCTATCTCGGGCACGGCCTGACTGCCGCCCAGGTCTGGGCCGCGAACGGATCCAACGAGATCCTCCAGCAGCTCTTCCAGGCGTTCGGAGGACCCGGTCGCAGCGCGCTCGGCTTCGAGCCCTCCTACTCCATGCACCCGATCATCGCGCGGACAACGAACACGAGCTGGATCGGCGTGCCGCGCGGCGACGACTTCGGCGTTGACGCCGACCTGGCGCTCAGCGCGATCGCCAGGTACCAGCCTGACCTGCTGTTCCTCACCTCTCCTAACAACCCCACCGGCACCGCCCTCCCGCTTGATGTGATCGCGCAGGTCGCCGGGGCCGCGCCCGGCATGGTCATCATCGACGAGGCCTACGCCGAGTTCGCCCGAGATCCGAGCGTGACCGCGCTCAGCCTGCTGGCGAGTTACCCTCGCCTGGTTGTGGTGCGGACCATGTCCAAGGCGTTCGCGCTCGCTGGCGGCCGGGTCGGCTACCTGGCGGCGAGCAGCGGAGTGGTCGACGCGGTCCAGATTGTCCGGCTGCCCTATCACCTGTCCGCGCTTACCCAGGCCGTAGCCAGGGCGGCGCTGGCGCGGGTCAGCGAACTTCAGGCGTCGGTGGCCACGCTGAGCGGGTCCCGCGACGAACTGGTCGCCTGGCTGCGTGCCGAAGGGTTCAAGGTCGCCGACTCCGACACCAACTTCGTCATGTTCGGTGAGTTCGAGGACCGGCACGCGACCTGGATGGCGCTGCTCGCCTTCGGCGTGCTGGTCAGGGAGGTGGGACCGCCAGGCTGGCTGCGGGTCACCGTCGGCACTCCCGAGGAAAACGACCTGTTCAAGACCGCCCTCACCGAGGTCATGGCCCAGTGAACAGGACCGCGAAGAGGTCGAGGGCCACCAGCGAAACCCAGGTCGAGGTCGAGCTCGACCTGGACGGCGACGGCGGCACCGACGTGGCGACCGGCGTGCCCTTCTTCGACCACATGCTCAGCCAGCTCGGCAAGCACGGCTGCATCGACCTGCGCGTACGGGCCAAGGGCGACATCGAGATCGACGCCCATCACACAGTCGAGGACACGGCTATCACCCTCGGCGAAGCGCTGCGGGAAGCGCTTGGCGACAAGGCGGGAATCCGCCGTTTCGGCGACGCGCTCGTACCGCTCGACGAGACGCTGGTCAGGGTCGCCGTTGACCTGGCCGGACGGCCGTACGTGGTGCACACCGAGCCGGAGGGCATGGCGCCGCTGATCGGCACCTACGACACCACCCTGACCAGGCACTTCTTCGAGACGCTCGGCGCGAACGCGGCGATCTGCCTGCATCTGGCGGTCATCACGGGAAGGAACCCGCACCACATCGTCGAGGCCCAGTTCAAGGCCTTCGCGCGCGCACTGCGGACAGCCGCCGAGCCCGACCCGCGCCGTTCCGGGGTACCGAGCACGAAAGGCACCCTGTGAAACCTCAGGTCGTCGTCTTCGACTACGGCTCAGGCAACCTGAGGTCCGCCGACCGCGCGCTTCAGCGAGTCGGCGCCGACAGCGAGATAACCGCCGATGAAAGAAAGGCCCTGGACGCGGACGGCCTCGTCGTCCCCGGCGTCGGCGCGTTCGCCGCCTGCATGACCGGCCTCCGCCGGGCCGGGGGTGACGAGATCATCGCCAAGCGGCTCGCGGCCGGGCGGCCGGTGCTCGGCATCTGCGTCGGCATGCAGATCCTCTTCTCCGAGGGCCGTGAGCATGGCACCGAGACGAGGGGCTGCGCGGCCTGGCCGGGGGTCGTTGACCGGCTCGACGCGACGGTGCTGCCCCACATGGGGTGGAACACGGTGACTCCCCCTCAGGACAGTGCGCTTTTCGCCGGGGAAGTTTCCGGCGAAAGGTTTTATTTTGTACATTCTTATGCGGTTAAAAAGTGGGGCGCCGACCCAGGCTGCCCCAGGTTGACCTGGGCCACCCACGGGCAGCGATTTCTCGCGGCCGTCGAGGACGGCCCGTTGTGCGCGACCCAGTTCCACCCCGAGAAGTCGGGAGACGCTGGCGCCGCGCTGCTGAAGAACTGGCTGGAGCTGATCAAGTGAACCTCACGCTGCTGCCCGCCGTTGACGTGGCTGAAGGGCAGGCCGTCCGGCTGGTGCAAGGCGCCCTCGGCACCGAGACGTCGTACGGCGACCCGCTCGACGCCGCGCTGGCCTGGCAGCGGGCCGGGGCGCAGTGGGTGCACCTGGTCGACCTCGACGCGGCCTTCGGCCGGGGCTCCAACGCCGAACTGCTCGCGAGCGTTGTCGGGCACCTCGACGTCGCCGTCGAACTGTCCGGCGGCATCCGCGACGAAGAGTCGCTGGCCCGCGCGCTGGCGACCGGCTGCGAGCGGGTCGTGATCGGCACCGCGGCCCTGGAGCAGCCCGACTGGGTGGCCGAGATCATCGGCAGGCACGGGCCCAGGATCGCGGTCGGGCTTGACGTCAAGGGGACCAGGCTCGCCGCCCGGGGCTGGACGACGCTCGGCGGCGAATGGCTCGACACCCTGGATCGTCTTGAGGCGCAGGGCTGCCAGACCTACGTGGTGACCGATGTGTCCAGGGACGGCACGCTGACCGGGCCTAACCTTGACCTGCTCAAGCAGGTCGCCGCCCGGACCGAGCGCCAGGTGATCGCCAGCGGCGGCGTTTCCTCGCTTGAGGATCTGAGGGCGATCCGCGGGCTGGTCCCTGAAGGCGTCACCGGCGCGATTGTGGGCAAGGCCCTCTACGCCGGGGTCTTCACGCTCGAGGACGCGCTGGCGGCGGTGAGCGGGTGAGCGTCGCGGTCCGGGTCATTCCCTGCCTGGACGTCGACGGCGGCCGGGTGGTCAAGGGCGTCAATTTCGTTTCGCTGCGCGACGCGGGCGACCCGGTCGAACTGGCCGCCGCCTATGACGCAGAAGGGGCCGATGAGCTGGTATTTCTCGACATCACTGCCTCGAGCGACGAACGCGAGACGATGTACGGGGTGCTTGAGAGAACCGCCGACCAGGTGTTCATACCGCTGACCGTCGGCGGTGGGGTCCGCAGCGCCGATGACGTGGACCGGCTGCTGCGGGCCGGGGCCGACAAGGTCGCGGTCAACACGGCGGCGATCGCCCGGCCAGGGCTACTCTCCGAACTCAGCGAAAGGTTCGGCTCGCAGTGCGTGGTGGTGTCGGTCGACGCGCGGCGCGCCGGCTCCGGCTCCGGCTCCGGCTTTGAGGTCACCACGCACGGCGGGCGGCGGGGCACCGGCCTCGACGCCGTAGCCTGGGCGGCCAGGGCGGCTGAGCTCGGCGCCGGCGAGATCCTGCTGACCTCGATGGACGCCGATGGCACCAAGGCCGGCTTCGACTTGCCGCTGATCAGCGCGGTCAGGGCGGAGGTCGATGTGCCGGTCGTGGCCAGCGGCGGAGCCGGGCAGGCCGCCGACTTCGCTCCCGCGGTCGCCGCCGGCGCTGACGCCGTGCTCGCGGCTAGCCTCTTCCACTTCGGCGAGCTGCGGATCCCGGCGGTGAAGGAGTCACTGAGGGCGGCTGGCTACCCGGTTCGCCTAATGGGGGAGCGAGCATGACGGCATCGACCGGCCGCGTCCCGGCGAGCGAGTCGGCCCTTGACCCCGCGGTCGCGGCCAGGCTCAAGCGGAACGAGGACGGGCTCATCGCGGCCATCGCGCAGCAGCACGACACCGGCGAGGTACTGATGCTCGGCTGGATGGACGACGAGGCGCTGCACCGCACGCTGACCACGGGCCGGTGCACCTACTGGTCGCGCAGCCGGCGGGAGTACTGGGTCAAGGGGGAGACCTCGGGCCACGCGCAGCTCGTGAAGTCGGTCGCGCTCGATTGCGACGGCGACGTGGTACTGGTCAAGCTCGACCAGGTCGGTGCCGCCTGTCACACCGGCGATCGCACCTGCTTTGATGCGGACGTGCTGATATTGACTGACTAGTCATTCAGTGACTCCACGGCGCCTACACAACCAGGCCATCGCGACTTCATCTCCTTCGGGTTACCTCGCCGCATGGCATCTTCCTCCGTGCCCGCAGGCTCAGGCATGTCGCATCAGTGCTGCCTGGCCGGATAACCGGATGGGCAAACCCATATTCGGCATCGGCAGACTCGGGCTGCGGCTCGCGGTGGCCTTCCTTGGCGTCGCCCTGGCGTCGATCATCGTGTTGTCTTATATCACCGAGATCAGCACCGGCGACGACGTCAACGCCCTCGCCGACCGGCAGGAGCGGGCGCTGAGCCGCTCGGTCGCTACCGCCTCTGGCGCTCTCTATGAACAGCCGCCGGCGGGCTGGGGGCGGGCGAACCTGATGCCGGTACTTGACCTCATTGCCAGGGAAGGCGCCGGAGCGAAGGTGACCGACGTCCACGGGAAGGTAGTTCAGGCGACGGCCGGATTCGGCGCCATCAGCGCTCATGATTCCCTCAGGATGCCGGTCATCGTCAAGGGCAAGGTAGTCGGTTTCGTCGACACCAAGTTCAACGACGACCGCGGTCTCGGCCGGGTAGTCAGGCAGTTCGAGGCCGAGCGGCTGCGGGCCAGCCTGGGCGCGGCCGGAATCGTAGCGCTGATGGCCGTCCTTGTGTCGCTGCTGATCTCCAGGCAGATCACCGCGCCGCTCGAGCGAGTGCTTGCGGTCATCAGGGCACGCGGGGTCGGTGACCGCTCGGTCAGGATCGAGGACGTGCGCGGTACCGGGGTTGTGCACGAGCTTTCCGTGGCGCTCAACGAGTCGAGCGATGCCATCGACCAGCGCGACCGGCTTCAGCGCAACCTGGTCGCCAACATCGCCCACGAACTGCGCACCCCGGTCGCCATCCTTCAGGCCAGCCACGAGGCCATGCTCGACGGCGTCACCCCGCCGACGACGGAGAACCTGTGGTCGCTTCGCGACGAGGTGCTCAGGCTGGCGAGGATGATCGAGGACTTGCAGCGGCTCGCGGCCGCCGAGGCCGCCGCCGTGCAGATCAAGCTGGTGCCTCAGAACCTGGCCGTGATCGCCGATGACGCCGCCGCCAGCCTGTCAGATTCGTTCGGCGCGGCGGGCATTCGCCTCGTGCGCGAACTTGACGAGGTAAGGATCCTTTGCGATCCGGAGCGGATGCGCGAAGTCATCGTGAACCTGCTCACCAACGCGCTGAAGTTCACTCCGGCCGATGGCAGTGTCGTGCTCAGGACCGGCAAGGACGAGCAGAGGCTGGCGAGGCTGCAGGTCAGCGATACCGGCGTCGGCATCCCGCCAGAGGAGTTGCCGAGGGTCACCGAGCGCTTCTTCCGCGGCGAGCGTTCGGCCAAGATGGCCACGGGCAGCGGCATCGGCCTGACCATAGTCGCCGAGTTGGTCAGGGCCCAGCACGGCCAGCTCAGAATTATCAGCGAACCTGGCCAGGGGACGCAGGCGACGATCACGATGCCGGTCACCACGAAGCCGGTTAATGAGCAGGGCCCGGAGATTTCGCGATCCGCACTCACCACAGGATCGCCGGAAAAACATCATAAACATCCGCCAAATATCCATCCGGGCCCAGGCCCGCCCAGGGAACCGCGAGTTGAGCGGCTTCAGTCAGCCGACACTGGGCATGATCACAGCCGTCGGGAGGCGGGGGGACACTAAGCGTCCCGGCAGATATTTCCTGGCGATCGGGGGACGTCGGGTCGCGATGACGGCGACGGTACTGCTCGTCGAGGACGAGCGCAAGCTCAGGGACCTGGTGCGCTCTTACCTTGAGCGGGCCGGTTTCGCCGTGCTGTCCACGGACTCAGGCGCCGAGGCGATCAACGTGGCGACGACGGCCAAGCCCGACCTGATCGTGCTCGACCTGGGCTTGCCTGACATACCTGGCGACGCGGTCGCGCGGGAGGTGCGGGCGGTCCTGCCGACGCCCATCCTGATGCTCACGGCGAGGAGCAGCGAGCAGGACAGGATCTCCGGGCTCGAGCTAGGCGCCGACGACTACGTCACCAAGCCGTTCAGCCCCCGCGAACTGGTCCTGCGAGTCCAGGCGATCCTTCGCCGCAACGCACCTGCCTCGGCCGACCGTTCGGTGACCAGCTTCGGCGAGGGAGCCCTGGTGATTGACGAGCCGCGCCGGATCGCGCGGGTCAGGGAGACCGAGATCGAGCTGACGCCGACCGAGTGGGGCATCCTCGTGGCGCTCGCGACGGTGCCAGGCCGGGTGTACTCCCGGTTTGAGCTGATCAACCGGGTGCGTGGCTATGACTTTGAAGGCTACGAGCGCACCATTGACTCGCACGTGAAGAACCTGCGGCGCAAGATCGAGGAAGATCCGGCTAACCCGGCGATCGTGCAGACGGTGCTTGGCGGCGGCTACCGGCTTGGCCTTTCCAGGGATGTCTAAGCCGGACCGGCTCGGCGTCGGCCGGATGGGCATTCAGCTGACCTTGGCTTTCGTTGGCGTCGCGCTCGCCGCCGTGATCACCGTCGTCGTAATCTCGGCTTCCAACGTTGACTCGGACCTTGACGATGTCGTGGCAGGCCAGCAGACCGAGTTCACCGGCGCGATCGCCGGGGCGGCTGGCAGCGCCTATCACCAGGCGGGCTGGTCCAGGGCCGGGCTCGCCCCGGTGATAGCTCTCGTCGAGGGGATCGGCAGCGGCCTCGTCTTGCGCAACGACCACGAGGGCGTTATCGAGCGGACGCCAGCCTTCACGCAGCTGGCCAGCGTCAGGAGGCAAGTCACCGATCCGGTTTACGCGGACGGACGCCAGGTCGGCTGGGTGACGATCGCCTACCCGAGACGGCAGGCGAGCCGGGAAGGAGCCGCGATCTACTCGGCGAAGAGCTGGCGGTGGCGGCTGGAAGCAGCCGGCATCGCTGTACTGATCGCCATCCTGGTCGCGGTGCCGCTTTCGCGCCTGGTCGCCGCACCCGTCGACCGGCTGATCTGGGCCGCGCGCGGCCGGGCGCGTGGTGACGTCAACGCGAGAGTTGGCCGGGTTCACGGGCTTGGCAAGCTGCGCGAGCTGTCCGCCGCCTTCGACGAGATGGCCGAGACCAGGGAGGAACAGGACCAGGTCAGGCGCAATCTCGTCGCCGACGTCGCGCACGAGTTGCGCACGCCGATCGCCGTGCTCCAGGCCGGGCACGAGGCCATGCTCGACGGCCTCACCGAGGCAACTCCCGAGCACGTCGTCTCGCTGCGCGATGAGGTGCTCAGGCTGGCCAGGATGGTCGACGACTTGCAAAGGCTGGCCTCGGCCGAGGCGGCCGCCCTTCAGCTCACGCTGGTCAAAAGGGACCTGGCGGTCATCGCGGCGACGGCGGCCGCCAGTCTGGTGGACTCTTTCGAGGCGGCGAATGTGACCCTGGTCGAGCAGCTCAGCAAAGTCGAGGTGCTGAGCGACCCGCTGCGGATGCATGAGGTAGTGGTCAACTTGCTGACTAACGCGCTCAAGTTCACCCCGGCCGGCGGCCAGGTCACGCTGCAGACCCGGCAGTCGGCTGGAACCGGCCAGCTCGTGGTCAGCGACACGGGGATCGGGATCCCTGAGGAAGAACTGCCCCATGTGGCCGAGCGGTTCTTCCGCGGCCAGCGTTCTTCGGAAGTGGCGGGCAGCGGCATCGGGCTGACGATCGTGGCTGAGCTGATCAGGGCTCATCACGGAAACCTGGACTTCGCGAGTCAGCCGGGCCGTGGCACCCAAGTGACCGTGACGCTGCCGCTAGCCGAGGCAGTCAGGTCAGAACGTGCTGGCTGGGTGCGGATATAAGCCGGGTGCGGATGTGAGCTGGGTGCTGGGTGCTGGACGTGAAAGAGGCGCCGGCGTGCCCAGATATGCCCCCGCAATATCCGGGCGCCGCCAGCGCCCTAGACGTGGTCGCTCAGCGAGATGGCGGCACCAGACTGGTGAGCCTGACCATCTCGTTCCCCCTTGATCGCCCCTACGTCCGAATCACTACACCTGCATATAACTGACCGGCTGTGACGTGACCGCGTACTCCACGTGGAGATGAAGTGGAGATCCACGCGACCGGCCCCGCGGGCCATTTCTGCCTTCCAGGGAGTTATGCCAGACTTACGGGCGTATCCCGTCGCTGGAGGTGACATGACCGAGCCTGAGCCGGTGCCAGCTGGAGTCGACGCGACCAGGCCAAGCCCGGCCCGGATGTACGACTACATGCTGGGCGGCACGCATAACTTCCAGGTCGACAGGGACGCCACGGAGGAGTTCAGGAAGCAGCTTCCCGACCTTGAGGACGCCGCCTGGGCGAACCGGGGGTTCCACGGCCGGGCAGCGAGGTGGATGGCGATTGAAGAGGGAATCAGTCAGTTCATAGACATTGGCTCGGGTTTGCCGACCCAGAGCAACACCCATGAGGTGCTGCACGCCGTCAATCCGGCCGGGGCTCGCGCCAAAGTGGTATATGTCGATAACGACCCGATGGTTCAGGTGCTCGCCCGCGAGCTTCTTACTGATGATGGGACCACGGCCGTTATCCAGGCTGACCTGCGCGATCCCGGCGCGGTACTGGGCGATAAGGAAATTCGGCGCCTGATTGACTTCGGTCAGCCGGTCGGCTTGCTGATGACCGCGGTGCTCCAGTTCGTTGCTGACGACTCCGACCCCTGGGGGATTGTCGGCCAGTATGTGAAGGCGGTGGCACCGGGTAGCTGCCTGGCGCTGTCGCACATCACCGGAGACAAGGTGCCGCCCCGGTCCATAGCCACCGGAGTGCAGATCTACACCAGGGCGACCGAGAGTGCTTACCCGCGCACGAGGGCCGAGATCGAGCGGTTCTTCGACGGCCTTGAGCTGGTGCCGCCGTTCGCGGGAGCGAGCCCGGCGTTGTGTCACGTGGGCGTATGGGGTTCTGAAGATCCGGACTCCGCGGATAGTGATGGATCGCGGGTGTTCTGGTGCGGGGTTGGGCGGCGCGGCTAGCAGCAACGATGTCCCATAGATGCTGCTCGGGCCCGGCGGGCAACCGCAACGATGGGTCAGCGTTGTCGCGGGAACCGCATCGGTGGGCCACAGTTGTGGTTGGTCGGCCAAGTCGAGCAGCATCGATGGCCCATGGTTGCTGTTGCAGACCGGTTCCTGGGCGCTCAAGGCTGTCCGCGCCGTCGGCCGTCCTCCGCCGGGCGCGTCTGCCCCGCCGTCCTTCGCCGGGCACCAGTTAGGCCTGCCGCTTCGCGACGGCCGCTACCGTGGTGTAGGTCACGTCGATGGTGCCGCCTTGGGCGTCGATCGCTGCCCCGACTGCCGTGAGGATCTCCGCGAGCGGGGCAGGCGGAGCCTGGGTGAGGCAGCCGGCGGTCGGCAATTGGTCGAGCCACTCGTCGCGGGTGTAGGTGTGCTGCCAGTCGAATCGCCACTGCTCGGGGGGGCCGAATTCGCCGGCTGACCTTGATCCCTTCAGCCGCGTTGGCCAGCATTACCGCGTAGGCGCCGGCTGCGGACTTGAGTTGGCCGAGCCGGAACCCGGAGCCTGGCATCGCGTGCTCGAAGGCCTCGGCGAAGACCCTCCCGACCTCGGCCGGCGGTTCGGCGGCGTTCCAGAACACGGCCAGCAAGCCAGCCGGCCGTAGTGCTTCCGCTGCCTTAGCCGCGCCAGCCACGGGGTCTATCCAGTGCCAGGCCTGACCGGCTACGACCGCGTCGAACTTTCGGTCGGCGGGCTCCCAGTTCTCGAATTTTTCCGCCTCGACCTCGACGCCGAACTGCCTCGCCAGGCTGGCCATCCTCGCATCGGGCTCGATCCCTAGTACCAGGCTCCCCGTCGCGAGGAACTGCCGGGCGACGATGCCGGTACCGCAGCCGACGTCGAGGATCTCATGACCAGGGCTCGCGTCGAGCACGCGGTCGATCAGGGCCTGCGGATACCTGGGCCTGGTCCGGTCGTAACGTTCGGCGTCCGCGCCGAACGACTCGGCCACTGCGCGGTGGTGGTGCACGCCCTGCACTGGGTCTGGCACTAGCACTGGCTCCGGCTCTGGATCGGGTGCCGGTCCCGGTGCCGGTCCCGGTGCCGGTCCCGGCGGTATAGTGGGCACGCGCCCACCTTAGTGGGCATGCGCCCACTCGTCAATCTGGCCAGGAGGATCACTGGTGCCGACCGGGGTCGCTATCCGCGACGTGCGCGAGCAGTTGTTCGACGCGGCCGAACGCGTGCTGCTCAGGGACGGGCCGAGAGCGCTGACCAGCCGGGCGGTTACCACCGAGGCTGGCTGTGCCAAGGGCGTTTTGCACCGGCACTTCGCCGACTTCGATGACTTCCTCGCTGAACTTGTGCTCGACCGTATTCGCCGGATCGAACGCCAGGCCGTTGTGTTGCGTCAGTCCGCCGGTACCGGAACCGTGGCCGGGCACCTGGTCGGCGTGCTGACCGACCTGTTCCAGTCGGTCGCCCTGCAGATCATCGCCCTCATCACGTTCAACGACGAACTGCGCGCCCGGCTGCGGCAAGCCGGAACGGCCAGGGTCCCAGTCGCGATGGAAGCGACCGCCATGATCGCGTCCTACCTCGCCGCCGAACGTGACCTGGGGCGCATCGCGGCAGACGCCGACCTGGACACCTTGGCGCCGACGCTGGTCGGGGCCGGGCACTTGCTGTTCTCCGGCCGGGAAGGTACGCCTCCCGAGGAGGAGGCAGTAAGAAAACTCGTGAATTCCGTCATCGGCGGTGTTCTGTGGGATAACCCAGCCTGATCGGGCCGGGGCGGCGGGCCGGGGCGGGTCGGTGCTTGAAGGTCCCGACCTGTCACAGGGGGGGCGGGCGCCGATCCCGCTCGCGGCAGCCGCCCCGGACAACCCGCAAGACGGGCAATTCGCCCGCGCCGGTACGCCGCCAGGTCCGCGATGCGCTGCGGCGGAGGCCGCGGACTGGCCGGCGGCACCGGCTCACCGGACATTTCAGCTCAGCGCACCGCAACGATGGCCCATAGATGCTGCTCGCGCCGGGCGGGGAACCGCAACGATGGGCCATCGATGCTGCGGCAACGACATCCATAGGCCACCGTTGTGGTTGCCCGGCCCGGCTGGGCAGCATCGATGTCCCATCGTTGCGGTTGCGGCCCGGGGCTGGAGGACAGGTGCCTGGTGGGCCCGGAGCCGGGGACCTGAACGCCGGGAACCGGGAGCGGAAAGAGCCGGGAACCGGGTCGCCAGGAACGGCGCTGCCGCACCTGATGCCGTTACCTTCACGTTATATGCGCCAGAACCAGGGGTGTGGCTCCTTTGTGCGGAGAGGTACAGGCCGGCTGAAGTTGATCTTCAGCAGGCCGGACCGCAGGCCCATCGTCGTCCCGGCGCTGGTGCCCTGGCCCCAACGCCGGGACAACGCTGGGGCTCCAGACAGTCCCCGAACGCCCGCCTACCTGGGCCCAGGCGCCGCGCTTAGTGCGGCTGTGCTCGTCGCCGCGACGGGCCCGCACTTGCGTAGGTTGCGCCCTCAGGTTGGCGGCGACGTTACCTGGGCCGACCTCAGTGCGCTTGGCGCCAAGCCTGGCTCTGGCTAGTACACCAGGTCAGCGATCTTGTTCAGATAAGATCAGGGCCGGCCGGAACGACCGTGCGCATGCACCTGCGACGGCGGCACTGCCGTTGATCGGGGTCAGCTCGACACCGGGTCGCCGGCTGGAATCGCCGGGCGCCGGCGTTGCCGTAGGCGGCTTGCCGTCCAGTCGAGCAGTCTTCCAAGGCGGCCGCGCCGGCGAAGCTGCTCGACGGCCGGAATCCCTTCTGCCGCGCAGAGGCGCACGAAGATAGCGTGCATGCTTTCCAGGCGCGGATCCGAGCGCCGCAGCGAATCCTCCAGGTCGCGCAGCCGCTGTCGCTCACGATACGGCAGGCTCATACGCCGGCCCTCCAACCATGCTGAGTTTCTTCGCCCCAGCACGCCGCGCTACCCGGAGGCGCCTGTCCCAAACAAGCGAGCCAACTCGCGCCGCGCGTGTCAGGAGGCTGGTTGCTCGAGCTTGTCGGCCAGCCCGATGAGGTCGTTTGCCTGGTCGCGGAGCTGGTCAGCCAGGCGGGCGGCGGCCTCGGCCGACTGCCTGGGAACGGTGACCGTCCAGTTTTCCGTGTTCACGGTGCCGTGCCGGTCGATCCTGACGTGACGGCTCGCGGGGGAGCGGAGCACGGCCGCCTGATGCTCGGCGTATAGCGCCTTGAGGGCGTCGGTGACCGAGCCGGGCAGGACCTGGGGGTCATGCTCGGCTTGCTTGCCGCGCGCCGGATAGATCGTGCCGTCTGCGCCGGCTACCTCGGGCACGTCCGAGCCGCTTAGCTGCTTCAGCCAGTTCGATACCGCTGGCCTTGACACCTTGAACACGTCGGCGATGGTCGCCTGGGACCAGCCGGACTGCACGTGGAGCCTGCGGGCAAGTTCAGCTTTCAGCCGCGAGGAAGCGTGGGGGCGGCTGACGCGAAGTGCCACGGCCGCCCGGTGAGCGGACTCCTCGTCGACCGCCAACGAGTCGATTGTCACCTCACCGGCCGTGATGACCACCTGGTTTCTTGGCGGGCTGGCCAGCCACTGCAGCCGCTGGCCGCCGTCGATCAGGACAGGGCCGCGCTCGTTGCTGTAGGCAGAGATCACGACCGGAGCGGTCAGCGGGTTGCCCGGGTCGGTGCGCTCGCCAAGAGCCTCAAGTTCTGCGGTCGTCAGGCTGTCCAGCGGTTCGATCGCGTTCGCCAGCAAGTCGGCGATCACGTACTGCCGCGGTTCGGCGCTCATACCGCTCCCGGTCTATCCGCCCCGCCGTACCCGTAACGGCTCGCTCAAGGCACCCCAGCCTACCGAGGCGAGCCGTTCTCAGACCGGCCGGCCGGCGGCGAGAGCCCGGATTTTCTTCATGTTGCCTGCGTTGCGTGCCAGCGCCATCGGCGTCCAGATAAGGCCGAACGGTATTCCCCACCAGCCGAGGGCCAGGTTATGGATCATGGCGGCCTTCGCGGCCTTTTCCAGCTGGTCAAGGGTTCCCGTGTAGACGGTGCTGCGCTTTTGAGTCAGGAGGATCATGCTCGTCACCTTGGTCAGGCCGACCCGGAAGTGCCGGGGACCTCCCTGCGACGGCGGTGTTCCTGGAGCGAAGTCGGTCTGGCCTACCTGAGGCGTCTGCTCGTCGGGAAAGCTCATCGGAAACCCCCACATTGGATCTATAACGGTCCTTGTCTTGACGATAGCCCTCTCAGACCTAAGAACGGAAACGTAAAGGAAAGGACGGCGAGGTGCGGGACTCCGGCTGTGACGGGCGGAATTTGCACCTACTGCCGGCTCGTTAACCTAGTAGGTGAGCGCTGCGGTGCTTGCCGCAGACCATCCGAGCCCGCACACGACACCGGGAGTGCGCCATGACAACCGACAAAGCCATCCTCGCCGGCGGCTGTTTCTGGGGCATGCAGGATCTCATCCGCAAGCTCCCCGGCGTGATCTCCACCAGAGTCGGTTACACAGGCGGCGACGTGGCCAATGCGACCTACGGCAACCACGCCGGCCACGCCGAGGCCATCGAGATCACCTTCGATCCCGACCGGATCTCCTACCGGGACCTGCTTGAGTTCTTCTTCCAGGTCCACGACCCGAGCACGCTGAACCGGCAGGGTAACGACATCGGAACCAGCTACCGCTCGGCGATCTTCTATCTCAGCGACGCGCAGAAGCAGGTCGCCGAGGACACGATCGCCGATGTCGACGCTTCCGGGTTGTGGCCTGGCAAGGTCGTCACCGAAGTGTCGCCGGCCGGGCCGTTCTGGGAAGCCGAGCCTGAGCATCAGGACTACCTGGAGCGTTACCCCGCCGGGTACACCTGCCACTTTGTCCGCCCAGGCTGGAAGCTGCCGCACCGCGCGGATAAAGTCAGCTCCTGAGCGCTCGTGCGGCCACCCAGGCTGGAAGCCCGCCGGGGTGGCCGCACTGTCCTCCGCCTGCTGTCAGGTGCTCAGGCGCATGGTGAGCCAGTCGGTCAGAGGCCCGGTCACCTGGCTGTGCATGGTGTTCTCCGTGTCGCACTTGAACTCATCGAGCGCGCTCCTGTCGCCTGCTAGTTCGACCTTTTCGTAGGGGTTGATTTCCCACTTGGCCGGGTCGAAGTCCAATGCGACCGCGCTTACGGAGGGGACAAAGCAGCTGAACTTATACATGTCCGGGATATCGGCAGAGAGCGCTTCGGCAATCTTTCCGAACGAGTCGAGAGTGCCGCCGGGCACGCCGTCGAGTCCTGGGACATACGAGGTGAAGCCCCGTCGCACCTGCCCGAGTGCCCGCATCTCACCGATCGGCTGATGCTCGCCGCCGTCGGGCTGGAAGATCGCCTGCGCATAGAAGACATATGGCAGCTGCTGCCTGAACACTTCGGTGCCGGGCGGCAGGTCCCGTCCGGTGCCGTTGCCTGTGCCGTTGGCTACGCCCAGCTTGCGCGGTCGCTGCGGGAACTCGCCGAACTCGGCCAATTCACTGAGGAACTGGGTGCGCAGCTCGCTGGAGATGGCAACGGGGCCTTCATGCGCCGCGTCAGGGATCCAGGCGTACAGGAGTTGCTGTGCTGCTGGGCTCCTGATTAGCTCGGCCTCCTTGACCTTGCCTGGCTCGGCTGGCATGAATTCGAAGAAATAGGCCAGTTGCTGTAGTACCAGCGGGATCCACGCGCCATTGTGCGGGGAGTCCCAGGACAGGTAGGTCATGGTCTGATGGTCCTGGCCCTGCGACTCCATCTCGGCGAGGGCATAGCGGGTAATGATGCCGCCCATGCTGACTCCGCCGACGACCAGTTGCTCATTTCCGCGCCGTTGCGCGATGACCTCGTTGATCGCGCTGATCACCACGCCTGCGTTGGCCTGGATATATGTGTGGCGCTGCTCGAAGCCGATAAGTACGACGTCGATGCCCGCAGCGAGCAACTGGTCGAAGAAGGCGCTGAAGTGAGCGAACAGGTCCGGAAGGTCACTGCGGCCGTAATTGAAGCCGTCCGCGAAGATGAACGGCCGCTCCAGCTCATCGTGGCCGTCGGCGAGGTAGACCGCTGCCTCTCCTGTGGCCACTTCCCGCCGGTATGGCCGGGCCGAGCGCAGCGGCAAAGTGGCCCGCGGCTGCCGGTCGCTGGCGCGTGCGGCAGCCATCGGAGTGCCGAACCACGGGCCTTTCGGCAGGCTCCTGGCGAACTGCGCGATCTGCTCTGCCGATGACTTCTCCTCGGTCTGGCTCATCGTCGTTTCGACGTCGATCCGAGCTTCCGGTGACATGGTGACTGTTACCCCCTTGACATAGGTGCTGTTTTGCGTGCCTGTCAAAGCGCACTGCGACCCCCAAGCAACAACGTTGAGTAACAGAACGATAACTTATCGTAATCGAAACCGCTGACAGACTCACCAAAGCGTTCCCGGCACTAAAAGTGCACCGTTCGATGCCGTGCCAGGATGGGGGTTATGCGCGCTCGCCGGTTTAATGTCCGCGTCGCCGGAGATGGTCGTGGCGGCGGGGTGATCGTTGTTCCTTTTGACCCGGATGAGGCCTGGGGCGCTAAGGCCCGGCATCATGTGTCCGGCACGGTCAACGACTGCCGGGTGCGGGTGACGCTCGAGCCAGGGGCCGGCGACTGGGCGTTCCCCCTGAGTCCGTCGCGGATGACCGCTCTGGCCCTGGCGGACGGCTCGGAAGTGGTCGTCGAGGTGGCGCCGGAGGGCCCGCAGCGCGGTGATCTTGCCGAGGACCTCGCCGCGGCCCCGATCCGGCCGCCGGCGCCTTCTTCGATACGCTGGCGCAGTTCTACCGGAAGGCATACCTGCGCTACATTGATGCCACCACCCGTCGGCCTGACCTGCGGGCGGCGCGCATCGCCGAGGTAGTGAGCCTGCTCGCTGACGGGATCAAGGAACGCCCCAGGCCCTTATAGCGGGCCGCCGGGACTCCACTGGGTCGCGAGCCATTCCAGATCCGTTTCGTCCGTGATCCGTGCCTCCTGCTCGCGGGTGAAGAGCGTCTCGGCTTTCGTCAGGACGAGAAAGTGAGGGCTGCCTTGCCGTCTGGTCTCGTGGGTGACGGGCAGTTCGGCTAGGGCGATACGGGAGTGGATGTGCTGCCTGCGCTGCTTGGCGAGCGGCCACTCGAAAACGCGCCCGGTCTCGTCTTCGAGGAAAAGGCCGAGGGTCGCGCACAGTTCGCAGTTACAGCCGCCGGGTAGTCCGATCGACCAGTCGCCGGAAGCGCGCTGCGGACGGGCGAGCCTGGTACGGATCCGCCGCGCACAGTCGGCGGCCAGGCCGCCGAAGCCGGTATTTCCGTCGGCGTCATCCCGTGCCAGTGTGGCGGCGGCGGTAGCCCTCGTACTCCGAGGCATAGGGCTCCAGATCGCCACTTGACGTGGACGCGCACACCTCAGTGCCATCTACAGACAGCGAGACTTCTTCAAGCCCGGTACTGTCCGGCCTGGTCCAGTGCGTGAGGGCCACTGCGGAGTCGATAAGGTCCTGAATCTCATACCGGGAGCCGTCCCCGGCGTCCTCTTCGTCGTCCTCGTCATAGCGCCAGCGCCGCCCGAACCGATCGCGGTAGTCATCCTCGAAGGCGCCGTGCGTGGTATGGACATCGGCGAGCGCGAGTACGGCCTCGCAACCGACCTTGTCGATGGCGGCCCGCAGCAAGGTGACCCGGCTGGCGTCCGCGCCTTTCAGCCGCTGCCAGTTCAGTCCTCGCTGCGTGTATTCGTGCTCAAGAAGGTAGACAAGGCGGTTGGGCGGAACATCCGCAGGCCCGCCGTAACCGCGCCGCACCAGCGTGCCGAAATGCTCTCGGAGCAAGTCTGCCAGTTCGCGGTAGCCGTCCATCTGTCAGCGAAACTGTAATGAACACCGGATCTCACGTGGCCGACATGACGCAAACTGTGGACAACTGGCCGCGTGCTAATTGCCGTCCTGTGGATACGAGGCGGAGCGTAGAATCAGTTCTGAATTAATGGGCTGAGGCGTTAGGACCAGCGACCCGTGAGCGTCGGATTCCGTCCTACAGAAGAAGACCTGCGCGTCATCGAAGCCAACCGCCGCAAGGATGAGAAGACCAGCGATGTGTACGACCATCGCGATATTGGGTCAGGCGACTCGGCGCCAGGAGTCGCCGAAATCTGCAATCACCTTCAATTCGCCGCCCAGCGCCCGGATATACTCGGCGAGTGTAGCGAGTTCCGCGACCGATCCGCCTTCTATTGCTGAGACGCGCTGCTGAGACACTCCCATGGCCTCGGCGACTTCAGACTGGGTCAATCCGGCCTTTTTTCGCATGTCGGTTAGGTAGTCGGCACGGACTTTGAGCATTCGTGTCCGCCGGGCCTCTTCAATCGCCGCACGGTCATCGGGATGGACGAACTCCTCGAAGAACTCATCACGCGTGTATGTGAAGAACTCCGGCTGCTCACTCATTGTTGTCCTTTCAGGTAGGCCTCATATGCCGCTTCCGCCGCCGGGATCGCCTCCGCGTACCATTGTCTCCAGCGGCCTGACTTATCACCAGCTACCAGCAGAACGGCGTTGCGTACTGGGTCGAAGATGAACATGATCCGCACCTCGCTCGAGCCGCTCGAACCCGGCCGTAGTTCTTTCTAGTTGTGAAGCTGGGAGCCGGCGATCCGGTCGACAAGTGGACGGCCGAGGGCCGGGCCATCGTCAAGCAGACGGTCGATAGCCTCAGCCCCGAGGCGTCGCGTACCTGGATCGCCGGAGCGGAGCGCGTGCAGCCAATCTCGGGACCTGCCTTGTCATCACCAGCCTGTGCGACACGGCTACCTCCCATTGTGACGAGTATACAATAGTCCTATTGTGAGCGGTGGCGACGTCATCTCGGATGAGAGCAGGCAGCCCACAGGTCGTATGGCGGGATCTCGCTCTATCGAGTTTCGCTCTAGCGCTTTGGGTGATGGCCTGATGCTCAGCCTACGGTCGACCACTGACAGAGCCGCCGATGGCCGGGCAGGCAGGGGTGCGCCCGCCTGCCCGGCTGCCGGTTAGATCCGGCTAGTAGGCGATGCAGCCGATGCCCTGGTCGATGCCGAGCGGGCCGACCCAGTTGCCCTTGCTGTCCTGCCAGTAGACATAGAGGCTGTTATCCGGGCCTACGGCGAGCGCGAGCAGCAGGCCGTTAACCGGGTTCTCGGCCATCGCGGGAGCGGAGAAGGCGAGGCCGGTCTGCTGGTGGTCCACGCCGCCTGGGCCCTGCCATTGGCCCGCGCCGTTCTGCCAGTAGGCGAACAAACTGCGCGAGGTACCTACGGCAAGGGCGTAAGCCAGCCCCATGGCTTTGGCCACCCCGACCGCGGGCGCCGAGAACGCGATGCCGTGAGCGCCGCCGTCGATGCGGATGGGTCCTGACCATGGCTGGCCAGGGGTCTGCGTGTAGGCGGTCAGGCTGCCCGAGGGGCCGTCGGCCATGGCGATGGCCTGCCCGGTCGTCGGCGCAATGGCGATCGAACCGGCCGAGTAGGCGATAGAAGGCACGCCCGCGTCCACTCCGAGCGGCCCGACCCAGATCTGGCTGTTGTTCTGCCAGTACGAGTAGAGGCTGTCTGAAGGGCCGTCGGCGACGGCGACAGGCTGACCGCCCGGGGTCTCGGCGATAGCTGGCGCCGAATAGGTCAGGCCGAGGCGCTGATTGTCAACGCCGCCTGGCCCTGACCACTGGCCGGCGGAGTTCCGCCAGTAGGCGTACAAACTGCCTGACGGGCCTCGGCCAGGGCCGTGATGAGCCCGGTCGCCGAGTTATAGCCGATCGCCGGCGCCGACCAGGCAATGCCTGCCTTGCCGCCGCCCAGGCCGTAAGGCCCCGACCACGAGCCGTTGGCGTTCTCCCAGTACGCATACATGCTGTGGCTCGGGCCTTCCGCCATGACCACAGGCAGCCCGGTCGTCGGGTCAATGATGATCGCGGGCGAGGAGTACGCGATACCAGGCGCGCCGCCGTCAAGTCCGTAAGGCCCGTTCCACGCGCCGTTCGGGCTCTGCCAGTACACGTACAAGCTGTCCGATGGGCCGACGGCGGCGGCGGAGCCGAGTCCGGTCTTAGGATTCACCGCGACCGCCGGGGTGTGCATGAGTTGCTGCTGCGCCGGGCAGTTTCCGCTGGTGGGGCTCGCGTAGACAACCGGCCCGCTGCCGTTGCCGATCTGCCTGGAAGTCCCTGAGTCAGAGAAAGTGCCAGATCCGTTCGCGTTGTACTCATCAAGCCAGCCGGTACCTCGGCTGACCGCGAAAACGTAGGCGACGTGTCCCGAGCCGGTTTTGCTCGCGGGCAAGATCGCTATGTCGCCAACACGAGGCTGGTCAGACAAAGCGTATCCAGCAGCCTTAAGGCGCGCTTCCCAGTCGCCGCCGCTCCCCAGCTTCCTCGGCAAGCTGATTCCGAACACTCGCTTGAACATCCACGCGACGTAATCAGTATCGTTCCGGTATTTATATCCCAGGGGAGAGATGTCTTTCCCTTTGATGCACCATGATTGCGGGCCGTATTTCTTAGCGCAGTTGACAGCGCGGGCATACGGGTACCCGCCGCTACCCGCGCCTGCCGAAGACGTCCCGGTCGCGAGTGACCTGGCGCTGAATTGCGAGCGAACGCCTGCCGCTCGGGCCTCGCGATGGACCTCCGTCGCGCCGGCCTGGGCGGTGGACGCGATCAGGGTCGCCGCGATGATCACCATCCCGGTCACCGCACCGCTTCGGCTATTCGCCCGCGCACCGAAAATTCTGCCGGTACCTACGCGTCCTCGCCGGCGGCCAGCCAGCCGTGATCTTCCCATGTCTGCCTCCTTAAAATGCCACTGCCGCAATCATCGGAACGCCGTGTGGGGAAAACCACACAGGACAAGCACAGGAGAGGCACGTAATATGGCCGCGAATCAGCGCCGGGTGCCGGGCCGCGGCTCAGGTGTCCGCCGGTGATCCATCCGCCGCACTGCTGTCGGACTCAGGCGCATCGATGTCCCATGGGTGCGTTTCCCTGGGGGTGAGGCGGGTCCCTGAGGGTCTTGCGCGGGGAGGCGGGGGCACTTCGCCTAGGTTTTTGCCGATGTAAAGTGCCCCCGCCTCCGGGGGCCTGGCGGCGGGCTGCACGGAATGCCCGGAATGCCGGGGTACCTGGGCCGGGACCGGCCGGCGGCATGGCCCCGCCAGGCCCGCGCTGAGGGGTCAACCTGAACTCACTCCCAAAGAAACACACCCATGGCCCACCGATGCGGTTCTGGCTCATATTTCGTGATGGTAACGATGAGGGCAGGGGCAGATGGGCTGGCGCTTGAAGGTCAGGACCTGCCACGGGTGGCGGGGCGCCGGTCCTGGTTGCGGAAGCCGCCCCGGCAACCCGCAAGACCGGCAATTCGCCCGCGCCGGCCCGCCGCCGGGACATGCGAGCCGCTGCGGGCGGCCGCGGACTGGGCGGCGGCACCGGCGAACCGGACATTTCGACTCGGCTCACCGCTACGATGGGCCATCGATGCTGTCCGGCAGGGGCGGGAAACAGCAACGGTGGGCCATCGATGCTGCGGCAACGACATCCATGGGTCACCGTTGCGGTTGCCCGGCCCGGCTGAGCAGCACCCATGTCCCATCGTTGCGTTGCGGCCCGCGCTGGCGGCCAGGTGCCCGGTGTGCCAGGATCTGGGGGGGGGGGGGGGGGGGGGGGGGGCTGAACGGTGCACACCGGGAACCGGGAGCGGAAGAGCCGGGAACCGGGTCGCCCGGATCCGCGCCGCCGCAGCGAGCCGCCCGGTTCATCCGCTCGACGGCGCCTGGCGGTCTTTAGCCTTTGTCATCGGCGAGGGCGAGCCGGGCTGCGCTGACGTCTTCCCGGCCGTGGCCGGCCTCGACCGCTGACCGCCATTGGGCGGCGAGAGCGGCGAGCAGCGGCAGCGTGTCTTGCCCGGCGGCGGCGATGGCGAGGTCGACATCCTTGAGCGCCCATTGGAGCGGGAATTCAGGTGCGTAGTCGCCTTTTTCCATCTTGTAAAGCTTCGCGTCGGCGATCGGCGCGTCCAGCGGTCCGCCCTCGATGACCTCGTCGAGCTTGGCCGGGTCCAGGCCAAGCCGCCTGGTCAGTTCCAGGGCTTCCGCGACGCCCTCGATCAGCACTGACATGTAGGCGTTGACGGCCAGTTTCATCCGGCTGCCTGCCCCGGCCTCGCCGAGCCATACGGTTTTGCGGCCGATCGCGTCGAACACCGGCGTAACGACCCTTTGGGCAGAATCAGGGCCGGATGCGAGGATCAGCAACTGCCCGGTCTCAGCCGGTCCCTTGCTGCCGGAAACCGGAGCGTCGACGAAAGCCACTTCCGGCCGCGCCCGCGCCAGCCTGGCCTGGAAGTCCAGCGTCGCATCGACGCCGATAGTGCCCATCTGCGCCCATACGGCGTTATCGGGGAAGGCCATGGCTACGTCATCGAAGATCACCGATGACACGGCACCGGCGTCAGGAAGCATCGTGATCACAACATCGGCATCACCGACGGCCTGGGCAGGCGAGCCCGCCACGGTCGCGCCGCTCCTGGCCAGAGCCGCCGTACTCGCTGCCGACCGGTTCCAGACCGTTGTCCTCATGCCCGCCTTGAGCAGGTTCCCGGCCATGGCCGAGCCCATAATCCCTGTGCCGAGCACGGCCACCTGGCTCCTGCCGCGGCTTCTCGCGAAATCGCTCATTGCTTCGCTCCCATGGTTTCCCAGCCAGAGAATCTACTGCGGAGCCATGCCCGCTAGCCAGAGCAGACATCCGTCATTTGATAGAAGCGATCCCCTGCCGCTCGCACCTAGCGTCATTTTATGAGCCAGGACTCAGGCGCAAAGCGAAGGAGCGCATCATGAGCAGCGATTCAGGGGCGCGAAACGTCGTGCTCGTCCACGGCGGGTTCGTTGACGGGTCAGGCTGGCAGGCAGTGCACGACCTGCTGACGAAGGAAGGCTACCGGGTCGCCGTCGTGCAAAACCCGACCCTGTCACTGGAAGACGACGTCGCCCTCACCCGGCGGGTCATCGACCAGCTTGACGGCCAGGTCGTCCTCGTCGGCCACTCCTACGGCGGTGCGGTGATCACCGAGGCGGGCCTTCATGACCAGGTCGCGGCCCTCGTGTATATCGCGGCGTTCGCCCCGGACAAGGGCGAGTCGGTCAACACGCTCATTGCCGGCTTTCCCGCCGGCGGACCGCAGCCGCCGATCCTGCCGCCCAAGGATGGCTTCCTGTTCCTTGACCGCGAGAAGTTCCCCGCATCCTTTGCCGGAGACCTGCCGACCGAGCAGGCCGCGTTCATGGCCGACTCTCAGGTCCCATGGGGGGTGAACGCGCTCAGCGGAGCGATCACCGAGCCGGCCTGGCGGATCAAGCGAAGCTGGTACCTCGTGTCGACCGACGACAAGATGATCCCACCGCCGGCCCAGCGAGTGATGTCAGAGCGGACCGGCTCAACTGTCACCGAAGCCGCTGGCAGCCACTCGATCTACCTGTCTCAACCCGCGGCCGCCGCCGCCATCATCACCCAAGCCGCGGCGGCAGTAGCGGAGTCGGTCAGCTCTGGTTAATGACGAAGCCCTGTACGTGCCTGTGGCGGTCCTGGTAGTAGCCGCCAGCCGCGCAGTTGCCGCCCTGGTCGCACGAGACCGACAAGACCTGGGCGACGCCAGTGTTCAAGGATGCCAGGCCGGGTACCTCGACCGCCTTAGCCCACGTGCCGTTCTGCTCGCTGGTCACGAATCCTTGCTGGTCACCCTGTTTGTCCAGGTAATTCCCGGCGGCCGCGCAGTTGCCCGCCGGGCCGCACGAGACCGTGACGACCTTGGCGGACCCGCCCGCGTTGAGTGCCACCAGGCCTGGCACCTTGATCGCGCTGCCCCAGGTGCCGTTCTCCTCGCTGGCTAGGAATCCCTGCCCGTGACCGTGGTGATCTTGGTAATACCCCCCGGCTGTGCAGTTGCCCGCCGACGGGCACGACACCGAGGAGACCGCGGCGAGAACCAGGTTCAGCGTGGACAGGCCGGGCACTCCCGCTACCTGGCCCCAGGTGCCGTTGAGTTCGCCGAGGACGAATCCCTGCTGAGCGCGGCGGCCCTTGTAAAACCCGCCAGCCGTGCAGTTGCCCGCCGACGGGCACGACACCGACGTGGTCCCGGCCTGCCCGCCCAAGTTCAGTCCAGCTAGTCCTGGCACCTCGATTGCCTTGCTCCAGGTGCCGTTCAGGTCACTGACCACGAAACCTTGATGGTGCTTACGGGAATCCTTGTAGTTACCAGCGGCCGCGCAGTCGCCGGCCGGATCGCAGGACACCGACACGACCTCAGCGGATCCGTCCGTGTTCAGCGCGGCCAGTCCTGGTACCTCGATTGCCTTGCTCCAGGTGCCGTTCAGTTCGCTGACCAAGAACCCCTGCTGACCGCGACTGTTGTAGTAGTACCCGCCGGCCGCGCAGTCTCCCGCCGGGCCGCAGGACACCGCCAAAACCTCGGCGAACCCAGTGTTCAGCGCGGCCAGTCCTGGTACCTCGATCGCCTTGCTCCACGTGCCGTTGAGTTCGCTGGCTACGAACCCCTGCTGACCGTGACGGCCGTAGTAGTACCCGCCGGCCGCGCAGCCCCCGGCCGGGCCGCAGGACACCGACAGGACTTCGGCCCGCCCGCCGGCGTTCAAGGCCGCCAGGCCAGGTACCTCGGCCGCGTTTCCCCAGGTGCCGTTCTGCTCGCTGACCACGAATCCCTGCAGGTTTTGGTGGCGGTCCTCGTAACTACCGCCGGCCGCGCAGTCGTTCGCCGGGCCGCAGGACAGCGACAGGACCTCGGCGCGCCCGCCGGCGTTCAAGGCCGCCAGGCCGGGTACTTGGGTCGCGCTGCCCCACGTACCGACCGCGGGGACCGCCGCGGACGCTGAGGCGGTCCAGGCACCCGCCAGCAGGGCACCGCTCCCGATCACAACCACGCTAGCCAGAACTACCACGACCCGGCGTCGCCTCATCTGTTCCACCCCATCACCTTTGCGGTCACGTTAGTCCGCCCCGGCCCCTCCCATCAACAGCCGGCGCCCCAGTTGCGCCGCGAATTCCTGCGCTTTGTCATCCAACCAGCGTCCCCGAGCGTCGTCATATCGTCCGCGCTCGTGGCGACAGTTCCGCCAGCCAGATTCACGGGGTTCGCGATAGCCGTTTGCCCTAGCCCAAATGCGAGAGCCGAGGTTTAGCAGGTGATTATCGGATCAGACCTGGCCGATTACGACGGTATTGCGTCCACACTCGGCTCTTCGTGCAAGTTCAGGGGTATTCGCTATTACGCGGGCGGGGGCGGAGCCAACGTCAACGTCTTCCCGACGCCCTGGCCAATTTACGGCCCTGGCACTCGCATGCTGATGTCGGTCTATCCAGATCTCCGTCAGCTGCTTGACGGCCAGCTTGACAAGCAGATCCGCGACATGATCGCTGGCGCTCCTGCTGGCTCGATGCTCACCGCCTGGCATGAGGTCCTGAGCCTGAAGTACAGGCAGAGGTACCTGACGCCAGCCAACGTCTACCGGATGCACCGCAAGATGAACGCATTGTGCCGGGGCTCGAATGTGACTTATGGATGCCTGCTCGGCGGCGGAGACCTGAGGTATCTGATGCAATACTTGCCGCCGAATCTCGGCTTCTACGGACTCGACCTTTACGGCAACCTTGGCGTCCGGCTGCATCCGCGCTGGCAGCACCCTATTGATCGATGGATACAGTTCAGTAAGCTGGCCAGAACTAAGGACAAGGTCCGCGGCTATCCCTGGCTGGTGATAGGAGAAACCAACTGCCCTGTGCGGTCGGCGCGGCCCGCCTGGTTCAAGCTGATTGCCTCTTTGCTGCACGATTATGGTCCGCGCGGGCTCGCATTTTACACATTCTGGTCCGATAACGCCCACCTTGGCGGGCCGTGGGACCCCACCGATAGGGCCACCATTAATGCCCTGAAAGGCATCTGTTCCCGGTATGCCAGGTAATCGCCCTTGACAAGACAGACCTGTCTGCCTACTCTTAAGTAGACAGACAGGTCTACTCAATGAAGGCGGTCGCCGGACATGACCACGACAGGCTACGGCGCAGGACCGGGACCGGGCGTTACCGAACTGGCGGGAACCCGGCGGCGGGTCGTGGGTGCTCACCGGCTTGACGGTCGGCGGGCGGTTTTCTTGCTGGCGTCGCTGATCGTGACCTTGCTGGCCTCTTCCGCCGCCCCTACTCCGCTGTATGCGATCTACCAGGCCCGATGGCACTTCACGCCGATGACGACCACGGTGGTGTTCGGCGTGTACGCGATCGCGGTGCTGGTTGGCCTGCTAGTGCTTGGCAAGCTGTCGGATCATGTCGGACGCCGGCCGGTGCTGCTGGCCGCGATCGTGGTGCACGCGGGCTCGCTGGTGATCTTCGCGACCGCAGCCGGGGTGCCCGCGCTGCTGACCGCCCGCGTAGTACAGGGCTTGTCAACCGGCGCGGCGCTCGGGGCGATCGGCGCGGCCATGCTTGACATGGATCGCGAACTCGGCACGTTCGCCAATTCGGTGGCGCCGGGCATGGGCACCGCGAGCGGCGCGATCTTGTCCGCGCTGGCCGTGCGGTTTTTGCCTGACCCCGCCCACCTGATCTACCTGGTCCTGATCGCAGTGCTGGTCTTGCAGGCGGTCGCGATCACGGCGATGCGCGAGACTGTCAGCCGGGTGCCTGGCGCGCTGGCCAGCCTGCGGCCCGAGATCAGCCTGCCGCGAGGTCTGCGGGTTCCCGTGCTGACCGCGGCGCCCGTGCTGTTCGCGGTGTGGGCGCTGGCCGGCCTGTATGGCGCACTTGGCCCGGCGCTTGTGCACCTCCTGACCGGCTCTGGCGAGGTCGTGCTCGGCAGTTTGAGCCTGTTCGCGCTGGCTGGCTCGGCCGTGGTCGCGATCATCGTGGCGCGGCGGGCTCCGGCCCGGACTGTGATGCTGGTTGGCATCGCGGCGCTGGTGACCGGGGTGGCCGTGACCGTCGTGGCCGTGAGCGTGGGATCCGTGGCCGTTTTCTTCGTCGGCTCCGTAATCGCCGGCTCCGGTTTCGGCAGCGGCTTCCAGGGCGGCATCCGCACGGTGGTTCCGCTGGCGGCGCCGCACGAACGGGCCGGCGTGGTGTCACTGCTCTACGTGGTCTCCTATCTCGGGCTCGGCCTGCCGGCCGTCCTTGCCGGCGTGGGCGTGGTGCACGGTCTCGGGCTGACCGGCACAACCCGCTATTACGGAGCGGCGGTGATCGCGTTGGCCGCGTTGGCGCTGTTTGGCGTGATCAGGCCAGTGTCTCGACCGAGCACTAAAGTAGATAACCCTGTCTAGGAAGGTGGCCATCACGATGGCTGTCAGGGAAGCGAGCGTGGTCCGGCCGTCGGCGCGCGAACGGCTGCTGACCGCGGCTAACGAACTGTTCTACAACGAGGGCGTGCACACCGTCGGCATCGACCGCATCATCGAACAGGCGGGCGTGGCCAAGGCCTCGCTGTACAAGACCTTTGGCAGCAAGGATGAGCTGGTCCGCGCCTACCTGGACACTCGTCAGGCCAGCGTGGTCGAGACCATCAGCCGGGCGATCGAACGCTACGACACTCCTCGCGAGCGTTTGCTGGCCGTATTCGAAGGCCAAGCCGAACTGTTCGCCCGGCCCGGTTACCGAGGCTGTGCGTTCGCACGGGCCAGCGCGGAATCCCAGCCTGGAGACGTAGCCGAGCAAGCCGCCTGCGCCTACCGCCGCTGGGTGCGGGCACTGCTGACGGAACTGGCCGCCCAGACGGGCGTGCCTGAGCCCGACGTTCTCGCCCGGCAGTTGCATCTTCTCTACGACGGCAGCGGACAATCGGCGCGAATGGACAATGACCCGACGTCTGCCGCCACGGCCCGCACTGCGGCAGCCGCTCTCCTCGACGCCGCGCAAGCGCCAAGCTAGCGTCCGCGACGGACACGCCGGGGTACCCGGCCGAGGCGGCCGAGGCGGGCGGTGCTGGGCGGGCGGCCGGTGCTAGGCGGGGCCGGGGCGAGGCGGCCGGGGCGGGCGGTGCTGGGCGGGCGGTGGCGGGCGGGCGGGCGGCGCGGGGCGGGGCGGCCGGGGCGAGTGGTGGTCCTGGTGGCTTATTTTGTGGTGGTCGCGGCCGGGGTGGCGCGGGGTGAAGTCGCTGGCCGGGGGCGGGCCGACCCGGGGTGCGTGCGCTGGGTGGCGGGCTGAAAGTTTGGGCGTTTTGCGTGAGTCCGGAAAGTGAACCCGTACAAGGTCGCTGCGGTCTGGTGACCTTGTACGGGTTGCCGTGTCTTCCGGTGAGGTTATGGGATGTTTTGCGGGTTTTCACGGAACGGTTAACCGTACAAGGTCGCGATCGCGCGGCGACGTTGTACGGGTTGGCTTTCTGGACGCACCCCGAGCTGGGCGCCGAATAAGCCACCAAGATCAGTGGTGCGGACAAAACACCCATAAAGCCTGGACCGGCTGCAACGATGGCCCAGCGATTCTGTTGCCGGCCGACGTCTGAGCGCAACGATGCCCCATCGATGCTTCGGCAACCGCATCCATGGGTCATCGTTGTCGTTCGCCGCGCCCGCCGAACCGCAACGATGTCCCACCGATGCGGTTCTTTGGGATTGAGCGAGGGGTGATGTGGGTGTTGGCGGGGTCGTCGGGGTGATTTCGGTGGAGGGGTTTCGGGTGATGGAGCGGTGTCAGGGATTTACGGAAGAGGCTCCATCACCCGAAAAGGCTCCGTGATCATGAGCCGCGCCGGGCCCGGCCGGGGGCGCGGACCGGACCGGACCACCCGCCCCGCCCCGCCCCCGAGAACCCGGCATATAACACATACCGGGTCGCCCGTTCCTGACCGCAGGCCCAGCGTTGTCCCTGAGCGGGGTCCTGGCCCCAGCTCAGGGACAACGCTGGGGCTCACCGCCTGCCAGGCTGGCCCCGCCGCCGGCCACCAGCCCAGGGCCGCCGGCCCGGCTCGCCGCCGGCCGCCAGCCCCTGCCCGCCGAGGGGTTCTGCCGGGGTGTGGGTCTGGTGCTTCTGGGTAGAAGGTGGGAGGTTGTGCGGCAGTTACCAGCTGAGGGGCGGTGATCTGATGCGTCCTGACATCAGGCCGGGCGGCGTGTTTCCTGACTACGCTCTCCCTGATCAGGCGGGCGTGGTGCGTAAGCTGAGCGACCTTCAAGGCCGTGATCCGCTGATTCTCACGCTGGCGCGCGGCGGTTACTGTCCCAAGGAGCATCAGCAGCACCTCGAACTCGCGGCTAATTACTCCAAGATCGCGGTGGCGTACACCCAGGTCGCCACCATCGCCACCGATGATCATCACACTCTGCAGGAGTTCCGGGCCTCGGTAGGTGCCCAATGGACCTTCCTGTCGGATCCAGGCCGAACCGTCCAGCAGGATCTCGGTATCGCCGAATATACCGACCCAGAGCACAACCCGATGATCCCGCACACGCTCGTGCTCAACCCGGGACTCGTTGTCTACAGCATTTACAACGGTTACTGGTTCTGGGGCCGCCCGTCGTTCCCTGACCTGTGGCGTGACCTGCGCGCGGCAACCGCCGAGATCCGCCCGGACTGGGACCTGAGCGCTCCCGGCCTTCGCGAAGCCTGGGACGCTGGCGATTACTCGAAGTTCCACGGCTGGGACCGGCGGTCCCCTGGGTCGACGCCGACTTCGTATGTCTGACCCCGCGGCGAAGGCAGTGCGCACGCCGGTATGCGAGCTGCTCGGGATCGAGCAGCCAATCGTCCAGGCACCCATGGCCGCCATTCCTCAACTGGCCGCGGCGGTCTCGAACGCCGGCGCGCTCGGGATGGTGACACTGACCTGGTCCGATGACGCCGGAGCCGTCGTCAGGGACACGGCCGCGCTGACGGCGCGGCCGTTTGGCGGCAACTTCGTGCTCACCGAAGATCATCACCGTCGCCTTGACCAGGCTCTTGACGCCGGCTTGCGGATCGTTTCCTTCATGTGGGGTGACCCAAGCGGTTACATCGGGCGTGTGCATGAGGCCGGAGGGCTGGTCATGCTCACGGTCGGCAGTGCGCAGGAGGCACGGCGGGCGGTCGCGTCCGGCGTGGACGTGATCGTCGCGCAGGGCTGGGAGGCCGGCGGTCATGTCTGGAGCAAGGTCGCGACCTTGCCGCTGGTGCCCGCGGTGGTGGACGCGGTGACGCCGGTGCCGGTGATCGCGGCTGGCGGGATCGGCGACGCTCGCGGAGTCGCCGCCGTGCTGGCCCTTGGCGCCCAGGCCGCGTGGCTCGGTACGCGGTTCCTGCTGGCGCAGGAGATGCCCATCCACGAGGACTACCGGCGCCGGCTCGTAGCGGCGGCCGAAACCGATCCGGAATGGTATCCCGATCTTTACGACGTCGGGTGGCCCGATTCTCCCCATCGAGCCCTCCGCAATTCAACGGCAAGGGCCTGGGAGGCCGCTGGCTGCCCCCCGGACAGTCAGCGGCCAGGAAACGGCGACGTGATCGGGCACTTCGGGTCCGGTGAGGCGATTGTCCGCTACGAACCGGCACCGCCGATGACCGGAACTACCGGTGAGATCGAAGCGCTTTCCATGTGGGCCGGGCAAAGCGTCGCCCTCGCCAGAGAGCCGCAATCCGCAGCGGACATTGTGGCCGAGCTAACCTCTCGTCTGTGAGGATCAGGAACGCTATTGGTAGATGTCGTGGTAGCCGACGGCGAGCCAGGTCAGCGAGTAAGCCTCGCCGATCTTGTGTATCCGGAGGCGTCTGGGCCATGGTTGGTCGCCGCGATGTGCCCCAGCCGCGAGTGCGGGAATCAGGTGGCTCCGGACGCTGTCGACAAAAAGCCGGCGATGCTCTCCGGGTAGTTTGGCCAGTGCCGTGTCAAACCCGGCAGTGGTCTGGTATGTCACGCGTCCCCCTGGTCATCAAGCATTTCCAGGTGCGCGAGGCAACGATGGCCCATGGTTGCGGTTCGCGGTGGGCGGGCAACGACAACGATGGCGCTGCCTTGCTGTCAGCGCAGCATCTATTGGGCATAGATGCTGTAGCCGCAGGGCGGCCAACGACAACGATGGGCCAGGTGTGTGGCTCTTCCTGATGGAGGCCGGGTCAGCGGTGGGCGGCAGGCCCGGCGATGGCACAACGCGGCGGTTCCGAGCCGGGAGGCAGGCCCAGCGGCCTGAAGATCAACTCCAAGCCAACCGGCCCAGCTCCATCAGGAAGAGCCGCACCCATGGCCCAGCGATGCGGTTCTGGAGCATACAACGTGACGGTGACGACAGGTGGTGCACGGTAGTCCGCTGCGTGGATGCGGAAATACGGGGATATCAGTTATTTCGGGCAGCCGCCCCTACCGGGCCAACCTGGCCGGCTGAGACGTGGCCTCGCCCGGAAGAGTTTTCAGGCCCAGGAGGAAGACTTTTCGCTTCCCGAAGACTTTCCGCTACCCAGCGGAGACTTTTCAGTGGCTCGATGTAGGCTTTTCGCCTTCGGAAGACTTTTCTGCGTATTTCACGGATTAGTCTTCCCGGAGCGACAACTCTACATCCAGCCACCGAAAACCCTCCGTCTAACACCTGACAACACTACGGACCGCCGAAAACTCTCCCAGAACAACCCGACCACCCTACGCAGGCGGCGCCGCTGCTGTAAACGGCCGTGTGGAACTGACTCACTTCACGGGAAGGCATTAGGCGGGATCCTCACAGTGACTTTCTGAGGCGGAAGAATATAAAGGTTGGATTTTTCCTGAGCCACTCGTCGGCTTTGGTGTCTACTTGCCTGGTTTCCTTAGTCGGCTCGGGCTCGACCAGTCTTTCGATGATAAATCCGGCGTCCCAGATCGCCGCTGTGATCGCGGTGAGCGGCCTTCGCCAGAAAGTCACGTCATATGGCTTACCGAGCACATGCCAGGTCTCGGTAACTTGCTTGACGGCGAAATAGTCGTCCCTGCTGTGGTTCTGCCAGTCAATCGCCGGATGATGGGTCGAGAACACCACGGCGCCGTCAGGCGTGAGCACCCGGCTGAATTCGCGCAGTGCGCCAGCCCAGTCACGCAGGTAGTGGAACACGAGAGATGCGACGACCAGGTCCGTGCTGGCATCCGGCATGAAGGTGAGCGGCTCGGCTAGATCCGCGACTACGATCCGGGCCCGGTCACCGACGAGGGCGCTTGCTGCCCGGGCCATTTCCTCGCTTACGTCCATGGCCGTGACGTCCGCGCCGTGGTCCGCGAGCCATTGCGTCAGCAGGCCGGCCGCAGCCGACTTCAAGTACCCGGCGGTCGGCTACCTCGCCGAGCAGCGAGATCGTAGCCGGACGCTCGTAATAGGCGTTGTACGCGCCCTCTGCATTCTTAGTGCCGTAATCGGCGGCCATGGCGTCATATTGGCTGGCAGTACGTTCGCTATCCCGCACGAGCTTATCGTATCCTCCGGACATCATGTACGTTACACTTTGTGATCCGGTCAAATCGGGTGGAGTTCGTTAGTAGCGGAGAGTCTCATGAACAGAGTGGTGACCGGTTTCGACCCGGCGGGCAAGCCTGCTGTCGTCCATCGCGGCGAGCCCCCGACCGTCATCCACGCGGGCCGTTACGTCACCACGGAACTCTGGGTCACCGACCGCACACCGCCAGCGGCGGCCGACACCGACACCTCGACTCGCGCCTGGCAGCTTGAGCCGCCGCCGGGCGGGACGTGCTTCCGGATCGTGGAGATCGCCCCGGTCGACGGCGACCTGGCGTCCGACCCCGGGCATGAGGGCTTTCAGGACGCGCACGCGACGGAGACACTTGACTACGTCACCGTGATCAGCGGTCAGGTCGTCCTCGTGGTCGGGGATGAGGAAGTGGTGCTCGGCCCTGGCGACTCGGTCGTGCAGCAGCCGGGCGTGCCGCACGACTGGCAGAACCGCTCGGCTGAGCGGGTGGTGATGGCCGGCGTGCTGCTCAGCGCGCTAGCGCGATCTTAGGCCGGGACTTGGCCAGGTTGCGCGCCCTGGCCATCGCCGTCGTGGCGGTTGCCCTGGCCGCTGACGCTGCTCTGGCTCCGGCCTCCGCTCCGGCTCTGGCGGCGAGTCCCCAGGAGGCCGGCATGGCCAGGCTGTTTGCCTCGTACAACAGCAGCACCGGACGCTTTGGCAGATCTTGGTGGCAATCGGCGGTCGCGTTGTCGACCTTGGAGACCTATCAGCAGGCAACCGGGGATCGTTCCTACGAGATCGCCATTCCGGTCTCTTTCGCCCGCTACGCGCAGACTGATTTCGAGAATGCCTACAACGACGACACGGGCTGGTGGGGGCTGGCCTGGCTGCAGGCCTACCAGCTCACCCGGTCCGGTCGGCCGCGGGCCAGCGAGTACCTGGCGATGGCGGAGACCGACGCGGACTACATTCACCAGTCCTGGGACAGCACGTGCGGCGGCGGAGTGTGGTGGACGACAGCTAGGACGTACAAGAACGCGATCACTAACGAGGTCTTTCTCGAGCTGACCGCCTGGCTGCATAACAGCATCCCCGGAGACACCAAATACCTGCACTGGGCGGAATCAGAGTGGGCCTGGTTCAAGAGCAGTGGCCTGATCAACGGCAGCGACCTGGTCAATGACGGCCTCGACGCGCGGTGCGTGAACAATCACGAGCCAACCTGGACCTACAACCAGGGTGTGATCCTCGCCGGGCTTGCTCAGCTGTACCTGGCGACCGGCGCCTCGGGGCCGCTTCGCGGGGCCGAAGCCATCGCGCGGGCGGCGATCAGCCACCTGACCGCTGGGGGGATCTTGCGTGAGCCCTGTCCGCAAGCCGGATGCGGGCAGAATCCTGGCGACGTCCAGTCTTTCAAGGGAATCTTCACGCGAGATCTCAAGGTACTTGCCGTCACGGCCAGGACCAGCGAGTTCAACTGCTTTTTCGAAGCGCAAGCTCGATCGATCGAGGCGCATGACACCCGGGCCGGCCGCGAGCTCGGCTTTCTCTGGCGCGGTCCGGTCCTTGGCCTCACCTCCTATAGCCAGGCCAGCGCGGTCGACGCCCTCGTCGCCGCGCTCAAGCGGTCGTATTAAGGAAGTGCTAGGGCTTGTCTGGTGCGGGATGTTCCGTTTAGCGTGGCTGGTGGCTTGCTGGTCTGGTTATGGCAATGAGGCTACGGTGCAGGCCGTTATTGTGGGGAGGCCATCGAATGGTCGTGAGGTCTGTGGTGTTTGCTGGCTTGGCTGCGGCTGCGCTGGTGGCGAGTGCTCTGGTGGCGGGTCCCGCGCTGGGTTCGACCGGGCATGCCGGGGCGCCGTTGCCGTATCCGCCGAAGGCGCAGCGGATAGCGGCGACGAACGCGACGTTCGCGGCTATTGAGGCGAAGATCGCTGCTCATAAGTCGCTGCGGCTGGGGGATCCTGACCCGACCGCGCAGGAAGACATCATCGACTACGGGGTCAATGACCTGTGGAAGACCGGGATCGACGGCGCCGGGGTGACCGTCGCCTACGTGGTGACTAACCCGGATCCTGGCTTGGCGGCGTCGATGTCGAGTTATGACACTCAGATGTCCCTGCCGCCGGTGAATATCTCGGATGTGCAGATTCCGGCAGGTCCGGCCTTTACGTGCCAGATCGAGTGCTCCACGGGCGAGGACCGCCTGGACGCGGAGGCAATTCATTCGATGGCGCCATACGCGAGCATCTTGTTCGTGCACCCGGCGGTGCCTGAGACGATCGGGATGCAGGGCTGGCCCGGCGTGGCGCAGGCGATCGAGACGATCGCGAACGAGCATCTCGCCGATATCATTACCGTCAGCCTCGGCGACGGCGAGGGCGACTTCACCGGCGACCCGACGAACCCCGGCTCGTCCGCGGCGGCAGCGGTGCACTCACTTGACCCGGCGTTCCTTGACGCGGCGGCGCATAACATCCCGGTGATGTTCGCCTCCGGTGACTGCGGCCCGACCGACCCGACCGTGCTGTTCAACACGGGGCAGTGCACGCCGGCGATCGGCGTGACCGACGGGCACCCGGCGGATAACCCGTGGGTGACCGCGGTGGGCGGGACGATCCCGAACGCGGGCCTGGCCACGGTCGCGGGACGAACGGCCCCGGACGCTCTGTGGACGGCGCCGAGCACTCACTCGGACGCTGAGAGCGCGGGGGTGTCGGTGTTCTACCCGCAGCCGTCGTGGCAGAAGGGCATCCCCGCGCTGGCGGGCCTGACCGGCTATGCGGATCCGGATATCTCGATGGACGCCTCGGACGGGACGTCGCAGGCGTCGCCGACGTTCGCGGGGATCCTGGCCTTGGCGACTCAGGTGCGGCACGCGAACCTGGGCACCGTGAACCCGGCGCTGGCGGCGATCGGGCCGATGGGCGCGGCTGATGGCATCATCGACGTCCCGGCTGGCTATAACGACAACGCATACGGGGTGACCGGGTTCGCGACCGGGACCGGGTATGACATCGCGTCCGGCTGGGGCACCATCTGGGCACCGGCTTTCGTGCCGGCGCTGGTGAGCCAGCTTGACTCGGTACCGGGCACGGCCAAGCCGTCCCGGCAGGCGCATCACCTGCTGCTCGCCCTGGAGCGGGCGGGCAGTGCCTCGCCCCGCAAGGCCACCTCGGGGCAGACCGTGACGGTGACCGGCACCGGGTTCATCCCCGGCCGGACCCCGAACGGCACTGGCGTCGAGGACGGGTTCGGCGTGTTCCCGCCGCTGCAAGGCCAGTTCGGCGTGACCGGTCCTCCGTTCGCCGACCCGACCTCGACCGTCCCTGGCCAGACCTGGGACACGGTGTCGGCGACGGTCAGCGGGCCGGGCGTTTCGGCCACGCCGGTCGCCCTGAACGGGCCCGACGGCAACGGCAACGTCACCGCCAGCATCGACACGACCGGATGGGCCGCCGGGACCTACACGGTCACCATGACCGGAGACCTCATCACGCAGAAGATCTCCTTCATCATCAAGCACTAACCGAGACAAGCCAGGCCCGCCGGGACCGCCTGCATAGGCACCCCGGCGGGCCTGGCCCTTGTCTTGGCGAGCTAACCGAAGCTTAGGTTCAGGCCAGGAAGGAACCGGCCGGCCGGGATTAGATCGGGTAGACCTCGTCGGCCTGCGGCCCTTAGCTCCGCGACTAGCGGTGTACTCGACCCGCTGGTTGTCCTGGAGGCTACGGTAGCCGTCGGTCTTGATCGCGGTATGGTGCACGAAGACGTCGGGCGTGCCGTCGTCGGGGGCGATGAAGCCATAGCCCTTGTCCGAATTGAACCACTTGACTGTTCCCTGCGGCACTGTGTTCTCTCCTACTGAGACGATCATCAGAATCCACGGATGTGCATCCTGGGCTGCTGCGACCGCCTGTGTGTCCAGGGCCGGGCTTTGGCAAAGACGGCGCCGGCGGTCAAATTCGCTGGCGCTACGACACCGTCACGAACTTCGACTACAACCGAGTTTATTAAACACCATCGTGGCCCTGATGTTCCGCTCACGCTTCAACTTGGCTGATGCGCGCTTGGACACCGGGCACGGCCGGGCGGCGGCTAGGGAGTACTCTGAGCACCGAGGCATCGGTTTCACCGGCCGATGGCGGCCGGATAGTCCGGTGCCGGAGGAGCGCGCATCTATGGCCTGGCTGCAATCGACCGAGGCCGATTTGGCAGCCCTAGCGGATGAAGGGCCGAGAGCCAGGTCGGGCGGCAGTGATTATGCCCGGCTATCTCGCGCAGTCAGGCAGGCAGGGTTGCTTGACCGTCGCACGGGTCACTACGCCTGGCGGATCGCGATCACAATATTCCTGCTGGTCGCAGGCTGGGTCGCGTTCGTGCTGGCGGGGAACTCCTGGTGGCAGCTCGCGCTGGCCGTCTATCTCGCCGTCATGTTCACCCAGCTTGGTTTCCTCGGACACGATGCCGGGCACCGGCAGATCTCGGCTGGCCGCCGCCTGAGCTATGTCCTTGGCGTTCTGATGGGCAATCTGAGCATAGGACTTAGCTTCGGCTGGTGGGTGACCAAGCACAACCGGCATCACGCGAACCCGAACACTGAGGGTGCCGACCCGGACATCATGATGCGGGCCGTGGCCTTCACAGCCGGCCAGGCTGGTTTGAGCCGTGGCCTGTACAGGGTCGTGTACCGCAGGCAGGCGTTGCTGTTCTTCCCGATGCTGCTCGCCGAGGCCTTCAGCGTCCATGTCGCCAGCATCGTGGCTTTGTCGAGCCGGACAAGGAAACACCGGTTGGCGGAGGCTGCCCTGCTTGCCGTGCATTTCGCTGCCTACCTTGGGATCATCTTCGTCGTCCTGAGCCCGGTGAAGGCGGTCGTGTTCATTCTGGTCCAGCAGGGCCTGTTCGGCCTCTATCTCGGTGCGTCCTTCGCCCCCAACCATAAGGGCATGCCCATCTTGAGCCGGGAAGACGATCATGACTTCCTGCGCAAGCAGGTGCTGACCTCCCGCAATGTCCGTGGCGGCTGGTTCACGGACCTGGCCCTCGGCGGTCTCAACTATCAGATCGAGCATCACCTGTTCCCGTCCATGCCTCGCCCGAACCTTGGCCGATCCCAGCCGATCATCAGAGAGTTCTGCCAGCAACTCGGGTTGCCCTACTGCCAAGCCAGCCTGATTGGCTCATACGCGGAGGCTCTGCGCTACCTGCACACAGTCGGCATGCAGGTGCCCTCCTAACTGCGAGCGTTTTCGAGCGTAGAGGCTAGATCCAGATCGGCGGTGAGCAGGCCGCCAGGTGCCAGCGAGGCCGCGGCGCGGGTCAGCACGGCGATTTGTCGCCGACATAATGCAGTCCGTGCACGCAGGTGTTTTCAGGACCTATGCGTCGGTCTCGGGGATCGGCGGGCCGACGACGCGGAGCCCGTATCGGGGACTGAGTTCGAGCCAGCGCGCGATGTCGGCATCGGACACCCCCGCATCGGGCAGGCGTCGTTCGGTGGCCGTGATCCCGACCTCGTCGTAGATGCCGAGCAGCCCGCCTGGAAGGGTCAGGGCCAGGAACCGCACTGGCAGGGTGCCAGTCGTGCGGAATGCGTGCGGCACCGCTTCGCGGTACTTGCCCAGACCGGGGTGCTCGACCGGCTGGCCGCCTGACTGGCGTGACTGGACCGCTGGCCGCATGGTCGGCGGCCCAGTTTGCCCCGGTGCGCTCCTGGGATGACAATGACCCGTGGTGTCTTCGGATCAATAGGCGGAGGAAGGCCGAGTCATGGCTGCGGACCAGGCGCGGCAGCGCAAGCCCTACAACTCGCCGCGCCGCGTCGAGCAGGCCATCGCGACCCGGCGGGCAGTGCTGGACGCCGCTCGCGAACTGTTCATCGAGCAGGGGTACACGGTCACGACGGTCGCGGACATCGCCCGCCGCGCCCGGGTCGCCGTGGACACGGTGTACGCGACCGTCGGCCGCAAGCCCGCCTTGCTGCGCGAAGTCCTGGAGACCGCAATCTCAGGAAGCGACCAGGCGGTGCCTGCCGAGCAGCGCGACTACGTGGCACGGGTACGGGCCGCGATGGGCGCCAGGCAGAAAATCGAGACTTACATCGCTGCCCTAGTCGATATCCAGCCCCGCCTAGCTCCGGTATACCTGGCCCTCCGCGACGCCGCCGCAACCGACCAGGACTCGGCCGCAACGTGGCGCGAAATCAGCGAGCGACGAGCCCGCAACATGCGCGCATTTGCCGCCGACCTCCGCGCCACCGGCGAGCTGCGCGCAGATCTGTCCGATGACGACATCGCCGACATCGTCTGGAGCATGAACGGCCCGGAGTACTGGACCCTGCTCGTCAGCGACCGCGGCTGGTCATCTGATCAATTCGGCAGCTACCTCAGCGACGCGTGGCAACGGCTGTTCCTCAAGCCCGGCAACGGCTAAGCCCCCCGGCAGCGATCCATCAATGAGGCTGATACTGCCTGCCGGACTCACCCGGCCCGGCCCTGGCGAGGGCACTGGCCCTGGCCGGCGGCATTTCAGCTCAGCTCACCGCAACGATGCCCGAGCGATGCTGTCCGCCGGGGGCGGGCAGCCGCAACGATGGGTCGTGGGTGCGTTTGCGCTGGAGTGAGTTCTGGTCAGCTCCTCGGCGTGGTCCGGGCGGGACTGGTCTTCCAGTCTTTCCCGGCCTCGGCCGGGCAGTGGGTCGGTTTGAGTTTCCGGCTTTGCTGGTTCCGGCCTGAAAGCTGCTGTCGCGGGGGTGCGCCGGCAGGCTCCCGCATGATTGTGGAATCCCCGACTGGAATGCCATCTGAGGTTTCCACGAAAGCAGGCTTGCCGATCCTCTGGGTGCCGGCGGCGGACCGGTTTGCGGTGAATGCCCGGTTCGTGGCGGCGGGGAGCGGGGCGGTGTTGCGCTGCGAACGGCGGCTGCCCGGCTTCGCTGCTTTGGCTTGCCCGAGATACCCGGGTCCGAAGATCGGACTGACCCGCTGCTCTCAGCCTCCCCGCCGTTCCCGGCATTTCCTGACATCCGGGGCGACCCGTCATCCCGGCTGTGGACACCGGGGGCACTTTGGTGCCGTAAAAACGACCCCGAAGTGCCCCTGGTGCTCGGGCAAGACCGTCCGGCTGCCAGGAGCCGGGGGAACCTGAACGGCGGGCACCGTGAACCGGGAGCGGAAGAGCCCGGGAACCGGGTCGCCCGGATCCGCGCTTCCGCACCTGACGCCGTTACCTTCACTAAATGTGAGCCAGAGCCAGGGATGCTGTAGCGCGGTGGGCGCCGGCGGCGTGGCCGGGTCGGCACGATCGCTTGCCCGGCACTCCGCTAACAGTGATTCGTAATCGACGCGCCGCGAATCTGCGCCGCCGCCTCAGGATCGACGCCGGGGATAGCGTCCCAGAACGCGAACGGATACCAGTTATCTTCCCAGGCCATGTTCATGCCATCGTGCTGGCCCACTGGCTGGCCAATTTGATTGCCCTCGCTATCGGAGAACGTGATTCCGCGAACGATCCATACATCACCTGACGACGAGGTTAGGGTATAGGCCTGAAAGAATATTTGGCCGTCTGGATAGAGATAGACGGTCGCGTCGTCCATCGTGCAGTCGCCCGCTGAGATGCTGCCCCAGCTTAGCCAGTAGATCCAGCCGCCGGGGACCGTCAGGTTATGCTTGGGCCGGGCGATTGGCCTGGTATAGGTCCGCTTCGCTTCCGTGGTTAGCTCGTGATCGGGCGGGTTTTCCGGAATGCGTACCAAGCACGGATTAGGGCAATCGGGAGGCCCGACCTCGGAAGAATGCACAACGAAGTCTTCGCCGGTGCTCATAATAGCCTCCCTATACTGTTTTGGTTCTACTTTTACAAAGCATTAAAGCAGAGTTAATCATGGCAGGCAAGACCAGATGTGCTTCCGCATCGAAATGGTCCCATGTGATATATTTCGTCCAATCCATTAGGTATTAATCGGTCATTCCTCGCGTATCAACGCCTAGTGTTTTAATTGGCTAATAGTCCAGCGTGGATTGTGATCTTGGACCCGTGGTTGAACCTTTAGCGCAGGTTAACGGCGCGGCGTATAGGGCGGGAACCTCGCCGGGTCGGTGAGGTCCAGGTCCGCGTCGGGCCAGCGGCGGCGGAGCACCTCGGCCGTGCGCCGGCGCAGCCGGCCAGGCTGGGCAGGGCGCGGTGGGCTCCGGCGGCACCCGGGTCGCCGACGGATATCCATCCCGGGCCGGGAACGTGCAGGCAGACTGCGTCGGTAAGGGCGTGGGCGTAGCCGGCAGCCTCGAAGTCGATCAGGCGGGCATCGGCGGGACCTGACTCGCGGACCAGGATGTTGTTGGATTCCGCGTCCCCATGGCTCAGGGCCAGGAACGGGCCTGGCGCGCTCAGTTCCCCGATCACCGCGGCCAGTTCGGATGCGGCCGGTCCGGCGATGGGTGCCCCGAGGGCCGCGGCGTCTTCGTGTCCCTGGTCCCAGAGCCCGGCGAGCCGGCCCTCCGCGTCACCCGCCGGGGCCGGGAACCCCAGGGCGGCGCACCGCGCACGGTAAGTCCCGGCCTGACCAGCGGTGGCCGCGCTCAGCTCGCCGCGGGCGCGGGCGAAGACGGCCAGCAGACCGAGGCAGGCCGCGGCGCCGTCGCGGCGGATGAGGAGGTCAAGGGCGACACGAGGCGCAAGGTCTTCAAGAACGAGGAACCCGGCCGGCACGTCGGCGGCGACAACGCGCGGGGCAAGCGCGAGCCCCAGATCCTCGGACAGAACCGCAGCGCGGCCAGTTCCGTACGCAGCCGCCAGGGTTCGGTGCGGGCCTGGGCAGGGCAGGCCCGCACCCATTTCACGATAACCGTCCGGCCAGCGCCAGCCCCCCCGAGCACTACTCGCGCCACTGCCCAGGGCTCAAGACGCTCCCAGCGCTCAACGACGACAGGTGCGCGGCACAGATCCGCAAGGAGGGCCTGCACCGCAGCGGAGCGGTCGTTCGCTCCGGAAGCAGGCACCACCGCAGGATATAGCGCTCGCCCGCCAGCGTTAAGCAGCCAAGTCAGGCCAGGGTGCTAGCCATCGGTGAAGGTGAGGCCGAGGGCGAGGCGAGAGTCGGCGTTCTGGTGGGCGATCAGCGAGATCGCCCGGAGGATGGCCAGTTCTGAGTAGCCACCGGCCCGCAATTTCTGCAGATCGTCCGGCTCCATGCTCCAGGGCTCGCGGCTGAGCTTCCTGGCGAAGTTGACCAGAAGGGCGTTTTCCGCGACCGAAGCGCCGCCAAGAGCTTCCGCGTACTCCCAGTCGGCAGCTTCCTCGGCGGCGACGGCCGCCAGCAGGCGGCGCTCGCCCCGGCTTAGCGGCCCGTCTCCCTCAAACTGGTAAATCCGCCAGGCCTCCCACGCCCCGCGCAGCCGCTCGTTCCCTGGCTGACGGCGACCGGGACTTCGGCCGGAGACGGCCGGACGGTCAGGGCGCGGCGCCGCTGCCCGGCGCAGGTCGGGCCTGAAAGCGGGCAGCGGAGTCTGGTAGTCGAACTCGATGCCGGTCGCGTCGGCGACCCTGGTGAAGTAGTTGAACATCGAGATGACGCCGAAAGCGATCTCGAGCTGATTCTCGTCGAGGCCTTCGCTGACGGCCTCATCCACGGCGTCCCTGCTCAGCGTCCACGGCTCGGCGGTCAGGGTGACCGCGAGCCGCGCGAGAGCAGCGCCACGCGACCCGAGGTAGGCGTCGTCTCCCGCGAGAACGGCCAGGGACTCCGCGGACTGGCCGTTAGCGACACGCAGAAACTCTGCGTGAGCAGACGTTCAATAAAAGCACTGATTAGTGCGCGAGGAGACGCTCGCGAGAAGCTCGCGGTCGGGCCAGGCCAGTCCGCTGGCCGCCAGCGCACCCGAGACGCTGAAGGTCTTCGCGAGCAACTCGGCGTCAAGGCTGTGCGCACGGATGATCCCGGCGGCATCACCGTGCGACGGGATATACACCGGCGGCATCGGCCGGTCGTCCATGGCCGCATAGGCCTTAGCCAGTGCCCCGGTAGCCCGTGCTCGGGGGATGGTCTCCAACCACGCCATAGAGGAATCGTAAGGGATTCCGCGCATCGGCGGAATACGGGACGAGCGCGACTGACACCAAACCTGCGACCACTACGGCGGGCCGCCTGCCCGGTTCAACGCGCCAGTCAGGCGGCAGGCGTCCCAGAAGAGACCCTGGCCGCTCGCGCCGAGGTGGCGGGCTGCGGCTGCTTACGACCGACGCGGCACACGTGAACGCGTCTTTACCGCATCGATGTCCCATCGTTGCGGCTCTGGCTCACATTTCGTGATGGTAATGACGAGCAGCGATAGAACGAGTTGGTGTTCAGGGCCAAGTCCCTCCCGGTGGCACTGGGACAGTACCGTCCAGACAAGCCGCAATACCGGCAAATCATCCGCACTGGCGGCGGCCGCAGGTCCTCTGGCCGCCGGGGGCGGCCCCGGTCTGGCCGGCGGCGACGGCGAAGCGGGCAGATCCGCGCGGCGAACCGCAACGATGGGCCACCGATGCTGCCCGGCCGGGGACGGGCAACCGCATCTATGGGCCATCGTTGCTGCGGGAACGACATCCATGGGCCATCGTTGCGGTTGCCCGGTCCCGCTGAACAGCATCGATGTCCCATCGTTGCGGTTGCCGCCCAGGCTGGCGGCCAGGTGCCCGGTGTGCCAGGAGTCGGGGGACCTGAACGGCGGACACCGGGATCCGGGGCGGAAGAGCCGGAACCCGGGTCACCCGGAACGGCGCCGCCACACCTGACGCCGTTACCTTCACGTTATGTACGCCAGAGCCATCGTTGCTTTTCCTGGCCGGTCAATTGCTGCAGATGCCCGGAATGCCGGGAAACGCGAAGCGAGTTCCGGGGGCCGGGTTGCAAGTGCTGCGATGGGCTGACCACCCCGGGCAGTCGACCAGAACTCACTTCACAAGAGAGATTCACCTGTAGCCCGCCGCTGCTGTTGCCGCAGCCGGGAACCAGCAGGTCAGTGCGCTGAGTACTTCAGAGGGAACGGAATCTGGGATGCCAGGCCAAGGATGAATCGGCCGCGAGAGGCGGCTTGCAGGTCGTGGGCGGCGTGCGCGACCGGCAGGGGGCTGCGGGTCAGGGCCAGCACCGCCGCCGTCCCGAGCGGAAGCGCGGTCGCCGGCACGGCGGCGGCTACGGCCGTCAGCGCGTCATACCGTTCCTCGGCGGTCCAGAACATGCCGTATCCGGCTTGTTCGGCGGCGGTCGCGCTGCCGGCCGCGTCGGGAAAGTAGTCTTCGTGATGGAAGAGCAAAGGATGCGCCAGAGCGTCGATGCGAACCGGCGGCGGCCGGCGCCCGCAGGCACGCGCCGGGGGGCAGGCAGCGGAAGTTGGGCTACCAGGCGGTCGAGGAACTCGGCGCCGAACGGCCCTGGTCTCAGGCCGAGGTCGGAGAGAGCCGACCAGGTGGCGTCGCTTCTGACCAGGGGGACTTGGCTGGCGCTGCCGTCGCTGACGACAAACGCCGCTATGGCGCGCATGCCGAGCAACGGCTGCAGCAGCGGGTCGTCGCGACGCTCTTCCGCGCGGCGCCACCACTCCTGCGACGGTACCGGGTCCAGGCGATGACCGGCCCGGCGCAGGGCCTCGAATAGATCTGGCACGGCCATGGTAGAGACGTGGTGGATCTCGGCGGGTCGTCCGGCCAGCGTGGCGCGGCGCCTGGAAAGTGCGATGACGGACTTGGTGGCGTCCACGTTCGCGGGGACCAATCGTTCGTAATCACCGCTGAGATCGACGTTCGCGGCACAATGGATGATCGCATCGACGGATTCGGCCAACGCGTCGTAGCGCTCGCTATCTAATCCGAATGCCGGGCGCTCGAGGTCGGCGGCGACCGCGATGAGTCTCGGCCCGCCGGGCAGGCCGGGCTCGCCCAGACTTTCGAGCCTGCGCCCGAGCCGGTCCCTGGCCTCGGCGGCACCGTCAGCCCGGACGAGGCAGTACACCGTCGCCCCGGTACGGTCAAGCAGCGCGGCCAGGATGTGGCTGCCCAGGCTTCCGGTGGCAACGGTCAGCAGAATGCTGCGAGGGGTGGTCATGGCCGCGGATCGGAGGCGGGATCTGAGGCGAGCAGTTGCGCGGCAAGGTCGCGCAGGCCGGCGGTCTTGAGCAGTTGGGGAATGGTCAGGTCGTAACCCCTCTGCCGGCGAAGCTGCCCCCGCAACTCCGCGGCCATCAGCGAATCCACGCCCAGACGGTTCAGGGGGCTGGCGCGGTCCAGCCGGTCGGGCGGCAGGTCGAGAACCCTGGCCAGCTTCGCTGAGAATCGGAGCCTGGGCGTCATTCTGCGCATGGCCCGCATACTCCTCCCATACCGCAGGCACATAGATCATCTGCCGGTCGGCGGCGAGCATCGCGTCGAACAGGGCGGGAGCCTCCATCGGGCGGATCGGCAGGATTCCAGGCGGTCGCACCTCCTGGCCCGCGCCCTCGCTCAGCCGGTGGGCCAGGCCCGTCTCGGCCCAGTAGCCCCAGTTGACGACCGTGCCGGGCAGTCCGGCCGCGCGGCGATAGGCTCCGATCGCGTCGATAGCGGCGTTCGCTGCCGCGTAGGCGCCCACCTGGCTGCCCAGCCGGAGTCCAGCGAGCAGGGAGACGGCTGAAGAGAAGAGCACGAAAAAGTCCGTCTTTCGCCGTTCTTACAGTCAAGCGGTTGCCGGGCTTGGCCGTCAAGGAAGGTTCGCCGAGCCCTAGTCAGATGGCAAGATCTGGGAGGGTGGCGAGAAAGCGCAAGCAAACGTGTCGCATCTGCAAGAAGCGCCCGCCGTGGCGTTACAAGAACTGTCCGCCCGGCGTGTGCAAGCAGTGCTACCACCGACACATCTGGCCGCAACGCCCCACGGCACGCACTCAGCGGCCAGCCGACGACCTTCCCGGCAGTATGGCCCTCGACGACGATCTATTCCCTTCCACCGGTGACCCGGGTCCCGACGACTGGTGGATGTGAGAGCCCGTCCGGCACTAGGACGCCATCTCCGGCCGCGGGTAGGCGATGGTCGCCATTGTGATGGCGCCTAAATGGACATTTCGGCTTGGCTAACCACAAGGATGGCCCACAGACGCTGTTGGGCCGCGGCGGGCAACAGCAACGGTGGGCCATCATTGTTGCGGGAACCGCATCGCTGGGTCACCGTTGCGGTTGGTCGGCGTGGCTGAGCAGCATCGACGGCCCATGGATGTTTGTTGCGGCGTGGCTCGGGGCGGCCCTTGCCTTTGGCGCTCTCCCAACCGCTTCACGCAAATTGAGCCCGTTAGTCCGTTTCGCCAGGTTCTCGGAACGCTAGCCCGCGCCCGGCCGGACCGATCGCCATCGGCTAGTGCGAGGAAACCACCAAGCACCGCTGCAGCAGCCGCGAAACCTTGCATTAATTTCGCCCTATGTCAGGAGTCCTGGGACAGCGATGCGGCTGGTCGGCCGTGCGGAACCACCGCTGCCCGGTTGACTTCCTGGTCAGGCGCTCCGGGCGTCTCCGGTCACCCCGCTGGTCTTTTGAAAGAAAAGGACCATGATCTTTCACGCGACCCCTGAACGCGGAGTTGCCCGTCGTGAGCGTCTTCTGGCAATGCGCGAGGCTCGCGCTGTCCGGCTGACGGCCCGGTACGCCAGACCGCGTTTTATGCTGGGGTGCCATGGGCGACCTTGGGCCGGGCGGGAATGTGTTCTTGTGTTATGCCCGCGAGGATTCGGCCTGGGTTGACGAGCTGGATGGCGTGCTGCGCGGTGCCGGGTTCCCGGTTTGGCGGGACACAGCGGATTTGTGGCCGGGCCAGGATTGGCGGGCTGTTATCCGGCGGGCGATTGCCGACGGTGCGCTGGTGTTCCTGGCCTGCTTTTCTAGCCGCAGCGTGGCGCGGTCTAGCGGATATCAGAACGCGGAACTGGCGCTGGCGGCGGAGCAGTCAAGGTTGCGCCGGGCCGGGGACTCGTGGCTGATTCCGGTCCGGTTCGACGAGTGTGAGTTGCCTGATCTTGACCTGGGAGGGGGGCGGACGCTAGGCGGCATTCAGCGTGCGGATTTGTTTGGCGGGCAGGCAAGCGCGGCGACCAAACGCCTGGTTGAGGCGATCCGGCGGATCCTGGACGCGGCTCCTGCGCCGGGTGTGCTACCTGGGCAGGGATCTGCCGGGGCAGGCCAGGTGGTGGTCGGGGATATCCCGCGCAAGTCGGCCGCATACCAGGATCGGCCGGACCAGGCCCGCTTGGTTGCGGGCCGGATACCTAGCGACCCGCCTGTCGTGCTGGTGGTGACGGGACTGCGCGGCACTGGCAAGACGCAGGCCGCAGCGGCTCTCGCGCGTCAGCGGCTGGCCCAGGGATGGTCGGTAGTGGCTTGGATGGACGCGTCGTCGCAAGCCAGCTTGCTGGCTGGGTACGGAGAGCTGGCAGCGGCGCTTGGCCTCGCCGAGGACGATCCTGACTCCGAGGTCGCCGCCGTGAGGGTACGGAGGTGGCTGGAGAACGACGGAGGTCGTCGGTGTCTCGTGGTGCTCGATAACGCACTGAGTGCCGGTGTGCTGCGACCGTTCCTGCCGACCGCGGGGCTGGCTCAGGTGGTAGTGACCACTTCCCGTGCCTCGCTGGCGGACCTCGGGGCGGCGGTGCCGGTTGATGTGTTCACTGAAGAGGAGGCCGCGGCGTTCCTGGCGGAACGAGCGCGTGTGATCGCGCACCGTCTGGTGCTGCGACTGCTGCGGGAGCGCGCCGCGTCGGCCAGTACCCTGGCCGACGCGGCCGCTGACGCCGTGGTAGCGCTTGGCGCGATGCTGCCGATGCACCACGACGCGTGGCGGCACCCCGATGTCATGCGGGAATTCTGTCCGGCGGGGGCGGGCAACCGCATCTATGGGCCATCGTTGCTGCGGTCACGACATCCATGGGCCATGGTTGCGGTTGCCCGGCCCGGCTGAGCAGCATCGATGTCCCATCGTTGCGGTTGCGGTTGCGGTTGCGGTTGCGGTTGCGGTTGCGGTTGCGGTCCGGGGCCGCGGCAAGGTGCCCGGTGCGCCAGGAGCGGGCGACCCCAACAGCGAGCACCGGACACCGGGAGCGGAAAGAGCCGGGAACCGGGTCGCCCGGAACAGCGCTCCGCACCTGACGCCGTTACCTTCACGTTATGTGAGTCAGAGCCATCGATGCGGGTGGAGCAGCATCAGAGCGGCAACGTTGCGCAAGGGACCCCAGCCCCGTACAACATCGAGAGCCCACCGTTGCGGCCAGCCCAGCCCCGTCAGCCCACCCGGCCTGAACGTCGGTCAGCTAGCCAGTTCGCGGCTGGCGGACCAGGGGCCGTACCCGACTGAGGCCTTGGCCCTGACCTGGCAGGTGTACTTGACTCCCTTGGCCAGGGACGTGATCTTCACCGGTGACTTGGTGCCCTGCCCTTCGCGAGTGGCGTGATGCGCGGCCTGGCAGCGGCCCTGGTAAGAGCGAACAAAGGAACCACGGGGCCGGGCCGCACGGAAGGACAAGTAGCCAACCTTCGCTGAGGCCCGGCGCGTGCTGAGGCGGGTCGGGGCGCTCGGCGTGATCGTGCCGCGCTTGATGCGCACCTTCCTTGGCGAGAACGTGATCCCGGTGATCGCGATCTCGGTTGATGTCGGGCCTGGGGTAACGGTGACGGTTCCCGTACCCACGCTGGCCGAGATGCCGGAGGGCGTAAGCGTGGACGGGTCGTTGATGCCCATGTCCACGAGCAGCGCGTTCGGCAGCGCGGCGTCCCAGAAGCCCTCGAACACCGTGCCGTTCAGCTCGTGAGAGTTGCCCAGCTCCTCGGTGATGCTCAGCGGGTTCCCGGTAATCTCCGGCGGTATCTCGCTAAGCTCGGCGTTCGTCCACTGGTCAAGGCCGTCGAAGTCGTTCCACTGGGCTGAATCTGACCATTGCTGCCAGTCACCGATCTCGCCCTGGAAGGCGACGATCGTGTTGGTCTCGTCCGGGGGACAGGTCCAGGCGACGGCATTGCAGTCGGCGTTGACTCCCTGCTCGACGGCGGTGCCGGAAACGGTGACGTCCCAGGTGCCGGCCCTGCCGTTGAAGGTGTGCGTGACGCTCGCGCCGCCCGCGTACTCGTCGGCGACCCGCGGATTGTGCTTGCCGACATTGATCGTGATGCTGAACGGAACCCCCGTGTCGGCGGGCGCCAGGGTTTCGTAGGTGCCTTTAATCAGCGCGTCACCGATCCCCCACTGCGTGAGGAACTCACCGTCTGACTGTTCGGAACCCGACGCCGATACGGCGTAGGTCGGATCGTTCTCGGTGATCGCGACCCCGTTGCGCGAAGCTGACACTACGCACGGCGGTGCCTGGTTCCCGCACCACTCGGAGGGGAAAATACGCGGCTGCGCCGGTGTCGCCTGCGCTGATGTGCTGGCAAGGGGCACAGCGAGACCAGCCAGCGTCGCTAGCGTCGCGGCCAGTACGGTAGCGCGTTTCCTCATTGCGACAGCATGCCGCAAACATCACGAAATCACCAGCGGCCGGCCGGGTTCGCCGTTCAGGCCACGGGCACTGCCTGACGGGAACCGCCAATTTCCCCAGGAGGCAGCCAGCGGGGTGCCAGCGCGCGGCAAGCTGCCCGGTCAGGGCACGGTGACCTCGACGTACATCGTCTCGTCGCGACGCAGCACGCTGTCTAGCGCGGCAATATCGGGCCGGTCCCCCTCGTGGTAGGCCCGCTCGCGCACAGCCGACGGGTCGAAACCCGCTCGGCCGAGCGCGTGTGTCAGCTCAGCGAGGTCATAGATCCAGCGGTGCCCGTAGAGGTAGAAGAGCTGGTTGAACATGAAGGCGTCGCGCTCGGGCATCGGCGGTCCCACTCGCATCGTGCGCAATCTCCGGCGGTGCTTGGCGAGAAATCCGTCGCCACCCGTGTAGCTGGCCGCATACTTGCCAAGGTCGGGTGTCGTCAGCCTGAGCAGGCCGCCCGGCGCGAGTATCCGGTGCACCTCGGTCAGCCAGCGGATGCCGGCCAGCAAGGGCACATGCTCGATCAGGTGTTCCGCGTAGACCCAGTCAACGCACCCGGCGTCGAACGGCAGCGGCTCGGCTATGTCGAGCTGGGTGAAATGGCTCTCACCGTTCACCAGGTACACCTTGCCTGGCTTGGTGGTCAGGTCCTCGCTGTGCTGGCCGACCAGGTCGGTGCCGAGACCGGCTGAGTGCCTGGTCCTGAACGCGGCGAACTCGACTCCGCTGAGGCCGAGAGCAAGGAAGTCCGCTCGGGTCACCGGCAGTGCCTCGGTGACCACCTCAAGCGAGTCGCATCTGGCCAGATTGGCGGTGAAGTCCGCCATCAGCCCGGTCAGCCCGTCGGGGTCTTCCCAGTCCCAGTCAGCGAACAGCGTCTCGTCGTCCATTGCGCTACCTTTCCTCACGCGATCCGGCGGATCGGGCCAGTCGCTCCAGGCGCTGCGCCGCGGCGCGCCCGCCTCCAGCCGTGGCCAGCGAGTCACGTATCCGGCGGGCCGCCTGCGCGTAGGCCGGATCGTCAAGTACCTCCGCCACGGCGGCGCGGAGTCGATCCGGGCTGGCCCGGCTGAACTTCACCCTGATGCCGGCCCCCGCCTGCACCACCCGCGCGGCATTGATCGGCTGATCATGCCTGATCGGGGCGAGGACAAGCGGAATGCCATAGCTCAGGGCCTCACCGACCGTGTTCAGGCCGGCATGGCAGACGACGGTGTCCAGGTGCGGCATGAGCGCCAGCTGCGGCACCCGCGGCCGGACGAGAACGTGTGCGGGCGGATCCGGTACCACTCCGGCGGGCGCTACCACGATGCCCTGCAGCCGGCCGGCCAGCGGCCGCATCGCCTCGACGATCCTGGCGTAAAAGTGCGCCGAGTCCGCGGCAACATCCTCGGCCAGCGTGCCCACGGTGACGAGCACCTGCCGCCGCCGAGGGTCGAGCCAGTCCCACGGAAAGTCGGGCTGAGCCAGCCGGTCGGACAGGGCCGGGCCGACCAGAGCGAAATGTTCGGGAAACGACCAGCAGGAGCACAGCGCCGGCGGGGTGAAGACAATCACCAGGTAGGGCGAGAAACGCAGGTCGATGGGCTCGCCAGGCAACCCGGCGGCGGACCACAACGCATCGAGTTGCCCGCCGATCCAGGCCTCGATCTTGGGCAGGTCGCGAAAGGGCCTGGCAAGCTCGATCGTCGAGGTCGCCAGCGTCGCCCACGGCAGGCCGTGCCGCCGCGCCGCGAGCACCCCGGCCAGCGCGTGTTGATCGGCCGCTACCACATCGGGACGAAATGCCGCCACGGCGTTGTCGACGGCGGGCAGCGTAGCTCGCGCGAACGGGATGACGAAGCCTTCCCACAGCGACTTGACCGCGGCGGTGCCGGTATCCAGCCGGCCTCGATACGGCCGCATGCCGCTGGGAAATATGGTCGCCGCCGGCCCGAGCAGCGGGCGCAGACGTGCCTGTGACCCGACCCACGCCACGTCGTGGCCGCGGCCGAGCAGCGCCTGCGCCACCGCCGCGGCCGGGTTGACGTGCCCGGCCAGCGGTGGAACCACGAACAGGAACCGGCTCATCCCACGATGACTTCCTTCAGAGCGATCGCGCCAACCTGGTGCTCGGCCTTCAGAGCGATCGCACCAGCCTGGTGCTCGGCCGGCCAAGGACCAGGCTGACGTTATGGCCGCCGAATCCAAACGAACTGGACAGCGCGTAGTCGATGGCGACCTGGCGCGGCTTGTCTCGGATGTGATCAAGCTCGCAGACCGGGTCGGGGTCATCGAGATTGTGGGTTGGCGGCAAGGTGCCGCGGATCAGCGCCGCCGCGGTCACCGCGGCCTCGACCGCGCCCGACGCCCCGAGCATGTGACCGGTCAGCCCCTTGATCGAGCTCACCGGCGGCCCAGCCGTCCAGGCGGCTCCGGTAGGCGACGCGGTGTGGCCGCCGAAGACGGCGCGGATCGCCGCCGCCTCGGACGCGTCGCCTAGCTTGGTTGCCGTGCCGTGCGCGTTGAGGTAGCCAACATCAGGTCCGGTGATCGCGGCATCGGCCAGGGAGCGCCTGATGCACTCCGCCGCGCCTGACCCGTCCGGGCTCGGTGTCGTCGGGTGATAGGCATCGGTAGTCATGCCCCAGCCGACCACGTCCGCGTAGCCTGCCGCGCCCCGTGCGTCCGCGTGCTCAGGGCGCTCTAGCACCAGGACTCCGGCTCCCTCGCTGAGCACGAACCCGTTGCGCCTGCGGTCGAACGGCCGGCTTGCCGCCACTGGATCTTGCCAGCCGCGCGCCAGTGCCCATGCGTTGCCGAAGGCGTCGGCGAAGGTGGGAAACAGGTGAGCCTCGCTCGAGCCGCATATCACGGCGTCGGCCTCGCCCACTCGGATCAGCCGCAGTGCTTCGCCTATCGACTGGGCGCCCGCCGCGCATGCCGTCGCGACGGACGAGCTATAACCCTTTATACCGTACTTGATCGCTATATACGCGGCTCCCATGCCGGGTAGCATCCCGCCGAGCAGGTGCGGGCTGACCGCGACCCGGCCGCGGCGGGAGCGGGCCACCGCAGTCGCCTCGAGGCTGGCCAGGCCACCCACGCCGGAGACGATCACGCCGGTGCGGAACGGATCCACGTCCCGGCCGACCACGAGCCCGGCGTCCGCCATCGCGCACCCTGCCGCGGCCAAGGCCATGACGATGTAGCGGTCGACGGTCCGCGCCTGCTCGGCGGGCAGTACTGCGGTCGGGTCGATGCCCGGCACGATGCCGACCACGTCGAGCACTCCGGCGAGCGGGTGGTCGTCTGGCGGCCTCCCCAGACCGGATCTCCCGGTACAGAGCGCATCGAACACGTCGGCGAGGTCGCTACCGACCGGCGTTAACAGGCCGATGCCGGTGATGACGGCGGCACGCGCGGATGGCCGGGCCGGCCCGGCAGGCCGGCCCGCGCCGGCGATCGCGCTCACGGCGCCACCGCGAGGGTCTGCCGCATCAGGAACTTGCGCACCTTTCCGGTGGGCCCGACAACGATCTCCTCTTCAGGTACGACGACGATACGGCGGAGCGTCGCGGCCGCCGGCCCGCCGAGCGCGGCGCGGATCGCGTCGCCGCGGTCGGCGCCCGGATCGGCCCGGGCAGCGAGCATCAGCAGCACGTCGGTCACCACCTGGCCCGCGGTCTTGCTGGCAACGACGGTGCAGTCGCGAACGTCAGGGCAGCCGGCCAGGATGCGTTCTTCTGACATCGCCGTATACAACCAATTGCCCTCGCCCAGGTCGACCGCGTCAACTGCCCGGTCGACGTGGTAGTAGTAACCTTCCTCGTCGCGGTACATCAGGTCGCCGGTGAGATAGTAGCCGCCGAACCTGGTGCGGTACGTGGTGACCGAGTCGTTCCAGTAGCCAAGGGCCAGGGTCGGGGATTTCAGGCCGAATTGACCCACCTGGCCTACCGGTACCTCCGTCCGGGTGCCCAGGTCGAGGAGCGCGATGTCAGCGAACTTGTAAGGCTTGCCGACGCAGCGGCCGTACCGGTTGCTTCCACGGCGATGAACGGCTTCGAATGCCGAGTGCCCCATCTCTGTTGACCCGATGCCGTCGATGAACTTCGACCCGGCAACCCTGGCCACACCCGCCCTGGTCATCTCCAGGTGACTGCCGGCCTCAACCAGCTTGCGCACGTGAGCCTCGTGCGCGCAGTCGCCCGTGTTGAACCACAGCGCGACCGAATTCAGGTCACGCTGGTTCAGGTCAAAGCGCGCGAGCTCGGCCCAGGTCACCGCGAACCCGTACACGCCGGTCGGACGCCAGCGCTCGATGGCGTCGAGCACCACGGCTCCGCTGCCGCCGAATTGCCCGCCCTGGGCGGACAGATAGGCTAGCTCGTGCCTGTTGCAGAGCGCCTGCTGGTGGCTGATGATGCCTGCGGCATGCGCGGCGGGCAGAACGCAAAGCGTGCGCTCGGTCTCCTCGGTCCGCGGGGTCGCCAGGTGGACCAGGCGGGTCGCCGCGAACAGGCTGGAGTGCGAGTGCACGACGGCAGCGGGCATCCTGGTGGTGCCGGAGGAGTGGGTGATCGCCACCGGGTCGCCCGGATCGTGCCGGTAGTGGGCCGGTGCCAAGGCCGGATCGCCTGAACCGAGCTCGGCGGCATCGAAGGCCAGCGGGACGCCAGCCTGGTCCGATTCGAGCAAGCCGCGATGGTCCGCGTCGACGATCAGGGCGACGGCGCGCAGTCGCCTGATGTACTCGACCGCGATGTCGGCTCCCATGTTGCCGTTGATCAGCGCCGGAATGGCGCCGAGCCAGGTCAGGGCCATGAAGCTGAGCAGGCAGTCGGCCGCCGAGGTGACGTAGACCGCGACCGGGTCGCGCGGTCCGATCCCGCGGGAACCGAGCCACTGCGCCCGCGCGGCGACCTGATCGGCCAGCATGCCGAGCGTCAGCGGAGTCCAGGCCGGATATCCGTCGACCGGGACGTCGAAGGTGATCCCCTGGCTGTCGGGCGGGGCGCCATGCTCGATCAGTTTCGCCAGGACGTTCCCGGCACCGGTATCGGGGTCGTCGGCCAGCCGGGCCCGGATACTTGGGGTTCGCACGACGTCACTCTCCCGAGGTACTCGCCACCGAAATGCGCTCCGCTACGACGGCGCAGAACTCCGCGACGGTGAGCCCGGCGAGTTTTTCCGTCTCTTCTTCCGCGAACCGGAGGCCGTACTTGTCCTCGACGCGTAATGCGAGTTCCGCGAGCGACAGCGACGAGAGATCAGCGCCACGGGGCCCTAGCTGGCTGCCGGCGTCTAAGCCCTCAATATCGCAGTCCATCTCCCGCAGCGATTCGAAAATGAACTGCTGGATAGCGTCGATCATCTCGCGGCATCCTTCCGGGCGAAATAGTCTGAGTCAAAGAAGTGACCGAGGATCGCGGGAAGCCGACGACGATGGCGGTGATTCTCCCGTACAGTATCATGAGCGCCTTTAATGGCATAGCTAGGGTATCGGCTCAGTGCTCGCTCTTGAACTGTCCGCCCTTGAACACCTTCCTTACCGCGGCGGCGAGCTGCTCCCGGTTCGGCCGCAGCATCAGGTCGAGGTCGGGAACGCAGCCGAGCACCGCGCTGTCCGGCCTGGTGACCCGGGCCGGCGGCGCGACCAGTCCCATCTCCTCGACCGCGGTGGCGATTATCTCCGCCGCCAGCCCGCAGAACCGGTTGGAGTCGTCGAGAACGACCAGCCTGCCGGTCTTGTCGAGCGAGGCCGCAAGCCCGTTCCAGTCGAACGGGTAGAGCGTACGCGGATCGAGCACCTCGACCGATATCTCATCGGCTAGGTCATCGGCGACCGCCAGCGCGTCATGCACCAGATGGCCGACGGCGAGTACCGTCACGTCCGACCCCGGCCGGTGCACCCGGCTCGATCCCAGCGGTACCGGCACGAGATCCTCGTACACCACATGCTCTCTGATGCCGTGCGCCCCGATCGGAGCGAATACCACGACCGGGTCGTCATCTCTGATCGCGCTCACCAGCAGGCCATAGGCGTCCGTCGGCGTCGCCGGCATCACCGTCTTGACGCCGAAGTGCCCGAATATGGGATAGGGCTGGTCGGAGTGCTGCGCTCCCCAAGCCGGGCGCCAGCCCGCGGCGGGCAGCAAGTACGTGACCGGCACGCTGGCCTGCCCGCCGCTCATCAGCGAGACCTTGTTGGCCTGGTTCGCGATCTGCTCGAAGACTAGGAGCAGCAGGAAAGGTATCTGATATTCCACCACCGGGCGCTTGCCGGCCAGCGCGGCACCGGTAGCGAAGTTGGTGAACCCTTGCTCAGAAAGCGGCGTTTCGACCACCCGCAACGGGCCGAACCGGTCGAGCAGCCCGAGGGTGGTATTGGTCAGGCCTTGCCGTATGTCCTCGCCCATTATGAAAACGGCCGGATCACGCTCCATTTCATCGCCGAGCGCCCGGTTTATCGCCCTCAGATATGACAGGCTTGGCATGAGCTTATTCCACCAACTTCTTTTTTTCACCGGCCAATTTTCTCGCCGCGTCGGCCAATGTTGCCGGGTCGGCCAATGTCGCCGCCAATCAGCCGGGCAGCGCGCCGGGGCGGAGCCGCAGCCCGGTGGAGTACAGGTACTCGAGACCGTCGCCGGGATCCAGCCTGGGGCTGTCGAGCGCCAGCCGGGCAGCGTCGTCGATGAGCACGCTGACCTCGGCGTCGATCCGCTGCCGCTGATCGTCAGGTATCCGCCCGGCCTGTAGCTGAAGCGGATCGCGGGCGCGCCACCTGGCTACCTCATCGTCGTCACGGTAGCGCAGTCCCGCGGTGAGCTCGAAAGTGTGATGACCCTCGTACCGGTAAGTGCGCAGCTCGATGAAGCTTGGCCCGCCGCCGCTCCTGGCCCGCGCCACCGCATCGGCGGTGGCGGCGAATACGAGGTCGGGGTCCATGCCGTCACAGCTTTGCGCTGGAATGCCGAACGCGGTGGCGCGCGCCGTTATCGAGCCGGCCACGGCAGTGCTGACCGGCAGGGTCGTGGCGTACAGGTTGTTCTCGCAGACGAAGATGGCGGGCACCTGCCACAAAGCGGCCAGGTTAAGTCCTTCGAGCAGCGCTCCCTGGTTCATCGCACCGTCGCCGAAGATGCTGATCGCCACCTGGTCGGTGCCATCCCTTGCCAATGCCCAGGCCGCGCCGGCCGCGATCGGCGCGCCATGGCCCACGGTGCCGGTCGAGCCGTACACACCGACGCCGAAGTCGGACGGATGGAAGGAGCCGCCCCGGCCCCGCGCCACACCGGTCGCCCGCCCGATCATCTCGGCGAACAGCCTGCTCGGCTCGGTGCCTTTGGCCAGCAGGTGGCCGTGACCGCGGTGATTGGCCAGCATGATGTCGTCACGGCGAAGGGCACCGCCGATCCCCGCGGCGACCGCCTCCTGGCCGATGCACGGGTGAATGCCGCTCACGATGTCGCCCGAGCGAACCAGCTCGATCGCACGCTCCTCGAACCGCCGGATCAGCCGCATGGTGCGGTAAAACTCCGCTGCCGTCGGTCCCGCTTGTTCGGCCATGACCGGTCCCCTCCGCTACCTGACCAGGCGCGAGAACACCCGCACCGACCAGGTCATCGTCATGGTGGCCAGGACCAGCACGATGATCAGGCTGATCCAGACCGCGGGAGCGCCGATGTTCCCGGAGAACAGCGAGCGCATGCCGTTGGTCGCCCAGTAGAACGGATTCCACCTGGCTATGCTGACCAGCCACAACGGCGCTAGCGTCAGCGGCAGCAGCACCCCGGAGAGCAGCATTACCGGATGGCTGACCGCGTTGATCATCGGCGGCAGCGCGCCGATGTTGCGCACGGTCAGCGTGATCCCGTAAGACAGGCTCACCGCGGACAGGGAGAGCATGGCAAGCAGCAGGTAGGCGAGCAACAGGTCGCCGATCGGGACCCGGAGCCCGAACGGCAGCGCGAGCAGCGTGATGACGACCGCCTGCACCTCGAGCGTGGCCACCTCGCGGAGCGCGCGGCCGAGCATCAGCGCGACGCGGCTGACCGGGGTGACCCTGGCTCGCTCGATAATGCCGCTGTTCAGCTCGCTCAGCAGGCCGAAGCCGGTGTAGGCGCCGCCGATGATGGCCATGACGGTGAGCAGCCCCGGCACGTAGATGCGGTAAGCCTGGGTATAGGTGGTGACTCCGTCGGCGCGCAGCGCAAGCTTCAGCAGCGGCGCGAACAGCAGCAGGTAGGCGACCGGCTGGGCCAGCGCGAAGAATATCCAGGTGCGATCCCTGACCACCAATAGCAGGTGGCGCTGGAAGATCAGCCAGGTATCGCCAGCCAGTTTCACGCCCTGTCCTCCGACCTGTCACGATTCCCGCAGCGTGCGGCCGGTTTTGGTCAGGAACACGTCATCCAGGCTCGGCCGGTGCAACTCGATCGTGACCATTTCCGCCCCCGAGCCTTCCAGCGCCCGCAGGATCAGCGGGATGGCCGTCGCGCCTGACTCCACGTACAGGCGGAAGCCCTGGTCCAGGGCTTCTAGCTTCCGCACATACGACTGCGCGCCGAGCACTTTCGCGGCGACCTCGGTGGAGCCGTCGATCGTCACTGCCAGGGCGTCGCCGGAAATCTCCCGCTTGAGCTCATCTGGCGTGCCCTCCGCGACGATCTCGCCGTGATCGATGATCGAGATCCGGTCGCACAGCGCGTCGGCCTCTTCCAGGTAGTGGGTGGTAAGGAAGATGGTCATGCCTTCCTCCCGCAACCGTCGGATCTCCTCCCACATGTGCGCGCGACTCTGCGGATCGAGCCCGGCAGTCGGCTCGTCAAGGAATAGCACCACGGGAGAGTGGATGACCCCGAGGGCGATATCTACCCGGCGCCGCTGGCCGGTTGAGTACGTCTTGCACTTGCGCTCGGCGTATTCGGAAAGCTGGAATGCCTCAAGCGCCACCGCCGCGCGGCGATACGCCTCGGCCTTGCCAAGCCCGTGCATCCGGGCCTGAAGGACGAGTTCCTCCCTGGCGTTCACGTCGTCCCAGGTGCCGCCCCCTTGCGCGACATAACCAACGCGCCGCCTGACCTGGGCTGGATCGGACCGCAGGTTCACGCCGGCCACCGTCGCCTCGCCGCTGTCCGGCGTGAGCAGGGTCGCGAATATCCGCAACGTCGTCGTCTTGCCAGCGCCATTCGGGCCGAGGAAACCGAAGATCTCGCCTTTGGACACGGCCAGATCGACCCCGCGGAGAGCCTGCACTGCCGGTCCCTTCCGGCCTCTCCCCGCGGTGAAGGACTTCTTTAACCCGCTAGTCTCGATCATCCGCGCTCTCGTAGATAGTCCACCAGGTCACCCACAGTCAGTTCGATGATCTGATCAATATCCAGGCTCGCCGCGAACTCGGAAAGCCTGAGACGATCGCCGTGCGCGCCGTCGAGCAGTCCCCCGAGGGCCGCGATCTCGATGCTGTCCAGCTCCAGGTCGCCCTCAAGGCGACTCTCGCGCGTCACCTTGGCGGCCCATTGCTCGTCCTCGCCGGTCACCTGAACGAGAAAGCCAATTAATTCGGCCAGCAACCCCCGGCTGATCCGGTCGTCCTCGCTCGTGATCACCGTCTGAACGTACTATCTTTGAGCCCGAACTACCAGGCAGTATGATCCGATCATCCGGGCCGGTGACCTGACAGATGGGACGTTCGTCACGTTGTTAGCCTCCGTGCGCATGGCAGTGTGGTGACGTGACCGCGCTTGACGAGGTGGCGACCTACCTGCCGGCCAGCGCGGTGCCGATCGAAGACCTGGCGAGCGCGCTTGAGCTTACTCCCATGCAGGTCCGGCTGTTCCGCAGGTTCCACGGCTTCGACCAGATCCGCCTGGATCCGGACGGGACCCTGATCGACCTGCTGCTCGGCGCAGCGGCCGGGCTCGCCTCGCTGCCAGGACGTGAACACCTGGTCAGCTACGTGCTGCACGCGCGGAGCATGCCGGTGGCAGCACCGTATCCGCTCAACCCGCTGCACGAACTGAGCCGTGAACTCGGCCTCGGGCACGCTTGCGCGTTCACGGTCACGCACCACGCCTGCGCGACGGCGCTGGTGGCGATAGACCTGGCCGGCCGCTGCTGGCTGCCGATGCCGAACCTGACGCGCTTGCCCTCGTCCTGGCCGGCGAGAAGACCTTCACCCGCGATGCCCAGTTCGTGCCAGGAACCTCGATCTTCGGCGAGGCGAGCGCCGCCTGCCTGGTTCGCGCGGCGGGAGCCAGCGACCGCATGCTCGGGTACGCCACGCGTTCTCGCGGCGAGTTCGACGGCCGCCTTGAGCTGATGCCCGAACTCGCGGCGCGTTACGAGCAGGAATACCCGGTGGCGCTGGCGCAGGTCATGCTCGGCGCCGTCGACGAGGCCGGACTCGGCCTCGATGACATCGGCCTGATCGTGCCGCACAACGTCAACGTGGTGTCCTGGCAGCGGTTGTGCCGCCGGATCGGCTTTCCTATCGAGCGCGTCGTGCTCGGCAACGTGCCGGTCACCGGACATGCCTTCTGCGCGGACTTCTTCCTGAACTACCAAGCCGCGGTCAGTCAGGGCCTGCTGCGGGCCGGTGATCGCTACCTGGTTGCCGCCGCCGGCCAAGGCGCGACGTTCTCCGCCATGATCTTCGAGCACTAGCGGCGGAACCTGAAATCCGGAAGCGATCATGATGGGACGAGAACCTTGACCACACATCTCGACGCCGCACTTCGGCAGCGCGTATTCGAGCACGCGGGCCAAATCCTGCCCGGGATTCTTGGCCATCCGATCCCGGCCATCACCGACAGCACCGACCTGATGGCCGAACTCGGCCTGCGTTCCGCGACGACGCTCCAGCTTCTGCTCGAGCTTGAGGACGCGCTCGAGATCGAGATCGACGTCGAGGAGATCGATGCCGGGAATGTGACCACAATCGGCGCCTTTGCCGACTACATCGCCAGCCACTCGACCCCGGCCTGAACCATGTACCGAACTGGCCCGCCAGGGCCGCCCGGCCCGCCAGGCAAGGCGCTGCGGGTGAGCCGGGCCAGCGGCCGGACCTTCGCGGGGTCCTCGGACGCCGCCGCCGACCCGGAGTTGCGGCGCTACCTATCCGACCTGGTCAGGCCTTACGGTCTGGCCCTCCGCGATGAGCCGTTCGCGCGGGCCAGCGGACAGTCCTACGGCGAGATGACGGCGGCCCTGCTCGCCGGGACGATGCCCGCGGATCAGCCTGTCGACCTCGTGGTCTTCGCGTTCGCGGTATCGGACGTCATACCTGGCCGGTCGACGGCCGCCTACCTCAGCCGCTTCTGCCCGGGCACCCCCCTGGCATTCGCGATCTGCGATCAGGGTGTCGCCGCGCCGTACACGGCACTACGGCTGATCAGCGCCTACGCCAGCACCACCAGTTGCGGCCTGGCGCTGCTCGTCGTCGCCGAGCAGGCTGCCTTGCATTACCACCTGCCTGTTCCTGCCCCCATGCCCGCCGTCCACGCCGCGGCCGTGCTGGTACTGAGCGAGTCGGGCGCCGGCGCGCTTTCGGCAACCTCACCGCGCCCCGGCGTCAGCCCAGCGCAAGCCGCCGACCTCCTGCGAGCCGAGCTGGCCCGGCTGCCGGGCGGGCGAGCCGACGTGACCCTGATCGCCGGAAATGGCCTAACCGGCTCGGCGGCTGTCACCGCCGAGGCAGGCTGGCCCCGGGTAATCGCCGCACCGGCCGGGCGACCGGTCACCGGCGTATGGTCGACGTTCGCTGAGGGCCTGGCCGGCTGGCAGGTCGGCGGCCAGCGAGTGGTGCTTGCCGACTATGACCCTGTGCTCGGCTACTTTTGCGTGTGCGGGATCGACGTGGCGGCCGGCCAGGTTACTGAAGGCTGCGCGCGAACAAGCGAAGCGACCAGGTCATCGTGGCCGCCGTGAGCACTGTCACGATGATCAGGCTCACCCACACCGACGGATCGGCCGCATTCCCCGCGAACAGCGCGCGCATTCCATTGGTAGCCCAGTAAAACGGATTCCATTCAGCGATCCTGTGCATCCAAAGCGGTGCCAGCGTCAGCGGCAGCAGGACCCCGGACAGCAGCATGATCGGCTGGCTTACCGAGTTCAGCATCGACCCGAGTGCGGTCTCGTTCCGCACCTTCATCGTGATGCCGTAAGAAAGCACGACTGCCATCATCGAGAGCATGGCCAGCAGCAGGTAGGCGAGCAGCAGATCGCCGATCGGCACGCGCAGCCCGAACGGCAGCGCGAGCAGCGTGATCACCACCGCCTGCACGATCACGATGAACACCTCGCGCAGCGCCCGGCCGAGCACGAGCGCGAGACGGCTGACCGGCGTGACCCTTGCCCGCTCGATGATGCCGGAACGGAGATCGGCGAGCAGGCTGAATCCGGTGAAGAGCCCGCCCAGCACCCCGGTCAGGGTCAGCAGGCCAGGCACATAGATGCGGTATGCCTGCGCGTAGGTGGTCACTCCTTCCGCGCTCAGCGCTTCCTTCAGCATCGGCGCGAAGATCAGCAGATACGCGACCGGCTGGGCTAAGGCGAAGATCACCCAGGTTCGCGACCGCAGCAGCAGCAGCATCTGCCGCTGGAAGACCAGCCAGGTATCACGGGCGAGTTTCACGCTCTATCCTCCGGGCTGATCATCATCACGTTCGTCCGGCTCCATCAATTTAGCCTTAGCCAGCCGGGACCGCGAGGTCAAGCGCCGCCTCGACCAGTACGGCTTCAAGCCCGCGCAGGCAAGCTTCCATGGCCGCCGACGACAGGTAGTACGTGTTCGCGTACAGTTCGCAGCTCAGCGTGTCATGCACGTCATTGACGCTGAGGAAGCACCTGTCGCCAAGGATCTCGCTCTCCCAGCCCCAGGTCAGCTTAGAGCGCTCAACCGCCGCGCGCACCTGCGCGGGCGCTGGCAGGTCACCGCCGGACCGATCCGGGCTCAGGCCCCTGAGGTCGTTGAGGTAGCAGCCGAGATCGACCTCCGCACCGCGCTCCCGGCCGATCCCGGCGAGAAACTTCTCGCGTTCCCGCGGGTCGTAGTAGGACATCCGGTAGGTGCCAAGGATCTGCCGCCACGCCCGGCCGGCTACCTCGCCGAAGCTGGCCCCCGCGGTATCGATGACGCAGGGCACCGGCAGGCTCAGCGGGCTCACGGTGCCGGCCAGCTCACGGCGGATCCGGTTGCTCGCTATGATCTGCACTACCGCCGGGCTGATCCCGGTCAGCCTGGTCATGATCATCGCGTACCCGGCCAGCAGCACCGTCGACATGCTAGTGCCGGTGCGCGCCGCCAGCAGCCGCGAAGCGAGGTGCGCGGCGGGCGACTCGTAGCAGAGTTGCCGGTAAGGGGGCTGCTGCGGACCCGACAAGCCGGCGAACCTGCGGGCCGGGATGGCCCGCAGCAGCCGCTCCCAATGCCCGAGCGCGATATCGCTCTTGCGCCTGGCGGGCGGCGTGGCCTGCCAGCGTGCCAGCGCCAGCGGCTGCAGCGAGGTAACCGGGCCGACGGCGCCCTGCCTGCGTTCGGCAAGGTCAATAAGTATCCTGACCATGCTTGGGCCATCGACCACCAGATGGCTGACCAGTGGCACCGCATGGGTGACCGTACCGCCGCGGACTATGGCCGCCCAGCGGACCGGCCACTCCCTCGTCTCGTCAAACACCTGGGCGTTCCAGCGGCGATGCACTTCCGCCGCGACCGCCAGCGGGTCGTTCGTCCCGGCATCCACGATCTCCAGCGGCACCTCGCCAGCTGACGCCACCACTTGCAAAGGACTGCCGTCTTCGGTGAACGCCAGCCGGGTCCGCAGCGCCGGGTAGCGGCAAAGCAGGAAGCGCAACTCATCCGCGACATCGCCGATCGTGGTGCCATCGGGCTGCGGCAGCGGCCCGCCAATGCTGAAAGAGGTCTGCCGGGCTCGCATCTGCGGAAGGATGTCCCACTGCCCCCAGGTCAAGCCGCCAGCACCGGCATCCTCGCCCTCAAAGGCCACTGGGATCTGATAATTCACGGGCGTCCCTAATGCGCAACTTATTCTGTTTATAGCATAATCGCAGCCCGCGGACCCACGCTTCCGGCCCAACTGGTAGCGACGCACGCGTGCCCGGCGTGGCAGCTGTTGGCGACTTCACGTGCCTCGCCGCCCGGGCCAGCGCCCTCAGTGAACCAGAAGTACCACCCGTGGGACAGAATTCGTTACATGACGCCACCGGGGGATCTCCCCCCCCCCGAGGAATGGTGGTTCAGCATCAACATTGCACGGAGAGGCATGAGGAGGGAGTTGCCCCTCAACTTGAAGGTGCCTCTACGAGTCGTAGGGTTGCGAAGGAAATGCTGCGTTCAGGACGACGGCCAAAGAACCGCAGTGAGCAAATGATATTTAAACAACTATAACGCTATGATCCGCGTCGGCCAGCTTAAAGAAACCGCACTAACCCCAGAGCTTATTTGTGAGCTTCAGCGCATCGTTACTGAAGACACCCTTGACGATCCAACCTCGGCCGGCCGAATACAGACCGACCCTGATCCTGATCAACGCGTAGCCGTATGGGCTTGGGGATGGCAAGGCGAGCAGCCGATATACTGCCCTCCACCTGTTGACCAACTTCCTGACCGCCTCCAAGGGATTTGCGACTTCGCCAACGCTCCTGACGACAATGATTCGTGGGTTCAGCCCGTACTCCGATCACTGGCCCTACATTTTATGATGGGTTACGATCACTATTTCGAAGATGGGAACGGCCGTACCGCTCGACTGCTTTTCTACTGAAGTATGTTGCGACGCGGATATTGGTTGATGGAATTTGTGACCATCTCCACTATTCTCGCTAAGGCCCCGGCTCAATACTGTCGATCATTTTTGTATGTCGAACGGGACTCAGGCGACCTAACTTATTTTTTCCTCTATCACCTACACGTCGTAATACGCGCGCTAAACGATTTGGATGAGTATTTGGCGCGCAAGGTTAGAGAATTGCGAGAAACGCGCGTCCTGCTCGCTTCCACTCCGGGTGAATACAATTATCGACAGCTTGCCTTGCTCGAAAACGCCATCGAGAATTCGCAGACCGTCTTTACCGCTCAATCTCATTCGCGAAGTCATAATGTATCGGATGAGACCGCGAGAAGTGATTTGCGCGATCTAGAGGAGAGAAAGCTTCTGGTTCGCTTCAAGGCGGGTAGGCAGTTTGCGTGGTCAGCGGTCGACAACCTGCCTTCGTTGATACGACAGTCGCAGTACGGCGCGTAGTTGCTGCGGACTAGGGCGGCGTCCTCGGTAGCTGCACGGCCATCGATCGCGAGTGATGGACACCCGAGGAGCGGCAGTACAGCGAACTCCAAACGAACGCCAAGTTCAGCTTGGAGTTGGAGTTCGCCGAAGCAACGAGCACAAGCCACGCAACCAGGGCATAGGGTCGCCTCTGTGACGCACGCCGGCGTGACCCGTGACGGCGTGATCGCCGCTATTGCGGAGTTCGATCATGCTGGCCAGGACGCAATCCTCAAGGCCACTGGTTTCCGCCGGCCTGGACCCCACGTCAAAGCGCCGTCCAGCCCCCAAGCCGCAGATCGTGTGACAAGTCAGGTGCAGTTGGCGTAGACCTTGAGGAGGACGGCGACGCTGCGGGCGACTTCGGTGGCGGGACGCCGGCGCCAGAGGGAGACGGTGGCGTGGCGGAGGTTGTAGGGCGGCGGGCGAGGGGTGATGCGACCTGGGCGGGGGTGAGGGCGGTGTCGCGGGCTGCGCTCGGCGTGGTCGGCCGAAGGGTGCCAGCGATGGCAGGCTGGTTAGTCCATGTTGATGTGCGGGAGCATGGCGCGGACCTGGTCGACCTCGGCGGGGGGCATCGGGCCGTCGTCGCCGTATTCGTCCAGGCCGGTCAGCCGGGTGAGCGCGGGCATGGCGGCGGCGAAGGCGAACATGGGGGCGGTCAGGCCTTCTCGTTCTATGTGCAGGTGCCGCAGTTTCGGCAGGCGGCGCAGCTGGTGCAGGCCCTGGCCGGTGTAGGAGCCGTCGAGGAGTGCCAGGTATTCCAGGGCGGGCAGGTCCGCGATCGCGGACAGGGCGTGGTCGTCGAGCCGGCTGGGGCCGTCATCGTTGCCGTAGAGCCGCAGCGATTCCAGGGCCGTCAGTTCCGTGATCACCGCCGGTGCGTCGTCGCCGAGGTCGTCGAGGTAAAGGCGAAGGTCTCGCAGGCCCGGTGCGAGATGAGCGACCGCGGCGAAGGAGGCCGGGACCACGTCGCCCAGGCTGAGCTCGCGGACGCTGCCGGCGGGCAGGTCGCGGAGGAACTCCAGGTCCACCGGCTCGTCACCGGTCTCGACGCTGTAGCTTTCCCCGGGCTCGCCTCAGATGCTCCTGGTGTTGCCCAGCGCGCCGCCGGGCATTCCGCGCTGCCAGGTAACCCTGTGCCCGTCCGGGCCGGGCCGGGCTGCCCTCCGCCGCTTCCCCGCGAGGGCCGCCCAGCCGCCAGCCCGCCCGCGGCCGGAGACGGTGACCTCGGCCACATCGCTCACTTCGAGGGTGACCGCAGTCCCGTCCGGCACCTCCACCACGCCAATGGCGAGCAGATGACCCTGCCCGCCCGGCTCCAGGGCGTCCTCCCACTCGATCTCGCCGACCGCGATCTCTTCCGGGAACCGCAACGCCGTCACCCCATGCCCCCCAGCCACCCGCCGGGCACCCATGTCCGGGTGCCCGGCCACCCGCGTCCGGGCGAACCGCATCGCCGCCGGACCCATCCCAGACCTGAACTGCTAGCGCAAACTGGACACTCCCTCACTCTACGGGTCGGCCTCGGCTCCCTTCTCAAACATTGACGGGCTTGCCTGGAGTCACGTTGGTTCCCCAACCATGGTGACACCCAGAGCAGCCCGCTATGTCCGCCGACGCCAGTTCGAGGTCGGGCATGCCGCCGGGCGGGCCTGGTCAAAGTCGTTCACGACCAGGGCACTGGCCGACAGCTACCGCGCCGAGCTGGTCCGGGCCGCCCGCCAGGGCCGCGAGCTCGGCGCCGCCACCGGCGAGCCCGCCACCTGCACCGAGCCGGGGCTGCCCGCCGTCACCTGGCTAGACCACGCATTTTCGTGTCTAGCCTTCCGGTCATGAAGGTCGATCACAGCTGCCCGGTGATTCGAGCGCAGGAGCTGGGATTGCTGGCAGGGTCACCGGTCACGCCGTCGTGGTGCCTGTCATCCTGGCGTGAAGTGATCATGACACTGAACCCGGTCGCCGCTACCGACGCAGGCTTATGTTGTGGGAGGCCGGCCCGCTGAGCGTGCACTATCCGGGTTCAGCGGCAGGAATCTGGCCCACGCAACCTAGGTCTGCGTCACCCGGCAAGTCGCGATTCCCTAGGTCCCGGCCGAGCAGCACTTTACGGAGGCCAAGCCGTGAGCGATGTCTTTCCGGGGCGGGTGACACCTGGCGCCGTTATCCTTTTCCTGGAGCGGGAGGAGGGGCTGCGGATGGCTGCTGAGCATGTACAAGGTGACGAGCCGCTGATTGCCATGCCCGCGCTGACGCTCGGCGCGCTGAGGCAGGCGGTGGCGGCCGTCGTGCCGTCCCGGTTGCCCGAGTTCTTCCAGGAGATCCAGGACGCTTTCAGCCAGGCCGGCGACGAGGACAGCGTGTTCCCGATCCGGCATTTCTATCAGCGCTGGGGTGCCACGATCGCGATTGAGCGCCGTCCGTCGGTGGCCGCGCGCCTGCATGCCGCCGAGCGCGCGCTTGCTGACCCCGACGCTGACGTCCGGGAGCGGGCCATCCGGGAAGCGGCCGAGATCGTCCAGGCGGCTTACCACGAGGTCGCGGGTGGCTGAGTGGCGCTGGGAATGCATCACCGATGACCTGCTCGACGGCCTGCCACCCGACGCCCTGCTGGCTGTCACGCAGCTAGGTAAGGAACTGGCCGTACGCGAGTCGATGGTGTTCCTGGACGGCCCGGCGTTCACCGGTGATCCGCCCGGGCTCCGCACTATCCAGCGGGGCCCGCTGATGTTCGTCTACCTGACCGATGTCCGCGGCGAGCGCGTCGTCCTCATTCAGGTCAACTGGATCGGGTAAGGCCCGAAACAGTCCCGGCCGGCCGAACCGTGCGAGATGACGGACATCGCGGCGCTCTGCGCTGACCGCGGCCTTCTGCTGATGGAGGACTGCTCACATGCCCACTTCGCATCCTGGGCAGGCCAGCGTGCGGGCACTTTCGGCGATATGGCGGTGTTCTCGATGCCGTCGAAGCCGAATGGCGAGGCGGTCGCCAGGAACGTATAGGCAGGCGCGACGATGGCATCTCCGGGTTTGAGGCCAGCTATGCGGCTCATGGCGTGGATCGCGGCGGTGCCCGAGGCGAAGGCGACCGAGTGCCGGACGCCCACGAACGCGGCGTTGCGCCTGCCGATAGCCGATAACTGCAGCGCGCTGACCGCTGAGCAGGGCGGGCGAATCCTGGCTGGCACTCGCTGCCCATTGGATCACCGTGGCTTCACGGACGGGCGACCTGCGGTTCTTCAACGCCGCGTGCAAGCTGCTCGGCGCTGTGAACGTCAGCCCGGCAAGGGGCTCCCGCAGGGTCAGCGAGCAGCTCAGTCAGGTTTCTCACCTCATTGCCGAGATGACGGCCAGGGTATGCGACCGCCTTGAGCGTCAGTTCGCGTCCTGTCATGCGCCCGATGGGCACGCAGCCGATGAGGCCGCACGGTGGACCGGCAAATCGACGCGGCGACCTCAGCGCATCGTCGTTCTGGCCGGTGAAGGTTCTGGCACTGCCGCCGGGCTCGCTGCCATGGCCGACGCAGCGGAGGTGCCGCTGGCCGGGCTGCGCTGGTTCATGCCACCAGACGTCATCGTGCCTGATTCCAGCTACGCCCGAGCCTGGTATCCCGCAGACGGCGTGCCGGACAGTCCAGCGCCCGCGATATCCAGCCGCGTCGCCCAGGCGCGGGCCGATAGCTGGGAACAGGTCACGCTGGTACTCCGCGATCTACATCCGGACCTGATACTGCTGGCGGGAATGCCGATAGTGCCAGCTGAGGTGCTCGGTCTCGCTCGCCTCGGAGTCCTCAACGCTCATAACGGCGCGCTGCCGGGCTACCGGGGCATGGATGCCGTGGCCTGGGCAATTCTCTGCAACGACCCGATCACGTGCACGCTGCACGTCGCCGATCGCCGGCCTGATCACGGACCGGTACTCGCGGCCGCCCCTGTCGCGTTCGAGCCAGCCGGAACCCTGCGCGTAAGGGTGAAGGGAGCCCAGCTCTCGCTACTGACAAGCGCGGCAAGACATGTCAGCAACACGAGCGAACTCCCTCCGATGAGGCGACAGCCTGATGGACAAGGCCGCCAGTTCTACCGGCTTCATCCGCATCTCAAGCGAATCCTGGACTGTTCGCCGTACGGGATTTCCAGAACGAAGAAGACAGGAGGACTCGCGTGACGACAACAGTGCAGCACCCTGCGCTCGCCCGCCTTACCGATATTGACTGGACCAGCACCGAGTCGATCCTGGTCCGGCCGCACCCGCACCGCTGGGACTTCTTCGCCGGGATCTACCGGGGCAGCTACCGTCATCGCATCTTTGGCAGCGATGCGCAATTCGGGCAGGACACGGATCCCAGAACACTCACGCCGCTGATCGAGCGGGTAGAGCGTCCGGGATGCACCTATGCGCTGCACCATTCCACCGTCCACTCGGTTCGAGCCGAAGCGGATACCATCTCCGTCCTGGTCCGTGGACCGGCGACCAGCGATCGGTTCCTGGTACTCGACGCCGAGGCCGGCGGTTCGTTCCGGGTTTACGGCGCCGCCAGCGAGTCTCCGCAGCAGCGGGCCGCGAAACAGATGAACCAGGACCGGCTGCAAGCGACTATTTGCCGAGTCCGTGAACTGACCGGCATAGCCGCCTCGCCTACCGCTACCCGAAAGGATCATCCCGATGATTGATGACGCAGCTCAGGGCATGCTTTTCGGCTCACTCAGCGCGCCGCCGAAAGACAGGACGGAAAGACCTTCGCTTACCGGAAAGCTGACGCTATGCGCGTTCAACGTAAACAGCCCTAGTCGCGGACGTGCCCAAGGCATTGCGGACTGGCTCCTCGGCATCAACTGCAACGCTCTTGTCTTGACCGAGATGCAGTCAACCGAAGGCTGCCGGCTCATCATGAACTGCCTGGAAGCCGAGGGGTACGAGATCATCAGAAGCCCAGGCTGGCAGGACAGCCGCTACTGCGCCGTGATCGCCTCAGCGGGCATGACAGCGGGACCAGTCAGCGCCCTGGCCTTTGACCCCAGGGTTATCGCCGCTGACCTAGAAGTCGGAGACGTGCCGGTTCGGCTGGTCGCGATCTACGGGCCGACCAACGGAATGAGCAGCGAAAGCAGCCAGCGCCGCAGTGTGACGCGACGGCGCATCCTTGGCCAACTGACCGCAGTCAGGCATCCGCGGATGATTGTGGCCGGGGACCTGAACGTCATCGAACCCGAACACCGGCCGCATCTTGAATCCTTCGAGGTCCACGACTACGCCTTCTACACGGGCCTGCTTGGCCTTGGCCTCGCCGACGCCTACAGGGTCACATGCCCGGACGGCATGGATCACAGCTGGATCAGTGACCGGTTCGGGTCACAGCGACTCGACCACATGCTGGCCAGTAGCGCGGTCGGCCACATCCTGGCCTGCGGTTACGACCACGCGCCCCGGCTACGCCGGCTGAGCGATCACGCCGCCCTACTCGCCACCTTCCAGCTGCCCGCAGGATCGAGCGGCAGCGTCTGATGGCCACCGTCAGTTGCTTCAGCTACCTCGCGAGTGTTCGAACCCTGCAGGTCGAATCGTTCCCGCCGATCAACTACGGGGTCGACGTCGAACGGTCCGATGCGTTCCTGGCTGGCGATGGGCCGCTCGTCGCGGGCTTCCTCCGCGCCCTGGGGCACGTGGCGGTTCTCTATAGCAACCAGATCGGAGACGACACTGAGGGACGGGAAATCGCCTCGCGGCTAGCGTCGTGGCAGGTACCGATCGCCCACGGGCCCGTTCCGGTCCCTGCTACCAGGCTCAATACTGTCGTGGTCGACCACGCCGGAAACAGAACCTGGTTCTCCGGCCTGCGCGGAATCGCGGACGAGTTTCAGGGAATAGACGTCGTGCAGCTGACGGCCGCGCAGGTGGTGTACCTGGACTGCTATGAAGTGCTTGGGCAAGCCCCTCGTCAGATCCTCGACGCCGCGCTCCAAGGCACCTGCGACGTGATCGTGAACCTCGGTGGATCACCAGTTCCGGCCTGGCTCGCCCAGACGATTCGCGGACGGCGAGCTTCAGTTCTTCAGACCAACGCGGATGAGAACAGCGTCGGCGAGGCAGGGCGGCTGCTTGACGAACTGAGCGGGCTGGGAGTGGCTGACGTCGTGATCGTCACGGCTGGACGCGCTGGCGCCCGCTACCGATCCAGCGACGGCTCGACGGCAGTGATGCCCGCGAAGGCGGTTCGTGTCCAGCAGGTCCAAGGCGCTGGCGCAATGTTCTCAGCAGCGCTCATTCACGCACGCCACAGCGGCGCCGAACTAGGCGAAGCACTGCGCTTCGCCTGCGCCGCAGGAAGCCTGTGGTGCAGCCGTACCCATGACGGGGCGCTTCCCGACGCTGCCGAGATCAGCGCGTTCGCTGAAGCTAGCTGACCGTGGCAAGGTTCAGCGTGTCAGAAAGCTTAGAAACGGCTCGCCCGACATCTGGACCGAAACGCATGTCGTCGGTGGGCTCGCTCATCGGGAACCAGCGCAGCTCCGAGAACTCTGCCAGATCCGGCGTGAGCGGCGCCGACTGACAGGCAGCGAAGGCGAACCACAAGGTCACATCCGTATGCGAGTTCTCGCCCCGGGTCCGGCAAACCGACACGAAGAACGGGGCATTGCCGAAGGCCGGATGAAATGGCGGCGTATAACCGAGCTCCTCATCGAGCTCCCGGACTACGGTCCGCCGCGGGTCCTCGCCATCATCGACGTGCCCGCCGGGCATGAGGTAGGCGCAGGCCTTGCTGTGATGAACGTACAGCACGGACCGCGACTCGTCGTCTATCAGTGCCGCGTATACCGCTAGATGCTGATCAGGGGTCGCGGGCTTTGCCAGCCTGAAAATCTGAGTACCCGAGGCAATCCAGGTCAGGACCTGCCGTTGATGATCGGCCTCCTGGCCGTCGTACGGGGCCACTCCCGCGACCAGATCACGGACGATCGAGCGAGCCGGATCAGCAGTGCCGCGCATCAGCTTCCTCCTGCAGATAGGCGATTGCCCATGGGTAGCTTCATGCAATACACCGCGCTCGGCAGTTGCTTTATCAGCTAGCCCGAGCGCACCCCGGTACCATATCGTTGGGGCTTGCGCGTGACTGGCGAATCAGCTCGGCAGCATGTCATTTTCTGAATTGATGTCTTAGCGGCACTGGTTGATCTCACCGCCAATCAGGTCACGCAATGGTCACCGAGTCAGCGCGGCATGCCGTTTGCACCCCAGTCGGCCTTCGTAGCCACCACCGCTCCCATCGAGCGAAACACGGCTGCATCCGAGGATGCATGCTTACGGTGATCTGTATCACCGTAGAGTCTGGTGTCGGGGGCGACGCGGCACATCCCGCGCCCAGGCGGGTGCTGGAGGCCGTCTCGCTGCGCCTAGACGGCAAGGCAGCCAGCGCGACACGATCGCCCGTAAGCGATCGGTATTCGCCAACGTTCTGCGGTACGCGGTCGAGTTCGAGGAACTGGCGGCGCCGCGGCCATGGAATCGCCTCGACCGCGATCAGCGACGTCTGGGCCGAAGCCCGCACCCGCGCTCTGATCGTGGCGCAGATCGCCTCCCCGCTAACCGCCCGGCCCTACGACCTGCGCCACGCCACCGTCTCACGCGGCAGGCGCAGGCCTTCTGCTAGGCGGAGCACTGGTCGGGTTTGGCGCGGTCCTCGGCGCGGTCCTGACTCGCAAGGCCGGGCGCTGAAGCCTGCGACGTGAGGTCGAACTCAGCGACGACCGGCCGGTGGTCAGTAGCAGGGCCTTCGCATGGAACGTCCGCCCAGATCGACCGGCCATCGCAGTTGCCGGATATCCCGGTGTCCACTGACAGAGCGGAGACCAGCAGCAGCCCGCGTCCGGTCTCGCCGTCAGGGTCGTCGATGATCCGAGGCGCACCTTCGGCACCGGAATCGGCGACTATGACGCGGACTGTTTTCTGAGCATGGATGATCTCTACCTCAAAGAACCCATTCTGGCCGCTTCGCGTGTGCCTTATCGCGTTCGAGGCCAACTCGGTGGTGACCGAGAGTACGTCAGCGAGCGCCGCGCATTCGGGCCAGCGAGCAGTCAGCCATTGCCGGAGAAAACCGAGCTGATCCGCCTTGCCGGGGAAGATGCGATGGCTTCGCGGCTCCGCCATGACCATGGCCTCCCTGGCTAAGCAGTTCTCGGTTCGCATCAGGGATGAACGGGCAGCGACCGTAGCCTGTCGGGTTGTGTGCACGCATATGCGACAGCCTGTGATCGTCTCAAGTGTCCGCTCCTCGCGCGCGCCTACGCGCATAGGGCCACATCGGCGAACTGTCCGGACAGTTGAGACAATCACGCACCGTCACCGAATGCGTCCGTGTCCGCCCGGCGGCCCTGAATCTGCACTGACCTATTAGTCGCCTACCGCGAGGCCTGGCCCACTTCGCTCCACCCTGTTCGGCAGCTATCGGGTACAGCGGCTAATACTGGTCCACAACGGGCAATATACCTAGCAGTAATGGCGTACTAAGTAATCAAGATCAACTATTTAGATCTGGTAAACCAAGTAGTAAGGGTTTACTGTGCCAACGGGCGGTCGACGACACCACAAGCTATGTCATCCTCAACGCGGAAGGCAGTAGATGATGATGCTCCGGGCCAGAAAGGGTCTTGTGGTCCTCGGCGGATCGGCATTGCTGATCGCGCTCACGACCGGCGCGACAAGCAACGGACAGACGGGAGGCGGTACTCATTCCGCCCGAAGCCAGCACGGCACGGCCAGCCAGTGCTCAAAGCCCTTGAACCAGCGAGTAGGCGGATGGGTCTGCCCTAGCGGCTTATCGAACGCGGATACTGCGTCCGCCGCATCACCGCATTGCAAGCCGCACCAGTCGTGGTGCTGGACTCTTGAGAAGGCCGCCGGACGATCGACGTGGACGGGAAAATTCAAGTACGGCCTGGGGAAGAAAAACCTCGGCGTCGCGACAGTGCATTTTCTTGTCGCGCTCAACGGCCGGCACTCGCTATCGAAGCCGGTCAGCTCCACCTCCACCGGCGCTGTACGGAATGTCATCTTAAAAGGTGACAGGCTCTTCTACGACGGCAACTGGCCTGCTGGCCATCCGATTACGCCGCCAGTGGACGAGAGCCACCTGCACCAGCCTCTCAGCGTCCCGGCTCGCTCAACCGTCGAATGGCCCCGCGGCTACGCCGCCTTTGAGAAGGCCCCCGTCCATGTTGGCGCTGTCATGCATACGTGGACGTGGCAGATAGCGGGCAATTCCGCGACCTGGTTTATCTTCGCCAAGAGTACCCGCGAGCGCGTCGCGGATGGCGTCGAGCGCGGTGATGTCGTGGGCGGCGGCGGAGTCGAGGTAGCTGCGGATGCTGCACCAGCGGGCGAGGGTGGCGAGGGAGTGCCAGTAGCCGGAGACGGCCTGGTGCCGCTTGGCGGCCTTGGCGCCTCTTTCGGAGACATTGCGGCTCGCTCTGTCAGTGGGCGACCCGACATCCGATAGCCCCGTTACGCTGCCGATGTGGGCATCGCGCGGAGGGCGGATGACGCGGAGGCGCAGGCCGAGCGGATCGCGTCGCTGATCTTCATGGCTGGTCGCGGCGGCCAGATCGCCTTTTCGGCATTGATGCTGGCTAACGACTGGCGGCGGTACGGTCGGCCGCTGCTGCAGGCAGCGGCGTTGTCTGGCATCGTGGTCGAGTCAGCGTGGTTGAGCCGTCGGCTTATTCGCCGGCGTGGCTACGATGATCGCCTTGGCGTCTGGGTCGATTGCCTGAGCGCCGCTGCGGCCCTGCTGATATCGCAGCGCGGCTTGGGAACTCAGGGTGCGGCGCCCTGGGCGAAGAACGTCGCGATCGGGGCGGCTATCGGTGCCGCTAGCACGCGGCGCGTTTCTGACACTGTCGGGACCGTCGGCGCCTTGTGTGCCGCAGCGATCGTCACTGGGTTGCGGGCGGGCGGGCGTGACGCGCATGTGGCCGGGATCGCCCTTTCCGTGAACGACGCCGTGAGCTGGACCGGGACTCATGCCGCGGCCAGGTCTTATCTGACCGCGCATCGTCGCTACGCCCGGCTACGGGACGAGGCCGACGCGCTGGCGGTAGAGCGGGCCGCGGCCGCAGCGGCCGAGGCTGAACGGGGCAGCCAGCAGGAACTGCTGCACCACGTGACGGTCGATGTGCTCAGCGCCATCGTGGAAGGCTCTGATTTTGGTTCCGGTCAGGCGGCGGCGCGGCGCGAGGCAGCGCGGCTGCGCCATGCGCTGAGGACAGGTGGCCTTGTCCAGGAAGGGCTCCAGCAGGCACTTGCCGGGATCGTGGAGACAGCGGCCGGTCAGGGGATGCGGGTCGAATTGGTCACGGCCGAGCTGGGAGAGGTCGGCGGGACCGAGGCGGCGGCAGCGGTCGCGCAGGCGACCAGGCGAGCGCTGGAAGCGGCGCAGGAATACGGCGGGGCAGACCGCGTCGTGGTGCGGGCGGTCACGGCGAACGGCACGGCCACGGTTACTGTGCGTGACCACGGCCTGGGCTTTCAGCTCGGCACGGGCACGGAATACGAGTCGAAGCTGCTGACGATCAGGGACCTGCTGGAAGCTGCGGGCGGCGAAGTCGCGATCTGGTCCGAGCCTGGAAACGGAGCCAGGGTCACGATGGAGATCACAGCTCCTTTCGAGCCCAGCCAGCAACAGCGCCGGCCGGGCGGTGAGACGCGTGAAGCCGCCCAGTTCGGCGAGTTGCCTGCCCTGCAGACCCGGTACGCCGATCGCACCTTGCTGACGGCATTGCTGGCCTGGCGGGCGACCGGGCTGCTGACCGGAGCGGCCGCGCTGGTCGCGGGGTACCCACGCTACCGCCATCGCGGTCTCGCGTTCGCCCTGCTCCTCGTCGCCGGCGGAGAGTCCGTTTGGTACGCCAGGCGTGCGCTGCGCGGGGACCGCTGGTCCGATCCCACCGGGTCTCGCGCGGACGCGGCGACGGCTCTCGGAATCGTGTTGCTCGGACATGTGAACCTTCAGCCCGCTGACCGGTCGACGTGGATCAACTGGCCGCCATGGACGTTCGGGGCGAATGTCATCTGCGGGCAGGCGATGGGCGTGACTTCCGCTGCGCAGGCCATCGCCGGAGCGGCGGCGGTCATCGGCGCCCACGCGACGCACAACCGCCGGGCCAGGGACGCGCTGGCGGACTCAATGGCGCTGTCGGCGTTCTTCTCGGTGGCCCGGCTCCTCGCGGTACGGACGCGGGACAGCGCCGTGCGCCTGGAACAGGCCCGCGCTCGCGCGGAGGCGCAGGGTCGTCGGCTGGCGGAGGCGCGTGAAGGCTCCGCGCAACTCAGGGTGCTGCACGATCACGCGCTGCAGACGCTCGAAGCGATCGCGAATGGCTGGATCGCGGATCTTGACCTGGTCAAGTCGCACGCTCGCGACGAGTTGGCGCGCCTGCGCCGTGAACTTCGCGACACCAGTTTTTCCGGCCAATCGTTCGGTGACCTCTTCGGCACGGTGCTGGCCGGCCACGCGGCGCTCCGGATCGAATGTGAGTGCTCAGAATCCCCTGACATCCCCAGATCCGTGATCCTGGCCTTCTGCGGCGCTGTTGACGAGGCCCTGACCAACGTAAGGAAACATGCGCGCACCAGCCTGGCCCGCGTCACCGTGAGCTGCATCGACGGCATTGTGACCGTTACGATCGCTGATGAAGGCGTTGGCTTCGATCAGTTCAAGGAACGCGGTGGTTTCGGCTTGCGCGAATCGATTCAGCGGCGCATGCGCGATGCCGGGGGCACCGCGGGCATCGAGTCGGCACCAGGCATCGGTACCCGGATCACGCTGAGCTGGCCCGCATGATCTCCGTCGCGATCATCGATGATCACCCGCTCTACCGGCAGGGACTGGCGATGGTCATAGATCAGTCTGATGACCTCGCGCTCGTGGCCGACGCCGCTTCCATAGAGCAGTTCGATCAATTGGACGTGACCGTCGACATCGTCTTGCTCGACCTGCAACTGCCGGGCATCGGGGGAGCGGACGGAGTCGCGCACGTCTGCGCGGGCGGATCGAAGGTCATCGTTGTTTCCGCGTCGGGCGCCTCCGATGTCGTGATCGATGCCCTCGCTGTTGGCGCGGCCGGATACCTTACGAAGGACGCGGACGCACAGGACATCCGGCGGGCGGTAGCGGCGGTCGCGAACGGTCAGACGTATGTGTCGCCGACGCTGGCCTCTTACCTCCTCAGCACGAACAAACAGCCTGCGGCGAGCCTCGAGCATCAGCTCAGCCCGCGCGAGCTGGAGATTCTGGCACTCGTCGCCAGCGGCGAGACGGATCGCGACATCGCCGGGAAGCTCTTCATTTCCATTGCCACGGTGTATTCGCACCTTGAGCGAATCAGGGACAAGACCGGCGCTCGACGCCGCGCGCAGCTCACCCGCCTGTACCTGGAGAACAAGAAGCTGTAGCTGACCCGAGGCTGGGGTGGGCAAATCTGCCCACTCGCGGCAGGCAGTTCTGCCCCTGCCTGCCGCAGGCTCCGGAGCCGACCATGACAGGGACGATAACCCTGCCATCCGGAGAGCGAGAACATCATGAAGATCCGTGATCGGGGCCGGCACTGGTCCGTGACTGGCCTGTGCAGGGCCGGGGTGCTGGTTCTCGCTCTTGGCGCTACGGGCGCGGTCCCGGCGGCTATGGCTGCCAGTACCTCCCCGGCCGCTCCAGGGTCGCCGTCGGTTGTGGTGTCGAGTTGCACGGCGCAGGCATTGCGGTCGGCCATCGCTGAAGGCGGGACGGTCACGTTCTCGTGCAGTGGCACGATCACGCTGGCATCGCAATTTCTGGTTCGCGCCGGTCAGCAGGTCACCGTAAGCGGGAGCGGCCAGAGCATCACCCTCAGCGGGGCAGGCAAGACCAGGATCTTCGACGTGGAGGGCGGCCAGCTTGCGCTGGCAGGTCTTACCCTGACAGATGGCCTTGCCTCGGGCCGATCCGGCGGCGACGGCGGCGACGGCAGTGAAGGCACCGATGGCGAGGCCGGCCACGGAGGTAACGGCGGGACGCCGAACGGCCGGCCTGGCGCGAGCGGTACTGACGGGGAAACTGGCGGCAAGGGCGCGGCGGGAAGGGCCGGCGGCGACGGCGAGGGAGGCGCGCTGTTCATCGCGGCCGGAGCGACAGTGCGGCTGACTGATGTCACCGTCAGTTCGAGCAGTGCGCAGGGCGGCGAGGGAGGCACGGGCGGGTCGGGAGGTCCTGGCGGCTCGGGAGGTGGCGGCGGCGGTGGCGGCATGGGCGGCGGCACGCCTGGCGGAGCGGCTGTCTACGCCTCTTTCGCAACCGTTGCCTGGTTGACCCACTGACGGCACATTGCCTTGAAAACGCCGTGCTGGTACTCGTAGTGCAGCCACCGCGCAAGGTAGCCTGGGTCAACTTTCGACGTGTCGGCCCGGAGCCGGAGGAAGTGGTTACTATATACGACCTGCTCGTCGAGGCCGCTGAATAGGGCAGTTTTCCCGACGAGGTCCGGGCTATTCGTCGAATTGAACAGAATGTCGTTTGGGTTCAGCAAAGTCGATTGAATGGACCTGTGATCAGCCGGAACTCTCCGCCGTTTTCCGAAGTCTAGACTGCCGCTCCGCGTGATGTTGTTCATCCGGATCTGAAAAACACCATCTGCGCTCTCTTCGCCGCAAGCGAAGCTGTCTTCACATCTTCGAGTATGTCGGCTAGCGGGACCAATTCAGGAGGCTTCACCGAGCAACCCCTTCAACTCCGACATCCCCTGCTGGATCTCGCCCTCGACGCGTTCCAACTCATCAAGGATCTCGCTGGGCAACCGATACGAGACCTGCTCGTGAACAGTCTTTTTGTACCGGTTCATGCTCAGGTCGTAGCCAGCCGCCTGAATTTCTTCTTTCTGCATACAGAAACTCTGCGCAGTGCGGGGACGATCCCGCTCACTACCGTTCCACCGCGCCCACCGCGCCAGCACGTCGGGCAGGTTGTTCTTCTCATGGTCATCCTCAGCAAGGGCAGCGATCGGAGATGGCCCGAGCTTATCTTCCGGAAGTAGCGGCGCCCGATCCGTGTCAAGACTGAACCCGTCAGCGTCGACCTCGTAGAACCACACCTGCCCGGTGCCGCCACTGTCGGTCCTCCGGAAGACCAGGATGGCCGTGGACACTCCGCTATATGGCCTGAAGACTCCTCCAGGCAACTTGACGACCGCTTCCAACTGGTGCCCGTCAACGAGCAGCTTCCGGATGTCCTTGTGCGGCTTGGACGAGCCGAACAGCACTCCCTCTGGCACGATGACCGCAGCGCGGCCGCCGGGCTTGAGCAGGCGCAGGAACAGTGCCAAAAACAGCAACTCAGTCTTCTTGGTCCTGACGATCCGCTGTAGATCCTCCGCAGTCGTCTCGTAGTCCAAGCTCCCTGCAAACGGCGGGTTGGCCAGCACTAGGGTGTATCGCTCCGCGTCGTCTTCCGGGTTCTCGGCCAGCGAGTCGCGATAGCGGATGTCCGGCTGCTCGACCTCGTGCAGCAGCATGTTCATGCTGGCGATGCGCAACATGGTGCGATCGAAGTCGAAGCCGTGGAACATGCTGTGGTTGAAGTGCTTGCGCTGTGCGAGGTCAAGCAGGGCTTCCTCGTGCGTACGGCTGACGAACTGAGCCGCCTCCATAAGGAAGCCTGCGGTCCCGCAAGCCGGGTCGCAGATCTCGTCGTTGGGACCGGGAGCCATCATCTCGACCATCAGCCGGATGATGTGCCGAGGCGTGCGGAACTGCCCGTTCTGCCCGGCCGTCGCGATCTTGCCGAGCATGTATTCGTAGATGTCACCCTTGGTGTCCTGCTGACCGAGGGGAATCTCGTCGATGAGGTCGACAACCTTGGTGAGCAGGTTCGCGGTCGGGATCGTTGTCCGGATGGCTGTTCTTGAACTCCCGCCAGCGCAGTTGCTGCTCGTCGTCTGAGTAGATCGGGTTCTCGACCGACTGGTGCGTCCGGTTGGCCTTGTTCTCCTTGGCGGTCTGGAGGTCGTCCAGACGGCGGATGAAGATGAGATAGGTGATCTGTTCGATCACCTCCAGGGGGTTCGAGATACCACCCGACCAGAACGCGTCCCAGACACGATCGACCTGCTGCTTCAGCTCACCCGCAATCACCTCAGCACTGTAGTGCAGGCCACCGACAGTCGGCAGCTTGTTGCCAGCCGCACGCACCATGCGTCGATGGTGTGGGCGCTGCCTTCGGCCCAGCTGCGTGTCCTGGGCGTCTCGTTGACTGCATGCGACTGCCACGCGTGGCACTTCATACGGCGTCTGCATACCGTCTCTGGAAGGAGAGTGGAGATGCGTTGCCATCGGGCCGTCTGAGTCTCTTGGGATATGCATCACGAGCATGGGCGCCATGCATCTCGTCGCCTACGGTGAGTCAGGACCGCCTCTCCGGGCGGCAACCCGACATCCGTATCAGCCGACGACAGTAAGGAGCAGAGCGTGTCCCAGACGGCCAGCACTGCGGCTCCCGACCAGGCAGACGAGCTGCGTGCCTCTATGGTGCAGACGCTGCGCGAACAGGATGCGATCAGAAGCGAGCCGGTGGCTGCCGCAGTTGCCGCAGTACCTCGGCACCTGTTCGCGCCCGGCGAGTCGCTTGCGAAGGCATACGCACCGCACGACACCGTGAAGGTCAAGCAGGATGAGTACGGCCGGAACCTCAGTGTCATGTCGGCAGCTCATCTTCAGGCCGTCATGCTGGAGCAGGCCGCGATCGAGCCCGGCATGCGCGTGCTCGAAGTGGGCAGCGGCGGCTATAACGCCGCGCTCATCCAGGAACTAGTCGGGCCGAACGGCCACGTCACCACGATCGACATCGACCCGGATGTCACCGGCCGCGCTCGGTCGTGCCTCGATGCCGCCGGATACCAGCAGGTCAGCGTCGTGACGGCCGATGCCAACGATGGCGTGCCGGAGCGCGCACCGTTCGACCGCATCATCGTGACTGCCGGGGCGTGGGATCTGCCGCCGGCGTGGCTCGCTCAGTTGACCACGCAAGGAAGGCTTGTGGTACCACTGCGCATGCGCGGCCTGACCCGCTCGATCGCCTTCGACCGGGACGGTGCTGAACTCGTCAGCCATGACTACTGCCTGGCCGCGTTCGTACCGGTCCAGGGAGACGGCGCGTACGACGAACGTAAGGTCATGCTGCGCGACGGCATCGCCCTACAGACGGACGACCCCACGATCGACATCGACGCCGCTGCCCTGTCCAAGGCGCTGGACGCCATCAAGGTGGAACGCTGGCCGGGTGCGGCGTGGGACATGCCCGACGAGCTGGACTTGTTCGTCACGCTCAACCTGTCGAGCACCGCGCGCCTGCACGCCAGCGAACAGGCCGTCGAGCAGGGCATCGTGACACCGGCTGCCCTGCGCGGCGTGGCCACGCTGGTCAGCGGCGACAGCCTGGCCTACCGCCTGCGCCGGACCAACCTGTCATCCAGTGAAGAGGAAAGCGGTGTTATCGCCTACGGCTCGCACGCCGAGGAGATCGCCGACCAGTACGCCGAGATCCTGCTGCGCTGGGCGACAGACTTCCGCCGCCGCGGTGCCGCCACGTTCCGCTATATCCCTGCGGGCACCACGCAAGGCCCGCTCCCCGAGCGCTCCGTGATCAAGCGTCACGGAGCAGTCGTGGTCACCTGGTCGTAAATCTCCTGCGGGAGGCCAGTGGCCATCACCAAGAGGAGCCAAGGAACCCTGCCACATCCCGGCGCCTCGCTATCCAAGAAGGAGTACCCCCTTGTCCGTGCAAATGCTGGAGTCGGCGTCTGCCGACATCCCCGACGACTGGGAGCTGGACGTCACGATCGTGGAGTCCGGTCCCGCTGCTGACCAGCTCATCCGCATGACCGACGACGGCTGCAACTCGACCTGCGGGACCGCCTGCACGAGCTGCCCGGTCTAGAAATTCCCCAAGTGCCCGGCCGACCTAGTTCAGGAAGGTCGGCCGGGCACTTGCACGCTAGCTAAGGATGGCATCGGTGTACGAATTTCTCGATGCGGCGATCGTGCGGGCTCCAGCCTTGTCACCTGAATCGCCTGGCATCCCTTGGCCCGATCTTGCCGGTCCCGATGCGACGTCGGCCAACTGGCGCACCTGGCTCAAGTCCGCCTGGCAGGTACCCGCCTTCGCGTTGGCCGTGGAAGCCGCCAGCCCTGACCTGGCCCGACACGTGGGCAAGATCCTCGATCGTGAAGACGTTCAAGACACGGCCATACGCCGTGCCGTCATCGCCACCCTCCGCTACCTGCTGCGCGTCCAGACCAGGGCAACCCCTTTCGGCCTGCTGGCTGGCATCGCGCCGGTCCGCATCGGCGAAGCGACGGCAACAAGACCAGGCGATCGGCATCGCTGGACGGTGCGAACTGGCGCGGCCTGGATCGACGATGTAACGAGCCGCCTGAAAGCCGACCCGGCGCTGCTGCTCCAACTATGTGCCGTCGCCAACACTCTCGTGGTCCGCCGTAGCCAGCACCTCGTTATCGAGCATCGGGCCAGCAACACAGCTACCGGCGTGCCGGAGCGCGTGAAGATCCGGGCGACCGCGCCAGTACTCGCCGCTCTCGACCTTGCCGAACAGCCTCTTGGCACCATGGACCTGGCCGCGAAACTGGCAGCGGGCTTTCCTGCCGTCCCCGGTCACGTCATCGACGGCCTGATCCTCAAGCTGGTCAGGCAACGGTTCTTGCTGACCAATCTGCGTCCGGCTGCGAACGATCCTGATCCGCTCGCCGCCGTGCTTCGCGTGCTCGATGCGCTCTCGCTTCCCGGCGATTCCGAAGCAGCTCATGAGCGACATCGGCTGCACGAGATCCACACCGCCTTGCTCGAACATGACGCGGCCCTTGATCCGGCTGTGGCCCGTACCATCCGCTCCCGAGCCGCCGACCTCACGGCAGACTCGCCGCCGCTTGCGATCGACCTGCGCATCGACTGGGATCTCACCATCCCGAAGCCGGTCGCCGCCGAAGCCGCCCGCGCCGCAGGGATCATGGCGCGGCTGGCAAAGCGTCCTGCGCTCAGCGCCGGGTGGACCGACTGGCATGCCCGGTTCCTTGATCGCTATGGCCCTAGTGCCGTAGTGCCGCTACTCGATGTGGTGGACGGCGATACCGGTCTCGGCTATCCGGCTGGATATCTGGACACCCCGTATGCGATGCCAACGAGCCAGCTCACTGACCGCGACAAGTCGCTTCTCAAGCTCGCCCATACCGCCGCAGTCCACCGTGCCACCGAGGTCGTGCTGGACGACGCGACCGTCACGGAACTATCGGTGCTCAGTGCTGAGGCTCCCGTCCAGCCGAGTGCCGAGATAACGGTGCGCGTTCACGCAGAGAATGCCCGAGACGTGGACGAAGGCCGCTTCGAACTTCACGTCACCGGGGCATCCCGTGGTGCAGGCACGATCGCCGGCCGGTTCCTGCACGTCCTCGACGATGGCGACCGCGGTCGCATGATGGATCTGTACGCATCAACGCCCGGCGTCCATCTTGGTGGGATGACCGTGCAGCTCATAGCTGCACCCATCCATAGCAAGACCGGCAACGTGATCCGCGCACCGAGGATGTCCGCCCCTGCGATCTTCCTCGGCGAATACCACGAGCCCGGCAGCGACCAGGTCCCCCTAGCAGACCTGGCCGTCACCGCGGATGCCACGCGCCTGCATCTCGTCTCGATATCACGACGGCAACCCGTGCATGTCATCCTGCTGAACGCTGTCGATCTGGCATATCACGCGCATCCGCTGGCCCGGTTCCTCGTCGAGTCCTCGAACGCGCTCGCCGCTCCGTGTATAGGGTTCGAATGGGGCGCGGCGCACGTATTGCCATTCCTGCCCGCCGTGCGCTACGGCCGCACGATCCTGTGTCCGGCCCGCTGGCTCCTGTCCGCCACCGACCTACCCGGCGAGCCAGCCACCACGAGGGAATGGGACACCGCCTTCGCCAAGTGGCGGCAGCAGGTCTGCCTGCCTGATTGGGTATCCCTCGGTGGCGGCGACCAGTGCATCCGGCTGCACCTCTCGGAACCCTCACACCGGGTCCTCGTACGGGACGATCTGCGCCGAACCGGACAGGTCATGCTGCGCAGCGCGCCGACCCCGGACGATTTGGGGTGGACGGCTGGGCGTGTCCACGAAGTCGTCATCCCGGTACGCGCGACACGCCAGGTCGGCCCGGTCAGATGGCCAGGTCAGGTCACGGGCAGACACCATGGCTTCCTGCCGATGCAAGACGGACGGCTGTACCTGAAACTCCTCAGCACCCACGACCAGCAGGACGCGGTGCTCACCCGGCATATGCCCGATCTACAGCGGCGGCTCGGCGAGCAGCTGAAGTCCTGCTGGTTCATCCGCTACGACCAGCCCAGCGCGCACCTGCGTCTGCGCCTGATGCTCGGCGCAGATGCATCGAGCAGCACCATCCAGCAAGTCAGCGCGTGGAGTGAGGCCCTGCGGGACGAGGGGCTTGTAAGCGGCGTGAGCTGGGAGACGTACTATCCGGAAATCGCCCGGTTCGGTGGACCTGCCGCACTCGAAGCTGCGGAAGCCTTCTTCGCGGCCGACTCGGCCACTACCATCGCTCAGCTTTCAGTATGCGCCGTGAAGGACGGCCCGGACCCGCGTGCCGTGACCGCAGCCAGCCTCATCGATCTCGCCGTCAGCCTGCTCGGTGACGACGCCTCTGCCATGGACTGGCTGGTTGAGCACACCGTCACAGACTCCACCCCGCCCCCGCGGGCGCTCTACAAGCAGGCGGTCGCCCTGGTCGGCACGGGCATCATCACCACGGACATCGATCGTTCCTGGGAGCAGCGGAGGGCAGCAGCGACCGTCTACAGCGATGCGCTTCGTCAGGCCGGAACGATCAGGCCGGAGGAACTATTGCCAGACCTCTTGCACCTCCACCATGTCCGGATGGCCGGGCCGGACCTCGCCGCCGAACGTACCTGCCTTCACCTAGCCAGGGCCGCAGCCCTGAGCCGGATCGCCCGGACGCGGAAGAAGTGACCCCCATGACGACGGTCCTTGCCGTTCCCGAGGCCCTTGTCTTGGCCGACGAACTCGCTGGCCAGCTCAGTGACCCGCGGGCCGTCTGGCCTGACGGCCCGCCGCCGGATGGCCGCTTCTGGCCGCAGTCTCTCGCATCAGGCGCGATCGGCATTGCGCTGCTGCACGTCGAGCGCGCCCGCAGCGGCCGCGGTGACTGGAAGACCGCCCATACCTGGCTTTCGCTCGCTGCGGGTGGTGAGATCACCGGAGCCCGCAACGCGAACCTGTTCTTCGGCGCTCCCGCACTCGCCCTCGTGCTGCACATCGCGGCCAGCGCCGAGCATCGGTACCAGCGGACCTTCACAGCGCTGGATGACGTCGTGATCAGGATTACAAAGAGCCGTCTTGACGAGGCGCATGCGCGCATCGGGCGGGCCGAGCAACCGGAGATGCGTGAGTTCGACCTCGTTCGCGGATTGAGTGGCCTAGCGACCTACCATTTGGCCTGCCATCCGGACCACGAGATCACGCGGAAGGTGCTGGCCTATCTGGCTCGGCTTACTGAGCCGCTTCCGAGCACCAGCACGCAGCCGCCGTGGTGGACAAACGTCGCACCGAACGGCGAGCCCAGTTCCGACTATCCGCAGGGCCACGGAAACGTTGGAGTATCGCACGGCATCGGATCGGTGCTCGCGGTGCTGTCTCTCGGGGCGCTACGCGACCTTGGCTCGGCGTCCCTGACGGATGCCATAGCCCGCATCTGCACCTGGACCGATCAGTGGCGACAAGGTGATGCGGACGCGCCCTGGTGGCCGGGTCTCATCACGACTGGGCAAGCCCGTCAAGGGCGGGTTGCGCCGACGCTGCGGCCCGTGCCTTCCTGGTGCTACGGCGTGAGCGGCCGCCCGCGCTCAGCAGCTGGCGGGCATTGCACTCAACGACGCCGACCGGCAGCAGATCGCCGAATGCGCGCTACTCGCTGTCCTCCGCGACCCCGGACAGCACTCACGCCTTACAGAGTCTGGCCTCTGTCACGGCGCGGCTGGGCTGCTCCACTGCGCCCGGCGGATGGCCGGAGACGCTCAAAATCCCAGCATCCGCCAGGAACTCCCGCGCTTCGCCGCACGGGTGACCGAAGAACTTGGCCGGGCAGGTCAATCGGCCGAACCCGGACTGCTGGATGGCACGGCAGGCGTGGCGCTTGCGCTGCACACCATCGGTACAGGCAGCGCACCGGCACCCTGTTGGGACTCGTTCCTGGCCTTGAACTGAACTGAACTGACGGAGGTGTATCCCAATGGGCGAATGGCGACAAGTAAACGTCATCTTCCCGGTGTGGGACCAAGCCGAGGCGTTCGCGCTGGCCCATCTCGTTCCCGAACTGGCTAGGGCCGAGACGGGTGGCCTGATCAACAAGTGGTTCTTCATGCGCAAGCACCCGGCCTGGCGTATCCGCTACTTCCTGAACAACGGAGACCGTACGGCCCAGGCCGGTATCGGACAGCACCTTGACGACCTCGCCGCCAGCGGGCAGATCACTGGCTGGACCGGTAGCATCTACGAACCCGAAGCGCATGCCTTCGGTGGCGACGAGGCGATGGATACCGCTCACCGCTTCTTCCACGGTGACACCAACGGCTGCCTGGCCTACCTGGCGACTCAGAACGGGGCGAAAGCAGACCACCGCCGGGAACTGTCTCTCCTGCTTTGCACGCGCATGCTGCGCGCGGCGGGACTCGACTGGTACGAGCAAGGCGACGTCTGGACCCGAGTCGCCAGTACGGGAACAGCCTGCGCCCGGACGTTCGCCTCAAGCCGACGCCCTCCGTACGGCCGTCCGCCGCCTCATTAGCGTGGACGTCGAAGGCCAACTGCGCCCTGACGCCACACTTGCTCACGTAGCTGACTGGGCGGACGCCTACCTTGTCTTGGGCCGGGAACTCACGCGCCTCAACACTGAGGGTCGCCTCCACCGCGGGCTGCGCGACATCCTGGCCCATCACGTGATCTTTGCCTGGAACCGGCTAGGACTCTCGTATGCCGCCCAGGCCGCCCTGGCAACCGCCGCCAAGACGGTGGTGTTCGGCCCGGACCCGACGTACGCAGAACCCGCCTAAAGGAGCGACGTGGATACCGACCTTGCCTGGTTTCCCTTGGTGCTGCGCGAGCGCCCACCCGGACGCCCGCTGAAGGTACGGATCGCGGAACTGACGCGCCTGGCAGAGCCTGCCACCGATACGCCCAGCCGCAACTGCATCACCCAGGCCGCCGAAGTCCTCAACAAGGCCGCCCTGATCGCTTCCGACTGCGGACTGCCTGACCTAGCCCGTTCGCTCTGCGACCAGCAGTACGGGCTGTTCGAGCAAGGACGGCCGTGGCCCTCGTGGGCGATCAAGCTGGCCATGCAGCCACTGCTGAACATCGCCCGGCAACTGATCCGCGACGGCCACGGCGACGACGCCCACGCAATGCTTGAGTCGCTCTACGCTGCTGCCCGCGCCCGGACCAGCCTCACGATTGGCGACCGCGCCATCGACTTCCGTGCGTTGACCGCCACGCCCGAAGGCCATAAGGCTATCTGCACACTGCTCTGGGCGGCACTGCTAGCCGATGGCACCCGTGCTCTCGCCCAGGCTGGACGCTGGACGGAAGCTGCCGAGCGAGCCGCAGCACACCGCGGCATCGGCGCACGGCTCCTCGACGGCCGCCAAATCGCGATCATCGCCCAGCTCACCGAGGGAAACCCGATCGAGGCGGCTGAGCTGATCGAACAGTCGCAAGTTGCAGAACCCTGGGAGCATGCCGTCCAGCGCATCCTGTGCGTCCTCTGCCAAAGCGCCGATAACGTTGCCAGCGAGAACATCGCCGCGATGCTCATGAGCGTCCACAACCTGGTCCAACCGGCTGATCCGACCACCACGGCCGCCCGCGCGAGAATCGGCATCGTCGCGCTGGACCTGGCCGCGTCGCACGACAGCACGCGGGCACAAGCAGTTCGTGCCGATGTCTTCGCCCTCGCCGCACAGGACGCCTACGCGGCTCACGATGTACTCAGCCGAACGGTGACTTCATGTCACCTGACAACAGGCCAAGGGCACACACTGCGCGAACTGATCCGCACCTGCGGCTTGCGCAGTGGGGCGATCCCCGACCAGTTGCAGAGACCGCTCAAAGCGGCAGTGGCATGTGCAGCGACGACGCTGACGGAAGGCCTGGCGCAGATGCCATCTGCCGCGCCCGCCTGAGATGAACGTCTGGTCAGCACTACGAAAACCATGGTTTTGCAACAGGCATCGCCACATATACGTGGCACGCATAATCACTCTCTTAGAACTATGTATCGCACGCATGGGCGGTACATAGGGCGCCGCCTACGGTGGTGCAAGGTCGCCCTTTCCACGAGGTATCGGCCACCAGCGTCTCTCTCGACTTCACGAATCTGGAAACCTCCCATGGCACAAGCGCCTGCGACCGCGCACGGCTCAGACACCCGCCGCCACAAGCTGACCGGCGACGTTCATCTGCTGCTCATCAACCGGGCTGGCGAAGTCCTGTTCGGCCAGCGCCAGAACACCGGCTTTGAGGACGGTGCCTGGCACCTGCCGTCCGGCCACCTCGAAGCCAGTGAGTCGGTGGTGGCCGCCCTTATCCGCGAAGCCAAGGAAGAGATAGGCGTCATCATCGAGGAGCATGAGGTGGAGTTCACCCACGTCATGCACAACTCGTCGAGTGGTGGCCGCGTGGCCTTCTTCTTCACGGTGCACCGTTGGGCGGGTGTCCCTGAGAACCTTGAGCCCGACAAGTGCAGCGGCCTGCGCTGGTTCCCGCTCGGTGATCTGCCCGACCACCTCATCCCGTACTGCCGCGAGGCGCTGGAGTACATCAAGACGGATCACTGCTTCTCGATCTACGGCTGGTAGGACATGGCAGCAGTACCCGCCGGCCAGGTGGTGTGCTTCTCCTATCTGGCCGCCGCCAGTTTGTGGCGGGTGGGCCGGTTCCCGGCAGCCAACCACGGAGCCGAGATCACGACCATTGAAGAAAGCATTGCAGCAGACGCCCCCGTGGTGGCCGCCGTCCTCGAAGCGCTCGGCCAACCGGGCGTGCTCATCGCCAACAGCGTCGGCAACGACCCGACCGGTGCCCGACAGGTGCTCGGCTGGCTTGAGCGGCACCAGGTGGAGACAACTGCGGGCATCAAGGCCGGAGTAGTGACGCCGCGCATCGTGGTCGTTGGCGATAGCCACCACACACGCACCATGTTCCCGTACCTTCCGGGCGTGGCCGACGAACTGGAGCATGTCGATCTGGCACCGCTCAGTGAGGCCAGCTTTGCCTACATCGACTGCTACGGGATGATCGCCAAGGCAGCAGCTCGGGCGATCCGAGCAGCCCGCACCGCAGGCCTGCCATTGCTCGCCAACCTTGGAGGCGACAGCCCGTCGACCGAGATGCTGGACGCTCTGGACGACTATCCAAACTTGGTCATCCAGACCAGCATTACCGAGGAATCGCTTGAGACGGCCGCTCGACTCATCACCTACATGCAGGCTGATATGCAGTGCGAGTGGGCTGTCATAACGGCAGGTGCCGCCGGGGCCGCAGCAGCCAGCGCACGAGAGCTAGTGCGGACACCCGCTTTCCATGCCGATGTTCGCCATACCCATTGTGCCGGCGCGGCCTTCTCTGGTGGCCTCGTCTACGGTCTGGCGCACGGCTGGCCCATGCACGACAGCCTCGATCTGGCCAGTGCCAGCGGGGCGCTGCGCTGCGAGCGAGCACAAGACGAAGCCATGCCGACGCTCGACGAGCTTCGAGCATTTATGCGGTCGCGGCAACGGGTGGCGGCATCGGCGGCATAAATGGCGACACCAATGCGTACTACCAGAACAGATACACGATACGAGGTACGCGACTCGCTAAGCTACCTCGTAACCCGGCATACAACACATGGAGCAATCGCATGGCGCAAAAGATTACGACGCTGTTCATTGACGACATTGACGGTGGCGAGGCTGAGGGTACCGTCCGCTTCGGTCTGGACGGCACCGAGTTCGAGATCGACTTGAACAACAAGCACAGCGAGGAGCTACGCAAGGCTCTGGAGAAGTACGTCACTCACGCCCGCAAGATCGGCGGCACGACCCGTCGGGCAGCTAGCGTTCGTGGTGGCCGCAAGCCCAACACGGTGGACACGGTGGCCGTTCGTGCCTGGGCACGGGAGAACGGCTACGACATCAAGGACCGCGGTCGAGTGCCGGCCGATCTGGTCGAGAAGTACCAGGCGGCCAGCGGGCAGTAATACGAAGGTGGCCGGGCAGACCGCCTCGGGCACCTGTCCCCTGACCCACGCGCCGCTAGAACACACCCCATTCGTCAAGCAGGCCGCGCATCTCGCGGAATCGCTCCACGCTCATCCGCTTCTTGGCGGCCTCCTCGGCGGACTCCAGTTTGGCCCCGTACTGCCACCAGCTATCGCCGGTCTTCCGGTCCATGACGAGGAACCGGTCCTTGACCGCTGGCCCGCGGATAACGAGCGAGACGGTGTACGGCTCTGCCACGACGGCGTGGACCATGGAGTGGTGCAGCGCGTAGGTGTAGCCAACCTGCTCCTGGCGTATCATCACCGGATCGAGATCACCCGGCCGCACAGTCTCGTCCAGCTCGACGTTGCCGAACATGTAGTGGCGGTACTCTCCGCGCAGGATCGTGCTGGCGTATGACCAGCGGTGGTTGTGCGGCCGGTCGAAGTAGCCCGGCAGGAAGACATGCAGCCGCACCCGAAATCCGGTGGGGTCGTCCCACAGCACAATCTTGTCCAGGATGTCGTAGTGCTCGCACAGTGCCAGCAGTTCCGGCCGCCCTGGCAGGTCCGTCAGGATTCTCCGGATTACCGACCGGTCGTCAACCAGCGCTTCCAGCACCTTACGGGTAGTGGCCTCCACCGCGTCGATGTCGTCCCAGTCTTCAAGATCGAGCGAGCGCAGCGGCTCAACAATCGCTTCCATGTCCATGTCGTCTTCCTTGTCCTTCTTTACGCTTCCGGCTTCGCGCTGGACTTCCACAGCCGACAGACCGGCACAATGTCCTCGTACTCTTTGCACGAGCTGCTGCCCATGACAACCTCCTCGGCCGGACAGCCGCCCATGCAGGCTGCTGCTTTGCATCCACCGCAAGCGCTGCTCACGAGCGGCTTGGTGAACAGGTCGAACTCGTTGTCGCCGCGGTTGAGCACCACCTGGCCGTTCTGCATCCGCGCAAAGTACAGGTCGGTGTCGAAGAGGTAGCTACAGACGTAGCAGCGCCCGTCAGGGAAGATCGAGATACGGTCGAGCGTCCGCCCGATACACCCCTGGTAGCCCTCAGCGGCGTAGCGTTCCATCTGGTCGCGCCGGGCGTACGTCGGCTGGTACCAGACCCGCGTGTCGTACATCGGGGCGACGCGCTCCAGGGTGTCGCAGAAGTCCACCCACTCAGGCGGCGTCATGGCCAGTTCCGGGTTGCTATGCCCCGTCCCGATCGTGCTGAACACATGAAACTTGACCAGGCTGACGCCCAACTCGTCGGCGATCTCCAGCAGCTTGAGCGCATCCCCCTGGTTGGCCTGGTTCACGGTGCAAATGATCCGCGTGTCAAAGCCGCGCGAGGTCAGGTCAGCGGTCGTCTCCAACGCGATCTCGAACGTGTGCGGTCCGCGGATCGAGTCGTGCGATTCCGGCGAGCCGCCGTCGAGGCTGACCTGTACATACGCGAAGTCATTCGGTTCGAGCTGCCGGAACTTCTTGAGAGCTGGCTTCTGGGCGTTGGTCGTCGTGATGACGTCCTCATAGCCCAGCTTGCGCGCGAAGCGGATCGCGTCGACGTAGTTTGGGTGCAACGTCGGCTCGCCCAGGATGGTGAGCTTGCTACCGCCCATCTGTCGCCAGGTCTGAAGCGTTGAGACGATTTGGCTGAGCGGCATCTTGAGCGCCCGGTCCAGACGTTCGCCCATATAACAGTGCTCGCACCTAAGTTGGCATGCCTCGGTTATATAGAGGTAGACGTTGCGAAAGCGCCCGTACGGCACACGGTCGATGCGATCCGGCTCAGGCACCGACTCGCCGCGCGGCATCCGGGCGTGGCCGTAGCCGTCGCCGGGGTCGCGCAGCGTGGGCATGGGGAGTGAGGTGGTCATGGGGATGACTCCGTTCTAACGAACATCGCCATCTACGCTGGTCGACGCTGGTCCTGGGCACCATGACAGAGGCGTATGCGCGGTATGCGTAGGATGCATAGCTCTCCGGATAGTGCGGCATACGACGCGGGCGTGCTTTCGAGAATTTCCAACAAGGTCCGGAAATCCGGTAAAATAGAAGTACGTAAAATTGTTAATCTTGAGTAGGAGAAAATGTGTTGCATAGACAGTGGTCATCGGCCCAATATTCGGCCCCTGTTGTGCCGAACCATCATTGCCGGAGGGCGTTGTCGGACATAGCACCCCAGTCAACTGAAGCGCGACAGATATCCATTTCGTCACACGATGAGGTAGCCGCGTGCCGCGAGTAGAAGCCACGAGCTTCGATCAGATGCGCGCGTGGAACGGCGAGCAGAGTCGAGCGTTTGAAGAGATTGCTGCTTACACTAGCACCGCAACCAGGCAACCGCCTGAACGGCGAGGGGTTGCACCACTACCTCCTTCAGCGGCGCATGCCGCAGCGGGACCATGACTTCGGGCTCGCCATGTATCACGAGCTGTCCGAGCCGTCGAGTCCGGTTGCCCACCTCGCCCGCTGGGCGGCGGCCGGTCCATACCCGACATACGACCCCGAAGTCGTTGAGCTGGCCTGTATCCCACTCTGCTGGCTCTTGTCCTCTCCGAGCCGCTTCATGCGCGACTGGGTGACGAAGGCACTGGTGCAGTTGCTGAGAGGCCACCTTGATGTCATGCGTGCGCTCTTCGAACGCTTCTGGACGGTGGACGACCCTTATGTGGTGCAACGCGTGGTCGCCATTGCCTACGGGGCATTGCTTCGCAGCACGCCAACCCAGGCAGACCAAGCAAGAGCGCTGGCCGAAGCCGTGCATACGCGGGTCTTTGACCGTCCGGTGCGGCCCGATGAACTGCTGCTTGACGCCGGACGAGGCATAACCCGGTGGGCAGTCGCCCACCAGCTCCTGCCGGATTCCGCTCTCGACGCGGCTCGACGGCCCTACGGCCTGAAGCCGCCTGGACCGCCGCCAACCAAGGAGACGATCGATGCGAAATATGGTTGGCGCCAGGGGCAGCCAGATGACGAGAGCTATTCATCCATCCATTCGTCGGTACTGAGCATGGGCGACTTCGGCCGCTATTGCGCGACCCGGCACAGCATGAGCTAAGTTCTCTATGGTTCACGCTTCGGCAAAAGAAAGACCCTCTGACCAACAAGCAGCGCGAACTGTACGACGCCGCCATCGTGTACCCGAAACCTGTCAACGACGAGTACCCCACTGACAGCGCTCGACGCTGGGTCTTCCGCCGAACCCTCAGCCTCGGCTGGACGCCCAAGCTCTTCGGTGAGCAGGATCGGGACCTTGGGCGCGGTGTCCGCGGGCGAGAGGAACACAAGTCCGAGCGCTGGGGAAAGAAGTACCAGTGGATGGCATACCACGAATTGCTGGCCCGCGTCGCAGACAACTATCAGGCATCTCGGCTCTACGAGGACGGTGTGCCATACGAGGGGCTACATCAGATCATCGGCGATCGGGAGATTGACCCCAGCCTTCCCCCGATCGACTTCCGAGCCTTCAACGAGAACGAGGGCGCTGGTGCGACGGCCTGGGAGCCCCCCATGATCCAGTTGGAAGAGTGGCCACCGGCGCGCCTGGACTTCAAGCGGTATCAGGGGGACGTTAGGCGCTTCCTGGCGGACACTGCGTCAGAACCCACCGCCTCCGGCTCCTTGTTCCTCCGTGACCGCGACGGCAATGACTGGGTGGTACTCGACAGCTTCGTGAGGCAGATCGATCCACTAGCCCACAAGGGCTGGCGTGGCCTTCAAGAGCAGAGCGCAATTCACACGCTGCTCACCAGCGCTGGCGACTCCAAGGCGTTCTTGGCTGCTCTACCGGAAGAATCGCGCCACAAGATCCTAGACCTTATCGATTCTCATGGTCATACCGACTGTTGCTACGTGGGTGAAGTTGGCCGTGTCGGGCCGACCTGCTACCACCGGCATGACAAGCTCCGGCAGGTAAGTATCGGCGGCAAGTCTTTCCAGGCCATCCCCACAATGGAGCAGTACGCCTGGGAAGGGAACATCCTCGACTGCTCCATTGGCGAAACTGCGAGCACGGCCTTGCCATCTACGTTCTTGCAGCAGGCCGCAGGGTTGTCCTTCGACATGCGCGGACCGAGTTGGCTGAATGCCGACGGCACTCCTGTGTTCACCTTCTACGAAGAGGATGGAAACGCCAGTCGGGCGCTACTGGTACGAGCGACATTCCTCCGAGAGTTCTTGGCCGCACAGAAGCTTGAGCTGGTTGTACTGCACTGGTTCCAGCGGATGGAACTCAGCGAAAGGCACGACGGCAAGCATCCACAGGTGCAGTCCGCCGTTGAGGCCAGACTCGGGTCGGATCTGACCATATACGCAGGCGAACCAAGAAGAGAGGAACACGATCTGACATGACCGACGATCGCACCTCGCGGACAAGCCATGGCGAGACGCAGGTCAGGTGCGGTCTGACCGGCAGTTGAGCATAAGCAGTCCTGCCAACCTGTCGGCAAGTGCTTCCACAGATTGGTCACTGTCGAGTTGCACGACCTCGATACCCGCTGTCGTGAACGCTGCCCGAATCCCGACCGCCTCATCCTCGTAGCGCAGCGTCCGCAGCGTGAACAGCCGCGGTGCGTCTCCGCGGCGCGGGTGGAGCAGGCCACCGCAGCGTGCGCAGCGCTCAGGGTCATCCTCGCTTGCCGGAGCCGGTATGCGAGGATCGTGAATCGGGTCTTGCTCGCACTCGTGGCACACGCGGCGGCCAAGCATCCGGTGCTCGCGTACCTCATGGTTGGCCAGCAGTTCGACGGCGTGGACGGCACACCCGGGCACCAGCCGATACAGGATGCCGAGCAATAGCCAGACCTGTGTGGCAGATCCAGGGAAGTTATCGAGTAGGAGCGTGCAGACCGTACCATCGACGATGACCTGCTCGAAGTAGCTGCGGACTGCCTGAGCAACCGTCAGGTCATCGATCCACCTAATCCGTTGGGCATCGGTTGCCGTAGCCGCGAGAATCGTGTCCGACACGTGCTCACGCAGCCGAAAGACTTCGCATCTCGGCGATCCACTGAAACGCATCGTGAGCGTCGTCTTGCCCACGGCAGGTGGCCCGATGACCGCCACCACCCGTTTCAGCATGGCGATGCCTACTTCTGCTCGTCGGGCTGGGACACAAGTTCGCACCAGACACACTTGCCGCCGACCCGTGGCGGCTCGAACCAGCCCCATTCACGGGCGAGGAAGTCCACGAGCATAAGACCCCGCCCGCTCTCGGCGACGGTGGGCACGTTCTCCTTAAGTACGGGCGGCATCGAGTTGCCGTCCCATACGGTAATCGTGACCCGCTGGAAGCCCGCCTTGAGCCACAGGTGGATAGGAGATGGCAGCGGCAGCTTGAGGGCTCTCGACGCGTGGAGCGCATTAGTCACGAGCTCCGATACCAGCAACTCAGCCGTCGCGATGAAGTCCTCGCCGAACTCCCATTCCTGCATGACGACCCGTGCGTGCTTCCGCGCGCTCGGCACGGCTCCTGCGAGCGGACCGAGTTCGAGGTGGCTGACGAGCGACGGCACGTGCACCGCTCGCCGGCGATCGTGGCGGACCGGCGGCAGGCTCGGCGCGTCCGAACTCGTAGTGGTGAAACGCGGGGCGGCGAGAAACGCCGTCTGGCTAATGTCATTGGGTGTTCGTCCGGCTGCTGGGTGGGGGTTGCCGCTCATGGCGCTCGACCTCGAAACTGCGTTCGGCCTGGTGTCGGTCTGACGCGACGCTCCGCCCGCACGTGCCGCAAACGTAGACGGAGCGCCGCTCTAGCAAGCGTGAGCAGCGCGAACGAATCTGCACATGACCAGCACGTATGTCAGTCATGCATGAGGCGCATACAGGCGCTCACGGGCCGTGTACGCTCGAAGCACACACCGAGGTCAGAGCAGCGAGACACCCCCGAGCACCAACGGAGTCCACGGTGGCCACGTCACAACCTGTAGTGCGCTCCTGCGAGCGCTGTGGCGTGCGCTTGGCGCGCGACAATGGCGACGCCCAGTGCAGCTCCTGCCGCCGCGGTTCGGCACTCAAACCGCCAGCCGTACCGCGTGAGTTCTGGAACAACCCCCAGATCCGGTACGCGCTGGCGACCTATCACATCGGCCGCGTCATTTATGTCTATCGGTCACATCCCTGGCATCCGCGACCGCTCTCCCAGGAGACCGTCGCCGGTTGGCTCGGCCTGACGCAACCACAGCTGTGCCGTATCGAGGGCGGGCGAGCGATCGAGGACTTGGGCAGGCTTATCCCCCATGCCCGAGCGCTCGGTATCCCCCGCGAACTGCTGTGGTTCAAACTGCCCGACGACCCCAAAGACGCGCCAGGCACACTGCCCGATGTTTTCGGCCAGTCCGCCGTGACCGTCATTGCACCGCATAGTGATCTCCGCTCGACGGTCGGCCCGGAGGGTGCAGTCCTGACGATCGCAAGGGAATCGGCTGACTTCGCCGTGTCTGAAGCCGCCAGGATGGTCGCTCCCATGAGTGTCATACAGCTCATGGGAGAACTTGAGCAGTTCGCCCGCAGCTATGCCGATGTCCCACCTTTGGAAATGCTGGATCAGGCGCGAAGACTGCGGGATGAGTCGCACCGATTGTCAGAGCGCACGCGTGCACCCGCGCAGCTTGCCGACTTGCATCTGGTCACGGGCGCGGCGTGTGGGCTGCTGGCCAGATCCTCGTGGGATCTAGGGGCGTGGTCGGCCGCCATCGAGCAGGCACACGCGGCCGGCATTTACGGACAGATCATCGGCCACAGCGGCTTGCGAGCGTGGGCAGCCGGGACTGAAGCGCTTATCGCCTTCTGGCGCAGTCGACCCCAGGATGCCGTGGACGCCGCCGAGCGCGGTCTACAATTCGCCCCCTCGGGAACGCCCCAGGCACGACTGCATTGCATCGCCGCCCGTGCTTGGGCGTACCTAGGAGCGACGGACAGGGTCCGGGCGGAGCTTGCCGCCGCGGACCAGGCGCTCGGCCAAGCCGGCAACCTCAATACGGAAATCCTTCACGATGAGATCGGGGGTGAGTACGGCTGGGGTCAGGCACGCCATGCGATGTGCGCGGCAACCGCGCTCCTCGTGGCCGGAGATCTCGACAGAGCTGCCACCCGCGCACGGCAAGCGATCACCCTCCATACGGACGGCCACGCTCTCGATGACCTCGTGACCGCTAAGGCACAGGCTGACCTTGCCTGTGTCGAGCTGGCTAGCGACCGACTGGATTCAGCTCAGGACACGCTCAGCCCCGTCTGGGACGTCGCTCCGGAATTCCGGTCCTACCCGCTGATCGGGCGGCTGGAGAGTGCAGCTGCTGCGCTAATGAGACCGCGTTACGTACACTCGCGTTCCGCGACCGACCTTGGCGAGCGGATACGGGCATACTTCGACACGTCGGCTCCAGCCCTAGCGTCCCGCCAGATGCTCCCGCCAGGCGGCTAGTAGCTGCTGTTCTTTCTGCGGGTCCAGGCCCATCTCGGCAGCCCGCTGATGCGGCACCGGATCTTCCCGGCACAACCATTCCCAGGTGTCAGCAATCGTCTGCGTAAGCGCCCGGCAGGTCAGTCCGGCATCCCTCGCGCGATCCGAGGACACATGCCAAGCTCCGGCCGTCACGCGCCACAGCGGAATCTCCGACCATGGCGTCACTTCCTGAGCCGACAGCCAGTCTTCGTCGACCCACACCAGTTCGGCGCGTCCGTCCGTCACGTCGCGGCAACCTTCCAGCAGCTCCCCGTACGTGGTGTGATCCAGGGGAGCCGTGACGTTCATCGCGCCGTTCAAGCCGGTTTCAACGGCGTGCATGATGAATGCGGCGAGATCCCGCACGTCCACTGGCTGGATCGAGCGTGACGGAGGTCCCCCTGCCAGCACCTCCCCGCCACGCTCCATCCTCCGCAGCAGCCATGGAAGCCGCCCGATGTACTCATACGGTCCGAGGATCACGCCCGGCTTGAGCACCAGGCTGGCGGACGCAGTGAACACGCGCTCGACCACGCGTTCGCTGGCGGCCTTACCCCGTCCGTACCCGACCCCGTATGGCGAGAGCAGCTTGGCTGCGGAGGGAAGCGGGTCAGCGGCCTCACCAGCATCCTGATATACCTCCGACTCGTCGGTCAGCGGCACGGCCGGCCACCCGCGGTAAGCGTTCACGGTCGAGATGAGCACGTACCGGCCAACTCGATCCTGCAACGTCTGCGCGGCCAGTTCCACTGCTTCGGGCGTGTATCCGGACGTATCCACTACCGCGTCCCAGCGTCCGGCATGAGCGAGCCGTTTCATGTCGTCTGGGTCTTCTCGTCGGCCTCGTACAGGGTTGGCACCTGCCACGTCGTGGCCGTGCAGACCCCGGCTGTACGTCGTTACGTCCCACCCTCTGGCGAGTGCCAGTTCCGCCAGCGTGCGTCCGAGAAACCATGTGCCCCCGAGGATCAGCAATCGCATGAAGTCATGATGCCAGCCGGGCGAGTTCGCTGACCATGTACACACCCCTTTCTTGAAGCGCGGCACCGAGGCCGTCGAGGGTTCGGAGACGGACTACGCGCTCGCTGAGCATGAAGGCTCCTGTTGTCGTGGGTTCGCCTTCATCCTCCCAACCCTCTCCAGCCCGCACCATACACCGCGCACGTACTGGCTGAGCTCCAACGAGCAGGACTGCGTAGGACACTGCGATCCTGTCATCTCGCATTATCTGCCAGGGCAGCTATCCGAACAATCAAGCGCCTACTGCCGTAGTCCTTCAAATAGCTCTTTGGTCGGCACGTTGAGGCATTTGGCGATTCTGTGCAGAGTCGACAATCTTGCCCACCGCTGCCCTCGCTCCAGCAAACCAATTGTCTCCCTTGAAACTCCAGCCAATACAGCCAAACGCTCTTGAGACATAGCACGGCTCTCGCGGACCACCGCTAAGCGCTTGCCGAATGCTTGCAGATACCGATCTTCAGTGGCTGGACGTGGCATATTGCTACTAGCGTACGAAATGAGAACTAGTAGCACTAGAAACTACTAGTTCTCATTCGCAATATGGTGTACCTTATAAACAGAGGAAAAGATAACTACTGTAGGAAGAATTGATCGTGTTTACGCTGCACGTGGAATTACGTGCCCGATCTCGGTCGCACCGAGAAGCTTGCTCATCCGGCTGGTGACAGCCCGGACCTTGTCAATAATCTCGTCGGCGGTTGCCACCCATCTGAATGGCCTGGCGTCAGCATTCCAGTCGGCAGCGAACCGCTTGATCGCATTATTAACAGCCCTCACTGACGGGAAGGTCCCCCGACGGATAAGCTGGCGGGTGATTATCCCATTCCAGATCTCAATCTGATTCATCCAGGACGCCCCGGTCGGCGTGAAATGAAGCACGACCCGGCCACCCTGTTCCGCGAGCCACTTACCGGTCTCCCCGCCGGTATGCACCGACGCATTATCCAGCACTATGTGAATCTTCTTCCTGCCCGCATACTGCGGCATGATCTTCTTCATCAGCCGAAGGAAATCCTGAGCGTTATGCGTCGGCGACAGCTCCACCGTCACCCTGCCCGTCACAATATCGAATCCGGCATACATGTCAGTCGTACCGTTGCGCTTATAGTCATGCGTGCGCTTCTCGCTTTTCCCGAAATCGAGCGGCAGCATCGGCTGCGTCCGGTCCAGCGCCTGGATACCCGACTTGACATCGACAGACACCACCGCCTCGCCCTCCGGCGGATTCAGGTAAAGACCGGTCACGTCGCGGACCTTCTCCTCGAAATCCGGGTCCTTGCTGATCTTGAACGTGCCCTGCCGCCACGGCTGAAGCCCGTTGTCCCGCCACAGCCGCGAGACCCACGGCTGAGAAACCGAGACACCCTCGGTCTTCCTGATATAGGCAGCCATCTTCCCCGCCGACCAGTGCGAAATCCCGAGCTCCTCCGGCGGCGTCTGCCTGGTCAGCGCGAGCACCCGCCCCCGGATCCGCCCCGGAATCGTCCTGCGCCCGCCAGGAGATACCCCGCTGGCAAGCCCGTCCATCCCATAGATCTCATACCGGCTGATCCACTTGTCAATGGTCGGCCGCGACGCGCCGGACATCTCCGCGATCTCAATTTTCCGGCGACCCTCGTGATGCCACAAGACGATTTGCGCCCTTGCTGAAACAGATCCGTCATAGATACCAGGAATGATTGCCGACCGCAGCTCGCTGAGTTGCTCATCCGAAAGACTCATACCCCCATTATCGCACATGGCGGGTAGTAAAAAAGGTGTTTGCTCAACGTAAAGATGACCAATTCTATGTACACTAGTAAGCTGTATGCCGTCGCCCGCTGGGTCAACAGCACCTACATTTTTCGTAGTCCAAGTGACCGGATACTTAAAGCAAGATTTTTCCTGCGCCGAGCAATATTTGCTCCACCCCGCATACGGGTCGGCCGGTGGTGTGCTGGTTGTGGTTGTGCTGTTGGAGGTCTTAGCGCTCGTCCGGCTACTCGTGGTGCTCGGGGCCTTCGTCTTGTGATCCTGGTGGTAGACAACGCCACCCACAACGCCGATTACAATTACTACCGCAAGCGCTACTAGTAATTCAGTGGTGGCAAAGCCTTTAGTGTTGATCTTCTTCTGCATTTCAGATGCTTAGTAGCTAAGCGATTCAATGATGAGCTTGGCGTCGTTGTATGAGGCGTCCTGCTCGAAGGTCGATACTGGTTTCGCTTGTGCTGTACCTTGCGCGTCCTGATATTTGATACATATCAGATCAGTGGCCGACGAGGCGCTTGTGCCGCTAACATTCGCCAACTGAATATTTTTGCTTGGGATATATGGAACCCCCGTTGCCACCGTTGCATCTTTATCGACACATGCTCCTTGCGCATCGGTTGCGGAGACATGCACGTTGGCATAAAAGTCGAGATAGTAGCTACTGCCAAGTGTGTTGATTGGCTGTGCTCCCGGTAACACGGAGTCGATACCGTCACTGTCACCTATGCCCGCTTCGCCGGTGTTAATACTCACTATAAGCCCGGTGGGGCTTGTCGCCGTAGCAGTATCTGCTCCAGGCGTTACCGTTCCGCCAGTTTCGCTCTCGGTCTGTGATGTGTTGCTTATTTGCCAGGAGGATGGATATTTGAAGGTTGCTTTCTCATAGGTGAGTGCTGCTGTCTTCCATCCCGCATACGGGTCGGCCGGTGGGGTGGTGCTCGTCTTCGTCTGTGTCGAGCTCTTAGTGCTCGTCTGGCTGCTCGTGGTGGCAGCCTTCGTCTTGTGGTCCTGGTGGTAGACAACGCCACCCACAACGCCGATTACAATTACTACCGCGAGAGCTACTAATAATTCCGTGGTGGCAAAGCCTTTAGTGTTGATCTTCTTCTGCATTTCAGATGCTCCTTGCTTATGAATTCTTACTCTGAGAATAGCCCAAAGTGGTCTGTTAGGGCAATAACAAAGTACGTAACGCGAGGGCAAGAAGGGGATATCAACAGGCTGGATTGCCTGGAAATCTTTCTATTCTTGCCCCCGCGCAGGTTGCATGTACGTGTCACTTGCGTAACGTGATACAACCTTGTGTACCTACAATCAGCATCCCGGTGCGACTAGCAACCAGTTGAGCCGCCGCAGAGTCCGAGACTCACGAGGACAGGGTAAGGCAGCGTGGCGACCGCTGGAATGTCTCCCGACAAGCCCCAGCCCGTTGAGACGTCGCTGCCGTTGTCGTAGTGCCAGGTGTCGTTGCTCGGCCGGAAGACGGCTTGCTCCCATTTCGAGTACCCATCGTAAATGCCGGGTACGGGTATGTCACCGGACAGGCCGAACGATACCGAATAGTTGCCGCCCGATACCTGGTTATAGATGTACCACGTCCCATTGCTAGGGCGATACACCGCAAAGTCGGGCTTCGGTGACCCAGAGTAGTAGCCCGGAACGGGAATATCTCCGGTCGAGCCGAACTGATGTGAAACTGCACCACCGGGGGTGGCGTAGTACCAGGTGCAAGCGGGAGAGGCGGGCGTCTCGTCGGCGGTTCGGCGTCGTCCAGGATCGCAGGAGCGGGCGGGCGCCGTGGATTGGTCCCGGCGGCGAGCGCCGACCAAGGCGCCGACGGGGCTCCAGGCACCGGCTGTGATCCCACTGACACCGTCCAGGGCGGCCAGGGCGGGTGGGTCGCTGACCCCGTCAACGCCAGCGACGGCGGCCTGGGCGGCGGTCACATCGGCATGTACACCAACATCATCAGTCCAGGCGCGCCAGGTACCGGCGGTGCGGGCGGCGATGGCGGGAACGCGGGCGCTGGCGGAGAGGCCGGGCACGGCGGCAGCGGCGGCGATGGCCATGGCGGGGCGATCTACAACGACGGCGCGCTGACAGTCACTTCGTCGACCTTCTCCCTGGACACCGCCGTCGGCGGGACCGGCGGCCTGGGCGGCGACGGCGGCAGCTCGGGCGAATCTGGCGGCGGAGGCGGCGGCGGGTACGCGCTTGTGTGCGGCACCGCCAATGACCTGCGGGGTGCGGCGGCCGGCCGGGGTGGCCGCGCGGGCGATGCCGGGCCGGGCGGCGGCGCGGCCGCGGGAGGCGACGGCGGCGGGGCTGAAGGCGGCGCGATCTATAACGAAGGTACGGTGACGATCGGCGGCAGCTCCTTCAGCGCGGTGTCCGCGACTGGCGGCGGGGGCGGCGGCAGCGGTATCCCGGGGGCAGGCGCCGGCGCCCAGGGCGGTGGTGCCGGCGGGGTCGGGTCCCCGGCCGGCCTGGCCGGGGCCGGGGGGCTAGCTGGTGCTCCGGGCGCTGCGGGCAGCGCCGGAGACGGCGGCGATGCCGGCGGCGGCGCGATCGCCGGCGGCGGATCTATCACTGTGACCGGAAGCTACTTTGCTGCCTTTGCCTATGCCGGAAGCGGCGGAATCGGCGGGTTCGGCGGCGGTGCGGACGGCAGTTTCAACGGCATGGGTTTCTTTGGCACCTGCGGTGGCGCCTGGCCGGGGACGGCGGTCTGCGGAACCGCGGCCGCGAGCGGTGCCGGTGCGGTCGGCGATGACGGCGGTGACGGCGGGAGCGGCGGCAACGCTGATGGCGGGGCCATCTCGGCATCCGGGTCGTCCCTGACGGTGGGTGCTAGCTCGTTTGGCGTGTGTCATGCCTTTGGCGGGTTCGGCGGCGATGGTGGCGGGGCGGGGCCCGGCGGTCACGTTGGCGCGGGCGGGCTGGGCGGGGCAACCGGCGGCGGCGACCTCAACGGCGTGAGCGGCGGCAACGGTGGCGGGGGCGGCGAAGCGGGCGACGGAGGTGATGGCGGCGAAGGCGGTGGCGGGGGTGCTGCTCATGGCGGTGCCATCTTCGCCGTCGGCCTGTCGGCGGAGGTGTACTCGGTTTCGTTCAGCGGGTGCGTCGCCTCAGGCGGTGCGGGCGCCGCTGGCGGTGTCGCTGGCGACGGCGCCGACGGTGGTGTCGGCGGGGACGGCGGGACCATAGGGGCGGGCGGCACGGGCGCTCCTGGAGCTGGCGCTGACGGCGGTAACGGAGGGAATGGCGGCCACGGCGGTCAGGGCGGTGCCGGTGGTGACGGTACCGGCGGCGCGGTCTTCACGAGCCAGGTGCTCCTGGTTGGCTGCCAGGTCACCTACAGCGATGACAGCGTGACCCCTGGCCCCGGCGCGGACGCGGGAACCGGCGGCACGGCTGGCGCGGGAGGACCAGGTGGTGCCGGCGCCCCGGCCGGCGCGGACGGCATGGACGGCACCGACGGCTCTGGCGGTGAGCCGGGCGGTCCCGGCGTCGCCGCGGATCCTGACCTGGCGGGCACTGCGCAGAACATTGACTGCTGCCCTGACGTGCGGGCCGGTGCACGGGAAGCCGCGGCTCAGCAGAGCTCGAATTGGGCTGGTTACGTAGCTGTGTCCCCGGCCGGCTGCAAGCCCGCCATCTTCACGAAAGTGACGGGCAGCTGGGTTCAGCCAAAGGTCACCTGCCCCCAGGCGGATCAGGGACCAAAGGAAGTCGACTTCTGGGTGGGACTCGACGGCTGGGGTCCAGGGAAGGGGACGGTGGAGCAGACTGGCGTCGAGGCCCGGTGCGACTGGACCGCGGGGAAGTACGTTCTCAGGTACGGCGCCTGGTACGAGACGTTTCCCGCTAAGCCGGTGTACACGAAGCATGGCTTCGGGAAGTTGAAACCTGAGCCGGGAAGTACGATCGTGGCCACTGTCAGCTATAATCGTAAAGGCGGGAAAAGCCCTTACAAGCTTACTCTCACCGTACAGCCGGAAAAGGGCAAGCCGAGCACGGCAAGTACGAATCAGGCTTGTTCGCACGGAAAAGTCTGCAAAAATATGTCCGCGGAATGGATAGCGGAGAAGGTGAGCTTCGGACTCGCCGGCTTCAAGCTCTGGAATCTCATGGACGGCTACGCAGCGACGACAGCCGGTAACAAGAGCCAATCCGTTGCGGCACTAAGTGCGATTCTCGTGGATCTGAAGCCAGCAGGCAAGATACTGATTTACGCGTGTAATCTCGACGAATCAAAATTCACCGCCCAGCAATCCCGCTGTGGTTCTTGAAGCCGGTCGCAACGGTTCCGGCCGGGCAGCAACGATGGCCCATGGTTGCTGTTCCCGGCCGCCCGGCAACGACAACGATGGGCCAGCGATGCGGGAAAGCGCCGGGATAAACCGGCATGGAGGAGGAGATGGAAGAGCTCTACGCCGAAGGGCTAGCGTCCCACGGCGGCCCTCAGCCATGCGTCGACGTCCCGCGAGGGCGTGGCGAAGCGTTGGCATGGGCACGTGCAGGCCGGGTTATTGAGCCGCGAAATCATCCTTCCGGGGTGCCGACGTTGTCCGCAAGGCGGAAGGCAACACCGCTGGCGGCGCTAAGGCGCGAGCCGTCAGGGGGCCCCGCGCGGTCAGAGATCCAGGGCATGTGCGGAACCTTCATGCGCGAGAACCGGGAGATCCCGTGTCTCGCCCGCCGGGCTGATCTCCGGTCGGGCCGCCCGGGGAACGCTGAGGCGGTAATCCCGGGATGAACGAGCACGGGAAGTCGGACGGTCCCGTAGTACCTGCGAACCTGCCGAACAATGCCAGGGCTGCGGCCATGGCTGCGGAGGCGGGGGAGGAAAGGGGACCGGCCAAGGGGAACACGGACGGTGAAACACGTCCCGGACGCAGTGCCGGGCTGGGCGTGTCAAATGGGCTGGACCGTGTGCGTGAGGTAGCGGTGAGGGACAAGGAGGCACGGTTCACGGCGCTTTTGCACCATGTCACGGTGAGCCGCCTGCGGTGGGCCTACTGGGCGATCAGCCCGAAGGCCGCGCCGGGGGTGGACGGCGTGACGTGGGCAGCCTGGGGGCAGGACCTGGAGCGGAATCTCCTGGATCTGCACGAGCGGGTGCAGCAGGGGCGCTACCGGGCGAGTCCGTCGCGGCGGGCGTACATCCCGAAGGCGGACGGGCGGCTGCGTCCGCTCGGCATCGCCACGCTGGAGGACAAGATTGTCCAGCGGGCCGTCGTCGAGGTGCTGAACGCTGTCTATGAGGCGGATTTCCTGGGTTTTTCTTACGGGTTCCGGCCGGGGCGCAAGCCCCACGACGCGCTGGACGCGCTGGCGGTCGGGATCGACCGGAAGAAGGTGAACTGGGTGCTGGACGCGGATATCCGCGACTTTTTCGGTCAGCTTGATCGGGGCTGGCTGGAGAAGTTTCTCCGGCACCGGATCGCGGACGAAAGGATCCTGCGGCTGATCGGCAAGTGGCTGGCCGCGGGAGTCGTGGAGGAAGAGACCTGGAGCGAAAGCGCCGGGGCACCGCAGGGAGCGTCGGCGTCGCCGCTGCTCGCGAACGTGTACCTGCATTACGTTCTGGACCTCTGGGCCGTGTGGTGGCGTAGTCATCACGCTCGCGGCGAGGTGATCATCGTGAGGTTCGCTGACGACTTTATCGTCGGTTTTCAGTACGAGCAGGACGCGCGGCGGTTCCTGGTTGAGCTCCGGCCCCGGCTGGCGAAGTTCGGCCTGGAGCTGCACCCGGACAAGACCCGGCTGATCGAGTTCGGGCGGTTTGCCGCCCGCGACCGGGCGGCCAGGGGCCGGGGCAGGCCGGAAACGTTCGATTTCCTGGGCTTCACCCACATCTGCGGGACGGACAGGAACGGGCGGTTCCAGCTCAAGCGCGTCACGATCGCCAAGCGGCTGCGGGCCAAGCTGGCCGAAATCAAGGTCCAGCTCAGGCGCCGCATGCACGAATCGATCCCGGAGCAGGGCCGCTGGCTGGCCAGCGTGCTGCGCGGGCACACGGCATACTACGCCGTGCCCGGCAACATCGACGCCGTACAGGCCTTCCGCGACCAGGTGACCTGGCTCTGGCTCCGGGCGCTGCGGCGCCGCAGCCAGAAGCACCGGGTCACCTGGGCGCGGATGAAAGGGATCGAAGCCCGGTGGCTCCCCCGAGCCCGCATCATGCACCCCTACCCGAACGTGCGCTTCGACGCCAGAACCCAAGGCAGGAGCCCGGTGCGGTAATTCCGCACGCCGGGATCTGCGCGGGGGCCGGCCGCAAGGCCGGTCCCTACCGCGACTAGAGCGCCGG
>CAWAPP010000008.1:0-539370 GCA_963783935.1 uncultured Actinomycetota bacterium
ATGGTCTTGCCTTCCGAGGTTATTGCCGCCTCAGCGAGCGGCGCTCGCTGAGGGCGATCTGGGGCCAGGATTTGTTGCCGTAGATCCCGACCGAGGTGCAGGCATTGGCCGATGAACAGGACACCCCTGTCAGCAGACTGATATCGGCGCCGGATGGGTTCGGGGTGTGCCTGAGCGCCCAGCTCGTGCCGTTCCAGTACTCAGCGAGAGTCACCTCGATCCCTGACCTGTTGTAGTAATCCCCTGCTGCGGTGCAGGAGTTCGCGGAAGAACACGACACCGCCGCCAGATCGCTCTCGCTGGTGCCGGACGGGTTATTGAAGCCGGACGGGTTCGGCGTCGACTCGACCACCCACGTCCTGCCATTCCAGCGCTCGGCGAGCGTCACCAAGGCTTCGCAGTTGCCGCAGGTCCCGACGGCCATGCAGGCCTTAGCGGACCGACACGACACCCCCGCCAGCTCAGAATCGTTTCCGTGCGGATGTTCTGGGGTGGGCTGGATTGCCCACTTCTTGCCATTCCAGTGCTCGGCGAGGGTGTAGGACCTTGAGCCCTTCATGCTTTCACCGACTGCGGTACACGAGGCGGCCGACGAACAGGACACCCCGGCCAGGTAACTGTCACCGGTGCCGACGTTCAGGGTGTCCTGGATCACCCACCTCGTGCCGTTCCAGCGCTCAGCGAGGGTTACGTCGGTCCTGAAACGGTTGCGATAATCCCCGACTGCGGTGCAAGCTTTCCGCGACGAACACGACACGCCGACGAGTTCGATCCCCTTGGCACCGGACAGGTTCTGGGTGCGCTGAAGAGCCCACTTCCGCCCGTTCCAGCGGACAGCAACGGTCCCGCTCGGGTCGTATCCGACAGCGGTGCATGCGCGGGCCGACGAGCACGATATCCCCGCCAGGAAGCCATTCTTCACGCGAGGCATGGCCTGGACCGTCCATTTCGCGCCGTTCCAGCGCTCGGCGAGTAGCACTGGGGCTCCGGACTCGCGGGCGTAGCCCCCGACGGCGGCGCAGTTCCTGGCGGACGAACAGGACACTCCGGCCAGGATCGTGCCCTGCAGCCTGCCGGGACTCGGGATGGACTGGATTACCCAGGCCGGAGCGGTGCCGGCCTCCGCGATAGCCGGGGCAGCAATCCCGCCGGTCAGCGCGACAACGCCAGCGACGGCCAGGAATCGGCCGAACCGCACTGACGGCACTGAATGGATGCGGGAATGGCCGCTGCGACTAGAAGAGAGCATCAAAAATATCCGTTTCACGCAGGTTTCAGAAATAGATCTGGCGTTTATCAGCAAATATAACGGACTGTAATTTCTTGATCACAGAAGTGACTCTTGGTGTTCTTGTGAAGATTAGGTCAGGATGCGTCGTAGGTAAAGGCCGGTTTTTGGAGCTTATCCTGATCCGACGCCTTTCGATACCCGACATATCACTCGAAGATCGGTTGAGGCGCGAATGGGCTGGTCGATCAATACTGCGAGCAGAGGTAACCGCAGCACCCGCGGACGCCTGTCAGGCCGGATCAAGCAGTGCCTGCGGGGCGGCGTCCGCCGGCTGGGAGCTTTGGTGGCGGCAGGTTCGCTGGCAGGTTCGGGTCTAGCGCCGGTAGCGGCAGTGACCGCGACGGTGGCGGCGGTCGCGGCGGTAAATGCCACAGCGGCCGTGGTGCCTGCCCAGGCGGCGGCGACATGCACCGGCTCGGTGCTGGTATTCCCCAACAGCGTGAACGGCGGGTCGTCTGCGGCGGAGGCGGTCGAAGCCGCGTCGCTAGGCTGTTCGGTGACCATATTTTCCGCGTCGGTGCTGTCCGGGATGACGCAGGCGCAGCAGACCACTTATTTCGCGACGTTTACCGCGATCATCGTCGGAGACCCGTCGACGTCGACGACATGCGCGACGACAGTGCCCTCGGACGCGCTGACATATGCGGCGGAATGGGGTCCGGCGGTTACCGGGAACATCGCCGTGATCGGCACGGCACCAGTGCTGGGCAGCGGGACCACGCTGATGGACGACGCGATCACCTATGCGGTGTCGGGCGGGTCGACCGGACTGTACGCATCACTGGACTGCGACTACTCCAGCGCGTCCGCGGGGACCAGTGTGCCCCTGCTGGCGGAGGTCGATGGCGGCGGGTTCACCGTCATTGGGCAGCAGTCGAAATGCCCGGATACCGGATCGGTGACGCCGGCGGTGAACACGTGGCTGGCTGTCGCCGACACCGACTTCAACGGCCTGGACAACGCGAATCTGGGACCATGGTCGTCGCCGGCCTGCTCGGCGTCGGAATCTTTCAACGCCTGGCCGTCCGGCCTGCAGGGGCTCGCTTATCTCGCCGGTGCGACGCCATCAACGTTCACCGCATCGGACGGGAATACCGGGCAGGCCTATGTGCTGGCAGGTGCGCCGGTGAGCGCGGCGACGGCGGCGCTGTCGCTGTCGGCGAACGGCCAGGTCGCCTTGACGGCGACAGCCGGCGGAGGCCAAGATCCGGCCGCGCCTGGGGTGGTTCAGGACAGCTCGAACGGCGTGAACACTGAGGACGGGGATTACTCCACGTCGTCAACGGACTTCAGCTTGCCGACGTTCGGGCCGCCGCTGGACTTCACCCGCACCTACGATGCCCTGACGGCCCAGCAACAAGAGCAGGCCGGGACACCAGGGCCGCTGGGGTACGGGTGGACCGATGACTGGACCTCGACGCTGTCCAGTTCCTCGGCGGTCGTGGGGGACATGTACTCGCTGGACGGACTGGCGGACCCAGACGGGAACGGCGGCATCGCGACTCAGGGACCGTTGGATTACCCGGATATGTCGGTCTCCTATGGCGGGAATATCTATATTTCCGATACCGCAGGGAACCGGATCGAGGAAATCGCAGGGTCAACCGGCCCGCAATGGGGGATCTCGATGACTTCCGGTGACATGTATACGATCGCCGGCAGCCCAACCGGCGCGTACGGCACCTCGCAGAACGGCACGCCTGATGAGGCGGGGGTAAATGGGGCGACATCATCGTCGCTGTTCGATCAGCCCGAGGGGATCGCGTTGGACCCATCGGGGAACCTGTACTTCGCCGACACCGGCAACAACCGGATTATCGAACTCGCGGCGTCTACAGGAACGCAGTGGGGGAGCATCTCGATGACCGCCAACGACCTGTACGTAGTGGCGGGGAATCCGGGCGGCAGCATCGGGCACTCCGGAGATGGCGGGCTGGCCACATCGGCATTCCTGGATGGCCCGGTGGGCATCAAGTTCGGGCACAGCACCTCGGACCTGTACATCGCGGACGCGGGCAACAGTCGGATACAGGAGATCCCGGCCACGAGCAACTCCGGCCAGTGGGGCCACTCGGCGATGACCGCGGACGACATCTACACGATCGCCGGGTCGCAAACCGGGCTGGACGGCACGTCATCTAACGGGACAGCGGCAGGTTCGTCACTGCTGACCGAGCCGGAAGACCTGAGTTTCTCGTCGGCCGGAGACATGTACATTTCCGACACCGGCAACAACCGGATCGTGGAGATCCCCGCCTCCGGTGGCGGCCAGTGGGGGTTCACATCGATGACCGCCGATGACCTGTACACCGTCGCGGGGTCGCAGTCCGGAACGTCCGGGCTTTCCGGGGACGGCGGACCGTCGACGTCAGCGAAGCTGGACCTGCCCGTCTCGGTGATGCTGGACAACGGCGGCCAGATGTACATCTCCGATTCAGGCAACAACCGGATCCAGGAGGTCGCGAGCACCAGGCACACCGAACGCGGCGTCTCGATGACCCAGTACGACATCTATACGATCGCCGGATCCTCGTCGGGGACCGCCGGGTTCTCAGGCGACGGCGGAGTGGCTACTTCCGCGCTGCTGGACAACCCAGGTCAGGTGGCGTTCGACGGTTCGATAAACATGTACATCCCCGACACCGGCAACAACCGCGAGCGCGAGGTATCTGAGTCGAGCGGTGATATCAGCGAGTTCGCCGGGGACGGCCAGACCCTGGCGTCTATGGGCGATAACGGCCCGGCGGTGGACGGGGAATTGTTCAGCCCAGCAGCCCAGGCCGAGGATGCGCTGGGAGATATCTATATCGCCGACGCGAGCAACAACCGGATCCAGGAGATATCCGCCTCCAGCCATTATCAGTGGGGCACACTCTTGAACCCGGGCATCGTGTACACGATCGCAGGATCCAAATACGGACTGGGCGGCTACTCAGGCGATGGCAGTTCAGCCACTTCCGCGCTGCTGAACGACCCGATGGGCGTGGCGGTGGACGCAGCGGGGAACGTGTTCATCGCGGACACGGGCAACAGCGTTATCCGCGAGGTCAGCGCCTCGACCGGGCACATTTCCACCATCGCGGGAACCGGTACCGCCGGGACCGCCAGTAGCGGGGTAGCCGCCATCTCGGCGGATCTGGACGCGCCGATGAACATCGCCCTTGACTCGGCTGGGGATGTCTTCATTGCCGGGAACGGCGTCAGCGTGGTCCAGGAAATCTACGCGTCCGGCGGACAGTCCTACGGCCAGTCAATGACTGCGGGGGATATTTACACCATCGCAGGTACTGGGCTGAATGGCAGCTCAGGGGACGGCGGCGCGGCCACCTCGGCTGAGCTGAACGAACCCGAGGGCGTCACCGTCGACAACTCGGGCGACGTGTACATCGCCGACAGCTTCAACAACCGGATACAGGAGATCCCCGTGACTGGCGGCACGGAGTGGGGCCAGTCGATGACTGCCGACCATATCTATACCATCGCCGGATCAGCGTCCGGTTTGCTGGGTGACACCGGCGACGGGGGCCCGGCCGCTTCCGCGCTGCTGTCGCGCCCGGTCGGCCTGGCAATCGACACCGCCGGTGACTTGTTCATCGCCGACGCCAAGAACAACCGGGTACAGGAAGTCGCGGACGCGGACGGCTCCCAGTGGGGCCAGCCGATGACCGCCGACTACATGTACACGGTAGCTGGCAGCCCCACCGGGGTTAAGGGCGAGTCCGGGGACGGCGGCCCAGCTACGGGAACCAGCGGTGCGCTGATGTCGTACGCCCAGGACGTCTCAGTCGACTCTGCCGGTGACCTGTACATCACCGACTGGGCAGGCAACCACCTACGCGAGGTCCCCGCCACCACCGCTGTGACTATCACCCCGGCGCCCGGCTTGACCAGCGCTCTGTACCCGGCGCCCAGCGGCATTACGATCACCCAGCCCGGCGGCGCCCAGGTCACCTACTACTCGGCCGTCGGCGGCTCCTGCGCCGCCTTGTACGTAACGGCCGGACAGTACTGCGCCCTCCCGCAGAACCTCGGCAGCTCCCTCACTCTCAACGGCGGCACTGGCATCTGGACATTCACCCCCCAGCCCGGCACCACCTACACGTACAAACCCGACGGTCAGCTCCTCAGCGAATCCGACGCCGCCAGCGACACGCTCTCCATCGGCTACGGCGAAGCACCAGGCAGCGGCCTTTGCCCGACGTCAGCAAGCTCGTGCCAGGTCATCACCGCCGCCAACGGCCGTGCTATCACTCTCGGCGATAACGGTTCTGGCCTGATCACCACCGCCACCGACCCGATGGGCCGGCAATGGACCTACGCCTATAACTCCAGCGACGAGCTGACTTCAGCGACCGATCCGATGAATCACGTCACTACCTACGGCTATGACACCAGCAACGCCAACCCGCTGCTCGTGGCCGACCTGACCGTCATCACTCAGTCCAACGGGCAGCCGGGCGGACCTGACGCCGGCACTGACACCGCGATCGCGTACAACCCCGCCGGGCAGGTCACCAGTACGACCGACCCGATGGGTTACCAAACTACTTACGCCTATGCCGTTAACCCGGCTACCGGCACCGGCATCGGCACGTTCACCAGCCCCGGCGGCAGCGCCCACGTCGACTACTACAGCCAAGGCACCCTCGCCGCCCAATCCGCCTGGAGCGGGGCCGTCGGCGCCAGCGCGGTCTCCGAGCAGGACGCGGTCCCCGACCAGACAATGACCTCAGGCGATAACACTGCCGGCAGCGAGCTCGACGTTGCCGGCGCCGACGCTACGGGCCACATCTCCACGACGTCCTACAGCGCGGCCGGCGATCCCACCGTCACCATTGCCCCGGACGGCATCGGCAGTCAGGACGCCCTGACCACCGCGCAGTACACCAGTCTCAACCAGGCGAATTGCACCACCGACGTCATCACCTCGTCCACGTGTTCGGCCGTATCTCCCCCGCCGCCCGTAACGGCAGGCGGAGTGATCACCCCGCCCTCGTCGGCACCGCCCGAGGGAGTGACCTTGACTCTGTACGACAACGACGGCAACGAGCTGTGGACTTCTGACGGCGTGTACAACCCCGGCAGCAGCACCGCTGCCTTCATCCAGACCACCTACCAGCTGTTCAAGGGCAATTCTGTCACCCTGCCAGGTTCGAGTACCGCCATCAGCTGCGGCAGCAACCCGCCCTCGCAGTCACTGCCGTGTGCCACCATCGACGCCGACGGTGTCGTCACGCAGCTTCAGTACAACAGGTACGGAGATCTGATGACGGCTTCAACCCCGGATGGCAACGGCACTGAGCTGGCCACCACCAGTTACGGCTACGACGGCGACGGCGAACAGACCAGCGAGACCAGCCCTGATGGCAACGTTTCTGGCGCCAATGCCGGGAACTTCACCACGGTCACTGCCTATAACTCCGACAGCGAGGAAACCTCCGTCACCGAAGGCGGCGGTTCCGGTGCTACCGTCACGCCGCGCACCACCACCTACGGCTACGACGGCGACGGCAACCAGACCGCTGTCACTGACGCGCGCAATTACACCACGAACACCGCCTACAACGCCGACGACGAGTCCGCGCTGGTGACGGACCCAGACGGCAATCAGACGCTGACGTGCTACGACGGCGACGGCAACGTCACCCAGACCGTCCCTCCCGTTGGCGTCGCGGCGAACAATCTCACCGCGTCATCGTGTCCTGCCTCTTATCCGGCGGGATACAACCCGAGCAGCCACATGCTGGCGGCCGACGCCACAATGTCCGCTTTCAACTCGCTGGACCAGCAGACCGCCAGCTACACGCCAGCCCCGGCCGGCCAGTCCGGGTACGAGACCACCACCTACACCTACGACGCTAACGGCAATCTGGCTCAGACCACCGCGCCGCCCGCTACCAGCGGCGGCCAGAATCAGGTCACGGTTGACTACTACACGAGCACCGGGCAGGTCGCCTCAGAAACAACTGGCTACGGCACGAGCGCGGCGTCAACTACCACGTACTGCTACGACCCAGACGGCACTGAGACGGCTGTCACTTACGGCGACGGCAACACCAGCAACACGGCTCCATGCGAGTCCAGCTACCCCTGGGTGATCAACGCCACCTCCTACCCGACGCAGGCGTCGTACCAGACGACCTACGCGTACGACTCCGCTGGAGACCAGGTCTCCACCACGACCCCTGCGACAGTGGCGGCGCCCTCCGGCGCGACCGCCAGTGCCACCTATGATCCCGATGGCAATGAGCTCACCAGTACCGACCCTAATGGAGTCACCACTACCTGGACCTACACCGCGCTGGATCAGGCCGCTACCGTGAACTACTCCGGCGGCTCGGCGCACTCGGTGACTTACGGACACGACGCGAGCGGCAGCACGACGTCCATGTCTGACGCCACCGGCACTTCCAGTTACGCGTATGACCCATTCGGCGAGCTAACCTCGGCCACTAACGGCGCCGGGCAGACGGTCAGCTACGGCTACAACCTGGACGGGGGTGTTACGGGCATTACCTACCCGCTGCTGGCCTCTGCCACTTGGGCCAGCACGGACACGGTCAGCTACGCCTATGACCACGCGGACCAGATGACTTCCGCGACCGACTTCAACGGCAATCAGATCGGCATCAGCAGTACCGCCGATGGGCTGCAAAGCTCGGAGACCCTCGGATCATCCGGGGACACCATCTCCACCACTTATGACAACACTGATTCACCCTCGCTGATCGCGTTGAAAAACGGGAGCATCACCCGCCAGTCCTTCGGTTACAGCGACTCCCAGGCCGGAACGATACTCACCGAGACAGACAGCACTCCGCCAGCACAAACGCAGACGGCCTACGCCTACGACGCTGCGGGCGACCTCACTTCCATGACGCCGGGCAGCGGGCCAGCGAAGACCTACGGATTCGACGCCTCGTCGAACCTCACGACTCTGCCCGGCGGCGCCCTCGGGATTTACGACCACGCCGGAGAACTCGCCGCGTCAAACGCATCAGGAACCACGACGAGCTATACCTACAACGCCGACGGCGAACAACTCTCGGCCGTCCAAGGCTCCACGACTATCTCGTCGGGTACCTGGAACGGCGCGGAGGAGCTCACATCCGCCAGCGACGGCGCCGCGAACATGACCGCGGCCAGCTATGACGGCAACGGACTGCGTGCGAGCGCGACTGCCGGCAGCACGACCCAGAACTTCACCTGGGACACAGAAACCGGAAACGCGCAGACCGGAGTTCCCGGCGGGCCATCCCCCGGCGGTTCTCCCCAGCTGCTGATGGACTCAAGCAACGCTTACATTTACACGGGCGGCATCACCCCCGCCGAGCAGGTGAGCCTGTCCGCAGGCGCGATTACCTACCTTCTCGCTGACTCTCTCGGCTCTGTACGCGGTACCGTGAACAACTCAGGAACGCTCACGGGCACCACGAGCTACGACGCCTTTGGCAACCCCGCGACCAGCGGCGGTCTGACCGCTTCCACACCCTTCGGCTACGCGGGCGGCTATACCGACCCAACTGGCCTGATCTACAGCGTCAACCGCTACTACGACCCTGGCACCGGCCAGTTCATCTCCGTCGACCCCGATCTCATCGATACGCAGGCCGCCTACGCCTACGCTGGCGCCGACCCAGTTACCGGCACCGACCCAACCGGGCTGAACGTGAAGGCTAAGAAGTGCAAGAACGGACAGTCTTCTGGCGGTGCGTTGAAAGTACAGTTCTGCCTCCTCAGCAATAAGACCTTTTCTGGCGGGAGATGGTACGCCGAAGCTACTGCTACGGCAACATCAGGCGGTCCGCTTAAGGAGATAGGAGCGACCTGGATAGGTCTGGCAACTTGTCACATCGGCGCGAAATGCAAGACTACGGTCACGCACAAGGAAAGCCATGTCACAGGGCAAGGCGCACATCCCACTATAGATTCGCACATACTCGTTATAGGCTGTCAAGAGTGGATTACGATGTATGTTAAAGGTCTTTGGGCAAAGTCCAAGAGCGGGGTCTCGACAAAGGCAATCTCGTTTCACAACCAAACACGCAAGACTTGCCACGGAGAATTTCTTACTTCGTCAGCCGGAGACTCAGGAGACTCGCCTGACTATTTGTGCTTTGAATGCTGATGGCGGCGAAGGCGAGGCGGTCGGTCGGTCGCTAGGTGCTCGCCCATCACCTATGGTGGTCACGTGGGCAAGCGGGCGGGTCAGATGCGGGATCGGGCGTTCTTTGTGCTCGTATCCCTGCTGGACGGGCCAAAGCGTGGTGACGCGATCATCAAGGTCGCCGCGGAACTGTCGGAGGGCCAGGTACGGCTGGTCACTGGCACGCTATACGCGGAGCTTGAGCGCCTGATCGCTGAGGGCCACGTGAATGTGGTTCGCGAGGAGATCGCCAACGGGCGGGAACGTCGCTGGTACGGCCTGGCGCCGCTGGGCGCCGGACCGTACCGGGCCGAGGCGGAGCAGATGGCGGACGCTGCCCGGCTGGTAACCAAGCCAGCGCCAGAAAGCGAGCCTAAGAACCCGGAGGGTGAAGCCCGCCTGAGTTCGCTGGAGCGGCGCTGCCGCTGGCTGCTGCTCGCCTACCCGGCCTGGTACCGGCGCAAGCGGGCCGAGGAAATGCTCGGCACTCTGCTGGAGACGAACACCCCTGACCAGCGATGGCCTTCATTCCGCGACGCGCAGGCACTGGCCCTCAGGGGGCTGAGCATGCGCGGCTGGCTTTGGCCGCCGTCGATTCTGTGGGCAGTGCTGGGCGCTGGCGGGGCAGGTTACATTCTTATCTGCACAATGCTCGGGTGCACCACCAACCTGTGCACCACCGATGAGTTCTTGCTCCCGCAATATAACGGGGAACCCGACTTGATCATCGCCGTAGGCGGGTTCGCTGCGGTGGTGTGGGTGCTGTTTGCTGTCCCGATGCTGATTGCGGGGTTCGTCTGGCTCCGTGGCTGGAGATTGCGCAACTGGCTCCGCGCGGCCGCATGGGCAGGTGCGTGGGTCTCTGGCCTCGCGCTCATGGGCTTGGCGGTGTTCTCTGGGCTGGCCTGGGCGGATGGTTCTGGCGCCCCCAACGTGGCCTGGGGGGAGCTGCCAATCTGCGTCGCCTGGGTGGCACTCGGCGCCGTGATAAACCAGATACTGTCCACGCCGCCCCGCCTGGGTGTTAGACGCTGACCGAAGCGCGACTAGAGCTCCCTAAGACTGTTTTCCGGGGAATTTAATTGAAAGATGACCCAGGAGAAGCGGGACGTACGCTCCTTCGCGCCACGCGCGGCATGGTCCTTGTCAGCCCGGTCGGCGGTGGCCACGAGCGGACCGGTGTCGACGATCAGTACTAGCGATCGCGCCCGAACCCCTCAGCGAGCATGTCATCAGCATCGGCGGCACTCCGGCCCGGGTGGTACGTCGCCGGATCTCGATCTAAAACCGCCGTACGAGCCGAGATCGATGGTTTTGACCAGTCGAGACCCCTACGATGCGATAAGCGCATGTCCGGCAGGTTAGCGCTTATCGCCTTGACGTCGGCCGGGCAAGATCTCAGGGGGAAACAGTGCGTGCTGTCCGGTTCTCGCTGGCGATAGCTGGCCTCAGCGGCTTCCTGATGCTGCTCGGTACGACGCCGGCGGGCGCCGCCGCGGCAGCCACCGGACCGGCGATCACCTCGTTCAAGGTCTCGCCTTCCCCGGTGAGCGCCAAGGGCGGCAAGGTCACGGTCTCGGCCACGGTGCGATCCGGCCGCACCTGCACGTTCAGTGTCAAGCCCAAGGTCGCCGGGTTCCCGCTCTCCCGGCGCTGCTCCTCGGGAACGGTCAAGGCGACGCTCAAGATCACGGCCAACGGTTCGATCGCGACTAGGCACTTCACGATCAAGCTGAGCGTGCAGGGCACGAGCCGCACGGCGGTCAAGGACGGGGCGCTGCCGCAGCCGCCGCTGACGCTCGCCGGCGTGAAGGCCGTCGCCGGCGAAGGCCAGAGCTACTGCGCTCTGCTGACCAGCAGCCGGGTGTACTGCTGGGGCTTCAACGATTTCGGTCAGCTCGGGGACGGAAAAACCAAGACCAGCAGCAGGCCCGTGCCAGTGACCGGGGTCGGCGGCAAGGGCGTGCTGACCGGCGTGGCCAGCGTGGTCAGCGACACCCTCGGATACGGCACCGATTACTGCGCGGTACTGCGCTCCGGCGAGGTGGACTGCTGGGGGCTTAATCAGAACGGCCAGCTGGGCGACGGCACGACGAAGAACAGCGACAGGCCGGTGGCAGTCATGGCGGTCGGTGGTTCAGGTCCGCTGAGCGGCGTGGCCGAAGTTCAGCCGGAGGTCTACGGCTTCTGCGCGGCCCTGTCTTCAGGCGGCGCCGTCTGCTGGGGTCTGAACGAGGAAGGCGAACTCGGCGACAACTCACTGACCGGGCCCCAGCTCTGCGGAGCGATTGAGACCCAGTGCGCGAAGACGCCGGTGACCGTGACCGGCACCGCCGGCACCGGCACGCTCGGCCAGGTGGCCAGCCTGACCGGCGAAGGCGAGACCATGTGCGCCAGGCTGACCACCAGCGGCGTTGACTGCTGGGGCGCCGGTTCCACCGGCGAGCTTGGCAACGGCGAGGAATCCGGCAGCCCGTTCCCTGTGATCGTGGCGGGAACCGGCGGCACCGGCACGCTGACCGGCGTGACCAGCCTCACCGGCTACCAGGACAACGGCACGAGCATCTGCGCCCGGCTGAGCTCAGGCGCGGCGGACTGCTGGGGCGAGGACACCTGGGGCGAGCTCGGAAATGGGACCGGCGGGACGATTCTCGACTCGAGTCCGGTGCTCGTGGCGGTCAAGGGCGTCGGCGGGAAAGGAACGCTCGGTTCAGTCAGCGCCGTGACCGGAATTCCGGGGCTAACCAACTGCGCGCTCCTCACTTCGGGCGCGGCTGACTGCTGGGGATACAACGGAGGCGGCGAAGTCGGCAGCAACTCGACCGCGATCTCCAGCAAGGTGCCAGTCGAGGTCACCCGTCCGAGCGGAAAGGGCATCCTGACTGGCATTAGCGGCCTGTTCGGCGGGGACAGCGGTAACGGCGGGACCGTGTGCGCGGTGCTGACCTCTGGTTCGGTGGACTGCTGGGGAAGCACGGTCTCGGGCGCGTTCGCGAAGCCGACGGCGGTCGGGGGCTTCGGCCCGGCCAAGTCCCAGGGCCGGGCCAGGACACTGATCAGTGACGACGATGGAAGCACCTGCGCCGTGCTCACTTCGGGCGGCGTCGACTGCTGGGGCACGGACGTCGTCGGAGAACTTGGCAATGGCACCACTGCCGCCAGTCTCGTCGCCGAACCGGTCCTGGCACCCGCCCGACAAGCTGAAGATTAGGCACGAGGCCCAGACGGTCGGGAGAGTTAAGATTCCTCTTACCTGTCCGGCAGCAACCGGAAAATTACGAGGAAGGCAGCCTTGGCTGAGCCAGGCATTGGACCTGCAGTCGCTGGCTACCATAGCTTCTCGCCGACCGTCTCTGACGTTGAGGCCAGCGCAAGCGAATTTTGCGCATTTAATTTCGCAGCCTCCGTCAATGATTAGTCGGCTACACTTTCGCTGAGGACTTACGTTCCGGTGTTCAGCTGGCTGAAGGCTGGGGTTCTGCAGCTGGTGACCGGCGAAATTGCGGACAGGAGTAGGTCAGCCTGCAGGCAGCCGGAAGTGCCAGATGACCAGGTGCGGGCGGCCGCCTGCGGTCTGTCGTGCCGATGGCAGGTAGTCCGTCAGCGAGTACGGCCAGTCCTGCCAGTCGCCGATCTCGGTTGTGGGCTCGGCCGACGGTTCGCTCGCTGTGGCCGCGCGCGGCTCCTCGCACCGTTTCACTTGCAGGCCATGCCTGAGTGCCGCCCGCAGGTAATCTCGGGCAAGAACATCGATGACATCAAGTCTTCGACGAAGGAAGACCAGGACACCCTGGATGTCGACGACGACACGGAGGATCTCTGATTTTTAGGCCACCTGGCCATAACGATGTCCAGGATCCAGGAGAACTAGCCAACTGATTTCTCGATAAAACACGGTGAGTGGCTCACGAAAAGCCACAGCGCCGCAACGAGCGTGTCCCGGCGAGCGCCCGCAGTGGCGCAATTCACGCCATGAAGGGTCCGGGCGATGGGCGTGCTCGAGGTGGTCATCGGTGCCGCAGCGGGCGGTTACCGGGTCGACGTGCTGCGCTCGCCGGACGGCGGCGAGGCTTCCGTTCAGGTGACCCTCGACGCGGGTACGCTGCTCGCACGGCGCCCGGAACTACAGCGCGCCGTGCTGATGTCTTCGCTGGCGACCAGAGGACTGTCAGCCGAGGAGGAGCAGGTGCGTGCCACCGGGCGCGACTTGTTCCGCGCCCTGCTCGGCACCGGCGAGCTGATCGGGCGGTACCGGGCCGCTGAACGCGACGAAGGCCTGCGCATCGTGCTGCGGGTCAGCGACCCCGTGCTGGCAGGCCTGCCCTGGGAGGCCATGTACGACGAGACCGCCGGCGTCTACGTCTCCCGGAGGCATCAACTCGTCCGCCACGTCGGCGTCCCGGTCCCGGTGGCGCCGCTGGCGGTGAGGCCACCGCTGCGGATCCTCGGCATCGTCTCCTCGCCTCGCGGCCTCCCCCCGGTCGACGCCGACGCCGAGAACCGGCACCTGACAAGCGCTCTCGCGCGGCTGAGGGCGGAAAAGCTCGTCGAGCTGACGTGGGCACCGTCCGCGACGTGGGCAGACCTGCAAGACATCCTGGTCAGCAGCACCTGGCACGCCATCCACTTCATCGGCCACGGCCACTTCGATCCAGACCGCGACGAGGGATGCATCTTCCTCACCATCGGCGACGGCCGCGAAGACCGGGTGGAGGGAAGCCGACTGATCGACTTGCTGCGCCGGGCCCGCCCCGTGCCCCGGCTCGTCGTCCTCAACTCATGCTCCAGCGGGCGGACAGGCACGACGGACCCGCACTCCGGTACCGCAGCAGCACTGGTGCGCGGCGGGATAACCGCAGTCGCGGCAATGCAGTACGAGATCACCGATCGAGCAGCTATCGCGTTCTCGCGCGGTTTCTACAGCGCGATCGCGCGTGGGCTCGGCGTGGACGAGGCTGTCTCCGACGGCCGGATCGCCATACTGGGCCTCAGCAACCGCACCCTCGAATGGGTGACCCCTGTCTTGTATCTGCGCGGCCAGGAAAGCCATTTGTTCAGCATCGCCGGCACGGGGCCGAAAAGCACGCCAATCATCCCCGATCGCGTCATAAACGTCCTCACCGGTCACACAGACGAGGTCCACAAGGTCGCGTTTAGCCCGGACGGCACCCTCCTCGCCACCGCAAGCCAGGACACGACGGCACGTCTGTGGCGCACCAGCGACGGCGGCCCTCTGTGCACTCTCACCGGCCACACCGACTGGGTCTGGGGAGTCGCGTTTAGCCCGGACGGCACCCTCCTCGCCACCGGGGGCGGCGACCAGACCGTGCGCCTGTGGCGCGTCGCCGACGGCAGCCTAATTACCACCCTCACCGGCTACACAGACCGGGTGTGGGACGTCGCGTTCAGCCCCGATGGCACGCTCCTGGCCACCACCAGCGCCGACCAGACCGTGCGTGTGTGGCGCGTCGCCGACGCCACCCCAATAACCACCCTGCCCGGTCACTCCGAATGGATGTACGGCCTCGCGTTCAGCCCCGACGGCACCCTACTCGCCGCCATCAGCAGCGACACCGCGGCATCCCTATGGCGCACCAGCGACCGTGTCCATCTGCGTACGCTCACCGGCCACACCGCACAACTAGCCGACGTGGCATTCAGCCCGGACAGCACCATCCTCGCAACCACCAGCCACGACCACACCGCCTGCCTGTGGCGCACCAGCGATGGCACCCTCCTGCGCACCCTGACCGGCCACACCGACCGGATCTGGGGCGTGGCGTTCAGCCCCGACGGCACCATACTGGCGACCACCAGCAACGACATGTCGATACGACTATGGGGCAACGCTTGACCGACCAGCCCGGACACGGAGATGCAGAGAAACATACGGCTCCAATTGAATGCCGGCGACATCGCGGCCATCGGCCGCTGCCCAGGCTTCCAGTCCGGCCAGGCACGCTCTGCATATAAAGTCACTTACTGACGGTGACCGGTCGACGGGGTCTCGGGCCACATCTAGAAGCTTCCTTCTAACTTGTTCCGTCAGCTATAACTTTCACGGCCAGAAGTTATAGGTTGCCTTCGTGGATGCAAGCCAGTTCGTAGCTGCCGACTGGGGCAAAGTCATCTCGACCCTTGGTCCAGCTTCCTACAAGGCGTTCGTACCGGCCAAAGTGCCGAAAGAACTTACCTTGACGGCCGAGATCATCATGAAGCTATCCGATGCTGACGCTGCGCTTGGTCGCCTCGCTGGTTCCGGTCGGCTGCTTCCCAACCCGCACCTGCTGGTGAACGCCTACATCACGCGGGAGGCGGTCTCGAGCTCCCGCATCGAGGGGACGCAAGCCTCAGTCACCGAGGTCTTCGACGCCGTCGTTACCGGGGAGGCCAAGCGAGATGACATCCGGGAGGTACGCAACTACATCAACGCGCTAGAGCACGGCGTGCGACGGATGCAGCGCGATGATTTCCCGATCTCGTTGCGCTTGATAAGGGAGATGCACGAGATCCTCCTCACGGGCGTGCGCGGCCAGGACAAAACTCCTGGCGAGTTCCGCAAGACCCAGAACTGGATTCAGTCGGCCGACAACCGTCCAGACACCGCTCGGTTCGTGCCGCCTCCCGTAGAGGAGATGTGGGCAGCGCTAGATGACTGGGAGAAGTACTGCCACGACGACCACCCGCGGCTGCCGTTGCTCATTCGCTGCGCGCTCCTTCACTACCAATTCGAGACTATTCATCCATTTCTAGACGGCAACGGCAGACTTGGACGGCTTTTTATTGCTTTGTACCTGATGGATAGAGGAAGGTTGCCAGCTCCGTTGCTCTACCTATCTGGTTACTTTGACCAGCGGAGGGGTGAGTACTACGACCGACTTCAGTACGTCCGGGAGCGCGGCCAGGTTGACGCGTGGCTGTTGTTCTTCCTGGACGGAGTGGCAGTGCAGGCGGCCGACGCAGTTGAGCGCGCGGAGCAGCTGTCGGATCTGCGCGAGAAGTACCGTGCGCGGCTGCACGGTACCTCGGCCCGCACGGTTGAGGCCGTCGATCTGTTGTTCGCGGCGCCAATCCTCACCGTTCGCTATGTGCAAGAGCGGCTTAGCCTCAGCCAGCCCGGGGCGAACGGTTTGCTTCGACGCCTGGCGGCATACGGGGTAGTCAAGGAGAGCGGATCTGGTCCTGGCGTTAGGCATCGCTGGTACAGCGAGGAGATTCTAGACGTACTCGATCCAGAGCGGACCTAGCATCGGGCAGTTCGATAATGCCTCATGTGAAACACCGGTCATGACGGCACCCGCCGGAGCCGATGGGCACCTGGCGGCATGGCCAGGCACGCATATGAACCCGCTGATCACTTCGTTGGCATCGAGGGGGTCAGGGTGCGGCCGTTCGACGCTTTCCGGCGATGCGGCGGACATCGCTCCCGGCAGGCCTAAGCAAGCGTTTTAGTGCTTTAATTTGCTGATGTAGCGGGTGAATGCCAGCTGGCTCGGGCAGACTCGCTTCCGCGGTTCTGGGGTGGGAAAATCGCAAGTTTCTGAGCGTGATCGGCCTTTTCGGCTGCGGATGCGGCCGGTGCCTGTCGGTACCTTCGGTCACACTGAGACGGCAGCGTGAGCTGGCCAATTTGCGGCGGACGGGGCGGAGCGTTACGTGGAGAACTGGCAGGCGTTCGTGCCGGGCGGGGACGGGCAAGAGGAGAGATCTGAGGCTGGAGACGCGCGTGATAACTCGGAGGAGCGCAGCCGGACATTAAGCCTGATCGACTTCCTGGCGGACTACGACGCGCGCCGGAATCCGCCCGTCCATGACATCAGCAAGTACGGTCTCTTCCTGCTTCGTGACTCCGACGTGCCTGCGGTTCCTGGTATTGGCCTGGCGCCGGCTGCGGCCGCTTGGCTTACCGTTGACTTTCTTGATCTGCCGCCCCGGCCGGAGGTTCCCGAGGACCTGGTCGCGCTGCTGGGCGATAGTACGACGATCAGCCCTCACGTAAGGCCAGCGGTGCGTTCGAATTTGGATCTAACCGAGCCGGGCGGATATGAGGTAGACCCTGACCTTATTGTCGCGGCGGACAGGTGGGTCGCCGCTGTCTGGGAGCCGTTCGCCGGACGGTGGGCAGAAGTGGCGGCGGCGAAGAATTTGCATCGTGATCTGTTCCAGCAGCGTGAGTTTCTCGCCACGGACCGGGAGTCGGTGGAGCTGATCTGGGGATTCGGGCGCTTGAGGTGGCAGTGCGATGGCGAACTGGTTGATCATCCGCTGCTTTGCATTCCGGTCGAGGTAGAGCACGATAAGGTCACGCAGAAGATCCGGGTCTGCCCGGCCGGCGCCCCGGAGGTCGAGGCGCGCTGCCTGGCTGACTTGCCGCTGGCCGACCGGGCGAGATACCTGAGCATTCGGCAGTCGGTGAATGACGAGGGGCTCGATCTCTGGGATCCCCAGGTGGTCCGCGGTGTGCTGCAGCCGCTTATCCGCGCTATCGATCATGAAGGCACTGTGGCCGAGCACGTCTCACCGCACGGCGGGGCAGCTACGGTCGACAGCAGCTGGGTGTTGTTCATGCGCCGTCAGTTGCCGGACTACCAGGGCTTCCTTGAGCAGATGCGGGCACTGTATAAAGACGAGTCGGTAGCTGTGCCCGAAACCCTGCAGGCAGTGGTATCTGATGCGCCGTCAGCTCTGGCCGGATCCGCGATCGGTGCCAGCGGCGGTGCCGACAGTGATCCTGAACCGCTGCTGCTTCCGTTGCCTACCAACGAAGAGCAGAAGCGGATTCTGGAGCAGGCACAGCACAACACCGGTGTCACCGTCCAGGGGCCGCCCGGCACCGGCAAGTCGCACACGATAGCCAACATCATCAGCCATTACGTCGCTTACGGGCGACGAGTGCTGGTAGTAGCCGAGAAGGAACAGGCGCTCCGGGCGCTGACGGACAAGATTCCCGACGGGATCAAGGATCTGACGGTCGCTGTGCTCGGCGCCGATGCCGAAAGCCGCCGCGAACTGGAGTCCGCGATCGGGCAGATCCAAACGCGGGTTACGGCTATCGACCGGGCTTTCGCTGATGAGCGCATCCGGCAGCTCACCGAGGATCTGGACGGAGTCAGCCGCAGAATCGCTGTCACGACTCAGGCCTTGCTCGCGACCCGTGAGGCCGAAGTCGAGCGGCTTGCAGGGCAATTTTTGGCAGGTGATGCGCCTACCAGGGCCGAAGCTGCCCGCTGGGTCGCCGACCATGAGGCCTGGCTTGGCTACATCGACGATCGCATTGCTCCAGCTGACCGATGTCCGGTTACCGGCGGCGAGCTCGCGGAGTTCGCCACGCTGATCCGGCGCGTGGGCGTCCTCAGGGCAGATGCCTGCGCTTTCGAACTGCCTGACCTGTCGGCCATCCCGCCCTCAGCTGATCTTGCGAATCAGCTCGCCAAGCTCGCCGAGCTGCAGGCATCGGTACAGTCTCTCGGCGGAGCCGTGCACGACTGGAGCCGCGCCGTGGAGGCCGGCCGCGATCGTCTGCACACGCTCGCGGCCCAGTGCCGCGCCGAGTCGGACTGGCTGGCCAAGAGCGCAGGCACGTGGACCGGACGGGTCCGTGACCAGGCTAAGGATCCGCTCCTCGCCAGGGACTGGGGACTTTCGGCAGCCAGCTCGCGCAGGACCGCGAGGAAACGCTCCGGCTGCGCGGAGCACTGACCATGCACAAGGTCGTGATCCCCGATGTCGTCGAGCCTGCGCTGCTCGAAGGTCTTCAGCAGGCACGAGACCGGTTCGCCCAGTCCAGCAAGCTGGGCGTATTCGCCAGCCAGGCCAAGCGAGCAGTACAGGAATGCCAGATCGATGGCCGGACACCAGCCAACGCTGAAGATATCGATCTGTGCATGCAGGCCGTCGCGCTGGCGAAGTTGCGCTGGCGAATGCGGATGTCCTGTTCAAATCAACTAGAACGAGTCGGCGGAGCCGAACTACCCGGCACCGTGCCTGAAGACGTCGTCGGAGTCCTGTTGCAGGATCTGGCAGTTGCGCTCCGCTGGCCCCGGACGTGGACGCAGTTGCGCGCCGACCTGGCCGGCGCCGGAATCGGAAGCCCGCACAGCGCTGATCCTGACATGCTCCGCCGTCTTGCCGATATCTGCACCCGCGCATGCGATCAGATCAGCATGCGCGAGCTCACGCAGTCAGTCCGCGGCTTGCAGGACTGGCTCAGGGCTTCGGCCCAGCCGGCTGCGGGCCAGGCGGCGGCCCGTTCGTCCTTGTGGGACCTGTTCGCCGATGCTCTCGCCCATCAGGACATGACGCATTGGCACCGGCTACGCGAGGAACTCACGGACCTGCAGGAGATCGCGCCGGCCGCGCGCCGGCTGCGTGAACTCAGGGAACTGCTTTCCGCCGCCGCTCCGATCTGGACCTCCCGCATTCTTGAGGATCCGGCATCGTCTTGCAATCCAGCAGAACTGGACGCGGCGTGGCAATGGCGTCAGCTGGAGTCGTGGATACGCGACGCTCTCAGCGGCCAGACTCCGGCTCAACTCCAGGCGCAGCTCGAGGAACTGACTCGGGAGAGGCGACGCGTAGTCGCCGACCTCGTCACCGAACGTGCCTGGCGCCGCCTAGCCGACAACCTTGGCGACCGGCAGCGGCAGGCCCTCAACAGCTACCTACGCGCCGTGACCAGGTTCGGGCGCACAGGCGGCAAATTCGCGCAGCGCTGGCTCGCGGAGATCCGCGCCGCGCTGGATGAATCGAAAGACGCCGTCCCAGTGTGGATCATGCCGACGGCCAGAGCACTCACCAGCTTCCGCCCGGAAAGCAAACCGCCGTTCGACGTCCTCATCGTCGACGAATCCTCCCAGATCGGGCTAGACGCCCTGCCGCTGCTTGCCCTGGCCAGGAAAACCATCGTGGTCGGCGACGACAAGCAGACCAGCCCGGAGAACGTCGGCCTCAACCGGCAGCAAGTGTTCGACTTGCTAGACGAGCACCTCGCAATGATCCCGAAGTACCGGACCCTATTCGACCCGGACAACAGCCTCTACGACATCGCCTTCCAGAAATTCCCCGGCGTCGTCATGCTCACCGAGCATTTCCGCTGCCTCCCGCAGATCATCGGCTTCTCCAACGGCCACGCCTATAACAACCGGATCGTCGCGCTCCGCGACCAGCCGCCGCGACCGGGCTGGTCTCCCCTAGGGGCGGTCCACGTGCTGGACGGATACCGCAACGGCTTCGTGAATGAGCCCGAAGCAGACGCCGTCGTCGACCTTGCCGCTGAACTCTGCGCCGATCCGGCCTACAACGGCATGACCATCGGCGTCATCTCACTGCTCGGATCCACCCAGTCCAAGCTCATCTCGGACAAGCTCTACGATCGGCTCGGCCCCGTGGTCATGCTCCAGCGACGGCTCCGCAGCGGCGAGGCCGCCAGCTTCCAGGGCGATGAACGCGACGTGATCATTATTTCCACGGTGGTCGCGGTCGACCCGGCAGTCCCGTCCAGCCGGGTCTCGGCCATGACCGGGAACGCCGCGATGCGGCGGATCAATGTCGCCGCGTCCCGGGCCCGCCAGCAAATGTGGGTCGTCCACTCCGTTGAACCCGACAGGTTCCCAGACGGTGATCTGCGCGGCGCTCTCATCCGGCACTGTCGCGCGGCTGGCGTGACCCCGCCATCGTCCGACGGCCTGCTGGAAGCCTGCGAGTCGCAGTTCGAACGAGACGTGCTGCACAGGATCCTGACCCGCGGCTACCGCAAGGTCAGCGTTCAGCACAGCGTCGGCCACTACCGGATCGACATCGTCGTCGAAGGGCCGCACGCCCGGCTGGCAGTCGAATGCGACGGAGACCGATGGCACGGACCAGACGTCTGGCACAAAGACCGCGCTAGGCAGCAAGTCCTTGAACGCGCGAACTGGACCTTCGAGCGCATCCGCGGCTCCGCCTTCTACCGTGATCCGGACGCCGCACTGCTACCGCTGTGGGACAGGCTCGCCAACCTCCGCGTTCCCACTGGGGACTGGTGGTCATCCGAGGCTCCCCGGCCTGCGCTTCGTGAAGTCTCCGGTCCGGGCAAGCTCCCTGACCTGACACAGGCCGACCAAGGCACTCACGGAAACGGGTCAGAGCCCGGGGAAGTACCGCAGAACCTCGCCGACAACAGAGCAGATGTACCGGACCAGGACGGCTTCGGAAAAGCAGATGAGCACTTCGAGCACGTCACTGATCTCCCTGGCGTTAATCGACGTGAGCCATGGGAAGGAACAGGCCGCCAAGCAGTTGCGCCGGGCACTCAGGCTCTGCTTCCCTACCAGGCCTGGACATCGCGCCTGCTGCCCCATCCTGATAGCGCCTCGCAGCGTGACATCGTCGCCGGGCTCACCGAAATCGTGGCCGCGGAGGGACCAGTACATGCCCTGCGGGCCTATCGGCTGTACACCCAGGCAGCGGGCGGATTCCGGGTTGGGCCAGAAATGCGCCGTACATTCATCATGGCAACGCGACAGGCCGTTCGCGCAGGCGCAATTTGCCAGCTAGACGAGCCGCTAGCGGACGACGATAAGACGCTCTACATTCCAGGCGCGCCATCAGTGCTGGTGCGCGAAATAGGGCCTCGTCAGCTCACGGACATCCCCCGCAGCGAGGTCGGCCGGCTGGTTAAGAACCTGAACCTAGAGCCCAATGGCCTTGCTTTAGGGATATTTGTCCTGGTCAAGCACATAAGTTCTGGTACAGCACGTGGCCGCTGAACTGCCGCTGAACTGGGGTCCCTGGGGTTGTCACACAGCGTAGTGTGATGTAGATCACATTAAATCGGCTTAACGCAAGGCCATTGAACCTAGAGCCCGCCGAGACTGACCTCACCAAACGTGCCGTGCTCAATACATACGGGCTCGTCCGACTAACCGCCAGAGCAAGCCAGTATCTTGACGAATGCCTAAGGCAGGTCTCCCGCTGACCCGCGACAACCTAGCCGTCCGGAGAATGCAGGTCCTGCCGGCCCACAGAAAAGTGGGCGCGATCGCTGCGCGCCAGGCGATAGAACATTGTTCCAGATTCAGTCCAGCCAAGGTTACTGGCCTATAACGATGCCTCGTTCACGGCAAGCACGAAGGACGTCGTCAACATAGCCGTGGGCGTCGGCGTCGGCTTCGTCGAGTTCTTGCCTGCCGCCTCCTTGAAACGCGGCAGCGCGGCGCGGTCCGAGACTGTCGGTCTCGGTGAAATCGTTCGCGAGCTTCGTCAGGGCACCGTTAACGTCACCGGGGCGGGAGCAGGAAGTCGACGGTGACACGGAAGCCAGCTAGCTTCCAGCGCTGAGGGGTCGGGTTTCCGTTCTCGTTCACATCGGGACCGAACCCCTCTTGCCTGAGGCGGTGGCTTATCTCGGCATACTGCTCATCGTTGAGCAGGCCGACAGCCAGCCCGACATCGAGGTCGTTGGTACCGGGGTGGGTGTCGCCAGTGACCGGGTCGGGGCCGATCCGCTGGTCGATAAGCAGGCTGGGCACCAGGCCTCCGACGACGCACAAGTCGTCCAACAGCGCGCCGAGCGTCACCGCGACGGTCAGGCACGCTGAGATGACCTCTTGCCACGCTCGGCAACTTCCTCCGTCCGATGCGACGTTTCCATGAGGCGGCCGCAAGGTGTCTAGAAAGCCGTCGCCATTTGCAGGCAGACTGGTGACCGGCTGACCGAGGCTGGCGCGCTGAACAACCTCGCGAACGCGCATCACGAGATGGGTGACTTTGACGAGGCGATCGCAACACAGCAGGAGAACCTCGCAATCTATCGCGCGATAGGCGACAGGCGGGCTGAGAGTAAGGCGCTAAACAACTTGGGCCTGAGCATGAGGCGGGTAGGCAGGCTGGATGAGGCGATCACAGCGCACGAGAACGCAGCCGGCCTGTACCAGCAGGTCAATGACAAATACGGCGAGGGCACGGCGCTCAACAACCTCGGTATTGCCCTGCACGAGGCACACCGGTTCGAGGAAGCGCTCGCGGCATACCAGAAGGACATTGCGATATGCCAGGAACTCGGCGACCGTTACGGCGAGGCCGCCACGCTCGGTAACGTAGGCGCGGTTCTGCATACCAGCGGCGGTTCGGTGAGGCCGTTGCCGCGCATCTGGATGCAGTCTCCATCTACCGGGAGATCGGCGACTGGGTCACGCTTTGCGCGAGACCGGTCGGCTCGAGGAGGCCACCGCGGCGCATCGGGAAGCGGGCGCCATTTATCAGGCGACCGGCGAGCGGCACAGCGAAGGCAGGGCCAAGCGCGATCTCGGCCGCGCTTTGCTGGCCGCACGTCAGAACCTTGAGGCCATCGTCGCTCTCCGTCAAGCCGCGGTTATCTTCAGGCGACCGGGGACGAGGACAGCGAAGCCGACACGTTGCGCTGCCTCGAGGCGATCAGCGATGCGCAACAAGAATGAGCCGCGGAATACGCGGCGAACTGCGATTGCGTCATCGCGTCCCAGCTGTCGGCGTCGCTATCGTGACGCTCAGATTCAGGGCAGCTGCTTGCGCCGCTTCGGCGCTTGACGAGCCGCCGTTGACCGACGTGGACAGGATAAGCAGCACTGCCCTTAACTTCCGGGACTTACGTCCGTTTCCGGGAGATTTGACGAGACGATGGTGAGGGTGTAATCAGCTGGCTCGCTGATCCATCTCCGTCGTTCGGCGGCGGTCCGGCCGGATGTTCGCTGGCGGTCAGCACGGCCGGGCGGGATGGCGGTGATCGCGGCGTCGAGGCTGGCGAGCGGGGCGTTCTGGCTGGCGGGGCGCTTGTGGCAGTGCGGGCAGCAGGTGTCGGCGGTGATGGCGGCGCGGGCGAGGGACAGCACGGCGGTGAAGCAGATCTCGCCGGGGGTCAGGCCGGCCGTGGCGGCGGCGCGGTCGGCGAGCCCGGCGATCATGTTGTGCGCGAGCAGCAGCGCCCAGGCTTCCTGGCGGACCAGGACGGCAGAGCGTCCGCGCAGGACGCGGCCGGTGCCGCGGACGGTCTTCTTCAGGTGGAGGAACGCGATCTCGATGAGCCATCGTTTCTGGTACAAGACGGCGAGCTCGCCGGCCGGGTACAGGCCCGGGTCCAGGAGCGTGGTGAGCAGCCTGATCTGGGTGGTTTTCGTGCGGCCGCTGCGGGTGCGGGTCAGCACGGTGAAGCAGATCAGCCGCGCGATCGTGTCCGGCAGGGACGGGAGGGCGGGATCGCCGGCGTTCTTGCGGCGGCGGGACCGCATGCCGGCGCTCTCGCGCAGCAGCACCAGCTCCGATCCGTCTTTCAGCACGTCAAGGGTCTTGAAGGGGACGCACTTCGCGCCGTTCTTCACGCGCCAGGCCAGGTGCGCGCCGGTGCCGGAGAACCGGATCCAGCGGTCCATCGAGAAGAAGCCGCGGTCGGCGAGGTTCAGCTGCCCCGGGCCGAACGCGTCCTGCAGCCCGTCGGCCAGGGCGTTCTCCCCGTCGAGGTAGCCGCCGATGACGGCGGCTTTCCAGCGGCGGGTGCCCGAGTGCAGCAGCCCGACCAGGCGCAGCAGCGGCTTCGCGGCGGGGGAAGGGGTGCCGAACGCGTCCGCGAGCAGCGGGTCATTGAACAGTTCCAAGGTGGTGCCGTCGATCTGGGTGATTTCCAGGCCGAACGCGGTCCCGTCCTGGCCCGCGGGAATGTCGTCCCGGGCCGCGTCGGCCGCGAACATGGCCCGGGCGGGGGCCTCGCCGGACCGTTCCCGCGCCTTGGAGTAAGCCGGGCCGGTCGGCACCGGGGTGCCGGGCCTGACACCTGCGCCCGGCATGGCGAATACCAGGGCGAGGACCGCGTCGTAGCCCAGGACCGGGAACAGCGCCCCGGTGACCAGGCACAGCGCCGTGACCTGCGCGTTCAGCGCCCGCTCCAGCTTGTGACGGTGCCCGGCCCCGGCGGCCGCGGCGATCGCCCCGCTAGCCAGCAGCGACTCCAGCAGGCTCTCGCGCCGCAGGTCAGCCAGCCATTCCCCGTCCTCCCGCAGGCCCGGCCCGGCCGCCACCCGGGCGGCCAGGCCCGCCTCCGGCGGGCCGCCCGCATCATCGCCGGCAGTGGACGGTACAGCGACGGGCATGGCAAAATGCGCAGGCAACGAGGCTCCTGTGACTGGCGATCATGGATTCGACACCCACGTCATAGCAGGGGCCTCGCCGCATTCACCGGACGCGCCGCAGCGCCGGCCGCAATCGTGACTCACCCGTAACACAACACTAAGAACCGGACATGCAGGAACAGAAGTCACGGAAGTAAAGGGCAGTGGGGGGTCAGGGGTTCGAATCCCCTCAGCTCCACTCAAAACCGCAGGTCGGGGGCTTGATCATCTTCTTCTGATGGCCCTTGAAGATCATTTGTCACTCAGATGTCACCGGGATCGGGCGCCAGCCGATGACATCTAGCGTCAGCAGACGGATTTTGGGGCACCAGCCAGCAGAGCGGTCCCGCCGATGCCAGGCAGACCCTGGACTGCAAGGTTCTGGCATCAGGTGCGACGTAACGACATCGAGAAAATCGGCGTTTGTTGACGGCCTGATTTCCTGAGCATCCCGGCTGGGTGTCCGGCCACGATCTTTCGCGATGCCTGCTGCCCGGCGGTCACGGGCGGGTCATGATGCATCTGTCCCGTTTGAACGTTAAAAGATCCCTCCTCGCCTTCGTTGGTAGCGGTCGCGAGGAGGGATCGGAGGCGGTGTGTCGCCCGTGTCCATCGTATGGCCGTGCGCGCTTTCGGCCGGTGCGTATGCGGCAGCAGGCCGGGAGGTGGAGTTCCCGCGTCCGGACTGCCCGTCGTGCGCCGTCCCGATGGTGTTCTGGTCTGGCTACCTGCGGTGGGTCCGGGAGGCGGGCAGCTGCCGGAAGATCTTCGTGCCCCGGGTCCGGTGCGGGCCCTGCGAGGTGTCCCATGCTCTGCTCCCGGCGTTCGTGCTGGTGAAGCGCCTGGATACGGCGGAGGTGATCGGGCAGGTCGTCGGGGAGGTGGCCGGCGGCGGGTGCGGGGTGCGGCAGGCGGCGGAGCGGGCGGGGGTGCCGTATACGACGGCGCGGGGGTGGGTGCGGCGGTTCGGGGCGCGGCCGGGGTCTGGGGGTGGCGTTCGCGGCGCTGGCCGTCGAGCTGGGCGGGGACGCGATCCGCCCGCCCGCCGGCGCGGGCCGGTTCGCGGTGGCCGCGATCGGGGTGGCGTTCGGCGCGGCGTGCGGGCTGCCGGGGTGGGCCGGTCTGGGGCGGTGGCGGTTCGCCTGCGCGGTGACCGGCGGGACCCTGATCGCCGCCAACACGATCACGCCGTGGCTGATCGTCGGAAAGAGGCGTTTCATGCCTCCTGTCCCGTTAACCAGGCAGGAAGGCAGGCGATGGCATGGACGGCAAGGCGCAGGACGAGGTGGCGCTGTACCGCTGGGCGGTGATCGCGGAAGCGGCGGCCGCGCGGCTGACGGGCGCGGAGCGGGGCGCGGTGGTGCGGCAGATCGCCGCGCGGGAGCACCAGCACCCCGACGGGTCCCGGCGCCGCTACTCCCGGGGCACGATCGACCGGTGGCTCCGGGCGTGGAAGTCCGGCGGCCTGGACGCCCTGAAACCAGCGGAACGCTCCGATACCGGGACGGTCCGCGCGCACCCGGAGCTGTTCGCCGAGGCCGCCGCGCTGCGGCTGGAGCTGCCCGGCCGCTCCGCCGCGCAGATCGCCTCGATCCTGTATCACCGGCACGGCGTCAAGGTCGCGGAGCGGACCGTCCGCGGCCAGCTCCGCCGGGCGGGGCTGCACCGCGAGGCCCTGGCCGCCGAGCCGAAGACGTTCGGCCGGTACAAGGCCGGCGCGGCGAACGAGCGGTGGATCACCGACGTGCTCGTCGGCCCGTGGGTTCCTTATCCGAAGCGGGAGGGGTCGGTGCGGGCGCGGCTGTTCCTGATCGTCGATGACCATTCCCGGCTGCTGGCCGACGGCCGGTTCTACGGTTATGAGAACGCCCGCGCCTGCCAGGAGCTGCTGCGCCGGGCCATCACCCGCCGGGGCGTTCCTGCTGTTTTGTACTGTGACAACGGCGCTCCGTTTTCGAACGCGTGGCTGGCCCGCACCTGCGGGGTGCTGGGCATCCGCCTGGTCCACAGCCGGCCTTACTCGCCAGAAGGGCGGGGGAAGCAGGAAAGGCTCAACAGGTACATACGGGAGGCGTTCCTGGCGGAGGCCGCCCACCAGGGCATCGAATCCCTGGACCAACTGAATGACCTGTTCGCGGCCTGGGCCGACCAGATCGCCAACCGGCGGGTCCACGCCGAGACCGGGCAGGCCCCGGCCGACCGGTTCGAGGCCGGCGGGCCGCACCGGCAGGCCAGCCCGGACCTGCTGCGCGAGGCGTTCCGCTGGTCAGTGACCCGCAAGGTCACCCGCACCGCCAGCGTCCCGCTCGAAGGCAACAGCTACGCAGTCGACCCGGCGCTGACCGGGCGGCGCGTCGAGCTGCGCTACGACCCGGAAGACCTGACCCGGATCGACGTCTACCTGGACGGCAAGCCCGCCGGCGCGGCGGTCCCGTTCGTCACCCGCCGGCACGTCCACCGTGCCGTGCCCCAGGCCGCCCGCCCCGAACCCGCCGCGACCGGGATCGACTACCTGGCCATGGTCGCCGCCGCCCACGACGACGAAGCCGGGACCGGCGCCAAGATCGACTTCACCCGGCTCGGCGCGCTCACCGCCGCCGGCGGCGACGGGCAGGACCGGTGAGCCCGGCATCGTGGGCCGCCTGCTTCGGCCTGACCCGCACCCCGTTCGGCAAGAACATCCCCGCGCGGGACCTGTTCGCCCGCCAGGGCCACGCCGAGGCCATCGCCCGGATCAGCTTCTGCGTCGTCGAATCGGCGCTGGGAGTGGTAACGGGTGACGTGGGCGCGGGCAAGACGGTGGCCGTCCGCGCCGCCGTGGCCGCCCTGGACCCCACCCGGCACCAGGTCATTTACATCGCCAATCCAGCGTTCGGCACGCGAGGGCTTTACGTGACGATCGTGCGGGCGCTCGGCGCGGTTCCCCGCTACCTCAAGGCTGAGCTGATGGCCCAGGCCGCCGACCTGCTGGCCGCCGAGGGCGCGGAAAGACACCGCCGCGTCGTGCTCATCTGCGACGAAGCGCACCTCCTGCGCCCGGAACAGCTCGAGGAACTCCGGCTCCTGACCAACGCCGACATGGACTCGGCGTCCCCGTTCGCCGGCCTGCTAGTCGGCCAGCCCACCCTGAACCGGCAACTGCGGATGGGCACGTTCGCCGCCCTGGACCAGCGGATCGCCACCCGGTTCGCCATCAAGCCCATGGACCTGGCCGAATCCGCCGCCTACCTGCGCCACCACCTGCACCTGGCCGGCCGGGACGAACCCCTCTTCGCCGATGACGCCATCGCCCGGCTCCACCGCGTCGCGAACGGCCTCCCGCGCGCCCTCAACAACGCCGCTGTCGCCGCGCTCATCGCCGCCGCCGCAGCCGGCAAGGACCTCATCGACGACACCTGCGCGAAGAAAGCCGTCGCCGAGCTCACCCGCGACTAGCCCCGGAGGAACCCGTGAACACCCAGGCCATCCCCGCCCGTCAGCTCATCTGCCTGCTCACCGACACCGCCGCCGGCATCCCCGCCGACCTCGCCGCCGTCGAGCTGATCACCCGCCACGACCACTTCCTGCACCAGCCCGCCTTCCGCCGCGTCATCGCCACCGCCCGTTCGCCCTTCACCGGCGACCCCCTCCTCACCATCCGCTGGAAAGCCGCCACCCATGCCCTCGACACCGGCCGGCTCTCCTGCAGCAGCTCCGAGCAAGCCGTGCTCCGCATCGCCGCCAGCCTCGGCGACCACGACATCCCCGTCCACCTCCGCCACTGCCTCGGCAGCCTCGACCACCGAAACATCAACCTGATAACGGCAGCGATCACGCACGCCAACCGCTAACCCAGCCCCGATCAACCCCCAAGGGGGGCCGCTCGCCGATGCGAACGGCCCCCCTTTCTCGCGCCCGCCCAGCACCAGCCCGCCCGCAACACCCCGATCAGCATGCACACAAAGACACGCCGAATCATCAACGCCAACCGCAGCCGAATCATGTGCATACACCTCAGCCGCTAACAGCGTTCCCGAACCGCTAGGCCAGATCAGAGGACCAAATGCGTCTTCAGGAGTTGTTATGCGATCCGCTCCAGATCCGAACCCTTCGTGGCTGACTGAGTCGCCTGCTCCCGGCCATGGCCGCGCTCGCGACCGTCGGAACCGCAGCATCGAAGGCATCCCGTATCGCGGCGGGCCGTCGTGGCCTGCGCCACCCACGGCCAGCGACGCCGTCCATCAGGACTGGTATGGCACTCGCCGGTCTTGGCACAACATCCATCGGCTAGCAGGATGTGCTCATGGTTCGATATGAGCAGTACGAACGCTTGGAGCGACATCTGCGCGGGGGATGGTCGGGAGCGCATCGAGATGACCTTCGCCGAGGTGATCAGGGTGGTCGGTGAGCAGTTGCCACCAAGTGCGCGCCAGTACGCCGCCTGGTGGGGCAGCGATCCGAAGCACACTCACGCCGTCTGGCTGGACGCGGGCTACAGAGCAAGCCCGAATTTCACGGCAGACAAAGTCACCTTCACACGAGACTTCTCGACACCAGGGTAAGTCGACCTAGCAGTGGCCAGAGTGCTCGGGGTGAGGACCATGCCGGGCTGAGCGCGCCAGTTCGCCACGCTCCGAACCGAGACACCAAGATGCTCAGCGAAGGCCTCGTTCGACATGCGAAGCGCCTGCCGCAGAGCATCCGCCTCGGCACCGGTCCACGACCTGATGATCCTCACCATCGAGGCTCAGCGACCGCACGAACTGCGCCAGGCATCTGACACCCGGTTCTAGCCGAGCAAAGTAACTTCAGCACAGGCAAAGCCTAGCCAGCAGCCCAGTTAACGCCTGTGACAAATGCGCATCTGTCATCCAAGATCGGGCGACGTGGAGTTCCTGAGCCCGGATCTGAAGGAGAGTGACCCTGAACGACGACCGCAGGCTAGATTGCCGCGATCGGGACGATTACCTTCCGACTCGTCGGCCGGATCAAACCGAGCTGCCCGCCGCGCCAACCTGCCGTGAGCCTCATCGTCCTGGACACCGAGGTGACCTTCGACCACGCTCCGCAACCCGCCTCCCAGATCGTCTCAGGGCACGGCTAGCCGGGCACACGATGTGCATGACGTTCGTCACCGTCGGAGAGCTGCTGAAGTGGCGGGCACTGCGGGATTGGGACCGCAGCGGGTCGCCGTGCTGACCAGGTGGCGTGAGACGTCGGCGTCCCTGCTGTACGACGAGACCGTGGCCACCAAATGGGGGCTGTTCCAGGCACGTGCTCAAATCCGCGGCAGGCCCCGCCCGCAGAACGACACCTGGATCGCGGCCTGCTGACTCACCGACAACCTCCAGTTCGCAACGCTCAAGACCAAGGTTCCCCGATTTCGCCGAGCACGACGGCCTGACCCTGATCTAACCGACCTTGTCAAGCACCATGGCCGGACCGCTGTGTGGGCGAGGTCGCTGCGGGTTGGTCAAGGCGTGCGTGAGTAGGCAGGAAGAGATCGTCCCGTCGACAAGTTCTGCCATCCGACTGCGCCAACAAAGTTCGTCCTGATGGGCCAAGGCCTACAGAATGACACCAAGGCTAGACCAACCGTTATGATCCTATTAGCCAACCGCCCGCCAAAGCCGCCCACACACAGCGAACTTGATCCTGGTAACGGCGGTTCCTGCGATGCGCGTTCGGCTGCGTTCAGTATTGAACCCGACGGCCACGCACGAACTCGGGGCGCATACGAGCCCGCTAGGGAGGAGCAAGGTCTTACCTGAATCAGGAACGAGTTATGAAAGAACGAATGAGCATAATGACAGGAACTGACAGAAAGACAGATCCCGCTGTAACGCAGACAGCAGAGCTGCCTACGCCGGCTACGCCGAGCGCGAAGAACACTATGCTCGCGAAGGTCATAGCTGCCGTCAGTTTGATCGCGAACGAGAGACCACGCTCACTCGATGCGATCTCGGCATTAGTATAATTTATCTCGTTCTGAATCGGACCGGAAACCGCAGTCTCAGCCATTGCGAGAATCCTCAGTGCCGAACCAGGTACGACCCTATCGTACGATTCAAGGTCCTCGGGAGTAGGTAGCGGCCCTGACCAGACGAAGCCAGTAACCTCGTCTCGTAGAGTTACGGCCTCGGAGAGTTGGTGTCCTTGCGCGTAGTCCGTAGCGCCTCCTTCAGCGCTACTCCTACGCGCAACCAGGCCCGCATGACCACCTCGTTCGGATTGGACAACCTCGTCCGCTGTTCCTCCCGCAGCCTCCGCAGTCTCGGCGATGGGTCCAGGGTCAGGTATTCGAAGCCCTTCCGCAGTTGACCCCTCGCTGTCGGCATCTTGTCCGGATGTGTCCGGTTTTGGAGCATCGCCATGACTCAACGCTACCTCCCGGTCCGCAAAGCGAGACCCCAGGATGACATGAGTTAGCTGGTTAGGGCACCGAATCATGCGGCTTCCCAAGAGCGCGATTGTTGGTGGTCACGGGGAATTCCAGGTAGGCGGACACCAAGCCCGCGATTACCCGCAGTGACGAAGGGAACCGCCGACGACCGCGAGTTCCGGGATCGTCCCGTCCGGAAATCTCAGCTGGCGCCTTCAGAACCCGAGGTCATCCGGAGGCAAGCCGACCCCGAGCGCAGGGCCGCCTGCGGCCCGAGCACTGGAAGCGGCGCGGCAGCATAACTCCGCAGGACAGGCGGCCGGTCACATTCAGCTATCGAGCTGGCTGCAGAACTCGACTCGGACTGGCCACCGACAGGGAAGGCATGTCCGCGTACCTGGATTTTCTGGTGGCCGCTATCACGCGATCTTGCCCGAGTGTGAGCCTGAGCTGACCCCTCTACGTTAATCAATCTGACCTAGACTGACCTAGGCCATGCAGGACGGGCCCGCTTGATGACTTGACCAGGAAGGTGCCGATGGCTGACTTCATCCACTCTGACCTGGGCCTTCGCCAGGCAGGTGATGTGATTGAGGTCACGCTCTCGGGTAACGCAGCAAACATCCGGTTGCTGGACACCACCAACTTTGAGTCGTATCGCAATGGACGCCAACATCGATACATCGGTGGTCTCGTGCGACAGTCACCGGTGAGACTGCAGATCCCGACATCAGGGCACTGGCACGTCGCGGTCGATATGCAAGGACTCCAAGGTACAACTCGGGCATCTTTCCGTCTCATACCAGCATCGGTGGCGTCCGGGGGTTGACTGTGTGGTCATTGACTCTGGTATAGGCTGCGGCAGCAACGTGGATGCACATCGAGTTGGCATAGCGCGCATGCACCACCAATATCTGAAGCCCGTGTCCCAAACTGTGCATCGGCCAGATCAGATCCGAACGCGACTGGAACCAACCGGCTACTTCGGAACCTCCCGGCCACCGCCCATGGCACCAGCAGGCTTTGTGTTAGACGCCGGTAGCAGCAAGGCTGGCCGAACTGTTCGCCGCCGTCGACGCCTCGCTGGGAGGTCGACCGAGGATCATCCAGATGTGGTCGGCTTCGACAGTGATGTCGCGGGCCTGTCCGATTCTGGGAGCAGACTGGGAGCGGCGAGTCGCCGCCAGCCGAGGTCAGACGCGGTCGTCGGACGCCGTCCTGTGCCGGTGACCTGCGGATGCGGCGGACAGCAGCGGCCATGACGTGTGCTGCACTCTGTTCGCATCAAGGGGGTCAGGGGTTCGAATCCCCTCAGCTCCACTCAAAACCGCAGGTCAGGCCTAATTTTTCGAAACTATACCATGGCATTCAAGATCGTTTGACCGTGGCTTGACCGTCGCCTTGGCCGTGGATCGTTGGCACAGCGTGGTCCTCGCTGGCCCGCGATGACAGGCCATCAGGTGGGGTGGCAGTGCAATTGAACAGTCAGCAAGACATGACCCGTTGGTAGCTGACCGGGTGAACTAGTCCTGGTGCAGCGACTCGAGCGGATGGGCGAGGGGGGAAGCGCATGCACATCAGCCGCGTCCTGGTGCGGAATTTCCGGAACTTCTTAACGCTGGAGATCGATCCGTTTCCGCTCAGCGCAGTGATCGTCGGGGAGAACGGGATCGGCAAGTCGAATCTCCTGCACGCCTTGCGGCTTGTTCTTGATCCAGATCTTCCGGATAGCGCCAGGAAGCTGCGCGCAGAGGACATCTGTGACTACGCCGGCAAAACCCTGGAAGACGGCGTGGAGGTCAGGGTTGAGGTAGAGGTCAGCGGCTTTGAGGATGATCTTGCCGCCGAGTCGGTCTGGGACGGCTGTTACGTCGATGTGGATGAGCTGACGGCCCGGGTCACGTACGTGTTCCGCCCGCGGCAGGCTGTCGATGGCACAGCGCGGAAGCTGAGCCGGGACGACTATGACTGGGACATCTTTGGCGGCCCTGGCGAGGAGACTAATGCTCGCCGTATCAGGCACGACGTCTCGGTGAGCGTGCTTCCAGCCCTTCGTGATGCGGTGCATGAGCTTTCTCGGTGGCGTGGCTCGCCGTTGCAGGAACTGCTGGAGGCAAGACCGCCTGAGGCAGCTGCGCTGGCGGCTGCTGCTGCGAGCATCACCGGCGCCATGGACGAGCTGGCGGCGGACGACCAGCTGAAGGCTATCAGGGATGAGCTGTCGGGCCGGCTGACGAAGATGGCCGGCCCGCAGATGGACATCGTGCCGACGCTGGGATTCGCGTCGAGCTTGCCAGACCGGTTGCTCAGGTCGATTCGCCTTTTTGTCGATGCCAGCCGGTCTCGCAGCGTCGCCGAGACCTCGACTGGTAACGCGAACGTGATCTATCTGGGCCTGCTGCTGGAGCGGCTGGCTCTCCGGATAGCGGCGGAAGATGTCGTGGGCAGCGTCCTTGCGGTCGAGGAGCCCGAGGCGCACCTGCACCCGGTTCTGCAGCGGCAACTGTTCCGTTACCTGCTGGAGAGCGGAACTGCCGTGGTGGTGACGACTCACAGCCCGCACATCGCTGCCGTGACGCGGCTTGGGTCGCTGGTGCTGCTCCGCGCCGCCGCTGACGGAGGCACGGTAGCGGCGACGACAGCGCACGCCAGGCTGTCAGCTGTCCAGCGTGCGGATCTGGAACGATATCTCGACGTAAGCCGGGCGGAGCTGTTGTTCTGCACGGCCGCGATCCTGGTCGAGGGCATCTCCGAGGTGTACCTGCTGCCTGCCCTCGCTTGCGCGCTTGGATTCGATCTCGACGCGCACGGGGTCATCGTCGCGAACATCGCCGGGACGGACTTCGCGCCCTATCACCGCATGCTGGGGCCAAAGGCCCTTAACGTCCCGCACGTGATCGTGACGGACGGAGACCCGGTGCAGCGTGGCGAGGTAGCTCACGCCGGGATTGCGCGGGCGGTGAAGCTCCTGCCCGCCCGCGTTGACCGCGAGGTCATGCAAGCGGCGGTCGATGAGTGCCTCGAAGCCGGCGCGGCAGCGGATACCGCGCCGGCACTGGTCATGGCGATGAAACACGGGATCTTCGTGGGTCACCGGACGCTGGAAATAGATGTAACACCGCTGCTGGCAGCGCAGATGAAAGCGGCCCATGGCGAGCTCGGAGTATCGGCTAACCTGATCGAGCGCTTCGGGTACGCGGTGACCGCGGTCGCGGACGGCACCGATGACGTAGAACAGCGCGAAGAGCTGCTGCGGCGGATTGAGTATGTCAGCAAAGGCCGTTTCGCCCAGCGATTGGCTGCCCACGTCGATGACACCGAGCCGTCCGACCTGGAAAGGATCATCCTCGGCGAGCCGAGCGCCGGGCCTGGGCCGCTCCTGGGCGACGATGAGGCAATTGCGCAGCGTTCGTACGGATACATCCTGGCTGCTTTGGACCGCGTTTCACGTCAGGTACGAGGCCACGGACTTATGACCGCTGAGCCTGGCGCCGGCGAGGACGAGGCATAGGAGACCGTGTTGGCGTCTCCGGTCCTGCTTAGCCCGGTTCTCGCGGCCGAGATCGCAGAGTTGAATGACGAGCAGCAGCTTGCCGTGCGTCACCCCGGCTCCGTCGTGGTGCGAGCCGGCCCGGGTTCGGGAAAGACGCGAACCCTGGTAGCGAAAGCGGGATACCTGCTCGATACCCAGATCTCGGGCCACCGCGGCGTCGCCGCCATCACCTACACCCGGCACGCCGCCAGGGAGATCACGACCCGTCTGGCGCGCCTGGGGATAGAACCCGGCCGGCGATTGATCTCCAGCACAGTGCACGGCTGGTGCCTGTCCGCCGTGCACCGGCCGTTCGGCCCGCTCGTGGGCATGCCAGTCCCCGGCCCGGGATCGGTGATCAATGACGATGCCGACACGTGGGTCAAGCTGATGCAGCACTGCCTGGACAACGCAGGGGCTATAGACAACGCAGAGTGGGTGCGCCCGGACCTCACCAGAATCCGCCGCGACCTGGCGTGCGGGAACCATCGCGACGAACGAGATCCCCTGGTCCGCGCCGCGCGCATGTTCGATGAGCGGATGCTCGAACTCGGCTTGTTCGACTTCGAGTCCATGATCGCCCAGTCCTTGCGGATCGTCCGGCAGCATGACCGCGTCGCCCACCTCATAGCAGCCCGTTTTCCCTGGCTGATCGTCGATGAGTACCAAGATCTCGGACCCGTTCTGCATGCCCTCGTGCTCACCTTGCATGAGCAGGCGTCCGTCCAGATCGCAGCCTTCGGCGACCCGGATCAGTCGATCATGGGGTTCACCGGCGCCGACCCCATGTACCTCAACAGCCTGGCTTCGCGGAACGAGTTCCTCGACATTCCTCTGGAGCTCAACTACCGCTGCGGCGAGGCGATCATCGCGGCCAGCCACGCCGCGCTCAACCAGAAACGCCAGCACCGCGCCCGGCCCGATCGCGCCGACAAGGGAGTCATCGAGCCCGTCGCCGTATCTGGCGGACTGCCCGATCACGCCGACGCCACCATCGCCAAGATCGCCGAACTTACCGGCCGCGGCATGCCCGCGCACCGGATCGCCGTGTTCTACCCGGGCAAAGGCCCGCTCCTCAACGAGCTCGTCGAGGCACTAGATGCCAGCGGGCTCGGCTATGTGCATGAACGGGACGAACGCCTTCCCGACGGGGACCTGGCCGACTTCATCCGCGGCTGCGCCGCTCGCGCCAGCGCCGGCTACCAGCCGAGCGGGAACAGCGCCAACGGCACGACGGGCTGCCTCACCCTTACCGAGCTAACTCAGACCTACGCGCGCATGCGCAAGGCAGCGGGTGTACCCGAACTGCGCGGATATGCCGCTCGCCGCCGGCTCGCGGCCGTCCTCAGCGACATCGAGCCGGCCGACCTGCAAGACGCGCCGCTCGGCCCCTGGCTAGCTCTCCTCACCAAGCAGCTGGATCTCGAGGTGATCGCGGCCGGCAGTACAGCGCAACGAGATCAGCACGCCCTCGCGGACTTCCGCCGCGCCGACCAGCAGTTCGCCCTGACCGTCGCCGACATAGCGGCAGGAACCCTGCGCACGGGAAAGCTCACCCTGACCACCTATCACTCCGCCAAAGGCCGCGAATGGGACGTCACTATCCTGCCCGGCCTCATCGACGGCATCATGCCGCGCCGAAAATGGTCGAATAGAACCCGCAGACACCTTGAGCCAGCACCTGGTCAGCTTGAGGAAGATCGCCGACTCTTTTATGTGGGCCTTACAAGAGCCAGGGACGCAGTAATTCTCATCCACGGAACCTACTGGAAGACCGACTGGGGCGCCAGAAACGAATACGGCACATCCAGATTCGTACTGGACGTCCTTCGAGACATCGAAGAGCAGAACCAAATCGTAACCAAATCGGTTGCCGAGAAATGGTTGACGCCCGATTCATGACGGTTACGGTGAGCCGACCGCGTCTCCTGTTGACTACTGTGGTCTGGCGCGGGTTGTGCCTGATGTCGCGCCTGTCCCGGAGGAGGCGGCCGCACTGCGGGCGGTGATGGCGTGCCCGGTCAACGGATAGTAGCCGTCCACTCGCGCAGCAGCGGCGCGAACCTGGAGTCATCCCATTGATCTTCGGGTCCCGTGCAGCCGTGTGCGTTCGGGCTGCTGACAACGAAGCGCAGTTATGCGTGCTGGTCGTTGATTCATGCCAGTTGGGCGAAGCGACTTCGACCCCATATGCTGCTGGACTGTGGGTGACGAAGATGAACTGGCGGGTCACGTTTTCCTTTCTTATGTCCGTGAGGACGGGCCTGCCGTTGACGATTTGCAGCGTGTGCTACAGGCGGCCGGTGTCCGTGTCTGGCGTGACACGGAAAACTTGTGGCCAGGTCGCGATTGGCGCTCGGAGATCCGCCAGGCTATTAGTGATGACGCTCTTGTGTTTATTGCGTGTTTCTCCCGTAATAGCGCGGAGCGTGAAAAGAGCTATCAGAATGAGGAAATCACGCTTGCAATCGAGCAGCTGAGACTGCGGCCTCCGGATAGATCATGGCTTATACCCGCGCGCCTCGACGACTGCGTGATTCCGGATCGGGATATCGGCGGCGGGAGGACGCTGGCATCGATCCAGCGGGTTGACTTGTTCGGAGAGCGCTACGGCCCGGGCATTGGACGGCTGGTTGCCGCGGTGCTGCGCGTTCTCGGCCTGCAGGCTCGGCCTGCCGCCGCGCCTGCTCAGCTAGGTCCGGCAGTTAGCGTCGACTCTCCGCAGGAGTCGACGGCTGAAGACCAGCGCATCGACGTCAGTCCGGTGGGCTCGGGATCCCGGTCCCGACAGGCGGACGAGTGGATCAGGGCACTGGCTCGCAAGCAGCATGTGCTTAAGCCAGCTACCACCGACCGGTGGCGGCTCACGTATACATTCGCCGACGTTCCGGCGATGTCGCAGCTGGCGAGTCACGGCTTCGATCATCATGGATACAGCTGCCCGGCCGAGAAGACACCTGCCTGGATGCGGATCCGCGCGGTGGTGGCCTGTGACCTGCTGGACGAGACCCTCGGGTGGCAGGACCTGCGTGCGAAGTTCGCAGGGTTTCTGACGCAAGAATCGGTCAGGGGACTTATTGACGCGCTTACCGATATACCTGACGGTGCCACATGGCGACATCGCGCGACGGCCCGGCGGTCGTGGCTGGAAGCGGATATGACGGTGACGGAGGAGACCGTAGTGCCGAGCGCGTCGGCGAAGCTCTTCCTGCCCGAGAATGAAAGCCTCGCCGGACTTCAGCCCGGTTGCGCTCAGCTCACCCTGCACATCGACTTGCCCCAGCGCGGGCAATCAGGTATTGCCGCTCGTGGGGGTTTCCCGCCGCCGTTCTGGCGGAGGCGATTCGAGCAGGCGCTCGCCATGCCTGGCGAGCTAGCCGCCTGGCTTGAGAAGGACCTTGGTTTGGCGAGCGTTGAGCGACCCGCCCCGCGGGCGGGAATCTTGCTGCATTCCACGCAGCCACTCACCGAGCTCATAGATTCAAGCGGGATACCCGTGCTTCCCGGTCCGGTCATCCAGAGCCAGTTCTCCGGCTGGGCCGTCGCCGATACTGACGGCAAGAATGTCCAGGACCTGGCATCTCAGATGATGCTCGATCTCTCCGAACGGGTCCTGCACCTTGACGGGACAGCTGAACAGATGTCCGGCCTGGCATAACGCAAGCAAGTGCTCACACCGGCCTGCCGAAGTCCGGCTCGTGTGCCGTTAACGCGACGAGGCCCAACACCGACCGATGATGCACGCCGGCAGCTCTTCTGGGCGGCTGCGGCAGCGCTCGGGTGACAGCCGCGGTCGCGCGGATCGTGCAATCTGAGTCGGGCGAACCATGCCGCAAATGCGCATGAGACTGGGCGAAAGGCCCGCATGAGCGGCCAGGACAAGAACTTCGGCGCCATCCCTGCGAAACGGCTTCTGCGGCAGTCGGCTCTATCAGCGCCCGACAGAGGTTGCGAGAGACCAGGGGTGAAGTCGAACAAGGACAGGCCGGCGCTGCCGACGACGGCAAGTCCGGCGCAGCCAGGCCAGGCGCAAGACGATACAGGCGGCCCGGCCAACCACGCCAGGCGCGCGATCCGCTCCGGCCGGTCCGGGCATCGCAGGAGGACGAGCGGTCGAACCGGATCGTGCCTCCCCTAGTCAACTCAAATGGCAGCCCACCTTGCCGTGTCCACCCGCACGCAAGGCGTTGTCTGCCACCGCCCCAGGAGGGAATCCAGCGCCCCTAGCTGGTGTTATATGGCGTGGCAGCCCTCTGACAGCGATGCTGACGGTGTGGTACTGTCGAGTTGTCCGCCGGGTGGCGACATCCCGTGGACAGGTATCTGGTGAGGCATCACCGGGTACCAGCCCCAAAAGAACGTAGCGACGGTATGTGGAACTCCATCGGGTTAGAGCTAGCTATGTGTTCGGCGTGTTATCGCGCTGGCACCACAAACTTTAAAGTTCTACGGGTCATCCATAGAAATACTATCGTGTAAGTTCTTGGGGTTAAGCCCCGATGGCAAATGCCCCGCTAGGCGGGGCATTTCTCATTTACCGACTTCTGCGCCGACGAACGGCACGAGGCGTCTTGGGCGGCTTAGGTTTGCGCTTCTCGGCTGAGGATGGGTGCGTCTTAGTCGCATTTCCACCCCTTATCAGGGCATCAGGGGTGAATATTTGTGTATCCGCGGCCGGGGACCTGCCATGTTTCCCAACCTGTGGCAATGATGGTATTACCTTCGGCCTGAACATCCCAGTGAAATCCAATTGGCAGGGTGCACCCACCAACTTGGATGAGGTCAAGTGTGTGCTCAGGACCAATTTGCCAGGTTCGGCCGCGGGCATCGGTGAGAGCGCTGCTCCGTTTGGAGGCCCTATGCAGGTTAACGAACTCCTGGCGTTCCTGAGCAGTCTCTAATGGGAACTCTTTGCGCGTCGCAAATATGGCGGTTGGGAGACAGCGTGGATCACGTTTGCCTTCGCAATGGATGCCGCTCATCCAATCTAGGACTCCGGCCAGGACTCCGTCTACTTCCTCAGGTCGGGTTACCAGTGCATATGAGCACTTGTGTTGGATGAACCGCGCTAGAGCTACACAGCCCTTGCTGGTAGGAAGTTCGCTAATGTCAAGGAGGACCTGTGCCCCACAGAAAGCAACTACTGCCGTGCGGGCCCTGTGGGCTCGGCGATAAAGGCCAGCCACATCCTTAGCCGGGATAAGGGGGTAGACCAGGCCACCGAAACCTCTTATTTCTTGGACTCTTACCTCGGAGACCGGAATGCTCGGCTGCTCTCTTAGTCTGGCACGCAACCTTCTGAAGGACTCATTCTGTGCTTCGGTAGGATTTGCTGGCAATATTAGCCATAGACTCTGGGGCCACGACAGTCCAGCCGGGACCTCGCCTGGCCCCAGACCTTCAGGAATACTCATCGTCATCGGCGGACGATCAGTCATTTTGGCCTGGCCACCGCCCGGAGGTGCGCAGGAAAACTGAGGCAGGCAGGGGCATTTGGGAAAGCTCCTCGTATGTCATCTCTCGAACGGCGCGTATTATCAACTCTCTTAGCCTCCGAGTTTGAACGACCTCGCTGATCGCCTCAGATGAGGGAAGGTGGCGAGCCTCTGTCGCGATCACCAGATCACTGGGAGGCGTTATCCCCTGTCCAGTGAACCAATTAAAGAGGATCTGGGTAACCTTACTCTTAGTGAATTCGGCCCACGGTCCGCGAGTAGGAGCCGGTAGATCAGACTGGCGTCCCCTGCCGTGCGCCCATGCCTCGAGCTTATCGCTAAATTCAGTCTTGATTGATGGCGCGAGCGACTCGATGAATTCGTGTCTCCACGACGAAACGTCGTCTCGGGAAACCGTCGGGATCTGCGGAAGCGCCAGATCGTCGCTTCTCCTCGGGTGAGCCAGATCAGCATCGGCATCGAACACGTAGACGTTGCCGCTGCCATAGTCCATGACGGCACGCCACAAGTCATCCCTAATTCGTGTTCGCCGCCGAGCATCCTTAGCTGATGCCGTACGTGTATCCTCACTAACGGACTTAACCGGGCTCTCTTGAGTGAGGTCGATACTCTTTTGCTCGGTGATTGGCGTCTTGATTTGAAGTAGGAAAGGAGGATGGTCATTGACAACCAGAAGTAGGTCCGGCACCTTGCGCACAAGATGGATAAAGGATGGCGAGCCATAGCGCTCTTGCGAAAACTCCCCTTCTGATATGTTGAGCAGCCGATTTTTCAGGACCGCAGACGTCATCTGTCCCCAGTCTGGCTTGCCACTCTTCAATGCTCGCTCGAAGGCTGCCCGCACCAACGCTCGAAACTCGTCGAGCCCTTGGTCTAGGCCACTGGCGGCCGGAGGAGTGACGTCGCTGTCGTCAGTCATTGCTGCATCGTAGGCCTTCTAGTCCTCAACAACGTACTTACGGTTCTTGAAGTATCTGCCGCCTGTTTCCGATCCTCGGCCGCTGACGCTCCCTGCGGCCCGGATCGAGCAGGCCTCGACCAGTTGGACTGGGAGAGCAACCTGGCCCACATACGCGCGGTCATGACACTCGCCGGAAGCAGGCCCCATCGGGCGACACGGCGAGGCACGGATATGAACCATTGATCGCTCACGGTGTTCAAGATCGTTTGACCGTGGCTTGACCGTCGTCGTGGCCATGCATCTCAGGCACAGTGCGATCCTCGCTGACCCTTGATGACAGGCCATCCGGTGGGGTGGCAGTGCAATTAAACAGACGGCAAAGGACCCGACCTGTTGTTAGCTGGCCGGGTGAAGCTGTCGATGCCGTACCCCGGCATCGTGACCGACTGGTCCTGGCGCAGTTGCCGTTGCGGGTTGGCGAGGGGGATCAGCGCATCGTCAAGGACCTGCGGTCTGTGGTTCGTCCAAGTCACTGCCGTATTCGCCCGCCATCAGAAGGCTTGCGGTTCGCAGGCGGCTGGCCGTGTACGGCGGGCAGGTCAACAAGATGCGATACTGGGGGCCTCAGATGATGAGCTGTTCCGGGTGCGCCGGGCAGGTGCCAGGCTCAAGCGGCGGGAGGCAGGCTCCGTGAGCGTTGCGCCGGCAGAGCACACCGAGCCGCGGACCGCAGACGACCCAAGGGCACTGGCCGATACCGTCGATCACGCTCGGTTCGAGGTCTGCGAAGGCGGAGTCCCCGAGACCGACGTCACTGGCCGCCCGCAGCAAGGTCAGGATCTCGACCGCTCATTAGTTGCGGTAGGGACCGGTCTTGCGACCGGCCCCCCGCACAGATCCCGGCGTGCGGAATTACCGCACCGGGCTCCTGCCTTGGGTTCTGGCGTCGAAGCGCACGTTCGGGTAAGGGTGCATGATGCGGGCTCGGGGGAGCCACCGGGCTTTGATCCCTTTCATCCGCTGCCAGGTGACCCGGTGTTTCTGGCTGCGGCGCCGGAGCGCTTTGAGCCAGTGCCAGGTCACCTGATCGCGGAAGGCCTGGACTGCCGCGATGTTGCCGGGCACGGCGTAGTATGCCGTGTGCCCGCGCAGCACGCTGGCCAGCCAGCGGCCCTGCTCCGGGATCGATTCGTGCATGCGGCGCTTCAGCTGGACCTTGACCTCGGCCAGCTTGGCCCGCAGCCGCCTGGCGATCGTGATGCGCTTCAGCGCGAACCGCCCGTCCCTGGACGTCCCGCAAATGTGGGTGAAGCCCAGGAAATCGAACGTGTCCGGCCCGCCCGCGCCCCTGGCCGCCCGGTCCCGGGCGGCGAACCGCCCGAACTCGATCAGCCGGGTCTTGTCCGGGTGCAGCTCCAGTCCGAACTTCGCCAGCCGGGGCCGGAGCTCGTCCAGGAACCGCCGCGCGTCCTGCTCGTACTGAAAGCCGACGATGAAATCATCGGCTTATGCCGACCTCCGGATTATGCCGACGTGGTGGCTGAAGTCACTGCTAGCGAGGGAACCCGTGGTCGTGAGGTCGGCATAATCAGCGGTTGCGAGGGACGGCCAGGGCCGCGGCGGAGAGCGGCATGATGCCGACGCGACGCCAGCAGCCCGCTGCTTACCAGCAGGAATGCGCTTCGGCGCCGGGACAGTCATGCGCAGCCGACCGGGTGAGAGGTAGCTCGGGCATCAGGATTATGCCGACTCCCTAAGTGCCCCGTACCTACCCTGAGCTGGACAAACGTGATTCTCCGGCTCGGATGCGCCGCATAATCCGGAGGTCGGCATAAGCCGATTTATGCCGACGTCGGCATAAGTCAGCGAACCGCACGATGATCACCTCGCCGCGAGCATTATGACGCCGCCACCACTCGGTCCACAGGTCCAGAACGTAATGCAGGTACACGTTAGCGAGCAACGGCGACGCCGATGCTCCTTATGAACAGTGCCGGATTATGCGGAGCACCCGGCGGTTGACGCTGGCAGGGCCGGTGGCAGCGGCCGGACGCTGCGCATAATGCAGGCGGGACTCCGATCGCGGCTCGGCATGGTGCCGGGCCTTCGTGTTCGGAGGTCGGCCGCGATGGCGGCGGTGTCCGAACTGGTGTCCGGGTTGGATGCCGAGTTTGTGCGTCTGGAAGCCGTCTGCGCCGGCTTCGTCACCGCCGGCGTGGCCGAATGGAACCAAACCCGGAACTGCTCAGCTGGCTCGCTTGCTGCTGACCCGCCCGGATTATGCGCAGCGCTCGCTCGCCGATCCGGCCCCTGACAGGCCCGACAGGCCAGCGCTGCGCATAATCCGGCACTGTTCATAAGGAGCATTATGTTCAGCTGAACATAATGCTCCCTGCGGCGCGCCCGCGCCCTCGCTCCAGACCTCTTCCTCCACGACTCCTGCGGCCAGCCACTTGCCGATCAGCCGCAGGACCCGCTCGTCCGCGATCCGGTGCCGGAGAAACTTCTCCAGCCAGCCCCGATCAAGCTGGCCGAAAAAGTCGCGGATATCCGCATCCAGCACCCAGTTCACCTTCTTCCGCTCGATCCCGACCGCCAGCGCATCCAGCGCGTCGTGGGGCTTGCGCCCCGGCCGGAACCCGTAAGAAAAACCCAGGAAGTCCGCCTCGTATATGGCGTTGAGCACCTCGACGACAGCCCGCTGGACAATCTTGTCCTCCAGCGACGCGATGCCGAGCGGCCTCAGCCGCCCGTCCGCCTTCGGGATGTACACCCGCCTGCTCGGCGACGCCCGGTAACGCCCCTGCTGCACCCGCTCGTGCAAGTCCAGGAGATTAGCCTCCAGGTCCCGCCCCCAGGCACCCCACGTCACCCCGGCTGCCCCCGGCGAAGCCTTCGGGCTGATCGCCCGGTAGGCCTGCCGCAGGCGGCTCACGGTGACATGGTGCAAAAGCGCCGTGAACCGTGCCTCCTTGTCCCTTACCGCTACCTCACGCACACGGACTGGCCCACTGGACACGCCAGGCCCGGCACTGCGTCCGGGACGTGTTTCACCGTCCGTGTTCCCCTTGGCCGGTCCCCTTTCCTCCCCCGCCTCCGCAGCCGCAGCCTCAGCCCTGGCCTTGTCCGGCAGGTTCGCAGGTACTACGGGACCGCCGGGTTCCCGCGCTCGTTCATCCCAGGATTACCGCCTCGGCGTTCCCTGGACGGCCCGCCCGGAGATCAGCCCGGCGGGCGAGACACGGGATCTCCCGGTTCTCGCGCATGAAGGTTCCGCACATGCCATGGATCTCTGACCGCGCGGGGTCCCCTGACGGCTCGCGCCTTAGCGCCGCCAGCGGTATTGCCTTCCGCCTTGCGGACAACGTCGGCACCCCGGAAAGATGATTTCGCGGCTCAATAACCCGGCCTGCACGTGCCCATGCCAACGCTTCGCCACGCCCTCGCGGGACACCGGCGCATGGCTGAGGGCCGCCGTGGGACGCTAGCCCTTCGGCGTAGAGCTCTTCCATCTCCTCCTCCATGCCGGTTTATCCCGGCGCTTTCCCGCATTCCGCTATCCCCGCGGTCAGCCAGCCGTCGCTGCTGCAGCGAACCGAATCGTGCGCCGAGGAGCTAGCGAGCGCTGAAGTTCTCACGCTGGCCGCCGATCCCGTCGTCTTACTGGACCGTGCCTTACAGGCATCCCCAGACCTGACGCCCGGCTGGCTCGCTTGCCTGAACGCTTCGCTCGCCGTCCCGCGCCCGTATTCCGCCAGCGCCGGTCTCCCGCCTGCCTGGGCCGAGGAGCCCGCTCAGTGCGAACTACCGCAAGCTCATCTCTGTCGGCACGGCGAAGGCAACCGCCTTCGCGCGAAGTTGCCCGCAGACCCAGAGCCTGAAGCGAGAGATTCCTTGTCGATCGAATTTCAAAGACTGCCGCTCAGCCTCGGCGAATGCTCGGTCCAGACTATAAGCGTCGTGGCTGATGTCATTGACAATTGCAATCACGCCTGCATTTACTGCCATCCCCTGGAGAACGGTAAATGGGGAGGAGGGCTCCTATCTGCTGGTCAGGTAGGCGATATCCTTCGGGCGAGCGAGGAGGCGGGAATCCTTGAGGTACTCCTTACTGGCGGAGAGATCACCATGCACCCGGACCTCGACGCCATTATGGATCAGACTCGGGACCTTGAACGCATCGCGGTGGCTATGGTAACCAACGCGACATTGATCAGCCCAGGCGTGGTGAGGTGTCCATTCAGGGGGGTTAGGCGCTGACGGGCACCGGTAGCCATGGTTTGCCGGCGAGGGCGGCGTGGATGGCGTCGATCGGGGTGATGCCGTGGCCGCGGCTGCTGACCAGGTAGGAGCGGACGCGGCAGTAGGCGGTGAGGGTTTCCAGGGAGTGCCAGTACCCGGAGACGGCCTGATGCCGTTTGGGTCCTTTAACCGCTTGTTCGCTGGCGTTATTGGTCCAGGGGACGGCGAAGTCGGTGGTGAACAGCCAGATCTGGTCGGCTTTGGCTTCCAGGCGGCGGGCCAGGACGTAGCCGGGGTGCTTCCCGTCGTGCCAGTCCCGCAGCCGGTTGGTGGTCTGCCCCCAGGCGACTTCCCGGTCGTAGCGCTCGCGCAGGCCGGCCAGCAGTTCCGCGTTGAGCGCTGTCTTCCCGGCGGCGAGCGCGGCCTGGACGGCCGCGCCGGCTTCCTTCAGCACCTCGCGGACGTTGCCGGCCCAGCGCTGCCAGTCCTGGTGGAGTTCGTGGACGCCCTTGAGGTGGCGGAAGATGTGCTGGACGCATTGCTGCACCCCGGCGAGCTGGCCGTCGAACTGGGCCAGCCGGCGTAATCGTCGCGGACGAGGATCCCGGCGTAGCCGTCCATCACGCCCAGGCCCTTGATCGCCTTGGCGGAGCGGGAGTGCGCGGCGCCGTACCAGATCAGCCGCTCGTCGGGACCGCGGATGGCGACCACGTGCGGGCTGCCGGCCAGGACCTGGCCGTCGGCGCCGGCGTTGCGGATCACGCTGACCGGGGTCTCGTCACCGCACAACACCGGCTCGGCGCGCAGCGCGGCCTTCATCGCCTCGTCGAACCCCGCCGCGCCAAGGCGGGCGGCGAGCCGCTCGCAGGCGCGGGCGACGAACCCAGCCGAGACCGGGGTACCGAGCAGCGCCGACATCAGCATCGCGGTCCGCCCGGCGGGCACGTTGCCCTCGCTGGACAGCAGCACAGCGGCCGCGTTCACGTTCGGCCCGTAGCTGACAGTCCCGGCCCGGCCGTGCGGCGGATCGGCGCAGGTCACCTTCCCGCATCCGGCGCAGCGCAGGCGGGGCAGCAGCCAGTGGACCTTCTCCAGCCGCACCGGCGGGATGTCCCAGACCTGCGCCCAGCCGTCCCGCTCGGGGCGGGCGCCGGCCAGGCCCGCCCGGCAGGACCGGCACTCCGCCGGCGGATCTGCCCGCTCGGTCCGGTCCGGATCGGCGGACGGCTTCAGTCCCGAGCCCTTGTGGCCGGGCTGCCCGCCGGGCTTGCGGTCCTTCGACCGTTCCCGCTGCGAGGCCCGCAGCGCCGCCTTGCGGCGCGCTTTCGCCGCGATGTCTTCCTTCGACGGCGGGACCGAGGAATTCGCGCTGTCCATCCGGGCGCGCCGTTCGAGATCGGCGACCCGCAGCTCCAGATCCCGGATCAGCTCGCCCTGCCGCGCCCGCGCGGCTGTCTCGGTGTCCAGCGCCGCCCGCAGCGCCGTGATCTCGGTGTCCTTGGCCTGGACCACCTCACGCAGCCGGGCATTAGCCGCGCGCAGCGCGGCAGCGTCATCCGGGGCGGAAGGAACATCAGGCACGAACCGTACTCGATCACTGCCGGCGGACAGTAATCAACACGACACGCCGGGCCGGCTCTCAGTAACTTCAGCCCGTCAAGGGCTGCCAGCGAACCAGACCCCCCTGAATGGACACGTGGTGAGGGCCATACATAAATCCGGAATCTCGCGGATCTGCGTGAGCCTGGACGGGCCAGACGGGGCAATGCACGATTCCAGGTAAACATTCAGGTCCCTGGACCGAATGTTGTGTCGCTATACCGACGTGAGCGAGTGCTGTGGGGTTTTGCTAGCCGGCGCAGCGTGTCGGGTTGCTTACGGAGGGCTGGCTCTGCTGAAGTTACGTTGTGCCCGATACGCCCGAGACTCCCGGTGTGCCCGGTGATGCTGCCGGGCTGCGCGCGGAGAACGCCGGGTTGCGGGAGGCGAACGAGCGGCTGCGGCTTCTGAACGAGGACAAGGACGCGGTCATCGCGGAGCTGAGGGAGCGGGTGGCGCGGCTGGAGCGGCTGGTCTCGCGTAACAGCGGGAACTCCTCGATGCCGCCCAGCACCGATGACCTGCCGGGCAAGAAGCCGCCGGAGCGGAGGGCCCGCGGCGGAGCCGGCAATAAGCGCAAGCCGGGCAAGCAGCCGGGCGCGCCGGGCGCGTACCTGGCGTGGAACGACCACCCGGACGCGACCGAGAACGTGTTCCCGGAGGGCACCTGCGGGTGCGGCGCTGACCTGTCCGGCGCGCAGGACCTGGGCGTGACCTACTCCCACCAGGTCACCGACCTGCCCGATGCCCGGGCGGAGACCACCCAGTATGACCGGCACGAGGTGGAGTGCGGCTGCGGCCGGCGGCACGTGGCCGCCGCCCCGGCGGAGGCGGCCGGGGCGCCGGGCACGGTGACCTACGGGCTGAACTTCCAGGCCTGGTGCGTGTTCTTGATGGTGATGCACCACGTCCCGGTCGAGCGGTGCGCGGACATCCTGGAGTCGATGACCGGGACCCGGCCCTCGGACGGCTGGGTGCACTCCCTGCTGGCCCGCGCGGCCCGGGCGGTCGCCGTGGCGAACAAGGCGATCCGGGCGCTGATCATCCTGGCCCGGGTGGTGTGCGGGGATGAGACCCCGGTCCGGTCCGGGCCCGGCCCGAAGGCGAGCAAGAAGTACCTGCACGTGGCGTGCACCAGGCTGCTCACCTATTACTTCCTCGGCGAGCGAGAGTGTCAGAAAGATTGTGCGGGGGGTGATCGATAAGAATGTTTCCGCAGGTCACATGGTGTGGCCTGGATCAGGGGGAGGTCAAGATGACGATGCTAGAGAACGGGATGGCGGAAGTCGAGGACCCGGCGGGGGAAGTTCTTGCCGGGGTGGTTGAGGGGGGCGGGGCCGGGGGGCTGGTTCTGCCGGAGGGGGTGCTGGCGTCGCTGGCGGGGCAGCTGGCGGAACGGGCGCGGTCGGGGGAGCCGGTGATGCTGACCGGGCCGGGCGGGCTGCTGTCGGGGATGATCGGGCAGGTGCTGCAGGCGGGGCTGGCTGCCGAGCTGGAGGCGCACCTGGATGCCGGGGGCGGTGGGGGGAACCGGCGGAACGGGTCGTCGGTGAAGATCCTCAATACCGAGGTGGGGCCGGTGCCGCTGGCGGTGCCGCGGGACCGGGACGGCAGTTTCGGCCCGGTCCTGGTTCCCAAGCAGGCCCGCCGGTCAGACGGCCTGGACGCGGTGATCATCAGCTTGTACGCCAAGGGGATGTCGGTGCGGGATATCGCCCGGCATGTCCGGCAGACGACGGGGGTGGACCTGTCGCCGGACACGATCTCGCGGGTTACCGATCAGGCGCTGGACCAGATGCGCGAGTGGCAAGTCCGGCCGCTGGAGCCGTTCTACCCGGTGATCTATATCGACGCGCTGGTCGCGAAGGTGCGCGACGGGTCGGCGGTGCGGAACAAGGCGGTGAACATCGCCGTCGGGATCGACGCTGACGGCGCGAAGTGGGTGCTGGGCATCTGGGTCGCGCCGGCGGAGGGCGCGAAGGCGTGGGCACAGGCGCTGGCCCAGCTGCGCAACCGGGGCCTGGAGGAGGTGCTGTTCGTGTGCTGCGACGGGCTGAACGGCCTGGGCGAGGAGATCACCGCGACCTGGCCGGGGGCCGCGGTGCAGACCTGCACGGTGCACCTGATCCGCCGCAGCCTGAGCTACGCGTCGTATAACGACCGCGCGGCGATGGCCGCCGGGCTGCGCGCTATCTACACCGCGTGCGACGCGGATGCCGCCTACGCCGCGCTGGCGGATTTCTCCGGCACGGCGCTGGGGAAGAAGTACCCGGCGGCGGCGGCGGTCTGGGAACGGGCCTGGGATAAGTTCACGCCGTTCCTGGAATACGGGCCCGCGCTGCGGAAGGTCCTGTATACGACAAATGCCATCGAGAGCTTCAACCGGGAGATGCGCAAGGTCCTCAAGACCCGCACCCAGTTCCCGAACGACGACTCGGTGGTGAAAACGCTGTGGCTGGCTATCCTCGACATCGAGGAGAAGCGGGCCGCCTGCCGGGCGAAGGAAGCCGGCAAGCCCGCCGGCAAGCGGGACAGCGCACGGCGGCTGATCGAGGGCCACGTCACCCAGGGCTGGCATGAGGCCTGGGGCGAGCTTGCGGCCCGGTGGCCGGAACGGTTCGCCGGCCGCACGTGAACACGGGGGTGCAGGATGCCGGTACCGGGAAACGGCACGCGCGCCGGGAGCGTCCCGCTCGACGCCCTGGACGCCGAGCAGACCGCTGACCTGCTCGCCGCGGCGGCCGCCCTGGCCGGCGCGCTGGCCGGCCAGCCCGAGGCCGAGGCCGCCTTCGCGGCGCTCGCCGCGGACTGGCCGGACCTGGCCGAGCTCCACATCGCCCTGGCCATCGCCGCCGCCGACCTGGACGAGGCGATCGAGGCCTGCACCGGCATCCTGCACCCCTGACCGGGCCAGGCCGGCCCGCGCGGCACCGCCCGCACGCACCTTGAGAAATGAACAGGGAAAAGGCACGGCGTGTCGCGCTGCCCCCGTCGTTACCGTCTGCTACTGTTGATAACAGAAAGCAGCGGCCGCCCGGCGATCCGAAAAGATCAGGCAGCAGCCGTCCGGAATAACACAGCAAGCCGCGAAAACCGGGACGCGCAGCCTCAGCCCCGGATCGGCACGGTAAGCCCGATTCCGCAAGGCCCGCAGAAAAAACCGGCACAACGGCGCCAGATAGCGCAGGCGAAAAGTAACGGATAAACATCCGCTACCGGACAGCGAAAAGGCCCGCGCACAAAAAATCTGACACACTCCGGCGAGCGGACCCTGGCCTCCTTCAGGGACTTCGTCTGGTCCGACCTGCACGGCACTGTCATCGTGCACGACCGGTATGTCAACTACGACCACTTCACCGGCGTCAGCCACCAGCTCTGCACAGCCCACCTGCTCAGGGACGTCGAGGACGCCGCCCAGTCCTACCCGGACGCGGCCTGGCCCGCCCAGATCGCCCGCGAGCTGCGCGCCCTCATCCACCAGGCCAGCCTGGCCCGCGACCGTGGCCTGAGCGCCGTGCCCGAAGACGCGGCCGCCGGGCACATCCGGCTGTTCCGCCACGGCGTGCTCGCCGGCCTCTCCGAGGTCCGCCGCGAGCCCGGCAAGAACGTCACGCAGCCGCCAGGCCGGCTGCTGCTGGAATGCCTCAGGCACCGCGAGGCCGACGTGCTGCGATTCCTGTCCGACACCGCGATCCCGCCGACGAACAACCAGGCCGAACGCGACGCCCGGCCGGCGAAGACCCAGCAGAAGATCAGCGGCCGGCTCCGCTCCCAGACCGCCACCCGGCACCGCTACGCCATCCGCGGCTACGCATCCACCGCCGCCAAGCACGGACACGACGTCTTCACCGGTATCCGCGACGCCCTCGCCGGCAACCCCTGGATACCACCCGTCCCCGCCAGCGCCTGAACCGCGCCCGGAACCCGTTACGCACAGCGAATAAGCAGTCACTCAACAACGCAGGCCGACAGACCTGAATGCTTACGATTCCAGAAGGGGGTGGGGCAAGTTCGCTAAGGCCCTCAGGGGCCTTCATGCCCTAAGGGAAGCCGGGAAGCCCCTCACCGTGATATCTGTCCTGGACAGGCGCACATATCCGAGAATACTGGAGCTCAGCTGGATGCTGGCCGATCAGGGCCTTGCCGACCAGCACCACATGTGCGCGCCGTCATATTCCGGCTCGGCGCGCCGCAGTTACGGCGAGTACGCGCTGGCGCTGCCTGACTATCACGGCGTGCAGGCGCTCGTCGACAGCTCGTATCAGAACCTCCTGGACGCGGGACTGTATGTCACGTTCAACTCATTCTGGCCAGCCACCGGTGAGCACGGGGCATCGGAGCAGCCCCGGACGCTGACGCTCAGCCAGGCCCGCGAACGGACAAAGGATCTCTATGCGATCGTGCGTCCTAACGGCGACGTGCGCACGGCTGCGGCTGCCTGGGGCCGTGAAACGGTAGGGGACGCCGTTGTCGGCAACCTGGCCGAGGAAGCTGCCTTTACCTTGCTGGGCCGCGCCGACGCCGCTTACCGGACCGGGAATATCCGCCAGCTTGCCCGCGAGGCAGAGGCAGGCAGCAAGTTCCAGGTGGGCCGTTATGCCGGAAGGCGGGCTGCTGATGCTCTCCTGTCCATGAGGGGCACGCCGTTTGAGGAATTAGACTTGGCGGTGCCCACGCAGCCGGTTCGCCCGCTTAGTGAACTTGACATGCTCGCTAACCCTTTCAGCGACATGGACATGGCGAACCTGGCAAGGCAGATAGCGGCATCCCCTCGGCAATGGCGGCTCGTCAGCCATGCGAGCGGCATCGACCTGGCCTTCGACCGCGCGACATCCCATGTCACCCTGCTTAAACCGGGAGAGGCGGCCGCCCTGATCGATGAATTTCAGCGTCAGAAGGCAGGTCGCGTGAAGTGATCAAGATATACGCCGCCGGCATTTCGGGTGGATGCTCGGAGCTTGAGGGACGCTTCTCCAAAGCTTCTGACGTCGAGGAACTCTACGTCCGGTATTCTAAAAGATTTCCTCATGTAAGGGAAGTTGTCAGTCGCGCCGCAGGTCGCGAGACCGAGCCAGAGTCTCTCGTTAGGTTCATTGGCCAGACCTACAGGGTTGCTGACCCGTCGCTTCACGTAATCCCCCCGCTGACAGATACCGGCTATGACTCGTGGTGCCCGCGAGATCGCGCGGGAGGCGGCAAATACTGGGACCGCGTGCCCCTCAACGCCATGATCGACACCGGATATTTCAACTGCCTGTATGGCACCGCCCTGACAGTTCGCGCATTCAGTGAAATAGCATGCGGGTACTCGCTGCTAATATGCCCCGTCGTTCCCACGCATCCGTATGTCAGGCTAGCGGCCAGGCCCGACATCCTCTTCTCGTTCAATCACGACGGGCTTCGCATCTACCGGGGGGAAGTCGAGATCAAGAACGTCCGTTATACCCCGGAAATGCTGACACCAATCTCTGACTACGGGACGCAAGACGGAATTTACGGTCTGTCCATTCCCGAGCATTTCCTGATACTCGCCAGGCTGGTGCCTGCGGCCGGTAATGCCGAGCGAGCTATCGAGGCCTTCAGGGACCTGGGCGGGAGCCTGTCCTGCTATCCGCAGCTTGAGCGCATATCGGCATTAATATTTCAGTCTATTATCCCCCGACTTCGCTCCGGCCCTATCCCTTTTCCGAGAACAATGGAAGGTGACATCGAGGCCATCACACAACCATCTTCCCTACTTGAAGCAGCGAGATCCCGAAGAAGGCGGGCGCAGGCTCTCTGATGAATGCTGAGGCGCGATCCATTCCTTCGAGGGGAGAACTGGTTTATGTGGGTACTTGGTCTTAACTGGCGATTCCACGATGCGTCAGCGGCGCTTGTCGACGGGGACGGAAGGGTGCTCGCGTTCGCCGAGGAGGAGCGCTACAGCCATGTCAAGCACGCGTGGAACACTCTGCCTCTCCAAGCAGTTGCGTTCTGCCTGCGGCAAGGGGGTATCACATGGAGGGAGATCGACGTGGTGGCCATCGGCTGGGACCTGCGCCTGCTAGGTCCCTGGTCCGATGCCGATACGGACGAACTCTATGCGAAGATTTTCGGCCCTGGCGCGACGGGCCCTCACGCGCCCCGCCTTGAGTTCGTCGAGCACCATCTCGCTCATGCGTGCTCGGCGTTCTACGCCTCGGGCTTCCCCGCAGCAGGAGTGCTCATCGCGGACGGCACAGGCGAGTCCGCCGCTACATCCATTTACTCTGGCCGGCACGGTGCCGGGCTGACGTTACTACGGCGCTGGCCGCGCAAGTATTCTCTCGGCACGATGTACGAGGCAGCGACCCGCCTGCTCGGGTTCGGCGGACTCGAGGCCGGCAAGACGATGGGACTGGCGCCGTACGGGATTGCCGACGAACACGTGGTACTCCCCTTCGGAGATGAGATCACCACCGGCCCGCGGGCCATCAAAGCGCTCCGCGACCTACCCCCCAACCCGCCGAACCCGCACGTGAGAGAAGCGTGGACACGCTACCTGCACGGCAGGTTCGGCTCGGTCACCAGGCGCCCGGCAGAAGCTGACCGCGACCCCGTAGCGCCGCGCATCGCGGCGAGCGTGCAGCGCACCCTCGAAGAGGCAATGCGTTCCCTGCACGCGGAGACAGTCTCCTTATCCGGATCGCCCAGCATCTGCCTCGCGGGCGGTGTCGCTCTCAACTGCGTCAGCAACGGCCGGCTGCCAGAACCCCTGTACATCCCCCCGTTCCCGCATGACGCAGGAGTATCCCTGGGAGCCGCCTGGGCGATCGCGCCGCCTGCCCGCCCCGTGCCGCTCGAATCGCCTTACCTGGGCGGCACGCTGGAAGCCGGCCCGCACGCTGATCAGGCACGAGCAGACGGCCTGCGCGTGGAGCCGTTCGTCCCCGAGGCTGCCGCCGAGCTCCTGCTCAACGGCGCCATCGGGGCGGTTGCCGAGGGGCGGGCAGAGGCCGGCCCCAGAGCGCTCGGGCACCGGTCCATCATCGCTATTCCCCGCCCAGCCGACGTCCGCGACCGAATCAGCGCGCTCAAAGGCCGTGAGCCCTGGCGGCCGCTCGCCCCGGTCACCTTTCCGGACTACGCGCCGCGGCTGTGGCCCGGCCAGGGCCCGCCGGGCTCTCTACATGGCGGGCGCAGCGGTAGTTTCCGCGCACGGGCAGCGGGTCATGCCCGCAGCGACCCACGTGGACGCGACTACCCGGCCGCAGGTCTTGCCATCCCGCGCAGCACCCGCAGTGGAGAGCATCCTCAGGCAACTGGAGGCGGCCGGCTTGCCTCCCGTGCTGGTGAACACCTCGTTCAACGGGCCAGGCAAGCCGATCATCGACTCGGCCGCGCAGGCGGTAGATACCCTCAAGAACCTCAGCCTGGACTTTCTCATACTGGAGCACCACCTCATCCGCCCGCCCCGCTGACCCGGCGCGCTTACTAGACCGCCGGCGCGCCAAATGCGTCACTTGCCAGCAGTGGCGCCGGGCAATGGCGAAACCGGTCACGGGCACGCCGAGGTTGACAACTCAGCCCCGGGCAGATCCTCCTCCCTCATGGCACAAGCAGAACGGAAAGCCAGCTAGCATCCTTGCCAGGCTGGCGGAGGGAGGTCCCGTGTCGTTGCCGCGTATCGGGGTCGTCATCGTGACGATGGGGACCCGCCCGCACGAACTGAACGCGCTGCTGGAGTCTGTAGCGCGGCAGAGCCTGCCGCCGGTCCGAGTCGTGGTTGTCGGCAACGGGACACCGCTGGCAGACGTGCCCGGGTGGGTGACCAGGGTGCCGCTGGAAACTAACCTGGGGTGTCCCGGCGGGCGCAATGCCGGGTTGAAGTTGCTGCTGGAGCAGGGCGACACTGACGTCATCGTCGAACTGGATGACGACGGGCTGCTGATCGCTGACGACGTGTTCGCGCGGTTGCAGCGCCTCTACGCGGCCGGGCCATCCCTGGGGATCGTGTCCTTCCGGATCGCGGACGAACAGGGGCAGACGCTGCGGCGCCATGTCCCCCGGCTCGGGGCGCGCGACCCTCTGCGGCGCGGGCCGGTGACGCTGTTCCTCGGCGGCGGGCACGCCCTGTCGGCTCCGATGCTGCGGCAGATCGGCGACTGGCCGGCCAGTTTCTTCTTCGAGCACGAGGAAACTGACCTCGCGTGGAGGGCGCTGGATGCCGGGTGGGCAATCTGGTACGAGCCGGACCTGGTGCTGCAACATCCCAGGACACCACCGGACCGGCATGCTGTGCACTATCGGCTGACGGCGCGGAACCGGGTGTGGCTGGCCCGCCGGCGGCTACCCGCAGTGCTCGTGCCCGCATACCTGAGCGTGTGGATCGCGATCACCTTGGCCCGGACCCACTCGGCCGCCGCCTTGCGGGCGTGGGCCGCCGGATTCTGGGAAGGCATCCGCACCCCGTGCGGGCCGCGCAAGCCGATGAAATGGCGAACCGTGTGGCTTATGACCCGGCTCGGACGACCGCCGCTGATCTGAACCCGCGCGTCCCCAGCCGCCGTCACGCCCCTCATCAGGAACCTGCCCGCTTCACCGCCAAGGCTAGCCAGTCAGGGAGGTGAACGCGGTCATGACGACACCCGCCGGAAGCAAAGCCCACCCGGCGGCACGGCGAGACAGCCATATGAACCCGCTGATCACTTCGTTCGCATCGAGGGGGTCAGGGGTTCGAATCCCCTCAGCTCCACGCAATCCTCCCAGGTCAAGTGCCCTGTGAGCGATCCGTTAGTCCAGTTTTACCGTCCAGATGTCCGATTTTGGGAGTCGGTTGGGAGCAGATCTTGATCCTGCGGGTTTGCTCATGGGCGTCATCTGAACTAATCCTGAGCTGCAGGCGCCAACTTGTGGCAACGCCAAGAGACACGCAGCAGCTCAAGCTGGTGATAGCCCGAGTCCATGACCCCGCCGAAGCGCGCAGGGCACGGCCACGGATGCAGCTATCCCACGCCGAGGTAGTGAAATCCAATCGTCCGTCCCACGCCTTGGCCCGAGCAGTGTCCTCTCGCGAGGCTGAGCCTCAGCCCGATGCCTGGGCCGAACGCTCGTTGTCACACCCAGGTGTCCGGAGCGAATCGGAGACCAGGAAGTAGTGCGTTGGCCTCTGCCTCCGGATCCAGGACGCCTCTCTTTTCTAGTGCGGACATTAGGGCGTGATAGACGTATTTAGGCTTAGGCGGGATTCCCTTTGCAGCCAACGATGCAAGCTGTTGCAAGAAGTCAGGTGGTGCAGTGGCCTTGGCCCGGTGGGCAGCATCAAGCGCCATGACGACGACCTGCTGATATACCTGCGTATGGAATCCCGACGCAGACGCACCAAGTGCGCCAGTCAAGGCAGCCTGGGTCATGCGCACAAATGTCTGTGGTGAAATCTTCGCAGCCTCTGCGGCGACAGTTTGCCACGAATCGGTCAACTGATCGCGGGGCTGCCACCACTGTCTGCGGCTTATTGCCACCATCCCGCCAGCCCCATGCCAGCGAGCGTCGCTCTCAAGACGGCTGACCTGCCCGCCGTCCAATGCCAGATCCACTACATAATTGGCCGCCAGCAGCATCGTAGTCTCTTCCAGATCTCCCTGATTAATTGTGGCCAGGAGATCCGTCGTTCCGAATGTGGCCAAACCGCGATGACGGGCTGCCTGCCGGAGCGCCACGTCATCGGCCCAGAGCGCAATCCCTTCCTGCGCCGCGAGTGCAATCGCGTCCTGGCCCGAATTCTTGCCGAGCCCAGCAGTCCGATGCATCAGGCTTGCGGTCAACTCCTCCAGGTCCGCTGCGCGTTTCCGTAGGAGTGCGCGTTCCTCTATAGGTAGCTCCTGGCGTCGTAGCTTGCCGTCAACGAGTCCGACGCTGAAGCTCGCGGAAGCCACCGTCCAAACCGCATCGCGGGTTCGCGCGGCGTCGGCGGCCGCACCGGCATTTATGCACAAATCCGGAAGTCGAGCCAACAGGTCTCGCCCATTCTCGGGGAGCAGCAGCAGCAAGTACAAAGCGGAAATATCCGCGATGACGGCGCCCGAGTCCAGTGCTTTAGCAGCCGCCTGCCTACCCGCCGTGATCAGACCGGGCTCTCGGTCTGAGGCTACGGTCAGCCCAGCAAAGCGCTGGAGCAAGGCCTGGCCGTATGGATGCCCGGACTGTGACGCAAAGGTACTCAGCGCTGTCCTGCCTGCTTGCACCTCAAGACGAACAGCCTCCAATTCTCCGTAGTTCTTCCCACGAAGTCGTCGGAGCATCTCTTCTTCCGTAGCCGCATCGGGGCCGTACCCGCTCGCCTGGAGCGTCAGAACCAGTTCGCGGACGCGCGCGACCAGAGAATCTGGCCATGTGGGCAGGCTCTCCGACCCGTGCCGACCCAATTCGCGGACCAGCAATGAGGCAAGTCCGCCAATAAGCGCTGGGGCATCCATGTACCGCTCCGCCAGCTCGGCCGCCATCTCGGCATCCGACCTGGTGAAATCGGCTCCGACGTGAAGCTGTGCCCACAGACGCGCTTCTTGCTCCGTGGCGGGATCGGGTCTGTATTGATCCAGAACCTTGCGCGCCTCGTGCGTGTTGTGCAGGTTATAGAGCGCCGTCACCAGATTCCAGATGACATCTTCGCTGGATCGTTCTGCTAGTCCAGCACGGCACAAGCGAACTACACGATCCCAGTCCCGCCTGCGCGCAAAGTCGCGGATGAGACTGCCGCGCAGGCGAACTCTGGCGTCAACCGAGAGTCTCGGGTCCGAAAGGATCTCTAGCATGAGCGGATCCGGCTGACCGATAGATGTGGGATCCGGCAGAACCTCTACGAGCTGGACATCTTGCCAGCGCCGATATTGGCGGTCCCACTCGCGCCTTGCTTGGTCGCTGTCACCGTGTCGATCCAGGATGCGGATGAGATCGACTGCGGCAAGCACATGGTCGTTGGCCAATCTTCTAAGTTCCGCCACCGCACCAACTACGTCACCGTTCGCCGCCTCTGCCCTGGCAACCGCAATGCGATATGTCCATTTTGGCATTATCGCCCGGGAAAGGAGATCCTCTGCCTCCGGCAGAGGCCACGCTCCCAAATCGCTCAGGCGCATCACACATATTGCCCGGAGCCGGTCGTTGTCAGCACCCTTAAGTGCCTGTAGCCAGGCCCTCCGCCGCTCCTCTGGGTCCTGAGTGTGCATGTCAAGTTCCTGAGCGGCGATTTCAAGCATCCAAGCCTTCGGCAGGAACTGCCTGAAATACGCAAGGGCCTTGGCATCGTGGATGAGGAGCGCCGCACTAGCTCCGAGACCCGCGATACGCGGCTCAGCCGCCTCCCTGTCCAGTGCCGAGCCGCCAACTGCCACGGGGAGCGCTTGGCCGACGATCTGATCTAGTTCTCCATCGAGCATTTCCAGATCAAGCAGAACCGCCAACGCCGACTCGCTTGGACCTGACCAGCGGCGGAGTTCGGCCAGCGCGGCGCGGGCATGGGCACGAGCGGCCTTGCTGTCCGGACCGCCAGCCCCACCCTTTGTCTGAATGCGACGAGAAAGCAGTTCTGCGAGTCTAAGTCGCAAAGTCGCGGAACCCTCGCCGGATACTGCTACCGCCCGCTCTATCAGCTTGACTGCTCCGTCAATATCGCTATCCCGTAGCCGCAGCTCGGCTAGGAAATTCAGCACGGTGGTCTCGGCCTCAAGTTCGCTTTCGGTGGCCGACTGCATAGAAGGCGGCACCGGCTCAAGGCGGGCATCATCTGGCGGAACGTCGATGTACGCTAGCCCAACGTCAGCGAGCAGCACAGCGCCAGCATTTCTGGCCGCGACAAGCTCGGCCCGAGCAAGATCGCGCTCACCAGCGCGGAACAGTGCGAGCCCAGCGAACGCGCGGCGTCTCCCAGCCTGCGGCCCTCCAAATGATGCGGCTCGAAGGAATGCCTTAGCTGAGACTTCAAACTTCTCGTGGGCGTTGGCGTAGGCAGCCACCGCAGACCAGAGATCTTCCTGAACGGCACTGCCGACTAGCCAAGTCGGCTCCGCTGCCAGTACTTGGGCAGCGGTCATCCCAGGTTGAGCACGTCCGTCGGCCAGCATTTGCGCCAATCGAGCCGCTCCAGTGCGGTCTCGCTCGGCGGCACGACTCAATGAGGTACGCGTGTCTCCCGGTAGCAGGGCAAGCGAGCGATCGTATGCGACGAGAGCTTGTTGGCCCCGGCGGCGTGCTATATCTTCCAGCGCTGAGCGAGCCGAGGCGTCCAACGTGTTCGCCTCTGGGACAATGATCTTGAATCCTTTGGGCGTCAGGCGCACGGTCGTCTCATCGACGTGCTGCCAATAAGAGCATTTACGCTTGGGGTGATACAAGATCACAAGGACAGGAAGGCTGTTTTCAAGCCAGTAGTTGAGATGGCGACGGTCCTTCTCTCGGAAGACCCAACCTTCGTTTACTCTTTTCGAGAACCAGGACATGCCACTCTTGACCTGGGCGCCGATCATCCTTCCTGTCACGCTCTCATCATGAGCGACAACCTCTATGTGGGCGTCGATGCCGTAGTCCTCAACTGACTGCTCTCGGAAGATCCAATTGAGTTCCGAGATAACAGCCAAGGCAGCGCCGGTAACCCCTTCGCGATCCACCTCGTGGCTCTTGCCACGTTGCGGAAGCTCATGGGTCCGACCGGATATACCCTCAGTGGGCCTAGGCGGAGGACTCAGCGCTAACCCAACCCAATAACACGCCGTCGCCGACCGCTCCAATAACAGCCGGAGCAACTTACGGTTCGAGCTAGACGAATCGCTGCGGAGAGAGGGACCGTCGATGGATGAGGTACAACGCGACTGTCTGCCACGCTGCCGAGTTTACGGTCCACTGGATAGTTAACAGGCGCTAAGCCGGCGCCCACTGCGTCGACGGCACGTCCAGGGTACGCATAGCCAGGCCACGGCATAGCCAGCCCGGCGGCGTGGCGAGATGAGCGAGCCTCCGTCAGGGTTCGGCTTGAAGTTGCTCAGGCTGACGTTCGGCTGCTCGGCCGACGATGGGGCGCAGGGTTCTGAGGAGTGCCTGGGCTGGTTCGGGTCGGTCTGGGGTGAGTACGTGGCGGGTGATCTGGGCTGGGCTGGTGATGGCGTCTGGGCGGGTAACGGCGGTGTGCCAGCGCAGGGTGGCTGTGTGGTCGGCGGCGTCGGCGAGGAGCTGGCTGGCTGCCTTGTCGAGGGTTATTCCGCGGTTCAGGAGTTCGGGGCTGGTGACGCCGAGGTCGAGGAGGGTGCGCTCGATCGGTCCGGGTGGCGCCTGGGGGTCATGGGCGACGATGGCTGTTGCTGATGTGCTGAGGATGGTGGCCTGGGCGGGCTGGTTCTCGGGGACCATGAGGCAGGTCAGCTCGTTAAGGTATACGTCCTGCTGGGCGCTCAGCTCGGAGACCTTGGCTGTTGCTTTTACGCTGGCGACTCCGGCTTCGCGATAGGTGGCGAGCAGGTATCCGCAGTCGCTCACCGGGGCGCGCTCGTACTGGGCAGGGGCGGAGCTTGGTGCCTGGGCTGCCGGGGCGAGGATCCGCCCGGCGCGGGCGGCCGTCCTGATCCGGGTGTAGTCCGCTGCCGCGAGGCTGGTCAGCGTGGCGCAAACCTGGTGCAGGGCGGTGAGAGTGCCGGTGAAGGTTTCGGGGTTGGGGGCGAGCAGGTCGGGCGGGCGGCGGTCGTGGCGTGGTCCTGAGGCCAGGGTCCAGTCCGGATCGGCGTAGGCGAGGCGCCCGGTCCACCAGGCGAGGTCGGCGGTTTCCTGGGCGGCGGGCGTTATGCCGGTGGTGGTGTCGATCGTGAAGTGCTGCCATGCGCGAGCGGCGGTGAGCCAGGCCCGGCGGGCTTTCCCGGCGGTGCCGGCTGAGGCGATGAGGTCGTCGCTGACCTGGGTGGCACCGAGCTGGCGGGCACGGGCGCCGAGGGATCGTTGGAGGATCTCGGCGTGGTGGCTGATGACGACAGCGCAGGTGGCAGTCTGCCTGAAGGACTCCGTTGATACGGCGGGTGACCAGGTTGCGTCGGGCAGGGATGTCGTGGTGCTGACGCGAACGTGCTCGGCGCACTCTGCGATTCCCCGGTGCAGGGTAGCGATGCTCTCGTCCCGGTCTGGTTCACGCGGGCGGCCGGTCATGCTCGCCGGGATGGCGTGAAGCTGGCGGATGTCGGCGGTGGTGACGGGGTCGAGGTTCTGGGCTGTGTCCACGGCGGCGATCAATGCTGTCAGCCCCTGGCAGATGCCTGCGACGCTGTGGCGCTGCTTGTAGCTGGGTGTCCGGGACCTGGGGACGGAAGTAATGCGGTGCCCGAGGGCGACCAGGTGCCGCGACCATCCGGCAACTTCGATGAGCACGGCTTTCTGCGCCGCAGGCGAGGCGATGACGGACGCCCATTCGGACCGGTAATGGCGGGTACCGTCCTGGCTGGTGTGGAAGTGGGTGTGCAGCAGGTCCCTGGCGGCGCTGATCGCGGTCACTGCCGTGTCGATGTCGCGGATCACCGAACTGGTGAGCCGCTGGTGCGGCCAGGCCCGGCCGGCCGGACTATCTTTCTGCCGGTCGCGGTGAGCGTCGACGATGGCGCTGCGGACCTCTGCGGCTGCGGATGTCCACGGGCTGTGGGCGGCGGGTGCCTGGTCGGGGACCGGTGCTAACACCGCTGTGACGTCGGCCGCGTACCGGCTCATGGTCTTCAGCATCGGGTTCACCACGGCCAGGAACTCAGCGGCTTCAGCCGCCACTGTGTCCGCGTGGAGCGGGCCGCCTGCTGCCGCGCGCCGCGCCGCCGACTCCAGGGACCTGTCCGCGACCGCGATGAGTTCGCCGAAAGTGGTGCGGCTGGTCATGACGGCGGTTCCCCGCCGAGCCTGGCGCACAGGTCCCTGGCGTGCCATGCTGCCCGCGCGCACGCGTCCCGGTCTCCCGCCCGTCCGGCCGCCACGGCCTCAGCGGCCAGCCTGACCGCCAGCGTCCGGGCCAGGTCGATGACAGCGGTCACAGCGACATCGGCGGGCAGGTGCACAGGGACGGAGTAGTTCTGTGCTCTGGCTGCGGCCGGCAGTGACGGCGCCTCAAGCAGAGCGAACCGGCCGGCCGCCACCGGCGGCCCGGCCATGACGAACGGCACGAACCAGCCGCTGACCGGGTCCTGCTGGTATTCGATGACGGGCAGCAGCATGAGGAACGCCGCGTATGACGCGTCCAGGAGCGCAGGCAGTCCGGCGGCCTCGTCGATCTGTGTCCGGGCGAGATCAATGCAGTTCATGGGCAGGGTTTCCTTCCTGTCGCGGTCGTCATCGGGAACGGTGGCAAAGCTCGGCCACCGCGTCATCCCTGTCGTGTCCGCTGTGGATAACTGGGTCATGTGCGCTGCGCCTCGGGGAACTGGGTTGTGAGCAGCACATCGAGGGTGGGCACGATCGAATGCCGGCTGAGGCTGGCGCGTTCGCGGAGCGAGGTTTCCCAGCGTTCTTGCAGGGCGGCCTTCAGATCGGCTCGCATGGCGGGGCTGACGTGGCCGTAGACGCCGTGCATGCCGGGGAGTTCGTGGCCCATGCGTTCGGTTTTCAGCACGTCGGGGATGCCGTCCTCGTCCATCCACGTCTGGAGGCCGTGCCTCAGGCCGTGCGGGGTCAGGCCTCGCAGGACGGGGAGCCATGAGGCGATCGTCGGGTCTTCGGCGGGTTCGTGTCCTGAGCCTGGGCACCGGGTGCCGTGGGCCAGGTGGGAGATGAGGTTCCCGTCCTGGCGGCGCGGCCAGGCACGCCCGCAGGCTGAGCACCGGGCCGTGTGCTCGTCGCTGACCAGCCGCAGGGTTCCGCGGCCGGATGGCGGCACGAACCTCTCCCCCGGTACTGCCGCTGGCCACGGCGGTACCGGCCGGCCTGGCCAGGTGCCGCAATCGGTTACCAGGACCGGCATGGCCGGGCGGGGGCTCTTTCCGCCCCGGGGCAGGTACCAGCCGTCGGCGGCGGGGCGGAAGAAACGCTCGGCGTAGTTAGAGCGCCGGAAATGACCGCCGCCCGGACCAAGGAACGCGTACTCGCCGCCTGGGCACCACGGAGACTCGCTGTTGCTGCAGGTGCACTTCAAGCTGGGCGCGCTCGCAATATGGTTCGCGAGCAGGGCGGCGAGGAACGGGGGCTGGTCGGCGGGTCGCATGGAGCCGTCCTTGGGCGGGCCTTTGTAGAATCGGCCGTTCAGCTCGTACAGCTTCCAGTCGATGCTGACCTGGTCGTCGCGTACGCAGTCGAGCGGGAGACCGATAGCTTCGCTCCAGCGCATGCCGGTGTAGGCGATGGTCAGGATCATCACGAAGTCGGTGTCGCAGCCGGAAATGGCGGCGCATCGTTCGGCGACCAGGAAGTGCTTGCAGCGGGGTTGGCCAGACCTTCTCCGCGCTCTGGTGCCGGGCGATGCGGCGCTGGCCTTTGCGGCCTTTGCCTCGGCGGCGCTCGGCTGGGTTGCTTTGCAGGTAACGGGGGACGGCGTCGCTGAGGATGGTGCTGAGGGTTGATCGGACGTCGCGTGCTGTGCGGGGGCTGTAGCCTCGGCGGGCGGTCTTGATTTCCCAGGCCGCGATTTCCTCTCGGGTGAGCGATGCCAGTGTCCTGTCGCCGAACGCGGGCAGGATGTGTACCTCGATCTGGTACTTGTAGCTGCTCAGCGTGGTCAGTTCCAGGTCCAGCGCCGGGTACCACAGGTTGACCCAGTCGGTCAGCGTGATCTGGCCGGATTTCGGGTCGACGTACGTGTTGGAGCGGACGGCGGCCTCTTGATCGCGGGCGTAGTTCTCGGCGGTCTTGCGGGTGCGGAAGCCTGGCTTGGATTCCAGGGTGCCGTCCGGGCTGCGCCAGCGGGCACGCCAGAGGTTGCCGCGCTTTTCTGCGTATGCCATTGGGTGCCCCTTTACCTGATCGTCTTTGCGGATGGCTCGGAATCGGTGCCGATTGCTTGCCAGGCGGCGACTTCGGCGGTCAGGTGCGGGCAGTGCCCGGCGTGGCCGTGCTCGTTGTCCTGGGGGTGGCTTTCGTACGGGCCTCGGTCGGTGATCCCCTCGTGGCAGGCCAGGCACGTGTAGTAGAAGACGGGGTCCTGGAAGGCGGGCAGGTGACTGGCGCCGGTGACCTGCTCGTACGCGGCAACGGCGAGGACGTAACCACGACGGCTGCCCTCGGCCAGGCCCATGGCGTCGCCGATTTGCTGCCAGCCGATGCCCTCGGCACGGGCGTGCCGCACGTACTCGTCATGGACTCGGTCGGCGGCGCGCTGGACGATCCGGGCCGCTTGAATGCCCTGCAATGGCTCGGAGTAGCGGATCTTGGTCACTGCGCCCGGGCAGACGAACTCCTCTCGGATCTGTGCGCCGCCGGCCTCGGCAAGTCGCAGCGCGGAGGAGCGTACGGCGAGGTAGGCGTCGCAGGCAGCGTTGGTGACCGCTTCCTGGCGGCTGTCGGTGCTGGGCTTACCGGTCATGGTGGAATCTCCTTGCGGGGGTTGGGTCGTGATTTAGGCGGCCGATCGCGGGTCGTCGCGTGGCCTTGGCCGTAACGGGTTCGGGTTCAGCGGGCCGGCCTGCTGTCGTTTCGGCCGGCGGCGGGTGGTCGTTTCGCTTGTGGCCGTTCGGGGGGCGGGCGTTTCCTCGTGGATGCGCACGATTTCGGCTAAGTGCCCGGAGGTGAAGTGGTAGGTGCCGCCGAGCATGGTGAAGGGGATCTTGCGTGCTGCGGCCTGCCGTTCGAGCCAGCTCTTCTTGACCCTGAGGATGGCTGCGGCCTCTTCGAGGGTGTGGATTTCAGGCGTCGCGCCGGGGCTGTGCGGCGCCGCCATCAGCGGGCCGCTTTGTTCATCCGCCGGCTTCCCATTCGGCGTTCCAGGCGGCGATGGTGGCGGCGAGTCGCTGGCAGCTGTTGGCGTGGCCGTGTTCGGAGTCGGCGGGGCCATCGTCGAGTCCGTGGTCGGCGATGGCCCGGTCGCAGGACTGGCAGGTCCAGGAGACTGACCGGCCGTAGCGGCGGGCGTATTCGCTGTTCGGGTTCCCGGCGGCGTAGGTGAACGCGGCTTCGCCGAGGGACTCCCCTGTCTGCTGGGCGTCGCCGCCGGGGGTGAGGTTGAGCGCTGCGCCGATCTGGTGCCAGCTGTGCCCGGTCTCGCGGGCCCGGCGGATGTAGTCGTGGGCGGTTTGCCGGGCGCCGAGCTCAAGGTCGCGCGCGGCCTGCATGCCGGCGAGCGGTTCGACGTCCCTGACGGTGCGGTCGGAGCCTCTGTACGCGGGCCGGGAGATGATCTGGGCGCCGTCGTCGCGGGCGAGGGTGAACGCTTCCCGGCGGGCCGCGTTGCGGGCGATGACTCCGGCGCGCTGCCGGTCTTCAGAGGGTGCTTGGCGTGGGCTTGTCATTCGTGCTCCTGGGTTCGTGCGAATGGCTGCGGGGTTTCATGCGCCGGCCTCTGCTTCGGTTTCTGCCTGCCGGGCGGGTTCAGGGGTGGTGAGGGTGAACCAGGCGGTTTTGCCGTCTGGCCTGGTGGTGATGCCGCTGGTCGCGGCCAGGGCGGTGACGATGGCCAGGCCTCGTCCTCGTTCGGCGTCTGTCCTGGCGGGTGATCTGGACGGGCGTGTTGGCGATGTGTCGGTTACTTCGCAGGCGATGCCGGGGCGGCCGTCGGCGGTGTGCTGGCGGATGACCAGGTCGATGGGCTGGCCGTTGCCGTGCTCGGCGGCGTTCGCGACAAGCTCGGAGGCCAGTAACTGGGCATCGCCGGACAAGCTGGCTAACCCCCAGGCGGCAAGGGCTTGCCGGACCGTGGCTCGGGCCTGGCGCGGGGCGGTGAGGCTCGCGGGTAGCTGGGAGCGGATGACCGGTCCCGGTGCTGATGTGGTGGCTGGGGTGGTCACGCGATTTCCCTGGTGGTGCGAGGCTCGGTCTGGGTTGGGTGGAAGTCGGGTGCGGTGCCGGTGCCTGTGGCGGGGCGGTAGCGGCTATAGGGGCGGTAGCCGGGCAGGTCGAGTTCGTCTTCGTCCAGGCCTGCGGCGGCGGGCCAGTCGTTCCGCTCGGCCTGGCGGCGGGCTTGGGCTGCTGCCCTGCGCTCGATGGCGTTTCGCGCGGGCGGGGTCTTGTCCCACCAGGCGTTCCAGAGCTGGCGGGCCAGGGCCTCGAATTCCGGGGTGACGGAGCGGCTCGTGCCCCGGACGAGGCGGCGGATGGTGATCGGGGCGACGTTGAGCGCGGCTGCGATCCTGGTGCAGTCGTGTCCCATGGCGATGAGCGAGCGGATTCGCCAGGCCGTGCCGTTGGCGTCTGTCCGGGTGTCGCGGATGGTGGAGAGAACGGTCATCGGGGCTTGTCTTTCTGCTGGTTTCCGGGTTGTCATGACGTGCTCTCGCGTCCGGAGAGGCTGGGTCCTGCGGTGTGGCGGGCGGAGGCGATGGTGCGGCTGATCTCGCGTTCGCTGAGTCCGGTGGTGCTGGCGACGGCGGCTAGTTCGGTCAGGGCGGTTTCGTCGCCGGCCTCGGCGGCGCGGCAGGCGGCCCAGAACAGGGCGTCGTTGCGGTTGTGGCTGTCTGGTCCCTGGGTGGCCAGCCAGTCGGCCAGGTGCCGGACGTCCCGCCGGGCGGGCTGGGCTGGCCTTGCCTGAGCGGTGCGAGCACGGTCTGGTTCGAGGAGTTCGGTGACTTGGTGCCAGTCCAGGCCGCCGGTTTCTGGCTGGTGCTGCATGACGTGGTAGGGCTTGCCGCCGATGCGGGATGGCGGGGCGACGATGCAGCCGCCCTGGGCGCGGAAGTCGAGGTGGTGGCAGGGCAGGCGGGCGGTGGCCTGGTCGCTGCCGGTGAAGTAGGCGTGCAGTCCGCCGCTGGGGGTGCGGATGATGGCGCTGGCGTGGCTGGTCAGGCCGGCCCGCTGGAGCTGGTTGAAGGCGGCGAAGCCGTTGCCTGCGGGGCCGTGCTGGTCGATGTCCAGGACGTCGGGGCCGGGGGTGCCGGTGGCGATGGCCAGGTTGGCGTCCGGGTGGCGGTGCCACCACCAGCGGATTTTGGCGGGGTCGGTGGTGGCGTCGCGGAAGCCGTGCCTGGTCGCGGGTTGCTTGCTGCCGGGGTGGCAGGGGAAGACGGGCCAGCCGTGGCTGGCGAAGGCCAGCGCCTGGTCGAGTGCGGGCGCGTTCATGGCCGCAGTCCCGGGCGGCTGGGCGTGCGGGGCCTGGTGAGGGCGTGGTTGCAGCGGCGGGTCTCAGTGGCGAGCTGGCTGGCCACGGCGGCCAGGAGGCGGGTCTGCCATTCGGCCTGTCCGGCCAGGGCCGGGCGGGAGCGCTTGGACGGCAGGTACAGGACGGCCCACAGTTCGCTGAGCCAGTCGAGCGCGTACAGGCACAGCGGGTGCTGGTCCCAGCAGTCGGCGAGGCTGGCGGCGAGGTGGCCGTAGCCGGGCCGGTAGATCTGCTCGACCCAGGCCCGGAGGTTCGCGATCGATTCCTCGCGGGCGGGGCCTTCGAGCTGCCACCACCGCCGGGACGGGCACGGCTGGTAGACCTCGGCCTCGTCGTCGGGCTGGGCACTGGCTACCTGGGCGGCCAGGTCCTCGACCCGCTGGTCGAGGTGCTTTATTGCCGAAAGGGTTTCTGATTGGTCAGCCGCTGAGGCCTTGATGCTGCTGACGAGCGCGGCCAGGCCGCGGATGTCGCTGGCTTCGCGGTGGTCGAGGTCAGACAGCTGCTGGGTGAGGGCCGCGAGCTGGAGGAGCATGGCGGTGAGGCCTTCTGGTTCGGGCATGGTGATCAGCTCCAGGGGAAGCGCGGTGAGCTGGCGCCGGGGCGGTCGTCGTCTGGGGGGTCGGCGGGCCTGGCCGGGGCGGGCGCGGGGGTCAGCGCGAGGACGGCGTCTCGCCGGCGGGCGGTTTTGTAGGCGCGGTCTTTCCAGGCGGCGCCGAGGCGGGCGATGACGGGGGCCAGGCCGCCGCGGATGATCAGGGCGTGGCCGGCAGGGAGCTGGCGGATCATGTCGGGGGTCACGACCTCGTGCCAGACGGTGCGGTCCTGGCCCTGCTCGGTGCTGCGTTCCTTGAAGGCGGCCTGGCCGCACAGCTCGCTGGCCATCTTCAGCGTGGTGGTGTCGGTGATGCCGGGCAGGAAGATCTTGGTGCCGCAGGTGTCGAAGATGACCTGGGCGCCGTCGGCGTGCCAGCGGGTGCGGAGCTGGGCTTCGCCGTGCGTGACGGGGATGATCTGGATGCCTTTGCCGCCTGAGTCTGCTAACCAAGCGGGAAGGGGAATTGGGCAGGTTTGGACGATTTCATCGAGGGCCAGTAGGAGCGGCGGATCTAGGCGGCCGCCGGGGGTGGCCTGGCCGAGCTGGGCGGCGGTGTGGTGGATTTCGCCGGCCATGGCGGCGAACAGCGGGGCGACCGGGCTGTCGTCGTACTGGGATTCGGCGATCAGGTACAAGGTGCCTGAGTCGCGGAGGAAGGCCTCGATGTCGAATCCGGCGGTGATGCCGGCGGGCAGGACGGACAGCACGAGGGCGGGGTCGGTCATGAACGCGAGCGCGCGGGAGATGACCATGCGGATGGTCTGCGCGGTCTTCTGGGCCTCGCTTCGGAGTTCGGCGAGTTCCAGCGCCCACTGGCCGGCGTCGGCGGCTTCGAGGATTTCCTCGGCCTGGGAGGCGTCGCCGAGCGCCCACCGGGAGACCAGGCGCATGTCTCCGCCTGCAAGGGCTGCCGCGTGGAAGAGGCTGCGGAGGTAGCTGCTGGCCTTACTGCTCCAGAACGAGGCGTCTTCGGTGCCGGCCATGCTGACCGCGTTGGCGAAGCCGTCGGCGCGGCGGATCGCGGTCGCCGGGTCGTCGCAGCCGCTGACCGGGTTCCAGCGGAACGTGGACGGTACGCCGCCGATGTTCTGCGGGTTGAACACGTGGACCGGGCCCCGGCGGCGGCGGACGGCGCTGGTCAGCTCGTAGACGTCGTGCTTGGTGGTGGTGTTCACGACCGGGCCGGGGTAATGCAAGGTGATCTTCGCGAGCAGGCTGGTCTTGCCGGATCTTGGCGGCGCTGTGATCAGGGCGTGTTCGTCGACCGGGATGCGCAGGGCGTGGCGGTACTGGGCGCGGCCGATCAGCAGGCAGTATTCCGCCGGGTGGCAGAGGCGCTGCCAGGTGCTCAAGGATCGGCGGCAACGGGCGGACTTGCGGAACGCGGCCAGGCGGCCCCAGCGCAGCCAGAGCTGGAAGGTAGTGGCGTGGCCTCGGCCGGGGTGCAGGCGCAGGTGCAGGCGGAAGCCGAGGGTCTGGATCCGGAAGTGCGGGATGCGGTTCGTGGGCATTAGGCACCAGCGGAGGGCGGCGAGGATCAGCAGGGCGGTGGCGAGCAGGATGAAGTAGGTCATGACGGGGTTCCGTTCTGGAGGGAGAGGACGTGGCGGCGCAGGGCGGTGCGGGCGGCGCCGGGGTTGAGGTCGACTTCGGGTGCTAGCTCGGCGCTGACGCGCGAGACGTTGGGGAGGGGGAAGCTGGCCAGGGGGCCGTAGCGGTCGGTGACCAGGGCCAGGAATCTGGCGGTCTTGGTGCCGACGCGTTCGCCTTGGCGGACCTGTGCTGATGGCTGGCCGGTGGTGATCGCCGTTGCCGCCTTGGGCTGGGGCTGTGTCGTCGGTGGGGTGTCGCTGGCGCGGCGGCCTGGGGCGACTGGGCATTCGGTTAGGACCCAGGCGCGGAATCCCGTGAGGGTGGAGGCGGGGGCCAGGGTCAGGCGAAGGACGAAGAGGATGAGGCGGCCGAGGATGGCCAGCGGGGTTGTCTCGTCTTCGGCGAAGGTGTTGTTCAGGGATTTGTGGCGGGCAATGGTCCAGGAGCGGACTACGCCGATCGCGGTGTCGGACGCGAGGGCGTAGGCGACTGGGGGCATGGCCCAGATGGCCAGGTCGCGCCAGCCGTGGCCGGCGGCGAGGACGTTCATCGTGACCGACGTGATGACGGCGGCCAGGTTCAGGAGGCGGGCACGGATGGCGCGCTTGCCGTGCAGGGCCAGGGCGATGCCCAGGGTCGCGAAGATCAGGGCGGCGACGTCGGGGATGCCGGCTTCCAGGGCGGCGACCTGGGGTACTGCCTTGACGGCTAGGACCATGCGGTACTGAGCGGCGTAGCTCACTGTTGCCGAGGCGGCGGCCAGGATGCCGAGGGCGAGGATCGACGTCGTTAGCCAGCGGGCGGGCTGGCCGCCGGCGTTGGCGGCGCTCGGTCCGGTGGCGGCCGGTGTTCCGGTGGCCGGCGGTTCTGCGGGCTGGCCGTTGAGGGTGCCTGCCTGGGGCCGGGCGGGTGGCGGCCCGGTTTCGGGCATGGCGGTATCGTCAGAGCGCATCGAGAGTCCGTTTCTGATGCTCAGGGCCTCGGCGGGGCGCAATCCCGCCGGGGCCTCAGGTGTGCTTGGGGCGCCTCGGCCTTGGCCGTCGGCGAATTGGTGTCGCTAATATTGGGGCTAATATTAGGTCTCTGCTGGTGAGTGTCAAGCTGTGGCGGACCGAACTGCCGGTCTGGTTAGGTGGTACTAGTGTTTGGGGTGATGGCGGCGACCCTGGAGGGGATGTTGGGCAAGGACTGGGACGCTGTCGCGCGCGCGATCAATGAGCGGATGACGCGAGTTGATGTGAGTCCGACTGAGCTGGCCAGCCGGTCGGGGGTGTCGGCGGAGACGATCCGGGAACTGCGGAACAACCTCCGGCCGCGGCGTCGTAGTCCGCGGACTCTCGCTGCCATTTCTGAGGCGCTCGGGTGGAAAGCTGAGCATCTATCGGAGGTCCTGGTCGGGAGCGGCGCGGGTGAGACTGGCGAGCAGGCGGTTAGCGCGGCTGAGTTCGCTGAGCTTCGGGACGTCGTCGCCGAACTGGCGGACCGGGTTGGCGCTATCGAGCGGCGGCTTGACGCTGACTGACCGTCACGACGGCGGGCAGCGCTGAGGCCTGCCGACTGCTGCGCGTTACGCGTTGGCGGCGATGGCCATTGTCCGGGTTGGGAACCCTGACGGGCCTGCTGAGCTGGGATGACGGCGGCGGGATCGCGACTGGGCACTGTCGCTGCGCAGGTCCCTGGCGCACTTGCATCGTTCATGTCTTCAGGGTGCCGCCGGCGTCGAATCCGGACAATGCAGCGCCAGTGCAGTCACAGTGCACTGGCAGTGCAACTCGCCTTGCTGGATTGGCAGGACTGGGGTCAGAGCTTGGCTGAGCCGGCCTGGCCGCTCTCACCGATCACGAACGTGCCCTTGCCGATGACGCTCGCGACGAGGCCGCGTTCCCGCAGTTCTCGCATCGTTCGGCGGACGGTCTGGTAGGCGATCCCCCACTGGTCGGCGAGGTCTCGTTCGGCTGGGAGCCGTGCGCCCTTGGCTAGATGGCCGCTCGCGATCTGCGCCGTCACGTAGTTAGCTGCCTGGACGTAGAGGGGCACCAGGGAATCCCCGTCGAAGACAGGCGGCTCAGGCATGCGGATCACTGTAAAGCAGCGCTGACCTGCAACAATACTCGCGTGGCCATGCGTAGCTATGTAGAGCACCATACGATTAGCTGCGAGAATGTCCGCGCCGGGATGTCTGGCGCGGAGACCTTTCGCAGGAAGGAACTTGCCGCAATGGCCATCACTCAGTCCGCTCGGACCATCGCCGTCAACGCCCGGTCCAGTTCACGATTCGCCCGGCTCAAGATCCGCTACCCCGCCGGGGCCCGGCGACCTTGGCGGGTTCGGTTCAACAGCCGCTACCCCGATCGAGTCGACAACGTCGACTATGACGCCGCGCTGGCCATGGAGTTGCTCGGCAAGACCGGCGAGCTACCTGCCAGCAAGCGCGAGCTGGTTGTCGTCCTCATCCACTACCGCTGTGCTCTCCACGCTCTCGCCGCTCAGATCCTCCGCAGCCAGACCGGCGGGATTCACTGATCGGCGCCGACGGCCTGCGACCATGAAGGAGCGAGTATGACTACTACGCGCCCGGAATTCGGGCCTTGCGAAACCACCGAAGTTGAAGACTCGCTGCCACCTGGCCCGGCTATCCGCCGCCATAAGCTGGGCGTGCATCTGAGGCAGCTTCGTCAGCAACGATCGCTGCGGCTCGAGGAAGTCGCTGCCCACCTCGGTGTCGCGCCAAGCACTCTGTCCCGGATCGAGACCGGACAGGCTCCAACGAGGACCAGCTACCTCGCGCTCATGCTCAATCTCTACGGCATCGAGGACCAGGCAAAGCGAAGACTTCTCACCGACATGGCACGGGAGGGACAGCGGAAGGCCTGGTGGGCGGAGTTCGACGAACTGTTGCCGCCTGGAGTTGACGATTACCTCCGTCTGGAAGCCACCGCCTCACAGGTGTGGTCCTACTCGCCGCATGTTGTACCTGACCTGCTTCAGACCACCGACTACGCGGCGGCCGTAATCCGAGCAAGCCGACCTGATCTGAGGGCCGATGAGGTCAGCAAGCTGGTCACGTTCCAGATCAGCCGCCAGGAACTCATGCAGCGCAGCAGTCTGCGCCTCCACTTGATCGTCGACGAATCAACTCTCTGCAGGCCTATAGCCTCCGCAGACGTCATCACTGGTCAGCTGGAACACGTGCTAATCGTCAGCGCTCGGCGATCGGTGACCGTCCAAGTCATGCCCCTGACCGCAGAACCGCCGATGCTCAGCCCGCCGTTTACCTTGTTCAATTTCACCGGCTCCGCTGACCCAGCCATCGCCTGCTGCCATGGCCCTGGCGGTCAGGTCATCACTACCAAGCGGAGGCCTGATGTTGGCGTAATGCACGGCACATTCAACATCTTGTCCGAGAACGCGCTGTCGCCAGCGAGCACGGGGCGCATGATCAACAATCTCATCCACGGCTGAGCCGTCGCCGATCCAACCCGAGCCTGACCACCACGCCGCCCGACGGCCTCGTCAGATGGGATACATGGTGAGAACTTTCTTCACAGTCATTCAAGGGCGGCTCGCTTCGCTCCCCGCCGCGTCGCGGTCCAATAGCGCCGGGCATGCGGCCTCTTCGGGCCTACCTGGCGCGCCGACCGGCGCACGCAGGGGAACGAGCAAAGCCAGACGATGCCCGTAAGAAGCGTCTTCCTCGCTCCCGAATTTCCAGCTCGCGGCGAGACCGCCCTCCGGGTGTGGCTACGCGATCGGATCCGCCGAGCCTAGGCTCTTCGACCAATCACTCGGATCGGGCAACTACGAGCAGGACTGTCCATAGCGAAAGCAGGGTTAGGTTGGCGAGCTTTACAGGCTCGGCGTGTCAGGGGGAACTCCGACGCTAACCGTCATGGGAACCTGAACGGCTCGCATCCGGTATGTCGCTTTCTGCACGTTATCGAGCCAAAGTACTAGCTGATAGACGCCTGGTGCGGGAATCTGAACGCCGGGGATGGTTATACCGAAGGGGACCAGTTGCGGTTCGCCGTACTGACAGTCAGGGCTTGGCGTGGTTCGGAAGGTAGCCTGAACGCCGACGGGCAACTCTTGGTGGTCAGGTCCCCGTAGAACGATCCGAATTACGTGATCCTGCATCACATCCTGGAACGGCATCTCGATCACCGCGCCGATGCCAAGCGTCGCCATCGTGGCTGGGAACACCGGGAAACGTAGCAGGCTAAAGAATGCCCCATTTATGTACATCTTACCGTCAGGGGGCGTGGCTACGTGGTCGGCGGCGAAGAAGGCTAGGACGGATTTCTGCGTGAGAGCGGCGGGTGAATCTGGTGCTACCACGGCATCTGATATCGGCTCCGAAGCCGATGCTGCATCTGTCATACGGTCATGCTAGAGTCTGTATTACACCACGTCAAGTTAGGAGTTGGGGTGCTGGACCTCTATCGGTACGAGACACTCGACTGGGATGACCCGGATGTTGACCCGAGCCCCGAGACCAACAACCTGCTGCACTGCCAGCAGGCAGATCATCTAGGCTCGCAAGCGGAGTTGATCATCTACGAACTGTTCCGTGGGTACTGGGCAGAGGTTCAGTTCAGAACGACGACGGCACAGTTCACCGTCGTGGGTATGGCCTTCTCCGCTATGTGGCTCGTACTGTTGAGTGAGTCGCACAAACGCTCCGACTGGCTCCGGCCGATCTCGGGGTGGCCTGCCGAACGTGCCGAAGTCCGCTCTTGGGAGCGGGCGACTGGGCAGACATGGAAGGGGAAAGCATGAGCGTTGACCGCCCTCAGGGGCTAGTCGAAGACTCCGGGCGACTCGGTGAGTCCCGCAAGTTGGGACAGATGATCTCTGCTCGCCTCGATCCAACCCTTGTAGCCGCACTAAAGCAGTTCGCCAAGCATAACGGCCTAACGCTGAGCGACGTGATAAGAGATGCGGCCCTGTTGCTGCTCGCCCGCGAAGATGCTCAGAACGTAATCATCGTCCATGTTGACGTGACGAACGAGCGGAGTGCGCTCTCCGCGAACACGTCGTTCCGTCAGCACATCCCGGTGGCAATCTGATCGATCGGCACAAAACGCAAGTGCCGGGTATGCATAATGCTGGCCTCTCCGGCCACCCTAGGCTAACGGCCACTTCGCTGTCGGGAGTATCCCGGTCACGGGCACGGCGTCCAAGGCTAACTACGCCGGCTGCTGACGTCGCGCCCGTTCCCGATCTCGGCGGCTAAGGGAATGGCAATGCGGAACAATCGGGCGCTGCTAAGTTGCCGTGAGCACTCGAACCGAGGCGGTTACGCGCCCACCAAGGCCAGGAACGACCACTACGGTCCAAGTGCCGCTCGTCGGCACGCGCAACGTCACCGGCGACTTCTTGTAGTGGCCGCCCTTGCCAGCGACCTGCCCGCCGCGCTTGAAGTTGGACAGGTTGGTGTTGTCCACAAGGAACACGTCCGACTCGACGCCCTGCAAAGTCACTTCGACCGCAGCGCCAGCGCTCTGATAGTTCAGCGGAAACTCGATGAAGTTGATGGCCGTCATTTGGCCTCCTTCCGGCAGGCAAGACCTTCTTGCCCTTGGAGGCACGACTAGGCCAGGGGTAACTCTCATCCCTCCGGTAACACCGAAGGTAATAATGTTAAGGTCTCACCTGTCACGGAAGAGGACCCCGGCCCCTGACGCCCCCGGCGATCGGTGGCCGGGGTTTCGTGCTTACCTCTAAGTGTAGCGGCGGCAACCGTCAAACTACACCAGTGTGATTCCTGGTCTCAGGGCGCGACGTCAGTGGGTGACATGGGGCCTGTTAAGGACCCGACGTCTCCTAACAAATGGGCGTCATAGGCTTGCCCATCGGATCTGCTAGCGCTGGCCTACTCCCCAGTGAGTTTCTCTCGAGGTCTATGAACGTCCCTAAAATCGTTCCTAGGGCGAGAGGGGGCCACGGAGAGATGAAGGGTGAGCACTGACGACCGGTTGATTCTCGTCGCAGAGTGGACCTGCTGAATCGCTAACCTGTCCCATCAGACGACTGCCCTGATAAGGGAGCGCCTTGGGGCCTGAATCTCAGTCCTGCCCCGCCGGATTCCGACTCAAAGAGGCTTCCTCGCGACGCCGTGTCCGTGCGTGACGCCGCAGGAGACGCACGGGATATGGTTAACAGCAGGCACTAGCTCAGGACGTCGGCGGAATGGCCGTCGCTGGTGGGCTACTGGTCGCGGCGATCACTGTGGATCTCATCGCAGGGATGCTCAATCGCCATCGGGCGAGGAAGGAGGTAACGCGTATGACGAAGAAGACGCTACGCAGTGTTGTTCTGCACGCTGCTCTGTCCGACATCGGATCTTTGCTCGTTAACCTCGCCGCGACCAGTGCCTTCACCGGGTTTTAGGCAGTCGGCTAGTCCCGTCGCGCGAGACAACCGAGGGATGACCGCCGATGCCGTGAGCGTTAGTTAAGGCGTCACCGCAGATCAGGAGCTACCTGCCAGTTTTCGGCTGGCTCGGTCTTGAAACCTCTGGGGCCTCCGGTCGGGTCTCAGGCTCCGGGTCTTGCGATGCGCGAAGGATCATCCCCAGCTATCGACAAAGGGAAGCCCAGCGGGCCGTCGACGGCAGACGGGATGAGTGAGCTAATGCGTTCAGGTCTCTGGGGAACGTCCAAGAGCAGGCCAGACGGTGTGCATAGCGATGGCCGCCGGGCCATTAGCGGGCCAGTGAATGGGGGTCACCCACGGTCACTCGGATGATCAAATGCGCAGGTCAGCAGGCATGACGTGCCTGTATCCGTTGTGCTCCCAAGCTGACAGCACGGTTCTCGTCACCCACTCAACCGCTGGCGGGGTCAGTCAGAACAGCCTGGCCCTGCGCTTAGGCCGGTAATAACACGGACAGACGGACATCGAACTTGCGGAGGTGACTGACACGATCACCGGGCCGCCGTGTCCTCCATCGTGTGTGAGCGAAGACGAGACGCTCGGCTACCATATGCGGCGGAAAACAGGCTTTCAGCACCTCAGCCGAGAGGTAGAGGTGCCTACGACAGAAACGACGCCACAGTTGGAGCCGGTCGCGGCTCAGGTATATCTAGGCCAGCAGGGAGCAGGTCAATGGTAAGTACTCGGAAGTCCTGTGAAAGGGCATGCCGACGACCGACGTGGCGTTCGCTGGCGGCCACGTCGGTTGCGGCGTTACTGACTCTTGGTTTCGCCGGCGGGCGGCGGCTGGCCCAGGTGCGGAGGTCCTCGGGGCTGGCGTTCCAGGGCAGGAACCGGTCCAGTGCCTGGCCGGCGAGCAGTTTCCCGCCGTTGCGGCCGCATTCGTCGAGGTAGGCGGTCAGGTAGGTGATCAGGTTCAGCCCGGCCATCTGCGCGGTCGCGGTGACGGTCCAGATCACGGCCGCGTTGCGGGCGGTGTCCCCGTTACGGGAGCCGCCGGCGTTCTTCCGGGTGACGACCGGCCCGCGGATCTGGCGCTCCGCGGAGTTATTGTCGAGCGATATCATCGGGTAGCTGCGGCGGGCGATGAACCCGTCCCACTCCCGGTCCAGGGTGGCGAGGGCCTTCTTCGCGGGTTCCTGCAGGCCCGGGGCCTGCATCTGCTTCTTGCGGGTCTCGTCGATCACGCCGATCGCGGCGTCCCAGCCCTCGTACGCGTTCTCCAGGCGTTCCGCGGCGGCCTTCTCCTCCCGCGCCGGCGGCGCCGCGGCCTCCTGCCAGGCGGCCATGAGCTCGTCATGCGCCTTGTACAGGTCCCGGAACAGGGCCAGCCAGTTCTGCGTCCAGTACTTCAGCTGGACCGGGCTCGCGTCCCCGGCCCGGACCATGTGCCTGCGGATATGAGCTGCACAGTAGAGATTGACCAGGCCGTCGGCCTTCTTCCCCGCGGACTGGTACACGGCGTAGAAGTCACTGCTGATCACGAGCCTGCGCGGCCCGCCGTCCGCCGCAGGCAGCAGCTGCCCGGTCTTCTCGTCCAGCCCGGCGTGCCGGGCCAGCACCGCCCCCGACCGGGACGGGTCCATCACGAAGCACACCGTGTCCGCCCCGATGAACACCCAGAGCCAGAATTTCGCCGGGCCCTTCCCCTCGCCGGGGCAGAAGACCCGCCACGTCGTCTCGTCCGCGCGGAAATGCCAGGACTCCCGGTTCCGCTCCGCGATCGCGCCGGCCAGCGGCGCCAGCAGTCCCGCAGCCTGCGCGACCGTCCCCGCCAGCGTCGCCGCCGAGATCTCCGCCCCGTGCCGGGCCAGGCCCGTCACCAGCGAGTTCATGCTCCGGCCCGCCGCGAACCGCCCGGCCAGCAGCATCGCGGTGAACCCGTTCGTGAACAGGCCCTTCCCGATCGCCTTCGGCGGCCCCGGCGCCATCACCGTCGCCGGCCCCGGGCAGCGGCACTCTCTCTTATAGCGGCGCCGGCAGTTCCCCCGCACCGTGATCGTAACCTGCCAGTCCAGCTGCTCCCCGGACAGGTGCGTCCCCAGCAGGGTGAACGGCTCCCCGCAGTCCGGGCAGCAGTAGCCGCCGCCCGGGAAGTCCCAGATCACCTCGACCCTCGGCAGCTGCGAGTAATCCCGCCGCCCCGCCCGCGCCCCCGGGCCCCGCTTCACGTTCTTCTTCCCGCCCCCGGACGGCTCCCCGCCACCGTCACCAGAGGAACCATCACCATCGCCAGCGCCGGCAGGAGGCTCAGGACGATCCTTCTCCGACTTCCGCCCGAACACCATCCGCTGCAGCACCGCGAGGGTCTCATTCGCCTCGGCCAGCCGGGCGGCCTGGTCGCCGACCAGTTCCCGCAGCTCCTCGTTCACCCGCACCAGCTGCGCGTTCTGCTCCCTGAGCTGCGCGTTTTCCTCCCGCAGCTCCGCGTTCTGGCTGGCCAGCTCATCAATCCGCGCCGACTGCCAGTCAATGACCTCCAGCGCCCGTGCCAGCAGCTCCTCAGCGGACGCCGCGCGCGCCAGAACCCCTGCCGCCGCAGCCACGAACCACAGCAAACACTGCCGTCACCGGCAAATCACGCACCCCGCCCGGCGTGTCGCAGCCGTTGGCCGCGCGAGCCTCCGCAGCCACCGTCACAGCACTTCCGAATACTTACGCCGCAACTGGTCCAGACCCGGAAGACATTGGTCACAGGCCTGATATCGCGAAAGCCGGCGCTACCAGCCGGGATAACGCATCAGGGACCGCGCGAAGGCGCGGTGCATGCGCCGTGATGACTTGTCGTCAGATGGCGACTTGTTGTCAGGATCACGACGCCCTTTTGCCGGGCGTATGCGCGCCGCCCGGATCGTGTCAGGCGATTGTCGTAGTCCTCGCCGATGGTTATCGCGGAACAGGCACGGCCGGGTTGGCTAGGCCGAAGGAACCTGGCAGCACCTCAGGAGCAAGGTGATACGTGATGACAACTGGACCCGAACAGCACAGTTCCCGGCCCGGCGCTCCGGCGACAACCGTGACTCACCCAGAGGGAACGAACGTCACTGACCTTGGCCCCGGAGTTCAGCCAGCCGCCCCCGGCGGAATGGCTATCCGCAAGCTCGTTCACTACCTTCAAGCGCTCGAGGACACCGTGGATTACCGGCGGGCACGCGCATCCGCACCGTGCGAGGCCTGCGACACCGCAGCGGGAAAGCGGTGCGAGGATCACGGCCGTGACATCGACCTCATCGCCGAATACACCGAGACCCACCGCCTGATAGATAAGGCGATCGAAACCGCTTCAGCGCACCCGGCACGCCAGGCGCAGCAAGGCCCTGCCGCAGGCCTCGCCGGCGTCGCAGGCGGTCAGTGAGCGGCTTCGTACCGCCTGAGGATCTCGGTGCTGATCCGGCCCCGCTCCGAGATACCCAGACCAGATTCCCTGGCCCAAGCGCGCACAGCAGCCCGGTCCACCGACACGGACCCGGCACGGACGCCCGCGCTACCACGACGGGTCTCGCGGCCCGCTCGCCGCGCCGCCGCGATGAAGGGCGCTAGATACCCTTCCAGCTTCACGCGGTTTTCCTCAGCGAGGTCCATCTCGTACGCCACCCCGTCCAGACCAAACCGGACTGAGCTTGCGCCACCCGAGCCGTCAAGGTCGTCAGTAAATACCACGGAAATGTTTCTGGCCATCAACCAAGAATTAAGGCAAGACAACTGACTGTCAAACCAGCGCCCTCCGCAGCAACTCCCAGACCGGCCCGCCTGATGAAATAAATATCGGCCACAGCCCGGCGATCTATCCAGGCAAGTGACCGCCGGACCGCTGACGTCACACCCCCCTGCGCGGCAGTGCTCTCAAGTTGATTAAGCGGCCCCATCGATCGCGAGTTCCGCCCAGACCACCTTGCCAGCGGGCGTCCGATCCGCGCCCCACTTCGCCGCCAGCGCCTCGATCAGCACGAACCCGAAGCCCGACTCATCCAGCTCACCCGGAATACGCGGAGCAGGCAGCCGCCAGTCAGAATCGCGGACCTCAATGCGCAGCCAGCCCGGTCCAGCGTCCAGCCGCAAGTCCAGGTCATTACCGGCGGTCCCGGCGTGCCGCACCACATTGCTGACAAGCTCAGACACCAACAGGACCGCCGTGTCGTCCAGGCCGCCAAGACCCCACCCGGCAAGAGCCGCACGAATGAAATCCCGCCCCCGATACCGAACGGCACCCGCCGATATTTTGCGACAATCCACTGACAGCGAACCGTCTGCCACACCTTTGCCAGTTTCCTCTCGCTCCCTCGAATACGGCAAGGCCACGCCCTTGGCCTGCAGTCCCGGAATCAACCTGCAAGCGCCGACACGCTTGCGCGCTGCTGAGCCGACGGCGCACACGCTACGCAATAGCGGACGGAGTGTGCGCGATCAGCCGAGGACACGGCGAATGGCCGCGAGCAGGCGTCCGGCTTCCATCTCGCGGTGCGGGCCGAAAAGGTCGGCAGTGGCGAGAGAGGTGAGAGTATGCCCGCCGCCTAGGTCAATATCAGGGACAGGGCAGTCGTCAAATCGGACCGGGATGAGCCAGGTCACGTCCGGGCGCCGCTTTCGCTGCTCGTCGATTGCGAGCTGGAGCTCGGCGTTGAGGTTGCTCTTTACCACGGCGACACTCCGGGAGGAGAAGCAGGCCAGAAAGATCAACGCCGCTTCCGTAATGGCGCGACGGATCACCGTTGGCTGGTTGTCACCAGGCAACAGGTCGGTGGTGTCACGCCAGACGCGGATTCCCGCGGCTTGCAGCTCCCGCTGGAGCTGGTCAGCTGGCCCGACGTCCTCGGTTCCGGCGCTGAGGAAGACGTGCCTCGCAAGGCCGGCCACCGGGGCTGCGGAGATCTGCCCCAGTTCGCCGAAGCGAGGTGGCTCTTCGATACCGAGCCCTGGACCTGGCTGCCGCCGCGGTCGCCGGTACGTTAACGACATGAGCGCCTCTCGCAGCGTCGCCGCGCCCGGATGGCGCGTGGTCGTCGGCGCCGGGGCCGAAGACGAGTTCCTCTCTGCCATGTCAAAGACCTCCTGTCAGACCCGTACCCGCTACCCGCTGTCACGCGTTTCCGGAGCGGCGCTCAGCCTTGCCTTCGAACATTGTGCACCTGCATGTGCAGTTGCACAGCTACACCACGGAAACTCCAGCGCTACTGCGGGTCGATAGGTGCCTGACTCCGACTCTCAGTGACCGTGCGCAGCCGAGCGCATACCTTCAGGAGCGCGCGTTCGGACTCGATCTAGCGCGGGGTTCTGGCCTTGGCGGCCACCCCTGGCTTGCGCCGGCCAGCCATTTACGGCGCGAACGTTGCCGCCGCCGACCGGTCTTCTCAGACTTTCTTGCCGGATGCATCTGCCGTTTGTCATGGGTTAAGTGCTGGTGATGACCGTCAGATAGCCGGGAATTGGGTCAGGTTTGCCCTGAATTTGTCGATGTGAACGGTGAACAGCGGAATGACGACTGGAACACGCCCTGACGGACCGGCGGGCACAGGCTGACCGCCGGGAGGCTAGCCAGGACGTCATCCGCCTGTACCGCGAGCCATTGCTGCTGGCCGCGTTTGACCTGCAGGCCCGGCTGTGCAACATCATCGTGGATGATTTCGCCGCGCGCCACCTGGGCAGCCCCGATCCTGATAGAACAGCAGTACGCACGGGTCAGCACCTTGTTCCGGATCGGCGACTACCTGGGCTAGGCCGAAATCCTGCGTGACCCTGCAGCAGAACCGACAAGGCGCACGTACGGCTCGATCTGCGCGGGGTTCCAGGCGTTGGCTGACGTGGTGGCTGGCGCCATAACTGGTCGTTCTGGGCGGCGAATTTCGCTCGAAGGCATCCGAGTCCGGCGGGCTGGCACCTGACGAGGTCAATCCGATGACACTTCCAGGTGCTGTGCGCGCACGACGAGAATGACGTCATCCCGGTAGTCCTCAAGAAACCAGATCATGACAGCGCCTTCGCCGTGGCTCTTCACATTGGACACCGATTCACGGATATCGAATGACGCGCCTATCCTGCGCACCGCGACAGCGTCGGCAATCCGGGATGCCAGGTCTTCGACATCTTCGACCTGGACCGGGGTCAGCCCGCCGACGACGCTGGGGGCGTCCGGAACGTACTCCCACGTCCAGTCGCTCATGCAGTGGCTGTCTCGGCCTGCCGCAGGATCTGGCTGATCTCGGCCGCCGCGGCCCGCCGCTCCGCGCGATCCGGCGACTCAGCGACGACACGCTCGCAGTCCCGCAACCGCGCCGCCAGCCCCGGCCAGCGTTCCACCGCCACCCAGGTGAACCAGTGCTCCACGAAATACCGCGCCGGAAGCAAGCTGTACTCATCCCGCGCCCGGGCAGTCGCAGCCGTCCAGTCCGCCTCGAACCTGGCCAGAGCCGCCAGGTCAAGATGCGCCACAGCCGCCCGCAGCGCAGCCGGCTCGCGCGCAGGCAGCGGCACGACCGGCTGCCCTTCAGCCAGCGGATGGTTCATGACAGCCATGTTAGCGCCAGGTACCGACAAGCCCTCCCTCCAAAGCCACCCACCCTGGCCTGCTGCCAGGCACAGCCGCGAGGGGCCGGCTGCCGGGCATCCCCGCGCCGGAACCAGCGCGCGATCCGCCCGGCCGCAAAGCCCGGGTCCTTAAGCTATCGAACTACCGCAAGCCCGTGGCGCTCTGTGATTGACGGAAAGCGACACCGCGCGCCGTCGGCTCGTTCGGTACTGGATGGCGGTCGTGATCGTGATGGTCGGTACGGCGCCGGAACGGACAATCTGAGCGCTGCTGGCGTGGCCGCCAACTCGCTCACCTGCCGATAGGCGGGCACGCCCGCCGCGACCGGCCTGGCTGTCGCTCCATTGGCCGTTCAGTGGCTGCGGGATCCGGCCGGTTCCCTGGACCGGGCTTGACGCCCGGTCCCAGGTCACTGCCGCGCGTCCTCAGCTCAGGCCGATGCCCAGGCCCGTGTCGCCAGATCGCGGCCCGGGCAAGTCCTGCTCAAGCGCGGCAGGTCGCCGCCGGTCAGACGCCGTCAGGACGTCACCGCCGGCTATCTGCCTGGCGGAGCATCGCGTCGAGTTCAGAGTCGAACCCGAACTCCCGGACCTCTTGCGCACAGCGGCAGGCGACGGCGAACTTCGGGTCGCCACCTCCAAGCCTTCAGGACGCCGCTAACTGGGCGCTCTCGAATCTATGCAAGGGCGATGGGAAACCTGACGCTTGTAACGGTTACTACGGTAAGGACTGCACCGACTTCGTGTCGCGTGCCCTCAGCGTCGGTGGCCATTTCCCGGCCGTGTCGCCGCAGCACCAGAGCCACCTGGATCTCGATCAATGGTTCACGGCACGCGGTTCGGTTCCGCCAGGTTGCGATCGAAGAACCTCGGCCAGCTGAAATCCTCTTGGCGCACGAGTCATGAAGTCGTCATTAATCTAGATTGCCAACTTGCCTCACCTCCCTGGTGGGCAGAACCGGGCCGGTGCCCTCCTCCTCGAAGATCCCGACGCGGCCCCAAGTACGTACAGATGTTCGGTCTACTACGGCCGCAGGCGTCAGCCCGCAGGCTTCCCGCGCTATGCTCTCAACTGCGGCGGAAGAGAATTTACTTATGACTACGCCAGGAGCCGAGCCCGGCTCACCGAACGTTGACCTGACTACGAACACGTGGCACAGGAGCAGCCGCTCGGGCAGCAATGGCAGTTGCGTGGAATTAGCCGACCTGGGCCAACATATTGCGGTCCGGGTCTCGAAGGACCGGTCAGCCGCCGAGGGCGTTGAGCTGAGCCACGCGTGCGGCGAGGGCAACCCGGCCAGTGCGCTGCGGATGCGGGCGTTCGCGATGCTGATGAGCGGTCAGGCCGCCGAAGCCATGAGCTACGCCGATGACGCGATCGCGGCGGCCAGGCAGATGTCAGATGCGTGGGAGGCCAGTGCTCATCTTTACGCGCGAGATGTGCGGCGCGTTCATTGCGGAGTTAAAGGCCACTTGCGGCACGATGAGCGGCGATGTCTGAGGACAGGGCGGTGGCGCTGGAAGCGCTGCGGAGGTACGAGATAGCGCCGGAGCGGGTCCGGCTGGCGGCGGAGTCCTTCAATAGCGTCTTCCGGATCACTGCCGGCCCGGTGGCCTACGCACTCCGCGTGGGAGCGGCGCTGCCGATCCACCCGGAGGGCACGGCCGCAGTCGAGGCGGCCTGGCACCGGCAGCTCCGCGGGCACGGCGTGTTCGTCCCCGACGTGCTGGCCAACGCGGACGGCCAGCTGGCCACCCTGGTGAGCGGCGGACGGGCTGAGCGGCGGACCCGAGTGTGCGTGCTGTTTGAGTGGGTGGCCGGGCGATCCCAGCGGACCCGCATGACCGGGCCGCGGGCCGCCGCTCTCGGCCGGCTGTCAGCCCGGCTGCACCAAGACGGCGCGGAGTGCTCGCCGCCCGGCGCCGGCCACGTGCTGCGCGCCGATCGCGTGCTGTACTGGCGGGTACCCGATCAGCTGGCCGCAGCCGGGTCGCGATTCGGGTTCGGGACCTTGTTCACCGACGCCCGCGATCACGCCCAGGCCGTTCTCGACGCGCTCTGGAAGGACCCGCCGCACCCGCCTCACCTGGTACACGGGGACCTGGCCCCGCCGAACGTGATCGCCTCACCACGCCACGGCCTGGTGCCGATCGACTTCCAGGACACCATGCAGGGCTTTGAGGTCCACGACTTGTCGATCACCATCTCCGCGCTGCGCCGCCTGCCCGGCAGCGACCCGCTCACCGAAGCCTTCCGCAGCGGATACAGCCAGCACCGGCCCTGGCCCGACGTCTCCCCAGCCCTGCTGAACTCGCTGATCATCGCCCGGGGCCTGCACCAGATGAACCTCACGCTCAACGTGGCCGGCCACGACGGCCTCGACAACTACATCGCCAGCCACGCCGACCGGGTACGCACCTGGATGAGACACCCCGCCAGCTGATCACACCCCGCGCGGAGCCTGCGCGATCATCTCGGTGTCGTGTTCCGTGAGGGCATCGAGGTGCTGCCTGAGCCTGGCGCCGTGGCGGCATGGATCGTGGTCGCGCTGGCTTATCCCGCGCTCGCGGCAACCTTCCCTGATCGCGATAGTTTCCGTGACCACTCGGCCGCCGACGCGGTCTTCGAGCTGCGGCTAGCCGGATACGCGCCTGGCAGGTAAGACCGCCCGGCTTCCCGCGACACGTCATGCCGCCATGCCGCGATCGCCGGGCGGCGTCGGCTCCGTGCCGCGGATTGAGGCAGCCCGCACCGTCGATCCTCCCGGCCTTCCCGATCCAGGCCAACGCCGAGGCCCTGCCCGTCGCCGGCATCGCGCTGATCATCGTCAGCGACACCGATCCTGCGCTCTGCCACCCGTCGTCCGCCGACCCGTCCTCATGCCAGCGCTTCTTCGACACACTCCCGCTGCCGCGCCCCTACAGCGGCGCATAGGACGTCGCCAGCCAGCCTGACCCCGCCGGGCCTTTGTTCAGCGACCTGTGGTTCCACATACGGGCAAGGAAAGGCGCCAGCGCGCCGTCGACCGCGTTCGCAGGGATGCCCGACGCACAGAGGGCAGCGGTTCCTGCGACAGGGCGCCAACAGCGATCTGCCCCCTGAAGCTGCCCTGTCACCGGCGTTCCTGATAAGTCCGGCGGCTCGTTGCCAGCCAAACGACCCACTTGGCTCGCCTAAGATCATGAGCCCAGTGCCAGGCAGCAGATCGGTGCAGAGCTCGTGTTCCCGGGTACACTAGAGGTACTGGAGGCACCTGCAAAGACGGATGTCTCGCCGGAGGGGAGGCATGCGTCGATGACTACTGCGGGGGACGCGCCGAGGCAGGTTGCGGTCAAGGTCTCCGCCGAGGGCGACAAGCTGATTACCAGCGGTGCGCACTATCTGCATATGAGTAAGAAGGATCTGGTCGAGGCTGCTGTTGTCTTCTACCTGGATGCGCGTCGCGAGGAGATGCAGGCGGGAATGCGCGAGTTGCTGAGCGAGCTTGATGGCAGCCGCGCTTCCCGTATAGCGATGCTGGCCGGGATGACCCGCGAGGAGCTGGATTCCGTCGGCGGGGCGGGCGAGGACAACTGACAGTGGCTGAGCATGCCAGGCCAACGCTGCGGTGCCTGCGCGAGGATCTCGCGTTGCCTGTGCCGGGCGTTGATACTCCGCTGGACGAGATAGTCCATCCGCTGCTGGCCAAGGCGGCCGAGCGTTTCACTGGCGATCAGAGGGCCCATGAGCGGATCAGCGCGATTGATGACGAGGTGCTGTTCAAGGTCAAGGTTCAGCGATGGCGCGGCGCCATATGGGTTGATCACGATCGCGCATGGCTGGTAGCTGCGGGGCAGCGTGAGGAGGGATCGCCGGATGACTTCTATGCGGTCCTGGCCGCTCGCGCCAGCGCTGCCAGGGCACGTTATAACGGCGAGCATCTGCCGCCTTTAAGCAGTAAGACCTACAGCGGATACTTGATGCCCGGTCGTGAAGATGACATGCGGTGGCGAGCCGAATCCGCTGCCCGGACTGAACGCCAGTTGCGAAAGGCCGTTCACGGCCTGGTTCGGCAGTCGTTGCTCGACGGGCATGAGCACGCCGTGATGCTCGGGGGCGCGGCTCTAGGCGTTCAGGTCCTGGCCGACCGAGGTCACGAAACCTATGTGGCCATACGGATCATTGGGTCCTTCCCGCAACGATTCGTCGCGACCGTCCTCAGTCTCGTCCCCGGATGCGAACCCGACGCCTGGATGTCGGACTACGCCATGCCGAAACGCGCCGTAGCTCCGGCAGAACAGATCTGGTCGAACATCATGGACCCCTCGGCCGCGGCCAAGTTCCTGGACGAGTTGGCGTGAGCATCTGATTACACGGCAACGCACAAAGACGGCCAGACGAGCCGTTCTCCGGCCAGATCGACTCAGCTCGCCGGCATGCCGCAGTGCGGCTCGGCAACCTGGCCACGTGCACGCGGTCACGACGACACCCCGCCGGGAGCAAGCCCCATCCGCGGCACAACAAGGCACGGATATGAACCACCGGATCACTTCGTTCGCATCGAGGGGGTCAGGGGTTCGAATCCCCTCAGCTCCACTCAAAACCGCAGGTCAGAGGCTTGTTCGGTAGCTTACCTGATGCTTTCAAGATCGTTTGTCACTCAGTTGTCACCGGGATCGGGCGTGAGCCGATGACATCGAACGTCAGTAGATGGATCTTGCGGCACGCAGGGGCAAGTCCCTCAGCTTGATCCTTGAACTCTTGGCTGTGGGATCGCGCACACGGCAGAGTGCCACGCCTGCGGGCCGCCACCGAATCGGGTCTGCTTCAGCTAGTTTTCGCAGGTCAGAAAACTGAAAGCGGCTTGTCGTCCGATTCGCGCTCCCATTGTCCGATTTTGGGAGTCAGAGGAGAGCGGATTTTGGTCGTCCCGCCTTTGAACGATGGACAGATCACCGCGTCTCCCTGGTCACCGATCTTGACCGGCCGTCCTCATGCGCTGCGTGTCGGTGAGGCGTTGAGGTCGATCGTGATGACTCCGGCGGTGAGTCCGATGGCGAGCGTGTCTGTGAGCCAGGCTAGGGCCAGGGCTTCGTGGTGCACGGGGATGGACATCACGCAGGTGAAGGTGTTCAGTTCCCACAGCCGGACGGTCCGGTCTGTGCCGGCGCTGGCGAGGACGGGTTGCCCGCTGAGGATTACCGGGATAACCGCTTTGACCGGGCCTTGGTGGGCGACGTATCCGGCTACCGGCACTCTGGAGGTCAGGTCATAGATCATGATGCTGCCGCTGAAGGCTCCGGTCGCCAGTACCGGGCGGCCGTGCAGGGTCAGCGAGGTCATCACGGTGATCGGAGGGAAGTGGCGGGCGGGAATGTCGGCGTGGTCCCAGGTCGCGGGGTCCCAGATTTGTACTACGTCGTCGGTGGCTGAGATCAGGCGGTCCTGGCCGCTGAGCTCAGCGACGCAGATCGCGTTGATTTCCCTGGCGCGGATATCGGTGACGGCGGTGAGGGAACGCGGGTCCCATATCCGGATTCCCGTCTGGCGTTCGACGCCGATCAGGCGCGGTTCCCCGCCGATAGTCATCGCGTGCATATCTGAGGTGAGCATCGGGGAAGTGTCTATGTGACCGATTTCGTCTGCTGTCGCCGGGTTCCAGATTCGTATCTTCCGGTCGTACCCGGTACTGGCGATGAGACTACGGTCACCCATGGTGAGCTGGCATATCGCTGTGGCCGCAGCGCGCCGGTCTCCGAAGGCAGCTAGCTGGCTGCCGGTGACCGGGTCCAGGATCTGGATGGGGCCCTCATACGGTGCGGCTGCCAGCAGCACCCGGTGACCTGAGAGGACCGGGCACGCCAAGGTGATGTCAGTGCGGGCAGGATGCCCGGGGAATCCGGCTAGTTCCAGGAGGATTTCCTGCGGCGCGAAGGTGGCTGTGAAGCCGGCGGCAGTCTGCCCGGCGTTCGAGGAGGCGCCGCGGAGCGGGTTCCAGAGCCTGATCGGGCCGTCGTCTCCGCCGCTGGCCAGCATCGGCCGGCAGTGCACGTCCACCGCGCAGAGTGCTTCGTGCCTGCGCTGTCCGGTGCTGATCAGGGCTACGGGCTGGCGCGTTGCCAGGTCCCAGATCTCGATGGGTTCGTCGCCGCCGGCGCCGGCAAGGCAATGCGCCGTGCCGATGCTGATCGTGCACAGAGAGTCAATATGGCCGTTTCTGCTTTCGATCCGGGTGATCTCGGTGCCTGTCGCTGGATCCCAGATCCGGATTGTCCGCCCTGACCCGGCGCTGGCCAGTGCTGGCCCTGCCGGCGTCGTGACCAGGCAGACCGAGGTGACCCAGGGCTCGTGACCTTTCATCACGAAGACCTGCTCGCCGGTGGCGATATCCCAGATGCGTATCGTCCCGTCGGCGCTGCCGCTGGCGATGCGGCCGTCACCAGCGGGGCACAGAGCCCGCACGCTGTACTCGTGGCCGGTCAGGCAAGCCAGTTGCCTGCCCGAGTCAGGGTCCCATAGCTTGATCGTGCCGTCACTACCGCCGCTTGCCAGGCATATCCGCCCGTCCGCAAGGATCTGCCAGAGCGTACGCACCCCATGATGACTGTCGATAATTCGCACCAGCGAGCCGGCGGCTGGGTCCCAGATCCGGATCGTGGCGTCGTACCCGGCGCTGGCCACAAGCGTTTTCCCGTTCACGGGCACCGGGCACAGTGCATTGACCTGCTCCTGGTGCCCGGCCATCATGTGGACCTGCCGCAGGGTAGCCGGATCCCAGATCCGCACGGTCTGATCGGTGCCGCCGCTGGCCAGCAAGTCATTGCCGTCAGCAGGAATGGCGCACAGAGCCATCACGGGACCCTGGTGGCCTTCGAGCACGATCTGAGCGTCCAAGGGCTGTGCGTGAGCCCAGCGCGCGAGGTATGGAGCGTCCGGGTTGTGACGGTAGCGGGCTGGCATGTCTTCCAGGGCCTGGGTCACGCTGAACAACGCGGCCCGCTCGCCCCGTCCAGCGGATACGGCCTGCGGTGTCAGGCCGATCATCTGAAGGGAACGCCGGGCCGGCGCCGATGCCGCGTGCTGACTAGCCAGGGTCAGGCGTCCCAGTTCCGCGGCGAGCAAGTAGGCGTCGTCAGTCAGCAGGTCATCGATCAGGCCGCCCGCTGCGGCGTGACCTGGCAGCGAACGCAGCAGGTACGGCGGGATACCGGTCCAGTCATGCTGGTGACCTAGCCGGATCAGCGCGGCGGCGATGGCGTGCTCGTCATCGGAACGGCTGGCAAGACGAGCTCGAGCGGCGGCCAGGCTGTCGTCGAGCGCCCGGTGGAACAGCCGGAACATTGGTTCATCCTCGCCGCTCTGCTCGATCAGGAAGTCGGCCGCTGCGGATCGCGCGAAACTGGTCAGGTAGCGGACGGGAACGGTCTTGCCGTAGAGGCAGCCGATGAGCAGTTGCCACAGTTCCGCGGCCACGCCGGGCGCCTCAGCGAACGCCAGGGCTGTCAGGGCCTGAGAGGCAGTCACTCCCAGGCCGTCCAAGGGCTGGATCCGCCGCAGGTAACGTGCCAGAGCCGACCCGACCGTCGCGTCGAAAGAAATGCCCGCGGCGTCGGCGGCGCTGGGGTCGTTGAGGCCGTGGTCGCGGGCGACCAGGCCTGCTATCAGGAAGTTCCGGTCCGACAGGTCGGCGATCCGCGCTGCCACCGGCAGCGCGGCCGCTGCGTCAGCGTAGGGACTGTCCGGCCGTTCGTCGCCGTTGAGCTGAAGGCAGGCCAGAGCGTATGCCGTCAGGTCCTCGGGCGCGAAGTAGGCCGGGTCATCCAGGTTGATGATCGTGGTGGCGCGGCCGAGTTCTGCCAGCAGCGAGCCTTCGCTGTCGTGCTGCCTCGTGCCCACCGCAACCTGGACGCCCAGGTCCGAGCATGTCTGGGCCAGCGGGAGCACGATGTCGGCGATGAACTCCCGTGCCTGCTCGGGACTGACGGCCTCGTCCAGGGCATCCACGACCACGTTGAACCTGGCTCCGGCGCGCCCGGCCAGCGCCTGCCTGACCACGGCCGGCAGGTCGCCAGCGACCCTGATCTCCCGAGCCGACCCGGCCGTGGCGATCTCGCCGGCGACTTCGAGCGCGGTTTTCGACTTGGCGTGCACCGCGCATGCTACCGAACCGGGGGTGGCCCGGACCGCCTGATCATCAGCGGGAAGCAGGGCGACGTGCATGGGGTCGGCCGTGGTGATGACCCTGCTCAGCACCGCGGACTTACCCGCTCCAGGAGATCCGGTCACCACCAGGACCTTCCGGTCCGGCACCGACCGGTCGAGCCAGGCCACGATCTCGGTAAGAGCACGTGCCCGTCCCCGGAACCTGAACCCGCGCTCACTGTCAACAGCCACCCCCCGCGCCCGGGGGCGCCAGTGGCGGCCAGCCTCAACGTCGGCCGCCAGCGACCAGCCCAGATCCGGCCCAGGACCACCGCCGGCGACCTGCCGGATCGCCTCCACCAGCAGGCTGGCGTTCTCGTCGTACTCATCACCGAAAAGATCAGCCTGCCGGAGCGTCTCCAGGGTGCGGCCACCGCCAAGATCACGGTAAGGGATCTCGCAGTCATCGAACCGGACCGGTATGAGCCACACCCGCTCCGCCGGCCGCAGCCTCGCTTCCTCGACAGCCAGAATGATCTGCTCGTTCTGCTCGCTGCGGGCAAGGCTGACGCTCTGCCGCGAAAAGCACGCAAGGAAGACCACGGCATCACGCGTAACCGCCTGCCGGGTCTCGCCGCGCCAGTCGTCACCCGGCAGCAAGTCCGCAGTCTCACGCCAGACCGGAAACCCGGCCTTTTCCAGGACCTGGCACAGCCGATCTGCATGACCAGAATCCACTCGGTCACAAGAGACGAAGACATGCCCCCGAGGCACGCCCCCTACATTCATGGCCAAAGTTTACGAACTTCACCACACCGTGGGACGGCAACTGCAACGGGCCCAGTTCGCTGGCGCTGACCACTGCAATCGCGCCTGATTGTTCGGGAGGCTCAAGCACGGGTGAGGATGCCGACACGGCTCGTCGTAGTCCCACCTCCCGTGCTCATGGTGCCGATCTTGCTCAGCCTGCGCATGCGACGGCGGGCGCGCCTAACAGGGAATGTCCGCAGCAGCGCGCGTGGACGATGATGTGCACTGACACGGAAGAGGTCACTGGTTCAATCACAGTACCGCCCACCACGTTAGTGCAGGTCAGAGGACAGTCGTCGGATTCTGGGACTGGCCTTCTTGATCATCCGTCCGTGATTCGTCCGTCGGCTTGGCCGCCATGACCCGACACCTGGCGACCTAGATCGGCAGCAGAAAGCACTCGCAGAAGCGGATTCGGGGGGCTGATCGGCAGTCGTGGATACGGACCAACTGGAACTCGCGACCTGATCAATCAGGCTTACGCGTCGGCCGCCCCATCGGCATGGCCGTCCAGCTTCGTGGAGGCTGTCAACCTCTGGTGTCCTGTCTCCCGTTATCTGCCGTATGTCTCGGTCTAGTTGCTCCAATGCGGGCCTGGCCCAGCAAATCTAGTGAGACAGCTGAGCGCCGAAAGCCTGTCCCCCTGGTCATCGCATTGGAGTCCTCAGCCCGAAGGAGCAGATCGACTGAGACATCGCGGCGGGAGCGCTGTCGGCCGAGCAGATCAGCCGAGACGACATTAAGTAGCGGTCTCGCGAGAGTTGCCGTCCACGCTGGTCACGGCATCGGCCATCCGGCAGGTCGTTTGAGACAGGACATCTGGCAAAGTCAGGGCACATAGCATCGAGATGACATTTCCGCTGAGCCGCAGGCTATGAAGATTGTCCTGGAGTTGCGGACGGAGTCCGGTGGCTGGGCGGGCGTGATCGCACAGGTCGGCCCGGTAGCTGGGGCACTGAGGTACGGCGTCCTCGCCTACATAAGCACGAACTATGGGTATATCCGTATTTGGCCCGTTCTGTGGAACCAGCGCCATAAGTGCGGCTCTGTTGACTGGCGGTCGGCTCTGCGGCCGTCAGGCGCTTTCTGTGCGGTCGGCTGGTCTGCCTGAGCGCCTAGGCTATATGAGCCGCTGCTGGGAGAGAGCCATCTTCACTCGCTTGGTGACACTGGTCAGGATAGGAGGGCGATGCCGCCGAAGGGAGGACTGGCTGCCAAAGTCGGTGACCGTTATGAGGGCAGGATCGCCGTGTGGCGGCTCCTGCAGTTGCTCGACGAGGAGCACGATTCGGTCAAGGTCCGCTTCGAGGAGCCCGGCGACCACAGTTTCGAGTGGTGGGTAGAGCGCGGGGATGGATCCCGCACCTATACGCAGGTCAAGCGTCAGCTATCCGTGGATGAGGAATGGACTATCGGGGGGCTTGTCACCCGAGGGGTGATCCCGGCCTTCGGCAAGCGGCTGGCTGAGGACCCATCGGCCAGGTGCGAGTTCGTTTCGGCCTTGTCGGCGTCTCATCTGCTTCAGTTGAGCGACGACGCCCGCATGGCGGCCAGCGTCGACGAGTTCGAGACGCGTTTCGTCACGTCGCAGGAAAAGAAGGCGTCGTGGCAGAAAGCTGCTCGCCGCGTGGCCGGACGCTGATCCCGACGCGGCGTGGCGGCGGCTCCAGCGCGTGACTGCGGCGAACATTGACGAGAATAATTTGCGTGAGACGTTGCGTGCTCACGCCCGGGCGCTGGTAGCCGGGCCGCCCGATGACGTCATCGCGCGGCTTAGTGATTTCCTCGATGATCATCTGGCCAACGAGCTGACCGCACATGAGGTATGGGAGTTCCTGCGCTCAGCTGATTACGGGCCCACTGACTGGAGTCGTGACGAGAGTATCCATGCTCGGATTCGAGCTGAGACCGACCGTTACCGGCGGGGGATCGCTGATGACCGTGCCCCACTGGCAGAGATCGGGCGTTTCGCAGCCAATTTGATCGCCGGGCTGCTCGCCGCGCCGGACGGACCGGCGGTGGTCACTGTAGCTGCCGATGCCGGTGCCGGTAAGACTGCCCTGATCGGCCAGGTGCTAGATGACCTTCAGGCTAGGGCTGCCTCAGATCCCGTGAGTGACTGCCCGCAGGTAGTTCTGGCGACCCGGCTGGATCGGCTGGAGGGCTTCCGTGACGCACATGAGCTCGGGGCGGCGATGCGGCTGCCCGGCTCGCCCGCTGCGGTGCTGTCGCGGGTGGCTGCGGGTCGTCCTGCTCTGCTGGTGCTTGACCAGGTTGATGCGTTCGGGGCCGGGTCAGGCCGGAGTCCGGCACGTCTGGAGGCCGTGGCTGAGGTGCTGCGGGAGGCCCGGTCACTCGGCATCAAGGTACTGATGGCCTGCCGCGTCTTCGACCTGGAAGTGGACGACCGACTCGCAGCTCTTGCCGGGACGACGAGGACCGGCCAGCCTGCCGATGGCCACCATGTAGAGCGCCTAGAGCCGCTACCCGAAACGGACGTTGAGGAGGCGCTGCGCGGGGCAGGCATTGAGCCGGTGTCCCTGACCGGCTCGCTGCGGAGGCTGCTGTCCAACCCGTTGCACCTGCACATACTGATAGTTCTCCATAAACGCGGGCAGCTCGATCCGGCCGGGATCTCCACCAGGCTGCAGCTGTTCGACAGGTTCTATGCCGCCGTACGCGAAGAAGCTGAAGCGCGGCAGCCGAACGCTCCGGTGACCGAGGTCTCTGACCAGCTTGCGGCGATGCTCAGCGAGCGTCAGGAACTGTCGGTCGCAGCGGCAAGGCTGGGCAGCCGTCAGACGACTGTCGAGAACCTTGCCCGCGCGGGCTGGCTACGCCGCGACAATGGCCGTATCGCGTTCGCGCACGAGGCGTTCTTCGACTACGCGTTCGCGCAACGTCACATGCGCAGCAGCCAGTCCATGCTCAGCCTGCTCCGCAGCAGCGAGCAGCACCTGTTCCGCCGTGCCCAGGTCCGCCAGATCCTAGCCCTCGAACGGGAGCAGGACCGTGACCAGTACCTCCGCGATTTGCGGGAGATCCTCGCCGCAGTAGACGTGCGGCCCCACCTGAAGGAACTGGTTATCGCGCTCGTCACGCTCGTCCCTGATCCCGGACTGGACGAATGGCAGGCACTGAACGTGCTCGGCAGCGTGAAATCAGACTCCCTCGCCGAACGCGCTCACGCGCTGGCTGCGCGGGCGCCAGGCTTCAGCCAGCTCCTGCTGGACCACGGGATCATCGCCGGATACCTGGCCGATCCCAGCACAGCCGACCTCGGCACCTGGATGTGCATACTCCTCGTCCAGGAGCATCCGGGCCAGGTCGCGGAACTCCTGCTCCCCTACGTCGGCCAGGAAGGCTGGGACAGACGACTCGTCCGCGTCCTGAACGCGGCACCGCTGAACCGCAGCGAGGAAGCAGCCAGCCTCATGATCGCAGTCATCGACACGGGCGGCATCGACACCACAGTGCGCGGGCCAGGCACCGCGAGCAGCGGCGACTTCTTCTCCCTGCTGCACGGCATAGGAAGCCAGTCCGCCGCCTCAGGTGCCAGCATGGTCGCGGCCTGGCTCCGTCGCCGTCTTACCCTCCTGGAAGCCGATGGCGCCTATAACCCTGTGTCCGCGGCAGCAGGTACCGAGGACACAGAATCCGCAGAAGACGGCAGAAGCGCAGAAGGCGCCGGGACGGCAGGCGAACCTGGCAGTCCGAACACAGGTGATCTCGCCGACCAGGAACGGCTCAGGTTGTTCATCGAAGCGATCCACGCAGCACAATCTCGCCGTCTCATCGGGGACAGCATGAGTGCCCCGGAGATCCTGGCCACGATCGCAGCCGAGAACCCCGTCACGTTCGCCCGGCACATACTGCCCGTCGTCCGGTCTGCCAGTGCGGCTAGCCGAACAGGAAAGCTCGACAACAACGGAGAAACCGACGAGGCCCTCGGAGCGCCTCCTTCCGGCCGGCCAGAACGCGACCCCACTGATGAGCTGCTGGTCCGCCTGGCGGAAGCCGTCCGGAACGCAGCCCGAAACGGCGACACGGACATCCATGATGCCGTCCGCGAGATGGCTGGCTCGGACCTAGCAACCGAGCAGTTCCTGGCTGCTGCCGGATTCGCCTCCGGCCACCCGGAACTGCTCAACGACGCCGCCGCCTGGCTTCAGGACGAGGCGTACTCACTGCATCAGGGCTACCGCGAGGATCCGCTGGGACTATCGGCGCAGATCATCGCACTGGTGTGCAGCGAGCTGCCCATCGAGGCAACTCAGGGCATCCAGGGGCGCGCCGCCACCGTGACCAGTGACTTCGAAAAGCACAGCGGAAGTCTGTACGGTGCCACCGCAGCGCGGCTTCTTCGCGACATTGCCGACGCCGATCTCACCGACGAGACCAGAACGCGCAGGCGAGAACTCCAACGCAAGTTCCCGCCACCCGCAGTGCCCGCACCCGCGCCGCAGAGCGCGCGTCCCGGCGGCGAGGTCCCGGACCTGTCCGTCCAGTCCCCGATAGACATCGCTGCCGTCGAGCGGATGAGCGACGACAATCTTGTGAGTGCGATGCGCCGCTGGGCGGCTGACGGATGGCAGATGGAACCGGACGGCCGTTTTCGCGGCGGCGCGACCGTCTTCGCCCAGGTCATCAGTTCTGCGGCCCAGAGAAATCCGGGCAGGTTCACCGTGATCCTGGAGTCACTGCCCGACGACATTAATCCGGTCTACACCACGCACATCCTGCTCGGCCTGAGACAGGTAGCGACTCCCGAGCAGTCACTGCGCGCAGCTGCGGCAGCACGCGGGCATATCGTTACCTCGGGCACGTGGATAGGCCATCTGATCGAAAGAGCCGCACCGCACCTGGACGCCGCCCTTCTCGCAGACGCCGGGCTGACCGAAAACGACGTACTGCATCTGATCGAGGAGCTCCTCGCCCAGCCCAGCGCCCCCGATGAGCCCGCTGACGAGACCACGCCCGGGCCTGCGTGCATCGAGCCGACAAGCGACACCGACGCGGGCAATGTGCAGGTCGCCGCCACTTCCGCGATTACCGGCCAGGGAACCCCCGAGCGGCTGATGTTCCGTGCGTGGAACCGGCCCGAATACGCCGCGCTGCGGGCCCTGGCGATTCTCGCACCGCGCTTCCCTCGGGCGGCCGAGATGCTCACCGGCCAGCTCCAGCACCTCGCAGGAAGCCCGGAACTCCCGCTTCGAGCCCTAGTCATCGAACTGTGCCTGACCCAGTTCACCGCCGGCCCCACTATGGTCACGGCTCTCATCACCACCGCTCTGGACAGTCCCGATGTCGTGACTGACACCGGACCAGAGCCGCTGCCCGCAGACCCCCGAATCTTGCTCGCGAGCCACCAGCTCCGCGACTTGCTACTACGGTTGCGCTGTGCCCGGTACGACCTCGTCGCCCCAATCCTGACCCGGATGATCAACTTCTATGAAACGACGATCTCAGATGACGCCGCCGGCCTAACCGCAGATGCGGACCAGGCCGCATATAACGCGTCACTGATCGCCGCTATCGCCGCCTGCAAGAATCCTGACGCCCTCGCCCTCACAGGCCAGCTATCAGAACAGCAGCAACCATTCAGACGCGGGATCACCGCCGCGTTCAGGCAGATCCTGCCGCTGGGCGAAATGCCGGACGAACTCCTCGCCATCCTCATCCATTTGTTCGACGACCCCGACGACGACATCGCCCGCCTCGCCGGCATGGTGATCGCGCACCTCCCCGCTGGATATGACCACCTCGCCAACCGCGTGCTTTCCTCCGCATCCCAGGCCAGGACCTTCGCGCTTGCACCCGCGCCCGTGATCACCGCCGCGGCAAACTACCAGGGCGACATTTCAGGAAGCGTGCTGGAGATGGCCGAGCGGTTCTTTCAGCTACACGAGCCGCAAGCCAGCGACCTCCGGGGGAACGGCGCTCACAAGGCCAGCGTTCTCGGTCGGCTCGTGATCGCAATCTACGCAGAAGTAACGCAAGACCCCGAACTCTCTGCGCGTGCGCTGAACCTGATCGACGCCATGGTCCTCGCCCGCGCCTACGGACTCGAAGCGCTCCTGGCGAAGCTCGATCGATAGCCAATAGCCCACTGCGGGCTGCTGCCCAGGGGCTATCTCGTGAACCACGTCCCGGCCGGCCTCACTGATAAGTTTCGGTCTGCTGGAAACCGTTCGCAGAAGGCCTTGACGGTCGTGTTCCGCCGATCACCGGAAGTGCCGACCAGCCCTGCTCGGCGGCGTGGAACAAAGGAAATCGTTAGCCACTAGCAGGCAAGTCGCTGCCGTGTCTATGGCTCATCGCTGTCGACCTTCCAATGCCCGCGATGGAGAATTCGGCCAGTGTGCTCGTGCAATCAGCAGCGCTCATGATTGGAAGCGCCGCTGATGCCGTCAGGCTCCCAGCGGATGTAGGTTCCCCGTATGTATTCGGAAGTGCTGTGACGGTGGCTGCGGAGGCTCGCGCGGCCGACGGCTGCGACACGCCGGCGGGGTGCGTGATTTGCCGGTGACGGCAGTGTTTGCTGTGGTTCGTGGCTGCGGCGGCAGGGGTTCTGGCGGGCGCGGGCGGTGCCTGGGCGCCGTCTGCCGGTGAGGCGTCTGCTGAGGAACTGCTGGCGCGGGCGCTGGAGGTCATTGACCGGCAGTCGGCGCGGATTGATGATCTGGCCAGGCAGAACGCGGAGCTGCGGGAGGAAAACGCGCAGCTGGTGCGGGTGAACGAGGAGCTGCGGGAACTGGTCGGCCACCAGGCCGCCCGGCTGGCCGAGGCGAATGAGACCCTCGCGGTGCTGCAGCGGATGGTGTTCGGGCGGAAGTCGGAGAAGGACCGCCCTGAGCCTGCCGGCACTGGCGATGGTGATGATTCCGCTGGTGACGGTGACGGGGAGCCGTCCGGCGGCGGGAAGAAGAACGTGAAGCGGGGCCCGGGGGCGCGGGCGGGGCGGCGGGATTACTCGCAGCTGCCGAGGGTCGAGGTGATCTGGGACTTCCCGGGCGGCCGGTACTGCTGCCCGGACTGCGGGGAGCCGTTCACCCTGCTGGGGACGCACCTGTCCGGGGAGCAGCTGGACTGGCAGGTCACGGTCACGGTGCGCGGGAACTGCCGGCGCCGCTATAAGAGAGAGTGCGGCTGCCCGGGGCCGGCGACGGTGATGGCGCCGGGGCCGCCGAAGGCGATCGGGAAGGGCCTGTTCACGAACGGGTTCACCGCGATGCTGCTGGCCGGGCGGTTCGCGGCGGGCCGGAGCCAGAACTCGCTGGTGACGGGCCTGGCACGGCACGGGGCGGAGATCTCCCCCTCGACGCTGGCGGGGACGGTCGCGCAGGCCGCGGGACTGCTGGCGCCGCTGGCCGGCGCGATCGCGGAGCGGAACCGGGAGTCCTGGCATTTCCACGCGGACGAGACCACGTGGCGGGTCTTTTGCCCCGGCGAGGGGAAGGGCGCGGCGAAATTCTGGCTCTGGGTGTTCATCGGGGCGGACACGGTGTGCTTCGTGATGGACCCGTCCCGGTCAGGGGCCGTCCTGGCCCGGCACGCGGGCATCGACGAGAAGACCGGGCAGCTGCTGCCCGCGGCGGATGGCGGGCCGCGCAGGCTCGTGATCAGCAGCGACTTCTACGCCGTGTACCAGTCCGCGGGAAAGAAGGCCGACGGCCTGGTCAATCTCTACTGCGCGGCCCATGTCCGCAGGCACATGGTCCGGGCCGGGGACGCGAGCCCGGTCCAGCTGAAGTACTGGACGCAGAACTGGCTGGCCCTGTTCCGGGACCTGTACAAGGCCCACGGCGAGCTCATGGCCGCCTGGCAGGAGGCCGCGGCACCCCCGGCGCGGGAGAAGAAGGCCGCCGCGGAACGCCTGGAGAACGCGTACGGGGGCTGGGACGCCGCGATCGGCGTGATCGACGAGACCCGCAAGAAGCAGATGCAGGCCCCGGGCCTGCAGGAACCCGCGAAGAAGGCCCTCGCCACCCTGGACCGGGAGTGGGACGGGTTCATCGCCCGCCGCAGCTACCCGATGATATCGCTCGACAATAACTCCGCGGAGCGCCAGATCCGCGGGCCGGTCGTCACCCGGAAGAACGCCGGCGGCTCCCGTAACGGGGACACCGCCCGCAACGCGGCCGTGATCTGGACCGTCACCGCGACCGCGCAGATGGCCGGGCTGAACCTGATCACCTACCTGACCGCCTACCTCGACGAATGCGGCCGCAACGGCGGCAGGCCGCTCAGCGGGACGGCGCTGGCACGGTTCCTGCCCTGGAAGGCCGGCCCCGAGGACCTCAGCGCCTGGGCCAAGCCGCCCCCGCCCGGAGAAAACCCGCACTGATAACGCCATCACCGGCCTGGCCGACGACCGCCACGACGACCACCGGAATGCCCTCCCACAGCACTTCCGAGTACTTACGGTTCCCCGCCATGGTGGCAAGCGATCGCCGGCGACCTGGGTGGGGTTCCCAGGGACCACCATCTAGCTGGCTGTGTTTCCCGGCTTATCTGGCACCGCGCTGCGCTTGGCAGGGCTGGTACTGCGGGCGACATCGTTGAACATGTGCCTGGCGATATCGCAGTCCGCGATGAGACAGTAAGAATCGGCGCTCGGCGCGATTCGGTCATTTGCCAGATTGCTAGCGTGGCATCGGAATTCTCTGGCGAGCAGCTTGCGGGACGGGATCTTGCATCGGTTCTTGGCGGGCCTGCGCCGTGGCGGCGCGGCTAGTGTCGTCGATCGGCAGCCTTACGGTGCGGTGCACACGGAAGATTGGACGTCATGAGCATCACGATCGCCCTGTGGCTAGTAGGGGCTGACAGGTGACCCCGACGGCTGGCCGCAGGCCGGGCAAGCCCGTGAGTCCCCGGCGGGCCAGGGCGCCCAAGCGCGAGAGCAGGGCATTCAACAGCGGCCGCCCGCCGAAGCCAGATCCGGATACCATCGCCCAGCATGCCTGGTCCGAGCTGAGTTGCCGCCAGTGCGGCAGTGCGCCGAAGTCCGCGTGCATCGGCGACCGCGATCCGTCGATGAGCGTGTGCCCCGAGCGCTACGCGGACGCCGCAATCCAGATGAGGCAGGCGTACAACATGAAGCATCCGTCCTGGCAAGCGCTCGAGAACCAGGCACGAGCCGAGATCGCCGCCGAGCGAGGCGTCGACCCTGCCACGGTGGGCTGGCGCGAGATCACTGGCCGGGTACGCGAGCAGGCAGCACGCAACCGGACCTAGGCGGCTGCCCATTATCCGCGAAGGCGGCAGGGGTGCCGCTTGGGACCGCCGCCCTACCTGAGCCGGAATGGCTGGACATCTCGGTTGGGGAGTGGTCGCCTTGGCGGTTCATTCTTATGGAGCACTATCGGGACTGCGCAGTCCTGGTGCTTCTCAGCGAGTGAACAGGCTGGCGGCCATCGCGTCGTCCATCCGGAGCCCGTCACGGTACAGCGCGACTATCTGCTGGTGGGCAGGGCTCCAGGCGCTATGAAATCTCTTCTGTAGCCCAGGGGTTTCGTAGATGATGACGGGCTCTTTGTCGTCATTCAGGTAAACCGTTCCGTAAGTGACGTCATCTCCAGCAGCCAGATAGGCCGGGGCAGCGGCCGCCGGTGCCGCGTTAGCTGCGGTGTCCGCGTTCTCTTCGTCTGTCGCTGTACTGTCATCGGCATCGAGCGCGCCGAAGATCTCTGCGTGGCAGAGCAGTGCTTCCTTGAGATCGGTCACTGTGATCGGCATGTGCATCAGGCGATCCATGAGCCAGGGACCCAGTTCGTCTTCCTGATCGCCAACGGTGACGGTGAGCCGGGCTTGAGTTCCCGTGTACGTCGCGCTGAGTGTTGCGATCTGGCCTGAGGGAGTAACTCGGGTTCCGGCGAACCGGTCGAGGTCTATGACGCGGAACATCACCGCGCGGCTTTCGAGCAGTTCCAGTCGCAGCCATGGGGGCAGAGGAAACGTAAGGGGTGCGGGACAGGTCCAGCGCGGCTGAGTCACCAGGTCCAGGTGCATCGCGATCATCCGCCTTGTTCCGCCGACCATGCCGGCCAGGCGCCCGATGACGTCGCGTAGGTCAGTGTCAGCGGTTGCTATGGCGACGCCGTCGCCGTCATCGAGGAGACCGGACGCGCTTCCCGTCTGCCCGGGCGAGAGTTCCCCCGCGATCTTGCATAGCGAATCCCACCGTGGTTCTGGGAGCCGGATCGGTATTGCTTCGCGCACGATGCCGTCAGGCTCTGCGACACGGCCTGCCTGAAGGTATTCGGCCGCCAGCGTGCCTCTGCTGCGCTGCCTCGCCAGCCGACCGCTGAGCGGGAGCCGATAAGGCAGCGCGGAGTGCTTGCATTCGAGGATGAGAACATGGTCAGCCGCGACAGCTACGATGTCTCCGACCCCGAGCACGTTCGTCAGGTCACACAGTACAGGCACGTATCCAGATGTACTCAGGCCCGTGGCCACGTTTACGGTAAAGGCCAGGCCCTGTTTTTGTCCGAGGAGGCTAGCCGACCCGCCGGGGTGTCTCGCGAGCGTTCGTATGGTGTGCTCAGGCAGCAACGCGAACGCAAAGCTATCGCCGATGATGCGGATGAGCCGTTTGTGCCGGGCTAGCTCCGATGAGCGCGGGCCTGGGAACCCTTCGGCAGCTTCCAGCTCGGCCGCCATGTCGGACTGCAAGGACATCGGCGACCCGCGTTGAGGGAGCTCAAGAAAGGCCTCCACCAGCGGCCGGCAGCGTTCCTCAAGAATCTTCGCGTCTGGCTCCACGCGAACCAAGGTACAAGCGCACTGGCGCGAAGCCCTCGGCATTTTTCGCGAGAGGTTCAGGTGGGCGGTCCGCTGATCTGGCCGTACTGGCCGGGCTGAAGCCAGTGTCAGGTAACCGACATTTCATATTCTCTGATAAGCGACGAGCGGGTTGGGTCTTGTTGTTTATCGCTCTCAATGGCAGGCTGAGTTGCGCCGCGAACGGTGGTTATTGAATAGTTCCTTGGTCCGAGCCCCTGGCACACCGGGCACTTGGCCGCTAGCCCGGCGCCCGCGACCGCAACGATGGGACATTGATGCTGTGCGCCGTGAGGCGCTGCTGGTCGAGTGGAGGTGAGAGACCTTTGCCGTTGTCCTGTCGCAGCAGGGCGGCGTAGCTGGGGGCAGCCTGATCCGGGTGGTGCCGGGGAGGGCGGGAGCGGCCCCGACAAAGCCAGGGCGTTCGGGTACTGCCAGACGGGGCGGGCCTGGCGAGCGTGGCGGAGAGGAGTACGCGAGGACCGGCGTTTTACGTCCCTGACAGTCCCGCCGGCTCAAACCTGGCGGATAGGGGCCGGACGCGGCGCGTCCTGCTGCCGGTTGCGGTGGCGGGAACTTCCGGGGTGGTGTGGCATCGCTGATCCGGGAGGCCACGGGGAAAGCCTGCGGCGTACCCGTGGCGAGGCCGCCGGGGCACAGCCGGGCTCCTCCTTCGCCGAGCGATCTGCAGTGAACACGGGAACCGCCTGGTGCCGGTTCCCGGCGGCGGGCATCCGGCCCGCTGGCCGGGATAGGCGCGCCGACCGCTGAACGGGCCGGGCGGGGCGGAGCCGCCGTAGTACTCCGGGGCCGGGAGAGCCGGTCACATGGGGAAGGGCGGCAGTGGTTTCGAGGAGGGAAGGAGGCTGTAATGCCGCAAGACGCGCCGCCGGATGGCGGTGCCCGCGAGGATGGCCCGCAGGGGTCATGGGAGCGGGTAGCGGGGATGCAGGCCAAGCTTCACCGATGGGCGGCGGCTGATCCTGGCCGCCGGTTTGATGACCTGTTCAATTTCGTGTGCGACCCGGCGACGCTGATCGTGGCGTTTGACCGGGTGGCGGGTAACCGGGGAGCGCGGACTGCGGGCGCCGACGGCGTGACGGTCGCTGACGTCGAGCAGCTTACCGGGCGGGCCCGGGTTCCTGGATGACCTGCGGGCGGGCCTGAAAGACGGCTCGTTCGCGCCGCTGCCGGTGCGGGAGAGGCTGATTCCCAAGCCGGGCGGGAGCGGGAAGGTCCGCCGCCTGGGGATACCCACGGTGGCGGACCGGGTGGTCCAGGCAGCGCTGAAACTGGTGCTGGAACCGGTGTTCGAGGCGGATTTCGAGCCGTGCTCGTACGGGTTCCGGCCCCGGCGGCGCGCCTGGGACGCGATCGCCGAGATCCAGCATTTCGGGACCCAGGGGTACCGGTGGGTGCTGGACGCCGACATCGAGGCAGCCTTCGATAACTGCTCGCACGCTGCCGTGATGGACCGGGTCCGGGCCAGGATCAAGGACAAGCGCGTCCTGGCGCTGGTGAAAGCGTTCCTCAAAGCCGGGGTGCTGACCGAACTCGGCCAGCACCGCGACACTTTCACCGGCACGCCGCAGGGCGGCATCTTGTCCCCGCTGATCTTCAACATCGCCATGACGGCGCTCGATGAGCACCTGATGGCACCGTGGAAGCCCGGCGGGACGATGTCGACCGCGTACCGGCGCCGCGCCCGCCGCGCCAAGGGCGCGCCGGCCTGGCGGCATGTCCGCTATGCCGACGACTTCGCCGTCCTGGTCCACGGGGACCAGGACGGCGCCGAGGCGCTGCGCGAGGAAATCGCCCGCGTGCTGGCACCACTGGGCCTGCGGCTGTCGCCGGCCAAGACCCGGGTCACGCACATGAGCGAGGGATTCACCTTCCTGGGCTTCCGCATCCAGTGGCGGCGCAAGAAGGGAACCAGCCAGTGGCACGTCTGCACCTTCATCGACCCCGGATCCGTCCGCAGGGTGAAGGCCAAGATCCGCGCCCTGACGCCCAGGACATCACAACAAGACCTGGAATACGTGCTGACCAGGCTCAACCAGGTCACGCACGGGTGGGCCGGGTACTTCCGGCACGCCATCGCGAAGAACATCTTCAGCATGCTGGACAACTTCACCTGGCGACGGGTCACCCGCATGCTCCGCGAACGGCACCACTGGAACTGGGGCGACTTCCGCCGCCACCACACGGCAGCAGGACACTGGCTCCCGGTCACCGCCGGGCAGACAGAATTGCGGCCCATCGCAGCGATACCGGTCACCCGGTACCGCTACCGCGGCACCAGCATCCCCAACCCCTGGGTCACGCCCTGACGGCAGGAACCACGGAGAGCCCGTTGCGCTGAAAGGTGCACGGCGGGTTCGGAGAGCGGCCTGGAGAAACGGACCAGCGGCAACGCAGGCACCGCGCTCCAGGCCGACTCATCGCTCAGCCGGGCCGGGCAACAACAACGGTGGCCCATGGATGTGGCTGCCGCAGCATCGATGGCCCGTCGTTGCGGTTGCCCGCCCCGGCCGGACAGCATCGCTGGGACATCATTGCGGTGAGGTGAGGAGAAATGTTCGGTTAGCCGGTACCGCCGGCCAGTTCGCGGCCGCCGCAGCGGCTCGCATGCCGGCTGGCGCGGACGGATTGCGGTCTTGCGGGGTTGTCCGGGACGCCTACCGCAAGCGGGATCGGCGCCCCGCGAACCCCGTGGCGGGTCTTGACCTTCAGGCGCCAGTCCCATCTGCCCCTGCCCTCATCGTTACCTTCACGAAATGTGAGCCAGAGCCTCGGGGCTAGGCCCCGGTGGCGCCGACGCGGTCCACCTGGCTAGCGCCCTGGCCGTCAGCCAGCCAGGCCTCGTCATCGCCGCCTGGGACCGCCAGCTCCGCGACGGCGCTGAGGCGGCCGGGCCGAAATCGCAGATAACATGATCCGCTCCGAGCCCGGTACTGGTCAATCTGCGCTCAAGAGCCGCCGTTTCGCGCGGACTCCGATTGCGTGCAGATTCGGCGTTCTGGGACAGCCCCTGGGCAAATTCCCTCTCACGGTCTGTGGTCGACGCTAGTGAGGGGCTGCGCCACGACTGCTCCACAACAGCACTGGCGAGTATTTGCGACAACCCGCTGAAAGCGAATCCTCCGATCAGGTCCGGAAAAACGTCTGCCGGAATGATCAGGCCTGGAAGAAGACCCGCCGCAAGCGGACACCCCGACTCTCCGTCGAGACAGTCGAGGCCATCAGTTAGTTGCGCAGTGAACGGCTCTACGACGAACCGGCCAATCCTGGGCAGCTGACGCGCGGAGATTCGGCGTAGCGAGGCACCAGCCTGCCAAAGTCCGGCAGGCTAAGCTAGCCCGCCAGACTCGACCATCATGTGGCGCCTAAGAGTTACGAATAGGGCTCGATCTGGACGATCAATGCGCAGGCCGGCCTAACCGGTCTGTTGATACGGAATTAGCACTCCGCACCTAGCCAATTGCCTTAGGGCCGATGTCGGCGGATCACGGCCGCATGAGCGAGATTGTCCGTGAAGTGAAGCATGCTGGGGACGCGTCGAACGAATCCTGGGCTTGCCGTTCGGCCGCCGACCTGACCGAGATCGAGCGGCAATCACCATCGAAAACCGGCAGCGGCCAGGCCGCTTCCACGGCTACGGATGGTACACCGCGGGTTGTCCGCGGCCAGGCCGGCCGCGGTTTGCTTATGATTGCCGTCGTGCGGGGAGGGAGGGCTGCCGTGGCTGAGGGATCGTTGGAGCAGCCTGCGGTCCTGGCGCGGGTGGCGCTGATTCATGTCGTCTCCGAATACGGGCCAGAGGCGCTCGGACGCCCGGCATTAGTGTCGAATCTGGTGAAGGATCTTCTGCCTGACTCTCCTGCTGTCGGCCGGCTGATAGTTGCCGCCGCGGAACTTGGCGTCGCAGAGGACCTGACTGACTACACCAGCCAGGGCCTGGACGGCCAGACCGCCGTCCGGCTTGTCGCGTCTTCTTTCGAGACGGCGACGATGGTTGCCGCCGAGGTCTGCGAGTGGCTGACCGAAGCATTCGCCATTGCGCTTGGCCTCACGACGGCCGACGCCGCCCTGGGGGACGACTCCGCCGCCAGCGCCCCGGCTGCCCGGGAGGACGGCACGCAGCAGCGCGCACGGTCGGCAGGTGACCGGACGCCGCTGGCCGCGCGGCCGGAACTCACCGAGCGCGTCGATCCCCCCACACTCGATGCGCCCGCATCCGGCGAGCACCCGCCGCAGGATAACTCCGGCCCCGGCGGGGTGCGCCGGGCGGGAACGCTGAGCGGGCTTCCCGTCCTCCTTGCAGTCGCGTTCGCCCGATCCGGGCGCACCATGGCCGCCAGTGCCTATGACCGCAGCAAAGATCACTCGGTAGTCCTGTGGAATGTCGCGGACCTTCATCACCCCCGGCAGGGAACGGAACTGGCGCACCAGTCCGGTTTGCTGAGCGCCATGGCATTCAGCCCGGACGGACAGACGATCGTGACCGCCGCCCCGCCCCCGCGCACCACGGGAGGGACCAGCCGCGATCATGAACTGATCATCTGGAGCGCCCGCGATTACGCGCGCGCGTTCGCGACTGCGGCCGTGACTGCTCCGGGCACGGTCACAGGGATCGCCTTCACCCCGGACGGCCAGACCATGGCCACGTCGGGAGACCAGATTACCATCTGGAGCCTAGCCAGGCCAGCCAGGCTCCGGCGGTCCAGCCCCCAGCCGGTCTCGGCCATCAGCAACCGCTCCGGGCCGCTGGCCTTCTCCCCGTCCGGCCGCGTCCTCGCCGTCTGCGATCTATCGGCCGAGGAAATCACCGTAACGGCATGGGACCTGTGGAGTCACGCCGACCCGGTTCCGGTCTGCGTCATCGGCGGCTTCACCCAGCCGATCTCCGAAATTCACTTCCCCTCAGAAGACCAGATCCTGGTCATCACCACTACGCAGGTCAGCCACTGGAACATCAGCGACAAGGCCTACCCGCCGCGCCGCATCGCGACCTTCGGCGACCACGACAGCGCCGCCGCAGTCTCAGCCATCTCGCCTTCCGGCAGAATCGTGGCCGTACGCTCAGGAACAAAAGCAGGCAACCTGACCCTGCATGACATCACGACCCTCACCAGACCGCGAACGCTCAGCGTCCTGACCAGCCTCCACAGCACCGCTCCCATTGGGTTCACCAGCGACGGCCGCGTCCTCGCCACCCCCGGCGGCGTCGCAGGGTCACTAATCCTGTGGACACTCGACGAGGCGCCATAACCTCCCTATCCACGGCCAGCCACGCCAGCCAACCAGTACCAACGCACGGTCCACGTCGGCAACCGGCAAGCACAGGCACGCACCAAGCACCGGATGACCCGCCAGCAGGAAAAAGCGACCACTCGCCCTGACCGACTCCAGCTGTCATCCCACGCAACGACGGCTCGATCTGTATTCGCATCTGGGAGTGGCTGCGCGAGTACGCATCTTTGGCCCCGGTCGGACATGTCATCCGCGGCGGTACCTCGCTTCGGATCGAAGACGCCGAGATCGACGGCCTGAACGAGGTTGGAATCACCGACGGGGTGCTAGCGGCCATCTGGAGGTTCGGGCCAAATGCTGCCGTCTATGCCATCTCGTCTCATGCCGAAGCCAACCACCTGGGCGCTGATATCGCGATCGTTCAGCTGTCGGCTTCGAGGATCCTGCTCTATCAGGCGAAGCTGGCCCGGCTTCGTGATGACGTATACAAGCTGAAGTCACAGGTCACCAAGAGCCAGCTCATACTACAGCTCAAACTACTCAGACGGCGGCGCCCGATCGAGATCCTCGGCATCCGGTATCAGATCACCAGCCGCCTCGCGCTGTACCAGCATGACCTGACTCCCTACCTCGCCAACGCCCCCATGTTTATCCCTAACCAGTGGTGGCGATTCTGGCCCGACGTTCCCGGACCCCTTCCCGCCGGCATCAGCTGGGAGTTTAAACCCGCGCCCTTGACTGGCCGTCAGTACTACGAGACCATGCTCGCCTCCCGCTCGGAGAAGGACTTCTGAGTTTCTAAATCTTTCGGAGAAGCGTCAAGAAAGGGCACCAGCTCACTGATCAGAGCCAGAGCACTCATTCTTCTGAGTATCAGGGTCATAGAGAACGCGTCGCAGCGCGAATCCGTGGGAACCAGGTGCCGCCTGAGGCCAAGCATGTATATCGCCTGGCGGTTCGAATTTCAGCGCGTAGCCTCCAGCAGAATCACGTCCAGCGTATGCCCGCCACTGACTGAGGAGATCGCCGTTCGCACAGAAGCACGTTCCCAGCCAATCACCGACGAAATCGGACGGCCCGGGGTTGTCGACCTCGCACGCTCACATACGGGGCGCGCGCTCAACTCATGCTGGTGGTAGGCATCGGGTACCAGATAGCATGCAGCCCCGCAGAACTCGGCCCGCGCCCTCTTCCACCCATCCCCTCCGCTTCAGTCATGTCCGGCCGCCACTGCCGGGAACCGTGGTTCCGGAACATCGTCCGGTGCTGCGGGTTCGCGCACTGTGTCAGGAAGCTGCAGCCAGGCGGCGATCTTCACGTAGAGGTTCATCACATCTGGCGGCGGCTCTGGGTGATTGAGAGCGAAGAACGCGCCTGCGCGTGGTTTGCTCTTCCCCCCGGCTCGCCTGGCTTCCTCAAACAGGTCAGGGTCAACACGCCGCAAGAACGCCTCAAACTCCCCTGTCTTGCTTCCATCGTCCCCGAACTGATCAGCAAGGCTGAAAACGCCCGCTCGTTCCCAGAAGTCACGCCACTTCGCGAAGTCTTCTCCGTCGTCAGGCGGCTTGTCCGGCCAGCGGCCCATGGCGGACAGATCCTTCGCCAGCTGGCTGCCAGGCCGCAGCGCAGGCCCGTCAGCGATGATCGCCCAGGGCACGCCGAAACCATTCAGGTAGCGCAAGTAAGAGCCGTATGCTTTCTCGCCGCCGACCGTGATCACCGCGATGTTCGCGGCCTCTGGGTCCGGCAGCCCATGCGCGGAGGCATTCCTCCACCACCGCGGCATCGCCCCTGTCTCAGTTGTCCCCTCGCACAAGATCACTCCGGCCGCGAACAGCAATGCCCGGACATCTGCTGGCTCCATCAGCTTCAGCTCGCGAAGATCATCCGTTCCTGCCCCATCTTGCGGGCGCGGCCGACATAGGCATGATCCGGATGGCCCCTGCGCAACCCGAACTATCCTGCTCAGGTCACCCGGTTCCTCGTACGGCACAAGATCAGCGCTGTGAGTGATCACCAGGTGCTGGCCTGGACCGCGAACCCGGCCGATCAGCCGCCGTTGGACGGTTGGCTCCAGATTCACCGCGGGCTCATCGAGTACTGCGATCCTCCCCGACCTCCGATCCAGCAGCGTGCTTAGCACGAGCGCTTCTTGCATTCCCGCGCCGGACAGCTCCACCAGGCGCTCTCCATGCCGGCCATTCACTGTGGGCTCAACTATCATCGCCGCGCTGCCGTCCTGTGGTGCCGGCCGTGCCCGCACCTCCAGGTCGTGGCCGGTCAGCGCCTTGAAGGTCGCCTGAATCTCTCCGAAGCGCTGACGCTCGTCTGGGTAGCCATTCTTCAGGCGGTACAGTTCGGCACCGACGGCCGCGCCGTCCTGCAAGTCGAGCTGCCCGGATAGCTCCTCAAGAGTGAACTGCCGGGCGAACGGCAGCCTCCTGTTGTCAGTGAGCACCGCGCCGCGCCGCAGCACGATCGACATCACATGGTCGAATGTGAAGGTTCTGTTGTCATAATCCGTGCCCAGCATCGAGCCGAGCCGGCGCACGCTCTCCGGAGTCCGCTCGCCCCGGTTCGCCACTGGCTGGACAACGAACGTCACCGCCCTGCCGGCCTTCTGCATCGCTATCCGGAAATCCAGCGACAGACTGTCCTGCGGCTTGCTTTCCATCAGCCAGTCCGTGAAGCTCCCTGAACCGGTCGCCTTCGAGCGAGCATCTGTAGGACCCGGCCTCAGCTGCTGAATCGCACGACCGACAAGTCCCGCATGCCAGAGCTGACCGAGACTGCCAAACTCCCACGCTGCAAACCACGGCTGAGAATCCGCCCGGTCGTAACTGATGACCAGCGAGCCGGACCACAACGGAGCGAGCGAATCCGCAGCCAGCCAAGCCGTCACCACCTCGTCAAGTTCCTCGGCCGAACGTGCATCAGGACTCGTCTGCGCAGGAAACAACGTCGCGAAACAGGCACGCACAAATGCTCGGACCAGTTCCTGCTCCCACTGCTGATCAAGCGTGATGCCCAGCCTTACGTTGAATGAGCCAGCGCCTTCAAACCCAGCATCCTCATACACCCCCAGCCGGCCCGCTGCCGGATCACCGCTAGCCCGGCCGAGCACAGCCCGCGCGAGATCCAGGCAACGCCCGAGATTCGACTTACCAGCACCATTCGGGCCAGTCACCACCGTCAGCCCCGAGCCGACCTCCAGCCGCACTCGCTGCCCGAACGACAAGAACCCATCAGGCTCTATCCACTCAAGAATCAATCCGCCACCATCCCAGATTTTCTGCAAGCCGATCGCCTTGAGCCTAACGAAAAGGCATATCCCTGACCGGGCCAGACGGGCTGTCGAGCAGCTGGCCAAAACTGTGCTGGAGATCAGGCTAGGCCACGGGGCGGAACCGCACCTGGGACACGAGAAGCACGACTTATCGGGACCAGGCATGCCGAAGCGCGGAGAAGTGAGTCCGTCGTCTGGGCTGGGTGGCGTCCCCCGTCTCGCGTGGTTTGGCCGGTATTACCGGTAGTTGTTGTCGTAGCGCAGGGTGTACTGGTGGAGGGGGCGCATCCACCGCTCGTAGCAGGCCCTGCACATGACGATGATGTGGCCGCCGCGTGCTCCCTGTGCGGCGGGGCAGTCGCAAGGGTCCCAGAAGATGGTGACCGTGCCTGGGCGCCAGGGATGGTGGCTACGGCATTCTTCGGGGAAGAACGGCCACGGCTCACGTCTGTTCTGGCTCACTCCAGCATTCAAACATAGCATCGAATTATTCGGCTAGGCGCGTATGCCGTCTCAGACCGCCTGGCCGGTCTGGGGCCGCCCGCCGCCAGCGCCGGGTGGAAGTGGTTCGGGCGAAGGGTCACTGGGTTGCGGGGCCGGTCTTCCGGGGCCGGGTGGCGGGGCGAGGCGTCGGCTGGCGCGCAACTTGAGTGCGGCCGGTGCTGCCGTTCGGGTAGGTGGCGGGCAGATCCTGGCGGGCTGTCAGGGCGCCCTGGTTGCCGGTGTTCTTGGAGCCGCTGCGGCCGGGCTGCTGGAGTTCGCTGGTGGCACGGGCCAGGCGCTGTACTTTGGCGGCGGCTTCGGCGGTGAGGGCTTGGGTCGCGTGGTCCAGGAGAGCGGCCCGGAGCAGCAGGGCGGGATCGCCGATCTGCTGGGCGCGGAGGAGTCCTTCGAGCTTTCCTGGTTCCGGTGCCGGGCCGATGGTTGTGTTCTCAGCTTGCACACGCATGACGCGGCCGGGGCCGTCGGCGTGCACCATTGTTTCGGGGTGGCTGTTGATGGTGCGGGTGAGGGCTTGGACCGGGGCGGGCGGGTTGGCCAGGAGGAGGTGGTCGATCGCGGTGATGGCGTGCTCGCTGGCGGTGATGGCGTGCTGGTAGGCGGTGCGGAGTTCGGTGATCTGGGTGAATGAGGCGGGCCGGTAGCGGTAGGCGCGGGTGAGGTCGTCGTCTTCGGGGAGCAGCCGCGCCGGGGAGTAGATGGCTCTGTGCGCTGCCGCATCGGCGACGGTGAGTTCGTCGGTGCGGGCGATCCTGGTGGTCGCGTCGGTGGCGTCAGCGATCGCGGTCAGGACGGCGGTGATATCTCCTGTGGTGCGGGCCAGGGCGGCGGGGTCGCGGGGAGGGCTGTTGTTGCAGGCGGGTGTCCAGTCCGGGTGGACGCGGGCCAGGCGGCCGGTCCACAGGACCAGGTCGGTGAGATCGGTGCCGAGCCGGCGGAGTTGCTGGCCGGGGCCGGTCTTGAGGAGATCCCAGGTCCCGGTGACGGCTTGCCAGGACTGCCAGGCCTGCTGCATCAGTTCCGTGGCGTGCTGGAGGCCTTCGAGGAAGGCGGGCGGGCATTTCAGGGTGGCGGCGCGGCGGGTGAGGGCGGTCAGTAGCTGCTCGCTGGTGTGGCCGATGATCGCGGTGGCGAGCGCGTCGTGCCGCCAGGCCGCCGCTGTCTCGGCCGGGTCGCCGGCCGAGCGGCGGGCCAGGTGGGTGAGCCGGTCGCTCGTCGCGACGACGCCCGCGACCAGGGACCGGACTGGTTCCTCGCCTGCGGGCGGGCGCCGGGGCGGGGTGACGTCGACCGGGATGCTGTGCAGGAGAAGGCTGCCGCCGTCCACGTCTGGCTGGCGTCCTCCGGTCACTGCCAGGGACGAGCCGGCGAAGGCGAGCCATTGGGTTCCGGTGCTGATCGCTTCGCGGGCGGCGGCCGGGAAGCCGTCAGCAGCGGCAAGGGAAAGACGGGCGGTCAGCGGGGTGAGCTGGAGGCAGTACTGGCCGAGTTCGCGCATCATCGCCGCGCCGACCGGCTGGCACCTGATCACCTCCAGCCACGGCGAACAGGCATATTCGGGCGCTCCATCCGTCGGGATGTGGCTGCCGATCAGGTCCGGCCGGTGACCAGGCACTGGGCAGCCGCCCGCAGGTGCCCTGCCACCAGGTGCCCGGCGTCAGGCCGTGCAGGCCCGGCAGATGCGGCGGCGAGACGGAAATGCCCGGCCGCGCGGCTGACCAGCAGGCTCGTACTGGCCGCCATCAGCTCTGTTGCCCTGGAGCTGGCGAGCACCTCAACGCCGGCAGCGGACCGCGCATCGGCGGCGAAATGGTTCATGACCGACAGCAGGTGGTCGAGCTCGCCCGTGATCTCGCAGGCCGCAGCTGCGGGCAACTCGCCCTGAGGGCTGGCGGCGGCGCTGATGTGCTGCCGGGCCAGGGTCAGGAAGTCACCGAGGGTCGGGGACATCGGCGCCGGCCATCAGCTGGCAGATCTGCAGGGCCGCCGACGCGGCGTCCTGACAGGCACCCCGGTCATCTGCGGTCACGGCCACCGACGCGGCGCGATCCAGCTGCTCAGCAAGCGCTGCTGCGTGCGCGGCGATCACGTCGGCGGCCGAGGCCAGGTCCGTGCCTGCCGCCAGTACCGCGGCCGGCCCCGGCGGTTGCGGGCCGGGCGGGAACGACGGCGCGCTCACCAGGGCATCGCGGCCGTTGGCAGCTGCCGACCCGGCCAGCAGGAACGCCGGGAACAAGTCCGGATCCTGGTCCTCCCGCTGCCGCGCTGCCTTACGGAGCATCTCGAACTCGTCGAACGCGGCGGCGAGGATGCTCGCCAGATCGGTGTTACTGCCTGTGCCGGGCACAGTGGTCATGTCTGGGCTCTTTTCGTGTCAGGCGGCTTGCCCGGCCGCCAGGCCGATGCTGGCCGCGATGCCATGGAGGTGCTCGTTAGAGAATCGGTGGCCGCGGCTGCGCAGTTCACGAGCCAGGCCACGCTGGCTCAGCCGCTCACCGCTCGCATTGGCGGCCTGACGGATCAGGCTGGCGTCGCGCAGCAGGCCCTGCCGGTCCTCCGTTCCGGTGGCCGCATCGCAGCCCTCGGCGCGGGCCGCATGCGAGGGTGCTGGCGGCCAGCCAGGTCCGGCCACGGCCGTAGTGCCTGCTGCCTGGTCATCCGAGGTCTGGCGTACTGCCACCAGGCGGAGCTGGCCGGAGCGTTCTGGCGAACCGGAAAGGGTTTGCGTGTTGTCGCGGTTCTGGTGCTCGCGGGTCATCTTCAGCACGAGCAGCCCGATCGACAGGCCCGCGAACGCGGCCAGCGGGCTCGTCGCCGCCGTCAGCCGGTCCGCGAGGATCACCGGATGACCGGGCTGAGGCTGGATGTGGCCGATGTTCCCGGCCACGCTGACCGACAAGCCGATCAGCGCGGTCACCCAGGGCCACACCCGGTGCCGGGCGGACCAGCCATCCAGGTACGCCACGTACAAGGACACTTCGCCGATCGCGAGGAACACGTCGATCTCGGCCGGCCAGGACATGGCCTGCCAGCCGGTGAGGCGGTGGTGGATCGCCCAGTCGTACAGGCCCGCGTAACTGTGGGTCAGGGCGTTGACGCTGGCCAGGATCGCGATCAGGCCGATCGCGTACAGGGCGGCGCGGCGGGTGCGGGGGTTCACGCTGACCTCCTGCGGCTGGTGCTGGCGGGCTTGGCTGACCGGGTCCGGATGCTGGCGAGGGCGTCGATCGCGGTCTCGTCGTGCTCGTCGAGGGTGCCGAGGTATTTCTGGGTGGTCACGATGCTGGAGTGGCCGAGGCGCTCTTTGACGACCTGGAGGTCGGCGCCGCCGGCGAGCAGCCACGATGCGTGGGCGTGCCGCATGCCGTGGACAGTTGTCTTAGGCGGCAGGCCGGCGGCTTCGACGGCCGGGAGCCAGATGTGGGTGCGGAACCACCAGCGCGGGATGTGGCCGTCGGTGTCGACAGTGCGCAGTGCCCGGGGCTGGTCCTGGCCTGCGGCCCGGTGTTGTGCCCGGTAGGTGGCGTAGGCGCCCCGGCAGTGCTCGCAATGGCATTTGCCGGCCGAGTAGCCGCTGAGCGTGCCGTGGTGGTAGCTGCGCCCGGCGGGGTTCGGGTCGGTGAGGCCGAGCGTGCCGGGGTCGGCCACGACTCGCATGCGAACTGGCCGCGTGGTCTCGGGCATGCAGAACAGAAGGTCGTCCGGGCCGATGCCGTGGTCCCGGGCGAAGGCCTCGATCTTGGCGGAGATCTGGGGGCTGAGCTTGAGCTGGCGGTGTTCCTGGTCTTTCGGGTAGTCCTTGATCAGGAACCGGCCGCCGTCAGGGTGGAATCGCGGGGTGAGTTCCACGACTACCCGGCTGACCGTCAGCAGGCGGGTCCCGAAGTCGATGTCGCGGGGCCGGAGCTCGGTCAGCTCGCCCCATCGCAGGCCGCTCTCGATGTCGGTCTCGGCGAGCAGTTTCGTCATCCGCGACGGCAGCGCTAAGTAGAGCTTGTCGAACTGTTCCGGTGTCGTGATCGCTCGTGTCTTCCTGGCGACGGGCGGGGACTTGACGCCGCGTACCGGGTGGAGGTGGACGACGTCGTTCAGCGCGGTGGTGAAGATGGCGCTCAGTATCGTTTTGCAGTACCTGATGGCGTGCGCTGACACTTTCTCGTTCTGCAAATGCGTGATCCATTCCCGGACGTCTGCGGGCATGACCTCGATCATGCGCATCGAGCCGAACCAGGGCAGGATGTGAAGGTCGAGGTAATAGGTGTAGGACTCGCGTGTCCGGGCCTCGATCTGGTGGTTGGGGAACCACTCTTCTTCGACGTAGGCGCGGAATCGCTGCCGTCAGCACGGTCAGCAAGCATTCTAGCTGCGATTTTACCCGGAAACGCGACTGCTATCCGAAGCCATTTGAAGGCAATTCCACGTTCGCATCGAGGGGGTCAGGGGTTCGAATCCCCTCAGCTCCACGCAATCCTCCCAGGTCAAGCGCCCTGTGAGTGATCCGCTAGCCAAGCGAAGCCTCCCAGATGTCCGATTTTGGGAGTCAGTTGGGAGCGGATCTTCAGATAGGGGAGCTGAGCGGATCACGGCTTGATGCAGCCTGGCTTGGCGATTCGGATGTCCGCAGTCTAACGGCTTGGCATCTTCCGACCTCTGAAGGTGCCACGGCGACCTCGATGCGCGTACGCGGGTCCGCTTCACGACATCACATTCCACGTTGAGCTGCTGCCTCGGCGAGCTGTTCGCGGACATCCGCTGTCAGTTGATGTTCCAAGCCCAATGCCCGCTCACAGTCGGTGAGGATAGCCCGATATAGAGATATCGCCTCATCTAGTCGTCCGGCTGATTGGCAGACCTGCGCAAGTTTCTTGCGGGTTTTTAGCGTGGCGGGGCTGTCGGGACCGAGGACCCGCATCTCTGCCTCCAGCACCGCCTGGTACTCGGCCTCGGCGGCAGTATGGTCCCCCAATTCAGAGATCTCGCCGGCGAGCATATACCGGGTGGCCAGCGTTGAAGGGTTGTCGGGACCGAGGACCCGCGTCTGGGCCTCCAGCACCGCCTGGTACTCGGCCTCGGCGGCAGCGTGGTTGCCGAGGGCGGCGATCTCATGGGCCAGGCAAAGCCGGAAACTGAGCGTGGCGGGATTGTCCGGACCGACGACCCGCGTCTGGGCCTCCAGCACTATCCGATGCTCGGCCTCGGCGGCAGCGTGGTCCCCCCGTTCAGAGATCTCATGGGCGAGCTGGTGCCGGGTACTAAGCGTCGAGGGATTGTCCGGGCCTAGGACGCGCGTCCGTGCCTCCAGCACTATCCGGTACTCGGCCTCGGCGGCAGCGTAGTGCCCCCGTTGGGCCATTTCAAAAGCGAGTTGGTGGCGGGTAATAAGCGTGGCGGGGTTGTCGGGGCCGAGAACCCGCGTTCGTGCTTCCAGCACCGCCCGGTACTCGGCCTCGGCCGTGGCATGGTTTCCCCGTGCGGCGATCTCACGAGCGAGGCAATGCCTGGTGTTAAGCGTCGAGGGGTTGTCCGGGCCTAGGACCCGCGTCTGCGCCTCCAGCACTATCCGGTGTTCGGTCTCGGCGGCAGCGTGGTCCCCCCGTTCAGAGATCTCATGGGCGAGCTGGTGCCGGGTACTAAGCGTCGAGGGATTGTCCGGGCCTAGGACCCGCGTCTCTGCTGCGTGACGGTGTCCTGCGTGGCAACCGCGTCATCGAAAACCGCGGAGTCCACGCAGCGCTTCCGCCGCCCGGACAAGATCCCGGCCTGCGCGATCACCTCCGCGACCGCGTCAAAGACCCGGCCCGGGCGCTCGGAGGCGGCGATCCCGCTTACGCCAGTACACCAGCGCGGACGGGTCAAAGCTCAGATGCAGCAGCTACCGGCCGCATGCCACTTTCCACCGCAGGTCGAACTTCGGCGCTTCCGCCGTCTGGGTATCGGACAGGTCAAACAGCTCCTTGAGCACCAGCACCGACCCCGCCAGGTCCGCCGGCAGCGACGGGCGGCCCGTCCGCGACGGGAACAAGTCAGCGGTGAAACTGTCCGGGAACAGCTCACGGCGGTGCTCAGCCAGGAACGCGAACACGCTTCCCGGCGCCACCAGGTGCCCGGTGACCTCCCCGGCATCCCAAAGATCACGGTCAGCCCGTGAGATGCCCTGCACAAAAAGATCATCCCACTGATTCGAACACATTGCCGGCAAACACACCGAACCAGTCACGGGTTATTCAGTGCCGTCCTAGGCGGGGTCATCCGGATTTCGGCATCGCTGAGCCGGTCCCCGCTGACCTTAACTTTGGCCTGACGGTCGCTCGCGATCTGCCACAGCACCACGAACGCGGCACCCGACAGCGCGGTCAGCACCCCGGCCAGTTCACCCGCCAGCTCGCCAAGCACAACGGTCAGCGCCACCGCCGCCGCGCCGAACACCAGCGCCCGCTTATCAAACCGCATACTCTAACAATTCCCCTACCGCAACCCGATAGGCCAAACTAAACCCGTTCGTCGTCGCGGGAGACAGACGATAATTCAAGTCCTTCACGAGCCTTACGACGCACAATAATGCTCCAGTAAGCTCGCCCGGATTCCTTGCTCCTGAGCAGGCTGAGGGCGGCGAGACAGGGCCAGCGACCGATGTGCTCCGACGGCGCGTTTCTCACCACCGGCGACGCCAGCGGCTCAGCACACGAGTGGTCCCTGAGCGATCCCGAGCATGACCTCCACCGTCGGAACGACGCGCGAGGGTAAAAGCCGCGGTGCCAGCCAGGCACCGCGGCCGGGCTAGCCGACTTTCACGTACACGGATTTCGCTCCGCTCGCGAAGTAGCGTGAGCTTCCGAGGAAGTTGGCTGACCAGGTGGCGCTGACCGGGTCGGTGAAGGTCACGGTGAAGTCGCCATTCGCGCTCGTGTGCGGCTTCTTGATCCAGTACCAGGTCTTGCTGCCTTTCGGCCGCAGGATGATCAGCACGACCTGGCTGCCAAGACCCTTCCACCCTCTGGAGTACCGCTGGAGCGTACCCCTCACGGAGAGCGAGCCTCCCTTGGGCACGCTGCGGGCGGACACCGTCAAGCCCGTGATCCTGGTGACCGTTTTCGACAGGTGAAAGGCCTTGCTGACCGAGCTTTCCTCACCAGGCTCGGCCATGACCCGCTCCTGGTACCAGGCGCCAGCCAGCTTGACGTTCAGCGTGCCGCTCCAGAGTTGCGCCCGGCCCGGGCATTTCGGCTTGGCCCCGTTTCCGGTGGCGCTCATCTGGCCGAGCGTGGTCCAGGGCCCATTCGGCCCGGCCGAGTAATCCACGAAAACCGGCCCCTGGGGGTCGGACTGGCCGTCGGTGGGGAACGAGAGGCAGCCGTCGGCGGTCAGAACGCCGAACGGGCTGAGCGACATCGTCGCGTCGGCGATCTTCGTGGGCAAGTTCACCGTGACCGACTCGGCCGTATTCAGCGGTGCGAAGAACGGGTTGCCCTCCGGGCTCACGATGGTCCAATCGCTGCTTCTGGTCAGGTCATGGATTGTGGCCGTATAGTTACCCGATGCGTCCGTGCTGACCGTGAGCGTCATTTTCGGCTGGCTAACCTTGATGGAGACCTGCACGTCCGGCAGCGACTTCCAGCCCGATGTTGCCTTGTACGTGACGGTGCCGGTCACGGTGTCGGACTTCCCGTAGTCGACATCGGTGGCGAGCGCCGCGCTCACCTTGCTGAGGTCTCGCGTGATAATGAAACCAGCGGCGGCCGACTTGCCACCGGCGATGTTGATGCCCGCTCCGCCCGTGACCGTGGCCCGCCACTGGGTCGTCATTACCTCGGTCATTGCCGAGTACGTCCCGTCGGCGGCAGTGGTCAAGGCGATCGGATCAAGCCCGGATGGCGTCGCGATCGTGACGGTCGCGTTCGGCACGGGGCCGGTGCTCCCGTCAGGGAACCACCCGTCAACCACGCCGGAGAACGTGACCGTCCGGTCGTCCCAGTTGATCAAGCCCGGCTGGTGATCGAGGGTTAGGTAGGGATCGATGAGGAAACCCAGGGTGCCGGCCGGCGTATCCGTGATCGTGCCACCGCCCTCGTCGGATGCGTTCACCCCGATGGAGTAGTCGCCGAGCGGAAGTTCGCCCGCTCCGCTGCCCCACGGTATCGGCGCTGACGCCGTGTAGACCTCCGCGCCGTCCGACCCGGCGACCGGGGCGTTGAAGCTGGATACGGTCCAACTGGGGATGTCCGAGCCGGCCGCGAACAAGTCCGCGCTCAAGCTAGTGATCGCCGACGACGCGGTCAGCGAGATCGATAGCAAGCCGCTTTCCTTCGCAGGGCTGGTGGCCGAGTTGACCGTGATCTGGTCAGCTGGAGCAGCCACGGCCGGGGCCAGCGCGCCAGACAGGCCAAGAGCGGCCCCCGCCAGCAGCAACGCGATCCGGGCAGGCCGAGGCGACCAAGTCACGGGAACTCCTCCGACGGCGGATCAATCCGGCCGTTCCTGGCGTGTCACTTTGGCGTCGACCATACCGCACCAGAAGCGAATATAACGGCCAGCCTCAGGTTCCAGGACGGGATGAACGGCACCAGGCCCTCCCTCAGATCCCCGCAGCCAGCACTGCCTCCGACGCCAGACCGCACCGTGCCTGCGCAAACGACTTTGCGGGTCACCTTGGAGGCTGGCCAGAGCCACTTATTACTTCTGCGGAATTATATAAGTTTTGTTCATCCTTCGGATGCGCAATCAGCATATAGCCGTAACAGATCTTGTATGTGACTACCATAAAGTTCATCCATGACGGTTGCGACGAGAATCCGCCCCGTCTTCTATGTAGCGCGTTACCGGCTCAGCTTTCGTCTGCGTTTTACATCTCATGCAGTGAGCCAGATACTCACCTTCTTGATACATGTCGGTTATGATACAGGCGAAGCGCCAGATCCAAGCCCATTCGCTCGGGATGAGGTAGGCCTAAGCATTGCATAGATCTCGGGTGTAGCGGGACGAGTACACCTACACTTCCAGTCATGGCAGTGCGCCCAATGGCCTTGCTTTAGGGATATTTGTCCTGGTCAAGCACATAAGTTCTGGTACAGCACGTGGCCGCTGAACTGCCGCTGAACTGGGGTCCCTGGGGTTGTCACACAGCGTAGTGTGATGTAGATCACATTAAATCGGCTTAACGCAAGGCCATTGGGCAGTGCGCCGCACCGAGATCATGGGGTTTGCCGGTATCTTGGCGGGGATCGGGATCGCGTCCGCCGCCTTGCTAGCCACCGTGGGTAAGCAGGAACTGTCGAGCCCGTTGTTCATCGCGAGTGTGGTCGTAGCGGTGCTCAGCACCGGGGCTTTCACGTTGGCCGGGTTCTCGGCTGTACCGAGTTGGGTCCGCCCCACGCTGGAGGGACGCCGTCGGCCCGCGCCGCTCATTGTCTACCGCTGGCGATACACCACGGGCAGCATGGAGTTTCTAGCGGTGACGGTAGCGATGGAGATCGGCCTGCCCGGTACGAGCACTAAGCTGCCTAGTGACCGGCCTCCTTGGTTCCGCGTCGTAGTGACAATGGCCTGTAGTGAGATAAGCCTGCATGACGACCCGGATCTGCATTACCGGTGCCTCGAGTCGCTCCTGATGAAACCGCTGTTCAAATCCGTGATCAAGGTGAGCTGACCGTCATCCCGAAGCACGCCTGTTGGTGGCGATGGTCGGCAAGCGGTCCCGGCATCCACGAGGCAGTCCTGTGCACCTGGATGGAGAAGAGCCTAGCGGTGGCGTCCGCTCGCCTGGAACTTCCCGGCGGAGGAAGGCGCTACGGCCGTGACGGGCACTGCGCCACGATGATCCTTCACGTCGAGCCGCGCGATGCGGACGGCAGCACGGCCGCGCGGCAGCCGCCCGAGTTCTGGGATGCCCGGATTCAGCAGGCGCTGTGGATCCCGAAGTTGCTGGCCGAGTTGCTTGCTGACCTAGGCCTGCGCACATCGGGCGAGCCGCCCGCACAGGTCGGCGTCCGGCTGGAGGCAACCCGCGACCTTGCTGAGATGGTTGACATCTCGGGTACGCACCAGATGAGGGGCGCCATTCGGGGCAGTCAGGCTGTCGGCTTCGCATTTGCCCAGGTCAGAGGCTTGATCATTCGCTTTCGATGGCCATTCAAGATCATTTGCCACTCACATGTTCAGGCATCGGATGTGACGTGATGACATCGAGGGATCAGTTGACGTTGCCCGATGCGCTCGGCCAGATCGGGGGACCGGATGCGTCTCTGCGAGTTGTTATTCGGTCCGCTCCCAGATCCGCTCCCGTTACCCGAGTCTGGTGGCGCCTGGTTGAGTCGCTTCCTCGCAGCCACGACCTCGCAACCTAGGGTGTCAGGCGGCCACTCACGGTGAACAGCGCTAGTGATCGGGCGGCTCGATCTGGCGTCGCCGCTGCAATGCGTAAGGCGCGTCAACCTGGATGCACAACGGCGCATTATGAGCGGCAGGTGGCCTGCGATGAGCTACCGGGTCGCCGTAGCCGATCGAGCCGTTTCCGGCTCGCTTCCCTGGCGGCTGTCGCGTGGCCTCAGGCCGGGGGTTGTGGCAGTCTGGAGACATGAGTGATCCGGAGGGAGGCGGCCCGCGCCGGTACGCGCGGCCTTATGCGCTGCCCCAGAGCCTGGACCTGCTGGCCGGCCCGGTAAGCGGCATCGTGCGGCTGCCGCGTCATCTGGCCTGGTCAGGTAATGCGGTTTATGACCTGGACAGCCCGGGCCGGGTGGTCGACTTGTACCGGGCAGTCATCATCGAGGCGATGAGCCCGGAGGACCTGCACGACTACCTGGATGCGGGTACGCTGCGGCGGCTGTGGTCCTACCTGTGGCTCCCCCCGGCGGTGCGTCGCCTGTGGCAGGCACGTTTTGCTGACCTGGCGGCGATCGACGCGCTAGCAGCCTCGGCTTAGCGCGGCGCCGTGGACGAGCGTCACCGGAGGATCGCGCGGGTCGCGCTCGCGGCGGCCGGGAAGTTCAGCCTGGCCCTGGCCGGCGGCTACGCCATCCAGGCACATGGCATCGGGTCGCGGCCCAGCGGTGACGTGGACCTCTTCCTGAACTGGGCCTGCCGCGACGAGTTCGACGAGGCCGTGAACTCTGTGATCGCCGCGCTAGAGGCAGAGGGGATGACGGTAGCGGTGGTCGCGCGGGCCGAGACGTTCGCGCGTCTGCTCGTGACCGACCCGGCTGCCGGAGGCGAGCCGGACAAGGTGGAGGTAGCCGCGGACTGGCGCTCGCATGATCCGGTCATGCTGCAGATCGGGCCCAAGCAGCAAGGCGCGCACCTCGACGAACGCAAGGCCCAAACCCCAAACTCACGCGAACCTGGAACGCCAACACCAGGTCGAGAAAACCATCGTACGGCGGTGGTCCCCACCGCGATCTACGATTCACCGCCATGCACAGCCTCAAGGCAGACGCACCGCCGCGCACCACCGAACCAGCAGATAGCATCTGTAGATAGGCGACACTGCCCAGAACGACCGATCTACGATTTAGGTCACATAGCAAGGTATTAATAAGTATCTCCACCTAATCGGCGTGCCGTTCGTCACAGAAGTTGTGCGCTGGACATAAATTGTGACCATTGATAAGGTTGCTATTCATTCAGCCTCAGGGGTCGTGCGGGTTTATGAGATCTGATGGCCCGTTACTTCTAGAAGACAGGAACGTTAATCTGATCTCAAGACTCCGCCGCAACGTACGTGGTCAGCCGTTGGCCTTTACCGTTGGCCATTTCCCTGTATAGGTAGGAGACGGTCAATGAGCGTCCGATGGTTCGCTAGCGCAATAGCCGCGCTAGCCGTCGCGTCGGCAGGGTGCTCATCGGGTCATCCGGTCGCCGCTCCAGCCAGTCGGCATACCCGGCCGGAAATCCACTCGCCTAGCCGGACACCGACGCCGACTGCGACACCAACGCAGTCCAGCACCCAGGAGCCGACTCCGGTGCCGACGGCACCAGTGCGAGGCACCGTGCTGGCGATGCAGCCGGCCAGCGCTAATGATCGGGTGGAGCCGGTCAGCGACGGGTCAGGTTTCGCTATCCTCGACGATACTTTCACTCCTGCCACCTCGACTATCACCGTCTATGACGTGGCCGGCGAGCGCCAGGCCGTGATCAGCAGTGGCTTTGACGCCGACTGCGGCGCTACGGAAGTGCTTGTTCCAGGCAGAGGACCGCTCATAATCGCAGAGCGGATCACGCACCAGGCTGCGGAGGGCATACATGCCGGCTCATCCTCGCTGGACCTAGTCGCGTGGCACGCCGCCAGTGGGTCCGTCGCCTGGACTTCACCCGTGCTGCCGTCCGGCCCAGCCGACCTTTCCTGTTCGACGAACGGCCCCTTCGGTTATGCAGTCGGCGCCGAAGACCTTAACTGGTTCGCAGTAAGCAATGACGGGCGATGGGGCATGTTCGCAGCCTATACAGGAATCCCGGCCGTCATCAATCTCCGCACGGGCGCAGTTCAGGCCGACCGTGACGCGGTCGGCACCCTGGGCAGTTTCATCGTCAACGGCTGCCAGACGAGCAACGATGCCGGCGCACCAGACCTGGACACGCTGATCGCACCGGCCAGCGACCGGGCGGAAGGCTACTTCCCAACCTCAAGCCAAGATGCGCCGCTATGCACCGGCGCCGTGCCGACGACGCGCGCACCCAGCCTCGGCTTTTATAACCTTAATGGCAGCGAATTCACGCCAACCGGGATGTTCTTCACAGACTCAGACGGCACATCACCCCCCGACGGGCTTAGCACAGACGGCCACGGCCTGCTCACCGACAATGCCTCTGCGGTCGGCGGACCCATCAACCGGTACTCTCTGCCCGGCCTGCAGCTGCAATGGCACCGTCCCGGCGACTACTACATGTGGGGAGACGCAGGCGGGATAGTCGTTGCCAGCAACGACGGTCGTTCCAGCGAGCCGCTGGTTGGAATCAATGACAAGACCGGCGCAATCGCCTGGATAACACCGATCGCCGGCAGCGACAACTCGGGCGTCTGCGATATCACGTCAACTCAGATCCTGTATGCCGTCAACTCCCAGCTCGCCGTGCTGAGCACGAAAACGGGCAAGCAGCTTTCTTACTTCAATAATCCAGACACTGGCGGCCAGAGCCCTTGTCCGATAACTATCCCCGGCGGTATTGGTCTTCAATTCGGCAACTCCGGCGTTACCGTCAGCCAGGAACTTGCGCCGTGACCAGCGAGAATCGTGGTTCGGCAGACGTGGCGCGGGCGGACGGATATTCAGTGTCGCGCAGTCAGCTGGTAACTGGCCGACGCAGGCATCTCTGTGAAGTGAGTAGGACCAGAGATAGCGTTCTTGCAACGGTTGTACTGACATTGCCGCAGGCAATGAGTCCTCGAGCCGGAGCGCTGGATTCGGTTATGCGTATCCAAGGCTGGCCTGCTAGTACCCGGATTAATTACGGAGGGATGTTGACTCAGATGGCCAAGCTTCTCCTGCCCCGCGCAATCTTGCTCGCGCTGTCCGCCCTGCTCTTGGGTTCCGCAATGGTCGCATGCGGATCTAACGCTGCTTCCCTGCTTCCTCTTGGGACAACCAGGGCAACTTTACGCTGGATTAATTCCGGCGTCCTGGGTCCTAATACTGCCCAGCCCATAGGCGGTGAAGTTGCCGGTAAGCGATTTAAAGGAACCGCCATTGGCTCAGGCAACTGCCCGGAGCGCGCCACCGGCACCTTTGACAATATGAAGTTCCACGGGACCTCCGTCTGTGTCGGGCCGGACGCATTTTCTCACTATCTCATTACCGGAAAGGTAGGCGGCGAGGCTGTCACGTGCAACCTATTGGAGCATACTCCGTCAATCACTAGCGCCCGCCACACTTTCAATCTTTCCTGTACAACCGACCAGGGCCTGCATGTCACTTCAGCCTTTCAGATGACGGGCGGCAATAATCCCATCAATATAACGTTGCACGTAACATCATAGACGTTGCTGTCGTTCCAGATCCGGTAACGACAAACGGGAAGATCCGGCAGCCGCACGTGATATGCGAACGGATCGGCGCAGCTTGTCAGACTGAGATCGGCGGAATGCTGGTCGTGAGGCCGAGCCTGGCTGCTTGGACCGCGATCCACTGCACGCAGCGCGCCGAGCGTCACCGCGACGGTCAGGCACGCCGAGATGACCTGGTCAGTTTCCTCACGCGAATAGCCGCTGCGCACGCGGGGCTTAACGGGCGGCGTCATCTTGCCATCCTAGGCAGTGCACGCGCAGATGACCGGCTGCCTCGGGCGCCCGCTCGGGGAGGTGAAGCAGGTCGACGTACACCTGAACCGGGGCAACGCAGCAGATCCCGCCGTAGTCCCCTTCGCCGGCGAAAACCCCCGGGTCGTTGGGGCCGACAAGCTGGATGTTTGCTCCCCGGTCGGCCGTGCGGACGCCGAGCCGCCGGGCGGCATCACGCGGGTCCCCGTCGACGTAGACGGTCGTGAGCCGGAAACTGGCGAACTGGTCCATCGCCCAGGCTGCCGCCAGGCCGGTGAAGGCGTAGCGGATGCCGAGCGCTTCGAGGCGCGAGCTCAGGGTCCGGGCCAGTTCGATGCCGCTGCCGCTGAAGTGACCGGGCCAGATGTCGTGGCCGCTGAAACGGTAATCCTGAGCCCAGGCATCCAGCAGCAAGCCGGGATCACGCGGACGCAATTCCCGCCCCCGCCGCTCAACCAGGAACTCTTCCTCAAGACGCCGTACGATCCGCGACACATTACCGTCATCAAGTTCTGTCGTTACGGCAAGATCCTTCTGAAGCCACCACCGCCCGGGATCAAGCAGCAAGACCCGCGTGACCCGAGAACTCCGCGGAGCGAACGGCGACGACGGCCGACCACGCGAACGAAGCTCATCCGGACGGCCCTGTACCCAGATATGAAGATCATCGCTGCGTATATGAGCATTGCCCGACAAGTCGATCCAATTCACCCGCGCCCGGTCAGCGGCCTCCGCGCCTGCACGAGACATATATGGAACCGCCAGGAGCGGCACGACTCCTTTTCCGCCGTACGTGCTCAGTTGTTCCGCCACGGCCGCGACCTGACCGGGTCCGCCGGAACTCTTGACATCGATCATCCACACGCGCCCTATGGTGTCGGTAGCAACCAGGTCAGCTCGCGGAAGGCCGTCGCCTTCCGGCAACTCAATGGCCATTGCCAGGCTCACCGAGCAGGTCGGCAAGCAAACCGGGAAGACGGTAGCGGGCTTCGCGCTCAGTCACACGCTTACTCACCTGCATATAATACTCGTCCTGCAACCTAGCGCAGGACGAGTATTTTACGCAGGAACCATCTCACGACCGCACCTGCGGCAAAGCGGAAACCTGCACGAGGGCGCAGGTTTGCTATTTTACGCAGGTCATGAGGCGCCCGACCGCGCGGTGCCGGTTCCTTGAAGGCGCCGGGGTGGGGCCATAACGCGACACCCTCCGGAAGGCAAGCCCACGCGACGGCACGGCGAGGCACGCATATGAACCTGCCGATCACTTCGTTCGCATCGAGGGGGGTCAGGGGTTCGGGGTTCGAATCCCCTCAGCTCCACTCAAAACCGCAGGTCAGATATAGTTTTTCGAACTATACCACGGCATTCAAGATCGCTTGACCGTGGCTTGACCGTCGTGGTGGCTGTGGATCGTTGGCAGCGAGCGATCTTGATCAGGCACAGGCGGCATGCGATCAGCGTCGGCTGGCCGGATTGAACATCTGGCGAAGTCAGCAGCCGACTGACGATGGTGGTTGGCAGGTGCCCGGCACGAACACCTTTACCGCCTGGGACGGCACCGCCTACCAGGCCATCACGCTCTCGGTGACCGCCGCGACGAGCACATCGGTCACCGTCCCCTAGCGCCGCCCCAGCAGGACCGAGCCGGCTGGACCTGAGCCCCGGCCCCGCTCTCGCCGCCAAGAGATGCACCGATCCCGCCGGGACGGCCAACTCGGCGACCGCGTTCGCGGCCGCGATCGCGCTGGCACGGGGCAGGCACGAGAGCGTGTGGATCCCGCCGGGCCGGTACCTGGTCGCCCCGGCCCTCCACGTCAAGAACGCCACGATCGAAGGCGCCGGCGCCTGGTACTCGCAAGTGCTCACCGACGAGTTCATTCACAACACCGCGGCGGTGCGCGGCCCGGTCAACCTCCGCGACTTCGCCATCCTCGGCTCCACGATCGGCCGTCACGACCTCAGCACCAAGAACGCCATCGACGGCTCGCTCGGAAACCAGGTTCCAGTGCTTTTACGCGGGTCATTGGCGGCCCCGGCCTGATCGATCGCAGCCCGGATCGCCACCAGGGCACTGCATAGTCCTGGTCCGCGTTTTCTGGCCGATTACGGAGCCCGGCCCGCCCGGTCAATCTCTCGAACACTTCAGCCCATTCTGGCTGCTGGTCCCATATGCCCGCAAAGCGGACGGGCCGTTGGCGGGCCGGATCGTTTACGTTCGCCCCGATGCCGCCGGAAATGCCCGACGGCCCGACCCGGCCGTCCCCGTCCCCGTCCCGCTGGCCCCGCGCCGGCCGACTAGATCCCCAGGCCCGCGAGATCGGCTTGCACATCATCGCGGCCCCGCCGGGTCGCGGGCATGTCCCGTGCGATCACCGCCGAGCCGCTGAGGGCCCGGATCCGCGACCTCGGCACGACCGGCCTGATCCTGTCCGGCGACCCCGCGAGGGTGCGCTGCTCGGCACCGAGCGCGCCACCGTGCGCCCGCCCCGGCTGCGGCATGCTGATCCTCCGCCGGGGGTCACTGCTCCTGATCCGGGTAGCCACCAACGACACCAGCCAAGGGCAGGCGCTAGCAGCCTATTCTTCCCGTGCGGCCAGCAGCCCGCGGACGCCATCGGCGTCAGGCACGACGTGATGGATGGCCGCGATGCCGGAGAACCCGGCGTCTGCCGACACCAGCGCCTCAGCTCCTGCCGCGCGGGCCGCTGCGGCCAGGACCGCGTCGAACGAGCCGAAGCCCGTTCCCTCCTGAAACAGGCGCAGTCCTTCGCGCAGGTCAGCCTCCTCGACGATAAGCAGCGGCGACAGCAACTCGATGTAATCGCGGGCAAGGTCCGCAGCATCTCTGCGGTCACGACGTCGAGCGCGGACATGCGTGAACTCCTGGACAACCTCGATAGTGGTGGTCGCCAGGATCGTTCCGCCCGCTATCGCGCGGATCAACTGCTGGCATGGCTCGCGCAGCGGGTGATCGACACCGACCCCATATACCAGGACCGTCGTGTCAAGGACGATCACGCGTGACGTCCGCGGAGCTCATCGAGCTCGGCCAGCAAATCGTCAACCTTCATAGGCGCCGCGTCGAGGATGCGCCGGGCCGCGGCGGCTCGTCTCCGCTGCGTCGCGGGCAGCCCACGATCGAGCGCCTCCCGGATAACGGCGGCGACAGATGTGCCGCGCTGCCGCGCGAGAGCGCTAACCCGCTCATAGCGTTCATCGTCGATGAGAATCTGCAGCCGGTGCGTCAACATGCACATACATTAGCATGCGCATGTTTCTGAGACACGGGCAGCACGGCGAGACAAGCATATGAACCCACTGAGCGCTTCGTTCGCATCGAGGGGGTCAGGGGGTTCGAATCCCCTCAGCTCCACTCAAAACAGCAGTTCAGAGGCTTGATCATCTTCTTCGGATGACCGTTCAAGATCATTTGTCACTCAGTTGTCACCGGTATCGGGCGTGAGCCGATGACATCGAACGTCAGCAGACGGATCTTGCGGCACCTGTCATCAGAGCGGCCCGGCGATGCCAGGCCCGAACTTTGGCCTGCGGGTTCAGGCATCAGATGTGACGTGATGACATCCAGGCAACAGCTGACGTTCCCGAGCCGCTAAGCCAGATCAGAGGACCGAATGCGCCTATACGAGCCGTTATGCCGTCGGCTCCCAGATCCGCTCCCATCTGCCGAGCCTGGTAAAGGCTGGCAGCGTCGCGGGCCGGGTCCCGGCCCAGCGCCGATGTCCATGGCCGCGAAGCGATCGATATCCCTGATCGGGAGCCCGCCGCTGATCAGCTGTCGCTCCAGCACCTGGAATATCCGACAGCAGCGCCGGGCAAACGTACGATCAGGTAGGCGAGCGCTTGCGCGGGGCTCACTGAAAGTCGTCACATTCGTCTGGCCAATCCAGCGTCGCTGCGGCCTCGGCCATCGCCACATCGTCGAAGTCGGGGTCGACTAGCTCCGGAGCCATGTCATCCGAATCAGGGTCGAAGGGCTCGGAGTGCCGCAGCACCTTGGCCAGGAATCGCCGCGCACTCTCCAGCAGCGCTGTTACCAGGGTCATTTGTTACTCAGATGTCACTGGGCTGGGCGTGAGCCGATTGGCTCCCCGGGGCGGCCTGTCCGGTTCTTCGGCAGGGAGCGAGGCTCCTTGGACCGGCGGATGCGGAGGCATTGGGGTTTGCGTCCCGTGCTCATGGGGCAGAGGCCACGGACCTGAAGCCGGAACAGCGGTCCAGCGTGGAGACCAAATCACAATGAGCGGTACAGGCTGTATCGCTCAGGTGACACCTGATCCGAATGCGTGCGCGCCGGACGGCAATGGGCTGGGGTCAACCGCAAGTTCTCCTCCCGATCCAGGCTAAGCCGCAGCCACAGCGCCGGGCTCGCGAGCACGCTCATATCGGGCGCCCGTATTGAGTCGTCTCGCGGAGCTTGACCAATTCGTCGGGAATGTGAAAAGATAAGCGCGTCCTGGGGAGGGCTTTGCGTAGCCGTGCTGCGCAGAGAGCGGCGGGGGTGATTGCCATGCGAGTTCTCGACTGGTCGTTTCGTGTGCTCGGCAGCGCGGCGGTCGCCGGGCTGGCAGTGGGGGGCGTCGCTGCCACGGCTCCTCCAGCCGGGGCGTCGACAGCGCCGTACGCGGTGAGCACCATAAGCTCCCTGACGGATCCGACCGGCGTGGTGGTCTCTGCGGACGGCAAGACCTCCTATGTCTTCGATGACCAGGCCAATGCGATCTTCCTGGTCAGCACTGCCTCGGGCCTCATTACCAAGGAGGTCACCGCCGCCAGTCTGGACCGGCCGGCCGCGGAAGCGATCAATCCGGCCGGGACCGACATCTACATCCTCAACTCCAACGGCACCGTGTCCGTCTTCAGCACCGCGACCAGCACCGTGACGGCCACCATCGGCACGGCCAACGGCAACGCCGGCGCGCTGGCGATCAGCCCGAACGGGATGACGGCGTACGTCTCCCATCCCAGCCTCGGTATCGTCTCGGTCCTGAACCTCACCACGAACACGGTGGCGCGCACGATCACGGTGACCACGCCGGGAGCGCTCGCGCTGACACCTGACGGCAAGGACCTGTACGTCGTCTCTGGTGATGACCCCGCCAGCGTCGAGGTGATCTCCACCTCGTCGTACGCGGTCACCGCGACGGTGACCGGGCTCAACTACGCCTACGGCGAGATCGCCGGCCTGCACGTCAGCCCGGACGGCTCTGCGTTGTACGTCGTCGAGCCGTCCGCCAATGCGGTGGAAGTAGTCGCCACCGCCGGCAACGCCGAGACCAAGGACATCACCGGGGTCGGCGACTTCAGCTACGAAATCGCCTCGCTCAGCGGTTCCGCCCTCGGCACTGGCGGGTCAGACCTCTACATCGCGGCCGGGGACGAGGTCACGATCGTGGCCACCGCCAGCGGCACGGTCAGCGCGGTTCCGATTTCCTCGGCGACGATAGCCGACGTCGCGCTGACACCCGATGCCAAGACCGCCTATGTGGTCGGTACCGGCAGCGGCATCGGGCAGGTGTGGAATATCAGCACCGGGACGGCGACGGTCAGGGGCACCCTCCCCACCATCGGCTCTGGTCCTTATGTTGTCGGCTTCAGCCCGGACGGGAAGCAGGCCTACGTCGTAAACAACACTGACAACGACATCTCCGTTGCTAGCGTCAGCGTCGTCAGCACCGAGACTGGCGAGGTGACCGCGGTCTGGCCGCTGCCGGCTGACTTCACTTCGGCTGACTTCGGCGAGGAATCCGACTCGAACCTGGCGGTCAGCCCGGATGGCAAGCGGATCTACCTGCCGGACTTCGGAAGCGACAAGGTCTACGTGCTCGACGCTGGCACCGGCGCCGTGCTGGACACGATCACCGTCGGCGATCAGCCGGACCAGATCGCGCTCAGTCCCGATGGCAGCACCGCCTACGTCACGAACGCGGGCGACAGCACGGTGTCGGTGGTGGACCTGGCCAGCAGCACCGCAGTTAACACGATCAACGTGGCCTCCAGAGACGACGGCGAACAAGACAGCCCGGATGGCGTCGTGGTCAGCCCGGACGGCAAGACCGTCTATGTCAGCACCAGCGAGGGCATCTCGGTAATCAACCCGAGCACCGCCGCCGTCAAGAACATCAAAACCGGCACGCCGTGCTACACAAGCGACCTGGCACTCAGCCCGAACGCCCAGACCCTCTACGACGCGACCGCGTTCGGCTTCCTGGTGATCAGCGCGAAGACGGACAAGGTTGTCGCAACGATCCCCGAGAGCTACGACTACAACAGCGATCAGATCGCGCTGACCCCTGACGGCACGACGATCTTCCTCACCAGCGACGGCAGCACGGTCCAGGTGATCAGTACCGCGACGAACAGCGTGACCTCGACGATCAGCAATACGAGCTTCGGTTCGCTGGCGGGGGTGGCCATCAGCCCGTCGGGCAAATCGGTCTACGTTACAGACGAGCACAACGACACGCTGCACGTCCTCACGCCGGTGCCCGTGGCGCCAAAGATCATCTCAAAGGGATCGGTGACGTTCAGGGTGGGCGTGACGGGCACCTTCACGGTGACGACGAACGGTTACCCCGCCCCGGCGATCACGGAGTCCGCCCCGATGCCTAAGGGCGTCACGTTCAAGAGCAACGGCAACGGCACCGCCACCCTCTCCGGCACCCCCGCTCACGGCACCGGGAAGGCCTACCCGCTCACCATCACAGCCAGCAACGGCGTGGGCAGGTCTGCGAGCCAGTCGTTCAAGCTCATCGTTGACCAGAAACCGGCCATCACCTCGTCGGCCGAGACGACCTTTACGTACAGGAAGAAGAAGTCGTTTACTGTGACGACGACGGGCTACCCGGTCGCGACGATCAGCGAATCGGGCGCACTTCCCCCCGGCGTGAAGTTCGTGAACAACAAGAACGGCACCGCCACGATCTCCGGTACCCCGACGCTCAAGGCGAACAAGACCTACGCGATCACGCTCATGGCCATGAACGGCGTCAAGCCAGCGGCAACGCTTAAATTCCGCCTTATCCTCAGGAAGTAGACCGGGGCCTCTGCAACCAAGTGACGATCCTGACCGCCCTAAACCGGCATTCGGACGCAGAAAGGCCCGCGAGACAGCCGATAAATTGACCGCCCAGTCATGACGGGCGGACAAGACCGTGGCGGCAGGTTCGGCAAACGAGGTCGCGGCCCCGTCAGCGCGGACCTGCCCAAGCTAACCTGACACGGAAGAGGTCACTGGTTCAATCCCAGTACCGCCCACCACGTTACCGCAGGTCAGAGGCCAGTCACCGGACTCCGGGACTGGCCTTCTTGATCATTTGTCCGTGGTTTGTCCGTCGTCCTAGCCGCGATTGTCCATCATCAGGCGATCTGAAACGGCAGGAGGAGACACGCGGACGAGCGAACTCGCGGACTGACGAACTACCCGCCAGCGAGGTCTGCTGACCGCCGATGCACAGCCAGCATTCACGCCTCGGAGTGCCGTGCAGCGCTGTCTGTCGCCGGATTCACTCGGCAGATATATACCGCCGCACCGGGATCGTCAATGCCACGGCGAGCAGCATGCAGGGCAGGGATCTTGCACCGGTTCTGGCGGCATGCGCCGAGAACTGCAGCTACTGCCGCCAGTCGGCAGCCTTACCGGCGCAATTCACGAAAGACTGAGCCCGGAGCCAGCGAGAACCCGTCTGGCAAAGGTCGTGATCGCGCTGGCGACCTCGGTCGGCGCCTTGGTCTGAGCGCCGTGGTCCCAGCCCGCCATCACCAGCCGCTCGGCGTCCGGCAAGGTCTCAGCCAGAGCGCCGAGCTTGTCGCCCAGGTGGGCCGGGCTCCGGTCGCCGCCAAGGAGCAGCACGGGCACCTCGATGCTGGCGTAGCCGCCGAGCCGGACTCCAAGGCCGTCAAGGTCGCTGAGCTGCCGCGGTGCCAGTGCCCGCAACTTAGCCGAGCCCGCCATGACCGCCCGGAGCGCGAGCCCGGCTGACGCGGGCATGCCGACGATCTCGTGCACGAATATCTGCATCGCCTTGCCGGGCTTGTCCTCGTTCACTGCCGCCCTGATCCGGGCGAAGATCTCATCGTGTGCAGTGTCGTCGCCGGTGGCCACCGGCGGTTCGTAAAGCACGGCGCCCGCGAACTTCGAAGGGGCCGCCAGCAGCGTCTCGAGGACGACCACGCCGCCGGATGAGTGACCGACGATGATCATCGGCTCGGCGAGGTTCGCGGCCACCGTCAGGACGGTGTCCACCTCGGCATCCATCGAGTAGGGCTCAAGCGGCGGCAGGTCGGTCCGGTACTGGCGGCGGACGACCCTGGCTACCCTGAACCGGACCGCCAGGATTCCCGCTACTTTCTGCCAGGATGACCCGTCGTCCATTCCGCCGTGCACGATCAGGATGGTTGGCCCGGTGCCCTGAGCGAACGTCTTCACCTCGGTGCCCGCGGCCGACGTGTGGGTCATCTCATCAATGACTGAACTCATAGCTAGCGGCGTATCACCTGCCGCATGGTTTCGTCCAGGCTAGGCGGGATCTGGCGTCGGGATGACGGTCCAGGCGGTGCCGTTCCACAGTTCCGCGAGCGAGCTTCCTCTTGGTTATGGACCTGGTATCCAACTGCCAGGCAGATCGAGCCTCGGCACGGGTTCATCGGGACGCCCGCCAGATGAACCTCCGATGGCTTAGGCCGGGGCCGGGGTGTCCTCGGCCTCCTCTCGCACAGCTGCCTGGCGAAAGGATGCCGGTGCAGCTGACCTGCAGGCGGAGGGATCCCTGGCAGGAGGGCGCGGCCGAAGGTGGCGGCTATGACGTGCCGGCTGCGTGGTACCAGCCCAGGACCGCGAAGGCGATGGAGACCAAGCCGCCCGCCTCGGTAAAGGTCGTGTTCGCTGCGCTCGCGCCGATCGCGAGCAATCCGAGGCCGATGAAAGATCAGCGCGAAGATGGTTCAGCGACGATTATCGGGACCAGCCCTCGGAAGAACAGCGCCACCGGCATGACGATGGCGGCGCCGCCGGCGTTGAGCAGATGCGCGTTGTACCTGCCGAGCATGAAGGTGGTCGCCGCGAAAGCGATGACCGCCTGGGCTCCCAGGTCGGCGAGTCCTGTGCTGAGTACTGCACTCGGCGCGGTGGTTCCCGCCCGCCATCGTCGCCGTAATGCGGCCTTACCTGCCGGCCACCCTCATGCAGCGACGGTTCGCGCTAGCTGGTGACCTCAAGATCACGGACGACCCTGAAGTGGCGGTGGTTGAGGGTGACGACCCGGGTAGTGCCGGAACGCTCGGCAAGCCTGACCACCGAAGCGTCGGTGCCGCCCAGCCGCAGGTCCGCCTAGGTGCTGACCAGCTCGGCGATGCGTCCCAGTCCTCGCGGTCCAGGCCGGCGACTTCCAGCTGCCCGCCCATGATGGACTCATAAAGGCTGGCCTCGGCCTTCGGACCAAGCTACCGGTCAATCAGGTACGCAGCCTCGGCGATGACCAGGGCGGTAGTCACCAGCGGCCCGTCATCGCCTTCCAGCAGCGCCCGGCACACGGCGTGGTCCTTGTCAGCCCGGTCGGCGGTGGCCACGAGCGGACCGGTGCCGACGATCAGCACTAGTGATCGCGCCCGAACCCCTCAGCGAGCATGTCGTCAGCATCCGCAGCATCCCGGCCCGAAGCAGACGAGCCGACAGCCGCAAACGCCAGCATCCGCCGGGCACCAGGCCGCGGCAGCTGGGCGGCCAGAAGATCGGCGGCCAACTGATCGGCGCTCTGCCCCCGGCGTTCAGCCTCGGCCTCCAGCGCGACGGCCAGATCTCCGGGCAGGTGCACAGTCAGCGACATGACACCAGAATAAACCTGCCGTCACGCCCCTGCCCGCGTCACGGACAGCGCCAGCCGGTCAGCCAGACGTGAACGCGGCCGGGACGGCGAGACGCGCCTATGAACCACTGGATCGTTTCGTTCGCATCGAGGGGGTCAGGGATTCTAATCCCCTCAGCTTTCTTCTTGTCCTGTCAGGGAAGTGCAATCTTCGCCCGCGGATCGCCATAGGCGCTGTAGGCGAGCCAGGTCGGGTCCTCAGCGTGAGCAGCAGCCTTCGTCCGGGCGGCCTTCATTGCTTCACCAAAGGTGACATGACGCTTGAGCTCTCCGTAGAACTCCTCGGCGAACTCGCGCGCGGTCCCGTCCGACACGGCCCATAGCGACCCGATGAAGGCCCCGGCCCCCGCATCGAGAAAAAGGCTGGCCCAGCCGCTGAGCCGGTTGTATTTCGGCGCCAGTCCCGCGCTGCGGCAGGCGTTGATGAAGACGGTTGGCGCCGACGGGGCCAGCACCTTGTCGATCGCCGCGGTCGTCAGGAACGTCGGGGTGAACTGGACTCCGCCGAGATCGATGGCCGCCTCGTCATCAGGGTCGAACCTGTTGTGGCAGGCGAAGTGGAGCAGGCCGAAGTCGCCGCCCCTGATCAGTTCCAGAAGCGACGTGAGATCCTCAACCACGGCCTCGCGCGGCTGCGAAGGGTCAAGCAGGCGGCGTAGCGCATAGACTTCAGCCTCTGCCGCTGGCAGCGAATCCGTCCCAGGAAGCGAATTCGCCGGGAGAACGAACCGGACCGGCCACAGACCGAGCCGGGACGTAGGCCGCTTTCCGAATATGGCGCGGGTGACGGGAAACTGCTCCACGAGGAAACCTTCGTCGTGACCGGGGTCTCTCGGGTACAGCAGTTCCCAGGGAACGGTGTCCTTGTCGCTCAGAATGGCGAGCTGCCGGATCCGGCCCTGACGGTCCCAGAACTGCTCCCGCAGTTCCGGCGGGATCAACTCGTGCCATAGCCCCGCGCCCGCCTGGACCAGGTAATCGCGCGCTTGCTTCTTCGAGTAGCCGGAGCGGCCGGCCGCGAGCCGGTCCAGTCCGGCAACGAGCTCTTCGATTCGGTGGCGCGGATCGAATGAGAGCCTGCTTACCACTTCGTTCGGGTAATCCTCGTCCCGGAACTCGAATCTGTAGGCGTTCAGTTCCCGGTCGTACCGGACAACCAGACTGACCGCACCCTCAGTCGACTCGGCCGATATCTCGGAATGGAACTCCATGTCGCGGCCGGCGCGATCCCTCACGGCGGTGATGCTGATCAGTAGCTCCCCGAGGTAAGTCCCTTTGCGCCACGCGGTGATAGAGACGGATCGCGGGCCCTTCCGCATCCGACCGCAACTCGAACATCACCGGCGCGGAGTCGCCAGCGGCCGGGATATGCACGGTTAGCCGCTGGTCACCGAGCAGCCGCAGCCCCGGAGCGTGCAGGTTCAGGAGAACGTCGGCCCCGTCCGCCGGGACGTCGAACGGCAGGAGCCGGGTGGCGGCACCCGGATCGTATCGAACGATATCAGCGATCAGGCTGAAGGGCTTGCCAACCGCGACGACCCCAGGACAACGGCCGCGTAGGTACCTCCCGCCAGTTTCGCCCTGGTCCACAGGCCCCGTTCCCGCATCATTGTCCGGCGCGGACCTTGTCGGGCGAGGCGTATCGAGCCTGGGAGTTCCGCCTCCTGACTGATACCAGCCGCTGCGGAGACCACCCCCGGCCGCTTGGAGTACCGCGAGGACGGCCTCCGCCCGCTCCACCGGGTCGGGAACCCCGGCCAGGATCAGTTCAAGCCGGTGCCCCCACTGCTCGTAGAGTTCTCCTTCAGCCTCGTCCTTGCGTTCAGAGCCAGCGCGGCGAAGCAGGTTACGGGATGCGCGCAGCTCGCTGCTCATGGCTGTGACTTGTGCTGAAGCGCCGCCGCCTAGGATCCGCGCGACTTCGCCGGCTAGTCCTCCAGTCCAGTCAGCCGTCGGCAGCAACTGGATGAGCGTTTCCGCGATTCGTCCGGCCAGCCTGCTCAAGTCGGTTGTCATGCCGGGCTCTCATCGTCAGAGAGCACGTCGTCGGGAAGCGCGAGGAGCTGTTTCTTTTCCTTGCGGAATGCCTCGATCGCTGCCTCGTCGCGGTCCGCGTCAATTCCAGCTGCCTCGATGACGGCCAGCCGGGCCAGGCTGATCTTGGTTTGCAAGAGCAGGCTCTTAGCGGTGTTGGGGTCGTCCGTGATGCCGCTGAGCCGCTGGCGGATCGCGACCGCCTCGTCGGCCAGCTCGGCCGCGGCGCGCAGCAGCGCGGTTTTGTCGGCCCAGCTCCCCGGCGGCAGGACAGCCTGGTAGTAGAGCACGATTGCCTGCCCGTTGATGCAGCAGACGACTTCCTCGAGCTCCTCGGTCCGGTATCGCCGCCGTCGTGTATCCAGAACCTCTGTGTAGTGCCGCCACGACTCTTTGAGATGCGACTCCACATTGGATGCGCGGTCCCGCTGAGCGAGCCTTATCTCAAGTCCGGCCAGATTGAACTGGCTCCGGTCTAGCTCGGGGGCATCCGTGAACTGACTGGTCCGCTCGTCGTAGCTTTCCCGCAGTGCCTTCTCCGCCTGCAAAAGGAAGTCCAGCCCGCTGGCACTTCCATCTGGTTCGAGGCTGGCGCGCTTCCTGAGCAGAAATCCGCGGGTGGCCTTGGCGTGTGTTGCCGCCCTCACTGAATCGAGATCACGGTGGCCGCGGCAAAGCCGTTCGGCATCTTCGGTCCAGGGAATCGCATTGCTGAGCGAGCGCAGTCGTTCGTCGCGGGACCCGCTCAGTCCCCGCCCCACGGCGCGAGCCATGCCGGCCAGCGCATCCACGACACGCAAGCGCAGGTCGTCGGAAATCGTGCCGCCGAGTACCCAGCCGACCCGCCCGGTGAATTTCGCGTACCAGTCGGCCGAGTCTGTGGAAGTCCCGTGCCGCTCGAACACCTTGCCCAGCGCGTACAGGCCGACCGTCGCTACCTGAGGGTTGCGCGCCGAGTCGAGAACGCCGCCCATCTCGCGTGCCGTATGGAGGTCCGCCGCGAATTCCAAGACCCGGCGCACGCGATCATCTTGCAACAGCTGACCGATTAGCTCGGCTTGCGCGTTACTGCCTGAGCGAAGCGCTGAAGCCCGGACTGCTGCGCGGAACAGCCGGTGCATGGTCAGCTCGCTGCCCTCCGCGTCGATCAGGCCGAGAGCCCTGAGCTGAGCGATTGCTGACTGCGTCTGGCCGTCGGCGACGGACATGAGTGCCGCTGCTGGAAGGCGGACCGGGGGAAGCCAGCTGATGGCCTGGGCGACCTCCCGCACATGGCCGTTATCTAGTTCGCCCTCCACTGCCGACCAGAAGGCTTCCGGGGCCGAGTCAGCATCCACCGGCTGGCTCGTCCACCACCACCGGCCTGCCGCTTCGCGGAACCGGCGGCTCGCGTCGATGAGAAGCGGACGGCCCGCGATCGCGCCAACCGGGGTATCGGCGGCGTCGATCATCGCCGTGACTTCGTCGTCTGGCAGGACAGGGAGCCGCTCGACCGTGTGCCGACCATCGTCCCAGTCCTTGTTCGTGGTCGTGATGATGAGCAGCTGGCCCCGCTCAGCTACCGGGTGGGCCAGGGACTTAAGTCCTTTCGGACCCTCGTTGGCATTGTCGAGGACGACTGCCCACGGGCCCGCCGACCGGTGGAGCCGGTCGAGGGCGACCCTGGCGAGCACCTTCACGCTTTCGCCGTCAACAGACTCGGCAGGCAGGCCTTTCGCCTGGGCTTCCTGGGTGGCCAGGGCAACAGTCAGCGCCTCCTCGGTGGACGCGTCAAGGAACCAGCCGCTGCCGTGGCTCACGGTGGCCGCCACGTGATGCGCGAGCATGCTCTTGCCGGTACCGGAGTCGCCGAGGAGAACGACGGTCCCCACGGCCGCACGAAGTTTTTTCGTTACTTCAGCCCGACTTCTATAGCTGCTGAACGGCGGCATGGGCGGGAGGCTCGGGTAGATCGCCGGGCGATGCCCGGGCAGCGGCGCGTCCGCGTCTTTCTTATGGCAGGTGAGGACGTCAATGAGATGCACCTCCTGATAGCCGCGATCGGTGATCCGCTCCGCTCCCCGCCGACAAGCGTCATCGAAGTCGGCATTCGGATTGCGGCAGGCGGCGGTGACCTCGATAGCCAGTCCGTTTTCGGCGAGGACAACGGGAGTTTGATCTTGTATGAGCCGCCAGACCCCGATCACGCGGGCGAACTCTTCCGGGCTTATCGGCGCTGGCAAACCACTGCCTTGCTCGGCCGGACGGCCGATCCCTGGTGGGGTGTTGGCCAGATCGACGAGGACGAGCGCATGGTCGCCGTCGTAACGGCCGTGCAGGATGACAATGAAGGCACTCAGGCCAACCGCGGCGAGCATCGCAGCGAACATAAGCGACAGGTCCAGGCAGGTTCCCGCGTCTTGGTGGATGGCGACCGGGTCCCGGATCAACTGCTCGCGGTTGTGGTAACCCCACGGCGCGGCGTACGGGTATCCGCGGCTCCGCAACCGCTCATACAAGCGCGCGGTAATCTCGCGCACCTCACGGGGGACGTCGGCCCCTGGTTCCGCTATCATCGCGGCCAGTGCCTGGTATGCCTCCCTATCGTGTAGGTCGAGCCCCTGAAGTGCGGTTACGCTGGCGAACCGGGCGAGCGGACGGTATCCGTCGTCCCGGTTCCAGACCCACGGCCCGGGCACGGCGTCATTCGGCTCATCTTTAGTCATTTATCCCCCAGCTTAAGTTACTATCCGCCAACTCATATTTGACGCGGAACCGCAATTTAAGGGATTATATCGATGCCGGTAAGATCATCTTCAGACCCCTGGTTCACTCCTGTCGCACTGACAATTGGCCGGCGTGGCGGCTGCGCCCCGGAACAACTGGATAAGGCTCTGCGAACTTGGGCTACGTCGCCGCCAATGCGTGCTCTGGCCGCTGCCAGTGGCTGGGAATGGCCGACCGAAAAGACTACCCTTGGCCTGCTCCGTGAACTTGCCCAGCGATCTGTGGACTGGGACTTCCGCAAGAATCGCGAGCGTCACTTCATCGAGGCTGTTCCCGCTGAAGTCAACGGAAGGCTGATACCGGACTCCCTGGTTATCAATGCCGCCCGTGAGCTTGGTCTGGTTGACTCAGTCCCCGTTACCAAGAGCGAATTCTCTTATTTGCTTGTGCTGTCCGGCCAGGCTGCGGCGTGCGTCAGCCGGGCCCGTTATGCCGCGGAACTGATCCGCGGCGGGGTGCGGCCTGATTCGGTGGTCCTCCTCGGAGCACATCGCCAACTGGTCGGGGCCGAGTCCGAGCAGGCCGCGGAAGCGGGACTCGGACATTTCGCTGACGAAGCAGGGGTAATCCTGGCGGCTGCCCGTCAGGCATTCCGTCTAGGGCCGCCGCTGTCGAGTGAGGAGACACGTCCCGCGCCGGATCCGGAGCAGCGCGCGACTCTCTACGCCGCATCCGCCCGCTACCGGTGGCCCGCGGCCGAGGTGGTGATCGCGCCTTCTGATATGCCTGAGGCCCGGCGGGCGAAGACCGGGGACCAGCTTCAGTACTGGGCGGACGCGGTCGGCCTGAACAGCGAGCACGACGTCCTCATCGTAACCACCCAGATCAACGTCCCTTATCAGCATCTTGTCGCGGGCCTCGTGCTGGGGCTTGGCTGTGACGCTGCGGTGTACTGCTGCGGCACGGACGCCGGCAGTTCGCTGCCGTCGGTCCGGGACCTGGCGGGACGCGACTACCTGCAAGAACTCAGAGCTACCCTGCGCGCCGCATTCCGGTTGCTGCGGCTGGCGCACCAGGCTCGGGCGGCAGCTCCTGATTAGCCGAACACCATGGAGGCCGTGGTGATCCGGTTCAGCGCAAGTTTTTGTGCGGTTCCCGCCTTCGACCCTCCGGCGTCGATTCCGCCAGCCTGGTTACCAGCCATTGATAGGCCAGCACGGCGGAGCGGATTTCCAGGAGGAAGTGGGCCCCTCGAAACTGCTGCTGAGCCGGGCCGGCGGGGATGACGCCGAAGTCGATGCCGACGGTATCCACGCTGCACCCGAACGGAAGAGCGAGGTGCTGCAGGGCTATCGCGTGCTGGTACGGAACGTAGATGGAGGTTGTCACCGCGAGGATGCGTTCCCCCGGCTTAACGTGGCCCACCTGGTCGGCCCAGTAGCAGTAGCCCGCGGTCGTATCCGCCCGGCCACCAGGTACGAGGGCCGGTGCGACCACGACGGATACGCGACGTCCGGCGGCGGAGGTTGAGGCCACCCGGAACCGGGCCGAGCCCTCGGCCGACGGGTCGCTCTGCGCTTCTACGGTGAAGGGCGGAAGGCTGAAGGCACGTCGCAGTCCGTCCTCCATAACCTCCCACTCGTATTCCCGCTGCGGAAGTCCGAACGCGTCCAGCAGCTTGAACTCGTCCCGCTGCGGATCTGCGTAGTTCCGGGTGAGATTCCTGTACGCGCTTATGCCCACCACGTTGGGAGCCACTGTCCCGTGATCGAGAAGGTAGGCGGCGTATGCGGGACGCCAGACGTTCGCGCCGACAAGGCCGCCCAGGGTAACGACGTGATCGTAACGGTCGTACCGGGGCGGACGCGGGGCGACGAGGCCAAGCGCGCTCGCCGCGGCCACGACGAACTGCTCGTCAGCTCCCTCAACGGCGTCCGCGTCGATCTGGTTGCGCTCGAGCGGGCCTTCCTTGACCCGGTGCCGGAAATTCCACTTAACCGCGGTAAACTCACCGAGATAAGCTAGCCCGGCCGCCAGGCTGCCGACCGGAACGTCACCGCCGAACCGGCGGACGAGTGCCTGCAGTGGACGGCTGTGGACCCATCCCGCGACCTCCGCGAGCAGCAGCTCAGCCGAAGGGTCTTCTCCCTGCCCGGGGACTACGACTGGCTCGAACATCGTCATCCTCCTTGGATGGCCGGGGGCACGCGACAGCCGATCGTACGCGGTGAGACTGACTATTACGGTGGCGAAAGCAAGATTATTTCGCAAGCTCTGGTGAATCCGCTGCCTTGCGACCGTGAGTTCTACGCCGCGAAGTTTGCTGACGAGTTTTCTCAGATGCCGGTTGGTGGGTGATCGCGATAGTGACAGCTTCGACGTGCTGCACCAGCAACTCGTCTCGCACCACTTCACCTTCGGCACCGGAAGGCAGGCCCGGCTCTGGCGCAAGCCCGCACCGCTACATCTGGCCCTCAGGACTAGACCTCATGGCACAACTCGCCGGATTCGAGCTAGAAACCAGGCACCCGGTCTTTCGCCGCCGTGTGGCGAGGCGGGTCGCCGGCTGCCGCGTGACTTTGGCGCGGCCGGGGTTGCCATTCGGGCGGGTGGCTGGGAGGTCCTGGCGTGCTGTCAGTACGCCCTGGTTGCCCTGTGGAATTTCCGCCGACGCGGGCATGATAGTCACCGGTGGCCCGCCCGCCCCCACCGGCCAAAGGAATTACCGTGCCAATCTGCCGTGTTTCCCGGCCCTGCGCCGGGGGCGTCATCGCCGCTTGCCTGGCCGCGCTCCTGGCCGGGCCAGCCTTAACTATCGCCACGGCGCGGGCCTCGCCCGCCGGGCCAGCACCAGCACCGCTGCCTGCCATCGGTCCCGGCATTCACGGCGGCGAATACCTCACCGGCCTGACCGAGTACCTGGCCGTCGGCGCACAGGCCAGCACCAACGGCTCGGTCATCGGCCCCGGCTACACCCAGGGCACCCTCGCCAGCGAGGCCGTCGGCCGCGAGGCCGTGCAGCTCACCGCACCAGGCCAGTACGTCCAGTTCATCCTGACCAGCCCGGCGAACGCCATCGACGTCGACTACGCCCTGGCCCAGGGCGCATCCGGCACCCTGTCGGTGTACGTCAACGGCGCGAAACTGAGGCAGGAACTCCAGCTCACTTCGGCGTACAGCTACATCACCACGCCGCAGATCGCCGGCAGCCTGACCCACCACTTCTTCAACGACGCCCGGATGCTGCTGCCCCGTGAGCTCAGCCCGGGCGACACGGTGCGCCTCCAGGCAGGCCCGGGTGACACCGCCGTGCCGTACACGATCAACCTCGCCGACTTCTACCAGGTCGCCCGGCCGCTCCTGCGCCCGGCACACTCGGTCTCGGTAACCAGCCAGGGCGCCGATCCCACCGGGACGGCTAACTCGGCGACCGCGTTCGCGGCCGCGATCGCGCTGGCCCGGGCCAGGCACGAGAGCGTGTGGATCCCGCCGGGCCGGTACCTGGTTGCCCCGGCCCTTCACGTCAGGAACGCCACGATCGAGGGCGCCGGCGCCTGGTACTCGCAAGTGCTCACCGACGAGTTCATTCACAACACCGCGGCGGTGCGCGGCCCGGTCAACCTCCGCGACTTCGCCATCCTCGGCTCCACGATCGGCCGTCACGACCTCAGCACCAAGAACGCCATCGACGGCTCGCTCGGCACCGGCTCGGTCGTCAGGAACCTGTGGATCCAGAACACCAACGCCGGCCTGTGGCTCCGGTTCGGCAACACCGATGTCACCGTCGCCGACAACATCATCCTCGACACCGACGCCGACGGCATCAACCTCGACGGCAACGCGACCGGCGTCATCGTGAAGGGCAACCTGATCAGGAACACCGGCGACGACGGCCTGGCCATCTGGTCCCATCCGGTCGCCGACACCCGCGACACGCTCACCCGCAACACCGTCGAGCAGCCGAACCTCGCGAACGGCATCGCCGAGTACGGCGGCACAGACAACACCATCAGCGGGAACGTCATCGCGGATACCAACGCTCTCGGCAGCGGCCTGACGATCTCGAACCAGCAGTTCACCGGGACGGGCTTCACGCCGCTGGCCGGCACGATCACCGTGACCCGCAACACCTTGATCAGGACCGGCGCGATGAACCCGAACTGGCACCGCCCGATGAGCGCGATCCAGATCGACTCCTACAACTACCCGATTACCGGCGTCACCATCAACATCACGCACACGACCGTCCTCGACACGCCTTACAGCGTGTTCGAGCTGGTCAGCGGCAATGGCGACGGCTTTCCGATCAACGGCCTGACCATCGAGGGCGCCTACATCAACCACGTCGGCACCGTCGTCTTCCAGGCCGAGACAACCGGCGGGGCTTACATCAGCGGCGTCCGCGCCCACAACGTGGGCGTGGCCGGCACCATCCAGCACCAGTACCCGCCCGGCACCGCTGCCTTCACCTTGAACACCGGCCCCGGAAACTCCGGCTGGGGCGCCAGCCCCGTGCTCGCGTACTTCCCAGCCCCGGTCCCGCCAGTTCCCTGACTTGAGGACCGCAGCCTCGGCACTGGTTCGCGGTTCTCGGGGCAGGGTTGCCCGGCCCGGCTGTCTGTTCCTCACGACCTGGTGCGGGACGTGCTCGTGACGGAGTCGCCCCCCCGGCCCTGATGTCCGCGACCCGATGACTGCGGCATTCCTGAGGCTAGAGGAGGGACCACCGGGGCGACGGTGGCGGCGGCAGCGGCTTCTCCTCGGTCGACTCCACCGTCAGATTGTTGGTTTTTCTGGCTGCGGTATTTCGTTGGATCCTGGCTGTATTTTGCGCCGGGTCAAGCTGGTCGTTGATCGTGCCGTCGATCTTGACCCAGCTGTAACGGCCGAAAAAGATCATGGATGCGAGCAGCGTGATAGCCAGCAATATCAGCGGGATCAGGGAAAGGCTGTGGGCAAGGTATAGTTCGAGCAATGTCACGAAAACGGTGGCAATGGATCCGAGAAGTCCCCACTCCGTGAGCAGGGCGGCTAGGAGGAACCCCCAGACAGTGCCGTGATACTCAGCGGCGGCGTCCAAGTCGCTGGGAGAAACGATTACTCTCTGGGCTGTTCCGTTGTAGAGCAGCGGAGCGATGATTACCTCGCTTCCGAAGAAGACCGCCAGCCCGCCGTATGAACCGCCTGGCAGGATGCTGGTGGGATACTTGGCAGGGCGCCTGAGGTGAGGACAAGGGTGAGTACCACTGCCCTTTACTTCCGTGACTTCTGTTCCTGCATGTCCGGTTCTTAGTGTTGTGTTACGGGTGAGTCACGATTGCGGCCGGCGCTGCGGCGCGTCCGGTGAATGCGGCGAGGCCCCTGCTATGACGTGGGTGTCGAATCCATGATCGCCAGTCACAGGAGCCTCGTTGCCTGCGCATTTTGCCATGCCCGTCGCTGTACCGTCCACTGCCGGCGATGATGCGGGCGGCCCGCCGGAGGCGGGCCTGGCCGCCCGGGTGGCGGCCGGGCCGGGCCTGCGGGAGGACGGGGAATGGCTGGCTGACCTGCGGCGCGAGAGCCTGCTGGAGTCGCTGCTGGCTAGCGGGGCGATCGCCGCGGCCGCCGGGGCCGGGCACCGTCACAAGCTGGAGCGGGCGCTGAACGCGCAGGTCACGGCGCTGTGCCTGGTCACCGGGGCGCTGTTCCCGGTCCTGGGCTACGACGCGGTCCTCGCCCTGGTATTCGCCATGCCGGGCGCAGGTGTCAGGCCCGGCACCCCGGTGCCGACCGGCCCGGCTTACTCCAAGGCGCGGGAACGGTCCGGCGAGGCCCCCGCCCGGGCCATGTTCGCGGCCGACGCGGCCCGGGACGACATTCCCGCGGGCCAGGACGGGACCGCGTTCGGCCTGGAAATCACCCAGATCGACGGCACCACCTTGGAACTGTTCAATGACCCGCTGCTCGCGGACGCGTTCGGCACCCCTTCCCCCGCCGCGAAGCCGCTGCTGCGCCTGGTCGGGCTGCTGCACTCGGGCACCCGCCGCTGGAAAGCCGCCGTCATCGGCGGCTACCTCGACGGGGAGAACGCCCTGGCCGACGGGCTGCAGGACGCGTTCGGCCCGGGGCAGCTGAACCTCGCCGACCGCGGCTTCTTCTCGATGGACCGCTGGATCCGGTTCTCCGGCACCGGCGCGCACCTGGCCTGGCGCGTGAAGAACGGCGCGAAGTGCGTCCCCTTCAAGACCCTTGACGTGCTGAAAGACGGATCGGAGCTGGTGCTGCTGCGCGAGAGCGCCGGCATGCGGTCCCGCCGCCGCAAGAACGCCGGCGATCCCGCCCTCCCGTCCCTGCCGGACACGATCGCGCGGCTGATCTGCTTCACCGTGCTGACCCGCACCCGCAGCGGCCGCACGAAAACCACCCAGATCAGGCTGCTCACCACGCTCCTGGACCCGGGCCTGTACCCGGCCGGCGAGCTCGCCGTCTTGTACCAGAAACGATGGCTCATCGAGATCGCGTTCCTCCACCTGAAGAAGACCGTCCGCGGCACCGGCCGCGTCCTGCGCGGACGCTCTGCCGTCCTGGTCCGCCAGGAAGCCTGGCGCTGCTGCTCGCGCACAACATGATCGCCGGGCTCGCCGACCGCGCCGCCGCCACGGCCGGCGCGACCCCCGGCGAGATCTGCTTCACCGCCGTGCTGTCCCTCGCCCGCGCCGCCATCACCGCCGACACCTGCTGCCCGCACTGCCACAAGCGCCCCGCCAGCCAGAACGCCCCGCTCGCCAGCCTCGACGCCGCGATCACCGCCATCCCGCCCGGCCGTGCTGACCGCCAGCGAACATCCGGCCGGACCGCCGCCGAACGACGGAGATGGATCAGCGAGCCAGCTGATTACACCCTCACCATCGTCTCGTCAAATCTCCCGGAAACGGACGTAAGTCCCGGAAGTTAAGGGCAGTGGGGTGAGTACCGAGCCGACGATGGCAATATTCGTTGCGAAACTCTGGGAGAAGTCCCAGACACCCTGGCCCATTCGTGATGTCCAGCCGATTTCCCGATTGCCGGATCCAGAGTTTTTCAGGGTTGCCAGGGCGCGGAATGCCGTGAAGACGAGGCAGACAGCCAGGGAGCCTATGGTCAGCAAGATCAAATACCAGTTCTGGGCTGAGGTCAGCGCGGTCATGACGATCTCCTATACGCCAGTGAGGTCGATGCGGTACATGCCGCGGCCGTGCGTCGCGGCGATCAGGCTCTCGCCGAGCCAGAACAGGCCGTCGACCGAGCAGTTGGTTGGCCCTGGTTGGCGGGCGACCAGGTCGTGCCGGAGTCCTCGCTGGCGAACAGGCCGACCTCGGTGCCTGCGTAGACGAGTTCGCCGTCCCGCGGGTGCCTGGTCACTGCCCGCACTGGCGCGGTGGGCAAGGTGGCCGACAGGTCGCTCCAGGTTGTGCCGCCGTCGCGGGTGACCCAAAGGTTGCCGCGGGCGTACCCCCCGAATGCCACGTAGACGATGTCATCCCAGACCGGATCGATCGTGATGCAGGTGCAGTACCGCTGCGGCGGGGAACGGTGCGGTGGTGACCGGCTGCCAGGCAGGGGACCCGGCGGTGCCGTTGCTTGTCCTGAAGACGGCTCCGTTGGCATGACCTGCCCAGATGACGCGGGAGTCACCCGGGGCGACTGCCACCGCGCTTATCTCACAGCCGAGCGTGTCCTCCGGAGGGCACGACCGGGTTCTTGACCGGTTGCCAACTCGGCCCAGTGCCCGGGGTATTGGGGGTCTTGGCGTCGTTCGTTCGCCACAGCGACAATCCGCCGGCCAGGATGCGGTCCGGCTGGCCGGGATCCAGCACGAACGGCGCGATAAACAGTGCTTTCTGTGACTGCGCGTCGGGAATGCTGTAGGGTGCAGGCTTCCAGGCCCATTGCTGCGCGGCGTCATCGTAGAACTGGCCGCAGATATAGTCGGTCTGGGTCCCGCCGCCATCGGTATTCCGGTAGATATTCAGGTAGGCGTACTCGCCGTAGAAGACGCTGGCATCAGCCGGGTCTGAGGCGCAGAAGCCGCCGTCCCCGCCGAACATCGTCGTCCACTTCTCTGCTCCTCGCTGCGGGTCGTAGCAAAGCGTGCCATTGTCCTGTGCCCCGCCGATGATCTTCCCGCTGCCGGTGCTGCCAGCGCCGGCGTAGAATTGCGTCACGCCGAAGGAGTTATCCAGGCCGGTCCAGCCGGCCAGGTAGGGCGGTTAGCCTCCTGGCCGACGGCCTGAAGGTCGCGCGCGGCGCAAATCCCGCCGTCGCTGCCGAAGAAGACCACCCGGTTTCGAGTGCCGTCGTACGACGGGTGGGCGACGATCGCGTGCTGGTCGGCGTGCGGAGACGGCGGATGAACCGACCAGGTGCTGATCTCGGCCAGCGTGTCACCCCCGTCGGTGCTGCGCCACAGGTCGATGCCGCCGGCGAGCACCAGGTTCTCGTCAGTGGGGTCGCCAGGCCCAGATCGCGTCGCCGTACCAGCCCTGATCACCCAGATACGGAGCCGCGTTGCCGTCCGGCCCTCGAGTTCCTCTCGGCTGGTAGCTCGCACCGCCGTCGGCCGAGCGCCAGATGACCCCGGAGCCCATCGCCACCGACGCATACACAACGCGCGGGTCCTTGGCCGCGTAGGCGAGTTCCACGCGTCCGGTCCATCCGGTCGCGTATGTGCCCGCGGTCCAGGTAAGCCCGCCGTCCGTGGTAAACCAGACCCCGCCGCCTCCCCCGCCGGCGTCGCTATTCTCGCCAGCCACGGCACGCCCATTGTCCCGCGGGTCGAACTTCACGTCCGCGATCAGGCCAGCCAGGACGCGCGCCCAGCTCGCCCCGGCGTCGGTGCTGCGGAACAGGCCGCTGTTGGTGGCGGCCAGCATTATCCCCGACGCCGCCACCGCGATGCGGTTGACGTAACTGAACTCCGGGATCCTGGTGGCCGGGAGCACCGCCCAGGTCACTCCGTCGGAAGTGGCGAAGATCCCGTTGCCCGGCAAGGCGTCGCCGTTCCAGAAACCCTCGCCCGTGCCCGCATAGATCCGAAGCGGGTCAGCAGGATCCATCGCGATGCACGCGCAGGCGAGAATGCCAAGGAAGTCATCGACCGCTGCCCAGCTCGCTCCCCCGTCCTGGGTGTGCCACACACCGCCGCCGACGCTGGCCGCCCACATCCGCCCCGGATCGCCCGGGTCAATAACGATGCCCCTGATGCGGCCTCCGATGTTTCCTGGGCCGAGCCATTGCCACGCCGCGAGGCTCAGCCCCGTTTCGGCCGGCAGCGCGCCCACAGGACCTGTCGGCACTCCCGCCGTCCGCGTGCGCGTTTCGCCCGCCATAGCAGCAAAAAGCTCGGTGATCGCTGTCTCGGCGGCCCACAGCGGCGGCGGCTCGCCGCCATCGCCACGAGCCTGTCGGTACCGGAACTCCGCCCGCAGGCCAGGACGACCGGGGCAAGCCAGCCGGTGCAGCGCCTGCCGGAGCACGGAATCAGGCAGCACCGCCAGGGTCTCGTTTGTCGTCCCCCGACTCGCCCGCACACGACGCAGCTGCTCGACGCTGATATTCCGCGCCCGCGCCAGACCCTCATCTGAGATCGTCACGACAGATCCCCTCCCCTGAACCGATGTCCAGGGCAATCACGAGCGGCTCTCCGACAGCCGCGGATGCTGTCGTCCCCTGCAGATACGGCGGCCTGCAGCCGCACGTGGCCGAGCACTGCCAAGCCCGCAGCGACCGCAGACGCCAGCAACGGCCACTCCGAGCGGCCGTTCTGATGATCGCGATCCCAGCCGGTCAGGACTTCAATCCAGACATGCCAGAAGAAAGTCACAATTCCGAGAACTCCTGCGGACACCACAATCGGCGGCTCCGGTCGCACGCGCATCGCTAAGAGCTTCAAAACTGCAACCACCCCCCACGGCGCGTTTAAGCATCCGTCGCTGAACCAAAGCTTGCCGTAATGCTCCGTTGAAGGGAACCCTTCACGGGAAATATTGCCCCCCGACTCGGGTAAGGTCGAGGTCAATCACCTGGACGCGGTGCCGATAAACCAACGCGTATCTCGCCTCAGTCAGCTCTTCAGGACGACTTCCTGCGTAAACATTCAGGTCCCTGGACCGAATGTTGTGTCGCTATACCGACGTGAGCGAGTGCTGTGGGGTTTTGCTAGCCGGCGCAGCGTGTCGGGTTGCTTACGGAGGGCTGGCTCTGCTGAAGTTACGTTGTGCCCGATACGCCCGAGACTCCCGGTGTGCCCGGTGATGCTGCCGGGCTGCGCGCGGAGAACGCCGGGTTGCGGGAGGCGAACGAGCGGCTGCGGCTTCTGAACGAGGACAAGGACGCGGTCATCGCGGAGCTGAGGGAGCGGGTGGCGCGGCTGGAGCGGCTGGTCTCGCGTAACAGCGGGAACTCCTCGATGCCGCCCAGCACCGATGACCTGCCGGGCAAGAAGCCGCCGGAGCGGAGGGCCCGGCGGCGGAGCCGGCAATAAGCGCAAGCCGGGCAAGCAGCCGGGCGCGCCGGGCGCGTACCTGGCGTGGAACGACCACCCGGACGCGACCGAGAACGTGTTCCCGGAGGGCACCTGCGGGTGCGGCGCTGACCTGTCCGGCGCGCAGGACCTGGGCGTGACCTACTCCCACCAGGTCACCGACCTGCCCGATGCCCGGGCGGAGACCACCCAGTATGACCGGCACGAGGTGGAGTGCGGCTGCGGCCGGCGGCACGTGGCCGCCGCCCCGGCGGAGGCGGCCGGGGCGCCGGGCACGGTGACCTACGGGCTGAACTTCCAGGCCTGGTGCGTGTTCTTGATGGTGATGCACCACGTCCCGGTCGAGCGGTGCGCGGACATCCTGGAGTCGATGACCGGGACCCGGCCCTCGGACGGCTGGGTGCACTCCCTGCTGGCCCGCGCGGCCCGGGCGGTCGCCGTGGCGAACAAGGCGATCCGGGCGCTGATCATCCTGGCCCGGGTGGTGTGCGGGGATCGAGACCCCGGTCCGGTCCGGGCCCGGCCCGAAGGCGAGCAAGAAGTACCTGCACGTGGCGTGCACCAGGCTGCTCACCTATTACTTCCTCGGCGAGCGGACCCTGGCCTCCTTCAGGGACTTCGTCTGGTCCGACCTGCACGGCACTGTCATCGTGCACGACCGGTATGTCAACTACGACCACTTCACCGGCGTCAGCCACCAGCTCTGCACAGCCCACCTGCTCAGGGACGTCGAGGACGCCGCCCAGTCCTACCCGGACGCGGCCTGGCCCGCCCAGATCGCCCGCGAGCTGCGCGCCCTCATCCACCAGGCCAGCCTGGCCCGCGACCGTGGCCTGAGCGCCGTGCCCGAAGACGCGGCCGCCGGGCACATCCGGCTGTTCCGCCACGGCGTGCTCGCCGGCCTCTCCGAGGTCCGCCGCGAGCCCGGCAAGAACGTCACGCAGCCGCCAGGCCGGCTGCTGCTGGAATGCCTCAGGCACCGCGAGGCCGACGTGCTGCGATTCCTGTCCGACACCGCGATCCCGCCGACGAACAACCAGGCCGAACGCGACGCCCGGCCGGCGAAGACCCAGCAGAAGATCAGCGGCCGGCTCCGCTCCCAGACCGCCACCCGGCACCGCTACGCCATCCGCGGCTACGCATCCACCGCCGCCAAGCACGGACACGACGTCTTCACCGGTATCCGCGACGCCCTCGCCGGCAACCCCTGGATACCACCCGTCCCCGCCAGCGCCTGAACCGCGCCCGGAACCCGTTACGCACAGCGAATAAGCAGTCACTCAACAACGCAGGCCGACAGACCTGAATGCTTACCTTCCTGCCGCCCATGGAAAAGCGATCGGGACCTTGCGCCTTACCAGCCAACAGTCGTGAGGGTTATCATCCTGGCGGGGGGTGCCATTAATGTGGCTGAGGCAGGCGAAATGGTCCTCGGCCTGATGACACTGCCAGGCCGGGCGAGCTTGCCCAGCTATTGGTGAGTCCCGCCTGGCCGGACGGGGACGCGGGGAATTCCTGATTGACGGGAGGAACGCCCGCGTCATCCACCGATTCACCGGCTGGCCGTGCGATCACCGCCGAGCCGCTGTCGGCCCGGATCCGCGACCTCTTTGACCGTCATTTGACCGCCGAACCAGCTCCCACCGATCGGGCAAGGCCGGTACGAGACGACATTCCGTGGCAGCCGACCTCGTGTCCAGCGACACCCAGCTGAACAGGAGCCGAGTTCCTGCGCCGTTGCCGGACAAATCCACGTCGAGCACGACGGCTGGCTGAACGGACTACGCTCTCTCAAGGCGGTAGCGCCGGTTCAAATCCGGTTTGGGCTACGAGACCGGGATAGGTCCGGCGACGATGCAGTTTGCCAGGACATGGGTGCCCGGCGCGGGTGCGGCTAGGTGGCTAGGGGGCATCGGGTGACGGCGTTGCGGTTCCCGGAGGAGATCGCGGTCGGCGAGGTCGAGTGGGAGGACGCCCTGGAGCCGGGCGGACAGGGTCATCTGCTTGCCATTGGCGTGGTGGAGGTGCCGGACGGGACTGCGGTCACCCTCGAGGTGAATGATGTAGTCGAGGTCACCGTCTCCAGTTCCGGGAGGGCTGGCGACTGGGCGGCCCCGTTGGGGACACGGCGACGGCGGCGGCGGGCGATCCGGCCCGGACGAGCCCGGCACAGGGTTACCTGGCAGCGCACAATGCCAGGCAGCGCCGCCGGTAACACCAGGAGCATCTGGGGCGAGCCCGGGAAGGAAAGCTACAGCGTCGAGACCGGTGACGATCCGGTGGACCTGGAATTCCTGCGCGCCCTGCCCGCAGGCAGCGTCCGCGAGCTCAGCCTGGGCGAGGTGGTCCCGGCCTCCTTCGCGGCCGTCGCTCATCTCGCACCGGGCCTGCGGGCCTTCGCCTCTACCTCGACGACCTCGGCGATGACGCCCCGGAGGTGATCGCGGAACTGACAGCTCTGGAATCGCTCCGGCTCCACGGCAACGACGACGGACCCGGGCGGCTTAACGACCACGCCCTGTCCGCGATCGCGGACCTGCCCGCCCTGGAATACCTCGCGCTCCTCGACGGCTCCTACACCGACCACGGCCTGCACCAGTTGCGCCGCCTGCCCGAACTGCGGCACCTGCACATAGAACGAGAAGACCTGACCGCCCCCATGTTCGCATTCGCCGCCGCCATGCCAGCCCTCACCCGGCTGACCGGCCTAGACGAATTCGGCGACGACGGCCCGATGCTCCCGGCCGAAGTCGACCAAGTCCGCGCCATGCTCCCCCACATCAACATGGACTAACCAGCCGGCTCTGGCGCACCTAACGTGAAGGTAACGGCATCAGGTGCAGCCCTGTTGACGGTCCTGTTTGCAACACGGGGGCACGAGCACCGGAAGCGGCGCGGCAGCTTGCGATCCGCAGGACAGACGACCGGTCACATTCAGCGATGAGCCGGCCGCAGAACGGGACTCGAAGCGGCCACCGACCGGGACGGCATGTCCGCGTACCCGGATTTCCTGGCGGCCGCTATCAACGCCCCGGCCCGCAGCAACAACGATGGCCCATAGATGCTGCTCCGCCGGGCCGGTCAACCGCAACAATGACCCATAGATGTCGTTGCCGCCGCAACGATGGCCCATCGTTGCGGTTGCCCGCCCAGCCCGAGCAGCATCCATGGGCCATCGTTGCGGTCAGCCGAGCGGAAATGCCCGCGTAGCCGGCGCCGCCCGCCGGTTCGCGGCCCGCCGCAGCGGCTCGCGTGCCGGCCCGGGCGAATTGCCGGCCTTGCGGATTGCCCGGAGCGGCTACCGCAACCGGGACCGGCGCCCGCCACTCCCATGACAGGTCCTGACCTCCAAGCACCAGCCCCGTCTGCCCCTGCCCTCACGGCATTAAGGTTTTGAAAGACAGATCGTAATTGAAGGTCTCGACTATAAGAGTGGCTAGGTGAACCGACCGCTGTCCGTGAGCACCATAGTCAGTTTCGATCGGCACGGGAGGGCTCTGATGTGAGTGGCTACCCGCAGGCACCGCCTGGATACCATGTGGTGTGGAATGGCGATTATTAATGTCCGTTCGTTCCGGAGAACGCTCCAATGGCCGTAGGCTCGCCGGAAGGGAATGGCAGCAACTACGGAGAGCGGAAGATTTATAGATATCGGGATTGGTACCCGTCGTTTCGTCGGCTTTTGCCGCTGGCTGTGGCCTGTTAGGCTGCGAGCATAGTAAACGTAATAGAAACGTCGCGGCCTGCCTGTGGATGCTGCTAGGCGGGTGCCGGCCGGTCTCAGCGTGAGCGGAGCCCGGCGAACTGCGCCCGCAGGCAGGGCTGGGACGTGAGGAGGCTTGCAGGGAGGGATCTGTCGTGCGTGCACGCATCATCGGCGTCCTGGGCGCTTTCGTAGCGGCGGCCGCGCTGGGCGCGGCGGGAACGAACTGGGCCGATGCCGCTGGCGCTGCGGCCCCCGGCGGGCGGGTGGCTAGCGTGGCGACGTCCGGTTCCGGTTCCGGCTTCGCGGTGGCCTCGGTCAGCTTCTGGTCCCCGGGACGAGGCGTGGCACTGGGCGGCGTGGCCTGCAATTACGGCAAACCATGCGCGGCCCGGATAATGATCACCGCCGACAGCGGCGCGCAGTGGCGCCTCCTTCACTCGCCCGTCGTTAATGTAACGAGCGGCCGCCACCTCTTGTCGGTGAGTCGCGTGCTGTTCGCCAGCGACAAGCACGGGTGGCTCTACGGGCCCGCGCTGTGGTCTACCAGCGACGGCGGCGTTCACTGGCGCAAGCTGTCCCTGGGCGGAGCTGTCGTCGCGATGGCGACCAGCGCAGGAAGGGCGTACGCAGCCGTCTCTCCGACCGGCGGCAAGGCCTCGGAACTGTTCACCAGCCCGGCGAACCGCAATTCCTGGACCAGGGTCGGCCACGTCAGCGGCGGCAAGGTACTAGCCGCGGACGGCCGGTCAGCCTGGCTCGGCAGCAACCGTAACCTGTGGGCCACCTCAAACGGCGTGCGCTGGCACAAATATCCGTTCCGGTGCCCGGCCGAAGCCCGCGGCATCGGGCTGGCGAGCATAACGGCCGCTTCGCCCGCGCGTGTCTTGTTCCTGTGTCTCGGCTCGCCCGCAGGACCCCAGCAGGCCAAGGACTTGCTGGGATCCTCGAACGGCGGCAGGACAAGCCACCTGATCCGGTCCCTGCAGCTCGATGGCGACACCGGCGTCATCGCCGTGCCCCCAGGCCGGCCCGAACTGATCACGCTGGGCACCGAGTACTTTCTCGACACCTCAGCCAACGGCGGGAAGACCTGGAACATGCGGTCCGTCCCCCAGGGCGGCGGTGCTCCCTGGAACTCACTGTCGTATCTGAGCCCCACCGCAGGCTGGGCCGAAGTCGGGCAGCCGCCCCGCTACGACGCCCTGTTCCGCACAACCAACGCTGGACGAACCTGGCACCGGATCCACTTCTGAAGAGATACTGACTGCGTCGGCATCCACCAGGCCATCAAGCACCGTAGCCTCGCCGCCGCCGACGCCGGATACCCCTCGCTCACGTCACAGGTCCGCTGCCCGGCCCTTCCGCCGCGCTCAGGCCTAGTTCACACTGGGTCTACCGCTCCGCCGCCTATGCGGGGACTGGGGGAGGAGTCGTTCCATGATCCGTGGTTTCGCTGTCACGTTCGGTGCGGCCGCGTCGACGGTAAGACGAGGCGCGAGGGGCTACCTAGTCGCTGGCCTTGCAGCCGTCGCCATGGCTGGTCTCATGCCGGCAGCGGTGTCGGCGGCGACGATTACGCGGACTCACGAAGGTGCTACGGCCCATTTCGGAGAGCTCGCGGCGGTGACGTGCCTGTCCGCGAAGAAGTGCACGGCCGTCGGCGCCACCCCAGCCGGTGCACTTGCGGAGGACTGGAATGGCACAAAATGGGTGGCAGGACCCACGCCCCCTACCCCTCGCGGGGGCACGAATGCTTTCCTGTCCGCTATATCGTGCACCTCGGCGACCGCATGCACCGCCGTGGGGGACTACGCGCGCGAACCAGCCGAGGTCGGGCTGACACTCGCGGAAAGATGGAACGGGAAGAAGTGGACGATCGAGCCCACCCCGAACCCAGCAGGCCGAAACCTGTCCACGCTAACCGGGGTATCGTGCACGTCGAGCACCACATGCATGGCTATCGGCAGCGCCTCAAAGGACTCGCAACCCCGGCCCGAGGTCGCGCTGGCGGAACGCTGGAACGGGAGGAAGTGGGCGATTGTGGCCACGCCGGCCCCGGCCGGGCTCGTGGTCAGCGACCTGTCCAGCGTGTCGTGCTCTTCAGCGACCTCTTGCGTCGCCGTCGGAAGCTACGACAGCACCCGCTCGGGCGGATCCTTTGCACTGGTGGAGGGCTGGAACGGCAAGAAGTGGGCGTATGCCCTGCCGCCCAACCCGAAAGGTCCTTGCACGGCCCACCTGCCCCCGTACAAGCCGGGCTGCACCGTGGACAGCGAGTTCCTCGGAGTGTCGTGTACCTCAGTGAAAGCGTGCACCGCCGTTGGGCAATACGTCCCCTTCAGCCTGGAATCGGACGCGCCTCCTGGTGCACTAGCGGAGGACTGGAACGGGACGACGTGGACGCTCGAGTCTGCGGCCAGCCCGAAAGGGAGGACTAAATACATACAGCCCCCGCCCCTCGACGCCGTGTCGTGCACGTCGGCCAAGGCGTGTACTGCTGTCGGGCAATACGTCAACAACAGCGGCATCTCTGAAACGCTGGCCGAGGGCTGGAACGGCACGAAGTGGGTAATCGATTCGACTCCGAAAATTAGCACAGGAAGCGCTTTGTCCGGAGTGTCATGTAAGTCCGCGCAATGCATCGCCGGCGGATTCCAGAACAGTAAGGACGTTGAGACGCTGGCGGAGGGCTGGAACGGGAAGAAGTGGGTAATCGAGCCTCCCGCCCGGCTGTAGTCGGTCTTGCACCCGCCGCCCGCTGGCACCAGACGATACGTGACGGAATCGACCGGGATTCGGGCCAGATCTAGAAGCTTCCTTCTAACTTGTTCCGTCAGCTATAACTTTCGCGACCAGAAGTTATAGGTTAGCTTCCCGCACATGCTGGTGAACGCCTACACCACACGCGAAGCGGTCTCTAGCCCCTGCATTGAGGGGACGCAGGCCTCAGTCACCGAGGTCTTCGACGCCGTCGCTGCCGGGGAGGCGAAGCGAGATGACATCCGCGAGGTACGCAACTACATCAACGCGCTGGAGCACGGCGTGCGACGGATGCAGCGCGACGATTTCCCGATCTCGCCGCGCTTGATAAGGGAGATGCACGAGATCCTCCTCACGGGCGTGCGCGGCCAGGACAAAACTCCTGGCGAGTTCCGCAGGACCCAGAACTGGATTCAGTCGGCCGACAATCGTCCGGACACCGCTCGGTTCGTGTCGCCTCCCGTAGCGGAGATGCGGGAGGCGCCAATCCTCACTGTTCGCTATAAATGATGGCTCGTTTCTCAGGGTTCCTCAGGCAAGACCTTCGCCTGGTCCTCGGGCTCACCGCCCCCTTCATCCCCGCCCTCCTCCTGCCCGGCGGGCCAGCCCCGAGTGGCTCGGGACGGGCCCGCCAGAAGACGGCCTCAGCGAACGATGACCGTTTGCGGCGATGAGGCGATCCCGTTAGCGATCACGACAAGCGTGCTCGGGCCGGCCGGGGTGCCGGGCGGGATGGTGAACTGGGTCGATGACCTGGTGCCTGGCGCGACCGATACCGAGGTCCAGCCGCTGGTCCGGGCGTAGGTCACCACGCCGGTCGCGGAGTTGGTGATCCTGACGAGCGGGAAGTTGGTGTTGTCCTGTACGTCATCACCGTAGGCGGCTCCCTGATCGAGCCCGGCCAGCCGCGTGCCAGACAGGGTATAGGTAGCTCCCGGAACCAGGTTCGCTGAGCTCAGGGAGCTGATCGAAGGACGCCACGACGGCTCGGGCGTACCACCGGCCGTGTAGACCAGCATCTGGTTGCTGCCGTCGTCAAACAGCACCTGCCCGTTGGGAAGAGCCAGCATCCTGGTGTTGAAAGAAGTGTCGTTGGGCGCGTTGGGCACGTCTGGTATCTGGGTAATCGTGCTTGAGATCGCGTCGTAGATGAAGAAGTGAGTCGGCGTGTTGTACACGCACGCGCTGGCGTCGAACAGCACGTTCCCGTCCGGGAGTACCGACCCGGGTCCGTCGGTACTGTCATATTCCTGGCCGTCGATGGGCGGGATCTCCGGTCCGGCTGACCAGGTGCCCGCCGTTCCGGTCTGGAACTGATAGAGCGCGGTCTGCGTGGCCACGTCCGTGGTGCAGGGCGCGGGCGGCTCTTGCGTGCTTGATCCGGCCCCGACCACGAAAACATTGCCGCCTGGCATCTCTACTTGCGGGCCGATCTCAACTACGGGGAAAGCATCGACAGGATCGCCGTTCGTCGCGGTGCTTCCCGCGAACGACCAGGACTGGGTGCCCGGGTTGTAGAGCTGGGTCTGCGGTGACACCCAGGTATCAAGGGTCAGCAGCTGGCCGCTCGGCTCCAGGGTCCAGCCTTCTTCGTCGTTCGGGTCGTTCTTGCCCGGCGCCTGAACCACTTTCCACGTCAGGGTTCTCGGGTTGAGCAGGGCGTCATCGGTGCTGAGATACGGGTTCGTGAGGCAGTCCTGGCACGGCTGCTGGAGCATGAAGGTGCCGTCGGACAGAACCTCGCTCGCGGCGTCGCCGATGCTCGTCCAGCCACGCGGGGGCGCAACCGGGGCCCATGAGTTGGTCACAGGGTTGTAGATCTCGCCCTGGTTTGTCCACACCGCGTTTTCCCCGATGTATTCGCCGCCCTCGACGATCATGCGCCCGTCAGGCAGGACCGCTGACGCGAAATACAGCGGCGTATAGCTGGCCGGCATCGGCGCGATCTGGCTCCACGTGCCGTTGATGTAGCTGCCATTCGCGTCCGGCGTCAGCTTTGTACCACAGGTTCGTGCCGCCGGTAACGTCGTTGTCCGGCTCATCGTGGACGAGCACCGTGCCGTCGCTCTCCAGCAGCATCGTGCCGGGCGTCCCGGACGGCGGCGGGTTGGTGAGCGGCGTCCACGGCGACGGCGAGGAACCGGCACCGCGGCGGCCGGGATAGGGCTTCAGCCCCGACGGCTGAGCACGCCCCAGCGGCGGACGGGCGACCACGGCTGCCCGTCCGCCTGCGGACGCGGGAATAGCGGCAGGCAGGCTGAGCCGCTGAGCGGGCGTGCCCGGCGTGGCAGCGATCACCAGTCCTGCCAGCGCGACCACACACGAGGCTCCGCCGACCAATACGGCGTATCGATAACTTAAAGTAGTCAAAACTCCTCCCAGGTACTCGGTTCGTCCCATTTTGGGCCGGCTTCCTGCCGTTGTCCACGCCCTGCTGGCCGGCGCGAGCACAGGCTGGCCGGGATTCGCGCTGAGCAGGCCTTGCTCGCAGCCGTGCTGGCTGACCCTGACGGGCAGCAGGCTCTGGAGAACCCAAGATGCCGACGGTCACGGCGAAGCTCATCGCGCTTCGCTTAAGGCGCTGACTCCGTCCGAAATGCGTGTTCCAGTAATCCATGCGGCAATAGCTGCCGCAGCAGCCTGCGTGGTGGTAATGGCCGCACGGGCAGTCCCGGCCGTGGCCGCAGCCAGTCCTGCCATCAGTTCATTCAGCCCGGCTTCCGGGACGATCGGCACCAGGGTGACGTCACCGGATCCGTGTTTACTGGCGCGACCGCGATGACCTCCAACGGCGTCCGCAGCATTTCACCGTCAAGTCCGCAACCACAATCACGCAACCGTGCCCGCGTCGGCCTCGGCAGGCCAGTCAGGGTCACCACCCCGGGCGGGGCCGCGCGAAGCAAGAAGAGCTTCTCGGTCACCGCCCGCATCGCGCTGTCCGCCAGGTCCGGGCCGCCGACCAGCACCGTGAGAGTGTCAGGAGCCGGCGAGGTGGCGCCGGCGAGGAGTCACGCTGAGCCCATTTCGTGCTCTGCCAGGACAGACCGCTCTACGCCGTGGCGGACACCCGCGGAACCACGCCTAGGCCAGCACGAGCCGCATGATGACCTCGCCGTTCACGTCGAAGTCGCCGGTGGCCGCAAACCCGAGCCGCTCATAGAACCCGGCCGGCCCGCCGTCTCCCGGCCGTCGATCCTCCCGTCCTTCCCGATCCAGGCCAACGCCAAGATCCTGCCCGTCACCGGCATCGCGCTGATCATCGCCACCGACACCGACCCCAGGCTCTGCCACCCGTCCGCCAGCCCAAACTCATGCCAGCGCTCCTACGCCACGCTCCCGCTGCCACGCCCCTACGGCGGCGCATGGAACGTCGCCAGCCAGCCCGACCCCGCCGGGCCCTTGTTCAGCGACCTGTGGTTCCAAAGCAACCACCACAAGCTCATCGCCACACTCACGATCGGCGCCAAAGTCTTCAACGACACCCATCTGGCTGTCCTCGCCGAGATCATCGCCAGCCTCCGCCCCGGCCGCACATAACCGAGGTCACCTCTGCCGGTATGCGTCGCGACGGTGTGCCACTGCCAGGACGGTGACGATCTGTTTTTGGCGTCGATCGTGTGCAGGGCGCGGTACTCGCCGCGGCGGGTCGTCCAGACGCCATCGAGCGGTTCATCGAGCTGCTTGCCCAGACGGTGCGGGCTGACGCTCACCGGGCCGCTCAGATGCTCATAAATCGCTCTGGCAATCTCAAACGGCAGCTTGGCACGCCGCGCGGCCGGCGTAAAGACGACGACGTACGGCCCCGGCCCGCGCATCAGCAACAGCCTCGCGCAGATCACTCACCAGCTGCGGATCCGACAGCACATCCACGGTGTCCCGCAGCCTCTCCAGCTCCCCGGACGGCACCACATCAGCCATATGCCGACCGTGGGCAATGACCGACACCGTCTCGCCGCTCTCGGCCCGGCGCACCACATCCGCCCACGACGGCTGATCCTCAGCCCGCACGGCCATAACGACCTCACTCACATCACCCGGCATACGACCCAGATCCCGGCCGACCGCGCCACCGGACAGCCGACTCACTTGCCAGCAGGCTCCCCCTCTCATAGCTGACATGCACACCGTTCAGGAAATCGCGGCTTACCTGCTAACTCACCGAGCAGGCCTGCAAGCAAACCGGGCAGACGAATGGCGGCCTCGCGCCCAGCCACGTTCTCGGCCACCTGCATATAATGCCCATCCTGCAACTCCGTGCAAGAGAGAAAATTTATGCAGGAATCGCCTTAACGGACCTCCTTGGCTCGTCCTCCGACGAGCCGCTCTCCGGCCAGATCGACCCGGCTCGCCGGCACGTCTTCCCCCAGGCTCCGCCATGCCGGACGGTTTCCGGAGTCAGCTGCCCGGTCCGGACAATGCATCGGGCAGTGCAGTGCTGACATCGGTGTGGCCGAAGTCGTCTCCCTTGAACAGGAGGGCTTCTCCGGTCGCTTTCGCCAAGGCGTAAGCGAAGCAGTCCCCGAAGTACAACCCGGCCTTGTGGCCGCTGCCTTTTCCGAAGTCACGGTAGGCGTCCCTGGCGATTCGAGCCTGATCGAAGGTCACCGGCTCTACCTTCAGTTCGGCCGCTTCGACCAGCTCGTCGAAGCGGCGGCTGGCGACCGGGTCCCGGCTTGCATCGATGACGACTGCGGTCTCCAGGAAGTTCGCCGCCGAGATCCGCCGGACCTGGGCCTTCTCGATAGCATCCGCCATGTCCCTGGCGTCGTCCTCAGCCCGGAGAATCGAGATAAGGGCTGAAGTATCGATGATCACGCGGGCAGCCCGCGCTCGTCGTAAAGAAGATCACCGTGATCCGCGCTGCGATACGGTTCGCGCAGGCGGCGGGCCGTATCGGCGCCGATAGCGACCAGCCGGTCAGCCAGACCCGCTTCGCGGAGATGCCTGACGCGCTCAAGCCGCTCGCGAACCGCGATGGTCACCGCCATCGTCTGCGTCTCACCGGTCATGGCGGCTAGTTCCAGCACGAGCTCGTGCGTCTCGGCGTTCTTGATGTTGAGGCTCACGATCTACCCTTCTACCAACACATTGCTACCAGGGTAGCATGAGACCACTCCAGGTACCTGGCGACCGCCGGGTCAGGACGACATCCAACGGCAGCATCCTTGAACCCGCCGAACGCATCGTTCGCATCGAGGGGGTCAGGGGTTCGAATCCCCTCAGCTCGATCTGGCTAGCGACGGCGAACTCCCCAAAGAGAAAATTCGGGAACGACTCATTGGTATCCGCAACGAACGGGAGAGCATCCGACGCGACCTGGAGCGGCTCGACGCTGAGCTGGACGTGGGACGAGAGGTGTTGCTACTAACGCTCGACCTCCTGGACAACCCGAGGGAGCTGTACTGGCAGGCCGGACCGCAGGTAAGGCAGATGCTCAACCGGACGATCTTCACCAAGCTCAAGATGGACCGTGGCCAGGTGGCGACCGATGAGCTAGCCGAGCCGTTTGACGTGATTGTGCCGGCTGGACGGGACTACGAGAAGCTTACGTGCCAGTCTGCCGTGTCTCCTGGTCCCAGGCCGGGGCTGTCATCGCCGTTTGCCTGGCCACGCTCCTGGCCGGGCGAGCCTTAACTATCGCCCCGGCGCGGGCCGCGCCCGCCGGGCCAGCGCCAGCACCGCGTCCACTATGCCCTCGCCCAGGGCGCATACGGCACCCTGTCGGTGTACGTCAACGGCGCGGTACTCGCAAGTGCTCACCGACGAGTTCATTCACAACACCTCGGCGGTGCGCGGCCCGGTCAGCCTCCGCGACTTCGCCATCCTCGGCTCCACGATCGGCCGTCACGACCTCAGCACCAAGAACGCCATCGACGGCTCGCTCGGCACCGGCTCGGTCGTCAGGAACCTGTGGATCCAGAACACCAACGCCGGCCTGTGGCTCCGGTTCGCCAACACCGATGTCACCGTCGCCGACAACATCATCCTCGACACCGACGCCGACGGCATCAACCTCGACGGCAACGCGACCGGCGTCATCGTGAAGGGCAACCTGATCAGGAACACCGGCGACGACGGCCTGGCCATCTGGTCCCATCCGGTCGCCGACACCCGCGACACGCTCACCCGCAACACCGTCGAGCAGCCGAACCTCGCGAACGGCATCGCCGAGTACGGCGGCGCTGACAACACCATCAGCGGGAACGTCATCGCGGATACCAACGCTCTCGGCAGCGGCCTGACGATCTCGAACCAGCAGTTCACCGGGACGGGCTTCACGCCGCTGGCCGGCACGATCACCGTGACCCGCAACACCTTGATCAGGACCGGCGCGATGAACCCGAACTGGCACCGCCCGATGAGCGCGATCCAGATCGACTCCTACAACTACCCGATTACCGGCGTCACCATCAACATCACGCACACGACCGTCCTCGACACGCCTTACAGCGTGTTCGAACTGGTCAGCGGCAATGGCGACGGCTTTCCGATCAACGGCCTGACCATCGAGGGCGCCTACATCAACCACGTCGGCACCGTCGTCTTCCAGGCCGAGACAACCGGCGAGGCCTACATCAGCGGAATCCGCGCCCGTCACGTGGGCGTAGCCGGCACCATCCAGGACCAGTACCCCCCGGGCACCGCCGCCCTCACCCTGAACACCGGCCCGGGCAACTCCGGCTGGGACACCAGCCCGGCGCTCGCGTACTTTCCAGCCCCGGTCCCCCCGGTTCCCTAACTTAGGGACCACAGCCCCGGCATTGGTTCGCGGTTTCTCTCGCGCTTGGCTGATGACAGAGAAGATTTTGAATCTTCCAAAAAGCATCATAGACGGCCGGGAAACCGGGCTTTCTTTTATGGCGTTTGGTAGACGTAAGGGACCGGACACTCATCGTGGCCCCTGAGGTCGTTGCGCTAGACGGGGTGCCGCACCCGCAGATCGGGGACGGCAACGATCACCGGCAACTACGCTGCCTGGAATGCGCAGCCAAGCCCCCGACCTGTCCGTCCTCACCGACCGGGACTGTCTCATCACCTTCGCCGCCAGCACGCTCACAAGGCCAGTGCCAGCAGACAACTGACACCCCTGACCAGCCACCACGGGATGCTAACCCGGACCACGCAAACTGCTGGTATCCTGCTACGCCATGCCAAAATGGCGCACCTGCGGCCTCGTCAGCATTCACGGTCCGTGCTCAGGATGCTCATCGAGCCCAATCGGAGCGCCGCCACACAGTCCGGCCGCAGGATCGTCATATAGCGAGGTCGCTAACACCTTGCTGCGCCCTGCCGCCGCCGTTATGAGCGCGGCCAATCGGTCGGACCGGTCGGCATTGGCGATCACCCAGCACAGGGCCAGAACGAAGATCACTACGACGACCAAGACGGCGCCGGCCACCGCCCAACCGCCCAAGCCTGCCACCGCGGCGGAAATGAGCATCATGACCGCACGCCGCACGTGCCGACCGCCCTGCATCATGGTGATATCCCGCGACGGCGCGGCGTCAGCAGCGCCTGGCGCAGCATCAATGATGACATGAATTGCCGACCGGCATAGGCAAGCTGGCGGCGCGGCTTTCCGGTATGCGCGACAGTCCACAGTTCTGACCGGAGTTCTTCGGCATAGCGTTCGCGATCCGCAGGCGGCACTAGTCGTGTCGCTACGGCCACAAGCCTTCCTGCGGCCCGGGTAACTAGCGAGACATCGCCACGGTCCGCAGGGCTGAGATCCGCCTGGTTAACTGGCGAAACATCGCTGCGGTCTTTCCCCCATTTACATACCGGGCACCTCTGACTTCTCCTGTCATTCACCATCCGGCAAAGTGGGCATACCCAGAATTGGTCGCTGAGGGTCTCCGTGATCTTGAGATGGGCGGAGGCGCCGTCGTCGCGCGCTACGCCCGTCATGCCACGCCCCGCGCTGTTCTCGGCAGCAAGCTGATCGCGGCAGCGGCGGTGGCGGCGCTGGCCAGGGAGATGCGGGCGCGCTGCGCGCCGTCTTCAGTCATCTTGTAGTAGCGGCGGCGGGGGCGGCCTTCCTCGCGGCCGTCAATCTCCTCCCACCGGGATTCCATCCAGCCCAGACCCTCAAGCCGGGCCAGTATCGGATGGATCGTGCCGCTCGGCAGCCCTGCCGCAGCGCAGATCTCCAGCCCGTACATCTCCCGCGACGGCTCAGCCAGCATCGCACGCAGTACCAGCTGCGTCGGCAGCGTCATCCGCGGACTGTTCATATTACCCATACTTTAACTCTACCAAGCCCCTAGGTAGAGAACAAGTCACTTCCTTGCCTCGTAACTTGGTTGGAAGCGGCAGGGCTGCAGGTCGTAGTCCTGCCAGGTAGTGGCGACGGTGGCGTTGGAGATGCCCAGCTCGGCGGTCAGCAGCCGCGATGACCTGTGCGTCACCCCGAGCCTGGCCGGCGGCGGTTCCAGCGTCCAGATCACGATTTCCAGCGGGTCGCCTTGTCGTGGACGTCACCAAGCCGTATGCGGCAGGCTGCGTTTTCTCCAAGTCGAGCTTGCCGTGCGGCCGGCGGGATCGGGCCGGTCATCCGCGAGGGCATCGGGCAGCTCACCATGCTCGCCCTGGCAGCGTTTCCCCACCCGGCGGCCCCGAACCCGGCCCGCCGAAGGCCCGCATGCCCCGCATACCCTAGCCACCAGGTGAAGACTTGACCGGCATTGAAGGCAGCTGACCACGTTTTGATGCGGATCCTGGTGACCAGCGCCAGCGGCGCGAACGGCGATGGATACGGCACGCTCTTGTGCTTTTCTGCCAGCGGGGAGCTGACCGGACCGTTCAGCGATGAGCGCCGGATTGCGGATTTGCGCGGCCTGAGCCTGAGCCCGGCTGGTGACCTGGTGTATGTCACCAGCGGCGATGACCGGGTGCTCGCGCTCGACCGGAACCGGGAAGGTCGTTTTGGATTCCGGCCGTACCGAGGACCTGGACGCGGGCGGGGGGGCATTTGCGCCGGACGGCCGCTACTGCGTGACGCTGCGTCGTCGGGGGACGATCCTGGCCCTGCCGCCTCGTCTCGATACCGAAGGCGAGCTTCTCCTGCCCGACGGTGCCGTTCCGTTCCCGCGGGGCTCTGGGTTCGGCCGTGACGGTGAGCTGTACCTGTCCTCAGGCATCGGTCCCTCCGGTCAGGGTGACAACACGATCGCCGTCTTCGACCACGACCGAACGTTGCGCACTCCGCGCCTGGTCAGCGACCCCGAGCTGAGCCCTCTCGACCTGACGATCGCCCCCGGGGGCAACCTCGTGGTGTCCAGCGAGTGGCCGTTCGGCTCTCCCAGTGCTCAGGCCACCATCCGCGAGTACGACCCGTCTGCCGGACGCCTGGTCCGCGTGCTGGCACCCGAACCGAGCATTGAGTTCGCCAAGCCGCGCGGACTGCGGTTCGGGCCCTGCGGCCGGCTGTACTGCGTCGGCCGGGACCACGTCGTGGCCTTCGACTTCGCGACCGGGAAGTTCCTAGGGACTATCGCGGAACTGCGCAGGCTGAATGGCCAGGCGCTTCTCCTGCTGCCGTAACGCCAGGGGCCTGCCGCGCTGAAGACCGGGACGCCCGGCTCAGCCGCGGTCGTGGAGGGTCACCTGATAGCCGTCGGGGTCGGCGAACGTGAAGGTGCGGCCGAACGGCCCGTCGACCGGCGCTGAGACGATCGTCGTGCCGGCGGCGGCGAGGGCGTCGTGGATGTCCTGCGCGTCGGGGGCGTGCAGCCACAGCGCCACTCCCTGGCCCGGCTGCACGACGGCGTCCAGGTCGGTGCCCGCGACGACGTCGCGGACGGCGAACGCGATCGGCTTGGTGCCGAACACGACGGCGTGCGGCGGTCCCGCGTCGGAGCGCTTCAGCCCCAGGTACCGCTCGTAGAAAGCGGCGGAACGCTCCAGGTCGCGCACCTGCAGTGAAACGAAGTCGGGTCCCGTGACGGCCATGATCCTTGCCTCCTCATTGAATGTCAGTCTTCTGACACACCGCAATGTATGTCAGACTACTGACATGAGTCAAGGCGAACCGGGAATCGAGCTGGACACATCACTGGGGTACATGCTCAAGGCGGCCGCGAGCGCCCTGCACTCCGCCCTGGAGGCCGTGCTGAGGCCGCTCGGCATGACGATCACCCACTACTCCTGCCTAGAGCTGCTCGCCCAGCGGCCGGGCCTGTCGAACTCCGAGCTCGCCCGCGGCGCCTTCGTCACCCGGCAGTCGATGAACGTTCTCCTGCAGGCCCTCGAACGCCAGGAACTCGTCGTCCGCCCGGCCCAGGCACCCGTCGGCCGGGCCCTGCCGACCGAGCTGACCGCCCGCGGGCGCCGCCAGCTCAAGATGGCCAGCGCCGCGGTTCGCCGCGTCGAGCAAGACATGCTGGCCAATCTGGATACCGGCGAGCAAGATCAGATGCGGCGGCTGCTCACCGCGTGCATCGCCACACTGACCGAACCGCCCGCACCGGCGACGTAACCGCATCTGCGGAACGGTGTCCGGTCACGAGCCGGCGCGCCGCCAGCCGGAACGCGGGGACATGTTCAGGCGCTCACCTGCTGCCGGTTGTGCAGCGCCGCCATGTCGGCGGCAGCCAAGCCGGACGCCCACCCCTCCTCGTCGGTCGCACGGCTACCTCGGTTGTAGACCAGACCGTCACCGAACATCTCGCCGACCGCGTGATCGACAGCCTCGTGCCGCTCTTTGAGCACAGGCACCAGGTCCTTGCCGGGCGCGGCAGCCACCGCCTCCTGCTCCGCGTGCACGGTCACCTGCGACAGCCGCACCCCGATCCGGTACGCGTAGGCGACCAGGAACGACTGGCGGAACGCCCGGGTCCGCGACCGCCCGTAAACGTCCTTCTTCGCGCCCTCCCGCAGCATCGCCGTGTTGGCCTGCACCAGCAGCGACGTGTACAGCAGCTCTACCGCGTCCAGGTCGGGCGGGAAACCGACCACCGCGGACATGCCAATCGCCTTCTGCCAGACCGACTGGCAGTGATTGGCTTGCGCGACAGCGTGCAGGAGCGTCGCCTTCGGCGACTCGTACGGGTTGTCAACCGGCAGCCGCCGCGCGCCCGGCCTGTCCTTGCTCCCGGACTGGGCGGCGAGCAGCGCGTGATCGATGCTGTGCTTGGCCATCAGCTCCTGCGCGCGGGCCGACAGCGCCTCCGCCTCGTCAGGGAACTCCGTCGACTCCGCCTTCGCCAGCAGCGCGCGGATCTTGCCGAGGATCCGCTCGTCCGCGTCGCTGCCAGCCGCCCGCGCCCCGGCCCGGGCCGTGCCCGGCAGCGGGCACAGCCGTTCCAGCACGGGCATGTGCTGCAGCAGATGCAGCAACTCGATGGCGACCCGCAGCGGTTCCCAGCTCCGGGCGGACAGGAACTCGGAATCGCTCCCCCACCACACCTCGGCTCCGAGCGCCCGCACCTGCGCGGCCCAGCGGTCATCCACCATCGCGGGGGCGTAGCCGCGCATCTCGTCCGCGACCATGCCGGCGGCCATGCTCGCGTACGCGTCGCCCAGTTCCCGGCCAGCGTGCCTGACCAGCTCCGCCGGCTGCCAGCCGCGCCGCCACGCCGCCGTGACCGAGCCACGCAGGAAACCGGCGATCTCCCGGCTGACAGCCTGCGTCCAGCCGGGCGACTGCTCCGCCGCCAGCAGCTTGAGGTACTCCGCGAAACCGCGCTCGTCACCCCGGCAGACGGCATCGACCGCCGCGCTCACCGCGGTCACGACGAACTCCCGCTGCGACGGGACACTCTGCCGGCCCGGCGACCAGCCCAGGCCCGCCGCCCGCTCCGCGCGGCGGCGCTGGCGCTCTTTGTCATTCTTCTGCCGCCGGTTACGGCTGGCTTTCCCCACGATGCGAACCTCCGTGAACTCCGACCGATTGAAGACAGGATTCCACCAGATGCCCGCAGCGCAGGGGGCAGACACGCGGAAGACGCCGTGCCTGTCAACTTGGCGGCATGATGGTGCTATGCATAGCTGGGAGCGACGGCTATCCGATGACGAGCGGTCTGTCCTGCTGTCCGAGTTGCTCCTCCGGCACCCGGAACTGGTCGCCGAGGCGGAGGAGATCACCTCCACGCTGCTCGTCGTGGAAGACGATCAGGAATTCGCCGCCGAGATCACGGCCAGGCTGCGGGCGCTGCGCCCCAGCGGGCCGGTGTCGGTCGACGCAGGGCGGGGACGGGTCCTGCACGTCCTGCAGCCGTACATCGATGACCTCATCTGGCGAAAGGAACGCGGTGCCCTGCGGGCAGCCGCCGATATCACGATCGCCGTCCTGCTCGGGTTGTACGAATGCCGCGACGACACCGACGCAGACATGTTGCTCGTCCGGATGGGCCTGCCCGGCGCGGCCGACGACCTCGCACACATGGTCTACAAGAAGGCCGAGTCACTGCACCTGTCATTGCCGTCGCTGGCCGACGAGTGCCCCGAGTGGACGTGGTACCAGCAGTAAACGGGGTCAGCCGAGCACGCGCACTGCTTCGCATATCGAACACGACAGTCTCGCAAGCCGAAAGTCAACTCACCGCGAAACGAATACGTAAGCTAAGATCAGGTCAGGGTCCGTTCCGACTTCATCCAGCGGCACGCTGCCTCGGCGATCGCGGACGCACGGGAACATACCGTTCTGCTGGTCAGTGATCTGGCTCCAAGTTCCCCGCGACGGCGGGGCGCCGCTGCCCCCCCGGTTCGCGTTCACCAGCATGTACGTGACCGGTTCCGACCAGACTCAGGAGCTGATCGCCGCCGCGGACACTGAAGTGGCGAACATGGTGCGGCACGCTGACCTGATCATCGGCCACCAGGTCTCCAGCGACCTGGCCGTCCTGCGCAACGCCAGCACCGAACCGCTGGCCTCGGTCGAGGAACTGCGCGCCCGCTGGCACCACCGCCGCGAAACCAGCGCCAGCCCGGCCATCGTCGATTCCCGGTACGACGCCGGCGGCATCCTGCGGGGCACGAGTCGCCGCCTGGTCGACGTCTGCACCGAACTAGGACTGGACGTCACCCAGGGTCGGCTGCCTGGGTGTCGAGGTGATTCGGACTCTGGTCGGCCTGGAGTCGGTTGATCTGGTGTCGGTTCTTGCCCACAGCAAGGATAAGGCTGGTCGCGATGCCGGCGAACTGGCCGGTATCGGGCGGTTGGGCGTCCCGGTCACAACGGACCGGGCGGAGATGCTTGCCGCTCGCCCCGACGTGGTGGTGCACACCAATATGGATATGGGCGGTTGGCAGGCGGACGACGACCTGCTGCAGCTGCTGGGTGCGGGACATAATGTAATCACTGCGCATGCATACGGTGGTCTTCATCTGCGCGAGGGTGACGCGTTCGAACGCTTCCAGAGTTGCGCGGTGTCCGGAGGTGCCACGTTCTATTGCACTGGCGTGAATCCTGCGTTCGAGCTTGAGCAGCTCGTGCAGACACTCAGCGGTGGCTGCTCGCACATAGAGAGCATCCTGGTGCGTGATGTCATGGTGCTCGATGAAGCAGGTGCCATGGCACTTGAGGTGATGGGTTTCGGGAAGCCCCTGGATGAGCGACTGAGTAATCATTTGCGTCTATGGGTGGGACAGTACCTCGAACCGTCGATGCGGGTTACCGCGGAGTTGCTCGGAAGACCGCTCGATCGAATCGAGTTCAGTAACCACAACAGCCCTGCCGCACACTCGGTAGAGCTGGCGTCGATGACCGTCGATGAGGGGACCTGCGCTAAGATCGCGCTGCGCTTTGACGGCTACAGCGGGGATGAGGTGTTCATCTCCGTCGAGGGCCTCTACTACGTGGGGGCTGAGCAGCGACCCTCCGATGCGGTCGCTGCGGAGTACGTGGTCGTGGAGATCGAAAGGCCGGCCGTCAATGCGGGTGACGCTGGATTTGAAAGCGTCACTGCGGGAAGGGCTGGAACGGTATCCAGACAGTCCGGACACCCCGATCATCTACTCTGCGGCTGCGGCGCCGATCGTCCAGGCCATTCCCTTGGTGATGGCGGCTCCCGCGGGGGTTATGAGGACTCCTCAGTCCCCCGCTCATTATGACGCGCGGTTCCTTCGGCGGAGCCGCTTACTGTAGCTTGTCTGCCCTGGAGTACCAGACCTCTCGACGTTCCTATCGAACGAGTTCGGCGAATTTTGAGTTGCGCTTTTTTCGGCGAGGAAGCGCTGCAGTTCGCCGGAACGCCGAGTGCCGAGGTGGACCGTCCTTGACATCGTTAGCACCATAAGGCATGACAGTTCACATAGGCCTCACATTCGCGCATATGTCTTGTATTTATATATATGAATGGTATTCTACTGGCGACGTGATGCGATACTTCAGGAGCGATATGAGTAGCACAGCAGAAGCGCGCTTAACTACGTCGACTCCCGGTGACAGCCGGGACTGGCGGACTGTGCTGGCGTCCTCAGACGTGTTCGCCGTGCTGTCCGACCCGGTGGTGCTGGCCGATCCGTTGCCGCTGGCTGCCTGGCTGCGGGAGAACGCTCCCGTGTACCGGACCGCGGACGGCGGGTACCTGGTCAGCCGCTATGAGGACGTCTCCCGGCTCTTACGGGCGTCGCCAGAGAACATCCAGGTGCAGGCGGCCGGCATCCGGTCCGGGGCGCTGCGACGCCACCCGAGCGTTCGCCGGCTGGCGAATACCGTCGGGCTGCGGAATCCGCCAGAGCATACCCGCCTGCACGGGGTCTACATGCGGTACTTCACTCCCGCGCGGGCGACCGCGCTCCGAGCGCAGGCGCGGGCGACCGTGGCGGACAGCGTCCGTGGCCTCGCGGAGAGACTGACCGCCGGGCATCGGGCGGACCTGCACCAACTAGCGGCGGCTCTTCCGACGGACATGATGAGCCTGCTGCTGGACCTGCCCCCGGCGGATGTCTCCTGGCTGAACAGGTGCGTGTGGCGTATCGAGCAGGCGTTTGACCCGGCGCTCACCGAGGACGGCCTGTCCGACGCGGATCGCAGCAGTGAGGAACTGGACGCCTTCGTGGCGGATCTGGCGGCACGCCGGCGCGGCGGCGGGGGCGTCGATCTGATCACGGCACTGGTCGACGCGAAAGATAACGAGGGCGGCCTTTCGCGGGACGACGTCATCGCCATGGTGTTCACCCTCCTCGCGGGGGGCGTGACCACCATGGTCTCCGTCATCGCCTTGGCACTGTGGCGCACGCTGGTTCATCGTGAGCACGTCGGCCGCCTCGCCGGATCCCCCGGTGCGGTTGCGGCGTACGTCGAGGAACTGCTGCGGTTCGAGTCGCCGGCGATGTACAGCCCGATCCCGCGGGTCGCCGTACGCGACATCGAACTGGGGGGTGAGGTTGTCCCTGCGGGCTCGCGGATTTACGGGCTGATTACCGGCGCCAACCACGACCCCCTGGTGTTTGAAGATCCTGGACTGTTCGACCCGTCGCGCTTCGATCCCTTATCGCGGCGGCGTGGCGCTGCCCCTGTGCTGACCTTCGGCTCGGGGATCCACCGCTGCGTCGGGGCGCACCTGGCCTCGATGGAGATCGAGGTGGTGCTCGGCGAAATCTACGAGCGCTTGCCGGACCTCCGGGTGGACGGGCCGGTGACGTGGGGACGCACGTCGTTCATCCGCAGTGTTACCGGGCTCCCCGTCCTGCTGGGCGTCCCGGCTCCGGCCCGGTCGGAGCACCAGCGGTGATAGCCCCGCCCGACGCGCCGAAGGCCATGCGCTCGCATATTCCGCTGGTCGGCAGCGCGGTTCGCATTCGCCGCGATCCGCTCGGCTTCGTGCAGCGGGTCCGCTGTTATGGCGATGTGGCCACGTTCAAGCTTGGCCCGCGCACGGTGTATGTGGTGAACCACCCCGATCTGATCCGTCAGATGCTGGTGGCGGATGCCGAGAAGTTCCACAAAGGGGTGATGTTCCAAAAAGCGCGGGTGCTGGCCCGCAACGGCCTGTTCACTTCGGAAGGGGACTTCCACGCCCGGCAGCGACGGCTCATCCAGCCGGCAGTCCGTGCCTCCGAGATCGCCGGCTACACCCAGACCATGAGGGAGCAGGTCCAGGGGCTTGTGACCGCATGGGCGGACGGGGAAGTGGTCCGGATGGACAAGGCCACCTTTCCGCTAGCGCTCGGCATCGTCGCCCGGGTCTTGTTCTCCACGGACCTAGACCCGGAGGCCGCGGCCGAGGTCAAGGAAATCCTCCCCGTGCTGCTCAAGGGTCTCGGCCAGCGCGCCCTGGCACCGTTCGACTTCCTGGACCGGTTGCCGACTCCGGCCAACCGGGCGTTCGAGCGTGCGCTGCGGCGGTTCCAGGCCGTGATCTACCAGATGATCCGTCAGCACAGGCTCGACCTCGGGCAGCGCCCAGACCTGCTGACATCGCTGCTGCGGGCCGTGGACCCGGACACCGGTGCGGCCATGACGGACGATCAGGTCTACGACGAGGTCACCAGCATGATCATCGCGGGCAGCGAGACGACGGCGGCTGCGATGTCCTGGGCCGCGTACTTGCTTGCCAGGCACCCGGCTGCACAGCGCGCCGTGCAGGCCGAGGTCGACGAGGTCCTGCGGGGCCGTCCGGTGCAGTACCAGGACCTGGGCCGGCTGCCGTACACCTATCGCGTCGTCAAGGAGACCCTGCGCCTCTACCCGACCACCTGGATGCTGATGCGCCGTCCCCTCCTCGACGTTGACCTCGGCAGCTACCGGCTCCCGGCCGATGCGATGGTGCTGTTCTCTATCTTCGCACTGCACCGCGACCCGGCCTTATTCCAGGATCCGGAGCGCTTCGACCCCGACCGCTGGCTGCCCGGCTCGTGCCGAGACGATCTCGCCCCACGCCTACATGCCCTTCGGCGCTGGCCCGCGAGGGTGCATCGGGGGCCCGTTTTCCCACACCGAGGCGTCCGTTTTTCTCGCCACCCTGGCTCAACGGCACACCCTGGTCCCGGTGTCCGACGATCCGGCCCGGATCGTCACCACGCTCATCCCGATGCCTGGGGCCATTCCGCTGGCCGTGCACTCCCGCAAGGAGCCTCCCGCGCCGGCCTCATCAGAGAGGCGGTGACCCGATGACATCCGCAACCGTTGACGATGCTGTGAAACGTGCGCTGGAGTACCTGGCAGGACAGCACGAACTGTCCTACCCGGACGCGGCACACAGCATGGGCTCCTTCTCCACCACGCAGTTCACCAAGCTCCACCAGCAGCACCAGGCCCCGCAAGAGAGGGAAGAAAAAGAGCAGAAGTTCGCGGAATTCCAGTGCGTGGGCGCCGTGTACCACGTGGCCACCATCACCGAGGCGCTCCTGGACGCCGCAGAGGCCGGCTACAAGGAATGTCGGCGACTCGCCGACGACAACGCCGCCTGGCTGCTCTCCCAGCGCGACGGCGTCTCCTGGCGCTACTTTCCCGGCTTCGAGCCCCTACCGCACGACGCCGACACCCTGGCCCAAGTCCTGCGTATCTTCATACGCACGGGCCATGCCGACAATGCCGTCGTACGAAACGCCACGGCCCTGGCCGCGCGCAGCGCATGGGATGACGGCGTCGTCAACACCTGGCTGCTCGACGCACCCGGCGAACGCGATGCGGCCAACCGGGTCTGGGGCCGGGGCCGGGACGACACAGGCCGCGACCCCGAGGTAGTCGCGAACCTCGCACACGCTACCCGCCTGTACGAGCAGCGCATCGGGTCCTTACCGCTTAGCCCGCTCGTCGGCCCGGCAACCCGCTGGCTGATCGACCAGCAACAGCCCATGGGCTTCTGGCGGGCATCCTGGTATGTGGGAACCTGCTACAGCACCTATGTAACCGTACGCCACCTCGCTGTCCTGGACGGACATCAAGAAGAGATCGCACGGGCCGCACGCTTCCTCATGCAGGCACCCGCGCCCGATCCCCTCAACCGGGCGCTGGCCATGCTGGCCCTGAACGCGGCCGGGACCGCCGCGTCCCATGACGACTGCCATCTGCTGATCGGCAGCCAGTTCCCTGACGGCTCATGGGAGGCGGTGCCATGGCTCGACAACCACGCCAGGGTGTGGGGAAGCCGCGCGGTCACCACCGCGCTCTGCCTCCAGGCCCTGCTCGCCGTCCAGCGTGACAGCGCAAGCGGGAACCACGACGGCAGGATGCCGTGAGCGGCATCCCTTCCACCTCCGCCGCCTTGCCGCTGGGGGCGTACATTCTGTCCGGCCGCGTGCCTGATGCGCGTGCAGGCATCGCCCAGGCACAAGCCGGGGAGTCGCTCGGGCTCAGCAACCTGTGGATCTCCGAGAAGTTCGGCACCAAAGACCTTGGCGCCCTTGCAGGCGCACTGGCCGCATGCACCACAAGGCCAGGCATCGCCGCTGGAGTTGTTCCCCTGCAGACCCGGCACCCCCTGCAGCTCGCCTCACTCGCGGCCACCGTCCAGTCGCTGACCGCAGGCCGTTTCCTGCTCGGGCTCGGACGCGGCGGCAACTGGCTGTCCGGACTCGGCGTGCCGCCCACCGCCACGGCACAGATGGTTGTCGACACCGTAACCATGCTGCGCCGCCTGTGGAACGGCGAAGAGGTGACCTACCACGGCCCCGCAGGAGATTTCCCGAGCCTTCAGCTCCGGGAACTGCCCGCCACGCCTCCGCCTCGCGTCGTCCTGGCCGGGATAGGTGAGCAGTCCCTGCGGCTCGCCGGAGAGCACTTCGACGGCGTGCTCCTGCCTGCTTTCACCACACCGCAGGCAGTCGCGCGAACCACCGCCCGTGTCCGCCAGGCCGCGACAGCCTGCGGCCGCAGCCCGAATGCTGTGCGCATCTACGCCACCGTTCTCACGGCGGCCGACCCGACACCCGAGGCTAGGGACGTCATCGCGGGCCGGGCGGCAACTTACCTTCAGGCTCCCGTCGGAGGCGAACGGCTGGTCCTGACCAACGGGTGGGACCTGGATGCGCTTCGACGACTGCGCGGGCATCCCCGCATCGCCCAGCTCGGCGACACGTACGCCGACGCCGTCCTCGACCCTCTCGACCTCGCCGAGGCCGCCGACCTGATCCCCGCAACCTGGCTTGAAGATTCTACCGCGACCGGGAGCCCTCGGACCTGCGCCGCCCGGCTTCAGGATTACCTCGACGCCGGCGCCGACGAGGTAGTCCTACACGGCACCACACCCGACCGGCTCGCCCCCGTCATCCACGCCTTCGCTGCACTCCGCCCAGCATCGCGGCGCCAACCCGCCGCGGCAGACACACAGGATCACCTGCAAGCACAGCAAGCACTTCGGCTCGCGCAATGAATGACAAACGATAAAGTACGACCCATCACCGAAGCAGAGCTGGTGAGGGGTGATCTGGGTTCACGCTCAAGCGACGACCGGATCTTGGTCGGAACTCCCGCTCGGAGCGCCACCCTGGGTTACCTGGGTGGATACCTGCTCAGCCGGCTGCTGCGAGGCGCATGAGATCGGGATAAGTTTCTTGTCTCCAGGCAAGCTCAGCTTTGCCGCTGGATACGACAACGGTGGCCCCGCGCAATTGATTGAAGCTGTTAGCAAGCGAGAAGCCATAAGCTCCGGCGTCATGTATCAAGACGAGATCTCCCGGCCGAAGATCATCGGGCAGCTCGACATTTACGCCGAGCACGTCTGCCTCAAAGCAAAGCGGCCCGCCAACCATGTACGTGGCAGCGCGCTTCCCGCGTCGGAGCGCCGCAATCGCGTGTCGCTCCGCGATCCCGGCTGTGGGGAGAAGGTTTACACCGCCGTCAAGGATCACCCACGCGTGATCGGGCAGGCGCTTCACAGAGATGACCTGGGTCATGAGTACCGCCGCTGACGAGACCAGTGCGCGCCCGGGTTCGGCGTATATGCTCAAGTCTTGGAGTTGGTACTCGGAGAGGGCGCTGTGAAGTGCCAGCCCGAACTTCGCCAGGTCGAAGCAGCGTGGCGGAGCATCTGGACCCGTCGCCTCGACGCGGCTGGGGCCACCGGGGGCGCTCCTGGCCCGGTGGATACCTGGTACTCCGAACCCTCCGCCGATATTAATCCTTGTCAGTTGCGCACGCTCTCTGAGTTTTACTATCCAGCCGAGCATGGGCCGCAGGATCTGCAGCAGACTGTCTTCATTCGTAATCTGAGAGCCCAGGTGGACCTGGATACCTGAGAGCCGGAGTTGCGGCGTTTTTATGATCCGGTCCGCGACCTCATCTGCCGCGCCCCCCGCGATCGGCCATCCGAATTTTGGTGGCATGGGCCGCTGAGCTCCGGGGTAGTCTGCGTAGACGTCTCCCGGCGGGTAAACGCGGAGTCCGACGCTAATCGGCTGGGATAGCTTATCGCGGAGTCCGGCGACTTCGGCGAGTGTATCGATCTCCTGAGGCCCATCGATATTGATAAAGATGTCATTGTCGACCGCGCGTGCCAGCTCGTCGGGACGCTTCACCGGCCCGTTAAAGACAATGCGGTCGCCGGGGAACCCAGCGTCAAAGGCGGCCTGCATCTCGAAGCCGGAGACCACATCGACGCCCACTCCCAGTGCTTCCATCCGACGGGCTACGGCCGGGAGATAGTTAGTCTTGAGGGAGTACAGGAGGTGAATTCCTTGAAGCGCGGCGGACACCGAGCCCACGTTTGCCGCCAGCTGATCGGCCGACACCACGTACAGCGGCGTGCCCCACTGGCGGGCGATGCCCGGCAGATCCGCCTCGCCGAGACCTAGAACGTCCACGGAGCTTTCAGTCACCTGACCGGACGCCGCCGACCATGCCGGATAGCCGAATCAAGCGCATGTCCGGAGACGGCCGAAGGTGGTGCGCCATGCGGCAGTCCGATCTCCGGCCGTGCAGCCGCCTTAAGTTCTTCGATGTATTCGGCCAGACTGGCAATCGTCGGGTGATCGAACACGTCTATTTCCTTCAGTTCTACCTGGAGATCGCTGTTGACGTGGTTCATGAGCGTACCGATGAGAACCGACTCGAGTCCCAGCAGGAACAGGTCGTCCTCGGCATTGACCTTCGTGCGCAGCATTTCTCCTGTCTTGTTGACGAGGTATTGCTCGTACGAGGTCATGGCGGGACGCCCGGCGCCTGACCGGGACGAGACCTCCGCCAGCGTGGGCAGCGAGGCGACGTCCACCTTGCCCCAGCTGGTTTCGGGCATGGCCGGCAGCCACACATAGGTGGCAGGGACCATGTGCGGTGGCAGCCGGTTCTCCAGGAATCCCCGGAGTTCATGTGGTTCAACTTGCGCCGCGCCCGCGGCTGGCGGTGTCACATACGCGACGAGCCGTCCATCGTCGATACGCACGACGGCGTCTCCCACCTGGTCGTGCTGACGCAGATGATGCTGAATCTCACCGAGCTCGACCCGGAACCCGGACACCTTGACCTGGTCATCGTCCCGGCCAGCGAAAATCAGTGATCCATCACTGCGCCGGACCGCCCTGTCCCCGGTCCGGTAGGCGCGACGGCCGCCGTGCAGGCTGACAAAACGGTCGTTGCCGGGGTCGCGGAGGTACCCGAGAGCAAGGCCGGCGCCGCTGATGTACAGCTCGCCAGCCTCGTCGGCCCATGTCTGGGTCAGGTCGCTGCGCAGCACGTCGACTCGGCAACCGGGAATGGCGGCGCCCAGGGATATTTCCCGTTCTGCTCCCGAGATGTCTGCCATGGTGGTCCAGATCGTCGCCTCGGTGGGGCCGTAGGCATTGACGAGTCGCCGTCCGGGCGCCCATCGCCCGCCCAGGCCGACGTCGAGCGCTTCGCCCGCGCTGATCACCAGCCGCAGGCCCTTGTGGTCAGCGGGGTCTAGGGTGCGCAGTTTGGTCGGGGTGGACACCAGCACGGTAATGCCGCGCTCGCGCAGGAACCGCCGGAACTGCGGCCCCGGCTTGCGCTGCTCGCTATCCGGCACGTGCAGGGACGCGCCGGCGCCTAGCGCTAGTGCGATCTCGAAGTAGAAGGCGTCAACCGTCATCGGGGCGTTGACTGCGACACGGTCGTCGGGACGGACGCCGAGAAGCCCTCGTTGCGCCAGGGCGACGTTAGCCAGGGACGCGTGGCTGCATACCACGCCCTTTGGCACTCCAGTTGAGCCGGACGTATAGACGATGTAGGCGGCATGGCCGGGCACAGCACGCGACCCGGAGGCCCTCTTGACTGAGGGGGAGCTGCCCGGCGAGACGGCCGGCATCGCGTCCGTCAGCTCCTGAGCTTCGTCGCTGACCACGAGCACGCATCGGGCGTCGGTCACCTGCTGGATCCGGCGGCTACGGGGATGGCCAGGGTCGAGCAGGAGGACGGCGGCGCCGGCCTTCATTGCTCCCAATAGCACGCAGATGGCCACGTCCACCCGTGCTACCGAAACCGCGACCGCTTCCTGTGGCAGCACGCCGCGTTCCAGCACTACGGCCGCGATCTGGTCGCTGGCCAGGTCAACATCCCGGTAGGTCAGCGTCAGGTCGGTGAGCACGATCGCGGGTGCGTCCGGGGCGGCGCTGACCTGTATCAGGAACAAGTCGAGGAAGGTGAGAACGTTCACAACTGCGCCTCCTGGCTTTTATCACCACGGCGAAGTTGCAGGCTCACCGGGCAAGGCAGATTAATGTTGTCTGACCAGCGGACGGAGGTCACCAGCACCGCATCGTGCCAGCGAGTGAGGACTTCCTGGATAACGATCCGCCCTTCTAGGCGGGCGAGGAGAGCGCCAGGGCAGCGATGCGGTCCATAGCCGAACGTCAGATGCGGGCGGCGGGTGATATCCGCCCGATTGACCGCGGCTAGCAGGACCAGCATCGACTGACCGGCGGTAATCAGCCGGTCGCCCAGCATGACGTCCGCCACCGCTATCCGGCCGATGAACCTGGAGGGGGACAGTTCAGCGAGGACGGCCTCTAGATCGAAGGGTCCGGTCCGGGTATTCGACTCAGGACACAGCCGGCTGAGGACGGCGCCGGCTATCAGCCCGCTGGTGGTCTGATGGCCGGACGCCACCAGCATGACCAGGTTGGCGGCTAGGTCCATGTCGTCGAACCCGCCCAGCGAGTCCGCGCCGGCCACTAGATCACTGGTGGCATCGTCCGCCGGGTGGGTGCGCTTGTGCCGGACAACTTCCAGCGCATAGTCGATGAAGGACTCGAGCGTCAATAGCGTCGCGTTATCAGTCGTCCGGTCGATACCGGTGATGACGCGGGTGTAACTGTCAGACATCAGCTGCAACGCCTCGTGATCAGCAGGTGCCAGCCCGAGAAGCCGCCCGACGATGGCGAGTGTTATCGGGCGGGCAACGTCGCCCACCACCTCCAGCCCAGTGGAATCCCTCGCCGCGCTGGCCTCACGCGCCATCGACGTGATCTCGCCGGCAAGTCCGCGGACCCGGCGTGCGGACAGGGCCTGGTGGATCAGCGACCGCAGCCGCAGATGCGCGGGCCCGTCGAGGAAGAGGAGCTGCCGGGACAGAAGGTCGCCAAGCCGCGACCACGGCGGGAGCAGGTCCGGATGCACCAGGCGGCTGGGACGTGAACTGAACGCTGGGTCGTTGAGTACCCGCAGTGCCGCTTCCCGATCGGCCACCAGCCACGTATGCGTGTACGGGTCCCAGTGCACCGGATCCTCGGTCGCCACGCGGTCGAACAAGTCCTCGGCGGACTGCTGGGACGGAGCATGGATAAGCCGGTAGAGACTCAGCCGCCGGTCGCGGTCCCTCGCGACTGAATCGACGGCACTAATTGGCGCCGCCCGCGGGGCGGCCGCGTGGTTTGGCTCTAGCACGGTGGTGGCTGTCATGACACCATCGACCCTCCTAGGCCTCTACCGGCTTCGTTGACCGGTTTGCGCTACAGTGCTCCGTTCGGCGCCGTTTAACATCCGTGAGTTCACGTAGATTTAATCTGCTGTTCCTCCTGAGCGTCCCCGCACGGGCTGTCTTGCTCGGCGAGGTTGAGTGCGGCTTGAAGAAGGTGTCGGCGACTAGTTCAGGGCTCCGGCCTTCTTATCAAGCCAGTGCATAATCCCGCTGACGTTCGACGCTGACCCGGAGACCCGGCTGTACTTGGCCGCCAGGCCCGGGTCGGCGTCAGCCGCGAACATCGCGTAGCGGGCCTTGGTGCGTTCAGCGACCATCGCCACCGCATGATCGAGGTCAAGTCCGGCCCGATGGGCTCGCGTCGTCTCCTCCACCCAGACCCGCAGTTCCTGCGCGGACCGGTCGAGCACCGGGCCGACCGCGTCGACCGGGCCGTAGTGGCTGAATAGCAGCCGCGAAGGCTCAAGCTGGCCGAACAGCTTCAGCGACGCGAGCGCCGTGTCCAGGTCGAAGTCAGGCGGCGGCGTCGCTGGTCGCTGATCACCAGTCTCCGGAATGTAGACTCCGGCGGCATCGCCCACGTACAAGTCGCCACTGACCGAGTCCAGCAACCCCACGTGATGCCTGGCGTGCCCTGGCGCGTAGTGGCTCTCCAGCTTGCGACCACCACCCAGGTCGACCGACCCGACCTTGGCTACGGCTCTGACCCTCTCTGCCGGAGTCGGGACCAGGTTCCCGAAGAGAAAGTCGAACTCGTCGCCGTAGACCCGACGGGCGCTGGCCATCAGCCTGGACGGGTCGACAAGGTGCCTGGCACCGAGTTCATGGACCACGACCTCGGCGTTCGGGTACCGGCGCGCGATGTCACCGACGCCGCCGGCGTGGTCAAGGTGAATATGGGTAACGACGACGGTGGCGAGCTCACTAGCCCCGACGCCAAGCGAGGCCAGCGCGCCCACCACGACCGGTACCGACGGCGCCGTCCCGGTCTCCACCAAGCAAGGTCGCTCCGACCTGATCAGGTAGCCGGCCGTGATCCCGGCGTAGCCAGCCATCCGGGTGTCGATCTGGAACACCTCGTTGCCCAGCGGCGTGATGACGTCAGGCCCAGGCGTCTGCGACTCGTCGTTCATGCGGCTATCGTCCCAGCCTGCTGCGGAACGTGCGGATCAGGGCGTGTATCGGCGTTTCCCGCGGTCGCCGGCTGCGTGACCGCGGCCGACCTAGCGCTGCCCGGCTGCCCGGCCGGGGCCGTCCCGGCGAGTCAGCTTCCGCACACGTGCTCCTCGCCTACGACGGCCGGCCTACAGCCGAGCTAGTCGTGACCAGCGGTGCTCAGCCGCCCTCCCGATGATCCGGGTTCTGGTGGAGTGAGGCGGGTCCCGGACGGTCTTGCCCGAGCACCGGGGGCACTTCGGGGTCGTTATTACGACCGCAGGGTGCCCCCGGTGTCAGCGGCCGGGGCGGCGAGCTGCCCTGAATGCCGGGACTGCCGGGAATGCCGGTGGAGGCTGAGGCGGGAAGGGCTGGAGGACCAGTTCCGTCCGCGCCACGCCGAGGAGTTGACCAGAACTCACTCCCGCGGAAACGCACCCATGGGCCAACGTTGCGTTTCTTTCTGAGTGACGGTGATGGCGGCAGCGGAATCGGGGACCGGTAGCCCGGCGCCGGTACTGTGACGGGGCAGCCTGGCGGGCGGTGAGCCCCGGCGTTGTCCCTGAGCTGGGGTCCTGGCCCCTGCTCCGGGACGACGCTGGGCCTGCGGCCGGGGACTGGCAGTCCGGTATGTGCTACATGCCGGGTTCAGGGGGGTGTGGCAGGCGGTCCGGCCGGGTCCATGCTCCCGGCCGGTCCCGGCGCGGCTCATGATCACGGAGCCTTTTCGGGTGATGGAGTGTCTCCGGAAAAATCCCCTGACACTGCTCCATCACGCGAAAACTCTCCACCGAAATCACCCGGACGGTCCCGTCAGCACACATCACCCCCGCGCTCACTCCCAAAGAAACGCACCCGCCGCTCATCGCTGCTAGCAAAGAGCAGGTCCTGTCCCCCGCCAGACGTTCGGTGCGGCTGCGTCGACGGTAAGACGAGGCGCGAGGGGCTACCTAGTCCCTGGCCTCAGCCGGCGGTGCCAGGCTGCCCGCTGCCCGGAAATGATCAACATCAATGTGCGGTTTGATGTTGATCATCTTTGCCCTGGCCGGCGACCGATACCGGCCGGACGACGGGAACATGACGGAAGGCGACATGAAAGTAACATTCCGTCGATAGCCCCGATCGCCCATGATAAGCGGCCAGGCCCGGATCACGATCTACGGCTGCAGTACACACACCGCCCGGTTAGATCGAGTCGATGATCGCGGCCCGCTTCGCGTCGTACTCCTCCTGGCTAATCAGCTCAGCCTGCAGCAGCTCTCCGAGCTTGCGCAGCCGGTCGGTCGGGTCGTTTCCGCCCTCCGGCGCCGGGGACGTGCTGGGCAATGCACCTACGAGGGCATTGAGCCGTACGGCATCGAGCTGCGCCTGGCGAACCGCAGTGTTGCCGTCGAGCGCTTCAGCGTGGACCGTTCCGTCGGCGAAGATCACCGCCGCATGGGCCATGGTCTTAGTGGCCAGCCCCGCGAGCCCGATCGGCAGAAACATCGCCCGGCCGGGGCTCCACGCCTGGGAGCCGTCCGTGACCACAGCCTCGGCTGCCGCAAGCGGGCCGAGCAACCGCGACGAGTCAGTCTTCGCGACGCCGTCGCGCGACCCAATGCTATAGACCACGTTCTCACCAGGCAGGACTTGATCGTCCAGCGGACCATGACGAGACCGGTCGTCGACTCGGCAGCGCATTGAATGCCGCGGAGGCGCGAGGGCGCTCGTAACTGATCGATCGTGAGGCAGAGGTCACGGACACGGGAGTGTCGGAGGCGGGTACGCGCCAGCCGCAGGCACTCAGCGTCGCGCCGGCGGCTGCCCAAAAGCCACCGCCGCCGAATCCACCGGCAGCCCTGCGATCGTTGCGGCGCTCACGGACACCGGCATGGCCCACATTCAGCCCCAGAGCCCCGCCCGCCCCGCGTGGCTCCGTCCCGCGTCCCCGGACCTGGCCCTGCCGCCATCGCCCCGAAGGACTATTGCCTGCGCCTCCTGATCTGCGTGCTGGGAGGTGCACCGCCGGTGATGCTTCGCAGCGCTGCTCACCGAAACGCGGTTCAGGCGCGGGCTGTGCCTGCGTTGTCGAAGACCATGACGCGCTGCAGGGCGGCAGCTCTGAGTTCTTCGGCGATCTCGGCCGGGCCACCGAGGGCGACGGCGTTGATCCCGGCCTGCGCGGCCTCCTCCACGATCGCGCCGACCTGGATCGCCAGCTCGGGGGTGCGGTGAAACACCAGGACACCGTGATTGGCGAGCAGGACCGCCGGAACGCCGGGGATGACCGCGGCCCGGATGTTCGCGATCGCCTGATCTGAGCCCCGCGGCCCGTACCCGGCGACGGGCACCCCGGACGCCAGGCCGAACATCGCCAGTGCCTCTACCCAGCACCCGATCGGCCGGCGCGCCACCGCATAAGCGGTCGCGTGCGGAGAATGCGTGTGCAGCACACAGCCCACGCCAGGCTGATCGGCATACATCGCCGTGTGCATCGACACCACCGCCCCCTGGATCGGCGGCAGCTCGCCCTCCAGCAGCGTCCCGTCCAGCCCCACCCGCACCACCGCCGACACCGGATGATCCCGCAGCGACGGCCCGGCCGTGAAATACATCTCCTCAGCCCCAGGGACCCGGACGCTCACATTGCCATGCCCGTTCGCCGAGATCGCCCCGCTCGCCACCACCCGCCGAGCAATGTCGACAACCTGGCCCGCCAGATCCTTATCCATGACACCCTCCCGTCTCCAACCGCCGCGGCCCGAACACCCGGCCTAACCGCATGCGATCACGACCACCCGGCAAACCACAGGTCCCCGACAGTAGCGTCACGATCCGTCACCCGCCAGACCGGCGAACAGGGCTTGCGCCGGTCCCTGCCACTGACCATGCTCGCGCAGGAACCGTCCCCTTCCTCGCCGACCGGCGACGCAAGTTCCTCTGGCACTTGCATGCCAGGCACAATGGGCACTCAGCGCGCCGGCCAGACTGCTGATAACGCTCTGCCTGGAGCCCGGTGAAGGCGTAGCGCAGGCCGAGAGCGTCGAGGCGCCCGCCCAGTGCCGCGGCCAGCTCGACGCCGTCAACTACCGGCGGGCACGCGCGTCCGAGCCATGCCAGGCATGTGACGCCGCACAGGGGAACCCGCACGAGGATCATGACCGTGACATCGACCTCATCGGCGAATACGCGGAGACTCACCGCCTGATCGACGAGGCTATAGAGGGCCGCATCAGCAACCCAGTGCTCGGCACGGAAGAAGGCCTCGGCCGCAGGACTACCGGCGGTCAGTGAGTGGCTTCGTACTGCCTGAGGATCTCGGCGCTGATCCGGCCACGCTCCGCAATACCCAGACCGGATTCCCTGGCCCAGGCGCGCACAGCGCCCCGGTCGGCTGATACGGACGCAACCCGCCCGCGGCTGCGCCGGTAATCACGGTCCGGCCGCCGTGCTGCCGCGATAAAAGGCGCCAGATCACCTTCCAGCTTCGCGCGGTTTCCCTCGCCGAGGTCAATCTCGTACGCCACCCCGTCCAGGCCAAACCGGACCGCGCCTGCGCCTTCTGAGCCGTCAACGTCATCGGTAAATACCACGGAAATGCTTCTCGCCATCACGCAAGAATTAAGCCAAGCCACCCGATTGTCAAACCAGCGCTCCGCGCACCACATTGCCGATAAGCTTCGACACCACCAGGACCGCAGCGTCCTCCAAGCTGGCCTGGCATAGAACCCATGAAACTGCGCCGCGTCCGGTCCGCAACAGCACTGGCTGGTATTCCGACAATCCGCTGACAGCGACAACTCAGATCAGGGGCAGCGAGCCGGCCCGGTCACGGCTATCCCCCGAAGGCAGCCGCGTTCGTCGCCGCAGCGACGCGCTCCTCGATCTTCCTGGCGACGACCCGGACCAGCCACTGGGACCCGGAGATCTCCTCCAGCCTGTCCCGTGCCACCCGCGAGCCCAGCCCGGCCCTCACCCGTACTTCCATGGCCAGCGCCAGGCCAACGTACAGCGCGTCAGCCCGGCCCAGGTCGCCGTGCTCGCCGGCCAGAGCCATGAACCGGGATTGCGCGCCGAAGAGCCTGCCCCCGCTGGTGATCCGCCACCTGGTCACCTTCACGCCCAGCCGCCTGCGCACCCGCCGCTCCACCACGCCGCTGGCCGCCAGCCGCTCCAGGTAGTCGCTCACCAGGCCGGCCCGGCTGACATTCAGCCACTGCCACACCACCGGCGGATAATCCATCACCATGATGCTGGCCAGCGCGGCATCAAGCTCCCGCGATCCCGCCGGCGGCCCGCCAGGATCGGCCACGATAAGCCTGCGGATGTCCCTCGCCCCAGCCGGAAGCCGCAGATCAGCGACAGTGCGGACGCACCCCGCCGCCTCCAGCGCAGCCAACTCGACCGCCATCAGCGCATAACCGAGCCGGTACCCGCGATGTATTCGGCCGCTGCGCCGGTGCATCGCCAGCAGCACCAGGTCCTCGGCAACCTCAGCGAAATCCACAACCCAGTAGACACCTGTCATGCCATCGCGGTTTACCCGAAACCACGACCCAAGCCAGACAGCGCGACGCCGCCGCCGACCCGGACCCGTCCTACAGCCGCCGTCCTCCGATGCGCACCCGCATGCCGATCAAGACGGCCCTGCGGCCGACTAAACCGGCGATCGGCTCGGATACGCCGGCAAGGTCGGTGACACTCTGTGATGTCTTGCACGGCATCGGGCGGTTGCCGCCCGGCAGGCGGCGGGAGGAGCTGAGGTCTGCGGCCACCGAGGTATTCCAGGCGTTCGCCGAACAGGTGCTGGCCTTTGACACCGCCGCGGCCGGGGAGTACGCCCTGCTGGTCAGCCATCGGGAGCGGCTTGGCCTGCCGGTTGAGGGATTTGATGCCCAGATAGCGGCGATCTGCCGGGTGCGCGGGGCGGCTTTGGCGACGCGGAATGTCTCAGACTTCCGCGAGACGGGGATCAACGTCATCAACCCATGGGATGACCGCAGCTGAACCGTGCCTGACATCACCTGCGCCGGCTGCCTGAGCACCTGGTCACGACGGCGCCCGGCTACCGTAAAAGGGGGATCCGCGTCCGGCAACACCAATAGCTCGGCGCCGCAGACACCGCGCGTCCCAAGATGCACGGGCGCACTGGCCGCGCATGCTTCGGAGCCTAGGCTGTTAACGGGCTTGACATGCCACTCATTCACAATGAATAACCCGCGACAGACCCGACGATGTAAGCATTAAGGTCTCTGCTGGCGGGATGGTGTGGTTTCGTAACGGGGCGTGGTGTCCTTTCCTGGGTGATGTTCCGGGAGCCGGCCCAGCGTGTCGGCTTGATTACTACTGGCCGACGTTGATGATGGCTGGTTATGACCGTTCTGCCACCTTCTGCGCCGGGTTGCGCGTCGTGCGCTGCCCGGGACGTGTTGATCGCGGAGCAGGGGCAGGCGATCGAGGAGTTGCGTGCGGATCTGGTGGCGCTGGCCGCGGAGTCCTGGAGCTCAGGCGGAAAATGGGGCGTAATAGCGGGTTCTCTGAACTTCAGGCGTTCCTCTGAGTTGCGGTCCTGACGGCTAGTTCGGGCCGCCGGCTTGCCTGATCGCAGAACAATGCCGCGTCGCGTTCACCGAACGAATTCAGGCCCCGGTACGGCGCGGTGATCACCCCTGATCCGCTGATCAGCGGTGGCAGCGGCGCTATGCCATCAGACTAAGTGCCGTTATAGAAATAGTTTATCTGAGTGCCTTGCGCACCGACCTGCACCGCAGCCGAGCGGCGAGCATCGACGTGATATGACCGCGAATCATCCGCCATTAGCTGATCACGACGCTCCGGAAGGCCAGCCGGACTATCATTCCTGGCATTGTCATCACATTGTCGCAGATCAGTATGACTAATGCCGAGCGTCAGCAGAAGGTGCTTCTTGGCATGGTTGCGGCGAAGCGTGAGCCACGAGGATCTTCTGCGGGACCGGGGCAGCGGTGTGGCTTGCCGGGGCTTGCGCTGGGCGTTGAATGTTGCCTGGGGCCGGTGGTCAGGTGATCGTTATGGTGAGGGTTTGGGTGGCTTTCTTGCCGATGCCGTTGGAGGCGGTGATCTTGATCTTGTAAGTCTTGCCCTTGTCCGGGGCGGGCGGGGTGCCGCTGATGACGGCACTGCCCCCGTTGATCTTGATCTTGAGGCCTTTCGGCAGGTTGCCGGACTCGGTGAGGGCCGGGGCGGGGAATCCGGTGGCATGGACGGTGAAGCTGGCCTTCTTGCCGTGCTTGAAGGTGGCCTTGGCCGGCGAGGTGATCTTCGGGGCCTTGCCGGCGGCGAACTTCAGCTTGAAGCCGCTGGTTACCGGCTTGCCGTAGGCCCGGGTGACCGCGTTGGCGGTGACGAGGTCAAAGCGAGCCGGTGATCTTGGCGCCTTTGGCCGGGGTGCCGACCAGGAGTCCTGACTTGCTCAGGGTGAACCCGGCCGGCAGGCCGGAGCCCTGGAAGGTGATCGGCGCCGGGGCGCCCGTCGCCTGGAGCTGTACCGAGTTCTTCACGCCGTAGGCGAAGGTCGCCGATGTTGTCGTGAGGACCGGGTCGGAGCCTATGTGCGCGGTGAAGGATTGCTGCGCCGGGCTGCCGGTGCCGTTGCTCGCCGTGATCGTGATGGTGGCCGCGCCAGGCTTCGACCTGGCGGTCAGCCTGGCCGTGAGCACGCCGCTCACGCTGCCGATGGCCAGCCAGGACGGGGCGCCGGAAATGGCGTAACTGACCGGCGGGAAACCGCTGGCGGCCACCTGGAAGGAGCGCTGCGCTGAGTTGTTACTGGCGAACCAGGCCGAACCTGGCGAGGTGATCTCCGGTGCCGACGGCAGGAACGGGACCACGTTGCCGGAGGAGCCCTGGCTGGTGATGTTCTCGGCCGCCCACAGCTGGCCTGTGCCCGAGTCGATGGCGACGCCGTCGACCTCGCTGCCCAGGGTCAGGGTGCCGGTGACCGAGGGCGGCGAGGTCGCGCCGCTGACCTCGTAGATGGCACCGGACTTGGTGCCGACCCAGGCCCGGTCGAATGTCGGGTCGAGGTCGATCGACGCCGGGATACTGGCGAGCGTGAGCGTATGCACCGTGCCCGGGCTCGACTCGCTGAACTCCGAGATCGTGCCGTCGGCGGCGCCGGCCCACACGATTCCCCTCGCGGGATCGACCGCGATCTGGCCGGGGTCCTCACCAACCGCCGCCGGGTTTCCGATCGGGTCGCCGGTGCTCTCGTCGTAGCCAGCCACCTGGTTGTCAGTGCTGTCGAGCACCCAGATCGTGCTGGTGCTGCTGTCGATCGCGATGCCGGCGGCGGCCGTGAGCGATCCGGTCACCACCAGGGACGGCGTCTGCGCCGGATGGTGCTCGTCGATCTGATAGACGTCGCCAGCGCGATCGAGCACGAAGACCACCTGTTCCGGCGGGTCGACCGTGAGCCCGGTCAGGTCGGTAGCCGACGGGATGGTGACCGTGTTCACCGAGTTACCGAACTCGTTGATGTAGGTGACGGTATGGGTGCTGCCGTCGCTGCTGTTGCCGATCGTCCACACCAGCCCGGTAAGCGGGTCGGCCGCGATCGCGGTCACACCCGAGGTGACGCTGAACTGGCTGATCGTGTCGCCGGCCTCGGTGATCTCGCTGACGGTGTCGCCGGACTGGCCGGCGTCACGCTCAGCGACCCACATGGTGTGCGTTGACTGGTCGACGGAAATGCCCGCCGGCTGACCGGCAACCGTCAGGCCCGGCGCACCGCCCGTCCCCGCAGTGGCGAGCCCGGCCGACGCCGGCGACGGGACGGCCAGCGCACCGGCCGCGCACACCGCGGCGATCAGGACACGGACCCGGCGCGACGTCAGCGCCCGCCCGGTCCGTCGCTTCACGCGCATTTGCAGCTCCCTCTGAGGGTCGGAGCGCCGGGCCTGAAAAGGCTTCGCGCCTTCCGACAAAATTCATCTTCGGGTTTACGCGGACATATCGACAGTAACCCATTGCCGAGGCGCCAGCGCACCAGGGGTCACTCCCGGGCTGGCTCCAGCTCCCGGCGCTGAGGATCCAGCGCGCTCCTCGACCGGCTCGCGGCACCCATCGCCTTCCTCAAATCCACCGGCGAATGGAACGACCCGCACCCCTCAACGTCCCGCTACTGCGAGTCCCTGAGCAGATGCCGACAAGCGCTCCGGCAGTCACTTCAGGCAAGTTAACCGAAGCTCGCGGGCGAATGCTCGCGTGGTGATCGCCAATCTCGTATATGACGACACGCACTACTACACTCCGGCTATGAAGGCAGCGGTGTGCACGAAGTACGGCCCGCCCGAAGTAGTCGTGATCTCAGAACTGGATAAGCCGACCCTGGGGGACGGCTCAGGATTTCACCAAGGACGATCAAAGATACGATGTTGTCCTTGATTCGGTCGGAAAAAGCTCCTTCAGTCAGTGCAAACGGCTTCTGAAACCGCACGGAATCTACATCTCCTCGGAGCTGGGTCCTCTGGCCCAGAATCCGTTCCGCGGGCTCATCGCCCCATTGCATGGCGGCAAGAAGGTCATGTTCCCCATTCCCAAGCATGACCAGCAGATGATCGGGCATTTCAGGGAGCTGATCGAAACCGGGCAGTTCAAGCCGGTCATCGATAGAACGTATCCGCTGGACCAGATCGTCGAGGCGTACAGGTACGTCGAGACAGGGAACAAGACCGGCAATGTAGTCATCAGCCTCGAGGGTTCCCGCTAGCCGCTCGCCGTTCAGCGGCACACTCCAGCTCAGCTCACCGCAACGCTGGTCCAGCGATGCTGTTCGGGCACGGCGAGCAACCGCAACTATGGGCCAGCGTTGCTGCGGCAACAGCATCTATGGGCCACCGTTGTGGTTGATCGGCCCGGCCCAACAGCAACGATGTCCCACCGTTGTTGCGGTCTGAAGGTGGCGGCGGATTGCCTGGTTTGCCAGGAGGGTGGAGGCTGCCTTCCTGTCCGCTGTCCGCTCAGCGCACGCCGGACAGGAAGTCCTGGCCTCATGATCACGCCGCGTTTAACGCAATGGCGCTACGACCGGCTACGCTACAGCACCTGTTACGCCAGATACTTTAGTGATGACTGTGGTTACCAGATGCAAATGCAAATTGATGCCGGATATGTCACGATGGCAGGATCGTCTTCTCTCGTCCGCTCCGTCCATTCGAACAGACTATCTAGTTCTGCATTAAGGTCGCCAGCGGGATCGACTTCAGGGCTGGCCTGACCTGCGGGTAAACCCGTTGGCTTGATGCTCCCAGACATTGCCATGTTATTGCCTTTCCGGCTCGTGCCGCTGCCCAAATGGGGCTTATCGTCTTGAGTGTAGGCTGGCGCGAATCGGAGGTAAAGGTCCCAGAGGGCCTTTGGCGCATATCTAGCCCCAATCCTGCATTCCAGGGTAGAAGTTAGGCTGAAGAGTAAGCACGGCCGGGACGCGGCTGGGCACAGCGGTTCGCAGCAGCCCGTAACCGATCCCGGCCAGGCCGACCATCAGGCCCGGCGCCTCGACGCTCAGCGGAGTTCCGCACCGCCATCCTCGTCGGCCGGCGTCAGCGACCAGCTCGGCGGCTCGTTCTGTGGCGGTGCAGTACCAGCCCGGTTCCTTCAGCACGTCGGCCGCCGTGAGGTACAGTTCGAGGTTGCCCGCCTCGCCGTGACATAGGCAATGGGAATCAAGCGTGTGCCCCGCCGCTGCGGTCAGGGCGCTCCCGATTTCCGCCCTGGTGATTGTTCCGCCCGCCTCGGCATAGGCCAGGCAGCTAAGCCGGCCGAGCCCGATTCCCACCGCACCGTAGCACCAGGTGGTCAGTGCGGGCCTACCCGGCCGACCGCGCAGGTCATTCCAGGTACCCGTGTCCTGGTCGTACAAGGCCTGGTCGTGAGCCATCGCCTCAAGCGCCGCCTGCCGGTACCGCGCTTCACCGAGCAGGTCCGCGGCCTTGAACAGTGCCGCGCTGACCCCGGCACCGCCGTGCGCGAATCCCGCGACCGGGCGGTCCGCGCCGCCTACGTCGCGAAGGCTGTTTCCGAGCCACCCGATTCCGGTGTCCGATCGGATAGCGCTCGCGACCAGGCGGTCAGCGCAGGCCCGGATCTGGGCGAGCAGCCGGTCAGCAGGACGGCACTCATAAAGCGCCAGCAGTCCGGCGATATCCCCGGCCGACCCAGCCATGAAGTCGTAGGTGGTGTCGTTGCGCGCCTCCGGGATCAGCCGCCAGGCGCACTGCTCGGCCGTGTCAAGCAAGGTCTCGTCGCCCCACAACCGGGCGAGTTCGGTACACGTGTAGATGATCCCGGCGGCCCCAGCCATCCCGCCGTGCCTGGGCACCGCGCCGCGATCAATCTGATGGCGGGCGCTGCTGAGGGAACGCCGGGCCAAGGCGGTATGGGCGGCGTCCGCGGTCAGGGCACCGAGGTGGCCAAGAAAGAGCGCGATACCAGTCAGTCCGTGATACAGATCAGCCTTCAGCGGGCCAACAGACCAGGTGTTGCCTTGCGGTGAATTGGGTCCGAGCCATTGAGCGCTGCCTTCGGACTGGAACGCGGTCTCGCCGAGGCGGCGGCCGATTGACTCCGCCGCTGCCAGCAGCTCAAGCCGGAGGACCGGGTCTGAGTCGAGTCCGGCCGGACCGGCTGGTTCAGGCTGGGAGCATCGCACCAGCTCGCGATCGTTGGCCTGCGTCGCCGCCGAGGTGCCGAGCGCACTCGTGATCAGCCAGCGCTGACGGGCCAGATCGTCCGGGCCGAGCGCCGCCAGGCGGGATCGCATCCGGTCGATGCCTGGGGTAAGGATCAGGCCGGTTACCTGGCAGCCGCTGCTGTCCCGCAGCACCCTGCCATCCGACCTGGCGCTGAACACCGGGATTTCGTTGCGCCACAGGTCTGCCCGCTCATGCTCGGCACAGGCAGCCAGCACGGGTGATTTCGGGGCCTCGCGCCACAGCGCGTCGAAATGACGCTCCCGGTCGAGCGCGTCCCGCAGTACGTCGGGGTGGAACGACGTCTCCAGGATGGTCCCGTACCACATGGTAGGGCGGACGATAACCCGGACCTCATCGCCGCGGAAGCTTGCCAGCGGTCCCGCCGCCAGCTCAGCTCGGTGTTCCTCGCAGAGACGGTATGCCTGTGTAAACCCGGCCACTATGTCGCCGGCATAGTCGAGAAGCAGCGATGGCGGACCGTCGCCGACCGGGCGATGGGCGGGCATCCGCATGGCTCTTGAACTGAGTTCGACCGACATCTCATCCGTGCGCGCGTTCCGCACGGTTGGCACGGGAAGCGGCGCCGGCTGCCCGGGAGCGAACCCAAGCCCGCTCAGATCCACGGAGCCGCCTGCCTGGGCCGTCCACGAACGATGGGGCAGGAGCCCGACAGTGAGCACCGAGCCGCGCGCGGCTTCTATGGCCGCTCGTTCGGCGGCGGTGTAACCGGCGGTATCAAGCGGCAGTCCCGGCTGGATGAGCGTTTCCAGATCGACGACCATCGGATCCTCGTCGGCGGCGATGAGATTCTCGGCATGAATGTCGCTCGCGCCCAGGAGGTAGAGCAGCGCGAGCAGACTGCCCTGCCGGAAATAGAAGCGGTGCCTGGCTGCCTCGCTGGCACACGGACTGGCAGCGGCGAACTCCATCCAGCCGTGATCACCCCGGTCCAGGCAAGTCAGCGTGCGCAGCGCCAGGGCCGGGTCCTTGGCCCCGGCCCAGGCGAGCAGTTGCTGGAAGTGCGCGTCCACCGCCATCGGGCGCGGCTTGTACATCAGCTCAAGTCCGCCGGACCAGCGAACCCAGGCGACTGTGCCGCCCCGGTGACGATCCCCGAGGCCTGGCACCACCCGATCGATCAGGCCAAGCCCGCCGCTGCCGAAGGCTTCGCCAATGCTTGCCTGGTCGGCCTGGACCTGACGCGCGAACTGGACGCACCTGTTCAGCCATCCGTCCGCTTCTACCGCTAGCTGCCGCGCGAGCACCGGATACTGGCCGAACACTGCTTTTCGCCGGCTGGCCGTCCCGAGCGCCAAGGCGAACTCCGCGAACCGCGCGCCCGGGTTCGCGGCGCGAAGGTGTCCTTGCCGCCGGGCGCTGTGCAGCTCGAGCACAAGCGTCCGCAGCACCATCCGGTCGAGCGCGGCTGGCAGCGGCACGGACAGTTGCTCAGCAAGACAAGCCGGATCGAACGCCCTGACTCCGTCCGCCGCATCCGCCACTGCCCGCAGCCTGACCTCAAGTTCAGTCCGGCTGCTGGCCAGCAGCGGCCTGACCAGCACAGGAAAATACAGATCATCAGCAAATTCATGTTCGGCCGACGCTAAATCCTGATCATCGAGGAGCGCCGTATTGACCCGGCCCAGCCACGCGGGCTCGGGCAGCCGTGAGGCCATCGAGGCCTCCGATTCGCCTAGCAATGTCAGCAGGCGCTGCTCAGTCAAACCCGCCGATGACAACCGGGCGGACCACCACTCGCCGTTGCCAAATGGCGGCTGGCGACGCCACGCTTCCAGTCGTTGCGTTGCCAGAGCGACGTCAAACTCTCCGGACGGAGAGCCGGACCTTTCAGCAAGCGCGCGGGCGCGGGCTAAGGTTCCGGGTCGGCCAGTCATCGATGAAATGATAATCCTGTGCCGACGAAATCACCTATGGTCAGCAAGGCGCCGCTCTGATGTCCCCGGGCACCCAGCCTGACCTTGAGGCGCTGCGCCAGCGGTACGCCGCGGAGCGGGACAAGCGGATGCGGCCGGAAGACGGGGCCCGGCCTGCCGGGTTAGGCAAGCATCTCGCACCATTCCTGAACGATCCTTTCGCCCAGCCATACCTGCACAACCGGCCGGCGAAGCACGATCACGTGTCGGTGACCATTGTCGGCGGGGGATTCGGCGGCCTGCTGGCCGCCGCCAGGCTCAGCGAAGCCGGCCTCGACGACCTGCGCGTTGTCGACCGGGCCGGCGGATTCGGCGGAACCTGGTACTGGAATCGCTACCCGGGCGCCCAATGCGACACGGCCTCGATGATCTACCTGCCGCTGCTGGAGGAAACCGGATACCAGCCGACCGAGCGGTATGTCCGCGCCCCGGAGATCCTGGCCTATTGCAATCGCATCGCTGCCCGGTACGCACTGGAGAAACAGGCACTGTTCCGGACCGGAGTGACCGATCTGCAATGGGACGGCAACCGCACCCGCTGGATCGTGCGGACGGACCGAGGCGATGAATTCACGAGCTGGCTGGTAGTCATCGCGCCTGGGGCACTGCACGTCCCGAAGCTGCCGGCCATTCCAGGGATCGAGACCTTCGGCGGGCACAGTTTTCACGCCAGCCGGTGGGACTATGCGTATACCGGCGGCGATCCGGACGGCGCGCCGATGGACCGCCTGGCGGACAAGCGGGTAGCGATCATCGGCACCGGCGCGACGGCGGTGCAGTGCATCCCGGCCCTGGCCCGTGCGTGCCGGGAACTGCTCGTCTTCCAGCGGACGCCGGCGTCGGTGGATGTTCGAGGCAACCACCTGATCGACCCGGAGTGGTTCGTCAAAATGGCGACGCCAGGCTGGCAGGAACGCTGGCTGCACAACTTCTGCGCCGTCATGTCAGTCAGCGAGACTCCGGCCCAAGACCTAGTCGACGACGCGTGGACCGACCTGGCCAGGCGGATCGCGGCCCGGCTCAGGACCCCACGGTCCGAGCCGCTCGGCCTCACCGACATCCTGACCGAGATCGAGGCGGTGGACGGCGAGAAGATGAACGAGATCCGGGCCAGGGTCGACGCCATAGTGCGGGATCCAGCCACGGCGCAGCAACTGAAGCCCTGGTACCGGCAGCTTTGCAAGCGCCCGTGCTTCCACGACGACTATCTCAGTGCTTACAATTTGCCCTCGGTGCGGCTGATCGGCAACGACGGTAAAGGCGCGGAGCGGATAACCCCCGATGCCGTTGTCGCGGCCGGCGTCCGGTACCCCGCTGATTGCATCATCTACGCCTCGGGCTTCGAGGCCGACACCGAGCCAACCGGGCGTTACGGGTTTGACCTGACCGGCCGCGATGGCGTCAGGCTGTCGGGCTACTGGGCCAAAGGCATGCGGTCACTGCACGGCATTCACGTGCACGGCTTCCCGAACGCTTTCTTCGTCCAGCTCGCTCATGGCGCTGGCTTCCTGGCGAACGTCCCGCACAATCTGGCCGATTCGGCCCGCACGGTCGCCGTCGTCGTCTCGCACCTGCGGGCCCGCGGGTTCGGCGAGGTGGATGCCATCGCGGAGGCCGAAGACATCTGGGTCAGGCAGGTAGCGCCTGCCCCGCAGGCGACGGCATTCCTGGCCAAGTGCACCCCCAGCTATTACAACAACGAGAGCCTGGGCCCGGCCGTCTGGCCGGTGCTGAGCGGCTACCAGCGCGGCCCGCTGAACTACTTTCGTTACATCGACAAATGGCGCAAAGCCGGAGACTTCATAGGCCTAGCCTTCAAGGCAAGTCGCGTTTGCGGGAAAGGCTAGATCTAGCCGGGTGGCCGGTGCGTGACCCGCCATTCCGCTGCCGTCCGGGTCCAGCACCCGGAACTCACCTCTACCTCACGCACCGGAAGCAACTCCGGGGCACAGCCCAGCGTTCCGCTTCCCGGCGCAGGGGGTGCGTGCGGTCAGGCGTCTAGCACGGCCGGGGCGACAGCCAGTCCTGCGGCCCGGGCTCCGTCGCGAAGCCGCCGGTCCCAGGCTGCGAGGATGATGCCCGGCTGGCTGGCGGCCAGGGCGCTGGCCAGGTGGACGGCGTCAGCGCCGCGCAGGGCGTGGCGGGCGGCGAGCTGGCCTGCGCTGTGCTCGACGGCGGGGGTGAGCTCGACCGGGCGGGTAGCCGACCAGTATTCTTCCCAGGCGCTCTCGGCGGCGGCCTGCCCAGCGCGGTCCAGGTCGTGGTTCCGGCCGGCGGCAGCGAGGGCGGCCCTGACCTCGGGGTAGGCCAGCCGGCTTGATAGGGCTGCGTCGCAGCCGTCCCACAACTCGGCGGCCAGGCCGCTGCCCGCTTCTTCGACCAGAAGCTTGACCAGGGCACTGGAGTCGAAGTAGATGACCGCCACAGGGCCTAGCCCCGCTGCTCGCTGATGATGTCGGCGACCGGGCGGCGCGAGCGCGGCCGGGCACGGCCGGAGGCGACCGGCCGCACGGGCTGCCGCGGCCGGGCGATGACGCCCTCAGCGGTCAGGCGCTCAAGCGCAGGGGTCGAGTCCAGGCCGAGCAGCCTGGCAACCGGCAGGCCCCGGTCGGTGATGATGACCTCAGCACCCTGACGCGCGCGCTCAAGCCAGTCGCTGAGGTGGGCACGCAGATCAGTGACGGCTACATCCATACCGCCAAGTGTACAAGATGGCGCTTGAGCAGACGTACACGCTCAGCCGCCTCCCGCAACCGCAATCCAGATGCCGAATATCCAATCTTGGAGCAAGCGGGCTGTTGGCTGCGCAGTCGGCCGCTGGTGGTGTCCTGGTCGTACCTGCCAGTGCTGCGAGCTTTCTGCTATGGGTATTGTTGCTGTGCGATAGCGCGGAGTTCGATGGCTATGCCGGCGGCTTCGGTTGCGCCGATATCCTGGAAGATCTGGTGTGCCTGCCGTAGGTTCCTGTGCGCGTCGGCGGTGTTGCCGGTGGCCACGGCACAGCGGCCAAGGCCTGCCAGCGCGTGGGCCTGGTCCCACGGGGTGCAGATCTGGAGCGCAAGGTCCAGCGCTTCCTGGTGACGCTGGGCGGCTTGTCCGGGATTGCCGCTGACTAGGTGCAGTGTCCCTATCTCGTTGAGGAACTCGGCCACTGCACCGCGGTCGCCCATGTCATTGCTCATGGCCATGCCCGCTTCCAGTTCCGTGGCTGCGCCCTGGTAGTCGCCTGCCCATCGGCGCACCACGCCGATCTCAGCGATAGCGCTGGCCTGACCTAGCCGGTTGCCAGCGTCGCGATAGATCCGTAGCGCCGCCTGAAGGGTCTTGATCGCTGCCCGGTACTCGCCGCATAACGAATCTGCGGCGCAGTCCCGCCCGTTCCTCCGCAAGCCATGACCAAGAATCGTAATTCATGACATATAACCCCGAAGTGCCCCCGCTGTCAGCGGCCGGGGCGGCGAGCTGCCCAGGATGCCGGGAATGCCGGGAATGCCGGTCGAGGCTGAGGCGGGGAAGGGCAGCGGGACCAGTTCCGTCCGGGCCACGCCGAGGAGTCGACCAGAACTCACTCCCACGGAAACGCACTCATGGCCATCGTTGCTGCGGCAACGACATCTATGGGCCATCGTTGCGGTTGCCCGGCCCCGCTGAGCAGCATCGATGGCCCATCGTTGCGGCTGCGGCTGCCGTTGCGGTTGCGGCTGCCGTTGCGGTTGCGGCTGCGGCTGGCGGCCAGGTGCCCGGTGTGCCAGGAGTTGGGGGGCCTGAACGGCGGACACCGTGAACCGGGAGCGGAAGAGCCGGGAACCGGCTCACCCGGAACGGCGCTGCCGCACCTGACGCCGTTACCTTCACGTTTTTACGCCAGAGCCAGCGTTTGCTAGGTGCTGTCCGCCAGGCCCACTGCCAGCGCGATCTGTGCTCGCGAGCAGATCTCGAGCTTGCCGAAGATGCGGCTCATGTAGGTCTCCACCGTTTTCTGGCTTATCTCAAGCCGCCGGGCAATCTGCTGATTGGTGTGGCCGGCGCTGACAAGTTCGGCGACCTGTCGTTCTCGCTGGCTAAGGCGCTCGAGGTGCTCAGCGGCCGAGCGAGCCTTTTCCCCGTTGGCGTTGCCCGCGGCGAGGTGGTCAGCGATGCTCAGCGGGCAAAGCCGGCTCCTGAGCTCGGCTGCCCTCGCCAGCACGGGCAAGGTGCCGTAGCGCCGGGCCGCGTCTTCCGCGTAGTCCAGCTCGATCTGAGCGCCATCAAGGTCGCCGCGCTTGGCTTTGACACCGGACAGCGCCAGGCTGAAGTAAGGCAGCAGGTAGTTCTGTCCGTGCGACAGCGCGAAGTTCAGGCCGCGCTGGAGGTGAGCGGCGGCGTCATCTAGCTGGTCGAGGGCCGACTCGGCCTCCCCGAGCCAGCGCAGCGTCTCCATCCGTTCGGCGAGGCGGTCGTCGTCGAGGTCGCCGACAACTTCAGCGGCCTCGGCCGCCGCCCAGGCCGCCTCGGGGACGCGGCGGGCCGCGAGCCTGGCGAGGGCGCTCAAGCTCAGCGCCTGGGCGCACAGCGCGGGATCTGGGGTTTCACTGGCCGCGGGCAGCAGCCACTCGTCGGGCTGGCCTCGGGGATCGCCGCCCTCCAGAGACAATGCGAGGCGCTCTAGTCCCAGCGGGACCGATCCGGGAAAGGCTCGCAGTCCCTTCTCCACCAGACCGCGGGCCTCATCCTGGCGTCCCATCAGCCGGTTGACCCTTACCCGCCATTCTGAGGTCTCGGCTCGGCTGGCAGCCGGGACGGCGCCGGCCCGACTCTCGTTCCGCGCGTAGGCCCGCAGACTCTCCGGCAGCCGGCCGAGCAGCGTATATGCCGTGGCGAGCAGCACCGCCGCTTCGGCCGACTCGTCACCGGCGGTATCGCAAAGGACGCTCAGCCAGCGCCGGGACCGGGCGGGCATAGTAAACAACTGCTCTCTGGCGCCTTCCAGCATGATTTTCCTGGCGTTCAGGTCGTCGGGCGTCAGATGCTCAAGGTGGCAGGCGAGTACGGCTGACGGTGCCCTGCGTGAGCAGAGCACGCGCGCGGCGCGGCTCTTCGCGCCATAACGCCAGCCCGCGCTCGCCGAATGGTAGACAACGGCTCGGGTAAGCGGATGCTGGAACCGGAAGCATCCGGCTTTGTCCGCTGGCCGGAGCACGTCCTCATCCTGGAGTTCGTCGATCGCGGCGAGCACCTTGTCCTCGGGCAACTGGGCCACGGTGGCGACAATGGCCGGGTCGAACGGATCTCCGCTTATCGCGGCCGCGCGGGCAACCCGGCGAGCCGCGGGCGACAACGCCCCGAAATCGACGAGCGACGTGCCGGGGACCACCGGGGGGAGCCCGTCGATGAAGTCATCAGCGGCATAGCAATCGCTGAGGTCAGCCGACAGCAGCGACAACACCGCACCGGGATTGTCACGGGCGACGCGACGGAGCAACTGCTTGCGAACCGGCGAGTAGCCAGGCGGGAAAAGATCGTCGATCTGATCCGCTGGCGGTGGCTTCAGCTCCACGTGGATGGCGTCGCTTGAGTAAGCACGGTCCACGATATTGTCGATTCTCCGGCCTGCCAGCGACGACCGGTATGCCAGCGCGATTACTACGACGGACTTGGGCAGGTTCCTGGCGAGATACCCGAGCAGTTCCATCGAGTGATGGTCGGCCCGGTGGAAGTCATCGAGGGTCAGGATCAGGCCGGAGGCATCGGCCAGATGCTCAAGCAGGCGGCGGGTGGCGGCAAACAAACGCAGCTGTCCGAGCGGACTTGGCGGCAGCGCGCACTGGCTCACGTCACTGGCGGGAGACACGATCTCATCCAAAGCGGCCAGCTCATCGGGCTCGAGTACCGACAGGTCACGATCGCGGTCGCGCAGGTAGCGGGCTAAAGCGTCTCCGAATGGCCCGAAAGGAACCCGGTACCGACACCTTCTGGCCTGGCCGGATGCGACTTGGTACCCCTTGGCGGCCGCCCGCTCCGAGAGCTCGGTGAGCAGCCGCGTCTTTCCGATCCAAGGTTCTCCGGTGATCTGGATGATGCGGCTGGCTGGCACGGGACTCTCAAGCAGCTTGCCTGCGAATTCGGCCTCGGCGGAATGCGACAACATGTGGGGTCACCTCGCGGGAAGTAGCACCAGACGATGCCTGCGAGTCACATGCCCAGAACTCGGTGACGTAGCCCCGATCCGGCCGGCGCGTCGGGGGAACTCCTTACTACTGAGGTCGGCCCGCGCGCCAGAAGCTATCGCTTGGAACCGCAGCGGGTCGAGTGGAGCGAGTCGAGTGGAGCAAGGTATGTCCCAGTCCGGACTAAGTGCCGCAGGAGCCCTCGACCAGGGACAGCTCGAAGCTGCGGCACGGACACTGCGCCAGGACGGATTCGTCGTCCTGCCGGCGGCATTGCCGGCCGACCTGCTCGGCTCCACCGAGCAGACCTGGAAGCAGTTCGACCGGCACTGGGATGAGCTGACTCTTGACGCCTACATGCGGGACGGAGGCACCTATCGCTATCGCCGCTACGGCCGCTACGCCCTTGATGTCGACAAGGACATCATCGAGGGCCGGCCGCACCGTTCCTACCGGCAGGAGACCAGCGTCAACCCGCTCAATGGAGGCATCGACCGGCATTTTGACCCGCTCACTGATGCTTTCGCGGCCGAGCCGCTTGTCGCCGCGATCGTGCGGATGCTCGGCCAGGTCGTCGCGGCGGCGGAGGGCGCGGGCCAATGGACGGTCGAGCTCCATCCATTCCGGATCGTCACCAGCGAGAGCCAGGTCGGCAAGCCGACTCCGCAGGGGCGGCACCGCGACGGGGTGAGCTACGTGACCTCACTGGCCGTCGGCCGCCAGAACATCACCGGCGGTGAGAGCTCGGTGTACGCCGATGACGGGACTCCCCTGCGGTCCGTCACGCTCAGCCCGGGCGATCAGCTTCTGCTTAACGACCGCCGGGTGCTCCACGATGTCACGCCGGTCAGGCCAGCCGATTCGGCCAGGGCCGCGCATCGAGACGTTCTTCTCGTGGACTTCACCCTGCCCGACCCTGACCGGACGGCAGATTGACCCAGGGCAGATTGACCCAGGAAAGTGCGATGACATCGGCCGCGGCCCGGTGCCAGATCCGCGTCACCGGTGTCGTGCAGGGCGTCGGATACCGTCCGTTCGCCTGCAATCTGGCCCGCGGCCTTGGGCTGTCCGGATGGGTGCTCAATGACCCGCAGGGCGTGCTGATCGAGGCCGGCGGATCGCCGGAGGCGCTGGACCGGTTCGCCGAGGCGCTCAGGGACCAGGCGCCCGCATTGGCCCACGTCACGGACGTGTCGGCGTGCCGCGTCGCGGTCACAGGCGCGTTGCCTGCCCCCTTCGAGATCCGCACCAGCAACACGGCCCGGCCGGTCACGATCGTGCCGGCCGACTCCCATGTCTGCCCAGACTGCCTGCGGGAACTGTTCACGCCGGCCGATCGCCGCTACCGGTATCCCTTCATCAACTGCACTAACTGCGGGCCACGCTATTCGCTGATCCTGGCATTGCCCTATGACCGCGAGCAGACCACGATGGCCGCGTTCACGATGTGCGACCAGTGCCTCACCGAGTACGAAGACGTGACCAACCGTCGCTATCACGCCCAGCCCAACGCCTGCCCGGCGTGCGGGCCGACCCTGCTCGCGGCCGGGCCGGACGGGCAGCGTGCGGCCGGAGACGAGGCGTTCGCGCTCGCCGCCGAAGCACTGGCGGAGGGGCAGATCGTTGCGGTCAAGAGCGTCGGCGGGTTCCACCTCGCCGTCGACGCTCGCAATGCCGACGCGATTCGCCGCCTGCGCAAGCGCAAGAAACGCGATGCCCGGCCGTTCGCCGTGATGGTGGCCAGCCTGGCCACCGCGGCCCGGCACGCCGAGATCTCCGGCCATGAGGCGGAGGTGCTGACCACCGCGGCCCGGCCCATCGTGCTGGTGCGCAAGCGCGCTGCCGCAGACGGGCCGGACGCGATCGATCCCTGGCCCGAGGAGATCGCGCCCAGGAACCCGAGCCTGGGCCTGATGCTGCCCTCCGCGCCGCTGCATTATCTGCTGCTGGCCGAGCCTGGGCTCGACGTGCTGGTGATGACCAGCGGAAATGTATCCGGGCGGCCGATCGTGTTCCGGGACGAGGACGCGCTCAACGAGCTGTTCGAAGTAGCCGATCTCATCTTGTACCACGACCGGGCCATCGAGATCCGGGTCGACGACTCGGTGGTGCGCTGCTCGGCCCACCCGGACCTGAGCGAACCCGTCTTCACGTTCCTGCGCCGGTCGCGCGGGTACGCGCCGTATCCGGTCGAGGTCGCTGAGAACCTGCCGCCGATCATCGCCTATGGCGCCGAACTGAAGACAACCGTCGCGATCGCCAGCGGCCGGCGTGTCTACCTGAGCCAGCACATCGGCGACCTCAAGAACGACGAGACCCTGGCCGCGCACCGGCGCACGGCTTCGCACCTGGCCAGCTTGCATGACCTGCACCCGGTTTGGGCGGCCTGCGATCTGCACCCTGACTTCCGCTCAACGCGCTCGGCGCTCGCCGACTACGAGGGCAAGGTCGTGCGGGTCCAGCATCATCACGCGCACATGGCTTCCTGCATGGCCGAGAACCAGCTGTCGGGCCAGACGCTCGGGGTGGTATTCGACGGCGCCGGCTACGGCCCGGACGAGACGATCTGGGGCGGCGAGTTCCTGCTTGGTGACTATGCCCGCGTCCAGCGGGTCGCGCACCTGCGAAGGCTGCCGCTGCTCGGCGGGGACAAGGCGGTGCACGAGCCCATCCGCACCGGGTTCACCCTGGCTATGGACGCCATGGGAGCCGCGGCCCTTGAGGCCTTCCCCGCCCTGGCGATGCTCAGCCTTCGTGAGCGCGAGGTATTCGCCGTCATGATGCGCCGCGGCGTCAATTCGCCGCTGAGTTCCAGCATGGGCCGTCTGTTCGACGGCGTCGCCGCGCTGCTTGGCGTCTGCGCCTACGCCGAGTACGAAGCCCACGGGCCGATCGAGCTTGAGGGGCTACTTGGCCGGCACCTTGAGCTCGCGGAGCCGTACCCGTTCGGCCGGACCGTGCGAGACGGCGTGACCGAACTGGACTCCCGTACTGTTATCCGCGCCCTCGCCGGCGACCTGGCGGGCGGCACCGACCTGCGGGCACTGAGCCGCCGTTTCCACTCCGGTGTCGTCTCGATGGTGCTCGCCCAATGTGAGGCTGTGCGCGAAGAGTACGGCGTCGACCAGGTCGTGCTTTCAGGAGGCGTGTTTCTCAACGAGTTCGTCCTGGTCAACTGCCTGGCCGCGCTCACCAGGGCCGGGTTCGGTGGCTATGGGCACCGCCTGGTGCCGGCCAACGACGGCGGGATAGCGCTGGGCCAGGCGATGGTGGCGGCCGCCCGCATCGCGGGCGAGACTGCCCAAGTCCCCGATGAAGGAGGCCGCTGATGCCAGTCAACGCGGAGCAAACGGTCGCCGGGATAGTCGACCTGCTTGCGCGGAACGAGGACGAGGCCCAGCGCACGCTGAGCCTGGTGCCGTCGGAGAACGCCTTCTCCGGCCTGGCCAAGCTTCCCCTTCTGCTTGACGCCTACCACCGCTACTTCTTCAACGAGACGGGCGAGCCGGAGCGCTGGCTGTTCAGGGGGTCTCAGCACCTCGCTGATATCGAGATGCGGGTCACCGGGCCAGTGCTGCGAGAACTCGCGCTCGCCCGCTATTCGAGCGTGCGCCCGCTGAGCGGCCTGTCGGCGATGGCTCTCGTGCTCGCCGCGCTCGGCGGCGAGCCAGGCTCCGCGATCTTGACGATCGCTCCCGCCTGCGGCGGGCACTACGCCACGCCGAGCATCGCCCGCCGGTTCGGCCTCCGGGTCGGGTTCCTTGGCGGCCAGGACCCGCACAGCCTCGACTTTGAGACCGTCACGGCGCAGGTTTCCAGGACCCGGCCGACCCTGGTGTACGTCGACCAGTGCCATGCGCTGTTCCCGATCGACGTGCGCAAGCTGGTATCAGCCGTGCGGGCGGCGGGCGGAGACACGCTCGTGCATGTTGACGTCAGTCACTTCATGGGGCTGGTGCTCGGCGGCGCCTTCGCCAATCCGCTCGAGTGCGGAGCGGACAGCTTCGGCGGCTCGACGCACAAGACCTTTCCCGGCCCGCACAAGGCCGTCTTCACCACCAACAGGGAGGATCTAGCCGGGCGCATCGAGGAAACCCAGGACTACCTGATCAGCAGCCATCATTTCGCCGCTACCCTGAGCCTCGGCTTGGCGCTGCTCGAGTTCCGCGACTATGGAGGCCGCGACTATGCTCACGCGATCATCGAGAACACTCGCAGATTTGGCCGCCGGCTGCATGAATCGGGCTGCACGGTAGCGGCCGCCGACCGCGGGTTTTCCGCCGGACATCAGCTCTGGCTCGACACCGAGGCCGACGGCATGCCGGCGATGCGGGCCAGCGACCGGCTCTACGAGGCGGGCCTGCGGGTCAACGTCGCACCGGAACTGCCTGGCTTCACCCGCCGGGCGATTCGCATCGGCATGAATGAGCCGACCTACCGCGGGCTGCGCGGCCCTGAGGTCGATGAGCTCGCGGAGATCTTCGTCCAGGCGATGCGCGGACAGGCCCGCCCGGCGAGCCTCGCGCGCCAGGTGGCAGGGCTAAGGCGCCGTTGCGCTGGCCGGTACGGAGTGCGGCTGTCCGCCGACTCCGCCCTGTACAGGCAGGCTCTGGCGGCGTGCTCGTCGGCCCTGCTCGGCGAGCCATCGGTCGATCTCGGCTGGGCCGAGCCGCACTTCGCGGCTTGCGAGGCACCGGTTCAGGCGGGCAGTGCGGGCGAGTATGACTGATTGAATTTCAGGCGGATCACCGGTCCAGCGCGTTGCCAAGGATCCGCTCGGCGATGCCGCCCTTGATGGACCTCGCCGGCGAGCTGGCCGGCTTGCGATCGGCCTGGTCGCGAAAGCAGGCCAGGAATTCCGCCGCGATTCCCGCGCGGGGCAGGCTGCGAAGGACGCTGGCCCTGAACTCGCCGGAAAAGTCGTCCAGATGCCGACCGGAGATATCCGTGCTGGTGGACCGCTCAAGCAAAAACCCCTCCGGATAGTCATCGACGTTCACGTGGTCCCACATGTGGCTGAGGACGACGTCGACAAGCCGGGCCCGCCTGGCTTCCGGCCAGCCCGCTCCGGTGGCGAAGACGTAGGCCACGTGCCCGCTCGCCTCGTCAAAGCCGACGGTCTGGCTGTCGAACTCGGGCACCAGCCCGATGTCGTGCAGCATGGCCCCGACGTACAGGAGTTCTGGGTCATACGGCACGCCTTCGCGGGAGCCGTAGGCCGCGGCCCACACGTACGAGCGCAGGCAATGGTTGAGCAGCGCCACTGAGCAGTATTTCTGAGCGATCGCACGAGCACCGGCGCATGCTGGGGTCAGAGGGAACTCGGGCGGGTCATGATCCATGCTCGCAGCCTTCCTTCGGACCGGCATCGTCGACCATCGGGATATTTCCTGACGTAACAAGGGTGCGCATCGCCGCCTAGAGTTGTCCTCCGGCAGTCCAGGGCGAGCGGAGGAGCGCAGCATGGCTGGTATCGCGGCCGTCGACCTGCCGAGATCCGCGCAGCGGCTGCACAGCTGCGCGATGGAGTGGGCCCGCGCGGGCCTGACCGCGAATGACTTCCTTGGCAATGACCTCCCGGTGCCCGAGGCTGTGCTCAAGGCACTGCGTGAGCATATCGAGCCCCCGGCCCGCGATGCGGGCACCAGGACGGTGCGCGGGCTGCTTGATCCGTTACTGCCGGCCGGGCCGACCCCGCCGAGGTGGGGGGAGCCGCAATCGGTGCAGACCCGCGGTCTTGACCTGGCGATTGCGATGATCGCACTGGCCGTCGGCCGGCCCTTCGGCTGGGCGGGCCAGCAAGACGGCCACCTGGTCCACGACATCGTTCCCACCAGGGGATACGAGACAATGCAGGTAGGCGCGGCCAGCCAGACTCCGCTTGAGTGGCATACCGAGGACGCCTTTCACCCTGAGCGGGCCCATGTCATCATGCTGACGTGCCTGCGCAATCCCGATCGCATCGGCAGCCGCGTCGCCTCCATCAGACACGTCGACCTCACCGACGCCGAGCTTGACTTGCTGCGCCGCGCCGACACGCGGATTCTGCCCGACGACTCCTACGCCGGTTCCTGGCCAGAGGCCGGGGACGGTACCGCCGGAGCTGACAGCTGGCCAGGCATCGCGACGGTGTGGGACGCTGCCGACGGACCTTGCCTTCGGTTCGACCCCGCCTACACCGAGTTCCGTACCAAAGACCCGAAGTTCCTCGGCGCCTACGAGGCCCTTACCGCGAGCCTCGAACGCGCTAGCACGACGGTGGACATCGACCCAGGCGATATTCTGCTCATCGACAACGATCTCGTCGTGCACGGCCGGGCTGCCTTCACGCCCAGGTACGACGGAACAGACCGGTGGCTGAAGCGGATCCTCGTGCATCTCGACCGGGTCCGGCCGGCCGAGGCTCGCGCGGAACGCTGGTATGACCAGCCGATACCGGCCGGACGAACTACCAGGTGACTCGCCGCCGCCGCACCGCCTCGGCCAGGGTCTTCCGGTCGAGCTTGCCGGAAGGCGTGAGCGGCAGCGCGGCGACCGCCTCGAACCGATGCGGGATCATGTAGTCGGGCAGCAGGCGCCGCGCGGCGTCGCGCAACGTGACCGGCGCCGGGATGTCGGCCGCTGTTACTTGAGCACGGAGCAGCGGACGCGGATCGCCATCGGCCTAGTCAAGACTGATTGGGAAGGCAGGCGGCTTCGGGGCGAGGACAGGCCCACCGTTAAGAGCTACGCAAAGCACTCCAGATCGAACTGGTCGGGGGCATCCGGACCGAGCGTAGTCGGCGCATTGCTACCGGTAGCGAATCCCTCGAATCGTGCAGGATGGCTCGACGACATCGTCACAGCGGCGGGCTGGCGGCGCATCACTTCGCGAGCGACGAGCTTGCGGATCCAAGAACTGACAGTCATGCCGTCGCGGTCAGCAAGCCGCTTGACCGCATCGATCAAGGGCTGAGAGAACCTGACGGGCACGGCGGCGGTCAGGCGCGGCTCCGCGCGGCGAATCGCAGGTCCAGCGGGAACCTGGTTGGCTGAGTTTTGATAGAACTCGTATGCCTCGCTGTCATCCATGACTGTCACCCTGAGTCTCTTCGGTATTGTCTGTCAAGTCTCCTCCCAGCTGTATAGACGCCGATCGGCCGGGCCAAGTTGCGTCGAGATGCTGGGGCGAGCGGAACGAGCAGGATATCTCCTGGCACCTGACCGACCATGAGCCAGTCGGCTGGTCCCGTCTCATTCCCGGGGTAGAAGAGCGGGCTGTCCGTCCAGACTTCATAGACATCGCAGAGGTCCATCCCTTGGTGCTTGTACAGATGGATCAGCTGACTATCTACCTCGAAGGGATCTGTTGCATCGAGGGCTTCGACATCGAATCTGGTACGAGCCACGCAGTAAGAGTAGCAGATCCTTGTGATACGTTGTAATACATGGAACTGACTACGGCGATGCTGGCCGACGGGGCTCACCAGATCCCTCCCGGCAGCGGGAAGCTCTACATACTTGGCGGCCAGTGGGATCGGCTGGTGGTGCCGAGCTTCCCGGCTCAACATCCGACCATGGCTGTCGTGCTTGTCATCAAAGTTGAGTACAGCGAGGCTCTGGACTCTCACCAGCTTGACATTGAACTCACGCTCGACGGCCAGCCGATGGGTGTCAGGGCATCTGCTCAGATGCTCACCGGACACGCACCGGGCCAGGCGCGCGGTGCACCCAGCTTCGTGCCACTCGCCCTGGGCTTCAACAATCTGGTATTCGAGACTGCCGGTCGCTACGAATGGGTCATAACCGTCGACGAGGGCGAGTTGGGGAGGCTGCCGATCGAGGTTGCCCAGAGCGCGATGCTCACTCCGCCAGGAAGTCCGATGGCTCCGCGTCTCTCATGAGTGCTGGTCGGCGTATTACGCAAAGGACGTTGGCTCCGATGACTGCCCATGCCGACGAGCATGGGCCGTGATCGCCTCGTTGAGGCCGCGCACGCCCCCTACCTGAGGGTGTGGCCGGACGAACCACCAGGTGACGCAAGTCAGGCTGGACTTCGAGGACCCGGCTGGCTGAGGCGCCGCCGCCGCACCGCCTCGGCCAGGGTCTTTCGGTCGAGCTTGCCGGAAGGCGTGAGCGGCAGCGCGGCGACCGCCTCGAACCGATGCGGGATCATGTAGTCGGGCAGCAGGCGTCGCGCGGCGTCCCGCAACGTGACCGGCGCCGGGATGTTGCCAGCATCCATCGGCACGAATAGCGCCAGCAGCACGCGCTGGTCCGGTGCCGGACTGTCGGTCAGCACCGCGACCTCGCGGACCCCTTCGTGCTGGCGGAGCACGCTCTCGATCTCGCCAAGCTCGACCCTGAAGCCACGCAGCTTCACCTGCTGATCGCCCCGGCCGAGGAACTCAAGCTCGCCATCGGGGAGCCGGCGGGCGAGGTCGCCCGAGCGGTACCCGACGTCGCCGACCGGGTCGCCGGCCACCGTGCGGAAGCGTTCTGCCGTGAGCTCAGGGCGGTTCAGGTAGCCACGGGCCACACCGGAACCGTGGACCCAGATCTCGCCAGGCTCTCCCTCAGGCACCGGGCGCCCGCCCTCGTCGCGCAGCACGATCCGCAAATGCGGTAGCTCGCGGCCGATCGGAGACGCGACCGGGCCGCGCAGGTCAGGCCGCCGTAGCTCCTTGAACGTGGCGTGGACAGTGATCTCGGTGATCCCGTAAAGGTTGACCGCCGTCGGCGGTCTGGCGAATCGGCCGAGGAAGTCGTCGATCACATCGGGCTGGATGCTCTCGCCGGCGAACAGGACATAGCGCAGGCTCAAATCTGGCGCTCCCGCCTCGGCGTGGGCGAGGGCAAACTGGCCGAATACCGATGGCACCATGCTCAGCACCGAAGTCCCGCTGTCCCGCAACAGGCGAAGAAGCTCGCCGGGCGACTGGGCGGCGGAGGCGGGCACCACGACCGCGGCCGCACCGGTCGACCAGGCCGCCCACAGCTCGAACACCGACACGTCGAATCCGGCCGAGTGAAACAGCGACCACCGGTCGTCGGCTCCGACCCGCAGCAGCGGGACCGTCGCGTAGACAAGCGACAGCACGTTGCCGTGGGTGACCAGGCAGCCCTTCGGCCGCCCGGTCGACCCCGAGGTGTAGATGACGTAGGCGGTGTCCTCGCGGTCCGGGCCGTCGTCCTGACCTGCTGACTCGGTAGTTCCGGCGGCGCAGCCTGCCAGCGCGCCTTCCAGGCCGACCCATCGCAGCCACTCGGGCAGGTCGGGCGGCATCGTCGAGCGGTCGCCCGCGACGATGCGGATCGAGGCGTCGTCGACCGTGTACCGCAGCCGCTCGGCCGGATAGCCAGGATCCAGCGGGACGTAGATCGCGCCAAGCGCCAGGATCGCCAGGATCGCGATGGGGAGCCGCGCGCTGCGCTCGACCACGAGGCCGACCATGGTCCCGCGCGTCACCCCCGCTCCCCGAAGGGCCGAGGCGAGTTCCGCCGCGGCCCGGTCGACCTCGGCGTAAGTGAGGCTGATCGCGCCGTCGACGAGTGCGATCCGGTCTGGCTGCCGGCGGGCTACGCTCGACCACAGAGCGGGCAGCGATCGGGCGGCGGGCTCGGCCGGCGGCGTCATGCGCCGTCGCTCCCGAGGAGATCGGCGATCTCCTCGTCCGACAACTGGGCCAGTTCAGCGATGGCACCTTCGATGTCCAGATCCACGGGACGCTCGATCGCGTCACGCACGACGGCGGCCAGCTTCTCGATCGTCGCATCGGCGGTCAGCAATTCCTCGACGCAGACCCGCACGCCGAACGTCGTCTCGATCCGCGCGACGATGCGAGCGGCCTGGAGTGAGTGACCGCCCAGCTCGAAAAATTCGGCGTCCACCGAGATCTCTGGCAACTCGATTACCTCGCACCAGATGGCGGCCAGCTGCGCCTCGACCGGGTCGCGAGCCTCGGCGAAAGCCGGGGGACCTGAGCTGGACAGCGAGACCAGCTCGAACGGCGGCGGCGCGTCCTGCGGATCGGTCAGGGATCCCGCGCCGGCCGGCAGCGGCCCCAGGGGACGTTCGTCGCCGCCGGTCACGGCGTCGAGAACGGCCACCAGCTCGTGGCGAATGGCGGCGACCGTAGTCTCAGCGAACAGATCGGCGGCGTGGAGCGTGTAGCCAGACATGGATCCGTCGGGCCGCTCGGCGAGGTTGACCGCGAGCTCGAACTGCGCTCCTGGAGGGGGCAGCTCGAATGGCTCGGCGGAGAGGTCATCGGTCGGCCATGGCTCGAAGGGAAGGTCCTGCACGGCCAGGCAAACCCGGACCAGCGGCGCCCGCGGGCCGGGCGGGTCACCGATGTCCGCGCTGGAAAGGATCTTCTCGAACGGCAGGTCCTGATGGGCGTAGGCCGCCAGGCACGCGCCGCGCACGCGTTCGAGCAATTCGGCGAAGGCCGGATCGCCGCAGGCGTCGACCCTGATCGGCAGCGTGTTGACGAACAGGCCGACCTTGCCGATGTTGGCCGCATCCCGGCCCGCCGCGGGCGTGCCGATAACTAGATCGGTCTGGCCGGTCCGGTGGGTCAGCACGCTCGTCAGCGCGGTCAGCAGGACCATGAACGGCGTCGCCCGGTGCTCGGCGGCGTAGCCCTTGATCAGCCCGACTAGGGAAGCGGGCAGGCTCAGCGGCGCCGAGACGCCACGCCAGCTACGGCGCCCGGCCAGCGGGCGGTCCAGGGGCAGCGCCGCCGCGCGGGCACCGCGCAGGGTCGCGGACCAGAATTCGGCGTCCCGCAGAGCGGGCACGGTACCGGCGGGCACGGTACCAGCGGGCTCAGTACCGGCCGGCGCGACCCAGGCGGGGTCGTGGTAGGCGCGGCCGAGTTCGGCCAGCAGTATCGCCAGCGACCACCCGTCGACCGCGATGTGGTGTGCCACGATGCCGAGGGTCAAGTCGCGGTCGCCGGAGCGCACGAGCACCGCCCGCACGAGCGGCCCGGCCGCGAGGTCGAAACCCTGCGATGCCAGCTCCGAGATGACCGCGATGGCGTCGCGTCGCGGTTCCGTCACCGGCAACGGCATCGGCTGACCGGGGTGGGGCGTGGCCAGCAGTGTTCCTTCGTCGTCCAGCCTGAACGTCGTGGCCAGGACGGGATGGCTGGTCAGCACCGTGGTCACGGCCCGGCGCAGTCGATCCACGTCGACGGTGCCGTGCAGGTGAACACCGCAGGCGATGACGTAGGCCGGTCCCGCTCCCATCCGGTCAAGCAGCCACAGCCATTCCTGCGCGCTGCTCGCGGGCTGCTCAGCTGGCTGGACGGCATCGGACCCTGTACCGCGCGGAACCGCCAGGCCCGGCCGCCCCCGGGCCGTACCCGCCCACTCGCTCAGCCCGTGCGCGGTCAGGTCGCCGAGCAGTTCGGTCAGATCCGGCGCCGCGCCGAACCGGCCGAGCAGGGACCCGGCCAGCCTGGTGGCCCTCAGCGAGTCGAGTCCCAGGGAAACCAGCGGGACGTCAGGCGCCAGAGCACCGGGGTCTGTATTCAGCGCCTGACCGAGGATCTCAGCAACGGCCGGGGCGATCGCCGGCGACCTCGGGGCAGGCCGCGTGCCCGGGCTCAGGCCGGGCAGCTCGCCCCTGAGCCAGAGTTCGCGACAGCGGCTCCGGCGCACCTTCCCGCTGGTCGTGACGGGAACCTTGCCCGGCCGGACGAGCACCACCTCGTGCGGGGCGATCCCGTGCTCGGTCGTGATCGCGCTGGTCACCGCCTCGATCACCGCCGCCGTCGCTTCGTCCGCGCGGAAACCGCGCGCCACCTCGTGCACAAGGACGACCCGTTCGGCACCGTCTACGTCGGCGGAGAACGCCGCCGACCGGGACGGAGCTATCAGCCGGTGCGCCCGTTCACCAGTGGCCTCGAGGTCGGGCGGGTAATAGTTGCGGCCGCCGACGATGATCAGGTCCTTGACGCGGCCGGTGACGAACAGTTCGCCGTCGAGCTGGAAACCCAGGTCTCCGGTCCGCAGGAAATCGCCAGCCGATCCGGGAACGGCGGCCGAGAAGACCTCGCCGGCCGGGTCAGCCTGCCGCCAGTAGCCGGCCGCCACGGTGGGTCCGCTGACGAGGATCTCGCCCACCTGCCCGGCGGCGCACGGCCGCAGCGACTCGCGGTCCACGACGAGGACGCTGTCCTGGCTCACGGTATCGCCGCAGCTAGTGACGTCGACCGCCGAGCGCGGGTCCGCGGCGGGCACCGCCGTGCCTGACTGAAGCGCCGTGCGGTCGAGCCTCACCACGCGCGGCCGGTCAGCGCCAGCACGTCCGCCGGTGACGAACAGAGTCGCCTCGGCGAGCCCGTAGCACGGATGGAACGCCGAGCGCCGGAACCCGCAGGCTGCGAACACCGAGGAGAACGTCTCAAGCGTCGAAGGACGCACCGGTTCGGCGCCGATCATGGCGTGCTCAAGGCAGGAGAGGTCAAGCGCATCGACCTGGTCAGGCGAAATGCGGCGCGCGCATTCCAGGTAGCCGAAGTCGGGCGCGGCCGTGAGCGTCGCCCGGTACCGGCTGATCGCCTCAAGCCAGCGGAACGGGTTACGCAGGAACGAGATCGGCGCCATGAGCATGCAGGTGAAACCGCTGTACAGCGGTTGCAGGACACCGCCGATGAGGCCCATGTCGTGGTAAGGCGGCAACCAGCTGACGCCGAGGCTGCCTGGATGCGCCTGGATGGCCCTGGCGATGACGGCGGAGCCGTGGATCAGGTGGCGATGGCGCACCATCACGCCCTTGGGCGCGCCGGTGGAGCCCGAGGTGTACTGAAGCAGGGCCAGGGAGTCGGTGCCCGGGGCTGGCCAGGACTCGTCAGATCGCGGCGCTTTGGGCACGTCTTCGGCGATCACCCACGTCCTCGGCACCGCGGCTAGCCCGGGATATTCGCTGGCGACGGTACGGACGACATCGGCGTCGCCGACCGCGACCGCGACCTGGGCGTCGATCGCGGTGGCCAGCACGGCGCTGCCTCCGCGCCTGGCGGTCGGCGGATACTGCGGGACGGCGACGAGACCTGCGTAAAGGCAGCCAAGGAAGGCGGCTACGTACGCCCGTCCTGGCGGTAGCAAGATGAGCGCACGCTCGCCTGGACTGGCGCGGGAAAGCAGCTCAGACGCCAGCGACCGTGCGTCCAGGTCTAGTTCGGCGTCAGTCACCGGATCGGCGCCATTGTCCAGGAATACCAGCGCTTCCCGGTCCGGGGTGGACTTCGCCCGGTCACGAAGGACGTCCACGAGCGTCAGGTCGCTCAGGGGAATCGGTGTCCGCATGCTCGGCCTCCGATGAGGGACTACGCGGGGCGCGACGAGGCGGTGCCGGCACACGCCCCGACGAACGCGCCGAACAGGGCATCGTCACCGGACACCTCCGGATGCCACTGCACTCCGAGCAGGAAGCGCTTCGTCGGATCCTCAGCCGCCTCGACCACGCCGTCGGCGGCGCGCCCGCTGACCATCAGGCCCGGCCCGGGGTCGGCGACCGCCTGGTGGTGGTGCGAGTTCAGTCGCGCTCGCGTTCCGTAGATCCCGAACGCCAGGGTGTGCTCGACGAACGTCACCTCGTGAGCCGCGAACTCACCTGAGGCCGGACTGTGGCCGTCGTGCCCGATGACGTCGGGCAGATGCTGGTGCAAGGTTCCTCCGTACTCGACCGCCATAAGCTGCAATCCCCGGCATACGCCGAGTACCGGCAGATCCAGCGCCAGCGCCGCCCGCAGCAGCGCAAGTTCGGCGCGGTCGCGAATGCCGCTTGGCTCCTCCGCCTCCTGGTGCGGTTCCTGGCCGAACAGGCGGGCGTCGATGTCGGCACCACCGGTAAGCAGCAATCCGTCTAGCCGCCTTAGCACGTCCGCGCCGGCGTCATCGGGCGGCAGGACGACCGCGTGGGCGCCGCCGTCGGTAATGCCGCGCACGTAGTACTGCTGGACCACCACGGCGTCGGTGTCCCAGATATCCCAGCGAGCACGCTGGCGGTAGGCGGCGATTCCGACGACGGGGCGGGACATCCTGGCCCTCAGCACAGCCGAGGAAGCTCGGCTCCCCTGAGCTCCTCAAGGCGGTTGACGAGACCGTCGGAGCGGACAAGCTCGACCCCGGGCTCGCCGTCGGTTACCTCACCGACGATCACCGCGCGCCGGCCGTAGCGATGTTCGCGCAATTCGGCGAGCACTCGATCAGCTGCCTCCGGCGCGACGAACAGCGCGAGGCAGCCCTCGTTGGCGCAGTGGATGGGATCGATGCCGAGCATGTCCGCGGCCATGCGCGTTTCGTGGTCGACTGGCAGCGCCTGCTCATCGACGCGGATAGTGCGGCCGACCACGGCGGCGTACTCGTGCAGCACAGCGGCCAGGCCGCCGCGGGTCACGTCGCGCATCGAACGAACCGCTCCCTCGGGCACGGCGCTCTCGAACGCCGCGATCATCCCGTTCAGCGGGGCGCAGTCGCTGAGAACCCTGCGCTCGAATCCAAGACCCTCCCTGACCGAAAGCAGGTGGATCGTGTGATTGCCGAGCGGGCCAGTGACGATCACGCGATCTCCTGGCCGGACATCGGTCATCCGCTTGGGCGCCCGGCGGAAGACGCCGACGCCGGCCGTGTTGAGGAAGATCTGATCAGCCTCGCCCTTGCCGACCACCTTGGTGTCGCCCGCGACGATCTTGACGCCGGCCTCGTTGGCCGCGTCCCTGACCGACTCGAGCGCGCGCCGCAGGCTGGCGATCGGCAGCCCGGTCTCCAGGATCATGGCCAGCGTCAGGTACAGCGGCTCCGCGCCGACGACGGCCAGGTCGTTCACGGTCCCGCACACGGCGACCTTGCCGATGTCGCCGTTACCGAAGAATGGCGGGTTGACCACGAATGAGTCGGTCGTCATCGCGATGCTGCCGACGGGCACCGGCAGCGTCGCGCTGTCTTCCAGCTCGCCGACGTAGGCCTCGCCAAGGATCTCTACGATGAACTCGATCAGCTCACGGCTGAGCGCAGCGCCCGTTCCGTGATCGAGCGCGACGCTGTCGGGTGCGGCTGCCCCGATTGTCATGGGGTCACGAACTCCTTGCGGGGAAGCTTTCCTTCCGTGTCGAGGATTGCGAGGATCTCGGCCGAGGGCGCGACCATCGCGCAGTACCCGTCCAGCCATTCAAGCGCGCGGGCCGTATCCTCGGGCCGGGCCGAGATGACGCAGTCGGTCGGTACCCAGACGCTGTACTCGCGGAAGAAGGCATCGGCGGCCGTAGTCTGGACGCAGATCTGCGTCTGCATCCCGGTCACGATCACGGTGTCGACCCCGAGTTCGCACAGCCGCTCGTGCAGGTCGGTCTCGTAGAAGCCGCTGTCCTTGTGCTTTTCCACGAAGATGTCGCCTTCGCCGACGAACTCTGGCAGAACGGCAGCTCCCTCGGTGCCCTTTTGCACCGGGAGGAATCCGTTGTAGCGCTCGGCGATCGGGTCGTCGGGCAGATTGATGAGCTGCAGGTGCACGATGTGGTGGCCGCTGGCCCGCATCGCGTCCAGGAACTCGGCATAGGCGGGCGTGGCCGCCTTGACCGCGTCCCTCCGCTCCGCGTTCTTGTTGACGAGATCGCCTTGCAGATCGTTGGTGAGAACCGCGATCGTGCTCATTCGAACACCGTGTCGCGCGCGGGCGGCTGGGCACAGTCGGGGTAATTCCCGACCCCCGCCTGATCGCGCAGCGGGCGCAGCTCATCGGAGGTCGCCAGTTCCGCGATCGTCGGACTCAGGTAGAGCGTGCGCGCCGAGAGCTCAACCCCGAGTTCCTTCTCCACGCGAGCCAGCAAGTCGGCCGCGACCAGGGAGTGCCCGCCGAGCTCGAAGAAGTCGTCGTCCACACCGACCTCGTCGGCCATCAGCACTTCGGCCCACAGCCGGCACAAGTACCGTTCGAGCGGCGTTCGCGCCGCCTGTCCGGGTTCGGCGGCCCGCTCTTGCTGCGCTGCCAGCCGGGCCAGTTCCGCCCGGTCGAGCTTGCCGTTGCCGGTCAGCGGAAACCGGTCAAGCGTGAGCACCTTGGCAGGCACAAGAAACTCAGGCACCCGGGCCCGTGCCCACTCACGCAGCTCACGCTGGGTGAGACCGGCCTGGGTCCGAGCGGGCACGATGTAGGCCACCAGCCACGCCCCGCCAGGCCCGGGCTCCGAGGCGACCTCGGCGGCTGCGACCTCGGGATGCCCGCACAGGATCGCGGCGACCTCACCAGGCTCGACCCGGTACCCGTTGATCTTGACCTGGCCGTCGGAGCGGCCGATAAAGTCGAGCATCCCGTCGGCGCGCCAGCGGGCCAGGTCACCGGTGCGGTACCAGCGGTCACCGTTCGGCGCCGCCATGAACGCCGCCGCCGTGGCGGCCGGCCTGCCGAGGTAACCTCGGGCCAGGCCCGCACCGAGGGCGTGCAGGTGTCCGACGACACCAGGCGGTACCGGACGGCCTACCGGGTCGAGCACTTGGACGCTGGTGCCACGGATCGGTCGGCCGATCGGCAGCGGGCCGTCACCGACCTCTCGGTAAAATGTTCCGCATGTCGTGAAGGTCACATTTTCTGTGGGTCCGTAGCCGTTAGTGAGCACCAGCTCCGGGTAGGCCGCAAGGACCCGCCGTACCGCATCGGGCGAGACTACGTCACCGCCGGTGAGCAGCTGGCGTATCCCGGCCAGCCGGTCCAGGTGGCTATCCACCATCTGATGGAACAGCCCCGAGGTTAGCCAGAGCACGGTGACTCCCTCGTCGGCGAGCGCCGTCCCGATGACCATGGGATCGACGTCCCCGGGCGGCAGCAAGGCGACGCGCGCGCCGGCGGCCAGCGCGCCCCACAACTCGAAGGTCGACGCGTCGAACGCGATCGGCGCCGCCTGCAGCACCGTGTCACCAGGACCGAGCGCGATCCAGTCGGGATCATCGACTAGTCGCGCCACCGCCCGGTGCGGCACGCACACGCCCTTCGGCTCGCCCGTCGACCCTGAGGTGTAGCTGACGTAAGCCAGGGCGTCGGGCGAGATCCCGGCGGGCAGCGCGACGGTGATCGCTGGTTCCTCGGTAGCTGGCCGCTGGGCGTCGAGCGGCACGATAACGTAACCGGCGGGTACCCGCCCCGCGACGCCGGGCTCGGTGAGCACGACCCGGACTTTCGCGTCGTCAAGCAACGCCGCGATCCTGGCGTCCGGCCACTGCGGCGAGAGAGCCAGATACGCACCGCCCGCGTTCAGGACGGCGAGCAAGGCGACGACGAGACCTGGGGATCTCCCGGCGAACACGCCGACGACCTCATCCGCCCCCACCCCGGCGACGGCCAGGACCCCGGCCAGGGCGTCGGCCCGGCCGACCAGTTGCCGGTAGGACAAGGTCAGTCCGCCGCCAGTTACCGCCGGCGCCTCAGGGATGCAGGCGGCCCGAGCCCGGACCAGGTCAGGGACGGAGCGGGCCGGGGCGGGCGGCGCGCCCAGGCCGAACCGGGCAACGGTCTCCAGATCCTCGGCGGAGGCCAGATTGAGCACCGATACCGGAGTGCGCGGCGCCAGCGCCGCGTCTGCCAGCGCCCGCGCGACCTGGCCCGCCAGCCCGGCCGCGTCCGCACCGGCGTACAAGCGCGTGCCACCTTCGCCGGCCACCAGCCGGGCTCCGCCGACGGTAATCGAGTCCTTGCCGTCGAGCAGGGGCTCAACCAGGGCGCACAGTTCGGCGAACGGCGGATCAGAAGCCAGGTCGACCCCATAGTTCGCGGGGGGACGACCCCCCGCACCCCCCGCGCCTTCGGCAACTTCAACGACCAGGCCGCTCCCGCAGCGGCGGGCCGTGACGGCGACTAGTGCCGCCAGGGCTTCCGCAGGTGCGGCAGCCAAGACGAACGCACCGTCCGCGGTTCGCAGCATGATCGGCGGTTCCTCCAGACCAGCGGGGCTAGCCAACCGCGAACGTATTGCGGCGACCGAGCGAGTGCCAGTCAGGAAAGTCCCCGATTCCCCGATTCCCAGCCGGGACACCTAGGTTTGGCGGGTGCCCGAGTCCGCAGCCGCTGGACCTTTGACGATCGCCGCCAGGTTCAACGGTCCCGACGGCAGCGCGAACGGCGGATATGCGTGCGGCCTGCTCGCCGCCGCGTGCTCCGGGCCGGTAGCAGTGACCCTGCATGCCCCGCCGACACTGGACACTCCGCTGCGGGTCGAGCACAAATCCCGGCGAGTGCACTTGTGGGACTCATCGGAACTGGTTGCCACCGCGGCGCCGACCAGGCACCAGCTCGCGACCATAGCCCCGGTGAGCCCCCTTCTGGCGGGGCGTGGCCACTACGCCGGGCTCGATCAGCATCCGTACCCGCGCTGCTTCGCCTGCGGGCCGGAGCGCGCGCCCGGCGACGGTTTGCGCCTTGCGCCCGCTCCGGTCGCGGGCCGGCCAGGCACCGTCGCCTGCCGATGGGTTCCCGAAGAAAGCGTGCTCGCTGCCGACGGCCGGGTGCGGGCCGAGATCATGTGGGCCGTGCTCGACTGCCCATCCGGCTGGACCATCGACCTGAATGCCGCGCCGATGGTACTCGGCTGGATGCGGGCCGAGGTCCTCCATCGACCGGCGGCCGGGCGCGGATGCGTTGTGACGGCCAGGCTCGGCAACCCCGCTCAGGGCTCCGGGGGGTCACCCCACCGGGTAATAGCGGCCGATTCGGCGCTCTACGACGAAACCGGCGTCCTGCTGGCCGCCGCCGCCACCCGCTGGTATTCCCCGCGCCAGCACCTCGGCGGCTAAACGCCGGAAAGGTCCGGGCTTCTCCCGACTGTCCCGGGCGGCCGGGGGCGACTTCGATCGAGGTCGGCGCGGTGGTGCGACGGCCGCCTCGGGCCAGCGGGAGAGAAATACGGCATGCGGATTCCGAAGTCGCTTGATCCGCTTGAGGTTGACGCCGTCGACCTTGAGGCGGTCGACCTCGTCGACCCGCGGATGTACTCCCATGGCGATCCGCACCCGGTCTGGGCGCGGATGCGCCGCGACGACCCGGTGCGCTGGCATCAGGTCGGAGACAACCTGGGGTTCTGGTCGGTGACGACTCTCGACCACGGCTCTTGGGTGCTGCGCGAGCACGAGACCTTCACCTCCCAGCGGGGCACGCTGCTCACCCTGCTCGGCAAGGACGACCCCGCCGGCGGGCACCAGCTCGCCGCCACCGACCCGCCTCGGCACACTCGTATGCGCCGCCCGCTGCAGCGGGCGCTCACGATCAAGTCGATCGAGCGCTCAGGTGACCAGATCCGGGCCAAGGTGCGGCAATTGCTCGAGCCGGCGCGCTCGGGCGAGCCGTTCGACTTCGCCGAGGCCATCACCGCGCTGCCGGTGGCCGTCACGGGGATGCTGATGGGACTGCCTGAGCCTGACTGGTCCCGGCTGACCCTGCTGACGCTGATGTCGATCGCTCCCGATGACGCGGAGTTCAACGAGGGCGCCGACCCTGAAGTCGCGTTGCGCCGCGCGCACCGGGAGCTGTTCGCGTACTTCGCCGACATCGTGCGGGACCGCCAGCGGCGACCCGGCGGCGATGACCTGGTGAGCCTGCTGCTGACGATGGAGGTCGACGGCGCCAGGATGAGCCCGGGTGAGGTGCTGGCCAACTGTTACAGCCTGCTGCTCGGGGCCAACGTCACGACGCCGTACGTGCCGACGGCCGCGCTGCACGCCATGATCGGTTCGCCGGCCCTGGCTGAGGTGCTGGCCAGCACGAAACCGGACGCCGTTGCGACCGCTATCGAAGAGTCGCTGCGCTGGGCCTCGCCCGCCAACCATTTCATGCGGCACGCCGTGCGCGACGTCGACCTCGGCGGAAAGCGGGTGCGCTCTGGTGACGCGGTCGTCGTGTGGCTTGGCTCGGCCAACCGGGACGAAACCGCGTTCGCTGAACCGTTCGCCTTCGATCCCCGCCGCAAGCCCAACCGGCACATCGCCTTCGGCGCCGGCGCGCACTATTGCGTCGGGCACACCGTGGCCAGGGTGACGTTGCGCGCGCTGTTCGACGAGATCATCGCGACCTTCACCGACGTCGACCTGGTCGGTGAGCCGGAGCACCTGTCGTCCAACTTCGTCGCCGGAATCAAGCACCTGCCGGTAGTGGCGAAGGTTCGGTGATGAGCCAGGACATCAGCAAGCTGGTCGAGGGCGCGACTTATCGCGATGGCCAGCCTTTCGACGAGGTCATCGACACCGCGATTGACGAGATCCTGCGGTGGACCTCGACCGCGACCCACCTGATGAGGAAGGCGACAAAGGACACGGTCCTCGGCGGCGCCAGCATCAGCGAGGGCGATCTTGTCGTGGGCTGGCCACCGTCGGCGAACCGTGATCCCCGGCAGTTCCCCGATCCTGACGTCTTCGACATCCGGCGATCCCCCAACCGGCACCTCGCGCTCGGCGCCGGACCGCATTATTGCGTCGGCACCGTGCTGGCGAAGCTGGAGATGCGCGCGATCCTCAGGGAGCTGACCGATCAGGTCGCCGAGGTAGAGAGCGCGGGAGTCCCTGAGCGCCTGGACTCGATCGTCATCAACGGCCTGCGCCGTCTGCCGCTCAGGCTTTGCCAGGTCAGTGACCGTCCGACCCGAACTAAAGGCCAGTCGACAGCTGAAAGGCCCAAGGTCATGCGCGCCATCCCTTCGCCGAATATCTGGAACGATCCCGATGTCTACGAGCTGGAGAACCTGGCGATCGACCCGGAAGGGGCCGTGGAGGAGGCCATGCGCTCGATCGCGGACTGGACCGGCCTCGATGTCGTCGACATCGGCTGCGGCACCGGATTTCACCTGCCGATGTTCGCCGAGACGGCGCGATCTGTGATCGGCGTCGAGCCGCACCCGCCGCTGGTCGAGCGAGCTCGGACCCGGGTGGCGGACCTGCCAAGCGTCCGGGTGGTCGAAGCCGGAGCGCAGGACCTGCCGCTCGCCGGCGACTCGGCCGATATCCACCATTCGCGCTGGGCGTACTTCTTCGGCCCGGCTGCGAGCCCGGCCTGGCCGAACTGGAACGGGTGATGCGATCTCCAGGCACGTCTTTCGTCATCGACCACGACGCGCGAAGATCACCATTCGGCCAGCTGTACCGCCGGGGATGGGCGGTCACTGACCAGGACGCCGTCGAGCGCTTCTGGACCGATCACGGCTGGTCCAAGGTCCAGATCGCGTTCCGCTGGATGTTTTCCGACCGGGCGACCGCGGAAGCGGTGGCCACGCTCGAGTTCGGGCCAGTGGCGGCAGAACAGGTCCTTTCCGCCTGGAGCGGCCTGGAACTCGAGGACTTCGTCAACCTGTGGTGGCGCCGCTATTGAAATGCCGAAGGCGCGGGGGGTGCGGGGGGTCGTCCCCCCGCGGGCTGACATTGAACGGCCATCGGTACATCTCCTTACAAGACACGGCCCACCTGGCTGCCTAGGGTCGGCTGAGTGGGCGAATCGACTCCCAGATCTACTCCGAGGGCGGGCGCGCTGACGCCGGAACGGCAGCGGCTGCTGGATAAGCTGCTCGGCCGGGACACCGCCGGCGACAGCGAAATCCACATTCCGCGCCGCGATGGCGACCACTCGACGGCCCCCTTGTCGTTCGGCCAGGAGCGTCTCTTCATCGTTGAGCAGACCTTGCCTGACTCGCTGATGTTCGTGGGGACGGGTGCGGTGCGCCTGCGCGGCGAGGTCGATCCCGGCCTGCTCAGGCAGAGCCTCGCCCTCCTGGTTGAGCGGCATGAGGCATTGCGCACCGCGATCGTCGAATCGCCGGCGACCGGCGAGGCGATCCAGCGAATCCTCCCCTTCGCGGAGGTCTCGGTCGAGCTGCCGGTGAGGGAGGTTAACCGGGACGCCCTGCGGTCAGTGGTGGCGGACTCCGCCGCCCGGCCTTTCGACCTCAGCCGACCGCCGCTGCTGCGCCCGCTGCTGCTGCGGGTCAGCGACGCGACCGGTCCTGAATGGGTTCTCGTCCTGTCGATGCACCACATCGTGATCGACGCGTGGTCGATCGGCGTGCTGATGCGCGAGGTGGGCGAGGTCTACGGTGCCATCGCCGGCGGGCGGGCGCCGGCGCTGCCAGCGCTGGGGGCCAGCTACGGCGACTTCGCCGCGTGGCAACGTCGCCAGCTCGCGGCGGGTGAACTAGACGGCCAGCTCGCCCACTGGCGTGATCGCCTCGACGGCGTGCCGATGGTAGACGTGCCAACCGACCGACCGCGTCCTGGCCGCCGGAACTACTCAGGCGACACCGTACCGCTGGTGCTGGGCGAAGACGTGGTCTCGGCCCTGCGAGCGGTGACCGATTCGGCCAGCGCGACGTTGTTCATGGCGCTGGTGGCCGGCTGGGCGCTCGTGCTGAGCCGGTGGTCAGGTACCGATGACGTCGCGGTCGGAACGCCGGTGGCTGGCCGCAGGCGCGCTGAGCTCGAGAACGTTGTCGGGTTCTTCGTGAACACCCTGCCCCTGCGCGTTCGCGTGGACCCGCGGGAGGATTTCAGGGCCGTGGTGCGCCGGGTGCGAGAGACCTGTGTCGATGCCTTCGCGCACCAGGACGTCCCGTTCGAGCGCATCGTCGGCGAGCTTCCGCTTGACCGCGACGTCTCCGGCCAGACGACCCTGGCCAGGCACTGGCTCTCGCTGAACAACAACCTCTGGAAGACGTCCTGGCCAGGGGTCGAGGTCGAGGTCCTGCCCGACCTCGTGGGAACTGTCCGGTGTGATCTGTCGGTTCAGCTCGCCCCGACTCAGGATGGCGGTCTCGATGGCCACCTGGAGTTCTCGACCGAACTGTTCGACGCGGGCACCGCCGCCAGGCTCGCGGCAGCGTTCACCGCCACCCTCTCGGCGGCCGCGGCCGCGCCCGGCTCGGCGGTCGCGTCGTTGACCAAGGACACCGAACAGGCGGGGCTCGCGGCACTGCCGGGTGCCGTGCCGGCGGTCGATCCCGGCTATTCCGACGTCGCGGCCTGGTTCGAGGCCCAAGCCGACGCGACCCCTGACGCGGTGGCGATCATCGCCGACGAGCCGTACGAGCTGACCAGGTTCGCCGAGCTCGACCAGCGTGCCAACCGGATCGCCCACCTGCTGCTCTCCCGCGGAGTGAAGGCCGAGGAAATCGTCGGGCTGCACCTGGACCGAAGTGCCGACCTCGCCGCGGCGATACTCGGCACGTTCAAAGCGGGCGCTGTCTTCCTGCCGCTGCCACCCGACCTGCCTGAGCGACGCCTGGACCAGATCATCGGGATCGCCCGCCCGGCTCACGTGCTGACCGGCGCGGGACATCGCGCCGTCACGGGCGACGCCGTCGAGCTGACCGACGACCTGCTGGCCGGCCAGCCAGCTGACCGGCCGGTCATCCAGGCACGGGCGCCAGGCAGCGGCGCGTTCGTACTGTTCACCTCGGGTTCCACCGGCGTGCCTAAAGGGGTACTTGCCACTCACGGCGGCCTGCTCAACCGGCTTGCGGGCATGCAGGACAGCTACCGGCTCACTCCCGCCGACCGCGTGCTCAGCAAGGCAGCCGTCGGGTTCGACGTCTCGCTGTGGGAGCTGCTGCTCCCGCTCGTGACCGGCGCCGCCGTCGTCCTGGCCCGGCCAGACGGCCACCGCGACGTCAGCTACCTGCACAAGCTCATCGCCGCCAGGGACGTGAGCATCTGCCATTTCGTCCCCTCACTACTCGAGGAGTTCGTGCGCGCGGACGGCCCGGCCGCGCCCCGGCTTCGCCTGCTGCTCAGCGGCGGGGAGCGGCTGTCGCGCCAGCTAGCCGAGCGAGTCATCGGCCGCTGGCCCCACGCCAGGTTCGTCAACCAGTACGGACCTACAGAAACAGTCATCGACGTCACGGCGGGCGAGGTGACCGCGCCGGTTCCCGACATCGTGCCCATCGGCCGGCCCGTTCCAGGTACCGAGCTGCTCGTGCTCGACCAGGCCCGTCAGCCGGTGCCGGCCGGGGTGCCTGGTGAGCTCTACGTAGGCGGCGTTCAAGTCGCCCGCTGCTATGTGGGCGCACCGGGGGAAACAGCCGGCCGCTTCGTCCCGCATCCGGCGAAGGCCGGGATGCGCCTGTACGCGACCGGCGACCGGGTCAGGTGGCTGGCCGACGGCTCGCTGGATTTCCTCGGGCGCACCGACGACCAGGTCAAGATCCGCGGCCATCGGATTGAGCCTGGTGAGGTCGAGGCCGCCGCGCGTCACCATCCGGCCGTCGCTGAGGTCCTCGTCCGCGCTCGGATCACCGACGCCGGCCATCACCAGCTAGTGGCCTACGTGGTCGCGCCGGGAGCGCCGGCCGCCCTGCCGTCCGAGCTCGGTGCGTTCCTCGCCGAGCGCCTGCCGTCGGCGGCGGTACCCGGTCACGTGGTGGTGCTCGACCGCTGGCCGGTCAGCGCCAACGGGAAGATCGACATCGCGGCGCTACCCGAACCTGCCGACGGTCTTGGCTCCGGCAGCGAAGACGAGCCGCCCCTGGGCGATGTCGAAAAGCAACTGGCCGAGATCTGGGCCGAACTGCTCGAGGTCGACCGGATCGGGCGCGCCGCGTCGTTCACCGCCCTCGGCGGTCACTCGCTGATCGCGATCCGCGCCGTCGGACGAATCAAGGCCACGTTCGGCGCACGGATAAAGATCGGCGAGTTCTTCAACGCGGCCGACCTCGCGAGCCTGGCTTCGCTCATCGAGGAACGCATAGGCGACGGTGGTGCCGACCCCGACGACGATGCCCCGATCCCGCGGATCAATCGAGGTTAGACACCAGTGAACGCTGAGATCCGCACGGACTGGCAGGGGCGCTGCCTACCCGCCCTGGTCCTGGCCGAGAGCGCCGACGCGAACCTAGCGCAGTGGATAGGCGAGCACGCCGACGAGGTGCGCGGGCTGTCGCGCACCTCGGGAGCCGTGCTGCTGCGCGGGTTCCGCGTGACCGACCACGGGGACTTCCACGCGGCGATGCGGGCCCTGTCGTCGCGCATCCTGGACTACGGGGAGCGTTCGTCACCGCGAACGCAGGTAGCCGCTGGCGTGTATACCTCCACCGAGTACCCCAAGGAAGAGCCCATTGTCCTGCACAACGAGCAGTCCTATACCAGTGACTGGCCGATGCTGATCGTCTTTTTCTGCGAGCGCCCGCCGACGCGAGGAGGACGGACCCCGCTAGTCGACTCCCGCGCGGTTCTCGGCCGGCTGCGCCGGCGACCACTGGGCGTTTCCGGCACGCCAACGTACGCTACGTGCGGAACTACCTGCCGGGGATCAGCCTTCCCTGGCAGGAAGCGTTCCAGACTGACAACCCCTCCGAGGTGGAGGAGTACTGCCGGAAGGCCGACATCATCACCGAGTGGGTGTCCGGTGACCAGTTGCGCACTATCCAGGTACGCCCGGCGATCCGCGCCCATCCGGTCACCAAAGAGGAGACCTGGTTCAACCACGCCCACTTCTTCCACGTGTCGTCGCTCCCCGACGAGGTCAGCGCCGGCCTGCTGGCGGCACTGGACGAGGAAGACCTGCCCTACAACACCTATTACGGCGACGGCACCGCCATTGAGCCTGAGGTGCTGGCGGAGATTCGCGCCGCGATGGATGCCGAGACGGTGTCGTTCGACTGGCAGCAAGGTGATGTCCTGGTCGTGGAGAACATGATCACCGCGCACGGGCGTGAACCTTTCGAAGGCCCGCGACGCATCCTGACGGCGATGTCCGATCCGATCAGCACGGTGCGGGCGGGCTCGTGACCGCGGACCTGGTCGCCGGCTACCCAGGTGCACGCTCGGCACCGGTCGATGACGAGCCCTTCCTGCTGATGATCGAGGCGAACCTTCCTGTGGATCTAGCGGGGTGGCTGGCCGAGAACCGCCAGCAGGTGAACGAGGACCTGATCAGGCACGGGGCCGTGCTGTGCCGCGGATTCGAGGTGCCAGCCGCGGACGCTTTCAGCCTCGCGGCTCGCGTGCTCTCGCCCGGCCTGCTCGACTACATCGAACGGGCCGCCCCGCGCACTGAGGTCGCTGACAAGGTGTTCACCTCGACCGAGATGAGCAAGGACCGGTCGATCGAGCTGCACCACGAGATGTCCTACTCCCACAATTGGCCGAGCCGGCTGTACTTCTACTGCGACGTGCCTCCGGCCGAGCGCGGCGCGACGCCGGTCGCCAGCGAACGCCGGGTCTTCCCGAAGATCCCGGACGAAGTCAAGGAGCGGTTCACCAGGCACGGCGTGCGTTATGTGCGCAACTACGGACCTGACCTCGATCTTCCTTGGCAGGAGGCGTTCCAGACCTCCGACCGGCACGAGGTCGATGCCTACTGCCAGGCATCAGGAGCCCGGACGGTCTGGGGCGGCGACGACAGCCTCCGCACCATCTCCGACCGTCAGGCGGTGACTAAGCATCCGCGGACCGGGGAGACGGTGTGGTTCAATCACGCCCACCTGTTCCACCCCTGCACCCTGCCCGCGGAAGTGGTTGAGGTCATGGTCGCCGAATACGGGCCTGACGGGCTGCCGCGTAATGTCCTGTACGGCGACGGCGAGCCAATCGAAGACGAGGTGATCGGCCTGATCCACGGGATCTACGACGAAGCTCAGGTGAGGTTCCCCTGGCAGCGGTCCGACGTGCTGATCGTGGACAACTTCCTCGCCGCGCACGGGCGTGAGCCGTTCGGCGGAGACCGTCGCATCCTCGTGGCGATGTCCGATCTCCACGTGGAAAGGGGCCAGGATGCAGATAAGCCACGCGACACCATCGGAGATGACGGCGCCACCCGAATTCACCGTGGATGACCTGGTCGGATTCGTCGACGCCGATCGTTTCAGGCAAGAGGCCACGGCCGGGCGGATGCGTCCTGAGTGGACCTGGTTCGCGCGGGACGGCTCGCGGATCGTCGCCCGTGCGCTGTGGTGGGGCCGCGAGGACAGCGAGCACCCGCTCACGCTCGACTGCCTGCACGTGCTCGCCGAGGTGCCCGACCGCGCCGCGCTGGCGGCCGAGTTGCTGGAGCGCGCCCACGCCGAGTTCGACGCGAAACCTGAGTATCTGCTGACCCTGCCGACCCCCGACGGCGGCCAAGACGGCCGCAGCCGTGAGCCGGCCATCGCCGACTCAGTGCGGTGGCGGTCCGACGCGGCTCAAGCGGCCGGGCTCACCGATGTCGTCGAGCGGCTCAGGTACGAGTGGACTCCCGCGTCCGGAGGGCCCGATCGATCTGGGCGGCTGGTCTTTCGCCCCGCGTCGGACGAGGAGTTCCTCGACGTGTTCAAGCGGATCGCCGTGGGCAGCCTGGACGTGGCCACCCAACGGGATCTAGAGGTCATGGACGCCGACGATCAGGCCCGCGCTGACCTCGAGTTCTACCGGGATTGCCCCGGCGAGCGATCGTGGTGGCGCCTCGCGGAGACACCAGAAGGGCACCTGGTCGGCCTGGCCATCCCGTCCGCGACCCCCTATCACCGCAACGTGGGTTACCTCGGCGTGCTGCCAGAACTGCGCGGCCAAGGGTACGTCGATGACCTGCTCGGTGAGATCACCCGCTTCCACGCCGCCGAGGGCGCCGACCGGATCACCGCGACCACGGACGTGCCCAACACGCCGATGGCCGCGGCCTTTGACCGCGCGAATTACCAGGTAACCGAAGTCAGGATCGTCTTCACGGCCCCGGCTGACTGATTACGTCGCCGCCGGGGTCGGCCGCCAGCTCGGCCAGGATCTCCACGTACTCGGCGGCCAGGCTCTCGATCCGGTCGCGCGAGAACACGTCCTGCTGGTAGATCCACACGCACTTCGGCCCGCCCGCGCCGTGCCTGAGCCGAACGCTGAGCGGACGGTGCGCGTACGGGTACAAGGGCAGGAAGGTACTGACTTCCAGCCCTTCGATAGCGGCTCCGGCCGTTAGCTCCGGCTCGGTGGTGAACTGGATCCTGAACAGCTCGGTCAGCAGTCCGGAGTCTGGCAGATGGGGCTCAAGGAGATGCGGCGGGAGTTCGTGGCGCGCGAACGCCTCGCTCGCGACCCGCTCGACCTGCCGCAGCAGCTCCGCGAACGTCAGGGAACCCGAGAGGTCAAGCCGGATGACCACGTCATTGGAGAAGTCGGCCACCAGGTCCCGCACCTGCGAGTCGTCGCGGAACGAGACCGGTCCGCGCAGGCAGATCTCGCGATCGCCGGTCCTGCGGGCCAGCAACGTGCTGAACGCGGTAAGGCCGGCCGAGTTCAGCGTGACCCTGAAGTCGGCCGCCAGCCCGGCGACCGCCTCGAACGTCTCGCTCGGGATCGGCAGCTCCACCGACTCCCCTGGTGACCATGACCGGCCGGACGGTGCCAGGTCGCCAGGAACCGCTGGAGGCCTCGCACCCGCGAGCCGCCTGACCCAGTAGCCGATCAGCTCATCGCCCCGTGGCCCGGCGAGCAGCGCGCGGTGCCACTGGGCGAAATCGGCGAACCGCACCGGCAGCCGGGGCAAGGTGTCAGCCAGCCCGGCGTAACAGACCCAGGCATCCCTGGCGAAGACGTCCACGGATCGCCGGTCGCCGATGAGGTGATGCATCACCAGCAGCACGGCGTGGTCGTCCGGCGCGAACCGCAGCACGACCACCCTGGCGGCCGCCTCCCGCTCGAGATCAAACCCGCGGTCGATCTCCGCGCGTACGATGCCGGCGTACTCACCGGGGGCCGCGTCCCTGACCGAGACCGGCAGCCGCGCCTGCGGTGACAGCACCTGTACCAGCTCGCCATCGACCTCCCGGTAGGTGCAGCGCAGCGTCTCGTGCCTGGCCGCTACGGTCGCGAACGCGCGCAGCAGCCGCTCGACATCGAGCGGACCGCGGACCCGGACGCCGCCGAGGATCAGCGGCGGCGGATGCTCGGTGGTCAGCCTTTCCCAGACCCCCTCTTGCAGCGGCGAGGCACGGAAGACCAGCTGACCAGGCTCGCGCGGGTACGCGACCAGCGGGTACCCGACCGCCGGGGCGGACACGGATGCGGGCGGCGCCGGCCGGTCGCGTTCGGCGATGCGCTCGGCTACCCGCTTCGCGACCGCAGCTACGGTGAAGTCGGCGTACAGATCGACAGGAACCGAGACCTCGATGCCGAACATCTCGCGCAGCCGAGCGGAAATGCCGACCGCCGCCAGCGACTGGCCGCCCAGGTCGAAGAAGTTGTCCTGCGTGCCGATAGGCCCCTCGCCAAGCACCGTCTGCCACACCCCGGCCACGACCGATTCGATCGGCGTCCTCGGCTCCACGAACTCGGCCCGGGTCCGGCTGACGGCGACGGTGTCGCCGTGCGGCGGCCCGCCGGCCGCGCGCTCGGCGGCCGCCGGCCGCGCCGGCGGTCGCCCGTCGATCAGCTCGGCTACTTTCGCCCCTGGCGCCAGGACCGCCTTCTCGAGGAACGCCGTCAGGCGATCGAGCAGCCAGGCACCGTCCGACGATTTGAGCACGGCCTGGTCGCACTCAAGGGTGCCCGTGAACGCCTCGCCAACAGGTCGGACGTCAAGCACCACATCCGCCTTGGCTATCGGTGCTGGCGGCGGCAGCAGTTCGAGCGTCAGATCCGCGACGGCCCAGGTCGAAGACCGCGGCTCCTGCAAGACGACCATAGCGCCTGAACAGATCCGGTCAGCGCCCGGCTCGCCGTGCCGCCGGAGCAATCCCGACACCAGCTCTATTGGCATTTCCTGATGGTCGAACGCCTCGATCGAACTGGCTTTGACCCGGTTCAGCAGTGCCGCCACCGTGGGATCACCGGTCAGGTCGACGCGGATGAGCACGGCGTTGATGAAATAGCCGACGATGCCGGCCAGTTCCGGCCGGCCGCGCCCTTCGACCGGGGAAACGACGGTGACGTCGGTCTGGTCGTAGAACCGGCCTAGCACCGCCGCGAAGCCAGCCACCAGCACCATGAACGGCGTCGCTCCGTGCTCACTCGCCAGCCGGCGCACCTGGCCGGCGAACTGATCGGGCCACCGGAAGGCCGACAGGCTAGCGGGCGCCGGCTGAGGCACCGGCCGGCTCAGATCACCCAGCGGGGTCGCGCCCGCCAGCCGCGCGGTCCAGTAGCCGGCCAGGCGCCGCAGCCGATCGCCGGACAGCCGCTTGCGGTGCCACACGGCGTAGTCGGCATACTGGATGGGGAGCTCGGCCAGGCCCGCCTCGGCGCCGGTCAGCTCGGCCTCGTACAGGTGAGTCAGCTCAGCGAGCAGGATGGCCGAAGAGACCGCGTCCGTGACGATGTGGTGCATCGCCAGGACCAGCAAATGCTCATCGGCTGACTGCCGCAAGACGTGCAGGCGCAGCAGCGGACCCGATGCCAGGTCGAACGGGCGGGCAAGCAGTTCGCCAACGACCTCGTCGAGTTCCTCGCGGCTGGCCTGCCGCACCTCGACCGCCGCCGGGCTCGGCGAATGGATCACCTGAATCAGCTCATCGCCCTCGATACAGAACACCGTGCGCAAGGACTCGTGCCGGCCGACGACCGCCTCCAGGGCTCGTCCGAGCACGGAGAGCCGCAGCGGGCCGGTGATCCTGATAAGCGCGGTGACGTGGTAAGCGGCGCCGTTCTCTGTCACCGCGTTGTGCACCCACAGGCTCTGCTGGGCCAGCGAGGCGGGAACTGCCAACGGCTGGGCACCCACCAGAACAGCCTCCTCGACCAATAACGCATGCTTCCCCAGCGCAATGCTGCCCCGCGCACCATTTCCGGGGTATCGGGACATCTCCTGACTCCCTGCGCTCACCATCGGGCACGAAGCTGATCTGACATGACGGACAATGACGGGCTCCGGCAAAAGCTCGCGGCGCTGTCCCCTGAACAGCGGCGCGAGGTCCAGCGGCGGCTCGCCGACCGGCATCGCCAGCACGGGACGCCGATCCCGCGCCTGCCGCGTCCAGGCGGCACCGCCAGGTTCCGCGCCGCTCCTGCTCAGGAGTGGCTGTACTTCCTGCACGAGCTGAACCCGACCGCGCAGGCTTACGCCATTGCGGTGTTCTGCACGCTACATGGCGACCTGGATGAGCAAGCCCTCGTCGAAGCCTGGCACGCGGTGGTACGCCGGCACGAAGCCCTTCGTACCCGCTTCGAGCTGGACACCGGGCGAGGCCAGGTGATCCAGGTCATCTCGCCGCCGCAGGAGGCGGCGCCCGACGTGGCGACCGGCGAGGCCACCGAGCGAGCGTTGCCCCGCCTGATGGACCAGCTCGTGCGCCGGCCGTTCGACCTGGCGAACGGCAGCCTGGCGCGAGTCCGGCTGTGGCGGCTCGCCGGCCAGGACGCCTGGCGCCTCGCGCTGGTGATGCACAGCATCATCGCCGACGGCTGGTCGCTTGACCTGCTGGTCAAGGACCTGTCCGCCGCCTACGCGGCCATCGCCAGCGGACAGCCGGCCGAGCTTGCCCCGCCGTCGATCGACTATGCGGACTTCGCCGCCTGGCAACGCGAGTGGCTGGCCGGCGGCGAGTCGGCGTCGCACAAGGAGTACTGGCGCACCAGGCTCGCTGGCGTCGAGCCGCTGGTCGTGCCGGGCGACCGGCCCGAGCCAGCGAAACGCACGTTCGCGGGCCGGTCGGTGTCCGTACCCATCTCCCGAGACGTGACCGCCGGACTCGCGCGCTACGGCCGCACCCACGGCGCCACGTTGTTCATGGTCATGCTGGCCGCCTACGCCTATCTGCTGAGCCGCTGGTCGGGACAGTCGCGGCCGCTGATCGCGACGCCGGTGGCCGGGCGCGGCCGCCCTGAAGCCGAGCAGGTAGTCGGATTCTTCGTCAACACCATCCTGATCGATGTCGACCTCGACGGCCTCACCTCGTTCACCGAATTGCTCGCCCTGGTGCGCGAAGCAGTCGTCGGTGCGTTCGCGCACGCCGGCCTGCCCGTCGCCCAGGTGACCGGCGAGCTGACCGGCAGCCGCAACGGCGGCACCTCAGGGCTGCTGCGCGTGATGCTGAACCTCAACAACACCCCGCTCAGCGACCTCGCCTTGCCACGGGTACGGTCGGTCGTTCCCGAACAGCCCCGGTCAGGCACCGACTTCGACCTCAGGCTTGACTTCACCCCGCGCGACCACGGCGGACTCGAAGGCTGGCTGGTCTACTCGGCCGATCTGTTCGGCGAGGCGACGGCGACTCGCACCGCCGAAGGCGTATCCGCGGCGCTCGGCCACATCGCCCAGGCCGACGGCGACATCCCGCTGGCGGCACTGCCGGTGATGTCCGACGCCGCCCGCCGCACCCTGCTTGAGGTGACCAGCGGCAGCCAGTCCCCGCCCTATCCGGCCCGGCGGCTCGAGGACTGGTTCACCGACCAGGTCGATGCGGCACCGCACCGGACCGCACTCGTCGTCGACACCGAGCCACAGGTCACGCTGACCTACGCGGAGCTTGACCGGCGGGCGAACCGGCTAGCGCACTGGCTCGCTCGCCACTGCGTGGGCGCTGGCGACCGGGTCGCGATCTGCCTTCACCGCCGGGCCGAACTGGTCGTCGCGCTGCTCGGGGTGCTGAAAGCGGGCGCCGTGTGCGTGCCGCTCGATCCCGACCATCCGTCCAGCCGCGTCGAAGGGGTCATCGAGGACGCCGATCCCGCGCTCGTGCTCACCGAACCGGCGGTGGCGGATCGCTTCGAAGGCTCGCTGGTCGCGGCCGCCACCACCGTCGTCGATCTTGACCTTGTCCTCGGGGAGCTAGGCGAGTGCCCGGCGGAGCGACCGGTGGCCAGGGCCAGCGGCCGGACGAGGCCTACCTGCTCTACACCTCCGGCTCCACCGGCAAGCCGAAGGGCGTCCTGCTGACCCACTACGGCATCGGCAACCGGATGCTCGGGATGCGCGAGGCGATGGCGTTCACCGCCGACGACATTGTGCTGCACAAGAGCACGATCAACGCCGATCCGGCGATGTGGGAGATCTTCGTGCCGCTGTTCTCCGGAGCGCGAATGATCCTGGCGCGCCCCCGGCTGGGTACCGACCCCGCCTACCTGCACGACGTGCTGGCCAGGCACCGGGTCACCGCGTGCGAGTTCATCCCTTCGCTGCTGCGACCGGTACTGGCCAGGCCCGGCTTCGGCGATGCCGCCGCCCGCGTACGGGTGATCCTGTCCGCGGGCGAGGTCCTGGCGCCCCGGCTGGCCACCGAACTACTGCGCACGCTGCCGAACGTCCGGTTCTTCAACTGCTACGGGCCGACGGAAACAACTCTCGACATCACCACCCAGCCGGTGTCGCTGCCGGTACCTGACCCGATCCCGATCGGGTCGCCGGTCCGGGGCAGCGACCTGTACGTGGTCGATGAGCAGCTGAGCCTCCAGCCGCCTGGTGCCCCTGGCGAGCTTGTGGTTGGCGGAGCCCAGGTCGGGCTTGGCTACCACCGGCGGCCCGTGCAGACGGCCGAGGCGTTCGTCCCGCACCCGTTCCGTCCCGGCAACCGGGTCTACCGAACTGGCGACCGCGTCCGGTGGCTACCTGACGGCTCGCTGGCGTTCCTCGGCCGCATCGACCGCCAGGTCAAGGTCCATGGCTACCGCGTCGAGCCTGGCGAGGTCGAAAGCGCGCTGCGGGTGAGCCCGTCGGTGGCCGACGCGGCCGTCATCGCCCGCCCGGACGACGCGGGCAGCCAGCTCATGCACGCCTACGTGACGACGGTAGCCGGACAGGACCCGCCCGTCGCCGAGACCCTTCGCCGGGAACTCGCCACGCGGGTGCCGACACCGATGATTCCGGTGACGTTCACGGTGCTGCCTGAGTTCCCGCTGACCGCCAATGGCAAGATCGACTACTACGCGCTGCCTGAACCGCGGACGTCAGCGAGGACGGCCGCCGATCCGGGTACCGGTCCCGATTCGACGGCAACGCCAGTGCAGGAAGTGCTGCGCGGAATCTGGGCTGAGGCGCTGGAGAGCGGCGACATCGGACTCGCCGATGACTTCTTCGAACATGGCGGTGATTCGCTACAGGCGACGGTAGTGGTGTCCCGTGTCCGCGAGATGTTCAGGATCGAGCTTCCGCTGCACTTCTTCATCGAGGCCCCCACGCTCGAAGCGATGTCGGCCATGGTCCGCGCCCAGGGCGCCCTGGCCGGCGTGGACACCGATCAGGTCGCCAAGGTGCTGCTGGCGGTGCAGGCGATGTCCGATGACGAGGTCGCGGCGAGGCTGGGTGAGTAAACGGCCAGAACGTCCGCGGTTCGCGCAGGGATTCCTGCGGCTGTTCTCGGCGACCGCGGTGTTCGGGCTGGGCGATGGCTGCCGCATCGTCGCGCTCGCGGTGTTCGCGGCCATGCTCACCAGGTCGCCCGTGCTCGTCGCGCTCGTCACGGTCGCCGCGCGCGTGCCCTGGATCATTGTCGGCCCGTTCACCGGCGCGTTCGCCGACGCGGTGGCTCCCTGGCGGACGATGTGGCTGTGCCTGGCCACCAGGGCCGCGATGGTAGCCACCTTCGCGGTCGTCGTGCTGACCGGAAACGCGAGCATCTGGCTCCTGATCGCGGTGTCGTTCCTCACCAACTCCATCGACACGCTCGCCGACAACCTGGCCCAGGCCGTCGTGCCCCAGGTGGCGGGCGAAGCCGGGCTTGAGGTGGCCAACAGCCGGATCATGGGCGCTCAGTCGGTCACGACGGACTTCATCGGCACGCCGTTCGGCCCGTTGCTCCTGGCCGTTGCCACCGTGCTGCCGTTCGTGACCGACGCCTTGCTGTCGGCAACTGCCGCCGTGCTGATCTGGACGATCCGCGCGCCTGGCGGCACCAACGGCCAGCACGCTGCCGGTCACGAACGGCAGCGGGCACCATCGGCGCTTTCATTCCGCAGCCTGGGACGCGGCGCGCTGGAAGGGATGGTCTGGCTATGGCGCGCGACCGCACTGCGCACCGTCGCGATCGCGGCCTGCCTCGTCAACTGCGCCAACCTGACGGTGCTCGCCATCGCCGTTCTCTATACGGTCCACATCCTGCATGTCCGCGCGAGCCTGTACGGGCTGCTGCTGCTCATCATCGGCATCGGCGGGCTGGCCGGCCTGCTGCTCGCACCGTGGTGCGTCGCGCGGCTCGGCCGGCTGAACACGCTTCTGCTGTCGATAGGCGTGTGCCCGGCGGCCTTCATCGTCGCCGGCCTGACCTCGAACGCCTTTGTCGCCGCGGGATCGCTGACGCTGGTCGGATGCAATACGTCGCTGATGACGGTCGTGACGCTGTCGCTGCGCCAGGACACCATCCCTGAGTCGCGTTTCAGCCGGGTCAACGCCGCCTACCGGCTGATCGTCAACGGGATCTCGCCGGCCGCCGCCCTGATCGGCGGCGTCATTGCCCACCTGGCGGGCCTGCGGGCGCCGTTCTTCGTCAGTGCCGCGTTCAGCTTCGTCGCGGCCGCGGTCGTGCTCAGGATGATCCTGACCAGGGGTCAGTCGCCCGGCGATTCCGCTGAGCCTTCTGCCCAAGCGCTCAGCACGCAGTGACCCGCGGCTTCGAGTGCCGCCGTCGCGGCGGCGACGTCGCGGACAAGGAAATAGTCGGTATCGAACGTAGCGACGACGAACACACTCTGCCCGGCCGCGGAGAGCGGAGCGACCACCGAGTCCGCGATGCCGATCGAGTCGGGGTCGAACCGGTCGTCGATCCCGAGGCAATGCCACCCGCCGACAGCCTCGATCCCAGCCGGCACGACCGCCGCGGGAACGATCAGCGACAGTTCCTTACCTGTACGGGTGAGCGAGGTGAACGTCGTCGGGGATGACAGTGCCCAGCCAGGGATGTCGTCGGCCGGCCCGAGCCTGAGGATCGCGAACTCGTCAGGAAGCCGACGCAAGATCAACTCGGGCACGGTTCACCTCGGGTTCTGACGATGTCAAGCACATCGCGCAGCATCGCCGCGGACGCCGGTTCCGGCCGCGGCTCCAAGCTGGCGGCCGAGAGTCGCTCGACCCGGTCACCGTAGTACACGACGCCCATCTCATCGGGATGCAGCCGCGCCAGCGGGTGATCGACGGGGACCGATTCTGGCCCGACCCGCAGCCGATAGCCACCAGGGCACTGCTCGGCGACCGCCAGCGGCACGACCCGGCGCCCCGACCTGCCCGCCGCTCTTACCGCTTCAGGCGAGACGGCCCTGATCCCGGTCACCGCGACATCGTCAAGTCGTGATCCCGCTCCGAGCACGGCGTTCGCGGTGATCAGCAGCTTGAACGCCGCGTCGTGGCCGTCGACGTCGAGCGAAGGATCGGCCTCGGCGATGCCGCGACGCTGGGTGTCCGCCAGTGCCTGCGCGAAATCGGCCCCGGCTTCCAGGCTCCGCAGGATGTACTGGCTCGTTCCGTTGAAGACGCCTTCGATGCGGGAGATCCTCTCGCCCGCGAGATCACGAACCCCGATGTTGATCACCGGAAGGGCACCCGCGACGGTGGCGCTGAACCGCAGGCAAGGCGCATCGCCGCCAGTCAGCGGCCCGCGGCATAAGCCCCAGCCAGCGGCCAGGTCGCTGGCCGCCGCTAGCTCGTCGTAGGCCAGCGCGACGGGCCCCTTGTCGGCCAGCACGACGTGCGTTCCCCACGCCAGCGCGGCCCGTGCGAGGCCGAGGCCGGGCTGTCCGTCGGTAAGGCTGACCGGGGTGGCTCCGAGCAGCACATCAGGTCGGCATTCGCCCAGCAACTCCAGGGCCGACATGCCCGAGCGTCCGACGCTAGCCAGTTCCGCCAGCGGCGTCCTGGCCGCGAGCGCGTCGACGAGCACCTTAAGATCGAGACCATCCTGGTCCACGGCGGCACCGCCAAGCTCAGCGACTCCCACCACGGACAGTTCCGCGCCGTACCTGGCGGCTAGGTGCTCGCGGCGATCCCGCAGCATGGCGAGAAACCCGGCCCCGACGTTCCCGGCACCGGCAAGACACAGCCTCCATCGTCTGCTCCTCACCATGCGGGACGCTAGCCGGCGGCCGACAGCTGGATACGTGGGGAAATCTCCTGACTTCCCCGGGCGCGAAAGCAGCGAGAAACTTCTGGGCGAGCCGCAGCGACCACCGAGCGGGAGCAATGCCAACGACAACGGTTCTGTGCCTCGGGCCGGCCGGGGCGGGTCCGAGCTTTTTCCGTGGCTGGACCGGCCTGACCGCCGGCCTGCGGGTAGAGCCGGTCAGCATACCGGGCCGGGAGCGGCGCTTCGGGGAACGGACCCAGCCGGACCTAGCGGGATTGCTGGCGGTCATCGTCCCCGAGGTGCTGCCGGTATCCCAGGCGGCGGACCGGGTGGTCGTCTTCGGCCACTGCTCCGGGGCGATCGTCGCCTACGAGCTGTGCCTGGCACTGTCAGCCGCTGACCCGGAACTCGCGTTGATGCTGGTCGCGAGCGGCTCTACCCGCCCTGGCGTCCCGCGCGGCGGTGAGATCACCGGGCTGGCTGACGACGATTTCATCGCGGGTTTCGAGGCGCTCGCCGGTTACAGCTACCCGGCACTGGCCAAGCTCGAGCTCAGGGACGTACTGCTGCCGCCGATGCGGGCCGACGTGGCCCTGCAGGAGAGCTACCAGGCGGACCTCAAGGCTGGCCAGCTCGACATCCCTGTCCTCGCGGTCCGGGGCACGGACGACACCATCGTCGACCTCGCGAAAGCGCAGCAGTGGCGCGAGGTCACGACCGGTCCGTTCCAGTTGGCCGAGGTCGAAGGCGGCCATATGTACCTGGTCGAGCGCTGGCCCGAGCTGCTGACCCTGATATCCGACTCCGCCGATTCCCTCGGGCGCGGATCAGCCTAATAGTCCTGGTCTCGGCCGGAAGGTAAAATACTGGTCCGCATCCGAGCCGAGAAATTCAATTGGCAGGGTGCATCCACCAACTTGGATGAGGTCAAGCGGAGGCTGCGGCAGCGAAGGCGATGATGATCATTTGCGGTCTCCGTTGTGAGCTGCGTATTTGCTGCTGCCATTCATCAAACGCCGGGAATGGCGGGGCCTGGGAGTCCGCGGACTAGCCCCCTACTAGTCCGGTTGGTAGTCTGTCACGCCGATCGTCACAGTGCGCGCTTAGGCTCAGATGTGTCAGCTCACCTGGCCTATCTGAAGGAACCGATTCGCGATGACGAGCACGCCGCCGACGTAGATCAGCCCGCCCCCGCTGACATATACGCCATACACGTTTGAAAGCGAACTCGTAACGACGGTCTTGCCAGGCCATTACGTCATCGGGTGCAGCCATGGCGGCCAGCATCGCGCGGCGCCACTGATGGAAAACATCGCCTGCGGCGGTACGCCAGATTCTCAGCGCCGTCGATGTCAAGAATTGAGATTTACTGCACCTTTTGCTAAAAGCTGAGCGGGTTGGGAGTTAAGCTGATTGGCTACGAGTGGCGGAGAGATGGAACCCGGACGAGTATTCGTCTGTTATGCCCGTGAAGATGCATCTGCCGTCGATCGGCTGGCGGCCAGGCTGGCGGATGCCGGTATTTGCGTGTGGCGAGATACAGATGAGTTGTTGCCGGGGCATGACTGGGCAGGTGAGATACGACGTGCCATAGGTTCGAGTTCGCTCGTTTTTCTGGCTTGTTTCTCAGCCGGTAGCGTGTCGCGTCCTACGAGCTACCAGAATGAAGAACTCATGCTGGCTGTGGAGCAGCTACGACGGCGAAGACCGGATATCCCGTGGCTGATTCCCGTGCGCTTCGATGATTGCCAGATCCCTGATCTGGAGATCGGCTCAGGCCGAACCCTCGCCTCGATCCAGCGTGCAGACTTGTTCGGTGAGCGGGAAGCAGTCCAGGCAGGTCAGCTGTGACTCACCATCGCTACTTCTGCGGACCCGTCCGCGTTACGCCGCCTCCGACGCGATCAAGCGGTTGCGCAGTTGGTGCTCAATGACCATTGACGACACGCCGTATCGCTGGGCAATTTGCTCAAGCTCTTCTTGCGACGCAGCTTCTGGCGGGCTCTCGAGCAGCTGCGCAATTCCTTCAGCTGGAGCCAGCAATTCAGCAGCAAATGCGCGTTCGATCTGCTGACGATTAGTATGCGCGGTCGTGACAACAAAAAGTGGTGAATCATCCCAGATGCGATGCCAGAGCGCCCTGGACAAGGTAAACCTATTTGACGTCGCAGGCCGATCCTGACCTATGACTACAACCGAGCTCGCATGATCAGCACCAGCTCCCAACGCTTGAAGATTCACGTCAGGAGCCTTCCTAATCCGGGCCGTGACGTAACGGTCAACGGCAAACTTCACCCGGCTGTCGGGCGCAACTTGGCTGCGGACGATACGGGCCTGCTGGTAACCGATGTCCCAAGGGCGAGGCGACTCAAAGGTGCTCTCAGGAACTCTAGCGCGCAGTTCTTGGACGACGCCGACATCAGACTCGGGGAATCTTCCCTTACCTCGCGATACGCGCACCTTTTCGCGGCCCTCAACGGTTGCCTGCATCGAGGTGATCCATCTGAGCGCCTTCCCCATATAGGTCGGGCTGACTGCGTCGAGGAAGTCGGTTAGCAGATATCCACTCAAGGTCTCCGCCGCGCGGATGATGTCTTGCTCATATGGTTCCGCATCGGAGTACGGGTCTAGGCCGAGGCGGGCAGCCGCGCGGCAGTACTCTGCCTCGTCCTGGTCTGTCTGCTGGATTGCCGCCCATTCCTTCTCAAGTACCGTGCCGGTAATGCCCTGTTCCGACAAGCGTGTCAGAGTCCCAGTAACGAGGAGTTCTAGCTCCTGCCGGACGTGCTGGCTTCGTACCCGAACGTCCCCGTTCGTCAAGAACCTGACAGGCCAGTTTGATCGATGGACGCGACGGCTTCCCCATACGAGTCGTGTCTCATGATCATCAGGAACGATCAGGAGATCGGGCCACGCGAAGCCATCGCCACTGGCCCGGATTGAATGGCGTTCCCGCAGAGCCAGGGGCAGAGGCTGCGAGCCCAGGCCCCAGGGGATGCCATCCTGCGCAAGGAAGCTCGATGGCCTCGTATCAGACTGCAAGAACCACCAATTGTAAACGACCCACTCGGCCAGGGGGTAAAGCGGGCAGTAGATTGAGCGGCGCGAACTTCCTGATCCACGATCCTCAACGAGGGTGACGAAATCCGAACCTACTCTGATCTCTAGCCGTGCCCAAGTCGCTCGATGTTCAGGGGTACGGACGGACTCAGCAGGCTCCCACTCCCATCTGATGCCCAGCTCGCGGTCTGCTGTCACGTCAAGCCCTCAACGTTCTCATCTGGCTCAAGCGGATACCCCTTATACTCCCCGAGTTCAGGGTTGGTCAAGCGTCCCTCGTAGGTTATCCCGCTGCGCCTACACCAGGTGTAGCGCGGGAAGTCACCCTCCCAGAGCTCGCCGGTATGGCCAGCCCTGATCGCATCCCTGAGCCACTGCGTCAGTTCGTCCGGGTTGGCCAGCTTCGGGTCGCACTTCGAAGCGTCCGCGCGCGGATTGAACGGCCCGGCGAACGACGGAAACGTTTTGTGCTCGCTGCTGCCAACATACGAGACACGATCGGCAACCACAGCCAGGTCGACCCCGGCGGGGGGTGCGACGGCTCTCCGCCGCAGCGGGTGACGCCGCTTGGTAGCACGCATGGAAACGATTATGACGGTTGGTGCCCTGGGTAGTGCCCGCCCTTCCACCTGCCGGTCATCGAACTGGAAAGGGCGATCGCGACGGCCAAGATCGCGCTGGCTCGGTCACGCTCTCACTCACCTGCATATAGGACCGTCGTGTCAAGGACGATCACGCGTGACGTCCGCGGAGTTCATCGAGCTCGGTTCTTAATTTGAGCGTGAATGTTGCCTTGCAACACACGGCCGGAGGCCTTCAGTTCGCCAGTGAGGCAAGCAGGGCGCACTTGAGCCGAGTCCGGGCGGGCTGTCCGGCTGCTGCCGGCATCTACGTCGCGGACCGAACGCTGCCGTCCGAGGCACTGCCGCGACAGTACTGCCTGGCCATCGCCGCCGAAGTCTGGCCAGGCGCGGTCTTGCGCGGCCGGTCCGAGGCTGTCAGCTGAGGTGAAATCGCTGGCGGGCTCGGTCAGCGCATCGTTGACGTCGCCGGGATGCTTGTTCGCGTGCACGGCGAGGCGGTCAGCGATGTCGCTGATGCCTTCGGGCCATCGCCGCAGGACATGGACACCAGGTCGTCGGCGTCTTCAGGTTCACCCGGTCAGCGCTTGAGCAGCCCACCCAGCCAAGAACATCCCCCAGACACCCCGGCACTAATGAGACTCGGTTGCTATCAGGCGGAGGCTGTCGTGTTCGGCGTAGTCGGCGAAATCCTTCGTGTTGAAGGTGGCAAGCGGCAGGTCGTGGACGAGGCAACAGGCAGCGATCCATAAGTCGTTGACTGGACGAGGACGGCCGCGGAGCTGGGCGTTGGCTTGCATCTCGCCCCACTTGATCGCCATGGCTTCATCGAAGGGAAGCAGGACGACCTGATGCCGCCAGTTCGCTAGACCAGCCAGGCGGCGCGGTCCCCAGTCGCGGAGGACGGTCCGTCGGTGTCTACGGCGATGAAGCTCACGCCAGCCCGGCATGCCGGGAGGCGTAGAGGTCTGCGAGGAAGTCGGCAAGCTCCTCGTCGGACTCAAAGAGATCCGGGCACGCCAGCTCGCCGACCGACTCGACCGGCCGAACGCCCTGGCGGCGAGCAAGCTCGGCAACGGGAATATGCTCGGCTGTGCCCCAGTCGGGCAGGCGATCCGCGTTGCTGTAAGTCACGAGCTTCCCCCTAACCGTTGACACTTACGCGGTCGACAATACCGCCGTCAACATGGAGCTTCACGAAGTCACCTCTGCCGGCATGCGTCGCGACGGTCGGCCACCTCACTCATATCACCCGGCTGCGAAGGTCATCATCCGGACTGTGACCAGGCCGAGTCAGCCCTTGCCAGCGAGTAGCCGCGCACGGTCTTCAGGCTGTGGCTGCTGCGACCGGATCTGCCGCCACGCGGTTAGCCACTGCCGCACCTCTTCGGTCGTCAGTCACTCAGCGTGAGCCGCTAATACCCTCGGATCCGCGCCGATTGCGCGCGTGACTTTGTGTTGTCCTGGCCCTGACTATGTGCGGCGCTCGGGTCGAGTTCATGCGAGGATGGCACGTGGCTGGTGATTTTCAGCGCCAGGCTTGTGTCACGCCGGCGCGGACGGTGATCACTCCGTGCTCGAAAAGCTGGATGCTGATGTTTTCGTTGGCTGTCAGGTGGCTTTCCCGCGTGATGGGGAAGCCGAGTGCAGGGGTGGTGTCGCGGTCGATCGGGAGGGCGTCGGTGATGTCCTTGCGGACGGAGCGGGCGCCGGAGTCGTCTAAGGTGCCGCTACCCAGGTACTCGCACCCGCCGCACCAGGCTCGTGATTTCGCCCAGGGAATGGCCGATCAGTACCATAGCCGGCACACTAATGAAGAATTCCTCGCGTTTCCGCACCTTCATTGCCAGCTATAATGCTGACTGCACGGCATCAGCTAACCGGGCATTTCAGCTCAGCTGATCGCAACGATGGGCCAGCGATGCTGTCGGGCCGGGGCCGGCAACAACAGCGATGGGCCATTGATGCTGCGGCAACAGCGTCCAAGGGCCACCGTTGCTGTCAGCCGGCGCCGCGCAGCAGCAGCTATGGGCCAGCGATGCTGTAGCGGCCTGGCGCTGGCGGCGAAGCGACTGGTTTGCCGGGAGCCGGAGACCTGACTGGCGGAGGGACTCGCCATGGCGCCGTTACCATCACGTTATATGCGCCAGAGCCCCGCAACCGGGCCGTGACGTCATTCATCAGATGTGCTCCTATGCCCTTCATCACTCTACCCGGCGGACTCAGCGCGGCTCAGCGAGCGTGCACTGGCACTGGGTCGTGCCATTGGTACCGGGTAAATAGGACCTTCGGCTCTGCGGGCGAAGCGGGAATATCGACGACGATGAAGACGAGGTCAAGAGGAGATAGCCGCAGCAGCGGCCGAGACAAGAAAGAAGTGGATCGCGATGAGGAACCCGGTTGCGGCAATCATAGGCGACCCGTCTGGGCGCCCGACCCCGAGGGCGTGGGATTGGGTGAAGGAATCGAAGATCATGGCCATCGGCTGGACGGCCATGCGAATCTGGCTGGGAATCATGTGGATTCAGGCGGGCGCAGCTAAACTATGGGGCGCGGAAAGCGCTGGCTTCATTCACAACAACGGCGCCGGGGTAGCCGGCTTCGCCGCTCACGGCACTCCTGCTTACACCTGGTGGGGTACTTTCCTGCACGGCTTTGTCGTTCCGAACGCCGGCTGGATCGGCGTGCTCATCGCGGTCGCGGAGTTCGCCATCGGCGTCGCCCTGGTCAGCCGGCTTGTTCACCCGGCTCGCCGCGCTCGGCAGCCTCGCGCTGCTGTTCACCTACGTAATGTCAGGAACCGCCAGCGTGTGCGCGTTCTACGCGCTCTTCGCGGTCGTGATCCTCACTATGTGGCGGACCTCGAGCTGGATCGGGCTCGACGGGCTGCTGGCCAGCTACCGGCAGCACCACCAGGCCGGCCGCCACCATATTCGCCTGCCAAGAACCCACGCGGGAACCCAGACACCAGTGCCGGCCAAAGCCGCATAACATAACGCCGCCCCCGAGCGGCACACCGTAGCCATGCGGCCCTGCGCAAGCGGGCCGCATCAGCTATAGGCTCTAGTCGCCGAGCCACTAAATCTGCACGACCAGCACTAAGTCATTCAGGTGGACAGACCCAGACCTTTGTCGTGCGAGCCGAATGGCAGCGTCCGCATCGGCCGGCGCCTGTCGGCTGGCGGGTCAGTTTGATTTCGGACGCGGGATCCAGGGAATCGGCGGTTCAGCTTGCACGATCAGGCGGGAAATCAAACTAGCCCGCCACCGCCCGGACAACTCACAAGATCGGAAAATCACTCAGAATGGTCCCGCCGCGCGCATGCGAGCCGCCCGGGGGGCGGCCGCGAGCTGGCCGACGGCCTCGGCTAACCGGGCATTTCACTTCAGGTCACCGCAACGATGGCCCATCGATGCTGCTCCGCCGGGCCGGGCAACCGCAACGAAGGACCAGCGTTGCTGTGCGAACGACATCGCTGGGTCATCGTTGCGGTAAGCCAGGCTGGCGGAGCAGCATCAATGGCCCGCCGTTGCTGTCGCGGCCTGAGGCTGGCGGCGAATTGCCTGGTTCGCCAGGAGCCGGTGCCCGACCATCCCCCGAGAAAGTTCCTCAAGCACCAATCCCCGGCTGCAGCATCGGGAGACATCGCCGGACGCCGGACGGCAGCGACATCGTTGCGACCCTGAACAGCAGTTAGGTGCTTTGTCCGGACTGGACCAGGTCCAGTCCCAGGCGGCGCTTTGGCGCCCACGGCCGGGCTGGCCAGTTGTCCGCGGGTCTGGACCAGCCTCGGCGAACGCTCCTGATCGGCTCCGCTGTCGCGGGCCCTCGAATCGAGCCAGGCCCGAGGGCAATTCGCGGCTAAAAAGCTTGTCCACTCAGCACCCGCGGATTGATGTCGCTTGCCGGAACACCCCGGCCCAGGCCACGGCTGTTTCCGTCATCGGGGTACATGGCCTTGCCCGCTTTCTTCGGCCGTTCCCAGGTCATGAAAAATCAGCCTGAAACCGGCACCGCTCTGGGCTCAGGCATGCTCATGGTATGGCAGCTAAAAACAAAATAGCCGATCATCCTGGCTGGGTTGGGAGAGCGCGCGAATCCCGGATTCTTGATGAGGTACTCGATCGTCTTGATTCTGGGGTCAGCGCGGTGATTGAGGTGATTGGTGAGCCGGGGATCGGGAAGACCCGGCTGCTTACAGAGCTCGCATTCCGGGCGATGGCTCGCGGGATACAGGTGCTAGCCGGGCAAGCGAGCTACGCCCAGAGTTACATCCCGGGAGACTTACTGGTCAGCACGCTGGCCGACCCGGCGACCCGGCTGACGCTTGCTGCGACCGCGCAGGCTGCACGGTATGCCGCCAGCGTCAGCGACGCGGATCTTTCTGACCTGACAGCGGCGGAGGGAAATCCTCGGGTTCCTGAGGTTCAGGCGGCTCGGGTTCGCCTCCACCGCCAGCTCCGTAGTCGACTTGAGGAGATGACTACGGCGGGAGGGCTGGCCTTGCTCCTCGATGATTTGCACTGGGGAGATGAGCTGTCCATCGACTTAGTTGGCCGCCTGGTGCGCAGGCCGCCGTACGGCCCTGTGCTGCTCGCATTCGCCTTCCGGCACCGGCAGGCATGCCTCGCGCTGCGCGCGATGACCGCAGGCAGCCGATTGAGTCCCGCGCCTATCCGGCTCCATCTGGAGCCGTTGAGCGAACACGACGCGCAGCATTTAATAGGAGCGCACGGCAGCCCATCCGGGCGGAAGGCGCTCTTTCGCGAAAGCGGCGGGAACCCGTTTTACCTTGATCTGCTGATTCGCTCGGCCCACCGGCCTTGGTCGACGATGGACGCTTCCACGACCAGCTCTGGGGAGCTTCCCCCAGCGGTGACCGCGGCATTGCTGGCCGGGCTGGAAGTCTTGTCCCCCCTGGCCCAGGAGGTCGCCCGAGCGGCCGCGGTCTCTGGTGACCCGTTCTGCGCCTCCTACGTCGCGAGCGCCGGAGAACTTGACGAAGCCAGCGCATCGGAAGGACTGCGGGAGATGGCTGATCACGATCTGATCCGGCCAGCGGCCGGCGGGTTCTTCGCCTTCCGGCACCACCTGATCAGGACGGCGATCTATGACAGCACGAACCTGGTGTGGCGGGTAGCTGCCCACGCGCGGGCGGCATCAGCATTAGAACGGCTGGGCGCGACGGTCACTGCCCGTGCTTACCATGTCGAACGCTGCGCTGCCATGGGTGACCTGACGGCGATCGCCCTCCTGGAGGAGGCCGCGCGAGCCGCCGCGGATCATGCCCAAGCGGCGGCGGCCGCGGGCTGGCTGGAGATGGCGTTGCGACTGCTGCCCGATGGAGCTGACAGCAACCCTGTACGTCTCCGGATCATGGTCGCGCTGGCGCAGGCCCACGGCGCCGCGGGGCGCTTGCGCGAATGCCACGCCATACTGCAAGAAGTGTTGCGGTTGCTGCCCCGCGGCGACAGCACGACTCGTGCCGCCGCGGCCACGCTCTGCGCGGTCACCGGCCGGCTGCTCGGCCACCGCCCCGAGGCACAGGCGCTGCTGCGAGCCGAAGTCGCCGAGCTGCCCGATCCCGGCACGCCCGCGGCAGCGGCACTCGCGTTTGAGCTAGCGGTCAGCGCGCTTACCGGCGGCGACGCGGCCGATGGCCGCCGCCAAGCGGAGCAGGCGCTCAGCGTGGCTGCGCACCACGAGCAGCGGCCCCTGCAGGCCGCAGCGCATGGGGTGCTGGCCATAGCGGAGGCTGCGATCGGTGCGGCCCGCCGCGCAGCCGCGCATGCTGATCGCGCCGCTCCCCTGATTGATGGGCTGCTTGAGGCCGAGCTTGCCGAGCACCTAGAGGTGGCCGCCTGGGTTGGCCGAGGCGAGCTTCTGCTTGAACGCCTACCTGAGGCGCTGCGCCACACCGACCGGGCCACGCGGCTCGCCTGCGACCGGGGCCGGCGACTGCTGTTGCCTGAGCTGCTCACCACGAAGATCCTGCTGCTCCGTGAGCTTGGCCGCCTGCCCGAGGCCGCGGGGTGCGCCGACGAGGCGGTGAACCTGGCGATGGGATCAGGAAGCGACGAGTGGTACGCCACCGCCATGCTTCTGCGGTGCTGGATCGCGACCTGGATGGGCAATCCGCGGGTCGCCCGCAGCGCGGCGGCCGCTGCTCCGGCCGGACCGGCTCCTGGCGGCATGACCTTCGCGGCGACAAGGATCCTCGCCGAGGTACATTTAGCCGAAGGCGACATCCCCGCATGCCTCGGCCTAGTCGACGCGGAAGGCGGGCCGCACCTGCCCGGTGTACCTGCCTGGGCCCGCACTGGCTGGTATGAGATGCTGACCCGCGCTGAACTCGCCGCTAGCCGCACCGAGACCGCGGCCCAGTGGGCCAGTTACGCACAGGCATCCGCCCGTCGATGGGAACTGCCCGGCCACACCGGAACCGCGCTGCTGGCCCAGGCTCACGTGCGGGCCGCGCAGGCAGCACCTGGCAGCTACCAGTTGGCGAGGGCGGCCCATGATGCCCTGGGCGCTGCCGGTTTCGCCCTCGACGCGGCCCGCGCGCGACTGCTCGCAGCCACGATGATGGTCACCAGCGGCGCCACCGGCCAGGCCACCGAGGAACTAGCGGCCGTGCAAGCCGTGTTCGCCTCGCAGGGCGCTTCCCAGTTAGCCCAGCAGGCCATGGCCACCCGGCGCAGGCTCGTCGGCCGCGCGCAGTTGGGAGGCCACCAGCAGGCACAAACCGGACTCAGCATCCTGACCAACCGCGAGTGCCAGGTCGCCACGCTGGTCAGCCAGGGACTGTCCAACCGCGTCATCTCCCGCCGCCTGCATATCAGCGAAAAAACCGTCGAGAAACATCTATCAAGTTCCTTTACCAAGCTCGGGGTGTCCTCCCGCAGCCAGGTCACCGCCGTCGTTCTCGGCGCCCAGGCCTGATGAATCGCTATACGGATTCCTCAAGTCGCGTGAACGTGCCGTTGTAATGCACAAGCGGTCTCGCCTCTCTTACGGAACGGGCGGCGATCACCTGGCTAATCACGAGTGTGTGATCTCCGGCTGAGAGGCGGCTGACAGGTTCGGCCGCCAGCCAGGCCAGGGCGTCGTCAAGGACGGGAAGGCCGAGTAAGCCGCGATGCCAGCGCGTCCTTGGACCGAATTTCAGCGCGTCTGTCCTGGCGAACCTAAGCGCGAGATCCTCCTGATCGTCAGCAAGTAGATGGATCATGACATGCCGTGCTTTCTCCATGGTTTCCCATGAGGCCGCACGCAAGCCAACGGTGAACGACACGAGCGGCGGATTCAGCGAGATGGATGCCAGCGAGGTGACGCAGAGACCGGCGGGAATCTCGGTCCCCGCGGTAATGATGGCGACGCCTTTGGCGTGATGTCGCATAACCCCTCGGACCGTATCCGTTTCTATTCTTGATAGAGGATCGCCTCTCGGCGGCCCGTGCAGCCGGTCCCGGGAGGCTGTCGCCGTCATGCCACGCTCTCCGTCAGTCCCGCCTGCGCGATCAGATCGCCGCCGCACTGCCGGATCTGAACTATGTACGGTGACGTCTCCGCGGGATCGTAGGCGGCTAGGTGCACGCGCCAGTCCGCGAGCGCGCCATCGAGGTCGCCAAGCGCGTAACGGCTGGCACCACGCCGGTAGAACAGGTCAGGATCCTGATCGCCGAGCGCGGCCACGGCGACGTCAAGGTCTTCCAGGGCGCGTTGATGCTGACCGAGGTCCTGCAGCGCGACGACGCGGTTGGCCCGCAAGGCAGCGTTGTCATCGAGCTGAATCGCCCGGCTGAGGTCATCGGCCGCTGCCGCCGCCCGGCCCGCTGAGTAGGACAACACGGCGCGATTGGCCCAGGCAGGAACGAAACCAGGGTCCTCGCTGAGTGCGGCCGTGTAGCTCGCGTACGCGGCTTCTGGATCACCGCGGTCCTCGAGCAACGTTCCGCGAGCGGACAGCAGATTCACGTTAACCGGGTCGAGGGCCAGGCCACGGTCGATGTCCTCGCCGGCCCGTTCGGTTTCCCCTCGCGCCAGCAACAGGTCCACCCGGTTAACGAGCGACTCCACGTGGTCAGGCTCAAGCTCTAGCGCGTAGTCCAGATCCCGCAGCGCGCCGTCCTCGTCCCCTAGTTCCCGCAGCAGGTCGGCCCGGCTGAAGTGGGCCTCGAAAGTCGGCGGATTCAGCAGGATCGCGGTGGCATAGTCATCCAGGGCCTCGGCGTGCTGGCCAAGGGTACGGCGCACCGCGGCGCGGTCGTAGTAGTAGTCACCCCAGCCGGGATCCCGGCGGATTATCTCGTCATAATCCTGCAGCGCCGCCACGGGATTTCGCAGGTTAGCTTGAAGTTGCGCGCGGTTGTATACCAGCACGGAGCGATGCAGCAGGTGCTCCTGCGGGTCCACGTCGGCGTCGAGCATCGCCATGGCCTCGTTTACCAGCGACCTGGCACCCTCAAGATTGCCCCTGTGCATCTCAACTAGGGCACGGGCATTGCGCATGAAGGCACCGGAGAAGGCGCGCCGGGTCGGATCCGGGTAATTGTCGGCTATCACGATCGCGGCGTTCACCCAGGCCAGCGCCTGGCCCTCATCGTGGTCTTCCCGCGGGAGATGGCGGGTATAAAGCATTGCCATCTGATAGCAGCTGCTCATGTGCGCGCCGGCATCGATGGACTCCCGGCGGAGCTCGGCGAGGTAGCCAAAAGCTTCCTCGACCCACTGCACATAGGAAGCGCAAGCACCGAGCCTGTTGGTGAGGTGCAGGTAGTCCTTTGGATTGTCAGCCAGGGAGATGAACCGTCGCGCGCGCAGGAATAGGTCGGCTGCGCCCTTGTAAAACCCCCGGTCAAAGACATCGTCGGCCGCCGCCAGCATGGCCTCGACGCCCGCGCCGCACGGGTCGGTGCCGTGCTCCAGGTGATAGGGGATGGCACCCGACCGGAGCGCCGGATCGTCAAGCGCGGCCAGGACCTCGCCCCGGGCGGTGTGGCGGCGGGCTCGCTCTGGCGCCGGCAGATCGAGGTAGGCGCGATAGCGGGCCGGATCCTTGCTGGTGCCGTCGGAATCGATGAACAACTGAGCCGGGTCGGCACCAGAGGGAACGGGCGGAAGGGCGGGTGGCCGCCAGGCGACGCGGGTGGCGTAGCTGGCGAGTGCCTTGCCGAAACGACCGGGGAGTCCATCTCTGACTTCCGCTACTACCGTCACCACGCTGGGATCGCAGCGGCGCAAGAGCACGCTTATCAGTTCCTCATCGGTCGAGTCAGCGTCATCCAGCTCGCTGAACGCGACGACCACGCCGCCGGGATGCTTGGCGCGAGCCCAGTCCGTGAGCAGCTCGGCGACCCCGAGCGAAAGGCGCTGAGTGCGCGTTGCCGGGTAGAAGCGGGTCCGTTCCGCCGGAGTGGCGAGCGAGGTGAGCGTTTGCGGCACCCCAGGGACCTGCGAAATTAGCTCGGGCGTGAGGGTCATGAGCTCATTGGCTCGCACCGTAACCTGCTCAGGGTCGCACTCGAGCAGCTCGGGCACGACGCTGTGCAGCAACGAGATCGCTCCCGTGTAGGGCCCGCGTAAACGACGATGACAGCGCACGTGCAGGAAGGCTTCAGGAGACACCGGGAGATCGTCGCTCGTTACGGCGTCCGCGGATGTGACGGCCCAGAAGTGCCGTGGGGGAGATGACGTCATGACTGTGCTCCTCGCGTTGAATTTGATGCCAGGCGGGCACGACGGTCCCGCGCGACTACGTAGCCGACCAGTCCCCATTGCAGGGCATTCAGAGCGATGAAGCTCGTCGCGTCAATGAGGGCGGTGGTCGGAGTTCGTGAACCTGTGAACCGCTCAATGATGAGCACGGTGAATCTGATCACCGTGGGAATCGCGGCCCACACGAGGCTAAAGAGGGAAAAACCATAACCGGCCAGCATGAACAGCGCGTACCAGCGCGCGACCGTATGATCACGGTCCGACCAGTCTCGGTCAGGCTCACGAGGAGAGCGACGTAGCAGCAGCCGGATCCGGTTCTTTATGTAAAAACGCGTGGCGTTCTGCAGGTCCGCACAGCGCAAGGCAGTGGAAACGACGTAGTAAAGGTCGGTCTCAAGATAGAACATGAACTGCCAGATAACCCGCAAGACGCAGGAGAAAGCGATTGCCAGGCAGAGTTTAGGACACCACTGCGGGATGCCGTGGCGATTGAGCACCACGGAAAGCAGGGTGAGCGTCGAGATCTGCAGCAGGTCGGCGAGCATCCCGGCGAGGAATGGCAGGTACCGTTTCCGTCGCGGGACGCTTAAAAGGGAATCAAGCCGGGTTTCGGCAACGACATAAAACAGCCTCCTGCTGATACGGAGAACGGAAGGGAGACCTAGCCTCCGGCCGGCCAGCGCATGAAACGCCTCGTGAATGAGCACGCATGGCAGCTGCGCCACGGCGATCACGATAGGAATCAATGAGAGATACTGCGTAAAGAAAATGTGCTGGTAGGTCGGTCGCAACGACGGGTTCTCTATCATCGCGACCGCTGCGGCCACGATCAGCGCCGTATAGCAGACCCAGGCCGGCCAGGAGAATGTCCATCGCCCCAGGCGCTGCCATCGAAGCTTAGGTATGACAGCTTTATCTTCTCCCTCGGCCTGGAGAAATTGCAGATCCTCGAGCGCGGCTAGAAAATCATCGACGTCCAGGATTTCGCCGCAAGCCTGCTCATACCATTCGGTCACGACAGAGACCGGCGAGCCCGCGTCGAGCATCCGCAGTGCCTGCGCCCCCTCTTTAGGGAATAACGCGTAGGAGCCGATGTCGGGTCGGCCTACCATAACGGCGTCGTCCTCGGGGACCATTGTGAGACTGTGCAGGCGGACGGTTGCTTCGGTGGAACGGCCTGGTGCGGTGGCGCTCATATGCCGCATCTCCTCTGCATAAAGCGGGCTGGAGCTGGGCTCCAGCATTCGCTGGAGCCCAGCCCAGTTGCGATTACTAAACGGCGAGGTAATAGCAACAAGTGGTCAGCCGGATGGGGCCAGCCTTGCGGATCGACATCTTCGTCATGACTTCCTCCTCTCACACCAAGCGGGTTGCACTTACTAATCCACCAAAGTGCAAGTTGTCTTTTCCATGATTGGGATGGCTGAAATCAGTTTGCCTGCGCATAACGCATGCCAGTATGGGGAGAATCCCTACCCTCGACCCTACTGTCGCGTGCCGAAAGTTGTTTTGCGATTCGATTCGCGTGACAATAGAGCATGCCTGTTGCTCCTGAGTTAGTGCTTGCCGCTGGGCCGGGAGGTAGCGGTCGGGCGGCGCGACTGGGCACCGCCCAAGCCGACCGGGTGGACGTATGACCGGAGTGCGACAGGATCACACCCCGGCTCCATGGACCACCGATGGACTAAGGGCGCCTTTTCTATGAGAAGGGGAGCGGTGGCGCCGGCCGGGCGGGGCGTCTTTCCGCATCGATGTCCCGTGGGTGCGGCTCTTCTGGGTGGAAGGGGTCGGCCGGGTCCACAGGGGTGGTCCAGGCAGGCCCGCGATCCCGTCATTGCCGACATTTGCCGCAACTGGCCGGGCCGGAACCGCAACGATGGCCCAGCGCTGCCGTTCCCGGCCGCCCGGCCACGACAACGATGGCCCAGCACTGCTGTAGGCACAGCATCCATGGGCCACCGATGCGGTAACCCCAGGCCAGGCAACAACAACGATGGGCCACCGATGCGGTAACCGGCCGCGCCGTGGCTAGCCCGGTGCGTTTGTCATCCACTGGCTCAGGCCTTGCCTGGCGGCGTGCAGTACTTGCGCCACCCGCAGCCCCGCGCCAGACAACCACTCCGCCAGGCCAGCACACAACGTGGACTTGCCGATCCCAGGCGCAGACCCCCAGACCACGACAAGCACGGTCACGACCACTGTCCGGCCGCCTTCACATCCACCCGCCGATGCGGCGGTAGATGTCGCCGCCGTAGCTGGTGGGGAGTGGTTCGCCGACGGTGAGCTTGAAGTTACGGCGGCCGTCGGGCTGGCGCGGTGCGCGCAGGAAGAGCGCGGAGTCTGGCTGCTGGCCGCGGATACTGTCGGCGAAGTCGAACTGGTGAGTGACGAAAAGGATCCGGATCTGCGCTTCGAGCAGGGCGCGCACGACCTGGCGGGCGATCTCAGAGCCTTCGCGCTCATTAGTCGCGGCGAAGGATTCGTTGAACAGGATGAGGCCGTGCGGGGTGATCCGGTCGGCGATGGTGCTGAGCCTGCGCAGTTCCTTGTCGAGGCGGCCGCTGATCAGGTCGCGGTCTTCCTCGCGGATGAAATGGGTGAACACGCCGGTGCAGACGCTGGCGCGGAACGACGACGCTACTACGAACATCCCGCTTTGCATCATCAGCTGGGCCACGCCTACGCTGCGCAGGAAGGTCGACTTCCCGCCTGAGTTTGCGCCGGTGATGATCACGAGGTTCTTGCCGTCGGCGTCCACGTCGTTGCCGGTGACAGGATCGGTGCGCAGGGCCAGGCTGGCATCGCGCAGGTTGGTGGCGGACAGTTCCAGCGGCTGCGGGGAGGCCGGGACCGGCAGGGCCGTCGGCTGGTTTCTCGCGGTGAGCTGGTCGCGCAGGTTGAGGCAGGCGAGGTAGAAACCGGCTTCCGCGCGCAGCATCGCGAAGTAGCTCGATACGTGATCGGCTGATTGCGCGGTGGCATTGGCGACCAGGTTGATCCCGCGGTTGACCATGGCAGCCAGCGTCTCATCGCCCGCGTCGTCGCGCGGCGCGAGCGTGAATGAGTAGACGGTTCTTGGCGCCAGGCCGACGCGTTCCTTCAGGCTCCGCTTGGAGTCGCCGGAGCGGAGCACGTAGCCGATGCCGCTGTTGTCCCGGCCCAGGCGCGCGCTCAGCAACTCGCCGCCGCGAAACCTGAGCTGCTTGAGGTGCTGGCCGAGCAGGTCGAAGTAGTCGTCGTCGAGGTCCTGCCTGAGCGTGCGGAACAGGGTAGTCAGTCCTTCTGACCGGAACTTGCCCGCGTGGCTGTCCGCGATCGCGCGGAGCTGCCTGAGCCGGATGATCAGGACCTCAAGCTGACCTAACGCCGCGTGCAAAGTGCTGGCCGGGGAGCTCGCGGAGAGGTACCCCCAGCCTTTGCGCTTGTCAGCCAGCGCTCCGGTCGCGATGTCGTACAGCTCGCGGATGATGCCAGGCTCGGCGATGCAATCCGCGAGGACGTCCTGGCGATAGCGGATCGCGTCGGTATTGGTCAGGCTCGCGAGCAGTATCCGGGTCGAAACGTCCCGCAGGAACTGGTCACCGGCTGCCATCGTGTCAAGCAGCGGCCCGAGTCCGAGGTCGCTGGTCAGGTCTTCATGCTGGGGCGGGAGCGCGGCGCTGAGGTCGAAATCCCCGTCACGGTAAAGCAGGTGGACTTTCATGAGGTCAGCCGTCCCTTCAGCTGCTCGTAAGTCACCCCGTGCTCGCGGGCGATGGCCAGCGCGTACGCCAGCCCGTCGGCCGGCTTCCGCACCACCTGGTATGTGCGCTCGGCCGGGTTGCCGGGAACGATCGTGCTGGCCATGCTGACCACGCCAGGCCCGGCTGCGGCCAGTTCCTCGACGAACGTGACCCAGACGCACAGCAGGTCCAGGTCGGTGACCTTTTTCAGCACCTGCTCGCCGAGGAACCTGGCGTCGGTCAGCGCGGTCGAGCTGAAGATCTCGTTCATGATCAGGATGCTGGCCGGGGTCGCCGCGCGCAGGATTTTCTGGATCCTCAGCAGGTCGTCTTCCAGCCGCCCGGTCAGGCTGGCGAGATCTTCCTCGCGCTCGAAATGAGTGAAGATCTGATCGGGCAGGAACAGGCGGGCCTCGCGGCCAGGGACAGGACAGCCGGACCCGGCCAGGTGATGAAGCTGGCCGAAAGCCCGCGCGAACGTGGTCTTGCCGCCCTGATTCGGTCCGGATACGACGATGACGCGCTCAGGCCCGGTCAGGCGGAACTCGTTCGTCACCACCCGCTCGCCGGCCCTGGCCAGCCTGGCCGCCAGCGCCAGGTCGAACGTACCGCTGGCGAAGATCTCCTTCGAGTCGGCCGTGAGGTCCGGGTAGCAGAAGCTGAGCCCGGCCGACCGCATCGGCTTGAGGTACTCCAGGTACGCCAGGTAGAACTGCACCTCGCGGTCGAACTGCCGCACCACCGGATCGAGGAAGCCCGCGTGGCGGTCGCAGAACTCGCCCAGGGCACCGAATTCATCGCCGAACAGCCGGGCGACGAAGTCAAGAATCTGAGCGCCTATATGATTCATCCCTGGCCAGCCGCGATACGTGGCCAGGTACTCCTTGGCCGCGCCGCCCTGCCTGAACCGCTCGAAGGTCCTGGCGATCTCCGCGCTGTAGTCAGGTTCACCGTCGTAGCGGCTAACCTCTACCCTCGTGCCCTTGATCCGCACGAGATAGCAAATCCCCGCCAGGTCGTTCTTGCAGCGCGCCGTTTCGGCCGCAAGCCGGGCGAAACCATCTGAGGACACGTAATCGGCTAGGTAGCCACGAAACGCATGGAGGGCCCGCGACTCGGCCAGCCAGCCGGCTAACTGCTCCGCCAGCGAGCGGACCGCGTCGCAGTAGATCGCCGCGGCATCAAGGAACCAGCCCTGCCGCTGCTGGCCTGACTGAAGCTCGCCGAGCAGGCGCAAGCGCGTCCGAACCTCGCGGATCCGCTCGCAGAAACGGCTCACCCCATCAAATACCGCCGCGTTCTCCAGGTCCCTGAATACTTCGTGCCGGTACCGCAGCGTCCGGCCATCGGGAACCCAGTGGTAAAGCAAGCTGCTGATCAACTCGCTCTCATCCCGGCCACCCGCCACGGCCCCGACGATCTGATCGATATTCAGGTCGGTGATAAACTCCCGGTCATCCTGGAAGACTGAATTGCCATGACTCGCCGGATCTGGGCTGAGCAGGCTGAAGCCCTGCCGCTGCCCAGAAGCCAGTGCCTCGCCGGTCATCGTCACTCGTCCTATCCGCCCCCCCGTTCCGCGCACCCGCGCTCAGCAGGAGCCATCAGCCCGGAAGGCGATCTCACACGACGAGCCCATCGTCACTAGAAACTCTATCCGCTCCCCGGAAAGCGCATCAGGCTGACCAAGCCCCGAACGCCCCCCGACAAGGGGAATGCCGACGTTCGCCGCACCACCCGATTCCGCCAGGGCAATACGATCCGGGCGCTCCGAGACGGGAACGCCACCGTCTCTATAAGTGAAAGAGATATCGAGGGCTGTAGAAACAGGGCACTGGCAGGGAGAGCTGGGGCGGAGGCTCCGCGTGCCCGGTCAACAGCAACGCAGGCTCTGGCTCACATTTCGTGAAGGTGACGGCGTCAGGTGCGGCGGCGTGGATCCGGCGACCCGGTTCCCGGCTCTTTCCGCTTCCGGTTCCGGTGTCCGCCGTTCAGGTCCCCAGCTCCCGGTACACCGGGCACTTGGCCGCCAGCCCCGGGCCGCAACCGCAACGATGGGACATCGTTGCTGCTCAGCCGGGCCGAGCAATCGCAACGATGGGCCATCGTTGCTGCGGCAACGACATCCATGGGCCATGGGTGCGTTTCCGCTGGAGTGAGTTACTGGTCAACTCCTCGGCGTGGCCCGGGCGGGACTGGTCCTGCAGCCTTTCCCGGCCTCAGCCGGGCGGTGGGTCGGTTTGAGTTTCCGGCTTCGCTGGTTGCGGCCTGAAAGCTCCTGTCGCGGGGGTGCGCCGGCAGGCTCCGCATGATTGTGGAATCCCCGACTGGAATGCCATCTGAGGATTCCACCAAAGCAGGCTTGCCGATCCTCTGGGTGCCGGCGGCGGACCGGTATGCGGTGAATGCCCGGTTCGTGACAGCAGGGAGCGGGGCGGTGTTGCGCTGCGGACGGCGGCTGCCCGGCTTCACTGCTTTCGCTAGTCCGAAATATCCGAGTCCGGAAATCGGACTGACCCGCTACTTTCAGCCTCCTCGCCGTTCCCGGCATTTCTGACATCCAGGGCGGCCCGCCGTCCCGGCGGTGGCACCGGGGGCACTTCGCGGTCAACTCGCCGTCGTAAGAACCGCCCCGAAGTGCCCCCGGTGCTCGGGCAAGACCGTCCGGCACCCGCCTCAGAATCTGAGTACCTACGATATGAAGAGGACTATCGGCGAATCCGATCCGTAACGATATCTGTCAATTGTGTCAACCGCTGCGGTCAGCCAGGCGTCTGTGTGCCATGAGGAATTCGCTGGCTGATGCGCCCAGCGCCCTGAGGGCCGATTCCAGTGATAGTCACTACGGCCACGGCAAAAGATCGATCCGGGTCGCACTCCATGTGGCTTGCTGGTTGGCGTTCGTTACGGCAGTAGCGGACTCGTGGCGCGGTCCTTGGCGCGCCATCGGTGACAACGCGCATCTGGCCCTTGGGGCCTGGAGCACGTTCAGCGGCTGGATCCCCCTGGTCGGACAGCCCAACGAACTGCCGCCTGGCGGTCTGCACGATCTAGGGCCGCTTGAGTACTGGCTGCTGGCAATACCAGTGCACGCCGACACCGACAGGGGCGTGCTGTGGGGCGCGGTCTTGCTGGCCATGCTGGCCGTTTCGCTGACGGTAGAAGCAGGGTTCTCAATTCTGCGCGAAACAGGTGGATTACTGGCGACTGGGGTAGTTATCGCCACTGTCTGGTGGTATCCGGGATTCGCCAGCAGGCCAGAGGACAATCCGAACTTCGGCATGATCTTCTTTATAGCCGCGCTCTCCGCCTGCCTGGCGGTACTGGCTGGTCACCGTAAATGGTGGCCGGTGCTCGTCGTCACGGCGTCGATCGCAGCCCAAGCGCATCTGACGTATGCGATCGCTTCCGTCGGGTCAGTCTTTATCGCGGCCGTCGCCGGCCTGGTGGAGGGATTCCGGGCCAAGGGCGGCTACGCGTGGCTGTTCGCCGGCTTGACGGCGGGGGCAGCGTGCTGGATGGCTCCGCTGGTGCAGCAGTTCACTAGCCCGGCCGGGAAGGGCAACATATCGCTGTTGCTGCATGGGGACGGCGAAGTGCGGCGTCTCGGCTTCGCCTTCGCCTTCAGGGCGTTGGCCTCGCTCGCCGTTCCTTCGCCGCTGTGGTGGCGGCAGAACATCAGCCAGCGGCATGACATCTACCAGGTTCTCGGCTCGCAGCCGGCGGCTCTCGGGCTCGTGATCCTTGCTCTCTCGGCGGCGAGCCTGGCTATAGCCGCCTGCTGGCTACGGTCCCGCGAGCTTGCTGGCCTAGCCGCTATCAGCCTGCTGGTCAGCGTGAGCGCCGTCACCAGCTTCGCTCTCATACCCGTCTACGTGCACGGCCACACGGAACAGCAGCACGACCTGATCTTCGTCATGTTCGCGGCGGTCCTGATTGCCTGGCTGACCGTGATCTGCGTGACCGTGCTCGCGGCTGGCAAGCTAGTCAATGGCCGACGCCGTCGAGCTAGCGCGAGCGGAGCGGGATCAGCGGACGCGCACAGGCGGATGCGCCGGTACACGTTCCCGCTGCCCGCTCGCGGCGTGGCGGCACTGCTCCTCGTCCTGACCGCGCTGCTCGGCGCGGCGCGGCAAGTGGCGCACTATCCAGGCGTGGGCACGAACTCATCGCATGTGAGCGCTGCTCTGGCGATGATCGAGCGGTCGTCGCCAAGGCGGCCGGTGATCGGGTTGTCGGTTTCCGCCTCCCGGAAGGCCGACCGCTTCCAGGTGCTCGAGGGCCTGTGCTGGGCGCTGACCGGCAATGGTTATGATTCCGGCATATTTAACCCTAAGACTTCGCGAGTCAGGCATAAAGGAGCGCTAACGGAAGTAGCTGTAGTGCTACGCGGGCGCACCATGACGGTGACGATGGTTCGCATCGGTCAAGAGAGCCCAGGTAAATGGCAGCCGTGTCCAGACACTGAAGGGAATCGAACTGATCGGCGGCCGGGACTCTCATAACCGTGGCAGGTTCTACTAGTGTCCGGGCGGTGACTCACAGTTCTACGACGTTCGCGGGAGGGCATTATGACCACGGTTCAGGGTCCGTATCCGGCTCAGTATCCAGTTCAGTTCGCTGTCGAGTATCCGGACCGGCCGCTTAACCGGCTGACCTCGTTCTTCCGTATTTTCGTGATCATCCCGATCGCGATCGTGCTCGGCAGCGTTTCCGGCGGAACCTGGCAGTCGGCGGGCAGCCACTCAAGCATGGCGTACGGAGCCGCCGGCGCGGGCGGGCTGCTGTTCTTCGGGCCGCTGCTGATGATCTTGTTCAGGCAGAAGTACCCCCGGTGGTGGTTCGACTGGAACCTGGAACTGCAGCGCTTCGTCAACCGGGTGTGGACCTACCTGGCCCTGATGAACGACAGCTACCCGTCCACCGATGACCACCAGTGGGTCCAGCTTGATTACGCTTATCCGGACGCCGCCAACGACCTCAACCGCTGGCTGCCGCTGGTCAAATGGCTGCTGGCCATCCCGCACTACATTGTGCTGTTCTTCCTGGACATCGCGACGTTCTTCGTCGTGATCGCGGCCTGGTTCGCCATCTTGTTCACCGGCCGCTACCCGCGCGGCCTGTTCAGCTTCGTCGAAGGCGTATTCCGCTGGCACAACCGAGTCGTCAGCTACGCACTGACCCTGGTCACGGATCGGTACCCGCCGTTCAGGCTGGCGCCATGACCAGGCGGGCTCCTCAGCCGGGGATGTCGCGCACGGTGAGGGGCGTACCCTCCGGGTGCTCGGGCGTGCGGTTAGCGAAGGTTCGAGGTGCGAACGGCCCCCAGTCGTGGCGGCGGGGACCTGACCAGCGGGCGGGGACCGCGTCGAGGGTCAGCGCTAGCTTGTAGGCGGCGGCCTCGTAGTTGACTCGCCAGCCCCGGAACTGCGGCCACGCCTCCTGCGCCGTCCGCTCGACGGGGAACCCGACGGCTATGAGCCGTTCCCAGCCTTGCTGGAATTCCGCCCAGGTCAGCTGGACAGGGTCGTCAGGCCGCGGGTCTTCGTCGACAGGTATCCGGAGCGTGCGCGTCAGTTTCCGCAGGCAGGTGAAGCCCATCTGCACGCACAGCCGGGCCGCCAGCGGCGCGCTCGCCGGGCAGGCGGCAAGGTGCAGTGCGGCGGCGTCCAGCACCGCGAGCTGTGAAATTATCCAGGAGCTGTGCGGCTCGGGGGACCGGAAGCGGACGAGGGACGGGTAGCTCGAATGCGACTCGGCCACGTCGGCCGACCAGCGCTCCCATTCGGAGTAGATGTCCGTCAGCTGTCCGACGCCGAGCGCCAGCTGCGCCCTGGCCAGTAGCTCAGGTCCCCACGCCGGGCTCCCGGCCCGCGGGGTCAGGAGCGTGACCACTGTCTCGCGGCGGTTGTAGGCGGCGTAGAGCGTCGGCAGGTAGGCGATCTGCAACGCGACTATGATCAGCCCGGATGCGGCAGCAAGGAACTCGGCTACGCTCGGTTCGGTACCGCTTCTGTCCGCGAACCCGAGCGTGAACAGCGACGAGCCCGCCTCGCGAAGCGCGGCCGGGAAGCTGCCGCCAGGAAGCCAGAGCAGCAGGCCGAAGCCGATCACGAAGCCAGCAAGCCAGATGAAAAGCAGCAAGCCGAGCGTCACCACAGGCTGGCTGGCGAGCAGTGCGTCACGCCGCTCCCACGTCCGGACGAACCGGCCGCACGCGCTGTACACCCGGTCGACAAACCGGTCGACGACCTTAATGAACCCGACCCGGCCACGCGGGATGACCAGGGTGATGGCCACATTCACCCAGACCGCCCCGACAATCAGGATCCCGAAGACCGCCCCGGCAATACGCACGCACCCGATGCTAGGGCCTGCACTCCCCTCCGCGGAGCGGCCACCCGGCCGGAATCCGCGGAGGGGTGCGCTCAGCTAGCCCGGTCGACGATGCCGGCCATCTGTTCGGCGCCGAAGGCTGGCAGTGTGTTGCTCCTGATGTTGCCGAGTGATCCCACCCGCAGCAGAGCGGCGACGCCGGTCTCGTCGTCGGGGAAGTCGACGACGCACACCATGTCGTATTGACCGACGGTCCACACAAGTTCGCGCACATTTCCGCCTGAGCTCTCGACGAGCTTGGTGAAGGCCTCCGCGCGCTGCGTGGTGTCGCGGAAGTCCTTGATGCCCTGTTCGGTCCAGTTGATCAAAGATACGTAAGTATTCATGCGGCGCCCCCTCGCCTTCCGATTAGGCTTCTTGTTCCCCGCCAGCACGCACGTCACGCGGGTCCCGCACGCGCAATGAGGACCTAATTTCGATGCGGGCCCGAATGCCCGGGCTGAAGGCCGGTACCGGCCAGGGTCGGCGCTAGGGAAAAGCCCAGTGAAATCCCTGACCTCGGCGACGTGGGTGGATCGGTACCCTGAGCTCGAATTCCGGGCGAAGCGCGGGGTGAGAGAGCCATGGTTGGAACCAAGAGTTTTCGTCGCGCCAGTGCCTTGCTGGCAGGCGCGGCTTTAGCAGCGCTGCCGCTGACGGCGGCTGTCGCCAGCGTAGGCCCGCATGGGGCAAGCTCGCTGCAGACACCGCACGTCTTCGTGGACTTCTGGGGCCCGGAGTGGGGCACGGGGTTCACCACGGGCGGCTACTCGAGCGCGCAGTACCAGCGGTACGTGCTTGACTTCGTGCACAATCTGTCGGACGATCCCACCCCGCTGAGCCCGCTCGTCCAGTACGGGTACCAGGCCGGCGGCGCCTTGTACGCCGGGGGCTGGGATGACACCGCGAACAACCCTCCGGCGCAGCCGACGGTGGACCAGATGGGAGCCGAGGTTGCCCGGGCGGCCGAGCATTTCGGTGATAGCGGGTCAGGCCAGGACGTGAACGACATCATCATCATCGCCATGCCCACTCAACATGATCCCGCCTGGTTCGCCTCCAACGGCGGGCCGTGGTGCGCATATCACAAATTCGCGCAGTTCAACTTCGGCGGCCTCGGCGCGACTCCGTGGGTCGCGTTGCCCTACGAGCCCGACGCCCCCATTTGCTTTGCCAACAATTCGAACCCGTCGGACGACTCCTACGGGAACGGCTACTTCGACGGCGTGAGCTTGGCCCTGTTCCATGAGATCGCCGAGGCCATCACCGACTACAACGACGAGTACGGCTGGTTTGACGGACAGGGCATGGAAGTCGCCGACTTGTGTACCAAGCAAGCGGGGAACTTCGGGGCCCCGAGCTCGGGCGAGTACTTCGCTATTCAAGGCCTGTGGAGCAACGCGGACAACGCGTGCGATCTCACCTCGACCCCGGCGGCCCTCCTGACCGGCAACGCCAACCTCGGCAGCCAGGAGATCTTCTCGCCTGCGACCCCGCACACGATCGCGATCACGAACACCGGCGACAGCGACATCTACCTAGGTCCGGGCAATCCTTGGCTGCTGCTCGACAACACCAGCAGCTACAGCCTGGCCGACAACACCTGCTCGTCGGTGCTGCATCCGTCGCAGAGCTGCCAGGTGCAGGTCCTGTTCGCGCCACGCTCGATCGGAACGGTCCCGGCCCGGCTGGTGTTCCTCCGGCGCGTGGGCCCAGGGTTCCCGCAGGAATCGCTGACCGGCACAGGGACGCTGAACCATATCGTCGTGGTGAAAGTGCCACTCGCGGCCGGCCGGGCATTCGTGCATGGCAAGGCGGTGGCGCAGGCTGTCACCGTGACCAACCGCGGCCCGCGCGCCCTGACGTTCAAGCGCGGGTCCTTCACGGGCAGCGACGCGGCCGATTTCACCATCCAGCGTGATACCTGCGCCACCAAGAAGCTCGCCAAGGGCGCCACCTGCACGGTCGACATTCGATTCGCCCCGAAGGCCACGGGCGCCAGGCGGGCCGAGCTTGTCCTGCCAAGCTCGGCCGGGACGTTCGGTGGCGTCGTCAAGGGCACGGGAGCGGGGGCGACCGCGACCGTCAGCGCCAGCGGCCTGCACGACGGCATGTTGGCCTTCCCCGAAGCTGACGGTCTTGGCGAGCACCCATCCGAGTCGGTCACTCTCACCGCGGGCGGGCAAGCGGCGCTGCGTATTTCCTCGATCACCGCCTCGGGTGAGTTCACCGAGAGCAGCGATTGCCCGAAGACACTGGCGGCCGGCAAGCGCTGCACTATCCGGGCCGTGCTGCGTCCCAAGGCCTACGACGCCCAGTCGGGCACTCTGACGATCACCGACAGCGCGACTCCGGCGCGCCAGCAGATCGCACTGAGCGGGAACGTGGAAGGTACCTGGGCCGAGGCGTACCCCGGCACGGTGCAATTCGGACGGGTGCCTGTCGGCATCGCCACCACGATGACGGTAAACGTCTCGGTAGGCGAGGGCGCGCCGTTCAACGTCGAGAAGGTGGGCGCGTCCGGCGGGTTCACCGTGAAGAACGGCTGCCAGAAGACCCTTCTAGCGCCAAGCTGCACGATCACCGTGATCATCACGCCGACGTCGGCGGGCGCCAAGTTCAGCGGCACCCTCACGATCGCCACCGGCGCGCTTGACGGCACGCTGAAGCTCCCGTTGTCCGCGTTCACGTCTTAGCCGGGTAAGGGCGGACAATGACAACCAATGGCCGGTTCTATCGCACGGGTCGTCGGGCCAGGCTGGTTCTCGGGTGCCTGGCGGCGACCCTGGCGCTGGTGTTCGCCGGGTTGCCGGCGACGGCGTCGAACGCGTCGGTGACAACCACGACGATCAACGATGATACCCTGACGGTCGGCTCGCTGGTGTCCCAGTACCCGGCCGCCGACCCGGAGATTACCTTCCCGTCGATCGTGCCCGGCTTTACGCCAGGCCCGACTCCCGGTAACGGCGTGCTGTCGGATCAGGACTGCCCAGGACCTCCGACCGTAGAGGCAGTCTCTGACACCCACACCCCGCCCCATGCCCTGGAGATGCCGCTGTGCGGTGCGGACGAGTTCCCTGACCACGGCATCTTCGCTGCGCTGACCGGCACGGCCGACGCGGTGTCGGCTTACGTCGGCGATCCGGACGGGTTCGATGACCCGTTCGAGCTCGATGCCTACGACTCGGCCGGCAACCTGCTCGGGACCACCACGATGACGACGCCGGACAACCCAGGCGACGAGGGCATCCTTTGGCCGATCTCCTACAGCCAGCCCGGCGTGTTCACGATCGCCTACGTAGCGATCTACCTGCTCGGCACCACCGACCACGACACGATCGGGATGGACGACTTCTCGGTGGAATGGGGTGGCGGCGTCCCCGCGATCACCCTGACTTCGGTACCCGGCGGCACGTTCGCGCCGGGCGTGACGGTGCAGCGGACGCTGACGATCGGGCGGCTGAACGGCTCGCAAGGAAACGTGGACCTCAGCATCGCCGGGCTGCCGCGCACCGAGCAGGTGACCTTCAGCCCGAGCGTCCTGACCGGCACGAACACGACCAGCCAGGTGACCATAACCGTCGACGCCACCGCGCAACCGGGCCAAAGCGGCGGCGGCACCGTCACCGCCGCCCCGGAGACCCCTGAAGCCGGCAGCAGGCCCGTGAGCGCGCCGCTCGGCATCGGCGTGGTCGCACCGTTCACCGTGACCAGCCAGTACCCCACCCTGTCAGTCGAGCCCTGCTCGAAAGCCGCCACCGATGCGACGACGAGAGTCGCCGGGGGGTTCGCCGGCACCCCGGTCACCCTTGGGCTGAGCGAAACCGGCAGCACTCCCGACTTCAGTTCGATCGCCTTGCAAGATCCGTCGCTCAGCAACCCCGGTGACTTCCCTGGCGGCGTCAACACGCAGGCGTTTACGGTGGTCAGGGACGAGCAGCCAGGTCCGGGAAGCTCCTTCAAAGTCAAGATCACCCCCACGAGCGGATCGTTCACCGAGCCGCCGCTGACGATCACGGTCAACCGCGACTCACCTCAGATCACCTCGATCAGCCCGCAAGGCTACGTAGTCACCCCGCAAGCCGACCAGCCAGGCTCCCTGGTCACCATTGACGGCAAGGGCTTCTGCCCTAACGCGGTCGTGCAGTTCGGCAACGAGCACGCGGTCGCGACGCCGGTCTCGGTGAACCCGTCCGGGACCGAGATCACTGTCAGGACTCCCCAGCTGGCCACCGACGGCCCGCTCATAGTGGAGAACATTCCCGCTGGCTCGACCAATCCGTCCTCGTCGGCGACATCAGCGCAAACCGTGATGATCGACAGCTACCGCAACTTCAACGGCTACCAGTTCCACAACTACACGCCGCATATCGACTTCGCCCAGATGACCCAGGCCTTCGGCGAAGGCCAGACCTACATCTCGATCAACCTGTGCATCTTCGGATGCACGGTCCACATCAGGAACCCGTTCGCGATGGCACTGAACGCCATCGCGAATGCCGCCATCGGCGGCGGCAGCGGCGGCGCCTGCTTCGGTTTCTCGCTCTCCACCCAGCGGATCTTGATGGGCCAGAAAGCAGTCAGCGACTTCCCGAACGACAGCAACGGCACGATCTTCGGGCTTGACACCCCGCACGGGCCATCGGGGCCGCTGACGGACTACATCAACGCGATGGCAGTTTCCCAGTTCAGCGGGCCGTTCTTGCATCACTGGCTGTCCGAGGTGGCCAGCCACATCGCCGACGGCGGCTCGGCCTCCGCGCAGGACGTCTACAACGAGATCCACAGCATCCTCGCGCAAGGTCGCTACCCGCTGATCGCGCTGCGGGATGGCAGCAAAGGCCACGTGGTAGTCGCCTACAACCTTGAGGGATCGCCTGGTAATTACCTCATCGATGTCTACGACTCCAACGAGCAGTTCGATTCAGCAGAGAACACTGACGCTGATTTCCATCAGTCGGAGTTCAACCGGAGTCGAATCTCAGTGGACTCGCACGGCGACTGGTCACTCAAGAGCACGACGCTGCAGGGCGGCATGACGGCAATGGTCGTGACCGACCCAGCCAGCCTGCCGCAGGACCCGGCCATGATCACCAGCCCGAGCGGAATTGTCGACTTGTTCTTCGGCAGCGCGGGGCCCGGCGATCCGGCCGGAACCGGCGCGGCCGGGCCACCGCCAAGCCAGGTCACCCAGCTCTCTGACGACTCCGGTCATACCCTCTATAACCCCGATGGCAGCCTCAATACCAACCCCGCGACCCGGCTCGACGGCTCGCCTTACGCGCCGCTGGTCGCCGGAACCGGCCCCGCGACGGCAGCCAGCGCCGGCCCGCAGATGATCGTCGTCGCGAACGGGACGTCGGCGCTGCACGCCACGGTGGCCGAGACCGCCCGCGGCACCGACACGCACACGTTCCTCGGCCCCGGGTTCGCCGCCCAGGTCAGCACCCCCGCGTCTCGGGGCACCACCGATACCCTCACCCTCGCGCCTTCCGGCGGCGCGGGCGTTGCGACCAGCGCTACCAGCAAGCCGGTGAGCGTGACGCTTGTCGCCGCTCACGGCAAAGGCGACCGGACGGCGGAGATCAGGACGACGGCGGCAAGCGGCCCCGGCGTCATGGTGTCTTTCAACGCGGCGCGCAGCGGGCTCACGGTCGTCAACCACGGCCGGGCCACCACATTCCGGGTCTCGCTCTCAGACACCGAGCCTGGTGCGGCACCGGCCGTTTTCGATAGCGGACCGATCGTCATCGGGCCGGACAGCAAGGCCACCATCGAGTCCGTCAGGTGGAACTCACTCACCGGCTCCACCCTGAAAGTCACAGCCGGCCACCGGACCATGACGATTCGCAACACCTACCGGCCCGCGGTACTCGCTTCCGTCGCCTCGCTTAAGGCCGGGAAGGCGCGCCACGGCAAAGTTGTGCTCTCGATCCGCGACAAGACCGCCAAGCTGCCCGCCGGTACCCAGATCGCGTTCACCTGGATCGTGCGGCGCGGCGGGAAGACCATCGCGACGCACTCACTGCTCGCCGCGCCGAGCACCCGCACCGCTAAGTACACCTTCACCGCCAGGAAACCGGCCCGCTACACGCTTACAGCGTCCGTCACCGCCGTCATCCTCAGCGGAATCACCGCCACCACCCGGCCATCACCGACCAGGACACTCCAATTCCGCGGCTAAGCAAAGGACACCTTATGGGACCCTACAGAAAAGCACGGCGCGCGGTTCTGGCTGCTGCGGCCGGACTGTGCCTGGCGGCTCCGCTGGCCGCAGTAACTCCGGCGGTCGCTAATACAGTGACCGTGACCTCGCACTTTGTGTGGACGCCGCCTGATAGCGACGTCGACATATACTCTGCGCTTATCGTCAATGGCGCCAGCGACAACCGGCCAGGTGCGGTGCTGTTCGTAACGCCGAACTACAACGCGAACGCCGAATGCGGCTGCCTCTATGATCAGAGCCCGATCAGCGTCCTGTGGGACGGCCACGGCTGGCAGTTGGTTAATCAGGACCGCGGCCCGATGACCGACGGCATGTCGTTCAACATCCTGGTGGTGCCGAGGGTCAGCAAGAACGCGTTCTTCCTCACCGCGAAGTCCTCGAACATCTCCGGCGATTCGGTCTTCATTAACTCCAAGTCACGAACGGCAAGCCGGCGCGAGATCCAGGTTACTCAGGACGAGCCCGGACGCGTCACCATCGGGCATGTGCTACCTTCAATCCGCACGACGTTGGCGTGCGGTACGACCGCGCGAACAAGAGGTGGGCGATCTTCAACGAAGACCACGCCGCCATGCCGGTTGACGCCTCATTCAACGTGCTGGTAAGCCCGGCGGCGAGCAACGGCGGCCATGGCGAGGAACTGACCGCGACAACCAGCAACCTGCACAATGGCGGGTTGGCCATCAATACGAGCCAGACCTCAGGCAACCCCAACAACGTCACCTTCATCACCGCGAACTCCAGTCCGGGCGGCAAGTCCGGTCACCTGGACAACGCTCAGCCCGGGGTCTGGTACAACGGCAGCACCGAGGTCATCTTCAATGAGAATCAGAGCGATATAGCAGCCAAGACCGCGTTCAACGTGCTGACCTTCTCCAGCTAACCAATGATCCCGCTGCCGCGGATCCTGGCCGTGAGCTGATGGCGGCTGCGGACACCGAGCTTGGCGAAGGCATGAGCGAGGTGGTACTCCACCGTCTTGGGGCTCAGGTACAGCTGGGCGGCCGTCTGCCGGTTGGACAGCCCGGATGCGACCAGGCGTGCTACCCGGAGCTCCTGCGCGGTAAGGCCGGGCAGGTCAGGGTCGCCGCCTTGCCGGGGCCTGATGCCGAGAGAGTTGAGCTCCGACTCGGCGGCGCGCGCGAAGGGACGCGCCCCGAGAGCATTGAACGCCTCTTCAGCGGCCCGCACCGCCTCGATGGCGGCACCGCGCCGCTGAAGCAGCGCCAGGCATCGCCCGTGCTTCAGGTCAAGCACCCCGCGGTGGAAGGGCAGCCGCACGCCGCGAGCGGCCAGCCGGCCTGACTGGAGAACCTGTTCGGCCTGGCCGAGCTCACCGCGCGCCATGGCCAGCGTGCCTCGCAGGCAGGCGGCGTGAATCAGGGCGCCAGGCTCGCCCCTGGCGTCCGCGCGGGCTTCGAAGGCGGCGAGGACTGCCTCGGCCTCGTCCAGCCGCGCGGTGCGGATAAGGGCCCAGATCTGCGCCGGGCGCCACCATAGCGCGGCCGGGTTGTCGTAGTGGTCGACCTCCGGCACCGCCAGCGCGAGAGCCGCGCCGCTGAGCGCCTCCTGCGGGTCGCTTCTGGCGAACGCCAGGATGCCGCGGGCCGAGGCGGCGAAGGTCGCAGCAAGGCCGCCGAAGATGCGCGCCGCGTTCTCAGCCGATTCCGCGTGCGCGGCGGCAGCCGCCCAGTCGCCACGGCAGGCGGCAACGGGAACGGCGGCGCTGTGCACGAACGCCAGATCGTAATCGCGGTCCGCGTCGCTGGCCAGCGAGACCGCGAGTTCCGCGTGTCCTTGGGCGTCATCCCAGTGGCCAAGCCTGAACTCGGCCTCGCTCAGGAACGCTAGCGGCGGTCCGGGAAACCGCACCTGCAGCCCGGCGCTGACCCGGTGCACCGCCAGCGCGAGGTCCTCGGTCGCCGCCGCCGTCTCGCCAGCGGACAGCCGCGCCACGCCACGGTAGGCAAGAGCATCGGTCCTGGCGGCTGGCACATCTGCCGCCGGGCCTGGCAGGTCGCTGAACAGGGCGAGCGCCTGGCTGTTGTCGCCGCTGAGCGCAAAGGCAAAGGACCGGACGCAGCGGGCGGCGTCATACCACGGCTCGCTGCCGGTGCCGCTGCCAAGCGAACGGTCCAGCCACATCTCTCCTTCGGTGAACGACCCGGAAATCCCGAGCAACTGGCCGAGCCACAGCGCCGCCTCACCGCCCGCATCGGCCTGGTCCGCCTGATCACGGTCGTCCCAAGCGGCCCGCAGCAGGGCGTTCGCGTCCCAGGGGCGCGCCGCCAGCAGCGCGAGCTGGCCAAGCGCGGTGTCCCTGCGCGTGTTTGCGGGCAACTGCTCGATTACCGGCCTGGCGGCGTCGGCGGCGGTCACGTCCCCGGCTGCCACCTGCAGCTCGAAGGCCGACAAGACGCGCAGGTCCCTGGCTGGCCCGCGCTCAGTGACGGCGGCTGCCTGCTGCAGGTACCTCGCCGCGAGCAGCAGCTTCCCCGTGCCTGCTGCCTCGTCGGCCGCATCACAAAGATCACCGGCCAGGTCCGGGTCGGGACCGACCGCTGCCGCGGCCCGGTGAGCCAGGGCGTCCTGGCCGCCGAGGATCGCGGCCGCCCGCAGATGCAGCTGCATGCGGCGTTCTGCTCCGAGATCGTCATACACGATCCGGCGGATCAGCAGGTGCGCGAAAGAGACAATCCGGCCAGATACCGTGCCTTGCTCAATCAGAAGGCCTGCCCGCTGCGCGTCGTCAAGCGCGGCGGCTGGTTCGGCCACGCCGGCCACTGCGGCCACGTCGGCCAGGATGGCGCGATCGGCGAGCACCGCAGCGGCCGCCACGAGGTCGCGCGCGGGACGCGGGAGCGCGGCGAGCCGCGGCAGCATCAGGCCCGCGAGCAGCCTGGGAGCGGGCAGCAGGCCGCCCGCTGCCTGCAGCGCGTCATCCGTCAGGTCGGCGAGCATGGCCCGGGCAAGGAGCGGGTTGCCGCCAGTATGGTCAGCCAGGCGGCGGACGGTCCGCTCGGGGATCCCGGCCCGCCCGAGCCCAGCGCACAACAGGCCGACCTCCTCGGCATCGAGCCCGCCGAGCGTGATCCCGCAGGCACGGCGATCACCGCTCAGGAAGCGGTGCCACCCTTCGCCTAGTTGCAAGGCCCCTTCGAGTCTGCACGTCAGGATCATCAGCACATGATCTGCTCGCAGCCGCCTGCACGCGAACAGCAGCGCCCTTGCTGACGGCAGGTCCGCCCATTGCAGATCCTCGACCACGACCGCGACGGCCTGCTGACCCTGCAGAGAGGAGATCAGCGCAAGCAGTTCCACTCCGACCGCAAGCGGATCCGCGTCCGCCCGCGGACCCTGCGCCAGCAGTTCCAGGCCCGCCAGCGCTCCTGGTGATAGCACGGCCGCCGCGGCCGCGAGCTGCTGTACCAGGCCATAGGCCAGCACGGTCTCCGCTGCCTCGCCGCTGGCGACGATCACTGGCACTTCCGGGTGCCGGCTAAGAAACTCGAAGACCAGCGAGGACTTTCCGATCCCCGCCTCACCCTGCACCAGCGCTACCTGCGGCTCTCCCGAGCTCGCCGCCGCCAGCACTTTGGCTAGCATTTCGAGCTCAAGCACCCGGCCTGCGAAAACCCGCTCAGAACGCGAGTACCGCACGCTGCCGTCCATGCCGGGAATCCAGTCTGAGAATGCCGATCCTGTCCGTCCGGGGATCCAGTCTATTCGTGGCCGGAATGGTGCGGCCCGGCGCATTATGTCGTCCCCTGCCGTATCCAACACACTGAAACGCTAGACTCCGGGCCGTGGCGGATGGTGTTCAGGGCAGCGGGGCGGGGCGGCGCTTGTCGCTCGGGGCGCCCGGGGTACGGGTCCTGGTGGCCGGCAGCGGTATTCACGCAGCGGGTTCTGAGCTGCCGGACCTCCCGACCGTCGGACCGACCGCACGAGCGTTAGCCGCGACCCTGACCGCGCGTTGCGGGCTGGCCGACCGCCAGGTGCGAGTGGCCGAGGATCCGGCCTCGCCGGCAGACCTGGCGCAAGCCCTGCATGAGTGCGCTGCTGAGGCCAGCGATGTCATGGTCTTTGCCTATGCGGGCCACGGCCTCGTCGGCCCGAACGACGATCTGTACCTGGCCGTGCGGTCCACCACCAGCTGCACGGGCGCCGAGGTCGTGTTCCAGGCGCTGCCGTTCTCCACCGTGCGGGAGATCCTGGCCGGCTGCCGGGCTCGCTGCATTGTGGTCATTCTGGACTGCGACGCTGTACCGGTGCGAAAACCCTCCAGTCACATCAGCACCACGGGCATCTATTTTCGGGTCCGGCCGGATCAGCGCGGCGGGCGGCAGCCTGGAATCGCACGAATCCCGCACTTTCCGAATAAGTGCCCCACGCCAACCGGTCCCGGTTCCAGTTCGGTGCTCATTGACTTCAGCGCCGGCGGCAAGTGGCCTCTAAGGCCTATACCAGTTAGACGACGAGTTTCGCCCAAGGAGTCCGTTTTCGACTCCGACGGCGCTCGGCGGGCGGGCGCTGGGACTAATTTGCTGATTGTATCGCTGTCCGGCCCTCTAGACCTCCAGCTGGCGTGACCTTGACAACGCCGATGACCGCCATTATCGTGACAATTAAATCGATGGTTCCGACTTTTTGGGCAGCAACAGCAAGAATGCGGGAAGAGACTCGCACTGCGAGAATATGCGATCCTCTCGTAATTGTGTCATTAGCTTGCGGATTTCTGTCGCTGACAAGGTTCCGCCGCGCATCCTAACCTTAGAAAAGGATAGTCATGGCATACGCCATCGTACATTTCTTTCCCGGCGGGACTAGGGAACAGTATGAGGAGATGCTGGAGGAGCTGCACCCGGGCGAGGGGCAGCTCCCCGCGGGCCAGGTCTTCCATGCCGCCGGCCCATCGGCCGGCGGCTGGACAATTATGGCTGTCCATGAATCCAAGGAGAGCTGGGACCGGTTTGTTGAAGGCTCTGTCGAGGCCTGGAAGCAGCGGGGCCGCAAGCGCTCGTTCCAGGTATCCCCCCAGGAAATAGCCTTCGAGGTGCACAACGCCGTGCCGTAGCCGATCTCGCATTTACCTGGCCGCCACAAACTCAGCCAGAACGGTCAAATCAACGTACTGCGGTTAGTGAGACCATGAGATTGCCTGACCCGGTCGCGAGTGCGATTGCGGCGGCGACCACGCTACGGGTGACACGATCACTTCAGCGGCGCCATGGGGGCGATCTCTGGAGGGACACACTAAACGCCGCTGGAGCACCGGAGCCCAGCGTGGCAGAGTATCCCAAATATGCATTTACTATCGTTAGTGCCATTATACTTTAGCCGTAGATCGTGATCCGGTCCTGGCCACTTGTCGCAGGCGATCAGGGCTATCGGCGGAATGCTACTTTCACGTCACCTTCCGTCATGTCCCGTGATTCCGGCCGGTACCGGCCGCCCGCCAGGGCAAAGATGATCAACATCAAACCGCGCATTGATGCCCGAAAACGAACACCAACCCGCACATTGATGTTGACCGCCTGCAAGGGCAAGCCGATCATCACCAGGTGAGTGGGTCGAGGCTGGCGTGAATGCCTGACCTGGCAGGACCGCCGCTCGCAGCGGCCCGGCTCCCGCTTACCGCATCGGTGGGACATCGTTGCGGTTCGGCGGGCGGGTAGAACGACAACGATGGCCCAGGGATGCGGTTGCCGCAGCATCGATGGCCCATCGTTGCGGTCAGACGTCGGCCGGCAGCAGCATCGCCGGGCCATCGTTGCGGGCCGGCCGGGGCACTATAGGTGTTTTGTCCGCACCGCCCCGGCCGTGCCCCCGGAAGGACGGATCAAGTAGCTGGGTTTCTGTAGCTGCCTTGACGAAACTCGTCGGCAAGTGCGGGACGGGACGGATGCCAATCGAGTTCGGCTTGGGCCTTGGCCGCCTCGGTGCCCTGGTCGAGCAGGAGAAGTTCGGCGAAATAGTCGCCCAGGCGTGCCCGGGCTTCATCGTCGGAGCCGGCGACCGCACCCGGCGCGCGGGCTGCGACCGCGGCCGCCTCCGTTAGCGCGGCGACGGTCGGGTTCGATCCGTCACCGATGATGTAGCGGCCACGCGCCGACTCGCTTTCCAGGGCGCGCCTGAAGAAGTCGGCCAGGTCCGTGACATGCACAGTGGACCAGCGCTGTTGCCCAGTGCCGAGCATGATCAGGTTGCCGGCTTCGTCGCGGGGAGAGCCGAGAAGGAGCCCTGGAACCGCTCCGCCGCCGTCCCCGTAGGCAACGCTGGAGACGATCACGACTCCGCGCATTCCTGCCGAATCGAGCACCCGGCGTTCGATCGGCTCCTTCCACGCAACCATCGCAGGTGCGTTGATAGGGGATTCCTCGGTGATGTCGGGATTGTTCCCGTAGATCCAGTCGCCGCTGATGTGGAGATACGGCTTGCCGGTACCCGCGAAGGCGTCGGTCGCCGCGTCGACCACCGCGGAATCGAGGTTCGCGCTGGTAGCGTCCCCGGGACTGGCTGTGTGAATGGCTCCGTCGGTGCTGCCGAACTTGCTCGCGACCGCCGGCCGGTCGTAGAGGTCGACCACTGCCGGCGTGGCTCCGACGGCTGCTATGCGCGCTGCCTGAGCATCGTCGCGGACCAGGGCGGTCACTTCGTGGCCGTGTTCTTGCAGTTCGGTCACTATGTGCGATCCGATGAAACCGGTGGCACCAGTAAGCGTCACGTTCATGGCCGGATGTCCTCCTCGTCCTGATCATCGGAACGACGCCTGGCGTCGGCCAACTGGCCGAGCCAGAGTCGCGGTGCGGTCCGGCGCTGCTGCGCCGCGAGTTGTTATGCCCTCAGCGCCTGCAACTCACAAGCTCTCCTCAAGGTCTCTTCGAGCTGACACTTAGACATTGCCGCTTTCAGCGTCGGCTGTGGTACCCCTCAGGTACCCGCAACGCTCGACAAGTATTGGACTGGCGGGTCGACGGAGGGTGAAATGGGGCCATGAGTGCTCTGTCTATGCCTCCTCCCTGGCCTGGGTCCCTCCCTGAGGCCGCGCCACCGCCGGGCATGGCCATCTACCAGTTGCCGACGGGCACCTATGAAACCAGGGCAAGCTTCGCGTTCACCGGCGGCTCCTTCCGTGACGTGCGTTCCTTCGCCGCGACGGCGGTCCTCGTTACCCACCCCCAAGGCGATCTTCTGATCGATGCCGGCTTTGGCGCTGGCGTGGCGGCTCACCTTCGCGCTCAGCCTCGACCAACTCGAGGTGCCTATCTGGACGAATGCCGGCGAGCTGCGGTACGCGGCAAAGGCTCGCGACGGGGCAGTGTTCCTTACCGTGTCACAGGGTCACGAGATCCACGAGTACGCGTTCGAGGACGGGCCGTATCTCGGCTTCCCGTCCAGTTACGACGTGCATGGCGACGGCTCCGTGGTCGTCGTCCTGGCCGGGGGGCACACGACAGGCTCCGTGATCGTCTTCGTGACGCTGCCGGATGGCGATCGCTATGCCTTCATCGGCGACGTCACCTGGCAGCTCGAGGGCGTTCGCCGGCAGGCTGAAAGGCCGCTGCTGATGCGCAAGCTAGCTGACGTCGACGCCGGCCAGGTACGCGAGGACCTGCTCGGGGTCGCTTCGCTCGCAGGCCTGATGCAGGTGATACCCGCCCACGACGTCAGCGCGTACGACGGAATCCCGCGGTTGCCGACCGGGTAAATGACCTCCGCGGTCTCCCGCCTAGTACCTTCCAAGCGGTCTTAGTGAGTGGCGGAAGGAGTTTCCGGGGCGATGAGGACCGGATGCCGGGTATGTGAGGCCAGCTTGTGAGAGACGCTGCCCAGAAGCGCGGACCGCAAGGCGCCGCGCCCGCGCTGGCCGCACACGATCAGGCGCGCCGAGATCTCGTCGGCCACCTCAAGGATGGTCGCGGCCGTTCCAGTGCTCGCCTGCCTGACCATGGGTACTGCTTTATGACCGTGCTCGGTCGCCAGGCGTGCTCCCTCGTCGGCTACAGATGTGGCGGACGCTTCCTCCTGCGCGTCCAGGTCCGCGCCATCAGCCGGGAGGCCAGGCGCGAAACCGCCAGCGAGAGCCAGCTGGGTCTCGATCGTTTCCCACACCGTCAGCACCACGGCGTCGGCCGACCAGTCGATCAGCTTGCCCGCTGTCCGCAAAGCGCTTCGCGATCCGTCAGAACCGTCGAAGCAGAACAACACTGGCCCGCTCGGGCTTAGCTCAGTCATGACGCGCTTCCTTTGATGTCAAAAGTCTTAGGCGCTCCTAGCATGCCAGGCCCGCATGTCACAGGTGGCTGGGGCTGCCTCGTCTTAGCTATCGGAGACAGCCGAGCTCGGGAAGGTGATCGTGATGCGGGTGTTCGTGGCAGGCGGGACCGGGGTCATCGGGCGGCGACTGGTGCCGCAACTGGTCGCGCGAGGTCACCAGGTGACCGCGACGACGACGAGCGCCACCAAGCTTGACCTGCTGGCGGACCTCGGCGCGGAAGGTGTCGTGATGGACGGACTCAGTGCGATGGCGGTCGGTGAGGCGGTGGCCAGGGCGGCTCCCGACGCGATCGTGCACCAGATGACCGCGCTTTCCGGCGCGCACGCCGGCAAACCCAACCTGAGGAATCCCGGCCGGTTCTTCGCGATTACTCTGGCGCTGCGCACCGAGGGGACGGATCATCTGCTTGCCGCCGCGCAGGCGGCTGGTGTATCCCACGTAGTCGCCCAGAGCTTCGCCCAAAGTTTCACCCGCGTACGCCGGGTACTGACCGAAGAGGACCGGCCGGACCTGGGGACGGAGGCGATGATGCGCCGCTTGGCCGAGGGGGTCCTGCACGTCGAGGACGTGGTCGTCAAGGCCGGCGGCGCGGCCCTGAGATACGGCGCGATCTACGGGCCCGGCGCCACCGACGAACAGGTCGAGCTCGTGCGCAAGCGTAAGTTCCCGCTAGTCGGGGAAGGCGCGGGCTACTTCTCATGGGTGCATCTTGACGACGCGGCGAGCGCTACCGTCCTGGCCGTGGAGCAGCGGGCTCGTGGCGTGTTCAACGTCGTCGACGACGAACCGGCCCAGGTCAGCGACTGGCTGCCTTATCTGGCCGAGTGCGCGGGGGCGAAACGGCCGATGCGGCTCCCCACGTGGGCGGCCAGGCTGCTGGCCGGGGAGTTCGCGGTGAAGCTGCTGACTGAAGGGTGCGGCTTTTCCAACGCCAAGGCCAAGCGGGAGCTCGGCTGGCAGCTGCGCTATCCCTCCTGGCGGCAGGGATTCAGAGAAGAGCTGGCATGACCAGGCTCGAGGAGTTCGAGCAGTTGCGGCCACTGCTGTTCGCCATCGCCTACCGGATACTCGGCAGCGTGACCGAGGCCGAAGACTCGGTTCAGGAGACCTGGCTGCGCTACCAGGCCTCCCCGGTACCACCCGCCTCGACTAGGGCATTCCTCTCCGCCGTGGTCACCAGGATCTCGATCGACGTGCTGCGCTCGGCCCGCGTCCGGCGGGAGCAGTACGTCGGGCCGTGGCTCCCCGAGCCGCTGCTGACCGATCTTTATGAGGATCCGGCGCGGTCAGCGGAGCTGGCCGACTCGGTGTCGATGGCGGCGCTGTTGCTGCTTGAGCGGCTCAGCCCGCTTGAGCGAGCGGTCTTCGTGCTGCGGGAGGTGTTCGGGTTCGGCTTTCCCGAGGTCGCGTCGGCGGTGGGGAGGTCGGAGGCGGCGTGCCGCCAGCTCGCGGTACGGGCCCGCCGCCACATGGATGAGGGCCGGCCCAGGTTCGAGACGGGCCGTCGCGAGCGCGACGAGCTCGCCGGGCGGTTCTTCGACGCGCTCAGGGAAGGCGACGTTGACGGCCTGCGAGAGCTTCTCGCCGCTGACGTTCAGATAACCGGCGACAGCGGCGGCAAGGCTCCGGCGCTGGCGAGGACCATCACCGGCGCTGACAAGGTCGCCCAGGTGCTTGCCTCGATCGTCCCCTGGCTCGTCCGGATCGAGGTGAGGTTGGAGCCGCGCGAGGTGAACGGCCAGCCAGGCGCGATCTTCCGCGATCGGGACGGCAAGGTCCTCAGCACCTTGGTGCTCGACGTACTCGACGGTCAGATCCAGACGATCCGCTCGGTTAGCAACCCTGAAAAGCTCGGGCACGTTGGTCAGGTAGCGGATGCCTGGGCGGTCGTCAGGGAGGCGAACCGCGTTCGCCGCCCCACCGCCTGAGCGCCCGGATCGCGAGAGGCGCAAGGCTGACCTGTCAACTTTGCCGGATAAAGTCGGTAGCCGGAACCCCTTGACTTTATGCCGTAAAGTAGCTTCTACTTTATGACGTAAAGTAGAACGAGGGAGGCACCATGAACACCGCACCCGACACCACCACCTCAGACAACGGCGGTAACTTCGACCCCCGGCAGGCCGCTGACCTGCTGGACCAGACCACTCAGCAGGCCCGGCGCCGGCTCGAGCCCTACCCGCCTTGGCTACTGGTGATCAGGGCGCTCGGGATCCTGGCCGTCTTCGGCACCATCTGGCTAACGGTCCGCGGACAGCACCCCTACCGATACCCAACCGCCACGGTCATCCCCGTCGCGATCGCGTTCGGGATCCTCAACTTCGCCGTCACCACAGCGGTCGCCAAGCGGGCCACCACCGGGCTGACGACCAGGTCTCGGCTCCGCCCGGCCGAGATCACGATAATGGCCGTGGCCTGGCTCGGCGTGTTCGCCGTCCTGCCCATCCTGGCCGTGAACGGAGTCAGCAACAGCTTCGTTTACGGAATCTACCCCGCGGCAGTGCCGTTTATCGTCGCCGGCGCGGCGTGGGCCGCCGTCATGGCGGCACGGGCGAACTGGCGTGCCTGCGGCTCCGGCCTCGCGGTCGCCGTCGTCGGTGTCGCGGCCGCCTTCGCGGGACCGGCCGGGGCCTGGGCCGTTGCGGGCGTCGGCATCTGTCTCGAACTCCTCGTCCTCGCCGCCGTCACTGCCTGGCGGCAGCGCCGCAGCGTGGTCGGGCCATGACCACCGGCGAACTCGACCCTCTGATCCACGTCCCCACCCGGCTGAAGATTATGGCGACGCTGGCAGCACTCCCCGACGGCGACGCCCTGTCCTTCACCCGCCTGCAAGACCTGATCGGGCTAACTCCAGGCAACCTCATTATCCACCTGCGAAAACTGGAGGAAGCCGACTACCTCACCAGCGAAAAAACCAAGAACGGCACCGCACCAAAAACTACGGTCGCACTGACCACCCAAGGCCGCAAAGCACTCGCCGCCTACACCCAAGCCCTCCGCACCCTCCTCAACGGACTGTAAACGGCCCGTCTCTGACAGCCCCTCGCCGAAGGGGCTGTCGGCAGTTGCGGCCAGCACGCTAGTCAGCACCCGTCATAGTCGGTCCAGTTCGAGGCGCCACCCGCGGCGATGGCGTTGTCGAAGACCTGGTTCTGGTACGCGGGGCCGGCGACACCGTATTCACTCGCCGCACCGCCGTAACGCTCCCAGGTACTCAGCTCGAACTGGTAGGCACCGCCGCCATTTCCAGGACCCCAGGCATAGCTTCCGCCCTCCTCGGCGTCGCGGATGCAGACGCCGAGCGCTGAATCGGCCGCGTCCCCGCCACCGCTGCTCGGCGGTGAACTCGGACTCGGGCTCGGCGGCGGAGACTGCGCCGCCGCCTGCGCCTGCCGTGCGGCCGCAAGCGCGGCGAGGTGCCTGCGCCGAGCCGCCTTGGCCGTTCGCTCAGCCATCCGGGATTCCAGGACCGCGGCGTCGCGGTGCATGCTGGTGCTCATCTGGTACAAGCTCGCGGCCGACCCGGTGTCCGATACCTGAGCCGCCTGAGGAACGAGCTTCGGAACCGCAGGCCCGCCCGGCAGGATCAGGTAGGTAGCAAAGGCACCAGCGACAATCCCCAGGACCGCGACAGGTATCCAGAGCATAACGACAGGTGTGCTGCGCTTCCTGTGAGACGGTGCCGTGTGCAACGCACTCCTTCGCCCAAGGCCACACGTTCACCCGGCGGACTGGTGCCAACTGGCATCAGGCGGCACAGGGGAACGCCTGTCTTGGTGGACCTTACTTGGTCAAGGCAGGCAGACGCAGGAAAACCCCGAAATTCGGATATTTTCATTCCAAAACAGGCCGTGATAACCCAGGCGGGTTTCCTGATGAATAATGGTTGTAATACACAGGAAATAAGTACGCCAGCTGGCACTCAGAACCTCCGCCGGCAGCTTAAGTTGTTCAACATTAATGCGGCTTTCATCATCCGGCATCGGCCATCCTGGGCGCGCCGGTCAGCCGGCCGGCCCAGCGTTGTCCCGGAGCAGGGGCGTGCCGCACCCTGCGTGACGCGAGACTGGCTGGTGTCACATCGCCGGTTTACCCGGTGTCGTGTAGTGAAGACGCCGAATCGAAGGAGGCGCGCGATGGCACGGATTCAGGGAGTCCGGCAGGATCAGGCCGGCCCCATGGTCAAACTGGTCTACGTGTTCATGCGCAAAGGCATGAAGAAGCTAACCGGAAGCGAGCCTGCGCGCGGAAGCGGGATCGAGCCGATCGAGGTCTGGGCTCACCAGCCGAAACTGCTCAGCGGCATGGGCAAGTTCCAGCAGGCGGTGCGGAAGGCGAGCACCGTGGACGAGCGGATCAAGAACCTGGTCGAACTGAAAGGCGCGCAGATGATCGGCTGCGAGTACTGCGTGGACCTCGGATCGCAGATCTGCCGTAACTCTGGCCTGTCCGACCCCGAACTGCTCGCGCTGACGCAGTACCAGCACAGCGACCTGTTCACCGAACGCGAGAAGGCCGCGCTCGACTACGCCGTGGCGGTGATGCGCACTCCGGTCGAAGTCACCGACGAACTGTTCGCGCGGATGATGCAGCACTTCACCGACAAGCAGATGGTCGAGATCACCGCACTGCTGACGGTCGTCAACCTCGACCGGTTCAACGCCGCGTTCGGGATCGGCTCCGCTGGGTTCAGCGAAGGGATGGTCTGCGTGCTGCCCGACCGGCGGCCTTCGTCAGAAGACGCGCACGCGCGGGTCGATCGATGAGCAGGTTGCCTAGCGAAATCAAGATGACCGTGATGAGCACGGTTCCCATGATCAGCATGAGGTCGCCGAACTTGACCGACGTCAAGAGCACCTGCTTGACCTCGCCGAGCGCGAAGACCCTGATCGACGATGGCCGCGGATCCGAGGAGAATTCCGAAGCCCGTGCTGATGCCCAGGATGACCGGAGTGATCGCCGGCCGCAGCACGTGCCACCAGATCACCTCCGTGCTGGTCAGCCCCTTGGCTCGTGCGGTCCTGGCGTAATCCTCGCCAACGGTGCCAGGTCCGCTGCCGACCTCCGGGCGCTGCCCGCCGCCCGCTTTACCGCATCGATGGCCCATGGGTGCGTTTCCGTGGGAGTGAGTTTCTGGTCGGCTCCTCGGCGTGGCCCGGACGGAACCGGTCCTCCAGCCTTTCCCGCCTCAGCCTCCGCCCGGCCTTTCCGGCATTTCCGGCATCCAGGGCAGCTCGCCGCCCCGGCCGCTGACACCGGGGGCACCCCGGGGTCGTCATAACGACCGCGAAGTGCCCCCGGTGCTCGGGCAAGACCGTCCCGGACCCGCCTCACTCCACCAGAAACGCACCCATGGCCCATCGTTGTCGTTGGCCTCGCCTGCGGCTACCGCATCGATGTCCCATGGATGCGGCGCTGACCGCATTGATGTCCCATCGTTGTCGTTGCCGGGCTGCCCCGAACAACAACCATGGGCCATGGGTGCGTTTCCGCTGGAGTGAGGCGGGTCCCGTGGGTCTTGCTGGGGAGGCGGGGGCACTTTGCCATGGTTTTTACGTGGGTAAAGTGCCCCCGCCTTCCGGGGGCGGGACGGCGGGCTGCGCCGAATGCCCGGAATGCCGGGATATCCGGGCGGGATCGCGCGGGGACCCGGCCCCTCCCTGACCATGCGGAGGAGCCGACCAGGAACTCACTCCAGCGGAAAGGCACCCATGGGCCATCGTTGCTGCGCCTCCCGGCCAGTTGCGTCAAATGCCCCGAATGCCGGACTAGGCGAGGCCGGGGCCGGGAGCCGGGGCCGGGAGCCGGGCGGGGCTGAGGCCGAGAGCCGGGCGACGCTGAGGGCCGGGGCGGGCGGGGTTGGTATTAGTCGGCGAGGCGGAAGGCTAGTTCGGTCTGCCATTTGCTGGTATCGGGCTGTTCGGCCGGGTCGGTCAGGTAGAACTCAAGGCGGCAGCCCCATTTCTGGCCCGCGTCGGTCTGCGAAACGTCCCAGGCGAGCCCATGGTCCTGGCCCCGGGCGAGCAGCGTCGTAGTGGCAGCTACCAGGGTGTTCGGAGCGCCGGTGTGGGTCATGACGGCGTACCGGCCGGCGGGCAAGGTGCCGCCGCGGATCCCGCCGTCATCGTCGACCGGCGAGGCGACGGGGACGCCTGCCTCGACGAGGAGTTGCCGCTCCATGTCGATCACGTGGTACCTGAAGAACGGCGGTCCCGCCGGGGTGATACCTCGGGCGCCGAGCCAGCCGAAGATCTCGGGGAGGCGGTGGGCCACCGAGCCGACCTCCGCCATCGTGACCCAGGCGGAGATGCCCGCGTACGGCTGCGCCGCTCGCTGGGTGATTTCCGGCGTCGCGTTCATTTAGTCTCCTTGTCGTGAAGCCGCCTGTTTCGGCGGCCCGCAACGGGTTGACAGGGGGCGTGACGTGCGGGCGGTGGTCTACGCGGGATATGGCATGGTACCGGAGATCAGGCAAGTGGCGGATCCCGCTTGCCCGGACGACGGCGCGGTCCTCTCGGTTGGCGCGACCGGCGTGTGTCGTTCTGACTGGCATGCTTGGCGAGGGCACGAGCCGGTGCCGCTGCCGCACATTCCTGGTCATGAACTAGCGGGGACGGTCGTGCAGGTTGGCTCGCAAGTTACAGGGTGGCGAGCCGGGGACCGGGTGACGGTGCCTTTCGTGTGCGGCTGCGGGGTCTGCGAGTACTGCCTGGCCGGTGATGCTCAGGTCTGCCCGCAGCAGACCCAGCCGGGATTCACGGGGCCGGGCTCGTTCGCCGAACTCGTGGCGATCAGGGCGGCGGACGCGAACCTGGTCGCGCTGCCTGAGGCCGTGAGTTTCGCCGCGGCGGCCTGCCTGGGCTGCCGGTTCGCCACGGCGTTCCGCGCTATCACGGTGCATGGACGGCTGCGGGCAGGTGACTGGCTGGCGGTGCACGGGTGCGGCGGGGTCGGGCTCTCCGCGGTCATGATCGCCGCCGCGCTTGGCGGTCGGGTGATCGCGGTGGACGTCGCCACGGCAGCCCTGGACCTGGCCGCCGTGCTCGGCGCCGAGCACGTCATCGACGCTAGCCGCGAAGCCGACCCGGCCGCCGCGATCACCGAGCTCACCGGCGGCGGCGCCCTGATCTCGATCGACGCGCTTGGCTCAGCCGCTACGTCGGTGAACTCGGTGCGATGCCTGCGGCGCCGTGGCCGGCACCTCCAGGTCGGGCTGCTGCTCGGGCCGCAGTCCCGCCCGCCCATCCCGATGGACCTCGTCATCGCCCGCGAACTGGAGATACTCGGCTCGCACGGCATGGCGGCCCACGAGTATCCCCCGATGCTGGCGCTCATCTCTGAGCGGAGGCTGCGTCCTGACCGGCTGATCGGAAAGGAGATCAGCCTGGACGAGGCGCCGGCCGCCCTCACCTCCATGGATCAGGAGTCGCCGACGGCCGGAATGACGGTCATCAAAATGCCTGCTGGCGGGCGCGGATCAGGCTTGCGGCCCGTAAAGCGCGGCGATGTCTTCTGAGTTCGCCCCACCCGCCGTAGGTTGGCGATCGTGGCCAGCCATCGGGCGAGTAAGGGCCGGGTTAGGTCCAGGTTAGAGGTGCCGCGACCACCAGCCGAGGATGGCGTCGAATCGCGCGACCCGGTGGCTTGGCCGCCCGCCGCGCGACAGTTCGTGTCCTTCGCCGGGGAACAGCAGCATCTCGGCCGGGTTCCCGTTCAGCCTGAGCGCGACGAACAGCCGCTGGGCTTGCTCGACCGGACAGCGCCAGTCGTGTTCTGAGTGAATGATCAGCATCGGCAGGCCGATCTGATCCGCGTAGCTGAGCGGGCTCTGGGCGGACCAGCCGACGGGATCGGCACCCCACAGCGCTTCGGCGAAGCTCCAGCCGATGTCACTTGAGCCGTGGAAGCTGTCAACCGCGTTGACGGCGCGCTCGCTGATCGCTGCCTTGAAGCGCTGGCCGTGCCGGGCCGCGAGCCACGTGGTCATGTAGCCGCCGTAAGACCCGCCGAGCACGCCGACTCGGGAACCGTCGAGGCCGCCAGCGGCCAGGCCCGCGTCAAGCAAGGCGAGCAGGTCGACAGCCGCGTGGGTGGCAGCGTCCCCGATAACGGAGGTCCCGTGAGCCTGACCGTAGCCGGACGAGCCGCGCGGGTTGCCCATGACGACCGCGTAGCCGGCGGCGGCATAGACCTGCGCCTCGTCGTGCAGTCGCCAGCCGTACTGCGAGAAAGGTCCGCCGTGGATCATCAGCAGGACCGGATGCGGGCCAGGGCCCTCCGGGCGGACGACCCAGCCGTGGACCGGGTACCCGTCGGCTGCGGTGGCGGTGATCTCCTCGAGCAGGCGGGGCGACTCGATGGCGGCGAAGGCGGTCAGCCGGCGTTCCTTGCCGTCCGCGAGGGCAACCAATTCTCCCCGCGACTCAGGATCGGCCACGGCGGCGACCAGCAAGGACCACGCGCTGGCGACCCCCTCGACCTGACGGCTGCCGCTCAGCAGGCTCACCGGCGCGCCGCCGTCGTAGGGCACGAGCAGGAGCTCGACCGCCCCCCGGCGCTCGCCGCAGGCAAGCACGCCTTCCGGCGTCGTCTCGATCGTGCCTTCCCTGGCCAGGTGGATGGTCTCGGCGTCGGTGAGCCGCACGGGCGGCGCCGAGCCGTCAGCCCGCGCCGACCAGACGCCGGCTTGGCGCCCCTGCATCCCGCGCCCGCTCGGGCCGAGATCCGAGGCGGCGAAGCACACCAACGCACCGTCGGGCGAGAAGCGCACCAGGCTGACGGAGAGCCTTGAATCTCCGTGAGTGACCGACCGCAGGCCTGACCCGTCCGGCGCGCACAACCAGACGTCCGTCGCCAGATCGGTGTCGCGGGACTCATGGCGGGCGGAGACGAGCGCCAGCGTCTGGCCGTCGGGACTCCAGGCCACGTCATCGTGGTCGAAGTCACCGCTAGTGACCTGGACCGGCGCGGAGCCAGGCTCGGCGAACGGGTCCACGACAAATACCTGGGATCGCCGGTCGATGTAGAAGCCGAGATTGTCCCGGCGGTACTGCAGGGTCGTGATCCGTCTCGGCGGCTCGGCCTCGGGCCGGCCGGACGTATAGCGGCCTTCGTCGGGGACGCGCGCGAGGTACGCGATCCGGCGGGAGTCAGGGCTCCAGACCGGGTCGCCGGCGCCGAGCGGCTGATCGGTCACCCGCCTGGGTTCGCCACCGCCCGTCGGCATCACGTAAAGCTGCGGCTTAGAACCTGAGCCTTCCCCGCCAGTCGCCCGCAGGAACGCCAGCCAGGCACCGTCAGGAGAATAGGCAGGCGCCGAATCACGCCAGCCCGTCGTGAACGGCCGCGGCGGCGCGGACCCGTCGGTCGGGACAATCCACAGCTGACCCCGGTACTCGTCAGCCTCAAGATCAGGCCTGGTCACGGCGACGACAGCGAACCCGCCGTCCGGGGTGACGCTGGGCTTGCCAAGGACGTGCAGGAACGCGATATCGGCCGGTTTCATACCAGCAATCTAACTCAATAGCCCCGAACCAGACATCACCCCGCCGGCTAGTCAGCGCTGACGCCCGCTTCCGCCTCGATCGGTACCTGGACCGTGTGCCGCCTGGTCCGGGCACCGGCGAGGTAGAAAATGATGCCCGCCGCGATGATGATGGCGAGCGGGATGAACTGCGACAGTTCGAACTGCGACCGGGTGAACCCCGAGGGCAGGGAGTCATCCGGGTTGCCGTGCTGCCCGAACCAGTTCACCCCCAGGCCCGGATAGACGAGCACGACGGTCGCGAGGACGGCCCACAGGGTGCACAGGCCGCCCGCGATCCAGGCCCCGGCCATCCCGCCCGGCACCCGGTACGGACGCGGCACGTGCGGATGCGAGTACCTGAGCTTGATCAGGGTCGGGAAGATGACGATGTAGGAAATTGTCGTCGTGGAGATGACGAGGCCGAGCACCACGGTGAAGTACTTGAGCGTGTTGCCGCCGGTAATCGTGAAAGCGAGCACCATCACGGCCGTCGCGGTGATGCCGGAGAGCAAGTTGACGGCGATCGGAGTGCCGAACCGGGCGGAGAACCGGCCGAGGATCCTGGGACCGGCGCCATCGAGCGAGGCCATGGCCTGTGCCCGGTCGGCCCCCATGATCCAGGTGGTTCCGCTGGTCACCAGGGCGAGGATGAACGCGATCGCCATGAGGTAGCCGAGCACCTGCCCGGCCCCGGTGAGCACGGGGGCGCCGTTGGCGGTCACGTGACCGCCGTAGATGGTGAAGACCGACTTGATCGCCGCGAGGAAGCCGCTCAGGCCGGTGATCTGCCCCGCTGGCAGCAGCACGAGTATGGCCAGGATCGGGAAGCCGTAAAGCAGGACGCTTCCCACCGCCGACCTGGCCACCGAGAACGGCACGTCGCGCTGCGGGTTCTTCATCTCCTCGCCCGCCGCGTTCGGCAGTTCGAAGCCGACGTAGTTGAAGATGAGCACGGGTACCGCCGCGATGAAGATGGCGTAGCTGGGCAGGAACTTGGCCGCTCCGAAGGTGTCGTGGATGCCGTTCTTGATCGCGTAGATCACGACCGAGATCGTGAAGAAGCCGAGCACGCCGATCCGCACGAAGGCGCCGATCGTCGGCACCCACTTGCCGATCTGGAAGGAAACAATCGCGGCGATTACCGCGAACCAGATGAACACGAGCACGAACGCGACATCAAGCACCGAGGCGCCGCCGAGGATCTTCGGGCCGGGCAGGTGCTTGCCATTGGTGAAGAACTCCTGGAAAGCCGTGAGCGCGGTGATACCGAGAGTTCCGCCCACCCAGATCGGGTTGGAGATCCAGTACACCAGCGCGTTCACGGCGGCGACCACGCGGCCGAACGCCAGCCTGGTCCAGATGTAGGGGCCGCCTTCCATCGGGAACGCGGTTCCGAGTTCGGCCGTCAGCAGCGCGTAAGGCACGAAGAAAAGCACGGCCAGGAAGATCAGCCAGGTAAACGCCTGCGGCCCGTTGCTCGCCACGGCACCCAGGGTGTCGAGCCCGACGATCGTGCAGAGCAGGAAGAACAAGATGTCAAAGCGGGCGAAATGCTTGCGCAGCTTTTTCTTCTCGGCCAGTGCGTCGGCCGTGGTGGTGTCAAGCAGATCTGACTGGGTGTCGATGACGGCCATGGCCTACCTCCAGCACGCAGGCACCCGGTGCGACCCGGGCCGCACCAGAACGTAGCTCACATCTTGCCTGAACTGACCCCAAAACGCTCGCAGGGATTTGAGCGGCGGAAATCCCCCGCCCGCGCCCGCCTCCACGCCGCGCCCGGCGAGCTTGCGACCGCCCCAGCGGCTGGCGCACCTGACAGCGGGGTCCGGTCTGGGCGATTTGCCGGTCTTGCGACTCGTCTAGCCCCCGTAGAAGATCTTGGCCTAAGACACCAGCCCGTACGACATCGGCTACTGCAGTTCGAACTGCCCGTCCACGCGGCGCGGCAACGCGAAATCCGCTGGTACCTCATCCGCGAGTTCGGGCGGCAGCAGCGCGGCCGGGACATCCTGGTAAGCGACGGGCCGCAGCCAGCGCTTGATCGCGCCCGCGCCGACCGAGGTGTGCAGCACGTCAGTGGTCGCCGGATAAGGTCCGCCGTGATGAATGGCCCAGGCCACGGCCACGCCCGTCGGGTAGCCGTTCCACACAATCCGGCCCACTCGCCCGGCGAAGTAGCCGGTGAGACGCCCGGCCAGGTCAAGATCATCAGGCTCGGCGTGCACGGTCGCCGTCAGCGCCGGCCCGACCCGGCCGATCGCCTCGAAGAGGTGGCTCGCCGAATCGTAGCGGACGATCACGAGCACCGGGCCGAAGCACTCCTCGAGCACGGCGCCAGACAGCGCCCCGGAATCGGCCAGCAGCAGCAGCGGGCTCCCCCAGCGGTCACCAGCCGGCGCCGTCCCCTGGGCGAGCACCGTCACTCCCGCCGCGCCCCGCAGCATGGCGCTGCCCTCGGCGAAGCCCCGGTGCACGTTCGGGCTGAGCATCACCCCGCCCGCCCGAGCCTGCACCTCTCCGGCCAGCGCGGCAATCAGCTCGTCGCCTTCGGCGCCGGAAGGAACGAAGGCCAGACCCGGCTTGGTACAGAACTGCCCGACGCCGAGCGTGAAGGATCCCGCCAGGCCTGACGCGATCGACCCCGCCCTGGCCGCCGCCGCAGCCGGGCAGATGACCAGCGGATTCACCGCCCCGAGTTCACCATAGAAGGGGACCGGCGCGGGTCGCGCGGCCGCCAAGTCGGCAAGGAACCGCCCGCCGCGCACCGAGCCGGTAAAGCCGACAGCCTGAATCCGGGGATCCCGCACGAGGTCAGCCCCGGCCTGTACCCCGTGAACCAGCGACACCACGCCGGCGCTGATCCCCGCCGCCACGGCGCCGGCCCGAAGCGCGGCCGCGCACCCGGCGGAAGTATCCGGGTGGGCTTCATGTGCCTTCACAACCACAGGGCAGCCGGCCGCCAGAGCCGACGCCGTATCGCCGCCGGGCACGGAGAACGCGAAAGGAAAGTTCGAGGCACCGAACACGGCGACCGGCCCGATCGGCCGCAGTATCCGGCGCAGGTCAGGGCGCGGCCCCATGGGCGTGGGACTGGCGTGGTCGATCACGGCTTCCAGGTACCCGCCGTCCTCTATCACCTCGGCGAAGAAGCGCAGCTGGAACGTGGTCCTGGTCAGTTCGCCATCCAGGCGAGGAACGCCGAGCGCGGTCTCCCTGTCCGCCGTCGCCACCAGTTCGTCCCGCCCGGCGTCGAGCGCATCCGACATCGCCCTGAGCATCCCGGCCCGGCCAGAACGTCCGGCCGCGTCCAACTCAGCCGCCACCCCGGCCGCGGTCTGGCAAAGCTCCGCTACCTCTGCTTCAGTTGTCAGCGTCTCAGCCATCAGTCTCCGCCAGCGTCACAGGTCAGGCTATGAAAGCTAGCACGAGGTACCTATACCGGACGGATCGGGCGACCGGGTAACTTGGCCCAGGTGAGGACGATCCTTGACTGGTACGGCTGTGCTACGTTCCGCCTCGCCATTGGCGATCTCGTCGTATTTCTCGACGCCTACATCGACCGGGCCGAAGGGGCGGCAGGCACTGGCCTGGTCGCCGACGACATTGACCGGTGCGACTTCATCGTCGTCGGCCATTCGCATTTCGATCACTTGTGGGGCGCCGAGCGTATCGCCAGGCAAACTGAGGCAAACTGGGGCCACGATCATCGGCTCTTTCGAGACCGTCAGGGTAATGGGATCGCAGGGAGTGCCGCTAGCCCAGCTGATGCCAGTTGCGGGCGGCGAGCGGATCAGGATCTCCCCTGACGTGCTCGTCTCGGTTTACCCTTCGCTGCACTCCTGCGTATGGTCGCATCGGACGATGCCGGGAGCGGACCAGGCTTTACCAGGACACGTCCGGATACTGGACCGGCATCACCGCTAGCCTGCACCCAGACGTGGCGATCATCGCCGCGGCTGGCCGAGGCAACATTGACGGCGAACCCGTTCAAGGGTCACTGGCCCAGTTCGTGGCTCGCCAGGCCTCCCTGCTCCGCCCGGAAAGGCTCATACTCTCCCACCACGACGACTGGCTGCCAGGATTCTCCGCCCCGGCCGACGTGACCCCCATCAAGGAGGAGCTCGCCAGGTTCGCCCCCGCCGTCACCCTCGACGAGCTTGGCTACCTGGACAGCCACGAACTCTTTCAATGACGCCTCGATGCCTGCGCCCGAACGCGCTCCAGCCAGATACGGCGCGGACAAAGCACCAATAACGCCGCGCGTAGGCGCAAAGATGTCCCTTACCGTGAAGGTAAGACCGTCGACCGCGCGCCGGCCAGAAGACCGCTCTTACGCGGGCGCGATACGGCACCCGCGGCGCAGCCAACTACTCCGCAAGTAGCATGCGGCAGCCGGCCGGGAGCGTTATTCCCGGCCGGCGCGATCGGGCGGCCCCGGTTAGTGGGCGGCTTCGTACTGCCTGATTACCTCGGCGCTGATTCGCCCGCGCTCGGAGATATTCAGGCCGGCCTCCCGCGCCCAGGCACGCACGGCAGCACGGTCAACTGACGCCGAAGGGGTACGGCCGGTCCGGCGGCGGCTGTCGCGGCTCGGGCGCCGGGCCGCCGCGACAAACGGAGCCAGATCGCCTTCAAGCCGATTACGGTTCGAGTCGCTGAGATCGATCTCGAAGTTAACGCCATCCAGGGCGAATCTGACGGTGTCAGCGCCCTCGGAGCCATCGAGGTCATCGGTAATCACTACGGAAACGTTTCTAGACATGAAGAGATAATTTGGTATGACATAGCCGATTGTCAACTCGACACGCCCTGTGCGAGGTTCAAGCGCCCAAACGTTTGGCCTTACAAGGTGATGAGCTGCCAGTGCTTGCCGCCGTCGCTGGTGACATGGAGCCGTCCGAAGTCCGCGGAGAAGAGGTTGACCGGACCGTAGACGGCCCAGGCTATCGCCGGGGTTACGAATGCGAGGTCACCGAATCCGGCGCCGCCATCCCCGAGGCCGAGTACCATCTGCCAGTGCTTTTTATGGCCGGAGTTGAGATACATCCACGAGCCATTGGTCCACGCGGCCACGAGCAGGCCTCCGGAAGATGAAGCAGCCAACTCGGAGCTGATGCCAAAAGGCTGGGTTGTTCCGGCCGGGCTATAGGTGCGAGCGGTATTCGCTGACGCTAGACCATCTTGTCCGCATCGGTGGCCCATCGTTGCGGTTGCCGTCGGCCGTGCAACGACAACGATGACCCACAGATGCTGCTGGCACAGCATCGATGTCCCATCGTTGTCGTTAGTTCGGCCCGCTGAACAGCAACGATGGGCCACCGATGCGGTTCTTCCGGAGTGATGAGCGAGCCGGCCCTCTGGCGAGGCCGGGCCGGCGCCGGGTATCAGGTTCAGCGGGCGGTATCAGCCTCACTGACCAATCACCGCCGGGGTGGCAGCGATAGCTTCGCGGCTTCGTCGCGGTTCCGGGATGCCAGCGGGGGCACTTTGGGTCGGTTTTTGCGAACGCAAGGTGCCCCCGCTGCTCCGGCGCGGGCGCCCGCTGGGATTTGCGGGTCAGGTCGGGCGGCCCAATACCCGCCCAGCAGGACCTGGCGTCGATGCTCAGGATTTGGCTGTGACGACGGTTTTCAGGCCTGGGCGGGCGGCGGCCAGGCTGAAGGCCTCGCTGGCCTGCGCTAGCCCGAAGCGATGACTGACGATCGACAGGTCGACCTTCCCGGCGGCGGCCAGCCTGATCGCCCTCGGATAGACGTCGTTCATCCGCCGGACCAGGGCGATGGTCAGTCCCTTCCGCCTCGCGACGGACGCCTGGAAACGAATCTGGTCATCACCAGGAATTCCGCCGAGCACGACCCGGCCGCCGGGCCGGACGACCGAGATCGCCAACTGAACAGCGTCGTCCGTTCCGGCCATTTCGAACGTCACGTCCGCGCCGCCCTCGGCGGCGAGTCCGGCCGCTTGAACCACCTCATCAGCCTGCTCAGGATCGGCCGCCACGTCGGCGCCCAGGCGAAGCGCCGCCGTCCGCCGGTGGGCCAGCGGGTCGAAGGCGATCACCGTGCCTGCCCCGGCCGCTTGCAGCACCTGGATGAGCAGCAGCCCGATCGGCCCGCAGCCGACGACAGCGGCCGATCCCGCCAGCTTCAGATGACCAAGATCACCTGAATGGACGGCGACGCCAAGCGGCTCGAGCAGGGCGCCGTCTTCGTCGGTGAGCGAATCAGGAAGCTGGTACAGCAGGTGCGAAGGCCAGGCCAAATACTCGCTCATGGCACCGTCTTGGGCTCCGTGACCAGCGAAGACGATGTTCAGGCACAGGTTGCGGTAACCACGCAGGCACGGCGGGCACGTGCCGCAGGGAATCGCCGGGTCAATCGCCACCCGCTCACCATGGCGCGGCCCGCCCTCGATGATCCCGGCCGCCTCGTGCCCGGGCACAAGCGGCCGGTCAAGGAGAGCATCCCCGATGCCACCCTCCGCCCACCAGCGCAGATCAGAACCGCAGATGCCGACGGCGGTCACGCGGACGAGGCTCATGCCCTCACCGGGCCCAGGCACCGGCTCTTCTGTGATCCTGAGGTCGGCGACTTCGTGCAACCTGGCAACGAGCATAGGTTTGTCCTGTGAGAGCAATCGACGAACTGGTGCGTGATCTTCCCGGTGACGTGCTGGTCACCGATCCTGACGTGATGGAAGGCTACCGCCGCGACCGGGCGGCCCTGGTCTCGGCGGGCACTCCGGCCGCGCTGGCGCGCCCGGTCAGCACCGCGCAGGTTGCCGAGATCATGCGCTGGGCCTCGCGGCATGGCGTGATCGTGGTGCCGCGCGGCGCGGGCACCGGGTTGGCGGGAGGCGCGAACGCCATAGACGGGTGCGTCCTGCTCAGCCTGGAGCGGATGACGGCACTGCGGGAGATCGATCCCGTCGATCAGATCGCGGTTGCCGAGGCGGGCGTTATCAACGCCGACCTCGAGCGGGCCGCCCGCGAGCTGGGAATGTTCTATGCGCCCGACCCCGGCAGCTTCGAGATCTCGACCATCGGCGGCAACGTCGCGACGAACGCGGGCGGAATGCGCTGTCTCAAGTATGGCGTGACCAGGGACTCGGTGCTCGGTCTCGAGGTCGTGCTCGCCGACGGCCGGATGCTTCGCACCGGAGCCCGCTCGATCAAGAATGTGGCCGGGCTCGACCTGACCAGTCTGTTCATCGGCTCGGAAGGAACGCTCGGCATCATCACCGCCGCGACCGTCAGGCTCAGGCCGCGGCCGGCCACCCCGCCCGCGGTGTTCGTGGCGAGCTTCCCGACCCTGCCAAGCGCGGGGCACGCCGTCGGCATGATCACGGCCGCCGCCGTCAACGCCAGCATGCTCGAACTCATCGACAACGCGACCATCAACGCGATCGAGGACTACCGCCGGATGGACCTGGACCGCGGCGCGGCCGCGCTGCTCGTGGGCCAGGCGGACGGACCGGACGCGCTGAAGGTCGCCGAACGGATCACCAGCCTGTGCGAGGAAGCGGGTGCCGACTACGTCGCCTGCACGCAGGATCCTGACGAGGCCGAAGGGCTCATCGCCGCCCGGCGCCTCGCCGGGCTCGCGCTGCTCGACGCCGGGCCGACCGTCATCGAGGACATCGGCGTGCCGCGTTCAAGACTCGCCGAGATGCTAAGTGAAATCGAGCGGATCGGCGCGGAGGAGAAGATCCGCATAGCGACTGTCGGGCACGCCGGGGACGGTAACCTGCACCCGGTCCTCGTACTCGACGACACTGAGCCGGCGACCCGCGACCACGCCCTCGCGGTCGCCGAGGCGATCTGCCTGGCCGCACTCGCTCGCGGCGGCACTGTCACCGGTGAGCACGGCGTCGGAACGCTCAAGCGCGGCTGGCTCGCGGCCCAGCTCGACGACACCGCCATTGACGTGCACCACAGGATCAAGTCCGCGCTAGACCCGGCCGGCCTGCTCAACCCCGGCCGCGCCTGGTAGCGGGACCTCCCCGTCGGCCTCACCTGTCCGCGATCCAGCGCCCCGGCCCTGGCTCAAGCGTCTCGGCGACAAACGTGCCCCGGCCGTGCACGGTGACGATCAACTCCCGGTCCCGCAGTTCCTGCATGGCCCGGCGCACCGTCGTGTAGGCGGCACCGTATTCCACGGCCAGGGCCCGCTCGGCCGGCAACTTCAGCTTGATATCGCCCTCCTTGATCCGCCGGGCGACGTCATCGGCGACTTGCATGTAAGCGCGCTTAGTGGCGAACGGGTCCACAGGAATCGCTGGCATACCTGTGAACCTAAGAGCCTGCCGAGCAGTGATAACTCCAGCTAGCTCAGCTAGCTCACCAAGCTCTGATAGCTCTCTGATTCGAAAACGGGGCAAACCGGTGCACGGCGAGCCCCAGCGTTGTCCCTGGGCTGGGGTCCTGGCCCCGACGCCGGGACAACGCTGGGCCTGCGGCCAGGGACCGGCGGTCCGGCAGGCCCGTCCTGCGGTCACGCCAGGGCTCGCACCGGCCCGAAGCGGGCAGGTAGTCGCTCAGCCGGCAGGTGTGAGGGTCGGAAGCGTCATCCAGGCCGGACGGACCCTCGGCTCGCGGCTTGCCTCGGTAGCCGGCCGCCTGATCACGTTGCTGCACGACGATGAGCACGAACTCCCCGAGCAACTCGAAGAGCAGGACGAGGAACACGAAGAAGAGCACGACGACGAACAAGACGAAGAGCAGGACGAGGAACACGAGGAAGAACACGAGGAAGAACACGACGACGAACACGACGACGAACAGGACGAGCACGATGAGCACGACGAGCCATCCGTCGGCGTCGGGGTTGGCTCGAACGTCGGCGTCGGGGTCGGCTCAAAGCTCGGCGTCGGGGTCGGGGTGAAGCTGGGCGTCGGGGTCGGCGTGAACGACGGAGTCGGGGTGGGAGTGAAACTCGGAGTCGGCGTGAAGGTCGGAGTCGGCGTGAAAGTCGGAGTCGGCGTGAAAGTCGGTGTCGGCGTCGCGAAACCGGCATTCTGGCCAGTGTCGGCACCGGCCGGACCGCCGGCTCCCGGCGCGCACGCGGCCAGCGCGTCGGCCAGTGCGCCCGCGCCAGCGACGCCCACGCCGATTGACATCAACCTGCGGACGAAGAACCGTCTGCTAATTCGCCCGGCAATGTACTCATTTACGAGTTCCTTCTCGGACACCCCGTATCCCCCCGGACTCCGACGCCAATCGCACCAAGAGCTTGCACCGCTGCCGCCGATAGCGCATCCCGCGAATGCCAAGCCTGGCGCGGAACATATCACTTGATATGGATCGTGTCAACACGGATAGTTGCCAGGCGGATAACATCGACGGCGCCCGCTCATAAGCGACCGGATATGTAAAAAAGCTGACACCAACATCGCTAATAACAATTGCGCATCAGGACCAGGCTGGAACCCGGCCAATGCGACATTGCGATGAGGGCGCCTGGTCGCGTACGATCGCTGGCAGCTTTACGAGGCGGGGAATATGTCGGGCTTTGGGGAATGATTAGCATGCGCGGAGACCGCGAGCAAGCGGCAGCGGGCTCCCTGGCCGACCTGCTCTCCACCGCTCGCCGGATCGGTGCCGCCGCCGCGCCCCACGCGGCCAGGCACGACAGGGAAGCCTCGTTCGTGACCGAAGGCTACGAAGCGATCAGGGCGACCGGGTTCGGCGCGATCGCCGTGCCAGGTGAGCTCGGCGGCGGCGGTCACGACCTAGCCGCGGTCTGCGCGGCGCAGGCCACGCTGGCCAGGTACTGCGCCAATACGTCGCTGGCGATCTCCATGCACCAGCACAACGTGCTGACGCTGGCATGGCGCTGGCGACTTGGCGACCTGGCGGTCGAGCCCGTTCTGCGGCGGATCGTCTCGGAGGGGCTGATCCTGGCGTCAAGCGGAGCGGCCGATCCAGCCAATCCGGGGATCACCGCCAGTCCGGCCGAAGGCGGCGTCCTGGTCAGCGGGCGCAAGCGGTTCTGCAGCGGCGTGCCGGGCGCGGACGCGGTGGTCACGATGGCGCGAGTCGATGACGACGCCAGGCCCTGGACGACGACCGTGCTTATCCCGATGCCCGCGCCGGGAGCTGAGATCATTCCCGACTGGGACGCCATGGGCATGCGCGGCTCAGGCAGCAATCCGGTCTCCTTCTCCAAGGTATTCGTGCCCGCCGCGAACATCATCGACTTCGCGCCCCTGCGGCCGGGGCCCTCCGGGCCGGCAAGCCCCGCGCCCCTGCGGCCGGAGCCCTTCGGGCCGGCAAGCCTCGCGCCCTTCGGGCCGGCAAGCCTCGGGCCCTCCGGGCCGGCAAGCCTCGCGCCCGACCGGGCGCCCCGTCGGGTGCCGCCCGCCGCGCCAGGCGACAGTGATCAGCAGCCGGCCGGGCACCGGCTGCCAGGACTCCAGATCGCGCTGGCCGTGATTGCTTCCGTATACCTGGGCGCGGCGGGCGCGATGCGCGACCGGGCCCTGAGGCTGGCCGCCGAGACGGGCAAGGCCGACCCCGCGCAACAGCGCATCGCCGGGCTGCTTACCCAGGAATACCGCTCGGCTCGCTGGGCTCTCGACGCGTACATCGCGGCGACGACCGACGACTCGGTCGGATCTGAGCGCCATTTCATCACCGCGATGCTCGCCAAACGGCAGGTAGTTCTCGCCAGCATCCGGGTCGTCGAGCTCGCCATGGAGCTGCTCGGCAGCCGTTCCTACCTGCGGGCCTTGCCGTTCGAGCAGGCTCTGCGCGATGTCAGGGCGGGCATCACCCATCCGCTGTCACCCGAGAAGACCCTGCTCGAAGTCGGAAGATCGGCGCTCAGGCACTTCGCCGATCCGCCGGACTCATGACCGACGTTCCCTGGCCATTGCGGTGGATCGTCGACGAGAAGGGCCGCGACACCGGTTTCGCGATGCTCAGGCGCGGCCTTCAGAAAGACCAGCGAACGCTGTACGAATCGATTGCGGCGACCCATCGGATGATCGGGTTCACCCATTACGGTCCTTTCCCGCTTTATCATGAAGCGTATGACGGGCAGGTTCTCGGCCGCCGCCCGCGCGCCGGCTGGGACCGTCCCGAGGTAAAGGCGTGCGAAGCCTGGGCGCATTGCTTTCGCGATCCGGACAGCTACCTTCCGCCGGATCCGCCGCGAATGCTGCTGAGCGGTTCTGATTTCGTCAATGAGCGCGCCACGTGGCAGGCCGCCTACGAGGACGGATATCCGGCCAAGAAATGGGACCTGGTCTATAGCTGCCTTCCGACCTGGCTCAACGATCTTCAGAAGAACTGGGACCTGGCCAGGGCGTGCGCCGAGCGGCTAGCCGACGCGGGAGCGCGCATCGTCATGATCGGCCGGGCCGGCGCACCTGGGCTCCCCCGTCATCCCAACATCGACTACCTGCCGCAACTTCCTTGGTCGGCCTTCGTGCGGGTGACCGCGTCGGCGCGGGTGGCGTTTGTGCCTAATGCTCTCGACGCCTCGCCGCGGGTGATCACCGAGGCGCTCGCGATCGACGTGCCCGTGCTCGTCAACCGGAGGATAATTGGCGGGTGGAAGTACGTGGCCGAGGAGACCGGGAGGTTCTTCGACGACGAGGGCGACGTCGTTGAGGCGTTCTTCGAACTTCTGGACACCGAGGTGTTCCCGCGCGACTGGCTGATCGTGAACGGCTACGGCCAGCACGCCGCCGCCAGCCGGCTCGCGGCCGAACTGAGTGCCCTCGGCGGCGATCTCAGCTACGCGCTGCCCACCGACGTCCGCCCGGCCAGCGCGTGACCGCCTCCGACCTGATGCCGCTGCTCGCGGCGAACCCGCAGGCCCCGCCCGACCTGATCGTCGCGCTTGCAAGCAAAGGTTCGCCCCGGCAGCGGGAGGCAGCCGCGGCCAGCCCGGCCGCGAGCGAGGAACTACTCGCCGAACTAGCGGGTGACAGCGCCGCCACGATCCGGTGCCACGTCGCCTCGAACCCCGCGTGCCAGCCCGGCACCCTCGCCGCTCTGGCCGACGACGTCGACGAGCAGGTCAGGATCGCGGTCGCGGCCAGCACGACGACGGCGCCCGAGGTGATTGGCGGGCTGGCAGGCGATCCTGAGTTCCTGGTCAGGGCCGCCGCCGCAGGCAACCCGCGCTGCCCGGCGCAACTGCAGCTTCAGTTGGCGAAGGACAACTCGTGGCGGGTCAGGCACTGCGTGCTCCAGAACCCTCAGGCCGACGCGGAGGCGCTGACAGCGGCCTACTGGCCCCGCGAGTTTCTGTCGAGGCTGTTCCTCGCCGGAAACCCGGCGGCGGCACCGGCCAGCTTCGAGACCCTGGCCGCCGACCCGTTCCCGGCGATCAAGCTGGCCGTGGCCCGTAACCGCCAGGCCCCGCCGGTCTCACTCGGCAGGCTCGCCCGCGACCCCGCCGAGGCAGTTATGATCACCGCCCTCAGGCACCCGGCCACGCCGCGCCACCTGGTGATCGCGGCGGCCGGGCACGGCGAGCCCGGCCAGGCAAGCCGCCGCGGCCAACCCCTACTGTCCGCCCGCTCAGCTCGCCGCCCTGGCCGCCGACGAGGCCCTGGCGGTTCGGGTAGCGGTCGCCGGCAACCGGTCACTGCCGCCAGCCGTCGCGTTCTCGCTGGCCACCGACGCCGAGCCAAGGGCGAGGGCCGCGCTCGGCGGCAACAGGTCCGCCCCGGTACCCGTCCTGACCGTACTGGCCGCCGACCCGAGCGAACAGGTACGCAGGCGCGTCGCCCGCAACGTCAAGGCAGCGCCCCGGCTGCTTGACCGGCTGGCCCGCGACGCCGACGAAGCCGTACGAGCTGGGGTCGCTGGCAATCAGTCCGCTGGCGCGGCCGCCCACTGGTGCTTGCTGAATGATCCTGGAATTTTTGTCCTTGGAGAGCTAGCCCGGTGCTCGCCGCATCAGGAAATCCTCATTCAGCTGGTCTAGGTCTTCTTGGCGCGGCTGGGGGCGACTCGCGGCGGCTCATCTGGCTGCTTCGGGTACACGGGCGGCCACGGAGCGTCGAGCAGGCCGCTGGCCCGGTCGCGCGCGTTCATTTCCAGCAGCGGCTCAAGCGACTGAGGAGCGTCATTCATTTTCAGCCAAGGGTCACCGACCGACTCAAGCCGGGCGGGCAGTGACGAGATCGTGAACTGGTCGGGATGGATCTCGTCAAGCTCGTCCCAGTCGATGGGAGTCGACACCTGGGCACCTGGACGGGCCCGGACGGACCAAGCGCCGAACACCGTCTTGTGAGGTGCGTTCTGGTTGTAATCGATGAAAACCCGCGTGCCGCGTTCCTCTTTCCACCACGCGGCCGTGATCAGCTCGGGCCGGCGCCGTTCCAGCTCCCTCGCGATCGCTACCGCACCGGAACGTACCTGGTAGGAGTCCCAGTGCGGTTCGAGCCTGGCGTAGACGTGCAGGCCGCGGTTGCCTGTTGTCTTCGCGTAGCCGGTGATGCCTGATTCGGCTAGCAGCGCTCGCAACTCGCGGGCCGCCTGCCTGATCATGGCGAAGTCGACCCCTGGGGTGGGGTCGAGGTCGATCCGCAGTTCGTCGGTGTGCTCGGGTTCGGCCGCCAGGTAGGGCCAGACATGAAAGCCGAGGCAGCCTAGGTTGACCGCCCAGAGAACATGGTCGAGGTCGGCGGCGACTAGGGCCTGCGAGGTGGTGCCGTTAGGGGTCGAGACCGTGGTCGTGGTCAGCCAGGAAGGCGCGTTCTTCGGTACTCGCTTCTGGAAAAAGGACGGGCCGCCTGGGCCTTCGGGGAACCTTTGGAGCAGCACCGGGCGGCCGCCCATGGCCCGCATCAGCGGCTCGGCGACCCGGAGGTAGTGCTCGGCGAGGTCGCCTTTGGTTGCCCCGATGTCGGGGAACAGGACCTTGTCAGGGTTGCTGATCAGCTCGCTTGGCATCGCACCTTCGTCCCTTCGCCGCTCGGCCTCGCTAGTTAGTAAATGATAGTTTACTAACTAGCGGACTCTTTCTTCCCAAGGAGACATCATGTCGGAACTGAACGACCCCATGTCTGGCAAGGTCGCACTCGTCGCCGGCGCGACGAGAGGCGCGGGCCGGGCCATCGCCGTCGAACTGGCGCGATCGGGCGCCTACGTCTACGCGACCGGGCGAAGCAGCCGCGTTAACGGCCGGTCGGAGATCGACCGGCCGGAAACGATCGAGGAGACCGGTGACCTGATGCTGGCGGCGGGCGGCACGGGCCAGGCGCTCCGCGTCGATCATCTCGAAGCTTCCGAGGTCGCGGACCTGGTCAGCCTGATCAGCTCTGAGCAGGGCCGGCTGGACATCCTGGTGAACGACATCTTCGGCGGCGAACGGTACCTGGAGTGGGACAAGAAGCTGTGGGAGCACGACCTTCCCGGCGGCCTGCGGATGCTGCGGATGGGCATCGACACGCACCTCATCACCGCGCACTACGCTATCCCGCTGATGCTGTCCGGGGCCTGGCCTGGTCTCATCGTGGAGATGACCGATGGCACTTCTGAGTACAACCGGAACTTCCGCAAGCGGGTTGGGTTCTACTACGACCTGGTCAAGGCGGCGGTCGAACGGATCACCCTCGGCTTGACCGCGGAACTTGACGGAACCGGGGTGACGGCGGTGGCGGTCACGCCGGGCTGGCTGCGCTCGGAGGCGATGCTCGAGGGGTACGGGGTGACCGAGGCGAACTGGCGGGACGCTCTTCCTGAGGTGCCGCATTTCGTGATCTCGGAGTCGCCCGCCTTCGTGGGGCGCGGGATCGCCGCTCTGGCCGCTGACCCTTCGTTCGGCCGGTTCGCCGGGAGGGTGCTGACGAGTCACGACCTCGCGGTCGCCTACGGCCTCACCGACGTTGACGGATCGCGGCCCGATTGCTGGCGGTACGTGGTCGAAGTCGAGGATCGCGAACTTCCGGCTACCGAGGCCGGCTACCGGTAGCCGGGACCGAGGCCCGCTACCGGTAGCCGGGCTCCCGGCCCGGAAGGCCGGCTAGCGGTGAGTCGCGGCGACCAGGGCGGTCAGGACGACCTCGAGGTCGGCTTCGGCCCGTTCCACCAGGGAGCCGTCCGGGCGTACGCACCAGGTCAGGCGGGTTCCCTCGGCCGTCGCGAGCAGGATCCTGGCGATCTGCCCTGGCGCCATCGCCGCTCCGAGCTCACCAGCGGCGATCGCGTCGGCGGCCAGCGCGGTGAGGTGATCTTCGATGATCAGCCAGCCGTCAGCCAGCAACTCCCGCATCGTGTCATCCTGGAGATCCAGGGCAAGCGTCGCCAGCTCGTTGGCGGTGTTAGCCGGGGAATCAAGATCATCGAAGCCCCACAGCACCGCCGCGCGCAGCCGGTCAAGCGGTGACCGACGGCCGGCCTCCGCTGCCGCCAGGCCAGGCCCGATCGAGTTCACCCAGCGCCGGTCAAGCTCGACAAAGAGCTGCTGCTTGGACCCGAACCGCTTGATCAAGGTCGCCGCCGAGACCCCGGCCCGCTCCGCGGCCCGCTGGAGCGTGAAGACGGCCGGCCCGACCTCGAACAGGACCTCTTGCGCGGCGGCAAGCAACCGCTCGTCATCGATCACCCGAGGTCGCGCCATGCCCGGAGTAAATCACGCGGTCAGCACCGCCGGGCACCACGGGCCGGGCGGGTCCGCGCCGCCGGTCCGCGCCGGACAAATAGCCCGAATCGCTTCGCTGACCGCAGCGGTGGCGTATGGGTGCATTTTCTCTTGGTGTGAGCATGCCGCAGGGCTGAGAGGCCGGGATCCTGGCAACAGTAATGCGGCATTACTGTTGCCAGGCAACAGTAATGGGGGTTTTACTGTTGCGCCCGGCCGGCCGGAAGGGCCGCGTCCCCCGGTTGTCCCGCCCGTGATCTCGCTCACGGCATTGGCGTGGTTACGCACTGGCACTACCCGCCCCGCACCAACCGGCCTCACACCAGAAGAACCGCAACGGTGGCCCATCGATGCTGCGGGTACAGCATCCATGGCCCAGCGTTGCTGTTGGCTCGTCTAGCTGAGCGGCATCGGTGGGCCACCGTTGCGGTTCTTGCGGCGTGAGGTGCGGCGGATTTCGCGCGGGCCGGACCGGGTGCCCGGGGCTGGTGTCGGGTTTCGGGGCCGGCGGGCGATATCGTCCGGCCGACGCGCGGGCTGGTCGCGGTCCGGGTCTACAGCGGGGGCACTTTGGGGTGCGCGGCCGCAAAGTGCCCCCGGTGTCCGGGAATGGGCGGCCGGTGCGGTTTCGGGGGACAGTCGTTACGGGGTGTTGAACTGGCCGACGCCGCCGGCGGGGGCTGAGGGTTCGAGGCGCTGGGCCCGCTGCTGGATGATGAGGCGCTGGACGCCGAAGCTGACCGCCAGGTAGAGCACGGCCGTCGAGGTGCCGATATCGGCCTTGCCGTGGCCAGGCGCGATCAGGTAGTCGTAGCCCAGATGCGCGGCCAGCGCGATCACCCACAAGACTGCGGTCAGCCAGTTGCCCTGGGACCAGACCTGGCCTTCCTTCGTCCACAACCGCACCGTGCTTGCCCGCGCCGCCCCGAACGCGGCCGCGAGTACCAGGCTGCCGCCGAGGGCCAGGTAGATCTTCGTGCTGCCGTGATTGACCTTGAGGTATTGCACTACCTCGACAATGCCGATGATGGCGAGGATCACCACGATGCGCCATCCTGAACTGCTGACCCGCCTGGCTTGCAGCTGCCTGGCTATCAGCAAGGCCAGAACTGCTACGCCTATGACGATGTCGATTACCACCGTGAATCCTCTCAAGCCAGCGGAGTCCGTTCAAAGGCCCTGTTCACTTTATGCGGGCCTGGCCCATTTGTCGCGGCTTTATCTGGGGCGAACGGCGGTCACAATCAGGTGCGGCCGACTCCGAGCAGCTCAGGCACCCGCTCAAGCGTCCGCGCGGCATCGCGGGCGCCGACGGCAGCCCGCGCAAGATGATCTCCTTGGTCCGCTCGAACTCCAGGACGCCGGCGGCGGTAGCAGCCAGCCGGTCCGCCTCGCCACCGCGACCGCACATTGATGCCCGAAAACGAACCCCAAACCGCACATTGATGTTGATCATTTCCGGGCAGCGGGGAGTCTGGGCGCCGCGACCGTACCGGTCGCCGACCCCGCGAACCAGGTGGCACCGATCAGCACAACCGCGATCACCGCCATCACGACCCAGGCGAGATGGTAGGCGCTGGCCGCGCCCGTGCTGCCGGGCGTGGCGGCGAGCAGTAACGCGAACGCGGACAGGCTGACGATCGCTCCGACGGCGCGGGCGGTGACCGACATAGCCGTGCCTGAGCCGAGGGCCGTGGCGGGCACCGCACCGACTACGACCGAGCTCAGCGAGGTGATCAGGAACCCGAGCCCGGCACTTGTCGCGACGATCGCGGGCAGCACGACCTCCGGGTACCTGGGCGTGGCACCGGCGCCAAGCGCGAGCACGAGCAGGCCCGCGGCGAGCAGCACGGCGCCGGGCACCGCCACCGCGCGCGGACCGAGCCGGTTCGTCAGCCGGGCCGCGATCAGCGCGGCCGCCGCCTGAACGATGGGACCTGGCGTGATCGCCAGACCCGCCCTGGCCGGCGAATAGCTCCAGACGCCGATCAGGAACAGCACCAGCCCGAACGGCAAGGCGAACATAACCAACCCGGCGAGTACCATCGCGACGTTGGCCAGCCGGACCGCGCGGAGACGCAGGAGACCAAGGTCAATGACCGGCGCGGCGATCCGCATCGTGCGCAGCACGAACACCGCCCCGAGCCCGAGACCGACGACCAGAGCAGCGTCAGTTCGCCAGCTCAGCGGCCCCCAGGCCTTGGCCTCCACGACGCCAAGCGCGAACAATCCGACCGCGCCCCCGAGCAGGACGACCCCGAGCAGATCGGGAAGCGAACGCGGCCCCCCGATGGGCTCAGCCTCCCCCCGAAGGGCCAGCGCCGCCCCGGCGAGCGCGATCAGGCCGATCGGCACCTGGAGCAAAAACACGGCCCGCCAGCCAAGCACCGAGACTAAGAGCCCGCCCACCGAAGGCCCCGCCGCGACAGCGGCGGACTGGGTCGCGGCCCAGAGCCCGACCGCCGAGCCGCGCCGCTCGGGCGGGAACCTTGGCACGATCAGCGTCAGGGCGATCGGCGTGATGATGCCACCGCCCGCACCCTGCACGAACCTCGCCGCGACGAGCGCCCCCGCCGAAGGAGCGACAGCGCAACCCAGCGCAGCTACCGTGAAGATCACCAGGCCGCCAAAAAACACCCGGCGGCGGCCGTACCGGTCGGCGAGGCCGCCCGCGGGCAACAGGGCCGCGGTAAAGGTCACCGTGTAGCCGTCGATGACCCAGGAAATCCCGGTGATCCCCGTGCCGGGAAAGCTGCGCAGCATACCGGGGACCGCGATGCTCACAATGTAGAAATCGAGGGCAGCGAGGAACACGCCCGCGCACAGGAAGGCGAGTACGACCCTGGGCGCTTCGAGCCGACGGCCAGCCTCAGGCCCTTCGGGCCGGGCAAGCCTCAGGCCCTTCGGGCCGGCAAGCCTCAGGCCCTTCGGGCCGGCAAGCCTCAGGCCCTGGTCTCACGTCCCCGCGTACCGCGCGCGCAGTTCGACCTTGCGTACCTTGCCGGTGATGGTCCTCGGTAGTTCGCCCACCAGTTCCAGCCGGCCGGGCACGTACAAATCGCTGAAGCCCTCCTCGACCAAATGATCAAGCAGCGACTCGAGCGTGGGCGGCTCGCTCTCAGGAACGACGACCGCGCAGACGATTTCGTCCGCGTCGGTCCGCACCCCGATGATCGCCGCGTCACGGACCTGCGGATGCCGTAGCAGCGCGTTTTCCACCTCGCCGACCGGGACGTTGAAGCCATTCGCGACGACGACGTCCTTGATCCGGCCGGTGAGCCTGATCCCGCCGCGCCCGTCCGGACGGGCTAGGTCGCCGGTGTCAAACCAGCCGTCGGCGTCCAGGCAAGACGCGTACAGCGCCTCGCGCTTGAAGTAGCCCAGGCACTGGGAAGGCCCGCGGACCAGGAACAGGCCGGAGCCGTCCTCACTGTCGGGGACCACCGAGGTGTCGAGGCGGAATTCCATCCCGCCCAGCGGGCTGCCGTCGCTGTGCATGGCCCAGTCCGGCGGGTCATCCAGCCTGGTTATCGTCGTGGCGCCGTTCTCGGTCATGCCCCAGAGCGCGACGACGCGGACGCCGAAGGTGGCTTTGACTCGCTCGAGCACAGGCGGCGGAATCGGGGCCGAACCGCTGATGACGAACCGCAGGCAGCTCAGGTCGCCGGGCTTCTCCTGATACGCCGTGAGCAGGTTGACGAGGTAACTCGGCGCTCCGTAGAACGTCGTGACGCCGTAACGCGGCGCGATGTCGACGAAGATCCGCGCGTCCCAGTCACTGATGAGCAGCGTCGATCCCCCGCACATCAGCGTGGTCAGCAGGCCGGTAACGTACCCCGAGTAGTGGTTCGCGACGTGGCTGATGAACGTGACCGTGCCGGCGTCAAGCCCGAGCACATCGGCGTAGGCGCGGGTCGAGGCGAACAGCGTGTTCTGGCTGTGCAGCACTCCCTTCGACTCCCCGGTCGTGCCCGAGGTGAAGAGCAGCAGAAATGGATCGTCCGGTCCGAGCTCGAGGCCGGCCGGCGGCTCAGCCACTGGGTCAGGTGAACCGAAGAAGTAATCCTCGAACGAAAGCGTGCCTTCCGGGCCCGGCCCGCCCGCCACGAGCACGTGCGGACGACGTGGCAGTTCCCCGGCAAGCTCGGTCACGATCTCGCCGAGCTTGAGCCCGGCCCACTCCGACATCGTGATAACGACCTTGGCCTCCGTCAGGCGCAGCGCGAATTCGAGATCGCGCTGGCGGTAGACGACCAGGAGCGGGCAGAAGATCGCGCCGAGCCGGGCGCAGGCGAGCCCGAGCGGAAGCAGTTCCCACCAGTTCGGAATCTGCACGCTGACGATGTCGCCTGGCCCTACGCCGAGCTGGGCCAGCCGTCGGGCGAAGCTCTCCGTGTAGCTGGCCAGCTCGGCATAGGTGATCACCCGCTCTTCGCCGTCGCGATGACCGATCAGCGCGATCTGGTCAGGAGTCGACCCGGCGAAGTGCCTCAGGTCATCAAGGAACGTCTCATCCCGCCACCAGCCGTGCTTACGGTTGCGGTCCCGCACATCCACGATCTCAGTCATTCGTCCGTACCGCCTTTATCGGGGAAATGCCTGCCTCGTCAAAGTCTGATGCACCATATTGGTCAGCGTCACGATGTCGAACACCGGTGATCCGACGGTTTCCTGGATGTCTTTAGCGAACGGCACCAGGTCCGTGCACTCGATGATCAGCGCGCCGAGATCAGGGTTCTCCGCCGCCAGCCGGCCGACCTCGTCAAGTACCTCGCCCAGCAACTTGCCGGCATCAAGCGCGGTCCGCTGCCCGCCGAGAATGACCTCACGGAACTCCGGCTGCTCCGCGAGGCCCGCCACGCAGACCGGCACGTGCGCTCCGCCGATGGCGGCGAGATGCCGCTCGGTCAGCGCTTCCTTTTTCGCAACCAGCAGCCCGACCTTCTGCTCAGGCCGCAGCATGGCGGCGACCATCGGCAGCTGGATCAGGCTTGAGGTATAGACAGGCACGTCGACAGCAGCGGCGAGTTCCCGCTGGAAAAGCACGAGGAAACCGCAGCCAGTCGTGATCGCCGACACCCCCTGGGCGGCCAGGTCATTGGCCGCGTCGATGAACGGCTCGAGCAAGGCCGGGTCCGCCTGGCTCACCACTCGCTCGGGAGTCGCCCCGGTCACCACCCGGTAGACGACGGGGAAGTCGAACGTCGAAGGGTTCCTGATGTGCCCTGGGATCTTCGTGAACGCTGTCTCCAGGCACAGCACGCCAATCGAGACCATGTCAGTTACCGCCAAACCGGCCGGGCCGGAACGGCGCCGGGTCTACCTCAGGCGACTCGCCGGCGACGAGCTGAGCCAGCAACTGCCCGCCGGAGGGAGCAAGCCCCATCCCGATGTAGCCGTGCCCGCAGGCGAGCGATACGTTGCGGTACGGCGCCGCCCGGCCGATCAGCGGGATGCTATCCGGGGTGCAGGGACGCAGGCCGGTCCACACTTCCCGGTCCGCGCCGACCTGGAGTTCGGGCAGGTAGGAACGCACGGTCGCGATGATGCCTTCGACCCGGCGGCTTGACTGCCGCTTATTGAGCCCGGCTAGCTGTAACGTGCCGCCGAACCGCAAACAGTCCCCGAGCGGCATTAAAGCCACTTTCCCTTCGCTGAGCAGGACCGGCAGCCGGGGTGCGGCCCCCGAGCTGGGCACCGTGACGGTGTAGCCCTTGGCCGGCTGCAGGGCAAGGCGCAGCCCGAGTATCCGCGCGCACCGCACCGACCAGGCGCCGGCCGCGATGACGACTTCACCGGGAGCGAAGTGCCCCTGAGTCGTCCGTACGGCGCTGACCTGAAGGCCGCCGGCCCGCCCGGTGCCGGTCACGCCGAACCCCGTGACCCGCGCGCCCTCCGCGAACCGCACTCCCATCGCCGCCAGGCGCCGGGCGAACGCGGTCAGGAAGTCGGGAACGGCGAGCGCCGCGCCCTCGGCGTTGAACAAGGCGCCGTGGAGGTCAAAGGTCACCTCGGGGGCCAGCGCTTTCAGTTCGGCGGCGTCGAGCACGCGCAGCGGCACGCCGCGCTCTACTGCCTGGACCAGCCCGGCGTTCGCTTTGTCGAAAGCCGCTTTGGTCTTGTAGGCCACGATCATCCCAGGCTCGATCAGGCAGCCGGCGAATTCCCTGGTCCCGCAGAGCTCGCGCAGGATCCGCAAGCTCCGTCGCTTCGCCTCGACGAGCACGGCGAAGCAGGCCCTGGCGTCCGCCTCGTTGCAGAGCCCGCGGAACCGCCAGAGCCACGAGATCAGCGCCGGCGAGGGCCTTGGGGTAATCGAGAACGGGCTACGGGAACTCGCCAGCCAGCGGAAACCCTGGCTCAGCACGCCCGGTTCGGCCAGCGGCGTCGCCCCCTGCGTGCCCACGAAGCCGGTGTTGCGGGACGAGCAGGACTGCGGGCCGCCGATCGGCCCGGCGTCGACGACGGTCACGCCGAAGCCGCGCAGCCGGAGGAAGTACGCGCAGAAGAGGCCGACCGCGCCCGCGCCGACGACTAGCACCTCGGGATCTGAATCAGGCATCACACCGACACGACGTAGAACGTCGCGGGCAGATTCACGACGACCCGTTCGTAGATCTCGGCCTTGAGCCCGAGGCCAGGCTCGGCGAAGGTGCCTGGCGGCGGCTGGGCGAACTTGATCACCGACCGTCCGGCGTCGAAAAGCTGGGCGCCGTGCCCGAAGTCACCCACGATCGCCGTGCCAGGGTCGACGAGCCTGGTGCGCACGATGAAGACGCCGTTTTCCTCGACGTTCTGCATCAGGCGGCCGCTTTCCAGCAGCGCGTAGTAGTCGGCCGGATTGATGATCAGGCCGTCGGCGGTACAGCCAACCTGCTCGACCTCGTTGCAGGCCGAGAGGATCGCCGAACCGAACCGGCCGCCGGCCGACAGCCTGGCGATATCGGGGTGCTCGAGCAGCCCGTCTTCGCCTCGGATGATCGTGACGTTCTCGGCCGTCGCCAGCCGGACGATCAGCCGGTAGTTGATGAAGGACTCGAAGGTTTCCGGGTCCTCCCACAGCCGGTCGGGCACCTGGACCCAGGCGGTCGTGGTCAGCAGCACAGGGACCGGGGACATGCCGAACTTGTTCGCCGCCTCCGGGCGCAGGTCAGCTCCGGACACCGGCGGATCGCCCGGCTCGGCGGGGCGTTCGTGCCAGTAGAACTTGCGGGGGTCCTTGGACAGGTTGACGACCTTGAGCATGTTGCGGGCCGGGTAGCGCGGCTTGCGGCGGGAACTGGTCAGCGAGTCGGTGATGGTTACGTCGTACTCGACGGCCGCGTCGCGCCCGTCTTGCAGGCACGCGTTCACGAAGACCCGGCCGGGGAGCAACTCGCTTTTCCGCTCGGCAACGACGTCGGCGATGGTCGCCTTGATACTTTCGGCCTGCTGCATATCTTTCGCTCCCTGATCGCTAAGGATTCGGTTTGCGGACGACAAATATCCCCCAGCCGAACTCGCCCTCGGAGATGGCGATCTGGATCTCGCCGCAGGACGTGGCGAACGCGACCATCCAGTCCCGCGCGGCGGCGTCTTGCGTGGCGGCGGCCCGGTCCCTCGCCATCTGGCCGAGCACGCGGTAGGTCTGGCTGATGTGATCGCGAAGGCTGCGGGCCAGGAGGATCTCGAAGCCGGCGTCCGCGAGCGCGACCTGGTACTCGATCAGGGAGTAGCCGTCGTTCCAGCGGACCCGGTCGTAGACGTGCTGGCGGGCACGGGCGCCGATCTCTTTCCTTGGCTGGAGGAAGTCGGAGAACGCGAACAGTCCGCCCGGCTTGAGCACGCGGTAGATCTCGGCGTGGCTGCGGGGCTTGTCCGGCACGAGGAAGAGCGCGTCCTGGCTGACGACGTGGCTGAAGGTGGCGGGCTCGAAGGGCATCTCGGTGGCCGAGCCGTGGGCGAACTCGATATCGCGGACGCCGAGTTCGCTCTGGCGCTGCCTGGCGAAGTTGATCCGCTCGATGGACAGGTCCAGGCCGGTGCCTTCGGCGCCGGTTTTCCCGGCGAGCTGGAAAAGGAAGTTGCCGCAGCCGCAGCCGACGTCGAGCACGGCTGCGGTCACGTCAATGCCTGCTTCTTCGACGAGGACGTCTGAGGTCCTCGTCGCGGCGGCCCGGTAGTCCTCGTCGTCCGGCCCGGCGAAGTAACCGGTGTGCAGCACGCCCTCGCTGTCCCAGAAACTGAGGTAGGTCTGCGTCGTCTGGTCGAAGAAATCGGCCACGTCCTGCTCGGTAAACGTCATCTGGTTTTCTCCGCTTTCATCAGGGCCAGGTGCGGCAGGTCGGGACCCATGACGCTGGCGCCGCCGTCGATCAGGTGCACGCCGCCAGTGATGTAGGAAGCCCGCTCGCTGGCGAGGAAAGTCACCAGGGCGGCGATCTCGTCTGGCCTGGCCAGCCTTCCGATGGCGTTGTGGTGGCCCATGGCTCGCAGCTGTTTTTCCGAGTCGGTACCCTCCTTGGCCGCCAGCCTTTGTGCGAGGCGTTCCATGGGCGGGGTCCTGGTGCCGCCGGGGGCCAGCACGTTGACGGTGATGTTGTCGCGGCCCACGTCGGCGGCGACGCCCTGCGCGAACCGCACGAGCGCCGCCCTGGTCACGCCGGAGAGCGCGAGCGAAGGCACCGGCACTTCCGCTGTCTCCGAGGCCAGGTAGAGCAGCCGGCCCCAGCCCGCTCTTTTCAGGTGCGGCAGGGCCGCTTCAGTCAGCGCGACGGCGGGGATCAGCACCTGGGCGACTGCTTCGGCGTAGGCATCGGGGCTGAACGCGGTCGCCGGGCCGAACGGCGGGCTGCCGCCGCCGACCAGGACGATGTGCAGGGCGCCGAGGTCAGCCGCGATTTCGTCGACCCAGCGGGCGGCCGCGGCCCGGTCGGTGACGTCGACCCGGCTGGCGCGCACCCGGCCCTTGGCTGCTGCCTTGAGCGCTGCTTCGGCGGCAGCCAGCCTTTCAGTGCCCCGCCCGCCGACCGCGACGTGCGCGCCTTCGGCCGCCAGTTCCATCGCCGCGGCCAGTCCGAGGCCGCTCGTCCCGCCGGCGACCAGCGCGCACTTGCCGTCAAGCCCGGTATCCAACCATCTGCTCCTTTCGCGGTCGAGCGTCCGGCGTCCAGTGCCGGTAGCCATAGCGGCGGAACATCGGCCAGGCCAGCATCGCGACGGCCAGCCTGGCCCGTCTCGGCAGGCCGGTGACCCACCGGCTGTCGGTCTCACGGAGTACTGTCGGGCCTGAGTTGAAGCGGTCGGGGTTGCCGGTGACGGTGTGGTTGACGCCGAGGTCGATCGCCCGCCCGTGCACGGGGTTGGCTTCTTCTGGCTCGCCGCTTATCGTGAGCAGAGCCCCGATCGCTTCACGCGGGTCGGCGAGGAAGTCCTCGTAACGCAGCAGGATCGACTGCTTCGGATATCGCCGCGTGATCGCCTCGGTGGCCAGGTTGAAGCCGCGCCAGTAGGCGGTGCTCTTCGTGGCTGACATCGAGTACACGTACTGCTTGGGCTCCCGCCAGGACTCCGCGACCGCGCGCGGGTCTCGCACCAGGTGCACGAAGAGCGGAGTCACGCCCTCGAGGTAAGGCAACAGGGCCGCCTCGCCGGGGATCTTCGTCGTGTCGACGATCACGCGGGCGCCGCTGGCCGCGGCGATCGCCAGGTAGGTCCTGCTCATCAAGTCGGCGTGGGCCCTCAGGCCTGGCTTGGCCTTTTCTAGTCCACCGCGCAGTACCCGCCAGGTGTGCCTGGTCCTTACGTGGGATCGCTGGCGCTTGACTACCTCGGCCGCGTAGGTCTCAAGGGGGCTCGCGTCCGTACCCATCAGCTCGGTGATCCTCGCCGACCAGAACGGGCATTCGGTAAGCGCGGCGCCGCAGCCGCATTTGCTGTTGGCGCCCGTGCGGGCGGCATTCTTCCACAGGAAATGCAACTCGCCTGCGTGCAGGAAGCCGGGGATTTCATTCAGGATATTGCCAATAATCGTGCTGCCGTTCCTGCACCACCCGGTAATGCAGAGTACGACGACTCTTGCGGGCACCTGGTCAGCCACGTGAGACCACTGCCTCGGACGCTCCCTTACGGCCGATCCACAGGGCCATCGCGGACGCGACCGCACCGCCGGCCGCGCCAGTCAGGAAGACCGCCGGATAGCCAAGGCTCGCCGCGATCAGGCCCGTCAGCGGCCCCCAGATCCCGAGGCCGAGATCCCAGAACGAGGTGTAGGCACCAAGCGCGACTCCCTGGGCGGACGGGTCGGTGCGGTTCATCACCATCAGCGCGAGCGAGGGATGCAGCAGCGAGAAGCCGACTCCCATGATGAGTCCGCCGATCAGGGCTTCGGGCAGGCCATGGCTGAAGGCGATGATCAGCAGGCCGACCGCCTCGCCGGCTCCCGACGCGGCCGCGACCAGTCTCGGCCCGTACTTGTCGGGAAAGTGGCCGATGAACAGCCTGGTACCGGCGTAGACGGCGCTGAACTCGCTGAGCACGAGCACGCCTGAGCCGATTCCCCTGCTCTTCATGAACAGCACGATGAACGAGGCGAGGCCCGCATAGCCGGCGGCGCCGAAGGTGAGGGCCGTGCCTGGCAGGATCACCGGGCGGGGAAGGAACGCGGCCAGTCCTCTGGCCTTGTCTTTTGGCTGAGCTGGCGGTTGCTCTGGTGCTGGCACCAGGCTGATGGTCAGCAATCCGATCAGCGGGACCAGGGCGCTGAAGGCCCAGACCGCCGGGTAGCCGACGTGCTGGATCGCGGCGCCGGCGAGGGTGCCGAGGGAGATGCCGCCCCACATGCTGACGCCGTAGAGCCCGATCAGCTGGCCGCGCCGCTGGTGCGGCGCGAGCGACACCGTCCAGGCCGCGCCCGCGGTGAACAGCGAAGCCTCGCCCACGCCGAGCAGCAGCCGTACGCAGATCAGGCCGGCTATTCCGAGCGGCGCGAAGTAGAGCAGCCCGCCGGCGCCGACGATCAGCGCACCGAGGCGCATGACCCCCTTGCGTCCGTAGGTGTCGGCCAGCCTGCCCGCGAGCGGCCTGGTGAGCAGGGCGGTCAGGGACGTCGCGGTGATCGCGAGGCCGACGACGATGTCCGGCGCGCCCAGGTGATTCCTGACGAAGCCTGGCAGTACAGGAATGACCGAGGTCAGGCCCGTGTAGCCGAAGAAAAGGCCGCCGAAGATCCCGATCAGCGCGGCCTTGGGAATCGTCCGCTCCTGCGCGACCTCCGCCGCCATTTAGGGCTGCCCGGCCCCGGCCCCGGCCGAGCAGGCCACCTTGCGTACCGCCGAGATCAGGTGGTCGCAGTCGGCCGGGGACAAGGTGGAGGACAGCGGGATGTCCACGGCCTGCTTCAGGTAGCGGGTCGTGTTGGGGAGCAGTGTCCTGACTTCCTCACTGTTCAGGCCAGGGAACATGAAGCGCCAGTTCCAGTACACCCTGATGTTCGTGTCATCGGCGGCTCCGAGATTGCGCGCGTCGACCCCCTCGGCGCACAGCGCGCGGGCGAACCAGTTCGGGTCGGCGTCAAGGCAGCGGAAGATGAACGCTTCCCCGAGGTAGGCGCCGCTGGCCACGGGCTGCCTGATCGCGATGCCCGGCAGCTCGGCCAGGCGGGCCGCCACGTACTCATAGTTGCGGCGGAAACAGTCGAGCCTGAGCTGAAGCCTGGCCAGTTCGCCGCGCAGCAGTGCCGCCCGGATCTCGTCCATCCTGAAGTTGTAAAGCGGCAGGTCAAGGTCGGTGTCGATCGGCGGAGGGCCGTCCGGGAAGTGCCGCAGGTAACGACCTTCGTACGCACCGGAAAGCACGACGGCGCGGGCGAAGACCGCCGCGTCGTCGGTGAGCAGGAATCCCCCTTCGCCGCAGTTAAGCGACTTATCCGACTGGGTAGAGAACGCGCCGGCGAGGCCGAAGGTGCCGAGTTTGCGGCCGTGCAGTTCGGCCCCGAGGGCGGGAACCGCGTCTTCGAGCAAGGGCACGTCGTGCTCGGCGGCGAAGTCAGCCAGCGCCGCCATGTCGGCCGCGAAACCACGCATATGCACAACCACGATGGCCTTGATCTGGGGCGTCCAGCGGCGCCGCAGATCCGCGAGGTCCAGGTGCAGGTCTTCGTCAACCTCGACAAGCAGCGGCTTGCAGCCGGCCAGGATGATAGCGCTCGGGGTCGCGGCGAACGTGAAGCCAGGGCAGGCGATCAGCGAGCCGGCCGGAATCTGGGCCGCCATGATCGAAAGCGCCAGCGCCGCGGTACCGCTTGATACGGCTAAGGCGTGCCGGCAGCCGAAGAACCCGCACAACTCGGCTTCGAGCTGCCCGCACTCGGTTTCGCAATGCGGGCGGCGGTCGTACCTGAAATACAGGTGGCTCCTGATGGCACGGAGCGCGGCCTCCTCGTCCGGCAAGGTCACGAACACGGCGCCCTTGTCGTAGGTCGGCCAGGGATCTGTCCTGACCGGAACCCCGCCGTTGATCGCGAGCTGGGCAGGCGCCGAGTCTGGTACTAACTGAGCAGGTGATGGCCCGGTCGCGGCCAGGGCCTTGGGTCGTCCGGTCACCACGGGCTCCCTGTGGTCTGCTGTCAGGTGGTCTGCTGCCAGCTTTCCCGCCGATGCTCGCGGAATGTCCTGTACGTGTCAATAGTCAACCGATAAGTCCAGGTGAGCAGCCGGCAGGCGCATCACGCGGAGGTCACGCCGCCGACGCTCGCCGTCGACCATCGCTGTCCACCATCGCTGTCCGACCTTGCCCCGAAGCCCGGCCGCTTATCCGCGTGTACTGAGGAAGAGTTCACCGCCGGGTATTTCGATCACGCATTAGCCGCCACCTTAATTGCTAGCCTGGAGCGATGACGGATTCCAAGGTCGGCGGGCGTAAATCAGTCGATAGCGAATTGCCGGTCGCAAAAACGGCGAACTACTACGCGTCATTGCGGTCGCAGGTAACTTCCGCCAATTCCGCCGGTCCTTTCTGGATTGTGGCGGAATCGCCGATGGGCCGCCTGCTGAGGCGCTTGGCCAGCAAGCGCACGACCGCCTGGGATCGCCGTTCTCCGGTTGGGCTCGAGAAAGTCACGGCGGCGGTTCTCGCGGCGGTCAATGTCGAGCCGGGCGACCAAGTGGCGGATATTGGCTGCGGACCAGGGCAACTCAGCCTGGCCCTCGCCGAACGGGGCGCGCGAGTGCTCGCCATTGACGCGAGCGACGCCATGATCGCCAAACTCGAAGAGCGGGCCGAGCAACTCGCGCTGATCGGCTTCGAGTGCCTGGCCTCGCCGATCGAGCGACTGTCGCTGCCCGCCGAAAGCGTCAACGTGATCGTCTCAAGCTACGCCATGCATTACTTGCGGGACGCCGACAAGGGCAGGCTCGTCGCCGCCGCCTATCACTGGCTGAAGCCTGGCGGCACGCTGGTCATCGCGGACATGATGTTCGGCCGCGGCGTCACCAGCCAGGACCGGGCCATCATCAAGTCCAAGGTGGGTTCCCTGGCCAAGAAGGGGGTCGGCGGCTGGTGGCGGATCGCCAAGAACAGCTACCGCTACCTGATCAGGGCCCAGGAACGACCGGTGTCGATCAGCACCTGGGCCACGATGCTCGCCCGAGCAGGCTTCAAGGGAATCACCGCATCGTCGATCGTCAACGAGGCAGGCGTAGTCAGCGGACGACGTCCGGCCACCAGTCACACCCAGCCCTCGACCTCGGCACCACAGCATTCCGGCGCCAGGCACCCCGTGCCAAGACAGCCAGGCGCAGCCGACTAGTCGCCCGTCTCACCGCCCCCCGACCCCGGCCCCCGGCCCCGCCCCCGGCCCCCGAATGCTCCCCGGCCCCGACGGTGATCGAGGCACCGACGGGCGCCCCGATTACCGCATCGATGGGACATTGTTGCGGTTAGGCGGCCGGGGCGAACAGCATCCATGTCCCATCGATGCGGTAATCGCAGCATGGATGGGACATCGTTGTGGTTGGGCACAAGCCGATAACAACATCGGTGGGCCATCGTTGCGCCCAGCAAGGGCATGCCAGCCCCCCCGAAAACCTAAATAACACCTTGCCGATCAGTTATCAGACCCAACTGGCTAAGACTGGACGCCGACCAGTCAGAGCTTTCCGATGGACACCGGCGCGCCGAAGGGCCTGAGCGCCTCGGGAACGGCGATCTTGCCGCCTTCGTCCTGGAAGTTCTCCATGATCGAAAGGAGCGCCCGCGCTGTGGCGCCGGTGCCGTTCAGCGTGTGGGCGAATTCGAGCTTGCCTTCGCGCCTGAATTTAATGTTCAGCCTGCGGGCCTGATAATCGGTGGTGTTGGAGCAGGACGTTATCTCCCGGTATCGCTCCTGGGTGGGGAACCATGCCTCTATGTCGTATTTCTTGGCCGCCGGGGCACCAAGATCACCGACCGCGATGTTCATCACCCGGTAGGGCAGGCCGAGCGCCTGCACGATTTCCTCTTCGTAGGAAAGCAGTTGCTCATGCAAGTCTCTTGACTGCTCGGGCAGGCAGTAGACGAACATCTCGGCCTTGTCGAACTGGTGCACGCGGAACATGCCCTTGGTGTCCTTGCCCGCGGCGCCGGCCTCGCGCCTGAAGTTCGTCGTAAAGCCGACGTACCTGGCCGGCAGGTCCGCTTCCTCAAGGCGCTCGTCGGCATGGATGCCGGCTAGAGCCACTTCCGACGTCCCGGTCAGGTAGAGCTCATCCTTCTCGAGCCGGTACAGGTTCGACTCCTCGGTGGGCAGGAACCCGGTGCCGTACATGGCCTGCTCGCCGACCAGGATCGGCGGGAGCACCAGCATGAAGCCCTTGCCGCGCAGCTTGCTGATGACGAACTGATAGAGGGCGAACTCGGTCACGGCCACGTCACCGAAGCGGTAGGCGAATCGCGACCCGGACAGGCGAGCGCCCCTCGCCATGTCAATCCATCCGCGCGACGAGCCAAGCTCCAGGTGATCTTTCGGGGTAAAGCCGAAAATGGGCGGCTCGCCCCAGGTTTTCAGTACCTGGGCGTCTTCCTCATCCATGCCATCGGCCGCGGTCGGGTCGGGCAGGTTCGGTATGACGGCAAGAATCTCGTCGCGGAGCATCGCCGCCTGGCCCTGATCAGCCAGGGCGATCTCGATCCTCGCGGACAGTTCCTTGAGCTGGGCGAGTTCCTCAGGACCCGGTTTGCCCTTGGAGGCCCGTTTCTGCTCGGCCCTCAGGCTCTCCGCCTTTTCCGTGTGCTCACGCCAGCTGGCGTCCGCAGCCATCAGCCGGTCAAAGTCGGCGGCGGCACCCCGCCGCGCCAGTGCGGCCCGATAGCCGTCCGGGTCTTGTCTCGCCGCCTTCAGATCGATCATTTTCGCGAGTCTACTGGCGTTGCCGCTGCTGACGCGCCCCGCACTCAGAACGTTCGCAGAGCGTTAGCTCCGAATCCGCGAAGCTAGTGCGCCTGACCAGGCCACGAGGCGCAACCGTCACCAGTTCTGGCGGGTCACAGGACGGGTATCCACCCCCAGGCGCGGCCTGCGTTGCTCGGCATAGCGGCCTTCGCCTGACCAGCGTTGACCAGTCCGCCACGACAACGACTGCTCAAGGCACCCTGTACGCCCCGAACGTCCGCTGCTGGTTTGCCAGGTAAGCGGGCATGATGGCCTTATGGACACGGAACAGCTTCTTGACGTGGCCTGCGAGCTGCTGGCCATACCATCGACCGCCGATCGACCGGCCGATCTCCAACGGGCGCTCGACTTCGTCATTGACTTCGCCGGACCTGGGTTCACGGTGGAGCGGTTCGAGTCGGAAGGTAAAGCAAGCGCGCTGCTGTACTTAGGCGCTGTACGTCCGCGCTTTAAGGTCATACTCAACGCCCACCTAGATGTCATACCCGCGAAACCGGAGCAGTTCCGACCTCGACGCGAAGGGCAGCGACTGTATGCGCGGGGCGCCCAGGACATGAAAGTATCGGCACTAGTGCTGGCGCTGGTGTTCCGCGAGCTTGCCCCGCGGCTCGCCTATCCGCTTGGGCTGCAATTGGTGACAGACGAGGAAGTCGGCGGTCACAACGGCACCTTGCACCAGCTCGAATGCGGAGTCAACGGTGATTTCGCCGTCATCGGTGAATTCAGCGGATTGAATATAGTGACCGAATCAAAAGGCATGATTATTGTCACGCTCCAAGCTAAGGGAATGGGAGCACATAGCGCCTATCCTTGGCTTGGCGATAACGCCATCTTGAAGATACACCGCAGTCTGTCCAGAATCTTTTCAGCATACCCTCCGCCGATCTCTGAGGTTTGGCGAACGACGGTCAGCGTCTCCCGCATAGAGACCTCCAATCAGGCTTACAATCAAATCCCCTCGGACGCAGAGGCCCTGCTCGACATCAGGTTCTCACCCGACGACCCCGCGCTCAACGGCAAGACAGCGGACGAAATCCTCGAGTTCTTGACCGGATTCTGCGAGCCAGGAGTAGTGCCCGCATTGAAACATGCCTCCGGCATTCACCTGGCCCGCTCAGACAACTCCCATATCAAGGACATCCAGAGTGCAGTATCTCGCCAGGGCTACCGTTCTGAAAGCCTGCGCAGGCACGGTGCCTCTGACGGTCGTTTCTACACACAATACGACACAGACGCTATCCTTTTCGGCGTAGACGGGGCCGGCCAGCACGGCCCGGACGAATATGTAGACGTATCGTCGGTCGCACCATATAAAAACGCCCTGATGGACTTCCTCAAGCATTCCAACCCAGCATAAGACCTGATCTAAGGGGGGCGTGCCGACCTTTGCGGGTTGCCAGGTCCCGGCATGCCAGATTCGCGCCGCGTACGGGACCCGAGCACCAGAAACGGCGCGGCAGCATAGCTCCGCAGGACAAGCCCGGTCACATTCGGCGATGAGCTAGCCGCAGAACTCAACCGTGTACCTGGATTTCTGGTAGCCGCTATTCAATTGGCGTGACTGAAGTGAACATCGCGCCTGGCCCTGGCCGCAGCCTAGGCAGAGCGGCCCGGTTAAGTTGCGGTAGGGACCGGTCTTGCGACCGGCCCCCCGCACAGATCCCGGCGTGCGGAATTACCGCACCGGGCTCCTGCCTTGGGTTCTGGCGTCGAAGCGCACGTTCGGGTAAGGGTGCATGATGCGGGCTCGGGGGAGCCACCGGGCTTCGATCCCTTTCATCCGCTGCCAGGTGACCCGGTGTTTCTGGCTGCGGCGCCGCAGCGCTTTGAGCCAGTGCCAGGTCACCTGATCGCGGAAGGCCTGGACTGCCGCGATGTTGCCGGGCACGGCGTAGTATGCCGTGTGCCCGCGCAGCACGCTGGCCAGCCAGCGGCCCTGCTCCGGGATCGAGTCGTGCATGCGGCGCTTCAGCTGGACCTTGACCTCGGCCAGCTTGGCCCGCAGCCGCCTGGCGATCGTGATGCGCTTCAGCGCGAACCGCCCGTCCCTGGACGTCCCGCAAATGTGGGTGAAGCCCGGGAAATCGAACGTGTCCGGCCCGCCCGCGCCCCTGGCCGCCCGGTCCCGGGCGGCGAACCGCCCGAACCCGGTCAGCCGGGTCTTGTCCGGGTGCAGCTCCAGTCCGAACTTCGCCAGCCGGGGCCGGAGCTCGTCCAGGAACCGCCGCGCGTCCTGCTCGTACTGAAAGCCGACGATGAAATCATCGGCGAACCGCACGATGATCACCTCGCCGCGAGCATTATGACGCCGCCACCACTCGGTCCACAGGTCCAGAACGTAATGCAGGTACACGTTCGCGAGCAACGGCGACGCCGATGCTCCCTGCGGCGCGCCCGCGCCCTCGCTCCAGACCTCTTCCTCCACGACCCCTGCGGCCAGCCACTTGCCGATCAGCCGCAGGACCCGCTCGTCCGCGATCCGGTGCCGGAGAAACTTCTCCAGCCAGCCCCGATCAAGCTGGCCGAAAAACCCGGGATATCCGCGGCTGGCACCCAGTTCACCTTCTTCCGCTCGATCCCGACCGCCAGCGCATCCAGCGCGTCGCGGGGCTTGCGCCCCGGCCGGAACCCGTAAGAAAAACCCAGGAAGTCCGCCTCGTATATGGCGTTGAGCACCTCGACGACAGCCCGCTGGACAATCTTGTCCTCCAGCGACGCGATGCCGAGCGGCCTCAGCCGCCCGTCCGCCTTCGGGATGTACACCCGCCTGCTCGGCGACGCCCGGTAACGCCCCTGCTGCACCCGCTCGTGCAAGTCCAGGAGATTAGCCTCCAGGTCCCGCCCCCAGGCACCCCACGTCACCCCGACTGCCCCCGGCGAAGCCTTCGGGCTGATCGCCCGGTAGGCCTGCCGCAGGCGGCTCACGGTGACATGGTGCAAAAGCGCCGTGAACCGTGCCTCTTTATCCCTTACCGCTACCTCACGCACACGGACTGGCCCACTGGACACGCCAGGCCCGGCACTGCGTCCGGGACGTGTTTCACCGTCCGTGTTCCCCTTGGCCGGTCCCCTTTCCTCCCCCGCCTCCGCAGCCGCAGCCTCAGCCCTGGCCTTGTTCGGCAGGTTCGCAGGTACTACGGGACCGCCGGGTTCCCGCGCTCGTTCATCCCGGGATTACCGCCTCGGCGTTCCCTGGACGGCCCGCCCGGAGATCAGCCCGGCGGGCGAGACACGGGATCTCCCGGTTCTCGCGCATGAAGGTTCCGCACATGCCCTGGATCTCTGACCGCGCGGGGTCCCCTGACGGCTCGCGCCTTAGCGCCGCCAGCGGTATTGCCTTCCGCCTTGCGGACAACGTCGGCACCCCGGAAAGATGATTTCGCGGCTCAATAACCCGGCCTGCACGTGCCCATGACTGCGCTTCGCCACGCCCTCGCGGGACGTCGACGCATGGCTGAGGGCCGCCGTGGGACGCTAGCCCTTCGGCGTAGAGCTCTTCCATCTCCTCCTCCATGCCGGTTTATCCCGGCGCTTTCCCGCAACGATGGCCCACCGTTGCGGTTCGGCGCTCCGGATGTACGACATCGATGTCGCAGCGATGCGGTTCCTGCCGCATCGATGGGCCATCGTTGCGGTTCGGGCCTGCCTATCAGCAGCATCGGTGGGTCATCGTTGTGCCTGGGCTGGGCACAATGGGCGTTTTGTCCCGCCGACGGATGCTGGTGGCTTTATTGATGTCCGGCCCGGGAGTGCGTCCAGAAAGCCAACCCGTACAACGTCGCCGCGCGATCGCGACCTTGTACGGTTAACCGTACCGTGAAAACCCACAAAACACCCCATAACCTCACCCGGAAGACACGGCAACCCGTACAAGGTCACCAGACCGCAGCAACCTTGTACGGGTTCACTTTCCGGACTCACGCAAAACACCCCGAACTACACCGCCAACACCACGCCCCGCCCCGATCGGCACCACAACGAAAAAAGCCACCAGGCCACCCCGGCCCGGCCGAGATACGGGGCCGCCGCCCGCCCAGGGGATGCGGCGGACTCGGCCTGGCGCGGGGCCGGGGGCGCGGGGGCCGGGACGCGCGGCGCGGGGGCGCGGGGGCCGGGACGCGCGGCGCGGGGGCGCGGGGGCCGGGACGCGCGGCGCGGGGGCGCGGGGGCGCGGGGGCCGGGACGCGCGGCGCGGGGGCGCGGGGGCCGGGACGCGCGGCGCGGGGGCGCGGGGGCCGGGACGCGCGGCGCGGGCCGGGGTCCGCCGGGACGCGGGGGCGGGCCGGGGCCGGCCGGGACGCCGGGTGCGGGCGCGGGTGCGAGGTATTAGCGGCCGGAAATCAGTTCTTCTACTACGGGTCCGCAGGAGGAATGGCGGGTCTTTATGACGGCCTTGTGCGGGTCGCCGGCTAGAATTGCTCCGATTACGTCGGCCTGCTTGAAAGGGGACGCGTACAGTTGGTGCAGGTATCGCAGTTCGAGTCCGCTCAGCCGGACGAGGGTCGCCTGCAAGCTTCCCTGCTGCGCTCCGGCATCTTCAGAGTCCTTGCCAGCTAGAATCGCGACAATCTCCGCGCTCTGATGGATCAAATCCGGGTGTAGCTCGGCTAGATACCTAGGCAGGTTCTTTGCTTTGTCACTGAATGGGGCGAAGATCATGCCAAGCAACTGCTCTTCATTGATGCCGAAAGCTTCCAGGCTGTACCTAGCCATCAGCTGGCGCATGTGCCCGATCGCTTCTGGCGACGAATAACGCTCCCCGACCTTCTCGATCAGGAACTCGGGGAAATGCTTTTCGCGCATCAGGTTTATCGCAAATTCGGCATACTCGGCTATGCCTTCCGCGTAACTTCGGCCATACAGATACTCACACTTCAGGCCGCGGATATGAGCCATGAGACCGGGGTTTCCGCAGTCGGACTCAGTGAAACTGAAGGCGACGTCGTCGAACTCAAAGCCAAGAAAGTCGGTGAGCAACTCCCAGTGCTCGCCCGAGGCGTACTCCGTGTCGCCGAATATAGAAAAGAAACGCAACCGAGCGGGGACGTCGCTGGTGACCGCGCGCTGATCGATCTCATCGGCAGAATCCGTGCCGTAGATATCGCCAAAATAGATCTTAGCTATCCGGTTCGTGGTGCCAAGGAAGCTAGCGAAGTCGCTCACGTGAGACGGCTTTCCGGCAGCGCCAATGCGGCGGGCGACTCGCGACACCCAGCGAACGTAGGAGCGCTGCTCGTCGGCCGAGTCGCCCGTGATGATGACATCAACGCCACTCCCGTAGCGCGCGGCCAGGCCGAAGGCGTTCAGCATGCTCAGATTGCAACTGTTGCAAAAGGTCGGCCGACCATCAGCGCCAGTGCGATGACCAGTCATGAGGACGTCGTGCCTGACTCGCTCCGCCATATCCGGATCTAGGGCGACTTTAGGCTGAAATGCCGACAAGCGGGTACCGCGCACCAGCAGTAGTTCACAGGCCGGGTCTTCGTACAGGCGAAGCGCGCGGTAGGCCCGGTCTATGTTCTCGAGCACGGCGCCTGGCATCCCCGGATACCAGTTAGTCACGGTCCGGATGCCAAAGGTCTCGCCATAGCGCCGATCGATGATCAACTGCATGAGGCGTACGAAGGTGACCGTATAGGAACTGTCCTTGCCGCCGCCGTAGGCGATGAGCACCAAGTTCTCTGACATCGCCCGATCGGGCGGGAAGGTCGCCCTCAGCCGCATCGCGCAACTGGTGGCGGCCTCAAGATCATCCGGACTCAGGTACTCAAGCAGCGCTTCGAAGCAGCCATTCCGAAGGGAGGTCACATCCGTCGCTGGCTCGGACGTCGTCGTTGTGCTCACCGGCGCATCTCCTCTGGCCTTGAGCCTCTAGCTATAGCGTAGTCTCGCTTCGGCGTGGTCCGATCGCAAGTAGCTCAACTACCCGGTCCGCCAGCCGTCTGACCCGGAATACTGCTGCCCTCTACCTGGGTCTTCTGATCAGATCGAGACTGATCACAAGATCATCCGGCAGGGCCGGGTCGCTCTGCTGGAGGTCAACTGGCTGCTTCTCCAGCGCTTCCTGAGCGGCAAGCGACGCGACCTTCCGCTCTATCTCCTCCATCTTGCGCAAGCTCCAACTCTCGACGTCATGCTCAGTGGCGTGCAGTCGGAGCGACACTCTTCCGATGGCCATCCGCCCGGTGGCAACCTGGATACGCGCGTAAGAAACGCTCCAGTCATCCGGCTGTATAGAATGCACTTCCTCACACAGACTGCTGCTTATCGAGTTGAGAACGCTCAAGAATGCACCAGGGTGATCCTGCCAGCGATAACGTACTCGCAGTAGCGGATATTCAGCGATTGGTCCTAGCTCACTCCTGCTGAGGCGCTCGTCGACCAGAACACGTACTTTCGCCAGGCCAGGATCGCTCTGCAGATCCCTTTCCAGGCACGCGGCGTCACTAGTCATGGCCTGATGTACCTGACCGTTGCCCGCTGATGCGTCAGCGCCCGGTTCATGCACCAGCACGATGAGCAGAGCCGTACCGTGAAGGAGACCGTAGGTCAATCCGGCCAACTGGTACTCGGGCCGGATACGAGCCAGGTGCTGCAGGATATCGCTAGCAATATTCGTGCGAGCGTCAGCACCTATCGTTATCAATCGCCAGGTACAGCTATCATCATCCTCATACTCGACGCAAGCGGAATTGTTGACGACGTCCAGGTCATCGGTCAGTATCAATGACCTGTCGCCGCGATTCTGCGAACTTCCTGAATTCAACGAGATGACACGCGGGTATCCTACGGGAACAGTCTGGATCGCGACGACATGCTCGCTTTCACCGTCGGCCCCAGCGGAGTCCTCATATACGCAATCCAGAAAGGCCCTCAGCCTTCTGATATCCTCTCTGTCACGCAATGCCAATCTTATCCTGGCCCACTGCCTGCCCTCCTGGCAGTTGACTGGCGCCGGAACAGGGAGCTGAATTTCGAGCGCCATGAGCCATTGCGCGGCGGTCTTCAGAATTGTGACCACTGGGTGAGTGCCCACCGACAGCATGCGGTCCTTAGTGATGCCGACGAAAACGTCGACTATGCTGACTATGCTTTCCATTGGTGCTAGCCGACTGGGATCCAGGTCGAGTTCGGCGCGGACGTGCGCACCTGCTGACCAATCGGGGCTAGGCCTGCCGCGGAAGACCACGAAAGTAACTGACTGCCGCAAAGTCCCGGCGTGCAACAGCGCGAGAATGCTAGTCGACTCGTCTGACTTCGTTGAATCCGGCTGCCAGGTAAGCAGCGGCATCAGCTGCGGATACGCTGACCCGCCCGTGTCCTGCGGATTGGTTCTCTGCCAGACCACGTATGCGTACGCCTTACGTCCGATCATCAGGGCATCCGCCGTAGTGCTACGCCAGTAATTACTCCGCAGCGCCTCGAGATGCCGGTAATCGGGAGCGAAAGTCCTGAAGAGACGTCGTTGCCCGACATCGGGCGATCCGCCCGGGGCCAGCGGACCGCGCCACATGAAAATCTGCAAGGCCAGTTGCAAGGCGATGCATCCGGCCGCCCAGCTTGGCGCCGCCCACCCGCCCGGCCTGAACGCCAGCACGATGGACAGTATTACCGCGGGAAACATCGATGCCGCGATCAGCCAGTTACCTGACGTGGACAAGTATCCATGCAACGTCGCCCGGTCAGGGCGCTCAATTCGCCCGGCCTGGATCGCGGCGAAGAGCGTCAGCACGATGGCAAGAACCTCAGGGGCCGGCGTTACCCTCGGGTTGACGAGGCGCCAGCCCACCAGGAAAGAGAAGACTGCGGTCATGAGGATCAGGCTCATGCCAGTCGACGCCCTGGCGACAGAAAAGTAGTTGCGATCGTCGACGGTAATATTGAGGTAGATTTTCGCGGAATCAGGGACTGCTCGTTGCGCGGCGTCCTCGATCATCTCGGTACGCGCCGCCGCGATCCTGGGGCTGAGAACATCGGCAGAGCTTCGCCTGAGCAGCACGCCAGCGCTCGGCTCAAACCTCTCCCAGATGGTTCTCAGCCTCCCGAGCAGGCTGTCGTCAAGGACGTCTGACTGATGCAACCCGATGGCCAGATCAGTCAGGGCCTGCCGGGTTCGCTCGGTCTCCTCCTCGTCCCGTCCGCGCGGTAGATCCGGATCGTTCCCGGCTACTTTGTAGTGACCAAGTGCTTCGAGGGCGAGAGCGACCTTCACCTTGGTGAGGTCGATGAAAGACTGAAGCAATGCGCTGGGCCATATTCGCGACTCATCGAGCAACTGCTCCATGGCCGCGGATAGATCCTGGAACGGCTGCGGATCCTTTACCCGAATATCCAGCCTGGGAAACGGCGTCGCCGATTTCTCGCTGCGCCTAGGCGGCTCGTCAAAACATACTCCGTCCGGCAAGTGAATCTGGATCTGCCGGTCCGCATCGGCCGTTGCCAGAAGCACGTCTATCTCAAGACGGGCAAGCGGCCTGATCATCCAGGTCCGCGGCCTGAACAAGTTCCAGCTCGAATACCTGATCATGTTGCGCGCTGGAACTCGTACCGTCAGAACCGTAGGCGTGGAGTCATGATCGATAGGTACAACTATCGCTACCGACTCGGCCAGAGCCTGGAGCACGCTCATCGCGCGCCGAGCCAGTTCCGGCGCGAACTGCGGAGCACCACGCTCGATCTGTTCACCGGCGCTGGCGCCAGAAGGCGGGTCAAGCAAATCTATATACGCACTTAGCAGCCTGGCCAGCTCTTCCTTGGCCCGGACTATGCGGGGCGCGGGCTCTTCGGGTGAGGCTTTTGTCGACATAATCTCGATATGGGCGTCGGACAAGCCAGTCTTCGAGGAGAAGAGTTCCGGGCCGGCGAGACCCGAGTCGACGTTTCCGCTGGCCCCAGAACGCAGCAAGCGATATATGGCTGCCGACAACAGCAACCTTTCATCGCGAGTAGCGGCTGGCATCTCCTCCGCCGCGCCCGGCCAGTGGGCGGTCGCCATGTTGACTATGATCTCCGCCATGGCGGCTGAGATCTGATGCCTCAGGTCGGCGGCTGGCAGCAAAGGCAACAGGCTGCCCGCCGCGTCGGTGACAGTCGCGAACGGATCTGGCTCAAGGTAGTGATGACCTGGTGACCGTTGCGAGTCATCCTCCGCCGATGGTGCCAAGATTGTCACAGGCAGCCAGATTTGCCCGGTCCTGGCCCGGAATGCCTCGTGTGTTATCTGGTCAAGGTCGACATCTATCTTGATCATCGTATCTATCGCGTCTGAGCGCGACACGTCGATGATCTCTGAAGTCGCACACGCCCATTCATAGTTTGCTATGAGGAAAAGAAGCTCTCGCCCTTGACGGGAATCGTGATCGTAGTGCGCTTCCTGCCAGTAGAATTCGTGAGTATTGACACGCAGTACTAGATCGAGCAGCCTGAGGGCCAGCTCGACGACTTCATTGTCGTCTAAAACGGCGTCGGTTGCCGGTGACTCAACCCGGCCGACAGCAGAGAGGGACGTATTCGCATCGACCGGCCGGCGGACTCGAACCATTGCTTCCTCAAGTGCATCGGCTGCCCCCGTAACAGCTCTATTGCCATAGATACCTTGCGAAGTCCCTTCATGGCAAGAGGGGCGACAGGGAAATAGCGCCGAAATGGCGCTTTATCATAATCAGGTGCTCTGGCCGCCGCCCAGGCCGCCTTCGCGACTCGCCCGGTACTCGTTGTCCCAGTCGGCGGATACGCTCGCAAGTAACTAGCCGGGCAAGTTCTCAACCAACTAGCTGGAGTACTCGTTGCGCAGCAGCCGCGCTGATACCCGCCGCATTCAGCGGGACCAGCCCGGCGACCCGACTGCGCCGGCCACGCGAAGGATCGGCCTGACCTGGCGCCCGAGCACCGGGGAAGAGCGTCCCGGCCTGAGTGGCTGGTGGTCGCTTGGCGGCGCCGTCGCGGCCGGGCTGGCGCTCGCGGGAGCTTTCCCTCCGGTCGGGGTCTGGCCGCTGGCCGTCGCCGGTCCCGCCCTGCTGGTACTCGCCGTCCGGGGCAAACGCCCGCTGCCCGCCTTCGGCCTCGGCCTCGTCTGCGGCGGCATCTTCTTCCTGGCGCTGCTTTGCTGGCTCGTGAACGTCGCCTGGTACGCCTGGATCACGCTGGCCGTCGTCGAGGCGCTGATCTTCGCGGTGCTCACGCTGGCCCTGCCGCCATTGCTGCGTTTGCCTGGCTGGCCGCTGGCGGTCGCGGGCTGGTGGGTAGCGCAGGAGGGCTTGCGGGACCGGTGGCCGTTCGGCGGGTTCCCCTGGGGACGGCTGGTGATGAGTCAGGCGTCGGCGCCCACCAGCGGCTGGTCCGCGATCGGCGGACCGCCGTTTCTTACGTTCCTGCTCGCGCTGGCGGGCGCCTGCCTGGCGTATCTCATCGTCCGGCGCACGGTCGGCCGGCTCACGCTGGCTGTGCTCGCGATCGGCGCGGTGCTTTCCGGCAACCTGGCCTGGCGCTGGTCTCCCGGGCCTGGCCCGACCGCCGAGATAGCGACCATCCAGGGCAACGTGCCGCACTCGCGCAACCTGCCTGACCAGCTCCGCGCGACAACGGTCACCGAGAATCACGCCAAGGCAACCCTCGCCCTCGCCGCCGCGATCAAGGCCGGCCGCAGGCCGGAGCCCGACCTCGTCATCTGGCCGGAGAACTCCACTGACATCGACCCGGCTATCTCTCCGCCTACCTACGACACGATCGAACTCGCGCTCGCGGCGATCAACCGTCCGCTGCTCGTCGGGGCCGTGCTCGCGCACCCGGTACGCAACGCCGGCCAGCTCTGGCTGCCTCGCCGCGGTCCAGTTGAGGAGTACATCAAGCGCAAGCTAGTGCCGTTCGGTGAAGTCATCCCCTACCGGCACTTCCTGGCGCACTTCACCTCGCTGCCGACGCTGCAGCCGGTCAACTTCACGCCTGGGCATAAGGCCGTGGTGTTCCGCATCGGCAAGATCAGGCTCGGCGACGTCATCTGCTACGAGGTCGGCTTCGACAACCTGGTGCGTTCCGAGGTCACCGCCGGGGCCAACCTGCTCACCGAGCAGACCAACGACGCTGACTTTGAGCTCGACGGCCAGCTGGGCGAGACCCTGCAGCAGCTTCAGATGGCGCGGATCGACGCGATCAGCACCGGCCGCTCGATGGCGGTAGCCTCCACGATCGGCATCAGCGCGATCATCGCCCCCGACGGCGCGATCCTCACCAGGAGCGGAACCTGGCAACGGGCCGAACTTGAGGCAAAGGTACCGCTGGTGTCCGCATACACGCCGGCCGACCAGGTCGGCGACTGGCCCGAGCTGATCATCATCGCCCTGACGGTGGCCGGGTTGCTCTGGGCGCTAGCGTGGTCCTATGGCGACGCGACTAGTGCATCTAGTGATCGACGCGGCCGATCCGCAGGCGGCGGCTGAGTTCTGGGAGCAGGCTCTCGGCTGGGAAGCCGAGGCAGACGACGACGGCGAGGTAGACGTTGCTCCGGCCGGTTTCGAATATCCGGGTACGTCGGCGCTGCCGCTGGTGTTCGTGCCCGTCTCCGAGCCGAAGACCGTCAAGAACCGGATCCACCTGGACCTGGCTTCGGCCTCGGCCGAAGATCAGGCGGAGATCATCGACCGGCTGCTCGGGCTCGGCGCGGTGAAGATCGACATCGGGCAGGGCAATGTTCCCTGGGAAGTGATGTCCGACCCGTTCGGCAACGAGTTCTGCGTGCTCGAGCCGCGAGCCGAGTACGCGGGCACCGGTCCGGTTGCCGCAGTCGTGGTGGACTGCGCCAGTCCGTCAGCGATGGCCCGCTTCTGGGCCCTGGCGGCGGGCTGGCGCGTCGGCGAACCCGATGAGGACCTGATTCCGCTCCGGTCGCCCGACAACGCCGGCCCGTTCGTCGAGATGCTGCCGTCAGCCGACGCCAAGCTGGTCAAGAACCGGGTCCACCTGGACGTGGCGCCATATAAGGACAGCAGCGTGGCTCGCGAGTCGGCAGCGCTGCAGGCCGCCGGCGCGAGGCTGGCCGACGTGGGCCAGGGCGTCGTGTCCTGGGTGGTCCTGACCGACCCCGACGGACAGGAGTTCTGCGTACTTAGCCCGCGCTGAGCCAAAGTACGGTGCCGTGAGCGAGATCACAGCCCGGGGACAACCGGGAACGCGGCCCATCCCGGCCGGCCCCAGCGTTGTCCCGGCGCTGGTGCCCTGACCCCAGCGCCGGGACAACGCTGGGCTAACAGCATTAGGGCCAACAGCGCGGTTGGTCCGGGCGATCCGAGCGGTTTGCCCGGATGGCTGCCCGCCGGCGGGTGACGGGCTTCGTTGGATTGGGAGTTCTGGGTGCCCAGTCCACGCTGACGGAGAGTAAAAATAGGAGAGTGGCCTTCTGGCGTGGATTCGCGCAGCCTGCTCGCTATGCCGCCCTCGTGGCGGGAGCGATCCCCGTGCTCGCGTTCCCTGCGCTCAACCTGGAGTGGGTGGCGTGGTTCGGCCTGGTCCCCGGCCTGTTCCTGCTGCGGGCGGCACCGACCGGGCGGGATGCCTTCTTCCGTGGCTGGTGGTTCGGCACCGGGTACCTGCTCGCCGCGCTGTACTGGCTGACTCCCAACCTCGGTCCTGGGCTGCTGCTCGTCGTCATCGTGCTCGGACTCCCGTGGGCGGGCTTCGGCTACGCCGCGTGGCGGCTGCTCAGGCAGCCGGCCGGGCCTGGCCAGGAAGCCAGGCCTGGCGGACTCCGTGGCCTGTTCGCCGTGCCTGGCCCAGGCTTCCGGCAGGCACTCGCCGCGCTCGTGGTACTGCCGAGCATCTGGGTCGTCATCGACTGGATCAGGTCCTGGCAGGGCATCGGCGGCCCCTGGGCCGTGTACGGGGCGAGTCAGTGGCAGCACCCCGTCGTGCTCTCGCTGGCCGCCGTGGGCGGGATCTGGCTGATCAGCTTCGTGCTGGTCGCCGTCAATACGGCGATCACGATCGCGCTGACGTCGGCCAGGTGGACGGGCCGGGCACTGGGCGCGGCCGGTGCGCTGATCGCGCTAGCGGCGGGGCCGGCCGCGTTCGCGCTCACCGCCAGCGAATACACCGTCCCGCCGACCGGGCATCTCACGCTCGCACTCGTCCAGCCGGGGCTCGAGGACGGACCGACCAGCCGGCTAGCCGCTGAATCGAAGCTGACCAGAGCGGACGCCCGCCCGGCCGACCTGATCGTCTGGGGCGAGAGCAGCGTCGGCTACGACCTGTACTCGGACCACGCCGTGCTCCGCCGCCTCGTCGCGCTATCTGGCCAGGTCCGTACCCCGTTGCTCGTCGACCAGGACGCGCTGAGCCCGTCCGGGGCCAAGTCAAAGGTCGCGGTGCTGCTCGACCGTAACGGCATCGAGGGCACCTACATCAAGACCAGGCTGGTCCCGTTCGGCGAGTACATACCGTTCAGGTCCCTGCTCGGCTGGCTCACCAAGGTCAGCAAGGCCGCCTCGGAGAACATGATCTCCGGTACCGGCGCCCACGTCCTCACCACGACGCTCCCTGACGGGCGGCCGCTCACGTTCGGCGTGCTGATCTGCTTCGAGTCATCGTTCCCCGACATGTCGGCCGTCGACACCGACCACGGCGCCCAGGTGATCATCTACCAGACCTCTGACTCGACGTTCCAGGGCAGCTGGGCGCTCGAGCAGCACGCGTCCTTGTCGGCCCTGCGCGCGGCGGAGACTGGCCGGCCAACCGTGCAGGCCGCCCTGACCGGGGACTCGGCGGCGTTCGACAGCCGGGGACGGCTGCTCGGCTGGCTGGGCTCTAGCCAGCGCGGCGTGCTGAAGGTGACCGTCGCGCTGCCGCCCGCCTCGGTAAGGACGCCGTTCGACCGGTACGGCGATTTTGTCCCCTGGTTCGCGATCGCCGTCGTCGTGCTAGGTCTTCTTGGCGGAATGAAGAACGTCTTGAAGATCAGCCGGCGAAAGCGTTATTCGACCACGGCTGGTCAACCGGAGCTGACCCGGTCGCCGAGGTGAGCGTCGCCGGGCTGACGAAGGCGCTGCCCTTCTTGTCCGCCATGACGGCCTTGTGCAGCGAGCTGCCGTCGAGCAACTGCTGCCAGCTCAGGAACCAGTAGGTCCAGCCGTTGTCGGGCACCCCGGGCTTGGGGCTGCCGAGCACGGTCACCGGATCGCCGGGCACGGCCATCTTGTAGTAGATCTCGGCGTCGGCCGGCGCCATGTTGACGCAGCCGTGGCTGACGTTCGTGAAACCCTGCTCGCCGACCGACCAGTAAGCGTCGTGCAGGTAGTCCCCCGACCAGGTGAACCGCACCGACCAGGGAACCTCGAGCCGGTAGCCCGGCCCCTTCATCAGGACCGGGTTGCCCTTGTCGATGGTCACGTAGGTGCCGTTAGGGGTCGCGTCGCCGGGGCGGCCCGAGCTGATCGGCCAGGTACGGTACAGCTTGCCGTTCTTGTAGAGCTTCATGTGGTGCGTTGTGGTGCTGGCGACCACGATCAGCGACTGGCCGATGTGGAACTGCTGGGTCAGGGTGTGGAAGCCGTACACTCCCGGCGCGCCTTCGACCCCGTTCAGGTGCCCGGTGAAGCTGATCCTGGTGTTCAGCCGGCCAGTACTGCCTGGGCCTGAAGATCAGGGTCTCGCTGTTGTCCCAGTACCAGGCCCCGACGACCGGCTTGGAGGTGGAGAGCACCAGAGCGTTCTCGACCGCCTGGCGGTTGGTAATCGGATGACTGAAGGTCAGGATGACCGGCATGCCGACGCCGTACTGCTTCTGGTAGCCCTCGAAGATCTCGGTCGTAAACGTGGTCTTGGGGTTCAGCGTCTTGAACGTGCTCGTCTGGTGCACGGTCTGCCCGGCGGAGTCAGTCGCCGTGACCGCGACGGTGAGGGTGGCGTTGACCGGGAGGGTCCACTGGCTGTGCCAGGCCGTGCTCGCGGAGTTCATGGTGCCGGTGACCGGGTCGCCGGTGACGGTTACGGTCTTGATCTTGCCCTGGCTTGAGGTGACGGTGATGCCCTGGGCTGGATCGACGTCATGGCTGCCGTCGGCGGGGCTGATCGTGATGCCGGTCGATGGCGTCTTCGACGCGGTCGGCTTCGCGCTGGCAGTGCTCTTTGGCCCGTTGTTTGAGCCCCCGGCCGCTGAGGTCCCTGCCTGGCAGCCGGCCGCCAGCAGTCCGACTACGCAGACCGCGGCCACCGTCAGCAGCGGCGCTCGCCTTGACGACTTGCCCGTCTTGCCTGTCCCCAGCACGTTGCCCTCCAGCGGTCTCGACTCGACGCGGCGGCTACCCCGGCCATTTCCCAGTATGCCCGACCAGGTCGATTTGCTTGGCCGGGTCGCCGACCGTGACTCGGATCACGGGGGGCCGGATGGAATGCAATCGCGTGATCATTGCGTTACTGACTGTGACCCCCGCCGGGGAGCTGATCCGAACCCCCATCCGGATCGAGTTAACTTCCCGCTTGCTTAGGCTGGCTGGGCCGGGCGCACCCCCCGCGCACCTGTCACAGTCGCCGCGCTGAACCAGCGAGGCGCGTGCCGCGATCGCAACGTACGTCCCAGAGGCACGCGCCGAACCGCCAGCCGGAGAACGTCCGACGGCGAGAGCACCGGTCACGATCAGGTTGACGCATGTCCAGTGACCGGGCGGCGGCGGGTCAGCACGAAAGGAACCCCCTCCTTGACCCGCACTCCCCGAGCACTAAGAATCCTGCCTGATCGAGCCAGAACCCTCCGCGCGCACCTGACCAGCGGGGGTACCAGGAAGCAGCTCGCCTACGTCGGCACCGGCCTGGCCCTGGCGGGCGTCGGAGCCGGCACGGCGGCCGGTTTCGGCCTGTCGGGCCCGCCGGCTCAGGCCCGGCCAGCGGCGGAGGCCGTCGCCCTGGCCAAGTCCGGCCAGACCAAAAACACCCGCCCCATCAACGCCACCTTCGCGATCAAGATCAGGCGCGATCATCTGACCGCCCACCAGGTCAGCCACCCAGCCCACCTGCACACCTGGCTGGCGATCGAGCGAGTGATCGCCGGTCGCCCGGCGTCCGGCCCGGCCACGCTCCCCGCGTCCGACCGGCTCACGCCGCTGGGCACCAGCGGTCCGCAGACCTGGATGGCCATGACCCCCGAGCGCTACGAGAACGCGGCCACCATCGTGCATCAGGCCCTCGGCAAGAAGATGGGCGTCCGGTCAGCGGTCATTGCCGTCGCCACCGCCATGCAGGAATCCACCCTGCTTAACATCAACCACGGCGACCGCGACTCGCTCGGCCTCTTCCAGCAGCGCCCGTCCTGCGGCTGGGGGAGCGCCACCCAGATCCTCCACCCGGCCTACGCCAGCGACGCTTTCCTCGGCGCACTGCACCACTACCAGGCCGCCAACCCAGCCTGGGCCAACGAGCCGCTCTGGCAGTCCGCGCAAGGCGTGCAGGCGTCAGGCTTCCCCTACGCCTACGCGAGGTGGGAAGCGCAGGCAGCGAACCTCGTGGGCGCGGTGACCCGGCACATGTACTGATAAGGGATATGCAGTGACGTACAGGTCGTGACCCGCATCACCTCGTCCTATCGGAATGCAATCGTGTGACCAGGACGTTAGACAATATGACCATGACGGCCAGCTCCCCCCGCTGGCCTAACCCCCCGCACCGGCCAGCTCCCCCCAGCGGCCAACTGCGGACCCGCGGTACGAGGCCCACCCCCCAGGGTCACGCCGCGCCTGCTGTGCCCCGCCTCCTGCCCCCGTAGGAGGCGGGGCACAGCACAATCAGTAACGGGCGGGCGCGAGATGTTGCTATCTCGCGCCCGCCCGTTCGCGCTTTGATCGCTCACGGACAACTGGCGTCACTCAGGGATGCGGTCCGATTGCCAGGACTGTGATTACTGCCGACTGGTCTGGCTCGTTCGGGCCGTAGCGCCAGAAGATCCGCCACGCTGAGGGCGTGTTGTTCTCGACGTAGGAGTCCCAGACCTTGATGTCGCGATCAACGGGAAAGCTCTCATAGGGATGCGACGCCAGACCCGGATGCCTGGGATTTTGCTCAAGGCGAGCTAGAGCGCGGCGAACTTTGGCCAACTTGGCCAGGTCATTAGGATCACCGCCCTCCAACGCCTTGAGCGTCTGCGCGGCCGCCGAGGCGAACCTCAACTTGAACGTCACCCTGCTCAGTCCTCATCGTTCTCGTACTGCTCGAAGCTGCCGAGGTCGACTGTGGTGCCGTGCTCAGCTTCCATGAGCCCTTGCCGGATCTCGGAAGCCAGCTCTGGGTTGCGCCAGACAATCATCTCGCGCTCAGGGATCGACACGACCGGGATAAGCAGCAGCACTCCGTCTACGCGCTGTTCGACCCGGTAGCGCCGTCCAGGCTCGGCACCGGCCTTGCCCAGGCTCACGCGCCCTCGGCTGTCGACCTCAACCTCGGCGACAGTCTCGAATTGCTCCCGTTCGTAGGACATGGACTCGGCGGTCATTGCGCACTACCTTCCCGATGCGTCTCGGCTCGGATCGGGGTTCCGGCTCTTCCATCTCTTCACGAGGGGGCATTGCGGTAAAACCCACTTGGCTACTTACCCATAGGGTACGACGCCCGCGTCCGCACGGCGACCTGCTCCCGGGCACAGAAGCGTTAATTACTGGCTAGTTTCTTGTACTGCGGCGAGGGCACGGGCAGGGATGCGGTAGAACTTTTCGCATGGAGCACTTTCTGACCAGCTATGGCTACCTGGCGCTGATCCTCTTCGCGTTCGTCGAAGCCTGCTGCATTCCGATCTCCTCGGAGATCACGTTCGCGGCGGCGGGCGCGCTGGCAGCGACGAACCACCAGTTCAGCCTGGTGCTGGTCATCGTCATCGGGACGCTGGCCGAAATGGGAGGCTCCCTGACGTCCTACTGGGCGGGCCGACGTGGCGGTCACCAGCTCCTTGACCGGTACGGCAAGTTTGTCCTGGTCAGTAATTCCGACCTGGACCGGGCCGAGCGATTCTTCGCCAACCGAGGTAGCTGGACGGTGGCCGTGGCCCGCGTCCTGCCCCTGATCAGGTGTTTCGCCTCGTTCGGCGCTGGTGCGGTCGAGGTGCCTTTCGTGCCGTTCACGATCTTCGGCCTGATCGGCACGGCCATCTGGGCCACCGTGCTCAGCGTGCTGGGCTATCAGATCGGCAGCAGGATGACCAACCTGTTCCACTCCTTCTCGCTGATCGGCGCCGCGCTCCTCGTGCTGTTCATCCTCGGACTGGTCGCGCACTACCTCAACGGTCGGCGCAAGGACGCGCAGCGCCAGCAGGCCAGCGCCGAACAGACCGAAGCGCCGACCGCGTCAGCCGAGGCGAAGGTTCCTTCCAGCCGCCCGGCCGGCGCCCACCGCTCGACCCGCGGCGGCCCGGCCTAGTCGGTGAGTGCCTGGTAGACGAGCTGCCTCAGCTGGGACCTGATGGGGTGCGAGCTTGACGGCAGCAGTTGGGTAAAGAACGACGCGCTCAGCCCGGCCGCCCGGTCCACGAAGAACGCCGTGCTCGCCGCGCCGCCCCAGGACGCCTCGCCGACCCCGGTCAGGACCTTCCCCGCCGCCGCGTCGAGGACAACCGCGAATCCGAGCCCGAACCCCACGCCAACGAACGGCGCTTCCGCGAACAACGCCCGGCCGAAGCTGTCCAGGTCAGCACCGCCAGGAAGCTGGTTGGTCATCATGAAGTCCACTGTCCGCGGGCTCAGGATCCGGACACCGTCAAGCGAGCCCCCGGCGAGCAGCATCGAAGTAAACCGCTGGTAGTCCCCGGCCGTGGACAGCAGTCCCCCGCCGCCGCCAAGGAACGTGGGCCGGTGATCGGCCACGTATCCCATCGCGTCAATCCTGACCGCCTTCCGCCCGGTACCGACCCCGTAAAGCGCCGCCAGCCGTTCCCGCTCACCCTCCCCGACAAAGAACCCGGAATCGGTCATCCCGAGCGGCTCGAAGATCCGCCGCGAGAAGAACTCGTCCAGGCTCAGGCCCGAGGCGACCTCGACGACTCGCCCGAGGACGTCGGTCGACACCGAGTAGTTCCACTCGGACCCAGGCTGGAACAGCAGCGGCAGCGCGGCCCACTGGTCACAGCAGGCAGCCAGGTCGGTCTTGCGTGGCGTCCCCCACTCGAACCCGCGTGCCCGGTACATCGAGTCGACCGGGTGGGACCGGTGAAATCCGTAGGTCAGCCCGGAGGTATGCGTGAGCAGGTGCCAGATCCGCACCGGCTCCACAGCCGGCACGGTCACGGACCTGATGTCTGACCCGCCCGCGAAGACCCGGACGTCGGCGAACGAGGGAATGAACTTGCTGACCGGGTCGGTCAGCTCGAACGCGCCCTCCTCGTACAGGCACATCGCCGCGACCGAGGTCACCGGCTTGCTCATCGAGTAGATGCGCCAGATCGTGTCGGTCGTCACCGGCAGGTCGGCCTCAGCGTCGCGGCGCCCGTACGCGGAAACGTAGGCAAGCTTCCCGCCCCGGCTGACGGTAACCAGCCAGCCGGGCAGCCGGCCATCGTCGACGTAAGCCGCGAAGTGCCGTTCGATCCGCGAGAGCCGGTCAGCGTCAAGCCCGACCTCAGAAGGATCCGCTTCTGGACTTAGTGCGCCCATCAAGTCCGCCTTCCTGCCAGAATTCCGTTCTTACCTCATATAGCATGCGGCACGACCAAGGAAGGCAGCCGGACCAGGGGGTCGTGGTGGGCGCGGAACGCGATCGGGTAAAGGGATTCGGCCGCCTTGAGTACGGCCTGAAGAAGGCCGGCGACTGGTACCGCTGGGGTCCCTACGTCAGCGAGCGGCAGTGGGGCACGGTCCGCGAGGACTACAGCGCGGACGGCGACGCCTGGAACTACGTGTCGCACGACCGGGCCAGGTCCTACGCCTACCGCTGGGGCGAGGAGGGCCTCGCCGGCTTCTGCGACATCGAGCAACGGCTGTGCCTGGGCCTGGCGTTGTGGAACGGCAACGACCCGGTACTGAAGGAGCGCCTCTTCGGCCTCACCAGCACCCAGGGCAACCACGGCGAGGACGTCAAGGAGTACTGGTGGTACCTGGACGCCACCCCGAGCCACACCTGGAACCGCTGGCGCTACCACTACCCCCAGGCCGAGTTCCCCTACGCCGAACTGCTCAGCGAGAACGGCAACCGCGGCCGGGACGAGCCCGAGTACGAACTGCTCGACACGGGCGCCTTCGACGACGACCGGTTCTGGATCGTCGAGGTCCACTACATCAAAGCAGACCCCGACGACATCCTGATCAAGATCGAGGTCACCAACTCAGGCCCCGACCAAGCCAGCCTCGACCTGCTGCCGACCGCCTGGTACCGCGACACCTGGTCCTGGGAAGAAGGCAAGCGCGAGCCGGCCATGAAGGCGACCGGCCCCTCCAGGGTCAGCGTCGAACACCCCTTTATCGGCGAACTCGAACTGCTCGCCAGGCCCCGGCCCGGACGGAAGGTCGCCAGAACTTCTTTTTTGCAACAATCAGACCAACACAGCACTCTTGTACGGCAGCGAGGCGATCACCCCATACCCGAAGGACGGGATCGGGGATCACGTCCTCCGAGGGACCGCCACGGTCAATCCCGAACGTACCGGCACGAAGTGCGCGGCCTGGTACCGGCTCACGGTGATGCCAGGACAGACGACCGAGATCAGGCTGCGGCTGCGCAAGCCGAGCCCGGCCGGCCCTGACCCGTTCGGGCCGGAGTTCGACCAGGTAGTCGCCAAGCGCAAGGCTGAGGCCGACGAGTTCTACGCCGAGCTGACCCCGCCGGACGCCGGCGCCGACCAGGCCCTGATCATGCGCCAGGCCTTCGCCGGCATGCTGTGGTCCAAGCAGCTCTTTTACTACGACGTGGCCCGCTGGCTTGACGGCGACCCGGCCCAGCCGCCGCCACCCGAGCGGCGCAAGACCGGCCGTAACAGCCGCTGGCGCAGCTTCGACGCCTTCGACATCATGTCGATGCCGGATAAGTGGGAGTATCCCTGGTTCGCCGCCTGGGACCTGGCCTTCCATTGCGTGGCCCTGGCGCACGTCGACCCGGCGTTCGCCAAGTACCAGCTGATCCTGCTGTGCCGGGAGTGGTTCCAGCATCCAGACGGTGCGCTTCCCGCCTACGAGTGGGATTTCAGCGACGTGAACCCGCCGGTGCAGGCCTGGGCCGCGCTCGAGGTGTTCGCGGTCGACGGCGGCACCGACATCGACTTCCTCAGCCGGATCTTCGACAAGCTGCTGATCAACTTCACCTGGTGGATCAACCGCGAGGACGCCGAGGGCAACAACCTGTTCGAGGGCGGCTTCCTCGGCCTCGACAACATCGGCCCGATCGACCGTTCGCACCTGCCGGTCGGCGGCCTGCTCGAGCAGTCGGACGCCACCGGCTGGATGGGCTTCTACGCGATGGCGATGGCCACGATGGCGCTGACGCTGCACTGGTCGGGCCAGCGGCCGGGAACCGACCTGGTGATGAAGTTCCTCGAGCACTTCGCGGCCATCAAGGACGCGCTTGACGGACTCGGCCTGTGGGACGAGGCCGACGGCATGTACTACGACCGGCTGGTCACCGCTTCCGGCCAGGAAGTGTCGCTGCAAGGTGCATTCGGTGGCCAGCGTGATCCCGGCGCTGGCGATGGGCGTGATCGACCAGGGCTCGATCGAAAGCTCGATGGCGGTCGGCAAGCGTTTCGCCAGCTTCCTCGCCGGCCAGGACGCGACCGACTCGCAAGGGGAGATCCCGGCCTTGGCCGACCCCGGCCAGTACCAGGGCGAGCCAGGCCATCAGCGGATGCTGCTCAGCCTCGCCGGGCCAGACCGGCTGGCCAGGATTCTCACCCGGCTGTTCGACGAGTCAGAATTCCTGTCCCCGCACGGGATCAGGGCCTTGTCGGCCTGGCACAGGGAACATCCGTACGCGATCAACGTGGAAGGCTTTCAGGCCTCCATAGACTACGAACCGGCGGAATCGACTACCTCGCTTTTCGGCGGCAACTCGAATTGGCGCGGGCCAATCTGGTTCCCTATCAACTATCTGATCATCAGCGCACTTGAGCGTTACCACCGATTCTTCGGGGACGACCTGACGTTCGAGTACCCGACCGGCTCAGGCCGCAAGCTGCCGCTTGATCAGATCGCGGGCGACCTGTGCGATCGTCTGGTCGGGATCTTCGAGCTAAACGAGTACGGTCACCGGCCGTGTTTCGGCGGCACCGAGCCTCTTCGGTCGGATCCGGCGTGGCGGGACAACCTGTTGTTCAGCGAGTATTTCCAGGGTGACGACGGTGCCGGGCTCGGCGCTAGCCATCAAACCGGCTGGACTGGACTAGTCGCCGATCTGATCAGGCGCAGGCATGGCCTTGTCCGTGGTATAGGCGACATCGTGCACGATATCGCGGTGAACCACAGTGCTGCTAACCACGGTGCTGCTAACCACGATGCAATCGTTAGTAAGCCCGACCAGAACCGCTAAGATTCCCGAGGTTGGCGGACATTTACCCCGAACTGCCGTGCGGGTACTTCTTTCGCCGTATCGTTGAGGTTTACCTCCCCGGAAGTGTTACTCATTCCTACCAAGCGGGCATAAGTGAACAATCCAGTCATGGTGCCGGATTCCACGGAATCGCCGGGAGGCCAGGTCATCTGGCCAATCCGGTCAGGCCTGGTGCCGCCGCTGGCTGATGGCTTCATCAGCAGGCCAGAGTCGGCGCCTGGCCTGGGCCAAGCGCTGGCGCCAGGAAACACGGTCGCGCTCGCCCCGGCCAGGACGAGTGCCCCTGGCGCACCCGACTGGTTCGGGTCGTGCGGCAAAACTCAGCTCGCCTCTTACCTGGCCGAGTCGCTGTGGAAGGCAAGCGAACTCGACCTGCTTGTCTGGATTACCGCGTCCAACCGGGCCGCTATCCTGACCGGCTACGCGACCGCGGCGGTCGCGGCCATGGGGATAGACGCGGCCGGCGATGCCGATTCCGTGGCGGCCCGCTTCGTCGGCTGGCTGGCCGAGACCGACAGGTCATGGCTGGTGGTGCTTGACGGCCTGGCGAGCCATTGGGACCTCGAGGGACTCTGGCCCTCAGGACGCTCAGGCCGGACGCTTCTCACGGTCGCCGACCCGGCTGGTCTCGACCCTGATCAGGTCACCGTGTTCGGCATTCCTGGGTTCAGCCGCCGGGAGGCGCTCAGTTACCTGATGGACCGCCTCACCGAGGATCGCGGCCAGCGCAGCGGCGCGATCGACCTGGTCGATCATCTGGGCGGAGAGCCGCTCGCCCTGGTGCAGGCCAGTTCCGTGATCGGCACCTCCGCCCTGTCCTGCCGCGAGTACCAGGACATCTTCCTGCGCAAGCTTGACCAGCTCAGCAGAGGCGGGCAGTCATCGACCGCGGCGATCAGCTGGATCCTTTCTGTCGAGCACACCGACCGGCTGTCTCGGCTCGGGCCGGTCCAGCCGATGCTGATCCTGGCTTCCTGGCTGGATTTCAACCGCATCCCCGGCACCGTCTTCACCTCGCCGGCCGCGCGGGGCTACCTGACCGGCGGGCAATCGAGCCCGGAGCAGGCCTGGGCGGCCGTAGTCACGCTGGAGCGAGCCGGCCTGCTGACCATCGATCCCGCGCCGACGCCGCCGACGATTGCCATGAATTCGGCTATCGCCGCGGCCGTGCGCTCGGCGACCCCGGCCGAGCTTGTCGATGCCGCCGTGACCGTCGCGGCCAACGCACTGCTCGAGGCCTGGCCGGCCGAGGACGCCAAGCCTGAAGCGAAGTCCGAAGCGAAGTCCGAAGCGAAGCCATGGCTGATGGACAGCTTCAGGTCCTCAGCGATCGCGCTCAGCAATCTGGCCGGCGACCGGCTCTGGAACGGCTCTGCTTACCGGCTGGCCTACCGGCTTGGCCAGAGCATGGAAGACGCCCACCTGGCCGCTCTCACCGCCCCGCACTGGAACCAGGTCGCCGCCGCCAGCGACCGCTTCCTCGGCCAAGGCCACCCGGACTCGCTGGCGGCCAGCGATCACCTCGCGACCGCTTTCCTCGCGGCCGGCCGGGCGGCCGAAGCCCTGCCATGGTTCCAGCGCGTGCTCGCCGACCGGTCGGCGCAACTCGGCCAAGACCACGCGGCGACGATAGCGTTCGAGGTGCGCCTTGGCCGCGCCCTGATCGCGGCCGGCCGGCCGAGAGAAGCCGCCACCGTACTCGACCGCTCCTACCGGATCAGCGAGCAAGTACACGGCCCGAGCAGTCTGGAAACGCTCGAAGCGCTCGGCGCTCTCGCCGACGCCTGCCAGGCCGCAGGCGAAAGCACCGACAGCATCCGGCTGTACCGGCGGGTTCTCGGCGAACGCGAACGCGTCCAGGGCCAGTCTCATCCGCAGACACTGGAAAGCGCCCAGCATCTCGGCGACGTCTACCTGGCCTCCCAGAAGTTCAAGGAGGCAACGGCGCAGTACAAGCGCGTCGTCGCCGGCCGTGAGCAAATGCTCGGTCCTGTCCACCCGGCGACCATCGAAGCCAGAGACCGGCTCGCCGCCGCCCACCACTCGGCGGGCCGGATGGCGACCGCCTTGCGGCTCTACGAGGAATCCTGCGACGACTCGGTGCGGATCCTCGGCGTCGATCACCCCGACACCCTGGCCAGAAAGGTCCACCTCGCGCACGCTCTCTACGCGGTCGGCCGCCTAGGCGACGCGACCAACATGCTGCGCGACACCCTCGAGCGCTGCGAACGAATCCTCCCGCCAGGCGATCCCCTCACCACAGCCGCCAGAGAAAGCCTGACCAACATCGCCGGCGCATTAGCCCCGCGCGCGACTTCCTGACCGGCCCCGACCCGGACACGGCGCACTATTTCGCCGGACGCAACAGCATCGATGGGCCATCGTTGTTCTTCGCCGAGGGCAAGCAACGACATCTATGGGACATCGATGCTGTTGCTACCGCATCCATGGGCCATCGTTGTCGTTCGCCCGGTCCCGCCGAACGCAACGCCAGCCACGGCACCAAATGGTCACCGGCCCTCAGAAAGAGCCGCACCCAGGTCCCGTCGTTGTCGTTAGCGGCACCGATATGGTCGCTATTGCTGCTATGTCAGCCATTGATGAGGCACACCGGCGGCTTGCCCGGCCCACGGCGGGGCTGGGGGCTGGCTGAGAGGGAAGGACCGGCGTGAGCGAATTCGACTACATCGTGGTGGGAGCGGGCACGGCCGGATGCGTGCTCGCCGCCCGGCTTAGCGAGGATCCCGGCCTTCGGGTGCTGCTGATCGAGGCCGGAAGCGCCGAGCGGACGCGCGCGATGTCGGTGCCGAATGGCTGGCCGGGAAACCTCGGCTCGGCCGCGGACTGGGGCGAGCTTACGGTTGACCAGGCCGAAGCCGGACCCGCCCTTTACCCGAGAGGCAAAGCGCTCGGCGGGTCAAGCGCGATCAACGCGATGGCGCACGTGCGCGGTCACCGGGCGGTCTACGATCGCTGGGCCGATGCCGGAGCGGCCGGCTGGGGATTCGCTGACCTGCTGCCCTATTTTAAGCGCAGCGAACAGGCGGAAGGACGCGATCCCGCGTTGCGCGGTACGGCCGGGCCGATCCGGGTCGCGCCAGCTCAGGAAAGCGACCGGCACCCGGTCGCCTCGGCGTTCGTGGAAGCGCTGGTCGCCGACGGGTACCCGGTCACCGATGACCTCAACGGAGCGCGACAGGAAGGCGTCGCCTGGATCGATCTGGCCATCGCCGACGGCGAGCGAGTCAGCTCGGCCGATGGCTACCTGCGACCAGTCCTCGGCCGCGGCAATCTCAAGGTCGCCACTGACTGCCTCGTCACGGGGCTGCTGACCGACAAGGGCGGGTGCACCGGCGTCAGTTATCTCAGCCAGGGAGCGCCGGCCCGTGCCCGCGCCGCCGGCGAGGTGGTCGTCTGCGCCGGGGCGATCGGCACACCCGCGTTGCTCCTGCGTTCCGGCATCGGCCCGGCCGACGAACTGCGCGCCCTCGGCATCGATCCGGTCGCCGATCTCGGCGAGGTCGGAGCAGGCCTGCGCGACCACCCAGTCATCATGGTCTCGTACGCCTCCCGAGATCAGCTTCCTGTCAGCCGCTATAACAACGGCGAGGCGTGTGCGGCGCTGCGCTCCGAGCTAGCCGGCGATTACCCGGACCTGCACCTGTTCACGATCCTGCTGCCCCTGGCCCCGGCCGGGCTCGAGCCGCCGGCCGCCGGCTACACGCTCGTCGCGGCCGTCGTCGCGCCGGAGAGCTCGGGTTCGCTGCGGCTGGCGTCCGCCGGCCCGGCGGCGGCACCGCTGATCGATCCGGGATTCCTCACCGAGGGCCGCGACCTTGACCGGCTCGAGGCCGGAGTCAGGATCGTCAGGCAAGCGGGAGCCGCTCCCGCCTTCGACGGGTTGCGAAAGGCCGAAGTATGGCCAGGCCCGAACGTCGCCAGCTCGGCCGACCTGCGCGGCTACATCAGGCACGGCGTCGGCAGCTACTATCACCCGGTCGGCACCTGCCGGATGGGCGCAGACGCCGCCGCCGTCGTTGACCCGCAGTTGCGGGTACAGGGAGTAACCGGCTTGCGGATAGCGGACGCTTCGGTCATGCCGACGATCACCAACGCGCACCCGAACGCGACCGTCCTCGCCATCGCCGAGCGAGCAGCCGACCTGATCAGGTCGTCCCCGGGTCGCTCTCCCTCTTCAGCTTGAAGAACGAGGAGCGGAGGCCGAACCTGGCGACGAGCAGCAAGATCAGGCCGATGACGAGCACGGTGAGCATCGTCCAGTCCTCGATGTTCGACGCTGACATCACCGACTTCACCAGCAGCCAGATCAGGAACGCCGCCGCGCCGAGCGGGAGGATGCCGAGCACGACCGCGCTCCAGAAGTCGCCGATGACCCGGCGCCTGAAGTACACGATCGTGGCGAACGCGGTAAGCACGTAGAACGCGGCGTACAAGATCCCGGTCACGTCGACGACCTCGAAGAACGCGTTCTGGATCGACGAGGTGAGCAGGAAGATCCAGGTCGCGATGATCAGGATCGCGCCGATCGCCAGGGTGGCGACGGCCGGAGTGGAGAAGCGGCGGGAGACGTTGGACAGAACCTCAGGCAGCGTCCGGTGGCTGGCCATGCCGTAGACGAGCCTTGCGATCATCACGATGCCGGTGCCAGTCGACCCGATCACGGAAAGCGCGAGCGAGAGCGCCATCACCTTTTCCCACCCGGAGCCGCCGAGCACGTGCGCGACGGTGACCAGCGTGGTGCCCGCGTTGCCGCTGGCCGCGAGCGCTTTCGGGGAAAGCACGCCCTGAAGGCCGACCGTCACGAAGGTAAAGATGATCGCGAGGAATATGACGGCCAGTATCGCGGCCCGGCCGGGGTTGACCCGCCGGTGCTTGGTCTCCTCGTTGACGTAGACCGTTCCGTCCCAGCCGGTGTACATGAACACGGCGGCCAGGAAGCCCGCGGCGATGTCGCCGTGCCCGCCGACTCCGGTCGGGCTGAACCAGCCGCTGGTGATGTGGACCGTGCCGGAGTGGTGACCGAGCACGAAGGCCAGGCCGACGACCGCGAACCCAACCAGGATGACGTACTCGATCGCCGCCATGCCCACCTGCGTCTGCGCGGTCAGCCTGATGCCGAGGATCGCGATCGTGAGCATTATCAGGATGACCGCGGTCGAGATCAGGATGTTGTCGAACGTACTCGTGGCGTTGGAGCCGAAGATCGCGAGAACTGAGGGCGCGAGCACGATCACGCCGCTCACGGTTCCGATGAGGGTGCCCGTGATCATCAGCCAGCCGGTCATGAACCCCAGGTACGGGCTGATTGACCGGCCTACCCACTCGAACGAGGCCCCGCAGTTGGCGTTCCACAGGTTCAGCCGGCGGTAAGCGTTAGCGATGATCAGCATCGGTATCGCGGTCAGCAAGATGATGGGGCCGCTGCCGTAAGCCGTCGCCGCCGCCAGCGCCGCCAGGGTCAGCCCGACCGACACCCCTGGCGCGGCGTTGGCCATGCCGATGACCGTGTCCTGAGCTACGCCGATGGCGTCAGGCTCCAGCCTCGCCTTTGGTGCCTGAACTCCGCCCGGCACCGAGGCCAGGTTTTCCGTCATCAGATCCTCCCGCAGTAGTGCCCCGCCTGCCCATCTGGGCGTTTTGCGCCTAGATACGTATGCATCATGCAACAAGCAACATTTGGTGGCAACGGAAGCAGGACATTACTTCCGTCCCGGCGATTGCCTGCCGCTAGGCTGCTCAGGGAGGTGCGCCACGGCTGCCATCGAAGCGCGATCGACGCTCGACGTGACCGGCCAGCTTCACGAGCTCATCACGAAGTGGCGAGTGCACCTGGCCATGGTCCCAGAGAGTGACGACGAAGACACGGCTGCCAGAAAGCTCAGGTGACAGGGTGTCTGCCTACACCAATGTTGTAGCCGCCGCCGGGCGGAGACTGACCGGGCTCGACCCGCTCTTGCCCGCTCAGTCCGCGCCGCCCGATGGCTGCGGCGCGACGTTCACGGCGGCGGGCAGCGACGGGGACCTCGCCGCCGTCGCCGGCTGCGCCCACTGGACGGATGAGCCGGGCGCGCTCAGCCTCACCTGGGGTGCGGCCCGCCGCTTCCACCTGCATCCAAGGATCGGCGGCGCTCCTGTGGGCAGCGCGCTCGATCACCTGATCACCCAGTGGCGTGACCACCTGGCCGGTATCCCTGAGGCCGCCGAGGAGGACTCGGCCGCCATGGTCACCTGGCCGAGCCGTGACGTCGAGGGCATCAGGGTGCTGCAACGGCACAACCTGGCCCCGTTCGCGGTCATCGCGGCCAGAGTCGCGAGGACCGAGCGGGCAGCCGAGCAAGAACAGCCAGACGACGGCATCAGGATCCGCCGGGCCGGCCCGCCGACCTCGAAGAGGTCACCGATCTCGGGCTGGAACTCGTCAGGTACGACGCCTGGTTCGGCGAGGTGGTCGAGCGGCCGCGAACCAGGGAAGGCCTGCGGCACGGGTCGGCCGAGCTGCTCTCCGATCCGGCGCCCTGGGCGTGGCTAGCGGAAAGAGACGGCGTACCGGTCGGGCTCGTGGCCGCCGAGCGCCCGCAGGCCGCCGCCTGGGTCGCCCCGCTCACCAGGCTCGCCCCGGCCGCTTACCTGCAGCAAGGATTCGTGCTGCCCGCCGAGCGCGCATCGGGGATCGGGGCCGGGCTCGTGCGGCACTACCACGCCGAAGCCGACGCGACCGGCGTAGCCGTCACCCTGCTCCATTACTCGCAGGTCAACCCGCTGTCGGCGCCATTCTGGAGCCAGCAGGGCTATCGGCCGCTCTGGACCGTATGGGAGACAAGGCCAGCAGCGAGAATCTGCTGAGGCCCGGGCGCAGGCCCGGAGTCCTAAGCAACGAACCGCGCTATGAGGATCGCCGCCTGGGCCGGAGTGAACTCGCAAGTCGCCTCTCCGACGGAGAACTCGACCCGCTGGACCCCAGGGTCCAGCGTGGTCATGGCGTCCGCCCAGGTCCAGACTCGCTGATGGGTGGCGAGGTCACGGACAGTCTCAGCGAACCCCTCGGCGGTCGTAGCCAGCAGGATGTGCATCATTGACGCCTGCGGCGGATCTGGCACAACCCGCACCCCGGCCACACCGCGCAGTTCGCCCGCGATCGCCCGCGCGTGCTCGACATACGCCGGCATCTTCGGCAACTGCACCGCGAGCTGACTCAGCGCGGAGGCCGCGTTCGGCCACAGGCCGAACAACGTGCCGCCCATCCGCCGGCGCCAGTCTCTTACCTGAGCGATCACCTCGGGCGGTCCGGCGACGCAGCAGCCGGGAAGGGCGCCGATGCCCTTGTAGAACGATACGTACACGGTGTCGAACAACGCCGCGATCTCGGCCGGCTCGCGCCCGTAGCCCGCCGCCGACTCCCAGAGCCTGGCGCCGTCAAGATGGGCCGCCGCGCCGGTGTCCGCCGCCCAGCGGCACTGTGCGACCAGGTCATCCCAGTCTGGCTGCTGACCGCCGAGATCGCGCTGCGGAAGTTCAATCAGCAAAGCAGCAGCGGGCTCGACGATGGAGCCGAGCTCGGCCAGCGTGAGCAGGCGATTGGGGTCGCCGACGGGGCGGCCGGTGAGCCCGTGCAGGCGCTGGTAGGCCTGTTCCTCGTGCTTGTCGAGGTGGCACATCGGATGGAACACGATCGTGTGCCGGCCCCGCTGGTCGGCGTGCACCCGCAGCACGGCCTGCTGGGCCATGGTCCCGCTCGGGCAGAAGACCGCGGCGGGCTTGCCGAGCAGCCGGCCGATCTCGGCTTCAAGCTCGGCGACCACGCCGCCGTCGCCGTACCGGTCAACCGCCGTATCGGCCGGGATCGTCGCGAGCATCCGGCCAGCGGTAACCCGCCCGTGCCCGGTGAGCCAGCGCGAACAGGCGTCGCGCAGCCCGTCGAGGTCGGCGGTTCGCTGATCAGCAAGGGGTATTGGCATAAGGCATGCTCGCATTTACATTTGCTCCATGTCACTGTGTAGGCAAACAGCGGCAGCGCGGTCGGCGGACCGCTGTCCGCAGACCGCGCTGCGCACCTGCCTCGCGGCCTCGGCAACAGCTCTCCTGACCGTGCTGGCGCTCGCTCCGCTGCCCGCGCAAGCCGGGACCGTCGCGCTCGACATCAGGGGGGTGACCGGCACTCAGACCGGAGTCTCGTGCCTGAGCACGAAGCTGTGCGTTCTGGTCGGGTACAACAGCTTCGGCACCGGCGACGTGGTGGCCGTCCGCAACGGCACGCCCGGGCACCGGTCGACTGTGCGCAAGACTTCCCGGCTCTACGACGTGAGCTGCCCGAACTCCTCCGGCTGCATCGCGCTCGCGGACAGCAGTTCCGGCACGGGCGCCGAGTTCGTGAACATCAACCACAACGGCGTAGTGAACTCGACGAGGCTGGTCAGCGACCCGGCCGGGGACACGATCACCGAGATCTCCTGCACCAGGCTGACCAGCTGCGAGGTCGCCGGGACCAACCTCTTCTCGACCCCGTGGAAGATCGTCGCCGGCACCTGGAACGGCAGGAAACTGAGCCTGCATACGGTCAGCTCGCCGAAGAACACCTCGTCGACCTCGATCCTCGCCGTGTCCTGCGACGGCGGGAACTGCGACGTGGTCGGCTACTCGACTTCGGGTGCCAAGGACATCGGCCTGAGCCTCGTCGCCGCGGGCACGAAGCTCGGGAAGCCGCACACCGCGAACGGCGATGCCCTCTACGGCGTCTCCTGCGTCAGCAAGTCGACCTGCTACGGGTCAGGCTTCGACGCCAAGGGCGGCATCGTGGTCACGATCAAGAACGGCGCGATCGGCTCACCGCAGCCGGCGAGCAGTGATCTGTTCGGCATCGCGTGCGGCGGCGGCAAGTGCACCGCGGCCGGGCAGATGATCGCCCCTGAGAACTCGGGTGACAACTTCTGGGGCACGCTGGTGAGCGTCTCGGCCGGGAAGGTTACCGGCACGACGGTCATCAAGCCAAGCCAGAGCCTCAACGGCGTCGCCAGGCTCGGCACCTTCTTCAGCGCGATCGGCGCCTCTCAGGGCCGCAAGGGCGAGCCGCCGTCGGAGCTGGTCACGAGCTGAACCCCATGACGCTGAGAATGAACGCGTTCACCTCGGCGTCGTACCTGGCCTGAGCGAAGCGCCCGGACGGGCCGGTGTGAGCACCCGCGCCGAGCTCGGCGCGGAACAGCAGGGACGGCTGGCGGTCAGCCGAAGTTGCCCGCAGCCTGGCCACCCACTTCAGCCGGCTCGTGCACGCCAACCCGCGGATCTTCGACCGCGCCGGTGACGAGCAGCGGCGGCCGGGGGCCGACAGGCGGGTTGTCGTACGGCGAGTACGCCCTGATGCAGGCATAGTCCGCCGGGTCACGAGGATCGCCCCACTCGTCCCGTTCGTTGATCGTGAGGGGGATGTCGGGATCAAGCATGGTGTTCACGCAGTCGACGAACGGCACCTCGGCGACGACACCGCACCAGCGGTCCGGCCGCATCGAGTACACCGCGCCCGCGAGCAGCCCGCCCGCGGACAAGCCGTTAGCCGCGATCCGCCTCCCGTTGACCAGCCCGGACGAGTCCAGCCAGTCCGCGACGTCGATGAAGTCGGTGAACGTGGTCGGTTTGGCCCGCAGCCGGCCTTGCTGCCACCAGGAACGTCCGCCCTCGCCGCCGCCCCGCACGTGCGCGATGGCGTACACCACACCACGATCGAGCAGCGAAGGCAGCCCGACGGCGAACTGAGGGTCCGAGCTCGCCTCGTACGCGCCGTACCCGTAGAGCAGGCAGGGAGCACTGCCGTCGAGCTTTGTTTCCCGCCGGTAAGCGAGCGTTACCGGGATCTCGGTGCCGTCCCTGGCCACGGCGGTGACCCGCTCGGTCACGTACCGGTCAGGATCGTAGCCGGGAACATCCTTGCGCTTGAGCAGCTCACGCTCGCCGGTGGCAAGGTCGAGCCGGTACCACGCGGGCGGGTGGATCAGCGATTCCTCGGCGATGATGACCGAACCGGCGTCGTAGTCCTCGGCGTGCTCCACCCTTATCGAGCCGGCCCGCTAGCCGGGACCTCGATCACGTTGCCGCCGTCCAGGTCGGTGATCGCGAGCAGCGGTGCCCCGCCCCGGCGCAAGGTCAGCAGGAGGCGGTCGCCAACGACGTCGCAGCTATGCAGCCTCGTATCACTCCGCGCGGGCGCCACGGCCGTGCAGGCGACGCCTGCCTGCTCCGGCATCGTCGGGCCTAGGGTGCTTATTTGCAGAGAGAATTCAGGGTTTTCCTCGTCAGTCACCACGTAGAACGTTCCTGAGCGGGCGTGGTCCGCGTGGTACTCGACGCCCGGGTGCCTGCGCCGCAGCACGCGCGGCTCAGCGAGGGGATCAGCCAGCGGGATCAGCCGGACCTCGGTCGTGTCACGGGAGGCGGAGGTGATGACGGCGAACTGCCCGCTGCGGGATCCCTGCAGCGTCAGGTCGTACCTGGCGTCCGACTCGGTGTACAGGAGCGTATCGGCCGCCGCCGACAGTCCGACCTCGTGCCGCCAGACCTGGAACGGGCGGTTCAGCTCGTCGGGCACCAGGTAGAAGAGGTAACGGGAGTCGGCCGACCAGGCGAGGCCAGGGTAGCCCCGCTCGATCAGGTCAGGCCGGTCGGTGCCGTCGGCGAGGTCCCTGATCCTGAGCTGGTAGATCTCGGCGCCGGTGAGATCGGCCGACCAGGCGAGGAGGCTCGCGTCCGGGCTCGGCAGCCGGTCGGCGACCTCGACGTAGCCTCCGCCGCCGATGACGTTCTCGTCGAGGAGCAGTTGCTCGGCCGCTTCTCCTGGTCTTGACCGCAGGAACTGGGGGTTTTCCGCTCCCGGCGGGGTCCTGGTGCGGTAGACGAAGCCGCCGAGGGGCCAGTCGACGCTGCTGTCTCCGGCCGGGATCCTGCTAGCTGACTCCTCGGCGAGGCGATCCGTGAGGTCCGCCCAGCGGGCGGCGCTCGCGTCGTAGTAGGCGCGCTCGGCGGCGAGGTAGTCGCGCAGGGCAGGGTCGTCGCGGTCGCGCATCCAGGCGTAGTCGTCGGTGTCGTGGTGACCGTGGCGGACCTTTGTGACCGGGATCCGCTGGGCTTCCGGCGGGATCATGCGCGGGCCCTGCGCATGATCTCCCTGACCCGGTCGGCGGGCAGGCCGGTTGAGGTGTTGCCGTCGCGGCCGGTCACGGTCGGGGCGGCGAGCATGCTGTTGAGCACCGCTTCCTCGGTCGCCTCGACGGCGGCCGCGAAGAACGGGTCAAGGTCGAGGGCTTCACCGCCCCCGCGGGCCGGCCGACTGTACCTCTGATGGCGCAGGCCGGTGGCGAGGGCGAGGAAGATCTCGCCGCTTCCGTGGTCGCCGGTCGAGCCGGTCCTGGCCAGGCCGAGACCGGCCCGGCGGGCCAGCCTCGTGCAGGCGGCGGAGTCGAGCGGGGCGTCAGTCACGGTAACGACTATGCACGAGCGGCCGGCCTTGGTCTGTCCTGGGCGGAAGGAAGGAGTCTTCCGACCGGGACGCCGTCGATCGTGAGCCGTTCCTGGCGGCCGAAGTTGGTGAGGACGAGCACGCCGACGGTGTGGCCGGACGGAGTCAGCCTCGATGAGGTGCCGATGCCGCCTTTGAAGCCCAGGCAGCTCATGCCGGTTCCCGCCCCGACGGCGCCCTCCGCCGGCGGACGGCCAGCGGTGTTCCTCGCTTCGTCGAGCGCTCGCCTGACGTCTTCTTTCGTGACCTGCATCCGGCGGGATTCGCTGAGGTAACTGTCGTCGCATTCGGCCACGATCGGGATGATCACGTCATCGGCACCGATGCCTTCGTCTTCGGCGATCAGGAGCTCGCAGGCGGCGTCGTAGACCCGGCCGACCTGCATGGTGCTGGTCAGGAAGACCGGGGTTTCAGCCAGGCCCCATTCGGCGGCCGCGAGGAACCCGGTGCACTCGCCGGCACCGTTCAGCACCGCGCCGCCGGCCGGGATGGGCTCACGGAAGAGGTTCCCGCCCGGGTCAAGGACAGTAACACCGGTTCTGGCGACGCCCCGGCCGTGCGGCGGGGGCGGTTCGTCGCGCCAGACGGTAGCGTGGCCGACTCCGACGCCCGGCACGTCGGTGACCGACCCGGCCGGTCCTTTCGGCATGATACCGATGCTGATCCCAAGATCGCCCGCGCGAGTCACGCTGCCATCATCGCTTACCGGTAATCCAACAGCAGCCGCTCCGCATCTACGTGGACAGTAAAGGTGAGAAGACCGGAAGTGGTACGGATGAGGTTCGCCAGGCTCGCCGGGCTCGCCGCGATCGCCAGGTTCGCCGCGATCGCCGGGGCGGCCGTGAGGTGTTCGTGGTCGGCCACGCCGATCACGGCCCGGGCTTCATTACGGTCGCCTATCCGGCTGTCCATAGCATGTAGCGACCGCACTAGAGCCGCTTCAGGCGGCTTGCAGGTCGGGATGGAAAGTGTAGGTGCGACCGACAGGGGTTGTCCAGGTGAAGGTACCTGGTGCGGTCTGGTCGAGCCGCCAAAGAGCATGCTGTTTCAGTTGATGGTGATGTCTGCACAACGGCCCCAGATTGCAGCAGCAGGTCAGGCCACCCTGGTCGTAGGGCTTGGTGTGGTCAGCGTCGCACCGCCAGGCGGGCTGCCGGCACGTCGGGAACCGGCACGTCAGGTCCCGCAGATTCACGAACTCCCGGAGCCGGGCCGGTACCTGGTACGCCAGGCTGGCTTGGGTATGAGCGCATTCGCCGGCAGCAGCAGCGGCACGTTCGGCTGCCTGACCTAGCGCCTGCCGGGCCGCAGCCACAATCGCCTCGAGCAAGGTAGCGAGGTCGTCTTCCGGTCGCAGGCCGCCGCTGCCGCCGCTGCCTCCACCGCCGCCACCGCCGCCGCCGACGGTGCCGAGTTCGTCTCCTGACATGATCACGGTGACGCGATGGACGAGACTGCTGCGACTATTTGGGCCGGCTCTGGCCGGTCCTGCAGATGATCGCCCGGATCTGACCCGGGTGACGGCTATGGCCCGGCCGACGTCATCAGTAAGGACGATTCGCCAATCGACTCCAGGGTCGCGGACGGCCAAGAGGGCGAGGTAGCAAGTCTGAGCCGGGGTTATCGGCCCGAGGCGGGTCAGGTAGCCAGGCTCGGCGCCGCCCTGGGCCAGCGTGAGCCACGGCAGCCGCAGGTCGAGGAATCCGCTGCCGACTGGCGGCAGGTCTTTCAGCGCAGCGGGCCCTGGCGACAGGAACGGTGTTGCCTCTGGCCAGGGCATCGGGCCAAGTCCTGTGCTCTCGCAGAACGGATCGTCAGCATCGGCGGCAGGCCCGTGATCACCCGGATGACAGTCGTCTCTCTGAGGCCAGTCATTGTCTGGCCAGGAGTCCTCGCCGGACCGCGCGTCGTCGCTAGACCCAGCGGCCTCGCTAGACCGGGCGTCATCGCTAGACCCTGCATCATCGCTAGACCCTGCATCATCGCTAGACCCTGCATCATCGCTAGACCGGGCGTCATCGCTAGACCGGGCGTCATCGCTAGACCGGGCGTCATTGTCGGCAGAGGAATCTCCGCCCGCAGAGGAATCTCCGCTGGCTGGGCGGTCCGGGGTGGTTTGGGAGCCCTTCTCTGAGGGGTCACAGCTCGCTGGGCTGCCTCTGTCTGAAGAGCTGCCTCTGTCTGAAGAGCCGCCTCTGTCTGAAGAGCCGCCCCTGCCCGCAGAGCCGCCTTTACCCGAGGAGTCGCCCTTACCAGGAGAGCCGCCCTTGGTCGCTGTTTTGTTCACGCCGGGGGCGGGGTCCTCATTCCAGGGCCAGTCGTCAAGATGCGGGCTGCCGGTGTCATCCGCGGGCTGGCCGTCTGCCGGCCCGGTGCCGGGCGGGCAGTCGGTGTCGGCCGGACCGGCGGGCGGGGGCGGGATATGCGGCAGGGTGCCAAGCAGCAGGCCGAGAAAGACCTTCGACCGGAGAAGGTCGATGCCGCCGCTTGCGCCTGAGGCTTTGAGCGCGCGAGCGAGTGCCGTGATGCGGGCCATGGCGGCGGCGGCACGGATGCCGGGCAGGCTGCTGCCGGCCAGGGATGCCGTGCCTTCGGCGTCTGGGTAGAGAGTGACTTTGGCACGCTTTTCCGCCTCCTCCCGCCGGCGTTCAGCTCCTTCCGGGTCGGCGGTGATCACGGCGCGTCGCAGCGAGGCCCGCAACTGGCCGGTCGTCTGTTCGCCGGCCCTTGGCAGGACCTTGGCTTCGACGGCTTTGGCTTTGTCGTCGTCGAGGAGCGCGGTAGTTTCGGCGATGGCCTTGGCGCGAGGCAGGTCGATCTTGCCTTCGCGCAGGGCGGTACCGGTCGCGGTCAGCCGCCATTGCAGGTCCACCGCCAGGCCGGTCCACCATTCGGCTCCGGACTGAGACATGGTCAGGGCAAGGGACACCTGCCCGCAGGCACTCGACGTGACCTTGTCGGGGCGGCCGTGCTCATCGATCCGGCTCTTGTCATCAGCGGCAGCGGACCTCGATGCCATCTGGGCGACAACGGCTAGTTCCCCGGCCTGCGCCCAAGCCGCCACCCGCCGGTAGGATGCCGCGACACCGGGCAGCGCGCCGTCCTCAAGATCGCCGGCCGGGTTGCAGGCCAGCCAGGCGGCCAGGTCAGGACCGGTCGGCAGCACCTCCGCGACCCGGCCCGCCGCCGCCGCCAGCGGGAACACCGACGACCGGCCCGCGTCTAGGGCATCAAGGTAATCAATGAAATCAGCCTCCACCGGATCGAGAGACGGGACGGACGGCTCAGCGTCGGGCATCTCAGCGTCGGGCACCACAGCGTCGGGTCCCTCAGCGTCGGGCACCACAGCGTCGGGTCCCTCAGCGTCGGGCACCACAGCGTCGGGTCCCTCAGCGTCGGGCACCACGGCGTCCAACGGATCCGCATTGGCCTCGGCCGGACTTGCGCCGATTGGACCGGCGTCAGGACTGGCGGCTGGTGCGACCGGACGAGCAACTTGAGGAGACAGGCGGTTCCACGGTGCGGGCTCAGAGAGAGCAGCCAGGAGAGTCTCGAAGTCCAGCTGCCATGACCACGACAGGCCCTCACAATCCGCGAGTCCCGCTAGCGGGAAGTCCTTCTGCTGAGTCATGGTCACCTCCTCCAGCTCCTCACGACCTATCGATCACGCTAGCGGATGCCACTGACAGTTACGCGATGTAATCGAACCTAACTCCTAATGATCGGCTCAGACGCACTGGCCGAACAGCCGTAATGCAACCGGAAAAGAGCGCAAAAATGCGTGGTTCGGTGCTGGTTTGCGAGCCCGCCCGCTCGCCTACGTCGCGCCTGCCGGTCTGGGAGGGCAGCGCGTGGCGATCACGGGAGGTTCCCTGAGGGCGGACACGAGTCCAGTGATTACGCAGAGCTGTGCCGCAGGTCCCCGGTCAGCCCTCGAGCCCGTGACAAGAGGGCGAAATCGGCCCTGGAACCGAGGTCGGAGGGGATCCGCGCTGTTGGCGGTCACGGGAATTCCAGCCAGGCGGACACGAAACCCGTGATCACCGGCAGTGGCGAAGGAAACCCCCGGCGACCGCAAGTTCCGGGATCATCCCAGCCGGCAACTTCAGCCCGCGCCTTCAGAACCCCGAGATCGTCCAACGGCAGGCCGACCCGGAGCGCAGGGCCGCGCTGTGTTAGCAGCACAGGGGCCCGAGCACCGGAAGCGGCGCGGCAGCACAATCCCACAGCACGGACCGGCATGCGCCCGCCGGGCAGCGGCGCGGACGAAGCGCTCAAAAGTGCCCGTACCAGGCGCAGCGAAGGCTGACGGGTGGCTTTCACCGGACGCGAGCCGGTTCCGCGCGGCCGTTCAGTCGCGGTAGGGACCGGTCTTGCGGCCGGCCCCCCGCGCAGATCCCGGCGTGCGGAATTACCGCACCGGGCTCCTGCCTTGGGTTCTGGCGTCGAAGCGCACGTTCGGGTAGGGGTGCATGATGCGGGCTCGGGGGAGCCACCGGGCTTCGATCCCTTTCATCCGCGCCCAGGTGACCCGGTGCTTCTGGCTGCGGCGCCGCAGCGCCCGGAGCCAGAGCCAGGTCACCTGGTCGCGGAAGGCCTGTACGGCGTCGATGTTGCCGGGCACGGCGTAGTATGCCGTGTGCCCGCGCAGCACGCTGGCCAGCCAGCGGCCCTGCTCAGGTATCGATTCGTGCATGCGGCGCCTGAGCTGGGCCTTGATTTCGGCCAGCTTGGCCCGCAGCCGCTTGGCGATCGTGACGCGCTTGAGCTGGAACCGCCCGTTCCTGTCCGTCCCGCAGATGTGGGTGAAGCCCAGGAAATCGAACGTTTCCGGCCTGCCCCGGCCCCTGGCCGCCCGGTCGCGGGCGGCAAACCGCCCGAACTCGATCAGCCGGGTCTTGTCCGGGTGCAGTTCCAGGCCGAACTTCGCCAGCCGGGGCCGGAGCTCAACCAGGAACCGCCGCGCGTCCTGCTCGTACTGAAAACCGACGATAAAGTCGTCAGCGAACCTCACGATGATCACCTCGCCGCGAGCGTGATGACTACGCCACCACACGGCCCAGAGGTCCAGAACGTAATGCAGGTACACGTTCGCGAGCAGCGGCGACGCCGACGCTCCCTGCGGTGCCCCGGCGCTTTCGCTCCAGGTCTCTTCCTCCACGACTCCCGCGGCCAGCCACTTGCCGATCAGCCGCAGGATCCTTTCGTCCGCGATCCGGTGCCGGAGAAACTTCTCCAGCCAGCCCCGATCAAGCTGACCGAAAAACCCGGGATATCCGCGGCTGGCACCCAGTTCACCTTCTTCCGGTCGATCCCGGCCGCCAGCGCGTCCAGCGCGTCGTGGGGCTTGCGCCCCGGCCGGAACCCGTAAGAAAAACCCAGGAAATCCGCCTCATAGACAGCGTTCAGCACCTCGACGACGGCCCGCTGGACAATCTTGTCCTCCAGCGTGGCGATGCCGAGCGGACGCAGCCGCCCGTCCGCCTTCGGGATGTACGCCCGCCGCGACGGACTCGCCCGGTAACGCCCCTGCTGCACCCGCTCGTGCAGATCCAGGAGATTCCGCTCCAGGTCCTGCCCCCAGGCTGCCCACGTCACGCCGTCCACCCCCGGCGCGGCCTTCGGGCTGATCGCCCGGTAGGCCCACCGCAGGCGGCTCACCGTGACATGGTGCAAAAGCGCGGTGAACCGTGCCTCCTTGTCCCTTACCGCTACCTCACGCACACGGTCCAGCCCATTTGACACGCCCAGCCCGGCACTGCGTCCGGGACGTGTTTCACCGTCCGTGTTCCCCTTGGCCGGTCCCCTTTCCTCCCCCGCCTCCGCAGCCATGGCCGCAGCCCTGGCATTGTTCGGCAGGTTCGCAGGTACTACGGGACCGTCCGACTTCCCGTGCTCGTTCATCCCGGGATTACCGCCTCGGCGTTCCCCGGGCGGCCCGACCGGAGATCAGCCCGGCGGGCGAGACACGGGATCTCCCGGTTCTCGCGCATGAAGGTTCCGCACATGCCCTGGATCTCTGACCGCGCGGGGCCCCCTGACGGCTCGCGCCTTAGCGCCGCCAGCGGTGTTGCCTTCCGCCTTGCGGACAACGTCGGCACCCCGGAAGGATGATTTCGCGGCTCAATAACCCGGCCTGCACGTGCCCATGCCAACGCTTCGCCACGCCCTCGCGGGACGTCGACGCATGGCTGAGGGCCGCCGTGGGACGCTAGCCCTTCGGCGTAGAGCTCTTCCATCTCCTCCTCCATGCCGGTTTATCCCGGCGCTTTCGTCGCGGTAGGGACCGGCCTTGCGGCCGGCCCCCCGCGCAGATCCCGGCGTGCGGAATTACCGCACCGGGCTCCTGCCTTGGGTTCTGGCGTCGAAGCGCACGTTCGGGTAGGGGTGCATGATGCGGGCTCGGGGGAGCCACCGGGCTTCGATCCCTTTCATCCGCGCCCAGGTGACCCGGTGCTTCTGGCTGCGGCGCCGCAGCGCCCGGAGCCAGAGCCAGGTCACCTGGTCGCGGAAGGCCTGTACGGCGTCGATGTTGCCGGGCACGGCGTAGTATGCCGTGTGCCCGCGCAGCACGCTGGCCAGCCAGCGGCCCTGCTCAGGTATCGATTCGTGCATGCGGCGCCTGAGCTGGGCCTTGATTTCGGCCAGCTTGGCCCGCAGCCGCTTGGCGATCGTGACGCGCTTGAGCTGGAACCGCCCGTTCCTGTCCGTCCCGCAGATGTGGGTGAAGCCCAGGAAATCGAACGTTTCCGGCCTGCCCCGGCCCCTGGCCGCCCGGTCGCGGGCGGCAAACCGCCCGAACTCGATCAGCCGGGTCTTGTCCGGGTGCAGTTCCAGGCCGAACTTCGCCAGCCGGGGCCGGAGCTCAACCAGGAACCGCCGCGCGTCCTGCTCGTACTGAAAACCGACGATAAAGTCGTCAGCGAACCTCACGATGATCACCTCGCCGCGAGCGTGATGACTACGCCACCACACGGCCCAGAGGTCCAGAACGTAATGCAGGTACACGTTCGCGAGCAGCGGCGACGCCGACGCTCCCTGCGGTGCCCCGGCGCTTTCGCTCCAGGTCTCTTCCTCCACGACTCCCGCGGCCAGCCACTTGCCGATCAGCCGCAGGATCCTTTCGTCCGCGATCCGGTGCCGGAGAAACTTCTCCAGCCAGCCCCGATCAAGCTGACCGAAAAACCCGGGATATCCGCGGCTGGCACCCAGTTCACCTTCTTCCGGTCGATCCCGACCGCCAGCGCGTCCAGCGCGTCGTGGGGCTTGCGCCCCGGCCGGAACCCGTAAGAAAAACCCAGGAAATCCGCCTCATAGACAGCGTTCAGCACCTCGACGACGGCCCGCTGGACAATCTTGTCCTCCAGCGTGGCGATGCCGAGCGGACGCAGCCGCCCGTCCGCCTTCGGGATGTACGCCCGCCGCGACGGACTCGCCCGGTAACGCCCCTGCTGCACCCGCTCGTGCAGATCCAGGAGATTCCGCTCCAGGTCCTGCCCCCAGGCTGCCCACGTCACGCCGTCCACCCCCGGCGCGGCCTTCGGGCTGATCGCCCGGTAGGCCCACCGCAGGCGGCTCACCGTGACATGGTGCAAAAGCGCGGTGAACCGTGCCTCCTTGTCCCTTACCGCTACCTCACGCACACGGTCCAGCCCATTTGACACGCCCAGCCCGGCACTGCGTCCGGGACGTGTTTCACCGTCCGTGTTCCCCTTGGCCGGTCCCCTTTCCTCCCCCGCCTCCGCAGCCATGGCCGCAGCCCTGGCATTGTTCGGCAGGTTCGCAGGTACTACGGGACCGCCGGGTTCCCGTGCTCGTTCATCCCGGGATTACCGCCTCGGCGTTCCCCGGGCGGCCCGACCGGAGATCAGCCCGGCGGGCGAGACACGGGATCTCCCGGTTCTCGCGCATGAAGGTTCCGCACATGCCCTGGATCTCTGACCGCGCGGGGCCCCCTGACGGCTCGCGCCTTAGCGCCGCCAGCGGTGTTGCCTTCCGCCTTGCGGACAACGTCGGCACCCCGGAAGGATGATTTCGCGGCTCAATAACCCGGCCTGCACGTGCCCATGCCAACGCTTCGCCACGCCCTCGCGGGACGTCGACGCATGGCTGAGGGCCGCCGTGGGACGCTAGCCCTTCGGCGTAGAGCTCTTCCATCTCCTCCTCCATGCCGGTTTATCCCGGCGCTTTCCCGCATCGCTGGCCCATCGTTGTCGCTGGCCGGGCCTCGGCTACCGCATCAATGTCCCACCGATGCGGTAGCAACAGCAGCCATGGGCCATCGTTGTCGTTGCCCGCCGGCCGCGAACAGCAACGGTGGGCCATCGTTGTTGCCCCGGCCGGACGGTTGCGGCAAATGCCCCGGATGCCGGAATAGGTCATGGCCGGGACCAGGCTGAGGGCCGGGATCGGGCTAGGGCCGGGCTCAGGACCAGGCTCAGGCTCAGGACCAGGACCAGGACCAGGACCAGGACCAGAACCAGGACCAGGCTCAGAACCAGGACCAGGCTCAGGCCAGGACCCGGCTCAGGACCAGGACCCGGACCAGGGCCAAGACCAGGCTCAGGACCAGGACCAGGACCAGGACCAGAACCAGGACCAGGCTCAGGGCCAGGACCCGGCTCAGGACCAGGACCCGGACCAGGGCCAAGACCAGGCTCAGGACCAGGACCCGGACCCGGACCAGGACCCGGCTCAGGACCCGGACCAGGACCAGGACGAGTACGCGACACCCGTCAGCCCCGCAGCACCAGAAGACCAGCCGACCGCAGGAAACCAGCCGACCGACCGACGACCAGGACTGGCCGCACCCCCGACATTTTGATGGTCCCGGCGGCTGGGAAGCTTTGGGAATGACGGCGCTTGCTGGCGTGCCTGTGGTCTGGTCGGAGGACTGCCTGCGGCATGAGCCGGCCGGGGAGGTCTGGCTCGGTGTCTGGGAGCCAGGGACCGAGGTGCCCGAGCGGGCCTCCGCGCTGCTGACAGCGGTTACCGAGGCCGGCGCCCGGCCAACGCCGGCGTCGCGGCATTCCGATGAGGCGCTGCTCACGGTGCACGACGCCGAGCTGATAGAGCATCTGTCCACGATCTGGCAACGGTGGGAGGCCGGCGGATACGTGGCCGAGCACGGCCGGCGCCGGGTGGTGCCTTACGTCTTTCCTGCCGCCGGGCTGCTTGGCGGGCTACCAGCAAGACGGCCCGCTGCGGTGCACGCCGAGGCAGGCCGGTTCTGCTACGACACGATGACGCTGATCGGGCCGGGCAGCTGGGAGGCGATCCGGGCGGCGGCCGATGTGGCGCTGACGGCGGCCGACCTGATCGCGGGCGGCGCGCCGCTCGCGTACGCGCTGTGCCGCCCGCCTGGGCATCACGCCGGTCCAGCCAGCTACGGCGGCTCGTGTTATCTCAACAACGCCGCGATCACCGCGGCCGCGCTGCGCGAGTCGGGTCTAGGCCGGATCGCGATTATCGACATCGATGCCCATCACGGCAACGGCACCCAGGCGATCTTCTATGACCGGGCCGATGTTTACTACGGCAGCGTGCACGTTGATCCCGGTGCCGGGTGGTTTCCCCATTACGTTGGCTTCGCCGAGGAACGCGGAGCCGGAGAAGGACTTGGCGCGAACCGCAACGTGCCGCTCGCGCCGGGGACCGGCGATGATCGCTGGCTGGATGGCGTCGGAGTCCTGGGCCAGGAGGCCCTGGCGTTCGGTGCCGAGGCGCTGGTCGTGTCCCTCGGGGTGGACGCGGCCGAGGCCGACCCTGAGAGTCCGCTACGGGTAAGCGCGGCCGGCTACGGGCGGGCCGGAGAGCTGATCGGCGGGCTCGGCCGGCCAGTGGTCGCGGTACAGGAAGGCGGCTACGACCTGGTGTCGCTCGGCGAACTGGTCGTAGCCGCGCTATCCGGACTGACGGGAAGTCTCGGGGGCTAGCCGAAAGGCAGTCCAAAAAGAGTCACGTCCGCTGTACCCCGATGGACCAACTGCCGCGTCTACGACATAGCAGGCAGAACAGGACGCTTGGTGCGAGATAAACGCGAGACGAAAAGGACGGCCGGGCCGGCGTAGTACACGACGACGTTATGGCCGGTGCGGACGGCTTGGTCGCGCAGGACCGGCCAGACCTCATCGAGCAGCTTCCTGATGTCGCCGCTGAGCCTGGCAGGCGAAGTCGCGGTCCTGGCCGCGGCCGCGAACGGGCGGCCAGCCACGTTTTCGATCCGGACGCTAGTCTCGACTGACATCGGCCGGCCGTCCTCTCTTTGGGGTCACGGCACCGGGTAAGCCCCGCTAAAGCCAGTCCCTGCGCTTGAAGATGAAATAGAGGACGACTCCGGCGATCACCATCCCGGCCAGCGAGACCTCGAACCCGACCTCCCGGCCGAAACCCGGATAAGGGACGTTCATGCCGTAGAAGCCGGTGATCAGGGTCGGGACCGCGATGATCGCGGCCCAGCTGGTCACCTTCTTGGTGATCACGTTCATGCGGTTGCTCTGGACGGTGAGGTTGGTCTCGAGGATCGTCGTCACCAGATCGCGCAGGCTTTCCGTCCATTCCGTCGCGCGCAGGGTGTGGTCGTAGACGTCCTGGTAGTACGGCTGCAGCCGCTCGGTCAGTATGTGCAGGTCGCGCCGCATCACCGTGTTGACCACCTCGCGCATGGGGAGCACGACCCGGCGGAACAGGACCAGGCTCTTGCGGAGCTCGAAGCTGCGGCGCTGGACCGCGCCCTGATCGCGCAGGTTATCGGCGAAGAGGAGGTCTTCAAGTTTCTCGATCTCGTCATCCAGTGCCTGCACGGCGGTGAAATAACCGTCCACGATGTTGTCGAGCAGGCCATGCAACAGGTATCCGACTCCCTCAGAAGCGAGGTCGGGGCTGCCGTCCCAGTACGAAACCACCGCGCCGATATTCAGCGTCTCGTCCTTGCGCACCGTGATCAGCGCTCGGCTGGTAATGAAGGCGGCCATTTCCTTCATCGCCAGCTCGCCGGATTCCGGGTCAAGGCGGACCGCGTAGGCGGCCAGGAACAGGTGACTGTGATAGCGGTCGATCCTCGTCCGCTCGTGCGGCGCGATCGCGTCCTCGATGGACAGGGGGTGCAGGCCGAATTCCTGGCTGAGCACCATGAGATCGCTGCGATCAGGTGCCACGAGATCAAGCCAGATGGTAGCCGTTTCCTCTTTAAGGTATTCGCTGATGTCGTCGACGGGAAAGCCCTCGGCGTGCAGCTTGCCGTCTTGGTAGACCCTGGTACGCGCCTGGCATTTAGTCGGCGTGACCGCGCAGATCGCCGAGGCCGAGGGATCGTCCCTGTGGTCGGTCAGGCCATTGGCTATCGACATCGTTCCCGCCCCCACCTGTATCCGGCGCCATGGCGGCGAGCAGGACCGCCGCCACCACCGTTCTCCACACCGGCCACCATACGGTGATTTCGGGTCAGTCAGAACCGCCGCCGTCCGGATAGCCCCGGGTCAGGCGAGCCTGCGCCGGTTGAGCCGCCAGGCGCAGAAAGCGGCCAGAACCGCGGCCAGCGCTACGAAGATCCCGGTCTCGAGCCACTGGAAGGCCCAGAACCGGCAGGCCGGCTGATACGTCACCAATTGCGTGAGATGCCTGCTCAGAATCCAGGCCGTGCAGGCCTGGAACGAATTGCCCAGGCACGCGCTGGTCGCCGGGCCGGTAAAGACGTGTCCAGACGGGGTGACGCTCTGGTTCGACAGAATCCAGGCGCCCGCCTGGTGCCAGGCACCGAGCACGGTCATCCGTGCACTTGGCTGCGCGACGCTCAACTGGTCGAAATTGCTCGTCACCGGGGTCCTGACCACGTTTGGCGAGATCAGGTGGGGCCTGATCAAACTTGCCCAGATAACCTGGAATCCGGCGAATACCGCCAGCGTGGCCGCCATCGCGGGCACGGTACGGCGGATCAGCACGCCGAAGGCAACGCCTAGCACGAGGGCGAATACCGCGTACCCGATCGGCGTGATGTCACGGGCGCCGAACAGGGCTGGATCCAGCCGGTTCAGGCCGATGACCGCGTTCGGACCGGCATAGTTAAGCGCCCGGTCGATGGGACTCGACCACCAGGTGATCAGCAGGCTGAGCAGGCCAGAGGTAGCCGTCGCCGCCAGCCCGATCAGGCCGATCTTGACCAGCAGCCACCGGTTACGGCTGACACTCTGGTTCCAGGCCAGTCGCACAGTGCCGGTTTCGAACTCCCGCGCCAGGAGCGGCGCGCCCCAGAACAAGCCGATCAGCGCGGGCACCAGGTAAAGCACGACAATGCCGAGGTAGAAGACCGCGGAGTAGTCGCCGATGGCGCCGCTTCGCAGTTGGTGGATGAAGGTGGTAGCCACCTGTTGGCAGTCATGATGGACGTGACAGGCGGGAAGACCAGCGCTCTTATAGTGACCCCGCAGCGTGATGCCGGTCACGGCAAGCGTGATCGCGATCGCTGCGAGCGCGGACGCAGCGACAGCGGCCTGCGTGCGGAACTGACGCCAGGTCAGCCAGATCATCGGATTACCTCCAGGAACCTTCAGGCGAGCCGGCGGCGGCTGATCCGCACCGAGCAGAGCAGCGCCAGCGCGACGGCGACGACAAGGAAAATCGCGGTCTCGTAGCCTTGCAGCGGCCAGTACCGGCTAGCGGGCTGATAAATGACCAGCTGACGCAGATGCTGCGCGTTGAGCCAGGCAGTGCAGGCCTGCTGATTACCGCTAAGGCACGCGTGAGTAGCCGGGCCGACGAACGGCCGGCCAGCCGAGTTCAGCGCCTGATCGCTGAGCACCCAGGAGCCGCGCTTATCGGTCAGGGGGAACACCGTCATCTGGTTGCCGGCCCCGATCCCCACGCCACCGATAGCTGAAGCGGGCAGCGGCAGCAGGCCGCGAACCGGCGTGATCAGGTGCGGCCTGATCACGAGCGGCCAGACGACCTGGATCACCGCGAAGCCGCCAAGCGTGATGGCCATGGCCGGGATGGTGCGCCGCAGTAGCACCCCGGCGGTGAAACCGAGCGCGAAGGCGAACGCGGCGTAACCAATCGGGGTTATCCCGCTGACGCTAAACACGTACGGCGTCAGCCGGTTAAAGCTCAGCCCGGTGTCGGGAGACGCATAGCTGGCGGCCTTATATACCGGCACCGTCCACCAGCTGAGCATCAGGCTGAGCAACCCGGCCACGACCATGGCGCCCGCACCGATCAGGCTCACCTTCACGATCAGCCACCGGTTACGGCTGATGCTCTGGGTCCAGGCCAGCCGGAAAGTCCCCGCCTCGAACTCGCGGGCGACCAGCGGCGCACCCCAGAATGCCCCCATCAGCGCGGGTGCCAGGTAGATCAGCGCGATCCCCAGATAGAAGACGAACTGATAGACGCTTCCCCTGACCTGGGCGGTGAACCCGCTCAATGACTGCTCGCAGTTATGGTGTGAAGTACAGCCAGGCAGGCCGCTCTGGTCATACAAGTGGGCCAGGCCAAGCCCGGTGACCAGCAGGAGGATGGCGAAGGCGGCGAGGACGCAGCCGCTCGTGATCGCCTGAGCGCGGAACTGCCGCCAGGTCAGCCAGATCATCGGTTCACCTCAAGCGCGGGCGCAGCGTCCCGAGCAGGACGACGGCCCGCATAGCTCATGTAGGCGAGGACCAGGTCCTCGAGCCCGATCCGGTCGACAGACAGGCCAGGCTCGGCGATCGGCGCCTCGCTTCTAACCAGCAGGGTGCTCTGCCGGTCGGTATGACTGGCGGAAATGACCTGCCAGTCAGCGGGAACGACCGCCTCATCCATCCGCGGCCCGGTGACCTGGTAATGGCTGGCGAGCAGCGTCTCCACGTCGCCGGCCACCTGAACCTCCGACGCGACGAGCACGATCAGGTAGTCGCAGATCCGCTCCAGGTCAGAGACGAGGTGCGAGGACATCACGACGCTGAGCTCGTGCTCGGCGGTGACCTCCATCAGGGTCTGCAGGAACTCGCGCCTCGCCAGCGGGTCGAGGCTGGCGATCGGCTCGTCGAGAATCAGCACCTCAGGCCGCTTCGCGATCGCGAGCGTGAGCGCCAACTGCGCCCGCTGGCCGCCAGACAGCTTGCCCGCCTTCTGAGCGAGGTCGAGCCCGAGCCCGGCGATCCTGCCCTCGGCCAGGTCAGCGTCCCAGCCCGGGTTCAGGTGCGCGCCGAGCCGCAAATGGTCGGCGACACTAAGCCCGGAATAGGTCGGAGTGTCCTGCGCCACGAAGCCAACCTTGGCGAGCTGGGCCTCGCTGCTGGCGGGCGTGCCGCCAAGCACCTCGACGGTTCCCGTCGTCGGCGCGAGCAGACCGACCGCCAGACTGAGCAGCGTCGTCTTGCCGGCGCCGTTCGGCCCGACCAGTCCGACGACATGTCCGGCCGGGATACTGAGCGTGCAGTCGGACAGCGCCCACCGCCTCCGGTACCGCTTGCCGAGTCCCCTGGTTTCCAGGACTGCGGTCATCTGGCTTCCTCCTTTGTCGCGGCCCTGAACGTGTTCGCGAACAGGGCCTCGATGCTTTCGTCGTCAAGCCCGGCCTGCCTGGCGCCGGCGATCCAGCGCTGCAAGTCGGCCCGGAGCGGTCCGTGCGCGGCCAGCGACGCATCGGTCAGTGTCCTGGTCACGAAGGTGCCGACGCCGGCCCTGGCCGCGACGAGCCCTTCGTACTCAAGTTCGCGGTAAGCCTTGAGCACGGTGTTCGGATTGATCGCCAACCGCGCGACCACGTCCTTCACCGTCGGGAGCTGGTCACCTTCCGCGAGCAGCCCGAGCCGCAGCGCCTGCCTCACCTGCTGAATTATCTGCAAATAAGGCGAAACACCTGATCTAGCATCCAAATGGAACTCGATCACCGCGCTCCCCGTCGTGCTCATCCATTCATTTAACTAGGATGCTAGTACTTTAAGTGCCTAGGCCACCACAGTGCAAGCGGTTTACCAGAAAGTTGCTCTCAGACCGCGGGCGGCGAGGCCCGGCGTTGTCCCTGAGCTGGGGTCCTGGCCCCGGCTCCGGGACAACGCCGGGCCTGAAGTCAGGGACGCGCGGCCCGGTATGCGTCCTATGCCGGGTTCGCGGAGCCGGGGCCAGTTGCCCCGGCCGGGCGGAGCGGCGGGCGGGCGGCGCACCGGAACACAGAACACTCGTCACTCGAAGAGAGCCGCATCAGTGGGACATCGATGCGGCGCGGCGGCCGGGCCGAACGACATCTATGGGCCAGGGATGTTGTTCCCGCAACAACGCTGGGACATCGATGCGGCCGGCCGCTGGCACAGCAACCGCATCGCTGGGATATCGTTGCGGGCGACCGGACACTATAGGCGTTTTGTCCGCACGCCCGATTCTGATGGCTTGTTTGGCGTCGTGGTTGTCCGGGTGGGTGCGCTTGGTTGTGAAGGGGCCGGGGAGCGGCGGGTGAGGTTTGGGGTGTTTGCGTGAGTCCAGAAAGTGAACCCGTACAAGGTCGTCGTGGTCTGGTGACGTTGTACGGGTTGCAGTAGGTGCGGCTGACATTATGGATGGGTTTGTTAGTTTTCACGGTACGGTTAACCGTACAAGGTCGTGATCGCGGGGCGGCGTTGTACGGGTTGGCTTTCTGGACGCACCCAGGCCGGACGCCAAATGAGCCACCAGGATCACGCCTCGCGGCCCGGCAGCGCCTGCCACCCTCCCCGCGCGGTTCAAACAGGGGTAACGGTTCAAAACAGGGGTAACGGCGGGCGTCGGAGATGGGCAGCGGGGGTCAACTGCCGTCTGGGTAGCCGCCGCGGTGGAGGACCATCGGATGGCGGGGCAGGTGCGCGGCCGGGTCGCTGAGAACTGCCCTGGTCTGGGCCAGGTACGGGTTGCGGGAGCGCCAGCCGTCCTGGTACGGGCGGAGGCCGAGGGCCAGGATCGGCTCGCCTTCGGCGTTCCTGGCGGTGCGCAGGTGTTCCAGGCTGGTGCGCAGCGACTGGATGAGGTCGGCGCCGAAGCGCTCCCTCCAGGCTTGCTCGATCTGAGCCGCAAGCTTAAGGCGACCGTCACGAGCCCGCACGCCGCGCGAGGTCGGGCGGGCGTACTTGCCGCGGCGGCCGGAAGGGTCGTGGCCTGTCTCGATGTAGCCGTGACGTTCAAGGAAGCCAAGGGAGGAGGCGACGCCTTCCCTGGACACTCCGGCCCGCAGCGGAATGTCACTCGCGCGGATGCCTTCGTCACCGATGACCCGCAGCGTATTAGCGCAGATGGGCAGGGGCAGCTTCGCCGTGCTTTCGTAGTCAAGCGTGAAAGCGAGCAGCACCGCGGACAGCAGCGCCGACAGGTCAAGCTCCCCAGGCTCTGCCGCCGGCAGCCCGGTCTCCCGCAGGTCGCGGTACTTGGTCCGCATGCCGTCGGCGTAGCCAACCATGGGCAGGTACCGCGGCATGCCCGCCCCGGCCAGTCCGGCGATGGCGCGCAGGGATCCGGTCAGGTCGGAAATCACCCCGACGCCGAACCGATCCGCCCACCGCTGGTCAACCACTCCCTCAAGCCGACTCCAGCCGGCCTGCGCCCACCGGCCCGCCCTGGTCGCCTTGACCAGTCGTTCGGGCGAAACGAAGATGTAGCCCCACCGCTCAAGCCCGGCCCGGTTCGCCGGCATGCCCGCCAGCTCGTCGAGCGGTATCCCCTCGGGGGGCACGTACCGCATGAAGTTGGACCACATGGCCATCGAGGTGAGCCAGGGCCGCCGCACCGGCTCACCAGACTCCGAAGCGAACTGCCCGGGACCGCCGTCCCCGAACGCGGTTCGGTGCGGAAGGTAATGCTCGAACTCGTTGTCAAACTCGATCGTGTAAGCCACGAGCAACTGCGACAGCATCTCCGAGAGCGCAGATGACACAGAACCCAACCTATCGCCAGCTACCGACAGCGGGCCGGAAACTCGCTAGTGGGCTGACGACGGGCATGGGGCGCTCCTCCTCAGGAAGGCGACATGATGAGTCCGTGACTGACAATAGGCTTTTCGCGCCGCTCTTCGCACGGGGAGCGGCCCGAGCCGGTGAGGAAGCCTGGCTCCAGGCCATGCTCGACACCGAGGCCGCCCTGGCCCGTGCCGTCGAGCGAGCCGGCCTGGCGCCCCCAGGTTCTGGCGCCGCGGTCACCGAGGCGGCGCGCGGGGGGAACTTCGACGCGGCCGCCATCGGCCAGGCGGGCACCGCCATAGGCAACCCGGTCCAAGCCCTGGTCAAGGCGCTGACCGAGGCGCTGCCGGTAGACCCGCCCGGTGCGGCCCGAGCCGTGCACCTAGGTGCCACCAGCCAGGACATCATCGACACCGCCGCGATGCTCCTCGCCAGGCGAGCCCTGACGGCGATCCTGGCCGACCTGACCATAGCCGCCGACGGGGCCGCCGGGCTCGCCGAACTCCACGCCGGCACCGTAATGGCCGGCCGCACCCTGCTCCAGCAGGCTGTCCCGGTCACGTTCGGCCTGGTCGCCGCGACCTGGCTGACCGCCATCGACGAGGCCAGGGCTCAGCTCGCAGTCGTGCGGGACACGAGGCTGGCGCTCCAGTACGGCGGCGCGGCCGGGACCCTCGCTTCTCTCGGCGACAAGGGAATCCAGGTCACCACGCTTCTGTCCGAGGAGCTCGATCTTCCGGCCCCGGCACTCCCCTGGCCCACCGACCGCCAGCGAGTACTCGGTCTTGCGGCGGCCTTGACGGCGGCCTGTGGCGCTCTGGGAAAGATAGCAAGGGACGTAACCCTCCTATCCCAGACCGAGATATCGGAATTGTCGGAGGGTTCTGGGGGTGGCTCCTCGGCCATGCCGCATAAGAGGAACCCGGTCGCGTCGGTCATCATCCTCGGCTGCGCGAAACAGGCCCCGGCGCTGCTGGCCACCATCGCCGCCGCCGGCGAGCAAGAACTGCAGCGGGCGGCCGGAGCCTGGCACTCCGAGTGGCAGCCGTTCTCCCACCTGCTCGAGCTCAGCGGCTCGGCCGCGTCCTGGGCGGCGGACCTGCTGGGCGATCTCAGGGTGCACCCCCACCGGATGCGGGCTAACCTCGCCGCGTCTCGCGGACTGCCCATGGCGGAGCACGTCACCGCGCTGCTGGCGCCGGCCATGGGCCGCCTCGAAGCCCACGACCTCGTCGCCAGGGCCAGCGAGCGCGCCGCCGAGCGAAACGAGAACCTAGCCGACGCGCTGATGTCGGAGGAGCGGGTGAAGTTGACCAGGGAGGAGCTAGACGAAGCTCTGGCCCCCGAGTCCTACCTGGGCTCGGCCGCCGCGTTCATCGCCCGCGCCTTGGGAGCCCATAGCCTTTTGGCATGACCTACGAAGAAGGCATGCGCACCCGCCGCGAGGTGCTCGGCGACGAGCACGTCGACCGGGCGATCGCGAGCACCACCGAGTTCACCGCGCCGTTCCAGGACTTCATCACCAGGTACGCCTGGGGTGACGTCTGGACCCGTCCAGGCCTGTCGAGGCCGGAGCGCAGCCTGATCACGCTCGCCATGCTGGCCACGCTCAAGCAGGACGAAGAACTGGCGATGCACACCAGGGCCGCCCTTCGCAACGGCCTCACGCCCGACCAGATCAGGGAGGTCTTGCTCCAGGTCGCGGTCTACGCGGGGGTCCCGGCCGCCAACCACGCCTTCAAGATTGTCGCCAATATTATCGACAATTATTCGCAGACCGCACAGTTGTTCACTTAGCGGCCTATCGATATCGTTTCGGTAACCGGGCGAGGAGGCGGAAGCGTGATGGCGGAGATCGTGTCGCTGGCCGAGGCGATCGCCGCGAACGTGCAGGATGGCGACATCGTCGCCATGGAGGGCTTCACGCATCTCATCCCCCACGCGGCCGGCCACGAGGTGATCAGGCAGCGGCGCCGTGACCTGACGCTGGTCAGGATGACGCCGGACGTGATCTATGACCAGCTGATCGGGGCCGGCTGCGCGCGCAAGCTGGTCTTCTCCTGGGCGGGCAATCCTGGCGTCGGCTCGCTGCACCGGTTCAGGGACGCGGTCGAGAATGGCTGGCCGGTACCGCTCGAGATCGAGGAGCACAGTCACGCGGGCATGGCGAACAGGTACGTCGCCGGGGCCTCAGGCCTGCCGTTCGCGATCCTGCGCGGCTACCGCGGCACCGACCTGCCCGCGCACACCGCCGGCGTGGCCGACATCACCTGCCCGTTCACCGGCGAGACGCTGACGGCGGTGGCCGCGATCAAGCCGGACGTCACCGTGATTCACGCCCAGCGCGCTGACCGGCTCGGCAACGTACAGTACTGGGGGATCAGCGGGGTGCAGAAAGAAGCGGTGCTCGCGGCGTCGCGCTCGGTCGTCACGGTCGAGGAAGTGGTCGACGAACTCGAGCCGAGGCCGGGCGCGATCGTGCTGCCCTCCTGGCTCGTCTCGCACGTGGCCCTGGTGCCCGGTGGCGCGCATCCTTCCTACGCGCAGGACTACTCGGTCAGGGACAACGACTTCTATGTGGCCTGGGACCCGATCAGCAGGGATCGGGCGACGTTCACCGCGTGGCTCGAGGAGCACGTGCTCAGGCGGCCCGTACCGGCAGGGAGCCAGTCATGACGTACACGGCCGACGAGATGATGACCGTCACGGCGGCGCGGGTGCTGCGGGACCGCATGACCTGCTTCGTGGGAATCGGCCTGCCGAGCGAGGCCGCCAACCTGGCCCGCGCGACCCACGCGCCCAACCTCGTGCTCATCTACGAGTCCGGCACTATCGGCGCCAAGCCGGGCACGCTGCCGCTGTCCATCGGCGACGGGATCCTCGCGGAAACCGCCGACTCGGTCGTGAGCGTGCCCGAGATCTTCAACTACTGGCTCCAGCCCGGCCGGATCGACGTGGGCTTCCTCGGGGCCGCGCAGCTCGACCGGTTCGGCAACATCAACACGACCGTGATCGGCGGCGACTACGCGGACCCCAAGGTGAGGCTACCTGGTGCTGGCGGCGCCCCTGAGATCGCGGCCGCCTGCCGCGAGGTCATCGTGGTGCTTCGCCAGTCCCGCCGTACCTTCGTCGACAAGGTGGACTTCATCACCTCGGTTGGCTTCGGTGACGGGCCGGGCGCCCGGCAGCGGCTCGGACTGACCGGCGCCGGACCGCAGCGGGTCATCACCGATCTGGGCGTACTCCAGCCTGACCCGGCGACGTCTGAGCTGATGCTTTCCGGCATCTACCCCGGTGAATTGGCAGCCGATATCAAAGAGAGAACCGGATGGGACCTGCACGTGTCAGCGGACCTTGAGGAGATCGCGCCTCCTTCTGATCATGAACTTGAGGTGCTGCGCGAGCTTGTGGCGACGAAGGCGGGCTTGTGACAACGTACGAGCGGCCGGTCGGCGTCCACCCGCCGCTCGCCTCTCCGGCTTATCGATCCACTGAATTCAGGGCCCCCAAAAATCACCTGGTGCCGCTGCCGCAGGGGCTGACTGAGATCACCGGGCCGATGCACGGATCCTCGCCGGTCACCGCCGCCGACGCCGACCTGACCACCAGGGCTGTGTCATCCGGAATCACGGGGCACGAGGCGATGGGCCAGCGGATCGTCGTGACCGGCCGGGTACTCGACTCCGATGGCCGGGCCGTGCCCGACACGCTGGTGGAGATCTGGCAGGCCAACGCGGCCGGCCGGTATAAGCACCGGGTCGATGATCACCCGGCTCCGCTCGACCCGAACTTCGACGGGGCCGGCCGGTGCCTGACTGACTCGCAGGGACGATACCGTTTCATCACGATCAGGCCCGGCGCCTACCCGTGGGGTAATCACCACAACGCGTGGCGGCCGGCGCACATCCACTTCTCGCTGTTCGGGCGCGCTTTCACCCAGCGCCTGGTCACCCAGATGTACTTCCCCGACGACCCGCTGTTCAGCCAGGACCCGATCTTCAACTCGGTGCCCGATGAGAAGGCCAGGCAGCGGATGATCGCCGCCTTCGACCTCGGCCTCACCGTGCCCGAGTGGGGACTCGGCTTTAACTGGGACATCGTGCTGCGCGGCCGCGACGCGACAGTGTTCGAGGAGGAGTCATAGTGTCGCTGGGAATCACGCCGTCGCAGACGATCGGGCCGTTCCTGGCGATCGGGCTGCCCTGGCCGGACGGGCCGTTCGTCGTGCCTGAGGGGACGCCGGGGGCGATCATGATTACCGGGCAGGTCACCGACGGGGCGGGGCAAGTTCTGCCGGACGCGATGGTCGAAACCTGGCAGGCCGACGAGGATGGCCGGTTCGACCACGCCGACGATCCCCGCGGAGCGAGGAAACCCCGGACCGAGGGGTTCCGTGCCTTCGGGCGCTGCGCGACCGACGTGAACGGCTACTACCGCATCGTGACCGTCAAGCCTGGCTCGTTGCCGGCGCCTGGCGGGGGAACCGAGGCGCCGCATCTGGATGTGTCAGTGTTCGCGCGCGGGCTGCTCGACCGGGTCGTGACGCGGATCTACTTCGCCGACGAGGCCGGCGGCTAACTCGTCCGACCCGGTGCTCTTGGTCGGTGCCTGCCGAGCGGCGGGACACGCTCATCGCCCGGCTGGCGGCGCCCGGTTCATACGAGTTCGACATCAGGCTGCAGGGTGATCGAGAGACCGTGTTCTTCGATGTCTGATCCGGTGCTGGTACTCGGCAACTCACTCGGGACTACCGGGTTGCTCTGGCAGCAGCAGGTGCCTGCGTTCGGGGAGCACTTCAGGTTGCTCGGGTACGAGCTTCCCGGCCACGGCGGGGCGGCCAGCCCGGCTGAGGTCTCGATCGCGTCGCTCGGCTTGGCCGTGCTCGCACTGCTTGACGAGAACGGGGTTGACCGGGCGGCCTACTGCGGCGTCTCGATCGGCGGCATGATCGGCATGTGGCTGGCCGCTCACGCGCCGGACCGGATCTCCGCGCTGAGCGTCATCTGCACGTCGGCGTACCTGCCGTCCGGGCCGGCGTACCGGGACCGCGCGGACCTGGTTCTCGCCGAGGGGATGGCCCCGGTCGCCGAGGGTTCGATCGGACGGTGGTTCACTCCTTCGTTCATCGCCTCCTCGCCAGCGCTCACCGACGCCTTCCTGGCCGACCTGCTCGCCATCGACCCGGCCGGCTACGCGTCCTGCTGCCTGGCCCTCGCCGAAATGGACCTGCGGGGCGAGCTCGGATTGATCAAGGCGCCGACGCTGGTGATCTCCGGCGCGGACGATCAGGCCACGCCGCCCGAGCACGGGGCGGCGATCGCCTCCGCGATCGACGGCGCTAGGCTGCTCATCGTTCCCGGAGCGCATCTGGCCAACGTCGCATCGCCCGCGGAGGTCACCTCCGCGGTACTCGGGCACCTGAGCGTTACGATTTAATGACAATGACTATTCCAGACCTAGACCCAGCCGAGGGCGACATCGCCGAGAGCGAGCCGACTCCGGCCAGAGACAGCGACTTCGTGCAGTCGCTTGACCGCGGGCTCGCGGTAATCAGGGCCTTCGGCCCGGACCGCGAGCGGCTCAGCCTGAGCGAAGTCGCCCGGGCTACCGGCCTCACCAGAGCCGCGGCCCGCCGTTTTCTGCTCACCTTGGTCAAGCTTGGTTACGTGCGCAGCGACGGCCGGGAATTCTCGCTCCGACCGCGCGTGCTCGAACTCGGCTACGCCTATCTTTCCGGTCTGGCCATGCCGGAAATCGCGGCCCCGCACCTTGAGGAACTCGTCGCCAAGCTACGGGAGTCTTCTTCGATCTCCGTGCTTGACGGTCACCATATCGTCTACGTCGCCCGGGTCCCGACAAAGCGGATTATGACCGTGGCGATTTCCGTCGGCACCAGATTCCCCGCCTTCGCCACGTCAATGGGGCGGGTGCTGCTCGCGGCGATGAGCGACGAGGAACTTGACCGGTACCTCAGCGAGGCGACGTTCGAGTCGCTGACCGCGCGCACGGTGACTGACCCCGGGCAACTCAGGGAGATCGTTCACGAGGTCGCCAAGCTGGGCTACTCGATCGTGGACCAGGAACTCGAAGAAGGGCTGCGGGCGATCGCGGCCCCCATCCGAGGCTCCGGCGGCGGAGTGATCGCGGCTATCAATGTGTCGGCGCACGCGAGCCGGGTCAGCATGACCGCGATGCGCACCGACCTCCTCCCCGCCCTGCTCGATACCGCGAGGCATATCGAGGTCGACCTGAAGTCACAGGGCGCCTGAGCTCACGTTCCTGACTCCGCGATAAAGCGGCATCCTTCGCTGCCCGATGGGCGTTGACACTGGCCGGGACGGCTGGCAAAGTTCTACATTGCGTATAGTCGTACGCCAAGCGAACATCCTGCGGTACCTGTCCTGAAGTGTCGGCTGTGCGGTGCGGCCTATCTTCAGCCCGCCGGCGTCCCGCGGGCGCTTAAGCAGAGGAGACGGAATGGACCGTCAGGAATCAGATCAGCCTTCGCCGGTCGAACTGCCGATCTCACGGCGTTCCCTGCTGAAAGGAGTGGGCGCCGGCTCGCTCGCGGTCAGCGCGGGCGGACTTCTGGCCGCGTGCAGCTCAGGAATCAAGGGTGCCAGCGGCGGCAGCGCGAAAGCCATCACGATTGGCTGGATTCACCCGCTTACCGGTCCGCTGGCCGGCTTCGGCGCCGCCGATAACTGGGTCATCTCCAAGATCAAGGCGACCGGCCCCTTCTCCAAGGGGATCAAGATCGGCGGCAAGACCTACCCGGTCAAGCTCAAGTCCTACGACAGCCAGTCCGACGTTAACCGGGCCGGAAACCTGGCCAAGCAGGCCATCCAGAGCGACAACGTCGACCTGCTGTTCGCGTCGTCCACGCCGGAAACCGTCAACGCCGTAGCCAGCCAGGCCGAGTCCCTGGGCACGCCGCTGATCTGCTCGAACATTCCGTGGGAGTCCTGGTACATCAACCTCGGCGGCAACCCGGCCAAGCCGACGCTCAAGCCGAAGTACGTCGTCATGTACTTCCTCGGAGCCGAGCACCTCGTCGAGACCTTCATCCCGATGTGGAACCGCATCCACGATCAGTTGCACACCGACAAGGTCGTCGCGGCCGCCTTCCCGAACGACTCGGACGGCAACGCGTTCCGCGCGGTGTTCCCGCCGATCGCGAAGGCCGCCGGCTACACGATGGACCTCTCGGCCGCCTATCCGGACAACACCACCAACTACACGTCGATGATCTCGCAGTTCAAGTCGGCCAAGGCTGACTTCTTCACCAACGTGCCGTTGCCGCCCGACTTCGCCGCCATGTGGAAGCAGTCGATCCAGCAGGGCTTCAGGCCCAAGCTGGCGACCGTGGCCAAGGTGCTGCTCTTCCCGCCGGACGCCTACGCGCTCGGCGCCGAGGCGTACAACGTCGCCACCGACACCTGGTGGGTGCCGACCCTGCCCTGGAAGTCGACCTTCACCGGCGAGGACTGCACCAGCTTCGCGAACCAATTCGAGGCGGAGACCAAGGGGCAGTGGAACGCCAACATCAGCAACTACAGCCTCTTCGAGGTCGCCTACGCGGCCCTGAAGTCGGTCAGCGACCCGCACGACAAGAACGATGTCGCCGCCGCGATCCACAATGTGAACATCCAGGCGCTCGCCGGTCCCCTTGACTTCACCTCTGGCAAGCCGGCTCCTGGCGTCGCGATCACGCCGCCGGCCGGCGTGCAGTGGCAGAAGGGCACCAAGTACCCGCTGGAACTGCAGGTCGTCGACAACACGCTGCTGCCGGACGCGAAGATCACGGCCGACCTCCAGCCGACCAACAAGTAGCAGGATGGCTAACCCGCAGCAGGCTGTTCCCGCGGGCAACCCGGCGGGAACAGCGCTGCTCGAGCTAGACGGCGTGACGAAACGGTTCGGCCGGGTGGTGATCGCGGAGGACTTGTCGTTCGCGGTCGGCCCTGGCGACGTGGTCGGGATCGTGGGGCCGAACGGTGCTGGCAAGACCAGCCTGTTCGGCCTCATCTCCGGTGATCTGGCCCCCGACGGCGGGCAGATCCGCTTCGCCGGACGAACGGTGACCAAGCTGCAGCCGGGCGCCAGGTGCCGGCTCGGCATCGGCCGCACTTACCAGGTGCCCCGGCCGTTCGCTGATATGACCGTGTTCGAGAACCTGCTGGTCGCCGCCCAGCAGGGCGGCGGGTTGCGGCGCCGGGCCAGCTACGCCGCCGCCGAGCAGGCGCTTGAGCGGACCGGCATTTCCGGCCAGGCCAACCTGCCCGCCGAGCGACTCGGCCTGCTGCAGCGCAAGCGCCTTGAGCTCGCCCGTGCCCTCGCCACCCAGCCCACGCTGCTGCTGCTCGACGAGGTCGCCGGCGGCCTCACTGACCCAGAGGTCGCCCAGCTCGTCGAGATCGTCAGGGGCGTCAACGCCGACGGGGTCGCCGTGATCTGGATCGAGCACGTGGTGCGCGCGCTGACCGCCTTGGTCACCCGGCTGATCTGCCTGGCTGGCGGTACCTTCGTCGGCGACGGCGACCCGGCCTCGGTGCTGGCTACTCCGGCGGTCCGCGAGGTCTTCCTCGGCACCGGTGTCACCGCGGCCCTGGCCAGCCGATCGCTCGAACACCGGAGCGACGTATGAGCTCTCCGGTGTCCCCGCTGCTTGAGGTACGTGACCTGGTCGTACACCACGGGCAGTTGCTGGCCCTCGACTCGATCTCGCTTCGGGTACTCCCCGGCGAGGTCTACGCGATGATCGGCGCGAACGGGGCGGGAAAGTCGACCTTGCTGCGCACGATCGCCGGCTTGCATCATCCGACTTACGGCTCAATCGTGTTCGACGGTCAGGACGTGACCGGCCTGCGGCCCGAGCGGAGGGCCAGGAACGGGATCGTCCTGGTGCCCGAGGGGCGCCGGCTGTTCGGGTCGCTCACCGTGGAGGAAAACCTTCAGGTCGGGGCCACGTACGCGCGCGAGGGCCCGTGGACGATCGAGCGGGTGTACGAGACCTTTGACTGGATGCGGGATCGCCGCAGGCAGCGTACTTCCCAGCTATCAGGCGGCGAGCAGCAGACCGTCGCCATCGGCCGCGCGCTGCTCGCTAATCCCCGCGTGCTGCTGCTGGATGAGCTGTCGCTCGGCCTGGCCCCGGTGATCGTCCAGCGGATCTACGAGATGCTGCCGCAGATCCTGTCGACCGGGCTCACTGTCCTTCTCGTCGAGCAGGACGTGAGCCAGGCCCTGCGGGTGGCGTCGCACATCCATTGCCTGCTTGAGGGCCGGACGACGCTGGAAGGCAAGCCCGCTGACGTTACCGCCGAGCGGGTCGAAGCGGCCTACTTCGGCCTCGCCGGGGAAGTTAGCACCGGAAGCGGGGCGTCATGACCTGGGTGAACGACATCATCCAGGGGGTGCTGACCGGCGGCTTGTACGCGTTGTTCGCTTGCGGGCTCTCGCTCATGTTCGGGGTCATGAAGGTCGTGAACCTCGCGCACGGAGACCTCGCCGTGGTCGCGGCTTATATCGCCATCGGAGTCATCTTCATCACTCACGTTCCGGTTCTCTGGTCCGTCGTGATCGTCGTGCCGGTGATGGCGGCGCTCGGTTACGTCATGCAGCGCACGCTGATCCAGGGCGCGCTCGACCGCGGCGTCCTGACCACGTTGATCGTGACCTTCGGCCTGTCCACCGTGATCGAGAACGGCCTGCTCCAGTTCTTTTCCGCCAACACCAGAGGCATCGGCACCGGGTTCGGGCTGCTCACCGACTCGTTCAGCATCGGCTCGCAGATCCAGATCAGCTACTTGCTCACGCTGACCTTCGCCGTCGCCGTAGTCGTGCTCCTCGGACTGCAGTACTTCTTGTCCGCGTCCAAGTACGGCCGCCTGATCAGGGCCGTCGCCGACGACAGCGAGGCCGCCCAGCTCTCCGGCGCTGACTACCGGCACGTGTTCGGCATCGCGGCCGCCCTGGCGTTCGGCACGGTCGCACTTGGCGGCGTCGCCTACGGCATGTACGCGCAGATCGACCCGACGGCAGGCACCGACACGATCCTGCTGTTCGCGTTCGCGGCAGTCGTCATCGGCGGGCTCGGCTCGCTCTGGGGCACCCTGGTCGGCGGCATCGTGCTTGGCGTGGCCCAGCAGATCGGCGCCCAGATCAATCTCTCCGACGAGTTGCTCGCCGGGTACCTGGTGTTCCTGGCCGTGCTCGTGTTCCGCCCGCAGGGCCTTACCAGTCGGAGGGCGCGGTCGTGAGCCTGGCCATCCAGCCCGTCAGCCCGCCCGCCCTCGGGGGCCGGGTCACCCGCTCGCAGCGCAGCACCGTCTGGACCGGGGCCGGCGCGCTGATCGTCGTGCTCGTGCTCGCGTATTTCCCTTACATCGTCTACTCGGGTACCACCTCGATCCTGGTGCAGGCGTTCACCGTGCTGACGCTGGCCAGCATGTGGAATCTGCTGGCGGGTTACGCGGGCCTTGTGTCGGTCGGGCAGCAGGCCTTCGTGGGGGTTGGCGCGTACTTCGTGCTGATCCTGGCCCTGCACGGGCTGTCGCCGCTGGCCGCGCTGCCGGTCGCGGCGATCGGCTGCGGTGTGGTGGCCCTGCCGTTGTGGTGGCTGGTCTCCCGGTTGCGCAGCGGCTACTTCGCGATCGCGACCTGGGTACTCGCGGCCACGATCATGCTGATCATCGAGAAGTTCTCCTCGATCGGCGGCGGCACGGGCATGCCGCTGCCCGGCTTCGCCGGCCTCGATCCCAACCTGCTCAGTGCCTATACCTACTGGGCCGCCCTCGCCGTCACCGTAGCCTCGGTCGGCGGCATCTACCTGCTGCTGCGCAGCAAGCTCGGCCTGGTGCTCACCGCGATCCGTGACGACGAAACCGCCGCGCGAAGTTCTGGCGCCAGGGTTGGCCTGGCCAGGCTGCTCGTCTTCGTCGTCGCCGGGGCGGGCTGCGGTGCCGCGGGCGCGGTCGTCGCGATCAGCCAGCTCCAGGTCCAGCCGAGCTCGGTATTCGACATCCAGTGGACCGCCGAAATGGCCTTCGCCACCATCATCGGCGGGCTCGGCACGATCGAGGGCCCGATCCTCGGCACCGCCGTGTACATGGTGCTGCAGCAGACCCTGGCCTCATATAACGCCTGGTACCTGATCATCCTTGGCCTCGTCGCGATCCTGGTAGCGCTGTTCGCCCGGCGCGGCCTCTGGGGCCTCGTTGACGAGAATCTCGGAATCAAGCTGTTCCCGGTCGGCTACTACCTCTGGCCACCCGGGGCCAGTCCGCGCGGCCTGTTCGGCGGCGTCAGGAAGCAACCGTCCGGTGCCGCCTCGGCCGTCAACGCCGGGCCAGACGCCGACCGCCAGGTAACCGCCGCCACCACTCAGCCCCCGACGACCGAGTAAGCCGACCCGGCCCGGCCCACTGCTCGGTGACGGCCCACGCCCACGCCCACGGCGCTCACTTTCCAGCGCTCCGGTCATTTAAGGCAAAAGGCCGAGCTGACAACAACGATGGCCCACCGATGCTGCGCACGCCAGCCGGACAACGGCTGCCGAGGCGGCGAACGGCCCAGGGCGGCGCGAGCTAGCCGACGGCATCAGCTAACCGAACATTTCAGCTCGGCTAACCGCAACGGTGGGCCATCGATGCTGCGGCAACCGCATCCATGGGCCATCGTTGCGGTTAGCCGACACCGCCGAGCAGCATCTATGGCCCATCGATGCGGTTGCCGCACCGGCGGCGAGGGCGGATAGCCGGTTTTGTTCGGTCTGGAGGCGAATGTGGGCAAGCACCGGCCCCGGAGAGCCGGGGCCGGGCCGTGAGTCAGCCGGCGGCTATCTCTTGGCGATCTTCAGCTTCGACGACTTGGACTTGGATGCCGCGTAGGTGCCGTTTCCTCCGTAGGAGGCGACGATCGAGTAGGTTCCCGCACCCAGCTCGGTGTTGGATGACGGCGAGCACTTGCCAAAACCCTTTGATAGTTTCGCCGTGCAGATCGTCTTCTTGCCCGCCTTGATCGTGACGGTTCCGGTCGGAGTACCGTAGCGGCCGGTGACGGTCACGCTGAACTTCAGCGACTTCTCTGAACCGTCGGTGAGGCTGGACTTCGAAAGCTTCAGAGTTGCCTTGGTGCCCGGCTTGCCGACCAGGGTCGGGGTGAAGGTGTACGGCTGCATCGGATTATTGCCGCTGCCAGAATCGACGTTGCCGCAGTTGTAGTTGCTGGCGTTCTCGCAGACCACGAACACGAAATTGCCCGAGCGAGGTGCTTGGACGGTGAGTATGTTGGTGCCGCTGTTGTAGTTTGTGGTGGCCTCGCTGACCGCGGTGGCCTGCGGGAAATTGGTGTCGTTGGTGCCGGATGCGTACAGCGCGAAGTTGAAGTAGTTGAATTCCGGCGAGGCCACGGCGATCTGGACCTTGTCGCCGCCGACTAGGCTCAGGCGCCAGAAGTCGGCCGCGTTGCCCCCGCCGGCCTCGAAGTTCCCCAGCTTGAGCGCAGGCGCCTTGGCGATCCTCGGGCTGGCCTTGACCTCGTCCGTCGCCTTCTTGCCCGTGATACCGCCGGCGATCAGGGTTGGGGTGAACGTATACGGCTGCATCGGGTTATTGCCGCTGCCTGAATCGACGTTGCCGCAGTTATAGTTGCTGCTGTTCTCGCAGACCACGAACAGGAAGTTCCCCGTATAGGGGGCCTGAACGGTCAGGACGTTGCTGCCGCTGTTGTAGTTCGTCGTGGACTCGCTCAGTGCCGGAGCCTGCGGGAAGCTGGTGTCATTCGTGCCTGGTGTATAGAGCGCGAAGTTGAAGTAGTTGAAGTCCGGCGAGGCCACCGCGAGCTGGACCCGGTCACCGCCGACCAGGCTCATGCGCCAGAAGTCGGCCGCGTTACCGCCGCCGGCCTCGAAGTTCCCCAGCTTGAGCTCAGGCGCCTTGGCGATGGTCGCGCTCGCCTTGACCTCTCCCGCCGCCTTCTTGGCCGAGACGCCGCCCTTGATCAGCGTGGGAGTGAACGTGTACGGCTGCATGGGGTTGTTGCCGCTGCCCGAGTCCACGTTGCTGCAGTTGTAGTTGCTGCTGTTCTCGCACACGGCGAAGACGAAGTCGCCGGTGTAGGGCGCCTGCACGGTCAGGACGTTGCTGCCGCTGTTGTAGTTAGTGGTGCCCTCGCTGAGCGTCGGGGCGTTCGCGAAGTTGCCGTCGGTCGTACCTGGGGCGTACAGCGCGAAGTTGTAGTAATTGAAGTCCTGTGACTGCACGGAAAGCTGAACCTGGTCCCCGCCTACTAGCTTCACCAGCCAGAAGTCGATCGCACCCCCACCGCCCGACTGACCTTGCCCGATCGTCAGCTGCTGCGCCGCCGCGATCGTGTGCCCAGCCGGCGTGCCGGCCGGCGCTGCCGACGCGGTGGCGGCTGACGCGATCACTACAGTCGTGCCCGCCGTAAAGAGACCGACGGCGGTGAGTAGCCTGCGCGTTCGCGGACGTACTCCCCTGTTGTTCATATAACCCGCCCCTTTTCATACCTAAAAATCCGTACCGAACTACTTAAACCTTACGCTACATACGTACATTGTAGTAGGCAATGGTATGTTAATTACAGAACGCAGCGTAGATATCACTAAAGATGGCATATGACAAAGAGGTGACAGCCGGTCTAGGCGAGACCGGCCAGGTGACCGAGCAGCAGGGCCTCGCTCACACCGCAGCGGCGAAGATCGCCGAGGTGAACGCTCTCGTTCTCGCCGTGCGCCTTACTGTCCGGGTCCTCCACGCCGGTCAGCAGCAGAGCGGCACCAGGGTAGGCGTCGGCGAACGCGCCAACGAAAGGCAGCGAACCTCATCGATGCCAAGAACCGCTACGGCAGGCTGAGTCCAGAGACGATCGGTGAGCGAACCCTGGCCGAGTAACTGGACGCCGGGTCGAAGGCCGGCGATGCGCCGCAGGTCCGTCTCGTCGACCTCAGGGCCGTGTCGCTGGCTGGTACGAAGACCCTTGACGACCACGTTGCCGGCCTCGTCATGCAGTGTCGCGATGAGGCGGCACAGAGCGGTGAGCGCATCGGGTACTGGCCCGCCGTACATGCCGCTGTGAACGGCATGATCCAGCGTTCTGACTTCGACGATAACGTCAACGAGACCACGAAGCGATGTAGTCAGAGTCGGCTGCCCGATGGTCCAGTTCGCGCAGTCGGCGAGAACAATCGTGTCGGCTCCCAGCAGGCCGCCGTATCGCAGGAGAAACCCGCCCAGATGAGTCGAGCCGATCTCCTCCTCGCCCTCGATAAACACGGCCGTGGTCACGGGAGGGCGGCCTTCCCAGGCCCGCAGCGCGGCGGCGTGCACCGCGATTCCGGCCTTATCGTCGGAAGTACCGCGGCCAAATAGCCGCCCGTCCCGTTCAGAATGGAACTTCAATTACACGATACTAGCGTCCATTTCGCCTCAAGTTCCAATTTCTACGTCTACCGCGATCGTATCCTAACACTCCCGCACGTTGCTGAGCAATACGAGCGGCATTCTCGCCGCCCTTGGCCTCCACCAGTTTGACGAGATATTCGTAATAAACTAAGAATCCGCGCGGCACACCCGCTGGAAGATGACTCAGCCTATGTTCTCGTTCGTTCAAAATCAGCGGCTTCATTGTGGTCCAGACCTGCACCAGCCGCGTCGCCATTACACCGATGACTATATCGTCGCTTACGATATCATGTAGAACAAGCGTACCAAGGTAATCAAAGAAATAACACACTTCGTAAGCATCTCTGCGCAGCCGACGCGGAAGCGCATTAAAATTCTTGCGCATCAGATACGCATTTCGAATGCCGAGGAGCCTCCTCAGAGAAGAGTTAAACCGATCAGATCTCCATTCTTGAAAAATTTCAGCAATAACAGGAAGCGCGTTAGATTTGCCTACATTCTTAATGCTAGCTCGAACTTGCCATGCTGCGACACAGACAGTCGCCAGAGCAAGAGCCGCCGAGGCTAGGCTAATGAGTTGACCGCTAATCATAACGTCCCACTTCTTATCTCCCGGATCAGATCCCGCGAGGCTTCCTCACTCAACGACGCCCCCACCAGGGAATCGTGCCAGTCGCGGTAGCGGGCGACTCGGCCGGGATCATCAATGATCATAAAGCCCGCATGCGTCTCGATATGGACAAGGTCTTGTTCGAAATTGTCCGCGCCCTGATATTCGAAATAAGCGTACATGCACGTCATCGTAAACACAGGCTTAGCCTCAAAAGGCAGCACGTGCAAATGCGTGTTCGAGTCAACAGGCAATTCCGCCAAGGCGTCTAGCTGGGCCTCCATGACGGCCGGCGACCCGACCAGTTGCCGCAGGGTCGACTCATGCGTCACAGCGACGAGTTGCAGCGGCGGCAGGTCCAGCCTGGATCTCAGGGCGGATTGCCGCTTGATCCGGTATTCGACGAGCCGGTCTATCTGATCGTCGGATTTGCCTTCCATGTCGCGGAAGACGGCCGCCGCGTACTCGGGGGTCTGAAGCAGGGCCGGAACGAACGGCAACGTGTAAATGCGCTCGACGGTCGCATCCGTTTCGTACGCAACGCGGGCATCGAGACCCTCGGTATCGAGCACCTCTTCGAAGTCGGCCCACCAGCCGGTCCGCTCCGCCTCCCGCACCCACTGCCGCAGGCGGTTCGCGAGCGGTGTTCCTTCGATCCCGTAGTACTGGATGAGGTCCCTGATGTCACGGAGCAGCGGCCTGCCCTGAGCGTTCTCCAGCCGGGACAGCTTGCTGCGCGAAATCAGCAAGTCCCCGGCAACGTCCTGCAGGTTCCTGCCGCTGTCGTCCCTGAGCTGCCTGAGCGCGACGGCTATCGCACGACGCGGCGTGAGAGGGCCAGTGACCTTCGCATAACTGGCTCGCTCCTCTGGCATCAGGTCCTCGCCCGCATCAGCCAACGGCCAAGGACACAACTGCATAGCGCAATGGCATCATGTATTTGGGAGATTCCCAGCCACAGGTGCTGACAAACGCCAACCTATTGCTGGTGCGTTACTCTGGAGAGTGCGTCGATCGCACCGCGCCCACCTCCGTGTGGACCAATAGCTGGGGAACGCACTGTGAACCTAAGCTGTCGCCAGGTCAAGCCGGTCATCGATCCGGCTCTCGGGCCTGCCACCCATTGGTGGTCAGGCCGCCTCCTCGCCTGCCTTCATGGGAATCCCATTATTGAGCCTTGCACGGTGGACGGAGCAGATGGCTCATTCCAGCCCACCTTGGAGTGCGCAGCAGCTGCCCGGCCCGTGCGGTAGGGAGATCATCGTGGATCTAAGCTGTCGCCAGGTCAAGCCGGTCATCGATCCGGCTCTCGGGCCTGTCGCCCACTGGTGGTTAGAGCGTCTCCTGACCAGGAGATCAGAGCCTGACCGGAAGCTGGCCGTCGAGTTCGCTGCTCCGCTGGTCCTGATCATCTGCTTCGTCGGCTTCCTGGTGACCTGGTCAGCTCCGTGGTTCAGTGCAACTGCCATCGCTGCGATCGGTGCGCTGGCGCTGCGATACGAGGTACCTTCAGGCGGCCTGCACCGCCATCGCCATCACCTCGTTGATCCGGCCGACCTTGACTGCTGCAGCCTTCAGCAACTGCACGCGGTCCAGGGCGCGATAGACGCTGTTCTGTCTTCTGACGTCGGCCGGGAAGGCCATCTCGATGTGACGTCGTACGCCGGTGCCATGAAACTGCACGAGTGGGAGATCGCCCGCAGGCTGCGCGAGATCACCTCACGACGCGGCGAATACATCCAGAGCGTGTCCGCCGGGCGACTCGGACCGCAAACCACGGCCGTGCTTGACGCGCACCTGCGGGCGGTCACGATTGCTCACGACACGGTCGTCCGCCGGGTCACCGAGTTCAGGCGCTACGCCGAGGCGGTGCAGGCCGCCGACTTCGCGCTGAACGACTGGCGGACGGCGGAGGAGATGGCTAAGCGGAATCACCTCTATCTAGAACTCGTGGCCACCAGCGCCGCCGATGAATATGCCCTGGCCGAGATCACCGACCTGACCGAGCAGGCCAACCGCACTCGCGAGGCGTTCCAGGCCTGCCTGAACCAGGCCACGCTCGCGGCCCAGCCGCTGGCCTTGCCTCTCGGCTAGCCCCAGACCTCGCGGGCGATCTTCACGATCAGGGCCAGCTTGGCTCGTTGCTCGTCGGCGGTGAGCGCGTTGCCTTCGACCGTGGAGGAGAAGCCGCATTGCGGTGACAGGCAGAGCTGGTCGAGCGGGACGAACTTCGCGGCCTCGTCGATGCGGCGCTTGATGACGTCGGGGTCTTCGAGTTGGCCGCGCTTGGTCGTGATCAGGCCGAGGACGACCATCTTGCCCTTGGGCACGAAGCGGAGCGGCTCGAAGCCTCCTGAGCGCTCGTCGTCGAACTCGAGGAAGAAGCCGTCCACGGCCAGTTCGCTGAACAGGGCTTCGGCGACGAAGTCGTACCCGCCTTCGGCGACCCAGTGCGACCTGAAGTTGCCCCGGCACATGTGGGTGGTGACGGCCAGGTTCGCCGGGCGGTTGGCGATCGCGTTGTTGACCTGGCTGATGTAGCGCAGGTGCAGGTGCTCGGCGTCCTCGCCGCGCTCGGCGATCTCGGCTCGCTGCTCAGGGTCATTGAGGTAAGCGAGGCTGGTGTCGTCGAGCTGGAGGTACTGGCAGCCGAGTTCGCCTAGGCGCCTTACCTGCTCGGCGTAGGCCGCGGACAGGTCGGACCAGAACTCTTCCATATCCGGGTAGACGTCTGGCTCGATCATCGCCGGGCCGCCACGGTAGTGCACCATGTTGGGCGAGGGGATCGTCAGCTTGGGCAGCGCCGTCGTCACGACTGACTTGAGGTACCTGAAGTCGTTCTCGAAGATCGTGTCGTTGATCTTGAGCTTGCTGTCGATCCGCATCGCCGCCGGGGTAAACTCGATCTTGCCTTCGGCATTCCTGAACTTGACCGACAGGTTGCCTGGCGCCGTGCTGATACCGCCGATCTGGTAGATGAAGTCCATGTGCCAGGTCGCGCGCCGGAATTCGCCGTCGGTGGCCGACTGGAGACCGACCTCCTCCTGCATCACGACGATGTCCTTGACGGCGGCGTCCTCGACGCCGCGGAGCTGACCCGCGTCGATCTCGCCGGCCGCGAACTTGGCACGGGCGTCGAGCAAGACGGGCGGGCGGAGCAGGCTGCCAACGTGGTCGGCGCGGAACGGCGGCGTAGTGCGCATTTGTCTCAGTCCTCGTGCGTTCGGAGTTGGGGATAGCCGGTGTAGTTCTCGGCCAGCGACGTGGCCGCCGCTCTTGACGAGACGACGTACCGGAGCTGGGAAAGCTGGAGCTCGTGCTCCAGGTCGTCTGCGCCCGGGGTGCTGTGCAGCATGGTCGTCATCCACCAGGAAAAATGGGTGGACCGCCAGACCCGGTTCAGGCAGGTCGCGGTGTAGGAGTCAGCGAGTTCCGGCTTGCCGCGGAGCAGGTAGTCGAGCGCCGGGGCCAGCACGGTGACATCGGCGATCGCCAGGTTCAGGCCCTTGGCGCCGGTCGGCGGGACGATGTGGGCCGCGTCGCCGGCCAGGAAGAGCCGGCCGTGCCGCATCGGAGCAGCGACGAAGCTGCGCATCGGCGTGATGCTCTTGTCGAGCACCGGCCCTTGCTCCAGGGTCCAGCCCGGCAGTGCGAACCTGCGCTGCAACTCATCCCAGATCCGGTCATCCGGCCAGTTGTCCACCGACTCATCGGGGTCGACCTGCAGGTATAGCCGGGCTCACCGTGCAGCTGCGCAAGCTGTGCAAGGCGAAGCCGCGCTCGTGGTGGGCGTAGATGAGCTCGTCAGTGGACGGCGGCACGTCGGCGAGGATGCCGAGCCAGGCGTACGGGTACTCGCGCTCGGTGATCGTCAGCAGCCCGTCAGGGAACGCCGGCCGGCAAATCCCGTGAAATCCGTCGCAGCCGGCGATCGCCTCGCACTCAAGCTCGCACCTGGTCCCGTCGGACCTCGTGTAACGAAGGACCGGGCGGTCGGTATCGAGTCGCTCGACTTCGGTATCGGTGACTTCGAACTCGATAACACCGGCGTCTGCGATTCTTTGCAGAATCAAATCTTTTACTATTTCAGTTTGCGCGTAAACCGTGACGCTGCGGCCTCCGGTCAGCTCCTTGAAATCGATATGGTGCCGCTCCCCGGCGAACTGCAGGTAAATGCCGCCATGCTCAAGGCCCTGCTGGTCAAGCCTTCCGCCAAGCCCGGTCTCGCGCAGCAGGCGCACGCTGCCATCCTCGAGCACGCCTGCTCTCTGACGCGCCTCGCAATACGCCCGGCTGCGGATCTCGATGACCACGGATTCGATCCCGCGCAGCGCGAGCAAATGGGACAGCAGCAGGCCGGCTGGGCCTGCGCCGACGATTCCGACCTGAGTTCGCATACTAGAACGGGTAGGGCGCGATATCACCGCGAATAGTCACCCAGCGGGTATCGGTGAACGCGTCCAGGTTGGCCGAGCCGCCGAACCGCGCGCCGGTGCCAGAGGCCCTGATGCCGCCGAACGGGGTGTTGGGTGAGTCGTCGACGGTCTGGTCGTTAATGTGCACGATGCCGGTCGGGATCTTCCTGGCCAGGTCGAGGCCGCGCATCACGTCCTTGGTCAGGATGCCGAGCGACAGGCCGTACTCGGAGTCGGCGGCGAGCTTGGCGACCTCGTCGAAGTCAGAGAACCGGACCACCGGGGCCACCGGGCCGAAGACCTCGTTGGCGTAGGCGGGCATCGACGGAGCCACGTCAGCGAGCACGGTCGGCTGGTAGAACAGGCCCTCGTAGGTGCCGCCGGCGGCGAGTTTCGCGCCCGCGTCCACCGTGCCGGTGACCAGAGCGTGGACCTTGTCGCGCTGGCGCTCGTCGATGATCGGGCCGAGCGCTACCTGGCCGGAGGCGGGGTCACCGACCGGAAGGTGACTGGCCTTCTCGGCGAGGCGGCTTACGTAGTCGTCATAGATGGCGTCCTGGACGATATGGCGGCCCGTGGTCATGCAGATCTGGCCCTGGTGGAGGAACGAGCCCCAGGCGCCGGCCGAGGCCGCCTTGTCGAGGTCGGCGTCATCCAGGATGATCAGGGCCGAGTTGCCGCCTAGTTCCAGGTGGACGCGCTTGAGATGCTGGCCGGCGAGGGCGCCGACCTTGCGGCCGGCCGCCGTTGAGCCCGTGAAGCTGATCACCGAGATCAGCGGGTCGGTGACCATGGCCTCGCCCACGTCGGCGCCGCCTGGCAGCACGTGCAGCAGGCCCTCGGGCAGGCCGGCTTCCTCGAAGACGCGGGCGATGGCGACGCCGCCGCAGACGGCAGTTCTCGGGTCCGGCTTGAGGATGACCGCGTTGCCGAGCGCGAGGGCCGGGGCCACGGACCGGATCCCGAGGATCTGCGGGAAGTTGAACGGGCTTATCACGCCGACTACCCCGACCGGCACCCGCTCGGCGAAGCTCAGGTGCGGCTGCTCGCTGGGGAGAAGGTCACCGTAGGAGCGGGAAGGCAACGTCGAGGCTTCGAAGACCTCTTCGGTGGCGACGTGGGTCTCGAACTGGGCGGCGGGCGGGATCTTGCCGCTCTCGCGCACGTTCCAGTCCTCGATCTCGGCGGCGTGAGCCAGCCAGATGTCACCGGCTTTGCGCAGGATCGCGGCCCGCTGGGTGTACGGCGTCGCGGCCCAGGCCTGCTGGGCGGCGGCCGCCGCTTGCGATGCCGTGGCGATGTCCGCGGGCGAGGCGATGCCGACCGTGCCTAGTTCGGCGCCGGTCGCTGGTTCCCGCACGGCGGCAGTTCCGCCTGATACCTCGCGCCAGCCGCTGGAAAAGGCCTTACCTTGCCAGATCGACGAGTCGAGCAGAGACATGTGCGCTCCTTCATCCGGAGTGGCGAGCAGCCAAGGGGAGAACGCGGTGCTGGCAGACAGGCGTTCGCTTCACGCACATCAGTTCCGTGATCGAACAATGAAAATCTAGGTGCGTGCCGGTCCCGGTGTCAACGCTACGCCTGCGCGCTCTAGCCGCTTAGCCGACCGGGGCGCCCGCGAGGACGGCGATGACCCCGAGAACGGCCGAGCCCGCGATCGCAGCGACCACATTCTTCCTGGCCAGCACCAGCCAGATCACCGCGAGGGCGAGGACCCCGAACTGCCACAAGTGCAGCAGGTCAAGCGCCAGCGGAATCGTGGAGCCGGCGATCGCGCCGATCGCGGCGGGGCCAGCGCCGGTGAGGAATGCCTGGACCCGCGCGTTGCGACGGAGCTGGGCGAACCGGGGCGCACCGGCGAGGACAAAGGCGAACGACGGGGTGAAGGCGACCAGCGAGGCAAGCAGACCGCCGCCGACGCCGGCCGCCGCGTAGCCGATAACGGCTACCGTCTGGACGACGGGGCCTGGGGTGACCTGGCCGAGGGCGACGGCGCTGAGGAACTGGGCGCCGGTCAGCCAGTGGTAGGTGTGAACGGCGTCGTGCTGCATCAGCGGGATGATCACGAAGCCGCCGCCATAGGACAGGGCACCGACCTTGAACGCGACCCAGGCCACAGCGAGGATGCCGCCGGCGGCGAGCGCGGGTGCCGCGAGCGGGAGCATGGCGAGCTGAGGGCTGGACTTCGGGATCCCAGTACGGAGGATCAGTTCGAGCAGGCCGCAAGCCGCTATCACGATGACGAGGAACGGACCGGCGAGGGCAGCGACGGCACCGCCGAGCAGCAGGTAGCCGAGCCAGCGCCAGCCAGCCGGGGCGATCTTGAGCTGGTAGCGGCGCGGGGTCGGGGTCGGGGGCGGCTGAGGTGGCTGGGGCTGGGCGGATGGCTGGGGCTGGACGGTCGGCGGGGGCTGGAGGGCGGCGCGGCACCAGCTGGCCGGGGCGAGGCTGAGGGCGGCTTGAGCGGCGACCGCCGGCACGGCGGCACCAGCCCCAGCGGCCGCCCCCTGCACCCACAACGGCGGATGCGCTTCAAGGAACAACGCGGCCAGAGACAGGATCACGATCAGGCCGGGCACGATGAAGCAAAAACCGCCCACGATCGCCCCGACCGGACCCGCGAGCCGCCACGCACAGTAAATCGCGAGCTGGGTCGACGCCGGTCCTGGCAGCAGCCCGGTGGTCGCGACGCCGTCCTCGAACTCCTCCGCCGACAGCCACCCGCGCCGGTCAACGCAAAGCTTGCGCAGCAGCGCGATGTGCGCGGGCGGCCCGCCGAAGCCGATGCAACCGATCCGGCCCCACTCACGGGCAATTGTCAGCAGCAGCGGCCGCTCCATGGCTGCAACTTAACAAGGCGCGCGGCCGCGGGCCGCCATCGCTCCCAACGGAACCGTAACGATGGGCCACCGTTGCTGTTGCGCGGAGCGCGCCTACCGCATCTATGTGCCATCGATGCTGTTGCCGCAGCATCGATGGGCCATCGTTGGGGTAGCTCGCCCGACGAGAACAGCAACAATGGGCCACGGGTGCGTTTCCGTGGGAGTGAGTTCTGGTCGACTCCTCGGCGTGGCCCGGACGGAACTGGTCCTCCAGCCCTTCCCGCCTCAGCCTTTCCCGCCTCAGCCTTTCCCGGCATTCCCGGCATTCCCGGCATCCTAGGCAGCCTGCCGCCCCGACCGCTGACACCGGGGGCACTTTGGTGTCGCAATAACGACCCCAAAGTGCCCCCGGTGCTCGGGCAAGACCGTCCCGGACCCGCCTCACTCCACCAGAAACGCAACAATGGGCCACGGGTGCGTTTCCGTGGGAGTGAGGCGGGTCTCGTGGGTCTTGCTGAAGAGGCGGGGGCACTTTGCCATGGTTTTTACGGGGGTAAAGTGCCCCTGCCTCGCGGGGCGGGACGGCGGGCTGCGCCGAATGCCCGGAATGCCGGGATATCCGGGCGGGATCGGCCGGCGACACGGCTCCTTCCGGATCATGCGGAGGAGCCGACCAGAAACTCACTCCAGCGGAAACCCACCCATGGGCCACCGTTGCTACCACTACGACAATATACCCGATTTGTCCAGCACGCGGCCGCCGCAGGGCGCTTTAGACAGCGGGGCTAGACCAATTCGGCTGTGGCCCCGGCCCGGTCGACGTCGAGCACAACAACGTCCCATGGCTCCCCGGATGCCTTCGCAACCTCGGCGATCACATCAGGCCCGGCCGTCACACCAGCCACGACCAACGCGAGCACCGCCGGCCCGGCTCCGGACACCACCGCCGGCACCCCGGCCAGCCGCAGCGCCCCGACCAGCCCGGCGGTGCCAGGCATCGACTCCGCCCGGTAAGGCTGATGCAGGAAATCCTCGGTCGCGTCAAGCAGCAGTTGCCCGCCCCCAGTCAGCCCGCCCCCAGTCAGCCCGCCCCCGGTCAGCCCGCCGCCGGTAGGTCCGGCCCCGCTCAGCGCGGCCACCAGCAGTCCGGCCCGAGCAGCGTTCATCGCCGCATCGGCGTGGGGAACACTCTCCGGCAGCAACTCCCGCGCCACCTCGGTCGCCAGCGGCGCCGACGGCACGCAAAGCACCGGAGTCAGCCCGGCCACGGGCTCGATCCTGATGGACAGGACCCGGCCAGCGGTCCAGGCGATGGTGAACCCGCCCTTCAGGCAGGCGGCCACGTTATCGCCGTGCCCCTCAAGATCAGCAGCAAGTCGCAAAACCGCCTCGTCAGGAAGTCCGGCCAGTCCGGCGTCGCCTGCCAGCGCCCGCGCCGCGAGCAACCCGGCCACGATCGCAGCCGCCGACGAGCCGAACCCGAACCCCTGCGGGATCGCGTTAACGCAGCTCAGAGACAAGCCGGGAGGCGAGACGCCGATCACGTCAAACGCCGCCCGCATAGCCCGGACGACCAGGTGACCCTCTCCGGCCGCAGCGGTGTGCTCGCCCGCCCCGCTGACCTCAAGGCCGAGCCCGCTCCCGGTCACGCGCGCCCTGACCACGTCGTAGAGCCCGAGCGCGAGGCCGAACGAGTCGAACCCAGGCCCCAGGTTGGCGCTGGTCGCCGGAACCCTGACCAGCGCCGTCCGGTCAGTCCAGGTCACGAGAGCCCAAGTTCGGCGGCCGCGGCGGACACGTCGACACCGATCACGCTCGGCTCGGGAACCCCGCCGATCGCGACGTCTGGATCCTTGATACCGGTTCCCGTGATCGTGCACACGACGACCGAGCCAGGCTCGACCGATCCCTCCTCGCAGGCCTGAAGCAACCCGGCAACACCAGCCGCCGAGGCTGGCTCACCGAAAACACCATCACGAGCGGCCAGCAACCGGTACGCGGAGAGTATTTGCTCATCGGTAACCGCGCCGATGTGACCGCCGGAAGCGTCCCGCGCGGCTTCGGCCAGGTGCCAGGAGGCCGGGTTGCCTATCCTGATCGCCGAGGCGATGGTGACGGGGTCGGGCACCGGCTTTCCTTCGACGATCGGCGCGGCTCCGGCGGCCTGGAAGCCGAGCATGCGCGGTGTCTTCGTCGAGCGGCCGGCCTCGTAGTACTCGCGGTACCCCATCCAGTAGGCCGAGATGTTGCCCGCGTTGCCGACCGGCAGGCAGTGCAGGTCGGGCGCCTCGCCGAGAGCGTCGATGATCTCGAAGGCGGCCGTCTTCTGCCCGGCCAGCCGATCAGGGTTCACCGAGTTGACTACGGCCACGTTGCTGTTCGCGGCCAGCTTCTGCACCAGGTCAAGGCAGTCGTCGAAGTTGCCGTCGACCTGGAGCAGCTTCGCGCCGTAGGCGAGCGCCTGCGCCAGCTTGCCGATGGCGATCTTGCCTCGCGGGACGAGCACGGCGCATTCCACGCCGGCCCGGGCCGCGTACCCGGCGGCGCTCGCGCTGGTGTTCCCGGTCGAGGCGCAGATCACCGTCCTGGCGCCGCGGGCCACCGCCAGGGACAGGGCCACCGTCATGCCGCGGTCCTTGAACGAGCCGGTCGGGTTGGTTCCCTCGATCTTCAGGTAAACCTGGCAGCCGGTCAAGGCGGACAGGGCAGGCGCCCGGAGCAGCGGCGTGCCGCCTTCCCCGAGCGTGACCACGGCCTCCGTTGGGACGGCCGGCAGGAATTCCTGGTACTCGCCGATCACTCCGCGCCAGAGCGTCATTCACCCTCCTCGCCTTCGACCCGCATAACGCTGTCAACCGCCTTCACCGCGTCCATGGCCGCCAGTTCGGCCGTCGTCTCGGCGAGCGCGGACTCCCGCGCCGTGTGCGTGACGATGATCAGGCTCGCGTCCTCGCCCCTGCCCTCCTGGTGCACGATCTTGATCGAGACGCCTCGCCGGGCGAAACTTTCCGCGATCGGGGCGAGGACGCCGGGCTGATCGGCAACGTCAAGAGCGACGAAATACCTCGTCAGGGCGTCATCCACCGGAACGACCGGCAGCTGCGCGTAGGTGAGCGGCTCGGGCCCTCGCACCCCTGAGCGCTGGTTCCTGGCCACGGCGACGAGGTCGCCGAGAACGGCGCTGGCCGTGGGCTGACCGCCCGCACCCGCACCGTAGAACATCAGCCGTCCAGCGGCCTCGGCCTCAACGAACACCGCGTTGTAGGCGCCGTGCACGGCGGCCAGCGGATGCAGCCTCGGGATCAGCGACGGATGCACTCGTACCGAGATGCCGTCCTCGTTGCGCTCGCAGATCGCGAGCAGCTTGATCACGAATCCGAGGTTCCTCGCGTTCGCCATGTCTTCGGCGCTGACGTGCGTGATGCCCTCGGTGAAGACGTCGGCCGAGGTGATCTCGGAGTGAAACGCGAGGCTGGCGAGGATCGCGGCCTTGGCGGCGGCATCCTGCCCCGACACGTCCGCGGTCGGGTCAGCCTCGGCGTAGCCAAGCTTTTGCGCCTTCGCCAGCGCCGTGCCGAAGTCGGCTCCGGCCGAGTCCATCTGGTCAAGTATGAAGTTCGTCGTGCCGTTGACGATGCCGAGCACCCGGCGGATCGCATCCCCGGCCAGAGACTCGCGCAGCGCCCTGAGCAGCGGGATCGCCCCGGCGACGGCCGCTTCGTAGTACAGGTCGACGCCGCTGGCGCTAGCGGCCTTATGCAGCGCCCCGCCATCACTAGCGATCAGCGCCTTGTTCGCCGTGACGACCGATTTGCCTGCGGCGAGCGCGGCCAGGAGCAGCGACCTCGCCGGCTCGATCCCCCCGATCAGCTCGACGACGATGTCCACGTCGCCCCGCGCCACGAGGCCAGCCGCGTCGGCGGTGAACAGGGACCGGTCGACCCCAGTCAGCCTCGCCCGGTCAAGATCGCGAACAGCGACGCCGACGAGTTCGAGCGGGCCGCCCGCCCGGGCAGAAAGCCCGGCCGCCTGTTCGGTCAGGAGCCTGGCTACCTGAGAGCCCACGGAACCGCACCCGAGCAGCGCGATATGCAGCGGCTCACGGACTGCGCTGATGACCGACACAAGGCTCCCCTTCACCAGCTTGGCAGCAGTCCATCGGCAACATCAGGACCCGCGCTGCCAGCCGCTGCGCGACTCTTCACGGTGAACATTACCCGTGACCGCTGACGTGGGGCGTCTCGATCTGTGTCACCAGTGCATGTCAAGGCATCAGGGCACGAGTCGTTCAGATCTCGGCAATACCGAGGCCAGGCACCGGCCTTAGCCCTCGCGACACTCCCAAGGCCAGGTTATCCCAGGTCGCCAGAGCAATCATCGCGCCATTGTCCGTCGACCACTTGAGCGGAGGCAAACATAGCTCAACATCGAGCTCAGCACAGAGATCTTTCGCAGCGGACCTGAGTTGCGGGCTTGCCGCTACTCCGCCAACTACGACGAGCGAAGAAGACGGGAATTCCTGCAGCGCCGTGCGGCACTTCGCCATGAGCGAATCAATACAGGCATCTACGAATGAAGCCGCAATATCTGCTATAGCCGCGTCCGGGTTCGCTGCAATATATCTCTCTACCGCAGACTTTAGGCCGGAGTAAGAAAAGTCGAGTCCGCGACCGTAAAGCGGCCTCGGAAACCGGATATTTGCCTGACCGGAAACCGCAAGTCTATCTACGAAAGGGCCGCCTGGATACCCAAGGCCGAGCATACGGGCGACTTTATCATAAGCTTCGCCCACCGAGTCATCCACCGTGGACCCGATAGGTCGCACATCAGTCGCGTCTATCATCCTTGCGAGCAAGGTATGTCCGCCTGATACAAGCAATACCATGGCCGGATAGCTAACTCTGCGCTCTTCCAAGTCAGCGCTTCTCAGGTGGCCACGAAGATGATTTACGCCAACGACAGGGACGTGCCACCCGTGGCCAAGTCCACATGCCGTATTTAGACCGACAAGCAGCGAACCGATCAATCCAGGACCTCGGGTCACTCCGATAGCTTGCAGGTCGGCGGGCTTGACTCCGACGGTCTCAAGCACCGTGTGAACGGTCGGAATGATTTTTTCGATATGCGCCCTGCTGGCAAGCTCCGGATAGACTCCGCCGAAATTTGTATGCAGGTCGGCCTGTGAAGCTACACACGCAGCGAGGACCGCGCCTCCATGGTCAACCAGGGCAACCGCCGTATCATCGCATGATGTCTCGATGCCAAGTATTAGTTCGCCCGTCACTTAAGTATCACCTCGATCTCTTCTCTGGATACGACGCCAACTCGCTCGACTACCGGTGGTACCAGCCGACAATTCACCAAGGTAGACGGCACAACGTCGCGAAGTCCGCCGTCAATTACCAAGTCGGGCTTGCCTCGAAGAGTAGCGAGAATCTCAGGCACAGACTCATGAACTTCCTCAGCGTGAAAATTTGCACTGGTTACCAGCAATGGCCCAACCATCCGAATGATGGCGAGCAATCTCTCGTCGTTAGGCATCCGCACTGCGACCTCTGGGCGGCCGGCCAACCATGGCACGGCATTCTCTGCTGACATCTCAAGCGCGAGCGTTATGGGTCCAGGACAATACTTCGACGACAGAAGTTTCCTAGCCGGAATATTGACGTTAGCTCCCAGGCTAGTGATGTCGTCCACCCCGGAAATCATTACCGGAAGATTCCTCGATCGGGGCCGCCCCTTCATTTCGAATAGCCGGTCGACCGCGTCATCGTGCTCAGGAAGCACGGCCAGCCCGTAGACCGTGTCCGTTGGCACCAAGATCACGCCTCCTGCCTCAAGGCACGACTTCGCGTCCGTCACCTGATCTTCGAGATCATCACGCACGTCCCTCACCTTCCTCGGTAGTCTTCTGGCTGAAGCGGCGCGGCCGCACTCGCTTGGTGCCCTAGAAACATCGCGGTCCCGGCGCTGAGCAACAGCGCGACCTCGGCGGGACTGCCTCGGCCAACTGCAAGCCGCAAGAACAGAATCGCCGCTCGCTTCTCGCTCATCCTCTCAGCCGCGACGCGCGCCTGCTGATGAACTCGCAAGACCAAGAATGCATGCAACCCAAGTGCACCAAGGCATCCAGCAAGTATAGGTGACGCGATCAAGATCTTCGCCGGGCTTAGCCAGGCGATCAGGGCTGCTCCGGCCAGTATCAGGACCGCACCGACTGGCAGCACTGCGAAGCCTTGATAATACTGCCACTTTGCGATCTTCTGCCACTCAGCGCCCTCGACCGTCATGGCCCCGAGCAACTCCGCCCAGGATCGATCCGCTTCTTGCCGTGAGATGACGAACGGCCCGAGTTCCGCATTGTGTTCGAGAGCCAGTAGCTGGGACAGTGCCTCGGCCTCACCTATATGGCCTCCCTCGGATGCTCGCACGATCACGTCAATCTCCGACCGGTCCACGAAGACGTTCTGTCGGAGGCGGCTGACTGTGGCAGAAAACGTATCGTCCATTTCAAGACCTATTATTGGTGGCGTTCAATAGGAAGAAATTTTATCGCATCCAGTATCTTACTGAAAGGAATATCCCCGTCACGAATAAGCTCAACCGCACCAGATTCGCGTACCCGCACCACGGTTGAATGAGCCGAGTACACGATTTCCCCATCGAGTGCCTCGATGGCGGCCCACTGAAGGGAACCGATCCTCCGCATGCCTTTCTTAACCACTGCGAGAGCACTCTCAAAGGAGGTAATGATATTGCCGCCGCCTGGTTCACGGATAGCAACGGTCGTGATGGGGTAGGCAGAGCATGCCGCGACCTCCCGCTCTACGACTGAGTCGGAAATACGCACTCCTATTGTCCGAGGGCTAGATATCGCCTCGGAAAATAGATTCGCCGGCAGATTCGGATTCGCTTTACATACGATCGTTATCGGGCCGGGGCAGAACCTTTCGAATAGAACATCTGCGGTGACTGTACGTGTTATCCAACGTCGCGCTGCGGTCACGGATGGGAAAGCAATGGATAGTGGCCAGTTCGGGCGATCCAATATTTTATTTATCGTTGGCTGCGCTCCAGCCGATACGGCTAGTGTGGCGAGTGCGTATGCCGTATCGCTTGGGAGCAGCACATAACCGCCATTAACTAGCAGGCTTGAAAGCATCTCAAGAGTACGTATCGGTAGAGACCCTCCCCTTGTCCGGTCGGCGGGTCCGACAACAAAAAGCGGCTCAGCGGTGTTCATGAAAAGCGGTGCGCATGAAATATGATCGCCGCTTCGTTCACGGGGGTAGCCATAGCCATTCGCCGAGTTGGTTCTCTGTCTGGTTCGGCCAGCATCCGGTACAACGTAAAAACGCTAGGAGCTTCAATCCCCGTATCATGAACTTGAACGTCAGGCAGAACGTCGCAAGCTTCTGAACGGTATGCTCCTGCGACACACAAGTTAGCGACATCGGATGCTAGTTCGGCAATCACCTCGACACGAGGACCATACTGCAGCTTCGACGATCCATCTTTGGCGAAAAAGCCAGCATAAGCGTTGCCGCCCTCGGCTTTTCGCATACAAAGAACAGGCAAGTCACAAATTGCCATAGCCTCGCGTGCGAGCAACTCAAGTGAATTAACTTCGAATACGATACAACCCAAGCTAAACGCGAGACCATTTGCGTACGCGACCGCCGCTCGCACCGAAGATAGGGCGCCCGGACCGACATCGACACCTATTTCAGCGATGTCGCTGAAATCAGCGCCCGTCTTCTCCAACAGGGAGGCCACTAGTTCACCGACGCTGACAAAGGAGGGATGATCGTGCCTGCATTCGCTGTGAACGAGGATTTCTTGCGTTGTGCCGAGCGCTACGCCGTAGTCCTTGGATGAGGTTTCGAGCGCCAGAATCAATGACATGTTTATTCCTCAGGCAGATCAGCTGATCTGTGCACTTTCCATCAGGTTTTTGATGGTCTCGGCCATACGGTTACAATTAGCACTGATGGTTAGCAGACGGAGGTCTGGCGCGCTCACGTCGTAGGTAAATTCGACCGTGAGCGCACACGGGAAATCGGTCGCCACCTTGTCCCCCCACTCGATCAGCGTTATCGAATCCTCAATGTCGGTTTCGAGGCCAAGATCGCGAAACTCGTGAATACTAGCTAGCCTATAGGTATCTATATGCAGAACAGTCGCTCGACCAGTGTTGTAAAACTGAGCGAGGGTAAAAGTGGGACTGGTAACTGGCTGCGACGATCCCAACGCTTCAACCAGCGCTTTGACAAACGTTGTTTTCCCGGTGGCCAGGTCCCCGTTTAGGAGCACGACGTCACCTGGACGCAGGTGCTCTGCGAGGGCACTGCCGACCTCGCTCGTACCAGACGCACCTTTGGTACTTATCGTGACGAAAGCCGATAGAGTCAAGGTGCCTCCCTTGCATCGCCTACGGAAGATTAGGCCAGAAAGTCATAGCCCAGCCCCCGGAACTGGTCAGTTCCACCGGGGAGCCAGTCTACCGCCCCGTTCCAGGCGCATTTGCGCTTCGCTCATGCGCCCGCCCGTGATTCCAACAGGCCCAGCGGAGGTAGTCATGGCTACGCAACGTGAGGCCGCCGGTCGACGACGACGGCCAGCGGGCTCGGCCAGTGCCGTTCGGCGAGTGCAGCCGCGGCAACGCTCGGCTGCTCACTGGCTGCTCGCTTCGGTCGGGTCACGTGGACGTAAGAGATACGCTATTCCGCATGAACGAGTGGCCGGGCCAAGGCGGATGGCAGCCTGCCGACCAGCAGCCGACCGGCCGGCCGTTCGGATACCAGGATCAGCCGGCCGGCGGGCCGGGCGCGTTCCACCCACCGCCGGGTTTCCAGCCGCAGGGCCAGGTCCAGCCGGTGTTCTCGCCGGGACCTGGAGCACAGCCGATGATCGGCGGCGAGCCCGTCCTGGTCATGATCGGTGACATCTCGGTGACGCCGACGATGGTCTACACGCCGAACGGCTCCCGGCCGCTCAGTCAGGTCGGCTGGACTTTCACCGACTTGTCGATCAGCAGTCAGGTTATCCCTACCTGGGCGATCGTCTTGGCCGTCGTTCTGTTCCTCGCCTGCTTCCTCGGCCTGCTATTCCTGCTGGCGAAGGAAAACACGACGACCGGAGTCGTCCAGGTAACGGTGCACGGCCAGGGATTCGTGCACACGACCACGATCCCGGTGTCCAGCATCGAGCAGGTCGCCGACCTGAACGCCAGAGTCAACTACGTGCGCACGCTGGCCGCTTCCGGGTACCCGCAGGGCTGGCAGCCAGGTCAGCCCTGGCAGCAGCCGGGCCGGTAGCGCTCGTTCCTCGCTGCTTATCGTCGCTCCGCTCTCCGCGTAATCACGGCCAGGAACAAACGGGTCCGCGCTGGCGCTATGCGTGACTGTAATTAAGTAATCCTCACGCTGGAGACTTCACATGAGCGAAACGCTTACGCTCCCGGTGCTGCCGATCGACGACGACGTTGTACTGCCGACCATGGTTGTGCCGCTCGACACCTCGGACCCAGAGGTCAGGTCGTCGATCGAAGCGGCTCGCGCGGCGGCGGAAGGCGACGCGAGACCACGCCTGCTGCTTGTGCCGAGGATCAGCGGCCGCTATGCGCCGGTCGGCACGCTTGGCGTCGTCGAGCAGGAAGGCCGGCTGCCGAACGGCAAGCCTGGCGCGGTCATCAGGGCCACGGCCAGGGTCAAGATCGGAGCGGGCACCGTTGGCCCTGGCGCCGCGCTCTGGGTGCACGGCACCGAGATAGAAGAGCCGCCAGCCAGCCCCCGCGCCGGCGAGCTGGCCAAGGAGTACCGAGGCCTGGCGGCCGCGATCTTGCAGAAGCGGGGCGCCTGGCAGGTCGTTGACGCACTGTCGAGGATCACCGATCCTTCCGCGCTGGCCGACAGCTCAGGGTACGCGAGCTACCTGTCGGTTGAGCAGCGCTCTGAGCTGCTTGAGACGCTCGACGTCGAGCAGCGGCTTGAGCTCCTGACCGGCTGGGCTCGCGAGCATCTCGCCGAGCTTGACGTGGCCGAGACCATCGGCAACGACGTGCGCGAGGGCATGGAGAAGCAGCAGCGCGAGTTCCTGCTTCGCCAGCAGCTGGCCGCCATCCGCAAGGAACTGGCCGCGCTTGACGGCACGCCAGCGACCGAGCAGGACGACTACCGGGCTCGCATCGAGGCCGCCGACCTGCCTGAGCACGTGCGCGAAGCCGCGCTGCGGGAAGCGGCCAAGCTCGAGCGCGGCTCGGACGCCTCGCCCGAGGCGGGCTGGATAAGGACCTGGCTGGACACCGTGCTTGACGTGCCGTGGAACACCAGGACCGACGACGCTTACGACATCGGCGGCGCCCGCGCCGTACTCGACGCCGACCACGCCGGGCTCGACGAGGTCAAGGAAAGGATCATCGAGTACCTGGCCGTCCGCAAGCGCCTCGCCGACAAGGGCATTTCGATCGAGGGCGGCCGCCGGAGCGGCGCCGTGCTGGCTTTGGCCGGCCCGCCAGGAGTAGGCAAGACCTCGCTCGGCGAGTCCGTCGCCCGCTCGATGGGCAGGAAGTTCGCCCGCGTCGCGCTCGGCGGCGTCAGGGACGAGGCCGAGATCCGCGGTCACCGGCGTACCTACGTCGGCGCGCTGCCCGGCCGGATCGTTCGCGCGATCCGCGAGGCGGGCTCGATGAACCCGGTCATCCTGCTCGACGAGGTGGACAAGGTCGGCGCCGACTACCGGGGCGACCCGACGGCCGCCCTGCTCGAGGTGCTCGACCCGGCGCAGAACCACACGTTCCGCGACCACTACCTGGAAGTCGAGCTCGACCTGTCTGACGTGCTGTTCATCGCCACCGCGAACGTCGCCGAGGCGATCCCCGAGCCGCTGCTCGACCGGATGGACCTGATCAGGCTCGACGGCTACACCGAGGACGAGAAGCTCACGATCGCGCGTGACCACTTGCTGGCCAGGCAGCTCGGCCGGGCCGGCATGGACGCCGGCGACGTGACGTTCACCGACGCCGCGTACCGGGCCCTGGCGACCGAGTACACCCGCGAGGCGGGCGTGCGCTCGCTCGAGCGGTCGATGGCCAGGGTGCTCCGCAAGATCGCCGCGCGGCTGGCGACCGGTTCAGCTGAGCTCGCGATCCCGCTCACCGTGGACAGCGCTGACCTGACCGAGTACCTGGGGCACCCCAGGCACACGCCAGAGTCGGCGGAGCGAACCGCGGTGCCAGGCGTCGCCGCCGGACTCGCCGTGACCGGCACGGGAGGCGACCTCCTGTTCATCGAGGCGTCGCTGGCCGACAAGGCGAGCGGTAAGGCGGGCGTCACGCTAACCGGGCAGCTCGGTGACGTGATGAAGGAGTCGGCGCAGATCGCGCTGTCCTACCTGAAGTCGAACGGCACCAGGCTCGGATTGCCCGTGGCTGAGCTGGCTGACCGGGGAGTGCACTTGCACGTGCCGGCCGGCGCCGTGCCAAAGGACGGCCCGAGCGCGGGCGTCACGATGACGACGGCGCTAGCCTCGCTGCTGTCCGGGCGGCTGGTCCGCTCGGACGTGGCGATGACCGGCGAGGTGTCGCTGACCGGCCGGGTGCTGCCGATCGGAGGGCTCAAGCAGAAGCTGCTCGCCGCCCACCGGGCCGGCATCACCACGGTGCTCATCCCGGCCCGCAACGCCCCCGACCTGGACGACGTCCCTGAGAAGGTGCGCGAGGCGCTGGACATCCACCTGATGACCGACGTCAAGGAAGTGCTCGGCCTGGCCCTCGAGCCAGCCGCCGAGCAAACCGGCCCGACCGCGATCGCGGCCTAGCCGGGTAGCTACCGTGGCCGGGCGATCGTGATCTTGATTGCCCGGCCACGGCTACGTGCCGCTCATTACTTGCGGAGACGCGTGACTAACCAGGCCAGGCATCATCGCGGATGTCAGCCGGCACCGTTAGAGTCCACCTTGTGACTGAGCTCGACACCCTCGAAACACTAGTCACTGCCGCCGAGCAACGCCGCGTGGACGCTACGCGGCTCCTGCCTGACAGTAGACGGGCAGCTCTGGGGCAGTTCTTCACTCCCCTTCGCGCTGCGGCACTCATCGCCTCCATGCCGCGACTCCCAGATGGCGGATGCATACGGATCCTGGATCCTGGTGCTGGCGTCGGATCGTTGACAGCTGCGATCGTTGCTCGAGCGCTGGTGGAGACCCCTCAGCTTGCTCTGGAAATCGTTGCCATTGAAACAGATCCGCAGATAATTCCCTATCTTGAGCAAACCATCGCGCACTGCCGAGACGCAGGGGCGGCTAGCGGCACTCAAATCACGGCTACAGTCATTGCCGGGGACCTGATCAACTTCGCTACCGGGTTCGACCGTGCCATGGGTCCGCTCGCTACACCGTTCGACCTGGTCATCATGAACCCGCCTTATCGCAAACTCGGCTTGGGATCCATAGCACGACAGGCCCTGACCACGGAAGGCGCCGTCGACTGTCCCAACTTGTACTGCACTTTTCTGGCCATCGGGGCACTAGCCCTCAGCACTCAAGGCCAGCTTGTCGCCATCACCCCGCGATCTTTCGCCAATGGACCGTATTTCGGAGCCTTCCGGCGTTTTTTCCTGCACGAGATGACGCTCAACCGCCTCCATGTCTTCGAGTCCCGCTCTACTGTCTTCGCCGACTCGGAAGTGCTCCAGGAGAACATCATCTTCAGTGCAACGAGATCCGGCGCACCTGGCAACGTCACCGTCTCAGTCAGCCGCGGCCACACCGACGAAGCAGCGAAACGCACCGTCGACTACCACGAGATCCTCAAACCGGAGGATCCTCACCAGTTCGTGCATATCCCAGTCAATGAGCAAGATCCGCAAATAGCGTCGACCATCTCAGCTCTCCCAAGCACCCTCACCGACCTTGACATCGAGGTTTCTACCGGCAGGGTCGTCGATTTCCGTAGCCGCGCATTCCTCCACGATCAGCCTCAACGCGGGACCGTCCCGCTGATCTACCCAGGAAACCTGCGCGAAGGACGCATCCGGTGGCCGGTAGCCATCCGCAAGCCCCAAGCAATCACGGACAGCGCTGAAACGGCCAAGCTGCTGCTCCCGCAGGGACACTACGTCATCACGAAGCGCTTCTCCGCCAAAGAGGAACGCCGCCGGGTTGTCAGCGTCCTCTGCGATCCCGAAGACCTCCCACCGGGCAACGTTGGCTTCGAGAACCATGTCAACGTCTTTCACCACCACAACCATGGCCTAGACCCACAGCTTGCTCTGGGCCTGTGCCTATGGCTCAACAGCACCATCCTCGACAAGCACTTCCGCACGTTCAGCGGCCACACACAGGTCAATGCAACGGATCTGCGATCGCTCCGTTACCCATCGCGTGAGCAGCTAACCCAGCTCGGGGCAGCACTCGGTCACGGCACCTGGCCGGATCAAGAAAAGATCGATTCGCTCGTATCTCGTTACGTTCTTGACCACAATTAGACATTGTGACCTCCCAGCATGAACCCGCCTCAACTGCTGAACTGCTCTTCCGGCAGGTGACCGCAGGACGCCGCGTTCTCGAACTGCTCAATTTCGATGCCGAGCGGGCGAACGAGCGCTCCGCCTATGTGTTGCTAGCGTTGCTACGCTTGACCCCGGCCATGCGATGGGGCGAGGCCACGAACGCAACGATACGTACCGTTGAGATCATCAATTGGATCAGTACGCACTATGGGCGACGCTACAAGCCAAACACCCGCGAGACGATCCGCCGCTACACCTTGCACCAGTTCACCGCTGCCGCGCTGGTCGAGGAAAACCCTGACGATCCTGACCGGCCTACCAATTCTCCGAACTGGTGCTATCGGATAAACCCCACCGCCCTAACTCTCCTACAGACCTACGAAGAGTCCGGATTCAACGAGAGAGTCCGCACCTACCTCGCCAACGTCCCTGGGCTAGCAGATCTCTATGCTCAAGCGCGTCAGAGCCACCGGGTGCCCGTAACCTTTCCCGACGGCCGAACCGTAACGCTCAGTCCTGGTGGCCAGAACATTCTGATGAAGCAGACAATAGAAGACTTTTGCTCGGTCTATACCCCAGGTGGACAAATTCTGTACATCGGCGATACAGACGCAAAATGGGCCGTGTTCGAAGAACATGCACTCACAGACCTGAACGTAGCAGTAAACCACCACGGAAAGATGCCGGACCTGATAGTATACATGCCCGACAAAAACTGGCTGGTACTTATCGAGGCAGCCTCAAGCCATGGCCCGGTCGACTCCAACCGCCAGGCAGAACTTGCTGAACTTTTCCGCAGCTCAACAGCGGGGCTGGTCTACGTCTCCTGCTTCCCCAGCCGCACAGAAATGCGGCGCTATCTCGCTCACATCGCTTGGGAATCCGAAGCCTGGTGCGCTGACAACCCCACCCACCTCATCCATTTCAACGGACAGCGATTCCTCGGTCCATACCAATAAGAACAGTCAGTTGACGCGGCGGTCATAGCCGCCCCAGTAGGGGGCGCGCAGCTTGAACTTCTGCAGCTTGCCGGTCGCGGTCCGGGCCAGCGCCTCGCGTAGCTCGACGGTCGTCGGGCACTTGTAGTGGGCCAGCTTGGAACGGCAGAACTCGATGAGCTCGGCCTCGGTCACCTCGTGGCCGGACCTGACCACGACCAGGGCCTTGACGGTCTCGCCCCAGCGGGCGTCGGGCACGCCGATCACGGCCGCTTCGGCTACCGCTGGATGCTGGAAAAGACAATCTTCCACCTCGACCGAGCTTACGTTCTCGCCACCTGAGATGATCACGTCCTTCTTGCGGTCCGAGATGACCAGGTAATTGTCCGGGTCGATGTGCCCCTCGTCGCCGGTGTGGAACCAGCCGTCGACGAGCACCTTCTCCGACTCGGCTGGCTGCTCCCAGTAACCGGCGAAGACGTTGTTCGACCTGGCCAGCACTTCGCCTCCGGCGTCCGTAGCCACCTGCACGCCGACGGCCGGGGCACCAGCCCTTGACTGGAGCCTCGCCCGCTCGGGCGCGGAAAGCTCGTCCCACTCGGACGGACGCCGGTTCACGGTGAGCAACGGCGCCGTCTCGGTCAGGCCGTAGATCTGAATGAACTCCCAGCCAAGCTCGGTCTCGATCCGCTCGATCGTCTTGGAGGGCGGCGGGGCGCCGGCCACCACGATCCGCACCTGGTCCCGCCCCGGCACCTCCCGCCCGGCCGCTCGCCTGGCGCTGGCCGCGTCAAGGATCGCGGCGACCACGGCGGGGGCACCGCACATGAGCGTGACGCCATGGGCGTCGATCCGGCGGAGCAACTCCTCGCCTTCGATCTTGCGCACCACTACCTGCGGCACTCCCATCGCGGTGACCGCGTAGGGCATTCCCCAGCCATTGCAGTGGAACATCGGCAGCGTGTGCAGGTACACGTCCCGGTCGGTGACCGTGGTGTGCCAGCCGAAGGTGGCCGCGTTCAGCCAGCAGTTGCGGTGAGTCAGCTGGACGCCTTTTGGCCGCGCGGTCGTTCCGCTTGTGTAGTTGATGCTGGCGGTAGCGTCCTCATCGGGATCCCAGCCGGCCGGGTGAGCGTCGTCGGGGGCCTCGGCGAACAGTTCCTCGTCCGCGACCCCGTCAAGCACGATCCTGTGCCTGGCCTTCACGTCCCGCAGAACCTCGTCGGACTCGGGGTCGACGAGCAGCACGGAGGCGCCGGAATGCTCGACGATATAGCTGACTTCCTCGGCGTTGAGCCGGTAATTGATCGGCACGAGCACCCGGCCGTAGCCGCTGACGCCGAAGAACAAGATCCCGAACCTGGACGCGTTGGGGCTCACGATGGCGACCCGCTCACCGGTTCCTACCCCCAGCTGGTCAAGCGTGATGGCCACGTTGCGGGCTCGTCGCTCGACCGAGCGGTAGGTAAGCGTGCCGAGCGAGCCGGCGGTTCCCGGCTCGTCGATGAACGCGGGACGGTCGCCGTACACCAGCGCTCCTCGGCGCAGGAAGTCAGCGACTGTCAGCGGCACCTTCATGACGGCTCCCCGTGAGTTGGAACGGATTTCCCGATAGTGCGTCACTTGGCCTACCCGAGGCAACTTACCCCGCGTGCCCCGACCGACAGCCGCGCGGTCCAGGCGGGCGGTCCAGCCGAGCCAATGCGCCTACCTGACCATCGCCGTTATGCCAGCATTGGCCATATGGACCGACTTAGCCGCTTTCGAAAGCAGCATTTTGTCCAGATTCTCCTAGTCGCCACCGTCGCGGGCACGCTGGCCTCCTGCACCACCGCCCGCCCGGCACCGGCGGCGGCCCACAAGGCAAGCCCGCCGCGCTCGCTGGGAGCTACGCACCGGCCGGCTACGTCGGTGACTGAAGTGCTTCACCCGATAACCAAGCTCCGCCTGCACAAAGGCCCGGTCATGGCCACGGCGGTACCAGGCGCGCCGCGCTGCCCGATGTTCCCGGCCGACAACATCTGGAACACCAACGTCTCCAGGCTTCCGGTCGACGCCCAGAGCGCGGCCTGGCTGCGGAGCATGGACTCGGCGCACACTAACCTGCACCCGGACTTCGGGCCCCTCCGGCGGGTACCCGTACGGAATCCCCTTCACGATCGTCACGAACAAGCACCCGGTCGTGCCGATCCACTTCCAGTACGCCAGCGAGAGCGACAAGGGCCCCTACCCCTTCGGGCCAGGCACGCCGATCGAAGGCGGAAACAACGCCGGCGGTGACCGCCACGCGATCATGGTCAACCGGAACACCTGCACGCTGTACGAACTGTGGGAGGCACGTTACTCGGCGCGGCGCTCGACGGCCGGTTCAGGCGCGATCTGGCACCTGCGGTCCAACGCGCTGCGGCCGACCGGGTGGACCTCAGCCGACGCCGCCGGCTTGCCGATCCTGCCGGGACTGCTCGACTTCCAGCAGGTCGCTTACTCGGCCAAGACCGGCAAGCCGATCACGCACGCGATCAGGTTCACCGCGCAAACCACGCGGACGGCCTATATCTGGCCAGCGCGGCACGAAGCCGGTTCCAGTAACAACCGCAACCTTCCGCCAATGGGCGCCAGGTTCAGGCTCAAGGCGGACTTCAACATCAGGGGTTTCTGCCGGAACTCGGGGCGTTACTGCAAGGACGCCAAGGCAGTGCTGATCGAGATGAAGAACTACGGCCTGATCCTGGCCGACAACGGCAGCAACTGGTTCTTCCAGGGCTCGGCGTACCCGCAGTGGCCTGACGCGCTGGTCAGCCTGCTCAAGGGCATTCCGGCCAGCGCCTTTGAGGCGGTCGACACTTCCTGCCTGATGGTGAACAAGAACTCGGGAGAAGCTAAGGCCAAGCGAGGCTGCCCGATCGGCTAAACCGCCAGGCCCGCCCCCGGCGTCGGCCCGGCCCCGGCTCGGCCCCGGATCGGACAAATCGGGCAATTCGGTGCTGGCTCTACGGCCCAACAGCATCCGTGGGACATCGATGCTGTTGGGCGGCGCCGGGTTACCGCAACGATGGCCCATGGATGCTGTAGCCGCAGCATCGATGGCCCATCGTAGCGGTTGCCCGCCGGGCCGTAGGCCGGCTCGCGGCCACCCCGGGCGGCTCGCGCTACCGAAGCCGGGGCCAGCCGGGCCGATTTATCGGCTTTGTTCCATCTAAGGCCCCTCGCGCACAACATCACTAGGCTCCTTGTCAGTTCGCACTCCCATGAACGACGCGGCACGCAGCCGGCCCGCCCCGGTCCAGAGCCCAAAGGCAGCCTCGACGACGACCTCCGGCTCGACCCAGACCACGCCGCGCGAGTGCTCGGGCGGCACGCTCGACCCGAAGGGTGACGAGTCGCGCCGCAGGGGGGCGAGCAGTTTGGTTAGCGACCTCAGCGTCTGGGTCGTGAAACCGGTGCCGACGTGGCCGGCGAACGTCAGCCCCTCCGGGCCGTACACGCCGACGAGCAGAGAGCCGATGAGGCTGGCTCGGTTACCTTCGCCCGGCTTCCAGCCTCCGACGACGAATTCTTGGCGGAGAAGGTTCTTGATCTTGAGCCAGTTCGCCGTACGGCGGCCTGGTTCGTAGCGTGAGGTCAGCCGCTTGGCCATGATGCCTTCGAGGCCGTTGGACTTGGAGACTGACTGCGCGTCGGCACCGCTTACCCCGATGAAGGCGGGCGGTGTCTGCCAGTTTGCCCCCTCGAGCCCGAGTTCGTCGAGTCGCTCCCTGCGGCTCGCGTAGGGCTGGTCGAGCAGCGGCTGCCCGTCGACCGAGAGCAGGTCGAACGCCAGGTAGCTGACCGGGATCTTGGCCGCTAGCTGCCGTACCTGGCTGGGCGCGGTGACGTTCATTCGCTGCTGGAGCACCTCGAAGCTCGGCCACGCCCCGCCGCCGAACGCGACGATCTCGCCGTCGAGCACGATCTGGTGCCCGCCGAGGGCCGCCGCCATTGCCTGCAGCTCGGGATAGCTGGCGCCCAGGTCACGGCCGGTCCGGCCGATCAGTGCCACCGCGTGCTCGGTGACGTGCGCGATCGCCCTGATGCCGTCCCATTTCATCTCGTAGGCCCAGGGCGCGTCATCGGACGGCAAGGAGCCAGTCGTGGCCAGCATGGGCTTGAGTGCGGTACCGCGATCGATCACCTGGCATCCTTACTTGCCGTGACATCGGAGCACGCAAACCTGATGCGCGAGCGAAGCGGCTCGCAGCGCGTCACCAACGTCGAACTCTTTTTTGACCTCGTATTCGTGTTCGCCGTAACTCAGCTCTCGCATTTCTTGCTGTCAGGCCCCGAGGACCATGGCGCCGCGCGCACCGGGCTTGAGGCGGCCCTCTTGCTCATCATGGTCTGGCAACTCTGGGCTTACACCACCTGGGTGACCAACTGGCTGGATCCCGACCGGATCGCGGTCCGGCTGCTCCTGCTGGTACTCGCGGTTATCAGCCTGATCATGTCGGCCGCACTGCCGACAGCGTTCACCTCTTCAGGCTTGATCATCGGTGCGTCTTACCTGGTCATGCAGGTAGGCCGGAGTGCGTTCACGGTGATCGGGGTCGGCGACCCTGGGCTGCGCCGCAACTTCGAGCGGATCCTCGCCTGGTGCGTAGTCAGCGGCGCGCTCGCGTTCAGCGGCGGGTTCGCCCACGGCGACGCCCGGGATCTGCTCTGGGCCGGAGCGGTCGCGGTCGACCTGCTCGGCGGCATCGTCGGCTTTTACACGCCCTGGTACGGCCGGTCGAAAACGGCGGACTGGACCATCGAAGGCGGCCACTTCGCTGAGCGCTGCCAGGGCTTCCTCCTGATCGCGATCGGCGAGTCGATCATCGTCGTCGGCGCGACCCTAGCCGCTCGGCTTGGCCGCGAGACCGCATTGAGCAGCGCCGAACTCGCGGCCTTTCTGATCGCGGTGGTCGCCAGCATCGCGTTCTGGTGGATCTACTTCGACCGGAGCGCGAAGGACGCGGCCGAGGTGATCGAGAAGTCGAAGGACCCTGGGCGGCTTGGCCGGTCGGCTTATCACCTGCTGCATCCGGTCATGGTCGGCGGGATCATCGTGGCCGCGGCGGGCGATGGCGCGACGGCACGGGCGACTGCGAAGGCTGGCTGGACGGGCCACGCGTCAGCCTGGACGGCCGCGCTGATCCTCGCCGGCCCGGCGATCTTCCTGGCCGGGCACGCGGCGTTCAAGTACACGATCTGGCGCCGGGTGAGCTGGCCGAGGATCACGGCGGTCGTGGTGCTCGGCCTGCTCGGCTTCGCAGCGCCCGAACTACCTGCCGTCGTGCTGGCGGCGCTCGCCGCCGCAGTGGTGCTAGCCGTGGCCGTCGCCGACCAAGTCTGGGAACCGCCAACCGCCGAGCCCGCGCCGGCTAAGCCGCCTTCGCCCGCTCCCGTGTAACCCCGCGCGAAATGGTCCGCAACATGAACCCCGGCGCGTACCGCATCGTCCGCCAGGCCACGCGAGCCGACCTCGGCGCGACAATCAGCGGCCGGTCGCGCTCGATCCCGCGCAGCACGTCGACAGCGAGCAGGTCGGCCTGGTAGAGCTGGCCGAGCAGCCTGGTCATCGCGGACACGTCGCCGCTTGCCCTGGTCGGCGGCAGGTCAGGATTGACCCGCCCGAGCAGCGGCGTGTCAACGAAGCCGGGGCAGATCGCGCTAACCTTCACGCCCCGCCCGGCTGCCTCGGCTCGCAGCGACAGCGTGAGCCCGACGACCGCGTGCTTGACCGCGTCGTAGGGAGCGAGCCCAGGCCCAGGAACAAGCCCGGCCAGCGAGGCGGTGTTCACGATGTGCCCGTGCCCCTGCTCGAGCATGACCGGATAGGCCGCGTGCACGCCGTGAATCACGCCGCGCAGGTTCACGTCGATAACGCGGTTCCAGTGGTCGAGCGTGAACTCCTCCACCATGCCGCCCACCGCGATGCCCGCGTTGTTGAACATGTAGTCGAGCCGCCCGTGCTCGGCCGCTGTCTGCGTGACCAGGTCAGCGACTGCGGGAGCGTCCCTGACGTCAAGTGTCACCGCGCTGACTCCGGTCAGCTCGGCGGCGACTGACTTCGCCGCTGCTTCGTCGATGTCGGCGATTACGATCGTGCTGCCGCGCTTGCTGAGCGCGCGGACCAGAGCGGCCCCGATACCTGACCCGCCGCCGGTAATGATCGCTGTACGGCCGCGAAACAGATCACCCGAACCCTCTGACATGTCGGTCATTATCCGGCAAGCCAGTGCCGCTCGGCTAGCCGTCCGTTCCGTTGCTCAACCGCCAGCGGGTGATCGGCACCGGCCCTAACACCGATCAGGCGTCGCACAAGGCGAGGAGCTTGGTGACGGTGGCCCAGTTGCGAGCGGTGCCGCCGGAGAGCGGGCTGTTCCGCTTGGCGAGCAGAACCTTGGCCAGCTCGCTATTGCCGAACCCGTCCGGAGTGTGCACGTAGACGGTGCGGCCGCGCACGGTGAACTCGTCCCTGGTCCCCGGCGTGACCGCCGCCGCGAGTTCACCGAGCTTGCCGAACGCCGGCTCGTCGAGCTCATCAGCAAGGAACACGCAGTGCACGTACTGCGGCTTCGGCTCGTCCGGGTAAGGGTTAGCCGCGATCACGCCGGCGAGTTCATCCCTGGAAAGCACCACGACCGGCGGATCCAGGCTAAACGAACCCGCAATTGCACCACGCAACTCAGCGGCCAGCGCGGCGGTGTCCGCGGCCGGCCCAGAAGACGGGCTGAAAACCACGTTCCCCGACTGGATGTACGTCGCCACATCGGCATAGCCAAGCGAGGTCACCAGTTGCCGCAGCTCGGCCATCGGCAACTTGCCCCCGCCGCCTACATTGATGCCGCGAAGCAAGGCAACATGGGTCGGCATGAGCCCATCTTGCCAGCCGCCTGAGCCCCCGGCGCCGCTTCAGGGCGTGTACGCGCTCCTGATCGACGGGACCACGGTGCTGATCAGGCCGGCGAGGCCGGACGATGATGCCGCTGTGCGTCAGATGCACGAGCAGATGTCGCCGGACAACATCTACCTCCGCTTCTTCAACGTGAGCAAACTCTCGGCGGTGCGCGAGGCCCGCCGGGTCACCAGGCCAGCCGGACCTGGTCATTGCGCCCTGCTCGCGTGGCTCGGCGACCGGCTGGTCGGCCTGGCTAGCTACGAACCCGTCGGCGAAGCCGGAGAAAAGCCCGGCGTCGCCGAGATCGCGTTCGCCGTCACCGACGACATGCACGGGCGCGGCGTGGCCACGCTCCTGCTCGATCACCTGATCTCCGACGCCCGACTGCGCGGCCTGCGCGCGTTCAAGGCCCAGACCCTGGCGAGCAACGCGGCGATGCTGCGGGTCTTCGCCAGCGCCGGGCTGGCCGCCACCCGGCAGGTGTCGCAGGGCGTTATCGACCTCACCTTCCCGCTGCCCGCGGACGAAGCCAGCCAGGCCCTGCGGGATTACCTCGACTCGGTCTCGCTCAGGGAACAGCGAGCGGACGTCGCCAGTCTCCGCTACCTGCTCAAGCCGAGGTCGGTGGCGATCATCGGCGCTAGCCGCGACCCGGCCGGAGTCGGCCACGCGATCTTGCGCAACCTGGTCACGGCTGGCTTCAGCGGCCAGATTTTCGTGATCAACAAGAACGCCGCCGCCATCGAAGGCGTGCCCTGCCTGCCCGCGATCAAAGACGTGCCTGAGCCGCCCGACGTGGCCGTGATCGCCGTGCCGGCGGCCGGCGTGGTCGACGTGGCCACGCAGTGCGGGGAAGCGGGCGCCAAAGCGCTCGTGATCGTCACCGCCGGGATCGACGTCGCCACCGGATCCGAACTGCTCGCCACCTGCCGCCGGTTCGGCATGCGCCTGGTCGGGCCGAATTGCTTCGGGATAGCGGTGCCGGAGATCGGCCTCAACGCGACCTTCACCGGCGCCAATCCGCCACCGGGCACGGCGGGTCTCATCGTCCAGTCGGGCGGCATCGGCATCGCCGTGCTCGAGCACTTGTCCAGGCTGGGGATCGGCGTGTCATCGTTCGCGTCGGTCGGCGACAAGTTCGACGTGTCGAGCAACGACTTGCTGCTCTGGTGGGAGCAGGACAAGATCACCAGGCTGGCCGTGCTTTACGTCGAATCGTTCGGCAGCCCGCGCAAGTTCGCTAACACGGCCCGCCGGGTCGGCCGCCAGTTCCCCGTCCTCACCGTGATCGGCGGCCGGTCTCCGGCCGGGCGGCGGGCGGCGGCCTCGCATACGGCCACCCCGCCGGACGCTACCGCCTCGACCCCTTTGATCACTCAGGAAGCGCTGTTCGGCCAGGCGGGCGTCATCGCGACTACCAGCCTCGGCGAACTCATCGACACGGCGGCACTCCTGGCCGCCCAGCCGCTGCCGGCCGGCAACAGGATCGGCATCGTGTCCAACGCGGGCGGGGCCGGGGTGCTCGCCGCCGACGCCTGCGGCGACAACGGCCTGCGGGTCGCCACGCTCTCCAGAGGCGTCAGCGACCAGCTCAGCGCACTGCTCCCCGGCGGCGCCGTCGTTACCGGGCCGGTCGACGCCACGGCGGCGGCCGACCGGAGCGCGTTCCGCTCCTGCCTTGAACTGATGGCCAGCGACGACGAGGTCGACGCGATCATGGCGATCACCGTGCGCACGGCGCTCGGCGACCTCGCCCCCGCGGTGACCGCCGCCCGCGTCGCCAAGCCGCTGGTCGCGGTCATGCTCGACCAGCGCGAATCGGTCAGGATCTGCGGCGGCAGCGACCGTCAGGTCCCGGCCTACCTGTATCCGGAAAGCGCGGCCCGCGCGCTCGGGCACGCGGTCAGGTACAGCACCTGGCGGGCGAGCAGCCCCGGCGTGGTACCCGAGCTCGCAGGAACAGACGCCGACCGGGCCCAGGTGATGGTGGCGAGCTTCCTGGCCGGCCAGCGGCTTGGCGGCTGGCTGCCGGCCGCGCTGGTCGCCGAACTGCTTGACTGCTACGGCATCCGGCTGAGCGAAGGGCCGGCCCCTGAGGGAGTCGAGGTTATGGTCGCCGTCAGGCACGAGCCCGTATTCGGCCCCGTGGTGGTCTTCGGCGCCAGCGGTGCCATCTTTGACGTGCTCGAAGACAAGATTGCCCGGCTGACGCCGCTCACTGGCACCGACGCCGCCGAGATGATCCGCGGCATCCAGTCCGCCCCGCTGCTGCTCGGCCAGCGCGGCGCGCCGCCCGCCGACCTGGACTCGATCGCTGACCTGCTGCTGCGGGTGTCGCGGCTGGCGGATGACCTCGCCGAGCTCGCCGAACTCGAACTCGACCCGGTGATCGCGGGGGCCGCCGGCGCTAGCCCGATTCTGGCCAGGATCCGGCTGGTCCCGGCCGAGCCCGCCGATCCGTTCTTGCGGCGGCTCCGCTAAAATTCTTCACAAGATCCGCCAATAGCCCCGATCACGACTCAACGTCCGAAAAGGACATACATGCCTCCTTCGGAAAGCTCCTCCCCAAGAATTGTGGTGGGAATTGACGGATCGCCGCCTTCGGTCGCGGCCTTGCGCTGGGCCATCAGGCAGGCCGAACTGACGGGCGCGAGCGTCGACGCGGTCAGCGCCTGGCAGTTCCCCGCGTCGGCCGGTGCCTACGGCTGGGCGCCTGAGTCCGGCTTCGACAACATCGACTTTGAGGGGCTGACCGCGAAGGCTCTCAAGGCAGCAGTCGACCAGGTCGGTCCCCCGCCATCGGTCACCATCCGGCAGCTAGTCGTCGAAGGCAACCCCGCCCAGGCATTGCTTGACGCTGCCGCCAAGGCTGACTTGCTGATCGTAGGCAACCGAGGGCACGGGGCGTTCGCTGACGCCCTGCTCGGGTCGGTCAGCGAACGCTGCGTCAGGCACGCGCACTGTCCCGTGCTGGTCGTGCACAGCCGCTAGCGGGGCGCCTTCTCGCCGCCGAAGGCAACGACGGCCTGGACGCCAATCGTGTGGCCAGTGGTGCGCAGCACGTCGCTTACCGACTTGGTCTTCGGGTTGAACCACACCAGCGACGTGCCGACCCGCCCGCAATCCGACTGCGTCTCCACCAGCAACCTGGCGCCGACTCCGGTGGCGACGATGTCACCGTTACTTCCCGGCACCTTGACCAGGTGCGTCGAGCCGTCGCGGTACTGCTGAGCGATGAACTCGCAAGTGTCGTTCTCGTCCTGCATGTAAAGACCACTCGTGAGCTGCCATGCGCCTGCCTGGCTGGCATGCTTGGCCGCGGAACTGAGTGGCCGCACCTTCCCGGTCTTGACGTTGACCAGCCAGAGCCTGCCGAGCGTGACCACGTGCGGCTCCATGAGGCATTCGGTCAGCACCGTCGTCGCGTTCCACCAGCGCACCGGGTCGCACAACTCGACCTTGCCTGGCACGGTGAATCGCGCGGTAACGCCGCCGGCGTTGCTGATCTCCTCAAGGCCGGGAATTGTGCCCGCGATCAGCGAAACGCCGTCAGGGGAGTAAATGACGTCAGGGTCGGGGTAATCTCCCGAAGCCAGCACCTTCTGAAGCTGCCCCTGAAGGTTGTAGCGCTGAAGCTGCCACTGCATGCCCAGCTGCCTGATCGCCAGGATATTCAGGCCGTCCGGCTTGGTGTATCCGATCGGAAACACGTTGCCCGGCCAGCTGAATTTCGTGATGACCTTGCCGGTGACCAGGCTGATCTGCTCGACGTTGTCGGCGGCGGTGGCATCGAACTGAGAGCTGACAAGTACCCGCTGGCGGTCACCGGACCAGTCCACCAGCGCTTCGGGCACCGGCGGCTGCTTCTTCCACTCAAAGATCCGGTACTTCTTCCCCTGCGGGCTGGTGAGGTAGAGATATCCCGAGCCTGACTTGCTGAGAGTACCGGTCGAGTACTGAACGACGGCCCAGCCTGGGCCGGCCTTGTTCCAGGGAACCTTCGGCGTCTGATGGGCGGCCGGCGAAGCCACCGCAGGAACGGCGCCAAGACCGAGCAGGCACAACGCGGTAACCGCCAGCACGGGCACTTTCCGGGCGGGATGAGACATGGCGTGACCTTTCGAGTAAGTTTGACACCTCCTACGACTAATGCTCGCCCTTAATGGTTGCGATTACTTTATGGCAGGCATTACGAGCCCCTCAGTCCTCTTTGGGGGTATTTGCTAGGGTATATGCCCTGGCACAGGAAACTCAGCGTGAGCACAGAAGTCATTGCCAGATCTCAGGAAAGTCAATGAAAATCCTGGCTTTCGCCCCAGCGTGCTAATCGTAACCTTGCGTTGCTTCGTCACGTGACGAAGCAACCTCCTAGCAGAAAACGTGAGGTTCTCAGAATGTTCAGACGTCCGATGACGAGGCTCGCCTTCACGGCAGTCGCGGCTGGCACGATCTGTGCACTTGGCGCAAGCGCCGCGTTCGCAGCACCGAGCGCTTCCTGGTCAGGCCCGAAGGGTCCGGTCCCAGGGGCGATCACGAACGACACCCCGGCGATCAGCTCGATCACCTTCCCTGGCGTGGGCGGCACCGGCCTCATCGTCGGCTGGCGCCAGCGCGCCAACGCCGGTCACATCTTCTACAAGTACAAGGTTCCGGGCCAGAACAAGGGCAAGTGGAGCGTGAAGGGCGAACTGCCGGGCAGCTCGGCTGTCACCAGCTCAGCGCCGGTCTTCCGTTCCTACACCGACCCGTTCGGCCAGCACGCGGTCCTCGCGGCCTGGACCGGCCCCCTTGACCACCACATCTGGTTCTCGCAGGGCGAGACGAAGTCCAACGGAACCATCAACTGGACCTCGCCCACGATCCTGCCGAGCAGCGTCAAGTTCACCAACACCACCAACGCGCCCGCCGTTCAGTTCACCAACGTCGCCTACCGCGTGATATTTAGCTGGCGCGGCCCGGCCAACCACGTTCGCTTCACGGTCGGCACCCCGCACCATCGCGGTTTCACCTGGAGCAACTCCGCCATCGTTCCCGGCGCCCCGGTAACCGCCGGCTGCACGGGAGCTCCGTGCACCGCTGATACCCCGGCCCTGGCCGAGGTGCAGACCAGCGCCACCATCGGCACCGTGTACTTCTTCTGGCGGCAGCGCAGCAGCACCGAGATCCTGTACAGCAGCACGCCGGACACCGCGCTCAACCTGGCCAAGCCCGTCTTCACCGGCCCGACCCAGGTCCCAGGTGCGGCCAGCATCGAAGGTCCCGCGGCCTCGGACAGCACGCTGACCGGCTTCGGCCCGCTCCTGCTCGCCTACAAGACCACCGCCTCGACGCACGTCGACTTCCAGACCCTCACCAGCGGTGTCTGGAGCTCGCCGGCCCTGGTCCCGACTACCACCACCGCCGTGTCGCCCGCGTTGTTCCAGAACACGCTCGCGACCACCAAGCCGTCCGCGGACGGCACCATCGTCCTGCACGTATTCAGATAACTAAGCCCGGATCCGGGCACTGGGCTCGTACCCGGTGCCCGGATCCGCTATTGAAGCCAGACTTAGCTCATGAGCCGGCGCGTCAGGACCCACGTGCGCGTGGAGGGGATCGTCCAGGGCGTCGGCTTCCGCCCGTTCGTGTACAGCCTGGCCAGTCGTCTCGGCCTCGCCGGCCTGGTCGGCAACGATGTCGATGGCGTGTTCGCCGAAATCGAGGGCGAAGCCGACGCCGTCGAAAAGTTCCTGATCGCCCTCCGCGCGGACGCGCCGCCGCTGGCCAGCATCGAGCGGATCCTCACCAGCCCGATCCCGGCCGAGGGCGAGACCGTTTTCCGCATCGTGGCCAGCCCGCAGGGCGGCGAGCGCCGCACCCTGATCTCGGCCGACACCGCGACCTGCGACGACTGCCTGGCCGAGCTAGCCGACCCGGCCAACCGCCGGTTCGGCTACCCGTTCATCAACTGCGTGAACTGCGGTCCGCGTTTCACGATCGTCAAGGACGTGCCCTACGACCGGCCATTCACCACCATGGCCGCGTTCGAAATGTGCGAGCCGTGCGCGGCCGAGTACCACGACCCGGCCGACCGCAGGTTCCACGCCCAGCCGACCTGCTGCCCGGCCTGCGGACCCAGGCTCTGGCTCGCGCCGGCCGACCTCGGCCAGCCGCTGCCGATTGCCGCCGAACTGCTGCTGGCCGGAAAGGTCCTCGCCATCAAGGGACTTGGCGGCTATCACCTCGCCGTGGACGCGACGAACGAGCAGGCCGCGGCCGCCCTGCGGTCGCGCAAGCACCGCGAAGACAAGCCCTTCGCCGTGATGGTGCCCTCCGTGTCGCAGGCCAGGCGAATCGCCGGTGTCGACGAGGACGCCGAACTGCTGCTCACCAGCCGCCGCCGGCCGATCGTGCTGCTGCCCAGGCGGCCGGGGTCGGCCATCGCCGCGGCGGTCGCCCCTGGCCAATCTCAGCTGGGCGTCCTGCTGCCTTACACGCCGCTTCATCACCTGCTGCTGCGGGCGGTGGCCCGCCCCATCGTCCTCACGAGCGGCAACCGGTCAGACGAGCCGATCGCTTACACCGACGAGGACGCGGTTGACCGGCTCGCCGGCATCGCCGACGCGTTCCTCGGCCACGATCGCCCCATCCACATCAGGACCGACGACTCGGTACTGCGTTCCTTCCGCGGCCGGCCTGCCGTGATCAGGCGGGCCCGCGGCTACGCGCCCGAGCCGCTGGCCGTGCCGGTGACGTTCGGCCCGCCGGTCCTGGCCTGCGGCGCCGAGCTCAAGAACACCTTCTGCCTGGGCAAGGGCGACCGGGCGGTCATTTCCTCGCACATTGGCGACCTGGAGAACGTGGCCACGCTCACGTCGTTCACCAAGGGCATCGAGCACTTCAGCCGGCTCTTCGACATCGAGCCTCAGGTGATCGCCTGCGACCTGCATCCGGAGTACCTGTCCACCAAGTACGCGATCGACCGGGCCGAGCGCGACCCGGCGCTTCGCCTAGTCGGCGTCCAGCATCATCACGCCCACATCGCCTCCTGCCTGGCCGACAACGGCGTGGGCTCCCGCAACGTGATCGGGGTGGCTTTCGACGGCACCGGCTACGGCACGGACGGGACGATCTGGGGCGGCGAGTTCCTGACCGGCGGCCTCGCCAGCATGGACCGGGCCGCGCACCTCGCGCCGGTCCCGATGCCTGGCGGCGCCGCCGCGATCAGGCACCCCTGGCGCATGGCCGCCGCCTATCTTGACGTGGCGTTTCCTGACGGCCCGCCCGGCCTCGCCGTCAGGGAGCGGAACGCCGCCCAGTGGGACGCGGTAACGGCGATGGCCAGGCGCGGCATCAACGCGCCGCTCACCTCGAGCGCCGGCCGCCTGTTCGACGCCGTCGCCGCCATCCTCGGCATCAGGGACTCAGTGAACTACGAAGGCCAGGCCGCGATCGAGCTAGAGCAACTAGCCGCCTGCGGTGACCACGGCGGCTACTCAGTGCCGACTGACCTTGTGTTGCCGGGTTCCTCGGTGGTGCGGGCCGTCGTCGCTGACCTCAGCGCCCGGACAACCCCCGACGTCATCGCGGCCAGGTTCCATCGCACGCTGGCCGACCTGATCACGACGACCTGCGCGACGTTGCGAGAGCGAACCGGCCTGGACACCGTCGCCTTGTCCGGCGGCGTCTTCCAGAACCAGCTCCTGCTCAACCTGGCCGTCACCGGCCTGGAAGATCAGGGCTTCACGGTCCTCACGCACTCAAAAGTTCCCTGCAACGACGGCGGCATCAGCCTGGGCCAGGCCGTCATCGCGGCGGTGTCAATAGGCAGATCGCGAGGGCAGGCGCAACAGTAAACCCCGCATTACTGTTGCCGGGCAACAGTAAACCCAGCATTACTGTTGCCCGGATCGCGGGCGCTGAGCCAGTCGTACCAATCCTTCATGCCTTCGCCGGTCTCGGCCGAGATCCGCATTACCCGCGCCGACGGCGCGATGCGAGCCAGGTCAGCCTCGTAGCGTTCCAGGTCGAACCGCAAGTAAGGCAGCAGGTCCACCTTGCTGATCAGGACCAAGTCGGCCTGGCGGAACATGTGCGGGTACTTGGCGGGCTTGTCCTCGCCTTCCGGCACCGACGCGAGCACGATCCGGCGCGCCTCGCCGAGATCGAATAGCGCCGGGCACACCAGGTTGCCGACATTCTCGACCACGACGACAGAACCGGCCACCGGGTCAAGCTCGGTAAGCGCCTTCGCCACCATCTCGGCGTCAAGATGGCACCCGGCCCCGGTGTTGACCTGCACGACGGCGCACCCAGCCGCCTTGATCCGGCCCGCGTCAAGCTCGGTCTCCTGGTCGCCTTCGATCACGCCGAGTCTTAGCCGCCCGGCCAGATCAGCGGCGGTCCGCTCGAGCAAGGTGGTCTTGCCTGAACCGGGCGAGCTCATCAGGTTGACCATGACCACGCCGCGCTCGGCCAGGAAGTCACGGTTCCGTTCGGCGATGCTGTCATTCTTGGCGAGAATTTTCTGCTGCAAGACGACGGTTCGATGATCGGGATGGGTGTGCTGATGACCATCGTGGCTGTGCACGACGGCCCCCGCCCCGTCGCAGCCGCAGGTAGCGCACATGCTCAGGCCACCTGCACCGAGATGATCCGCAGCTCAGACCCGGACAGCACCGCTACATCGGCGCTGCCGCACGGGCAAAGCGCGATCAGCCTGTCCGGCTCGAACTCACTGCCGCAGCCGCGGCACCGGCAACTCGCCGGTGACTCGACGATCTCCAGGCGGGCGCCCTCCAGATTCGTGCCCTCGGTCACGAGGTCAAAGCAGAACCTGACCGAATCGGCGACCACGCCGGACAGCGCGCCGATCTCCAGCCGCACGCTGGTGATCCTGGCATCGGGCAGCCGCTCGCTCACGGCCGCCACGACCCCCTCGGTAATCGCTAGTTCATGCATTTTTCTGTCAGCAAATTCTCGGCAGCGGATCGCCTACGAGGAGGTCAACGATCCGGGTGCCGCCGAACGATGTCCGCAGTTGCACGATGCCCTTGGGCTCGGTGGTGACGTGCCCGATGACCGCCGCCTGCGCACCGGCCGGGTGGGCGCGCAGAGCCGCGAGCGCGACGTCGGCCACAGTCCCGTCAACAACCACCACCATCCGGCCCTCGCAGGCCACGTACATGGGATCGATCCCAAGCAACTCGGCCGCGCCTCGCACGGGATCGCGAACAGGGACGGCATCCTCATTGACCAGGACGCCCACGTCGGCGGCCTTGGCGATCTCGTTGAGTATCGTCGCGACCCCGCCCCTCGTGGCGTCGCGTAGCGCCCGCACGCCGGTCGTCGCGCCGAGGAGGTTTCTCACCAGGCTGTGCAGCGGCGCGGTATCTGAGACGATGTCGGCCTCGATGTCGAGCTCGCCTCTGGCCAGCATGATGGTAATGCCGTGATCGCCGATCGGGCCGCTCACGATAATCGCATCGCCGGGCCGGGCGTGCGCGACGCCGAGGTTTACGTCAACGGCGATCAGCCCGATGCCGGCCGTGTTGATGTAGCAGCCGTCCGCCTTGCCGCGCTGGACCACCTTCGTATCGCCAGTCACGATCTGAACGCCCGCCTGCCTGGCGGCCGCCGCCATCGACGCGGTGATCCTGGTCAGGTCCTCGACACTGAAGCCTTCTTCGAGTATGAAGCCAGCCGACAAGTAGAGCGGGACCGCGCCGGTCATGGCCAGGTCGTTGACGGTGCCGTTAACAGCGAGGTCACCAATGTCGCCGCCGGGGAAGAACAGCGGCGAGACTACGTAAGAGTCGGTGGTGAACGCCAGCCTGGACTCGCCGACCCGCAGGCTCGCGCCGTCCTCAAGCGGCTCGAGCAGCGGGTTGGCGAAAGCGTCGAGGAAGACTGCCTCGATGAGCGACTGGGTCGCTTTGCCGCCCGCGCCGTGCGACATCGTGATCCGCTCTTCCCGCACCCTGGCGCGCGCCCTCCTGGTCCGGTCGATCCGCTCGAGCACAAGCTCTTCTCGTACGGTTCCCGGCGCGGGCTGAGGAGAACCACGTCGTTCCGGCGCCTGGATTTCCTCAGCTTCGGCGAGGGCGCGGTCGACCCAGCCGGTCATGACCGGCTCGCCTCCTTGACCCTGGTCCGCTTGAGCCGGCCGTAGTTGTAGTAAGCCGCGCAAGCGCCCTCGGGGGAGACCATGCACGTCCCGATCGGAGTCTCCGGCGTGCAGGCTGTGCCGAAGACTTTGCATTCCCAGGGCTTGAGCACGCCTTTGAGCACCTCGCCGCACTGGCACGCCTTCGGGTCGGCGACCCGCACGCCTGGCACGTTGAACAGCAATTCCGCGTCGTAGGCCGCGTAGTCATCCTTGACCTTCAGCGCCGAGTGCGAGATGAAGCCGAGCCCGCGCCACTCGAAGTACGGCCGGAGTTCCATGGTCTGGCCGATCACTTTGAGCGCGGTGAGGTTGCCATCCCAGGGAACGACCCGCGAGTACTGGTTCTCCACCTTGGACTCGCCCCGCGACAACTGAAGCATCAGCAGGTAGATCGACTGGAGGATGTCGAGCGGCTCGAACCCGGCCACGACGACCGGCTTGCTGTAATCGCGGGCAATGAACTCATACGGCCGGCAGCCGATCACGGTGGAGACGTGGCCAGGGCCGAGGAAGCCATCGAGCCGCAGGTCGGGCGAGTCGAGTATTGCCTTGATCGCCGGGATGATCGTGACGTGGTTGCAGAAAACCGAGAAGTTCTCCAGGCCGCCCTGGGCGGCGCGGAGCAGCGTCATCGCGGTCGAAGGGGCCGTAGTCTCGAAACCGATGGCCATGAACACGATCCGCCGGTCCGGATTCTGCCTGGCGATCTTCAGCGAGTCGAGCGGCGAGTACACCATCCTGATGTCAGTGCCGCGAGCCTTGGCGTCGAAGAACGAACCATTGCTACCGGGCACCCGCATCATGTCACCGAACGAAGTCATGATCACGTCAGGCTCGGCCGCCAGGGCCATGGCGTCATCGATCCGGCCCATCGGGATCACGCACACCGGGCAGCCGGGACCGTGCACGAGCTCGACCTGCTCGGGCAGGTAGTCCTCGAGCCCGTGCTTGTAGATGGTGTGCGTGTGCCCCCCGCACACCTCCATGAGCTTGTAGTGCCGACCTGGCTCGCACAACGCGGTGATTTTGGCGGACAGCGCCCTGGCCTTCTCGCTGTCACGGAATTCATCGACGAAACGCATGATCACTCGCCTCCTATTCGATCCGTGACTCGGCGAGCGCGGCCAGTTCCTCGTCATACGCCTGGCCAATGCTTTCGAGGAATTCGAGCGCGGCAGCGGCCTCGGCCTCGTCGATCTTTGACAAAGCGAAGCCCACGTGAATAAGCACCCATTCGCCGGGCTCCGGCATGTCATCGGCTAGCAGGCCCACATTTATCACCCGCCGGACGCCGCTGACGTCGACCCTGGCCAGATCGGGCTGGTCGGGCAGGAATTCAATCACCTCTCCGGGAATGCCAAGACACACGTGACCGTCCTCCTACCGCTGTGTTTGCTTATCCAGGTCGCCGATCAGCCCGACTACCCGCCTGACCGCTTCGTCAACCGCCGCCGTTACCGGCGGGCTCAGCCCCATCCCGTAGTCAACGCTGGCGGGTTCGCAACCGACGATCAGCACCCGGCCGACTTGGGCTCCGAGCGAGCCGAGCAGGCCTAGCACCACGTCGGGCTGCATCCCGTGACCGTCGAAAAAAGGCGCCGATGGCGAGACACCACCGGCCGGGATCACAGGCTGTTCCGGCTCGATGACATAAACGGTACCGGGATCACCGCCCCGAGGCACAGCATCAACGAGGATGGCAAGTTCGACGCCATCAGCCAGGTCATAGGCCAGGTGCAGACCACTGGTGCCATAGTCCCCCACAGCGACCCAATCGGGCAGGTCAAGCTTTGCCAGCCGGCCAGCTACCTCGACGCCGAAGGCGTCATCTCCGAGGAAAATATTGCCGATGCCAGCGACCAGCACCCGATAGGTCATGTGATCACCGAACTCCCGGCAAGCTCGGCGACGACAAGTTCCCAAAGAATGTGGTAGATCGTGGTCTGCGCTTCCTGAATGCGGTGAATGGACACCGAAGGAGCGACGAACAGGTAGTCAAGGCTCGCCAGCTCGGCCATCTTACCGCCGTCATACCCTGAAATCCCGACGGTCAGCATGCCCTGGTGCTTCGCCTCGTCAAAGGCTCGCAGCAGATTCTCTGAGTTGCCGCTCGTCGACAATCCGAGCGCGATGTCGGCTGGCTGGCCGAGAGCGGCGAGTTGCCTGGCGAAGATTACCTCGACACCGATGTCATTGGCCAGGGCGGTGAGCACGCTCACATCGCTCGCCAGATTGATGGCGGGCAGTGAAAGCACGCCGCCTGGCTGGTAAAGGAACAAAGTAGCAAGGTCGGCCGCATCGGTCGCGCTGCCGCCATTGCCGAACGTCAGCAACCGGCCACCCGCCGAGAACCTGGCGGCCAGATCCCTGGCGCAGGAAGCGAGCAGGCCGCTGCTGCCAGCCTGGACCTCGGCCCGCAGGTCAATGATCTCGCGGGTCTTCTTAACGGTCGACTGATGCGCCTGCGCCAGCACCTTGGCCGGATCGACCGAGCCTTCGTAGAGGAACGGGTAGAGCGACGCGAGCGAACCGGCCGCGCCGGGGTCCTGACCCGAAGAACCCGCTGACTTCGCCGACTGCTTGACGTGTTCGGCCGGTCTCGGCAACCGTGTCATCGCGCCATCACCGCAATCGCTTCTCCGGCGTGCACGAGGATGGTGTCGCCCACTCTCGCCTCCACCAGTGCGACGCTGACCTCCTCCTCGCCGGCCGCGGTGCCGACGACCGCGAGGTCATCGTCGAGCAGGGTCACCACCGTAACGGCAACAGCCGCATCCGAGCAGGTGATGCACACCTCGCCAGCGCAGTGCCCGGCCGCCTCTTTCCTATTCGTCATGGCCCGACCGTTCCGCCCTGCAACGCCGAGGGCTGCTCGAGGAAGACATGCACGAGTTCCCACAGCAAGTGGTAGATCGTGACGTGGATTTCTTTGATGACGCACGGATCCTCAGACCGCACCACGAACAGGTGGTCAGCGAGCCTGGCGCCGGCCGTCCTTTCTGGCGCCGTGAGCACGACCGTGAGCAGTCCGGCTTCGCGCGCGGCCTTCAGGCCGAAGAGCACGCCGGGGGGGACTCCGTCCACCGAGATGGCCAGCGCCATATCCGTCGGCCCGGCCAGCTTCCTCAGCTGGTGCGCGAAGACCTCGCCGAAGCCGGCCTCCGCCGCGATCGCGGTGACGGTGGCGATATCGGAAGTCAGGGAGATGGCAGGAAGCGCCCGCTTGCCGACGATGACCGGGTGCACGAATTCGACCGCCACGTGCTGTGCGTCCGTGCTCGCCGCCCCGATGCCGAACGTGAGAAGCTTTCCGCCCGCGTGGAACCTGCCCGCCATGGCGTGGGCGGCAGCGACGATATCCCCCGCGTGGTCGACGAGATCCGCAGCCGGGGCCAGCCTGCGGCCGAAAGCGTCCGCCACGGCAGCCACCTGGCCGGCCGTCGCCCGCTCGCCGGCGCTCGCGCTCGCGCTCACCTGATTGGTCATAGCCGTATCCTGGCTGACCGGCGCTCTCACCGGGTGCCACTTGGCGGCGCGGGCTCGGCGGCGTGCTCTTGCTCGGTCTTCGCCAGATCGACGTCCACGTCGATCCCGACCACGTCACTGACCTTCAGCGCGCCGAGAAAAGCCGTGTAAGGCTTGATTCCGAACTCAGACTGACGGACGGAAGCGGTCGCGTGGTAACGCGCGGCCCCGGTCTTGGCCACGTGCAGCTTCAGCGGCCGCGAGGTCCCCCCGAGCGTCAGGGTGCCCTGCACGAACCCGCCGCCGTTGGATCCCGGCTCGAAGGACGACGCCGTGAACGTCGCCTCCGGATGCCGGTCGGCGCCGAGCACCCGCCTCGCGGTGACCGCTATCTCACGCCGGTCCCGATCGGTCAGCGGCTTCACCCCGCCAGTGCCCTCTCGCACCACCAGCGAAGTCAAGTCCAGCCGGACCGACAGCCCGGCTGGTGAACCGTCATCGGCCAGCACCAGCTCCGCTGACCAGTTTCCGACCTCAATCGTCAGGTCGTGGCCCGCCTGAGCGGCAAGTCCGTCGCGAGCGGTCAGTAAAGTAACTCGGCCGCTATCGGTGCCGAACTGACGGCGTCCTGATTGCTGCGCCATGCGAGCACCGTAGGACACTTGTGGGCGGTCGTCTAGTGAACTCACCCGACAGCCTTGACTGGTTTTCCCGGCGCGGGGGACAAATTAGCAGCAAGACGAAGTAGCCGTCTCACTAGACATAAGATCATCCGCCGACGTCAAGCGGCAGCGAGCCAAAAACTTCCTGAATTCGCCGCAGATCACGCATTCGCGGCTCAGTGGCGCCGCCGACCCACCGGCTAATGGTCTTCACCGAGACGCCGAGCTGGCGGGCGGCCGCTTCCTGGGTCAGATTCTGACTGCGGAGCGCGCTCGACATCCATTCGGCGAAGGTCGCGGGCCCGCCGGGCACGCCCAGGTTGACCGGCCCTTGCGGGCTGAGCGCGGCGGCACGCGCCGCGGCATCCGCCGTCGGGCCGCCGACCTGACCAGGACCGGGAGATCCGTTCATGACCTGCGGCTTCTCCGGAAGAGCCAGCGCCGAATCGGACCGAAGCACGTCCACTTCCACGTGCTCAGGGAAGATACGGAAGGCCACGTTGATCGAGCCGGTCGGACCCGCGGCGTCGAGCAAGGCACGGAACACGGTCTCTCCGACCTCCCGCATTCCTTCCTCGGTCAGCGGAGACTCGGCGAGACAGTGCCGAACGAAGTTTCTTATGTCAGGAATCGAAGAAGGACGCGCAGGAAAAACCTGCGACAGCACCACGACTGGCACTACCTCAATTGGCTCGACCCCGGGCCCGTCACTGGGCTCACTCACCAGTCACTCCCTCACGCGCACCCGTCCGGTAAGACGAAGGTGTGTGCAAGGGTACGTGCACAACGCCGAAACGGAAAGTGCGACCGGCGATCTCAGACCGGTGTAGCACCAGATTTCCGATTTGACCGATTACCCCTCCCCGCCCAACCGGACACCCTTGACCGGTCCCGCACGAAGAGCAACGCCCGCGTCACTGCGCGGCACCGCCCTGGGAGACAGCCCTGGGAGAAGGGTGCCCCCGGGCCATCGTTGTCGTTGCGCAGACTGCCGCAACCGCAACGATGTCCCATGGATGCTGCCAGAACAGCAACGTAGGCCCATAGTTGTCGTTGCCCGCCCGCCCGGAACCGCAACAGAGGGCCATCATTGTTGTTCAGCCTCACCAGTTGCGGTAAATGTCGGGATTGCCGCACTTGGAGCCGGGCACGGGGCCGGGCGGGCGGGCGGGGCGGGCCGGGCGGGGGCGGGGTTAACCTGCGCGAATGGCGCACTGGACATTTCTGTCCGGTCAGATGACGGTTCCGTCTTGTAGTCGAGTGCTCACGGGCTTACGATGGGCGGCACCTGCGCATCACTAAAGGCGAGGTGAGCCTTGATCTCCGCTTCGAGCATAAACCCGCAAAACGGCACACACGCGGTACACGGCATGAATTCTGCGAACTCTGCCCATCGGTTAACCTGGCCGGACTACGGCGACGGCGTGGTTCGTAATGTCCACGCCGGCTTTCCGGATCTTCGCAGTGAATGGTGCGTACGTTCAGCCCGATCGCGTCATAACATTTAGCAGAACCTGGAGCGAGGAGGTTGTTCGCTATGGCCGCAGACACTACGGCGTCGTCTTCTCCGGCTGCCGACCCGGCCGCCGAGGCAGACGCTGAGCCTTTGGTGCACATTTTGTGGATGAACGGCGGACTTGGCTGTGACGGAGATTCCGTCGCCCTGACCGCTGCTACGCAGCCGAGCATAGAAGAGATCGCGCTTGGCGCTCTGCCTGGATTGCCCAAAATCGCGGTACACTGGCCGCTAATAGATTACGAATGCGGCCCTGAAACTGGTGCCGATAACTTTATCGAGTGGTGGCATAAAGCCGATAGGGGCGAACTTGACCCGTTCGTCCTCGTAGTCGAGGGCTCCATACCTAACGAGGCCATCAAGTCGGAGGGCTACTGGTGCGGCTTCGGCAACAACCCCGCTACGGGGCAGCCGATGACGACCAACGAGTGGCTTGACCGACTGGCGCCGAAGGCGACAGTGATCCTGGCGGTGGGCACCTGCGCCACCTACGGCGGCATTCACGCCATGGCCGGGAATCCGACGGGCGCGATGGGCGTACCCGACTACCTGGGCTGGGACTGGCGGTCCAAGGCCGGCCTGCCCATCGTCTGCGTGCCCGGCTGCCCGATCCACCCTGACAACCTGTCCGAGACGATTCTCTACCTGTTGTACCAGGTAGCCGGGCAGGCGCCGATGATACCGCTCGACGAGGCCCTACGCCCGACGTGGCTGTTCGGGGCCACCGTGCACGAGGGCTGCGACCGGGCCGGCTATTACGAGCAGGGCGACTTCGCCAACGAGTACGGCTCGTCGAAGTGCCTGGTCAAGCTGGGCTGCTGGGGTCCGGTGGTGAAGTGCAACGTGCCCAAGCGGGGCTGGATCAACGGAGTCGGCGGCTGCCCGAACGTCGGCGGCATCTGCATCGCCTGCACCATGCCGGGCTTCCCCGACAAGTTCATGCCGTTTATGGATGAACCGCCTGGGTCGCGCGTATCCACGGCCGCGAGCACGCTGTACGGAACAGTGATCAGGACGCTCAGGGGTTTCACCACCAAAACCGCCGACGAAGAACCCAAGTGGCGGAAAAAGGGCAATGAGCTACTTACCGGCTACCAGAAGAGCTGGTGACATTCGGCCGCGGGAAGGGACAAAAGATGACGACAGCCGAGGATTCCGGCGTAGTCGAGATGGCCTGGGATCCGATTACGAGGATCGTGGGCAGTCTGGGTATTTACACGAAGATTGACTTCAAGCAAAAGCGTGTCATCGAATGTCACAGCACTTCGTCAATCTTCCGTGGTTACAGCATCTTCATGAAGGGCAAGGACCCGCGCGACGCGCACTTCATCACCAGCCGTATCTGCGGTATTTGCGGTGATAACCACGCCACGTGCTCGGTCTACAACCAGAACATGGCCTATGGCGTCCGGCCGCCGCATCTCGGCGAATGGATAATCAACCTGGGCGAGTCGGCAGAATACATGTTCGACCACAACATCTTCCAGGAGAACCTGGTCGGAGTCGATTTCTGCGCCCGCATGGTCGGCGAGACAAATCCGGGCGTCCTTGAGTTGGCGAACCGGACAGAAGCGCCGCACGCGGCCGATCACGGTTATAAGTACATCGGCGACATCATGCGCTCGCTCAACCCGCTTGAAGGCGAGTTCTACCGGGAGGCGCTCCAGGTCAGCCGCTCGACCAGGGAGATGTTCTGCCTGATGGAAGGCAGGCACGTCCACCCGAGCACGCTCTACCCGGGCGGCGTCGGCACCACCGCGACGGTGCAGCTCTTCACCGACTACCTGACCAGGCTCATGCGCTACGTGGAGTTCATGAAGCGGGTCGTGCCGATGCACGACGACCTGTTCAACTTCTTCTACGAAGCGCTGCCTGGCTACGAGGAAGTCGGAAGACGCCGCGCCGACCTGGTCTGCTGGGGCAGCCTGAACGACCCCGAGTACTGCGACTTCAAGTACGAGAACATGTCGAACTGGGGCAGGAAGATGTTTGTCAGCCCCGGTGTCATCAGGGACGGCAAGCTGCTGACCAATGACCTGGTCGACATCAACCTCGGCATCAGGATCCTGCTCGGCTCCTCGTACTACGAGGACTGGGAAGACCAGGAGATGTTCGTCACCCGCGATCCGCTCGGCAACCCGGTGGACCGCAGGCATCCCTGGAACCAGCACACGATCCCCCGGCCGGCTAAGCGCGACTTCGACTCCAAGTACTCCTGGGTCATGTCACCACGCTGGTTCGACGGCAAGGATTACCTGGCCGCCGACACGGGCGGCGGCCCGATCGCGCGGCTGTGGGCGACGGCGCTCGGCGGTCTCGTGGACTTCGGCTACGTGAAGTCGACCGGCAGCAGCGTGCTCATCAACCTGCCGAAGACGGTGAGTAAGCCCGAGGTCACGTTCGAGTGGAAGATCCCGTACGACGCCCAGGGCCACCCGCTGTCCAACGCGATTGAAAGGGACCGGGCCAGGACGTATTTCCAGGCCTACGCCGCGGCCTGCGCGCTGTACTTCACCGAGAGGGCGCTGGCCGAGATCAGGGCGGGCCGTACCAAGACCTGGGAGCCTTTCTCGGTACCAGAAGAAGCGAACAGCTGCGGTTTCACTGAGGCGGTCCGCGGCGTTCTCAGCCATCACATGGTGATCAGGGGCGGCAAGATCGCCAACTATCACCCGTACCCGCCGACGCCGTGGAACGCCAGCGTGCGCGACAGCTACGGCACGCCTGGCCCCTACGAAGACGCGGTGCAGAACACGCCGATCTTCGAGGAGAACCCGCCGGACAAGTTCAAGGGCATTGACATCATGCGGGCCGTACGCAGCTTCGACCCGTGCCTGCCGTGCGGGGTGCACATGTACCTCGGCAATGGCAAGGTACTTGAGAAGGTGCACTCGCCGATGTCAGTCATCCTGTCGACCTGACAGGACTCCGCCGCCCAGGGCCAGGCCAGGCGGAGCGACCCGGCCCTGGGCACCGCCCGACGGATCCCATTCGATGTCAGCCCGCGGGGGGACTACCCCCCGCACCCCCGCCAACCATTCAAAAGGCAGACAGGCGAGACTAATGACCAGTGTGCGAGGAGTAGGAGAGCAGGTAGAAGAACTGCTCGCCAGGCTCCGCTCGGGCGGCGGTGATCCCGCTATCGCTGACGAGCTGGTCAGGCTGCTCGTCGGCTTGTACGGCGACGGGCTGGCGCGGATCATGGAAGTGCTCGGCGACGAAGGCCAGCCTGGCGAGGCGATGATGATGAAGCTCGCCGCCGACCCGCTGGTCGAGAGCCTGCTGCTGCTGCACGACCTGCACCCGCTCGACACCGACGCCCGCGTCCAGCGGGCCCTTGACCAGGTCAGGCCCTACCTCGGATCGCACGCGGGCGGGGTGGTCTACCTGGGCGTGACCGACGGCGTCGCCCGGCTGCGGCTTGAGGGCAACTGCAACGGATGTCCGTCGTCGACGGTCACCGTGCAACTGGCCATCGAAGGCGCGGTACTCGACGCGGCCCCGGAAGTGAGCGAAGTGGTCGTGGAAGGCATGACCGCACTGCCGGAACCCAAACTGCTTCAAATCGGTAAGCGTCCAATAGACCATCAGCAGCCGGACACTGGCGGGTGGGTAACGCTGCCGAACATCGGCCCGCCGAGTTCCCGCCCGGTCACGGCTTCGGCGGCCGGCGTCGCCGTGGTCGTCTGCGCGGTGCGCGGCACGCTTTACGCCTATCGGGACGCTTGTGCCGCCTGTGGTTCCTCACTCGCCGACGGCGTGCTCGATCGCGAGCAGCTCACCTGCCCGGCCTGCGGTACCGGGTACAACGTGCGCCTAGCCGGCCAGGGCATCGACGACGAAACCCTGCGGCTTGATCCGCTGCCGCTGCTCGCCGACAGCGCCGGCGTGCGAGTAGCGCTCCCCCAGCTAGCACAGGCTGAGGTAGCGGGGGCGGCGCAGTGAGTTCTAGTCGGGCCCGCAGCGTGGCCAGGCCAGGCCGGGCAGCAACGATGGGACATCGATGCGGTAAAGCCGGCCGCGCGGAGCTCCCATGAGCGGCAACGCCGGCCTCCGCCGGTTCGTCGGCAGCCAGCAGGTGGCTGATGAGGGCACTTCGGGCCGGCCAGCCTCGGACCCTTCTGGCCGGCCAGCCTCGGGCGCTGCCCCGCCCGCTCAGGTGGGCGTGACTTCATTTCCCGGCGCGGTCACCGGGGAGGCGGAGAAGTGCGAACTGTGCGCGACCGAGGTCCCGGCCGAGCACGGTCACCTCGCCGATCTCGAGCACTCCAGCCTGGTGTGCGCCTGCCGGGCGTGCTACCTGCTCTTTACCCACGGAGGGGCCGCCCGTGGTCGCTACCTCGCGGTTCCCGACCGGTACCTCGCCGATCCTTCCCGGCCGCTTTCCGGCCCCGACCTGGACGCGCTCGAGATCCCTGTCGGGCTGGCGTTCTTCCTGAACGACTCCCGGCAAGGGCACGTCACCGGGTTCTACCCGAGCCCGGCGGGCGCGACCGAGTGCCGGCTCGACCTTCAGGCCTGGGAACGACTCGCGGCTGACTATCCGCTGCTCGCCGTGCCGGCGCCTGATGTGGAAGCAGTGCTCATTTCGCGCTCAGAGTCAGCGGTCGAATATTTTGTCGTACCGATTGATGTTTGCTATGAGCTGGCCGGACGGCTGAGGCTTTACTGGCGGGGCTTCGACGGCGGCGAACAGGCGAGGACCAGCATCGCGGCGTTCCTTTCCGGCGTCCGCGGCCGGGCGCGCGACTTTGTCCCGGAGGCTTGAACGTGGCCGAACTGGTCTTTGATTGCGTCGGCGTGCGGCCGGACAAGTACGCGGTCGTGCCTTCGATGTCGTTCATGCTGCGCGTCGCCGAGACCACCGGCCAGCGGATCGACGCGATCGCGCTGCGCTGCCAGATCAGGATCGAGCCGGCTAGGCGCAAGTACACCGCCGAAGAGGCCGACCGCCTGAACGACCTGTTCGGCGACACGGCCCGCTGGGCCGAGACGCTCAAGCCGATGCAGCTGACGACCGTGTCCACCATGGTGCCCGGATTCACCGGCGGCATTGAGGTCGACCTTCCTGTTCCGTTCACCTATGACCTTGAGATCGGCTCGACGAGGTATTTCACCGGGCTTGAATCGGGTGAGATCCCCTTGCTCCTGCTGTTCAGCGGGACGGTGTTCGCTCAGGCGGATGGCAAGCTCAGGATCGAGCAGGTGCCGTGGAGCAAGGAGGCGCATTTCCGGCTTCCGCTTGAGGTGTGGCGGGAAGCCATCAACGTCCATTTCCCTGAGAGCGCCTGGATCAAGCTGAGCAACTCGACGCTGGCGGACTTGCTTGAGTTCAAGTCGTCGCGGGCGCTACCCACCTGGGACTCCACTTTGACCGCCCTGCTGGCGCTGGCCGATGATCAAGGGGTCGGCGATGACGTACCTTGATCACGCTCGCAAGGTCGCCGAAGCGGTGCTCTACGAGGGGTACCTGCTCTACCCCTACCATCAGGCCTCGCAGAAGAACCAGGCCCGGTTCCAGTTCGGCGTCCTGATGCCGCCTGCCTACGCCGCTATCGACCCCTCCGAGTCTTCGGCCAGCCAGACTCAGTGCCTAGTCGAGTGCGGCGACGAGGCGAGGGTCCTGATCGGCCTGAGGTTCCTCCAGTCCCAGCGCCGGCAGGTCAGGCAGTTGCTCGGCGATGGCCTCCGCGACGTTGATTCCCTGGTAGTGGCGGGCACCGAGTACACCAGTTGGGCTGAGGCGGCCGAACGCGAGGAGGAGATTAGTTCTCAGGTCGCTGAACTGCTCACGGGCGACGTCAGCGTTCCCTTCAGCTTCGGGCCAGAAGAGAGCAGCACGGAGATCTGGGACGAGGCCGGGCAGGTGGCCGGGGTGGTGTCCAGGAGGCTGGACGCTATCTACGGCCTTGTCCTGATCAGCGCCAAGCGGGTCGCCGGGCCTTTCGGCGCGCTTCAGCTGACCGTGCGGGTCGAGAACCTTAGCCAGCCTGCCGTTCCGCCGCTCGGAAGGGACGACGCGCTCGGCTGCGCCCTGATCTCGGCGCACACCCTCATCCAGGTGCCTGGCGGCGTGTTCATCTCGATGACCGATCCGCCCGAGTGGGCCGCCGCCGAGGTCGCGGCCTGCGTCAACGTCGGTACCTGGCCGGTTCTGGCCGGGCCGCCGCAGTGCCGTGAGCTGATGCTGTCGGTGCCGGTGATCTTGTACGACCACGCCGAGATCGCGCCGGAAAGCCAGGGCGATCTGTTCGACGCCACCGAGATCGACGAGATCCTCACGCTGCGAACGCTGGCGCTCACCGACGCCGAGAAGCAGGCGGCGCGGGCGACGGACCCGCGCGCCCGTGAGCTGATGGACCGGCTCGAGGGGATGCCGCCAGAACTGTTCGAACGCCTACACGGAGCGATCAGGTACCTCGAGTCGGTTCCCTCCCAGCCGACGTGGATCGACCCGGCGCCGATGATGGCGACGGCGGAGGTCGGCGGTGACCTCGGCGTGCTCGGGCGGCCGCGGGTGCCGTGGTGGGATCCGGGCGCGGATACCAGCGTCTCCCCGGATACCGATCAGGTGATCGTCAACGGCGTGCCCCTCTCGCGCGGCAGCAAGGTCATCATGCGGCCTGGCACCAGGCGGGCCGACGCCCAGGACCTGTTCCTGGCCGGGCGCCGCGCCACGGTAGAAGCCGTGCTATACGACGTCGACGAAAAGGTGCACGTGGCGGTCACCCCTGAGGATGACCCGGCCGCCGACCTGCACGCGAGCCATGGTCGCTTCCTCTACTTCGCGACCGACGAAATCGAGCCGGTCGTATCCCCAGCCAACGACAAGCAAGGAACGGAGGATTCGACGTGATCTCGAAGCTGATCAAGGCAGCCGTACTCGCAGCGGTGCTGGCGATAATCGTCCAGTCGCTGCCCGACATCAAGCGGTATCTCGAGCTACGCGAGATGTAGCCGGCCTGACCATCCGACCGACCGGACCAGCTAAGGCAGGGCAGGAATCATGGAGACCATCATCGGATTCGCGGCCGGGTACCTGGTCGGTGCCAGGGAGGGCCGCGATGGCTACGACCGGCTCAAGACCTCAGTAGAGGCGATCATGAAATCGCCTGAGGCCAGGCGGATGGCCGCCGAGGCGATGTCACTCGCGGGGATCGTCATACGGCAGGCCTCCGCCCGCGGCCTGGGCGCCAGCGCGACCGGAGTCGCTGAACTGGTCATGCGCCGGATGTCGCAGAGCCGCCAAGCCTAAGGTGAGGGTCCCCGCATTAGCGGGGACACTCAGCTAGTTGCTTGATCTGCTGAAGATCCGCAGGAAGAACAAGAACACGTTCAGGATGTCGAGGAAGATCGACGCGGCCAGCAGCGGCGCCGAGGCGATGTTCTGCGAGGTCCGCAGCCGCTGGAAGTCGACCATCGTGAAGGCGGCGAAGATCACCAGGCCGATGACCGAGTAAATCAGGTCCCCGCCAGGGATGTTCACGAACGTGAGCACGATGCCGAATACGATCAGGCCGAGCAGCGCCCAGAAGCTAATCCGCGCCAGCATGGAAAGATCGCGCCTGGTGGCGTACCCGGCGGCCCCGAAACCAGCGATGAACAGCCCGGTCGCCAGGCCCGACTCCGCCAGCGCACTCGGGTCAGTCTGGGCGTAATACAGCAGAACGGGTCCGAGGGCCAGCCCGATCAAGAGGCCGAAACCAGCGAGCAGACCCACCGTAGCCTGCGAGGACCGCTTCACGGTGAACCGCATGGCGATCAGGCACACGAACGCGGCGATGAACCAGACGATGCCGAGCCCGTAGGAGAGATCCCTGCCCACGTACGCACCCGCCGCGAACAGTCCGGCGGTCATCGCGACGAAGAGCATCGTCTGACTGAACAAGGTACGCGTCTGGGTCGCTACCCCGCTGTAGCCACCGTAAAGCGATGGATTAGCCACCAAAATCCCCTTCCGTGCTTACCCCATCCATCATCGCTGATCCACCCCCGTGCTCGCACCTGTGAAACTAACGGGCGGCGGCTAGGGTTCCGGCCGAAGTCGGCTGCGGCTCCCGCCCGGCCCGGCTCCCGGCGCCCGCCCGGCCCGGCCCGGCTCCCGGCGCCCGCCCGGCCCGGCCCGGCTCCCGGCGTCCGCCCGGCTCGGGCCGCTCCACCGGACAAACCGCCCAGATCAGTTCGCCTTGCGTCGGCTCGCAACAACGCTGACCTGCGGACCGGGCAAAACACCTAAAGCGTCTCTCCCGCCGCAACGATGTCCCATAGATGCTGCTGCCGGCCGGCGGTCAACCGCAACGATGTCCCACCGTTGCTGCGGCTACAGCATCCATGCGCCATCGATGTCGTTCGCCCCGGCCCGTCGAACCGCATCGATGGCCCAGCGATGCGGTAGACCGGAGTCGCGGGATCCGGAGCCGCGATCCCAGAGGAACCAAAATTCACGCTAGTCTCACCAGCCACACTCGTTGCGAACTCGCTCGCCTGAGCTAGACCCAGGGCCATGGCCCGCGACCGCGACCCGGCACTGGCATCATGGCTGGATGCGGATTCTGATCATCGGGGGCACGGCCTTCGTCGGAAGGCACATTTGCGCGTCGGCTCTCGCGGTCGGGCATGACGTCACGCTGTTCAACAGGGGCCGGACTGGGCCGGACCTGTTTCCGCAGGCCACGCACCTGACCGGGGACCGAAACAACGACTTGTCGGCACTGGCCTCTGGGCAGTGGGACGCGACCGTCGACGTGTGCGCCTACGTTCCTCGCCAGGTCACCGGCCTGCACGAGGCGCTCGGTGAGCGCGGCGGACACTACATATACATCTCGTCGACGTCGGCCTACCGCACGCCGGTCGCGCCTGGCTTCACCGAAGACGCGCCGCTAGCCGAACTGGCCGACCCTGACACCGAGGAAATCACTAACGAGACCTACGGCGGCCTGAAGGTTCTCTGCGAGAAAAAGTCGTCCGAACTGTTCGGCGCCGAGGCGACCACGATCGTCCGGCCCACCTACGTGATCGGCCCCTACGACCGGACGGGCCGGTTTACCTGGTGGGTCGAGCGCATCGCGCGCGGCGGAACTGTGCTCGCACCTGATGACCGGGCCGACCCGATACAGGTGATCGACGCCAGGGATATGGCCGACTGGATTGTTACTCTAGCGTCCGGGCAGGTCACCAGTACCTTCCATGCGGTCAGCCCGGCTCCGCCCTTCGGCTTCGGCGAAATGCTCGACACGATTGCCGCCGAGGTCGGCCCGCCCGGCACCGAGTTGGTCTGGGTTGACAAGGACTTCCTGCTGGCCCAGGGCGAGACCGCGGAAACCCTGCCGCTGTGGCCGGGCGGAGACCCGGAAAGCGACATCAACGCCGCCGACCCGGCCGCCGCGATCACCGCCGGCCTCAGGCCACGCCCACTAAGGCAGACAATCGCGGAACTCCACGCCGCCGAACTGGTGTCCCCAACTCCACCCCAGGCGGGGGTAGGCATCTCACCTGACCGTGAGTCAGAACTCCTGACCCGCGCAACTGGGTAATTACTCGATCGGGAGCGGCCAACGGCAGGGATGGCTGCGGCTGTCACATTGCAGGGAGACCTAGGCGATCGAAGAAGGCGCGATTCCGCTGCTTGGCCATAATCAGGAGCCTATCGAATGAAATAACTTCGATATATGCATTATAATTTGGGTTAAAACCGAAATAACCTTGACAGTCGTTGGTTATGTTGAGGCTTGCCCGCTTGCAGCAACGTATCATGGTTGGAGTCAGGTCTGCTACGACATAACAGAATCCCGGAATATCTTTAGCTCCCAGGATCGGTCTGCCTCTGGCGGTAGTAACCTTGCCGTCGCGGATCTTCTCCAAGTAGTTCAATGCTTGGTCAATAGGATCTTTATCTGATCCGGGTACCGCATCGTCTCTCATTGGCCTCTTAAACTCGACGACCACGATTGACGCGTGAGGCGGCTTCTCCCCTTCGGCCACGAGGATGGGCCTTTCAGCGAGTTTAAGCGCCGTAATGTCGGGCTCGGAAATGGAATCTGACCCAGTTATAGGCATCGATTTTATTGTCTTGTCAGATGCCAAGTAATTGTGAAATGCGAGTCGCTCGTCAATTACCCATAGATTACTAGCATCGCCTGGGACACTCTCACTTGTCGTGCCCATCGGGACGATTAGATTATGAACGACTTCTTCCTTGAAGTATCTTCCATGCTCGTCTGACAGAATTGCCTTCTCAAGCAGGTCAAGGATGACTCGCCTCCGGGTCACGTAGGCGGCTAGATCCGATTGCTTAATAGCCTCGACCTTCTCCAGATATTTAGTGAGCCTCTCCTTGTATTCTTGCTCGTCCATAGTTTCTGATGCAAGTACACGCTGGCCTTCCTCAAGCAATTCCGCGTCAAAATCAGCCAGGAATTTGTGTAGCTGAAGTTCGAGTTCCTTATCGCTAATCGTCGGGTCCACGCTCAGATCACGTTCGTTTATGTGCGGAAGGATGGGCCTGTACCGCGGAGCCCTTGTGTCGACAAACTCCCTGAGGCGAGCCTCGCCAGCGTCTCGGACCACGGCGAGGTTCGAATGCAGGTGCTGCTCGATCGCTCGCCGCGTAGCCGCCAAGATGTCGGATTTCGAAGGATCGTCCTCATCTAGTGCGCCTTCATTGTCATCGGCAATATCGAAGCCAGTTCTTTCCGGACGGACGAAACGGTTCAGGAATGGTGACATAAGGTAGCAGGCATACATGAATTCCGCCTCGCCGTCTGTTAGCTTGCCGTGCAGGCCGGGCACCTTTCCAGTTAGGTTGTAGTGGTCAACTACCCGGTTTGCAGCGCACCAATTAAGCTGGGGATTCGGTAGGCTGGAGGTCCGAAGGCGCATGTGAATAAGTTCAAACGGCTGATTTTTAATAACCAGTTCCTGCACGTCAGCACTCGAAACCATGTAGTCGTCATAAAGGAGATTGAGATCTACGTCTTCTGAATCGTCGTCTACAAGCTTTATGTGCGGCGCCCCGCCCGGTCTGACAAAGTACCAGAGACAGTGCTCAAGAATGGCCTTTGCGATAGGTCGCATTCCCTTTGGAGTATATTTAGGATATGGCGACTGAAACGAAATAAGGCGAACTTCCGTGCTGGACTCAGTCGCGTCAGAATCCTCAAGAACTTCCTCGGAGACTCCGGCAAGCTCCGTAAACATGAACTCGCGTTTCTTCATGCTCGCGCCGGAATCGTAATGACTGATAACGTGGACTTTATCAAACGCTTTAAGCCAAAGAAGCCTGCCCACCCCGCGACAGCCGTCTTTAGATTTATACTCACTGTCCAGAGTCCTAAAGGATTTCATGTTGTCATCATGAAAACCTTCACCATTATCGGTTACGACGAAACCGCTAATCGGCTCCATCGACGCCAGCCCTTGGTCTTTCTCAAATTGAAAGGCGGCTTGCTTGCCTCGGATGATCCTGACCTCGATTTGCGCGCGGTCCATATCGTTCGGATGACTCGCATCAACCGCTTGAATGGCGTTAACGATTGCTTCGAAGAGAGGGGAAAGCGCTCGGCTCTTTGAAAGCGAGGTATTTCTGAGACGACCAGGAAGAGAAGCCGTAATGGCCATTGGACCCCTTTCGCGCCGACCTTGTACGCATCGTAGCCGCCGATCTGACTTCTTACAGTCGTTTTGAGATTGGACGGCGAGTCTAATTCTCGGGTTGCGAGCGCAATTGCGCATAGCAACGCGCGGCCGAGGGCTTCCCGTGATCAACCACGGATCCGTCGCCGGGCTCGTCGCGGGTCAGGGGGGCGGGAGGATCTGGCGGGGGATTCGCGGGGCGTAGGAGCGGTGCTGCCATTCTCTTGGGTAGCCGAGCGATACCTCCTCGTGCCTGATGCCGTCGTGCCAGATGGTTCTCGGGATGTGCAGGTGCCCGTACACGACGGCGGCGGCGTTGAATCGCCTCGGCCAGTCTTCCGTGCGGACCGTGCCGCACCACTGGGCGAACTGCGGGTACCTCAGGACTCGGGTTGGCTCCCTGATCAGCGGAAAGTGGTTAACCAAGATCGTCTGAGTCCCCGCTGGCAATTCAGCTAGCCGACGTTCGGTCAGCGCCAGCCGCGCCTCGCACCAGGCGTCGATGCTGCCGAAAGGATCGGGCAGCAGCAGAGCCTCGTCGGTGGCCATGACCCCGGCCGCCTGGGCGATGGCCAGGCCCTCGGCCTTGGTCGAGGCGCCATCCGGCCGGAAGGTGTAGTCGTATAGCAGGAACAGCGGCACGATGACGATCCCGTCCCACACCAGGTAAGGATCCTCGGGAGTCAGCACGCCGAGTCGCCGGCATAGATCCACAAGGTACTGGTACCGGTCGACTCCGCGAAGTTCGATGGTGTCGCGGCGATGCGTCCAGAGCTCGTGGTTGCCGGGCACCCAGATAACCTGGGCGAACCGGGAAGCCAGCAAGCTCAGCGCCCACTCGATGTCGTCCACGAACTCGCCGACATCCCCGGCCACGATCAGCCAGTCTCCCTCAGACCGAGGCACTAGCCCCTCGACAACCGGCCGGTTCTCGCTGTAACCCACGTGCAGATCACTGACCGCGAGCAAGCTAGCTCCAGCTTCAGCCACTTCGCGATCATCGCACACCGCGGCGAAGGACCCGCGCCTGAGAGGCCAACGCCCGGTCGCCGTTGACCGGGCAGGCCCCCTCCCCTAGCTCAGCGATTCACCCGCAGCGAGTGCGCGTTCGAGTACCCGTACAGCACGTAACCGGCTAGGTCGGCCGCCACGGCCCGGTACTTGAACGACCCGGCCGAGGTGCCCTTGATCTTGAAACTGAACGACCCGCCGCTCTTCTCGTGGGTCGTGGCCACCGTGAACCATTTACCGGAACGCTCGACCTGAAGCGTGACGACGCGGCCAGTGGCGGCCGGACTTCCCTTCCCTGAGGCAGTCGCCGACTTGCCCTTTTGGATGGTGGAAGGGGTGATCTTGAAAGAGACACCCTGGGCGGCGAGAACCGGATAGGCGGTCGGTACGCCCGTGCCAAGGACCAGACCGCTGCCGTGACTGTCCAAGGCAGCCGCGAAGCCGCCGTCGAGGGTGGCATTGCCGAGGTCGACCCGCGCGCTCCAGGTCTTGCCGCCGTTCGAGGTCGTGTTCTCGATCAGGTCATAAATGGGGGTGGCCAGTCCGCGCTCGCTGAACACGTGCACCGTGCCGCTCGGGTCCTGATCGACCGCGAACCACTCGGGGCCGCCGCCCGCCGTGCCGGGCACCGAGTGCGGCGCGCTGAAGCTGGTGCCGTTGAACAACCGCAGTTCGACGGCACTGTGCCCGTCGGTCTGAATGGTCAGCAACGCGCTGCCCGACATGCCGATGAGCGACTCTTTCCCGAACGAGCCTGCGGACTTGTAAGAGCTTGTCGCGTTGAAGTCGCTGCCCGACGAGGCGTAGCCGACGTAGGTCGTCCAGGTGCTGCTGCCGTCGAAGTCCGAGGCTACGAGGGCGCCGCCATGGTAGCTGCCGACGCCGACATCGGTCGCCGTCTTCGGCGTGGCTATCGCCGTCGACGGGGGTGGCGCCGGCGCGGCGAGCGAGATGCTCTGCGCCTGGGCACCAGGTCCTGAGTCGCCTTGCGCGAAGACAACCTGACCGCCGACGAGTGCCGCCGCGTTGACGTCGAGATTGCCCACCCGGACGGGAGCCCCGAACGTGCGGCCGCCGTTGGTTGAGGAGAACAGCAGGTTGCCGCCGCTCGCCGGGTCATTGCAGCAGGCTCCCTGCAGCACGTAAACGTGGTTCGCGGAAGGAATGAACACTTCAGGCGTGCCGAAGGTATCGTCGCCGCCCGGCGGGGTGAGCGTCACCTTGGTGGCGCACGAGGCCGCTCCCCGGCTGAGCACGCACACTTGCGCCTTGCCGTTTCCGGACGGGATGTCATAAACCGCGACCATTCCGCCATTAGGCTCCATCGCGATGCTGCCCGCCGAGGACGCGCTCAGTATGCCGAGCTTGAACGGCTTGAGTTCGGGCTGCGGGTCGCCTTTGACGCCGCTCAGCGGACCGGCTACGGCCGTGCCCGCGATGACGGCAACAGTTGAGATCACGCTGATCCCGGCCAGGACGAGACCGGCCCTCCGGCCACGCTTCATCGGTTTCCTCCACTTCATCACCGGGGCAGGGCAGCCCGGACTAACTCGTTTCGGCCGACAGTAAGCAGGGTTTCGCCGGCGTGACCACGGCGGGCCGGTAATGGATACCGAACACTCAGGAAGTGCAGCCGCTCTCAGTGTCAGTGCCTGGGGCCAGAATGGATGCCGTGCGGGTCGCTGTGGTGCCGGGTCCTGGGCAGTCAGGACTGCTCTGCGCGCTGAACGACGACGGGAGCAAAGGAGGAGATGCGGTCCCGGTCGCGAACCTGGCTGAGGCCATGGCCGACCGTGAGCGTGAGCCGCGTATCCGGTGGGTGTGGCCGGCTAGCGCGAGTCTGTATCCGGCGTTGCTCGATGCCGGGCTTCGGGTCGCTCGGTGTCATGACGTGGCGCTGGCGGACACGCTGATCGCCGCGCGGGACGGTCCGCCCGCGCCTGGCCTTGAGCACGCGCGAGCGCAATTGCGGACCTGGCAGCGGGCCCGCCCGATCATGGCCGAGCAGGCTGGCCAGCAGGAAGCGCTGTTCGGGCCGGGCGACGCCGAAACCGCCAGCCGGAGTCAAGACCCTGGCGCCGTGCTCGACGCGCTGATCGTCGTCCACGCCGAGCAGCTTGCCCGCATCGGCGCCGATGAGCATCCGGGTAAGTTCCGCCTGCTCGCCGCCGCCGAGTCGGCCGCCGGGCTGGCGGCGGCCGAGATGACCAAGGCCGGACTGCCCTGGCACGCTTCGGTGCACGACGCACTGCTGCGGGAGCTGCTCGGACCGCGTCCGGCTGGCGGGACGCTGCCGGGGCGGCTGGCTGAACTCACCCTGCAGATCTCGGCCGCGCTGCACACCGGTCGCCCGGTGAACCCCGACTCGCCGGCTCAGGTGCTCCAGGCTCTGGCCAAGGACGGCATCAGGCTGCCGTCCACCCGCCTCGCTGTGCTCCGCGACGTCGATCATCCGGCGATAGCACCGCTGATCGAGTACAAGGAACTGTCCAGGCTGCATTCGGCCTTTGGCTGGTCCTGGCTGGATACCTGGGTGCGGGACGGGAGGTTCAGGCCGGAATACATGGTGGGCGGGGTGGTGTCCGGGCGCTGGGCTTCGCGCGGCGGCGGCGCCCTGCAGATTCCTCGTATGCTTCGCCGGGCGGTAATCGCCGACCCCGGCTGGGTACTCGTGGTCGCCGATGCGGCGCAGCTTGAGCCACGGGTTCTCGCGGCCCTGGCCGGGGACCGGGCGTTCGCCGCCGCCGCGGCGGCCGGTGACCTGTACGCCGAACTGGCCGGTGCCTTCGGCGGCGACCGGGCCAAGGCGAAGATCGCCCTGCTTTCGGCGATGTACGGCGGAGCCGGCGGCGAAGCTGGCCAGCTACTTGCCGTGCTGCGGCAGCGATTTCCCGCCGCCTCCGGGTACGTGGAAGCAGCCGCCAGGGCCGGCGAGGAGGGCCGGGTGGTCAGGTCGGTGCTCGGCCGCACCTGCCCGCCGCCTTCTGCTCGCTGGCGGGAACTCACCGGAGAGGCCGACGAGCCGGGCGCCGGGTCTGCCTCCCGAGCCAGGGGCAGGTTCACCAGGAACTTTGTCGTCCAGGCGAGCGCGGCTGACTGGGCCACCGTCCTCCTGGCCAACCTGCGCGCCCGGCTGGCGCCCAGTCCCGCCCGGCTCGTTTTCTTCCAGCACGACGAGGTCATCGTGCACTGCCCGGCCGAACTCGCCGACGAGGCCGTCGCGGCGGTGAGCGCCTCAGCCGACGACGCCGCCCGTCAGGTCTTCGGCCAGACCAGAGTCGTGTTCCCGCTCTCGACCGCCGTCGTCACCTGCTACGGCGACGCGAAGTAATGAGCGATCCGGCCCTCTGGCGAGGCCGGGACAGGTGCCCCCGCTACTCCGGCGCGGGCGGGCGGAGCGGCGGATCCTCGGCCGCCCGCGCGGCCAGGCCCGCACGGCCGGCGCCCAGGGCGGCTTAACGAGGCGAGCCGATCGGCGCACCTAGCATGAGCTGCCTGAACAACTGCTCCGTGTCCGGCCCCGGCTCTCCTCCTGGCGCGACCTCAGCGATTGCGTCCAGGCAGTCGTTCCAGGCAGCCGAGACGCCTGGGAGATTTCCGGCCTCATGCTCGGCCCGCATTAGCTCACGCCAGAGCTGTTCGGCGGTCGGATCGGCCAGCAAGCCCGCCTGCGCCGCCCGCGACGCTGCCTCAGGGTCGCCGGTCGTCAGCTCGAGCCGGGCCGCCATCGTCGCGGTTTCCACGATCTCCGCCCTTATCGTCTCGATCAGCGCGGTGTCGATCCACCAGTGATAACAGTCCGCGAACGGCTCGCCGCGCACCAGGGCAAGAGCTGCGCGCAGGTCGGACCGGCTGCGTGCGAGCCGGCCGCGCTTGCCGAAGAAGCTGAAGTCGGCCCAGTCAAGGGTCAGGTCCTCGTGCGGCACATAGCTGTCGGTGCCCAGGTCGAAGATATACTCCTCGCCGTCGCCAGCTTGGCCGAGCGCCTCGCACGTCGCGGCGATGAGCTGGCGTACCTCGTCGCCGGGCAGCGGGTGCCCAGCGTCCCGGCCGAGCATCGAGCTGAGCTCAGGTCCCGACAGGCCGGCCGGGGATCGCAGCGCGAGAGCCAGTACGAGTTCGGCTTGCTTCGGCAGCAAAGCTCCAGCCGAGCCGGTGATCCTGACCGAGCCGAGCACCTGCACCCTGACGTCCGGCGCGGCGTGCCTGGGTCTGTGCTGCGGCCCGGTGTTGAGCGAGCGGTGGGCTTCGCCCGGCTTGAGATGACCTCCGGTCTCCTCCGCTGGACCGACCGGGTTGTCATCGGCGGGGGGAGCAGGCGACGCGACCGGCCTGAGCCACGGTGCGGCCAGTTCCGGCGAGCGGGCTGGCTCCTCGTCGATGCCATCCGGAACCAGGTCGCCAGCGAGCGGACGGGCGGAATCATGGGTGAGCGCCTGATACTCAGCCGAGGTCAGGGCTCGCGGGCGGACGGTTATTTCGTGCCTGGGGCCGAGCTGAGCAAGTGAGAGCGTGCCGGTCATCCCGTCCCCCGCGTCGAGATCGTCAGGCATGACCTGGTACAAGGCCGGAGCGAGCCTGCCGTCATCGCTTTGCGTGTCACCGAATACCAGCGCGGCCGCGCCGCCAGGACCGTCCTCGAGTTCAAGCAGGCGCCCCATCTGGGCGGGCGTCGGCTTGATCCGGCTGATGAGCAAGGTCAGGCCCCAGTCCTCATTGTCAGGATCGGTGAATCGGCGGGCCCTGACATCGGGAGGGCCACCGTCGTCGGTAAGCCTGGCCACCGCCTGCGCTCGGGCCGTAAGCAGGTCTATCGCCTCGTCGAGATCGGTGCTGAACTCGGCCCGGCCCGCCAGGTCAAGGTCCTCGCAGCCGACGAGTACTAGGTCATACCAGCCATTCCACTGGCTGGACGAGAACTCAACCGCAGCACCGGCAAGCAACCGGTCGGCGAGGTCACCAGGTCCGTCGCAGCTGGTGACTCGCATGGCTTCCAGGTCGAGCAGCAGATCCCCGCCGACGTCGGTGACCCCGGCGTTGAACAATCCTGGCAGCAGGTCACCAAGTTCTCCTGCCCGCGGTGGCGCCGGCTTGCCGGCCGTACCGTCAAGCTCGACCGTCCACGTGGTCGGCTGCCCTGGCGCATCAGGATCCTGACCGGACGACAGCACCTCAAGCGACCTGTCGGTCAGGTGGATCCCGACGATTGGCGGCAGTTCCTCCCCGTTCCTGGCAATGCTCGCGGCCAGGTCGAGCAAGGCGGCCCGAAGCAAGGACACTGGCCCGCGATCGTCGGCCAGCGGAACTCGGTCGAGTTCGTCGTAATCGGGCTCCTGATAGTCCTGAACCTCATAGACCGGCTCGTCGTAACGCGGCTCGTCGAAGCCGGGCTCAGCGTAGCTCAGCGGGCCGGCCGGATCGAACGGTTCAAGCCCGCCGGGAGGCAGCCGGTTGCCCGCCGGTCCGTGCAGGTCCATCGGTCGTTCCGGCCATTGCCTGCCAATCGGCTCAGGCTCAGACTCAGGGGCTGGATCGAACTCATCGTCCCCCCCGTCAGCGCGGGCGCCGAATTCGGTGTCATCGCCAAGAGCGCGCGACTGACGGTACCGGCGCCTGAGCCGGTCAATGCTGGCCAGGGCCGCGCCAGCCACCATGCCAAGCAAAAACAGCGTCACCTCAGCCGTCATGGGCCGCGACCCCCCAGCTGACGCTCCAGGCGACGCCGTGCCCGTCGGGCCGGAAGCCGGGCGACTCGCCACGGGACGGCTTGAGACCGGATGTCCAGCGGGCGGGTGGCCAGACCCCGTGTGCCTGGATGGCGAACTTCCGGCGCCCGGATGCCCGGAACCCGCGCGACCGGAGGTGGAATGGCCGTGGCCGGGTTGGCTCTGGCCTGAGCGGCCGTGACCGGAATGGCCGGCACCGAGATGCGGACCGCTGAAGCCTGATTGGGCCGACGGGTGGCCCCGGTGCCGGTGACCTGAAGTACTGCTTGTGCCATCGCCGTTATGCCCGGAACCGGCCGATGTGGCCCCCGCGGGCAAAATCAGGCGCCAGCCGGGCTGGATCAGCGACGGGTCGGTGAAGACCAGTCCGTCGCTCATTTCGTGACCCAAGTTGAGCTGCGCAATCTCGGGATACTTGTCCCCCGCGCCTAGGTAATGCTCAGCAATGGTCCACAGGCAGTCGCCTGGTCGCACGATTACTACTCGTTTCACCGAACGCGACTCGGCCTGCGCGGAGTGAGCCGCCGGGGCCGTCGGCTGCGTGGTCGCCGCCCTAGCGTGCGGCGCGGCTGTCATCACGACCGCCGGGGCAGCGAAGGTCAGGGCCGCCACGGCGACCAACTGGCACGCGATCCCCTGCAATCCCCCCAGGTGCAGCCTCGGCGCCCGGCACCGCCGGATAGCGGCCTGACCCTCGGCGAGGACGGAAAGCGCGAATCCGAACCAGGCCAGCCAGGAAACGTCCCGGATAGCGCCGATAGCGAGGCTGCCATTGTCCTTGTGCAGCAGCGCCGTAACCACCTGGTGCAAAGAAGGCAGCCGCGATGGTAACGGGGACCCGCCGAACTTATAGAGCGCGATCGGCAGCCCGGCCGTCAGCACAACAAGTGTGATCAGGGCGATCAGCCCCCGGCAGCGGCTCATGATCATCCGGCCTCGTCTCATCCGGTTCCCTCTCGTCGGACTTCGCCCAGAGGCAAGTGTCCGACGACAGGTGTGACAAGACCGTGACAGCCGACTGCTCAGGGACAACGCTGGGCCTGCAATCAGGGACGAGCAGCCTAGCGGCGGCTGCCGATCGGCGCTCCCCTGGTGAGCTGGCGGAACAGTTCCTCGGTGTCTGGGTGCGGTTCGCCGCCGGGCGCGATCTCGGCGATCGCGTCCAGGCACCCGGACCACGCCGCCATCACGCCGCCAGGGTTGCCGGCCTCGTGCTCGGCCCGCATGAGCGCCCGCCACAGCTGCTCGGCGGCCGTCTCGGCCCCGAGGCCGGCCCTGGCGGCGCGCGCCGCAGCGCGCGGGTCCCCGGCGGAGAGCTCAAGGTGAGCGAGCAGATCGGCCGTGTCGATGATCTCGGCCCTGATCGTCTCGATCAGGGCTATGTCGATCCACCAGTGGTAGCAGTCGGCGAAGGGCTCGCCCCTGACCAGCGCCATCGCGGCCCTGAGGTCTTCCGGGCGCCGTTCGGCCCGGCCGCGCCTGGCTAGCGCCGTAAAGCTGGCCCAGTCGAGGGTCAGGTCGCCGTGCGGTACGTAGATGCCGCTGCCGAGGTGAATGATGTATTCCTGCCCGTCGCGGGCCTGGCCGAGGCGTTTGCGGGTCCTGGTGATGAGCTGCCGGACCGAATCGGCGGGCTTCGGGTGATCGGCGTCAGGGCCGAGCAGCGAGCAGAGGCCGGAGTTGGACACTCCGCCTGGAGCGTGCAGGGCCAGCGCGAGAATGAGTTCGGCCTGTTTCGGCAGCAGCGGCTCGGCCGAGCCGGTGATCTGGACCGGGCCGAGTACCTTCACGCTCAGATTCGGGGCGGCGTGCCTCGGCCCGGAACTCGTCTCCCTCGCCTGCACTTGATCTTCGCCGAAATCCCAGCCGTTGCCGACTGGCCATTCGTCCTCGTCGGGCTTGCGGTGCGCCGCCCGAGACGCCCGAGACGCCCGAGGTTCCCTTGACTCCCAGGACGCACCGGGTTCTTCCTGCTCGTCGGCGTCGGAGGGCGCGACCGGAGCGGCCGCCAGCCTGATCCACGGCGGGGAGCCGAAGTCGCGGTAAGGCTCGTCGTCCGCCGCCACGTCCGCCGTATCGGCCGCGACCGCGAATACGCCGGCCAGCGCCTCGTACTCAGGCACGGTGAGCGTCTGCGGCCAGACCGTAATCTGATGCTGAGGTCCCAGGTAGGCAAGCGTGACCGTGGCGACCATGCGGTCCTGGTCGGCGCTGTCCTGCGCGAGCTGGAAAAGAGCGGGAGCCAGCTTGCCGTCGCTGGTCTGGGTATCACCGGCCACGAGCGCCGCGACGCCGCCGGGGCCGTCAGCCAGCTCAAGCAGCCTCGCCATCTGTTCTGACGTCGGATGCGTTCGGCTTACCAGCAAGGTAAGGCCCCAGTCCTCATCCTCAGGATCGTTCAGGCGCCGCGTCCGCACGTCGGGCGGACCGCCATCGTCAAGCCGCCTGGCGACGGCTTGCGACCTCTGGTCGAGCAAGTCGAGCGCCTCATCAAGGTCACGGCACGATTCGGCGCGCCCGAGCACCTCAAGCTCGTCGCAGCCGACAAGTACCAGCTCATACCAGCCGCTCCACCGGCTCGCCGCCAGTTCAGTGGCGGCGGTGACCATGAGCCGGTCGGTGAGGTCGTCAGGGCCGTCACAGCAGGTGACCCGCATCGCCTCAAGATCGAGCAGCAGGTATCCGCCCGCTTCCGTCGCCCCGGCGGTGAAAAGGCCAGGCAAGAGGTCGCCGACCTCACCGGGAGCAGGCGGTGCGAGTGGCGCGGGGATGGTCCCGGCCGCTGAATCGCCTAGATTCACGGTCCAGCACATGGCCTGACGCGCCGGAGCGATCGTGAACGGCGCTGGCGGCGGCCCGGCCGCGGGAGCGGACAAAAGCACGTCGAGCGTGTCCGCCGTCAGGTGGATGCCAACGATCGGCGGGAGTGGCTCATCGCCAGCGGCGACGCCCTTGCTGAGATCGCGCAGGGCGTCGCCGAAGGAGACCGGGGTGCGCTCCTCGGCCGGCTCGGATGCCCAGCTGGACGGCTCTACGGCCTCAAACGGTTCGTCAAGGTCGTAGGGCTCGTCATCGAAGGACCCGCCGGTGCCGGCGAACGGCTCGCCATCATCGAGCGGACCCAGGTCAGGCCAGCCGCGCCGCTCCTCATGCCGGGGCGCAGGCGCCAGGTCAGCATCGTACTCGTCCGAGTCGAACCCCGAGCCGAGGTCCGAATCGAGGTCCGAGTCACCAGGCCAGCGGGCCGCCGCCGCCCGCAACTTCTGCTCGATGCCCCGGTCCGCCTGATCGCGCGGCAACGCGATCCGCCGACCTGGCCGCCGATTCTGGCGCTGACGATGCCGCAATCGGTCAATGCTGGCCACCGCCGCGCCCGCCAGAAGGCCAAGCGTGAAGAGCGTGACCTCGACCGTCTGATCGGCGTGGTGAGCCGAAGCGGCCGTCGGCTGCGCGCCAGCTCCTGCGGCCTGAGTACCGCCAGCGTCCTCCGCCCCAGCCGAACCAGATCCAGCCGAACCAGACCCCGCCGAACCAGACCGCGTCGAGCCTGACCCGGCTTGCCCGGCGCTGCGGTGCGGATGGGCAAACCGCCCGTGCTCAGACCGATGCCCGCCGTGCGACCCAGCCGACTGTCCGTGTGATCCGTGCTCGGCCGTCCCGTGCCCGCCGCCACTGGCCCGGCCAGCACCGTCCGTGCTCGCGTGCCCGCCAGAACCAGCAGGAGCAGCGGGCAAGATCAGATGCCAGCCAGCGACGATCACCGACGGGTCAGTGAAGACCTCCCCGTCGCCCATGTCATGACCGAGGTTGAGCTGAACGATCTCGGTGTACCGGTCGCCAGAGCCCAGGTAATGCTCGGCGATCGTCCACAGGCAGTCACCGGGCCGCACCACGATCGTGCGCTCCGAGACCGCGGACTGCGACGCCGCGACCGGCGCGGCCACCTCGGCCCTGATCGCCGGCGTGACGGGCCGCACGGTAGCGGCCATCGCCGCCGGAGTAGCGAGCAGCGACACGGCGCTCGGCGCGACAAAGGTCAGCGCGGCCACGGCCACCAGCTTGCCCGCCATCGCCTGCATGCCCACCAGGTGCAGCCTGGGCGCCGGACGCCGCCGGAGCGCTGCCTGCGCCTCAGCCAGGACCGCGATCGCGAAGAAGAACCAGGCCACCCACGTCACGTACCGGACGGCTCCGATGAACAAGGTGCCGTTGTCCTTATGCAGCAGCACAAAGGCAATTCGGTGCAAAGATGGCAGCCGGGAAGGAACTGGCGAGCCGCCGAGCTCGTAAAGCGCGACCGGCAAGCCGACCGTCAGCGCCGCCAGCGTCAAGAGCGCGATTACTCCACGGCAAAAGTTCCTGAGCCTGCGCACGGTTACGACCCCGATCCCGTTACACCAGTTTCCAGCGAGGCCACGGCCGAGCCGGTCGCCGACATCGAGCTGATCCCGACTACGGAGAGCACGTCCGTGGACTCGGTGATAGTCACCGTGACCCTTATTGAGTTCCCTGAGGCGGTCACCGTGCCGCTGTAGCCGGCGCTGGCCAGGTAGGAACGAGAGGCGGCGAGTGCCAGCGGAACGTCCACTTCGAAAGTGCCGGAACTGTACGCCGTCGAGGTGTTCACGACCCCGGCCCCGGCCCGCGCCGCTTCCTCGGCGACCGCATAGGCGGTCTCTGACTCATTGAGCTTCCTGCCGCCATCGATCACCAGCCCGATCAGCGCCACGAGCACCACCATGAGAAGGGCGAGCATCAGGGTGAGCGCCCCGCGATCACGACCCGTGCCGGCCGGCGAGGCATGCGAAGGTCTTCGCATCAGGTTCCTCCCTCTAACTTCTGCCGACGGTCACAGAGTGCTGGCCAAGGTGTGACACAGGCGTGACAATAAGGTCGCCGGAAGCCAGATTCCGGGACCGGTAAGGATCAAGGGGCGACGTGAAAACGGCCCTCAGGGTCAGCGAGCCCGGCAAGCCTGGCACGACCAGGTCAGAGAGTCCCACCTGGCACGTCACCTTCGCGGTCACCGGAGCGGACTGCCCGATCGGCGAACCGAACGCCGCACCCAGGTTGGGCAAGTCCACTATCGGCTCGCAGTCAAGCCCGTCTGACCGCAACGCGGCGGTAGCGCTCGACATCGCCGCCGATTGCGCGGCCCCGGAGTTGGGGGCGATGGACGCCTGCCTGGCCGCATCCCTCGCGGCCGCCTCCACCGCGCCCTGAGCGATCGAGGTCCGCCCGGCGGCGATCGCGAAGCCGATCAGGAACAAGATCACCGGCGCGAGCAAGACAAGCTCAAGGGCAGCGTTGCCGCGATCGGCCCCGGCCCATCGGGCCGGCAAGCCTCCGACACGGTCAGGCGCGCCGTTCATACCCCACCAACCAGGATCTGAAGAATCCAGCATTTAGGTCGCCGGTCGCCACGAACCGCTCGACCGGTGCCGTCACGACCTCGTTGATCTTGAGGTCCAGGCCAGGCACGATGGCAGGAGCCTTTCCTGACACCGTGATTCGCACGGTGCCCGCCGTGCTGCCGCCGGCGCTGACCGAGACGTCGGTCAGGAAACCGGGGGCGGCCGCCCTGGCAAAGCTCAAGGCGGCCGCCGCGCCGCTGCCAGGCGGCGGCTGGGAAGTCCTGGCCACGTCGGCACCGTGCCTGGCCGCCGCCAGCGCTGCCTCCCTGGCCAGGTACCAGACCGACACCTGGGCAATGCTGACGATGCCGAGCAGGAACACAGGAAAGACGAGCACGTAACTCAGGGTCAACGCTCCGGCGTCCCTGCGGATCCGGCTCCAGAAGTTCATCAGGTCACTGGTCACTAGGGGAGCTTGGCGTCCTCTTTGGTGACGAGCCCGGAGAAGACGGCGGCCGCCGCCCCGGCGGCGATCGCGATCGCGACCGCGATCAAGAGCCACTCAAGCGTGAGCGCACCAGCCTCGCCGCCGAACGCGACACGACCGACACGGCGAGCGTGCGTTCTCAGGTAATTGACGGTCATGATAATTGAATTCATGTCGAACCTTTCTCTTCTTTCTTTGAATAGGAGGGTTATCCGAACGCCCGGTAGATGGTCGGGAAAATGATCAGCAAAAGAAACCCGAGGGCGAGCAGCACGATCGGGACAGCCATCGTCGTGCTCTGCGAGCCGGCCTTGGCCTTCGTCGCGGAGAGAGCAGACGATCTCATCGACTCCGCTTTGGCCGAGAGAGTTACCAGGATGCTGGCCCCCTCATGCCCGGCAACGGTGGCGATCTCGGCGAGATCGGTAAGTTCGCTCACGCCGGTCTCCGCCGCGAGATCAGCGAGCCCTTCCCAGGGCGGCCGGCCCGCCATCCTGGCGGCGGATAGAGCGGCGTCGATCCTCGCGAACGCCCAGCCGCCGCCAATCTGGGCGGCGGATTCCAGCGCCTGCGTCGGGGCCGCGCCCGCACCGCGCTCGAGCGCGACCAAGTCCAGGTAGCTAGCGAGAGCATGCCGGAAGTCCTGTCGCTTTTCTGCCGCGTTGACCCGGACGACAAGATCAGGGGCGAAGAAAAACCCGCACCCGAGGGCGAGCGATGCGACCGCGGGGATAACAATCGGAAGCCGGATGCCGCCGACAACGAGCAGGGCGTCGAGCACCGGCACCAGGCACAGGCCAAGCAGGCCGCTGGTGACCTTGCTGACCATCCACTGCTCTCGGTCCTGACCGAGTAGCGCCAGGTCAGTGACGGGAACCGGCAGCCAGCGAACGTTGTTGAGCTGGCGGGCAAGCGAGCGAAACGACGCCGGATCCTTGTCGAGGCTAGCCGTGCCGTGAATCCTGGCTAGCACCGCGTCGAGATGCGCGGGAGCCGGAAGGAGCTGGCTGATCCCTAAGAAAAGGCCGAGCCCGGCGAGCGCCCCGGCGATGATCACGGCGAGGTTCACCGGCTGCCTCCGCTGCTGACTGACTGCGCTTGCCGGTTCTCGGTCGAGACTGGCCGCTGATCAAGGAATCTTCCCGGTGCCGGAATCTGGCTGAGGCGGTAAAGCCACCACAAGCCTGCTCCGTAAAGCGCGGCCACGAGGGCAAGCACGAGTTCGCCCGCGAAGGTGCCGAACGGAGCGGAATACGACCGGTTCAGGATCGCGAAAAGGGTGAATCCGGCGATAAACCCGATGATCCAGCGGAGCGTGGTCCTTTGCTCGGCCCGGCTAGCGTCGATCTCGCGCCTGGACGCGATGTCCCGTGCGAGCTGTTCAGCGAGAGCGGAAAGCACTCCGTACACACCGCCGCCTCGCAGGCCGGTAACGATAAGCAGCGCCGCGACGATCCGGTCACCAGCCGGGTCATTGATGTCATCCGCGAAGGCCCGGAGCGCGTCCTGGGTGTTGACCCGGGCAGAAAGCCGCCTGGCCAGCGCCGTGACCTGCGGGGCGACGGCCGCGGGCGCGGTCCGCGCGCTCGCCTCGAGCGCGTCCTCAAGCCCCCGGCTGGCGGCCAGCATGTCACTGAGCCGGCGAATCCACTGCTCAAGCCCGTCGAGTACGGCGGTCTGCCGGTGCGCCGTCCGCCCAGACATCAGCCGGGGCACGAAGAACACGCCAAGCGCGGCGGCGATCGCCGCGACCGGCCAGCGAGTGACCGCCAGCATCGCCAGTCCGACGACAAGAGCCAGCAAGAGCCGCTTGCTAAGTCCGGCGGAAACTCCAGCCGGAAGTAATCCGGTCCTCGGCGGTATTCCCGCCGGCGAGGCCTTGCGGACTAGCTCGGCGACCAGCAGCACGAGTCCGCCGATCACCAGCCCGCCGGTCAGCGCGAAGAGCAAGTTCATGCGATCACCGCCAGTTCCCCGGCTGGCCTTGCGCCCGGTGCTGATCGAGCAGGTGGCCGGTGAAACCCGCCGCCTCGAGCTTGCCCATCATGACCGGCGAAGGCGTATGCGCGGCCACGGCCCGGCCGCCAGGGCCCGACGGCAGGAACAGCCGGTTGACCGCTGGCCGCTCGGAGTCGCCAGGTGGCATTACCTCGAGGATCTCGGCGACGTAACGCACCATCCGCTTGCCGTCGTAGCGCTTGCGGATCTGCACGATCAGGTCGATCGCCATGCCGACGAGGGTGTGAATGGCTCGTTCGGTCAGCGCGAGCCCGCCGCGCAGGCCGAGGATGAGGATCCGGTCGAAGACCTCGGTCGGCGAGTTGGCGTGCATCGTGCACATCGAGCCTTCCTGGCCCGAGTTCATCGCCTCGAGCATCGGCATGATCTCGCTGCGCCGCACTTCGCCGACGAGGATGCGCTGCGGGTTGTGCCGCAGTGAGTGGGCGATGAGGTCGTGCAGCGAGACCGAGCCGGCGCCTTCTGAGTTGGCCTCCCGCGCCTCGAACGCGATCACGTCCGGGTGATTGTCCTGGTCGTGCAAGTAAAGCTCGTACTCGCTCTCCAGCGTGGCGATGCGCTCGCTTGGCGGTATCTCGCTGGCCAGCGCCCGCAGTAGCGTCGTCTTTCCCGCGTTCACTCCGCCGGTGACGATGATGTTGCACCGGCTCTTCACGGCGGCGGCCAGGAACGACGCGGTCACCTGGTCCAGGGTGCCGAGCTTGATCAGGTCAGCCATAGTGACGTCGAGCTGGCCGTGCCGCCGCATCGACACGCACGGGCGGGGCGTGACCGACATCGTGGCTGTCATCCGCGCGCCGCCGTCGAGGGCAACGTTGACCAGCGGTGACGCCGCCGAGAAGTCGCGGGCGGTCTGCCCGCCCCTGGTGGCCCAGGTGCGGATCATGGCGGCGAGCGCTTCGTCGCTGGCCGCGATCGGCGGCGCCGCGACCCGCTCGCCGGTCGAGTAGGTCACCCAGACCCGGTCGTAGCCGTTGATGTCGATGTTCTCGACCTCAGGGTCACGCAGGTAGACGGCGATCGGCCCGAGCCCGTACCGCCGGTCGTACACGGCCTCAGCGAGCGCCTCGAGCGAAGCCGGAGCGGGCACCGACAGGCCGAGCCTGACCTGCTGCTGCACCCAGCCCCGCACCGCGTCCCTGATCAGGGGCATCACTTCGGCCTGGGTCGCCCGGTCGGGCAGCAGGTCAGCGATCATGGCCAGGATCTCAGGCACCCCGGCAAGCAGCCGAGGGTCGGCCAGCCCGCCGCGTTCTCCGCGAGCAGGCACCTGGTCAGGCAGCCGCCTGACCGGAGGAGCCGCAGGAGCGACGGGCGCCGGGAGAGGCTCGCTGACACTGTCCCGCCACGGCAGCGAGATCGCGTGATCGTTGAGGTTGCTGACCTGACTGGACAGGTCAGTGCCAGCCGGACCAGTGCCAGCCGGACCAGTGCCGGCCGGACCAGTGCTCCGGTGCCCGTTCCTGCCTTCCCGACGGTCAGGCGGACCTGGAGGCCAGGGCAAGGCCGTCATCCCGCGCTCCTGACCCGGCTGAGCACTGGTTCAGCGTCAGGGAAGACCGCCCGGCCGATGGCCAGCCCAGCCGCCCGAGCACCGCGCATCAGCGGCCTGCGATCGATGCCTGAACGCCGGCCGGTCCCGTCGGACAGCACCTTCGCCGTCCTCTCATCCGCCGGCAGCGTAGCCACGACGGCCACGTCAAGCGCACGCGAGATCTCACCGCTAGCCAGGCCCTTCTCGCCCACCAGGAGCAAGCCGACCCGCCGCCGGTCGCCGGTCACCTGCGCCGCCATTTCAATCCGAGGCCTGGCCGCGGCGACCTGCCTGAGCACCGGCCGCATCACCACGAGCACCATGGCCGACTCGGCCAGCACGCTGACCGGCTGGTTCGCCCCGACGTCGAGCCGACCGCAGTCGGCCAGCACATCGGCGTCCTGACTGGCGAGCCCGGTCGCGATCGCCGGCCAGACCGGAGAAAGCCCTGGGGCCTGGCGCGGATCGCTGATGCCGGCCAGCAGCCGCCTGGTCCGGCTCTCGTCGAGCGGCACCAGGTGGTCGCTGAGCTCGGCGAAAACAGCCGCCTGGCCCCGGCCGGCTTCGAAGGCGACGCCGAGCAGGCCGCGTGGTGCCGACAGGTGCCCGGCGAAGAGCCCGGCCAGCACGTCACCCCCGCCCGGGTCGCATTCGGCGACGATCACCGGCCGCGGCCAGGTCAGCGCCAGGGCAAGCGCGGTCGTTGTCACTCCGGGCGATCCGCCTGGAGAGATCAGCGAATACATGGTCATTAAGGCGCTCGCTTCGTGACTATCAGGGCAATCTGGCCGGTCGAGGCCTGAGCAGCTAGTTCGTCCGCGCTGCCCCTGGCCACCAGGACGTCGACCACGTCGAAGCCGTCGGTATCGGGAACGAGGTTGACCGACTCGACGACGCCGGCGACCGGCGAGGTCAGCGAGGGGGTACCGGTCGAGGAACCCGACTGGCCCTGGTCTCCTGGCGTCGCTTCGATCTGAACGTGATCACCTGGCCCGATCCCGCTCGCCGGCAGGATCGAAGGCTTGAGCGGCAGCGGCACGAGTTCCTCGCCTGGGCCTGGCGGCCGCAGCGTGGTCAGCTCGGAGGCGGCGAGCAGCATCCCAGGATGCAGCGACGTGCCGGCGATCTGGCCGACGACCTGATCGAGCTGACTGGCCGGGATGAGCTGCACACCGGAGCCGACCGACACTTCCGCCGTGCCCACAGCGCTGGCCTTGATCACGGCCCCGGCCGGCACGGCGGCGGTCACGACGAGCACGGGCACCCGGGTATTGGTCTCGGTGTAGATGGCCGCGCTCGCGAGCACTCCGAGCCCGACGAGCGCCACGGCCAGCGCGATCATGCCGGGACGGCGCCGTCGCGGCAGCCTGGTCAGCTGCCCGGGCGCCCAGCTGACGCTACCCGACCCGTTCAGGTCGGGGTCGATCTCCGGGTGGAAAGCGGTGCCTGCCGTCGGTGCCTTGCGACTCACGGCGTGCTCACCACCGCTTCGGCCTGGGCGACCCGTACCGGGAAAGCCGTGCCCGTCGTGTAGTCGGTCGCGATAGTCCCGCCCGCGCCGCCAGAGCCGGTCCAGCTGATCGTCCAGGTGACCTCGAGTGCCGCCTGGTAGGCATTACCCGGCTGACCGGCTGAGGGCTGGTCATATTGGTAGGAGCAAGAAGAGCTTTGGGAGGCCGCCGACCGCTTGGAGTTGAATTCCGTGCCCGGCCCGGCGCAGCTGACGTCCCCCAGGCCGCCGCCGGGAACAAACGTGAGCGTGCTCGGGGTAGCGCTCGCCGTTGCCCAGACCGGTCCCGCCGAGACCGTGACGCTCGTCGGCCGCCACTGCGAGCTCGGCACCCAGAACCATTCCGGCAGGCCGACGAGCCCGTCCTTGCCTTTTGGCGGCGCCGTAGCCGCGGCCAGCGTCGGCACGGAGAGCTCGCCGATCGCGATCTTCAGCAGGTCGACCGGGCTGATGGCGGGCGCGCCGGTCGTCTTGCTCACCTGAACGAGCTCGCCGCCGAGGGCACCGCCAGCCGATCCAGGGCAGTTCATGATGTCCCACTGGTAGCCGGGCGCGGGCGGCCCTGTCCCTGTCCGCTGGAGCACGGCCGGGCTGGCCGGGGTGTACGTGCAGGTAACCGTGGAGGACCCGCCGCCGCCTGGGCTGCCGGGAGCGCCGCCGGTGTCGATGCAGATCCAGGTGAAGTCGATCGGGTAGCACCCGCCGCCGCCTGCCGGGGCGGCCGGAGCCACCGGGGCCGCGAGGGCCTGAGTGCCGCTGAACGCCAGGGCGAGGGCGAGGGCGAGACCGCCGAGCCCCGCCAGCTTGCCTAGTACTTGCATGATTCCACCACCGGGATAGCTCCTGTCACTAGCCATCGCCCGTGCTGGCGGACGAGGGTGGTGATCACGTAATCGTGCGACTGACCGAGTCCGCCGACGACGTCACCGGTCTTGCGGTTCTGGAAGCCGGTGTGCGTCAGGTCTAGGCAGTCATGCACCGCGGCCGCACCAGGGCCGGTGATCTTCACGCTGCTGACGTGGAACACCGGGGCGCCGAACGCCAGCTCGTTCCGCTGCCAGAGCGCTTGCATGCCTTTGAGCAGCCCTGGCACCGAACTCGCCGGGACCACGGTCGCCAGGATCGACTTAGCCGTCGCCGGGCTCCGCGAGTCGATGGCCTGGTTAGTGGCCTGCCAGTAGTTCTCATAGGCGGCCACCACGACCTGCCTGACCGAAGGCGGCGCCGGCGCGGACGTCGCTAGCTGGGCATGCGCTGGCTTCTTCGGCAGCGCGACCTGGGCCTGGCTCTTACCGCACGCGGCTGCCGCGAGGGTGAGCGCACAGCCTAAGATCGCTGCCGCCACCCCTCGAAGGAGCCGCCACTTTTTTGTCCGCATCCCTGCTCCTGGGCTCGCTTGGTCCCTGAACGGTCCCAGAAAGCTGGCCCGCGATGCGCGACTATAGGGATGATCCCGTGAGCAACTGATGATCTAGGGATGAACGCGCAGCTAGCTGGCCTAGACGCAAGCGTGGGAGTGCAATTGCGCCGCGAGTCTCGATGAAAGTTTCCGCCAATCGTGGCCTTTACCCGTCGCGTACCGCGATGATGTGGTTACGATTGACTTTTCTTCGTTCGGTGCGCGTGATGCTGGAGAGTTCATGCGGTTCGCGATCCTCGGTCCGCTAGAGATCACAGGTGACGACGACTGTCAGGTCGCCGTCAGCCGTCGGATGCATCGCTCGGCCCTCAGCTTATTGTTACTGAACGCCGGCCAGCCGTGCTCGGTCATCGGCCTGATCTCCGCTCTGTGGGGCGATTCACCGCCGCTGAGCCCCGAGGTCTCGTTACGCAGTTGCGTGTACGGCATCCGCAAGCTGCTGCCCGACGGGCGCCGCCTCGTCACGCACCCCTCCGGCTACCTGATGCAGGTCAGTCCGGGTGAGCTTGACCTGCACAGCTTCCGCGAGCTTGTGTCGGGAGGAAGGGACGCGCTTGACAGCGGCAACCCGCTGGACGCGGCGACCTTGCTCGCGCAGGCGCTTGACCTCTGGCGGGATCCGCCGCTCGCCGACCTGCCCGAGTCCCGCGACAAGGACAAGCTGCTTGACCAGCGCAAAGAGGTGCAGGACGCGCTGATGGACGCCCGGCTGGCGCTCGGCAGGCACCGGCAGGTGCTATCCGAGCTCAGGAGCGTCGTCACCGCCGACCCGCTCCGCGAGCACGCCTGGGCGCAGCTGATGACCGCGCTCTACCGGTGCGGTGCCCGGGCCGAGGCCCTCGCCGCGTTCGGCAGGCTGCGGATGACGCTCGTCACCACTTACGGCATCGAGCCAGGCCCCGAACTGCAGGACCTGCACAGGAAGGTTCTCGCTGACGACCCCGCCCTGATGCCGGTGCCACAGAACCAAGACCATGATCTTTCAATAGCCCACGCACCGCCGGCCGAGCTCCGGGTGCGCCAAGGCGCCGCCTTGACGGCGGTCGCCGCCCCTGACCAGGGCCAAGCTCAGCCGACCTGGCCTGGTCAAGTGCGGACGGCCTGCCAGCTTCCCGCGTCGGTGGCCGACTTCGCCGGCCGGGGAACCGAGCTTAAGGAACTGCTCAACCGGCTGCCCGCCGAAGGCATGGCTGTCACGGTGCTCTACGGAATGCCAGGAGCGGGCAAGACAACGCTGGCCGTGCACGCGGCCCACCTGGCCAGGCCCGCTTTCCCCGACGGCCAGCTGTGCGCCTGGCTCGACGACTCCGGCGTGGCCAGAGACCCTCAGATCGTGCTCGCCGAGTTGCTGCGCGGCCTCGGAGTGCCGGCCAGCGAGATCCCGGTCGGCCGGTTCGAGCGCGAGGCTATGTACCGTTCCGTTCTCGCCGGCCGCCGGGTGCTCGTGCTCATCGACGGCGCGACCAGCGCCGCCCAGGTACGGCCGCTGCTGCCGAGCACGGCCGGATCCGCGGCGCTGGTGACGAGTCGTTCGAGGCTGGCCGACCTCGATGGCGCCAAGGTCATCGAACTCGGCAGCCTGCAGCCCGACGACGCGGTGAGCCTGCTCATGGAGATCGCCGGCCGGGAAAGGACGGCGGCCAGCTCCGAAGCCGCGAGCGCGATCACGGCCAGCTGCGGATACCTGCCATTGGCCGTCAGGATCGCGGGCGCCAGGCTAGCCGACGACCCTGACCTGCCGATGAGCAGGCTGGCCGAATTGCTCGCGAACGAAGGGCGGCGGCTAGACGAGCTCTCGCTCGGCGACCAGTCGGTGCGCGCCAGGCTCGCCTCGGCGGCGCAGACGCTGAGCGGCAACGCGCGTACCGTGCTCGCCCTGCTCTCAGCGGCGGGACAGCGGGATACGCCCGGCTGGCTGATCGCCTCGCTGCTTGACGACCCGGCGGCGGAGCTTGTGGCCCCGGCGCTGGCGAGCGCCGGCCTGCTTTACCGGGTGCCAGGCCCAGGCCGGGGCGGTGCCGCCTACCGGATGCACCCGCTGGTCAGGTCCTTCGCGGGCGAGTTGCTCTCGGACGCCAACCCAGGTGTCGTCGGCGCGGCCACCGGCAGGCTGCTCGCGTCCGGCTGGCTCGACCTGGCCAGCGGAAGCGAGCACGGCCTGCCGTCCTCGCTGCGCCCCTACCGGCTTAGCGGCCGGTGAACTTAGGCTTGCGTTTCTCCGCGAAGGCGGCGACGCCCTCGGCGAAGTCCCCTGACTCAGCCATCTCCTGCTGGATCCTGGCCTCGAACTCGAGCTGATCGTCGATCCGGTCGTAGAGCCACTGGTTGAGCTGGCGCTTGGTTCCGGCGTAGGACCTGGTCGGACCGTCCGCCAGCCGGGCGACCAGTTCTTCCGCCCTGGCGGTGAGCTGGTCATCGGGATGCACCTGGTTGATCAGGCCCCAGTCGAGCGCCTTGGCCGCGGGCAGCCGCTCGCCGAGCATGGCCAGCTCAGCGGCCCTGGCGAAGCCGATCCGGCTCGGCACGAGCAAGGATGACCCGCCATCGGGCACCAGCCCGATGTTGACGAACGCGAGCAGGAAGTAACTCGATTCCCCAGCCAGGACAAGGTCGCAGGCCAGCGCCAGCGACAACCCGATGCCAGCCGCCGCGCCGTTGACCGCGGCCACGACCGGCTTGGCCATCGACCTGATGCCGGTAATGATGGGGTGATAGCGACCGGTCAGCCTGCTGTACACGTCGGGATGCCCCTGCGGCGTCTGCTCAGCGGCGGCATCCTTAAGGTCGGCGCCGCTGGAGAACGCCCGCCCCGCCCCCGTGATCAGGACGGCCCTGACCTCGTCATCAGCGGCAAGCACCTCGACGGCCGCCTTAAGCTCAAGCCCGAGCGGCGTATTCCAGGCGTTAAGCTGCGCGGGCCGGTTCAGCTCAAGCTTGGCCGCCGCGCCATTGCGGTAAAGGTTGAGCGTCTCGTAGTTACTGACTAGTTCGTAATCGCCCATGAGCGAAGCCTAGGTCAACCCCGCCTCCGGCGCACCGCCACCCCGAGCCGGACAAAACCGACTATCTGCCAAGCCGCCGGTTAGGCTTCGCTCATGACCTACGTAGCCCACGAAGACAGGTACGAGCAGACCACTTACCGTCGCAGCGGCGCCAGCGGCATCAGGCTGCCGGAAGTCTCGCTCGGCCTGTGGCAGAACTTTGGCGACGAGACTCCGATCGAAACGCAGCGGGCGATCGTCCACCGCGCGTTTGACCTGGGCGTTACCCATTTTGACCTGGCCAACAACTATGGTCCGCCGTACGGCGCCGCGGAGATCAACTTCGGCCGGATCCTGCGCGAGGACCTGCGGCCGTACCGCGACGAGCTGATCATCTCCACCAAGGCCGGCTGGGATATGTGGCCAGGTCCCTACGGCGACCTCGGGTCGAGAAAATACCTGCTCGCTAGCCTTGACCAGTCACTGTCCAGGATGGGCCTCGACTACGTCGACATTTTCTACAGCCATCGCGCCGACCCTGACACTCCGCTCGAGGAGACGATGGGCGCCCTCGCGACCGCGGTCAAGCAGGGTAAGGCACTCTACGCGGGCATCTCTTCCTACTCGCCGGAGCGGACGAAGCGCGCCGCCGAGCTTTTGCGCGAGTTGGGGGTGCGGCTCCTGATCCACCAGCCGTCGTACTCGCTGCTTAACCGCTGGATCGAGCGCGGCCTGCTCGACGTGCTCGAAGCCGAGGGGGTTGGCTGCATCGCGTTCTCGCCGCTGGCCCAGGGCTTGCTGACCGGCCGGTACCTGAACGGCGTCCCGGCCGGATCCCGTGCCAGCAAGCCAGGTTCGCTGTCGGCCGACCAGTTGTCTGACGCCAACCTCGGCCACGTGCGGAAGCTTAACGACCTGGCCGCGACCCGTGGCCAGACCCTGGCCCAGCTGGCCATTTCGTGGGTCCTGCGTGATCCGCGGGTGACCTCGGCTTTGATCGGCGCGAGCAGCGTCGCGCAGCTTGAGGAAAACCTTGGCGCCGTCAGCGGTCCGCCGCTGACCGGGGAAGAACTGGCCGAGATCGACGCGCACGCCGTGGAGGCCGGAATCAACCTGTGGGCGGGCTCAAGCACGATCGCCTGACCGCGAAACGTAAGGTGTCCCCCGCACTTGGCGGGGGACACTTAGCTTCATGCGCTATCTGAGCGGCGATACGGCAAAGAAGATCTCCAGGATCGGCCTTGGCACGTGGCAGTTCGGGTCTAAAGAGTGGGGATACGGCCAGGATTACGCCGCCTCCGAGGCCAGCGCCATTGTCCGGCGGGCACTTGAGCTCGGGGTCACGCTCTTCGATACCGCTGAGGTGTATGGCTTCGGCCGCAGCGAGCGGATACTCGGCCGGGCCCTGGGCGAGAACCTCAGCAGCGTTTTCCTGGCCACGAAGATCCTGCCGGTCCTGCCGGTCGCCCCGGTCGTCGAGCAGCGGGCGGTGGCCAGTGCCGAGAGGCTCGGTGCCAGGACGCTTGACCTGTATCAGGTGCACTCGCCGAACCCGGCGGTGCGCGACGGCACCATCATGCGCGGCATGCGGGCGCTTCAGCGCGTCGGCCTCGTCGGCGAGGTCGGCGTCAGCAACTACCCGCTGCGCCGCTGGCAGGCCGCTGAAGAGGCGCTCGGCGCACGGGTCTTCTCCAACCAGGTGCGATACAACCTGGTCGACCGGGCACCTGAGCAGGACCTGATCCCTTACGCGGAGCGGCACAACCGGATCATCATGGCTTACAGCCCGCTGGCTCAGGGCCTGCTTTCCGGTCGTTACCACGAAGGAAACCTGCCCGCCAACCGGGTCAGGGCCAGCAACCCGCTGTTCCTGGCCGAGAACCTGGCCCGCGCGGCCGGCCTGATCGCTACCCTGCAGGCCATCGCGGACGCGCACCAGGCGACGCCCGCGCAGATCGCGCTCGCCTGGGTGATCCGCAATCCGGCCGTCGTCGCCATCCCCGGCGCCTCAACCGTGAAGCAACTCGAGCACAACGTCGCCGCCGCCGACATCGACCTGACCGACGAGGAGTACCGGACGCTATCGACCGCCTCGGACCGGTTTAACCCGGTCACCGGCCTGAACGGCTACTCAAAGGTGGCAAAAGCCAGGTTCAGGCTCACCAAGGTGACCTAGCCGAGCGGGCCGGGCGGGACTGAGCCGAACTTCGTCGCGGCTTCGAAGGCATGCGCGAGTGAGAGCAGCCTCCACTCCGCCCGGCGGCGGCCGACGAACTGGAGGCCGACCGGCAGTCCCGCCGCGGTGAAACCGGCCGGAACCGACATCGCGGGCAGGCCGGTCGCCGAGATCAGGTACGCCGACGCCATCCAGTCCAGGTAGGTACGCTGCGGCACGCCGTCGATCTCATGCACCCAGTCGAGCTCCACGCTGAACGGCGGCACCTGGACCGCCGGGCAGGCAAGCACGTGCACGTCGGCGAAGAACTCGGTCACCCGCTCGGCGAGCCGGTCGCGCAGCACGGTCGCCCGGCTCAACTCGGCTAGCGTCAGTTCGAGCCCGCGCTCGGTATTCCAGACCACGTTGGCGCCGAGTTCATCCCTGTGCCTGGCCAGGAGCGGGCCGAAGTTGGTCGCGAACCTGAACGCCCGCCAGGTTCTGAACACCTCGTCGGCTCCCGACAAATCGGGCGTCGAATCGACGATCTCACAGCCAAGGTCGGTCAGCACCTGCCTGGCCGGCTCGAGCACGGCGCGGACCGCCGGGTCAACCGGCAGCCCGAGGTCGGTACTCCAGGCCACCCGGACGCCGGCCAGGTCGTGCTTGAGCAAAGCCGGGACCTGGGCCGGGTCGGTCAGTGGCGGCGGCGGCGCGTCGAGCGCCAGCGGCACGGCCCGGTCGGGTCCTGAGATGACGGCGAGCAGGAGCGCGACGTCGGCCACGGTCCGCGCCATCGGGCCGACCACGCTGAGCGAGTCGGTCACGTCGGACACCGGCCAGGCGGGAACCCGGCCGGGCGAAGGGCGCAGGCCGACGACGTTGCAGAAGCTGGCCGGGTTTCTTAGCGAGCCGCCGAGGTCGCTGCCGTCGGCCAGGCAGATCATCCTGGCCGCCAGGGCGGCGGCCGCGCCGCCGCTGCTGCCGCCCGCGCTCCTGGTCAGGTCATATGGGTTCCTGGTAGCGCCGAAGACCTTGTTCACGGTGTGCGAGCCGGCCCCGAATTCCGGGGTGTTCGTCTTGCCGAGGCTGATCGCGCCCGCGCCCACCATGCGGCTCACGATGAGAGCATCGCGCTCGGGGACGTTGTCGGCGAACAGCAGGGAACCGTAGGTGGTCCGCACCCCGGCCGTGTCGACCAGGTCCTTGTGCGCGACCGGAAGGCCGTGCAGCAACCCTGGCGGTTCGCCCGCCGCCAGGGCGTCGTCAGCGGCCGCGGCCTTCGCGAGCGCGGTCTCGAAGCACCTGGTCACGATCGCGTTGATCTTGCCATCGACGGCCGTGATCCGATCGATGTGCGCGCTGATGACCTCGCGGGCGGAAACCTGGCTGCTGCGCAGCAGCCCGGAAAGCGTGATCGCGTCGCTGCCGCACAGCTCCTCAGGCAAGACGGCGCTCGGCTGCCCACCTGGTGAGCTGGTGACGGGTAGAAAGCTGGAGCTTGCGGAGCACGGATGACACGTGGCTTTCAACCGTTTTCGCGGATATATAGAGTTCCCGGGCGATTTCTTTGTAGGTATATCCGCGGGCTATCAGTCGCAGTACCTCACGTTCTCTCGGGGTGAGCTGATCAAGCTCTGGATCGAAAGTTCGGCGCCGGCCGCGAGTCGGCCGCCTGCGTCGCGAACGCGTCAAGCACGAAGCCGGCGAGCCTGGGCGAAAATACCGCGTCACCGGCCGCCACCCGCCTGATCGCGTCGACCAGCTCGGCTCCGGAGATCGTCTTGGTGACGTAGCCGCGGGCTCCGGCCCTGATCACCGCGATCACGTCTTCTGGAGCGTCGGAGGCGGAGAGCGCGAGGAAGCGGGTCTGCGGCAGCACGGGCGCTAGCTCGGCCACGACGAGCTGCCCGCCGCCGCCAGGCAGATGGACGTCGAGCAGCACTACGTCGGGGAGAAGCCTCGCGATGCCCTCGATCGCCGGCATCACGTCCTCGGCTTCGCCCACGACCTCGACGTGGTCGCCGAGCTCGGACCTGACCCCTGAGCGGAACAGGCCGTGATCGTCGACGATGAAGACCTTGGGCCTGCTGGCGCCGTCTGAGGCGAGGGTTTGGACACGGTCATGCGGTCCGGCTTGGCTCACGCTGGCTGGCGGTTCTGGGCATGGTCAACGATACTTCCGTGCCCTCGCCTGGCACGCTTCGGATGCTGGCCTGTCCGCCGCGCCGCTCCATCCTGGCCCGCACGGACTCGGCGAGGCCCTTGCGGTCGGCCGGGACTGCCTCAGGATCGAACCCGCGCCCGCGGTCGCGCACGAACACCGACACCTCACTGGCCTCGACCTCGGCGAACACCGAAATCACCGGCGCGCCCGACCACTTGGCCGCGTTCACCGTCGCCTCGCGAGCGGCGGCGAGCAGCGCACCCAGGTCGTCGTCCTCATGCAGATCGCAATCGCCGACCGTGACGGCCTCGATAGCCACCCCGTACTGGGCCTCGACGTCCTGCTGGATCAGGCGGATAGCGGCGGCGAAGGTAGCGGCGATGCCGTCCATCGAGCCGGGGGCCCGGCCGTCGAACAGCCAGGAGCGGAGCTCTCGCTCCTGGGCCCTGGCGAGCTGGACGACCTGCTGGGGGCTGTCGGCCCGGCGCTGGATCAAGGCGAGCGTCTGGAGCACGGAGTCGTGAACGCGGGACGCCATCTCGGCCCGCTCCTCGGCCCTGATCCGCGCCTGCCGCTCGACGCCGAGGTCACGCATGACCCGCAGCCACCAAGGGCCGCATAGCACGGCGACCGCGCTCAGCACCACCACGAGGCCGATGACCGGGCTGAGCAAAACCCCGATGTGGTGGCGGTCGGAAACGAGCACCGCCAGCCCGGCGATGAGCAGCGCGCCGGCGAGGAACAGCCGCAGGAAGAACCTCGATTGCTTGCTGTCGGCCAGCGCCGAGCAGCGGCTGGGTCATCCCGCGCAGCGACGCCTGCTCTTCGGAGTCGGCGTTGCGCCAGATCAGCACGAGCCCGGCCGCGCCGATCGCGTTCGGCCAGCTGACCGCGCTGAGCAAGCCGATGCCAAGGATCGAGATGAAAGAGAAGACCACGAACAGCATCGAGGCGGCCACCGCGGCCAGGGCGATGCCGCGCAGGTCATGGATGGCTCGGCTGACGATCGTGCTGCTCTCGCCAGTCTTGGGCACGAACAGCCAGGCGATCACGTAGACGGCGAGGCCGAATCCGGTGAAGATCGCCGGTGACGCAGAAGATCGCCCTGAGCAAGGTCGAGGTTAATGCCGGTCCTGGCCGCGATCCCGGCCGCGACGCCGCCGGCGATCCGGCCTTCTTCTTCGCGGCGCAGCGAAACGATCCGGCCTGGCCAGTCCGATGCGCTGCTGTTCGTCCACGTTTCCATCATCACCCCTAGTGGCCCCTGCTGGCATCGGGGACAAGCCCTGATCCTCGGGGGCTGCGTCAGGGTTCAATCCGGGTACTTCCCAATACCCTTATGGCGGGCGGGCCAGCAGTCTTGAAGCATGAACGATTACGCATCGCAGCCGGCGGACCGGATCCGTCCGGCGAGCAGCCGGCGGGCAAGCCGGCGCCCGACCAGCCAGCTACCGACCGGCCAGCCGCAGGCCAGCGCGCATCGGACGGCCAGGCCGCGGCCTACCAGCCAAGCCTGTCGGGTTACGAGGCACTGTACCGGCCGGTGAACGGCCGGATGATCGCGGGCGTGGCCGCGGGAATCGCCCAGTACCTCGGGATAGACGTCACGATCGTGCGGATCGCCCTCGCGGTACTGACCGTGATCGGCGGCGCGGGCATCCCGGTGTACGTCGCGGGCTGGCTGCTCATTCCCGACGAGGAGTCCAGCCAGTCGATCGCGAGCGAGCTCATCAGCTCTGTTCAGTCAAGGACCAGCTAACGACGGTAAACGAGACGGACCGCAGGAGGTCTCCCCACCATGCCAGCTCCAACCAGCCCCCCGTGGACCCCGGGCTCCGCGGCTCCGGGTACCGCCGCTCCTTCCGCTACGGCGGCGGTGACGTGCGCGTGTCTGACGCCGAGCGAACCGACGTCGCCGATCAGTTGTCAAGGCACTACCAGGACGGCCGGCTCGACCAGGCCGAATTCAACGAGCGGCTCGACCGGGCGATGAACGCCAAGACCCGCGCCGACTTCACCGGCCTCTTCGCGGACCTGCCAGAACTGCCCGACGAGAAGGCCAGCAAGAACGGCCAGCCCGGCCCCGCGCCGGTACGGATACCCCGCCAGCGCCACCGGCCGGCGCTCACGCAGCTCCTGACTATCGGCGCTATCGTGGTCGTCGCGATCATCGTCACGCACACGGTGCTGCACTCAACGCTGCTCTGGCTGCTGATCGCGGTGCTCGCCTTCGTCTGGCTGAGGAACGAGGAGCGTCGCCGCCGCGGGCGCTAGGGGGAGCAATGCGGGTTGTCGTGGTGGGGGCCGGGTTCGCTGGCTTGATCGCTGCTGACCGGATCACCAGGTCCGGTCAGCAGGCGATAGTGCTCTGAGCCAGGGGCGCTAGCCGACGGCGGCGAAACGATCAAGGGCTGCGAGCAGCCATTGGCGCTTGAGTTCGCTGCCCAGGTGACCGGACTGATCATCGATCAGCAGCGTCGCGTCCGGCCAGGCGCCGACCAGTTCCCACGCGCTGCTGACCGGGCAGCTCAGGTCGAGCCGGCCGTGGATCAGCACTCCTGGTATGCCTTTGAGTTTCCCTGCGTCCCTGATCAGGGCGCCTTCTTCGAGGAAGGCACCGTGCGTGCCGTACCAGGCGCAGAGCCGCACCATCGCGATCAGGCGGTCGTGGTCCGGCCCGCCGCTGCCGAATGGATGGGCGGCCGCTCCCGGCTCGAGCGATAGCACGGTATCTTCCCAGGCACCCCAGGCGAGGGCGGCCTCGGCCCGTGCCGCCGGATCTTGGCTTCCCAGCACCTCGGCGTAGACGGCCAGGAGATCATGATCGTCGCGGGCAGCCGGTACCGCGGCCTTGAACCGCTCGAAGGCCTCGGGAAAGAACATCGCCGCGCCCCGGTACAGCCAGTCGGTTTCGCTACGCCGGCTCGTCGTGATCGCGCTGAGCACGATCTCTGATACCCGGTCGGGATGCTCCTCCCCATAGGCGAGGCCCAGCGTCGACCCCCAGGACCCGCCGCACACCAGCCAGCGGTCTATGCGGAGATGCTCTCGCAGGCGCTCAAGGTCTTCGACCAGGTGCCCGGTCGTGTTCGCGGTCAGGTCGGTCGCCGGGTCGCTGGCGTTCGGCGTGCTACGGCCGCAGCCACGCTGGTCGAGGAGCACGGTCAGGTACCTCGCCGGGTCAAAACCGCGCCGCATGCCGGGGGCGGAGCCCTGACCAGGGCCGCCATGCAGGAGGACGGCCGGCTTGCCGTCGGGGTTGCCTGCGGCTTCCCAGTAGATCTCGTTGCCGTCGCCGACGTCCAGCATTCCGGTCGCGTAAGGCTCGATCAGGTCATAAAGAGTCACGCAGGCCAGTAAACACGCCCAGATCGAGCACGCACCGGCATCCGGCGTAGATCCATCCAGCCTCTGGCCGACCGTTCCCGGCCCCACACCCTCAGAACATCGGGCTAAATGCCCGGTTTGAGTTAGTCCAGAAAGCCAACCCGTACAAGGTCGTCGTTGACTCGCGACCTTGTACGGTTTACCTATTCGCACTAGCCGACAAATGCCTCATTTACTGCCCACGGTGGGTAGGCAACCCGTACAACGTCACCCAGCGACGACAACCTTGTACGGGTTTGCTTTCTGGACTCACTCGAATCTGGTCAGCTGGCTTCCGGGCGCCAGTAGATCGACTTCACCCAGATCGTGGCGAGGGTGTCGATCGCCCGCTCGTCGTCGAAGGCGACCTCAGCCCGCTCCCCGCCCTGCCCCAGCCAGATGTAACAGAAGTGCTCAAGCATCGCCGACAACGCCGAAGCGGTCAGGACAGGATCGATTCCCGGACAGTAACCATCAGCCTGTGCTCGCCTGATCTCCCTGGCGATCCGGCTGACGGCCTCGGCCCTGATATCCAGCCACCGGTCGAGGAACGCCTCTTCCAGCATCGACGCCTGGAACACCCCGATCAGCTCACCCCGCCGTTTGGCGTACGTGCGCCAGAATCCCGCCACCGCCTCCCGCAGTGCCTCCGGCCTAGTCAGCCCGCTGCGGTAGGGCAGCATGGCGAGTTCGGTGGCTTCAGCGTGAAACTCCTCGGCCAGCGCGACGAGCAGATCAGCCTTGGTGTCGTAGTAGTTGTAAAACGACGCGGCCGACTTGCCGGCCTCGGCCGCGATGTCACTGATCTTGGCGTTCAGGTAGCCGTCCCGCGCAAACACCACCCGAGCGGCGTTCTTGAACGCCTCGTCCGTCTCGCGGCCCTTACGAGTGGCTTTGCCCGGTCGTTCCGTCCGGCTCGAATCCGGCCGACGGCGGGCAATGGTGTGCCGCAAAAGCTAGACCCGCACGCCAGTACGGTCGCCGGCGGTTTTCGGTTCGTGCCTGACATCTCCGGGCTGGCCCATGACCCGGCGCCAGCAGGCGAACTCAAGCAGGATCCCGTCCGGATCCTGGAAGTAGAAAGACCGGACAAAGACGCCGGGGTGCAGCTCAGCGGCGACACCGAACTCGCTGTCATCGTGATCGAGGACCGGGCTGACCCGGACGCCCTTGGCCTTCAGTTTCGACCGGTACTCAAGGAACTTCTCCTCGGGCACGTTGAACGCTATGTGGTTCATCGAGCCGACCGCGCTTGTCCACTCGCCCAGGCCTGGCACGGTGACCGGCGCCGATACACCGGGAACGGCGTCAGGAGCGTCGGGGAACCAGAAGAACGCGAGAGCGTTGCCGCCGCCCATGTCGAAGAAGAAGTGCTGGCCGGAGCCGGGCAGGTCGATCGTCTTGATCAGCCGCATGCCGAGCACTTGGGTGTAGAACTCGACCGTGCGCTTCATGTCCGAGCAGACCAGCGCCAGGTGATTGACACCGCCGAGGTCGAACTCCCCGTTCCGCCACTCCATCGCAGGCCTCCCTGGTGCGCGCCAATAACTAAATCTAAACTCAGTTTCAGCCCGGCGCCAGGGCGTGGGTGGTGCCGTGCCAGTACCAGGCGCTGGCCGTCGTGGGCCGTCGCGGAGCGGAGGAGAGCCGTAGTGACCGAGATCGTGCGGGAATTCGTCGGCCTGCCTTCCCCGGCGATCGGCCGGGCCGGGGCGGGCGGCCATCCGTGCCAGGGCATTTACCATCGCCCTGCGGGCGCGGCTCCGAACACCGCCTTCATCGCCACCCACTACAACGTCGACTTCTCCGAGCACTACCTGGCCTCCTACCTGGCCGAGCGCGGCTTCGGCTTCCTCGGCTGGAACACCCGCTTCCGGGGCAACGAGGCGCACTTCCTCCTCGACCACGCCCTAGCCGAGATCGGCGTGGGGATGTCCTGGCTGCGCGAGGTGGCGAAGGCCGACCGGATCGTGCTGCTCGGCAACTCAGGCGGCGGTTCGCTCATGGCGGCTTACCAGTCCCAGGCGCTCGAGCCCAACGTCACCCCGGTCGGCGGAACGCGCCCGCTCGCCGCGATCGAGCACCTGCCGCCGGGTGACCTCTTCGTCGCCCTCGCCGCGCACTCAGGACGTCCCGAGGTACTGACCGCCTGGCTTGACCCTTCGGTCACCGAAGAGACCGACCCGTTGTCGGCCGATGAGGAACTCGACCCGTTCAACCCCGACAACGGCCCGCCGTTCAGCCCCGCTTTCCAGCAGCGATACCGCGCCGCCCAGCGAGCCAGGAACGAGCGCATCACCGACTGGACGCTCAGCCAGCTGGCCGACCTCGCCGGGACCAGGGCAAGAGACCGGCTGTTCAACCTGTATCGCACCTGGGCCGACCTGCGGATGATCGACCCGAGCATCGAGCCGTCCGACCGCAGGCCGAACTGGTGCTACCTCGGCGAGCCGGTGAAGGCCAATTACGGCGTCTTCGGCATCGGCACCCAGAACACGCTCCGCACCTGGCTGTCTATGTGGAGCCTGCGCACGTCCCAGTGCATCGCCGCCCCGCACCTGGCGAGGATCACCCAGCCCGCCCTGATCGTGCACGCCACCGCCGACGCCTGCGTGTACGAAAGCGACGCCCGCGCGCTCTACGACGCCTTCGCCTCCACCGACAAGCAACTGGAAATGATCAAGGCCGACCATTACCTGCTCGAACCAGAAGGCGCCCGCACCCAGGCCGCCGACCTCATCGCCACCTGGGTCTCCGCCCGCTGACAAGGTAAAGCCAACCAATCGGGCAACTACGTCGTCCATAGCTAAGTGCGTGGTGAAGTGTCGCGCACGGCCTTAATTAGGACGAAGAGGTTCGATTATGAAGATTTCATTCGGCCGGGCATTGGCGCTCGCCGCTGCCCCGGTGCTCTTGGTAGCGCTCGGGGCGGCCAGCGCGTCCGCGCGGCCGGCGGCGGGAGCCCACCCCCGCCCAAAGGGTTCGAAGCGGACTCGGCCAGTTTCGTGACCGCCAATACCGGTTACGTGCTCGGTGCCCGCAAATGCAGCATCCTGCCGTGCACCGCGCTGCTCGAAAAGACCGTCAACGGCGGCAAGACCTGGACCAAGGTCCCCGCCCCACCGACCGAGCTAATTCCCACGTTCACCGGCTCACCTCGTTCGGCGGTGAGCACGGTCAGGTTCGCCAACGCGGAAGATGGCTGGGTCTTCGGCCCGGCCCTGTGGGCCACTGGCGACGGCGGCGCCCGCTGGCACCGGGTCGCCCTGCCCGACGCGGTCGACTCGCTGGCGGTATCGTCCGGCGAAGTTTTCGTGGCCATCGCGCCCATCGACGGCAGCCTCCTGAACGCGCGCCTCTACAAGAGCAAGATCGGGAGCGGCAAATGGACTCTCGTGCGCGGAGTATCCCGCAAAACGCGCTGACGGTGTCCGGCCAGTCGGTATGGGCCGGGATCGCGCCCGACCTCTGGACGTCCACCGACAGCGGCAAGCACTGGACCAAGTTGTCGTTCAAGTGCCCGTCGCCCGACATCTCCGCCAGCGAAGTCGCCGCCGCATCACCATCCGACATCGCGATCGCCTGCTCTAACCAGGGCTTCCCGCAGCCCGGCTTCAGCGAGAAGGAAGTCTTCACCTCCTCCAACGGCGGCCGCACCTTCCACAAGCAAGGCCAGCCGCCCGAGCCGGGCCAGGTCTACCAGCTCGTGATGCCGCCAGGAAAGCCGAAGATCATCACCATGGCCTCCGCCAGCGGCGCCAGCTACCTGTACCGGTCCGCCAACGGCGGCCAGACCTGGCGCACCACCACGTTCTTCGACGGCGGCCTGAACTACCGCGACCTGGCCTACGTGTCCGGCACCACCGGCTACGCAGTCCACTACAACGGCGGCCCCGTCATCGCCAACGGACTCGGCCTGCTGAAGACGGTCAACACCGGCTGGACCTGGACAACCGTCCCCATCCCCTAACCCGACCAGTCCCGCAGCGGCGGCCCGGCCCCCAGCCGGGCCGCTCAAGCGGCGCCCGTCGACGCGGGCGGGCTATGGCTATGGAAGCCACGAGCGGTTGATCGGCATCACTCACGGGGCACCTCCTCACCGCAACGATGTCCCACCGTTGCTGCTCTGCGGGGGCGGGCAACCGCAACCATGGGCCATCGTTGCTGCGACAACGACATCCATGGGCCATTGTTGCGGTTGCCCGGCCCGGCGGAGCAGCAACGATGTCCCATCATTGCGGTTGCGGCCCGGAGGCTGGCGGCGAAGGGCCCGCTATGCCAGTGCCTGGTGAAGTGTCATTCGACCGGGCGCCCTCGTCCGCGCTTTCGACCGTGACCTCGACCGTGCTCTCGACGTCGACCCCGGTCGCATCGTTATTCAGCTGCCCGGAATGCCCGACGTTCCGTTGGCCTGGGTTTCCGAAGGACCACTAGGTAAGGCTTCTTGGGCGACGCTCGACACGGGTCGTTCGGCAAGCCCGGCGACCAGGCCTTTCGCCGAGAAGCTGACGTCCCTCGCGGGGATGTCTCTCTTATATCGTCAGGCGGCCACTGGCGGGCTATGGCTATGGAAGACGCGCCGCCCGTCGGGACTGGTCATGGTGGTAGTGCCGTCGGCGTTGAGCACGATGGTCCAGCCCCAGGTATGAACAGGTATCAAATGGTGGAAACTGCACAAAAGTAGCAAATTAGATAGCTTAGTGATCCCGCCTTTGCTGGCGAGCTTGATGTGGTGCACCGAGCAGGCGGCGGGCGGTTGTCGCACCCGGGGGCAGCGCAGTGCCGGTCACGGGCGATACGGCCCGGCGCAGGTGCGCCGGGATGGTCTCGGTCGGCGCGCCGATATCAAGAGGTAGGCTCACTGACCCGGCCACGCCATCAAGCTCGCGGCGACGCAGCCATGAAGCCAGGCCACGGGGCCCGGTGAAGAGCGCGGCGGCGTTGGCGATGAATAGGTCCCGGACGCTGTCGGCGTTGAGCCTGACCTTGGGCCAGTACCGTCCGGGGGCCGAATCCGCGTACTTGAACGGGCCGGTCACCGTAGCGACGAGCTTGTCAAGCAGGTCGTGATCAAGAAACCCCGTCACGATCGGCACGATCGACGCGTCGCACTCATCGCCCGGCCCGGCCAGCGGCCAGGGCGGCGCCAGATCCGGCAGTGTGGTGAGATCAGACACTGTGGTGAGACCAGACACTGTGGTGAGATCAGACAGACTGCGATCCGCTGGTTTGGTGCCGCTCGCCGCTTCCGTCCCGGCCGTCCCGCCCGCACTGCCCGTCCCGCCCGTTCCGCCCGTTCCGCCCGCACTATCCAAGCGTCGGAGGAGATCGTCGAGGCTGATGTGGAGTTGAATCTTTGTGGGCTGCCCGGCGCGGTCGGGCAGGCCGCCGGAGGCGATCAGGCGTTTGCAAGCTTCCTGTAGTGCATCATGCCGGCGCTGGGCGGCGGTCCGGTCGTCTTCCGGTCCCATTTTCTTGCCAAGCGCCTCAAGCATTGCCCGGACCGCCTCGGCGCACTGCGGCGTCAGGTCACCTTCCAGGTAACCCGCCCCGCCGTAAGTCGTGCCGAGCTTCAAGCTCCGGTCCGCGAAATCCTGAGCCGGGTCCTGGTCAGGTTCGGCCAGCGCGGCCAGCATTTGCTCGACCAGCTTGGCCAGGTCCCCTAGCTCAAGCCCGGCCGCCAGGCCGTCGAGCAGTACCCGATCCGCCTCACCACGCCTGGACTCGGGGAGCTTGTCACTCCACTTGCACAGCAGCCTGGCCACCGACATGGTTACCCGCATCCGCGCAAGCGCCTCAGCGATTACGGGGTGCTCCCGCAGCGTCCGCATCCACGCCACCGAGGCAGCCGCCTCCGCACCAGTGACCTGAGTCTGCCAGCGCAGCCAGGTCCGCGCCGAGCCCTGTCCATCCTCGGCATACCCCTCAGTCCGGTCGAACGCTGAAAGAATAGTGGCATGAGCGGCGGCCTGCACCGACCGGGCGTTCTCCAGTTTCCGCAGGCACTCCGCCTGCACTGCGGCCGGCATTTGCTTGAAGTCAGCCTGCGCGAGCCAGCCAAGCCCGGCCAGGACCATCCCAACCGCCTCGCTCGCGTTACCAGGCATCGGCGTGCCAGCACTGAGCAACTCAGGCGACGCCACCGGCGGCCGGCCGACATCACTCATGGGGCACCTCCTCTACGTGAGTAGAACCGAGACTGGGAACGACGAGCGCTGGGCAGACAAAGACGCCAGGGTAACGGCGGATAACGGAGGGCCGCTCAACCGGGAAACGAACTCAATTCTCCGAACTCATTAGTCCAAATCTGGACCGCACACCGTCCCGGCGATGCCATCTCTCTCAACTACCTGAAGCCTACCGACCCCCACTGACAATCAGGCCCAGCGGGAGACACCGCCAGTTCGCCGCGCCGGGCCCGCCGGGCCACTCCGCCAGCGGTAAGACCGTGATCCTGCGCTAGAATGGCATCGCCCTGGAATAACGCTAGGGGCAGGAAGCCGGGGTCTGAACGCGCCGCGAGAACTGCGGCTCGACGGAGCTTGCGACAGAACTGATTTTCTTGGGATTGGCCGTGACTTTCCCGAGCTTCCAGCGGTGAGTCTTGGTGTCGAAGCTGGCCGAGGCCTTGACCTTCCAGCTGAGCTGCCGCAGGGCCACCCAGATACCGAAGTGCCCGAATCCGGTTGTCTTATAGTGCGGCCGGTACATGAGGTAGTCGGTGTAGTCGAGGTTCGCGGTCCAGGTGGCGCCGTTGCGGAGCAGGACGGACGGTGAATCGGAGCTGGCGAGCGTGTCCGATCGGCCCGCCTTGATCTCGACCATGTCGGGGCCTGAGAAAAAGCCGGACACGGTGTGCCCCTTGATCATTGGGTTGTCTCTGGCGGTCCGGTAGAAAGCCGAGCCATCGGCTTCCCAGCCGCTCGTGCTCAAGCAGGCCTTCTTCTGGGTGCTGTGCTTGACCGTGCCGTTGACGAGCTGGACGACGGCCAAGTCGCTATCAGGGAGGACCTTGTCGTTCAGGGTGGCCTTCGCCGACCAGGCGAGTCCTGAGGTTTTCACGCACTCGTTGTTAAAGCCGAGGGTCAGGCGGGGCGGGCGGAACTCGCCGACTGGCAGTTCGTACGTCCAGAGCGTGTTCAGGGCAGCCGGGCAGGTTGCGGCGGTCAACTCGGACCCTGGTGCCTTGACGTTGAAGCTGGCCGGGACCTCTTCGGGGGTTCCGTTCACCGATGCCGTGACGGTGACGGTATACCTGCCTGGCTTAAGCACGTAGAAGCTGAACGTCGGGTTAGTGAACTTGGTCAGCTTTATGAGTGTGCTGGACGAGGCGCTGGTGTTGTCGGTGATGTCGTAGCTGCTGAGCGTAACCGGGTAGCCCGACTTGGCGGGCAGCTTCCATCGGTAGGGTCCGGTCGGCGCGGTGCCGCCCGGAGCGCAGCCCAGCGACAGGTCGAGGGGCTCGCCCACGCCCACGGTCGTTGTCTTGCCGGCCACGGGGATGGTCCCGCCTCCCGGCTTATGCATCTCGATCTCGAACGCCGTCCCGGCGGCCGGCCTGAGGTTATGATCGGCGGTCGCGGCGCAGCCGCATGAGCAGGCAGCACTGGGCGGCGTCAGCGTGACGGTGGCGGTCAGCGGGGTGTCCGGTGGGCAGTCGTCGGCAACGGTGATCTCCAGGTAGAAGGTCTGCGCGGTGTCGGCGACCAGTTCCGCCTCGTCGTCGTCGCCGAGGTCGGCCCCGCTCACCGTGCCGCCGCTGTCCAGCAGGGTGACGCTTTCTCCCTGGCAGTTGTCCTGATTACTTGTCGTGTTCTGCACGCTGACCGTGAGCGGCGTGGAGCCGGTGGCGACCAGGAAGACCCAGTCCTGGGTGGTCCCGTTCGCCAGCGCCGCGTCGTAGGTGACGCCGCCGGTCAGCGGTCCGCCGGCTGCCTTTCGGTCCGCTCCCGACGGCAGCGGTTCTGAGGATGGCTTCGCCGGGTTCGCCCAGCCCGTGCTCGGCTCGGGCTCGATCCGGTACGTAGTTCCGCCCGGCGGGCAGTTACCATCTTGAATCTCCAGGTAGTAGCGGCCCAGGTAATCCGGGCTGCCAGTCCCCGTGACTGTCATCGTGACCGCGCTGTTGTCATTCAGCGTCGCTCCGGACACGACGTCGCCAACGCCGTCCGCGCCATCCAGGCTCACCGACAGGCCAGTACATGACGTCGACCCGGCTACCGTCGTGTTCTCCACCCGTACCGAGGCCGGGCTGGTGCCCGGTTGCTTGTACAGGACGTACCAGTCCTCCTCGGTGCCGCTGGCGATGGTCCCGGTGTACGAGGTCTTGCCCTGAAGCGGCGGCCACGCGTCACCGATCGACGTTCCGGCGGCGATCGAGCCGCTAGCCGGAGACGGTGCCGTCCCGCCGCCGCCGCTGTCGAGCGTCAGGGTGTAAGTCACCGGGGCGGGCGGCTCGCAACTGCGAACCTTTACCTCGACGAAATAACGATCGGAGGCGACTCTTGAACCCGACATCTCCTGGGAGTCCCCGCGACTCAGGTTCGCATCAGAGACGGCCTGTGACGTGCCGTTCGTCGCGTACAGCGTCGCGACCAGGCCGTCGCAAGAACTAGACGACGCCGTCGTGTCCTTGACCGTGACCGCGACCGCCCCGCCAGCCGAGGCGGGATAGACAACCCACCAGTCGTCGGACGTTGACGACGCCAGCGATCCCGAGATGCTGCCCGTCAGCTGCGCGGCGTTCCCGATGTCCGTGCCAGCGACAGCCTCACCAGCCGCATGCGCACCGGCCGCTGGCAGCAGGCCCAGAACCAGCGCGACGGCGCCGCCAATCCCTGCCAATGATCGCCATCGCCGCATAACGACCCCCTCACCCGCGATGCGACGATCTTACGTTCACCGAACCCCGATTCCTCCATCGGAATGCAGGATCATCCCGGTGATTCCCCGCGCCCGGTCGGAAGCGAGAAATACATAACTCCCGGCGTGATCGGCGCTCGTCAGCGCCACCCGCAACGGCGTCCGCCCAGCCAGCTCTTGCGCCCGCCCCGGCGTCTCATCGAGCAGGCGTCCGGCCAGTCCCAGGCTGTCAGGCCCGGTCAGCTCCGTGCCCAGGGTCCCGCCCGGCGCGACCCCGTTGACCCGCACCAAGGGGGCGAGTTCGTGCGCCAGCTCAACCACGCAGCCCCGCACCGCGAACTTGGACGCCACGTACAAGATCCCCCCGCGCCCCGGATAGAACCCCGACGTCGACACGGTCAGCACCACCGAGCCGCCCGAGTGGCGCAGCTCGTCAACAGCCGCCTTAACGGACACGAGCTGGCTGAGCACATTGGCACGGAACAGCTCGTCGAAACCGGCGTCAAGTTCCTGCGGATCAAGGTCATCGAGCCCCCGATAGAAATCGAAGATCCCGACACAGTTAACCAGCACGTCGAGTCCGCCAAATTGCGCCACCGCCGACTCAACGGCGGCCCTGGCCTCGGCCTGAATGGTCGAGTCACCAGAAGTCACGACGCAGGACGGCAGCTCGGAAGCCAGCCGGTCACATTTGCCCCGGTCAAGTTCGAGCGCCGCGACGGCGGCTCCCTCCGCCAGAAAAGCATCGACCACCGCCCGCCCGATCCCTGACCCGGCACCGACGATCAGCGCCCGTTTGCCGTCAAGCCAGCCCATCGGCCAGCAACCCGCTGAAGAACTCATGGTCCCGGCCAGTCAGCGCCTCAAGCTCAAGCGGGCAGAGCAAGATCTCGGCCCCCGAACTCGGCACGAAGATCCGCAGCCGCATCCCGTTACGGGTGCTTACGCGCGATACCTCGACCTCAGCGAACTCGTTCGCGAGAATAATCGGCTCCTCGCTCACAAGAACACGGCCAGGTTCTGGGTCCGCAGCACCGACTCGTCGACCTTGATCTCCCGGCGGGCCAGCCGCATTCCGCCGTCGGTGAGCCGCAGCAGGTCGGTTCGCCCGGCTGAGATCAGGTCGGCCTCTCTGGTGTCGCCCCGGCTGCGGAAGAGCAACAGGGCCGACTCCACGTACAACTCAGTCTCGCTGAACGCGAAGGTCCGCACGTTGGACACGAAATGCCTCGTCCGCGACGGCGGGTCCTCGGTCCACGCGTGCTCGGTGTAGAGGCGCTGTACCCGTTTGCGCAGCGAGTACAGGTCCTCGTCGAAGTGCCCCATGTCCGGCAGGGAGTCGAAGCCGCCTCCTCGCGCGGTCGTAACCCTGACCGGCATCACGTACTTGATGTCGTCGCAGAGCAGTTCGAGCCAGCCGACGTAGTCAGCGGCGTCGAGCAGCGCGGCCTCTTCGACCAGGAACTGGTGCGCGGCCTGGTGCAACTCGTCGCTATAGGGAAGTGGTTTCACCGGGCGCCCCAAGATGATCGCTCCACTGCGACAGCCAGTGCCGCTGATTGAATTCGCCGAAACCCTGGTACGCGACTCCTGGCCCGGAGAACCCGGCGATCGGCGACTTGACCGGCTTGTCCTCCGACGTGAGACCCATCCGGCTGTTCAGCAGCAGCCGCTTGGCCATGGTCCCGGCCGCCATCTCGGTGATCGAGACCCAGTTCTCCACGTCGTCCTGCTCGAACATGCCGGAACTTCCGAAGCACATCAGATAGGCACGGTACGACAGCCGCTTGAAAGACTCAGGCGCCGCGGCGTCGACCGCGAACCAGGAAAGGACCTCGGTTTCCTTTTCTGAGACCGGCTGCCATAGCCGAACCGAGATGAACGGCGCCACGGTGCCCGCCTCGTCGATCACCGGCCAGTTGTGCACGAAGCTGAGGTTAGGGAACAACGTCGCGGCCGAGACCATGAAGCCGGACTCGGCGATCAGCTCCGATTGCTCCTTCGACCACGTCGCGGCCATCGTCACGATCATCTCGTCCGGGTAGCCGACGTAACGGAACTGCTCGAGGAAAGAACCGCCGGGCGGGAGCTTGTAGGTGGTGCCGGATCCCGGACCGGCCACGTACAAGGCTCCTTCCTTGCGCTTGTTCGCCTTGGGCTCGCGGAACAGGCCGATGTCGACGACGCTGGCGTGCGTGTGGGGCGTGTGATAGCTGTCGCCGGCGAAGTTCTCCGCGCCGATCTTCCAGTTCGCCTTGATCCGCCAGCGCTGCGGCCCGCGAAGCTCAACGCCGGCCGGGCTTTGTCTCGTATAAAAATCTAGGTAATAGCCAAAATCCCCCAGCCAGTCGCGCAAGGCCGGGGCGTCTGGGTTCAGGCTGACGAAGATGAGCCCGTTGTAGGTATCAAGAGCCGCGCCGGCAGGAGGCTCTGTCCCTCCTTGGCGAAGCCGTCCTCGCCGCCGTAAGCCTCGGCGTGGAAGGGCAGCCCGGCGAGCCTTCCGTCGTTGCGGTAGGTCCAGGCATGGTAAGGGCAGCGGAAGTGCGAGGCGTTGCCCATCTCGGCCCGGCAGACCTGCATGCCCTTGTGCAGGCACATGTTGAACAGCACCCGCACGGTGCCGGTCTCGTCTCGTACCACGATGAACGAGTCCGCGAGCACCCGCCGCACGACGTAATCGCCGGGGGCGGGAATCTCGGATTCGTGGGCGAGGAACATCCACGCACTGGAAAACAGCCGGTCCCGCTCGAACGCGAAGATCTCGGCGTCGTTGTAGATGCGAGCCGGTACCAGGCCTCGCCGGACGTCGGCGAGCACTTCCGGCAAGTCGATCATGGCTCGGCTACAGGCCGAAACCGGCCTGAGCAAGCCTGGTCACGTGATAGCGCCATACGCTCTCCTCGTTAAGCGAACCGCCAAGATCAGGCAGCTCGGCTACGTCAGCCTCAGGCAATTCTGGCGGATTACCCCCGGCTTGCGCGGCGCTAAGAATCACCTCGGCGAGCGATTCCAGATTCAGCGCCCTGATGACCGCCTCCTGAATGCTCGAACCGGTCGTCGTGACACCATGGCCGCGCAGCACGCAGACCGGCGCCGGTCCCATCGCGGCCAGCATCTCGGCCGCCAGGTCGGCCCTCCGGATCAGCACGGCGCGCGGGTACACCGGGATGCCGTCCAGCGCCAGCCGCATAGCCGGGATGTTGTAGGCGCCGACAACGGGCCGCAGGCTGAGCCCGGCCAGGTCGGCTGTCACGACCGCCCTGGGGTGGGCGTGCGCCACTGCGGTCACCAAAGGACGTGACCGCAGTGACTCCGGTATGGATGGGCAACTCGCTCGGTACCCGGTACCCGCCGGGCAGTTCGTGCGGCCCGTCCAAGCTCACCAGGTGAACGTCGTCCGGGGTACTGAAAAGCAGCCCGCTCTCCCGCGGCCCCCGGCAGCGCACGAGCAGCCGGTCCTCCCCGACCCGAACGCTGACATGCCCGAGCACATCGGCTGCCAGCCCGGCGAAGGCCAGCACCCGGCAGGCCAAAGCAACTTCGCGCCGTAGCCCTACTAGCTCAGAATGTCGCATTCTGCAACGATACGACGGTGCAGAGCTGGATCCACGTCATCGAATGGCGAGCCTCGGTCCATCCTGACCTCACCGCGCTGACCGACGACCGCGGCACGACTCTCACGTACGGAGAACTCAAGACCGCCGTCGAACAGCAGCCGGCGGCTGGGCGAACCTCGGCGTGAAACCAGGCGACGTGGTCGCCCTGCTGGCCAAGAACAGCGCCGACTTCCTGGTCTGCGCCTTCGCGATCCTCCGGGCCAGGCGCCATCCCGGCCTTCCTCAACTGGCGGCTGTCGCCCGGAGAACTCAAAGAAGTCCTCGCCCTCACCCAACCCGTCGCCATCGCTGCCGACCCGGAATTCACCGAGTCGCTGAAGGCCGCCAGGCCGGACCTGGCGCCGGTACGGCTGGGTGACCCGATCACGGGGCCGGTCCCGCCAAGACCACGCCTGTCCGGGACCGACATCCTCGCCCTCGTGCACACCAGCGGCACCACGGGCCGGGCCAAGGCGATCCCGCTCCGGCACGGTGCCCTGCTGGTCAGCGTGGCCGGCTTCGCCATCGAGATCGGCGACCAGGTCCCAGGATCGCACCATCTTCAGATCCTCCCCCTGTTCCACCTTGGGGGCTTCGGTCAGTGCCTGCAAGCACTCCTCACCGCGGGCACCGTCTATATCCACTCCGCGTTCAGCCCGCCTGCCGTCATCGACGCGATCGAGCGAGACAAGATCGAGTTCTTCACCGCCGGCCCCTCGCTGATCGACTTGCTCGTCGCTGAGGTCAGGCAAAGAAACCACCCCGACCTGTCCAGCCTGAAAGAGATCGCCTACGGCACCGCCCCGAATCCACGCCGACCTCGCTCACCGCCGCGATCGAGACGTTCGGCTGCCGCCTGCGGCAGATCTACGGCAATACCGAGAGCCAGTCCATTGATCAGCCTGCTCGCGCCGGAAGACCACCAGCCGGGCCACCCGAGGCTGGCCAGCGCTGGCCGGGTTTCGTTCGGCTGGGAGGTCAAGATCGCCGACCCCGGCGACGCCGACGCCGCTCCGCTGCCGCCCGACACCGCCGGCGAGGTGCTGATCAGGGGCGAGTGCCTCTTCGAGGGGTACTGGCGGGATCCGGACGGCACGGCGACAGCCTTCACCCCGGACGGCTGGTACCGGACGGGCGACATCGGCAAGCTCACCGCCGACGGGTACCTCGTACATCCTCGACCGCGCTAAGGACATGGTGATCAGCGGCGGCGAGAACATTTACCCGGTCGAGGTCGAAGCCATGCTGGCCAGGCACCCGGCCGTAACCGAGGTCGCGGTCATCGGCCGGCCTGACCCGCTCTGGGGCGAGGCCGTGCACGCCGTAATCAGGCTGGCCGACGGCGCCAGCGTGACCGGCGAAGAAGTCATCGCCTGGTGCCGGGACCGGCTGTCCCACTTCAAGTGCCCGAAGTCGGTCGAGTTCACCGGTCCGCTGCCGAGAACGACGACCGGCAAGGTGCTCAAGCGCGAACTGAGGAACCATTGATGCCGCTCGGGCTTTCGATCGCCTCGCACAGCGGCCTGCCGCCCGCGCGGGTCGGCGAGGTCGCCGCCTACGCGGAACAAGCCGGCTTCGGCGCCGTCTTCGTGGCTGAGGGCCACGGCGACGCGCTATCCCTCTGCCACCCGGTCGCGGCGGCGACCCAGTCAGTTCGCCTCGGCACCGCGATCGCCAACGCGGCGCTGCGTCCCCCGGTGCTGGCCGCGAAGACCGCCGCCCAGCTCGACCACGCCTCCCAGGGCCGGTTCATCCTGGGCCTCGGTGTCGCCAATGCGTTGATGAACTCCCGGTTCGGCCTCGCGCCCTTCGATCCTTTGCAAATGATCGAAGAATATGTGGCAGTCGTCCGCGCGGTGCTGCAAAGCGATGCCGGCGGATTCGAGGGGCAGGTTTTCCGAACCGGCATGGTGCCGCTCGACAGTCCGCCGGTGCGCGCGGACCTGCCCGTGTACCTGGGGGCGCTCGGGCCGAAGATGCTGGCGCTCGCCGGGCGGATCGCCGATGGCGTGATCTTGAACCTGATCTCGCCCGCCCAGGCCGGCCTGGCCGCCGGAATCGTGCGCTCGGCCGCCGAGCAGGCCGGACGGGATCCCGCGTCGGTCGAGATCGCCTGCGTGGTGCACCTGTGCCTGTCCGATGACGCGGCCACGGCCGCCGCTGCCGCTCGGGCGGTGGTGCCAAGGTACGTGCTGCATCCCGCTTCTGGGTCCCTCTGGGGTGAGGGTGACGGCATCGACCTGGGGCCGGCGCGCGCCGCGACGCTGGCCGGGGACCGGGCCGGGGCCGCCGAACTGGTGCCGCAGCCGGTCGCCGACGTCTTCGTGGCGCACGGGGACGCTACCGCGTGCGCGGCGCGGATCGCTGAGTACGTGGCCGCCGGGGTGGACCTGCCAGTGGTGTTCCCGATGCCGGTCGGGGGCGAGTGGGCGTTCGAGCCGGCGATTGATTCGCTGAAAGGAGAGGGTTGTGTCAGCGGTTGACGTGGTCGTGAGGTTCTTCGCCGCGATTGAGGCCGGCGACGTCGAACAGGTGCGGGCGCTGTACTCGCCCGACGCCCTGATCTGGCACAACGATGACCTGATCGAACAGTCGGTGCCAGACAACCTGAAGGTGCTCGCCGGGCTGCACAAAACCGTGTCCGGCCTGCGCTACGACATCATCAGGCGAGCCGAGGCGCAGGACGGGGTGATCCAGCAGCACGTCCTGCGCGGAACTTTGCCGAACGGCGCCGATGTAGAACTCACGCGGCCATGTACTTGCGCATCGAAAACGGCCGGGTCACGCGGATCGAGGAATACCTGGACTCAGCGAACCGCGCCACGATCAAGAACGCCCGCGAAGCAATAACGCAGGCGCCGTAGCAGCAACGATGGCCCACCGTTGCTGTCCGCCGCAACCGGCCAACGACAACGATGGGACATGGATGCGGTCCGCGTAGCATCGCTGGGACATCGATGCTGTAGGCTCGGCCAGCGAACGACAACGATGCGACATCGATGCGGCACTTCAGTATTCATCATTCTTTTGAGCACGCTTGGATATACATCCAGGTAAGGACATATGTCCACTAACGGAGTGGCACGGTTGTGACATCGACGAGCGGCGCTTTAGGACAGAGCGCAAGTTGGGAAGTTCCTGCATTCATCTGGCTGGACGTAACTAGCCGTTGTCCGCTGGAGTGCGTGCACTGTTACGCTGATGCTTCGCCGCGTGGGAGCCACGGCCAGATGACCACCATGGCTTGGCTCACGGTTATCAATGAGGCTGCCTCGCCCGGCGTAGGTCGAGTGATCGTAATCGGCGGCGAACCGCTTTACTACCCGGGCTGTGAAGAGATCGTGCGCTGTGCGCTGAACCATGGAATGAGGGTAGAGATCTTTTCATCTTTGTACCGAGTGACGCCAGCGCAGTGGGAATTGCTCGACCTTCCCGGCGTGTCCTTGGCCTGCTCCTATTACTCCGATGACCGTGCACAGCATGAGGCCATCACCGGCAGGCTCAACTCGCACGCAAGGACGCGGGAAAACATTGCTGAAGCCGTCCGCCGAGGCATTTCGCTCAGGGTTGGCATCGTGGACGTAATCGGCGAGCAGCGTGCAACGCAAGCAATAGCTGAGCTCGTTTCCATCGGAATATCGCGAGAGGACATTGGCTCCGACCGGCTGCGAGCCTTCGGCCGGGGTGCTGCATGGCAACCGGACGACGGGGATACTTGCGGTGCGTGTGGTCACGGAAACGCGGCGATCTTGCCCAACGGTACGGTGACACCATGCGTCTTCACTCGCCATGCGGTGGCGGGCAGCGTGCTCACCGCTACCCTCGGCGAGGTACTGAGCAGCAGGGACTTCGCGGCGCAGGTCACCCGACTTGATTCGCTGCGACGAGCAGTTCGGCCGTGCGTGCCGAACATGTGCGATCCGCAGTGTGGCCCGTCCTGCAGTCCGGCCTGTCGTCCTGCCGGAAATTGCCGCCCCACCGGAGCTTGCGCACCTGATTATCGTTGATCGCACGTTCAGCCCGACAGAGATAATGACGGCTATGTTCGTGAACAGCGTGTCCCTCGAGCAGGAGCTGATCGGCGATGCCGAGCGCAGCAGGTGGCCGTTCGACATCCCTTGTGTCGCCGCGATCGCGCGTGACGGCCTCGAACTTACTCGCCCGGTCACCTTCGTGGTAGGCGAGAACGGCTCGGGGAAATCTACGCTGGTCGAGGCGATCGCTGAGGCTTTCGGGCTGGACGCACGCGGCGGACGCGCAGGCCGCAAATACGGTAACAACAGGGAGAAGACCCCGCTAGGTAAGGTGATGCGCCTAGGCCTCACCCATGACGGGGCAAATATGAAGACTCGCTCACGATCAGCGCAGAAAGGTTATTTTCTGCGCGCCGAGACCACATTCGGGTTCGCTGAGGTGGTTTCCGGGCTGAGCGGCTACTGGGAAGAGAATCTCGACGAGCACAGCCATGGCGAAGGTTTCCTGATTATCTTCGAGTCTATGTTCAACGCACCGGGCTTGTACCTTATGGACGAGCCAGAGGCTGCCTTGTCCTTCAGTTCGTGCCTCCGTCTGGTCGCTCTGATGCATCAACTCGGTCAGAACGGGGCGCAGGTCATCTGCTCTACTCACTCGCCGATCCTGGCCTCGGTGCCCGGAGCGGATATTGTCGAAGTTGGCGACCACGGATATCGCCGGGTCGAATGGCATGACCTAGACCTGACTTACCACTGGCGGCGCTACCTCGCGAGCCCGGACGCGTATTTGCGGCGTTTCATTGGATCTGCTGAAACCTAATAAGCGGGGGAATATGCCAACCGAAGACGGCGATGCAATCTGGCGGGACTGGATGACGGACCTGTTGTCCGAGGCGGCGGATCGGTTCAAGCTGACTATAAGCGGATCGCCCACCTGGGGCTGGCGCGATCGATCTGTTGGTGTAACCGCGGCCGCTGCAAACGCGCAGCGCTGGTTGCGGGTCGTTACCGAAGATGGCCGCTGGGCACACGGCGAGTGGTGGACCGGCAACAGCGATGCTAACGTCATCGGTGGGATCACCAAGCCGATCGTGCTTGACACGGCCGAATGGGAAGAAGGTCCGCGCAAAATACGGGCCGAGGTTATGACACGAGTGGCCGGACGCCCATGCTCGCCGACGGATGTTCTCGCCGCAGGGCTCCAAGTGCCGAGGCGTTGGTGGATGGATCTGCGCCGGTCACTTGAGGTTCTGGCAACTACCCCTACCTACCGTGAGTGTGTCGATGCCAGCCAGCTAACCGACCGACTTTGGCAGTTCGGCATCGAAGTAAATCTAGGTACCGTCCGATGGGAGGTCGCGCACGGCGACCTGCATTGGGCCAACCTATTCCAACCAGGTCTGGCGATCCTCGACTGGGAATGGTGGGGACGCGGACCGACTGGCCTCGATGCGGCAACGCTATATTGTTACAGTCTCCTCGTGCCCCAGACAGCGCAGCATGTCCGCGACACCTTCGCCGATGTGCTCGACACACCACAAGGAGCTATAGCCCAGATATATGTATGCGCCCGGCTGCTTTCACGAGCCGAACGGGGCGACTACCAGCAGCTTGCACCGTTGCTGCGTAGCTATGGAGAACACTTGGCTTCCACACTCTAGCCGCGCTTCCTGGCCAGCACCCCTCGCCGTCTTAGCCGAGGCGATGCTCATAGAGTGTCCAAGCAAAGGAACTAACAGTCACGGCGGAGGCTTCGACGGCGATGGGGTTTCAGGGATGGCCCGTGGTGGCGCTCGACTTCTACGACGGGCTGGAAGAGGACAACTCTAAGGCGTACTGGACCGCGCACAAGGCAATCTACGAAGAGGCGGTTCTCGGCCCGATGGCTGACCTCACCGACGAACTGGCCGAGCGGTTCGGCCCGGTCAAGATCTTCCGCCCGAATCGGGATATCAGGTTCAGTGCGGAAAAGTCTCCGTATAAGACTGCGATCGGCGCGCTGATCGGTTCGGGATACGTTCAGTTCTCGGCCAACGGCCTCGCCGCCGGCAACGGCATGTACCAGCTCGCCTCTGATCAGCTTGACCGTATCGCAAGGCGGTCGCTGAGGACGTGACCGGACATGAGCTGGAACGGATCATCGCTGGCCTCGCCGGTGACGACATCGCCGTGACCGGCCGGGACATACTGAAGACGGCGCCGCGCGGCTACCTCGCCGATCACCCGCGAATCGAACTGCTCAGGTATAAGGGCCTGGTGGCCTGGAAGGAATGGGGCGTGCGCCCCTGGCTGAGCACGCCGGCGGCCGGGAAAAGTTGAGACCTTCCTCGCCGCGACCCAGCCGCTAGCCGAGTGGCTCTAGGGTCACGTCGGCCCGTCTGATCTGCCGGAATCCAGGCGCCGGTAACGAAGCCAGGCTTACTGCTCGCCATGCGAGCGCCTCGCTAGGACATTGCCCGGTAGATCTCCCGGCGATGTCCCACTCCTACGACCAGGATGACGAGCTGGCCGTCCGCGACCTCGTAGATGACCCGATAATCCCCAACCCGCAGCCGGTAACGGTCCTCGTATTCCGGAAAGCTTCCTGACGTTGGCATCCGGGCGGCGAGGATCGTCCCCCAGCGGCGTCAGTGCTCGCAAGATCGTCAATGCGGCTGGCTGTGGGATGCCCCGGAGTTGCCTGACCGCCCGCTCGCGCCACCGGAACGCGTACTTCACGCGGCGCCCTTGCCCGGCTCCTCATCGAAAATCGCGGCGACGACCTCGGACATACTGTAGGTCGGCGCGTCCGGATTTTCCGCCAGGTCACGGTCGGCTTCTCTGGAGAAGTATCGGTCGATCGCGTCTTCGAGAGCATTGAAGTCCTCGATCGGGACGACGGCGGCCACGGCCTGGCCGTTGCGTGTGATGATCGTCGGCGTTCCGCTTTGGGCTCGCGAGATGACTTCGGCGAAGTGTGCGCGCGCATCACGAACGCTCAATTGAGCCTGGCTGTCATCCATAGCCAGAGTGTACCCGAAATTGTGTACACGAAGCGATTCATACAACTGGCTTGCCCGCCGGTCAGGCAAATCGGCCCCTCTCACCGCAACGCTAGATGCGATGGCACCGTACCGCCGACCACTGACATTCAGGAGCCGGTGACTGCTAAGGAAGCCTGGCGGGGGGCCGGAATGCGGGGGGCGGACGTGCGGATCACTGGGCTGGCGGCGCGGGCGGCGGGCTTGCCCGCCGCTGACAGCCAGGTCTTGATCGCGTCGCGGTCTCGGCCGGGGCTTCAAGCTGCGGAACGTGACCGATATCGGGAAGTTCGACCAGCGTCCAGGCCGGATGAGACCGCGCCGCCATCCTGGCCACCGCGACCGGGACCAGGCGGTCACGCTGGCCGTGGATCAGCAGAACCGGACAATCGATGTCACGGAGGCTGCGGCGGTAGGCCTGGCCGCGCAGGAAGCTCGCGGTCTCGACCACCGACCGGGCGGCGTGGGCGAAGTCCTGGCGTTGCCTGCCATGGCGGCCCGCTGCCTGGCCACTTCGACGTGACGCGCGACGATGTCCGGGGGCACCCGGCGCCGGATCGACGCAGCAGAGCGCCAGCGTCGAGGAGACCAGGGACTCGACCGGCATGAACCGGCGCTGCCGGATCAGCAGCGGCCCGAGCACCGGCACGGCCGACACGGCGAACACGGCGGCGACCAGCGGATCAGGCCGCACCGGCTGGAGCGGCAGCGCCGGGTCGAGCAGGATCAGGCCGGCGCACTGACTCTGGCCCGGCCGCTGGCCTCCAGCAGCGCGATCATGCCGCCCATCGAGTTGCCCATCAAGATGACCGGCCGGGCGACACCGACTCGATGAACCGGTGCAGCAGCGACCGGTTCGACGGCGACGTCGGCGCCCCGGCCTGCCGACGCGGTCAGGCCGTGACCGGCTAGGTCAGGGGCGACCAGCCGGTACTTGCGCGTCAGCAGCGGCGCGATCGCCGACCAGTTCACGGCTGCGCCGCCGAGTCCGTGCACGGCGACGATCAGCGGCGCGTGCGCGGGACCGCCGAAGTCGAGGTAATGCACAGGGCCATCGAGGTCGGCCCACCGCGAGCGACCACCGAGCCTCGGGACGGGCTCGCGCGGTGCGCTCGCCTCGGCATGCGGTCATGAGCCGCCCGGTGCCATGGCCTGGACGCCGGCGATGAACAGGTCGACGCCGAACTGATAGTGGAACACCGAGTCGTCGCCGCAGGCAGTCAGCGGCACGGCCGCCTCGACGAGCCTGCGGGTACCGGTGCGGCGGCAGCGAGGCCAGCTCGACCTGCTTGCGCCGCACGCAGCTCGGCCCGCTCGGCCTCGGTCAGGGTCGGGTCGAAGCCAGGGTCGCTCATCACCAGCGTCAGCCCGGTCCACAGCGCCGACTTGGCGATCTCGCTCGCGCGAAGCGGCGTCAAAGCCGGCCCGCTGCAGCACGTCGAGCGTCACCTCGGTGACCTGCCAGTGCGACGGGCCAAGCTTATCGCTGCCGAGCAGCAGCGAGAGGCGCGAGGCGTGGGCGCGGAGCACGTCGATCAGCGATTCGAGCAAGCTCGCGGAGCTGCCGCGGCCAGGCGCGCGCTCCGGTCTACGTCGCTGCGGATCTCGCCCCAGATCCGGTCGGTCAGCCCGGCGATCAGCTCCTCCTTGTTACGGAAGTGCCAGTACAGCGCCATCGGCGTAACGCCGAGCTCCTGGGCGAGCCGCCTGATCGTCAGGGCCTCGAGGCCCTCAGCATCGGCAAGCTGCCAGCGCCCGGTCGACTACTGCTGACCGGCTCGAGCTTGGTCCGTTCGGCCTCGGCCGTCTTCGCTGGCGCCATCACTTGACAACTATACGCCGTACAGTCCATGCTGATCAATGTACAACGTATAGGAACGTATAGGTACAGGAACGCCGTACAGGACGAGCGGAGCGGACGATGGCCAGACGATGGTGGACCCTGGTGGCGGTGGCGCTCGCCACTTTCATGACTTATCTTGACAACAACGTAACAAACGTCGCGATACCTACGATTCAGCGCAGCTTGCATCTCTCGATCGCCGGCCTGGAGTGGGTCGTCAGCAGCTACGTCCTGGTCTTCGCCGGGCTGCTGCTGGTCGGCGGCCGGCTGGCCGACAGCTACGGACGGCGGCGGCTGTTCTTCATCGGCACCGCGGTGTTCACGCTCTCCTCGCTGGCCGCCGGCCTGGCCCGGCAGCGGCGGCGTGCTGATCGGCGCCCGGCTGGTGCAAGGACTCGGGGCGGCGCTGCTGGTACCGACCACGCTGGCGATCATCCTGGCGACGTTCACCGACGCAGGGAACGTACCACGGCCATCGGCGCTGTGGACCGCCATCGGCGCGATGGCGCTGGCGTTCGGCCCCCTGATCGGCGGCTTCATCAGCCAGCACCTGCACTGGGGCTGGATCTTCTTCATCAACGTGCCGGTCGGGATCGCCGCGGTCACGATCGCCGCGCTCACCATGGCCGAGTCCAAGGATCCGAACGCGGCCGCCGGCTGGACTTCCCCGGCATGATCACCTCGTCGGTCGCCCTGTTCGGCCTGACCTACGCGCTGATCGAAGGCCACGACAAGGGCTGGACCTCGGCCGTCATCCTGGGCTCCTTCGCGCTCGCCGCCGTGGCCGCCGCCTGCTGTTCGTGGTGATCGAGTCTCGCACCGAGCGGCCCGATGGTGGACCTGTCGCTGTTCCGCTCCCGGGTGTTCAGCGGCGGCACCGTGACCATGATGCTGTGGGCGTTCGGCATCTTCGGCATCTACTTCTTCACCTCGATCTACCTGCAGGACATCCTGGGCTTCTCACCCACCAAGGCCTGCCTGGCCTTCGTCCCGATGGCACTGTGCCTGGCCCTTGCCGCGACTCTCGGCCGGCCCGGTCTACACCAGGCTAGGCACGCACCGCACGGTCGCGGCCGGGATGCTGGCCATGGCGGCCGGGCTCTACATGATTTCGACCCTCGGCGCCAGCGTCACCTTCGCCGGCCTGATGCCAGGTTTCGTGGTGTTCGGCCTCGGGGCTGGCCTGATGCAGGTCCCGCTGACCAACGCGATCCTGAACGGCCAGTCAGAGGCCAACGGCGGCATCGCCTCCGCGGTGCTGAACGCGTCCCGTGAGGTGGCCGGCCTGCTCGGCATCACGGTGATCGGCGCGATGCTGCGGGCCCGGCAGGGCAGCGCACTGGCCGGCGGAGCGCACCCGGCGCGGCGTTCCTTGACGGCTACCACGCCGGACTGCTGGTGACCGTGGGCCTGATCGCGGCCGGCGCCGTGCTCAGCTTCCTGGCCCTCCGGCGACTGCCTCAGCCGACTGCGGTCGAAGCTCGGCCGGAGGTACCTGAACTGGTCGGCATCGGGGTCTGAACAGGATCGCACCTGCCAACGGCGGCATCGGGTTAGCCCGGTGCCGCCGTTTGGTCTTCGGCCGTTCCCAAAGCCCGGCAGAAAGCAGTGGATACCGCGATCACCGCGGTCAGCACCGGGATCAGGATCAGGGCCAGCCGGAGTGAGGTCGCGTTGGCGATCTGGCCGATGATGACCGGCCCGCACACCATCCCGACCCAGCCGCAGGCCGACACGAGCCCGACGGCGGTGCCCGCGTTGACGCCAGGCACTCGGCCGGCGGCGCTGAACACGACCGGAATGACCGAGCCGAGACCGGCCCCGAGCACCGCGAAACCGAGCAGCACCATGGGAAGATCAGCGACGGCCAGCCCGATCGCGAACATGACCGTAGCCAGACCGGTCAGTACAGGCAGCATCTTGCGGGGCGCGAACCGGTCAACCAGCCGGTTTCCGGCCAGGCGCACGACCACCATCGCCAGCAGGTAAACGGTGAATCCGAGCGCGGCCACGGCCGGGGCAGCACCGAGTGAGCTATGCAGGTAGACGGCGGCCCAGTCGGCGATGGCGCCCTCGCAGAGCAGGTCAGCGACGGCGATCGCGCCGAGCACGCCGATCGTCACCCAGGCGGCTCGCGGAACCGCCGGCCGCGGCGACCGACCCTGCTGGTTCTCCTGCGGATGGTTCCGTCGAGGACGGTTCTGCCGCGGACGGGCATCAGGCAGCATGCCGATCGTCAGCCAGCCGCCGATCAGCAGGCAAGGCGCGGCGAGGATCAGCAGTCTATTGCTGAGCGACAGGCCGATCGCCACCCCGCCGGCACCGATCGCCGCGCCCGCGAAGGAGCCGATGCTCCAGCAGCCATGAAACCCCGGCATGAGCACCCGCCCGGCCCGGCGCTCGACGGTGATCGCCTGCGTATTCATGCTGACGTCCATCGTGCCCTGAAACGCGCCCCACAAGGCGAGCGCGCCGAACAGCGCCGCCGCCGACCCAGCCAGCCCGACCAGCGGGCCGGCGAGGCAGTATCCGGTCATCGTGATCCGCGTGAGCAGCCTGCTGCCGAACCTGGGCAGCAGGCTGCTCACGATGAGCATGGCGATCACCGATCCGACCGGGACGCCGAGCAGCGCGAACCCGAGCGTGCCGTCATTCAGCCGCAGGAACTCCTTGATGTGCGGGATGTGCGCCGTCCACGAGGCGAACAGCATTCCGTTGACAAAGAAGACGGCAGTGACCCCGAGCCGGGCCGAGACTCTCCGCCGAGAGCCTGGCAGCGGCGTCGCGGTAGCCGTTGCCAGCTCAGACACGCAAAAACCTCAAACCCCGTCGTGGCAGCAATGACGTCCCCGACGGCGTCGGCCACCTTGTCCTAGTATCGCCCGCCCTGAGTCGCGCCCCGCACCCGCCCGGCCATCGCGCTACCTGCAGCCGCCGACTTCGTCTTGGCCGCGGTCTGACCTGGCGCCACCGCGCTCCGCCCGCCCGCCGATCCGGTCAGCGTGATCAAGCCGGTATCCTGAACGGGTCAGGCCGCAGCGGAGCGGTCAGGCGATTGCCGCCCCGCCGAATGCGTTTGCCCTGCCCGCGGGGTTTGCGGATCCTATCTGAGACTGCTAGGAACATGAGCCAATTCGATACTGCTCAGACTGTCTACAATTTCAGCGCCGGACCAGCCGTAATGCCCAAGCCGGTACTGCGTCGCGCCGCTGAGGAAATGCTCGACTGGCACGGAACCGGCATGAGCGTGATGGAAATGAGTCATCGCGGCAAGGACTTCATCGGCATCGCGGAAGAAGCCGAAGCCAGGCTGCGGGCTCTGATGGCAATACCGGACAACTACCGGGTGCTGTTCCTCCAGGGCGGCGCGACCGGCCAGTTCGTCGCCGTCCCGGCGAACCTGTCCACCGCGACGGGCGTCGCCGACTACGCGATCACCGGCCAGTGGGGCCAGAAGGCCTACAACGAGGCCAGCAAGTACCTCGACCGGATCAACGTCGCGGTCAAGACCGAGCCGCATACCTACATCCCGGCGCTGAGCGAATGGCGCCTGTCAGGCAATGCCGGCTACGTGCACATCACGCTCAACGAGACCGTCAACGGCGTCGCGTTCGAGACCATCCCTGACACCGGTGACGTGCCCCTGGTCGCCGACGTGTCTTCGATAATCCTGAGCGAGCCGATCGACGTGACCAAGTTCGGCGCCATTTACGCGGGCGCGCAGAAGAACATGGGCCCGGCCGGCCTCACGGTCGTCATCGTGCGCGAGGACCTGCTCGCCAGGACCAGGCCGCGCACCCCCGCCGTCTGGGACTGGTACGAGATGGCGAGGTCGGGATCCATGCTCAACACCCCGGCCACCTACGCCTGGTACCTCGCCGGGCTGGTCTTCGAATGGCTGGAGGAGCAGGGCGGAGTAGCGGAAATCGCCAAGGTCAACCAGCGCAAGGCGGAAAAGCTCTACGCCGCCATCGACGGATCCAGCCTTTACACCAACCCGGTCGCGATACCTAACCGGTCCAAGATGAACGTCGTCTACAGCCTCACCAGCCCGGATCTTGAGAAAGCGTTCCTCGCCGAGGCCAAGGACGCGGGAATGGTCAACCTGAACGGGCATCGCAGCGTCGGCGGCGTCCGGGCCAGCCTCTACAACGCGATGCCGGAGTCAGGCGTCGACACGCTCGTCTCTTTCATGAAGGAGTTTGAGAACCGGAATGGGTAAGTTCAGCGTCAAAACGTACGACTCGATCTCCCCGGTCGGGCTTGACCGTTTCAGCCCTGATTACACCGTGGATGCCGCGGTGGACCAGCCCGATGCCATCATGCTCCGCTCCTTCAGCCTGCACAGCGAACCCATAGCCGACAGCGTCATGGCCATCGGCCGGGCCGGAGCCGGCGTGAACAACATCCCCGTCGCCGACCTGGCCGAGCGGGGCGTCGTGGTGTTCAACGCACCGGGTGCCAACGCCAATTCGGTCAAGGAACTCGTGGTGGCCGGCCTGCTGCTGGCCGCCCGCAACCTGCCGGCCGCCCTGGCCTACGCGAGGGACCTGCCCGCCGACGACATCAAGAAGGCCACCGAGCGCGGCAAGAAGCAGTTCGCCGGCCTTGAACTCGCGGGCAGCACGCTCGGCGTGGTCGGGCTTGGCGCGATCGGGCACAAGGTCGCCAACACCGCGATTGACCTGGACATGCGGGTGCTCGGCTACGACCCGGCCGCGTCACCGCAGACCGAGTCGCAGCTTTCAGCCCAAGTGCACCGGGTGTCGAGTCTTGACCGGCTGCTGGCGGAAAGTGACTACGTCAGCCTGCACGTGCCGCTGATCGAGGACACCAGGGAACTGATCAACGCGGCCAGGATCGGGCTGCTCAAGCCGAACGCGGTGCTGCTCAACTTCGCCCGCGACGAACTCGTTGACGAGGCCGCGCTGATAGCCGCGCTCGACGCCGGCCAGTTGCGCGGTTACGTGACCGACTTCCCCAACGCGACGACCTACCACCACGACAAGGTCATCGTGCTCCCGCACCTCGGCGCGAGCACAAGCAGCGCCGAGGACAACTGCGCGGTCATGATCGCCGACGAACTCCAGGATTTCCTCGAGAACGGGAACATCAGGTTCTCGGTGAACTTCCCCGCCGTCTCGCTTCAGCGGCGCGGCTTCATCAGGCTCACGCTGGCCCACCGGAACTCACCCGGCGTAATCGCTCAGTTCTCCCAGGTGATGGGCAGCGCGGGAATCAATATTGTCGAGCTGATCAACGACTGCCTCGGCGACTACGCCTACTCGATCATGGAGCTGGAAGCCCGCGAACTCCCTGGCGACGTCGTCGAGCGACTTGAGGCCATTCCTGACCTGCTGCGGTTGCGAATACTCGGCGAGTAGTCCCCGGCGTGGAATAAAGTGCCCACGTGGCAAGACCGGCTCAGGTCATTAAACAGGTCGCTACCGCCGTCCTCACAAGCATCCGTCAGCACTGGATCGCCGCGATTCTGCTCGCGGCCGGCCTGGTGCTGCGGGTGCTTGCCCTGGCGGCTTATCACCCCGCCCTGCTGTACACGGACACCCTGAAATACCTGTACGGCGCCTGGCCGGGCGCCGACCCGATCGGCTACACGGCGATACTGAAGCCGATACTCCTAGTCGGCGATCTCGGCACGGTCGCACTGGTGCAGCACCTAGCCGGGCTGGCGATCGCGGTCGCCATCTATGCCCTGCTGCTCCGCCGGGGCGTACCGCGCTGGCTCGGCGCGCTCGCCATCGCCCCGGTCCTGCTCGACGCTTATCAGATCCAGATCGAGCAGACGATCATGCCTGACCTGTGGTTCGAGGCTCTCGCCGTGGCCGGCCTGGTAGTGCTGCTGTGGCGGCCGAACCCGCCGGTGTGGATGATCGGACTGAGCGGCCTGATCTTCGGCCTTTCCTCGACCGTTCGCCAGATCGGCGAGATTCTCGTCCTCCCCGCGCTTATCTTCGTCGCCGTGTCGATCCAGGGCCGCAGAAAATGCGCGCTCGGCGCACTGGCCTTGCTCGCCGCCTTCGCGCTCCCCATCATCGGCTACAGCGCGATCTCCAAGGCGCAGACCGGGCAGTTCCAGCTTTCCGACGAAGGCAGCATCGCTGGCCGCCTCGCCACGACGGCCGACTGCACCACGATCACGCTGCCGGCCGACGAGCGCCAGTTCTGCCCGACGCCAGCCCAGCAGGCCAAGGGCATTGACTGGCTCGAGCATTCGCATTTCTTCCCCGCTCAAGCACGTCACCGTTCCGGCCGGCACGTCGCGAAACGTGCTGCTCTCCGGCTTCGACTCGGCGGTCGAACGGCAGCAGCCGCTCAGGGTGGTCGCCGGCATCCTGCGCGACTCGGTCCGCATTTTCGCCCTGACCAAGAACCAGGTACCCGGAGTCACGCCGATCTCTCGCTGGCAGTTCCAGACCAGCTACCCGAGGTACCTTCCCGAGATCAACGTCGGCCGGGATCACCAGATCATCCTCGGCGTCCAGGTACAGACCACCAAGCCGTTCAGGTTCGTGAAGCTGAACCCGGCCTACGGCGGCCAGGCCCAGGTCAACCGCCCGATCGCCGGGTTCCTCCGCGCCTACCAGCTGCACGGCGGCTACACGCCAGGGCCGTTGCTCCTGCTGTTCGCGATCGCCGGCCTGGCCGGCTCGGCCATCGCCCTGGCGATGGCCGGGCGGCGGCTCCTCGGGCGCGGCGGCGAGAGTGAGCGAGCCAGGCAGGTCAGCGACCTGGCCATGGCCTGCCTGCTGATGTTCACCAGCGTCGTCGGGGTCCTGCTGATCTCGGACATGTTCGAGTTCTCCTGGCGCTACCAGCTTCCGGCTCTCGCCATGCTCCCCCCGGCCGGCGCCCTCGGTGCCTGGGCGCTCTGGCGGACAGTGAATCCGCGCTCGTCCGCCGCCGTACCTGAGGTCACGACCAGCCGCTCCCAGGCCACGGAGCCGTCACGGGTCTGACCAGGCGAGCAGTTACGGCTGTCTCAGGCTGGCCATGATCTCGGCTTGGGCCTCGTGCGGCAGGGTGGGCAGCAGGTCGAGCACTCGCTGGCTGCGGCGGGAGACGGCCTGCCGGGGGGCAAGCCCGGGCTCGGCTCCAGTTGCGGGACGATGCCGATCGGCCGGTTTTCCGCCGAGGTGGCGGGCGGCTGGCCGTTGCCGAGATCTTTTTCCTCGTGCATTCCGATCGGGCCGTTGATCCGGCCGTTGACGAACTGGGTGATGACCGGGTCGTCGCTGGTCAGCAGGACCTCCCGCGGGCCGAACATGACCAGGCGCGTGTTGAAGAGCATGCCGAGGTTGTCTGGCACCGTTCTGGCGATCTGAATGTCGTGGGTGACGATCAGGATCGTCGCGTCGAGTTCCGCGTTCAGGTCGATGAGCAACTGAGACAGGTAGGCGGTCCTTACCGGGTCGAGTCCTGAGTCCGGCTCGTCGCAGAGGATGATTTGCGGGTTAAGTACCAGGGCACGGGCCAGGCCCGCTCGCTTGCGCATGCCGCCGGAGATCTCGCCGGGGAATTTGCGCTCGTCGCCGGACAGGCCGACCATATCCATCTTGGCCAGGACCGCCGACCTGATCTCGGCCTCGGTCAGCTTCGTGTGCTCGCGCAACGGGAACGCGATGTTGTCGTACAGGTTCATCGAGCCGAACAGGGCGCCGTCCTGGAACATCACTCCGAACAGGCGCCTGGCTGCGTATAGGTCGCGCTCCGAGCAGGAAACCAGGTCGGTGCCATCGACGAGTATCTGGCCGTGCTCGGGCTTGACCAGGCCGATCAGTGACTTCAGGAACACGGTCTTGCCGGTACCTGACGGGCCTAGCAGCACGCTGACCTCGCCGCGGGCAGCGTCAGGGAGATGTCGCGCCAGACGACAGTGCGTCCGAAGGACTTAGTCAGCCCTTTAACTGTTACTTCGATGCCCAAGCGTGCTCCAGGTCAGATCTGCATGTTACTAAGGAGTATCTTCCTACTTCCTCGTTACCGGGCGTTTATCCCTGTTTACGAGGCCTCGCGCAGCCGCCTGGCCCGCAACACGACCTCCATCGCGAACCTCGCGTCCGGGTCATGCAGCTGGCCGCCGAGCACGCGCTCAAGTATCCGCATCCTGTACCTGACCGTCTGGGGATGGATCTTCAGCCGCTCGGCGACCTCGACCGCCTTGCCACCGGTTTCCAGCCAGGCGCCCAGCGTGTCCGTGAGCCTGCGCTGCTGGCGCTCAGGCAAGTCAGCGAGGGAGGCGAACTGCTGCCTGGCGAGCGGGGTGAGGAGCCGTCCTTCGCACAGCCAGAGGGTGAGCAGATGATCGTCGCAGGAGATCAGCTTGGCCGGCGCGATCACTTCGGCCTGGCTGAGGGCGAGCGCCCGCCTGGCCCAGTGCAGCGAGTCGGCGGCTTCAGCCAGCGGCACCTTCATGCGAATCGCGGCCGGGCGGCCGCCGAGAGCGGATTCGAGCGCCAGCCGGGTCTCCGCGCCGACCTCGCCAGGCAGGAGCATATGCGGCTCGGCCGCCTTGAAATCGGCGAGCGCGTCCGGCGGAAGCCGCACTGGCTGGATCACCAGCGGCTGGATCGCCACCATGGTTATCTCGGCGGGCAGCGGCCAGCCGACCAGCTCAGCCAGGTCTTCGATCGCGCGGCTCGGCACAGCCGGCTGCTCAAGTATCAGCCTGAGCATGCGCTGGCGCCACTCATCGGCTGACTGGGGCGAGCGAGCCTTCGCTCGCAGGTACCCCTCGGTGGACAGCGACGCGAGCTCATCGATGTAAGCGAAGACGGCATCGGCCAGCTGCGTCATCACCGTCGAGGAAAAGTTGTGCCTCGCGCCCAGCTGGACCGCGCGACGCCAGGCCATGTGCGCGCCAATACGGTAGGCGGCCTGGAGGCTGTCCAGGCTGCGACCTTCCTCCGCCTCGTATTCGCCGAGCTTGCGGCACACCTCATCGCGGTGGTCGCGGGGAGCGGAAGGATCGGTGATCAGGTCGACGAACGTGGTCAGCGCCTGGTCAACGCCCATCTTGAGCACCCGGCCGTAGGGACCGTCCATCGGCCGGGCGTATTCGGGAATCGCGCGCCTGACCTCGGCGATGATCTCATCGGTAAGGCTCGGCAGCTCCGGCTTCATGACGTCGGCGAGCTGGGGCGGGAACCTAAGGTCAGTCACGGCACTTCACATTAATACCCGGCAACGATCTGACATAGATCTGGGATTCCGCCACCTGAGACGGTGTGGCGCCTGGCGCTGCCCGAGGACAGGCGCCAGGCGCCACACCCCAGCTAATGCGTCGAGGCGATTCCGACGATCGGGTCGGATGAGGGCAGCCCGGTATGGGAGCCGTGCACGACCGCGCCGAAGCCGGCCACGATCCCGTCGTTGGTGCCGAGCCAGTAGCCGCCGGACGCCCGGTCCCCAGCGATGCCGATGACGCTGCCCAGGTCGTTGCCGAGCGGCATCGAGCCGAGCGCGGAGACGTTGAACCCGGTAGACCTTCCCGGTCGAGGTCACCAGCCAGTAGCCCTGCTTGGCCGGGTCGGCGGCGATGGCGGTGACCTTGGACAGGGTCTTGCCCTTGTAGCTGCCCGCGTTGAACGCATAGACCTTGCCCTTGGCCGTGACGACCCAGTAGCCGCCGGTGAACGGGTCGGCGGCGATGCCGACGACGGGCGAGGCCAGCTTGCCGGTGACCGACCCGTGGCTGGTGCGACCCCGAACGCGTAGACGTGGCCCTTGGCGGTAACCAGCCAGTAGCCCTTGCCGGTGCCGGCGGCCGCGATGCCGACGATCGGCGAGAGCTTGGTTGATCTGAGCCGTGCGGGAGCGTCGAAAGCCGAGACCGCTCCCTTGGCCGTGACCAGCCAGTACCCGTTGCGGTCGGGTCATCGGCGATGCCGACGACCTTGGACGCCAGATGCTTGCCCGCCAGCGAACCGTGGCTGGCGGCGTTGAACGAGTACACCTGGCCGTCAGCGGTCGCGATCCGGTAGCCCTTGGACTCGCCGCTGAACTTGCAGAGCTCCTTCGCCAGCATGCCGCCGACCGGGCTGCCGAGACCGGTAGCCAGGTCGTAACCGCTGAGCACCGGGTACTCGCCGCCGCCGTCACCGGTGTAGTCGTTGCTGACATTGTTCGGGTATGGCTCCGGCGTAGGCGACGATGTCGTTCAGCACGACCGCCGACACGGCGGGCGAGGCGGCGTAGTACATCACCGGGTTGACGAAGCCGAGCGGCGAGGACGAGCACGTGTTGTCGGTCAGCGCCATCAGCGCCGCCCAGAGCGGTGCCGCCGCGCTGGTGCCGCCGATCGGCAGCCAGCCGCCGTTGTGCCAGACCAGGTAGCCGGTCTCCGGGTCGGCGTCGGCCGACACGTCAGGCACGGCCCTGGTGCCGTTCGACTGACGCCGAACGAGGTCTGGTACGCGGCTCGCCGAAGAAGGCGGACTCGCCGCCGCCGCCCGCGCCGTCAGCTGTCGAGCCGTCGTTCCAACGACCTCACTGGCTCACGCGACCGGGTTCGGGCTGACGACCGAGGTGCCGCCGACGCTGAGCACGTAAGGGTCGCTGGCCGGGAACTCGGCGGAGAGCAGGCTGGTCTTGGTCGGCGTGACCCGCAGGCAGCCTTCGGAGCCGTCGTCGCCGGCCGACACCAGCACCGTCTGGCCCTGCACGGCCTCTTGCTCGTAGACGACGTTCATCGCCGAGGCGAGGCTGGTGCGAGATCGAGTGAAATCGCCTCGCACAGGCCGTAGGAGACCGACTCGGTCCTGCGCCACGTCCTGGGCGGCCACGGAGGCGAAGGTGTCGTACCAGCCGTCGTTGCTGCTCGGGCCCCGGTAGACGATGATGTTGGCCTTGGGGGCCATAGTCGCGACGGTCTCGATGTCGAGCGCGGCCTCGCCCTCGCCGGCGCCCGAGTTCTTGAAGCCGTCGAGGTTCTCGTACGCGACCGGCACGTCGGTGCCGTAGCAGCTCTGGTAGGCGGCGACGTCCGAGGTCAGGTTCGACTCGCCCAGCTCCACGATCGCGACGGTCTGGCCCTGGCCGAAGTGGCCCGACTTGTATAGCGGCGAGAACTCGTAGTTGTAGGCCATCTGGTCGGCAGTGAGCACCCACTGGCGCTCGCCGCTGCCCGCGTAGATGGCGGACTGCTCGTCGAGCGCCGACTGGCAGGGCTGCGGCCCCCCGGTGTTATCTTGCGGACTGATCTTGGCCTTTGGCCGACTGGCCGGGACCGCGCCCGGCTTGGTCATCAGCGGCTGCATCGTAGCAGGGTGTTCAGCCCGAACACCGCCTGCACGTAAGGAGCGACCGAGGCAGGCAGCCGCGGCGCGCTGGTGTTAGCGAAGCCGGCCCCTCCGCCCGCCAGCCGGTAGGTCGCGAGCGTGGTGCGGAAGGCGCGCTCGACGGCCCCGGCCGTGGCGGTTACCGGGAAGCTCAGGCGATTGGCGGTGATCTTGCCCACCTTCAGCCCGAGTGCGCTCAAGGAGGCCCTGACGGTCGAGATCGCCGTGGCGGTCGGGCCGAACACGGAGGCGAACGCGCCCTTAGGCAGGTAGTCGTGGTAGACGGCCGAGCCTGGGGTGGCGACCTCCGTCGCGTACCTGTTGAGCGCGGCCGGGTCCCTCGGCGCAGGACGACGTCGAGATGCAGCACTGAACTGCCGGTCGGCCCCGATCCTCCGCACGCCGGGCGGCGCCTTAGCCGCCGGGGTGATGGCGAGGGCAGCCCCGCTGGTCAGGGAAGACCCGGCCGCGGCCGGAGCCGCCTGCACCGAGCCGCCTGTCGCCAGGAACGCGACCGCGGCGGACAGGCTGCCCAGAACCGCCCCGGCGCTGGCCAGGCGCACCCCCCGCCTTCTGCGCTCGGCCGGGTTCTATGACGACGGATAGTTCATGGCGGCTCCGCGATCGCACCGTGATGCACTAGGATCGGTACGGCGATGGTGACCTAAACTGGCAATTCGCCGCAAGAGCCACACGGCGTTTCATCGATCACGAACGGACGCGGCCGGGAACGGCGGGGTCGAATATCCGGTAACTCGATATCTACCCCACAAGTCGGGCTCGGCCAGCTCGCACGGGCTGGCGCCGTGCTCGGTCTCGATCACCCCGGCGGCCCGGCCCCCGCTGATCAGCCCGGCCAGCCGCTCGTCCCTGGCGATCCGCCCGTACCAGCGGTACCGGCCGTCGATCGGCTCGAACCGCCCCCGCAACTCGACCCGCACCTCGAGCCGTTCGCCGCCGACGGTCAGCCAGGCCTGACCTTCGTAGCCATCATCGTCGCCGGTCATTGCTGCTCCGCCCGGCGGATGCTCAGCCGCGGCCGCACCGCCGGCAGCGGCTTGTCAGGGTCGATCTCGACTCCGGCTTCACGCATGACCCCGTCGAGTGCGGCCCAGATCAGCTCGGTGACGTAGCCGACCACGTGCGGCCTGCTCATCGACCGCCGCCGCAGCCACCATTCGCCGGTCGACTGGACCAGCCCGGTCACCCCGTACGCCCAGGGCTCGGCCGCTCCCGAGTCGAGCCCGGCGAGCCGGAGGTAGTCGCCGATCACGGCAGTCAGCGCGTTGGCGATCGACTCCCGGCCCTGGTGCACGGCCGGATGCCCCTGACCGTACTGCTGGCCCGCGACCAGCCAGTACAGATTCGGGTGCTCGTCGATGACCGCGAAGTAAGCGCCCACCGTTCCCGAGATCCGGTCGAGCACCGGCCCGCCGGCGTTGATCGCGGGAAGCATCCTCGCCAGCAGGTACTCCGAGCCGCGCTCGGCCAGCGCGGCGACGAGCTCGGCCTTGTCGCTGAAGTAGCGGTAGAGCACCGGCTTGGACACGCCCGCCTGCGCCGCGACCGAGTCCATAAGCAACTCGGGCCCCTCGGCGTCAAGCACGCGCAGGGCGGCGTCAACGAACCCCTCCCGCCGCTGGTCACGGTGCGCGCTCCACCGGTCTTTCCTGGCATCGCTCTTGACAGGTCCAGTCAGGAGATGGATGCTACCAGAAGTAACTGTTACTAGGAGTCGCACCTTCAAGAGCATTGAAGGGCATTGCCAATGAGCACCTCAGAACTGGAACGAACAGCCGAACGACTGCTCAGGTCCACTGCCGTGAAGAACTACGACCCGGACGTGGACATCGACTGGTCAGCGCCGCTCGCCGAGGAGCTGAACTTCGTGCTCCCCCAGCGCTGCTCCCTCTACGGGACCGGCCTGTACGAGCCTGACTCAAGCCCAGCGGATCGAACTCGGCAAGCACGAGGTCGTGAGCGTGGCGTCGACCGGGATCTTCCTCGAGGCGGTGCTCATGCGAATGCTGGCCAGGCTCGCGTAATGGACCGACCCGCTGAGCCGGCGCTGCCAGTACGCGCTGGCGGAACTGGGCGAGGAAACCAGGCACACGATCATGTTCAGCCGGATGATCGAGCGGCTTGGCACGCCGAGTTACCTGCCGCCGAAGATGATTTTCCGGCTCGGCGCGATTTTGGTGAACGTCGCCCGTGGCCCGTCAATGTGGGGCGCGATCCTGATCGGCGAGGAAATCATCGACCGGCTTCAGCGCGAAGCGGTAGCCGACGCCTCGGTGCAGCTGCTTGTGCGGATGATCAGCCGGATCCATATCGTCGAAGAGGCCAGGCACGTCGGGTTCGCCAGGGCCGAGCTGACCAGGAGCGTCGCCAGCACGTCCAGGCTCGGGCTGGCCTACCACCGGTTCGTGCTGGCTAGGATCGCCTACCTCTTGTCCAGGTTCCTCATCAATCCAAGGGTCTACGCCTCCGTCGGTCTCAATCCCCGGCAAGCGAGGCGGGCAGCCCTGGCGAACCCGCACTACCGGGCCACGCTGAAGTTCGGCGGCGAGAAACTGGTCGCGTTCCTCAGCGAGGCTGGCCTGATCGGCCGTCCTGGCAGTCCGAGCCGGTTCCTCTGGCGCCGGGCTTTTCTCCTGAACTAGTGAATATTTACCGCTAGCCTCGCAGGCTTTCATGATCAGGTAGCAACCCGGCTTTACACCACGCCGCGACAAGCCGAATAATTGGCTTGCAGTTTGGCGGAGGGGATGCGGGAGGCTAGGTGGCGGAGGGTATCCCGCTTTGGACCGCAGGCGGGTTCGCTCGGGGGACAGTGATCGCCGGGTACCGGCTTGAGGAGCAGATCGGCTATGGCGGTATGGCCGTTGTATACCGCGCGCACGACGAGCGACTCAACCGTTACGTCGCGCTGAAGGTGCTTGCACCCGCCCTGGCGGCGGATATAGCTTTCCGGCACCGTTTTATCAGGGAATCGCAGGCCGCGGCCGCCGTCGATGACCCCAACATCATCCCGGTCTTCGACGCTAACGAAGCCGACGGCGTGCTTTTCATCGCGATGAGGCTGGTCCGCGGCCAGGACGTGAAGTCGCTCGTGGCCAGCGAGGGTCCGCTGCCGTTCGACGAGGTCACCTGGATCGTCTCGGCCATGGCTTCGGCGCTTGACGCGGCCCACGCCGAGGGCCTGGTGCACAGAGATGTGAAGCTGGCGAACATGCTCGTGGAGATGCGAGGCGGCCGACCATTTCACGTATATTTGTCAGATTTCGGGCTGAGCAAAGCCGCCGTCGCTACGAGTGGGCTCACTGGATCTGGTCAATTCCTCGGCACGGTGGATTATTCGGCCCCCGAGCAAATTCAGGGCCGCATGGTCGATGGAAGGACCGACCAGTACGCACTTGGCTGCGCCGCGTTCGAGCTACTGACCGGCCAGCCGCCGTTCTCGCGTGATCACGGAATGGCGACGCTGCTCGCGCATCTCTCCGAGCCGCCGCCGCCGATCTCATCCCGGCGGGCCGAGTTCGGGCCCATGTAGATCGCGTCTTCAAGAAGGTACTCAGCAAGGATTATGAGGATAGATATCCGACCTGCCGGGATTTTGCGGATGAGCTGAAGCTGGCTTTGCAGGTCCCGGCCCCGCCGCCCCTCATCGCGGAGCCGACCGCGACCGTGACGGCCGCGGCCGGGCAGTGGCGGCCGGGGCAGTGGCGGCCGGGGCAGCCTCCGCCGCCATTCCGTTCGCCGGAACCGCGACCACTACGAAGCTCAAGACCCTGCCGGAGCCCATTAGCAATCCCGGCATCGAGTTGCCCGAGGTCCAGACCGTACCCGGCCTGCGGGCGGGCCGATTCCGGTGCCGGTCGAGCCCTTCGTGCCCTCCGTGCCCCTGTGCCCTCCGCGCCGGACGACAGTGCCGCTTCCTTGCCGCCGGTCACCCCGAGCCGGAACAAGCGCCTGCGCTACGCGCTGATCGCGGCGCTTGGCGCGGTGCTGCTCGCGGGAGCTGGCGTGGCGACGGCACTGGAACTGGCAAAGGCACCCGTCGCTAAGGACATCGCTGCCGTCACCGCGTCATCGGTGTTCCCTTCGCAGCATTTCTACGACGGCACCACGGCGATGCGGCGGTGGACACTGGCCGGCCACGACGGCTCGTGCTGACCGACACGGTCACCGTCAGCAACCCCACGGCCACGGCTCAGGTCCTGACGTTCAGTGAGCCGATACCGGCGGCGATCGCGCCCAGGGTAGTGCAGGCGGACTTCTACCCGAGGAGCGCGCAGTACCAGGCCGCCTCACGAGTCGCGGACTGGAAGCTTACCTGCCTGCCCACTCCCACGTTGTCGTCAGCTTCAAGGTTACGGTGGCGGCTCAGGGAGCTAGCCGAACCCGCCTGCACAAGTGGGCGGAGGGCCTGGCCCCGCTCACGGCCATCAAGCCGATTGTCAAAACTTCGCCGGCGACCGTGCGCACGCTGGCCATCAGGCCGCACAAGCTGCGCCTCGACGTCGGGTCGACGGCCAGGCTGACGGTGACCGGCGGGCTGCAGGGCGGCAAGAGCGCCACGCCCGCCGAGCTTGCCGCCGTGACCTGGAGTTCCAAAGACCCGGCCGTCGCCAAGGTAAACATGTTCGGAAAGGTGCTGGCCAAGTCGGCCGGAACGACCATGGTGACCGCGAAACTCGGGATGGCTACGACCTTCATCTGGGTCAGGGTCCGCCTGGCCGACCCCCAATCCGAGTTCGGCTTACACGCAGCCGGGCTCGGTTCCGATCTCACGGCCCCTTAGACGCCGCCCGCGACTGGCACCTCGTCGCACCCTTCGGGGGGTGGTTCCAGTTCTTCTAACCCGGCTCCGACAAGCAGTGCGTCCTGCCCGCCTTACTGCCCGGTCGGAGTGAACGGCAATCCGCGCTCAAGCCCGGCGGCACCGGGCGTCCTGCCAGCGGAACCGAACGTCGACGGGTACTACCTTCGCCTCCGCTTGCGGGTCACGAAATGGCCGGAAGCCTGGCGGTTCTCTTAACAACGCCAAGCACTGTCAGCTGGAGGCCTAGCGTGCGAGACCGGCCGAATTCGCGGATCCGCAAGTTGCTCTCGGCCGCCGCCTGCCTTTCGCTGGCTGGCGCCTTGCTGATGACCGGCGAGCGGCGCAGGCCCGTGTCACGTTCGCGCCGGTAGGCCAGCCGGGCATCGTGCCGCTCGGAGCGGTACGGACGGGGACGCTGCCCAGTCAGGCCGAGTTGCGTTTTGACGTCGTGCTTGGGCCGCGGGACCCGGCGAAGCTGACCAGCGACGCCGCCGAGGTCTCCCAACCCGGCTCGCCGCTGGATCACCAGTACCTGGCCAAGGGCCAGTTCCCCCGCCTGTTCGGCGCCAGCAGAACGGCGATCGCGAACGTGCGCTCCGGCTGCGTGACGCCGGGCTTGATACCGGGCCGGTCAGCGCCGACCATCTGAGCATCCCGGTGAGCTCGTCAGCCGGTCAGGTCGAGCAGGCCTTCGGGATCAAGCTGGCCAGTTACCGTCTCGGCGACCGGACGGGATATGCCAACCTGAGTTCGCCGCGCCTGCCCGCCGCCATCGCGGTGATGTCGAGAGCGTCATCGGCCTTGACGACCTGGCCCAGATGCAGCCGCAGCTCATACGGTCCGCCGCGGGGAAACTCCGGCTCAGGCGACGGGCCTTCCGGCCGGCCCCGGCCGCGGCCGGGGGCCCGAGCCATCGCGAAGGCGAGTAACAACGCCAAGACTAGCGGCGGGCTCACGGCCAATGTCCTAGCCCGCATTTACCAGTTCACCGGCCTTTATAAGGCGCACGACTTCGGCCAGGGAGTAAATGTCGCCGTAGTGGAATTCGGGGAACCGAACCTGCCGGGCGACATCAACGCTTACCTGAAATGCTATAACATTCACACCAAGGTAGGTTACGATAAAGTCGACGGATTCCATCAGAAAGGGCCTGGCCAGGGCGAGGCGGCGCTTGACATAGAAACCATCGCCGGACTGGCACCAGACGCGAAGATCACTGTCTATCAGAGCCCGAACACCGGCGCCGCCGTGTACGACGTCTACCGGACCTTTGTCGACCAGGACCGGGTGCGGGTGATCTCGGCCTCATACGGTCTCTGCGAGCATTACGAGGATCCGCCGATAGCGCACTGACGAGTGACCTCTATGCTCAAGCCGCTGTTCAGGGTCAGACAATTGTCGCTTCAACGGGCGATACCGGATCAGAGGGCTGCCTCCTGGACGACGGCGTCCGTTCGCGGGTGAGTGCGAACTTCCCGGCCAGCGATATTTACACCCTGGCGGTCGGCGGTACGACCTTGCTTAACCAGGATTCACCGCCCGCTCAGGCAGTGTGGAACGAACGCGCCTCAGTAGAGGGCGCTGGCGGCGGCGGAAGATCCGTCTTCTTTGCCCAGCCGATCTACCAGAAATTCTTTAAAATCAAATCTAAAGTCAGGGAACTACCCGATACTCCGCGAAAGCCGACCCTTTCACTGGCTACATGATCTACTATCGCGGCAGCTGGATAAGCATTGGGGGCACGAGCGCCTCGGCGCCGCTTTGGGCCGCGTTGCTTACCCTGACCAACTCGATGTGCCCGGCTTCCCCGGTCGGATGGGTAAATCCGACTCTGTACTTCGCCGCTTCCCCGAGAGTCAAAGCCGACGTCCTTGTTGACGTCGGTAGAGTAGGCGGCTCGGTCAACAACATCGACGACACAGGCAAGGGCCAGGGTAAATACCCGGTGGGCAAGGGCTACGACCTGGCGACCGGCCTGGGAACGCCAATCGCCGGAGCGCTTTCTAAGGCCTGTGCCGGATAGATTCTGGTGCGCAGGGTACTGGCTGGCGACCGCGAGCGGTCAGGTCTACGCGTTCAACGCGCCGAACCGGGGATCACTAGCCGGGCGGCACCTGTCGTCCAAGGTCGTCGCGATCGCCAGCGACCGGGCCACGAACGGTTACTGGCTGGTGCAGGCCAACGGCAAGGTGTCGGCCTTCCACGCGCCGTACCACGGTTCGCCAGGGGTCAGCTCGCCGGTAGTCGGCATCGCTTCCGACGCTTCGGGTTCCGGCTACTGGGTCGTGACCTCAACGGTCACGTCTACGCGTTCAACGCTCCTCGCCTTGGCTCGCCGCACGTCTCCGCGAAGGTGGCCGCATCGCGGGCGACTCCCGAACCAACGGCTACTGGATCGTCACCGCCAGCGGAAAGGTCTACGGCTTCCGCGCCAGCGTGTACCGGGGAGCCACTCCTGCCCATGTGGCCGGGATCGCCTCGGACACTAAGCGCCAGGGCTACTGGCTGGTCACGACAACCGGTCACGTGTACGCCTTCAACGCGCCTTTCGCGGGGTCGATGCCATCCGATGCCGGTGTTTGGGAAGGTCGTCGGCCTGGCGGAAGACACGTTCTCCGAGGGGTACTGGATCGCCACGTCCAAAGGCCACGTCGCCCAGCTGCTGGCGATCTGGCACGGCGACAACCCCGGCCCGCGCAGTCCCGTCGTGGGAATCGCCAGCACCCGCGGGGGACCTCCGGCATATAAGCTGGGACAACACTCTTATAAAAACGATTGCCTGCGCCGCTAGGTTCCCGGCGGCGACTGAGAAATCTATGAAAAGGCCTTGTGAAACAGCCTGGTTGCCTTGCGGCCCGCGCCCCGCTAGGGGAGCATCGCATGGCGGGCATCAGGCCCATCTGCTGGTGAACGCTGCGTACGGCGCTGGATCGTGCGCGAACAAGCCGAAGGGAGATACTTTGAGTGACGGGCAACAGTCCCGAATGCGTGGATCGGCCTGGCTGGCTGCGCGGCGCAGCCTTACGGCGGGATTCGCCAGCGTCGCCGCGGCGACGGCGTTCCTGGCGACAGCAGGAGCGGCCCACGCGACGCCGGGAATAGCCCCGGTAGGGCTGGCCGGCATCGTGCCGAATGGCGCCGCGCGGATCGGGAGCGTCCCCAGCACCACCAGGATTCATATCGATGTCGTGCTCAACCCGACTAATGCCGCTGGCCTGACCCAGTACGCTACCCAGGTAGCGACCCCGGGATCGGCCCTGTACCACCGCTACCTCAAGCACGGCCAGTTCGCCAGGCTCTTCGGCGCCAGCAGCGCGACCATCGACAATGTGCTTTCGGGACTGCGGGCGCTCGGCCTGCACCCGGGCGCCGTCGCCTCTGACCACCTGAGCATCCCCGTCAGCGCCACCGCCGCGCAGGTCTCCAGCGCCTTCGGGGTCACGCTCGCCAGCTACCGGCTGAACGGCCGGACTCGGGTTCTCCAACACCGACGCCCCGAGGCTGCCCGCCTCGATCGCGGCGTCGATCGAAGATGTCATCGGCCTTGACACCCTGACCACTCAGCAGTCCTTCGCGACCGCGCCGAGCAAGGCGTCGGTCAGGTTGCCGCGAGGCGGCAAGTCCGCCCGGCCCGCGGGCGAGCCGACCGGCGGACCGCAGCCGTGCACCAGGCCACCACCGAAGCCGAGGACACCGGCGCGTTCACCGCTGACGAACTCGCCTACGCCTACGAGTTCTCCGACCTGTACATGGCGGGCGACTTCGGCAAGGGCCGGACGTCGGGATCGTCGAGTTCGGCGAGCCCAACTCACCGACCGATATCGAGGATTACCAGGAGTGCTACGGCACGCACACCAAGGTCAGCTACAACAAGGTTGACCACTTCGGCATGCCGGTCCCGGCGAGGGCGAGGCCGCTCTCGACATCGAGACCGTGGTCGGCCTGGCCCCGGACGTGAACATCCACGTCTACCAGGCGCCGAACACCGGTACCGCGCCTTACGACATCTACCGGACATCGTGGACCAGGACAAGGTGCGGGTCATGTCCGAGTCCTACGGCCTGTGCGAGCACTTCCAGACGCCAAGGGGTCAACGCGGTCACCGTTCTCTACGAGCAGGCGGCGGTCCAGGGCCAGACGATCGTCGCATCCTCTGGTGACCAGGGATCAGAGGGCTGCCTTCCGACCAACCAGCCAGGGGTCGCTAAGGCTCAGCGTGAACTTCCCCGCCAGCGACCCGCTGGTGCTCGGCGTCGGCGGTACGACGCTGTTCGAGCTGGAGCAACAGCCTGGCGAAGCCGTATGGAACGAGGGAATGGCCAGGAGAGGGCGCGAGCGGCGGCGGCAAGTCGCAGTTCTACGCCGAGCCGAGCTTGCAGAAGTCGTTCGGCATCAAGTCCAAGGTCCGCGAGGTGCCCGACGTATCGGCCGACGCCGACCCGCAGACCGGCTACATGATCATCTACAAGGGCCAGCCCGAGCCAATCGGCGGAACCAGCGCGGCCGCGCCCCTGTGGGCATCGTTCCTTGCGCTGACTGACGCGAAGTGCTCGACGTCACCGGTCGGCTGGGTCAACCCGGTGATTTACTTCGCGGCCTCGCCGAAGGTCAAGGCGGCCGTGATCGACGACATCCCGGCCCTCTCGTCCGGTTCGCGCAACAACAACGACTACACCGGCGAGGAGCACGGTCAGTACCCGACTAGAAGGGGTACGACATGACCACCGGCCTCGGCTCGCCAATCGGCGGGGCCTTGGCCACTGAGCTCTGCTCGCTCAGCAATGAGCCGCAGGGTTACTGGCTGGCGACCTCCGACGGTCATGTCTACGCCGAAAACGCGCCGTTCCACGGCTCACTGGCGGGCAAGCACCTCGCGTCCAAGATCGTCGCCATCGCGGGCGACCCGAAGACGAACGGATACTGGCTGGTGACGGCCAAGGGCGTGGTCACCGGCTTCGATGCGCCGTCCCTCGGGTCGGTCAAGAGCAACAGCAACATCGTCGGCATCGCCTCGGACGCGTCCGGCTCCGGATACTGGGTCGTTGATTCGAGCGGCCACGTGTTCGCGTTCGGCGCCCCGGCGCGCGGCTCGGTCAAGCACCCGTCAGGAAAGGTCGTCGGCATCGCCAGCGACACCCAGTCGAACGGGTACTGGGTCGTCACGTCCACTGGTCACGTCTACGCCTTCCACGCCAAGGGCTTCGCGAACAAGAAGCTCTCCGGCGTGACCGGCATCGCCGCTGACCCGCACAAGTCGGCGTACTGGATCACCACCGCGGGCGGCAAGGTCTTCGGCTTCGGCGTGGCGTGGGAGGGCAACATGCCCTTCAACGTCGGCAAGGTCGTGGGCATCGCCGGCGACGGCGGTCCGTTCACCGGCTACTGGCTGGCCACCGCCACTGGCCACGTCGGTGCCATCGGCAGCGCCTTCCACGGCGACCACCCAGGCTCAGGCATAGTCGGAATCGCCGGATCCAGGTAACCCCCGCGTTCAAGCGCACTGAGTGCCGCGTCGCCTTCATGGTGGCGCGGCACTCAGCTTTCCCCGGCCTGGGGGCGGTCGCCCGGCCCGTCTCTGGCGCCGCACGTCGCCTACGATAACGACATGTCAGGAACCGGGTCAGCAGTCGCCGGACCGGACATCACCAGCCCCGCTAACCCCAGGATCAAGTACCTGGTGACGCTGCGCCGGCGCCGGGTCAGGGACGAAGCGAACGTCACGCTTGTCGAAGGGTTCGAGGAGCTTGACCTGGCGCTTTCCGCCGGGGTGCGGCCGGTGGCCTTGTACTACTGCCGAGAGCTCGCCGACGCGGTGCAGCTCAAGCTGGCCGACCGGGCGGCCGCCGCCGGTGCCGACGTCGTCAGCGTGAGCGAGGAAGCGTTCAGGAAGATCGCTTACCGGGAGTCGCCGGACGGCTGGCTCGCCGTGGTGCCGGCGGTGCGAGCCGAGCTGGGCGCGATCGACCTGTTGGCTCCCCGAGTCGGCACGACCCCGCTCGTGCTGATCTGCCAGGGGGTCGAGAAGCCAGGCAACCTGGGCGCCATCCTGCGCACCGCCGACGCGGCCGGAGTGGCGGCCGTGCTCGCGACCGATCCGGTCACCGACTGGGGCAATCCGAACGTGATCAGGGCGAGCAAGGGAACCGTGTTCACCGTCCCTGTCGCCACGGGCTCCTCCGAGCAAGTGCTGGCCTGGCTGGCCGGCCAAAGCCTGGCTCTCGTGGCCACCACTCCTGATGCGACGACGCTGCTCGGCGAGGCCGACTTGACCGGCCCCATCGCGATCGCGGTTGGCTCAGAGAAGTACGGCCTGGCGCCCGACTGGCTCGCCCGTGCCGACATCAAGCTCCGCATCCCCATGTTCGGCCGTGCCGACTCGCTCAACGTAGCCACCTCGGCGGCCATTACCTGCTACGAAGCCGTCCGCCAGCGACTCGGTGATCGCACGCGCCGTGTCGGCTCGCCTTGATCGCCCGGATGCGTCAGTATCAGTTGCCGTGTCGGAACTCACGTGTCTTGAGATTTGCGCTGGGGCCGGCGGTCAGTCACGTGGCCTGGAGCTCGCGGAGTTTGATCACGTCGCGGCGCTGGAGATCAACGCCGACGCGGTCAGGACACTGCGCCAGAACCGGCCGCACTGGAATGTGCTCCAGGAGGACGTCAGGACCCTGGACGGAGCGCAGTACCACGGCATTGACCTGCTCGCCGGCGGAGTTCCCTGCCCGCCATTCTCGGTGGCCGGCGGCCAGCTAGGGGCCGCCGACGAGCGAGATCTCTTCCCTGAAGCACTTCGCCTGGTCAGGGAGGCGGGGCCGGCTGCGGTCATGCTGGAAAATGTCAAAGGCCTCGCCGAGCGAAAGTTCGGTAGCTACCGGCAATCCGTGATTGACGAGCTTGAGAAGCTTGGCTATGAGATTCACTGGCAGGTACTCAATGCCTGCGAGTTCGGTGTACCGCAACTGCGGCCCAGATTCGTGCTGGTAGCGATCAAGCGCCGGTACGCGGCCCACTTCACCTGGCCGACGCCGACGAGCAAGCCCCGGACGGTCGGCGAAGTCCTGTTTCCCCTAATGGCCGCCAACGGCTGGCCGGGAGCCAGGGCCTGGGCCAGCCGGGCCGCCGATATCGCCCCGACCATCGTCGGCGGCTCGCACAAACACGGGGGTCCTGATCTCGGGCCGACGCGCGCTCGGGCGGAGTGGCTAAGGCTCGGCGTGGAAGGCCGCAGCATCGCCGAGACTGCTCCCCCGGCGGACGCTCCTGATAATTTCCTTCCTCGTCTGACCTGCGAGATGGTAGCCCGCATCCAGGGATTTGACGCCGACTGGACCTTCGCTGGCCGTAAAACCTCCAAATACCGCCAGATCGGCAACGCCTTTCCGCCTCCCGTCGCTCAGGCGATCGGAGGGCAGATCAAGAACGCACTCGCAGGCGCCCGAGCCAAGCCGCTGCGGCTGGTCCGAGCCAGCTAGTGGCACTCCCTAGCCGGCGCGAGCGTAACGATGGCCCACAGGTGCGTTTCTCGTGGAGTGAGGCGGGTCCCGTGGGTCTTGCCCAGGAGGCGGGGACTTTGCCTTGGGAGTGAGGCAGGTCCCGTGGGTCTTGCCCGGGAGGCGGGGGCACTTTGCCTTGGTGTTTACGAGGGTAAAGTGCCCCCGCCTCCGGGGGCGAGACGGCAGGCTGCGGCGAATGTCCGGAATGCCGGGATATCCAGGCGGGATCGGCCGGCGACACAGCCCTGCCTGGGTTGGCCCGGCGGCTCTTCCTCGCCTCAGCCCCCAGCATTTCCGGTATTTCCGGCATCCGGGGCATTCCGCCACTCCGGTCGCGGACACCGGGGGCACCTTGCGGCCGTAAAAACCACCCCGAAGTGCCCCCGGTGCTCGGGCAAGACCGTCCGGGACCGGCCTCACTCCACGAGAATCGCACCCAAGGCCCACAGGTGCGTTTCTCTTGGTGTGGGCATGCGGCCGGGGCTAACGGGTCGGAATCGCGGCAACAGTAATGCGGGGTTTACTGTTGGCTGACAACAGTAATGCGGGTTTTACTGTTGCGCCCGGCTGGCCGGGGAGGGCCGCGTCTCGATTGTCCGGCGTGTGAGCTCGCGCACGGCACCGGCGTGCTTACGCGCTGGCACTACCCGCCCCGCACCAACCCGCCTCACACCAGAAGAACGCACCCATGGCCCACAGATGCAGCTCTCTGGGGAGGGATGACCATGATCGTGGAATCCTGGGATAGGGCCGGGTCTCACCAGCCGCTCCAGCCTCGCAAGAAACACCGGCCGCACGGCCAGCCTGAGCCAGTGCGCCCGCCCTCGCTGCCTGACACCTCCCTCCCCCAAAGAGCCACATCCATGGCCCACCGATGCTGTTGCCAAGCCAACCCCAACCACAACGATGTCCCATGGATGCCGCGCCAACAGCAACGCAGGGCCATCGTTGTCGTTGCCAGGCCGCCGCGAACAACAACGGTGGGCCATCGTTGCCGTTCCGTCCTGACAGTCGCGGCAAATGCCAGGAATGCCGGAATAGCTGAGGGCGCAGCCAGGGCGCAAGGTCCAGGGCGCCGGGCAGGCCCGGAGACGGGGCAGGGAGGCCGGGGGGGCCGCAGCCGGTACGGGGCCGGGGGGGCCGCAGCCGGTACGAGGCCGGGGGGGCCGCAGCCGGTAGGGGCCGGGGGGCCGCAGCCGGTACGGGCGGGGGCGGGGCGGGCGGAGGCAGCCGGGCCGGGGCCAGCCGGGCCGGGGCCAGGGCGGGCCGGCGGCCGGGGCCGGGCCGCGGCCCGGCTCGAAGACCTTGAGCCGGGCGAGCAGGGCGGGGCTTAGCTCGGCGTCCTTGGCGTCGATCCGGGCGGCGCTCCAGTCCGCTCGCTGGGTCACGGCGGCGACGAACGCGCGGCCGTCCAGGCTGACCTCGCCGAGCGGATCACCCGAGCCGAGCGTCGATCCGGCGGCCGACGGGCCCGCTGAGTCACGAACGAGACGCGGCCAGGCAGGGCCGGCGACCACGTCGGCATTCTGCTGCGGCAGCGCCGCCGCCACCCAGTCGAGCGTCGGCGCGAGCCGTAGTTCATCCGATGGCGGCGGGTCGGCCGTCAGCGGCCCGCGCGGCGCGAACAGGTCCATCCTGATGTGCACGTAGTGGTCGAAGCTATAAGCCGCGGGCACGGTGTCCGCCCGGTAGGTGCCCAGGTCACCGAGCGGTATCTCGAAGCTCTGCCCGCTCAGGCTGTCCAGCACCGGCAGCGCCGCCGCGCTGACCGACTCGTAGTCGGCGAGAACTTCGGCGGCGCTCATCGAGCGCCGCTTCTCCACGTAGGCGTCCTGGGCCCGCTCGGTCGGCAGCCCGGTGACGTCCGGCAGCTTGCTGGGGTCGACGACCAGCCAGAACAAGGCGCCCATGTGCGAGACCACGTCCTGCACGGTCCACCCAGGGCATCCGCTCTGCGCCTGCCAGTCAGTCTCGCGCAGGTCCGAGCAGATCGCGAGCAAGGCGGTCCGGTCAGCGTCGAGGGAGTCAGTGGCGCTCGTCATCGCAGCCTCCTGTGTTGGTCGTGGCACCAAGGATAACGATACAAGGTAAGATAGTGATACTATATGAGCTTGGACCATGTTGCACAAGGCAGCCATGAGGGCTACACAGATGAGGTGTCAGCAAACCCGCAGCCCGCGGCGCCGCCATCGCTGCGGGCCGAACAGGTGGCCCAGACCAGGGCGGCCCTGGTCGCGGCGGGCCGGCTGCTGTTCGGGCGGGACGGGTTCGCTGCGACCTCGGTCGAGGATCTCGCCCGGGCGGCGAGGGTCACCACTGGAGCCCTCTACCATCACTTCCCGACCAAGACCAAGCTGTTCGAGGCGGTCTTCGAGGCCGCCCACGCTGAGCTGATGGCGGCGTCGGCGCAGGCCGCCATCAGCGCCCCCGACGAACTCGAGTTCCTGGTCCGCGGCTTCGACGCGTTCCTCGATGCGATCCTGGCGCCCGACTTGCAGCGCATCGTCATCATCGACGCCCCGGCCGTGCTCGGTCTGGCCCGGTTCACCGAGCTAGACGAGCGCTACGCCGCCACCGCCGTCGTCGCCTCGCTCGAGGCCGCGACGAGGTCGGGCCGCCTGCGGGTCGAGGAACTGGAAACGCTCGCCCGCCTGCTGTTCGGCGCAGTGACGCGGGGAGCGATGCTGATCGCCAACTCGGCCAATCCGGTCGCCACTCGGGACCCGGTAGCTAAGACCCTCCGCGCCATGCTCGCCGGCTTCGGCCCAGCTAGCCCCGAGCCGCCGACGAGAGGATCACCCGCCAGGACCGACCGCGCGGAGGCCAGCGAGGACGATGAGGGTGACGGCGGCGGCGACCAGGGTCCAGGCCTTCGCGAAGTCGGTGATGCGGTTATCCCGGTGAGCTGACCGGTGATAAAGGTGCAGGCCGCGTACATGCCGACCGGGAAGACCGTCGCCCAGCGGCGGACATCGTAGCTGAGCCTGGGCCGGGCTAGTTCGGCGACGACGAGAACGACGAGGCAGGCCATCGCGAGGCACCAGAGCGCGATAGTCGTTCAGCGAGCCCGCCGTGCCACCCCGGACAGCCCGACCCAAGGCGGCCGCGCCGACCCCACCCCGCGCCGTGATCTTTCCCGCGGCGAGGGTCGAGATGGCGAGCGCGCCGCCGGCGACCCAGTGGTCGCCTGCTCCGGTCGTGACCTCGCGCCAGTCGAATTGCCAGGCGACCACGGCAGCTAGCTGGCCAGGCCCGCCGCACTCGTCAGCCCGCGAGAGCCAGCAGCCACGCGCGTGATAGCTGGCCGCCACGGTGACGAGCAGCACCGCGAGGCCCTGGAGGGCCACGCTCAGCAGGAACGACGTCCCGGTCGCCGGGCGAAGCCAGTACCGCAGCACCGGAACGGCGAGCAGCGCGAAGCTCGCGGCCGCTAGGCCGAGCAGGACGGCCGAGACCAGCCTGTCCCCCTGCGCCGCGAACCGGGCGCCCAGGACCGCCGTGGCCGCTACGCTCCCGAGGATCGCGACCGATCTCGGCTCACTGCGCAGGCGCTCGGCGGAGCTGAGCAGGCGGAGCGCGAGTACCAGCCAGACCGAGACCGCGAACCAGAGCAGGACCGCCGAGGCGATCGACCGGCCGATAGTGAGAAGATCGATGCTGACAATGCCGCAGCCCATCGCGACCGCCCATGACCCCGGCGGTATCCGCGCCAGCGAGCGCGCCAGCGGTGCCGACATGACGGGCACGATACGCCTGGCCCCGGCCGGGCCGCGCGCAGCAAAAGGGGCCAGCCTCCCGGCTGGCCCCTCCCGATCGAGAGTTATTTGCTGCTATTTGATTGTGTACTTGTACGGGATGCCGGTCAGCTCGTCGGCGCCTTGCTGACCGAACGGCGGGACGTTGGTCAGGAAGTCATCGATGTACAGCGTGCCGATGACCTCGGTGCCCGACGAGCCCGACGGGGTGATGGTCACGTTGACCGTGGCCGTCTGACCTGGGTTGATGACGACCGGCGAGAACGTCGTCGCCGGGTTGATTGACGGCCAGCTCGAGGTCGCCGGTCGACGAGGTCACCGACGGTGTCGAACGCCAGGCTGGTGACCTGCATCGACATGCTCACCGTCCCGGCCGGCGCGCCGCTCGGGTAGGGACCGATCTCGGACGGCGTGGCGAACCAGAAGCCGTTGGTCAGCGTGCCCGCCGGCGTGGTGTACGAGCCGCTGGCCGAGGTTCCGATGCTGCTGACGAGGTCCGGGTCGCCCTGGTTGGCGCCGTAGTCGAACTCGATCGGCAGGCTTGCCGTCGCCGCGACCGCGACGCTGGTGGACTGTGGGTCGGCATGAACCAGACCGGCGAGCCGACGACTAGCGGCAGGGCTAGCCCGCTGGCCTGGCTGAACGGGGCGAGCGCAAGGGTCGTCGCCGAGTTGAGCCTCGGGTCGACGAAGAAGTCCTCGGCCTGCTTGCCCTTGTTCGTGATCGTGACCGGGACGGTGACCGGAGTGCCCGCCGCCAGCTTGCGTGCCGCGCTGTCGGGCAGGCCGGCCGCGGTGACGCCTGACGTCGTTGAACGCGACGTTACCGTGGAACGGCTGCGACACCTCGTCGCCGACGACCGGCTCGGCGAAGTCGACGATCAGCGTCCAGATGCCGGAGATCGGGTTGTCCGCGTACGCGGTCAGCGACGTGCCCTGGCTGCCGTTGATGGAGTTCTGGCCGTACCCGCCGACGTTGCCGTTCGGGTCGATCAAGGTACGCGCCGACCGGGTCGCCGGCGTCGTTGGTGAGGTTGACGTTGGCGGTGATGTTGCGGTCGGCGTGGTGGACCTTGAACTCGTAGTAGTCGACCTGGCCCTCGCCGTTCGGCCGGCCGTTGCCGCCGGTCAGCATGCCGCTGGAAGTAGCCGACGCCGTTGCCGTCGAAGGTGAGCTACGGACCGCAGCGTGACCGGGATCGTCGTGGTGTCGCCCGAGGACGAGCTGAACACGATCGAGCCCGACTTGTCGCCCGGGTCAGCCGGCGTGGTCTCGTGGATGTGGATGACGCTGGCTCTGGCCTGGGGCCAGGGTCACGCTCGACGGTGACGCCGAGCCGAAGCCGGATGTACTTCTGGGTCGCGATCCGCCACGGCACGGTGCCGTTGGTGCCGCCGTCGGCGGCGACGTCGCCGAAGATCACGCCGGTCCAGGTGCCCGCGGCCGGGTCGACGACGTCGACGTTGCCGTAGTTGCCGACGCCCTGCGGCAGCGAGTGCGCGGCCAGCTGGCCGGTCGGGGTCGATCAGGATCAGCCGGACCCTTGCGTTGTTGCCGTTGGCCGGGTTGCCCGGGTAGGCGATCGAGCCGTCAAGCCGGTTCATGCCGGGCGCGACGTTGAAGGTGAAGGTCCCGTAGTTGTTCGTCAGGCCCTGGTAGTTGGCGAACTGCGGGCTGCTGGTGTCGCTCAGCGTGACGCTGCCGGTCTGCACGTCCTGGTCATGGCCGATGGCCCGGCCGGTGATGTGTGACGGTCTGGGTGCTAGCGCCGGTGTTCGTGATCGTGACGTGGAAACCGACTGCGGTAGCCGGGCACCGGTCACGGCGTTGAGCTGGGTGCTCGACTTGAGCAGGGTGGCGCCGGTCGGGCTCGGGGAGCCGTCCGGGGTCGGGATCGACTCGGCCAGCTGGACGGCGCGGTAGCTGTTCAGCAGGCCAGCGCCCTGCTCGTTCGCCGGGGCGCCGAGGTCGGTCGCGGTGCTGACCAGGATCTGCTTGACCAGCGCCGGGGTCGGGGTCGCGCCGCCGTGGGTCTGCCGGTAGGCCTGGATCACCAGCGCGGCCGCGCCCGCGACGAACGGCGAGGACTCGCTGGTGCCGCCGCTCTCCTCGATGGGGGAGGACTGGCCCTTGAAGTTGACGCAGCCGGCGAAGACCGGGCTGGCGTCGCACGAGGCGAAGCTCAGGTCACCGGGAGCGACCAGGTCGACCGTGCCGCCGGTCTCGTTGTAGCCGCCCGAGCTGAGCGAGCTGATGTTGTCGTTCAGCCAGCCGTTCGGTGGCGAAGTAGTCGGCGGCCGCGTAGTTGGTCTGGGCGTAGAACCGGAAGTCGGTCGACGCGCCGACCGAGATCACGTTCGGGTCGGTCGCGGGCGAGCCGATCGTGTTCGTCGACCCGGCGTCGCCGCTGGACACGGTGACCACCACGCCGGCCGCCACGGCCGCGTCGTTGAACTGCTTGGTCGCGTCGAGGGAGGTGACGTCGGGGAACGGGTTGGAGCCGAACGACTCGTTGAGCACGTTCACGTGGTCGGTCTGCGACCGCGTAGTTGATCGCCTGCAGGAAGTTCGACTCGGTCGTGTCCTCGAACGTGCCGAACACGTCGAGGCCGACCATGCTCGCGCCCGGGGCCACACCCTCGATGCGGATGTTGCACGCGGTCGGGTCGGCCTGGGCCGAGAAGCCGTTCACGTCGTAGGTGTGCAGGCCCTGGCCGCCGATCGTGTTCGAGTCGAGGAACGCCTCGTCGCCGCTGGTCGGCTGGCCAGGACCGTCACCGGTGAAGTCCTGGTAGTCGACGAACGCCGAGGTGTTGTTGGACCGGATGAAGTTGATGTTGTTCGGGTCGACGCCATCGGCGATCCAGGCGACCTTCACGCCGGCCCCGGTGATGCCGAGCGACCGGGCGGTCGGCTGGCTCGGGTTGTCGGAGTCGGTGTTGGTCAGCGACAGGCCCTCGGGGTCAAGCTGCGGGGTCGTCGGCTGAGCAGGCACCCGGGATGCTGTTCGGCGTGAGCGGCCGGGCTGGTCGGTGTGCTTGCCGCGGCGCTGCGTCACCTTCGTCGGCCGGCGCCGGGGCGAAGCGGGTTCGGGCCGTGAATGGTGACGTCAGGGATGACTTCCTTGACGGCCGGGATCGGCCTTGAGCGTAGGCGACCTCGCCCTTCGACACCGTCGCCGCGATCGAGTCGACCAGGGTGTAAGGACTTGATGTGGGTGGCGTGCACCTTGTGCAGCTCGCTCAGCAGCGGCGCCTGGGCGCTTGCTGGCCATCGCTGAGCGGCTCGCGGCCGCGCGCGTGCCCTCGTGCGCGGCGGCGAACTGGGTCCTCAAGATCACGATCACGTGCTGGTTCACGTTCTTGGACAGCTGCGCGGCGAGCGCGTTGGTCATCGGCGCGTACGCGAGCGAGTGGCTCTCCGGCGCGGCCTGGGCCGCGGTCGCCGTGACCGACGTGCCTGCCACCACGGCGAGCACCGAGCCGCCGCCGCCAAGTAGGGAACTCTCCTCGATCTGGCGCGCACACCCCGTGCGCCGCCATATCCTGACAAACTCAGTCCTGGCATACTCGCCTCATCCTTGAGGGTGGCCAGGAGGCCACCGTAGCGAGCCAACCCCCATGCCGGTTCACCCGCCTTTTTCGGGCATGGAAATCGGCAATACAGGACGGGAAGCTAGCAGTCTTCTCACCACCGGCGCGCCCCACGATGCATAACATCTTTATAACGACGCGGTGCGGGGCGGAGCAGAATTTTGCCCGGCACTCGTTATATCTCTCTGCCTAGGAACGAATGGCCTTCAGATCAGCGCTCAGGCCGTTAGCTCGTGCAGTCGGAGAACCTGAGCCAGGGCAGCGGCATGGTGGTCATCGGCAGCCGGGCTCGCCGGGTAGCCGCACAGCAGCCGGAAAGGAAACCTGACGGCAAGTTCGGCCCACCGCGCCTCAAGTTCGAGAGCCGCGCTGAACTGACCGGCTTCCCAGAGTTGCCGCGCCAGGTCGCCTGACACCCGTACCGGCCGCCGGTCGCGCTGCGCGTCTTGCCGCACTTCACCCTGGCGGTGTCCGACCAGCGGGCTCATCACTCGCCAGAAACCGCCAGGGTCCGGCCAGCCGGCCACCGTGCAGCGCCGCAGTATCTCCTTCGCGTCGATCGCCAGGTACCGGCCGCTGACCGCGGCCTCGACTATGTCAACGCCGCCTTCGGACAGCCTGGCCTGGACAAGTGCGCTGTGGGCGGGAGTTCCGATGAGGATCGCCAGCCCATCGTGGTCTATAGCCTCGCGCAGAAACCCGCTGACCCGGTCGGCGAACTCCATATCGTCCTGGTAAACCAGGACGATATGCCCCGTGTGGGTAACCCGGCATGATCCACAGTTTCTCCGATAAAACATGACTGTACTTAACGCGTTAATATAACGCTTTATTGTGGTGAAACTTGGTGCTTATGGTTATCCGGGGTAACCGAACGCGCGATCGCCGCGAGGCGGGGGATCAGGGTCTGGGCCGCGACCAGGTCGGCGTCAAGCGGCCGGTCCGCGTAGCTCGCGGGCAAGGCTGAGCCGGCCAGCTGGAGAGCCGAGGCCAAGGTGGCCGAACCCGGCCTGATGCCGCGCATGCGCAGCGCCCTGACCGCCGCGATCAGTTCGCAGGCGAGCACGATCAGGTAGGCCCCGGTCACTTCGGTGGTAGCCCGGGCCGACTGGGTGGAGAAACCCGCGTGTTCTTCGACCCCTCTGGACAGCACCGCGCTGCCGAGCGCGGCCGGGGCCGCGAACCTGCGGATGTCGGCGATCGCCGAGTGCGCGACGTATTCGAGGATCATGATGCCCGAGCTTGGCGCCCGATCGGCCGCCAGAAACGGCGCCAGCCCAGTGAACGAGGGCTCGACCAGCGTGCCCAGCCTCGCCGCCGAGAGGGCGGCGGTCTGGAAGAGCGCGGCCCGCACCGCGTCGAGCGCCAGCCCCAGGTAAGCGGTGTGGAAGTTGCCGTTGTGCCAGACCTGCCCGCCGGCCACGTCAATCAGCGGGTTCTCGGCCGCCGCGTTCAACTCGGCTTCGGTCACGCGGCCAGCGTCGCGGACCGCGTCGAGAGCCGGTCCGTGTACCTGGGGCAGGGCCCGGTAGCCATACGGGGTCCTGTATCCGCTTCGCCGGCAGGCCGCTTTCGGCGAGCAGGCCGCGCAGGATGGCCGCGACTTCGCGTTGTCCCTGGTAGCTCCGCGCCTCGTGCACCGCGGTCGCGTACGGCTCGGTCGACGAGGAGGTGGCCTGATGAGAAAGCGCGGCTATCACGATCGCGGCCAGCATCAGTTCGCTGAGGTCGGCGCAGGCGATCGCGGCCTCTCCAATCGTGGCCGCGTTGCTCGACAGGAACGCGAGCGCATCGGAAGACGCCAGCCTGAACCTAGGCTGGCTGGCTCCCTCCGGCTGCCAGTTCCGGTCACCGAGCAGGCAGAGCGCGGTGACCGCGAGGGCGGTGAGGTCGCCAGTGCCGATCGCGCCATAACGGGGCACTGCCACCCAAAGGCCCGCGTTGACCGCGTCGAGCAGCGGGTCGAGCACGCCTGGGTCTACCCCTGAACCGCCGGCAGCCAGCTGGTTAAGCCGGACGACCAGCATCGCGCGGCTGAGCTCCGGCGCGACCGGCTCACCGCCGCCGCCAGCATGGCTGTGCAGCAGGCGATACCCGTGCTCCTCGTAGTCGGATGCGGCGACGAGCTGGTCACGGTTAGCGCCTACCCCGGTGCTGCGGCCGTAGATCTCGCGCGAAGACGCCGCCCGCCTGGCCAGCTCGGCCGCCGCCCGAGCCCGATTCCTGCCCTCGGCGCTCACGGTCGCCCGTACTTCGTGGCGAGCAACCGCGAGCACCTGGTCGCAGCGCAGCGTCCGCCCGTCGAGGATCACCGCCTGATCAGCCACCGTGTCCCCCTGTGCACCGTAAGGTCGAACCCGTGAATGAGAATCACGCCAGAGTTTGCCCGAGCCCCGAGTGGGCTGAGCATATTCAGAATGACGTTCTGCCGTCGCTCACGGCCGATGTCGACCTCGGCGAGCACCTGCTCGAGATCGGACCGGGACCAGGCGCCGCGACCGACTGGCTGAGGCATAAAGTGCGGCGCCTCACCGCGCTTGAGGTAGATCCCGAAGCGGCGGCCCTCCTGACCAAGCGGTTCGCGGGCACCAACGTCGAGGTCGTGACCGGCGACGCGACCGCTCCCGGCTATGCCGATGGCACCTTCGACTCGGTCGGCTGCTTCACGATGCTGCACCACATTCCCACTCTGGCTGAGCAGCACCGGCTACTTTCCGAGACGTTCCGGATGCTGAAGCCAGGCGGCGTCCTCATCGCCTCAGACAGCCTGGCCAGCAACGACCTGCACCACTTCCACGTCGATGACACCTACAACCCGATCGACCCGGCGTCCGCCCTCGTCCAGCTCCGCGTCATCGGCTTCAGCCGAATCACGGTCACAGTCGACTGGATGCTGCGCTTCGTCGCCCACAAACCAGCCGACCAGCCGGACTGAGCGCACCCGCAGCGGCAACCGGGCCGGGCGGCGCCAGGCCGGGCGGACAAATCACCCGTAGTGCCAGGAGCAGGCGCAACGATGTCCCAGCGATGCTGCTGCCAGCCGCCGGCCAACAATGTCCCAGCGATGCTGCGGAAACAACATCCATGGGCCATCGTTGCGGCCCGCCGGGCCCACGCAACCGCACATGACCCATCGATGCTGCTGAGACCGATCGACCCGCCGCGCCCGTGACTCCGTCGGCCAAACCGAGCGGCCCGACGCCGTCAGCCTGCGCTCGCGAATCAGGCATTAGCCGCATACCGGTCTCGGCCGAGCACGCCAGCGTGGATCGCAGGCCCAGCATCGTCCCGGAGCTGGGGCCAGGACGCCAGCGCCGGGACAACGCTGGGCCTCGCCGCGCGCGGGGACCCAGCGGGACGCGCCGGGAACAGTCGAAACCCGGCGGGACCCCGGCACTGCGCGGGGTTAGTGTCCTGGTATGAGTCGACTGCCTTATCTGCGCTTTGACGAGCTTGGACCAGACGGACAGCAAGTATGGAATGACATCGTCGGCACTCGTGGTGACCTGATGGTGAACGAGCACGGCGGCTTGCGCGGGCCTTTCAACGCGTTCGTGCATGCTCCGGGGGTCGGGCGGCACCTCAGCTCGCTCGGTGCTGCCGTGCGGTACGGCACGTCGATCGAGCGGCGGCTGACGGAGCTGGCGATCATCACTGTCGGTGCCAGGTGGAAAGCTGAGTTCGAGTGGTGGGCGCACGCGCGGATGGCGCGCGAGCGCGGCGTCGCCGACGCCATCATCGACGCAATCGGCCTGGGCGAGGATCCGCCGTTCGAGGCCGAAGACGAACGGACGGTATACACGGCAGCGAGCCAGCTGGCGAGGACGGGCCAGCTGAGCCAGGAGAGCTACGACGCCGCGCGGGAACTGCTCGGCGACGAAGGGCTCGTCGAGCTCGTCACCCTCTGCGGGTACTACACGCTGGTCTCCTTCCTGCTCAACGCCTTTGAGGTGCCGCTGCCTGCCGGGGCGTCCCCGCACTGGGCCTAGCGGCGATTCACCCGTCTCGGATGAGGCTGAGGCGCTGACCAGCCAGGCACCATCGGGCAGTGAACCTCGTTCTTGAGCGGCTCGGTGCGTTCGCCGCCAGGCGGTACTGGATCGTCATTCTCGGCTGGGTGATCATTCTCGGCGGGCTGTTCGGCGCCAAGCACGCGTTCGGCGGCAGCTACATCAATAACTACACGGTGACTGGCAGCGAGTCCCAGAACGGTCTGAACGTGCTTAACGACACGTTCAGCCAGCAGGGCGGCTACGGCGGCCAGATCGTCTTCTCCAAGCCAGGCGGGAACGTAACGGCCGACCAGGCCGAGATCAATCAGGCGACCTCGAACGTGGCCAAGCTCCCCACGTCATCAAGGCGATCAGCCCGTTCTCTTCTTCGACAAGCGGACAGATTTCCAAAAATGGCAGCATCGCGTACTCGAACGTGTCGTGGAACGTCAACCCGTTCTCACTCGAAACCAGCTACCTCAACCAGCTCAACCAGGCCGTGGACCCGGCCACCAAGGCCGGTCTCCGCGTCGACTACGGCGCCGGCGCCGGCAACATAGGCCAGACCAACAGCGACACCACGTCCGAGGCGATCGGTCTTGGCTGCGCGCTCCTGCTGCTGCTCTTCATGTTCGGCTCCCTGATCGCGGCGGCCATCCCACTGGTCTCCGCCCTGTTCAGCGTCGGTGCCGGGCTTTCGCTGCTCGGGATACTCGCGGCTAGCATCACGTTCCCAACTACGGCTCCGGTCATCGCCACCCTGCTCGGCCTCGGCGTCGCGGTCGACTACGGCCTGTTCCTCATGGCCAGGCATCGCGAGCAGCTGGACACCGGCATGGACGTGATCACCTCGGCGCGGCACGCCGAGGGAACCTCGGGGGCCGCGATCGTGGTGGCCGGAAGCACCGTCGTGATCTCGATCCTGGGCCTATATATCTCCGGGGTCAGCTTCGTCGGCGCCCTCGGCCTCGCCGCGGCGATCGTCGTCGCGCTCACCATGCTGGTCGCGCTCACCCTGGTGCCCGCGTTCATGGGCGGAGTCAACGAGACCGTGCGCAGCCTTCGGGACCGGCTCCAGGCGAGGAAGGCCGGCATCTCGGTCCGCGAACAGGCGAAGCGGACGGCCGCCAAGACCGAAGAGGAACACGAGCGCAGCGCCTTCGCCCGGTGGGGCAGGCGGGTGAGCGCACAACCCCTGGCCCTGGGCGATCTTCAGCGTGGTCGTCCTCGTCGTGATCGCGATCCCGCTGTTCTCGATCAACCTGGCTCAGCCAGATAACGGCACCAACCCGCCGTCCCAAAGCAACCGCCGGGCCTACGACCTTATCTCCCAGGGCTTCGGCGTCGGGGTGAACGGCCCGCTGACCGTCGTGGTCAAGCTGCCGAAGCAGAAAAGCTCAGCGGACGATCAGCTGCTGAAGACCATGCAGTCGAACGTGGCCAAGACCAGCGGCGTCAAGTCGGTCTCGCCGCCGCTGATCGAACCGAGCCGGGACCACGGCGATCTTCAACGTGATCCCGACGACGCGGCCGCAGGCGACGGCGACCAGCGACCTGGTCAAGAACCTGCGGGACAACGTGCTGCCGAAGTCGCACGTGACGACCTACGTCACCGGAACCACGGCAGGCAACCTGGACTTCACCGACCGGATCACCGGCCGGCTGCATCTGGCTCATCCTCGCCGTGATCGCGATCTCTTACATCCTGCTGACCACCGCGTTCCGCTCGATCGTGATCGCGACCAAGGCGGCGATCCTCAACCTGCTGTCGATCGGCGCCGCGGTGGGCATCATCGTGGCGATATTCCAGTGGGGCTGGGGAGCCAGCCTGATCGGGCTGCATACGACGTTGCCGATCCCCGCCTACGTGCCGATGGTGGTGTTCTGCATCGTGTTCGGCCTGTCCATGGACTACGAGGTGTTCCTGCTTTCGCGGATGCACGAAGCCTGGGTCGCGACCGGCGACCCGCACCGCAGCGTCGCCATCGGCATCGGCGCGACCGCCCGGGTAATCACCACGGCGGCCGGCATCATGGTCGTGGTCTTCGCGAGCTTCGTGCTGAATTCTGAGCCCACGATAAAGATGCTCGCGCTCGGGAATGGCGTTCGCGGTACTGATCGACGCGTCGCTGGTGCGGATGGTGCTGGTGCCCGCGGTGATGACGTTGCTCGGGCGGCATGCCTGGTGGATGCCGCGGTGGCTCGAGCCGGTCCTGCCTGATCTGAAGCTTGAGGGAAGCGCCGCGGCGCGGGGGCAGTTGGCTGCTCCCGCGCCGCAGTGAATAGGGGTTAGAGCTTTCAGTGATCAGGGCGGTCATGTTCGGGGTGCCGATTCCGGTTGCCTCGTCGTAGCCCTTGGTGGTCGGGAAGAGGCCGTTGTTGGTGTCGGCGTGCCCGCGCCGGTGATGTCGTGGAAGTAGACGTTCGGGGCGAGGTTGTACGAGGATGTAGAGCAGCGGGTTCAGGTTGCCGGTGCGGAAGCCCTGGAAGCTGTCGCGGTCGGCGGCGATGCCTGACCACAGCGGCGACGACAGGCTGGTGCCGCCGATCGCCGAACCAGCCGGGCGGCGATCTGGTGTCGCTGAAGGTGCCGCAGACGCTGTACGGCGTGTTGGCGTTGCCGGTGCAGAACTCGGCGTACGGCGGTGTACTCGTCGGCGTTGGCCGAGACGTCCGGGTCCTCGCGGCACGGCGTGCCGGCCGCTGGCCAGGGCGCACTCGGTGGTGCCGTTGCCGTGCTGAGTGAACGGGTTGTTGACGCCCGGGCCGAACTGGTAGAACGGCCGGCCCCAGTACTGGCTGTTGCCGCCGCCGCCGGCGCCGGTCGCCGGCGCACCAGAAGAAGCCGGAGAGGCCGTCCTCGTCGGCGGCCGCGGCGTTGCACAGGTTGAGGACGTTCCAGACCGTCTCCTGGCCCGTCGGGTAGGTCGGGTTCGGGTTGGCGCCCGGGTTGAAGTTCTCGAACGAGGTGCCGCCCACGCTGGTGACCCAGGGCTGGCTCGGCGGGTCGAGAACGTTCAGGATCGTCGTGCCGTCGGAGCGGATGCAGGAGAACGCGCCGGTGTCGCCCTCGGCACCGAACATGCTCTGGCCCTGCATGGCCATCTGCTCGAAGATAGTGTTCTCGGCCTGGACGATGGCCGGCGGTGCGTCGTTCTCGCAGACGGCCCAGCTTGAGCTGACCGACGCGGCCTGGTTGGCGTTGGCGATCGCGGCGTACTCGTCGAGCTCGGTCTGCCCGGTGAAGTCGTTCGGCGCGTTGTAGACGATGAGGTGCGTGACGGCCGGCGAGATCGCGAGCTGCATCTCGATGTCGGCGTCGACCTCGATGTCACCGGCGTAGCCGTTGAAGCTCGGCGGGCACTCGTCGCCCAGCCGGGCAGACCGGGGTCAGCGGGCCGCCGTCGACGTTGACGTTCGACCAGCGGCGGGGTGTAGCTCGGGCCGTAGAACTGGTGCGCCCAGGTGTCGATGTCGGACTGCTGGTAGTCGGACAGCTCGAACACGGCGATGGTCACGCCCTTGCCCTGGCCGCGCGGCGCCGACGTGCGGTGCGTCGTAGATGCGAGTTGGTCTGCGCGGGGTCAGGCCGTTGCAGCCGGGACCGCCGCCGTAACCGAACGGGATGCCGCGCGCCGAGGATCGCGGTGGCGAGCTGCTGCTCGGTCGGGTAGGGGGTCTCGCAGCGCGGGCGGGTTGCCGGCGGCGAGCGGGGCGGTTGCCTCGCGGCGCGGGCCGAGTGCGGCGCGCGCATGATGTTGGACTGCTCGCGGACCGTGTTGGTCAGGCCGACGACGCCGTAGACCTTCGACGCGATCGCGGCGGGCAGTTCGACCGCGGTTGAGTTGGCGAAGTACCTCGTCCCGTGCGGGTCGCGGTAGCTGCTCAGCGTGGTGTGGAACGCGGTGGTTACCTGACGGCTCGAGCCGACGGCACGAACCAGGAACGGCGAAGCTCGACTTCGCGATCCTCAGGCCCTCACTCTTGAGGTAATTCCTGACCGCGTCGCGGGTCGCCGTGGTCGGGGCGTACCTGGCGTCGTACTGCCCGGTGCGCAGCCACTTGTGGTAGGAACCGCTGTGCTTGGTGTACAGCGCCCGGAGCGAGCGCGCCAGCCCCGCGGCGTTCCTCGGGGCCAGTGCTACCTCGACCGACATGCGGGAGCTCGTGTAAGCGCCCGTGATCTTGTCGGTCGTCGGGTTCACGCTGCTCTTCAGCGCCACGAGATGCGGCCCGGTGACAGCCGGTGCCGCCATCGCACCTCTCGCGGCAAAGGCGCTGGCGGAACCAGCGATCGCCAGTCCCATGACGGCGATAGCACCGGCACGGACTGGGCGACTGGTCAGACCCATACAGCCCTCCTAGAGGCATAGATAAATCGGCTGCGCCGCTTAACCTATGTCACGGATAGGCGTCCTGTCACGGTTCGATCGCTATGTCAAATTGGCGAGAAATTAGTTAACACAGGAAACTAGTTTTGACCAGACCCAATTGCATAACAAAAGAGCGTGGCGCGGGAACGGGTTCAAATCCGTTCCCGCGCCACGCGCGGAACTGTGACTAAGCGGTCTGACGGGACTTGATGATCTCCTCGATCTTCGGGGTCCCGATTCCGGTCGCCTCGTCGTAGCCGTGGCGTCGTCGGGAAGAACCCGTTGTTGGTCTCTGGCGTGCCTGCCCGGTGATGTCGTGGAAGTACTTGCGGAGCGAGGTTGTACAGCATGTAGAGCAGCGGGTTCACGTTTCCGCTGCGGGAGCCACGGAAGCTGTCCCGGTCGGCGGCGATGCCCGACCAGAGCGGCGACGACAGGCTGGTGCCGCCAATGCCGAACCAGCCCGGCGGCGTCTGATTGCCGCTGAACGTGCCGCAGACGCTGAACGGCGTGTTCGCGTTGCCGGTGCAGTATTCGGCGTACGGCGTGTTCTCGTCGGCGTTGGCCGACACGTCCGGGTCCTCACGGCACGGGGTGCCCGTGCTGGCCAGCGAGCACTCGGTGGTGCCGTTGGCGTGCTGGGTGAACGAGCTGTTCACGCCAGGTCCGCTCTGGTAGAACGGCCGGCCCCAGAACTGGCTGTTGCCGCCGCCGCCGGCGCCGTCGCCCGCGCACCAGTCGAAGCCGGTCAGGCCGTCGTTGAGCGCCGGCCGCGCTGTTGCACAGGTTCGGTAGTTCCAGACCGTCTCGACCCGGTCGGGTACTTCGGGTGCGCTTGGTGCCCGGGTTGAAGTTCTCGAACGAGGTGCCGCCCACGCTGGTGACCCACGGCTGGCTCGGCGGGTCGAGAACGTTCAGGATCGTCGTGCCGTCGGACCGGATGCAGGAGAACGCGCCGGTGTCGCCCTCGGCGCCGAACATGCTCTGCCCCTGCATGGCCATCTGCTCGAAGATGGTGTTCTCGGCCTGGACGAGACCGGCGGCGCGTCGTTCTCGCAGACCGCCCAGCTCGAGCTGACCGAGGCCGCGCTGTCGTCCTTGGCGATCTGGGTGTACTCGTCGAGCTCGGTCTGCCCGGTGAAGTCGTTAGGCGCGTTGTAGACGATGAGATGCGCGCGTCCGGCGCGACCGCGAGCTGCGTCTCGATGTCGGCGTCGACCTCGATGTCGCCGGCGTAGCCGTTGAAGTCCGGCGGGCACGTGTCGCCGGCCGGGCAGATCGGGGTCAGCGGGCCGCCGTCGACGTTCTCGTCGGTCAGCGGCGGGGTGTAGCCGGCGCCGTAGAACTGGTGCGCCCAGGTCGGCGATGTCGGAGTGCTGGTAAGCGGAGAGCTCGAACACGGCGATGGTCTGGCCGGCGCCTTGCTCGGCCGCGCGTGCCGACGTTCGGTGCGTCGTAGATCGAGTTGGTCTGCTGACGGGGTCAGGCCGTTGCAGCCCGGAGCCGCCGCCGTAGCCGAACGGGAAGCCGCTGATGCCGAGGATGGCGTTGGCGAACTGCTGCTCGGTCGGGTAGGCCGTCTCGCAACTCGCCGTCCGGTGAGCGGCGCTGTTCCCTCTGGTCCTGACCGACGAATGCGGTGCCCGCAGGATGCTGGTCTGCTCGCGGACGGTATTGGCCAGGCCGATGACGCCCTCGATCTTCGACGCGATCGCGGCGGGCAGTTCGACCGCGGTCGAGTTCGAGTAGTACCGCGCGCCGTGCCGGTCGCGGTAGTTGCTCAGCGTGGTGTGGAAAGCATCGGATACCTGATGACTGGAGCCGACGGCGCGGACGAGGAAGGGCGAGCTTGACTTCGCGATCTTCAGGCCCTCGCTCCGGAGGTAATTCTCGACCGCGGCCCTAGTCGCGGCGGAAGGAGCGTACTCGGCATTGAACTGGCCCGCACGCAGCCACTTGTGGTACGAGCGGGTGCCTACCGTGTAGAGCGCCTTGATCGCACTCGCGAGATGCACGCTGTTCCTGGGAGCCAGCGACACCTCGACCGACATGCGCGCACTGGTATGAGCGCTGGTGATCCGGTCGGTCGTCGGGTTCACGCTGCCCTTGAGCGTGACGAGATGCGGCCCGGAAACCGATGGCGCCGCCATCGCGCCGGTCACCGCGTAGGCACTCGTGTACCCGGCGATCGCCAGACCCATGACGGCAACGGCGCCGGCACGGACTGGGCGATTGATAAAACGCATACAGCCCTCCTCAAGCATCGACAAAACGGCTGCGCCGCTTAACCTATGCCCAAGATGGCTGTTGTGTCACGAGTGTCGTACGGTGAACGTTTCGGGCCGTTTTCAACGAGCGGCGTGAGCGCCGGTCATCATCGCGGCCAGGTCATCAGGCCGGAGGAAGGACGGCGGCGGGGGCGGACCCCAGGCGAACAAGCCGCGGGCCCTTCAAGATCCTCGGGCGTCCAGAGCTGATCGTCGATGATGCAGTCCATGTCGGAGTAATACTCAGAGAAGTTGCCCGCCGGGTCCTTGAGGTACCAGAAGAAGTTGGACCCGGCGTAGTGCCTGCCGAGGCCCCAGACGTGCCGCTCGGGCCGCCCCTCAAGCATCGCGCAAGCACCCCGGCCGACATCGTCGATGTCAGCTACCTGCCAGGACGTATGGTGCAGGAAGCTCACGGGCGCACCGAGCACGAGAACATTGTGATGATCGGTCGAGCAGCGAAGGAACGCCCCGACGCCCTTGATCCGGTCGCTGATCTTGAAGCCGAGGCCATCGGTGAAGAAGGCGATCGTGGCTTCGTGATTGGTGCTGCCGAGCACAGCGTGCCCGAGCTTGCGCGGGCGCACCTGATCGGTCCGCATGAAGCCGGGCGCACGATCGCCGATCCGGTCGTAGCGGCCAGGCCCGTTGTAAAGGCTGGCCGGCAGCAGCTCCTGCCGGATGCGCGGCGCGACCTGGAGAACCATCGGCGCACCGGTAACCGGCTCCGCGGTACGGAGGGTGTCGCCGTTCAGCTCGTGCGGTACGCCAAGACCGGCGAGGTTCGCCGCGGCGCGGGAAAGATCGTCGCCGTCATCGGCACCGATCCTCATCTCGCGCAGGCACCGTACCGCCGCGGGCACGAGCCGCAACTGACGTCCGCCGTCCGTGGTGCTGAACCAGTTATCGGGCTCCGGGGCGAGCCCGAATTGGGTGTAGTAAGCGGCTGTTTCATCTACGTTGGGTACGCCGATCGTGACCGATAGCAATCCATGCAGGCTCATTTGCCTACTCCTTTATCCCGCGATGAACTCGTGCCGCAGTTCGCCGATGCCTTCTATGTACGTGGTGAGGACGTCGCCGGGGGCGAGCCAGCGCGGTGGTTTGCGGCCCATGCCGACGCCCGAGGGGGTGCCGGTGAAGATGAGGTCGCCGGGCAGGAGCGGGACTACCGTAGACAGCTGCTGTATCAGCTCGGGCACGTCGAAGATCAGGTCGCTGGTGCGGCCCTTTTGCATCTCCTCGCCGTTGATCGAGCAGCCAAGCTCCAGGTCAGCCGGGTCCTCGAACTCGTCAAGCGTCACCAGCCAGGGCCGACCGGGCCGAAGCCGGGGAAGGACTTGCCCATGCTCCATTGCGGCGGCACGGCGGCCGCCTGGGTGATGCGTTCGGATACGTCCTGCCCGACCGCGAAGCCGGCTACATAATCCCACGCCTGACTCGCCTCTACCTGAAACGCCCGCCTGCCAATGATGACCACGAGCTCGACTTCCCAGTCAGTGTGGCCGTCGGGCGGCAGCGTGATCTGCCCGCGCGGGCCGGTGATGCAGGAGGGGAACTTGGTGAACACCGGGGAGAACCGCTCGGCTTCGCCATGCCGGTTTCCCTCGCGTGCTCGCCGTAGTTCAACCCGATCGCGAAGACCTGCCGGGGAGCCGGGGACGGTGGAGCCGAGGGAGCTGGCGCTGAACGGTACTGGCTCAGGCAGCTCGCCGAGCCGGCCCAGGCCACGAACTCTGTCCCAGCGGTCGTAGATGGCGGCTGCGCTGGCGTCGAACTGGCCGCCGCTGGCGGCGTGCACGTCGACGGCCCTGGTGCCGCTGTCGCTCACCAGGCACAGCCGCTGGTCGATCGTGGCGATTCGCATGATGCCTTCTTCCCTTGTCAGCTTCCTGCCAGTTTCGGCCAGGTCGGATCTCCGGCTCCCATCGGGGTAGCAGCTTTCCCCGCGCCGATCACGAGGTCAAGGTCGATCAGCGTGAGCCCGCGTAGCTATAGCCCTGCCCGGAACAGCATCGCTGGGACATCGTTGTGCCGGGCCAGCCGGGGATCTCGGCTTTCGTCACGACCATGAGATCGTCATATTCGGCTAGCAGTTCGGCTAGTAGGGTCCGGCCTTTTGCCGGCCGTGCCAAGCTCAGTTCATTGAGCCCGCATACCGACAACTTGGCCGCCGAGGTGAGCCTGAAGTGAACCGTGAGCCTGACGACGTACGTAACAGTGATATGAACTCAGGACCCACCGCCGACCGAGCGCGCATTGAGCGGCTCCTGCTGAGGTACGCGGGCGCCGCCCTGCTGGCCGCGACCGCGGCGATCCACCTTGACTTGTACCTGACCGGCTACAACTCGATCCCGACCATCGGCGTTCTCTTCCTTTTCCAGATAATCGCGGCGTTCCTGCTCGCGATCGCGGTGGCCGCGACCGGGAGCCGGATCGCCGCCGTGTCAGGGGCCGGCTTCGCGATCTCGACTCTCGGCGGTTACCTGCTGACGGTCTGGTTCGGGTTGTTCGGCTTCAAGGAAGTTCGTACCACGGCCGGGATCGTCGCCGCCGTCATCGAGATCGCCGCCTTCGTGGTCCTGGCGGGTCTCGCTCTGATGCCCGCGCTCGCGAGCGAGAAGAGGGCCGGCCTCGTTCCTTGGCAAGCTGCACGACCGGGTGCCGGCAGGCGAGCACGGCGTCGGCGCGGCGATCGGAGCGGTGGCGCTGATCGCGCTGCTCGTCACCGGCTTCTCCCTCGCCGGGGCCGGCGGCAGCTCGTCGACCCAGGCAGGCAGCGGCTCAGAGCTGAAAACCACGACCATCAAGGGCGTGACGGTACTCACGAACTCCAAGGGCTTCACCTTGTACTGGTTCGCGCCGGATTCAGCCGACCAAGTCCGTCTGCAACGGCTCGTGCGCCGCCTACTGGCCGCCGGTCAAGGCGCCGGTCAAGGCCGGCCCAGGCGTGACCGGGACGATTACCACGATCACCCGCTCCGACGGCTCCAAGCAGGCCGCCTACGACGGTCACCCGCTCTACACCTACATCGCCGACAGCAAGCCTGGTCAGGCCAGCGGCAACAACGTCGCATTGAACGGCGGTCTCTGGCACGAGGTCACGGCATCTGGCTGAGCTAGGCGCCCGATTGCTACGACCGCCAGGCCTCGCGGCAGGCAGGCGGTCACGGCGAGCATCACGATCGCGGCCGCTTCCACGATGAGCACGGTCCAGGCCAGCCCAGAGATGAACGGCAGGTGGAATCCGAACAGGGTGCCCTCGCGCACGGTGATGAAGCCGACGATCGTGCCGGCCATCAACAAGGCGCATCCGATCACGATCAGCAGTTGCCTTGTGGCCAGCAGCACGAGCCCGGCGAGAACCGCGCCGATGGCCTGGATGAGGAACAGGTAGCGGAACGTCGGGACGTCGCGGTAGGCGATCTGCCAGAGATGGAAATGGATGATTCCCGAGGCAACCAGCAGGCCGGCATTCAACGACGAACAGCGCCCAGAGCATGGGGGAACTCGTGGCTGGGCAGCAAACAGCTTGGTCTTCGCGGTCGTGGTCATCGTGGCTCCGTACGGTAGGAGGTAGGAGTAAAGGGCTCGGCTAGCTGGACGAGCATGGTCCGGACCAGCCGCGGGCGGCCTTCGGCTTGCTCGACGGGGATCGGCCGTCCGGCCAGGCCGGTCGGCGCGATGACCCGGCCAGGACCGCGCTCGGGAAACACCGCCCGCCTGGACGCCACGTCCCAGAAGGTGAAGACCGTGCCGAGGTTGATATCGAGGCGACCAGTCGCGCGATGATGGATCCGGTGATACGCCGGGCTGATCATAATCCGGCCAAGTGGCCCGTAAGTCCACCGCACGTTCGCGTGCGGCAGCGCGCCGAGGCAGGCGTAGATCGTGAGCACGACGGCCGGGGTCGCCGTGTTGGACTCGACCGCCAGGATCGGGATGGCCGAGAACAAGAAGCTGACGTGCACGAGCGGGTGCGCGCGGTACGTCGTCAGGATGCTGAGTTCCTCTTGCGAGTGATGCACCGCGTGCAGGCGCCAGAAGGCAGTGACCCTGTGATTGACCAGGTGCGCCAGCCAATCGACCGCGTCGATGCCGAGAACAGCCAAGATCAGGAAGCACCAGAAGGCACCTGAGCGACTCTCGGCAGCACCAGCCAGGGTTCGGCCCTCGCGAGCAGCCCGGCGAAGCCCGTGCCGATGAACACGACGAGGGGCACCACGAACAACGCGTAGAAAACAGGTAGCAGACATCAGCAGGTGCCCTCCGCGCGAGCAGCGGCCTTCGCTGCGCCAGCCGGAAATGCTCGATGACGCGAACCAGGAACACGAACCCGAGTACCACCGGACCGGCCAGCTCATAGCGGCCCGCATTGACCGACCTGACCACCCCTGACGTCCCCAGCGCGATCCAGCCCCGCCAGCTCAGCCAGGCCGCCACCGTCGCGATCACCAGCGTGGGCAGGTACATCTTAGCCTGCGCCTTTCGCTGCTTGATAGCGGGGCGCTATCAGCCAGGCCGGTACGGTCCACGTACATATTGTTGGGTACGTCCGGTCGGCTAGCTAGGTTCAGTTTGGGTTGTTATCGGGCGGGAAGCCGGAACTTTCTGATCCCTTCCTGCGGGCGAGTCGCAATCGATACGCCCAGGCGCTGAACTAAATTGCGTGACGTTACGTAATCAACGTGGTGGAGGAACCCGGTCAAGGGAACGGAGAATTTCGATGAGTAAGAGATGGCTGGTGCCGGTCGGGCTGGCCGCGGCCGCGCTGATTGCCACCGGATGCGGGAGTTCGAGCAGTTCGGGCACCAGCACCGGGTCAGGCAGCGGCGGCAGCGCCGGGTCTGGCAGCACGGCGTCTATCGTGGTGAAGACAACCATGATCGGCGGCGCGACCGTGCTGACCAACGCCAAGGGGTTCAAGCCGTACTGGTTCGTGCCTGACACAAGCACGAAATCGAACTGCAATGGCCAATGCGCTAAGTTCTGGCCGCCGCTGAAGGCCCGGTTACCGCCGGCCTTGGCGACCGGCACCCTCGGCACGATCACGCGCTCGAATGGCACGATGCAGGCGACCTGGAACGGTCACCCGCTCTACACCTTCCTGTCGGACAAAAAGCCAGGAAAAAACTCGGGTAACGGCCTCAACTCCTCAGGCGGCCTGTGGCACGAGGTCACCGTCTCCGGCGCGGCGGCTCCATGGGCGAGTTCGTCGAAATCCAAGAGCTCGGGGCGGCGCCACCGGCGACTAACGCGAATCCTCCGGCAGCGCGGAGACCCTGGGTCAACAAGGCCCGGCGGTCTCCACGTTTCCGGAAGCAAGGCCAGCTCCCCGGAACGACACGCCGTCAGTGAGTAGTATGGCCCCGTGGCAGTTCAGCAGGAAAAACCCAGCCGCAGACGCCTCGCTCTCATAGCCGGGGTCCCATCGCGGTCATGGCGGTCCTGGTCGCGGTCATCACGGTGATGGCCAGCGCCAGCCCGCGCAGCCGAGCACGACCAGCGCAGAACGGATGAAATTCGCCCAGGCGGCGCACAACCCTGACGTCGACCCCGGTACTGCCCTGCCAGGCACGCCGGCGCCGCCGTTCACGTTGACTGATCAGTCCGGCGCCAAGGTGTCGCTGAGCAAGTTCCGCGGCAAGGCGCTTGTCATCGCCTTCGTCGACGCGCGCTGCACCACGGTCTGCCCGCTGAGCACGGTCAGCATGACCGAGGCCGTGCGCATGCTCGGCCCGGCCGCGGCCAGGCACGTCCAGTTGCTCGGCATCAACGCCAACCCGGACGCCACCGCGGTTTCCGATGTCCGGGCCTACTCGGTCGCGCACCAGATGATGAGATCGTGGGACTTCCTGACCGGCGGTCCCGCCCAGCTCGCCGCCGTCTGGAAGGCGTACCACGTCTACGTGGCCGCCTCACACGGCAACATCGATCACCAGCCGGCGATCTACCTCATCGACCCGGCCGGGAAAGAGCCACCCTTTACCTGACCCAGATGGCCTACGCGGGCGTTGGTCAGCAGGCGGACCTGCTCGCCGAAGGTATCTAAGGGATCCTGCCGGCACCCGGTGCCGCATGGCCTTGTGCCGATGACGCTCGCGAAGTCGGTCGGCCCGGCCGCGCCAGTGTCGCTCCCGGTCATCGGGGGCGCCGATGAGGCTGGCGAGGTCAGGCTCGGGCCTGGGCATCCGCACCTGATCGTCTTCCTGGCGAGCTGGGTCAGCGAGGTCTCCGACCTGCGGGCCGAACTCAAGCTGCTCACGGCTTACCAGCGCGAAGCCCTGGCCAAGGGGTGGCCGTCGCTTGTGGCGGTGGACGAGTCACAGACCGAGACCAACCTGACCGCGTTGCCCGCCCTGCTTGCCCAGGTGGCGGCGCGAAACGTGGTTTCCCCGTGGTCGCTGACACGAGCGGCCGCGTGGCCGACGGCTATGGCGTTCAGGACATTCCGTGGATCGAGGTGACCTCAGGGGCCGGAAAGATCGTTTACCAGCACGACGGGTGGCTGACCTCGAGGGCACTCGCCGCGGCCGTGAGCCGCGCCGCCAAGTAACGTGCCAGGATGACAACACCTCGGGTCGTTCTGGTTACCGGAGCGTCAGCGGGCCTCGGCCGAGCCTGCGCCGACCGGCTGGCGTCGGCCGGCTGGACGGTCATCGGCGCGAGCTGCGCGGTACCGGCTCGGCTGGCTGGCAAGGACTGGTGATGGACGTCGATGATCAGGCGGCTGTCCAAGCCGGGGTCGCCCAGCTTGAGCAGGATCATGGCCGGGTTGACGCACTGGTGGCGGCGGCAGGCTGGGGAGTCGCTGGCGCGGCCGAACTCACCTCGATCGACGAGGCCAAGGCCCAGTTCGAGACCAACTTCTGGGGCGTGGTCCGCAGCACCCAGGCCGTGCTCCCTTCGATGCGCGCCCAGGGCCGCGGCCGGATCGTGCTGCTCAGCTCGATCGGCGGCGTGATCGGCATTCCATTCCAGGCGTTCTACAGCGCGAGCAAGTTCGCGCTCGAAGGCTTCGCCGAAGCCCTCGCCTACGAGGTCGCCCCGTTCGGCGTTCAGGTCACCCTGGTCCAGCCGGGCAACTTCCGCACCGACTTCACTGGCAGCCGGAAACTGGCGCAGGCAAGCACCGCAGACACCGTCTACGCGGCGGCGCAGGCGAAGGCCGTTCAACTCATGGAGCGCGACGAGAATCAACGGCGCCGATCCGATCGCGGTCGCCGCCGTCGTCCAGCGGATACTGGCGGCGAAGAAGGCTCCGCGCGGATCTCGGTAGGCAAGGCGGACGAGCGCCTGGGCCTGGTCGCCAAGCGGCTCCTGCCGTTCCGGGTCTTCGAGGCCAGCGCCAAAGGCAGCCTGGGCGTCAACCCTCCTCGACCGCCCAGGCTAGCCAAGCAGACCGCCGCCGAACTGGCGTCCGCTGCCGGGCGGACAATTCCCGATGTCGTCGCACCGGGTCTCCTGGTGCTTTTTTGCGGAATTAATCCTGGTCTTTACTCACCCGCCACCAGCACCACTTCGCCAGGCCAGGCAACCGGTTCTCGGCTGGCGCTGCACAATTCTGGCTTCACCGACCGGCTGCTCAACCCCGCCGAGCAGGGGTTGCTGCTCGACAAAGGCCTCGGCATCACCAACGTCGCCGCCCGAGCCACCGCCCGCGCCGATGAGCTCAGCGCGGCTGAACTAATCGAGGGCGGCGCCATCTTGACCACCAAGCTGGCGACCCTGCGACCGCGCTGCCTGGCCATACTCGGAGTGACCGCTTTCCCAACCGCATTCGGCCAAAAATCAGCAGCGGCAGGGCCGCAGGAAGCGATCGGCCCGACCAGGGTCTGGGTCCTGCCTAACCCAAAGCGGCCTTAATGCCTCATGGCCGACTCCGAAGCTGACCGAAGCGTTCGCCGAACTGCGCCGGGCAACGGTTAGTTAGCCCGCTCGCCGGACTCTAGCTCGATCACACTTAACATAACTATAGTCGAGCTAGCGAGCGAGGGCTGGGTATGATGTGCTTGTACAAGCGTGGCTCATTCGCCTGATCCTGTGCGGATCGGCGATCTCGGTAATGGGGACCTTGCTCGCCCCGCTA